>NZ_CP172054.1:0-4954274 GCF_044095835.1 Cedecea davisae
GTGTCACTTTCGCTTTGGCAGCAATGTCTTGCCCGATTGCAGGATGAGTTACCAGCCACAGAATTTAGTATGTGGATACGCCCCCTACAGGCGGAACTGAGCGATAACACGCTGGCTTTGTACGCGCCTAACCGTTTTGTGCTCGACTGGGTGCGCGATAAGTACCTTAATAACATCAACGGGCTTCTCAACGACTTTTGCGGCAGCGACGCACCGTTATTACGCTTCGAAGTTGGCAGCAAACCCGTTACTCAGCCCGTTGCAGCTATGGCAACGGCCGCAGCGCCGACTCATGTTGCGCGCGCGGCGGCCCCGATGCGCCCAAGCTGGGATAACATGCCTGCCCCGGCCGAACCTTCATACCGTTCTAACGTTAACCTGAAACACACCTTTGATAATTTCGTTGAAGGTAAGTCGAACCAGCTGGCCCGTGCGGCGGCTCGTCAGGTAGCGGACAACCCGGGCGGCGCTTATAACCCACTCTTCCTTTATGGCGGCACCGGCTTAGGTAAAACTCACCTGTTGCACGCCGTGGGTAACGGCATTATGGCGCGCAAGCCGAATGCCAAAGTGGTTTACATGCACTCTGAGCGCTTCGTTCAGGACATGGTAAAAGCGCTGCAAAACAACGCCATTGAAGAATTCAAGCGTTACTACCGCTCGGTGGATGCGCTGTTGATCGATGATATTCAGTTCTTTGCCAATAAAGAGCGCTCACAGGAAGAGTTTTTCCACACCTTCAACGCCCTGCTGGAAGGCAATCAGCAGATAATCCTCACTTCGGATCGTTATCCAAAAGAGATAAACGGCGTAGAGGATCGTTTGAAGTCCCGCTTCGGCTGGGGGCTGACCGTCGCTATCGAACCGCCAGAGCTGGAAACCCGCGTGGCTATCCTGATGAAAAAGGCCGACGAGAACGATATCCGTCTGCCGGGCGAAGTGGCCTTCTTTATTGCCAAGCGACTGCGCTCTAACGTGCGTGAGCTTGAAGGGGCGCTGAACCGCGTCATCGCCAACGCCAACTTTACCGGCCGTGCGATAACCATCGACTTCGTGCGTGAAGCGCTGCGTGACCTACTTGCCCTTCAGGAAAAGCTGGTTACCATCGATAATATTCAGAAAACCGTAGCCGAGTATTATAAAATTAAGGTCGCGGATCTGCTGTCTAAACGTCGCTCCCGCTCGGTAGCCCGTCCGCGCCAGATGGCGATGGCGCTGGCGAAAGAGCTGACCAACCACAGCCTGCCGGAAATCGGTGATGCTTTTGGTGGCCGCGACCATACTACGGTTTTACATGCCTGCCGTAAGATTGAGCAGCTGCGTGAAGAAAGCCACGATATCAAAGAAGATTTCTCCAATTTAATCAGAACATTATCTTCGTGACGCTATGAAATTTACCGTTGAACGTGAACATTTATTAAAACCGCTGCAGCAGGTGAGTGGCCCTCTCGGAGGCCGCCCGACTCTGCCTATCCTGGGCAATCTGCTGCTGCAGGTGGCTGAAGGTGCACTCTCTTTAACCGGTACCGATCTGGAAATGGAGATGGTGGCGCGCGTGGCGCTGGTACAACCTCATGAACCTGGGGCGACCACCGTACCGGCGCGTAAATTCTTCGATATCTGTCGTGGCCTGCCGGAAGGCGCGGAGATAGCTGTTCAGCTGGAAGGGGACCGTATGCTGGTTCGCTCCGGGCGCAGCCGTTTCTCGCTTTCTACGCTGCCTGCGGCGGACTTCCCTAACCTGGACGACTGGCAGAGCGAGGTAGAATTTACCCTGCCGCAGGCGACCATGAAACGCCTGATCGAAGCCACGCAGTTCTCGATGGCGCATCAGGACGTTCGCTATTACTTAAACGGCATGCTGTTCGAAACCGAAGGTGAAGAACTGCGCACCGTTGCCACCGACGGGCACCGCCTGGCGGTTTGCTCGATGCCGGTTGGCCAGGCTCTGCCGAACCATTCGGTTATTGTTCCGCGTAAGGGCGTGATTGAGCTGATGCGCATGCTCGACGGCGGCGACACTCCGCTGCGTGTGCAGATCGGCAGCAATAACATTCGTGCCCACGTCGGCGATTTCATTTTCACCTCTAAGCTGGTGGATGGCCGCTTCCCGGACTACCGTCGCGTGCTGCCGAAAAACCCGGACAAACATCTCGATGCGGGCTGCGACCTGCTGAAGCAGGCGTTTGCCCGTGCGGCAATCCTGTCGAACGAGAAATTCCGCGGCGTGCGCCTGTTCGTTAGCGAAAATCAGCTGAAAATCACGGCCAACAACCCGGAGCAGGAAGAAGCAGAAGAAATTCTGGACGTTTCCTACGACGGTACCGAGATGGAAATCGGCTTCAACGTCAGCTACGTGCTTGACGTGCTGAACGCCCTGAAGTGCGAGAA
The DNA here is from genome assembly GCF_044095835.1 of Cedecea davisae. Lineage (NCBI taxonomy): Bacteria > Pseudomonadati > Pseudomonadota > Gammaproteobacteria > Enterobacterales > Enterobacteriaceae > Cedecea > Cedecea davisae. Next base: position 2,392 of record NZ_CP172054.1, read on the forward strand.
TGTACGCATTTTGCTGACAGACTCCGTTTCCAGCGTGCAGATTGAAGATGCGGCAAGCCAGTCGGCTGCCTATGTTGTTATGCCGATGAGACTGTAGATGTCACTTTCGCGTTTGCTGATTAAAGACTTTCGCAACATCGAAAACGCGGATCTTGCTCTCTCTCCGGGCTTTAATTTTCTGGTCGGTGCAAACGGCAGCGGCAAAACCAGCGTGCTTGAGGCGATTTATACCCTCGGGCACGGGCGCGCTTTTCGTAGCCTGAAAATTGAGCGTGTGATCCGCCATGAACAAGATTCTTTTGTGTTGCACGGGCGGTTAAAGACCGGTGAAAGGGAAACCTCCATCGGCCTGACAAAAGACCGCGCGGGCGACAGCAAAGTGCGCATTGACGGCAGCGACGGGCATAAAGTGGCCGAACTGGCGATGATGATGCCGATGCAGTTGATTACCCCCGAGGGGTTTACTTTGCTCAACGGCGGCCCCAAATACCGTAGAGCCTTCCTCGACTGGGGCTGTTTTCACAACGAACCGGGCTTTTTTGTCGCCTGGAGCAACCTCAAGCGCCTGCTGAAGCAACGTAACGCCGCGTTGCGCCAGGTGACACGCTACGCGCAGCTGCGCCCGTGGGATCAGGAGTTGATTCCGCTGGCCGAACAAATTAGCCGCTGGCGCGCCGATTATAGCGCTGCCATTGCGGAAGACATGGCTGATACCTGCGCTCAATTTCTACCGGAATTTGCCCTTAGCTTCTCTTTCCAGCGCGGCTGGGAGAAGGAGAGCGACTATAGCGAGCTGCTGGAGCGTAATTTTGAACGCGACCGGATGCTGACCTATACCGCGCACGGCCCCCACAAAGCGGATTTTCGCATTCGTGCCGACGGCGCTCCGGTGGAAGATACCCTGTCGCGCGGGCAGCTTAAATTACTGATGTGCGCCTTAAGACTGGCGCAGGGTGAGTTTCTCACCCGGCAGAACGGGCGGCGTTGCCTGTATCTGATAGATGATTTTGCCTCTGAACTGGATGATGCCCGGCGCGGTCTATTGGCCAGCCGGTTAAAGGCCACGGAGTCACAGGTTTTTGTCAGCGCGATAAGCGCAGAACATGTGATAGATATGGCGGACAAAAATTCAAAGATGTTCGCTGTGGATCAGGGTAAAATAGCGGATTAACCCAAGATTAAATGAGCGAGAAACGTTGATGTCGAATTCTTATGACTCCTCCAGTATCAAAGTCCTTAAGGGGCTGGATGCGGTACGTAAACGCCCGGGCATGTATATCGGCGATACAGACGACGGCACCGGTCTGCACCACATGGTATTTGAGGTCGTGGATAACGCTATCGACGAAGCGCTCGCGGGCCACTGTAAAGACATCGTGGTCACTATCCACGCGGATAACTCCGTCTCGGTAACCGATGACGGCCGTGGCATTCCGACAGGTATCCACCCGGAAGAGGGCGTGTCTGCTGCGGAAGTTATCATGACGGTGCTGCACGCAGGCGGTAAGTTCGACGATAACTCCTATAAAGTCTCCGGCGGCCTGCACGGCGTGGGTGTTTCCGTGGTTAACGCCCTGTCCCAGAAGCTGGAATTGCTGATTCGCCGCGAAGGCAAAACCCATCAGCAAACCTACGTGCACGGTGTGCCACAGGCTCCGCTGGCGGTAACCGGTGAAACCGAATTGACCGGGACCCAGGTGCGTTTCTGGCCGAGCCACGAAACCTTTACCAACGTTGTTGAATTTGAATATGACATCCTGGCTAAGCGCCTGCGCGAGCTGTCGTTCCTGAACTCCGGCGTGTCTATCCGCCTGATCGACAAACGCGACGGCAAGCAGGATCACTTCCACTACGAAGGTGGGATCAAGGCATTTGTTGAGTATCTCAACAAAAATAAAACCCCGATCCACCCGAATGTTTTCTACTTCAGCACCGAAAAAGACGGCATTGGCGTAGAAGTGGCATTGCAGTGGAACGATGGTTTCCAGGAAAACATCTACTGCTTCACCAACAACATCCCGCAGCGCGACGGCGGTACTCACCTTGCGGGCTTCCGCGCGGCGATGACCCGTACCCTGAACGCCTACATGGATAAAGAAGGCTACAGCAAAAAAGCGAAAGTCAGCGCCACCGGCGACGATGCGCGTGAAGGCCTGATTGCCGTTGTTTCCGTGAAAGTGCCGGACCCGAAATTCTCTTCCCAGACCAAAGACAAACTGGTTTCTTCGGAAGTGAAATCCGCGGTTGAGCAGCAGATGAACGAACTGCTGGCTGAATACCTGCTGGAAAACCCGTCCGACGCGAAAATCGTTGTCGGTAAAATTATTGACGCGGCGCGCGCTCGTGAAGCCGCACGTCGTGCCCGTGAAATGACTCGCCGTAAAGGCGCGCTCGACCTGGCAGGCCTGCCGGGCAAACTGGCGGACTGCCAGGAACGCGACCCGGCGCTGTCTGAACTCTACCTTGTGGAAGGGGACTCTGCGGGCGGCTCTGCAAAACAGGGGCGTAACCGTAAGAACCAGGCGATCCTGCCGCTGAAAGGTAAAATCCTTAACGTTGAGAAGGCTCGCTTCGACAAGATGCTCTCTTCTCAGGAAGTGGCGACGCTGATTACCGCGCTCGGCTGCGGTATCGGCCGCGACGAGTACAACCCGGACAAACTGCGTTACCACCACATCATCATCATGACCGATGCCGACGTCGATGGTTCGCACATTCGTACTCTGCTGCTGACCTTCTTCTACCGTCAGATGCCGGAAATCGTCGAGCGTGGCCACGTCTACATCGCGCAGCCGCCGCTGTACAAAGTGAAGAAAGGCAAGCAAGAGCAGTACATCAAAGACGACGAAGCGATGGATCAATATCAGATCTCTATCGCTCTTGACGGCGCGACGCTGCATGCCAATGCCCACGCGCCAGCTCTGGCGGGGGAAGCACTTGAGAAGCTGGTGGCCGAGTACAATGCCGCGCAGAAAATGATCGGCCGCATGGAGCGCCGTTACCCTCGTAACCTGCTGAACAATCTGGTTTATCATCCGACTCTGTCGGCTGCTGACCTGACTGATGAAGCAAAAGTGACGCAGTGGATTTCCGCGCTTACCGTAACGCTGAATGAAAAAGAGCAGCACGGCAGCACCTGGAAATATGACGTTCGCCACAATGCGGAGCTGAACGTATTCGAACCTGTGGTGCGCGTGCGTACCCACGGCGTGGATACCGATTACCCGCTGGAAAAAGAGTTTGTTGAAGGTGGAGAATATGCTCGCCTGTGCACGCTGGGCGAGAAGCTGCGTGGCCTGATTGAAGACGATGCCTTCATCGAACGCGGCGAGCGCCGTCAGCCGGTGACCAGCTTCGAGCAGGCGCTGGAATGGCTGGTGAAAGAGTCCCGCCGTGGCCTGTCCGTTCAGCGCTATAAAGGCCTGGGCGAGATGAACCCGGATCAGCTGTGGGAAACCACGATGGATCCGGACAGCCGCCGCATGCTGCGCGTTACCGTAAAAGACGCGATTGCTGCCGACCAGCTGTTCACCACGCTGATGGGCGACGCGGTTGAGCCACGTCGTGCGTTTATCGAAGAGAACGCACTGAAAGCAGCGAACATCGATATTTAATATTGAGAGTCCGCCGTTAAGAAGGCCGCGCTTTTAGCGCGGCTTTATTTTTCTGACAAAGAAGGAAAAAACGTGGTTTTTCCTTCTTTGTGGTTAGCAGGCGAAAATCAATTCATTGATTTTCCTTGTTTATTTTTTGGTGCTCTCGGGTATTTCTTCTATACCTTTGACTTACCATCGTGATGGAGCCGCGCTTTTAGCGCGGCTTTTTTTATGGGCGCTATACTTTGCGTAGTCAGATTCATACATCGCAGAGGAAGAATCATGGGCTTTTTTGATCAAATTGCAGGCTCGCTGTTAAACGGCGATGCCGGTAAATATCAGGCAATTTTAAGCTGGGTGCAGCAGCAGGGCGGCGTTCAGGCGCTGCTGGATAAACTGCGCCAGGGCGGCCTTGGCGAGATAGTGTCGTCCTGGCTGAGCAGCAACAGCGCCAATCAGTCGCTCAGCGGCGACCAGATTACCCAGGCGCTTGGCTCCCCGTCCGTTGCGGCGCTGGGCGAGAAACTTGGCGTAGATAGCGGAGCGGCCTCGGCGCTGCTGGCGGAATATCTGCCGAAGGTTATCGACGCCCTGTCGCCAAACGGAGAGGTTAGCCCGGAGGCGCACAACGACCTGATGAGCGCTGGCGTTAACCTGCTGAAAGGAAAGCTATTTAGCTGAGCATTCATCCTGCCCCGGCCGCGGCGTCGGGGCAATTTTTCGATCTTTTTCCCCGGGCAAAAGAGGAGTTTCCTCAGCGCCTTTCATCCTCCTTTTCCCCTGAGTTTGCTGCTGTTTTTTGAGCGGAATCGCGTTAGCATGGGGTAAATCCATTACCTCAGAAGATCCCATGGCCATAAAACTCATAGCAATCGATATGGATGGCACGCTGCTGCTGCCAGACCACACCATTTCTCCGGCGGTAAAGCAGGCTGTTGCGGCGGCGCGCGAGCGCGGCGTGAATGTGGTTATCTGCACCGGGCGTCCTTTTGCCGGCGTTGAAAGCTACCTGCGTGAGCTGCACATGGATAAGCCCGGCGACTACTGCATTACCTACAACGGGGCGCTGGTGCAGAAGGCGAGCGACGGCAGCACGGTTGCCCAGACGGCGCTGAGCTATGACGACTACCGCTATCTGGAAAATCTGTCCCGCGAAGTGGGCTCTCACTTCCATGCTCTTGACCGCCACACGCTGTACACCGCAAACCGCGACATCAGCTATTACACGGTTCACGAATCCTTTATCGCCAGCATTCCACTGGTGTTCTGCGAAGCGGAAAACATGGATAAAAACGGCGAGTTCCTGAAGGTCATGATGATTGATGAGCCGGTGGTGCTCGACAAGGCCATCGCCAAAATTCCTGCCGAAGTCTTTGAGCGCTATACCCTGATGAAAAGCTCACCTTACTTCCTCGAGATCCTCGATAAGCGCGTCAACAAAGGCACCGGCGTGAAGTCTCTGGCCGAGAAGCTGGGCATTAAGCCAGAAGAGGTGATGACCATCGGCGACCAGGAAAACGACATCGCGATGCTGGAGTACGCCGGAATGGGCGTGGCAATGGATAACGCCATCGACAAGGTGAAAGCGGTCAGCAACTTTGTCACCAAATCCAACCTGGAGGACGGCGTGGCTTACGCCATTGAGAAATTCGTTCTTAACTAATTCTCACCTGAGCCCCGGTTATACCGGGGCCTTTTATCCTTCTGCCGTGAATTGCCCGATCTAACTTCTCTTTTATTTATTCATTGATGGTAACTGATTGGTTACGCAGTGGATCCCCCCGCCGCCTGCGGCAATGACATCTATATTTAACTGCACCACTTTGCGATCGGGATAGAGCTTAGAAAGCAGGCTGAAAGCAGCCTCGTCGGCTTCTTCATCGCCAAATTCAGGGGCGATTATTGCGCCGTTTATGACGAAATAGTTGATGTAACCGGCCGCAAAATCAGGGTTATCTTCGCTAAAACGACTGGCCCGCGGCTCCTGCGGAGGTGAGACAAGGTGAACCTGTAGCCTGCGGCCATCGGCATCGGTTGCCTGTTCCAGAATGGCCAGATGCGCCTTAGTGACCTGATGGTCATAAGAGTCCGGGTCAGGATCCAGGTTGGCGATAACCACGCCCGGCTCCACGAAGCGGGCATAAAAATCGACGTGTGCGTCGGTAATGTCTTTTCCTTTGATGCCGGGCAGCCAGATGATTTTTCTCAGGCCAAGCATCGCTTTAAGCTCCTGCTCCACGCGGTCACGGCTCCAGCCTGGGTTGCGGTTAGCGTTCACCCAACTGCTCTCGGTCATGATGCCGGTGCCGTGGCCGTCCACTTCGATACCGCCACCTTCTCCAACTAACGCGCTGCGGTGGAAGTTCGTTACGCCGTATTTTTCGGCCATCAGGGCCGCCAGCCGAGTATCTTTGCTATGCCGCTGTTTATTGCCCCAGCCGTTGAAGTTAAAGCCCACGGCGCCGGGTTCACCCGCTGAAGAGGTGACGAAGCAGGCTCCGGTATCACGCATCCAGATGTCGTCCAGCTCGGTGACAACATAGGTCACGTTGTGGCTGCCGCATTTTTCTTCGGCCAGGTCACGCTCATGCTCGCGGCAAAATACCGTCAGCGGCTGGTAGTCGGTAATGGCGCGTGCGATGCGGCCAAGAGCATCCTGGACGTCAGGGGTGAAATCTTTCCAGATTGCCTTCTGCGCGCCAAAAGCGATAAATGCCCGCTGTTGTTCTTCGCCTTCATCCGGCATGCGCCAGCCGCCATTCGCGGTGGCAAGGGCCTTAAAAGGTAGCCCCAGAGAGCCAGCCAGGCTTACACCTGCAAGCACTGATGCACATTTAATAAATTGACGACGCGTAGACATATCTGGCTCCCGTTTGCGTGCTTTAAGGTAAGTATTTCTGCTCAGAGAAAGAGGCTGATATTTCAACACTGGCTGCCTCAGGTATCTAACGATATATTTAGTGACCACCTGATTAGACAGGCTTATCAATCATGTTGAAGCACTGGCCTCCTTTAAATGCCCTGCGCGGGTTTGAAGCTGCCGCCCGACTGGGGAGTTTTCACCAGGCCGCCGCGGAACTGCATCTGACCCAGTCAGCTATTAGCCAGCAGATCCGCAGCCTGGAAGCTTATCTTGAGCAGCCGCTTTTCTTTCGCAGCGGGCGCAGCGTCAGCCTGACCGACGCGGGCCAGGATCTTTACAGCACCGCGCAGGTTATGCTCCAGCAGCTGGCGGTCGGCATTCGTCGCCTTGAGCAATACCGCAAGCCTAACCAGCTCATTGTGAATACCACGCCCGCTTTTGCGCGACACTGGCTGTTGCCGAGGCTGGGAGACTTCAATCGCCAGCACCCGGAGACTGATTTATGGCTGTTTACCAGCTTTGAACCACCCGATATGGCGACGGAAACCATCGACGTGGCAATACGCGATGATTTAAGCATTCAGGCGGAATGCGTTTTTGAGGTTTTGTACAAGGATAGACTTTATCCAGCCTGCCATCCCCGCATTCTGGAGGCTCTGGTCCCGCAGCGCATGACTCTTCACGGCGAGCGTGAAATGAGCTGGGAGCATTGGACCGTCGCCGGAGGTGCGGATGTCGGCCAGCGTAGCCAGGGGATGAACTTCTCCGACCCTGGGCTGCTGCTGGATGCTGCCGCAGAGGGACTTGGGATAGCGCTCGTCAGCCAGTTGCTGGCTGAACAGAAAACGGCGGCTGGTCTGCTTGTTCCGCTGGCAGAGCAAACCGTGCGCGGCGCTGACTGGGCGTGGCTTGTCCATCGCGATAGTGAAAACGATCCGCTGACGCGCCAGTTTTGTGAATGGCTGGCGGGCAGCTTGCCTGGCGCAGTGGAAAGGCATAACTAAATCTTTTACCCTGAGGCGTGTTCAGCGCTTCAGGGCAAATCCGTGACCAGACAACTCACCTTCGCACCACGTCATCATCAGCTTACTAATATCAACACCTGGACGCCGGACGGCCGTTGGCTGGCTTTCGATGTGCGCCCCTCCGGGTCTTCGTTTACCGGCGAGACTATCGAGCGGGTAAATGTCTTCAGCGGAGAAGTCGAGGTCGTGTACCGCGCGCCTGAAGGGGCCTGTGTCGGGGTGGTGACCGTAAGCCCGCAGCTGCCCGAGCGCTATGTTTTTATCCACGGCCCGGAAGCCCCGGACGCCAGCTGGTATTACGACTTCCATCATCGCCGAGGCGTGGTAGTTGAGCAGGGTAAAGCCAGCAATCTTGACGCGATGGATATCACCTCGCCTTACACCCCGGGAGCGCTGCGCGGCGGCAGCCACGTACACGTCTGGAGCCATGACGGCAGCCGTCTGAGCTTTACCTATAACGACCACGTAATGCATGAGTTGGGCGAGCGGTTCGATCTCCGTAACGTTGGCATCGCGCTGCCTTTTGGCCCGGTTCAGCCTCCGAAGCATCATCTGCGTGAATACGACGGCAGCCACTTCTGCGTGCTGGTGAGCCGCACTACGCCAGATCCCACGCCGGGCAGTGACGAGATAAACCGCGCCTACGAAGAAGGCTGGACAGGCGAGCGAGGTTACCGCAAACCTGACGGCAGCGTGCAGCGCTGGGCGCTGGCTTTTATCGGTGATACGTGCTCAGTCAGCGGCGAGAAGGTGCCGGAGCTGTTTATCGTTGATTTGCCTGATGAAGAGGACACGTATCGGCACGCCGGTGATGAGCCACTGTGCGGCACATCCACCACGCTACCCGCGCCGCCAAAAGGCGTTATGCAGCGCAGATTAACCTTTACCCACAATCGCCTTCACCCCGGCCTGGTGAGTCAGCCTCGGCACTGGGTGCGCAGCAACCCGGACGGCAGCCAGCTGGCATTTCTGATGCGTGACGACGACGGCGTTATACAGCTGTGGACGGTTTCCCCGAACGGCGGCGAGCCACGGCAGGTAACCTCCGGCGAGCACGACGTGCAGTCGGCGTTTAACTGGCATCCTTCAGGCAAAGCTCTGGGGTTTGTGCTCCAGGGCAGAATTGTGTTGTGTGATGCGCAAAGCGGGGGGATTACGGCATTAACCGTGGCCGGGGAACAAGCACCTTCCGGCGATGCAGTTGTCTTTTCGCCGGACGGAAAACACATCGCCTGGATGCAGGATGTCGACGGTTTCCGCCAGCTCTGGTGCGCGGAAACCGGGCTATAGCAGATTAGTGCGGCATGTCGGCCGGTGGGATAACGGAATTGGTCGCCAGATTCTGTTTTTCGCTGGCTTCCACTCGCGATTTCACCGAATTGTCCTTACGGAACACATCCCACGGCAGCAGCACCGTATCAAGCACGGCGGTAAAAGGCAGATCCAGCGCGACCAGCGGCTTGAGCGCCCAGCTTGTTTCGTCGTCACCAAGCGTTTCTGCACTTGCGCGCGTGCCCGGGTACAAGCCCTCTTTGCCACCGCTGTGCGACATCATACTGGAACAGCCTGTCAGGCAGAGCAGGCCTGTGCTTAACACCAGAGTAGAAAACAAATTTTTCGTTATCATTTTGCTGCCGTCGTCAATGGCTGGCTGAGTACCAGCACCTGCGGAGTTATAGCATCCGCCCGTGGTTTAAAAACCTTTGTCGCTCCGCTCTGTGGCGGTTATCGCATATTTTTACCATTTCATGCTCAACGCTAGTCTAAGTAAGGAATCCCTCTCTCGCAAAAAATTTGCGCTATGACGCCTTGAAAAATTCTAAGCCAGCCACATTTTACTAGTGTGACCAAAACGAGTACGCCGAATGGGTACTCCGATTTGTGGCCTGTCCTGATGGAAGGCTTTTACACTTTACTCGCTGATTTCAGGAGCTTTTTATTATGCGTAACTTCGATTTATCTCCGCTGTACCGTTCCGCCATTGGTTTTGATCGCCTGTTCAACCTGCTGGAAAACAACCAAAGCCAAAGTAACGGCGGCTACCCTCCGTACAACGTAGAATTAGTGGACGAAAACCACTACCGCATCGCTATTGCCGTTGCCGGTTTCGCTGAAAGCGAACTTGATATCACCGCCCAGGACAATCTGCTGATTGTTAAAGGCGCGCACGAAGGCGAGCAGCAAGAGCGAACCTATCTCTATCAGGGCATCGCCGAGCGTAACTTCGAACGTAAATTCCAGCTTGCAGAAAACATCCATGTGCGTGGTGCAAGCCTGGTGAACGGCCTGCTGTACATCGAGCTGGAACGTGAAATTCCGGAATCGATGAAGCCGCGCCGCATCGAAATTAATTAATTTATCGGGTCGCACAGCGCGGCCCGTCATCAGCTGGCTTGCCGTCAGGGAGCCCATCATGCCTGTTTATATGCAGGCAGGTCATTTCTTGCTTCAAAGAAGGAGAAAACACTATGCGTAACTACGATTTATCCCCACTGCTGCGTCAATGGATCGGTTTTGACAAATTAGCGAACGCGCTTCAGTCCAGCGGAGAAAGCCAGAGCTTCCCGCCGTACAACATTGAAAAAAGCGACGATAACCATTACCGCATCACCCTTGCGCTGGCCGGGTTCCGCCAGGAGGACCTGGATATCGAGCTTGAAGGTACCCGCCTGAGCGTGAAAGGGACGCCGGTAAAACCGGAAAAAGAGATCAACTGGCTGCATCAGGGGCTGGTCACCCAGCCGTTTAGCCTGAGTTTCACCCTGGCCGAGCATATGCAGGTTTCGGGTGCGACCTTTACCAACGGTCTGCTGCACATCGACCTGGTGCGCAACATCCCGGAAGCGATGGCTCCGCAGCGTATCGCCATTAGCGAACGCCCTGCGCTGAACAGCTAAGTCCCCCGAGTCTCTTCTAAGGCCCCAGAAATGGGGCCTTTTTTGTGCTCTCCAGCGCATTAAGCCGTCGGCCACTCTGCGAGAATCCTCAATAACAATAATGTTATTCACAGGGATTATATGATGAGTGGAATAGCGTTAACCGTAAGCGTGCTGGCGCTGGTCGCCGTTATTGGCTTGTGGATAGGCAATATCAAAATCCGCGGTGTGGGTTTCGGCATTGGAGGCGTGCTGTTCGGCGGAATTATCGTCGGCCACTTTGTTAATCAGGCCGGGATTGGCCTGAACAGCGATATGCTGCACTTCATTCAGGAATTTGGGCTGATCCTGTTTGTCTACACCATCGGCATCCAGGTGGGGCCGGGCTTTTTCTCCTCTCTGCGCGTGTCCGGGCTACGGCTCAACCTATTCGCTATTCTGATTGTTATCCTGGGCGCGTTCATGACCGCCGTCGTCTACAAATTGTTCGACGTGCCGCTGCCTGTGGTGCTTGGGATCTTCTCCGGCGCGGTCACTAATACCCCGGCTTTGGGCGCGGGACAGCAGATCCTCTCCGATCTCGGCACCACGCCAAAATTGGTTGACCAAATGGGCATGAGCTACGCGATGGCTTATCCGTTCGGTATCTGCGGCATTCTTCTCACTATGTGGCTGATGAGAATGGCTTTTCGCGTCAATGTTGAAAAAGAAGCGCAGCAGTTCGACGCCAGCAGCGGGCAAAGTCACGCTCAGCTGCAAACCATCAATATTTGCGTGGCCAACCCCAACCTTAACGGCCTGATGATTCAGGACGTGCCCATCCTCAACAGCGACGAGATAATCTGTTCCCGCCTCAAGCGCGGAGAGCTGCTCATGGTGCCTTCTCCCGGCACGGTGATTGAAACCGGCGATCTGCTGCATCTGGTCGGGGCGGAGAAAGATTTGCATAAAGCCCTGCTGGTTATCGGCAACCAGGTCGAGACTTCGCTTTCTACGCGCGGCACGGACTTACGCGTGGAGCGCGTGGTGGTGACTAATGAAAAGGTGCTGGGAAAGAAAATCCGCGATCTGCACCTGAAGCAGAAGTACGACGTGGTTATCTCCCGGCTCAATCGCGCCGGGGTTGAGCTGGTGGCGAGCAGCAATGCCAGCCTGCAATTTGGCGATATCCTTAACCTCGTTGGCCGCCCGCAGTCTATTGATGCGGTGGCGGCGGAGGTGGGTAATGCCCAACATAAGCTCCAGCAGGTACAGATGCTGCCGGTGTTTATTGGTATCGGGCTTGGGGTGCTGCTTGGGTCTGTTCCGCTGTTTATCCCCGGCTTCCCGGCCGCGCTGCGTCTCGGTCTGGCGGGCGGGCCGCTGATTATGGCGCTGATCCTCGGGCGTATCGGCAGCATCGGCAAGCTGTACTGGTTCATGCCGCCGAGCGCCAATCTCGCGCTGCGCGAGCTTGGGATTGTGCTGTTCCTTGCGGTGGTCGGACTAAAATCCGGCGGGGACTTTATCGACACCCTGCTGCGCGGCGATGGCGTGAGCTGGATTGGCTATGGGATTGTGATTACCGCCGTGCCGTTGATTAGCGTGGGTATTCTCGCGCGCCTGCTGGTGAAGATGAACTATCTGACGCTGTGCGGCATGCTGGCAGGCTCGATGACCGACCCGCCGGCGCTGGCCTTTGCCAACGGGCTGCATGCAACCAGCGGTGCGGCGGCGCTTTCTTACGCCACTGTCTACCCGCTGGTGATGTTCCTGCGCATTATCACGCCTCAATTGCTGGCCGTGCTGTTCTGGGGGCTTTGAGTGGCGGCGCTGTCCGGTGACACGGGCAGCGTTTTAGCGTGATCCCGCCGCAGGTGGTAATCCACCTGGTATTCGCTGGCGTTTCTGAACATCACTGAATAGTTCAGGAACTCGCCGCTGTCGCTGTAGGAAAGCGAGGTGATGCGCAAAATTGGCGTCGCCTCGGCGATATTCAGCAGCTTTGCCGTTTTGGCGTCCGCCAGCACCGGAGTCAGCGTTTCATAGTTACCGCTGATGATTATCCGGCACTCTTCTTCGATATAGCTGAACTTGGATCCTTCAAGGTGGGCCATGGATAAGTTGCGAAACAGCTTCACCGGCATATAGCTGTCTTCCACCATCAGCGGTTTTCCACCCACCGCACGCACCCGGCGGGAATAATAAATTTTCTCGTCGATTTTAATCCGCAACAGGCTGGCAATAGCGGGCGGGGCGGGCATGATGCTGAACTCCAGCACCTCGCTCATCACCTCTTTTCCCTGGCTACGCATCACTTCTACGAATCCGGTCAGGTTGGTGGTTTCATGGTGAACATCTTTTTTGGTCACCCAGGTTCCGCTGCCCTGGCGGCGCTGTACCAGCCCCCAGCCCACCAGTAAATCCACCGCTTTGCGAATTGTCATGCGCGATACGCCAAACTCCTCGGCGAGTTTTTTTTCGCCCGGCAGCGGGCTACCGATGGTGTAGTCGGCCGAATTCAGGCGTACACGTAACCTGTCTGCAATTGATTTGTAGATCACCAGTAGACCTCTCCAGGCGCTATATCGCCTTTTCACTTCAACCATTTGTCTAACTTTATTTTGAAAAGTAGACAACTTTGGCTAAATAAAAACCATGAAAGCGATCACGAATCACGCCGACCAACACGGCGGTTATCGGGCTGGCTCCTTATTCTCAGCTTCAGGCCAGACTACAAAAATAAGGCCACCTCTTACTCTACGAAGTTGTTACATGAGGATTAAAAAATGCTCAGTCAAATACAACGCTTTGGTGGTGCAATGTTTACCCCGGTCCTGCTATTTCCGTTTGCGGGAATTGTGGTTGGGATAGCCATTATGCTGCGTAACCCAATGTTTGTTGGGGAGGCGCTAACCGCTCCCGACAACTTATTTGCGCAGATTGTTCATATCATCGAAGAGGGCGGCTGGACTGTATTCCGCAATATGCCGCTGATTTTCGCCGTCGGCCTGCCTATCGGGCTGGCGAAACAAGCTCCGGGGCGCGCCTGCCTGGCCGTGCTGGTCAGCTTCTTAACCTGGAACTACTTCATCAATGCCATGGGGATGACCTGGGGGCACTATTTTGGCGTCGATTTTAATCTCGACCCCACCACGGGCAGCGGGCTAACGATGATAGCCGGGATCAAAACGCTCGATACCAGCATCATCGGAGCGATTGTGATTTCCGGCATCGTCACCGCCATTCATAACCGCTATTTCGACAGGCAATTGCCGGTATTTCTCGGCATCTTCCAGGGCAGTTCCTTCGTAGTGATTGTCGCCTTCCTGGTGATGATCCCCTGCGCCTGGCTGACACTGCTCGGCTGGCCAAAAGTCCAGCTTGGCATTGAGTCCTTACAGGCGTTTCTGCGCGGTGCCGGGGCGCTTGGCGTCTGGGTTTACACCTTCCTTGAACGCATCCTGATCCCGACCGGGCTGCATCACTTTGTCTATGGGCCATTTATCTTCGGGCCAGCGGCGGTAGAAGGCGGCATTCAGGTTTACTGGGCGCAGCACTTGCAGGAATTTAGCCAGAGCACCGCTTCCCTGAAATCTCTGTTCCCGGAAGGCGGCTTTGCCCTGCACGGTAACTCTAAAGTGTTCGGCTCCGTTGGGATTGCGCTGGCGCTCTACTACACCGCCTCGCCGCAGAATCGGGTTAAGGTCGCCGGGCTGCTTATCCCCGCTACGCTGACCGCGATGCTGGTCGGCATTACCGAACCGCTGGAATTCACCTTCTTGTTTATCTCTCCGCTGCTGTTTGCGGTCCACGCTTTCCTCGCCGCCACGATGGCTACGGTGATGTATATGGCGGGCGTGGTCGGCAATATGGGCGGGGGGCTTCTCGACCAGTTCCTGCCGCAAAACTGGATCCCGATGTTCCATAACCATGCCTCGATGATGTTTACCCAGATAGGCATCGGCATCGCTTTCACCGGCGTCTACTTTGTGGTGTTCCGCGCCCTTATCCTGCGCTTCAACCTGAAAACACCGGGCCGTGAAGACAGCGAAATTAAGCTCTACAGCAAGGCGGACTACCAGGCCGCTCGCCAGCAGACCAGCGCGGCGGTGAGCCAGGACGCAAAACACGGGCAGGCTCATGGCTTCTTACAGGCGCTGGGCGGTGCGGCGAATATCGCCAGCCTCAATAACTGCGCAACCCGGCTGCGCATCACGCTTGCCGATATGGCGCGGACCCAGGGTGACGACGTATTCAAAGCCCTCGGTGCACACGGCGTAGTGCGGAGCGGGAACGGTATTCAGGTGATTGTTGGGCTGCATGTCCCGCAAATCCGCGACCAGATTGAAATCCTCATCAAAGAGCAAGTCTCAGACGAACATCCATCCATGACGGAGGCAATATCATGAAAAAATTCTCGGTAGTAGTAGCAGGCGGCGGCAGCACATTTACTCCCGGCATCGTACTAATGCTGCTTGCCAACCAGCACCGTTTTCCGCTGCGGGCGCTGAAGTTCTATGACAACGACGGTGCACGCCAGGAAACTATCGCCGAGGCCTGCAAAGTTATCCTCAAGGAGCAGGCCCCGGAGGTCGAATTCAGCTACACCACTGACCCGAAAGAAGCTTTTAGCGACGTAGATTTCGTCATGGCTCATATTCGTGTTGGCAAATACCCGATGCGCGAAAAAGACGAAAAAATCCCTCTGCGCCACGGCGTGGTTGGTCAGGAAACCTGTGGCCCGGGTGGAATAGCCTACGGCATGCGCTCGATTGGCGGCGTGCTGGAACTGGTCGATTATATGGAGAAGTACTCGCCAAACGCCTGGATGCTGAACTACTCCAACCCGGCGGCTATTGTGGCGGAAGCGACCCGTCGCCTGCGCCCGAATGCAAAGATCCTGAATATCTGCGATATGCCAATCGGCATTGAAAGCCGTATGGCGCAGATAGTCGGCCTGAAAGATCGCAAAGAGATGAAAGTCCGCTACTACGGCCTGAACCACTTCGGCTGGTGGACCCATGTTGAGGATAAACACGGCAATGATTTAATGCCGAAAATCCGCGAACATGTGGCTAAATTTGGCTATGTTCCACCAACGGACGAGCACGGTACGGAAGCGAGCTGGAATGATACCTTCGGTAAAGCGAAAGACGTCTGGGCGCTGGATCCTGACACGCTGCCAAATACCTATCTCAAATATTACTTGTTCCCGGATTACGTGGTGCAGCACTCCAACCCGGAACATACCCGTGCCAATGAGGTTATGGAGCACCGCGAGAAACACGTATTTGGCTCCTGCAACGCCATCATTAATGCCGGGAAATCATCGGCAGGGGAGCTTGAAATTGATGAACATGCGTCGTACATCGTCGATCTGGCGACCGCTATCGCCTTTAACACTCAGGAAAGAATGCTGTTAATCGTGCCGAATAATGGCGCGATTAATAACTTCGACCCGGAAGCGATGGTAGAGATCCCATGCCTCGTAGGGAAAGACGGGCCAGAGCCGCTGGTGGTGGGCAATATTCCTCAGTTCCAGAAAGGGTTGATGAGCCAGCAGGTTGCGGTAGAAAAACTGGTGGTAGATGCCTGGGAGCACCGCTCTTACCAGAAACTGTGGCAGGCCATCACGCTGTCGAAAACCGTCCCAAGTGCCTCCGTCGCCAAAGCCATCCTCGACGACTTGATCGAAGCCAACAAAGCCTACTGGCCTGAACTGAAATAAGTTTTTCCAGCCATTAACAAAGCGCGGCGTTAACGTCGCGCTTTTTTCATGGTGTGGAAGTCGAGGCAGCATGACGATAGCAGCGCTTTCATATTGTTCGGTAACAGACTGAATACTGCGGCTCTCACACTGCAGGGGAAAACACGGAGTATTTTTACCGAGCCTGCGGTAGTTAATGAGGTGATGAGAATGGCAGCCAGGCTTGGGGTGGTGCTTAGCGATGAGTAACCGGCAAAAGCAAACCTACACACTATGAATCATTATTAATCTTTTATTGCAATCCGCACTCCCCGCTAACGGTAAAGGTATGCTAAATATTAGGTTTCCTTCGCTAAGTAGCGTGCCGCCGATGTTAAAGCCAATCCTTGCCCTGGTTGCTCTCTCTTTCTGTGCCGGTTCGTTTGCCGCACAAACAGAAGCTTTGCCGCCCAGTTGGACCAGCCAGCTTGGGGTGGGCATGAACGTTGACTGGGCCATTACAGAACGCGGTATACGCGAATTTGACCCGCTTGCGGTGCGGGACTTTCAGCAGCGCGGGTTTGGTCACGTACGCATCCGCGTTGCCGGGCCGATGACCCATCAAAAACTGGTTCACCTGCGGCGAATCGTGGATGCCTGCGAGCAATACAATATCGTTCCGGTTATCAGTTACCGCGCGGCCGAGCTGAAGGCAAAGCCCAATGCTGAAAACGCCACCGACATCGTAGAATGGTGGACAACCGTCGCCCGGTTCTTTGGCAAAAACGATGATTCTCTGGTCTTCGACATCATCGGCCAGCCGGAGGAAAAGCTCAGCGCTAACCCGCAGCTGCTCAACCAGGTGTATGACAAAACCGTTAAGGCGATTCATAAAATCAGCCCGCAGCGGCATATCTTTGTCGCGCCTCGCTATCACGGCTCGCCGGAAGCTTTGGCGGCATTAAAAATCCCCGAATCCCACCACGGGCTGGTCATGGCGGACTGGCATTTAATGCCGTCCGGCCCGCATGCCTTAAACGGTAAAAGCCAGTGGACCACCGGCACGGATGCGGAAAAAGCCGCAATCCATGCGCGTATAGAAGTCGCTTCACGCTGGCAGCAAAAAACCGGCCACCTGTCCTGGGTGGGCAACTGGTCGGTTGGCAGTAAGCTGCCGGTGGATCAGCAGGTTGCGATGGCGACTTTTGTTGCCTGCGAGCTGCAAAAGGCGCAGATCCCTTATGCGGTAAGCGGCGATGAGAAATTCTACGATGGCGAAGAGGGCGCGTGGCGGCCGGATATGGCACCGGTTCTGGACGCCATCCTAAAGCCTCAGTGCCAGTAATTATCGCCCCGGCGTGAATTTTCTGTTGCTGCCTTCCGGGTAATTATGTATTTTTATGCATATTAATTGCATAAAAACATCATATATCCAGGGGCTTCTATGTTAACTAAAGCGATGAAATCAGTGGTAGTTGGCGGGTGTTTGCTCGCGGCTTTGTTCAGTTCTGCTCAGGCTCTGGCGCAGACTTACGTGGTCGGCTCGGGCGGCACCTATCGTCCATTTGAGTTTGAAAACAGCCAGAAGCAGCTGGAAGGTTTCGATATCGATATCATCAAAGCCGTCGCTAAAGCCGAAGGTTTTGATATCAAGCTGGTTAACACCCCGTGGGAAGGCATCTTTGCGACGCTGAACTCCGGCGATCGCGACATCATCATTTCCGGCATCACCATTACCGACAAGCGTAAAGCGATGGTCGACTTCTCCGCGCCTTACTTCCCGGCAGAGCAGTCCATCGTGGTGCCTACGGATTCAAAAGTCGACTCCGTTAACGCGCTGAAAGGTAAGAAAGTTGGCGTGGTTAACTCCAGCACCGGCGACATCGTTGTTTCCGATGTTCTGGGCAAAAACAGCACCGATATTAAGCGTTTCGATAACACTCCTCTGATGCTGCAAGAGCTGACCGAAGACGGTATTGACGCGGCGGTTGGCGACGTGGGCGTGGTGAAATATTACATTAAATCTCACCCTGAAAAACCGCTGAAGTTGGTGCCGGACAGCAAGTTTGAACGCCAGTATTTCGGCATTGCGGTCGCGAAAGGCAATACCGAGCTGAAGGGTAAAATCGACGCCGGTCTGAAGAAAATCATCGCAGACGGCACCTACGCTAAAATTTACGCCAACTGGTTCGACGCCAACGTTCCAACCCTCCCGGCAGAGTAATTTTCAATCGGGGCCGTTCCGGCCCCAACAAGGACAGGTATGACCGGATTTCGCTGGGAGATAATCTCAGAATACGCGCCGCTATTTATGCAGGGCGCGCTGATGACCATCAAGTGCACCATCATCTGCGTGATTTTAGGCACCTCATGGGGCCTGCTGCTTGGCCTTGGGCGTATGGCTCATGCTGACGACGGCCCGTGGAAACATGTACTGCGTTATGCGGTGCAGTGGCCGGTGCGTATTTACGTCAGCGCGTTTCGCGGCACGCCTCTGTTTGTGCAGATTATGGTGGTTCACTTCGCCCTGGTGCCGCTGTTCATCAACCCGCGCGACGGGATAATGATAACCAGCGGGCTGATGTCCGTGGACTTTGCCCGCGAGCTGCGCTCTGAATACGGCGCATTCCTCTCCTGCGTGGTGGCGATTACGCTAAACGCCGGGGCCTATGTGTCCGAGATTTTCCGCGCCGGTATTCAGTCTATTGATAAAGGGCAGATGGAAGCTTCCCGCGCGCTGGGGATGGGCTGGGGTAAAACGATGCGCAAAGTTATTTTGCCGCAGGCGTTTCGCCGCATTCTGCCGCCGCTCGGCAACAACGCGATTGCCATTGTTAAAGACTCGTCGCTGGCTTCGGCTATCGGCCTTGCCGACCTGGCCTACGCGGCGCGTACCGTTTCCGGCGCTTATGCGACCTATTGGGAGCCGTACCTGACCATTTCACTGGTCTACTGGGTTCTGACGTTCCTGCTTTCGCTGCTGGTGCAACATATGGAAAAGAGGTTTGGCAAAAGTGATTCACGTTAAGGACTTACAGAAACAATTTGGCAAAACTCACGTCCTGCGCGGTATCTCCTGCGATATTGCTCCTCAGGAAGTGGTTTGCGTGATTGGCCCATCCGGCTCCGGCAAAAGTACCTTTCTGCGCTGCCTGAACGCGCTGGAAAAGCCGGACGGTGGTGAAGTGATGGTGAACGGTTTTGCGGTGCATGATCCAAAAACCAACCTCAACGGCCTGCGTGAAGGTGTTGGCATGGTGTTTCAGCGTTTCAACCTGTTCCCGCATATGACGGTGCTGGAAAACCTGATTATGGCGCCGATGTCGCTGAAAGGGCTGTCAAAAGCGGAAGCGGTAAACCGCGCGGAGAAGCTGCTGCAAAAAGTTGGCCTGATAGACAAAATCGACGCCTGGCCTTCCAGCCTCTCCGGCGGCCAGCAGCAGCGTGTGGCGATTGCCCGTGCGCTGGCAATGGAGCCGTCGATTATTCTGTTTGATGAGCCAACCTCGGCGCTGGATCCTGAGCTGGTGGGCGAAGTGCTGGCGGTGATGAAGCAGCTGGCGCAGGAAGGTATGACGATGATTATCGTGACCCACGAAATGGGCTTCGCCCGCGAAGTGGCCGACCGCGTGATCTTTATCGACCAGGGCGTGATTCAGGAGCAGGGCGTGCCAGCCCAACTGTTCAGCGCCCCGCAAAACCCACGAACCCAGGCGTTTTTAAGCAAGGTTCTCTAAAAAAAGGGCGCGAAAGCGCCCTTTGTCTTTCAGGAAAACTGGCGAATATTTTTGTCGATAAGCGCCAGCAGCGCCTCGTTATCCACGGTTTGCAGAATCATCACCGGTTTGCCCCGCGGCGGTTCTACATTTACCGTCAGCCTCAGGTTTTCTGGCCCGTAGCGCAGTGTTCTGCCCCGGCTCAGGCCGCTCAGCGACACGTCCACGTAATCCTCTACGCCGCTGACCAGCGCGGGTTCCAGCAGCAGGGCGACAGTCAGCACGTCGTGTATCCAGCAGCCCGGCAGATTACGGGTCTGCATTGAAAAATCCATCCACGGACGGATTGTTTCTACAAGAAAATCGCTTAATCGGTTATTGCAGGTCGCCAGCTTATCCAGGTCCTGGTGTGTCATCATCGTTTGGGTGGTGACATCCATCGGCACCAGGATGATGTTCGCTCCGCTGGTCAGCACCGCGTGGGCCGCCTCCGGGTCGACGCCAAAATTGGTGTCCTTCAGGTAGCCCTCAACGTTGAACACGCCTCCCATAATCACAATCTCTTTCACCGCCGCCGCCATTTGCGGATACAGCTGTAAAGCCAGCGCGACGTTGGTCAGCGGGCCGATGGCAATCAGGGTGATTTCGCCGGGATTATTGCAGATAAGTTCGCCCATTTTATGCACCGCCAGCGGCGCTGTGGCGGCGTTTATCTGCGGCGCACTGACGCCGTTCCATAAATGGCGCAGGCCGACTTTATCAACCTTGTGGTCAAGATGTTCCCGCCATGGAGCCGACGGCTCAATCAGGGCGCGGGATGCGCCGCGAGCGACCTCAACGAACATGCCAAGGCGTGCGATTAAATCAGAGGCAACGGCGTAGCCGACTTCGCTGGGCGTATTTCCCGAAACGGTGGTTATTAGCTCGAGGGAGATTTCCGGGGCTGCCAGGGCCAGAGCCAGCGCAAGGCCGTCGTCAACGTTGGCTCCGGCAACGCCGTTGCCCGGATCGCAATCAATAATTAAACGCTTCATGTTACTCATTTACTCATTCTGGCCTGAGGTGAAGGATGGCAGCCGCAGGACTCGCCGATTTCCAGCTCGAAAGCGAATTCGCAGTTGTGCGGCTCCCCGTCCCATCTCTTCAGCATCTCAATGGCCTTTTTCGCCATTTTAGTGACCGGCTGGCGCACGGTGGTTAAAGAGGGGACGTTAAAAGAAGATTCAAGGGTGCCGTTAAAGCAGACCAGCGCCAGGTCGGCGGGTGCCGAAAGCCCCCGTTCGGCCAGCGCTCTCAGGCAGCCAAAGGCCTGCTGCTCATTGGTGGCAAACAGGGCGCGGGGCAAGTCGCCGCTCAACATGCGCTGTGCCGCACTGTAGCCGCCCTGGCGGGTATAGTCGGTAGAAAAAATCCACTCAGGGCGCAGAGGCAAACCGGCTTCTTCCAGCGCCTGCTTCCAGCCGCTGATGCGGTCCTGGGTGTTCAGCATCTCCAGCGGCCCGCAAATAATGGCTATCTCGCGGTAGCCGTGCTCGATAAGGTGCCGGGTCGCCCGGTAAGCGGCATGTTGCTCATTAACCTGAATGGCGCAGACGTTCAGCTCCGGCGCAACTCTGTCCAGCATGACGCACGGCGTGCCGCTGGCCTGAATAAGCTCGATGTACGGGTGTCGGTCTACGCTGGTGTAAATCAGGCCATCCACCTGGCGATGCAGCAGGTTATTCACCAGCTCAAGCTCACGCGCCCGGTCGTCGCCGGAATCTCCAAGCAGCAGCACTCTGCCGTCGGCAAAGGCTTCCTGCTGTAGGGCGTGCGCCATCGAAGAGATAAACGGATTGGCAATATTGGGCACGATCAGGCCGTAGGTTCGTGTGGTTCCGCTGGCTAAAGCCCTGGCGATACCGTTCGGACGGTATCCGGTTTTTTTGATGGCGGCCAGCACCCGCTCGCGCGTTGCCTGCGCCACAGGGCGCGGGCCGTTATTAATCACATAGCTAACCACCGCGACCGAAGTCCCTGCTTCTTTGGCGACTTCAGCGCGGGTGACACGTTGCATATGAGGCTTAGTCACTGAATACCTGCTTTATTTGGGCTGGCGCTAAACAGAGCAACAGCATAAAGCTTTGCCTGGTAAAAATCGCCGGGAACCGTGAGCCGAATCAAATGGCGTCTTCCGGCAGGTTAAGATCCCGGCCTCTGGTTTCCGGCGCGAAGAAGGTCGTCACCAGCCCTATCCCCGCCATCACGGCGAAGTAGAGAGCAATAGGCCACCAGTGCCCGGTCCACGACAGCAGCGCGGCGGCAACCAGCGGTGCCGTGCCGCCGGAAAGAATGGAGCCAAGCTCTTTGGCAAACGCCATTTTTGTATAGCGGTTAGCTACGCCAAACAGCTCCACGCCCCACGCTGCCTGCACGCCAAAAATACCCAGCGAGGCCAGCCCCATCCCGACGACAATAGTCGGAATAACGATGATCGGTTCGCGGGAGTCCAGCAACATAAAAGCCGGGAAAGCATAGATAATCAGCAGCAGGCAAAACCAGCGATAAACGATGCGGCGGCCAAAGCGGTCAGACAGCCAGCCTGCAAACGGGATAATCGCGAAGCCGAGCACGGAGGCTATCAGCACCGCCAGCGTGGGAACGGATTTATCGACCGCCAGCACTTTAGCGACGTAGCCGATGATAAAGCCCTGCGCGAGGTAGGATGGGCCGTTTTCGCCGATACGCAGGCCGACCATCGTCCAGAAGGCGCGGGTGCGTTTCCAGAAACTGCGGGTGTCCTGCTGCTGTAGCGTGATGCCCTGTTCCAGGCTCTGCTTACGCTGCTCTTCAAGCAACGCTTTCTGGCGCTCGAATACCGGCGTCTCGCGCAACTGATGGCGGATAATTAGTGCGACAACGGCAATCAGCATGCTGCACAGGAACGGAATGCGCCAGCCCCAGGATAGCAGCGCCTGTTTATCCATTTGCAGCACCAGCAGCCAGGTCAGGGAGGCCAGCAGCGTGCCGCTGTTGGAGCCGAGGCCGATAATTGATGACACCAGCCCACGCCGTTTTACCGGCGCATATTCCCCCAACATAACGGTGCCGCCGGAAAGCTCTGCGCCCGCGCCAAGCCCCTGAGAGAAGCGCAAAATAACCAGGCAAACCGGTGCCCAGACGCCGATCTGGGCATAGCCAGGGATCAGGCCAATCAGCGTTGTAGAGCAGCCCATCAGCGCGATGGTAATCACCATTACCATTTTTCTGCCGTAGCGGTCGCCCAGTCGCCCAAACAACAATGCGCCAATTGGGCGGGCGATAAAGCCTACCGAATAGGCGGCGAAGCTTGAGAGCAACGCCATAACCGGGGTGGCATCCGGGAAGAACACGTCGCCAAAAATAATCCCGGCCGCCAGGCCATAGAGCGCAAAGTCGGCGTATTCCATCGTAGTGCCGAGCCAGCAGGAAAAGGTGGCGCGAATAAAGTCGCGTTTGCCTTCGGGGGTCGCCAGGCGCTCTTCAGCGGCGTGCTCCGAGCCTGCCGGAGGATGAGAAACAGATTTTGTTGTCATTGAGGTGCTCACAAAAGTCGGACGTTATCGGCCCAGGGGGCGTTTTTTAATCATTCGCTCAGTGTATCTACGCGCGTAGATTGATCAAATTATTAAACCGGAAATGAGAGTAAGGTAACTAAATGACAGAAAAATGACGGAAGGAATGCCCCTCTCCCTGTAAGGGCGAGGGGCAGAGGGGATTCAGTGCTGAAATATGCGGGATTTTCGCCCTCGCCCATTGGGGAGAGGGCGGGGTGAGGGGAAATATCAGCGTGCCTTTGCTAAGTACTGTTCCATCTCAGGTTCCGGAACCATGCCGCCGCCGGTCGCCCAGACCAGGTGCGTTGCATTATTCAACTGTTCGGCGCTCAGGCCATGCATGCTCTGGTAAGCTTCGTTGGCACAAACGTGCTGCGGGCCGGGCATTCCGGCCAGCGCCGAAGGCTCGAGACGAATATCTTCTTCTGCGGCCAGCCAGCCCAGCATGTTGTAAAGCGTTTGGTCTTCTGCGGTATAAAAACCGTCCAGCAGCCGCTGCATCGCCCGCCCGACAAAGCCGGAAGCGCGCCCCACGGCCAGGCCGTCGGCTGCGGTCAGGTTATCAATACCAATCTCCTGTACCGAAATGGCATCGTGAAGGCCGGTATGCACCCCGAGCAGCATGCAGGGAGAATGGGTTGGCTCGGCAAAAATGCAGTGGACGTGGTCGCCAAAAGCGATTTTCAGGCCAAACGCCACTCCGCCAGGGCCGCCGCCCACGCCGCACGGAAGGTAGACAAATAGCGGGTGCTGCTCATCAACGGTAATCGAGCGCTGAGTGAACTGATCCTTCAATCTTTGCCCGGCGACGGCGTAGCCAAGAAACAGCGTGCGGGAGTTTTCATCGTCGATAAAGAAGCAGTTAGCGTCAGATTCTGCGGCTTTGCGCCCTTGTTCAACGGCAACGCCGTAATCTTCTGCGTACTCAACCACTTCAACGCCGTGGCTGCGCAATTTGGCTTTTTTCCATTCTCGTGCGTCGGCGGACATGTGCACCGTAACCCGGAAGCCAACCCGCGCGCTCATAATCCCAATCGACAGGCCTAAATTGCCGGTAGAGCCAACGGCGATGCTGTAGCGGCTGAAAAATTCGCGGAACTCCGGTGAGAGAAGCTTGCTGTAGTCATCCTCCGGGCTAAGCAGCCCGGCTTCAGTAGCCAGTTTTTCTGCGTGGGTCAGCACTTCATAAATACCGCCTCGCGCCTTTATTGAGCCAGAAATCGGAAGATGGCTGTCTTTTTTCAGCCACAATTTACCGTAGATCTCCTGGCCCAATGCCGCGTGCAGCCGCTTTTGCATCGCCGGGATGGCCGCCAGTTCAGACTCGATAATCCCGTTTGTTGCCGCTGTTTCCGGGAAGGCTTTTGCCAGATAAGGCGCAAATCGGGCGAGGCGAGCATGCGCCTCTTTGACATCCTCTTCGGTCAAACCGACGTAGGGCAAGCCTTCGGCTAAGGAAGTGGTCGCCGGGTTGAACCAGGCCACTTCTTTCAGCGCAATCAAGTCGTTAAGCAGAGGAAATTTTTCAATCAAAGTAGTCATTTCAGCGTTGTTCATAACAAGTCCCGTGGCGCTCAGATGATAAAAGAAAGCAGGAAGGTGCCAGCTAGTGCAAGCAAGGAAGCGATAAATGTCGCCGTGGTGTAGTACTTAAAGGTTTCATGCAGCGTAGCGCCGCAGTACTGCTTGACCAGCCAGAAAAGAGAATCTGTGACAATCGTGCAGCCAATTGCGCCCGAACCTATCGCAAGTGTCACGATCTCCGGGCTAACGTCAGGATACAGCGGCAGCATTGGGGCAACGATGGCCGTTGCGCCCATCATGGCTACGGTTGCCGACCCTACGGCGGCGTGCAGGATAAGCGCGACCAGCCAGGCCAGCAGTATTGGATGCAGATGCAGGTTAGACAGGCTAATGGCGAGAGTATCCGCCATGCCGCTGGCCTTAAGAATGGCGTTAAACGCGCCTCCCGCACCGATAATCATCAGGATATTGGCTATCGAGCCGAAGCCGTTTTCAGTATGGCTGAGCAAGGTGCCCATGCTCATATGCTGGCGTAGCCCGAGCAGGTAATAAGCCACGAAGACGGCAATAAACATCGCGGTTATCGGGTTGCCGATAAATTCCAGCAGCGTGTAGAGCGTGCTGCCGGGCGTCATATTCAGCTCGGCAACGGTCTTAATCAGCATCAGAAAAATGGGCAGCAGGACGGTGAACAGCGTGGCGCCTAATGACGGCAGAGAAGCGGCATCGCGCGTTTGCAGATCTGAAAACTCGGGGGGAACCGGTTTAAACGGCAGGCGGCTGCCGATGCATTTTAAGAAGAGCGGCCCGCCAACCAGCGATGCCAGCAGGCCCACGGCAAGGCCATACACAATCACGGTCCCCACGTCGGCACCGAGCTTATTGGTTACAAACAGCGCCGCCGGGTGAGGAGGCACAACGCAGTGAACCGCCATCAGCGCGGTACAAAGTGGAATGGCCAGCTTGAGCAAAGAGGTTTGAGTCTTTTTGGCAATTGAGAAGGCCAGCGGGATCAGCAGCACGACGCCGACCTCAACAAACAGCGTAATGCCGCAAATCAGCCCCACCAGCACCATAATCACGTCGACAGAGAGCCAGCGGCAGCGCTCCAGCGCCAGGCCAATGCGTTCGGCCGCGCCGGATACTTCCATCATTTTACCGAGGCGAGGATAGTGCCGAGGCCGATTACCGCGGCCAGAAAGCCCAGCGTGCCGCCAATGCCGCTTTCGACGGCATTCACCATGTCGAGCGGCCCCATGCCCATCATGGTGCCGACAAAAAAGCTCGCTAACAGCAGCGCGAGGAAAGGATGAAACTTCAGTTTGACGATTGTGAATACAATTAAAACGATGCTGCTGAGTAACGAACCCACCACCCAGATTTGCGATCCCATCTCCCACCCCGACCCTGTGAATAATTTAGGGTTATTGGATAAAAAATGGCCCTGGCTGACAAACGATAAAATTGGCCGTTCACATGAACCAGATTGGATCAAATGAGTGATTTGAGTCGAAATAAGCGGTGTGAATGCGTGATGGTTCACTTTTCCTCAACTTAACGCTGCCTATTTGCCGTGGATTTTTTACACTTAGCCGGAAAGTAAACAGACAAGAGGCGCTATGGACGCGGGACGTGAAGTTAGAAATCGTTTATTAAACGGCTTGCAGTTGTCGAAGCTGTATACCTTTGAGGTTGCGGCGCGGCATCAATCTTTCGCCCTGGCGGCGAACGAGCTTTCACTCAGCCCCAGCGCCGTCAGCCACCGCATAAATCAGCTTGAAGAAGAGTTGGGGATACAGCTTTTTGTTCGCTCCCATCGCAAGGTGGAGCTGACGCATGAGGGAAAGCGGGTGTTCTGGGCGCTGAAGTCGTCGCTGGATACGCTTAACCAGGAAATTCTGGATATCAAAAACCAGGAGCTGTCCGGCTCTTTAACCGTTTATTGCAGGCCGTCCATTGCCCAGTGCTGGCTGGTGCCCTCTCTGGGTGACTTTTCGCAGCGTTATCCCGCCATTTCCCTGACCATTCTTACCGGCAACGACAACCTGAATTTACAGCGGGCGGGTATCGACCTGGCTATCTCGTTTGACGATGCGCCTTCGTCCCAACTGAGCCATCACTTTTTGATGGATGAGGCCATCCTGCCGGTGTGTAGTCCGCAATACGCGCAGCGTTTTGAGCTGCAAAGCAGGCCTTCGCATCTCCTCCACTGCACTTTACTGCACGACCGGCAGGCGTGGAGCAATGACTCGGGTACGGACGAGTGGTACAGCTGGGCGCAGCACTTTGGCATAGCGCTGCCTGCTTCTACGGGCATCGGGTTCGATCGTTCAGATTTGGCGGTGATAGCCGCGATGAACCACGTTGGCGTGGCGATGGGGCGAAAAAGGCTGGTGCAAAAGCGGCTGGAGCGGGGCGAGCTTGTCGCCCCTTTCGGTGAGATGGCGTTGAATTGCCATCAGCATTATTACATTTCGACCCTTGATGGCCGACAATGGCCGAAGATTGACGCTTTTATCCACTGGCTTAAAGCGCTGGCCGAAGAGGTTAAATAACTTAAATTGTTTCCCCGTGATGCTGGAATCGCTGGGCCAGCGGCAGCCAGCAGCAAAGGATAAGCACGCCCATCGCGGTCATCAGCAGGCCAATGCTGAACTGCCCGGTTTGCGGCATTAGCGCGGAGAGCCAGGCCATCACGCCGGAACCGATATTTTGCAGGCCGCCAACCAGCGCGCCTGCGGTGCCTGCGAGGAAAGGGAACGGCTCCATCGCGCCGCTGGTCGCCAGCGGGAACAGCATGCCTGCCCCGAAGAAGAACAGCGCGGCGGGCACCAGCAGCGTCCAGATATTCATGATGCCAAACCAGCCCGGTATCCACATGAGAATACCGGCCAGCAGGCAGCTCAGCACCGCCTGCCACATCAGGCTGGAGAAACGTGCGTTCTGGCGGCTCGCGTACCAGGAGCCAAAAAATGCCGCCGGAATGGGTAAAATAAACAGGATACTGACCACCACGCCGTTCAGACCAAGCACGCCGCCCATCAGCACGCCCGAGCAGGCTTCAAACACCGCCACGCCCGCCAGGCCGCCAACCAGCATCAGCAGGTAGCAATTAAAAGAGATGTTGCCGAGCAGCAGTTTATAGCTGCGCAGCAGCCGCGGAGGCGTTGCGTTTGCCGGGCGGGTTTCCGGCAGCCAGCGCCACATTGAAAAAGCGACTACCGCACACAGCAGCAGCAGGAAGCCGTAGCAGGCACGCCAGCCCCAGACGCTGTCCAGCAGGCCGCCAATCACCGGGGCCAGCAGCGGGCTAACCAAAATACCCATATTCAGCAGGCTGTTGGCGAGGCGTAAATCTCCGCCTTCATACAGGTCGCGCGGCATGGTTCTTGCCATTACGCCAGCCACGCCGGTGCCCATGCCCTGGAGCGCGCTTGCCAGCACCAGAACATGCAAATTAGTGGTAAACAACGCTCCGAGCGTCGCCAGCATAAAGATAACCATACCGGCCAGTATCACCGGGCGGCGGCCAATGCGGTCAGAGAGTGGGCCGTAAAACAGCTGAGAAATACCGTAGGTAAATAAATACGCTGCCATCACGCGCTGGATAGCGCCGTTGTGCACGCCCATCTCGTGAGCCATATCGGGAATAGAAGGAATATAAATGGTTTGTGTCATCTGCCCGACGGCAACCAGCAGAATTAACATCATCAGCAGGTGGATATTGGCTAACTTTCTCATGGCTTCCGACCGTTTACCCGAAAAGAGATAGATTGCTCGCAGCGTATTTCGCTGTGTATGTTTTAAAAGCGAGAGGAATCTATCATAACCCCACCAATAAGCCAGATGATGAGGCTGTTTTAAGCACAGATTTACGTGTCCGAATGTAAAGCGAAAGCGGCAATTTTTATTGCCAGCGAATGCATCAATTTGCCCTGAAAAGGTGCAGCTGCGGTCAACTTCTGGCAGATCACATTTATTTACATAGTGAATGCTAATGCGTATATTTCTCATCCGCATTAATCATGCGCGTCTTGATAAAAAATCAAAAAAAACGTGTCCAGCGCCGGAGTGCGCCGCAGCACGATATCCACTAAAAATGAGGGTTAAACATGTCTTTCGTTAACTTCTCCAGGGAACGGTTCACTTTGCGGGCAAATGGCCCGTCATGGCTGGCGGCATGTATTGCCCTGGCGCTTATTCCTTCGGCGCAGTCCGAAGAAAAAAAATCGGCGGAAGACACTATCACGGTGAACACCAGCGCCGACAATCCGCTGGCCGGGCAGGCGCAGGACTACAGCGTTAAAACCACCACTACCGGCACTAAACTGCTGCTGGTACCGCGTGATATCCCGCAGTCCGTCAGCGTAATCAGCAAGCAGCGCATGGAAGACCAGGATCTGCAAACCATCGGCGAAGTGCTGGACAACACGATCGGCATCACCTCCCGTCTGGTAGACAGCAGCCGCGCCACCTACTTCTCACGTGGTTTTTTCATCAGCAACTACGCCTACGATGACCTGCCGACCCAGGTCAGCGACGTCTGGGACTTCGGCGACACCGGCTCTGATTCCGCGATTTATGAAAATGTTGAAGTGGTTCGCGGCGCGGCGGGGCTGATGAGCGGCAGCGGAAACCCTTCGGCTTACATCAACATGGTGCGCAAGCATGCAGACAGCCGCGAGTTCAAAGGCAACGTCTCGGCGACTTACGGCAGCTGGGACAAGCAGCGCTATGTCGCGGATCTCTCCGCGCCGCTGAGCGAGTCCGGCAACGTGCGTGGGCGCGTGGTGACAGGCTACCAGGACAACGACACCTGGATGGATAAGAGCCATTACCGCAAGAAATTCATCTACGGCGTGGTAGACGCAGACCTGACCGACTCAACCACGCTCTCCGTGGGTTATGACTACCAGGAAAGCAACGACGACAGCCCGACCTGGGGCGGCCTGCCAACCTGGTATGCCGACGGCAGCCGCACGCACTTCAGCCGCAGCGCTACCACCGCGCCGGACTGGGCTTATTCCAATAAAGACGCCACTAAAGTGTTTGCAAGCCTGGTGCAGCGCTTTGATAACGGCTGGGAAGCTCGCGTTAACACGCTGCATGCCGAAACCAACTTCGACTCTAAGCTGATGTACGTGACCGGCTTCCCGGATAAGACCACCGGGGCTGGCACTAGCGCTTATGGTGGCTGGAACCGTGGCGAGCGCAAGCAGGATTCTGTGGATGCGTTTGTACGCGGCGGTTTTGATTTGTTTGGTCGCCAGCACGAACTGATGTTTGGCGGCAGCTACAGCCGCCAGCGCAACCACTATGACAACGCCATGCCGAATACCGGCCTGGACTACGGCGGCATTGCGATGCCGGGCTTCTATGAAAACGTAGCCGACCCGGCCTGGTCCGCCTTCTCGCTGTACAGCAAAGATGTTGTGCGCCAGCAGTCCGCGTATACCGCCGCTCGTTTCTCGCTGGCAGACCCGCTGCACTTAATCGTTGGCGCTCGCTACACCGAATGGAACGCGGACTACAACCCGTCTACCGCACCGCAAACCAGCCTTAACAGCAAAAAGCACGACGTTACGCCTTACGCAGGGCTGGTGTACGACATCAACGATACGTGGTCGGCTTACACCAGCTATACCTCCATCTTCCAGCCGACCGACAAGCGCGACGTTAACGGCGACTATCTCGACCCGACGACCGGTAAAAGCTACGAAGCAGGCGTGAAAGCAGACTGGTTTAACACCCGCCTGACCACTTCTCTGGCGGTATTCCGTATCGAGCAGGATAAAGTGGCGCAGGCGCTCGGCACGTCGATAAACGGTAATCCGGGCGAAACCGCCTACAAGTCGGTGGACGGAACGGTAAGCCGGGGGATCGAGTTTGAGGTGAACGGCGCGTTGACGGACAACTGGCAGCTCACCTTCGGCGCATCGCGCTTTGTGGCGGAAGACCAGAACGGCGATGCGGTGAACCCGGACCAGCCGCGCACCACGATGAAACTGTTTACCCGTTACCAGCTACCTATGCTGCCGGAAGTGACAGTGGGCGGCGGCGTGAACTGGCAGAATAAGACATGGCAGGACGCGTACGGCCCGAACGGCAATACCCGCATTGAGCAAGGCAGTTACGCGCTGGTGGATCTCTTCACCCGCTACCAGGTGAGCAAAAACTTTGCCGTGCAGGGCAATATCAACAACCTGTTCGACAAAGAGTATGAAACCTGGCTTTCTGACTACGTGGTTTACGGCGCGCCTCGCAGCTTCTCGCTGACGGCAAGCTACAACTTCTAGCCCGGATGAGGGAGGCTACTGGTCTCCCTTTTCCTTTCCTCAGCTATTTCTCTCGCCAGCGCCAGGAAGGCGGCCAGCCCGGCGGAAGGATGACGCCTGCCGGGGTAATACAGGCAAAGGCCGGGGAACGCCGGAGTCCACTCTTCCAGCAGGCGAACCAGCGCGCCGGAGCGTATTTCTGCCATCACGTTTTGCTCCATAAAAAAGCCAACACCCAGCCCCTCGATTACCGCATCGCGAGCCAGCGAGGCTTCATCCAGCGTCAGCGGCCCCTGCACGTCGATTTGCGCGACTTCTCCCTGTTTTTCAAGGTGCCAGCGATAAAGCGAGCCATCCGGCAGGCGCACACGAATACAGGCGTGAGCCATCAGCTCGCCCGGAGTTAATGGCGTTCCGTTTTTAGCCAGATAGGCCGGAGAGGCAACAACCGCATAACGCTGCGGCTGGCCCAGCGGCAGGGCAATCATATCGGCAGGCACCAGGTTTGCGACACGTACGCCCAGATCAAAACCTTCAGCAACGATGTCGATAAGCTTCCCTTCGGTAACCAGGTCGATGTGCATTTCGGGGTAGCGCCGCAAAAATTCAAACGCCAGAGAAGAGAGCAACTGGCGGGCGGCAAACGGCGGGGCGTTGATGCGCAGTACGCCAGAGGGCGTATCCCGGTGCGAGCGCACGCTTTCCAGAGCATCGTTTACGCCTTGCAAAGCCGGGCTGACTCTTTCAATAAACAGCCTTCCCGCTTCCGTCAGCGCAACGCTGCGCGTGGTGCGGTTGAACAGGCGAACCCCAAGTTCGGCCTCGAACTTCGCCAGCGCGTGGCTGAGCGCCGTGGTGGAGATACCGAGATCGATAGCCGCCGCGCGGAACGAACCCCGGCGGGCAATGGCCTGTACGGCTTCGATATCGGCGAGCGTTATGCGCGACATTGTCCCGATTTCCTCATTATTTCATCCCGGTTTGTCCTGATTGTTTAAATTATACCGCTTTCTTACAGTGTGGATACGGCACGTTTGCCGAAGACTGGAGAATGAAAGATGAGTGAGTTTTTAACGCTGAAGGGCAAGCGGGCGCTGGTGACATCCGGCACCAAAGGCGCTGGCGCGGCCACCGTGGCGCTGTTCCGCGAGCTTGGATCGCGGGTAATCACCGTTGCCCGCAACCGGCCAGAAGCGACGGCGGAAGAAGACTTTGTTGCGGCGGATCTTTCCACCCCGCAAGGCTGCGGGCAGCTGGTTAAGGCGGTGCAGGAGCGGCTGGGCGGCGTGGATATTATCGTGCATATGCTGGGCGGTTCATCTTCTCCGGCCGGGGGTTACGCCGCGCTGGAGGAAGAGCACTGGCAGCGTGAGCTGGCATTAAACCTGTTCCCGGCGGTACGGCTGGACAGAGCCCTGCTGCCGGGCATGACGGCGCGTGGCTACGGCGTGATTATTCACGTTTCTTCAATCCAGCGTATTTTGCCGCTGCCGGAGGCCACCACGGCCTACGCTTCGGCCAAAGCGGCGCTTTCTGCCTACAGCAAAAGTTTATCGAAAGAGGTTTCGCCCCGGGGCGTGCGGGTTCTGCGTGTGGCGCCAGGCTGGATTGAAACCGAAGCTTCTGTTCACCTGGCCGAGCGCCTGGCCTTGCAGGCGGGAACCGATTATGAAGGCGGCAAAAAAATGATTATGGATTCGCTGGGCGGCATCCCGCTGGGGCGGCCGGCTAAGCCAGAGGAAGTTGCGAACCTGATAGCGTTTCTGGCCTCTGACCGCGCGGCGGCCATCACCGGCACTGAGTACATTATTGACGGTGGAACGGTGCCGACCGTTTAGAAATGTACCGGCTGGCCGAAGCCGTCGCCGCTGTCGGTGCTGTTATCCCTGCGGCCACGGGCTTCAAGCTGGTCAGAGCGGATTTGATCGCGGATGTTCTGGCGCTGTTCCGGGGTCAGGTAGCGGCTATTGTAGTAAGGATCGGGCCACGGAGAGCGGTTAAAGCTGTCGTCCAGGCGTTGTTTGTCCTGACGATCAACGCTTGAATGATCGAGGGACGAGCAGGCGGAGAGCAGCAGCGGAGCAAGCAGTAAAAAAGCGTATTTATAAGCCATTTTTCTTCCTGAAACGGCAATCGACAAGAAGTCGGAATGCGGCATTATTGCGCATCAGCCTGGCGATGCGCTTTATCTGTTAGCAACAATGCGGAGCTTATCACGAATTGCTTATTGGCTCAGAATTTCGACAGCGTCAGCGAGCAGGCCATGCTGTTTCAAGCGGCAGACTCGCTTCACTAAAGAGCACGTTTCAGGCGGGTGAAGAAACGTTTGAACACACTCTTTAACGCCGGGGTTTTATTTGCCGGTTAAGCTTGGAAAAGCTGAAGGTAAACCGAACCTGACCCTGGAGAGAGCATGATGAAGTCTCGTTTTTTTGTTCCGGCATTAAGCGCCCTGTTGCTGAGTTTTGGCGCAGCGGCGGCGGACAATGTGATTACCCCGGTGCGCGGCACCATTGATGCGGTAAATGATTCCTCGCTGCAAATCACCACCCGGCAGGGTGAAAAGCTCTCCGTTGGCCTGACGGACAAAACCAGAATCAACGGCGTGAGCGAAGCGAAGATGAGCGACATCAAGCCCGACAGCTTTATTGGCACCGCCGCTGTCCCACAGGGAGACGGCACGCTGAAGGCGCTGGAAGTCCACGTTTTTGCCCCAAGCCTGCGCGGATCCGGGGAAGGTTTTAACCCCTTCGAATCGGCCAACGGCCAGGTTAACACTATGACCAACGGCACGGTCGGCACTCTGGTAAACAGCCACGGCCGCACGATGACGGTGAAATTCCACGGCCAGCAGAAAACCGTTCAGGTCCCGGACGACGTACCGGTGGTGCTGATTAGCCCAGCCAACAAATCCGTGCTTAAACCGGGCGCAAAAGTGGTGCTGTTTGCCACCAAAGACGATAAAGGCCAGGCCGTTGCTCGCGGGATTTCTGCTGGGGTTAACGGGCTGACGCCGCCGATGTAATTTATGGTGATTGTCAGAACAACGGCGATGCGAGCTTGCTTCTGTATAGAGAACCTGTAAGTAAGCCTTACAGGTTGCGTTTTGCTCAAGTTCGCCTTCATCATAAATAGCTTTGATGAAGGCGTAATAGCCTGAGATGTGACTTGGTATAGGCTTGCGTTTGAAGTTGTAGCGAAGGGTGCAGGCATGAGTCTTGGTAATTGGTTAAAGGAGTTGGGGCGGAAGGAGCTGAAGCGGTTGAAGTGTGGAGCACACAACGACAAGGATAGTGTTACGCTTTGATTTTTATTTGTTTATTATACTTTATAAGGCAGGGTGATATCCCTACCTTATGAATATGAAACTTATTTAACATTGCCAGATTGTAATGAGAGAGTACCTGGATGAGGGGCTTTAACCAATTCATGTGTTGATTGAGAGTTTCTGGTTGGAGCATTTAAGCCACTTTTTTTCCAGTCAGGCCATTTGTCAACGGTCTCACTCGCCTGCTTAAGGAAAGCTAAAAATTCCTCTTTACTGTTCACTTTGTAACCTCTCTGCTAGTCTCGCTACAATATTAGCCGAGATAGATTCTCTTTCGATATAGGATGATGGTAGCATCTGCATGCGTAATCTTCCATCCCTTCTTGACCAGTTAAGTTTATTACCGTCTTTATCTTTTCTCTTTATTTTATACCCAATGCCTTGGTTTATTGAGAATAAATTAAAGAAGCATCTAGGCCCAACACCAACAAAAGGTTCAAATACAACACGGGTGTTACGGTTTTCAGAGTCTGCTGTGGAAATAGAATCGGGATGAAAATCAAAAGCTTTGCTTTTAGGGTAAGGTTCAATGTAAAACACACGGTTTATGCCACTAGCAACAATATGTTTCGCACAATTATGACAAGGAAATGTTGTACAATACAATACACCATTATTTGTGCTGATGTTGCTTCGTGCACATGCTAATATTGCCTCCATTTCTGCATGCACAACCCTTCCATATTCAGTGATATATTTTAACTTGCTATTTTCTAATATTTCTCTTAGATGCTCTTTCTGATCATCTTCTATATTGCTAAGTATGTCATTAATAATATCCTTTCTCTCTTTTACATTTGAATCTCGACCTAATGTATAATCTCTACCATTTTCATGGTCTTGTATTCTACCATTGATATATTCTGGCCAATATAATCCTCCGCCATAAGCCGGAACGTCATTCGCGCCTGTCGATATTATGTTTTTATTTTTAGTTAGTACTGCACCGACTTGCCGTGATAAATCAGCTGACCTGAGAGATGCGGAAAATGCCATAAACATAGCATATTCATCAAATGTAGGGGTTATATATGGATTACCGAAAATTAAATCAAGAATTCTCCACAAATCATGATTTATTTTATCTATGCTTCCAGTGTAATTAATAAAAAAATCAGAAAGTTCGTAGGTATCACGTGTGTGTTGCCCCCAGTCATCCAATTCTTCTGAATCCCTGGCTATCAATGATTTGGCATTTATAAGTTCAATGAATTTGTTATCTACCAGATAATCAGTTCGACGATCTTCATCTGCATAAACACCTATAAGGTAAAAGCCATTTGTGTAAATCTCTCTGAGCATTTTAACTTCTTCAGGATGTTTTAATGAGCTTATTATATATGCTTTTCTTGGAGCCGGTTGCGCAACTATATTTTCCCCTTCTGTATTTTTTTCTCTTCGTTGATTTATTTTTGCAGCGACAACTCGTGCTAGTATAGAGTTGTCTTTGCTTATTTTTCTTAGTTCATTTCCAGCAGTCATTAAGCTGCTTATCTTATCAAAATTATCATTTGTTACAGGAGGATCTCTAAATATAGAAATTATATCTGATGATACTCTTATTTCTTCAGTGGTATATCTAAATGCATTTAGCCTTTCTTTTATTGCATTTCTTATATTGTCCATGTCAGTGCCAACTGCACCAACTAAGCCAATAACTAATTCAGAGTTCCCCTCATTGTCGTGAATATTATCCTCAAGTCTTTTAATTATTTTTAGTGACATTAAAATTCCTTTTTGAAGGGGTTTTGGGAGATCATTTCATATAATGTTAAGTATGAATTCTTAAATCGCAAGTGTTTTTACAAAATAAAATAGAAGTATTATGATCTAGATCCCAAATATATATTATGAATTTACAAATAAAATATAACTGCTGGGCTAGTAAGCTGCTTTGATGGGATCTTGAGTTGATTCCTTAGAGGTATTAATTGGCGGAAAGTCACAGGAGTCGAACCTGCCCGGCGCCGCTGGCGGCACCACCTGGATTTGAAATCCAGCCGCCTCACCGGAGACGACGACCTTCCGCGCCTTCATTGCTACATGGAGGCGGGGCGCATTATACCGGGTTTCATGCTGCTGCCCAATGGGTCAGTAAGAATATATGCTGCGCTTAAAGTGAAATTATTCACCAAATCAATCTAACGGCACAGGAATTGCTCATTGCAGCAGCGTTTGCAGGAGCACCAGCGCTGCTGCTTGCGTCGAAATTCCGCCCTACAAGTGCGAGGGCGGGCAACGCCGATTCAGCTAAAGAAAAACCATGCGGTTTTTATCAGCCCGTTTTCAACTTCAAAAACGGCAATGCTTTCAATTGGTTCTTCACTGAGGCCGTGAATCTTCTCATGGTCGAAAACCTTGTTGCCCAGCGTGGTGCGGGAAATAATTTCGGCGCGCAGGGCAGGATTATTAAAACGATGCTCTTTATAGAAGGCATAAAGCGCGTCTCGCCCTTCCAGAGAAGGAGCGGCAGCAGGGGGGCGGTAAGCAATGAAGTCTTCGCTAAAGCAGGCGGCAAAGGCTTCGAGATCGTGGGCGTTGTACGCCTCATACTGGCGGATTACAGGCTCTGTGACGGACATAGATATTTTCCTGATGAGAGAAAGTTACGGGTTGTCAAAGCGTTGTCGTTATTGTGTGCAATGACAGATTCTCCTGCCCGGAGGAAAATGTCTAATGAAAGGATGGGGCAGATTGTGCGATGGCCGGGTGTGTAACAGGCAAAAGCAAAAAGCCCGCTGGCGCGAGCTTTAGTTCATCAGGCTGATTTCAGTTCTTCAAGTAATTCAGGACGTTTATCAAGCACCTTAAACAGCAGCACCAGGGGGCGTGGCGGAGCGATGCGGCCTGTTTCATAGCGGCTGAAGGCGTTAGCACCGCCACCAAAAATTTCTGCCGCCTGCGCCTGGTTCAGATTCAGGCGCTTACGCACCGAGGCGATAAAATTGGGATCGACTTCTTCGGCGTTCACTTCCCTGTGAAAGGCTGCAATAGCAGCCATGTACCGATCGCCGGAGTCACTATCTAAAATAGCCTCTCCGCAATTGTCACAAAAGTCACCGATCACGTTTTGGATCGTGGTTTTACGATTCTTGTACTCATATTCAACGTCGCGTGTTTCCTGCTTCATTTCCGCACCGCCGCAAACAGGGCATCTCATCTTTATTGCTCCTTAAACGATACGATTAAGACATCATCTTTCACGATTAGCTTCAGGTAAATTTGTTACCCGTTGTAGCTTGGGCGATAAACATCATGCCAGCAGGTATGATCGTGATATGCCGTCATGCTTTTATGAAAATCCGCCGTGTTCAGCGCTAACACTACGTCAAACATTTCCTGCCTGGTGGTGAAACCCAGAGCCAGTGCTCCATTATATGAGGTGAGTGTTGCTTTTGCCTTACCGGCCCGTACCATCTCTTTGACGATGAATAAACGGGTATGAGCAGTCCTTTTCTCTGGCATCATTATTAACCTATATGCAAAATTATGCAAATAGGTTAATTCTTGCCTGTATCGCTGTAAACCGCCATGCATGCGAAGTGCGAGGCCGCTCGAAGCTCTTTTACCTATGCCCCTTGTTTCCCTTAGCAATACACATTAACAACCGGTTGCATCTCGTCCAGTTACAATCCGGCGTCTATAACAATAACGGGCTGGAAAAAGTGAAAAAAATATACGGGATGCTGCTGTTTGGCGTGGTTGCGTTATCGGTCGCGGGCTGCTCCAGCAGCTACGTGATGTCGACTAAAACAGGCGAGATGATCGTGACCAAAGGCAAGCCGGAGCTGGATAAACAAACGGGGCTGACGCGTTACTACGACGAGCAGGGCGTGGAGCATCAGATCCAGAACGAGCAGGTTGTACAGATGATTAAGCGCGGCTGATTTTAGCGTCTGGCTCCGGTTGTACCGGGGCTATCCTTCGCGTAACGCGTATCCGATTATTTCGAGCTTTCACGCAAATAAATGCAACAATTTGCTGCCGTTCCCGTCCCCCCTGGAAGTCCGCTCTCAACGCTGTGAATAATATCTAACTTTCTATTTATTATAGAATTTCAATCTCTATAGTATCTCGCTGTAATGTATACAAGCCTGAGGTTTGGCCCTTAGCATCCAAAGCGTGCCTGGATAAAATTTGTGCTATTATGGTTTAAACATTGTTTATCCAGGCGAAAGAATGAAAACGTTGATTCGTAAATGGGGCAACTCGGCTGGCGCAATTATTCCGGCCGCCGTACTGGAGCAGGCAGGGATGAGATTAGGTGACAAAGTGGAAATTGAAGCCATCGAAGGAGGCATTATGTTGCGAGCAGCGAAGCCGGTTTACACACTTGATGAACTTTTAGCTCAGTCCCCTGAAGGGAGTTTCGAGTTAGGCGATGAGGATTGTGAGTGGCTGAATGCTGAACCTAAGGGCAGGGAGGTAGATTAAGTGGGCTCTTACCTACCTGAACGAGGGGATATAGTCTGGCTAGATTTTGATCCCGCCGTGGGGCATGAGCAGGCAAAAATTCGGCCAGCTCTGGTACTTACGCCTGAGCAATTCAGTCGTGTCACAGGTTTAACGATCGTTGCCCCCGTGACTTCTCGTGTAAGAGGGAATGCACTTGAGGTTCATTTAAACGCGAAGAGAACTCAAGGAGTGGTGATTTGCCATCATGTAAAATCGATTGATTTCCGTGCCCGGCAGATCCGTTTTATTGAAAAAGCCCCTGAAAGCGTTATTGAGGAAGTTTTGTCCAAAGTGAAGGTATTCTTCGATTAAAGCTTTGCACGAGACAGAAAACTACCAGCCAGCAAAAGCTGACCGGTAGGCGGGTTTACTCCCCTTCGCCGGGGAATAAGAATGGGTTGATGCTACTGCGGGCGAAGCCTTCCTGCTCCATGCGGGCGTCCAGCACCAGCGAAGCCAGGTCGTCGGCTACGGCTTCCACTTTCGGGTCCTTCTCCTGGTACAAGATCTTCAGGTAGGTGCCGCAGTCGCCGCAGGTTTCAGCCTTGATGGCGGCCTGTTCGCTGTCCAGTGACCAGTAGTTCAGGTCGCGGGTTTGCTCGCAGTTGCTGCATTTCACGCGCACAACGTGCCACTCGGTTTCACACAGGTTGCAGTGCAGGTAGCGCAGGCCGTTTGTGGTGCCGATGTGAACCATACTGGAGACCGGGATCGAGCCGCAAACCGGGCAGAACTGGCGCTGTTCGCCGTATTCCGCTTTCGCTTTGCCGGGGATTAAGGTTGCCATTTGCGCCCAGTAAAGCGACAGCGCGGCCCAGATGAACGGGGCTTTGTCGCTGCTGACTAACGCGAAATCGGCGTTGAACAGCGCGGTCGCCATCTCTTCCAGCTCCAGGGAAGAAGCTTTTTCGAGATTTTCGATAACGGCCAGCGCCGGGCCGTCCATTTCCGGCTTCAGTTCGGCAATCAGCGACTGTAGCAGGCGCTGCCAGTGCGGGTCGCGCGGCAGGACGTGAATATCCAGCGGCGGCTTGCCGGTTTTGGCGGACTCAACAATCAGGGCGGTTAAATCCATCTCCAGCGGGTGGTCGTAAAGCACCACTTCCTGGGCGTGGGCGATCAGCGCGGCAAAGCGCAGGTAATCGCCCAGCGGATTACTGGCTGCCAGCTCGCGCAGGCGTTCTGCGCGGCGGTTGTAGAGATTTTTCAGCCTGGGGAACAATAACGGCGGAATGACTTCCGCCGTGCGTTTCTCGCTCTTCTCCAGCTGATCTTGCGGGATTATGCGAATACTCATTCAGATGACTTTTCCTGTTTCCGGCGGACTTCACGGTACCATTTCGGGTGATGTTTCTTCGCCCACGTCGTGGTAACCCAGCCCTCCACCATCGCGGTAATGGTGCCTTTCACCCAAAGGGCGGCGTAGATATGCACCATGATAACCACAATTAGCGCTACTGCGGCAAATGAATGCAGCATTAACGCAAATCGGATAAGTGGGATCGGGAACGCTGGCGCAAAGTAAGGGCGCCAGATAATCACGCCGCTCACCAACAGCAGCACCAGGAAAATAATTGCCGCCCAGAACACGCATTTCTGGCCGAAGTTATAGCGCCCGGTGTCTCCCACTTCTTCGTTGACGACTATCTTACGGATATTCTTAGCCCAAAAGATATCATCCCGATTGATTAGGTTGTGGTGCCAGTAGCGGAAGAACATGATGATAAACGAGGCGAACATCACCACGCCGACGAACGGGTGGAGAATGCGCGCCAGCTGCGGCGTACCGAGAATGCCCATCAGCCAGTTGAAGGACGGGAAGAAAAAGCCCAGTCCGCTCACCGCCGCCAGCACGAAGCAGAAGGCGGTGACCCAGTGGTTGATACGCTCCGGCGCACTATAGCGCTGAATGGTCGGTTGCTTTTTCATTTACGCACCTCGTCGTCGTCATGGTGCAGGTTGTCGTCTTCTTCATCGGCACGGTTCGGGCCGACACCAACATAGTGGAACACGCTGGCGGCGAAGGTTGCGGCAAAGCCAATAGCGGCGAGCGGCTTCCAGACGCCTTTCCAGAACTTCACGGTTGGGCTGATGGACGGGTTCTCCGGTAAGCCGTGGTAAAGCGTCGGCTTGTCCGCATGGTGCAGCACGTACATGACGTGCGTTCCGCCAACGCCTGCCGGATCGTACAAACCTGCGTTGTCGTAACCGCGGGTTTTCAGTTCCGCCACGCGCTCGCCCGCAAGGGTCTTCATATCCTCTTTCGAGCCGAAATGAATCGCCCCGGTCGGGCAGGTTTTCACACATGCAGGCTCCTGCCCCACGGTAACGCGGTCCACGCACAAGGTGCATTTGTAGACTCGGTTATCTTCCGGGTTCAGGCGCGGCACGTCGAACGGACAGCCCGCTATGCAGTAGCCACAGCCGATGCACTGTTCGGACTGGAAGTCGACGATGCCGTTGGCATACTGAATAATCGCCCCTTCCGACGGGCAGGCCTTCAGGCAGCCCGGATCCGCGCAGTGCATACAGCCGTCTTTGCGGATCAGCCATTCCAGTTTGTCATTTTGCTCCACTTCCGAGAAGCGCATTACCGTCCAGGATTTGGCGGTCAGGTCCGCCGGGTTGTCGTAAACCCCGACGTTGTGCCCCACTTCATCGCGGATGTCGTTCCACTCCGAGCACGCCACCTGGCAGGCCTTGCAGCCGATGCAGGTGGTGACGTCGATAAGCTTGGCGACCTCTTGCTGATGATCCCGCGCCTGGGGCGCGGGCGTGAAGCCGTTGGTAGCGGAACGACGGATAATGTCCTGAGATTGATAAGCCATAATTCGTCTCCGTTACACCTTTTCCACGTTGACCAGGAACGCCTTGAACTCCGGCGTTTGCGTGTTGGCATCCCCGACAAACGGCGTCAGGGTGTTGGCGATAAAGCCTTTCTTCGCCACGCCTTCGTAACCCCAGTGGATAGGGATCCCGATGGTATCCACCTTCTGACCGTGAACATCCAGGGTGCGGATGCGCTTGGTCACCACCGCTTTGGCTTTGATGTAGCCCCGGTTGGAAGAAACCTTCACCGTATCACCGTGGGCGATGCCGAGCTTGTTGGCAAGTTTCTCGCCAATCTCGACAAACTGCTCAGGCTGTGCGATGGCGTTCAGCAATGCGTGTTTGGTCCAGTAGTGGAAATGCTCCGTCAGACGATAGGTGGTGCCGACATACGGGAACTTGTCATGCGTGCCCATCGCTTCCAGGTCATCTTTAAACACGCGCGCCGCCGGGTTCGAAACCACGTTCGGGTGCAGCGGGTTGGTGCCAAGCGGCGTTTCAAACGGCTCGTAGTGTTCCGGGAATGGCCCCTCTGCCATCTTGTCGAGGGCAAACAGGCGTCCCAGGCCTTCCGGCTGCATGATAAACGGCCCGACGCCGCTGTCCGGTGCGGCAGCGCTGTAGTCCGGCACGTCAATGCCGCCCCATTTCGCGCCATCCCAGGAGATCAGGCGGCGTTTTTCATCCCACGGTTTACCCGACGGATCTGCGGAGGCGCGGTTATACAGAATGCGGCGGTTGAGCGGCCACGCCCATGCCCAGCCCAGCGTATTACCCAGGCCCGACGGGTCGGCGTTGTCGCGGCGTGCCATCTGGTTGCCGTCCGGTGTCCAACTGCCCGCGAAGATCCAGCAACCGCTCGAGGTGGTGCCGTCGTCGCGCAGTTGGGCAAAGGAGCTAAGCTGCTGCCCTTTTTTCACCAGCACCGCGCCGGTGGCCGGGTCGATAACGTCTTCCAGCGCCTTGCCGTTGCTTTCCATGGCCACTTCTTCCGGCGCAGGATTGTCCGGCGTCAGGTATTTCCAGGTCATGTTCAGCACCTGCTCAGGCACTTTACCTCCGTCGCGCTCGTACATCTGGCGCAGGCGGGTGAAAATGCCGGAGAGGATCTCACCATCGTTCAGCGCTTCCCCTGGCGCATCCGCGCCCTTCCAGTGCCACTGTAGCCAGCGCCCGGAGTTAACGATGGAGCCGTTCTCTTCCGCGAAGCAGGTGGACGGCAGACGGAACACCTCGGTCTGAATTTTCGACGGATCAACGTCGTTCATCTCGCCGTGGTTCTGCCAGAAGTTGGACGTCTCGGTATTCAGCGGGTCGATGGTGACCAGGAACTTCAGCTTCGAGAGCGAGGCCACAACCTTGTTCTTGTTCGGGAACGAGGCAACCGGGTTAAAGCCCTGGCACAGATAGCCGTTGACCTTGCCCTGGCTCATCATCTCGAAGTACTGCAACACGTCGTAGCCTTTGTCCCACTTCGGCAGCCAGTCGTAGCCCCAGCCGTTTTCCTTCGTCGCCTTGTCGCCAAAGAAGGCTTTCATCATCGAGACGAAGAATTTCGGGTAGTTGCCCCAGTAGTTCACCTGGTCTTTCAGCAGCGGTTTCGGCGTGTTGGCGGCCAGATAAGTTTCCAGATCGGGCTGTTTCTCGCTTGGCAGCGTCATGTAACCCGGCAGGCTGGTGGAGAGCAGGCCGAGGTCGGTCAGACCCTGAATGTTGGAGTG
The DNA here is from genome assembly GCF_044095835.1 of Cedecea davisae. Taxonomy (NCBI): domain Bacteria; kingdom Pseudomonadati; phylum Pseudomonadota; class Gammaproteobacteria; order Enterobacterales; family Enterobacteriaceae; genus Cedecea; species Cedecea davisae. The sequence continues at coordinate 45,843 of NZ_CP172054.1, forward strand.
GCCGCGCAGGGCGTTAACGCCGCCGCCTGCCATCCCCATGTTGCCCAGCAGCAGCTGGATCATCGCCATGGTGCGGATGTTCTGCGCGCCGATGGAGTGCTGTGTCCAGCCCAGGGCGTACAGGAACGACGCGGTTTTATCCGCCACGCTGGTTTCGGCGATGTACTCGCAAACCTTCAGGAAGTCTTCTTTCGGGGTGCCGCAGATACTGGTGACCACGTCCGGCGTATAACGTGAAATGTGCTCTTTCAGCAGATTCCACACGCAGCGCGGGTGCTGGAGCGTCAGGTCGCGTTTGGCGAAGCCTTCTTCATCCAGTTCGTAGTTCCAGCTTGTTTTGTCGTACTTGCGGTTCGCCGCGTCGTAGCCGGTGAACAGACCGTCGTCGAAGCCGAAGTCCTCACGCACAATCAGGTTGGCGTTGGTATAAGACTCGACGTACTCGCGGTTGAATTTGTTGTTGTTTATCAGGTACAGCAATACGCCCGACAGGAAGGCAATGTCGGTCCCGGAACGGATAGGCGTGTAGAAATCCGCCACCGAAGCGGTTCGCGTAAAGCGAGGATCGATAACAATCAGCTTCGCGCCGTTGTGAATTTTGGCTTCCATCGCCCAGCGGAACCCAACCGGATGCGCTTCTGCCGCGTTCCCACCCATCACTACGATGAGGTTGGCGTTTTTGATATCAACCCAGTGGTTGGTCATCGCACCGCGACCAAATGTTGGAGCAAGACTTGCTACCGTTGGTCCGTGTCAGACACGCGCCTGGTTGTCCACGGCAAGCATGCCGAGGGCGCGGGTAAATTTCTGGGTTAAATAACCGGTTTCATTGCTGGAGGCGGAAGCGCAAAGCATCCCCGTGGAGAGCCAGCGGTTGACCGTGGTGCCCTGGTCGTTTTTTTCGATGAAGTTGGCATCGCGGTCTTCTTTCATCAGCTTAGCGATGCGGTCAAAAGCATCTTCCCAGCTGATTTGCTGCCATTTATCGGAACCTGGCGCGCGGTATGACGGGGTTTTCAGGCGGCTTTCGGAGTGAATAAAGTCCACCAGACCGGCCCCTTTCGGGCACAGCGCACCGCGGTTTACCGGATGGTCCGGGTCACCTTCGATATGGAAAATTGAGGCTTTTGCGTTTTTTGCGCCGTCACCGAGGCTATACATCAATAGCCCACAGCCCACGGAGCAGTATGTGCAGGTATTACGGGTTTCACGGGTACGCAGCAGCTTGTACTGCCGGGTTTCCGCGAGCGCTACGCCGGGGGCAAAGCCCAGCGCGGCTGCCGTGGTGCCTGCCATACCGCCAGCACAGATCTTAAAGAACTGCCTTCTGCTGACCTGCATGGATCGCTCCTTACATTCGACATTTCACATTGCTTAGGATTATTTTTTGCGGGGCGACCCGCAAAGGTTCACAATTGGAACCCTTATAGATTTTGATGGCTTACTTCCCTTCATCCAGAAGGGGTATTTCCAGAATACCACAATGGTCGTGATGGTGTTCCCGGCAGGTTAAAACAAAGTGAATAAAATTGACGGGTCTGACAAAAAAGAGATGGATAAGATAACCGGCGCCAGCACCATAGAGCTGTGGCATCGGGGCAATCTCACGCAGGCTGAAACCGACTGGCTGGCTGAAGAAGTGCCCGTTGCGCTGGTCTACAACGGCATCTCGCACGTTGTGATGATGGCTTCGCCAAAAGATCTGGAAGCTTTTGCGCTCGGTTTTTCCCTTTCGGAAGGCATCATTGAAAGCCCGTCAGAGATTTATGGCATGGATGTGTTGCAGTCTTGTAACGGCATTGAAGTGCGGATAGACCTCTCCAGCCGCCGTTTTATGGGGCTGAAGGAGCGACGCCGGGCGCTGGCCGGGCGCACCGGCTGCGGCGTATGCGGCGTTGAGCAACTGAGCGATATTGGCCGCCCGGTGCCGCCGCTGCCGTTTACCCAGACCTTCACGCTTGCCGCGCTGGACGAACCGTTAGGTAAAATGCGCAGCTACCAGCCCATTGGGGAGTTAACCGGCTGTACCCACGCGGCGCTGTGGCTTGATGCAGAAGGCAATATTCTGGATGGGCGGGAAGATATAGGCCGCCACGTCGCTCTGGATAAAATGCTGGGCGTTCGCAGCCGTAATCCGTGGCATAACGGCGCAGCGCTGGTCTCCAGCCGTGCAAGCTATGAAATGGTGCAGAAAGCCGCGATGTGCGGGGTAGAGATTTTATTCGCCGTCTCGGCGGCCACCACGCTGGCTGTGGAAGTGGCTCAGCGCAGCAATTTGACGCTGGTGGGCTTCAACCGCCCCGGCCGCGCCACCGTTTACACCCATCCTCAGCGGTTACGCTAGATTTTCCCCTCACCCCGGCCCTCTCCCCAGAGGGGAGAGGGGGAAAGAAGTGGAAGGAGTATCGGCCTTCTCCCCAAAGGGAATAGGGGGAAAGTAGCGGAGCGGGAGCCAAATCGTTCCCTCTCCCTTCCAGGGAGAGGGTCAATCCTCAGAATAGCCCCAAAGGTTTATCCGAGTAGCTCACCAGCAGGCACTTGGTCTGCTGATAATGTTCGAGCATCATCTTGTGGGTTTCACGCCCGATCCCGGACTGTTTATACCCGCCAAACGCCGCGTGTGCAGGGTAGGCGTGGTAGCAGTTAGTCCACACGCGCCCGGCCTGAATACCGCGCCCCATTTTGTAGGCCAGGCTGCCGTTGCGGCTCCATACGCCAGCGCCCAGCCCGTATTCCGTGTCATTCGCCAGCTCCAGCGCTTCTTCCACGGTTTTAAATGTGGTGACGGCGAGCACCGGGCCGAAGATCTCCTCCTGGAATACGCGCATGTTGTTTTTGCCAAACAGTATGGTTGGCTCCAGGTAATAGCCCGATTGCAGGTCGCCCGCCAGCGCTTTTCTACGCCCACCGGTCAGTACATCCGCCCCTTCTTTCTTACCGATGTCGATGTAGTTGAGGATGGTTTCCATCTGTCCCTGAGAAACCTGAGCGCCCATCTGGGTGCGGCTGTCGAGTGGGTTGCCGCTGCGAATGGCTTCCACGCGGCGAATCGCACGTTCGATAAACCGTTCGTAGATGGACTCCTGCACCAGCGCGCGGCTCGGGCAGGTACAGACTTCGCCCTGGTTAAAGGCGAACAGCGCAAAGCCCTCCAGCGCTTTGTCGAAGAAGGCGTCCTCTTCATCCATTACATCGGCAAAGAAGATGTTCGGGGATTTACCGCCCAGCTCCAGTGTGACAGGAATAATGTTCTGCGTGGCGTACTGCATGATCTGTTGGCCGACTTCCGTGGAGCCGGTAAAGGCCACCTTGGCGATGCGTTTGGATGTCGCAAGGTATTCGCCTATCTCGCCGCCCGCGCCGTTAACCACGTTAATCACGCCTGGGGGCAACAGGTCGCCAACCAACTCCATCAGCAGCAGAACAGAAAGTGGCGTCAGCCGAGCGGGTTTCAGTACGATACAGTTGCCCGCGGCCAGTGCCGGAGCCATCTTCCAGCTAGCCATTAGCAGCGGGAAGTTCCACGGAATAATTTGTGCCACCACGCCGAGCGGCTCGTGGAAGTGATAGGCCACGGTGTCTTTATCCACTTCGCTGATGCCGCCTTCCTGGGCACGAATGCAGGAGGCGAAATAGCGGAAGTGGTCGATGGCCAGCGGCACGTCGGCGGCGCTGGTTTCGCGGATGGGCTTGCCGTTATCCCAGGTTTCCGCCGTCGCCAGCAGCTCGATGTTCTGCTCCATGCGGTCGGCGATTTTCAGCAGGATGTTGGCGCGTTCCTGAACGGACATTTGCCCCCAGCCCGATTTTGCTTCGTGGGCGGCGTCCAGCGCCAGGTCGATGTCGGCCTTGCCGGAGCTGGCGATTTCGCACAGCGGCTGGCCGGTGATGGGTGTCAGATTTTCATAATACTGGCCGCCCACGGGAGCGACCCATTTGCCGCCGATAAAGTTGTCATAGCGGGGTTTCAGTTTAAGCGGAAAGCCATATTCGCCGGGGATGATACGGGTATCGGGAGGATTATTTGTCATAGCCGTCTCCTTGTAGCGGTTCACTCTCAAGGGTAGATGGCATTGCTTGTTTCTTCGCCGCCTGGCATCTGCTTTACGACGTGGCTCACGGATCGAATATTTACCCGCTATACCGAACAGGTGTTCACCTTGTCCGTGAACACCTGTCTGTTCTCTCCCGGAACCTACACCGGGATAACCTCAGTTTGAAGGTAAAAATAGCGCCCTGTCCCTGAGAAGATGCTCGTTCCCGCGCCGCCGGGTAAAGCCGGTTCTGTCAAAATACTCCAGAATCTGAATTGCCAGTTTGCGGCCAACGCCCAGCTTATCGCGGAAGTCGGCTGCGCTGGTGGCACCGTGGACTTGATCCATTTCGCGGATCAGATCGGCGAAGGTTTGCAGGCGATCGTTCCGATAATAACGATCTTTAAGAATCGCGGTGACCAGCCCCTGCTGAGCGGCGGATCTTAATAGCTGGCGCATGGCCTGCTCTTCCTGCCCGGTCTCTTTTGCCAGGTCTCGCACCCACCACGGTTCGTCGCCAAACAGAGCATCGACTTTGCTCCACACTTCCTGTTGTGCTGCGGAAAATCCAGGCTCGTACCCCGGAAGATGTAGCCAGCCCTGGCGGCTAACCAGCAGGCCTTCGCCACGCATCCGTTCGATAAGCGACAGCACCAGGCCTTCGTCCTCGGCGGGCAGGGCCATGCGGCGCAGGCGTTCTCGGCCAGGTCCGGGCTGATCGTCGTGCTGCTGGTGGTAGCGTTCCAGTACATCGAGCAGCTTCTGCTGCCAGCGGGCGGCTACTTCGTTGCTGAGCAGCGCGCTGCCCGCCTGCAAATAGCCGGGCGCGTTGATCAGCGCCTGTAGTCCTTCCGCCGTGAGCTGGCGTGCCCAACTGAAGTCGGCCAGTTGCACCGATCCCCGCTTTAAATGCGCTTTCAGAGCCTGGTTGTCATCTCCGGCGTTGCTTAATTCTGCCAGCCAGCTCAGGAAGGCGGGCTGGCGCTTACCGCGCCGCGGCGCGTGGAGCAGGATGGCGCGGGCACCTGCAAGCGTGGTGCGGGCACCGATGTCGCGCAGCACGAGGCGGTCGTTGTCCGCCAGCCACAGCGGCACATCCAGTACAAGCTCGGCCAGGTTGTCTTCCAGCAGCGAGACGCGGCCGGTGACGTGGCGAGCGGCGTGGTGAATGTGCAGCGGCTGCCACTGCTGGAGCGGGTGCAGGGTTTGCAGCTCGACGATGACCCGCTCCACCGGCAATAGCGGTTTTTCGCTAAGCAGCCAGTCACCGCGGCTGAGGTCTGCTTTTTCCGCATCACCGCTGATATTGAGCGCGATGCGCTGCCCGGCCATCGCGGTGGAAACCGGCTGATTTTGGGCATGCAGGCCGCGCACGCGCATCGGTTTGTCGGCTCCGGTCAGCCATAAGGTGTCCCCGACGTTAACCTGGCCGCTCAGCGCCGTGCCCGTCACCACCAGCCCCGCGCCTTTCACGGTAAAGGCCCGGTCTATCGCAAGGCGGAAGCGGTGCGCGGTGGCGTGAGGGCGTTCGCCGAGCTGTCGCAGATGCTGTTGCAGAGCCTCAATACCTGCTCCGCTTGTTGCCGCGGTAACAAAAATGGCTGCCTGGGGATCGCCCAGCAACGCGATGACTTCAGCTTTTACTTCTTCAACGCGGCTTTCACTGACGCGGTCGGATTTAGTGAGCGCCACGGTGATCGCTGGGTTGCCCGTTAGCTGCAAAATGGCCAGATGTTCGCGGGTTTGCGCCATCACGCCGTCGTCACAGGCGATGACCAGCAGCGCATGGTCGATGCCGCCGACGCCCGCCAGCATGTTAGCCAGAAACTTCTCGTGACCCGGCACGTCGATAAAACCAATCACTCTGCCGTCGGGCTGCGGCCAGTAGGCATAGCCGAGGTCGATGGTCATGCCGCGCTTTTTCTCTTCCGGCAGGCGGTCGGCGTTTATGCCGGTTAGCGCCTGTAGCAGGGTAGTTTTGCCGTGATCGACGTGTCCGGCGGTAGCGATAATCACAGGGCAATCACCTCCAGCAGCAATGCTTCATTCTCAAGGCAGCGCAGGTCCAGCCACAGGCGACCATCGGTGATGCGACCGATAATCGGGCGTTTCAGCTCGCGCAGGGTCTGTGCCAGAGCGGCGAGGGAAGAGCCGCGCCCGTCTTTCGGGGTAAAGGTCAGCGCCGCGCCCGGCAGGCGGTCAACCGGCAGGGAGCCGCTGCCAATCTGCGAGAGGCTATCTTCAACGCGTACGGTAAATTGCTCGCTAAAGCGCTGCTCAAAAGCAGGTAACAGACGGCAAGCCTGAAGATGGATCTCTTCGGCTTTGCGCGTCAGCAGGCGCAGCGTGGGGAGGCGTTCGGCCAGCGTTTCCGGGTGTTGATACAGGCGTAGCGTTGCCTCCAGCGCCGCAAGCGTCATTTTGTCGGCACGCAGCGCGCGCTTCAGCGGGTGGCTCTGGATGCGTTCAATAAGCGCTTTTTTGCCGACGATAATGCCCGCCTGCGGGCCACCGAGCAGTTTATCGCCAGAAAAACTCACCAGGCTTACGCCGTCGGCAATGAGCTGCTGCGGCATCGGCTCCGGCGGCAATCCCCACTGGCTTAAATCCACCAGCGAGCCGCTCCCCAAATCGGTCACTACCGGCAGGTTCAGCTCGGTGCCTAACGCGACCAGTTCCGCCTCGCTCACCGCTTTGGTAAAGCCTTCGATATGGTAGTTGCTGGTATGGACTTTCATCAGCAGGGCGGTATTTTCCCCCGCCGCTGCACGGTAATCTTTTAGATGGGTGCGGTTAGTTGTCCCGACTTCTACCAGCCCACAGCCTGCCTGGCGCATGACGTCCGGGATGCGAAATGCCCCGCCAATTTCTACCAGTTCCCCGCGAGAGACGATGACTTCTCCGCCGCCCGCGCAGGCGGCCAGCATCAGCAGCACCGCCGCCGCGTTGTTATTGACGATGCAGGCATCTTCCGCTCCGGTCAGCTCGCACAGCAGATCGGCTATTGCCCTGTCGCGGTGGCCGCGCCCGGCATCGTCCAGCGAGTATTCCAGCGTCACGGCAGAACGCATGGTTTCGCTTACTGCCTCAATGGCCGCTTCGGCCTGTAAAGCACGGCCAAGGTTGGTATGCAGCACCGTGCCGGTGAGGTTAAACACCGGCTGTAAGGCACTACGCTGGCCGTTTTGCAGTACGGCTCGCGTTTTCTTCGCCCAGTCTTCACACCAGTCCGGCAGTTGGCCGGCGGCGCGAATGTGTTCCCGCGCTTCGTTTTGCAGCGTTCTGACGGCGGCAACCACGCGAGTGTGGCCGAATTCGGCAAGCAGAGAAGTAAAGGCGGCATCACGCAGCAGGCGGTCAGTCGCCGGAAGATGGCTAAAGAGTTTTTGAGCGATTGTCATGGCAGAGGCTGAAGTAGAATATTTTGGTTAGTTTACAGGGGGACAAAGCCCCCTGTCCTGGCCGCAGATCATGCTGCGGGCGGTTCTGTACGGGCAAAACTCTCGCGCAGGAACAATTTTTCGACCAGCTTCACCAGGTGCGGGCGGTTTACGCACCAGCCCGGCGAAACGCGGCGGAAGTTGAGATAGCCCACGGCGCAGGCAGCGGAAATATTAGCGAGGTTCAGCGGCTCGGCGGTCAGAGTGCCATCTGCGGCGTACTGCTCCAGCATGTCGAGCGCGCGGCTAATTTTCTCGCGCTGGCGCACCAGAATCTCTTCGGACTGCTGCTCTGGCGGGCGGAACTTCTCGCGTACTGAGGTCAGCGCGGCATCGAGAATGCCGTCAGACAGGGCTTCGAGCTGGCGAACTTTTAGCGCTGCTTTTGGGTCGCGCGGAATAATCTCGGGGGCAATATCGAGCAGCTCAAGGTATTGGGCGATGATGGGAGAGTCAAACCACTGTTCACCTTCATCGGTAATCAGCGTCGGCACTTTGCCCAGCGGGTTGAACTGCGGTGCCGGGCTGTCATCAACCCACGGATTAACGTTTACAAACTCAAATGTGAGCCCTTTTTCCAGCAGGATCACCGAGATTTTACGCACATACGGGCTGGTGTAATTGCCGATCAGTTTCATGACATTATCCATTTTCGCCAACACGGGGTAAGTATGGAACAGATACCCAACATTGGCGGAAATGTCTACGGCTACTGCTCTTTTATGTAGTCGACGAAGGCGCGCAGCGTGCTGGGCATGTACTGGCGGCTCGGGTAGTAGAACTGGAAGGGCGGGAGGTCAGGCAGCCAGGGCTCCAGCATGGAAACCAGCCTGCCGCTTGCGAGGTGGTCCGCTACCTGCGGCTGATAGAGATAACCGATGCCGGCGCCGCACAGCACGGCCTCCAGTTCGGAGTCGAGGTCGTCCACCACGATGTTGCCGCACGGCGAAACCTCCAGCTTGCCTTCCGGCCCGTAAAACTCCCAGCAATACGGTCGGCCGCTTGGGTAGCGGAAAACCACGCTGCAATGGTTCACCAGCTCGCGCGGATGTGAGGGCGCCGGGTAGCTCGCAAGGTATTCCGGCGTGGCGACTACACAAATTTTTGCCTTCGGGCCAATCGGCACCGCAATCATGTCCTTTTCCACAGTAGTGCTCAGGCGAATGCCTGCGTCATATTCCTGTTTGACGATATCCACCAGCCGGTCGTCGGTAGTGATTTCAACTTTGATATCCGGGTAGCGGCGGGTGAACCCGGCGACCAGCGGCATTAAAATCAGGCGTGAAGCCAGCCGGGAACTGTTGATCTTCAGGGTGCCCATCGGCGTATCGCGAAACGAATTCACCTCGTCGAGAATGGTGTTTATTTCGTCGCAGGCCGGGCGCAGACGCTCATACAGGTTAAACCCCGCCTCGGTGAGCGACACGCTGCGGGTGGTGCGGTTGAACAGCCGGATTTTCAGGCGCTGCTCCAGCTGTTTGATGCCGTGGCTGATGGCGGAGGGCGACAGCCCAAGCTCGTCCCCGGCGGCACGGAAGCTTTTATGGCGAGCCACGGCGATAAAGGTCGCAAAGTCGGAAAAATTCAGCGCCATTAGTGAAAACCTTTCATTAACCCATCTTAAATACTACGTTTTACAGAATTATCCGGGGGCCGTAAAGTGGATGTCACTTCCCAACAGGATGAGATAACTCCATGAAATCAGAGAATATGTATATTGTTTGGGCCCATCCGCGCAGCGACTCGTTAACCGCGCAGGTGGTACAGGAAATTCAGGGCGAGGCGGCGGAGCGCGGCATCAACGTCTCTTCTCTTGATCTCTACCGCAGCGGCTTTGATCCGGCGCTGGGCGTGGACGACGAGCCGGACTGGAACAACCCTGAAAAACAATACTCCCCGGAAGTCCACCGCCTGTTTGGCGAGATAGAAGACAAAGATACCGTGGTCGTGGTGTTCCCGGTGTGGTGGTACAGCTTCCCGGCGATGCTCAAGGGCTACCTCGACCGGGTGTGGAACTACGGCCTGGGTTACGGTCCCGGCGGTAAATTGGGCGGCAAAAAAATTCGCTGGGTGGCGCTGGTGGGCGGCTCGCAGGAAGGCTTTGTGAAATACGGCTGGGAAAAGAACATGACCGACTTCATCAATGGCTCAATGGGCTACCTGGGCGTGCAGGATGCGAAAATCGACTTTCTGTATAACACCATCGGCGTGGAAGAGGGCATTGGCGATAGCGATGCTCACTATCAGCAGCTGTTTGCTCAGGCCCGCGGCATTGTCGTGGATTTAGCTAAATAATCATCCATCAGGGCGCGGCGTTTTTCGTCGCGCTTGCTTCCTCTCAACGCGCCCCCGCTTCGCTGTAATTTACTTTCATCGCGCAATTAATGTTCGCCCGCTGTCAACTGCCATATTTTAACTGGATCACACTCGGATTAATCTGCCTGAAAATATCTTGTGAGATAGATCACAAATAAATAACAAAGGCGTCATAAGTAAATGTGATATTTGTCACATAAAAAGGTCAATCAGGGTTAAAAAAGCAGCCGTGTATTTTTTTTACACAAACATTTTGTGACGCTGATCACTCAATGATGGCGGGTGATCCCTGATTATTGGTGATCTAAGTCACATATTTTGTCGTCGGCTGGACAGCTAAACGATTCAGTGCCAGATTCGCCTCACTTTACTGCATCAGGCCGGCGACCCTGCCGCTACGTTAACAATAAACCTCGGGCTGCTTCCCAGCGCGTAACACCAACAAGGGGTACGAGTATGTCATCCGATATCAAGATCAAAGTGCAAAGCTTTGGTCGTTTCCTCAGCAATATGGTCATGCCAAATATCGGGGCGTTTATCGCCTGGGGTATTATCACGGCCTTATTTATTCCCACCGGATGGTTGCCAAACGAGACGCTGGCGAAGCTGGTAGGCCCGATGATCACTTACCTGCTGCCGCTGTTAATCGGTTACACCGGTGGCCGCCTGATTGGCGGTGACCGCGGCGGCGTGGTGGGTGCTATCACCACCATGGGTGTTATCGTCGGCGCGGATATGCCGATGTTCCTCGGCGCAATGATTGCCGGTCCGCTGGGCGGCTGGGCGATTAAACACTTTGATAAGTGGGTCGACGGTAAAATTAAGTCCGGCTTTGAAATGCTGGTGAACAACTTCTCTGCCGGTATCATCGGGATGATCCTGGCGATTCTGGCGTTCATGGGGATTGGCCCTGCGGTTGAAGTTCTGTCCAAGGTTCTGGCGGCGGGCGTTAACTTCATGGTTGTGCACGACATGCTGCCGCTGGCGTCTATCTTCGTAGAACCGGCGAAAATCCTGTTCCTGAACAACGCCATCAACCACGGCATCTTCTCGCCGCTGGGTATTCAGCAGTCCCACGAGCTGGGCAAATCCATCTTCTTCCTGATTGAAGCTAACCCGGGCCCGGGTATGGGCGTGCTGCTGGCGTACATGTTCTTCGGTCGCGGTAACGCCAAGCAGTCCGCTGGCGGCGCGGCTATCATCCACTTCCTGGGCGGTATCCACGAAATTTACTTCCCGTATGTGCTGATGAATCCACGTCTGATCCTGGCCGTTATCCTCGGCGGTATGACCGGCGTGTTCACCCTGACCGTACTGAACGGCGGCCTGGTTTCCCCGGCTTCTCCGGGTTCTATCCTGGCCGTTCTGGCGATGACCCCGAAAGGCGCTTACTTCGCTAACATCGCAGCTATCTGTGCGGCAATGGTTGTCTCCTTCGTGGTTTCCGCCATTCTGCTGAAAACCAGCAAAGTGAAAGAAGAAGACGACATCGAAGCTGCGGCTCGCCGTATGCAGGAGATGAAAGCCGAGTCCAAAGGTGGCGCAGCGCCGCTGGCGGTAGGTGCTGGCCTGTCTAACGACCTGAGCCACGTACGCAAAATTATCGTGGCCTGCGATGCTGGTATGGGTTCAAGCGCCATGGGTGCGGGCGTGCTGCGTAAGAAAGTGAACGACGCGGGCCTGAAAAACATCTCCGTGACCAACTGCGCAATCAACAGCCTGCCGGACGATGTTGACCTGGTGATTACCCACCGCGACCTGACCGAGCGCGCTATGCGCCAGGTGCCTCAGGCACAGCATATCTCCCTGACCAACTTCCTCGACAGCAGCCTGTATGCCAACCTGGTTGAGCGCCTGGTTGCCTCTCAGAACCTGAGCGACAAAGAAGTGAAGGTGATGCACAGCCTGGAAGACAGCTTTGTTTCCAGCGAAGAAGGCGTATTCAAGCTGGGCGCGGGTAACGTGTTCCTCGGCCTGAAAGCGAGCACCAAAGAAGAAGCTATTCGCTTCGCCGGTGAGCAACTGGTAAACGGCGGCTATGTTCAGCCGGAATACGTTGACGCGATGTTTGAGCGCGAAAAACTGACACCGACCTACCTGGGCGAAGGCATCGCGGTTCCTCACGGCACCGTAGAAGCTAAAGACCGCGTGCTGAAAACCGGCGTGGTGTTCTGCCAGTACCCTGAAGGCGTGCACTTCGGCGAAGAGCCGGAAGACATTGCCCGCCTGGTTATCGGCATTGCCGCCCGCAATAACGAGCACATTCAGGTTATTACCAGCCTGACCAACGCGCTGGATGATGAGTCGGTGATTGAACGCCTGGCGCACACCACCAGCGTCCAGGAAGTGCTGGATCTGCTGGCCGGTAAGAAATAAGGGCTTGCCCCTCACCCCGACCCTCTCCCCGGAGGGGCGAGGGGGGAACTACAGGGGCATAGAATTATCCCTCTCCCCTTTGGGGAGAGGGCTAGGGTGAGGGGATTCGTACACAGTATCCTTACCCCAGCCCTTACGGGTGAAATAATCAGGAAGGTTAACGCAATGAAAGCATTACATTTTGGTGCAGGTAATATCGGTCGTGGCTTTATTGGCAAATTGCTGGCGGATGCCGGCCTGAAATTGACCTTTGCCGACGTGAACCAGGTCGTGCTGGATGCCCTGAACGCGCGTCACAGCTATGAAGTTCACGTTGTGGGCGAGCAGCAGCAGGTTGATACCGTTTCCAACGTGAATGCCGTCAGCAGCATCGGCGACGAAGTCGTTGAGCTGATTTCTCAGGTTGATTTAGTGACCACCGCCGTCGGCCCGGTCGTGCTTGAGCGCATCGCGCCTACGCTGGCTAAAGGTCTGGAACTGCGCCGCGCTAACGGCAACGAAGCGCCGCTGAACATTATCGCCTGCGAAAACATGGTGCGCGGCACCAGCCAGCTCAAAGAGCATGTGAAGAAAGCCCTCTCCGCAGACGCATGGGCGTGGGTTGAGCAGCATGTAGGTTTTGTTGATTCCGCCGTTGACCGCATCGTTCCGCCGTCCGAGTCCGCCACTAACGACCCGCTGGAAGTGACCGTTGAAACCTTTAGCGAGTGGATTGTGGATAAAACTCAGTTCAAAGGTGAGCTACCGAACATTCCTGGCATGGAACTTACTGATAATCTTATGGCGTTTGTCGAGCGCAAGCTCTTCACGCTGAATACCGGGCATGCTATAACCGCGTACCTCGGTCAGCTGGCCGGGCACCAGACTATCCGCGATGCCATTCTTGATGAGAAAGTTCGCGCCGTAGTGAAAGGGGCGATGGAAGAGAGCGGCGCGGTGCTGATTAAGCGTTACGGCTTTGAGGCCGACAAGCACGCGGCGTATATCAAGAAAATCCTTGGTCGTTTCGAAAACCCTTATCTGAAAGACGATGTGGAACGCGTTGGCCGCCAGCCGCTGCGTAAACTCAGCGCCGGGGACCGCCTGGTGAAACCGCTGCTCGGCACCCTTGAGTACGGTTTAGGCCACGCCAACCTGATCAAAGGGATTGCGGCGGCGATGCACTACCACAGCGAGCAGGACCCGCAGGCTCAGGAGCTGAAGCAACTGCTGGCGGATAAAGGCCCGCAGGCGGCGCTGGCAGAAGTCTCTGGTCTGGATGCCAATAGCGAAGCCGTTACCGAGGCGGTGAAGGCGTATAACGCCATAGCGTAACCCTATGCAGGAGCGGTGGACGCCGCTCCTGAAACATTTTTAGTGATGCAGGCAAAAATGGAAGAAACCCAGGCCTTTGAAAACCGCGTGCTTGAGCGTCTTAATGCCGGCAAAACCGTCCGTAGCCTGCTGATTGCTGCCGTCGAATTATTGACCGAAGCGGTGAATATTCTGGTGCTCCAGGTGTTCCGTAAAGATGACTACGCGGTGAAATACGCGGTGGAACCGCTGCTGGATGGCGACGGGCCGCTGGGCGACCTGTCGGTGCGCCTGAAGCTTATCTACGGGCTGGGCGTGCTGAACCGCGCCGAGTATGAAGACTGCGAGCTGCTAATGGCTTTACGCGAAGAGCTTAATCACGACGGCAATGAGTACAGCTTTACCGACGACGAAATTCTTGGTCCGTTTGGCGAGCTGCACTGCGTAGCGGCGATGCCGCCGACGCCGACCTTTGTTGACGGCAGCGACCCGGAGCTGCTGGCGATGCAGCGGCAGCGCTACATGCAAATTGTCCGCTCCACGATGGTACTTTCCCTGACCGAGCTGATCTCGCGGATCAGCTTAAAAAAAGCTTTCAAGAAATAGCCCCGGCTTCAGTCCTCTTTCGCCCTCTTACGCCGAATGGTGTATCCTTGCCGCAAAGCAATTTATTCACGGTTAGTCAAAAATGAAAGAAATCGAAAAAGCAGAAATTAAACGTCTCAGCGATCGTCTGGACGCCATCCGTCACGAAATGCCAGAACTGCACCTGATCAACGAGGCGGAAAAATACGCCGAGCTGGATAAAGAGAAGCAGAAGCTGGAAATTGAAATTGCCCGCCTGCAGGCGGTGCGTAACCAGAAGCTGAGCAAAGAAGCCCAGAAACTGATGGCGATGCCGTTTAAACGCCCGATTACCAAGAAAGAGCAGGCCGACATGGGCAAGTTCAAGAAGAGCGTGCGTGGCCTGGTGATTGTTCATCCGATGACGGCCCTGGGCCGCGAGATGGAACTGACCGAAATGACCGGCTTCTCCCGCATCGATTTCTGATAGCGCTCTCTTTTCGGTGAAATAAACCGGAAAAATTTAGTAGAAAATTCTCACAAATTATCACCCGACTCTATATTTAAGAGCCGGGTGATGCTTCTTTGCGCCCCGAATAACGTTCAGGGTCATACAGGAAATATCCCCTTTTCTCTCATGACGTAATGGCAGGGACTGCCAACTCAACCTGCTGAAATTTGTTTATCTTTCTTGATGCGAGAGAAAACATGAAAATAAAAGCCCTCACTCTGGTTCCCGTTTGTTTTGCTGGTTTCACCGGCGCTGTTAGCGCGGCCTGTACCTCCGTTGCGCCTGCAAGCGGCACTTCCGTGACCTGTAGCGGCGCAAATACGCCCCCGGTTGTTGCCGTCACCGGCAGTAGCAATGTCACTCTCAATATCGATTCAACCGCTTCGGGCAGCTACACGCTGGGCACTTCGCCCACCCCATTTTCCGTCGACACTTCCAGCGCTATCACCAATAACGGTGCGTTAACTTTATCCGGAGACGGTACCGGGGTAGCTAACCGTGGCGCGCTGCTGATTGGCACCAATAACGACAATACCGTGACCAACGGGGCGGCGGGAAAGCTGACCACTACGGGCGCTTACAACGACGGTATGGCCGCTAACGGTAATAACAACACTTTGATTAATAACGGAACAATTACCACCAGCGGCAATAATTCCTACGGCATGACCGCCGCCTGGGGGCAAAGTAACCCCGGAGCTTCGGGGAATACGATTACCAACACCGGGACGGTAACGACCTCTGGCAACAACGCCAGGGCTATTTCATTGCTGGGCGGGAGCGGTACGGTTAATAACAGCGGGACGTTGACCACCACGGGCAGAGACGCGCCAACGGTATTTTTGCAGGGCAACAATGCCACGCTGAATAACAGCGGGCTGATTCAGTCAAAAGGAACGGCGTCCTCAAGCGGCAGCGTTGACGGCGTGGTGGCGAATACGCTCGGCAGCAGCTTTAACACCACCATTAATAACCTGGCGGGTGGGCAGATAATCAGTAATAACGGGATCGGTATTCGCTCCACCAACGGCAATATCACCATCACCAATGCCGGATTGATTCAGGGTGGAAGCGGGACGGCTATCCTGAGCGGCAACGGCAGCATTTCGCTGATCCTTCAGACCGGTTCGCAGATTGTCGGCCTGGCCGACGGCGGAAGGGGTAACAACTCCGTCACGCTGGAAGGGACCGGCACGGCGGATAGCGCCTTTACCAACTTTCAGACGCTGAATATGACGGGCAGCGACTGGACCTGGGCCGGAACCGGGGCATTCACTACGGCGTTAATCCAAAAAGGCACGCTCGACTTAACCGGAACGCTGGGCACCACCACCGCCTCGGTAACGGCAGCGGTGAGCAACGGAGCGACCTTGCAGGCCAACTCGGCCAACCTGCCGCTGTCGGTAAACAACAGCGGGCTGGTGCGCTTCCTGCAAAATAATCAGGGTGAATATTCGGGCGCTATCAGCGGCAGCGGAGCGGTGGAAAAAGCGGGAGGCGGCACCTTAGTACTCAATAGCGTTAACACTTATACCGGAGGCACCAACGTCAGCGCAGGAACGCTGCTGCTCGGAGATAGTGCTCATGCCTCCGCTTCGCTTGCCAGCGGCGCAACGGTTGCCTCCGGGGCTACGCTTGGCGGCTATGGTACGGTGAACGGCGACGTAACCAATAACGGCACGATAGCCGTGGCTAACGCGCTGCCATCGCAGGCCAGCGGCGCACTGGGCAACTTCCAGATTAACGGCAATCTGAGCAACGCCGGGTTAGTCCAGCTCGGCGGTAGCGGGGTGGGAAATAGTCTGACCGTCGCGGGTAATTACGTCGGGCAGAATGGCGTCCTTGCGCTAAATTCGGTGCTGGCGGGCGACGGAGCCGCATCCGACAAGCTTATCCTCAGCGGCGGTGGCGCTTCGGGCAGCAGCACGCTGCAAGTGACCAACAGCGGCGGCGTCGGGGCGCAAACCAATGCGGACGGGATCCAGGTTGTGCAGGCTATCAACGGCGCGACCAGCGCGGCAAACGCCTTCCACCTGTCCGGCGGAACCATCAGCGCCGGGGCGTATTCTTATTATCTTGCAAAGGGCGGGGTTTCGGATGGCAGCAGTAATAGCTGGTATCTGCGTAATACTGTTGTTGTTCAGCCCGTCGTGCCCGTTCCACCGGATGAAGGCACGCCAACGCCTCCGGAAACCGTGACCCCGATTACGCCGGGAGAAGGGACGCCTGACTCCATTATTGAGGCAGGAAAAGGAGATGAGACATCCGGCGGCGGCGAGACGCTAAATGTTTACCGGCCTGAAGTCCCGCTCTATGTCGAAGCGCCTGCGGTCGCGCGCCAGCTTAACCTACAACAAATCGACACCTTCCATGACCGACAGGGCGAGCAGAGCCTGCTCGGCGGCAATAATAAGGCCCCGGCCTTCTGGGCACGTAGCTGGGGCAGCCACGCGGATATTCGCCAAAGCGGCGACGTTAATCCTTCCTTCAATGGCACATTGTGGGGACTACAGCTCGGGCAGGATCTATACGCCAGCACCGAAGACGGCGGGGCCAGCAACCATGCGGGCGTATTGTTTGGCTTCTCAAGAGCCACCGGCGATGTAGGCGGTTTTGCGCTGGCAAAACAGGGCATGGGCGTAGGCAAGTTGCAGCTCAATAACTACAACTACGGCGGCTACTGGACGCGGGTCGCACCTTCCGGCTGGTATACCGACGCGGTGTTAATGGGCAGCGTGCTACGCCTGAACACCAGCTCTAACAATGGCGTGAGCGGCTCTGCCGACGGCAACGCCATCACCGGCTCGGTAGAAACGGGGCTGCCTTTCACGCTGAGTGAGGGCTTAACGCTTGAGCCTCAGGCGCAGCTGGTGTGGCAGAGAACCTCTCTGGACTCGTTGAACGACGGCGTGTCTGACGTCCGCTGGAATAATGGCAATGTCTGGCAGGGGCGGGTGGGGACGCGGCTGCAATGGGCGTTTGACGCAGGCGGCATTAGCTGGAAACCGTACCTGCGCCTTAACGTGTTGCGCTCGTTTGGCCAGGATGACAAAACAGACTTTGATGCCAGCACCACCCTGACGAATCAGGTTGGTCAAACCGCCGGGCAGGTCGGCGCCGGGCTGGTGGCGCAGGTGAGCCAGAACGGCAGCCTCTACGCCACTACAGGTTACCTCACCAATCTTGGCGGCGAGCATCAGCGCATTGTTACCGGTAATGTCGGCGTGCGCTGGAGCTGGTGATCCCGTCCATCATGGCCTTGCGGCGGTTCCCGGCGTGAGGCCATTTCCCGGTTAGCCTTAGTGATTAATTTTTTTCAGTAATTTTGAATAAGATAAGCGAATTGTTCCGCTAACAAACGAAGTTGCCCGGCGCTATTCTTATTTCATCGAAGGCAGTCAGCCTTCTCTGAAACCAAACATTAAGGGTGACCATCATGAAAAGCATCAAATATTTTGCCGTAGTTTTGACTCTCGCCGCTTCCTTCTCCGGTTTTGCCGCTGAAACTCAGCAGGCAGGCAGCCAGAAATTGGGTACCGTGTCCGCTAGCGGCGCTTCTAACCTGGATAGCCTACAACATCAGTTACAGCAAAAAGCCGAGCAGGCTGGCGCGAAATCTATCCGCATCATCTCTGCCGGTGGCGATAACAAACTGTATGGCGTTGCTGAAATCTACAACTAAGCCGTAAAGACAAATCACGCTGTATGGGCCGCCTTGCGCGGCCCGTGTTTTATCTGAATTCTCTCTCGAGCAGGCCAAAGATCCAGTCATCCTGCCAGCTTTCACCCAGCCAGTAATTCTCCCGCAGCGTGCCTTCAAGCTGAAATCCTGCTTTCTCCAGCACTTTTCTTGACGGGATATTTCCCGCCGTCACGGTCGCTATTAGCTTACGAATGCCGATTTCGGCGAATGCAAAAGCACAAACCTCATACAGCGATTCATATCCGTAGCCCTGCCCGTGAAATGCCGGGTCGAGTATAAAACCGACTTCCGCTATGCCGTCCTCGCGGCGAACAAACCCGGTAATGCCTATCGGCACGCCGGTTTTTTGGTGCCGCATGACCAGGCTGAGCCAGTGGCGGCTTTCCGGCAGCCACTCGGGCAGGCGTAAGTCGAAGACACGGCGAATTTCGGCCTCAGGGCGCGCTTCATCGATATAGCGCATGACGTCCGGGTGCTGTTGCAGGTAGCAGAAAAACGGCCAGTCCTGTTCGGTTACCTGGCTCAGGGTCAGGCGAGGGGTCAGAATGTGCATCGGGCTCCTTATTTTTTTATCGTCTTAGTAGCCTCTTTGATAGCAGTAAATAAAAAGCGGCGCCAGCCCTGAGGCACCGCTTAGTCTTCACTCCCAGCGCGATAAGTCATCCCTTGTTAACCCCATATCCCTGAGCTGCTCCGTGCTTAACTCGCGAAGGGCGCGTACCGTCTGGCGGCGCTGCCTGATACGGCGGAAATACTGGTAAAGCATAACCAGACCGTGAAACGGCCTGCGGTGGTGATTTTCATCAAAGCCCATGATGTTGCTCCTCGCTGTTGCTCCGGGAGCTATCATCCGCCAGCGGGCTAAAAGCAGACAGATTCAGAAATTACTTTTCTTTAACATACAGAAGCGCTAAAACAGCGGTTGAATGGCATTTTTTTGCACATTCTGTACTGATTTTTCCTTCTGTATGGTTCCGGGTGAGGATACAGCATGACGCGTTACCAACATCTTGCCACGCTGCTGGCGGAGCGTATTGAGCAGGGCTTATATCAAAGCGGTGAGCGCCTGCCTTCGGTTCGCAGCCTGAGCAGCGAACACGGCGTTAGTATCAGCACCGTCCAGCAGGCTTACCATATTCTGGAAGATCAGCAGTTGATTTCTCCCCAGCCGCGCTCCGGCTATTTTGTGGCACCGCGCAAAGCCGTGCCGCCGGTGCCACCCCTGACCCGCCCGGTGCAGCGCCCGGTAGAGGTCACGCAGTGGGATGCGGTGCTGGAACTGGTAAATTCCAGACAGGACTGCGAGCTGGTGGCTTTTGGCAGCGGTTCTCCGGACCTCACGCAGTCAACCATCAAGCCGTTGTGGCGGGAAATGGGGCGGCTGGCGCAGTACCAGGAAGCGGATATGCTGGCCTACGACGGCATGTACGGCGTAAAAGCGCTGCGGGAGCAGATTGCGCGCCTGATGCTGGACAGCAACTGCGTGATTAACGTCGACGATATTGTGGTCACTAACGGCTGCCATGAAGCGCTGTCGATTGCTATTCGCGCGGTATGCGAACCGGGAGATATTGTGGCGGTGGAGTCGCCTTCGTTTCACGGCACCATGCAGATGCTGCGCGGTTACGGTATTAAGGTGGTTGAAATCCCTACGGATTCTGTCACCGGGATCAGCGTAGAAGCACTGGAGTTGGCGCTGGAACAGTGGCCAATTAAGGCCGTATTTTTAGTCCCTAACTGCAATAACCCGCTCGGCTTTATCATGCCGGATGCCCGCAAAAGAGCGGTGCTTAACCTTGCCCAGCGTTTTGACATCGCGATTATTGAAGATGATGTGTATGGCGAGCTGGCCTATGAATACCCGCGCCCGATGACGATTAAATCCCTCGATGTGGATGGCCGCGTGCTGTTGTGCAGTTCGTTTTCCAAAACGCTTGCGCCAGGCCTGCGCGTGGGCTGGATAGTGCCGGGGCGCTACCTCGACCGGGCGCTGCATATGAAATACATCGGCACCGGCAGCAGCGCCACCTTTACGCAACAGGCGGTGGCGGCATTTATCCGCAACGGCCACTATCATCGCCACATCAGGCGTATGCGCCTGCACTACCAGCGCAATCTCGATCTGTTCACCTGCTGGGTGCGGCATTATTTCCCTTGCGGCATCTGCGTCAGCCGTCCTCAGGGCGGTTTTATTATGTGGATTGAGCTGCCGGAAAACGTGGATGCCGTGCGCCTCGGCAGGGCGCTGCGCGAGGAAAAAATTCATATCGCCATCGGCTCGCTGTTTTCCGCCTCCGGGAAGTATCGCAACTGCCTGCGGCTGAACTATGCTTTGCCGTTCAATCCCGCAACCGAAGCGGCGTTGAAAACGCTCGGAGAGATTGTGGGCTGTGCAATGGAAAATGCCTGAGTAAATTGCTCTTTTTATCGCCATTGATTGTCGTTTGCTTGTTCTACACTCGGCTCTAATGGCGAAGTTTGGCCTTAGCGTGAATAACCATAAAAAATAGCCGCCTGGGGCGGAAAAATGCAGTTTTTTCTGCGTTCGGCAACGCTATGCCGGACATCGACAAAGGACGATCATGAGCAGCGCAACATTGCAGATGCGGGAGCACTTTGAAACCTGCCTCGGGATTATTCGTCAGGCCTCGCTACAGATCCTGCCGTTACTGAACATTCGTGCCGCCGAAGGCAAAGATCCGCAATGGTTTTTTCAGCAACTGGAGCAGGCGCGAATGGCGCTTGGCAGTTGGGGTGCGGTGGCAAAAAGGCTTAATCTTAACGACTCTGAAATTTCTCAATTCACGCTGCTGCTGCGCCATCTGCAACAGCTGGTGCCGCAGTATGAGAGCGGGCAGGAAGTCACCCAGAATCAGCTTCTCGCCGCGCTGCGTTTTTGCAGCTACCTTGAGTACGTTCGCTTTAAACAGCCGCTGCTGGGCTATTCTACCGAGCTGTCTTCCGACGTAGACGGGCTACAGCAGGGCGCACAGCGCCAGATGCGCGGCATAGAACTGATTCTCAAAGGGCTGGTGAACCAGGCCTGGGGCAGCGAGGCGGAGCTGGTTAATCAGCTAAAATCGCAGTTTGGGGCCGATAAGGTTCGCCGCTGGCTGAAGCGGGGCGAGCGGGGTGATGTGCTTAGCGGCATGAAGTTTAGCGAGCTGGCGCTGCTGGTGGTGGATAAAAAAGAGTTTGCCCATCATTACGCCAAACTTTACCGGGGCGCGCCTCAGCTCGGTTTTCTTATCGACCAGCGCAAAACCCTGCAAATCTTCCTCGATGGCGTTCGCCAGATCCGTAACGACCTGATGCACAAACAGCCGCTGACCACCGTTCAGGTCGCGCTGCTGGACAACTATTACGGCGAAATTAGCTCTGCGGTGCAGAAAGCCTTTAGCGAGGGGCGCAGCAAAGTGAACCCGGCGGGGCTGCTTGAGGCCGATAATACCGCGCTACAGAGCTACCTCGAGCTGGCTCGTAAAAACCATTCCGCGCAGGGAGGGGACGCCGAAGAAATCAGGGATTCTATCGAGCGCTACGATCCTCGCGGCGTTAAAAAACAGCAGGATACGACCGGCGTTATTTCTACTGCGCTATGGTCCGTGGTCGGCGTAGCCGTTGTGGCTGTTGCGGTGCTTGGCCTGTATATGTTGAGTGAGATCTCCGGCAAGCCTGAAATTGCGGCGGCAGCGCCGGTAGTCAGCACTGTGGTTCAGGCTAAAGAGCGGCCGGAATACAATAGCCCGCGGGATATGCTGGCGAATATGGGCATCACCTGGGATGAAAATAATCTGCGGGCGGCCATCAACCGCAACGATACGCGTATTGTGCGGCTGTTTATGCAGGGTGGAATGAACTGGAAGGTCTATTTTGCCGAGCAGGCGCTGGCGGCAGATTACCGGGATGTGCTGACTATTTTGTTGCAATATCGCCCGCAAATGGATGAGGCGCGCCCGTGCCGCCGCCTGATTGGCTCTACAGAGCTGGGCATGAAAAATGGGCAAAAGCTCACTTCTCTAAGAAAGCAGTTTTTGGCCGTCTTCTGTAGTTCTGATGCGGCAGTTAAGCGCCAGAAAGAAGAAGTTGATCGTGCCCAAATACGCTTTGCAGCGCAAAAACAACGTGCCGCAGAAGCAAAAGCGCAGGGGCTGGACGCGGTCCCGGTAGACGAGCAGACGGTGAAAATCCAGCAGGCGATATACAACGCGATGCGCTAGCCGTGCAGAGCGGCCTGCGGGCTGCTCAAACTCTTCGTTAATCGTAATACCGCGCAGGAACGTGATTCAGTGTGCGAGATAATCAGGCGCTTATTAACAATAAGGGTCTGCTTGCGGCAGACCCTTATCGGCATTTAAAAGCGGTACTGAATACCTACGCCATAGGTATAGCTCTCGTTACTCAGGCCTGCTGCATCACCGCCCTGATACCAGCTTTCACCGGTTTTATTATCATAGGTCCTGGTTGATGCTTTGGCTTCTGCGAAACGCGTCCAGGTTAATTCAGTATAAATTCTGGCATTTGGCGTGACGTAATAACCGGCAGAAACGGTAGCCGAGTAATAATTAGAGTTGCTGCCTTTTTCGCTAAAGCTGAGCTGGCGCATATAATGCTCATCATTATCACGGGCATTAACCCACGGGCTAAATTTAAATTGTGTCGCTAAATCAAAATCCTGGTAACGGTAGCTGCCGGTCAGGCCGATATAGGGCAGGCTAAATTTCTGGCTGTAGCCAATGCCTGGTTTATTTTTCGGGAATTCGCCGATAAGCGCGCCATTAAAATAGTCATATGAGCCGCCTCTCGCCGTCCAGCTGTAGCGGGTTTCCTGGTAGCCGGTGGTGACCCCAAAATTATATGTTGGCTCTTTCAGAACCCAGCCCGTCAGGTTGAGATCGAACTGATTAGCGTAATTCAGGCTGGTGTCGGGGTGGGTAGATTTGTCACTCCAGTGGCTCTGGCCCGGGGTTTGCCAGTCGTAGTCCGACATATGTGAACCGCGAGAGGCCAGGGTCGTCCAGCCGTTAGCGTTGAGGGTAATATAGCGCTGTGCATCCCAGCTAATACCGCCCTTTATAATAGGGGTATTTTTAATTTTCCATTTCAACTCACTTAATTTACTTCCATGATCTTGATTATAAACAAGCTCTTTGGATTCCCCGTTCAATACTCCGGTAGAAATATCAGCGGTTACGGCATCTGGTGAAAAGTTAAAATTGCTCGAAGCGAACAGCGCCGGGCTAAACAGTAATGCGGCGGCCGCAGGCAGGTATTTTTGCTTGTGCATGATGTATCAGTCTGTTTTATATAAAATCATTGGTTTGGTGTTGCAAAAATAAACCCCGCGAAGCCGGGTTAGAGGCCTGTTGGGGCTTATCGTTGCGCGATAAATTATGTTGTTGAAACTTATTATTAGTTTGTCTTTCCCGGTGTGGCGGGGCGTATTCTAAGAGGAGTCTTTTAACAGGGAAAAGATTATTTTCATCTGGTGAATATTTGAGCGGTGAATTGTTTGATTTTAAAGATAATTAAAATTGTAGCTTTTTGTTACAAGGATATATCATAACTATTCATATGTATTTGTTGTGAATTTTCTGTAGCAGGCGCTGAACCTTTGAAGTTGAATGTCGATCAACGCTGATTCCAGGTTGCCGTTGTACGCTGCGTCGATAGATGACTAACGGACAATGTGGCTTGATGACGGCGGACACCCCTGGCCGGACATAACGGTTAATGCCCGAAATGAGGCCGCCGCCACGCAGCTGGAAAAGCTGAAGTTTCGCCTGAATACTTTTTTACAGATGCGTGATAATAATAAATGGCCTGAATAACAGGCCTTTATTATTTTTAGCATTATTTGATAATGAATTCTTAAATAATTTAAATCCTGTATTTCCCGGTGAAATATTCACTTAGCGTTACTTTATGATTTTGTGCGCTTTTATTGGGTGTTGGATGCGGTGTTTAGGTTTTGTTTAATATTGAAATTGGGTTGTTACTATACTGGCAGTATTCCCTGTTATGCCTGAATCTGCCCATCTGTGGCGGATTCATTCGCTTATATTTCTCAAATAAAACGTTCCGGATATTCACCTGCGAAATAAATACATCCGGATATTCCGCAAGGATATTGCTATGTCGGATATAAATATATCGCTTAATGCCGCCACTCATACTCACGCGCTTTCTCACTGGGGAGCCGACCAGCCCGACTCCGCCGTTAGCGAGCTCGAGCAGGGCAAAGTCATTTTCCTGCCGCAGCTGGCCTTCACGCTAACGGCGCATGAACAGGCGCTCCTTAACCCCGCCGTTGTTGACCCTAAGCGTAAGAACATCAGTTACCAACCGCTGAAGGATAAGTTAACCGGCGTCGCCGTGGCTGAGCAGGAACCCGCGGTACGGGCTTTATTACAGCGCCACTATCAATCCTGCCTCCAGTTGATCGGTTCTATTCTGCCGGAATATCAGCAGGCGCTGCATACGCCAACCAACAGCCTGCGGCTGCACCCGGTTACGCAATGGACGCGGAGCACTTCCTGGCGTAAAGATGACAGTCGCCTGCATGTGGATGCTTTCCCCTCCCGGCCTAACTACGGCGAGCGCATCCTGCGAATCTTTACCAACATCAATCCAACTGGCGAAGGCCGCAGCTGGCGCGTAGGTGAAGCATTCCCGACGCTGGCGGAGCGTTTTTTGCCGCGGCTGAAAAACTATTCCCCGGTAAGCAGCTGGCTGCAAAATGCTGTTGGGATCACCAAAAGCCGCCGCAGCCATTACGACCACCTGATGCTGCAAATGCACGATGCGATGAAAGCTGATGCTGATTACCAGAAACAGGGACCGCAGGTGGCCATTGAGTTCCCGGCTGGCAGCAGTTGGATCTGTTTCTCCGACCAGACGCCGCACGCGGCAATGGGCGGGCAGTTTATGCTGGAGCAGACGTTCTTGCTGCCGGTGGATTCGATGCAAAGCCCGCAGCACTCTCCCCTGAAGGTGCTGGAAGGCCTGCTGCGCAAGCCGCTCATTTAGCGAAAAAAAAGAAGCTCACCGGGGTGAGCTTCTTTCATCTTACTTCATGGCATTAAACCATTAACGCATTGTGACAAACTCTTCCGCCGCGGTCGGGTGGATAGCCACGGTGTTGTCGAAGTCTTTTTTGGTCGCACCCATTTTCAGCGCCACCGCAAAGCCCTGCAGGATTTCGTCCATGCCGAAGCCAATGCCGTGGATGCCGACGATTTTCTCTTCGGGGCCAGCGCAAACCAGCTTCATGCGGCACGGCTGGCGGTGAGAGGTCACGGCGGTGTACATCGCCGTGAAGGAAGATTTATACACCTTCACGTTGTCTTCGCCGTACTGCTCGCGAGCCTGCGGTTCGGTCAGGCCAACGGTGCCGATTGGCGGGTGGCTGAACACGACGGTTGGGATGTTGCTGTAGTCCAGGTGCTCGTCCGGTTTGTTGTTAAACAGGCGCTCGGACAGACGACGACCGGCCGCTACCGCAACGGGAGTCAGCTCAACGGCGCCGGTGTTATCGCCCACGGCGTAGATGCCAGCCACGTTGGTGTTCTGGAATTTATCGACCTTGATGTAGCCTTTTTCATCCAGCTCAACGCCGGTCACCTGCAGGTTGAAGTTGTCGTTAGCCGGTTCGCGGCCAATCGCCCAAATCAGGGTATCGACGGTTTCAGCGCGGCCATCTTCCAGCTCAAGCGTCAGGCTGCCGTCTGCGTTCTTCACTACCGCTTTCGGGATAGCGTTGGTGTGCAGCGTCGGGCCTTCTGTTTCAATAATTTCCAGCAGCGTTTCGACGATTAACGGGTCGAAAGTACGCAGCGGCGCATGCTTGCGCACGAACAGATGAGTTTCAGAACCCAGGGCATTAATCACGCCTGCGATTTCTACCGCGATGTAACCTGCGCCAACAACGGCAACACGCTTAGGCAGGCCCGGCAGCTCAAAGAAGCCGTCCGAGTCGATGCCGTATTCCGCACCCGGAATGTTCGGGTGGCTTGGGCGGCCGCCGGTGGCAATCAGAATATGGTCTGCGGTGATGGTTTCACCGTTCACTTCAACGGTGTGGGCATCCACAAACTTTGCAAAGCCGCGAATAACGTCAACTTTGTTTTTACCTAATACGTTGTCGTAAGAGGCGTGAATGCGGTCGATATATGCGGTACGGCTGGCAATAAGCTTGTCCCAGTCGAAGTGGTTCAGCGTGGTATCAAAGCCGTAATCCGGGCCGTAGTTGTGAATCGCCTCGGCGATTTGTGCCGCATGCCACATGACCTTTTTCGGTACACAACCCACGTTCACGCAGGTGCCGCCGAGATCTTTCGCCTCAATCAGTGCGCATTTCTTCCCATACATTGCCGCACGGTTAATCGAGGCGATACCGCCGCTGCCGCCGCCAATGGCGAGGTAGTCATAATGTTTGGTCATGATGTTTCCCTTTTGAGTCGAAAATAAGGCGCGATTGTAGCGCGCCGGGATAAAGGTTCTACCAATTACTGTGAAAGGGACGGCCGTTATTCCGGCACAACCCAGCTCAGCGTCGTCGAGCCAGTACCGGCAGGAACCAGCTTCTTGTGCAGCCACGGCAGCACGTTTGTCATCTGCTGCTCAAGCTTCCACGGCGGGTTGATAACAATCATGCCGGAGGCGGTCATGCCGCGCTGGTCGCTGTCCGGGCGCACCGCCAGCTCAATTTGCAGAATGCGGCGAATACCGGTCTCTTCCAGCTCGCGGAGCATGCGTTTAATTTGCTGACGCAGTACGACCGGATACCACAGCGCGTAGGTGCCGGTGGCAAAACGCTTGTAGCCTTCTGCAATGCCTTTTACCACGTCCTGGTAGTCGGTTTTAATCTCATACGGCGGGTCGATAAGGATCAGGCCACGGCGGGAAACCGGCGGCAGTTTCGCCTTCAACTGCTGGTAGCCGTCGGCACGCTCAACGCGGGCGCGGGCGTCTTTCTGGAACTCGGAGCGCAGCAGCGGGAAGTCAGACGGGTGCAGCTCGGTCAGCTGCAGGCTGTCCTGCTCGCGCAGCAGGTGGCGCGCAATTAGCGGGGAGCCAGGGTAATAGCGCAGGTTGCCGCTGCGGTTCAGGTGCTTCACCGCGCCAATATAGGCCTCAAGCTCGGCGGGCAAATCGTCCTGCTGCCAGATGCGGGAGATGCCTTCCAGATATTCTCCGGTGCGCTCCGCATGCTCGCTGCTCAGCTGGTAACGACCGGCGCCTGCGTGGGTGTCGAGATAGAGAAACGGTTTCTCCTTCTCTTTTAACGATTCAATAATCAGGCTTTGAACGGTGTGTTTCAGTACGTCGGCATGGTTACCGGCGTGGAAGCTGTGACGATAGCTGAGCATGGGGGCTGGAGTTCCGCAAATAAGAAAACAAATTTCCCACAGTTTACCGCAGATTGCGGCAGATTACCGCCCGGACGCGGCGCTGTTTCAATTGGGGCGAAAGCGTTTCAAAACATAAATGTGTCATAAAAGCGTCAAATTACCAGGATAGCGTCGCAGCCAGGCAAGGTAATCGTTTGAATAAAAGGAAAAATAATGAAACTCCGTCTCTCAATACTGGCTGCTGCGCTGGCCGTGGCCGTCCCCGCGCTGGCGAAGGATGTCTCTTTACCTCAGGCAGCGGCGATAGCCAATACCGTCACCCCGGCGAATAGCAGCCAGAGCTTTGACGAACTGGAAAGCCAGTCCCTCACGGCGCTGCGTGCCGCGCTGAAAGGCGATGCGGATAAGCTGACGCGCGACCAGCTGGATAAGGCTAAGCAAAGCAAGAAACTGGCGGATACCGCATGGCTGAAGGCCAGCGGTTATGACTTCCAGACTAAAGCGAACCAGAAAGCCGGTATTGAGCTGCTCTCCGCGTTCAGCAAGCTGCCGGACTCCGTGATTAAGCCAAACCTCGAAACCGTCACCAGCATTAACCTGAATGCCGTGCAGGCTTCCCGCCACCAGGCGCTGGCAGACGCAGAGGGTATTAACCATCTCTATTTTCTGAGCGACGCCATGGGGCCTCGCCTGGGCAAAGCTTTCCTGGCCGCCTACGATAAAGGCGAGCTGAGCAAGGCCGCAGCGCTGATTAAAGCCTCTGAAGTCAGCACCAGCGCGGCGAAGAAACACTTTAACAACCCGCGCCCGTTCCTGATCTCCGGCAACACCATTCATCTGGTGCCGGACGACGTGGTGATTAAAGATAACAAGCCGTACACCGCAGACGGCGGCTCGTTCCCGAGCGGCCACACCAATACCGGCTATACCGATGCGCTGCTGATGGCGCAGATGGTTCCTGAACGCTTCGACTCGCTGGTCGAACGTGGAGCGCGTTACGGCTACTCGCGCATCGTACTGGGCGTGCATTACCCGCTCGACGTAATGGGTTCCCGCATGGTGGCCCAGCGCAACGTGGCTAACTATCTGAACGACCCGAAATACCGCGCGCTGTTTAACGAAGCCCGTGTTCAACTGCGCACCGCGCTGGAGAAAGAGTGCGGCACTTCTTTGGCCGAATGTGCGAAATCTTCCGCTAAAGACGATCCTTACCGTGCGCCAGGGATGAAAGAACTTTATCGCTTCACCATGACTTACGACCTGCCGCAGCAGAAGGGCGAGAAGCAAACGCTTAAGGTGCCGCAGGGTGCCGAAGTGCTGCTGGAAGCCGCGCTGCCTAAGCTCTCCGCCGCCCAGCGCCGCGACCTGATGGTGAAAACCGCCTTGCCGGCCGGCTACCCGCTGTCCGGCACCACGCCTGACCAGCAGTTCTGGCAGCGCCTGAACCTGCCTGCCGCTTACGCAATGGCGCAGAAGGCTCACTAATTTCCTGCCCGGGGCAACCTTGTTGCCCCTTTTAAATCAGTAAACTGATACCGGTAATGCGCAACGCCCGGGATTGAAATTCGCTACACTTAACCCCATGCTAGATCCCATGCACAAAGCGCCGCTTGAGCGCTTCACTCTCCCTTTTAATCAGGAACGCGCTTATGACCAATCCATTGTTGACTCCTTTCGAGCTGCCGCCGTTTTCCTCCATCAAACCTGAGCACGTTGTCCCGGCCGTAAGCAAAGCGCTGGCCGACTGCCGTGCGGCGGTGGAAAGCGTGGTCGCCCAGGGCGCACCTTACAGCTGGCAGAGCCTGGTTCAGCCGCTGGCGGAAGTGGACGATCGTCTCGGGCGCCTGTTCTCGCCGGTCAGCCACCTGAACTCGGTACAGAACAGCCCGGAGCTGCGCGAAGCCTATGAAGAAACGCTGCCGCTGCTGTCCGAATACAGCACCTGGGTTGGGCAACACGAAGGGCTGTATAACGCCTACCGTGACCTGCGCGACGGCGAGAACTACGCGAAGCTGAGCCTTGCCGAGAAGAAAGCGGTGGATAACGCCCTGCGCGACTTCGAACTGTCCGGTATTGGCCTGCCGAAGGATAAGCAGCAGCGCTACGGCGAGATTTCTGCCCGCCTGTCCGAGCTGGGTTCTACCTACAGCAACAACGTGCTCGACGCCACCATGGGCTGGAGCAAGCTGATTACCGACGAAGCCGAGCTTGCGGGTATGCCGGAAAGCGCGCTTGCCGCCGCCCGCGCCCAGGCCGAAGCCAAAGAGCAGGACGGCTGGCTGCTGACGCTGGACATCCCAAGTTACCTGCCGGTGCTGACCTACTGCGATAACCGCGCGCTGCGCGAAGAGATGTACCGCGCTTATTCCACTCGTGCGTCTGACCAGGGGCCGAATGCCGGGAAGTGGGACAACACCCCGGTGATGGAAGAGATTCTGGCTCTGCGCCACGAACTGGCTCAGCTGCTGGGCTTTGGCAACTACGCTGAAAAATCTCTCGCCACCAAAATGGCGGAAAACCCGCAGCAGGTGCTGGAGTTCCTGTCTGACCTGGCAAAACGCGCCCGCCCGCAGGGTGAAGCCGAGCTGGCTCAGCTGCGTGCCTACGCTAAAGAGCATTACGGCGTTGAAGAGCTGGAGCCGTGGGACATCACCTGGTACAGCGAAAAACAGAAACAGCATCTTTACAGCATCAGCGACGAACAGCTGCGCCCGTACTTCCCGGAAGAGCGGGCGGTTAACGGCCTGTTCGAAGTGGTAAAACGCATCTACGGCATTACCGCCAAAGAGCGCAAAGATATCGACGTATGGCACCCGGACGTGCGCTTCTTCGAGCTGTATGACGAGCAGGGCGAACTGCGCGGTAGCTTCTATCTCGACCTGTACGCTCGCGAGCACAAACGCGGCGGGGCGTGGATGGATGACTGCGTAGGCCAGATGCGTCGCGCCGACGGTTCGCTGCAAAAGCCGGTCGCCTACCTGACCTGCAACTTCAACCGTCCGGTCAACGGCAAACCCGCGCTGTTTACCCACGACGAAGTGATCACCCTGTTCCATGAGTTCGGCCACGGTTTGCACCACATGCTGACCAAAGTCGAAACCGCAGGCGTGTCCGGCATCAACGGCGTGCCGTGGGATGCGGTCGAACTGCCGAGCCAGTTTATGGAAAACTGGTGCTGGGAGCCGGAGGCGCTGGCGTTTATCTCCGGTCATTACGAAACCGGTGAATCCCTGCCTGTAGAACTGCTGGAGAAAATGCTGGCAGCCAAAAACTACCAGGCCGCGCTGTTTATTCTGCGCCAGCTGGAGTTCGGGCTGTTCGACTTCCGACTGCATGCCGAATTTAACCCGGAGCAGGGCGCAAAAGTGCTGCAAACGCTGGCCGAAATTAAGAAACAGGTTGCCGTGGTGCCGGGGCCGAGCTGGGGCCGCTTCCCGCACGCCTTCAGCCACATCTTTGCCGGTGGATACGCTGCGGGCTATTACAGCTACCTGTGGGCGGACGTGCTGGCGGCGGATGCATACTCTCGTTTTGAAGAGGAAGGTATTTTCAACCGTCAGACCGGGCAGTCGTTCCTCGACAACATTCTGACCCGCGGCGGCTCAGAAGAGCCAATGGAGTTGTTCAAGCGCTTCCGTGGCCGTGAGCCTCAGCTGGATGCGATGCTGGATCACTACGGCATTCAGGGCTAATTCACCTCGTGAAAATTTGTTTACTGACTGAAGCAGGCGCCGACTCCGGCGCCTTAACTGTTTTGAGCGAGCGCTGGCAGCTAGAGCATGATGAAGACGCCCTGATGGCGCTGGTGTTGACGTCAGAGCATCTTGAACTGCGCAAACGCGATGAGCCAAAGCTGGGCGGAATTTTCGTTGATTTTGTTTCCGGGGCAATGGCGCACCGCCGTAAGTTTGGCGGCGGACGTGGCGAAGCGGTGGCAAAAGCCGTGGGCGTTAAAGGCAGCTATTTGCCGGATGTGGTTGATGCCACCGCCGGGCTGGGGCGAGATGCCTTCGTGCTGGCCTCGGTCGGCTGCCGCGTGCGCATGCTGGAGCGCAATCCGGTTGTTGCCGCGTTGCTGGACGACGGCCTGCGCCGCGGTTACCAGGATGCGGAGATCGGCGGCTGGTTACAGGAGCGGCTCCAGCTAATTCACGCATCCAGCCTGACGGCGTTAAGCGATATTACGCCGCGTCCGGACGTGGTTTACCTCGACCCGATGTTCCCACATAAGCAGAAAAGCGCGCTGGTAAAGAAAGAGATGCGCGTGTTTCAGTCTCTGGTGGGGCCGGACGAAGATGCGGACGGGCTGCTGGAGCCTGCGAGAATGCTGGCGAAGAAAAGGGTAGTGGTAAAGCGCCCGGATTACGCCCCGCCGCTTGCCGATGTCGCGACGCAGAATGCGGTGGTCACTAAAGGACACCGGTTTGATATTTATGCCGGGACGCCGGAGTAATCGGCAAAGCGCTGGAAAGTCCCTCGCAGAAAAGAATATTTCTACTCGCCCCTCCACGGCTGTATTGGCATCTTAGGCCAATGCAGCCAGTCAGACGAAATGCCCGCCAGCTAAGGCGCCAGATGACTCCCGAAGAGAACCTGCTGTGGTATCAACTCCGCAGCAGGCGCTTTGCCGCGTATAAGTTTCGTCGGCAGCATCCGCTTGGGCCTTATATCGTTGATTTTGCCTGCTGCGCTGCGCGTCTGGTGATAGAGCTGGACGGCGGGCAGCATGAGGCACAAAGAGGCTATGATGAGCGAAGAACGAAGTATCTTAATGAGCAAGGGTGGCGAGTGAGGCGGTTCTGGAATAATGAGTTGTGGGCTAATCAGGAAGGGGTGTTGATGGTGATTTTTCAGGATTTGAGTGAGCTGCGACCCTCACCCCGGCCCTCTCCCTGAAAGGGAGAGGGGGAAAACCGAAGCTTTATGCTCGATCCAGTTCCCTGGCCCTCTGGAAGAGGGAGAAAACCGAGGCTTTATGCTCGCTCCAGTCTCCTGGCCCTCTGGGAAGAGGGGGAAAACCGAAGCTTTATGCTCGTTCCGGTTCCCTCGCCCCTTTGGGGAGAGGGTTAGGGTGAGGGGAACAAACTTACTCGTCTTCTTCATCCCGCAGCGGAACAATCAGCATATCCACATGCACGGTATTAATCAGCTGGCGAGCGGAGGACATCAGCTTGCTCCAGAAGTCCTGATGATGGCCGCATACCACCAAATCCATATCGTATTTTTTAATCGCATCTACCAGCACCTGGCCGAGGTCGCCGCTGCCGCTCAGGGTTTCAGTGATTGGGTAGCCCGCGCCGGTAGAAAGCTCGGTTAGCGCGTGATGGGTTTCTTCGGAAATACGTTTCTGCATATCGCCCAGATTGACATCAATCAGCCCGGTATACAGATCGGAGTAATTTACATCGACATGAATCAGGGAAACCTTCGCGTTATATGGGCGCGCCATAGATACCGCTTTTTCCACCAGCACTTTGCTCTCCGGAGAGAGGTCTACCGCGATCAGAATGTGTTTGTAAGCCATAATGTTACTCCTTCCATAAGTTATCGATGACTCTCGCCGTCATCTTCTGAACCGCAGCGGCATGAGCTACGGTCACCCTACCTAAAGACTTAAATTGTAGATGGTATTTCTACCTTATAGTGAGCTATTCAGCCCGTCAATGCGCTACCCCGCAATTACATTCAAGCGAAAAATCATTATGGTGACTTTGATAAAGGTTAACGCGGTGGTAAAAAAATTAAGGGATCTCCTACACTATTAAATGAGCCGGGCGGGAAGAAAGCTGTGACCTGCGTCGGTTATTGCACGCTGGATTGTCTGACAGGGGTTTTCGGGGAGAGCGGTTGTCCCGGAGCAAGAGCTTCGAGGGCTTCGCCGGGAGGGGTACATGATCAGCACCGTCGCGCTGTTCTGGGCGCTTTGTGTAGTTTGTGTAGTAAATATGGCGCGTTATTACTCTTCGCTGCGTGCGTTATTGGTGGTGCTGCGCGGATGTGACCCACTGCTGTATCAATACGTCGACGGCGGCGGTTTTTTTACATCTCACGGCCAACCCAGTAAACAGGTTCGCCTGGTTCGTTATATTTACGGCCAGCGCTATCTGGACCATCATGATGAGGAGTTTATTCGCCGCTGCGAGCGCCTGCGTCGCCAGTTTATTCTGACGAGTTCGTTGTGCGGGCTGGTGGTGATTAGCCTCGTTGGGCTGATTATCTGGCACTAGGTTTTATCAGGGCAGGGTTATGAACAAGTATAAAAAAAGCGGGCCAGTTTCCTGACCCGCTTTTCTTTTGGCTGCCGCTTACACGAAGCGCAGCGCAATCCAGTACAGCCCGCCGGAAAGCAGAATCGAAGCCGGTAAGGTGAATATCCAGGCCATCAGGATATTGGTTACCGTCTTACGCTGCAGGCCGCCGCCGTCCACAATCATCGTCCCCGCTACGGAGGAAGAGAGAACGTGGGTGGTGGAAACCGGCATCCCGGTGTAGCTCGCCAGACCGATAGAAACGGCAGCCGTCATCTGCGCGGACATCCCTTGCGCATAGGTCATGCCTTTTTTACCGATTTTCTCGCCGATAGTGGTCGCAACGCGGCGCCAGCCGATCATCGTACCCAGGCCGAGGGCCAGAGCCACCGCGAGGATAATCCAGATAGGCGCGTACTCGATGGTGCTGAGCATATCGCCTTTCAGCTTTTTCAGCAGGCGCTGGTCGTCGGCGCTCACTTCCGGCAGCTTCGCCACTTTATCGGTGGTGTCGGAGATGCACAGCATGATGCGACGCAGCTGGCTACGTTGCTCGATGGTGAGCTTGTCGTAGCTTTCGATATCGGTCAGCATCAGCTTCGCACGGTCAAGCGCGTTAATCGCGTTCGCCGGGTGGCAGTGGAACTGAGCCGGTTCAGTTGAGCCTGCTTCCGGGGAAGGGAGCAGCTGTTCCGAGCCGGTGGCTTTCTTCAGCAGCTCAGGACGTTGCTGGAAGAAAGTCTCAACGTTGTTCACCGCATCACGGGTACGGGTGATTTCGTAGCCGGAAGCGTTCATGTTGACCACGAAGCCCGCCGGCGCAACGCCAATCAGCACCAGCATTATCAGACCAATGCCTTTCTGGCCGTCGTTAGCGCCGTGCGAGAAGCTCACGCCGATAGCGGACAGGATCAGGGCAATACGCGTCCAGAAAGGCGGCTTTTTCTTGCCATCTTGCTTTTCACGTTCGGCCGGAGTCAGGTGGATACGCTGTTTTTTCTTGGTGTTGCTCCAGTAACGGCGCAGCAGGAAAATCAACCCACCGGCAATCACCAGCCCGACAATCGGGGAAAGAATTAACGAAGCGAAGATACCGACAACTTTCGGGATATTCAACGCGTCGACTACCGAGGTACCGGTCATCAGCGCGTTGGTCAAACCGATACCGATAATGGCACCGATAAGCGTATGGGAGCTGGAGGCCGGCAGACCGAAATACCAGGTGCCGAGGTTCCAGATAATAGCGGCCAGTAACATAGAGAACACCATGGCGAGACCATGGGCCGACCCTACGTTTAACAGCAGATCCGTGGGTAGCATATGCACAATGGCATAGGCTACGCTCAGCCCACCGAGCAGAACGCCAAAGAAGTTAAATACCGCAGCCATTGCCACCGCAAGTTGCGATCGCATAGCGCGGGTATAAATCACCGTTGCTACTGCGTTGGCCGTATCGTGGAAACCATTAATGGCTTCGTAGAACAGCACAAATGCCAGAGCAAGCAAAAGTAAAAGCCCGGTATGAAGATCCAGGCCGGCAAACAAATGTAGCATAGACGTTACGCCATTTTGAGGACATGAACGCGGCGCATTATGTAAGACAACCTCAGCCGCGGCAAAGTGAAATCTGGACTTTTTTTGATATTAGTCGCCTTCGGGTCAGTTGGTGGAATGATTTACATTTTGTTTTTCAATCACCTGCAATTGTTAATGACGTTAAAGCTGGTGCGACCAGCCGCGTATCTTTACAATCCGTTGCCTTAAGCATAGTCGGGAGTCGGTCGTGGAAAAGTTTGATGCCATTATTATAGGTGCGGGTGCAGCGGGAATGTTTTGTGCGGCGATGGCCGGGCAGGCTGGCAGCCGCGTGTTGCTTATCGATAATGGCAAAAAGCCGGGCCGCAAAATCCTGATGTCCGGCGGCGGACGCTGCAACTTTACCAACCTTTATGTGGAGCCTGCGGCCTATCTCAGCCAGAACCCGCATTTCTGCAAGTCTGCGCTGGCGCGTTATACCCAGTGGGACTTTATCGACATGGTGGGCAAGCACGGCATCGCCTGGCACGAGAAAACTCTCGGCCAGCTGTTCTGCGACGACTCCGCGCAGCAAATTGTCGACATGCTGGTGGCCGAGTGCGAGAAGGGGAAGGTGACGATGCGCCTGCGCAGCGAAGTGCTGAGTATAGAGCGCGACGAGCAGGGTTATACCCTGGAGCTTAACGGCGACAGCGTATGGGCACCAAAATTGGTTATCGCCTCCGGCGGCCTGTCTATGCCTGGCCTGGGCGCGACGCCATTCGGCTATAAAGTGGCCGAGCAGTTTGGCCTGAAGGTGCTGCCAACCCGCGCCGGGCTGGTGCCGTTTACCCTGCATAAACCTCTGCTGGAGCAGCTTCAGGTGCTGTCCGGCGTCTCCGTGCCTTCGGTGATTACCGCCGAAAACGGGGTCAGCTTCCGCGAAAGCCTGCTTTTTACCCACCGCGGGCTGTCCGGCCCGGCGGTTTTACAGCTTTCCAGCTACTGGCAGCCGGGCGAGTTTGTCAGCGTGAATCTGCTGCCGGACACCGATCTGGACGGTTTTATCAACGAGCAGCGTAGCGCCCACCCGAACCAGAGCCTGAAAAATACCCTCTCCATGCTGCTGCCTAAGCGCCTGGTAGAATGCCTGCAACAGCTCCAGCAGATACCGGACGTCACGCTCAAACAGCTCAACGTTCGCCAGCAGAGCGAGCTGGTTGAAACTCTACAATCCTGGCGCGTGCAGCCCAACGGCACCGAAGGCTACCGCACGGCGGAAGTGACGCTCGGCGGCGTGGACACCAATGAGCTTTCTTCGCGCACCATGGAAGCCAAAAAAGCGCCGGGCCTGTACTTCATCGGCGAAGTGATGGACGTCAGCGGCTGGCTGGGTGGCTATAACTTCCAGTGGGCGTGGAGTTCGGCCTGGGCCTGCGCTCAGGCATTGGCCGGTGAATGATTGTTAACTCACTCAGTCATCTCTTTGGGTAATACGCGTCAGGTGAATCACCAGATACAGCAGTTCGTCGTTGGACATCTCCATTTCCAGCAGATTTTTAACGTAATCGCGGATGAGCAGCGCGCACCGGTAAATATGCGGATACTCTTTGATGACCTGCCCGAAGATAAAATCATCCTTTGAGACGACCTGCTGTTTTTCCACCATGCGCTGAATGAAGAACTGCATATGAAGCAGAAAGCGGGCGTAATTGAGTGATTCAGTGTCGATAGTGATGCGAAAGTGATACTGGATGATATTGAAAATATCCTTCAGCATTTTCACCGCCAGCAGCGTGTGCTCCATGTTTTGCACATCCGTCTGGCCGTTGACCAGATGAAAGGCGATATTGCCCGCTTCTTCTTCAGGAAGCTGGATATTCAGCCGCTGATTGATGAACGCCAGCGCCTGCGTTGCTACCGCGAATTCGCGGGGATAAAAGCGCTTCACCTCGAAAAGCAGTCGATTCTGGATAGTTATCCCGTTGTGATAACGCTCGATGGCAAAACTGATGTGATCGACCAGAGTGAAAAATATCTGCTCGTTGACCCGGCCTTTCAGCCCGGCATTTGCCAGGCTGAGGATCGTCTGCACAATCTCAATATGCGCTTCCGGCGTATCTTCAATCAGCCGCAGATATTCACGGCCTTTCTGATTATTTTGTACCGCATATATTTTCTCAATGCAGGCCGGGTCGAGAACGTCACCGACTTTGCTGCTAAAGCCAATACCTTTGCCCATGGCGATAACTTCGTGCTTATCGCCATCCGTTGTGAGCACCAGGCTATTGTTGAGGACCTTAATGACCTTCATTTTCTCAGCCAACCCTTTGCCTTAGCCGCGTAGCTCGCCGTTTGACGCAATTAAGCGCTGATACCAGGCGAAGCTGTTCTTTTTGATACGCCGCAGATCCATCAGGTCTTTTTCACCCCGATTAACGTAGATAAACCCGTAGCGCTTTGCATAGCCTTGATGTGTGCTGACTACATCAATAGCCGCCCATGGGCAGTATCCGAGCAGTTCGACGCCGTCGTTAATAGCCAATTGCATCTGCTCAACGTGCTGCCGCATAAATTCAATGCGATAGTTGTCATTAATTGTACCATCCGGCAGCAAAGTATCTGCCGCACCGATTCCATTCTCGGTTATCAGGATTGGCAGATGGTAGCGCTCGCAGGTTTTACGCAAAGTCAGGCGTAACCCGACCGGATCGATGACCCAGCCGTATTGGGTTTTATCCACAAAGGGGTTTTCCGCCGCCCGATAGACCCCCGGCTCACCCAGCATAATTTGCTGATCGCCCGCCCGTGCGCTGAGGTCTGAAGCATCGCCCCGGCTGGCGGCGATGGTTGCCGTTGAGTAATAGTTAATCGCCACATAGTCCGGTTTGCCCTCTAATAACAGGGCGGCATCTTCAGGTGCCATGACCGGGGCCAGGCCCCGATCCTCAAGATAGCGCCAGGCCAGCGCGTTATAGCGGCCGTGAACGGCTACATCCAGGAAGCTCCAGCAACGCAAGGTTTCCCAGTTATGGGCGGCGATGGCATCGAGCGGATGGCAGGTCTCCTGATACATCGACGTGGTGTTAATCGCCGGACCAATTTTCCCGCCAGCGCAAAGCTGGTGGCATAACGCCATCACCCGAGCCTGCGCCACCATCATGTGGTGATTTTGCTGATACAGCACCTGCTTTGACGGCAACTCTCCGCCCTTCGGCATCCCAATCGCACCGGGATGCAAAATCATCGTATTTTGCTCATTGATGGTCAGCCAGTATTTGATTTTGCTGCCAAAGGCCGTAAACAACACGGCGGCATACTTCACAAACGCATCAATTGTTGCCCTGTTCGACCAGCCGCCCTGCTGTTCAAGAATATATGGCAGATCAAAATGATAGAGAGTCACTATCGGCTCAATACCGTGATGAAGCAGCTCGTCGATCAACTGCTGGTAAAACGCCAGCCCGGCCTGATTTACCTCGCCGGTTCCGTCCGGCAGAATGCGCGTCCAGGCTACGGAGAACCGGTAGGCTTTCAGCCCCAGCTCGGCAAACAGGGCGATGTCCTCGCGAAATCGATGATAATGATCGCTGGCGACCGTGAAATCAGCGGCTTCTTCAGGATGCGTCAGCATATCCACGACCGACGGACTTTTACCGTCCTCGTTCCACGCCCCTTCGACCTGATAGGCCGACGTTGATGCGCCCCACAGGAAATCTTTTGGAAACCCTTCAAGCGTCTGGAAAATCATGCTTTATCCTTAGCTGTATTCAGCGTCATTATCTGCTCGCCAAAATGAACATTACCCGGTTGTCGGCATTCCAGCTGCGGATACTCGTCACTGTTTACCACCAGTACCGGCGTGATGATTTCGTAACCCAGCGCGACGATGGCGGCAATATCAAAACGCACCAGCTCATCACCCGCCCGCACTCGATCCCCAACCTGAAGCTCAGAGGTAAAATGCTCGCCGCCCAGATTGACGGTATCAATCCCGATGTGCATCAGGATCTCCACGCCATTGTCACCGCGGATACCTACGGCGTGCCGGGAAGGCAGGAATGTCACCACTTCACCATCAACCGGCGCACGCAGCAGGCCCTCATGCGGAATAATCGCGACACCTTTGCCCAGCAGGCCTTGTGAAAACACGTCGTCACTCACTTGATCCAACGTGACTAACTCACCGGCCAGCGGGCTGATTATCTGCGGTTGCGTAGCGGAAACTGGCGCGGCATCTTGCCCTTCTGGCGTCTCTTCAACCGGGTCTTCGAAGCCCAGAATCCAGGTAAGCGCAAATGTGACCACCATCGCGATGGCGCAGGTGATCAGCGCGTGGACGATATTCATCGGGTTTTCACCGATAAACGCCGGGAGCGCCGCCAGCCCAGGCGAGACAAACGCGTAACGCACCAGCCCGCTAAGCCCGGCATAAATACCGGCACAGCCGCCGCCGATCATCGCCGCAATCAGCGGCTTACGCAGTTTCAGCGTTACGCCATACAGCGAAGGCTCGGTTATTCCCAGCAGCGCTGTGAAACCGGCGGAAGAGGCCAGCTGGCGCAGATTTTTGTTCTTTGTGCGGAACGCAACGCACAGTGTCGCGGCCCCCTGCGCAATGTTCGAGGCCAGCATGCCGGGGCCATTAATCATCTCAAAACCATTTTTACCGAGCTGCCCGGTTGCTATCGGCGTCATAGCCCAGGCCGTACCGGTTATCACCAGGAACGGCTGTAATCCGCCCATTAACATTGGAATCAGCCAGCTCGCTTTGCCGTCTATTATCGCCGCTCCGCTGGCTACCACGTCATTCAGGAAGATGCCGAAAGGCCCAACCACAACCAGCGCCAGCGGCGCGGTTACCAGCAGGATAATCATTGGCTTAGTGAAGAATTTAATCATCGTCGGCGACACTTTCTCAGCGAAGCGTTCGACGTATGACATTAACCAGACGGTGAAGATAATCGGCAGCACGGAGCCAGCGTAATCGGCCAGACGAACGGGGATACCGATGAAATCAATCGCCGTCCCGGCCGCCATCATCTGAGCCAGATTAGGATGCAGCAGCGCCCCCGCGATGGTCATCGCCAGAATCGGGTTACATTCAAATTTGATGGACGCGCCGTAGGCCAGCAGCACCGGCAGGAAGAAAAATGCCGCATCAGAAATGGTATCCAGCAGGTGATAAGTCGGGCTGTCAGTCGCCATCACGCCAGTCAGTTTTAGAATAGCCAGCAGCGCTTTTATCATCCCCGCGCCGGTAATGGCCGGTATAACCGGCGTAAAGGTGGTTGAGATAACGCTGATAATTTGCGAAACAATCCCGCCTTTGGCCTTCTGTTTTTGCTGCCCGCCCGTTTGCGCGCCGGATTGCCCAATCTCTTTTTGCATCGCACGGAACGCTTGCTGGACGTTATTCCCGACCACAATCTGGAATTGGCCCCCACGATCTACAACGCTTATCACGCCCGGCAACGCTTCGATGGCTTTTGCGTTTACTTTCGCGTCGTCATTAAACTCCATCCGCAAGCGGGTGGCGCAATGCGTGAGTTTGCTGACGTTCTGCTTGCCTCCCGCCAGCGCTAAAATTTCAATACCAAGCTGTTTGTAATCCATCAGTTTTCCCCGGAAAAAAACAAAAAAAAAGACCAAAATGAAAATGCACCTCGCCCGCAGGAGAAGTGCATTCTTATTTTGGTCTTGCCTGCCTGAGCAGTGACACGCCTCAATAAAAATGCGTTGGTAGCCAGTCTTAACTTGCTACGCCGGAAAGTATCGCTATAGCCACACTGAATCAGCAATAGCGAAAATTATTATTTGTTATCTGCGTCACGAACGCTATTAAAAATAGAGACCATAGCTTGCCTGGCAGGTCACCGGCCCATTTGCGCCGAGGCTGCGCTCTTAGCCGGAGTGCCGGGTTATGATATGTTATGCCGTATTGCATCTATTTGAGGGCTAAACGTGACAGATTATGACGTATTGCCTGAACAGCGCCAGGCGATGATCCATCAGATCCTCACCGAGACGGGCAGGGTTATCGGCGCCGATGTGGCGCGAAAACTGGGCGTGTCTGAGCATACTATTCGCCGGGATTTACAGGAGCTTGCACGGCGCGGGCTGTGCAAAAAGGTCTACGGCGGGGCAATAAGCCAGTTCCAGCAGTCCGCCAGTTTTGAAACTCGCGTCGCGCAGGATGTGGTTGAGAAGTCGCAGGTTGCCCGCGCGTGTGCCCGGAGGATAAAGGCCAACACCTGCGTTTTCCTGGATGCTGGCTCAACGTATCTGGCGATGGTGGAGTTTATCCCCGAAGAGCTGGATCTCACTATCGTGACCAATTCCCCGCAGATTGCGGCCGCGCTCAGCGGGCGCACCAGGGGAGAGCTGATTTTGCTGGGCGGGAAAGTTAACCCGCTGACCGGCAGTACGCTCGGTTCCGACACGGTGAATCAAATTCGCGGCATGGTTTTCGACCAGACGTTTATCGGCGTATGCGGGCTGGATCCGCAGGCTGGCCTGAGCGCGGTTTATTACGAAGATGCCTGTTTTAAACGAGAAGTACTCGGGCAGAGCAACGAAGTTATCGCGGCGGTGACCGCCAATAAGATGTCGCAGGTGGCGCGCTACAAGGTCGCGCCCTGCGAAGACATTGATGTTGCGGTAGTCAGCTCAGAGACCAAAATCGCTGATTTCAGCGGCGTAAACATGCTCATTGAAGTGGCAGGATAATCAACAAGGCGGCGCTGATGCCGCCTTTTTTATCGTTATTAAACATGGGAATAGTGAATAGTCTCAAGCGAATGCTTGTCGGCAGCACCGTAAGAGAAGAATGACAAGATTGAATGAAGCAACATGGCACCCGTGCCGTTTTTGGTAAAGTCATTTGATGATCCTTTCTGACAGACGCGGAAAATAATAATTTATCGCAACCACAGGAATATTCTTAAGGTGTTGTGACTTGTTTTATCTTAAGTATTTAAAGAAATACTTTTTGTTAATAAATAGCTCCTGTGGTTGTTTATGAGTTATCATTTTTTCGTTTTCATTACCTTTTTTATACTTTTATTTGAGGCGTAAACCGGAAAGAATAACAATAATGTAGAAGGTCTTTTTTTGTTAAATATACTATTTTGATATGAATCAAGCATAAGATGTAAATGTAAAAAACAAATGGTTCTCTTAAATTTCAGGCGTAATCTTTAAGCACTTTATGGGTTTTCTGACCGTTAGTTATTAAGAGCATAATATGATGAAGATTAAGTCAATAATTCCGCTTGTTTTTATTTATTTTTGTGGCGTAGCTTATGCCGGGCAGGGTGAAGATATTGCCAGTAAGCTAAATGCTCGCAACGATAATGTGGTTGAGAAATGTGGTGAGAATAATAATCCGGCCTATGAGTGCTCGGGCGTCGTTCTCCACGGGGCTGGTAACACAGACTCTCGTTTCCCGTGGGCACCGCCAACAGATAACAGCATGTCTTACTCTTATATCAGGGCCGATGTTTTTAATAGAATATATTCCAGCTATGATTACGGCATCATTCTTTTGCCGCAGGCTGAAGTGCCTGCTGATAAATACAAGCCAAAATATTCATGTTCATTCCCGATTAACGGTACGACAAATGACAGGGAAGACGATGGTTGTGGAGAATATGCTAATGATCCCAGCTCAGCAAGCTGCCAGTCACAAGGGCTTACTAATACACAAAAATGGTTGGATGCGTATTCTAAAAATGCTGGGTTAGCATTTTGTGGATGGGATTTAAGAAATGGCAATTCGGACGTGGCGTTCAAGTCAATGATCGATGTGAGCACTATTCTTATCAATAAAGGCTTTACCTCAAATAATGAAATTGTGCTTCCCTCCTGGGGAGATGAACCCGTAAAAAATCTACCGATAGAGGCTATTTTCTCTTCTAAGCAATCAGGTGCAAGTAAATTAAATATTAGGCGTAATCTTCTGAAGGCTCAGGAAGCTCAGCTGGAGTATTATGCGTTAGTGAAAAAATGGATTCCAATTATTGATATGGAGGAAACCAAGTTTGAAACGAATAAATATAAATACCACTTTAGCTATCAGGAAAGTGAACAAGCTGTTCCCCCTGAAGGTTTTAAATAATCATCGATAGTTGAATTTGTAATATATTTAACCCTTTCGGGAGGATCCTGAAAGGGTTTCTTGTGTATCATTTATTTCTTCAGCTTTGCAGCGCCAGCATGCGCCTGATGGTGTGCTGAACCGCGCTTTCATCGTTGCTGCCGGTAATAAACTTCGCCGCCGACTTCGTTTCTTCAAAAGCATTTCGCATCGCAAAGCTGTATTCCGCCTGTGCCAGCAGCTCAAGGTCGTTATAGCCGTCGCCGAACGCCATCGTTTCGTGCGGGCCAACGTTAAGTAACTGCTGAAGTTTTTGCACCGTCGTTCCTTTATGCACGCCAAAGTCGGCAATATCTATCCACGCGGCTTCGGACACCACAATATAAACCTGCTGCTCAAAAGGCACCAGGTGCGGCCGGGTCTGAGGGCAGTTTCCTGCTTCATCAAAGACGCTAATCTTCACAAAATCACAGTCCAGGTCGGCCAGCGAGTCCACCTGAATAAGGCTGGCGTAAGACTTACGAATTTTATCTTTAAGCGGCTGGGGAACATCTTTGCGGATAATAGCGCCTTCGTTGCTACAGGCGATAATGACGTGGCTGGCGCTCACCTCTTCCAGCGTTTTAATAATGCGTAAGCCCAGTTCATTGCGGATTAGCGATTCAAAAACATATTCGCCGTTATATTTAATCCGGGTGGCGCTGTCGCCAATAATCCACAGGTTATTGCCGTAGT
Source organism: Cedecea davisae (assembly GCF_044095835.1). Lineage (NCBI taxonomy): Bacteria > Pseudomonadati > Pseudomonadota > Gammaproteobacteria > Enterobacterales > Enterobacteriaceae > Cedecea > Cedecea davisae. Next base: position 90,029 of record NZ_CP172054.1, read on the forward strand.
CGGCAAAGAGTTCTTCAACGCGCTGGCACTGTTTGCCGGTACAGGCAGCAAAATGAACGCCTTTTTCGGCCATTAAGCCGTGAATTTCAGCAAATAGCGCTCTGTCGTAATCGCCGTGGCTATTAAGGAAGGTGCCGTCGAGATCCGTGATTATCAGCTTTAGCATTTATTCACCCATCGGTAAGTGTAATCGGAAGGTTTATATTTTTAGTTTTGAGACGAACGGCAGGTTTCGATATTTGTTTTGCCACGGCATACCGTAGCCAATAAGCAGGTCGTCATTGTCCATAATCCAGGCATAGAACTGCTCGACGGGGATCTCCACACGCCCAGGTTTGACGAATAAAGTGGCCACTGACAAAGACTTAGGTGAATACTGATGCGTTAAATGTTCAACCAGTCTTTTCATCGTGCCGCCGGACTCGATGGCGTCATCGACTAAAATAACGTCCTTGCCGTTAATGCCGATATTATCGTGGAAAACAATGGTTGAACTGTTATTTCTGTCACCGGGCGTATGCGGGCATGAAATGTAGTCCATTGAAATATCAAAGGTTAACTGCCTGACCAGATCAGCGGTGAATAAGATCCCGCCGGGAACAACCGTTATCACTACCGCCTCGTGATAACGGCTATTAAGCTGCCTGGCGACCTTGGTTACGCCATCGGCAATGGTCGATTCATTCATCACTGTCTGCCCTACATGGTTATGACTCACCGTTGTATCCTCGTTAATGTATGTTTGCTCGTTGTTGCTCGATTAACATAAATTTTAATGCTCACTTGTGCAACGTTAACGCGAGTGAAGGCGGTTTTTTTGTGATCTGTGTAGATCACCAGGAGGGGGAAAACTCAATGCTGCACAATCGAGCATTGAGCGGAGGATCTTACTGGCGAAGATCGAAGCGGATCGGAAGCGTCAGGGTGACCCGATCTTTGCCGGGGGCAACTTCCTCGCCCGGCGGGGGGAGCGGGGCGGATCGAGAGGGTAACGCCAGGGCTTCACGGTCAAGGGCGGGCACGCCGCTGCTCTTTTCCACCGCAACACTCACCACCTGCCCCTGGCGGTTCAGCGTCAGGGTCAGGTAAACCACGCCTTCAGCCTGCTGGCGCAATGCCTGGGCCGGGTAACGTTTGTAGTGGTCCAGGCGCTGGCGTAGCAGGCTTACCCAGTTAACTTCCCCGAGGCTGGGGGCGCTCACCGCGCTGCTTCCTGCGGCTCCGGCGTTCTGCTGCGGCTGACTCGCAGGCGCGGTGGTGACCGGTGCGGGCGGCGTGGGCGCTGGCGGCAGTATTTTCTCCGGCGGTTTGGCTACCTGAGGCCTGGGTTTGCTTTTATGCCGTACCTTTTTCGCCGCTATTATCTCCGGGTTGGGCGCTACGACGCTTTTGCTTACCGGCTCCTCTTCGGGCCGCGGCTCTTCTTCCTGCGCGCTGGACTGCCGCTGCTTTATCGTATCCGGCTGTTCTTCGGGTGTTGCCGTTGAAGCAGGCTGGGTATTGGGGAGCAGCATCAGCGCTACCGGAGGATAGGCCGTGGCGGGCTGCATCTGCGTTGAACGGTAGCCGAGCCAAAAGAGAAGCCCGGCGTGCAGCAGCAGAGCCAACAGCAGCCCGCTTCCCCAGCGGGAAGAGCGGCCGCCGTCCGGCCAGTCGTGGAGAGTGCGTTTTATCGGCAGGGCAAAAGGCATGACAAAAATACTCCGCAGGCCAGACTCTGGCCGCTTATCGTCGATTCAGTACGGATAAAAAGGAGGACACGGCAGATCTGAAAAAGGGCAGAGGAAAATCAATAACGGCATAATCAGCATGGATTATTAATCTATTAAGTATTATTCACTGGTGAGAAAGGCTTACCCAGTAGCGCGACAGAGTATTTACCCTGACGGGCAGTACGGCAGGCAGCGCCGCAAGGATTTGGTCAGTATCCGCCAGTGGAAAGACCCCTGAGAGCCGTAGCCCTGCGATATCCTCGTCGCAGCGCAGAATGCCTGAGCGATAGCGATTCACCTCCCGTAAAAATTCACCCAGCGGCATATTATCGGCCAGCAATTTACCGTGAACCCAGCCCGGCTCTCGCTCGCCTTTGCGAATTCCGCCAGATTGGTCTCTGGCCAGCCAGGCACCCTGGCCCGCGATGAGCCGAGGGCCTGCCTGCATATTATCTTTCGGGTACAGCCGTACCGCGCCCTCGTAGACGGCCACCCTGGTTTGCTCTTTTTCCAGCTTCACGCGGAAATGCGTGCCGAGGGCCAGTACTTTGCCGTGGGGCGTGTTCACACTAAAAGGACGAGGGGAAGCAGCCAGCTTCTCCTGCTTGCCTGTGGTGATTAGCAGGTCGCCTCTGAGTAACTCTATCTGGCGTTCTTGCCCGGTGTAATGCACGTTTAGCGCGGTTTGCGTGTCGAGCAACAGCTGGCTGCCTTCGCTAAGTTCGACTCGACGCTGCTCGCCCGTTGCCGTGTGGTAATCGGCGGTCAACATTTCCCAACTTTGCTGCTGCCGTCCCCACTCAAGGGAACCGCCAACCAACAGCAGGGCAGCAAGCCCCTTCAGCAGCGTGCGCCTGCTGCCTGCGTTCAGCGCGGAAAGGCTTTGCTGTGCCAGCTTGCCGTCCACCTGCTTAAACCCGGCGCAAACCGACTCAATATGCCGCCAGGCTCGTTCATTATCGGCACTTTGTGTCAGCCAGTGCTGCCAGTTAAGCCTGTCCTGCTCGCTGGCATCGTCAGACATCAGCTGCGTAAGCCAGTACGCGGCGGCGTGGGCGCTGTCCAGGTTCAGTTCCTGCCCCTGGCTGTCGACAAGCGGGCGCGGTTTCATGAGCTGAGGGCAAAAAAGCAGTGCAGGTTAGCGCGCTGCAAATACTGTTTCACCGAGCTGCTGGAAACGCTCAGGCGTTTGGCGATGTCGCAATAGCGCATGCCCTGCAAATGCGCGAGCAGAAAAGCCTCCCGGACGTGCGGCGGCAGCCCGTCGAGGGCGCTATCAATTTTTTCCAGCGTCTCGAGGATGAGCAGGCTGGTTTCCGGGTCGGGGTGCTCTTGTTCGGGCTGCGTTGCCAGGGCTTCGAGCCACGCTTCTTCCAGATTTTTGCGCCGGTAATGGTTGGCAACCAGGCGTCGTGCCACGGTCGCCAGGAAGGGGCGAGGCTGGCGAATGGCTTCCAGGTCAGGGCTGACCAGGATATTGATAAAGGTGTCCTGGGTGAGATCCTGCGCGTGCTCCGGGCAGCCGACTTTATTGCGTAGCCAGTGATACAGCCAGCGCTGATGGTCGCAATAGAGCTGCTGCGCTACCTGTTGGGCACTCTGCATTTATTCCACTCACCATTGATCTTTATCAGGGCGTGATAATTGTTGAAATGATAATCATTATTATTTGCGTTTTCGTCTTTTTGTGTCAATAGATGACGAAGTATTAATGCAATTTTGCGGGCGGGAACGAAGGAAGACCGGCAGTGCTGCGATGAGCGCTGCCGGTGAAGGGTCAGAATTTCTGTGAAATGCTGAGTTTAAAGTTGCGGCCGATCCCGGAGACGGACTCGCCCAGGTACGGGTAGTAGTCGGTATTGAACAGGTTATCGACGGCGATACGGGCTTCCATCCCTTTAATCTGCTCCGGCTGCCAGGTGGCAAACAGCCCCTGTAACGCATAGCCGCTGGTCTTAGGTAGCGCCCAGACTCCGGCTAACGGGTCGCCGTCCTGCGGGGAGCGATCCTGCTTGCGAACCAGGTCCGTTGTCCAGCCAAAGGCCATATTCCACTCCGGCACTTTTACGCCCACAAGGGTGTGCGCGGTGGTCGGCGGGATTTCTGCCAGCCAGGTTTTTTCACCCCATGGATCGCGCGGAGAAGCATCACGCTGGCCGCGAATGGTGGAGAAAGAGAAGCTGCCGAACAGGCGTTTGCTGTCGTAAAACGATTCGATTTCCAGCCCCTGAATGGTGTAGCCCGGCAGGTTGCGGTAGTTTGACAGCGGCGTGCCGCAGTTTGCGTTTCCTTTAACAGACTGCGCCTGGCACAGGACCCCACGGCGGTAGAAGATTTCATCTTTGCCGCGGTTGCGGAACACCGTGGTGCGGATTTGCACGCTGTCATCGTCAGCCAGCACGTTGTCGAAGTTAAGGATCATCCCGGTTCGGATGCTGTTTATCTTCTCGACGCTCAGGTCGCGGCTGGTGCTGGGCACGTTAGACTGTGCATATTGCACGGTGTACTGCTCGTCAATCGTCGGCGCGCGCCAGGTGCGGGTGATATCGGCAAACAGCGACACATTCGGCGTCGCTTTCCAGACTACGCCAAGCGCTGGCGTAAAGCCGTGATAGCTTTTGGTGCTGTAGTCGTGGCCGTATTTAGGATTGCTGTTGTTATACATCGGGGCAATATTCGGCTGCCCGGTGTTGCTCACGCTGTCGTAACGCACGCCCGGCGTAACGGTGACGCTGCCGAGCGTCATGCTGTCCTGAAGGTAAAGGCCGCGCGTTTGCTGCTCTCCGGCGGACATATAGTAGGGCTGGAAATAGCCGTAGTTATAGGCCGGATTCTTCTTGTAGCTCGGGTAGTACATTAACGTGTCGCGCTTATTTTTATGCCAGCTTGCGCCCACTTCCAGCAGGTGGTCCACCGGCCCTGTGCTGAAGCGGCTTTTATTGCTTATCTCCACCAGGTTGTCTTTATAGTCCACCCAACTTTCATTCCCCAGCGTACCCAGATAGCTGGCCGTAGAGGCGCTGTTCGGGCGGGTGTCGTGCTGTTTGGTATTGGAGTAAGCGTAGTTGAGCGTGAGGTCTATCCACGGATTATCCGCCGGAGCCAGGTTCCATTTGACCGAGTAGTTTTCATCGGTTTGATTGCGGTAAACCAGCTTGCGACGCCACGCTTCATTGAGCCCGTATTTGTCGATATCCGCCTGGCTGGGGGCCGCAATATCATCGCGTTTTGCCGCGAACGGCTGCCAGCCGTCGGACGCTGAGCGCATAGCCGAGAGGGTCAGAGTTTGCGAGTCGGTCAGATAGAGGTTGGTTTTTGCAAGCCAGGTGCCCTGGCGATTGGCGGAGTAGTCAAAATGCGTGCCGTCGGGCCGGGTAATATTGCCGCCGTCGCGTTTGTTGACGTACAGCAGGCCATCGGCAAATCCTTCGGGCGTTCTGCCGTACAGCGCGCCGCTGTAAATGTTCTGGTTATCATTGGTGTGGTAGCTGTATTTCATCATGCCGCCAAAATCTTCACCGGGCAGCAGCAGGTCGGCCGCGTCTTTGGTGACTATCTTGATGCTGCCGCCAAAGCCGCCGTTGCCGTTAGCCAGGTTGAACGGGCCTTTATCGACATCTATTTGTTTAATCAGCTCGGGTTCGATAAAGACCGAGCCCTGGCGGTATTTCTCAAAGCCTTTCGGCGCGCCGTCCAGCGTGACTTTGATGTCCTCCATCCCGCCCATGCCCCAGATGTTCAGGCTCTGGCCGCCGGGGCGAGGAGAACCGGCGGAAGAAACGCCGGGGAGCTTATCCAGCAGTTCGGCCACGTTGTCGGCCTGAATACGCTCGATGTTTTCTTTCTTCAGCGTTGAGCGCCCGGCAACCACGCTGTCCTGCTGGCCGCTGACTACGGAGAGCTCCGGGATGATAATCGGCGCGGCATGTGTCTGCGCCACGCTAACGTTTATCAGCCGGTAGCCATTCCCCTCGCGCACGGCCCGCAGCCCGCTTCCCGCCAGCAGGCGGTCAAACGCATTTTCGACCGAATAGTTGCCTTGCAGACCCTGGCTGGTTTTATTGTTGGTTTGCTCAGGCGTGAAAACGAGCATTACGTTGGCGTCGTTTGCCAGAGTCTGGAGCGCGCCGCTAAGCGGCCCGGCAGGCACGGCGAAGGAGATGGTTACCGCTCCGGCTGGCTGCTGTGCCGCCCAGGATGCCGCTGGCAGGCTGGTGGTCAAGATAAGCAGGCCGGAGAGGGCCGCTCCCAAAGCAAGGTAGGGGCGACGAAGCCGGAACTTCTGCGCCGCAGGCGGTGTGGCCCCGGAAATGGCCGTAGCCTTTCCGTTATATTTTGTGGTCATGATGTATCCCTGAAGGTGAATAACGATAAACACTGCATCAGAGAGGTCACGCGAGACGGGAAATCAGGCAGAAAAAAGTTGTTATCCGATGAGATTAATTCTTATCTTCACGCCAGCCGCCGTTTCTGGGTTGATGCTGGCGGGAGTGAACCGCCGGGGAGGCGGTTCACTATGGGCTAGTCGATATTCAGTTCCGCGAAACTGGTGATGATTTTGCCGACGATGCCGTAATCAATGGCCTCTTTCGGCGACATCCAGTAGTTGCGGTCGGTGTCCTGCTTGACCTTCTCCAGCGGCTGGCCGGTGGCATCGGAGATCATTTTGTTCACCCGCTCGTGCATGCGAATAATCTCTTTGGCCTCAATCTCAATATCCGTCGCCTGGCCGCGCACGCCGCCCAGCGGCTGGTGGATCATAAAGCGGGTGTTTGGCAGCGAATAGCGGTGCTTTTTGTCCGCCGCGAGGAAGATGGTGATCCCGGCGCTGGCAACCCAGCCGGTGCCGATGATATGCACCTCAGGCTTGATGAACTTAATCACGTCGTGAATGGTGTCCGCCGCCTCAACGTGGCCGCCCTGGCTATTCAGGTAAAGTTTAATCGGCTTGTCGTTAATGCTTTGCAGCAGCAACAGCTGGGAAACGACTTCTTTAGTGATGGCCTGGGTTATCTCGCCCGAAATAATAATCGAACGTGAATCCAGCATCTTTTGCTGCATTAACCCTGACACATTGGACGGGGCGGTTTTCTCTTCAGAATCATCATTTTCTAAAAATGTTAGCATAATCAGGCTCCTGCCGGTTTTGTGGCGTAATCAGGGATGCACTGAAGCATAGCACCTCATTCAGCCGCTGCACGGCGCGGACTATCTCTTCGTCGCTGTAGCCTCCCAGCCCAAGCAGGATGCCGGATTTACGGTTTTCAGGGGTGAACATATGCGACACCGCACGTACCGCAACCCCGGCCTGCATTGCCCGGTCAACAATCAGATGGTCGTCCAGCCCGTCGCGCAGCCACAGCACCATGTGCATACCCTGATCGCAGGGCTGTAACCATGCCACCTCCGGCGCGATATATTCGTTGACCGCGGCCATCAGCACCCGGCGTTTTTCGGCGTAAACGCCGCGCATTTTTCGCAGATGGCGGTCGAGATGGCCTTCCGAAATGAAACTTGCCAGCACGTATTGATCGGCTCCCGGCGGCTGCCTGTCCGTCAGGATACGTGCTCCACAAAAGGCCGGAACCAGCTGCTTCGGCACCACCGCGTAGCCGAGGCGCAGGGACGGGAACAGAATTTTGCTGAAGGTGCCGAGGTAGATAACGTTATCCGGCCCCAGCCCCTGTAGCGCCGGAAAAGGGTGGCCCGCATAGCGCATCTCGCTGTCGTAATCATCCTCGATTATCCAGGCCTGATTAGCCTGCGCCCATTCCAGCAGCGCGGCACGGCGCGACATGCTGAGCGGCATGCCAAGAGGGTACTGATGCGAAGGCGTCACAAAGGCGGCTTTGGCGTGGGGAGCCAGCTTTATCCCTGATTCAACGTCCATGCCCTCTTCATCGACCGCAACCCTGACCATTTTTCGGTCGCGGAACATGGTCTCAAACAGCGAAGTCGCGCCCGGATAACCCGGCTCCTCCATCCAGACCGTGTCTCCGGCGTCCAGCAGGATTTGCAGCGTGAGGTACAGGCCGTGCTGGTTCCCGGAGGTAATAATCACCTGATCAGCACTACAGCGTACCGAGCGGGACTTGCGAACGTACTCGCATATTGCTTCCCGCAGCACCAGCGCGCCTTGCGGGTCGCCATAGCCTGAAGGTGCGCCGGGGCCGCGAGCGCGCAGCCGGTTGCCGAGCCTGCGCCATATGTCGTCCGGGGCGGTATCGCCGGTTGGCACCGAAACAGCAAAAGGTTCAGGAGCGAGCGTTTTCATCTGGTCGCCAACTTTGGCAAAAGCCCGTGCCTGAGCGGACAGCGGGATTTTTGCCCCGGCTGTCTCCTTGAGGGCGGGGTGAGGGCCTTCCGGGGCATAAGCAACGCGGGTGCCGGAGCCGTGTTTTGATTCTAAAAAGCCTTCGGCAACCAGCTGTTCGAAGGCCTCCAGCACGGTGCCGCGTGCAAGGCTTAACGCGCCCGCCAGAACGCGGGTGGAGGGGAGCTGGTCGCCGCTTTTCAGCTCGCCTTTATGAATGGCGTTTTTTAGCGCCTTCGCAAGCTGGAGGCTAAGCTGCCCGGCCTGGCGGTCAAGTTCGCCAATGGCGGGGATTTCGGTGGCTCTGGCTTTGCGTGACATGGAATGTGGCCCGGCATTATTAGCTGAATCTGGTTCTTCATCATAAACCACTTTAGCCATAAGCTGGGGTAAATCACCGCGGGTTCAGGAGTTAAAATGTATCTTCCTCGTCATTTCCAGGAGCAGGAGCGCCCGGCGCTTTACGATCTCATTCGGGCTAATCCGCTGGGGCTGCTGGCGGCTCAGGTTGAAGGCTCGCTGGAGGCCTTTGATATTCCCTTTGAGCTTTGCCTGAACCCGGACGGCGGAACAACGCTGCGCGCCCATATCGCCCGGGCCAACCCGCTATGGCGCAACCTCCAGCCAGAGCAAGAAGTGCTGGTGGTGTTTCGCGGGGCGCAGGGCTACATCTCGCCGGGCTGGTACCCGGGCAAGCAGGAGCACCATAAAGAGGTGCCGACATGGAATTATCAGGTGGTGCAGGCGCGCGGCAGGATAACCGTGCGGGATGAGGCTGATTTTGTGTTACAGCAAATAGCCAGCCTGACACGCCAGCAGGAAGCGCAGATGGAAATCCCCTGGCAGATTAGCGACGCGCCGCCGGAATTTATTGAGGCGATGGTTAAGGCCGTGGTCGGGCTGGAGATTGCCGTGAGCGAGCTAACCGGCAAGACCAAGCTCGGCCAGAATAAGAAACTGGCTGACCAGGCCGGAGCGGCGCAAGGGCTGATGGCAAAAGGCGAGCTGGCCATAGGCGAGGCCATGTTGGCCAGCATCGCAAAAAGGCGTTCGGAATAGGCCTCTGTTACCCCGGCAGCCGGCTTTTTGGCCTGCCGGGGCCGAGCAGAATGGCGAGCTTCGCGCCGCCCTGGGTAGACTCCATCAGGATTTTACACACGCTGGTGAGCGGCACCGAAAGCAGCATTCCTACCGGGCCGAGCAGCCAGCCCCAGAACAGCAGCGAGAGAAACACGATAAAGGTGGACATGCCCAGCCCGCGTCCCATCATGCGCGGCTCGAGAATGTTGCCCAGCACCATGTGTACCACCAGGAACAGCGCGCCCACCATCAGCATTTCATAAGTGCCGTTAAGCAAGAAGGCCTGAATCATCGGCGGAATAGCGGATATAACCGAGCCGATATTGGGAATGTAGTTGAGCAGAAAACCCAGCACGCCCCACATTAGCGCGAACTGCACGCCCATCAGCTTCAGCCCCAGCCAGACGATTATCCCGGTCAGCAGGCTGATAAAGGTTTTCAGCGCCAGGTAATGGGTCACGCCCTTCAGCGCGCGGTGCATTCCGGCGATATGGATCTTCGGGTTAGCCAGCGCAAAGCGCAGCTTATAAGGTACGTGGCGCACCTCAAACAGCATAAAAATCACCGTCATTGCCAGTAGCAGAATGCTGGCCATCGCCCCGGAAAGCCCGGCCATTAAGGCGGTGGCGAAGGTCATCAGCTTGTCGGAGTCCAGCTTTTGCAGCAGGCGCTCCGGCGACAGCGGCAGGTGGAGGAACGGCATAGCGTGCTCGACTTCTCGTACCTTCTGGGTCAGCAGCTTATTGAACTGCGGCAACTGTTCCATAAAGTCATTCATCGAGGTTGCCAGCACGCCAACCAGCAGCGTGAGCGCAATGATCATCACCAGCACCACGATGGAAATGGCCAGCGGGCGGCTAAAACCCCGGCGCATAAACCAGGTGACCAGCGGGTTGAGAACGATGGCAAAAAACAGCGCCAGCAGCAGTTGGACGATGATGTCGGCGGCGGCGTGAATACCGGCGAGAATAATCACCAGAGCGGAGAGTTTGAGCAGAATGTGTAGCCCGGTTTTATCGAGTTGTGGGGCGGTCATTGAGACGTCCAGTCAGGAAAAGATGCTTTTAGTGTAGTGCTTCCCCGGAACCGGGGGGTGGCGGTCAGTCTGAAAATGCAGGTAAAAAAAGGCCCCGCAGGTTGCGAGGCCGTTTATTCATCCACCAGATATTACTTGATGGTGATGGTATTAATGATGTTTTCCGCGCTGGTCTGGGCGAGCTGCTGGTTGTCCGCAGGCAGCGTTATCTGCATGGTCAGCAGTTTATCGTCGATTTTCCCAATAATGATTGAGGACCAGGCGGTCTGCCCTTTAGCGGAGATAACGCTGTCCAGCTGCTGCAATTCGTGGCCTTTAATCTCAATCGATTTGTTGGTCACAACCTGAAGCTGCGGGTCGCGCGCGCGCTGCTGATCTTCCAGGCGTTTTGCCAGCGCGGCCAGGTCGTCGGTGGTGTTATCCCCGACAATGACGATAATCGCTTTCTGGCCGGTGGCGTCAGAGTAAACGTGCATGTTATTGGACTGAGTGCCCACTTTGCCGCTCTGGTCGGTCATATCCGCAGGCAGAGCAAAGCTCAGCTTACCGTCCAGCAGCTCTACCGGCTGGCCGCTGGCGCTGCTTGCTGCCGGACTACCGGCGGTGGCGGTTTTGCTGTCGTTGTTGTCACAGGCGGCAAGACCCACTACCAGCAGGCCAATACCGACATATTTTACCAGGTTGCGCATCGCGTTATTCCTTTCCGTTAGCAAGCCAAAAGGCTAATTCTTGCATCTTAACACAAGAAATTCTGGCCGCCCTCAACCAGGCTGTAGCGCGGAGATTTCGGATTTATCTGCGAGGCGTTTCAACAACATGTTCAGCAGTACGCCGTACATCGGCAGGAAGAAAATCAGGCTGATAAGGACTTTGAAGCAGTAATCGACCACGGCGATTTCTACCCAGTGCTGGGCCATAAACGCGTCCGGGCTGCGCCAGAAGGCGATAAAGAAGAACGACAACGTATCGCTAACGTTACCGAACAGCGTTGAAGCGGTAGGCGCAAGCCACCAACAGCGGTTCTGGCGCAGGCGGTTAAAGACGTGTACGTCGAGGATCTGGCCGAGTGCGTAGGCCATAAAGCTGGCAATCGCGATGCGGGCGACGAACAGATTAAAATGGGTTAACGCTTCGAATCCCTGCCAGCTGCCCATATAAAACAGGGCGGAAATGCCGTAGGAGATAACCAGCGCCGGGATCATCACGGCGAAAATAATGCGACGTGCCAGCGGCGCGCCAAAAATGCGTACCGTCAGGTCGGTTGCCAGGAAGATAAACGGGAAGCTGAACGCGCCCCAGGTGGTATGAAAGCCGAATACCGACACCGGAAGCTGTACCAGATAGTTGCTGGACGTTATCACCAGCAAATGGAATAGCGATAGCCAAAACAGCGCATTAGTGCGCTGACGAGTGCTGAACTGCATCATGTTGTAGCCTTTTTAGTAGTGGGGTGAGGGAACCCAGTCAAAAATGTAAAGCGCGGGGATGATACTGCTTTGGCTTTTCATTGCAATGGTTAATTTTAACGCAATCGTTCACGCGGCTTGCGCCAGATTTTACCCGGCGTAAACTAGCGCGATTTTTCACGACTTGAGACTGCTATGACCGATTTGTTCGCAACCCCCGATCATACGCTGGATGCCCGTGGGCTGCGCTGCCCGGAGCCGGTGATGATGGTGCGCAAAACCGTGCGCAACATGCCCGTAGGCGAAACTCTGCTGGTGATTGCCGACGACCCGGCAACCACGCGTGACATCCCCGGCTTCTGCCGTTTTATGGAGCACGAGTTGGTCGCCAGCGAAACCGACGCTCTGCCTTACCGCTATTTGCTGCGTAAGAGCCACTGATATCCCTCAGAAAAAGAGGGCAGGTGATATGCCAAAGCGCCGGGAAAGCCGACGGATGTGTTCGGTGGTTAGCTGCCGTTCGCCTTTCAGTATTCGGGACACCATTGATTTACTGCCAATCTCCTGCTGAAAGTCACTCTGTTTTAGCTGGTGGTGCTCCATCAAGGTTTTCAGCATGGCCACGCCTGCGGGGATTGCCAGCCCCACCTCTTCAGCAATTCTTTCTTCTCTCCACGGTGTGTTTCAGCAAATCACATATATTCGCTGTGCGTGATGATATGGCGAACGTAGAACTTCTGGCGGGTAAAAAATATATGCGTAATAAGCCTGATTTTATTTCTGGCGATATTTTGTACTTCCTCACAATATGCAGTGTACCCTACGTTCTGGGTCAAATAATGCGCTTATAGTACATGGGATTATGCACCCCAAATCGCCTCTGTAGAGGTAATTTGTGTTAAGTATGGCTCAGAGTATGATGGGGATGGTACGGTTTCCAACGGAGAATAACTGGAGCTTAATGCATGGATGACAACGAAAACCGCTCTTACCATCGTCCCATCTGGGATGAAAACGGACGAGTTAATTACGATCTCACTTACCATCCCAAAGAAAAAAATCACATGGCGGTTTGCCTTATACCGCCGGTAAAAGTGATCCCGGTGATTTTTATTCCGGGGGTGATGGGGTCAAACCTGAAGAATGACGATGGTGAGGTCTGGCAGTTCAGTGCTTCATCGCTTAAAAAGTGGCCGCTGGCTAACGCGAAGAAAAGAAAGCAACTCCTGGATCAGAAGACCACGATGGTTGATGACAGCGGAGAGATTGTCAATGACCGGGCTGATGGCAATAAATTCCCTTCGCGACGGGAGCGGGGGTGGGGAAGTGCGTTTTACAAAAGCTACGGAGAAGCGCTTGACCGGCTGCAGTACCTGCTCAGTGACGACGATATTCTGACGGAGAATTACTTCCGTGAAGCGCAGCAGCAGACGGCACGGCAGCGTTTTACCGGCGTCAGGATTGGTGACGAACCGGTGGAACAAGTGCTGACGGAAGCAGAAACGGCACACGGCCACAGGTTTTTATATCCGCTGCACGTTTTTGGTTACAACTGGCTGCAGTCTAATGCGGATTCGGCAGAGAAACTGGGGGCGTATATCCGTAAGGTGCTGGGGGATTATCACGGGCGCCTGGCGGTGAACAAAGTCATTCTGGTCACCCACTCAATGGGGGGGCTGGTTGCCCGACACTACTCAGAAAACATAAAGGGTCAGAGCAACATTCTGGGGATTGTGCACGGCGTGATGCCGGATCTCGGCTCGCCGGCGGCGTACCGGCGCATGAAAACCGGTGAGCGGGGCATTATAGGGATGATAATTGGGGATAATGCAGAAAAGCTGATGCCGGTGTTGGCTCAGTCCCCCGGTCCGTTACAGCTGCTACCGGGCGTGGCTTATGGACCGGGCTGGCTAAAAATTGAGGGCAGCAGTCGCCAAGTGTCCCTGCCGGTGAGCGACCCGTATGAGGAAATTTACCTGAATAAAACGGCCTGGTGGCGGCTGTGTGAGCAGGATTTACTGCTGGGGGATACCGGCAGTGAGTGGGAAGCTTATCAGGATCGGATAAAGGTAGATGTTAAAAAATTCATCGACAAGTTGAACGGTAAATACCATCCCCAGACCTGGTTGTTTTACGGTGCCAGTGCCGATCATAAATCTGATGCATTCCTGACGTGGAAAGTGCGTCATTTTCTGCCGCAAGTGCCGGCAAGGGGGTATTCGGTGCCGTCGTCGCCGACGTACCGGCACGATGCAGATAAAACCTTCGAGCTGATCTCTGCCGGAACCCCCGGCGACGGCACGGTACCTCTCACTGCCATCCGGACCACCTCACCCCGAATTCGAGGGGTACTGGCAACCGATGTTGACCATGAAGGGGCCTATGCTGTTGACCCCGTGGACCGCTCCCGTTCAATTTACAGCGACCTGTCTGATGCCCTTGTGTTCACCGTCCGCTCTGTGGTGAAAATCGCGCAACAGGTGCCAGCCCCATGAAAAAAATCTCTCTTCAACTGCTTATTCCGCTGGTGATACTGCTGCTGGCAGCAGGATATTATCTTCACAACTATGTGACGTTTGTGCACACGCCGCCAGCGTTAACGGACAAGGAAAAACGTATGGTCGATACCCTGTTTGCCACCACCAAAGCCCAGTGCGTGGGGCGTTATGTCTTTGAGGTTCCGGCCTCTTTTGAAAACACCCTGACGGACCGGGCGCAGATTAATGAGGTGAGTATCAGCAGCAAACGGCTCTACCGGCCACCGTTTGAGCAGCGTATCCGGCTGCGGGAGGAGGCACTGAAAAACAGCCATACTGTTGACGCTATCGATGGACCTTTCCTCAAGCAGGTATACCGCCTGAGCGAGAATGCGGTGATATTTGATCGCAATAAAAATGGAAGTGCAGCGGGGTTTGGGCGCATTCTGGAAGGGCATCTGTATATTGACGGGGTAGCGTTCATACTGACCTCCGAAATAAGGGATGTATCGGATCCTAAATATAAGCAGGACAGGATTAGTTATTTGAACGGAGGCATGAAGGAAAGCCAGCTTAACACCAAGCCACAAAAACTGGCGGAACTACAGGATTTAATGTCCCGCCTGCGTGGGCGAAAAGATGATGAGATCCCGACGCAGCCGGGAACCTGTATTTCGGAAGGGTTTATCCGCGAGGGAAATGGGAAACCAAAAGAAGATATTACTTTTATTTATCCGCATAATTCAGTCTTTTCCCTGTCGGTTTCCACCAATACCTATCTTGGCGACCCAGCGAGCATGCTGGAGCGGAGTAATGAAATTCAGCCCTACCTGACGGGGATCAATGCGCGGACTTTACGCAAAGACAAAACGCAGATAGCCGGCTTTGAAGCTGACGAATGGCTTAATACTGCCCCGTCAGATAAATTTCCTGATAATCCCTCCGCACAGCTGCTTTTTAACGTCATAGCTAATGAAAAAATAGTGGATACCCGCCATCCAATTATTGACCTTACGTTAAGCAATCATGCTCTTCCACCGCCAGCGTACAGCGATGCCGAACTGGTGGAAATATGGGATCGCATCACGCGCTCTTTCCGTGTCAGGGACAACGCGTTCTGAGCGAGGTGTTAGCCGGATTAAACGGAGCGCAGTTGCTTATTGTACAGGGGCACTCTTGCCCCTGCTCGTCGAGTAACAATCCGCGAGATGCCTCGATATCTATTTCTTACGCAGTAGCCGGATGGCGTTAGCGGTGACCAGCGCGGTTGCGCCGGAGTCGGCCAGTACCGCCAGCCAAAGGCCGGTGAGGCCGAACAGTGTAGTGACGAGGAAAATCCCCTTCAGGCCCAGCGCTATCGTCACGTTCTGGCGAATGTTGTTGTGGGTTGCTCTGGCGAGCTTCACCATTCCGGCAAGTTCGGTCAGGCGATTGTGGGTTAATGCCGCATCTGCGGTTTCCAGCGCCACGTCGGTGCCGCTGCCCATCGCGATGCCGATAGTCGCCGCTTTCATCGCCGGGGCATCGTTAATGCCGTCGCCAACCATTGCCAGCGGCGCTGCCGCATTCAGCTTGTTCACCGCCGCTACTTTATCCGCCGGTAGCAGGCTGGCGCGGTAGTCGATGCCCAATTCTCCGGCAATGGCCGCCGCCGCTCGTGGGTTATCGCCCGTCAGCATTACGCCCTGAATCCCCAGTTCACGCAGAGCCGCAACCGCCTCGCGGGCGTCGCCGCGCAGCGTATCCCGCATGGCTATTGTGCCGAGTAATTGCCCGGCGCGCAGCACGACGATCACCGTCTGGCCCTGTTCTTCCTGCTGAGCAATGCTTTGCTGCCATGTGTCATTCAGTTCGCCAGCGGTTAGTTTAGACGGAGAGCTGAGCAGCACGGTTTCACCGCTGATATTGGCTTCCACGCCAACGCCCGCCAGCGCACGGTGATTTTGCGCTACCGGCAGCGAGAGGTTCCGCTGCTGAGCGGCGTTCACAATCGCCTGTGCCAGCGGATGAGTTGAGCCTTGCTCTACCGCTGCGGCCAGCGCCAGCAAAGCGTTTTCCTCAATATCTCCATTAACCCTAACACCCGTAACCTGCGGTTTGCCCGCGGTCAGCGTGCCGGTTTTGTCGAACGCCACCTGCTGTACCTGGCCGAGCCTTTCCAGCGCGGCACCGCCCTTAATCAGCGCCCCACGGCGAGCGGCGGCTGCCAGGCCGGAGGTAATGGCCGCAGGTGTAGAAATGACCAGCGCGCAAGGGCAGCCAATCAGCAGCAGCGTCAGGCCTTTATAAATCCACGGCTCCCAGCCCTGGCCGAATAACAGCGGCGGAATGACCGCGGTCAGCAGCGCGAGCAGCATGATTATCGGCGTATAAATACGGCTGAAGCGGTCGATAAAGCGTTCAATTGGCGCACGGCGTTCATCCGCCTCTTCAATCAGGCGCAGGATGCGGTCGATGGCGCTGTCGCCCGGTTCGGAAAGCACTTCCAGCTGTACCAGACGGTCAACGCTGGTGCTGCCGGCCGCGACCTTTTCTCCGCTTTGGCGTTCGACCGGCACAGACTCGCCGGTGAGGGCGCTTTCGTCGAAGCTGGCAAATTCGCTCAGCAACCGACCATCGGCAGGAAGGCGCCCGCCCGCTGCAACTTCAATAATGTCTCCCGGGCGCAGGTCGGCCTGGGCGACGGTTTCGCGCTCGCCGTCCCGGAGGCGAATAGCGACGTCCGGCTTTAACGCCATTAAGGCGCTGACTCCCCTGCGTGCGCGGCTGGCGGCGTAAGATTCAAGACGCTCGCCAATCAGGAACAGCAGCAGCACCATCGCCGCTTCGGCGGTGGCACCGATAAACAGGGCGCCAATTGCCGCGACGCTCATCAGCGTTTCGATGGCGAACCAGTTGCCGCTGCGCATCAGGCGCACGGCCTGGCGGGCAATCGGCCACAGGCCTACCAGCGTTGTGGCAACAAAGGCCAGATTGCCAAGCGGGTGATTAACCTGCTCCAGCCCCCAGCTAATGACCATCAGGACGATAAGCAGGATCAGCGGCAGGTTCTCGCGCCATCCAGCGCTTTTTTCCTGCTTCGGCGCATTGGCGTCGCTCAGAGTGTAACCGGCGGCTCTTACCGCCTTTTCTACATCCGCGCGGATATCCCGCTCCGCGTTGACCAGCAATTTTTCGGTGGTGAACAGCACCTGTACCTGCCGTACATCGCTAATCTGCTTCACGGCATTTTCGACTTTGCGGGCGCATGCCGCGCAGTCCATACCCTCAACGTGCCAGCCGTAGCGGCTGCCGCCGTCGGCGATTTCTGGCTCAGGTACTGCGGAAGAACAGGTTTCATCTGCGCAGCAGGAGGGGCCTTCCGCCTGCAGCGGGCTAAGTTTGGCTAGCGCAAACTGCGGTGGTTTTTTGCCGTCTTGAGGTGTGTTGAGCATGGCGCCCTCCGGTAATGATAATTTTCTCATTACCGATGTTACACTCTGGAGCCAACTCCAGAGTCAAGAGGGATTTTTGCCGCGGGCGGTTAATTGCACCCGGACGGCACTTTTCGGGATTGCTCTTTGCTTCCCTCTGGCGCTTCCCCTAGTATTAAGCGCAGGTCGGGATGAGAATGTAATAATGAAAAAACCGCTGACAATCAAAGATATTGCCGAGCTGGCGCAGGTTTCCATCGCCACGGTCTCGAGGGTGCTGAATAACAATAGCTGGGTGGCGGATAAAACCCGCAGCCGGGTGGAAAAAGTTATCCAGGAGCATAACTTCAGCCCTAATTTGCTGGCGCGAGGGATGATTTCGAAGAAAACCCAGACTCTGGCTATCGTGGTTTCGGACATCAGCAACCCTTATTTTGTTACGCTGGTGGCGCAGATTGAGCACGAAAGTTTGCGGCTGGGTTATAAGGTCACGCTCTACGATACTCAGTCGGCGAATAAAAGCTCCCGCGAGGCACCGGTGGTGCCAGAAGAGCATATTTTCAATTCCATTACCGACAGCCAGATTGACGGCGTTATCATTCTGGGTGGCAACATTGACTACAACGATATCTCGGCAACTTATATGCAGGAGCTGAAAAAGCTGATTGCCACCGTGCCGGTAGTGGTGGTTGGCCGCAGGCTCCCGGGCGTCGAGTACGCCTGCGTTGAGCGCGATCAGGCCGGGTGCGTCAGGCTGGCGACCCGGCATCTCATTTCTAAAGGCTACCGGCATATTGGTTTTATTGGCGGCTCGAAAAATGTTTATATTACCCGCGAGCGTGAAGCCGTATTCAGAGAAGAGCTGGAGCAGGCCGGTTTACCGGTTAATACAAGTTCAATCGTGCTTAATAATTTCTATTTACAGCACGGCTATGAAGCCATTGAGAAATTAATTTCCGGGAATGAAAAGCTGCCTGATGCCATTGTCGCGATTAACGATCATGTCGCTAAAGGTGCGATCCGGGCATTAAAAGATAAAAATATATCGGTGCCTGAAAATATCGCCATTGTCAGCTGTGAATATTTTCCGGGTAGCGAATATTTTATTCCCCGCATCACCACGGTTGACCATCAAAATGCGCTGATCGGTAAAGAGGTAATGGCACGTTTAATGGCAATTCTTAATCAGGATAATGTTGTAAGCGTGTCGGAAAAAACGCCTCTTATGCTGGTAAAAGGCGAATCCTGTTAATTTTCAACGGCGGAAGCATATTACCTTGCCTCCGCCTGTAGCCGCCCTTCACTCCATTTTTTGATCCCGCTAGCAATTGCACGATCTGGCGTTGACAAGCCTCGTCTGACTCCTCTAGCCTAAAACCTGAAAACGTTTTCAGGTTTTGATTACAGGAGAGCCGATGAAACCGACAATGATGACCTACATCCACGAGGAACAGGCGACGCTTAGCGCCATGATTGCCCGCTATCCGTCCGACCTGCCGGTGCTTAACGGGCAAAAAAACTGGCTGGTGCTGGCGACCGGTTCCAGCATTAACGCCATCAAAAGCGCCAAATATTACGTGGAGAAGCTGGCGGATGTGCGCATTACGGTGGAGGAGCCTTTTCATTTCCAGCATTACGAAAAATTTGCCGAAACTACGGACCTGGTGATTGGCGTTTCCCAGAGCGGGGAGAGCACTTCCACCATCAACGCTATCCAACATATTCGCCGGTCACATGAGGTAAAAACCCTCGGCATAACCAGCAAAATGGGCAGCGAACTGGCGCGTACCGTTGATCATGTTGTCGATATCGAAATTGGCGAAGAGCGGGTGGGCTATGTCACTAAAGGCTACGTTGCCACCATTTTGAAATTTATGCTGCTGGGCATTTTTTCCGCCCGCCGAAGCGGCAAACTGAGCGCGGAGCAGGAAGCCGTCGAACTGGCGAAACTGGAAAAAGCGGTTAAGGCGATTCCGGCGGTTATCTCCGCTACAGAATCTTTCTTTAGCAAATGGCAGGATGAGCTGGTCGCTTCGCCGCGATTTACCGCGATTGGCTTTGGGCCAGGCGTTGGCGTGATTAAAGAGATGGAGACCAAATTTGCCGAGACTATTCGCGTGCCTTCTCAGGGCGTAGAGCTGGAAACCTTTATGCACGGGCCTTATTTCGAGGTAAACGGCAATCACCGCATGTTCTTTATTGATACGCCGGGCATAGCGCGTGAAAGGTTATTATTGCTGAAAGCCTATGAGCAAAAATATACCGACTATGTGTACACAGTTAAATTAGGTGAAGACAACGATCCCCGCACGCTTAGCGTCAATGCTGAGGTTGATGAATTTATTGCGCCGCTGATCTTAGTGATCCCATTCCAGATCCTGGCTCATCATATTGCCGAGGCGAAAGGGAATAACCTTCCACAACGCATTTTCACCGATTTTGGCGTTGCGGTAAAAAGTAAAACCAAACCGGGCGATTACGCCTGATACGGGCTGTACCCTACATAAAATAATTTCCATACCTTGCTACTGAGGAATGACTATGGCTACCTTCGCTCAACTTGCCCGGCAGATAATTAAGCACGTCGGTGAAGCAGAAAATATAGAGCATCTTACCCACTGCGCCACGCGTCTGCGTTTTACTATTAAAGACAAAACTAAGATTAATAAAGACGAGCTTTATAAATTACCGGAGGTAGTCAAGCTGATTGAAAACCCGGGGCAGTTTCAGATTGTCATCGGGCCGAAGGTTGAAAAAGTATTTCTGGAGATAACGGCGCAGCTTGGTGAGCAAAACCAGGACGAGGCGGCAGCGCCGAAGGGCTCGGTTATCAACCGCCTGCTGGCTACGCTGTCGGCCATTTTTACCCCGTACATCGGCGTGCTGGCGGGCGTTGGGGTGGTGAAAGGGATAGTGGTGCTGCTGCAAACCATGAGCCTGGTGGGCACTCATTCCTATATTTTCACCGTGTTTAATGCGCTTTCCAGCGGCGTATTTGTGATGCTGCCGCTGTTTATCGCCGTTACCGCAGCAGAGCGGTTTAAAACCAATAAATTCAGCGCGCTGGCGCTAACGGCGGCGATGATATTCCCGCTGACGGATGCCAGCGTACCCGGCGCGTTTCACGTAATGGGTCTGGCGCTGAACGTTAAAATCTACGGCGGAGCGGTTATTCCGGCGGTGTTTGCCGTGCTGTTCCAGAGCTACGTGGAACGCTGGCTGAAGAAGGTCATTCCTGAGATTGCGGCGCTGGTATTTGTTCCCTGCCTGTCGCTGATTATCAGCGGGTTTGTGGTGTTTACCGTGATAGGCCCGGTGGCGGATTACGTGGGCGTGGGCATCGCGAACGGTTATGCGTGGCTGTACAACCTCAGCCCGGTTATCTCCGGGGCATTACTGGCCGGGATTGGGCAGCTGTTCGTGGTATTCGGCGTGCACTGGGGCATCATCCCGCTGGCGCTTATCAATATTCAGGTCAACGGTTACGACACCATTATGGCGATGTTTATGTCGGCGGTGATGGGGCAATTTGGCGCGGTATTCGGCGCGATATTTATCGCCCGTAACCTCAAAGATAAGCAGATTGCTATCTCTGCTTCACTCTCCGCCTTCTTCGGCATTACCGAGCCTGCTTTGTACGGCGTGAACCTCAAATACCGCATGCTGTTTGTGTTTGGCTGCATTGGGGCGGCGCTTGGAGGCGGCATTACCGGGCTGCTGGGGGTAAAAACCTACAGCTTCCTGCCGGTGCTCAACGTGTTCGAGCTGGGGTTATTCAGCGGGCCTGATTCGAAGATGATTTATGAAGTCTTTGCCATCGCGGTGGCGTTCACGGTGCCTGCGGTATTGACCATTATCTACGGTAAAACCCGCAGGCTGGAACCCGCCTCTCTCGTAGAAGAGAGGCGCTAAGCTCAGATATAAAGGGCACGAACAATCATAAAGTGCCCGGCAAAATAGCAGGCGGCGGCGATTGCGCTGTCGCCTCTGAAGCGATGACGATAGTGGCTAACCAGCCAGACAATATTGCCGAGCAGCAGCAGGCTGGCACCAATAAACCCGGAGAAACTGTTAGCGGTCGGGCGGAAGAAGTACAGCTCGGCGGCCAGCCATACCATCACCAGCGTCATGCCGATAAAGGTCAGGATCGGCATGCGCAGTGTTTCCAGCCGGGTCCAGATAGTGGCGACCAGCAGCGCGCCGATAATCAGCAGCGCCAGAGGCAGCGGCCAGAAGATAGCGAAGGTCATCTGGCTGGCGAAATAGATGGTGTACAGCAGGTGCGAAAGGAAGAAAGCGCCAACGGCGTACAGCAGGCGCTGGGTCGGCAACAGCGTTAACGCATCGCCCACCAGGGTTGCCAGCAAACCGGCGACAATCAGGTAGCCGGAGGCTTCAAACATCGGCGCTTGCCAGGCAAGCAAAAGCAGGAGCAGTAGGGTAACAGGCTTGAAAACCCAGCGCTGCCAGGCGGGGCCTCGCCAGGAGGCGTCGATATAAATCCAACCTGATAAAGCAACTGCAATAAATGACCAAAGCATGATATGTCCTTATTTTAATTGTCAGGCGTCACTGTGCTCAGTCTAGTGGTTAAGCGGCGCAGATGACAACGCCGTCGCGCCAGGGTTATGCTTAAAAGTGCCTGACAACTTGAGACAAAGCCATGAGCAAACCGCCCGTTTTCATCATAGCGATCATCGTGTTAATCGTGGTCGCAGCTTCCTTCCGCTACCTGCATCAGCGACGCCAGAATATGGAAAACGATGCGGCCCCGTTGAGCGTGAAAAAGGTGGTGGTGGCAACGAAGCGAGAAAAGCCTCTCAATGACCGGCGCTCGCGCCAGAGGGAAGTGATCCCCGCCGAGGACTCAATGCGTTACGAAATTTGGTTCGCGCCACAGAGCGGCGGCATGGAGATGAAAATGCGCGTTACCGCGGCGGAATACAATCAGGTGACGGTGGGAGACAAAGGGCAGCTAAGCTATAAGGGGACGCGCTTTGTCAGCTTCGCCCCCGAAGCGCCTCACTTGCCCTGACGCAGCTTCTTCTGCCAGACCAGCAGTTCAAACACGCCAAACACGAAGATTTTAATTTGCTCGATGCGAGGCAGCGCCGGGCCGTCTTTAGGCTGGGTCGCCTTCAGCAGGCTGAGCTGCAGGCCATGCATTATCACCATAAATATCAGCGCGACGTTCACAAAGATGTTGAGCGGGCGCGGGTATGGATGAAACAGGTTGAAAATCAGAAAGCCCCACACGCACAGCATCAGCAGGCGGCCAAAGTTAATCAGAATCGGCATTATGCGGCTCCTTGAGCTTCACGAATAAACAGACGGTAGGCAACCTGGCCGGCCACCTTTTCACGGTGCAGCGCCCAGTTTTTTGGCACTACGGGTAGACCATTTTCCACTTCACTTTCAACGTAGATAAGCGCTTCGTCCGCCAGCCAGCTGTTTTTCTCCAGCAGGGCGAGGGTTTCGTCCAGTAGCCCCTTGCGGAACGGCGGGTCAACAAACACCACGTTATGCGGCGTACCCGGCTGCGCCAGCACGTTGAGCGTATTGGCGTTCAGCACTTTGCCGTTATTGGCTTTTAAGGTCGCCAGGTTCTTTTGCAACTGCTGGGAGACGGCGCGATCCATTTCAATCAACGTGGCGCTGGCGGCATAGCGCGATAGCGCCTCCAGGCCAAGTGCGCCGCTACCGGCAAAACAGTCGAGGCAATGTGAGTCCACCATTGAAGGCGCCAGCCAGTTAAACAGCGTTTCGCGTACCCGGTCGGTAGTCGGACGCAGGCCCGGGCTGTCGGGAACCGGGAGTTTTCGGCCACGCCATTGGCCGCCGATTATGCGGATCTGGCCGGAGCCAGCGGATTGGGGTTTCTTCATTGCTCTCACTGCGATGCTAAATTTTGCGGCTATTCTAGCGGCGCATGTCCGGCCAGGAAACCTTATTCCACCGGAGTGATGCCGCGCCGGGAAAGTGGTAGACTAGCCCACTATTTTTTATGCCCGTGGCAAGCAGAATCGGGTCTGTGCCATGAGTTAACAGCGAGGAGTGTAGTCGCAAATGGCGAAAGAGAAAAAACGTGGCTTTTTTTCCTGGCTGGGATTTGGCCAGAAAGATCAACAACCGGAAGCAGAAACAGAAAAAAAAGTAGCAGAAGAACAACCGGTTACTGAACAGGCTGCACAACAGGAAGCGCCTCAACAGCCCCAGGCTGCTGAACAAGAAACTCAGGATTTAGTTAGTGAGCACTCACTGGAGGAGTCCCAAAAATTTGCCCGGGAGGTGGTTGAAGTTAATCAGCTGCTGGTGGAAGAAGATGCCGCCGTTGCCGAGCCGGAAATCATCCCTGAACCGGAAGTCGCCCCCGAGCCTGAGGCCGTTGTTGAACCCGAGGTGGTTGTAGAGCCGGAAGTGATTGCCGAGCCAGAGCCGGAAATCATCGAACCTGTGGTGGCTGCCGTTGAGCCAGAAGTTATCGAGCAGCCGGTCGCTGCCGTAGAGCACGAAGTTCTGCCGCTGCCGGAAGACGTTACTGAAAGCGCGGTACAGCCGGACGAATGGCAGGCCGAGCAGGACGAAATCATTGAAGAAGAAGTGGCCGAAGCAAAAGCTTTATTCGCCGAAGCACAGCTCGTAGAGCCAGAGGCCGAGCCTGAAACCGTTGATGAAGCCGAACCGGAAGCGGTTGAAGAAGTGGTTCCGGCAGCGGTCCAGCAGGAACAAGAGAAGCCAACCAAAGAAGGTTTCTTTGCGCGCCTGAAGCGCAGCCTGGTCAAAACCAAACAAAACCTCGGTTCCGGATTTATCAGTCTGTTCCGCGGCAAAAAAATCGACGATGATCTGTTTGAAGAGCTGGAAGAGCAGCTTCTGATTGCCGACGTTGGGGTGGAAACCACCCGTAAAATCATCAACAACCTGACGGAAGGCGCAAGCCGCAAACAGCTGCGTGACGCCGAGGCGTTATACGGCCTGCTGAAGGAAGAGATGAGCGATATCCTCGCCAAAGTGGACGAGCCGCTGAATGTTGAAGGCAAAACGCCGTTTGTTATCCTGATGGTTGGCGTTAACGGCGTGGGTAAAACCACGACCATCGGCAAGCTGGCACGCCAGTTTGAGCAGCAGGGTAAATCCGTGATGCTGGCGGCGGGCGATACCTTCCGCGCGGCGGCGGTTGAACAGCTACAGGTTTGGGGCCAGCGCAACAATATTCCTGTGGTGGCTCAGCATACCGGCGCGGATTCCGCTTCGGTTATCTTCGATGCTATCCAGGCGGCGAAGGCGCGTAATGTTGACGTCCTGATAGCCGACACCGCAGGGCGCCTGCAAAATAAAGCACACCTGATGGAAGAGCTGAAGAAAATTGTCAGGGTTATGAAAAAGCTGGACGAAGACGCCCCGCATGAGGTTATGCTCACCATCGACGCCAGCACCGGTCAGAATGCGGTAAGCCAGGCTAAACTGTTCCACGAAGCGGTGGGGCTAACGGGCATCACCCTGACCAAACTGGACGGGACCGCCAAGGGTGGCGTTATCTTCTCTGTGGCAGACCAGTTCGGTATTCCGATTCGCTACATTGGCGTCGGCGAACAAATTTCTGATTTGCGACCGTTTAATGCGGGCGACTTTATAGAGGCACTTTTTGCCCGAGAGGATTAACAATGATTCGCTTTGAACACGTCAGTAAAGCCTATCTCGGTGGGAGACAAGCGTTGCAGGGAGTCACCTTCCATATGCAACCGGGCGAGATGGCCTTTCTGACCGGCCACTCTGGCGCAGGGAAAAGTACCCTGCTCAAGCTTATCTGTGGTATCGAGCGGCCAAGCGCCGGGAAAATCTCTTTCGGCGGCCACGATATTAGCCGCCTGAAGAGCCGTGAGGTGCCGTTCCTGCGGCGCCAGATCGGCATGATTTTCCAGGATCACCACCTGTTGATGGACAGAACCGTTTACGACAACGTGGCCATTCCGCTGATCATCGCCGGCGCCAGCGGCGAAGATATTCGCCGTCGCGTCTCGGCGGCATTAGATAAGGTTGGGCTGCTGGACAAAGCGAAAAATTTCCCAATCCAACTCTCCGGCGGTGAGCAGCAGCGCGTGGGCATTGCCCGTGCGGTGGTGAATAAGCCTGCGGTACTGCTGGCGGATGAACCGACCGGTAACCTGGATGACGCGCTGTCGGAAGGCATTCTGCGCCTGTTTGAAGAATTTAACCGCGTCGGCGTGACGGTTCTGATGGCAACCCACGACATGGGGCTAATCTCGCGCCGCAACTACCGTATGTTGACGCTAAGCGACGGCCATTTGCATGGAGGCCTGGCAGGTGAATAGAAACAGTGCGCTCAACCATATTAAGCGCTTCAGCAACAAGCTGGATAAATTCAACAAGCTGAACAAGCTTGGCGATCTGGGCCGCTCGGTGAAAAAGCGTGGCAAAGGGCCGCAGTCGAAAAGCCGCTCCCTCAAGGGGGGCGTGAATGAACAGTTCCGCTACGCCTGGGAAGGCGCGCTTCAAGATTTAAAGAGCAAGCCGCTGGCGACGTTCCTGACGGTGATGGTAATTGCCATCTCCCTCACGCTGCCGAGCGTTTGTTATATGGTTTACAAAAACGTCAACCAGGCCGCGACGCAGTATTACCCTTCACCGCAAATCACCGTTTATCTGGATAAGGCGCTGGACGACAATGCCGCGCAGCAGGTTGTGGGCGCGATTCAGGCGGAAGAGGGCGTAGATAAAGTTAACTACCTTTCCCGCGAAGAAGCGCTGGGCGAATTCCGTAACTGGTCGGGCTTTGGCGGTGCGCTGGATATGCTGGAAGAGAACCCGCTGCCCGCGGTTGCGGTGGTTAACCCTAAGCTGGATTTCCAGAGTACCGACCACCTCAATACGCTGCGTGACCGCGTGGCGAAGATCCACGGCGTGGATGAAGTGCGCATGGACGATAGCTGGTTTGCCCGCCTTGCGGCGCTGACCGGGCTGGTGGGTCGCGTAGCGGCGATGATAGGCATTCTGATGGTGGCCGCGGTATTCCTGGTTATCGGCAACTCGGTTCGCCTGAGCATTTTTGCCCGCCGCGATACCATCAACGTGCAAAAGCTGATTGGCGCGACGGACGGCTTTATTCTGCGTCCGTTCCTTTATGGCGGGGCGCTGCTCGGCTTTAGCGGGGCGTTCCTGTCGCTTATTCTGTCGGAAATTCTGGTGATGCGTCTGTCCTCGGCGGTGACCGAAGTGGCGCAGGTGTTCGGCACTAAGTTCGATATCAGCGGCTTAGGTTTTGACGAATGCCTGCTGCTGCTGCTGGTCTCTTCGATGATCGGCTGGCTGGCAGCCTGGCTTGCCACTGTTCAACATTTACGCCGTTTTACCCCACAGTAAAAAGTTTTTGGTATACTCATCTTCTGCTACGATAACGTCGTCAGCAGGGGATGAGTTTTACTCCGCAGTGCCCCCTGCCATGCTGCAACAACCGTCACACTTTGTGTGTAATCTATTCACAGCTTTACATTGAACTTGTGGATAACATCACTGTCTGAGAGTACAGTGGATGATACGGTTTGGCGCTCGCTGCATTGCAGGCGCGCCGCCGCCAGTAGATGGCAACCTGTACGTCAGTCTCTAAGAGAGGGTTTGAATGACCAAAGAAATGCAAAATTTAGCTTTAGCCCCTGTTGGTAACCTGGAGTCGTATATCCGGGCTGCAAACGCCTGGCCGATGTTAACGGCTGAGGAAGAGAAGGAGCTGGCTGAAAAGCTGCATTACCAGGGTAGTCTGGAAGCAGCGAAAAAGCTGATCCTGTCTCACCTGCGCTTTGTTGTTCACGTTGCCCGTAATTATTCCGGCTACGGCCTGCCGCAGGCAGACCTTATCCAGGAAGGCAACATCGGCCTGATGAAAGCGGTGCGCCGCTTTAATCCGGAAGTCGGCGTTCGCCTGGTCTCCTTTGCCGTGCACTGGATCAAAGCCGAAATTCATGAATACGTGCTGCGTAACTGGCGTATCGTGAAAGTCGCGACCACCAAGGCACAGCGTAAGCTGTTCTTTAACCTGCGTAAAACCAAGCAGCGTCTGGGCTGGTTTAATCAGGACGAAGTCGAAATGGTTGCCAACGAGCTTGGCGTGTCCAGCAAAGACGTGCTTGAGATGGAATCACGCATGGCGGCGCAGGATATGACCTTCGACATGTCCAACGATGACGACTCAGACGGCCAGCCGATGGCGCCTGTGCTGTTCCTGCAGGACAAATCGTCCAACTTTGCCGACGGCATTGAAGACGATAACTGGGAATCGCACGCTGCCGACAAGCTGAGCGACGCGATGCAGGGCCTTGACGAGCGTAGCCAGCAGATTATTCGCGCACGCTGGCTGGACGAAGACAACAAGAGCACGCTGCAAGAACTGGCAGACCGTTATGGCGTTTCCGCCGAGCGTGTACGCCAGCTTGAAAAGAACGCGATGAAAAAATTGCGAGCTGCGATAGAAGCATAAAGCCGACATTGCAGTGCCGCCCCGAGAACGCCCCACTTTATGCTGGGGCGTTTTGTTTTTTAGCCTCCGGCATACATTCCAACAGCACGGCAAACGCCGCCTCCATTTCACTCTCAGGCAGGCTGGCAAACCCCATCAACAATCCCTTCTTACGCCGCTCCGTCAGGTAATAGCGCGACAGCGGGCGCACCAGAATATTTCTGGCGTTGGCGCACTGCGCAATTGCCACATCATCCGCTTCATCCGGCAGGTTCAAAATCAGATGCAGCCCGGCATTGTCGCTGAAATCTGACAGCGCCTGCGGGCCGCAATGGCGGGAAATTAGCTCGGTTAAAAAAGCGCGGCGACGGCCATAAAGCAGCCTCATACGGCGGATATGGGCCGAGTAGTGCCCGGCGGTTATAAACTCCGCCAGCGCCTGTTGGATAAGCGAGTGGCCGCCGCGATACAGCTCCGCATGAGCGGTTTTCAGGTCGCTAACCAGCGGGCGCGGCAGCACCACATAGCCGAGCCTTAGCCCTGGATAAAGCGTTTTGCTGAAGGTACCGATGTAAACCACCGGCGCTTCGTCGGCCAGCCCCTGCAACGCGGGGATCGGCTGGCCTGAAAAGCGAAATTCGCTGTCGTAATCGTCTTCAATAATCCAGCTGCCGTGCTGGCGGGCCAGGGCCAGCAGCCGCTGGCGACGCTCCAGGCTCATCACCGCGCCCAGCGGATATTGGTGTGAAGGCGTGACAAAGATCAGGCGCGGCGCTTCGGTTATCGTCTCCGGTGGGCAGAGGCCGTTAGCATCGACGGTCAGCGGTGTAATCCGCACGTCGTTCATCGCCAGTACGTGGCGAATGCCCCAGTAGGAAGGTTCTTCGATCCACGCCAGGTCGTCCCTGTCGCACAGCATTCGTGTCACCAGGTCGATAGCCTGGTGGATCCCTTCGGTGATAAGAATTTGATCAACCTGGCAGTTTACGCCTCGAGAAACCCGCAGGTAGTCGACCAGCGCATGCTGTAGCTCCGGCGTGCCGCCGTTGCAGCTATAGCTGAGGCGCTCCGGCTTAGGACGGCGGCTGATGCGAGCCTGGATCTTGCTGAACAGCGGATGTGGGAAAGCGTTAACGTCCGGGACGCCGGGAATAAAGGCTCCCCACTGCCGTGGGCTGGCGCTGACCTGGGAAAGTAGATGTAGGCCCCGGCGGGAGATTGAAACCTCCGTGGCGGAAGCCGCGCCGCCTTCGCCAACCTTGCCTGCGGAGGTGAAGCGATCCGGCAGCGTTTTTTCAACAAATGTTCCGCTGCCCTGGCGGGAGGCAACATAGCCCTCAGTCATCAGCTGTTCGTAAACTGTTAATACCGTGTTGCGTGAAATGTTAAGTTCACTGGCTAAGTCACGAGAAGCAGGCAGGCGGCTGTGGGAGGGGAGTGAGCCATCCAGAATTGAGCGCCGAAGCGCATTGTAAAGGCGCTTATGCAGCAGGTTATCGCTCTCTTCCTGCAGCCTGACAAGAATCAAATCACCCACTAAATCTCGCAATTGGATCCCTCAGATAATCTGAATTGGTACTCGATTATAGAGCCAATATCTGTGTAAATAAACGACATTGTTTCTGATTTGTTGCGATAAAGTGACTGAGATAACAGGAGAGACCAGGGTGAAAAGTGCAGAGCTGAACCAGCGTCGTTTACAGGCCACCCCGCGCGGCGTGGGCGTGATGTGTAGCTACTTTGCAGAGAAGGCTGAGAACGCCACTCTGTGGGATGTAGAAGGCAACGAGGTTATTGATTTTGCCGCAGGGATTGCGGTGCTGAACACCGGACATCGCCATCCAAAAGTCATTGCCGCTGTAGAAAAACAGCTGCAGGCCTTTACCCACACGGCTTACCAGATTGTTCCTTACGAAAGCTATGTTTCCCTTGCCGAGCGCATCAACGAGCTGGCGCCGATTGAAGGCCCGGCCAAAACCGCATTTTTCACCACCGGCGCAGAAGCCGTTGAGAATGCGGTGAAAATTGCCCGCGCTTACACCAAACGCCCTGGCCTGATTACCTTCGGTGGCGGCTTCCATGGTCGTACCTTTATGACGATGGCGCTCACCGGCAAAGTGGCTCCTTACAAAATTGGCTTTGGCCCGTTCCCCGGTTCCGTTTACCACGCGGTTTACCCTAATGCCGCGCATGGCGTAACCACCGGGGACGCACTGAAAAGCCTGGATCGCATCTTCAAAGCGGATATTGCGGCGGACCAGGTGGCGGCCATCGTGCTGGAGCCGATTCAGGGCGAAGGCGGTTTTAACGTTGCGCCGCCGGAGTTTATGCAGGCGCTGCGTGAGCTGTGCGACACCAACGGCATTCTGCTGATAGCCGATGAAGTGCAGACCGGGTTTGCGCGTACCGGCAAGCTGTTTGCGATGGAATATTACGATATCAAAGCCGATCTGATGACGATGGCGAAAAGCCTGGCAGGCGGCTTCCCGCTGTCCGGCGTGATTGGCCGCGCGGAAGTGATGGATGCTCCGGCTCCGGGTGGCCTGGGGGGAACCTATGCAGGTAACCCGCTAGCCGTTGCTGCCGCGCATGCTGTTCTGGATGTTATTGCCGAGGAGCAGCTGTGCAAACGTGCAACCCAATTGGGCGAACACCTGAAAGAGGTGCTGAACCAGGCCCGGCAGAGCTGCCCGGCGATTGCCGACGTACGTGGGCAAGGTTCGATGGTTGCGGTGGAGTTTAACGACCCGCAAAGCGGAAAACCTTCCCCGGAAATTACCCGAGAAATCCAGCAAAAGGCCCAGGAGCAGGGTTTACTGCTGCTGAGCTGCGGCGTTTACGGCAACGTGATTCGCTTCCTCTACCCGCTCACCATCCCCGATGCGCAGTTCACCAAAGCGCTGGCTATTCTTGCGCGGGTGCTTAAGGGCTAACCGCCCCGGCCAATTTCTGCGGCGCCACGGAAGGCCGTCATCAATATAAGGCGGCCGCGTAGCTCTTTTTGCTCAGCGTGAGTGGTTTATCACCCTGATATCACCTGTTTTCCGGCGGGACTCTCCGCCGGAGTAATCTGGAAAATATTATGTCTGAAAACTCCACCTTCTCTCCCGCCGTTGCGCGCGGGGAGCGAACGGCTGTCCCTGGAAAATCCCTGAGTTTTGTTGAAGGCGTGTCGATGATTGTCGGCACTAATATTGGCGCGGGCGTGCTTTCTATCGCCTATGCCTCCAGTAAAGCAGGCTTCTGGCCGCTGCTATTCTGGCTGGTACTGGTGGGCAGTCTCACTACCGTAACCATGCTCTATGTAGCAGAAACGACTCTGCGCACCCGCCAGCATTTGCAGCTTAGCGGGCTGTCTCTGCGCTACGTTGGCAAGTTTGGCGCACTGATGATGTTCCTCTCGGTTTGTGTGAACAGCGTGGGCGCATTGACTGCCTATATGACCGGCAGCGGCAAGCTGCTGCACTCTTTGCTCGGTATCTCCCCGGCGCTGGGCAGCGTGCTGTTTTTCATCCCTGCGGCAGGCGTACTGTACATGGGGCTAAAAGCGATTGGCCGGGGTGAAAAATTTATTAGCGTCGGCATGGTGGTGATGATTGCCATCCTGGTGGCCGCCACTTTACTCAAAGAGACGACCAGCGTGAGCTATTTGCTGGAAGGCAACTGGCTTTATATGGTGCCGGTATTCAACGTTGTGGTGTTCTGCTTCTCGGCGCAGTACATCGTGCCGGAGATGGCGCGCGGCTTTGCTGACAAACCCGAGAAGCTGCCAAAGGCGATTATCGTCGGCATGGTTATCACCTTTAGCCTGCTGGCCCTGGTGCCGATGTCGGTCATTATGCTTAACGGGCTGGACAATATCTCTGAGGTCGCGACCATTTCCTGGGGTAAAGCGCTGGGGGAGTGGGCATTCTTTTCGGCCAACCTGTTCGCGCTGTGCGCCATGCTGACCTCGTACTGGGGGCTGGGCGGTAGCTTCCTGACTAATATTTTCGACAGATTTCGCCTCGGCAGCGACGAGCCTTCGCTGAAGCGCTTCCTGGTGCTGCTGGTGGTGGCCGTGCCGCCCTTTATTCTGGCCTACAGCGGGCTGGTGTCGTTTGTTAACGCGCTCTATTTTGCGGGGGTATTCAGCGGCGTGATTTTGTCGATTATGCCGATTCTGATGATTAAAG
The DNA here is from genome assembly GCF_044095835.1 of Cedecea davisae. Taxonomy (NCBI): domain Bacteria; kingdom Pseudomonadati; phylum Pseudomonadota; class Gammaproteobacteria; order Enterobacterales; family Enterobacteriaceae; genus Cedecea; species Cedecea davisae. The sequence continues at coordinate 122,112 of NZ_CP172054.1, forward strand.
GCGCCCGCCGTCATGGCGATATCACGCCCGGCTGGACCTGCCCGGCATTTATGACCCATCCGTTGATTCAGATTTTCATCGTACTGCTTTATCTGTGTAGCGCGGTTTATGCAATAGCTTCTGCCCTGGGCTATTTGCCCGCCGGCTGGTAATTCTGGTTTCGACTACCCGCGCCGGAGCCTCGTCCGGCGCGGTCATTTCTTTGTCACGTTTCCTTTATCTAACCTTCAAATATGTCTTTCCAAATTATCGCAAATGACGCTATGTTTAGCATAGTGTGCTGCCATGGCGCGGGTGGCCGCCCTTAAGTTAGCTATCATATGCTTTTCTTATGTATAAAATCAGAATAATGCGCTAACAAACAACAACACAACAAATGCAATAACCATAACTATGGGGACTCTCAGGATGAAAATGACGGGTAAGGCCTTACTGGCAGGATGCATTGCACTGGCAATGAGCCACGCGGCGCTGGCAAAAGATATTAAAGTCGCGGTAGTGGGGGCGATGTCTGGCCCGGTTGCCCAGTATGGCGATCAGGAATTTACCGGTGCCGAGCAGGCGGTTGCCGATATTAATGCAAAGGGCGGGATCAAAGGCGACAAACTGGTTATCACCAAATATGACGATGCCTGTGACCCGAAACAGGCGGTAGCGGTAGCCAACAAAGTGGTCAACGATGGCGTTAAATACGTTATCGGCCACCTGTGCTCTTCTTCCACTCAGCCTGCGTCTGATATCTATGAAGACGAAGGTATTCTGATGATCACCCCGGCGGCAACCGCTCCGGAGCTGACTTCACGCGGCTATAAGCTGACTCTGCGCACCACCGGCCTGGACTCTGACCAGGGCCCGACCGCAGCAAAATACATTCTTGACCACGTCAAGCCCAAGCGAATTGCGGTAATCCACGACAAGCAGCAGTACGGTGAAGGTCTGGCGCGTTCGGTACAGGATGGCCTGAAAAAAGGCGGCGCTAACGTCGTGTTCTTCGACGGTATTACCGCCGGTGAGAAAGATTTCTCTACCCTGGTGGCGCGCCTGAAGAAAGAGAACATCGACTTCGTTTATTACGGCGGCTACCACCCGGAAATGGGACAGATCCTGCGTCAGTCCCGCGCTGCTGGCCTGAAAACCCAGTTCATGGGTCCGGAAGGCGTAGCGAACGTATCCCTGTCTAACATCGCCGGTGATTCTGCTGAAGGCCTGCTGGTTACCAAACCTAAGAACTACGATCAGGTTCCGGCTAACAAACCGGTTGTGGACGCGATTAAAGCTAAGAAACAGGATCCGAGCGGTGCATTCGTCTGGACTACCTACGCCGCGCTACAGTCTCTGGCGGCTGGCCTGAACCAGAGTGAAGACCCGGCAAAAATCTCTGAATGGCTGAAGGCTAACAGCGTTAACACCGTAATGGGGCCGCTGTCCTGGGACCAGAAGGGCGACCTGAAGGGCTTTGAGTTCGGCGTGTTTACCTGGCATGCCAACGGTACAGCGACCGACGCAAAATAAACAGCAAACGGCAACCTCTGGTTGCCGTTTTAGTGTTTGCACCCTCTCCCTTTGGGAGAGGGACGGGGTGAGGGTTCTCGCAAACGGCTCTGAAGTTTAGTGTTTACTCCCTCTCCCTTAGGGAGAGGGGCGGGGTGAGGGGGCACCTATTTCTCCCAGCCGCCGCTCTGTGCGCGGAACCCCGAAGCCTGCATAAACGCCGCCATCGCTTCGCGGTCTTCCACGCCAACATCCGCCAGCCACCAGTGTTTAATCGCCGCGTTATCCCGCATCACTTCTTCCAGCAGGTACTGCCCCACGCCGCGGCGACGTGTGATCTCGCGCACCCGCAGCGAATCCAGCGCGCCTTGTGAACCGGTCAACGTGACGCGTACCGCCCCGAGCAGGCGATCGTTAAATTTTGCGGCATAGATCCTTTCGTTATCGCTCAGCGTCAGCGAGGCGCTGGAATATTCCGGCCAGATCTTGCCGAGGTCAATTTTATCCTGAGCACTAAACTCAAACAGACGAATGATGGTGAGTTTCATAAGTGACCTAACCAAAAAGCGGGAAAACGTCGAGTGTAACCAATTTATTTGCCCCAGACGCTTTATCTTTTTTATGCCGCTGAGCAGTTGATTACTTTTTGTGGCAAACCGAAGCCAGCCTTAAAAATGGCAGATTGAATCCTGACCAGGATAAAGCACTAAAATCCAGTGAATTGTTCGGCTCATTGTACCGCTATTTTATGCTGATTTCAGTGCTTTTTTTTGTTTAACTATGGCGAAATACAGAATATTATCTCTACTTAATCGCCTGAAAAATAGAGAGTTTAGCCGGATAAATTGTAAATTTTGCCGCTAACTCCTTCAAGGCAATGATAAAAATGGTCATTGATTAAAAAAAGCACTGAGTGCTTTTTAATCACGTTATGGGGATGGAACGGATGAAGATGAACGCGAAGACATTACTCGCCGGAGTGGTTGCGTTGGCGATGTCTCACGCGGCAACCGCTGGAGATATTAAAGTGGCTGTTGTCGGGGCAATGTCAGGCCCGGTAGCGCAGTGGGGCGACATGGAATTTAACGGTGCCCGCCAGGCTATTAAAGACATCAACGCCAAAGGCGGCATCAAAGGGGACAAGCTTGTTGCCGTAGAATACGACGACGCCTGCGATCCGAAACAGGCCGTAGCGGTAGCGAACAAAATCGTGAACGACGGCGTGAAATACGTTATCGGCCACCTTTGCTCTTCCTCTACTCAGCCAGCCTCCGACATCTATGAAGATGAAGGCATCCTGATGATTACCCCTGGCGCGACGAACCCAGAGCTGACCCAGCGCGGTTACGGCATGATTATGCGCACCGCTGGCCTGGACTCTTCCCAGGGCCCGACCGCGGCCAAATACATCCTCGAGCACGTTAAGCCGCAGCGCGTTGCCATCATTCACGATAAACAGCAATACGGTGAAGGCCTGGCGCGCTCCGTGCAGGACGGCCTGAAGAAAGGCGGGGCTAACATCGTCTTCTTCGACGGCATCACCGCGGGCGATAAAGACTTCTCCACTCTGGTGGCGCGCCTGCAAAAAGAAAATATCGACTTCGTTTACTACGGCGGTTACTACCCGGAAATGGGGCAGATCCTGCGCCAGGCGCGCGCCGTGGGTCTGAAAACTCAGTTTATGGGGCCGGAAGGCGTGGGCAATGCTTCTCTGTCCAACATCGCTGGCCCGGCGGGTGAAGGAATGCTGGTGACTATGCCTAAGCGCTATGACCAGGAGCCTGCCAACAAAGCTATCGTGGATGAGCTGAAAGCACAGAAGAAAGACCCGAGCGGCCCGTATGTCTGGATAACCTATGCGGCGGTTCAGTCTCTGGCAACCGCGATGGACCGTACCGGCAGCAAGGATCCTGCCGCGCTGGTTAAAGATTTAAAAGCGCATGGCGCGAACACCGTTATTGGGCCGCTGAACTGGGATGAAAAAGGCGATTTGAAAGGATTTGAATTCGGTGTCTTCCAGTGGCACGCCGATGGTTCGTCCAGCGTGGCGAAATAAGGCGACGACTCTATAGTCATCCCACCCTCCGGCTTTCTGCCGGGGGGTCATTAAAAGGTTAAGTTATGTCCGAGCAGTTTCTCTACTTCCTGCAGCAGATGTTTAACGGCGTCACGCTGGGTAGTACTTATGCGCTGATAGCTATCGGCTATACGATGGTGTACGGCATTATCGGCATGATCAACTTCGCCCACGGCGAAGTGTATATGATCGGCAGCTATGTCTCTTTCATGATAATCGCCGCGCTAATGATGCTCGGAATTGATGTTGGCTGGATGCTGGTCGGCGCAGGCTTTATCGGCGCGATTATTATCGCCAGCGCCTATGGCTGGAGCATTGAGCGCGTCGCCTATAAGCCGGTGCGCAACTCCAAGCGCCTGATTGCGCTTATTTCCGCCATCGGTATGTCTATATTCCTGCAAAACTACGTCAGCCTTACCGAAGGCTCGCGTGACATTGCGCTGCCAAGCCTGTTTAACGGCCAGTGGATAGTGGGTGCGAGTGATAATTTCACCGCCACCATTACTACTATGCAGCTGGTTATCTGGGTGGTGACCTTCCTGGCGATGCTGGCGCTGACGCTGTTCATCCGCTATTCCCGTATGGGCCGCGCCTGCCGCGCCTGTGCTGAAGATTTGAAAATGGCGAGCCTGCTCGGGATTAATACCGACCGCGTTATCTCCCTGACCTTCGTGATTGGCGCTGCGATGGCGGCGGTTGCGGGCGTTCTGCTCGGCCAGTTCTACGGCGTTATCAACCCTTATATCGGCTTTATGGCCGGGATGAAGGCCTTTACCGCGGCGGTTCTGGGCGGTATCGGCAGCATTCCTGGTGCCATGATTGGCGGCCTGATCCTCGGCGTTGCCGAAGCGCTGACCTCCGCTTATTTGAGCACTGAATATAAAGACGTTGTCTCCTTCGCTCTGCTGATAGTGGTGCTGCTGGTGATGCCGACCGGTATCCTCGGTCGTCCGGAGGTTGAGAAAGTATGAAGCCGATGCATGTTGTCTTTTCGCTGCTCTCTGCGGCCATGTTCTTTATTCTGGCATCGGTATTTATGGGCGTTCAGCTGAGCCTGGACGGTACCAAACTGGTGGTAAACAGCGCCGCTTCCGTGCGCTGGGAATGGGTGCTTATCGGCACCGCCGTAGTGCTGGTGTTCCAGCTGCTGCGCCCGCTGTTCCAGAAAGGCATGAAGAAAGTTTCCGGGCCGAAGTTTGTGCTGCCCGCGCTGGATGGCTCAACGGTTAAGCAGAAGCTGTTCCTGGTGGCGCTGCTGGTTGCCGCCGTTGCGTGGCCGTTTTTGGTTTCGCGCGGTACGGTAGACATCGCCACGTTAACCATGATTTACATCATCCTCGGCCTGGGGCTGAACGTGGTGGTGGGGCTGTCCGGCCTGCTGGTGCTGGGTTATGGCGGCTTCTACGCTATTGGCGCTTATACCTTTGCGCTGCTGAACCACTATTACGGCCTTGGCTTCTGGACTTGCCTGCCGCTGGCGGGCCTGGTGGCCGCCGCCGCCGGTTTCCTGCTTGGCTTCCCGGTGCTGCGCCTGCGTGGTGATTATCTGGCGATTGTGACGTTGGGCTTCGGCGAAATCGTCCGTATCCTGCTGCTGAATAACACCGAGATAACCGGTGGCCCGAACGGCATCAGCCAGATCCCGAAACCAACCTTCTTTGGCCTCGAATTTAGCCGTACCGCCCGTGAAGGCGGCTGGGATACCTTCAGCAACTTCTTCAACGTGGCCTACGATCCCAGCGACAGGGTTATCTTTCTTTACCTGGTGGCGCTGCTGCTGGTGGTGCTGTCGCTGTTCGTGATTAACCGCCTGCTGCGTATGCCGCTGGGTCGCGCGTGGGAAGCGTTGCGCGAAGATGAAATCGCCTGCCGCTCGCTGGGTCTGAATCCGACCCGCATTAAGCTGACCGCGTTTACCATCAGCGCCGCGTTTGCCGGTTTTGCCGGGACGCTGTTTGCCGCGCGCCAGGGCTTTGTCAGCCCGGAGTCCTTCACCTTTGCCGAGTCGGCGTTTGTGCTGGCGATTGTGGTACTGGGCGGGATGGGCTCTCAGTTTGCGGTTATTCTGGCGGCCGTACTGCTGGTGGTTTCCCGCGAGCTGATGCGTGACCTGAACGAATACAGCATGTTGGTGCTCGGTGGCCTGATGGTGCTGATGATGATTTGGCGTCCGCAGGGCCTGCTGCCGATGACGCGCCCGCACCTGAAATTGAAGAAAGAGCAAGTGAAAGGAGAGCAGGCATGAGTCAGCCATTGTTATCCGTCAGCGGCCTGATGATGCGTTTCGGCGGCCTGCTCGCCGTCAACAATGTCTCTCTGGAGCTGCATCCTCAGGAAATCGTTTCACTTATCGGCCCCAACGGCGCCGGTAAAACCACGGTGTTTAACTGCCTCACCGGCTTCTATAAGCCGACCGGCGGCACCATCATGCTGCGTGACCAGCATCTTGAAGGGCTGCCGGGCCAGCAGATTGCTCGTATGGGCGTGGTGCGTACTTTCCAGCACGTACGCCTGTTCCGCGAAATGACGGTGATTGAAAACCTGCTGGTGGCTCAGCATCAGCAGCTGAAAACCGGTATTTTCTCCGGGTTGCTGAAAACCCCTGGCTTCCGTCGCGCCCAGAGCGAAGCCCTGGACCGGGCGGCAACCTGGCTTGAGCGAATTGGCCTGCTCGAGCACGCTAACCGCCAGGCAAGTAACCTGGCCTATGGCGATCAACGTCGCCTGGAAATTGCTCGCTGTATGGTCACTCAGCCGGAAATTTTAATGCTGGATGAGCCTGCTGCCGGCCTTAACCCGAAAGAAACCCATGAGCTTGATGAGCTGATCATGGAGCTGCGTAATCACCACAACACCACGGTGTTACTGATTGAGCACGACATGAAGCTGGTAATGGGCATTTCTGACCGTATCTACGTGGTGAACCAGGGAACGCCGTTGGCAAACGGCACGCCGGAGCAAATCCGCAACAACCCTGATGTCATCCGCGCCTATTTGGGTGAGGCATAAGATGGAAAATATAATGCTGTCGTTTGACAAGGTGAGCGCCCACTACGGAAAAATCCAGGCGCTGCACGAAGTCAGTCTGCATATTAAACAGGGTGAAATCGTTACCCTGATCGGCGCCAACGGGGCCGGTAAAACCACGCTGCTCGGCACGCTGTGCGGCGATCCGCGGGCCACCAACGGCCGTGTGGTATTTGATGGCAAAGATATTACAGACTGGCACACCGCGCGCATCATGCGTGAGGCCGTAGCCATCGTGCCGGAAGGCCGCCGCGTCTTCTCCCGCATGACGGTAGAAGAGAACCTGGCGATGGGCGGATTTTTTGCCGAGCGTGACCAGTTCCAGGAGCGCATCAAGCGCGTCTATGAACTGTTTCCGCGCCTGCATGAGCGCCGCATTCAGCGGGCGGGCACCATGTCCGGCGGCGAGCAGCAGATGCTGGCGATTGGCCGGGCATTGATGAGCCAGCCGCGTCTGTTACTGCTGGATGAACCTTCGCTTGGCCTGGCGCCAATTATCATCCAGCAAATCTTCGACACCATCGAACAGCTGCGCAGCGAAGGGATGACCATCTTCCTCGTTGAGCAAAACGCCAACCAGGCGCTGAAGCTGGCCGACCGGGGTTACGTCCTGGAAAACGGCCACGTCGTGCTGGAAGACACCGGCGAGGCCTTGCTGGCGAACGAAGCGGTAAGAAGCGCCTATCTGGGCGGCTAATAAAAGCAAAACGGCAACCTCGGTTGCCGTTTTTTTTGTTTGCCCCCTCTCCCTGTGGGTGTACATACCGGAGACATGGTGAACACTTGTTCGGGGACATGGTAGACACTTACAACTACGGCATAAGAACCCTCTTCCGGAGTCGCTTATGCCCTGGGATGCGAGAGATACCATGTCATTACGTCACGAGTTTGTTCACTTTGCCTCGCAGGACGGGGCTAACATCCGGGCGCTCTGTCGCCACTTCGGCATCGCGCCCGCCACCGGATATAAGTGGCTTTGCCGCTTTCTCGAGGCCGGACTTCCCGGCCTCGCTGACCGCTCACGGGCTCCCCATCATTCTCCCAACGCCACCGCCGCTCAGGTGGCTGACCTGTTACAGCAGGCACACCTGGCCCATCCCCGCTGGGGAGCCCGCAAGATTAAGGCCTGGCTGGAAGCGCAGGGGCACCACCTTCCTGCCGTCAGTACCGTGCACAACCTGATGCACCGTCACGGCCTGCTACCCGGTGTACCGCCGGGTATCCCCTCTGCCGGTCGCTTCGAACACGGCAGGCCGAACGCCCTCTGGCAGATGGATTTTAAGGGACACTTTCCCTTCGCCGGTGGGCGCAGCCATCCCCTCACGCTGCTGGACGACCACTCCCGGTTTTCACTCTGCCTGACGCACTGCGACAACGAGCGGCGTGAGACCGTGCAGTCACATCTGACAAAGGTGTTTGAGCGCTATGGCCTGCCGGAGAGGATGACCATGGATAACGGGGCGCCCTGGGGAGACACCACCGGGACCTGGACCGCGCTGGAGCTGTGGCTGATGCGTCAGGGTATCCGGGTGGGGCACTCGCGGCCTTATCATCCCCAGACGCAGGGCAAGCTCGAGCGTTTTCACCGCAGTCTGAAGGCGGAGGTTCTGCAGGGGAAATGGTTCACGGACAGCGACCAGCTCCAGCGGGTATTTGACCACTGGCGGGAGGTCTATAACTTTGAACGCCCGCATGAGGGACTGAATATGGCGGTCCCGGGTTCGCGCTATCAGCCTTCGGCCAGACAGTACAGAAGCGATGCTCCCGGGCCGGAGTACGATGACGGCGTGGCGGTAAGAAAAGTGGATATCAGTGGAAGCCTGAGCATCAGAGGTATCAGCCTGAAAGCGGGCAAAGCGTTCAGGGGAGAGCGAGTGGGGCTGAAGGAAAGCGGTGAGGACGGTTGTTATGAGGTGTGGTGGTACAGCACGAAAGTGGGAATGATCGACCTGAAGAACCGGTCGATCATCATGGGTAAAAGATGTTAAAAGGTGTTCACTATGTCCCCGAACATCTGTCTACTATGTCCCCGGAACGTACAGTGGGAGAGGGTCGGGGTGAGGGCATCAGGCTACTCGGTGTTGTTTGCCCCCCCCTGCTCAGAGGGGCGAAGAAAATATATCCCCCCCGATCCAAAGAAACATTTCATTCACCCCGCTGTAACCATTCTGTCATCCGGCCGTTATTTTTCTGTCATTCGAGCGTGTCATGTTACCTCGCGAGCATAAAACGCGTGATTTCGCGCATCCGGCACAACAAGAGAGATAACCGAATGACATCGTTACGACACACAGCTTTGGCGCTGACGCTGGGTCTGGCATTTGCCAGCCAGGCGATGGCCGTTACCACCATCCCTTTCTGGCATTCAATGGACGGGGAACTGGGTAAAGAAGTTGATTCTCTGGCTACCCGCTTCAACGAAACGCATCCTGACGTCAAAATTGTGCCGGTTTATAAAGGCAACTACGAGCAGAGCCTGGCTGCGGGCATTGCGGCATACCGCTCCGGTAACGCACCAGCCATCCTGCAGGTTTATGAAGTTGGCACCGCGACCATGATGGCTTCCAAAGCTATCAAGCCGGTCTACGAAGTGTTTAAAGACGCAGGGATTAGCTTCGACGAATCACAGTTCGTGCCGACCGTTGCCGGTTACTACACCGACTCCAAAACGGGCCACCTGCTGTCCCAGCCTTTCAACAGCTCCACGCCGGTGCTGTACTACAACAAAGACGCTTTCAAGAAAGCTGGCCTGAACCCGGACCAGCCGCCTAAAACCTGGCAGGACGTTGCCGAGTACAGCGCCAAACTGCGCGCGGCCGGCATGAAGTGTGGCTACGCCAGCGGCTGGCAGGGTTGGATCCAGCTGGAGAACTTCAGCGCCTGGCACGGCCTGCCGTTTGCGACTAAAAACAACGGCTTCGACGGCACTGACGCGGTTCTCGAGTTCAACAAAGCAGAGCAGGTGAAACACATTGCGATGCTCGAAGAGATGAACAAGAAGGGCGATTTCACCTACTTCGGCCGTAAAGACGAGTCTACCGAGAAGTTCTACAACGGCGATTGCGCAATCACCACCGCTTCTTCCGGCTCTCTGGCTGATATCCGCCAGTACGCGAAATTCAACTACGGCGTAGGCATGATGCCTTACGACGCAGACGCGAAAGGCGCTCCGCAGAACGCCATCATCGGCGGTGCAAGCCTGTGGGTTATGCAGGGCAAAGACAAGCCAACGTATAAAGGCGTTGCCGAGTTCATGCAGTTCCTGGCTAAGCCGGAAATCGCCGCTGAATGGCACCAGAAAACCGGTTACCTGCCAATCACCACCGCGGCTTACGACCTGACTCGTAAAGACGGCTTCTACGACAAGAACCCGGGTGCGGATACCGCAACCCGCCAGATGCTGAACAAGCCGCCGTTGCCGTTCACTAAAGGCCTGCGCCTGGGCAACATGCCGCAGATCCGTACCGTGGTTGATGAAGAGCTGGAATCCGTATGGACCGGCAAGAAGACGCCACAACAGGCTCTGGATACCGCCGTTGAGCGTGGTAACCAATTGCTGCGCCGCTTCGAGCAGTCTACCAAGTCATAAGATCTACCCCATCCCGCATTCTCCCTGAAAGAGAGTGCGGGATGAGGGGCATAGCTCCACCCGTATCAACATAAACCGAGTAACTCTATGTCATCATCTCGCCCGGTGTTTCGCTCAAGCTGGCTCCCCTACGCCCTGGTGCTGCCGCAGTTGATTATCACCGTCATCTTCTTTATCTGGCCGGCGGGCGAAGCCCTCTGGTACTCGCTGCAAAACCTTGACCCGTTTGGTCTGTCCAGCCACTTTGTTGGCCTGGATAACTTCGTGCAGCTGTTCCACGATAGCTACTATCTGGACTCTTTCTACACCACGATGATTTTTAGCGGCCTGGTGGCGGGCAGCGGCCTGCTGGTCTCGCTGTTTTTTGCCGCTCTGGTCGATTACGTGGTACGCGGTAGCCGCTTCTATCAAACCATGCTGCTGCTGCCTTATGCCGTTGCACCCGCCATCGCCGCGGTGCTGTGGATCTTCCTGTTCAACCCGGGGCGCGGGCTGATTACCCACGTACTGGAAGAGTTTGGCTATAACTGGAACCACGCGCAGAACAGCGGCCAGGCCATGTTCCTGGTCGTGTTCGCCTCCGTGTGGAAGCAGATTAGCTATAACTTCCTGTTCTTCTTCGCCGCCCTGCAGTCGATCCCTCGTTCGCTGGTGGAAGCCGCAGCCATTGACGGAGCTGGCCCGGTGCGCCGCTTCTTCTTTATTTCGCTGCCGCTTATCGCCCCGGTGAGCTTCTTCCTGCTGGTGGTGAACCTGGTTTATGCCTTCTTCGATACCTTCCCGGTTATCGACGCGGCAACCGGCGGTGGCCCGGTTCAGGCAACCACCACGCTTATCTACAAGATTTATCGCGAAGGGTTTGCCGGGCTGGATCTCTCTTCCTCGGCGGCGCAATCGGTGGTGCTGATGCTGCTGGTGATTGTCCTGACGGTGGTTCAGTTCCGCTTCGTTGAACGTAAGGTGCGCTACCAATGATTGAGAACCGTCGCGGGCTGACTATCTTCAGCCATACCCTGCTCATCCTCGGCATTATCGTGATTTTGTTCCCGCTGTACGTGGCGTTTGTCGCCGCGACGCTGGATAACAAAGCGGTTTTTGATACGCCGATGACGCTTATCCCCGGCACCCATCTGTGGGAAAACATCAGCTATATCTGGAACAACGGCGTGGCGGTGAACAGCGCGCCTTTTAGCCGGATGCTGTTTAACAGCACGGTGATGGCGCTGGTGATAACCATTGGCAAAATCGCCGTCTCTATGCTGTCGGCCTTCGCCATCGTCTGGTTCCGCTTTCCGCTGCGCAACCTGTTCTTCTGGATGATCTTTATCACCCTGATGCTGCCGGTTGAAGTGCGTATTTTCCCGACGGTAGAGGTTATCTCTAACCTGAAAATGCTCGACAGCTACACCGGTTTGACGCTGCCGCTGATGGCTTCGGCTACCGCCACGTTTCTGTTTCGCCAGTTTTTCATGACGCTGCCAGACGAGCTGATGGAAGCGGCCCGCATCGACGGCGCCTCGCCGATGCGTTTTTTCTTTGACATCGTACTGCCGCTGTCCAAAACCAATCTGGCCGCGCTGTTCGTGATCACTTTTATCTACGGCTGGAACCAGTATCTCTGGCCACTGCTGATTATCACCGACGCTGACCTGGGAACCGCCGTGGCGGGTATTAAAGGAATGATTGCCAGCGGTGATGGCGTGACGCAGTGGAACCAGGTCATGGCGGCAATGCTGCTGACTCTTGTTCCTCCGGTAGTTATCGTTTTAGTAATGCAGCGCGCGTTTGTGCGTGGCCTGGTTGATAGTGAGAAATAGCCCATGGCAGGTTTAAAGTTACAGGCAGTAAGTAAGAGCTGGGACGGCAAGACCCAGGTGATCCAGCCGTTGACCGTTGACGTAGCGGACGGCGAATTTATCGTCATGGTTGGGCCGTCGGGCTGCGGTAAATCTACGCTGCTGCGTATGGTCGCCGGGCTTGAGCAGGTCACCAGCGGCGACATCTGGATTGACAGCCAGCGCGTCACTGACATGGAGCCAAAAGAACGCGGCATTGCGATGGTGTTCCAGAACTACGCCCTCTACCCGCATATGACGGTGGAAGAGAACATGGCGTGGGGGCTGAAAATTCGCGGTCTGGGCAAAGAACAAATCCGCCAGAAAGTGCTGGAAGCCGCCCGTATTCTTGAGCTGGATGCGCTGTTAACCCGCCGCCCGCGCGAGCTTTCCGGCGGCCAGCGCCAGCGTGTGGCTATGGGCCGCGCCATCGTGCGTGACCCGGCGGTATTCTTGTTCGATGAACCTCTGTCCAACCTCGATGCCAAGCTGCGCGTGCAGATGCGCCTTGAGCTACAGCAGCTGCATCGCCGCCTGAAAACCACCAGCCTGTACGTTACGCACGACCAGGTCGAAGCCATGACACTCGCCCAGCGCGTGATGGTGATGAACAAAGGCATAGCGGAGCAAATTGGTACTCCGGTTGAAGTTTATGAGCGCCCGGCCAGCCGCTTTGTTGCCAGCTTTATCGGCTCTCCTGCGATGAACCTGCTGGAGGGCAAAATCAGCATCGACGGCTCGCGCTTTGAGCTGGATGGCGGTGACGTATTGCCAATTGGCAGCCAGCATTTACAGTGGGTTGGCCGCCCGATGACGCTGGGTATCCGCCCGGAACATATTGCGATAAGCTCACAGGCTGCAGGCGGCATTCCCATTGTTGTTGAAACTCTGGAAATGCTCGGCGCCGATAACCTGGTGCACGGCCGCTGGGGCGGTCAAAAGGTGGTTATTCGCCTTTCACACCAGGAGCGTCCTCAGCCGGGAACCACGCTGTGGGTCCATCTGCCGGAAGAACATCTGCACTTCTTTGATGGTAAAAACGGACAACGCTTATGAGCAACTGGCCCTATCCAAAAATCGTCGCCCACCGTGGCGGCGGTAAACTGGCACCGGAAAATACCCTCGCGGCAATCGACGTGGGGGCGCGCTACGGCCACACCATGATTGAGTTTGACGCCAAGCTTTCACGCGATGGGCAAATTTTCCTGCTGCACGACGATACCCTGGAGCGCACCAGCAACGGCTGGGGCGTTGCCGGAGAGCTGAACTGGGATAACCTGCTGAAAGTGGATGCGGGTAGCTGGTTCAGCCGCGAATTTGCCGGCGAGCCGCTGCCGCTGCTCTCTCAGGTTGCCGAACGCTGTAGGCAGCACGGCATGATGGCCAATATCGAAATCAAGCCGACCACCGGCCTGGAAACGGAAACCGGTAAAGTGGTGGCATTGGCCGCCCGCGAATTGTGGGCCGGGCAAACCGCACCGCTGCTTTCGTCTTTTGAAATCCCGGCGCTGGAAGCCGCGCAGCAGGCTGCACCTGAGCTGCCTCGCGGGCTGCTGCTGGACGAATGGCGTGACGACTGGCGCGAACTGACCACCCGTTTACAGTGCGTGTCGATTCACCTGAATCATCAACTGCTGGATGAGGCTCGCGTGAAGGAGCTGAAAGCGGCGGGCTTATATATTCTGGTGTATACCGTGAACGTTCCGCATCGTGCAGCGGTGCTGCTGGAGTGGGGCGTCGATGCCATCTGTACCGATCGCATCGACGAGATTGGCCCTGATTTTAACGCCTGAGTTTTACGGCGTAACGGGCGGCAGAGTTGAGCTATTTTGATTCAGCATGCCGCCGTTTCCTGCCTTCAGCATCCCGTTTTTGCCGCTCGGTAGCGGCTGCTCCCTTATCCCCGGCTGTGATTGTAAAACCCGCTGCGAGTTGTTGTTGAGCTGCGTCTGTAGCTTCTGCTGTTGAAGCTGGCTCTGCGTCTGAAGCTGCTGTTTAAGCATCCCCTGCTGCTGGGTCTGCTGAGCCTGCATTTCCGACTGCATGCGCTGCTGGCTCGGATTCTGGTAGCCAGGCAGGTTTGGATTATTGGTGGTGTTCAGCGGCTGGGCCAGCGCCGTTAAGGGCAGCAGGGCTGCCAAAAGCCATACTTTTTTCATCGTCATCTCCTCCCGTCAGGGGCTTTTTAAGTTTACTCCGTTTCCCTTCACACGGTGATTATTTCGGATTTGTGAACCAGGATTAAGCGGGGACTTTCCCCGGGTAAATGAGGATATAACGATGATAAAACAGTGGAAAAAACTGAGCTGGGCCGCTATCCCGGCGTTGTTAATTGGGCTATGCCTGCCGGGTGTTGCGGCTCCTCCGCCGGTTTCTTACGGCGTGGAAGTGGATGTTCACCATCCTGTTGTAGCCGAACATGGAATGGTGTCTTCTCAGGATGCGGCGGCAACCCGGGTTGGCGTTGAGATTTTAAAGCAGGGCGGCAATGCGGTTGATGCCGCAGTCGCCGTGGGTTATGCGCTGGCGGTCACGCACCCGCAGGCGGGGAATATTGGCGGCGGCGGTTTTATGATGCTGCGAACGAAAGACGGCAAAACCGTCGCCATTGACTTCCGTGAAATGGCGCCTGAGAAAGCCAGCCGCGATATGTTCCTGGATGATAAAGGCAATGCGGACAGCAAAAAATCGCTGACCTCACACCTGGCCTCCGGCACGCCCGGCACCGTGGCCGGTTTTAGCCTGGCGCTGGAGAAATACGGCACTATGCCGCTGAACAAAGTGGTGCAGCCTGCGATCAAGCTGGCGCGTGATGGTATTACCGTCAACGATGCGCTGGCGGACGATCTCAAGCAGTACGGTGCGGAAGTGATCCTGAACCACGAAAACAGCAAGGCCATTTTCTGGAAGGCTGACGGCCAGCCGCTGCAAAAAGGCGATAAGCTGGTGCAGGCGAACCTCGCAAAAAGCCTGGAGATGATTGCCGAGCAGGGGCCGGATGCTTTCTATAAAGGCACGATTGCCGACCAGATTGCCGAAGAGATGGCAAAAAACGGCGGGCTGATAAGTAAGGAGGATCTCGCCAACTATAAAGCGGTGGAGCGCAAGCCCGTCAGCGGCGAATACCGTGGCTATGAGGTTTACTCCATGCCGCCTCCGTCTTCCGGCGGTATTCATATCGTGCAGATCCTGAATATTCTCGAAAACTTCGACCTTGCGAAATATGGCTTCGGCAGCGCCGATGCGATGCAGGTTATGGCCGAGGCCGAAAAATATGCCTACGCCGACCGCTCGGAATATCTTGGCGATCCGGATTTTGTGAAGGTGCCCTGGCAGGCGCTGACCAGCAAGGCCTATGCGAAATCACTGGCCGAGAAAATCGATATCAACAAAGCCCGCCCGTCGAGTGAAATCAAACCCGGCAAACTTGCCCCTTATGAAAGCGACCAGACCACACATTTCTCGGTGGTGGATAAAGACGGCAACGCTGTGGCGGTAACCTATACGCTCAATACCGTATTTGGCACCGGCATCGTTGCGGGTAATACCGGCATTCTGATGAATAACCAGATGGATGACTTCTCCGCCAAGCCCGGCACGCCCAACGTTTACGGGCTGGTAGGTGGGGAGGCCAACGCCGTGGGGCCACATAAACGCCCGCTTTCTTCTATGTCGCCGACGATTGTGGTGAAAGACGGTAAAACATGGCTGGTGACCGGTAGCCCGGGCGGTAGCCGCATTATCACCACCGTGCTGCAAATGGTGGTCAACAGCATCGACTTTGGAATGAACGTTGCCGAAGCGGCCAATGCCCCGCGCTTCCATCATCAGTGGCTGCCGGACGAGCTGAGGGTGGAGAAGGGCTTTAGCCCGGATACGCTAAAACTGCTTAAAGAGAAGGGGCAAAACGTCGAAGTGAAGGCGGCTATGGGCAGTACGCAAAGCATTATGGTCGCGCCGGACGGCAAGCTTTATGGCGCTTCAGACCCGCGCTCGGTAGATGATTTAGCGGCAGGATACTGATTATATTACTTTCCCCTCTCCCTAAAAAGGAGAGGGGAGCGTTCAAGCTGAAGCCAGTTTTTCTTTCTCCCTCTCCCTGTTAGGGAGAGGGGCGGGGTGAGGGTAAAAATCACTCCGGTTTAAAACGTGCCATAAAGTAAGCGTCCACATACTCGCCGTCGCGCAGGGCGAAGCGCTTGCCGGTGCCTTCCACCTCGAAGCCAAACTTGCGGTAGGCCGCCAGCGCCGGTGCGTTATCGGTATACACCGTTAGCTCAATACGGCTGATGCGCAGCCAGTTGTCACACAGGTTAACCATCTCCTGAATCAGAGCCGAAGCAACGCCCTTGCCCTGATGGTCGGCATGCACGCCCATGCCAAATGTTGCCACATGGCTGCGGCGTGGAGACTGCTCCACCGACAGCGTCAGTTGCCCGACAATCTCATCTCCAACGCAGGCCACCAGATGCCGGCTGCCCGGTTTGGGGTCAGTAATTCGGTCATACCAGGCTTTTAGAGGCGGATGAGGTAGCTGTAGCGTGTCGCGGTAAAGCGCCGGATGGGCATACATTTTCTGTAAAGCTTCCGCATCGCCGGGTTCGGCGTGACGCACGACAACAGATTTCATCCTTTTATCCTCAATGGGTTATGGAAAACCTTTTAAACATCATTGACTTTGAAGTTCAAGTCAATGCCATTTTTTTCAAAAAAAACTTTACAAGTGCGAATGATAATGATTATTATTGCCATGCGTTCAGGGGAGACCCCTACGGAGACATCCTGAAAGCACGACATTGCTCACATTGCTTCCAGTATTACTTTAGCCAGCCGGGTGCTGGCTTTTTTTTTGCCCTTCTTATTTGAAGCCGTAGCTGCGTTGGCTGCGCTCAGTTACCCGAATCACTTACCCAAGTAAGCTCATCGGGATACCTTCCCTTGCCGCCTTGCTACAACTCCAACTAATGTGGGCAAACCTCAGTCTTTCTTATTTGAAGCCGTAGCTGTGTTGGCTGCGCTCAGTTACCCGAATCACTTACCCAAGTAAGCTCATCGGGATACCTTCCCTTGCCGCCTTGCTACAACTCCAACTAATGTGGGCAAACCTCAGTCTTTCTTATTTGAAGCCGTAGCTGCGTTGGCTGCGCTCAGTTACCCGAATCACTTACCCAAGTAAGCTCATCGGAATGCCTTCCCTTGCCGCCTTGCTACAACTCCAACTAATGTGGGCAAACCTCAGTCTTTCTTATTTGAAGCCGTAGCTGCGTTGGCTGCGCTCAGTTACCCGAATCACTTACCCAAGTAAGCTCATCGGGATGCCTTCCCTTGCCGCCTTGCTACAACTCCAACTAATTTGGGCAAACCTTTGTCCAGTTTTAATAAAATACGGGTGAAAAATGCAGTAAGGTAAAGGCAGCTCAAATCAAAAAGGACAATGAAATGACCCTACACTGCGCCTTTATCGGATTCGGTAAAAGCACCACCCGCTACCATCTCCCGTTCGTTCTGGTCCGCAAAAACAAGCTCCACGTTGCCCACATCTTCCGCCGCAGCGAAAAGCCGGAGCTGGAGCAGCAACCGCAATACGCGGGCATCCACTTTACCAGCCAGCTGGACGATATTCTCAACGATCCTGAAGTGAAGCTGGTGGTGATTTGTACCCACGTTGACAGCCACTTTGAGTACGCAAAAAAAGCGCTGGAAGCGGGTAAAAACGTGCTGGTGGAAAAACCGTTTACCCCAACGCTTGCCGAGGCGCGTGAATTGCTGACGCTGGCGAAGGAAAAAGGGCTTGTTGTTTCGCCGTATCAGAACCGCCGCTTTGATTCCTGCTTCCTGACCATGAAAAAAGCCATCGAGAGCGGCAAGCTTGGCAAAATCGTGGAAATCGAAAGCCACTTTGATATGTATCGCCCTGAGGCGGCCGCTAACCCGGGCAAACCTGCGGACGGCGCATTCTACGGCCTTGGCGTGCACACCATGGACCAAATCATCTCCCTGTTTGGCCGCCCCGACCACGTTGCCTACGACATTCGTAGCCTGCGTAATAAAGCCAACCCGGACGACACCTTTGAAGCCCAGCTGTTTTATGGCGACCTGAAGGCTATCGTGAAAACCAGCCATCTGGTGAAAATCGACTACCCGAAATTTATCGTTCACGGCACCAAAGGCTCGTTTGTGAAATACGGTATCGACCAGCAGGAAACCAGCCTCAAGGCGTACATCATGCCGGGCGAACCGGGCTTCGCCGCCGACAGCAGCGTGGCGCAGCTTGAGTATGTGAACGAATCCGGAGAAACGGTACGTGAAGAGTGGAAGCCGGAGCAGGGCGACTATGGCCGCGTTTACGATGCGCTGTATGAAACCCTGATAAACGGCAAGCCAAATTACGTCAGTGAAATTGAAGTTCTCACCAATCTGGAAATTCTGGAGCGCGGATTTGAACAGCCGTCTCCTGCCGCTATAAGCCTCTCCTGATGGTATTTTGGCTCCTCTGACTTATTCATTTTTTTTGAACAGAGGAGTCAATTTTCACCCTCTATGATCCTCCGCTAAATGGGTCCACACTTATCCCATCAAACGAATTGCGGAGGACATATCATGATCTATTTAAGAAAAGCACAGGACCGCGGCCACGCTAATCACGGCTGGCTGGATAGCTGGCATACCTTCTCTTTTGCCGACTATTACGATGCTAACTTTATGGGCTTCTCGGCGCTGCGCGTGATTAACGAAGATGTTATCGACGGCGGCCAGGGGTTCGGGACTCACCCGCACAAAGACATGGAAATCCTGACCTACGTGCTGGAAGGCGCGGTAGAACACCAGGACAGCATGGGCAATAAAGAACGCGTGCCTGCCGGTGAATTCCAGATTATGAGCGCCGGGACCGGCATCCGTCACTCCGAGTACAACGCCAGCGAAACCGAACCGCTGCGCCTGTACCAAATTTGGATCATTCCGGAAAAAACCGGGATTACGCCGCGTTACGATCAGCGCCGTTTTGATGCGCCGCAGGGCCGCCAGCTGGTACTTTCCCCGGATGCCCGTGACGGCTCCCTGAAGGTTTATCAGGATATGGAACTGTCGCGCTGGGCGCTGGCGAAAGATGAGCAGTCGGTGTACCAAATTCCGGCCGATCGCCGCGTGTGGATCCAGGTCGTGAAAGGCGATGTCTCCATCAACGGCACGCAGGCAAAAACCAGTGATGCGATAGCCGTGTGGGATGAGCAGGCTATTTCTGTTCATGCCAACGAAGCGAGCGAAATATTGCTGTTCAATCTGCCGCCGGTATAAACGTTACCCGTCACAACCCGCCCCTGAAAAAGGGCGGGTTTTCTTTTGTCCGTGCTAAACTCGGCTGTCGAAACTTTACAAGCCAGGCAGGACGATGAAAAAGAAAAGACCGGTACTACAGGATGTTGCAGATCGCGTAGGCGTGACCAAAATGACGGTCAGCCGTTTCTTACGCAATCCTGACCAGGTGTCTGCCGCGCTGCAGGTTAAAATTGCCGCCGCGTTAGATGAACTGGGCTATATCCCGAACCGTGCGCCGGATATCCTTTCTAATTCAACCAGCCGCGCTATTGGCGTCCTGCTTCCTTCGCTCACCAACCAGGTGTTTGCCGAAGTGCTGCGCGGGATTGAAAACGTTATTGATGCCCACGGCTACCAGACTATGCTCGCCCACTATGGCTACAAGCCCGAGCTGGAGCAGGAGCGCCTGGAGTCGATGCTTTCGTGGAACATCGACGGCCTGATCCTGACCGAGCGCAACCACACTCCCAGAACGCTGAAGATGATTGAAGTCGCCGGTATACCGGTGGTGGAATTGATGGACAGCATGTCGCCTTGTCTGGACATCGCCGTGGGGTTCGATAACTTTGAAGCAGCTCGCCAGATGACGGCGGCTATTATCGCCCGGGGCCATAAACATGTGGCCTACCTTGGGGCGCGTCTCGATGAACGTACCCTTATCAAGCAAAAAGGCTACGAGCAGGCGATGCTCGACGCGGGGCTGACGCCCTACAGCGTGATGATTGAAAACTCCTCTTCTTATTCCACCGGTATTGAGCTGCTGCGCCAGGCAAAACGCGAATACCCGCAGCTCGACAGCATCTTCTGTACCAACGATGACTTAGCGATCGGCGCGGCCTTTGAATGCCAGCGCCAGGGCCTGCGCATTCCTCAGGATATGGCGATTGCCGGTTTCCACGGCCACGATATTGGCCAGGTCATGGAGCCGCGCCTCGCCAGCGTGCTGACCCCGCGTGAACGCATGGGGCGCATCGGTGCCGAGCGGCTGCTGGCGCGTATTCGCGGTGAAACCATCACGCCTCAAATGCTCGATTTAGGCTTTACGCTGTCGCCCGGCGGCTCGATTTAGTCTATTTTTTTATTTGATGTAGCTCACAGATATACACTTTGCAAGCTAATGGTTATTGCTTATTGTGCAGCCAGCCCGGAAAATGTTATCGGTAACTGTTACCCGTAACAAATTTAGACGCAAAGTTTTGTGTCAGAGTCGGAGCCATCATGAGCACTACTAATCACGACCACCATATTTACGTCCTGATGGGCGTCTCCGGCAGCGGTAAATCCGCCGTTGCCAGCGAAGTTGCCCATCGGCTGAACGCCGCGTTCCTTGACGGCGACTTCCTGCATCCTCGCAGCAACATCCTGAAAATGGCCTCCGGCGAACCGCTGAACGACGACGATCGCACTCCATGGCTGAAGGCGTTAAACGACGCGGCATTCGCCATGCAGCGTACCAACAAGGTTTCACTGATTGTTTGCTCGGCGCTGAAAAAGCACTACCGCGACCTGCTGCGCGACGGCAACCCGAATCTCTCCTTTATCTATATGAAGGGTGATTTCGAGGTGATTGAAAGCCGCCTGAAAGCTCGCAAAGGCCATTTCTTCAAAACCCAGATGCTGGTGACCCAATTCGAAACCCTGCAAGAGCCGCAGGCGGATGAAAAAGATGTTCTGGTCGTCAATATCGACCAGCCGCTGGACGGCGTTGTCGCCAGCACCCTCGCATTAATCAACAAAGGCAGCGCAGAGTGAGTACATTAACGCTTGTTTTAACGGCAGTCGGCTCCGTGCTGTTACTGCTGTTTTTAGTAATGAAGGCGCGTATGCATGCCTTCGTTGCTTTGATGGTGGTTTCTATTGGCGCAGGCCTGTTTTCCGGGATGCCGCTCGACAAAATCGCTGACACTATGCAAAAAGGCATGGGCGGCACGCTGGGCTTCCTTGCCATTGTCGTCGCGCTTGGCGCGATGTTCGGCAAGATCCTGCATGAAACCGGTGCGGTGGATCAGATTGCCGTCAAGATGCTGAAATCTTTCGGCCACAGCCGCGCTCACTATGCGATTGGTCTGGCCGGCCTGATTTGCGCGCTGCCGCTGTTCTTTGAAGTGGCTATCGTGCTGCTGATTAGCGTCGCGTTCTCCATGGCTCGCCACACCGGCACCAACCTTGTGAAGCTGGTTATTCCTCTATTTGCGGGCGTTGCCGCCGCCGCTGCGTTCCTGCTGCCGGGGCCAGCGCCAATGCTGCTGGCTTCCCAGATGCACGCCGACTTTGGCTGGATGATCCTGATTGGTCTGTGCGCCGCTATCCCGGGCATGATTATCGCCGGGCCGTTGTTCGGCAGCTTTATCAGCAAATTTGTTGATTTGAAAATCCCGGAGGACATCTCCGAGCCGCATTTAGGCGAGGGCAAACTGCCGTCGTTTGGCTTCAGCCTGTCGCTTATTCTGCTGCCGCTGGTGCTGGTTGGCCTGAAAACAATCGCCGCTCGCTTTACCGCGCCTGGCTCCACGCTGTACGAATGGCTCGAGTTCATCGGCCACCCGTTCACCGCGATTCTGGTTGCTTGCCTGGTAGCGATTTATGGTCTGGCCTACCGCCAGGGCATGGAAAAAGAGAAGGTGATGGCGGTTTGCGGCCAGGCGTTGCAGCCTGCGGGTATCATCCTGCTGGTTATCGGCGCGGGTGGCGTGTTCAAACAGGTACTGGTCGACTCCGGCGTGGGTCCCGCTCTGGGTGAAGCGCTAACCGGCATGGGCCTGCCTATTGCTATCACCTGCTTCGTGCTGGCCGCTGCGGTACGCATTATTCAGGGTTCCGCGACCGTAGCCTGCCTGACCGCCGTTGGCCTGGTGATGCCTGTTATCGAACAGCTGCATTATAACGGCGCGCAGATGGCCGCTCTGTCTATCTGTATCGCGGGTGGGTCTATCGTGGTGAGCCACGTAAACGACGCGGGCTTCTGGCTGTTCGGCAAGTTTACCGGCGCGACCGAAGCGCAAACGCTGAAGACCTGGACGATGATGGAAACCATCCTCGGCACCACCGGGGCGATTGTCGGCATGATTGCGTTCAGCCTGCTGTCTTAATATCGCCTCAAATCTTGCTTCAAACACCCGGCTATTGCCGGGTGTTTTGTTTTCTACGATTAAGCTTGCCTCTCATCGTGACGCTATTACTCCCTATTAAAGAGAGAGCGTCCGAATGAAAAAATTACTCTTCTTACTGTTATTCCCGCTGCTAACCGGCTGTGCAACGCTGGTGAGTAACAATGACGCCACGGTTTATATCGACAGCACGCCAGCCAGCGCAGCCTTCACGATTTTTGATGACAAGGGTGAAATCGCCGCGCAGGGCACCACGCCAGGCTCCGTTACGCTTAAAAAGACGGACGGCAGCTACTTCGGGAAGAAAAACTACACGCTGACGCTAAAGCATGAAGGGTATTACTCGATCTCCCTTCCGCTGGAAACCCGTTTAAGCCACTGGTATTTATTCGGCAACATTATTTTCTTCGGCGTGCCGGGATGGCTGGTTGTCGATCCGTTTTTTGGCGGCATGTATACGCTGAAGCAGGAAAACCTTCACCTCTGGCTGCGTGCATGCGAGCCGGGGCCATATCGGTATATGTGTTCGTGAAGATGCCGGGGGCGATGAGAGCCGGGAACAAGAGTGTGGCTGTGGGATCTGAAGCTACTGTTATTTTCAGTACGTCTGCGGGCTAAAAGCCAGGCCCTGGTTCCGGCTTAAATTGCCTCAGTTTTCTCTCCGACTGACCAGGGTCCGGGCGTCCGGAACGACCGGAGGCTGTGAGCGTCGGGAACGCATCTCAGCCGACCCAGGGCTGGGAGATAAAACTGAGGTCTGCCGCTTCAGCGGTCGATTTATTTTGACGGGAGTCCGGGTTCTTAGGGGAGTGACGGTGACTCCCCTAAGACGTTCACCGGTTCGGTAGCTGCATATGAACCCTTACTTGAGGTGAACGGAACTTTCTTCACATCTTCATAGAAGACTGGCCGTCTGGAGGAGGGGATAATGCTTACCCACGCATCCAGGTGCGAATCCCATCCAGGAACATCTGGGTGGAAATCATAATCAGCACCAGGCCCATCAGGCGCTCAAGGGCGTTAACCCCTTTCTCACCCAGCAGGCGCAGGAACAGCGACGATTGCAGCAAAATTGCCACGGTGCCGCCCCAGGCCAGCATCAGCGCGGCCACTAAATGCCCCATCTGGTTTGGATACTGGTGCGAAAGCAGCATCAGCGTCGCCAGCAGAGAAGGGCCGGCAACCAGAGGAATAGCCAGCGGTACGATAAACGGCTCTTCACCGGCGGGCAGGCCGGACGAGCTGCCTTCCTGAGTCGGGAAAATCATCTTAATTGCTATCAGGAACAGGATAATCCCTCCTGATATGGAGACGGTTTCCGCCCGCAGGTTCAGGAAGCCGAGGATTTTTTCGCCGGCAAACAGGAAGATAAGCATCAGCAGCAGGGCAATCAGCAGTTCGCGGATCATAATTGCCCGGCGGCGCTTAGGCTCGGTATGTTTCAGTACCGACATAAATATCGGCAGGTTGCCGAGCGGGTCCATAATCAGGATCAGTAGAACCGCAGCGGATATGATTTCTGTCATCTGTTTTCCCCAAAATCTGGCAAGTTATTTCTGTTAATAAGCTTTGTTTCTGACACGGCGGATATCATTGATTAATTTCACTTGCGACTTTGGCTGCATTTTGTAAGGTGGAGTGATGTTCTGGCTCACTGCCAGCGCTTACACACGCAATCATCTCTGCAGGATTAAGTCGCTATGAAAAATGTTGGTTTTATTGGCTGGCGCGGTATGGTCGGCTCTGTACTCATGCAACGCATGGTGGAAGAGCGCGATTTTGACGCCATTCGTCCGGTTTTCTTCTCCACTTCCCAGCTTGGGCAGGCTGCCCCTACGTTTGCCGGCGCTACCGGCACTACATTGCAGGACGCCTTTGATCTGGAAGCGCTGAAGGCGCTGGATATCATAGTGACCTGCCAGGGCGGCGATTATACCAACGAAATCTATCCAAAGCTCCGTGAAAGCGGCTGGCAGGGTTACTGGATTGACGCAGCTTCTTCTCTACGCATGAAAGATGACGCGATTATTATCCTCGACCCGGTTAACCAGCACGTCATTCAGGACGGCCTGAACAAAGGCGTGAAAACCTTCGTGGGCGGCAACTGCACCGTCAGCCTGATGCTGATGTCCCTCGGCGGCCTGTTTGCCAACGACCTGGTTGACTGGGTTTCCGTGGCAACCTACCAGGCGGCTTCCGGCGGCGGCGCGCGCCACATGCGTGAACTGCTGAACCAGATGGGCCAGCTGTATAACGAAGTTTCAACCGAGCTTGCTAACCCGGCTTCGGCTATTCTCGACATCGAACGTAAAGTGACCGAGCTGGGCCGCAGCGGCAACCTGCCGGTCGATAACTTTGGCGTTCCGCTGGCGGGCAGCCTGATCCCGTGGATCGACAAACAGCTCGACAACGGGCAGAGCCGAGAAGAGTGGAAAGGCCAGGCCGAAACCAACAAGATCCTTGCTACCTCTTCGGTTATTCCGGTTGATGGCCTTTGCGTGCGCGTTGGCGCGCTGCGCTGCCACAGCCAGGCGTTCACCATCAAGCTGAAGAAAGACGTCTCCATCCCGACCGTTGAAGAGCTGCTGGCCGCGCATAATCCATGGGCGAAAGTGGTGCCAAACGACCGTGATATCACCATGCGCGAGCTGACGCCTGCCGCGGTAACCGGCACGCTGTCTACTCCGGTTGGCCGCTTGCGTAAGCTGAATATGGGGCCTGAATATCTGTCGGCCTTCACCGTCGGCGACCAGCTGCTGTGGGGTGCTGCCGAACCGCTGCGCAGAATGTTGCGGGCGCTCGCATAATCAAGCGAATTTAGCAGAGGGGCATTGTTGCCCCTCTTTTTTTGCGTTTTACATGGAGTAAAACGGGGTAATTAATTTATTTCACGAGGAGTCAATAAAGCGTTGGCTATGCTTAAGTCATAACGCGTAAGCGTTGGGCGAGTATTGGGCGAATGGGCTTACAGGAGTTGGGTGCCTTTCGCCGGGGTCAATGATAAGTGTCGTACCTGCGCGCAGGCGTAGCGCGGGTCATAAGTGACACATAAAAAAGGAAAATGCCATGTCTGTTCTTCCGGAAAGAGACGTGATTAATGCGCTAATTACGGGTCATTTTGCCGATCCGTTTTCCCTGCTGGGAATGCACCAAACAGAAGCCGGGCTTGAAGTCCGCGCGCTGCTGCCTGACGCCACCGAAGTCTGGGTTATCGAACTGAAAACCGGGCGCAAAGTGAGCAAACTCGACTGTCTCGACTCCCGCGGTTTCTTTTGCGGGCTTCTTCCTCGCCGTAAAAATGCTTTTCGCTACCAGCTCGCCGTGGTTTGGCACGGTCAGGAAAACCTGATTGACGACCCTTATAGCTTCGGCCCGCTGCTTCAGGAACTCGATAGCTGGCTGCTTTCCGAAGGCACCCATCTTCGCCCGTATGAAACATTAGGCGCCCATGCCGCCACGATGGATGGCGTGACCGGAACGCGCTTCTCGCTTTGGGCTCCTAACGCCCGCCGGGTATCCGTTGTTGGTCAGTTTAACTACTGGGACGGCCGTCGCCACCCGATGCGGCTGCGCCGCGAAAGCGGAATTTGGGAGCTGTTTATCCCCGGCGCGCATAATGGGCAGCTATATAAGTTCGAACTGGTGGATGCCGACGGGCATCTGCGCATTAAGGCAGATCCTTATGCTTTCGAAGCGCAAATGCGCCCCGACACTGCCTCCCTGATTTGCGGCCTGCCGGAGAAAACCACTCTCAGCCCCGAGCGCCAGAAGGCCAACGGTTTTGACCAGCCGATCTCTATTTATGAGGTGCATCTCGGCTCGTGGCGACGGCACAGCGACAATAATTTCTGGCTCAGCTACCGCGAACTTGCGGAACAACTGGTGCCTTACGTGAAGGACATGGGCTTCACGCACATTGAGCTGCTGCCGATTAATGAGCATCCGTTCGACGGCAGTTGGGGCTACCAGCCGCAGGGGCTCTATGCCCCAACGCGCCGCTTCGGCACGCGGGATGAGTTTATCTACTTCATCAATGCTGCCCACGAGGCCGGGCTGAGCGTGCTGCTGGACTGGGTTCCGGGCCACTTCCCGACGGACGACTCGGGGCTGGCGAAGTTCGACGGGACCGCGCTGTACGAGCACGGAGACCCGCGCGAAGGCTACCACCAGGACTGGAATACCCTTATCTACAACTATGGCCGCCGGGAAGTCAGCAACTATCTGGTGGGTAACGCGCTGTACTGGATTGAACGCTTCGGCATTGACGGCCTGCGCGTGGATGCGGTCGCCTCGATGATTTACCGCGACTACAGCCGCCAGCCAGGCGAATGGCTGCCGAACGAATACGGCGGGCGAGAAAACCTCGAGGCCATCGAGTTTCTGCGTAACACCAACCGCATCATCGGCGAGCAAACGCCGGGGGCGGTCACCATGGCGGAAGAGTCTACCGACTTCGCCGGGGTGTCGCGTCCGCCGAGCATGGGCGGCCTCGGCTTCTGGTTTAAGTGGAACCTCGGCTGGATGCACGACACGCTCGACTATATGAAGCTCGACCCGGTTTATCGCCAGCATCATCACGACAAAATGACCTTCGGCATGCTCTACAACGGCACCGAAAACTTTGTCCTGCCGCTGTCGCATGACGAAGTGGTTCACGGAAAAAAATCCGTTCTGGACAGAATGCCCGGCGACGCCTGGCAGAAGTTCGCCAACCTGCGTGCCTATTACGGCTGGATGTGGGCCTTCCCCGGCAAAAAACTGCTGTTTATGGGCAATGAGTTCGCCCAGGGCCGCGAGTGGAACCACGATACCAGCCTCGACTGGCACCTGTTGCAGGGCGGCGATAACTGGCACCACGGCGTGCAGCGGCTGGTGCGCGACCTGAACCACACCTACCGGCGGCACGCCGCGCTGCATCAGCTGGATTTCGATAATTACGGTTTTGAATGGCTGGTGGTGGAGGATAAAGCCAACTCGGTATTTATCTTTGTGCGGCGCGATGCGCAGGGTAACGAGGTGATTGTCGCCAGCAACTTCACGCCGGTGCCGCGCTACCATTATCGCTTCGGTATCAACCAGCCGGGGCGCTGGCGCGAAGAGTTAAACACCGACTCCATGCATTATCACGGCAGCAATGCCGGTAACAGCGGAACGGTGCGCAGCGAGCCGCAGCCAAGCCATGGGCGGGAGCATTCCCTATGTTTGACGCTGCCGCCGCTGTCCACTCTCTGGCTGATCCGGGAGGGCGAATGACGCAGCTTGCTAAGGGACGCCCCGAGCCTTACGGCGCCCATTACGACGGCAAAGGCGTGAACTTTACATTGTTCTCTGCCAACGCAGAAAAAGTGGAGCTGTGCCTGTTCGACGAGCACGGCCACGAGCGGCGCTACGACATGCCGTCGCGCAGCGGCGACATCTGGCACGGCTATCTGCCCGATGGCAAACCCGGCCTGGTTTACGGCTACCGCGTTCATGGGCCGTGGGAGCCTGAAAATGGCCATCGCTTTAACCCCGCCAAGCTCTTGCTGGACCCCTGCGCGCGGGTTGTCGTCGGCGGGGCAGAAGATCACCCGCACTTTCACTGCGGCTATGAGCAACCGAATCCTGAAGACAGCGCCCCTCACATGGCCAAATGCGTGGTGGTCAGGGAGCATTTTGATTGGGAAGAAGACCAGCCGCCGCGTACGCCGTGGGGCAGCACGGTTATTTATGAAGCCCACGTTCGCGGGCTAACGCTGCTGCATCCCGATATTCCCGAGGAGCTACGCGGAACCTACGCCGCGCTGGGTCACCCGGTGATGATCGACTACTTCAAACGGCTGGGGATCACGGCGCTGGAGCTGCTGCCGGTGGCGCATTTCGTTACCGAACCGAGGATCTCGCAGCTTGGGCTGAGTAACTATTGGGGCTACAACCCCCGGGCGTTTTATGCGGTAGAAAGCTATTACGCGGTGGATCAAAACCCTCACAAAGCGGCCAACGAGCTGCGGGGCGCGATTAAGGCCCTGCACGAAGCCGGTATTGAGGTGCTGCTCGACATCGTGCTCAACCATAGCGCGGAGCTGGATAAGGATGGCCCGACCCTGTCCCTGAGCGGAATCGACAACCGTAGCTATTATTGGTTAATGGACAACGGCGACTATCAGAACTGGACGGGCTGCGGCAATACGCTGAATTTGAGCACTCCCGGCGTAGTGGCCCAGATGATGGATTGCCTGCGCTACTGGGTAGAGAGTTTCCATATTGACGGCTTCCGCTTCGATCTTGCCTCGGTTATGGGGAGAACGCCGGAA
The DNA here is from genome assembly GCF_044095835.1 of Cedecea davisae. Taxonomy (NCBI): domain Bacteria; kingdom Pseudomonadati; phylum Pseudomonadota; class Gammaproteobacteria; order Enterobacterales; family Enterobacteriaceae; genus Cedecea; species Cedecea davisae. Next base: position 150,848 of record NZ_CP172054.1, read on the forward strand.
TTCCGGCAGGATGCGCCGATGTTTGAGGCGATCAAAAACTGCCCTCTGCTCTCGCAGGTCAAGCTGATAGCCGAGCCGTGGGATATCGGGCAGGGCGGATATCAGGTCGGCAACTTCCCGCCGCTGTTTGCGGAATGGAACGATCATTTCCGCGACGGCATGCGCCGCTTTTGGTTGCAGCAGGATCTCTCTTTGGGCGGGTTCGCCTGCCGCTTTGCCGGGTCGAGCGATGTTTACCGCCACGGCGAGCGGCTGCCGTCCACCAGTATAAATTTAGTCACCGCCCACGACGGCTTTACCCTGCGCGACTGCGTGAGCTTTAACCAGAAGCATAACGAAGCCAACGGAGAAGATAACCGCGACGGCACCAACAGCAATTTCAGCAATAACTATGGCTTTGAAGGCCTGGAAGCCAGCCCGACGACCAAGGAGAGACGGCGTGACAGCGTGCACGCGCTGCTGACTACGTTACTGCTTTCCCAGGGCACGCCGATGCTGCTGGCCGGGGATGAGCACGGCCACAGCCAGCACGGCAACAATAATGCCTACTGCCAGGACAACGTGCTGACCTGGCTCGACTGGGAGCAGGGGAATGACGGCTTAACGACTTTTACCGCGGCACTGATTCATCTGCGCCAGACCATCCCGGCCCTGACGGCAAACCGCTGGTGGGAAGAGGGGGACGGCAACGTCCGCTGGCTGAATAAAGAGGCGCAGCCTCTGAACGTCGACGAATGGCAGACCGGAGTGCATCGCCTGCAAATCCAGCTGTCTGACCGTTGGCTGATAGCCATTAACGCCACCGAAGAAGTGGCAGAAATAGTGCTACCTGAAGGGGAATGGCACGCCGTTCCTCCGTTTGCCGGAGAGGATAACCCGGTAGTGATGGCTGTATGGCATGGTCCTGCGCACGGAGTTTGCGTGTTCCAAAAGTCATGAAAAGGAGTTAGTCATGGTTAGGTTTGAGAAAAACGATCCGTTGATGCTGGCTCGGCAATTGCCCATTAAATCCGTCGCATTAATTCTGGCCGGAGGCCGCGGAACTCGCCTGAAGGATCTTACGTCGACCCGCGCCAAACCTGCCGTTCATTTTGGCGGCAAGTTCCGCATTATTGATTTTGCGCTCTCCAACTGCATCAACTCAGGTATTCGCCGTATCGGGGTCATTACTCAGTATCAATCACACACCCTGGTTCAGCATATTCAGCGCGGCTGGTCGTTTTTTAGCGAAGAGATGAACGAATTTGTCGATCTGCTCCCGGCTCAGCAGCGCGTTCACGGTGAAAACTGGTATCGCGGTACGGCGGATGCGGTCACCCAGAATCTCGATATTATTCGCCGCTATGATGCCGAATACGTGGTCATCCTCGCCGGGGACCACATCTACAAGCAAGATTACTCGCGCATGCTTATCGACCACGTAGAGAAGGGCGCGCGCTGCACCGTGGCCTGCCTGCCGGTGCCGGTGCATGAGGCCCCGGCGTTCGGCGTTATGGCGGTAGATGTTGACGAGAAAATTATCGAGTTTGTCGAAAAGCCGGACAACCCGCCTACGATGCCCGGCGACAGCAGCAAATCTCTGGCCAGCATGGGGATTTACATCTTTGACGCCGATTACCTGTTCAGGCTGCTGGAAGAAGACGATAAGGATGAAAACTCCAGCCACGACTTCGGGAAAGACATCATTCCGAAAGTGACCCGTGCGGGCGAGGCTTATGCTCACCCCTTCCCGCTCTCCTGCGTGCAGTCTGACCCCAACTCGGAACCTTACTGGCGCGACGTAGGGACGCTGGAAGCATACTGGAAGGCTAATCTTGACCTGGCTTCCGTCATGCCGGAGCTGGATATGTATGACCAGAACTGGCCTATTCGTACCCATATGGAGCCGCTGCCGCCGGCTAAATTTGTGCAGGACCGTTCAGGTAGCCACGGCATGACGCTTAACTCGCTGGTCTCCGGCGGCTGCATTATCTCCGGGTCGGTGGTGGTGCAGTCGGTGTTGTTCCCGAGGGTGCGCATTAACTCGTTTTGCAATATCGACTCTTCGGTGCTGCTGCCGGACGTTATCGTTGGCCGCTCCTGCCGCCTGCGGCGCTGCATTATCGACCGCGCCTGCGTCATCCCTGAGGGGATGGTCGTTGGGGAGAATGCGGAAGAAGACGCCCGCCGTTTTTACCGCTCTGAAGAGGGCATTGTATTGGTTACGCGCGAGATGCTGGCGAAATTGCAGAGCTAATGCGCGCAATAAATTGGCCTACGCACGGCGCTGCCGTGCGGCGGTTTTTTATCGTTTGGCGTTGCCTGATGATTGAAACACAGCGCCGCGACTTTCCATATGGGAGCGATAATGCAGGTCTTACATGTCTGTTCCGAGATGTTTCCACTGCTGAAGACCGGCGGCCTTGCGGATGTGCTCGGGGCTTTACCGGCGGCGCAAATTGCCGGCGGAGTGGATACTCGCGTGCTGTTACCCGCTTTTCCGGATATCCGGCGGGGCATTAGCGATGCTCAGGTGGTGGCGCATCGTCAGACTTTCGCGGGCCCGATGCGCCTGCTTTACGGCCAGTATAACGGCGTAGGCATTTACCTGATTGATGCCCCGCACCTGTATGAACGGCCGGGAAGCCCGTACCACGATACTAACCAGTTTGCTTACCAGGATAACGTGCTGCGCTTTGCCCTGTTGGGCTGGGTGGGCGCGGAGATGGCCTGCGGGCTGGACCCGTTCTGGCACCCGGATGTGGTGCATGCCCACGACTGGCACGCGGGTCTGGCTCCGGCTTACCTTGAGGCGCGTGGCCGCCCTGCGAAGTCCGTTTTTACCGTGCATAACCTGGCCTACCAGGGGATGTTTTACGCCCATCACTTAAGTGAAATTGACCTGCCCTGGTCGTTTTACGATATGAACGGCCTGGAGTTCCACGGCCAGATTTCGTACCTCAAGGCCGGGCTGTACTACGCCGACCATATTACCGCCGTCAGCCCGACCTACGCCCGGGAGATAACCGACCCACATTTCGCCTACGGCATGGAAGGGCTGCTGCGCCAGCGCCAGCGTGAAGGGCGGCTGTCGGGCATTCTCAACGGAGTGGACGACAAGATTTGGGACCCGGCGGGCGACCTGCTGCTGGCGTCGCGCTACACCCGTGACACGCTGGAGGAGAAGGCGGAAAACAAACGCCAGCTTCAGGTCGCGATGGGGCTTAAGGTGAATGACAAAGTGCCGCTGTTTGCGGTGGTCAGTCGCTTAACCAGCCAGAAGGGGCTTGATTTGGTGCTGGAGGCGCTGCCTGGCCTGCTTGAGCAGGGCGGACAGCTGGCGCTGTTGGGAGCCGGAGATTCCGTCTTGCAGGAAGGCTTCCTTGCCGCAGCGGCCGAGCATCCGGGTCAGGTCGGGGTGCAGATTGGCTATCACGAAGCGTTCTCTCATCGAATTATGGGCGGCGCGGACGTGATTCTGGTGCCGAGCCGCTTTGAACCCTGCGGCTTAACCCAGCTTTATGGCCTGAAGTACGGCACGCTGCCGCTGGTGCGCAGAACCGGCGGGCTGGCCGATACCGTGTCCGATACGTCGCTGGAAAATCTGGCGGACGGCGTGGCTACCGGTTTTGTGTTTGAAGACAGTAATGCCTGGTCGCTGTTGCGTGCGATCCGGCGTGCTTTCGTGCTGTGGTCCCGCCCGTCGCTGTGGCGTTTTGTGCAGCGGCAGGCGATGAATATGGATTTTAGCTGGCAGGTAGCGGCGCAGGCATACCGCGACCTTTATCAACGCTTGATGTAATTACCCATACACCAGGAATCACTGATATGAATGCACCCTTTTCCTATGCATCACCCACGCTGAGCGTCGAGGCGCTAAAACACTCGATTGCCTATAAGTTGATGTTTACGGTGGGGAAAGACCCTGCCATCGCCAATAAACACGAGTGGCTCAACGCCACGCTCTTTGCGGTACGGGACAGGCTGGTAGAGCGCTGGCTGCGCTCCAACCGCGCCCAGCTCTCCCAGGAGGTGCGACAGGTTTATTATCTGTCGATGGAGTTCCTGATTGGCCGGACGTTATCCAACGCTTTGCTTTCGCTCGGTATTTATGAGGATGTGAAGAACGCGCTGGAAGATATGGGGCTGGATCTTGAAGGGTTGATTGACGAGGAGAACGACCCCGGGCTCGGTAACGGCGGTCTTGGCCGCCTCGCCGCCTGCTTCCTCGATTCGCTGGCAACTCTTGGCCTGCCGGGGCGTGGGTACGGTATCCGCTACGACTACGGCATGTTCAAACAAAACATTGTTGATGGCCGCCAGAAAGAGTCGCCCGACTACTGGCTTGAGTACGGCAACCCGTGGGAGTTTAAGCGCCACAACACCCGATATAAGGTGCGCTTTGGCGGGCGTATTCAGCAGGAGGGCAGAAGGTCCCGCTGGGTGGAAACGGAAGAGATCCTCGCCGTGGCCTATGACCAGATTATTCCCGGCTACGATACCGATGCCACCAACACGCTGAGGCTGTGGAACGCCCAGGCCAGTAGCGAAATCAACCTCGGTAAATTTAACCAGGGCGATTACTTTGCCGCGGTGGAAGATAAAAACCACTCCGAGAACGTTTCCCGCGTGCTTTACCCGGATGACTCAACCTACTCCGGCCGCGAGCTGCGCCTGCGCCAGGAATATTTCCTCGTTTCATCGACGATGCAGGATATTCTGAGCCGCCACTATCAGCTGCATAAAACCTACGCCAATCTGGCCGAAAAAACGGCCATCCACCTGAATGACACCCATCCCGTACTGTCGATTCCGGAGCTGATGCGGCTGCTGATTGATGAGCACAAATTTTCGTGGGAAGAGGCCTTCGAGGTGACATGCCAGGTGTTCTCCTACACTAACCACACCTTAATGAGCGAGGCGCTGGAGACCTGGCCGGTGGATATGCTGGGTAAAATCCTGCCGCGCCACCTGCAAATCATCTTCGAGATTAACGACTACTTTATGAAGACCCTGCAGGAGCAGTATCCCAACGACACCGGGCTGCTTGGCAGAGCGTCAATTATTGATGAGTCCAATGGCAGGCGCGTGCGTATGGCGTGGCTGGCGGTCGTGGTGAGCCATAAGGTGAACGGCGTTTCCGAGCTGCACTCCAACCTGATGGTGCAGTCGCTGTTTGCCGACTTCGCCAGCATCTTCCCGATGCGCTTTAGTAATAAGACAAACGGCGTTACGCCGAGGCGCTGGCTGGCGCTGGCGAACCCGGCGCTCTCTGACGTGCTGGATGAAAACATCGGCCAGACCTGGCGCACCGATCTCAGCCAGCTTAATGACCTGAAACAGCATATTGATTACCCGACGGTGCATGAGGCGGTGCGCAAGGCCAAGCTAGCCAATAAAAAACGGCTGGCAACCTACATCGGCCAACAGCTGAACGTGGTGGTCAGCCCGGATGCGTTGTTCGACGTGCAAATTAAGCGTATTCACGAGTACAAGCGCCAGCTGATGAACGTCCTGCACGTGATTACCCGCTTTAACCGCATCAAGGCCGATCCGCAGGCGGAGTGGGTACCGCGGGTGAATATCTTTGCCGGGAAGGCGGCCTCTGCCTACTACATGGCGAAACATATAATCCACCTGATCAACGACGTGGCGGAGGTTATCAACAACGATCCGCAGGTGAAAGATAAGCTGAAAGTGGTGTTTATTCCCAACTACAGCGTTAGCCTGGCCCAGCTGATTATTCCGGCGGCGGATCTTTCCGAGCAGATTTCTCTGGCGGGAACCGAGGCTTCTGGGACCAGTAATATGAAGTTTGCCCTCAACGGGGCGCTCACCATCGGCACGCTGGACGGCGCCAATGTTGAGATGCTGGATCACGTTGGCGAGGAGAATATCTTTATCTTCGGCAATACCGCGGAACAGGTGGAGGAGCTGCGGCGTAAAGGCTACAACCCGCGTGAATATTATGAGCAGGATGAAGAGCTGCGCCAGGTGCTAACGCAAATCGCCACCGGCGCGTTTAGCCCGGGGGAGCCCGGCCGCTATCGTGACCTGGTGGACTCGCTGATTAACTTTGGCGATCACTACCAGGTGCTGGCGGATTACCGCAGCTATGTTGACTGCCAGGAAAAGGTCGACCAGCTTTATCAGCACCCGGAGGAGTGGACCATCCGCGCTATGCATAATATTGCCAATATGGGCTACTTCTCGTCCGACAGGACGATTCAGGAGTATGCCGATGAGATTTGGCATATCAAGCCGGTGAGATTGTAGTTCTGCCCCTCACCCTAACCCTCTCCCCGTGTACATACCGGAGACATGGTGAACACTTGTTCGGGGACATGGTAGACACTTACAACTACGGCATAAGAACCCTCTTCCGGAGTCGCTTATGCCCTGGGATGCGAGAGATACCATGTCATTACGTCACGAGTTTGTTCACTTTGCCTCGCAGGACGGGGCTAACATCCGGGCGCTCTGTCGCCACTTCGGCATCGCGCCCGCCACCGGATATAAGTGGCTTTGCCGCTTTCTCGAGGCCGGACTTCCCGGCCTCGCTGACCGCTCACGGGCTCCCCATCATTCTCCCAACGCCACCGCCGCTCAGGTGGCTGACCTGTTACAGCAGGCACACCTGGCCCATCCCCGCTGGGGAGCCCGCAAGATTAAGGCCTGGCTGGAAGCGCAGGGGCACCACCTTCCTGCCGTCAGTACCGTGCACAACCTGATGCACCGTCACGGCCTGCTACCCGGTGTACCGCCGGGTATCCCCTCTGCCGGTCGCTTCGAACACGGCAGGCCGAACGCCCTCTGGCAGATGGATTTTAAGGGACACTTTCCCTTCGCCGGTGGGCGCAGCCATCCCCTCACGCTGCTGGACGACCACTCCCGGTTTTCACTCTGCCTGACGCACTGCGACAACGAGCGGCGTGAGACCGTGCAGTCACATCTGACAAAGGTGTTTGAGCGCTATGGCCTGCCGGAGAGGATGACCATGGATAACGGGGCGCCCTGGGGAGACACCACCGGGACCTGGACCGCGCTGGAGCTGTGGCTGATGCGTCAGGGTATCCGGGTGGGGCACTCGCGGCCTTATCATCCCCAGACGCAGGGCAAGCTCGAGCGTTTTCACCGCAGTCTGAAGGCGGAGGTTCTGCAGGGGAAATGGTTCACGGACAGCGACCAGCTCCAGCGGGTATTTGACCACTGGCGGGAGGTCTATAACTTTGAACGCCCGCATGAGGGACTGAATATGGCGGTCCCGGGTTCGCGCTATCAGCCTTCGGCCAGACAGTACAGAAGCGATGCTCCCGGGCCGGAGTACGATGACGGCGTGGCGGTAAGAAAAGTGGATATCAGTGGAAGCCTGAGCATCAGAGGTATCAGCCTGAAAGCGGGCAAAGCGTTCAGGGGAGAGCGAGTGGGGCTGAAGGAAAGCGGTGAGGACGGTTGTTATGAGGTGTGGTGGTACAGCACGAAAGTGGGAATGATCGACCTGAAGAACCGGTCGATCATCATGGGTAAAAGATGTTAAAAGGTGTTCACTATGTCCCCGAACATCTGTCTACTATGTCCCCGGAACGTACACAGGGAGAGGGTCGGGGTGAGGGTAAAAACTCAGCACAGCTCAAGCTGCACGTTATTCTCTTTAATCACCTGCATCACGCCTGCCGGAGGCATCACGTCGGTATAAACCGTGTCCACCAGGCTGATGCTGCCCAGGTTAACCATCGCATTACGGCCAAACTTCGAGTGGTCCACAACCAGCAGGACGCTGCGTGAGTTTTCGATGATTGCGCGTTTGGTCCGGACTTCGTGGTAGTCGAACTCCAGCAGCGAGCCATCGCTGTCGATGCCGCTGATGCCGAGAATGCCGAAGTCGAGGCGGAACTGGGAGATAAAGTCGAGCGTCGCTTCCCCGATGATGCCGCCGTCGCGGCTGCGCAACTCTCCGCCTGCCAGAATGATGCGGAAGTCTTCTTTTACCATCAGCGTGTTTGCCACGTTGAGGTTGTTAGTCACGATGCGCAGGTTGCTATGGCCCAGCAGCGCATGGGCAACGGCTTCCGGCGTGGTACCTATGTCGATAAACAGCGTCGCGCCGTTAGGAATTTGGCTGGCAACCTTTTGCGCAATACGCTCTTTCTCGGCGGTTTGTGTTGCCTTCCTGTCGTGCCACGGGGTGTTTACCGAGCTTGAAGGCAGGGCCGCACCGCCGTGATGGCGCAGGATCATATTCTGGTCGGCGAGATCGTTCAGATCGCGGCGAATGGTTTGCGGGCTGACGGCAAACTGCTCCACCAGCTCTTCGGTACTGACGTATCCCTGCTGCTTAACCAGCTCAATAATCGCGTCATGACGTTGTGTTTGCTTCACCATCTACTCCAGCGTTGTTATGTTCGTTTTCGCGCATTCAGGGTGTCGACCAGCGCCATAGCCAGACCAACCAGCATACCGGTCAGGTGAGCCGGGATCACCGCAGATTGAGTAAAGACTTCGATAGCCAGCCAGATAATGGCAAATGTCAGCAGGCCTCGCTGCATCTGAATGCCACTGTCCGGGTCTCGTTCGCCGCGCAGCCAGACGTAACCCATCAGGGCAAACACCGTGCCCGACAGGCCGCCAAACAGCGGGCCGGTAAATTTAGCCTGCATAAAGCCGCTCAGCAGGGTGGAAATGAGCGTCAGCGTCAGCAGTTTGCCGGTACCGAGGCGTTTTTCCACCGCTCCGCCGAGATACCACCACCACAGCAGGTTAAAGATGATGTGCATAAAGGAAAAATGCAGCAGGCCGTGGGTGAAGTAGCGCCAGAACTCAAAGCGCTGGCTCGGGTCAAGCGGCCAACCAAGCAGCGATATTACCGGGCCAAAGCCGACCAGGTTCAGCAGTACAAACAGCGCGATGCAGACAAAGATGACGCCAAGGGTCAGCGGCCCGGCGCGCTCTTTGATAGTGGCAAAAAAAGGATAGCGTTTATAGCTGAAGCCAACGCCGCTGTGGCCGGTACTCCAGCTGGCAGCCTGATAACGCGGGTCGCCGGGGTTGGCCTGAAAACGTTCCAGCTCGGCACGAACCAGCTGAGTCTGGCTTTCATCTGCCAGCCAGACGTCGCTCTGAGTATGCTGCTGAACGGTAAGAATAACGCCCTGGGTCGCCATATAGTCGACAAAAGCCTGCGCCACGCGCGGGTTGGCGAAAGAGGTGATCATTATCATGAAAGTTTAACCAAGTTCGTCTTTAAAGCCGTACAAAGGCAAGCAGTATACCCGGAGTGAGCGCAAACGCTGAACTTTACGAGCCGTGAGCGACCTCGGCAGGAAAATGACGGTGCCAGGCGTCGAAACCGCCGTCAACGCTATACACCTGGTCGTAGCCCTGTTGCAGCAAATACTGAGCCGCGCCTTTGCTGCTGTTGCCGTGGTAGCACATCACCATTACCGGCGTGTCGAAGTCGGCTTGCTGCATAAAAGTCACCAGCGTGTCGTTGGTGAGGTGGTAAGCCCCCGGCGTGTGTCCCATGGCAAAGCTTTGCGGATCGCGGATATCCACTAATACCGCCTGCTGCTGCTGGAGTTTCTGGTGGGCTTCTTCCACACCAATACATTCAAATTGATCCATGGTTTTACTCGTCGAGAATGAAAGGAAACAAGGGGCATGTTAAGGCATTGCACCCCGCTGGCGCTGATATTAACGCCAATATGTTATCCATATCACGTAGAAATGTTTTTATTTCGTTACCAAAGCGGATGAACAATTGCTATTATGAGCGATATCGAACATTTTTGAGCTTTAACGAAAGTGCGTGAGGGCAACATGGAAACCAAAGATCTGATTGTAATTGGCGGTGGCATAAACGGCGCCGGTATTGCGGCCGACGCCGCGGGCCGCGGGTTATCCGTGTTAATGCTGGAAGGGCAGGATCTGGCGTGCGCCACTTCTTCCGCCAGTTCCAAGCTTATCCACGGCGGCCTGCGCTATCTGGAGCATTACGAATTTCGTCTGGTGAGCGAAGCGCTCGCCGAGCGTGAAGTGCTGCTGAAAATGGCTCCCCATATTGCCTTCCCTATGCGCTTTCGTTTACCGCACCGCCCGCATCTTCGCCCCGCGTGGATGATCCGTACCGGTCTGTTTATGTACGACCATCTCGGGAAACGCACCAGCCTGCCGGCCTCCACCGGCTTGCGTTTTGGCGCGGACTCGGTGCTGAAGCCAGAAATCGTGCGCGGTTTCGAATATTCTGACTGCTGGGTTGATGATGCTCGCCTGGTACTGGCAAACGCCCAGATGGTGACCCGCAAAGGCGGTGAAGTGAAAACCCGTACCCGGGCTACCAAAGCGACCCGCGAAAATGGCGTTTGGGTGGTTGAGGCTCAGGATATCGATACCGGCGAAACCTTTACCTGGCGTGCGAAAGGCCTGGTCAATGCGACCGGCCCGTGGGTGAAAACCTTCTTTGATGAAGGACTGGAACTGCCGTCTCCTTACGGTATCCGCCTGATTAAAGGCAGCCATATCGTGGTGCCGCGCGTGCATACCCAGAAGCAGGCCTACATTCTGCAAAACGAAGATAAACGTATCGTGTTTGTTATCCCGTGGATGGATGAGTTCTCCATCATCGGCACCACCGATGTGGAATATCACGGTGATCCGAAAGCGGTACAGATTGATGACAAAGAAATTAACTACCTGCTGAACGTCTATAACGCGCACTTTAAAAAGTCGCTGAGCAAAGAAGATATTGTCTGGACTTACTCCGGCGTTCGCCCTCTGTGTGACGATGAGTCCGACTCGCCGCAGGCCGTAACCCGTGATTACACCCTGGATATTCACGACGAAAACGGCAAGGCTCCGCTGCTGTCGGTGTTTGGCGGCAAGCTGACGACCTACCGCAAGCTCGCCGAGCATGCGCTTGATAAGCTGGAGCGTTACTACCCGAACATCGGCCCGGCCTGGACCAAAGAAAGCCGCCTGCCCGGCGGGGATATCGGCGGTGACCGTGATGATTACGCGGCAAAACTGCGCCGTCGTTACGGCTTCCTGACCGAGAGCCTGGCTCGCCGCCTGGCGCGTACCTACGGCAGCAACAGCGATTTAGTCCTCGGGGAAGCAACCAGCGTGAGCGACCTGGGCGAAGATTTTGGCCATGAGTTTTACGAAGCCGAGCTGCGTTACCTTGCGGATCACGAATGGGTGAAATGCGCGGAAGATGCGCTCTGGCGCAGAACCAAGCTGGGGATGTGGCTGGATGAAGAGCAGCAAACTCGAGTGTCGCAGTGGCTGGTAAAGCGCGCGGCTAAAGCTGGGTTGTCGTTGGCGTCTTAAAACTGTGGGTATTCCCTGACGTTTATATCTGTCTTGCAAATGTTCCGTTCACTTCCAGCGCTGCTTCTTAAGTAGCCACCGAACCGGTGAACGTCTCAGGGGAGTCACCGTCACTCCCCTGAGAACCCGGACTCCCGGCGAGATAAATCGCCGCAAGCGGTAAACCCCCGTTTTATCTCCCAGCCCTGGGTCGGCTGAGATGCGTTCCCGACGCTCACAGCCTCCGGTCGTTCCGGACGCCCGGACCCTGGTCAGTCGGAGAGAAAACGGAGGCGATTTAAGCCGGAACAAGTGCCGCGCTTTAAGCCCACAGCCACTCTGAAACTCCACGTCGCGTTAAGTCCAAAAGCCACTCCCTTGTCCCCGGCTCTCAGCGCCCCCGGCTATGACCCATTTCAGGCGGGGTTGAGCTGCCGGGAGCAGCGAAAGAGAGCGATCGTCGGGAACGGATCGCGAACGACCCCGAATGTTTGGGTGATAGCCGGGGGTTTACCGCTTTAGCGGCGATGAGCTTGCCGGCGCCGGGGGTGGTCAGGGGGAAAGGCGTATTTCCCCCTGACACGTTCACCGTTCGCGGAACGTGCAGGGGAAAAGTACTACGGGTGAACGGAAAAATTGCAGGCTTATAGAGGCAATGCCTTTAGATTATTGCTATTTACACATTTCTGAAAGCCAGGACAATGTATGCCTGGAGCTGCATTGAATGCGCCCTATTTAAACCCCATATCCCATCATCTTCAGCAATTTCTGCGCATGCAGCACCGCTTCCTGGCGATGTGCCACGCCAAGCTTCTGATACAAATTACGAATGTGCGTTTTTATCGTGGTCGCAGCGACATCCAGCTCGCCCGCTATCTGCTCATTGCTGTAACCAGAATAAATCAGCCCCAGCACCTGCCATTCGCGCTGGGTAAGCGGGCTGGTGCGGATAAGCTCTGGCACCTCGGGGTGATTCAGCAGGCGGTTAACAAAGCTTTCGTCGAAGTGCGCGAACTTGTGGCGATGATGCTGATTAATTTCGCGCAGAATACGCTGGGCGCGGTGTTGATCCAGCTCCGGCAGCGTATTGAGCTGGATCAGCTGGCGCAGCTGCTGAGCCATCGGCTCACCTTCAATCACAAAGTGGCTGATAAACCCGGTGCGGTTTGCCAGCGCCAGCGCCTCAAGCAGAACGCGCTGGGCGTCGCTCTTACGCCCAGCCTGCCAGTAAAGCTGGTTCAGCAGCAGCAGGTTGCGGTTGAGATCGCTCATCAGGCGCAGGCTGCGGGCGTTTTCGTTTAACTCTTCCAGCACCATTTCCGCAGGATCATATTCGCCGAGCAGGATCTGCACCCGGGCGATGTTGCGCCACTGGCTTTGCAGGAAGTGGTTATTGGCGAACTCCGGCTTCGGCGTCTGGCGTAACCAGTTGGCGGCCGACTTCTTGTCGCCGGTCATTTGCCAGTAGATAACTCGTACCTTGTCGGCATTAGACACCCAGTCGCTGTGCCAGGGACCGTTCCCGAGTAAATTTTCAAGACGGTTAAGGTGATTGCGGGCATTGTCCAGGTCGCCTCGGGCCAGCGAGCACTGAACCAGCAGCGCCAGACACTGTAGCTGCTGAGGCGGCTGGAAGCTGGAAAGCACCTCCATCCCGCAGCGAGCGGCTGCTTCTGCTTCATCCAGTCGCGCCCACGCCCAAAGCAGTTGAGCGCGAATACGCTGTAGGAACTCGTGCAGCGGGAGCTGCTCAAGATGCTGCTCGCGGATTAAGACAAAGGCTTTTTCCTGGGTTTCCCAGGCCGCCTGCAGGAAGCCCTGCGCCAGCAGAATTTCGCTTTGCTGGATGAGGCTCCAAAGCGCGTAGTGCCAGACATCGTGGCGGCGCGCCATCTGCTCGGTTTGCTGCATTACCGAGAGCGACTTAGTGAGATCGCCCTTGCAGTGCAGCACTTCGCCATGAACGGAGGTTGCCACTATGCGGCTGTAAAAATTGGCCAGGGGCAGCATTTCCAGCGCCACCATCGCCAGACGCTCGGCTTCTGCCGGGTCGCCAGCGTTAATCGCCACCTGAGCGCGCAGGGCGTTGAATTCGCCGTGTAGCGTATCGTCGATGACTAAATCCATCTCCTGCTCGGCGCGAGCCAGCAGGGTATTTACTTCGCTGTAACGATGCTGGCTTTGCATCAGCCAGGCCTGGAGGAGCACCAGCTTCGGGTTCTCCAGCAGGCTTTCCCACGGCAGCGCCTTGAGAGACTCTTCCAGCAGCGTCAGTTCGCTGTGGTTAAACAGCGCCCAGGCGTGGCCCAGCAGTATATCGCGTAGCATATTGGCATCACCGGCCGCCAGCGCGTGGTGAATCGCCTCGCTCGGAAAGCCCTGAGCCATCCAGCTTTCTGCCGCCGCGCGGTGAATATCGGGCAGTTCAGCGGCCAGCTCCCACTGGCAGCGTTGACGCAGGAAGCTGCCGAACAGCGGGTGGAAACAGAACCATTCTCCCGAATCGTCCATGCGCTGCAGGAATAAGCCCTGGCGCTCGGTCTCTTCCAGGCGCATCTGGCCGTTTTCTTCGCCGGTGACCCGGACAATCAGCGCGTCGTTCATCGAGCGCAAAATAGAGCTGCGCAGCAGGAAGTTGCGGGTATCCGCGTCTACGTTATTCAGCACCTCATCTACCAGATAGTCCGACAGATGGCTGGCGTTGATGCCCGACAGGCGGCGCGCCGAATGCTGGGCGGGCGTGTTGCTCTGGCGTGCGGAAAGGGCGATAAGCTGGAGGGCGGTAACCCATCCGGCAACGTCATCGCACAGACGGCTGCTGTCGGCGTGCTCTATCGGGCTCGCCAGACGGTTATCAAAGAACTGCTTGGCTTCCTGATGGGTAAAGGCGAGCTGCTGGCTGCCGATTTCCAGCAGTTGATCGCGCACCCGCAGGTTGGCAATACCAAGCTGGGGTAAATTGCGCGACAAAATAACCAGCGTCAGGTTTTCCGGCTGGTGGCGAATAAAGAAACGCATCGCTTCGTGGATAACCGGGTTGCTTATCAGGTGATAATCATCAATCACCAGATACAGCGGTTTATCCCATCCTGCCAGCTCGATAAACAGCTGGGAAAATAGCGACGAAAGGCTGGCGTACTGGCGTTTTTGCGCCATGATTTCGCTGCTGACACAGTGGCTGCCGGTGGCGTGCTGAACGGCGGCGATCAGGTAGCTGGCAAAGCGCTCTTGCTGGTTGTCCCCCTCATCCAGGGAGTACCAGCCCAGCTCTTTTTTCCCCGCCGCCCACTGTGAGACCAGGGTAGTTTTACCGTAACCGGCGGGGCTGGCGATCAGCGCCAGCCGGTAGTTGGCGGCAGTCGAAAGCTTCACCAACAGGCGGTCGCGAACCACAGTGTTTTCCAGCCGAACAGGGCGACTTAATTTGGATGGGATTAACATAGTTGATCACTTCACTGTGTATAAATTTCCCCGACATATTGCACGCAGCAGCGCCGTTTCGCGCGGCCGCGTAGACAATAAAGGAGGGAAAATGTTCAAGGATGCGATTTTTTTTACGCTTCGTAATTAATGCTTACGGATAAGGTCGACCAGAACGTTCTTTATTGCAAGATTGTTGAACTTTCCGTGCTCGGTAAGTTGCACCCTGTCACAGTTCCATTTTTTTCATGAATGCGATTGCTCACTCCTTGCTCCGGAACGAATGAAACCTGTTACATCGCGTCGGCGGGTGGCAGAGATCACATTTTTCGCTCATCCTCGCTACTCCTCCCCGCCTAATCCGCAGCGGGATGAGGAAGTCAACCAGGCTGCCCGGCACACTAACGGGTAATGATTTTCGAACATTACAGGACCGATTTCCTATGTCACAGCCGATCTTCAGTAAACAACAGTTTCAGGCCGCTCTGACGCGCCAGTGGCAGCGTTATGGGCTTCATGATGCCGGTGAAATGACCCGTAGCCAGTGGTGGCATGCGGTTAGCGGAGCGCTGGCCGAGCTTTTGGCTGCTTCTCCTGCCGCCAAACCCGCAGCTAAACAGCGCCATGTAAACTACATCTCTATGGAGTTTCTGATTGGCCGCCTGACGGGAAATAACCTGCTTAATTTGGGCTGGTTCTCTGAGGTCAGCGAGGTGCTTCAGGAGCACCAGATTAGCCTCACCGACCTGCTGGAAGAAGAGATTGACCCGGCGCTGGGTAACGGCGGACTGGGGCGGCTTGCAGCCTGTTTTCTGGATTCAATGGCGACGGTTGGACAGTCGGCAATTGGCTATGGCCTTAACTATCAGTACGGCCTGTTCCGCCAGTCCTTCAAGGACGGCAAGCAGATGGAAGCCCCGGACGACTGGCTGCGCGGAAGCTATCCCTGGTTCCGCCATAATACCCAGCTCGACGTGCAGGTTGGCGTGGGCGGCAAAGTAGTGAAAGCCGGGAAAATTCAGCGCTGGGAGCCAGCCTTTATTTTTCACGGTGAAGCATGGGATCTGCCCGTGCTTGGCTATCGTAACGGCGTGGCTCAGCCGCTGCGCCTCTGGCAGGCCAAACACGCCCATCCGTTCGATCTGACTAAATTCAACGACGGCGAATTCCTGAAGGCCGAGCAGCAGGGCATTGATGCCGAAAAGCTGACTAAAGTGCTTTACCCGAACGACAACCACCTGAACGGCAAAAAGCTGCGCCTGATGCAGCAGTATTTCCAGTGCGCCTGTTCGGTGGCAGACATTCTTCGCCGTCATCATCTGGCGGGCCGCAAGCTTGCCGAGCTGCCGGATTACGAAGTTATCCAGTTGAACGACACGCACCCGACTATCGCTATCCCTGAACTGCTGCGCGTGCTGATTGACGAGCACCAGCTGAGCTGGGACGACGCCTGGGCAATCACCAGCAAAACTTTCGCCTACACCAACCACACTCTGATGCCGGAAGCGCTCGAGTGCTGGGATGAAAAGCTGGTTAAGGCGCTGTTGCCGCGGCATATGCAGATAATCACTGAAATCAATAAGCGGTTTAAAGTGCTGGTCGATAAAACCTGGCCGGGTGACGAAGCCGTTTGGGCGAAGCTTGCCGTGGTGCACAACAAACAGGTGCGTATGGCTAACCTTTGTGTAGTGGGCGGCTTCGCGGTGAACGGCGTTGCGGCGCTGCATTCTGAGCTGGTGGTAAAAGATCTGTTCCCTGAGTATCACCAGCTTTGGCCGAACAAATTCCACAACGTGACCAACGGCATTACGCCGCGCCGCTGGATCAAGCAGTGCAACCCGGCGCTGGCCGCGCTGTTCGACAAAACGCTGAAAAAAGAGTGGGCCAACAATCTCGACGTGCTGGAAGGGCTGGAAAAATACGCCGATGACGCCAAATTCCGCCAGACCTGGCGCGAGATTAAATACCAGAACAAAGTGAAGCTGGCCGCGTTCGTGAAGGCGCGAACCGGAATTGTGATTAGCCCGGACGCGCTGTTTGATGTGCAAATAAAACGCCTGCACGAGTACAAACGCCAGCACCTGAACCTGCTGCATATCCTGGCGCAGTACAAAGAAATCCGTGAAAACCCGAATTCAGACCGCGTGCCGCGCGTCTATTTGTTTGGGGCGAAAGCCGCGCCGGGCTACTACCTGGCTAAAAATATCATCTTCGCGATTAACAAAGTGGCCGAAGCGGTGAATAACGATCCGCTGGTTGGAGACAAGCTGAAGGTCGTGTTCCTGCCGGATTACTGCGTTTCAGCGGCGGAAGTGATGATCCCGGCGGCGGATATCTCAGAGCAGATTTCTACCGCAGGCAAAGAAGCCTCCGGTACCGGCAACATGAAGCTGGCGCTTAACGGCGCGTTAACGGTCGGCACGCTGGACGGCGCTAACGTTGAGATTGCCGAGAAGGTCGGCGACGAGAATATCTTTATCTTCGGCCATACGGTGGAGCAGGTTAAAGCGCTGAAAGCGAAAGGCTATGATCCGCTGAAATGGCGCAAGAAAGACAAGGTGCTGGATGCGGTGCTCAAAGAACTTGAGCAGGGTAAATACAGCGACGGCGATAAACACGCTTTCGATCAGATGCTGCACAGCATGGGTAAAGAAGGCGGCGACCCGTATCTGGTGATGGCGGACTTCAGCGCCTACGCCGAAGCGCAGAAGCTTGCCGACAAGCTCTATCTCGACCAGGAAGCCTGGACTCGTGCGGCGATTCTGAACAGCGCCCGCTGCGGAATGTTTAGCTCCGATCGCTCGATTCGCGATTACCAGCAACGTATCTGGCAGGCAAAACGCTAAGGGAGCGCCATGGAACGCAAACGCCTTGATAATGCTGCTCTGGCGGCAGGAATTAGCCCGAACTACATCAACGCGCACGGTAAGCCGCAGGATATTCCTGAGGATACTAAAAGGCGTCTGCTGGAGGCGATGAACCGCACTGCGGCACCTGAATCCGGGCCTGGCCCGGTGGCAGGCGTTAAGGTCTTTACCGCCGGGCAGCGTATGCAGCTGGCGCTGGTGGGCGAAGGGGAATTTAGCTGGCAGCTGACGACCGAAGACGGAGAGCAGCATCACGGCAGCGCGGTGGCCGGGAAGAACCTGGTGCTGCCCGCCAAACTCCCTGAAGGTTATCACGACCTGAGGGTGGAACAGGGTGGCCGCCGCTGGGCCTGCCGGATTATCGTTGCGCCGCCGCGTTGCTATGAGCCGGATGCTTTATTGCAGGATAAAAAACTGTGGGGCGCCTGCGTGCAGCTCTACACTCTGCGCTCCGACGCAAACTGGGGAATTGGGGACTTTGGCGATTTAAAGCTCATGCTGGCAGATGTTGCGGCCCGCGGCGGATCGTTTATCGGCCTTAACCCTATTCATGCTTTATACCCGGCGAACCCGGAGAGCGCCAGCCCGTATAGCCCTTCATCTCGCCGCTGGCTGAACGTTATCTATATTGACGTTAACGCGGTTGAAGATTTTCAGAGCAGCAAAGAGGCGCAGGCGTGGTGGAAAAAAAGCTCGACTCAGCAGCAGCTTCGTGCGGCCAGGGACGCCGAGTGGGTAGATTATTCTGCCGTTACGGCGCTCAAGATTTCCGCTCTGCGCATGGCGTGGCAGCAGTTTTCTCAGCGGAAGGCTAAAGACCCGCAGGTTGCGGCGTTTAACCAGTTTGTTGCCGACGGCGGTGAAGGGCTGTTTTATCAGGCGGCTTATGACGCGCTGCATGCAAACCAGGTGAAGCAGGACGCTATGCGCTGGGGCTGGCCGGTTTGGCCGGAGGGCTATCGTGATGCCCACAGCGCCGAGGTTAAGTTGTTCTGCGATGAACATCGCGACGAGGTTAACTTCTGGCTTTGGCTGCAATATCTTGCCTGGCGTCAGTTTAAAGCCTGCTGGGACGAGAGCCAGGGCTATAACATGCCGATTGGCCTCTACCGCGATCTGGCGGTAGGCGTGGCGGAAGGCGGGTCTGAAACCTGGTGCGACCGTGAACTCTACTGCCTGAAAGCCTCCGTGGGTGCGCCGCCTGATATTCTCGGGCCGCTTGGGCAGAACTGGGGGCTGCCGCCGGTTGATCCTCATGTGATGGTGGCTCGTGCCTACCAGCCTTTCGTCGAATTGCTGCGTGCCAATATGACCCACTGCGGCGCGCTGCGCATCGATCACGTTATGTCTATGCTCCGGCTGTGGTGGATCCCTTACGGCGAAACGGCGGATAAAGGGGCTTACGTTCAGTATCCGGTAGACGACCTGCTTGCCATTCTGGCCCTTGAAAGCCAGCGGCACCGCTGCATGGTGATTGGCGAGGATTTGGGAACCGTGCCGGTAGAAATCGTCGGCAAGCTGCGCGACAGCGGGGTTTACTCGTACAAAGTGCTGTATTTCGAACATGACGGCGAGAAGCAGTTCCGCGCACCTGCCGCGTGGCTGAAACAGTCTATGGCGGTCGCAACGACTCACGACCTGCCGACCCTGCGGGGATACTGGAACAGCGGCGATTTAACGCTCGGCAAAACGCTCGGGCTTTATCCCGATGAAGCCGTTCTGAAAGGACTGTATGAGGATCGCGAAAGGGCTAAGCAGGGTCTGCTGGACAGCCTGCATAAGTACGGCTGCCTGCCGAAACGCGCAGGGCACAAAGCCAGCTTGATGACCATGACCGATACATTAAATCGCGGGATGCAGCGCTATATAGCCGACAGCAACAGCGCCTTACTTGGGCTACAGCCGGAAGACTGGTTGGATATGGCGGAACCGGTGAATATTCCGGGAACCAGCGATCAGTATAAAAACTGGCGTCGCAAGTTAACGCATTCGCTTGAGCAGATGTTTGGCGATGAGAGAGTGAATAAGCTGCTGAAGGATTTAGATAAACGGCGTAAGAAAGCGTAGGTTCGTCACAATTTTCTCGATCTATCCCCTCTCCCTTTTAGGGAGAGGGTTAGGGTGAGGGTCAAACTAGTAATAAGAGTGCTCGCCGCGCTGGTGCTCGGTCAGGTCACGCACGCCTTTCAGCTCAGGGAACTCGTTCAGCAGCTGCTTCTCAATCCCTTCTTTCAGCGTTACGTCTACCATTGAACAGCCGTTACAGCCGCCGCCAAATTGCAGAATAGCGTAGCCTTCGTCGGTGATTTCCATCAGCGTTACGCGGCCGCCGTGGCCTGCCAGCTGTGGGTTAACGGTGGCCTGCAGCATATACTCAACGCGCTCCATCAGCGGCGCATCGTCGGAAACTTTACGCATCTTCGCGTTTGGCGCTTTCAGCGTCAGCTGGGAGCCTAGCTGGTCGGTGACGAAGTCAATTTCGGCATCTTCAAGATAAGGTGCGCTCAGCTCGTCCACATAAGCGGTTAACTGCTCAAACGGCAGGGCGGTATCGGTAGCTTCAACCGCATCCGGCGGACAATAAGACACACCACACTCCGCATTTGGGGTGCCAGGATTGATTACGAATACGCGGATTTGCGTCCCTTCTTCCTGATTTGCCAGCAGTTTGGCAAAGTGGGATTGTGCAGCATCGGAAATACGGATCATAACGATTGCTCAATAGTTGACTATTTTAGTCGGTTATAATACGCCCATCGTCGAGGGTCTACAAGGTTCGACACAGGCACCATACCTGGACAGTCGCCGCGCCCTGCCTCTTCAGCATGCGCGCTATCTCCGCAACAGTGCTACCCGTCGTCACGACATCATCCACAACAACGATATGGCGACCTGCCACCGGGATTTCAACCCTAAAGATGCCTTTCAAATTCTTCTTTCGCTGCCTGGCCGTCAGCCGGCTCTGCGCGGGTGATGAACGTATACGTTTGATAGCAAAAGGCAAATGTTCTCGCCCCAGCCAATGTGCCAGCGGGGTGGCAATAAGTGCGCTTTGGTTATAGCCGCGCCGCCATGCCCGGGTGTGGTGCAGCGGCACGCTGAGGATGAGGTCCGGCAGGCTAATTTTGCCTTCGCGCCTGGCGGCCAGTACGCTCAGCAGTAAAAGCCGGGCCAGCGCGGGGGCGAGGGAAGGTGAACCGTTAAATTTTAGCTGGTGGATAAGCTTATTCAGCGGCGGAAGGTAATCTGTCACGAAGGTTAGCTTGTCCCACTCCGGCTGTTTTTGCAGGCAGCGCCCGCAGAGCAATTTTCCGCTTAATGCGGGCAGGCCGCAGCACGAGCAGTAGGGCGGAGGTTGTGGAAGCGAGCCGGTGCAGCGCGAGCAAATTCCCCACCCCGGGCAGGCGAGCGGTAACTGGCATAGCCAACAGCGGCCAGGGATTGTTAGCATAGCGGCCTCCTTGCGGATTAAAACGAGAACGGTAACTGATGAGCGACCTGTGGTGGCAAACAAAAGGTGAAGGAAAAGACGATCTTGTGCTGTTGCACGGATGGGGACTGAATGCCGGAGTGTGGCATAACATTACGGCGGAACTCGGCTCGCATTTCCGGCTTCACCTTGTTGATTTGCCGGGCTACGGCAGGAGCAAAGGTTTTGGCTCGTTAACCCTGGAGCAAATGGCGGAAATCGTGTTGGCTCAGGCGCCGGAGCGTGCTATCTGGCTGGGCTGGAGTCTGGGCGGGCTTGTGGCAAGCCAGATTGCGCTTTTACAGCCGGAGCGAGTGCGGGGTCTGGTGACCGTAGCTTCCTCTCCCTGCTTCACCGCCAGCGGCGACTGGCCGGGGATCAAGCCTGAGGTGCTGGCCGGTTTCCAGCAGCAGCTTAGCGAAGATTTTCAGCGCACGGTCGAGCGCTTCCTCGCGCTGCAAACTATGGGTACGGAAACGGCTCGCCAGGACGCGCGCCTGCTTAAATCGGTGGTGCTTGAGCAGCCGATGCCGGAGGTTGAAGTATTAAACGGCGGGCTGGAGATCCTGAGAACGGCCGACCTGCGAGCCGCTCTGGCTCATTCAACCATTCCACATTTACGCCTGTATGGTCGCCTGGACGGGCTGGTGCCGCGCAAAATCGTACCTTTGCTCGACGAACTTTGGCCGCAGTCGCGTTCGCAGATATTCGCTAAAGCGGCTCATGCGCCGTTTATCTCTCATCCGAATGAGTTTTGCCAGACGCTACTTGAGCTTAATCAACAGCTGGAGGAGTAACCTGTTCATCCGTGGCGAAAAAATCATTTTGTGCCAATACTCAATTATTCACCGTGCAAAGGGTGAATAATTAACCGTTACGGGGTGAATCCCGGTTGAAAAAAACAGATACCTACGGAGAGTGCTGGCTATGAAATTGATAACAGGCATCGTTACGACATTGTTGGTTAGTGCTGTTTCCTTTGGCGCTTTTGCGGCTAAAGAACTTGAAAAAGATAAAGTTGCAGGCATGAAGTTAACTAAAATCGGCACTATCGTGACGGATAAAACCTCCGCGCCGATGGACGCAAGAAGAGATCTAACCAAAAAGGCCGATAAGCTGGGCGGGGACTACTTTGTCGTGACCAGCGCTGAGAAATACACCAAAAACGTGCATGCCACTGCGGACGTGTACAAAATAGCGAAGTAACAAACTCAGGAATGAAGCAAGGCGGGGATGACCCGCCTTTTTTTATCTAGCGTAAGGCCCAAAGCTCCCGCACGCATTTCTTTCCTTCCGGGCAACTTTTGCAGCTCCCCGTCAGGCAGCTACTCGGGTCTTCGCTGATGCGCATCGCTTTGCCCATGGCTTCAAGTCGCCCCAGCATGGCGGTAACCATTGGCAGGGGCGTAGCGAGCTGCTGGCTTATCTGCGAGGCTTCCAGGCGGCCCTGGAGCGCCAACGCGTTGCGGATATCAATCAGGCTCGCCATGATTCGCTCCTTAATGGCAGTCGCCCGCGCTGCTCTGGCAGCAGGTGGACGGCGTTTTTCTGGTTGCCAACAGCGACACGTCAACCCGGCTGCGGGCGCGGCGCAGGCCGCCAAGCAGCAGCACGTTGAAGAGCACCACCGCAAGAATACAGACCAGGCTAAACCGAGGATGGGCGCTGAAGGTGACGCTCTGGTAGTACAGCGTGGAGAGCGAATAGGCGATGTTCAGCCCCCAAAGCACCGAGAAGGTCATCCAGCCGCGGCTGGACTCACGGGCAATCGCACCCATTACGGAGATGCACGGGATATAGAGCAGGACAAAGATAAGGTAGCTGTAGGCCGCGGCTTCGCTGCCAAACTTGCTGCTCATCACGCCCATCGGGCCGGAGGACATCTCCCCGTCGCCTTTGCTGGCCTCTATCGGGTTTGCCAGCACGCTGAGGCTGAAGGTATTTTTCAGGCTCTGCCAGGTTTCATCGGCGGCGGCACCGAGTTCGTCAACCAGATTAAAGCTGGCAGCGTCGAACTCTTCGTTATGAATATCTTCGGCGGTGTAAAGGGTGTTCAGGGTACCGACCACAACTTCTTTTGCCATCGCGCCGGTAAACAACCCAACGGTAGCCTGCCAGTTGTCTTCATGCACGCCGATAGGTTTCAACAGCGGGGTCAACACACGGCTGACGGATGCCAGAGCCGAGTCGTTAATGTTATCTACCGCTTTGCCGCTGAACGAAAAGCTGTTCAACGCGCCGATGAAAATACTGACGATGACAATCACTTTACCGGCACGCAGTACAAAGCCTTTCAGGCGTTGCCAGGTTTGCAGCAGCAGGCTCTTAAGGTGCGGAACGTGATAAACCGGCAGCTCCATAACGAAAGGGGTCGCCTCGCCGCGCATGATGGTGTGTTTCAGCATCAGGCCGGTGAGAATCGCCATCACGATGCCGAGAATATAAAGGGAGAACACAATCAGCGCGCCCTGTTGGCCGAAGAAGGCAGCGGCAAATACCGCGAAAATTGCCAGCCGAGCGCCGCAGGACATAAACGGTGCCATCATGATGGTCATCAGGCGTTCGCGTGGGGCATCCAGAGTTCGTGCGCCCATAACCGAAGGCACGTTACAGCCGAAGCCAACGATTAGCGGCACGAATGATTTGCCCGGCAGACCGAGAGACTGCATCAGGCGGTCCATCACAAATGCGGCGCGAGCCATGTAGCCGGAGTCCTCCAGGAAGGAGAGGAACAGATACATCATGCCGATTTGCGGCACCAGCGGCAGCACGGTGTTGATCCCGCCGCCCACGCCCTGAGCCAGGAAGACGGTGAGCCAGTTTGGGAAATGCAGCGTGTACCCCAGCCACTGAATGCCGTGGATAAAGATAGCGACCGAGCCTGCGTCAAATATTGGCTGTAGCGCGCCGCCGATATTAATCGCCAGCAGGAACATCAGATACATCACCAGCATGAATACCGGCAGCCCGAGATAGCGGTTGAGGATGACTTTGTCCATCGCTACGGTCAGGCGATTTGGCTCCGCCGTCAGGCTGTTGCTGACCGCCTCGCATACCGAAGCAATGCTCTGATAACGCGCATCGGCAATCAGCAGGGCCGGATCTTCAATCGTCTCCGCGAGATGGGCGCGAGCAATTTCCAGCTTGTCGGAAGCGTTGCCAGCGTAAGCCTGGCTGTAGATATCGCCTTCCAACATTTGAAGCGCCAGCCAGCGGCGCTGTTTGGCGGGCATCTCCTGCGGCATGTCTGCGGCCAGGCTGTCTGCCTGCTGCAACAAGACCTGCGGATAATGCACCAGGTCACTTTGTTGGTTGGGCTGTTTGCGGTCGATGGCGAGCTTCAGGCTTTCGATACCGCGACCGCGGGTTGAGACCAGCGGCACGACCGGGCAGCCCAGGCGAGCGGCGAGGGCATCGATATCAATACGGATGGCCTGCTTCTCGGCGATGTCGAGCATGTTAAGCGCGACCACGCACGGAATGCCCAGCTCCAGCAGTTGCAGGGTGAGGTACAGGTTGCGCTCAAGGTTGGAAGCATCAACCACGTTTACCAGCAAGTCTGCATCGCCGCTGAGGATGTAGTGGCAGGCGATTTGCTCATCAAGAGAAGTCTGGGACGAAATAGTGGTGAGTGAATAGGTGCCGGGTAAATCAACCAGCGTCACCTGATGCTCAAGGGTGGAAAACTGACCTTCTTTACGTTCTACGGTCACGCCAGCCCAGTTGCCCACGCGCTGGCGGGCACCCGTCAGCTGATTGAAGAGCGTGGTTTTCCCCGAGTTGGGATTACCGATTAAACCAATGGTTAAGTTTTTCATTTTATTCGTGGACTTCGTTGAGTTTGCAACAAGCGCGAGCGCTCACCTGCCGTTAGAAAACGGCTTCGACATTAACCAGCGCGAGATCTTTCTTGCGCAGCACCAGGCTAACGCGGCGAGTTTCGATATGAATGGGGTCGCCGAGTGGGGCTACGCGTACCACGTTAAACGAGGAACCCGGAAGCATGCCGAGGGACAATAATTTCTGGCGATAAGCCGGACTGATTTCGCGGGCGAAGCCGGTAATTTTCCACGCGCTATTCGGTAAGAATTGCATAGGACCTACTTAGAGCTGGGCTCTGCATTGACTCTGGCTGAATTCTCGTTTCAATGGCGATGTATTCGCACGATGAATGCCAATTAAACTGTCGGAAGAAAGAGAAGAAATAACGTTCAATGCAATGATAATGAGAATGGTTACCGCCCACAATATTTATTTTTGAGGCCGGATTTAACGAATTTAATTATTTTTTTCTGGTGATTAGAGAGGGGGCGTAATGCATTGATGATGGGGGTTGTCTGTAACTATTTGAATAGTTATAATTTATTTTTAATTTGTGGCGTTAAATTATTATTGCGATGTTATTCAGGTATCGCTGATGTTACGAAGGTGATAATTGCTGGTTTCCGCGTTGAGTATTTATTGAGAATTGATTTAGATCAAGCCAGGCTTATTTTTTTCGTTTTTACACCGCAAATGAAAATAACTCCTCTCCCTTTGCAGGAAGAGGAGCATGATTTAACGCTTCTTGCCCATTGCCGCCGCCAGCGCATCCATCATTGCGCTGTTGCCGCCGCTGGCGTTGTCACGCCCGCGCGGTTTCGGCTGTGCCGCAGGGCGGCCTTTCTGCTCGCGAGGGGCGCTGTTACTGCTGCTGCGACGGCTACCGCTTTCGCCCGGCTGCTCGTCAAGGCGCATGGTTAAAGCGATGCGTTTACGTTGCAAATCGACTTCCAGCACTTTGACCTTCACGATATCGCCTGCTTTCACCACTTTATGCGGGTCGTCGATAAACTTGTCGGACAGGGACGAGATATGCACCAGCCCGTCCTGATGAACGCCGATATCCACGAAAGCACCAAAGTTAGTGACGTTGGTCACCGCACCTTCCAGCACCATGCCCGGCGTCAGGTCGTTCATGGTTTCAACGCCTTCAGCAAACTGCGCGGTTTTAAACTCAGGGCGTGGATCGCGGCCCGGTTTTTCCAGCTCTTTGATGATGTCGGTGACGGTTGGCACCCCGAAACGCTCATCGGTAAACTGGCTGGCCTTCAGGTCGCGCAGTCCGTTGCTGTTGCCCATCAGGTCGGCAAGCGCCTGCTGGGTTGCAGCCAGAATACGCTCGACCACCGGGTAGGCTTCCGGGTGGACGGTAGAAGCATCAAGCGGGTTGTCGCCGTGGTTAATACGCAGGAAGCCCGCACATTGCTCGAAGGCTTTTGGCCCCAGACGGCTGACTTTCAGCAACTGTTGGCGGTTCTGGAAGCGGCCGTTTTCATCACGCCAGCTCACGATATTCTGCGCCATCATGCGCGTTAGCCCCGCAACGCGGGTCAGCAGCGGAACGGAGGCGGTATTCAGGTCTACGCCAACGGCGTTTACGCAGTCTTCCACCACTGCATCCAGCTTCTTCGCCAGCTGCGTTTGGCTCACGTCGTGCTGGTACTGGCCAACGCCGATAGATTTAGGATCGATTTTCACCAGCTCAGCCAGCGGGTCCTGCAGGCGGCGGGCGATGGAAACAGCGCCGCGAATAGACACATCCAGGTCCGGGAATTCCAGCGCGGCCAGCTCCGAAGCCGAGTAGACGGAAGCGCCGGCTTCGCTGACGATAACTTTCTGCGCCGTGACCTTCGGGAACTGTTTTTGCACGTCGAGGAAGAAACGTTCTGTCTCGCGGGAAGCGGTGCCGTTGCCGATGGCGACCAGCTCGACGTTGTGTTTCTCGCACAGTGCCGCAACGGCGACAGCCGCTTTGGCCGCCTGGCCGGTATGGGGGTAAATCGTGTCGGTCGCAACCAGTTTGCCGGTGGCGTCAACTACCGCCACCTTCACGCCGGTACGCAGGCCAGGGTCGAGGCCCATTGTGGCGCGCAGCCCGGCGGGAGCGGCCATCAGCAGATCGTGAAGGTTACGGGCAAAGACGTTAATCGCTTCGTCTTCCGCACGTTCGCGCACGCTGCCCATCAGCTCGGTTTCCAGATGCATCAGCACCTTAATGCGCCACGTCCAGCTGACAACCGCTTTACGCCAGCTGTCTGCCGCCGCGTTATTCAGGCGCAGACCGAGATGGTTGATGATCAACTGCTCGCAGTAGCTTTCGCGCGGCGGCTCATCAAACTGCGGGTCGGCGTTGAGCGACAGCTGTAAAATACCTTCGTTGCGGCCACGGAACATCGCCAGCGCGCGGTGTGAGGGTACGGTGGAAATCGGTTCATGGTGGTCGAAGTAGTCGCGGAATTTAGCGCCTTCTTCCTCTTTACCGCTGACAACAACGGAAACCAGATGGGCATTTTTCCACAAATAGTCACGCACTTTGGCCAGCAGCCCAGCGTCTTCCGCGAAGCGCTCCATAAGGATATAGCGTGCGCCATCCAGCGCGGCTTTGACGTCGGCAACACCTTTATCGGCATCAACGAAGCGGGCTGCTTCCTGTTCCGGCTCGTGGGAAGGCTCGTTCCACAGCAAGTCGGCCAGCGGTTCAAGGCCCGCTTCAATGGCGATTTGCCCGCGGGTGCGGCGTTTCGGTTTATACGGCAGGTAGAGGTCTTCAAGCTCGGTTTTGCTTAAAGTCCCGTTAATCGCCCCTGCGAGCTCGTCGCTCAGTTTGCCTTGGTCGGCAATCGACTTGAGGATGGTCTGGCGGCGCTCTTCAAGTTCACGCAGGTAACTAAGACGAGTTTCCAGTTGACGCAGTTGCGTGTCATCCAGACCGCCGGTGACTTCCTTACGATAACGTGCGATAAACGGCACGGTATTCCCTTCATCCAGCAGGCGAACGGCGGCTTCTACCTGTTCGTTTCTGGCGTGAAGCTCACCCGCAATAATGCGGCAAAGCGAATCATTCATCATGGCTTTTCATCTGTGTAATACGGAAAATTCAGCAAACAGTTATACGGATCGGGGCGTAAAATTGCCAGCCGCCGACCGACGAATATCGGGTTTCGGACTGTTCTGCCGCTCGTTATTCTGGCTTAGGGTACTCAATTTCATTGACGTACCACTGCGTCTCCCCGGACGGGGTTTGCACCACGGCCTGGTCGCCGACTTCTTTCTTTAGCAGGGCGCGGGCCATCGGTGAATCGATAGAAATGTAATCCTTGCGGCCAAAAATCTCGTCGTAGCCGACGATACGAAAGCGCAGCAGGTTACCGTCGTCGTTTTCAATTTCGACCCAGGCGCCAAAGAAGACTTTGCCTTCCTGCTGCGGCGAATAATCGACGATTTTCAGCCGCTCAAGGGATTTGGTGATATAGCGAACCCGGCGGTCTATCTCGCGGAGCCGCTTTTTATTGTACTGGTAGTCGGCGTTTTCACTGCGGTCGCCGAGGCTTGCCGCCCAGGTGACTTTTTTGGTCACTTCGGGGCGCTCTTCACGCCACAGATAATCCAGCTCTTTTTTGAGCTTTTCGTAGCCTTCACGGGTGATTAACGGCGTTTTCATTTTTCTGCCCTGCTGCCTGTAAAATCAGAGTGTGATTTAAACCGATGCTCAATGAGGAATGCAACCGCCGTAATTTGGGAAGCAAGTCACCAAATTTTGATTTAAAACGTTGATAACCGACTGTTTAATATGCTTTGTAACAATTTCGACTAGAATGTATACCAGAATTGACTGGTTGTATTAACGCAGTTTTTTAAGAATAGACACTCAACTGTTCGAGCCTTTGGGAGTACTTACGATGCAAGAGAACTATAAAATTCTGGTCGTCGATGACGACATGCGCCTGCGCGCGCTGTTAGAGCGTTATCTCACCGAGCAGGGCTTCCAGGTTCGCAGCGTCGCCAACGCCGAACAAATGGATCGCCTGCTGACCCGCGAATCCTTCCACCTGATGGTGCTGGACCTGATGTTGCCGGGCGAAGATGGCCTTTCTATCTGCCGCCGTCTGCGCAGCCAGAGCAACCCAATGCCGATTATCATGGTGACCGCCAAGGGCGAAGAAGTCGACCGCATCGTTGGCCTGGAAATTGGCGCGGATGACTATATTCCTAAGCCGTTTAACCCACGTGAACTGCTGGCTCGTATCCGTGCCGTGCTGCGCCGTCAGGCCAATGAACTGCCGGGCGCGCCTTCTCAGGAAGAAGCGGTTATTGCGTTCGGTAAATTCAAGCTGAACCTCGGTACTCGCGAAATGTTCCGCGAAGACGAGCCTATGCCGCTGACCAGCGGTGAGTTTGCGGTGCTGAAAGCACTGGTGAGCCACCCGCGTGAGCCGCTGTCCCGCGATAAGTTAATGAACCTGGCGCGCGGTCGTGAATACTCTGCGATGGAACGTTCCATCGACGTACAAATCTCCCGCCTGCGCCGCATGGTGGAAGAGGACCCGGCGCATCCGCGTTATATCCAGACCGTTTGGGGTCTTGGCTACGTCTTCGTCCCGGACGGCGCTAAGGCATGAGGCGAGTCCGCTTCTCACCCAGAAGCTCGTTTGCCCGTACGCTGTTGCTGATCGTCACCCTGCTGTTCGTCAGCCTGGTGACGACCTATCTTGTGGTCCTGAACTTCGCGATTTTGCCGAGCCTGCAGCAGTTCAATAAGGTGCTGGCGTACGAAGTCAGGATGCTGATGACCGACAAACTGCAGCTTGAAGACGGCACCCAGCTTGTGGTGCCGCCTGCATTTCGTCGTGAGAT
Organism: Cedecea davisae; assembly: GCF_044095835.1. Taxonomy (NCBI): domain Bacteria; kingdom Pseudomonadati; phylum Pseudomonadota; class Gammaproteobacteria; order Enterobacterales; family Enterobacteriaceae; genus Cedecea; species Cedecea davisae. Next base: position 180,563 of record NZ_CP172054.1, read on the forward strand.
TTACCGCGAGCTGGGGATTTCGCTTTACTCTAACGAGGCGGCGGAAGATGCAGGCCTGCGCTGGGCGCAGCATTATGAGTTTCTCAGCCAGCAGATGGCGCAGCAGCTTGGCGGCCCGACGGAAGTACGCGTTGAGGTTAACAAAAGCTCGCCGGTCGTCTGGCTGAAAACCTGGCTGTCGCCAAATATCTGGGTGCGGGTGCCGCTTACCGAAATCCATCAGGGCGATTTCTCCCCGCTGTTCCGCTATACGCTGGCGATTATGCTGCTGGCAATCGGCGGGGCCTGGCTATTTATCCGAATACAGAACCGACCGCTGGTCGACCTGGAGCACGCAGCGCTGCAGGTCGGTAAAGGCATAATTCCGCCGCCGCTGCGTGAATACGGGGCTTCGGAAGTGAGGTCGGTAACCCGGGCGTTTAACCACATGGCCGCGGGCGTTAAGCAGCTTGCAGATGACCGCACGTTGCTGATGGCGGGCGTGAGCCATGACCTGCGTACGCCGCTGACGCGTATTCGCCTGGCGACGGAAATGATGGGCCAGGAAGACGGCTATCTGGCGGAGTCGATAAATAAAGATATCGAAGAGTGTAATGCGATTATCGAGCAGTTTATCGACTACCTGCGCACCGGGCAGGAAATGCCGCTGGAAATGGCCGATCTTAACAGCGTGCTGGGCGAAGTGATTGCCGCCGAGAGTGGCTATGAGCGCGAAATTGATACCGACCTGATGGACGGGGAAATTCGCCTTAATATTCACCCGCTTTCAATTAAGCGCGCGGTGGCGAATATGGTGGTTAACGCCGCCCGCTACGGTAACGGTTGGATCAAGGTTAGCAGCGGCAGCGAGCTAAATCGCGCCTGGTTCCAGGTTGAGGATGATGGCCCGGGAATTGAGCCGGATCAGCTCCAGCATCTGTTCCAGCCGTTTGTGCGCGGCGACAGCGCCCGCAGCACCAGCGGCACCGGGCTTGGCTTAGCCATCGTACAGCGGATTATCGATAACCATAACGGGATGTTGGACTTAGGGAAAAGCGAGCGGGGTGGGCTGCGTATTCGTGCTTATTTACCGCTGCCAATAGTCCGCGTGGTAGCTCATCGCGAAAGTTAATCGCCAGGCTAAATAAAAAACGAACCCCGAAGGGTTCGTTTTTTTTCGCCTGTATCAGCTAATTAAAGCTTAGGACCGGCCGCAACCAGCGCCGCCCCGGCAGGGGTATCGGTATATTTCTCGAAGTTTTCTACAAACAGTTTCGCCAGCTGCTCTGCTTTTTCCTGCCACTGTTCCGGGGAGCCGTAGGTATTACGCGGGTCCAGAATATGGCTGTCAACGCCGGCTAGCGAGGTCGGAATAGCCAGGTTAAACATCGGCAGGGTGAAGGTTTCGGCATCGTCCAACGAGCCATCGAGGATAGCGTCGATGATGGCGCGGGTATCTTTAATTGAGATACGTTTGCCGGTGCCGTTCCAGCCGGTGTTGACCAGGTAAGCCTGCGCGCCAGCGGCCTGCATGCGTTTAACCAGAACTTCGGCATATTGTGTTGGGTGCAGCGACAGGAAGGCTGCGCCGAAGCATGCGGAGAAGGTGGGTGTCGGCTCGGTAACGCCGCGCTCGGTGCCCGCGAGCTTGGCGGTAAAGCCGGACAGGAAATGATACTGGGTCTGGTTTGCCGTCAGGCGTGAGACCGGAGGCAGTACGCCGAATGCATCCGCCGTCAGGAAGATAACCTTGGTCGCGTGACCCGCTTTCGAAACCGGCTTAACGATATTGTCGATGTGGTAAATCGGGTAAGAGACGCGGGTGTTCTCCGTTTTGGATGCGTCATCAAAATCGATCGTACCATCTGCCCGAACGGTGACGTTTTCCAACAGCGCGTCGCGGCGGATAGCGTGGTAGATATCCGGCTCGGCCTCTTCCGACAGGCGAATGGTTTTGGCGTAACAGCCGCCTTCGAAATTGAATACGCCGTCATCGTCCCAGCCGTGCTCATCATCGCCAATCAGGCGGCGTTTCGGGTCGGTAGAAAGGGTGGTTTTACCGGTGCCGGAGAGGCCGAAGAACACGGCCACATCGCCTTTCTCGCCAACGTTTGCCGAGCAGTGCATAGAGGCAATACCTTTCAACGGCAGCAGGTAGTTCATAATAGAGAACATCCCTTTTTTCATTTCGCCGCCGTACCAGGTGCCGCCGATAAGCTGCATGCGTTCAGTAAGGTTAAACGCCACGAAGTTTTCGGAGTTCAGGCCCTGCTCTTTCCAGTTTGGGTTGGTGCATTTTGCACCGTTCATCACCACAAAATCCGGCTCGAACGTTGCCAGTTCTTCGTCGGTCGGGCGAATGAACATATTTTTAACGAAATGAGCCTGCCAGGCGACTTCGGTAATAAACCTGACCGAGAGGCGCGTGTCGGCGTTGGCGCCGCAGAATGCATCGAGAATAAACAGACGTTTGCCGGAAAGCTGCCCGGTGACGAGGCCTTTCAACTGATGCCAGGTCTCTTCAGAAAGGGGTTTGTTATCGTTTTTGCCTTTGCCGTTATCGGCCCACCAGAGCGTGTCGCGGGTGGTGTCATCGCGAACGATGTATTTATCTTTCGGCGAGCGGCCGGTGAAGATCCCGGTATCGACGGCAACTGCGCCTAAATTTGTCACTACGCCACGCTCGTAACCTTCCAGTTTGGGGTCGAGCTCTTCGCGGTAGAGGGTGTCATAATCGGGGTTGTGGACGACTTCGCTAACATCATTAATGCCATAAGCCTTGAGATCTTGCGGGGTTATGCCTTTAACTCGCATTTCACTGCTCCTTAGCCAATTTATAGTGCCCAATATTGTAGAATTGTTTAGGGGTTGTTAACCGCGACCATCATCATAGATTTGGGGATCCGCCAAAAAATTGATATTTCGAATCAATAAATAAGATTAATTGCAGGCTGAAACGGTTGTGCCTTGCTGTCGTTTTATTGTTCTAATATTTAATTGTATTTAAAAGTATTTAATTGATGTTTGTATTCAAAGTAAATATTAATTTAATATTCTATTTGTTAATGGCGCTGGGCGATTGCTTTTTGTTTATTTTGGGAGGTGGATAGAGAAACTTAATAATTATAATGAATATTTGTTGTTATTGCGTTTTTTTGATGATTATTACATCATGTTTAAATGGAAACTCATTATTTATCAGTGTGTTGACTTGTTTTTTTATTTTTTATTTTTCTGCGATATATTTTTAATGAGCGTTTTTTTATAGTTAGGAATTAATGGCCGGGCTAGATTTCGCCTTCCATTATAAACTCCCTGAAACGTCGCTCTCCGAACATCGTAGCCGGTCTGTAAGATATCATATTTCCCATACGGATGAAGTGCTTACTGCTATAAATAATGACCCATGGAGGGCCGTACTTTCATAAGGACTTAGTGAAGGTTAGCGCAGTGAACAAGCATACAGAAATCCCCATTCCGTTTTATCTTAAATCCTTTGCCTGGCTGCAGATCGGTGTACAGATTTTGTTTCCTCTCGCCTGTACGCTGGCACCCGCATCGGCCGGAGCTGCAGCTCAAAAATCAATTGTTTCTCAAGCGGCTACGGAATTATATATTCTGCAACCGGGTGAGAATGCGGCATCCGTTGCCAGAAAATATAATATGAGCCTGGCGTCATTACGTGTAATGAATCAGTCGCAGGTTTTTGCTAAAGGATTTAACAACGTTAAGTCCGGCGACACCCTCGTCGCTCCTCTTGCGCCGCTTCCGGCAGATAAGTGGCGTTCGGATGAGAGTGCCTCTGCGGAGAAAGAGGCTCAGGTACAAAAGTGGGCCTCTTTGGCGAGCCGTACCGGGGCTTTTTTATCGGCAAATCCTAACGGTGATGCCGCGAGTTCAATGGCGCGCGGTATGGCAACAGGCGAGGCCAGCAGCCATCTCCAGCAATGGCTTAGCCAATTTGGTACCGCTCGCGTACAGCTTAATGCCGACAAAAACTTCTCGCTCGAAAACTCCCAGCTCGACCTTTTGATTCCCTGGTATGAACAGGAAAACAAACTGCTTTTTGCTCAGGGTAGCCTGCATGAGACGGACGACAGGCTGCAATCGAATTTAGGGGCAGGCCTGCGCTGGTTTAACGATGGCTATATGCTGGGGGGTAACACCTTCCTCGACTATGACTGGTCGCGGGCGCATGCGCGCCTTGGCCTGGGGGGGGAGTACTGGCGAGATTTCTTAAAGCTCAGCGCCAACAGCTATCTGCGTTTAACCGGCTGGAAGAATTCAAAAGATATCGAAGATTACGAAGAACGCCCGGCAAACGGATGGGATCTTCGCGCAGAAGGCTGGTTGCCAGCTTTACCACACCTGGGCGGGAAATTGACGTATGAGCAATATTACGGCAAAGAAGTCGCGCTCTTTGGTAAAGATAATCGCCAGAGCGACCCCTATGCTCTCACGGCCGGGCTGAGCTACACGCCGGTTCCGCTCGTCACTTTCAATGTAGATCAGCGGCAGGGTAAAGCGGGTGAAAAGGCGACGCAGTTTGGCGTACAGCTAAATTATCAGTTCGGAATGCCGTGGCAGCAGCAAATCAGTCCGGATGCCGTTGGCAGCATGCGTAGCCTGGCGGGCAGCCGCTACGATCTGGTCGATCGCAATAACAATATCGTGCTGGAGTACCGCAAAAAAGAGGTTATCCGCTTACAAACTGCGGATCTTCTGGCGGGCTATGCGGGTGAGCAGAAGTCGCTAAATGTCTCGGTTAACGCGAAGAACGGGCTGGACAGGATCGAGTGGGCTGCGCCTTCGCTGCTCGCGGCCGGTGGGCAAATTCTCAGGGAAAGCGAAGCCAGCTACAGCGTTATCCTGCCGGGCTGGCAGCCGGGTGAGAGCGGCGTGAACACCTACACTGTCTCCGGGATAGCTTTTGATAAAAAAGGCAATGCTTCAGAGCGTGCCGAGACCCAGGTCACGGTGACCCAGGCGGCGATCAGCGTAAACAGCAGTTCGCTAACGCCAACGGATGCGACGCTGACCGCCAACGGAACGGCGCAGCAGGTGTTTGTCCTGAAGGTAAGCGATAAGGACGGAAGCCCCGTTGACATCGCTGCCGATGAAATAACGGTGAAAACTCAGGCACAACAGACCCGGAGTCCTCAGAAGGCCGGGATTAAGCCGCAGGATAGCGTTGGCCACTCACTGACGGCCTTCACCCGCCGCGCAGCAGGAGAATATGTTGCTACGCTCACCGCCGGGACTATGGCGGAAACGTTCACCATGACCCCCGTGGTGCGCAACATGAGCCTGGCTGCGTCTAGTGTGGCGATTAGCGCGGATAGCACAACTGCCCATGTCGGGGAACTATCCGTCGTGCATGACAACGCTAAAGCTGACGGTAAAGACCAGAATCAGCTCAGCGTTGTGGTCATTGATGGAGAAGGCAATAAAGTCCCGTCTCAAATCGTTAATTTAGCGGCCAGCGATGGGGCGATTATTGCTAAAAGCGTAACTACCGACAGCAAAGGCGAGGCTGCGGTATCGCTGACCCATGTCCGCTCCGGTGAAGTGACGGTAACGGCAGGGTTCGAGGGCAGTGAAAGTAAAACGGCAAAGGTTGTGTTTGTTGCTGATGAGGGAAGCGCGCAGATCGCCAGCGGCAATCTGGCGGTAACGCCGGAGATTTCATCTGCCAACGGCAAAGCGGAAAAAACGGTAAGCGTGTTGGTGACCGATGCAAAAAACAACCCGGTGCCCAATGTTACCGTCGCGCTGAGCGCCAGCAATAACGCAAAGCTGAAAGACGCTTCGCTGAAAACAAATGCGCAGGGAGAGGCCACAACAAGCTTAACCAGCCTGACTGCCGGTGTTTCTCAGGTGACGGTGAAGGTGAACAAACACAGCGTTACGAAAGACACGATGTTTACCGGTAATAGCGACAAGGCCTCGGTGGTTCAGGTGACTCCGGCCAACCCTCCATATACGGCGGATGGAGCATCGGCCGTGACCTTTAGCGCATTGATTAATGACGATAACGGTAATCCACTGCCGAATATCGCGGTGGACTGGAAGTCCGACAGGGACAGCAAAGAAGTTAAATTTAGCGCCCTGCAAACCGTAACTGATGATAAAGGAATAGCCAAAACCGACGTTACCAGCACGCGTGCCTACCCGGTTTCCATCACGGCCTTCACCAATGCCTCATCAAAAACGGCGGACCCCATTACCTTCGTTGCCGACAGCACTAAGGGCCTGATTACCCGCCTGGTAAGCGATAAGCCTGCGATTGTTGCGGATGGTAAAGATAGCGCCACTATTACGGCCAAAATTGCCGATTCGCTGGGGAATCCGCTGCCAAATATCCCGGTCGCGTTGTCGGCTAATGGCGGTGCCACGCTAACGCCGCTTGCGCCGCAGACCGATCAAAACGGGCTCATCAAAGCCACGCTGGTCACAAAAAAATCGGGCAGTATTTTGGTTACGGCCGGTCTGGCAAATGGGCAAAAAGAGACGCTGTCCGTTGAAGCCTCGGCCGATACCAGCAGTTGGAAGATTATCAGCGTGAAGCCAAATACCACTAGCTTTGTGGCCGGTGACGCCAAAGGCGTGACCTACAGCGCGACGGTGACGGACGGATTTGGCAACAAACTTTCTGACGTGGTGGTTTCCTGGCAGTTGAAAGGGGTATCAGAGAGTTTTGAACCTACTTCACGGACTAACTCGCAAGGGGTTGCGGCCACCACGGTGAAAAGTAATACCGCCGGTACGTTGATGATGGAAGCCTGGCTTGATATGGGAAATAACCTTCAGGCGGGGCCTGTGGAAGTCAAAGCTGCGGCCATAGATTTAGCACATTCTTCATTTACCGCAGATAAAACAACGATTGGCGCGGATGGTAAAGAGAAGTCGAGCCTGACGGTGGAGCTGAAAGACAGCTACGACAACGCTATTGTGGGCAAAACGGTAACGCTGGGCGGCGGCTCTGCGCTCTCTGGATTTAACCTGTCTAAAGTGGTCGATAATAAAGATGGGACCTATACCTCGGAGGCAACTTCAACCGCGAAAGGTAAAGTGACGCTGAGCGCCAGCTCGGAGGGCAAAAAAATTGGGTCGCCAATCGACGTAGTCGTCGGCGCTGTAACCCTTGATCTGCGCTTCGACAATGCCCAACAGCAGGCGGTCTATACCCGAAACTTCACCCAGTCGCAGGCCGTACGCGGTATGCCCGGCGGTTTAACGCAGCAGTGGTCAAGTTCGGCCCCCGAAGTAGCCTCCGTCGACGGCCAGACAGGGAAGGTTACGCTGCTGAAATCCGGCGAAGCGAATATTATCGTGACCACTCCCGGCAACGCGCAATATAACCCGGCGATGGCGAGCTATAGTCTGGCCGTAGAGAAAGCGCATCCGCAGCTCAGCGCGAAAAATGGCAGTCTGATAACCGCTGAATGGGCCGACGGAGGGAGCTATAAGGTTTTAGCCCAGTTCGGTAATAGCGATGCCGCCACTGCCCTCACTCCACGCTACGTCAGTAAGAACACCGGCGTGGTAACCGTTGACGGTAGCGGGGTATTAAAGGCGGTAAAACCGGGTGAAACGACAATTACGTTCGACGTGTTGGAAACAGAGCAATTCTACGGTGAGTCGGTGGATGTAAGTTATGTGCTTAAAAAGGCATCTATCAATATTGGGTTTAGTAAATCGGAGGTGAAAACGACGGATGAACAGTCATTTGCGCTTCAGCAGCCCGGCAGAACCATACCTTCCGATGCAAGAACTATCTGGGAGTCCAGCGATAGCAATGTGGTGCGCCTGTCTGAGTCCGGCTCGGTACAGGGGAATGTGGGTAAAGGTAAGTCCCGGCTGACGCTCAATATCGTCGCTAACGATTATTATAACGCCAGCACCGGCTACTATGACGTGCTCATTTACAGTAAGCCTACCATTAGTATGGGCAGCATAAGCTATACCAGTAAGGGGTCATCAAGCAGTTCAGGTGACTGGAAGCCACTGTATACGAACGATAAATTTACCGTGACGTGGAGTGCTGACGCCTCCAATGAATTTACTGCACCAGGCCGAGTTGAGATCATCCTGAAAAACAGCTCGGGTGCATCATTGACGAACCAGATAGCAATTTCTCCGTCAGGAAGTATGACAACTGAATTTACGCCGCGACAAGATTTCTGGGGGCAGACTGTCAAAGTTGAACTCGTAGCCAAAGGATATGGCAACTTAGAAACTAGCGTTGTCGCCGGCAGGTCCGTGTTTGTAGCTACCCCAACGCTGGCCGATATTAAGCCGCTGATCTCAGGTAACAGCTACGTCTATACCACGGACCAGAAAGGTAACTTAACCGATTACTGTAAAAGTACGGCGAGTAATGCGGCAACCGACTGGCGCGGAAGAGGGCGTATCGATTTTAAGCCAGGCGGTAAAAAAATAATTTCGCCTCTTACGGCAACGTTAAAAGGCTACATTTGGGGGTATAGCAGTCAGACCTTTGCTTTATTGAGTGGTGTGACTACGGACAGCAGTAACACTCTCGATCCCTTGAGCTATGATGCATTACAGGAGGACTGCTGGGCAGACCACTCGAGGACGTTCGCCACTGAGCTATTAATCAGTTTTAACGGGGAGTCTGAGACGTTAACCGTCTACAGTGCCTCTCTAAATGGTGGTTCCCATCAGGCTGCTAACAAAGGTGACGACTGGTTTTTGTAAGGTAAAAGCAGAGATAGTTTAGCTAACCTATGGCTTCTGGCGGTGCAAACCGTCAGAAGCTTTTTTATTCCTGCTGGTTAATACGGTGTCTAATAACGCGCCTCTCTACTAACGTACATTTAAATTCCGCACAATGAACTTTGGCTGCCAATAGCCCTCTACAATGAACGCTGAATCTGACTAACAAAGGATTGCTACCATGTTCTTGTCCGAACCGCTGCCCAGGGCGACTCGCTGGGGCATTTTGCTGGCCGGTTTTATTCTCGGCATCGTGCTGTTTCTTACCGATCTGGATCGTACGAGTGGCGCATGGCTGCCGGGGGAAAACCTGGTTCTCTATATCCGTACGCTGTCGGTCGTGCTGGCTACGACGGTGGCGCTGCTTGTGGTGAGATTCAATTCGCTTCGCTTCTGGGGACTGGCGCTGCTCCCTCTGCCTTTTGTGGGGCTGATGAGCGGCTGGGTCAACTGGAACGCCCACGGCCTGGAGCGCTGGGTTCGTCATGATGTTCTTCTTGGCTACCAGTGCGCGCTGGTGGCGATGGTCTTGCTGGCGCTGCCCTGGCTGCAGGGGCGCCTGCGCCCGGGTAACGGCTGGGGAAGCTGGCGTGAGTTTTACAGTCAGCTATGGCGTAACGGGATAACGCTGCTGTTGACCGGGCTGCTGGTGCTCTTTTTCTGGGGCGTGCTGGCGCTATGGGCCGTGCTTTTCAAGCTGGTGGATATCACCTTTTTCGATCGTCTATTTTTCAGCACGCCGGCTTTTGCCTGGATAGCTACCTGTGCGGCGGCGGCGCTCGCGGTTACGCTCTGCCGCGACCAGAAGCGGGCAATTAGCGCTGTCAGGCACTTCTTCAGCGTGTTTGCCACCGGCCTACTGCCGCTGCTGTCGCTGATTGCGTTGATGTTTCTGGCAACGCTGCCGGTGGTCGGCCTGGGGTCCATTTCACAGCACGTTTCCTGCAACGCGCTGCTGAACACCCTGACGCTGATGGTGATGGTTACCGCCGCAGTGGTCTGGCACCCGGAAAGAGAGGCTCGGCCTTACCCGACCTGGCTGGATGGCCTGATTAAGCTCTCGCTGCTGCTTTCTCCGGTTTATGCCCTGCTGGCAAGTTATGCGCTTTGGCAGCGCGTTTCGGCATACGGTTGGACACCTGCCCGGGTATATGCAGCGCTGATAACCTTAGCTGTCTTGGTGTGGGCCTTCGGCTATGCGGTGACTCTTATTCGCCAGCGCCGTGAAGCTATTTTGCAGCCAGGTTATATTAACCGTGCGGTTTTATTGCTGGCTCTTGCCCTGCTGGTTGCCGTTAACTCCCCGTTGCTCGACCCTTATCGCATTAGCGTGAACAATCAAATGGCTCGCTACCACAGCGGCGTGCTGAAGCCGGAGAAACTGAGCTTGTCGATGCTGCAATCCTCCGGGCGACGCGGTTACGATGCAATGCGTGAGCTGCAACAAGACCCGCTATTCAGCGCCAGCCCGGAACGTAAAAGGCAGCTCGCCAGGATATTGAGCGACAGTAAGGCGAACGGCTTTGCCGCCGTGAAGCTTACGGTTGAATCGCTGCGCCAGCGCATTGTACTGGCGGATAAGAACCGCGTACCGGAAAACGCCTGGTGGCAGGCAATGGTAAAAGACGAAAGCTACCAGGCAAGAGAGTGTCTGGACGACGATGACAAATGCCTGCTGGTGGGGATGGATCTTAACGGCGACGGCAAGGACGAATGGCTGCTTTGCCAGCCGGAAATGAGCTACTGCAAAGTGTATGGAAAAATAGACGGCGGCTGGAAGGACATTGGCCAGGCCCGTGACCTGGATAAAAACCAGATGATGGCGGCCCTGAAACAGGCGGCAACGGAAGGTAAGTTAACGGCGGCCCCGAAGGCATGGCAGGACGTGATGGTGGATGGTCAGCGGGTCAAGGTTGATTACTACCGCTAAGGAAAAAACGCCTCCGCTGGCGGAGGCGTTTAACAGATTTAGTGGATCTGAGGGTCAGCCGGAGAGGCATTTTTGCGGATAGCCGCAATATCCATAGCATCAAACACGTAGTGGCTACCGCAGTAATCACAGTTCATGTCTATTTCATTATCTTCCGCGAGAATGCTGTCGATCTCTTCGTCCGGGAGAGTGCGCAGCGCATCCGCACAGCGCTCGCGGGAGCAGGTGCACTTAAACTCTACCGCCTGCGGATCGTACAGGGTGACTTCTTCCTCGTGATACAGGCGCCACAGCACATCATTAGCCGGAAGCGTCAGCAGCTCTTCAGCCTTGATAGTTTCGGTCAGCATTGCCAGGTGGTTAAAGTCGTCGGTCTGGGCATTTTGCGCAGGAAGGACCTGTAACAACATGCCGCCAGCGGCCGCTTTCCCTTCAAATTCGCCGGTGCGAATGAACAGGCGGGTTGGCAACTGCTCTGAACGCATGAAGTAATCTTCAAGGCAGGCCGCCAGCGTGTCGCCTTCCAGGCCTACAACGCCCTGGTAGCGTTCACCTTCGCTCGGGGTGATGGTGATAACCAGATAGCCGTTGCCTACCAGGTCTTTCAGCTCGGCTTCAGCCGGGATTTCACCCTGAACGCGAGCTACGCCGCGCATCTGCTGTTTGTTATTGCCGTTGATCACCGCCAGGGTCATCGGGCCATCGCCCTGCAGCTGAACGGTAATGTCGCCGTCAAACTTCAGGGTGGCCGTCAGCAGGCTGGTCGCAACCAGCAGCTCGCCGAGGATTTTTTTGACCGGCTGCGGATAATCATGGTTTTCCATGATCTGCTGCCAGGTTTCAGAAACCGTCACCAGCTCGCCGCGTACGGCGTAGTTTTCAAACAGATAGCGGTGTAGTTGGTCGTGTTGAGTCATCGTCATCTCTCTTGCTGGTGGGCGGGCTACTCCTCGCCACCGTGTTTAAATTTCATCAAATCCCGGCGCTCTTTTTTATCCGGGCGGCGGTCGGGATGCGGCATGGTCAGCGCATTCATCTTGCGCGCCAGCGCCACTTTTTCCCGTTTGGCGATGCTTTCCGTCGTCTCTTCATAAAGCTGGGTGGCTTCCGTCGCCGGCCTACGCTGTTCGGTAATCGCGAGGATGTTAACGGTGCGCTCGTCGTTACCCTGGCGCAGCGTGAGAACCGCATTCAGCTCCACCAGCTTGCTGGGTTTGCTACGCTGCCCGTTATAATGCACTTTGCCGCCTTCAATCATCTCCCGCGCCACGGCTCGGGTTTTATAGAAACGGGCGGCCCACAGCCATTTATCCAGGCGCACACCTTCGGCCGTTTTGTCTTTCATCACGCCTCCTTGACGGAAAGCGATGGGATCAGAGTTCGGTAATCGCTAAGGCCGGGATGGCGGGTGAAGGTTTTTTCCGCTTCACCGGAATCCGGGTTCAGCACGCCAAAGCAGTAACGAATACCAAAATTTGCCGCGGCATCAAGAATCGCTTCGCTATCGTCGATAAACACCGTTCTGGCCGGATCGAATCCGGTATGCCCGGCCACCGCCTGCCATAAACGTCTATCTTCTTTCGGATAACCAAATGTGTGGGTCGAAAGCAATAAATCAAGGTGCTGGTCTAAACCGGTATGTTCAAGTTTCACCGCCAGGTTGTGCGGATGGGCGTTGGTCAGCAGAATACGGCGTTTTCCGCTGGCTTTTAACGCCTCCAGAAACGGCACCGTATCATCGCGCAGCGCGGCATTTGGCCCCTGTTCCGTTGTCATCTCGCGGATATCCAGCCCGAGCTTTTCGCTCCAGTAATCGAGACAGTACCAGTTTAGCGTATGCTGTACGGCGTGGTACTCATGCGATATGAGCTGATGGGCTTCCTGTAGCGGAATGCCTCGCTTAAGACTGATGGTTTCCGGCACCAGCTTTTTCCAGAAATGGTTATCGAAGGCCAGGTCCAGCAGGGTCCCGTCCATATCCAGCAGCAGGGTGTCAACGTCCTGCCAGGCTATTGTACCAGGCATAGGTTTCAGTCTCGGTAGAGGAAAATTTGCGTACCAGGGTAGCACAACCCGGTACGCAAAGTTTACCCGTAACGGCTACCGCAGAAGGGATGGCGGAGTCAGCGTCGGGTTGATGCAGTTGTCGTAGTAGCGATGAATTTCGGCAAGTCTTGTGCTGGCGCGGCGATAGCGGGTAATAGCCAGCACGGTATTGATGACGAAGCATGCCAGCATCGCTATCAGCATCAGAGAAATGCTGATGTAGCTCCAAAGGCTATGCGTGTCGGAGATACGGTGCAGGGTAACGTGCTGAGTGCCGTTGGCATCGGTATAGACCCCGGTGATTATCCCCTCGGCGTGGAAAGGCGTTTGCAGCAGCATATCCGCCAGGCGAAGGAACTCTGTCCACTGCTCCTGGGCCGGGAAGTCATACAGTGAAACCGGCGGCAGCGGCTGATCGACAAGGTCGCCACCTTCATCATTAATTATCACGTAGCCGCCCGGCGCCGGGCTGTTCAGCGACTGTGCGGCGCGCGCGGTTTCACGAATAAAGAATGGCGCGGTGGACGTCGTGACCAGATTATCCAGCGATTCGGCGCTAACCGGCCGCAGCAGAACGTTCACGCCGGTCAGCTTGCCCGAATCTGCCCGTTTTATCAGCGAGTCCCAGTCTTTGGTGTTGCCCAAATTCACCAGCGCATTTTTCAGGCGTACACATTCATCTTCTGCGGTACACAGCGCCTGTGTCTTTTTCACAATACCGGCGAAATCGTCCAGCAGCACCATGCCCGACTTCTGGATAGCATCCGCCAGCTGCGGGTTAACCTTGCTGTCGGCTTCGTCGCCCTGAGGGTGGATTTGCCCGCTAACCGCCTTCGTCAACGCAACCGCCTTGTCCATGACCTCGGACTCCGGCAGCGGAAGAGGGCGTGCGGTATTCCAGATAATTTGCGAGCAGTCGAACGGGGTGAACGGGAAGCTCTGACGCGAACTGTACCCGCCCGGAGTATGGATGTTGCACATGCCGGTGCCGTTCACTCTCAGCGTGTCGCCAACCTGTAGCTTGTATTGTTCCAGCTCTTTAACGCTGGTTGCCTCGATAGACTGCGCGCCTTTTAACCAGGAAACGCTGAGCTTGATGGGCATCTCCAGCGGCACCCAAAGCGTCATCATCAGCAGAACCAGCAGCGCACCGGAGGCGATCAGCAGGTTGCGCACCCAGTGCTGAAGCGGGAAATTGCGCACCTCGTCATGCAGCGAGAGGAAGCGCCCCTGGCGCACAACGTGGCGGTCGAGGTAGATATCAATATCGGTTTTCTGCCCGAGATCCTGGGTAACAAAAGGCTGCCAGTGCGGCGGATAGATAAGGTCGATAATGCCGAGGGATATATTGTTGACCTGCTCCTGATTGGACTCGCCAAACAGCCCCCAGCGTTTGGGCGTACCGCGCAGGCAGTGGATCTCGCGCAGCGCATTTTTGGCCGGTGGCGCAAACAGCCCCCACAAACCAGCGGCTACCAGCAGCGCTGAACCACCGAGCAGCCACGGCAGAAATACCGGCGGCGTAACCAGGCTCAGGAACAGCATAATGAATGCGACGCAGATAAGTGCGGCCTCGCGGATCCCGTCCGGGCGGCTCAGGGAATACTCTTCCTCGGTTTCCTGACGAATATTCAGCAGCTCAATTTGCTCGCTTTCTTCACCGCGAATCGAGGCCTGCGTGCCGGAATAGCCTTCGATAGCGTATTGCTGGCTGTCCAGAGCGTCATTTTGCAACGTATTGCCGTTGAGAGAGATAACCAGCGGAATAGTGCTGGTGCGGATAAGCTCCACGTCGTTATCGTTGGTAATGTACTGTTCCCAGAACGGCGGCAAATGGACTTCAACCGAGTCCAGATAGTAGCGCCATTTATTGGCGTCGTCGGCAGACAGACCGTAGCGGGTAATCGAGCGGGTAAGTGAGATAACCGTGTTGCTTTGCGCGGTCAGCGTCAGTTTTGGCGGCGGATTGCTTGCACCTGAGGGGCCAATCAGCTCCTGGGTGCGTGAATAGCGCTCAAGATAATTTTCGACGGCAATACGCTCTTCCGGAGTCAGTTTGCGGGTTGTGGCTCCGGGGAACGAATGTTCACGCGGAACCCGGGCGCGCAGCCTCAGGCTCCGCCAGATTAGCCATCCGGCAATCAGGGCGCAGGCCAGCATAGCAGCTAACAGAAATAATAAGGTGCTCATGCTTTCCCCATCAAACAATCGTCTTTTTCATCAAGCGCGGCAAAAGATCGGCCCTTCAAAAGGTTAAGAGATCAGAAATCATTATCGGCAGGTGAGAGTGCTAACTTAAGCTGTTTTTATAATAAACAACCTGCAGTAACACAATGTTAGCAAAGCGACTTCGTCTGAAATACAAGTAAATTCCTATTCCATACTACCTGTCTTGACAGGGGCGCGCATTACGTGTTTTGGAAAAACATCAAGTTGCAAAAATGTAAATAATAGCCAATGCTCGTTGCGCAATATGTGCGGCATGCCGCACAATAACTTACCTCTTTCACTGTTGATCCCAGCCACATGAGCAAATCTCTTAAAAAACCAACGATTTTACATGTAGAAACCGTGGCGCGTTCGCGACTTTTTAACGTCGAAACGGTGGATCTGGAGTTTAGCAATGGCGTGCGCCGCGTTTACGAGCGGATGCGACCTTCCTCGCGTGAGGCGGTGATGATCGTGCCTATTGTTGATGACCACCTGATCCTTATTCGTGAATACGCCGTAGGCACCGAATCCTATGAATTGGGTTTCCCTAAGGGCCTGATTGACCCGGGTGAAACGGTGTTTGAAGCCGCTAACCGCGAGCTGAAAGAGGAAGTTGGCTTTGGTGCAAACCAGCTGACATTCCTGAAAAAATTGACCATGGCGCCGTCCTATTTCTCAAGCAAAATGAACATCGTTATCGCTGAGGATCTCTACCCGGAGTCGCTGGAAGGGGACGAGCCGGAAGAGCTGGTGCAGGAGCGCTGGCCGCTGGCAAAAATGTTGGATTTGCTGAATGAAGAAGACTTCAGCGAGGCGCGCAACGTCAGCGCTCTGTTCCTGGTACGCGAGTGGTTAAAACAACAGGGCAGGCTCTAGTTAACAAAGAGAGAATGAGAAAGGGCTGCGAGAAGCGGCCCTTTTGTTTGGTTTAGAACAGCTCGTGTTCTTCTCCATTGTCGATAATCGTAGTGCCTACTTCATGCACGGCCTGCTGAGTAGGCTGGGTGCCCTCGATAAAGTATTCCTCACGGCTGTTACCGCCGTTGGCTAACTGACCGGAGCTGCGATCGATATTCACGGTGACAATTCCCGGCGGTGGCGTTAGCGGCTCTTCCGGTACGCCGGAAAGGGCGACCTTCATAAAATCGTCCCAGGCTGGTTGAGCGCTCTTCGCGCCGCCTTCGTAACCTGAAATCTGATCTTTGATTGCGCCTGAAGCCGTGGTGCGGCCAAGATCGCGGCGGTGATCGTCAAAGCCAATCCATACCGAAGTCACCACACCCGGTCCGTAGCCGGAGAACCAGGCATCTTTCGAACTGTTGGTGGTCCCGGTTTTACCGCCGATGTCCCGGCGTTTCAGATCACGCCCCGCTCGCCAGCCAGTACCTTGCCAACCCGGTTCGCCATAAATATTACTGTTGAGCGCGCTTTTGATCAGGAACGACAGCGGGGTGTTTATCACGTGCGGGGCATACTCTTCGCCCTGAACTTTTTCCACCAGCGCTTTGTTCGCCTGCTCCAGCTGAGGCATAGGCACGTTGCTGTTTTGCGGCGTCTGCGAAACGGCTACGTCTTCCACATCCTGATTTTCCAGCACCGTTGATTTCGGCGTGTCGCCGTAGATAACCGGCAGGTCGCAGCTGGCACAGGCAACTTTTGGTTTTGCCTCGAACACGGTATTGCCGGTGTCATCGACGATTTTGGTGATGTAGTACGGATCAACCAGGAAGCCGCCGTTGGCCATTACCGAATAGCCACGAGCAACCTGCATTGGCGTAAATGAAGCTGAACCCAGCGCCAGTGATTCGGTGTGAACGATATTTGCCGCCGGGAAGCCAAAGCGCTGTAGATATTCTGCCGCGTAATCTACGCCCATCGCACGCATCGCGCGCACCATCACGACGTTTTTAGACTGGCCGAGGCCCTGGCGCAGTCGAATTGGCCCTGCATATTGCGCCGGGGAGTTTTTCGGCCGCCAGTCGGAGCCTGCACCCGCATCCCAGCGCGAAATCGGCACGTCGTTAAGAATGCTGGCAAGCGTCAGGCCTTTATCCATCGCCGCGGTGTAGAGGAACGGCTTGATGTTAGAACCTACCTGGCGCAGCGCCTGGGTAGCGCGGTTAAATTTACTCTGATTGAAGTCAAAACCGCCGACCAGCGCCAGTACGGCACCGTCGCGTGGGTTAAGCGAAACCAGCGCGGAGTTAACATCCGGCACCTGACCAAGCCACCATGCGGTATCAACTTTACGAACCCAAATCTGTTGGCCGGCCTGAACCACGTCGGTCACTTTACGCGGGGTAGGGCCCTGAGCGGTGTCGGAGCGATAAGGGCGAGCCCAGCGCATGCCTTCCATACCCAGCGAGACGGAGCTGCCGTCCGCCAGTAAAGCCGTGGCTTCTTCTGCCGTTGCGCGGGTAACAACTGCCGGGAACAGCGGACCATAAACCGGCAGGTTTTTCAGAGAGTCGATGATTTTCTTCTCGTCCCACGCGCTTTCACCCACTTTCCACAGCACGTTTGACGGGCCGCGATAGCCGTGGCGCATGTCGTAAGCCATGACGTTATTGCGAACCGCTTCCTGCGCGCCCTGCTGAATTTTACGGCTGACGGTGGTGTAAACCTTATAGCCATCTTCATAGGCTTTATCGCCGTAGCGGGCCACCAGGTCCTGGCGCACCAGCTCGGACAGATAAGGCGCGGAGAAAGCAATTTCCGGCGTGTGGTAGCTGGCGTCGATAGCCTGGCTACGCGCTTCGTCATACTGCGCCTGGGTGATATAGCCTTCGCTCAGCATGCGCGAGAGCACTACGTTGCGCCGCGCGACGGCACGATCCATGGAGTAAAGCGGGTTGAATGTCGAAGGCGCCTTAGGCAGCCCGGCAATCACCGCAATCTCGCTCAGGGTCAGTTGATCGACAGTCTTGCCGAAGTAGACCTGAGCGGCGGCGCCTACGCCGTAAGCGCGGTAGCCGAGATAGATTTTATTCAGATACAGCTCAAGGATTTCATCCTTACTCAGCATCTGCTCAATACGCACGGCGAGAAACGCCTCCTTGACCTTACGCATCAGAGTGCGTTCAGGGCTGAGGAAGAAGTTACGCGCCAGCTGCTGGGTGATGGTACTCGCCCCCTGAGAAGCATGGCCGGAGAAGAGCGCTACGCTGGCGGCGCGGAAAATCCCCACCGGGTCAACGCCGTGGTGTTCATAGAAACGGCTGTCCTCGGTGGCGATGAACGCTTTTACCATAATCGGTGGGATTTGGTTCAGGGTCAGCGGAATACGACGTTTCTCGCCGTATTGGGCGATAAGCTCTCCGTCAGCGCTGTAAACCTGCATTGGAATTTGCAGCCGCACGTCTCTTAACGTCGCGACGTCGGGAAGCTGCGGCTCAATGTATTTGTATAGGCCGAATATCGAGCCAGCTCCCAGCAGAACGCAACAGACTGCAAGGATTAATAAGTACTTTACGAACTTCACCTTAAATTTCCCATTAGGTTTCAATTGGGCAGTTTCTAATCAACCGCGCGGTAGTATAAAGGCAAGCCAGGAGCTTTGATATACCCGTTGCCGTTTCGGGATCAGAGCCTTTCATCACTAGCTTGATAAGGAGATCGAAACCATGATGTTTCCTGGTTGGCGGATTGGCCTGGACATCCAGGCGGAGGGCGTACGCGCCGCGGCGGTGCAATGGCACCGGCAAGGATGGCAATTGCGGCATTGGTGGTTTTTACCCTTCCCGGAACAGGGACTTGCGGACGGCATGTTACCCGAACCCGGCACGCTGTGCGAGGCGCTTAGCGCATGGCGCAAAGAGATCCCGATACGCCATCACTTGCGGGTAGGCTTTCCCGTTCAGCGGACTTTGCAGCGGCAGGTTCCCGCGCCGGACAGCCGCCTGCAGGAGTCGGCACAAGAGAAGTATATCGCCGGTGCTACCGCTCGCCAGCTGCAAATGCCCGCCTCACAGCTTTGCTATGACTACCCGGATTACGGCGAGCCGCTGAACGTAACGGCTGCCCGCCAGCAGGATCTGAAAAATCTGCTGGCGAGCCTGGCAAACGCCAAATTATTTCCCGCATGCATTACGCCCGGAGACAAGGCGCTTAGCGCTTTGCCAGCGGCATGTTATCCGGCGGATTGCCGCTTTTTAGCTCATGAAGAAGAACGATACTGGCTGTGGGCATCGGTTCTGGAACCGGGGCGCTCCGGCTGGCTTGATAAGCGGCAGGTGGCTGATTTTGCGGCGCTCTGCCTGCAACTGGGCGTAAGCGCAGGGGAGGTAGCGATTAGCCGTGCGAACGGTACCGGTGCTATGCCCGCCGATGCAAAAATCCTGAATGCCTGGCAGCCGATTATACGCCATCAGCCGCCGCTGCCGGTTCACGGCGGGCTATATACCATCGTGCTGGGTCTGGCGCTGGGGCTCAGTCGCTAATGGCGGCGCTTATCAACCTGCTGCCGTGGCGCAGCCAAAGGCGGCAGCGGAGATTGAGACTGTGGGGCGGAACCACGCTGCTCGGCATGCTATTGGTCCTTACCCTGGCGGCCTGGCATACGCAACTGCTGAAGCTGGAGGTTAGCCTGCTGCGTGTTCAGGCCAGCAGTATGGCTTTACAGCAGCAGACGTTGCAGGTGCTGCTGCAAAGCCGCCAGCGTGCGCTTAAAGAGTCTCAACAGTCGCGGGAGCGGCTGCGGGTCGCAGAGGCTGTAAGGGCAAATATTTCCCGCTGGGAAAAGGTGCTTAACGCGCTGGCGGCCGGGCTGCCGGAAAACAGCTGGCTTAGCAGCCTGAGCTGGCGCAACAGCAAGGTCTCCGTACAGGGCGTAGCGGGGGATGCCGGCGAGCTGAGCCGGTTCGAGGCGAGTCTTAGCGCTTTGCCGGGGAATTTTACGATTAAACCCGGGGAGTTACGCGACGAGGAAAATAAGGGCGTTTCCTTTAATTTCATCTTAGAGCCGGAAGGAGAAGCGAGTGAACCGCTACCTTAAACGGCTTCCCGGCAGGTATTTCGGCCTGCGTATCTCCGCCCTGCTGGTTTGCCTGCTCACCGTGGCTTTTATCTGCCAATGGCTGCTGGTTCAGCCCCAGCGGCACTTGAGGCTTGAACTGATATCGCAATGCCAGCAGGCCGCGCAGCAGACTGCGGCGCTGCAAAAAAGCATTGCAACATTACCAGGCATTGACCCCCTGCCTGCCGCTGCTCCGGCAAAGCCGTTTTCAGCAATGGAGGCGGTCAGGCAGTCGGGAGGGAGATTGGTGAAATGGCAACCGGGCATAAAACACTCTTTGCTGGAGATTTTGCTGCCGTGGCGAAAAGTCCCGGCACTCTTTCAGCAACTGGCGGGCTACCAGCGGCTAAGGCTGCCTGCTTTCGAATTAGGCGCAGCCGGAGAGCGGGTCAGAGTCGTGCTGGCGCTGGAGTTCATCGATGAAAGCAGCTAGCGGGCTTTTGGTTCTGCTCCTGTGCTCGGTTTCATATGCGCAGCCACGAAATCCATTTATCGCACTTTCATCCCCCTGTGAGGCGCTGTTGAAGCGCCTTGACCGCTGGCAATTACGCGGCGTGTTTTATCAGCCGGGAAACAGTATGGCGCTGCTTGGCCTGCCAGCGCAGCAATGGCGCAGAGTGCGCACGGGGCAGGAGCTTGAGCCGGGCGTTCGGGTTTTGGCGATTGCCGGGAAGCGGGTAACCGCATCCCTGAGCGGACCGTGCGAAGCAAGTTACTACCACTGGAGTTTACCGGGAGGAATCAATGATAAGGATCGTCGCAGTATTCGCGCTGGCGCTATTGCCGCTGGCGGGCTGGGCAAATAAAACCGTGACGCTCATGATTGATGAAGCTCCGGTTGTTCAGGTGTTGCAGATGCTGGCAGAGCAGCAGAAGCTGAACGTCGTGGTAGCCCCTGGCGTGCAGGGCAAGCTCTCTCTGCACCTGGTTGAGGTTCCGTGGGAGCAGGCGTTTCAACTGATGCTCAAGCTGGCAGATCTTAGCGCTTCAAAAGTGGGAAATGTGTTACAGATCCAGCCAAAGCAGGACCCGGCTATGCTGCGGGCCCAGCAGGAGGCGACACGCAAACAGAGAGCACTTGAGCAGCCGTTAGTGCAACAAGTTTATATGCCACGCTATGCGGACGTTGTGGAACTGGCGGCAGGGCTCAAAGGCAGCGGCGAAAAATTGCTTGGGCCGCGCGGCAACGTAACCGTTGATAAGCGCACCAATCGGCTGGTTGTGAGGGACAACAAGCAGGCGCAAAAGCAAATTGCCGCCTGGGTAGCCGACATGGACGTGCCGATGGGGCAGGTGGAGCTGTCGGCGCATATTGTCACCATCAATCGGGAGAAGCTGCGAGAGCTTGGCGTGAAGTGGAGCGCAGCCGAGGCAGAAAGCGCGCCCGGTCTGTATCAGCCGACAACCGTCTCCAGCAACCTGGCGTTTGCGGCGGCAACCACTACGCTTGGTTTTAACATCGGGCGGCTGAATGGCCGCATGCTGGAGCTGGAGCTTAGCGCACTTGAACAGCAGCATCAGTTGGAGATTATTGCCAGCCCGCGTCTGCTGGTTGCGCACCAGCAGTCGGCCAGTATTAAGCAGGGTACCGAAATTCCCTACCAGGTCTCAAACGGTAAAAATGAAGCCACTTCAGTGGAATTTAAAGAAGCGGTGCTGGGGATGGAGGTGACGCCGACCATTAGCCAGCACGGCAGTATTCGCCTGAAATTACGCATTAGCCAAAATATGCCAGGCCGCAGCATCCAGCATGTGGATGGCGAAGTGCTGACTATCGATAAACAGGAAATTGAAACACAGGTGGAGGTGCAGGATGGCGAGACCCTGGCGCTGGGCGGGATCTTCCAGCAGCAGAGCAATAACACCCGTGATAGCGTGCCGCTGTTGGGCAATATTCCCCTTATTGGCCAATTGTTCCAGCATGAGGGTAAAAAACGCCAACGTCGGGAATTAGTGGTGTTTATCACCCCAAGACTGATTGCCGCGCCCTAGCGCGTTTCTTCTCCAGTCCGGGTATTTTTCTGCTAAACGGACGCCAGGTGTTTGACGGCAGAGAGGAATTAGCTTACAAGGTGTACCGTTTCGGGAGGCAGGGTAAAGAGAACCTGCGGCCGGGAAGCCGAAGCACGCTTTTCGCCCCGAGCCGGGCGGTGGTGATTTATTCGGTTGCCAAACCCCCTTGAGTGTTGAGATAATTTTTAGTCTGATTCTCGCACTCACGCTTATGAGGTTTCAGTTCATGTCCCGCCACAGCAGGTTGTTATCGGGCGGGTTTATCATCAACGAATTGTCTTAGTAGTACCGAAAAAATGGCAGAGAAACGCAATATCTTTCTGGTTGGGCCTATGGGTGCCGGCAAAAGCACTATTGGGCGTCAGTTAGCTCAGCAACTCAATATGGAATTTTTCGATTCTGATCAAGAGATTGAGAAACGTACCGGAGCTGATGTGGGCTGGGTATTCGACGTTGAAGGCGAAGAAGGCTTCCGCGATCGCGAAGAAAAAATCATCAACGAACTCACTGAAAAACAGGGCATTGTGCTGGCTACCGGTGGCGGCTCTGTGAAGTCTCGCGAAACCCGTAACCGCCTTTCCGCCCGTGGCGTAGTGGTTTACCTTGAGACCACTATTGAGAAACAGCTTGCTCGTACTCAGCGCGATAAAAAGCGTCCGCTGCTGCAGGTTGAGACTCCACCTCGTGAAGTTCTGGAAGCGCTGGCGCACGAACGCAATCCTCTGTACGAAGAGATTGCCGATGTGACGATTCGCACTGACGACCAAAGCGCCAAAGTGGTTGCCAACCAGATTATTCATATGCTGGAAAGCAACTGATTCTGGCTTAATCAAGTAACGCCTGCGGGCAAAGCAACATAAGGTGGGCTCCGCGTAATGGAGAGGCTGACAGTCACTCTCGGGGAACGTAGTTACCCTATTACCATTGCCGCCGGGTTATTTAATGACCCGGCTTCCTTTTGGCCGCTAAAAGCTGGCGACCAGACTATGCTGGTCACTAACGAAACTCTGGCACCGCTGTATCTGGACAGGGTTCGTGGTCTTCTGGAACAGGCAGGCGTTAAAGTCGATACCGTCATTCTTCCGGATGGCGAGCAGTTTAAAAGCCTCTCGGTGCTCGATACCGTGTTTACGGCGCTGCTGGAAAAACCTCACGGTCGTGATACCACACTGATTGCCTTAGGCGGCGGCGTGGTGGGCGATCTGACCGGTTTTGCTGCGGCGAGCTATCAGCGCGGGGTGCGCTTTATTCAGGTTCCAACCACGCTGCTGTCGCAGGTGGACTCTTCCGTAGGCGGCAAAACGGCCGTCAACCATCCCCTGGGTAAAAATATGATTGGCGCCTTCTACCAGCCGGCTTCGGTTGTGGTTGATTTGGACTGCCTTTCTACACTGCCTAAGCGGGAACTGGCTTCTGGCCTGGCCGAAGTCATTAAATACGGCATCATTCTCGACGGCGAGTTCTTTGACTGGCTGGAAGAGAATATCGACGCGCTGCTGAAGCTTGACGGCAAGGCGATGGCTTACTGTATTCGCCGTTGTTGTGAGCTGAAAGCCGAAGTTGTCGCTGCCGACGAGCGCGAAAGCGGCTTACGTGCTTTACTGAATTTGGGTCATACTTTTGGCCATGCCATTGAAGCCGAAATGGGCTATGGCAACTGGCTGCACGGTGAGGCCGTTGCAGCCGGAATGGTGATGGCGGTGCGTACCGCTCAGCGCCTTGGTCAGTTCAGTGAGGCTGAAGTTCAGCGAGTTATCGCGCTGCTGCTGCGTGCCGGGTTGCCGGTTAACGGGCCGCAGGAAATGTCGCCTGACGCGTATATGCCCCACATGATGCGTGACAAAAAAGTATTAGCCGGTGAGCTGCGTTTAATCCTGCCGCTGGCGATAGGGAAGAGTGAAGTGCGCGGTGGAGTACCGCACGACGTTGTTCTGTCAGCCATTGCTGATTGCCAGCAGGCTTAACAATTAGAATCTTATAGTTTTTAACTTCGGGCGCTATGCGGACATGGGCATGCGTCTTTGAGTGGGGTGTTAAATGGATGAGTTCAAACCAGAAGACGAGCTGAAACCCGATCCGAGCGATCGTCGTCCTGGGCGTTCCCGCAAACCTGACGAGTTTGATAAAGAGCCGCAGATCAACGTTGATGACGTCGATCTTGACGCTGACGAACGTCGTCCTTCTCGTTCACGCCGCGAGCGTGAAGAAGAAGTTGAAGACGAGTACGAAGGTGATGACGGCATGGCCGCAGAACCTCGTCCTGCTCGTGGACGCAAAAAGGCAGCAAAACAGAAGGTGCCCGTTTCACGTCAGCATATGATGATGGGGATTGGTATTCTGGTTCTGCTACTGCTGATTATTGGCATCGGTTCTGCCCTTAAAGCACCTTCATCCAGCCCTGATAGCGCCGAGCAGAAGCCGGGCGCTGAAAAGAGCATCGATCTCTCCGGCTCCAGTTCTGCGGCTCCGGCGGACCAGGCTAACGGCGCGCAGCCTCAGCCGGGCACTGCTCCAGCCTCTGGTCAGCAGAACCCGCAGGATGTTTCCCTGCCGCCGATTTCTTCTACCCCGACCCAGGCCCAAAACCAGCCGCAGCCGGAAGGCCAGCAGCGCGTTGAAGTCCCGGGGAATCTGAATAATGCGCTGACTCAGCCTCAGCAGCAGGGTCAGATTGATAACGTGGTCAGCAACTCCACGCTGCCAACCGAGCCTGCGACCGTAGCGCCGATTGCCGGTGTCAAAACCGAGCCGCGTAAGCTGGCCGGGACTCAGGAGCCGACCCGTAACGTTGAGTCGCGTCCTGAACGTAAGAAAACGGTCATTGAGCCGGTGCGCAAAGCTGAGCCTAAGCAGCAGGTTAAAGCCGAAAGCAAGCCTGTAGCAACCGCTAAGCATAGCGAACCTGCTCCGGCGGTATCTGCTCCGGTGAAAGCCCCATCCACCAGCGCAGCGGCTCCGACTCAGGCACCGAAAGCCACGGCTTCTGTAGCGCCAAAAGCTGAAGCCAAGGCCGAGCCTAAATCTGCTGCAGCGGCACCAGCGGGTGCCAGCGTGACCGGCGATGCCAGCGCGATTAAAGGCGCTCCGGGTAGCCATTACACTCTGCAACTTAGCTCCTCTTCCAACTCGGCTAACCTGAATGCCTGGGCGAAGAAAGAGAACCTGCAGCACTATGTGGTTTATCAGACTCAGCGTAACGGCCAGCCGTGGTATGTCCTGGTAAGTGGTGTTTATGCAACCAAGGATGACGCTAAACGCGCGGTTTCTACGCTACCGGCAGACGTGCAGGCGAAAAACCCGTGGGCAAAACCTATTCATCAGGTGCAGTCTGACCTCAAGTGAAAATAAGCGCAGTCGCTGTCGGAGCCTTTCCACAGCTGGATAAGGTGTAAATAGTAAGACAGCATGAAAAAAAATCGCGCTTTTCTGAAATGGGCAGGGGGGAAATTCCCCCTGCTGGACGATATAAAAAAGCATCTGCCGGAAGGCGACTGTCTGATCGAGCCCTTTGTTGGTGCGGGCTCGGTATTCCTCAATACCGACTATCAGCGCTATCTCCTCGCGGATATCAATAGCGACCTGATTAACCTCTACAACATCGTAAAAAACCGCGCGGACGAATACGTGCGGGAGTCTCGCCTGCTATTCACCAAAGCGATGAATGAAGAGGCCACCTACTACGGTTTTCGCACCGAATTTAATCAATGCCGGGATGAATTCCGCCGTGCAGTGCTGTTTTTGTATCTCAACCGCCATTGTTACAACGGTCTGTGCCGTTATAATCTGCGCGGTGAATTTAACGTTCCGTTTGGCCGCTACAGCAAGCCTTACTTCCCTGAGGAGGAGCTGTACCACTTTGCCGAACGGGCCAAAAATGCCACTTTTCTCTGCCAGTCT
This sequence comes from Cedecea davisae, assembly GCF_044095835.1. NCBI lineage: Bacteria > Pseudomonadati > Pseudomonadota > Gammaproteobacteria > Enterobacterales > Enterobacteriaceae > Cedecea > Cedecea davisae. Next base: position 206,392 of record NZ_CP172054.1, read on the forward strand.
TATGACGTCAGTATGATAAACGTTGCCGCAGGTTCGGTAGTGTATTGCGACCCGCCTTATGCGCCGCTTTCCGCTACCGCCAACTTTACCGCTTATCACACCGACAGCTTCAGCATGGTGCAGCAGAAACATCTGGCGGACCTGGCTGAAAAACTGCGCGAGCAGAGCATCCCGGTGGTGATTTCCAATCACGACACCGAACTCACTCGCGAGTGGTATAAGAATGCTACCGATTTCCGCAAGCTGCAGGTAAGACGCAGCATCAGCCGAAACGGTGGAGCCCGTAACAAGGTGGACGAACTTCTGGCGCTTTATAAAGTAAAGCTTGCCTGAGCCGTTTCGCCCGCCGCCGAAAGATGAATGACTCATGGAGAAGCGGATGAAACAGTATTTGATTGCCCCCTCAATCCTCTCTGCCGACTTCGCCCGCCTGGGCGAGGACACGGCTAAAGCGCTGGCCGCAGGTGGCGACGTCGTCCATTTTGACGTCATGGACAACCACTATGTTCCCAACCTGACGATGGGGCCGATGGTGCTCAAAGCGCTGCGCGACTACGGCGTGACCGCCCCTATCGACGTGCATCTTATGGTGAAACCGGTCGATCGCATCATTCCCGATTTTGCCGCCGCCGGTGCCAGCATTATCACCTTCCATCCGGAAGCCTCCGAGCACGTTGACCGCTCCCTGCAGCTGATTAAAGAACACGGCTGTAAAGCTGGCATGGTCTTGAACCCGGCGACGTCGCTCTCCTGGCTTGACCACGTTATGGATAAGCTGGATGTTATTCTGCTGATGTCCGTTAACCCGGGCTTTGGCGGCCAGTCGTTTATTCCCCACACGCTTGAAAAACTGCGCCAGGTACGCGAGCGCATTGACGCCTCCGGGTATGATATTCGCCTCGAAGTAGACGGCGGCGTGAAGGCCGATAATATCGCTGAAATCGCAGCGGCGGGCGCAGACATGTTCGTTGCCGGCTCTGCTATCTTCGGCCAGCCTGATTATAAAGCGGTTATTGACCGCATGCGTTCTGAACTGGCTAAGGTAAGTCATGGATAAGTTTCAAAAAATTCGCGGTATCGCCTTCGACCTTGACGGCACGTTAATCGACACTGCACTTGGCCTGAGTCAGGCGGTGGATCTGGCGCTTTATGCGCTTGAACTGCCGACGGCGGGAGAAGAGCGTGTCGTGACCTGGGTGGGTAACGGCGCGGATGTCATGATGCAAAGGGCGCTGAAGTGGGCGCTGAAAGATAAAGAACCCGATCTCGCTCAGCTGAATATTGCGCGCAAACTGTTTGACCGCTATTACGCCGAAACGGTTGAAGAGGGGAGTTTCCTGTTCCCGGGCGTAGCGGATACGCTGGCGGCCCTGAAGCAGAAGGGGCTACCGCTTGGCGTGGTGACCAACAAACCGACGCCGTTTGTGGTGCCGATGCTTGAAGATCTCGGCATTGCGCAGTACTTCCAGGTCATCATCGGCGGCGACGATGTGAAAGAGAAAAAACCGCATCCGGAAGCCCTGTTCAAGGTGATGGAAAACATGGGGCTGGCCGCGGACGAATTGCTTTTTGTTGGCGATTCCCGCAATGATATCCAGGCCGCGCAGGCGGCAGGCTGCCCGAGCGTCGGGCTGACCTGGGGTTATAACTATGGCGAAGCGATTGAACTGAGCAAACCGGACGTTGTGTTTGACCGTTTCGATGAATTACTGCCCGCTTTCGGGCTACCACCATTAGCAAATCAGGAAGCAGAACATGAGTAAGCCCATCGTCTTTAGCGGCGCACAGCCTTCAGGTGAATTAACCATCGGTAACTACATGGGTGCGCTGCGTCAATGGGTGAATATGCAGGATGATTATCACTGCATTTACTGCATCGTTGACCAGCACGCTATCACCGTTCGCCAGAACCCGGCCGCGCTGCGTAAAGCCACGCTGGATACGCTGGCGCTGTATCTTGCCTGCGGTATCGACCCGAAGAAAAGCACCATTTTCGTTCAGTCTCACGTACCGGAGCACGCGCAGCTGAGCTGGGTGCTGAACTGCTACACCTACTTCGGCGAGCTGAGCCGCATGACTCAGTTCAAAGACAAATCCGCACGTTATGAAGAAAACATCAACGCCGGTCTCTTCGACTATCCGGTGCTGATGGCGGCAGATATCCTGCTGTACCAGACCACTCAGGTGCCGGTGGGCGAAGACCAGAAGCAGCATCTGGAGCTGAGCCGCGATGTTGCCAGCCGCTTCAACGCGCTGTACGGCGATATTTTCAAAGTGCCTGAGCCGTTTATTCCTAAGTCCGGCGCCCGCGTAATGTCCCTGCTGGAGCCGACTAAAAAGATGTCCAAGTCGGACGATAACCGCAATAACGTTATCGGCCTGCTGGAAGATCCGAAGTCGGTGGTGAAGAAAATTAAACGTGCGGTAACCGACTCCGAAGAGCCGCCAGTGGTGCGTTATGACGTGAAGGAAAAAGCCGGCGTTTCTAACCTGCTTGATATCCTCTCCGGCGTGACCGGCAAGCCGATTGCCGAGCTGGAAGCCAGCTTCGAAGGTAAAATGTATGGTCACCTGAAAGGCGAAGTGGCGGAAGCCGTATCCGGCATGCTGACCGAGCTTCAGGAGCGCTATCACCGTTATCGTAACGACGAAGCCTTCCTGCAGCAGGTGATGAAAGAAGGGGCTGAGAAAGCCCGCGCTCGCGCCAGCGAGACGCTGAAAAAGGTCTACGAAGCGATAGGTTTCGTCGCCCAGCCATAACTTTTCCCTATGCATAACCCGTCGCCAGGCGGGTTATTTCTATTGATGTCAAACAGCCAAAAAACGTGGTTTTTGGCTGTTTGGGGTAAGTCAGAGAACAGTATTCATTGTTTTTATTAGCATGGTGTTCATGTCTTTTAAGCACAATGGGTTTGGTCTGCAGTTCCTCGTAACCCGCCAGGCGGGTTATTTCTTTTTTGTGACCCCATTCTCCTTTTGTCATTTTCCCCTTTGCCATCTATATTCAATTTTATGAAGATATATTCATTCAATAAATTGAAGATAACCAATGAGCCGCAGCTTTATAAAAAAAGAGGGCGTAGCCCAATCCAGTCTGGCCCGTTATTTACTGGGTGAAAAATGTGGTAACCGACTGAAAACCATCGATGAACTGGCGGGTGAGTGCGGTTTCTCCGTTGGCCTGACGCAGGCGGCTTTAAAGACGCTGGAGAAGGCAGGAGCGGTAGCCGTTGAGCGCCGGGGGCGCAACGGTAGTTACCTGATGAGCATGGATAACAAAGCCCTATTAGCGTTCGCCGATATCGGCAATGTAGTGTGTGCTATGCCGCTGCCGTACACCCGGCTTTATGAAGGGCTGGCCAGCGGCCTGAAGGCGCAGTTTGACGGCATTCCGTTTTACTACGCCCATATGCGAGGGTCGGATGTGCGCGTGGAGTGCCTGCTGAACGGCGTTTATGACCTGGCGGTGGTCTCCCGGCTGGCGGCGCAAAGTTACCTCAGCAACCCTGAGATTTTTATCGCGCTGTCCCTCGGGCCGCATACCTATGTCGGCGAGCACAAATTGATTTGCCGAACCGGGCAGAAGGATAAGATTCGCCGCATCGGCATTGACCCGCGCTCTGCCGACCAGCGCATCATGACGGGCGTTTATTTTGCCGGGCAGGATGTTGAATTGCTGGATGTTTCTTACCACGAATGCTTGCACCGGATTGCTAAAGGCGACGTGGATGCGGTGATTTGGAACGTCAGCAATGAGTCGAGCCTGGAGGTCCAGGGGCTAACCGCGCTGCCGCTCAGCGGCGATGCCTGTTTCCTTGAGGCTTCAGAGGCGGTAGTGCTGACGCGAAGCGAAGATATCCCTATCCAGCAGTTGCTGAGAACGGTGGTGGATAAGAATGAACTGCTGGCCCATCAGCAAAGCGTGCTGAGCGGCGAACAGGAACCGAGCTATTGACAGAGGTAATCAGTATGGAAGACCGGCTCAACCTGCTATGTGATGCAGGCGTCATCGACCGGGATATTTGCGATGGCATGAAACAGGTGGTGGCGCAGCTGGAAACCCGCTGGGCCATTCCGCTGCAAAATGACCAGGGCACGATGGCCATCACCCATATGGCGAACGCGCTGATGCGCAGCCGTCGTGGAGAAGAGGTTGGCCCGCTGGATCCCGAGCTGCTGGCGGAGATTAAAGCCGACAGCGTGTTTGGCGAAGTTGAACAGGTACACCACGCTTTGCTGACGCCGTTTAGCGTTCAGCTGCACCCGAGTGAAGAGGGTTACCTGCTGGCAAACCTGTTCAGCCTGTGGCTGATCCACAAGAGCTAACGGATGTTGTTTGCGGCAGTATCTCTTAATTTAAATATTCAAAAAAATGATTATTTAGGCTGATTTGTTTCCCAGGTCGCGAGGCAAGGCATGTTTATTGAGGCACTCAAGGCACAGAATCCGGCGCTAATTAAGGCGGCTCAGGCCCTCTGGCAGCGGGGCGAAATCCTGCCGGACACTTATGTTATCGACGTCGATAGACTGCTGGATAACGGGCGTAAGCTGCTCGCCGCCGCGCAGCGCCACGGCATCACGCTCTATTTTATGACCAAGCAGATTGGGCGTAACCCGTGGCTTGCCGGGAAACTTATCGAGCTGGGGTTTCACGGGGCGGTGGCGGTGGATTTCAAAGAGGCCAGAACCCTGCGTGACGCCGGGATAGCGGTTTCCCATGTCGGCCATTTAGTACAGGTTCCCGTGGCGCAGGTGGAAGAAAGCGTCAGCGGTTCGACGGAAATTATCACGCTGTTCTCGCTCGAAAAAGCACGCGAAGTTTCTGCCGCCGCGCTGGCCTGCGGGCGGGTTCAGCCGGTGATGCTGAAAGTTTTTGCCGAATATGACCGCCTTTATCCAGGCCAGGAAGCGGGGTTCCCGCTAAACGAGCTGGACGATGTCGTGCGTGAAATCCTTGCGATGCCGGGAATTCGGCTGACCGGCCTGACGCATTTTCCCTGCTTGCTGTGGAACGATGAGCAACAGCAGACGCAGCCGACCCGCAACCTGATGACGCTCTTAAAGGCTCGTGACCTGCTGAAAGAGCGTGGGATTACGGTTGAGCAGATTAATGCTCCCTCGGCTTCAAGTTGCAGCACGCTGCCGATTCTGGCGCAGTACGGCGTTACCCATGCCGAACCGGGCCATGCGCTGACCGGCACAATTCCGGCTAACCAGCACGGCGACCAGCCTGAAGCCATCGCCATGCTTTATCTGACCGAGGTTTCTCACCAGTTTCAGGGCAAGAGCTACTGCTTCGGCGGCGGCTATTATCGCCGGGGGCACGCCCGGCACGCGCTGGTGTTTACCGCCCCCGATACGCCGATTGAAGCACGCCTGCTGCCGATAGACGACACCAGCATTGATTACCATCTGGCGCTCGAAGGTAGCTATCCGGTGGGCAGCCCGGTGGTGATGTGTTTCCGCACCCAGATTTTTGTTACCCGCAGCGACGTAGCGTTGGTTTCCGGCATTCAGAGCGGAAACCCGGTGCTGGAAGCGCTGTACGACAGCCTTGGGCACCCCATTTCGGGAGGGCAGCATGAGTAAGTTTTTGGTTCTGGTGATAGACAGCTTCGGCGTGGGGGCGATGGACGATGTGCCTGAAGTCCGCCCCCAGGATGTTGGAGCGAATACCTGCGGGCATATTTTGCAGCACTTCCCGCAATTGCGCCTGCCGACCCTGGAAAAGCTGGGGCTGATCAACGCTCTGGGCTTCGCGGCTAACGTAATGCAGCCAAACGCCGACGCGGTTTATGGCACCGCAGCGCTACAGCATGAAGGCGGCGACACCTTTATGGGGCACCAGGAAATTCTGGGTACGCGCCCACAAACGCCTCTGCGCATGCCGTTCTCAGAAGTTATCGACCAGGTTGAGCAAGCGCTGCTGGCCGAGGGCTGGCATACGGAACGAAAAGGCGAGGAACTGCAATTCCTCTGGGTGAACCAGGCGGTGGCCGTGGGCGATAACCTCGAGGCCGATCTCGGCCAGGTCTTTAATATCAGCGCCAATCTTAACGCCGTGCCGTTTGAGCAGGTGCGGGCGATTGGCGAAGTGGTGCGCCGCTGCGTCAAAGTCGGGCGGGTGATTGCCTTTGGCGGCCTGCTTGAGAGCAGCGAACAGTTGATTCAAGCCGCTGAAGAAAAACAGGGCCGTTATATCGGCATTAATGCGCCGCGTTCCGGGGTATATAAAAGCGGGTTCCAGGTCGTGCATATGGGCTATGGCGTTGACGCCAGCGTTCAGGCTCCGCAGCAGCTGCATCAGGTCGGGGTAAAAACGGTATTGGTCGGCAAAGTTGCCGATATCGCGATTAATCCGCATGGCATCAGCTACCAAAACCTGGTCGACTCGCAGGCGATTCTCGATATCACGCGGGATGAGCTGAATAAGCCCGGTAACGTCTTTATTTGCACCAATATCCAGGAAACCGACTTGGCGGGCCATGCCCAGGACGTCGAACGGTACGCCGAGCGGCTGGAGCTGGTCGATAAAAATCTGGCTCTGCTGATGGCGGATATGCAGGCCGGAGACTGCCTGGTGGTGATGGCCGACCACGGCAACGACCCGACCATCGGCCACAGCAAACACACGCGTGAAAACGTCCCGCTGCTGGTGTGGCAGCCGGGCATCGTCGGCGCTCATCTTGGGGCACGCGCTACGCTTTCTGATGTAGGCGCGACGGTTTGTGACTTTTTCCGGGCGGCAGCGCCGCAGAACGGCGTTTCGTTCCTGCCGCTGCTGAATCTCTCTTCTGCAAGTGGAGTCAATCATGACGGGGCATAAGCATATCGATCCATCGGGCTATACCTATGCCCATGAGCATCTTCACATCGACCTTTCCAGCTTCAAGGACAACATTGATTGCCGCCTCGATCGGTATGAGCTGATTTGCGGGGAAATGAAGGTGCTTTACCAGCGGGGCGTGCGCAACATCATTGAGATGACTAACCGCTATATGGGGCGTAACCCTCAGTTTATGCTGGATATCATGCGTGATACCGGCATCAATGTGATGGCCTGCACCGGTTACTACCAGCACGACTTCTTCCCGCCGCATGTGGCGACGACGCCGGTAAAGGTGCTGGCTCAGGAGATGATCGACGAGATTGAAATCGGTATCGACGGCACGGAATTAAAAGCCGGGATTATCGCGGAAATTGGCTCCAGCGTGGATGTCATCACGCCCGTTGAAGCCCGCGTTTTCCAGGCGGCGGCTATTGCTCATCACGAAACAGGCAGGCCGATTTCGACCCATACCTCTTTCAGCACCATGGGGCTTGAGCAGTTGGCGCTGCTGAAATCGTGGTGCGTGGATCTTTCCCGCGTCACCGTCGGCCACTGCGACCTGAAAGATAACCTCGACAACATCCTGCGGATGATTGACCAGGGAGCCTACGTTCAGTTCGATACCATCGGAAAAAACAGCTATTACCCGGACAAGAAGCGCATCTGGATGCTGAGCGAGCTAAAGAATCGTGGGCTGCTCGACCATGTCATGCTGTCGATGGATATTACCCGCCGCTCTCATCTGAAAGCCAACGGCGGTCCCGGTTTTGAATATTTGCTTACCACGTTTGTGCCGATGCTGCTGGAGGCCGGTTTCAGCCAGCCAGATATCGATTTGATGTTGCGTGACAACCCCTCTGTCTTCTTTAAGTAAGGATTTTCCATGAAAAAGATCGGTGTCGCTGGCTTACAGCGCGAACTCATCAAACAAACCATCGAAACGGCCGCTCCGGGCTGCTTCGAAGTGTTTATCTATAACGACATGGATGCCGCGCTGAAGGTGAAATCCGGCCAGCTTGATTACTACATTGGCGCCTGCAATACCGGGGCAGGTGCGGCCTTGTCGATTGCCATCGCGGTGATTGGCTATAACCGCAGCTGCACCATTGCCAAGCCCGGCATTAAAGCAAAAGAGGAGCAAATTGCCCGCCTGGTGTCCGAAGGCAAGGTGGCATTTGGCCTCTCCGTCGAACATATCGAGCATGCCATTCCGCTGCTGGTTAACCATTTAAAATAAAGGCATCCGTATGGAATTTTACCTTCACCTTGTAGTTGTTGCCTTGCTCACCGGGATGACGGCGCTGCTGGCGCATCGCTCTGCGGCGGTATTTCACGACGGTATTCGTCCGATCCTGCCGCAGCTGATTGAAGGCAATATGAACCGCCGCGAGGCGGGGAGCATCGCCTTTGGCCTGAGCATCGGCTTTGTGGCTTCGGTGGGTATTTCTTTCACCCTGAAGACCGGGCTGCTGAATAGCTGGCTGCTGTTCCTGCCTACCGATATTCTCGGCGTGTTGGCGGCAAACAGCCTGCTGGCATTCGGGCTTGGGGCCATCTGGGGCGTGCTGATCCTCACCTGCCTGGTGCCGGTTAACCACCTGCTTACCGCGCTGCCGGTGGACGTTCTCGGCTCGCTAGGCGAGCTAAGTTCTCCGGTTGTTTCGGCTTTTGCTCTCTTCCCGCTGGTGGCGATTTTTTATCAGTTCGGCTGGAAGAACAGCCTGTTCGCGGCGGTTGTCGTGCTGCTGACCCGCGTGCTGGTGGTACGTTTCTTCCCGCTGCTTAACCCGGAGTCTATCGAGATTTTCGTCGGCATGATTATGCTGCTGGCTATCGCCATTGTTCAGGATCTGCGATCTCGCGGCGAGAATGAACATGACGCTCACGGGCAGTCGGTATTCGAGGAGCGAACCTCCAGGATAATTAAAAATCTGCCTTATATCGCCATCGTTGGCGGGCTGATCGCCGCCGTTGCCAGCATGAAGCTGTTCGCCGGTAGCGAGGTGTCTATCTTCACGCTGGAGAAAGCCTACAAAATTGGCCTCGATCCTGCGCAATCTCAGAGCCTGATAGACCAGGCCGCTTTGGCTGAGTTTATGCGCGGGCTGGGCTTTGTGCCGATGATTGCTACCACGGCGCTGGCGACCGGCGTTTACGCGGTGGCGGGCTTCACCTTCGTGTTTGCCGTTGGCTACCTGATTGCTAACCCGTTGATTGCTTTTGTGGTCGGGGCGCTGGTTATCTCCGCCGAGGTGCTGCTGCTGCGCTCCATCGGAAAATGGCTGGGACGCTATCCTTCGGTGCGTAACGCTTCGGATAATATCCGTAACGCCATGAATATGCTGATGGAGATGGCGCTGCTTATTGGCTCTATTTTTGCGGCCATTAAGATGGCGGGTTATACCGGCTTTACCATCGCGACGGCGCTCTACTTCCTGAACGAGTCGCTGGGGCGTCCGGTGCAGAAAATGGCCGCGCCGGTTGTGGCGGTGATGATAACCGGCATCGTGCTTAATATTCTGTTCTTCTGCGGCCTGTTTATCCCGGCCTGAGGGAGGTAGTGTGAAAAGCTCGCCATTGCAAAGCCTGAGCATGGAACAGGCCCGGCTAAAACAGTTTCGCCTGGTGGATATTATCTGCCGCCATTTTCCGGGGGCGGATTTCCTTACCCTGGGCGATGTTGGGCTGGCGACCGGCCTTAACCAGCCGCATATGACCCGGCGGGTTGAGGCGGTGCTGGCGGACTTCTTTTCTGCACCGGCTGCCGCGCTGGTGCAGGGGGCGGGAACCGGGGCAATTCGCAGCGGGTTAGCTGCGTTGTTAAAGGCGGGCGATAGGCTGCTGGTGCATGATGCCCCTCTGTATCCTACAACGGCGGTGATTGCTGAACAGATGGGGCTTGAGCTGGTGCGGGCTGATTTTAATACGCTAAGCGAGGTGGAAAAATCCATCGTCGCGCATCGCCCGGTCGTGGCTTTAGTCCAGCATACCCGTCAGCAGCTCGACGATGCTTATCATCTGGCTGACGTTATCGCCTGTTTTAACCGTCACGCTTTGCCGTCGCTTACCGACGATAACTATGCGGTGATGAAGGTCGATAAAATCGGCTGCGAATGCGGAGCAACGCTTTCAACTTTCTCCAGCTTCAAGCTGTTTGGCCCGGCTGGCGTTGGCGTGGTGGTGGGTGAAGCGAGCGCGGTGAAGGCCGTGCGCCAGAGCCTGTATTCCGGCGGCAGCCAGGTTCAGGGGTTCCAGGCGATGGAGGTGCTGCGGGGACTGGTGTTTGCACCCGTGATGCATGCGGTTCAGGCTCAGGTTAACGATGAGCTGGTGGCGGCACTGAACGCAGGGGCAATACCGCAGGTGAAGCAGGCGCTTATCGCCAACGCTCAGTCGAAGGTATTGCTGGTTGAGTTTCATCGGCCGATTGCCGAACAGGTATTGGCCGAGGCCCACAAGCTTGGCGCGCTGCCTTACCCTGTTGGGGCCGAGTCTAAATATGAAGTCCCGCCGCTGTTTTATCGCGTTTCCGGCACGTTCCGGCAGTCCGACGCGAGCCTTGAGCAGCGGACTATCCGTATTAACCCGAACCGCAGCGGTGCCGGGACGGTGCTAAGAATCTTACGGGAAAGCTGTGCGGCGGTAGAAAAGTAAAAAGGAAGGCCGGAGCCTCCCTTTCCATTAGTGATTTGAGAACCAGTTGAGCTTATCACGCAGGGCAACCACGCGCCCGACGATAATCAGCGCCGGGCTGCCAACCTGGGTCGCCAGCTCGCCGAGCTGGTTCAGGCTTCCGCTCACCACACGCTGATTTACCGCAGTGCCGTTTTCCACCAGCGCCACCGGCATATTCTCTTCCATACCATGAGCAATCAGCTGCTGCTGAATGGTCGCGGCCTGATTGAGGCCCATATAGAACACCAGCGTCTGTTTTTCCGCAGCCAGATTGGCCCAGTCCAGTTCGCCGCCGGTCTTTAAATGGCCGGTGACCAGGCGCACGCTTTGAGCATAGTCGCGGTGGGTCAGTGGAATGCCCGAGTAAGCGGAGCAGCCCGAGGCAGCGGTAATTCCCGGCACCACGGAGAACGGGATCCCTCCGTTGCACAGGGTTTCCAGCTCTTCGCCGCCGCGCCCGAAGATAAACGGATCGCCGCCTTTCAGGCGCACAACACGTTTGCCTTTTTGCGCTTCGCGCAGCAGGATTTGGTTAATCTCTTCCTGCGGTACGCAGTGGTAGCCCGCTCGTTTACCGACGAAGACGCGATCGGCATCGCGGCGTACCAGATTCATAATGTCGTCAGATACCAGGCGGTCGTAAACCACTACGTCCGCCTGCTGGATCTGCTGCAAACCTTTCAGAGTCAGTAAACCCGCATCGCCAGGCCCGGCACCGACAAGCACGACTTCGCCGCGGTGATCGAGCGGGGTAGAAAACAGCGTTTCCGTCTCTTTCTCAACGGCAAGCTGGTCTTCATTGGCCAGATACTGTGCCAGTCTGTCGTTGGTGAAGAACTTTTCCCAGAAACGACGGCGTTCGCCCATAGAGGCGAAGGTTTGCTTTACGCGCCCGCGCAGGGTTCCCGCATAAGCGGCAATTTTGCCGAGATGCAGCGGCAGGGTGGCTTCCAGCTTTTCACGCAGCAGGCGTGCCAGCACCGGAGAAGTGCCGCCGGAAGAGACCGCGACCATCAGCGGAGAGCGGTCGATTATCGAAGGCATAATGAAACTTGCCTGTTTTGGAGCGTCGACAACGTTGCAGAAGATTCGGCGAGCCTCTGCGGCGTCGCTAACCTGCTGGTTTACAGCATCGTCATCGGTGGCGGCGATGGCCAGCCAGCTCTCGTCCAGCAGAGTGGGTGAGAATGCGCCTTCGGCCAGAGTCAGCATGTCCTGTTCGGCCCACGCTTTAAACTGTGGGCTGAACTCAAGGGCGTTAACGGTGATGCGCGCACCTGCCTCCAGCAATAAACGCGCTTTGCGTTCAGCAACGTCGCCACCGCCTACCAGCAGGCAGGCACGGCCACGTAACTGACAAAATATCGGCAGGTGATCCACGGTCAATCCTCAATTAATTACGGGCGGTTTCCGGCGCGCTTACGCGCTCAGGCTGCGGGCGCTCGGCTTTCGGCGTAGCATACCAATAACCCAGACCCATGAATACTATGCCGGAAAGGGTATTCCCCAGCGTGACCCACAGCAGATTGTGGCCGATACCGGACAGGGTATAAGCCTCGCTATGGTTGCCAAACCAGGAGAGAGCAAACAGCGTCATATTGGCGATGGAGTGCTCGTAGCCGGAGGCGATAAACGCCAGCAGGCACCACCAGATGGCGATAAACTTCGCCGCGCCTTCGGTACGGACTGCCATCCAGATAGCCAGGCAAACCAGCCAGTTACACAGCGCGCCTTTGAAGAACAACACCATCGCCGGAGCGGTGGTTTTTGCCAGCGCGGCGCTATGAATGAGGCTGGTATCAACCGGCAGCAGGCTTCCGCCGCCCCAGCTGTAGAGTAGGGCAACGAAAACGGAACCCAGCAGGTTACCAAGCCAGGTCTGCGGCAGAATTGCCCACATGCGCCCGTGCGAAATAGTGCCCGCTTTTACGCCGAAGGTCAGGAACATGGTGTGGCCGGTAAACAGCTCTGAACCGGCGATAATTACCAGCGTAAGGGCTATACCGAAGGTGGCACCCATGACCAGCGGCCGCACGGAAGGGTCGAGCAAGTTACCGAGGATAAATATCAGGATGATGCCGAGGCCGACATAGGCCCCCGCCATGGCGGAACTGACCCAGAAACCGAGAGGATTGCTCTGCGAGAGCCGGTTAATACGCGCGGCATTCGCCGCACACTTATTGATGGTATCGGTGAACATTTTTGTTATCCCAAATGAAGTTAAAAAAGAAAAAGTAAAAATGAATTTCCCTCACCCCAACCCTCTCCCAAAGGGAGAGGGGGAAACCGTCGTCGCTATTTTTGCTCGATCGGTTCCCTCTCTCCCGAGGGAGGAATACTTTCGGCACTCTCCCTCAGTTCGAGGGGAGAATACCGACGATGCCCTCTCCCTCAGTCCGAGGGGAGAATACCGACGATACCCTCTCCCTCAGGGAGAGGGCAGGGTGAGGGTTGTTTTAAGAATTACTCTTTTACCTGCACCAATCCGTCCTGCACGCGGGCTTCATAGTGCGGTACGGAGCGGCTTTCATCTTCCAGGCAAAGCCCGTCGCGCAGGCGAAAGTGTTGTTTTTTCAGCGGGCTGGCAACCCATAGCTCGTCCTGGTGTTCGGCAATCAGCCCGCGTGAAAGCACGCTTGCTTCAAAGAACGGGTCGATATTGCTGATGGCGTACACCTGCTCATCTTTGCGCGGGCGGAAAATCGCAACCTGAGCATTGCCCACCAGGGCGCAAACGCCGGTCGCGGGCAGGATGTCGTTTAGCTGACAAACGGTTGTCCACTGGCTCATGCGTGTTCCTCCACTTCTACCAGAGTGACCGGGATACGCTCGTATGGCGTAGCCGGACGATGTTGTTCGCGCTCGCTCACCACCTGCACATTCGGGTCACGCAGCGGGCTGTTGATAAAGTGCTTGAAGCGGACCTGCGCCTGCGGCGTATTTACCGTTTCGGTCCACTCGCAAATGACTTTCTCACGCAGGCGGGCCAGTTCGGCTTCCAGATGCTCATTGAGGCCAAGCTTGTCGTCGATGATAACGCTGCGCAGGTAGTCGATGCCGCCTTCAAGGTTTTCCAGCCAGACGGAGGTACGGGTGAGTTTGTCCGCGGTGCGGATGTAGAACATCATAAAGCGGTCGAGATACTTGATGATGGTTTCGCGGTCGAGGTCGGCTGCCAGCAGGTCCGCATGGCGTGGTTTCATGCCGCCGTTACCGCAAACATACAGGTTCCAGCCTTTCTCGGTGGCGATAATACCGACGTCTTTGCCCTGGGCTTCCGCACATTCGCGGGTACAGCCGGAAACGCCAAACTTCATTTTGTGCGGCGTGCGGATGCCTTTGTAGCGGTTTTCCAGCTCGACGCCGAAGCCCACGCTATCACCCACGCCATAGCGGCACCAGGTGCTGCCCACGCAGGTTTTCGCCATGCGTAGCGCTTTTGCGTAGGCGTGGCCGGTTTCAAAGCCAGCCTCAATCAGCTGACGCCAGATTTCCGGCAGATCGTCTTTTTGCGCGCCGAACAGGCCGATGCGCTGAGAGCCGGTTATTTTGGTGTAGAGGTTATATTCGCGGGCGATACGGCCCACTTCCATCAGCCCTTCAGGGGTAATTTCGCCGCCTGCGGAGCGCGGGATGACCGAGTAGGTGCCGTCTTTCTGAATGTTGCCGAGGAAGTTGTCGTTGGTGTCCTGTAGCGGGGTCAGCTCCGGCTCCAGCACATACTCATTCCAGCAGGAAGCCAGCAGCGAGCCAACGGTTGGTTTGCAAACTTCACACCCGTAGCCCTTGCCGTACTTCTCAAGCAACTGGTCGAAGGATTTGATGCCTTCAACGCGGATCAGGTGATACAGCTCCTGGCGTGAGAAAGCAAAGTGTTCGCAAAGGTTGTTGTTAACTTCGATCCCGGCTTTAGCAAGCTCGGCGTTCAGCACCTGAGTGACCAGCGGGATACAGCCGCCGCAGCCCGTACCGGCTTTGGTTTCCGCTTTCAGCGCCGCAACGGTATGGCAGCCTTTATTGATAGCTTTGATCAGGTCGCCTTTGGTGACGTCAAAACATGAGCAGATTTGCGCGCTTTCCGGCAGTTTGTCGACGCCGATAGAAGGCTTGCCGCCGCTGGCATGAGCCGGGAGGATCAGCGAGTCCGGATTTTCCGGCAGCTCAATGGCGTTTAGCACCAGTTGCAGCAGGTTGCCGTAGTCGCTCGTATCGCCAACCAGCACCGCGCCGAGGAGGGTTTTGTTGTCTTCGCTTACGATCAGGCGTTTGTAGATTTCTTTGCTTTCGTCCAGATAGACATAGCTGCGTGCGTTTGGCGTGCGGCCGTGCGCGTCGCCAATGCCGCCTACGTCAACGCCGAGCAGCTTCAGCTTGGCGCTCATATCCGCGCCTTCGAAGGCATTTGCGGTGCCGAGCAGATGGTCCGCGGTGACCTGCGCCATTTTGTAGCCGGGGGCGACGAGACCGAAAACGCGGTTTTGCCAGCTGGCGCACTCGCCGATGGCGTAAATATCCGGGTCCGAGGTCTGGCAACTGTCGTTAATCACGATACCGCCGCGCTGGGCGGTTTCAAGCCCGCACTGGGTCGCGAGCTTGTCCTGAGGACGAATACCGGTAGAGAACACGATAAAGTCGACTTCAAGATCGCTGCCGTCGGCAAAGCGCATGGTTTTACGCGCTTCGTTACCCTGCTGCACGATTTCTTGGGTGTTTTTGCCGGTATGTACGCGAACGCCCATACGTTCGATTTTGCTGCGCAGCTGCTCGCCGCCCATGCGGTCAAGCTGTTCGGCCATCAGCATTGGGGCAAATTCGATAACGTGGGTTTCCACGCCGAGGTTTTTCAGCGCGCCTGCGGCTTCCAGACCCAGCAGGCCGCCGCCGACTACCGCGCCGCGTTTGCTGCGGCGTGCGCAGGACTCGATAGCGTTAAGATCTTCGATGGTGCGGTAAACGAAACAGTCCTGGGTTTCAGAACCCTTAATCGGCGGGATCCACGGATAGGAGCCGGTCGCCATGACCAGCTTGTCGTAATACACCGTGCGGCCGGTATTGGAGTGGATAACCTTTTCCTGGCGGTTGATGGTAATGGCGCGTTCGCCAACCAGCACTTTCACGCCGTGTTTTTCGTAATAGCCGTCGCGGACCAGCGAGAGTTCTTCAGCAGTATGATGGGAGAAATAAGACGAGAGGTGCACGCGGTCGTAGGCTTTGCGTGGCTCTTCACAAAATACGGTGATATCGAACTGGTCGGGCTGGGCTTTATCAAGTAAGTCTTCGATAAAGCGATGGCCAACCATGCCGTTACCGATAACTGCGATTCTGACTTTGCTCATAATTGCCTCAATTTCTTTTTTATTACCGCCTACCTTAACGATTCAGCTACGGTGATTATTGATGCAAATCAAATACGTCTTTATATACCCCTTAATGGGTATATGGTTGATTTTGATGGGGTTTTGTAAGTTATGGAATTGGCTGGTTTTTCGCCAGATAAAGCAAGATGTCGCCGTTAAGCGGTGTATGCTATGAAGCAAACTGCGACACGAAGAAGAGAGGACTTATGGAGACGATGGCGCTACAGGTGATTCAGAATGTGCGGCTGGCCGGGCGAGAAGGATTGTGGCAGTTGTCGATTGCCGACGGAAAATTTCAGGGCATCACGCCGATGGGCGATGCCCTGCCAGAAGGCGGGCAGGTTCTGGACGGTAACGGTGGGTTAGCCATTGCCCCGTTCGTCGAGCCGCATATTCACCTCGATACCACACAAACTGCCGGGCAGCCGAGCTGGAACCAGTCCGGCACTTTATTCGAAGGTATCGAGCGCTGGGCGGAACGCAAGGCTCTGCTTAGCCATGAGGATGTAAAAAACCGGGCGTGGCAAACGCTGAAGTGGCAGATTGCCAACGGCATCCAGTATGTGCGTACCCATGTGGACGTTTCTGACCCGACGCTGACCGCCCTGAAAGCAATGCTCGAGGTGAAGCAGGAAGTGGCTCCCTGGGTTGAATTGCAGCTGGTGGCGTTCCCGCAGGAGGGCATTCTCTCTTATCCGAACGGTGAAGCTCTGCTGGAAGAAGCGCTGCAACTTGGTGCCGACGTTGTGGGCGCTATCCCGCATTTCGAGTTCACCCGCGAATATGGCGTTGAGTCGCTGCATAAAGCCTTTGCCCTGGCGCAAAAATACAATCGTCGGCTGGATATTCACTGCGATGAAATTGATGACGAACAGTCGCGCTTTGTAGAAACGGTCGCCGCTCTTGCCCATCGTGACGGCATTGGTGCGCGTGTCACCGCCAGCCACACCACGGCAATGCACTCCTACAACGGGGCCTATACTTCACGATTGTTCCGCCTGCTGAAGCTTTCCGGGATTAACTTTGTCGCTAACCCGCTGGTCAACATTCATTTGCAGGGGCGCTTTGATGACTACCCTAAACGCCGGGGCGTAACGCGGGTGAAGGAGATGCTGGGCGCGGGCATCAACGTGTGCTTTGGTCATGACGATGTCTTCGACCCGTGGTATCCGCTGGGAACCGCCAATATGTTGCAGGTGCTTCATATGGGGCTGCACGTTTGCCAACTGATGGGCTACCGGCAAATAGATGAGGGGCTAAAGCTGATTACCGATAACAGCGCCCGAACCTTTGGCGTGGAGGATTACGGTATTACTGAGGGCAACACGGCGAATCTGGTGATCCTGCCTGCTGAAAACGGGTTTGATGCGGTGCGCCGCCAGGTGCCGGTACGTTGGTCGATTCGTGCCGGGCGGGTAATTGCGACTACGCAGCCTGCTGAAACGAAGATAATGCTGGGTGATAAAGCAGAAGAAATTCAGTTTGCAGGACCCTCTCCCCGCTAAGGGAGAGGGGGAACAGCAAGATGATTAGTGCGCGGCAGCCTCAGCGCCATGGCGACGGTGTTTGGTCACGAAACCAAGCACCAGACACATGACGAAGACAACAGCGTACAGACCGTTAGCGGTATGCAGAGCGGCCAGAGGGCCGCTGTGGGCAACGATTGGGCCGGTGACGATAAAGGTCAGCATGGTGCCCACGGTGCCGCAGGTCAGCACAAAGTTAACCAGCTTCGGCGAAGAAACTTTGGTCTGCTGTGAGCCCAGGGTAATGATGGTGGTATAAATCGCGCTGGAGAAGAAGCCAAGCGCCAGAATAAACCAGGCCAGATGAGCCGGGTCACCGTGGTTGAACAGGTACATCAGCACGGTAGCCGCACCCGCCAGAACCGTCAGGATGCGCTGCAAGTCGAAGAAGCGCAGGATGAAGCTGAAGGCCCACATGCCGAACATGTAAGACATCCAGAAGTCGCTTACCAGTTTACCGGCGTCGTTGATGCTCATGCCCAGGCCTTTGGCGTATTCCGGTACCCAGGAGATAAAGCCCAGCTGGCCCAGGATGTAGCAGAGTGCGGCGATGGACAGGAACAGCACGCCGATGCCCCACTTCTCTTTGGTAACCTGGGTGTTTTCCTGTTTTGCATGTTTGCCGAGCGCCGGGAATTCGCAGCCCAGGGTCAGCAGGAAGATGGCAACGTACACCAGGCCGATGCAGACGTAGACCCAGTACCAGTTGATGCTGCGGGCCAGCAGGATAGCGGCAACCATCGGGAAGATCATCCCGGCCATGCTGAAGAAGGAGTCGGTAAACAGCAGGCGTGAACCGCGCTGGCGTCCTTCATACATGTGGGTTATCAGGAACGTACCGATGGACATGGTAATCCCGCTTACCAGGCCCAGAACGAACATAGAGGCCGAGAAGATAGCGAGGTTATGACCAAAGATCAGGCCCGCAACCGCCAGCACCATCAGCAGGAAGCCGAAGCGCAGCTGGGTTTTCAGCGGAACGATTTCCATCAGCCAGGCGTTCAGGAAGATGGAGATAAGGATCCCGGCGTTCAAAAAGGTGAAGGTGTTACTCATGCTGGATACTGGCAGATTGAAGTACTCTGCGATATTCCCCATCACCATGCCGGTGACAATTACCAACGCACCGGTCAGGGCGTAGGAGAAGAAGCTAATCCATAAAAGCTTGGTTCGGTTGCTGTTAGTCATAACGAGCCTGTGCAAGGAAGTGTAAAGCGCATTGACAGCGCGGCGGACGGGCAGATTTTAGTCATTTGCGTGATCTATTTAAATGAATTATGAATTTATTACAGAAATAAACTGATCGATTCATGAAGTGCGTCACATATTTCAATCTGTTTCAGCCCCGGAGCGCTGCAACTTGTTGATTTGCGTAAAAGTAAAAAACCGTAAATGGCTGGCGTCGATAGCGGCGCCTCTTTACAATCAAGCCACTTGCTTCACTCACTGCCTTCGTAAGGAATTGTTCATGCTCAAATCAACACTGGCGGCCGTTGCAGCTGTATTCGCCCTCTCCGCGCTTTCCCCTGCCGCGCTGGCTGCAAAAGGCGACCCGCACGTTCTGTTGACCACCTCGGCTGGCAATATTGAGCTTGAGTTAAATAGCCAAAAAGCACCTGTTTCGGTGAAAAACTTCGTTGACTACGTCAACAGCGGTTTTTATAACAACACCATCTTCCACCGCGTTATCCCGGGCTTTATGGTTCAGGGCGGCGGTTTCACCGAAGATATGAATCAGAAGCAGCCTAACCCGCCTATCAAAAATGAAGCGGACAACGGCCTGCGCAACACCCGCGGCACTATTTCTATGGCGCGTACCGCAGACAAAGACAGCGCGACCAGCCAGTTCTTCCTCAACGTTGCCGATAATGCCTTCCTCGACCACGGCCAGCGTGACTTTGGTTATGCCGTATTCGGTAAAATCGTGAAGGGCATGGACGTTGCCGATAAGATTTCCCAGGCGCCGACTCACGATGTTGGCCCGTACCAGAATGTTCCGTCCAAACCTATCGTCATTCTGTCCGCGAAAGTTCTGCCATAAGAATCCGGCGCGGGCTTTCAACCCGCGCCGCCCTTCGTTTTAGCATCCGAGATTTTTGTGAGCTTCGTGCCGGAAAGCGTCTAGAATAGCGCGGTTATTTTTTTGCACCGGAGCCGCCATGTTACTGCTTATCGACAACTATGATTCCTTCACCTGGAACCTGTACCAGTATTTTTGCGAGCTGGGTGCGGAAGTGGTGGTTAAGCGTAACGACGAAATAAGCCTGGCGGACATCGAGCAACTGGCCCCGGAAAAGCTGGTCATCTCCCCCGGCCCCTGCACGCCAAATGAAGCCGGTATTTCGCTGGCGGCGATCAACCATTTCGCCGGGAAGCTGCCCATCCTGGGGGTTTGCCTGGGTCATCAGGCTATTGCTCAGGCCTTTGGGGCGACTATCGTTCGCGCAGAACAGGTGATGCACGGTAAAACCTCGGCGATTACTCATAGCGGCAGCGGCGTATTTCGCGGGCTGAACAATCCCCTGACCGTGACCCGCTACCACTCGCTGCTGATTGCCCCCGAAACCCTGCCCGACTGCTTTGAGATTACAGCGTGGACGGATAAGCAGGAAATAATGGGGGTCCGTCATCGCTCTCTGGCGCTGGAGGGCGTGCAGTTCCACCCGGAAAGTATTCTCAGCGAACAGGGGCATGCGCTGCTGGCGAATTTCCTCAACGGGTAAATTCCTGCTTGCCTGGGTTTGGTTTTTTATGCATATTTCGTGATTATATTTTCATTCATGATTGACACATAAAAACGGGTGGGGAATAAATGGCAACTGAACAATCAGCGGTAACGCGGGCTACCTTCGATGAAGTGATTCTGCCGATTTATGCACCAGCAGAGTTTATTCCCGTGAAAGGGAAGGGCAGCCGCGTGTGGGACAGCACGGGCAAAGAGTACGTTGATTTTGCCGGCGGCATCGCCGTTATCGCATTAGGCCACTGCCACCCGGCGTTGGTGGATGCCCTGAAAACCCAGGGCGAAACGCTGTGGCACACCAGCAACGTATTTACCAATGAACCCGCTCTGAAGCTCGCCCGTAAGCTGATTGACGCCACTTTCGCCGAGCGCGTGGTGTTTATGAACTCCGGGACGGAAGCCAACGAAACGGCGTTCAAGCTGGCGCGTTACTACGCCTCCACCCGCCATAGCCCGTACAAAAGCAAAATCATCGCCTTCTATAACGCCTTCCATGGCCGCTCGTTGTTTACCGTGTCGGTTGGCGGTCAGGCGAAGTATTCCGATGGTTTTGGCCCGAAACCGGCCGATATTATCCACGTCCCTTATAACGATCTCGCTGCGGTGAAAGCCGTCATCGACGATCATACCTGCGCGATAGTGGTTGAGCCTATCCAGGGCGAAGGCGGCGTAACGGCGGCCACGCCTGAGTTTCTGAAGGGGCTGCGCGAGCTGTGCGATGAGCACCAGGCGCTGCTGGTGTTTGACGAGGTGCAGTCCGGCATGGGCCGCACCGGGGAGCTGTTTGCCTACATCAACTACGGCGTGACGCCGGATATTCTTACCAGCGCCAAGGCGCTCGGCGGCGGATTCCCGGTGAGCGCGATGCTCACGACCAACGATATTGCCTCGGCGTTCCACGTTGGCAGCCACGGTTCAACCTACGGCGGCAATCCGCTGGCCTGTGCGGTGGCCGGGGCGGCATTCGACATCATCAATACGCCAGAAGTTCTGCAAGGCGTGGCGGTGAAGCGCCAACTGTTCGTTGAACAGTTGCAGAAGATTAACGACCAGTTCGATCTGTTTAGCGATATTCGCGGCATGGGACTGCTGATTGGCGCAGAGCTGAAAGAGCAATACAAAGGCCGCGCGCGTGAGTTCCTGTATGCGGCCGCTGCCGAAGGCGTGATGGTGCTGAATGCCGGGCCTGACGTCATGCGATTCGCACCGTCGCTGATTGTTGAAGAGGCGGATATCGAAGAAGGCATGCAGCGCTTTGCCAAAGCCGTTGCCCGGGTTGTGGCAGGCTAAGTTTAACCCGAGCGCCGCAGGCGGCGACTCAGCCAAATCCCGTGATGAGGCCGCTGACGCCAGGCAACCGACGAAATGGTATGCATGGTGTTAAGGTGGCCCAGAATCCGCTGTAAATGCTGCTCCATGGTGCTTAACGGTCCCGTGGGCAGCGTGTCCGTGTCCAGAATATTGGCATCGTTCGAACTCCCCGGCCCGTCATATTCCAGCCTTTGCTGGCAGCGCTGAAGCGCTATTTCACAGGATTGCAGATATTTCTGCGCCAGATCCGGCGTCAGCATGTTGTGCTCGCGCGCCAGGGTGGTCATGGCGTTGATATGCTCGACGATAAACTGGCTGTGCGTCACCCAAAGCTTCATATCCGCCAGATAATGAGAATTGAACCCCGGCTCCTGCATCGCCTGGTTGAGCGAGTTAAACAGCGCGTTGTGTGCCTGATTTACCCGCATTCGCTGCCAGGCAAGCGGGGTGGGCTCCGGGTCATTACTCAGGATCAGGCGAATTGCGTCCTGGTCGGTTTCCAGCGCGTCGTGGGCGTTCTGGCGCAGCAGGCCGGTTTGCCACTGCGGCCAGAGCCAGACCATGCCGCCGAAGGCTATCAGGCAGCCGAGCAGGGTGTCTATCAGCCTTGGAATGATGTAGCTCTCGGCGCTCAGCGTAATCAGCTGGAGGGTGTATACCGCCGTGACGGTGAAGCCGATGGTCGCCCAGCCGTAGCTTTTGCGGATAAACAGGTAACTTACCAGGGTAATCGCCAGCATTGCCAGCAGCGTGTAGCTGTCCGGGACGTGGAAGTGCAGGGTTATCCCGGCGATACACAGGCCCGCCATGGTGCCTGCCGCCCTGTGGACGATGCGTACCCGCGTTGCGCCGTAGCCGTTTTGGGTGACGAACATGACCGTCATCAGGATCCAGTAGGGCTTTGGCAGATGTAAAAACGAGCCGAGCAGGCTGGCGATAGTCAGCATTACGCCGAGGCGGGCGGAGCTGCGCAGCGCGGAGGATTTGAACGAGAGGTAATTCCTGAGCGCCGGGAAGAACGGCAGGCGGCGCTCCCTGTCCTCCATCAAATCCCGGACGTAGAGCGGGCGCTGGGTTTTCAGCACCCGGGCAATGCGGCTGAAGTGATAGTGGCAAAACTGCCCGACCGGGTTATCAGGGTTCTGGCGCGCAATCTTTTCCAGGGCGTCTATCTGTTTTTCCATGGTGAAGCGCGTGGGATAGCGGTGATAAAGGATGTCATCCGCCAGTACCCGCAGGCGGGCGGCAATAGTTTGTGCATTCCAGCGGATAACGGCCTCGGCGTGGCTTTGCTCCACCAGCTTTTGAACCTCTTCCGGCTGATGCAGGCTAACCGAAATATGCTCCTGTAAATCGAGCGCGACCTGAAAGGCACGCAGCAGCCGCTTATAGCCGTTCTGCTGATTGGCCGACAGCATGTGGAGCTGCTGGTAACAGGTGGTTATCAGATCCACGGCTTTTTGCTGGCGAACCAGCAAAGGCGGCAGCGCCTTTTCCGGATCGGTGTGCTGGGTCAGCATGCTGTATTTCGCCTCGCAGTAATCCGCCAACTGCCGGTAGAGCAGGCTCAGCGACTCCCGCAGCGGCTGCTCGCGCCACATCCTGAACCAGAACCAGTTGAATGCGCCGTACCAGATGGTGCCGGAGATATACAGCAACATCGGCTTCCAGATGGGCATATTCCCGGCCATGCTAAGCGTGAAAATGGCGGCAATCAGCGAGGCGGGCAGCAGGCGGGCGTGCAGCGAACTTATCTCCGCCGTTACGCCCAGCAGCAGGGCCATGACGATGAGTATCGCCGGCAGCGGTACGCTGGTGTAGAGCAGCAGAAGCTGCATTATCAGGCTGCTGACGGCAAACAGACTACCGCCGATAATCAGGCGTTTAAAGAAGCGTTTGTGGGGTGTGTCCAGCCCGGCGATGTTGCAGCAGGCGGGAACTAATGAGAACAGCAGGCCGTTTTGCAGGCTGCCGAGTACCAGACCGACGGCGACGGGAAGGCACAGCACCAGCGTTTGCCGCAGGGCGTAGTTAACCTCGGGATGGTAAATTAATCTTTTCCACATAGCCTGAATTGTAGAGACAAAAAAGGCGTGTTACCGAAGCGACACGCCTTTTTTTGCACTGATTAACGAGTGCCGTAGACGACAATCGTTTTCCCGTGTGCGGAGATGAGGTTTTGATCTTCCAGCATTTTCAGAATACGGCCAACGGTTTCGCGGGAGCAGCCCACGATCTGGCCAATTTCCTGACGGGTGATTTTGATCTGCATACCGTCCGGGTGGGTCATCGCGTCCGGCTGTTTAGCCAGGTTGAGCAGCGTCTGTGCGATACGGCCGGTTACGTCGAGGAAGGCGAGGTTGCCGACTTTCTCGGAAGTTACCTGCAGACGGCGAGCCATCTGGGATGAGAGACGCATCAGGATATCCGGGTTAACCTGAATCAGCTGACGGAATTTTTTATAAGAAATTTCAGCTACTTCGCAGGCCGATTTGGCTCGAACCCAGGCGCTACGCTCCTGACCTTCTTCGAACAGCCCTAATTCACCAATGAAATCACCCTGATTCAGATAAGAAAGGATCATCTCCTTGCCTTCTTCATCTTTAATCAGAACAGCTACGGAGCCCTTGACGATGTAGTACAGCGTCTCCGCCTTTTCACCCTGGTGAATCAGCGTGCTCTTCGACGGATACTTATGAATGTGGCAATGAGACAAGAACCATTCGAGAGTCGGGTCTGTTTGCGGTTTGCCAAGCACCATGCGCGGTTATCCTCTGTTGTAAACTGGCTACCAAAGACAAGACTCGGAACCTCTTGTCTGGCGTTGCAATCGTGAAATTTTCCCAAGCCCTGGGAGCTGGCGAGCAGGTCAATCCTGCGGCCTGTAATTAGTCGTTTCCTCTGCTTACGTGCATCAACGTCTCTGTCCCGCAGCAGCATCCGGATTGTTTTAGCATAGCTTTTGGTAAGTGTCTTGTATTGTCTCGTTTCAGCATGACCTGGATCGCCTTACGTTGCCAGTTTTGGCCCAGGCGCGTAATCTGAAAGAAATTTTTCTCAACTGGGAGTACGCAAATGCAGGCACGAGTTAAATGGGTGGAAGGCATGACCTTCCTCGGTGAATCCGCTTCCGGCCACCAGGTTTTGATGGACGGTAACTCCGGAGATAAAGCACCAAGCCCGATGGAAATGCTGCTGATGGCCGCCGGGGGCTGTAGCTCGATTGACGTGGTTTCTATTTTGCAAAAAGGCCGCCACGCGGTGACCGACTGCGAAGTGAAGCTGACGTCCGAGCGCCGTGAAGAAGCGCCGCGCCTGTTCACGCATATCAACCTGCACTTTGTGGTTACCGGCAAAGACCTGAAAGACAGCGCGGTCGCTCGTGCCGTCGAGCTGACGGCAGAGAAATACTGCTCGGTCACGCTGATGCTGGAGAAAGCGGCAGAGATAAGCCACAGCTATGAAGTGATCGAAGGGTAATATTCGGGATGGGCGGTGTCGGCACCGCCCATGTCGGATTAAGCTATCTTCCTGCCCTGCGCCAATTTCTCTACCAGCGGCGCCATAATCAACTCCATCGCCAGCCCCATTTTCCCTCCCGGCACCACCAGCGTGTTGATGTGGGAAATAAACGATCCCTGCAACATTGCCAGTAAATACGGGAAGTCGATATCGTCGAGCCCGCGGAAGTGGATGACCACGAAGCTTTCATCGAGAGAAGGGATCGCGCGGGCGGCAAAGGGATTTGAGGTATCCACCGTGGGCACGCGCTGGAAGTTAATGTGTGTGCGGGAGAATTGCGGCGTAATGAAGTTGATGTAGTCTTCCATCGAGCGCACAACCGAGTCCATCACCGCCTCGCGTGAATGCCCGCGTTCGCCGGTGTCCCGCACCAGCTTTTGGATCCACTCCAGGTTGACGATAGGCACCACGCCAACCAGCAAATCTACGCAATCGGCCACGCTGTGTTGCGGCGTAACAACCCCGCCGTGTAGCCCTTCATAAAACAGCACATCGGTTGGCTCCGGCAGCGGCTGCCACGGGGTAAACGTTCCCGGCACCTGATTCCACGGCACGGCTTCGTCGTAGGTATGCAGGTATTTACGGGATTGGCCTTTGCCGCTCTGGCCGTATTCGATAAAGGTTTGCTCCAGCAGCCCAAAGTCGTTGGCTTCTGGCCCGAAGTAGCTGATATGGCGGCCTGAATCACGGGCTTTGCGGATCGCCATATCCATTTCAGGGCGGGTATAGCGATGAAAGCTGTCGCCTTCCAGTTCCGCAGCGCGCAGGCCGAGCTGCTGGAATATCTTACGAAAGGCGAGGCTGGTGGTGGTGGTTCCGGCACCGCTGGAACCTGTTACCGCAATAACCGGGTGTTTGGCTGACATAGGGCTACAACTCCATGGGTAATCAGAAAGGGAGCCTGCATCTGATAGTTATACTTTTTGGAAAGTATAGATTACCCCAGAGAGTCGCAGTTAGCCCCGAAGCTGGCCGCGCGGCATAATATTGACCGTTTCATGGAGTTCAGACCAGACCAGCACGGCTTCGCCGCTCTGCAATTGACGCTTCACGTCGGCGACTTTTTGCGTCAGCGATCGCTCCTGCTCACCATAATCCGTGCCTTCGCGTAATACAAAAGATTCGATCAGATTATCGAGAGTTTCCGGGTCCAGCTCTTGCCAGGGAAGAATCATTTCAGTTGTCCAGGTAGCGGGTTAGCCAGTCGGGAATACGCTGTTCCAGCCACATTTGCGGGCGCAGCAGCGTGCCGCCGACAAAGCCAACGTGGCCGCCGTAGGTGGTGAGCTGGTATTGGATGTTTGCCGGTAGCGACTCGCGGTCGGGGATGACGTGATGATCCATAAAGGGATCGTCCTTCGCGTGAATAATGAGGGTCGGGCTGGCGATGTCCGGCAGAAGCGGCATGGCGCTACACTGGCGGTAATAGTCCAGCGCGTCGGCAAAACCGTGGATCTTTGAGGTAATTAAATCATCAAATTCGCGTATCCGGCGCAGGCTTTTTAGCTTACGCAGGTCAATAGGCAGTGAGCCAGGGTAGCTTTTCAGCTTGCGCGCCGCGTTCTTCTTCAGCAGGTTCAACAGATAGTGCTGATAGAACCGCGAGAAGCCTTGCTCCATGTGGTAGCAGCACTGCTCGAGCATCAGCGGGGCGGAAACCACTACGCCCGCTTTGAGCGTGCAGGCCGCGCCCTGTTTAGCCATCAGGCAGGCAAGCATATTGCCGCCGAGCGAGAAACCTACCGCCGCGGTCGGTACTTCGCCATAGCGCTGATTCAGCCAGTCCAGGAAGTAGCTGCCGTCTTCGGTTTCGCCGGAATGATAGATGCGTTCTTTGCGGTTAGGTACGCCGCTACAGCCGCGAAAATGCATCACTACGCCTAACCAGCCGCGTTTTTTAGCGGCCTCAATCATGCCGTGGGCATAAGGACTGTGCAGGCTTCCCTCCAGTCCGTGAAACACCACCAGGCGCGGCTTGTGTGCGGCTGCCTGCGGGTCTTCGCTCCACGCGAGATCGACAAAATCCCCGTCCGGCATGTCCAGACGCTGCCAGTGGGGTTTGAAATTGATCCGTCTGCGAATCAAACGTGGGATCATGGTTTGCAGATGCGGGTTACTCAGCCCGCGCATAGGGCGGAAATCGTCACCTTCATCATGATGAATATTCAATTCTAAAGGGCTTGTACTGGCCATATCACACTGTTAGTTTCGTTTAGTTCGCTAATTATTCTATCGGGTGTGGAGCGCCCACTTAATGGACTCAACGCTTTTTCTTTCGATGCTGGGCTTTCTCTGGGTCGCCGCTATTACACCTGGCCCTAATAATACGTTACTTACCGCGTCCGGGGCGAATTACGGTTTCTTCCGCAGTCTGCCGCTGATGATAGGCATTATGCTGGGCATGCAGTGCATTTTAGTGCTGGTTGCCTTTGGCGTCGGCAGTTTGATCCTGCTGTACCCGGCTTTGCACCTTATCCTGAAGATTGCAGGGAGCGTTTATCTTTTGTGGCTGGCCTGGAAAATCGGCACCGCAAAATATGAGCGCCTGGAAACCGGTGCCGCGCCGCCTGCGCCTGTGCCGTTCTGGCAGGGCGGGCTGTTGCAGGTTATCAACCCCAAAGCCTGGTTAATGGCGCTCGGTGCGGTCGCCAGTTTTAGCCTTGCCGGTGCTACTTATCTGCATTCGGTGGCGATGATAAGCGTCGGCATTGCGCTGGTGAACATCGTCGCAGGCGTTATCTGGATTGCCTTTGGCAGCTTGATAGGCCTGTTCCTGCGCAGCCGTCGCTCCTGGGCTATTTTCAACGTCAGCATGGGCGTATTAACCGCCGCCTGCGTGCTGCTTATCTGGCGTTGATGCTGCTAACCCTCTCCCGCCGGGAGAGGGTTAATCTTAACTGTTACTCGCCCTGTAGCATCTGCTCGAGCTGTTCCTGAGCATCCAGCCATTCCATCTCGCACTCTTCCAGCGCCGATTTCACTTTTGCCTGCGTCTGCAAGCATTCGTTCATTTCAGCTTTGCGGCTTTGCTCGTAAATCGCGCTGTCCGCCAGTTTCTCTTCTACCTCAGCAAGCTGGGCGTTGAGCTTTTCCATCTGTTTTTCTAGCTGGGTAATTTGCTTGCGCAGCGGCTGGGTCTGAGTGCGAAGTTCTGCCTCGCGGCGCTTCTGATCTTTACGCGCCTGAGCGCTGTTGGCGTTGTCTTTTGCAGTATCCGCAGGCTGATTTTCCTGTTTTTGCAGGTCGCTCAGCCATTGCTGATAATCTTCCAGGTCGCCGTCGAAGGCCTCAACTTTACCATCGTGAACCAGATAGAGGTCATCGGTGGTGGAGCGCAGCAGGTGGCGGTCGTGCGAAACCACAACCAGCGCGCCTTCGAAGTCGATCAGCGCTTCGGTCAGCGCCTGACGCATATCGAGGTCGAGGTGGTTAGTCGGTTCATCAAGCAGCAGCAGGTTAGGGCGCTGCCAGACAACCAGAGCCAGTACCAGACGCGCTTTTTCACCGCCGGAAAAACGTGCCGTCACCTCGGTAACTTTGTCGCCCTGGAAGCCAAAGCCGCCAAGGTAGTCGCGCAGCTGCTGCTCCAGCTCGCGAGGAGCCAGGCGAGCAAGATGCTGAAGCGGTGACTCGTCGGCCCGTAGATACTCAAGCTGGTGCTGGGCGAAGTAGCCAAGTTTGATGCCCTTCGCCAGGCCAATTTCACCCTGCAATGGCTCAAGCTCACCGGCCAGCAGCTTGATAAGCGTAGATTTACCCGCGCCGTTACGACCCAGCAGGCCGATGCGAGAGCCGGGCACCAGGTTGAGCTTTATCGAGTTGAGAATAATGCGCTCGCCGTAACCGGCGCTCACTTTTTCCATTCTCAACAGCGGGTTCGGCAGGTTCTCCGGGGCGCGGAAGCTAAACTGGAACGGGTTATCGACGTGCGCAGGAGCAATCAGCTCCATGCGTTCCAGCATTTTCACGCGGCTTTGAGCCTGCTTGGCCTTGGACGCTTTAGCTTTAAAGCGGTCGATAAAGCTTTGCAGGTGCGCAACCTTCAACTGCTGGCTTTCATACATCGACTGCTGCTGAGACAGGCGCGTGGCGCGCTGGATCTCGAACGAAGAGTAGTTGCCGGTGTATTCGAACATGCTTTGCTGTTCGATATGGATAATTTTGTCCACCACCGGGTCAAGGAAATCGCGGTCGTGGGAGATAAGGATCAGCGTGCCCTGGTAGCTCTTCAGCCAGCGCTCGAGCCAGATTACCGCGTCTAGGTCGAGGTGGTTGGTTGGCTCATCGAGCAGCAGCAGGTCAGAGCGGCAAATCAGCGCCTGGGCCAGGTTAAGGCGCATGCGCCAGCCGCCCGAAAAGTCGCTGACCGGGCGCTCCAGCTGCTCATTGCTGAAGCCCAGACCGTGCAGCAGGCTGGAGGCGCGGGAGCGAATAGTCCACGCATCTACCGCATCCAGCTTGCCGTGAACCAGCGCGATGGCGTGGCCGTCGTTGCGCTCGTTGGCCTGCGCCAGCTCGGCTTCCAGCTTGCGGAATTCACGGTCGCCGTCGATGACATACTCAATGGCGGGCATGGCAAGAGCGGGCGTTTCCTGGTTAACCCAGGCGAGCTGCCAGTTGCCGGGGAAGCTTGCGCTGCCGCCGTCGGCGCTTATCTCGTTTTTTAATAACGCCAGCAGCGTGGATTTTCCGCAGCCGTTTTTACCCACCAGGCCGACTTTCTGCCCTGGGTTGATGGTGGCGGTGGCGTTATCCAGCAGAACGCGGGTGCCGCGACGAATTTGTAACGAGGAGAAAACAATCATAAAGCGCCGTATGTTCAGAGTATGTTAAATTGTCATTGTAATTCGTTAACATGTCGCCTCGGCAACAGGTCGGGCTGCATGGTAGCCCAAAATAATGACTATGACGACGCCCTGGAGGGTAATGATGTCGCAGCCGCCGAAAGTTTTGCTGCTATATACCCATCCGGAATCCCAGGACTCGGTTGCCAACCGGGTTTTGCTCAAACCGGCTCTGCAGCTTGCAAATGTTACCGTGCACGATCTTTACGCGCACTATCCTGATTTTTTTATCGACATTTATCACGAACAGTCATTGCTGCTGGAGCACGATGTCATTGTTTTTCAACACCCTCTCTACACCTATAGTTGCCCTGCGTTACTGAAAGAGTGGATGGATCGCGTTCTGAGCCGCGATTTTGCCAGCGGAGTGGGGGGCAATGCGCTGGCGGGAAAGTACTGGCGCAGCGTGATAACGACCGGTGAGCCGGAAGGTGCCTACCGCTACGATGGCTATAACCGCTTTCCGCTGACTGAAATTTTGCGCCCTTTTGAGCTGACTGCCGCGATGTGCAAAATGCACTGGATGACGCCTATCGTCGTTTACTGGGCTCGCCGCCAGTCTAAGCAGGAGCTGGAAAACCATGCAAAAGCCTATGGCGAATGGCTGGCGAATCCGCTGCCGATGGGAGGCCGCTAATGGAAGGTTCTGATTTATTGTTAGCCGGCGTGCTGTTTCTGTTTGCGGCGGTGGTGGCGGTGCCGATTGCGGCCCGCCTCGGCATTGGCGCGGTGCTGGGCTATTTGCTGGCCGGGATAGCGATTGGCCCATGGGGCCTGGGTTTTATCAGCGACGTCGATGAAATCCTGCACTTCTCCGAGCTTGGCGTTGTGTTTCTGATGTTTATCATCGGCCTTGAACTGAATCCCTCTAAGCTGTGGCAGCTCAGGCGTTCGATATTCGGCGTCGGCGCGGCACAGGTTATTTTAAGCGCCGTGGTGCTGGGCGGCCTGCTGATGCTGACAGATTTCTCCTGGCAGGCGGCGGTCATCGGCGGGATTGGTCTCGCTATGTCCTCTACGGCAATGGCGCTGCAGCTGATGCGCGACAAGGGCATGAACCGCAATGAGTCCGGGCAGCTGGGTTTTTCGGTGTTGTTATTCCAGGATCTCGCGGTTATTCCGGCGCTGGCGTTGGTGCCTTTGCTGGCGGGAAATGGCGATAATCATACCGACTGGATTAAAGTCGGGCTCAAGGCGCTGGCGTTTATCGGCATGTTGCTGGGCGGACGTTACCTGCTGCGCCCGGTGTTTCGCTTTATCGCCAGCTCCGGCGTGCGCGAAGTGTTTACCGCCGCGTCGCTGTTATTGGTGCTTGGCTCGGCGCTATTTATGGACGCGCTCGGTTTCTCAATGGCTCTGGGGACGTTTCTGGCTGGCGTACTACTGGCGGAAAGCGAGTATCGCCACGAGCTGGAAATCGCTATCGATCCCTTTAAAGGGTTGCTGCTGGGGCTGTTCTTTATCTCGGTGGGCATGGCCCTGAATCTTGGTGTGTTGTTTACCCATTTGCTGTGGATAGCGGTTAGCGTGCTTGGGCTGGTGGCGGTGAAGGCTTCCATTTTGTACGGCCTGTCACGCGTCTACGGCCTACGTAGCTCTGAGCGGCTCCAGTTTGCTGGCGTACTGAGCCAGGGCGGGGAGTTTGCCTTCGTGCTGTTTTCCGCCGCGGCCTCGCAGAAGCTTTTTCAGGGCGAGCAAATGCCGCTCCTGCTGGTGACTGTTACGCTGTCGATGATGACTACGCCGCTGTTGATGAAAGGCGTGGATGCCATTCTGGCTCGGCGCTTTAATAGCGGCGAAGAGACGGATGAAGCCCCTTATGTGGAAGACGATCAGCCGCAGGTCATTATCGTTGGTTTTGGGCGTTTCGGGCAGGTTATTGGCCGTTTGCTGATGGCCAATAAAATGCGCATTACGGTGCTGGAACGCGACATAAGTGCGGTAAGCCTGATGCGCAAATACGGCTATAAAGTCTATTACGGCGACGCGACCGAGCTGGAACTGCTGCGTTCGGCTGGCGCAGAGGCGGCAAAATCCATCGTCATTACCTGTAATGAGCCGGAAGATACGATGCGGATTGTGCATCTCTGTCAACAGCACTTTCCACATCTGGCCATTCTGGCCCGCGCTCGCGGGCGCGTTGAGGCGCACGAATTGCTCCAGGCCGGGGTTAAACTGTTCTCGCGTGAAACCTTCTCCAGCGCCCTTGAACTCGGGCGTAAGGCGCTGTTAACTCTGGGTATGCATCCGCATCAGGCGCACCGCGCTCAGCTGCACTTCCGCCGTCTGGATATGCGCATGCTGCGCGAGCTGATGCCCATCCATACCGACACTGCGCAGATTTCCAGGGTGCGTGAAGCCCGCCGCGAACTGGAGGAGATTTTTGAGCGAGAAATGCAGCAAGAACGGCGCCAGCTGGACGGCTGGGATGAATTTGAATAGTAAGCCAGCCCGTTGAAGAAATACCTACGATAGAGATTTGATCGGCGGAAGCAAGAAATAAACCAGGAAAATCAATTTATTGATTTTCGCCAGATAACCAAAAAGAGGGAAAAACCACGCTTTTTCCCTCTTTTTCAGAACATCAGGTGAAGCCAATGTCAGTGCGTAAACGTTTTATTGCCGGAGCGGTTTGTCCCAAGTGCCAGGCTAAGGATTCTCTCGCCCTGTGGCGCGAGAACAATGTTGATATCGTTGAATGTGTTAAGTGCGGCCACCAGATGCGCGAGGCGGATAAGCAGGTTCGCGAGCACGTTCGCGAACAGGAACAAGTGATAGGGATTTTTCATCCTGACTAGCGGGATGAGGCAGCTTTTTTTAAGCTAGAGGGTACAGCGGCGCAGATTTCCGTTACAATCTGCGCCAGTTTTTTCCCCACGCTCGTTCAGGAGATATCATGAAAGTAGCAAAAGACCTGGTGGTCAGCCTGGCTTATCAGGTACGTACAGAAGACGGTGTGTTGGTCGATGAGTCTCCGGTGAGCGCGCCGCTGGACTACCTGCACGGCCACGGCTCCCTGATTTCTGGCCTGGAAACAGCGCTGGACGGTCACGAAGTTGGCGATAAATTTGACGTTGAAGTGGGCGCAAACGACGCTTACGGCCAGTATGACGAAAACCTGGTGCAGCGCGTACCGAAAGACGTCTTCATGGGCGTTGACGAACTGCAAGTTGGTATGCGCTTCATGGCGGAAACCGATCAGGGCCCGGTGCCGGTAGAAATTACCGAAGTGGAAGACGAGCACGTAGTGGTTGACGGTAACCACATGCTGGCTGGTCAGAACCTGAAATTCAACGTTGAAGTTGTGGCGATCCGCGAAGCGACCGAAGAAGAGCTGGCTCACGGCCACGTTCACGGCGAACACGACCATCACCATGACCACGATCACGACGGCTGCTGCGGCGGTCACGGCCACGATCACGACCATGAGCACGGTAAAGGTGGTTGCGGTAACGGCGGGTGCGGCTGCCACTAATTGCAGCAAAAGAAAAAAGCGGTGATACCAATCACCGCTTTTTTTATGCCCGCAATTCAGTAATGCGGCGGCGGCGTCTCTTCCGCCTCAGAAGCAACCATTGACGGCTGGCTGGCCTTTAGCTTTTCAACCAGCAGACGGAAATGCTCGCGTAGTTTGGCCATCTCAAGTTCGTGCGCCGTGACGGTCTGGTTCAACTCTTCAATCGTTATCTCCTGAAACGCGAGACGACTTTCGAGCTCTTCCAGCCGCTGTTCGGTGGATTTAGTGTGCATGGCGATTCCTCTTTCTGCCTGCTCGATGGACAAGATGCGGCGATTTTACTGAAAATGACTCAGCTTTACAGCGCAGATGCACGTGGAAGGAAACTTCTTTAAACAAAAAGAATCTGAATTTGACTCGATAACGTACTGAGAGATTGTGTAGATTTCTTTCACGACGTTATAGTACGTCACTTAGTTTATTTGAAACCCTGGGGTGAGAGGCCCCGGCCCTGGAGAAATGGATGAAATCATTATTTAAAGTAACGCTTCTGGCGACCACGATGGCCGTTGTCCTTAATGCTCCTGCGTTTGCTGCTCCGGCTGCCGCAAAGGATGCCGCTCCTGCCGCCGCTCAGGCCGACAGCAAAGCCGCCTTTAAGAACGATGACCAGAAAGCAGCCTACGCACTGGGCGCATCGCTTGGCCGTTACATGGAAAACTCCCTTAAAGAGCAGGAAAAACTGGGCATCACCCTGGATAAAGCTCAGCTGATCGCAGGCGTGCAGGACGCGTTTGCCGACAAGAGCAAACTCTCTGACCAGGAAATTGAGAAAACCCTGCAGGCGTTTGAAACCCGCGTAAAAGCCTCCGCTCAGGAGAAGATGGAAAAAGACGCTAAAGAAAATGCGGACAAAGGCAAAGCCTACCGCGACACTTTCGCTAAACAGAAAGGCGTGAAAACCTCTTCTACCGGCCTGCTGTACAAAGTAGAGAAAGAAGGCACCGGCGATGCGCCGAAAGATACCGATACCGTGGTAGTAAATTACAAAGGTACGCTTATCGACGGTAAAGAGTTCGACAACTCCTATACCCGCGGCGAGCCGCTTTCCTTCCGTCTTGACGGTGTTATCCCTGGCTGGACCGAAGGCCTGAAAAACATCAAGAAAGGTGGCAAAATCGAGCTGGTTATCCCACCGGAGCTGGCTTACGGTAAAACCGGCGTTCCGGGCATTCCGGCTAACTCTACGCTGGTGTTCGAAGTTGAACTGCTGGACATCAAACAGGCACCAAAAGCTGACGCTAAGCCTGATGCAGCAGCGGCCGCCAAAGCCGGCGACGCGGCAAAAAGCAAATAATTTGCTGACCGTCTCCACCGCCGCCCTCCGGGCGGCGGTTTTGTTTTCAGGCTCCCACTTCGGCCATCTGACCCATCCAGGCTAGAATAAAGACTGGAAAGCACGTCTGACGTTGTATTACCTTAGCGGGCAGCGTTTCAACCGAGTATGAGTCTGCCCTGACACCAATAAAGCGCGACAGGCTCTCATTAGAGGGTGGTATTTTTACATGTCCAATTCGCTTTTAACCAACGAAACCAGTGAACTCGATTTACTGGACCAGCGTCCTTTTGAGCAAACCGACTTCGAAATCTTAAAATCCTATGAAGCGGTGGTGGACGGGTTAGCGATGCTGATTGGTTCACATTGCGAAATCGTTCTGCATTCTCTGCAGGATCTGAAATGCTCGGCAATTCGTATTGCCAACGGTGAGCATACCGGGCGAAAAATCGGCTCGCCGATTACCGACCTGGCGCTGCGTATGCTGCACGATATGACCGGCGCCGACAGCAGCGTGTCCAGATGTTACTTTACCCGCGCCAAAAGCGGAGTGCTGATGAAGTCGGTGACGATTGCTATCCGCAACCGTGACCAGCGCGTGATTGGCCTGCTGTGTATCAACATGAACCTCGATGTTCCGTTCTCCCAGATTATGTCGACCTTCATTCCGCCTGAGACTCAGGATCAGGAAGTGCCGTCTTCGGTTAACTTCGCTTCTTCCGTTGAAGACCTTGTGATGCAAACCCTTGAGTTCACAATCGAAGAGGTGAACGCCGATCGCAACGTGTCAAATAACGCGAAAAATCGCCAGATAGTTTTGAATCTGTACGAGAAGGGCATCTTCGATATTAAAGATGCGATTAACCAGGTGGCAGATCGCCTGAACATCTCCAAGCACACGGTTTATCTCTACATTCGCCAGTTCAAAAATGGCGATTTCCTCGGCCAGGACAAGTAATGCGGTTTGCGTTAATGGTTACCGGCCCCGCTTACGGTACGCAGCAGGCGAGCAGCGCGCTGCTGTTTGCCCGTGCGCTGTTGGCGGAAGGGCATACGCTGGAGAGTATTTTTTTCTATCGCGAAGGTATTTATAACGCGAACCAGCTAACTTCTCCGGCCAGCGATGAAGTTGACCTGGTGCGCGAGTGGCAGGCGCTGAACCAGCAGCATGGCGTAGCGCTGCATATCTGTGTTGCGGCGGCGCTGCGCCGCGGAGTGACGGATGAAGAGCAGGCGAAGTCGCTGGGGCTAAGCGGTAATAATCTTCAGCCGGGATTTACGCTGAGCGGCCTCGGCGCGCTGGCGGAAGCCGCGCTCACCTGCGAAAGAATGGTGCAATTCTGATGAAGCGTGTCGCATTTGTTTTTCGCACGGCGCCGCACGGCAGTACGGCCGGTCGTGAAGGTTTAGATGCGCTGCTAGCTACCTCCGCGCTTTCTGAGGATATCGGCGTGTTCTTTATCGGCGATGGCGTTTTGCAACTGTTGCCGGGCCAGCAGCCTGCGAAGGTGCTGGGGCGGGATTACATTGCTACTTTCCGTGTTCTGCCGCTTTACGATATCGAGCAATGCTTTCTGTGCGCAGACTCTCTGTGCGAGCGCGGCTTATCGACCGAGTCGCCGTGGGTTATCGAAGCTGAACCGCTGGCGTCCGATGTTTTGCGCGAAAAGCTGAACCAGTTCGATGTGGTATTAACTTTCTGAGGCGCCCATGCTCCATACCCTACGTCACTCGCCGTTTCAGTGCGATCTAGCTGAAATATTGCGCTTTATGCAGCCCGGAGATGACCTGTTGCTGATTGAGGACGGCGTGATTGCCGCGCTCGGTAACAGCAGGGCGCTTGAATTACTGCTTAGCGCCCCCATCTCTGTAAGCGCTCTGCAGGAAGATATCGAGGCCCGTGGCCTGATTGCTCAAATTTCATCCAAAGTTGAGTGTGTCAGCTATACTGATTTCGTCAGATTAGCGGTAAAACACGACCAGCAGTTCGCCTGGTGATGGCAGATTGTTGTATATTTCTTGACACCTTTTCGGCTCAGCCCTAAAATTCTGCGTCCTCATATTATATGAGGCCGTTTTATTACGTGTTTACGAAGCAAAAGCTAAAACCAGGAGCTATTTAATGGCAACAGTTAACCAGCTGGTTCGCAAACCACGCGCGCGCAAAGTTGCAAAAAGCAACGTGCCTGCGCTGGAAGCTTGCCCGCAGAAACGTGGTGTATGTACCCGTGTATATACCACCACTCCTAAGAAACCAAACTCCGCACTGCGTAAAGTTTGCCGTGTGCGTTTGACTAACGGTTTTGAAGTCACCTCCTACATCGGCGGTGAAGGTCACAACCTGCAGGAACACTCCGTGATCCTGATCCGTGGTGGTCGTGTAAAAGACTTGCCAGGTGTTCGTTACCACACCGTTCGTGGTGCGCTTGACTGCTCCGGCGTTAAAGACCGTAAGCAATCTCGCTCCAAGTATGGCGTGAAGCGTCCTAAGGCTTAATGGTTCTCCGTTAAGTAAGGCCAAACGTTTTAAATAAATGTCAAAATAAACTCTTTGAGTTTTGGACAATCCTGAATTAACAACGGAGTATTCCCATGCCACGTCGTCGCGTCATTGGTCAGCGTAAAATTCTGCCGGATCCTAAGTTCGGATCAGAACTGCTGGCCAAATTTGTAAATATCCTGATGGTAGATGGTAAGAAATCTACCGCAGAATCTATCGTTTATACCGCGCTGGAAACCCTGGCTCAGCGTTCTGGTAAAAACGAGCTGGAAGCATTCGAAGTCGCTCTGGACAACGTCCGTCCGACCGTCGAAGTTAAGTCCCGCCGCGTTGGTGGTTCTACTTATCAGGTTCCAGTTGAAGTTCGTCCGGTTCGTCGTAATGCCCTGGCAATGCGTTGGATCGTAGAAGCTGCTCGTAAACGCGGTGATAAATCCATGGCTCTGCGCCTGGCGAATGAACTGTCTGATGCTGCAGAAAACAAAGGTACTGCAGTTAAGAAACGTGAAGACGTTCACCGTATGGCAGAAGCCAACAAGGCGTTCGCTCACTACCGTTGGTAACAAATCCTTCGTAGTGTTAGTCCCAGAGCGGGTGCTTCATGTGAGCTGCCCGCTTTGGGTTACTTAACTTGAACGTCCCAGGATATAGAGGAATCAAATGGCTCGTACAACACCCATTGCACGCTACCGCAACATCGGTATCAGTGCACACATCGACGCCGGTAAAACCACTACTACCGAACGTATTCTGTTCTACACCGGTGTAAACCACAAAATCGGTGAAGTTCATGACGGCGCTGCAACCATGGACTGGATGGAGCAGGAGCAGGAGCGTGGTATTACCATTACCTCCGCTGCAACTACTGCATTCTGGTCTGGTATGGCTAAGCAGTATGAACCGCACCGCGTAAACATCATCGACACCCCAGGGCACGTTGACTTCACCATCGAAGTTGAACGTTCCATGCGTGTTCTTGACGGTGCAGTAATGGTTTACTGCGCAGTTGGTGGTGTTCAGCCACAGTCTGAAACCGTATGGCGTCAGGCTAACAAATACAAAGTTCCACGCATCGCGTTCGTTAACAAAATGGACCGTATGGGTGCAAACTTCCTGAAAGTTGTAGGCCAGATCAAATCCCGCCTGGGCGCGAACCCTGTTCCGCTTCAGCTGGCAATTGGTGCTGAAGAAGGTTTCACCGGCGTTATCGACCTGGTGAAAATGAAAGCCATCAACTGGAACGATGCAGATCAGGGCGTTACCTTCGAATACGAAGATATCCCGGCTGACATGCAGGACCTGGCTGACGAATGGCACCAGAACCTGATCGAGTCCGCTGCAGAAGCTTCTGAAGAGCTGATGGAAAAATACCTGGGCGGCGAAGAGCTGACCGAGGAAGAAATCAAGACTGCTCTGCGTCAGCGCGTTCTGAACAACGAAATCATCCTGGTTACCTGTGGTTCTGCATTTAAGAACAAAGGTGTTCAGGCGATGCTGGATGCGGTAATTGATTACCTGCCAGCACCAACTGACGTACCTGCTATCAACGGTATGTTGGACGACGGTAAAGACACTCCATCTGAGCGTCACGCTAGCGACGAAGAGCCATTTGCTGCTCTGGCATTCAAAATCGCTACCGACCCGTTCGTAGGTAACCTGACGTTCTTCCGCGTGTACTCTGGCGTGGTTAACTCCGGTGATACCGTATACAACCCGGTTAAATCGGCTCGTGAGCGTTTCGGTCGTATCGTTCAGATGCACGCTAACAAACGTGAAGAGATCAAAGAAGTTCGCGCGGGCGACATTGCTGCGGCAATCGGCCTGAAAGACGTGACTACAGGTGATACCATCTGTGATCCGGACAACGTGATCATTCTGGAGCGTATGGAATTCCCTGAACCGGTAATCTCCATCGCCGTTGAGCCGAAAACCAAAGCTGACCAGGAAAAAATGGGTCTGGCTCTGGGCCGTCTGGCTAAAGAAGACCCATCATTCCGCGTATGGACTGATGAAGAATCTAACCAGACCATCATCGCGGGTATGGGTGAGCTGCACCTCGACATCATCGTTGACCGTATGAAGCGTGAGTTCAACGTTGAAGCGAACGTCGGTAAACCACAGGTTGCTTACCGTGAAGCGATTCGCGCGAAAGTTACCGATATCGAAGGTAAACACGCCAAGCAGTCTGGTGGTCGTGGTCAGTACGGTCATGTTGTTATCGACATGTACCCACTGGAGCCGGGCTCTAACCCTAAAGGTTACGAGTTCATCAACGACATCAAAGGTGGTGTGATTCCTGGCGAATACATCCCTGCTGTTGATAAAGGCATCCAGGAGCAGCTGAAATCTGGTCCTCTGGCGGGCTACCCGGTAGTCGATCTCGGCGTGCGTCTGCACTTCGGTTCTTACCACGACGTTGACTCCTCCGAGCTGGCGTTTAAACTGGCCGCTTCTATTGCCTTTAAAGATGGCTTTAAGAAAGCTAAACCAGTTCTGCTTGAGCCTATCATGAAGGTTGAAGTTGAGACTCCGGAAGAGAACACTGGTGACGTTATCGGTGACCTTAGCCGTCGTCGTGGTCAGCTGAAAGGCCAGGAATCTAACGCTACTGGCGTACAGATTCATGCTGAAGTTCCGTTGTCTGAAATGTTCGGGTACGCAACTCAGCTGCGTTCTCTGACCAAAGGTCGTGCATCTTACTCCATGGAATTCCTGAAGTATGATGACGCACCTAACAACGTTGCTCAGGCCGTAATCGAAGCTCGTGGCAAATAAGCCAACGCTTTTAACACAATGATCCCGTGCTCTCTCCACGAGGGGCGAGCACAATAGTAAGGAATATAGCCGTGTCTAAAGAAAAATTTGAACGTAAAAAACCGCACGTCAACGTTGGTACTATCGGCCACGTTGACCACGGTAAAACCACTCTGACTGCTGCAATCACTACCGTTCTGGCTAAAACCTACGGTGGTTCTGCTCGTGCATTCGACCAGATCGATAACGCACCAGAAGAAAAAGCTCGTGGTATCACCATCAACACTTCCCACGTTGAATATGACACCCCGACTCGCCACTACGCGCACGTTGACTGCCCAGGGCACGCCGACTACGTTAAAAACATGATCACCGGTGCTGCTCAGATGGACGGCGCTATCCTGGTTGTTGCTGCGACTGATGGCCCAATGCCACAGACCCGTGAGCACATCCTGCTGGGTCGTCAGGTTGGCGTTCCGTACATCATCGTGTTCCTGAACAAATGCGACATGGTTGATGACGAAGAGCTGCTGGAACTGGTAGAAATGGAAGTTCGTGAACTTCTGTCCCAGTACGACTTCCCGGGCGACGATACTCCAATCGTTCGTGGTTCTGCTCTGAAAGCGCTGGAAGGCGAAGCAGAGTGGGAAGCTAAAATCGTTGAGCTGGCTGGCTACCTGGATTCTTACATCCCTGAGCCAGAGCGTGCTATCGATAAGCCGTTCCTGCTGCCAATCGAAGACGTATTCTCCATCTCCGGCCGTGGTACCGTTGTTACCGGTCGTGTAGAGCGCGGTATCATCAAAGTTGGTGAAGAAGTTGAAATCGTTGGTATCAAAGATACTGCGAAATCTACCTGTACCGGCGTTGAAATGTTCCGCAAACTGCTGGACGAAGGCCGTGCTGGTGAGAACGTTGGTGTTCTGCTGCGTGGTATCAAACGTGAAGAAATCGAACGTGGTCAGGTACTGGCTAAGCCAGGCTCTATCAAGCCACACACCAAGTTCGAATCTGAAGTGTACATCCTGTCCAAAGACGAAGGCGGCCGTCATACTCCGTTCTTCAAAGGCTACCGTCCACAGTTCTACTTCCGTACAACTGACGTGACCGGTACCATCGAACTGCCAGAAGGCGTTGAGATGGTAATGCCTGGCGACAACATCAAAATGGTTGTTACCCTGATCCACCCAATCGCGATGGATGACGGTCTGCGTTTCGCAATCCGTGAAGGCGGCCGTACTGTTGGCGCGGGCGTTGTTGCTAAAGTTATCGCTTAATCGCGGATAATCTTTGACACAATGTGCAAGAAAAGGGCATCTTCGGATGCCCTTTTTTATGCTCTAAATATCCCCCTGAACTCCGTTCGTCCCTCAATTTGCATTTAGCCACTTTTCTTAGCATTCTGCCATGCGGCAACCCTTGTAAAGCCAATCATTCTCATTTACACTTTGCGCAATTTTTGAGCGGGAGTGATTATGTACGTTTGCTTGTGT
The DNA here is from genome assembly GCF_044095835.1 of Cedecea davisae. NCBI lineage: Bacteria > Pseudomonadati > Pseudomonadota > Gammaproteobacteria > Enterobacterales > Enterobacteriaceae > Cedecea > Cedecea davisae. Next base: position 247,739 of record NZ_CP172054.1, read on the forward strand.
AACGGTGTAAGCGATAAGACAATTCGTCAGGCGGTGCGGCAGCACCATCCTCAGTCTTTTCAGCAGCTTAAAAAATTTATCCCGGTTGGAAACCAGTGTGGAAAGTGTGTTCGTCAGGCGCGAGAAATCATGCAGGATGAACTGATGCAGATCCCGGAATTTAAAGAGATCGCTTAAAATACGCCCATTTTTTTGACTTACTCTGTGCGACATCTACGCTTCATGTAGTGGAAGCGGAGGAAGTCAAAATGAAAGGTGATGTTAAGATAATAAATTATCTCAATAAATTATTGGGAAACGAGCTTGTCGCAATTAACCAGTATTTTCTGCATGCCCGCATGTTCAAAAACTGGGGTTTAAAACGTCTTAACGACGTCGAGTATCATGAGTCCATTGATGAAATGAAGCACGCAGATAAATACATCGAGCGTATTCTGTTTCTTGAAGGGCTACCGAATCTACAGGATCTTGGCAAGTTGGGCATCGGTGAAGATGTCGAAGAAATGTTGCGCTCCGACCTGAAGCTTGAGCTGGATGGCGTGAAGGATTTGCGTGAGGCAATAGCTTACGCCGATAAGGTTCATGATTACGTCAGTCGTGATTTGATGATTGAAATCCTGGCCGATGAAGAAGGCCATATTGACTGGCTTGAGACGGAACTGGATTTGATTCAGAAGCTGGGTATCCAGAACTATCTGCAGGCGCAGATACGCGACGAATAGCCCAGGACAGCCCGGACAGAGGGGCTCACCCTCTGTCTGCATACAGCACCTCACCAGAACGCCTGCCAGACGAACTCCCCCCAACCCGCAGCCGCCAGGCACGGTCCAAACGGTATAGTTTTTAGCAGCCGTTGTTTAGCGATATAAATGAAGCCCACTGAAGCCAGGCCCAACAGCGATGCCGCCGTAATCACTACCGGAAGGCTTTGCCAGCTGTTCCACGCCCCGATTGCCGCCAGTAACTTGAAGTCGCCATAGCCCAGCCCCTCCTGCCCGGTTTTCCAGCGGAATAGCTGAAACACGACCCACAGAGAAAGATAACCTGCGGCCGCGCCATAAACGGCATCATCCACGGTGCGAGGATCCATCAGGCAATGGAAAAGTAATCCCAGCCAGAGCAGGGGAAGGGTGAGTCTGTCGGGCAGCAGCTGGCTTCGAATGTCGATGAGGCTAAGCGCCAGAGCCAAAGCAAAATAGAGTAGCGTGCCGGCCATCAATAGCCAGAAGAGTGTGTCGCCGCTGTTTGTCATGTTTTCAACTCGCTGGCCAATAGGTTGCAGCATCCTGGCCCGTCAGGTTCTCCTGGCCAAGAAATAATAGATATCGGAGATGAATGCTGCGCAGCCTCTCGCAAAGAGGCCGGAATACGCCATCTGTGCCCCGCTGAAAAACTAAATTCAGGGAATCGGCGAAATTTCGACCCGGGCAGCTTGCAAGCGCGTTGGAAACCCGTATAATGCGCGGGCTGTCTTTATAGACAGCTGGTTCGATATGAACCCCGATAGTAGTCAGTTGAAGAGATTCAGTTGCTATCAAACAATGTCCCCAATTGGGGGACTATGTATGAACGATTACACTCCCCCATCAATCGTAATGGGTGCGAGTAGTAATTTTTTTCGTCTATAAAATAATTGGAGCTCTGGTCTCATGCAGAACCAAAGAATCCGTATCCGCCTTAAAGCGTTTGATCATCGTCTGATCGATCAATCAACTGCGGAAATCGTCGAGACTGCTAAGCGCACTGGTGCGCAAGTCCGTGGTCCGATCCCGCTGCCGACCCGCAAAGAGCGCTTTACCGTTCTGATCTCCCCGCACGTCAACAAAGACGCGCGCGATCAGTACGAGATCCGCACTCACAAGCGTCTGGTTGACATCGTTGAGCCAACTGAGAAAACCGTTGATGCTCTGATGCGTCTGGATCTGGCTGCCGGTGTAGACGTGCAGATCAGCCTGGGTTAATCAGGTCATTGACGATTGAGAGGTTGAAACAATGATTGGTTTAGTCGGTAAAAAAGTGGGTATGACCCGTATCTTCACTGAAGATGGCGTTTCTATCCCAGTAACCGTAATTGAAGTTGAAGCAAACCGTGTTACTCAGGTTAAAGACCTGGCTAACGACGGCTACCGTGCAGTTCAGGTTACCACCGGTGCTAAAAAAGCTAACCGCGTAACCAAGCCGGAAGCTGGTCACTTCGCTAAAGCTGGCGTTGAAGCTGGCCGTGGTCTGTGGGAATTCCGCCTTGCTGAAGGCGAAGAGTTCACCGTAGGTCAGGACATTAGCGTTGAGCTGTTTGCTGAAGTTAAAAAAGTTGACGTAACCGGTACCTCTAAAGGTAAAGGTTTCGCAGGTACCGTTAAGCGCTGGAACTTCCGTACCCAGGACGCTACTCACGGTAACTCCTTGTCTCACCGCGTTCCGGGTTCTATCGGTCAGAACCAGACTCCGGGCAAAGTGTTCAAAGGCAAGAAAATGGCAGGCCAGCTGGGTAACGAACGTGTGACCGTTCAGAGCCTGGACGTAGTACGTGTTGACGCTGAGCGCAACCTGCTGCTGGTGAAAGGTGCTGTTCCGGGTGCAACCGGTAGCGACCTGATCGTTAAACCAGCTGTGAAGGCGTAAGGGGATAGCAATGGAATTAGTATTGAAAGACGCGCAAAGCGCGCTGACTGTTTCCGAAACTACCTTCGGTCGTGACTTCAACGAAGCGCTGGTACACCAGGTTGTTGTTGCTTATGCAGCTGGTGCTCGTCAGGGTACTCGTGCTCAGAAGACCCGTGCTGAAGTAACTGGTTCCGGCAAAAAGCCGTGGCGCCAGAAAGGTACCGGCCGTGCGCGTTCAGGTTCTATCAAGAGCCCGATCTGGCGTTCCGGTGGCGTAACCTTCGCTGCACGCCCGCAGGACCACAGTCAAAAAGTTAACAAAAAGATGTACCGCGGCGCGCTGAAAAGCATCCTGTCCGAACTGGTACGTCAGGATCGTCTGATCGTTGTTGAGCAGTTCTCTGTTGAAGCACCGAAAACCAAGCTGCTGGCTCAGAAACTGAAAGATATGGCTCTGGAAGATGTGCTGATCGTGACCGGTGAACTGGATGAGAATCTGTTCCTGGCAGCTCGCAACCTGCACAAGGTTGACGTGCGCGATGTAGCAGCAATCGACCCAGTTAGCCTGATCGCCTTCGACAAAGTCGTTATGACTGCGGAAGCAGTTAAGCAAGTTGAGGAGATGCTGGCATGATCCGTGAAGAACGTCTGCTGAAAGTAGTGCGTGCACCGCACGTATCTGAAAAAGCATCTACCGCGATGGAAAAAACCAATACCATCGTACTCAAAGTTGCGAAAGACGCGACCAAAGCAGAGATCGTTGCTGCTGTACAGAAGCTGTTCGAAGTTGAAGTTAAAGACGTGAACACCCTGGTTGTTAAAGGGAAAACTAAACGTCACGGACAGCGTGTTGGTCGTCGTAGCGACTGGAAAAAAGCTTACGTCACCCTGAAGGAAGGCCAGAACCTGGACTTCGTCGGCGGCGCTGAGTAAGTCGGAGGAGAAAGACAATGGCAGTTGTTAAATGTAAACCGACATCTCCGGGTCGTCGCCACGTAGTTAAAGTGGTTAACCCTGAGCTGCATAAGGGCAAGCCTTTTGCTCCGTTGCTGGAAAAAAACAGCAAATCCGGTGGCCGTAACAACAATGGTCGTATCACTACCCGTCATATCGGTGGTGGTCACAAGCAGGCTTACCGTATTGTTGACTTTAAACGCAACAAAGATGGTATCCCGGCAGTTGTTGAGCGTCTTGAGTACGATCCGAACCGTTCCGCGAATATCGCGCTGGTTCTGTACAAAGATGGCGAACGCCGTTACATCCTGGCCCCTAAAGGCCTGAAAGCTGGCGACCAGATTCAGTCTGGCGTTGATGCTGCAATCAAAGCTGGTAACACCCTGCCGATGCGCAACATCCCGGTTGGTTCTACTGTTCATAACGTAGAAATGAAACCTGGTAAAGGCGGTCAGCTGGCACGTTCCGCTGGTACCTACGTGCAGATCGTTGCGCGTGATGGTGCTTACGTTACCCTGCGTCTGCGTTCTGGTGAAATGCGTAAAGTCGAAGCTGACTGCCGCGCGACCCTGGGCGAAGTTGGCAACGCTGAGCATATGCTGCGCGTTCTGGGTAAAGCGGGTGCTGCTCGCTGGCGTGGTGTTCGTCCTACCGTTCGCGGTACTGCGATGAACCCAGTAGACCACCCACATGGTGGTGGTGAAGGTCGTAACTTTGGTAAGCACCCGGTTTCTCCGTGGGGCGTTCAGACCAAAGGTAAGAAGACCCGCAGCAACAAGCGTACTGATAAATTTATCGTACGTCGCCGTAGCAAATAATTTTAGAGGATAAGCCATGCCACGTTCTCTCAAGAAAGGTCCTTTTATTGACCTGCACTTGCTGAAGAAGGTAGAGAAAGCGGTGGAAAGCGGTGACAAGAAGCCCCTGCGCACTTGGTCCCGTCGTTCAACGATCTTTCCTAACATGATCGGTTTGACCATCGCTGTCCATAATGGTCGTCAGCACGTTCCAGTCTTTGTTTCCGACGAAATGGTCGGCCACAAGCTGGGTGAATTCGCACCGACTCGTACTTATCGCGGCCACGCTGCTGATAAAAAAGCGAAGAAGAAATAAGGTAGGAGGAAGAGATGGAAACTTTAGCTCAACATCGCCATGCTCGTTCTTCTGCTCAGAAGGTTCGCCTTGTTGCTGACCTGATTCGCGGTAAGAAAGTGTCGCAGGCTCTGGATATTCTGACCTACACCAACAAGAAAGCGGCTGTATTGGTTAAGAAAGTACTGGAATCTGCCATTGCTAACGCTGAACACAACGATGGCGCTGACATTGACGATCTGAAAGTCGCGAAAATCTTCGTAGACGAAGGCCCTAGCATGAAGCGCATTATGCCTCGTGCAAAAGGTCGTGCAGATCGCATCCTGAAGCGCACCAGCCACATTACTGTGGTTGTGTCCGATCGCTGAGACTCTGGAGACTAGCAATGGGTCAGAAAGTACATCCTAATGGTATTCGCCTGGGTATTGTAAAACCATGGAACTCTACTTGGTTTGCGAACACCAAAGAATTCGCTGACAACCTGGACAGCGATTTTAAAGTACGTCAGTACCTGACTAAGGAACTGGCTAAAGCGTCTGTATCTCGTATCGTTATCGAGCGTCCAGCTAAGAGCATCCGTGTGACTATTCACACCGCTCGCCCTGGCATCGTTATCGGTAAGAAAGGCGAAGACGTTGAAAAACTGCGCAAGGTCGTAGCGGATATCGCTGGCGTTCCTGCACAGATCAATATCGCCGAAGTACGTAAGCCTGAACTGGACGCAAAACTGGTTGCTGACAGCATCACTTCACAGCTGGAACGTCGTGTTATGTTCCGTCGTGCTATGAAGCGTGCTGTACAGAACGCCATGCGTCTGGGCGCTAAAGGTATTAAAGTTGAAGTTAGCGGCCGTCTGGGCGGCGCCGAGATCGCACGTACCGAATGGTACCGTGAAGGTCGCGTGCCGTTGCACACTCTGCGTGCTGACATTGACTACAACACCTCTGAAGCGCACACCACTTATGGTGTAATCGGCGTTAAAGTGTGGATCTTCAAAGGTGAGATCCTGGGTGGGATGGCTGCTGTTGAACAACCGGAACCGGCTGCTCAACCTAAAAAGCAGCAGCGTAAAGGCCGTAAGTAAGGAGAGTCGCTGATGTTACAACCAAAGCGTACAAAATTCCGTAAAGTGCACAAAGGCCGCAACCGTGGTCTGGCGCAGGGTACGGATGTTAGCTTCGGCACTTTCGGTCTGAAAGCTGTTGGCCGTGGTCGTCTGACTGCACGTCAGATCGAAGCAGCACGTCGTGCAATGACCCGTGCAGTTAAGCGTCAGGGTAAGATCTGGATCCGTGTATTCCCGGACAAACCGATCACCGAAAAGCCGCTTGAAGTGCGTATGGGTAAAGGTAAAGGTAACGTGGAGTATTGGGTTGCCTTAATCCAGCCGGGCAAAGTCCTGTATGAAATGGACGGCGTTCCTGAAGAGCTGGCCCGTGAAGCCTTCAAGCTGGCAGCAGCGAAACTGCCGATCAAAACCACCTTTGTAACTAAGACGGTGATGTAATGAAAGCAAAAGAGCTGCGTGAAAAGAGCGTCGAAGAGCTGAACACCGAGCTGCTGAACCTGCTGCGCGAGCAGTTCAACCTGCGTATGCAGGCTGCAAGTGGCCAGCTGCAACAGACTCACCTGCTGAAGCAGGTTCGTCGTGATGTTGCTCGTGTTAAGACTTTACTGACTCAGAAGGCGGGTGCGTAATGACCGATAAAATCCGTACTCTGCAAGGTCGCGTTGTCAGCGACAAAATGGAGAAATCCATTGTTGTTGCCATCGAACGTTTTGTGAAGCACCCAATTTACGGGAAATTCATCAAGCGTACGACCAAACTGCACGTACATGACGAGAACAACGAATGCGGTACCGGTGACGTGGTTGAAATCCGCGAATGCCGTCCGCTGTCCAAGACTAAGTCCTGGACGCTGGTTCGCGTTGTAGAGAAAGCGGTTCTGTAATACAGTAAGCCTTCTCAAACAGATAAACGGCTCAGCGATGAGCCGTTTATTTTTTCTACCCATTCACAGGAACCGGTGTTATAATGCCGCGCCCTCGTTTATGGGGCTTTTTAACGACCTGAATTTCAGGTCCCGAAGTAGTAGTTGACATTAGCGGAGCACTGAAATGATCCAAGAACAGACTATGCTGACCGTGGCCGACAACTCCGGCGCACGTCGCGTAATGTGTATCAAGGTTCTGGGTGGCTCGCACCGTCGCTACGCAGGCGTCGGCGACATCATCAAGATTACCATCAAGGAAGCAATTCCTCGCGGTAAGGTGAAGAAAGGCGATGTGCTGAAAGCGGTAGTGGTGCGCACCAGGAAGGGTGTTCGTCGCCCGGACGGTTCTGTCATTCGCTTCGATGGTAATGCATGCGTTATTTTAAACAATAACAGCGAGCAGCCAATCGGCACGCGTATTTTTGGGCCGGTAACTCGTGAACTGCGTAATGAGAAGTTCATGAAAATTATCTCTCTGGCACCAGAAGTACTCTAAGGAGCGAATCATGGCAGCGAAAATCCGTCGTGATGACGAAGTTATCGTGTTAACCGGTAAAGACAAAGGTAAACGCGGTAAAGTAAAAAATGTTCTGTCTTCCGGCAAGATCATTGTTGAAGGTATCAACCTGGTTAAGAAACATCAGAAGCCGGTTCCGGCCCTGAACCAACCAGGTGGCATCGTTGAAAAAGAAGCTGCAATTCAAGTTTCTAACGTTGCGCTCTTCAACGCGGCAACCGGCAAGGCTGACCGTGTAGGCTTTAGATTCGAAGACGGCAAAAAAGTCCGTTTCTTCAAGTCTAACAGCGAAACTATCAAGTAATTTGGAGTAGTACGATGGCGAAACTGCATGATTACTACAAAGACGAAGTAGTTAACAAACTCATGACTGAGTTTAGCTACAATTCTGTCATGCAAGTCCCTCGGGTCGAGAAGATCACCCTGAACATGGGTGTTGGTGAAGCGATCGCTGACAAGAAACTGCTGGATAATGCAGCAGCAGACCTGACAGCAATCTCCGGTCAAAAGCCGTTGATCACCAAAGCACGCAAATCTGTTGCAGGCTTCAAAATCCGTCAGGGCTATCCGATCGGCTGTAAAGTAACTCTGCGTGGCGAACGCATGTGGGAGTTCCTTGAGCGTCTGATCACTATTGCTGTACCGCGTATCCGTGACTTCCGTGGCTTGTCCGCTAAGTCTTTCGACGGTCGTGGTAACTACAGCATGGGTGTCCGTGAGCAGATCATCTTCCCAGAAATCGATTACGACAAAGTCGATCGCGTCCGTGGTTTGGATATTACCATTACCACTACTGCGAAATCTGATGATGAAGGCCGTGCTCTGCTGGCTGCCTTTAACTTCCCGTTCCGCAAGTAAGGTAGGGTTACTTCATGGCTAAGCAATCAATGAAAGCACGCGAAGTAAAGCGCGTTGCTTTGGCTGATAAATTCTTCGCTAAACGCGCAGAATTGAAAGCTATCATTTCTGATGTGAACGCGTCCGACGAAGACCGTTGGAGCGCTGTTCTCAAGCTGCAAACTCTGCCGCGTGATTCCAGCCCGTCCCGTCAGCGTAAACGCTGCCGCCAGACTGGTCGTCCACATGGTTATGTGGGCAAGTTCGGGTTGAGCCGTATCAAGCTGCGTGAAGCCGCCATGCGCGGTGAAGTGCCTGGCTTGAAAAAGGCTAGCTGGTAATTGTCACCAATTGAATCACGGGAGTAGAGACAGATGAGCATGCAAGATCCGATCGCGGATATGCTGACCCGTATCCGTAACGGTCAGGCCGCGAACAAAGTTGCGGTCACCATGCCTTCCTCCAAGCTGAAAGTGGCAATCGCCAACGTGCTGAAGGAAGAAGGTTATATTGAAGAATTTAAAATTGAAGGCGACATCAAGCCTGAACTGGAACTGACTCTTAAGTATTTCCAGGGCAAGGCTGTGGTAGAGAGCATTCAGCGAGTCAGCCGCCCAGGCCTGCGCATCTATAAGAAAAAAGATGAGCTGCCTAAAGTTATGGCCGGTATGGGTATTGCTGTCGTTTCTACCTCTAAAGGTGTTATGACTGATCGTGCAGCGCGCCAGGCTGGTCTTGGTGGCGAAATTATCTGCTACGTAGCGTAATTGGAGGAATAAAATGTCTCGTGTTGCTAAAGCACCGGTCGTTGTTCCTGCAGGCGTAGAGGTAAAACTCAACGGTCAGGTTATTTCGATCAAAGGTAAAAACGGCGAGCTGACTCGTACTATCAACGATGCTGTTGAAGTAAAACACGCTGAAAATGCACTGACTTTCGCTCCGCGCGAAGGTTTTGCAAACGCGTGGGCCCAAGCGGGTACCACTCGTGCGTTGTTGAACTCAATGGTTGTCGGTGTTACCGAAGGCTTCACTAAGAAGCTGCAGCTGGTTGGTGTAGGTTATCGTGCAGCCGTTAAAGGCGACGTGGTGAATTTAGCCCTGGGCTTCTCTCACCCTGTTGAGCATAAGCTGCCTGCGGGTATCACTGCTGAATGTCCGACTCAAACTGAAATCGTGCTGAAAGGCGCTGATAAGCAGGTGATCGGTCAGGTTGCAGCTGATCTGCGCGCCTACCGTCGTCCTGAGCCTTATAAAGGCAAGGGTGTTCGTTACGCCGACGAAGTCGTGCGTACCAAAGAGGCTAAGAAGAAGTAAGGTAACACTATGGATAAGAAATCTGCTCGTATCCGTCGTGCGACCCGCGCACGTCACAAGCTCAAGGAACTGGGCGCGACTCGTCTGGTGGTACATCGTACCCCGCGTCATATTTACGCACAGGTAATCGCTCCAAATGGTTCTGAAGTTCTGGTAGCTGCATCTACTGTAGAAAAAGCTATCACTGAGCAACTGAAGTACACTGGAAACAAAGACGCCGCTGCAGCTGTAGGTAAAGCTGTCGCTGAGCGCGCACTGGAAAAAGGCATCACCGTTGTTGCTTTTGACCGTGCTGGTTTCCAATATCATGGTCGTGTCCAGGCACTGGCAGATGCTGCCCGTGAAGCTGGCCTTCAGTTCTAAGGTAGAGGTGTAAGATGTCTCACATCGAAAAACAAGCTGGCGAACTGCAGGAAAAGCTGATCGCGGTAAATCGCGTATCTAAAACCGTTAAAGGCGGTCGTATTTTCTCCTTCACTGCTCTGACAGTGGTAGGCGACGGTAACGGTCGTATTGGTTTTGGTTACGGTAAAGCGCGTGAAGTTCCAGCAGCGATCCAGAAAGCGATGGAAAAAGCCCGTCGCAACATGATTAACGTCGCGCTGAACCACGGCACCCTGCAGCACCCTGTTAAAGGTGTGCACACAGGTTCTCGTGTGTTCATGCAGCCGGCTTCCCAGGGTACCGGTATTATCGCCGGCGGTGCAATGCGTGCCGTTCTGGAAGTCGCTGGAGTTCATAACGTTCTGGCTAAAGCGTATGGTTCTACAAACCCGATTAACGTGGTTCGTGCAACTATCGATGGCCTGGCGAATATGAAGTCTCCAGAAATGGTCGCTGCCAAGCGTGGTAAATCCGTTGAAGAAATTCTGGGGTAATTGACCATGGCAAAGACTATTAAAATAACTCAAACCCGCAGTGCAATCGGTCGTCTGCCGAAACACAAGGCAACGCTGCTTGGCCTGGGTCTGCGTCGTATTGGCCACACCGTAGAGCGCGAGGATACTCCTGCTGTACGTGGTATGGTCAACGCGGTTTCCTACATGGTTAAAGTTGAGGAGTAAGAGATGCGTTTAAATACTCTGTCTCCGGCCGAAGGGTCTAAGCACGCGTCTAAGCGTCTGGGTCGTGGTATCGGTTCTGGCCTCGGTAAAACCGGCGGTCGTGGTCACAAAGGTCAGAACTCTCGTTCTGGCGGTGGCGTACGTCGTGGTTTCGAAGGTGGTCAGATGCCGTTATACCGTCGTCTGCCGAAATTCGGTTTCACCTCTCGCAAAGCAATGATCACGGCAGAAGTTCGTCTGTCCGATCTGGCGAAAGTTGAAGGCGACGTAGTTGACCTGAACACGCTGAAAGCAGCAAACATTATCGGTATTCAGATCGAGTTCGCGAAAGTGATCCTGTCTGGTGAGGTAACTCGTCCGGTAACTGTTAGCGGCCTGCGTGTCACCAAAGGCGCTCGTGCTGCTATCGAAGCTGCTGGCGGTAAAATCGAGGAATAAGTAGCAGATGGCAAAACAACCGGGATTAGATTTTCAAAGTGCTAAAGGCGGCCTCGGCGAGCTGAAACGCAGACTGATGTTTGTTATCGGTGCGCTGATTGTGTTTCGTATTGGCTCTTTTATTCCGATCCCTGGTATTGATGCCGCTGTGCTTGCCAAACTGCTTGAGCAACAGCGAGGCACCATCATTGAAATGTTCAACATGTTCTCTGGTGGTGCTCTCAGCCGTGCTTCTATCTTCGCGCTGGGTATCATGCCGTATATTTCGGCATCGATCATTATACAGCTGCTTACCGTGGTTCACCCCGCGCTGGCAGAGCTGAAGAAAGAAGGGGAATCTGGTCGTCGTAAGATTAGCCAGTACACCCGTTACGGCACTCTGGTGCTGGCAATATTCCAGTCAATCGGTATTGCTACCGGTTTACCGAATATGCCTGGTATGCAGGGCCTGGTGTTAAACCCAGGCTTTGCATTCTATTTCACCGCTGTTGTAAGTCTGGTTACCGGGACAATGTTCCTGATGTGGCTGGGCGAACAGATTACTGAACGCGGTATCGGCAACGGTATCTCAATCATAATCTTCGCGGGTATCGTTGCGGGTCTTCCGCCGGCCATTGGCCATACCATCGAGCAAGCAAGGCAAGGCGACCTGCACTTCCTCCTGTTGCTGTTGGTTGCAGTATTAGTATTTGCAGTGACCTTCTTCGTTGTTTTTGTTGAGCGTGGCCAGCGCCGTATTGTGGTCAACTACGCTAAACGTCAACAGGGTCGTCGTGTCTATGCTGCGCAGAGCACACATTTACCGCTGAAAGTGAACATGGCCGGGGTTATCCCTGCGATCTTCGCCTCCAGTATTATCCTGTTCCCGGCAACCATCGCGTCATGGTTCGGGGGCGGTACCGGTTGGAACTGGCTGACAACAATTTCGCTGTATTTGCAGCCTGGGCAACCGCTTTATGTGTTACTCTATGCGTCTGCAATCATCTTCTTCTGTTTCTTCTACACGGCGTTGGTTTTCAACCCGCGTGAAACAGCAGATAACCTGAAGAAGTCCGGTGCATTTGTACCAGGAATTCGTCCGGGAGAACAAACGGCGAAGTATATCGATAAAGTAATGACCCGCCTGACTCTGGTTGGTGCGCTCTACATTACCTTTATCTGCCTAATCCCGGAGTTCATGCGCGATGCAATGAAAGTGCCGTTCTACTTCGGTGGGACCTCACTGCTTATCGTTGTTGTCGTTATCATGGACTTTATGGCTCAAGTGCAAACTCTAATGATGTCAAGTCAGTACGAGTCTGCATTGAAGAAAGCGAACCTGAAAGGCTACGGCCGTTAATTGTCGCTTGAGAAGTTACGGAGAGTAAAAATGAAAGTTCGTGCTTCCGTCAAGAAATTATGTCGTAACTGCAAAATCGTTAAGCGTGAAGGTGTTATTCGCGTGATTTGCAGCGTCGAACCGAAGCATAAACAGCGTCAAGGCTGATTATCTCGCATATTTTTCTTGCAAAGTTGGGTTGAGCTGGCTAGATTAGCCAGCCAATCTTTTGTATGTCTATGCGTTTCCATTTGAGTATCCTGAAAACGGGCTTTTCGGCATGGGACGCATAATCTAAATAGTAGGAGTGCATAGTGGCCCGTATAGCAGGCATTAACATTCCTGATCAGAAACATGCCGTGATCGCATTAACTTCGATCTACGGTGTCGGCAAGACTCGATCCAAAGCCATCTGCGCTGCGGCGGGTATCGCTGAAGATGTTAAGATCAGTGAGCTGTCTGAAGAACAAATCGACACGCTGCGTGACGAAGTTGCCAAATTTGTCGTTGAAGGTGATCTGCGCCGTGAAGTGAGTATGAGCATCAAGCGTCTGATGGACCTTGGTTGCTATCGCGGTTTGCGTCATCGTCGTGGTCTGCCAGTGCGCGGTCAGCGTACTAAGACCAACGCCCGTACCCGTAAGGGTCCGCGCAAACCGATCAAGAAATAATCGGGGTGATTGAATAATGGCAAAGGCACCAATTCGTGCACGTAAACGTGTAAGAAAAACAGTCTCTGACGGCGTGGCTCATGTCCATGCTTCTTTCAACAACACCATCGTTACTATTACCGATCGTCAGGGTAATGCGTTGGGTTGGGCAACTGCCGGTGGTTCCGGTTTCCGTGGTTCTCGCAAATCCACTCCGTTTGCAGCTCAGGTTGCAGCAGAGCGTTGCGCAGAAGCCGTGAAAGAATACGGTATCAAGAACCTGGAAGTTATGGTTAAGGGACCGGGTCCGGGTCGCGAATCTACCATTCGTGCTCTGAACGCCGCTGGTTTCCGCATCACTAATATTACTGATGTGACTCCGATCCCTCACAACGGTTGTCGTCCGCCGAAAAAACGCCGCGTATAACGCGTTCGTTTTCTAGGATTGTTGGAGAAAGAAAATGGCAAGATATTTGGGTCCTAAGCTCAAGCTGAGCCGTCGTGAGGGCACAGACCTGTTCCTTAAGTCTGGCGTTCGCGCGATCGATACCAAGTGTAAAATTGAACAAGCTCCTGGCCAGCACGGTGCGCGTAAACCGCGTCTGTCTGACTATGGTGTGCAGTTGCGTGAAAAGCAGAAAGTTCGCCGTATCTATGGTGTGCTGGAGCGTCAGTTCCGTAACTATTATAAAGAAGCAGCTCGTCTGAAAGGCAACACCGGTGAAAACCTGTTGGCTCTGCTGGAAGGTCGTCTGGACAACGTAGTTTACCGTATGGGCTTTGGCGCTACTCGTGCAGAAGCACGTCAGCTGGTTAGCCATAAAGCAATTATGGTAAATGGTCGCGTTGTTAACATCGCTTCTTATCAGGTAACTCCGAATGACGTAGTCAGCATCCGTGAGAAAGCCAAAAAGCAATCTCGCGTTAAGGCCGCTCTGGAGCTGGCTGAGCAGCGTGAAAAGCCAACCTGGCTGGAAGTTGATGCTGCCAAGATGGAAGGTGTGTTTAAGCGTAAGCCTGAGCGTACCGATCTGTCTGCCGACATTAACGAACACCTGATCGTCGAGCTTTACTCCAAGTAAAGCTTAGTACCAAAGAGAGGACACAATGCAGGGTTCTGTGACAGAGTTTCTAAAACCACGCCTGGTAGATATCGAGCAAGTGAGTTCGACGCACGCCAAGGTGACCCTTGAGCCGTTAGAGCGTGGCTTTGGCCATACTCTTGGTAACGCACTGCGCCGTATTCTGCTTTCATCGATGCCGGGTTGCGCGGTGACTGAGGTTGAGATTGATGGTGTACTGCACGAGTACAGCACCAAAGAAGGCGTTCAGGAAGATATCCTGGAAATCCTGCTCAACCTGAAAGGGCTGGCGGTAAGAGTTCAAGGCAAAGATGAAGTTATTCTTACCCTGAATAAATCTGGCATTGGCCCTGTGACCGCAGCCGACATCACCCATGATGGTGATGTCGAAATCGTCAAGCCGCAGCATGTGATCTGCCACCTGACCGATGAGAACGCCGCTATTAGCATGCGTATCAAAGTTCAGCGCGGTCGCGGTTATGTGCCGGCTTCTGCCCGAATTCATTCGGAAGAAGATGAGCGCCCAATCGGCCGTCTGCTGGTCGACGCCTGCTACAGCCCTGTAGAGCGTATTGCCTACAATGTTGAAGCAGCGCGTGTAGAACAGCGTACCGACCTGGACAAGCTGGTCATCGAAATGGAAACCAACGGCACAATCGATCCTGAAGAGGCGATTCGTCGTGCGGCAACCATCCTGGCAGAACAACTTGAAGCTTTCGTTGACTTACGTGATGTTCGTCAGCCGGAAGTTAAAGAAGAGAAACCAGAATTCGATCCGATCTTGCTGCGCCCTGTTGACGATCTGGAATTGACTGTCCGCTCTGCTAACTGCCTTAAGGCAGAAGCTATCCACTATATCGGTGATCTGGTACAGCGTACCGAGGTTGAGCTGCTTAAAACGCCTAACCTGGGTAAAAAATCTCTTACCGAGATTAAAGACGTGCTGGCTTCCCGTGGTCTTTCTCTGGGCATGCGCCTGGAAAACTGGCCACCGGCAAGCATCGCTGACGAGTAACCGGATCACAGGTTAAGGTTTTACTGAGAAGGATAAGGTCATGCGCCATCGTAAGAGTGGTCGTCAACTGAACCGCAACAGCAGCCATCGCCAGGCTATGTTCCGCAACATGGCAGGTTCACTGGTTCGTCATGAGATAATCAAGACGACCCTGCCTAAAGCGAAAGAGCTGCGTCGCGTAGTTGAGCCGCTGATTACTCTTGCCAAGACTGACAGCGTTGCTAATCGTCGTCTGGCATTCGCCCGCACTCGTGATAACGAGATCGTGGCAAAACTGTTTAATGAACTGGGTCCGCGTTTTGCGAGCCGTACCGGTGGTTACACTCGTATTCTGAAGTGTGGCTTCCGTGCAGGTGACAATGCTCCGATGGCTTACATCGAGCTGGTTGATCGCGCCGAGTCTCAAACAGAAGCTGCTGCAGAGTAATCTGTAGTAACGTAGAAAAACCGGGCTTGCCCGGTTTTTTTATATCCAAAATATCCCTTTCCTCACGCTTTCCTCGTATTCTTGTAGAACTCCCTGCTAACCAGAGGTTGTTATGTGGTTGCTCGATCAATGGGCCGAGCGGCATATTCTCGATGCCCAGCGCAATGGTGATTTTGATAGCCTGCCCGGCAGCGGCGAACCGATAATGCTTGATGATGACAGCCACGTACCGCCCGAACTACGAGCGGGTTACCGTTTGCTGAAAAATGCGGGCTGTTTACCGCCTGAATTACAGCAACGAAGAGAGGCTCTGGAGCTGGTTGACCTGCTAAAAACGGTCCATGCTCAAAGCAAGGAATATCAGGAAATCAGTAAAAAGCTCAGTTTGCTTGAGCTTAAACTGCGGCAGGCCGGGGTTAATACCGATTTTCTTCGTGGTGAGTACGGGGCTAAATTAATGCAGCACATTGGCGAGGAAAAATGATGTTTCGCATAGGTGAGTTGGCAAAACTGGCGAACGTGACGCCGGACACTATTCGTTACTACGAAAAGCAAAACATGATGGATCACGAAGTTCGCACGGAAGGTGGCTTCCGACTGTATAACGACAGCGACCTGCAGCGGCTTAAGTTCATTCGTTATGCCAAGCAGTTAGGATTTACCCTTGAGGCCATCCGCGAGTTGCTTTCGATCCGCATCGATCCGGAACATCACACCTGCCAGGAGTCAAAAGGCATTGTGCAAAGCAGGCTGACTGAAGTGGAAGCAAAGATTAAAGAGCTACAAAATATGCGCCGTTCCCTGCAGCGTTTGAATGATGCATGCTGCGGAAGCGCGCACAGCAGCGTTTACTGCTCAATTCTGGAAGCCCTGGAGCAGGGAGCCAGCATCCGAAAATAGCCGCTTGATCTTTTATTGAGCGAGGAATAGACTCGCGCCGTTAATTTAACCGATATGGAGTGGATATGAGCAACAAATACCGCCATCAAAAAGGGCAAATCAAGGATAACGCCATCGAGGCGCTGTTACATGACCCATTGTTCAGGCAGAGAATTGAGAAGAATAAGAAAGGGAAAGGGAGCTATCAGCGCAACGAGAAACATGGCAAACGGGGTAACTGGGAGGCCAGTGGCAAACAAGCAAAACGCTTTTTTACCACTGGCCTTCTGCTTTTAGCAGCCTGGATTAATCGCGTTGGTTCTGCTGTTTCAGCAGATCGCGAATTTCGCCCAGCAGAACTTCTTCTTTAGAAGGCGCTGCAGGTGCAGCCGGCTCTTCAGTCTTCTTACGGTTCAGCTTATTAATAACTTTAATTGCCATGAAAATAGCAAAAGCGACAATTACGAAATCAAAGATGTTCTGAATAAACACGCCGTAATGCATGACAACTGCAGGCACATCGCCCTGTGCGTCGCGCAGCGTTAACGCAAACTGTTTGAAATCAACACCACCAATCAGCAAGCCCAGCGGAGGCATAATTATATCCGCCACCAGTGAGGAAACGATTTTCCCGAATGCTGCCCCAATAATCACACCCACTGCCAAATCGACAACATTTCCGCGCATCGCGAATTCGCGGAATTCTTTTAAAATACTCATTTATCTCTCCTTGTACCGGCTGGCAGTTTTAATTCTAACAAAGGATGTCTTAATTTCCATAACCGTAGAAAATAAGAATGCTTTGTTAATTCCTTAATATTAAGAAGGGCTTATTACATTAAAGCGAGGCAACAACAACGGCTGCCCCGATTCTTTTACAGGAAGAAAGGACTTGGCTGGAACAACCGTTCAACGTCGCTGACAAACTTCTTATCCGTCAGGAACATAATGACGTGGTCGCCCTGCTCAATACGCAGATTGTCATTGGCAATCATCACATCGTTGCCGCGAACAACGGCGCCGATAATCGTACCCGGCGGCAGTTTTATCTCGTCTATTACGCGCCCAACAACGCGGGAAGTACTTTCATCCCCGTGAGCTACCGCTTCTATTGCCTCGGCAACGCCACGGCGTAAAGAGGAAACACCTACAATATCAGCTTTTCGAACGTGACCAAGTAGAGCGGAAATTGTCGCCTGCTGCGGCGATATAGCGATATCAATCACGCTGCCCTGAACCAGGTCGACATAGGCTTTACGCTGTATCAGCACCATTACTTTCTTGGCACCCATGCGTTTTGCCAGCATTGCAGACATGATATTTGCTTCATCGTCGTTTGTGACAGCGATAAACAAATCGACTTGCTCAATATGTTCTTCGGCCAGCAGCTCCTGATC
The DNA here is from genome assembly GCF_044095835.1 of Cedecea davisae. NCBI lineage: Bacteria > Pseudomonadati > Pseudomonadota > Gammaproteobacteria > Enterobacterales > Enterobacteriaceae > Cedecea > Cedecea davisae. The sequence goes on from NZ_CP172054.1 coordinate 265,321, forward strand.
GGACGCATCACCGTAAAATACGATGGTATTTTGCAGCATTTCAGCCAGCTCGGAGGCTCGCTGCTGGTCGCGCTCGATAAGCTTTACGCTGTAATCCTTTTCCAGTCTGTGAGCCAAGCCAGCACCGATATTACCGCCGCCGACCAGCATAATGCGCTTATAAGGCTTCTCGAGACGCTGTAGCTCGCTCATAACGGCACGAATATTTTGCGAAGCAGCGATAAAGAACACCTCATCGCCCGCTTCCACTATCGTTGAACCCTGAGGGCGAATGGGGCGATCGTGACGGAAAATGGCTGCTACACGCGTATCGATGTGCGGCATATGCTCGCGCATTGTGGAGAGCGCATTACCCACCAGCGGGCCGCCATAATAAGCTTTTACCACGGCGAGGCTGACTTTCCCTTCCGCGAAATTCACAACCTGCAACGCCCCCGGGTACTCAATCAGCCGGTAGATATTGTCGATAACCAGCTGCTCGGGCGCTATCAAGTGGTCGATAGGAACAGCTTCTGCATTGAAAAGCTTTTCCGCATCGCGCACGTAGTCCGGCGCACGAATCCGTGCGATACGGTTTGGCGTGTTAAACAGCGAATAGGCAACCTGGCAGGCTATCATGTTCGTTTCATCGGAACTGGTAACCGCAACCAGCATATCTGCGTCATCGGCACCGGCTTCACGCAGCACCCGGGGATGAGAACCATGCCCCTGCACTACGCGCAAATCAAACTTATCCTGCAGAATACGCAGGCGAGCCTGGTTGGTGTCGACCACGGTAATATCGTTGTTCTCGCCAACCAGGTTTTCCGCCAGAGTGCCGCCAACCTGACCGGCACCCAGAATAATTATTTTCATCGTTTATCGCTTCACGAGTGATGAAACCTAAGACTCAGCCTGAGGGGGAGTCAGCTCTTAATTAGCTTAGCGTAATAGAAGCCGTCGCCGTCTTCCGCCGCCGGCAGATTTTGAATACCCGGCGTTTTTTCATCACCGGTTTCAACCAGTTTCGCATCCGCATGGCGTGCCAGGAACGCGGTAACCTGTTCCTTGTTTTCTTCCGGCAGTACGGAGCACGTTGCGTACACCATCGTGCCGCCTGATTTCAGGTGAGGCCAGATAGCGTCCAGAATCTCTTTTTGCAAAGCAACCAGTTCAGGAATATCTCTGTCGCGGCGCAGCCATTTAATATCCGGGTGACGGCGAATAACACCGGTAGCCGAACATGGCGCGTCCAGCAGAATACGGTCGAACTTAGCATCACCGCACCATTGAGCCGGGAAGCGGCCGTCGCCCAGTTTTACTTCGGCGTTCATACCCAGGCGCTCAAGGTTTTCATGCACGCGCTTCAGGCGCTGGGCGTCGACATCTACCGCCATAACCTTCGCGCCCGGAGCTGCTTCCAGGATATGAGTGGTTTTGCCGCCCGGAGCTGCGCAAAGATCCAAAATCGTTTCGCCGTTTTGCGGATCTAAAAGATCAACACAGCCCTGAGCCGAGGCATCCTGCACCGTAACCCAACCCTGTTCGAAACCGGGCAATGCGAGAACCGGAGCCGGTGAGTCAAGGCGTACAGCATCACGATACTCAGGATGAACGTGGCCTTCCAGGCCTGCTTCTGCAAGCAGTTGCAGCCAGGCTTCTCGGGTGTGGTGCTGGCGATTCACGCGCAGCCACATCGGTGGACGTTGGTTGTTCGCTTCTATAATGGCCTGCCAGCAATCCGGATAAGCCTTCTTCAGGCGCTGCAATAGCCAGGAAGGATGCAGGAAGCGGCTTTCATGCTTAGCCGCTTCAGCCATCAGGCTTTCCTGTTGGCGCTGGAACTGGCGCAGCACGCCGTTGATCAGGCCTTTAAAGGCCTGTCGCTTGATAGCGATTGCACCTTCAACGGTTTCCGCCAGGGCAGCATGAGCAGGAATACGGGTATACAGCAGCTGATAGAAGCCGACCATAATTAAGTAATGGATCGTACGCTGTTTGCCGGTCATCGGGCGGGACATCAACTTGCCAACCAGCCACTCAAGCTGCGGCAGAGTACGCAGCACGCCAAAGCACAGCTCCTGGAGCAGCGCTCTGTCTTTGTCAGACACTTTTTGCTGCATCGCAGGCAGTACATTACTTAATGATTGTCCCTGTTCGACAACCTGTTCAATCGTTTGGGCAGCCAGGCTGCGAAGGTTTTGTGTTTTTTTCATTACCGTGCTCTGGTTTTTCCAGCGCTATAAACAAAAATGCCCAGGTTACCCCGGGCGTATAGATTCAACTGCTTCAGGCGAGAAGGCTTCCCGGCTCGAACCATTCACGGCGCGAGTTAAGAAGATCCTGAGCTTTCATGGCTTTTTTACCGGCAGGCTGCAGCTCTTCAAGATTGAGGATCCCGTCAGCGGTAGCGACCTGAATTCCTGCCTTACTGACTGCAACAATAGTGCCCGGTGCAGCGCCTGCCTGAGCAGGAATAACCGAGGCGCGCCAGACTTTCAGCGGCTGGCCGTCAATCTCGAGCCAGCTCATTGGCCACGGATTAAAAGCACGAATGCAGCGCTCCAGCTGTACCGCGGAGAGGTTCCAGTCAATTCTTGCTTCTTCCTTACTGAGCTTTTCAGCGTAGGTAACCAGCGCTTCATCCTGAACTTCCGGTTTTGCCGTTCCGCTGGCTAACTGTTGCAACGTGTTCAGCAGGCCTTCAGGGCCCAGACCGGCCAGCTTGTCGTACAGCGTACCGCTGGTGTCGTCCGCTTCAATCGGGCAGGAGAGCTTATACAGCATGTCGCCGGTATCCAGGCCAACGTCCATCTGCATGATGGTCACGCCGGTTTCAGCATCGCCAGCCCACAGAGAACGCTGGATAGGCGCCGCGCCGCGCCAGCGAGGCAGCAGAGAACCGTGTACGTTCACGCAGCCAAGGCGAGGCATCTCAAGTACGGCCAGGGGTAAAATCAGGCCATAAGCGACAACGACCATAACATCAGCATTGAGGTCGGCGACCAGCTGCTGGTTCTCGGCTTTGCGCAGAGTCGCAGGTTGGAATACAGGAATACCTTTCTCTTCTGCCAGCACTTTTACCGGGCTGGGCATGAGTTTTTTACCGCGGCCAGCCGGGCGGTCTGGCTGGGTGAATACGCCAACCACCTGGTGCTGAGAAGACAACAGCGCGTCAAGATGACGCGCTGCAAAATCGGGCGTTCCGGCGAAGATAATACGCAGTGAATCTGACACGTTGATTGTTGTCCTTAAGCTTTCGCTTTCAAACGGTCGAGTTTTTCAACTTTCTGACGAATACGTTGTTGCTTAAGCGGCGACAGATAATCAATAAACAGTTTACCGACCAGGTGATCCATTTCATGCTGAATACAGATAGCCAGCAGGCCGTCGGCTTCCAGCTCAAAAGGCTTACCGTTGCGATCCAGCGCGCGGATTTTCACTTTTTCGGCGCGCGGCACCAGAGCACGCTGCTCCGGAATCGACAGGCAGCCTTCTTCGATACCGGTCTCGCCGCTTTTTTCCAGCAGCTCCGGGTTGATCAGCACCAGCTGCTGGTCACGATTTTCGGAAACATCAATAACAATGATGCGTTGATGAATATCAACCTGCGTAGCCGCCAGGCCGATACCTTCTTCGTCATACATTGTTTCGAACATATCATCGACGATGCGCTGAATGTCCGCATTCACTTCTTCAACCGGCTTAGCGACTTTGCGAAGGCGCTCGTCGGGAATATGTAATACTTGCAAAACTGCCATAAATATCCAGAGCTGTGTTCAGTAGTAGAAAGGATTATTCCCTCTATTCTAGACATTTCCCCGGCTGATTGACAGCATCAGTGACCAATCGCAAGGATTGCTTTTACGGCCTGTGGCAGGGGGAAATGGTGTCGCGAACCGAGATTTGGCTGCGTCTTATGGCAGTTAAGGGACTGGGTGGAGATAAGTGCTTAAAAATAGCCCATTTCCTGCAACGATGCCCCGTGGTAGACGGAGAAAGCCTGCATGCATCGGGGTTAACCGCACGCGAACGGGCGTTATTTAAGGCCGTCGATGAGCGCCAGCTGGAGGCCAGCTTTGACTGGCTGAACAAGTCCGGTCAGTCACTCCTTACGGCAGAAGATGCTCATTATCCCGACCAGCTCAGGGCGATAAACGACTACCCGGCAGCGCTCTTTATCATAGGAAGCCCGGAGTTGCTCAGGCAGCATCAGCTGGCGGTGGTCGGGAGCCGCAATCTTTCCGATTATGGGGAGCGCAACTGTAGGCAATTTTGTGAAGTTCTGGCCCAGTCAGGGCTGATTATTACCAGCGGGCTGGCGCTGGGAATAGACGGCATTGCCCACCGCGCGGCGCTGCGGGTAAAGGGTAAAACAATTGCGGTATTGGGTAACGGCCTCGCGGGCGTGCACCCCAGGCGCCATTCGGCGCTGGCCAGGCAGATAGCCGAACAAGGGGGCATCGTTCTTTCCGAGTTTCCTTTAGCCTGTACGCCATGGCCGTCGAACTTCCCGTGGCGCAATCGAGTTATCAGCGGCCTGAGCCGCGCCGTATTTGTGGTTGAGGCGGGAGAAAGAAGCGGGTCTTTGGTTACCGCTCGCTGCGCCATTGAGCAGGGAAGAGAGGTTTTTGCTTTGCCGGGCCCGGTCGGTAGCCCCGGCAGCGAAGGGCCGCACTGGCTTATCCAGCAAGGGGCCAATCTGGTACGTCATCCGCAGGATATCCTTGATTATCTGACATCGGAGCTATGCTGGCTCAGCGCTTCGCACGAAGTGCCAATATATTCACCAAATGAACAGGAAGGCGCATTGCCATTTCCCCATCTGTTGGCTAACGTAGGAGATGAGGTTACACCTGTTGACGTCGTCGCTGAACTTGCCGGCCAACCTGTGCCAGAGACGGTAGCCCAACTGCTCGAACTGGAGTTAGCAGGATGGATCGCAGCTGTACCCGGCGGCTATGTCCGATTGAGGAGGGCATGCCATGTTCGACGTACTAATGTACTTATTTGAAACCTACATCCACAGCGAAGCAGAGATGCGCGTTGATCAGGATAAGTTGACGAGCGATCTCACCGACGCCGGTTTTGATCGTGAGGACATTTATAACGCGTTAGTGTGGCTTGAGAAGCTGGCCGACTACCAGGAGGGGTTGACCGAGCCGATGCAGCTTGCTGCCGACCCTCTTTCTATGCGGATCTTTACCGCAGAGGAGAGCCAGAGGCTGGATGCAGACTGCCGGGGTTTCTTATTATTCCTTGAGCAGATTCAGGTGCTGAACCTCGAAACCCGTGAAATGGTCATTGAGCGCGTGCTGGCGCTGGATACCGCTGAATTTGAACTGGAAGACCTGAAGTGGGTTGTACTGATGGTGCTGTTCAATATTCCGGGTTGTGAAAACGCTTACCAGCAAATGGAAGAATTACTCTTCGAGGCAAATGAAGGTATGCTGCACTAAATTGAGTTGCAGCATGAGATGTTATGGCCAAGTCAGCACTGTTTACGGTGCCCAAAAATGAGCCCTGCCCCCAGTGTGGGGCAGAGCTGCTTATTCGTTCCGGCAAACACGGTCCCTTTTTGGGCTGTTCCCACTACCCGGAATGCGATTATGTGCGCCCGCTAAAAAGCCAGGCCGACGGGCACATTGTTAAGGTGCTCGACGGTCAGCAATGCCCGCTTTGCCAGGCGACGCTCGTCCTGCGTCAGGGGCGCTTCGGCATGTTTATCGGCTGCAGTAATTATCCTGAATGCGAACACACTGAAATCATCGACAAACCTGATGAGACGGCAATCGCCTGCCCGCAGTGCCGGAAAGGACAGCTGGTTCAGCGCCGTTCGCGTTACGGGAAAACATTCTGGTCTTGTGATTGCTATCCTGAATGCCAGTTTGTCATCAATTTTAAACCGGTCGCGGGCGTTTGCTCTGAATGCCAGTACCCGCTGCTTATTGAAAAGAAAACGGCGCAAGGCCTGAAGCGCTTCTGTGCCAGTAAACAATGTGGAAAGCCGGCAACGGTGGAACAAGCCAGTGAATAAAAACCTGCCTGAAGGCCAGCTCGCCCAGATCGTAGCGGCCCTGAAACAACAACAAGTCATCGCTTACCCAACCGAGGCCGTTTTCGGCGTAGGTTGTGACCCGGATAGTGAACTCGCCGTCACCCGGCTGCTGGAGTTAAAGCAGCGCCCGGTAGAAAAAGGCCTGATCCTGATTGCGGCTGATTTCGAGCAACTGAAACCTTATATAGATGAGGCTGTGTTAACTGAAGAGCAGCGTCAGGCGGTTTTTGCTAGCTGGCCAGGTCCGGTCACCTTTGTCTTTCCTGCGCTGGCGAATACGCCGAAATGGCTGACCGGCCGCTTTGACTCGCTCGCGGTACGTGTTACCGACCATCCGCTGGTTAAAGAGCTGTGCCTCGCTTACGGCAAGCCTCTGGTTTCAACCAGCGCCAATCTTACCGGGCTGCCGCCGTGCCGTAGCGCCGAAGAAGTGCAGCAGCAATTTGGCAACGACTTCCCGGTGTTGATGGGCGATACCGGCGGGCGTCTGAATCCTTCCGAAATTCGCGATGCCTTAACCGGCGAACTGTTCCGCCAGGGGTAAATATGGAAACCTACGCCGTTTTTGGTAACCCAATTCAGCACAGCAAATCGCCGCTGATCCATCGCCTTTTTGCGGAGCAGATGGCAATTGAGCATCCTTACGGGCGAGTACTTGCCCCGCTGGATGCCTTTATTGAAACACTTGAAGCCTTTTTTGCCGAAGGTGGAAAGGGGGCCAACGTAACGGTTCCATTTAAAGAGCAGGCTTTTGCCCACGCGGATGAGCTAACCGAGCGTGCGGCGCTTGCGGGGGCAGTGAATACCCTGAAGCGTTTAGAAGACGGGCGTTTACTCGGGGATAATACCGACGGCATTGGCCTGCTGAGCGACCTTGAACGTCTTAAACTTATCAAGCCGGGTGCTCGCGTTCTGCTGGTGGGTGCAGGTGGTGCCGCTCGTGGCGTGTTGCTGCCGCTGCTGTCTCTGGATTGTGCGGTGACGATAACTAACCGGACATTTGCCAAAGCAGAAGAGCTCGCGCAGCTGTTTGGCCACACCGGAAGCGTGAATGCCGTAGCAATGGATGCCCTTGGCGGGCATGAGTTCGATCTGCTGATCAACGCGACCTCCAGCGGGATCGGCGGCGAGATCCCTGCGCTACCGTCCTCCCTTCTTTCTCATCGCGTCAGCTGTTATGACATGTTTTACCGTAAAGGGTTAACGCCTTTCCTTTCGTGGGCGGTAGAGGGTGGCGTTGTACACTATGCTGATGGGCTGGGTATGCTGGTGGGCCAGGCGGCGCATGCTTTTATGCTCTGGCATGGCAAACTGCCGGAAGTGGCACCGGTTATTACCGCGCTGAAAAGAGAAATGGCTGAATGAACCAGGCGATTCAATTCCCCGACCGTGAAGTCTGGGATGAATCTCTCCAGGCAATCTGCTTCCCGGCTCTGGTAAACGGCTTTCAGGTTAACTGTGCGATTTCGGCCGCCGCCGTTGCCACCCGCTTTGGTGGCAACAGTGCACAACAGTGGCTGGCGTTATTTCGCGAAAGCCGCTGGGATGTGGAAGAAGAGTTTGAAACTTTGATCCGCAGCGAACAGGAAGACTCTCAGGGTTGGTACTGGTTATCCTGAGCCAGGTATTCATCTTTCCAGCGTACATAGTTGTTGGCGGAATAAATTAACCCGGCCAGTTCGGCCTCCGTTAAACGACGAATCTGTTTCACCGGGCTGCCAAGATAGAGGTAGCCGCTTTCCAGACGCTTATTTTGCGGCACCAGGCTACCGGCTCCGATCATAACGTCGTCTTCTATTACTACTCCATCCAGCAGAATCGAACCCATTCCTACTAACACGCGGTTGCCGATGGCGCAGCCGTGCAGCATAACTTTATGCCCAACCGTCACATCTTCCCCAACCACCAGTGGATTGCCCTCGGGCTTATATGAAGATTTGTGCGTAACGTGCAGCACGCTGCCGTCCTGAATATTGGTTCGCGCGCCGATGGAGACAGAGTTTACGTCGCCGCGAATGGCGACCAGCGGCCAGATACTGACATCATCAGCAAGTTTCACATCGCCGATAACCACGCTGGTGGGGTCAACCATCACTTTTTGCCCAAGTTGGGGAAAGGTTTTTTGAAAAGCACGTAATACCGCAGACATAAACACCTCGGGAAATTCATTGCGTAACCAGACTCTGGCCGCTTTCTTGAGCAATGGCAAGGGAGTAAAGCGCTATAAAGGGGGCAGATCGAACAGGATCTCGACGAAAAGAGTGAAAACTAAACATTCGGAAAAAAAGATCGAAAAAGTACTTGTGCTAAAAATCGTGATCCCTATAATGCGCCTCCATCGAGACGGAACAGTGAATGACTTCACAAAATGTCCGGTTCGATAAAGAGAAAAAATCCTGAAAATCGGGGTTGACTCTGAAAGAGGAAAGCGTAATATACGCCACCTCGAGTTAGCAAGCGAAAGCGCGTAACTCACTGCTCTTTAACAATTTATCAGACAATCTGTGTGGGCACTCGCAGGATTGATATCTCAAGCATCTTCGGATGCAAAAAAATATCAAGTCTTGAAGAGTGACTACTGATTTTATAAACAGTTTTAATTCTTTGAGCATCAAACACTTTTAAATTGAAGAGTTTGATCATGGCTCAGATTGAACGCTGGCGGCAGGCCTAACACATGCAAGTCGAGCGGTAACAGGGAGTAGCTTGCTACTCCGCTGACGAGCGGCGGACGGGTGAGTAATGTCTGGGGATCTGCCTGATGGAGGGGGATAACTACTGGAAACGGTAGCTAATACCGCATAACGTCGCAAGACCAAAGAGGGGGACCTTCGGGCCTCTTGCCATCGGATGAACCCAGATGGGATTAGCTAGTAGGTGGGGTAATGGCTCACCTAGGCGACGATCCCTAGCTGGTCTGAGAGGATGACCAGCCACACTGGAACTGAGACACGGTCCAGACTCCTACGGGAGGCAGCAGTGGGGAATATTGCACAATGGGCGCAAGCCTGATGCAGCCATGCCGCGTGTGTGAAGAAGGCCTTCGGGTTGTAAAGCACTTTCAGCGAGGAGGAAGGCATTAAGGTTAATAACCTTAGTGATTGACGTTACTCGCAGAAGAAGCACCGGCTAACTCCGTGCCAGCAGCCGCGGTAATACGGAGGGTGCAAGCGTTAATCGGAATTACTGGGCGTAAAGCGCACGCAGGCGGTTTGTTAAGTCGGATGTGAAATCCCCGGGCTCAACCTGGGAACTGCATTCGAAACTGGCAAGCTTGAGTCTTGTAGAGGGGGGTAGAATTCCAGGTGTAGCGGTGAAATGCGTAGAGATCTGGAGGAATACCGGTGGCGAAGGCGGCCCCCTGGACAAAGACTGACGCTCAGGTGCGAAAGCGTGGGGAGCAAACAGGATTAGATACCCTGGTAGTCCACGCCGTAAACGATGTCGACTTGGAGGTTGTGCCCTTGAGGCGTGGCTTCCGGAGCTAACGCGTTAAGTCGACCGCCTGGGGAGTACGGCCGCAAGGTTAAAACTCAAATGAATTGACGGGGGCCCGCACAAGCGGTGGAGCATGTGGTTTAATTCGATGCAACGCGAAGAACCTTACCTACTCTTGACATCCAGAGAACTTTCCAGAGATGGATTGGTGCCTTCGGGAACTCTGAGACAGGTGCTGCATGGCTGTCGTCAGCTCGTGTTGTGAAATGTTGGGTTAAGTCCCGCAACGAGCGCAACCCTTATCCTTTGTTGCCAGCGGTTCGGCCGGGAACTCAAAGGAGACTGCCAGTGATAAACTGGAGGAAGGTGGGGATGACGTCAAGTCATCATGGCCCTTACGAGTAGGGCTACACACGTGCTACAATGGCGCATACAAAGAGAAGCGACCTCGCGAGAGCAAGCGGACCTCATAAAGTGCGTCGTAGTCCGGATTGGAGTCTGCAACTCGACTCCATGAAGTCGGAATCGCTAGTAATCGTAGATCAGAATGCTACGGTGAATACGTTCCCGGGCCTTGTACACACCGCCCGTCACACCATGGGAGTGGGTTGCAAAAGAAGTAGGTAGCTTAACCTTCGGGAGGGCGCTTACCACTTTGTGATTCATGACTGGGGTGAAGTCGTAACAAGGTAACCGTAGGGGAACCTGCGGTTGGATCACCTCCTTACCTAAAAGATACAAACCCGCGTAGTGCTCACACAGATTGTCTGATAGAAAACGAGCAGTAAAACCTTATAGGCTTGTAGCTCAGGTGGTTAGAGCGCACCCCTGATAAGGGTGAGGTCGGTGGTTCAAGTCCACTCAGGCCTACCAAATTTTCCCCTGTTCTGCGTTGCACCTCCGGCTCGCATAGTTCACTATGCGTCGCGAAGTTGCGCCTTGACCAGATGAAAATTAACGGTAATCAAAGGTTTTACGAAATCGATGGGGCTATAGCTCAGCTGGGAGAGCGCCTGCCTTGCACGCAGGAGGTCAGCGGTTCGATCCCGCTTAGCTCCACCATCATTTCATGCACCAAACCTACTTCAGAGTGTACCGGCAACGGTGTACTGCGAAGTATTTGCTCTTTAACAATCCGGAACAAGCTGAAAATTGAAACGACATGTCGTCTCATTCTTCCGTAATAAAGAATGAGGTTAAGACATGTTCGAGTCTCTCAAATTTTCATAATTCGAAGCGAAACATCTTCGGGTTGTGAGGTTAAGCGACTAAGCGTACACGGTGGATGCCCTGGCAGTCAGAGGCGATGAAGGACGTGCTAATCTGCGATAAGCGTCGGTAAGGTGATATGAACCGTTATAGCCGGCGATTTCCGAATGGGGAAACCCAGTGTGATTCGTCACACTATCGTTAAGTGAATACATAGCTTAACGAAGCGAACCGGGGGAACTGAAACATCTAAGTACCCCGAGGAAAAGAAATCAACCGAGATTCCCCCAGTAGCGGCGAGCGAACGGGGAGCAGCCCAGAACCTGAATCAGTTTGTGTGTTAGTGGAAGCGTCTGGAAAGTCGCAGGGTACAGGGTGATACTCCCGTACACTAAAATGCACATACTGTGAGTTCGAAGAGTAGGGCGGGACACGTGGTATCCTGTCTGAATATGGGGGGACCATCCTCCAAGGCTAAATACTCCTGACTGACCGATAGTGAACCAGTACCGTGAGGGAAAGGCGAAAAGAACCCCGGCGAGGGGAGTGAAACAGAACCTGAAACCGTGTACGTACAAGCAGTGGGAGCCTCATTTATGGGGTGACTGCGTACCTTTTGTATAATGGGTCAGCGACTTATATTCTGTAGCAAGGTTAACCGTATAGGGGAGCCGCAGGGAAACCGAGTCTTAACTGGGCGTTAAGTTGCAGGGTATAGACCCGAAACCCGGTGATCTAGCCATGGGCAGGTTGAAGGTTGGGTAACACTAACTGGAGGACCGAACCGACTAATGTTGAAAAATTAGCGGATGACTTGTGGCTGGGGGTGAAAGGCCAATCAAACCGGGAGATAGCTGGTTCTCCCCGAAAGCTATTTAGGTAGCGCCTCGTGAACTCATCTTCGGGGGTAGAGCACTGTTTCGGCTAGGGGGCCATCCCGGCTTACCAACCCGATGCAAACTACGAATACCGAAGAATGTTATCACGGGAGACACACGGCGGGTGCTAACGTCCGTCGTGAAGAGGGAAACAACCCAGACCGCCAGCTAAGGTCCCAAAGTCATGGTTAAGTGGGAAACGATGTGGGAAGGCACAGACAGCCAGGATGTTGGCTTAGAAGCAGCCATCATTTAAAGAAAGCGTAATAGCTCACTGGTCGAGTCGGCCTGCGCGGAAGATGTAACGGGGCTAAACCATGCACCGAAGCTGCGGCAGCGACACTTAGGTGTTGTTGGGTAGGGGAGCGTTCTGTAAGCCGTCGAAGGTGGACTGTGAGGTCTGCTGGAGGTATCAGAAGTGCGAATGCTGACATAAGTAACGATAAAGCGGGTGAAAAGCCCGCTCGCCGGAAGACCAAGGGTTCCTGTCCAACGTTAATCGGGGCAGGGTGAGTCGACCCCTAAGGCGAGGCCGAAAGGCGTAGTCGATGGGAAACAGGTTAATATTCCTGTACTTGGTGTTACTGCGAAGGGGGGACGGAGAAGGCTATGTTAGCCGGGCGACGGTTGTCCCGGTTTAAGCATGTAGGCGGAGAGTTTAGGTAAATCCGGACTCTTGTTAACGCTGAGGTGTGATGACGAGGCACTACGGTGCTGAAGTAACAAATGCCCTGCTTCCAGGAAAAGCCTCTAAGCATCAGGTAACATTAAATCGTACCCCAAACCGACACAGGTGGTCAGGTAGAGAATACCAAGGCGCTTGAGAGAACTCGGGTGAAGGAACTAGGCAAAATGGTGCCGTAACTTCGGGAGAAGGCACGCTGTCGGTAGGTGAAACCCCTTGCGGGTGGAGCTGAAGGCAGTCGAAGATACCAGCTGGCTGCAACTGTTTATTAAAAACACAGCACTGTGCAAACACGAAAGTGGACGTATACGGTGTGACGCCTGCCCGGTGCCGGAAGGTTAATTGATGGGGTTATCCGCAAGGAGAAGCTCTTGATCGAAGCCCCGGTAAACGGCGGCCGTAACTATAACGGTCCTAAGGTAGCGAAATTCCTTGTCGGGTAAGTTCCGACCTGCACGAATGGCGTAATGATGGCCAGGCTGTCTCCACCCGAGACTCAGTGAAATTGAAATCGCTGTGAAGATGCAGTGTACCCGCGGCAAGACGGAAAGACCCCGTGAACCTTTACTATAGCTTGACACTGAACATTGAGCCTTGATGTGTAGGATAGGTGGGAGGCTTTGAAGCGTGGACGCCAGTCTGCGTGGAGCCAACCTTGAAATACCACCCTTTAATGTTTGATGTTCTAACGTAGACCCGTGATCCGGGTTGCGGACAGTGTCTGGTGGGTAGTTTGACTGGGGCGGTCTCCTCCTAAAGCGTAACGGAGGAGCACGAAGGTTAGCTAATCACGGTCGGACATCGTGAGGTTAGTGCAAAGGCATAAGCTAGCTTGACTGCGAGAGTGACGGCTCGAGCAGGTGCGAAAGCAGGTCTTAGTGATCCGGTGGTTCTGAATGGAAGGGCCATCGCTCAACGGATAAAAGGTACTCCGGGGATAACAGGCTGATACCGCCCAAGAGTTCATATCGACGGCGGTGTTTGGCACCTCGATGTCGGCTCATCACATCCTGGGGCTGAAGTAGGTCCCAAGGGTATGGCTGTTCGCCATTTAAAGTGGTACGCGAGCTGGGTTTAGAACGTCGTGAGACAGTTCGGTCCCTATCTGCCGTGGGCGCTGGAGAATTGAGGGGGGCTGCTCCTAGTACGAGAGGACCGGAGTGGACGCATCACTGGTGTTCGGGTTGTCATGCCAATGGCATTGCCCGGTAGCTAAATGCGGAAGAGATAAGCGCTGAAAGCATCTAAGCGCGAAACTTGCCCCGAGATGAATTCTCCCTGGGAACTTGATTCCCCTGAAGGGACGTTGAAGACTACGACGTTGATAGGCTGGGTGTGTAAGCGTAGCGATACGTTGAGCTAACCAGTACTAATGACCCGTGAGGCTTAACCTTACAACACCAAAGGTGTTTTGCGAGACAAATCGATTTTCAGCGAAGTTCAGGATTAGACTGATGGTCACGAAGTGACGGTCAGTAAACAGAATTTGCCTGGCGGCCGTAGCGCGGTGGTCCCACCTGACCCCATGCCGAACTCAGAAGTGAAACGCCGTAGCGCCGATGGTAGTGTGGGGTCTCCCCATGCGAGAGTAGGGAACTGCCAGGCATCAAATTAGCAGTAATGGTAGTAATACGAGGCAGTTCTCTACTCTGAGATAGTAGGACTGACGAACCGAAAGGTGAGTCTGAACGCTGCGAAGCAGCGGCCCGTAGGGTGAACGCAAGTTCATCAACTGCCAGGCATCAAATTAAGCGTGCTGATATGGCTCAGTTGGTAGAGCGCACCCTTGGTAAGGGTGAGGTCCCCAGTTCGACTCTGGGTATCAGCACCAGTTTTTAGGTTTAAGTTCGGCACGTAGAAAAGAATTTGCCTGACGGCCGTAGCGCGGTGGTCCCACCTGACCCCATGCCGAACTCAGAAGTGAAACGCCGTAGCGCCGATGGTAGTGTGGGGTCTCCCCATGCGAGAGTAGGGAACTGTCAGGCATCAAATAAAACAAAAGACCTCAGCCTGACGGCTGGGGTTTTTTGTTTTCTGGTATCTGGCAGCCTCTGCTACTCAGAGAGCAGGACAAACGTGTCGGAACACGTTTGAACGCCGCGTGCGGCGGCCCCGGAGGGGCGAGTATCAGGATGATACGAGTACTAAATCGGGAACGGATTTGCACAGCCGGAGGCTGCCCGAAGGGTGACGGGCAGGACAGCCCGGCATATAACTGTCAGGCATCAAATAAGCAAAAAGCCCCGCACATTAGTGCGGGGCTTTTTGCTTTGTACAATCGAAAAATAAAGGCTGCGTCAGCAGCCTATATGGCGTCAGTGAATAACCTGAGAAAGAAAGGCACGAGTGCGCTCTGACTCTGGATGAGCAAAGAACACCTCAGGTGGTGCCTGCTCCACGATCTCCCCGCGATCCATAAAGATAACCCGGTCGGCAACGGTTCGTGCAAAGCCCATTTCGTGGGTCACGCAGAGCATTGTCATCCCCGATTCCGCCAGCCCTATCATGGTATCCAGCACCTCTTTCACCATCTCCGGATCGAGCGCCGAGGTGGGTTCGTCAAATAACATGATCTTTGGCTTCATGCACAGAGAACGGGCGATCGCCACGCGCTGCTGCTGGCCGCCGGAGATTTGCCCGGGGAATTTATGGGCATGCTCGGCAATCCGAACTCGCTCCAGATAATGCATGGCCAACGCCTCGGCCTCTTTCTTCGACATCTTGCGTACCCAAATTGGCGCGAGGGTACAGTTTTGCAGCACGGTTAAATGTGGGAACAGATTAAAATGTTGGAATACCATGCCGACTTCGGTGCGTACTTTCTCTATATTGCGTAGATCGTCGTTTAACTCGGTTCCATCAACCACGATGCGCCCTTGCTGATGCTCTTCAAGGTGATTGATGCAGCGGATCGTGGTCGATTTACCGGAGCCGGATGGTCCACACAGCACGATACGCTCTCCCTGCTTCACGTTGAGATTAATATCTTTTAAAACATGGAACTGCCCGTACCACTTATTCACATTTTCAAGCGTGATCATTGCGTCGGCAGGCTGCAGCGTTATTTTACTCATATTCATCCTTAGTGCGGCGTACGCCCGGTGTGGAAGCGCTTTTCCAGGTGCTGGCTATAGCGCGACATGCTGAAACAGAAAACCCAATAAATAAGGGCAGCAAAAACATAGCCTTCGGTCGACATGCCGAGCCATGCCGGGTCGACCGTTGCCTGTTGAACGCTGCTGAACAAGTCGAACAGGCCGATGATGATGACCAGGCTGGTATCTTTAAACAGGGCGATAATGGTGTTCACCAGCCCCGGAATAACCAGCTTCAGCGCCTGGGGTAAAATCACCAATCCCTGCGTTTTCCAGTAGCCCAGAGCTAATGACTCCGCCGCTTCGTACTGTCCTTTCGGTAGCGCCTGAAGACCGCCGCGAACAACTTCTGCGACATAAGCTGACTGAAATAAGATAACGCCCACCAGAGCGCGGATGAGCTTGTCGATGCTGGTTCCTTCCGGAAGAAACAGCGGCAGCATCACGGAGGACATAAACAGCACCGTAATCAGCGGCACGCCGCGCCAAAATTCGATAAACATAATCGAGAGCACTCTTACCACCGGCATGCCCGAACGCCTGCCAAGCGCCAGCAAAATGCCCAGCGGCAATGCACCTGCTATGCCTACCGAAGCAACGATTAGCGTGAGCGTTAACCCGCCCCACTGCCGGGTTTCAACCCTCTCCAGGCCGAGAAAACCGCCGTACATCAGCCACCAGACCGCAAGAGGATAGAGTACCGCCCAGCCTGCGATATAGCGTCCACGCTGTGGAAGCGATTTCCAGAACATCGCGGTAATAGAGAGCAGGCCGACAGCCAACGCAAGGTTTATACGCCAGCGCTGATCGTGCGGATAAAGTCCGTACATAAACTGGCCAAAACGTGCATGGATAAATACCCAGCAGGCACCTTCTTTGGTGCAGTCGGTGCGCGTTTCGCCTACCCAGTTAGCCTGTAAAATCGCCCAGTTAAGCAGAGGAGGGATTAGCTCCCACATCAGCCAGGCGCAGGCTAAAGTGAGTAATGTATTCAGCCAGCTGGAGAACAGATTTTTACGCATCCATTGCCAGACTCGCGCAGGTCGGGCGGTAGCCGGACTAACCTGGTGCGCCGTTAATGTTTTAATCATCGGGATTCCTTAGCGCTCAACCAGGGCGATACGGCGGTTATAAACGTTCATCAGCAGGGAGATAACGAGGCTGATAATCAAATAGACCGACATGGTGATAGCGATGGTTTCAATTGCCTGCCCGGTCTGGTTCAGTACGCTTCCGGCAAACAGCGACACCATATCCGGGTAGCCGGTAGCGGCCGCAAGAGATGAGTTTTTGACGATATTCAGATACTGGCTGGTCAGCGGAGGGATGATGACTCTCAGCGCCTGGGGCACAATAACCTGACGCAGCGTCACCTGATTTGGCAGGCCGAGCGAACGGGCTGCTTCATGCTGTCCATAAGGCACGGACTGAATGCCGGAACGGATAATCTCGGCGATAAACACCGAGGTATAGACCGATAACGCCAGGGTTAATGCGGCAAGCTCAGGGATCAGCACAATACCGCCGCTGAAGTTGAATCCATGCAGGGCGGGAATATCCCAGTGCAGAGCCGCGCCTAAGATCCAATGCGCTATCAACGGCATCAGCACGATCAGCAGGATCGCTACCGGCCAGCTGCGGCGAATTTCGCCGGTTCTTACCTGATGCATTTTGTTATAGCGATACAAACCGGCTGAAATAGCCAGCGCTATCAGGAAGGCGGCAATAAAAGCCAGCAAGCCTTCGCCCATGACCGGAGCCGGTAGAGATAAGCCTCGGTTGCTCAGATACATCAGCCCGAAAGCATCTAACGCCTGGCGCGGCCCCGGCAGGTTACGCAGCACCGCAAAGTACCAAAAGAAGATCTGCAACAGCGGAGGAATATTGCGAAATGTCTCTATATAGAAAGTAGAGAGTTTGCGCAGTAGCCAGTTATCAGACAGCCTGGCAAGGCCGACGAAGAAGCCGATAAACGTGGCAAACACGATACAGAGTGCGGAAACCAGCAGCGTATTCAGTAGCCCGACAACGAAGACTTTTCCGTAGGTGTCGCCCTGCTCGTAATCGATAAGATGCTGAACAATTCCGAAGCCTGCGGCACGGTCGAGGAAAGCGAAGCCGGAAGTAATACCACGATTATCCAGGTTGGTGATTGTGTTGTGAATAAGATAGATAGCAATACCAAGAACAATCGCCACGGCGACGATTTGATAAAGCCAGGCGCGAACCGAGGGATTAGAAAAGGACCAATCTGTCTTCACGGTTGGGCGGCGATGACGCATAAGCAAACCTCAGTAACAAGAAGCTAAACCCAGGGCACCACCCGAGCAGTGCCCTGTTCTGATATGTCGCTTAGCGAACCGGCGGGGCGTACTGGATGCCGCCGTTATTCCACAGATTGTTTTGGCCACGCTTGATTTTCAGCGGGCTTGCGGAGCCGACGTTATTGTCAAAAATCTCCGCGTAGTTCCCCACCTGTTTGACGATGTTGTATGCCCATTTGTTGTCGAGCTTCAGGTCTTTACCAAAATCACCTTCTTTACCTAACAGGTGCGCCATATCCGGCGTGGTTGGGTTCGCGGCCATTTGATCCACGTTTTTAGAGCTGATACCCATCTCTTCGGCATTCAGCATCGCAAACAGCGTCCAGCGCACAATGGAGAACCAGTCATCATCGCCGCGGCGCACCACCGGCCCGAGAGGCTCTTTTGAAATGACCTCCGGCAGCACCAGCCACTCGGCCGGGTTGCTCAACTTAATGCGCAAAGCGTAAAGCTGTGACTGGTCCGAGGCCAGGGTATCGCAGCGGCCTGACTCCAGCGCTTTTGCCGACTCGTCGGAGCGGTCAAAGGTCACCGGCGTGTACTTCATGTTATTGGCTTTGAAGTAGTCGGCCACGTTCAGCTCGGTATCAGTACCGGCCTGAATACAAACGGTTGCCCCGTCCAACTCTTTAGCGCTCTTCAGGCCAGCCTTGTTATGGGTGAGGAAACCAATGCCGTCGTAATAGGTTACGCCGGTAAACACCATGCCCATTCCTGCGTCGCGCGAGGAGGTCCATGTGGTGTTACGGGAAAGAATGTCCACTTCGCCAGACTGGAGTGCGGTAAAGCGCTCTTTGGCCGTCAGGGGAGTGTATTTCACCTTCGTCGCATCGCCGAAAACGGCCGCTGCCACGCCGCGACATACGTCCACATCAATACCGGTAAATTTGCCGCTGCCGTCGGCGTAAGAGAATCCCGGCAGGCCGTCGCTAATCCCGCATTGTACAAAGCCTTTCTTTTTTACCGCATCGAGCGTGGTACCCGCATGTGCCTGATTAGCCATCGCAAACAGCGTGCCGGTAGCGACCAGAGTGGCGATCATCATCTTCTTCATAATGCATCCTGTGTGGCGAAATTATCGTTATTGGCGTGGTGGCGTCCGGGAGGCGCCGTATCCCTGTCTGTGGTAATGGCCAGAGTCATATTCTTTAAAGCAAAGGCGATGCCAGGTTTATGAGTAATCAGATACGGACAGTGCGGCGGGAAAAGAAGCGGTAAAGCGTGCAGGCATTGCTCTGAAAAGGTGCAACGCTGAAACTAACGGCGCATTTGAGAGCAAAATGATTCAGGTAAGGTGTGAGAAGGCGGAGTAAAGGAAAGCGCGAGCAGGCTCGCGCTTGTAACGGAATAAAGAGTTACTTGGTTAAGGCAACAATACCCAGAGCCACACCGGCTACGGCGGCAGTCCCGGCGGCAATGGCGCCAGCGGTTTCCCAGTTATCCTGGGTGGTGCCTTTCATACAGGTATTGGTATGCACCAGACGGCCCTGGTCGTCGTATACCGGTACGCAAGGGGAGTTTGTGGCGCAGCCAGCCAGAAGCGTGGAGAGTAACGCGGCGGCGATTAATTTTGTCATTTTGAACCTCAGTTGAACCTAACTCCGGGGCAGGGAGAACTCTCATCGTTACCCTGAAAGGTACGGAGTTTTCACAGGTGCTGCCACGGCGTGAATGCGGCTATTTTATCACCCCGAATCTACGCTCGTAGAATGGGGAATAATTGCAAATCGTGTGGAGTGTAAACAAAGTGAAGAAAACGGCGATGCGGCGGTAAAAAATGAGGAAAATCGTCAGGCGTCGGGTGTTAGAAAAGAAAAAAGGCGCTTCCCCATGCCGAGTAGCGCCTTCTTAAACAACAAGTTAACTGATTAGTATCAGTTCATGCCGTATTTTTTCAGTTTCTTACGCAGCGTACCACGGTTGATGCCCATCATCAGGGCAGCACGGGTCTGGTTACCGCGGGTGTATTGCATCACCATGTCCAACAATGGCTGTTCTACTTCAGCCAGTACCAGCTCATACAGGTCATTCACATCTTGACCGTTCAGTTGAGCAAAATAGTTCTTCAGTGCCTGTTTCACGGAATCACGCAGGGGTTTTTGGGTTACCTGATCCTGAGAGTTAACGGTAGAAACGGTCAGTACGTCAGAATTTACGCGTTGTTCGAACATAGTTCTGTCAGCTCTTTATTTCTGTTTACGCAAAATTTTCGAAGTATGCCTCCAACGCCTCCAGCTGTTCGCCGGAATCCTCAATAGCGTTGAATGTGCGCCGAAACTGGTCATCTGGAGCGTGTTCCTGGAGATACCAGGAAACGTGTTTACGTGCAATTCGGTAACCTTTCACATCGCCATAAAAGCTATGCAGTTCCCGAATGTGCGAGCAAAGTAAGCGCTTTACCTCTGCCAGAGGCAAGGGCGGAAGCAGCTCTCCAGTGTCCAGATAGTGCTGGATTTCCCGAAAGATCCAGGGTCTTCCCTGAGCTGCGCGGCCTATCATCAGGGCATCAGCCCCCGTATAGTCAAGCACAGCTCTGGCTTTAAGCGGGTCAGTAATGTCACCATTCGCGATAATCGGAATGGAAACTTTCTGCTTAACTGCCCGAATGCTGTCGTATTCAGCGTCGCCCTGGAATAAACAGGCGCGTGTGCGTCCGTGAATTGTCAGTGCCTGAATGCCACAGTCTTCAGCCAGTTGGGCAATCTCTACACAGTTACGGTGCGCGGGCTCCCAGCCGGTACGAATCTTCAGCGTTACAGGAACATCCACTGCCTTCACTACCGTCGTCACGATGTCCTTTACCAGACTCGGATACTGCAGAAGGGCTGAACCTGCCAGCTTACGATTTACCTTTTTTGCCGGACAACCCATATTGATATCAATAATCTGGGCGCCATTAGCCACGTTAATACGCGCGGCTTCCGCCATCTCTTCAGGTACGCTGCCGGCAATTTGCACGGTGCGAATACCCGGTTCATCCACATGTACCATCCGCAAACGGGACTTGTCGCTCGCCCATACTTCCGGGTTGGAGGACATCATCTCGGAAACGGTTAACCCGGCTCCCATCTCGTAACACAGCGTCCTGAATGGTCTGTCAGTAATGCCAGCCATAGGTGCTGCAATCAGGCGATTTCTGAGCTGGTGGTGTCCGATGCGCATGAGTTAAGAAATGACCATACTGTACCTGCAAGGCGGCGTATATTACGCATTTTTTGCACGAGATGAAAGGCCAAACTTTGAACAATCCTCTGTCACAGATCAATGAAGCGCTAACCAGTTCAAGGTTATTTAATAATTAACGCTATTAATCATAAGCTTAGGATTTATCCTTTATTTCATGCTGTTTTAAATTTTCCTGAAAGTTAGCAGAAATAAGCTGTATGACAGGGGCTTTTTGCCAGATAAACCGCTGTTTTTGTGGTCAGTTTTGGGTTTTTTATGCGAGCAAGCTCTCATTTTTAGCCCACAGATTGTCACTAAAACTGGCCAGGAAAAGCATGCGGCAGCGCCGCCGCATGCTGCACTTTTAATCAGCCGTGTTTGCGCCCGGTGATGCGGCACCACTCTTCTTTTTCCGCTACCGGGTCGAGAGTGAATTTATCCGCATAGGCTTCACAAACACTCTCAGCCTGGCTTGCCAGTACCCCGGAAAGCCCAAGGAAACCGCCCTCAACGGGCAGGACGCTGATTAACGGCGCCAGCTCGCGTAATGGGCCAGCCAGGATGTTTGCTACCACTACGTCGGCGCTCATGGCTTCCGGCTGGTCTTTTGGCAGATAAAGCTCCAGGCGTTCGGAAACCCCGTTACGCTCGGCGTTATCGCGGCTGGCCTGAATCGCCTGCGGATCGATATCAATCCCAATGGCTTTGGCCGCGCCAAGCTTCAGGGCGGCAATGGCCAGGATCCCGGAGCCGCAGCCAAAATCGATAACGGTTTTACCCGCCAGATCCAGCCCATCGAGCCATTCAAGGCACAGAGAAGTCGTTGGGTGGGTGCCGGTGCCAAAAGCGAGGCCCGGGTCGAGCATCACGTTAACGGCGTTCTCATCCGGCACGTCGCGCCAGCTTGGGCAAATCCACAGGCGGTTGCCGAAACGCATCGGGTGGAAGTTATCCATCCATTCGCGCTCCCAGTCTTTATCTTCGAGCTGTTCCACTTTGTGGTGGAAGCCGTTGCCCAGCAGCGGGCAGTGCTCAAGGATAGCAATCACTTCTTTCATGTCGGTTTCCGCGTCGTACAGGCCGATGACGTCGGTATCTCCCCACAGGCGGGTTTCCCCCGGCAGCGGCTCAAAGACCGGCGTGTCGTGGGTATCCTGGAAGGTGACGGAAACCGCACCGCTGTCAATCAGCGCATCGCCTAAGCTTTCGGCGTCGCCGCCGGTAGTATTAATTTTCAGTTGGATCCATGGCATGGCGAAACTCTTTATTTATCAGTAGTTGAAACGAGAAGGGGTTCCGGTACGGCACGGCCAAAGCGGTTGCCTACCAGGAATGCCAACAAACTTAAAACCAGCGACGGCACAATCGGATGGAAGCCGAACAGCTGAATGCTGAAGCTTGCCAGCAGCGCGTACAGCGCGCCGCCGACTATCATACCGCTCAGGGCTCCTGCGGCATTGGCTTTGTCCCAGTAGAGACCGAGCACCAGCGGCCACAGGAAAACGGCTTCCAGGCCGCCGAAGGCGAGCAGATTCAGCCAGATTATCATCTCTGGCGGGCGCCAGGCGGCCAGCATCATCAGAATGCCCAGCACCAGCGTGGTGGTGGTGGAAATGCGCTTCAGGCGGCTCTCCTGACGAATTTTAGCCGGACTCGCGCTTAGCCACAGGTCTTTCACGATAGTCGCGGACGCCTGCAGCAGGTGGGCGTTAACGTTAGACATGATGGCGGCCATCGGGGCGGCAAGAAACAGGCCCGCGGCCCACGGCGGCAGAACCTGCATCATCAGGGTAGGAATCACCAAATCCGGCACCGTGAGGCCCGGCAGAACGGCTCTGCCAAGCGCGCCTGCCAGATGCATGCCGAGCATCAAAATTGCCACCACGATGGTGCCGATGATAATGCCCCTGTGCACCGCTTTGCTGTCTTTATAAGAGATGCAGCGCACCGCCGTATGCGGTAAACCGATAACGCCGAAGCACACCAGCACCCAGAACGAAGTCATAAAGGTTGGCGTCAGGATATCGTCGGCCCCGTGCGGGCTGACCAGCTTTGGATCGATATGCTCGAGGGTCTGCACCGCATTGCTCAGGCCGCCCGCAGCGTGAACCACGCCGACCAGCAGCACGATGGTGCCAATCAGCATGACCATGCCCTGCATCGTGTCATTTAGCACGCTGGCGCGGAAGCCGCCAAAGGCGGTGTATAAAGCAATGGTTATCCCGAAGATCAGCAAGCCGGTTTCGTATTTGATCCCGGCCGCTGTTTCCAGCAGGCGCGCCCCGCCGATAAACTGAACGGCGATTGCGCCGACAAAGGCGACCAGCAGGCTAACGCTTGCTATCCAGACTACCGCGCGGTTCTGGTAGCGGGCCTGAAGCATATCGTTGAGCGTAATGGCGTTATAGCGCCGCGCCAGAATAGCGAACTTTTTGCCCAGAATACCCAGCGAGAGCCAGATCGTCGGGATCTGAATCATCGCCAGTAGCACCCACCCCAGTCCGTATTTATAGGCGGCACCCGGCCCGCCGATAAACGAACTGGCGCTGATATAGGTAGCCGTTAGCGTCATCGCCAGCACAAAGCCGCCCATGGAACGGCTGCCGAGGAAATATTCACTGAGGAAGGTGCCGGAGCTGCGCTGGCGCATGGCATAAACCGACAGGCCAAATACCACAATCAGGTAGACGGCCAGTACGGCGATAACTTCATTTTGCATTTTCGTCCTCCAGTGGAATATCGCGGAAGACCGTTCTGACCATCAGCCAACAGAGCAGGATGAAAAGCAGTGGCACCAGCAGGCAGGCCATTTCAAACCAATGCGGCAGGCCGGTGAATCCCTGAGTATTATCGGGTAAGTAAGCGGCCACTGACCAGGCGGCAAGATAGAGCAGGGTCAGCCAGAGCGCCCAGCGCGCTTCTTTATGGGCCTGAACAAAACGCTTGTCCATTTTTATCCCTTGAGTTCGCGGAAAGCGGCGATTGTAACGCATCAATCCTGCATCAGGATCAAAAAAGAAAAAGGCCGGAGAACCGGCCTTTTGTCGACATGTTTGACGGAAACTTAGTGTTGAAGACCGAGTTTCTTCTCCAGATAGTGGATGTTAGTTCCACCCTGCTGGAAGTGTTCGTCATTCATGATTTTGGTTTGCAGCTCGATGTTGGTTTTGATGCCGTCGATGATCAGCTCTGCAAGAGCATTTTTCATGCGGGAAATCGCCACTTCACGAGTTTCGCCGTAGCAAATCAGCTTACCAATCATTGAATCGTAGTACGGCGGTACGGTGTAACCGGCGTAGATATGCGATTCCCAACGCACGCCAAAACCACCAGGCGCATGGAAGCGCGTGATTTTGCCCGGGCTTGGCAGGAAGGTGTTCGGGTCTTCGGCGTTGATACGGCATTCTACCGCATGGCCGGTAACGTGAACGTCTTCCTGTTTGATGGACAGCGGCTGACCGGCAGCAATACGCAGCTGCTCTTTGATCAGGTCAACGCCGGTAATCATTTCGGTAACCGGGTGCTCTACCTGAATACGGGTGTTCATTTCGATGAAATAGAACTCGCCGTTTTCGAACAGGAACTCAAAAGTACCCGCGCCGCGGTAGTTGATGTCCACGCAGGCTTTGGCGCAGCGATCGCCGATGAATTTACGCAGTTCCGGCGTGATGCCCGGCGCTGGCGCTTCTTCAACGACTTTCTGGTGGCGGCGCTGCATGGAGCAGTCACGTTCGGCCAGATAGATAGCGTTACCCTGGCCATCGGCCAGAACCTGAATCTCGATATGGCGTGGGTTCTCGAGGTACTTCTCCATATAGACCATGTCGTTGTTGAAAGCCGCTTTGGCTTCCGCACGGGTCATATTGATGGACTGCTCAAGTTCCGCATCGCCGCGAACTACGCGCATACCGCGACCGCCGCCGCCGCCGGACGCTTTGATAATAACCGGGTAGCCGATGCGCTTAGCATGAGCACGGTTTTTATCCATGTCGCCGTCGAGAGGGCCGTCAGAGCCTGGTACGGTTGGTACACCCGCTTTCTTCATCGCGGTGATAGCGGAAACTTTATCGCCCATCAGGCGGATAGTTTCGGCTTTCGGTCCGATGAAGATAAAGCCGGAGCGCTCAACCTGCTCGGCAAAGTTGGCGTTTTCTGACAGGAAACCATAGCCCGGGTGAATCGCTACTGCGCCAGTAATTTCTGCCGCAGAGATGATTGCCGGGATATTCAGATAGCTTTTCACGGACGGAGCCGGGCCAATACAGACCGTCTCATCCGCCAGTAATACGTGTTTCAAATCGCGATCCGCACTTGAGTGCACGGCGACGGTCTTGATGCCCAGTTCTTTACAGGCACGAAGAATACGCAGTGCAATCTCGCCGCGGTTGGCGATGACAATTTTATCCAGCATGTTCGCCTCGTTACTCGATGACGACCAGCGGCTCGTCAAATTCTACCGGCTGACCATTCTCGACCAGAATTGCTTTCACCACACCGGCTTTATCAGCTTCGATCTGGTTCATCATTTTCATTGCTTCAACGATGCACAGGGTGTCGCCAACGTTAACCTTCTGGCCAACTTCAACAAACGCTTTTGCATCCGGGCTTGGGGTACGGTAGAAGGTACCGACCATTGGGGAACGTACGATGTGACCACTGACTTCAGCAGCTGCAGGGGCTTCCATTGCCGGGGTAGCGGCTGGCGCGACGGCCTGGGCCAGACCCGGCTGTGGCTGAGGCTGGTACATAGGCGCAGCATAAGCCTGTTGCATCATCGGGAAACCCGCGTTTGCCGGTGAGCGGCTGATACGTACAGACTCTTCGCCTTCAGAAATTTCCAGTTCAGCGATGCCTGATTCTTCAACCAGCTCGATCAGTTTTTTAATCTTACGAATATCCATGAGTGGGTTCCGTACTCTTTGTTTAGATGGATTTTGACAGGCGTTTTACCGCCGTCTGTAGTGCATATGAATAGCCGTCAGCGCCTAATCCGCAGATGACGCCGACGGCTTTATCTGAAAGATATGAATGATGGCGAAACGGTTCACGCGCGTGAACATTGCTGAGGTGGATCTCGATAAACGGGATATCTACCGCCAGCAGAGCATCGCGCAGCGCGACGCTGGTATGCGTGAACGCGGCCGGATTAATCAGGATAAAGTCCACATTGTCTTTGGCCTGATGAATACGGTCAATCAGCGCATATTCGGCGTTTGATTGCAGGTGGCTGAGCTTCACGCCAAGGTCGGTCGCCTGTGCCTCCAGGGTGTTAACAATTTCTGCTAACGTCTGGTGGCCGTACTTATCCGGCTCCCGGGTGCCCAGCATGTTCAGATTAGGGCCATTCAAAAGCAAAATGTGAAATTCACCCGACATCGTGCTGCCATCTCCTGCAATTAGTAGGCAATTTACAAAATATACCTAAGTTTTCCGGTTGTCACCTTTTCGAGTCGAAAATGGGCACCAGAAAAAACCGAAGTCGCACATTATAACGATTTCGTAGCATTTGGCAGCTAAATACTGGTCTTATCAGGGAAGATGATCAACCGCTACCCCATCAGGGGCGGCAGTTGACGTTCATTCGGCGGAAAACAAGATGCTCTGAGGCTAGCGCCACCACTGGCGAAACTTCTTGTAGCGCAGTGCCAGAAGGATGATAGCACCCAGGGCATAAAGCAAGGGCTGCGGGGACAAAATCTTAACCGACCAGATGAAATGAACTGGCGCGAGGATCGCGACCAGATAGACGAAGTTATGCAATTTCTGCCAGCGGGAGCCAAGCGCTCGTTGGGCTTTTTGGGTGGAGGTCACGGCCAGAGCGAGCAAAATAAGCCAGCAAATAATGCCCAGCGTGAGGTAAGGACGGGTGACTAGCTCCTGGCCCAGCAGGCCAAGATTGCTTATGCCGAGCTCAAGCAGCGAATAGCTGGTGAGGTGCAAAGACGCCCAGACAAAGCACCAAACGCCGAGCAGGCGGCGGGTACGAATCAATAAAGGCTGTTTGGCGTAGCGGGCCAGCGGAGTGATAAGCAGCGTTGCCAGCAGCAGCTTTAGCGCCATTCTGCCGGTAAAATGCTGGATATCTTTTGCCGGATCGGCGCTAAAAAGCCCCTGGCTGGCGGCGTAAAACAGCCAGACAAAAGGCAAGAAAGCGGCCAGATGCAGCGCCACCTTAAGCCAGGTAATTTGCTTTGCTGTCAGGCGCACTCAGAAATTCTCCTTGAGATTCAGGCCGTGGTAAAGCGATGCCACCTGTTCGGCGTAGCCGTTAAACAGCAGCGTGGGCTGGCGCTTCACATCCAGCACGCCGCCGGAGCCGATAAACCGCTCTGAAGCCTGCGACCAGCGAGGGTGGTCAACATGCGGGTTCACGTTGGCGTAGAAACCGTATTCATTCGGCGCGGCAAGGTTCCAGGTCGTAGGCGGCAGCTCGCGTACCAGCTTGATGCTGACAATCGACTTTATCCCCTTGAAGCCATACTTCCACGGCACAGTCAGGCGAATCGGCGCGCCGTTTTGCGGCGGCAGCGCCTTGCCGTAAACGCCAACGGTCAGCAGCGTCAGCGGATGCATCGCCTCATCAAGCCTCAGCCCCTCTACATAAGGGTATTGCAGGCCACCGCCGATGAAACGATCTTTCTGGCCGGGCATTTGTTCGGGATCGTAAAGCGTTTCAAAGGCAACATATTTGGCATTGCTGGTGGGCTCAACCATCGCCAGCAATTTGCTTAGCGGGAAGCCAATCCACGGAACCACCATTGACCAGGCCTCAACGCAGCGCATGCGGTAGATGCGCTCTTCCAGCGGAAAACGTTTATACAGATCGTCGTGATCCAGCGTGAGCGGCTTGGCCACTTCACCGCTGATTTTTATCTGCCACGGGTCGGTTTTCAGCGCGCCGGCATTTGCCGCCGGGTCGGCTTTATCCAGCCCGAACTCATAAAAGTTGTTGTAGCCGGTGACTTTATCTTCCGGCGTCATGGCGAGCTTTGCCTGCCACTGCCCGGGCTGGCTAAAGGTCAGAGGCTTTCCCGAAGGGGCGGGAGGACGGTCATTGCCTTTAAACCAGGAAAGAATATCGGCGTTGGCGGTGTGCGGTAGCGACAATGCGGCGGCGCTAATCCCCAGAGCCTTCAGCACCTGGCGACGCTTCATCATAAATACCGATTCTGGCGTGACGTCGGCTTCGCTAAGCCGGGTGACCTTTTTCATGACATTCTCCTCGTTGCTATAGGCTAAGCATGACCGAGAGAAAGCGTTCCGGCGAATATGTCACGAAAAATTGAAATTTACGGGGGCGCAAGGTACGGCCACGGCCCCCGGCGGGTATTAACGAACTTTTACCAGCGTACGCCCCTGAGCGGCGTTATTGATGATGGCGTCAGCGAACTTCGGCGCATCTTCAAGACCAATTTCGGTGGTGGCCTGCTGATAGAAAGACTCCGGTAAATCACGAACCAGGCGTTCCCAGGCCGCAGCGCGACGCGCGGTTGGCGTCATGACTGAGTCCACGCCCTGCAGGCGAACGTTACGCAGAATAAACGGCATCACGGTGGTTGGCAGCGCAAAGCCGCCCGCCAGGCCACAGGCCGCCACACAGCCGCCGTAATTCATCTGCGCCAGCACTTTCGCCAGCACTTTGTCGCCCACGGTATCCACCGCGCCAGCCCAAAGCTGTTTTTCCAGCGGGCGGGTTTCGGCAAATTCATCGCGGCCAAGAATGCGGTTAGCGCCCAGGCTGCGAAGGTAGTCATGGGTAGACTCGCGCCCGGAAACGGCGGCCACCTGATAACCGAGCTTGTGCAGTAACGCTACCGCCGTGCTGCCCACTCCGCCGCTGGCACCGGTGACGACGATTTCACCGCTCTGTGGCGTCACGCCTGCTTCTTCCAGCGCCATTACGCAGAGCATAGCGGTGAAGCCTGCGGTACCAATAATCATTGCTTTGCGTGCGTCCAGCCCCTGGGGCATCGCGACCAGCCAGTCGCCATTCACTCGTGCGGCTTCCGCCAGCCCGCCCCAGTGGTTTTCTCCCACGCCCCAGCCGGTTAGCAGCACGGCCTGGCCAACGTGGAAGCGTGGATCTTCGCTGCTCTGTACCTTCCCGGCGAAGTCTATGCCCGGCACCATCGGGAAGTTACGAATAATTTTGCCTTTGCCGGTAATGGCGAGGGCGTCTTTGTAGTTGAGGCTTGAGTAGTCAATCTCAACGGTAACGTTGCCTTCCGGCAGCGTAGCTGGCTCGATATTTTTTACCGCTGCCAGGGTCTGGCCTTCGGACTGTTCCAGGATTAGTGCCTGCATTGGCGCTCCTCGGTGGCTATTAATGGGAAAAAAATCTCAGAAGACTATACTCCGATACTGATCTTAAGAGCCGACTTACCGCAATAAATGCACAGAAATGACCGTGGAGTTTGCCAGGGTTCTTGCTTTGCTATTTAATGCTTCATCCTTTGATACCAATGTGAGTGTGGTTAATTTTCACCAACCGGAGTTAACACAGGGATGCGATTAACGACGAAACTTTCCGCTTTTATCACCCTCTTAACCGGCCTTGCGATAATCGTAACGCTGTTGGGCTGCCTGCTAAGTTTCTACAGCTCGGTGCATGATAAAACGCAGCAGCGGATTATGGCGGTCGCCACCATTATTGATAATCAGCTGGTTTCCAGCTCGCCGCAGCAGCTTGCCAGCCGTTTTACCGAATTAATGACCCCGGTTGATATCACGGGGATCCGCCTGCAGGCGGATAAAACCTACGAATTTCAGCACGTCTTACCTGAGGATTACCGCCCGACCGGCACCCAGTATCTTTACCGCACTCTCACCGTAGATCTGATGAAGCATCCAGGGATGACGCTGACGCTGACCTATCGGGACCCCGTTGCCCTCTATTATCACGCGATGTTTACCACCACCCCGTTAACGGCGGCGATCGCTTTTATGCTGGTGGTGCTGCTGCTGGCCGGACGCTGGCTGAAAAAGCAGCTTTCCGGTCAGGAGCTGCTGGAGGCGCGTGCGGGTAAAATCATCAGCGGTGAGCGTGGCGTTGGCGTGCGGGGCTCCGTGCATGAATGGCCGCCGCTGGTCAGTAGCGCGATTGACGCCTTACTTTCAGATTTGCAGAGCGCCGACGAACAGCGCAACCGGGTTGATACGCTGATCAGGGCGTTTGCGGCCCAGGACGTTCAAACCGGGCTAAACAACCGTCTGTTCTTCGATAACCAACTGGCCACGCTGCTGGACGGGCAGGAGCAGGTGGGCGCGCACGGCGTAGTGATGATAGTTCGTTTGCCGGACTTCGAGCTGCTGAAGGAAACGTGGGGTAATGCGCCGGTAGAAGAATATCTATTCACTTTGGTGAATTTACTCTCCACTTTTGTGATGCGTTACCCTGGAGCCCTGCTGGCCCGCTATTTTCGCAGCGACTTTGCGGTTCTTTTGCCGCATCGCACCCTGAAAGAGGCCGATGGCATAGCCAGCCAGCTGTTAAATGCCGTGGATGCGCTGCCGCCGACCCGTATGGTAGATCGCAGCGATATGCTGCACATTGGCATCTGCGCCTGGCGCAGCGGGCAGACCAAAGAGCAGGTGATGGAGAAAGCCGAAATTGCCACCCGAAACGCCGCTTTCCAGGGGGCTAATAGCTGGTCAGTCTATGACGACAAGCTGCCGGAACAGGGAAGAGGGAGCGTGAAATGGCGTACTCTGCTTGAGCAGGTGCTGAAGCAGGGCGGCCCGCGTTTCTATCAAAAACCGGCGGTTGACCGCCTGGGCATCGTGCACCATCGCGAAATCATGTGCCGTATTTTTGACGGCGAGCAGGAGGTGCTGTCGGCGGAGTATATGCCAATGGTCAGGCAGTTTGGCTTATCCGAGCAATACGATCGGCAGGTCGTCTCCCGACTTTTACCTTTGCTCAGCTTCTGGCCCGAAGAGACGCTGGCGATTCAGGTCACCGTTGACTCGCTTATCCGCGCACCTTTCCAGCGCTGGCTGCGTGATTCTCTGATGCAGTGCGAAAAATCGAAACGCTCAAGGATTATTTTTGAACTTGCGGAGGCAGATGTCTGTCAACACATCAGCCGTTTACAACCCGTAGTCAGGTTGATAACCGCTTTAGGGGCAAGAATTGTTGTTATCCAGGCTGGATTAACCGTGGTGAGCACAACCTATATTAAAGAGCTGGATGTGGGGCTGATAAAACTGCATCCGGGTCTGGTGAGAAACATCGGCAAGCGTACAGAAAACCAGCTGTTTGTTAACAGCCTGGTGGAATCCTGTAAAGGTACGCGAACCCGTGTTTTTGCTACAGGTGTGAGGACTCGCGGCGAATGGCAGACGCTGATTGATAACGGGGTGGCGGGGGCGCAAGGTGATTTTATCGCCGCATCTCAGCCGCTTGACAGTAATGTGAAAAAATATTCACAAAGATACTCGGTTTAACCTGCCGTTTGGCATTATTTCACGTAGAATAACGCGCGCTGCATCTCAAGGGGGCGAGTCTGCCTGCCGGCCAGATTGTCGCAGCCGTTATGAACCGGTTTGCTGCTGTTAGCTGTTCGTTTATTCTACCGCGTTTGCTGCATTTCTGAGCGCCATGTAGGAAGACGTTTCAAAAGTGTAACAGCCGTAGTGAACTGCACTATTTTTCACCGTTGCAGAACATTTTTGCGCCTTGTCGCTGTAGCGTGTGGTTGGTAAAGTAAGCGGATTTTGTATCCGCCCCAGCTTTCAGGATTATCCCTTAGTATGTTGAAAAAATTTCGTGGCATGTTTTCCAATGACCTGTCCATTGACCTGGGTACTGCGAATACCCTGATTTATGTGAAAGGACAAGGCATCGTACTGAATGAGCCCTCCGTCGTGGCCATTCGCCAGGACCGTGCCGGCTCTCCTAAAAGCGTTGCAGCCGTAGGGCACGACGCTAAACAAATGCTTGGCCGTACACCAGGCAACATCGCGGCTATTCGTCCGATGAAAGACGGCGTTATTGCCGACTTCTTCGTGACTGAAAAAATGCTGCAGCACTTTATTAAACAGGTTCACAGCAACAGCTTCATGCGCCCAAGCCCGCGCGTGCTGGTGTGTGTGCCGGTTGGCGCAACTCAGGTTGAACGCCGCGCAATCCGTGAATCCGCTCAGGGTGCCGGCGCGCGTGAAGTGTTCCTGATTGAAGAGCCAATGGCTGCGGCAATCGGTGCAGGTCTGCCGGTTTCTGAAGCAACCGGTTCAATGGTTGTGGATATCGGTGGCGGTACGACGGAAGTTGCGGTTATCTCCCTCAACGGCGTGGTTTACTCCTCCTCCGTACGCATCGGCGGTGACCGCTTCGACGAAGCCATCATTAATTATGTGCGCCGTAACTATGGTTCCCTGATTGGTGAAGCAACCGCCGAGCGCATCAAGCACGAAATCGGTTCTGCCTATCCGGGCGACGAAGTGCGTGAAATTGAAGTTCGCGGCCGTAACCTGGCCGAGGGCGTTCCACGTGGCTTTACCCTGAACTCCAACGAAATCCTCGAAGCGCTTCAGGAGCCTCTGACCGGTATCGTTAGCGCGGTGATGGTTGCTCTGGAGCAGTGCCCGCCGGAGCTGGCGTCCGATATCTCCGAGCGCGGTATGGTTCTGACCGGCGGTGGCGCACTGCTGCGCAACCTCGATCGCCTGCTGATGGAAGAGACAGGTATCCCGGTAGTAGTTGCAGAAGATCCACTGACCTGTGTTGCCCGCGGCGGCGGCAAGGCACTGGAAATGATCGACATGCACGGCGGCGACTTGTTTAGCGAAGAGTAACAGCCGCAAGGTCAGGGGGAGCTTCCGGCTGCCCCTGCTTGCTGGTTTGGGAATACGCATAGCCTATGAAGCCAATTTTCAGCCGTGGCCCGTCGCTACAGATTCGCCTTATCCTGGCGGTGCTGGTGGCGCTTGGTGTCATTATCGCCGACAGCCGCCTCGGTACGTTCAGCCAAATCAGAACGTACATGGATACTGCCGTCAGTCCTTTCTATTTTGTCTCTAATGGTCCCCGTGAATTACTCGATAGCGTCTCTCAGACGCTGGCGTCACGCGACCAGCTGGAACTTGAAAATCGGGTTCTGCGTCAGGAGTTAATCCTGAAAAACAGCGAATTACTGATGCTGGGTCAATACCGGCAGGAAAACGCGCGTCTGCGTGAGCTGCTGGGTTCTCCGCTGCGTCAGGATGAGCAAAAAATGGTGACTCAGGTCATCTCTACCGTTAACGATCCGTACAGCGATCAGGTGGTTATCGACAAGGGCAGCGTAAACGGCGTTTACGAAGGCCAGCCGGTTATCAGCGATAAAGGCGTTGTCGGTCAGGTTATTGCGGTGGCTAAGTTAACCAGCCGCGTGCTGCTGATATGCGATGCCACACACGCGCTGCCCATTCAGGTACTGCGTAACGACATTCGTGTCATTGCGGCCGGTAACGGCTGTACTGATGATTTGCAGCTGGAGCATCTGCCGGCAAATACCGATATCCGCGTGGGCGACGTGCTGGTGACCTCGGGTCTCGGCGGGCGTTTCCCGGAAGGTTACCCGGTCGCCGTCGTCTCCTCCGTCAAGCTGGATACTCAGCGCGCCTATACCGTGATTCAGGCTCGTCCGACCGCCGGTTTGCAGCGTCTGCGTTATCTGCTGCTGCTCTGGGGTTCGGATAAAAACGGCGTTTCGCCGATGCCGCCTGAGGAAGTTCACCGTGTGGCTAACGAACGCCTGATGCAGATGATGCCGCAGGTTCTGCCGCCGCCTGGCTCTATGGGGCCGCCAGCGCCGGTGCCTGCGCCCGCGACGGGCATTACCCAGCCTGCTACGGGAGCTCAGTAGTGGGAAGTTATCGTAGCCAGGGCCGCTGGGTCGTCTGGCTTTCATTCCTGATTGCTCTGCTGCTCCAGGTGATGCCCTGGCCGGACGACCTCAAGTTTTACCGGCCTGACTGGGTGTTGCTGATTCTGCTTTATTGGATTTTAGCGCTGCCGCATCGCGTGAATGTCGGAACGGGATTCGTCGTGGGAGCCATACTTGATTTGATAAGTGGCTCCACACTTGGCGTTCGCGCTCTATCATTAAGTATTGTGGCTTACCTGGTGGCGCTGAAATACCAGCTTTTCCGTAATCTCGCCCTTTGGCAGCAGGCGCTGGTCGTTATGCTGCTCTCGCTGGTCACCGACATCATTGTTTTCTGGTCGGAATTTTTAGTGATCAACGTCTCTTTCAGACCGGAAGTGTTCTGGAGTAGTGTAGTTAACGGTATCCTGTGGCCCTGGATTTTCCTGTTAATGCGCAAAGTTCGCCAGCAATTTGCTGTGCAGTAAAAGGTAAATATGACTACGTTGTATCTGGCATCCGGTTCGCCTCGCCGTCAGGAATTGCTGACCCAGCTGGGCGTCTCCTTCGAACGTGTGGTTCCCGGCATTGAAGAGCAGCGCCAGCCGCATGAAAGCGCCGAGCAGTATGTATGCCGCCTGGCGCGTGAAAAAGCTCAGGCAGGCGTCGCGATGGTGACTCAGGATTTGCCGGTACTGGGTGCGGATACGATAGTTATTTTTAACGGCGAAGTGCTGGAGAAACCAAAGAATGCCGGGCACGCGGCGCAGATGCTGCGCCTGCTTTCCGGCAACCAGCATCAGGTGATGACGGCGGTGGCGATTGCCGACGCTAACCAGGTGCTGGAAACTTTAGTGGTTACCGACGTAACGTTTCGCAGCTTATCCGAACAGGATATTGCCGGCTATATTGCCAGCGGTGAGCCTATGGACAAAGCCGGTGCCTATGGTATTCAGGGGCTTGGCGGCTGTTTCGTTAAAAGGATTAATGGCAGTTATCACGCAGTGGTGGGATTACCGCTGGTGGAAACTGGTGAGTTGCTGAGCAATTTTCACGCGCTGCGTGACGGACGAGGAAAAGATGACGGCTGAATTATTAGTCAACGTTACCCCTTCAGAAACACGGGTAGCCTATATTGACGGCGGCATACTGCAAGAGATCCATATAGAGCGCGAAGCGCGCCGCGGAATAGTAGGGAATATCTACAAAGGTCGCGTTAGCCGGGTGCTGCCTGGAATGCAGGCGGCATTTGTAGATATTGGCCTGGATAAGGCGGCTTTCCTCCATGCTTCAGACATCATGCCGCATACCGAATGCGTGGCGGGTGAGGAGCAAAAGAACTTCAGCGTGCGTGATATCGCCGAG
The DNA here is from genome assembly GCF_044095835.1 of Cedecea davisae. NCBI lineage: Bacteria > Pseudomonadati > Pseudomonadota > Gammaproteobacteria > Enterobacterales > Enterobacteriaceae > Cedecea > Cedecea davisae. The sequence continues at coordinate 300,365 of NZ_CP172054.1, forward strand.
CTGGTTCGCCAGGGGCAGGACCTGATGGTACAGGTGGTGAAAGATCCGCTGGGTACTAAAGGCGCACGCCTCACCACCGACATTACTCTGCCTTCACGCTACCTCGTGTTTATGCCCGGAGCCTCCCACGTTGGTGTATCCCAGCGCATTGAGAGCGAAGCCGAGCGCGACCGCCTGAAGCGCATCGTTAATGATTATTGCGACGAGCACGGCGGGTTTATTATTCGTACCGCCGCCGAGGGCGTTTGCGAAGAAGACCTGGCCTCCGATGCCGCCTACCTGAAGCGCGTCTGGACCAAGGTTAGCGAGCGTAAGAAGCGCAATCAGACCCGCTATCAGATGTACGGCGAGCTGGCGCTGGCCCAGCGCGTGCTGCGTGATTTTGCCGACGCGGCGCTGGACAGGATCCGCGTGGACTCCCGCCTGACCTATGAAATGCTGCTGGAATTTACCGCCGAATACATGCCGGAAATGACCAGCAAAATTGAACACTACAGCGGGCGGCAGCCGATTTTCGACCTCTATGATGTCGAGAACGAAATCCAGCGCGCGCTGGAACGCAAGGTCGAGCTGAAATCCGGCGGCTATCTGGTTATCGATCAGACCGAAGCAATGACCACGGTGGACATTAACACCGGGGCATTTGTCGGCCATCGCAACCTCGATGACACCATTTTTAACACTAATATCGAAGCGACTCAGGCCATTGCCCGCCAGCTTCGCCTGCGCAATCTCGGCGGCATTATCATCATCGACTTTATCGATATGAGCAATGAAGATCACCGCCGCCGCGTGCTGCATTCTCTGGAGCAGGCGCTGAGCAAAGATCGCGTTAAGACCAGCATTAACGGCTTCTCACAGCTTGGTCTGGTGGAGATGACCCGCAAGCGCACGCGCGAAAGCGTGGAGCACGTACTTTGCAATGAATGCCCGACCTGCCACGGCCGCGGCACGGTAAAGACGGTCGAAACGGTCTGCTATGAAATCATGCGTGAAATCGTGCGCGTGCATCACGCCTACGATTCCGACCGTTTCCTGGTCTATGCTTCTCCTGCCGTGGGGGAAGCGCTGAAAAGCGAAGAGTCTCACGCCCTGGCCGAAGTAGAAATCTTTGTTGGTAAACAGGTCAAAGTACAAATAGAGCCGCTCTACAATCAGGAGCAGTTCGACGTCGTAATGATGTAAACGTGCGGATGCGCGTTTTGCCCGTAAGGCTGACAAGGAGAGAAAGGTGAGGCGACTGCCCGGCATTCTGCTGCTCACAGGCGTAACGCTGGTTGTTATCGTCGCGCTGCTGGTGAGCGGCCTGCGGCTCGTTTTGCCGCACCTGGATGCCTGGCGTCCCGCTCTGCTGGATAAAATCGAAGCCGCTACCGGCGTGCCGGTTGAAGTCAGTCATCTTCAGGCCAGCTGGGAGAACTTCGGGCCAACGCTCGACGTGCGTGATATCCACGCCGGTCTGAAAGACGGCGGCACGCTTAGCATTAAACGCGTCACCCTGGCGCTGGATGTTTGGCAAAGCCTGCTGCATGCCCGCTGGCAGTTTCGCGATCTCACCTTTTACCAGCTACAGATGCGTACCAACACGCCGCTCAGCCAGAACGGCGGCGAAGGCTCCCTCGAAGCCGACAAAATTAGCGATCTCTTTCTGCGCCAGTTCGATCACTTCGATCTGCGGGACAGCTCGCTTAGCTTCCTGACGATTTCCGGCCAGCGCGCCGAGCTATCCATCCCTCAGTTAACCTGGCTCAACGGCAAAAATCGCCACCGCGCCGAGGGCCAGGTCAGCCTTTCCAGCTTTAACGGTCAGCACGGTCTCGCCAACGTGCGTATGGACCTGCGCGATGAAAACGGCATTTTGAATAACGGCAAAGTCTGGCTTCAGGCGGACGACGTGGACGTGAAGCCCTGGCTGGGCCGCTGGATGAAAGATAACGTGGATTTGCAAAGCGCCCGTTTCAGCCTTGAAGCCTGGATGGACGTCAAAGAAGGCGATATCAGCGGCGGCAGCATCTGGCTAAAAAAGGGCGGCGCAAGCTGGCCGGGCACCGACAACGCGGATCACCGACTTTCGGTTGATAACCTGACGGCACAGGTCAGCCGCGAGAAGTCCGGCTGGCAGCTTTCAATCCCTTCCACCAACATCACGCTTGATGACCAGGCCTGGCCGAAAGGTTCACTCTCAGTCGCGTGGATTGCTCCGCAGGATGTAGGCGGCAAAGAAGGCCAGCGCGGCGATGAGCTACGCGTGCGCGCCAGCAATATGGAGCTGGAAAAATTCAACGGGCTGCTGCCTATAGCCGCCAAAATCTCCCCCGAGTTTGGCGACATCTGGACGGCGATGCAGCCGCAGGGGCATATCGATGTGCTGGCGGTTGATATCCCGCTTCAGCAAACCGAGCAGACCCGCATGCAGGCGCGCTGGGATAATGTAAGCTGGAAGCAGTGGAAGCTGTTGCCGGGCGTGGAAAACTTCTCAGGCTCGGTGACGGGCAGCATTCCTCACGGCCAGCTTAATGCCGTGGTAAGTGATGCAAAAATGCCTTACGAGACGGTGTTCCGCGCGCCGCTGGAAATTGAAAAAGGCTCGGCGACGCTGGCCTGGCAGAAAAATGCCGACGGCTTCCAGCTTGACGGTAAAAACATTGATGTGAAGGCGCGTTCAGTCTGGGCGCGTGGCGACTTCCGCTATTACCAGCCGAGCGGCGGCGACCCGTGGCTCGGTATCCTGGCCGGTATCAGCACTGATAACGGCGCGGATGCCTGGCGCTACTTCCCGGAAAATCTGATGGGCAAAGAGCTGACAGATTATCTTAGCTCGGCCATTCAGGGCGGCCAGGCGGATAACGCTACGCTGGTCTACGGCGGCAACCCGCATCTCTTCCCGTACGAGCATAACGAAGGCCAGTTTGAGGTTTATGTTCCGCTACGCAACGCCAAATTTGCCTTCCAGCCGGACTGGCCTGCGCTGGAGAATCTCGACATCACGCTCGACTTCATCAACAACGGACTGTGGATGAACAGCGATGCGGTAAAACTGGGCGGCGTGACGGCCAGTAAGCTGACGGCTAATATTCCCGATTATGCAAAAGAGAAACTGCTGATCGATGCCGATATTAACGGGCCGGGCAGCGCGGTTGGGCCATATTTCAAGGATACGCCGCTGGACGATTCTCTGGCCGCGGCGCTTGATGAGCTACAGGTTGGCGGCGATGTGAATGCTCGCTTACATCTCGATATTCCGCTCAACGGCGAAATGACCATCGCCAAAGGCGACGTGCTGCTCAATAACAACACGCTGCTTATCAAGCCGCTTAACAGCACGCTGCATAACCTGAATGGCAAATTCAGCTTTACCAACGGCGACTTGCAGAGCGAAACGCTGAGCGCCAGCTGGTTTAATCAGCCGGTGAGCCTGGACTTCAATACCAAAACCGGCGACAAAGATTACCAGATTGGCGTTAACCTGAACGGCGACTGGCAGCCGAATAAAACCGGCGTCCTGCCTAAGCAGGTCAACGACGCTATCGGCGGCAGCCTGGCGTGGAAAGGCGATGTGGGTATTACTCTGCCTTACCGCGGAAGCGCCAGCTATAAAGTTAATCTGGCGGGCGATCTGAAGAATGTGAGCAGTCACTTACCTGCGCCGGTCGATAAGAAGGCCGGAACTCCGCTGCCGCTCAATATCGCCGTTAAGGGCGATTTAAAAAGCTTCGATTTAACCGGCAATGCCGGGTCGCTAAACCACTTCTCCAGCCGCTGGCTGTTAAATAAAAAACTCACGCTCGACCGGGCAATTTGGACCACCGATAGTAAGACCGTGCCTCCGCTGCCCGGGCAGCAGGGCATTGAACTTGATTTGCCCGCGATGGATGGCGCCCAATGGCTGGCGCTGTTTAGCGCCGGAGCCGCAGACAGCGTAGGCGGTTCGGCCGCTTTCCCTTCGGCGATTACGCTACGGACACCGGCATTAACGCTTGGCGGCCAGCAGTGGCATAACCTGAGCCTGGTTTCCCGCCCGGCGATCGGTGGCACTCAGGTTGAGGCCCAGGGGCGCGAAATCAACGCCTCGCTGAGCATGAAAAATAACGCGCCGTGGCAGGCCAGTATCAAATACCTCTACTTCAACCCAACCTGGACCCTCGCTCCTGCGACGTCCGGCGGGACACCCGCGCCTTTGCAGCCTGAAAGCGATAACGCTATCAGCTTCCGTGGCTGGCCAGATGTGCAGCTGCGCTGCGCCGAATGCTGGCTGTGGGGGCAGAAATATGGCCGCATTGACGGTGACGTTAAAATCAATGGCGACACGCTCCAGCTGGCAAACGGGCTGGTGGATACCGGCTTTGCCCGCCTGACGGCCGACGGAGAGTGGGTTAACAAACCCGGCGCCGAGCGTACCTCTCTGAAAGGCAGGCTCAAGGGCGAGAAGCTGGACGCCGCGGCCGGTTTCTTCGGCGTGAAGACGCCGCTGCAAGGCTCCTCTTTCGACGTGGATTACGACCTGCACTGGCGGGCTGCGCCGTGGAAGCCGGATGAAGCCTCGCTAAACGGCATTCTGCATACCAAATTTGGTAAAGGGCAAATTACCGATGTCAGCACCGGCCACGCCGGGCAACTGCTGCGCCTGGTGAGCTTTGACGCGCTGCTGCGTAAGCTGCGCTTCGACTTCAGCGATACCTTCGGCAGCGGCTTCTACTATGACTCGATTCGCAGCACCGCGTGGATAAAAGACGGCGTGCTGCATACCGATGATACGCTGGTGGACGGGCTTGAGGCCGATATCGCAATGAAAGGCTCGGTGGATCTAGTGCGTCGCGAGCTGAATATGGAAGCGGTGGTGGCGCCGGAAATCTCCGCTACCGTCGGCGTTGCGGCTGCGTTTGCCGTTAACCCAATTGTCGGCGCGGCGGTCTTTGCCGCCAGTAAAGTGCTTGGCCCGCTGTGGAACAAAATATCGGTTCTGCGCTACAGCATCACCGGCCCGGTAGACAAACCTCAAATCAATGAAGTGCTGCGTCAGCCGCGCGTGAGCGAAGCCAAGTGATTTGACGTCGACGTTTAATTGCCGCAAGCTCCATAGATAAACATTCTTCGCCGTACGGGCGATAAGCAATAAGAGTAGCGAAACGATGAGTCTGAACCTGGTAAGTGAGCAGTTGCTGTCCGCGAATGGCTTAACCCATCAAGATCTGTTTTCCATTCTCGGCCAGCTGTCCGAGCGCCGTCTCGACTACGGCGACCTCTACTTCCAGTCGAGCTACCATGAATCATGGGTGCTGGAAGACCGCATTATTAAAGACGGCTCATGGAATATTGACCAGGGCGTTGGCGTGCGTGCGGTTAGCGGTGAGAAAACCGGGTTTGCCTATGCCGACCAGATAACGCTGCTGGCGTTAGAGCAAAGCGCTCAAGCCGCCCGTAGTATCGTTCGCGAACAGGGTGACGGGCGCGCTCGTACTCTGGGTAACGTGCCGCACAGCGCGCTTTACACCAGCGCCGATCCTCTCACCAGCATGACCCGTGAAGAGAAACTCGACATCCTGAGGCGCGTAGACAGCGTGGCGCGAGCCGCAGATGCTCGTGTTCAGGAAGTTAGCGCCAGCCTGACCGGCGTATACGAACTGATTCTGGTTGCCGCCACCGACGGCACCCTGGCTGCCGACGTTCGCCCGCTGGTTCGCCTGTCCGTTAGCGTTCAGGTTGAAGATGACGGTAAACGCGAGCGCGGTTCAAGCGGCGGCGGCGGTCGTTTTGGCTATGAATATTTCCTCGAAACCGCTAACGGTGAAGTTCGTGCCGATGCGTGGGCGAAAGAAGCCGTGCGCATGGCGCTGGTAAACCTTTCTGCCGTTGCGGCACCGGCGGGTATGCTGCCGGTTGTGCTGGGCGCAGGCTGGCCTGGCGTACTGCTGCACGAAGCGGTAGGCCACGGGCTGGAAGGCGACTTCAACCGCCGTGGGACCTCGGTATTCAGCGGCCAGATGGGGCAGCTTGTCGCCTCTGAGCTTTGCACCGTGGTCGACGACGGCACCATGATGAACCGCCGCGGCTCCGTTGCTATCGATGATGAAGGCGTACCGGGCCAGTACAATGTACTGATTGAAAACGGCATTCTGAAAGGTTACATGCAGGATAAGCTGAACGCTCGCCTGATGGGCGTTGCGCCAACCGGTAACGGCCGCCGCGAGTCTTACGCTCACCTGCCGATGCCGCGCATGACCAACACCTATATGCTGGCCGGAAAATCCACCCAGCAGGAAATTATCGAGTCCGTAGATTACGGTATTTTCGCGCCTAACTTTGGCGGCGGCCAGGTGGATATCACCTCCGGCAAGTTCGTGTTCTCCACTTCAGAAGCCTACCTGATTGAGAAAGGGAAGGTAACGAAGGCGGTTAAAGGGGCGACGCTTATCGGTTCCGGGATTGAAACCATGCAGCAAATCTCAATGGTCGGTAACGATCTGGCGTTGGATAACGGCGTTGGCGTTTGCGGTAAAGAAGGGCAAAGCCTGCCGGTTGGCGTAGGCCAGCCGACGCTGAAGGTGGATAACCTGACCGTTGGCGGTACAGCTTGATTTAACTTCAGGCCGGGCTAGCCCCGGCCTAGTTGTTTTGCCTTCCCGTTTCTTCCCTGCACGCCCTGATAAAGCTCCGACACCTTCACGAAATATTGCGTCAGATAGTTGATGCAAACCTCAACCTTCAGCGGCAGTTTATCCTTCTCGGTATACAGCGCGTAGACCGGGCGAGGATCGGACTGGTAGCGCGGGAACAGGATCTCAAGCTGCCCGCTATTGATCTCGTCGATCACCCACATCAGCGGCGCATAAGCTATCCCCGCTCCGGCTTTTAGCCAGCGGCTGAGCGTCATCGGATCGTTGGTCACAAAGCGCCCCTGCGGCAGCAGCCGGGTAGAGATCCCTTCCGGTGCGATCAGCTCAAATTCGTTGTCCGGGCGAATGCTGTATTCCAGCCACGAATGGTTTGCCAGGTCTGCGGGTTTTTCCGGGGTGCCGTGCTGCTGTAGATAGTTTTTCGCCGCACAGACTACCATCGGCATCGAACCCAGCCTGCGTGAAAACAGGCTGGAGTCCTGCAATGCGCCCACGCGGATAACCAAATCCAGCCCGTCTGCAATCAGGTCCGGTGCCGGTATGCCGGTAACCAGGTTTACCGTTAGCCCCGGGTGTTCACGCAGCATTTCGGCGGTCATGTCGGCCAGGACATTCTGTGCCATAGTTGAAGAACTGCCGATGCGCAGCGTGCCAATAGGCGTGTTATTAAAGGCGTAGAGCTGCTCGTGAACCTCCTGGGCCTCATGGAGCATTTTACGGCAGCCCTGATAATAAATTTTTCCCGCTTCGGTCAGGCCGATGCTGCGGGTGCTGCGGTTAAGAAGTTTTACCTGCAGCTCATCTTCCAGCTTTGAGACAATCTGGCTGATGGAAGAGACGCTCATTTGCAGCTGCCTGGCTGCGGCAGTGTAGGAGCCAAGTTCGACGACTTTGGCAAACACCGACATACGTTTAAGTCGTTCCATTGTTAACTCTGAGTGAAAAGTGATTTAGATCACATATTATAGATAACAGGGTAACAGTTACGTTAATATATTATTATTAGCCTAACTCATACCGCGCGCTCGCTTGCCTTTTCTGGCCTCTTAGTCGCGGTTTACCGTCGAGTTATGTACCGCCTGCATTATCTAATCAAGGTTAAAATGAGTCTATTTCCGGTAATCGTAATATTCGGTCTTTCGTTTCCGCCGATATTCTTCGAGTTAATTTTGTCGCTCGCTGCCTTCTGGCTGGCGCGTCGGCTGCTGACCCCAACCGGCATCTATGATTTTGTCTGGCACCCGGCATTATTCAATACAGCGCTCTATTGCTGCCTTTTTTATCTGATTTCGCGTTTGTTCGTTTGAGGTTGATGTGAAAATACTAACAAGAAACATAACCCGTACCGCTATCACGCTTTTGCTGGTGCTGCTGGCCTTCATCGCTATCTTCCGCGCATGGGTGTTTTATACCGAATCCCCGTGGACGCGTGACGCTCGTTTTACCGCCGACGTTGTCGCGATTGCGCCAGATGTCTCCGGCCTGATAACCACCGTTGACGTGCAGGACAACCAGCTGGTGAAGAAAGACCAGGTGCTGTTTACCATCGACCAGCCGCGCTACCAGAAGGCGCTGGAGCAGGCGGATGCCGATGTGGCCTATTACCAGGCGCTGGCATCCGAGAAACGCCGCGAGGCCGGTCGGCGTAACACGCTCGGCATTCAGGCTATGTCGCGCGAAGAGATAGACCAGTCGAACAACGTACTGCAAACCGTGCTGCATCAGCTGGATAAAGCTCAGGCGACCCGCGACCTTGCAAAACTTGATTTACAGCGCACGGTGATCCGCGCCCCTGCGGACGGCTGGGTGACAAACCTTAACGTCCATACCGGTGAATTTATTAATCGCGGCGCGACGTCCGTGGCGCTGGTGAAGCAGAATTCTTTCTACATTCTTGCCTATATGGAAGAGACCAAACTTGACGGCATTCGCCCGGGCTACCGGGTGCAGATTACCCCGCTGGGCAGCAATCGTGTGCTGCGCGGCAGTGTCGATAGCATCTCGGCCGGGGTGACCAACGCCAGCAGCACCAGCGATTCCAAAGGAATGGCGACCGTTGACTCTAACCTTGAGTGGGTTCGCCTGGCCCAGCGCGTGCCGGTACGCATTCGTCTTGATGAACAGCAGGGCAACCTGTATCCGGCGGGGACTACCGCCACCGTCGTTGTCACCGGTGAGAAAGATCGGAAAGCGGAAAACGATTCGGCGTTTATCAAACTCTTGCACCGCCTGCGTGAGTTCGGTTGAGTTGGCCGCCTATGTATAACATCTCCACGCTACATGTCCGCTTTGCAATCAAACTCGCCTTTGCCATTGTGCTGGCGGTGTTTGTTGGCTTCCAGTTTCAGCTGGAAACCCCGCGCTGGGCTGTGTTGACGGCGGCAATCGTCGCCGCAGGGCCTGCCTTTGCGGCAGGCGGCGAGCCTTACTCCGGGGCCATTCGCTATCGCGGCATGCTGCGTATTATCGGGACTTTTATCGGCTGTGCCGCCGCGCTGGTTATCATCATCACGCTGATTCGGGCGCCGGTTGTCATGCTGCTGGTGTGCTGTATCTGGGCCGGTTTTTGTACCTGGATCTCCTCCCTTGTTCGCGTTGAAAACTCCTACGCCTGGGGCCTTGCTGGTTATACGGCTCTGATTATCGTCATCACTATTCAGGCCGCGCCGCTTACCACTCCACAATTTGCCGTTGAACGTTGCAGCGAAATTGTCATCGGTATCGTCTGCGCAATCGTCGCCGATTTGCTGTTTTCACCGCGCTCGATTAAGCAGGAAATCGACCGGGAGCTGGATAATCTGCTGGTGGATCAATACCGGCTGATGCAGCTCTGTATCGCCCACGGTGACAAGGAAGAGGTTGATAAAGCATGGAGCGGGCTGGTGCGCAAGGTCACGGCGCTCAACGGCATGCGCGGCAATTTGAATATGGAGTCCGCCCGCTGGTCGAAGGCCAATAGCCGCCTGAAGGCCATCAACACGCTCTCTCTGACTTTGATTACCCAGGCCTGTGAAACCTTCCTTATACAAAATACTCGCCCTGAATACGTCACGCCGGAGTTCCGCATGCTGTTCGCCACGCCGGTTGAAACCGCGGCGGATGTCTATAAGCGCATGAAGGTACTGCGTCGCGCTATTTCCGCCATGGGCGAAAAGGCCACGCCGGTGACTATCGGTTCATGGGTTGGCGCCTCCACGCGATTTTTGCTGCTTAAACGCGGTTTTATCTGCAACAGCCGGGTGAGCGCCGTGGAAGAGGAAGTATTGAACGGCGAGCCGGTTATCAAAGTGGAGTCGGCGGAGCGCCACCACGCAATGATTAACTTCTGGCGCACCACAATCTCCTGCGTGCTGGGGAGTCTGTTCTGGCTCTGGACCGGTTGGACATCCGGCAGCGGGGCGATGGTGATGATTGCCGTGGTTACCGCCCTGGCGATGCGTTTGCCTAACCCGCGTATGGTCTCGCTCGATTTTCTGTACGGCATGCTGGTGGCGCTGCCGCTGGGGGCGCTTTACTTCCTGGTTATCCTGCCGTCTACCCAGCAAAGTATGCTGCTGCTGTGCATCAGTCTTGCGCTACTGGGCTTCTTTATGGGGATTGAGGTCCAGAAACGGCGGCTGGGATCGATGGGGGCGCTGGCCGGGACTATCAATATTATTGTGCTGGATAACCCGATGACGTTCCACTTCAGCAGCTTCCTGGATAGCGCGCTGGGGCAAATCGTCGGCTGTTTCCTGGCGATGATGGTTATCCTGCTTATCCGCGATAATTCTAAAGAGCGCACCGGGCGCACGCTGCTGAACCAGTTTGTCTCCGCCGCCGTTTCGGCGCTGACCACTAACAATGCACGCCGCAAACAGAACCATTTACCTGCTCTGTACCAGCAGCTCTTCCTGCTGCTGAATATGTTCCCCGGCGATATCGACCGCTACCGCCTGGCGCTGACGCTGATCATTGCGCACCAGCGCCTGCGCGATGCGCCGATACCGGTGAATGATGACCTTTCTGCCTTTCACCGGCAGTTGCGTAAAACGGCGGATAAAGTTATCTCCGCCAGCAGCGACGATAAACGCGAGCGCTACTATCAGCAACTGCTGGGCGAGCTGGAAATTTATCAGGAGAAACTTCGCCTGTGGGAAGCGCCGCTCCAGGTTACCGAACCGGTGAAACGGCTGGCCGATATATTGCACAAATATCAGCACACTCTGATAAATGCCTGATTAATCCGAATGGAAAAGAGCCGACGCCTGCGTCGGCTTTTTTCTATCTATACTTAACAGCGGTCAACGGGACGAACACTTCTGAACAGGAGAAAATATGACTAATCAGACCCTCCAACAAAGTGAACTCTTCAAAACCGGCTATCTGGTCGACGGTAAGTGGCACGCGCTCGGTGAAACCTTTGAGGTACTGAACCCGGCCACCGGTGAAGTGGTGGCCAGAGTGGCAAAGGCCGGTAAAAAAGAGACCGAAGCCGCTATCGAAGCAGCAAGTAAAGCTTTCCCCGCCTGGCGCGCCAAAACGGCCAAACAACGTTCTGACCTGCTCTACGGCTGGTATCAATTAATTCTGCAACATAAAAGCTGGCTGGCGCGGCTGATGACCCTTGAGCAGGGTAAACCGCTTAAAGAGGCGGAAGGCGAAGTTGAGTACGCCGCCAGTTTTATTCAGTGGTTTGCCGAGCAGGCAAAGCGCGCTAACGGCGAAATTATCCCTCCGGCTAAGACCGGGTCACGGATCCTTGCCACTCGTGAACCCGTGGGCGTGGTTGCGGCTATTACGCCTTGGAATTTCCCGATGGCGATGCTCACCCGTAAGCTTGGCCCTGCTCTCGCCGCTGGCTGCACAGGCGTCATAAAACCTGCCAATAACACGCCGCTTTCTGCTTTTGCGCTGCTGGAGCTTGCTCGCCAGGCCGGTATACCGGACGGTGTACTAAATGCCGTCGCGGGGAAAACGCCGGAGATCAGCGATGCTATAATGGCCAGCCAACAGGTGCGCAAAATTTCCTTCACCGGCTCGACCGCAGTGGGCAAAACGCTGATGCGTAATGCGGCCCAGACGATGAAGAAAGTCTCGATGGAGCTTGGCGGCAATGCGCCCTACATTGTGTTTGACGATGCCGACATCGATGAGGCCGTTAAAGGCGCTATTGCCAATAAGTTCCGCAACGCCGGGCAGGTTTGCGTCAGCGTTAACCGCTTCTTTATTCAGCAGGGCGTCTACGACCAGTTTGTGAATAAGCTTGCCGAAGCGGTTAAAAAGCTGAAAGTAGGAAACGGCCTGGAAGAGGGCGTTGTGGTTGGCCCTCTGATTGAATCCTCGGCGGTAGATAAAGTTCGTGAGCATGTAGAGGACGCGCTGGCAAAAGGCGGCAAAGCCCTGGTGGGCGGGAAGCCTCATGCGCTGGGAGGTAACTTCTGGCAGCCCACGGTGATTATCGATGCCAGCGACGAAATGAAATTGGCTCAGGAAGAGACATTTGGCCCGCTGGCCGCCTGCTTTAGTTTCAAGACTGAAGAGGAGGTTATCGAGCGCGCCAATAATACGCCGTTTGGCCTTGCGGCTTACTTCTATACCCAGAACCTACAGCGCGTATTCCGCGTCTCGCAGGCGCTGGAAAGCGGCATGGTGGGCGTTAATGAATGTGCGGTTTCCACCGAGCTTGGCCCGTTTGGCGGGGTAAAAGAGTCCGGCCTGGGGCGAGAGGGTTCCGTGCTGGGGCTGGAGGAGTTCCTGGAAGTGAAAACGTTACACATCGGCGGGCTGTAGCTCTCCCGCTTGCGATAAACGGTCAGGACGGCAGCGATGAAAAAATACACGTTTGATTTTAGCCAGATTGAAGACAACCCTGCGTTTTACCAACGGTTTTCAGAGCTGCTTTCCTTAAGCAAAGGCGTGGTACACGATTTAGACAGCCTGTGGGAGGTGGTCACCGGTGCCGCATTTTCCCTGCCGGCAGAAATTGAATTTACGCATCTGCCGGAGAATAAACGGCGCAGGTTTGGTGCGCTTATCCTGCTGTTTGATGAGGCGGAAGAGGAGCTGGAAGGCCAGCTTCGCTTTAACATTCGCAGCTAAACGCGAATTTCGGGCATAAAAAAGCCCCCGGCGAGCGGGGGCAAGGTCGTAGGACAAGTACGACGAGGGTTTATTTGTACAGTTCAGCAGTTGCGTGCCAGGTGTCGCCGCTACGTGCTTCGGTAATACGGTATGCGGATGCACCTTGTTCTGTCGCTTTCTGCGAGAGTTCCTGACGCATATCCATTGGCGCGCTGCCAATCTGGCTTACAGAGATTGAGCCCATGGACTGCATGCCTTGAGCCTGTTCGCTATTGATCTGGTGAGCTGCGGCGTTAGCGCCTAAAGAGATAACGGACAGCAGGCTCAGTGCGGCGATAGTTAATTTGGTTTTCATAGTCTTTACTCCTGAAGGTTTACACGGCGGCCGGAAGGGCTTGATAGCGATTTTTCTACTTGGGGCCGCTCGAGGCTTAACGTTTTTAGTTCTATCTATTCAACTGACTTATGGCTGACGGCTGTTACTTATACAGCTCGGCAGTTGCGTGCCAGTGGCCACCGGTACGGGCTTCGATTACGCGGTAGGCTGAAGCGCCGTTTTGCTCGGCTTTCTGGTTCAGCATTTCATGCATATCCATCGGCGAGCTGGCGATATCGTCAACGGAAACGGTGCCTAAAGACTGGCGGTTTTCCGCTTGCTGCGCGTTGATAGAGTCAGCGGCAAAAACGCCGAAAGACAGGGCGGATAGCAGGCTGGCGGTAACTAAAGTGGCTTTCATGTTCATCATTTTTTCCTCGTCGTATTCTTTTGGTTGGGTCATCGTTCTGTGACCCTCATCACGAAATTAAGTATACACTAGTTTCGGAAAAAATTAATACCTTGCTAATTGTTGCCTATGCAACTTTAAATTAATGAAATGATTTTTTATTACCCATAGTTATAAAAAAGACGTTTTTATCGCGCCATTTTTGTTAAATATAAGTAAAATCATATATATGGGTCAATTTGACTATTTGTGCGGTAAAGCACAGAACAATGGCCTGTGGAATGCTATTGAAGCAATTCCATACGCTGGGCTGAGGTTTTTTTACCGAAGATTACCGGGGCGGGAGGGTAAAGCCCGCCATATAACACGGCGGGCTGAAGAGAAGAGGAGTATTACAGCTCTTGTTCGAACAGGACCAGAATCGCTTCGTACAGCTCTTTCACGGTGAAGTCATTGGCCGGGGTGGTAAAGATGGTGTCATCTCCGGCGATGGTGCCGAGGATACCTTCAGCTTTACCCAGTGAGTCCAGAAGGCGCGCAATAAGCTGTGCGGCACCCGGGCTCGTGTGGATAACCACTACGGCGTCGTTGTAATCAATGTCCAGCACCAGGTTTTTCAGCGGGCTGGAGGTCGTCGGAACCCCAAGCTCTGCTGGCAGGCAGTAAACCATTTCCATCTTGGCATTGCGGGTTCTGACCGCGCCAAACTTGGTCAACATGCGGGAAACTTTGGACTGGTTGATGTTTTCGAAACCTTCGTTTTGTAACGCCTGAACTATCTCGCCCTGTGAGCTGAATTTCTCTTCTTTAAGTAACGCTTTGAAAGCCTTTACTAATTCTTCTTGTTTCGAGGAGTTACGCATAAATAACCTATCCTGGGTAAAAGAGATAACATTATTATGCATTTAAATGAATTTTTATGCAAATTGTTCATCTTCCTTCAGGCGCGAGAGCGATCGCCAGCCTGAATGCTGTGGGACAATTATCCGGCGGGAGTCAGCCTGAAATAATGTTATGAAAGCGGGGGATTTTATCAAATTTCGTTATCGGCGAACATGCCTGTGTCACGACTCGCAAATAAGCCTCAAAGTAAATTAAATGTTATCAAAATGATGTTGTTTTGGTTGGCCTTGAGGGGTAATGTAACCGCCGTTGATGTAACCACATCAGGTCGTGACCGGGCGCTATGGCGTCGTTCCTCCCGGCGAGTAAATGCAGCAGCAACGCGGTCGATGATTGCGGAATATCGCAATCTGGCGGCGGGAAGATTGTAATTATCTCTTCTCTGGATTATGGTCGCCACCGCATGGAGTTACGGCACGATTTTGCTAACCATAATAAGGAGTTTAGGATGAAAGTTGCAGTCCTCGGCGCAGCCGGCGGTATTGGCCAGGCGCTTGCCCTTCTACTTAAGACCCAACTGCCTTCAGGCTCAGAACTCTCACTGTATGACATTGCTCCGGTAACCCCTGGGGTTGCGGTGGACCTGAGCCATATCCCTACAGACGTGAAAATCAAAGGTTTCTCCGGCGAAGACGCAACTCCGGCGCTGGTTGGCGCGGACGTAGTGCTGATTTCTGCTGGCGTGGCGCGTAAACCCGGTATGGACCGCTCCGACCTGTTTAACGTCAACGCGGGCATCGTGAAGAATCTGATTGAGCAGGTTGCTAAAACGGCACCAAAAGCCTGCATCGGTATTATCACCAACCCGGTTAACACCACCGTTGCTATCGCGGCGGAAGTGCTGAAGAAAGCGGGCGTTTACGATAAAAACAAACTGTTCGGCGTGACCACGCTGGATATTATCCGCTCCAACACCTTTGTTGCCGAGCTGAAAGGCAAAAAGCCAACGGATATCGAAGTTCCGGTCATCGGCGGCCACTCAGGCGTGACTATTCTGCCTCTGCTGTCCCAGATCCCGGGCGTGAGCTTCACCGAGCAGGAAGTGGCTGACCTGACCAAACGTATCCAGAACGCGGGTACTGAAGTGGTTGAAGCTAAAGCCGGTGGCGGATCGGCTACGCTGTCCATGGGCCAGGCCGCAGCTCGTTTCGGTCTTTCTCTGGTTCGTGCGCTGCAGGGCGAAAGCAATGTTGTTGAGTGCGCGTATGTTGAAGGTGACGGCGAGCACGCACGTTTCTTCTCTCAGCCGCTGCTGCTGGGTAAAAACGGTATCGTTGAGCGCAAAGCTATCGGCACCCTGAGCGCCTTTGAGAAACAGGCGATGGAAGGCATGCTGGATACCCTGAAAAAAGACATTCAGCTGGGCGAAGATTTCGTTAAGTAATCGACCTCAGAATAAAAAAAACCGGAACTCAGTTCCGGTTTTTTTATGTCCGCAGTTTAGTTACTTCCGGCGGGATATTCCTGGATAGTGACCTGAAGCGTCAGCTTTTTATCTTCACGCATCACTTCAACCGGGATAACCGAGCCTGGTCTAATTTCTGCAACCTGGTCCATGGTCTCCAGCGCGGAGATGGCCGGTTTGTGGTTGACCGAGATAATCACGTCATTGACCTGAATACCTGCCTGAGCGGCCGGACCTTCCGGTGAAACTTCGTTCACGATAATCCCCTGCAGCTGGTCGATGCCGGTAGACGGGCCGTGCAGCGGGGTAATTTCTCTGCCGCCGATGCCGATATAACCGCGGATCACCCGGCCATCGCGAATCAGCTTATCCATTATTTTGGTCGCCAGCTGAGTTGGGATAGCAAAGCCGATCCCCTCCGGGGTTTCGCCGTCGTTGCTCTTATCGAACGACAGGGTATTGATGCCCATCAGCTCGCCTAAGGAGTTAACCAGCGCCCCGCCCGAGTTCCCGCGGTTGATGGAGGCGTCCGTTTGCAGGAACGACTGGCGGCCTGACGGGCTAAGGCCGATGCGGCCGGTGGCGCTGATAATGCCCTGAGTTACCGTCTGCCCGAGGTTGTACGGGTTGCCTATCGCCATGACAACGTCGCCGATGTGCGGCTGGCGTTTGCCGTTAATCGGAATAATCGGCAGGCTGGTGGCGTTGATTTTCAGCACGGCCAGGTCGGTCAGGCTGTCGGAGCCAATCAGCAGCGCTTCGAAAACTCGCCCATCCTGAAGCGCAACGATGATTTGCTCCGCGTCGTTAATAACGTGTTTATTGGTAATGATGTAGCCGCGGCCGTCCATGATAACGCCGGAGCCGAGGGTTTTTATCTGCAGTTGATTCTGGCCGTTATTGCCCACGCTGCGGTTATAAACGTTGACCACCGCCGGGGCAGCACGGCGCACCGCCGGGTTAAAACTCATCGGCGTTTCGTCGGCGCTGTCATATTGCGATGGTACCAGCGGGCTAACGGCCTTGCGCAATGACGGCATCGCGAGCAACAGCAGCCCCGCGACAATCAGCCCAATCACCACCGAACGTAAGATCTTTAGGAACATGAATTTGAGTTAATCAGTGAGAAAAATCGAACGCAGAATAGCATGAGTTGAACGGACATCGTACAGACGATGTCCGTTTCTCTGCTGCCTTTAACGCAACAGCAGATAAATGCTGTCTTCACCGCGGACAATGTGGAGCGCGATAACCGCAGGCTTGGTTTCGAGCACCTTACGCATTTCTGCGATGCTGTGCACACGCTCGCGGTTAATCCCGACAATCACATCATCTTTATGCAGGCCAACCTGAGCGGCAGGCGTGCTTTTTTCAACGTTATCCAGGCGAATGCCTTTCCCGCCGTCTTTCAACTGCCCGTCGCTCAACGTGGCACCCTGAAGCGCGGGAAGTATCATCTCTGCGCTGGCGGAGGAGGCTGTGCTCTTGTCCAGCGTGACGCTGACCTCGAGTGGTTTACCGTCACGCAGCAGGCCGAGTTTTACCACCGTACCGGGTTCGGTGGTGGCGATTTTGGCGCGCAGTTCGGCGAAACTGTTAAGCGGGTTACCGTTCAGACTGGTAATCACGTCTCCTGCTTTTACGCCAGCTTTGGCCGAGCCGGACTGCGGCAGCACTTCGCTGACGAAAGCGCCGCGCTGGGTAGACAAATTAAACGCTTTGGCGATGTCGGCGCTCATCTCGGTGCCTTTAATCCCCAACAGGCCGCGTTTGATTTCGCCAAACTCCATCAGCTGTTTAGCCAGGGTTTGCGCCATATTGCTTGGGATAGCGAAGCCAATACCGACGCTGCCGCCGCTCGGAGCCAGAATGGCGGTGTTTATCCCAATCAGCTCGCCGTTAAGGTTCAGCAGCGCGCCGCCGGAGTTGCCGCGGTTGATGGAGGCGTCGGTCTGGATGAAGTTTTCCAGCCCTTCGAGATTAAGGCCGCTGCGGCCTAATGCGGAAACTATCCCGGAAGTTGCCGTTTGCCCAAGGCCAAACGGGTTGCCCACAGCGACGGCAAAATCGCCGACCTTCAGCTTGTCTGAGTCCGCAACTTTAATTTCGGTGAGCCCGGTAGCGTTTTGTAGCTGGATAAGCGCGATATCGCTTTGGTCGTCTCCGCCGATGAGTTTTGCATCAAACTCGCGTCCATCGTTGAGCTGAACGCTTATCTTTTGTGCCTGATTAATAACGTGATTATTGGTCAGCACGTAGCCTTTGGCGGCGTTAATGATGACGCCGGAGCCGAGGCCTTCAAACTGCTGAGGCGCGTCTGACGGAGCCCCATCGCCGTAGAATTTTTTAAACTCTTCCGGCACCTTTTGACTTGAAGCCGATGCGGTGCCTTCAACCTGTACGCTGACGACCGCAGGCAGCACTTTTTCCAGCATCGGGGCAAGGCTCGGCAGCGCGGGCTGGCCTGGAACCTGGGAGGGCAGTGACGCGCTCGCCAGAGGGGATACGCCGAGCGTCAGACCGACGCTTAACGCTACTGCACTCAACAGCCGGATTTGTTTCTTCATTGGATGCTGGCTCTCGTCACCTGGAAAAAGGAATGCCCACTTACTCAATCGATGTTATTGAAATATCAATCGACTAACAATGGCGTAATAAGAAAGCAATAGATTATTAAATGATAGCTGCGGCAGGAAAGGATGGGGGGCACGCAGGCCGTGCCCCTGAAAAAAAGCTGAAACTGGGATTAATCGCGTTTTGCGCCGGTACGCAGCAGGCCAGAAGCGCCTTCTGAATAATCGCGCGGCATCTGAACCGGAGCCTGATCGTTGCTGGCTTCTGACTCCGCAAGGCGGTTGCGGAACGGGTTCGCTTCGGCGGACATTTCCGGCAGCAGGCTGCTGGAGCTTTTCGCCATATGTTGATAAAGCTGGCGATAATCGTGCGCCATATTATCCAGCAGCTCGGCGCTGCGGGCAAAGTGGCTGACCAACTCTTCACGATACTCTTCGAGTTCCGCTTTATTTTTTTCCAGCTCATACTGCATAGCTTGTTGTTGGCGCAGCTTGCGGTTGCCAAAGCGCATGGCGACGGCACCGATAATAAGGCCCACTACTAACCCAATAAGCGCATATTCCCAAGTCATGAACTTCTCCCGTTATCTTGTGATTCCGTAGGGTAATGTAGCCACTATAACCGTTAACCTAAGAGAAGTGGAATCCTGACGCAGCATCGCTTAGGGTAGAACGGCCTTTTTTTCGACAACCGAATTCGAAAACGACAGTGAACGGCTATCCGATTCTAAAGGGAATACCATAATACCATGCAAAATCTCTCTCCCGCATCGCGCTATCAACAGGCCCTGGCAGAGGGCAGCTACCAACCCGACGAAGTACAGCGCGAAGCGGTTATGCGTTTAGATACTATCTGGCAGGCGCTGACGACAGAAACTCAGCCGGAAAACACAGCCGGCTTATTTGCCCGCTTCGGCAAGCTACTGGGCAAACGTGACGCGCCCGCCTCGCGGGAGCCGGTTCGTGGCCTGTATATGTGGGGGGGCGTAGGGCGCGGTAAAACCTGGCTAATGGATATGTTCTTCCAGAGTCTGCCGGGGGAGCGCAAATTACGCCTCCATTTCCACCGTTTTATGCTGCGGGTTCACGAAGAGCTGGCGCAAAACCAGGGCCACAGCGATCCGCTTGAAATCGTTGCCGATGGTTTTAAGGCCGAAACCGACGTCTTGTGCTTTGATGAGTTTTTTGTCTCTGACATCACCGATGCCATGCTGCTGGGTACATTAATGAAAGCGCTATTCGCCCGGGGCATCACCTTAGTGGCCACGTCGAATATCCCGCCGGACGATTTATACCGTAACGGGCTACAGCGCGCGCGATTTTTACCGGCTATCGAGGCCGTGAAACGCTATTGCGATGTGATGAACGTAGATGCCGGGATTGACTATCGCCTGCGTACGCTCACTCAGGCACATCTTTGGCTGTCGCCGCTTAATAGCGAGTCCGCGCAGCAGATGGAGAAACTTTATGCGGCGCTGGCCGGAACTAAGCGCGAAGGCGGCCCGGTGCTGGAGATAAACCACCGCCCGCTGGCCACGCTCGGCACCGCCAACCAAACGCTGGCGGTGGATTTTACTACGCTGTGCGTGGATGCCCGCAGCCAGCACGATTACATCGCACTTTCCCGCCAGTTCCACACCGTGATGCTGTTTAATGTGCCGGTGATGACGACGCTTATGGAAAATGAAGCGCGGCGTTTCATTGCACTGGTGGATGAGTTTTATGAACGCCATGTCAAATTGGTGGTGTCGGCGAATGCTGAACTATTTGATATTTATCAAGGGGAAAGGTTAAGATTCGAGTTCCAGCGCTGCCTCTCCCGCCTGCAGGAAATGCAAAGCGAAGAGTATTTGCGGCTCTCTCATCTGCCCTGACGATGAATATGTGATATCAACTACAAATTGTGGTCGATTTTTGAGGGCGACTTCTCTATAATCTTGCGACCCCACGTTACAACCAAAGTTTTTTTCCCAAAACTTTTGTCGTGCCGGCATAGGCTATTCGAAGGGGTAGGTTTGCTGGACAATGTCGCGTGAACCTCAACTGATTTTAAACGTTTGGGTGTTCACCAACGTGTAACTATATATTGGGTAAGCTTTTAATGAAAACTTTTACAGCTAAACCAGAAACTGTACAGCGCGACTGGTATGTTGTTGATGCTGAAGGTAAGACCTTAGGTCGTCTGGCTACTGAACTGGCTCGCCGTCTGCGCGGTAAGCACAAAGCGGAATACACTCCGCACGTTGATACTGGTGATTACATCATCGTTCTGAACGCTGACAAAGTTGCTGTAACCGGCAACAAGCGTACTGACAAAGTGTATTACCATCACACCGGCCACATCGGTGGTATCAAACAAGCGACCTTTGAAGAGATGATTGCCCGCCGTCCTGAGCGTGTGATTGAAATCGCGGTTAAAGGCATGCTGCCAAAGGGTCCGCTGGGCCGTGCTATGTTCCGTAAACTGAAAGTTTACGCGGGCACCGAGCACAACCACGCGGCACAGCAACCGCAAGTTCTGGACATTTAATCGGGATTATAGGCAATGGCTGAAAATCAATACTACGGCACTGGTCGCCGCAAAAGTTCCGCAGCTCGCGTGTTTATCAAACCGGGCAACGGCAAAATCGTTATCAACCAACGTTCTCTGGAACAGTACTTCGGTCGTGAAACTGCCCGCATGGTAGTTCGTCAGCCGCTGGAACTGGTCGACATGGTTGAGAAACTGGATCTGTACATCACCGTTAAAGGTGGTGGTATCTCTGGTCAGGCTGGTGCGATCCGTCACGGTATCACCCGCGCTCTGATGGAGTATGATGAGTCCCTGCGTTCCGAACTGCGTAAAGCAGGCTTCGTTACTCGTGATGCTCGTCAGGTTGAACGTAAGAAAGTCGGTCTGCGTAAAGCACGTCGTCGTCCACAGTTCTCCAAACGTTAATTGTTCTCTGCTTACGCAGAAAGGCAATTGGCAAAAACCCGGTCTTTGTACCGGGTTTTTTTATGTCTGTAATTTATATTATCGGTTTTAACGCTTTGAAATGGTTTGTCTTTTAGGCAAATTCAACACGTAGCCACCACAAAACCGGTAAAATCTGGTAAACTATCATCCAATTTTCTGCCCAAATGTCGGCATCAGGTTTGTTCTCGCTTTCTTTTCAGGCGTTAACGGTGTTACGGCGAAGCGTTGGGTAATAAACGGTCAGGTTAGTCGCCGCTTGCGGCTATTAGCAGTAATTTTCTGGATAAACTTGGAGGTTTTCATGGCTGTCGCTGCCAACAAACGTTCGGTGATGACGCTGTTTTCCGGTCCTACTGACATCTACAGCCATCAGGTACGCATCGTGCTGGCTGAGAAGGGTGTTAGCGTTGAAATTGAGCATGTGGAAACGGATAACCTGCCTCAGGATCTGATTGACCTCAACCCAAATCACAGCGTACCGACCCTGGTTGACCGCGAACTGACGTTGTGGGAATCCCGCATCATCATGGAATATCTTGATGAGCGTTTCCCGCACCCGCCGCTGATGCCGGTTTATCCGGTTGCGCGCGGTGAAAGCCGTCTGTATATGCATCGCATTGAGAAAGACTGGTACACCCTGATGAACGTGGTGATGAACGGCTCCGCGCAGGAAGCGGACGCGGCGCGTAAGCAGCTGCGTGAAGAGCTGCTGAGCATCGCTCCGGTGTTCACTCAGAAGCCTTTCTTCCTGAGCGACGAGTTCAGCCTGGTAGACTGCTACCTGGCTCCGCTGCTGTGGCGTCTGCCGCAGATGGGCATCGAGCTGACCGGTGCGGGTTCTAAAGAGATGAAAGGTTATATGACCCGCGTCTTCGAGCGCGATTCCTTCCTGGCCTCTTTGACCGAACCTGAGCGCGAAATGCGTCTGCAGACTCGAGGCTAATTGATGGATATGTCGCAACTGTCTCCGCGCCGTCCTTACCTGCTGCGAGCCTTCTATGAGTGGTTGCTGGACAACCAGCTCACGCCGCATCTGGTCGTGGATATCACGCTGGAAGGTGTGCAGGTTCCAATGGAGTACGCGCGTGACGGGCAAATTGTGCTGAACATTGCTCCTCGCGCCGTGGGCAACCTTGAATTAGCCAATGACGAAGTGCGTTTTAACGCGCGCTTCGGCGGCGTACCGCGGCAGGTCAATGTACCGATGGCGGCGGTGCTGGCAATTTATGCTCGTGAAAACGGGGCCGGGACGATGTTTGAGCCGGAAGCGGGCTACGATGAAGACGCAGAAAGCCATAACGATGACCAGCCTGCAGCAGGCGAGTCAGAAACGGTAATGCAGGTTATTGACGGCGATCGTCCGGACAACGCCGATCGCGACAATAACCCTGACGACGATCCGCCTCCGCCGCCGCGCGGTGGCCGTCCGGCGTTGCGCGTAGTGAAATAAGAAAAAGCCAGTCGAAAGACTGGCTTTTTTATTGGGGCAAGTTCTACCGGAGCAACAAGACCCGATAGCCGAAGCTATCAGGCCTTCTGCTTTTATACTTCGAGGAAGTTCAGGATCCCATCCGCCGCCTTGCGGCCTTCGGCAATCGCCGTTACCACCAGGTCAGACCCGCGAACCGCATCGCCGCCGGCGAAGATTTTTGGGTTGCTGGTCTGGAACGCGTTTTCGCTGCCTTCCGGGGCGATGATGCGGCCCTGGCTATCCAGTTCGACGCTGTGCTGCCCCAGCCATTCCATGCTGTGAGGGCGGAAACCAAACGCCATCACTACCGCATCGGCAGGCAGAACGTGCTCGGAACCGGCGACGATTTCAGGGCGACGGCGGCCATTGGCATCCGGCGCGCCCAGTTCGGTGCGGGCAACTTTCACGCCGCAAACCCGGCCATTAGCGTTAATCTCAACGCCGAGCGGCTGGAGGTTGAACTGGAACTCCACGCCTTCTTCACGCGCGTTTTTCACTTCACGTTTAGAGCCCGGCATGTTTTCTTCGTCACGGCGGTAGGCACAGATAACGTGCGTTGCGCCCTGGCGAATAGAAGTACGCACGCAGTCCATCGCGGTGTCGCCACCGCCCAGCACCACAACGCGTTTGCCTTCCATGCTGACATACGGCTCTTCGGCAGTTTCACCGAAGCCCATCATTTGCTTGGTATTAGCGATAAGGAACGGCAGCGCGTCGTAAACGCCCGGCGCATCTTCGTTCTCTAAACCGCCGCGCATAGACTGGTAAGTGCCCACGCCGAGGAAAACAGAGTCGAATTCGCTCAGCAGCTCGTCCATCTGTACGTCACGACCGACTTCGGTATTGAGCTTGAACTCGATGCCCATGCCGCTGAAAATCTCGCGGCGCTTGGTCATCACTTCTTTTTCCAGCTTGAAGGCCGGAATGCCGAAGGTCAGCAGGCCGCCGATTTCAGGGTGTCTGTCGTAAACCACGGCTTTTACGCCATTGCGCGCCAGCACGTCGGCACAGGCCAGCCCCGCAGGGCCAGCGCCGATAATCGCAACGCGCTTGCCGGTTTGCTTAACGCCGGTTAAATCCGGTTTCCAGCCCATCTCAATGGCTTTATCGTTGATATAGCGCTCGATGTTGCCGATGGTGACTGCACCAAACTCGTCGTTCAGGGTGCAGGAGCCTTCGCAAAGGCGATCCTGCGGGCAAACGCGGCCGCAAACTTCCGGCAGGCTGTTGGTCTGGTGAGACAGCTCGGCCGCCTCGATAATGCGCCCTTCATTGGCCAGCTTCAGCCAGTTTGGAATGTAGTTGTGAACCGGGCATTTCCACTCGCAGTACGGGTTACCGCAGGACAGGCAGCGGTCCGCCTGCGCCTTGGCCTGGCCTTCCGAGAAGGGTTCGTAAATTTCCACGAACTCGATCTTGCGGATCTTCAATGGCTTTTTCGGCGGATCAACGCGCTGCAAGTCGATAAATTGATAAACGTTTTGACTCATCGTGACCTCTTACTGCGCCTGCACCCGCAGCTCTGCTGCGGAACGACTGCGGTGACCCAACAATGCTTTCACATCACTGGACTTCGGTTTAACCAGGGTGAATTTCGCCGCGAAGGATGGCCAGTTCGCCAGGATCTCTTCGCCACGCTGGGAGCCGGTTAGCTGAACGTGTTCGGTTATCATGCCGCGCAGATGCTCTTCATGAATCGCCAGTTCTTCCACGTCGAGTAATTCAACCAGTTCCGGATTCACGCGTTTACGGAACTCGCCGTCTTCGTCAAGCACGTAGGCGAAGCCGCCGGTCATGCCCGCGCCGAAGTTAACCCCGGTTTTGCCAAGAATGCAGACGATACCGCCGGTCATGTATTCGCAGCCGTTATCGCCGATACCTTCAACCACGGTGATAGCACCGGAGTTACGCACCGCAAAACGTTCACCCGCGCGGCCTGCTGCGTACAGCTTGCCGCCCGTTGCGCCGTACAGGCAGGTGTTGCCGATAATCGTCGCTTCGTGGCTGCGGAAGGCCGAGCCTACCGGAGGACGCAGTGATATCAGACCGCCTGCCATGCCTTTGCCTACATAGTCGTTGGCATCGCCGGTCAGGTGCAATTCCACGCCGCCGGCGTTCCACACGCCGAAGCTCTGGCCCGCGGTGCCGCTGAAATGCGCCTTGATTGGGTCTGCTGCCAGACCCTGGTCGCCGTTATGCTGCGCAATGTAGCCGGAAAGCGAAGCGCCCACGGAGCGGTCGGTATTGCGGATGTCAAACCAGAAGGTTTTGCTCTGCTTGTCATCAACATACGGCTGCGCCTGGGTTAACAGCTGTGCGTTCAGGTCGCCTTTGTCAAACGGCGGGTTGTGCTCGGTGCAGTACACCGCTTTGCCCGGCATCGGTTCTGCGGTTTTCAGCAGCGCCGAGAGATCGAGCTTCTGCTGCTTGGCGGTAAAGCCTTCCAGCTCTTTCAGCAGATCCGTGCGGCCAATTAAGTCCACCAGACGCTTCACGCCCAGCAGCGCCATCAGCTCGCGGGTTTCGCGGGCGATAAATTCAAAGTAATTGGTCACTTTGAACGGCAGGCCGTGATAGTGGTTCTTACGCAGCTTGTCATCCTGGGTTGCTACGCCGGTCGCGCAGTTGTTCAGGTGGCAAATACGCAGGTATTTACAGCCCAGGGCAACCATTGGCCCGGTGCCGAAGCCGAAGCTTTCCGCGCCGAGAATAGCCGCTTTAATGATATCGAGGCCGGTTTTCAGGCCGCCATCCACCTGCAGGCGGATCTTGTGACGCAGACCGTTTGCTACCAGAGCCTGCTGGGTTTCTACCAGGCCAAGCTCCCACGGGCAGCCAGCGTATTTCACGGAAGAAAGCGGGCTGGCACCCGTGCCGCCGTCATAACCGGCGATGGTAATCAGGTCGGCATAGGCTTTCGCCACGCCGGTCGCGATGGTGCCGACGCCCGGTTCAGAAACCAGCTTCACGGAGATCATCGCTTTCGGGTTGACCTGTTTAAGGTCGAAAATCAGCTGCGCCAGGTCCTCGATAGAGTAAATATCGTGGTGCGGTGGCGGAGAAATCAGCGTCACGCCCGGCACGGAGTAGCGCAGTTTCGCGATGTACGGCGTCACTTTATCACCCGGCAGCTGGCCGCCTTCGCCCGGCTTAGCGCCCTGAGCAACTTTAATCTGGATAACGTCGGCGTTGACCAGGTAGGCTGGTGTTACGCCGAAGCGGCCGGAAGCCACCTGCTTGATGCGTGATACTTTGTTGGTGCCGTAGCGGGCAGGATCTTCGCCGCCTTCGCCGGAGTTGGAATTACCGCCGATGCTGTTCATTGCTTCGGCCAGCGACTCGTGTGCCTCCGGGCTTAATGCTCCGATGGACATCGCCGCGGTATCAAAGCGTTTAAACAGCTCGCTGGCTGGCTCAACGTCTTCAATTTTGACGGACTCATCCTGCGGGTTCAGGGTCAGCATGTCGCGCAGCGTTGCCACCGGGCGCTCGTTGACCAGCTTCGCGTACTGCTGGTAATCGCCATAGTCGCCGCTTTGCACCGCTTTTTGCAGCGTCTGAACCACGTCCGGGTTATAGGCGTGGTATTCACCGCCGTGGACGAACTTCAGCTGCCCGCCCTGATCCAGCGGCTTACGCACCAGCCAGGCACGCTTGGACAGGTTCAGCAGATCCTGCTGGAAGTCGGCGAAGCCCGCGCCGCCGATGCGGCTGACTGCACCCTGGAAGCAAAGCTCGGACACTTCTTTGTGCAGGCCGACGGCTTCAAACAGTTTGGAGCAGCGGTAAGAGGCGATAGTCGAGATGCCCATTTTGGACATGATCTTGTACAGCCCTTTATTGATCCCGTTGCGGTAGTTCTGCATCACCGTGCGGTAGTTTCTGTCGATTGCGCCGTTATCAACCAGCTTCGCCAGAGTTTCATAAGCGAGGTATGGGTAGATTGCGGTGGCGCCAAAGCCGAGCAGAACCGCAAAGTGGTGCGGGTCGCGGGCGCTGGCGGTTTCAACGATGATGTTAGCGTCGCAGCGCAGGCTCTTGTCCACAAGGCGAGTCTGGATTGCGCCAACGGCCATCGGAGCCGGAACCGGCAGGCGGTTTTTGGCAATATTACGGTCGGACAGCACCAGCAATACCGTGCCGTTGCGAACCATACGTTCGGCTTCGTCGCACAGCGCCGCTACGGTTTCGTGCAGTGATTTCTCGGTCACGTCATAAGTGATGTCGAGCGTATCGGCGCGATAATGCTCTTCTTCCAGCGTGGTCAGTTGCTGGAAATCGGACCACAGCAGGATTGGCGATTTGAAGCTCAGGCGGTGGGCCTGGCCTTCCGCTTCGCAGAAGACGTTCATTTCGCGGCCAATGCTGGTGGCCAGCGACATAACGTGGGCTTCACGCAGCGGGTCGATAGGTGGGTTAGTCACCTGTGCAAACTGCTGGCGGAAGTAGTCATAAATAATGCGTGGCTGGCTGGAAAGCACGGCAAACGGGGTATCATCGCCCATTGAGCCAACGGCTTCCTGGCCGTTCTCGCCCAGCACGCGAATGACCGAGTCCAGCTCTTCGCTGCTGTAGTTAAACTGCTTCTGATAGCTGGCGAGCGTGTCGTCATCCATTTCGCGAGTGCCGACGCGTTCGTCCGGCAGCTCTTCAAAAGGCACCAGGCGGCGAACGTTTTTCTCCATCCACTCTTTGTAAGGATGGCGGCTTTTCAGATCGTTGTCGGTCTCTGCGGAATGCAGAATACGGCCAACGCGGGTATCGATAACCATCAGCTCGCCGGGGCCAACGCGGCCTTTTTCAACCACTTCGTCCGGCTGGTAATCCCAGATCCCAACCTCGGACGCGCAGGTGATGAGCTTATCTTTGGTAATAACGTAGCGCGCCGGGCGCAGGCCGTTACGGTCCAGGTTACAGGCGGCGAAACGCCCGTCGGACATAACGATACCGGCCGGGCCGTCCCACGGCTCCATGTGCATGGAGTTAAAGTCAAAGAAGGCGCGCAGCTCCGGGTCCATGTTCGGGTTGTTCTGCCAGGCTGGCGGAACCAGCAGACGCATGGCGCGAACGATATCCATCCCGCCCGCCAGCAGCAGCTCAAGCATGTTATCCATGGAGCTGGAGTCAGAGCCGGTTTCGTTGACGAACGGCGCGGCGTCGTGCAGGTCAGGAATCAACGGTGTCTGGAATTTGTAGGTACGGGCGCGTGCCCACTGGCGGTTACCGGTAATGGTGTTGATCTCGCCGTTGTGCGCCAGATAGCGGAACGGCTGAGCCAGAGGCCAGCGAGGTACGGTGTTGGTGGAGAAGCGCTGGTGGAACAGGCAAATGGCTGATTCCAGGCGCAGATCCGCCAGGTCCAGGTAGAAGCGCGGCAAATCCGCCGGCATACACAGACCTTTATAAATGTTCACCAGGTTAGAGAGACTACAGATATAGAAGTCTTTGTCTTCCTGGATGCGTTTTTCGATACGGCGACGGGCGATGAACAGGCGACGTTCCATATCGCGAGGACGCCAGCCCGCCGGGGCATTAACGAAAATTTGCTCAATACGTGGCAGAGAGGAGAGGGCGATTTCACCGAGCACATCTTTATTAACCGGCACTTCGCGCCAGCCAACAATAGACAGGGTTTCGTTTTGCAGCTCTTCTTCAACAATGCGGCGGCTGGCGCGGGCAAGCGCGTCATCCTGGCTTAAGAAAATCATGCCAACGGCATAGTTTTTAGCTAAACGCCAATTGCGCTCTTCTGCAACGATGCGGAAGAAACGATCCGGTTTTTGCAGCAACAGGCCGCAACCATCACCGGTTTTACCGTCGGCCAGAATCGCGCCGCGGTGCTGCATACGGGCCAGTGCGTGAATAGCGGTACGCACTACCTTGTGGCTAGGTTCGCCTTCTATGTGGGCGATCAGGCCGAAACCACAGTTATCCTTCTCGAGGGATTTATCGTACAACATATCAGTGAACCTCCCCAGGCTCTACGTTACCCCCAACCGTTTGCGCGTGGACGCAGCAAGGGCATGGCGACGGGGTTTGCGCATCTTACGCTTGCCTCGCGTGTCGCCCTCTTAATGTCCAACGCATCCGGTGTCACAAGTGTTGAGGACTTGCTTTAGAGGGAATCTCAATTACTGCATAAATATGATGGGCACAGAACCCATCCAGAAAGCTTCCAGCGGATTTCCAACTTATCGGGAAAGAGCACACAGGTCAAATGGCATTCTTATTTATACATAATTGTGCTAAGAGTGGGTTAACGATATGAATAAGAAGATTTTTTTGTCTTTTTTGCACATTCAGAAAGGTCTGCTAACGTCGGGCTTTATGTGATCGTCCTCACTATCCGAAAGCCCGTGAAACTCCAGACCATGCTGGCATGAATGATATTGCCAGCACGATATGCTGCCTAACCCTCGCGGCGTGCAGCATGACACTGTTTTTCACCGGGCGTCATATTCTTTAAATAAAGGGATGCGTCATAAGGAAAAGTAATTACGCTTGGAGTGGATAAAATTGCACTAATTTTGAATGGTTATTCAATAGATAAAGCTGCGCCGAAGCGATTGATCCAGGTCATCGCCGGGGCGAACAGAAAATGGCAGGCTAGGCCCCTTTTTCGGGACGGCCCATCAGATTATGCAGTTACAGAAATTAGTCAATATGTTTGGCGGCGATCTCTCTCGTCGTTACGGGCAAAAGGTCCACAAGCTTTCGCTTCACGGCGGGTTTAGCTGCCCGAATCGCGACGGTACTATCGGGCGCGGGGGCTGCACTTTTTGCAATGTCGCCTCTTTTGCCGATGAAGAACAGCAGCACAACTCTATTGCCGTGCAGCTCGCGCGGCAGGCCAGCCGCGTGGATCGCGCGCAGCGCTATCTGGCTTATTTTCAGGCCTACACCAGCACCTGGGCAGAGGTTCAGGTATTGCGTTCGATGTATCAGCAGGCGGTGAGCCAGGCCAGCATTGTCGGCCTGTGTGTAGGAACCCGCCCGGACTGCGTGCCCGACAGCGTGCTCGATTTGCTAAGCGAATACCGCGAACAAGGGTACGAGGTCTGGCTGGAGCTGGGTCTACAGACGGCGAACGATAAAACCCTGCACCGTATCAACCGGGGGCATGATTTTGCCTGCTATCAAGAAACCACGCGGCGGGCGCGTGCCCGTGGTTTGAAAGTCTGTAGCCACCTGATTGTAGGTTTGCCCGGCGAGGGGCAGCAGCAGTGCATGGAAACGCTGGAGCGGGTGGTGGAAACCGGCGTGGATGGCCTGAAGCTGCATCCGCTACACATTGTTGAAGGCAGCATTATGGCGAAAAGCTGGCGTGCGGGCCGCCTCGGCGGCATTGAGCTTGAGGAATACGTGCAAACCGCCGCAGAGATGATTCGCCATACGCCCCTCGACGTGGTGTTTCACCGCATCTCCGCCAGCGCACGCCGCCCTACGCTGCTGGCGCCTTTATGGTGTGAAAACCGCTGGACGGCGATGGTGGAGATAGATCGCTACCTGCTGGAACATGGAACGCAAGGATCGGCTCTGGGTACGCCGTGGGATCTCTCACTTCTTTCGTAATACCTGAGCGTTAGCCCTTTTTGCGGTATATTTAGCGCATCCACGGCGAAGGAAGGGTTCCATGAAGCAAATCCGGTTATTAGCGCAGTATTACGTCGATCTTATGGTGAAGCTGGGGTTAGTGCGCTTCTCCCTGCTGCTGGCTTCGGCTCTGGTCGTGCTGGCGATGGTGGTGCAGATGGCCGTCACCATGCTGCTGCGCGGCCAGGTCGAAAGCATCGATGTTGTTCGCTCCATCTTTTTTGGGTTGTTGATTACGCCGTGGGCGGTCTACTTCCTGTCGGTTGTTGTTGAGCAGCTTGAAGAGTCCAGGCAGCGCCTGTCGAAGCTGGTGGAAAAACTTGAGGAGATGCGCGAGCGTGACCTGATCCTCAACGTCCAGCTAAAAGATAATATCGCCCAGCTCAACCAGGAAATTGCCGACCGCGTGAAGGCGGAAGCCGAGCGCCAGACTATGCTTGAGCAGCTTAAAGTGGAGATGCAGGAGCGTGAAGAGACGCAAATCCGGCTTGAGCAGCAGTCCTCTTTCCTGCGCTCCTTCCTTGATGCCTCCCCTGACCTGGTGTTCTACCGCAACGAAGATAAAGAATTCTCAGGCTGTAACCGGGCGATGGAGCTGTTGACCGGGAAAAGCGAAAAGCAGCTAATCCACCTCAAACCGCAGGACGTTTACTCTGCCGAGGCCGCCGAAAAAGTGCTGGAGACCGACGAGAAAGTCTTCCGCCACAACGTGTCGCTAACCTACGAGCAGTGGCTTGATTACCCGGACGGGCGCAAAGCCTGCTTCGAAATTCGTAAAGTGCCTTATTACGACCGCGTGGGGAAACGCCATGGCCTGATGGGCTTTGGGCGTGATATTACCGAGCGTAAACGCTACCAGGATGCCCTGGAACGCGCCAGCCGGGATAAGACCACGTTTATCTCTACTATCAGCCACGAGCTGCGCACGCCGCTTAACGGCATCGTCGGCCTGAGCCGTATTCTGCTGGATACCGACCTGAGCGCCGAACAGACCAATTACCTGAAAACCATTCACGTTTCGGCCATCACTCTCGGCAATATCTTCAACGATATTATCGACATGGACAAACTTGAGCGCCGCAAAGTGCAGCTTGATAATCAGCCGGTGGATTTCACCAGCTTCCTTGCCGACCTCGAAAACCTCTCCGGCCTGCAGGCTCAGCAAAAAGGGCTATCGTTTGTTATGGATCCGACGTTGCCGCTGCCGCATAAAGTGGTGACGGACGGCACGCGCCTGCGCCAGATTCTGTGGAACCTTATCAGCAATGCGGTGAAGTTTACCCCGAAAGGCGGGCTGGTGACGGTGCGGGTTCGTTATGAAGAGGAGAGCTGCCTGCGCTTTGAAGTGCAGGATTCGGGTATCGGCATCCCTCAGGATGAGCAGGACAAAATTTTTGCCATGTACTACCAGGTGAAAGACAGCCACGGTGGTAAACCGGCGACCGGCACCGGTATTGGCCTTGCGGTATCGCGCCGCCTGGCGAAGAGCATGGGGGGCGATATTACCGTGACCAGCAAGCCGGGTGAAGGCTCGCTGTTTACCTTAACCGTGCAGGCGCCAAGCGTGGCCGAAGAGGTTGAGGATACGCTCGACGACGACGAGATGCCGCTGCCGGCCCTGCACGTCCTGCTGGTGGAGGATATCGAGCTGAACGTCATCGTGGCGCGCTCGGTACTCGAAAAGCTGGGGAACAGCGTTGATGTGGCGATGACCGGGAAAGAAGCGCTGGAGATGTTTATTCCGGGGGAATATGACCTCGTGCTGCTGGACATCCAGTTGCCGGACATGACCGGGCTGGATATCTCCCGCGAGCTGAATAAACGCTTTAGCAAAAGTGAGCTGCCGCCGCTGGTGGCGCTTACCGCTAACGTGCTGAAAAACAAGACCGAGTACCTGGAAGCCGGAATGGATGACGTGTTGAGTAAACCGCTCGCCGTGCCGGCACTGATGTCGATGATCCAAAAGTTCTGGGATAACCAGATAACGGACAAGGAGCCTGTGGTGACAAAAGTCGATAGTGAAAAACAGCAAGCGCTGCTCGATATTCCCATGCTTGAGCAATATATCGAGCTGGTAGGGCCAAAATTAATAACCGATGGCCTGGCGATGTTCGAAAAAATGATGCCGGGTTATTTAGAAGTGCTCGATTCCAATATGACCGCGCGTGATAACAAAGGCGTGGTGGAAGAGGGGCATAAAATTAAAGGCGCGGCTGGCTCGGTCGGCCTGCGCCATTTACAGCAGGTTGCCCAGCAGATTCAGTCGCCGGATTTACCCGCGTGGTCAGATAACGTTGGCGAATGGATCGAAGAGCTGAAACAAGAGTGGCAGCACGACGTTAACGTATTAAAAGCGTGGGTAGCCGAAGCCGGAAAAAAATGACCCCGGCCAGGCCGGGGTGCGCGAATACTGCGCCAACACCAGGGAAAACAGGGTTGCGCCTTTTTTAAGCGTTGAATTAATTAATGGCACAACCAGCAATTCGCGGGCCGTCAGCCATATAAGATAGCAAAGCTTGAAATATTTGTTACGTGAATCAGTAAAATATGTGAAGCATAACGAGCAAATGGTTCGGCTGATACTGAAGCAGGCTTTAAGTAAAGGAGCGTTCAAATGAAGAGAATCGGCGTAGTGCTAAGTGGCTGTGGCGTTTACGACGGCAGCGAAATCCACGAGGCGGTGCTAACGCTGCTGGCGCTGTCCCGTGCCGGTGCCGAGGCGGTTTGCTTTGCACCCGATAAACCTCAGTCTGACGTTATCGATCATCTTACCGGCGAGGCTGCAACTGGCGGCCGCAATGTCCTGCAGGAAGCGGCCCGCATTACGCGCGGCAATATTCTGCCTTTGCGCGAGGCGGTGTCCGAAGCGCTCGACGGCCTGATTGTGCCGGGTGGATTTGGCGCGGCTAAAAACCTGAGCACGTTTGCCGCCCAGGGTGCTGAATGTGAAGTTGATGTTGATTTACGCCGCCTTGCGCGCGAATGCCACGAGCAGGGAAAGCCTTTGGGCTTTATGTGCATTGCTCCGGCGATGTTGCCAAAGATTCTGGATATGCCTCTGAGGCTAACCATCGGGACGGATATCGATACCGCTGAACTGCTGGAAGCGATGGGCGCAGAGCATGTTCCCTGCCCGGTAGAGGATATCGTTGTTGATGAAGATCGTAAGGTCGTGACAACGCCTGCTTATATGCTGGCGCAAAACATTAACGAAGCGGCCATCGGTATCGACAAGCTGGTTGCACGCGTGCTGGAACTGAGCGCGTGAGGAAAGGGCGTTTTGCACCGTTGCAGTGGGTGAAACGCTGGCTTCTGAGGGCTTTGATCGCGGTTGGCGGCCTGTGGTTTTTCGGGCTGCTGCTGTTTCGTTTTGTCCCCGTGCCGTTTTCCGCGGTAATGGTTGAGCGCCAGGTCAGCGCCTGGGCGAGCGGCAATTTTGGCTATGTCGCCCACTCCGACTGGGTATCTATGGACGAAATTTCTCCGTGGATGGGGCTGGCGGTTATTGCCTCTGAGGACCAAAAATTCCCCGAGCACTGGGGATTTGATACCGCCGCTATCGAGAAAGCGCTCGCGCACAATGAGCGTAATGAAAACCGCGTTCGCGGCGCTTCAACGCTCTCCCAGCAAACGGCCAAAAACCTGTTTCTGTGGGACGGGCGTAGCTGGCTGCGTAAAGGTCTGGAGGCCGGGCTGACCGTTGGGCTGGAAACGGCGTGGAGTAAACGGCGGATTTTGACGGTGTACCTGAATATCGCCGAGTTCGGTGAAGGTGTTTTTGGCGTTGAAGAGGCCTCGCGGCGCTATTTTAACAAGCCAGCCAGCCGCCTGACTCCGGCAGAAGCGGCACTGCTGGCCGCGGTATTACCCAACCCGATTCGTTTTAAAGCCAATGCGCCATCCGGCTATATTCGCCAGCGGCAGCAGTGGATCATGCGCCAGATGCGTCAGCTGGGCGGGGAGTCCTTCCTCGAGCAGCATAATTTAAAATAACCGCCAGAGCGCCCTCCGGCGGTTGTTCTTCCTTCCGCAGTTCGCCGCCTGGTTGTGCTATGCCGCGGTTGAATGAGGTCGCCATGAAAATTGTTATTGCCCCCGATTCTTTTAAAGAAAGCCTGAGCGCAATGCAGGTTGCCGCGGCTATTGAGCAGGGTTTTCGCGAAATTTACCCGCATGCCGATTATGTAAAGCTGCCGATGGCCGACGGCGGGGAAGGTACAGTCGAGTCGATGGTTGCCGCCACCGATGGGAAAGTCATTCCGGTAACGGTGACCGGCCCCCTCGGGCAGCCGGTTGAAGCCTTTTTTGGCCTGACGGGCGCAGAGGACATGGCAATCATTGAAATGGCCGCTGCCTCCGGTCTGCATCTGGTTCCCGTGGCGCAGCGTAACCCGTTATTAACCGGTACTTTCGGCACCGGCGAGCTTATCCTTGCGGCGCTGGAGTACGGCGTCAGTAAAATCATTATCGGCATTGGCGGTAGCGCAACGAACGACGGTGGAGCGGGCATGATGCAGGCGCTGGGCGCAAAGCTCCTTGATGCCAAAGGGCAGCAGTTAAGTGCCGGAGGCGCGGCGCTGGCGGAGCTGAGCTCGCTGGACTTGAGTCTGCTGGACCCGAGATTGCTGCAAACCGAAATCTTGGTCGCCTGCGATGTTGATAACCCGCTGTGCGGTGAAAAGGGAGCTTCTGCGGTATTTGGACCGCAAAAAGGCGCGACGCCGGAAATGGTTAGCCAGCTGGATGCTTCTCTCAGGCACTATGGCGAGCAGATTGAGCGGCTCGGCGGCAAGCCGGTTATTGATGTTGCCGGTGCGGGGGCTGCGGGAGGAATGGGGGCTTCGCTGTTCGCGCTGTTGAATGCCAGGCTGCGGCCGGGCGTTGAAATAGTCACCGAAGCGTTAAAACTGGCAGAGGCTATTGAAGGCGCGGACCTGGTTATTACCGGAGAAGGGCGGATTGATAGCCAGACGATACACGGTAAAACCCCGGCAGGCGTGGCAAGAGTCGCTAAACGATTTGATGTGCCGGTGATTGCGCTGGCGGGCGGTATGGCGCCTGATTACGGGGTGGTGCATCAATATGGAATAGACGCCGTATTTTCAGTGCTTAACCGGATCCAGACCTTACCGGAGGCGCTTGAACAGGCGGAGGAAAATATACGCATAACGGCGCGTAACGTAGCCGCGGTGTGGAAAATGGGGCGCGGCTAACGCCGCGATACCCGCTTAGTCTTCGTCAAAACCGGCATTGAACAGCGCGATTACCGCCGCCAGAGCCTGTTCTTCCTCAGGACCCGTCACTTCCACCTCGATGTGCCCACCCTTGGCGGAGTCCAGCATCAGCAGAGCAATCACGCTGCTGGCTTCGGCTTCGGTTCCTGCTTCATTTCTCAGCATTACTTCGGCGTCAAAGCTTTGCACCAGTTCAAACAGCTTCATAGCCGGGCGGGCGTGCATGCCCAGCTTATTGGTGATTTCAACGGTATGCTTTACGGTCATGTTTTACGTTTTTCCAGCGTGCGGTGTCGGGACTGGACGTTCTTGCCGCGCGAACGGAAGTAGTCGGCCAGCTGCTCTGCAATATAAACCGAACGGTGCTTACCGCCGGTACAGCCGATAGCGACGGTCAGATAGCTACGGTTGTTGGTTTCCAGCATGGGTAACCATAACTCAAGATAGCTGCGGGTCTGGTAGATAAAATTGTGTACTTCTGTGTGCCTGTCGAGGAAGGCGGCAACCGGTCTGTCGAGGCCGGTCATCGGGCGCAGCTTAGGGTCCCAGTGCGGGTTAGGCAGGAAGCGAACGTCAAACACATAGTCCGCATCAATCGGGATGCCGTGTTTGAAGCCGAAGGACTCAAACACCATCGTCAGCTCGCGCTCCCGTTTGCCCAGCAGGCGGGTACGCAGCATTTCAGCCAGCTCGTGAACCGACATTTCCGAGGTGTCGATAATCAAGTCCGCGCGGGATTTCAACGGTTCGAGCAGGTCGCTCTCTTCGTCGATAGCGCTTTCCAGCGAAAGATTCTTGCTGGAGAGCGGGTGCAGGCGGCGGGTATCGCTGTAGCGGCGAATCAGGGTGTTGCGGTCGGCGTCCAGGAACAGCAGCTGCGGCGAGAAAGCATCCGGCAGATTGTCCATCGCCTGCTCGAAGATCTCCGGTGATTCCGGCATGTTGCGCACGTCAATGCTGACCGCGGCGGAAATTTGCCGGTCAGCAAGCGTTTTTGCCAGCTCCGGCAGCAGAACAACCGGCAGGTTATCCACACAGTAGAATCCCATATCTTCCAGTGCGCGCAAGGCTACAGACTTCCCTGAACCTGAGCGGCCGCTGACAATCATCAGCACCATGTAATCATTCCCCCGATTTATCTGTCCGGTACATCAAACGTGCCGATTATTCGTTTTCGCTGGCGTTATCGACTTCTGTTTCAGTAATTATCTGGTAAAGCTCTTCATCGCTGCTGGCCGAACGCAGGCGGCGGCAAATGGTTTTATCCGCCAGACGCTTCGCCACCAGAGACAGCGTATGAAGGTGGGTCTTGGTTTGATCCGCCGGCACCAGCAGCGCGAACAGCAAGTCCACCGGCTGGTTGTCGATAGCATCAAAAGCAATAGGCGTTTCCAGCTGGATAAAGACGCCAACGGCGCGCAGCGTATCTTCCTCAAGCTTGCCGTGGGGAATTGCAATGCCGTTGCCAATGCCGGTACTGCCCATACGTTCGCGGGTTAATACGGCTTCGAAAACGACCTGCGGCGGCAGGCCAAGCTGTTTTGCTGCCAGTTCGCTGATAATTTCCAGCGCACGTTTTTTACTCTGGCAGTGGACGCCACTGCGAGTACATTCCTGGTTAAGGACATTGCTCAGTTGTAGAGCCGAATCGTTGTTCATCATAAGTTCACCTAAGCATTTTTTGTGCGAACGGCCCGCTACACAGGCAGCGGGCCGACCGTATGCACATCTGATGCCCGGATTATCAGTGCTGTTTTAGTTTATCTTTGTGTTTTGTTAACTGTCGGGCCAGTTTATCAATCAGTCCGTCAATCGCGGCATACATGTCCTGGCCTTCGGCGCTGGCATGCAGTTCTCCACCGTTCACGTGCAGCGTAGCATCCGCCGCATGAGTTACTTTTTCCACCTTTAATACAATATAGACCTGGTTGATTCTTTCGAAGTACTGCTCCAGTTTGGCAAACTTAGCGTTCAAAAAATCACGCAGTGCATCGGTTATCTCGACGTTTTGCCCTGTAATGTTGAGCTGCATAGTGTCTTCCTTATCGGTGAAGTCACACCAGCTGTTTACGCTGGTTTGACGGTGGAATGGATAAAGATTCTCGGTACTTCGCAACTGTGCGGCGTGCCACCATAATACCCTGATCCGACAGCATTGAGGTTAATTTACTGTCGCTCAGAGGTTTGGCGGGGTTTTCCGCAGCTATTAACTTCTTCACCAGCGCACGAATTGCCGTTGAGGAGGCTTCGCCGCCGCCTTCGGTACTGACATGGCTGGAGAAGAAATACTTCAATTCAAAAATGCCGCGCGGGCTGTGCAAATACTTCTGCGTCGTCACCCTTGAGATGGTCGATTCGTGCATCTCTACCGCCTGGGCAATATCCGCCAGCACCATCGGCTTCATGTGCTCTTCGCCATGCTCAAAAAAGCCCTGCTGCTGCTCCACAATGCAGCGGCTAACGCGTAACAGCGTATCATTGCGGCTTTCGAGACTTTTAATCAACCACTTCGCTTCCTGCAGGTGACTGCGAATAAACTGCGAATCGCTGTCATTGCGGGTATTTCCGCCCATGGCGGCATATTGCTGGTTGATTTTGAGACGGGGAATGCTGTCGGAGTTAAGCTCTACGGTCCAGCGTGACTGTAGCTTACGCACCAGCACGTCCGGAATAACGTATTCAGGCTCGCCGGTTTGAATGGACTGGCCGGGGCGTGGGTCAAGCGACTGAATCAGGCACATGGCCTCTTTCAGCACGTCTTCTTTGATTCTTGTTACGCGCATTAAGGCGCGGAAATCGTGGTTAGCCAGCAGATCTAAATGATCGCTAACAATCAGGCGAGCTTCAGCCAGCCAGGGCGTTTCTTTGGCGAATTGAGAAAGTTGGATCAGCAGGCAGTCGCGCAAATCTCTCGCCGCCACCCCTACCGGATCGAAGCGCTGAATACGCTTAAGCACCGCTTCGACTTCATCGAGCGTGACCTCGTCGTTGCCCATGCTTTCCAGAATGTCTTCCAGCGGGACGGTTAGATACCCGGTTTCGTCTACCGCGTCGACTATCGAAGTTGCAATCGCGGTGTCCGTGTCGGAGAAGGGCGTCAGGTCAACTTGCCACATCAGGTAGTCCTGAAGCGACTGGGTTGTTTCACCCTGATAAACGGGAAGCTCATCGTCGAGATAGTCGGTGCCGGTGCCTGAAGGGGTTCCTGCGGTGTAGATCTCATCCCAACTGGCGTCCAGCGGCAGCTCCTCCGGCATATCTTTCTGTTCGAGGGCTTCGCGGGTGTCCATGGCTTCGCTCTCAGGCATTTCCTGAGTATCGATTTCATCATGCAGGTCGGTTTGCTCAAGCAATGGATTGCTGTCCAGTGCCTGCTGGAGTTCTTGCTGAAGCTCTAACGTCGAGAGCTGCAACAGGCGAATTGCCTGCTGTAGCTGGGGCGTCATAGCAAGTTGTTGGCTAAGCCGTAATTGCAAACCTTGCTTCATGTTCAGAGCAAACGTCCTCAAATAAGTCGTGTAAGACTTCCCACCCTATCAGAGTCTGAACTCTTCGCCCAGATAGACTCGCTTAACTTGCTCGTCTTCAAGGATTTCTTCCGGCGTGCCGTGGGCAATCAGGTGGCCCTGGCTAACGATATAGGCGCGTTCGCAGACGGCCAGCGTTTCGCGGACGTTATGGTCGGTAATCAGCACGCCGAGGCCGCTGTCGCGCAGATGCTCGATGATGCGTTTGATATCAATTACGGAGATCGGGTCTACGCCGGCAAAAGGTTCATCCAGCAGGATGAATTTTGGGTTTGCTGCCAGCGCGCGGGCTATTTCAACGCGGCGGCGCTCCCCGCCGGACAGCGACTGCCCAAGGCTATTGCGCAGATGAGAGATGTGGAACTCTTCCATCAGCTCGTTGGCGCGATCTTCGCGCTGCTCTGAGGTCAGGTCATCGCGAATCTGCAACACCGCCATCAGATTATCGAAAACGCTCAGGCGGCGGAAAATAGAGGCTTCCTGAGGCAGATAGCCGATACCACGACGTGCGCGGGCGTGTAGCGGAAGCAGGCTGATGTCTTCATCATCAATGATGATATTGCCCGCATCGCGAGGCACGATACCTACAACCATATAAAACGTCGTGGTTTTACCGGCGCCGTTTGGCCCGAGCAGCCCAACGATTTCGCCTGATTTAACGGTCAGGCTGACGTCTTCGACCACGCGGCGGCCCTTGTAGGCTTTAGCCAGGTTTTTCGCAATTAAAGTTGCCATAACGAATTAGTTACTCTTTTTCTGTGCCGGCTGCTGGCCGTTTTTGTTTTGCAACTGAGACGGCACCAGCACGGTGGTGACTCGCTTGCCTTTATCGCTAAACGCCTGCATTTTTTGCTCTTTCACCAGGTAAGTTATCTTGTCGCCGGTGATATTGCTGTCCAGCTGTTCCAGGTAAGCTTTACCGGTCAGCACGACGAAGTCGTTGGCCAGCTCATAATGCATGGTGGAGGCGTGGCCTTTTACCGGCTTCCCGCTGTCCTGCATTTGGTAGAAGGTTGCCGGGTTGCCGTAGCCGTCGATCACCTCTTTGCCCTGCTCACCGCCGGGACGGGTGACGACAACTTTATCGGCGTTGATTTTGAT
This sequence comes from Cedecea davisae, assembly GCF_044095835.1. Lineage (NCBI taxonomy): Bacteria > Pseudomonadati > Pseudomonadota > Gammaproteobacteria > Enterobacterales > Enterobacteriaceae > Cedecea > Cedecea davisae. The sequence continues at coordinate 340,533 of NZ_CP172054.1, forward strand.
ACTGCCCTGAGTCACCACGACGTTACCGGTGAAGGTGACGACGTTACCCTGCATATCGAGGGACTGCTGGTCCGATTCAATATGAATCGGCTGTTCGGTATCACCGGTCAGCGCCCAGGCGGACCATGGTGCGGCAAAGAGCGTACCAAGCAGAACAAGTTTAAGGCTGAGTTTGTTTATTCTGGATTTCATAAGAGGTTTTAACCTTTTCAATCAGCTGTGCAGTTTGGCTGCGTAAGTTGCCGCGCATTTTCAGGCCGCTGGAATTAAAGCTGGTACCGTACAGGGTAACCAGGTCGTCGGACGCAACGTCCTGGGTGACGAGGTTAACCTGCGCATTGTCTGTCGTGATTTTGCGTAACTGCGACTCCGGGGTCAGCGCCGTTACCACCACGTTGCCGTACAAATAGAGCATTTTGTCATCGGTAAGTTTGGCGCGATCGGCGTGAATTTCCCAGGTGGCGACCTTCTTTTCATCGTACTGGGTCATCACCGGTTTGGTGAACCAGGAAATCCCCGTATCCGAAAAATATTCAACATGCTGGGCTATCAGCTTGTAATTCAGCGCGCCCTGCGGGTTGTACACTACCGTTGTGGAAAGCTCACTCTGATAGGTGGGATCATTATTATTGACGGTTACGCCAGGTTCGTCACGATCCGTAAGATTCAGGCCGATCAGGACCAGCGCCGCGATGGCGAGCAGGATGATAAGCCAACGTTTGGTCTTACTCATATGGATTGCCCTTTGGCCTCGTCAAGCTTACCTTGCGCCATCAATAACAGATCGCAAACTTCCCGCACCGCGCCGCGCCCGCCGCTAATTCGGGTAACGTAGTCAGCCTTTGGCGTCAGCAGCGGATGGGCGTCTGCAACGGCTACGCTTAAGCCCACTTGTTCCATTACCGGCCAGTCGATCAGGTCGTCACCGATATAAGCCGCCTGCTCTGGAGAGAGCGCCAGCTTTGCCAGCAGATCGCGAAAGGCGATGAGCTTATCTGACTGCCCCTGATAGAGGTGCGTGATACCCAGAGTTTCACAGCGGTCTTCCAGCAGTTTTGCTTTCCTTCCGGTAATAATAGCGACTTCAATCCCGGAGGTCAGGGCGCAGCGAATGCCGTAGCCATCGCGCACGTTGAAGGCCTTCAGCTCTTCGCCGCTATTGCCCATGTAAATCAGGCCGTCTGACATAACGCCATCGACATCCAGAATCAGCAGGCGAACTTCTTTCGCCCGCTCTATGACCTGCGCGCTAACCGGCCCATAACAGGTGTTCAGCAACGCATCACGGTTACTCATTAAGGCTAATCCTTTGTTTAAACTACGCCTGCGCGCAGCATGTCATGCATATGTACCACACCCAGCAATTGGTCGCCATCTGCGACCAGAACCGAGGTGATATGGCGCGACTGCATCAGGTTCAGGGCGTCAACCGCCAATGTTCCCGGACGCACGCGAATGCCGCCTGCGGTCATCACGTCAGCAATGCGTAGGGTATTTAAATCAGCACCCATATCGAACACGCGACGTAAGTCGCCGTCGGTAAAGATGCCTTCAATTTTCATCAGGTCATTGCAGATGACCGTCATCCCCATATTTTTACGGGTAATTTCCAGCAGCGCGTCGCGCAGAGAGGCCTCTTTGCTGACGTGCGGAATTTCATCGCCGGAGTGCATAATGTCGTTAACTCGCAGCAGCAGTTTACGGCCCAGCGCGCCGCCCGGATGGGAAAGCGCAAAATCTTCGGGCGTAAAGCCGCGGGCTTTCAGCAGCGCGACAGCAAGCGCATCACCCATCACCAGCGTTGCCGTGGTGCTGGTGGTCGGTGCCAGGCCCAGAGGACAGGCTTCCTGTGGCACCGCGATGCACAGATGAATATCTGCCGCACGGCCCATTGAGCTTTCCGGGCGGCCAGTCATGCAAATTAACGGCACCTGGAGGCGTTTTAACACCGGGATTAGCGCCAAAATTTCGTTAGATTCGCCGGAGTTGGAAATGGCTATCACGATGTCCTGCGCGGTAACCATGCCGAGATCGCCGTGGCTGGCTTCACCGGGATGGACGAAAAATGCCGGGGTGCCGGTGCTGGCGAAAGTCGCCGCCATCTTCTTACCGATATGGCCCGACTTGCCCATGCCCATCACAACTATCTTGCCCGCGCAGTAAAACATTTTCTCACAGGCCTGCGAGAAGTCGTCGTTAATATACTGGTCGAGCTGAGCCAGGCCTTCACGTTCAATATTGAGCACGTCTTTGCCCGCTTGTTGAAAGTCAAAACCCGGCGCTAAATCTATATGAGACATAATTCCCGTTTCCGTTTTATCCGACGACAGGTGGTGCAACAAACCAAAGCACCACAATCCATACGATAAACCCACATGTTAACAGAGCGCCCGCGAGCTTGCCGATTTGGCGAGGTTTACGCCAGCAAAGCACGGCAAAAACAGCACTTACCGCTAACATCAGCCAATAATCACGCGCAAAGGCCTGCGGGTCGATACTGCCCGGAGCCACCAGTGCGGGGATCCCCAGTACAAAAACAATATTAAAAATATTTGAGCCAATGATATTGCCAATGGCGATGTCATCTTCACCTTTGCGTGCGCCCGCAATCGCCGTCGCCAGTTCCGGCAGGCTGGTGCCGATAGCAATGATCGTCAGGCCGATAACCAGCTCGCTCACGCCGAAATAGTGGGCGAGAACAGAAGCATTATCGATAACCATTCTGGTGGCCATCGGCATAATTACCAGCGCGACGCCGAGCCATAAAAACGCTACCGAGAGGCTGCCTTCCTGCGGCAGCTCGGCTAGCTGTTCGCGCGTGAGGCTATCTTCGCCCTGACGCTCGGCAAGGCGGCCTATTCTAATAATAAACAGCAGATATAGCACCGCCATTGCCAGCAGTATTATGCCTTTGAACTGGCTCAGCTCCCCGTCATACAGAAACAGGCCAGCGGCGGCGCTAACGATCAACATTAGCGGTAATTCGCGGCGTACAATATCGGAATTGACGGTAAATGGGTGAAGCAGCGCGGCCAGGCCGAGAATCAGCATGATATTGGTTATATTAGAGCCGATTGCCGTTCCGACGGCTAAGTCCAACTGCCCGTGCAGCGCCGATGAGCTGGCAATAATGATTTCAGGAAGCGAGGTGCCAATGCTGACCACGGTCATGCCGATGATAAGCGGCGGGACGCCGATACTTCGACAAAGGATCGCGGCGGCAAAAACTAAACGATCGGCACCATAAACCACCAGAAGTAAACCGATAATTAATAGCGCCGTAGCTAACAGCATGAAAAATCCTTTATTAAGGTATAATCGCCGGTCCTGGGCCCTGAATGTTCCGGCGGAGCCGAAGCGCCGTCTGGACTTAGCCATAAGTCTTAATTCTGACTTTATGCGGCAGAAAAGTAAAACAAATGCCAGCTTTCGCTAACCCGGACAGGTAATATTCTGTAAAAATGATGGGTTTCAGCCTCTCTTTGAGGCCATGCTTGCCGCTTAAGACAAAAAAGGAAGGGCGATGAGTCAGACTGAAGCGAACCTGGTTGAGATCCGTGGGATGAGTTTTTCCCGTGGCGAACGCCAGATTTTCGATAATATTTCCCTGACCGTACCTCGCGGCAAAATAACCGCGATCATGGGGCCATCGGGGATCGGCAAGACGACGCTATTAAAACTTATTGGCGGGCAGATAACCCCCGATAGCGGTGAGATCCTGTTTGATGGCGAAAACGTTCCGGCAATGTCACGCTCGAGGCTTTTTACCGTCCGCAAGCGCATGAGCATGTTGTTCCAGTCCGGCGCGTTGTTTACCGATCTCGACGTGTTTGAAAACGTTGCCTATCCGCTGCGCGAGCATCGCAATTTGCCTGAGCCTCTGCTGCACAGCACGGTGATGATGAAGCTGGAAGCGGTCGGGCTGCGTGGTGCGGCTAAACTGATGCCGTCTGAGTTGTCCGGCGGGATGGCACGGCGTGCCGCGCTGGCTCGTGCTATTGCCCTTGAGCCAGACTTGATCATGTTTGATGAGCCTTTTGTTGGCCAGGACCCAATAACGATGGGCGTACTGGTGAAGCTTATCTCTGAGCTGAATAGCTCGCTTGGGGTAACCTGCATTGTGGTATCCCACGACGTTCCCGAAGTATTAAGTATCGCGGATTACGCTTATATTGCTGCCGACCAGCACATTGTGGCGCACGGTAGCGCGGCTGAGCTGCGTGAAAATCACGACCCACGCGTTCGACAATTCCTCGACGGCATCGCTGACGGACCGGTGCCGTTCCGTTATCCGGCCGGGGATTATCAACAAGATTTGTTATCTGGAACGAGGAGCTAAGCGCTCATGCTGCTAAATGCACTGGCATCTTTCGGGCGACGTGGGGTAAAAACCTGCGCTTCGTTTGGGCGTGCCGGATTGATGTTATTCAACGCGCTGGTAGGGAAACCGGAGTTTCGCAAGCATGCGCCGCTGCTGATGCGTCAGCTTTACAACGTCGGCGTGCTGTCGATGCTGATAATCATGGTTTCCGGCCTGTTCATCGGTATGGTGCTGGGGCTGCAGGGCTATCTGGTGCTGACGACCTATAGCGCGGAGTCAAGCCTGGGTATGCTGGTTGCGCTCTCTTTGCTGCGCGAGCTGGGGCCGGTGGTTGCCGCGCTGTTGTTTGCCGGGCGTGCCGGGTCTGCATTAACCGCCGAAATTGGCCTGATGCGGGCGACCGAGCAGCTTTCCAGTATGGAAATGATGGCGGTCGATCCGCTGCGCCGCGTGGTTTCACCGCGCTTTTGGGCCGGTGTCATTTCTCTGCCGCTGTTAACGCTTATCTTTGTTGCCGTTGGCGTTTGGGGCGGCGCGCTGGTTGGCGTTAACTGGAAAGGTATTGACGCTGGTTTCTTCTGGTCGGCAATGCAGAATGCGGTTTCCTGGCGGCTTGATTTAGTGAACTGCGTGATTAAGAGCGTAGTTTTCGCCATTACCGTAACGTGGATTGCGTTATTCAACGGGTACGACGCGATTCCGACGTCCGCAGGGATCAGCCGGGCAACCACACGCACCGTTGTGCACGCTTCTCTGGCCGTCCTCGGCCTCGATTTTGTGCTGACAGCACTGATGTTTGGGAATTGAGTTCATGCAAACAAAGAAATTTGAAGTTTGGGTAGGTGCTTTTCTGCTGGTGGCGCTGGTAGCGATTATTTTCCTCTGCCTGAAAGTGGCTAACGTCACTTCCCTGCGCAGCGAACCGACTTATCGTGTCTATGCGACCTTTGACAATATCGGCGGCCTGAAAGTCAGCTCTCCGGTTCGCCTCGGTGGCGTAGTCATTGGCCGGGTTGATGATATCGCCCTCGACCCGAAAACTTATCTGCCGCGCGTAACGCTGGATATTGAGCAGCGCTACAACCAGATCCCCGATACCAGTTCGCTGGCTATTCGCACTTCTGGCCTGCTGGGTGAGCAGTACATCGCCCTGAACCTTGGCTTTGACGACCCGGAACTGGGATCATCTATGCTTAAAGACGGCGGTACTATCCAGGATACCAAGTCCGCGCTGGTGCTTGAAGACCTGATTGGCCAGTTCCTGTATAAGAGCGGCAACGGCGATAATAAGAATTCTGGCGATGCCGACCCGCATGCGGCGGGTCATACTGATGCTACGCCGCAGTCTGGCACCACGAATTAATCTAAGAGGAAACGAGTAATGTTTAAACGTCTTATGATGATTGCCATGTTGGTGATTGCGCCATTTGCCATGGCGGCAGACCAGAGTAATCCCTACAAATTAATGAACGAAGCGGCCCAGAAAACCTTCGATCGCCTGAAAACCGAGCAGCCTAAAATCCGCCAGAACCCGGACTATCTGCGTGATATCGTCGGCCAGGAGCTGCTGCCCTATGTGCAGGTGAAATACGCCGGTGCGCTGGTGCTGGGGCGCTACTACAAAGAGGCGACGCCCGCGCAGCGTGACGCTTATTTCAAAGCTTTTGAAGAGTATCTGAAGCAGGCTTATGGCCAGGCGCTGGCGATGTACCACGGGCAGACTTATCAGATTGCTCCGGAGCAGCCGCTGGGCAATGCCGATATTATCCCTATCCGCGTGACGATTATCGATCCAAACGGCCGTCCTCCGGTACGTCTTGACTTCCAGTGGCGTAAAAACACCCAGACAGGTAACTGGCAGGCCTACGACATGATCGCCGAAGGGATCAGCATGATCACCACGAAACAGAACGAGTGGAGCGATCTGCTGCGTACTAAAGGGATCGACGGCCTTACTGCTCAGTTGCAGACTATTTCTAAACAGCCCATCACGCTGGACAGTAAAAAGTAATGGCAGAAGAACTCAGCTGGAAGCAGGAAGGGGCGACCCTGCACCTGACGGGTGAGCTGGATGGCGAAACCGTTCAGTCGCTCTGGCAGGTGCGTGAGAAGGCGGTAGCTGGCGTAACGAGCTTTGAGCTTAGCGGCTTAACGCGCGTTGATACCGCAGGGCTTGCGCTGCTGATCCATCTGATTAATATCGCCGGGCGGAAAGGCGCGGAGGTTCGATTGCAGGGAGCCAGCGAGAATTTACGGACTCTTGCCCAGCTCTATAACCTGCCGGATAAACTGTTGCCGCACCTGGCCGGCTAATGTTTTCAGCACGTTACTATTAAAGCCCTCGAACTGTTAAGTTCCGGGGCTTTTTGCTTATTTCAGCGAGCGCCACTTTCCTCTAAGATGTGTGGCTTATTTCATTAACCGACGAATAGATAAAAAGCCCATGGAAAATCATGAAATTCAGACAGTGCTGATGAACGCACTGCCTCTCCAGGAAGTCCACGTCTCAGGCGATGGCAGCCACTTTCAGGTGATAGCGGTGGGTGAGTTGTTCGCCGAGTTAAGTCGCGTCAAAAAACAGCAAACGGTTTATGCGCCGCTGATGGAGTTTATCGCCGATAACCGTATGCATGCTGTTTCAATTAAGACCTACACTCCGGAAGAGTGGGCGCGCGATCGCAAGCTAAATGGTTTTTGAGCCATCGGCCCGGGCTGATGGTAACGGTTTGAATTTTAAAGAGAGCAGTTTTAATGGATAAATTTCGTGTGCAGGGGCCGACCCGCCTGAGCGGTGAAGTCACAATTTCCGGGGCTAAAAACGCCGCGCTGCCGATCCTCTTCGCAGCCCTGTTGGCGGAAGAGCCGGTTGAGATCCAGAACGTTCCAAAGCTGAAAGACATTGATACCACCATGAAGCTGCTGAGCCAGCTGGGGACCAAAGTTGAACGTAATGGCTCGGTGCATATCGACGCCAGCGGCGTCAATATCTTCTGCGCACCCTATGACCTGGTGAAAACCATGCGTGCTTCTATCTGGGCGCTGGGGCCGCTGGTTGCTCGTTTTGGACAGGGTCAGGTTTCTCTGCCGGGCGGCTGCGCTATCGGCGCACGTCCGGTTGACCTTCATATTACCGGCCTGGAGCAGCTGGGTGCCGAGATCAAGCTGGAAGAGGGTTACGTTAAGGCTTCTGTAAATGGCCGCCTTAAAGGGGCTCATATCGTGATGGATAAGGTGAGCGTTGGCGCTACCGTTACTATCATGAGCGCCGCGACGCTTGCCGAAGGCACCACGGTTATTGAAAATGCCGCACGTGAGCCGGAAATTGTTGATACAGCAAACTTCCTCAACACGCTGGGCGCTAAAATCACCGGCGCAGGTTCTGACCGTATTACCATCGAAGGCGTTGCTCGCCTCGGCGGCGGCGTGTACCGCGTACTGCCTGACCGTATTGAAACCGGGACTTTCCTGGTTGCTGCGGCTATTTCCGGCGGCAAGATCATTTGCCGTAATGCCCAGCCGGATACGCTGGATGCGGTGCTGGCAAAACTGCGCGAAGCCGGGGCTGATATTGAAACCGGTGAAGACTGGATAAGCCTCGATATGCACGGCCAGCGCCCGAAAGGCGTAACCGTTCGCACGGCTCCACACCCGGGCTTCCCGACGGATATGCAGGCGCAGTTCACCCTGCTTAACCTGGTAGCGGAAGGAACCGGCGTGATTACCGAAACCATCTTCGAAAACCGCTTCATGCATGTGCCTGAGCTGATTCGTATGGGCGCGCACGCGGAAATCGAAAGCAATACCGTTATCTGTCACGGCGTTGAAAAGCTCTCCGGAGCGCAGGTCATGGCCACCGATTTACGTGCTTCCGCAAGCCTGGTGCTCGCCGGCTGTATTGCCGAGGGGACTACGCTGGTTGACCGTATCTACCATATCGATCGCGGCTACGAGCGCATTGAAGACAAACTTCAGGCTCTGGGTGCCAACATTGAGCGCGTGAAGGGCAGCGAGTAATTCCTTTTGCCTGAAGCGTAGAAAACCGGGGCTTGCCCCGGTTTTTTTATGGCTGACGAATTCTACTGGCTCTATCGATAAACTCATGGGTAAACGGATCGTGATAACGCGAAGGCCAGATTACCTGCGGCTCCACGCCAAGTCCCTGAGCGATAATCAGCTCTCCTTTAGGCCAAGGACGGGACAGGGCATTGGCAAGCGTTGATGAGCTTAAACCTGCCTGACGAGACAGCGCGGCCAGCGAGGTTCCCTTTTTTCGTAGCCCGGCAATAATATCCGCCGGATGCCAGTCCACATATTTATTTTCCATAATCTCTCCCTGTAGATCTTATAAGTTCAGCTCTGAGCTGAACGATGGCAAGGCAAGGTTATATCATAAAAGTTTCCAAATGGTTCCAGTAACTATTGGAAATAACTAAATATGTGTTTAATCACACAAAAGGGAGGGGATTTAATGAGGTATTTAGCGATAGGTGGCGTTTTTTAGAAAGAAAAAATAATTTATTGGAGCTTTTTGGCGCGCCTGCCGACGCGCTCAGAAAGGCTAGCGATCGCGCTGAACTGACATGTGAGCCAGAGAGATAAGCGCTTCGCGATAAGGGCTGTCAGCAAGAACGGAAAGTGCGCTAATGGCCTTGTCCGCTTCTTCTTCAGCCCGCTGACGCGTCCATTCCAGCGAGCCACAGGAAGCCATTGCCTCCAGCACCGGCTGCAGAAGATGACGGCCGTTCCCCTGTTCAATTGCACCGCGAATCATCAGGGTCTGCTCCGGCGTACCGTTACGCATCGCGTGCAGCAGCGGCAGAGTAGGCTTACCCTCATTCAGGTCGTCACCTACGTTCTTACCCAGCGTCTCACCGTCCGCGCTGTAATCCAGCAGGTCGTCAATTAACTGGAAAGCCGTGCCCAGATAACGACCGTAATCCTGTAGGGCTTTCTCCTGAGCTTCCGTCGCACCGGCAAGAATACCGGAGCACTGAGCGGCAGCTTCGAACAGCCGTGCGGTTTTACTATAGATAACCCGCATGTAGCTCTCTTCGGTGATATCAGGATCGTTACAGTTCATCAACTGGAGCACTTCGCCTTCAGCTATGACGTTAACGGCCTCAGACATCACTTCCAGAACCTTCAGCGAACCGAGACTGGTCATCATCTGGAAGGCGCGGGTATAAATAAAATCACCGACCAGCACGCTGGCAGCGTTGCCAAAGGCGGCATTTGCCGTGGCCTTGCCGCGCCGCATGTCCGATTCGTCCACTACGTCGTCATGAAGCAGCGTAGCGGTATGTATGAATTCTATAAGGGCTGCAATCCTGACGTGCGCCTGGCCTTCATAGGCAAGCGCGCGTGCGGCGAGCACGGCAATCATAGGACGAATACGTTTACCACCACCGCTGACGATGTAGTAGCCCAGCTGGTTGATAAGCTGGACGTCCGAATTCAGTTGTTCCAGGATTGTCGCATTGACACCCGCCATATCTTGCGCGGTTAACTCATTAATTTTTTCTAAATTCATCGCAAAAGTCTGGCTTTCGTCCTGTTTATTCCATATCCATATGGCATAACGAGAGGGTTGAGGTTCGATACTGTAGTACAGATTGTACTGAAAAAACGAGGCAGATAAACGGTGTGTGTGCGGTTGCGTTTTTTTTCTACGCTAATTGACGAACGGGCTTGTCAAAGCCTCACGATTTGCGTAATATTCGCGCCCTATTGTGAATATTTATAGCGCTACCTGAAACCAACGTAAGGTATGTGCGGAAAGCGGAGTTTTATATGTACGCGGTTTTCCAAAGTGGTGGTAAACAACACCGAGTAAGCGAAGGTCAGACCGTTCGCCTGGAAAAGCTGGACATCGCAACTGGCGAATCTGTTGAGTTCGCTGAAGTTCTGATGATCGCTAACGGTGAAGAAGTCAAAATCGGCGTTCCTTTCGTTGATGGCGGCGTTATCAAGGCTGAAGTTGTTGCTCACGGTCGTGGCGAGAAAGTTAAAATCGTTAAGTTTCGTCGTCGTAAGCACTACCGTAAGCAAGCGGGCCACCGTCAGTGGTTCACTGATGTGAAAATTACTGGCATCAGCGCCTAAGACCTGAGGAGTAGATTAAATGGCACATAAAAAGGCTGGCGGCTCAACTCGTAACGGTCGCGATTCAGAAGCAAAACGCCTGGGCGTGAAACGCTTCGGCGGTGAAACTGTTCTGGCTGGTAGCATCATTGTTCGTCAACGTGGTACTAAATTCCACGCGGGTAACAATGTAGGTTGTGGTCGTGACCACACCCTGTTTGCTAAAGCAGACGGTAAAGTGAAATTCGAAGTTAAAGGCCCGAACAATCGTAAATACATCAGCATCGTTGCTGAGTAAGTTTTTCGGTCCGGTAACGGATGAAAGCCCCGCAACGTGTTGCGGGGCTTTTTACATTGTACGCCTGGTAAATGAATACAGGGACACGGAGCATGGGGCAGCAGGCGGGTATCGGCATTCTTTTGGCGCTGATTACGGCGATGTGCTGGGGCGCGTTGCCGATAGCAATGAAGCAGGTGCTCACGGTGATGGAGCCGCCAACGGTGGTATTCTATCGCTTCCTGATGGCCGGTATCGGCCTGGGGTTGATCCTGGCCGTTCGCGGTAAGCTGCCGCCGCTGAAGTTATTTCGTAAGCCGCGCTGGCTTGGTCTGTTAGCGATTGCCACCGGCGGCCTGTTCGGTAACTTTCTGCTTTTCAGCTCCTCCCTGCAATACTTAAGCCCGACCGCTTCTCAGGTTATCGGCCAGCTCTCCCCGGTAGGGATGATGGTGGCAAGCGTGGTCGTGCTGAAGGAAAAAATGCGTGGCACCCAGATTATCGGTGCCAGCATGCTGCTGTGCGGGCTGGTCATGTTCTTCAATACCAGCCTGATAGAAATTTTTACCCGCCTGACGGATTACACCCTTGGGGTTATCTTCGGCGTTTTGGCGGCGACGGTTTGGGTCTGCTATGGCGTCGCGCAGAAGGTGTTATTACGCCGGCTGGCCTCGCAACAGATCCTCTTTTTGCTGTACACTTTATGTACGCTTGCGCTGTTGCCGCTGGCGAAAGTGAATGTCATCTTCCAGCTCAGTAGCTGGCAACTGGCATGCTTAATTTTTTGTGGTCTGAATACGCTTGTGGGATACGGTGCGCTCGCCGAAGCGATGGCGCGCTGGCAGGCAGCTCAGGTTAGCGCCATTATCACGTTAACCCCGCTGTTCACGCTGCTGTTCTCAGACCTGTTATCCCAAGCCTGGCCCGATTATTTCGCCATGCCGTTGCTTAACCTTGTGGGTTATATCGGTGCGTTAGTCGTAGTGGCCGGAGCAATGTATTCCGCTATAGGCCACCGTCTTTGGGGGCGCTGGCATAAAACCGAAGCTGCCAAACCATTGCAACGTTCGGGCGAATGATTTACGGAGAAGTAAGATGAAGTTTGTTGATGAAGCAACGATCCTGGTCGTGGCGGGTGATGGCGGTAACGGCTGCGTTAGCTTCCGTCGTGAGAAATATATCCCGAGGGGCGGCCCGGATGGTGGCGATGGCGGTGACGGCGGCGACGTATGGCTGGAAGCAGACGAGAACCTGAACACGCTTATCGATTACCGCTTTGAAAAAGCCTTCCGTGCTGAACGCGGCCAGAACGGCCAGAGCCGTGACTGTACCGGTAAACGTGGCCACGACGTCACCGTGAAGGTTCCGGTTGGTACTCGCGTTATCGATCAAGGTACCGGCGAAACCATGGGCGATATGACCCAGCATGGCCAGAGACTGATGGTCGCGAAGGGCGGCTGGCATGGCCTGGGCAACACCCGTTTTAAATCTTCTGTAAACCGTACGCCACGCCAGAAAACCATGGGTACGCCGGGTGAGAAGCGCGATCTGCAACTGGAGCTGATGCTGCTGGCGGACGTCGGTATGTTGGGGATGCCTAACGCAGGCAAATCTACCTTCATTCGCGCCGTTTCTGCTGCGAAGCCAAAAGTAGCGGACTATCCGTTTACTACCCTGGTGCCGAGCCTGGGCGTTGTGCGCATGGACAACGAAAAGAGCTTCGTCGTTGCCGATATTCCGGGGCTGATTGAAGGCGCTGCCGACGGCGCAGGCCTGGGTATTCGCTTCCTGAAGCACCTTGAACGCTGCCGCGTACTGCTGCATCTCATTGATATCGAGCCAATCGATGGTTCCGATCCGGTTGAGAACGCCCGCATCATCGTCGGTGAACTGGAGAAGTACAGCGAAAGCCTGGCCTCCAAGCCGCGCTGGCTGGTCTTTAACAAAATTGACCTGATGGATAAAGCTCAGGCCGAAGAAAAGGCGAAGGCGATTGCCGAGGCGCTGGGCTGGGAAGATAAATATTATCTGATCTCCGCCGCCAGCCAGATGGGCGTTAAGGATCTGTGCTGGGACGTGATGACCTTTATCGTTGAGAACCCGATCACGGCCAGCGATGTGGCTAAGCAGACCGAGAAAGTCGAGTTTATGTGGGACGATTACCATCGTCAGCAGCTCGATGAAATGGAGTCCGAAGCCGAAGAGGATTGGGATGACGACTGGGATGATGAAGACGACGAAGGCGTGGAAATCATCTATCAGAAATAAGCATCAAAATCTTAAAGGGCCGGAATATCCGGCCCTTTTTTATTGGATGCTGGCGGGCAACCAGCAGCTGGCTATCAGCCCGCCTTCAGGCCGGTTATCCAGCGCCAGGCGGCCATGATGCAGCTGTACAATACGCAGTACGATGTTAAGGCCCATGCCGCTTCCGCCATAGCGTCTGTCCATACGCTGGAAAGGTTCGGTAATACGCTGACGATGTTCTTCGTCGATACCGGGGCCACAGTCTGCAACGGCCAGCGCCGTTCCACTCTCCCTTTGTTCCAATAGAATGCCGATCGTGCCGCCTTCCGGGCTATAGCGTGAGGCGTTTTCCAGCAGATTACGCAGCATTAAACGTAGCAGTACTGCGTCGCCCTCCACCGTCAGGTTTGAGTCCGCTGGCCAGACGAATGTTTGCCCGCGCGGGGCAGCCAGTTCTTCCATCTCCATCTTCAGCGGAGCGATGATATCGCGGGTCCAGGCCAGCGTGTTGTAGTGCCCGCTTGCCAGCGCCTGCCCGGCTCGCGACAGCATCAGAAGCTGCTCGATGGTGTGCATCAGCAAATCAATACGCTCAAGCAGCATGGGCGCCTGTTCCACCCCCTTGTTCGCCATTAATTCCAGATGCAGCCTGAGGCCCGCCAGCGGCGTTCTCAGCTCGTGTGCGGCATCGGCGGTGAACAGGCGTTCCTGCTGAATGGTATGGTCAAGGCGGCCAAGAAGCTGGTTCAACGAGTTGGTGACTGCGACCATCTCGTCCATGTCAGAAAACATCGGCAGCGGGGAGAGATTGTCCGCCGAGCGGTTGGCCAGGCTTGAACGTAGCTGGCTGAGCGGGCGGGTTATCCAGGTGATGGCCCAGAAGGAGAAAAACAGCGTAAAGGCAACCATCACCAGCGAAGGGACCAGCAGGGAAGCAATTGCCTCGCGGATCTCTTTTTCCACATGCTGGTTTCTGGCTCTGGCAGACAGCGTTTCGTTAACCAAAAAGCCAATCTGCTCGCGGCTTTCATGCCACAGCCATACCACGCTAACCAGCTGGAAGAATAAGAGGATCAGCGCCAGCAGGATCATCAAACGCCGGCGCATGCTGTTCATGAGCGGCTTTCCAGGCGGTAGCCAACGCCGCGCACGGTTTTTATCCGGTCTTTGCCCAGTTTGCGGCGCAGGTTATGAATATGTACTTCGAGCGTATTGGAGCCGGGATCGTCCTGCCAGCTGTAGATATCCTGCTGGAGCGTTTCGCGGTGGACGGTCTGGCCGATACGCATCATTAATCTGGTGAGCAGGGCAAACTCTTTAGGCGTGATTTCGACCGGCGTACTGGCCAGCAGGACCTGCTGAGTTTGCAGGTTGAGCGTCAGGTCATCTTGTTGCAGCAGATTATCGCTATGGCCCTGATAACGGCGGATCAGGGCGCGAGCGCGTGCCTGAAGCTCGGCGAGAGCGAAGGGTTTTACAAGATAATCGTCGGCACCGGAGTCCAGGCCGTTAACACGGTCTTCCAGCGCGTCGCGAGCCGTCAGGATAAGCACCGGATTTTTAACCCCACGGCGACGCCACTGGCCTAATAGCGTCGCCCCGTCTTTATCCGGCAGGCCTAAATCGAGGATTATCAGGCTGTACTCGCCGCTTTGCAGCAGAGCATCCGCCTGCGCGGCCGTAGCGGCGCAGTCCAGAGCATAACCTTCACCGCCTAATGCCAGCGCCAGACCTTCCTGTAACAGTAAATCGTCTTCAACAATAAGCAGTTTCATGGTTAGTTATTCTGGTAGATGTCCTTGTAGAGGCGGCTTTCAAAACGCACCAATGGGATCCGGCGATTGCGCTGATCGGCCGGCTCAACGGCGTAGCCTGACAGATATTGCACGAAGGCCATACGCTGCCCGCTGGCGGTGGTAATAAAGCCGGCCAGGTTATAAACGCCCTGCAGCGAACCCGTTTTCGCCGAAACTTTTCCGTCAACGCCCGCCTGATGCAGGCCCGCACGATATTGCAGCGATCCGTCGTATCCGGCGAGCGGCAGCATAGAGATAAAGTTTAGCTGATTATCGTTTTGGGCGATGTATTGCAGCACCTGCATCATGGTTGCCGGAGAAATCAGGTTGTGGCGCGAGAGGCCTGAGCCATCCACGACAATGCTGTTGCCCAAATCCACGCCCGCCTTTTGACGCAGGATCTGGCGTACGGCATCGGAGCCTGCTCGCCAGGTGCCCGGTACGCCAAGCCGGTTATGGCCGATGGTACGGAACACGGTATCGGCAATCATGTTATCGGATTTCTTAAGCATGATTTTTAGCAGGTCGTGCAGCGGGGCTGACTGTTTGCTGGCGATAACCGTTCCCGGCGTGTTGGGCTGGGTCTGGCGTAAAAGCGTGCCGCTATAGCTAATTCCTGCCTGCTTCAACTCATCTTTAATAATAGCTCCGGCATAGCTTGCCCCGTCCTGAATGGCAAAGGCCAGCGGCAACGGCTCGGCTCGTTGAGTCAGGCAGCCGGTGAGCGTATAGCGGTTCAGATCGCCGGGAACCACATCCAGCTCGCAGTATTGGGCATCAGGAGAACCTTTTGCCAGCGTTCTGACCTGGCTGAACATTACAACCGGATAGTAAGAGGCGATGCGAATAAAGGCCAAATCGTCGGCCTTCGGGGCGCTGTAGAGCGAAATCGAGAAGCAGTTACGGTCAACGATAGCCGCGGCAGGTGGGGCGCTGAAGCACTGGGTCAGGTCGTTCCACGGCCAGCCTGGCGCTTTGTCGTGGCTGGCAAAGACCGAGGTATCGACCAGCACATTGCCTTTAATTTGCTGTACGCCAGCTTTCTTGAGTTCGGCGACCATATTACGAATATCCTGACGCTTAAGCGTAGGATCGCCGCCAAATCGGGCAATAAGATCGCCTTCCAGCACGCCGTTATCAACCTGCGCGCGGCTTTCCAGCGTAGTGGTAAAACGGAAGTCCGGCCCCAGCTGTAACAGCGCTGCAAGGGCGGTAATGACCTTTTGGGTACTCGCCGGGAGAGCCATCTGCTGGCTGTGGTAATCAATAAATGGGCTGCTGGCCCCAACTTTTTGCACCATCAGCGCGAGGTTCGCCCCGTCAGGCAACTGGGAGGTATACTCTTCTACATTCGCAGCCTGAGTATTAATGGCTACAGCAGCGGTCAACCCAATGACAAATCTCAAAAATCGCATAATCTCGCGGTAACGGCCTGGAAACGTGACCGTCATACTACGGTGCATCGCGGTGCAAAGTAAACGATGACCCTTACGGAACTCCAGGGTAAAATGTCGGTCAATTTGAAAACTGTTACTGACCTGGGGCTATGATTCCGGGTCGGTTTTCTTTTATTTGTTGCCGGGGTGCATTGCGTCGCTCCGGCTATGCTCTTAAGCCAGCGTGGCCCATTTACCGCGCTGCACAGGACTGATTTTAAGAGGTATAACAAATGCAACCTATTCCGATGACCTTACGTGGCGCTGAAAAATTACGCGAAGAGCTGGATTTCCTGAAGTCCGTTCGCCGCCCACAAATCATTGCCGCCATCGCCGATGCTCGTGAACATGGCGATCTTAAAGAAAATGCTGAATACCATGCTGCGCGTGAGCAGCAGGGTTTTTGTGAAGGTCGCATTCAGGATATCGAAGCCAAGCTGTCTAATGCGCAGGTGATCGATGTCACAAAAATGCCTAACAACGGACGTGTGATTTTTGGTACTACCGTAACGGTATTGAACCTGGATAACGACGAAGAGCTTACTTATCGCATTGTTGGCGATGATGAGGCTGATTTTAAACAGAATCTGATTTCTGTGAATTCGCCAATTGCTCGCGGTCTGGTGGGTAAAGAATGCGATGATGTTGTCGTTATTCGTACGCCGGGCGGCGATGTAGAATTCGAAATCCTGAAAGTAGAATATTTGTAATTTTTACTACGCTGACTCAAGGGTTGGCGTATTGTAAAGAAAAGAAAAAGGCCGCATAGCGGCCTTTTATCAACGAACAGGGCGTGGCATTTTGCACACCACTGCTTACTTCGGCAGAGAGATCTTACGCTCTTTAGAAGGGCGGTAGAGCACCAGCGTTTTACCGATGACCTGTACGTTACAGGCGCCGGTTTCCCGCACGATGGCATCCACAATTAAGGTTTTGGTTTCGCGATCTTCCGTTGCGATCTTCACCTTGATTAACTCATGGTGCTCAAGCGCTTGTTCAATCTCGGCCAGTACCCCTTCGGTCAAACCATTGTTGCCAAGCATAACTACCGGCTTGAGCGGATGAGCAAGACCTTTCAGGTGCTGTTTTTGTTTAGTACTCAGATTCATCGTATTTTTTGCTTACGTTGGGATTGAAAACGGTTCATTCTACCGCCATCTCCAGTGTATCGCCAAATCGGCTGTGCTGATTGTTAGTTAGCCTGCTATTCACGATGAACAAAGTTGGAAAT
Source organism: Cedecea davisae (assembly GCF_044095835.1). Classification (NCBI taxonomy): domain Bacteria; kingdom Pseudomonadati; phylum Pseudomonadota; class Gammaproteobacteria; order Enterobacterales; family Enterobacteriaceae; genus Cedecea; species Cedecea davisae. Next base: position 357,922 of record NZ_CP172054.1, read on the forward strand.
TGAGATGACAGGTAAAAAGCGTTCTGCCAGCTCCAGCCGCTGGCTGCAGGAACACTTTAGCGATAAATATGTTCTACAGGCACAGAAAAAGGGGTTGCGGTCCCGTGCCTGGTTTAAACTTGATGAAATACAGCAAAGTGACAAACTTTTTAAGCCAGGAATGACTATTGTTGATCTTGGTGCTGCACCCGGCGGGTGGTCACAGTATGTCGTGACCCAAATCGGGAATCAGGGGCGAATCATCGCTTGCGATCTTTTACCAATGGATCCTATCGTTGGTGTGGACTTCCTTCAGGGCGATTTTCGTGATGAATTAGTCGTCAAGGCCCTGCTGGAACGTGTTGGTGACAGTAAAGTTCAGGTTGTCATGTCAGATATGGCACCAAACATGAGCGGGACACCGGCAGTCGATATTCCGCGCGCTATGTATCTGGTGGAACTGGCACTTGAAATGTGCCGGGACGTGCTGGCGCCGGGCGGTAGTTTTGTAGTGAAAGTGTTTCAGGGCGAAGGCTTCGATGAATACCTGCGGGAAATTCGCTCCCTGTTTACGACGGTTAAAGTTCGTAAGCCGGACTCTTCTCGTGCCCGCTCACGTGAAGTGTACATTGTAGCGACCGGGCGCAAACTATAGTACCCTGACGCTGTTTGTTAACACAGTTGTAATATGAGGTTAATCCCTTGAGTGACATGGCGAAAAACCTAATACTCTGGCTGGTCATTGCCGTTGTGCTGATGTCAGTATTCCAGAGCTTTGGGCCCAGCGAGTCAAATGGCCGTAGGGTGGACTACTCCACTTTCCTGTCTGAAGTTAATCAGGACCAGGTTCGCGAAGCGCGCATCAACGGACGTGAAATCAACGTTACCAAGAAAGATAGTAACCGATACACGACTTACATCCCCGTTAATGATCCCAAGCTGCTTGATAGTCTGATTACCAAGAATGTGAAAGTTGTGGGTGAACCACCTGAAGAGCCGAGCCTGCTGGCTTCTATCTTCATTTCCTGGTTCCCAATGCTGCTGCTGATTGGGGTCTGGATCTTCTTTATGCGCCAAATGCAGGGCGGCGGTGGCAAAGGTGCCATGTCGTTCGGTAAGAGCAAGGCGCGCATGCTAACGGAAGACCAAATCAAAACCACCTTTGCTGACGTTGCCGGTTGCGACGAAGCGAAAGAAGAGGTGGCCGAGCTGGTTGAATACCTGCGTGAGCCGAGCCGTTTCCAGAAACTGGGCGGTAAAATCCCGAAAGGCGTGCTGATGGTTGGCCCTCCGGGTACCGGTAAAACGCTGCTGGCTAAAGCTATAGCCGGTGAAGCTAAGGTTCCGTTCTTCACTATCTCTGGTTCTGACTTCGTGGAAATGTTCGTCGGCGTAGGCGCATCCCGCGTACGTGACATGTTCGAACAGGCCAAGAAGGCTGCGCCTTGTATTATCTTTATCGATGAGATCGATGCCGTTGGCCGTCAACGTGGCGCCGGTTTGGGCGGTGGTCACGATGAACGTGAGCAAACCCTGAACCAGATGCTGGTTGAGATGGATGGCTTTGAAGGCAACGAAGGTATCATCGTTATTGCTGCGACTAACCGTCCGGACGTACTTGACCCGGCGCTGCTGCGTCCAGGCCGTTTCGACCGTCAGGTCGTGGTTGGGCTGCCTGATGTTCGCGGTCGTGAGCAGATCCTGAAAGTTCATATGCGTCGCGTTCCTTTAGCGCCGGATATCGATGCCGCAATCATTGCTCGTGGTACACCTGGCTTCTCAGGCGCCGATTTGGCTAACCTGGTGAACGAAGCCGCGCTGTTTGCCGCTCGTGGCAACAAGCGTGTGGTCTCGATGGTTGAGTTCGAGAAAGCGAAAGACAAAATCATGATGGGTGCGGAACGTCGCTCCATGGTGATGACGGAAGCGCAGAAAGAATCCACCGCTTATCACGAAGCGGGCCACGCGATTATTGGCCGTCTGGTGCCGGAGCATGACCCGGTACATAAAGTGACCATTATCCCTCGCGGTCGTGCGCTGGGTGTGACCTTCTTCCTGCCTGAAGGCGACGCAATCAGCGCCAGCCGTCAGAAACTGGAAAGCCAGATCTCCACGCTGTACGGTGGCCGTCTGGCAGAAGAAATTATCTACGGCGCAGAGCATGTTTCTACCGGCGCGTCGAACGATATTAAAGTCGCTACTAACCTGGCGCGGAACATGGTGACCCAGTGGGGCTTCTCCGACAAACTTGGTCCGCTGCTGTATGCGGAAGAAGAGGGCGAAGTATTCCTGGGCCGTTCAGTTGCAAAAGCGAAGCACATGTCCGATGAAACCGCGCGTATCATCGACCAGGAAGTGAAGTTACTGATTGAACGTAACTACGCCCGTGCTCGCCAGCTGCTGAATGAGAACATGGATATTCTTCACACCATGAAAGACGCGTTGATGAAGTATGAAACCATCGATGCTCCGCAGATTGACGATCTTATGGCTCGCCGCGAAGTGCGTCCGCCAGCAGGTTGGGAAGAAGCGAGCAAAGGCAGCAATAATTCTGACAACAACGGCACCCCGAATGCGCCACGTCCGGTTGATGAACCGCGTACGCCAAACCCGGGCAATACCATGTCAGAGCAGTTGGGCGACAAATAAGACGCTCACGCCAGATGTTTTTGCAGTAATCTATAAACCCCGGGCCAGCCCCGGGGTTTTTGTTTTTGTAGATCCTCAGACAAACCAGGGAAATCTCGATGAAACTCACCGCTCAGGGCACCACGCTCGATCTCTCCCACCCTCACGTAATGGGCATTTTGAATGTCACGCCGGACTCTTTTTCCGACGGCGGGCAGCACAACTCATTGATTGAGGCGCTTAAGCACGCTAACGCGATGATTAATGCCGGGGCGACGATTATCGACGTAGGCGGTGAGTCTACGCGGCCCGGAGCCGCAGAGGTGAGCACCGATGAAGAGCTTTCTCGGGTTATCCCGGTGGTGGAGGCGCTGGCTCAGCGCTTCGAGGTCTGGGTTTCGGTCGATACCTCCAAAGCAGAGGTAATCCGTGAGTCTGCAAGGGTTGGCGCGCATCTGATTAATGATATTCGTTCCTTGCAGGAGCCGGGCGCCCTGGCGGCAGCGGCCGAAACGGGGCTGCCGGTTTGCCTGATGCATATGCAGGGCGAGCCGAAAACCATGCAGCAAGCTCCTCAGTATGAGGATGTTTTTGCCGATGTGGATCGCTTCTTTATTGAACATATTGCCCGCTGCGAAGCGGCAGGTATCGCAAAAGATAAATTGTTGCTCGACCCGGGCTTTGGTTTCGGTAAAAATCTCACCCACAATTATCAGCTGCTCGCCCGACTTGCTGAGTTCCACCGCTACGGTATGCCGCTGCTGGTGGGGATGTCTCGTAAATCCATGGTCGGGCAGTTATTGAATGTTGGCCCCGATCAGCGGCTAAGCGGTAGTCTGGCCTGCGCGGTGATTGCCGCGATGCAGGGGGCACATATTCTCCGCGTGCACGATGTGAAAGAGACCGTAGAAGCCATGCGCGTGGTAGAAGCCACGCTTTCAGCGAAGGAAAACAAACGCTATGAGTAACCGTAAATATTTTGGCACCGATGGCATTCGCGGCCGCGTAGGCGATGCGCCTATTACTCCTGATTTCGTTTTAAAGCTGGGCTGGGCCGCCGGTAAAGTTCTCGCCCGCCACGGTTCGCGTAAAATTATCATCGGTAAAGATACCCGTATTTCTGGCTACATGCTGGAGTCGGCGCTCGAGGCTGGTCTTGCCGCCGCTGGGCTGTCCGCCTCTTTCACCGGGCCGATGCCAACGCCTGCGGTTGCCTATCTGACCCGCACTTTCCGCGCTGAGGCGGGGATCGTTATTTCCGCATCCCACAACCCGTTCTACGATAACGGCATCAAATTCTTCTCCATCGACGGTACCAAGCTGCCGGATGAAGTTGAAGAAGCCATTGAAGCGGAAATGGAAAAAGAAATCACCTGCGTGGACTCCGCTGAGCTCGGTAAGGCCAGCCGTATTGTTGATGCGGCAGGGCGCTATATCGAGTTTTGCAAAGGAACCTTCCCGAATGAATTAAGCCTCAACGGCCTGAAAATCGTTGTGGATTGCGCCAACGGTGCGACCTACCACATCGCGCCGAACGTGCTGCGTGAACTGGGCGCCAAAGTGATTGCCATTGGCTGCGAACCTGATGGCGTAAACATCAACGAAAAATGCGGTGCGACGGATGTACGCATGTTGCAGGAACGCGTTCTGGCGGAAAAAGCCGATCTTGGTATCGCTTTTGATGGCGACGGTGACCGCGTCATCATGGTCGATAACCTCGGTCATAAAGTTGATGGTGACCAAATTCTCTATATCATTGCTCGCGAAGGGCTGCGCCAGGGCCAGTTGCGCGGTGGTGCCGTCGGCACGCTGATGAGCAATATGGGGCTGGAAGTTGCGCTTAAACAGCTGGGGATTCCTTTTGTTCGCGCTAAAGTGGGCGACCGCTACGTGCTGGAAAAATTGCAGGAAAAAGGCTGGCGTATAGGCGCAGAAAACTCCGGCCACGTTATTTTGCTGGATCAAACGACTACCGGAGACGGTATTGTCGCAGGTCTGCAGGTACTCACGGCGATGGTTCGCAACCATATGAGCCTGCATGACCTGTGCAGCGGCATGAAGTTGTTCCCTCAAATCCTGGTTAATGTGCGCTTCACTGCGGGAAGCGGGGATCCGCTGGAAAATGAAACCGTTAAGAAAGTCACGGCTGAGGTTGAGGCTGCGTTAGGCAATCGTGGCCGTGTCCTGCTGCGTAAATCCGGCACCGAACCGCTTATTCGCGTCATGGTTGAAGGTGAAGATGAAGGGCAGGTAACGGAATTTGCTAACCGTATTGCCGATGCGGTGAAGGCTGTTTAAGACTTCTTTCTTCGTAAACTGATTGAAAAGGCGGCAAATACCGCCTTTAAATCCCGTAGATGCTGATTGTTTGCTGTTTTTTTCCGCAGTCAGTGCAATGTTAATAAATTGCCCTTGCGCACCAGTCTGGCTTTGGTTAGTATTCTCACCCGCTTCAGTGGGTAATGACAAACGTGCCCGCTTAACTGGTTTGAAGCAATTGGCGTGCGGTAACCCCGCAAGGAACAGGTTAATTATGTACGAAGCTCTTTTAGTTGTTTTCCTTATTGTAGCCTTAGGCCTTGTAGGTCTCATCATGCTGCAACAAGGTAAAGGCGCTGATATGGGAGCCTCCTTCGGAGCAGGCGCTTCCGCTACGTTATTCGGTTCAAGTGGTTCTGGTAACTTCATGACCCGTATGACCGGTGTGCTGGCGACGTTGTTCTTTATCCTGAGCCTGGTTCTGGGTAACCTCAGCACCAATAAAACCAGTAAAGGAAGTGAGTGGGAAAATTTAAGTCAGCCGGTTAAATCCGAGCAGACTGCGCCAGCGGCACCTACCAAGCCGAGCAGCGATATCCCGCAGTAAGTTTGTCAGCTTCAATACGGTAATATGCAAGTTGCCGTGTTTTAAGAGTGCCGAGGTGGTGGAATTGGTAGACACGCTACCTTGAGGTGGTAGTGCCCGATTGGGCTTACGGGTTCAAGTCCCGTCCTCGGTACCAAATCCCAGCAATTCTTGCATTTAATGCATTACTGGCGTAATATTTGCCACGTTTTCGGACGCGGGGTGGAGCAGCCTGGTAGCTCGTCGGGCTCATAACCCGAAGGTCGTCGGTTCAAATCCGGCCCCCGCAACCACTTTCCCTGAGAGTTGTTTTTCAAATATACTGTGAACACCAGTCGGTGCCTTCGCGAAGAATTTAGAAAAAAATTCTCCTGGACGGTGTCCGGGCCGCAGTTGCGGCATACAGGGTTCAGTTATATAAAGCCCCGATTTATCGGGGTTTTTTGTTATCTGACTTCAGAATAACTGGGCTATATGCCCTTTTTTTATGTCTTGGGGGTGGGCTTGTCCACATTAGAGCAAAAATTAACAGAGATGATTTCAGCACCGGTCGAAGCACTGGGCTATGAACTTGTCGGCATCGAATTCATTCGGGGTCGCCAATCTACGCTGCGCATCTATATTGATAGTGAAGATGGCATTAATGTTGATGATTGTGCTGATGTCAGTCACCAGGTAAGTGCAGTCCTGGATGTCGAAGACCCTATCACCGTGGCGTATAACCTGGAAGTGTCCTCACCTGGCCTCGATCGCCCAATGTTCACCGCAGAACACTATGTTCGCTTTAACGGCGAAGAAGTGAGCATTGTATTGCGTATGGCTGTGCAAAACCGTCGCAAATGGCAGGGTATTATTAAAGCTGTAGACGGTGAGATGATCACAGTTACGGTCGAAGGAAAAGACGAAGTGTTCGCGCTGAGCAACATCCAGAAAGCGAACCTGGTACCCCACTTTTAATAGTTTGGATTGAGGTGAAAACCCAGGATGAACAAAGAAATTTTGGCTGTTGTCGAAGCAGTTTCCAACGAAAAATCGCTGCCGCGCGAGAAAATTTTCGAGGCGCTGGAAAGTGCACTGGCAACGGCGACTAAGAAAAAATACGAGCAAGAGATTGACGTCCGCGTAGAAATTGACCGTAAAAGCGGTGATTTCGATACTTTCCGTCGTTGGGTTATTGTCGAAGAAGTGACCCAGCCTACGCGTGAAATTACGCTCGAAGCTGCCCAGTTCGAAGATCCGGCGTTTACCGTCGGTGAATACGTTGAAGACCAGATTGAATCTGTCACCTTTGACCGTATCACTACCCAGACCGCTAAGCAGGTTATCGTGCAGAAAGTGCGCGAAGCCGAGCGCGCGATGGTTGTCGATCAGTTCCGTGAGCATGAAGGTGAGATAATCACCGGCGTCGTGAAGAAAGTTAACCGCGACAATATCTCTCTCGACCTCGGCAGCAATGCTGAAGCCGTAATCCTGCGCGAAGACATGCTTCCGCGTGAGAACTTCCGTCCGGGCGACCGTATTCGTGGCGTTCTTTATGCCGTGCGTCCTGAAGCTCGCGGCGCGCAGCTGTTTGTTAGCCGTTCCAAACCGGAAATGCTGATCGAACTGTTCCGCATCGAAGTGCCGGAAATCGGCGAAGAAGTTATCGAAATTAAAGCCGCTGCACGCGATCCTGGCTCCCGAGCCAAAATCGCCGTTAAAACCAACGACAAGCGCATCGATCCGGTCGGCGCCTGCGTAGGTATGCGTGGTGCGCGTGTTCAGGCGGTTTCTACTGAGTTAGGCGGTGAGCGTATTGATATCGTGCTGTGGGACGATAATCCGGCGCAGTTTGTTATCAACGCAATGGCACCAGCCGACGTAGCATCCATCGTTGTCGATGAAGACAAACATACGATGGATATCGCGGTAGAGGCAGGCAATCTGGCGCAGGCCATCGGCCGTAACGGTCAGAACGTTCGCCTGGCATCACAGCTGAGCGGCTGGGAGCTCAACGTTATGACCGTTGACGACCTGCAGGCTAAACATCAGGCTGAAGCGCACGCGGCTATTGATACCTTTACCAAGTACCTCGATATTGACGAGGATTTCGCCACCGTGTTGGTCGAAGAAGGCTTCTCCACGCTCGAAGAACTGGCCTATGTGCCAATGAAAGAGCTGCTGGAAGTCGACGGCCTTGATGAAGACACCGTGGAAGCATTACGCGATCGCGCTAAAAACGCGCTCACCACACTGGCTCTGGCCCAGGAAGAGAGCCTCGGCGATAAGAAACCTACCGAGGATCTGCTGAGTCTCGAAGGTCTGGATCGCCAGATGGCCTTTAAACTGGCCGCGCGTGGTGTTAGCTCGCTGGAAGACCTTGCTGAGCAAGGTGTTGACGACCTGTCAGATATCGAAGGCTTAACGGACGAGAAAGCCGGCGAACTGATTATGGCAGCGCGCAATATTTGCTGGTTTGGCGGCGAAGCGTAATAAACTGTAGCAGGAAGGAACAGCATGACAGATGTAACCGTAAAAGCGCTGGCCGCAGAGATTCAGACCTCCGTGGACCGCCTGGTACAGCAATTTGCTGATGCAGGGATCCCGAAGTCTGCTGATGATTCTGTTTCGGCGCAAGAGAAGCAAACTCTGCTGGCCCACCTGAACCGTGAACATGGCTCAGGCCCAGACAAGTTGACTTTACAGCGCAAAACGCGCAGTACTTTAAACATTCCAGGTACCGGTGGGAAAAGTAAATCGGTACAAATCGAAGTCCGCAAGAAGCGCACCTTTGTAAAACGTGATCCGCAAGAGGCCGAGCGCCTTGCAGTGGAAGAACAGGCGCAGCGTGAAGCGGAAGAGCAAGCCCGTCGTGAGGCAGAGGAAGCTGCCAAACGTGAGGCACAAGAAAAAGCTAAGCGTGATGCTGAAGAACAAGCTAAGCGCGAAGCCGCTGATAAAGCGAAACGTGAAGCTGCGGAAAAAGACAAAGTGAGCAATCAACCAACTGACGAAATGACGAAAGCCGCCCATGCCGAGAAAGCTCGCCGTGAAGCGGAAGCTGCCGAACTGAAGCGTAAAGCTGAAGAAGAAGCCCGTCGCAAACTTGAAGAAGACGCCCGTCGTGTGGCAGAAGAGGCCCGTAAAATGGCTGAAGCCAACGCTGGAGTTTGGGAAGAGCAGGAAAAAGAGAAAGTGGAAGACGATAAGTCCGATTACCACGTAACCACTTCTCAGCACGCTCGCCAGGCTGAAGACGAAAACGACCGTGAAGTAGAAGGCGGCCGCGGCCGTGGTCGTACTGCTGCAAAAGCACCTCGTCAGAAAAAAGCCGGCGGTAAGCACGGCGAGTCTAAAGCCGATCGTGAAGAGGCTCGTGCAGCCGTTCGCGGTGGCAAAGGCAAGCGTAAGCCAAGCTCTCTGCAACAGGGCTTCACCAAGCCTGTTCAGGCGGTTAACCGTGACGTCGTAATCGGCGAAACCGTAACCGTAGCCGAACTGGCTAACAAAATGGCTGTTAAAGGCTCTCAGGTCATCAAAGCGATGATGAAACTGGGCGCAATGGCGACCATCAACCAGGTTATCGATCAGGAAACAGCTCAGCTGGTTGCTGAAGAGATGGGCCACAAAGTTATCCTGCGTCGTGAAAACGAGCTGGAAGAAGCGGTAATGAGCGACCGTGATACCGGTGCAGCGACCGAAACTCGCGCCCCGGTTGTGACCATCATGGGTCACGTTGACCACGGTAAAACGTCTCTGCTCGACTATATTCGTTCTACTAAAGTGGCCTCCGGCGAAGCGGGTGGTATTACCCAGCATATCGGTGCTTACCACGTAGAAACCGACAACGGCATGGTTACCTTCCTGGATACCCCGGGACACGCAGCGTTTACCTCTATGCGTGCTCGTGGTGCTCAGGCAACGGATATCGTTGTTCTGGTTGTTGCTGCCGACGATGGCGTGATGCCGCAGACTATCGAAGCTATCCAGCACGCAAAAGCGGCGCAGGTGCCGGTTGTTGTTGCGGTTAACAAAATCGATAAGCCAGAAGCCGATCCAGACCGCGTTAAGCAAGAACTGTCCCAGCACGGTATCATGCCGGAAGAGTGGGGCGGCGAGAGCCAGTTCATCCACGTATCTGCAAAAGCCGGTACCGGTATCGACGAGCTGCTGGACGCAATCCTGCTGCAGGCCGAAGTTCTGGAACTGAAAGCCGTGCGTAAAGGTATGGCAAGCGGCGTAGTTATCGAATCCTTCCTGGATAAAGGTCGTGGTCCGGTTGCTACCGTTCTGGTACGTGAAGGTACGCTGAACAAAGGCGATATCGTACTGTGTGGCTTCGAATACGGCCGCGTGCGTGCGATGCGTGACGAACTGGGTCGTGAAGTGACCGAAGCGGGTCCATCTATTCCGGTCGAGATCCTCGGTCTGTCCGGCGTTCCGGCTGCGGGTGACGAAGTTACCGTTGTTCGTGACGAGAAGAAAGCCCGTGAAGTTGCTCTGTACCGTCAGGGTAAATTCCGCGAAGTTAAACTGGCTCGCCAGCAGAAATCCAAACTGGAAAACATGTTCGCCAACATGACCGAAGGCGAAGTGTCCGAAGTGAACATCGTGCTGAAAGCAGACGTTCAGGGTTCTGTGGAAGCTATCAGCGACTCCCTGCTGAAACTGTCTACTGATGAAGTTAAAGTTAAAATCATCGGTTCTGGCGTGGGCGGGATCACTGAAACCGACGCGACTCTGGCAGCGGCATCCAACGCAATTCTGGTTGGCTTCAACGTACGTGCCGACGCTTCTGCTCGTCGCGTAATCGAAGCTGAAAGCTTGGATCTGCGTTACTACTCCGTCATCTATAACCTGATTGACGAAGTTAAAGCTGCGATGAGCGGCATGCTGTCACCAGAACTGAAACAGCAGATCCTCGGTCTGGCCGAAGTACGTGATGTGTTTAAATCACCTAAATTTGGCGCGATCGCTGGCTGTATGGTTACCGAAGGTGTGGTTAAACGTCATAACCCAATCCGCGTACTGCGTGACAACGTGGTTATCTATGAAGGCGAGCTGGAATCCCTGCGCCGCTTCAAAGATGACGCCAGCGAAGTCCGTAACGGCATGGAATGTGGTATCGGCGTTAAGAACTACAACGACGTGCGCGTGGGCGATATGATCGAAGTCTTCGAAATTATCGAGATCAAGCGTACCATCTCCTGATAGCCGTACCGCATCTACTATTTCAGGGGGGCCAAGTGCCCCCCGTTTTGTCTGGAGAAATTATTATGGCGAAAGAATTTGGTCGCCCACAGCGCGTTTCTCAGGAACTGCAAAAAGAAATTGCCATTATCCTGCAGCGTGAAATCAAAGATCCGCGTCTGGGCATGATGACCACCGTTTCCGGTGTTGAAGTCTCCCGTGACCTGGCCTATGCCAAAGTGTTCGTGACTTTCCTGAACGATAAAGACGAAGACGCCATCAAAGAAGGCATCAAAGTTCTTCAGGACGCTTCCGGCTACATCCGCACTCTGGTTGGCAAAGCTATGCGTCTGCGCATCGTGCCTGAACTGACCTTCTTCTACGATAACTCGCTGGTTGAAGGGATGCGCATGTCCAACCTGGTCTCCAATGTCATCCGTCACGATGACGAGCGTCGCGTGAATACGGACGACAGCAAGGAGGATTGATGAGTCGTCCTCGTCGTCGCGGTCGTGATATACACGGCGTGCTGTTGCTGGATAAGCCTCAGGGTCTTTCCTCTAACGACGCGCTGCAAAAAGTAAAGCGCCTCTATAACGCTAACCGCGCGGGTCACACCGGCGCGCTGGATCCGCTGGCTACCGGCATGTTGCCTATCTGTCTGGGAGAGGCGACAAAGTTCTCTCAGTACCTGCTGGACTCCGATAAACGCTATCGGGTGATTGCACGTCTCGGGCAGCGTACCGATACGTCCGATGCCGACGGCACGGTAGTTGAAGAGCGTCCGGTAAACTTTAGCGAGCAGGCTCTGGCGGATGCGCTGGAAAGTTTCCGCGGTGAAACTCAGCAGATCCCGTCGATGTATTCCGCGCTGAAATACCAGGGCAAGCCGCTTTACGAATACGCTCGCCAGGGCATTGAAGTCCCTCGTGAGTCGCGCGCTATCGTGGTTTATGAGCTGCTGTTTATTCGCCATGAAGGCAATGAGCTGGAGCTTGAAGTCCACTGCTCCAAAGGCACTTACATCCGTACCATCATTGACGATCTCGGTGAAAAGCTGGGCTGTGGGGCGCATGTTACTTTCCTGCGTCGCCTGGCGGTGAGTAAGTACCCGGTTGAGCGCATGGTGACGCTGGAGCAGCTCAATGAGCTGATTGAGCAGGCCCACCGGCAGGAGATTGCGCCTTCAGAGCTCCTTGACCCGCTGCTGATGCCAATGGACAGCCCGGCCTCAGATTTTCCGGTCGTTAACCTGCTGTCCGAAGTTGCCGTCTACTTTAAGAACGGCCAGCCGGTGCGGGTTAACGGCGTGCCTGCCGAAGGGCTGGTGCGGGTAACCGAAGGCGAAGAACACAAGTTTATCGGTATGGCCGAAATTGACGATGATGGTCGCGTTGCGCCGCGTCGTTTAGTGGTCGAATATCCAGTCTGACTTTTGCCGCTACCTTGCGGTAAAAGAGCGCTACAGGTAAAATAGCGCGGCTTAATATCCGGACAAGGTTTTTAACCTCGTCTGGCTATGCACTGGGGTTGCTGAATTAGAGATCGGCACCCTGTTTATTTATCTATAATTTTGGAGTTGAAAATGTCTCTAAGCGTTGAAGCTAAAGCTAAAATCGTTTCCGAGTTTGGTCGTGGTACTAACGACAGCGGTTCTACCGAAGTTCAGGTTGCACTGCTGACTGCTCAGATCAACCACCTGCAGGGTCACTTTGCAGAGCACAAAAAAGATCACCACAGCCGTCGTGGTCTGCTGCGTATGGTTTCTCAGCGTCGTAAACTGCTCGACTACCTGAAACGTAAAGATGTAGCACGTTACACCAGCCTGATCGAGCGTCTGGGTCTGCGTCGCTAATTCTTGCGAGTTTCAGAAAAAGGGGCCTGTAAGGGCCCCTTTTTTCAACCAGACGGCAGCAATTCTATGGAAACTAATGTATTGTTGCTGAGTGTGATCTTTATTGCAGAGGTTCGCGCGGCTAATGAGAGGCTTTACCCGCAGGAGAGTGGGTTAGGGTTGTCATTAGTCGCGAGGATGTGATGAAGATCGGGTATCAACGGCGGCGCGTGAAGCCACGTGCTGCCCGTCATTTTAAAGGATCTTATCTTGCTAAATCCGATCGTTCGTAAATTCCAGTATGGTCAACATACGGTCACTCTTGAGACCGGCATGATGGCTCGCCAGGCTACTGCTGCTGTGATGGTAAGCATGGATGACACCGCGGTATTCGTTACCGTCGTTGGCCAGAAAAAAGCTAAAGCAGGCCAGGACTTCTTCCCGCTGACCGTAAACTATCAGGAGCGTACCTACGCTGCTGGCCGTATCCCGGGTAGCTTCTTCCGTCGTGAAGGCCGTCCAAGCGAAGGCGAAACCCTGATCGCGCGTCTGATTGACCGCCCGGTTCGTCCTCTGTTCCCGGAAGGTTTCGTGAACGAAGTTCAGGTTATCGCGACCGTTGTTTCCGTTAACCCACAGGTTCACCCTGATATCGTTGCAATGATTGGCGCATCTGCTGCGCTGAGCCTGTCCGGTATTCCTTTCAACGGCCCAATCGGTGCCGCTCGTGTTGGTTACATCAATGACCAGTACGTGCTGAACCCAACCGCTGACGAGCTGAAAACCAGCAAGCTGGATCTGGTTGTTGCCGGTACCGAAGGTGCTGTGCTGATGGTTGAGTCCGAAGCAGAACTGCTGAGCGAAGACCAGATGCTTGGCGCTGTGGTCTTTGGCCACGAGCAGCAGCAGATTGTTATCGAGAACATCAACTCTCTGGTTGCTGAAGCGGGCAAACCACGTTGGGATTGGCAGCCTGAAGCCGTTAACGAAGCGCTGAACGCGCGCGTTGCCGCTCTGGCTGAATCCCGTCTGAGCGATGCTTACCGCATCACTGAGAAACAAGAGCGTTATGCTCAGGTTGACGTCATCAAAGCTGACGTTATCGCAACCCTGACCGCAGAAGACGAGTCTCTGGACGCAGGCGAGCTGTCTGACATTCTGCACGCTATCGAGAAAAACGTTGTTCGTAGCCGTATTCTGGCTGGCGAGCTGCGTATTGATGGCCGTGAAAAAGACATGATTCGTGGTCTGGACGTTCGTACCGGCGTACTGCCGCGTACCCACGGTTCCGCTCTGTTCACCCGCGGTGAAACTCAGGCGCTGGTCACCGCGACTCTGGGTACTGCCCGTGACGCGCAGAACCTGGACGAGCTGATGGGCGAGCGTACCGACAGCTTCCTGTTCCACTACAACTTCCCTCCGTACTCCGTTGGTGAGACCGGTATGGTAGGTTCTCCGAAGCGTCGTGAAATTGGTCACGGCCGTCTGGCGAAGCGCGGCGTGCTGGCTGTTATGCCAGAAGCTGACAACTTCCCGTATACCGTGCGTGTGGTTTCTGAAATCACCGAATCTAACGGTTCTTCTTCTATGGCTTCCGTGTGTGGTGCTTCTCTGGCACTGATGGACGCAGGCGTGCCGATTAAAGCGGCCGTTGCGGGCATCGCGATGGGTCTGGTGAAAGAAGGCGATAACTTCGTTGTTCTGTCCGACATTCTGGGTGACGAAGATCACTTGGGCGACATGGACTTCAAAGTTGCCGGTAGCCGCGAAGGTATCTCTGCGCTGCAGATGGATATCAAAATTGAAGGCATCACCCGCGAAATCATGCAGGTTGCTCTGAACCAGGCTAAGGGTGCGCGTCTGCATATCCTGGGCGTAATGGAACAGGCTATCAACGCACCGCGTGGCGATATCTCTGAATTCGCACCGCGTATTCACACCATCAAAATCAACCCGGACAAGATCAAAGACGTGATCGGTAAGGGTGGTTCTGTGATTCGTGCGCTGACCGAAGAGACCGGCACTACCATCGAAATCGAAGACGACGGCACGGTGAAAATCGCTGCTACCGACGGCGACAAAGCGAAACACGCTATTCGTCGTATCGAAGAGATCACTGCTGAAATCGAAGTGGGCCGCATCTACAACGGTAAAGTAACCCGTATCGTTGACTTCGGCGCGTTCGTTGCTATCGGCGGCGGTAAAGAAGGTCTGGTTCACATCTCTCAAATCGCTGACAAGCGCGTTGAGAAAGTGACTGACTACCTGCAGATGGGTCAGGAAGTTCCGGTGAAAGTACTGGAAGTTGACCGTCAGGGCCGCGTTCGTTTAAGCATCAAAGAAGCAACCGAGCAGTCTCCGGCGGAAGGCGCAGCACCGGCTGCTCCAGAAGCTGAGTAAGGTTTGCCAATTTAGCTCTCCATGGAAACATGGAGAGCTGTTTGTTACGGGACCGGATGTCTCGTTTGCAGCCGGGGGACAGGACGTTCATCCATTTGTTGTCTTCGGGAGTAGGAAATGAAGCCTTTTTTGCGCTGGTGTTTCGTTGCGACAGCTATCACGCTGGCCGGATGCAGCAACTCTGCCTGGCGTAAGAACGAAGTATTAGCGGTGCCACTGCAGCCTACGTTGCAGCAAGAAGTGATTCTGGCACGCATGGAACAAATACTTGCCAGTCGGGCTTTAACCGATGACGAACGCGCACAGCTTTTATATGAGCGCGGAGTGTTGTATGATAGTCTCGGTCTGAGGGCTTTGGCGCGGAATGATTTTTCACAAGCGCTGGCCATCCGTCCCGATATGCCTGAAGTATTCAATTACTTAGGCATTTATTTAACGCAGGCAGGCAATTTTGATGCTGCCTATGAAGCGTTTGATTCTGTACTTGAGCTTGATCCAACTTACAACTACGCGCATTTAAATCGCGGTATCGCCCTCTATTACGGTGGTCGTTATCGTTTAGCGCAAGATGATCTGCTGGCGTTTTATCAAGACGATCCCAACGATCCTTTCCGTAGCCTGTGGCTCTATATTGCTGAACGCAATCTGGACGAAAAGCAGGCCAAAGTGGCGCTACAACAGCGTCTCGAGAAATCGGATAGAGAGCAATGGGGATGGAACATTGTCGAGTTCTACCTGGGCAACATTAGCGAAAAAGAGCTAATGGAACGCCTCAAGGCGGACGCAACGGATAACACCTCGCTCGCTGAGCATCTCAGTGAAACCAACTTCTATTTAGGTAAGTACTACCTAAGTCTGGGGGATAAGGACAGCGCCAAGGCACTGTTCAAGTTAGCGGTTGCTAACAACGTACACAACTACGTTGAGCACCGTTATGCATTGTTGGAATTAGCGCTCTTGGGCCAGGAGCAAGACGACCTGGCAGAATCGGACCAGCAATAGCTGACGAACAACGATCGTCCCATAAACTTTTTAACTAAAGTCATCACCTTAACGGGTGAGGGCGTTTTTGTTCGTTAATCAATCAAATTTGAGCCGGTTCACACTTTTCAATGAAAATTGCAGATCAATTTCACGATGAGTTACGTAGACTGGCCGCCATCAATGAGGCACATGTACTACATGACTGATATCATCGAAACCACTTTTTCTGATCTGGGGCTGCACGCCTCCATCATTCAGGCCCTGAACGATCTGGGCTACGAAAAGCCATCACCCATTCAGGCAGAGTGTATTCCACACCTGCTGAATGGCCGCGACGTTCTGGGCATGGCTCAGACCGGTAGCGGTAAAACCGCAGCGTTCTCTTTACCGCTGCTGAACAACCTCGATCCTGAGCTTAAAGCACCGCAAATCCTGGTGCTGGCGCCGACCCGCGAACTGGCGGTTCAGGTTGCAGAAGCCATGACGGATTTCTCTAAACATATGCATGGCGTTAACGTCGTGGCCCTGTACGGCGGCCAGCGTTATGACGTGCAGCTGCGCGCTCTGCGTCAGGGGCCACAGATTGTTGTCGGTACTCCGGGTCGTCTGCTGGACCACCTGAAACGCGGCACCCTGAACCTGTCCGGCCTGAAAGGTCTGGTACTGGACGAAGCGGATGAAATGCTGCGTATGGGCTTCATCGAAGACGTTGAAACCATCATGGCGCAGATCCCGGCTGAACATCAGACCGCGCTGTTCTCAGCAACCATGCCGGAAGCTATCCGTCGCATTACCCGTCGCTTCATGAAAGATCCTCAGGAAGTGCGCATTCAGTCAAGCGTAACTACTCGTCCGGACATCAGCCAGAGCTTCTGGTCTGTTTACGGCATGCGTAAAAATGAAGCGCTGGTTCGTTTCCTGGAAGCGGAAGACTTTGATGCGGCGATTATCTTCGTGCGTACCAAAAACGCGACTCTGGAAGTGGCCGAAGCGCTGGAGCGTAGCGGTTACAACAGCGCCGCGCTGAACGGCGACATGAACCAGGCCCTGCGTGAGCAGACTCTGGAGCGCCTGAAAGATGGTCGTCTGGACATCCTGATCGCAACCGACGTTGCGGCTCGTGGCCTGGACGTTGAGCGTATCAGCCTGGTTGTTAACTACGACATCCCGATGGACTCCGAGTCTTACGTTCACCGTATCGGTCGTACCGGTCGTGCTGGTCGTGCTGGCCGTGCGCTGCTGTTCGTTGAGAACCGTGAACGCCGCCTGCTGCGCAACATCGAGCGCACCATGAAGCTGACTATTCCTGAAGTAGAGCTGCCAAACGCAGAACTGCTGAGCGAACGTCGCCTGGCTAAATTCGCCGCTAAAGTTCAGCAGCAGCTGGAAAGCAGCGATCTGGATCAGTACCGCGCGCTGCTGGCAAAAATTCAGCCTTCTTCTGAAGAAGAACTGGACATCGAAACGCTGGCCGCAGCTCTGCTGAAAATGGCTCAGGGTGAGCGTCCGCTTATCCTGCCACCGGATGCACCGATGCGCCCACGTCGCGAGTTCAAAGAACGTGACGATCGTTTCGAACGTCGCGGCGACCGTAACGATCGCGGCCCGCGCGGCGACCGTCCGGAGCGTGGTGGTGAAGACCGTCCGCGTCGTGAACGTCGTGAAGCTGGCGATATGGAACTGTACCGCATCGAAGTTGGCCGTGATGACGGCGTTGAAGTTCGTCACATCGTTGGCGCTATCGCTAACGAAGGCGATATCAGCAGCCGCTACATCGGTAACATCAAGCTGTTCGGCACCCACTCCACCATCGAGCTGCCGAAAGGCATGCCGGGTGAAGTTCTGCAGCACTTTACCCGCACTCGTATTCTCAACAAACCGATGAATATGCAGCTGCTGGGCGATGCGCAGCCACGTCCTGAGCGCAGCGGTGAACGCCGTGGCGGTCCTGCTCGTGAAGGCGGCCGTAGCTTCGGCGGTGAGCGTCGTGAAGGTGGCCGTGGTCCACGTCGCGATGGCGCTGGTGCCGGTGCTGGCGCGGGTCGTAGCTTCAGCGGCGAACGTCGTGAAGGCGGTCGCGGTCCACGTCGTGAAGACGGTGCGGCAACCGCACGTCGTCGCTTCGGTGATGCATAATTGACCTATAATCTGCCGCTCTGTTTCTGAGCGGCAGTGAAAAAGCCCTGGTTATTGGGACCGGGGCTTTTTTTTATCCCTTTTGTACTCATGTACTGGTACAATGAGCCGCGTCAGACAACTTCATTACGCTTCACCTCATTTTTCAGGGAACCCGATATGACAACTTTAACCACCACCGGCACCAGGCCCTCGCTTATCGGCGGCGTGATGATCATCGGTGGGACTATCATCGGCGCAGGGATGTTTTCGTTACCCGTGGTTATGTCGGGTGCCTGGTTCTTCTGGTCGCTGGCGGCGCTGGTTTTCACCTGGTTCTGCATGTTGCATTCCGGGCTGATGATCCTCGAAGCGAACCTTAACTACCGCATCGGCTCCAGCTTCGACACCATTACCAAAGACCTGCTTGGCAGAAGCTGGAATGCGGTAAACGGCCTGTCGATTGCGTTTGTCCTCTATATTCTGACCTACGCCTACATCTCGGCCAGCGGCTCTATCTTGCACCACACTTTTGCAGAAATGTCGCTTGATGTACCGGCGCGGCTTGCCGGTCTGGTGTTTGCTCTGGCGGTGGCGTTTATTGTCTGGCTAAGCACTAAAGCGGTAAGCCGGATGACTGCTATTGTGCTGGGCGCCAAGGTCATCACCTTCTTCCTGACTTTTGGCAGCCTGCTTGGGCACGTTACCCCGGTTACGCTGTTTAACGTCGCCGAGAGCAACGCTTCCTACACCCCTTATCTGCTGATGACGCTGCCGTTCTGCCTTGCCTCGTTTGGCTACCACGGCAACGTGCCGAGCCTGATGAAATACTACGGCAAAGATCCGCGCACCATCATCCGCTGCCTGGTATACGGTACGCTGCTCGCGCTGGTGCTGTACGCCATCTGGCTGCTTGGGACGATGGGCAACATTCCTCGTCCGGAGTTTATCGGCATTGCGGAAAAAGGCGGGAATATTGATGTTCTGGTACAGGCGCTCAGCGGCGTGCTGAACAGCCGTAGCCTGGATTTACTGCTGGTGGTGTTCTCTAACTTTGCGGTAGCAAGTTCGTTTCTCGGTGTGACTCTGGGCCTGTTTGACTACCTGGCCGATCTGTTTGGCTTTGATGATTCCGCTCTGGGTCGTCTGAAAACGGCGCTGCTGACTTTCCTGCCGCCGATTGTGGGTGGCCTGCTGTGGCCAAACGGCTTCCTGTACGCGATTGGTTATGCCGGGCTGGCGGCAACGATTTGGGCAGCGATTGTTCCGGCGCTGTTGGCCAGAGCTTCCCGTAAACGCTTTGGCAGCCCTAAGTTCCGGGTCTGGGGCGGTAAGCCGATGATTGCGCTGATTCTGGTGTTCGGCGTCGGCAACGCGGCCATCCATCTTCTTTCGACCTTCGATCTGCTGCCGGTCTACAAATAGCAGAATAGCGGCCCTCCCGTTGCGGGAGGGCCGGATGACAAATTAGCCCAACAATTCCTCTTTTACCTGCATCGCCAGATCGAATGAATGCAAACGAGCCTGGTGATCGAAGATCTGCCCGTTAACCATAATTTCATCCGCTTCGGTTTCACGCAGTACGGACTCAAGCCCGTGGCGAATTTTTGCCTTATCTCCCACCAGAGACATACTCAGCGCCTGCTGCACGCCGTATTGTTCTGACGCGGACCAGAGCTGGTGCATGTTTTCCACCGGCGGCGGCAGTTGCCCGGTTTCGCCCCGGCGCAGGCGAGTAAACGCCTGCTGCATCGAGGTAAACAGGAATTCTGCGTCACGGGTGCTGTCGGCGGCGATGATATTGATACACACCATCGCATAAGGTTTTGCCAGGCGTTCGGAAGGCTTAAAGTTTTCGCGGTATAGCTGTAGAGCGCGGAACAGCATATCTGGCGCAAAATGCGAAGCGAAGGCAAACGGCAGGCCCAGTTGAGCCGCCAGTTGAGCGCTATACAGGCTGGAGCCAAGTAGCCACACCGGCACTTTCTCGCCATAGCCCGGAACCGGGCGTACGTGCGGATTAGGATCGCGGGCGTCAAACCAGTCCACCAGCTCCGCTACATCGCGCGGGAAGTTGTCCACATCGCCGCTCATATGGCGACGCAGCGCCATCATAGTGCGCTGGTCGCTGCCCGGCGCGCGGCCAAGCCCGAGATCGATACGGCCAGGGTACAGCGTATTAAGCGTCCCGAACTGCTCGGCAATCACCAGCGGAGAGTGGTTGGGCAGCATTACGCCGCCGGAACCCAAATGCAGCGTGGTGGTGTTTGCCGCCAGGTAGCCAATCAGCACCGACGTTGCCGCGCTGGCGATGCCGACCATATTGTGGTGCTCGGCCAGCCAGTAGCGATGGTAGCCGCGCTTTTCAGCCAGCCGGGCAAGATCCAGAGAGTGGGAAAAGGCCTCGCGGGCGGAAGAGCCCTGAGGGATCGGCGCAAGATCCAGCACCGAGAAAGCAATATTTTTGTCAGTCATAACCGCTCACTTTTGTTACAGCGTAGTCATCAGATTGAAGGTCTTCTTCCAGCCTGGCGCAGGAATCCCGCACCGGCCAGAAAAGCTGCATCTTTAATAGTGCATTAGAAAATGACGATTATTGTTAACAAAGTGAGCTTTTATTATGCCTGTAACTCCAGCCCGGCAAGACGCCGCCAGTAGCCGTTACAGTCGCTGCGTGCCGCCAGCGGCAGCGGCGCACTGCCGTTTTCGTTGGCGCGGAAGGCATCAAGCACGTCCAGCGTGCCTATGCCCATTGGGGAGAGGCGCACAATGTCCACCAGCCCCTGCATCGAAGCCAGCTCATTGCCGAGGTTATAGACATATCCGCTCATGGTCTGAATACCGTTGAGCACAAAGACCTGCTGCTGCTCCTGAGAACGCATATCCCGGCCGTTCGGGTACTTAATGCAGCAGGTTACGCATTCATCTTTGGCGCGGTCTTCGGAGCGAGCTGTAAAGCAGCGTGCCGAATAGGCCAGTGGTAAATGGCCGTAGCTGAGCACCTCGACTTCAAATTTGTTGCGGATGCCCAGTTCATCGCACTGGTCCAGCATATTAGCCAGCCAGTCGCGGGAAAGCTCCACCGGCATGCACCAGCGCATCATTCCTTGCTTGTGCAGCAGGCGCAGCGTGACGGCGTTATAGCAGTTAAGCGCGTGCCCGGCAACGAACGGCAGTTTGCGCTCGGCTGCCATATTCACGCTGCCGATATCGTTAGCCTCAATCAGGAAGTCGCCGTTTTCCACATAGCGTTTTAGCTCATTCAGCTCTGAAGGAGCCTGCACCAGCGCGAGGGTAGAAAGCACCACCTGCTTGCCCTCGTTTGCCAGCATTTTTGCCATATCCAGCCAGTCGCCGACTTTGGTGGCGCGACGTTTGCTGCACACCGCCTCCCCGAGATAAATGACATCGGCGCTGCTTTTTGCTGCGGCCTGGTAAAACTTTTCCAGCGTCTCTTTTGGCCAGTAGTAAAGCACCGGCCCTAATGAATATTTCATGCTGTTTCCTACTGCCATTTACGGTGATAGGCACCGAGAGTCGTTTGTGTTCCTTCGGCCATCGAACCGAGTGCTTCCATCCAGGCGGGCTGCGCCCGATAGTTTTGCGGGTCTGCCATACAGCGGTCGATAGCCTGCCGCCAGACCTTCGCTACCTGGGTAACATAGGCCGGGCTGCGCTGGCGACCTTCAATTTTCACCGAGGCGATATTCGCGGCCAGCAGCTCCGGCAGCAATTCTAGCGTGTTCAGGCTGGTGGGTTCTTCAAGCGCGTGGTAGCGCTGGTCATCAACCAGATAGCGCCCTTTACACAGCGTCGGGTAACCGGCGTTTTCGCCTTCCTCATAGCGGTCAATTAATACGTCGTTAAGGCGCGACTCAAGGCCCTGTGGCGTTTGCTGCCAGCGCACGAACCGGGCGGGCGAGCACGCGCCCACGGTGTTAGGCGACTCGCCCGTCAGGTAAGAGGAGAGATAGCAGCGGCCTTCGGCCATAATGCACAGGCTGCCGAAGGCAAATACTTCAAGCGGAACCGGGGTCACGCGGGCGAGCTGTTTTACCTGGTAGATGGAAAGCACGCGCGGGAGCACCACGCGGGCGACATTAAAATTACGATGATAAAAACGGATCGCTTCTTCATTGGTTGCCGAAGCCTGCACTGAAACATGGCGCTCAATATGCGGATAACGTTCAGCGGCATATTCCAGCATCGCCAGGTCGGCAAGAATTAATGCATCGGCACCAAGCTGGGCGGCCATATCGACCGCACGCTGCCAGCGCACATAACCGTCCGGGTGTGCAAAAGTATTGATAGCAATATGCAGCTTGCGGCGGCGCTGGTGCACATAGCTTACGGCTTCCTGGAGCTTTTTCTCGGTGAAGTTAAGTCCGGCAAAGTGGCGTGCATTTGTGTCATCTTTCAGGCCGATGTA
Organism: Cedecea davisae; assembly: GCF_044095835.1. NCBI lineage: Bacteria > Pseudomonadati > Pseudomonadota > Gammaproteobacteria > Enterobacterales > Enterobacteriaceae > Cedecea > Cedecea davisae. The sequence goes on from NZ_CP172054.1 coordinate 380,305, forward strand.
GACCGCATCCGCGCCGTTATCAATGGCCGCTTTCAGCGCCGGGAGGTTTCCGGCTGGGCAAAGCAACTCCATAATTTATCCTGAATCTTAGGGGGCCGCAGCGTATGCTGGCCCTCGCTGCGCGGGGATGGCAGCAAAATTGTTAACGAACCGGGATTTTAGTTAACCTGTCGGCGACAATTTTTGATTTGGGGCAGAGAAAGGCGTATTGCTTAGAGTGAGCGCCCCCAATTCGCCTCTTATGCAACCTGCGGAATTGTTGATTTGACGCGCTATAGGGAATTGTCGTTATGGCAAAATAGCGGCAAATTTTTAAAAGGAGTCAAGCCCGTGTTAGATAAACTGCGTTCTCACCTGGTTCAGGTTGGTCCTTCTCTGCTGCGGGTACCGGTCAGGATGACCCCCTTTGCCGTCAAACGTCAGGTACTGGAGCAGGTACTTGGCTGGCAGTTCCGTCAGGCACTCCAGGATGGCGAACTGGACTTTCTTGAAGGGCGCTGGCTAAGTATTGAGGTTCGCGATCTCGGGCTGAAGTGGTTTACTTCCGTTGAGGACAATAAGCTGCTGGTGTGCGACGATGCGCCAGCGGACGTAAGCTTTAGCGCCGAGGCTAATGACCTGCTGCTGATAGCCGCGCGTAAGCAAGACCCGGATACCTTGTTCTTCCAGCGTCGTTTGCTTATTGAAGGCGATACGGAACTCGGGTTATATGTGAAGAATCTAATGGATGCCATTGAGCTGGATGCGATGCCTAAACCGCTGCGCATCGTGCTGCTTCAGCTGGCTGATTTTGTTGAGGCGGGTTTGAAACATAACGCCGCCGCTGAAAGTAATTCGATAGGTGAGCCATGTTAATTCGTGTAGAGATCCCCATTGATGCCCCCGGCATCGACGCGCTGCTGCGTCGCTCTTTTGAAGGCGAAGGTGAAGCCGGGCTGGTCAGAGCGCTGCGGGAAGATGGGCTATTAACCCTGGGGCTCGTCGCAACCGATGACGAAGGCCAGGTTATCGGCTACGTTGCTTTCAGCCCTGTGGCGGTGGAAGGCGAAGAGTTGCAGTGGGTTGGGCTTGCTCCTCTGGCGGTAGACGAGTCCGTTCGCGGGCAGGGCATTGCTAAACAGCTGGTCTACGAAGGGCTGGACTCGCTCAATGAGTTTGGCTATGCCGCTGTTGTCACGCTTGGCTCCCCTGAAATGTACGGCAAACTCGGCTTCCAGCCGGCTGCTCGCTTCGGCCTGCGCTGCGGCTGGCCGGGCACGGAAACGGCGTTCCAGATCCATCCTCTGGCCGACGATGCGTTAAACGGGGTAGAAGGCCTGGTGGAATATTCAGACCACTTCAATCGCTTTTAGTCCGTTTTCCCTTGAAGACTTGCCAGCAGGTCTTCAAGGGTTACCTTCCCGTCCACCAGCCGTTCTTTCTGGGTTTTGCTGAGCTGTTTAATGCGATATTCGGCCCGCAGCGCCTGCGAGCGGTCGCCTATTGGCTGGTGGAACACCAGCGTTAACTCCCCTTTGCCGCGCAGCGCCTTTGCGCCTTTCCCCGCCTGATGTTCGGCGAAGCGGCGCGACACATCGGTGGTGATGCCGGTATACAAGCGGTTATCGGTGCAGCGAATTAAATAGAGATACCAGGAAGTCATAGGGCGGGCGCATAATTAACATTTGCCGCAGAGTATCACTGTTCAGGTTTACGATGGAATCACTCAATGCCATCAGCCGCTGGCTGACAAAACAGCACGTTCTGACCTATTGCGTGGGCGGTGGGGAATCGCTCTGGTGCGCCAACGCCTTTTATATTTTTGACGCCGGGCGGGTCGCATTCTATCTGCTCAGCGAAACCAGCTCGCGCCACGGTGAGCTAATTGGCCAGCAGTCGCCCGTAGCGGGGACGGTCAACGGCCAGCCAAAAACCGTAGCGCTAATTCGCGGCTTACAATTTCGCGGTGAAATTCGCCTGTTGAGCGAAGACGAGTCTGCCAGCTACCGCAGCCGCTACCTTAAACGCTTTCCGATTGCGCGCGTGATGTCGGCTCCGATGTGGGAAATCCGCCTCGATGAGCTGAAAATGACCGACAACACGCTCGGTTTTGGCAAGAAGCTACACTGGCTTCGCGAAGCCTAGCGGCCCAGCAGGATCAGGGCTTCGCGGTTAAAGGCCGGAAGATCGTCAGGCGTTCTGCTGGTGACCAGCTGATGCCCGTCGATGACCACTTCCTGGTCGTAAAAATCAGCCCCGGCATTTTTCACGTCGATGACGATGGGTTTTACAGCAGTAAGCTTTCTGCCGCGTATCACATCCGCGCTAATCAGCAATTGTGGGCCATGGCAGATGGCAAAGACTGGTTTTCCGGAATGAACAAAGTCACGGGTGAAGGTAACAAATCGGTCATCGCCGCGCAGGGCGTCCGGGGAGTGTCCTCCGGGTAGAAGAAGTGCATCGAAGTCGGCAGGGCGAACTTCATCAATGCCTTTGTCTATTTTCACCCTGGCTTCGCCTTTCTTGCCGGTAACCGTTTTTCCGGCTCGCTTCTCAATAGTAATAACCTGGTGTCCAGCTTGCCTGAATTCCTCAGCCGGTGAGGTGAATTCAGAATCCTCAAACTCGTCGGTAATCAGAACTGCAATTTTCTTGCTCATCTTTCCTCCGTTGTGTTTGTCACACTACTAAGCCTGGACTACCATGCTGACATTGCAAGCGCTCAACGCGAACGGGGGGGCATTATGAGTCGAATCTTAATAACCGGCGCAACCGGGCTTATAGGCGGCCATTTACTTCGCCTGCTTAATGACGACCCGCGTATCACTTCTGTTGCCGCACCTACCCGGCGGCCGCTTGCGGTCACGATGGATAAGGTTGTTAACCCGCACGATCCTCAGCTTTCAGACGCGCTTTTACAGGTCATCGGGCCTGTCGACACGGTATTTTGCTGCCTCGGCACCACTATCCGCGAAGCCGGAAGCAAAGAGGCCTTTGTGCTCGTGGACTATACGCTGGTGGTCGACACGGCTATAGCCGGGCTGCGGCTCGGGGCCAGGCATATGCTGGTGGTCAGCGCGCTGGGGGCGAATAGCCGCTCGCCGTTTTTCTACAATCGGGTAAAAGGCGAGATGGAAGACGCGCTGATAGCTCAGAACTGGGCAAGGTTGACGATTGCCCGTCCTTCAATGCTGCTGGGGCATCGTGAATCTCAGCGCCTTAATGAATCGTTAATGGCTCCGCTGTTTAAGCTGCTGCCGGGTAAGTTAAAAGCGATTGAGGCGAGCGATGTCGCACGAGCGATGCTGGATGAAGCGCTTAATCCTTCCCATGAAGGCGTTGCCATTCTTGATTCTAAGCAGCTGCGGGAGCGGGCTGGCGCGAAATAAAAAAGCCCCCGAGGGGCTTTTTAACGTAAATGATGAATGACCTGGTTACTGCTGCCGCGCCAGATAAGCGCCGGATCTTTTAAATCCTGTACAAACTTGCCGTCTACCAGCACGTTTATCAAATCAACAACTTCGCGCTGAGCCGCCGTCAGCTCATCGATTTTATAGCCTGTCCACACCCAGATATCCTTCCCGGGGCACTCGGCCCGCACGCGCTGCACCAGCCTGAGAATTTCCGGTACGTTCTGCGGATGCAGCGGATCGCCGCCGGAAAGCGACAGCCCCTGGCGCTTAACGCGGGAATCGTTAAGGTCGGCGATGATGCGGTCGGCCATCTCTGCGGTGAACGGCATACCGGAATTCAGCCGCCAGGTGCTCTTGTTATAACAGCCGGGGCACTCGTGCACGCAGCCTGAAACAAACAGCGTGCAGCGGGTGCCGGGTCCATTGACGATGTCGACGGGATAATACTGGTGATAATTCATTGAATTGGCCTGATACTCGAACGGTTCCCTCTCCCCTGAGGGGAGAGGGCCGGGGTGAGGGGAATTGTTCTATTTAACCAATCTGCCCGTTGCCCAGGTGTTTCACGCGGCGCTTCACTTCTTCCTGCTTACCGGCGTTAAACGGCCTGGCGTCCGGGCTGCCAAGGTAACCGCAAACGCGACGGGTGACCGAAACGCGCGCCGCGTCGTGGTTGCCGCATTTAGGGCAGGTAAAGCCTTTGCTGGTACATTCGAACTCGCCGGTAAAGCCGCATTCGTAGCACTCGTCGATTGGCGTATTGGTGCCGTAATAAGGAACGTGCTTATAGCTGTAATCCCATACGTCCTCCAGCGCCCGCAGGTTGTGCTGGATATTCGGGTACTCGCCGTAGCAAATGAAGCCGCCGTTGGCTAAAGGCGGGTACGGTGCCTCAAAGTCGATTTTATCGTACGGGTTAACTTTCTTCTCAACGTCGAGATGGAAGCTGTTGGTGTAGTAGCCTTTGTCGGTCACGCCCGGCACCACGCCAAACTCGGCGGTATCAAGGCGGCAGAAACGGTCGCACAGGTTTTCGCTCGGGGTGCTGTAGAGGCTGAAGCCGTAGCCCGTTTCTTCTTTCCAGCTGTCGGTGGCTTCACGCAGGCGCGTGACGATGGCAACGGCTTTCTCGCGCAGCGCTTCGCTGTCGTAAACGTGCTGGTTACCAAAAAGCGCGTTAACCGTTTCGTGAATGCCGATATAGCCCAGAGAGATAGAAGCGCGGCCGTTTTTGAAGATCTCGGAAACATCGTCGTCGGCTTTCAGACGCACGCCGCAGGCCCCTTCCATATACAGAATGGGCGCTACGCGGGCTTTAACGCCTTCAAGGCGTGCAATGCGGGTCATCAGCGCTTTACGAGCCAGCTGCAGGCGGTCATCCAGCAGCTTCCAGAATGCCTCTTCGCTGCCTTTAGCTTCCAGCGCAATGCGCGGCAGGTTAAGGCTGATGACTCCGAGGTTATTACGCCCGTCGTGAATTTGCTCGCCGTTTTCCTCGTACACGCCGAGGAAGCTGCGACAGCCCATTGGCGTTTTAAACGAGCCGGTCACTTTAACGACCTGATCGTAGTTAAGAATATCCGGGTACATGCGTTTGGATGCGCACTCGAGCGCCAGCTGTTTGATGTCGTAGTTGGCATCGCCGAACTTGTGATTCAGGCCGTCGCGAATAGCAAACACCAGTTTCGGGAACACCGCCGTCTTGCGGTTTTTGCCGAGACCCGCGATGCGGTTACGCAGGATAGAAGTCTGGATCAGGCGTGACTCCCAGCTGGTGCCAAGCCCAAAACCAAAGGTCACAAACGGCGTCTGGCCGTTGGCGGTATGCAGCGTATTCACTTCATACTCGAGTGACTGGAAGGCGTCATAGCACTCTTTCTCGGTGCGGGAGTGGGCGTAACCTTCCGCGTCCGGGATCTGCCACTCTTCGGCCACTTTACGGTGCTTATTAAAGCTTTCGGTCACAAACGGGGCCAGCACTTCATCGATGCGGTTAATCGTGGTGCCGCCGTAAATGTGGCTGGCTACCTGGGCGATAATCTGGGCGGTTACCGCCGTTGCGGTGGAGATAGACTTCGGCGGCTCGATTTCCGCATTACCCATTTTAAAGCCGTGGGTCAGCATGCCTTTCAGATCGATCAACATGCAGTTGAACATCGGGAAGAACGGCGAGTAATCGAGATCGTGATAATGAATATCCCCGCGCTCGTGCGCCAGGACAACATCGCGCGGCAGCAGGTGCTGTTTGGCATAATGCTTGGCCACGATCCCGGCCAGCAGATCGCGCTGGGTTGGGATAACTTTGCTGTCTTTGTTGGCGTTCTCGTTAAGCAGGGCGGAGTTCGTTTGCTCAACCAGACCGCGAATTTCCTGATTCAGGCGGCCACGTTTTTCGCGTTCGATATCGCGATCGTGGCGATATTCGATATAGGCGCGCGCCAGCTGCTTGTAGTTACCGGCCATCAGCTGGTTTTCTACCGCTGTCTGAATTTCTCCGATGTCTACCTGGCTGCGGCCCGCCATTTGGGCGCTGACGACATCTGCGACGGTGGCGCAATAGTCCGCGTCATCGACTCCCGCTGCTTTAGCTGCACGCAGAATAGCTTCTCTGATGCGCTCTGAAGTGAAAGGTACTTTGCACCCGTCTCTTTTCATCACATGCGGTGTCATTGTCTCTCCATTTTTATAAAAGGTTATCCACAAAGGATGGGAGGCTCCGGGAGCGCGTAGCTATTTGTCCTGCCATAGACTTCCCGAAGTGCGGCCCTGTTTATCCACAGATAATCCCCAGATTTATCCCTGAGGTGCTGTAGCTATATTAGTCGATAGATACAACATGTAGGGCCGGGATGCATTTTAAGTTCTATATATAGTGATTTGCATCAAACATGTTTACCATTTTATTGATGCAGAACAAGGTAAATCGGGGGCGGTAGAAACGGTGGGCGTTCGCAAAAAAAAGTAAATTAACGGCGGAATTTTTCGTTTAAATATTCAACGAATACGGCCGTTCTGGGAGGGAGTTTTCCGCCGGCATACTTCATCCAAAGCTGCTGCGGCGCGGGCGTGTACTCTTTCAGAATTGCCTTAAGCCGGCCTTCCTCCACGAGCTTATCCAGATACCAGTCTGCCAGGCAAATAATGCCCATTCCTGAAAGTGCAGCGTCGACCAGCGAATCCGGTGACGTGGTGATAAACCACGAAGAGGCTTCGTCTATCAGCGAGTCATCATCCAGCCAGTGCTGCAGGCGGCCCGTGCCGGGATTACGGTGCACAAGGCAGCGGTGATGCAACAGTTCTTCCGGCTTTTGTGGTGTGCCGTAGCGTTCAAGGTAGGAGGGCGTTGCCGCCACTATCGTTTTGCTTTCATAAAGTTCGCGTGCCACTACCCGGCTATCGCGCACGGTTCGGTGCCCAATGGCAATATCTATCCGCTCGCCAATCAGATTAACGCTGCGGGCTTCCATGGAGAGTTCGATGCGTATCTGCGGATAGCGCCGCTGGAATTCGCTCATCAGGGGCATGAGGCGGTGGCGGCCAAAGCCGGGGATAACGCTAATTCTCAGCAGGCCCGCAGGTTCCGACTTCGGGTTAACCAGCGCCTGATTCAACGCCTGCCATAGCGGGGCAACCTGCTCCCGCAGCGCCATGCCTTCTTCGGTTAGCACCACAAAGTGCGTATTGCGCCCAAAAAGCACGATGCCCAGGCGTTGCTCAAGCTGGCGCACGTTTTTACTCACCGCCGCCGGCGTAATGCCCAGCTGGCGCGCCGCCGCAGAAAAGCTTTGGCAGTCCGCCGCGGCCAGAAACGCGGGAATGAGCCGGTGAACATCCGGTGGAAGCGCCATGTTTATAACCTTTAGTTGAAACAGATATGCCCTGATACAGACTACAGGTAAGTCCTGCTATCTGAAAAGATAGCGACATCACAAAGCATAAAGGGCAGGAAAATGAAAAAGGTTCTGGTTCTGGCGGCGCACCGCTACCCTGAAAAATCCCGTATTAACCATGCGGCGGTCGAAGCGCTCAGCGGTTTGGCAGATGTCACCGTACATGAGCTGATGCGGGCATACCCGGATTTCAATATTGATGTTGAGCGCGAGCAAAAATTGCTGTGTGAGCATGATGCTATCGTGATGCTGTTTCCGTTCTGGTGGTACAGCTCGCCGGCTATCCTGAAAGAATGGCAGGATCATGTATTGAGCTACGGGTTTGCCTACGGCAGCGATGGCAAGGCGTTGCACGGTAAAAAACTGCTGGTTGCCACCTCTACCGGCGGCTCCGCTCAGGCCTACACCCCGGAAGGTTATAATCAGTATGCAGTGGAAGCTCTGCTGCTGCCGTTCCATGCCATGGCGAATAAAACCGGCATGATCTGGCAGCAACCTGCGCTGGTGCAGGGCGCCAACGACATTACCGACCCACTGATTGATGAAGGCGTGAACTACTGGCTAAGCCGGGTGAATGAGCTGAAAGGCTAACAAGGCTTGCCCCTCACCCCGGCCACTTTGCAAAGCGGCAGGGGGAAGGGCGAGCACAAAGCGCTAGCGCTTAATCCAGTAGACTGCCTCAAACGGGCGCAGGCTCATCTCGCCCGGTTTGTCTGCTGCGTCAGGGTAGTTGCTCATCAGCACTTCCCATTCGCCGCTGAAGCCGTCTAGCTGCAACCACTGCTGCTGATTGCTGAGGTTCGCGGCAACTACCAGCGTTTGCCCTTCCCTTTCACGGCTGTAGCTCCACACCAGCGGGTGCTCCGGGAGCAAGTCCTGATAGTTACCCAGGGTCAGCACCGGCTCGGCCTTACGCAGCTTAATCAACCGCTGATAGGCATAGAATACCGACTCATCGTCCGCCAGCGCGGCAGCGGCATTCACCGTTTGGTAGTTATCGCACAGCCCAATCCACGGCGTTCCTTCGCTGAAGCCAGCGTTAGCGCCCGCATCCCACTGCATTGGTGTGCGGCTGTTGTCGCGGGATTTACTGGCGAGGATAGCCATCAGCGTGTCGCTGTCGCGGCCCTGGCTGCGCAGTTCGGCGTACATATTCAGGCTTTCTACATCGCGGTATTCGTCGATGCGGCTGAAGTGAGGGTTGGTCATCCCCAGCTCTTCGCCCTGGTAGATATACGGCGTGCCCTGCATGCCGTGCAGCACCATCGCCAGCATTTTGGCCGAGGTAACGCGCAGTTCGCCTTCGTCGCCGAAGCGAGAAACGATGCGCGGCTGGTCGTGGTTACACCAGAACAGCGCGTTCCAGGCAACGTTGTGCATGCCCTGCTGCCAGTGGTTGAAGATGGACTTCAGCTCCACGTAATCAGGTTTTGCCAGCGTCCATTTCTCGCCGCCGGGGTAATCCACCTTCAGGTGGTGGAAGTTAAAGGTCATTGACAGTTCGCTGCCGTCGAGCGCGCCGTACTTCTGGCAGTTATCCAGCGAGGTCGAGGACATCTCGCCGACGGTCATCATGCTGAGCGGTTTGAAAACATCACGGCTCATTTCCTGCAAGAATTCGTGAACGCGCGGCCCGTCGGTATAGAAACGGCGGCCATCGCCTCCGGCAACGTCGTTCGGGAACTGCTGATCTTTGGAGACCAGGTTAATCACGTCCAGGCGCAGGCCGTCCACGCCGCGGTCGGACCAGAATTCGCACACTTTTTTCAGCTCGGCGCGTACCTGCGGGTTCTCCCAGTTCAGGTCTGCCTGCTCAGGCGCGAACAGATGCAGGTAATACTGGCCGCTTTCCGCATGCCACTGCCAGGCGTTACCGCCAAATTTTGAGCGCCAGTTATTCGGCAGCAGGTCCGGCGTTCCGTCGCGCCAGATATAAAACTCGCGATACGTGCTGCTTTTATCCAGCGACTTCTGGAACCATTCATGCTTCGTGGAGGTATGGTTAAACACCATGTCCAGAATGATGCGGATACCGCGCTGGTGGGCTTCGGCTACCAGTGAATCGAAGTCGTCCAGCGTGCCGTAGGTGGGGTCAATAGCGCAGTAATCCGCTACGTCATAGCCGTTATCGATCTGCGGGGAGAGGTAAAACGGCGTCAGCCAGATGGCGTCCACGCCTAACTTCTGAAGGTAGTCCAGGCGTTTAATCACGCCTTTCAGGTCGCCGGTGCCGCTGCCGGTGGTGTCCTGAAAACTCTTTGGGTAAATCTGATAGATGACGCCGTGCTGCCACCACGGAGGAGTGATATTCATAGCGGGTTCCTGCTAGCTGAAGGGTGGGCATTGCTGCCCACCGGTAAATCGAATTAAACCACCAACAATGTGCCCTGACGCAATTTGCGCTTATACACCACAGATGTCAGAACAATAGGTACGATGACCGCAATCACAATCGCAATCGCGTAAATGCCCCAGAACTTAGGCTGGATAGAAAGAATGCCCGGCAGGCCGCCCACGCCGATGCCGTTTGCCATCACGCCGTTAAGGCCGCACAGCAGGCCAGCAAGGCCGGAACCCACCATCGCGCACAGCATCGGGAAGTGATACTTCAGGTTGATACCGTACATGGCCGGTTCGGTTACTCCGAGGTAGGCAGAAATCGCCGCCGGAACCGAAATTTCGCGCTCGTTTTGCTTACGGCTGCAAATGATAATGCCAACAACCGCGGAAGCCTGAGCAATGTTAGACAGCGCAATCAGCGGCCAGACCGGCGTCCCGCCCATGCTTTGAATCATCTGCATGTCGATGGCGAGCGTGGTCTGGTGCACGCCGGTAATAACCAGCGGGGCGTACAGGAAGCCAAACAGCGCCGCGCCGACCGGGGCAAAGCTGCCCGTCATCAGATGGCGAACCGCGAAGGCTACGCCGTCGCCAATCATGCGGCCAAACGGACCAATCACCGTATGAGCAAGGAAGACCGCCAGAATCAGCGAGCAAACCGGCACAATGACCAGGTAGAGGTAGTCCGGCACAATGCGTTTCAGGCGAGTTTCAATGAAGCCCAGCGCCAGGCCCGCCAGCAATGCCGGGATAACCTGAGCCTGATAGCCCACTTTCTGAATCGTGAACCAGCCGAAGTTCCAGACTTCCGGAATTTTGCTGCCAAGCTCGTAGGCGTTCATCAGCTGAGGTGATACCAGCGTGACGCCCAGCACGATCCCGAGGATAGGCGTTCCGCCCATCTTGCGGACCGCAGACCAGCAAATCCCTACCGGCAGGTAGAAGAAGATGGCTTCGCCAATCAGCCACAGGAAGTCATAAACGGTTTTCAGCGCCGGGTACATCTGCGCAAGCGTTTCGCCGTTGCTCATCGGCAAATCGCCAATAACGTTGCGGAAGCCGAGGATCAAACCGCCGCTTATCAGCGCGGGCAGCAGCGGGAAGAAGATCTCCGCGAAGTGGGAGATCAGCTGCTCGTGCCATTTCATATTTTGACGGGCGGCCGTTTTGGCCTGCTCTTTGTCAGCGGAGCTTAGCCCGGTGGTGGCAATCAGCGCTTTGTAATAGTCGTCAACGTCGGTGCCGATAACCACCTGAAACTGTCCGGCATTGGTAAAGCAGCCTTTCACCATCGGCAGGTTTTCGATCTCTTTAGGACTGGCATTCTCGGGATTATTCAGAACAAAACGCAGCCGGGTAATACAGTGGCTAACGGTGGCGATGTTTTCGCGCCCGCCGACCAACTCAATCAGCTTATCTATGTCCTGCTGTTTGACTTTACTCATATTGACACCCTGGGGTATGGAGGTAATGACCTGACTATAAGGGTAGCCAGTAATCCATTTTGCGAAAATGGGAACGTTCCCGAAATCAGGCCGGGATCACAATAATCCCGATCCTCAGGGCTTATTGAAGGTGGCTGGGAATAACGATTTGCCGCAGTTGTTGCTGCTGTGAGATCTGGCCGATCAGCTGTAAAGCCGCGGCTCGCCCGGCTTCGGCGTAACCTGGATCGACGGTGATAATCTCCGGGTGCAAGAATTTCATCAGCGGCGTATTGCCCACGCTCGCGAGCTGCAGGCTGCTGCGGTTTTGCTGCTGAAGATATTTGCTGGCACCCAGCGCCAGGGTGTCGGTGGCGCACAGCAGGGCGGTGGTTTGCGGGGTTAACACATCCACAACGTGCTCATAGCCCTGCTTCATTGCCAGCCCCGGAAGGGCGGCATTCGGCGTAATGTCGTGTCGGCTACAAAAATCGAGGTAAGCCTGGTGGCGGCGGTAGCCGGTGGTAACGTCGGCATGCGGCACGCCCAGAAAACTGATGTGGCGATGCCCCTGTTGGTAAAGAGTGGACATCAGAATCTGAATCGCGCCGTCATCGTCATAACAGACGGAAGCGAAGCCGTTGGCATCCCTCGCCATCAGCACCAGCGTTGAGCGCCACGGCTGCAACATTTTTTCGCTAATGCCGGTAAAGCCAAACAGGATAACGCCGTCGATATTGCGGCGGCGCAGCATGCCCAGGTGCTCTTCTACCATCTCCGGCGAAAACTGGCTTTCCATCATGATGGGGTCGTAACCCTGCTCGTAGAGGCAAGGCAGCATGGTTTGAACCGCGAGATTTTCCGACAGGGAGTCGAGGCGCGAGACGATAATCGCCACCACTTTATCGCTCTGGCCGCGCATGGCACGGGCGGAGCGGGAAGGAGAGAACTCATGCTGCTGCATAACCGCTTCCACCCGCTCACGCGTGCGGGCGCTGACGCCGCTTTCATTATTCAATACGCGAGAGACGGTTGATTTCCCGACTCCGCTTAAGCGGGCAATGTCTTTAATGGTCAGGCGGCTTTGCATTGTTACTCTTTTTCCTGGTAGTCACGGAGCAAACCGGGTGACAACCGGTTTACGAGGGCAAATATTGTCACGTTTTCGCCTTCGGGCTGTAATCAGAATTATACTTAGGAAGCGTAAAACTTTAACCCAGTATTCCGAACCTGCCATGGGCAAAATCTGGTTTACAGACGGTTTAGTTTTACCGGCGTAGTATAAGCGGCATTCTGATTATGCCAGAAGGCATAATGCTATTTCTCTTTCAACGCTACCGGAGACGACATGGAACCCGATCCCAGTCCTCACCCTGAAGTAACAGGAATTTTCCGGTAAGCCCCAGGTTAACAGCCGCTGCCTTACCGATTTTGTAAGGCAGCGACGCATTCTCTCTTTTGACGTCCCTGCTATTTGATAATCTCCTGCCGGGTGAGGCCTTGCCGCGCTTGCAGAAGAAGGGGTGCCGCTCCAGACGGCGCTAAGGACGTTCTATGCAATTAAAAAATCTTACTCGCCAGCTGATGTCCCAGTTGAGCCGCCATTTGCCTCGCCGCGTGGTGCAGCGTGACCCGATGCCCGACGGCAACGTTGTGGCTAAAGCCGCTGACATTCCGGCCACGCTGACTCAGTCCTGCCTGAAATACGCTGCGGCCAGCGAAGAGCAGCTTTACATTGAGTTTGGCAGCCACCCGGAAGGGCTTAACGAACGCGAAGTCGAAAAGGCGCGCGAAACGTTTGGCATGAACCAGATCCCGGCCCAGAAGCCTTCACCGTGGTTCATTCACCTGTGGATTTGCTACCGCAACCCGTTCAACCTGTTGCTGACGGCGCTGGGGATTTTTTCCTATGCGACGGAAGACGACTTGTTTGGCGCCAGCGTTATCGCGCTGATGGTGGTTATCTCCACGCTGCTGAACTTCATTCAGGAAACCCGCTCCACTCGTGCGGCGGACGCGCTCAAGGCGATGGTAAGCAACACGGCGACCGTGCTGCGGGTTATCAATGAGCAGGGCGAGTATGGCTACGTAGAAGTGCCGCTGGATCAACTGGTGCCGGGTGATATCGTCAAGCTCGCCGCCGGAGATATGATCCCCGCCGACCTGCGTGTGATCCAGGCTCGTGACCTGTTCGTTGCCCAGGCTTCGCTGACCGGCGAATCTCTGCCGGTAGAAAAAGTGGCCGTCAGCCGTCAGCACGACCAGCACAACCCGCTGGAGTGCGACAACCTCTGCTTTATGGGCACTAACGTGGTCAGCGGCACCGCGCTGGCCATGATTATCGCCACCGGGGGCAATACCTGGTTCGGCCAGCTTGCCGGGCGCGTCACCCAGCAGGAAAGCGAGCCAAACGCCTTCCAGCGCGGTATCAGCCGGGTTAGCTGGCTGCTGATCCGCTTTATGCTGGTGATGGTGCCTGTCGTGCTGCTGATTAACGGCTTTACCAAAGGCGACTGGTGGGAAGCGGCCCTGTTTTCGCTCTCCGTTGCGGTTGGTTTGACGCCGGAAATGCTGCCGATGATAGTCACCTCCACGCTCGCTCGCGGGGCGGTAAAACTGTCTAAACAGAAAGTTATCGTTAAGCACCTCGACGCTATCCAGAACTTCGGCGCGATGGACATTCTCTGCACCGATAAAACCGGCACCCTCACGCAGGACCGTATCGTGCTGGAAAACCACACCGATATCTTCGGTGAGGAGAGCGACCGCGTTCTGCACACCGCCTGGCTGAACAGCCATTATCAGACCGGCCTGAAAAACCTGCTGGACGTGGCTGTGCTGGAAGGCGTTGACGCCGATCACGCCCGCGCGGCCGTTGCCCGCTGGCACAAAGTGGACGAAATTCCGTTTGATTTTGACCGCCGCCGTATGTCGGTAGTGGTTTGCGAGCAGCCGGACGTTCATCAGCTGATCTGCAAAGGCGCGCTGCAGGAAATTCTCAACGTTTGTACCCACGTCCGCCACGGCGACGAAATTGTGCCGCTTAGCGAAGGGATGCTGAAACGTATTCGCAGCGTGACCGATTCCCTTAACAGCCAGGGCCTGCGCGTGGTAGCTGTTGCTACTAAATTACAGCCTGCACGCAGCGAAGATTACAGCCGCGTGGATGAGTCTGACCTTATCCTCGAAGGCTATATTGCCTTCCTCGATCCGCCGAAAGAGACCACGGCTCCGGCGCTGAAGGCGCTGAAAGCCAGCGGTATTGCGGTAAAAATCCTCACCGGCGACAGCGAACTGGTGGCGGCGAAAGTATGCCGTGAAGTGGGTCTGGAAGTGGGCGACCTGATAATCGGCAGCGACATCGAAGAGATGAGCGACGAAGAGCTGGCGCGCGTTGCGCTGCAAACTACGCTGTTTGCCCGCCTGACCCCGATGCACAAAGAGCGCATTGTCCGCCTGCTGCGCGGTGAAGGCCACGTGGTTGGCTTTATGGGCGACGGCATTAACGATGCTCCGGCTCTGCGCGCGGCGGATATCGGTATTTCCGTTGACGGCGCGGTGGATATTGCCCGCGAGGCGGCCGATATCATCCTGCTGGAAAAAAGCCTGATGGTGCTTGAAGAGGGCGTTATCGAAGGGCGTCGTACTTTTGCCAACATGCTGAAGTACATCAAAATGACCGCCAGCTCCAACTTCGGCAACGTGTTCAGCGTGCTGGTGGCGAGCGCCTTCCTGCCGTTCCTGCCTATGTTGCCTATCCATCTGCTGATCCAGAACCTGATGTACGACGTCTCTCAGGTAGCTATCCCGTTCGACAACGTGGACGACGAGCAAATTCAGCAGCCGCAGCGCTGGAACCCGTCCGACCTTGGCCGCTTTATGGTGTTCTTCGGGCCGCTCAGCTCCATCTTCGATATCGTGACTTTTGGCGTGATGTGGTGGATTTTCAAAGCCAATACGCCGGAAGCGCAAACCCTGTTCCAGTCCGGCTGGTTTGTTGAAGGACTGCTGTCACAAACCCTGATTGTGCATATGATCCGTACCCGCCGCATTCCGTTCCTGCAAAGCCGCCCGGCGTGGCCGCTGATGGTGATGACGCTGCTGGTGATGGCGCTGGGTATCGCGCTGCCGTTCTCACCGCTGGCCGAGTATCTCCACTTGCAAGCGCTGCCGCTGAGCTACTTCCCGCTGCTGGTGCTGATCCTCGGGGGATATGTGATGCTCACTCAGGCCGTTAAGGGCTTCTATAGCCGCCGCTACGGCTGGCAATAATCTCAAAAAATGGCGAGATGTGATCCACGTCTCGCCATAATGTTGCTGAAAAATCCTTCACATGGTAACAGATTGTTTTTGCTGTTTTCTGGCCCGTCATGTGAAAGGAAAGTCCATGTTTAAATCGCTCCGTTTTAGCCTGCTGGCCGCAGGTATCGCCGTTGCCTGCCAGGCTCAGGCCGCACCTGCCGGAGAGTTACCGCTGATGCCCTGGCCGCAGCAGGTCGAGCTTCCGGCAACCCAGGGCAGCCTCGCGCTCACCAACGCTCTCTCAATCAATATCAGCGGCGATAAGCTGCCCGGCGCAGCAGAGCGCTGGCGTCAGCGTATTAGCCTGCAAACCGGCTGGCAGCTTCAGCCCGCGGAAGCTCACCCGGCAAAACCGACTATCGCTATTCAAATCCGCAAAGCGGTTGACCCGTTGCCAAAGGCGGACAGCGACGAAAGCTATGAGCTGAGCGTGACGGCGGACGGAGTGAAACTCACCGCGAACACTCGCTTCGGCGCAATGCGCGGGATGGAAACCGTTTTACAGCTGATCCAAAACGGCCCGCAAAATACCTCGATCCCTTATGTGGAGATAAAAGACGTGCCGCGCTTCCCGTGGCGCGGGCTGCTGCTGGATTCGGCGCGCCACTTTATGCCGCTGGAAGATATCCTGCGCCAGCTGGACGGCATGGCCGCGGCTAAGCTCAACGTCTTCCACTGGCACCTGACGGACGACCAGGGCTGGCGCTTCGCCTCCAGCCATTATCCGAAGCTACAACAGCTGGCGAGCGACGGGCAGTTTTATACCCAGGAGCAGATGAAGCAGGTCGTACGCTACGCAACTTCGCTGGGGATCCGCGTGGTGCCGGAAATTGACCTGCCGGGCCACGGCTCGGCGCTGGCCGTTGCTTATCCGGAGCTGATGAGCGCTCCGGGGCCGTACCAGATGGAGCGCAGCTGGGGCGTATTAAAGCCGCTGCTTAACCCGGCTAACGAAGCTGCCTATAAGTTCGTTGATACCCTGATAGGCGAAGTTACCGCCATTTTCCCCGATGCTTACCTGCATATCGGCGGGGATGAAGTGGACGACAGCCAGTGGAAAGCCTCCGCTTCTATTCAGCAGTTTATGAAACAGCACCAGCTGGCGGACTCCCACGCGCTACAGACTTATTTCAACCAGCGGCTGGAGAAGATCCTCGAAAAACATAAACGGCAGATGATGGGTTGGGATGAGATTTATCATCCCGATCTGCCGAAAAATATTTTGATCCAGTCGTGGCAGGGGCAGGACTCCCTGGGCGCGATTGCGGCCAACGGCTACAAGGGCATCTTGTCCACCGGCTTCTACCTCGACCAGCCGCAGTCTACGGCGTATCACTACCGCAACGAAGTTCTGCCGAAGGGGCTGAACGGGGTCGATAAGTTAAGCGAATCCGACAGCGCCCAGAGCTGGTTCTTCAGCATGCCGCGCCTGAAAGGCAGCCCGGTAGAAGGCAGCTTTACGTTGGTGAAAAACGACGGCGGCTGGCGCGGATTTATCGACTTCAAAGGCAAGTCACGCCGCGAGGTACATGAAATAAAATGGCTCACCCCGACTCAGGCGACCTTTACGGTTGATACCTGGATGGGTGAGACGCGCCCGGTAGTCACGCTTGAAGGCGATAAGCTTGGCGGCTACTTCCTGGTCGGCAATGTGCGTTATCCGGCAACCGGGCAAAAGCTTGAGGGCGTGCCGGACGGTAAACAGCCGGCGGTGCCGACGGACGCGCAGATGAGCAACATCCTCGGCGGTGAAGCCGCGCTGTGGGCGGAAAACGTTATTTCTCCGCTGCTGGACATCAAACTTTGGCCGCGCACTTTTGCGGTGGCCGAGCGCTTATGGTCAGCTAAAGACGTTACTGACGTAGAGAACATGTATCAGCGTATGCAGGCGATTGACGCCTGGTCCACGGTTTCCGTCGGGCTACGCCAGCATACCGAGTCGGTGGTTCAGATGACTCGCCTGGCCGGTACGCCGGATATTATGCCGCTGCAAATTCTCGCTCAGGCAGTCGAGCCCGCGCAGTATTACACGCGCCAGCACCTCAAATTCCAGGCCGGGAATTACAACCATTTCGAGCCGCTAAACCGCTTTGCCGATGCGCTGGGGCCGGAAAGCGGGCAGGTTCGGGCGATTAACGGCTGGGTAGACAAGCTGATTGCCGACCCGGAAGACAGCAACAGCGCCGAAGCCTTGCGCCATATCTTTACCCGCTGGCAAAGCAATACCCCGGACGTGCTGGCGCTTATCGAAGGCAACTATGTGCTAAAACCGCTCAAACCGGTGGCCGAGGACGTAGATAAGCTGGCCGGGTTAGGCTTAAGGCTGACGGATCTGGTGGCGAAGCAGGGGTCGCTAAACAATGACGAACTGAAGGCTATCCAGACTCAGCTGGACGGTGCGGCGCAAACGCGTGATGAAGTGGTTATTGCGGCGGTTTATCCGCTGGAAAAACTGCTGCGTGCCGTCGTGAAGTAGGGGCAAAAAAAGCCCCGCAAAGGCGGGGCCAGAAGCAAAAGCGCTGCGGCGAATTAGCGGCGAACGGCGATGGCTTCGATTTCGATTTTCACGTCTTTTGGCAGACGAGCGACTTCTACACATGAGCGTGCCGGGAAAGTGGCTTTATGCTCGGTGAAGAACGCTTCATACGCGGCGTTTACGGTAGCGAAGTCGTTCAGGTCTTTAACAAACACCGTGGTTTTCACGATATCGCCCACTTTCAGGCCTGCGGACTCAACGATCGCTTTTACGTTTTCCAGAGACTGGCGCGCCTGAGCGGCTACGTCTTCCGGCACGTTGCCGGATTTTGGATCAACCGGGATCTGACCGGAAGTGATAATCATGCTGCCAAGATCGACGCCCTGGACATAAGGGCCGATAGCGGCCGGTGCGTTTTCCGTGCTAAGAGTGCGTGACATTCTTTCTCCTCAGTATTAGATACAAAGCTCGCGACCATTATAGGGATGGCCGCGAGCTTGTCATCAGACGAACATCAATCAACCAGCACAACGTGACGGGCGAACTCTTTTTCGCAATATTTGCACTTCAGACTGATATCGTCGGCACGTTGTTTAACCGCAAATGAAGAGGCAACCGGCTCGTTATGGCTGATGCAATTACTGTTCGGGCACAACAGCACTTTCTCAATGCGGTCCGGCAGGCTCGGGTTGCTTTTGCCAACCACTTCGTACTCGTCGATGCGGTTCACCGTCGCGTGGGGCGCATACAGCGCTAACTGGTTAACCTGCTCGTCGGTCAGGAAGGTATTCTCTATCTTGATCAAATCTTTACGGCCCAGCTCGCGGGACGGCAGGTTCAGGCCGATGGTGATACGCTGGTCGGTTTCGGTCAGTTTGAACAGCGTCAGCAGCTTAAAGCCCACCTGCGCCGGAATATGGTCGATAACGGTGCCGCGCTTGATGGCTTCAACCTGTAATTTATTATCGTGCGTCATCTTATTCTCCTCTCACTTAAACCAGTTCGCGATTCAAAACCAGCGCCAGTAGAGCCTGGCGGGCAAAAATACCGTTACCGGCCTGCTGGAAATACCAGGCATGCGGCGTGGCGTCTACGTCGGTGGTTATCTCATCCACGCGCGGCAGCGGGTGCAGCACCTTCATATTGGCGCGCGCGCCTTCCAGATCGGCGGCCCGCAGGATGAACTGCGCTTTCACGTTGGCGTATTCGGACGGATCAAGACGCTCTTTCTGCACCCGGGTCATATAGAGAATATCCAGCTCGCCAACCACGTCATCAATCGACTCGTGGCGGCTCCAGGCGATCCCTTTTTCATCCAGCATATCCAGGATGTACTGCGGCATTGCCAGCGCGTTAGGGGCGATAAAGTAGAAGCGGTTGCCGTTGAACTTCGCCAGCGCCTGGGCTAAAGAGTGCACGGTGCGGCCGTATTTCAGGTCACCAACCATGGCGATGTTCAGGTTTTCCAGGCGGCCCTGAGTTTCCTGAATGGTAAATAAGTCGAGCAGGGTTTGCGTCGGGTGCTGGTTGGCGCCGTCGCCCGCGTTAAGCACCGGAATATCGCCGGAGAACTCGGTTGCCAGGCGCGCCGCGCCTTCCTGCGGGTGGCGCATAACAATGGCGTCCACATAGGTGCTGATGACCGAAATGGTGTCGGCCAGCGTTTCACCTTTTTTACCCAGCGAGGTATTGCTGCTGTCGGAAAAACCGACGACCGACGCGCCGAGACGGTGAATCGAGGTTTCGAAGGAGAGGCGGGTACGGGTGGAAGCTTCAAAGAAGCAGCTGGCGATAACTTTATGCTTCAGCAGCTCCGGCTGCGGGTTAGCTTTCAGCTTCGCGGCTGTTGCCAGCACCAGTTCAAGTTCTTCACGACTGAGATCATTGATGGAAATGATGTGTTTTTTAAATAACGGGTTAGTCATGCTTCTCTCCTGTTCTCGGGCGACGGGCAAAAAAAAGCCCCTCAATGAGGGGCCTTAGCAATTTGGGAATGTAGAAATTCGATGCTGCAACGGGAAGAAAAACGCCCAACGGCGTCTGCTTTCAGACGACCTGGTGCGGCATTTTTTTGTACACAGTGGACCATGCTTCCTCCCGGCAAATTGTGGCGCATTATACGCGCGTCCGCGCACTCTGCAAGAGGCAAAATCACACTTTTTCGCAGCATTGCAATCGGTTGCTGCCGGGTTAATTCAGCCCGAGGGTTTGCATAATACGGCGATGAACCAGCGGCGTTTTGCGCACATCCCGCGGCGCAATCCACACCACGCTGCTGCCCGACACCACGCCCAGGATCTCCGTTATTGCGTGATGATCGAGTATTTTTGCCACCGCTCTGCCGTAGCCGGAGACGGTATGGATCATAATAAACTCGCTATTATGCTCAACGCTGATGACCATCTCGGCCACCGATCGCGCCGCGCTTGGCTGAGGCTGGGCCATGGGGTTCAGGGCATAGATCTTTTCTCCCTTCGCATTACTCCTTTTAATCACGCCCAGCAGCTTGAGTAGCCGGGAAACCGTTGACTGGCTGATAGCTTCAAAACCGTGCTGTTTTAAATCGCAGCGCAACTGCTCCTGGGAGCGGTAGCTTTTGTGGACGATTAACTGCTGGCACAGCTCAAGCTGCCGCTGTTCCTTTTCTGACGATACGCGGGAGATCCTCATCTCATTCACCATTTCTATAATTACAGGCGCGTTATGTTTACCGCATAAATAGATTTAACCTTTTGATAGAGCTTTGTTTTCTGACTGCGCCGAATGAAAATGCAGAGTTAAACGCCACATTTGTGGCGTTTAAGCGGTTCAGGCTATCTGTAATGCGCCACTCAGTATCAGTTTTAGCGTCCAGGCGGCGACGGCCAGGATAACGATGGCTATTGCGAATTCGTAACTTTTCAGCAAAGCCTGACCCTGGGTTTTTTTCTGCCACAAGAACACCAGTATTCCCGGCGTGAACAGCAATGAGCTGAGCAGCATTGAGTCGCCGGCTGCGTAGCAAAGCCAGAAGCCATAGAGTGTAGCCACCACGCCGAGAATAATGCCGCCGGTACGTGACTCTCCCTTGCCGTAGCGCTCGCCGGTCCAGGCCAGTTTCAGGCCGTAGGCCGCGCTGAACAGATAAGGCGGCAAAATGGCGGCCGTAGCGATGGAAAACAGCGCCTGGTAGCCCGCGGCATAGAACAAGGTGAGGATCAGGAACAGCTGGATCAGACCGTTGGTTATCCACAGTGAAAATGACGGCGAGTGGCGAGCATTCTCTTTGGCGAAAATCTTCGGAAATATTCCGTCAATTGCCGCAACCCTGGGTAGTTCTGCCGCGAAAAGCGTCCAGGCCAGTAATGCACCGGCGAGGGATAAAATCACGCCGCCAGCGACGAATTTAGCGCCCCAAACCCCGACCACGCTTTCCAGCACGCCCGCCATTGATGGGTTTTTCAACCCGGCCAGCGCCGCCTGGTCAAGCACGCCCATCGACAGCACGCTAACCAGAATATAAATCACCAAAACGCCGAGCAGGCCAATCACCGTTGCCTTGCCGATATCGGCTCGTTTTGCCGCGCGGGCGGAAACCACGGTCGCTCCTTCAATACCGATAAACACCCAGGTCGTGACCAGCATAATGCTTTTCACCTGCTGGAAAATTTCCGGCCGCGTGCCGTCAATCACCATCATGCGGCCCCAAAAATCGGCGGTGAACACGCCGATGCGGAAGGCAATCAGCACCGCGACGATAAACAGCAGCAGGACGGCAACTTTCACCACGGTGAGGATGGTATTGATATAGGCAGCTTCGCGCACGCCGCGCAGTACCAGAGCGTGAACCAGCCACAGTACAATTGACGCCCCGATGAATGACGGCAGGTTGTTACCGTCGCCGAACACCGGAATGAAGAAGCTCAGGGCGCTAAACAGCAGCACCGCGTAGGAGACGTTGCCGAGCCAGGCAGAGAACCAGTAGCCCCAGGCTGACTGGAAGCCGATAAAATCCCCAAATCCTGCTCTGGCGTAGCTATAAACCCCGCCGTCGAGATCCGGGCAGCGGGCGCTGAGATTCTGATAAATAAAGGCGAGACAGAGCATGCCTACGCCGGTGATTGCCCAGCCGATCAGCAGTGCGCCGGGTGAGGCAACTGAGGCAAAGTTTTGCGGCAGGCTAAAGACCCCGCCGCCGATCATCGAGCCAATAACCAGCGCTACCAGCGCGCTGAGTCCGAGCTTCTTCTCACTAGTTGCGGGCGCGTCTGTGGCGCCAGCATGGGTAACATCTGCCATTTTCCTATTCTCCCGCTGCGCTGGGCAGCACCTGGGTACAGCGGGCGGCAAGAAGGCTCCCACCGCCCGACGGCGTTACTCTCCGAGCGTGGCGACCATGACGGCTTTGATGGTGTGCATGCGGTTTTCCGCTTCGTCGAAGACGATGGAATGCCCGGACTCGAAGACTTCCTCGGTCACTTCCAGCCCTTTCAGGCCGTAGGCTTCTTCGATCTCTTTCCCGACTTTGGTGTGTTCGTTATGGAATGCAGGCAGGCAGTGCATGAACTTCACATTGGGATTGCCGGTTGCATCGAGGACGCTTTGATTAATCTGGTATGGCGTCATCAGGCTGACGCGCTCGGCCCAGGCTTCTTTTGGCTCGCCCATTGAGACCCAGACGTCGGTGTAGAGGAAATCAGTACCCGCTACCCCTTCCGCCACGCTGTCGGTCAGCGTGATGCGGCCGCCGGTCTCTTTGGCGATGGCGCGGCATTGCTCTACCAGGCCAGCCTCAGGCCAGAATGCTTTTGGCGCGACGAGGCGAATATCCATCCCCATTTTGGCCGCGCCGACCATCAGTGAATTCCCCATGTTGTTGCGGGCGTCGCCGAGATAGGCGAAGGACAATTCATTGAGTTTTTTGCCCGGCGCATGCTCCAGCATGGTCATCAGGTCGGCGAGGATCTGGGTTGGGTGGAACTCGTTGGTCAGCCCGTTCCACACCGGCACACCGGCGTACTCGCCCAGCTCTTCGACGATATCCTGGCCGTAGCCGCGATACTCGATGCCGTCATACATCCGGCCCAGCACGCGGGCGGTGTCTTTCATCGACTCTTTATGGCCGATTTGCGAGCCGCTTGGGCCGAGATAAGTCACCAGCGCGCCCTGGTCAAAAGCGCCAACCTCAAACGCGCAGCGGGTGCGGGTGGAGGTTTTCTCGAAGATGAGCGCAATGTTTTTACCGCATAGCGTTTTTTTCTCAGTACCCGCTTTTTTGGCGGCTTTAAGGTCGCGGGCGAGATCGATGAGGTACAGAATTTCTGCAGGTTTAAAGTCGAGTAATTTCAGGAAATTGCGATTTTTTAAGTTGATAGTCATTTTTGTTATCCTTTGAAAAAAGAGTTTGTTGACCCTCACCCCGGCCCTAAAAGGGAGAGGGGGAAATGCGGGCGACTCTGTTTTGTTCTCTTGTTTTATTCCCTCTCCCCTCAGGGGAGAGGGGCAGGGTGAGGGGCAATCACTATTCGCGAATCAGCGTGCCTTTCTCGCCCGCCAGAATCGCCGCCCCGTCCTCCAGCAAACCAATCCCGGCAATACCGTGGCAGCGGGTAACAAAGTCGCTACAGGCGGCAACCTTCGGCCCCATCGAACCGGCGTCGAAGGTCATCTTGTCCAACTCGGCGGGCGTTACCTGCATCAGCGGGCGCTGGTCAGGCGCACCCCAGTTCAGGTAAACCGCATCGGCATCGGTCAGGATCAGCAGGGCGTTGGCCTCTATCTGGCGAGCCAGCAGCGCGGCGGAAAGATCTTTATCAATCACCGCCTCGATGCCGTGGTAGCCGTCGGGTTTTTCCACCACCGGCACGCCGCCGCCGCCGTTACAAATAACCAGGTGATCGCGCTGAATTAGCGCCGTAATGGCATCGCTTTCCACGATGCGTTTCGGCTGCGGGGAAGGCACTACGCGGCGGAAATACTGGCCATCGGCTTTAACCGACCAGCCCTTATCGCGCACCAGGGCATCCGCCTGCTCTTTGCTGTAGACCGGGCCGATATACTTGGTCGGGTTGCTGAAGGCCGGATCCTGCGGGTCGACCTCTACCTGAGTCAGCAGCACGCTAACTTCGCGGTCCGGCAGATGATTTTTCAGCGATTGCTGAAGCATGTAGCCAATCATTCCCTGACTTTCCGCGCCGAGAACATCCAGCGGATAAGGACTAACGTTTTGATAAGCGCTGTTTTGCAGGGCCAGGAGGCCAACCTGCGGGCCGTTGCCGTGCACCAGCACCACGCGCCAGTTTTCGGTCAGTTGGGCGATGGTTTTGCTGGCCCGCTCGATATTTTTACGCTGCAGGTCGGCTTCCAGCGGCTCACCGCGTTTTAGCAAAGCGTTGCCGCCGAGGGCGACCACCAGGGTCGGTTTCAGTGTCATATACGGCTCTCCACTTAAATTCCGTCACGTTCCAGCGGGCAGCTCATGCAGCGTGCGCCGCCGCGCCCGCGGCCTAATTCGTCGCCAGGAATTGGCAACACGGTGATCCCGGCTTTGTCGTATTTTTCGTTGGTCCAGATGTTGCGCTCGTAGCCAATTACCACGCCCGGGCGGATGGTCAGCACGTTGTTGGCGTCATTCCACTGCTCGCGCTCGGCTTCGAAGGCGTCTCCGCCGGTGGTGATAAGCTTGACCTCGCTGATGCCCAGCGCCTGCTCGATGGCGTGTACGAGGCTGACTTCCTGATGGCGTTTAATACCGCCCTTGCCGTCCGGGGTGAGCGTCCAGCACTGCACGTCTTTGCGCACAACTTCCGGGTAGACGGAGAATGTGTCGACATCGAGATGGGTCATGACGGTATCGAGGTGCATGCAGGAGCGGTGTTTTGGCAGCTCAACCGCAATCACGCGGGTCGCCTGTTGATGTTTGAATAATGATGCAGCGAGGAACTCAACGCCCTGAGGTGTGGTACGCTCAGACATGCCAATTAATACTGAGCCGCGGCCAATCACTAATACATCGCCGCCTTCAAGCGTGGCGTGGTCGTAATTAATGTTTTCGTCGCCGTAATATTTAATGAAATTGCCGTCGGTAAATGCCGGGTGCCAGCGATAAATTGCCCTTAAATTATTTGTCTCGCGCTGGCGAGCTGCTTTAGCCATTGGGTTAATTGAAACGCCGTTATAAATCCAGCACGATGTATCGCGGGTGAATAAATGATTTGGCAGCGGCTTCATAATAAAGTCGGTTGCCGCATGAGTATCCACCACCATATTTTTAATCTGGGCTGGAATTTCTTCGTAAGTTAGCCCGCCGGAAAGGCGGCGGGCTAACTCGCGGTGCGGCATATCCGCCAGCCAGCCGCGCACGTCGGCGGCGAAGGCTGGCCCAAGACGGTAGTCTGAAACCTGAGTATTCAGCAGCCAGTCCCTGGCCTCTGTGATGTCCAGCGTTTGTGTTAGCAGGTCGGTTAGCAGCAATACCTCCACGCCTTCGCGGCGCAAGGTGTTGGCGAAAACATCGTGTTCTTCGCCCGCCCGCTCTACCGAAAGAACGTCGTCAAAAAGTAATTCCTGACAATTTGAAGGGGTAAGTCTTTTCAGACTGAGGTTTGGGCGATGCAGCATAACGCTGCGCAGGTGGCCTATTTCGGAACCGACATAATGCTTATCCATGACTATTCCCTTACATTATTTGAGGATGAGTTTTCCCATGGCGCAATTAATATTGCGTCGCAACTTAAATAATTCGGTTGGTTGTCTTCGGGGCGTATATTAGATTTTATTAAGCCGTTTAATGTGATCTTCATCACGCGATGACGGTGGGTTTTATTTCTCTTTTTATTATTTGATAAACGTCAGGAAATAGCTTTTATATTTATTTTGCTTACTGCATAACTACTCAATAAACAGCCTGATAATATCTCTGTTGTTAATGGTTTGTAATTGGTCATCAATTTAACTTAAGGTTATCGATTTGATTTTATTGTGTTTTTTATTTTTATGTGCATGGTTATGCACGTGGTGGTTTATTTAATCCTGAAAGATGGGGGAAACAAGAAATAGTTATTGTGATTTTTTCGTGGATACCCGGTTTGGAAACTGTGAGCGAGCAGGTTTTTTTCTTTTTACTTAACGGGAAACAACGGATTAGCGAAGAGGCTCAGCCTTGTTCAATTGAGGTTATGTCTTTTTACTGCATAAAAAATCCGGCCAGCGCAGCAGTTATGCAACATCTTTTGCAATAAACATGCGCTAAGAAAAAAAGCCCCTCAGACGAGGTGACGTCGGAGGGGCCAGGGAATAACCCTTAGAGCGAATAAATTATTCAGCCAGCGTGGCGACCATCACCGCCTTGATGGTGTGCATGCGGTTTTCTGCCTGGTCAAACACCACGCTGTGGGAGGATTCGAATACTTTGTCGGTAACTTCCATACCGCCGTGCAGGTCGTACTCCTGGGCCATTTGCTTGCCGAGCGTGGTCTGGTCGTCATGGAAGGCAGGCAGGCAGTGCAGGAACTTCACCTGCGGGTTGCCGGTGAGCGCCAGCATTTCGCCGTTGACCTGGTAAGGGCGAAGCAGGGCGATGCGTTCGGCCCACTTCTCTTTGGCTTCACCCATCGACAGCCAAACGTCGGTATAGATAAAGTCGGCACCTTTTACGCCTGCGGCAATATCTTCCGTGAGGGTGATTTTACCGCCGGTTTGGGCGGCCAGCGCTTTGCACTCTGCCACCAGATTTGCGTCGGGCCAGCAGGCTTCAGGGGCCACAAGGCGCAAGTCCAGCCCTGTCAACGCGGCGGCTTCCAGCATCGAGTTACCCATGTTGTTACGTGCATCCCCGGCGTAAACCAGCGTCATCTGGTGAAAGCTTTTCCCCGGCAGATGCTCCTGCATGGTCAATAAATCCGCCAGCAGCTGGGTGGGATGATATTCATTGGTCAGGCCGTTCCACACCGGTACACCGGCGTAGCTCGCCAGGGTTTCAACTATTTCCTGACCATAGCCGCGATACTGAATGCCGTCGTACATGCGTCCCAGCACCCGTGCGGTATCCTTAATTGATTCTTTATGCCCAATTTGGCTGCCGCTTGGGCCGAGATAAGTGACGCGAGCGCCCTGGTCAAAAGCGGCAACTTCGAAAGAGCAGCGAGTTCGGGTCGAATCTTTTTCGAAGATGAGCGCGATGTTTTTCCCAGTAAGTTGCTGAGTTTCAGTTCCTTTTTTCTTGTCGTTTTTCAGCTTAGCGGCCAGGGCCAACAGTTCATGGAGCTGGGCAGGCGTAAAATCGAGCAGCTTAAGAAAATTTTTCTGATAAAAGTGACTCATTTTTTCCTCGCATGGCAGAAGCCTTTATTGAATTAAAATTCAATTTATATGTATGAATATTCAATTGCAACCCCGAGCGTTAAAACTTTGCGATGAAAGGTGGAGGCAAACCCCGGCGTGTGTGAAAATGAGAGCATCTGCCGACTTATTTGAGGAAAGGGCCATGGCAAATCCAGAACAGCTGGAAGAACAACGCGAAGAAACTCGCTTAATCATTGAAGAACTGCTGGATGACGGCAGCGATCCTGACGCGCTGTACACCATCGAGCATCACCTTTCTGCAGATGATTTTGAAACCCTGGAGAAAGCGGCCGTTGAAGCTTTCAAGCTGGGCTATGAAGTCACCGATCCTGAAGAGCTGGAAGTGGAAGAGGGCGATACCGTCATCTGTTGCGATATCCTTAGCGAATGCGCGCTGAACCGCGAGCTGATTGATGCTCAGGTTGAGCAACTGATGAACCTGGCGGAAAAATTCGGCGTGGATTACGACGGCTGGGGCACTTACTTCGAAGATCCGAACGGTGAAGACGGCGAAGAAGGCGGCGACGAAGATCTTCTGGACGAAGACGACGACGGCGTGCGCCACTAAAAGTAAGCGGCGCAGCGGCATTCAGCCGCTGCGCTTCAGGATATCGCCATGAACTACCAGCAACTCCTCTCCCCCGTTAAGCAATTCCTGCACTGCCCGACTCCCGATGCGTGGACTGAAAAAGCCCGCCAGCCCGAAAATTTGCCGCTGCTGCTGACCGACCATATGGTCTGCGAACTCAAAGCAGCGCAAACCGCGATGCTGCTGATCCGCAAATATGTTGCCGATAAAGAAAGCTCGCAGGCGCTGCTGGCCTGGCTACAGCCTTACGAAGCCTTTACCTTCCGCGACGGCGACGAGCCGGACTTTCTGTCTATCCACAAAGGGATTGGCAAAAGCGTGATGCCAAAAACGCAAAGCCCCTGGGGGCAGCAGCTTATCGACAGCATGGTGCTGCTGATTAAAGAAGAGCTGCACCATTTCTGGCAGGTGCGGGAAATCATGATTGCCCGTAACATTCCGTACGTGAAAATTACCGCCAGTCGCTATGCTAAAGGTTTGTTGAGCGAAACCCGCACCCACGAACCGCTGATGCTGGTGGACAAGCTTATCTGCGGAGCCTATATCGAAGCGCGATCGTGCGAGCGGTTTGCCGCCCTGGCGCCGCACCTTGACGATGAGCTACAGCGTTTTTACCTGTCGCTGCTGCGTTCTGAGGCCCGTCACTATCAGGATTATTTAAGCCTGGCGGAGCAAATTGCCGGAAACGACATCAGCGAACGTATTGGTTTTTTTGGCGAAGTAGAAGCCCGGCTTATCCAGAGCCGCGACGAAGAGTTTCGCTTCCACAGCGGGGTGCCCGCAGAATAAGAAGGATGTTGTATGAACTGGACCCACGTCATTATTGCAGGCTATGTCGGCGCGACAATTGCCGTAGTGGTCGGCGTTTTTCGCAAGAAAGGCTGGGTGGGGAAAGCCGGTGCCGTCGCGATTGCGCTGGTCGCTATTATGGCGTGGAATATTTTTGACGTTAAATACCTGATCCCGCGTGAAAAGGCCGGATCTTCGCAGAGCGAGCTGGCCGGGCTTGATGCCGCGATGAACCAGATGCCGGTCTACCAGGTGCTGAAGGAGCAGGAACCGGCGCTGTGGATGTCTATCCGCCAGCAGGCGATTGAGATGCACAAGCAGGGGAAAACCGAGCAGCAGGTGATTGACACTATCCAGCCGCAAATCCTCGCCGTGGAGATGAAGCGTCTGCAAAATGCCGCCGATGAAAACGTGGTGGCGTTTATGCAAATCAATATGCAGCAAACGGCGATGGTGCAAAAGAGCAGCAACGAGGCCTGCTTCCGCTTCCTGTTCCCGGATGTGAAGGGCGGTATCAACTCGATGAGGCTTCTGCCGCGCGAGGTCACGATGCGCCGTATGGAAGTAGATGCCGCCATGATGCGCTCCGCCTACGGTCCTGAAAAACACACCGTAACCGACGCCGAGCGCCAGCAGGCCAGGCAGGATATCCAGCCGATAGTCCAGCAGCTGATGAAGCGCTACGGCGGCGATTTGCATCTGATGTCTGACCCGCACAAAGCGGTGGGCCAGGAGGGCATCGTCTGCGATCAGGTTCAGGAACTGTGGCGCAACGTTCTGCAACTGCCACCGGCCAGAGCGGCAGGCATTATTCGCCTGTCCGTAGCCGGGGAATAGCCTTCGGGCGCAGCACAAATCGCTTGAGGCTTGAACAGTAACGCGCTTATCGCTAAGGTAAGCGCGTTTTTTTACCTTCCTGGAACGCGCCATGATTACCATCGCCCTTATCGACGATCACCTTATCGTCCGCTCCGGCTTTGCCCAACTGCTTGGGCTGGAGGCGGATTTTCAGGTTGTGGCCGAGTTTGGCTCGGGCCGCGAGGCGCTGGCCGGGCTGCCGGGGCAGGGCGTTCAGGTCTGCATCTGCGATATTTCGATGCCGGACGTTTCCGGGCTTGAGCTTCTCGCCCAACTGCCGAAGGGCATGGCGACTATTATGTTGTCGGTCCACGACAGCCCGGCGCTGGTGGAACAGGCGCTTAACGCCGGGGCGCGCGGCTTTTTATCCAAACGCTGTAGCCCGGACGAATTGATTGCGGCGGTGCACACCGTAGCGACCGGCGGCTGCTACCTGACGTCGGACATTGCCATGAAGCTGGCCGCCGGACGGCAGGACCCGCTGACTAAGCGCGAACGCCAGGTGGCAGAAAAACTGGCCCAGGGCATGGCGGTGAAAGAGATCGCCACCGAGCTTGGACTGTCGCCGAAAACGGTACACGTTCACCGCGCAAATCTGATGGAAAAACTCGACGTCAGCAACGACGTAGCGCTGGCTCGCCGCCTGTTCGACGGCTGGTGATGCAGTCTTTCTTCTCGCGGCTGATAGCCGTTATCGCCAGCTTTTTTATCTTCTCCGCCGCGTGGTTCTGCCTGTGGAGCATCAGCCTGCATTTAGTGGTAAGACCCGAACTGGCGGTGCTGCTGTTTCCCTTTGGCCTGCGTCTGGGCCTGATGCTGCAATGCCCGCGTGGCTACTGGCCGGTACTGCTCGGTGCGGAATGGCTGATGCTGGGCTGGCTGGCTCAGGAAGTGGCGCTGGCGCACCTGCCGCTGCTGATGGCCGGGGGCGTGCTGACCCTGCTGCCCGTGGCGCTTATCTCCCGCTATCGCCACCAGCGAGACTGGCGGACTTTGCTGCGCCAGGGCGGAGCGCTTATCGCCGCCGCGCTGCTGCAATCTTTGCCGTGGATTGGGCGGGGGCATGAGTCCCTGAACGCCCTGCTGTTAACCCTGACCGGCGGCCTGACGCTGGCCCCGACCTGCCTGGTTATCTGGCACTATCTCACCAGCACCGTCTGGCAGCCGCTTGGCCCGGCGCTGGTTTCCCAGCCGGTGAACTGGCGCGGTCGCCATCTGATTTGGTATCTGCTGTTATTCGCCGTCAGCCTCTGGCTTCAGCTGGGGCTGCCCGCCGAGCTTTCTCGCTTTACGCCGTTCTGCCTTGCGCTGCCGATTATCGCCCTGGCCTGGCACTACGGCTGGCAGGGGGCGCTTATTGCCACCCTGATGAACGCCATTGCTTTAATCGCCAGCCAGACCTGGCACGATCACCCGGTCGATCTTCTGCTGTCGCTGCTGGCGCAAAGCCTCACCGGGCTGCTGCTGGGGGCGGGGATCCAGCGCCTGCGCGAGCTGAACCAGTCGCTGCAAACCGAGCTTGCCCGCAACCGCCGCCTTGCCGAGCGGCTGCTGGAAACCGAAGAGAGCGTGCGCCGGGAAGTGGCTCGCGAGCTGCACGACGATATTGGTCAGACGATCACGGCTATCCGCACCCAGGCCGGAATAATGAAGCGCCAGGCCCCGGAAAACGATGGCGTGAAACGCAGCGGGGCGCATATCGAACAGCTCTCGCTGGGCGTTTATGACTCGGTACGCCGCCTGCTCGGGCGGCTGCGACCGCGCCAGCTGGACGATCTCTCCCTCGAACAGGCGGTGCGCTCCCTGCTGCGCGAAATGGAGCTGGAAAGCCGGGGCATAGTCAGCCATCTCGACTGGCAAATTGACGAGCAGATGCTCAGTGAGGGGCAGCGCGTCACGTTGTTCCGGGTTTGCCAGGAAGGGCTGAACAACATCGTCAAACACGCCAGCGCCAGCGCGGTCACGCTCCAGGGCTGGCGCCAGGAAGAGTGGCTGATGCTGGTGATTGAAGATGACGGCAGCGGCCTGCCGCCCGGCTCGGGGCAGCAGGGCTTCGGGCTTCTCGGGATGCGCGAGCGCGTGACGGCGCTGGGCGGCACCCTGGCTATTTCCTGCACTCACGGCACGCGCGTCAGCGTCAGCCTGCCGTTGCGATACGTCTGAGGGGCGATGATGTTGAGTTTCCTGAAAGTACCGGCCAGCGCGCCTTTGCTGGGCGATAAAAATGAAATCGACGCCCGCTATCGCTACTGGCGGCGGCATATCCTGATAACCATCTGGCTGGGTTACGCGCTGTTTTACTTCACCCGCAAAAGCTTTAACGCCGCCGCGCCGGAGATCCTCGCCACCGGCGTAATGGAGCGCACCGACATCGGCCTGCTGGCGACGCTGTTTTACGTGACCTATGGCCTGTCGAAGTTTCTTTCAGGGATAGTCAGCGACTTCTCCAACGCTCGCTACTTTATGGGGCTGGGGCTGATTGCCACCGGCATCGTCAACATCCTGTTCGGCTTCTCGACTTCGCTATGGGCGTTCGCCCTGCTGTGGGCGCTTAACGCTTTCTTCCAGGGCTGGGGCTCGCCCGTTTGCGCCAGATTGCTCACGGCCTGGTACTCCCGCAGCGAGCGCGGCGGCTGGTGGGCGGTGTGGAATACGGCGCATAACGTGGGCGGGGCGCTTATTCCGATTATTATCGGTGCGGCGGCGATGAATTATGGCTGGCGCGTTGGGATGATGATTGCCGGCTGCCTCGCGATTATTGCCGGGCTGTTTCTCTGCTGGCGGCTGCGCGACCGGCCGCAAACCGTTGGCCTGCCCGCCGTGGGCGACTGGCAGCACGACGAGCTGGAAATGGCTCAGCAGCAGGAAGGCGCGGGGCTAACGCGCAAAGAGATCCTCTATAAATACGTGCTGGCGAACCCGTACATCTGGCTGCTGTCGCTGTGCTACGTGCTGGTGTACGTGGTGAGGGCGGCGATAAACGACTGGGGCAATCTCTATATGTCGGAGACGCTCGGCGTGGGGCTGGTCAAGGCTAACTCGGCGGTGACGATGTTCGAACTTGGCGGGTTTATCGGCGCGCTGGTTGCGGGCTGGGGGTCGGACAAGTTGTTTAACGGTAACCGCGGGCCGATGAACCTCATTTTTGCCGCCGGTATTCTGCTCTCGGTTGGCTCGCTGTGGCTGATGCCTTTTGCCAGCTACGTGATGCAGGCCGCCTGCTTCTTTACCACCGGCTTCTTCGTGTTTGGCCCGCAGATGCTTATCGGCATGGCGGCGGCGGAGTGTTCGCATAAAGAGGCTGCGGGCGCGGCAACCGGGTTTGTCGGGCTGTTTGCTTACCTCGGGGCATCGCTCTCCGGCTGGCCGCTGGCGAGGGTTATCGACATCTGGCACTGGAGCGGGTTTTTCGCGGTTATCGCCACCGCCGCCGGGATTTCGGCTCTGCTGCTGCTGCCGTTCTTAAACGCTCAGGCACCGCGTGCCGCCAGTGAAGCGTGATGCATCTCACCTTTTTGTGCCAAACAGGGCAAAACTAAGAAATATTCCCGGTTGCGCCTGGACGCTGTCTCAGGCCAGTTGACGCGCTGATTTCTACAATGCCTGCCATCAAGCAGGTATTCAAATCAGGAGTCATCCATGCTGGCCTTTTTAAACCAGGTGCGTAAGCCAACCCTGGATCTGCCGCTCGAAGTGCGGCGCAAGATGTGGTTCAAACCGTTTATGCAGTCGTACCTGGTGGTCTTCATCGGCTACCTGACGATGTATTTGATCCGCAAAAACTTCAACATCGCGCAGAACGACATGATCTCAACCTACGGGCTGAGCATGACGCAGCTGGGGATGATCGGCCTCGGATTCTCCATCACCTACGGCGTGGGCAAAACGCTGGTTTCTTATTATGCGGACGGCAAAAACACCAAGCAGTTCCTGCCGTTTATGCTGATCCTCTCCGCCATCTGTATGCTCGGCTTCAGCGCCAGCATGGGCGCTGGCTCGGTTAGCCTGTTCCTGATGATTGCCTTCTACGCGCTGAGCGGTTTCTTCCAGAGCACCGGCGGGTCGTGCAGCTATTCAACCATTACCAAATGGACTCCTCGCCGTAAGCGCGGCAGCTATCTGGGCATGTGGAACATCTCCCACAACCTCGGCGGCGCGGGCGCGGCTGGCGTTGCCCTGTTTGGCGCTAACTACCTGTTTGACGGCCACGTTATCGGGATGTTTATCTTCCCGTCCATTATCGCCCTGATCGTCGGCTTTGTTGCCCTGCGCTACGGCAGCGACTCCCCTGAGTCTTACGGCCTCGGCACCGCCGAAGAGCTGTTTGGCGAAGAGGTGAGCGAAGAAGACAAAGAAGCCGAAGATAATTCCATGACCAAATGGCAGATCTTCGTTGAGTACGTGCTGAAGAACAAAGTTATCTGGCTGCTGTGCTTCTCCAACATCTTCCTTTACGTGGTGCGCATCGGCATCGACCAGTGGTCCACCGTGTACGCTTTCCAGGAGCTGAAGCTCTCCAAAGAAGTGGCGATTCAGGGCTTCACCCTGTTTGAAGTGGGCGCGCTGGTGGGCACGCTGCTGTGGGGCTGGCTGTCGGACCTGGCTAACGGGCGCCGTGCGCTGGTTGCCTGCGTTGCGCTGGCGCTGATTATCGCCACCCTGGGCGTGTACCAACATGCCAGCAACCAGTACGTTTACCTGGCTTCGCTGTTTGCTCTTGGCTTCCTGGTCTTTGGCCCGCAGCTGCTGATTGGCGTGGCGGCGGTTGGCTTCGTGCCGAAGAAAGCTATCGGCGCGGCGGACGGCATCAAAGGCACCTTCGCCTACCTGATTGGCGACAGCTTCGCCAAGCTTGGCCTGGGCATGATTGCCGACGGCACGCCGGTCTTCGGCCTCACCGGCTGGGCTGGTACCTTTGCCGCTCTGGATGCGGCAGCGATCGGCTGTATCGTGCTGATGGCAATAGTCGCGGTATTTGAAGAGCGCAAAATTCGCCGTGAGAAAAAGATCCAGCAGCTTAAAATCGCTTAAGTGTGTTGTTGGTGACTTACTGCCCGGCATAACGCCGGGCTTTTTTATGCCTGCCGCCCGCCAGATTGCGCACAGGTCTGGCGTATTACTGAGGAAAGTGATTGCGGTATACTGCATGAAGTCCATGAAAAAATATTGCCGGTTGCTGACGGCAAAATAAGCTTAGGCAGTCGGGAATCTTACTTCATGATTTGGTTAATGTTGGCTACGCTGTGTGTGGTGTTTGTTGTAGGGTTTCGGGTGCTTACGTCTCATTCCCGGCGGGCAATTCGTCGGCTGAGTGAGCGGCTGGGGATCGATGTGGTGCCGGTTGAATCGATGATCGATCAGATGGGGAAAGCGCAAGGCGACGCGTTTTTGCAGTATTTGCATCGCCCCGATGAGTCTCATCTGCAAAATGCGGCTCAGGTCCTGCTTATCTGGCAAATCGTGATTGTGGACGGCAGCGATCAAAATTTACAGCAGTGGCACCGTAGGCTGCAAAAGGCCAGGCTGGCGGCTCCGGTGACCGATGCTCAGGTGCGCCTTGCGTTGGGGTTTCTGCGCGAAATAGAGCCAGACTGGCCGGAGATTAACGCCTTCCAGATGCGCTATAACGGTTATTTCCAGCCGGAAGACGGCGTACACTGGCTGCATTGATGCCAGCAGCCCGGCAGAACGTTGTTTTATATTAAAAGCGCTGTGATTACAGCGCCTTGAGCATAGTTACTTCGCAGTCCACATGCCCGGTACAGCCGAGCGGAGCAGGAATATGCTCGAACCCCAGATGCTCGTACAGGCCAATGGCTTCTTTCAAAAACGCCGTAGTTTCCAGATAGCAGCGGGTAAACCCTTCGGCGCGGGCAAACTCCAGCGCCTGTAACGCGAGCTTTTTCGCCAGCCCTTTACCGCGAACCACCGGCAAGAAATACATTTTTTGCAGCTCGCAGATATCCGGCTCGCTACATGACAGCGGGGCGACGCCGCCGCCTCCCACCACTTCGCCATCAATCTCAACGACCCAATAAGCATGCTGAGGCTTGCTATACAGCTGGTACAGCTCATCAAGGTTAGGGTCGGCAACGGTATAGCCTTTGTCGGCGGTCAGGCCGTATTCGGCAGAAACCTGACGAATAACCCGGGCGATGGCCGAATTATCTTCGGCGGTAATCCGGCGCAGCTGGAGCTTCACGTCAACCGGAGCAGTGGTGTTCATCATGTGACTCATAAGCTTAGGAAGGATAAAGGGAGTTAATAGCACTTCATGAAGTAGGGTGCAAGTTGCGCAAAAAAAACGCCCCGCACGGAGATGCGGGGCGGATAGAGCAGCTTAACGATTACAGGGCGGCGATAACGGCCTGCTGTTCAATCAGCTTAGCTTTGGCGTCTGCAAAACCTTCGAGACGCTCGCGCTCTTTGGCTACTACGTCAGCCGGGGCGCGGGCCACAAAGCCTTCGTTAGAGAGCTTGCCTTCGATTTTGCCAATTTCGATTTCGATTTTAGCCACTTCTTTAGCCAGACGCTCAATCTCAGCGGCTTTGTCTACCAGGCCTGCCATCGGGATCAGCAGTTCTGCGCCGTCGATAATTTTGGTCACGGAAACCGGGCCTTTATCGTCAACAGGCAGAATAGTGATGCTTTCCAGGCGAGCCAGGTTCTGCAGGAAGGTGCGGTTGTCGGTTACGCGACGAATCGCTTCATCGTTGCAGCCGCGCAGCAGCACTTCCAGGCGTTTACTCGGCGCGATGTTCATTTCGGCACGAATGTTACGCACGGCGGTGATGACATCCTTCAGCCATTCGGTATCGGCAAAGGCCGCTTCATCAACCTGAGAAGCATCATAAGCCGGGAACGCTTGCAGCATGATGGTATCGTCGGTGATGCCTTTCAGCACTTTCACGCGCTGCCAGATGGTTTCTGTGATGAATGGAATGATCGGGTGCGCAAGACGCAGCAGGCCTTCCAGCACGTTCACCAGCGTGTTGCGGGTGCCGCGCAGCTCGGCTTCAGTGCCGCCGTTCATGACCGGCTTGGTCAGCTCCAGATACCAGTCGCAGAACTGGTTCCAGGTGAACTCATACAGGATGTTAGCGGCGATATCGAAGCGGTAGCTGTCCAGCGCTTCGCGGTACGCTTTAACGGTGCGGTTGAACTCGGCCAGGATCCACCGATCCGCCAGGGAGAGCACCAGCTCGCCGCCGTTGAAGCCGCAGTCCTGCTCTTCGGTGTTCATCAGCACAAAGCGGCTGGCGTTCCAGAGCTTGTTACAGAAGTTACGGTAGCCTTCCAGGCGCTTCATATCCCAGTTGATGTCGCGGCCGGTAGAGGCCAGCGCCGCCAGGGTAAAGCGCAGGGCGTCGGTGCCGTGCGGCTCGATGCCGTTCGGGAATTGCTTCTCGGTGCGCTTGCGGATTTTCTCCGCCAGCTGCGGCTGCATCATGTTGCCGGTGCGTTTTTCCAGCAGGTCTTCCAGCGAAATGCCGTCAACCATGTCCAGCGGGTCGATAACGTTGCCCTTGGACTTGGACATCTTCTGGCCTTCGTCGTCGCGGATAAGGCCGGTCATGTAGACGGTCTTAAACGGAACCTGCGGCTTGCCGTCTTCATCTTTGATGAAGTGCATGGTCAGCATGATCATGCGGGCAATCCAGAAGAAGATAATGTCGAAGCCGCTGACCATCACGCTTGTCGGGTGGAAGGTGCGCAGCGCTTCGGTGTTTTCCGGCCAGCCCAGGGTGGAGAAAGTCCACAGGCCGGAGGAGAACCAGGTGTCCAGCACGTCTTCGTCCTGGTTCAACGCTACGTCGTCGCCCAGGTTGTTCTCGGCGCGAACTTCCGCTTCGTTGCGGCCAACGTAAACGTTGCCTTCCGCGTCGTACCAGGCCGGGATACGGTGGCCCCACCACAGCTGGCGGGAGATACACCAGTCCTGAATGTCGCGCATCCAGGAGAAGTACATATTTTCGTACTGCTTAGGCACGAACTGAATGTCACCTTGCTCAACGGCTTCTACAGCTACTTTTGCCAGCGGAGCGGTGCGCACGTACCACTGGTCGGTCAGCATAGGTTCGATAACCACGCCGCCACGGTCGCCGTAAGGTACGGTCAGGTCGTGAGGTTTGATTTCGTCCAGCAGACCCAGTTCGTCGAACTTAGCCACCACGGCTTTACGCGCGGCAAAACGTTCCAGCTTCTGGAATTCTGCCGGGATGTCGGACGCGTAAACGTCGGACTCTTCGCCGTTGGTATCAAACACTTCTGCCGCTTCGCGGATATCGCCGTCGAAGGTCAGAACGTTGATCATTGGTAACTGGTGGCGGCGGCCAACTTCGTAGTCGTTGAAGTCGTGCGCAGGCGTAATCTTCACGCAGCCGGTGCCTTTTTCCATGTCGGCGTGTTCATCGCCAACGATTGGGATGCGGCGGTTAACCAGCGGCAGGACGATGAATTTGCCAATCAGGTCTTTGTAGCGCGGATCTTCCGGATTAACGGCCACGCCGGTGTCACCGAGTACGGTTTCCGGGCGGGTGGTGGCGACAACCAGGTAATCTTTACCGTCAGCGGTTTTTGCGCCGTCGGCCAGCGGGTAGCGCAGGTGCCACATGGACCCTTTGGACTCGCGGTTTTCAACTTCCAGGTCGGAAATTGCGGTGCGCAGTTTCGGGTCCCAGTTTACCAGGCGTTTGCCGCGGTAGATCAGGTCTTCTTTGTACAGGCGAACGAACACTTCTTTCACCGCGTTGGACAGACCTTCGTCCATGGTGAAGCGCTCACGCTCCCAGTCTACGGAGTTACCGAGACGACGCATCTGACGGGTAATGGTGCCGCCGGACTCCGCCTTCCACTGCCAGATTTTTTCGATGAACGCATCGCGGCCGTAATCGTGGCGGGTTTTCCCCTCTTCGGCGGCAATTTTACGCTCAACAACCATCTGGGTCGCGATACCGGCGTGGTCGGTGCCCGCCTGCCACAGGGTATTTTTGCCCTGCATGCGCTGGTAACGGATCATGGTATCCATGATGGTTTGCTGGAAGGCGTGACCCATATGCAAACTGCCGGTGACGTTCGGCGGTGGGATCATGATGCAGAAGCTTTCCTGGCTGGTGTCGCCATTCGGTTTGAAGTAGCCCTGCTGTTCCCAGTGCTCGTAAAGCGGCTGTTCGATATCTTGCGGGTTATATGTCTTTTCCATTGTCTGCTATGTCGTTCCCGGCGGGGTGTAAGTCGCCGTAGTCAAGTGGAAACCAGCAACGCGATACGCTTTATAGCGTTCACGGGCCAGTTGTTTCTGAGTGTCTTCGTAAGGTACGAAGTCTATCACTTCCAGGAAAGCGGTGGCAAAATCTGCGAACTGCGGTAGCAGGCTAATCAGAATATCCCTCGGGGCGCTGCCGCGGCGCTGGGGCCATGCCAGTTCAACCGGCGCGCCGTAGCGCGGGCCTTCACCGGCAAGGTTATGCGGCACGAAGGCATGCGCATCGCGCTGCCAGAGCGCTTCATCGAGGCGAATCGCCTGTTGCTCGTCCTCACAGGCAATCAGCACTCGTTTACCGGCCCGAAATCCATCTGCAGCCAGCTCGCACACCAGCTGTTCAACGGCGCTCAGCCCTTCGGCGTGCGTGTCGTTGTCCAGCAGGTAAAACGTCGCGTTTTTCATGAGACCAGCTTTTTAAGTTGAATGTTGTTGCCCCTCACCCTAACCCTCTCCCCGGAGGGGCGAGGGGATCAAACAAAACTGCTTTATGCCCTCTCCCCAAAGGGGCGGGGGAAACAAACCGAATTGTTTTCCCCCTCTCCCTTCCAGGGAGAGGGCCGGGGTGAGGGTAAGTCTTACAAATTATTCTTCGCCGTTAAACCCGGAGCGGTTCAGCAGGAACTGAGACAGCAGGGCGACAGGGCGGCCAGTTGCGCCTTTTGCCTTGCCGGAACGCCATGCGGTACCGGCGATGTCCAGGTGCGCCCAGTTGTACTTGCGGGTAAAGCGGGACAAGAAGCAAGCCGCGGTAATCGCGCCGCCAGGGCGGCCACCGATGTTTGCCATGTCTGCGAAGTTAGAGTCCAGCTGATCCTGGTATTCGTCGCCAATTGGCAGACGCCACGCGCGGTCACCAGCCTGCTCGGAAGCGCTAATCAGCTCGTGAGCCAGCGGGTTGTGGTTGGACATCAGGCCGGTGATATGGTGGCCGAGAGCAATCACACACGCGCCGGTCAGCGTGGCCACGTCGATGACTACTTCAGGTTCGAAGCGCTCAACGTAGGTCAGCACGTCGCACAGGACCAGGCGGCCTTCGGCGTCGGTGTTTAACACCTCAACGGTCTGGCCGGACATGGTGGTCAGCACGTCGCCCGGGCGATAAGCGCGGCCGCCAGGCATGTTTTCACAGCCCGCCAGCACGCCAATCACGTTAATCGGCAGGTTCAGTTCGGCAACCATACGCATCACGCCGTAGACCGAAGCCGCGCCGCACATGTCGTACTTCATTTCGTCCATGCCTTCGGCAGGCTTGATGGAGATACCGCCGGAGTCGAAGGTCAGGCCTTTACCCACCAGCACAATCGGACGAGCGTCTTCAGAAGCATTGCCTTTATATTCGATAACCGACATCAGCGATTCGTTCTGAGAACCGGCCCCTACCGCGAGGTAAGAGTGCATGCCCAGCTCTTTCATCTGCTGCTCACCAATCACGCGGGTCACCACGTTTTTGCTGAACGAGTCCGCCAGCTGGCGCGCCTGGGAGGCGAGGTAACCGGCGTTACAGATGTTTGGCGGCATGTTGCCGAGATCTTTCGCTGCCTTAATGCCGGAAGCAATAGCCAGGCCGTGCTGAATCGCACGTTCGCCGCTGGTCAGTTCGCGGCGGGTTGGCACGTTGAACACCATTTTACGCAGCGGGCGGCGTGGCTCGGTTTTATTGGTTTTCAGCTGGTCGAAGCTGTACAGCGACTCTTTAGCCGTTTCTACCGCCTGGCGTACTTTCCAGTAAGTGTTGCGGCCTTTAACGTGCAGTTCGGTCAGGAAGCAGACGGCTTCCATCGAACCGGTATCGTTAAGCGTGTTGATTGTTTTCTGAATTACCTGCTTGTACTGGCGCTCGTCGAGCTCGCGCTCTTTGCCGCAGCCAATCAGCAGAATACGTTCAGACAGCACGTTAGGTACGTGATGAAGCAACAAGGTTTGCCCCGGTTTGCCTTCCAGCTCACCACGACGAAGAAGCGCGCTGATGTAGCCATCGCTGATTTTATCGAGTTGTTCTGCGATCGGGGACAGGCGACGCGGTTCAAAGACTCCCACAACGATGCAGGCACTACGCTGTTTCTCGGGGCTACCGCTTTTTACACTGAACTCCATGCACTACGCTCCTGAATCTTAAAGACAACGGCGGGGGCTACAGGCTAGAATTGCAAGCTTTCGTAACTCATCTCCGCTGTTGCGATGACTTCGTGTTAATCTTAACGAATGGATTTACGTTTTCTATTAGGTCTAAACATCGCCCTGTCAGGCGACTTCGCCAGGCTATCTAATCTTAGCGATGTTTTCGACGACTAAAGAGAATAAATGACGTATAAGCGATGAAACAAGCGATTTTCCTGCAAAAAGACTCGTTTCCACAGGCGTATTTAATGTGATTATCATAAGATATCTGGTTCGGGAGACGCTGAAGAGCCAACTGGCGATCCTTTTTATCCTGCTGCTGATTTTCTTTGCTCAGAAGCTGGTCAGGATCCTGGGCGCCGCGGCTGACGGCGAAATCCCGACAAACCTCGTACTTTCTCTGCTTGGATTAGGCGTGCCTGAGATGGCGCAGCTAATTCTTCCCCTGAGCCTGTTCCTCGGCCTGCTCATGACGCTTGGGCGTTTGTATACCGAGAGCGAAATCACGGTAATGCATGCCTGTGGTCTGAGTAAAGCAGTACTGGTAAAAGCAGCGATGGTTCTCGCACTCTTTACCGGCATTGTGGCCACGGTCAACGTGGCGTGGCTCAGCCCGTGGTCGGCACGCCACCAGGATGAAGTGCTGGCCGAAGCCAGAGCTAACCCCGGCATGGCGGCGCTGGCACAGGGCCAGTTCCAGACGGCGACCAACGGTGGCGCGGTGCTGTTTATCGAAAGCGTTCAGGGCAAAGAGTTCAAAGACGTCTTCCTGGCGCAGACCCGCCCGAAAGGGAGCACTCGTCCTTCGGTTGTGGTGGCGGACTCCGGCCAAATCTTCCAGCGCCCGGACGGCACGCAAATAGTTAAATTAAACAGCGGGACCCGCTTCGAAGGCACTTCGGCGCTGCGCGATTTCCGTATTACCGACTTTAAAGATTACCAGGCCGTGGTGGGCCACCAGGCGGTGATGCTTGACCCGTCCGACACCAGCCAGATGAGCACGTTGGATCTGTGGAAGAGCCCGGAGCCCGCGGCCCGCGCGGAGCTGCACTGGCGCCTGACGCTTATCATGTCGGTCTTTATTATGGCGCTGATGGTGGTGCCGCTCAGCGTGGTAAACCCGCGCCAGGGCCGCGTGTTGTCTATGCTGCCGGCGATGCTGCTTTACCTGGTGTTCTTCCTGCTGCAAAGCTCGCTGCGCTCCAGTGGGGCAAAAGAGAAGCTTGATCCGATGATTTGGCTCTGGACGGTTAATGTGGTTTACCTGGCGCTGGCCGTCGTGCTGAACCTCTGGGATACGGTAGCGATGCGTAAACTGCGCGCCCGCTTTAGCAACAAAGGAGCGGCTTAAATGTTTGGCGTACTTGACCGTTATATCGGTAAAACCATCTTAAACACCATCCTGATGACGCTGTTTATGCTGGTGTCGCTCTCAGGGATTATTAAGTTCGTTGACCAGTTAAAGAAAACCGGGCAGGGCTCTTATTCTGCGGCTGGAGCGGGGATGTACACCCTGCTCAGCGTGCCGAAAGATATTCAAATCTTCTTCCCGATGGCGGCGCTGCTTGGCGCGCTGCTGGGCCTGGGGATGCTGGCTCAGCGCAGCGAGCTGGTGGTGATGCAGGCTTCGGGCTTTACCCGCATGCAAATCGCCTCTTCGGTGATGAAAACCGCTATCCCGCTGGTGTTGTTGACCATGGCGATTGGTGAATGGGTTGCGCCTCAGGGCGAGCAGATGGCGCGTAATTACCGCGCACAGATGCTGCTCGGCGGTTCGTTGCTCTCCACCACGAATGCGATTTGGGCGAAAGACGGCCATGACTTCGTGTATATCGACCATGTGAACAGCGATACAGAAATTGCGGGGATCATGATTTACCACTTCAACGGCGAGCGCCGCCTGCTTTCCGTGCGCAATGCTGCGGCCGCGAAGTACGACGCCGAACATAAAGTCTGGCGGCTGTCACAGGTTGAAGAATCAAACCTGACCGACCCGAAACAAATCACCGGCTCGCAAACCGTGAGCGGCGAGTGGAAGACCAACCTGACGCCGGACAAGCTTGGCGTAGTGGCGCTCGACCCGGACTCGCTGTCGATAAGCGGCCTGTACGATTACATGAAATACCTGAAGACCAGCGGCCAGGATTCAAGGCGTTACCAGCTGAATATGTGGAGCAAGATTTTTGCCCCCGTATCGGTGGCGGTGATGATGCTGATGGCGCTTTCGTTCATCTTTGGCCCGCTGCGTAGCGTGCCGATGGGCGTGAGGGTGGTGACGGGGATTAGCTTCGGCTTTATTTTCTACGTGCTGGATCAGGTGTTTGGCCCGCTGAGCCTGGTGTACAACATCCCGCCTATTATCGGTGCATTGCTGCCTAGCGTGTCGTTCCTGCTGATAAGCCTGTGGATGTTGATGAAGCGCTCGGGCTAAGTTTTTACCCTCACCCTAACCCTCTCCCTATGTACGTTCCGGGGACATAGTAGACAGATGTTCGGGGACATAGTGAACACCTTTTAACATCTTTTACCCATGATGATCGACCGGTTCTTCAGGTCGATCATTCCCACTTTCGTGCTGTACCACCACACCTCATAACAACCGTCCTCACCGCTTTCCTTCAGCCCCACTCGCTCTCCCCTGAACGCTTTGCCCGCTTTCAGGCTGATACCTCTGATGCTCAGGCTTCCACTGATATCCACTTTTCTTACCGCCACGCCGTCATCGTACTCCGGCCCGGGAGCATCGCTTCTGTACTGTCTGGCCGAAGGCTGATAGCGCGAACCCGGGACCGCCATATTCAGTCCCTCATGCGGGCGTTCAAAGTTATAGACCTCCCGCCAGTGGTCAAATACCCGCTGGAGCTGGTCGCTGTCCGTGAACCATTTCCCCTGCAGAACCTCCGCCTTCAGACTGCGGTGAAAACGCTCGAGCTTGCCCTGCGTCTGGGGATGATAAGGCCGCGAGTGCCCCACCCGGATACCCTGACGCATCAGCCACAGCTCCAGCGCGGTCCAGGTCCCGGTGGTGTCTCCCCAGGGCGCCCCGTTATCCATGGTCATCCTCTCCGGCAGGCCATAGCGCTCAAACACCTTTGTCAGATGTGACTGCACGGTCTCACGCCGCTCGTTGTCGCAGTGCGTCAGGCAGAGTGAAAACCGGGAGTGGTCGTCCAGCAGCGTGAGGGGATGGCTGCGCCCACCGGCGAAGGGAAAGTGTCCCTTAAAATCCATCTGCCAGAGGGCGTTCGGCCTGCCGTGTTCGAAGCGACCGGCAGAGGGGATACCCGGCGGTACACCGGGTAGCAGGCCGTGACGGTGCATCAGGTTGTGCACGGTACTGACGGCAGGAAGGTGGTGCCCCTGCGCTTCCAGCCAGGCCTTAATCTTGCGGGCTCCCCAGCGGGGATGGGCCAGGTGTGCCTGCTGTAACAGGTCAGCCACCTGAGCGGCGGTGGCGTTGGGAGAATGATGGGGAGCCCGTGAGCGGTCAGCGAGGCCGGGAAGTCCGGCCTCGAGAAAGCGGCAAAGCCACTTATATCCGGTGGCGGGCGCGATGCCGAAGTGGCGACAGAGCGC
The DNA here is from genome assembly GCF_044095835.1 of Cedecea davisae. Taxonomy (NCBI): domain Bacteria; kingdom Pseudomonadati; phylum Pseudomonadota; class Gammaproteobacteria; order Enterobacterales; family Enterobacteriaceae; genus Cedecea; species Cedecea davisae. Next base: position 424,646 of record NZ_CP172054.1, read on the forward strand.
CCGGATGTTAGCCCCGTCCTGCGAGGCAAAGTGAACAAACTCGTGACGTAATGACATGGTATCTCTCGCATCCCAGGGCATAAGCGACTCCGGAAGAGGGTTCTTATGCCGTAGTTGTAAGTGTCTACCATGTCCCCGAACAAGTGTTCACCATGTCTCCGGTATGTACACCCTAAAAGGGAGAGGGGATCTTCCTGAAAATACCTGTTCTTTCTTTTCCCCCTCCACTTAAAAATGGAGAGGGGATCTTGCTGATAACACGCTGTTTTTCTTTCCTCCCTCGCCCCTTTGGGGAGAGGGCCGGGGTGAGGGGAATTAGTGAATAAACATCACCGATACGCACAGCACCCCAACAATCAGCGTCAGCAGATTAGCCAGCGAACGCCACGGCTTGAGCGCGGGAACCAGATAAGTTGAAAGGGTGGGCATAATAAACAGGATCAGGGCGATAAGCGGCCCGCTGATGGCGTAAATCATCGCCAGCGCGTTCGGGTTGATGTAGCACACCACGAAGGTCACGGTAGAAATCAGCGCGATAGACAGCGCCCGGCAGAAAGCCCGGCTTTTGCTTACCCCCGCAGCCCCCAGCGTTGACTTAACAATCGCAGCCGCACCTTCAATAACCCCAAAATAGGTGCCAAGGAAAGACTTGGACATCGCTACCACGGCGACCACAAAGCCCGAAATGCCCAGCCATGCAGGCGTGCCCGGCACCATCGACAGCGCGGACAAAATCGTTACGCCCTGAGCTTTGGCCGCCGCAATTTCCTGAGCAGGAATAGACAGGAAGCAGCTGAAGACAAAGAACAGCACGCTGGCGCAAATCACAAAATAGGCCACGCGCATGATCTTCTTGCTGTTATGCATCGCGCCTTCGCCGTGGCTTTCACGCTGGGCGACGGCAAAGGTGGAGATAATTGGCGTATGGCTGAAGGCGAACACCATGACCGGAATCGACATCCAGATCTCACCCAGCGCGTGCCGGTCGAGGGTCAGCCCTTCGGTGAGCAATGACATATGCCAGCTGCCGGAGAGATAAACCGAGAGAAACAGGAAGTAGGCGATCAGCGGGAACACCAGGAAGCCCATCACCTTGATGGTGATTTGGCGGCCCATCAGGAAGATAAGGTTCAGCGCGGCGACCACGCCAAGACTGACCATCACCCTTGTGCCGGTGGTAATCGCCATATGCTTGGCCAACTGCTCCGTAAGGGAGTTGGTTATCGCCACCGCATAAATCAGGATAACGACAAAGAACGCCAGGAAATAGAGCCCGGTTATCAGGTTGCCGATGGTTTTGCCGTAATAATGGGTGACGGCGCTGGTAATGCCTCCGCTGCCCGAGGTTTTAGCCGACAGGATAAACTGGCATAGCGCCCGGTGTGGCCAATAGGTCAGCGGGTAGGCAATTAGCGCGGTGAGCAGGAGAACAATTGCCCCGGCGGAGCCGAGCTGAATGGGGAGGAAAAGGGTGCCTGCGCCAACGGCAGTACCATATAAGGCGAAACTCCACAAAGTTTCTTCTTTTGTCCAGAATTTACGCATTATCTAATTATTTCTTCTGACTGATTTCCAAAAACGGGCGTAATCTAGCACAAAATTGCCCCTGTGAGGCATGTGGCTGTTATTGCAGGGTTTATTACCCTCACCCCGGCCCTCTCCCTGGAAGGGAGAGGGGGAAATAAAGCTGAGGCTGCTCAATGGATTGGGTAGAAAGAGAAAATCCCCTCTCCCTTGAGGGAGAGGGTCAGGGTGAGGGGGGAAATTGCGAACTCTACCGTTTGCGGCCGCCCATAATACTCCCGAGCACCCCGCGAATAATCTGGTTAGTCACCTGCCGCGCCGCGCTCTTCGCCATGGTCTGTACTACGCCGTCGTGCTTACCGCCGCGCGGGCCGGTGGTGCCGAACAGAATATCCTTCAGCCCGCCAAAAACGCCGCCGTCCGCCTCTGCGGGCTGGCCCTGTACCGGAGGCGCACCTTGCTTGTCTCCGGCGGCCTGCACGCCCCTCAGTAGCATTTCGTAGGCGGAATCCCGGTCTATCACTTCATCGTATTTGCCGTAGAGCGGGGAGTGGTTCAGCAGGCCGTTGCGCTCGTCGTCGGTGACCGGCCCCATTCGCGAACAAGGAGCGATAACCATCGCTCGTTCAACTACCGTCGGGCTGCCTTTTGCATCCAGAAACGAAATCAGCGCCTCGCCGGTGCCCAGTTCCTGAATCGCTTTTTCCGTGTCGAACGCCGGGTTGGCTCGCATAGTCTGCGCCGCCGCTTTCACCGCCTTCTGGTCTTTTGGCGTGAAGGCTCGCAGCGCGTGCTGAACGCGGTTGCCGAGCTGGCCGAGCACCATGTCGGGAATGTCTGCCGGGTTTTGCGTCACGAAGTAAACGCCCACGCCTTTGGAGCGGATCAGGCGGATCACCTGCTCGATTTTATCCAACAGCACCTGCGGGGCATCGTTAAACAGCTGGTGCGCTTCGTCAAAGAAGAACACCAGTTTTGGTTTATCCAGGTCGCCCGCTTCCGGCAGTTGCTCGTAAAGCTCCGACAGCATCCACAGCAGGCTGGCGGCGTAGAGCTTCGGCATCTGGTAGAGCTTTTCCGCTGAGAGAATATTGATGATGCCTTTGCCGTTTTCGTCGGTGCGCATCCAGTCTTTAATCTCCAGCATCGGCTCGCCGAAGAAATACTCCGCGCCCTGCTGCTCAAGCGACAGCAGCCCGCGCTGAATGGCCCCGACGGACGCGCTGTTGATATTGCCGTACTGCGTCTGGAAGGTTTTTGCGTTGTCGCCCACGTACTGGGTGAGCGCCCGCAGATCTTTAAAGTCCAGCAGCGGCAGACCCTGGTCGTCCGAAACGCGGAAGATGATTTGCAGCACGCCGCTTTGTACCTCGTTGAGATCAAGCAGGCGCGCCAGCAGCAGCGGGCCAAGGTCGCAGATTGTGGCGCGCACCGGGTGGCCTTTTTCCCCGAAAATGTCCCACAGCACTACCGGGTTGCCGTGCGGCGACCAGTCGGTAACGCCTATATTGGCAAGCCTTGCTAGCAGCTTTTCTGACTCCGCGCCTTCTTTAGCTACGCCGGTTAAATCGCCCTTCACGTCGGCCATAAACACCGGCACGCCTATCTCTGAGAACGACTCGGCAAGCTTCTGCAAGGTGACGGTTTTCCCGGTGCCCGTCGCGCCGGTTATCAGCCCGTGGCGGTTGGCCATATTCGGCAGGATGTGCAGTTCTGTTTCTTTGGTTCTGGCGATCAGCAGTGGTTCAGTCATGAGCTTTTCCCTGGGGCAACATTTCTTCTTAAAGCATAGCCTTCCGCACGAATAGAGCATCGGGATCTTCTCATGTTTACCTCACCGGCCCGGCAAAGGGCTATGCTATGCAAACCGCTTAAAAAATACAGGGAGTGCTATGTCCAGATTCTTTTATGACGACCGCAAACAGCTGGTCAACGACGCCATCGAAGGCGTGATTATCAGTTCCCGCTACCGCAACCTGACCCGGCTGGACATTGATCCGGCCATCCGCGTAGTGGCGCGTAACGACTGGGATAAAAGCAAAGTGGCGATTATCTCCGGCGGCGGCTCCGGCCATGAACCGGCCCACGTTGGCTTTGTTGGCCGTGGAATGCTGACCGCCGCAGTGTGCGGGGACCTGTTCGCCTCGCCGAGCGTGGACGCGGTATTGAACGCGATTGTGGGCGTAACCGGCGACCGAGGCTGCCTGCTGATTGTGAAAAACTACACCGGTGACAGGCTCAACTTTGGCCTGGCCGGAGAGAAAGCCAAAAAACACGGCCTGAAGGTGGAGATGGTCATCGTCGGGGACGACATCTCGCTGCCGGACAACAAGCAGCCGCGCGGCATTGCCGGAACGGCTTTGGTCCACAAAATTGCGGGCTTTGCCGCCGAGCAGGGCAAAGCGCTGAGCGACGTGCGCGACATCGCCCAACAAGCCTGCAACAGCCTTGCCAGCATGGGCGTGGCGATGCAGACCTGTAACCTGCCGGGCAGCGACGAAGAAGAAGGCCGCATTAAAGGCGGCCACGTTGAACTTGGGCTGGGCATTCACGGGGAACCGGGCGCCAGCACCGTGGAGACGCAGAACAGCAAACAGGTGATTGCCACTTTGGCTAAGCACCTGCGCAAAGCCACCGGCCAGGAGAGCGACCTTGCGGTGCTGATCAACAACCTCGGCGGCGTTTCTTCCCTCGAGATGGCGCTCCTGACCAAAGAGCTTATGCACTCCGACCTTGGCCCACAAATTAAATACCTGATTGGCCCTGCGCCGCTGGTCAGCGCCCTGGATATGAAAGGTTTCTCGCTTTCCGCCATTAAACTCAACCCGGAATTTATTAAGGCGCTGGAGTCCGACGTTGAAACCGCCGGCTGGCAGCCGATGGTGAAATACCACAAGATGCCGGAGCAGAAGCAGAGCGCCATTCGCGAAGGTAGCGAAGTAAAAGCTTCTGCCAATGATGAAGTCAAAGCTCTGGTGGCGAGCGTAACCAGAACGCTTATCGACCAGGAAAACCACCTTAACGCCCTGGACGCCAAAGTGGGCGACGGCGATACAGGCTCGACCTTTGCCGAAGGCGCGCGCGACATCGCGAACCTGAACGAAAAAGGCAAACTGCCGCTTAACGACTCCGCCGCGCTGCTGGGGCTGGTGGGCGAGCGGCTGGCAACCGTAATGGGCGGCTCCAGCGGCGTGCTGATGTCGATATTCTTTACCGCAGCCGGGCAAAAAGTGGGCGAGAAAAAACCGCTGGCAGAGTCGCTGCTGTTTGGCCTGGAGCAGATGAAACGCTACGGCGGCGCGGACCTGGGCGACAGAACGCTGATAGACGCCCTGCAACCGGCGCTGGAAGCCCTGAGGGACAAAGACCTGAAGGCCGCTGCGAAGGCAGCAGAGAAGGGCGCGGACGACACGGCGAAGATGCAAAAAGCCAACGCCGGGCGCTCATCTTACGTGAACAGCGGCAACCTCGAAGGGGTGAAAGACCCCGGAGCCGTTGCCGTGGCGGCGGTATTTGCCGACCTGGTTAAATAACTGAAAAGGCTCCCTCGGGAGCCTTTTTTACATCAGAAATCTGACTTGAGTACCACGCGGTAGCGGGCTTTGCCGTCCCGTACATGCTGGATGGCTTCGTTGATTTTTGACATCGGGTACAGCTCGATTTGCGGCTGAACCTTCGCCCGGCCTGCCAGCTTCATCAGGGAGCGCAGTTCGTGCGGGGAGCCGGTTGCCGACCCGGAGATGCTGCGGTCTCCGGCAATCAGGGTGAAGGCCGGAACTTCGAACGGCTTCATTACCGCGCCAACGGTATGGAAGTTGCCGCCGTAGGCCAGCGCCTTGAAGTACGGCATCCAGTCGAGATCGACGTTTACGGTGTTGATAATCAGGTCGAACTGGCCTGCCAGAGCGGTTAACGCCTCCGGGTCGCGGCTGTTGACGACTTTATCTGCACCCATCGCCAGCACTTCTTCTTTTTTGGACGGGTTAGAACTGAACGCCGTTACCTCGCAGCCCATGGCGTGCAGCAGCTTGATGGCGATGTGGCCCAGGCCGCCGATGCCGATAACGCCCACGCGGCTGGTGGCGGTGATGTGGTGCATCAGCAGCGGTTTGAACACCGTGATGCCGCCGCATAGCAGCGGCCCTGCGGATTCGATGTCGATGGAGTCCGGCAGCGGAATGACCCACTGCCAGTCTGCGCGAATTTTATCGGCGAAGCCGCCGCGGTTCATAATGGTGGCGGTGCTGCCTTGCTGGCAGTTGATCTGGCTGCCGCTGATACAGGCGTCGCAGTGGCCGCAGCTGCGTGCCGTCCAGCCGATGCCCACGCGCTGGCCAACCTTCAGGCCTTTATTCTGCGCCGCTGAACCCAGGGCGTGTACGCGGCCAATCACCTCATGCCCGGCGACCAGCGGGTACTGCGAAAAGCCCCATTCGTTGTCGATCATCGACAAGTCCGAATGGCAGATGCCGCAATAATCGACCTTAACCTCTACATCTTCCGGCAGCAGATCGCCTGCGTCGAAATCCTGAAGCTCCAGCTCCGCACCGGCCTTTGGCGCGGCATAACTTTTGATAACAGACATTCGCTCATCCTCTGTGTTGGCACTGCAACCAGTTTAGAACATCTGGCGGGTGGGACCTGTTGGCGTGAAGTGCTGTGGGGGGAAATAGCTGGCCTATCGCCAAAATGCCCTGGGCCATTTTCCGCCGGGATGGCCGCTATTCAGCAAATATTTCCCTGCTCCTGCCGCGCGTAATGTGGGTTCTGCGAATTCGCAACGCGATGTTTTTATCCAACCACAGGAGTATCCACTATGGATTCACAATTTATTGGTTCGGTTATTAATGCCCTGCCGCTGGAACACATGATTGGCGGCCCCCTACAGGCCATGATCAAAGCACAGGTACAGGCCAGTAAGGCTTATGCAGACTTCCTGCTGTCCGTGTGTATTAAGAATGGTAAAGCGCAGTCCGTGCAGTTCGATTACGACGAAACCATCGTCGATGACAAAGGTGTTATCCAGGGTGTGGTGAAAAAAACCATGAGCATTCCGCTGATGGCGGCAATTTCACACCCTAACATCAGCATCGAAGAAGGCACCATCGACTTCGAACTGGAAGTGTCCCAGAGCGAGTCCAGCAACAGCAAAACCGAAGCGGATGCCTCGTTAGAAGCCTCCGTGGGCTGGGGGCCTTTCAGCGTCAAAGTCACCGGGCGCGTCTCCCATAAGTCTGAACAAACCCGCTCCACCGATACCCGTGCCAAGTACAGCATCCATACCCAGGTTAAACGCCAGCCGCCACCGGAAGCGCTGATGCGCGTCATCGACTTCCTGACCGATGCGGCGACGAAGCCTGCGGTAACGAAATCGGAGGCGGACAAAATCACCTCCAAAAATCTGGATCAGTATCCTGCAACGCCAACCGGCCAGGCCGACCCGGCCACGGCTAGCGGCGCTGGCACGTCGACAACGCCTTAAAACCTACCCTGAGGCTGCTTTGCAGCCTCATTTAACACGGAGCGAATTATGGCAATGAAAGATTGGCTGCGGGGGAACCGGGATAAAGGCGAAGGTGCCGACGCGCAAGCCGATGGCGCATCTCCGGAGGCGGAAGACGGCCAACAGTCTGCCGACCAGCCCGATGATTCTGACGAGCAGGCTGGGGGCACGCCTCCCGGAGGCGAGCCGCCTTCTATTCCGCCAACCGGCGGCACGGGAGGGATCCCCATCACGCTGGCGGACATCACCCGTGGGATGCAGCACGCGGCCTCGTCCGCTAACCAGCTGATTGCGCGGCAGTACATGCAGGCGCTGGAGCCGTTTTTTGAACTTGATGATGACGGCAAGCTTATCCCGAAAGCCATCGAAATGAAGCTGGACGAGCAGCATCACTTCCAGCTGCCGCTGGTTGCTCTGGCGACGCCACGGGGGCTGATGCTGGAAAAAATGAAGGTGTTTCTGACCGTGCGTACAGATGCCGTAGAGCAGCACGCCGAGTCAGGTACCTCCAGTGATGCGGTAAGTAAGTTCCACGTCAGCATGTCTCCGTCCAGCCGCGACGGCAGCCGGCGCGACAGCGGCCATGTGGACATAGAAATGCAATTCACCGTACTGGAACCACCGGAAAGCGTGATGCGCCTGATTGATGAATATACCAACCAGGTATTACCAAAACAGACTGAGAGGACTGAAAACAATGGCTAATCAACCAACAGCTACCGGCCAGGCCGGTGTGGATCTCATCAAATCTTTTGAAGGCTTGCGCCTGGCTAAATACAAAGACGCAGTAGGGAAGTGGACGATTGGTTACGGCCACCTGATCCTGGCGACGGAGGAGTACAACCGCCCGCTGACCGAGCAGGAGGCTGAAAACTTGCTGCGCGCCGACCTGGGGATGACCGAACGCGGCGTATGCCGACAGGTGAGCGTAGCGCTGAACCAGAACCAGTTTGATGCTCTGGTTGCCTTTGCGTTCAACGTTGGGCTGGGAAACCTGCAAAATTCCACATTGCTGCGCCTGCTGAACCAGAGCAACTACAGCGCTGCGGCGGAAGAGTTTCTCCGCTGGAATAAAGCAGGTGGCAACGTACTGGCGGGGTTAACCCGGCGACGCGAAGCCGAGCGTAAGCTGTTTCTTTCCCTCTAACCTTCCTGAAAGGAACAAACAATGAAAATAGTTATTCGTTGCTTGCTATTCGCTGGCCTTGCCATGAGCCTGATTTCCCCCTCGGGCTATGCTGCTCTGCAAAAATGTGAGGTGGCGGTCGAAGGTGCCAACAAGGCGCTGGAAGAAAAAGGGCTGCCGAAAATCAGGGACACCAAAACCCTGGCCGATCTGCTTCGCTATCTCAACGACCGCGCTGTTTTGCCTGCCCATTTTGTTACACGGGATAAAGCCATAAAAGAGGGATGGAGCGGTAAAGAGCAGGACAGCATCCGGACGGACTGGACTCGAAGCAAAACGGTGTTGGGCGGGGATTTATACACCGGAACCTTGCCCGAGAAAGGCCCCTGGTACAGTGCCGATCTCGACAGTGAGAGAGGCCTGCCTTCCCGGCGGCACCTCTTCTTTAACCCGGACAGCAAAGGGCGCTACCTCTCTACCAACAACAACGCCAGCGTTGTTGCACTCCCGCCCTGCGACTGATCTCTTCTGGCCTCAGCTTTGACTGAGGCCATCTGCTGATGAGGTGTGTATGGAGATAGTTAATCTTCAGGCAGTTATCAGCCAGTGCCTTGCCGCCCTTGCGGGGTTATTTGGCGGGCTTAGCGTCTCTTTTTTCTGGCAGCCGAAAAAGCTTCACCAGCATGGGCGCTTAATGGCCGGAATTATTATTGGCGCGATCAGCGTAAGCATGACGATTACCCTCGGCAGGTTGATCACCCGCTGGTTGGGGATGAACTTCAGCGACAGCGATATCGCAATGGGCATGGGTTATGTCATCGGAGCCTTTAGCGTCGGCCTGATTGCATGGCTTGCTAACTTTTTTAATCGCCGTGAGGGGCGGGACATTCTCGAAGTCGCCGGGGAATTAAAACGGGCGGCACGCAGTATGTCTGATAATTCACCACCTCCTCCAGCGGCCAATAAACCGGATCCCGAGGAGTGAATCATGGGCATGAAACTGCTGCTATGTGCTGAGATTTTTTTGAACATCACCATAGCTTTAATTATTTATGTGAGTGCATTAAACGGGCGAGCATTGACCCTTCCGCTATGGTGCCGTATTGGGTTGCTTATCACCGCGTTGGGTTTAATTATTCAATGCGGTGTTAATTTTACCTGGGTGGTATTTAATATCGCGATAATCAGGCAGAAGTTTCCTTTCTGGATTTTACAGGATGTTGGTATGGCGATTATCGCTTTTTATTACTATTGGCAAGTCTCTCTCAACAAGAAGTAAAATTTCCGGGTGGCATGTTGGCTGCCCGGAAAAATAACCCAGGCCATTTGTCTCTTTTTATCCGCCAACTGCCAAATATTCCACGCTGTATATAAATATTACTTTGAACCTGCGAATTCGCTTCATTCACTTTAATCGCAGGAGAAGAGTATGTTTAATCAATTCCGTTTTTATGGTTCTATTAAATCCTTATCTATTACTTCTGGCCTGGCTGTTTCATTATTTTTTACCTCAGCCGGTGCATGGGCGGTTAATACAGGTCTGGCTTGCACACTCCCGGCGGGGAATTTTACCGCGGCTAATTGGGTCAGTGCGCAGAAAACAGCTGCAACCAATAACAGCCATCTTGTTGAATGCCATATTGGCAAAGACACCACCTGGCTACAGCAGCGCACGGCGCAAAAGCAGGGTAATTGCGCAAAACAAGCGACGGCCTCAAGCTGGTCTGACGCGAACGCAATGTGGCAGTCGGTTGAGGCGGATATTAAGACATTCTGTGATAAGACTGTCGTTCCGTCCGGCGAGTCCCGCTATGTTATCAAAACCGACATGAAAGGCACCGGGGCGAAGGTGGGGGAAGTTTACAGCAAGACAAAAGGAAGCGCTGATATTGACGATACGCAGAGTGCCGTGACGGTGCTGGAACGCTACGGCAGCAATGATCAATGGTATATCCTGACCGGCTACCCGGTGCTTAAATAAAAATAAAGCCCCTTACACTGCGGTATAAGGGGCTTTTCCAGTTAATGAATGGGGTGTTTTACAGGCTCACTCATCTTCGCTATAGAGCATGGCTGCCTGAGTCCGGTTGGTGACGTTCAGGCGTCGAAAAATAGATTCCAGATGGGCCTTAACCGTCCCCGCGCTGATGTTCAGGCGGCGGCTAATTTGCTTATTAGATTCCCCCGCTGCCAGAAGCTTAAGTATTTCCCTCTGGCGGCCACTAAGCAAAGCGCTGGCGTCCTCGCTGCGGTGCAGATCGTGAAGGCTTTCGTGGGGAAAACAAAGTATTCCCATCGCCGCCGTTTGCAACGTTTGTGCGATGGTGGCTGGTGGAGCGTCGCGGCGAATGGCCGCGACAGCATGATGGCGAAGGAATTGCCGTAATTGAGTCGGCTGATATTTACTGACCAGCATCACCACCGGGATCGACGGTAATTGCTCTGCCAGTTCATCCAGGAGTCTCAGCCCCTCATTTTTATTTCCATCGCCATCCAGCAATATTAAAGAGGCGGGGAATTGACTTAAATTCAGGTAAATATCTTGTTGGCTGAATAATCCACGAATTTTTACTTCAGGAATAAAGGGTTTTAGCACGAATGCCATGCCTTCAATAAATATTGACTGCTTATCGATCATCAGAATGTGCATTGTTGTTGTTCTCCACAGAGGTGCAGGTGCTGAGTTTATTTCCATGAAGAGTATTCAATGCGTGGATAATAATGGTAGAGGCTGGTTGCCATAGGGCTTTTGGCAGATGATAAAACCTGGATAATGAAAGGTTAAATAATTGTTAAGGTGAAATATTATATATTCTTGATAAATGCATTGTCTTTTATTTTTAAATATATCTTTATCAAGCACGCCAGGATTAATCTCTAATTACCGATAGAGTGAATTAAAAATAATACACAACGTGCTGATGTTCAGCTTCGGGTAAGAAGCACATTCAGCCACTTTTCATCCCTGCCGGGGCGAACGTCCTGGGTTATCCATTGTTCGATGACGGCAACGGCGGGCAGGTCTGTCAGCAGTGCAGCCAGCCTTGCCTCGTCGATGTCCGTAAACGTGCGGCCTTCCTGCTCGCGCTCGCCTTCGCCATATTTAAATGAGAAGTACCAGATACCGCGCGGCTTTAAGGCTGCCGCCAGCTTATGCATTACGCCGGGCAGCTCCACAAAAGGTACATGCAGCAGCGAGGCGCAGCACCAGATGCCGTCGAACACTTCCTGCTCGTTTACTCCGGAAAAGGTCATCTGTTTTACCGGCAGGCCGCTGTGCTCCTGCGCCAGGGCGACCAGCTCGGGGGAGGCGTCGAAGGCTTCAACCCGGTAGCCCAGCTGTTTAAAGGCCAGCGCATCCCGGCCTGAACCGCACCCGGCGTCCAGCACTTTTGCGCGGGCAGGCAGGTGGCGGGTAAAGGCTTTATGCAGGGGAGATATATCGACATTGACCGTGCCGTCGAAGAAGGTCTGAGCGTGGGTCTGGTAGTAGTTTTGGCTCATCAGAATGTTGCCTCTGCTTCCGTTTCGGGTTTCCAGGTATGAAACGCCCGCTCGTTTTTTACCGCCTCCCAGTTTGCTTTAAGGAAGGCGAGGCGCTGTGCGGGGCTTTTACCGGTTTGCTGCACAATAGTCTGGTGCAGCGGAAGCTTACTCTGAATGAAAAATTCGTTCCGGGTGTTCAGCCGCTCCAGATAATTTATTTCTGCCAGGCGCGAAGATTTGCGGCTGTTACAGCTTTTGCAGGCCAGGACCAGGTTCCACACGCCGTTGATGTTCGGCACGTAACGCCTACCCGCCCACGGAATGAAGTGGTCCACGTCTGCGAGATGGCTATCGCCCGGTTTGATGCTTATCGGCCTGTAGCAATAGAAACAGGAGCCTTTCTGGTAGCCGTTGATGCTGTCCCGGCAACTGGTGATATTGACCCGGCGCTCGTTCACTTTGCTGAATAACAGGTTGTCTTCTGCGCTGTATTCTACGGCAACGAGGTTGGTGGAAATGCCCGCCGCCCAGGCGTGTTCGACAAGACGCCAGCGCGCTTCCGTCTCGATAATCAGGTTCTGGTACTGGTGGCGTTCGGTAAGCCGGTAGAAGTTATCCGTTAGCCGAATGCCTTTGTGGGTTTTACGCTCGTCCAGGAAGAAGCGTTTATCCAGCTCCGCGAAATTCACGTTGTGGAAGGCATCAATCACGTTATTGAAGCCGTCCCGCACTGTGGCTTCCTGGAGCGTGCTTAGAGTGACTTCGCCCCGGTTAAATTGCTCGCAGACGGCCAGATACTTGCTGCTGGCGGAGGTGATTTGCTTTGGGGCATTGAGCAGGTGCCTGCACAGGTGCTGGCTGAACGGGAGCGCCAGTGCTTCCAGGGTAACCAGGTCGCTGCCGGATTTATCAATCTCATACAGGGCGTGCGCGAGGGCGAATTTGTAAGATGCGACGTTCTTCCCAAAAAGGATAACGCCGCGCCAGTAGTTTTCGAGCGCACGATCGTGCTGTATGAAATCCATACGTGTCCTGTTACGGTTTGGCGATGCAAGGGAGTGGGTTTGAGAGCCCGTAACAGGATCACATAACAAATGAAAGCCGATGTAAACCGCAGAACGATAGATTTGCTGAATGTGTGAGGCGAAGGAGGCGCGAATCAGGCGGGACAGGGGGCGGCGCACAGCAGCGCTGAAAAATGCAGCACTTAACGCCACTTACGCGCCGCGCCGCTTGCATGGCGGCCAGCGACAGGTATAATCCACAACGTTTCCGCATACCCCTTCAGTGCCGAAGTGGCGAAATCGGTAGACGCAGTTGATTCAAAATCAACCGTAGAGATACGTGCCGGTTCGAGTCCGGCCTTCGGCACCATCGATATGCAAATGAAAGCTACCTACGGGTGGCTTTTTTTGTGTCAGAGCTCACTGAAATAAACTAAATAATTATATTATATCTGATCGTTCTTTTATGCTTATTGATTACTCTTTAATGTATTAAAAGGGACAATATTAAATATGGGCCTATCTCAGTTTGGAAAAGATTTTGATGTAAAGTTAAAAAACCAAAAAAGAATTAAAAATTTTATTCATTATTTCGAAGTGATTGGGAAAGTCATCCCAGTATTGATTTTTTTCTCAACTATATATGGTTCTTTTCAGCTTTTTAATTTTTCTAACCAGTATCATATTTCCTTCTTAGATTTGGCAAAATCAAACGTTATTTTTACCTATGGGATTTTGTTTTTTATTTTAACATCTGTGATTATATTTCTTCCATTTTCAGTTTTGATTTGGAATTTTTCCTTTGGTAATGCTGTATATAAAACGTTTATTAGAAGATCAAGGGTTGGTTTTTTAAGGAAGCATAAAGATTTTGCATTAATAATCCTTTGTTTTTTTGTTTCTTTATGGCCGTTGATCTTTATCATTGAAAATACTATGTGGTGGATAGTGCTATTTTTAATGATGCCATTATTTTTCGGTTTGTATGTAATTTTTTTTACTGGGAAGTCTAATTTTAACTTTAGGCATTTATCATTCTATAATGGATTAATTGAAAAATTAACAATTGTATTCTTTCTGTGCATACCAGTATTTCTAGGAATGTTATGCTTCTTGCTTTTCATTCAGATCTTTAAAAGATATTTGTCTGATGCGCCTGCTGCACTGGTTTTGTTCATAACATCACTGATTGTTTTTTCACTTTCGTATCTGGCTATTAAATCATCTATAACAAAGAAAACTACAGCTGTGGCGAAGGAGGTTTTGTTCGGTATAATAATTTTTGTGTTTTTTGTGTTATCTATACCACTAAATGATTTCATATCGGATAAAGTTGCAAAAACTGCTGGTCTTGGTTTTGAAGTAAGATGCTATCAGGCTGATGAAATAAAAAAGGCCAGTATTCCTGGTGAGTATGTAAAGAATACGTCAAATGAAAAAACAGCAAAAATATTTGTGGTTGCTAATATTGATGATATTTATTACTTGAGCATTAATGAACAGCCAGAGCAAAAAGCAACGCTAAGGTTTAAAAATAGTAATTTAATGCAGATATCCTGTCCTAAATAAATAATCAGGACTGTCTCTCACATAAATTGTGGAGGCAGTCCTGATAAATGCAATCAAGCCCCTTTCAACATATCAAACACAACCCGAGCAAATCCCTGAGCGATTTCCGGGTTGGAAAGATACTGGATCATCATCTCCTGCTGAGCATCGTTGCTGTCCATTACGGCATCATCAATGGCTTTGGGGAAGTCCCCAAGCATGGCTTGCTCGCGGGTGTTGTTGGCTATCTGGGTCATCACGGCCTTGTTTTCCGATAACTTATCCCGAACGGTAAAGGCATAGTTGATCATGTCTTTGTCGCTCAGGTTATCGGTGATAAACAGATCGTTCAGGCGTGCCAGAATGTTCGACAGAAACTCTTCTTTCTTGTCCTTCGGTTTTGCCGTGCCAATATCGTTGGCTGGGGTGATTTTGTACTCTTCTGCATCTTCCTGTAGCTTGAGATGCTGTTCGTGGAGCTTGGATAAACGGTAATGGCTCATCTCCACGTTACTTAAATCAATCTCATCTTCCTCTACACGTTGCTCATGCAGCAGAGGGCGAAGATGACGGGCAAACAGGCTGAGTTTCTCGAGGTCTTTGTCGTCGTAATCGACAATTTGCGACATAAACTCGTAGAAACGGACAAAGCTGCCGAGATCCTTTTTAAAGATATCCAGTTTGTCTTTTTCCTGCTTGCAGGCCTTAAAGCTATTTTCTGCGTTGGTGATCAGTACCGTATCGCCGGTTTTTTTGGTGCGCTCAAATATCTCTTTGGCCTGCACATACGCATCAATCGCTGAGGTATAGCGATGCTTCCAACGTTCCACCGCAGGTTTGCAGATATTGCTGATTGCCGCGTTGGATTTGTTTTTGGTGAAGAACGCCTCGCAGAATTGCTCCACTTCGTTCCACAGGAAAATACCGCTTGTGCGCAGCTTCTCATACAGCTCAAAAACCTGCTGCGGGTCGCTGACGTCGGTCAGTTCTGCCGTTTGGTAATAGGGCTGGAATGAGCCCAAAATTTCGTCCGGGTCGTTATAGAAATCGAGCACAAAGGTCCCGGATTCTTTCTTACCGGGATAAGTCCGATTAAGGCGTGAGAGCGTCTGAACGCATTCCACGCCACCCAGTGCTTTATCCACATACATGGCGCACAATTTAGGCTGATCAAAACCAGTCTGGAATTTGTTGGCGACCAGCATGACCTGGTAATCATCGCTATCGAACGCTTTACGCATATCCCGGCCTTTCAGCCCAGGATTCATGTTCGTTTCGGTAAACTTCTGGTTCAGCAGCGCGAGGCTGTTATGGTCGCTTTCAAAGAATTCGACCTCGCCGGAGAACGCAACCATGGCGCTAATCTTCTGGTACTTGTTCTCGGCGATGTATTTATCAAACGCCAGCTTATAGCGGACCGCGGCTTTACGTGAGCTGGTGACCACCATGGCCTTGGCCTGCCCGCCAAGCAGATGTGCGATATGCTTACGGAAGTGCTCGACGATGACTTTCACTTTTTGCGAAACATTATGGTCGTGCAGGGTGACCCAATGGTTCAGTCTGACCTTCGCTTTTTTGCTGTCCACTTCCCGATCCGGATCGTTCAGTTTTTGCAGGAGCTTATAGGCCACTTTGTAGTTGGTGTAGTTTTTCAGCACATCGAGAATAAAGCCTTCTTCGATGGCCTGGCGCATGGAATAAACGTGGAACGCTTCGGGTTTGTTGCTTTTTGAGGCGGGTTCAAGCGGGTTAGGGCGGCGGCCAAACAGCTCCAGCGTTTTGGCCTTCGGCGTGGCGGTAAAAGCATAGTAATTCAGGTTGCTGCTGCCTTTACGCGCGGCGACGGTGGCATCCAGAATATCTTCCGAAGACAGCTCTACATCGTCATCCGCCTCTTCTTTCATCAGCACTTCTTTCAGCTGCCGTGCCGTAGAGCCGCTTTGTGAGGAGTGTGCTTCGTCGGCAATCACCGCATATTTACGTTGCTTGAGGCTGACGCTGTTTTCAATCGCCTTTAATACAAACGGGAAGGTCTGGATGGTGACGATAATGATCGGCTGGGAGTTTTCCAGCGCGAACGCGAGCTTGTCAGATTTCGAGCCGTCGCCTTCTTTATTGTTGATGCGCCCGACTACGCCGTCCTGATGTTCAAACTGATAAATAGTGTCCTGGAGCTGATCGTCCAGCACCGTTCGGTCCGTCACAACAATCACCGAATGGAACTGCTTTTCGCCTTTCTCGTCGTGTAAGCGGGAAAGCTGATGCGCGGTCCAGGCAATCGAATTGGATTTACCGGAGCCCGCGCTGTGCTGAATCAGGTATTTATTGCCCGTGCCTTCTACAGTCGCGGCGGTGAGCAGTTTATTCACCACGTCCCACTGGTGATAGCGCGGGAAAATCAGGCTCTCTTTCTTGCCTTTCAGGCCGTTCCACTCTTCTTTTTCTTCTATTTGCAGGTGCACAAAGCTGGCAATAATTTTCAGCAGGTTGTCCGGCAGCAACACCTCATTCCACAGGTAGCTTGTGGCGTAGTCGTCTTCATTTTCCGGGATGTCGTTTCCCGCCCCGCCGTTATGCGTACCCTTGTTAAACGGCAGGAAGAAGGTTTTATCGCCGTCGAGTTTGGTGGCCATAAAAACTTCGTACTGGCTGACGGCAAAGTGCACCAGCGCTCCGCGTTTAAAGGTCAACAGCGGCTCGGGTTTATTGGTGCCGGGGTCTTTCGGCAAACGCGTTTTCTTATATTGTGTGATGGCGTTTTGCACTGTCTGCTTAAATTCAGACTTCAGCTCCAGCGTCGCAATTGGCAGGCCATTGACGAACAATACCAGGTCGATACGCCATTTCTTTGCCTTAACACCCGTTTCTTCAAATGCAACGTTCGACGCATGCGGACTGTAAACCAGCTCCGGCACGATGCGGCAGATATTCTGTTTATAGCGCGTCAGAGTTTCCGGATTAAGGTTATGTTCCGGCTTAAACTGGCACAGAGAAAAACGCGCATTATGGCTTTTGATACCATGACGCAGCACGCCGAGCGTACCGTAGGTACGAGAAAGCATATCGGTGGCGTTGATGTCTGCTTTTTTCAGCTGCGCCACCAGCGCATCGAGGAAATGACGCTCGGTGTCGGTAGGATAAATTTTGGCAAACTTCTCCCACTCCTGCGGCTGTGTGGTCTGCACAAAGGTCAGCGCATCCTGCGAGTACAGCGCACGTTCGCGATCGTAGCCTTCTGCTTTGTCGCAAATCCAGCCTTTTGCTTCCATCTGAGCAATCATCTCATTCTGGAAAATCAGCTCTTTGGTGCTGTCCATGCTCATGCGGTGGCCTCCTGAGGCTCCTCAACGTCCTGTTTATCCGGGGCAACCCAGTCACGGACGTCGATTTTTCCGGTGACGGCGGCGGAGATAAGGGCGGTACGGCGTTCTTGTAGTAAATCCACCCCTTCAAGAGCATTTTCAATTATACATTCATAAATATTACGCATATTATCAATATGATTATTGATTTCGATTTGCTCTTCGAAAGGAGGTATTAAAATAATTCCTTCCTTAATATTATCCTGGCCTATATTAGGATCTTTTCTTGTGCCAGCCGCATCTACCATCCAAAAAGGTCGGTAAAATTCATAATATTTATGTAAAAAATCTGGCAATACTCTTCCACACGGTAAAACACCACATACGGCTTGATTTATTGTAGATTCAAAGCGTAGGATAGCGTGCTTACCTATAGAACCCGCACCTCCATACATACCTAGCAGCACACTTCCTACCGGCAGAATCGAGCATGCTGTATCATTTACTGCTTTTGATGTAATCCTAATTGGCGTGTCGAAAAGCTCACCATTATTTAAATCTGTAGTCCTAATCCATGGAATATGACCATCTTCATAATAAATTTCAAATTTAGAAGTCGTTGGTGTTCCACCACTAGTAGTTCGACCGACCCATTTTAATTTAGTAACTCCCCAATGCTCCGGCACGTCCCCCAACCACTCAACACCAGAATCTTTCATCGGCACATCAGGGTTCAGCCCTTTGGTGACGGCATGGCTAATCACTGCCTGTCGTTTTTCTTTCAGAAGTTCAATCAGTTGCTGTTGCTTCTCGATCAGATTGTCGATTTTTGCGGTTTCGTGATCGAGGAATAAACATATTTTTTCTTGTTCTGAAAGCGAAGGGTTCGGCATTTCAATACACCCGAATGTTTCTGCTCTCACAACTTTTCTCAATCCAGTATAAAAAGGCTTTAACCCCTTAAATGAATCGATGTGTAAAAAGTAATAATATGCATAACTTGGTAAACATTTATCCATGCAACTATACACATTATAAGCACCAGTAATCATCCCGTCTTGTTCTGCAAGACCAATAGTTCTAGGTGTTTCATCAATATCAAATAAACAAAATATCAAATCACCAGCTTGCACTGACTGGTATGTATCAAAACTAGCAGGAATTTTCCCTTCTCCAGAAGATATATCACGAGGGACTACCCCATTCAGAGTTAATGAAAGAAGCTGAAACGAATTTGATAAATGTCCAACCAAGTTTCTTTTTAAAGAAAACATTCTTTTTGTTTTTTCTGTGGACCACTTTAGTGGAAGTTTATCCAACCACTTAACTCCAGACTCTTTATACTCCGGATACGCCTTATACTTAGCCATCAGGAATGTACCTCCTGCAGCAGCTTCATAATCTCGGCGCTGACCGCATCCAGATCGGCATCAATTTCTTCGAGCGGGCGCGGCGGCTGATAGACATAGAAATGGCGGTTAAACGGAATCTCATAACCGACAATCCCAACTTCACCATCTTTCGCATCGCGTTTATCGGCGTTGATCCAGGCGTCATTCACGTGCGGCAACACTTCCGCTTTGAAGTAGTTTTCGATCAGGTCGCTGGTAGACACTGCCGGGTTCAGCGGCACGTTTTCGTTATCACGCAGCTCGCCGTCTTGTTCGAACTCAACAACCTTGCCTTTGTATTCAAACGCACCGTACAGCGGCTGAGCGGCTTCTTTCAGCACCTTCTTCACCACCGGCTCAGCATCCGGTTTTTTGGTGGTGATGGCGTCGATAAACTGCTTGCTCTCTTTCGCGTCCAGCTTAACGCCAGCCGCTTTGATGGCCCCTTTCAGGGTTAACTGGAACTGGTTGAAGTCATTGCTCACCCGCGTTTTGCCACCCGCCTGCGTACCCAGAGCCGTCTGAATCTGCTGCGCTTTTTCCATCAAGGCGCACTGCGCCAGCCACAGTTTGCTGTCGAGCAGATCTTTAATCTGTTTCTCTTTCAGCTCGGCAAATTCGGCTTTGATGATGGCGCGCGCATCGGCTTCCAGTTCGGAGAAATCACCATAGGTCTCTTCCTGCCATTGGGCTGCGAACTCTTCATACAGACGTTCCATCGGTGCGCTAAACGGCTTCGGCGCAAAGCGCAGCGTCGCAATCGACTCATCCGTCACCTGAGCAGATAAACGCAGCGGGCGTTCAATGGTCAGGCGGCGATAGCCAAAGTCTGTGCTGTTAAAGATTTTGCTGGCGAAGGTTTTCGGCGCTTCGGTTTTGGTGGTGGTGGACTGGCGGCCACGGTTGGATTTTTGCTCGGCGGCTTTTTCCAGACACAGTTCTTCCAGAGTGGTGGCATCGACCACCTCAAACTCACCGAAGGTCTGCGTGATCAGCTTGATATCGTCTTCACCCATCAGGTTGCGCTTCGAACCCAGCGATTTACGCATTTTGCCGCACAGATTGGTGCCATCAATCAGCTGTACTTTGCCTTTACGTTCAAGCGCTTTCTTGTTGGAGAGGATCCAGACGTAGGTGGCAATGCCGGTGTTGTAGAACATGTCCGTTGGCAGCGCGACAATGCCTTCCAGCAAGTCGGCTTCCAGAATGTAGCGACGGATTTCGCTCTCACCGCTGCCCGCACCGCCGGTGAACAGTGGGGAACCGTTAAGGATAATCCCGATACGCCCACCGTTACTCACGGTGCCATCCGCATTGTGGTTGTCGCGCATTTTGCTGATCAGGTGCATCAGGAACAGCAGCGAGCCGTCTGAAACACGCGGCAGTCCCGGCCCGAAACGGCCGTTGAAACCTTTCTGTGAATGCTCGTCGTTAATCTCGCCTTCGATCTTCTTCCAGTCCACGCCAAACGGCGGGTTAGACAGCATGTAGTCGAACTGATCCTGCGGGAGCTGGTCGTTAGAAAGGGTGTTACCCAGTTTGATGCGGCTGACGTCCTGGCCTTTGATCAGCATGTCGGCTTTACAGATGGCGTAGGATTCCGGGTTCAGCTCCTGACCAAAGGCGCGCATTACCGCATTGGGGTTCAGCTCATGCACGTATTCCATGCCGGAAGAGAGGAAGCCGCCTGTACCTGCCGTCGGGTCGTAAATGGTGCGGATGATGCCGTCCTTAGACAAGGCTTCATCATCTTCCATAAAGACCAGAGAAGTGGTTAAACGCACGATATCGCGCGGGGTGAAGTGCTCCCCGGCCGTCTCGTTGGAGCTTTCCGCAAACCGACGGATTAGCTCTTCAAACACCAGGCCCATTTCATGGTTGGAAATCGCCTTTGGGCTGAGATCGGTGGTGGCGAATTTTTTCACCACTTTGTAGAGCAGATTAGCGTCTTCCAGCAGGCCAACAAATTCGCTGAACTTGAAGTGCTCGAAGATTTCGCGCGCATCCTTTGAGAACGACTGAATATAGTTCTCGAGGTTGGCTTTAATATCGTTTTGCCCCATCTTGCCGAGATCCATCGGGGAGGTGTTGTAGAACGACAGGTTATTGGTCGCGCGTAACAAAAGCTTCTCTTTGCCTTCTTCCGGCAGCGGGCTGGACTTCAGCTTTATAGCTTCTGCAACCACCGCGTCCTTACTCTCCGCCAGCACACACTCCAGGCGGCGCAGCAGCGTAAAGGGCAGGATCACGCGCCCGTACTGGGATTGTTTGAAGTCACCGCGAAGCAGGTCGGCAACGGCCCAGATAAAGGCCGCAGTCTGAGAGAAGTTTGTGTTAGTCATGAAAGTTACCAAAACAGTTGCAGTTATAGAGGAGGATTATACAGAGCCGCTACTCGTTCGCACGGCATTCCACCCCACCAGAAAAGGTCATTGAGCTTTTACTGCTCTATCTCAAACTCATCAAAAAGCTGCAGATCAACGTCAAGCAGCTCAACGGCATTGCTGCGGCGAATGCCGACGTTATTTTCAATCAACAGCTCGACCAGCCGCTCTCCGTCGATAAGCGTGATTGGCGCAGCCCCTGGGAAAAGCGCGGCTTCTGCGCACTTAGCGGCAAACTTACCGGTGGTAATCAGCGTGCCCCGAATGGCTTTATGGTAGGGAAGTGCCCCGCGTAGCTGGTCGATAAAAGGCCGCGTGATGGTGCCTTGCATGCGCTTGACCTGCACCACTTCAGTAATCGTGGTGATTCCGACCTGAACCTGGCCGACAACGTCGACGCCTTTATCGCCGGAGGCTTTGGTGACTTCAACCTGCTCGTAGCCCATCGCCTCCAAAAGCTGGCCGATAAGATGCTCGAACTTGTAAGGATTCATGGTGCTGATTTGCTCATGAAGCAGTTCTTTTTGCTTCTCGTTGTAGCGTTTGACCGCCTCCAGCAGCTCCTTCCGAGGATCTGTCTTGCGGGCCGGAAGCGCTTTCCCAAGCCACTGGCGGCCAGCGTCAGTTATCTGGTAACTCATGCCTTCGCGAGCGACCATTCCCCGATCAATCAAATTGTATAAACGGGAATAAAGCGTGCTTTTGATGGAGCTGGCCGAGGCAAACTTTGAGTGCTGATGCAAAAACGCCTGCCACTCAGGCAGCAAATCAGCACGTTTAGCCATTTCGCGGCCTGCCAGCAGTTCCAGAAGCTGCAGCAAACCTTCCTGATCGTCCAGGGATCGCAGAACTTTTTCATCACCTTTTAGAAAAAGTTTGCCGGTCTCTGTGGGCACCCAGGCACCCTCAGCCGTGGTTTCCATCAGGTCAAACTTTGGGAGGTTGAGAAACAGATAGCATCCGTAGCTGTGCCGTGGGTTTAAAATATGCTCGTCGGTATTCCAGATTGTCTGGGCTAAATCAGCATCTTCACCCTTGAGGCGGGCTTTAATCCAGCTATCCGGCTCTGACCAGTCCACAGGGTTTTGCGGCGTGCCTGTTTGCTCATGAATGGCCGTAATCATGTTCCGGACGAATTGCAGCTGGACCCCGGAAGTGGCTTTCATCATCGCGCTAGCCTGAGCATAAGTAGGAAAGAGTGGAGTGATGACTTTGTAGTTTTGCACGTTTATCCCTCAACGAACGAATTATCGCATCAGAGGATTATACGAGCCTTATTTATACATTTGATAGCACTGATAGTTGAGAGGAAAGTCTATTGAGATGTGGAAACAATCGGTTATGTTTCCACATAGTGAAAGGAATAGTGCTTATCTGATGCGTTTTGCCCGATCAACAATCACCCCTTTCTCCCCAACATATCGCTCAGGCCATATCCCAAAGGGATATACCTCAAGCTCTCCATGCACTCAATCTTTCACCGTCATGCCATAGAGTTTTCTACACTCAACAGCGAAAAGGGGCACAAAGCCCCTTTAGTGAACGCAAACATCAGAAAAAAATCACTGCTCCAGCAATTTCAAACGCATAACCAAAGGCAAATGATCGCTGACCGCAGGCCAGTTGATGCCTTTTAATTGCTGCTGCTTGCCTGTAGGCAGAAGGATCTCGGTAGTTTCCCAGCGTTGGCCTTTAAATGTCAGGATATGGTCGATGGCTGCGGCCGGGTTTATGGCAGGCCAGGTTCTGGCATCAAACTCAGGCGGCATCAGGCTTTGCCAGTAGCGCTGGAATCCCTGCATCACCGGGCTTCCGGATACATCGTTGAAATCGCCCGCGAGTATTTTTATCGACGTTTCAATGTTGGGGAAGGTGGAAGTGATATTCCCGGCTGCAAAGTCGTTGATAGCGTACATTTGCTGCATGCGTATGGCCGGGTCTTCCTGCCAGTCGAGATGGCTGGCGATGAATACTATTGGGCTGCTGAAACCGGGTTTTTGTACTTCGGTCGCCAGCATTATGCGCTGTTCTACTTTTGGCGATGGTAGCGGGAGCGCTTCGTGGCGGGTGATTGGGTATCGTGAAAGCACGGCTATGCCGTATTCCCCACCTTCAAAATCAATTGTTTTCCCAAACACACCGTACATGCCTGTCAGCTTTTTTAACTGCTCAAGCTGGTTAACGTCGCCGCTGCGTCGAGTGTTTTTATCCACTTCGCTCAGGGCAATGATGTCGGCATTTAAAGCTTTAATCGCCCTGGCTACGGCGTCGATTGTGCCAACTCGTACCGCCGCTATGTTGTAGGTGGCAACGGTAAGTTCTGGTGCTTTTGCTGATGGGTAGATTTTATTTGGGGTTCCGACTTTTCCAGGGGTGAGCACCAGCAATTCACTTTCTTTGGCCGCAGTTTGTTCAGCGGCGTAGCTGGCTGGAATAGAGCTGATGATTACCAGGCTGAGGATAATTTTCCCGGCAGCCAGTAAATGGCGGCTGGCGCTTTTTGGGTTCGGCGTTTTTGTTGTTCCTGATGTAGCGATTGTACGTAGTAATTCAGATTTCATAAACGGCATTCCTTCGCGATCTTATAATGGATGAATGGATATGGCTGGTCAGGGTAAACCAACCGTAAAGGGTGAATCTTTAATGACTTTCCGTCGCCCCATCTTTAACGTCGGGGCTGCATGTTTGTATCAAAGCTTCTCGGGGCTGGCGGTTATCGCCCTGGGTGGCGTATCTATCCGGCCAGATTTCACTCGGATGCACACCAAGCGCACCGGCAATTAAAAACTCGCCTTTAGGCCAGGGGCGTGTAAGCGCGTTCGCTAATGTTGAAGATGCCAGCCCGGCTGCTCGCGAAACGGCTGCCAGTGATGTTCCTTTTTTACGTAAACCCGCAATAATATCTGCCGAATGCCAATTCTCATTCATATCTCCCTCCACTTATTTATTTAACGGTTATTTCTTAGTGCGTGATCTAACTTAAAATAAATAAAATTGGCTGGATACTACGAAGAACGTAGCTTTATAGTTATGAGAGTCAAGTCGGTAAAAAAATCTTGGTCCTTTAAGTTATCGCTTCTTTTTACATGGCTAACTAATTGATGTTAAATGACTAATGTTTTTATGTTATCCGCTTTTTTATATCGTAGAATATTTACCGATCACAAGTTTTAAATTTATTTAAATGTCGTGTGGATGATTTTTATTATTGGATGCTTGAATAAATGGATTATTTTACCGATGTGAGTAAGTCATAGGATCTGCTCGTCATAATTAATAGTATGCGGGTGTTACTTATTATATGGGCTATGATTTTTCGCGATATATAACAAAGGTGAATGATTACGGATGTAGATATCACGTCCTTTACTTGTGATTCTTGATTGCGGCTTATTAGTTACTATTATCTGATTTTTTGCCATTTCAGAATAATCCCCCAGAAACTGGTTCCCTCTGCTGATTACGTGGTAGTACGATAAATGACCAATAATGCCATGCATAAAAGGGATTTTGAATGCCAGTTGATGGAAGGATAAAGCCTACATCGGGAACACCTATAGCACCCGGTGGAGTCAGGCAATTAACATTAGGTGAGATTGCATTAGCTAAGGCGCTTTACGGTTACAGCATTAATTACAACAAGGTTTGGGTGCATCGAGAAAGTTATCTTCCCTTCAATCTCCAGCCAGTCGATGTAGCCATGAGTCCTGATGGCGAAATGTGGTACAGGGAGGGTACTTATTCTCCCGATTTTTCTTTAGAGGCTGAGATACAGAAAAAACACCGATTCATGCATGAGATGATGCATGTATGGCAATCGCAGAAGGGGATGTTTGTCAGAACAAGGGGGATGTTCTCCAGACTTGCCGATTACAGCTACAGCTTAGATAAAGCTGATTTACTTCACTACGGGTTAGAGCAGCAAGCATCAATAGTCAGTGATTATTGGCTTTTATTTAATTATGGTCTATCTGTCCACAGCAATTTACATGAGTATCGTGACTATAACTCTGGTGAATCCGTTTATTCACTGATTTCAAGATACAAAGCGATTCTAAAAGGATTTCCCGGATGAGAAGAATAATTTATATGCTTCCTGTGGTTCTTGTTCTTGCGGGTTGCCCAGGCGGTAAACCGGCACCACATGCAAAATTTACTTATATTAATGGAGAAAGACTCTGTTTCAGCGTTGATAAAAATGATGTGTTGGATTATTACCGGGTAGAGTCAAACCAGGAGAAAGGATACACGATGGTAAAATATGATGAAGGGCTACACCTCTCATATCCTGATGATTGCATCAATGTTAAATGGAACTATGGTTATAGCTATACGGTTTCTTATGGCCTGAATAATGAAAACTATATACACCGATTCTTCATTGACAACAATGGACAGCTCACAAATATGGAGTATTAATAATGTCGTTACCGGCTTATTTATTTCTTTATGATGAAAATGGAATGCAAATTGTTGGTAATTGTATGGCACCCGGTAGAGAAGGAGCTATAGAGATTATGAACAGTAGCTACGGGGTAAGGCAAAGTGTTGATAGTTTTACAGGAAGTATGACGGGAACACGGCAACATGATGCTGTAATCTTGCATAAACAACTAGATAAAATCAGTCCTTACCTTGCTATAGCCGTGTGTGAAAGCAGACGTTTACAGAAGGCTGTTATCAAATATTATGAAATCATTGATGCCGGAATAGAGGCGGAAATTTATAATATCACACTCGATAGTGTTGTTATCTCTTCTGTAGATTTCACCCACGTATATTACCCTGGTAGCTCCACACCTAATATGCATGAGGTTATCGGTGTCAGGTTTCGTGGAATTGAATGGAATTATGTTAAAGGCAATATCAGATATGATGATGCATGGATGAAGCCAAAGAAAGAAGAATGAAAAGTGTGATAAAAATAAAATTATCCTCTCCTGAACAGGATCTCAGAGTATTAGTGGGGTGCTGTTCATTATTTCATTATCAAGTCCCTTTTATGTTGTTGATCATCGCCGCTCCAACACCTTCAAATGCATAATCAAACTCAATGCTTGGTAAAGATACCGTAGCCTCCGCTCTGTTCTATGTGGGGCAAGGTTAACGCCAGCGTTTAAAGCTCTCGCACCAGCCGGGCAGGGCTGCCAACATAAACCCCGGGCACCAGAATATCCTTCGTCACCACGCTGCCTGCCCCAACCACCGCGCCGCTGCATATATGCGCCGTCAGGATGGTACAGCCGCTGCCCAGGGTGACGTTATCCCCAAGGGTGATGGCTATCCAGCTCTCCGGGTTGGGGTCTGGCCTGCCGCTGCGGAACAGGTCGTTGGCGAAGGTGACGCCGTGGCCGATAAAGCAGTTCTTGCCGGTGGTGACGTTCTCGCACAGGAACGAATGGGACTGAACCCGCGTGCCGGAGCCGAGAACGCAGTTACGCTGTATCTCAACAAACGGCCCGACGAATACGCCGCTGTGCAGCGTGCATTCGTAGAGGTTAACCGGCTCAACAACCGTTACGTCGTCGCCTGCAATCACATCCCGGATGCCGCTTTTTAGGATTTTCATAAACGCCTGCCCTGGTTCACATAGTCGCGCCCATTAAACAAAAGTCCCGGCTCCGCAGCCAGGACTTTGTTGGCGGTTATTTGCTGTAAAAACGGTAGGTTGCGGTGTAGGGCACTTTCAGCGTTGCGCCAAAGGTGGCCGGGTCGCAGGCCGTTTGCCCGGTCACGCCGCCGTGGGTGTCCACGCGCTGGATGCTGCTCACGCTGGCGAACAGGCCCGGCTGCGGTTCAGCGCTGCCGGTCAGCAGCAGCCACGGGATCGCGCCTTTATCTTTCGCCGGGCGAGTGGCGCTTACCGTTCCGGCTACCACGCTGCCGTCCGTTGCCTGCCAGTGCGGGCCGTCAAAGTGTTTCGCGACCAGGTGCTTCAGGCCTTTGTCGCTGAACAGGTCCGCTTCCGGGGCCTGGAACACCCAGCTGCCGGTTTTCGCATCTGCGTCCGCCGCCGCGCAGCGGTAAATCTGCACGCCACGGGCATAAAGCTCGGTTTGCAGGTGCTCGCCTTTTGGCGCGTCTATGGAGGGGGCAGCCGCGTTTGCCAGGGCCGGTAAGCCGCTCACCATCAGCGTGAGGCAGGCCGCGCTTAAGAGGCCGCTTCTCATTGTGTGACTCCGCAAACAATACGTGCGCCGCCGCCGCCCAGCATTGCCGGGTGGTCTGAGTGGTTATCGCCCCCGGCGTGGACCATCAGCGAGTGGCCTTTAAGGTCGGCCAGCCGCAGGCGCGGGGCCAGCACCGGGTAGGTTGCCGTCCCGTCGCTGTCCACATACAGGGCCGGCAGGTCGCCGAGGTGGCCATTGCCCCACGGGCCTTCATGCTTCCCGGTATGCGCCGGGTCGAAGTGGCCGCCAGCCGCCAGGCCCGCCACCATTTTGCCGTCCTGCACTGCCGGGCCGCAGTTCGGGTTAGTGTGAACGTGGAACCCGTGGATACCCGGCGGCAGGCCTTTCAGGTTCGGGGTGAACAGCACGCCATACGGGGTGGCGTGGTATTCAACGGTGCCCGCCGGGGTGGAGGCACCGCTGGCGTCCACGGTGTTCATGGTTACGGTGGCTGCCTGCGCCAGGCCGGTACAGGCCAGGGCGGCAATACAAAGCGTCTGTTTTAGCGTTTTTAACATGTACATAGTTAACCCTGTATTTTTATCTGATGGTGCACAGAGACAGATGTCGCAACATTTTCTGCTGCGGTCTTATACGCCGCAGCCAGCTGGTTATAACAAACTGTTCTCACGCTTGTTTGATTGCTCTGATAGGTAAAATTGTGGCGTAAATATCAGCCTGAAGATTTTAAAAAATAATATTTTCATAAGGTTATCCTGCGGTCATGGTTGATTGGAGGATTATGTCTGAATGAAAATTTAAAACGGGTAAACAGAGATTCAGGGAAGTGAATATAGTCGTCTAACAATCGTTAAAAATAATGAAGCTGCTAAGCCGTGAATAAAGCATAGATGATTAAGCTGAGAGAGGCGTGCCCCGTCGCTTAAAGTAACGAGATTAACAAAAAGCTTTTTATTTTCATCAGGCTTTATATATCAGATATATCTGACGAGAAAAGGGTTGCTAAGCCCCACTGTATTAATGCTTACGGGAAAGTTTACTTTTTACTTCATAGTGGTGCTTTGGGTGTAAGTATGTGGATATAAGTAAACTAATAGAGCCATTTAGTCAGAATATTTTCCAGCTTTTCCAGGGACTTCGCATGCTTGCTGGCAGACATCTTGTTTATGTTCCTCAGTTTCCACTGCACGGCTGGCAGGTGCTGGATCTGGCTTTCAGGTGCTAACGCCCAGTCAGGTTTTCCATTTTTGAATGAGAGTAAGAAATCAAAATCCCGGTGGGTGAATTGCTCCTTCAGGGCGGACAACATCCTTTCCGGTATTACCGTTAGTTCTTCAAGCGCGACTTCGTTAAACGTCATGCCGTAAAACTCGTTCCTGAAGAGTTGTGAAATATCCTTCCATCGAGGGTCCAGAACTTCGGCGAGTGGGCGAGGGTGGCTTAGCAGATAAGTTATAAAACCATTGAATATAGAGCGGTCGATCCCCTGGCTTTCGAGCAACATTTTCACGTCGTAAAAATCTCTGGGGTGCTGGCGGTCTAATGCTGCACAAATTTTCCCACCGTACAGATCGGGAAGTGAGACGACCTGGATAGCGGCAAAGCCAAACTCATCTTCAACTGTTTCGACAATATCCCGTTCATCTGGCGGGTATAGCGTTCCACGTGCAACAGGGGAGACTTCAACTTTAATCTGTGCATCTTCAGAGCTAACAATAATGCGCATTTCATCCGAATTATTGGTTTGTAGAACTGCGTTCAGCCCGCTTTGGGTTTCCAGTATGGAGGCTATTCGCGAAAGGGCTTCTCTAACATGAGGCAGTGCCTCATCTCTATTTTCGAGAGGGATATATGCCAGATCAATATCGACAGAAAGTCTGGGAAAATTGCGGACAAACAGATTGATTGCTGTGCCGCCTTTCAGGGCAAAACAGTTTTCGAGAGCGACTACAGGCAAGGTTCGAACAAGAAGAGCGACCTGTCGGTAAAAAGGTGAACTCCTGTCCATATTAATTCTCCTTGTTGTAAAACGCCTCGGGGATCGTTATTTGGTAACGCTTATCCAGCTTCCCTTCGGGGATTACCTGTCTTTTTCCTGCGCCTAAATCGATATGCTCTCTCTCCAGCTTTTTACCCCAGGCATGCTGATAGTAATCAGCAAAAAACAGATACAGTCGCTTTGTCTGAACCGACTGGCTTACAGATAGCAGGTGCTGCACCTTGCGCGGGTTGAGATTGATCAACCCCTGAAACAATTCTGCGGCATGCTCAAAAGATATATTCCCCGGCACTGCGCTGAGTATTTCATAGGCCGCCAGCTCTGGCGTGCTGGCCGTGAGCGTTTTGCCGCTTACTTCGCATTTGGTCCGGTATTTTTCGCCAGGATTGGGTAGCTTCAGGCCGGAAATAATCAGCCATTCCACACCCGGAAATTCCCTGAACCATTTCGGCAGGGCTACGTTGCCTTCTACGGTCAGCCAAACCTGCTTCTGCGAAAGTTGCAGGTAATGCGAACGGCCCTGGTAAGAAAGGCTGCTCAAGCCCGCAAGGCGAACAGGGATGGAGAGCTGATGTTGCAGGCAAAAAACGGCATCGCTCCATTCCGGCTGCCGCCCCGCACGCGCATAGACACCGGCACGCAATTTGTTTAACCAGCCATTTTGCGCGTATTTATGTGCCAGTGACGGGCTGATGCCATGCCGGGTCATCCACGATTGCAGGACGAGATCTCCGGGCAGAAGATTTTGCAAAAGCCAGTTTAATTTTGACGACATAGATTAACTCTGGGTGCCACTAAATAAAAATAAGTAAACTCTTGCTGAAGTATTGTGTCAATCAGAAGTGCCGGTTGTCAGGCCGGTAATGTGAGGATGAGCAGAGTTGGTGGCTTGAAAAGTCAGGGCCGCTAAGCGGCCCCGATAAACAACACTAATTATTCCAGAGGCCGGGAGCCAATCAGCTTAGCGCTCTTAATCCACGCCACGGAACCCATCACCGCAATTGCCGTCAGCAGGATGTACTCCAGCGACATGGCGTACACGCCCTGAATGGCGTAGATAACCACGCTGATCACGTCGATGACTATCCACAGCAGCCAGTTTTCAACGTATTTACGCGTCATCAGCACCATGGCCGCAATGGAGAGGATCAACATTGCCGAGTCCCAGAGCGGGAAGGCGTCCGGCTGGAGCTGAGGCATTTCTACCGCCACGCCGAGGCTTTGCATCACGCCCACCGCAATGCGGGTCAGCACCGCGAATACCGGGTCGATAAAGAAGGTCATCAGGGCGATGGCGACGGCGCAAATCAGTGCCAGGGTTATAGCTTTGCTGCGCGGCAGCCAGCGGATTTTCAGCGCGGCTTCGTTGGCCTCGTTCTGGCGGCTCCAGGCGTACCAGCCGTAAAGGTTGGCGGCGAAGAAGAACACCTGTAACAGCAGGCTGGCGTAAAGCTGGATCTGGAAGAAGATCGCGGCAAAAAGCGTGACGTTAATCAGGCCAAACAGGTAGTTAATTATTTTCTCTTTGCTGGCAAACCAGATGCAAAGCAGGCCGAAAACGGTGCCGATGGCCTCAATCCAGGACAGCGCGTAGCCGCCTTCGCCGAGCGGGATGGTGACCATCACATTCTTAATGCTGAAGAAATCCATGATTACTGCTCCTGGCTGTCAAGGTAGAGCGCTTCGAGGGCGAGTAAGATCTCGCGGGATTCACCCTGCTGGCAGGTATGTTCCTGTTGCTGGTAGTTATTAATGCCTTCTTCCAGGCTGCCGCTGTGTTCAACCACCACGTTAAGCACCGAGGCAATACGCATTCCGCGCAGCGAGCCGACCACCATCAGCGGAGCGGTTTCCATGTCCGCCGCCAGAATGCCTTTGGCGGACCAGTACTGGTTAATCTCGTCTTCCCGCTCGGTGTAGAAGCTGTCGTGGCTGCGCACATAGCCGCAGTGGCTCGGGTAGCCCAGGTGTTTAGCCTGCCGCGCCATGTGGTGTACCAGGCCGATGTCCGCGCAGGCCGGGTAGCCGGGGTCGATGTACATCTTGCTGGTGCCTTCGTCGCGAACGGCGGCGGTGGCAATCACCAGGTCGCCGAGGCGAATATGGTTTTGCATCGCACCGCAGCTGCCGATGCGGATAAGGTTGGTGACGCCAATCTGGCGCAGCTCTTCCACGGCGATGGCGGTTGAAGGCCCGCCCATGCCGGTGGACATCACCAGGACTTCCACGCCCCGGAACCAGCCGCGCAGGGAGCGGTATTCCCGGTTACTGCCAAAGTCTTCCATGTTGTCCAGATGTCTGGCGACGTGTTCCACGCGTTTCGGGTCGCCCGGCAGCAGCGCATAACGGGCGTGCGTCATCTCCCGGCTGAGCCGGATATGGGGCTGGAGTTGGGTCATGGTGTTTTACCTGGTCGTAGAGCGAGCCATTTAAAAGGGCTCCGGGTTTATCGTTTTAGTTAATGTTCGGCGTGCTGGTGCAGGCGCTGCGGGTCAATAACCTGAATCTGCTCGCCGTTAATCGCGATAATATTTTCTTCCCGCAGTTCGGATAAAATCCGGTTAATACT
Source organism: Cedecea davisae (assembly GCF_044095835.1). Lineage (NCBI taxonomy): Bacteria > Pseudomonadati > Pseudomonadota > Gammaproteobacteria > Enterobacterales > Enterobacteriaceae > Cedecea > Cedecea davisae. The sequence continues at coordinate 456,613 of NZ_CP172054.1, forward strand.
GCGCGGCGCAACGGCGAATTGCTCGCTTAATTGCTGCTTGTTAATCACAATGCTTTGGGGCGTATTGCTCCCCATTTGCAGGAACTTTTGCCATAAAACCAGGCAAATACGCTGATGTAACGAATAAAGAATGTCTTCTCCGGCCTTTTTCGATAGCTGGTAATACTGGTGGCTAACGGCCTGTAATATTTTTTGATTAAAGTAGTTATCTAACGCCAGCCAGCGGCAAAAATCTTCCCGGGCTAAAACTAATAACGCCGCATCGCTAACCGCTTCCACCGAGCAGATGTACTGGCGCTGTTCGAATATCTCCAGTTCGCCCAGCATGTCGCCTTTTTTATAGCGCGCCTGGGAGTATTTGCGGCCATCGTCGGCGGTGGTAAATACGTCAATCTCGCCTTTTATTATCAGGTGAAATTCGTCGCATATTTCACCCTGGTGGAAAACTAGCGCCCCGCGGGGAAACTGCTTCAGCTGCCAGCTGCGTAAAATATCCAGGGGGCAATACTTCAACAGTTCGTACAGCACCGGGTCGCCGGTCACTCGTTCGATGACGCTTAGCCAGTCACTCTGCCTGCTCTCGCTTTTCATGCTGCTCAATATAAAATTTCCCGTCAAATAAGGACAGGACGCCCGTCCTGCGTTGCCAACAGATTAGCCTGAAAACTGCCAGCGGGATCTTAAATCGGCGTAACGGTCAGGACATTTGTCCCGGCCGGGTAAAAGCGGGAATAAGCAGGTTGCAGGTTTTTCGTACATACTCATTTTGTAGTTCACCCAATCCATTAACTGTTTATGATTTTAATCAAGGAGTTAACATGTCAGGTTGGTTCGACTTAAGCAAAAGCAGCGACGGGCAATATAAGTTCGTTCTCAAGGCCGGAAACGGCGAAGTCATTCTCACCAGCGAGCTGTATACAACGCGCAGCTCGGCGGATAACGGCATTGCCTCCGTGCGCACCAATAGCCCCTTAGATGAGCGCTACGACAGGAAGGTTGCCGCCAACGGTAAGTTCTATTTCAACCTCAAAGCCGGGAACCATCAGGTGATTGGCACCAGCCAGATGTACGCCAGCGAAGCCTCGCGCGAGAAGGGTATCGCCTCGGTGAAAACCAACGGTGGAACTGAAACGGTGAAAGACAACACTTAACGGTGATGCAAAGGGGCAGCACACGCCACCCTGGTGCCTTTGCGTGATGCTGCCCCGGCGAGGCCAGGGCTGGATAAATACCTGATGCCCACCGGAGCTGGCCCGTAATGAAAGTTGGCGTTCCTCTTGTTCCCTTCAGCCCTCCTGCCAGTGCCACGCAGGCTGCCAGCAGGCCTGGCCGCAACGCGCTTGAGCAGCAGATCGCGCAGATCACGGCTAAAACGGGGATGGTGCCCACCCATCTTCTGCCTTTGCAGCGCGTTGCCTCTGAATACAACTGCATCATCGGTATTCGCCCGGTAGATAAACTGGCGACGGACCTGATTGCGGCGGGGCACCCGACCAAGGGGTTCCATATCAAGGGGAAAAGCGCTTCCTGGGGGCCGCAGGCGGGGTTTATCTGCGTGGACCAGCGTTTCAGCAAACTGGAGCGCGACGTAGGCGAGCGCATAGCCAAATTCAACCAGCAAACGCAGTCCTGCATACGCGAAGGCTATGCGGCGGCAGTGCCGCTGGACGTCTCCCAAAGCCGCCTGCAAAGCCTGTTTCAGAACGGCATGCTCGGGCAATTCTCTGCCGAAGATGCAAAAGGCGTTTGCAGAGTCCGCTCCAGTGGGCCAAGCGGAGAGCATTATGAGTTTGAAGCGCAGCGGCTGCCGGGCCCCGGAGAAGCGCGTTATCGCATCCTGCACAAAGGCGTGCCGCTTGAGGTGCTTGCCCCGCATTCGCAGGCGCAAGCCTTCACCGCAGATTACGATTTAATGCTTATCGCCCCGCACGTCCGCGACCTGGGGCGGGAGGACAATTTGCAGGTGCCGGACGTCTCGCATCAGATCTTCCGCCAGCGGCTGGAAAACTACAGTAAGCTCCCACTTCACCCGGAGCTAAGGCGCGACTACGAAGACGCCTCCAGCTTCTACCGCAAGAGCGACGAAGAGATGGGCAACTCGTCGCAACGGGTACGGCATATGGTCGGCGTGATTAATCAGGCGCTGGTGGGCAAAGGCGAGCCGGTGGTCCACCACGCGACGGACAGCGCTAACCCGGTTACCGACCCGGAAAGTAATTACCCGGCAACCTTCGCTCTGCCCGGCAGGATAGGGCGCTTCAACGCGCTGTGCGTAATAGAGAACAAAGATGAGCTTGCGGAGCTGGTGATGCAGGCCAAAAACGCAGGCTACCATGTGCCGCTGAACCCGTTATGGGAGAAAGAAGTGCTCAGGGCCCGCAGCCCCCGTTTTGACGATGCGCGAGCCAAAGTCGAGGCGGCTTTGTTGGCAAGGCACCGTTGAGTTTTGCTACCTGAAGAGTGTTTGAGCTTGGTCGGGGCGAGCCAGTGCCGCCTGGAGACATCATTATCCCGATGTGCTAAAATTTAACCAACAACTGAGGGGTGTTCTATGGCCGAGATGATGCTCGAAAGTGTTGCAAACTATGTTAAAAAAATAGCTGAAGATCATGATGTTACACCAGGTCGTGATGACATAAGCCGTATGGCCGTTGCTATTACCGGCCTTGCTGACGATATTGTGGAGCTGGATGATGTGGAACAATTACTCGTTAATCTCAGAAGAAGGGGTGTGCTAACTAAAGCCGAGATTATTGAGATCCAGGGGCGTTATTTTAGTGAGCAAAGGCATTTTCGTAAGATAATTAATGCATGACTTTTGACCCCTTTGGTGACTTTACGAAAGCAGGATACCTCCAAAACGCTCTTCAGCTTAAAGAACCTGATGAGGTCAAAAGAGCGGAACATCTTGTTTTCGAGTTAAGTATTGAAGATGCACTCGCTTATTTGGCTGAGACGGAAGTCGTAAGCTACTCATCGATTCTTAAAGTCCACGAAATTCTTTTCTCAGATTTCTATCCCTGGGCGGGAAAAGATCGCAATGATCTGGTCCCGCATCTGGCCGTCTTTAAAGGCTCTCAGGATAACCCCCGTCATACTGTTTTTGAACGCCCCGATTCTATTCGCCGGGCGGCTGAATATGCGCTTTCTCTGGCAAGTAACCAGGCAAGCTTTCGTAACAAACCGGGTGAAGTCATGGGGCTACTGGCTTTTGCTCACCCTTTTCTTGACGGAAATGGTCGCACTATTCTGCTGGTATTTATGGAACTGGCTTTTCGGGCCGGATTTACCATCAATTGGTCGCAGACCAATAAAGATGATTATCTGCGGGCGCTCAGCAATGAGATCGGGGAGCCTTCTAAACGGCATCTGGATAGATATCTGCAACCCTTTGTCGTCAGTATTGCCAGCCGTGATAGCTGGCCGCAGATTATCGGCGGTATCAGAGGGCTGGATGGGTTGGACAAAGAAAATGTCTCATATGAAAGCCTGGATAATCCTGAAGTACAAAAGATTTACACGACTTATCGTGCCGGCTAAGCAGCCTTGCTATGTTTGACTGCAAACCACTTCTGCCTCGTTAAGGTATCCAGCTGTCCCAGGCTGGCTGCGGCGCAAGTTGCTCAACCAGGAAATCAATAAACGATCTGACCTTTGGGTTGCTGTATTTGCTCGGGAAGTAGAGGGCGTACAGCGCGTGGGTTTCATAGGTGATGATGCCGTCCAGCAGCAGGGGGGTGAGCTCATCTTTTTGAATATGGTCGCCAATCAGGTAAGTGGGCAGGTAGGCCACGCCCTGGTTTTCCAGCACCGATTTGAGCAATACCAGGCTGCTGTTCGCCTGGATGGGCGTGCGCATTTTTAACTGATGCTGCCGATCGTGTTCGTCGGTGGTTTTAATTAACGGCGTCAGCCCGGGGTAAACCAGGCAGTCGTGGGTCACCAGGTCGGTGCGTTTGCCCGGCATTCCTTTCTTGCTGAGATAGTCCGCGGTGGCGCAGTAGGCCCAGCGCACAGGGGCCAGCTTGCGCATGGCGTAATTTTGCGGCGGAGAGGTGGATATTCGCAGGGCGATATCAAAGTCGGATTCATTAAGATTAATAAAGTTATCGTTTAGGTCGATATAAAGATTTACATCCGGAAAATGCGCCCGATATTTATCCACAAGGTTGACCAGTCTGGCATAGCCGAAGGCAATAGAGCAGGTTATGCGTAATTCCCCCTGTGGATTGTTGTAATAACTGGATGTGGTATTCAGCGTATCGTCAAATTCCTTAATTAACTTATTAGCGCGGTTAAACAAATATTGCCCAGCATCGGTAAGCGTAATGCTGCGGGTGGTTCTTTTTATCAATGTAGTGCCCAGTAAATCCTCCAGCGCCGCCAGGCTCTTGCTCACCGCAGAAGGCGAGACGCTGAGCTGAGTAGCCGCTTCAGTCAGCCCCCCGCAGTCGATAATTTTGACGAAAACCTCAAGGTGTTTGAGTGAAATTGGCGCGCTCATTATTTCCTTTTACTCACAAGTGATTTGCGGAAATGGTATTAATTCCCCATACCAATCCAATTATAAAAGTGTAACTATTGAGTTGAGGTAAATAAAGAAGTTGGAAAATGAATTTTATACATCATTAGTGATTTACATCACAAAAGCCCCGGGGATTTAATTGCAGCAGTTGGTAATTGTGATTTTCGTCCCAGTTATTATTACTTTTATTGAGAAGGTATCCTTTATGTGGACACGCCTCGAACCCTACAAATCATCATTCGTTCTTTTATTTGCGCTTATTATCGGTGGCCTGCTGGGTATTTATGCCCCGTCTTACGCCATTAAATTACAGCCCATCGGGCAAATATTCCTCAATCTGTTGTTTATGATAATTGTGCCGCTGGTTGGCGTCAGCGTGATGTCTTCTATCGCGGGAATGACCGACCTCAAGCGGCTTGGCCGCATCATGGTGGTTATTTTTATTGTGTCCATCGCCATGGCGCTTATTCCTGCCGCGGGCATTGTGCTGCTGGCGCTCTGGTACAACCCGGCCCAGGGCGTGACTATCGATCTCTCCCACTCGGTTAAAAGCGGCGCGGGAGAGATGGATTTTGTCAGCATGGTGACCACCAGCGACTTCGTTGGCCTGTTTTCCAAGTCGAACATTCTGGCGCTGATCGTCATCGCTATTATCGCCGGGGTGGCGATTGGCCAGTCGGCGGATGCGGGCAAACGCATCGCCGCCCTGCTGCAAGATGCCAACACCGTTATCATGAAAATTGTCTCAATTATCATGAAGGTGGCACCAATTGGCCTGGGTTGTTACTTCGCTGCCACTATGGCGAGCCAGGACGCAGGGCTGCTAATGACCTTCGCTCGCGCAATCGGGCTGTTTATGGCCGCAACCCTTATCTACTACGTGCTGGGTTCCATTTTCTACTCGTGGATTGGCGGCGGAGTGCCGGCGGTGAAGGCCTTCTGGCGGCACGCTATTGAGCCTTCAGCGACCGCGCTGGGCACCTGCTCTTCGCTCGGTACGCTGCCGGTTACGCTGCGCGCGGGCAAGGCGATGGGCATCAATCCTGAAATTGTCGATGTCTCTATTCCGCTGCTGGTGAATCTCAATAAAGGCGGCGTAGCGATGATTGCCGCGCTGAAAATCGTCTTTATCTATTCGGTACTCGGCCTGCCGTTTACCAGCGAAACCTTCTTCCTCGCAATGCTGATTGCCGTGCTGTCCGCCATTATCGTTGGTGGCGTACCGGGCGGAGCCTTCCTCGGGGAAATCTTTATCGTCACCACGCTCGGCCTGCCGATGGAGGCCATCCCGCTGCTGGTGGTGCTCGGCACCATAACTGACGCACCCGCCACGCTCATCAACGTTATCCACGATCTTAATGCGGCACAAATTGTTGAACGCTTCGCCGGAAAGAAGTGCGGTGAACCCGCAGCAAGCGCCCCGCTGGCGGCAGATAGTCTCGCTGGTTAAGTCATCTGAATGGAATGAATTAAGGAAATAACGGGAGAATCTTATGAAAAAGAAAATGCATCTTGAAACCCAGCTGGTCACCGCAGGGCGTGAAAAACGCTATACCCAGGGCGCGGTAAACGCGGTAATTCAGCGCGCCTCTTCGCTGGTTTTTGACAGTGTTAAAGACAAAAAATTTGCCACCGCCAACCGGGCGAAAGGCGAGCTGTTTTACGGGCGCAGAGGCACGCTGACGCATTTTTCCTTCCAGAAGGCGATGACCGACCTGGAAGGCGGAGCCGGGTGCTCGCTTTATCCGTGCGGCGCGGCTGCGGTCACCAACGCGATTCTGGCCTTCGTCAGCGGCGGAGACCATATCCTGATGACCGGCGCGGCCTATGAGCCAACGCAGGACTTCTGTAATAAGATCCTGAGTAAATTCAATGTCTCAACGACTTACTATGATCCAATGATCGGAGCCGGGATCGCCGGGCTTATTCAGCCGAATACCCGGGTCGTTTTCCTGGAGTCTCCCGGTTCTATTACCATGGAAGTTCAGGACGTTCCCGGCATGATTAAGGCAATCCGCGCCGTTAACCCGGAAATTGTCATCATGCTGGATAACACCTGGGCCGCAGGCGTGTTGTTCCGCGCCCTGGATTACGGCGTGGATATTTCGATTCAGGCGGGAACCAAATACACCATCGGCCATTCGGACGGCATGCTGGGCACGGCGGTGGCCAATGAGCGTTGCTGGGATCGCCTGCGTGAGAACTCATACCTGATGGGCCAGACGCTTGATGCTGATACGGCGTATATGGCCGCCCGTGGCCTGCGTACGCTGGGCGTGAGGCTGAAGCAGCATGAGGAAAGCAGCATCGCGATTGCCCGCTGGCTGTCGGCTCATCCGCTGGTGGAGCGGGTGAATCATCCCGCGCTGGCCGAATGCCCGGGGCACCCGTTCTTCGAGCGTGATTTTTCCGGCAGCTCCGGCCTGTTCTCCTTTGTGCTGAAAAATCGCCTGTCGGACGAGCAGCTTGCCGGTTATCTCGATAATTTCACGTTGTTCCATATGGCGTATTCCTGGGGTGGGTTTGAATCGCTTATCCTGGCAAACCAGCCGGAAGAGCTGAACGAAATTCGCCCGGCCGGAAAGGTAGACTTCACCGGCACGCTGGTGCGTGTGCACATCGGCCTGGAAAACGTTGAAGAACTGATAGCCGACCTGGAAGCCGGTTTCGCCCGCATTGCCTGATTTCCCTTTTTCGCCGCCCACAGGGGCGGCTTTTCCTCCCGGGTTATTCCGCTATTCCCCTTCGTTTGGAATAAAATATTCGTGATTATGCTCACGCACATGGAATAAAATATTCCATACTATGCACAGCAGAACACACTAATGGATGTCCCGATGAAGATTAATTTAACCAAGCTGGTCACCGAGAGCCGCAACCCGGCGAGCGCGGCGATCGATACGCTGCCTACTTTAGAAATGCTTGCGGTTATCAATAACGAAGATAAGCAGGTGCCGCTGGCGGTGGAGGCTACGCTGCCGCAAATCGCGCAGGCGGTGGATAAGGTCGTTGAGGCTTTTGCTCACGGCGGCAGGCTTATCTACAGCGGGGCAGGGACTTCCGGGCGTCTGGGGATTCTGGATGCAAGTGAGTGCCCGCCAACTTATGGAACTCCGCGTGAGCAGGTCGTAGGGCTGATTGCTGGCGGCCATCCAGCCATTTTGCAGGCGGTAGAAAACGCCGAAGATAACCGGGAAATGGGCGAGCAGGATCTGCGTAACCTGGACTTTAACGCTCGCGATGTGCTGGTGGGGATTGCCGCCAGCGGCCGCACGCCGTATGTTCTTGGCGCGATGGCGTACGCAAAAAGCGTGGGCGCAACGGTAGCGGCTATCTCCTGTAATCCGGGCAGTGAAATGAGCCTGGCGGCGGACATCGCCATCGAGCCGGTTGTTGGCCCCGAAGTGGTTACCGGCTCTTCGCGCATGAAGGCGGGCACCGCGCAAAAGCTGGTGCTGAATATGATAACCACCGGCGCGATGATCCGCAGCGGCAAGGTGTACGGCAACCTGATGGTGGACGTAGAGGCGACTAACGCCAAGCTGCTCCAGCGGCAGGTCAATATCGTCGTGGAGGCAACGGAATGTACCCCGGAGCAGGCCGGGCAGGCGCTTAACGCCTGCAACCGTCACTGCAAAACGGCGATCTTCATGCTGCTTAGCGGCCTGTCAGCCGAAGCGGCGGGCGAGCTGCTGGCGAAAAACCAGGGCTTTATACGTAAAGCATTGCAGGGGATAAACGGATAGCTATGGCGAAAATCACCGGCTCGATGATTGAACAGATCCTGCGCCTGACGGGCGGCAGCGGCAACATCATACTGTGCGGCAACTGCATGACGAGGCTGCGCCTGACGCTTAAAGATCGCGATCTCGTGCAGCATGACGAGTTGAAGATCATCCCCGGCGTGCTGGGCGTGGTCAACGGCGACGATCAGCTGCAAATTATTCTTGGCCCCGGCAAAGCTCAAACCGCCAGCGAGCTGATGAACGGTATGCTGAAGTCGGGAGCCGTGAGCGAGCCGGAGAAAGCTGAAAGCGCCGATTTACAGGCACTAGCCAGCCAGAACAAAAAGCAGATGAAGGCAAAGCAGAACAGCGCGGTGCATAACTTCCTGACTAAGTTCGCCACCATTTTTACCCCGCTTATTCCCGGCTTTATTGCCGCCGGGCTGCTGCTGGGGATAGCGACCCTGCTGCAACAGACCCTGATTGTGGAAGGCGTTACGCCGGCGGCCTGGCTGCCGCAGCTGATCGCCTACATGAAAGTGTTCAGCATCGGGCTGTTTACCTTCCTGAGCATTCTTATCGGCTTTAACACCCAGAAGGCGTTTGGCGGCACCGGCGTGAACGGGGCGATAATCGCTTCGCTGTTTATCCTGCGCTACGTGCCGGAAGGCAAGGTGGGCTATTACGCGGGGATGGACACCTTCTTTGGCCTGGCTATCGACCCGCGAGGCAACATTATCGGCGTGCTGCTGGCCTGTATTCTCGGGGCGTGGATCGAGCGCCAGGTGCGACGGATGATCCCCGACAATCTGGATATGATCCTTACCTCAACAATCACGCTGCTCATCACCGGGGCGATAACCTTCGTGGCGATTATGCCGATAGGCGGCGAGCTGTTTAAAGGCATGTCGTGGCTGTTTATGCACCTCAACGGCAACCCGTTTGGCACGGCGGTGCTGGCGGGGCTGTTCCTGATCGCCGTGGTATTCGGTATTCATCAGGGCTTTGTTCCGGTCTATTTCGCGCTGATGGATGCCCAGGGCTTTAACTCGCTGTTCCCCATTCTGGCGATGGCCGGTGCGGGGCAGGTTGGCGCGGCGCTGGCGCTGTTTGCCCGCTCGAAGAAAGGCTCGGTGCTGCGCACGCAAATCAAAGGCGCCATTATTCCCGGCCTGCTGGGGATTGGCGAACCGCTGATTTACGGCGTAACGCTGCCGCGCCTTAAGCCGTTTATTACCGCCTGTATCGGCGGCGGCATCGGCGGGTTCTTTATCGGGCTGGTAGCCTGGCTTGGGCTGCCGGTGGGGCTGAATACCGTGTTTGGCCCGTCCGGGCTGGTGTCTATCCCGCTGATGACTTCCAGCCAGGGGATCTTCGCCGGAATGGCGGTTTACGTCGCCGGGATCTTTATTGCTTACGCTGCCGGTTTCGTGATGACCTGGTTCTTCGGCAGCAAGAACGTTGATTTAAGCTAAGCCGTTACGTTTTTGACGCCTGGCGCAGCGTAGAAGCAGACATAAACAGCTGCCGCCCGGCAAGCGCCGGCATTGGCTAAAACCTTCTAACACCTGCGCTTTCGTGCAGAACGAAGCGCGGATCGTGCCGCAGCCTGGAGGCATTTTTTCCATTGCTGGCCAGCGACTATCGATAGCCACTTTTTTTCTAATGACGGAAAGGCATTAGCGATAATTTTTTATTCTTTTATGGAATCGTTGCTGTTGGAAATACTGCTCTCTCCCCCGAGACAGGAGCAGGATCATGGCAGCAAAACGACACTCACTCTGGCTGGTAGCACTGGCCCTTATTGCCACTCAGGCCCACGCCGTGGACGTTACCGTGGCGTACCAGACATCCGCGGAACCTGCCAAAGTCGCCCAGGCCGACGATACTTTTGCCAAAGACAGCGGGGCGAAGGTGGAATGGCGCAAATTCGATAGCGGCGCAAGCGTGGTGCGCGCCCTGGCCTCCGGCGACGTGCAGATAGGCAACATCGGCTCCAGCCCGCTTGCCGTGGCCGCCAGCCAGAACGTGCCGATCGAAGTGTTCCTGCTGGCTTCCCAGCTAGGTAACTCCGAGGCGCTGGTGGTTAAAAAAGCGATTAAAACCCCGCAAGATTTGATAGGTAAACGCATAGCGGTGCCGTTTATCTCCACCACGCATTACAGCCTGCTGGCTTCCCTCAAGCATTGGGGTATTAAGCCGGATCAGGTTCAGATCCTTAATCTTCAGCCTCCGGCGATTATTGCCGCCTGGCAGCGCGGCGACATTGACGCAGCCTATGTCTGGGCGCCTGCGGTAAACGAACTGGAAAAAGACGGCACGGTACTGACGGACTCCGCTCAGGTAGGTAAATGGGGCGCGCCAACGCTTGACGTCTGGGTTGTACGCAAAGACTTTGCCGAGAAACATCCTGACGTGGTGACCGCCTTTGCCCGCGGCGCAATTGCGGCGCAGAAGGGCTACATCGATAACCCGGACCAATGGCTCAAGCAGCCGGATAACCTGAGCAAGCTGTCGCGCCTGAGCGGCGTGCCTGAAAGCGATGTGCCGGGGCTGGTGAAGGGCAATACCTACCTCACCGCGAAGCAGCAGGTTGAGCAACTCAGCGGGCCGGTTAATAAAGCAATTGTCGATACCGCGCAGTTCCTGAAAGAACAGGGCAAGGTTCCGGCGATTGCGCCTGATTACAGCCAGTTTGTGACCGACCGCTTCGTGAAGCCGCTGGCGCAGTAAACGGACAGGAGGCACGGCGATGTTACAGGTTTCGCATCTCAGCGCGGAGTACGGCGGCAAAGCGGTACTCGACGATATCAATCTGACGGTGGATGAGGGCGAGCTGCTGGTTGTGCTCGGCCCTTCCGGCTGCGGCAAGACGACGCTGCTTAATCTGATCGCCGGTTTTGCGCCTTATCACTCCGGCAGCATTACGTTGCAGGGGAAAACGGTTGAAGGCCCCGGCGCCGAACGCGGGGTTGTTTTTCAAAACGAAGGGCTGCTGCCGTGGCGCTCGGTGCTGCATAACGTCGCTTTTGGCTTGCAGCTTGCCGGGCAGGCTAAAGAGCAGCGTGAAGAGATAGCGCTCGACATGCTGCGCAAGGTTGGCCTGGAAGATAAAGCTAAGCGAGCCATCTGGCAGCTTTCCGGCGGCCAGCGGCAGCGGGTCGGCATTGCGAGAGCGCTGGCAACGAAGCCGCAGCTGTTGCTGCTGGATGAACCTTTTGGCGCATTGGATGCTTTCACCCGCGAGCAGATGCAGACCCTGCTGCTCAAGCTCTGGCATGAAAGCCGCCGCCAGGTGTTGCTGATAACTCATGATATTGAAGAGGCGGTGTTCCTGGCAACGGAGCTGGTGCTGCTTTCACCGGGGCCTGGGCGCGTGCTGGAAAGGCTACCGCTTGATTTTGGCCGCCGCTTTGCCGCCGGGGAACCGTGCCGCAGCATTAAATCCGACCCCGAATTTATCGCTAAACGTGAATATGTGCTGAGCCGCGTATTCGAACAGCGGGAGGGCTTCTTATGAGCGTTGTGATTCAGGATAAACCGGCTCGCCGCCGCCTTGCTTTGCGCTGGCCGCTCTCCCGCCAGCTTACTCTCAGCGCGGGCACGCTGGTTACGCTGGTGCTGCTGTGGTGGTGGGTAGCCGCCCAGCACTGGGTAAGCCCGCTGTTTCTGCCGCCGCCGGGGCAGGTTCTGGCGAAGCTGATTACCATCGCCGGGCCGCAGGGCTTTATGGATGCCACGCTCTGGCAGCATCTGGCCGCCAGCCTGGGTCGCATTCTTACCGCCCTGGCAGCGGCGGTGTTGATTGGCATCCCGGTGGGGATTGCTATGGGGCTTAGCACTACGGTGCGCGGCATCCTCGACCCGCTTATCGAGCTGTACCGCCCGGTGCCGCCGCTGGCCTATTTGCCGCTGATGGTGATTTGGTTTGGTATTGGCGAGACTTCAAAAATTCTGCTGATTTATCTGGCGATTTTCGCCCCGGTGGCGATGTCCACCATGGCGGGGGTGCGCAGCGCGAAACAGGTTCGTATTCGTGCGGCGCAGGCGCTGGGCGCTTCCCGTTTACAGGTTATCTGGCACGTCATTCTGCCTGGCGCACTCCCTGAAATTTTGACCGGGTTCCGCATCGGGCTGGGCGTGGGCTGGTCCACGCTGGTGGCCGCCGAACTTATCGCCGCCACGCGCGGGCTGGGCTTTATGGTGCAGTCCGCCGGAGAGTTCCTGGCAACCGACGTGGTGCTGGCCGGTATCGGCGTGATAGCCGTTATCGCATTTTGTTTAGAACTGGGGCTACGCGCATTGCAGCGCCGGTTAACCCCCTGGCATGGAGAAGGACAATGAGTGAAAAAGTGAACGTTAAGCCATTGGGGCCGTACATCGGAGCGCAGGTTAGCGGCGTGGACTTGACGCGCGGCCTGAGCGATAACCAGTTCGAGCAGATTTACCACGCGTTGATTCGCCATCAGGTGCTGTTTTTCCGCGAACAGGAAATTACGCCCTCGCAGCAGCGCGCCCTGGCCCTGCGCTTTGGCGACCTGCATATCCACCCGGTTTATCCGCATGCCGAAGGCGTGGAGGAGATAATCGTGCTGGATACCCACAACGACAATCCGCCGGATAACGATAACTGGCACACCGATGTGACCTTTATCGAAACGCCTCCGGCGGGGGCAATTCTTGCCGCGAAGCAGCTGCCGGAAACCGGGGGCGATACGCTGTGGACCAGCGGCATTGCGGCCTATGAAGCGCTGTCTGAGCCGTTTAAAAAGCTGCTTTCCGGGCTGGAAGCGGAGCATGATTTCCGTAAATCCTTCCAGGAATACAAATACGCCCATAACGAAGTCGAGCACCAGCGCTGGCGCGAGGCGGTAGCGAAGAACCCGCCGCTGCGCCACCCGGTTATCCGCACCCACCCGGTCAGCGGCAGGCAGGCGCTGTTCGTTAATGAAGGCTTCACCACCCGCATCGTCAACCTCACGGAAAAAGAGAGCGAAACGCTGCTCGGCTTCCTGTTCGCCCATATCACCAAACCCGAGTTCCAGGTTCGCTGGCGCTGGCAGCAGAACGATATCGCCATCTGGGATAACCGCGTAACGCAGCATTACGCCAACGCCGATTATCTTCCGGCTCGCCGCATCATGCACCGCGCCACTATCCTGGGCGATAAGCCTTTCTGGCGCGGCTGAGTTTCCTTTCTAGTCACTATACTTACCAAAAAATGAGGATGTGGTAAGCATAGTGACCATTTGTTTTTGGACATTAAGTGTGCTGGTCACTATAATTACCAAAAATCAAGAAAATGGTAATCACAGTGACCAGCGATAATATCCAGAGACGAAAAGCCGTTGTCTTTCCCTCCAATCAAAAGTCCCTGAAGCAGCTTGGCGAGAACATCAGGCTGGCCTGCCGTCGACGCAAATACACGCAAACTCTTATTGCAGAACGAACCGGGCTGAGTCGTTTAACTATTCGTAAAATTGAGCAAGGCGATCCCGGCGTCTCTATTGGTCATTACGTTATGGTATTAGGCGTGTTGGGGCTGGTGGGCGATTTAGAACAGGTCGCCCGGGATGATGAGCTGGGGCGTAAGCTTCAGGACTTAGCGTTGCTGAACTGACAAGGAGTCATCATGAGCAGAGAAACTTTTGTTTTTGCCGACTGGCAGGTGCTTTCTGAGCCTCTGTTAGTCGGGCGATTGCGTTCGGAGACGATTCGTAATGGAGAGCATTTTAGCTTTAGCTATGACAGCGAGTGGCTTAAATCGCCCTATGTACAGAAAATTGACCCAGATTTAGAGCTTTATCAGGGAGAGCAACACGGCCCTGATTCACATAATTTTCGTATTTTTCTCGACTCTTGCCCGGACAGGTGGGGAAAGCTGTTGATGAAAAGGCGGGAAGCTATCCTTGCGAAGCAGGAAGGGCGCCGCGTAAATATCCTCGGTGAAATTGATTATCTTCTCGGCGTACATGATTTTTATCGACAAGGGGCGCTGAGGTTTAAAACCGAGATGCAAGGTCCATTTTTGGATGCCAATGATCAATTAGCAGCCCCGCCATTCTCCTCGTTAAGGGAGCTTGAGTACGCGGCACAGCAGGTTGAGGATAACCGGGGCAGTGACGACCCGGATTATTTGAAGTGGCTTTATATGCTGATGTCGCCGGGTTCCTCATTAGGCGGTGCCCGGCCAAAAGCTAGCGTGGTTGATGAAACCGGTCAGTTATGGATAGCAAAATTCCCCAGTCGCTATGACGACTATAATATTGCCGCCTGGGAGTTTTTAACTTATCGCCTGGCGCTTGAGGCCGGTGTGGAAATGGCAGAGTCAAGAATAGAAAGATTTAATAGCCACCATCATACTTTCCTGACCAAACGTTTTGATCGTACCGTATCTGGCCGACTCCATTTTACCTCCGCCATGACGCAGCTTGGTTATTATGATGGTGAGTACGAAGCCAGTTACCTTGAACTGGCGCAGTTCCTCGTCGAAAAAGGGGAAAATACCAGGCAAGACTTAGCTCAACTTTGGCGACGTATAGTTTTTAATATCGCGGTGTCTAATACTGACGATCACTTGCGTAATCATGGTTTTATTTTTTGCAAAAATGGATGGTTGCTTTCACCAGCTTACGATATTAACCCCGTCACACCGGCGAAGGGGCTCCATCTTAATATTAACGACAGTGATAATAGTCTGGACTATGGCCTTGCTATGGAGGTTATTGATTTCTTTAGTTTAACTCGCTCAGAGGCGGATGAAATTAAAAATGAAGTTATCAGAAGCGTTAGCAAATGGCGTGATGTTGCAAATGCGCTGGGGATTAGCCGGGGAGAGCAAGAAATCATGTCCCCGGCTTTTAATGTTTAAAACGAAGGGTTAAGCCCGAACCTTCACCGCGACCAGTAAAGCCGTCAGCAGCATCAGGCTGCCGGAAAGCATCAGCGGTGCGAGCAGGCCGAGGTTGTCCAGCGCCAGGCCGCCAATTGCGGCGCCGCAGGTGTTTGCCAACTGAATGACGGCAACCTGAATAGATCCCGCTTTTTCCGCCTGGTCCGCAAGAGAACGGGTGATCCACGTTGACCAGCCCACCGGGACTAATGCAAAAGCCAGCCCCCAGACGATGGCGATTGTTGAGGCGACAACTTTATTTTCTCCCCACAGCACCAGTACAGCCGCGCTAATGGCGAGAATAAGCGGGGCGCAGGCCAGCGCCAGTTTCAAAGAGCGTTTTAATACCGGGGCGGAAAACGAAGTGCCGACGAAGCTGGCTATCCCGAAGCTCAGCAACACCAGGGTGAGGCCGTCGACGTCAAACCCGCTCAGGGTCATATAAATCGGGCGGATGTAGGTAAAGAACGAGAACTGCCCGGCAAAGGCCATAAAGATAGCCAGCATGCCCGCCAGCACGCCTGGGCGTTTTAGCAGGCCGAACATATTTTGCTTCTGTTGGGTGGACTCGCCCGGTAAGGACGGAAGCGCTTTCCACACCCAAATAATACAGGCCACGCCCATCAGCGCGGCGGCGTTGAATACGTTACGCCAGCCGATAATACCGCCGAGGAAACTGCCAAGCGGGGCGGCAATCACCAACGCTATAGACACCGCGCCAAAGATAACGGATAGCGCTTTTGGCACGGTACGCGCCGGAACCAGCCGCATGGTGAGCGAGGCGGACATCGCCCAGAAGCCACCGAGCGCCAGCCCCAGGCAGGCACGCCCCAGCAGAAGCAGCGAGAAGCTACCGGCAAATGAAACCAGCAGGCAGGAGAGGGTGAGCAGCACCGCAAACATCAGCACCACGCGGCGGCGGTCGGCGGTGCCAATAATATTGGTGACAAACAGGCTGGCGAACATCGCCACAAAGGCGGTAACGGTAACCGACTGCCCGGCAACACCTTCCGAAATCGACAAATCCTGCGCCATCGGCGTCAGCAGGCTGACCGGCAGAAATTCAACGGTAATCAGACAGGCTACGCAAAATGCGATGGAGAATACCGCCGACCAGTTGGGGCGGGTTATCGAATTGGCCGGGATGGCGTGGGGGGCGGTCTCATTCATCCTGAAATCCTGGTAAGTTTTGATAGCAAGCCGCTCAGTGTATCATCGCTTGCGCAACGCCTTTAACGATTTGGCAACTTTCCCCCTGGGCGAATCCGAAGATTGAAACCCACGCCCTCCTCAGTGAAACAAAAAACATACAAAATTAACAAAAAACACACAAAAATCCCAATGCTTATGTTGAGTGTAACCCCCTAAATAAGCGAGGCTTTAGGTCTTTTTCTCCTGTTATTCCGAATTATCGGCACGGTGCATTCTTAGGTCTTATTAAGACCGGGCTTATATAACATAAAGAATCAGCATCTATGACTTAATCAAAATTTGGATTAATTTACCCTCACTTCGTAAAACACCACGAATACTTAAAAATTTCATTTTATTTATTAAGGACAAGTTGTTCTGCCGGGCTTAATTAGAAGTCATGGAATTGCTTGCCTTTAATTTGATGAAATTTATGAGCTATTAAAGGACATTCCTACAGGATGTGGGAAGTGGGTTATTCGGCCTTGTCTGGCCGATAATGATTCAAACGGAATAATGAAGGATGCATTAACCGGATGTGCATTTTATAAATGAAGGAATACTCATGAAATTAAGCAAAATCGCCGCTTCACTGGTTGCCACTCTTGCCCTGGTTAGCGCTGCTGCTAACGCTGCCGATCCGGTAACCGTCAACGGTGGCACCGTGCACTTCCAGGGCGAACTGGTTAATGCCGCCTGTGCGGTAAGCACTCAGTCTGACGGTCAGGTTGTAAAACTGGGCCAGTACCGTACCGCTGCTTTCACCAAAGTGGGCGATACCTCTTCCCAGATCCCATTCAACATCGTGCTGACCGACTGCGATAGCACCGTTGCGGCCACCGCTTCCGTTGCCTTCTCCGGCCAGACTGATGCGACCGACCCAACTCTGCTGGCGGTTAACTCCGGCGGCAACGCGACTACCGCAAAAGGCGTGGGTATCGAGATTCTGGATCGTACTTCCAAAACTCTGGCACCAAACGGCTCTACCTTCTCTACCGCTCAGACCCTGAACGACGGCGAGAACACCATTCCGTTCACCGCGCGTTATAAAGCGACCGCAGCAACCGCGACCGCTGGTCTGGCAAATGCCGACGCTACCTTCGTAATGAAATACGAATAATCGGCGACGGTTGAAATCTCAGGGATGATTCAGCCTCAAGGAAGAGGCCTGCCCGACGCAAGCCCGGAGAGGACGATAATGATAAGGAAAATCCTGCTTCTGGTCATTCTGGCAGCGGCGAACCCGGCTCAGGCAAAGCGGGTGGTAGTTATCAACGGTGGTGATGTGCATATGCAGGGCGAGCTGGTTAACGGCGCCTGCGCCGTCGCGCCGGAAAGCCAGGAAATGACCGTGCAAATGGGCCAGTACCCAAGCAACGCTTTCAAAGATGTTGGCAGCTACGCGCCGCCCAGCATTCCTTTTACGCTCCGGCTGACCGACTGTCGCCCGGAGGTTTATGACCACGTTGGCATTGCGTTTCAGGGCTCAACGCCCGCCGAAGATCCTCAGGTCTTTCTGGCAACGTCCAGCGTGACCGGTAATGACGCCAGCAGCGGTATTGGCCTTGCGTTATTTGACCAACAGCAGCAACTGATTATTCCCAACAGCGAGCCGTCAACTTATTTGCCGATTACCACTCAGGAAATGAGTGTTCATTTCACCGCTCGCTATCGCTCGGTCTCTAAACATATGACGCCGGGAAATATTCGTTCTGACGTTTGGTTCACGCTGGTTTATCCCTGAATCAGCGTTTTTCCGTTCCTGGTTATTTTAATGGTATCTGTCGTGATGAACATATTATGTAAGGCCGCTTCGGCATTAACGCTTTCTTTAATGATGATTTCTTCTTATGCCCAGGCGGCCGGTGGTATTGCTCTTGGTGCGACGCGAGTTATTTATCCCGCCGATGCAAAGCAAACTTCTTTGGCTATTACCAATAGCGATCCTAAAGAACGCTTCCTGGTGAACTCCTGGGTTGAAAACGATCTCGGCCAGAAAGATAAAAGCTTTGTTGTTACCCCGCCGCTGTTTGTTAGCGAGGCAAAGAGTGAAAACACGCTGCGTATTATCTACGTAGGGCCGCAGCTGCCGGGCGATCGTGAATCCATCTTCTGGATGAACGTGAAGGCTATCCCGTCGGTGGATAAAAACAGCGTTGAAGGCAAGAACGTACTGCAACTGGCGATCCTCTCGCGCATCAAGCTGTTTGTTCGCCCTAAGAATCTTCAAATGCAGCCTGAAGATGCGGTGAAGCAAATCCGCTTCGCCCGCAGCGGGCAGTACCTGAAAATCAGCAATCCTTCGCCTTATTACGTTTCGCTGGTCAACCTGAAGCTGGGTAATGAAAAGCTTCCTAACACCATGGTTGCGCCGAAAAACAGCACTCAGGTTGTCGTGCCTTCGGGCGTGCAGGGGGCGGTTAGCTTCCAGACCGTAAATGATTATGGCGCAGTGACCAAAGCACAACCGGGCGTAATGCAGTAAAAGCCAGGCTGGCAAAGGGAAGCAGGGAAATGATCAAGACATCAGTCACGCGTAAAATTTTTACGCTCACGCCGCTGGCGGCAACCATCGTGGCATCGTTCTGGCCGGGGCTTAGCGCCGCTGAGAGCTACTTCAACCCGGCATTTTTGTCCGAGGATACCGCGACGGTGGCGGATCTCTCTCGCTTTGAAAAAGGCAGCCAGCAGCCTGCGGGCGTTTATCGCGTGGACATCTGGCGTAATGACGAGTTTATTGCCACCGAAGACGTGCGTTTTACTGCCGCAGAGCATAAAGACTCCACCGCTGAAGCGGTGAAATCCGGTGGCCTGACCCCTTGCCTGGATATTGAGTGGCTGAGGCGCCTTGGGCTGAATATGCTGGCATACCCTGAGCTGGCTAAGTTTAAGGCCGGAGAGTGCGTGCCGGTGACCGAGGCGGTGCCCGGCGCAGAAATCGGCTATGACTTCGCGCGCCTGCGGCTCAACATCAGCCTGCCTCAGGCTTCTCTGATCAACAGCGCCCGAGGCTATATTCCGCCGGATCAGTGGGATGAGGGCATCCCTGCCGCGCTGCTCAACTACACCTTTACCGGCAACCGCGGCACCTACGACGACAGCTATTATCTGAACCTGCAAAGCGGCCTGAATTATGGACCATGGCGTCTGCGCAATAACGGAGCGTGGAGCTACACCAGCGGCGACGGCCACCACAGCAACAGCTGGAAGAACATCAATACCACGGTTCAGCGCACTCTTATTCCGCTGAAAGGCGAGCTGGTCATGGGCGACAGCAACACCGGCAGCGACGTGTTCGACAGCCTCGGCTTCCGTGGGGCGCGCGTCTACTCTTCCGACAGCATGTACCCGGACAGCCTGCAGGGCTACGCGCCAACCGTGCGCGGGATTGCCCGCACCAACGCCAAAATCGTGATTCGCCAGAATGGCTATGTCATCTATCAGAGCTATGTGTCGCCGGGGGCTTTTGCCATCAGCGACCTTAACCCGACCTCCTCGAGCGGTGACCTCGAAGTCACCGTAGAAGAGAAAGATGGTACTCAGCAGAGATATACGGTGCCTTACTCCACCGTGCCGCTGTTACAGCGTGAAGGGCGCCTGAAATACGACCTGGTAATGGGGGATTTCCGCAGCGGTAATAGCCAGCAGGATAAGCCTTTCTTCACCCAGGGAACTTTGATTGCCGGTCTGCCCGATGGCTACACGGCCTACGGCGGGACCCAGCTTGCCCAGCGCTACACCTCTGTTGCGCTGGGGGCGGGTAAGAATCTCGGAGACTGGGGCGCTATCTCGCTGGACGTGACCCACGCCCGCAGCAAACTGGCGGATGACAGCGAGCATCAGGGCCAGTCTATGCGCTTCCTGTATGCAAAATCCCTTAGCGGCTACGGCACCAACTTCCAGCTGCTGGGCTACCGCTATTCAACCCGGGGCTTCTATACCCTCGATGACGTGGCTTACCGCAATATGGAAGGCTACGAATATGAGCTTCAGGACGACGGCAGCCACAGAAAAGAGCTGGTGGCGACCAGCTACCACAACCTGCGCTACAACAAAAAAGGGCGATTTCAGGTCAACATTTCCCAGTCGCTTGGTGATTATGGCTCGCTGTATGTTTCCGGCAGCCAGCAAACCTACTGGGGAACGGATCAGAACAACACCTGGTATCAGCTGGGCTACTCCAGCGGCTGGCGCGGCATCAGCTATTCGCTGTCATGGTCGTGGAGCAAGTCGCTTGGGCTTTCCGACACCAACCGTATCGTCGCGTTTAACCTCTCGGTTCCGTTTAGCACGCTGCTTGGTCACGGCTATTCACGGGATACGGCGCTGGATCGTGCCTACGCCACGCTGGCAACCAGCCGCAGCTCTGACGGTAAAAATACCTGGCAGAGCGGCATCGGCGGCACGCTGCTGGAAGGGCGCAACCTGAACTACAACGTCACCCAGGGACACGCCAGCAACAACGGTTATTCCGGCAGCGCCAACGCCAACTGGCAGGGAACTTACGGCACGGTAGGGCTGGGTTACAACTACGACCGCAACCAGCACGACGTGAACTGGCAGGCTTCCGGCGGGGTGGTGGGCCATGCTGACGGCGTGACCTTCAGCCAGCCGCTTGGGGACACCAACGTGCTGATTAAAGCCCCCGGCGCTTCCGGCGTGAGCGTGGAAAACCAGACAGGCGTCAAAACCGACTGGCGAGGCTACGCGGTCATGCCTTACGCCACGGTTTATCGCTACAACCGCGTCGCGCTGGATACCAACTCAATGGATAACCACACCGATATTGAGAATAACGTCAGCAGCGTGGTGCCGACGGAGGGTGCTCTGGTGCGGGCTACCTTTGATGCCCGTATTGGCGTGCGCGCCATTATCACCGTGAAACGTGGCGATCGCCCGGTGCCGTTTGGTTCCGTAGTACGGGAAGAGGGGAGCGGCGTCACCAGTATGGTTGGCGACGAAGGGCAAATCTATCTTAGCGGGCTGCCGCTGAGCGGCAAGTTGCTTATCCAGTGGGGTGACGGCAAAGGTTCTCAGTGCCGCGCTAATTACACTTTGCCGGAGGATAGCCTGAAACAGGCCGTCGTCATGGCGACCGCCACCTGCTCATAGCGCACGGCGAGATTCAGGAAGGTAAAGATGAAACTGAACAGTTATTTAACCGCTGCATTGCTGTTTGCCTGCGCGGCACCGGCCTCGGCTACGGTTTGCTCTAACGCCAACGGTACGGCGACCGATATCTCGTATGATTTGTCGGATAAATTTAATAGCAGCAATAACAACGTCGGGCAGATTGTCACCCTGGCAGAGAAATCGGGCCTTATTGGCGTGAACGCGATTTGCCCGAAAGGGACCTCGGGGAATACCACCAAGCGTAGCTATGTGACGGATTTGCCCATTCAGGAAGTGGTTGGTGGTTATAAGTATCTGAAGATAAATGACTATCTTAATGGCGGAATGAAGATCCACGACAGCTAC
Source organism: Cedecea davisae (assembly GCF_044095835.1). Classification (NCBI taxonomy): domain Bacteria; kingdom Pseudomonadati; phylum Pseudomonadota; class Gammaproteobacteria; order Enterobacterales; family Enterobacteriaceae; genus Cedecea; species Cedecea davisae. The sequence goes on from NZ_CP172054.1 coordinate 478,424, forward strand.
GCCGGTGATTTTTATCCGCCGGTAGAGTACATGCAGATGGGTTCGCACCCTAACGTGTCGAAGAATAAGCCTTTTGGCGTCACGGACTCGAAGCTGGTATTTCGTCTAAAGGTCACCCGCCGTTTTATCAATATGGTGCCCATTCCTCGCCAGACGATGTTCCGTGTGTATGTGACGACGACCAATGCCGACCCGTTAAGCACGGTGGTTTACACCATCAGCTACAGCGGCAAAGTTGAGGTGCCACAAACCTGTGAAATCAACGCCGGGCAGGTGGTTGAGTTTGATTTCGGCAGTATTGGTGCCTCGTTGTTTAGCCAGGCAGGCGCGGGTAACCGCCCGCAAAGCGTTACGCCTCAAACCAAAACCATGGGCATTAAATGTACCAATATTGATGCGCAGGCGTACCTCACCTTGCGTCTCGAAGCCGAGAAGAGCAGCGGCAACATGATGGTATCGGACAACAGTGACCTGGGGTTTGTCATCTCAAATTCCAGCGGCACTCCGCTGACGCCAAACAATCTTGGCAGCAAGATTAACTTCCAGCTGGATGACTCTGCGGCCGCAAGAGTCGGCATTCGTGCCTGGCCGGTCAGCGTAACGGGTAAAAAGCCAACGGAAGGGCCGTTTACCGCTCGCGGCTATCTGCGTGTTGATTTTGACTAAGGAGCGGGCGATGAACAAAATGACTCTGGCCGGGCTGATGCTGGGTGCGTTGTTTATTAGCGCGGGAGCTAATGCCGATTCGCCGTTGGGTGAAATCAACGTTGAGCTGCGGGGGAATATTGTCGATTTTACCTGCGTGGTGGAAACCGGCAGCGATAATAAAACTATCCAGCTTGGCTCCTGGCCGACCAAACAGCTACGCACCGCCGGAAGTACCACTCAGCCAATGCCGTTTAACCTTAAGCTCACCGGCTGCCCGCCCGGCGGAACCGCGTCGATAACCTTTGCAGGGAAAGATACCGGCAGCGGCTTGCTGGCCCTGAACAGCGCCAGTACGGCAACCCATGTCGCCGTTGAGCTGCTTGATGAGGATAAAACGCGTCTGCTGCTGGATAAGGCCAGCAAAGAGAAACAGGTGGACGGGAACGGGGACGTGACGCTTAACTTTTGGGCCAACTATATTGCTACGGCCGATAACGCCGATGCCGGACGGGCCGATGCCGATGCGACTTTTATGATTACCTATAATTAGAGCTTTATCTCAATGTTTCCAAAAAATAACCGGGAGATGTTTTCCCGGTCTTTTCGCTTCCAGTGCGTCGTCGTCCCTTATAGCAGTTCATGCACCTTGGCATAATCAATAAGTTCGACGATTGAAGTGAGTCCAAGTTTAGAGAATATATTTGCCTTATGGGCGCTGATTGTTTTGTTGCTAAGCAATAATTGCTCCGCAATCTCTTTATTGGATAAACCATTTGCCAGATAGCGCAGCACCGTTACTTCACGGTTGGATAATGGCATATCATCCATCGTTCCTCTGCGGGATTTATGGCTGCTGATAAAATGCAGGGTTTCCGAAGGGAAAAAGGAGTAGCCCGAAAGCAACATTTCCACCGCATTAAATATATCATCTTGTTCTTTACGTTTACTCACGAATCCATTGGCACCGGCCTGAATAGCGCGCCCGGCGTAAAAGGATTCTGACTTTGAAGAAAGAAAGAGAATTTTGGTGTTTTCTTGTATTCCCTTGATTCTTTTGAGTAATGTAAAGCCGTCGGTATTGGCTGATTCAATATCAAGAATAACCAGATCCACCGGGTTTGCTCGCATATAGTCGATAACTTCCCGACCATCATCTGTTTTCAAAACAACATTGATATCTTTATTTCTTTGGAGCAGAACCTCTATCGACATTCTGACAATAGGGTGCTCGTCCATAATGATTACGGATGCCGGTTTCATTTTTTTTGCCTCGATTGTTTGGTAAAAAACATCGCGTTGACGCAGCGTCATTGGCAGCGAAAGTGATAAACAGTGAGTTGGCGGTTGCCGGTCTTTATGCGGGAACCTCCATGTTAATATTCAACATCTCCTTTTTGAATGCCTTTATTCAGAGCCGAAGGTGTCGTGCTCCAAATAACGTCACATTTAAATAATATAAATGCCCTGGCAAATATATAAATGTGATGAGGTGATTATACAGCGCAGTTCATGTGGGAAAAGTCTGATGTTCCTGGATGTAATCATTGCCCATATGAAATGCTGTGTAATTAATCACGTCATTTATAAATTGAATTAACGAACTTTGGTTTTAAGTTAAGTTGGATGAAAAGACTTTTTATTGCGGTAAAAATGACATTAAATTCCAAATGTTGTTGGTTTGTTCTGGATCAAAAATCGCAAAACGGCGCTGGAGGGGAAAAGTTGCTTCCAGGAATAGTTATAATTGTTACTAATTTGTTTATTTTTAACTCATTTGATACATGAAAATTAAGTAAATTCTTAAAATATCTTACGACTCAGTAGGTTAGTGCCATCAGCTTTGTAGCTTATTGGCAACAGAAATTTCATGCAGTAGGTGCAGTAATTTGCTGCGGTTACCCAGCGCCAGGCGCCCCAGTAAGACATTGAATCGATAAACGACGTGATGATAGGGCTTCTCCAGTAAAAGGGCGATGGATTTCAATGATTCCCCGCGGCTCAGAGCCAGCAAAAGTCCCCATTCTCTGAGGGAAAAGCGCGGCGTGCCATAAAGGGCGGCCAGATCGAGAAGAGTGCCGCCCAGAGCCTGCTTTAGCCGATTGGGCGGCAGACGGCGCTCGACAATCTGGCAGTCAACCGCGTAGCGCATAAACCGGGTAATTTCGGGTTTACGCAGGGCGCTCAGTAGAGTTATCTGGTGCTGCGGCGTGGAGATGTGCTGCTGGCGAATGGTTTCCAGCACCTCGAGCACGGGAGTCTCAAGGCTGTCGAGGTCGATAATGATTCGCGGGGCGGAAGATAGCGTCTGGTGCGTGACCACTTCCTCTATTGAGGGAGAGACCAGAGTGTGTTGATGATTGAAGAGTGTGCTGGTGATGGCGTCGCTGAGAAAGCAGTCGGTCGAAACCAGAATCACATCGGGCTTCTTTGGCTTGTGCGCTCCTGTCTGCTGCTCAAGGTATTCCAGTCGGTCAAAAAAAAGTGGCGCAGTGTAGCAGGAGGGGTTTAGAAAATAGTCTGTTTGACCCCGTCGGTGTTTATTTCTCCTCATAGCTGCGCACATAGAAGCTTTCACAACGACGACAAATCGGCGTGCAGCCAGCGTTCATATGGCCATAAGTAGCCTTGACCAAATCTTGCACCGGACTCGCGAGCCACCTCGAGATGAACAGCGTCTTCAATTCCTTCAATGATAATTTGCGCAGAGATGCCCTTACACTGGTTAACAAGCTGGCACAGTGCGGGCGAATGGTTGCTGAGTCTCCAGAACGCCTGCTTATCAATTTTCACACCGTCGGCTTCAATCCCGTAGTGGTAAAATGGCAAAACGGAATGTTCGCAAAGATCGTCGAGCCAGACTGCGATCCTTTGCTGGCGTAATTGCCCGATCCGTTCTCGCAGGCACAGCTTATGCCGCAATGAGAGTGAGTCAAAAAATGAGGCATCTTGTATTTCAATTGTTACCCATGGCGCGCATACATCAAGCAGTCGCTCGAAGTGCCGACTTTCGATCAGCGCCTCCAGCGGCAGATTAAGGAAGTATTTACCTGGTTTATACAGGGACTTTAGTTGCCCCACCTGATGGCAAAAGAGCGTCACTTTATCGGATGTCGGTAATTGCGCAAAAAACGCTTCGGGATCTTGCTGCGGGGCCAGGCGGCTCAGGACTTCGTAGCTAATAATTTGCCTGGAAAATAAATCAACGATCGGTTCAAGGCGCACTCCGTATATATGTTCTGGGGCAGATAATAAAATGTTATCACCAGGAGTATTTATCATTATTTTGTCGCTAATTGTGACAGTGATTACAGTATTGCTAAAGGAGCGACGAGCGAAAAGGAAGGCAAGGCAGTCATTTAGCTAAATTAAAGATGATTTTGAAAGGTATTCTCTCAGCGCTGTTAATGAGTGAATACCAGAGATGGCTTATTCCAGGCCGCGAAAGTTCGCAACCCTGCTGTGTGAAGGGGTAATGATTTTATTAATTAAGAATATTTCCCTGATCAAATAAGAAAACGCCTGGATAAATTATTCAGTCGAGCAGAAACGGTAAATTAAGTTTTATATAATTCATTAGCTTAAATTGATTCTTGATATTAAGTTTTTTCATAATTGATAGTCGTTTATCCCGAGCGGTGTTTTCATCAATATGCATAATAAATGCTGCATCTTTGAGGGTGTATCCGCAGGCCATTAACTTCAGTAATTCACGTTCCTGCATGTTGAAATGACGGGTGGCGCAGTAGTGGCAAATCGCCGCTGGTACCGGTAATGCATTTTTCTTACGCCGCTCGGGATCGACCCATGGCGCAAGCTTAAGCCGGACGTCATCGACTTCATCCTCGCGGTAAATAGACGGCAGCATGTACAGGCAGGGACGAAACATCAGTTTTTCCTGATCCCGCTTGCGGCAAATAAGAATAACCCGCTGCTGGCGCGTGGTTTGCGGGATTTTGTAGCAGTTTGCCGTCTGCCAATTATCATCGAGTGCGACAAAGACCAGGTCGGCAACGTCCTGATCCGCTAACGGTAAGAAATGATAAGTTTCGCTAAACTGGCGACAGAGTTGCTCAATAATAATTTTGATGCCATGCGCAAAATGGCTGTTTCGTTCACTGATGGCAACGGTAAGCATGTCTTTCCTCCGGACGGGGTGGGTCGTCTAAAAATCATAGTGAAAAAAACTCAGGTTATGAATGTGTTACGACTTAACCCCGCAGCCGTGGAGGATGAATTATTGCCAGGTCATTTCCTGGGGGTAGCAGAAAAAACGGCAAAGAAACGCTTTAGGTAAAGTTTTCTGCTGTTGCGCCGATGATTAAGACTTGTCTTACAGGGAATGAGAAGCAATGTTAAATCGAATCAAGATCGTCACAAGCTTACTGGTAGTCCTGGGGCTGTTTGGCATTCTACAAATAGCTTCCGGCGGGTTGTTCTTTAACGCGCTGAAGCAGGACAAAGAAAATTTCACCGTTTTACAAACTATCCGGCAGCAGCAGTTAACGCTGAACGGCAGCTGGGTTGCCCTGCTGCAAACCCGTAATACCCTGAACCGCGCCGGGATCCGCTATATGATGGATGCCAGCAAAATTGGCAGCGGCGCTACCGTAGAAGAGCTGATGGGTATCGCCAGCACTTCGCTCAAGCAGGCTGAAGTCGAGTGGGCCGCTTATGAAGCGTTGCCGCGCGATCCGCGTCAGAACGATGCTGCCGCTCAGGAAATTAAACGTAATTACGATATTTATCACGGCGCGCTGGCGGAGCTGATTCAACTGCTCGGGGCCGGGAAAATTAACCAATTCTTCGATCAGCCGACCCAAAGCTATCAGGACGGTTTTGAGAAGCAGTACGTAAATTATCTCCAGCAAAATGACCACCTCTATCAAGAAGCGGTGGACAGCAGCAACAGTTCTTACAGCATGGCTATCTGGATATTGATTGGCGTGCTGATTGTGGTACTGCTGGTGATTATTGTCGTCTGGCAGGGGATCCGCACCACGCTTATCTCTCCGCTGAATAGCCTGATTGCGAGCATTCGCCATATTGCCGGCGGCGATCTGGTTAGCAAAATCGACGTCGAAGGCACCAATGAAATGGGCCAGTTGGCCGACAACCTGCGCCACATGCAGAACGAGCTGGTGATAACCGTCGGTGAAGTGCGTAACGGGGCAAACGCTATATATAGCGGTGCCAGCGAGATCTCTATTGGTAACAACGATCTTTCTTCTCGTACCGAGCAGCAGGCGGCTTCTCTGGAAGAAACCGCTGCCAGCATGGAACAGCTGACCGCAACGGTTAAGCAGAATGCTGAAAATGCTCGTCAGGCAAGCCAGCTGGCGCTTAGCGCTTCTGAAACCGCACAGCGCGGCGGCAAGGTCGTTGATAACGTGGTTCACACCATGAGCGAAATTGCCGGGAGTTCTCAGAAAATCGCCGACATTATCAGCGTGATTGACGGCATTGCTTTCCAGACCAATATTCTGGCGCTGAACGCCGCCGTTGAAGCGGCCCGTGCCGGTGAGCAGGGGCGTGGTTTTGCGGTTGTCGCCGGTGAAGTTCGTAATCTGGCGCAGCGCAGCGCCCAGGCCGCTAAAGAGATTAAGACTCTGATTGAAGACTCGGTCAGCAAAGTGGATACCGGTTCAACCCTGGTTGAGAGCGCCGGGGAAACGATGGGTGAAATCGTTAATGCGGTCACCCGCGTGACCGATATCATGGGTGAAATTGCTTCCGCATCCGATGAGCAAAGCCGCGGTATCGACCAGGTTGGGCTTGCCGTTGCCGAGATGGATCGCGTGACTCAGCAAAACGCCGCGCTGGTGGAAGAGTCCGCCGCCGCTGCCGCTGCGCTGGAAGAGCAGGCCAGCCGCCTGACGCAGTCAGTCTCCGTGTTCCGCATCTCCCAGGAGCGTAAAGCTAAAGCACAGGAAGCTTCTGCGCCGAAGCTGGCCGGTGCGACGGCCGCACCGCGTAAAGCGGTTGCCGCTGCGTCTGACGATAACTGGGAAACGTTCTAATCCCCTTAAGCTAAAAAAGCCGCGGCGGTGCAAATCGCTGCGGCTTTTTCTTTTGTTTCTTACGGGAAACTCAGCGCTCGATAATTATTCTGCGGCTTTTGGCGCTTCGCGGTTTTCAAGTTCGCTCAGACGCTGCTCCAGCAGAGCCAGTTTTTCGCGGGTGCGCAGCAGTACCTGAGTCTGCACGTCAAACTCTTCACGGCTGACCAGGTCCAGGCGGGTAAGCTGAGACTGCAATACCTGGCGAACCTTCTTCTCCACGTCGTCCCCGAACTCACGGATCCCTTTCGGCATAGACTCATGAACCTGGCGGGCAATTTGTTCAATTTTTTTCGGGTCAATCATAGTGGCTTCCATTATCTGGGGGAGTAATTAGCCTAATTGTAATGCCTGATTGACAGGCGATAAACCGGAAATGTTGCCTGCGTAATCGTTGCCGACAAAAATGATTAGCGCTATAGTGAACCTGCTTATTCTCAGGGCGGGGCGAAACTCCCCACCGGCGGTAAATCAGCTTACGCTGAAAGCCCGCGAGCGCTTCAGGCTTTGCCTGAAGGTCAGCAGATCCGGTGTAATTCCGGGGCCGACGGTTAAAGTCCGGATGGGAGAGAGTAACGATCAAGTCAGGCTGAGGCCTGCCCGCGTTATTTTTTTAGCTCCTAAGACTGCCCTGATTCTGGTAACCATAATTTTAATGAGGTTTTTATTACCATGAATCAGACGCTACTTTCTGCATTTGGCACCCCGACAGAGCGCGTAGAGCATGCTCTTAATGCGCTTCGTGAAGGCCGTGGGGCAATGGTTCTCGACGACGAAAATCGCGAGAACGAAGGCGACATGATCTTCCCGGCCGAAACCATGACCGTTGAGCAAATGGCGCTGACCATTCGCCACGGCAGCGGGATCGTTTGCCTGTGCCTGACCGACGAACGCCGTAAACAGCTCGACCTGCCAATGATGGTCGAAAACAACACCAGCGCCTTTGGCACCGGTTTTACCGTGACCATTGAAGCCGCGCATGGCGTAACCACCGGCGTTTCCGCTGCCGACCGTCTGACTACCGTGCGCGCGGCAATTGCCGACGGCGCGAAGCCGAGCGATCTGCACCGTCCTGGGCACGTATTCCCGCTGCGCGCGCAGCCGGGTGGCGTGTTGACCCGCGGCGGCCACACCGAAGCAACCATCGATCTGGTTTCTCTGGCCGGTTTCAAACCAGCCGGCGTGCTGTGTGAATTGACCAACGACGACGGCACCATGGCGCGTGCGCCGGAGTGCATCGAGTTCGCCCGTAAACACAATATGGCCGTTGTGACCATTGAAGATCTGGTGGAATATCGCCAGGCTCAGGCACGCAAAGCCAGCTAAAAAATCAGGCCCGATCGGCACGGTCGGGCTTCTGCTTTCCTGCTTCGTTTCTCCCCCGTTACCGCGCTTTTCCCCTGTTCAAAATTTCTGATGATCTTCATCATGCTTATCTGAGTTCTTCCGCTAAAAATTGGGCGTAATCTGTGTTCATTAAATCTCTTTTAAGGACACCATCATGACAACCCAACGTATGCCCGCGCTGTTCCTTGGTCACGGTAGCCCGATGAACGTGCTGGAAGATAACCGCTATACCAGAGCCTGGGCGCACTTAGGCGCAACGCTGCCGCGGCCTAAAGCGATTGTGGTGGTGTCGGCTCACTGGTTTACCCGCGGAACGGGCGTCACGGCGATGGAAACGCCGAAGACTATCCATGATTTCGGCGGTTTCCCGCAGGCGCTGTATGACACACATTATCCGGCACCCGGCTCGCCGGAGCTGGCAGAGCAGCTTCGTGAGCTGCTGGCCCCGACGCCGGTTGCGCTGGACAAAGAAGCCTGGGGATTTGACCACGGCTCCTGGGGCGTGCTGATAAAAATGTACCCGGAGGCGGATATTCCAATGGTGCAACTGAGTATCGACAGCACAAAACCTGCGGCATGGCACTTTGAAACAGGCCGCAAACTGGCCGCGCTGCGTGACCAGGGCATTATGCTGGTGGCGAGCGGCAATGTGGTGCACAACCTGCGGACCGCGCGCTGGCATGGGGAAAACACTCCTTACCCGTGGGCGGAGTCGTTTAATCAATATGTGAAGGATAATCTGACCTGGCAGGGGCCTGCCGGGCAACATCCGCTGGTCAATTATCTTGAGCATGAAGGTGGCTCGCTGTCGAACCCTACGGCGGAGCACTTCCTGCCGCTGCTTTATGTTCTCGGCGCGTGGGACGGCAAAGAACCGGTGAGTATTCCGGTGGATGGTATTGAAATGGGATCGTTAAGCATGCTGTCGGTGCAGGTAGGCTAAGTAATAAAAAAGGCGCATAATTCGCGCCTTTTTAACGTTTATCGCCGGTTATTCGACGAAAATATGCGGGTAAAAGCGAGAAAGATCCTGGGTGATTAACTCGCGATCTTCGCGGATGCCAATCCCGGCTGGACTACCGTTGATTAGCCAGCTGCCGATAAGCGTGTAGCTGTCGCCAAATTTTGGTAGCTGATAGAACTCCTGCACTATCATGCCTTCTTCGCCGTACGGCCCGTCAACGCGCGCTATCTCCTGCCCGTTCTCGATTATCTTCACGTTGGCACCTTCGCGCGAGAAGATAGGTTTCACCACGTATTTTTCCATCTCCGGGTGATTATCTTCGGCAAAATAAGCCGCCAGCAGATTCGGATGGTTCGGGAACATTTCCCACAGCATCGGCAGCAGTGCTTTATTGGAAATAATGCTTTTCCACGCGGGCTCCAGCCAGCGTACGCCAGCGTCTTCCAACTTGGTGGAGAACATTTCGCGCAGCATGAATTCCCACGGGTAGAGCTTGAACAGGTTACTGATAACCTGATCCTGAAGATCGGTGAACTGGCCTTTTTCGCCAAGGCCGATCTCTTCCATATAAAGGAATTCGCTGGCAACTTCCGCCTCGGCCGCGCAATCCTGTAAATACTGGACGGTGCTGCGATCTTCTACCGTGTCCTGGCAGCAGGCAAAATGCAGAAGATTAAAACCGTGCTGCTGCTTGAGCTCGGCAAAGCGCTCGATCAGCTGTTCCTGCAGGCTGTTGAACTGGTCTGCCCCTTCAGGAAGCTTACCGGCCGCAACCTGATCTTCCAGCCAGATCCACTGGAAGAAGGCCGCTTCGTACAGCGAGGTAGGCGTGTCGGCGTTATTTTCCAGGAGCTTAGGCTCACCAACGCCGTCCCAGGCCAGGTCAAGACGTGAGTAGAGCGAAGGTTGCTGAGTACGCCACGACTGGCGCACGAACTCCCAGGTGTGTTTTGGAATACGGAAGCGGGCCATTAACTCGTCGCTGGCGACAACTTTATCCACCACCTTGAGGCACATTTGATGCAGCTCGGCGGTCACCTCTTCCAGACGCTCAACCTGAGCGAGCGTGAGCTTGTAATAAGCGTCTTCGCACCAGTAAGGCTCGCCGTACATGGTGTGAAAATTAAAGCCATATTCGTTCGCTTTTTCGCGCCAGTCCGGGCGCTCGACAATAGAGACTCTTTCCATGTCTATCAGCCGCCCATCGAGCGGCTTGTGCCGGAAGCGCTGCTGCGCTGCATGGTGGACTGCTTAGCAACCGACTCACCAAAGCCGCCGCGCGTTACGGTGGAGGTTGTCGCTGGCTTAGGGGCCATTGCGGTTTTTGGTACGCTGGCGGTGCGCCCCGGCGTTGCTGCGCCGTAGCTCTTACCGCTGGCATCGGCATATTTGCCGTAGGCCGGGCTGGCCGGGTTTTTCGAGGTGAACAGCGGCTGTTGAGCAAAGCCTGCGCCGCCGCCCATCAGGCGTCCCATCATGTAGCCTGCCATCAGCGGCATCCAGAAGCTGCCGCTTTGCTGAGGCTGGGCCTGAGCCTGGTTTTCACCGGCAAGGCTTGCCTGAGCCGGAGCTGGCTGGCACTGTCCTTCACCAAACTCGGCGATACATTCCTGGCGGGAAGCATACTTCGGCGCGGTGCGCTCGGCTTCCTTCAGGGCGTTGGTATAGGCGGTGGTGCATTCCGCGCTCTTGCCCGGGTTTGCCTGAGAGCAGTCGTCGGCGTTTTGATACATAGAGACGGTTTCGTCGCTCTGCTCACAACCCGCCAGCATAAAGACGGCGGTAACGGCCAGGGCTACCGGCGTTAAATGGCGTGCGTTCCAGCTTTTGCGGAACGATGAATGATTTATATTTTTTGTCCGTTTCATTGACTTAGTCCTGAGCCCAGTAGGTTTGGTGCTAAGGATAGGGGATGAATGGTCGAAATTGAAGCGATCAAGGCCTGTTGGCAGGGAATCTTTACGTTGCCTTACGTTCAGAGCGAAGGCAGAAAAAAAGGGGCGTGATTAGACGCCCCTTTTGTCGACATTCCGACGATTAATTAGCGAATGGGTTCGCTTTTTTACCGCTGGTTGCCGCCGCCGGTGTTGCGCGCGGAGCTTTGCTTGACGCTGCGGTTGTCGCAGAGTAACCGTCAGCGCGAGCATCCTGATCCGGGGTTTGTGGAGCAACGCTTTCGGCGGTAGTTGAAACTGGTTTGCCGAGTGCGCCGTTCAGAGCCACCAGATCCTGCTCGTTCAGCGTGCCGAGAGCGGATTTAATGTTCAACTGGTTAATCAGGTAGTTGTAACGTGCGCTGGAAAGCTGCTGCTTCGCGTTGTACAGCGTGGTGGTTGCATCCAGCACGTCCACGATAGTACGTGTACCCACCGAGTAACCCGCTTCCATCGCGTCCAGAGAGCTTTGGGCAGAAACCACGGCCTGTTTGTAGGCGTTAATGGTGCTGATGGACGCGTTCACGTTATTGAAGGAAGAGCGAACGGTCTGCACCACGCTGCGGTGCGCACTTTCAAGCTGCTCGCTGGCGCCAACAAAGTTGTACTGCGCCTGTTTCACCTTAGAGTTAACCTGGCCGCCCTGATACAGCGGCAGGGAGAAGCTCAGGCCTACTTTGTTCTGACCGTCATAGCTGTTGCCGTAACGGGTCTGGTCGCTGGTTTTAGAGCCGTTATAGCTGGTATTAGACACGCCGGTAGATGCGGTCAGGTTCAGCGTCGGCAGGTGGCCGTCTTCCGCCAGGCGAATCTGCTCGCGTGCCAGATCCTGGCTCAGGCGAGCCTGCAGCAGGCTGAGGTTGCGCTTCTCTGCTTCTTTCAGCAGGTTATTTACCGCATCCGGCTTGCTGGTTTTGAAACCGTCTACGTTCAGAGAGGCAAGGCTCAGGTAGTCGTTGCCGGTAACCTGACGCAGAGATTCAACGGCGTTGTCCAGGTTGTTACGCGCCGTCACTTCGTTGGCGAGCACGTTATCGTACTGCGCACGGGCGTTCTGCACGTCGGTAATGGCAACCAGGCCAACGTTAAAGCGCTGGGTGGTTTGATCAAGCTGGCGGTAAATCGCCTGTTTCTGAGCTTCGGTATAAGACAGTGCATCGATAGCGCTCAGAACATTAAAGTAGGCGGTGGCGGTACTCAGGATAAGCGCCTGCTGATCGGTCTGGAAGCTGACGTCCTGAATGCCAGCGCTTTTTTCCTGCAAAGTCAGCGCACGCCATTTCGACATATCGAAAATGGTTTGCGTCAGTTGCAGAGTCGCGCTGGTGGCATTGGAGTTAACGCCGTTTGAATCGCGGTAACCGCTGCCGTAGCCATAGTCTGCACCCAGACCAAGCTGTGGTAATAATGGACCGCGTGTTTCATTGATTTTTTCGAATGCGGCGTCACGGTCAGCGGCGGATTTACGCAGGTCCGGGTTGCTGGTGCGGGCCTGTTGGTAAACCTGCAACAGGTTTTCTGCCTGGCTCATGGCGCTGAAACCCGTTAGGCTCAGACCGATAAGAATGGGGAGCAGTTTCTTCATTTGCATTCCTTGTTGTGAAGCAGAATTATTTTGTTAACGCCGACAGGAGTCGAAAATGATTGCCGATTCTACAGATTCCGCCAGCCGGGCAGGTTGGCGTAAAGTGCCATCTACCTTAATTTTCACCAATCTACCACATCAAAATTGAAAGGGCAGTCGTGCGGGGTTGAAATCGCCCGGCCAGCGCCCATTTGCCATCAGGACATCATCTATGAATAAGTCAGTAAAGCCGACGGTGACTTTCGCCAAAAAGGATGTAGAAATTATTGCACGGGAAACGCTTTATCGCGGTTTTTTTTCGCTCGATCTTTATCGTTTTCGTCATCGCCTGTTTAACGGCGAAATGAGCGGGGAAGTTAAGCGAGAAATTTTTGAGCGCGGGCACGCGGCGGTGCTGCTACCCTATGACCCTGTGCGTGATGAAGTGGTGCTGGTTGAGCAGATTCGCATTGCCGCTTATGACTCCAGTGAAAGCCCGTGGCTGCTGGAAATGATAGCCGGAATGATTGAAGAAGGCGAAAGCGTTGAAGATGTCGCGCGCCGCGAGGCAGTAGAAGAAGCTGGCCTGGTTGTTGGCCGCACAAAGCCGGTGCTGAGTTATTTAGCAAGCCCCGGCGGCACCAGTGAAAGACTGTCTATTTTAGTTGGTGAAGTGGACGCCAGCCTGGCCGAAGGCATTCACGGCCTGGCGGAAGAAAACGAAGATATTCGTGTTCATGTGGTAAGCCGGGAGCAGGCCTACCAGTGTGTAGAAGAGGGGAGCATCGACAACGCAGCGTCGGTCATCGCTTTGCAATGGCTGCAACTGCATTATGAGCAATTAAGAAAAGAGTGGAATCACTGATTATGAAGCGCTATACCCCTGACTTCCCTGAAATGATGCGTTTGTGCGAAACCAACTTCGCACAACTGCGCCGCTTACTGCCGCAAAATGACGCAGCGGGCGAGACGGTAACGTATCAGGTTAATAGCGCCAGATATCGCTTAACTATATCAGAATCAACTCGTTACACTACGCTTGTGGAAATTGAGCAAACGCACCCAAGCGTTAGCTACTGGAGCCTGCCGTCTATGTCGGTCAGGTTGTATCATGATGCGATGGTGGCGGAAGTGTGTTCAAGCCAGCAGATCTTTCGCTTCAAAGCACGCTATGATTATCCGAATAAAAAGTTGCATCAACGCGACGAAAAGCATCAAATTAACCAGTTTCTTGCTGATTGGCTGCGCTACTGTTTAGCGCATGGAGCAATGGCGGTTCCGGTTTATACCTAGTTTTTTGGGGAGTAAGACGGCTAACGGCACAACGCCCTGAATAATGGATGGTATGTAAGTGTGCGTGAAACCTAAGGACACCATTTGGAAAGCCTGTTAACCCTTCCTGTGGCCGATGGGGGCCGGATCAGGATACTGCAAATAACCGATACTCATCTGTTCGCCGGAAAAGACGAAACGCTGCTGGGTATTAATACCTGGAAAAGCTACCAGGCGGTGATTGCCGCTATTCTTGCCGAACAGCATGCCTGTGACCTGGTGGTTGCAACCGGTGATTTAGCGCAGGATCATAGCGCGGAGGCCTACCAGCACTTTGCTGAGGGCATCTCCAGATTTTCTGCGCCCTGCGTTTGGCTTCCAGGAAATCACGATTTCCAACCTGCCATGTTCAGCGCGCTTCTGGAAGCGGGTATTTCTCCTGCCAAACGCGTGCATATTGGCGAGCACTGGCAAATTCTGCTGCTGGACAGTCAGGTCTTTGGCGTCCCGCACGGAGAGCTGAGTGATTATCAGCTGGAATGGCTGGAGCGCCAGCTTGCCGCTGCCCCGGAACGCCACACGCTGCTTCTGCTTCACCATCATCCGCTTCCGGCTGGTTGCAGCTGGCTCGATCAGCACAGCCTGCGCAACGCCGCCGCGCTGGATGCCGCACTTAAGGCCTGGCCGCAGGTTAAAACCCTGCTCTGCGGGCATATTCACCAGGAGCTGGATCTCGACTGGAACGGCCGCAGAATGCTGGCCACGCCTTCTACCTGCGTCCAGTTCAAGCCGCACTGCGCTAACTTTACCCTCGATACCATCGAACCGGGCTGGCGCTGGCTGGATCTCTATCCGGACGGGAGCCTGACGACCGAAGTGTGCCGCTTGCAGGGCTGCAAATTTAACCCGGATACGGCTTCCGAGGGTTATTGATGTCAGCTCTACTGTATTTACACGGGTTTAATAGCTCTCCGGCATCTGCAAAGGCGACCCGGATGCAGGCATGGCTTGCACAGCATCACCCGGAAATTGAGATGATCATTCCGCAATTGCCGCCCTATCCTGCGGATGCTACCGAGCTTCTTGAGTCGCTGGTGCTGGAGCGTGGTGGCGAGCAGCTTGGTATTGTCGGCTCCTCGCTTGGCGGCTACTACGCCACCTGGCTGTCGCAGTGTTTCACCCTGCCGGCGGTGGTGGTAAATCCTGCCGTTCGCCCGTTCGAGCTGCTGGTTGATTATCTTGGCAAAAACGAGAACCCCTACACCGGGCAGCAATATGTGCTAGAGTCACGCCATATTTACGATCTAAAAGTCATGCAGATTGACCCGCTGGAAGCGCCGGATCTTATCTGGCTGCTGCAACAGACGGGCGACGAGGTGCTTGATTACCGCCAGGCCGTAGCTTACTACGCGCTCTGCCGCCAGACGGTGGAACCCGGCGGCAATCACGCCTTTACGGGCTTCGAAGATTATTTCACACAGATTGTCGACTTCCTCGGCTTGAGCTGAGGCCAGCCGGCCGATTTCCTGTTTCGCTATCTGAATGAATAAACCATGACGCAATCCTATAATGCCGATGATATAGAGGTGCTCACCGGGCTTGAGCCAGTTCGCCGCCGCCCGGGAATGTACACCGACACCACTCGTCCTAACCATTTGGGTCAGGAAGTCATTGATAACAGCGTCGATGAGGCGCTGGCTGGCCACGCCAAGCGCGTGGATGTCATCCTGCACGCCGACCAGTCTCTGGAAGTTATCGATGACGGGCGAGGAATGCCTGTTGATATCCATTCCGAAGAAAAAGTCCCGGCAATTGAGCTGATCCTTTGCCGCCTGCACGCTGGCGGTAAGTTCTCGAATAAAAACTACCAGTTCTCCGGCGGCCTTCACGGCGTGGGGATTTCGGTGGTTAACGCCCTTTCCAAACGCGTTGAAGTGACCGTGCGCCGCGACGCACAGGTTTACAGCATCGCTTTTGAAAATGGCGACAAGGTGCAGGATCTGGAAGTGATCGGCACCTGCGGCAAACGTAATACCGGCACCAGCGTTCACTTCTGGCCGGACGAAAGCTTCTTCGACAGCCCGCGTTTCTCCGTTTCTCGCCTCAGCCACCTGCTGAAGGCTAAAGCCGTGCTGTGCCCGGGCGTGGAGATAACCTTCACCGACAAAGTCAACAATACCGAACAGCGCTGGTGCTATGAAGATGGCCTGAAGGATTACCTGTGCGAAGCGGTTGACGGCCTGATTACGCTGCCAGAAGCCCCGTTTATCGGCAACTTTTCCGGCGATACCGAAGCGGTAGACTGGGCGCTGCTGTGGCTGCCCGAAGGCGGCGAGCTGCTGACCGAAAGCTATGTAAACCTGATCCCAACTATGCAGGGCGGGACGCACGTTAACGGCCTGCGCCAGGGCCTGCTGGATGCGATGCGTGAATTTTGCGAGTACCGCAATATTCTGCCGCGCGGCGTGAAGCTCTCCGCCGAAGATATCTGGGAACGCTGCGCTTATGTGCTGTCGGTAAAAATGCAGGATCCTCAGTTTGCCGGGCAAACCAAAGAACGTCTCTCTTCTCGTCAGTGCGCCGCATTTGTTTCCGGCGTGGTAAAAGATGCCTTTAGCCTCTGGCTGAACCAAAACGTGCAGGCGGCCGAACAGCTTGCCGAACTGGCTATTTCGAGCGCCCAGCGCCGTATGCGCGCCGCTAAGAAAGTGGTTCGCAAAAAGTTAACCAGCGGCCCGGCTTTACCGGGGAAACTGGCCGACTGTAGCGCGCAGGATCTGAGCCGCACCGAGCTGTTCCTGGTAGAAGGGGACTCGGCGGGCGGCTCGGCCAAGCAGGCTCGCGATCGCGAATATCAGGCAATCATGCCGCTGAAAGGTAAGATCCTGAATACCTGGGAAGTCTCTTCCGACGAAGTGCTTGCCTCGCAGGAGGTTCACGACATCTCGGTGGCTATCGGGATCGATCCTGACAGCGAAGATCTTAGCCAGCTGCGTTATGGCAAGGTTTGCATTCTTGCGGATGCGGACTCGGATGGTCTGCATATTGCCACGCTGCTGTGCGCGCTGTTTGTACGCCACTTCCGCTCCCTGGTTAAGGGCGGGCACGTTTATGTCGCGATGCCGCCGCTCTACCGTATCGACCTCGGCAAGGAGGTTTATTACGCCCTGGACGAAGAAGAGAAGGCGGGCGTGCTGGAGCAGCTTAAGCGTAAGAAGGGCAAGCCGAACGTACAGCGCTTTAAAGGGCTGGGCGAGATGAACCCGCTTCAGCTGCGTGAAACCACGCTGGATCCGAACACTCGCCGCCTGGTGCAGCTAACCATCAGCGATGAAGACGACCAGCGCACGCTGGCAACCATGGATATGCTGCTGGCCAAAAAGCGCTCCGAAGACCGCCGTAACTGGCTACAGGAGAAGGGCGATATGGCGGATATAGAAGCTTAACGCTACCCTCGTTCGCTAAAAGGGATGGCTCAGGCCATCCTTTTTTATTTCGGCCTTCACGCCTCGATTTTTTCATGAGTAAAGAAGCCATCTCCGCTATTAATTATAATGATCTTAGTCATTCAATCGGGTGATTTTTTCATTGTCCAGACGAGTGTCATATTTATTGTATGATGTTTTTTTGCTGTTTGAATATACGTTCTATTATACATAAATAATAATATTCTTTCTTATCAATACACTATAATTTTTATTTTTAGTTTTTTATTATATGAATATAGGATATCTAATGTTTATATAAATATATGATGTGGCATATTCCTTTTTTCGTTAAATTAATATTTATTGCGAGCTTTAATTTTAAAATAGTGTCTATGCTGGTGGTGCTCGCCAATATTAACTTAACTTTCGATGAGGTTTATTATGGCTATTCGTAGTGTAGATATATTGTTTACTCCTGAATGGGATGTGTATGGGCAGTGGTATTCAGTTCTGTCAATTGTTATGAAAAATAACACCGGGAAAGCGCTGGAAGATCCCGAAATAAAAATTGAACTCGGGCAGGCTGCAACAGGTACACAGGATGTCGGGTATGTTTTTGAACAGGATGGTAAGTTCCTCACCGGTAACCTTGCGCCCAATTTATTGCCGGTAGAAGCGGGTGGTTCAGTGACTTTTAAAATCGGCCTGAATTTTAGCAGTGGGTTTGATGGTTCTTTCCCCGCTAATTATTGGGTAGACGGCGTGCTGGCTGAAGGTGGTTGCGGCAGCGGTGAGTTAGATGATGAGCCACCAACCCAGCCAAAATCCTTGAAAGAGACCAGCGTGACGGATACGACTATTGGCATTGCCTGGGATGCTTCAACCGACAATGTGGGTGTGGATCATTATGTAGTACATTATTCATCAGGTTCTGCCGATCATCAGCAGACAGTATCAAATACCCAGGCTTTGTTATCAGACCTGAAACCTGAGACATCGTATAAAATATATGTAGTCGCGGTGGATAAGGCTGGGAATAAATCAACAAAATCTTCTGAGATTAGTGTAAAAACGAAATCCAAAGTGGTTGATAATGAGCCACCAACAGTTCCCACGAATTTACGAACTGAAAATGTCAGTTCAACAAGTGTGGCATTGAAATGGAATCCTTCGAAGGATAATGTGGCGGTTGCGGGTTATACCGTGCAGTACACGGAAAAAGGTGGGCAGGCGAAAACGCTTGATAGCGATACAAACTCAGTAACGATTAGCGGATTAAAACCGGAAACGACTTACTCTATTAAAGTCCTTGCCTATGATGGCAGCAATAATAAATCTGCGTACAGCAATGCCTTAAATGTCACAACAGCAGAGGGTGGGAATGCAACGGTTCCTTATGCGCCGTATGTCGATGTTACGCTCTTTGCTAACTGGAATAGCACTCTTCCATCAATAAATACTGATTTTGTGAAAGATGCGCTGGCGTTAGGCGTTAAGAAATTCCACCTTGCATTCGTGGTTTATGACAGAACAACGGAGGATATCGTATGGGGTACGAGTTACTTCCCTCTCAGCAGTATTAAAAATACCGTTGATCTCATTAATGAGGGCGATGCCGAGGCTATTTTTGCATTTGGTGGAGCCAGCGGATTAGATCCTTCGGTTGAGCTGTCAGTCAGCGATCTGACAAAACTGTATGTCGATATCGCGAAGACATATGGCGTTCGTCATATTGATTTCGATTTTGAAACATACGGATTATACGATTACAGCGTAGCGTTCCCGGCTGCTATCGCAGCTAAAAAACAAGTGCCAGATTTAAACTTTAGTCTGACGCTGCCCGTGATGCCAAGTGGCCTGGTGGCTGAAGGGTTAACGATGATTAAAGATGCGAAAAACCGTGGTCTTGATGTCAGCGTGCAAATTATGGCGATGGATTACGGACAGAGTAATTCTGATATGGGTAATGCCGCCGTTCAGGCCGCAATCAGCACGAAAGATCAGCTGGCGAAAATCTACCCCGAGAAATCTGAGGCGGAGCTTTTCTCTCTGATCGGCGTAACGCCTATGCTGGGCCGCAACGATACCGCGCCTGAAACCTTCTTCCTTACGGATATCCCGACATTAACAGACTTTGCCAAAACAAACGGTATTGCGCTGATTGGTGCCTGGAGCCTGGCTCGAGACTTCCCTGCCGGGATGGACAGCCACGGCAACTCGCATAGCGAGCTGTCAACCTGCGCGCAGGAGCCAAACCAAACTGAGGAATATGAATTCCTGACAACCTTCCTTAAAAACCTGTCATAACTAAAAAACCCCATCTCTTCAGGAGGTGGGGTTTCTTCTCTCTGCGGCGTGTTACTTAACGGCTTCTTCAAGAATGCGGATATGAACTTCCAGCACGTCGTCTTTCACGCGGGCGCTGTGCTCCTTCATGTGCGTGGTCTGGAGGTGGGCTTCCAGATGCGCGATGGTTTCCCATTTCTCCAGCATGAAGATGGAATCCGGTGCGGTGGTCTGGAACGCTACCTGAGCGTTATGGTCCACCAGCGGCGCATAGCCGTGGCAACCTTCTTCCTGCAGCACGGTCGGAATAATCTTCTCAAATGCCGCGATGGTCGCCTGGCGATGATGTGAACCAGGACGAGTGCGAATTTCAGCAATCACTGTCAGCATGACTAACTCCTTATGTTATCCGGCCAACAGTTAAGCAAAAATCTCTGCCAGATGCTTGCGATATTCTGCGACATAATGTGGCACGTCTGGCTGTTTGATAACGTCGTTAGCGATAAAGGTCGGTAGACCTTCCATTCCCAGGAACTGGTTAGCTTTGTGGAACGGCAGGTAAACGCCGTCTACGCCAACGCCGTGGAAGAACTGATCTTTGTCGGTGAAAGCTTCCATCGGTGCGTTCCACGTCAGGGACAGCATGTAGGTTTTCCCCTGAATCAGGCCGCCGGAACCATATTTTTTTGAGGCGTCTGAACGAGTACGGCCGTCGCTGGCGTACAGAGAACCGTGGCCTTCGGTAAATACATCATCGATATATTTTTTCACGGTCCATGGAGCACCCATCCACCAGCCCGGCATTTGCCAAATCACGGTGTCGGCCCACAGGAATTTCTCAACTTCTGCTTTAACGTCGTATTCGCCGTCGGCGCGGGTCACCTGAACATCATGTCCGAGGTCGCGCAAATAGGTTTCCGCGACTTCAGTCATGGTGTCGTTAAGCTGGCCGTTTGAGTGGCCGAATTTTTTACCGCCGTTGATAATCAGTATGTTGCTCATCGTTAGCCCTTAAATAATTACGTTTGCCAATCATTATAATGAGAGTGGCGTCACGAAAAAATGGCTAAAATGTGCAAAGACTTTTGCTATTTGCGCAAAAATCGACACCGGAAAGCCTTAAGACCAGCTCAGCAGTACCCTGAATCCACCGTCCTGCGCATTGCCAAAGGCGGCATTCATGCCGTGCAGGGCGGCGATACGCTTAACGATGGACAATCCAAGACCGCTGCCGTTTTTTAACTGGCCCGGCGGGCGGAAGAAGCGCTGACCGAGCGACGCAAGGTGTTCCGGGCTAACGCCCGGCCCGTTATCGATAATCTCCAGCGAATTGCCCCGTAAAATAACCTGCACAATGCTGCCCGGAGGGCTGTAGCGCACCGCATTATCCAGAATATTGCGCAACATTAAGCCCAGCAGCAGCGGCTGCCCGCGGTGAATAACCGGCTCATTCTGCATCTTCAGCCTGATATCAACGCCTTCACGCTGGGCATTATGCCAGGCTTCCATCACGGCCTCCTGAAGTAGCGCCTGGAGTGATATCGACTGCACGTCGTTCAGCTCGTCTAGCGAGTCCAGGCGTGAAAGCGTCAGCAGCTGTTCTACCAGGCGGGACGCTCTGTCTATGCCCTGATGGAGATTAATCAGCGCTTGCTCTCTTACCGGAGCATCCTGTTCAGCAAGCTGCGCCACTTCTGCCTGTACCTTAAGGGCAGCCAGCGGGCTGCGAAGCTCGTGTGCGGCATCCGACGTAAAGCGACGCTCGCGCTGCATCAGTTCATTTGTTCGCTCAAAGAGTTGGTTTAGCGCTTCGGCCAGCGGTTTTACTTCCAGCGGTAAATCCGTTGTTTCCAGGCGAGTGGTGTCTCCCGGTGAACGGCGCTGAAGCTTCTGTGCCAGCCTGCTTAAAGGCGCAAGCTCTGAGCTGACTAACCAAATCAGCAGAATCAGCATTAACGGTAGGGCAATAAGCCAGGGAGCCAGTTGGGAAGAGACAATGTCCAGCGCCATCTCATCCCGGTAGTCCCACTCCTGGCCCACCACGATGCGGTAGCGGCCATCCTGCGTGGTTAGCCAAACCAGCCGCCAGAGATCGTCATCATTCGCCAATTGCCCATCGACAAATCCATCCCTGTGCCAGCTGTAAGTTAGCCCTTTGCCGCTGTCACCGTCGTTGAGTACCAGCCTGCCGTCGGCGCTAAAAATAGCGAAGGCAAGAGTGTCATCGTCCAGTTTTCCTCGATGTTTTTTTATCATGCTTTTGCTGCGTGGCAGCTGGGGTTCTGCGCCCGGCGTTGTGTCAAAATCCAGCACGCTTAATCTTTTGGCAAACAGCAGTTGTTGAGTATCAAAAAGCTTGTTCAGGGAGTGCCGGGCTTCATACCAGGCGGCGGTACTTGCCAGCGCCGCGGCAACAAGGGTGAGCGCAATAAAGCCAGCGGTAAGGCGGGTGCGTAAGCTTTTCGTCAGGGTTCTCAGCATGCATCACCCAGCGTATAACCGATGCCGTGGACGGTGCGAATAAAATGGCTGCCCAGTTTCTTGCGCAGGTGATGGATATGAACCTCCAGCGCATTTCGCGACACATCGTCGTCCCAGTTATAAAGTTTTTCCTCAATTAAGGTACGCGGGAGCACCCGGCCCGCATTGCGCATCAGCAGCTCAAGCAAAGCAAACTCTTTGGGTTTCAGCTGCAACGGTTCGCCGTTTAATGAGACGGTAAGATTGATAGGGGAAAGAACAACGCCGCCGTGGGTAAGTTCAGGCTGGGCATGGCCGTGAGCGCGGCGCACAAGCACCTGTAGCCGCGCCACCACTTCTGCCAGGGCAAAAGGTTTACACAGATAGTCATCCGCGCCGAGCTGAAGCCCTTCTACGCGTTCGTCCAGCGAATCCCTCGCTGTAAGAACCAGTACCGGCTCATTGCGCCCGTCTTTACGCCATGCTCGCAGGATATCTAAGCCGTCCATCCCCGGAAGGCTGAGATCAAGCACTACCGCATCATAAGGTGCCTGGCCAAGCGCCAGTTTTCCCTGCTGGCCGTCGCTAAACCAGTCGACGGCAAAGCCCATTTTGACCAGACCCGCTTTGATGCCATCTCCAATCAGCGGATCGTCTTCAATTAATAATATGCGCATGGCGAACTCCTTGTTGCTGCCTTTATGCGGTGAAGTAAATACCGGAAGCCGCGGGCTGTACAGCTCTAAAGCCAATGCCTTCGGGGCATGCCGCAAATTCGCAAGAAAAAGCATGTTTGATATGTGGGATTAAGATCTGGTTAAGATTTGCCTGGTTTAATGGGGCTACACAACCTAAGGAGAATACAATAATGAAAAAGACAGCAGCTATGTTCGCGATCGTTGCCTTAACCTCTGCCCCGGTATTTGCGGCGCAAACCGGCGGTGGTTTTGTGGACCCGAATGCGCAGGTGCAAACGCAGCCTGGGCAGCAGGGCGGTTTCGTTGGCCCGACCGGGAATAAAACCACCGTGAAGCAGGCAAAAAGCTTCTCTGACGACACCTGGGTTACTCTGACCGGTAAAATTGAACAGCGCATTGGCGGCGAGCACTATATCTTCCGCGATGCGACCGATAGCGTAAATGTGGACATTGACCACAAGCGCTGGAACGGCCTGACGGTTACGCCGCAGGACACCGTTGAAATTCAGGGCGAAGTCGACAAAGACTGGAACTCTGTTGAAATAGACGTAAAGCAAATTAGCAAAGTGAAATAAGGCCCGGCGCGCGGCCTTTGTTGACGCTCTGCCGCCGCGCATAAAGCTATTCATCTCTATGACTCGACAGGCCAGATAAGGTACTATCGGCGGCAATTACGCCGATTGTGGCCACAATCGGCTCGTCAGTTTGAGGATGAATGAGCAATGAGTGATTTGACTCATGATGGTGCTGAGCGTCTTGCGCTGCACGAATTCACGGAAAATGCGTATCTCAATTATTCCATGTACGTCATCATGGACCGTGCGCTGCCGTTTATCGGCGACGGGCTTAAGCCCGTTCAGCGGCGCATCGTCTATGCGATGTCGGAGTTGGGGCTAAGCGCCAGCGCGAAGTTTAAGAAGTCCGCGCGTACAGTTGGTGACGTACTGGGTAAATATCACCCGCACGGCGATAGCGCCTGCTATGAAGCCATGGTGCTGATGGCGCAGCCGTTTTCCTACCGCTACCCGCTGGTAGACGGGCAGGGCAACTGGGGTGCGCCGGACGATCCTAAGTCCTTTGCGGCGATGCGTTATACCGAGTCGCGCCTGTCAAAATATGCAGAACTGCTGCTCGGCGAGCTTGGCCAGGGCACGGTGGACTACATCCCGAACTTTGACGGAACGCTGCAGGAGCCGAAGATGCTGCCTGCGCGCCTGCCCAATATCCTGCTGAACGGCACCACCGGCATCGCTGTCGGTATGGCGACAGATATTCCTCCGCACAACCTGCGTGAAGTCGCTCAGGCTGCTATCGCGCTTATCGATCGGCCGAACACGACTCTCGAGGACGTGCTGGATATCGTTCACGGCCCGGATTACCCGACCGAAGCGGAAATCATTACCCCGCGCGAAGACATTCGCAAAATCTACCAAAATGGCCGTGGTTCGGTGCGCATGCGCGCTGTGTGGAAAAAAGAAGATGGCGATGTTGTCATCACTGCGCTGCCACACCAGGTCTCCGGCGCTCGCGTTCTGGAGCAGATTGCCAACCAGATGCGCGCTAAAAAGCTGCCGATGGTGGAAGACCTGCGCGATGAGTCGAACCATGAAAATCCGACTCGTCTGGTGATTGTGCCGCGCTCTAACCGCATCGATATGGAACAGGTGATGAACCACCTGTTTGCGACCACCGATCTTGAAAAAAGCTACCGCATCAACCTGAATATGATTGGCCTGGACGGCCGCCCGGCGGTGAAAAACCTGCTGGAGATCCTCAGCGAGTGGCTGGTTTACCGCCGCGATACGGTGCGTCGCCGTCTGAGCTATCGTCTGGAAAAAGTCCTTAAGCGCCTGCATATCCTCGAAGGTTTGCTGGTGGCGTTCCTCAATATCGACGACGTAATTCACATCATCCGCACTGAGGATGAGCCAAAGCAGGAGTTGATGTCCCGCTTTGAACTCAGCGAAACCCAGGCCGAAGCCATTCTTGAGCTGAAGTTACGCCATCTCGCCAAACTCGAAGAAATGAAGATCCGCGGCGAGCAAAGCGAGCTGGAAAAAGAGCGCGATCGGCTACAGGGCATTCTCGCTTCCGAGCGTAAAATGGATACCCTGCTGAAGAAAGAATTGCAGGCTGATGCCGATGCCTTTGGGGACGACCGTCGTTCCCCGCTGCGTGAACGTGGCGAAGCCAAAGCCATGAGCGAGCACGATATGGTGCCGTCCGAACCGGTAACAATTGTACTGTCGCAGATGGGCTGGGTTCGCAGCGCCAAAGGGCATGATATCGATGCCCCGGGCCTGAGCTATAAAGCGGGCGACAGCTATCTCGGCTCGGCAAAAGGTAAGAGCAACCAGCCGGTGGCGTTTATCGACTCCACGGGCAGAAGCTATGCATTAGATCCCATCACGCTGCCGTCTGCGCGTGGCCAGGGCGAGCCGTTAACCGGCAAGCTGACACCGCCGCCGGGTGCGACCGTTGACTATGTGCTGATGGCCGCCGATGAGCAGAAACTGCTGATGGCTTCTGACGCAGGGTACGGCTTCGTTTGTACCTTCAACGATGTTGTTTCACGCAACCGTGCAGGCAAGGCGCTGATATCGCTGCCGGATAACGCACGCGTGCTGCCGCCGCTGGAAATTCATAGCGCGGACGACATGCTGCTGGCTATCACCGCCGCCGGGCGTATGCTGATGTTCCCGGTAAGCGACCTGCCGGAACTGTCGAAAGGCAAGGGCAATAAGATTATCTCTATCCCGTCAGCCGAAGCGGCTAAAGGCGAAGATAAGCTGGCCCATCTGTTTATCCTGCCGCCGCAAAGTACGCTGACGCTTCACGTAGGCAAACGCAAAATTAAGCTGCGCCCTGAAGAATTGCAAAAAATCACCGGCGAACGCGGCAGACGCGGCACGTTGATGCGTGGTTTGCAGCGTATCGACCGGGTAGAAGTGGATTCCCCGGCGCGTGCGGGGGCTGGAGACAGCGAAGAATAATCCGGGGCGCGGCGGTATCTCTGCCGCCGTCCGGTGTGTTTTACGCTAAAGCCGGTATACTTATCAGCGGCTTCGGCTCATGAGGTAGTTATGTTAGCGATTGTTCGTTTTATCATTGTCGTTATTTACTGCATCCTGGTATGCATCTTTGGTTGTATTTACTGTCTGTTCAGCCCGCGTAATCCGCGCCATGTAGCAACTTTCGGTCACCTCTTTGGGCGCCTGGCGCCGGTGTTCGGCCTGAAGGTTGAAACCCGCTTACCGGCAGGTGCAGAAAACCATCCAACGGCGATTTACATCGGCAACCATCAGAACAACTACGATATGGTGACGGCGGCAAACATTGTTCAGCCGCCGACGGTGACGGTGGGTAAAAAAAGCCTGCTTTGGGTCCCGTTCTTTGGTCTGCTTTACTGGATAACCGGCAACCTGCTGATTGACAGGGATAACCGTGCGAAAGCCCACGGGACTATCGCTCAGGTTGTTGAGCAGATGCGAAAACGTAAAGTCTCCATCTGGATGTTCCCGGAAGGAACCCGCAGCCGCGGCCGTGGCCTGCTGCCGTTCAAAACCGGCGCATTTCACGCGGCGATAGCCGCCGGGGTACCGATTATTCCGGTGTGCGTTTCCAATACCAGTAATAAAATTAAGCTGAACCGCTGGAACAACGGTTTGGTGATTGTCGAAATGCTGCCGCCTATCGACACCAGCACCTACGGCAAGGATCAGGTGCGCAAGCTCGCTACCGACTGCCGCGAGCTGATGATGGCTAAAATCGATGAATTAAATAAAGAAGTCGCCGCGCGTGAAGCCGACGGCAAGATTGCAAAGAAACAGGCGCACTAAACGCCGCTTTTGGCGGTACGGTTTGTACCGCCTTACGTTATTCAGTTTTACATGGAGCAATTATGTCACTCAGTCGGCGTCAGTTTATTCAGGCATCCGGGGTCGCGCTTTGTGCGGGTTCGGTGCCGCTGAGGGCAAACGCGGCAGGGCAGCAGCAACCGTTACCGGTTCCTCCTCTTCTTGAATCCCGTCGCGGTCAGCCGCTTTTTCTGACGTTACAGCGCGCGCACTGGTCATTTACCGGTGGCGCAAAAGCTCCTGTCTGGGGGCTTAACGGGCGCTATATGGGCCCGACCATCCGCGTCTGGAATGGTGACGACGTGAAGATGATTTACAGCAATCGTCTACAGGAAAACGTTGCCATGACCATTGCTGGTTTACAGGTCCCCGGCCCGCTTATCGGCGGCGCAGCCCGCATGATGTCGCCTAACGTTGACTGGGCACCTGTTCTGCCGATTCGCCAGCGAGCCGCCACATTGTGGTATCACGCCAATACGCCAAACCGCACCGCGAAGCAGGTATATAACGGCCTGGCGGGAATGTGGTTGATTGAGGATGAAGTCAGCAAATCGCTGCCTATTCCTAACCATTACGGCGTGGACGACTTCCCGATTATTATTCAGGACAAACGCCTCGATAACTTTGGTGCGCCGGAATACCAGGAGCCGGGCAGCGGTGGTTTTGTTGGCGATACGCTGCTGGTGAACGGGGCGCAAAGCCCGTACGTTGAGGTTTCTCGCGGCTGGGTGCGCCTGCGTTTGCTTAACGCATCCAACTCGCGCCGCTATCAGCTACAGATGAGCGACGGCCGTTCGATGGCGGTTATCTCAAGCGATCAGGGCTTTTTACCCGCGCCGGTTTCCGTAAAGCAACTGTCGCTTGCGCCGGGTGAACGCCGTGAAATCCTGATAGACATGACGGAAGGCAAAGAGGTTTCGATAACCTGCGGGGAAGCGGCGGGCATTATGGATCGCATTCGCGGCTTCTTCGAGCCTTCGAGTATCCTGATTTCCACCCTGGTTCTGACGCTGCGGCCTACCGGCCTGCTGCCGCTGGTTACCGATACTCTGCCAATGCGCCTGCTGCCTGAAGAGATCCTCGGCGGTAACCCGGCGCGCAGCCGTGAAATCACCCTCGGCGACGATCCCGGCATTAACGGTCAGCTGTGGGATATGAAGCGTATTGATATTCAAACCCAGCAGGGCAGTTGGGAGCGATGGACGGTAAGAGCCGACACGCCGCAGTCTTTCCATATCGAAGGCGTAAGCTTCCTGATCCGCAACGTCAACGGCGCTTCGCCGTTCGGTGAAGATCGCGGCTGGAAGGACACAGTTTGGGTGGACGGCCAGGTTGAGCTGCTGGTTTATTTCGGCCAGCCATCCTGGGAGCATTTCCCGTTCCTCTACTCAAGCCAGACGCTGGAACTTGCGGACAGAGGCTCTATCGGCCAGTTGCTGGTTCAGCCCGCACCGTAGTTTTTACCCTCGCCCTACACCAGGCCTTTTCCTCCTCGCCCTTTAGGGGATAGGGCCGGGGTGAGGGGCAGATAAAATACCGAATATCCCTTCAAAAACTACTGCTATAAGGCGTATAATCGCCGCCCTCTGTTTATTTCTACATCATTTTTTCGGAAAACCTATGAGCGCCCAAAGCCTGATCCAGCCGGATCGCGAACTCTTTTCGTGGCCACAATACTGGGCCGCCTGTTTCGGTCCGGCGCCGTTTTTACCCATGTCCCGCGAGGAGATGGACGAACTCGGCTGGGACAGCTGCGACATCATTCTGGTTACCGGCGATGCCTACGTTGACCATCCCAGCTTCGGAATGGCTATCTGCGGCCGCATGCTGGAGGCGCAGGGGTTCCGCGTTGGCATCATCGCCCAGCCGGACTGGACCTCTAAACACGACTTTACGCGCCTGGGTAAGCCGAACCTGTTCTTTGGCGTAACCGCCGGGAATATGGACTCAATGATTAACCGCTACACGGCGGATCGTAAACTGCGCCATGACGATGCCTACACGCCGGATAACGTAGCGGGTAAACGCCCGGATCGTGCATCTCTGGTCTACACCCAGCGCTGTAAAGAGGCCTGGCGCGATGTGCCGGTGATCCTCGGCGGTATTGAGGCCAGCCTGCGCCGCACCGCGCATTACGATTACTGGTCCGATACCGTGCGGCGTTCGATCCTGGTCGATGCTAAAGCCGATATGCTTATCTTTGGTAACGGGGAACGCCCGCTGGTGGAAGTGGCCCACCGTCTTGCCAACGGCGAAGGGATCGAGGCGATTTGCGACGTGCGCAATACTGCGATCGTGCGTAAAGAGGCGATGCCCGGCTGGTCCGGCGTTGACTCCACGCGGCTCGATACGCCGGGCAAAATCGATCCGATCCCGCATCCTTATGGCGAAGATCTCCCCTGCGCGGAGGGCAACAAACCGCAGGAAAAAAAGGCCGATGAGGCTAAGCCCGTTACCGTACAGCCCCCGCGCCCCAAGCCGTGGGAAAAGACTTACGTCCTGCTGCCGTCTTTTGAAAAGGTCAAAGCCGACAAGGTGCTGTATGCCCACGCCTCGCGTATTTTGCATCACGAAACCAACCCGGGTTGCGCCAGGGCGCTGATGCAGAAGCACGGCGATCGCTATATCTGGATCAACCCGCCGGCGATCCCGCTTTCCACCGACGAAATGGATAGCGTATTTGCGCTGCCTTATCAGCGCGTGCCGCATCCTTCATATGGCAAGGCGCGCATTCCGGCCTACGAGATGATCCGTTTCTCAGTGAACATTATGCGCGGCTGCTTTGGCGGTTGTTCATTCTGTTCGATTACCGAGCATGAAGGCCGCATTATTCAGAGCCGTTCCGAGGACTCGATAATCAGCGAGATCGAAGCGATGCGCGACAGCGTGCCGGGCTTTACCGGCGTGGTTTCCGACCTTGGCGGCCCCACCGCCAATATGTACATGCTGCGCTGCAAGTCGCCGCGCGCCGAGCAAACCTGCCGCCGCCTTTCGTGCGTGTATCCGGAAATTTGCCAACATATGGAAACCAACCATCAGCCGACGATTGACCTCTATCGCCGCGCCCGTGACCTGAAGGGCGTGAAGAAGATCCTGATTGCTTCGGGCGTGCGCTACGACTTAGCCGTTGCCGACCCGCGCTACATCAAAGAGCTGGCTACTCACCACGTTGGCGGCTACCTGAAAATTGCGCCCGAGCATACCGAAGAAGGGCCGCTGTCGAAGATGATGAAGCCCGGAATGGGGAGCTATCACCGCTTCAAAGAGCTGTTTGATACCTATTCGAAACAGGCTGGCAAAGAACAATATCTGATCCCATACTTTATCTCTGCTCACCCGGGCACGCGTGATGAAGATATGGTGAATCTGGCGATATGGCTTAAGCAGCACCGTTTCCGCCTCGATCAGGTGCAGAACTTCTATCCTTCACCGCTGGCTAACTCCACCACCATGTATTACACAGGCAAAAACCCGTTGAGCAAGGTGAGCTACAAAAGTGAGGACATCGTAGTGCCGCGAGGTGACCGCCAGCGCCGCCTGCATAAAGCCCTGCTGCGCTATCACGATCCGGCTAACTGGCCGCTGATCCGCGAGGCGCTGGAAGCGATGGGCAAAAAGCATCTGATTGGCGGCCGCCGCGAGTGTCTGGTACCTGCGCCAACGCTGGATGAAATGCGGGAAGCCCGCAGGTATAACCGCAAGGCTCAGCCTGCACTCACAAAACATACTCCGGTTGCGCACCAGCGCCGCCCGGCAGGGCCAGGGAAACGGAAGCCAATAGCGAAGTAACGATAAGCTTTCATGCCGCTGTCATTTTTTTCTGCGACAAAGAGGGAATGGAATCCTTGCCCGCCAGGCTTGCTGTAAGATGTCTGGCGGCTCTCTTTGTTGAAATGAGAAATGAACATGTCCAATCCGCTTTATGTCTTTGACCTCGACCACACCCTCATTCATGGCGACAGCAGCACGGTCTGGAGCCGTTTTCTCTCCCGCGAAGGGCTGATTAAAGACGCTGATTACCTGGCTAAAGAGCACAAGCTAATGCTGGACTATCAACGTGGCGAAATGAACATCCATGAATACGTGGGTGTGACGCTCTCGCCGCTGGCGGGGATGACAATTGCCGATGTAGACAGCCTGGTGGCGCGCTGCGTGGAAACGGATATCCTGCCGCTGGTTTACCCTGAGGCAAAACGCCTGATCGAAAAAATGCACGCCCTGGGCCAGCAGATGCTGATTATCTCTGCCTCCGTGAGCCTGCTGGTTAAAGCGATTGCGCCGCGGCTCGGTATTCAGCATGCGATAGGCGTTGATCTGGCGACGGGAAATAATGCCTACACCAGCGTGATCAGCGGCGTGCCGAGCTATCAGGCGGGCAAAATAACCAGGCTGAAGGAGTGGCAGAACGCTCACCCGGAATACGGCGGCGAGCTGACCTTCTATACCGACTCCATTAACGATTTACCGCTGTGCCTGGAAGCCGATCGTGTGCTGATGGTCAACCCTTGCCAGAAGCTGGCGGCGCAGGGCGCTCGCTACGACTGGCAGACCCTGAACTGGTCTCTGTAGGAATGTGGGGCGCATTCCAGCCGCGCCCCGGCATTACGTTTTACTGCGGAGTAAACAGCGGCACGGGCTTGCCGGTAATATAGCGGCGGCGCAGCCAGGCGGAAATAGTGTCCATCGCCATGACCACGCAAACCAGAATCAGGGTGATAAACATCACCACATCCCAGTTCCACAGCCGCATATTCTCGGCATAAACCAGCCCGACGCCGCCCGCCCCAACAAAGCCCAGCACCGCGGCTGAACGCGTGTTGGACTCAATCTGGTACAGGCTGAGGGAAAGAAACGCCGGGAACGACTGAGTAAAGATCCCGAAGCGATGTTTCTGAACGCCAGCCGCACCCACGGCGGTTAATCCCCGGCTGGGAGAGCGTTCCACGGCTTCGTGGCCTTCGGCATATAGCCTGCCGAGCAGGCCGGTGTCCTGCACGACAATCGCCAGTACGCCAGCCAGCGGGCCAAGCCCAACGGCGCGCACGAAAATCAGCCCCCAAATCGCCATATCCACGCCGCGCAGCACGTCAAACAGGCGTCTCACCAGCAGCGCGACAATCCGTGCAACCGGCCCCTGCATAATATTGCGGGCGGCAAAAAACGACAGCAGCAGCGCCAGCACCGTGGCGGTGAGGGTCCCGGCGAAGACTATCGCCAGCGTAATGGCTATCTGCGAGAAGTAATAGGCAAACGGCCAGTTAATAAAATCATGCCAGACGAACATGCGCAGGAAATAGCGGCCCAGCTGAACCATACCGCTGAGGATCTGGCTGGAATCTATGCCGAAGGTGAAAAAGAACCACACGTAATAGCCGAGCACGGCCAGCGCCAGCAGCCCAATATTACGCAGATAGCGCCCCTGCATGCGGTACAGTTCGCGATGCTGCTCGCGGCTTTTTGCAATATCCGGTTTGATATGA
Source organism: Cedecea davisae (assembly GCF_044095835.1). NCBI lineage: Bacteria > Pseudomonadati > Pseudomonadota > Gammaproteobacteria > Enterobacterales > Enterobacteriaceae > Cedecea > Cedecea davisae. The sequence continues at coordinate 510,418 of NZ_CP172054.1, forward strand.
GAAGCACTCATTTTTTCCCCTCCAGAACCCAGCGACGCAGCCGCCCGGACAGCACATCGAGGATTGAAACCACCACGATTATCAGCAGCAGGGTAATGCTCACCTGATCGTAGCGGTCGAGTTTGATATTGGTCATCAGCTCCTGGCCAATGCCGCCCGCGCCGACCAGCCCGAGGATGGTGGAGGAGCGAAAGTTAATTTCAAAGCGCATAAAGCTGTAGGAGAGGAAGATAGGTTTGACCTGCGGCCACAGGGCGAAGCGTATGCGCTGAATCGGCGTTGCGCCGCTGGCGACCAGACCGCGGACCGGCTTGTCGGAGGCGCTTTCAATGGCCTCGTAGAACAACTTGGTCAGGCTGCCGATGGTATGCAGGGCCAGCGCCAGAAAACCGGGTATGGCGCCGATGCCGAAGGCCATCACGAACATCACCGCCCAGGCGAGTTCCGGCATGGTGCGCAGGAACGCAACCGCCGCACGAACGCCAAAGCGTACCGCCGGTGGCGTCCAGGTGTTGCCCGCGGCGAGAAAGGCCAGCACGGCGGCAATACAAGTTGATATCAGCGTCGAAGCCAGCGCCAGCTGGAGCGTTTCCCAGATAAGAGGCAACTGGATAGGCAAACGGTAGCCCCAGTAAGCCAGCGAGCCTTTGGTGTGCACGTCGGCCAGCAGAACCGAAAGGTGCAGCGTCGGCAGAGTTTCGAACATGTAATCGAGAAAGTTCGGCAGAGACTGCCAAATGGTGGTCAGGCTAAACTCAGCGTAATGACCGGCGGTAAGATAAAGCCCTACCAGCAGTAGAGACCAAATCAGCGTGTCGCGTTTCTGGCGCATTCTGACCTGGCGATAGTAACGCTCAAATTCCGTATTCAACATCATCACTTATTATCCGGTTTGTTTCCGGCGACGGGTTGCCCCGCCCTGATAAAAAAGCACCCTGGCAGGCCGCCTGGGTGCGATTTTTATGCGGCTTGCTGTGATTAACGGGCGCTAACCAGCTCGCGCTTCATATCGATAATCTTCTGGAAGTCCGCCACGGAAGCCGGGCCGATGTGCTGGGTGCCGCCCATCGCCTTCACGAAGCAGGCGTGATCTTCTTTATCCAGTTTCTTCACCGCATCAACCACTTTGGCCTTGAAGTCAGCCGGCAGCTTGTTGCTCACCAGGATCGGGCCGTTCGGGATCAGAGGTGAAGTCCAGATAATGCGGATCTGCTTCATCAGGTCCGGGTGATCCATGCGGATCAGGCGGTTAAATGCGCCGGTAGTGTAGCCGTCGTTATAATCACCCACCATTGAAGCCCAGGTTACCGCGCCTGCGAACTGGCCGTTCAGCACGCCGAGGATGTCCTGCTCGTGGCCGCCTGAGAAGGTGACGCTGGAGAAGAAGTTGTTGTATTTGTTGTCCGGGGTGCCGCCGAGCTTCTGTTTAAACTCGTGGTTAGGGATAAGGTAGCCGGAAGTGGAGTCCGGATCGGCGAAGCCGAAAGATTTGCCTTTCAGATCTTCGATGGTTTTGTACGGGCTATCGGCCTTCACGATAACGACCGAATGGTAGCCACGAGATTGATCTTTATCGTCAACCGCGATGCCAACGATATCCACCGCTTTCGGGTCGTTCATATAGACCGATGCGTAAGAAGAAGGAGACATGCTCAGCACCAGGTCGACTTTACCGCCGATCAGGCCCTGAATAACGCCAGAGTAGTCAGAAGAGTTACGCAATTTAGTGTCGACATTCAGTTCCTTATCCATGAACTGCTTCACACACTGGTTATCACCAATTTGCTGGGTCGCATTCTGTCCGCCGAGGATCCCGAGGTTCAGTTCGCGCGGCTGGTCGGCAGCCATAGCGTGGCCCGCAATCACAAGGCCAGTAATCACTGCAGATAAACGTAATGCGCCAGTCAGTTGCTTTTTCATTATCATTGCCTGTGTTGTATCAATTGGAGAGAGAATTAATGCACTTGATTGATTTCATCGCCGTACAAAAGATGCAGCACGTCGTCCGTCAGCATCGAAGGATGACCGTCAAACACGATATTTCCTTTTGCAACCCCGATAACGCGGGTGCAGTACTCCTTCACCAGCTCGATGGAATGCAGGTTCACCATCACGCTGATGCCTTGCTCACACACTTCGCGCAGCACTTTCATGATGCGCTGGGTATTTTTCGGGTCTAGTGACGCAACTGGCTCATCGGCCAGTAAGATACTTGGGTTTTGCATCAAGGCGCGGCAAATGGCTACGCGCTGCATCTGGCCGCCGGAAAGATTTTCCGCACGCTGAAGTGCGTGCGGCAGCATGTTCATCCACTCGAGCAGGGAAATCGCACGGGCGAGGTCGGCTTCCGGGAAGACTTTGAACAGCGATTTGAGCGTAGAGGTCTGGCTCAGGCGGCCCAGCAACACGTTAGTCAGCACGTCGAGGCGGGGTACCAGGCAGAAGTCCTGGAAAATCATCCCGCATTCGGTACGCCACTGGTTCAGCGCGCGGCCGCTCAGCTTAGACACATCGTGCGGCATCCCGACTTCCGGAAAGCTGAGGATCTCGCCCGACGTGGCAGTATGGGTGCCGTTGAGAATATGTAGCAGGGTTGATTTCCCCGCGCCGGAGCGGCCAACAACGCCAACCAGTTCACCGGCATGCAGGTCGAAATTAATATCATGCAGCACGGTCTGGTGGGCGTTATAGGCTTTACTCAGGCTCTTTACGCTCAATACTTTACGGCCTGGTACAGGCGCAAACTGCGGCAAAGAATCGAGGTCAGTGTGGGTAACGACAGCAAGCGATCGGTTCATAACCATTCCAAAATGAGTTAGCGAAGCTGGCCCTATTTATCGTGGTGTTGTGTGACTTTTTGATTACGGCTAAAAGAACAAATAATGAACGCCGTAAAAATTCACTCAGCAGTCATGCTGTTGCGCTACTTGCCGGGGAGAGTGTGATATGCGAGGGAGGACAGGGCAGATAGGTGAAAAAGCCACCTGACGCAGTCTGTGCGAAAGGTGGCTTATTTATAGTCTAATCAACTAGATGGATGTTACGTCGAAGGTGTCCGGATCCGGCCCCAGGCGTTTTCCGCTGTCCAGCTTAGCGATTTCAGCAAGCTCTTCTTTGTCCAGACGGAAGTCGAAGACATCGAAGTTTTCGGCAATGCGTGAAGGCGTGACGGATTTCGGGATAACCACAAGGCCGCTATCGAGATGCCAGCGGATAACCACCTGAGCAGGCGTTTTGCCGTACTTATCCGCTAAATCACGAATAATTTTCTGGTCAAATACCCCTTCGCCACCCTGCGCCAGCGGGCTCCAGGATTCGGTCTGGATCTTGTGGGTCGCGTTCCAGGCGTGGAGCTGACGCTGCTGAAGTAGCGGGTGCAGCTCAATCTGATTGATAACCGGGCTGACGCCGGTTTCGTCGATCAGCCGCTGCAGGTGATTAATATTGAAGTTACACACCCCAATACTTTTCACCAGCCCCTCTTTTTGCAGTTCGATCAGGCTTTTCCAGGCTTCAAGATAATGGTCTTTGCTCGGCACCGGCCAGTGCAGCAGGTAGAGATCAACATAGTCCAGCTGGAGCTTTTTCAGGCTGTCTTCCAGCGCCTGACGAGGACGCTGCTGGTCGCTATTCCACAGCTTGGTGGTGATAAACAGCTCTTCACGCGCCAGCCCCGCGCCCTTAAGCGCAGCGCCAACGCCGTCTTCGTTTTTATAAGCGGCGGCGGTATCAATGGAACGGTAACCGACCTCGAGCGCGGCCTCGATAGCGGTCTTTACCTGGTCGTTACTCGCCTGCCAGACGCCCAGCCCAAGCTGCGGCATCACGTTCCCATCCTGGAGCTTAATCAGGGTTGGATGAGTCATATGTACCTCCTTAATGGTGCGAAAAACACCGGGCAAGCCCGGTGTAACATTTGCATTAAGTCTAGTAGAAACTCCGGCAACGAAAGACGGAACCTCGATTCTCTTAGCGTGCCGCTTCGTAAATACGGCGGCTAACGTCGAGAGTGATGTCCTGGCGTTCGCCGAGTTTGGTCATGCCTTTTTCTTCAAGTTTTACCAGCAGAGCAGGGATGGAGCTGCCGTCCAGACCGTAAGCGGACAGGCGGGTAGCGGTGCCCATTTTCTCGAAGAAATTGCGGGTTGCTTCAATCGCGGCATCAATACGTTCTTCTTCGCTGCCGGAAGTGATATTCCAGACGCGCTCTGCGTATTGCAGCAATTTGGCGTGCTTCTCAGCGCGCTTCTCGTTCATCAGAGAAGGCAGCACCACCGCCAGCGTTTGAGCGTGATCCAGGCCGTGCATTGCGGTCAGTTCGTGGCCCAGCATGTGGGTCGCCCAGTCCTGCGGCACGCCTGCGCCAATCAGGCCGTTAAGGGCCATTGTTGCCGCCCACATGACGTTGGCACGTACGTCGTAGTTTTCCGGATCTTTCAGCGCTTTCGGGCCATCTTCGATAAGCGTCAGCAGAATGCCTTCAGCGAAACGGTCCTGAACCTTGGCGTTAACCGGGTAGGTCAGATACTGCTCGATGGTGTGAACAAAGGCATCGACCACGCCATTAGCAACCTGCTTAGGCGGCAGAGTGTAGGTGTAAACCGGGTCAAGTACCGCGAATACAGGCTGCACGAAATCAGACATAAACGCCTGTTTGTCGCCGGTTGAGCGGCGGGAGACCACTGCACCTTTGTTAGACTCGGAGCCAGTTGCCGGTAGGGTCAGAACGGAGCCCATCGGGATAGCGCTTTTAACATCGTCACCGCGGGTCAGCAGAATGTTCCATGGGTCGATATCCTGAGGATAGTTAGCCGCCGCCGCGATGAATTTGGTGCCGTCCAGAACGGAACCGCCGCCTACGGCCAGCAGGAAAGTAATTTTTTCTTTACGGGCGATTTCGACCGCTTTCATCAGGGTTTCATAAGACGGGTTAGGCTCGATGCCGCCGAACTCCAGTACGTCGAGGCCTTTGAGGGCTTCATAAACCTGGTCCAGCACGCCGGTTTTTTTAACGCTGCCGCCGCCGTAAGTAATCAGTACGCGCGCCCCGGCAGGGATCTGGTCGCGCAGCTCTGCGAGGGAGCCTTTGCCAAACAGGATGCGGGTAGGAGTATGAAGATTAAAATTATTCATGAGGTGTTTCCCGTTGGTTAGATGAGTGACATTGCTAAATCTGATGGCAGCCATTGTGGTCTTCAGGAGAGTCTCTCTCAATGCATATTCCTGCCTTTGTCTTGCCTATTTCTCCATATGGCTGGAGAAACGGCGAAATTCATCGCACACTGTATCCCGGATGAAAAGCGCCGTGGAGAGCCTGGACATGAACCGCAAAGCCGTCTGCTTACAGCTGACAGAAAAAATTAATGAGCTGATTTTAAAAGAAAAGAGTGAAAACTTTTTTGATGGCGTACGCCTGATGTACGGCAGTAAGCCCATGGTGCGCACTCCGGTAATGTACGACCCGGGCATTGTTTTTCTCTTTTCTGGTCATAAAACGGGTTATCTCAATGACCGCGTTTTCCGCTACGACGCCAACGAATATCTGCTGCTGACGGTGCCTTTACCCTTTGAATGCGAAACTTTTGCCACGCCGGAAGTGCCGCTGGCGGGAATGCGTATAAAGGTTGATATCCAGCAGCTCCAGGATTTGCTGATGGATATTGGCGAAGACGATTTGTTTCATCCTCAGTCCTGTTCGGACGGGATCAACTCCGCCGTGCTTTCGGAAGAGATTCTCTGTGCCGCCGAGCGACTGCTGGACGTTCTTGAACGCCCGCTTGATGCGCGAGTTCTGGGTAAACAGATTATCCGCGAAATTCTTTACCATGTTTTGACAGGGCCAAGCGGCGGTGCGCTTCTGGCTCTGGTAAGCCGCCAGACGCACTTTAGCCTGATAAGCCGCGTGCTGCGCCGCATTGAAAACCAGTACACCGAGAACCTGTCGGTGGACCAGCTTGCCGCGGAGGCGAACATGAGCGTCTCGGCGTTTCACCATAATTTTAAGTCCGTCACCAGCACCTCGCCGCTGCAATACCTGAAGAGCTACCGGCTGCATAAGGCCCGGATGCTGATGCTGCATGACGGCATGAAAGCAAGCGCGGCGGCTATTCGAGTGGGCTACGAGAGTGCTTCTCAGTTTAGTCGGGAATTTAAGCGCTATTTTGGCGTCACGCCGGGAGAGGATATGGCGCGGATGCGGGTGAGTTAAGAATGAGAGGCGGAGCGAATAAAAGGGCCTTATCCGCTCTGGTTAACCGGGTTATGCGGCGCTAACTTTTTTTTTCAGCACCACAAACAGGGTGCCGACGAGGCCGAAAATCAGCAGGGCGACCGGCAGGATCATCAGGAAGGTCATTACCTGGTCTTCATGGCGCTTCACGAACGGGATCATGCTCAGGGCGTAGCCCAGGCTAATTACCACGCCCACCCACAGCAGGCCGCTCAGCCAGTTGAAGAACTGGAAACGACGGTTGCTGAGGCCGGAAATGCCCGCCATGGTTGGCAGCAGGGTGCGTACAAATGCCAGGAAGCGGCCAACCAGCAATGCCAGCAGGCCGTGGCGGTCAAACATTTGTGTCGCGCGCTGGTGGTATTGCGTCGGGAGCTGATGCAGCCAGCCTTTTACGGTTCGGGTATTGCCGAGCCAGCGGCCCTGCAAGTAGCTCAGCCAGCAGCCCAGGCTTGCGGCAACGGTCAGAATAACCAGCGTCGGAACAAATCCCATTACCCCTTTCGCTATCAGCGCACCCGCGAGCAGCAACAGGCTATCTCCCGGTAAAAACGAGGCGGGAAGCAGTCCATTTTCCAGAAACAGCGTTGCGAACATAACGCAATAAACAACACCAATAACGTGGGGGTCGGCCAGCGCGGCAAAATCGTGATGCCAGAGCGCCTCGACAATATTTTGTATAACAGCCATGGGTATTCCTGTGGAACCGCTTATTGAGCTTGCCTGAGTATTGCACCCGCAACTTAGGCTCACCTTAATTTCTACACATTGTACCGCTAAAATGCCTGCGACACCTTGATCCCAGGCTCAACAAAACGCCGATGATGGCAAAAAAATGCTCCACGTTGGCCGCAGGGCGGAAAAATCAGGCTATACGCTGGAAACCTGCCGCCAGATCGGCAATCAAGTCGTCCACGTTTTCGAGCCCAATATGGAGGCGAACCAGGGTGCCGCTGAAGTCTACTCCGCCTGCGGGGCGGATCTCCGCCAGCTCATCGGGCTGATTAGCGAGAATAAGCGATTCATAGCCGCCCCAGGAATAGGCCATGCTGAAATAGTCGAAGTGATTGAGATACTGTTCATACTCAGCGTCGCTCAGCCGTTTTTTCAGCACAAACGAAAACAGGCCGCTGCTGCCCGTAAAGTCTCGTTTCCAGTATTCATGTCCTTTACTGCCCGGAAGCGCCGGGTGGTTCACTCTTTCTACCTGAGGATGCTGCGCCAGCCATTCGGCGACTTTCAGGCTGCCTTCATGGTGCTGGCGCAGGCGAACGCCCAACGTGCGTATTCCCCGGCTGGTCATATAGGCGGTATCTGCATCCACCATTTGCCCCATCAGATAGGCGTTTTCGCGAAGCTGGTCCCAACATCGGGCGTTTGACACGGCGGTGCCGACCATCGCATCGGAGTGGCCGATTAAATATTTCGTGCCCGCCTGAATAGAGATATCGATACCAAAGTCGAGGGCTTTGAACAGCACGCCTGCGGCCCAGGTGTTGTCGATCATAATAATGGCTTCGGGCGCAACACGTCTGACGGCCTGGACAATCGCCGGGATATCGTAGACTTCCATGGTGATAGAGCCGGGGGACTCAAGAAACACGATTTTGGTGTTGGGCTGAACGAGGCTCGCAATAGCCGGGCCAATTTCCGGATCAAACCAGGTGGTTGAGACGCCGAGCTTAGAGAGGATTTTGCTACAGAAATCCTGGGTGGGTTCATACGCCGTGCCGGTGACCAGAATGTGATCGCCCTGTTCAACAAAGGCCAGAATGGTGTTGGCGACGGCGGCGGCTCCGCACGGGAACAGCGCGCATCCGGCACCTCCCTCAAGTTCGCACATCGCTTCCTGTAGAGAAAAATGGGTCAACGTACCCCGGCGGCCATAAAACAGCTCGCCTTTCGCGCGGTTGGCGGTGGCCTGTTTTTTGGCCTCAACGCTCTCAAAGACCAGAGAAGAAGCGCGTTGAATAACGCTGTTAACCGAACCCTGGGTAAATTTCTTGCTGCGCCCGGCGTTCACCAGCGCCGTTTCGATGTGCTTTTTCGCCATTTTTTATACCCCGTTTAACCATCTGGATGTCTGGACGTAAATTAACACAGAATGGGCAAAGGGCATCATGGCGTTTTTTCAGGTTGGCTAAAAAAGTCATCATTTCGCCAACCGGCCGCTTTTCCTGCGTAAGCTCAAGGAATGACTCAACAAATTCGGGCACTCTGCAAATACTAATGAGAACGACTATCAATTCGATAGTTTTTTGATATATTAGTCTCAGTTTTGACATTTATTTCTCGCTGGAGCGTAAGACGTGACGAGTAACCTGATGCAGACGGATCTGTCCGTTTGGGGCATGTACAACCATGCTGACATCGTAGTTAAGATAGTGATGATTGGCCTGATTCTGGCCTCCGTTGTCACCTGGGCAATCTTCTTTAGCAAAAGCGTGGAGCTGATTACCCAAAAACGTCGCCTCAAGCGCGAACAACAGCAGCTGGCTAACGTCCGCTCTCTTAACGAAGCGAGTAGCGCGGCGGAAGCTTTCGACAGCAAAAGCCTCAGCACTCTGTTAATCAATGAAGCGCAGAATGAGCTGGAACTCTCCGCCGGCGTTGAAGATAACGAAGGCATTAAAGATCGTACCGGCTTCCGTCTTGAACGCCGCGTTGCGGCCGTCGGGCGCCATATGGGGCGCGGGAACGGCTTCCTGGCGACCATCGGTGCGATTTCCCCGTTTGTCGGCCTGTTCGGCACCGTTTGGGGCATCATGAACAGCTTTATCGGTATTGCCCAGTCACAAACTACCAACCTGGCTGTTGTTGCGCCGGGGATCGCAGAAGCGCTTTTGGCAACGGCAGTTGGCCTGGTAGCCGCTATTCCGGCGGTTGTTATCTATAACATCTTCGCCCGTATGATAGGCAGCTACAAAGCTACGCTAAGCGACGTTGCGGCGCAGGTTCTGCTGCTGCAAAGCCGTGACCTCGATCTGGACGGCAACGCACAGCCTCGTCCGGTGCGTAACGCCCAGCAACTGCGTGTAGGTTAATGCCCCATGGCAATGCGTCTAAACGAAAATCTCGACGACAATGGTGAAATGCACGAAATTAACGTCACGCCGTTTATCGACGTAATGTTAGTTCTGCTGATCATCTTTATGGTGGCAGCGCCGCTGGCAACGGTGGATGTGAAGGTTAACCTTCCGGCTTCAAGCAGCCAGCCGCAGCCGCGCCCGGAAAAACCGGTTTACCTGTCGGTTAAGGCAGACCATTCGATGTTTATCGGTAACGATCAGGTAAGCAAAGAGTCGATGGTTAACGCGCTGATAGCCGCAACGGAAGGCAAGAAAGACACCACTATTTTCTTCCGTGCGGATAAAACCGTGGACTACGAAACGCTGATGGACGTAATGGATACGCTGCACCAGGCGGGGTATCTGAAGATTGGTCTGGTAGGCCAGGAAGTCACGAAGGCGAAGTAACAGTAGCGTCCCTCTCCCTGCCGGGGAGAGGGTTTTAATCTACAGCGTCGAGCTTTTCCACGTCTTCTCAGCTAAACCCCGGGTAATAGAAAGCGTCTCGGTTTCCTGCTCTTTCAGGCGCTGGTAATGGCCCTCCAGCCGCTTCAGGATCTGTTCTTTAAGCCTGGGTTGGCCGCTAAGAATCTCTTCCAGCACCGCGCCGTACACCTCTTCTTTAACCCGCCACGGGTAAATCTCACGACGATTCATCCATTTAAGGTCAACCAGCGCCGAAGTAATATCCGTTACCTTTTGTGTATTACGGGTAATATTTTCATTCTTAAGGCGTACCAGTATTGCCATATTTTTACTTAACGTAAATTGATGGTCTTTATTCTCGTCGGCGTTGATTAATACCGGCTGATTTTTATCAGGTTGTGCCATGACATTAATCCTCAATGGAATAGCATAACGGCCAGGGTTTTTCCTGGGTCATTTGATTAACCCAAATTTCCTGTTGCTTACCGTTAACCAGCGCTGTTTTATCTTCAATGAGCATCTGTAAATCGGCGGCGCTAAAAAGCTCTTTTTCTACCAGTTCTTCCATCAGGGCGTGCAGCGCCTCAATCCTTACCGCACAGAGTAAGCGTTCTTTTATATGGCGATCGGTTTCTTCAAGCAGGCGGTTCTTAGCCTGCCCGGCGTAATGGCTGCCGCTAAGGATGGTTTTTTCCAGCGTTAAAATCTTATCCTGAACGACTTGCGGCGTGTTACTATTTTCTGATTCTGCAGGGAGCGTTGACGGTGCAACGACAGGATAGCGCCGTGGTAAGAAGTGTTCAGGCAGCATCGCATGCGATCCTTTGATATCGGGTTCAATATTCAGGTTCAGAGATGCGCGGTATGATGCCTCAAATCTAAAATAAAAAAAACAGGAGTTTCTTATGCACAGCATATTTTATTCTATTGTCACAATTTTGATTTTGTTATGCGCGGTGCTGGTAATGCGCAAGGAATTTAGTTCGCCTGATAATAAAAAGAAAAATGGCTCCGGGAAAATAGAGCCAGTGTCCAGTAGCGAAGAGCGTGAGGATTATTTTGGCATGTTGATGTCAAAAATTACCCCCAGCTATTACTGGCGTATTAATAGTGAGTATATAGATTTCACGCATGCCACTATTAAAAAGATGCGCATCGAAGAACTGACTTCACAGCCAATTTTATTTAGTGCTCAACGCCGCTGCAGCGATTTAAACTCGGCGGTGTACAAATATTATGACAATATCAAAAAGCGCTGCGCCGAAGGCGAAGAGGTGCCGCTGACGGATATCGAAGTGCTTAACCTGCGTCAGTGCTTTAATGAGTTCAGCCGCGAAGCTTACCCTGAGCTGGTAGCGCTGGTTTGGCCGCAGTATCAGCGCCCGGAGATAGACCTCGCGAGCATTTAAGGCTTTGGCACGGCAAGGTGGGGCGGGCACAACGTTAGCCTCACTATTGTTAACCTGAATTCGCTATACTGGCGCTCTTTTTGGATTTCCAGACAGGACATTATGGAACGTTTTATTGAGAATGCGATGTACGCCTCGCGCTGGCTGTTGGCCCCGGTTTACTTCGGTTTGTCGCTGGCGCTGCTTGCCCTGACGATTAAGTTTTTCCAGGAGATTATTCACGTTATCCCGAATATCTTCTCGATTGCGGAAGCCGATTTAATTCTGACGCTGCTCTCGCTGGTGGATATGGCGCTGGTCGGCGGCCTGCTGGTGATGGTGATGTTTTCGGGCTATGAGAATTTTGTCTCCACGCTGGATATCTCGGAAGGGAAAGAGAAGCTTAACTGGCTGGGGAAAATGGACTCCGGCTCGCTGAAGAATAAAGTGGCGGCGTCGATTGTTGCTATCTCTTCCATCCATTTGCTGCGCATTTTTATGGACGCCAAAAACGTGCCGGACAATAAGCTGATGTGGTACGTGATTATCCACCTGACGTTTGTGCTGTCGGCATTTGTCATGGGCTATCTCGACAAGCTTTCCCGCAGCGCCAAATACTAGTTTTAATGCCCCTGCGATTACCTGGCAGGGGCCATCCACTCTCCAGAGCTCCACGCCAGCATCGCGCCATAGCATCCAGCAGGCCGCTTTGGCCACAGGATTGTGGCGACGTTCGGCAATCTGAAAATCAGGCTTCCGGCGAAAGCGAGCCCTGTGAAGCGCCCTGGTAATAGGCCAGCGCCACCATCAGCGACTGCACCAGGCAAAGGGTTGCGGACTGGGAGCGGAAGGCGTCCACCTGGGCTTCCTTTACCACAAAGCACAGGTCGCTAAAGGTGGCGAACGGGCTTATCTGGCTGTCGGTAATCACTATCTGGCTCGCGCCAGCCCTGGCGGCAATTTCGCTGACCATCAGCGTCTCTTCGGCATACGGTGAGAAGCTAATCGACACGACAATGTCTTTTGCCTTCACGCGGTTGACCTGTTCACGCAGCATGCCGCCCAGTCCGTCGAGCAGGACTGCACGGCATTCAAGGTGGCTAAGGGCATAAGTCAGGTAGGCCGCCACGCTGAACGAGCGGCGCAGGCCGACAACGTAAATGGTGTCGGCTCCGGCTAGCAGTTCAACCGCACGCTGTAACATTTCTGGCTCGGTTCGGGCGGCCAGCTGCTGTAGCGCCTGAGCGTTCGAGCGGGCGAATTCCTGCAAAATATCCAGCGGCGTCTCCGGCACCGTTTCACTCCCCAGTTCACGGAACAGGCGCGCCCGGTCGGTGTAGCTTGCCGTCTCTTCCACCAGGTTCATGCGGAACAGCTGTTTCATTTCATTGAAGCCGCTGAAATCAAAGGCATTGGCAAAGCGGATAAGCGTAGAAGGCGGTACTTCAGCCCTTTCTGCAATGGTCGCCACGGTATCGAAAGCCACGCTGTTGGTATTATCCAGCACGTAGCGGGAAACCTGCTGAAGCCTTTTACTCAGGCTTTCATAGCGGTCGCGGATCTGCTGCTGAAGCTCGCTCAGGGTATTCGCCGTGGTCAATTTGCCTTCCTCAAAAATGTTTATTGAAACGTATTTAAGCGCAGTCACGCGCAAAATGAAACAGATGCACCGGCGGCTGTCGGGCCTGAAAATCTTCCGTTCACCACGTCTGTGTATATCGGCAGCGAGTTAACATAAAAACGGAGTGTTGATCACAATAATCAATATTTGTTTTATTTCAACTTAAAATGGAATATTTGTTTCATATACAGTGTTCAGGTGATCAACATAACAGCGAGAGGGTAGAGATGGAGACGGTAGCGAATTTTATTCACGGTGAAAGCGTTACGGGCGAAGGCCAGCGCGTTCAGGCGATCTTCAACCCGGCGACCGGCGCGCAGATTCGTCAGGTGGCGATGAGCACCGCCAGGCAGACGGAGCAGGCTATTGCCGCTGCCCAGCAGGCGTTCCCCGGCTGGGCGAGACAGTCTCCACTGAAGCGCGCTCGCGTCATGTTTCGCTTTAAAAGCCTGCTTGAGCAACATATGGACAGCCTGGCGCGACTCATCAGCGAAGAGCACGGCAAAGTTTATTCAGACGCGGTGGGCGAGCTAACGCGCGGCCTTGAAGTGGTCGAATTTGCCTGCGGCATTCCCCATCTGCAAAAAGGCGAGCACTCGGCAAACGTAGGCACCGGCGTTGACAGCAACTCCCTGATGCAGCCGCTCGGCGTGTGCGCCGGGATAACCCCGTTTAACTTCCCTGCGATGGTGCCGATGTGGATGTTCCCGATTGCGCTGGCAACCGGAAACACCTTCGTGCTCAAGCCTTCAGAAAAAGATCCTTCGCTGGCGGTGCGGCTGGCGCAGTTGCTGAAAGAGGCCGGGCTACCGGACGGTGTGTTTAACGTTGTGCAGGGCGATAAAGTAGCGGTAGACGTACTGTTAACCGACCCGAGAGTGCAGGCGGTCAGCTTTGTTGGCTCAACGCCCATTGCGGAATATATCTACCAGACAGCCTCGGCACACGGTAAGCGCTGCCAGGCGCTGGGCGGGGCCAAAAATCACTGTATTTTAATGCCGGATGCGGACATGGATATGGCTACCAGCGCGATTATGGGGGCGGCCTATGGCGCCGCCGGTGAACGCTGCATGGCGCTCTCCGTAGTGGTAGCCGTCGGGGATGAAACCGCAGATGAGCTTTGCTCGCGCCTTGAGCAACAGATTGCCACTCTGCGGGTCGGACCGGGCCTGGGGCAGGAGCCTGAAAACGAAATGGGGCCGCTGATTTCCGCACCGCACCGCGCTAAAGTTCTCGGCTACATTGATAGCGGTGAGGAGCAGGGGGCAACGCTGCGCGTTGACGGCCGCGGCCTGAAGCTGGCGGGTAACGAAGGCGGTTACTTCGTTGGTCCTACGCTTTTCGATAACGTCACGCCTGAAATGACCATCTATAAAGAAGAGATCTTTGGCCCGGTGCTTTGCGTGGTGCGGGCGAAAGATTATCACAGCGCGCTGGGGCTGATTAACAAACACGAATACGGCAACGGTACGGCGATTTTCACCCGCGATGGCGGCACCGCAAGGCGTTTCTGCGAAGAAGTTCAGGCCGGTATGGTGGGCGTTAATGTGCCGATCCCGGTACCGATGGCGTTCCACAGTTTTGGCGGCTGGAAGCGTTCAATCTTCGGGCCTCTGAACGTTCACGGCAGCGACGGCGTGCGCTTCTATACGCGTATGAAAACCATCACCGCTCGCTGGCCGGAAAGCAGCCAGCAGCAGGGTTCCGCATTCTCGATGCCAACGCTTGGCTGACAGGAGGAAAGATGACAACACAACGCATGACCATGGCGCAGGCGCTGGTCAGGTTCTTAAACCAGCAATACGTTGAAATCGATGGCGAAGAGCAGCCCTTTATCGAAGGCGTGTTGACCATTTTTGGGCACGGCAACGTGCTCGGTATTGGCCAGGCGCTTGAGGAAGAGCCCGGCCACCTCAGGGTGCACCAGGGCTGCAATGAGCAGGGCATGGCCCACATTGCTACCGGATTTGCCAAACAGCACCGGCGCCAGCGTATTTATGCCGTGACTTCGTCCGTAGGGCCCGGGGCGGCAAATATGGTCACTGCGGCGGCAACGGCAACCGCGAACCGCATTCCGCTGTTGCTGTTGCCGGGGGATATTTACGCCAGCCGCCAGCCGGACCCGGTGCTGCAACAAATTGAGCAGTATCATGATCTTAGTATCAGTACCAACGACTGCTTCCGGCCCGTTTCACGCTACTGGGACCGTATTAACCGCCCGGAACAGCTGATGAGCGCGATGTTAAGCGCTATGCGAGTGCTTACTAACCCCGCTAATACCGGCGCGGTTACAATTTGCCTCCCGCAGGATGTTCAGGGTGAAGCGTGGGATTATCCGCAGAGCTTCTTTGAAAGACGTATTCACCATATTGAGCGACGCCCGCCGGATGAATACCGCCTGCATACCGCGCTGGAGCTAATAGCCAGCAAGCGCAGGCCGCTGGTGATTTGCGGCGGGGGGGTTCGCTACTCCGGCGCGCATCGGGCGTTTCAGGAATTTGTTGAAAGCGCAGGATTCCCTTTTGCCGAAACCCAGGCGGGTAAAGGCGCAATTGTAAGTGAACACTTACTTAACCTTGGCGGCCTTGGCGTAACCGGCGGGCTTGCCGCTAACCGGCTGGCTCCCGAGGCGGATTTAATCATCGGAGTGGGGACAAGGCTGACAGATTTCACCACCGGTTCAAAGTCGCTATTTGCCCCGGATGCGGAATTTCTGCTGCTCAACGTCGCCGAGTTTGATGCGCTGAAGCTGGACGCCACGCCTCTGCTGGCCGATGCTCGTGTCGGGCTTGAACGCTTAACGGCGGGCCTGCGTGAAGCGGGCTACCGCTCGGCCTGGCGGGGTGAAGTTGAGAAGGCGAAAGCAGAATGGAACGATGAGTGCCAGCGGCTATGGTCGCGCAGCTGGCGGCCCGGCGAAGCCCCCGAAGTGGCCGGGCATCTCGATGCTGAGTTGCAGGAATACAGTGAAGCTCTGGGGACTTCATTAACGCAGACCCGCGTACTTGGGTTAATCAATCAGCATATTGAAGACGATGCTATCGTGGTGGGCGCGGCAGGCTCGCTTCCCGGTGACCTTCAGCGGCTCTGGCAGGTAAAAACGCCGGACAGCTATCATCTGGAATATGGTTATTCCTGCATGGGTTATGAGGTTGCCGCTGCCGTTGGCGCAAGGCTTGCCAGGCCGGAGCAGCCGGTTTATGCGATGGTGGGCGATGGATCTTATCTGATGCTGCATTCCGAGCTGCAAACGGCGGTGCAGGAGGGGATTAAAATTACCATTCTGCTGTTTGATAACGCCGGTTTCGGCTGCATCAACAACCTGCAAATGGGGCATGGAATGGGTAGTTTTGGCACCGAAAATCGCCATCGCTGTGCGAAAAGCGGGAGGCTGGACGGCCCGCTGGTGAGAGTGAACTTTGCCCAAAATGCCGAAAGCTACGGCTGCAAAGCCTGGCGAGTCAACGACGAGTTTGAACTGTTGGCCGCTCTGGAAGCCTCCCGGCACCACCCTGGCCCGACGCTGTTGGACATCAAAGTGCTGCCAAAAACCATGACTCATGATTACGAAGCCTGGTGGCGTACCGGCGATGCGCAAATAGCGCGTTCTGATTCGATAACTGAGGCGGCAGGCCAGACCCTGGAGCAGCTGAAACACGCCAGGCAGTATTAATCCCCCCCATTCCGCCAGAAATTCTGGCGGAATATTCATTTCATTAACCCTTCCTCTATAAGGGACTTCCCCTGGCGTATGCGCTCTCACTCGCAGATCCCCACACTGGCGCTGTTCTTATTCGCAAAATGTTGTGATTTTGATAGCAAAACACAGCCGATAAATAACCAAAATGTTAACCTCTGCGCAAAAATGAAACTTTCACTCTGCATTGAAATGAAATAAATGTTTTATTTAGGGCGTCGTTATCCAGCTGCAAACGGAGCCGGGGGACCCGGCGCATAACCCAACAGCTATGCCAATATCGGGAGTTGCTATGTTTAACATTGCTTTACTCGGAGCGGGCCGAATCGGCCAGATCCATGCCGCGAATATTGCTGCCCACACGCATTCCACCCTCTGGTCGGTTGTCGATCCTAATGAAGAGAACGCCTCACGTATTGCCGGCAAGTATCAGACTCGTCGGCAAAGCGTGGATGAGGCCATGGCCGACCCGGAAGTTCATGCGGTGCTGATTGCTTCAGCCACCGACACCCACGCAGACCTGATTGAACTGGCGGCAAAAAACGGCAAAGCCATTTTCTGTGAGAAACCCGTTCACCTTGATCTCGCCCGCGTGCGTGACTGCCTGAAAGTGGTGAAGGAGCATAACGTTCCTTTGTTCATCGGCTTTAACCGCCGATTTGATCCGCAGTTCCGCAAGGTCAAAAACGAAGTTATTCAGGGGCGCATCGGCAAGCCGGAATCGCTGCTGATTATTTCGCGCGATCCTTCTCCGCCGCCCGCTGAATATGTTCGTGTTTCCGGCGGCATGTTCCGGGATATGACCATCCACGACTTTGATATGGCGCGCTTCATCATGGGTGAAGAACCTGTGTCTATCTACGCCCAGGGCAGTAACCTGGTGGACCCTGCTATCGGCGCGGCTGGCGATATCGACACCGCCTTTATCGTTCTGAAATACGCCTCCGGCGCGCTGGCCACCATCGTTAACAGTCGCCGCTCGGCCTATGGCTACGATCAGCGTCTTGAGCTGCATGGCGTGAACGGCCTGCTCACGGCGGGGAATATCCTGGAAAACCAGGTGCAGCATTTTAGCGCCAGCGGCTGCAACAGCGCGCTGCCGGAACACTTCTTCCTCCAGCGCTACAAAGATGCCTACGCCGCCGAGTGGCAGCATTTTGTTGCGGTACTGCGCGGTGAGGCCAAACCCGAGTGCAGCGGCGATGACGGTGAACGCGCCCTGTACCTGGCCGATAAGGCGCTGGAGTCTCTGCGTAGCCAGCGCGAAGTTGCTTTGTAAGCTCCGAAGACCCTACACACATAAGAGAGAGAATAATGAAAAAGCTCATCCTCGCCGCCCTCATCGCCCTGACCACCACTTCGGCATTGGCCGAAAACGAGCAGATTGTTTTTAGTACCCCGAACCTGGCAATGCCGTTTGAGGTTCATATGCAGCGTACTGCGGTCAAAGCCGCCCAGGATATGGGCGTGAAATTGCAGGTGCTGGACAGCCAGGGCAGCTCGCCGAAGCAGGTGGCTGACCTGGAAAACGCCATTACCCGCGGCGCACAGGGATTTATTGTTTCGCCTAACGACGTTAATGCGGTGTCCAGCGCGGTAGGAGAAATCCAGGACGCGAAGCTGCCGGTAGTCACGCTAGACCGCTCGGTTGTCAGCGATAAAAAAGTTCCGCACTTCGGGGCGAACAACTACAAAGGCGGCCAGGCGGTGGCGGACTTTGTGAAATCCAAATTCCCCAACGGAGCGGAGATTATCCTGCTTACCGGCCAGCCTGGCTCCTCTTCCAACATCGAACGTACTAAAGGGATACGCGACGGCCTGAAAGCGGGCGGTGATAAATACAAGATAGTTGCCGATCAAACGGGTAACTGGATGCGTTCCGAAGGGATGCGCATTGTTGAAAGCGTGCTGCCTTCTCTGCCGAAAAAACCTCAGGTGATCCTCTCGGCTAACGACGATATGGCGCTGGGGGCTATCGAAGCGCTGAAGGGGCAGGGAATGAAGCCGGGCGAAGTCATGGTTACCGGCTTTGACGCCGTACCGGAAGCGCTGGCGCGAGTGCGTGATGGCTGGCTGGCGGCAACGGCCGATCAGCGCCCGGGTTTTGCGGTGAAAACGGCGATGAGCCAGCTGGTGGCCAATATCCGCGAGAAAAAGGAGATCACCGGGGCGGACTACGCGCCGACCATGATCACCAAAGATAACCTCGATCAAGCAGAGCGTATCGGCGAAGCCGGTCAATAAGCCTGACCGCGCCCGCCGTCCGGCGGGCGCTACAGAGGAGCAGTCTGATGTCGCAACCCTTATTAAAAGTGACCGACCTGGCGAAAAGTTTCTCCGGCGTGTGGGCGTTGACCAGCGCCCAGCTCACCGTCGGGCAAGGCGAAATTCATGCCCTGCTCGGGGAGAACGGCGCGGGAAAATCCACGCTGCTAAAAGCGCTGGCCGGAGCGCAGCCGCAAACTCGCGGTGAAATCTGGTTTAACGGGGAAGCGCTTGCTCTGGAGGATTCGCCGGTAGAGCGCCAGAACAAGGGCATTATTACCATTTACCAGGAGTTTAACCTGCTGCCCAACATGACGGTGGCGGAAAACATGTTCCTTGGCCGGGAACCGCGCCGCCGCAACCTCATTGTTGATAGCAAAGCGGTAAACCAGGAAGCGCAGGTCATTCTGGACTATTTGCAGCTCAACGTTGCGCCCACTACCGCCGTTGCCCGTCTTAGCGTGGCGCAGCAGCAGATGGTGGAGATTGCCCGGGCGCTGACGCTTAACGCCAAACTCATCATTATGGATGAGCCTTCTGCTGCACTTAGCGACAGTGAAGTTGAAAGCCTGCATCGCGTGGTTCGTGAACTCAAAGGGCGCGGGGTCAGTATTATCTACGTGACCCACCGCCTGCATGAAGTGTTCCAGCTGTGCGACCGCTTTACGGTGTTTCAGGATGGGCGCTTCACCGGCAGCGGCGAGGTTGCCGGAACCAACGTCGAGCAGATCATTCGCCTGATGGTTGGCCGCGACGTGGTGTTTAACCGCCGTGATTCCAGCCTTACCCACCATGAAGATAAGCCCGTTCGCCTGTCCGTGAAGGGGTTAAGCCGGGAGAAGCCGCCGCTCGACCCGCACGGCATCGCGCTGAAAGATATCAGCTTCCGTGTTCACGCCGGGGAAGTGCTTGGCATTGCGGGCCTGGTGGGGGCGGGAAGAACGGAAGTGGCCCGCTGCCTGTTTGGGGCGGACAAATTTACCACCGGCAGCTTTGAGCTGGACGGCAAGCCCTACCAGCCGCAAAACCCAATGCATGCCTTAGACCAGGGCATCGCTCTGGTACCGGAAGATCGAAAAAAGGAGGGCGCGGTGCTGGGGCTGTCTATCCGCGACAACCTGACGCTTTCCAGCCTGTCATCGCTGCTGACGTGGCGCTATTTCGTTAGCCCGCGCAAGGAAGATGCGCTGATTGAGGCTTACCGCCAGGCGCTGCAAATCAAGATGGTTAACGCCGAACAGGAAGTGCGAAAGCTCTCGGGCGGCAACCAGCAAAAGGTCATTCTGGCACGCTGCATGGCGCTTAACCCCAGGGTGCTTATTGTCGATGAACCCACGCGCGGCATCGATGTAGGAACTAAATCGGAAGTTCATCAGGTGCTTTTCGACATGGCTAAGCAGGGCGTGGCGGTGATCGTTATCTCTTCCGATCTGCCGGAAATTCTGGCGGTATCCGACCGGATAATCACCCTGAGCGAAGGGCGTATAACCGGCGAACTGCACGGCGACGACGCCAACGAAGAACGGCTGATGACCATGATGGCCATCAACCATAGCGCCTTAAGTGCCGCATAACGGGGGAGCCCATGACGCAAATAATTTCCAAATCCGAGACCCCAGCGAAGAAGGCTTCACGCTTCGATCCAATTGCTTTCTTCGAACGCTTCGGGGTGCTGATCTTTATGTTCCTGCTGCTGATCTTCTTCCAGTCGCAGAACAGTAACTTCCTGACTGAACGTAATATTTTCAACATCCTTACCGAAGTTTCTATCTACGGGATCATCGCGGTTGGCATGACTTTTGTGATCCTGACTGCGGGGATCGACCTGTCCGTTGGCTCTATCCTGGCCGTCTGCGCGATGACCGCGGCTTATGTTATCAAAGGTGACAACTTTACCACCGTCGATCCCAACGCATGGGGCGGCTTTAGCTGGCTGCTGGGGCTTGGGATCTGCCTGGCGCTGGGCACGGTTATCGGCTTCCTTCACGGCCTGGGCGTAACCCGCCTGCGCCTGCCTCCCTTTATTGTCACCCTCGGCGGCATGACCATCTGGCGCGGCCTGACGCTGGTCATCAACGACGGCGCGCCGATTGCGGGCTTCGACCCAGGCTACCGCTGGTGGGGACGCGGCGAAATGCTGGGGATCTCAATCCCAATCTGGATCTTCGCCATTGTTGCCGTTCTGGGTTATCTGGCGCTGCATAAAACCCGCTGGGGGCGCTTTGTGTACGCCATCGGCGGCAACCCGGAGGCCGCTCGCCTGGCCGGGGTCAATGTTAAGCGTGTGCTGGTCAGCGTATATGTCCTGATTGGCTGCCTTGCCGGGCTGGCGGGCTTTGTACTCAGCGCCCGTTTGGGCAGCGCTGAGGCGGTGGCCGGGATCTCCTTTGAGCTACGAGTAATCGCCTCGGTTGTTATCGGCGGAACCTCATTGATGGGCGGATACGGGCGGATCAGCGGCACCATTATCGGCGCGATCATCATGGGTATCCTGATCAATGGCCTGGTGCTGATGAACGTTTCTGCTTACTACCAGCAGATTATTACCGGGCTGATCATCGTGCTGGCGGTAGCGTTTGATACTTACGCCAAGAACCGTCGCGGCGCGCTTTGAGGAAGGGTCAATATATGAAACAGGTCAGAATTGGGTTAATCGGCACAGGCTACATCGGTAAAGCCCACGCCATCGCCTATGCCCAGGCGCCGACGGTATTTGATTTACAGGGCGAGCTGGTACGCGAAATGGTGGCTGAAGTGACGCCCGAGCTGGCGGCAAAACGCGCCGCGGCATTTGGTTTTAACCGCTCTACCGGCGACTGGCGCGAGCTGGTAGCTGACCCAAATATCGACGTGGTGGACATCTGTTCACCGAACCATCTGCATAAAGAGATGGCGCTGGAGGCTATCCGCCACGGCAAACACGTCTATTCGGAAAAGCCGCTGGCGCTCAATGCCCGTGACGCAAGGCTGATGGTGGATGCTGCGGATCTCGCTGGGGTAAAAACGCTGGTGGGCTTCAACTATATGAAGAACCCGACCGCGCAGCTGGCAAAGCAGATAATCGAGCGCGGCGAAATAGGCGAAGTCATCCACTTTTACGGGACGCATAACGAAGATTACATGGCCGATCCGCTTTCGCCGATCCACTGGCACTGTTTTAAAGAGACCGCGGGTCTCGGGGCGCTTGGGGATCTGGCCGCGCATATTGTCAATATGGCGCAATACCTGGTCGGCGATATTCGTGAGGTGTGCGGCGACCTGAAGATTGTTGTGCCGCAGCGCCCGGCTTCTGCGGGCAGTAGCGAAATGATCGCCGTCGAAAACGAAGATCAGGCCCATGCCCTGGTGCGGTTTGAGGGCGGTGCGCAGGGCGTTATCGAGACTTCACGCGTGGCAAGCGGCCGAAAAATGGGGCTGACGTGGACGATAACCGGCACCAAAGGCGCGATTAGCTTTACCCAGGAGCGCATGGCGGAGCTAAAGCTCTATCTGCAAAGCGATCCTGAAGGTCGGCAGGGCTTTCGTACTCTGCTGACCGGCCCGGCTCACCCGGATTACGGATCGTTCTGCATGGGGGCCGGGCACGGCATCGGCTTTAACGATCAAAAAGCCGTTGAAGTGCGTGACCTGATCGACGGCATTGCTGCCGGTAAGCCGCTGTGGCCAGATTTTGAAGAGGGCTGGAAAGTCTCGCGCATCCTCGATGCTATCGCCCTGTCTCACCGCCAGGGTCGCTGGGTAAACGTATCTGACATTGTTTGAGGACGAAGCATGAAACAAAAGCAGTTGGATCTGATTTGCATGGGGCGGGTCGCGGTAGATCTCTACAGCCAGCAAATAGGCGCGCGGCTGGAGGATGCCAGCAGCTTTGCTCGCTATCTTGGCGGCTCCTCCGGAAATGTGGCATACGGCACGGCGCGGCAGGGGCTTAAATCGTCAATGCTGGCGCGCGTTGGCGACGAGCACATGGGGCGTTTTTTACGCGAGGAACTTAGCCAGGTCGGCTGCGATACCAGCCACTTGATTACCGACAGCGAACGGCTGACGGCGCTGGTACTCCTTGGGATTAAAGACAGGGATACCTTCCCGCTGATTTTTTACCGCGACAACTGCGCGGATATGGCGATTACCGCCGACGACTTCAGTGAGGACTACATTGCATCTTCCCGCAGCCTGGCTATCACCGGCACGCACCTTTCCAACCCGCGCACCCGTGAGGCAGTTCTGACCGCATTGAATTATGCGCGGCGAAACGATGTGCGCACTGTGCTGGATATAGATTACCGCCCGGTGCTTTGGGGGCTGACTTCTCTGGGGGACGGCGAGACGCGCTTTGTCGCCGCTGAGCAGGTCACGCAGCAGTTACAGTCAGTGCTTCATCTGTTTGACGTTATCGTCGGCACGGAAGAAGAATTCCACATCGCTGGCGGCTCAACCGACACGCTGGCCGCTCTGAAAAATGTACGCGGGACCACTGAGGCAACGCTGGTTTGCAAGCGCGGGGCGCAAGGTTGCTCGGTGTTTATCGGCACTATCCCCGCCTCGCTGGACGGCGGCATCAACGTCAGCGGCGTGCGCGTGGAAGTACTCAACGTACTGGGCGCGGGGGACGCATTTATGTCCGGGCTGCTGCGCGGCTATCTCAATGACGAAGGCTGGGAGCAGGCCTGCCGCTACGCCAATGCCTGCGGGGCGCTGGTGGTTTCGCGCCACGGCTGCGCGCCCGCAATGCCGAGCAAAATAGAGCTGGATGATTATCTGGCGCGTGAGCACCAGGTTCCACGCCCCGATCTTGATGCTCGCCTGAACCACCTTCACCGCGTAACAACCCGCCGTCGCCAGTGGCCTGAACTCTGCGTCATGGCTTTTGACCACCGCAGCCAGCTTGAAGAGATGGCGCTCAAAAGCGGGGCCGACCTGCGGCGCATTCCGGTTCTCAAGCAGCTTATTTTGCAGGCCAGCCGCGAGGCCGCCGGGCTTGCAGAGCTGGAAGGGAAAGCCGGGCTGCTGTGTGACGGTACCTTTGGCCAGGACGCGCTTAACTCGATTACCGGAGAAGGCTGGTGGATTGGCAGGCCGATAGAGCTGCCAGGCTCCCGTCCGCTGGAGATGGAGCACGGCAACATCGGCTCTCAGCTCATCAGCTGGCCGCAGGAACACATCGTCAAGTGCCTGGTGTTTTTCCACCCGGAAGACGCCCATGCCCTGCGGCTTGAACAGGAACAGAAAATTGCCGAGGTCTATCGCGCCTGCTGTCAGTCCGGCCATGAGCTGCTGCTGGAGGTGATTCTGCCTGCCGATATGCCGCGCAGCGACGAGCTGTACCTGCGGGCCATTTCGCGTTTTTACAATCTCGGCATTTACCCGGACTGGTGGAAACTCCCGCCGCTTTCCAGCGATGGCTGGGCGGCGCTGAGCAGGCTGGTAGAACAGCGCGACCCGCACTGCCGTGGCGTAGTGATCCTCGGTCTGGATGCCCCGGTGGAGGTGCTGAGTGAAGGCTTTAATGCCGCCGCTGGCTACCCAATAGTTAAAGGCTTCGCGGTTGGGCGCACGCTGTTCGGCGAAGCGTCTCAGGCCTGGTTAAAACGAGATATCGACGATGCGCAGCTGGTGGCTCGCATCCGGGACAATTACCTGCGGCTGATCGCCCTGTGGCGCGAGCGCGGACTGAATCAACATTAAGGAGAGCATCATGACCGTGCATTTAGGCATTAACCCGCTGACCTGGACCAACGACGATCTTCCTTCTTTGGGGGCCGATACGCCGCTGGAAACCTGTCTCAGCGAGGGAAAAGAAGCGGGGTTTGAAGGTTTTGAACTGGGAAATAAATTCCCACGCGAGGCCGGTATTCTGGGGCCGATTCTCCGCAAGCATGATTTAAAACTGGTCTCTGGCTGGTATTCAGGCCGCCTGCTAGAACGCTCTGTTGAACAGGAAATAGAGGCCGTGCAGCCGCACTTAACGCTGCTGCGTGAGCTGGGCGCGAAGGTGCTGGTATTTGCTGAAGTTTCTCATTGTATTCACGGCGAGCAGCAAACGCCTGTTCACCTGCGCCCGCGTTTCCCGGCTGAGCGCTGGGGAGAGTACGGCGAGAAGCTCACCGAATTTGCTCGCTATACGCAGCAGCAGGGCGTGCAGATTGCCTACCACCACCATATGGGAACGGTGATTGAAAGCGCCGAGGACGTGGATAATCTAATGCTTCATACCGGCCCGGAAGTTGGGCTGCTGCTGGATACCGGCCATTTGACCTTTGCCGGAGCCGACCCGCTTGCCGTGGCCGAGCGCTGGCTCTCCCGCATTAACCATGTGCACTGCAAAGACGTGCGCGCGGCGGTGCTGGCAGATGTGAAAAACCGTAAAACCAGCTTCCTCGACGCGGTGCTGAGCGGCGTATTTACCGTACCTGGCGACGGCAGCGTTAACTACCCACCGATTATGGCTCTGCTGAAAAAACAGGGTTATCAGGGCTGGCTGGTGGTTGAGGCCGAGCAGGATCCTGCTGTTGCACATCCGCTCACTTACGCGCGCCTTGGCTACAATAATTTGAGCCAGCTGGCACGCCATGCCGGGCTGATTTAAGGAGGGGAAATGTCCAGATTACTTTCTCGCGGGCAACTGCCGGGCCCTAAAGGGCAAACTCAGCGGATTACGCCTGAAAGCGCGGGATGGGGCTACGTCGGTTTTGAAGTCTACCAGCTACGCGAGGGTCAGCGGCTGGACCTGCCTGCGGTAGAAGAAGAGCGCTGTCTGGTGCTGGTTGCGGGGCACGCCACTATCGATACGCCGCTTGCTCGTTTCCCCGAAATTGGTGACCGCATGAGTCCTTTTGAGCGCCGTAAGCCCTGGGCGGTTTACGTGACATCCGGCGAGGCGATTAAGGTTGAGGCGCTTACGCATCTTGAGCTGGCGGTGTGCTCGGCGCCGGGTAAAGGGACTTACTCCACGCGGCTTATCGCCCCGCAGGACATTGACGCCGAAGCCCGCGGCAAAGGCCATAATCAGCGTTATGTGCATAACATTCTGCCGGAAGATAAACCGGCAGACAGCCTGCTTGTGGTGGAGGTTTACACCAATGAAGGCTGCACCAGCTCGTACCCAAGCCACAAGCACGATACCGATAATCCGCCAAATGAAACGTATCTCGAAGAAACTTATTATCATCGCCTGAACCCACCGCAGGGCTTCTGCATGCAGCGTGTATACACTGACGACCGCACGCTCGACGAATGTATGGCCGTGTACGACAAAGATGTAGTAATGGTGCCCAAAGGTTACCACCCTGTTGCTACTATGGCCGGGTACGACAGTTATTACCTCAACGTAATGGCCGGGCCGGTGCGCAAGTGGATGTTTAGCTGGGAGAAAGATCACGCCTGGGTGAACAGCGACGCGTATGGGGAAAGGTAGAATGTGTTGGGCGTGATGTCTGTCTGCACTGTGTTTAGTAAAAAGCATGCCGGGCTACCGGCATGCTTTTATCTTTCATTCTGTCTATTTTTTGATTCCCAGTTTTGTAGCCTGGGATGCGACCTCATCATAAAGTGACTCAAATTTGTGGTCATAATAAGGACCGTAGTCGGTGTTGGGATCGTCATGTTTATGTGATGCGTTATTACCGATGGCAAAGCTTCCATCTTCTTTATCTACTATCCATGCGCCGCCGCTGGCGCCTGACTCATAAGGGTTATCGGACATTGCCGCAACCCCATCCTCTACACCAGCGTTATGCCCCTTAACTTTCTGCAAAATTTTACCATCTGAGTAGTTTGATGGATAACCTATGGCATACAAATGGTCATGTTTAAAACCTATTTCCGCCCCTATCCAGCTAGTCAGAGTTTCGGTCTCGGTTATAATAAAACCGTAATCGACTTTTCTGTTTGTGTCTTCTCCTTCACCTACGACCCAGGAGTCACGAGTGGCTGCTGAGATACCATAAATAATGCCTTTTTCTTTGCCTTTGCGGTAGCCCTGGTGGAATTTAAAGTTGGTATAATACTCCCCTGTTTCTTTATTCCTGATGCAGTGGGCTGCCGTCAATAGAACATTTGGGGCAACAAATTGCGCAGAGCAACGATGCTCACCGCCATCACCTTCAGTAAAATAGAGTACCCCGGCAGTGTTAAAAGGGTACTCATCGACGTCAGCTTCTGATGGAACACCTGTTTTTGCTGGTGTCCGGGCGGCGTTTTTGGATGGGCCAGGTTTTGCTATTATTTTAGGGCTAACTAGCTGAGTTTTTTTCCTTTTTCATTTTATCTATTTCTTGCTCTGTAATTTCTGGTGCTTCCATAGGTGTTGCTTTTTTTAATCGCTCTTCAGTCCAGTACTCTTTTGTTTTGGCGAGGTCATCTTTAGAGAAAGATATAATGCTATTGCCGTTTTTATTGATGATATTTTTTTGAACGGCCTCGGCCAACTAAAACTCAATAATTAGTTATCTTAATATATGCTGTAGAAAATAACTCTGAGTGGTTTTTTTAAGTTGTATGAAATATTCTTTGATGAATGAATTGAATATTGGGAAATATATCTCGCGTGTAGATTATGGCCGCGTTTGCTGCCGTTCAGTTTAAACGAAGCGGCACTGCACAAAGCCTGGGATGCAGGTGTATGATAAAGCTTCCTCTGTCAGGTTAATTTCAACGTGCAGACGACAATTATCGTTACCTTTGCCGCCTGCCTGTTATAGGTTGGATACATGCATACAGTAACACCAGATAGTGATGCGCCTTTTGGGACGTTGTTAGGCTATGCCCCGGGCGGCGTAGCGATTTACTCTTCTAATTACGGCAGCCTCGACCCGCGAAACTACCCCGAAGATGCCGAGTTCCGTAGCTACATCGGCAACGAATACATGGGCCACAAATGGCAGTGCGTTGAGTTCGCACGCCGTTTCCTGTTTCTGAACTATGGCTTTGTGTTTACCGACGTTGGCATGGCGTGGGAAATCTTCTCTCTGCGCTTTTTACGCCAGGTAATCAACGACAATATTCTTCCGCTTCAGGCGTTTGCTAACGGCTCTAAACGTGCGCCTGAAGCCGGCGCGCTGCTTATCTGGCAGAAAGGCGGTGAGTTCGATGAAACCGGGCATGTAGCCGTTGTTACCCAGCTTGTGGGGAATAAAGTACGCATTGCCGAACAGAATGTCATTCACGCCCCTCTACCTGCCGGGCAGCAATGGACGCGCGAGTTGACCCTGGTTGAGCAGGACGGCCTCTACACCCTGCAAGATACCTTCGAGGATACCTCGATTCTTGGCTGGATGATCCAGACTGAGGATAGCGAACACAGCCTTCCACAGCCCGATATTGGCGGAGATGCGTTAAAAATTGGCGGCGCTCGCCTGGCTAATAAACGGCAGTTCGACGGTAAATGGCTGAATGAAAAAGATGCTTTACAGCGGGCTTATATCGGGGCGAATGGCCACTTTATTAATAAAGATCCCTGCCAGTATTTCACCATTACCGAAACCGCAGAGCAGGAGCTGATTAAGGCGACCAACGAGCTGCATCTGATGTACCTCCATGCAACGGATAAAGTGTTGAAAGACGATAACCTGCTGGCGCTTTTTGATATTCCGAAAATCCTCTGGCCGCGCCTGCGGTTGTCCTGGCAGTGGCGTCGGCACCAGATGGTTACCGGGCGCATGGATTTCTGTATGGATGAGCGCGGGTTGAAGGTTTATGAGTACAACGCCGATTCTGCTTCCTGCCATACCGAAGGTGGATTGATCCTCGAAGAGTGGGTGAAAACGGGCTATCGCGGAACCGGACACAACCCGGCGGAGGGGCTGCTTGAAGAGCTAACGGGTGCATGGAAGCACAGCAGTGCCAGGCCGTTTGTTCATATTATGCAGGATAACGACTCCGAGGAAGATTACCACGCCCTGTTTATGCAGCGTTCGCTGATGCAGGCCGGGTTTGACACCAAAATCTTGCATGGTCTCGGCGAGCTGAGCTGGGATGCTGCGGGGCAGCTTATTGATAGCGACGGGCGGCCGGTCAACTGCGTATGGAAGACCTGGGCGTGGGAAACGGCCATCGAGCAAATTCGTGAGGTAAGTGAAACCGAATATGCGGCGGTACCGATACGCACCGGGCATCCTCAGAACGAGGTGAGGCTGATTGACGTGCTGCTGCGCCCGGAGGTGCTGGTGTTTGAGCCGCTGTGGACGGTTATTCCGGGAAATAAAGCTATTCTGCCGGTGCTGTGGCAGCTGTTCCCGAACCACCGTTACCTGCTGGATACCGACTTCGAAGTCAATGAGCTGCTGGCAAAAACCGGCTATGCGGTAAAACCGATAGCCGGGCGCTGTGGGAGCAATATCGACCTTATCAGCCACCACGATGAACTGCTGGATAAAACCAGCGGCAACTTTGTGGATCGCAAGAATATTTACCAGCAGCTGTGGTGTCTGCCAAACGTAGACGGCAAGTATATTCAGGTATGCACCTTTACCGTCGGCGGAAGCTACGGTGGCACCTGCCTGCGCGGGGATGATTCGCTGGTGATTAAGAAAGAGAGCGATATCGAACCGCTGATTGTGGTGAAGGATAAGCAGTAACCGGTTGTCGGAACAGGGGTAATAGAGCCAGGAGGGGCGACTGCACCGCAGGCGTTTATCAAGATAAATGTGCGGTAGGCTAGCGCCCTGAACCTCCAGACAGGTGAACGATTATGTTAATAACCGCACCGAAGGTTAATTATATGTAAAGTTTTTAGGATGTTTAAGGTAGAAACCTTCATTCGAAAGGCGTTAAGATTCGCCTAAGTTTCTCGGAGAATCACTATGAATGAAAATTCCTCCCGCCGCACCGGTTGGCTGGGTATCTACTGTCTGTTTTTGTCAATCATCCTACTGGCGTTCAGCCTGGCCTTTATCATTGGGGGTATTAAATTAGCCTCCTTAGGGGGTAGCTGGTATTTTCTGATTGCCGGTATTGTGTCTTTAATTTCCGCAATACAATTTTTCCGTCGTAAATCCTCAGCAGTTATGGTCTTCGCTCTGGTATTTGCAGGGACCCTGCTTTGGTCTTTATACGATGCCGGAATGGATTTCTGGCCGCTGGTGTCACGTTTGATGGTACCCGCAGGCCTGCTGCTGTTGGCTGCTGTCGCGTGGCCTGGGCTGCGTAAATCTGAAGGGAAAAAGGCCCGTGCCAAAGGGGCGTACGGCGTTTGTGCAGTATTAATCATTGGTATAGGCGCGACCTTTATTCAAATGTTTCAGCCTCATCCGACGGTGGCATTTAAAGGGGAAGAGTTACCTTTGGTGCCGGTAAATAAGGGCCAGCAACAGCAAAACTGGGATCATTACGGTAATACAGCGGGGGGGAGCCGATTTGTTGCTCTCGATCAGATTAACCGCGATAATATTCAACAGCTTAAGCCTGTCTGGACCTATCACACCGGTGATATTCCTTTAAGCCCGGATGGTAATGGTGCTGAAGATCAGCAAACGCCATTACAGGTCGGCGATCGTGTATTCCTTTGCACGCCGCACAATAACGTCATTGCAGTTGATGCAGATACCGGGAAAGAGATCTGGAAAGCTGAAATTAATGCGAAATCCGCTATCTGGATGCGGTGTCGTGGTCTCGCTTATTTTGATGCTACCAAACCGGTCGCAAAACCTACGATTTCAGGTTCTTCCCCTGTTATTGAACCTAAAGTCGCCTCGGGTGCAGCTTGCCAGCGCCGTATTCTGATGAACACCATCGACGATCGTCTGATTGCGCTCGATGCTGATAACGGCCAGTACTGCCCTGATTTTGGCCATAACGGCACCGTTAGTCTTTTAGAGGGTATGGGGAAAGCGGACGATCCGAGCTATGTCGTGACTTCAGCACCGACACTTGCCGGTACAACCGTGGTGGTCGGTGGGCGCGTGGCTGACAACGTCAGCACAGACATGCCAGGCGGTGTTATCCGTGGTTACGACGTGATTACGGGAAAACTGCGCTGGGCGTTTGATGCCCGTAATCCTGATCCAAACCATGTTCTGAAGCCTGGTGAGCAATACATGCGCAGCTCCGCTAACTCCTGGGCTCCTATGTCCTGGGATGCGGACATGAACACCGTATTTATCCCAATGGGAAGCTCGTCTGTTGATTTATGGGGCGCAGATCGTATTCCTGAAGACCATAAATACGCCACGTCGATACTGACGCTGGACGCCACTACCGGCAAAGAGAAATGGGTTTATCAAACGGTCCACAATGACCTTTGGGATTTTGATATTCCCATGCAGCCGAGTCTGGTGGATTTCCCTACGAAAGAGGGTAATAAACCCGCTGTTGTGGTCGGTACGAAAGCCGGACAAATTTTTGTCCTGGATCGTCTGACGGGTAAACCGTTGACCGAAGTTCGTGAAGTGCCGGTCAAAAAATCAGATATTCCTAACGAGCAATATTCCGCCACGCAGCCGAAATCGACCGGGATGCCACAAATCGGGGCTGAAACGTTAAAAGAATCGGACATGTGGGGAGCTACGCCGTTTGACCAGCTAGCCTGCCGTATCAGCTTTAAATCTATGCGCTATGACGGTCTCTACACCGTGCCGGGCACAGATGTATCACTGAGCTATCCGGGCTCTCTTGGCGGTATGAACTGGGGAGGTCTTTCTACCGACCCGAACAATCACTATATCTTCGTGAACGATATGCGGCTGGGGCTGTGGGTTCAACTGATTAAGCAGGATCCGCAAAGCGCGGTAGCGAACACGGGTGGCGAAGCGGTCAATGCGGGAATGGGGGCCGTTCCAATGAAAGGAACGCCGTATTCCGTGAATAAAAATCGCTTTATGTCACCGCTGGGCATCCCGTGCCAAAAACCGCCGTTCGGTACGCTCTCTGCCATTGACTTGAAAACCCAAAAAGTTGTCTGGCAGGTACCTGTAGGCACAGTGCAGGATACGGGGCCATTTGGTATAAAAATGCGGATGAAAATGCCGGTGGGTATGCCAACTCTCGGAGGTACTTTGGTGACTCAGGGCGGACTGGTGTTTATCGCTGGTACGCAGGATTACTATCTACGAGCCTTCAATTCCTCAACAGGCGAGGAAGTCTGGAAGGCTCGCTTGCCGGTGGGGAGCCAGGGGGGACCCGTCAGCTACGTCTCACCGAAAACGGGTAAACAGTATATTTTAATCTCAGCGGGAGGGGGACGTCAGTCACCGGATCGCGGTGACTATGTGATTGCCTACGCTCTTGACTAAGTGATAAAAAAATCATTACCCACCTCCCATGGAGGTGGGTGTCAGATGATACGAGTACAAAAACGTCGGGAACGTTTTTGAACAGCGCTTGCGCTGGCCCGCAGGGTGGGTATCAGGTTCAGGCGAATAATTGAACTTGTTCGATAAAGAGTCCATACGCCAGAAAGCAAAAAACCAGCCCGTAGGCTGGTTTTTCTAAA
This sequence comes from Cedecea davisae, assembly GCF_044095835.1. Taxonomy (NCBI): domain Bacteria; kingdom Pseudomonadati; phylum Pseudomonadota; class Gammaproteobacteria; order Enterobacterales; family Enterobacteriaceae; genus Cedecea; species Cedecea davisae. Next base: position 542,538 of record NZ_CP172054.1, read on the forward strand.
TAGTGGTGCCCGGACTCGGAATCGAACCAAGGACACGGGGATTTTCAATCCCCTGCTCTACCGACTGAGCTATCCGGGCAACGGGGCGCATTAAACCGTAAACCCTATTCCGCGTCAATCGCTTTGTTGCATAAGGCCGTTCGTTTGCATGATTTATGTGCTGGCTGTTACAGAGTTCAGGTTGAACCTGCCGAAAGAAGGTGCCATGATTGCGCGAATTTTCTTATCCACCACGGGGCGCTTTGATGTTCACTCTCAATTCCCACGCATCTTTCGGGATAGCGCTCGTCCGTGCAGTTATTTCCTTCCGAAGTCCCTTGCTCGCCATGCGGTGAGGGCAACGTATGCTCGCTGCAGGACAACAGTAAAATCAGGGCTGACCTGGTTTTACTGATGTCTGGCGGTCGGAGTGGACTCACACCCTAAGACCTTCAGAACGCCTTCACCGGGGAACTTTCCCTTTGCCGTGCCGGTTGGCACTCACTCATCCTTGAAGACGGGGATTTGTGCTTATGAAATCATTGAAAATTGCCGCAAGCCACGACGTGGTGGCATTACTCTCAACTCATCGCGAAGTGGTCACGCTTGCCGATACCGACTTTACCGATGTTGCGGCAGTTGTCATCTCCATTGCGGACAGCCGCAGTGGCATTCTGGCGCTGTTGAAGCGAACCGGCTTTAATCTGCCGGTATTTATCTTCAGCGAGGGCATTGTGGAAGAGCTGCCCGAAGTTACGGGCGTGATTAGCGGTAAAGCACAGGATTTCCTGGAGCTGGAAACCGCGGCCAGCGACTATGAAGAAGACCTGCTGCCGCCGTTCTTCAACACCCTGAGCAAATATGTGGCGATGGACAACAGCACTTTCGCGTGCCCCGGCCATCAGCACGGTGAGTTCTTTAAAAAACATCCGGCTGGCCGCCAGTTCTTCGATTTCTTCGGTGAAAACGTATTTCGCGCCGACATGTGTAATGCCGACGTCAAGCTGGGCGACTTGCTGATCCATGAAGGTTCTGCCAAACACGCGCAGAAGTTTGCCGCAAAAGTCTTCCATGCCGATAAAACCTACTTTGTTCTGAACGGGACATCGGGCGCGAATAAAGTGGTGACCAATGCGCTGTTGACGCGCGGGGATTTGGTGCTGTTTGACCGCAACAACCATAAATCAAACCATCATGGCGCATTGATTCAGGCCGGAGCGACGCCGGTTTACCTGGAAGCCTCCCGCAATCCATTTGGTTTTATCGGCGGGATTGATGCCCACTGTTTCGAAGAAAAACATCTGCGTGAGCTGATTGCAGAAGTCGCACCGGAACGTGCAAATGAGGCCCGGCCATTCCGCCTGGCGGTTATCCAGCTTGGCACCTACGACGGTACAATCTACAACGCGAGGCAGGTGGTGGATAACATCGGCCACCTGTGTGACTACATCCTGTTTGATTCAGCGTGGGTGGGCTATGAGCAGTTTATTCCGATGATGGCGGACTGCTCGCCGCTTCTGCTTGAGCTGAACGAGAACGATCCGGGAATTTTTGTGACCCAGTCGGTTCACAAGCAGCAGGCCGGTTTCTCGCAGACTTCGCAGATCCATAAAAAAGATAACCATATACGCGGGCAGGCTCGTTTCTGCCCGCATAAGCGGCTGAATAACGCCTTTATGCTGCATGCTTCAACCAGCCCGTTTTACCCGCTGTTTGCCGCGCTGGACGTGAACGCCAAAATTCACCAGGGCGAAAGCGGGCGCCGTCTTTGGGCTGAATGCGTGGCTCTGGGGATTGAAGCGCGCAAGGCGATCATCGCTAACTGTAAGATGATCAAACCGTTTATTCCGCCGGAAGTCGCGGGGCGCCCGTGGCAGGATCATCCAACGCAAACGATAGCCCAGGAACGTCGTTTCTTTAGCTTCGAGCCGGGCGAGCGCTGGCACGGATTTGAAGGCTATGCGAAGGATGAATACTTCGTCGATCCCTGCAAGTTGCTGCTCACCACGCCGGGGATCGATCCGCAAACGGGTGATTACACCGAATTTGGCGTACCGGCGGCGATCCTCGCTAATTATCTGCGTGAAAACGGGATTGTGCCGGAAAAAGCCGATCTCAATTCTATTCTGTTCCTGCTTACTCCGGCCGAAAGCGCCGAGAAAATGGCCCAGTTGGTGGCAATGCTGGCCCAGTTTGAGCAGCATATTGAGGACGACACGCCGCTGGCGGACGTGCTGCCAACCATCTATCAGAAATACCCGGTGCGCTACAAGGGCTACACGCTGCGCCAGCTCTGCCAGGAGATGCACGACCTGTACGTCAGCTTCGAGGTGAAAGAGCTGCAAAAGGCTATGTTCCGCAAGCAGAGCCTGCCGAAAGTGGTTATGAACCCGCAGGATGCGAATATCGAGTTTATTCGCGGCAACGTCGAGCTGGTGCGCCTGAGTGAGTCAGAAGGGCGCATTGCTGCCGAAGGCGCTCTTCCTTACCCGCCTGGCGTGCTGTGCGTGGTGCCGGGAGAGGCGTGGGGCGGTGCGGCGCTGCGCTATTTCCTGGCGCTGGAAGAGGGCGTGAACATGCTGCCGGGCTTCTCGCCTGAGCTACAGGGTGTGTATAGCGAGACGGATGCCGATGGGATTAAGCGGCTGTATGGGTACATGTTGAATTAAGAGGAAATTGCCCCTCACCCCGGCCCTCTCCCCAGAGGGGCGAGGGGGTAAACGAGCTTCCAGAAGATCCCTCTCTCCAGTGGTGCGAGGGGGCAAACTTGCTCCCAGAAGATCCCCTCTCCCTTTTAGGGAGAGGGTTAGGGTGAGGGTAACGTTCTGGACTATCGCCGACGGTAGCTCTTCTGCGCGGTATTCACCTTATAAAGATAATGGCGAGACTCAGCAGAAGGATGGCGAGTGGTCAGCGTCTGGTAAACGTCGCCCGGATCCATGCTGTTGATCAGATTAAACGCCTGAGTCTTATCGTTTGAGAACACTCTAAGCACGCTGCCCGCGCCGCCGTTATAGGCGGTAATCACCGCATAGCGGCGTGAGGTCGGGTTATCAATCTGCCCCAGATAGCTGTTCTGCAAAATCGCCAGGTAAGCGGTGCCGGTATCGATGTTGCTCTCCGGGTCGAACAGATAGCTGCGGCTCGGTTTACCCCATTTCCCCTGCGCTTTAAACACATCTACCCCGGCGCTGTGCTGAACAACCTGCATCAGGCCCAGTGCGTCCGCGTGGCTCACCGCATAAGGGTTAAAGCTCGATTCGGTCTGCATGATTGCCAGAATCAGCGACTCATCCACGCCGTATTTCTTCGAGGCTTTGCGCACCATGCCGATGTATTTATGGGCACGTTTATCGAGGTGGTTTGGCACCAGGTTAATGGTAACGCTATACACGATTTTCAGGCCGGTACTGCGGCTCTGAAGACGAGTTTTTAGCAGGTAGTCGGCAAATTTCGACGCGCGACCTTCCCAGCGAATAGGCTGCCCGGTGTTGTCCACCACCTGTCCGTAAAGAAATGGCTCTTTGGAGATAAGCACGTCGTTGGCGTCGGAATAGAGGTCGATAGAACCCGGATCGTCGCCCATCAGCAGGGTGGTAATGATGGCCTGGCGCAGGTGCGCAGCCGGGTCAGTTCCCGCAATGGTTTCAACGGTAATCGTACCTTCGTCGAAGTTAATGTGGCTGCGGGTCAGGTACTGATCGGTATATTTGACATAGTCTTTAGGACCGGCGATCAGCACCTCTTTCATGCCCCAGATATTTTCGATGTTGTTGGCAAATTGCCCCATCAAAATATCAAACCCGTTGGTGTCCTTTATATAAGCTTCGTTATAAGAATCACCGTCTCTTTTACTGGAACAGGAGATGAGTAACGGAGCCACGAGGGCCAGCGCGAGAAGTTTTTTCATCATTCCGTGTATGCGTGTTGTGTTTGCAAAAAGAGGCCGACGGTTACTGTTTTTCCGGCGGGGTAAAGCCTTCGATGTGGACGTCTTTCCCTTCAAACAGGAAGTTGACCATCTCGTTTTCCAGCTCTTTACGGTGTTCCGGGTTCATCATGCTCATCTTTCTTTCGTTGATAAGCATCGTCTGTTTAGTCTGCCACAGCGCCCAGGCTTCTTTAGAGATTTCGTTATAGATTCGCTTGCCCAGCTCGCCAGGGTAGAGTTGGAAATCCTGGCCTTCAGCATCGCGCTGCAGGTAAGTACAAAAAATAGTTCTGCTCATTATTAATCCTCTTCTGCGGCTCGGACGGGCGCTATAGCGACCGGTTCGACGCGTAATTGTTGTAACAGGCGCTCCACGGGAGCAGCCAGTCCGACGGATGGCGGCTGGGCTAAGTTATACCAGAGAGCCGCTCCTTCATCCATGCAGCCGCCCGGCGACGACACCGGAAGCCACATAGGCACAATATCCAAATGGAAATGGCTGAAAGTATGGCGGAAGGCGGTTAGCTGGGTGAGATTATCCGATGGAATTCCCCGCTGTTCCAGCCAGTTATGCAGCGCCTGCTCGTCCGTAAATTGCGGGAAGCAGAACAGCCCGCCCCACAGGCCCACGGCAGGGCGCTGAGCGAGGAAGACCTCGTCGCCCTGTTGCATCATTAACATATAGCCAGTGCGCTCGGGCAGCGTAACCTTAGGTTTTTTGCCGGGATAGTTGGCCCAGCTATGGTTGGCGTAAGCCATGCAGCCGTTGCTCAGGGGGCAAAGCTCGCATTTCGGTTTTGAGCGAGTGCAAACCATCGCCCCCAGGTCCATCATCGCCTGGTTAAACTGGCTAACGCCTTTGGCCGGCGTTACCTGCTCGCTGATTTCCCACAGGCGTTTTTCAACATCTTTTTTGCCCGGCCAGCCCGAAACGGTATAGCAGCGAGCCAAAACGCGCTTAACGTTGCCGTCCAGAATGGGGAAGTGTTTACCCAGCGAAAGCGAAAGAATCGCTCCGGCTGTAGAACGCCCAACGCCCGGGAGGTCGGCTACTTCGTCATAGGTTTCCGGGAACACGCCACCGTGTTTATCGGCAACCTGCTGCGCGGCTTTGTGCAGATTGCGCGCACGAGCGTAATAGCCCAGGCCGGTCCACAGGTGCAGCACCTCATCCAGCGGAGCGTTGGCGAGGTCGGTAACGGTTGGGAAGCGCGCCATAAAGCGTTCAAAGTAGGGGATAACCGTCGCGACCTGCGTTTGTTGCAGCATCACTTCCGAGAGCCAGACTTTATAAGGCGTTTTTTCCTGCTGCCACGGCAGAGTTTTGCGCCCATACTTGTGGTACCAGTCGAGTACCTGTTGGGCAAATTGAGGCGCTTGCATCGTCAATGCTGGGCATCCGGCAAAGGGTGAATAAGGCTGCCGATTCCAGCACAGAGCGTTAAAGCTGTAAACCGGAACTTTCCTGTGCTTGCTTCTCATGCTTAACTTTGGATAATGCCCGTTTCCCGAACACTAAGCGAAGCGTTAACGAAATCATGAAGAATGACGTCATTTCACCGGAATTTAATGAAGAAGGCCGCGTGCTGCGCCGTATCCGCAGCTTTGTCCGTCGCCAGGGGCGTCTGACGAAGGGCCAGCAGCATGCGCTGGATAACTACTGGCCGGTGATGGGCGTTGAGTTCCAGGCCGAACCAGCCGATTTTGGCACCCTGTTTGGCCGTGAAGCGCCGGTCACGCTGGAGATAGGCTTTGGTATGGGAACTTCGCTGGTGGCGATGGCGCAGGCGAACCCGATGCACAACTACCTCGGAATTGAAGTGCACTCGCCGGGCGTGGGCGCCTGCCTGAGCACCGCGCATGAAGCTGGCGTAGAGAACCTGCGCGTAATGTGCCACGATGCGGTAGAAGTGCTGGAAAACATGATTCCTGACAATTCTCTGACCATGGTTCAGCTGTTTTTCCCTGATCCATGGCACAAAGCGCGCCATAATAAACGCCGTATCGTTCAGGCTCCGTTTGCCGACCTGGTGAAACGCAAGCTGAAGCTGGGCGGCGTGTTCCATATGGCAACCGACTGGGAACCTTATGCCGAACATATGCTCGAAGTGATGTCCTCTATCGAAGGGTATAAAAACCAGTCGGAGAGCAACGACTACGTACCGCGTCCGGACACGCGACCGGTAACCAAATTTGAACAACGTGGCCATCGTCTTGGCCACGGCGTATGGGACTTAATGTTCGAGAGGGTGAAATAATGGCAAAGAATCGTAGCCGTCGTCTGCGTAAGAAAATGCATATCGAAGAGTTCCAGGAACTGGGTTTCTCTATTGCCTGGCGCTTCCCGGAGGGCACTTCCGAAGAGCAAATTGATAAAACCGTGGACGAGCTGATCGCCGAAGTCATTGCGCCAAACAAACTGGCGTTTGACGGCAGCGGTTATCTGGCCTGGGAAGGGCTGGTGTGCATGGAAGAGATAGGCAAATGCACCGAAGAGCATCAGGCGCAAATTCGTAAATGGCTTGAAGAGCGCAAGCTCGAAGATATTCGCATCAGCGATCTGTTCGACGTCTGGTGGGATTAAGCATTAGCAAAAAACAGGCTGGTTAATTAACCGGCCTTTTTTTCAGGAGCTGAATTTTCAGGAGAAAACATGATCCGTAAGCTTCTTTTAGGCGCGCTGCTGGTAACCGCCGCCTCGGCGCACGCAGACTATCAGTGCAGCGTGAACCCGCGTGATGACGTGGTTATCAGTCCGCAGTCCGTTCAGGTCGTTGGCGAGAACGGTAATCTGGTTATTGCCCCTGACGGTAGCGTTCAATTCAACGGCGCGCAGAAAACGCTGAACGCCGCCCAACGCCAACAGGCGCTGAATTATCAGAAATCTCTGCGCGCGGATCTTCCGTGGATCGATAACGGCGCTCGCTCGCGGGTGGAGAAAAGCCGCATCGCGCTGGACGGCATTATTGCTAAAGAGGTGGGCGAAAGCAGCAGCATGCGCGGCCGTCTGACCAAGCTGGATGCTCAGCTCAAAGAGCAGATGAATCGCATTATCGAACGCCGCCAGGATGGTTTGACCTTCCACTATAAAGCTATCGATCAGGTGCGGGCGGATGGGCAGCAGCTGGTGAACCAGGCGCTGGGCGGGATTTTGCAGGACAGCATTAACGAAATGGGCGCGCAGGCGGTTCTGAAGGGCGGCGGTAACCCGTTGCAGGGCGTGCTGGGTAGCCTGGGCGGGCTGCAAACCGCTATTCAGAAAGAGTGGAATAATCAGGAAGCGGATTTTCAGAAGTTCGGTAAAGATGTGTGTGACCGTGTGATCACCCTCGAGCAGAGCCGCAAGGCGCTGGTGAGCGGGCTTAAGTAATTCAGAGGCCGGCTCTCTCCCGGCCGGTTCCAACATGGCGGCTGTTCGGTTTACCCGCAGAACTGAACTCCGCCTTTTCAGTTATCCTGGCTTATCCGCTAAGCATGGCTTTGTAACAGACATATCGACAATATAAGAACCAACACTTTTTCCCGTCAGCGCAAAAGATAAAAAATGGAATCCCGCTTCCTGCGATTTATTAATATTTTCTTTTTATTGGTTTCTGTATCTAATAATCGTGATTATTAGAGAGCGTTTATCTGGTTAATGGGCTGTAGTCACATTATTCATCTTTGATGCTGGGATAATGCGGCAAATTCACATAACTGGAGAATTAAAATGAAGTTTTTTGGAAAAATAGCGCTTCTCACAGTAGTTATGGGGTTCAGCGGTGCAGCCCTTGCTTTGCCTCATGTCACTATTTTGGCAACCGGCGGCACTATTGCCGGAGGCGGTGATTCGGCAACGAAATCTAATTACACCGCCGGTAAAGTCGGCGTAGAGAATTTGGTTAACGCGGTACCGCAGCTAAAAGATCTGGCGGTGGTGAAGGGCGAGCAGGTCGTTAATATCGGTTCGCAGGATATGAACGATCGGGTCTGGCTGACGCTGGCGAAGAAAATTAACACCGACTGCGATAAAACCGATGGATTTGTTATTACCCACGGTACGGACACGATGGAGGAAACCGCCTATTTCCTCGATCTCACGGTGAAATGTAATAAGCCGGTGGTTCTGGTAGGCGCGATGCGTCCGTCGACCTCGATGAGCGCCGATGGCCCATTTAACCTCTATAACGCGGTGGTCGCGGCCGTTGACCCGCAGTCTGCCAACCGTGGGGTGATGGTCGTAATGAATGATACCGTGCTGGATGGGCGTGACGTCACCAAAACCAGTACTACGGATGTTGCGACGTTCAAGTCCGTCAACTTTGGTCCGCTGGGCTATATCCATAATGGCAAAATTGACTATCAACGCACCCCGGCGCGTAAGCACACAACGTCCACGCCGTTTGACGTATCGACGCTGAGCGAGCTGCCGAAGGTGGGTATTATCTATAACTATGCTAATGCCTCTGACCTGCCGGTGAAAGCGCTGGTGGACGCTGGCTATGAAGGGATCGTTAGCGCCGGTGTAGGCAACGGTAACCTGTATAAGACCGTGTTCGATACTCTTGCGACCGCCGCGCACGAGGGGACCGTTGTGGTTCGCTCATCGCGAGTGCCGACAGGTTACACCACCCGTGATGCGGAAGTGGATGATGGGAAGTATGGTTTTGTCGCCTCTGGTTCGCTGAACCCGCAAAAAGCCCGCGTGCTGTTGCAGCTGGCGCTGACTAAAACCAAAGATCCGAAGCAAATTCAGGAAATGTTTAACCAGTACTGATCCGTACGCCCGCCCTGGCCGTTCAGCCAGGGCATCACAGGAAGAGGTTACTCGGCAAGGAACAGCTCAAGCAGGGAGTTTAAAAACAGCTTCCCGTGCTCGGTTATCTGCCAGTACTCATCCGTTTCAGTCATATAGTTTTTCGCCATCGCCTCATCCAGCTGCGGGCGAATTGTCGCTTCATCCAGCCCGGTATACAGCGTGAATTCGCTGCGAGGCGCGGCTTCCAGCAGGCGGAAGCGGTTCATAAAGAACTCAAACGGCTTATCTTCCAGCGCCACGTCGTGCTGGCGATCGAGATATTTCCCTTCCATATAGCCGCGAGGATGGCGAGTTTTGGCGGTACGCATAATACGCCCATCCGGGAACGTCACTTTGCCGTGAGCGCCGCAGCCGATGCCGAGATAGTCACCAAAGCGCCAGTAATTCAGGTTGTGCTGGCACTGGTAGCCCGGTTTTGCATAGGCCGAGGTTTCATATTGCCGGTATCCCGCAGCGGTTAACAGCTTGTCGCCCTGCTCGAAGATATCCCACAGCGCATCGTCATCCGGCAATTTTGGCGGCCGTGAGCTAAACAGCGTATTCGGTTCAATCGTCAGCTGATACCAGGAAAGGTGTGGGGGATTCAGTTCAATCGCCTGGCGCAAATCGTCCAGTGCTTCTTCCAGAGACTGGTCCGGCAGGCCGTGCATCAGGTCCAGGTTAAAGCTGCGCAGGCCGAGACCGCTGGCAAGGTTTGCCGCTCTTTTCGCTTCACCTGAGTCGTGAATGCGCCCGAGGCGTTTTAGTTTCGGCTCGCTGAAGCTCTGCACGCCGATGGAAATTCGGTTCACGCCCGCTTTCTGGTAGCCAACAAAGCGGTCTGCTTCTACCGTGCCCGGGTTGGCTTCCATGGTGATTTCCGCGTCATCTGCCAGTTTTAAGCGCGAACGAACGCCGTCCAGCAACATCTGCATGGCCTCGCTGGAGAGCAGGCTTGGCGTACCGCCACCGATAAAAATGGTCTTTATTTCACGCCCTTGTGCCAGCGGCACATCGCAGTCCAGGTCACGTAGCAGATGGCCAACGTATTCTTCGTGCGGCACGTCGCCCTTTAGCGCGTGGGAGTTGAAGTCACAGTACGGGCACTTCTGTACGCACCAGGGGATGTGAATGTAGAGACTCAGGGGTGGCAAATTAGCCATTACGCATTGCTTCCAGTAACAGTTTCAGCGCTTGCCCACGATGGGAAATCGCGCTCTTTTCTTCGCGGGTCAGCTCCGCCGCCGTTTTACCTGCGGACGGAACATAGAAAATAGGATCGTAGCCAAAGCCGCCCTGGCCTGCCGATGTCTGAGCGATAACGCCCGGCCAGCTGCCGTGGAACACCAGTGGCGTTGGGTCTTCGGCGTGGCGCATATACACCAGCACGCAGTGGAACTGAGCCTGGCGTTTATCGTCGGGTACATCTTTCAGGGCAACCAGCAGCTTCTCGAGATTCTGCTGGTCGGTTGCCTCTTCGCCCGCATAGCGTGCGGAATAAATGCCCGGCGCGCCGCCCAGCGCGTCCACCGCCAGGCCGGAGTCGTCGGCAAGCGCCGGTAGCCCGGTAACTTTAGCCGCATGGCGAGCCTTCAGAATGGCGTTCTCAATAAAGGTCAGTCCGGTCTCTTCCACCGACTCTACGTTCAGCTCGGTTTGTGCCACCACATCGAGGCCAAAATCCGCCAGCAGGCTGGCGAGTTCACGCACTTTACCGGCGTTCCCGGTAGCTAATACGACTTTTTGCATAGCGAATCCTGTATTTATTCGAGGGGTTCAATCAATGCCGCGACTTCCGTCGGGATTTGCTGCGGGCCAATAATTTTAACTTGTTTATGGCGGCCAAGGTCACCTTTCTCTATCACCACCTGGCCTTTAGCGACCCGGAACTGCTTTGCGAGGAACTTCACCAGGTGGGCATTGGCCTGCCCGTCAACCGGCGGAGCGGTGATGGCGACTTTTAATTCGTCGCCATGCACGCCAACCAGGCTGTCGCGGCTGGCCTTCGGCTGAATATACAGCCTTAGCACCAGCCCGTCGGGCAGTTGAGTCACTGGACTCAAAGCGCGTACCAGAGACCCGGGAACAGATCCATACCGAGGTAGTTCAGCGCATAGAGGATAAGAATGACCACCATTGCCGAGAAGTCGATGCCGCCCATGGCAGGCAGAATACGGCGGATTGGCGCCATCATCGGCTCGGTCAACTGCATCAGCACATATTCAACCGGGCTGCGGCCCTGGCTTATCCAGCTCATCAGAGAGCGGATAATAATCACCCAAAATACCAGCGTACCGGCGGATTTCAGCAGCGACAGCACGCCGATGACTAAATTAAACGGATCCAGCGAAAGGCCGCCGGACTGAATCAGCAGCAGAATCGGGTACTTCAGCGTGGTGAGAATAAAAGCCACCAGCAGGGACGATGTATCAATCGGCCCGATTGACGGAATAACGCGGCGCAGCGGCCCGATAACGGGCTGGGTAATTTTTACAATAAATTGGGCAAACGGATTGTAGAAATCACAGCGCGCCCACTGCATCCAGATGCGGATAAGCAGCACCATTACGTAAAGCTCAATCAGGGTTTTGACCAGGAAAGTCAACGTTAGCATGGTGTTCCTCAAAAATGATGGTGATTAACGAGCGGAATAATCCCGCGCGCCGAAAATAGCGGTTCCAATGCGCACCATGGTGCTGCCTGCGGCTATCGCGGCTTCCATGTCATCGGTCATGCCCAGAGATAATGTATCTACCGTTGGGTAACGGTGTTTAAGCGCTTCGCAGGCCTCCGCCATCTGGCGGCAGACGGCAAACTGGCGCTCGTAATCGGGTTCCGGAGCCGGGATGGCCATCAGCCCCCGCAGCGTCAGGCCCGGCAGGGCAGCGACTTCTGCTGCCAGCTGTTCCAGCTCGCTTAACGCGATGCCGGACTTGCTCTGCTCATCGCTGATATTTACCTGAATCAGCACATTTAAAGGCGGCAGGTTTGGCGGGCGCTGCTCGCTTAAGCGGCTGGCAATACGCAGCCGGTCAACGGTATGGCACCAGTCAAAATTCTCCGCCACCAGGCGACTTTTATTCGACTGCAACGGCCCGATAAAGTGCCACTCCAGCCCTTCAACGCCCTGCTCAGCAAAGTGGTGAATTTTATCCACGCCTTCCTGAACATAGTTTTCGCCAAAGGCAGAATGCCCCGCCGCAATCGCTTCTGCGATGGCGCTCGCAGGCTTGGTTTTGCTTACTGCAAGCAGAGTAACTTCTTCGGGGGATCGGCCGCAGCGTGCCGCAGCGGCTGAGATCTTCCCGTGAACCTGTGCCAGATTGTGCGCTATCTCATTCATGATCGTTGGAGAGTGATATGGATATCGAAGAAATTGTGGCCCTTAGTGTAAAGCATAATGTCTCCGATCTACACCTGTGCGCGAGTCAACCGCCGCGCTGGCGAAGATGTGGCAGGCTGGAGCTATGTCCGGAAGCGGCCCCTGAGGTTGAGTCGCTCCTTAATATCTGGCTTGCCGAAGAGCAGCGGCGGCAGCTTGAACAAACAGGGCAGCTTGATTTTGCCCTCACGCTTGAGAGCGGTCTCCGCCTGCGTGCTAACGCTTTTCGCCAGCGTGAGGGGTACTCTCTGGCGCTTCGCCTGCTGGCATCATCCTGCCCGTCTCTCGAAGAGATTGGCACTCCGGCGCTTGTTGCCCGACTTTTACAGGAGCAGGAGGGGCTTGTGTTGGTCACCGGCGCGACGGGGAGCGGCAAGTCCACCACGCTTGCGGCAATGATCCAGCATCTGAATCACCACGCTGATTACCATGTTTTAACGCTCGAAGACCCGATTGAATTTATTCACTCCTCCGCCAGATGCCTTATCCAGCAGCGCGAGCCAGGAAGCCACTGTGAGAACTTTGCGGCCGGGCTTAAGGCCGCTCTGAGGGAAGATCCCGACGTTATCCTGCTGGGTGAACTGCGGGACAGCGAAACCATTCGCCTCGCACTTACCGCTGCCGAAACCGGGCATCTGGTATTAGCCACTCTGCACACGCGCGGAGCTACGCAGGCGGTTGAGAGGCTGGTTGACGTTTTCCCGGCCGAAGAGAAAAGCCTGATTCGCACCCAGCTTGCCGGCAGCCTGAAAGCGGTGCTGGCGCAGAAACTGGTAGCCGCCAGCGGCGGCGGAAGGGTGGCGCTGTACGAACTGCTGGTGAACACCCCCGCAGTGGCTAATTTGATACGCGAAGGTAAAACCCATCAGCTACCGGGCGCGCTGCAAACCGGCCAGCAGCACGGCATGCAGAATTTTTCCCAAAGCGAGGCGCAGCGGCAGCGTGAAGGAAAAATTGCTGAAGATGACCGGGCAGTCGGCGGGCTATGGGAGAAGACATTTTGAACGCTTTTATTGCTTTTGTGTGTATTGGTGTGTATTTTGGTTATCGTTCTGGAGGTCAGCATGACTTCCGCTGAGCTGATAAAGGAATTGAAGGATGCAGGTTACGAACCCGTCAGGCGTTCGGGAGGCAGCCACTGGATCTGGTGGTCGCCTGATACCGGAAAAACGTTCCCGATCCCTCATCCCAAAAAGGATTTGCCCATCGGTACTGTCAAATCCATTCGTAAAATGGCGGGTATTTAGCCTGCCGCTGCCGGAGGTTGATGATGTTTTTTTCTGTTGGTGTGGAGTTACCCGCAACTGAAAACGAAGCGTTTGGCCTGGTTGTACCCGCGTTATGCAACGATGATTTTGGCTGCGTGTCGGCGGCAGATACCCAGGCTGATATTGCGCCGATGGTGCAGGATGCGGTGCTGTCGATTGCCGATTTAATGGTGGAGAGCGGAAAGGATATTACTCAGCTCCGCGATGCCGGGCCTTTTGCTTATGCGGCAAACCCGGACTACGCCTACTGCACCCAGTGGTTACTGGTCGATGTGGATTTGTCTGCGCTGGAAGGGAAGCAACTGCGGCTAAACATTATGCTGCCGGACGCGCTGCTGCGGCGTATTGACTCCCGGGTGAAGCAGCCTTCATCAGGCTACCGGGACCGCAGCCATTTTCTGGCAATTGCCGCGAGGCATGAACTGCAGAGCGCAGGTAACGACGCGCCCGACAGGTAAACCCGTTAAGGGTTATATTCAAACCAGCTTTCGAGAATGATAACGGCGGAAGCCGAGTCGATGCTGCCTTTGTTCAGCGCACGAAAACCGCCGTGCTCAAACAGCCCGGCGCGAGCCTCTACCGTGCTCAGGCGCTCATCCTGCAATGAAACCTTAACGCCAAAGCGGCCATGCAGGCGGTTTGCGAACTTACGTGCGCGCGCCGTAAGCGGCTGTTCGGTGCCGTCCATATTCAGCGGCAGGCCAACCACGACTTCTTCCGGCTGCCACTCTTTCAGAATTTTTTCTACCGCGTTCCAGTCCGGCGTGCCGTCCTGAGCTTTTAGCGCGGTTAACGGGCGGGCGGTGCCGGTAATTCTCTGGCCAATGGCTACGCCGATGCTTTTGGTGCCAAAATCGAAGGCCATCAGGGTTCCGCTGCTCATCAGGCGTGCCCCGCTTCGTTTGGCATATTGTGGATGTCGATACCGATAAGGCGAGCTGCCTCGCGCCAGCGTTCGGCTATCGGGGTGTGGAACAGGATTTCCGGAGCTGCCGGGGCCGTTAGCCACGAATTCTCCAGAATCTCCTGCTCAAGCTGGCCTTTCTCCCACGAGGAGTAGCCCAGCGCCACCATCACTTCTTTCGGTTGCTTAGCGGTGCCGAGCGTCTCAAGCACATCACGAGAGGTGGTAATCACCGTGTCGTCTGAAATACGAATGCTGGAGCCAAACGAGTCCGGCGTAGAGTGCAGAATAAAGCCGCGGTCTTCCGCCAGCGGGCCGCCGATAAACACCGGTTTGTCGAGGCGAATACTACTGTCGCGCGGTTCAGGTTCGATTTTCAGCTTTTCGAGAACGCCTTCAACCTGAAGGTTTTCCAGCGGCTTATTGATGATAATCCCCATCGCGCCTTCATCGTTGTATTCGCAGATATAGACTACGGAGCGCTTAAATAAGGGGTCCTGGAGAGCCGGCATGGCAATAAGAAAGTGATGCTGTAAATTCATTGTCAGAGGTTCTGATCCCGGTTGAAAAAGCGGCAGTGGCTGCGCGAAGAGTGCTCAGTTTATCACTAATGAAGGAGTGCGGGCTACCCGGCCGGCCGCTGAGCCGTAGCGAGTTAAGCGGCGGGCGGCAAGGCGCCCGCCGTCACGCTTAGTTAGCCAGGCGCTTTTCGATGGCGTCAAACAGCATGCCGGTAATAGAAACCGGGAACTCCGCTTCGATTTCGCGAATGCAGGTCGGGCTGGTGACGTTAATTTCGGTCAGGCGGTCGCCGATGATATCCAGGCCAACAAAAATCAGGCCCTTCGCTTTCAATGTCGGTCCAACGCGGCGGGCGATTTCCCAGTCGCTTTCGGTCAGCGGGCGAGGTTCGCCGCGGCCACCTGCGGCCAGGTTACCGCGAGTTTCGCCGCCCTGCGGAATACGTGCCAGGCAGTATGGAACCGGCTCGCCGTCCACTACCAGTACGCGTTTGTCGCCGTCTTTAATCGCCGGCAGGTAATTCTGCGCCATGCAGTAGCGGCTGCCCAGCTCTGTCAGCGTTTCTGCAATCACGCCGATATTTGGGTCATCCTGCTTCACGCGGAATATTGACGCGCCGCCCATGCCGTCCAGCGGTTTCATGATGATGTCGCCGTGCTGCTGCCAGAAGGCTTTAAGCTGCGCCTTGTTGCGGGTGACCAGCGTTTCCGGGGTCAGGTCAGCAAACCAGGCGGTGAACAGCTTTTCGTTACAGTCGCGCAGGCTCTGCGGCTTGTTGACGATCAGGGTGCCTTTTTCTTCAGCGCGCTCAAGGATGTAGGTGGCATAGATAAATTCGGTATCGAACGGCGGATCTTTGCGCATCAGGACAACGTTCAGGTCGGCCAGGGCGATGTCCTGCTCGGTGCCGAACTCGTACCATTTATCGTAGTTTTGCTCGATGCTAAGCAGCCGGGTGCGGGCGCGCGCTTCGCCGTTGTTCAGATACAGGTCGGCCATTTCCATATAGTGCAGCTCATAGCCGCGACGCTGCGCTTCCAGCAGCATAGCGAAGCTGGAGTCTTTTTTGATGTTGATGTGTGCGATGGGGTCCATCACGATGCCGAGCTTGATCATTGTTGTTCTCCTTTAGCCCAGGTCGCCAAAGCGCACCTGCAAGGCGGTAATGGCGGTGAGCGCGGTGGTCTCAGTACGCAGAACGCGCGGTCCCAACAGAATATCAGTAAATTGATGGTTCGCGGTCATGGCAATCTCATCGGCGGTTAAGCCGCCCTCCGGGCCAATCAGCAGGCGTACCCGCTCTACGGGCTGCGGCAGGGTATTAATACTGGCGCTGGCGCGCGGGTGCAGGTTGAGCTTCAGCGCGTCATCTTGCTCGGCGCACCAGGCGTCCAGCTCCATCGCGGGGCGTACTTCAGGCACCCGGTTGCGGCCACACTGCTCGCAGGCGGCGATGGCGATTTTCTGCCACTGCTGAAGCTTTTTATTCAACCTTTCGGCATCCAGTTTTACCCCACAGCGTTCGGAAAACAATGGGGTAATCACGTTGACGCCCAGCTCGACGGCTTTCTGGATGGTAAATTCCATCTTTTCTCCACGCGACATCACCTGGCCCAAATGCAGCCAGAGCGGCGATTCGCGGTCGTCCTCGCTGGCGGCAAGCACTTTCACTCGAACGGTTTTTTTATCCGCCTGAACTATCTCAGCGTCAAATACCTGGTTACTGCCGTCGAACAGTTGAACGGCCTGCCCGGCGCCCATGCGCAGTACGCGGCCAACGTGGTTAGCGGCGTCTTCGCAAAGCGCAATATCCTCGCCGACGGAAAGGGGCTCAGGGTGATGGATGCGGGGTATACGCATGGTTTATAAGATCCGAATGCAGAGGCAAACATGTTTCAGCCTCTCTATGCAAAGAGAGGCAAGATTGCACGGTAATAGAAGATGACCGCTAGTGTAGGTTAGCTGTTTCGCGCCTGGCAAGCCCGCAGCACATATGGGTTATGGTTACCCTGAACTTTGGCAATACGCTCGTCGCGTTCGCATTCCCAGTCGGTGACCGGATAGCGCTTATCCCAGGCCTGGAACAGTTGGGTCTGCTGGCGTGAAAGTGAGAGCTGGTACTGGTCACGCATGTAGAAGTAGGTGCGGGCGATGGCGCCGCGTGCGCGTTCCGGCGGCTCGGCAACTTTATCTTTAAAATCAACCTTCATTGCGCACTGGCCGTACTGGCCTTCGCCGCCGTTCCACTGGCTGTACATAAAGTTATTTCTGTCGGCGTTCACCTCGCCTACTGCGGGTTGCAGGTTGTGCATATCGCTTTCAATCTTGCGGTATACCGGGTCTTTACCGCAGTTTTTACGCCCGCCATCCTGCCAGCATTGCAGCAGGTGGCCGAACTGCCAGGCCGGCATGACGTGTTCCCATTCAATACGCGTGGCGCGGTTTTCATTTTTCCGCACCTTATACCCGCACGATTCAAGATCGGGGACGCCTTTTTTACCCTGCCAGCTAATTTTGCAGCCGCAATAGAAATCGCCCGGTGCGTCGGCATTAACCTTAACGCCGGCCGTTTTGGCCTGTGAGAAGCTATTGATACCCGTGCTGAATGCGGAGAAAGAGCTGATGGCTGCAACGAATGCAACAGCCAAAGAAAATTTGCGAGACATTTCCAGAATCCTTGCTAAAACGTGTCCGCACCCTACCTGATCGTTTATCCAGTTTCAATCAGTGAGGGCGGAAAATTTTTCTGGAATAGTTATTAATTACAGTGAGTTGTAACATCAGGCTTTAACAATTGACCACAGCGCGTACAGCGATATTCGGCTTCGCCACGCAGCACGCGGTTATGGCGGCGTACGGTGAGCTGATGCTGCTGGCAGGGGCAACGATAGGGGAAGGTGTTCTTGCGTACCGACTCGACTTCAAACTGGTGGGTGCGGCGAGCCGGAACGCCGAGCACGGTTTCCATCATCCACTTCCACTCTTTGCCGTGCGGCGCGACGCGGCCAAAATGCTTCCAGACCAGCAGGTGAGCAAGCTCATGAGGCACCACTTCCTCAACAAAAGCCTGTTGGTTTTCCATCAGCAAAACGGGATTGAGGCGGATTTCATAGCTTTCGAGCCACGCGGTACCTGCCGCGGTTCCACGCTGCTGATACACCACTTTGGGTTCGGGGTAGCTACGGCCCAGATGCGAGTTCGCCTGCTGGAGTTTTTCTCGCAGGCAGCGCATAACGGCCTGCTGAATGGCAATGGGGAGTCGGGGGGCTTTCATAGCGGCAGAGAATAAAGTGGGTGGAGGCAAGGTGCAAGCCCCTCTCGTGGAGGAGAGGGGCAGGTAAAACTTAGTTGTGGGCGCCAATCTCGCGCAACTTACGGCCTTTCATCAGGTTACGTTCAATGTGCTCCAGAGAGACATGCTTGGTTTCCGGAATCAGCCACAGTGTCAGGACAATAAAGAACAGGTTGAGCGCCCCGTAAACCCAGAAGGTGTTGGCGTTGCCCAGCGTATTCAGCATGGTCAGGAAAGTAGCCCCGACAATCATGTTGGCAATCCAGTTGGTGGCGGTGGAGCAGGTGATACCGAAATCGCGGCCTTTCAGCGGCTGGATTTCGGAACACAGTACCCAAATCAGCGGGCCAGCGCTCATAGCAAAACCAACGATAAACATCAGCAGCATGGCAATAGCGAAGTATTGCGCGCCCTGGGAGTGAATGCCGATGTGCATCATCGTGCCCAGCACGCCCATACCCACGGCCATGACCAGGAAGCCCAGAACCAGCGTAGGTTTACGGCCCCAGCGGTCAACCAGACCAATGGCAATAAAGGTCGCCAGGACGTTAATCAGGCCGACGATGACGGTGCCCCACATTTGCTGGGTGGTATTCGCAAAACCGGCGATTTCGAAGATCTTCGGCGCGTAATACATGATGACGTTCATGCCGGTGAACTGCTGCATTACCTGCAACAGCACGCCGAGGAATACCGCGCGGCGGAAGTTGGAGTTGTCTTTAAATAGCGCCCAGCCGCTCTGTTTTACCTTCAGGCTTTCGCGAATTTCTTCCAGCTCTTTTTTCGCTTCTGCGCTGGTGTCTCGCAGGCGCAGCAGCACGCGTTCGGCATCGTGGAAGCGGCGTTTAGCGGCGAACCAGCGCGGGCTGTCCGGCAGGAAAAATACCCCAACCAGCAGCAACAGGGCAGGAAGGGTGATAACGCCCAGCATCCAGCGCCAGGACTCGGTGTAGCTGAACGCCGTATCTGAAAGATAAGCGCCGAGAATACCGATGGTAATCATCAACTGGTACATCGAAATCATGCTGCCGCGTATTTTTTCCGGCGCTATTTCTGACAAGTACAGCGGCGCGGTGTAGGACGCAACGCCTACCGCCAGGCCAAGCAATACGCGTGAGACGATTAATACTTCGGTGTTGGGCGCAAAGGCGGAGCAAAGAGAGCCGACGACAAACAGCACCGCGCCAATCATCAGGCTGTATTTGCGGCCTAGTTTGAAGGAGAGCCAGCCGCTGCCGACCGCGCCGACGGCTGCGCCGAACATCATTGAGCTAACGACCCATTCCTGAGTGTGGGAAGTTATCTGGAAATCTTTAGCGATAAACGGCAGGGCACCGGCAATCACGCCGATATCAAGGCCAAACAGCAGCCCGGCGAGCGCCGCCAGGAAGCAGACAAAAAAGGTCATGCTCTTATTGGAACGCTTTTGTTTTTGATAGTCAGGCATAACGCCCTCCAGGTGGATTATTCAGATTTGACGCTGATAAGGGTAGGCCAGCGGCGGGCAAAAGTGTGTGATGATAATCACAGCTATGTAATCGGTTACACTGATGCTGATGATTAAAAACCGGGTGCTAATCGTCAAAACATAGAGTTAATGGCGACTAAAGCCAACGTTATGGTTAAAAATAAGCTTAATCTGAAGTGTTATGTAACAAATGATGTGCCTTCCCTGAGCGCATGGCGAATTGAACGATAAAAGTCTTTATCTGCAAATGTAATCGGTTTCAATTTTCGTCAAATGAGGGAGGATTCAGGAAAAATACAGAGGGTTTAAGCGAGGGCAGAAAAGTAAAAGGCCAGCATTAGCTGGCCTTTAAAGTGCGGAGCGCAGGCGGATTATTTCAGGCCAGCAGCTTCACGCAGCAGGGCGGCTTTGTCGGTTTTTTCCCAAGGGAAATGTTCGCGACCAAAGTGACCGTAAGCGGCGGTTTCTTTGTAGATCGGGTGCAGCAGATCCAGCATCTGGATAAGGCCGTATGGGCGCAGGTCGAAGAATTCACGCACCAGCAGGGTCAGCTGCTCGGTAGAGATTTTCTCAGTACCGAAGGTTTCCACCATGATGGAGGTCGGTTCTGCTACGCCGATAGCGTAGGAAACCTGAATTTCACAGCGGTCCGCAAGGCCAGCAGCCACGATGTTTTTTGCTACATAGCGAGCAGCATATGCCGCAGAGCGGTCTACTTTAGACGGATCTTTACCGGAGAATGCACCGCCGCCGTGACGAGCCATGCCGCCGTAGGTATCAACGATGATTTTACGCCCGGTCAGGCCGCAGTCGCCCATCGGTCCGCCGATAACAAAACGGCCGGTTGGGTTGATGTGATATTTAGTAGAAGCATTCAGCCACTCGCCCGGCAGCACAGGTTTGATGATTTCTTCCATCACCGCCTCCTGCAGGTCTTTCAGCGCAACGTCTTCTGAGTGCTGAGTAGACAGAACAACCGCGTCAATACCGACGATTTTGCCGTCGTCGTACTGGAAGGTTATCTGGCTTTTTGCATCAGGACGCAGCCACGGCAGGGTGCCGTTTTTACGCACTTCAGCCTGACGCTGCACCAGACGGTGAGCATAGGTAATTGGCGCAGGCATCAGCACGTCGGTTTCGTTGGTGGCATAGCCAAACATCAGGCCCTGGTCACCGGCACCTTGCTCCAGCGGATCGGTACGGTCAACGCCCTGGTTAATATCCGGAGACTGCTTGCCAATCGCGCTCAGTACCGCGCAAGAGTTGGCATCAAAGCCCATATCAGAATGCACATAGCCGATTTCACGCACGGTTTTGCGGGTGATCTCTTCGATGTCTACCCACGCGCTGGTGGTGATTTCGCCGCCAACCAGAACCATGCCGGTTTTTACATAAGTCTCACAGGCAACGCGCGCTTTAGGATCCTGCTCGAGGATAGCGTCAAGTACCGCGTCGGAGATTTGGTCAGCGATTTTATCAGGATGCCCTTCAGATACAGACTCGGACGTAAAAAGGTGCTTAGCCATATTTTCTTCACCCTAAGAGGAATTATTTAGTTCAGGCTGCTGCTCTGCGCCGCTAAGGCGGCGAGATGAACCAACCCGGGAACTTATTGCCGCAGATTGAAAAACAGGCAGTCTAACAGTTAATCAGTATAGATGGATTAACATCTGGACGGCCATTTTAGATTATTCAATCGGCAGATAGCCAGATTTTTTTAGAACAACGGCAATATGTGATAAATCTTTAGTGGAAAGGATTGCTGACATTGCTGGCAATTTACGCATTTTTGCTTTGCTTTTTACCCCTGATATCGGTATAAAGCGGCGCGCGCGGCTTAATCAAAAGCACACAAAATTTGTGTTGCCCACTTCCAGCCGGGTTGAGCAATTATTTAGAGCCTGTCCGCTACAGTGCTCACAGCTTTAGCTTGTCGCATACCCAACAACGTATGCGTGGAGGTGACTGGATTAATGAACCGCCGTCTTTCGAACAACCTGGCATGCCGTCCTGGCGTGCGTATGCTCCTCGCAGCCTGCATCTCATGTTTTCAACCTTGCCGATGTTGTACCCATCTCGGCGCTTCTCAGGATCCCCGGGCCGGTGTTTGACGTTCCGTGGTTGCTGAACAAGGGCGCTCTTGTTTAACAAGAGTTTTCTCGTGGTTTCGCCGACCTGTCATACAGTGTTCGGTTACGTGTTTTACAATGATATGAAAATGAAACCGGTCGCACAGCTATGCTGTCAGCGTCTTATGCTGGCAATGCGTGCTGTTAATGGGTTGTTATTGCAGGATACCCCTGCGATAGTAGTCAACTGTTTTGCACATTCGACAAAATTTGAGGTTCGCCATGACTGACAAAATCACTTCTGTTTCGGGTTCGTCAGTGGGCGAGCAAGATGTACACCGTTCCATTCAGGAGGTTGCCATGAGCTCCGAGGAAGCCAGTAAGATGTTGCGTACTTATAATATTGCCTGGTGGGGTAATAACTATTATGACGTCAACGAGCTGGGCCATATCAGCGTATGCCCGGATCCGGACGTTCCGGACGCTCGTGTCGATCTTGCCGAGCTGGTAAAAGCTCGCGAAGCTCAGGGCCAGCGCCTGCCTGCGCTGTTCTGCTTCCCGCAGATCCTTCAGCATCGTCTGCGTTCAATTAACGCGGCTTTCAAACGCGCTCGTGAGTCTTACGGCTATCAGGGCGACTATTTTCTTGTTTACCCGATCAAGGTAAATCAGCACCGCCGTGTGATTGAGTCACTGATTCATTCCGGCGAGCCGCTGGGCCTGGAAGCGGGTTCTAAAGCAGAGCTGATGGCTGTCCTGGCGCATGCAGGGATGACGCGCTCCGTTATCGTGTGTAACGGTTATAAAGACCGCGAATACATTCGGCTGGCGCTGATCGGTGAGAAGATGGGCCACAAGGTCTATCTGGTTATCGAGAAGATGTCCGAGATTGGCATCGTGCTGGAAGAAGCAGAACGCCTGAACGTGATCCCGCGCCTTGGCGTGCGTGCGCGCCTGGCTTCTCAGGGCTCCGGCAAATGGCAGTCTTCAGGCGGCGAAAAATCTAAATTTGGCCTGGCGGCCAATCAGGTTCTGCAACTGGTGGAAATCCTGCGCGAACGCGGCCGCCTGGACAGCATTCAACTGCTGCACTTCCACCTCGGCTCGCAGATGGCGAATATCCGCGACATCGCGACCGGCGTTCGTGAATCCGCACGTTTCTACGTTGAACTGCACAAGCTGGGCGTTAACATTCAGTGCTTCGATGTGGGCGGCGGCCTGGGCGTGGACTACGAAGGGACGCGTTCTCAGTCCGACTGTTCGGTGAACTACGGCCTGAATGAGTACGCCAACAACATCATATGGGCTATTGGCGATGCCTGCGAAGAGAATGGCCTGCCGCACCCGACGGTGATTACCGAGTCTGGTCGTGCCGTAACCGCCCACCACACCGTGCTGGTTTCCAATATCATCGGCGTTGAGCGTAACGAATATACCGAAGCTACGCCGCCGGCTGATGACGCACCGCGCGCGCTGCAAAGCATGTGGGAAACCTGGCTGGAAATGCACCAGCCTGGCACACGCCGTTCGCTGCGTGAATGGCTGCACGACAGCCAGATGGATTTGCACGATATCCACGTTGGTTACTCCTCCGGCGCTTACAGCCTGCAAGAGCGTGCCTGGGCCGAGCAGCTCTACCTGAACATGTGTCACGACGTGCAGAAGCAGCTCGACCCGAGCAACCGTGCACATCGCCCGATTATCGACGAATTGCAGGAGCGCATGGCGGACAAAATGTACGTCAACTTCTCGCTGTTCCAGTCGATGCCGGATGCGTGGGGTATTGACCAGCTGTTCCCGGTGATGCCGCTGGAAGGGCTGAACCATGCGCCAGAACGCCGTGCTGTGCTGCTGGATATCACCTGCGATTCCGACGGCGCAATCGACCACTATGTGGACGGCGACGGGATAGCGACCACGATGCCAATGCCGGAATACGACCCTGAGAACCCGCCGATGCTGGGCTTCTTCATGGTCGGCGCATACCAGGAAATTCTGGGCAACATGCACAACCTGTTCGGTGATACCGAAGCGGTGGACGTGTTCGTGTTCCCTGACGGCTCGGTAGAAGTTGAGCTGTCTGATGAAGGCGATACCGTGGCGGATATGCTGCAATACGTGCAGTTGGATCCGAACAAGCTGCTGACCCAGTTCCGCGATCAGGTGAAGAACACCGACCTTGACGACGCGCTGCAACAGCAGTTCCTCGAAGAGTTTGAGGCGGGTCTTTACGGTTATACGTATCTGGAAGACGAGTAAGTTAGCCCGGACGAGCTCCCGCTACCGGGGGCTCGTTTTTTAAATATCCAGCACCAGATTTTGGGTAATCTCATCCCGAAGAGTCGGGAAAACGTGGTTTTCTTCGGCTATTTCCGGCCAGCGTCGCACTTCATTAATAATGCCATCAATTATCTTGTTGGATTTACGCGGGGTTAGGCTGCCTATCAATTGGCCTACGCTCAACAAATCCTCACGAGTAAAATTGTCGCGTTTACCGGCAATGGTCATCTGATGTTTGTCTACCCAGGGCGAGCCCGGTTTATAACTGTAGGCAATGTCATAAGCCGGAGCCAGGACCCAGCGAAAGTCATCATCTACTAAAAATGCCGTGTTTTTGGTGTGATCGTCATGGTTGCGGGCAATAACATTGAACACCATACGCCTGAATATTTGTTCCTGCTCTTTGTTTGACAGCGCTAATTTTCGGGCCACGGCCAGAAGCTCTTCGTAGCTGTAATAACCGGGTTTTTTGAAGTCAGCGTGATCCATACCGCATAGTGTTAAGACATGGTATTTCTGGTTTTCTTCTCGATCGAAACGGCGGGTCATAAAATGACTACGACCATTTTCGGCCAGAATTTCGCAGGGGGACATGTTGATACCACAACCCGTCGCCATTAACGAGTAGCTGTATTCCATCAGGCCAAAACCTTTAGGATCGCCAAATGTTTCCGTATTGGTATTGTGTTCCGTAACACCATCAAATTTTAATAAATAATGCTCAAATCCGGCAGGAGTATCCACCTGTCCGGATAAAATCTGGGTTCTGTCTTTGTTCACCGCAATGACGGCTTTCGGCCTGGCTCCACCTGCTGATGTTCCTACCTGCAATAGGTGGGACATCGCGTTTTGTTCGTTTGCGGTAATATCAACATGGTTACGATCGTTCAGAACTTTTTGCGCCAGTTCGACGAGCGCAGGCAGTTGGAGCGCGTCACCGTTATTTTTTGGGAGTTGGATGGCATTCTGATACTCCAGCGCGCCCATTCCTCGTGTGCCGGTATAAAGCAACCTGTCCAGTGCGCCAAATTGTGATTTGTCCAGTCCTTGCCGCGCCAGCCAGCTGTTTATCAAGGCGTTACCGAAGTCATCGGGCAATGAGTCGGCAAACACCGAGGGGAGGCCCCGATAGGTTTCAAAAGACAGTGAGGGAAAATTTTGTGGTGCTTTCGTCAAGGGCATGTGTAAAGGTGATAATGAAAAGCCTTCTGCTACCCACGCGGCATCATACTCAAAAGATACCCACGGTGAATCTTCCGTAATGGCCAGGGTTCCTACGTCAACCCCGGAGAACTGAACCTTGCAAGCCTGGGTAATCATCGTTATTCCCCTGTTTTGAGTTTTTTTCGCCGCTCCATCATGCTGCGGATTTTGATCATTTGCGCTGATGTTGACGCTGCTTTTTTACCTGTCGGGGAAACCTGAGACCATACTTCTGCCGGGCGTATAGTGGGGGAGGGGATCAGGTGATTAAAATTATCCAGCAGCTGTAGTTCGCGAAGAACGGCAATAAATATTAGTAAGTTGCATGAGCCCGTTTTTAGTGAGCGGTAGGTCTTTGGTGTTATTCCTATCCGCTCTGCCAGCATGAGCTGGGTTATTTTCATTGTTTTGCGGCGAGCTTCTATTCGGGTGAACAGCATCCCGGCCAGAGCACTATCAGTCAGCGTTTTCGAAAATTCTTTCATGGGTCAAATTCTACCTTTCAATGGCGTTTTATGCCTATTTTAGGTAGTTTACTACTCTTTTTTTAAGTGTGCTTATTTATTGTTTGAGGGGTAGTAGATTACCCTTTAATGATTGTTTTTGGTGCTTGAGGGTAAAATATTACCTTTTTTTGTGCTGCACCGTGTTTCGAATCATACTCTCTTCATCTATTGAACCCTGACCCGATTGCGGCGATAATCCGCACAATATAAGCAGTACCGAATCCAATCCCTTCCTCGTCGGGTTTAACGACGCGGAGGGGATTTTTTTTGATATCGACTAACCCCAACCGAGAGGTCAGACAATGAGCACCTTAGGCCACAAATACGATAACTCCCTGGTATCTAATGCCTTTGGTTTTTTACGTTTCCCGCTGAACTTCCAGCCGTACGATAGCGATGCGGACTGGGTTATCACCGGCGTTCCGTTTGATGCGGCAACCTCCGGTCGCGCGGGTGGTCGTCACGGCCCGGCAGCGATTCGTCAGGTATCCACTAACCTGGCATGGGAAGGCAACCGCTTCCCGTGGAACTTCGACATGCGCGAGCGCCTGAACGTTGTGGACTGCGGCGACCTGGTATATGCCTTCGGCGATGCCCGCGAGATGAGTGAAAATCTCCAGGCTCACGCCGAGCGTCTGCTGGCTTCCGGCAAGCGTATGCTCTCCTTCGGTGGCGACCACTTTGTGACTCTGCCGCTGCTGCGCGCCCATGCTAAGCACTTCGGTAAAATGGCGCTGGTGCATTTTGATGCCCACACCGATACCTACGCTAACGGCTGCGAGTTCGACCACGGCACCATGTTCTATACCGCGCCAAACGAAGGCCTGATCGATCCGAACCACTCCGTGCAAATCGGGATCCGTACCGAGTTTGATAAAGACAACGGTTTTACCGTGCTGGACGCGGGCCAGGTTAACGATCGCGGCGTGGACGATATTCTGGCGCAGGTTAAGAAAATCGTTGGTGATATGCCGGTTTACCTGACCTTCGATATCGACTGTCTGGACCCGGCATTCGCTCCTGGCACCGGCACGCCGGTTATCGGTGGCCTGACGACCGACCGCGCTCTGAAGCTGGTACGCGGTCTGAAAGATTTGAATATCGTCGGTATGGACGTTGTGGAAGTGGCCCCGGCCTACGACCAGTCTGAAATCACTGCCCTGGCCGCCGCTACCCTGGCGCTGGAAATGCTGTACATCCAGGCCGCTAAAAAAGGCGAGTAAACCTTACGCGCTAATTGCTGCTGCGCGATGCATGCGCAGCAGCAACATTCCTCCCGCCAGCAGGGTAATAACCTGCGATACAACCAGCACCGAAAAACCTGAACTGACCGACCCTACCGATTTCATCACTATCCCCATCAGCAGCGGAATAAAGGCCGCGCAAATGTTGCCGATCCCATTGATTACTCCATATGCACTACCGACCGCTTCCCGTGCGGCATGATGCTGGATTACCGCTGGAATGGCGGCACCCTGTAGCCCCCAGAAGATATTCGCTGAGAGCATAAACAGCGCAAGCCATGATGGCTGGTGGCTCAGCATCAGCGCGATAACGGACAGTGCGGTCAGCAAGCCGCCCACCACAAATAGCACTGGCGCTTGTTCCGGGCGCATCTTGTCGAGCAGTACCCCGCCAAGGAATTTAGAGCCCAGACTCAGCAGAAAAGGAATGGCCGCTAACATTCCCGTCGCATGCAGCGAGAAGTGGTGCTCATCACGAAGCCACGCGGGCAGCCAGGCGCTGCTGCCCCAGAGATAACTTAACGTGGCAATTTCAACCAGCAGCGTCCACCCCAGCAACGGCGTTTGCCAGGCAAGCGTAAATGTCTGCACGATCCCCGGTTTTTTCATCCTCGCCGTACTGCGTGGAGCAGGCAGGAACCGCCAGATTAACCCGCCACCCAGTACCAGATTCATTACCGCCAGGGCATAAAACGAACCGGCCCACCCCAGATGTGTCATCAACCAGGTGACCAGCGGAAAGCCCACGGCCAGCCCGAGAGAGACGCCCAGGGCGGTAACAGCATTGGGTTTTCCGATCTCTTCAGCCTTGAAGTTATCGCTGATAAAGCGCGTTTTTAGCGAAAAAAGTGGCCCTTCAGCAATGCCCAGAACCCCGCGTGCGATGAGCATTCCCATTAGCGAGCCCAGAAGCGGAGAAATTGCGCAAACCACAGCCCAAATCGCAATACTGCTTAATAATCCCTGCCGATATTGTAATTTGCTTTCGATAACCGGAGTTAATAACAAAGCTGAAAAACCATAACCCAGGAGAAAGAAGGTCATCAGCATCCCCTGTAACATTCTGTTTTCATTTAGCTGAAAATGTTCGGCAAATTCCGGATTTAAAATCATTACCGAAATATTTATCCGGTCGATGTAGGAAATAATAATAAGCAGCAGTAGTGCTATTGTGCCTTGCCATCTTGCCGTCATCATGCCCGCCTTATATTCTGATTTATTTATATTTTTATGAGTGTGATTATCACGATGCTAAAATGATTCACCTGTGAAACTCATTGTTTATAAACAATAAAATTAAAATTTGTTTCATGGGTGAAACATTCTCCATTTCCGTTAATTTCTTTTTAAGAAGGAATTGGAAAATAAGTCAATATTTTTTATTAAAAAGTACAGGGCGCTAATAAGGCTCATCAGTCACGCCTGAAGAATGAAATTTTCATATTTCTGCATTTTTTCGTGATCGCTTGCACAGATAGATAATTAAAACCCCTTTCATTAACAAATGGTTCACAAATCAGCTTGACGAAAACGTCATCGCTTTTATATTGACCGTATTAAATAAGAAACAGAGTTTCATATATGAAACAAAAGCCTGGAGGATCGTGATGAGCTGGATAGGCGTATGTGACGCAGAGCAAGTACAGGAAGATTTCCCTTTTAGCGGCAATGTCGAAGGTAAAGAGATCGGCGTTTATTTGATTGACGGTGAATATTACGCCCTGGAAGACGTATGCCCCCATGCTTATGCGCTGCTGAGCCAGGGCTTCGTTGAGGACGGTAAGGTGGAGTGCCCGCTGCATGAGGCGGTTTTCGACGTAAAAACCGGCCAGTGCCTGCACGGCCCCGGCGGACGCAATCTGAACCGCTTCCCGGTTCGCATAGTTGAAAACCAGATCCAGATTACCTTTGTCGAGGAGACCGTGGCATGAGCGATACCCTGAACTTCAACCCGGCGCTGCCGGAAAGCCGTCAGTTTACCCCTCCGGCAGAAGGCGGTAACGGTGCCATCCATAAGCCGGGTGATTACCAGAACCTTATCTGGCAGACCCGCAGCCGCGTCCCGGAAAACTGGGAAGTGAACCTTATCGCCACGCTGGAAGATCTCTTTGAGCAGGGAGTGGAAACCTTACCGGAATTGGTCAAGGGGCTGAACGCGGTGCGGATGCACGATCTACAAGGCGAGCCGTGGAACGAAGCCAGCTTCCAGGCATTCTTACAGGTTAACGGCTATTGAGGGCAATGCGATGACGACTACCGTACAACACTATCTTGATAAAGGTCTGCGTGGCCTCTGGTATCCGGTACTGGCAAGTTGGGAAGTGCAGTCTGCGCCGGTTGGCATTACCCGCCTGGGCGAGCAGATTGTGGTCTGGCGGAATAAAGATGGCCAGGTTCAGGCCCTGGAAGACCGTTGTCCACACCGTGGCGCACGTTTGTCGATGGGCTGGAACCTCGGCGACCGTATTGCCTGCTGGTATCACGGCCTGGAAGTGGCGGGAAACGGCGAGGTGAAAGATGTGCCTGCCGTGGACAAATGCCCGCTGGTTGGCCAGCAGTGCGTGCGCAGTTACAACGTGCAGGAAGCGCATGGCGCCATTTTCCTGTGGTTTGGCGTAACGGCGGAACAGCAGCCGGATGAGCTGACCTTCCCGGATGAGCTGGCGGACGGCGAAACCTACAGCAACTTCCTGTGTACTGCCGCATGGCAATGCAATTACCAGTACGCGCTTGAAAACGTTATGGACCCGATGCACGGCACCTATCTGCACTCATCTTCACACTCAATGGCGGAAGGCGATCGCAAGGCAGACATGGTGCTCCAGCCCACCAAAACCGGCTTTATCTTCGAGAAAAAAGGCCAGACAGGCGTTAACTTCGATTGGGTTGAATTGGGCAACAGCGGCGCTTTATGGATGCGCCTGTCGATTCCTTACAAGAAGCGCTTTGGGCCGGGTGGGCACTTCTTTATCGTCGGTATGGTGGTGCCGGAAGATAACGACAACTGCCGCGTCTTCTTCTGGCGTATTCGCCGCGTGCAGGGCTGGCAGCGCGATATGTGGCGCTTTATGTACCGCAACCGTCTGGAAAAACTGCACTGGGAAGTCCTGGAGCAGGACCGCGTGGTGCTGGAAAGCATGGCGCCGAATGCCCGCGAACATGAATACCTCTACCAGCACGACGTCGGTCTATCCCGCCTGCGCCGTATGATGCAAAAAGCGGCCAGAGAGCAGCTGGCTCTCCGTGAAGAATCGCAGGGAGCGGCTTGATGAACGGGCTGTTGAGCGGAAAACGTATCGTCGTGACCGGTGCCGCTCGCGGGCTGGGCTATCACTTTGCTAAAGCCTGCGCGGAGCACGGCGCAGCGGTGGTGATGTGCGACATCCTGGAAGGCGAACTGGCTGAGAGTGCGCACGGGCTCAGTGCACAGGGGTATTCGGTTGCCTCCCACGTTATCGATCTGGCCGATCCGCGCTCTATTGAGCAGGTATTCAACGCGATTGGTGCTGAAGGGCAGATTGACGGACTGGTGAATAACGCGGCGATGGCAACGGGCGTCGGCGGCGTAAACATGCTCGATTACGATCCCGATCTCTGGGATCGCGTGATGAACGTGAACGTCAAAGGCACCTGGCTGGTGACGCGCGCTGCGGTGCCGCTTATGCGCGAAGGGAGCGGGATTGTAAATGTTGCTTCTGACACCGCACTGTGGGGCGCGCCGCGCCTGATGGCCTATGTTGCCAGCAAAGGCGCGGTGATTGCCATGACGCGCTCGATGGCGCGTGAGCTGGGTGAGAAACGTATTCGTATCAACGCCATTGCGCCTGGGTTAACCCGCGTCGAAGCGACGGAATATGTCCCCGCCGAGCGCCATCAGCTGTACGAAAACGGGCGGGCGTTAACGGGTGCGCAATTGCCGGAGGACGTCACCGGCAGCGTGGTCTGGCTGTTAAGCGATCTGTCGCGGTTTATTACCGGGCAGCTGATTCCGGTCAACGGTGGTTTTGTCTTTAACTAACGGGTGAAGCGATTATGGCAAACGATCAGGAAGTGAAGTATCTGGTGCCGGGGCTTGAGCGCGGGCTACAGCTGCTGCTGGCCTTCGGCGAGCAGCATCGCGAACTGACCTTTGCCGAGCTGCACCGGCTGGTGGATATGCCGAAAGCAACCGCCTACCGCGTGGTGCAGACGCTGGAGTACATGGGTTTTCTGGAGCGTAATACGCGCACTAATACCTTCTCGCTGGGCATGAATGTGCTGCGGCTGGGCTTTGAGTACATCGCCTCGCTGGATGTGGCGCAGGTGGGCCAGCCGGTGATTGAACAGCTGCGGGACATCAGCCAGTGCAGCAGTCATTTGGCTATTCGGGACGGGCGGGACATCATCTACATCGCTCGCGTCAGCGCTGCCGGTTCGCGCATCAATCAGGTCAGTATTGGCACCCGTTTACCCGTGCACTGCACGTCGCTGGGGCGCATGTTGTTAACCGATATTTCTCGCGCTGACTTTGAACAGTTGTTCCCGCACGTGCGCTTGCCTGGCAACACGCCCGGGCAGCTTCACGACCGCGAAGCCCTGTGGCAGATGGTGCAGCAGGACAAAGCCCGCGGCTATGTGATCGGCGAATCTTTCTTCCGCCACGGTATCTCCTCCATTGTTTATCCGGTGTATGACCGCAGCGGGCGTGTAGCAGCGGTAGTCAGCATTCTCGTGCCGTCGGAAGAGATCCCGCAAACGGACCGTGAACGTCTGCAAAACGACGTTCGTCTGGCGGCCGATAAAATTTCTGGCTTCTTAGGTTATTTGTCACAGGCCAGCTAAATCAGTGAGTTAACGTCAGGCGCTTAACTGCGTCGGGCATGTTTTACGCCCAATTTGGGCCAGATGAGGCAACGAACGATGAGTATAACCGGAATTGAAAAGCTGGAATTTGGCGTTGATAACCTGACGCACTGCGCCAAATTTATGCATGATTTTGGCCTGGCGGGCGATGCTGACGGCCGGTGCTTTACCACCTTAAGCGGCGCGCGCGTGGAGCTAAATGCAATTGATAGCCCGGATCTGCCGCCTGCGTTTGAAGCAGGCAACACCCTGCGACGCATGACCTGGGCGGTCGCCACGAAGGCAGACCTGGATGCCTTGCGTCCGAAGCTGCAATCCCAGCCCGGTTTTTGCGAAGTTGACGGTGCGCTGGAGTGCCTCGACCCAAATGGCATGACCCTGCGCGTGCAGGTGAGCCAGCAGAAGCCGGTTGACCTGATTGTTGAACCCATTAATCAGTGGGGCGACGTGCGCCGCGTTGATACGCCGAGCCCGGTTTACGGGAGCGCCCAGCCAATCAATGTTGGCCACGTTGTGTTCTTCGTCGAAGAGCTTGCTGAGGTAGAGAAGTTCTACCGCGAAGTACTGGGCTTTGAGGTTTCCGATCGCTACATCAATCGCGCCGTGTTCCTGCGCTGCGGCGTGCGCGGCGGCCATCACAATCTCTTCCTGTTGCAGCTGCCAAACCGCAAGCGCGGGCTCAACCATGTGGCCTTTACCGTTCGTGATATTCACGAGGTGATCGGCGGTGGGATTGCGATGAACAAAAATAACTGGAGCACCTTTATTGGACCCGGGCGCCATCCGGTTTCCTCAGCCTATTTCTGGTACGTCAACAGCCCGACGGGCGGCGCATTTGAGTATTACACCAACGATGATTACCTGACCGAAAACTGGCAGCCGCGCGAGCTTGAGCACTCTCTGATCTCCTTTACAGAATGGGCGGTGGAAGGCGGAATCGACCATGACACCCGCCGCCAGCAGAAAAAGCTGGAGGCGGTATGACGTCGCGCATTGTCATTATTGGCGGCGGCCAGGCGGGCGGCTGGGCGGCAAAAACGCTGCGTGATGAAGGTTTTCAAGGCGAGATTTGCGTAGTGGCGGAAGAAGAGTGGGATTTCTACGAGCGCCCGCCGCTCTCCAAAGCTTCGCTGCTGGAACCCGATGCCGCGCTGCCGCGCCTGTTTTCTGAAGAGGCACAAAGCGCGCTGAACCTGACCTGGTATCGCCCTTTGCGCGCTGAATCCATCGATCGTGATGCGAAAAGGGTGCGTTTAAGCAACGGCGAGTCTCTTGGGTACAACATCCTCTTGATCGCCACCGGAGGGCGGGCGCGTCTACCGGGTGAAGCATGGATGAACCATCCTCAGGTCTACACTCTGCGCCACTGGCGGGATGCTCAGCGCCTGAAAGCGCGTCTGGCCGAAAGCAAAACGCTGGCGATTGTCGGCGGCGGCTGGATCGGCCTGGAGATTGCTGCCTCCGCGCGCAAAAGCGGCGTGGTGGTCACGGTGTTCGAACAGCAGGCTGCGCTGTGCATGCGTTCCGTAAGCGGTGAGGTTTCTCAGCGATTAGCCGCAATCCATCGCGAGCAGGGCGTGGATATCCGTACCGGCTGCGGCCCGCTGGAGCTTGAGGGTAATAACGGTCTGCCGGTCATTTACTGCGGCGGTAAACGTGAAACCTTCGACGCCGTTGTGGTTGGGATCGGCGTCGATCTCAATCTGGAACTGGCGCGCGACGCAGGGCTTAAAACCGAACGCGGGATTGTCGTTGATGCGCAGGGCCGCACATCCGATCCTTTCATCTTTGCTGCGGGCGATGTGGCGCAGCACCATCATTTCGGACTGTGCATTCAATCATGGGCATTTGCCCAGAATCATGCGGTGGCGACGGCCAAAGCGATGCTTAACCCGGATGCGCCGGGCTACGACGACGCGCCGTGGCTGTGGTCGGATCAATATCAGCACAATATCCAGATCCTCGGTATTCCAGACTCGGGCAGCAAAACGGCTATACGTGAAGATTCGCTGTTCTTCTCGCTGGATGAGAACGGGCGACTGACTCAACTGGTGGCGTTTAATGATGCGCGCACGGTCAAGCTGGCGAAACGCTGGATGGCGGCGGGGCGGGACTTATCGGACGTGCCGCTTACCGACCCGACTTTTTCATTGATGTCATTGCGATAGCAAACCCGTACCCGTAGGGGGACACATGACCACATTTGAGACCAACACCGCGCCCGTTGAGGCCAGCGGTGAGGGCACCCGTACGCCTGAAGGTGCCGTACGCTGGGCTATTCCGCTGTCGCTGCTGGCCTGCGTACTGCTGGCGTTTTTCGACAAAATCAGCATTGCGGCGCTATTTTCCGATAGCCATTTCCAGCAGGCGATGGGCATTGATTTTGATACTACGCGCCTTGGCATTCTGATGAGTGCCTTCCTGCTCAGCTACGGCTTTTCGTCGGTCTTTTTAAGCGGGCTGGGGGACAAAATTGCGCCGCTGCGCCTGCTCACCGGAATGATGGCGGTATGGTGCGTGCTGATGGTGGCGATGGGCTTTACCCACAACTACACGTTAATGATTGTGCTGCGCATCCTGCTGGGCGTCGCGGAAGGACCGCTGTTCCCGCTGGCGTTCGCTATTGTTCGCCATAGCTTCCCGCAGCATTTGCAGGCGCGTGCAACCATGCTGTGGCTGTTAGGTACGCCGGTGGGCGCGGCGATTGGTTTTCCGCTTTCCCTCTGGCTGCTTAACACCTTCGGCTGGCAGAGCACCTTCTTCGTGATGGCGCTGCTTACCGTGCCGGTGCTTGTCTTTGTGCGTATCGGCCTGCGCGGGATCCGCCTGGAGGCTAAACCCACAACATCACAGACTTCGCAGGATGAGCGGCGAGCAGCCCGGCGTGAGCTGTTTGTCAGCCCGCACTTCTGGATTATCTGCATCTTTAACATCGCGTTTCTCACCTACCTGTGGGGCATAAACGGCTGGCTGCCCGGCTACCTGATTAAAGGTAAAGGAATTCATCTTGAGCATGCGGGCTGGCTGTCGTCGATGCCATTTATCGCCATGCTGGCAGGCGAGATTATTGGCGCATGGCTCTCGGACCGGGTCGATAAACGCGCCGCCGCCTGTTTTATTTCAATGGCAGGAGCGGCTATTGGGCTGGTGGTGGTCATGCACCTTGATACTCCGCTGGCCGTGATTGCGGCGATGGGCTTTAGCACTTTTATGTGGGGCACCGGAGCCCCCAACATTTTCGCCTTGCTGGCGAAGGCTACTCACCCACGGGTAAGCGCCACGGCGGGCGGCATCTTCAACGGGCTGGGAAACTTTGCGGGCGCGCTGTCGCCAGCGGTGATGGGCGCATTAATTGCTTTCACCCACAGCATGGATTCCGGGCTGATTTTTCTGGCGGTGATGGCGGCGGTGGGCTGCGTCCTGTTACTGCCGCTGCTGCGACGTTACTGAGGAGAGTGTCATGACTGATTCAACCATAACTGCAAAACCAGGCATTAAACCTGAACACCTGACGATGGAAGAGTGGGTCGAGTCGCGCATTGCGCGCTTCGAAGGCCGTAAATATGACTGGAACGCGCTGAAGTTTCAGGCCGATTTCGATCCGAAATACCGCCGTGCGCAGATGCGTTACATCGGTACGGGGGCGACGGGGGTGGCGAGTGATACCAACACCGTTCAGGCGGAGCACTTTACCTTCTCTACCATGGTGCTGCCATCGAAGTGCGAAGGACCCCTGCACCTGCACGATGATGTGGAGGAAGTCTTCTTCATGCTCAAAGGGCAAATCACCCTGATGATTCAGGATGGCGATAACTACACCGAAACCGTGCTGCGCGAGCGCGATCTTATTTCCGTGCCGCCGGGTATCTATCGCGGGCTGTTTAATCACGGTGAAGAAGAGGCGCTGATGTGCGTGATGCTCGGTACTCAGAAGCCGCATATCCCAACCTACCCGGAAGATCATCCGCTATCAAAAGTGAAGCGGAACTAGGGGGGCGCTATGACGGGGTTTCGTGAACAGGGAAGCGGCATTCCGCTGATGTTACTGCATGGCATCAGTTCAGGCGCAGCTTCCTGGCATAAGCAGATGTCGCTGAAAGGTTTTCGCGTGCTGGCGTGGGACATGCCCGGTTACGGCGAAAGCCCAATGCTGGCGGTTGAGCCTGCGAATGCCGGGGATTATGCCGAGGCGCTGGCCGCGATGCTCGACCGCGCTGGCATCTGGCGGGCGGTGCTGGTTGGCCATTCTCTGGGCGCGCTGGTCGCCAGCGCGTTTGCCGCGAAGTACCCGGAGCGCGTACTGCATCTGGTGTTGGCGGATGCCGCTCAAGGATACGGCCAGGCCGCGGCGGAACAGCGCGAGCAGGTGTGGCGCAGCCGTGAGCAACAGATGGCGCTCGGCGGTGAAATTCTGGCGCAAACCCGGGCCGCGAAGCTGCTGCGCCCCGGCGCGAGTGCGGAAGATATCGCCACGATAGCGGCGGGGATGCGCAAGCTTAACCCCGATGGCTATCTGGCCGCTGCCTGGATGCTGGTACACGACGATATTCACGGTTGGCTGAAGCGTTACTCCGGTGCGTTTGAAGTCTGGTGCGGTGAGCAGGATGCCATCACGCAGCTGGAGCTGGTACAGGGGTTGGCGCTGCGTTATGGCATGCCGTTTATCGTCATTCCGCAGGCCGGGCACGCCAGCTATATCGATAACGACGCGTTTTTTAACCAACAGCTTTTACGCATTAACGAAGAGGTGCGCGATGAATGCACAAATTGACGGGCGCGTAGCGGTAGTCACCGGCGGTTCTTCCGGCATTGGCTTTGAAACGCTGCGCCTGCTGCTGGGTGAAGGGGCAAAAGTCGCCCTCTGTGGCCGCGACCAGGACCGGCTCGCCAGCGCGCATGCGGCGCTGCAAAACGAATACCCCAGCGGGGAGATTTTCTCTTATCGCTGCGATGTGCTGAATGCTGATGAGGTACTGGCGTTTGCAGATGCGGTGAAATCTCGCTTTGGCGCGGTGGATATGCTGATTAACAACGCCGGGCAGGGCTATGTTGCGCACTTCAATGAGACTCCGCGTGAGGCATGGTTGCAGGAAGCCGGGCTCAAGCTGTTCGGCGTCATCAACCCCGTTCAGGCGTTTCAGCCGCAGCTGGAGCAATCGGATATCGCCTCGATTACCTGCGTGAACTCACTGCTGGCACTCCAGCCGGAGGAGCACATGATCGCCACCTCTGCGGCCCGTGCGGCGTTGTTGAACATGACACTTACGCTTTCAAAAGAGCTGGTGAGCAAAGGCATTCGGGTGAACTCAATTCTTCTTGGCATGGTGGAGTCCGGGCAGTGGCAGCGTCGCTTTGAAAATCGTGCGGATAAAAGCCAGAGCTGGCCGGAGTGGACGGCAGATATTGCCCGTAAACGCGGTATTCCTATGGCCCGCCTGGGCAAGCCGCAGGAGCCTGCCCAGGCGCTGCTGTTCCTGGCCTCGCCGCTGGCCTCGTTTACCACGGGTGCCGCGCTGGACGTTTCCGGCGGTTTTTGTCGCCATCTGTAAGGAAGCATCATGAAAAAGATCATGTTAATTGGCTATGGGGCAATGGCGCAGGCGGTGATTGAGCGCCTGCCTGCTCAGGTTTCCATCGGCTGGATTGTGGCTCGTGAATCTCACCATGCCGCGATCCGATCGCAGTTTGGTGGTGCGGTGGAGGCGCTGACCTCGCCGATGGAGTGCGCTGATACGCCCGACCTGGTGCTGGAGTGTGCCAGCCAGCAGGCGGTGGCGCAGTACGGCGAAGAGATTTTGCGTCGAGGCTGGGATCTGGCGGTGATCTCTACCGGCGCGCTGGCAGATAGCGCGCTGGAACAACGCCTGCTTAATGCGGGCGGCAACCTGACGCTGCTCTCCGGCGCCGTGGCAGGTATAGATGGGCTGGCTGCGGCAAAAGAGGGCGGGCTTGAACGAGTGACCTATCGGTCGCGCAAAAGCCCGGCAAGCTGGCGCGGCAGCTACGCTGAGCAACTTATCGATCTTAATGCAGTATCTGAAGCGCAGGTTTTCTTTGAAGGCAGCGCCCGTGAAGCGGCGCGCCTGTTTCCGGCTAACGCCAACGTTGCTGCGACCGTGGCGCTCGGCGGCATTGGGATGGATGACACCCGCGTACAGCTGATGGTTGACCCGGCCACGAAACGCAATACCCACACGCTGCACGTCGAAGGGGGGTTTGGTGAGTTTCATCTCGAGCTGAGCGGCCTGCCGCTTGCCAGCAATCCGAAAACCTCCACTCTGGCGGCACTCAGCGCGGTACGCGCCTGCCGCGAACTGGCAAAGCGCTGAGGAGCTACGATGGAAGAGTTGAATATTTTTATTGGCGGGCAGTGGCGGCGCGGCGGCGGTAACTTGCTGCAAAGTTATTTTCCTGCTGATGGTTCGCTTAACGCCACGCTGAACGCAGCAAGTCTGGAAGATCTGCAGGATGCTATTGCGGCCGGAGAGCGCGCATGGCGCGATCCTGCATGGCGAAATAGTCTGCCTCACAACCGCGCGAAGATCCTGCACAGGGTGGCGGATCTGATTGAGTCTCGCCTCGATGACCTGGCGCGCATGCAGAGCCGCGATAACGGTAAACCTCTGGCGGAAGCGCGCGGGCTGGTGATGAGCGCGGCGGGAACTGCGCGCTATTTTGCTGCTGCCTGCGAGCTGCTGGAGGGTGAATTGCCCACGCCACGGCAGGCTGACTTACTGACGCTAAGCCGCTATGAGCCGCTTGGCGTGGTGGCAGCGATTACGCCGTGGAATTCGCCGATTGCCAGCGAAATGCAAAAAGTCGCCCCGGCCATTGCAGCCGGTAATGCGGTGATCCTCAAGCCCGCCGAAGCCACGCCGCTGATGGCGCTGGAGCTGGCGCGTATTTTTGAACAGGCCGGGCTGCCTGCCGGGCTGCTGAGCGTATTGCCGGGCAAGGGTTCGACGATCGGCGATGCGCTGGCACGTCACCCTAAGGTACGGAAGATCTCTTTTACCGGTGGCACCACCACAGGCCGCCATCTGGCGCACGTAGCGGCAGAAAAGCTTATTCCTGCCTCGCTCGAACTGGGCGGTAAATCCCCGACCATCGTTTTGGAAGATGCTGATATTGAGCAGGCCGCACGCGGGATCTGCTACGGCATTTTCAGCTCGGCAGGACAGGCATGCATCGCCGGTTCACGCCTGTTTATTCATGAAAGCGTTTATCCGCAACTGATGGCGCGCCTGTTGGAAATCACTCGCGGGCTGCGCATCGGCCATCCCTTCACTGACGGCGTGCATATGGGGCCGTTGATTAACGAGAAGCATCGTCAGAGCGTACAGGAGTACGTTGAACTGGCGAAGCGTGAGGGGGGCCGCGTGCTATGCGGCGGGGAGATCCCTGCCGATCCGCAATTGGCAACCGGCAGTTTCTTCCAGCCTACGATCGTTGAAGGGCTGAGGAATAACGCCCGCGCCTGCCAGGAAGAGATCTTCGGCCCGGTGCTGGTCGCCATGCCTTTTAGCGATGAAGCGGCGTTGATTCGCGAGGCTAATGACTCGGTTTACGGCCTTGCGGCAGGTATCTGGACGCGGGATACCGGTCGGGCTCTGCGCCTGAGTGAGAAGCTGGAAGCAGGCACGGTGTGGATTAACACCTACAAAGTCTTTGCAATTTCGACCCCGTTTGGGGGCTTTAAAGAGAGCGGTCTGGGCCGCGAAAAGGGCATTCAGGGGCTGAAAGCCTGGATGCAGCAAAAGAGCATTTATCTGGCGACGGGCAACGGCGTCAACCACTGGTGCGACTGATAAAAGGGTGAGCAATGAGTGAAATGATAACCGTCGGCGACGCCATCGCCAGAACGCTGGAGCAGTATCAGGTTGATGCCATTTATGGCGTCATCTCTATTCATAATTTGCCGATAGCGGATGCGGTGGGGCAGCGGGGTAATATCCGCTTTGTTCCGGCACGTGGTGAAGCTGGCTCTGTGACTATGGCCGATGCCCACGGGCGTTTTTCCGGCCTGGGCGTGGCGCTGACGAGTACCGGTGCTGGCGCAGGTAACGCGGTTGGCGCGCTGGTTGAGGCGATGAATGCCTGCACGCCGCTGCTGCACCTGACCGGCCAGGTGGAGAAGGCCTGGCTTGATGCCGATACTGGCTTTATCCATGAAACCCGCGACCAGCTGACCTTCCTGAAGGCCAGTTCAAAGCGCGCGTATCGCATCAGCAATGCCAACCAGGCGATGGCAATATTGCACAAAGCCATTCAGGAGGCGCAGACGCCGCCGTGCGGGCCGGTTTCTGTCGAAATCCCGATTGATATTCAGAGCGCAAAAATCCCGCTGTCCCTGGTGACGGTCCCGGTGAAACCAACTCAGGTTTCAACTGTTGATACAGCGGTTGTCGATACGCTCTGGGCTCAGCTAAAACAGGCCAAACAGCCGCTACTCTGGCTGGGCGGCGGGGCGCTGGGAAGTGCTGTCGCCGTGGAAAAACTGGCGGATGCAGGGATCACCGTTATCTCCAGTACCCATGCGCGCGGCGTGCTGGCGGACGGCCATCGTGCCAGCCTGCGTGCGTTCCATAACTCGCCGTCGGTTGAGGCACTCATCGCGCAGTGCGACTTTACGCTGGTGGCCGGTTCACGCCTGCGCAGCAATGAAACCCGCTCCTGGACGCTTGAACTGCCGCATCCACGCGTGCAGGTTGATATCGATCCAGCGGCGGCGAGCCGTAACTATCTTATGGATAATACGCTTGTGGCTGATTGTTCTGCGCTGCTAGCCGCTCTGGCGGATAAAGCACAGGGGCGTGAATGGGGCAGCGCCCGGTGGGATGCTCAGGTGCAGGAGGCGGTTGCAAAAGCGGATCAGGGGCTGCGGGAACAGTGCGGTGCTTATGCGAAGCTCAACGATGCTATTGAGAAAGCATTACCGGCGGACGGCCTGCTGGTTCGCGATATCACCGTTTCCGGCAGTCTGTGGGGCAGTCGCCTGTTCCGTGCTCACGGGCCATTGATGAACATCCATTCCCTGGCGGGGGCTATCGGTATGGGCCTGCCGATGGCCATTGGCACCGCAATTGCTAATCCACAACGTAAAGTGGTGGGGCTGGTCGGTGATGGCGGGCTGAGCCTGAACCTGGGGGAACTGGCGACGTTGGCACAGGAGAAAGCCAACGTCACGCTGCTGGTGATGAACGACGGCGGTTACGGCGTGATGCGTGGCATTCAGGATAAGTATTTCGGCGGGCGGCAGTATTATAACGAACTGCATACGCCGGACTTTACCCTGCTGGCGCAGGCGATAGGATTACAAGCCTGGAGTGTGGAGC
Source organism: Cedecea davisae (assembly GCF_044095835.1). Classification (NCBI taxonomy): domain Bacteria; kingdom Pseudomonadati; phylum Pseudomonadota; class Gammaproteobacteria; order Enterobacterales; family Enterobacteriaceae; genus Cedecea; species Cedecea davisae. The sequence continues at coordinate 583,540 of NZ_CP172054.1, forward strand.
GGGCCGAGGATTTTGATGCGGTGATGACGGAGGCTCTGGCGATGCCGGGACCTTCGGTGGTGGAAGTGCGAATGGGGCAGATTGGCGCGCTGAAGTTTGCCGGGCCGCCGCAGAAGACGCTTTACTGAGCACTGCGCCGTGCTGCCAACCTGACTTTCTCCCCGTACGCTCGGGGAGAAAGCAGGCAGATATTCAGGGGCAGGGTGAACTCGTTGCAATATCATAAAGGAGGCAAATATGCCTCCTGCTTAATTACTGAATCCCGTCCGCCGCCATGCGGTCGCGAATGTGCTGAGCGCGTGCCGCCGAGGCCGGATGATCGTCCAGCATCGAGCTTTGGCGACCTTCGTCCAGCTTAGCCAGCTTCTCAAAACTGGTGGCGAGACCAAGCGGATTAATACCGCGCTTGCGCAACAGATCGTAAGAGTAGTCGTCCGCTTCTGATTCCTGGCGCTGAGAGAACTGAGCGTTCACCAGTTTTTCGCCTAAATCCCCCAACTGAGATTGTGACAGGTTGCCGATTACGCCGCCTGCCGAAGCCGCCGCCACGCGAGCCGCGTTAGTGCCGAGCGCGACCTGCATACCCTTCTTCACGTGGCCAAGCGCAACGTGCCCCATTTCGTGGCCAATCACCGCTTCGACTTCGTTGTCGTCCATCATATCCATCAGGCCGCTGTAAACCCGGATGCAGCCGTTAGCCATGGCGAAGGCATTCACGTCTTTGGTGACGTATACCTTGTAGTTCACCGGCAGTCCGTTGATGTTGTCCCCAAGCGCGGAGGCAATCTTGTTCAGACGCTGGGTATAAGGGCTGTTTGCCGGAGCGAGAGTGGCTTTGCTGTCCTGCTGCTGGCAGGCTTCGTCGCTCAGGGCCTTCACCTGGGCGTCGCTTAAAGTGTAGGCCTGGAATGCTTCGGCCCCCGAGGTCAGTAGCCCGTTGGAATCCATTCCCTGGCAGCCGCTCAGCAGGGCAGCGACGCTCAGGCTCAGTAATATTGGGCGCATCTTCATGGCCATTTTCCTTTCTTTATAATAGGTAAAAACAGAGTCGGATTTACCGCAGGCGGGGCGGCTCCAGACTTAGTATAAAGAAGAATAAATGGCCTGCGCATCAGGTTGCGCAACTTGCGAGCGTTATCCAGAGATTTCTTACCCTGTCAACGGCACGCCGCATGTACATGACCATTCCCCTGGTGTACATTGTTGTCACATTTTCGGGCGTAGCCCATAACGCATCGTAGTCAAGGCGCGATCTTCAACCATCCGATCTGGAGTCAAAATGTCCTCTCGTAAAGAGCTTGCCAATGCTATTCGTGCGCTCAGCATGGACGCAGTACAAAAAGCCAAATCCGGTCACCCGGGTGCCCCTATGGGTATGGCCGACATTGCCGAAGTCCTGTGGCGTGATTTCCTGAACCATAACCCGCAGAACCCGTCCTGGGCCGATCGCGACCGCTTCGTGCTGTCCAACGGCCACGGTTCTATGCTGATTTACAGCCTGCTGCATCTCACCGGTTATGCCCTGCCGATTGAAGAACTGAAAAACTTCCGTCAGCTGCACTCCAAAACCCCGGGTCACCCGGAAGTGGGCTATACCGCCGGTGTAGAAACCACTACTGGCCCGCTGGGTCAGGGCGTTGCGAACGCGGTCGGTATGGCTATCGCTGAAAAAACGCTGGCAGCGCAGTTCAACCGCCCGGGTCACGACATCGTGGATCACTTCACCTACACATTCCTGGGTGATGGCTGCATGATGGAAGGCATCTCTCACGAGGTTTGCTCCCTGGCCGGTACCCTTAAGCTGGGTAAACTGGTCGCGTTCTACGATGACAACGGCATCTCCATCGACGGCCACGTTGAAGGCTGGTTCACCGACGATACCGCTAAACGCTTTGAAGCCTACGGCTGGCACGTTGTGCGCGGCGTAGACGGCCACGATGCCGACGCTATCAAACGTGCGGTAGAAGAAGCTCGCGCGGTAACCGACAAGCCATCCCTGCTGATGTGCAAAACCATCATCGGTTTCGGCTCCCCGAACAAAGCGGGTACTCACGACTCCCACGGCGCGCCTCTGGGCGACGCAGAGATTGCGCTGACCCGTGAAGCGCTGGGCTGGAAGCACGCTCCATTCGAAATTCCTTCTGACATCTATGCTCAGTGGGATGCGAAAGAAGCGGGCCAGGCCAAAGAAGCGGCCTGGAACGAGAAGTTCGCCGCTTATGCTAAAGCCTTCCCGCAGGAAGCCGCTGAATTCACTCGCCGTATGAAGGGTGAAATGCCGGCGGACTTCGACGCGAAAGCGAACGAATTCATCGCTAAGCTGCAGGCTAATCCGTCCAAGATTGCCAGCCGTAAAGCGTCCCAGAATGCTATCGAAGCCTTCGGCCCGCTGCTGCCAGAATTCCTGGGCGGTTCTGCTGACCTGGCTCCGTCTAACCTGACCCTGTGGTCTGGTTCTAAAGCTATCAACGAAGATACCGCCGGGAACTATATCCATTACGGCGTGCGTGAATTCGGTATGACCGCTATCGCCAACGGTATCTCCCTGCACGGTGGCTTCCTGCCGTACACCTCTACCTTCCTGATGTTTGTGGAGTATGCCCGTAACGCGGTGCGTATGGCCGCGCTGATGAAGCAGCGCCAGGTGATGGTTTACACCCACGACTCCATCGGTCTGGGCGAAGATGGCCCGACTCACCAGCCGGTTGAGCAGGTTGCTTCCCTGCGCGTAACGCCTAACATGAGCACCTGGCGTCCGTGTGACCAGGTTGAGTCTGCGGTAGCGTGGAAATACGGCGTTGAGCGTCACGATGGCCCGACTGCGCTTATCCTCTCCCGTCAGAACCTGGCTCAGCAGGATCGTACCGAGCAGCAGTTGAAAGACATCGCCCGCGGCGGTTACGTGCTGAAAGATTGCGCTGGTCAGCCAGAGCTTATCTTCATTGCGACCGGTTCCGAAGTTGAGCTGGCCGTTGCCGCATGGGATCAGCTGACTGCCGAAGGCGTCAAGGCCCGCGTGGTTTCCATGCCGTCCACCGACGCGTTCGACAAGCAGGATGCCGCTTACCGTGAGTCCGTGCTGCCGAAAGCCGTTTCTGCTCGCGTAGCCATCGAAGCCGGCATTGCCGACTACTGGTTCAAATACGTTGGCCTGAACGGCGCTATCGTTGGGATGACGACCTTCGGTGAGTCTGCTCCAGCAGAATTGCTGTTCGAAGAGTTTGGCTTCACCGTTGAGAACGTGGTGAAACAGGCTAAAGCGATTCTGTAATCAGTCTCGTCAGATAAAGGGGTCGCTTCGGCGGCCCTTTTTTATGCCAATTATTCCATGATTGTGCTGTTCGTTATTCCACCGCTGCCTTTATCCGTTGCAGTTATTCCACTAAAACTGTGACGTGCGTCAGAAGTTGGTGCGACCGTAATGGGGTATCGTTCCTTTTATTCCCGCTTTGGCTTAACATAGCTGAAGCGTTTCAGTCGAATAAATGTTCGACAATTAAGCAAACAAGTGCAGTTTCATGAGTGCGAGGATTCCCCTCGGGCGGTTGCTGGATTACTCTGTCAGCCACTTAATCCCAGGGATTCTGGCAGGAGAGATATGACCGTACGCATCGCTATTAATGGCTTCGGTCGCATTGGGCGCAACGTGGTACGTGCTTTGTACGAATCTGGTCGCCGTGCGGAAATCACCGTGGTAGCAATCAACGAACTGGCGGATGCTGCGGGTATCGCGCATCTGTTGAAGTACGACACCAGCCATGGCCGCTTTGCGTGGGACGTGCGCGAAGAGCGTGACGTCCTGTTTGTCGGCGATGACAGTATTCGCCTGCTGCATGAGCCCACCATTGAGGCGCTGCCGTGGCGTGAACTGGGCGTTGATATCGTGCTGGATTGCACCGGCGTGTTCGGCTCGCGTGCCGATGGCGAAGCTCACCTGGCCGCAGGTGCGAAAAAGGTGCTGTTCTCGCATCCCGGCGGTAACGACCTCGACGCCACCGTGGTCTTCGGGGTTAACCATGAGCTGGTGGAAGATAACCATCGCATCGTCTCCAATGCCTCCTGCACCACAAACTGCATTATTCCGATTATTAAACTGCTGGATGATTCCTTTGGCATCGAGTCCGGGACGGTAACCACCATTCACTCGGCGATGCACGACCAGCAGGTTATTGACGCTTATCATCCCGACTTACGGCGTACCCGTGCGGCAAGCCAGTCGATCATTCCGGTGGATACGCGTCTTGCGGCCGGTATTACGCGTATTTTCCCACAGTTTAATGACCGTTTTGAGGCCATTGCGGTACGCGTACCGACGATAAACGTCACGGCGATTGATTTAAGCGTCACGGTGAAAAATTCAGTAAATGCCTGTGAAGTCAACCAGTTGCTGCAAAAAGCGGCGCGAGAAGCATTTCATGGTATAGTTGACTATACGGAATTACCGTTGGTCTCGACTGATTTTAACCACGATCCGCACAGTGCCATCGTTGACGGCACGCAAACGCGGGTCAGTGGGCAACATCTGATTAAAACACTAGTCTGGTGTGATAACGAATGGGGCTTCGCCAACAGGATGCTCGACACCACGTTGGTTATGGCTCAATGGATTTCAGGTAAGGCGCAGGTTGCGTCTGCAAAACTTTAAGAATCAACGAGAGGATTCACCATGTCTGTAATTAAGATGACCGATTTGGATCTGGCTGGTAAACGCGTTTTCATCCGTGCCGATCTGAACGTGCCGGTTAAAGACGGGAAAGTCACCAGCGACGCGCGTATTCGTGCTTCTCTGCCGACCATTGAACTGGCTCTGAAACAGGGCGCAAAAGTCATGGTAACTTCTCACCTGGGTCGTCCGACCGAAGGCGAGTACAACGAAGAATTCTCTCTGCTGCCGGTTGTTAACTACCTGAAAGACAAACTGTCTAACCCGGTTCGCCTGGTCAAAGACTATCTGGATGGCGTTGAAGTTGCCGAGGGTGAGCTGGTTGTTCTGGAAAACGTTCGCTTTAACAAAGGCGAAAAGAAAGACGACGAAGCGCTGTCCAAAAAATATGCCGCTCTGTGTGACGTATTCGTAATGGATGCCTTTGGCACCGCACACCGCGCGCAGGCTTCTACCCATGGTATCGCTAAATTTGCTGACGTTGCCTGTGCAGGCCCGCTGCTGGCAGACGAACTGGAAGCGCTGGGCAAAGCTCTGAAAGAGCCGGCTCGCCCAATGGTTGCTATCGTTGGTGGTTCTAAAGTTTCTACCAAACTGACCGTGCTGGACTCCCTGTCCAAAATTGCTGACCAGCTGATCGTTGGCGGCGGTATCGCTAACACCTTCGTTGCAGCCCAGGGCCACAACGTAGGTAAATCCCTGTATGAAGCAGACCTGGTTGATACTGCCAAAGAACTGCTGACCCGTTGCGATATTCCGGTTCCTACCGACGTGCGCGTAGCGACCGAGTTCTCCGAAACCGCAACCGCGACCCTGAAATCTGTTGCTGACATCAAAGATGAAGAGCAGATCCTGGATATGGGCGATGTTTCCGCTGAGAAACTGGCTGAGATCCTGAAAAACGCAAAAACCATTCTGTGGAATGGCCCGGTTGGCGTGTTTGAATTCCCGAACTTCCGTAAAGGTACCGAAATCGTTGCTCGCGCTATCGCCGACAGCGAAGCCTTCTCTATCGCAGGCGGCGGCGACACTCTGGCGGCTATCGACCTGTTCGGTATCGCAGACAAAATTTCCTACATCTCTACCGGCGGCGGCGCATTCCTCGAGTTCGTGGAAGGCAAAGTTCTGCCAGCAGTAGCGATGCTCGAAGAGCGCGCTAAGAAGTAATTGTTACGGGCAGGGTTTCCTGCCCGTTGATTTATTGCCGCCCGGCAAGCATCAGGACGGCGATTCAATTTTTCCAAGGCCTACAGGACACATCCACATGTCTAAAATTTTTGATTTCGTAAAACCAGGTGTTGTAACCGGTGACGACGTACAGAAAATCTTCCAGGTAGCAAAAGAGAACAACTTTGCTCTGCCAGCTGTTAACTGCGTCGGTACCGACTCTATTAACGCCGTACTGGAAACCGCTGCGAAAGTTAAATCTCCGGTTATCGTTCAGTTCTCTAACGGCGGTGCTGCTTTCATCGCTGGTAAAGGCGTGAAAACTGATGTTCCACAGGGTGCTGCCATCCTGGGTGCTATCTCTGGCGCACACCACGTTCACCAGATGGCTGAGCATTACGGCGTGCCGGTCATTCTGCACACCGACCACTGCGCTAAGAAACTGCTGCCGTGGATCGACGGCCTGCTGGACGCCGGCGAAAAACACTTCGCTGCTACCGGTAAACCACTGTTCTCTTCCCACATGATTGACCTGTCCGAAGAGTCTCTGGAAGAAAACATCGCAATCAGCTCTAAATACCTGGAACGCATGTCCAAACTGGGCATGACCCTGGAAATCGAACTGGGCTGCACCGGCGGTGAAGAAGACGGCGTGGACAACAGCCACATGGACGCTTCTGCTCTGTACACCCAGCCAGAAGACGTTGACTATGCGTACACCGAGCTGAGCAAAATCAGCCCGCGTTTCACCATCGCTGCTTCCTTCGGTAACGTACACGGCGTGTACAAACCGGGTAACGTGGTTCTGACTCCAACCATCCTGCGCGACTCTCAGGACTATGTTTCTAAGAAACATAACCTGCCGCACAACAGCCTGAACTTCGTATTCCACGGTGGTTCCGGTTCTTCCGCTCAGGAAATCAAAGACTCCGTAAGCTACGGCGTTATCAAAATGAACATCGATACCGACACCCAATGGGCAACCTGGGAAGGTATTCTGAACTACTACAAAGAAAACGAAGCTTACCTGCAGGGTCAGCTGGGCAACCCGAAAGGCGCCGACCAGCCGAACAAAAAATACTACGATCCACGCGTGTGGCTGCGTTCAGCCCAGGCTTCTATGATCGTTCGCCTGGAGCAGGCATTCAAAGAGCTGAACGCGGTAGACGTTCTGTAATTTGAGCCAATAAATGCTTCGGTAAAAACCCGCTACGGCGGGTTTTTTTATGTTCAAATAAAATCATAATAATTGCAGTTATTTTTAATTTTATTTTCATTATTTCATTTAACTTGTGCAAATTTACCGCAATAAATATAAAACCTCATTATCAATAACAAGTTACTTACATTTATATGAATTTATTATCTCCATAAATTTATTTTATCTGCGATATTTAGGTTGACCTTAATCATATAAATTGCAAATTTAAAAATCATAACTCATTGTTTTTAATTGGTTAGTTGTCATTCGTGTGCTTCTTATACAATAACCGGTTGAGCATTTGCGAGTCGCAGCACATAACATCCAGGAGGGAATTCGTAAGATCGCCGCCATTGATAACTTATTAGGCATGGCGCTTTATGGACAATATGACATTACCTAAAACACAGCACCTGGTTGTATTTCAGGAGGTGGTCAGAAGTGGTTCATTTGGTTCCGCGGCTAAGCAGCTGAGTTTGACTCAGCCTGCGGTAAGCAAAATCATCAGCGATATGGAAGCGTTGTTCGGGATGGAACTCATTATCCGCAAGAATACCGGCGTGAAGCTCACCGAGGCGGGAAAGATACTGCTCGGGTATTCGGAGTCGATTACGCGTGAAATGCGTAATATGTGTGATGAAATGAACTGCCTGGTGGGTAATGGCTCAGTGGATGTTTCATTCGGCTACCCTTCGCTTATCGGCTTTACCTTCCTGCCGGGCATGGTTGAAGCCTTCAAAGAGCTTTACCCTCATGCAGAAGTATCGATGTTTGAAGCGCAGCTCTCTTCCTTCTTACCGGCGATACGCGACGGGCGGCTGGACTTCGCTATCGGTACCCTCAGCGACGAGATGCTGCTACAGGACCTGCATATTGAGCCGCTGTTTGAGTCCGAGTTTATTTTGGTGGCCAGCCGAACGCGAACGCGCGGCGGCGCGATGACGCTACGCTCATTGAGCCATGAGCAGTGGGTGTTGCCTCAAACCGAAATGGGCTACTACAGCGAACTCCTGACCATCCTGCAAAAAAATAATATTACCCGAGATAAAATAATTAAAACCGACTCCGTTGTTACTATCTATAACATGGTGCTTAAAGCCGGGTTCCTGACCATTATTCCACGCGACATGATAGCGCCTTTTGGTTCTCAGCAATTTATACAGGTTCCGCTAACCGACGAATTACCTACAGCACGCTATGCAGCAGTCTGGTCTAAAAATTATCGTATAAAAAAATCAGCTTCAACTTTGGTTGAATTAGCCAGAGCGCATTCCGTGCGCAGTCAGGCTCAATTTAATAAATTAACGGTGGTGGCTTAGTAAAAAAACTACCCGAATCGTTTTAATTGATTAATTAACCCAGGACGGCAAATTTATTTTATTTGCCATCTCTAATATTTTTTATTGTTTTGTTATACAGAGGTCAACATGCATATCGACAACGAACTTCCTGTCACCATTAACGACGTTCTGGAAGCTAAAAAAAGAATTTCTGGCTACGTGTATAAAACAGGGATGCCGCGTTCTAATTATCTTAGCGAATGCTGTAAAGGTGACATCTATTTAAAATTTGAAAATATGCAGCGCACCGGCTCGTTTAAAATGCGGGGCGCATTTAATAAGCTTAGCTCGCTCAGTGAGGAAGAAAGAAGCCGCGGTGTCGTAGCTTGCTCGGCCGGCAATCATGCCCAGGGTGTTTCCCTGTCGTGCGCGCTGCTCGGGATTAATGGCAAGGTGGTGATGCCAAAAGGCGCGCCTAAGTCGAAAGTAGCGGCCACTACCGACTATTCAGCACAGGTCATTATTCACGGCAATAACTTTAACGAAACTATCGCTAAGGTCAGCGAAATTGTTGAGATGGAAGGGCGCATTTTCATTCCGCCGTATGACGATGTAAAAGTCATTGCCGGGCAGGGTACTATTGGCCTGGAAATACTTGAAGATCTTTATGACGTCGATAACGTGATTGTGCCTATCGGCGGCGGCGGCCTGATTGCCGGTATTGCGGTGGCGATTAAATCCATTAATCCAACAATTAATATCATCGGCGTGCAGGCAGAAAATGTTCACGGCATGGCTTCATCATTCCGCTGTGGAGAAATAACCGCCAATCGAAGCGCCAGCACTTTGGCTGATGGCTGCGATGTCGCTCGCCCGGGTAATTTAACTTTCGAAATCGTTAAAAAATTAGTAACTGATATTATTTTAGTCAGTGAAGAAGAAATCAGAAACAGCATGGTGGCGCTCATTCAGCGCAATAAAATTGTAACCGAAGGGGCGGGAGCTCTGGCCTCTGCCGCATTATTAAGCGGCAAGCTTGATCATTATATTAAAGGTCGGAAAACGGTCAGCCTTATTTCCGGCGGGAACATCGATTTGTCTCGCGTCTCTGAAATTACCGGCACCGCGGAAGCCTGCCTGAACTAACTAAGGATCTTCATTATGAGTAATGCAGAAACAACCCTTGTTGGCCAAAAAGACACCTCCCTGTGGCGTAAATCCGACACCACCTGGACGCTGGGTCTGTTCGGCACCGCCATTGGTGCCGGGGTACTGTTTTTCCCTATCCGTGCGGGTTATGGCGGCCTGATACCTATCCTTATCATGCTGGTTCTGGCCTACCCGATAGCCTTCTTCTGCCACCGCGCGCTGGCTCGCCTGTGCCTTTCCGGCAGTAACCCTTCGGGGAACATCACCGAAACGGTTGAAGAGCATTTTGGTAAAACCGGCGGGGTGGTTATCACCTTCCTGTACTTCTTCGCAATTTGCCCGCTGCTGTGGATTTATGGCGTCACCATTACCAACACCTTTATGACATTCTGGGATAACCAGCTTCAGCTGGCACCGCTTAACCGCGGGCTGGTTGCGCTGGTGTTGCTGATGCTGATGGCGTTTGTCATCTTCTTCGGTAAAGACCTGATGGTGAAGGTGATGAGCTATCTCGTGTTTCCGTTTATCGCGAGCCTGGTGATTATTTCCCTGTCGCTTATCCCTTACTGGAACTCTGCGGTTATCGATCAGGTTAACCTCAGTGAGATAGCTTTAACCGGCAATGACGGAATACTGGTAACGGTGTGGCTCGGTATATCCATCATGGTGTTCTCCTTCAACTTCTCGCCTATCGTCTCTTCGTTTGTGGTGTCTAAGCGCGAAGAGTATGAGGCGGATTTTGGTAAGCAATATACCGAGGATAAATGTTCCAAAATCATCTCACGCGCCAGCATGCTGATGGTTGGGGTGGTGATGTTCTTTGCTTTCAGCTGCCTGTTCACGCTGTCGCCGGAGAATATGGCCGAAGCGAAAGCGCAGAATATCCCGGTGCTTTCCTACCTTGCGAACCACTTCTCTTCTATGTCCGGCTCTAAGTCCACCTTCGCGACCGTGCTGGAATACGGGGCATCAATCATTGCCCTGGTAGCGATTTTCAAATCCTTCTTCGGCCATTACCTCGGCACGCTGGAAGGGCTTAACGGCCTTATCCTGAAGTTTGGTTATAAGGGTGACAAAACTAAGGTTTCCCAGGGCAAGCTCAACCTGGTCAGTATGGTGTTTATCATGGGGTCGACCTGGGTTGTGGCCTACGCCAACCCGAACATTCTTGACCTGATTGAAGCCATGGGCGCGCCGATTATTGCCGCTCTGCTCTGCCTGCTGCCGATGTACGCCATTCGCAAGGTCCCGGCGCTGAGTAAATATAAAGGCAGAACCGAAAACATATTTGTCACCGTTATCGGCATGCTGACGATTCTGAATATTGTATACAAAATATTGTAATTAACCGTCATTGGCTCAGGATGAGTGAACGTTAAGATGAATGAATATCCGGTAATATTAACCATAAACTGTGGCTCATCTTCGGTTAAATTTTCCGTGCTGGATGAAATATCCATGGAGCCACTATTAACGGGAATTTGCGAAGGGATTAATACCGAGTCTGCCTCGCTGACTGTTAATAACGGAGAGTCAGTGAGGCTGGCTCATTCCGATTATGAAGATGCGCTGGCGGCCATTGCCCTGGAACTTGAAAAGCGTGACCTGATTAAAAGCGTGGCCTATATCGGCCACCGCATTGCGCACGGCGGGGCGATTTTCGGCGAGTCGGTACTGCTCACGGATGACGTTGTTGAAAAAATTCGTGAAGTCTCGCCTCTCGCGCCGCTGCACAATTATGCCAACCTCAGCGGCGTGGCCTCGGCCCGGCAGCGATTTCCCGGCGTGCCGCAGGTCGCGGTGTTTGATACCAGCTTCCACCAGACGATTAGCCCGGAGGCCTATCTCTACGGCCTGCCGTACCGCTATTTCGAGGAGTACGGCGTCAGGCGTTATGGGTTCCACGGAACCTCCCACCGCTACGTTTCCATCCAGGCCGCTGAGTTGCCTGAGCTGAAAGGAGCCGCACCGGGTCTGGTTATCGCTCATCTTGGGAACGGCGCATCGGTTTGCGCAGTTGTGGAAGGGGAAAGCGTTGATACCTCGATGGGCATGACGCCGCTGGAGGGGCTTATCATGGGCACCCGCTGCGGCGACGTGGACTTTGGCGCGATGGTGTGGCTGGCAAGGCAAACCGGGCAATCGCTGGATGACCTTGAGCAAGTGGCAAACACCGAGTCAGGGCTGCTGGGACTTTCGGGTATCTCTTCCGATCTCCGGGCGCTGGAGAAGGCCTGGCGAAGTGGCGACGGCAGAGCACAGCTGGCGATCGATACTTTTGTTCACCGCATCGCCAGAACGATTGGCGGGCATGCCACTTCATTGCCGCATTTTGATGGCTTAATTTTCACCGGCGGCATCGGTGAAAACTCCGCGCTTATTCGCAGCCTGGTGATTAAACATTTACGCGTATTCGGTATTGAACTGGACGAAGAAAAAAACGCGCGGCCTAATTCCGACGGCGAACGGGTTATTTCAGCCGAAGGCTCTGCGGTGCTGTGCGCGGTAATTCCTACCAATGAAGAAAAAATGATTGCTCTTGATGCCCGGCAATTGGGCAAAGCATCTCGCTTAGCGGAATTCGCTTAATCTCATTTGTGGTACAGAGGATAGAATTAATGAAAGTGGATATTGATATTTCCCATGATAATTATGCTCATGCCTGGCAGCAATTCCGCGGAGAGAGCTGGCAGCATGAAATTAACGTTCGGGATTTTATCCAGCAAAACTATACGCCGTATGAAGGCGATGACGCATTTTTGTCGGGCGCTACGGCGGCCACTACGGCACTGTGGGAAAAGGTCATGGAAGGCATTCGTGTTGAAAACGCCACCCATGCGCCGGTGGACTTTGACAGCAATGTCGCCACTTCAATTACCGCTCACGCTCCCGGCTATATTATTCAGGAGCGTGAGAGGATCGTTGGCCTGCAAACGGATAAGCCGCTAAAGCGCGCGCTACATCCTTTTGGCGGCATCAATATGATCAAAAGCTCGTTTGAAGCCTACGGCCGCAAAATGGACCAGCACTTCGAGTATCAGTTTACCGAGCTGCGTAAAACCCATAACCAGGGCGTATTCGACGTCTATTCGCCGGATATTCTGCGCTGCCGCAAGTCCGGCGTGCTGACGGGATTACCGGACGGCTACGGGCGCGGGCGCATCATCGGCGATTATCGTCGCGTTGCGCTATACGGCATCGGCTATCTGGTTCGCGAGCGTGAGCTACAGTTTGCCGACCTGCAGCAAAAACTTGAGCGCGGTGAGGATCTGGAGGCGACTATCCGCCTGCGTGAAGAGCTGGCGGAGCACCGCCACGCGCTGCTGCAAATTCAGGAGATGGCCGCCGGTTATGGCTTCGATATTTCGCGCCCGGCTGGCAATGCGCAGGAGGCTATTCAGTGGCTCTACTTTGCCTATCTGGCGGCGGTGAAGTCTCAGAACGGCGGGGCAATGTCGCTTGGGCGCACGGCGAGCTTTATCGATATTTATATTGAACGCGATATTAATGCTGGCCTGCTCAACGAACAGCAGGCGCAGGAATTAATCGACCACTTCATTATGAAAATCCGCATGGTGCGTTTCCTGCGTACGCCGGAGTTTGATTCCCTGTTCTCCGGCGACCCTATCTGGGCGACTGAAGTGCTGGGCGGAATGGGGCTCGACGGGCGCACGCTGGTGACCAAAAGCGCCTTCCGCTACCTGAATACGCTTTACACTATGGGGCCTGCACCTGAGCCAAACCTGACTATCCTCTGGTCCGAAGCGCTGCCGAAGGCGTTTAAGGTGTACGCCGCCAGGGTGTCCATCGAAACCTCGTCATTGCAGTATGAAAACGATGACCTGATGCGCAGCGACTTTGCCAGCGATGACTACGCGATTGCCTGCTGCGTAAGCCCGATGATTATTGGCAAGCAAATGCAGTTCTTTGGCGCTCGTGCCAACCTCGCGAAAACCCTGCTGTACTGCATCAACGGCGGGATGGATGAAAAGCTGAAGATCCAGGTTGGGCCTAAAACCCCGATGCTGCTCGATGATGTGCTGGACTACGACAAGGTGATGACCAGCCTCGATAGCTTTATGGACTGGCTGGCGGTGCAGTACGTTACGGCGCTTAATCTTATCCACTACATGCACGATAAATACAGCTATGAAGCTTCGCTGATGGCGCTGCATGACCGGGATGTTTACCGCACCATGGCCTGCGGCATCGCCGGGCTTTCGGTGGCGGTGGACTCGCTGTCGGCTATCAAACACGCGGTAGTGAAGCCGGTGCGCGACCATACCGGGCTGGCGGTAGATTTTGTCATTGAGGGCGACTATCCGCAGTACGGCAATAATGACGACCGGGTGGACGCCATCGCCTGCGATCTGGTTGAGCGCTTTATGAAGAAAATTCAGGCGTTGCCAACCTACCGCGGCGCGGTGCCGACTCAGTCTATCCTGACCATCACTTCGAATGTGGTTTACGGGCAAAAAACCGGCAACACGCCGGATGGCCGCAGAGGTGGAACGCCGTTTGCTCCCGGCGCTAACCCGATGCACGGGCGTGATACTAAGGGCGCGGTCGCTTCTTTGACCTCCGTGGCGAAGCTGCCGTTTAGCTACGCGAAAGATGGGATTTCGTACACCTTTTCCATCGTGCCTGCTGCGCTTGGCAAAGATGACTCGATTCGTCGCCTGAACCTCGTGGGGCTGCTTGACGGCTATTTCCATCACGATGTCAAAACGGAAGGCGGCCAGCACCTGAACGTTAACGTGATGAATCGTGAGATGTTAATGGATGCCATCGAACACCCGGAAAATTACCCGACGCTAACTATTCGTGTTTCCGGCTACGCGGTGCGGTTTAACGCCTTAACGCGCGAACAGCAGCAGGATGTTATTTCCCGAACCTTTACCCGGGCGCTGTAAGTCACCCATAAGCCCGGGCTCAGGCCCGGGTTTTCCCTTCTTTTGCTGCATTAACACTCAATTTGCAATCAATTTTGTGACCTGTTTGGCACATTCATGCGTTTTTGTTTACCCTTTACGGTCTGTGCTGCGTCTCCTGGCGTAGAAACTTTTCAGACAAGGAACAGTAAATGGAAGATCTCAACGTAGTAGACAGTATTCATAATGCCGGAGGATGGCTGGCGCGAAATCAGGAGCTCCTGCTGAGCTACGTGGTTAACATCGTCGCCGCCATCGCCATTCTCATTATCGGGATGATTATTGCCCGCCTGATATCCAGCACGGTAAACCGCCTGATGCTGGCCCGGGGCATCGACAGCACCGTAGCCGACTTCCTTTCCGCGCTGGTGCGCTATGGCATTATCGCCTTCACGCTGATCGCGGCCCTGAGCCGGGTCGGGGTGCAGACCGCATCGGTCATCGCGGTGCTGGGTGCTGCGGGTTTGGCCGTTGGCCTGGCGTTGCAGGGTTCGCTGTCCAACCTTGCGGCTGGCGTACTGCTGGTGACCTTCCGTCCGTTCCGGACCGGTGAGTATGTTGACCTCGGCGGGATCGCCGGAACCGTACTCAACGTACAGATTTTTTCTACTACCATGCGTACCGTTGACGGCAAAATCGTGGTGGTGCCGAACGGTAAAATTATTGCCGGCAACATCATCAACTTCTCCCGCGAACCGGTGCGTCGTAATGAATTTATTATTGGCGTTTCCTACGATGCTGACATCGATCAGGTTAAGAAGATCCTTACCGACATCGTTAGCCGTGACGAGCGCGTGCTGAAAGATAGAGATATCACGGTGCGCGTTAACGAACTGGGGCCTTCTTCGGTGAACTTTGTGGTGCGCGCCTGGAGCAAGAGCGGCGACCTGCAAAACGTCTACTGGGACGTGCTGGAGCAAATTAAGAAGGGGCTGGATGCCAACGGCATCGGCATTCCTTACCCGCAAATGGACGTACACGTTCGTAAAACCAACGAAACTGAAAACGCGTAATCCTCAGGGCCGACATTTGTCGGCCTTTCTTTTACCTTTCAATATTAGCTTCCCTTATTGGTGATTAAAATTAACAATTTCCTCTAATAATAATTGCGCATTACACTCCCGGTCAGTGATTGATAATTTGAGGGTGGTTAGCGTGTTATCTTATTATTTTCAGGGGGTTGCACTTGGGGCGGCGCTAATACTGCCGCTGGGGCCGCAGAATGCTTTTGTGATGAATCAGGGCATTCGCCGCCAGTATCACCTGATGATTGCCTCGTTGTGTGCGCTGAGCGATATCATCCTGATTTGCGGCGGGATCTTTGGCGGTAGCGCCATTCTGATGCAGTCTCCGTGGCTACTGGCGCTGGTGACCTGGGGCGGCGTGGCGTTTCTGCTGTGGTACGGCTGGGGCGCGCTTCGCACGGCGATGAGCAACAACCTTGAGCTTGCTTCGGCGCAGGTCATGAAGCAGGGACGCTGGAAAATTGTGGTCACCATGCTGGCGGTGACGTGGCTTAATCCGCATGTCTACCTCGACACTTTTGTGGTGCTGGGCAGCCTTGGCGGCCAGCTTTCGGAAGAGCCAAAGCGCTGGTTTGCGCTGGGCACGGTTAGCGCCTCGATTATCTGGTTCTATGGTCTGGCTATTCTCGCCGCCTGGCTGGCTCCACGCCTTCGCACCGCGAAAGCGCAGCGGATTATCAACGGTGTGGTCGGGCTGGTGATGTGGTTTATCGCCTCTCAGCTGGCGTGGGACGGCGTGCAGCATATCTCGGCGCTGATGGGCTAATTCGCCTTTATCCGATAGACAAGTTACTATTTCAGGCTAAGCTTGCTGGCAGACGCCGGGAGTTTATTTTCCGGCGTAATCACAGTGGAACGTAGCACGGAGGAGTTACAGTGAAGTTTAAAATTTTAGCATTAGCCGCAATGATGGGATTAGGTTCTGTATCGGTTCAGGCGGGCGAGCTGCCTAACGGCCCTCACGTAGTCACCTCCGGGACAGCCAGCGTTGATGCAGTGCCTGATATCGCCACGCTTGCTATCGAAGTGAATGTGTCCGCTAAAGATGCCGCTTCCGCCAAGAAACAGGCCGACGACCGCGTTGCGCAGTATCTTGGCTTCCTGCAGAAAAACGGCGTTGAGAAGAAAGACATCAACGCGGCTAACCTGCGCACTCAGCCAGAATATGATTACCTGAAAGACGGTAAAACCCAGCTGAAAGGCTACCGTGCGGTACGCCAGGTTGAAGTGACTTTGCGTCAGTTGGATAAAATGAACGAGCTGCTGGACGGTGCATTGAAGGCCGGTTTGAACGAAATCCGCTCCGTATCTCTGGGCGTCTCTCATCCTGAAGAATACAAGGATAAAGCGCGTAAAGAAGCCATCAACGACGCAACCCGTCAGGCTAAGCTGCTGGCCGAAGGCTTCAACAGCAAGCTGGGTTCGGTGTACAGCGTGCGTTATCACGTTTCTAACTACCAGCCAGCGCCGATGGTACGCATGATGAAGGCGGACGCGGCAGCGCCGGTTTCCGCTCAGGATACCTATGACCAGCAGACTATTCAGTTTGATGACCAGGTAGACGTAGTGTTTGAGCTCCAGGGCGCGCAGGCTCCTGCTGCCCAGTAAGACGTTACCCTCTCCTTAACGGAGAGGGTTGTTTTTATTCCATATCCTGGCGCAGCACTTTGTGCCCATACTCCAGCAGGGCATCCGTCACGTTACGCATCATGCGGCTTTCCGGCGCAAAACGGTGCCAGTAAAGCATGCGGCGCTGCAACAGCCCAGGCGTTAAGTCGATCAATTCTCCGCTATTCAGCTCTCTCTCAATCTGCAAATGTGGGATCATGCAGCAGGTTGTGCCCTGGCGTGCCAGCTGCACGAACGCTTCCGAAGAGTTAACGATGTGGCACGGTACGCTACCCGGAGACAGGTCAAAGTTCTGCTGTAAAAAGGCCTGATGCATATCGTCGAGGTGGTCAAACGCCACCGCCGGAGCCTTCAGCAG
Organism: Cedecea davisae; assembly: GCF_044095835.1. NCBI lineage: Bacteria > Pseudomonadati > Pseudomonadota > Gammaproteobacteria > Enterobacterales > Enterobacteriaceae > Cedecea > Cedecea davisae. The sequence goes on from NZ_CP172054.1 coordinate 600,943, forward strand.
CGCGGAGCGCGTCACGCCGTTGGGGAAGTAGCGCTCGGCAAAATCTTTTGAGCCGACAAACAGATAATCCAGCGCGCCGAGGCGATCGACCAGGCAGCTCGGCAGCGGCTGAGGCTGAATAGAAACCGCGCCAACCACTTCGCCGCGGCGCAGCCGCTCCTGGGTTCGGGTTTCATCTTCAACCTGAAGATTCAGGCGGATAGGTGAGTCGGCAAGCACCGGCGCCAGAGCCGGAAGCAGCCAGGTTGCCAGGCTGTCGGCGTTAACCGCCAGGGAGAGCAGCAGCGGCGTGGAGCCGGTTTGCTCGTCGCCCAGCCACTCTTCTTCCAGCAGCTCAACCTGGCGCAGCAGGGCCAGCAGTTTCTGCCCTTGCTCCGTCGGGCGGGGCGGCACGGTGCGCACCAACAATGGCTGGCCGAACATCGTTTCCAGTTGCTTAATACGTTGTGATACTGCCGACTGAGTAATGCACAGCTTCTGCGCCGCGCGCTCAAATCCTCGTTCACGAATTACCGCATCCAGCGCCTGCAGCGTTCTGTAGTCCGGGCGTTTCATTGTTGTTCACTTACTCCTGATTTCGTCGTGCGAGCACTATGACATAAATTTGCCGTTGATTCAGACCAAATCAGCAAACGCTGGGGCAGCCCGAACGTGATGACGCCAGCATTGCCGCAATCCCGGGGACATTTTCCCGGCGCATGCTCTATAATGCGCGTCAGTTTCCACATCACAGGCATAAAATTATGACGCAGGATGAACTGAAAAAAGCAGTCGGATGGGCAGCACTCCAGTACGTGCAGCCGGGCACCATTGTTGGCGTAGGCACCGGCTCAACCGCCGCGCACTTCATTGATGCTTTGGGCACTATCAAGCACCAGATTGATGGCGCCGTTTCCAGCTCCGACGCTTCCACCGCGAAACTGAAAAGTCTCGGCATCACCGTTTTTGACCTCAACGAGGTTGATTCTCTTGGGGTCTATGTTGACGGCGCGGATGAAATCAACGCCCAGATGCAGATGATCAAAGGCGGTGGCGCAGCCCTGACGCGTGAAAAAATCATTGCCTCGGTTGCGGATAAGTTTATCTGCATCGCGGACTCATCCAAGCAGGTGGATATTCTCGGCAACTTCCCGCTGCCGGTTGAAGTGATTCCCATGGCGCGCAGCGCCGTTGCTCGCGAGCTGGTTAAACTGGGCGGCCGCCCTGAATATCGCCAGGGCGTAGTGACCGATAACGGCAACATAATCCTTGATGTACACGGCCTGAGCATCATGGAGCCGATTAAGCTGGAAAATACCATCAACGGTATTCCGGGCGTGGTGACCGTGGGGCTGTTTGCCAACCGCGGGGCGGATGTTGCCCTGATAGGCACCGCCGATGGCGTGAAAACCATCGTAAAATGATCTGACCGGGGCGCGTCCTGCGCCCCAAAAAACCGTATAAAAAATGACAAATTATTTTAACGGCAAATTTGGTGACATATATCACATTCTGGTAACAGTGCTGTGATTCGTTCCTGGTTCTCTCTCGCTACCAGCATTTTATTCTGACTCCCGCCCCGTTATTCCTTCTCGCCAGCATGGCGACGCAATCGTTCATATTGCCCCGCACGTAGATTTTGATATTTTGACAGAAGGGTAACTTATAGGCGGTGGCGCATCACCGCCTAGGCATTAACACAACAGCACTAAAAATAGGGTCGGGAAATGGCAAAAGTATCACTGGAAAAAGACAGAATTAAATTCCTGCTGGTTGAAGGCGTACACCAGAAAGCGGTGGATAGCCTGCGTGCAGCCGGATACACCAATATTGAGTTCCACAAAGGCGCGCTGGATACCGAAGCGCTGAAAGAGTCGATCCGTGATGCACATTTCATTGGCCTGCGTTCCCGCACTCATTTGACCGAAGAAATCTTTGCAGCGGCTGAAAAGCTGGTGGCCGTCGGCTGCTTCTGCATCGGGACTAACCAGGTTGACCTTGAGGCTGCCGCTAAGCGCGGTGTGCCGGTGTTCAACGCCCCGTTCTCTAACACCCGTTCCGTTGCTGAATTAGTCATTGGCGAACTGCTGCTGCTGCTGCGCGGTATTCCAGAGGCTAACGCCAAAGCGCACCGCGGCGTGTGGAACAAGCTGGCCGTGGGTTCTTTTGAAGCTCGTGGCAAAAAGCTGGGGATTATCGGGTATGGTCACATCGGTATTCAGTTGGGGATTTTGGCTGAATCTCTGGGCATGCATGTCTTCTTCTACGATATTGAAAACAAGCTGCCGCTGGGCAACGCGACTCAGGTTCAGCATCTCTCCGACTTGCTGAATATGAGCGATGTGGTCAGCCTGCACGTACCGGAAAATGCTTCTACTAAAAATATGATTGGCGCAAACGAACTGGCGCTGATGAAACCGGGCGCGCTGCTGATTAACGCTTCGCGCGGCACGGTGGTGGATATTCCTGCTTTATGCGGCGCGCTCGCCAGCAAACATCTTTCCGGCGCGGCAATCGACGTATTCCCGACCGAACCGGCAACCAACAGCGATCCGTTTAACTCTCCGCTGTGCGAGTTTGACAACGTTATTCTGACTCCGCACATCGGCGGTTCTACTCAGGAAGCGCAGGAAAACATCGGTCTCGAAGTAGCGGGCAAGCTGGCGAAATATTCTGATAACGGTTCAACGCTGTCTGCGGTTAACTTCCCGGAAGTTTCTCTCCCGCTGCACGGAGGCACAACCAGCCGCCTGCTGCACATCCATGAGAACCGCCCGGGGATTTTGACCGCAATTAACCAGATTTTCGCCGAGCAGGGTATTAACATCGCCGCACAGTTCCTGCAAACCACGTCGCAGATGGGCTATGTCGTTATTGATATCGATGCATCGGAAGAAGTGGCTGAAGGGGCGTTGAAGTCAATGAAAGCGATTCCGGGCACCATCCGCGCTCGCCTGCTGTACTGATTTATCGCTAAGCCTCTTCCTCCCGTGGGGGAGAGGCTGTCACCACTGCCACAGGCGCGAAGGCGTCACCACGGCAGGCAAAGGAATATCCCACTCTTCGGCCGGTAATTCGGCAACTTGCTGGCAATCGTGCGCCAGGCCAACCGGATACAGACCGTGCTGCCGCCAGTTTTGCAACGTGCGATCGTAGAATCCTCCCCCCATGCCCAGCCGCTGGCCTTTGGTATCAAAGGCGACTAAAGGCGCAATCAGTACGTCCAGCTTATTGAGCGGCAGAACGTCGCGAACATCCAGCTTTGGCTCAAGAATTTTCAGACGGTTCCGCACCAGTTCGCCGTGCGGCGTATAGCGCAGAAATAGCAGATTTCCCGGGCTGAAAGGGTGAAGAACCGGGAGGTAAACCTCTTTTTCGGCCTGCCATAAAGCCTGAACCAGCGGCCCGGTATCCAGCTCGCCATCAAAGGAAAGAAACAGCGCCACGGTATGCGCACGGACAACCGGCTCAAACGCCAGCATGCGTTCAGCAGCCTGTAAGGCAAAGGTTTTTTGTTCAGCGGGAGTGAGCGCCCGGCGTTGTTGCCGGATGGTTTGGCGAATGTCCTGACGTTGCGTTGAGAATAACGAGATATGCGTCATGATGGCCGGGTAGTAAAGAGGGAATCTCCGAGATGCCGCCGCAGGCTGTAACCCTTGAACCCTTGGTTCAAGGTGAGTGTGTCGTCATGGTCTTCAGGCTTCTCGGACGGACCGAGCATGCTCACCGACCGCGGAGCGCCACACTCTTGTGGTATGAAATATCGGCTCAGGGGACTGGCCCGCTTGCAAACATCTCAGAGAAATTTTGTCTTCGAAGTTACTCTACCATAGTCAACTGCGAAGTGTTATTCAAACTTTGGACCCTGTCGGTCTGCGATGCGACCCTGTTCAAGCAGCGCTTGTTCAATGGTCTGCTGTAGCATCCGAATACGCTCTTCCATGTTGGCGGCGTAGTCACGGGTTTTCGACTTTTCCTGAGCCAGCTCATAGCAGATGTTTAACGCCGCAATGAACACCAGCTGCTCGGTATTTGTGACTCTAGTGCGAACTTTTAAATCTTGCAACCGCTGATTCAGCTCTTCCGCAGCCTGATTCAGCGCATCCTGTTGTTCAGGCGGACAATTCACGCGCAATGAACGACCGAAAATTTGAATATCGACTGGTTGTGCAGACATGCTACCTTCCTGCTGTTTACTCGCCTGCCTTAACGCTACCGGTCGCGGTAACGGAAGGGGCGCCACTATAGCTATCCCGATATTAAGATACAAGCCCTTTTCTGGTATCTGCGGGGGTCCTGGTGGTAGCATAACACACACTAATCCTGCCAACGACGACGAATGCGCATGTCTATACAGAACACGATGCCGGGCTACGACGCAGTAAGCCAACTTTTGAACGAACAAGGTGTGGGCCTGACGCCTGCGGAAATGCACGGCTTAATCAGCGGCATGCTGTGCGGCGGCAATAAAGACAGCAGCTGGCAAGCGCTGCTGCATGACCTGACCAATGAAGGTCTGGCCTTTAGCCAGAACCTCGCCGACGCCCTGCGCCAGATGCACGGCGCAATTGGCGACGCGCTGGAAGATGACGGCTTCCTGTTCCAGCTCTATCTCCCTGAGGGTGATGATGCCACGGTGTTTGACCGCGCGGATGCGCTGTCCGGCTGGGTGAACCATTTCCTGCTGGGTCTTGGCGTCACGCAGACCAAGCTTGATAAAGTCACCGGCGAAACCGGGGAAGCTATCGACGATCTGCGTAACATCGCTCAACTGGGCTATGACGAAGATGAAGACCAGGAAGAGCTTGAGATGTCGCTGGAAGAAATCATTGAGTATGTGCGCGTTGCCGCGCTGCTCTGCCACGATACCTTTACTCGCCCGGTGCCAACCGCGCCCGAGGTTCGCAAGCCAACGCTCCACTAATCTTAACCGTGTCAGGAGATGTGATGAATCAGCAGGAGTTTCTCCGTCGCCGTCAGGCGTTACTGGCTAAAATGGCTCCGGCCAGCGCTGCGATTATTTTCGCGGCTCCCGAGGTTACACGTAATGCCGATAGCGAATATCCGTATCGGCAGAACAGTGATTTTTGGTACTTCACCGGTTTTAACGAGCCGGAAGCCGCGCTGGTGCTGATTAAAAGCGACGCCTCGCATAACCATAGCGTGCTGTTTAACCGCGTGCGGGATAAAAATGCTGAGATCTGGTCTGGCCGTCGGCTTGGCCAGGAGAATGCGCCGCAGAAGCTGGGCGTCGACCGCGCGCTGGCGTTTGCCGAGATTGGTGAACAGCTGCACCTGCTGTTAAACGGGCTGGATGTGGTTTACCACGCTCAGGGTGAGTACGACTACGCAGATAATCTCGTTTTTGCCGCGCTGGATAAGCTACGTCGCGGTTCGCGCCAGAATCTGTCTGCTCCTGCCAGCCTGACCGACTGGCGGCCAACGGTTCATGAGCTTCGCCTTTTCAAATCAGAAGAGGAGATCGCCGTTATGCGCCGCGCCGGTGAAATTTCTGCGCTTGGGCATACCCGTGCCATGCAGACCTGCCGCCCGGGGATGTTTGAATACCAGCTTGAAGGCGAAATCCATCACGAATTCAACCGCCACGGCGCTCGTTACCCGTCTTACACCACCATCGTCGGCAGCGGCGAGAACGGTTGTATCCTGCATTACACCGAAAACGAAAGCCAAATGCGCGACGGCGACCTGGTGCTGATTGATGCCGGCTGTGAATACCAAAGCTACGCCGGAGACATCACCCGTACCTTCCCGGTTAACGGCAAATTCAGCCCCGCGCAGCGTGCGGTTTATGACATCGTTCTCGAATCTCTTGAAACCTCGCTGAAGCTATATCGTCCCGGAACGACCATGCAGGCTGTCACCGCGGAAGTGGTGCGCATTATGGTGAAAGGGCTGGTGAAGCTGGGCATCCTGAAAGGGGATGTTGAAAAGCTTATCGCCGATAACGCTCATCGCGCCTTCTTTATGCATGGCCTGAGTCACTGGCTGGGGCTGGACGTTCACGACGTCGGCTTCTACGGTCCGGACCGCTCCCGCGTGCTGGAGCCGGGCATGGTTATCACCGTTGAGCCTGGCTTGTATATCGCGCCGGATGCGGACGTGCCTGCTCAATATCGCGGTATCGGCATCCGTATTGAAGACGATATCGTCATCACCGCTGACGGCAATGAAAACCTGACCGCCAGCGTGGTGAAGTCCGCCGATGATATCGAAGCGCTGATGGCGGCGGCACGCCAACAATGAGCGTAATTATCGTGGGTGGTGGAATGGCGGGCGCGACGCTCGCCCTGGCTATCTCCCGGCTGACTAACGGCAAGCTTCCTGTGCACCTGATTGAAGCGGTTGCGCCGGACTCGGCCGCGCATCCGGGTTTTGACGCCCGTGCCATCGCGCTGGCGCAGGGCACCTGCCAGCAGCTAAACCGCATCGGTATTTGGCCCGCTATCGCAGACCGTGCCACGGCAATTAAAACCGTGCACGTTAGCGATAAAGGACATGCGGGCTTTGTCACGCTGGAAGCGGAAGATTACCAGATTGACGCTCTCGGGCAGGTGGTAGAGCTGCACGATGTTGGGCTGCGTTTATTTGCTTTGCTGCGTAAGGCCGCTGGCGTAACGCTGCATTGCCCGCAGCGCGTTACGTCGTTTACCCGCGAGGCGGATGGCGTCAACGTGGTGCTCGACAACGGTCGTGAGCTGCACGGGCAACTGCTGGTTGCTGCCGACGGCACGCGCTCGGCGCTGGCCGCTCAGTGCGGCATCGTCTGGCGGCCGCAGAGTTATCAGCAGGTTGCGGTGATAGCCAACATCACTACTTCTGAACCGCACAATGGCCGTGCTTTTGAGCGTTTTACCGAACACGGGCCGCTGGCGATGTTGCCGATGTCCGACGGGCGTTGCTCGCTGGTCTGGTGCCATGCGCTTGAAGCGCGAGCCGAAGTAGAAAGCTGGAGCGAGGCCGAATTTTGCCAACAGCTACAGCGGGCCTTCGGCTGGCGGCTGGGCCGTATAACCCATGCTGGCGCGCGCCATCACTATCCGCTGGCGCTGACTACGGCTTCTCAGTCGGTTTCTCATCGTCTTGCGCTGGTCGGCAACGCTGCACAAACGCTGCACCCGATTGCCGGACAGGGGTTCAACCTCGGCCTGCGCGACGTTATGTCGCTGGCGGAGGAGCTGACGGCGGCACACGTAGCCGCTCAGGACGTTGGCAGTTTTGAGGTGCTTACCGGCTGGCAGCAGCGCAGGGCCGCGGATAAAGCGGCAACTATCGGCGTGACCGACGGGCTGGTTCAGCTTTTTGCGAACCGCTGGGCGCCGCTGGTTGTTGGCCGAAATCTCGGCCTGATGGCGATGGAACATTTTACTCCGGCACGAGACGTGCTGGCTCAGCGCACCCTTGGCTGGGTTGCGCGTTAAAGGAGAGTCAATTTGCAAAGCGTTGATGTGGCCATTGTTGGCGGCGGTATGGTGGGGCTGGCCGTAGCCTGCGGGCTTCAGGGCAGCGGCCTGCGCGTCGCGGTAATCGAAAGCCACCTTCCGCAGCCGCCTGCGCCCGATGCCGCTCCTGCGCTGCGGGTGTCGGCGATTAATGCGGCCAGTGAAAAACTTCTTGCTCATCTGGGTGCCTGGCCGAAGATCCTCGAGCGGGCCAGCTGCTATCACGGGATGGAAGTCTGGGACCGGGACAGCTTCGGGCAAATTGCCTTCGACGATAAAAGCTTTGGCTTCAGCCATCTTGGCCACATCATCGAGAATTCGGTTATTCACCATGCGCTTTGGCAGCGCGCCGAGCAGTGCTCGGACGTTACGCTGATGTCTCCGGCAGACATTCAGCAGGTCGCATGGGGCGAAAACGAAGCGTTCCTGACCCTGAAAGACGGCGCAATGCTTACCGCAAGGCTGGTCGTCGGCGCTGACGGTGCTAACTCCTGGCTGCGCAATAAGGCCGATATTCCGCTGACTTTCTGGGACTATCGCCACCATGCGCTGGTCGCCACTATTCGCACCCATGAGCCGCATCAGGCCGTGGCGCGGCAGGTGTTCCACGGCGACGGCATCCTGGCATTTTTGCCGTTGTCCGACCCGCACCTGTGCTCAATTGTCTGGTCGCTGTCGCCGCAGGAAGCCCAACGCATGCAGCAGGCAACGGATGACGAGTTTAATCAGGCGCTCTCCGTCGCCTTCAATATGCGCCTCGGCCTTTGCAGCGTCGAAAGCGAGCGTCAGGTCTTCCCGCTGACGGGCCGCTACGCTCGCAGCTTTGCCGGGCATCGCCTCGCGCTGGTTGGCGACGCGGCGCATACCATTCATCCGCTGGCCGGGCAGGGGGTAAACCTCGGCTTTATGGATGCAGCAGAGCTGATTGCCGAAATTCGCCGCCTGCACCGAGAAGGGAAAGACTTTGGGCAGCACCTGTATCTGCGCCGCTATGAGCGCAGCCGCAAGCATAGCGCGGCTGTAATGCTCGCCAGCATGCAGGGGTTCCGGGATCTGTTTGCCGGAAACAACCCGGCGAAAAAGCTGCTGCGTGATATTGGCCTCAAGCTCGCCGATACGCTGCCGGGTGTAAAACCGCAGCTGATCCGTCAAGCGATGGGGCTGCAAGATTTGCCTTCCTGGCTACGTTGAATCTCTAAGTGATAACCTCGTCACATTTCCCTTCCCGATGACCGGGGAGGGAGCATTTCCCCTCGTTTGAAATATTCTAATCTCAGGGCAAATCTCGGATTACATTTTCTAATCTTACGATTTTAGAGATGTAGTGATTTTGTTTCTGAAATGGTCGTAAATGTTAGCCAGTGCTAAATTCCGCCTCAAATACCTGCTGTTAATGTGGAGCTTATCGCATTTTTACAGTGAATAACTCTGCACACTTCCTCTTCCATTTTGGTCATAAGCTAATGCAATGACCGCTTTTCGCTTATGGTTTACGCCTCCGTTCGGTGGTAAGTTCAGGGCAAAGGTAACGTTTGCGTCGCTATCGGGGAACGGTGGCGGTGCCGGGTTTCGTCTGACGGTTGGCAAAGCCAAATCCGCTTTGCAACCAGATGGTTAAAGAGGAAAAGATGACTCAACAGACCCCCTTATTTGAACAGCATACGCTGTGCGGCGCGCGCATGGTTGATTTCCACGGTTGGATGATGCCGCTGCACTACGGCTCGCAAATTGATGAACACCACGCCGTGCGCACCGACGCCGGTATGTTCGACGTTTCCCACATGACCATTGTCGATCTTCGCGGCAGCCGCACCCGTGAATTCCTGCGTTATTTAGTCGCCAACGACGTAGCCAAGCTGACCCAGCCGGGCAAAGCACTCTACACCGCAATGCTTAACGCTTCCGGCGGCGTTATTGATGACCTGATTATCTACTTCCTGACCGAAGACTATTTCCGCCTGGTGGTGAACTCTGCAACCCGCGAAAAAGATCTCGCCTGGATTAACCAGCACGCGGAACCGTTTGGCGTGTCCGTTACCGTGCGCGACGACCTCTCGCTGATTGCCGTGCAGGGGCCAAATGCTAAGGCAAAAGCCGCTACGCTGTTGAGCGAAGAGCAGCGTAAAGCCGTGGAAGGCATGAAGCCGTTCTTTGGCGTGCAGTCCGGCGACTTGTTTATCGCCACCACCGGTTACACCGGCGAAGCGGGTTACGAAATCGCGCTGCCAAATGAAAAAGCAGCCGAGTTCTGGGCGCACCTGGTAGAAGCGGGTGTTAAGCCTTGCGGCCTGGGCGCGCGCGACACGCTGCGTCTTGAGGCGGGCATGAATCTTTACGGCCAGGAAATGGATGAAGGCGTTTCTCCGCTGGCCGCCAACATGGGCTGGACGATTGCCTGGCAGCCGGAAGATCGTGATTTTATCGGGCGCGAGGCGCTGGAAGCCCAGAAGGCAAACGGCACCGAGCAGCTGGTCGGTTTAATCATGACCGAAAAAGGCGTATTGCGTAACGAGCTGCCGGTACGCTTTACCGACGCTCAGGGCAACGCCCGTGAAGGTTTTATCACCAGCGGAACCTTCTCGCCGACGCTTGGCTACAGCATTGCGCTTGCCCGCGTCCCGGCAGGTATTGGCGAAACGGCGGTGGTTCAAATCCGTAACCGCGAAATGCCGGTCAAAGTCACTAAACCTATTTTTGTTCGCGCCGGTAAGCCGGTTGCGCTTTAAATTTTAAAATCAGGTATCAGGAGAGAACAATGAGCAATGTGCCGAACGAACTGAAATACAGCAAAGAGCACGAATGGCTGCGTAAAGAAGCCGACGGTAGCTACACCGTGGGCATCACCGAACATGCGCAGGGCCTGCTGGGTGACATGGTCTTCATCGACCTGCCTGAAGTGGGCGCTACCGTTTCCGCAGGAGACGACTGCGCGGTTGCCGAGTCTGTTAAAGCCGCCTCCGACATTTATGCTCCAATCAGTGGCGAAATCGTTGCGGTTAACGACGCACTGAGCGACAACCCGGAGCAGGTGAACAGCGAGCCTTACGGCGCGGGCTGGATTTTCAAAATCAAAGCCAGTGACGAAGCGCAGGTTGCCGCGCTGCTGGACGCTTCTGCTTACGAAGCGCTGTTAGAAGACGAGTAATTTTTAACCCCTCTTCCTTCGGGGAGAGGGGAAAACACTTCAGGAATCACCGCTCATGACCCAGTCTTTACGTCAGCTAGAGAATCACGAAGCGTTTATCGACCGCCACATTGGCCCGAACGCACAGCAGCAGCAAGAGATGCTGGACACCGTAGGCGCGCAGACGCTCAACGAGCTCATCGCCAGCATCGTTCCGCAGGATATCCAGCTTGCCGAACCGCCTCAGATTGGCAGCGCTGCTACCGAATTCGCCGCGCTGGCTGAATTAAAAGCCATCGCAGGCCGCAATAAACGTTTCAAAACTTACATTGGCATGGGTTATACCGCGGTTCAGACGCCGCCGGTGATTCTGCGTAATATGCTGGAAAACCCGGGCTGGTACACCGCCTACACGCCTTATCAGCCGGAAGTTTCCCAGGGCCGTCTTGAAGCATTGCTGAACTTCCAGCAGGTGACGCTGGACTTAACCGGGATGGATATCGCCTCGGCCTCGCTGCTGGACGAAGCTACCGCCGCCGCCGAAGCGATGGCGATGGCTAAGCGCGTCAGCAAGCTGAAAAACGCGAACCGCTTCTTTGTGGCTGCCGACGTGCATCCGCAAACGCTGGACGTGGTGCGTACCCGCGCTGAAACCTTCGGCTTTGACGTCATCGTTGATGATGCGGCTAAAGTGCTGGATCACCAGGACGTGTTCGGCGTGCTGTTGCAGCAAGTTGGCACCACCGGCGAAGTTCACGACTACAGCGCCCTGATCGCCGAGCTGAAGCAGCGTAAAGTTGTGGTTAGCGTGGCGGCAGACTTTATGACTCTGGTGATGCTGACCGCTCCGGGCAAACAGGGCGCGGACATCGTGTTCGGCTCTGCCCAGCGCTTCGGCGTGCCTATGGGCTACGGCGGCCCGCACGCGGCATTCTTCGGCGCGCGCGACGAGTTTAAACGCTCCATGCCGGGCCGTATTATCGGCGTATCCCGCGATGCCGCTGGCCGTACCGCTCTGCGTATGGCAATGCAGACTCGCGAGCAGCACATTCGCCGCGAGAAAGCGAACTCCAACATCTGTACCTCTCAGGTGCTGCTGGCGAACATTGCCAGCCTGTATGCCGTATTCCACGGCCCGGCTGGCCTGAAACGCATCGCCGGTCGTATTCACCGCCTGACCGATATTCTGGCAGCCGGCCTGCAACAGAAAGGCCTGGTCCTGCGCCATAAACACTGGTTCGACACGCTGTGTGTAGAAGTCGCCGACAAAGCCGCGGTGCTGGCTCGCGCTGAAGCGCGTGAAATCAACCTGCGCAGCGACATTCATAACGCCGTTGGCATCACGCTGGACGAATCAACCACCCGTGAAGACGTGGCGGCGCTGTTCGACGTGCTGCTGGGCGATGCTCACGGCCTGGATATCGACAAGCTGGATCGCGACGTTGCCAACGACAGCAACTCGATCCCGGCCCCAATGCTGCGCGATGACGAGATCCTGACTCACCCGGTATTCAACCGCTACCACAGCGAAACGGAGATGATGCGCTACATGCACTCTCTGGAGCGTAAAGATCTGGCGCTCAACCAGGCGATGATCCCGCTCGGCTCCTGCACTATGAAGCTGAACGCCGCCGCGGAAATGATCCCAATTACCTGGCCGGAATTCGCCGAGCTGCATCCGTTCTGCCCGGCAAACCAGGCTGAAGGCTACCATCAGATGATCGCCCAGCTTTCCGACTGGCTGGTTAAACTGACCGGCTACGACGCGCTGTGCATGCAGCCGAACTCCGGTGCGCAGGGCGAATACGCTGGCCTGCTGGCTATCCGCCGCTACCACGAAAGCCGCAACGAAGGCAGCCGTAATATCTGCCTGATCCCAAGTTCCGCACACGGCACTAACCCGGCGTCTGCCCAGATGGCCGGCATGGAAGTGATCGTGGTGGCCTGCGACAAGCAGGGCAATATCGACCTGGAGGATCTGCGTGCTAAAGCCGAGCAGGCGGGCGAAGCGCTTTCCTGCATCATGGTGACTTACCCGTCCACCCACGGCGTGTACGAAGAAACCATCCGCGAAGTGTGCCAGATTGTTCACCAGTTCGGCGGCCAGGTTTACCTCGATGGCGCGAACATGAATGCTCAGGTCGGGATCACCACGCCGGGCTACATCGGCGCGGATGTTTCGCACCTCAACCTGCACAAAACCTTCTGTATTCCGCACGGCGGCGGCGGCCCTGGCATGGGCCCTATCGGCGTGAAGGCGCATCTGGCTCCGTTTGTTCCGGGCCACAGCGTGGTGCAAATTGAAGAGATGCTGACCCAGCAGGGCGCGGTTTCTGCGGCCCCGTTCGGCAGCGCATCGATTCTGCCAATCAGCTGGATGTACATCCGCATGATGGGCGCAGACGGCCTGAAGAAAGCGAGCCAGGTTGCTATCCTGAATGCTAACTACATTGCGACCCGCCTGAAGTCGGCCTATCCGGTGCTGTATACCGGTGCCAACGGTCGCGTGGCTCACGAATGCATTCTGGATATTCGTCCGCTGAAAGAAGAGACCGGTATTAGCGAGCTGGATATCGCCAAACGCCTGATCGACTTCGGCTTCCACGCGCCAACCATGTCGTTCCCGGTTGCGGGTACGCTGATGGTTGAGCCGACAGAGTCCGAAAGTAAAGTCGAGCTGGACCGCTTTATCGCCGCGATGCTCTCTATCCGCATCGAAATCGATCGCGTGGTGGCAGGCGAGTGGACGCTGGAAGATAACCCGCTGGTGAACGCCCCGCACACTCAGGACGAAATCGTTGCCGAGTGGGCGCACCCGTATACCCGCGAGCTGGCGGTATTCCCGGCAGGCCACGGCAACAAATACTGGCCGACCGTTAAGCGCCTGGATGACGTTTACGGCGACCGTAATCTGTTCTGCTCCTGCGTGCCGATGAGCGAATACGAATAGTTTTTACAGATGAATCAAGGGCACTCCGGTGCCCTTTCTTTTTTCTACAGGGGGTCAAATGGGCGTAGCTTTAGTGACCGGCGGCAGTCGCGGTATCGGCAAAGCCACCTCGCTTCTACTGGCGCAGCACGGCTATAAAGTCGTGGTTAACTATCTTCGTAATAAGCAGGCTGCGGACGATGTGGTCAATGCGATTATCGCTAATGGTGGTGAAGCGCTGGCGCTGCGTGCGGACATTGCCGACGAGCTTCAGGTGATGGCTATGTTTGCGGAAATAGACAACGCTTTTGGGCCGTTAACCGCGCTGGTGAATAATGCCGGGATCCTGTTTCAGCAATCTACCATTGAGAACTTGACCGCCGAACGTATTAACCGCGTTATGGCGACCAACGTGACGGGCTATTTTCTCTGCTGTCGCGAAGCGGTGAAGCGCATGGCTTACCGGCACGGCGGAGAAGGCGGCTCGATTGTTAACGTTTCTTCTGCGGCGGCGCGTTTAGGCTCGGCTGGAGAATATGTTGATTATGCAGCATCAAAAGGCGCTGTAGATACGCTGACTACAGGGCTGGCGGTCGAAGTTGCCGCTCAGGGCATTCGCGTTAACTGCGTGCGGCCTGGGTTTATTTATACCGAAATGCATGCCTCCGGCGGAGAAGCTGGCAGGGTGGATCGGGTGAAAACAGCGCTTCCAATGCAGCGAGGCGGGCAGCCTGAAGAAGTCGCCGAGGCTATTGCCTGGTTGCTTAGCCGTAAGGCTTCCTATGTGACCGGGACGTTCATTGATGCCGCAGGCGGAAGATAACTCGCTACGCCAGAAGAGGGTGAGACTGGCGTAGCGCGTGGTTTATTGCTTGCTCATACTGTCTTTAGCCATACCGTCTTTGGCCATGCTGTCTTTACCCATAGCGTCTTTGCTCATGCCGTCCTTCTTCATGCTTCCTTTGGGCATGCAGTCTTTTTTCATGCCGTCTTTATTCATATCGCCTTTACAGGTATGGGTCATTTTGCCCATTGAGTCCTTCGCCATATTATCTTTGCTCATTGAGTCGGCGGCATTTGCACCGGCAATACCAAACAGCATGGATGAGCACAGCAGGGCAGCGTAGATCTTTTTCATGATGTATTTCCTTGTAATGATGATGGGGTCATTGCTTATTAACTACCGCCGAACCAGTTATAGCCCTGGTCTTCCCAGTAGCCGCCGGGGTAGCGATTAGTGACTTCAATAACCTGAATATGTTTCGGGTTCTTGTAGCCGAGTTTGGTTGGAATACGCAGCTTCATCGGGTAGCCGTATTTGCGCGGCAATATCTTGCCGTCCCACGTCAGGGCAATAAGCGTTTGCGGGTGCAGGGCGGTCGCCATATCAATGCTGGTGTAATAGTCATCCGCGCATTTGAAGCTGACATATTTAGCTCTAAGGTCCGCGCCAATTCCCTTCAGAAAGAGAGCGAAGGGAACGCCGCCCCATTTGCCGATGGCGCTCCAGCCCTCGACGCAAATATGGCGGCTAACCTGGCTGACCTGTGCCATCTGGTGAAGCTGCGCCAGCGTCCAGGGGCGCTTATCGCTGATTAACCCGGCCAGCTCAAGGCGGTAATCATCGCCGTTAATATCGGGAGCTTCGTCCTCGCCGTAGAAGGCATTAAATGGAAAATGTGGGTCAATCATGCTTTCCGGGTAAACCGGAGCCAGCTGGCTACCGTTAAATAACCAGGCTTGAATACGGTCGTTAAAACGTGAAATTTTGTTCAGGGAGCTTTCTACTTCTGCGTTGTCGCTAATATCGCAGCCGGTGAGCATGGCGATACCGCCGAGGGTCAGCCCCTGTTTTAAAAAACGGCGGCGGCCTTCCTGAGTCAGTTGTTTATTAATGAGCTGCGTCGCTTCTTTCAGAAATTCATTTTTATCGCTCATATTTTTTCCTCAGCGGCCACGAAGCATGGCTAATAACGTGCGCGGCACCAGCGCCACCATCACCAGGTGAATAACCACAAAGCCAACCATTGCCGACATGGCGTAAAAATGGATGAAACGCGCATTGTCGTAACCCCCGAGCAACTCCCGCAGCAGTGAAAATTGCACCGACTTCCAGATAACGAGGCCGGAAATAACCAGCAGCAGGCTATCGGCGATAACGAATAAATAGGCGGCTTTTTGCACCATGTTGTAATGGCTGAGGTCGGCGTGGGCTAATTTCCCGCGCAGCGCCGCCAGGGCATCCCGCAATAATTCACCGGGCGATAAGGGCCAGTATTTTTGCCTGAAGCGCCCGGTAGCGATATTGCACAGCAAATAAACCAGACCGTTGACAGCAAATAACCACATCCCGGCAAAATGCCACTGCAACGCGCCGCCCAGCCAGCCGCCAAGCGTTAGCGCGTTGGCAAACTGAAAATCAAACAGCGGGGAAGCGTTATAAATTCGCCAGCCGCTGGTCACCATAATCAGCATCGCCAGTGCATTCAGCCAGTGGCAGAGCCTTAGCCATAAAGGGTGAACGACCGTTGGGGCGGTTTGCAGCGTTGAGCTTTCCATCGTCCGGCTTCCTCATGATTCGATGAAGCGAGTATTGGCCGAATTTGTTCCCGGTTGCCTCACGCAAAGTTAAATTAAATGTGACAACTTAACCGCCGCGAGTTGTGTAAACTTTGGCTAAGCCAGGCGTGCAGGAGTAGAAGATGTGAATCAGGCAAAAAAAATACTAATCGTGGAAGACGACGAGAATATCGCCGAGCTTTTACAGCTTCACCTGCGGGAAGAAGGTTTTGAAATTGTGCACGCCGCAGACGGAAACCTCGGGCTGGAAAAGCTCCGGCAGGGCGGCTGGGATGCGCTGATCCTGGATTTAATGTTGCCCGGCGTGGACGGGCTTGAGATTTGCCGTTTTGCCCGCAGCATGACGCGCTACACGCCGATTATCATGATAAGCGCTCGTTCCAGCGAAACGCACCGTGTGCTGGGCCTCGAGCTGGGAGCCGACGATTACCTCGCCAAACCGTTTTCCATGCTGGAGCTGGTTGCTCGCGTGAAAGCGCTGTTTCGCCGACAGGAAGCGATGAGCCAGAACCTGCGGCTTGATGCGGGTACGCTGACTTTTGGCCCGCTTTCTATTGACCCGCTGGCGAGGGATGTCCGCCTCAACCAGCAGCCCGTGGAGCTGACGCCGCGCGAGTTCGACCTGCTCTACTTCTTTGCCCGCAATCCGGACAAAGTCTTCTCGCGCCTGAACCTGCTAAACCAGGTCTGGGGCTATCAGCACGAAGGCTATGAACACACCGTCAACACCCATATAAACCGCCTGCGCATCAAGATTGAAGAGAACCCTGCGGAGCCGAATTTTATTCGCACCGTATGGGGAAAAGGCTACAAATTTACCGCCCAGCTACGTGAGTAACCTATGCGAATTCTTACGCTTTCCCGGCGCCTGACGCTGGTTTTTGCCGTGCTGTTATTAACCGCCTGCACCTTCCTCGGCTGGCTGCAGGTGCGAACCAGCACGCAGTACAGCCAGGCGGTTATCCAGCAACTTTCCGGCGACCTTGCTCAGCACATTAACCAGAGCTACCCGCTGCTCGGGCAGGACGGGCTGAATAAAGACTCGGTGCGCACGCTGTTCGACCACCTGATGGCCGTGAACCCCAGCGTGGAAGTTTATCTGCTGGATAAGCAGGGCAATATCATCGGTGATGCCGCGCCCGACGGGCATATTAAGCGGCATCAGGTTGACCTTGCCCCGCTCCAGGCCGCGCTGAACGGAGGCAAGTTCCCGCTTTACGGCGACGATCCTCGTAGCCTTGAAGGTCAAAAGGTCTTCAGCGTTGCGCCGATGCTGCGCGACGGCAAGCTTGAGGGCTACCTGTATGTGGTCCTGCTCGGAGAAACCTATAACCAGCTGGCAAACAGCGCCCAGTTTGATGCCGTCCTGAAGCTGAGCCTGCTGTTGATTGGTCTGGTCTGCGTGCTGGGGCTGGTGGTTGGCGGGCTGGCCTTCCGCTGGATAACCCGCCCTTTGCGTGAACTTTCTCGGCACGTTAAAGCGCTGGAGGCGGGCGGCATGGCAGAGATGCAGGCTATGGCCGCGCTGCCGCAAAGTACCGCCGGAGATGCTGACGAACTGGCTCAGCTGCGCCACGGGGTGATTGCTATGGCGGGGCGCATATCGGAGCAGTGGCATAGCCTGACCCAGCAGGATCAGCTGCGGCGCGAGTTTATCGCCAATATCTCTCACGACTTGCGTACGCCGCTTACTTCCCTGCACGGCTATCTCGAAAGCCTGTCCGTGATGTCGGCTACCCTGAGCGAAGCGGATAAAAAACGTTATCTGGATATCGCCCTTGCTCAGAGCCAGAAGGTCGGTGCGCTGGCGCAGTCGCTGTTTGAGCTGGCGCGGCTGGAATATGGCGTGGTGAAGCCGCATAAAGAGAGCTTCTCTCTTAGCGAGCTGTTGCAGGATGTTTTCCAGAAGTTTGAGCTTCCGGCCCAGACTCGTCAGCTGGAACTATTGGCCGATATTCAGCCGGGATTGCCGCTAATTGAGGCGGATGTCAGCATGATTGAACGTGTTCTGACTAATCTGCTGGATAACGCCATTCGCCACACGCCGGATAAAGGCGTGATTGCCGTGCGGCTGTGGAAGGAGCTGGATAAAGTGATGGTCCAGGTCAGCGACAGCGGGCCGGGTATTCCGCAGGAGCTAAAAGAAGGGCTGTTTGTCCGGCCGTCGATTGTGAATCAATCCCGCCTCCGGGTCGGCGGACTGGGGCTGATGATCGTGCGCCAGATGCTACAGCTGCACGGCAGCGATATTGCGCTGGTAGACTCGCCGCAGCGCGGTGCCTGCTTCCGGTTTGGTCTGCGTGTCTAAAAAATGGGGCGCCTGAGCGCCCCAACTTTTAAAGTTTCTCGCCGTTGCTGGCAATCACTTCTTTGTACCAGTTAAAACTCTTCTTACGGGAGCGGGACATATCGCCGGTGCCGTCGTCGTGTTTATTCACGTAGATAAAGCCGTAGCGCTTGCTGTACTGGCCGGTGGTGAAGGACACGCAGTCTATGCAGCCCCACGGGGTGTAGCCCATCAGATCCACGCCGTCGTAGGTGACCGCTTTTTTCAGTTCTTCAACGTGAGCGCGCAGGTAGTCGATGCGGTAGTCATCATTGATTGAGCCATCGGCTTCCACTTTATCGTAGGCACCAAAGCCATTTTCCACGATAAACAGCGGCTTCTGGTAGCGCTCATACAGTTCGCACAGCGCGTAGCGCAGGCCAACCGGATCAATCTGCCAGCCCCAGTCGGAGGCTTTAACATGCGGGTTCGGCACGCTGCCCTGGAAACCTGAAAGCGCATCGCCGCTGCCGCCTTCGGCCTGCACGGCATTAGTCATGTAGTAGCTGAAGCCCAGATAATCGCAGACGCCTTCGCGCAGGATTTCTTCATCACCGGCTTCCATTTTGATATTGAACTCGCGGCGTTCCCATTCGTTCAACACATAGGACGGGTAGTAGCCGCGCAGCTGAACGTCGGTAAACACGTAGCGCTCGCGCATAGATTCCTGAGCGTACATCTGGTCTTCCGGCTTGCAGGAGAATGCGTAAAGCGGAACCATTGCCAGCATGCAGCCGATTTGCATCTCCGGGTTAATGCGGTGGCCAATTTTTACCGCCATGGCGCTGGCCACAAACTGGTGATGCAGCACCTGGTACATCACTTCTTCCGGGTTGTCGTGTTCGGTATAAACCACGCCGGAGCAACAGTAACCAAACAGCGGTGCGCGCCAGTTGCGCTGGTTGTTGATCTCGTTGAAGGTCATCCAGTATTTCACCTTACTCTTATAGCGCTCGAACACGACTTCGGCGAAGCGAACAAAGAAATCAACGACTTTACGGTTTGTCCAGCCGCCGTATTCGGTGACCAGATGGTGCGGCATTTCAAAATGGGAGAGGGTAATAACCGGCTCGATGTTGTACTTCAGCAGTTCATCAAACATCTCGTCGTAGAACTTCAGGCCTTCTTCATTAGGCTGCTGCTCGTCACCGTTTGGGAAAATGCGCGTCCAGGCGATGGAGGTACGGAAGCACTTGAAGCCCATCTCGGCGAACAGCTTGATGTCTTCTTTGTAGCGGCCATAGAAATCAATGGCTTCATGGTTAGGGTAATATTTACCCGGCTCAACCTGCTGGGTTATTTCTCGCGCCACGCCGTGCGCGCCGCCGGTCAGTACATCACAGATGCTCGGGCCTTTACCGCCCTGGTTCCAGCCGCCTTCAACCTGGTGCGCGGCAACAGCGCCGCCCCATAAAAAGTCCTTCGGTAACTTCAGTTGTTTCATAATATTTCATCTCACCGTTAGCGCTGAAAATAATGTGCGACAGCGCACATTTCGACGCCGAGTTAATAATCTCTGACGTCGAGTCTAACAAATGAAAAATGATTGTCACGATATAACAAATAACAGCAAATGTGATTTGTCACAAATAAAAAACAGGATGTTTTTTACAACATTCTTTTCGCCAGTCGGCGGCCAATTGTTTCGAGAATATAAATCACGGGGATTTGTGTGGTGATATCGTACACGCCTGCGATGCGCACCGGCGGAATATGCCAGGAGATATTAAAGTCGGCAAGTTTCGCCAGCGAGGAGTTTTCGTGGCTGGTTATCGACATCACTTTGCAGTGATGCAGGCTGAACTGGCTGGCGAAGCGGAGGATCTCTTCGGTTTCGCCGGAAACCGAGAGTACAATCGCCAGCGCGTTGCGTGCCATATCATTGGTTACCGGGAAATAAGGATCGTCGATGTGGTTACTGAATTTACCGACGTTAGAGAAAAAGCGTGCGCCATATTTAGCTAATGCGCCAGAAGTACCAGCGCCGACAAATATAATACGCTCTGAAGCACAAATTATATCTACCGCATGGTCGATAAGATTATCAAACTCTTCATTGTTGGTACTTTTGAAAAAGCTAATAATTTCGCTGCTGCCGAAATTAGCAGGTTGCGATTCGCTTTGCTCCAGGAATAATTTAAAACGGACGCGGAATTCAGAATATCCTTCACAATTAAGCTTGCGGCAAAAACGCAGCACGGTGGTGGTGGAAACGCCCGCGGCGTCCGCCAGCTCACGGATAGTCATGTACATCACTTTGTCTTTGTTTTTAATGACAAAGTTATACACTAACATTTCCAGGCCGTTCAGCCTGGCAATTGCCGCGTGGGTAAACATACTCTCTCTTCCTGCAAATGTGTTTCTTGCCAACGGCCCGGGCTAAAGCAGCCAGCCTTTTTCCTGCGCCTGATATAAATGGCGCTCGATATGTTGCCATAATTCCGGCCAGCTTTCTCCCACCTGTGCGTTTCGGGTTAATACCTGTTGCAGCGAAATATTGTTCTCGCGCCAGCTTTGGCCTTCGTTATGCAGATTCAGCAGGATAGGCAAAATACGATCCAGCGCGCCGGCAAAGCGTGCATCCGGGCTTGTGCCCGCTTCGTACTCTTCCCAAAGCGCAAGAAATTGTGGCCCCTGAGGGGCGGGCAATAAACCAAACAGGCGGCGTGCGGCGGCGGCTTCTTTCTCCGCTATGGCTTCGCGGGCGGCCAGGTCATAGACCAGCACGTCGCCCACGTCTATCTCGACGATGTCGTGCAGCAGCGCCATCTGAATCACGCGCTGGATATTAACTTCTGCCGCTGCGTAAGGTGCCAGGCTCATGGCGGCAACCGCAAAGTGCCAGCTGTGCTCGGCGGAGTTTTCGTGCCGTTCATGACCAATAATCCGCGTACGGCGCTGGACCAGCTTGAGTTTGTCTATCTCCATCAGGAAGTGGATAACCGCGCTCATTTCGCCAAATGCCTGCTGCATCATGTTTTTTCCCTGTGTTTTTAACCATCGCTGGAGTGTAAAAGAAATCACTCCGGCTGACGAATCACGGCGGTAGCCGGTGCTCACATATTTATTTTAGCTTACAGGTGTTCACTGGAATCATTCTCAGTTAGGCTAGTGATGCTGCGTTATTATTCTTAATATCCGGGAGGAGCCAGATGGCTCACAAACCACTTATCGCACATGGATATTCTCTGGCTGAGGAAGTAGCCAACAGCATCAGTCACGGTATCGGGCTGGTGTTCGGCATTGTTGGTCTGGTGCTGCTGCTGGTTCAGGCGGTGGACGCCAACGCCAGCGCAACGGCAATCACCAGCTACAGCCTGTACGGCGGCAGCATGATCCTGCTGTTTCTGGCCTCCACGCTGTACCACGCCATCCCGCACGAGCGGGCCAAGCGCTGGCTTAAAAAATTCGACCACTGCGCTATCTATCTGTTGATAGCAGGAACCTATACGCCATTTTTGCTGGTAGGGCTGAATTCGCCGCTATCAAAAGGGCTGATGATTGTTATCTGGAGCCTGGCGCTGGCCGGTATTCTGTTTAAGCTCACCATAGCGCATCGTTTTAAAGTGCTGTCGCTGGTGACCTATTTATTGATGGGCTGGCTGTCGCTGGTAGTTATCTACCAGATGGTTATCAAGCTGGCACCGGGTAGCGTGACCCTGCTGGCAATTGGCGGGATAGTCTATTCTCTCGGGGTGATTTTCTACGTCTGCAAACGTATTCCGTACAACCATGCTATCTGGCACGGCTTTGTGCTCGGCGGCAGCGTCTGCCACTTCCTCGCAATCTATCTCTACATTCGCTAAATAACGGCGCCCCGCTAAAGGGGGCGCTTCGTTTTGAATTAACTCTCTTCCAGAGAATAGGGCAGCGGCTCGAGTGCGAGCTTCCCGCTTGCATCGTCGCGCACGCGCAGCACGCTATCCGGTTCCAGATCGTTGTTCATCACCACCTGCACCAGAATACGGCCGTCGTCCAGCGGGCTGGCTGCCAGCACGCTGCCGGTGCGACGCCAGTTTTCGCCCATTTGCAGCTCAAGGTCTTCTCCGGCTTCCGGCACGCGGCCTGCGTGACCCGCCAGATACCAGAGCGCACGTTTGTTTGCCCCGCGGAATTTTGCACGGGCGACCATTTCCTGCCCGGTGTAACAGCCTTTTTTAAAGCTGATGCCGCCCAGCGCCTGAATATTGGTGGCCTGGGGAATGAACTGAGCGCTGTTGGCGCTATCAATAACCGGCAAGCCGCCTTCAATATCCAGCGCCAGCCACTGCTGGCTGTCGTTTAGCTCCGCCTGGCCGCGTAGTTTCCCGCTCAGGTTCGCGGCACCTTCTTCATCGGTCACAATCAGGAAACGCTCCGCAGGCAGGTTTAGCCACAGCAAAGTGCTTGCTCCCTGTTGCACAACCGGGGTTTCTTCATCAGGCAGCGTGTCGAACACGGTTGCCAGCGCCGCGCGCGCCTGGAAACCAGCCAGGCCAAGCAGCACGCTGGCATCGTCAGCGCTGATGGTGACCTTTGAAAACACGGCATATTTTTTTAGCTCGGCCAGTTGGGCATCGCGCAGGCTGCGGCGTTCAATAAAAGCAAAGCCCTCGCCGCGATGGAACAGGCGCAGGTTGCTCCACATTTTCCCTTTTGCATCACAATGGGCGCACAGCACATGCTGGCTGGCGTCCAGTTTAGCGACATCGGCGGTGACCTGGCCCTGAAGGTATTTTTCAGCGTCTGCGCCAACGGCGGTGGCGACAGCCCAGTCATCAAGCGTCATCAGCGTCAGCGGAAGGCGAGCTGAGGCGCTGGGCTGGCGCGGAGGAAACGGATTAAAAGCCATAACAGAGATCCCGGGTTATCCAACGGTTTAATCTCTCAATGGTAAAAGAGACACAGGGCAATGCAAGCAGTTTAATGACGCCATTTGTGTGTTTGCGAGCTTCCCCGAAGGCTGTCGTGCAAACCGGCTTGTTGCATCAATTTGTGCCGGGAAAGTGCGCACAACAAAACATTCCGGTAATCCCGCTGACGAAAACACGTTACACTAATCCGGTACCCAACTTGATGGCTAAGCAGGAAAGTGCACATGGATATCAATAATAAAGCCCGAATTCACTGGGCATGCCGCCGCGGAATGCGCGAGCTGGATATTTCGATTATGCCGTTCTTTGAACACGAATATGAAACGTTGAGCGACAGCGACAAGCAGCTGTTTGTACGTCTGCTGGAAAGTGACGATCCGGACTTATTTAACTGGTTGATGAACCATGGTAAGCCGGATGATGCGGAACTTCAGCGTATGGTAGCCCTGATCCAGACTCGGAATAAAGAACGTGGTCCTGTGGCAATCTGATCTCCGTGTCTCCTGGCGAGCGCAGTGGCTCTCATTACTGGCTCACGGCCTGGTGGCGCTGTTTGTGCTGCTGATGCCGTGGCCGATGAGCTACACGCTTGTCTGGATGCTGCTGCTGTCGCTGGTGGTTTTTGACAGCGTACGCAGCCAGCGCCGCATTCACGCCCGGCAGGGAGAGGTCAAACTGCTGACGGATTTCCGTCTACGCTGGCAGGGGCATGATTGGGAAATTGTCGGCAACCCGTGGGTTACCGCGAGCGGTATTATGCTGAGGCTGCGTCGCCCGGCGAAGCATCGCTGCCAGCACTTGTGGCTGGCGTCAGACAGTATGGATGTTGGGGAATGGCGCGATTTACGCCGCCTGCTGTTGCAACAACAGGCGAGCGGGAACGGTCAGGCCTGAGGCCTGGCCGATTCAGGCAAAGCGTTCCGCCATTTCACCGAGGATCTGCTCGCACCAGTTTTGAATGCGTTCGTCGCTCAAGTCGTACTGATTGGTTTCATCCAGCGCCAGGCCTACAAACAGCTGGCCGTCGGCGATGACCGGCTTAGGGCTGGTGAACTCGTAGCCTTCGGTCGGCCAGTAGCCAATAAACTGAGCGCCGCGCGGAGCCAGCTTATCGTGCAGCATGCCGAGCGCATCCAGGAACCATTCACCGTAGCCAAGCTGGTCGCCCATACCGTACAGCGCGACGAGTTTGCCTTCCAGATTCAGGTTATCCAGCTGCGGCCAAACGGCTTCCCAGTCTTCCTGCAGTTCGCCGAAATCCCAGGTCGGGATGCCAAGGATCAGTACGTCGTACTGTTCCATTTTTGCGGGGGCATCGTCTTTCAGGTTATGCAGCGTGACCAGCTCCGGGCCAATGATGTCGCGAATTTTTTCGGCAGCCATCTCGGTGTAGCAGGTGCTGGAGCCGTAAAAAAGACCAATGTTCATAGCAATAACAACTCATTTTAATAACGTGCAGATGGCCAAGTGTACCAGATCCCGTTCGCCATCATGCATAATGGACACAATTCGCCAAAGTGGGAGCCCAGAGTGGAGCAGGACCTGGCCCGTATTGAACAATTTCTGGACGCGTTATGGCTGGAGAGAAATCTGGCTGAAAATACGCTCAGTTCTTATCGCCGCGACCTCACCATGGTGGCCGAATGGCTTCAACATCAGCAGCTGAGTTTTTTAACCGCTCAGGCTGCGGACCTGCAGGCGCTGCTTGCCGAGCGCCTCGAGGGCGGTTATAAAGCCACCAGCTCCGCGCGGCTGCTGAGCGCGATGCGGCGGATGTTCCAATATCTGTACCGCGAAAAGATGCGTGACGATGACCCCAGCGCGTTGCTCTCATCGCCCAAGTTGCCGCAGCGTTTGCCAAAGGATTTAAGCGAAGCGCAGGTCGAACGCCTCTTACAGGCCCCTTGTACCGACCAGCCGATTGAAATGCGCGATAAAGCGATGCTTGAAGTGCTGTACGCAACCGGGTTGCGCGTGTCTGAACTTGTTGGGCTGACGATGAGCGATATCAGCCTGCGTCAGGGCGTGGTGCGGGTTATCGGCAAAGGCAATAAAGAGCGGCTGGTTCCTCTGGGCGAAGAGGCGGTTTACTGGATTGAGCAATATCTGAAGTATGGCCGCCCGGAGTTGCTAAACGGGCAGTCGCTGGACGTGCTATTTCCCAGTAATCGGGCCCAACAGATGACGCGCCAGACTTTCTGGCACCGCATCAAACACTATGCGGTACTGGCCGGTATCGACAGCGAAAAGCTTTCGCCGCACGTGTTGCGTCATGCTTTTGCCACGCATCTGCTGAACCATGGCGCGGATCTCCGTGTCGTACAGATGCTGTTGGGCCATAGCGATTTGTCCACCACACAGATTTATACTCATGTAGCGACGGCGCGTTTACGCCAGCTGCATCAACAGCACCACCCTCGGGCGTGAGTGCCACAAGATAGATAAAGGAATCATCATGAAAAAAGGTTTTTGGCTGCTTCCGCTGCTGGCCGCTTCCATTTCCGGTTTTGCCCACGCGGATGACGCCGCAATTAAACAATCGCTGGCGAAGCTGGGCGTTCAGGGGGCTGACATTCAGTCTGCTCCGGTTGCAGGAATGAAGACCGTACTGACCGACAGCGGCGTGCTTTACGTTACCGAAGACGGCAAACATGTCATCCAGGGGCCGCTTTATGATGTCAGCGGCGCACAGCCGATCAACGTTACTAACCAGCTGCTAACGGGCAAACTGAACGCGCTGGAAAAAGAGATGATTATCTATAAGGCGCCGAAGGAGCAGCACGTCATTACGGTGTTTACCGACATCACCTGCGGCTATTGCCACAAGCTGCATGAAGAGATTAGCGACTACAACGCGCTCGGGATAACCGTGCGCTATCTGGCCTTCCCGCGCCAGGGGCTGCAAAGCCAGGCTGAAAGCGATATGAAGTCTATCTGGTGCGCTAAAGACCGTAATAAAGCATTTGATGCGGCCATGAAAGGCGGGAACGTCGCTCCGGCAAGCTGCGACATCAACCTTGCCAATCACTACAACCTCGGCGTGCAGTTCGGCGTTCAGGGTACGCCAGCCATTGTGCTGAGCAACGGCACCATGATCCCTGGTTACCAGGGACCGAAAGAGATGAAGCAGATGCTGGATGCCCACAAACAGCTGATGAAGACGGGTGGTTAATCGCGGGTGAAACAGCAAACGCAACTTCGCCGCCGGGCCGTGGATAGCTCGGTGGCGCTTCCGGCTTCTCTGCCGCCTTTGTTACAGCGGCTGTATGCCAGCCGCGGCATCCGCGGTGAACAGGATCTGGAGCGCGGCGTAAAAGGCATGCTGCCGTGGCAGCAGCTTAGCGGGATGGAGCAGGCGGTTGCCTTACTCTACGGCGCACTGCGTGAAGGCCTGCGTATCATGGTTGTTGGTGATTTCGATGCCGATGGGGCGACCAGCACAGCGCTTAGCGTGCTGGCGCTGCGCAGCATGGGGGGCGAGAACATTGCCTACCTTGTGCCGAACCGTTTTGAAGACGGCTACGGGCTTAGCCCGGAGGTTGTCGATCAGGCCCACGCTCGCGGCGCGCAGATGATTCTGACCGTAGATAACGGCATCTCTTCCCACTCTGGCGTAGAGCGGGCGCACCAGTTGGGTATTCCCGTGCTGGTGACCGATCACCACCTGCCGGGAGAAACCCTGCCTGCGGCTGAAGCCATTATCAACCCGAACCTGGACGACTGTGAGTTCCCGTCTAAGTCTCTGGCTGGCGTTGGCGTAGCGTTTTATCTGATGCTTGCGCTGCGCACCCACCTGCGGGACAACGGCTGGTTTGAACAGCGTGGGCTTGCCATTCCAAACCTGGCGGAACTGCTGGATTTGGTTGCGCTCGGCACCGTAGCGGACGTCGTCCCGTTGGATGCCAATAACCGTATTCTTACCTGGCAGGGGCTGAGCCGCATTCGCGCCGGTAAATGCCGTCCCGGTATTCGGGCGCTGCTTGAAGTGGCTAACCGTGAACCGCATAAAATCGCTGCCAGCGACCTCGGATTTGCGCTTGGCCCGCGTCTTAATGCCGCCGGGCGGCTGGACGATATGTCCGTCGGCGTGGCGCTGCTGCTGAGCGATAATCTCGGTGAAGCGCGCATGCTGGCTAACGAACTCGATGCTCTGAACCAGACCCGTAAAGAGATTGAGCAGGGTATGCAGGTCGAAGCCCTGACCCTGTGCGAGCAGCTGGAGCGCAGCAGCGAAGAGCTGCCTTACGGCCTGGCGATGTACCATCCCGAGTGGCATCAGGGCGTGGTCGGCATTCTGGCCTCCCGCATCAAAGAGCGTTTTCATCGCCCGGTAATTACGTTTGCTCCCGCCGGAGATGGCACCCTGAAAGGTTCGGGGCGTTCGGTACAGGGCCTGCATATGCGAGACGCGCTGGAACGCCTGGACACGCTCTACCCGGGTATGATGCTGAAGTTCGGCGGTCACGCAATGGCGGCAGGGTTGTCGCTGGAAGAGGCTCGTTTTGACGAGTTCCGTCAGCGCTTTGGCGCTCTGGTTGGTGAATGGCTGGACCCGGCGCTGTTACAGGGCGAAATCTGGTCTGATGGCCCGCTTTCCGCTCAGGAGATGACGCTGGAAGTTGCCGAGATGCTGAGAGATGCCGGTCCGTGGGGGCAAATGTTCCCGGAGCCGCTGTTTGACGGCAAATTCCGCATCCTCCAGCAGCGGCTGGTGGGCGAGCGCCACTTGAAGGTTATGGTTGAGCCGCTTGGCGGCGGGCCATTGCTGGACGGGATTGCTTTTAACATTGATACCAGCCGCTGGCCGGACCCCGGCGTGCGCGAAGTTGAGCTGGCTTACAAGCTGGATGTTAATGAGTTTCGCGGTAACCGAAGCGTGCAGCTGCTTATCGAAAATCTCTGGCCGATATAGCCTGCGTTGTGAACGCCGCTGCAACTTTAATTACTTGGCTATATGCCCGGGACAAGGCTACAAAATGTGGCGTAAATCCGGTAAACTTTCCGGTTTACGACCGCATTTCATCTTCTGAAATCAACATAAGAAATTAAGCATGTTTGAAATTAACCCGGTAAAAAGCCGCATCCAGGACCTCACAGAGCGCAGCGACGTTCTTAGGGGGTATCTTTGACTATGATGCCAAGAAAGAGCGCCTCGAAGAAGTAAACGCCGAGCTGGAACAGCCCGATGTCTGGAACGAACCTGAACGCGCACAGGCGCTGGGTAAAGAACGTTCCGCGCTGGAAGCGATTGTCGACACGCTGGACCAGATGGCTCAGGGGCTGGAAGATGTTTCCGGTTTGCTGGAACTGGCTATAGAAGCCGACGACGAAGAGACCTTTAACGAGGCCGTTGCCGAGCTGGATCAGCTGGACGCCAAATTGGCTCAGCTTGAGTTCCGCCGCATGTTCTCTGGCCAGTACGACAGCGCCGACTGCTACATCGACATTCAGGCGGGTTCCGGCGGTACGGAAGCGCAAGACTGGGCTAGCATGCTGGAGCGTATGTACCTGCGCTGGGCAGAAGCGCGTGGTTTTAAAACCGAAATTATCGAAGAGTCGGAAGGCGACGTTGCGGGGATTAAATCCGTAACTATCCGTATTCAGGGCGATTATGCCTTTGGCTGGCTGCGTACCGAAACCGGCGTTCACCGCCTGGTGCGTAAGAGTCCGTTTGACTCCGGTGGCCGCCGCCATACCTCGTTCAGCTCCGCGTTTGTTTACCCGGAAGTGGACGATGATATTGATATCGAAATCAACCCGGCGGACTTACGCATCGACGTATATCGCGCGTCCGGCGCGGGTGGTCAGCACGTTAACCGTACGGAATCTGCGGTGCGTATTACCCACATTCCAACCGGAACCGTGACCCAGTGCCAGAACGACCGTTCGCAGCATAAGAACAAAGATCAGGCCATGAAGCAGATGAAGGCGAAGCTGTACGAGCTGGAAATGCAGAAAAAGAATGCTGAGAAGCAGGCGCTGGAAGACAACAAATCGGATATCGGCTGGGGCAGCCAGATTCGTTCTTACGTCCTCGACGACTCTCGTATCAAAGATTTGCGTACCGGGGTTGAAACCCGCAACACGCAGGCGGTACTGGACGGCGATCTGGACAAATTTATCGAAGCAAGTTTGAAAGCAGGGTTATGAGGAACCAACATGTCTGAACAACAAGCACAGGGCGTAGACGCGGCAGCCGATCTTAATAATGAACTGAAAGCGCGCCGCGAGAAGCTGGCTGCTCTGCGCGAGCAGGGCATTGCCTTCCCGAACGATTTCCGTCGTGACAGCACCTCAGACCAACTGCACGCAGACTTCGACGCGAAAGAGAACGAAGAGCTGGAAGCGTTGGGCATTGAGGTCACCGTTGCTGGCCGTATGATGACCCGCCGTATCATGGGGAAAGCTTCCTTCGTGACCCTGCAGGACGTTGGCGGCCGCATTCAGCTGTACGTCTCCCGCGATGACCTGCCGGAAGGTATCTATAACGAGCAGTTTAAGAAGTGGGATCTCGGGGATATCCTGGGCGCGCGCGGTAAGCTGTTCAAAACCAAAACCGGCGAGCTGTCCATCCACTGTACCGAACTGCGCCTGCTGACTAAAGCTCTGCGCCCGCTGCCGGATAAATTCCACGGCCTGGCGGATCAGGAAACCCGCTACCGTCAGCGTTATCTGGATCTCATCTCTAACGATGAATCCCGTAACACCTTTAAAGTCCGTTCTCAGATCATGGCCGGTATCCGTAAGTTCATGGTTGGCCGTGACTTTATGGAAGTTGAAACCCCGATGATGCAGGTGATCCCTGGCGGCGCGTCCGCTCGCCCGTTCATCACCCACCACAATGCGCTGGATATCGATATGTACCTGCGTATTGCGCCGGAACTGTATCTGAAGCGTCTGGTGGTTGGCGGTTTCGATCGCGTATTCGAGATCAACCGTAACTTCCGTAACGAAGGGATCTCTCCGCGCCATAACCCAGAGTTCACCATGATGGAACTCTACATGGCGTATGCGGATTATAAAGATCTGATTGAGCTGACCGAGTCCCTGTTCCGCACCCTGGCACAGGACGTTCTGGGCACCACCGAAGTGAAATACGGTGAAGAGATCTTCGACTTCGGCAAGCCGTTCGAAAAACTCACCATGCGCGAAGCTATCAAAAAACACCGTCCTGAAACCAACATCGCCGACCTCGACGATATGGATAAAGCGGTGGCCATTGCCCAGTCTATCGGTATTAAAATCGAGAAGAGCTGGGGCCTGGGCCGCGTAGTGACCGAGATCTTCGAAGAAGTGGCTGAAAGCCATCTGATTCAGCCGACTTTCATTACCGAATACCCGGCAGAAGTCTCTCCGCTGGCACGTCGTAACGACCAGAATCCTGAAATCACCGACCGCTTTGAATTCTTCATCGGCGGCCGTGAAATCGGCAACGGCTTCTCCGAGCTGAACGATGCGGAAGACCAGGCTCAGCGCTTTGCTGACCAGGTTGCGGCGAAAGACGCGGGCGATGACGAAGCGATGTTCTTCGACGAAGACTACGTTACCGCTCTGGAGCACGGCCTGCCGCCGACTGCGGGCCTGGGCATTGGTATCGACCGTATGGTTATGCTGTTCACCAACAGCCACACCATCCGCGACGTTATCCTGTTCCCGGCTCTGCGCCCGGTTAAGTAACGCCTCTGTCCCTCCCCGTCGGGGAGGGATCTCTTCTTTGATTAACCCGACGTTCCCGAGGATTGATTTGAGCAAGGAAAGCTTCTTCAAACGCTGGCAGGCTACGGCCCTCATTTTACTGATGAGCTTCCTGCTGACGGCGTGCTCCTCGCAGAAATCAGCCAAAACCTCCCGCAACGAAGGCACCTTCAGCGGTTCCGTCTACACCGTAAAACGCGGCGACACGTTATCCAGAATCTCGCGGATGACCGGCAGCAGCGTGGGTGAGCTGGCACGGCTTAATAATATTTCTGCGCCTTACACTTTACAGGTGGGGCAGCGGGTGCGAGTCAAAGGTTCTGCATCGGCTGCGCGGCCTAAAAATACCGCTACCGCAAAAAATACCTCTACGTCTCGTAGCTCAGGCAGCGGCACTATAGCGAAAGTTGCTCCGCCTCCGGTGGGTTCCCGCTGCTGGTTATGGCCGACAAAAGGCAACATTGTTGAGCCTTTCTCAAACAGCGACGGCGGTAATAAAGGCATCGATATCTCGGGTTCACGCGGGCAGCCAATTTACGCTTCAGCGGCCGGGACGGTGGTCTACGTTGGCAACCAGCTGCGCGGTTACGGTAACCTGGTGATGATTAAGCACAGCGAAGAGTACATTACCGCCTACGCCCATAACGACACGATGCTGGTAAATACCGGAGAGAAAGTTAAGGCCGGGCAGAAGATTGCCACTATGGGAAATAGCGGCGCAGACTCGGTTCGCCTGCATTTCCAGATTCGCTATCGCGCTACCGCAATCGACCCTCAGCGCTACCTCAAACCTTCTTGTTAATGAAAAAGTGCTTGAAAAACCATCACCTGGATGCAAAGGCTCTTGCCAGCGCGGACTGAAAGTCTATAATGCCTAACGCACCTTAAAGCGGGCGTAGTTCAATGGTAGAACGAGAGCTTCCCAAGCTCTATACGAGGGTTCGATTCCCTTCGCCCGCTCCAGTTCCTCTTTCTGCTTGCCCAAAAAATCAGTCCTGCACCTCTTTTTTATCTTTTCCCAATATCACCTTAGCAATAGCAAATTAAAGTTTTTCGCAAATGGCGATATTAACGCGGACGAATTCTTCCCACGAAATAACATTCTGAAGCCGCGCGCGGTAGTAATCCTCCACCCGACAAACTAGCGGGCGAGATTCGTATATCGCGCATAGATGTGTTTCTTCGAGAAAGTTATGGCAAGTCCCGTCCCCGCGATCGAGGAACGCGGTTTCGGGGCTGGCATTGACCCTGCGACAGCATTTGCCGCAGGCGTTACACGGGAAGGGGGTTAAGGCCATTTCACTCATGAAAAGGAACGGAGTTGCGAGGCGAGTTGCTGTACTTCGAATACGGTTTCGCTGATTGCTTCATCCTGCTGAGCCGCCAGGTTCCTGGATGCCTTTACCTTGTCCAGAAGCGCTTTAAACCAGGGGTCCAGTGTTTCACTAAGTAGCTTGCCTGCGTTGGCTTCGAATTGCGCCGCGGTGGTAGAGGCAAAATCCTCGACTTCTTGCTGGAAGCGTTCCCATTCACGGCGATGCTGCTCGCTTTGTTCACGGGCTTTTTTGCTTTCACCGTCTTCGGCAAAAATATCCCATAACGAGCTAATAACGGTAATTGCAGGCCCCACGTAAGGGATCCATTTTCCGACTACTGCCGCACCCCATTTTTCCATGGTTTTTGGCCCAATACCTTTCATTACGGATGGCAGCCAGTCTTTCACAAGTTTCAAAGTGGAAACAACATGCTCTGGTTTCGCGAGTGAGCTGAGCGAGCCGATGGCCTGATTGATCGTTTCGATATTAAGGTCGCTTTTTTCCGGGCTATCGGTATTTGTATCACTGCTCTGGTCAACCGGTGCCTGCGGGAGGGCTCCAGGGGCACTGGTTTTCGACTGGCGTAAGATAGCCGCCTCGAGGGAGTCTACGTCATCCTCAAAGCGTTGGATTAGGTAACCCATTTCGTATTTTTGTACTGCTTCGATTTGCTCGCTTGCTTGAATAAACAGAGCCTCGATTTTAGGCTGTGCGTGCCCGGAGTCCTGGTGAAGTGCCGATTTGCATCCCTGATACATAACTTTGCTCTGACGCTTAATCTCATCAAAAACATTTTTACGACATGCTTGTTGTTGCTCGATGATTTTCTTAAGGAGAGAGTCATAGCTGCGAACGGTTTCGCTGGTGGTATTCCTTTCCAGCGTCAGCAGAACATGGTCGAGGAATTTACTGAGTTCTCCGCTCAGGCGAGCATAAATGTGCTGGCTATCGATGCTGTTAATAAAAGATGTCAGCCCCGCCTCTAATGCAGGGAATCCGCTTAATTGCAGGAGCTTTTCTTTATTTTCTTGTTTGGCTCGCAGTGCCGTTTCTGCGTTAACAAGCATAATGGGAATGTCACCCAGAACATCCTGCATTCCCTTCGCTTCCGCCAGGTCTTGCAGGCGGATACGTATATCATTTTTAAGGCGAGTAAAGGTATCTACATCCGCTTTGTCTTTTTCATTAAGCACCAGAAAAAGCTTCTTTTTTGCCTGTAAAATATCGACCAGAGCTTGCAGGGTTTTCTCTTCTTCTGCCGCGCCTGATGGGTTAGCGACAAAAATAACTGCATCGGCTTTAAGCAATTGCTCACGGGTCACTTTCTCATGAGCCTTCGGGGCATCCACCCCTGGCGTATCGAGGATCGTAACGTTATTCCAGCTGTAGGCATTAATGCTGTTGGTGAGAGGGATATCTCCGGTGGCCGCGACTTGCTGGCCGATAAGTGCGTTGATTAACGTACTTTTCCCGGCGTTGTAAACACCATAAACCATAATGCTGGCATCAGACTGGTTACGTTTATCATCGAACTGGCGTTGAACTGCTTTAAAGTCGGATGCTAATTCAGGATGTTTGCCAACTAGTGCTGCCGCAAGGTCATAGGTTTTAAAGAGTTCTGCTGCTGATATATCCATCATGTTAATCCACCTGGCTGATTAATTTATGTTCCGCGTTTTTTCTGAGCTCGCCCAATACCTTTTCAAAATTTCCAATTTCGTCGCTTATCGTGGCGCAGGCATTTTCCAGATCGATTAACAGGCTCTCAAATTGTGTCTGAACCTCGTCACTAATGATTTTATCTATGGCTTCGTTGTAAGTACTCAACGTCCTGGTGCGCACCTCGTTGAGGTTATCCCCTACTGCAATTTCGATGTCACGGGTATTCTGCCGGGAGCCATCGCCAGCGGCCGCCCCGATCCCTGAACCAATAATTGAACCTGCCGCTGCACCTGCGGGGCCGCCGATCAAAAAGCCGACTCCCGCACCTATTAGCCCGCCCAGACCACTGTTACGGTTCCGTGTCCCTTTGGTATAGCCGTCAGGGATCTGCTGAATAGTTTTTTCTATCGAAAAATGAGGCAGGGATAACGAGGACGAATTCCATGTGGCGGTTACGGTGGATTTAAAATTAGCCATCACATCAGCAAGAATATTTTCCAGCGCTTGACTGATAAGCATATTCAGCTGTTTATCCCACTGCGTTTTAGCCGCTTTCAACGATGCATTAATATTATCTTCGTAATCACGGCTGGCAGACAGCTCGTCGAATTTAGTCTGGATGACTGCCTGCATCGTGAATTGGGCTTCGCGTATTTCCGGTATCGTCTTTTTACTGAGGCTCTGACGGATGCTGTGCAGGTCCTTCGTGAATTTGCCTGTCAGTTCGTGATACTGAGCCACTTCTGTAATGCATAAGTAAAGGAAATTTTTGAAATTTGTCATTGGCACCGCACGTTTCATGCGCACGCCATGCTGCTGTGAAATCTGGTGTAAGGTGGTAAACAGTTGGCCCATACCGCTGTCTTTTATAGCAGCTGGATTATCTGCATTGAGTTCCGCATAACGCGCCGAGACGGACAGGATTGCCACATTTTTAACATCAATATTGGCTTCCTGAAGTTCTTTTCTTACATAGTCACGCTGCAACTGACGATCCTGCTGTGGTTTCATCACCACGCGCTCA
Organism: Cedecea davisae; assembly: GCF_044095835.1. Taxonomy (NCBI): domain Bacteria; kingdom Pseudomonadati; phylum Pseudomonadota; class Gammaproteobacteria; order Enterobacterales; family Enterobacteriaceae; genus Cedecea; species Cedecea davisae. The sequence goes on from NZ_CP172054.1 coordinate 635,891, forward strand.
ATTTCCTCATCGGCCTCGTCGTCCCAGTCGAGTATTTTTTTGTCGCTGCCGGTGAGCAGCAGCATAAGATTTTTCTCTTTACCGCTTAACTCTACAATTTCTTTAAGATCGCTGGCCCGCCCCGGGGCATCTGATTTCATGGTATAGAGAATCAAATCTGCATGGTCGGCATGCTCTTTTGCCAGCTCGCCGTTTTGCATTCTAACCGAGTGCAGTCCCGGAGAGTCTACCCACGTCAGGCCTGGCAGGCGAAAGCTCTGTATAGAGCTGGTTGCTTCCGTGGCATCCACGCGGAATTTTTCCTGCTTTTCTGCTTCATTCTCGCCGTCGCCATTTTCGGCGTTGGAATTTTCATAAGATCTATATTGAAGTTTTGCTCCGCCGCACTGATGCTGTTCCCTTGTCGGGTCAGTATGGCCCCATGCCATATAGTTGCCGAGCGAGCTCTTTCCTGATTTAACTTTTCCATAGACATACACCAGCAGGGAGTCTTCAAAGTTCTTGCGGAAACTCAGCCCCTTGTTCTGATTTTCCAGTCGAGCTTTCCAATCTGCATCCTGCGCCGCCAGCCCGGAGATGAAAGTCGTTAGGGTTTGATTTAGCGGACTGTTTTTCGGCACTTGTGCTCGCGAGTCAGCCAGAAGTCCGGACAGGTTGGAGTGAAACTGCTTGTAGCGTTGAGTGAATTGATTATCCAGCTCTTTGGCTTCCTCCAGAGAGGAATCAAATTGCCGTTGTAGCTCTTGAAAAGAAGCGAGCAGATCCTCGCGCAACATTTCCTGGTTCATGTCTTGTTCCCGTCCGTTTTAGCGACTTAATTCCTGGCGCTTCTGCTCAAGCTTTTTGCGAGAGTCGAGTAATCTCTGCAACTGTTTCTGGTAGCCCAAAATCTCATTGATGGCGTCATTGAGTGCTTCTGACTTAGTGAGCTCAACGTCATAGCACGCTTCAAATTGATTGAGATTTTTGCGGGTGCTATCGGTTAATAAAGAGAGGCCGTGACTCTCTGAGAAGTTTTGTGCCACAACGCGTTTGTACTGTTTACCCGTCTGCAATATAGAGGCCTTGAACGGCGGAGTAGAACGATAGTGCACGTTAACCCAGCCTTGCAGCGTTATCTGGAAATCAACGCTCCGCCGTTTACCTTCTTCTTTTAAAGCCGCTTTAATCGACTGACGCTCTTCTTGTTTCTCTCGCTCATGGCGTTCGCGCTCTGCCTGTTCACGGCGGCGGCGCTCTTCGTCGTCACCGTTTCCGCCTGAATTACTGTTGTCACTGGATGAGGAGGCTATCCATGCGCCAACGCCCAACACTGCTGCGCCAATTAACCAGGGTAATGCCATTTCATTTCTCCTTATATGGCTGGAAATTTTTTCAGGTTACGTTTCATCCATACCTGGAAATCATTCATTGCTTTATCAAAAGGCCGGAAGCCTTCTCGTACTTCCGTTGTCGTTAGCAGATGCTTCTCGCGTAGCGCTAGTTCGGCCTGCTTTAAGGCCTCAATAAGCTCATCAATGGCTATCCCATGGCGCTCGCGTTTCACCGCACCGGAATCGCGCCTTAGTTGATTGAGTTTTTCTACCAGATCGTTAAGGTGGCTGGCGCGCACCAGGCCATCTTTCTTTAGCGTCATACCAGCATGAAAGCGCGAACCAGAAATGGCATAGCAGCGGGGGTTGAAACCCAGGTCATCCCTGCACTGTTCAAGCATTCTTTTTTTAATGGCCTCAATCTTTTCTTCGCTTTCAACGTCAGATTTACTGAGCACTAAAACAATATTCTCTTCGGCGTACTGTCCAAAAGACTCTTTAAGCTTATGCAAAAAGTCGATTTCGATTTTTTCAAGCTCACCCTGTGGTTGGTGAACAAATAATACAATGTCCGCTTTTGCCGCACCCTGCTGAGCTATCAAATCATCACCGGTATTCGCATCGAGACCGGGCGTGTCGAGAAAGATAAACTCGTTGGTTTCAAACTCTTTTAGCTCAGCGGTTTCACGAATATCGTTGGTACGAAAACATTCGGTTTGAATATGGTTGGTTAACATATTCAGCAGAAAGCTTTTTCCGGCATTCATTAATCCCCATGCGGCAACGACAGGTTTGCCAACGGCGATCTCCTGCCTCAATAAAGTCTCTGCCTGCTGCAATAATTTTTCGTGCAGAGGCTCGTTTGAATCAGCCATTAAGCGGTCCCTCATTCAGTTAATAGATTTGTTAAATGAGATGTCTCAGCATCTTTATGTATGTGCGCTGTAGCTACCCGGGACTGAAAGTCCTTATTAAAATCCTCTATCAGCACAGCGGGTGCCACAATGTGAATGTCCGGCAGCCAGTAGCGCAGCCAGCGGAACAGGGTGTGTTTGTCGCTGATGGCTGTTGTTAGCGTCAGGCTGCCGTCTTCGTGGGTTTGTAAGATGCGCTGTGCGGGGAAAAGCGCCCGTCGGGTGACATAGGCCGCGGCATGAGCAGAAACCCAAAGCGTGGCCTCAATACGTTTCCCAAAACGAATACCGGTGGTGGCGTTTAGCTCCTCAATCACTTCCTCATCTAACGCGAAGTGCTTATCAGACAGGCTAAAGCCTTCAATTCGTGCGAGTTCAAAGGCCTTGAGATGGCCATCTTCTACGGCGGCTAAATACCACAAGCCATATTGATTAATCAGGCGGTAGGGCTGTACGGCTCTATTTTTACCGCGGTAGGCATAATGCGTCTCCAGGCGGCCAGAAATTGCTTTATCCAGCTTGTCTATCAGGTCGCTGAATGGGCGATTCTCCCTGCTGCTCGCTCCCTGAATTGTTATGTTCTCTACCTTCTTCATACGCTTACGCAGAGACTGCCCGTCGTTATGCGGGAACAGGTGCGCTACCCCGGCAAAATTAGCGAACTCGGCGAGATGCCCGGCGTGCAGCGAGGGCAGCAGATGCTCGCTCAGTTTGTAACGCCCGTTTGATATTTCATCCAAAACGGGTGCAAGCCGCGCCAGATCGCGGTAGGCCGTTCGTTCCGTTACGCCAAATTGGGCACACAGCCAGTTTTTGTCGATGGCATTGCCTTGATAAAGCGCGCCGAAGGTTTCGCATAGCCGGTTAATAAGCAGGTCGTGTTTCTTGCTGGTGTCGTTTTTCATTTTTGTCCAGGAGCACGCGGTATTGAAAAGCTAACCACCGCAGCGGGAGAAAATTCCTGCTGCCTGATTTGTCTTAAGTGACTCTTTGAGTAGTCATTAACGGCATAAACGGTGAAAACTAAAATCTAAAACACTATCAATTTTGATAGGCCGCATAGGGCTAATGCTACTTCAGAGGTTTGACAGGTGGTGTCAGCGGAACAATCCAGACGAGTATTTCAATAGTTGCCAGGGAGAAAAAGCGTGCGAGGAGTAGACGCTGCATTGCTGCTGCCCATTAGGTTAAAGGCGGACTATTTATAGGTTTTATTGTGGCAGAGGGTAAAGTAGAGGTAATTCTTATTAATTCATTGTTTTCAATGATTATTTTTAAAAATAATGAACTGCTTGATTGTCAATATACAACCCTTCTTTTGTCATCATTTATCGTGAAAAATGCGATTTAAATCGACTTTTCATCTAAAAAGTGGGTAATTGGCAATGAATCCGCTTCGTTACTGAGTGATTTCCTAATGAACTACGCTAAAGTGTCGCTCGCCGCTAATTGTTAGCATTTTGATAAAAACGATACCTGAGTGCTGATGTCGGCGCTTTTATCAACACCGCCTCACAAAAGATAACCAATGGGAGTTCACAGATGAACCATTCTGCGACTAAAACAAAAACCTTTTTCGGGCATCCGTACCCGCTAAGTTCGCTATTCCTCACAGAAATGTGGGAGCGATTCTCCTTCTACGGCGTTCGCCCGCTGCTGATCCTGTTTATGAGCGCCGCGCTCTTACAGGGGGGGATGGGGCTGCCAATCGACCAGGCATCCGCCATTGTCGGGATTTTCGCCGGGGGCGTGTACATAACTTCTTTGCCGGGTGGATGGTTAGCCGATAACTGGCTGGGCCAGCGTCGTGCGGTCTGGTATGGCTCTTTGATCATTGCTCTTGGTCACTTGTCTATCGCCATGTCGGCATTCCTGACCAACACCTTCTTCTTTATTGGCCTGCTGCTGATAGTGCTGGGAACCGGGTTATTCAAAACCTGTATCACGGTGATGGTCGGCACGCTGTACAAAAAAGAAGATACCCGCCGCGACGGTGGTTTCTCGCTGTTTTATATGGGCATTAATATGGGATCGTTTATCGCCCCGTTAATTATCGGCCCGCTGCACGAAAAATATGGCTGGCATATGGGCTTCGGCCTTGGTGGCCTGGGCATGCTGGTCGCTCTGTTTATTTTCCGTTTCTACGCTATTCCACAGATGCGCCGCTATGACAAAGAAGTTGGCCTGGATTCGACCTGGAATCACCCGACCGTTCAGCGCAAAAACGTGGGTAAATGGGTCACGCTGGCGATGGTGCTGCTTGCCGGGCTGGTGGTACTGATTTCTAACGGTACTATTCCGTTTAACCCGACGGTTATCGCCAAAAGCTCCGCTTATATCATCTCAACCTGCGTGGGCATCTATTTTCTGTTTATGTTCTTCTTTGCGGGCTTGACCAGCAGCGAGCGTTCCCGCCTGCTGGCCTGCCTTATTCTGCTGATAGCGGCGGCATTCTTCTGGTCGGCGTTTGAGCAGAAGCCAACCTCTTTTAACATCTTTGCGCGCGATTATACCGACCGCCAGATGGGGGCGTTTGAAATCCCTACTATCTGGTTCCAGTCTATCAACGCCCTGTTTATCATCCTGTTAGCGCCTGTGTTCAGCTGGTTCTGGCCTTCTCTGGCTAAGCGCAATATGAACCCGAGTAGCATGACGAAGTTTGTCATCGGCATTCTGTTTGCCGCTGCGGGATTTGCCGTGATGATGGCGGCTGCAAACCAGGTGCTGGCTACGCAAAGCGGCGTTTCGCCGTTCTGGCTGGTGGGGAGCATCCTGCTGCTAACGCTTGGTGAGCTTTGCCTCAGCCCAATTGGGCTGGCGACCATGACCCTGCTTGCGCCGCAGAAAATGCGTGGACAGGTGATGGGGCTTTGGTTCTGTGCCAGCGCGTTGGGCAACCTTGCTGCCGGTATCATGGGGGGGCACATTAATAAAGAACAGCTAAGCTCGATGCCGGATCTGTTTTCCCATGTTTCTATGGCCCTGGTTATCTGCGCCGTTGTGCTGGCCGCTCTGATTATCCCGGTGAGAAATATGCTGAGAAATGCTGATGCGAATGAAGTGAAATAACGGTTTTTAAGCTTCTCGCCCGGTAGCCTTTGTGGGATACCGGGCTTCTTTCACTCCGCACTATCCGCCGCTATCTGTTTATGCTTCTTTTTGACGAAGACAACCGCATCGCTTACAAGCAGCAGCGCTCGCGTGCTCTCAGTACAGATACTTCTTGTCCAGAATTCGGCAGGTAATAAATGCTCCGGCGGCGCATAGCAGCGTTGGAGCAAAATAACTGTGGTCCATATGGGTAAACTCCATGACCAATGCTACGGCGGTTATCGGCATCTGCATTGATGCCGCAAGGAAGGCCGCGCCGCCAACCAGCGCAAAGCTGCCGATGTCCCCGCCGGGGAACAGCATCTGCCAGAAAATAGCCAGCAGCAAACTCAGCAGGGCGCCAACCGTTAATCCTGGCGTCAGCAGCCCGCCTTCTGCCCCCGCGCGGAGTACGGCAAGAATGACCACCAGTTTCAGGGCCAGCAGAATTGCCGCGGCGTAAAAGCCGAGGCCGTTGCTGATAGCCAGCTGCATCGGACCCTTGCCATTCCCCGGTAACTGAGGGAACCAGAGGCTTAACGCCGCCAGCAGGGAAAATGCCAGCAGGCAAAACGCCGGCATCTGCCAGTTGGTTTTGACCCGGGTCCGCACGCCCGTGGTCGCCTTGCGGAACAGCCAGGCGGCCACGCCAAGCAGCGGGCCTGCGATAATTGCCCAGCCCATAAAGGAATGAGGGAGTGCAAACGAAGTGAAATGATATTGAGATTCGTCGCCTAAACCGAGTGTGGCAACCCATGCCGCCACCGCGGAGGTAATAACCGCCGCCAGCGCTTTTTCCCAGCTAAATGAAAGCAGCAGAACTTCCAGCGTAAACAGCGCGCCCGCCAGCGGAACGTTATAAACCGCCGCCAGCCCGGCCCCGGCACCGCAGGCAATGAGCGTCCTGGCCTCGTTTTCATACAGGCCAAATTTGCGTGCCACAATTCCTGCCGCCAGGGCGCCCATTTCTCGCGGAGCGACCTCGCGCCCGAGCGGGGAGCCGAGCGCTACGGTAATAATTTGCAGCAAGGCGTGAAGGGTCGTTGTGCCAGTGGGCATGGGCGTAGAAGGAGAGGCGACCGCGGCGGTAATCGAAACGCGTTTTTTACCGTATCGCGCCAGCAGCCACCAGCCAAAACCGGCAACCGCCCCACCGCCAATAATGGCCGCCAGCCGCCGCAGATGCTGCGAGCCTGTGACGCCCTCAAGGAAAGTTTCGCTGCTGATGAGCCGATCCAGGCTGTAGCCGAAGGCCAGATGCTGAATAGCATGCAGGATCAGCGCCAGTAACATCCCCGCGATACCGGCCAGCACGCCCGTCAGCAGCACGGCAGCCAGGCGAGCGAGATAGTTTTTGCCGCCAGCCGGTTCAGTTTGCTGAGTCATTATCGGATTCCTTAACGCGGGGAAAGCTGGATGATAAGGGATAAGAATTAAACATTTAGTATAAATGTAGCATTCATCCAGCCGGCGTCATTCAGAGCTTATTTCGCTGCCTGCCGCTCGCCTGTGCACAAGGCAATCAACATGCCGACCAGCGCCGCGCCGCACAAAACGCGGAACACCGCCGCCCAGTCGGTCATAGTCGGGCCGGTGCCAAGAATAACGGAGATAGCGGCCAGCATCATCGCGCCCGCCATATACTGGCTGGTTGCCATCAGCGCGCTGGCGCGTCCCTGCTGCTGGAGCGGAACCGCCGTCAGCCCCACGGCAAACATCGCCGGGAAAATTAAACCGTGGCCCAGGCCGCTCAGGGCAATCCCCACAATAAAGATTACGGAAAGCAGATCGTTCAGCGAGATAGACAGCAACCACAATCCCAGAGCAGAGCAGGCGAAGCCAATACCCAGCACAAGCGCGTTGGAATAACTGGCACTAAGGCGGGTATACAGCGCGTTGCCCGCGACAATCAGCAGCGCCAGAGGTGTGAACATCAACCCGGTGGTGACGGGATCCAGGTGAAGCGTTTGCTGCCAAAGTAGCGTCATGGCGTAAAACTGACTGCCGACGCTTGCCATATAACAGGCGCTGCTGAGCCAGCTGCTTTGCAGGCCCGGTAATGCCCTTAGCGAGCGGGCGAGCAGCGGCCGGGGAGCATAACGCTCATGCAAAACAAAAAGCAGCAGCATGGCAACGGCAAGGCGATTGGCTGAGTAGTCAACTGCGCCGGTTTCGGCATAACGCGTCATCGCCCAAACCAGCGCCCCCGCAGCCGCGCAGCCCACCAGAGCGCCGATCCCGGTGCGGTGCGTTTCTCCGTTCTGGCTCTGCGGCAAATAGTCCCGGCGCACCAGCCACAGCGCAATTAAGCCCGGCGGAACGTTAATAAAGAAGATAGTTCTCCAGTCCAGCGCGGCCAGTAGGCCGCCCAGCATTACGCCTGCCACCAGGCCCAGCGCGCCAACCGAACTCCAGATAGCCAGGGCGCGGCGGTGAGCCTCGCCGTGGAAACGCTGCGCCATCAGCGCCAGGACCGCCGGTTGCAATATTGCGGCGGCGATCCCTTGCCCGCAGCGGGCAATCAGCAGCATCCCGCCGCTTTGTGCCAGGCCACCCAGGACGGATGAAAGCAAAAAAAGCGCCATGCCAATGCTGAAAATACGGCGCGCCCCGAGCCTGTCGCACAGGCTTCCGCCCAATAACAGCAGTGCAGCAAACGTCAAACCATAGAGGGAGACGACCCACTGCATCTCGCTGAGCGAAAGATTCAATTCGTGGGCGAGGGTAGGCAGCGCCACGTACACAATCGCGTAGTCCAGCGCGATCAGCGCCTGAGCAATGCCGGGAGCCAGCAAAGCGATATAGCGCGTGGAGGCGGGCGCTGTCATCGCATTGATTTGAGTCATCGGAGGTTCCTGTTAATCTGTATAGGATGAATAATCCTCATTGGATTATTGCCGTCAGCAACAGGCTACGCCCGGTTTGGTAGGGCAATCAAAATCATATTTTTCAGCAAAAGATGAGTTAAATTCATTCATGAAATTACGCCGATTGCCGCCGCTCTCCGCTATTCGGGCTTTTGACGCCGTTGCCCGCCACGCCAGCTTTAAAGCCGCGGCCGGGGAAATTGGCGTAACGCCAACCGCCATCAGCCACCAAATTCGCGCGCTGGAAGAATCGCTTAATCAGCGGTTGTTTGTCCGTTCCGCGCGCGGCGTGGCTTTAACCGGTGCCGGGGAGATCTTGTTTCGCGCTTCCGGGCATATATTCACTACGCTGCGCGAGGCGGTGGAGGTTATCGATCACACGGCTCTGCCGGGGGCGCTGACGCTCAGCACCACCTCTAATTTTCTCACCAACTGGCTGGTGCCGCGCCTGCCTTCTCTGCATCGCGAGCACCCTGAGCTGGAGCTGCGTTTCCACAGCAGTGTTGAGCTGGCCGACCTGCGCGGGACGATGGCAGACTGCGCGATCCGCTACAGCATGCAGGCGGACAGCGCGCTTGAAAGTACGCTGTTGCATCAGGATAAATTTGTGCTGGTAGCCAGCCCTCAGCTTAAGCTCCACAGCCCGAAGGATTTGGCCGGGCTAACGCTGTTTCATATTGAGAATCGTCATGTACCCAGCCCCGAGCCAAGCTGGCAGCACTGGAAGGAGGTCTTCGGCCCGGCGGATTTAGCCGTGCAGTCGGGGATCCGTTTTGATGATGAAACGCACGCCATCCAGGCCGCCATTGCCGGGCAGGGCGTATTGCTTGCCAGCGAGTTGTTGATTCGCCGGGCGCTGGAGCAGGGGTTGCTGCATATCGCCCTGCCGGGCGCGCTGCCCGGTGCGAATTATTACTTTGTGACCAGCCCTGAAAAAGCCGGCAGGCGGGATGTGCAGGAGTTCAAAGCATGGCTACAGCAGGCGTTTGAAACCGCCAGTTAAAGATACTCCACCCGACGTATAACGCCTCTCCGGGATATCACTGTGCCTGCGGTTTTTTCATCAACGGAACCAGCAGCGCGGCAATTAAAAAACCTATCATTATCAGATAAAAAGCATCCGAGAATGCCTGGGTTCGTGCCTCGCGTAGCGCCAGCGATGAGAGATTCTTCAGCGCCCCCGTGGCGGCGGCATCCGGCGATATCCCCTGGGTGAGCAGGTTTGCCGTACCACGCTGAACAAAATCACTCATCGCCAGGTTGGCGTTATTTAAATGATCCGCCAGGCGGCTGTAATGCAGGTTTGTTCTGTCGTTAAGTACCGTTCCGCACAGGGCGATGCCGATAGCGCCGCCCAGGTTACGCATTAAATTAAACAGGCCGGATGCCAGCTTCAGGCGGGCCGGAGGCAGGCTACCGAGCGTTAAGGTTACGGTTGGCGCGACGGCAAACTGCTGAGCCAGGCCGCGAAAAGCCTGCGGCAGCAGCAACTGATCGGCCCCCCAGTCATGGGTGATCGGCACGAAGCTGTACATTGAGAAAGCAAAGCCCACCAGCCCGGCCATCAGCAGCCAGCGTAGATCGACCCGGTTAGCCAGCCATGAGTAGAAGGGGATAGACATCACCTGGAACAAACCGGTGGAGAAGACCGCCAGGCCAATCTCAAGGGCGCTAAAACCGCGCACCGTGCCGAGATACAGAGGGGTTAAGTAAATGGTGGCAAAAATGCCGACTCCGGCCATAAACGAGAAGTAACAGCCGAGGCTGAAAGTTCTGTCCTGCAGGGCGCGCAGATCCATGACCGGCTGCGGGTGGCGCAGGGTGCGAACAATAAAGGCGATGCCGCACAGCAGCGCTATCCAGCCGGTGGTGGTCAGCGTTGCATCGTCAAACCAGCCCCAGCGCGGGCCTTCTTCAAGGGTATATTCCAGGCAGCCCAGCGAGGCGGCGAGCAGCAGAATACTGAAATAATCCGCCCCCCGCAGAAGGGAGGGATTTGGCGAGTCCACCTTTACCAGTAGCGGCACGGCGATGGCGATATAAATGCCGGGCACGACGTTAATAAAGAATAACCAGTGCCAGTTAAAATTTTCAGTGATCCAGCCGCCGACCGTCGGCCCCAGCGTTGGAGCCAGCGAAGCAAGGCCGCCAATGGTTGCGGCTGCGATCACCCGCTGCTTTCCCTGGAAAAAGGCGAAGGCGGTGGTAAAAACCAGCGGGATCATTGAGCCGCCAGCCAGCCCTTGTAATGCGCGGAAGGCTATCATGCTTTGGATATTCCACGCCCAGCCGCACAGCAGGCTCATCAGGGTAAAGCCCGCGGCCGAAGCGGCAAACAGCCAGCGAGTCGACATCACCCGCGCCAGCCAGCCCGAAAGCGGAATAATAATGATCTCGGCGATCAGGTAGCTGGTTTGCACCCAGACGGTTTCATCGTCGCCTGCTGACAGGCCGCCGCCGATGTCCCGTAGCGAAGCGGAGACAATCTGGATGTCGATAAGCGCAATAAACATCCCCATGCACATACTGGCGAAGGCGAAGATCTTTTTCCCCATCGGCATAGATATGCCCTGAGGCAGCGGAACGGCCTGGGTGCTACTCATCGGGTGCTCTTTTGATCGACTGTGACAATGACCGACAGCCCCGGACGCAGCACGTCAAGTTTCGCCCCATCGCCTTCCAGAGCGATGCGAACCGGCACGCGCTGAACGATTTTGGTGAAGTTGCCGGTGGCGTTTTCAGCCGGAAGAATGCTGAAGCGCGAGCCGGTAGCCGGTGCAAGGCTTGCAATATGGCCTTTAAAAGTGTGGTCTGGCAGCACGTCCGCAACCACGGTTACCGGCTGCCCGGCGCGCATGTGCGCCAGCTGGTTTTCCTTAAAGTTAGCGTCAATCCACAGCCCCCCGGAGGGGACCAGCGAAAGTAATTGCGTGCCGCTGCTGACAAAAGAGCCTGACCAGGCGCGGCGGTTGCCGATTACGCCATCAAACGGGGCGCGGATCTCGGTGTAGCTGAGATTAAGTTTTGCCAGCGCCAGATTAGCCTGTGCCTGCTCCAGCGCGGCCTGGGTTTGTTTTTCGCGAGCGTCGAGCACCGCCAGCTGGCGTTCGGCTACAGCTTTATCCGCCAGGGCTTTGCTTTGTTCGGCTCTGGCGCGGCGGTAATCGGCGGAGGCATTGTCGCGTGTCTGGGCTGAAATAGCGCTCGTCGCCTCCAGCGCGCCGTAGCGGCGGTTATCATTTGCCGATTTCTCCGTTGCCGCTGTTGCTGCTGCAAGCGAAGCAGAAGAACCCATAATTGTGGCCTGCTGTAACTGCCTTGTTGCTGCGATATCCGCCAGCGCTGCCTGTTGGGCCGCAACCTCGCCACGGGCTTTTGCCAGCGCGGCCTGATAATCACGATCGTCAATACGAATCAGCAGGTCGCCTTTTTTCACCGCCATATTGTCCTGCACGGCTAGCTGCTGAATGTACCCAGAAACCTTGGTGGATATGGCGCTGATATCGCCGCCAACGTAGGCATCGTCGGTAGACTGCATATAGCGCCCGGCGTGCCACCAGTGGGCACCATAACCTGCCGCCGCCAGAATCGCCGCGCCGAGTACGGCCAGCGTGAGCATTTTTTTCTTACTGGCCGGATTCATTGTTGGCGTCTCTGTAAGGTTCAGGTTGGAATTTCTGCCCGACTTCGCCCGCGCGCTTGCGCAGCAGGTATTCGTGGCGGTATTTCATCATCGGCGAAGCGGCAGGGCCGGGAACCATGGTGTACTTGCCCGGAACGATAGCCTCCCCGGTTTGCTTATCGACCATTACCGGCTCTACCGGACGCTGGGTTTCATTTTCCACCAGCTGCATCTGGCGGCCTTCCGGTGAGAAGTGGCGGCTACCCCATTCGGCCAGCGCCAGCAGGACTATGCGGAAGTCGCGGCCGCTTTGCGTCAGGTGGTATTCATAGCGAGGCGGCGTGCTGCTGTAGCAGACTTTTTCCAGCAGCCCGTCGTCTACTAACTCCTTCAGGCGGCGCGACAGAATGTTTGGCGCGACGTTGCTGCTCTTCTGGAACTCATCGAAGCGGGTAAATCCGGCGAAGGCATCACGCAGGATCATGATGCTCCAGCTATCACCGATGCGGCCGAGGCTGCGGGCGATGGGGCAGGGAGCGTTGCACAGCGGTTCATTTTTCATGGTCTGGCCTGAGGGCGAATGTCATTTGCCCTCAAATTGACATGGTAACTATCAAAATGCAAGTCACTAATCAGTCGGCTTGTGTACGCGCTCTTGCGTCGGTGGAGAGGCTTTGGATATATTGATAAAGGCGGCGTTCTTAATCTAAAAGTGCGGATTAAAAATCCTTCAAGTTGGCTTACGGAAGCATATAACTTCAATCTTTTTTGGGCGATGGCTTTTCTATCAATCCAGGTAATAAATAATATACCCCCCCGTGCAAGTCACAGGATTACTTATGCTTAAGAATGCCAGCGTTCGCAGCGTTATTTTCTTCTTTTTAGCGATATCGTTTTTAGTCATCGATTTATTGGCGTTCAGTTTATCTGCGAATCTTTATGTTCTGATAATGTTAAATATTGCCTGGGCAATATTGCTGACCTCGCTCTGGACGTATATGACGATATATCTTGTACGGCCGATTAATAACGTTAAAAGAAGCATAGATGAGATAAACTCCGGGAACTTGTCGGTGCATATTCCTGAGTTTGGTAATAATTGCGCCGGGCGCTTAATTCCCGGTATAAATACGCTTTCGGCCGAAATTACTACCCTGGTAATGGATATTCGTAAATCTTCCCAGTCTGCCAATACATTATCTGAAAATCTGGCGCACCAAAGCGCGACGCTGTCGGTGAAAACCGAGCAGCAGTCGGCGATGCTTATCCAGACCGCTGCCAGCATGGAGCAGATTTCGGCGGGTACCAAAAATAATGCTGAAAGCACCCGCCAGCTCAGCGGTATCACCAGCGGAGCGCACCGTTCGGCTAACCACGGCAGCGACCTGATGCAGAAGCTGACCAGCAATATGACCTCGATTACCGACTGCGCCAATAAGATGACGGAAATCATTACCATCATCGACAGCATTGCCTTCCAGACCAATATCCTGGCGCTGAATGCCGCAGTTGAAGCGGCGCGTGCCGGCGAGCATGGAAAAGGTTTTGCGGTGGTAGCGGGCGAAGTAAGAAACCTGGCGCATAAAAGCTCTGAGTCCGCCAAGAATATTAAATCACTGATTGATATTACTAATCAAAACGTATTACAGGGCGCAAGTCTGGTGTCCGAAGCGGAAAAAAATATGAAGGATATTGTTTCCGGGTCGGAAAATATTGATGCGCTAATGGGGCATATATTTATCTCAACAAACGAGCAGGAAAAAGGGATTCAGCAAATTACCAGCGCGCTGTCCGAACTGGAAAAAGCCACCCAGACAAATGTTGCGGTGGTTGAAGAACTGGCCGGTTCTTCCGAAGTGTTGAATAAACAGGTATTTGAGCTGGAAAAAAGAACCAGCACATTACGCCTCGGCGATAATGATGAAGCTAAAATTGTACAATCGGCCCGGCCCGTGCCGCGCAGGGTGCCAAAAAGAGAAGAAGAGGGGCACTGGCAAACATTCTAAAATGCCGTGTCGGATACAATAAAGCCCTGAGTCTCAACACTTCGGGCTTTATTGTTTTATCTGCTGCTTGAGTGTGGCCAGATCGCGCTACAAACGCTTCCTGGCGCAATATGCTGCTTTATCGAACGCTCCCCCCTGGTTTTTCCCTTGCCCATCAGAAAAAATTCTGTCTGTATCGGACTGATAAAACTCATTTTAAATCGCCCCTCCGACTGCCGGGCGAATAAATTTCACCGTCATGTATTGCAAATAAAATCGCCAATCTTATAATTGAGTGAGTGGTCAGTCATTTATTGGTTGGCCGTAATACACCGCACAAAAGCCTTACCGGCAGCGTGCAGCGCCTGATAACTAAGGGGAAAAAGATGACGTCTAAAACTGAAAAGTGGTTTATCACCGGTGCTTCCGGCGGCCTTGGCCTGGCGCTGACCCGTCGCGTACTGGAAGCCGGGCACGCCGTAGTTGCCGCCGTACGTAATCCGGCAGCTCTGGCAGAGCTGAGCCAGCAATTCTCCTCGCAGCTTGTTGTTGAGAAGCTGGACGTAACGGATTTTGCCAGCTTGCCGGAAATCGCTAAAAAGCACGCCGACAGCGAAATTATTGTGAACAACGCGGGCGGCGCGATTATTGGCGCAATGGAAGAGTTTAGCGAGCAGGAAATCGAGCATCAATTTGCTTTAAACCTGCTCTCCCCGGTACACATTACGCGTGCTTTCCTTCCGGCTCTGCGGGCTAAGAAACAGGGACGCCTGATTTACGTTTCCAGCATGGGCGGGCGCGTTGCTTTCCCCGGCGGTGCGTTTTATCACGCGGCTAAATATGGTCTTGAAGGTTTTGCCGAGACAGTTGCCCAGGAGGTTGCTGAATTTAATATCAAGGTGCAAATCATCGAACCTGGCTCGATTAAAACCAACTTCCAGGCCAACGTGCGCTGGACCGAAGAAACCGCGGCCTACAAAGACGGCACCGTGGGTCAACTACGCCGCTGGATTGCCGAGCACGGTGAAGAAAGTAACTCAGGTGACCCGGTTAAAATGGCGAACGCCATCTATACCCTGAGCCAGCAGCCGGAACCGGAATTGCGTACCGTTCTGGGCGCGGACGCCTTCCAGATCCTTAAAGGCAGCTACCAAAAAAGCCTGCAATCTCTGGAGTCGCAGCAGGAGATTTCCGTCTCCGTCGCTATTGAAGGCAAAACCGGGTTTATTCCCGAGTAACACCGTTCCTCCCGCAAACGGCGGGAGGAAAGCAAAGCTAAAATCCAGGCGGCTAAATCTATTACACTGTGCTCACTGAATTTACCGGCCCCGGAGGCGTAATAATGGCAAGACCACTAAGCCCGCAAAAACATGCGGCACTTCTTGAAGCGGCGGTGCAGACGGTTGCCGAAAGTGGTTTATCGGCCACGACGGCCAGCATTGCTAAACGTGCCGGTGTGGCGGTAGGAACGCTGTTTACCTACTTTCCGACCAAAGAGCAGCTGCTTAATGAAGTGTATTTGATGCTGAAGCAGGATATGTCCGACCTGCTGGTCGCCGGTTACCCGAAGGATGCCGAATTTCGCACTCAGATATTGCATATCTGGCGGGGCTACACCGAATGGTCGCTGAGAAATCCTGAAGGGAAGCGGGTGCTCAGGTTGTTGACGGTGTCAGAGCTGCTAACGTCGGAAACCATCGCCAGCACGCCGGAGGCGCTAAACCAGGCGGATAAAATGTTTGATAACGCAATTAAGCAGTCGCTGTTCGTCACCGAAAGCAAAGCGTTTATCTACGCCGTTATCCAGAATATTTCCGATGCTACCAGCGAGCAAATTGCAAAACACCCAGCGGATAAAGAAGCGCTGCTGGAACTGGGCTTTGGAATGATGTGGCGTGCTATTTCTGCCTGACTCTACTTTTTAACAGGTACTGCTGATGAAAATTGTGATTGTTGGTTCTGGCGGCATGGTCGGGCAGGGCGTGCTGCGGGCAAGCCTGGCGGCGAAAGACGTTAGCGAGATTATTTTGCTGGTCAGGAACGAGCCTGAAGGCGTTGCTGACCCGCGTGTGCGCTATATCGTAAATAAAGATCTGCTGACCTTTGATGCATCAGACCCGCTGTTCAGCGACGTTGATGGCTGCTTCTTCTGCGCCGGGATCAGCTCATCCGGCGTCAGCGAAGAGGTTTATCGCCGGGTCACTTACGATATGACGCTGCGCGTTGCGGAACAGCTCAAGGCCAGCAGCCCGCAGATGAAGTTTATTTATGTATCCGGCGCGGGGGCTGACGCCAGCGGCAAGAGTTCACAGATGTGGGCTCGGGTGCGCGGCGAAGTGGAAAACAAGCTACAGGCGTTGTTTACTGGCAATGTCGCCATTTTCCGCCCGGCGTTTATTCTGCCGACGCCGGATGTCCAGTCCCGCACTCCGGCTTATCGGCTGTTATATATCGTCATCGCACCGATAATGCGGCTTATCAGCGCGGTTACCGGGAAGCGCTTTTTATCCATTATCGACATCGGCAACGCGATGCTGAACATTACGCGCTACGGGACCGATAAAGTCATTATGAGCAAGCCGGACATCGTGACCTGCGCCGACAAACACAGCGCGACCTGACTACAGGCGCTGCGGCTGCTCCGCCTGCCTGCTTCTGGTGCCGAGCAGCACCAGCGGCACCGCGACGGCGTACACCACAATCACTGATAACCAGATAGCGCCGGGCCACTGCTTTTGCACCACAAAGTAGAAGCTGGAAAAGCCCAGCGGAGCAATTATCGACGCCAGGCTAACCGACGACGCGAGAATGCCCTGTAATTGCCCCTGGCTGCCGGAATCTACCTTGCGGGTAGCTAAAGCCTGTAGCGCCGGGGTGCCTACTCCGCCGAGGGCAAACAGCGGCATAATCACAAACACCAGCCAGCCTTGCTGAGTAAAAGCCAGCATCGCCAACGCCGCGCAGGAGCTGGCAATCCCGAACAGCACCGCACCCCGCTCGCCCAGCACCCGGGTTACCGGGCCGGGAAGTAGCGCCTGGGTCAGCGTCTGGCAAATGCCGTAAGCCCCCAGCGAAAGCCCAATCCACAGGCCGTTCCAGCCGAAAGTATCAAATCCCCACAGCGCCCAGCAGGTGCCGTAGACCTCGCCGGTGGCGCTTAAAATGAAAAATACCAGCGCAATCGGGATAAGCCCCTTCATGGCGAAAATTTTACGCAGTGGCAGCAGCGGGTTGAGCGTGGCCAGCCTGAAAGGCTGGCGTTCCGGCTGGCGTTCTGGCTGGCGTTCCGGCTGGCGTGATTCCGGCAGCATAAATAGCGCCATCAGCAGATTGCAGCCGTTGAGGACGGCGGCGGCGATAAACGGCAGGCGTACCCAGTAATCCCCAAGCAGCCCACCCAACACCGGGCCGATAATAAAGCCCGCGCCAAACATAGCGTTAAACAGCCCGAAACGGCGAGCGCGTTTATCCTCCGGGGTAACATCGGTGATATAGGCCATCGCGACCGAAACGTTGGCGCTGGTTAGCCCGGCTATGGCGCGGCCGAGCAGCAGCATCCACAGCTGAGGGGCAAAGGCCATAATCAGATAGTTAATGGCCGCACCTGCCAGCGAAATCAGCAGCACCGGGCGGCGACCATAATTGTCGCTTAATGCACCCAGCAAAGGGGCAAAGACAAACTGCATCAGCGCATAAAGCGCGGTCATGATGCCTATCCAGTGGGCAATGTCCTGACTCTGCGTGACCTGTTCCAGCAGCCTGGGAAGGATAGGAAACACCAGACCGATACCAACGGCATCAAGGCAGATGGCGGAGAAAATAACCACAAGGGCTTTGTTCATGGTTTACCTGTACTAAGTACCAATATATACTCAGTACATAATTATCCATCAGCAAGGATTCTGTCAATGTCATCCGATCGTCGAACGCTTAATCGCCTGGCCACCCGGCAAAGAATCTCTAACGTTGCCACCCGGCTGTTTCTGGAAAATGGTTTTGAGCAGGTGACGATTGATGAAATTGCCGCCGAGGCCGGCGTGGGGCGTATGACGGTGTTTAACCATTTCCCGCGTAAAGAAGACATGTTTTTTGACCGTGAAGAAGAGGGGCTGGAGATGCTGCGTAGCGCGCTTAGCCTGCGGGATACGGGCATTGGCCCGGTTGAAGCATTGCGCCGTTTTGCCCATCAACTAGTGGAGCAGGGCAGCCCGCTGGTTGCTTTCTCGGTGGCGGGCCAGGGGTTTGTTTCCACCATCGAAAATAGCGAAGCGCTGAAGGCGCGTGCCAGAGCAATCCGCGATGAATTCACTCAGGCGCTTGCGTGCGAGCTGGCTGGGGGATATTTCCAGAATCCAGAGACCCAGCTTGCAGCCTCTCTGCTGCTGGCTACGTGGAGCGCAGCGCTTATCCAGGCTCATCGCCACTTCAGTAAAAACCAGGATAATGCCGCTGCGGCGAGCGTATTTCTGAACCTGATTGATAGAGGCTCTGCGGGCGTGCTGGCGGCAATGAGCGGCACTGCGTATGGCTGAGTTGTTGGCAGTGGCTTTGTATCACAGCATGCCCGGCGTTTGCCCGGTCAGGCTGCGGTAAAAGTAGATAAAGGCGCTGTCGCTTGAGAAGCCCAGCGCTCCGGCTACGGCGGATATCCGCTCCCCGCTTGCCAACATTTCAACCGCTTTCATCAGCCGCCACTGCTGGCGCCATTGTTGATAAGACAGGCCGGTTTCGCGGCGAAAAATACGGCCGATGGTTCGCTCGCTTGCGCCAGTCACGGCGGCAAGTTCGTGCAACTGCGGTGGCAGCTCATCGCCGCTGAGATGGCGCAGCCGTTTATCCTGCACGAAACGCAGAGTCATCGGCTCTTCTCGGGCGGCCTCAAGCTCGGCGACACAAAGTGCTGCCATGTGCTGAGCGGCTCCCTGCTCCCAGTTTGTTTCCCACGGGCTGGCTGACATTCTCTCCAGCAGTTCGTGAAGCAGCGGCGTAGCGTTGAGCACGATTGCTGCGGCGGGAAGCGTGGGGTAGCGCTCCGGGTCAAACCAGATGGAGCGGTAAGCCACGCTATTTTTCATTTCAGCGCGGTGGCTCACGCCGCCGGGAAGCCAGGCGACTTTACCGGGCGGCAGCAAAGACAGCACCTGGCCTTCATGTATCGTCAGCTTTACGCAGCCTTCACGGGTGAACAGCAACTGGCCCATACGGTGCCGGTGCAGGCCGGAGTCATGGTTACCCAGCTCGGCCTGCACGCCAATGACGCTTTGATTCAGCTCGTCAGGGTTAAATTCGGCGTTCGCGTTCAGCCAGCTCATAATGTCCGATTTCCGCTATAAAATGTCCTGATGTTTATAATGTTCCATTTCGGGTTTGCCTACAATAGCGCCTCTTTTTCAGGAGGACTGAGGGTGAAAACACATCCCGGAATGGCGCTGTTGACCGCGCTGCTGATGTTTCCACAAATTGTGGAAACCCTTTATAGCCCGGCTTTAACCGATATCGCCCGGCACTTTTCCGTAACCGCTCAGGACGCGGCCTGGACGCTCTCGCTCTATTTTGTTGGCTTTGCCGCAGGCGTGCTGTTCTGGGGGCGAGTCAGTGATTTACTCGGACGTAAACCGGCGCTGCTACTGGGGCTGCTTTGCTACGCGGCTGGTGCGGTGGCCGCTTTATTGACCTCGCATTTTTCACTGCTACTTGCGGCCCGAATGCTGGCCGCTTTTGGGGCGGCAACCGGCTCCGTGGTGACCCAAACCGTGCTGCGCGACCGCTACAGCGGCCCGGATCTGGCGAGGATCTTCTCGTTTATGGGCATCGCGCTGGCGGCAAGCCCGGCGCTTGGCCTGTGGTTTGGCGGGCTGATTGTCTCTTTTGGCGGATATCAGGCCGTGTTTTACTCGCTCGCCGGGCTGGCCGCTGCTTTGCTGCTCTGGTGCGCATGGCTGCTGGACGAAACCCGGCCTGAACAGCATCAATGTCCGGCTTTGAGGCAGGTTTCAGGCCGCATGCTGCGGGATATCAAAATCTGGCGGGCAACCGGGCTGGTGGCGTTCTTTAATATTGGGCTGTTCAGCTACTACAGCCAGGCGCCGTTTTTGTTCCAGCAGTTTGGCCTGAAGCCGGCCTCATTCGGGCTGACGGGCGTAGTGCTGGCGTTGGGTTCTCTTGCTGGAGCGCGGCTAAATCATCGGCTGATAAAGCGTGGAGTCGCGGCCAGAATGCTGCTGCTGGTGGCCAGTATCTGCGGTCTTGCGGGAAGTGCGGGCGTTTATTTCATGGAGCACAGTATCTGGTTTCTTGCGCCGATGTTTATGGTGATGGTGGCGTTTTCAATGGCTATTCCGGTGGTGCTCGGCACCGCGCTAAGCGAGTACGGAGACTGCCGTGGAACCGCCGGGGCGCTATTTGGCTTCGCCTACTATTTGCTGATTGGCATTGGGCTGCTGGTTTCGGGCTGCTATCAACAACTGGGCGTCACGCTGGTGCTCAGCGCTGTGGGGATCTGCGTTATCGGGCGTGGCTATCTGCGGAAATAACAAACCCTCTCAGTACTGGATCGAATGATGATCCGCAATGAGCTGCGCGACGGGCTGCTGGTGCCGATGGCTGAACTGGAACTGCAAAGCGGCAACGGCTACTTGCTGGAGATCCCGCAGGGCAAAAGAGACTTGCCGAGGGTGGGTTATTTTCGCGACAAAGTGATGTTTTGTCTTTTGAGGATAAAATAATTGCTGTTCAACCCTGAGAACATCATTCTCTGGATTATAGCCACTTAATGATTGGTATTTCCTATCTGTTTTTTTTGGTGTCTTTTGGTAATTATAGTGATTATCGCTCCAGTAATTTCCCACTATTGACCGCCCCTCTTTGTTTCTCCAGTAATGATGAAAAAACGTGTTTCTAAAAAAATAAACTACAACATTGAGTGGTTGTTTTTAGGAATATTCTTGGGATAATGCCTGGATTATCAGGAATTATCTTAATTTTGCGCGAGGAAATGAGTGCGCAATGTTGAATTTCTGTAATGAAATCGTTTTGTTTAATCGCGCTCATTCATTTGTTTCATGCCCGTGTCTATACCCTGGCAACCATCACGAGTTAGCTAATATGTCCGCAATAGAAATAAAATCTGCACAAAGAGACGATATTCATGCCTTTCCTGTGGTTCCTGAGCTCCACCGGGAAATCGATTTAATCGACTTGATGAGTACCCTTTATTCGGCAAAAAAAACCATTATTGTCGCGACGCTTGCCGCTGCATTCGCAGGGCTGGTGATTAGCTTTATTCTGCCTCAGAAGTGGACCAGTCAGGCTATTGTTACCCCGCCAGAGGCCGCTCAGTTGATTGAACTTCGCCGCGCAATGGTTGAACTAACGGCTCTGGATGCGGCTCCTAAAATAGATGCAGAGCACGTTTACCAAAATTTCCTGAAGGATTTTGATTCTCAGGCGCTTCGGGAAGAGTATCTGGCAAAGTCAGATTATGTGAAGCAACTCATCGGTGCTACTGATAGTGTCGATCAGGTCAAATTACGCAGAGCCATTCAGTTGATTTCAGATAAATTTATGGCGGTGAATAAGGCTGATACCAAAGGTAGCGATTCGACGCCTTATACAGCATGGATGTTAAGCTTTACCGGCCCAAATCCTGAAGAGGCTCAGGATGTCCTGAACGGTTATATTCAGTTCATTGGGCAGCGAGCGACTCAGGATGTATTACAAAATTTACGCTATGCCGTTGAGTTAAAATTCGCCGTTGAGAAAGACAAACTGCAGCTAGATCGAATCAATCTTGAAAATCAGCATAAGGTGAATATTCAACGTCTGGGCTACTCGCTGGATGTTGCGAATGCCGCCGGTATTAAAAAGCCGGTGTACAGCAATGGGCAGGCAGTAAAAGACGATCCTGATTATTCCGTTGCGCTGGGTGCAGATGGCCTGGCAGAAAAGTTGAAAATTGAATCCTCCCTAAAAGATGTCGCAGAGTTAAATGCCAGCGTACAGAACCGCCAGTACTATCTTTCTAAGCTACAACAGGTAAAAGTAAACGACGTCGACTTCCAGCCTTTCCGCTATCAGATGAACCCGTCTCTGCCGATGAAAAAAGACGGTCCGGGGAAATCTCTCATTGTGACTCTGGCAGCATTGATGGGTCTTATTGGCGCCTGCGGTGCGGTACTGTTGAAAAATGCCGTTTCTGGCAGAAAGAAAAATATCGAAATTGTTTAAGCCGCCTGAGTGAAGAAGCCTCCATCCGGAGGCTTTTTTATTGCCCGGAACCGGGGTATAACCGGAGGTTAAACGAAAAAAGGGGCGACGATGAAAACCATTGGATTACTGGGCGGAATGAGCTGGGAATCGACGATCCCTTATTACCGCTTAATTAATGAAGGGATCAAACAGCGGCTCGGCGGCCTGCATTCGGCCAAAATCGTGCTGCACAGCGTGGATTTTCATGAAATAGAGGCCTGCCAGTCCGCAGGCGAGTGGGATAAAGCCGGCGATATGCTGGCGGATGCCGCGCTGGGACTGCAAAAAGCGGGAGCCGAGGGCATCGTTCTTTGTACCAACACGATGCATAAAGTCGCCGGGCAAATAGAAGCCCGCTGCTCGCTGCCGTTCCTGCATATCGCCGATGCGACCGGGCGTGCGATTGCCGCTCAGGGCGTGAGCCAGGTTGCGCTGCTGGGTACGCGCTACACCATGGAGCAGGATTTTTATCGCGGTCGCCTGAAGCAGCAGTTCGCCATTCGTTCGATTATCCCGAATGAGGCTCAGCGCCAGCGCATTAACCAGATCATCTTCGACGAGCTGTGCCTCGGCGTTATCAACCCGGAGTCAAAAAGCTACTACCAGCAGGTGATTGGCGAGCTTCAGGCGCAGGGGGCAGAGGGCGTTATTTTTGGCTGCACCGAGATTGGGCTGCTGCTGGGCCAGCAGGACTGCCCGCTGCCGGTGTTTGATACCGCCGCTATTCACGCTGCCGATGCAGTTCGCTTTATGTGCGCCTAAGTTTGATGGCTTTATTTTATCTATCAATGTATTAAGCAAGGCAACGACTTTACCCTCACGCCACGCCGGGTCATGCCCGGCGACTTCTGTGTTATAAATTTGTTATGCAGCGCACACTATTTTAAAAAGCTGCACCTCTGAAATCCTCATTTTCAGGCGGCCGCCGGGCGCGGCCAGCCGTCCATCATTTTGCAACCGGGAGTAATACAATGCCTGTTTCCTTGCTGGCGCTGGCGATGAGTGCGTTCGCCATCGGCACGACGGAGTTCGTGATCATGGGGCTGTTGCCCGAAGTGGCGGGAGATCTTCATATATCGATTCCTTCTGCCGGATGGTTAATCAGCGGCTACGCTCTGGGCGTCGCCATCGGGGCGCCGATTATGGCGCTGCTTACCGCTCGCCTGCCGCGCAAGATGTCGCTGGTTTTGCTGATGGTGATTTTTATCATCGGGAATTTGCTGTGTGCCATCGCGCTTAATTATCAGTTCCTGATGCTGGCGCGGGTCATTACCGCTTTGTGTCACGGCGCCTTCTTCGGTATTGGTGCTGTTGTGGCGGCAAGCTTGGTTCCCGCCGGGCGCAAGGCTTCTGCGGTTGCACTGATGTTCACTGGCCTGACGCTGGCAAACGTGCTGGGCGTGCCGATTGGCACATGGTTCGGCCAGCTTTACGGTTGGCGAGCCACTTTCTGGGGCGTGGCGGTTATCGGCGTGATTGCGTTTATCGCGCTTATCGTCAGCCTGCCGTCGCAGAAAGATGAAGCTCCGGCCGATTTGAAAAGTGAAATCAAAGCGCTGGGCAACGGCAAGCTGTGGCTCTCTCTGTCCATGACGGTATTTTTTGCCGCCGCGATGTTCGCCCTGTTTAGCTACGTTGCGCCTCTGCTGCTGCAAATCACCGGCATTACGCCTGAGGGCGTTAGCTGGACGCTGTTCCTGATTGGCGCTGGCCTGACGGTGGGCAACATTCTTGGCGGAAGGCTGGCGGACTGGCGCGTGTCGGTTAGCCTTATCCTGAGCTTTAGCCTGATTGCCGTGTTCTCTCTGCTGTTCCGCTGGACCAGCCACGGTGCCTGGCTGGCTGAGATTACGCTGTTCCTGTGGGCGATGGCGGCTTTCTCTCTGGTTCCCGCGCTGCAAATCAACGTTGTGCTGCACGGGAAAGAGGCGCCAAACCTTGTCTCGACGCTAAATATCGCGGCCTTTAACGTCGGTAATGCGCTGGGGGCATGGGTTGGCGGCACGGTAATTGAGCGTGGTTACGGCCTGACGGCGGTGCCGGTTGCCGCAGCTGCGCTGGCGGTTATCGGGCTGGTTATCTGCCTGATTAATTTTAGCGGCGGCACCGGGCATCCGCAGCCGGTTACCGAATAGTCTATTACGTGTTTAGCAGGGCGTTCAGCGGGTCACTGTACAGATGCATACTGCTCTGCAGATGCTCGCTGAACGCGCTCACCAGCGCAGAGGCAGGGCGGTGCAGCGGCCGAATCAGGCTGACGGTAAAAGGCACCGCTACGCTAAACCGGCGCACAACCACCCCTCGCCCGTGATAATCCAGCGCGGTAAGCGGATTGACGATAGAAACGCCTGCCCCCGCCTGAACCATTGCGCATACGGAAGCCGCGCTGTGGGTTTCAACGACCATTCTTCGTTTAACGTCATGTTCCTGAAATAGCGAGTCCAGCAGCTGCCGGTAGCTGTCGGTGCGCGACAGGCTGATGTAATTTTCCCCCGCAAAATCGTGAGGTGTAAGCTCTGGCTTTCCCGCGAGCCCGTGTCCGGCAGGCAGGACGCAGACTTCATTTAGCGTCAGCAGCGTCTGGCGTTCGGTGCCTGCGGGCGTGGAGATATTTTCCGTCAGCCCGAGATCGTGACGCTGGGCGGAGAGCCACTCTTCGAGCAGCGGCGACTCCTGCGGAACAATGTTCAGGCTAAGATCCGGGTAGCGGGCAAGGAACGGCTGCAAAAGTCGCGGCAGGAAGGATTGCGAGAAGACCGGCAGGCAGGCGATGGACAGCTCGCCCTGGCGAAACTCGCGCAGGCTTTCCGCCGCGCTGACTATCCTGTCCAGCCCGTACCATGAACGCTGAACCTCCTCAAATAGCCGCAGCCCCTGAACCGTAGGGTAGAGGCGGCCCCGGCTGCGTTCAAACAGCTGTAGCCCAATCAACTTCTCAAAGCGCGCCAGCTCCCGGCTGACGGTTGGCTGCGAGGTATGCAGCAACCCGGCGGCCTCGGTGAGGTTGCCGGTGGTCATCACGGCGTGAAAAATCTCTATCTGGCGCAGGTTGATGGCTGGCATGTCTGTTGACCGTTACGTTGAATGTTTGTCTTCATCCATATCATATTTGAATAGACTCGAGAGAAAACGATATTTTTTATCCTTTCTGGAGTATGGCGTAATAATCAAAATGATTTTTACCCGGAGTTCGCCATGCCACGCTCGCTTACCGACACCACCACCGCGCTAAACGCGCAAAAGCTGCTGACTTTACCAGCCGAATTCGGCTGCCCGGTTTGGGTTTATGATGCCGACATCATCCGCCAGCAGATTGCCCAGCTGCGCCAGTTCGATGTGATTCGTTTCGCCCAGAAGGCGTGCTCGAATATTCATATTCTGAAGCTGATGCGCGAGCAGGGCGTGAAGGTGGATTCTGTGTCGCAGGGTGAGATTGAGCGTGCTCTGGCGGCGGGGTACAAGCCGCTGGAAAATCCGGACGATATCGTATTCACGGCAGACGTTATTGATAACGCCACGCTGGCGCTGGTGGCTGAGCAGAAAATTCCGGTTAACATTGGCTCGGTGGATATGCTTCACCAGTTGGGTGAAGTCTCTCCGGGGCACCGCGTCTGGCTGCGTATTAACCCGGGCTTTGGTCACGGGCATAGTCAAAAAACCAATACCGGCGGCGAGAACAGCAAGCACGGTATCTGGCTGAGTGATATGCCGCAGGCGCTGGAAGCTATGCAGCGCTATGGCATCCATCTGGTTGGCATTCATATGCACATTGGCTCGGGCGTGGATTACGCTCACCTGGAACAGGTGTGCGGTGCGATGGTGCAGCAGGTTATCGACTTCGGTCAGGATCTGGAGGCGATTTCCGCCGGTGGCGGCCTGTCTATTCCTTACCGTGAGGGGGAAGAGACTATTAATACCGACCACTATTACGGGCTGTGGAACGCCGCGCGCGAGAAGATTGCCGCTCACCTGGGTCACCCGGTGAAACTGGAAATTGAACCGGGGCGTTTCCTGGTAGCCGAGTCTGGCGTGCTGGTCGCTCAGGTAAGGGCGGTGAAGGATATGGGCTCTCGCCACTTCGTGCTGATCGATGCCGGTTTTAACGATCTGATGCGCCCTTCAATGTACGGCAGCTATCACCATATTTCTGCCATTGCGGGGGATTGCCGCGAGCTGGCTTCGCTGCCGCCGCTGGAGACCGTGGTGGCCGGGCCGCTGTGCGAGTCCGGTGATGTATTTACCCAGCAGGAAGGCGGCAAGGTTGAAACTCGCCTGCTGCCGCCGGTGAAAACCGGGGACTATCTGGTGCTGCACGACACCGGCGCTTACGGGGCTTCTATGTCGTCAAACTACAATAGTCGCCCGCTGCTGCCGGAAGTGCTGTTTGATAACGGCAGCGCACGCCTGATTCGCCGCCGCCAGACTATTCAGGAACTGCTGGCCCTCGAACTACTTTGACACCTTTCTTCCGGCCTCAAACCAGGGGCCGGGAGCCACGGAATCCCGTAATACCAGGGTCCCGACAAACGGCGGGATCGGCTCCAGCGGCTCTCCGCTCGCCAGCTTAATGGCCTGATCGATAGCGGTAATTATCATGTTATCAATAGGCAAATAGACCGAGGAGAGCGCCGGTTCCAGCCACTGCGCGCTTGGCGCATCGTCGAAACCAAATAGCGAAATATCCTGCGGAATGCGGATCCCCGCCTGGTGCAGGGCCTTGGATGCGCCCAGCGCCATATCGTCGTTGCAGGAAAACAGAGCGCTAAAGGTGACGCCGCTTGCCAGCAGCTCCTGACAAAGGTGGTGCCCCTCAGTCATGCTGGAGTCGCCGTATTTCACCCGCCCTTCATCCCACGCAATGCCATGTTTTTGCAGCGCTTTACGGTAGCCCATAAGCCGTGCTTTGCCGGTCGGCGTGGAAATAGGTACGGTAATGCAGGCTATTTCCCGATGTCCCTGCTGGATGAGGTATTCGGTCGCCTGAAACGCGGCATCCTGCTGCTCGAAGAACACGCAGCGCTCCCGCGCCAGGGTCACGTCCCGGTTGATGACTACCAGCGGAACCTGAATGGCGTTCATCAGCGACATAAGCGCCCGCTCGCTCATAAAGCGGGTATACAGCACGATGGCGTCGCAGTGCCGGTCCGCCAGCATTTGCACGGCGTCCAGCTCTTTCTCAGGCGTGTCGTGGCCGTCGGTGACTATTAGCTGTTTACCGTAAAATTCGGTGCGGCGCGAGGCCTGCTGGAGCAGGCGGCCGAAGTAAAAACCGTCAAAAGTGGAGACTACCAGCCCGATGCTGTTACTGCTGCGGTTTGCCAGCGAGCGCGCCAGAAAGTTAGGCTTATAGCCCAGCTCTTCCATAGCCTTAAATACCTGTTCGCGGGTACTTGCTTTAACCTGTCCGGTGCCGTTTAACACGCGAGATACCGTCGCTTTGGAAACCCCTGCGCGTAACGAGACATCTAACATTGTTACCATTGTTTCCTTCCCGATCTGGACGCTGTCGCGATTGGGCAGCAGTTTATCACAGGTGCCTGATGCGCAATCGGCGTTGCCGTTTCGCCGTGCAAATTGTCGTACCAGATCACGCTTTCTAAATTTGATGAGAATTTTTAAGAGGATGTCGTTGTGAAAATCGTTCCGTTATACCAGGCCCCTCAGCACGCTGAACAGGTTACCGACTGGCTGTGGCAGGCGTTCGGTAGCGAGGACAGCCACGACTTTTTTTCTTCTATTGTCGCCAGCAGCCAGCGTGAAGGTGAAATGCCTCTGACCTTTGTCGCGCTGGAGGGGGAGAAGCTTTTAGGTACCGTTGGCCTGTGGCGTTGCGATCTGATTAGCCGCCAGGATCTCTGGCCGTGGCTGGCTGCGTTATATGTAGATGAAGAGCAGCGCGGGCGGGGACTGGGTGAGCGGCTCCAACGCCATGTTGTAGAGTATGCCAGCAGCCTTGGTTTTGAGTCTTTGTATCTCTATTCTGCCTGTAAGGCCTATTATGAGCGCTTTGGCTGGCAGTATATTGGCGACGGGCTGGATTACCCTGCCCGGCCGGTTCATCTTTATCAGCTTAAGCTACCGTTACCTCTCTCCCGGTGAGACGACCGAATGGCGACGTACCAGGGTAGGGCTAAACATGTTGGTAATTTCCGGCGCGGCCAGGTTATCCGCCAGCGCCAGCGCAAGCTCTGCTGCCTGAGTTGCCATGGTGACTATCGGGTAGCGAACGGTGGTCAAACGCGGGCGAACGTAGCGTGAAATCAGAATATCATCGAAGCCAATCAGGGAAATTTCGCCGGGAACGTCAATTCCGTTGTCGCTCAGCACGCCCATTGCGCCCGCGGCCATTGAGTCGTTGTAGCAGGCCACGGCGGTAAAGTTTTTGCCCCGGCCCAGAAGCTCGGTCAGCGCCTGTTCGCCGCCGCTTTCGTCCGGCTCGCCGAAGGTCACCAGACGCTCGTTGAGTGGGATATCGTGCTCACGAAGCGCATCGTAATAGCCCTGTAACCTGTCATCTGCGTCAGAAATCTGGTGGTTTGAACAGAGATAGCCGATTTTAGTATGGCCCTGTTGAATCAGATGGCGGGTGGCAAGCCAGGCACCGTAGCGGTCATCAAGCGCTACACAGCGCTGTTCGAAACCCGGTAGGGTTCGGTTGATTAATACCATGCCAGGGATCTGCTTCATTAAGCCGGCCAGTTCGTCATCAGGCAGTTTTTTTGCATGTACCACCAGAGCCGCACAGCGGTGGCGAATCAGCTGTTCAATCGCCTGGCGTTCTTTTTGCTCGCTGTGGTAGCCGTTGCCGATAAGCAGGAAATTCCCGGTGCGGTAGGCAACCTGTTCGACGGCCTTAACCATCGCGCCGAAGAACGGGTCAGAGACGTCACCCACGACCAGGCCCATGGTTTCCGTGGTTTGCTGGGCAAGCGCCCGGGCGTTTGCGTTGGGATGGTAGTTTAACGATTCCATCGCGCTGTTAACCGCCAGCCTGGATGCCTCGCTGGCTTTAGGGGAGTTGTTAATCACGCGGGATACCGTGGCGACAGACACACCAGCAAGCCGAGCCACATCCTTAATTGTCGCCATCAATAACCTTCCTGTAAGGGGTAATCGTTTACACAACGTTTAGTGTTGCGGAAAACCCTTGCCACTGCAAGGCGGCATCTGCTGCATACTTCGCAAAGTTAAGCAAAATCAACGCGAAGCGGTGTAACCGTTACACGGCCTTGCTGTTTCCGTAGCCTGGCCTGGCATGTCACGGATTTTTAAACGTTTCTGACCAAATCTTTGCTTACATTTTGCAGTCTGCTGTTGCGATTTCCACATGGCGGAAGTGAATGTGCCGCTGCTACATTTGTCATCCCAGAGGTATTGATAGGTGAAGTCAGCGACTAATGCTGATCCTATGAATTACACCAACCTGCGCGGATGCGCAGGTTTTTTTTTGCCTGAATCCCGCCGCCTGTAACAAGAACTGAGAATTTAAACACCTGGTTGCACTTGGGTTCATTCCCTTGCTTTTTGCCGCTGGTTTCCTCATCGGTGGCGCGAGACAATTCAGATCCCAGAGGTATTGATTGGTGAGAATTCCTGGTACTCTGCTGAGTACAATTCTTTTGCACCAACCTGCGCAGATGCGCAGGTTTTTTTTTGCTTTTTTTTGAGCCACTTCCCGCACTTCCCGCAACTGGTGTACTCTGCGTCTCTACACTTAACTCTTGCCGACCCACGACAAAGAGAATTGCTATGCTTTTTGCTTTTTTCCGTGCGCTATTCCGAATTCTGTTCCGTGTCACCCTGTCCGGGGATACTAAAGCCCTGGCCCTGCAACGCGTGCTTATTGTTCCGAACCATGTGTCGTTTCTCGATGGGATTCTGGTGGCACTATTCTTGCCGGTTCGACCGGTATTTGCGGTCTATTCGTCAATAAGCCAGCAATGGTATATGCGCTGGCTCAAACCGCTGATTGATTTTGTTCCGCTGGAACCGACCAAGCCGATGTCGATTAAACATCTGGTACGGCTGGTAGAGCAGGGGCGGCCGGTGGTCATCTTCCCGGAAGGGCGCATTAGCGTTACCGGCTCGCTGATGAAAATCTACGACGGGGCTGGGTTTGTGGCGGCGAAGGCCAATGCCACTATAGTGCCTCTGCGCATTGATGGCGCCGAGCTGACCTTCTTCAGCCGGTTGAAGGGCCTGGTAAAACAGCGACTGTTCCCGCGCATTAGCCTGCATCTGTTACCGCCGACCTCTATTCCGATGCCGGAAGCGCCCCGCGCTCGTGACCGGCGTAAAATGGCCGGGGAAATGCTGCATCAGATTATGATGGAGGCGCGTATGGCGGTGCGCCCGCGTGAGACGCTGTTTGAGGCGCTGCTGGCGGCGAAAGATCGCTACGGTTCACGTAAAAACTGCATCGAAGATATTAATTTCAAGCCTGATACTTATCGCTCTTTGTTGACCAAAACGCTGTTTGTTGGCCGTATTCTTGATAAATACAGCGAGCAGGGTGAAACCATCGGCCTGATGCTGCCGAACGCAGCCATCAGCGCGGCGGTTATTTTTGGTGCGTCGTCCCGCGGGCGAGTCCCGGCGATGATGAACTACACGGCTGGCGTCAAAGGGCTGACCAGCGCGATTACCGCCGCTCAAATCAAAACCGTGTTTACCTCGCGCCAGTTCCTGGAGAAGGGCAAACTGCTGCATCTGCCTGAGCAGCTTACTCAGGTGCGCTGGGTCTATCTTGAGGATTTAAAATCTACGGTCACGGCCAGGGACAAACTGTGGATTTTTGCCCACTTACTTGCTCCGCAGCTCGCCCAGGTGAAACAGCAGCCGGAAGATGCCGCTATGGTGCTGTTTACCTCCGGCTCTGAAGGTAACCCGAAGGGTGTTGTTCACAGCCATAAAAGCCTGCTGGCCAACGTCGAGCAAATTCGCACTATCGCCGACTTTACCGCGGACGACCGCTTTATGTCCGCGCTGCCGCTGTTCCACTCTTTCGGCCTGACGGTTGGCCTGCTGACACCGCTGCTGACCGGCGCGGAAGTCTTCCTCTACCCAAGCCCGCTGCACTACCGGGTCGTGCCGGAACTTATTTACGACCGCAACTGCACCGTAGTATTCGGCACTTCCACTTTCCTTGGGAATTATGGCCGCTTTGCCAATCCTTATGATTTCTTCCGCCTGCGCTACGTGGTGGCCGGGGCTGAAAAACTCCAGGAAAGCACCAGGCAGTTGTGGCAGGACAAATTCGGCCTGCGCATCCTTGAAGGTTATGGCGTGACCGAGTGCGCTCCGGTGGTTTCCATCAACGTGCCAATGGCGGCAAAACCGGGAACCGTCGGGCGGATTTTACCTGCAATGGACGCCCGTCTGCTGGCGGTGCCGGGCATTGAACAGGGCGGCAGGCTGCAACTCAAAGGCCCGAACATCATGAACGGCTACCTGCGAGTTGAAAATCCCGGCGTTCTTGAGCTACCGGAGGCAGAAAACGCTGCGGGCGAGATGGAAAAAGGCTGGTATGACACCGGCGATATAGTGACTTTTGATGAGCAGGGTTTCTGCGTGATCCAGGGGCGAGCAAAACGCTTTGCCAAGATTGCCGGAGAAATGGTGTCGCTGGAAATGGTTGAGCAGGTGGCCATCTCTATCTCCCCGGACAAGCTACATGCCACGGTAATTAAACATGATGCGGCGAAAGGCGAGGCGCTGGTCTTGTTCACCACCGACAGCGAACTGAACCGCGAAAAACTGTTACGTTATGCACGCGAGCACGGCGTGCCGGAGCTGGCTGTACCGCGCGATATTCGCTATCTCAAACAGCTGCCGGTGCTCGGCAGCGGTAAACCAGATTTTGTTACCCTCGAGGCACAAATAGACGAAGCGGAGAAAGTTCATGTCTGAACAGGCTAACGGCAGCGGTTCGCTATGGTCACGCGGCATGCTGGCGGTGACCGCGGCGCAGTTTTTATCTGCGTTTGGTGATAATGCCCTGCTGTTTGCCACCCTCGCGGTGCTCAAGCAGCAATTTTATCCCGACTGGAGCCAGCCGGTGCTGCAAATGGTCTTCGTTGGTGCCTATATTCTCTTTGCCCCGTTTGTGGGCCAGGTTGCCGACAGCTTTGCCAAAGGGCGCGTCATGATGATGGCTAACAGCCTGAAGCTGATTGGCGCGTTGGTGATTGCTTTTGGGCTTAATCCGTTTGTTGGTTATATGCTGGTGGGCGTTGGCGCCGCGGCATATTCACCGGCTAAGTACGGTATTCTTGGCGAGCTGACAACCGGTGACCGTCTGGTCAAAGCGAATGGGCTGATGGAATCATCGACTATTGCTGCCATCTTACTGGGCTCGGTTGCCGGCGGCGTGCTGGCGGACTGGAGCCTGCTTGCGGCGCTTATTGTCTGTGCTCTGGTTTACGCTGCGGCGGTTATCGCAAACCTGTTTATTCCCAAACTGGCTCCGGCACGGCCCGGACAGTCATGGCGTTTCAGGCCAATGACGCAAAGCTTCTTTGCCGCCTGCCGCGTTCTGTGGCGCAGCGGTGAAACTCGATTCTCGCTGGTTGGTACCAGCCTGTTCTGGGGAGCTGGCGTTACGCTACGCTTCCTGCTGGTGCTGTGGGTGCCCGTCGCGCTGGGGATCGCTGATAACGCCACGCCAACTTATCTTAATGCGATGGTTGCTGTTGGGATTGTTATCGGCGCGGGCGCAGCGGCTAAACTGGTTACTCTTGAAACGGTCGCTCGCTGCATGCCTGCCGGGATATTGATTGGCGTCGGAGTCGCTATTTTTGCTTTCCAGCACGCTCTGCTGCCTTCTTATGCCCTGCTTATGCTGATCGGTATTCTTGGCGGGTTCTTTGTCGTGCCTCTTAATGCGCTGCTGCAGGATCGCGGCAAGCACACCGTCGGCGCGGGAAATGCCATCGCGGTTCAGAATCTTGGAGAGAACACGGCAATGCTGCTGATGCTTGGCTTGTTCTCGCTGGCGGTGAAAACCGGGGCACCAATCGTCGGCGTAGGTATCGGCTTCGGCGTGGTGTTTGCGCTGGCGATTAGCGCCCTGTGGCTGTGGCAGATTAAGCAGAAAAGTTAAAAAAATGGCCTCCTGGGTTACCCAGGGGGCCACCATTCCTTTACGGTGCCGGGTAGGTATAAACGCGATGCACCGCCTCAATTTCCTCAATAACCTCTTCGCTTAAGGTCAGGTTCAGGCTTTCAAGGTTGGTTTTTAGCTGGTCCATCGTCGTAGCGCCCAGCAAGGTGCTGGCAACGAACGGCTGGCGGCGGACAAAGGCCAGTGCCATTTGCGACGGGTCCAGGTTATGACGTTTGGCGATTTCGACGTAGGCGGCAACGGCTTTTTGTGACTGTTCGCCGCTGTAGCGGGTAAAACGGCTGAATAAAGTATTACGCGCTCCGGCCGGTTGTGCGCCGTTAAGGTATTTGCCCGAGAGCACGCCAAACGCAAGGCAGGAGTACGCAAGCAGCTCGACACCTTCGTGCTGGCTCACTTCAGATAAACCAACCTCGAAGCTGCGGTTCAGCAGGCTATACGGATTCTGAATGGTAACGATACGCGGCAGGTCGTGTTTTTCGGCAAGCTGCAAATAGCGCATTACCCCCCAGGCCGTTTCATTCGAGACGCCAATATAGCGAATTTTCCCGGCACGCTGGCACTCCGTCAGCGCTTCAAGGGTTTCCAGCAGCGTTACCGGCAGCGAAGTCGTGTCGCTCCAGGTGTAGCCTAGCTTGCCGAAGGTATTGGTTGGGCGCTGCGGCCAGTGTACCTGATACAGATCGAGGTAGTCGGTTTGCAGGCGCTTCAGGCTGGCATCCAGCGCTTCACGAATGTTTTTACGGTCGAGGATCTGATTTGGACGGATACCTGCATCATTATTACGCGTTGGGCCGGTTACCTTAGAGGCAATAACCAGCTTCTCACGGTTACCGCGAGCCTTCAGCCAGCTACCCACGTAACTTTCTGTTAACCCCTGAGTTTCCGGGCGCGGAGGTACCGGATACATTTCTGCGACGTCAATCAGGTTTACGCCCTGGCTTACGGCGTAGTCGAGCTGCTGGTGGGCGTCGGCTTCGCTGTTTTGCTCACCAAAGGTCATGGTTCCCAAGCCCAGCGTGCTGATTTCAAGTGAACTGTGGGGAATACGGTGATAATGCATAGCTGGATTCCTGGTGTTCTTTTGACTACGTCAGGCTTAGCTACCCGACAAAAAGGTCTATAAACATGGCAGAGGCGGAGGGAAAGCGAAAGAGGGGAGAAAAGAAAAGTCGTCAGGCCAGCCGGCGGGCTGACCCTGATAAATTAGCGTTCGATAATTTGGGAAACGTCGTTACGGTTGATCTGCATTTCGTTGCCCTGCTGATCGCGATAGCTTACCAGCCCGGTATCTTCATCGACCTTAGGTTTGCCTTCGGTCAAAATCATTCGTCCATCTTTGGTTGCCATTACGTAGTCACTGCTGCAGCCTGAAACGGCGAAGGCAAGGCCAATGGCGGAAATTGCTACTGCCCATTTAGTCATCATTATTTTCCTCGTCAGGAAGGATCCAGTTAATAAGCTTAGTAATAACCTGATGAATGGGGGAATAAAAGAGGCAAATTCTTAATGGGGGAAAGTTAATGTAACATTCCCCTGCCTGCGCTGACAGAAACATGGATTCGTTATGCCGCTGGCATTAGAGCGAAAAGTGGCGCGCCAGAAGCGCTGCGGTGAAGGTTTTCTTTAGATAAAAACCGCGGGGTAAGGTGAGTATCGGCGAGCCGTCGGCGCCTATTGCCTCCGTCAAAGCCTTGCTGTTAGCCGCTTTAGGGCGGAGTTGAAGTACCTCTCCGTGGCGAGCGGTAATGCGCTCAACCTGCCCCAGCACTATCAAATCCATCAGCTCTTCCCAGTCAAGCTGGAGCTGCCGTTCTTCTTCCTCTGAAGGACTCCAGAGTAGCGGTGAGCCAACGTGGCGCTCGGCAAGCGGGATCTGTCTATCGCCTTCGACCGGGATCCACAGCACACGTTTCAGCTTGTGGCGAACATGGCTGGTTTCCCACACGACACCGCTATTGCCGGTCAGCGGAGCTACGCAGACAAAGGTGGTTTCCAGCGGGCGACCTTCACTATCTACAGGAATGGTTTTTAGCTCAATACCGAGTGCTGCAAAGTCTTGTTCAGGCTTGCTTCCGGCGCTGGCACCCAGCCATTGTTCCAGCAAAATACCAATCCAGCCTTTATCGCGCTTCAGGTTTTCAGGGGCCTTCAGCCCGGCCAGCGCGGCCAGTTCACCCAGAGTATAACCCGCGACCAGACTCGCCTGCCGGAGCAGGTCTGTTTCACTTTTTGGGGGCGAGGTTAAAGGTCGTATTGGTTGCATAACTCGTTGATGTTTTGTGGTTAAAAAATGAACGCTATTTACTCACAGCGAACGGTTAGTTTAACCGTCTGAGGATAAGAATAACAATCTAATGATTTATAATGGTTTTTTTTAGACTTTGGCTGCCCAGCGAAGCGGGGAAAAAAGCTTTTCCAATTCTGGTCACTGACAATGAACAGGATCTTACACCATGTTATCCACAGAAAAATGGGATAACTGGGAATAAGCGTCACTACTGGTTCCATTTACAGCCTTGACGAGGCGGGAAAATACAATTTATCGGCGATTTGTGACTAACTTGTTTGCATAATCTGTGGATAAAAACGACATTGCTCGATCTTTCATCAGTCGACGATCCTTGTATGTGATGATCGTCACATTATGAAGCTTTTATGTCATTTTTTATCTGTTATCGTTATGATATATAATGTGTTTTTAAAATTATCAGATTGCTCCTGTTTTTACTTGTCCCAAGTTGTCCCGATGTAATTCGGTAGTTCTTCACAGTTATATCCACAGAAAAAGTGAATAAAGCCGAGGGTTTTCACCGTCCCTGTTTATAACCCGGCACTCTTTTGTGAGTTATTCAAATGTTATTCCACGCAAACGCCGCCAATAGAGTGGTTTACCGCCTGACACTTGTATGAAACAATCGCTGTAATCTAAGTTTGTTTTGAGGTAGTCCGGTGATCGATGATGATGGCTACCGCCCCAACGTTGGGATCGTAATATGCAATCGGCAGGGACAGGTAATGTGGGCCCGGCGTTTCGGTCAACATTCCTGGCAATTTCCTCAGGGGGGCATCAATCCTGGCGAGTCAGCTGAACAGGCAATGTACCGGGAGCTTTTCGAAGAAGTCGGTTTACAGAGAAAAGATGTTCGCATTCTTGCCTCGACCCGAAACTGGTTGCGTTACAAATTACCTAAACGTTTGGTGCGTTGGGACACAAAGCCGGTTTGTATCGGCCAGAAACAAAAATGGTTTCTTTTGCAGTTGCTGGGCAGCGACACCGAGATCAATATGCAAACCAGCAGCACGCCGGAGTTCGACGGCTGGCGCTGGGTAAGCTACTGGTACCCGGTTCGCCAGGTTGTTTCATTTAAGCGTGATGTTTATCGCCGCGTAATGAAAGAGTTTGCCAGCGTGGTTATGCCGCTGCAGGAAGTTACGCCACCACGTAATAACTCGCCGGCCTGGCGACGTAAAAGAGGTTAAGTCACGCGAAAAATGCTCACCCGTCTGCGAGAAATAGTCGAAAAGGTTGCCAGCGCCCCGCGCCTCAATGAGGCGCTGGATATTCTGGTTACCGACATCTGCCTTGCGATGGATACCGAGGTTTGCTCGGTTTATCTCGCCGATCATGAGCGCCGCTGCTTTTATTTAATGGCAACGCGTGGGTTAAAAAAACCACGCGGCCGCACGGTTACGCTTGCCTTCGATGAAGGCATCGTCGGCCTTGTCGGGCGGCTTGCGGAACCTATTAACCTTGCCGATGCGCAAAAACACCCCAGCTTTAAATACGTTCCTGCGGTAAAAGAGGAGCGCTTCCGGGCCTTCCTTGGGGTGCCTATCATCCAGCGGCGTCAGCTGCTGGGCGTGCTGGTAGTGCAGCAGCGTGAGCACCGGCAGTATGATGAAAGCGAAGAGTCTTTCCTTGTTACGCTGGCCACGCAAATGGCCGCTATTTTATCTCAATCTCAGTTAACTGCTCTGTTCGGCCAATATCGCCAGACCCGCATTCGCGCGCTGCCTGCTTCGCCGGGCGTAGCCATTGCCGAAGGCTGGATGGATACGACGCTGCCGCTGATGGAGCAGGTCTTTGAGGCTTCAACGCTGGATACCGCGCTGGAGCGTGAGCGTCTTACCGCCGCGCTGGAAGAAGCCTCCGGTGAATTCCGGCGCTACAGCAAGCGCTTTGCCGCCGGTGCTCAGAAAGAGACGGCGGCAATCTTTGATCTCTACTCGCACCTGCTGACCGATGCCCGGCTGCGTCGCGAACTGTTTGCCGAAGTTGATAAAGGCTCGGTGGCGGAATGGGCGGTTAAAACGGTTGTCGAAAAATTTGCCGAACAATTTGCCAGCCTCTCTGATAGTTATCTGAAAGAGCGGGCAGGCGACCTGAAAGCCCTCGGGCAGCGCCTGCTGTTCCACCTCGATGACACAATTCAAAGCCCGAATACCTGGCCCGAGCGCTTCGTGCTGGTTGCCGATGAGCTTTCCGCTACCACGCTTGCGGAACTGCCGCAGAACCGCCTTGCGGGCGTGGTGGTGCGTGATGGTGCGGCAAACTCTCACGCCGCTATTATGGTTCGCGCGCTTGGCATCCCAACGGTTATGGGGGCAGACATTCAGCCTTCGGTGCTGCATCGCCGCATGCTGGTGGTCGACGGTTACCGTGGCGAGCTGCTGGTTGACCCTGAGCAGGTGCTGCTGCAGGAATACCAGCGCCTGGTCAGCGAAGAAAACGAGCTTAGCCGCCTGGCGGAAGACGATGTTGACCAGCCCGCAGCGCTGAAAAGCGGAGAGCGAGTTCAGGTCATGCTTAATGCGGGCCTCAGCCCGGAGCATGAAGAACAGCTTGGCAGTCGTGTCGACGGCATTGGTCTCTACCGCACAGAAATTCCGTTTATGCTGCAAAGCGGCTTCCCGTCTGAAGAGGAGCAGGTTGCGCAGTATCAGGGCATGTTGCAAATGTTTAACGACAAGCCCGTCACCCTGCGTACGCTGGATGTGGGTGCCGATAAGCAACTGCCGTATATGCCGATCAGCGAAGAGAACCCCTGCCTCGGCTGGCGTGGGATCCGCATTACGCTCGATCAGCCGGAGATCTTCCTGATCCAGGTCCGTGCGATGCTGCGCGCTAATGCCGCTACCGGCAATCTCAGCATCCTGCTGCCGATGATCACCAGCATCGATGAAATAGACGATGCACGTAGATTGATCGATCGTGCCGGACGCGAAGTCGAAGAAGAGCTGGGCTACCCGCTTCCACAACTTCGGCTTGGCGTAATGGTTGAGGTTCCTTCGATGGTGTTTATGCTGGGGCATCTGGCCGGGCGCATCGATTTTATCTCCGTTGGGACCAATGACCTTACCCAGTATCTGCTGGCGGTTGACCGAAACAATACCCGCGTGGCGAGCCTTTATGACAGCCTGCACCCGGCCATGCTGAGAACCCTGAGCCTGATTGCCAGCGAGGCGGAACGCTACAATATCGACCTCTGTCTGTGCGGTGAAATGGCCGGAGACCCGATGTGCGTCGCGCTTCTGGTTGGCATGGGCTATCGCCACCTGTCGATGAACGGCCGCTCCGTTGCCCGCATTAAGTATCTTCTACGCCACATCCAACTGGAAGAAGCGCAGCACCTGGCACAGCGCAGCCTGGAGGCGCAAATGGCTACCGAGGTGCGCCACCAGGTGGCGGCGTTTATGGAGCGACGCGGAATGGGCGGCTTGATCCGCGGTGGTCGCTAAGTCATATCAATGTCCCGCCGCAACCGGGACATTACACATCTTTTACAACTTCCATAATCAATCAGTCCGGTCGTTTGTGCTATGATCCGCTGCTTTCGGAGCGCATCGATAGCGGTGCGTATTTGCAACCCGCCTCTCTTTTTTGGTGGGGTAACAATGGCTTGTGGTGACAGATGAATAGTGGCTATCTGCATTTCCCTGAATTTGACCCGGTGCTTTTCTCCATCGGGCCGGTTTCCCTGCACTGGTACGGACTTATGTACCTGGTCGGGTTCGTGTTCGCCATGTGGCTGGCCGGGCGTCGCGCCAGCCGTCCTGGCAGCGGCTGGACTAAAAATGAAGTAGAAAATCTGCTGTATGCTGGTTTCCTCGGCGTGTTCCTTGGCGGCCGTCTTGGCTATGTGTTTTTCTACAACCTACCGGTGTTCCTTGCCGATCCGCTGTATCTTTTCAAGGTCTGGGACGGAGGAATGTCCTTCCACGGCGGCCTGATCGGCGTTATCTGCGTGATGATTTGGTTTGCACGCCGCACTAAGCGCACCTTCTTCCAGGTCTCAGACTTTATTGCTCCGCTGATTCCGTTCGGACTCGGTGCCGGTCGTCTCGGTAACTTTATCAACGGCGAACTGTGGGGGCGTGTCGATCCAAACTTCCGCTTCGCAATGCTGTTCCCTGGTTCCCGCAGCGAGGATGTCGGCCTGCTGGCAACCCACCCGGAATGGCAGTCTCTGTTCAACACTTACGGCGTGCTGCCGCGCCATCCGTCACAGCTGTATGAGCTGGCGCTGGAAGGTATTGTGCTGTTCATCATTCTGAACCTCTATATTCGCAAGCCGCGCCCTATGGGGTCGGTATCGGGCCTGTTCCTGATTGGGTATGGCGCGTTTCGCATCATCGTTGAGTTCTTCCGCCAGCCGGATGCTCAGTTTACCGGTACCTGGGTGCAGTACATCAGCATGGGGCAGATCCTGTCGATTCCGATGATTGTTGCCGGTGTTATTATGATGGTTTGGGCTTACCGCCGTCCGCAGCAGCAACTTTCGTGAGGTGACATGAAACAGTATCTTGATTTGATGAAAAAAGTGCTCGAAGAGGGCACGCCAAAAGATGACCGTACCGGAACCGGCACGCTGTCGATTTTTGGTCATCAAATGCGCTTTAACCTGCAGGAAGGCTTCCCGCTGGTTACCACTAAAAAATGTCACCTGCGTTCTATCATTCATGAGCTTCTGTGGTTCCTGAACGGCGATACCAATATCGCTTATCTGAAAGAGAACAAAGTCACCATCTGGGACGAGTGGGCTGATGAAAACGGCGATCTTGGTCCGGTGTATGGCAAGCAGTGGCGTTCATGGGCCGCGCCTGATGGCCGCTATATCGATCAGCTGACTACGGTGCTGAACCAGCTGAAAAACGACCCTGATTCACGCCGTATTATTGTTTCGGCCTGGAACGTGGGCGAGCTGGATAAGATGGCTCTGGCGCCTTGCCATGCTTTCTTCCAGTTCTATGTTGCCGACGGCAAGCTCTCCTGCCAGCTTTACCAGCGCTCCTGCGATATCTTCCTTGGGCTGCCGTTTAACATCGCCAGCTATGCGCTGTTGGTGCATATGATGGCCCAGCAGTGCAATCTGGAAGTGGGTGATTTTGTCTGGACCGGGGGGGACACTCACCTGTACAGCAACCACCTTGAGCAGACTCGCCTACAGCTGACGCGCGAGCCGCGCGCTCTGCCTAAGCTCATCATCAAGCGCAAACCAGAGTCTCTGTTTGACTATCGGTTTGAAGACTTCGAAATCGAAGGCTACGATCCGCATCCTGCAATTAAAGCCCCAGTGGCCATATAACAGGCTGAAAGCGTGACAGAACCGGTGCCCTTGTGCGCCGGTTTTTTTTATCCTGGTTTCTATTCTTCGAGGAGCACTCCAGCCGCTGTGAACGTTTGTGCAACCGCGCAAATATTTTCCGAGGCCTGTCGTAGCCTCGTGTTTTTCCACTGGTAGATTTATCCCCCGCCGCCAAACTCACTCGCATGAACAGAACTCAAAGTGGTTTTAGCCTGGTTGAAATGATGGTGGTGATGGCAATCATTGCCGTACTGAGCGCCGGAGGCTTTCACGGCTGGCAGCAGTGGCAACAGCGCCAGCGCCTGTGGCAAACCGCGCAGCAGCTGCGGCATTTTCTTGCCCACTTACGTAATGACGCAAATTGGCATAACCGAACTCATCTTTTAAAGCTGGAGCAGAATGGCGAAAACTGGATCCTGACGAGCAGTCAGCATTTGGCGGGCCGGGCTGAGGGGGACGCACGGCTGCAATTTTCGCCTGAATTTAAAGGTATCTCTGTTGAAGATATCAGCGGTGGCCTGGGCTTTTATGGGGTGCGTAATACCGCATGGCCGGGCCATATTGTGCTGAAGAGCCCGGCGGGAAAATGGAAAGTGACCTTATCGGTTTGGGGGCGAACCCGCCTGTGTGAGGTTGCAGAGGGCAAGCTATGTTAAGCGCTCAGCGGGGTTTTACGTTGCTGGAAACGCTGATTGCTATGGCACTGAGTAGCGTGGTGTTACTTGGTGCATCCCGATTGTTTCCCGTTTTACAGATGGAAATCATGCGTGAGTATCAATATGTCGCGAAGCAGGAGGCAATGTGGCAACTGGCATTTAGCGTTGGCAAAAACCTGCGGCGTGCGGGCTATTGCCGGGGCGTTTGCCAGGGGGACGGTTTGAGAATACTCAACGGCGGGAGCTGTGTGCTGGTGCAATGGGACGCCAACGGTAATGGGAAATGGGATGTTTCCCCGGAAGGCCAGAGCGAACTAACCGGGTACCGGTTGCGTAACGAGAGCCTGGAAACCCAGAAGGGGGCGAAGAGCTGCGAGGGAAATGGGTGGGAGAAAATGTCTGACCCGGAACTGATGAGTTTGCAGCATTTTTCCGTAACCCGGCAGAACCGTAAAGAGGCGAAGCCTTTGCTAAGCCTCAGGCTGGCCGCCAGCCTGGGTAACCGTAGCCGAATCAGTGAAATAAACTATATCGTTAGCGGAGAGAATTTATGAATTATCGGCAAGAGCAGGGGAGCAGCTCTCTGTTAATGGTACTGATGCTGTTTGCTTTGGGATCCCTGATGCTTGATGGCTTATCGCGCCAGCTCAGGGCGCAGCGTTTTGAGATTGCCGGTGAGGTTCAGTTTATTAAAAATGATACTGCCGCAAGGTCAGCGCTGGCATGGGGAGAAAGGCAAAACTGGCCGCAGCAGAGCACCTGGCAGTGCCTGAGCGAGCAAAGTCATGCCTGGCGTGCGTGCCTCTATCAAACGGAAAAGGGTGAGGCCCTGCTTGCAGCGGCAGGTGCCGGAAGCAGCCAGGCTTTACCCCTCACGCTATGGCGGTGGGGCATGTTGCAGGAAGGTAAGCTGGTGGCTTCGGCACACGGCTGGCTGGATTTTTGCCCGCTGATGGATAAAGACTTATGCGACCTGCCGCGCTAGCGCATCGAGAAAGGGGGTTCAGCCTGCCGGAAGTTTTGTGCGCGCTGGCGCTTTTTGCCATTGTTGTGACGGCGCTGCTGGGCTATCACCGGGTATTGCAGCAGGGGTTTATCAGCCAGTGGCAGGTCAGGCAGATGTGGAGGCTGGCCCGCGAGCAAACCGAGCCGGAGGCACCACCGCTGCAGATGCCCTGGAAAGTGAGGCAGCAGCAGACATCTTCGTTGGGATGTGTCAGCATCGGCGTTACAGTAACAGGCCCACAGGGCAGAACCGCAGAGCTTTCCAGACTGGATTGCCCGCGGCCAGAACAACGTCAGGAGTAGCGATTTCATGTTGCGTGTCTACCATTCCAACCGCCTTGATGTGCTGGAAGCTATCATGGAGTTTATTGTTGAGCGCCAGCCGCTGCCGGACCCTTTTGAGCCGGAAGTTGTGCTGGTGCAAAGCACCGGGATGGCGCAGTGGCTGCAAATGACGCTGGCACAAAAGTTTGGCATTGCGGCAAATATTAAGTTTCCGCTCCCCGCCAGCTTCATCTGGGATATGTTTGTGCGCGTGCTGCCGGGCATCCCTGAAGAAAGCGCCTTTAACAAGCAGAGCATGAGCTGGAAGCTGATGACGCTTATCCCCGCCATGCTGGGCAAACCGGAATTTACCCTGCTTAACCATTATCTTCAGGAAGACGACAGTAGCCGAAAGCTGTTTCAACTGGCGTCACGTATTGCCGACCTTTATGACCAGTATCTTGTTTATCGTCCTGGCTGGCTGAGCCGCTGGGAAAAGGGCGAGCTGGTTGACGGGGCCGGAGAGTCACAGCAGTGGCAGGCCCCGCTCTGGGCTGAGCTGGTGCGCTATACCGAGCAGCTTGGGCAGCCTGAGTGGCACCGAGCCAACCTTTATCAGCGCTTTATCCGCACGCTTGAAAACAGCGACGTATGCCCGCCGGGGCTGCCGCCTCGCGTATTTATCTGCGGCATCTCTGCGCTACCGCCGGTTTATCTTCAGGCGCTGCAAGCGCTGGGCAAGCATATTGATGTGCATGTGCTGTTCACCAATCCCTGCCGTTACTACTGGGGCGACATAAAAGATCCTGCGTTTCTTGCCCGGCTGGTGAGCCGTCGGCGTAGGCTGCATCAGGCCGAAGAGCAGCAGCCGCTGTTTAAAGACAACGACAGCGCCTCTTCACTGTTTAACCACCTTGGCGAGCAGGAGGTGGGTAATCCCCTGCTGGCATCCTGGGGCAAGCTGGGGCGAGATTATTCATTCCTGCTCTCCGAGCTGGAGCGCTTCGAAGAGATAGACGTCTTTGTCGATCAGCAGCCGGATAACCTGCTGCACGGCCTGCAGTATGACTTGCTGGAGCTTAAAGATTCTGCGGTGCTGGGGCTGACTGCCGAAGAATTTGAGCGCAGCGACGGTAAACGGCTGCTTGATCCGCAAGATCGCTCGCTGACGCTGCATGAGTGCCACAGCCCGCAGCGGGAAGTAGAGGTGCTGCACGACCAGCTGCTTGCGATGCTGGAGGCCGATCCTGAGCTAACGCCGCGCGATATCATCGTGATGGTGGCGGACATCGACAGCTACAGCCCGTTTATTCAGGCCGTGTTTGGCAACGCCCGGGACGAGCGCTGGCTGCCCTTTGCCATCTCTGACCGCCGCGCCCGCCAGGCTCACCCCGCTCTGCAGGCGTTTATTTTGCTGCTGGGCCTGCCGGAAAGCCGCTTTGGGGCAGAGGATGTGCTGGCGCTGCTTGAAGTCCCGGCTCTGGCCGCGCGGTTTGCCATTGATGAAGAGGGGCTGCGCTACCTGCGCAAGTGGGTAAATGAGTCCGGCGTCCGCTGGGGCATTGACGATGATAACGTCCGTGAGCTTGATCTGCCCGCTACCGGGCAACATACCTGGCGCTTCGGGCTAACGCGCATGCTGCTTGGCTATGCAATGGAAAGCCAGGCCGGCGTTTGGGATTCCGTGCTGCCTTATGATGAGTCCAGCGGGCTGATAGCCGAACTGGTAGGGCAGCTGGCGGAGTTGCTGATGCAGCTTAATCGCTGGCGGCAGCTGCTGGGTGAGGATCGCCCTCTGGAGGAATGGCTGCCGCTGTGCAGAGAGATGCTGAACAGCTTTTTCCTGCCGGATAGCGAAACCGAAGCCGCCATGGCTTTGATAGAACAGCAGTGGCAGGAG
The DNA here is from genome assembly GCF_044095835.1 of Cedecea davisae. Taxonomy (NCBI): domain Bacteria; kingdom Pseudomonadati; phylum Pseudomonadota; class Gammaproteobacteria; order Enterobacterales; family Enterobacteriaceae; genus Cedecea; species Cedecea davisae. The sequence continues at coordinate 680,465 of NZ_CP172054.1, forward strand.
ATGATTAAACATGGGACAGAGGCTGTCTATCAGCAGCCTGTGCCGCTGACCCTGCTGCGTGACGATCTGGCCCAGCGTCTTGACAGTGAACGTATCAGCCAGCGTTTCCTGGCCGGGCCGGTAAACTTCTGTACCCTGATGCCGATGCGAGCCATTCCCTTCAAGGTTGTGTGCCTGCTGGGGATGAACGATGGCGTTTATCCCCGCACGCTTGCGCCGTTAGGGTTTGACCTGATGAGCCAGCACCCTGAGCGCGGCGATCGCAGCCGCCGGGATGATGACCGCTACCTGTTCCTTGAGGCGTTGATTTCGGCCCAGCAGCGGCTTTACATCAGCTACATTGGGCGCTCAATTCAGGATAACAGCAGGCGCTACCCCTCTGTGCTGGTAGAAGAACTGCTGGATTACGTGGCCGCCAGTCATTACCTGCCGGGAGATGCCGACCGCAACGCCGACGACAGTAGCGAGCGGGTGAAGCAGCACCTGATTAAGCTCCATACCCGCACGCCTTTTGATAGCGCAAACTACCTTGCCGAAGACGAGCAGCAAAGCTTTGCCGGAGAGTGGCTTCCCGCGGCCAGCGGGCATGGGGAAGCTCATACCGACTTTATCCGGCCTTTAATCCCGGAGGCCCGTGAAGAGATTACCCTTGAGCAGCTTCAGCGCTTCTGGCGTCATCCGGTACGGGCTTTCTTCCAGATGCGTCTGGCCGTCAACTTCCGCCTGGAAGAGACCGAACTGCCGGATGAGGAGCCGTTCACGCTCGATGTTCTGGACCGTTTCCAGCTTAACCAGCAGCTGCTTAATACCCTCGTCCAGCAGGAAGATCCTAAGCAATTGTTCGTGCGCTATCGTGCGGCCGGGGTTTTACCCTACGGCGCATTCGGCGAAATTCTCTGGGAGAAACAGCTGGAGGAGATGGGCTTACTGGCGCAAAAAGTGATGGATGAGCGGCAAAAAGGGGAAAGCCGTGAAGTGGATTTGCTCATCAACGGAACCAGAGTGACGGGGTGGCTGTCGGACGTACAGGGCGATGGTTTATTACGCTGGCGCCCTTCGGTATTAAGCGTTGCCCACGGAATGCAGCTGTGGATTGAGCACCTTGTCTGGTGCGCCAGCGGCGGCGGTGGGGAAAGCCGAATGTATGGCCGTAAAGATTCAGCATGGCGCTTCCCACATCTGGAAGTGGGTGAGGCCAGTGAATATCTGGCGCAACTGATTGAGGGATATACAGAAGGCCTTAACCAGCCGCTGCTCCTGCTGCACAACAGCGGCGGTGCGTGGATAAAAGCCTGTTATGACCCGCAAAATAGTGCCATTTTATGGGATGAGGAAACGCAGCAAAAAGCGCGCAATAAACTGCTGGCTGCGTGGGAAGGGAACCATATGGTTGAGGGGGAAGGTTCTGATATCTGGCTGCAACGTTTGTACCGTACGCTGGACGCCGGGTATTACGACGCGATTGTCAGAGAAGCCGAGCGTTACCTGTTACCGCTATTTCGTTTCAACCAATCCTGAATAAGGATTGTATAAAAATTGCACAGCCCGGTGAGTTCATTTATGATGCGATTCTTGCTCAGGGCTGGCGAAATACAACAACGGCGTTCTACGGATTGCTACAAAAAGTTGTTAATGATGAGTGAGTTAGTGAAGACGAGGTTTGTTAATGCCTAAATGCAGCACCTGGTTTACCGCGCTTTTCTTGTTCGTTGCTCTTTGGGCACCCTTCAGTCAGGCAGAGAGCGGATGGCAGCCCATCCAGGACTCCATCCGTAAAAGTGAAAAAGATCCTCGTCAGTATCAGGCTATTCGTCTCGATAACGGTATGACCGTACTGCTGGTTTCTGACCCTCAGGCGGTGAAGTCGCTGTCTGCGCTGGTGGTTCCAGTAGGATCGCTGGAAGATCCGGACGCGCACCTCGGCCTCGCACATTTCCTCGAACATATGACGCTGATGGGTTCCAAAAAATACCCGGACCCGGACAGCCTGTCTGAGTTTCTGAAAAAGCACGGTGGCAGCCACAATGCCAGTACCGCCACCTACCGCACCGCCTTTTATCTTGAAGTGGAAAACGATGCCCTGAACGGGGCGGTAGACCGCCTTGCTGACGCCATTGCTGAGCCTAATCTGGCAGCACAATACGCCGAACGCGAGCGTAATGCGGTAAATGCAGAATTGACGATGGCGCGTGCGCGCGACGGTATGCGTATGGCCCAGGTCAGCGCGGAAACAATCAATCCGGCGCACCCCGGCTCGCGTTTTTCCGGCGGCAACCTTGAAACTCTGCGCGACAAGCCCGGCAGTAAACTGCTGGATTCGCTGGTGGCGTTCAGAAATAAATACTATTCGGCCAACCTGATGAAGGCGGTTATTTACAGCAATAAGCCTTTGCCGGAACTGGCAAAAATTGCCGCAGAAACCTATGGCCGCGTCCCCAATAAAAATATCGAAAAGCCGGTGATTGACGTGCCCGTAGTGACCGACGCGCAAAAGAGCATTTTTATTCACTATGTCCCGGCGATGCCGCGCAAGGTGGTGCGCGTTGAGTTCCGCATCGACAATAATAGCGACAAATTCCGCAGCAAAACCGACGAGCTGATAGGCTACCTGATTGGCAACCGTAGCCATGACACGCTTTCTGACTGGCTGCAAAAACAAGGGCTTGCGGAGAGCGTGCGCGCCGACTCTGACCCAATGGTTACCGGCAACAGCGGCGTATTTGCCATCTCCGTTTCCCTGACGGATAAAGGCCTTGCCAACCGTGACCAGGTGGTGGCAGCCATCTTCAGCTACCTCAAGCAAATGCGTACTCAGGGCGTCGACAAGCGTTATTTCGACGAACTGGCCCATGTTCTGGATCTCGATTTCCGCTACCCGTCGATAACTCGTGATATGGACTATATCGAGTGGCTGGCGGACACCATGCTGCGCGTTCCGGTTTCCCATACCCTGGACGCCGCGAATATCGCCGATCAATACGATCCCGAAGCGATTAAAGCGCGTCTGGATATGATGACGCCGCAAAACGCGCGCATTTGGTATATCAGCCCGCAGGAGCCGCATAACAAAACGGCCTACTTTGTTGATGCGCCTTATGAAGTAGATAAAATTCCTCAGGAAACCTTTACCGACTGGCAGCAAAAAGCAGGCGCTATCAAGCTCGCGCTGCCTCAGTTGAACCCCTATATTCCGGATGATTTCACGCTCTATAAGCCGGAGAAGGAATATACGCACCCTGAGCTGCTGGTTCATGAGCCTGACCTGCGCGTGATGTATATGCCAAGCCGCTATTTTGGCAATGAGCCAAAAGCGGATATCACCCTGGTGCTGCGTAATCCGCAGGTGATGAATAGCGCCAAAAACCAGGTGCTGTTTGCCATCAATGATTATCTGGCGGGTATTGCGCTGGACGAACTGAGCAATCAGGCCTCCGTCGGCGGCATTGGCTTTTCATCCAATGCCAACAGCGGATTAATGATCAACGCTAACGGCTACACCCAGCGTTTACCGCAGCTATTTGAAGCGTTGCTCAAAGGCTATTTCAGCTACACGCCGACTCAGGAACAGCTGGATCAGGCCAAGTCCTGGTATGCTCAGATGATGGATTCGGCAGAAAAGGGTAAAGCCTTCGAGCAGGCGATTTCGCCGGTGCAGATGGTCTCCCAGGTGCCGTACTTTGAGCGCAGCACTCGCCGGGCGCTGCTGCCGGACCTGAGTTTAAAAGACGTGCTCGACTACCGTGAACAGCTGAAAACCAACGCCCGGCCAGAATTTATGGTCATCGGCAATATGTCGCCGGAGCAGGCTAAGGCGCTTGCGGAAAACGTCAAAACGCAACTGGGTACCAAAGGCAATGAATGGTGCCGTAACGACGATGTGCTGGTCGATAAACAGAATTTGGCTATGTTTGAGAAAGCCGGAAGCAGCACGGATTCGGCGCTGGCGGCGGTATATGTCCCTAAAGGCTATGACGAAGCAACCAGCACCGCCTACGGCTCTATGCTGGGGCAAATTATTCAGCCGTGGTTCTACAACCAGCTGAGAACCCAGGAGCAGCTCGGCTATGCGGTATTTGCCTTCCCGATGTCGATTGGCCGTCAGTGGGGCGTAGGCTTCTTGCTGCAAAGCAGCGATAAACAGCCCGCTTACCTCTATGAGCGTTTTAAAGCGTTTTACCCGACCATCGAGAAGAAGCTGCGCGGCATGAGCGCCGAAGAATTCGCCCAGATCCAGCAGGGGATGATTGCCCAAATGCAGCAGGCACCGCAAACACTTGCGGAAGAGGCTTCGCAACTGAGCAAAGATTTCGATCGCCGAAACATAGCTTTTGATTCCCGTGATAAAGTGGTGGCCGAAATTAAGAAACTGACGCCGCAAAAGCTGGCAGATTTCTTCCACCAGGCGGTGATAGCTCCCCAGGGGATGGCGGTGCTGTCACAGATTTCCGGTAGCCATAACGGCAAAGCAGAGTACGCAGCACCTGACGGGTGGAAGACCTGGGAGGGCGCGAGCAGTCTGCAACAGACGTTACCACTAGTAAGCGAGAAATAATGACCGATGTAACCGCGCAGCCCCTTGATCCTTTAAGTTTGCCGCTGTGCGGCGAACGGTTGATAGAAGCCTCCGCGGGGACAGGTAAGACATTTACCATCGCCGCTCTTTACCTGCGGCTGCTGCTGGGCCTGGGCGGAGAGAATGCCTTTCCCCGCCCGTTGGGCGTAGAAGAGCTACTGGTTGTGACCTTTACCGAAGCGGCCACGGAAGAGTTACGTGGCCGTATTCGGGCAAATATTCACGAATTGCGCATCGCGTGTATTCGTAACCTCAGCAAAAATCCTCTGCTACAAAGCCTGCTTTCTGAAATAGAAGATAAACAGCTGGCTGCCCGTACTTTGCTGCTTGCCGAGCAGCAAATGGACGAGGCGGCTATTTTCACCATTCACGGTTTCTGCCAGCGTATGCTGAGCCTTAACGCCTTTGAGTCCGGCATGCTGTTTGAACAACAGCTGCTGGAGGATGAGTCCTTGCTGCGCCGCCACGCCTGCGCGGACTTCTGGCGTCGCCACTGTTATCCGCTTCCGAAGCCGGTCGCCCAGGCGATGAGCGAAGAATGGTCGGGGCCGGAAGCCCTGCTGCGGGATATTAATAGCTGGCTGCAGGGCGAGCAGCCGCAGCTGAAGCAGCTTCCGGCAGATAACGAGACGCTGCTGGCGCGGCATGAAAAAATTATTGCCGCTATCGATGGGGTAAAAACGCAGTGGCGGGCAGCAGCAGGGGAGCTGGCAAGCCTTATCGGCGATTCCGGCGTGGATAAACGCAGCTACAGCAGCAAACATCTGCCGAACTGGCTGGAGATTGTGGGCCAGTGGGCGCAGCTCGAAACTACCAGCTACCAGCTGCCGGATGCGCTGGCTAAGTTCGCCCAGAGCACGCTGGAAGAGAAAACCAAAAAGGGTGAGGTTCCTCGCCATAGCCTGTTCAGCGCCATTGATGCTCTGCTGGCCGAACCGCTGACGCTGCGTGACCTGGTGATAGCCAGAGCGATGGCGGAAATCCGCTATATCGTACAGCAGGAGAAAAAGCGCCGCGGCGAGCTGGGCTTTGACGATATGCTAAGCCGCCTTGATGAAGCGCTGCATCAGCCGGGCGGCGACGCTCTGGCGGAGGCTATTCGCGGGCGCTTCCCGGTCGCGATGATAGATGAGTTTCAGGATACCGACCCCCAGCAACACCGTATTTTCCGTCGCCTTTATATTAAGCAGCCGCAGACTGCGCTGCTGCTTATCGGTGACCCGAAGCAGGCCATTTATGCCTTCCGCGGTGCGGATATTTTTACCTATATGAAAGCGCGTCACGAGGTGAGCGCCCACTATACGCTGGACACTAACTGGCGCTCGGCTCCGGCGATGATTGACGGTGTTAATACGCTTTTTCAGCAGGTGGATAACCCTTTCCTGTTCCGTCAAATTCCCTTCCTGCCGGTTAAATCGGCCCCGCGTAATAGCGGCCTGCGCTTTACCGTTCGCGGCGAGAGCCAGGCGGCAATGAAGCTCTGGCTTCAGCCCGGGGAGGGAACGGGAGTAAGTGATTACCAACAGGCAATGGCAACCCAGTGTGCGCGTCAAATTCGCGATTGGCTGACTGCCGGGCAGCGAGGTGAAGCATTGCTCTGGACGGGGGATAAGTCGCGCAATCTCCAGGCGTCGGACATGACCATTCTGGTTCGCAGCCGGGGCGAAGCGGCCATCGTACGTGACGCCCTCGGCCTCCTTAATATCCCTTCGGTTTACCTTTCTAACCGTGATTCCGTGTTTGCCACCCCGGAGGCGCGAGAACTGCTGTGGATCTTGCAGGCGGTATTGGCCCCGGAAATAGAAACGGCGATGCGCAGCGCCATTGCTACCAGCATGCTGGGGCTGGATGCGCTGGACATAGAATCGCTGAACAAAGATGAATTAGCCTGGGACAGACTGGTTGAAGAGTTTTTCAACTATCGCGAACTGTGGCTTAAACGCGGCGTAATGCCGATGCTAAGAGCGCTGATTATGGCAAGGCATATTGCCGAGAACCTGCTGGCAACGCCGGGCGGGGAGCGCAGGCTGACGGATATTTTACATATCAGCGAGCTGCTGCAGGAAGCCGCGGGCGAGATGGAAAGCGAGCATGCTCTGGTGCGCTGGCTGGCACAGCGGATTGCCGAGCCGGACAGCAATAGCTCCAGCCAGCAGCTGCGGCTGGAAAGCGATAAGCATCTGGTGAAAGTCGTCACCATCCATAAATCCAAAGGGCTTGAATACCCCCTGGTCTGGCTGCCGTTTGTGGCCAACTACCGCCCGCAGAGCAGCGGCCTGTACCACGACCGAACTACGTTCACCTCGCTGCTGGACTTAAGTAACGATGCGGAAAGTCTCGGGCTGGCGGAAGAAGAGCGGCTGGCGGAAGACCTGCGCCTGCTTTATGTTGCGCTGACCCGTTCGGTCTGGCATTGCAGCCTGGGCGTTGCGCCCTTATTTCGCGGTACGCGAGCTAAAAAAGGCGCAAGCGATCTGCATCTCAGCGCGCTGGGCTACCTGCTGCAAAAAGGTGAAGCGCTTGATGCCGAAGGGCTGAAACAGGCTCTTGATGCGCTTAACAGCGAAGCTATTGAGGTTGAAACTTTGCTGCCGGGTGAGGATACGCCGTGGCAGCCGGAAGCGAGCGTCCTGCCTGAGCTTACTGCTCGTCGGCTTCACCGGAGAATCGCCGATAACTGGCGCGTGACCAGCTATTCTGGCCTGCAACAGCACGGCAGTAGCAGGGTCTTGGATCTTGTGCCGCGCCTCGATGTCGATGCCGTTGGCGAAGTGCCTGAGCAAAGTGAGCCGTTACTTACGCCGCATACCTTCCCGCGTGGGGCTGCGCCGGGTACTTTCCTGCATAGCCTGTTTGAAGGCATCGACTTTACCCAGCCGGTGAATGACGAATGGGTGGCGGAGCAGTTAACCGCCCAGGGGTTTGGCGAAGAGTGGCGGCCGGTTGTGAGCGGCTGGCTCGAACAAGTTCTTGCCGCGCCGCTGAATGAAACCGGCGTGGCCCTGAATTTGCTTTCGCCGAAAGAGAAGCAGGTCGAGCTGGAGTTCTATTTACCCATCGAGCATGAATTGCAGGCGGAGCGCCTGGACGCACTGATCCGGCATTACGACCCGCTTTCGGCCGGCTGCCCGCCGCTGGACTTCCGGCAGGTAAAGGGCATGTTGAAAGGTTTTATCGACCTGGTGTTCCGCTGGCAGGGGCGCTACTACCTGCTGGACTACAAATCCAACTGGCTGGGCGAAGACAGCAGCGCTTATACGCGCGAGGCAATGGCCGGAGCGATGCAGTCTCATCGCTATGACCTGCAATATCAGCTTTATACCCTGGCGCTACACCGCTATCTGCGCCACCGCATGGCTGGTTATGACTATCAGCAGCATTTTGGCGGGGTGATTTACCTGTTCCTGCGTGGGGTAGAGCAGGGGAAACCGGAGCAGGGTATTTTTGCTACCAGGCCGGGCGTCGAGCTAATTGAGGCGATGGACGCGTTATTTGCCGGGAAGACTGAGGAGGTGAGCCTGTGAGCATGTCGGAATTACTAAACCGGGCGGTGGCTTTAAAAGCCCTCAGGCCGCTGGACTCACAATTCGCCATGATGCTCGCGAGCGATGAGCAACCGGTCGTGATGCTGGCAGCCGCGCTGCTTAGCCACGATGCGGGCGAAGGGCATGTGTGCCTCCCGCTGGAGCGCCTGAAGCCCGAATTCGTGTTTTCCGGGCGGCATCCGGAGCTTGTGGCGCAGATTTTTGCCGGGCTGGGCTCTCCAGCAGGCTGGAAGGAGGCGCTGCTGGCCTCTAAGGCGGTAAGCGCGGGCGATGAGGCTACGCCGCTGAAGCTTATCGGCAACCGCCTGTATCTCAACCGCATGTGGAGCAATGAGCGGCGGGTGGCAGCGTTCTTTGGCGAGCATAACAAGCCGATTGAACTGGACGAAGCGAAGCTGCGGCAGAGCCTCGATGAGCTGTTCGGGGTGAGCGAGCAGACGGACTGGCAAAAGGTTGCCGCGGCGGTAGCGCTGACGCGCCGTATTTCGGTTATCTCCGGCGGGCCTGGCACCGGTAAAACGACGACCGTAGCAAAGCTGCTGGCCGCGCTGGTTCAGCTTTCGGATGGCGAGGCGCTGCGCATTCAGCTTGCAGCCCCCACCGGGAAGGCTGCCGCGCGCTTAACTGAATCTTTAGGCAGCGCATTACGCCAGCTGCCGCTGAGTGAAGAGCAGAAAAAATTACTGCCTGAAGAAGCCTCAACCCTGCATCGCCTGCTTGGCGCTCAGCCAAACAGCCAGCGCCTGCGTCACCACGCGGGCAACCCGCTGCACCTCGACGTGCTGGTGGTGGATGAAGCCTCGATGGTGGATTTGCCGATGATGTCGCGGCTAATTGATGCCCTACCGGAGCAGGCGCGGGTTATTTTCCTCGGTGACCGCGACCAGCTGGCCTCGGTTGAGGCGGGGGCCGTTCTCGGCGACATCTGCCACTACGTCAACGATGGCTATTCTTCAGCGCGAGCGGAGCAATTACGGCGGCTAACCGGCTGTGAAGTTCCCGTGGGGCAAAATACTCAGGCCAGCTCGCTGCGCGACGGGCTATGCCTGCTGCGCAAGAGTTACCGTTTTGACAGCCAGTCCGGCATTGGCCAACTGGCATTTGCGGTTAATGCCAGCGACAGTAAGCAGGTAAGAGCGGCGTTCGGGCAGGGCTTTGGCGATATTTCCCAGCGGCCACTTCTTGAGCCGGAAGATTACATGGCGATGATCGCTGACGTTGTCGCGGGTTATGGCGACTATTTACAACTGGTAAGGCAGCGTGCGGAACCGGCGGCTATCCTCAGTGCTTTTGGCCGCTATCAGCTGTTGTGTGCCCTGCGCGAAGGGCCGTTCGGCGTAAGCGGTCTGAACGAACGTATTGAGCAGGCGCTGGTTCAGGCCCGGCTGATCCAACGCCCGTCTCAGGCGCAATCGCGCTGGTATGAGGGGCGGCCGGTGATGATTGCCCGCAACGACAGCTCGCTGGGGCTGTTTAACGGTGATATCGGTATTGCTCTGCATCGCGAAGAAGGGCTGCGGGTCTGGTTCCCGATGCCTGATGGCACGCTTAAGTCGGTGCAGCCGAGCCGCCTTCCGGCGCATGACACGGCTTTTGCTATGACGGTGCATAAATCTCAGGGGTCTGAGTTCGACCACGCGGCGCTGGTCTTGCCGAACCAGTTTGTTCCGGTGGTCACGCGCGAGCTGGTTTATACCGCGATAACGCGAGCGCGTAAGCGGCTATCTCTGTATGCCGACGAACGCGTATTGGGCAAGGCCGTCGCGACCCGTACCGAGCGGCGCAGCGGCCTGATGGAGATTTTTGCCGGGGAATAAACGAAAGAGGAAGGCCAGAAGCCTTCCTCTTTTTTCAGGTCAGATCCGCCATCAGCACTTTTGATTTACGCTGATAGTTGTACATCTCTTTCTTACTGGCCGGCAGCAGCTCTACGTCCACCGGCAGGAACCCGCGTTCCTGGAACCAGTGAATGCTGCGGGTGGTTAACACAAACAGTTTACTCAGCCCCATCTGCCGCGCCTGGTTGGCTACGCGGTTGAGCAACTCTTCTCCCCGAGACGAGCTGCGGTAGTCCGGGTGAACCGCCACGCAGGCCATTTCACCGATGCTCTCTTCCGGGAACGGATAGAGGGCGGCGCAGGCAATAGTCAGGTTGTCGCGCTGGATAATCGTGAATTTATCGATCTCCATTTCAAGCTGCTCGCGTGAGCGGCGAACCAGGATGCCCTGCTGCTCCAGCGGGCGAATCAGCTCCAGAATGCCGCCGATATCGTTGATGGTGGCGCGGCGAATCTGCTCGGCGCTCTCCATGACAATCTGCGTGCCGATGCCGTCCCGGGAGAACAGTTCCTGCAGCAAAGCACCGTCTTCCTGATAGCTGAGCAGGTGGCTGCGGCGCACGCCGCTGCGGCAGGCTTTTACCGCGCCGCGCAGGAAACGCACGGTGCCGGAATGATAGTCGCCCGCGCTTTCAAGTGCTTCAATACGCTGCTGCGCCTCGTTGGGGAACAGTTCGGAAATAACGTTGCCGAGATCGTCGGTTACGCCCTGAGAAGAGCAGAACCCGATCATTTTTTCCGCCTTCAGTTTCACCGCCAGTTGGGTTGCGACTTCTTCGGATGTGAGGTTAAAACTCTCTCCGGTAACCGATACCGCTACCGGTCCCATCAGCACGATTGCGCCGTTATCCAGCTGGCGGTGAATCGCCTCTTCGTCGATGCGGCGAACGCGGCCGCTGTGGCAGTAGTCCACGCCGTCGTCCACGCCAAGCGGCTGGGCAATAATAAAGTTGCCGCTGACCACGTTGATGTGCGCGCCCTGTAGCGGCGTATTGCCGAGGCTCATGGAAAGCCGGGCGGTAATATCCAACTGCAACAGTCCGGCCGCCTGCTTAACCAGTTCAAGCGTTTTTGCATCGGTGACCCGGGTGTGCTTGTGGTAGACCGGCTCGTGGTGATGTTCAGCCAGGTTTTCATCAATTTGTGGGCGAGCGCCATACACCACCACAAGGCGAATGCCAAGGCTGTGCAGCAGGCCAATATCATTGATAATGCTGGAGAAGTTTTCATGCTCGATGGCCTCGCCGCCGAGCATAATGACAAACGTTTTTCCCCGGTGGGCATTTATATAGGGAACAGAATGGCGGAATCCCTGCACCAGTTCGGTTCTACGTTCCTTCACCACGGCACACCCTCATTGAATTTTTATTCGCAATTTCTGTATTTTTATTCTTTTATGGCTTCGGGTGCAAGCGCCAATTTTCATCCAGGATAAAATTTTTCAGCGGCGGTTTGAGTGAGCCTTTTCTGAACGTTTACCCTTTTATAGATGACAGTAACCGCGTGTTTCGCTAAAGTTTTCGGCTCAAAAAAAATTTATGCCAAAAACTATCGCTCAGGGGAGCCATGCCAGATTCCAGTTCGTTAATGAGTCGCCGCCGTTTACTTCAGGGTGCAGGAGCTATGTGGCTGTTGAGCGTCAGCAAGGTTGGTTTTGCTGCCTCAAGCCAGGTGATAGCCGTGCGCGTCTGGCCGGCCTCGTCTTATACCCGCGTAACGCTGGAGTCGAACCATCAGCTTAAATACCGCCAGTTTGCGCTTAGCAACCCGGAACGCGTAGTGGTGGACATTGAAGGCGCGCATTTAAATTCAGTGTTAAAAGGCATAGGTAGCCAGGTTCGCGGCGACGATCCTTTTATTAAGTCGGCGCGCGTAGGGCAGTTCGATCCAAAGACCGTGCGTATGGTTTTTGAATTGAAACAAAACGTTACCCCACATCTGTTTGCGCTGGCACCGGTGGCCGAATTTAAAGAACGCCTGGTAATGGATCTTTACCCGGCCAATATGAATAGCGAGCAGGATCCGCTGCTGGCGCTGCTGGAAGATTACAACAACGGCCAGCTGGATAAGAAAATGCCGGCTGATAAAGGGCCGCAGCCGGGTAAAGCGGGGCGTGACCGCCCGATTGTCATCATGCTCGATCCCGGGCACGGCGGGGAAGATCCCGGCGCTATTGGCCCGAATAAGACCCGTGAAAAGGATATTGTGCTGAGCATTGCCCGCAGGCTGAAGGCGCTGCTGGACAAAGAAGGCAACATGAAGGCCTATATGACGCGAAACGAGGATGTTTTCATCCCGCTGAAAGTGCGCGTGGCTAAAGCCCAGAAGCAGCGGGCCGATCTGTTTGTTTCTATTCATGCGGATGCTTTCACTACCGCAGCCGCTCGCGGTTCATCGGTGTTTGCGCTGTCGACCAAAGGTGCCACCAGCACCGCGGCTAAATATCTTGCTCAAACCCAGAACGCCGCGGACTTAATCGGCGGGGTAGGCAAGAGCGGGGACCGTTATCTCGACCACACGATGTTCGATATGGTGCAGTCGCTGACCATCAACGACAGCCTGAAGTTTGGCAAAGAGGTACTGAACCGTCTCGGACGGGTAAATAAGCTGCATAAAAACAGCGTCGATCAGGCCGGATTTGCGGTACTTAAAGCGCCGGATATTCCGTCGATTCTGGTGGAAACTGCGTTCCTCAGTAACCCGGAAGAAGAGCGTAAGCTGCGCACGGCGAAGTTCCAGCAGGAGGTGGCCGAGTCCATCCTGGCGGGGATTAAAGCCTACTTCTCGGACAGCTCGCGCCTGGCGCGAAGAGGGTAGAAGTAAAAGGCGCGCCTTTAATATAGCTGGCGCTTACCCTCTGTTATTCGCCCGTGACTTTCCTGGTGAACAACCAGAACAGCAGTGCCAGGAAACTAATTCCCGAACCCAGCAGGCACACGCCTTGCCAGCCCGCATGGGCATAAACCAGCGTTGTACTCATCGCGCCTGCGCCACTTCCGGCGGCATAAAAAAGCATATACAGCCCCACCAGGCGGCTATGAGCCTCCGGCCGGGTGCGGAAAATCATGCTCTGGTTGGTGACGTGCAGCGCCTGGCCGCCTAAATCAAGCAAGATAATTCCTGCCACCAGCGCCCCTAAGGACCAGCTCATCAGCGAGAGCGGCCACCAGGCCAGCAGCAGCAAGAGAAGTGCGGCGAGGCTGGTATGCTGTGCAAGCCCCCTATCCGCCCATTTTCCGGCACGCGTTGCGGCCAGTGCTCCCACCGCGCCGACCAGGCCAAAAGCCCCAATCAGCGTATGAGAGAAGCCGTAAGGGGCGGCGCTTAGCGGCAGCACCAGCGCGCTCCAGAAAACGTTAAAGGCGGCGAACATCAGCAGCGCCAGCACTCCGCGCACCTGCAACACTTTCTCCTGGCGGAGCAGGGTAAACATAGAGCCGATAAGTTGCGGATAGCTACGGGCGGCTGACGATAGCGCGAGTTCCGGTAGTTTGCGCCACAGCGGCAAAGCAATCGCCAGCATTAACACGGCGGAGCAGCAATAGACCGCCCGCCAGCCCGCAATGTCGCTTATTCCTCCTGCAAAGACTCGCGCTAACAGCAGCCCAATGAACACGCCGCTTTGTGCGGAACCGACAACATGTCCGCGTTGATCGGGTGCGGCCGCGCTGGCCGCATAAGCAATTAACCCCTGCGTCATTGCCGTGCCAAGAAGCCCCACGGCCAGCAGGCTTACCAGCAGCACCGGCGTGGAGTGGGCGACTGCCACAGAAATAAGTGCGATGACCAGGCCCGCAATCTGGGCTGCCATCAGTTTACGGCGATTCAGCAGGTCACCCAGGGGGACTAAAAAAAGCAAGGCCAGCGCGCAGCCTGCCTGGGTTGCGGTTATAAGCCCGCCGATGGCGGCGTGGCTAATGCCAAAGTCCTGCGCCAGCTTATCCAGCAGAGGCTGGGCATAGTAAACGTTCGCCACGCTCAGCCCGCTGGCAATGGAAAAAAGGGCGACCAGGCTCGCGGGCATACCGGCGGCTTCTGGTAAAGGCCGATGCCGTTCGGAGCAGGCTGTAACATCAACAAGCAGCGTTTTTCTCATCTTCTTTCCTCCCAGCCAATCTAGTTTCAAAACAAAACTGATTGAAGGGTAGAGAGTCTGGTTTTAAAATGCAACTTGTTTGCCTGGCGATAAGGGGAGAAAAATGCCGCAGGGAAATAATGCCAACCAGTTTTGCCCGGTCGCTCGCTGCATTGAGGCGATAGGAGACCGCTGGTCGTTGCTTATTGTGCGCGATGCGTTTGACGGCGTACGCCGCTTTGGGGATTTCCAGCGGAGTCTGGGCGTAGCCAGAAATATTCTTTCTGACAGATTGCGCAAGCTTGTTGATGCCGGAGTGCTGGAATTGCAGGCCGCGTCCGACGGGACGGCTTATCAGGAGTATGTGTTAACGCAGATGGGGCTAAGCCTGTTCCCGGTTGTGGTGGCGCTGCGCCAGTGGGGAGAGCGTTATTTATTCGCGGAGAATGAGCCACACTCTGAGCTTATCGATAAGCGCAGCGGCCAGCCTGTTGCTTTCATGATGCCGGTTTTACAGGACGGTAGTGCCTTACAGCCTGAAGATGCAATTGTGCGTAAGGTTGTGATTGCAGGAGAGTAATTCGCCAGAAGGGGCCGGGAGGAAATTTCCCGGATTGCAGATACAAAAAAACACCCGTAAGGGTGTTCTCAATGTTGGTTGCGGGGGCCGGATTTGAACCGACGACCTTCGGGTTATGAGCCCGACGAGCTACCAGGCTGCTCCACCCCGCGTCCGTCATACTGCTATTTTTTTAATGATTATTCATCATTGCGCTGTTAAAACAGCGACTTTTAATTGGTTGCGGGGGCCGGATTTGAACCGACGACCTTCGGGTTATGAGCCCGACGAGCTACCAGGCTGCTCCACCCCGCGTCCGTGGATGCGCACTATACTCTGCTCGCTTTTTGTTGCAACCCTTTTTTGGAAGAAATTCCTGAATTTCCCATTGGTTGTTGAATTTACCCGCATAATGCCCATAAAACAGGCGTTTTTACTATGTCACCCCCTCAACTCGTTTAATTCTCGCGGCGCGTTTGCTATCTTCGGCGAGGCATATAGAGGCAACCAGCAGGGCTAGAGAGTAATGAAAGGACGTTGGATTAAGTACATAGTAGCGGGGGCGATGGTAGCAATGCTGGCCGCCTGCTCATCAAAACCGACCGATCGCGGTCAACAATATAAAGACGGGAAGTTCTCCCAGCCTTTCTCACTGGTGAATCAGCCTGATGCGGTAGGGGCGCCAATCAACGGCGGTGACTATGCCGAGCAGGTTAATCAGATCCGCTCCGCTTCTCCTCGCCTCTATAATAATGGCAGCGACATTTATAACGCGGTGCAGCAGTGGCTGCGCGCCGGGGGCGATACTCGCCAGCTGAAGCAGTTTGGTCTGGATGCGTGGCAGATGGAAGGCGCGGATAACTACGGTAACGTCCAGTTCACCGGCTATTACACCCCGGTTATTCAGGCTCGCCATACCCGTCAGGGCGAATTCCAGTACCCAATCTACCGTATGCCGCCAAAACGTGGTCGCCTCCCTTCTCGTGCGGAAATCTACAGCGGCGCGTTGAGCGAGAGCTATGTACTGGCCTACAGCAATTCTTTGATGGATAACTTCATCATGGATGTGCAGGGCAGCGGCTATATTGATTTTGGCGACGGCCAGCCTCTGACTTTCTTTGGCTATGCCGGGAAAAACGGCCACGCCTATCGCAGTATCGGTAAAGTGTTAATCGACCGTGGCGAAGTAAAGAAAGAAGATATGTCGATGCAGGCCATCCGCCACTGGGGCGAAACCCACAGCGAGGCTGAAGTCCGCGAGCTGCTGGAGCAGAACCCTTCCTTTGTGTTCTTCAAGCCCGCAAGCTATGCGCCGGTAAAAGGTGCCAGCGCCGTGCCGCTGATTGGCCGCGCATCCGTTGCGTCTGACCGCTCTATTATTCCTGCGGGCACAACGCTGCTTACCGAAGTGCCGCTGCTGGATAATAACGGCAAGTTTACCGGCCAGTACGAGCTGCGTGTGATGGTGGCGCTGGACGTGGGTGGGGCAATCAAAGGCCAGCACTTCGATATCTACCAGGGAATCGGCCCGGATGCCGGACACCGCGCGGGATGGTATAACCATTATGGTCGCGTTTGGGTGCTGAAACCGGCACCTGGAGCGGGCAACGGCGGGAATGTTTTTAGCGGTTGATGCTGCAAAGTTCCCACCTTCTATAGACGGGCTGTATAATCAGCCCGTTTTTTATTTCTGAGGATACCCCGATGTCTGTCGTTCTTTCCGATGCCTGGCTGCAACGCTTTGGCGGAACCGCTCGCCTGTATGGCCAGGCGGCGTTACAGCTGTTTGCTGAGGCTCACGTTTGTGTGATTGGCATCGGCGGCGTGGGATCGTGGGCGGCCGAAGCGCTGGCGCGTACCGGCATCGGCGCAATTACCCTGATTGATATGGACGACGTGTGTGTGACTAACACTAACCGCCAAATCCATGCTCTGCGGGATAACGTTGGTCAGGCAAAAACCGAAGTCATGGCCGCGCGCATTAAAGAGATTAATCCCGAGTGCCGGGTTACGGTGGTTGATGATTTCATCACCGCGGAAAACGTAGCGGAGCTGCTTAACCAGGGATTCAGCTATGTTATTGACGCAATTGATAGCGTTCGGCCTAAAGCCGCACTGATAGCTTATTGTCGGCGCTATAAGATCCCGCTTGTGACTACCGGTGGAGCGGGCGGGCAGATCGATCCTACGCAGATCCAGGTGTCCGATCTGGCAAAAACGATTCAGGATCCGCTTGCCGCCAAGCTGCGCGAGCGGCTGAAAAGTGATTTTGGCGTGGTGAAGAACAGCAAAGGAAAGCTGGGCGTGGACTGCGTATTTTCAACCGAAGCGCTGGTTTACCCTCAGGCCGATGGCTCGGTCTGTGCGATGAAAAGCACCGCTGAAGGGCCAAAGCGTATGGACTGCGCCTCCGGCTTTGGCGCGGCAACTATGGTTACCGCCAGCTTTGGCTTCGTGGCGGTGTCCCATGTGCTGAAGAAGATGATGGCGAAAGCGGCGCGAACCGCCGCCTGATTACGCCTGGCGCGCGGCCTGCTGAATGGCCGCTGCCAGCGCGGCAAGACCGCTGCTGCGTGAGGCGCTGAGCTGGTTACGCAGCCCTAACTGGTCGAATAATTCCAGCGGATCTTTCTCCAACAGCTGCCGGGCGGTTTTCCCTTCTACTGCGGTCAGCAACACCGCCAGCAATCCTCGTACAATTCTTCCTTCACTGTCGCCGTAGAAGTGCAGCGTGCCGTCCGGCTGGCGGGTGTAGCCCAACCATACGCGGTTTTCGCAGCCGCTGATTTCAATGCTCTCGTTTTTTAACTCGTCAGGCAGCGCCGGAAGCTGCTTGCCGAGCAGGATCAACTGGCGATATTTGTCTTCCCACTGCTGCAAAGCGGCAAACGTGGAGAGCAAAGTTTCTTCGTTCACGGCGGAGCCAAAAGGATGCCCGGCTAATAAAATATTGCTCATTTAGTCCACCAGAATGTCGAGGGCGCGGTCGATGGCTTGTACCAGGTGTTCCACGTCCTGCTGAGTGTTGTAGGGGGCGAAAGAGGCGCGAAGCGTGCCGCTAACGCCGAGAGCAGCCATCAGCGGCTGGGCGCAGTGCTGGCCGGCGCGCAGGGCAATGCCGGACTCCGCCAGCAGCGTAACTAAATCGCTATGGTGTACGCCCGCAAAATCGAATGCCAGCAGGCTTGAATCCTGGCTGCGGAAGCTGCGGAAGCCGGGGCGTTTAGCCAGTTCAGCTTCGGCAAGCGTTGCCAGGCTGCGGCTCCAGCTTTCAGCCTCGTGCAGATTAATCTCTTCAAGCCATTCCAGCGCCGCGCTGAGGCCGATAACGCCCGCTACGTTCGGCGTCCCTGCTTCAAAGCGATAAGGCACTGGCTTGGTTTTGAAGCCCTCGAACGAAACTTCAGTAATCATTTTGCCGCCCCCGAGCCAGGGTGACATCTGTTCGAGCAGCTCGGGTTTGCCGTACAGCGCACCGATGCCGGTTGGGCCATAGAGTTTATGGGCGGAAAATGCGTAAAAGTCGATGTCCAGCGCCTGAACATCCGGCGGGCAGTGAACGATGCCCTGCGCGCCGTCGACCATCACAACGGCTCCGGCAGCGTGGGCAAGCGTAATGGCTTTTTCCAGGTCCGGGCAGCCGCCGGTGACGTTGGACATGTGCCCCAGAGCCAGAATACGGGTGCGCTCATTGATAAGCGTTGGAAGCTGGTTGAGATCGGGCAGCAGGTCATTTCCCAGCGGGAGTTTTACCACCCGAGCGCCCGTTTGTTCGGCAACCATCAGCCACGGCACGAAATTGGCGTGATGCTCGGCTTCGCTGATAATGATTTCGTCCCCGGCGGTAAGACGAGGGCGAGCGTAGCACTGCGCCACCAGATTGATGGCTTCAGTGGTTCCTCGTGTCCAGACCACGGACTTACCGCTTTGCGCATTAATCAGCCGCGCAACCTGGTCGCGCGCGGCTTCGTAGTGAGCGGTAAGGCGCTGCGCCTCCGGGAACTGGCTGCGGTGAACGTTACCCGCGCTCAGGCTATAAAACTGCCGGGTGGCGTTGATTACGGCCTGGGGTTTAAGCGAAGTTGCCGCGCTATCGAGATAGACGCCTGAGTCTGCCAGCGCCGGAAACTGGGCGCGAAAATGGGCGGGGTTAAATGCTGTCATGATGATCCTCAAGTCAATGAACAGATCGTCGCGCAAATCAGGGCGCGGCACAAGGTTTCAGTCACCATCGGAATAGTCCGCTTCTGCTGGCAAGATCGGAAAAGCAGGTTATGCTATTTATTGTTGGACTGATGTTTACGACTGTCAGTAGAAGAGATTTAAGTAGCATTAAACTCTATGCACAAGGAGAAGAATTATGAATAAAGCAGCCGCTATTGTTTCTGCCTGTATGATGACTTTTGCACTTGCAGCTTGTTCCAGCCCTAACTACATCATGCATACCAACGACGGGCGTGCCATCGTCTCTGAAGGTAAGCCGAAGACCGATGACGAAACCGGTATGATCAAGTACAAAGACGCCAACGGAAACATGCAGCAGATTAACCGCTCGGACGTGAAAGAGATGGTTGAGCTGAAGAAGTAAACGGCAGGCAAAAAAAAGCACCGCATTCGGCGGTGCTACATTAATCACTATGGACAGACAGGGTAAATGTACAGGAAGTGAAAAGGGGTAGCTTAGCTACCGTGGTCCGAAATGTCAGACCAATTGCAAACACAACAACACAACATCACAACCGTAAGCCAAAAGCCCTCCAGAACACGCATTCCAGACAACTTTTCGTTCCGACTCAGGAAGTGCCGCCACTATAGGTATTTGCTGGTGCATCCTCAACGGACAATTTATAATGGCTCAGATAAAAAAAACTAATAGGTAAACAAACAGCATCTGTTTGTTAATCATTATTAACACTTAAGCCAAATAACCCATGTCCAAGCGTTTACCACCTCTGAATGCGCTGCGCGTTTTTGACGCGGCGGCCCGTCACTTGAGTTTTACTAAAGCGGCCGAGGAGCTGTTTGTCACTCAGGCCGCTGTAAGCCACCAGATCAAGTCTCTGGAGGATTTTCTCGGCCTGAAACTGTTCCGCCGCCGCAACCGTTCGCTGCTGCTGACGGAAGAGGGGCAAAGCTATTATCAGGATATTAAAGAGATTTTTTCCCAGCTTACCGAAGCCACGCGCAAGCTGCAGGCGCGTAGCGCAAAAGGCGCGCTGACGGTCAGTTTATTGCCAAGCTTTGCGATTCACTGGCTGGTGCCGCGCCTGACAAGCTTTAACTCAGCTTATCCGGGAATCGACGTGCGAATCCAGGCGGTTGACCGCCAGGAAGATAAGCTGTCGGACGATGTGGACGTGGCGATATTCTATGGTCGGGGTAACTGGCCGGGGCTCAGAGTTGAAAAGCTTTATGCTGAATATTTGCTGCCGGTATGCTCGCCTATGCTGCTCACTGGCGATAAGCCGATTAAAACGCCGGAAGATTTAGCTAAGCACACTTTATTGCATGACGCTTCGCGCCGCGACTGGCAGACTTATACCCGCCAGCTTGGGGTGAGCCATATTAATGTCCAGCAGGGGCCTATTTTCAGCCACAGCGCGATGGTCCTCCAGGCCGCCATTCACGGTCAGGGTATTGCGCTGGCTAACAACGTGATGGCGCAAACCGAAATAGAGGCCGGCCGCCTGGTCTGCCCGTTTAACGATGTGCTGGTGAGTAAAAATGCCTTTTATCTGGTTTGTCATGACAGTCAGGCAGAACTGGGTAAAATAGCCGCGTTTCGACAGTGGATCCTGGCAAAGGCGGCCAGCGAGCAAGAAAAATTCCGTTTTCGCTACGAACAATAAGCAATCCTCGCGTGGCCTGGCCACGCCTCACTTTTAGGGTTACACCATGACCAGCCGATTCATGCTGATTTTTGCCGCCATCAGCGGCTTTGTTTTTGTTGCCCTGGGCGCCTTCGGGGCGCATGTATTAAGCAAATCTCTGGGCGTTGTGGAGATGGGCTGGATCCAGACCGGGCTTGAATATCAGGCATTTCACACCCTGGCTATTTTTGGCCTTGCGGTGGCGATGCAGAGACGCATCAGCATCTGGTTCTACTGGAGCAGCGTCTTTATGGCGCTCGGGACCGTATTATTTAGCGGCAGTCTCTACTGTCTTGCCCTGTCGCATCTGCGGCTGTGGGCGTTTGTTACCCCGGTGGGCGGCGTAAGCTTCCTTGCCGGTTGGATATTGATGTTAATTGGTGCTGTGCGCCTGAAACGTAAGGGCGTAAGCCATGAATAAAGTTATTTTGTACTGCCGCCAGGGTTTTGAGAAAGAGTGTGCGGCGGAAATCACCGACAAAGCCGGGCAGCGCGGCGTTTACGGGTTTGCCCGTGTTAAAGAACAGAGCGGCTACGTGGTATTTGAATGCTATCAGCCGGAAGAGGCGGATAAGCTGGCGCGCGAGCTGCCGTTTAGCGACCTGATTTTTGCCCGCCAGATGATCGTTGCCGGTGAGCTGTTAAAAGATCTGCCGCCGGAAGACCGTATTACGCCGGTTGTCGGCATGTTACAGGGCGTGGTTGAGAAAGGCGGTGACCTGCGCGTTGAGGTGGCGGACACTAACGAAAGCAAAGAGCTGATGAAGTTCTGCCGCAAGTTCACCGTGCCGCTGCGTTCCAGCCTGCGTGAAGCCGGGGTGCTGACTAACTACGAGACGCCAAAACGCCCGGTGGTACACGTATTCTTTATCGCCCCAGGCTGCTGCTATACCGGGTATTCGTACACCACCAACAATTCGCCGTTCTATATGGGCATTCCGCGCCTTAAGTTCCCGTCCGACGCGCCGAGCCGCTCAACGCTGAAGCTGGAAGAGGCGTTTCACGTCTTTATCCCCGCGGACGAGTGGGATGAACGTCTGGCAAACGGCATGTATGCGGTTGATTTGGGCGCTTGCCCCGGTGGCTGGACCTATCAGCTGGTGAAGCGCAACATGTGGGTTTCTTCCGTTGATAACGGCCCGATGGCACAAAGCCTGATGGATACCGGGCAGGTAACCTGGCTGCGCGAGGATGGTTTTAAATACCGCCCGACGCGTGCCAATATTTCGTGGATGGTTTGCGATATGGTTGAAAAACCAGCAAAAGTCGCCAGCCTGATGGCGACCTGGCTGGTGAACGGCTGGTGCCGTGAGACTATTTTTAACCTCAAGCTGCCGATGAAAAAGCGCTATGAGGAAGTCTCCCAGAACCTGGCGCAGATCCGCGAGAAGCTGGAAGAAAACGGAATTAACGCCGAGATTAAAGCTCGCCAGCTTTATCACGACCGCGAAGAAGTTACCGTGCATATCCGCCGCTGGTGGGCTGCCACTGGCGGCCGTCGCGACGAGCGCTGATAGACACTTTCCCTCACCCTTGCCGGGTGAGGGTCAACTCCCCGCCAGCCTTAGCTGCTGTAAATTACCCTCCAGCTGTAAATCCGTTTGTAGCCTTGCAACCTGGCGGCTGACGAACGCGCTCTCTTTGTGCTGCTCAAGCTTTTTACGCCATTTTTCCGGGACTTCATCAAGCCGCTGATAAATCTCTTCCAGAGTGGAGAACGTATTGATGAGCTGCGTCGCGCTTTTAGGACCGATGCCGGGCACGCCGGGAATTTTACTGCTGCTGATGCCCGCCAGGCCCCAGAAATCACCCAGCTGGCCGGGCTGCACGCCGTATTCATGCTCAATAAAAGGGGCGTCAAGCCAGCGTTTCTGGAAGTAGTCGCGGATTTGCAAAGTCGGAGCCAGTAGCTGACAGTAGCCTTTATCCGTGGAGACGATGGTTGCCCGGTGGCCGCCGGAAGCGACTTTGACCGCCAGCGTTGCGGCCAGGTCGTCAGCTTCGTTTCCTTTTGAGTGCCAGCACTGTACGCCGCGCCGGGTAAAGGCTTCGCGCAGGTTGGGCATTTCTGCATGCAGGTTTTCCGGCATAGGAGAGCGCCCGGCTTTGTAGTCCGGCAATACCTGATGACGCCAGCCGTCCCGACGTTCTTCGTCGTCGAACACCGCTACCGCGTGCGTTGGCTGGCTGTGGTTAATTAATTGTTCGAGGGCGTGCAGGCAGGTTTCAACGCAGGGAGAGCCTTGTACCGCATGTATGCGGCGGATCAGGTTTAACGCATCGACGATAAGTAAATGAATAGACATAAGAAATTTACCTTTAACAAGGATTGTCTTAGCCTAACACTTCCCGCCATCATGAGCTATTCTCATCGCAGAAATCAGGAATCTTTCTCGCAGAAATCTTATTAACTAAAGATGGAAAGACATTGCGTAGTCGTTAGGGGGCTATGTATATTTCTGGCGAATAAAAAAATAGAGAACATCATATGAGTAACACTAAACACCTCGCGCAACGTATTCAAAACCTGCAACCTTCGGCCATTCGTGAACTCCTTAAACACAGCAAAATGCCGGGCGTGATTTCGCTGGCCGGCGGCATTCCTTCCAGCGACCTTTTCGACAGAGAAGGGCTGGAACTGGCAACCCGCAAAGCGCTGGAAGAGAACTTCAATGAGGCCTTCCAGTATGGGCTGACCGAGGGCAATAGCGAGCTGCGTGAGCAACTGGTTGAGCTTTGCCGGGAGCGCGGGATAACGACCCGTAGCGACCAATTACTGATTACCTCCGGATCGCAGCAGGCGCTGGACTTGCTGATGCGCGGCCTGGTGGATGAGGGCGACGTATTTGTGGTTGAGCGCCCAACGTACCTGGCAACGCTGCAAATCCTTAGCCTGACGGGCGCTAAAGTTGCGTCGGTCGGTGGTGATGAGCACGGAATGATCGTTGATGAGCTGGAAGCGCTGCTGAAAACTACGCGCATTAAAGGCGTCTATCTGGTGCCGACTTTTGGTAACCCGAGCGGAACAACGATGAGCGCAGAGCGCCGCGAGAAGCTGGTAAAACTCGCCGCCGAATATGATTTCGTGATAATCGAGGACGACCCATACGGCGCCATCAGCTTTACCGACCGCCGCGAAAAAACGCTGCTTCAGATAGCGACGGAGCAGGGCTATGCCGACCACGTAGTTTATACTTCAACGTTCTCTAAAATTCTGGCGCCGGGGCTGCGCGTTGGCTGGATTATTCTGCCGGAGTGGATGAAGCAAAAGGTCGCTATTATCAAGCAGGCTACCGACCTTCACGCCAACTCCTTTACCCAGTCTCTGACGGCTGCCTACCTGACGCTGGGCAGGTTAAACCCGCAGATTGAGCTGATTCGTGAGGCCTACAGGCAGAAATGTCTGACGCTTTCACGTCTGCTGGAAGAAGAGTTGAGCGAGCATATTACGTTTAATCAGCCTCAGGGCGGGATGTTCCTCTGGGCCTCTTTCCGCTACGAGTTTGATACCACCGCCTGGCTGCAAAAAACGCTGGAGAACGGCGTGGTTTATGTTCCCGGGGAATTCTTCTTTAGCGATCGTGCCGATAAGCGCACGCTGCGCTTCTCCTATGCGACGGCGACCGATGAACAGCTGGTTGAAGCGGTGAAGCGGCTGAAAGCATCACTCTAAAAGAAAGGCTCCCGATGGGAGCCTTTCTGCTTAGTCACAGGCGACAATTTTCAGCGCCAGGCCACCGCGAGAGGTTTCGCGATACTTGGCGTTCATGTCCTTGCCGGTTTCATACATCGTTTCGATAACTTTATCCAGGCAGACGCGAGGTTCGCTGGTACGGCGCATTGCCATGCGAGCGGCGTTCACCGCTTTTACCGCAGCAATGGCGTTACGTTCGATGCAAGGCACCTGAACCTGCCCGGCAACCGGGTCACAGGTCAGCCCCAGGTTGTGCTCCATGCCGATTTCTGCGGCGATGCAAACCTGAGTAGGGCTTCCGCCCAGCAGTTCCGCCAGACCGGCCGCAGCCATGGAACAAGCCACGCCGACTTCACCCTGGCAGCCCACTTCCGCGCCGGAGATTGAGGCGTTCATTTTGTACAGCGTGCCAATTGCCCCGGCCGCCAGGAAGTAGCGGGCGCAGGAGTTGGCATTCACCTGACGAATAAATTTGTCGTAGTAGGCCAGAACCGCAGGAACAATACCGCAGGCTCCGTTGGTGGGCGCGGTGACGACGCGGCCACCGGCTGCGTTCTCTTCGTTGACCGCCAGAGCGAACATGTTGATCCAGTCCACTACGGCCATCGGGTCAGAGCTGTTTTTGTCGCTGGTTACCAGCATACGGCGCAGGGCGGCGGCGCGACGCGGTACGCGCATTTTGCCCGGCAGCACGCCTTCGGTAGTAATACCGCGCTCAATTCCGCTACGCATGACTTCCCAAACGGCGGCAAAGTGGGCGTCAATCTCTTCCTGAGTATGCAGCGCCCGTTCGTTCAGCATCATCAGGCCGGAGAGCGACAGGCCGGTTTCGCGGCAATGGCGCTGTAAATCCGCAGCGTTTTTATACGGATAAGGCACGCTTACGCTGTTTTCGCTTTGCTGCCCAAAGTGCGCTTCATCAACGATAAAACCGCCGCCGATGGAGTAGTAGGTTTGGGTGTACAGCACTTTGTCACCGGCCAGGGCGCTAATGCGCATGCCGTTTTCATGCAATGCCAGGTTATCGGCATGGAAATTCATGCAGCTGTCCACCGGGAACTCTACTTCGTGCTGACCGTTGGCCAGCATCAGGCGCCCGTGGGTATTAACGTCCTGAATCACATGTGGGATTGAGTCGATATCAACGGTGTCCGGCAGATTACCGGCCAGCCCCATAATAATGGCGATATCGGTGTGGTGCCCTTTACCCGTCAGGGAAAGCGAGCCGTAGACGTCAACCACCACGCGGGTGATATCGTGCAGAATGCCGCGCTCAATCAGGTCATCAGAGAACTGTTTACCGGCCTTCATTGGGCCGACGGTATGAGAGCTGGATGGGCCGATACCGATTTTGAAAATGTCGAATACGCTAATCATGAGACTTCCCTGCGTAAGAGACTTAAAGAAGAGAGCCGCCCGCGAAGGGCGGCTTTTAGAAGGCTTAGCTGAACAGCGAGTAGAAGATAGCGGAGATGGCAATCAGGCCCATAATCACAACGAATACGTTGCTGATATGGCCGCTGTATTTACGCATAGCCGGTACTTTCTGAATCGCATACATCGGCATCAGGAACAGGATCATCGCGATAACCGGGCCACCCAGAGTTTCAATCATACCCAGGATGCTTGGGTTCAGCGTAGCGACTGCCCAGGTGGTCACCAGCATGAACAGCGCGGTGATTTTGTTCAGTTTGTTGATTTCAATGCTCTTGCCTTTGCCGCGCAGAGACTTGATAACCATACCGTTGAAGCCTTCACGAGCGCCCAGATAGTGGCCGAGGAAGGATTTAGTAATCGCAATCATCGCAATGATTGGCGCCATCCAGGCGATAACCGGTGCGTTAAAGTGGTTAGCCAGGTAGGACAGGATGGAAATGTTCTGCGCTTTTGCCGCCGCCAGGTCAGCCGGGGACAGGCTCAGCACGCAGCTGAATACGAAGAACATTACGGTCAGCACCATCATGATGTGTGCACGAGCCAGAATGCTGGAGCATTTTTTCTCTGCGCCTTCGCCGTACTCTTCACGCTTCGCTACCGCGAAGGAGGAGATTATCGGGGAGTGGTTGAAGGAGAACACCATTACTGGAATTGCCAGCCACAGGGTCATCCACAGGCCGCTGCCGGTTGCCGGAGTTGCGCTGAAGGAAAGCGTTTCAAATGCCGCGCCGCTCCAGTTAGGAATCAGGTACAGCGCCAGAACCATCAGGGCCGCAACAAACGGGAATACCAGGATGCTCATCGCCTTCACGATCATCTGCTCGCCGAAACGTACGATGGTCATCATGCCGACAATCAGAATCAGGGAGAGAATGGCACGCGGCGGAGACGTCATACCCAGCTGGTGGGTAATGAAGCTGTCTACGGTATTGGTGATTGCCACGCTGTAAACCAGCAGGATTGGGTAGATAGCGAAGAAGTACAGCAGGGTAATCAGTTTACCCGCGCCGACGCCGAAGTGTTCTTCTACAACTTCGGTGATGTCTTCGCCCGGATTTTTACCGGACAGCACGAAGCGGGTCATACCGCGGTGTGCGAAGAAGGTCATCGGGAATGCAAGGATCGCCATGATGAACAGTGGGATCAGACCACCTACACCGGCGTTAATTGGCAGGAACAGAACACCTGCCCCAATCGCTGTGCCGTACAGGCCCAGCATCCACATGGTGTCGGTCTTGCGCCATGCGCCTTTTTTCTCAGCAGAGACAATACTGCTGGTTTGAGTGGTTTCCATCAACTTCTCCAAAGGAATGTTTCGTGCAATGTTGAAAAATTCGCAGTTAAAACGACGTTATGGTCATAACTGCTGAAACTAAATTCTGGCGACGGGCGTTTTTATAGTAGTTGTGGCCCGTAATAATCAGCGGGCGGAAAGATACATTTATGTCGCCTATGTATCAGTGATCGCGATCCCAAATGCGATAATCTACGTCATTAGCGTAACAATTCCGCATAACAATCTGTTCATGTATATCATCGTGAAATTTATGGGCGTGAAGCCTATCACTTGCGGATGATGCAATAAATTATACCCGACCAAATAACTCGGTTTTCACTGGAGAAAGTGGGTAAAACAGGTTTTTTCTACGAGGATTTATCTGTAGGCGTGATGTTTGGCGGTTTAGATGTGAACGCAATCGATTAACTGGAGTGGGCGAGGGTAAAAAAGAAGGGCGACCAGCGGCCGCCCATTTGCGATTAACGCACGATTTCGTAGCAGGGAATGTAGGCGCTGCCCGGAAGCTTCATGCGGTGCTGAGCGACAAAGCCCTGTAGCAGAGCGTCCATGCGCTGCATCATTTCCGGATCACCGTGAATTTTATACGGGCCGAATTTTTCTATCGCGTGGATCCCGGCCTCTTTGACGTTACCCGCCACAATCCCGGAGAAGGCGCGGCGCAGCGAAGCCGCCAGTTTTTCTGCCGGCTGATCGGGGTAGAGCTGCAGGTTAGCCATATTCTCGTGGGTCGGCTCGAACGGCATTTGCAGGTCCGGCGCAATGCGAATTGACCAGTTAAACCCGTAGGCATCTCCGGTTTCGCGGCGGTTCTCTTTAACCTGCGGCATGGCTTTTTTCATCAGCCGCGCCACTTCTACAGCGTCATCGATGATGATTTTGTAATGGCGGCGTGCGGTTTCGCCCAGCGTGTTGACGATAAATTCGTCCAGCACGCGGAAATAATCAGCGCTCTCTTTTGGCCCGGTCAGAATTAACGGCAGTACCTGGTCATGGTTATGCGGGTTCATCAGGATGCCCAGAAGATAAAGCAGCTCTTCTGCCGTACCCACGCCGCCCGGGAAGATGATGATGCCGTGGGCGATACGCACGAATGCCTCAAGCCGTTTTTCAATGTCCGGCATGATAATCAGTTCGTTAACCAGCGGGTTAGGCGGCTCGGCGGCGATGATTGATGGCTCCGTAAGGCCGATAAAGCGGCCTTCTTTATAGCGCTGCTGGGCGTGGCCCACGGCGGCACCTTTCATCGGCGCTTCCATCACGCCAGGCCCGCAGCCGGTACAGATATTCAACTCGCGCAGGCCGAGCTGGGTGCCGACGCGGCGGGCGTAGAGGTATTCGTTTTCGTTAATCGAGTGGCCGCCCCAGCAAACAACCAGGTTCGGAGCCTCGCCGACGTGTAGCGCACGGGCATTTCGTAAAATGGAAAACACCATGTTGGTGATATGAATGGAGTTTTCTTTATTCAGATGCTGGAAACGGCCAGCATTGGTGATTTGACCGTTAACGAACAGAATGTCGCGCAGTACCGCAAACAGGTTGGCCTGCAGCGCACGAATGATCCTGCCGTCTACAAAGGCGTCTTCCGGTGGGTTGATAAGTTCGAGTTTTACGCCGCGTTCACGGCGTAACACGTTGATATCGAAGTTCTGAAAGCGGGACAGCAGCTCTTTGCTGCTGTCGGTCTGGCTGCCGGAATTAAGCACCGCCAGCGAGCAGTTACGAAACAGTTGATAAAGGTCGCTGCTGGCCGTGCGTTTAAGCATATCGACTTCCAGCTGCGACAACATATCCATTGAGCCAAGCGGGCTAATATGTGTAATCAAGTGAACTCCTTACGGAACGAAAAGTGCCGTTCTCACAGATTACAATAGCCCTGGCTTGTTCACTTTAACAACCCGTAAACCGTAATCGGTTTTGTCGCTGGGAGCTATTTCGCACTTATTGGCGAACCAGGCGGCCAAAAGCGGGATGGAAATCGGTATTGGTGCGCCACGGGTTAATGTCCAGGCCACCGCGCCGGGTGTAGCGGGCGTAAACGCTCAGCGCCTGCGGCTGGCAGTAGCGCTGCAGGTCGTTAAAGATGCGCTCCACGCATTGCTCGTGGAATTCGTTATGGTGGCGGAAAGAGACCAGATAGCGCAGCAGTTTTTCACGGTCGATTTTCGGGCCGCGATAGCGAATTTGTACCGAACCCCAGTCCGGCTGGTGCGTTATCAGGCAGTTGGATTTCAGCAGGTGGCTGACCAGCGTCTCTTCCACGACCTCTTCTTTGGCCGCGCCTTCGAGATAATCTGCATCGAATTCATAGCTGTCGATGGTGATGTTCTGCTGGTCGATGCATTCTCCACTAAAGGCTGAAATTTCCTGTCCTTCAAGTTCATGAAGGCGGAACAGCACTACGCTAACATCGCCGCCTGCGCAGGCGCTTAAATCGCGCTTCAGGGTTTCCTGCACGGTTTCCCAGTCGGCAAAACGGGTTTGGTTAAAGCTGTTGAGGTAAAGCTTAAAGCTTTTGGACTCCACCAGGTTAACGCTGTTGGCGTCCAGCTGTACGTGGCCGACGGCAACCTGCGGCAGACCGTTGTTGTTCAGCCAGGAAAGCTCATACAGCGTCCAGATGTCTCCGCCGGTGAACGGCAGGCTGTCGGCATGCAGGCTGAGAGGGTCGCGGTTGAGGCTGCGCGGTACGGCCTGCAGCAGGGAAGGCTGGTATTGATCCTGGTAAGCGGTCGGCTTACCCAGCGTCAGGCCACTCAGGGCCTGGTGATTTTCGTAGGACATGTTTCACCGAGATAAAGGTACAATCAGCTTTTATTGTACCCCAGCCTACGCGAGTGAGAAATTAATGAACGAAGTCAGCCTTGCCCTGGAAGAATTTACCCGCCGTTTTTGCGAGCTGTGGCAGCAAGAAACGGGTAGCTGGCCCGCCAGCGAAGCGCTATACGGTATTCCGTCGCCCTGTATTGTCACTACTACAGGCGGCGATGTGCGCTGGCAGCCGCAGCCTTTTAGCCCTACGGCGGATTTGATCGCCGTTGAGCGAGCGCTGGATATTGCCCTGCAGCCCGGTATTCATGAGTTTTACACCACGCAGTTTGCCGGAGATATGCCCGCGGTTTGCGGGACTACGGCATTGACGCTATTGCAGGCCTGGAGCGAGGACGATTTTCTTCGCGTGCAGGAGAATCTGATAGGCCATCTGGTGACCCAAAAACGCCTGAAACTCTCGCCTACGTTGTTCCTGGCGACCACCGAAGACGAAATGGAAGTGGTTTCGCTGTGTAACTTGACAGGTGAGGTGGTGCTTGAAAGAATCGGCACCTCTCAACGCAACGTGCTTTCTGCTTCCCTTCCCGCATTTCTTGACGCCTTAACACCTCAGGTTATTTAGCCATTTTACTCGCACCTTTGTGAGAGATCTCTTACAAGACCTGTGAGAGATCGCTACATTTAGCGGCAGACTAAATCAACGGTTATGGTTTTATATCTTTATTAAACAATTAGTTATTATTTTATTCGGAAGGTTCCGAATGAAAGTTTTTGCCCGCCGGTTCGCTACATACCTTGTCACAGGCGGCCAAATAGAGGATTCTATTGTCATCGACAGGACGTCGACGGATTGAAGGAGATATCAGGATGATGTCACTTCATGATGAAGAGGAACCCGCCGGGAAGGCGTTCAGGAAAGGCTTCACAGATGAAGCGAGGATAACTCAGGAAGAGTTAAAGGACACCTCCAGGATGGAGAATGAGAGCCGCAACAGGAGTTCGGTGGGTCAGGAAGACTTAAGGATTTAGCGTCAGGGTGATGCAGGACACCATCAGGATGACGGTAGCAGGATGCGTTGGCGACGGATTGTGGGTCAGGAGACCGTAGGACAAAGTTGTCACGGACGAGCAGGGAGCACTAAAAGTAGCTGGATTGGCTGCGAAACGAACCGGGAGCACTGTGTAAACAGTGCTCCCTTTTTTTATGCCTTTTTCCCGCACCGGCAAGAAGTGTTATTCTGTTCCGCCCTTTTTCACACAAGCATGAGGTTTTCATGGAGCGCCAGACTTTGGTTCGCCATCATTTACTCACCATTGAGCAGATCCTGCGCGATCACTCCCTCTGGCAGGGCCTGCCGCCCGACGCGGCGGCATTTGAAAGCACGCAGCCTTTCTGCATGGACACGCTGCAACCTCATGAGTGGCTGCAATGGGTGCTTATCCCGCGTATGCATGCCCTGCTGGAGAGCAACCATCCGCTGCCGGATGCCTTTGCCGTCGCGCCCTACTATGAAATGGCGCTGGATGCGACGCATGCCGTGCGCGAACCGCTGCTTGCAGCGCTGCTTGAGCTGGACGCGTTATTTGAGACGGGCGAGGCCTGATGCTGGAGATTATTTACCAGGATGAATGGCTGGTTGCGGTGAATAAACCCTCCGGCTGGCTGGTACATCGCAGCTGGCTGGACAGGCATGAAAAAGTTGTGGTGATGCAAACCGTGCGTGACCAGATTGGTCAGCATGTCTTTACCGTTCACCGTCTCGACAGGCCAACTTCCGGCGTGCTGCTGATGGGGCTTTCCAGCGAAGTAGGCCGCCTGCTTTCACAGCAATTTGAGCAGCATCAGATCCAGAAACGCTACCATGCCGTGGTTCGCGGCTGGCTTCAGGATGAAGCGGTGCTTGATTATCCGCTGGTCGAAGAGCTGGATAAAATTGCCGATAAATTTAGCGACCAGGATAAAGGGCCGCAGCCTGCGGTAACCCATTATCGCGGGATGGCGACGGTAGAAATGCCGGTTGCTGTGGGGCGCTACCCGACGGCGCGCTACAGTCTGGTGGAGCTTGAGCCGGAAACGGGCCGCAAGCACCAGCTACGCCGCCATCTTTCCCATCTTCGTCATCCGATAATTGGCGATTCCAAACACGGTGATTTGCGTCAGAACCGGGGTGCAGCGGAACATTTTGGCTGCCAGCGATTAATGCTGCACGCCAGCCAGCTTTCGCTCAATCATCCGGTGACCGGGGAGCCGCTGACGTTAAAAGCGGGGCTGGATGATACATGGATGCATATGCTGACGGAGTTCGGCTGGCGCGGCCAGCTACCGGATGTTGAAAATATTGAGTTTGATCCGGCGAGTTGCCAGGATAAGCCTTGTCTCTAATTCTTAAGGAGTTACCGATGGCCGAAGTAGGTATTTTTGTAGGCACTATGTATGGCAACGCGCTGTTAGTGGCGGAAGAGGCCGAAACCATTCTTAAAAAGCACGGCCATCAGGCAAAAGTGTTTGAAGACCCGGAACTGGCGGACTGGCAATACTATCGCAACCATTATGCGCTGGTTGTGACGTCAACGACCGGGCAGGGAGATTTGCCGGACAGTATCGTGCCGCTGTTTCAGGCGATTAAAGATCGGGTCGGTTACCAGCCCGAGCTGCGTTACGGGCTGATAGCGCTCGGCGACAGCAATTATGACCATTTCTGCGGCGGCGGTAAGCAGTTTGATGCTTTGCTGCAGGAGCAGGGGGCAACCCGAATCGACAGCGTACTGACGATTGATGCTAACGATCACCCGGAGCCTGAAGTGGTTTCCGGCCCGTGGGTCGAGCACTGGGCGACGCTACTTAGCTGAGGCCTGCCCGGGCGGGTAACATCAGGCTTACCCGCCCCGCATGGGGCTCAGTTTAGCGGTTGCTCGTTATCGCGGCGGTAGGCACCCGGCGAAGTGTTGAAACGTTTTCCGAAGGTGCGGGTAAAAGACTGCTGCGAATCGAACCCGTAACGCACAGAAATATCGAGGATCTTATCCGAGGTATTTTTCAGATCGTCGGCCGCTAACTGCAATTTGCGTTCGCGAATGTAGGCCCCGAGGCTTTTTCCCGCCCAGTCAGAGAACATCCGCTGTAAGTACCACTTTGAGTATCCGGACTGCCTTGCGACTTCTTCAATACGCAGCGGGCGCTGCATATTGCCGTCGACCCATTCAAGCAGAGATTCCATAAAATCTTTAGGCATGGACATATCACCTCCTTCTACATCTTTTTCGATTATTGAGTTGCTCTATTCCCACCAGGAGTCGAAGACCTGGCTCTGTTTGCTGACTTCAACTATCTGACCCATTTCCGGGGTCAGCAGGGCGTAACCGCGCCCGACGCTGGCGGCAGCGATACGGCGGAAAGGCTCATCCCAGCTGTGGTTGGCCAGGGCAAAACGCCCCGCATGCCCCGGCACCATGGTTTTCGCTCCCAGCTCTTCGGTTGCCTGAGCGGCCTCTTCGGGCATCATGTGAATATATTTCCAGCCTTCGTCGTACTGGCCGTTTTCCATGATGGCGAGATCGATATCGCTGAACTGCTCGCCTATCTGCCTGAAGTGCGGGCCGTACCCGGTATCGCCGCTGTAGTAAACTTTTCGCTGCGGCGAGACCAGCATAAAGCTTGCCCACAGGGTTTTATTGCCGGTTAAACCCCGCCCCGAGAAGTGGCGAGCGGGCAGGGCGTGAACCGTCAGCTCACCGTCGATGACCGTCTTTTCCTGCCAGTCCAGCTCGTGGATAAGCGCAGGAGAAAAACCCCAGGCTTCGAGATGAGCACCGACGCCGAGCGGGGTCACTATCTGTTTTATTTTTGACTTCAACGCCCGCAGGGTCGGGTAATCAAGATGATCCCAGTGATCGTGAGAGATGATAACGACATCGATCTCCGGCATGTCTTCCGCCCGCCACGGGTAATCGCCGACGAAGGCTTTGTTCAAAAAGGCGAAAGGGGCAGCGTAATGGCTGAACACCGGGTCGATAAGAATGCGTTTCCCGCCAAGCTGAATAAACCAGGAAGAATGGCCCAGCCAGACCACAACATCCTGCTGCTTATCCAGCGCCGCAAGGTCGGTTTTTACCAGCGGAAGCGGGCTGTCAGGCTTTACCGTATCCGGGCGGGCGAAGAAGAAATCCCACAGCGCCGCCACGCGACCGCGTTTGTCGGTCATCATTGGCGTTTCGCTCTGGTTGTGGAATTTGCCGTCGCGGTACTGCGGCGATTGCTGGATGCGTTCGAGACGGCTGCCCTGAGGCAATTTGCCAAATTCAGTCATCGGGAACAGCGCGGCACTGGTGGCGGTAAGGCCTAATAACATAATCACGACCATGAATTTCAGGGTTAACGAACGCTTGCCAGAATGCGCGGCAGCCATAGGGATTCTCTCAGGAAGCGTAGGGATAATATTGCTATTGAGTGAGTAAACACTCATTATAGGCAGGTAAGATCAACCGTCAATAAAATTTACGGTATGATAAACAGTATCGACCCCGGTTTTTGTAGCGGCCGGATCCATTCATTTAGTTAACTTACCTGTGAGGAATTGTGGCTCGTCCAAAAAGTGAAGATAAACGTTTAGCATTACTCGATGCTGCTACCGATGCGATAGCAGAGCTGGGGCTGGGAGCCGCAACGTCATTGATTGCCAGAAAGGCGGGCGTTGCCGAGGGGACCCTGTTTCGCTATTTCCCTACTAAAGACGAGTTGCTGAATGCGGTTTATCTCCACCATAAGCAGGATTTGGGCGGCGAGCTGATGAAGACTTACGACCGGGATGCGCCGAATAAGGAACGCTCCAGAACCGTGTGGAGCAACTATATCGACTGGGGGCTGGTCAACGTAGCGGCCCGTAAGGCGATGCGGCAGCTGGCGGTTTCAGGGAAAATTACCCCCGAAACGCTGGAGCAGGTTTACCAGGCTTATCCCGATTTGCGCCAGCTCTCCAAAGAGTGCGTAACCAACGAGGCGCTCACCGGTATCGAAACCGCCTTTGCCGATGCCATTTTCTTTGCGCTGGCCGAAACCACGATGGAATTTGCCGGTCGCGAACCCGCGCGCAGAGAAGAGTATAAGTCTGCCGGGTTTGACGTGATGTGGCGCGGCATGACCAAAAGCTAAAGCGCCGCCGCGCTGAGGTATTTTTTTGCTTCGCGCACCACGTTATCCATTTCGTCCAGCAATTCAAGCATCTCAGGCTCCAGGTCTCCCGGAGCCATACCGCTACGCAGGCCGTGCTCTAACGTCTGGCACAGTTTTTTCATGCGTGGAACGCCGCTATAGCTACAGCTTCCGTGCAGCTTATGGACTATCTCGACCAGGCCTTCCGGCTTATCGCCAACCAACTGCTCTTCAACGATGTTTCGCACTTCGGGCAGGAACTCCAGCAGCATTTCCAGCATCTCGCGAGCCAGGTCGGCCTTACCGGCGGCCTGATGCAGCGCCAGGTTCCAGTCAAGCGTTTGGTTGATGTTGATAGCCGGTGGCGCGTTTTCTTCTGACGGTAATGGCGGATGGCCGATATTACCGGGATGGTAGCGCATCAGCAGGTTATGCAGTTTTTCTTCTTCAATCGGCTTGGCAAGGTAATCGTTCATTCCGGCGCTCAGCAGCTTCTCTTTCTGCCCGGCCATCGCGTGGGCGGTAACAGCAATCACCGGCGTTTGCTGGTGGTGAGGCAGTTGGCGAATCAGCTCGCAGGCGCGGATGCCGTCGATTTCAGGCATTTGAATATCCATCAAAATAATATCGATGTTCATCTGCCTGGCACGCTCCAGCGCCTGCGAGCCGCTTTCGCACAGCACCACCTGCTGAACGTGGTCTTCGAGCAAAGCGCCGATAAGTTTCAGGTTGGCCGGGTTATCGTCCACCGCCATCACGGCCATCGGCAATTTGTCGCTTTGTTCTGCGAACGGCAGCTCAAGGTTTGCGTTGTGGCAATTCTCAAGCAGCATCGGGAACAGGCGGGTAGAGGTGATTGGCTTCAGCAGGCAGCCCGCTACGCCCTGGCGTTTTAGCTCTTCCGCACCGACCTGAGTATGGCAAGGCAGCGCCAGTATCAGGCAGTCGGCCATGGTCACCGCTTTTGCCAGTTTTGGGTTTTCAAGGGTCAGGGTTTCGGTAAAGGTAACCGGTATACCGCACAGAAGAATATCGAAGTGCTCGTCCGGCAGCCCGGACAGGGAAGGGCTGTGGATAACGCTCAGCGGCGTGTTTTGCAGCAGGCTCATGGTGCTCTGGGCGGCGGTGACGTTCGGCTCAACGTAGCCAAGCCGCTTGCCGGCCAGTTTGCCCAGCGCCTGCCTGTCGTTAACCGCGTTAGGATTCAGGTCGAGGCTGATATGGAACCAGAAGGTTGAGCCGCGGTTGGGTTTGCTGTGGAAGGAAATGTCCCCGCCCATCTCATTAACCAGCTTCTGGGTGATGACCAGCCCCAGGCCGGTGCCGCCGTGGCGCCGCGAAATGCTGGCATCCGCCTGGCGGAAAGCCTGGAACAGCCGCGACTGCTCCTGCTCAGGAATGCCGATGCCGGTATCGTGGATTTGCATCTCAATCTGAACTTTATTGTTCCCTTCGGCGCGTTTTTCCACCAGCAGATCGATATTGCCGGTTTCGGTAAATTTAATCGCGTTGCCCACCAGGTTGGTGACCACCTGCTGGAGACGCAGCGGGTCGCCAA
This sequence comes from Cedecea davisae, assembly GCF_044095835.1. Lineage (NCBI taxonomy): Bacteria > Pseudomonadati > Pseudomonadota > Gammaproteobacteria > Enterobacterales > Enterobacteriaceae > Cedecea > Cedecea davisae. The sequence goes on from NZ_CP172054.1 coordinate 716,832, forward strand.
TAACGTTATCCGGCACGTCGTTCTTGATATTTAGCGTTAGCTCCAGCCCTTTGTCGTGGGCGGAATGGGCCAGCAGCGTGACCACTTCGTCCAGCGTATTGCGCAGCGGGAATGGAATCGACTCCAGAATCAGCTTGCCCGCTTCGAGTTTGGAGAAGTCCAGCACGTCGTTGATGATGGTCAGCAGATTGTTGGCGGAGCGTTCAATGGTGTACAGATGGTCGCGCTGGGTTGGGTTAAGGTCGGTTTTCAGCGTCAGGCGGGTAAAGCCAATGACGCCGTTAAGCGGGGTGCGTAGCTCGTGGGACATATTCGCCAGGAACTCTGATTTAATACGCGCCGCTTCCTGGGCCCGCTTTTTGGCCAGATCCAGCTCCACGTTCTGAATCTCCATTTGCTCCAGCGTTTCGCGCAGGTCGGATGTTGCCTGGTCAACGTTGTGCTGCATCTCTTCGTGATAAGCGGTTAGCGACATCGCCATCGAGTTGATGCCGTTTTTCAGCATATCCAGCTCGCCCAGCATAAAGCCTTCAACGCGGCTATCCAACTGCCCGCGGCGAATGCGGTCGACGGTGTTGACCATGTTGCGGATAGGGCCCGTTACGTCGCGCATCAGGCGATAGGCAAACAGCATGGCGATGCCGATGCAGAACAGCATCATCAGGGTCGAAATAAATATTTCCCTGTACTGCTGCAACCTGACCGATTTGAGATCGAGCTCCATTGCAACGTAGCCTAGCGTGCTGCCGGTCAGCTTGCTGTTCGCTTCTGCGGACTCGTCGGGCGAATAGCGCTCGGAAACAATCGGCATACGCAGGATCATCAAGTCGCCTATCCTGCTGACGGTGAGATCGGTTGGAGGCTTCTCGCCATCGGGTAGTTTCAGCCGGGAAGCATTAAGCTGAAAGTTTGAGGTGACGAATAGCTTGTTGCTGTCATCGTAAATCGATATACCGCGCACGATATCCGAATGGCGGCGATGCAGCACGCTGACCAGCTGGCGAATGGATTCCCGGCTGTGAAAGTTCATGCCGTACTCGCTGGAAACCGCCAGCGGCTCGATAATACTGGCGCCCGCATCCTCCAGCTGACGCTGCAAGTCATTGTAACGGTGGACAACGAAAAAGATGCTGAGCAGCAGGCCGACCAGAAGCGTCGGGGCCAGAATCAGGATCATCATGCGTGCGCGCAGGCTGTAGTTGGTCATGGGGTTCCGATATGGGACAATAAAAGCAACAGTGACATTTGAGAACACATCTACTTACATCATGGCGCAATTCTACTCTGCAAAGCGACGCGATACGAATCGTGAATTATTAACCGTGACCGTTAACGACCTCGACCCGTTTGGGCAGGGCGTCGCTCGCCATAAAGGCAAGACGCTGTTTATCCGCGCGGCCTTACCCGGCGAGCAGGTTGAAGTCCGGATAACTGAAGACAAGCGTAGCTACGCTCAGGCCGAGGTAAAGCGCCGCCTGAGCGATAGCCCCGATCGCGTTAAGCCGCGCTGCCCGCATTTTGGCGTATGCGGTGGCTGCCAGCAGCAGCACGCGAGTATCGCCCTACAGCAGGAAGCAAAATCCAAAGCGCTTGGCCGCATGATGGGCGAACGTGACCTGCCTCGCCCGGTGGACGAAGTGATTTCCGCCAGCCCGTGGGGATATCGCCGTCGTGCCCGGCTGGGGTTGAATTATCATCTTCGCACACAGACCTTACAGATGGGTTTTCGTAAGGCGAGCGACAAAGAGCTGGTTGACGTTCACCACTGCCCCGTTCTGGCGCCCCCACTTGAAGCATTACTTGAACCTTTACGTCTTTGCTTGTCTGAATTAAGTATTGTGAAGCGGTTAGGCCATGTCGAGCTGGTACTGGCGGATAACGGGCCGCTGATGGTGCTGCGTCATTTAGCGCCGCTCAGCGCCGGTGACCGACAAAAACTGGAACAGTTCTCGCATTCCCTTGGCGTTGCGCTCTACCTCGCCCCGGACAGCGACACGCTGGAGCCGCTGACGGATGAGCAGCCCTGGTATGACTCAGACGGGCTACGCTTATGCTTTAGCCCGCGCGATTTTATTCAGGTTAACGATGAAGTTAACCAGCTGATGGTGGCCCGGGCGATTGAATGGCTGGATGTTCAGCCCGGCGACAGGGTGCTGGATTTGTTCTGCGGAATGGGGAATTTTACCCTGCCGTTGGCAAAACGAGCCGCCGCGGTCGTGGGCGTTGAAGGCGTTGCTGCGCTGGTGGAGAAAGGTGAATATAATGCTCAGCGTAATTCGCTGAAAAATGTCACATTCTTCCACGAAAACCTGGAGGATGACGTTACGCGTCAGCCGTGGGCCGCGCAGGGTTTTACTAAAATATTGCTCGACCCGGCCCGTGCCGGTGCGCCGGGCGTAATGCAGCATATTATTAAGCTGGCGCCTAGCCGGGTGGTGTACGTTTCCTGCAACCCCACCACGCTCGCGCGTGATAGCGCTGCGTTACTGGCAGCCGGTTACCAAATCAGGCAGCTGGCGATGCTCGACATGTTCCCCCACACCGGGCATCTGGAGTCTATGGCGCTCTTTGAGCGTAATTAAAGCGGTTAATCAGGCTGGTTTGCCTGAATTTTGGCCCGACAGGAGAGGATAATGGTTGCGGTAAGAAGTGCACATCTCAACAAAGCTGGCGAATTTGCGCCCGAAAAATGGATTGCAAGCCTCGGGATTTCCAACCAGCAGTCGTGTGAACGCTTAGCCGAAACCTGGGCGTATTGTGAGCGCCAGACCAAAGGCCATCCTGATGCCGAGCTGCTGCTGTGGCGCGGTGTTGAAATGGTCGAAATCCTCTCGATGCTGAGTATGGATAACGACACCCTGCGCGCGGCGCTGCTGTTCCCGCTGGCGGACGCGGGCGTCGTTAGCGAAGAGGTGATGCTGGAAAATATCGGCAAGCAGGTGGTGACGCTTATCCACGGCGTGCGCGATATGGACGCGATTCGCCATCTTAAAGCGACCCACACGGACTCCGTTTCCTCAGACCAGGTGGATAACGTCCGCCGCATGCTGCTGGCGATGGTGGATGATTTCCGCTGCGTGGTCATCAAACTTGCCGAACGTATTGCGCATCTGCGAGAAGTGAAGGACGCGCCGGAAGACGAACGCGTGCTGGCGGCCAAAGAGTGTACCAATATCTATGCGCCGCTCGCTAACCGACTGGGCATCGGCCAGCTCAAGTGGGAGCTGGAAGATTACTGCTTCCGCTACCTGCACCCGGATGAATACAAGCGCATTGCCCAGTTGCTGCACGAACGCCGTATCGATCGCGAACACTACATCGATGATTTTGTGGCTGGGCTGCGCAGTTCGATGAAAGAAGAGGGCGTGAAAGCCGAAGTTTATGGCCGCCCAAAACATATCTACAGCATCTGGCGCAAAATGCAGAAAAAGCATCTGGCGTTTGATGAACTGTTTGACGTGCGCGCGGTGCGTATCGTCGCCGAGCGCCTGCAAGACTGCTACGCGGCGTTGGGTATTGTGCATACGCATTTCCGCCACCTGCCGGACGAGTTCGACGACTACGTTGCGAACCCCAAACCCAACGGCTACCAGTCGATTCATACCGTGGTGCTTGGCCCGAACGGCAAGACGATTGAAATCCAGATCCGTACCCGGCAGATGCACGAAGAGTCGGAGCTGGGCGTTGCCGCGCACTGGAAGTACAAAGAAGGGAACGCGCGCAGCGGCAGCTCCGGTTATGAAGATCGCATTGCCTGGCTGCGTAAGCTGATTGCCTGGCAGGAAGAGATGTCCGACTCCGGCGAGATGCTCGACGAAGTTCGCAGCCAGGTGTTCGACGATCGGGTTTACGTGTTTACCCCGAAAGGTGACGTTGTGGACCTGCCCGCTGGCTCCACGCCGCTCGACTTTGCCTATCACATCCACAGTGATGTTGGTCACCGCTGTATTGGGGCTAAGATTGGCGGGCGTATCGTGCCGTTCACCTACCAGCTGCAAATGGGCGACCAGATTGAGGTCATTACCCAGAAACAGCCAAACCCGAGCCGCGACTGGCTGAACCCTAACCTCGGCTATATCACCACCAGCCGCGGGCGGGCGAAAATCCACAACTGGTTCCGCAAGCAGGACAGAGATAAAAATATTCTCGCCGGTCGTCAGATCCTCGATGACGAAATTGAACACCTGGGAATCAGCCTGAAAGAGGCGGAGAAAACCCTGCTGCCGCGCTACAACTTCAATGAAATTGAAGAGTTACTGGCGGCCATCGGCGGGGGCGACATTCGTCTCAACCAGATGAGTAACTACCTGCAGGCGCAGTTTAATAAGCCAAGCGCCGAAGAGCAGGATGCCGCCGCGCTGCGCCAGTTGAAGCAAAAAACCTACGCTCCACAGTCGCACAGCAGTAAAGATAATGGCCGCGTCGTGGTTGAGGGCGTTGGGAATCTGATGCACCACATTGCGCGCTGCTGCCAGCCGATCCCGGGTGATGAGATTGTCGGCTTTATTACCCAGGGCCGGGGCATTTCGATTCACCGCGCCGACTGTGATCAGCTCGCAGAACTACAGTCTCACGCGCCGGAGCGTATTGTTGATGCAGTCTGGGGCGAAAGCTATTCCAGCGGTTACTCGCTGGTGGTGCGCGTTACGGCCAATGACCGCAGCGGCCTGCTGCGAGACATTACGACTATTCTGGCGAACGAGAAGGTTAACGTGCTGGGCGTCGCCAGCCGCAGCGATACCAAACAGCAGCTGGCAACCATCGATATGACGATCGAAATCTACAATCTACAGGTGCTGGGCCGCGTACTCGGCAAGCTGAACCAGGTGCCGGATATTATCGATGCCCGCAGGCTGCACGGCTAATTTATTGCCCCTCACTCCGCTCCTCTTCCCGGAGGAGCGGAGGCGAGCAATTCTACTCGATCCAGCCTCCTCTCCCTTTAGGGAGGGGTCTGGGTGAGGGTAAAAAACAAGGAATGATAATGACTCAAATCGACCGCCTGCTCGGCATCATGCAGCGCCTGCGTGATCCTGAAAACGGCTGCCCGTGGGATCGCGAGCAGACATTCGCCACCATTGCCCCCCACACCCTCGAAGAAACCTATGAAGTGCTCGACGCTATCAACCGCGAAGATTTTGACGATCTGCGCGGCGAGCTTGGCGATCTGCTGTTCCAGGTGGTGTTTTACGCCCGGATGGCCGAGGAAGAAGATCGTTTTAACTTCGAAGATATCTGCCGGGCAATCAGCGATAAGCTTGAGCGCCGCCATCCGCATATCTTCGCCGACGGCGACGCCGCGACCAGCAGCGAAGTCCTGGCGAAGTGGGAACAGATCAAAATTGAAGAGCGTGCGCAGAAGGCTCAGCACTCGGCGCTGGACGATATTCCCGAAGCGCTTCCGGCGCTGATGCGTGCGCAAAAAATCCAGAAACGCTGCTCCAATGTCGGTTTTGACTGGACCACGCTGGGCCCGGTGCTGGATAAAGTTCACGAAGAGATCGACGAAGTCATGTTTGAAGCAAAACAGGCCGTCGTGGATGAAGCCAAACTGGAAGAAGAAGTTGGCGATTTACTGTTCGCTACCGTCAATCTGGCCCGCCATTTAGGCACCAAAGCGGAAGTCGCATTGCAAAAAGCTAACCGGAAATTTGAAGCACGTTTTCGGAAAGTGGAGGCGATTGTTGCCGCCCAGGGCCTGGCAATGGAGCAGGCGGGACTGGAAGTTATGGAAAATGCGTGGCAAGAAGTGAAACGCCAGGAAACTGATATCTAAAGCGTTTTTGCTACCAAACGCACTTTCTGGCGCTTTCTATTTAACAAGCGCTTGATTTACGTCAAAAACATTTATTGCAGTCAGGCTATTTTCTTAGCCTGACTGTGGTGCCGGATTGAAATCCGCGGAACAGAATGAATGTTTGTGGCGCCCATGCTGTTCGGGTATACTACTTTCCCGTCCTGGTTATTCCATCGTCTTTAAACCTAACTTCTCAGGTTCAGCATGACAACGAACTATATTTTTGTGACCGGCGGGGTCGTATCCTCTCTGGGTAAAGGCATTGCCGCAGCCTCCCTCGCAGCTATTCTTGAAGCCCGTGGCCTCAACGTATCCATCATGAAACTCGATCCGTACATCAACGTCGATCCGGGTACCATGAGCCCTATCCAGCATGGGGAAGTGTTCGTTACAGAAGACGGCGCTGAAACCGACCTCGATTTGGGTCACTACGAGCGTTTTATCCGTAACAAGATGAGCCGCCGTAACAACTTCACCACCGGCCGTATCTACTCTGACGTACTGCGTAAAGAGCGCCGTGGTGACTATCTTGGCGCGACCGTGCAGGTTATCCCGCACATCACCAACGCCATTAAAGAACGTATTCTGGAAGGTGGCGAAGGTCACGACGTGGTGCTGGTAGAAATCGGCGGCACCGTCGGCGACATCGAATCCCTGCCGTTCCTTGAAGCGATTCGCCAGATGGCGGTAGAAGTGGGCCGCGAGCACACCCTCTACATGCATCTGACGCTGGTGCCTTACATGGCCGCAGCCGGTGAAGTGAAAACCAAGCCGACCCAGCACTCCGTTAAAGAACTGCTCTCCATTGGTATCCAGCCAGACGTGCTTATCTGCCGTTCAGACCGTGTCGTACCGGCTAACGAACGCGCCAAGATTGCATTGTTCTGTAACGTCCCGGAGAAAGCGGTAATCTCTCTGAAAGACGTCGATTCTATCTATAAAATTCCAGGCCTGTTGAAATCACAGGGGCTGGACGATTATATTTGTAAACGATTCAGCTTGAACGCGCCTGAAGCCAATCTGGCTGAATGGGAACAGGTTATCTACGAAGAAGCTAACCCAACGGGCGAAATCACCATCGGTATGGTCGGCAAGTATATTGAACTGCCGGATGCCTATAAGTCGGTGATTGAAGCGCTGAAGCACGGCGGGCTGAAAAATCGTCTGACCGTGAACATCAAGCTGATTGATTCGCAGGATGTTGAAACCCGCGGCGTAGAGCTGCTGAAAGGCCTGGATGCTATCCTTATCCCTGGCGGTTTCGGCTATCGCGGCGTTGAGGGCAAAATCGCCACCGCGCGCTATGCCCGTGAAAACAACATCCCTTATCTGGGCATTTGCCTGGGTATGCAGGTCGCGCTTATCGAGTTCGCTCGTAACGTGGCGGGTATGGCTAACGCCAACTCCACCGAATTTGTGCCAGACTGTAAGTACCCTGTGGTTGCGCTGATAACCGAGTGGCGCGATGAAGAAGGCAACGTAGAAGTTCGCAGCGAGAAGAGCGATTTAGGCGGCACCATGCGCCTGGGTGGTCAGCCTTGCCAGCTGAGCGACGACAGCCTGGTTCGTCAGATGTACGGTGAGTCGACTATCGTTGAACGCCATCGCCATCGCTATGAAGTCAACAACATGCTGTTGAAACCGATTGAAGCAGCTGGTTTACGTGTTGCAGGTCGTTCCGGTGATGACCAACTGGTGGAAATCATTGAGGTGCCAAATCATCCGTGGTTTGTTGCCTGCCAGTTCCACCCGGAATTCACTTCGACTCCGCGCGACGGGCACCCACTGTTTGCAGGCTTCGTGAAAGCCGCCGGTGAGTACCAGAAACGCCAGGCGAAGTAAGCAGAGTTAGAACGGCAACGCGCGATATCATCGCGCGTTGTTTGTCTGGAGTTTTAGTTTAACGTTGTGACTTGAGGAAAACCTATATGTCCAAAATTGTGAAAGTGATCGGTCGTGAAATCATCGACTCCCGCGGTAACCCGACTGTTGAAGCCGAAGTTCACCTGGAAGGCGGTTTCGTAGGTCTGGCTGCTGCTCCATCAGGTGCTTCTACCGGTTCCCGCGAAGCTCTGGAACTGCGCGATGGCGACAAATCTCGTTTCATGGGTAAAGGCGTACTGAAAGCTGTTGCTGCTGTTAACGGCCCGATCGCTGAAGCCGTGCTTGGCAAAGATGCTAAAGACCAGGCTAACATCGATAAGATCATGATCGACCTCGATGGTACCGAGAACAAATCCAAGTTTGGCGCTAACGCCATCCTGGCTGTTTCTCTGGCTGCTGCTAAAGCTGCTGCTGCCTCTAAAGGCCTGCCGCTGTATGCACACATCGCTGAACTGAACGGCACTCCGGGCAAATACTCTATGCCTCTGCCTATGATGAACATCATCAACGGCGGCGAACACGCTGACAACAACGTTGATATCCAGGAGTTCATGATCCAGCCTGTTGGCGCGAAAACCCTGAAAGAAGCGGTACGCATCGGTTCTGAAGTTTTCCATAACCTGGCTAAAGTTCTGAAATCCAAAGGCATGAACACTGCTGTTGGTGACGAAGGCGGCTACGCGCCTAACCTGGGTTCTAACGCAGAAGCGCTGGCTGTAATCGCTGAAGCGGTTAAAGCAGCAGGCTACGAGCTGGGTAAAGACGTTACTCTGGCTATGGACTGTGCGGCTTCTGAATTCTACAAAGACGGTAAATACGTTCTGGCCGGCGAAGGCAACAAAGCGTTTACCTCTGAAGAGTTCACTCACTTCCTGGAAAACCTGACCAAAGATTACCCAATCGTTTCTATCGAAGACGGTCTGGACGAATCTGACTGGGCTGGTTTCGCATACCAGACCAAAGTACTGGGCGACAAAATCCAGCTGGTTGGTGACGATCTGTTCGTAACCAACACCAAGATCCTGAAAGAAGGTATCGAAAAAGGTATCGTTAACTCCATCCTGATCAAATTCAACCAGATCGGTTCCCTGACCGAAACTCTGGCTGCAATTAAAATGGCGAAAGATGCTGGCTACACCGCAGTTATCTCTCACCGTTCAGGCGAAACCGAAGACGCTACCATTGCCGACCTGGCTGTTGGTACCGCTGCAGGCCAGATCAAAACCGGTTCTATGAGCCGTTCTGACCGTGTTGCTAAATACAACCAGCTGATTCGTATCGAAGAAGCTCTGGCAGCACAAGGTACTCCAGCACCGTTCAACGGTCTGAAAGAAGTTAAAGGTCAGTAATTTCTTACTGCCTCTTTAGGTTCTGATAAAAACCCGCTTCGGCGGGTTTTTTTTCGCCTGAATGTTAAAACCTTTCACATCAAATGCTTAATTAAATCTTATCGGTTGCGCCCGCTTGCAGACCAGGCCAGGCTAAGTGGGTCATTAACTACAGGTCAGGAGACCGCCCATGAAAGCTGCCGTTGTAAGCAAGGATCATTCCGTAGAGATTATCGACAAGCCAATGCGCGCCCTGGCGCACGGTGAAGCGTTGCTAACGATGGAATGCTGTGGCGTTTGCCACACCGATTTACATGTTAAGAATGGTGATTTTGGCGATGTAACCGGGACAACCCTGGGACATGAAGGAATTGGTATCGTTAAGGCCATCGGGCCTGGCGTTGCTTCGCTGAAGGTCGGCGACCGCGCAAGCGTGGCCTGGTTCTTCCGGGGATGCGGGCACTGCGAATACTGTAACTCTGGCAATGAAACCCTGTGCCGCAGCGTAACCAACGCTGGTTACACCGTCGATGGCGGCATGGCGGAAGAGTGTATTGTAGTTGCCGACTATGCTGTAAAAGTACCGGACGGCTTAGCTTCAGCGGAAGCCAGCAGCATCACCTGCGCCGGAGTGACCACTTATAAAGCGGTGAAAGTTTCCCATATTAAACCGGGCCAATGGATTGCGATTTACGGTCTTGGTGGTTTGGGTAACCTTGCGCTGCAATACGCTAAAAATGTGTTTAACGCCAAAGTTATTGCTATCGACGTCAACGACGCTCAGCTTGAATTTGCCAAAGAGAGCGGGGCGGATCTGGTGATTAACTCGCGTAATGAAGACGCGGCAAAAATTATTCAGGAGAAAACCGGCGGTGCGCACGCTGCCGTGGTTACTGCGGTTGCTAAAGCGGCGTTCAACTCTGCTGTGGATGCGGTTCGCGCGGGTGCACGTATTGTTGCCGTTGGCCTGCCGCCTGAGTCGATGAGCCTGAACATCCCTCGCCTGGTGCTGGACGGCATTGAAGTAGTGGGTTCTCTGGTCGGCACTCGTCAGGACCTCACCGAAGCCTTCCAGTTTGCGGCTGAAGGGAAAGTGACGCCGAAGGTAACGCTGCGCCCGTTGGAAGACATCAATACCATTTTCCATGAGATGGAGAGCGGAAAAATCAAAGGCCGTATGGTGATTGATTTTAAATGTAAAAAATAGCGCAGAAGGCCGGGGTAACCCCGGCCTTCTGTTAGATATTCGATTCCCTTCTGTACCTGCTGCGCCCCGCAGCCGCATTAGGCATGATCTCAATCGCCAGTTCTGCGATAATTACTTTTTGTGACTATGACTGAGATAATTATGCAGTACCCGATTAACGAGATGTTCCAGACCCTGCAAGGGGAAGGCTATTTTACCGGCGTGCCGGCCATTTTTATTCGCCTGCAAGGTTGCCCGGTAGGCTGCGCCTGGTGCGACACCAAACACACCTGGGATAAGCTCGCGGATCGTGAAGTTTCGCTGTTCAGCATCCTGGCAAAAACCAAAGAAAGCGATAAATGGGGCGCGGGCAGCGCCGAAGATCTGCTGGCCGTTATTGGCCGCCAGGGCTACACCGCACGCCACGTCGTGATAACCGGCGGCGAGCCTTGCATTCACGACCTGACCCCGCTAACGGAACTGCTGGAGAAAAACGGTTTTAGCTGCCAGATAGAAACCAGCGGTACGCATGAAGTCCGCTGTAGCGCCAACACCTGGGTGACGGTTTCCCCGAAGGTGAACATGCGCGGCGGCTACGACATCCTGTCTCAGGCGCTGGAACGCGCGGATGAAATCAAACATCCGGTGGGCCGCATGCGTGATATTGAAGCGCTGGATGACCTGCTGGCGACGCTGACGGATGAAAAGAGCCGTATTATCGCGCTTCAGCCGATAAGCCAGAAAGAAGATGCTACGCGCCTGTGCATCGAAACCTGTATTGCCCGCAACTGGCGGCTGTCGATGCAGACGCACAAATACCTGAATATCGCATAGTAAAAAGGCACCGTCTGGTGCCTTTCTTTTTACCCGCGGTAGACGCAGCCAGCGGTGCAGGTTTCTTTAATCATCACCGCGCTGAGCAGCGGCATAACGGGCTTCATCTGATCCCAAATCCATTTTGCCAACACTTCGCTGGTTGGATTTTCCAGCCCCGGAATATCGTTCAGATAATAGTGATCGAGGCGATCGTAAGTTGGCTTAAATGCCGCTTTCAACTCGGAGAAGTCGATTATCCAGCCGGTATGCGGATCCACCTCGCCGGTAATTTCCAGGCGCACCATAAAGGAGTGGCCGTGCAGGCGACCGCATTTGTGGCCTTCCGGTACATTGGGCAGGTGGTGAGCGGCTTCGAAGGTAAAATCTTTAAACAGGGTGGTGGACATCATTCAACTCTCTGGAATTCGAAAAACCGCAGCATGATAGCGGAATAGGTTATTTTTCGCATTAACTAAACCCGGCATCGGGCGGCTACGCTGTGTAACCAACGGTTAACTGGCGAAAACCCCTTTGTCATCAGTTAGTTAATTAATCGCTTTTAACACTATGATTTACCTGAAAAAACGATTAGTCGTTTTAGTTATTTATTATTTCCATCCCTTCTTTAATTGTTGATAACCTGCTGGTTAACCTTGACTCATTACAGTCTGTAAGCCCTTTTTTTGCCTTTGCTACTGGAAGCTAAATACGCATGACAACTCAGGCCCCACCGAGCGCTTTACTGCCGCTCACTCCGGACCAGCTGGCGCGCCTTCAGGCGGCGACCACTGATTTTTCAACCACCCAACTGGCCTGGTTGTCCGGCTATTTCTGGGGAATGATTAACCAGCAGCCGGGTGCGGTTGCGGGCGTAGCGGCCCCGGCCCCGGCGGCTGAGGCTCCGGCCATCACGCTGATTTCCGCCTCGCAGACGGGCAACGCGCGCCGCGTGAGCGAGCAGCTGCGTGATGATTTACTGGCGGCCAAACTGAACGTCAATCTGGTTAATGCTGGCGACTATAAATTCAAACAAATTGCCCAGGAAAAACTGCTGATTGTCGTGAGCTCAACTCAGGGTGAAGGGGAGCCGCCGGAAGAAGCCGTTGCCCTGCACAAATTCCTGTTCTCGAAAAAAGCGCCAAAACTCGACGGCACCGCGTTTGCGGTCTTTGGCCTCGGCGACAGCTCTTACGAATTCTTCTGCCAGTCAGGTAAAGACTTCGACAGTAAGCTGGCCGAGCTGGGCGGGGAACGCCTGCTGGAGAGAGTTGATACCGACGTGGAATATCAGCCTGCCGCGCAGGAATGGCGTGGCAAAATCGTTGAGCTACTGAAGTCTCGCGTTCCTGCCGAAACCCCCGCGCAGGCTGCGGCCACGGCGAGCGGAGCAAGCAATGAAATTTTCACCAGCCCCTACAGCAAAGAATCGCCGCTAACCGCCACGCTTGCAGTTAACCAGAAAATTACCGGCCGCGATTCCGATAAAGACGTGCGCCACGTCGAAATCGATCTTGGCGATTCCGGCTTGCGCTACCAGCCCGGCGATGCGCTTGGCGTCTGGTATCAAAACGATCCTGCGTTAGTCAAAGAGTTGACCGAATTGCTGTGGCTGAAGGGCGATGAAAGCGTCACCGTTGGCGGTAAAACGCTGCCGCTGAGCGAAGCCCTGCAATGGCACTTCGAGCTGACGGTAAACACCGCCAATATTGTGGAGAACTACGCTCAGTTGACCCGCAACCCCGCGCTGCTGGAGCTGGTGGGTGATAAAGCGAAATTACAGCACTATGCTCAAACTACGCCGATTGTGGATATGGCGCGTTATGCGCCAGCCGAACTGACGGCTGAGCAGCTTATCGGCCTGCTGCGCCCGCTGACTCCACGCCTCTATTCTATCGCTTCTTCTCAGGCGGAAGCGGAGAGCGAAGTACACATTACCGTCGGCGCGGTACGTTATGAAATTGAAGGGCGCGCCCGCAGCGGCGGGGCTTCTGGCTTCCTGGCCGATCGTCTGGAAGAAGACGGCGAAGTGCGTGTGTTCATCGAGCACAACGACAATTTCCGCCTGCCCGCAAGCCCGGAAACGCCGGTCATCATGATTGGGCCCGGTACCGGCATCGCGCCGTTCCGCGCTTTTATTCAGCAGCGCGACAGCGAAGGCGCCAGCGGCAAGAACTGGTTGTTCTTCGGCAACCCGCACTTTACCGAAGATTTTCTCTACCAGGTGGAGTGGCAGCGCTACGTTAAAGACGGCCTGCTGACCAACATAGACCTGGCCTGGTCCCGCGACCAGCAGCATAAAATATACGTACAAGACAAACTGCGCGAGAAAGGCGCGGAACTGTGGAGCTGGATTCAGGAAGGCGCCCACATTTATGTCTGCGGCGACGCCAATCGCATGGCGAAGGACGTTGAGCAGGCTTTACTGGAAGTGGTTTCCGTCCACGGTGGCATGGACACCGAAGCGGCGGATGAGTTTTTAAGTGAGCTGCGCGTTGAGCGCCGTTATCAGCGAGATGTCTACTAATGAGCGAAAAACACCCTGGCCCTCTGGTGGTCGAAGGAAAACTGGTTGACGCCGAACGGCTGAAACGCGATAGCGATTTCCTGCGCGGCACAATTAAAGAAGACCTGCAGGACGGCCTGACCGGCGGTTTTAACGGCGATAACTTCCTGCTGATCCGCTTTCACGGCATGTACCAGCAGGATGACCGCGACATTCGCGCCGAGCGTGCTGAACAAAAGCTGGAGCCGCGTCACGCGATGATGCTGCGCTGCCGTCTGCCGGGGGGGATTATCACCACTCAGCAGTGGCAGGCTATTGATAAGTTTGCCGAAGATAAAACTATCTACGGCAGCATTCGCCTGACCAACCGCCAGACTTTCCAGTTCCACGGCATTCTGAAAAAGAACGTGAAACCGGCGCATGAAATGCTGCATGAAGTCGGGCTGGACGCCCTGGCAACCGCCAATGACGTAAACCGTAACGTGCTTTGTACTTCTAATCCGGTGGAGTCCGAACTGCATCAGGAAGCTTACGAATGGGCGAAGAAACTCTCCGAGCACCTTCTGCCGCGTACTCGCGCCTATGCGGAAATCTGGTGGGATAAAGAAAAAGTCGCCACCACCGACGAAGAGCCGATCCTGGGGGCAACTTATCTGCCGCGTAAGTTCAAAACGACGGTGGTTATCCCGCCGCAGAATGACGTGGATCTGCACGCCAACGACATGAACTTTATCGCCATTGCTGAAAACGGCAAACTGGTAGGGTTTAACCTGCTGGTCGGCGGCGGTCTTTCGATTGAGCACGGCAACAAAAATACCTACGCCCGCACCGCGAGCGAGTTTGGCTATATTCCGCTGGAGCACACGCTGGCGGTAGCAGAAGCCGTGGTAACAACCCAGCGTGACTGGGGAAACCGTACCGACCGTAAAAATGCCAAGACCAAATACACCCTTGAGCGCGTTGGCGTGGATGTGTTTAAGGCCGAGGTGGAGCGCCGGGCCGGCATCAAGTTTGAAGCGACCCGAGCCTACGAATTTACCGGCCGCGGCGACCGTATCGGCTGGGTAAAAGGCATTGATGATAAATGGCACCTGACGCTGTTTATCGAAAATGGCCGTATTCTCGATTACCCGGATCGCCCGCTGAAAACCGGCCTGCTGAAAATAGCTCAGATCCACAAAGGCGACTTCCGCCTGACCGCGAATCAGAACCTGATCGTCGCGGGCGTGCCGGAAAGCGAAAAAGCTAAAATTGAGAAGCTGGCAACCGTGCACGGCCTGATGAATGCGGTCACGCCTCAGCGTGAAAACTCAATGGCCTGCGTGGCGTTTCCAACCTGCCCGCTGGCGATGGCTGAGGCCGAACGCTTCCTGCCGGAGTTCGTTACCAAAGTCGAGCAGGTGCTGGACAAACACAACGTACCGGATGAGCACATTGTGACGCGAGTTACCGGCTGCCCGAACGGCTGTGGCCGCGCGTTGCTGGCGGAAATTGGCCTGGTGGGTAAAGCGCCAGGGCGCTATAACCTGCACGTTGGCGGCAACCGCATCGGGACGAGAATTCCGCGTATGTACCGTGAAAACATTACCGAGCCGGAGATCCTCAGTTCAATTGATGAGCTGGTAGGCCGCTGGGCGAAAGAGCGTGAGGCCGATGAAGGCTTTGGTGATTTCACCGTGCGCGCCGGGATTGTTCGCCCCGTGCTCGATCCTGCCAGAGATTTGTGGGACTAGTTTTTCCCCTCACCCTAACCCTCTCCCCAAAGGGGCGAGGGGATAATTCGGTTTTCCCCTCAGCCCAAAGGGGCGAGGGGATAATTCGGTTTTCCCCTCAGCCCAAAGGGGCGAGGGAATAATTCGATTTCCCCCTCAGCCCAAAGGGGCGAGGGAATAATTCGATTTCCCCCTCAGCCCAAAGGGGCGAGGGAATAATTCGATTTCCCCCTCTCCCTTCCAGGGAGAGGGCCGGGGTGAGGGTCATCTATCACTAAGCGAGGCACGTATGTCCGGACTCGATTTAAAAGCGCTGAACGAACTGCCAAAGGTTGAGCGCGTAATGGCGCTCGCCGGGGTGAACGCTCAACTGGAAAAACTCAGCGCTCAGGAGCGCGTTAGCTGGGCGCTGGACAATCTGCCCGGCGAGTTCGTTCTCTCCTCGAGCTTTGGTATCCAGGCTGCGGTTTGTCTTCATCTTGTTACCCGGCAGCGCCCGGATATTCCCGTCATTCTTACCGATACCGGCTACCTGTTCCCGGAAACTTATCAGTTTATCGATGAGCTGACCGAGAAGCTGAAGCTGAATCTACAGGTGTTCCGGGCGGCAGAAAGCCCTGCGTGGCAGGAAGCGCGTTACGGCAAACTGTGGGAGCAGGGCGTGGAAGGTATTGAACGCTATAACGACATCAACAAAGTCGAGCCGATGAACCGCGCAATGGCAACCCTCGGGGCGCAAACCTGGTTTGCCGGCCTGCGTCGTGAACAGTCAGGGAGCCGCGCACACCTGCCGGTGCTGGCGGTGCAGCGTGAAGTGTTTAAAATCCTGCCGATTATCGACTGGGATAACCGTACGGTTTACCAGTATCTAACCGAGCACGGGCTGAAGTACCACCCGCTCTGGGACCAGGGCTATCTGTCGGTTGGCGATACGCATACTACCCGCAAATGGGAGCCGGGCATGGCGGAAGAAGAGACTCGCTTCTTTGGCCTGAAGCGCGAGTGCGGGCTGCACGAGTAAAGCAGCCCTTTACACCAGAAGGGGCGACTAAGAAATTACTTCCCGGCCCCGGATAACTCACTCACCAGCGGCAGCAGGATACGAACGACATCGTGGCTGCGCCGCTTAATTCTCCCCGGCAGGGCTTTATCCAGATATTCCAGGTTATCAATGGTCGCGTTATGCCAGCTGGTGCCGTGCGGGAACGCTTTGTTTTTGCTGCGCTGCTGATAACCATCTTTGGCCCCCAGCAGCCAGTTAGTCGCCTCAACGGTCAGCACCGGGATCCCTGCTTTATCAAAAACCTCTGCGTCGCCGCAGCAGCCGGTGCCTTTCGGGTATTTAACATTCATCCCCGGATTGGTGGCGGCCTGAATACCGGCCCGGTGAGCAATCGTTAAGGCTCTGTCGCGGCTCAGCTTACGCACGGCGGCGGGCGTTGACTGCCCGCTATTGAAGTAGAGTTTATCGCCGACAATCAGGCTATCGAGATTGATCACCAGCAGAGTGTTAGCCTTCTCTTCTTTACTCATGCGCTCAAGGATATTCTTCGCCCCCAGCGAGCCAATTTCTTCGCCGCTGGTTGCAATAAAGCGAATGCCGTAGCGGAGTGGCATATCCTTCATGCGTTCGGCGAGCTCGAGCATGACGCCCAGTCCGGATGCGTTATCGTCAACGCCCTGCAAAGTCAGGCCGCCAAGATTGTTATCGACATCTTTGTCGTTGAGCGGCGTATAGGTGTCCAGGTGCGCCATAATAATTATCTGCTGCGGAAGCTTGCCTTCGCGCGCCGCAATTACGCTGCTGGTACTGACGTTGTGCCAGTTTTGATGCCCTGCTTTGGTGGTGTAGAGATAGCGGGTATTGAACTGGCGAATGTCGCTCTGGTAGCCCCAGGATTTAAACTGTTGCTGAATGTAGTCCGCCGCCAGCATTTCTGCGGGGCTGCCGGTCATTCGGCCGGGAAAATAGGTGGCGATGTGTCTGATTTGCTGGTCGGCGATGTCGCCGGGCTGCGCGGTCTTTGCCACGGCAGAAAAGGTAAAGCACGCGCCCAGCGCCAGGGAAATCACCGAGCAGCGCAATGCGGAAAGCATATTACGTCCTTATTAATCATTCTTGGAGGCGAGTTTTTTCGCGCTATTAGTATGAAACTGTGAGCGAGGTTAAACAATTTCATTTGCTCTTAAACCCCCGAAAAAACGGCCTGTTAAGCACAATTTGTTGTGAGCTTTGCCATGGCGTTATTCCTTTGCGGAACTAGTCATTCCAATTCGTAATTTCATAACAAATAAGCGCAAGACTTATAGTCCCCTTAGATTAAAACTCAGGCGGCTGCCACGACCGGCCGCGGCGTATCTGGCTTAAGGGAAGGTTATGGACCAAAAAAGACTTACTCACTTGCGGCAACTGGAGGCTGAAAGCATCCATATTATCCGCGAGGTCGCCGCCGAATTTTCCAATCCGGTAATGATGTACTCCATCGGTAAAGACTCTTCGGTGATGCTGCATTTGGCCCGTAAAGCGTTCTATCCAGGTACGCTGCCGTTCCCGCTGCTGCACGTAGACACCGGCTGGAAGTTCCGTGAAATGTACGAATTCCGCGACCGCACCGCTAAAGCCTACGGCTGTGAGCTTATCGTTCACCGCAACCCGGAAGGCGTGGCGATGGGGATTAACCCGTTTGTGCACGGCAGCGCCAAACATACCGACATCATGAAAACCGAAGGGCTGAAGCAGGCGCTCAATAAATATGGTTTTGATGCCGCATTTGGTGGCGCTCGTCGTGACGAAGAGAAGTCCCGGGCGAAAGAGCGTATTTACTCCTTCCGCGACCGCTTCCATCGCTGGGACCCGAAAAACCAGCGTCCGGAGCTATGGCACAACTACAACGGTCAGGTTAATAAGGGCGAAAGCATTCGTGTATTCCCGCTCTCTAACTGGACCGAGCTGGATATCTGGCAGTACATCTACCTGGAAAATATCGATATCGTTCCGCTCTATCTCGCCGCGCCGCGCCCGGTGCTGGAGCGTGACGGCATGTTGATGATGATTGACGACGATCGCATCGATCTGCAGCCGGGAGAAGTGATTGAGCAACGTATGGTGCGCTTCCGTACTCTGGGCTGCTGGCCGCTGACCGGCGCGGTTGAGTCTACCGCGCAGACGCTGCCGGAGATAATCGAAGAGATGCTGGTTTCGACGACCAGTGAACGCCAGGGACGCATGATTGACCGCGACCAGGCCGGCTCCATGGAGCTGAAAAAACGCCAGGGTTATTTCTAAGGAGCCGCCAGATGAATACCACTATTGCACAACAAATCGCTGACGAAGGCGGCGTGGAAGCGTACCTGCACGCCCAGCAGCACAAAAGCCTGCTGCGTTTTCTGACCTGCGGCAGCGTTGATGACGGCAAAAGCACCCTGATTGGCCGCCTGCTGCACGACACGCGCCAGATTTATGAAGATCAGCTCTCTTCCTTGCATACCGACAGCAAGCGCCACGGGACGCAGGGCGAAAAGCTCGATCTGGCTTTGCTGGTGGACGGCCTTCAGGCCGAGCGCGAGCAGGGCATAACCATCGATGTCGCCTACCGCTATTTCTCCACTGAAAAGCGCAAATTCATCATCGCCGATACGCCGGGGCACGAGCAGTACACCCGTAATATGGCGACCGGAGCGTCCACCTGTGAGTTGGCGATCCTGCTGATCGATGCCCGTAAAGGCGTATTGGATCAAACCCGTCGCCACAGTTTTATCTCGACGCTGCTGGGGATCAAACATCTGGTGGTGGCTATCAATAAAATGGATCTGGTTGCTTTCAGCGAGCAGACCTTCGAGCAGATCAAACAGGATTACCTCACCTTCGCCCAGCAGCTGCCTGCCGATCTTGATATCCGCTTTGTGCCGCTTTCGGCCCTGGAAGGGGATAACGTTGCAAGCTCGAGCAGCCAGATGCCGTGGTATACCGGCCCGACGCTGCTGCAAGTGCTGGAGACGGTAGAAATTATTCGCGGCGTGGAGCAGCAGCCGATGCGCTTCCCGGTGCAATATGTAAATCGCCCTAATCTGGACTTCCGTGGCTATGCGGGCACTTTAGCCTCCGGCACGGTCAGCGTGGGGCAGCGGGTTAAAGTCCTGCCGTCAGGCGTGGAATCTGCGGTGGCGAGAATCGTTACTTTTGATGGAGATTTGCAACAAGCCAGCGCCGGAGAAGCCATTACCCTGGTGCTGAAAGATGAAATCGATATCAGCCGTGGCGACCTGGTAGTCGACGTAGCCGAACCGCTGGTTGCGGTGCAAAGCGCTAAAGTTGACGTGGTATGGATGGCGGAACAGCCGCTGGTGCCGGGCCAAAGCTTCGACATTAAAATCGCCGGGAAGAAAACCCGCGCTCGCGTCGACAATATTCACTATCAGGTTGAAATCAACTCCCTTACCCAGCGCGTGGTGGAAAGCCTGCCGCTGAACGGCATCGGACTTGTTGACCTGACTTTTGACGAGCCTCTGGTGCTCGACAAATACCAGGCTAACCCGGTGACCGGCGGGCTTATCTTCATTGACCGCCTGAGCAACGTGACCGTGGGAGCCGGTATGGTGCGTGAGCCGCAGGAAGACGTTTATCAGGAGCCTTCGGCTTACAGCGCGTTTGAAATTGAACTTAACGCTCTGGTTCGCCGCCACTTCCCGCACTGGGGCGCGCGTGACCTGCTGGGAGGCAAATAATGGCCGACCATGATGAAAACGTGGTCTGGCATGCGCACCCGGTAACCCGCGAGCAGCGTGAAGCTCTGAATCAGCACCGCGGGGCGGTGCTGTGGTTTACCGGCCTGTCCGGCTCGGGGAAATCAACCGTGGCTGGCGCGCTGGAACAGGCGCTGCATCAGCTTGGCGTTAGCACTTATCTACTTGATGGCGACAATGTGCGTCACGGGTTATGCAGCGACCTGGGTTTTAGCGATGAAGACCGCAAAGAGAATATTCGCCGGGTTGGCGAAGTCGCCGGCCTGATGGTTGACGCTGGGCTGCTGGTGCTGAGTGCGTTTATCTCTCCGCACCGCGCTGAGCGCCAAATGGTGAGGGAGCGAGTAGGGGAAGGGCGCTTTTACGAAGTCTTCGTGGATACGCCGCTGGAGATTTGTGAAACCCGCGATCCGAAGGGCCTCTACAAGAAGGCTCGAGCCGGTGAACTGAAGAATTTTACCGGCATCGACTCGGCGTATGAGGCGCCGTTGGCGGCTGAAATTCACTTAGATGGCGAACAATTAGTAACAAATTTAGTGGCCCAAATATTAGACCTGCTGCGTCGCGACGATATCATCAATTGCTGAAGACGCCCGGAGGCATAACGCTTCCGGCCATCAGGGTTATGAAATCAGTTATGCGCAACGGCACGAATATCGTTATTTCTCAGGCTGAAACCAGCCCGACGGTCGAGGAAACAACCTGGTCACTCCCCGGGGCGTTCATCGGCTTTTTGTCGTGGCTGCTGGCGCTAGGTATTCCCTTTCTGGTGTATGGCCCCAACACGCTTTTCTTCTTCCTCTACACCTGGCCATTTTTCCTGGCGCTGATGCCGGTAGCGGTCGTCGTTGGGATAGCAGTACATTCCCTGCTGCGCGGCAAGCTGTTGTTCAGCTGCTTTGCCACGCTGCTCTGCGTGGCGCTGATGTTCGGCGTTCTGTTCATGTGGCTGATGGGATAGCCGTGCAGAACTGCGTCAAACCGTAACAGACTATTTATGGTCAACGTTAAGCTAAACTTGCTGCAATCGCGCATGCGTTCTCGTTATGTGGTAAATTCTGCCGCGGTTTGGCGGGCAGGGTTGCTTGCCGCAGTGGAGTCAAAGAAAAAGTTGTGGGATGATTGTGCCGTTTTTCAGGGGGCTGGATGGGTAAACTAACGCTGCTGTTGCTGGCCTTGCTGGTCTGGCTCCAATATTCGCTGTGGTTCGGAAAAAACGGCGTACACGATTACACGCGCGTCAGCGAAGATGTCGCTGCGCAGCAGGCAACCAATGCCAAATTAAAATCTCGTAACGATCAGCTTTTTGCCGAAATTGACGACCTCAACGGCGGCCAGGAAGCGATTGAAGAGCGCGCTCGTAATGAACTCAGCATGACCAAGCCGGGAGAGACTTTCTACCGCCTGGTGCCTGATGCCTCCAAACGCGCGGCCAGCGGCAACAACAGCGGCGCCGGGCAAAATAATCGATAACTCAGAATAAGTGAAAGACATGGCAGACTCCTCCCCGGACGTAATTGCCGTGGTACCGGCGGCCGGTATCGGCAGCCGTATGCAAACGGAATGTCCTAAGCAGTATCTACATATCGGCGATAAAACGATTCTTGAACACGCGGTAGCCAGCCTGATGGCCCACCCGCGCGTTGGCCAGGTTATCGTCGCCATTAGCCCCAACGACACCCACTTTTCTTCCCTGCCGCTTGCGGTACATCCGCGCGTCAGGGTTGTTACTGGCGGCGGTCAGCGTGCGGACTCCGTGCTGGCCGGTTTACAGGCCGCTGGAAATGCTGAATGGGTGCTGGTGCATGACGCCGCCCGCCCGTGCCTGCATCAGGACGATTTGGAAAATCTGCTGTCTATCACGGCCACCAGTAAAGTCGGCGGTATTCTTGCCGCCCCCGTGCGGGATACCATGAAACGTGGCGAGCCGGGCAAAGCGTTAATTGCCCACACGGTGGACAGAGAAGACCTCTGGCACGCCCTGACGCCGCAGCTTTTCCCGCTCGAACTTCTGCGCAGCTGCCTGCTGCGCGCCCTGGATGAAGGCGCAACCATAACCGATGAAGCCTCGGCGCTGGAATATTGTGGCTTCCATCCGGCACTGATTAGCGCCCGTGCTGATAATATCAAGGTGACTCGCCCTGAGGATCTTGCGCTGGCGGCTTTCTATCTTACGCGGTTAACCCAAACGGAGAATTTATAATGCGTATCGGACACGGTTTTGATGTTCATGCTTTTGGCGGCGTTGGCCCGATTATTATTGGCGGCGTTCGTGTCCCGTTTGAAAAAGGGCTGCTGGCCCATTCCGACGGTGATGTCGCTTTGCACGCATTGACCGATGCGCTCCTGGGCGCGGCCGCACTGGGGGATATCGGCAAGTTATTCCCGGACACCGACCCGGCGTTTAAAGGTGCCGATAGCCGCGAGCTGCTGCGTGAGGCGTGGCGCCGTATTCAGGCTAAGGGCTTCACCCTGGGCAACGTTGACGTCACTATTATTGCTCAGGCGCCGAAAATGGCACCGCACATCCCTCAGATGCGCGTGTTTATCGCCGAAGATCTCGGCTGTCATATGGACGATGTTAACGTCAAAGCGACCACCACCGAAAAACTTGGTTTTACCGGGCGCGGGGAAGGTATTGCCTGTGAAGCGGTAGCGCTGCTGCATAAGGCTGGCAAGTAATGGATATGCAAAACCTGACGTGGCTGCACGGTAAGCCGCAGGGCACCGGCGTGATTAAAGCCAGTCCGGAAGATTTCGTCGTTATTGAAGACCTCGGCTTCGGCCCGGACGGCGAAGGCGAGCACCTGCTGCTGCGCATCCTGAAAACCGGCTGCAATACCCGGTCCGTTGCCGATGCGCTGGCAAAGTTCCTCAAGGTTCACGCCCGTGAAGTCAGTTTTGCGGGGCAAAAAGATAAGCATGCCGTGACCGAACAGTGGTTCTGCGTGCGGCTGCCGGGCAAAGAGATGCCGGACATGAGCGCCTTTGAGCTGGAAGGCTGCAAAGTGCTGGAGTTTGCCCGCCATCGCCGCAAGCTGCGTTTAGGCGCGCTTCAGGGAAATCGCTTTACCCTGGTGCTGCGTGAGGTTAGCGATCGTAATGAAATGGAACAGCGCCTGCAGGCGATTGCTAAGCTGGGCGTCCCGAACTATTTCGGCAGCCAGCGTTTTGGCATCGGCGGTAATAACCTGCATCAGGCGAGGCGCTGGGCGGAAAGCAATGCGCCGCTGCGCGACAGAAATAAACGCAGTTTTTGGTTGTCGGCGGCCCGCAGCGCGTTGTTTAATCAGATTGTTAGCCAGCGCCTGAAAAAACCAGACTTTAATCAAGTTGTTGATGGCGATGCGCTACAATTGGCAGGACGCGGCAGCTGGTTTGTTGCGACCCCGGAAGAACTCCCGACCTTGCAACAGCGCGTGGACGACGGCGAACTGCTGATAACCGCGCCGCTGCCGGGCGACGGCGAATGGGGCACGAAGAATGCCGCGCTGGAATTTGAGCAGCAATGCGTGGCGGAAGAGGGCGTTTTGCTCGGCTTGTTGAACCGCGAACGCGTTGAAGCTGCACGCCGCGCCATGCTGGTGCAGGCAAAAGAATTAAGCTGGAACTGGTGGGATGATGTGACCGTTGAGCTGAACTTCTGGCTCCCGGCCGGTAGCTTCGCCACCAGCGTTGTCAGGGAACTCATGAATACATCGGGTGATTATGCGAATATTGCTGAGTAACGATGATGGAGTCTATGCGCCTGGGATCCAGACGCTGGCTAAAGCGCTGCGAGAGTTTGCCGAGGTGCAGGTTGTCGCGCCGGATAGAAACCGCAGCGGCGCATCAAACTCGCTCACGCTTGAGTCATCGCTCAGGACTTTTACCCTCGCCAACGGGGATATTTCGGTTCAGATGGGCACGCCGACGGACTGTGTCTATTTGGGCGTTAACGCGCTTATGCACCCGCGCCCGGATATCGTGGTGTCGGGCATTAACGCGGGCCCCAATCTTGGGGATGACGTCATTTATTCCGGCACCGTTGCGGCGGCGATGGAAGGGCGGCATTTAGGCTTCCCCGCCCTTGCCGTGTCGCTTAACGGCCACGAACATTATGAAACGGCTGCGGCGGTTACCTGCACTATTCTGCGGGCGCTGGCGCGTGAACCCTTGCGCACCGGCCGTATTCTCAACATCAACGTGCCTGATTTACCGCTCGATCAAATCAAAGGTATCCGCGTTACCCGCTGCGGCAGCCGCCATCCGTCAGACCAGGTTATTCCTCAGGAAGATCCACGCGGTAATACGCTCTACTGGATTGGGCCGCCGGGTGAAAAACTCGATGCCGCGCCGGATACCGATTTTGCCGCGGTAGATGAAGGCTATGTTTCGGTCACGCCGCTGCACGTTGATTTAACCGCCCATA
The DNA here is from genome assembly GCF_044095835.1 of Cedecea davisae. Classification (NCBI taxonomy): domain Bacteria; kingdom Pseudomonadati; phylum Pseudomonadota; class Gammaproteobacteria; order Enterobacterales; family Enterobacteriaceae; genus Cedecea; species Cedecea davisae. Next base: position 741,212 of record NZ_CP172054.1, read on the forward strand.
GCGCCCAGGAAGTCGTAGGCCACTGGCTGGCGAAAGCCGGAGTTGAGGCGCAATGGTAAGCAGACGCGTACAAACCCTTCTCGATCAATTACGTGCCCAGGGCATCAAGGACGAAAATGTTCTTGAGGCTATCGCGCAGGTACCGCGCGAGAAATTTGTCGATGAAGCGTTTGAACACAAAGCCTGGGAAAATACCGCGTTACCGATTGGCTCTGGTCAGACTATCTCGCAGCCTTATATGGTGGCGAGGATGACCGAGCTGCTGGCGCTAGAGCCGGACTCGAAAGTGCTGGAGATTGGCACCGGCTCCGGCTACCAGACCGCGATTCTGGCGCATCTGGTTGCGCATGTCTGTTCGGTTGAGCGTATAAAGGGGCTGCAATGGCACGCCCGGCGTCGCCTGAAGCAGCTCGACTTGCACAATATTTCTACCCGTCACGGCGATGGCTGGCAGGGCTGGCAGGCGAAAGCTCCGTTTGACGCTATCATTGTGACGGCGGCACCGCCGGAAGTTCCTTCGGCCCTGCTGTCTCAGCTAAAAGACGGCGGGATTTTGGTTTTACCCGTGGGCGACGAGAATCAGCTGTTGAAGCGGATTCGCCGCCACGGGAATGAATTTTCTATCGACACTGTAGAAGCCGTTCGTTTTGTGCCCTTAGTGCGCGGCGAGCTGGCATAACCCGGAAATATCCGGTTTTTTTGGCAGGAATTCGGCGTAACGTAGCCGGACTCGGCAAAAGCAGGCGCGGTTAGGCGCTGCTTTCTATAGTGTTTTCATGAATATCTGGTTGTTATCATTTGGGGGATAAATGAGCGCGGGAAGCCCAACTTTCACTTTACGCCGGGCGGCGATGCTAACGTTCGCCGGTCTTTGGCTGGCTGGCTGTTCAGGCAATAATAACACCCAGGCACCGATCAGTTCCGTCGGCGGCAACGGCAATGCATCCGGCTCTTCGAGCGGCAGCCTGCTGGTGACTAAGCCACCAACAATGTCGGCTCCGGTTCAGGCCCCTCAGATCCAGCAGGCTCCGCAAATACAGCAGACGCCGCAAATCCAGCCCGTTCATCAGCCCCAGCGGCAGGCCGTCGTTTCTGAGCCTGTGCACACGGAAAATGGCCGCATTGTGTACAATCGTCAGTATGGGAACATTCCGAAAGGCAGCTATGCCGGCGGCAGCACCTATACCGTTAAGCGCGGCGATACGCTGTTCTATATTGCGTGGATTACGGGCAACGACTTCCGCGATCTGGCGCAGCGCAACAACGTAGCGGCACCGTACGGACTGGAAGTTGGGCAAACCCTGCAAGTTGGCAATGCTTCCGGCACGCCAATTACCGGCGGTAATGCGGTCACCGCGGCCGATGCGCGCGCCCAGGGCGTGACGACGCCAGCTGCACAAAACTCAACCACGGTGGTTGCTTCTAAACCAACAATTACGTATTCTGAAGATTCAGGTGAACAGAGTGATACCAAAATGTTACCAGGCAATAAGCCAGCTGCGACAGTTGTCACAGCACCGGTAACGGCACCCGTGGTTAGCTCTACCGAACCCACCGCTAGCAGTACCTCTAACAGCTCGCCTATCTCTACCTGGCGCTGGCCGACAGAGGGCAAAATTATCGAAAACTTTGCTGCCACCGAAGGAGGCAACAAGGGCATCGATATAGCGGGCAGTAAAGGACAGGCTATCATTGCGACCGCTTCAGGGCGCGTGGTGTATGCCGGTAACGCGCTGCGCGGTTACGGTAATCTAATCATCATAAAACATAACGATGATTACCTGAGTGCCTACGCCCATAACGATACAATGCTGGTCCGGGAACAAGAAGAAGTTAAGGCGGGGCAAAAAATAGCTACCATGGGTAGCACCGGAACCAGTTCTACACGTTTGCATTTTGAAATTCGTTACAAGGGGAAATCCGTAAACCCGCTGCGTTATTTACCGCAGCGATAAACCGGCAACATACTCTACGGAGTGTATTGCCCAGGGATCACGGGTAGGAGCCACCTTATGAGTCAGAATACGCTGAAAGTTAACGAGTTAAACGAAGACGCGGAATATGATGAGAACGGAGTTGAGGCTTTTGACGAAAAAGCCCTTGTAGAAGAGGAACCCAGTGATAACGACATTGCCGAAGAGGAGCTGTTGTCACAGGGCGCTACCCAGCGTGTACTTGATGCGACTCAGCTTTATCTTGGAGAGATCGGTTACTCTCCATTATTAACAGCCGAAGAAGAAGTTTATTTTGCACGCCGCGCACTGCGCGGTGATGTTGCCTCCCGCCGCCGCATGATTGAAAGCAACCTGCGTCTGGTGGTGAAAATTGCTCGTCGTTACAGCAATCGTGGTCTGGCCTTGCTGGACCTGATTGAAGAGGGCAATCTGGGGCTTATCCGTGCGGTTGAGAAGTTCGATCCGGAACGTGGATTCCGTTTCTCAACTTATGCGACATGGTGGATTCGTCAGACCATCGAACGGGCAATCATGAACCAAACCCGTACGATCCGCCTGCCGATTCACATTGTGAAAGAGCTGAACGTTTATCTGCGTACTGCTCGCGAACTCTCACACAAGCTCGATCATGAGCCAAGTGCAGAAGAGATTGCCGAGCAGCTGGATAAACCGGTTGATGACGTTAGCCGTATGCTGCGCCTCAACGAGCGTATTACCTCGGTAGACACCCCTCTGGGCGGTGACTCTGAGAAAGCGCTGCTGGATATTCTGGCGGATGAGAAAGACAACGGTCCGGAAGACACCACGCAAGACGATGATATGAAACAGAGCATCGTGAAGTGGCTGTTTGAACTGAACGCTAAGCAGCGTGAAGTGCTGGCTCGTCGTTTCGGTCTGCTGGGTTATGAAGCTGCAACACTGGAAGATGTGGGTCGTGAAATTGGCCTGACTCGTGAACGTGTTCGTCAGATTCAGGTTGAAGGCCTGCGCCGTCTGCGTGAGATCCTGCAGACTCAGGGGCTGAACCTCGAAGCGCTGTTCCGCGAATAATCGACAGTTCAAATAAAAAGCGGTGATGAAAATCACCGCTTTTTTTATGCCTGCACTTTTCCCCTCTCGTTTTTGGACTGAGGGGAAAAATATCTACACCAGATTTTTCAGCCGATAAATCCACTCCAGCGCCTGGCGCGGAGAAAGCGAGTCCGGGTCCAGATTTTCCAGAGCCTCCACCGCAGGAGATGTCTCCTCCGGTACCGTCAGCAGCGACATCTGGGTGCCGTCTACCTGGCTTGCTGCGGCATTACCTGAAATACTTTCCAGTTCACGCAGCTTCTGGCGCGCACGCTTAATAACATCCTTCGGTACACCGGCCAGCGCGGCAACGGCAAGGCCGTAGCTTTTGCTTGCCGCACCGTCCTGCACGCTGTGCATAAAGGCAATAGTATCGCCATGCTCAACGGCATCAAGATGCACGTTCGCCACGCCTTCCATTTTCTCCGGCAGAGTGGTCAGCTCGAAGTAGTGCGTGGCAAACAACGTCAGCGCTTTGATGCGGTTCGCCAGGCTTTCGGCGCAGGCCCAGGCCAGCGACAGGCCGTCATAGGTCGATGTCCCGCGGCCAATCTCGTCCATCAGCACCAGGCTGTGCTCGGTGGCGTTATGCAGAATATTGGCAGTTTCGGTCATCTCGACCATAAAGGTGGAGCGGCCGGAAGCCAGGTCATCCGCCGCGCCCACACGGGTGAAGATGCGGTCAATCGGGCCGATTTCCGCCTGCTGCGCCGGAACAAAGCTGCCGATGTATGCCAGCAGGGCTATCAGGGCTGTCTGGCGCATATAGGTGCTTTTACCGCCCATATTCGGGCCGGTGATAATCAGCATTCTGCGCTGCGGCGAAAGGCTCAGCGGGTTGGCGATAAAGGGTTCGCTAAGCACCTGTTCCACCACCGGATGGCGGCCGCCAACCAGTTTGATGCCCGGCTTGTCGGACAGCGTCGGGCAGGTGTAGTTCAGGGTGTAAGCGCGCTCGGAAAGGTTCACCAGCACGTCCAGCTCCGCCAGCGCGGTTGCGCTTTTTTGCAGGGCTTCCAGGTGCGGCAGCAGCAAATCGAACAGCTGGTCGTAAAGCTGCTTCTCCAGCGCCAGCGCCTTGCCTTTAGAGGTCAGAACTTTGTCTTCATACTCTTTCAGCTCGGGGATGATATAGCGCTCGGCGTTTTTCAACGTCTGGCGGCGAACGTAGTTGATCGGCACCAGGTGGCTTTGGCCGCGGCTGACCTGAATGTAGTAGCCGTGGACGGCGTTAAAGCCGACTTTCAAAGTATCGAGACCCAGACGCTCGCGTTCGCGGATCTCCAGGCGGTCGAGGTAGTCCGTCGCGCCGTCGGCTAAAGCTCGCCACTCGTCCAGCTCTTCATTGTAGCCGGGCGCGATAACGCCGCCGTCACGCACCAGAACAGGCGGAGCCTCGATAACCGCTCGCTCAAGCAGCTCGCGTAGTTCGGTGAACTCACCCATTTGCTCGCGCAGCGTCTGCACATAATCGGTGTCGACGTCGGCGAGCATTTCTCTCAGAGACGGAAGCTGCTGGAAAGCGTAGCGCATACGAGCCAGGTCACGCGGGCGCGCGGTGCGCAGGGCGAGACGAGCCAGAATACGTTCCAGATCGCCCACCTGGCGCAGCGTCGGCTGAACCTCGGCGGTACGCTCCTGGAGGGCGGCAATGGTTTGCTGGCGCTTGGTCAGTACGTCAACGTTGCGCACCGGCATATGCAGCCAGCGTTTTAGCATCCGGCTGCCCATCGGCGTTACGGTACAGTCCAGCACCGACGCCAGCGTATTTTCGATGCCTCCGGACAGGTTCTGGGTTATCTCCAGATTGCGGCGCGTGGCGGCATCCATAATGATGCTGTCCTGCTGCCTGTCCATGGTGACGGAGCGAATGTGCGGCAGGGAAGTGCGCTGAGTATCTTTAACGTATTGCAGCAGGCAGCCGGCGGCGCAAAGCGCATGATGGGCGTTTTCGACGCCGAAACCGGTCAGGTCGCGGGTGCCGAATTGCAGGTTCATCTGCTGGCGCGCGGTTTCAATTTCGAACTCCCAGAGCGGACGACGACGCAGGCCGCGGCGGCCCTCAATCAGGCTCATCTCGGCAAAATCTTCCGCATAAAGCAGTTCCGCAGGATTGGTGCGCTGTAATTCAGCGGCCATGGTTTCGCGGTCTTCCGGCTCGGTCAGGCGGAAGCGGCCGGAGCTGATGTCCAGCGTGGCATAGCCGAAGCCTTTGCTGTCCTGCCAGATGGCCGCCAGCAGGTTATCCTGGCGTTCCTGAAGCAGGGCTTCATCGCTGATGGTGCCGGGGGTGACAATACGCACCACTTTACGTTCGACCGGACCTTTGCTGGTCGCCGGGTCGCCAACTTGCTCGCAAATAGCTACCGATTCGCCGAGGTTCACCAATTTTGCCAGATAGTTTTCGACGGCATGATGCGGAACGCCCGCCATCGGGATAGGTTCTCCGGCCGATGCGCCGCGCTTGGTCAGGGAGATATCCAGCAGCTGCGACGCACGTTTGGCGTCGTCATAAAACAGCTCGTAAAAGTCACCCATGCGGTAGAACAGCAGAATGTCACGATGCTCGGATTTGAGACGCAGGTACTGCTGCATCATAGGAGTGTGGGCGTCGAAGGTTTCGCTTGTGCTCATCGGGTGATGATATCCATTTCGTTGAATTTTAAGTTGTTAGTGACGGTTCTGGTTCTCATTATCTCTCACTAATACCGGGTAACCGCAGCGGGTAATGGCTCCGCAGATAGCCCATGATAACGGACTATCCGGGGCAGGAAAACAGCAGGCGACAGCATCGGTTCATGCAGCCAACGGCGTTGCGTTTAGAAACATATTTTTTGCCGCTCCCGCAGGAACTGAATTTTTGGCTCTCCACTAATCAGAAAACATCGTAATAGTGGAGATGTTTTCTGCAGTGGGTCAGGCAAACCGCGTTCAGCCCGTAGCGGTAAGCGGGAGCGCAAGAATCCATCCCGATATCGTCATCAAGCCGCCGAAGAGCGACCCCGTTCAGGCGCTGGCAAACCTGTTTCGTGATAATAAACTTGCCTATCTTGGTGACGTACACGGCCAGCACTTCATTCCCGATTTTGTCGGGCAGGCTATCCCCGAGTTGAAAAAGGCCGGGGTGGATTTGCTTGCCGTTGAGTTTGTGAAATACAGCGAAAATGCGCTGTTCCGCGAGGCGCTCGCCGGTGGCAAAGAGGCGATTAAAAACTTCATCATGAATGCCTGGTCGAAACATGGAGAAGCCTGGGTGGATAAAGTCGCTGGTGCGCTTTATGAGGCGCATAAGGCTGGGATTGCCGTAGCCGGTATCGATCGCCATATCCCCGGTGCGGCACCTAAAACGCCGATGGAAGCCATCAAATATATGAACAAGCGGCTGGCGCTGAATATTGCGTGGAATGCCGCTGCGGAAAAAGAAGAACGCGCGATTGGCGCCCGCAAAACGCTGGTCTGGGGCGGCGGCGGGCACTTCCACCACAGCCGCGAACAGGGCCCAAAAGATATGCGTCCCGGCCCGGTGATTTCGTTTAACGCGGCCGACAAGGCTACCGGCTGTGCGCTGAACGATAAAGACGACAACAGCCATCTGGTGATTAGTTATCAGAAATAAACAGGTGAGCCAGGCGCTGCTTTATTCGCCAATGCCAGAAAAAATATACCATTTTTTCCCGAAGGACTTATCCTGAATGGAGCGGAGCGGTTCTCAGATGTGCTGGGGCCGCTCCAGTCATTCCTGAAGGATAAAACATGGCTTCTACACATATTGGGTTCCCGACCGAAACGGTGGCGGTATTTCTTGCGCTGTCGGTCGGTGCCATTTTCATTGACCTCTTCATGCATCGCAAAGATAAACCGATTTCGCTGAAAAGCGCCGCATCGTGGTCGGTATTCTGGGTGGCGATAGCCATGCTATTTGCCGCATTTCTTTATGTTCATCACGGGGCAGAAGTGGCCAGCCTGTTTATTACCGGCTACGCGCTTGAGAAGGTGCTGTCGGTGGATAACCTGTTCGTGATGATGGCGATTTTTGCCTGGTTCGGCATCCCGGACCGCTACCGGCATCGCGTACTTTATTGGGGCGTGATTGGCGCGATTGTCTTCAGGGGCATTTTTGTCGCGATTGGCACCGGCCTGCTGGCGCTCGGTCCTTATGTCGAAATTGTGTTTGCCCTGGTGGTGGCATGGACGGCGGTCATGATGCTGAAAGGGGATGGCGACGATGAAGAAGTTGAAGACTATTCTCAGCATCTGGCCTATCGCATGGTAAAACGCTTTTTCCCTATCTGGCCAAAGCTTGCCGGGCGCGCATTTCTGCTGAACCAGAAGGAAGTGGATCGGGAGCTTGAGAAGCCGGAAAACCACGCGATAACCGTTGGACGGGTGAAGAAAGCGGCTCTGTACGCAACGCCGCTGATGCTGTGCGTGGCGGTAGTTGAGCTGTCGGACGTGATGTTTGCCTTTGACTCCGTGCCGGCGATTATTGCCGTCAGCCGCGAGCCGCTGATTGTCTATAGTGCGATGATGTTTGCCATCCTCGGTCTTCGTACTCTCTACTTCGTACTCGAAGCGCTAAAACAGTATCTGGTGCATCTGGAAAAGGCGGTAATAGTGCTGCTGTTCTTTATTGCGGCCAAACTAGGCCTTAACGCCAGCGACCATATCTGGCACCACGGTTACAGCATTTCTGCCGCCGCAAGCCTGTATGTAGTGCTGGGCGTGCTGGCGGTTGGAATTGTGCTGAGCGTGATGTTCCCCGCAAAAGTGGAGTCCAGCGGCAGTAAACATTAATCCCACTAAGGATGCCTTCGGGCGAAGGCATCCCGGATTATCACCTAGCTATGGCGGTCCAGGCGTAATCTCTCGATAGGCGAGCTGCGGCGGGACCAGGAGCGGTGGAAATGCCTCCAGTGGTAATCTCTTGCCGCGGTAAGTAATTCATAGTCGCCGCGTGAATCACCCCAGGCCCGCAGATGAAGCTGATTCAGCGGGCCGTAGACCTGCTCAAGACGCTGAATTTTTTGGTCGCAGCGGCAGTTATGGCCGTTAATTCGGCCAGTTAAGACGCCGTCAACCACTTCAAGCTGAGTACCGATAAGCTTAACGCCAAGCCGGTCTGAGAAAGGGCGCAAAACAATAGCCGGGGAAGCAGAGCACAGCGTCACTTCCGCGCCGGAACGCAGCTCGGAGGCTACCGCCATTAGCCCGCGCGGGCGCATCATTCTTTCAAAGTTTTTCGCGCAGAAAGCTTCGGCTTTATCTTTGACCCACTGCTCATTTACGCCGGTTAAAAAGGTACTGATTAGCACCTCTTTTAATTCATCCCGGGTGAGCTTCCGGCGCAGGCACTTCAGCGTCGGCAGCACCATACGCATCATCTTGCGCGCAAAGGTTTTACGGCCAAAGGCAAACCGCAGGAACGGGACGAAGCTGTCGCTATGGGTCAAAGTGCCGTCAAAATCAAAGACCGACAGTACGCCCGGCGAAGGATCATTCATAACAACCATAAATTCCCAAATTTCCCTTTTATCTGTACGTCGCGAGGGGATCTTGCGAACGATGGGTAAATTATAAACTTTTAAATCCCGCTACGGAAATCGCGGTGAGATGTGATAGGGTAGAGCAATGAACGAAAAATACACCCCCCTGATGATTAGCATTAAGCGTTGGTGGCTGTCTCTTTAGAGGCGGCAAGATTTCGTTTACATCTTTCTAATAGCCGCCGGAAGGCGGCTATTTCGTTTTACAGGTTCGCCCTCCGGCAAGATTTATCAGCCTCAGGAGGCATCCATGACCTTTTCAAACTCAGCACAGCAAACCATTCTTACCGGCGACCGCCCAACAGGCCAGCTGCACTTAGGGCATTACGTCGGCTCGCTGCGCCAGCGCGTTCAGCTTCAGCATGAACACCAGCAATACATCCTGGTGGCTGACCTTCAGGGGCTAACCGATAACGGCAGCAGGCCGGAAAAAGTTGCCGGGAATATTTTTGAAGTGATGGCGGATTATCTGGCTGTAGGCATCGATCCTGCAAAAACGACTATCTGCCTGCAATCTTCCTTACCCGCGCTTGCCGAACTCACCATGCTGTATATGAACATCGTTACCGTGGCCCGCGTGGAGCGCAACCCGACGGTAAAAAGCGAAATTGCTCAAAAGGGATTCGCCCGCTCTCTGCCCGCCGGTTTTCTGGTATACCCGATAAGCCAGGCGGCGGATATCACCGCATTCAAAGCGGGCCTGGTGCCGGTTGGTGACGATCAGCTACCGATGATTGAACAGACCAATGAAATTGTGCACAAGATGAATAGCCTCGCTGGCGAACCTATTCTGCACAGCTGTAAAGCACTGCTCGGCCAGGTAAGCCGCCTGCCGGGCGTTGACGGCAATGCCAAAATGTCGAAGTCGTTGGGTAATACGCTAACGCTTTCCGCCAGCGAGGAGCAGATCCACCAGGCCGTAAGCGCGATGTTCACCGACCCGGAACACCTTCGGGTCAGCGATCCCGGCAAAATTGACGGCAACGTGGTATTCACTTATCTGGATGCTTTCCACGAAGACAAAGAGAAAGTGGCGGCCATGAAGGAGCACTACCAGCGCGGCGGCCTGGGCGACCGACAGTGTAAAAATGAGCTAGAAATTTGTCTGCAAGCTCTGCTGGCTCCCATCCGTGAAAAACGGCTCCGTTTTATCGAAGATAAAGCCTACCTGAGCGAAATCCTTAAAGCCGGGAGCGAAAAGGCGCGGGCGGTTACCCAGCAAACGGCAGATGAAGTGAAGCGCGCGCTTGGCCTCCCGGTGCTGTTTTAACGGCGGAAGGGTGAATAGAGACTTACTCAGATGGGCAATTATGGATTACCATTATTGCGAAACTTTCGCGAACATTCACAGGGACAGCCCATCAGATGCGTTATTCAGCCGCAGCACTTCTTCCGATCCTGGTTCTACTTTCGGCCTGTAGCAGCAAACCAAAAGAGAGCGCGCAGCAGCAAACTAGCGGCACTCCGTCAGGCGGTTTCCTGTTGCAGCCGCAGCATGACGTGTTTATGCAAACCGGCGACTTTGCCAACAACCCGGAAGCGGAGAAATTCATCGAGAAAATGGTGAATAAGCACGGGTTCGACAGACGTCAGCTGCACGAGGTGCTGTCCCAGGCTAAGCGGCTGGACTATGTGCTGCGTCTGATGGATCAGCAGGCGCCGACCACCGCGCCTCCGGCTGGCCCAAATGGTGCCTGGCTGCGCTATCGGGCTAAATTTATCACCCCGGATAACGTGCAAAACGGCGTGAAGTTCTGGAACCAGTACGAGTCCGCGCTGAACCGCGCTTATCAAGTTTACGGCGTGCCTCCGGAAATCATCGTTGGTATTATCGGCGTTGAGACCCGCTGGGGCCGCGTAATGGGCAAAACCCGCATTGTTGATGCTCTTGCCACGTTGGCCTTTGCCTACCCGCGTCGCGCCCAGTATTTTGCCGGTGAGCTGGAAACCTTCCTGCTGATGGCGCGTAACGAAGGCGACGATCCGCTGGCGCTTAAAGGCTCCTTCGCCGGGGCAATGGGCTACGGCCAGTTTATGCCTTCCTCGTTTAAAGAGTATGCGGTGGACTTCAATGGCGACGGGCACGTTAACCTGTGGGATCCTGAAGACGCCATCGGCAGCGTGGCTAACTACTTCAAAGCGCACGGCTGGGAAAAGGGCGATATGGTCGCCGTTCCGGCTAACGGGCAGGTGCCGGGGCTGGCAAACGGCTTCAACACCAAATATTCCGTCTCTGCGCTTGCGCAGTCCGGCTTAAGCCCGCAAGGCTCGCTGGGGAATCATCAGGAGGTTAGCCTGCTGCGTCTGGATATGGGCGATCGCTACCAGTATTGGTACGGCCTGCCAAACTTCTACGCGATTACCCGCTATAACCACAGCACTCATTACGCTATGGCAGTTTGGCAACTGGGGCAGTCCGTGGCGCTGGCTCGAGTCAAATAATCACTCCGGCCCGTCTCTTCGCAGGCGGGCCTTTTTATCTCTTCCCTTCGCGTTTTCTTTCTTCCGGTTGAAGCTTTGTTTACCCCGAATCCTCATCGGTAATTTACATCCTGCTCGCACTGATTTATGTTATGTTATAACAAATCATTTTCGGTGTCGGTATGTCTGCTGTTGCTCCCTCTTCATTACTGAGTCTCTCCGCAGTAGTGCGCTTAGCGCTGGTGGCGCTGCTGATCCTCGGCCTGTGGGGCGCCATTCACTGGGCGATTATCCTGCCATGATCGAATTGAAAGACCTTGAGCTGGGCTACCATGGCAACGTGGTGGTCTCCTCTGTTAACGGCACTTTTCAGCGCGGCAGCATGACCGCGGTGATCGGCGCCAACGGCTGCGGCAAGTCCACGCTGCTGAAAACGCTGGCCGGACTGCTGCCGCCCGTCTCCGGTAGCGTTAAGTTTCAGGACGGCTTTCGGCCGCGTATCGCCTGGTTACCTCAACTGGGGGAAATGGACAGGCAGTTTCCCGCCACGGTTTACGATGTGGTGTGTATGGGCAGCTGGCCCGGCCGTGGCCTCTTTTCCGGGCTGAACCGCAGGCATCGAGAACGCGTGATGGAGGCTATTGAGCGCGTTGGGTTAAGCGAACTTTATCAGCGCCCTATTGAAGTGCTTTCCGGCGGTCAGTTTCAGCGCATGCTGTTCGCTCGCCTGTTGATGCAGGATGCCCCTCTGATCCTGCTGGATGAACCCTTTACCGGCGTGGATGCGCAGACCAGCGAATTCCTGATGCAGCTGATGTGCCAGATGCATCACGACGGGCAAACGCTTATCTGCGTGCTGCACGACAATGAGCTGGTGCGCCGCCATTTCCCTGACGTACTGCTGCTTACCGCAGACGGTTATCAATGGGGCAACGCCGCTGAGGCGCTGGCTCAGTACGCTTCCATTCGCCCGCGCCTGGTGCAGACCGCATGATTTATCACATTTTTATTGAACCGTTCGTCGCCTATGGCTTTATGCGACGCGCGCTGGTTGCCTGCCTGTCGCTCTCTCTTAGCACCGTTCCGCTGGGCATATTCTTGCTGTTGCGCCGTATGAGCCTGGTGGGCGATGCGCTCTCACACGCCATTTTGCCCGGCGTCGCGGTAGGCTACCTGGTTGCGGGCATGTCTTTAGTGGCGATGGGCGTCGGCGGCTTTGTTGCCGGGGTGCTGGTTGCATTGCTTTCCGGCTGGGTCAGCTCGCGCACGCCGCTTAAAGAAGATGCCAGCTTCGCGGGCTTTTATCTTGGCTCGCTGGCGCTTGGCGTCACGCTTATCTCGCTACGCGGCTCCAGCGTCGACCTGCTGCATCTGCTGTTTGGCTCGATACTGGCGGTGGACGGCGAAGCGACGAAGTTTGTCGGCCTGATAGCCAGCGTTACGCTGGTCGCGCTCGCGTTTCTTTATCGTGGGCTGGTGCTTGAGTCGTTCGACCGCAGCTTTTTGCAGGTCAATAACCGGCGGCTGCCTTCGCTTATCCACGGCACTTTTCTTGCGTTATTGGTGCTCAATCTGGTGGCGGGATTCCAGATCCTCGGCACTTTAATGTCCGTCGGCCTGATGATGCTGCCCGCCATCGCGGCGCGCTGCTGGGCGAAGACGCTGCCGGGATCGATTGGTCTGGCTGTGGTGTGCGGTTTGCTCTGCGCCTGGCTGGGGCTGGTGTGGTCATTCTATGCCTCGCTGCCGGCAGGCCCGGCGATCGTGCTTACCGCCAGCGTCGCATTCTTTATCTCAATACTTTTCGGACCGCGCAGCGTGCTTGCAGGGAGCCTGCTGCGTAGGAAATTGGCAATCATAAAGGGGGTTAAATGAAACGTTTAGGGATTGGTATCGCGCTGGCTATGGCGCTTTCCAGCCAGATGGCTGCGGCAAAAACGCTGAATGTGGTGGCAAGTTTCACCGTGCTGGCGGATATGGCAAAACAGGTTGGCGGTGAGCATGTAAAAGTCACCAGTTTGGTAGGGCCGGACGGCGACCCGCACAGCTTCGAGCCTTCGCCAAAAGACAGCGTGGCGCTGCGGAACGCCGATGTCGTTATCGTTAGCGGGCTGGGAATGGAAGGGTGGATGGACCGCCTGGTGACGGCATCCGGCTATAAAGGCAAAGTTATCGTTGCTTCTGAGGGAATCAATACCCGCAGCATGGAAGAGGACGGTAAATCAATTACCGATCCGCACGCCTGGAACAGCGCGGCAAACGGCGCGGTTTACGCTGAAAACATCGCGGCTGCATTGATTGCCGCTGACCCGGAAGATGCTGCTGCTTTGCGCAAAAGCGGCGACAGTTATGCCGGGCGTCTCAAAGAGCTGGATAGCTGGGCGAAAAAACGCTTTGCCGGTATTCCACAGTCTCACCGTAAAGTGCTGACCAGCCATGATGCATTTGGTTACTTCGGGCAGGCTTATGGCGTCAGCTTCCTTGCGCCTGTTGGCTTCTCAACCGAGGCTCAGGCGAGCGCCAGTGACGTCGCTTCTTTGATTAAACAACTGAAAGAAGAACATATTTCTACCTACTTCATTGAAAATCAGACCGACCCGCGACTGGTCAAACAAATTGCCAGCGCCACGGGGGCTAAACCCGGCGGCGAGCTTTACCCGGAGGCGCTTTCCGGCCCGAATGGCCCGGCAAGCAGCTACGAAAAGGCGTTTAAGCACAACGTTGACACGCTTGCCAACAGCATGAAGTAACCGCGTTTTTCGGCCAGCACCCGCTGGCCGTTTCATTTATGGAATCCCTCTCGCGTATCCTGATGTAATCCCCCGCAACGCCCGTAAAGTGCTATCGTGTTGTCTGATGATGTGTCTACAATCGGAGCCAGCATGACAGACAGCGCATTGTTTGAGCTAAGTAAACAGGTAGGGAAAGCTCTCGGGCAGCTTGGCGCTACGCTCACCACCGCAGAATCCTGTACCGGCGGTTGGATAGCTAAAGTGATTACTGACGTACCGGGCAGTTCGGCCTGGTTTGAACGCGGTTTTGTCACCTATAGCAATGAAGCTAAACAGCAGCTGATAGGCGTAAGCCCCCAGACGCTGGAAGCTTATGGAGCCGTCAGCGAAGGAGTGGTTCGCGAGATGGCGCAGGGCGTGCTCGCGGCAGCGCAGGCTGATTATGCCGTTTCCGTCAGCGGTATTGCCGGGCCGGACGGCGGCAGTGAAGAAAAACCGGTGGGCACCGTGTGGTTTGGCTTTGCCAGCAGGCAGGGAGCAACCATAGCGAAGGTGCAGCGCTTTGACGGCGACCGCGAAGCGGTGCGTCGGCAGGCAACGGAATTCGCCTTGCAGATCCTGTGGGACGATTTTCTAAAAAATAAACTTGATACTGTATGACCATACAGTATAATTGCCTCAACAAAACAGAATTGAGAACGCGGCGTTGCGACTTATCGCATCACTCTGCATGACAGGAGTAGAAATGGCTATCGACGAAAACAAACAGAAGGCGTTAGCGGCAGCACTTGGCCAAATTGAAAAACAATTTGGTAAAGGCTCCATCATGCGTCTGGGTGAAGACCGTTCTATGGACGTAGAAACGATCTCTACCGGCTCCCTTTCTCTGGACATTGCTCTGGGCGCGGGCGGCCTGCCAATGGGCCGTATCGTAGAAATCTACGGGCCGGAATCCTCAGGTAAAACGACCCTGACTCTGCAGGTTATTGCCGCCGCACAGCGCAGCGGGAAAACCTGTGCGTTTATCGACGCAGAGCACGCTCTGGACCCGGTGTATGCCAAAAAGCTGGGCGTTGATATCGACAACCTGCTCTGCTCCCAGCCGGATACCGGCGAACAGGCTCTGGAAATCTGTGACGCGCTGGCTCGCTCCGGTGCGGTTGACGTTATTATCGTTGACTCCGTTGCAGCATTGACGCCAAAAGCGGAAATCGAAGGTGAAATCGGTGACTCTCACATGGGCCTCGCGGCACGTATGATGAGCCAGGCAATGCGTAAGCTGGCGGGTAACCTGAAGCAGTCCAATACGCTGCTTATCTTCATCAACCAGATTCGTATGAAAATTGGCGTGATGTTCGGTAACCCGGAAACCACGACCGGCGGTAACGCGCTGAAATTCTACGCCTCTGTGCGTCTTGATATCCGTCGCATCGGCGCGGTGAAAGATGGCGATAATGTCATCGGCAGCGAAACCCGCGTTAAAGTGGTGAAAAACAAAATCGCCGCACCGTTTAAACAGGCTGAATTCCAGATCCTCTACGGCGAAGGCATTAACTTCTACGGCGAGCTGGTTGACCTTGGCGTGAAGCACAAGCTGATTGAAAAAGCAGGTGCATGGTACAGCTATAACGGCGAAAAAATCGGTCAGGGTAAGGCAAATGCCAGCAACTTCCTGAAAGAGAACAAGCCGATGGCGGAAGAAATTGAGAAGAAACTGCGCGAAACGTTGCTGAATAATCAGGACGGAACGCCGGACTTCACGGTGGATGACCATGACGCAAACGCGGTCGAAACCAACGAAGACTTCTAAATAACACAAAGGGCTGCTACCGCAGCCCTTTATGCTTTCTGACGCTAATCTCTGCCATGTTGCCCTATGCCTGATAATACTTCCTCTCCTCGCCGCAGCCCTTTCGCCCGCCTTCTCGATAAGGCCACCCGCATACTTGCCATGCGCGATCATAGCGAGCATGAACTGCGCCGCAAGCTCACCACGCCTTCGGCTTTTGCGGCAAAATTCGCCCGTGAGGACGAGCCTGAAGTTTCGCAGGAAGATATCGAGAAGGTCATTGCCTGGTGCTATGAGCACCGCTGGCTGGACGATGCGCAGTTTGCGTCACGGTTTATTGCCAGCCGTGGCCGTAAAGGTTACGGACCACAGCGTATCCGCCAGGAGCTGAAGCAAAAGGGGATCGACAGAGCAACGGGCGAAGCGGCGATGATGGCGTGTGAAATTGACTGGCTGCCGCTGGCGCGCGATATAGCCGAACGTAAGTTTGGCACTCCGCTGCCAACGGAGTGGCAGGCCAGAGCTAAAGTACAGCGTTTTCTGCTCTATCGTGGCTTCTTTATGGAAGACATTCAGGAGATCTGGCGAAATTTTGCTGATTAGGGCAACACTGGATTTTACTTCCCTCGCCAGAAAACTTATCTTATTCCCACTTTTTTCCAGGTAAGCTGCACTGAACGGCCTGCATTACGGCTGTCATGGCAGCTTTACAACTCTTCGTTAGCTTGATTTCAGGATAATTATGAGCAAGAGCACCGCTGAGATCCGTCAGGCGTTTCTCGATTTTTTCCAAAGTAAAGGCCACCAGGTTGTAGCGAGCAGCTCCCTGGTTCCGAATAACGATCCGACTTTGCTGTTTACCAACGCCGGGATGAACCAGTTCAAGGATGTTTTCCTGGGTCTCGACAAGCGTAATTATTCCCGCGCCACTACGTCTCAGCGTTGTGTTCGCGCCGGTGGTAAGCATAACGATCTGGAAAACGTCGGTTACACCGCGCGTCACCATACTTTCTTCGAAATGCTGGGCAACTTCAGCTTCGGCGACTACTTCAAACACGATGCGATTAATTTTGCCTGGGAATTACTGACCGGGGAAAACTGGTTTAATCTGCCGAAAGATCGCCTGTGGGTGACCGTCTACGAAACCGATGACGAAGCCTATGAAATCTGGGAAAAAGAAGTTGGCGTCCCGCGCGAGCGCATTATTCGCATTGGCGATAATAAAGGTGCAGCGTACGCATCAGACAACTTCTGGCAGATGGGTGACACCGGCCCTTGTGGTCCGTGTACCGAGATTTTCTTCGACCATGGCGATCACATCTGGGGCGGCCCTCCGGGAAGTCCTGAAGAAGACGGCGACCGCTATATTGAGATCTGGAACATCGTATTCATGCAGTTCAACCGTCAGGTTGACGGCACTATGCTGCCGCTGCCAAAACCATCCGTAGATACCGGGATGGGGCTGGAGCGTATTGCCGCCGTGTTGCAGCACGTTAACTCCAACTACGATATTGACCTGTTCAAAACGCTTATCGAGTCCGTAGCGAAAGTGACCGGTGCGACCGATTTGTCGAACAAGTCTCTGCGCGTTATCGCCGACCACATCCGCTCCTGCGCGTTTCTGATTGCCGACGGCGTTACGCCGTCTAACGAAAACCGTGGCTACGTACTGCGCCGTATCATTCGTCGCGCAATTCGCCATGGCAACATGCTGGGCGCGAAAGACACCTTCTTCTATAAGCTGGTTGGCCCTCTGGTTCAGGTCATGGGTTCTGCGGGGGAAGAGCTGGCAAAACAGCAGGCGCTGGTTGAGCAGGTTCTGAAAACCGAAGAAGAGCAGTTCGCCCGTACCCTGGAGCGCGGTCTTGCGCTGCTGGATGACGAACTGGCAAAACTGAAGGGTGACACGCTGGACGGCGAAACTGCCTTCCGCCTGTACGACACCTATGGTTTCCCGGTGGACTTAACCGCTGACGTTTGCCGCGAGCGCAATATCAAAGTTGACGAAGCTGGTTTTGAAGTCGCTATGGAAGAGCAGCGCCGCCGTGCGCGCGAGTCCAGCGGCTTTGGCGCGGACTACAACAGCATGATCCGCGTAGACTCTGCTTCTGAATTTAAAGGCTACGATAGCCTCGATCTTAACGCCAAAGTCACCGCGCTGTTCGTTGACGGTAAATCCGTTGAGCAAATCACCGCCGGTCAGGAAGCCGTTGTTGTACTGAACGAAACGCCGTTCTACGGCGAGTCCGGCGGGCAGGTTGGCGATAAAGGCACTGTAAAAGGTTCCGGCGTCGACTTCGCGGTTGACGATACCCAAAAATACGGCCAGGCGATTGGTCACCTCGGCAAGCTGGTTTCCGGCGTGCTGAAAGTGGGCGACAGCGTAGAGGCTAAAGTTGACGAAGCCCGCCGTGCTCGTATCCGCCTGAATCACTCCGCAACGCACCTGCTGCACGCCGCGCTGCGTGAAGTTCTGGGCACTCACGTTGCTCAGAAAGGCTCACTGGTTAACGACAAAGGCCTGCGCTTCGACTTCTCTCACTTTGAGGGAATGAAGCCCGCTGAAATTCGCGCCGTTGAAGATATCGTCAACGCACAGATTCGCCGTAACCTGCCTATCGAAACCAACGTAATGGATCTCGAAGCGGCGAAAGCAAAAGGCGCTATGGCGCTGTTTGGCGAGAAATATGACGACCATGTTCGTGTGTTGAGCATGGGCGATTTCTCTACCGAACTGTGCGGCGGCACCCATGCTTCTCGTACCGGTGATATCGGCCTGTTCCGCATCGTTGCCGAGTCTGGCACTGCGGCAGGCGTTCGCCGTATTGAAGCGGTAACCGGCGAAGGCGCACTGGCTAATCTCCATGCGCAGAGCGACCAGCTGCATGATATTGCTCAACTGTTGAAGGGCGACAGCCAAAACCTGAACGAGAAAGTGCGTTCGGTCCTGGAGCGCACCCGCCAGCTGGAGAAAGAGCTGCAACAGCTGAAAGAACAGCAGGCTTCGCAGGAGAGTGCAAACCTCTCCAGCAAAGCGGTTGAAGTAAAAGGCGTTAAATTACTGGTAAGCGAGCTGAGCAACGTTGAACCTAAGATGTTGCGTACCATGGTCGATGACCTGAAAAACCAGCTCGGCTCAGCCGTGATTGTTCTGGCTACTGTGGCAGAAGGGAAAGTGTCTCTGATTGCTGGTGTCTCCAAAGATGTTACCGACCGCGTTAAGGCCGGGGAGCTTGTGGGGATGGTTGCGCAGCAGGTTGGCGGCAAAGGGGGAGGTCGTCCCGACATGGCTCAGGCCGGTGGCACAGACGCGGCGGCTCTGCCGGGCGCGCTGGCCGGCGTTGAAGCCTGGGTGACGGCAAAACTCTGAAAATAACTAAAAGTGTCATGGCGCCATAACCGATATCGGTTATGGCGTACTCACATTTACACACTATCAATAATGATAAAGTCAGGTTGAAGTTGAGTTGATCGGCTAAACTTAGATATAACAGAGTGTAATGCTGTGACGGCGTACATTTTATGTATTTGTCATCGCTTACGTTTTCGCGTTATATGATGGATAATGCCGGGATACAGAGAGACCCGACTCTTTTAATCTTTCAAGGAGCAAAGAATGTTAATTCTGACTCGTCGAGTTGGTGAGACCCTTATGATTGGGGATGAGGTGACCGTGACTGTACTTGGGGTCAAAGGCAACCAGGTCCGTATTGGTGTTAACGCCCCTAAAGAAGTCTCTGTGCACCGCGAAGAGATCTACCAGCGTATCCAGGCTGAAAAATCCCAACAAACGAATTTCTAAAGACATCGCGTCTCGCTTAACCACAGCGAGGCGCTGCTTTTCTCCCGCTTTTCCTTCCGAACGCCAATGACCCCCTTTATAGCCTCGAACCGCACGATGATTCTGTGTGTTTACTGCCGTTTGCCTGTTGATAAAACACTCTTTTTGTCTCCAAATTACGCGAATCGAATGTGATTTGTGCAATCGATAGCGAGTCGGGAAAAATTGTTTGACTTATAAGTCCCAGAAAGTAATATGTGCGCCACGCAGCGACGAGAAGCTCTAACGAGTAACTTGAAGCACTCGCAAGAGGCGTGTGTGGTGAGGTGGCCGAGAGGCTGAAGGCGCTCCCCTGCTAAGGGAGTATGCGGTCAAAAGCTGCATCCGGGGTTCGAATCCCCGCCTCACCGCCATTTTGCATCCGTAGCTCAGCTGGATAGAGTACTCGGCTACGAACCGAGCGGTCGGAGGTTCGAATCCTCCCGGATGCACCATTTCCCCCGCGTCACCAGCAATGACGATGTGACAGAGAAAGTTAATTTCTCAGCCAGCACCAGGGTGGATAACGTTGCTCAGCAACGGCGCCTTAAGGGCGAGCCTTCGGCGAGTAATCCTCCCGGATGCACCATCTTCATCAGTGTTGCGGCATGATGAGTGACACTGAATCAGCAGTACAGCAGTAATCCCGATGCATCCGTAGCTCAGCTGGATAGAGTACTCGGCTACGAACCGAGCGGTCGGAGGTTCGAATCCTCCCGGATGCACCATCTTAATCAGTGTTGCGGCATGATGAGTGACACTGAATCAGTAGTACAGCAGTAATCCCGATGCATCCGTAGCTCAGCTGGATAGAGTACTCGGCTACGAACCGAGCGGTCGGAGGTTCGAATCCTCCCGGATGCACCATCTTAATCAGTGTTGCGGCATGATGAGTGACGCTGAGTCAGCAGTAAAGCAATATCCCCGATGCATCCGTAGCTCAGCTGGATAGAGTACTCGGCTACGAACCGAGCGGTCGGAGGTTCGAATCCTCCCGGATGCACCATATTCCTCCGCGTCATCAGCGATGACGGTGTGACAGAGAAAGTTAATTTCTCAGCCAGCACCAGGGAGGATAACGTTGCTTCAGCAGCGGCCCTTCAGGGCGAGCCTTCGGCGAGTAATCCTCCTGGATGCACCATCTTCTCCCCAAACTCCTTCAAGCTTTAACACTCCTTTTATCCATAACACAAATACATACCTTAACTCTTCGCATAGCTCCTCAGACCACAAGAAGCGACAATTTCAGCCGTTTACGCTAAAGTAACGCCTCGACATTATGTGAGGTGAGGGTGAGATGTACGATCGCTACGACGGTTTAATCTTCGATATGGACGGCACGATTCTCGACACGGAGCCAACGCACCGCAAAGCCTGGAAAGAAACGCTCGGGCGCTACGGTATGAGCTTTGACGAGCAGGCTATGGTGGCACTCAACGGCGCACCTAGCTGGAAAATTGCCGCGGCAATTATCGAAAGCCACAATGCCAGCCTCGATCCCCATCGCCTCGCTGCCGAAAAAACCGTAGCGGTACGAGCAATACTGCTCGACACCGTACAGCCACTGCCGCTGATTGAAGTGGTAAAAGAGTGGCATGGCCGCCGTCCTATGTCCGTAGGCACCGGCAGCGAAAGCGATATTGCTGAAGCGCTGCTCAATCATCTTGGCCTGCGCAAGTATTTTGCCGCGGTGGTTGCAGCCGACAATGTGCAGCATCACAAACCCGCTCCGGATACCTTCTTACGCTGTGCTGAACTGATGGGTGTAGCGCCAGAGAAATGCGTGGTGTTCGAAGACGCTGATTTTGGCCTTCAGGCCGCTCGCAGCGCCGGCATGGATGCGGTGGATGTTCGCTTACTGTGAGCGACGCTTTATCGCTCCTCTCGCTGTTCACCAGCAGCTTCCTGAGCGCCACTTTGCTGCCCGGCAGTTCCGAAGCAGTTTTGGTGGCTCTGCTGGTTGCCGGTAGCGGCCCGGCATCGGTTCTTGTGATAATAGCAACAATCGGTAATAGCCTTGGCGGTATGACTAACGTTATTCTGGGGCGCTTTTTCCCGCAGCGTATACAATCGCGCTGGCAGGGTAAAGCGACCGACTGGTTGACCCGATTTGGCCCGGCGACGCTGTTGCTAAGCTGGATGCCGCTAATCGGCGATCTCTTGTGCCTGCTGGCAGGGTGGTTACGCCTGAGCTGGGGGCCGGTTATCTTTTTTTTATGCCTTGGCAAAGCGCTACGCTATATCGTTGTCGCGGCTGCAACGGTACAAGGCATGGCGTGGTGGCACTAATTGCGTGGGATGAGTCTTCATCACCGGCGAAAACAATTATGCTTATTAAAATAAATTCGACAGGCGGGAGGTCAATTTGATCCCGGACGTATCACAGGCTTTGGCCTGGCTGGAAAAGCATCCTGAAGCAGTAAAAGGCATTTGCCGTGGTCTTGAACGTGAAACGCTTCGCGTGACACCTCAGGGAGACCTGGCAACCACCGGGCACCCGGAAAGCCTTGGTTCAGCGCTTGCTCATAAATGGATTACCACGGATTTCGCAGAAGCCCTCCTGGAATTTATTACCCCGGTTGATGGCGATATCGACCATATGCTTACCTTCCTGCGCGATGTTCACCGCCATACGGCGCGTGAGCTGGGCGAGGAGCGCATGTGGCCGCTCAGCATGCCGTGCTACATCGACGACGGCCAAAACATCGAGCTGGCGCAGTACGGCTCTTCTAACGTAGGGCGTTTTAAAACGCTGTACCGCGAAGGTTTAAAAAACCGCTATGGCGCGCTGATGCAGACTATCTCCGGCGTGCATTACAACTTCTCACTGCCGCTGGCGTTCTGGCAGGCGAAGTGCGGCGTAAAAGATATCGAAAGTGGTAAAGAAGCGATCTCCGCTGGTTATTTCCGCCTGATCCGCAACTACTATCGTTTTGGCTGGGTTATTCCGTACCTTTTCGGCGCCTCTCCGGCTATTTGCTCTTCTTTCCTGCAGGGGAAAGAAAGCTCGCTGCCGTTTGAAAAAACCGAATGCGGTATGTACTACCTGCCTTATGCTACCTCACTGCGCCTGAGCGACCTCGGCTATACCAACAAGTCGCAAAGTAACCTGGGCATTACTTTCAACAATCTCGATACTTATGTGGAAGCGCTGAAGCGGGCTATCAAAACCCCGTCCGAAGAGTACGCTAAGATTGGTTTGATGAAAGACGGTAAGCATTTGCAGCTGAATACCAACGTGCTGCAAATTGAAAACGAACTCTATGCCCCGATTCGTCCGAAACGCGTCACTCGGGATGGAGAATCACCGTCCGATGCGCTGCTACGCGGCGGTATCGAATACATTGAAGTGCGTTCTCTGGACATTAACCCGTTCTCGCCAATCGGCGTTGACGAGCAGCAGGTTCGTTTCCTCGACCTGTTTATGATTTGGTGCGTGCTGGCGGATGCGCCGGAAATGAGCAGCGACGAGCTGCTGTGTACCCGCACCAACTGGAATCGCGTTATCCTCGAAGGCCGCAAACCGGGCCTGACGCTCGGCATCGGCTGTGAAACCGCGCAGCATCCGCTTTCTAAAGTGGGTAAAGACTTGTTCGCCGACCTGCGTCGCGTGGCGGAAACGCTGGACGGTATTGCCGGGAACAACGAATATCAGCAGGTATGCGACCAACTGGTTGCCAGCTTCGACGATCCGGAGTTAACGTATTCAGCTCGTATTTTGCGATCTATGATTGATAACGGGATTGGCGGTACGGGTCTGGCGCTGGCGGAGCAGTATCGTCAGCAGCTGGTTCAGGAACCACTGGAAATTTTAACGGCGGATGCGTTGCAGAAGGAGCATGATGCTTCATGGCAGCGCCAGCGGGATATCGAAGCGGGTGATACAGAGCCTTTCGATAGCTGGCTTGAGAAAAACGCCTGACAGAAAAGAAAATGGCCACATACTTGTGGCCAAATATTCATCTCTGAATAACAGGGATGATGATAACAAATGCGCGTCTTTCATATACTCAGACTTGCGTGCGTGGAAAAAGTTTCAATTATTTTAAAAAAAATCACTTATCGGAGGTGACCAGATGCCGTTGTTGGATAGCTTCACAGTCGACCATACTCGTATGGGTGCGCCTGCAGTACGTGTAGCCAAAACTATGCACACTCCACATGGTGACACTATTACGGTGTTTGACCTGCGCTTTTGTGTCCCAAACAAGGAAGTGATGCCGGAAAAAGGTATCCATACTCTGGAGCACCTGTTTGCCGGTTTCATGCGTGATCACCTGAACGGCAACGGCGTAGAGATTATCGATATCTCCCCGATGGGCTGCCGTACCGGCTTCTACATGAGTCTCATTGGCGTGCCTGAAGAGCAGCGCGTTGCGGATGCGTGGAAAGCGGCAATGCAGGATGTGCTCAAGGTGAAAGAGCAGAACCAGATCCCGGAACTGAACGTTTACCAGTGCGGGACTTACCAGATGCATTCCCTGCAGGAAGCTCAGGATATCGCTCGTCATATCATCGAGCACGGCGTTAGCGTCAACAGCAATGATGAGCTGGCGCTGCCTAAAGAGAAGCTGCAAGAGCTGCACATCTAGTTTTGTGCACCGTAAAAAGGAGCCATATGGCTCCTTTTTTTACGCCTGGCGTATGCTATCTTCATCTTTTTGCACACGAAGTAAACTATGTCCACCAGCCTGGAATTTAATTTCGCCACGCGGCCTCTGGTTCCTTTTGCCCATGATTACCTTCATGGTGAGACGGAGCCATGGCACAGCCACGGCTGCGCGCAGTTGCTGCATACCTTGAGTGGCGTAGTGCGGGTAGAAACCCGGCATGGTTTTTGGGTAGTCCCTCCTGGTCGGGGCGTCTGGCTTCCCGCAGGGACTCAACACCGGTTGCAAATAACCGGCAACGTGGCGGCACGCACGTTATTTATCGACCCCTTTGCCCGGGCAGATTTCCCTTCGGTCTGCCAGGTTGTTCAAGTTTCAACTTTGCTACGTGAGCTGATTATTGCCTCGCTTCAGCTGCCGGAAAGCTATGCTGCGGGCAGCAGGGAAGAGCGGATCTATGAGCTTATTCTTGATGAAATAAGAGTGATAGCCGCGCTGCCCTTTAACCTGCCGGAGCCGCAGTCACCCGCGCTGCTGGCGCTGTGTCGCGAGGTTCAGGCGGAGCCTGGCATATTATGGACAACCGCGATGGCCGCCCGGCGTCTTAACGTTAGTGAGCGCACGTTACTGCGTCATTTCCGCCAGCAGACCGGGCTGGCGTTTAGCGAATGGCTGCGCAGGGCAAGGTTGATGGAAGCGCTGGGCCGCCTTGCGCAGGGGCAGTCCGTGCTTCGGGTGGCGCTGGAGTTGGGCTACGAGAGCCACAGCGCCTTCAGCGCCATGTTTCGCCGTACGCTCGGCGTTTCACCGAGCGATTATTTCTCTTCGGTTAATCCACCGGAAGAGCGTTAAGCAGCGCCTGCAGCGACGCTCGAGAAACATCATTATCAATACCGGTTCCCCAACTGCTTTTGCCCTGCCTGAAGGTACAGCGAATATAAGCTGCCGAGCGGCTTTCACTGTGCCTGCCGAGCGTGTGCTCGTGGTAATCCTCAATGGCGAAGGTAATATTAAAGCGAGATTTCAGCGCATCGGCGGCGGCGGAGAGCAGGCCATTGCCTTTGCCCTGAAGCGTGATAATGCCTTCGGCGGTCTGGATATGTGCCGACAGGTGAAGCGTACCGTCGGCCTGGCTTTCACTGCGGTAGTCCAGCAACTGCCGGGGAGCGGTTTGATGCGGGCCATAAAGCTCCCGGAACAGCTGCCAGAGCGCGCTCAGCGTCATTTCATTGCCATCCCTGTCGGTGCGGGCCTGAACATGGCGGCTGAAATCCTGCTGAAGCCCGCGCGGTAAAACCAGACCATGATTTTGCTCCAGCATCCACGCCGCGCCGCTTTTCCCTGACTGGCTGTTAACGCGGATCACCGCCTCATAGCTACAGCCAATATCGTTGGGGTCGACCGGAAGATAAGGCATTTCCCACAGCGGCGAGTCCGCCTGCTGGCGAGCGGTAAACCCTTTCTTAATAGCATCCTGGTGCGAGCCAGAAAATGCGGTAAAAGCGAGTTTACCGGCGTAGGGATGACGAGGGTGGACCGGCAGCTGGTTGCATTGCTCGACCAGTTCCACGACCTGTTTCATATCGCTAAAATCCAGCCCGGGTGATACGCCCTGGCTGTAAAGGTTCATCGCCAGCGTTACCAGGCAGACGTTACCGGTGCGCTCCCCGTTGCCAAACAGGCAGCCTTCTACCCGATCGGCTCCGGCAAGAATTGCCAGTTCCGCGCTGGCAACGCCGCTGCCGCGATCGTTATGCGGATGTACGCTGATACACACTTCGCCGCGGCGGGAGAAATTGCGGCAGAAATATTCAATCTGATCGGCGTAAACATTGGGCGTATTCACCTCAACCGTGGCGGGTAGGTTGATTATCATTGGACGCTTAGCCGAAGGCTCCCATACATCAGCCACCGCCTCACAAATTTGCAGGGCAAACTCCGGCTCGGTAAAGCAGAATGTTTCCGGGGAATACTCATAATTCCAGCTCGTTTGCGGGCTGGCCTCACACAAGGCGCGGATCTGGCGCGTTGCGCTTACCGCCAACTGGACGATCTCTTCTTTGCTCTGGCGGAATACCAGCCTGCGGAACAGCGGTGCGGTGGCGTTATAAAGATGCACCGTTGCGCGATGTGCGCCTTCAAGCGAGGCAAAGGTACGTTCGATTAAATCGCTGCGAGCCTGGGTCAGAACCTGGATAGTCACGTCTTGCGGGATGCGCTGCTCTTCAATCAGCTGGCGAACAAACTGGAAATCAGTCTCCGACGCGGACGGGAACGCAACCTCAATCTCTTTAAATCCACATTTGAGAAGCTGTTCCCAGAATCGTAATTTACGCGTGGCGTCCATCGGCTCCGCCAGCGCCTGATTGCCGTCGCGCAGGTCGGTAGAGAGCCAGCGTGGTGCCCGGGTCAGGGTTTTATTCGGCCACTGGCGGTCGGGTAAGCTCATCGGCAGATGGGCGTGATATTTTTGCGAGGGGTTGGGCAGCATGTTGGTTCTCCAGTTTGTGTCGAGCTTTTATCCTGGCGAACAACGGCGTTTGATACTGGCGCAAAACTGACAACCTGTGGCGCGGATCCGCCAGGTTGATGAAAAGAAAAAGGAGCCAAATGGCTCCTTTTTAACGTGATATTAGTGCGCTCCACCGCCGCCGCTACCGGCGCCGAACGGAGGTTTAGCAAACCACACCAGCACCAGCATCAGGATAAATACCCCTGCGGAGAACCAGAAAATCTCATTGGCCGAGATTATCAGCCCCTGGTTGGTTATCTGCTGGGCAATATAGCCGGAGGCCTGCTGCTGCGTCATCCCCAACCCCTGTAGCTGGTTGTAAGTCTCCACTGCATTGGGGTTAAACGGCGTAACGGACTCCGTTAACTGGGCGTGGTGCAGCGACTCGCGGTTGGTCCACAGCGTGGTGGTAATCGAGGTGCCGATGGAACCCGCTAAGGTTCGGGTAAAGTTCGACAGGCTCGATGCCGCCGCCAGCCTTTCCGGCGGCAGGCCGGAGAGGATAATGGTGGTTAGCGGCATAAAGAAGCACGCCACCGCAAAGCCCTGCACAAACTGCGGCCAGGCCGATGCCCCAAAATCCATCCCGGGTTCAAAGGTATACGCACGCCAGTAGAAGCAGACCGCATACATAATGAAGCTGAATGTCACCAGCCGGCGCATGTCCAGCTTATGGGCAAAGCGCCCGATAATCGGTGACAGCAGCACCGGGATCAGACCCACCGGAGCGGAAGCCAGGCCCGCCCAGGTTGCGGTATAGCCATAGACCTCCTGCAATAGCTGCGGCAGCAATACAATTGCGCCGAAGTAGAGCATATAGGCGAGGCTGATACACAGGCAGCCGATGGTGAAGTTTCGCGACTTAAATAGCGAGAGGTCGACTATCGGGTTGTCGTCCGTTAGCTCCCAGACGATAAGGAAGCTGATGGTGACCACCGCTATAACCGTCAGCACGATGATTTCCGTCGAGTTAAACCAGTCCAGCTCTTTACCACGGTCGAGCATGACTTGAAGGCTGCCTATCCCTATCACCAGCAGTGCCAGCCCGACGGCATCGATGCGGCGTTTCTCGGTTCGGGTTTCGCGCCCACGCAGGGTTTGCAGGGTCATCAGCACCACCGCGCCACCGATAGGCACGTTGATAAAGAAGATCCAGCCCCAGTGGTAGTTATCGCTGATATAGCCGCCGAGGATCGGGCCGCAAATGGGCGCCACGATCACCGTCATCGACCACAGCGCAAGCGCAATACTGCGCTTAGCGGGCGGGTAGTTACTCAGCAACAGGCTTTGCGACAGCGGGATAAGCGGCCCGGCAACAATCCCCTGAAGCACGCGGAAGAAGATCAACATCTCAAGGCTGTTTGACATGCCGCACGCCCAGGAGGCGATAACAAACAGCACCGTTGACCAGAGGAACAGCCTCACTTCGCCGAGACGTTTTGCCAGCCAGCCGGTAATCGGGATCGAAATAGCGTTAGCCACCCCGAACGAGGTGATTACCCAGGTGCCCTGGCTCAGCGATGAGCCAAGGTTACCGGCAATGGTCGGGATGGCCACGTTGGCGATAGTGGAGTCCAGCACCTGCATAAAGGTCGCCATCGACAGCGCGATGGTCATAATGACCAGCTGGGCCCCTTCTAGCGGTTTTTGTTGTGCCATACAACCTCCGCTTTATTAACCCGCATTGGCCTGAATAATCTGGTCAATAAGCTGGTTAGCCGGCGTCAGATTCAGCTCGCGAGCGTTACTCTCATAGACCGGGGAATTGCGTGTTTGGGTAGACAGAATACTGCCGTCGCGGTTGCTGGTATCAACGTTAACCAGCGTGGACAGACCGATGCGCAGCGGATGCTCTTCAACCTGTTTGGCGTCCAGCTCGATACGAACCGGCAGGCGTTGAACGACCTTGATCCAGTTACCGGTGGCGTTTTGCGCGGGCAGCAGGGAGAAGGCGCTGCCGGTGCCCATATCCAGGCCGACGACTTTGCCGGTGTATTTCACCTTGTCGCCGTAGATATCGCTGATAATGGTCGCCGGTTGGCCGATGCGCATATGCGCCAGTTGGGTTTCTTTAAAGTTAGCATCAACCCACATACCGTTGGCCGGAACGATGGCCATCAGCGGGGTGGACGGGCTGATTTGCGCACCAACCTGCACCGCACGGCGGGAAACGTAGCCGCTCATCGGACTGACGATTTGCGTACGTTGCAGCGCCATCCAGCTGTTGCGAACTTCGGTGGCAGCCTGTTGAACGGCCGGCTGATCTTCAAGTTTAGTGCCCAGAATCATCGCCTGGTTGGCGTTGTATTGCTGTACGGCAACGTCGAGTTGAGCCTGTGCGCTGGCAACTGCATCACGAGCGTGTTGCAGTTCTTCACGACCAATCAGGTTGGCGCTACCCAGCGGAATGCGGCGGTTCAAATCACTTTGAGCCTGAGCAAGCGCGGTTTTTTGCAGTTCGATGTTCGCCTGGTACTGTTTGCTGTTAATCATCAGCTGGCGAGTCTGGCGCACGCTGGAAGCCAGCTGAGTTTGCGCTTTCTGGAACGCCTGATCGGCATCGGCGCGATCGAGGTTAACCAGCACATCACCCTGTTTTACGAAATCGGTATTGTCTGCCCAGACTTTGGTGACGCTACCGGAGACCTGGGCCATTATTTGCACCTGGTTCCCCGCCACGTACGCATCGTCCGTCTCTTCAAAATGGCGCAGGACTAAAAACCAATAGATCCCATATGCCACGGCAATAATGACAAAGAGCAAGGTCAACAAGAGCAGGGCGCCTTTACGCTTGCCTTTCTTGTTAGCCGGTTGCTGCGGGGCTTGAGTCTCCGCATTTGCGCTCATGCTAATCTCCACCTGTTTTTTTATTATTTCCGGTCAGCTTAGCCGACCTGTTAGACCTGACAGGCCAGCAAATGATTGCTGGCCTGAAAGTAGTTTTGAAATCGGATTGTTGTCAGAAGTGTAGACGGCAGCGTTTAGCTCAGCGCTTCAAGTATCACTTTGTCTTCTTCCATCTGGTCGAGGCGAGTCAGCAGCTTGCGGGTGATGGCTTCGAGCTGCGTTTTTTCATCACCGCTGAGTGCAGACCAGAGTTGGTGCAGGCAGTTATGCTGCGGCGGCAGTACCTGACGCAGGAATTCGTGACCTTTCTCGGTCAAATGCAGATGCAGGCAGCGGCGGTCATTGTCGCTTTCACGGCGTTC
Source organism: Cedecea davisae (assembly GCF_044095835.1). Lineage (NCBI taxonomy): Bacteria > Pseudomonadati > Pseudomonadota > Gammaproteobacteria > Enterobacterales > Enterobacteriaceae > Cedecea > Cedecea davisae. Next base: position 770,874 of record NZ_CP172054.1, read on the forward strand.
AATCCAGCCGCGTTTTTCCAGCTCATCGGCAATACGGGTAGCATTCGTGCGGGAGGAACCCAGCGCACAGCTCAGCTCGGAAGGCTGGATGCTGTGGTTTTCCTGGGACTCCAGGGTGATGAGCGCCATGAATAAGGTTTCGTTGATCCCCTGCGCCTTCAGCATCTTATTGCGGTTTTCCAGCAGTTTACCCTGCATGTGCATACAAAGACGGGTTAACAGAACTTCCTGATACGGGAACTCCTGGTAACGTTTGGCGCGGAACTTCAGCATTTGTTCTATGGGCGTGAACGAACTATCCATTTTGGCATAACCTCATTAGTTGCAGCCGATATAGTAACGATGGTGACAAATAAAGTAAATGCATTATTTATACGTTTGTATACGTTTATATACGTTTGGTTGATGCCACCATCGGCGTAATCCACGCTAAGCCGTAGCCCAGAGCGCTAAGCAGCGTGGGGAGAGAAAATGGGTTTCGAGTGGTATAACGGCGTTCAACGGTACGGAAACCGGAGGCTATCGCGATGAGGATAGGAGGGATTGCGATGGGGAAGCTGTTCGTCAGCCCTGTCGGGTTTGCCATGCTGTGGCAGTTGTGGGCCGAAACAGTTGCGGGTCTATCCATATCAAATATTAATAAATAACCAGCGTTAATGTCACTCGAATTAATAAACAGGGACAACCTTAACAGACTGCCCCTGCCATTACACCCCTAATTTCCCTTACGGGCCGCAGAGGTACTGGCTTAATCCGCCTGACGCTGGTATCCGCGCCACCACACTACCAGATTTAGTAGTGCCACGACCGCACCGGCGACGCAGACGCCGTTCCAGCCAGCATGTTGGTAAGCGCTTGCGGAAATTAACGAACCCGCCGCACCGCCGATGAAGTAACTGGTCATATAACCGGCGGTCAGCCGGTTACGTGCTTCGGGCATCATGCGATAGATCAGGCTTTGGTTGGTGATGTGTACGCCCTGAACGGTTAAATCCAGCACCAGGATCCCGACAATCAACGCGATGGCCGAGAACTGGCCGAGGGCAATGGCTGCCCAGGAGAGCAGCAGGAGCAGCAGACCGATGGTGGTGGTGTGATGCCCCTTGCCCTTATCGACCAGCCCGCCAGCAGGACGAGCGCCCAAAGCACCAGCCGCACCGGCCAGGCCGAACAGACCGATAACGCCCTCTGAATAGTTAAACGGTGGTGAGGCGAGCAGAAACGCCATTGAAGTCCAGAGAATACTGAAGTTAGCAAACGTCAGGCAGCCGAGCAGGGCGCGGGTGCGTAACAGGCTGTTTTTGATAAACAGGCTGAATATAGAGGTCAGCAACTGAGGATAATTAAGATGGCTCTCCTGTTTTACCTGCGGCAGCCCGCGCCACAGCGCAATGGCCATTAGCGCCATCAGCACGCTGGCCACCCAGTACACGGTACGCCAGCCGCCGAGGCTTGCCAGCAGACCAGCCACGGTTCGTGCCAGCAGAATACCCAGCAGCAACCCGCTCATAATGGTGCCTACAACCTTGCCGCGTTTTTCCGGAGCGGCGAGCGTGGCGGCGAACGGGACAAGGATTTGAGCAACGACCGAGAACAGGCCGGTCAGCGCGGTACCCAGAATCATCATCGACAGAGACTGGCTGGTGGCGGTAATCAACATCCCGCCTGCGGCGAGAAGCGTCATCAATACGATTAGCCCGCGGCGCTCGAACATATCCCCAAGCGGTACCAGCAGCAGCAGGCCCGCCGCGTAACCAAGTTGAGCGGTGGTGACGATGAAGCCAGCCTGGTTAACGGAAAGCGAAAATGCGTTTGCAATAGTGTCGAGCAGCGGCTGCGCGTAGTAGTTACTGGCAACGGCCAGCCCGGTAGCAACGGACATCAGGACAATCAGCGTTGGGCTGAGAGTGTGAGTGGTGTTTTTCATTATTATCTTCAACTTGCCAAAGAGAGGTTGAAATAATAGCGAAAAATTATGTCAGCAGAAGGGAAGGCGGGTGTCGGTTTGTGCGGTAAAACCCTCCCCCTCCAGGGGTGTACATACCGGAGACATGGTGAACACTTGTTCGGGGACATGGTAGACACTTACAACTACGGCATAAGAACCCTCTTCCGGAGTCGCTTATGCCCTGGGATGCGAGAGATACCATGTCATTACGTCACGAGTTTGTTCACTTTGCCTCGCAGGACGGGGCTAACATCCGGGCGCTCTGTCGCCACTTCGGCATCGCGCCCGCCACCGGATATAAGTGGCTTTGCCGCTTTCTCGAGGCCGGACTTCCCGGCCTCGCTGACCGCTCACGGGCTCCCCATCATTCTCCCAACGCCACCGCCGCTCAGGTGGCTGACCTGTTACAGCAGGCACACCTGGCCCATCCCCGCTGGGGAGCCCGCAAGATTAAGGCCTGGCTGGAAGCGCAGGGGCACCACCTTCCTGCCGTCAGTACCGTGCACAACCTGATGCACCGTCACGGCCTGCTACCCGGTGTACCGCCGGGTATCCCCTCTGCCGGTCGCTTCGAACACGGCAGGCCGAACGCCCTCTGGCAGATGGATTTTAAGGGACACTTTCCCTTCGCCGGTGGGCGCAGCCATCCCCTCACGCTGCTGGACGACCACTCCCGGTTTTCACTCTGCCTGACGCACTGCGACAACGAGCGGCGTGAGACCGTGCAGTCACATCTGACAAAGGTGTTTGAGCGCTATGGCCTGCCGGAGAGGATGACCATGGATAACGGGGCGCCCTGGGGAGACACCACCGGGACCTGGACCGCGCTGGAGCTGTGGCTGATGCGTCAGGGTATCCGGGTGGGGCACTCGCGGCCTTATCATCCCCAGACGCAGGGCAAGCTCGAGCGTTTTCACCGCAGTCTGAAGGCGGAGGTTCTGCAGGGGAAATGGTTCACGGACAGCGACCAGCTCCAGCGGGTATTTGACCACTGGCGGGAGGTCTATAACTTTGAACGCCCGCATGAGGGACTGAATATGGCGGTCCCGGGTTCGCGCTATCAGCCTTCGGCCAGACAGTACAGAAGCGATGCTCCCGGGCCGGAGTACGATGACGGCGTGGCGGTAAGAAAAGTGGATATCAGTGGAAGCCTGAGCATCAGAGGTATCAGCCTGAAAGCGGGCAAAGCGTTCAGGGGAGAGCGAGTGGGGCTGAAGGAAAGCGGTGAGGACGGTTGTTATGAGGTGTGGTGGTACAGCACGAAAGTGGGAATGATCGACCTGAAGAACCGGTCGATCATCATGGGTAAAAGATGTTAAAAGGTGTTCACTATGTCCCCGAACATCTGTCTACTATGTCCCCGGAACGTACAAGGGGAGAGGGAGGAGAACGGTGGTTTATTTCGCGGCTAATGCTTCTTTCACCCAGCCGTCAAACTGCGCCTGGTGCGCCTTAATCCAGCCATCAACGTGGCCGTTGATATCCGCTTCTGAAGACTTACCGCTATGCATCATTGCATTCTGGGCGTTAATGTCCGCCAGCGGCAGCTTCATCACGGCAAACAGTTTGGCCGCCTGTGGGTTCTTTTCGGCCCAGGCCTTGTTCGCCACAATATGCATGGTGTTTACCGGGAAGCCGTAGTTAGCGCCGTTAGGCAGCTTGGTGTCGATGTCTTTCTGCTCGCCCGGCAGGGAAGAGAACGGCACCTGTAACCAGACTACGTCTTTACCCGGCTTCAGCACGTCGCTCACCCAGTACGGCGTCCAGGTGTAATACAGCACCGGTTTGCCCTCTTTAAAGCGCGCGATGGTATCGGCCATCATTGCCGAGTAGTTTCCGTGGTTAACGGTAACGGTATTGGCAAGCTTATAGGCTTCGTTCTGGTGGTTGATAACCGCCTCGCAGCCCCAGCCCGGCGTGCAGCCCATCATGTCGGCTTTGCCGTCGCCGTTGCTGTCGAACAGTTTGGCGATTTTTGGATCTTTTAGCTGCTCGATATTGGTGATGTGGTAGGCATCGGCGGTTTTTTTGTCGATGAGATAGCCCTGCGCTGCGCCGGTGACAAAAGTGCCTTCGCGATAAAATTTCTTATCGCCACCCGCGGCGGCATACATATCGTCATGCAGCGGCTGCCAGTTTACGGCGGTGAAAGTGGCATCGCCGGAAGCAATAGAGGTGTAGCCGACGTTATAGTCCACCTCGCTTGGTTTATTGACGGTATAACCCATTTTCTCCAGCGCGCGGCTGACCAGCAGCGTCTGGAAGGTTTCTTCGGAAATGGTGCTTTGCACCGGCTGAACGGCGATGCCTTTACCCGGCAGGTCTGCCGCGAAGGCGCTGGTGGTAACGAGTGTCGCAAGAGCCGTGGCTAAAATAGCGTTGTGTCGCATCGTTATTCCTTTTTAGTGGTGATGGGGCGAGGGGCGGCACGGGGCCGCCGCCAGGCTTATTTAATGAAGGGACGGGTCAGCAGGCCCAGAGGGCCGGTGGTGTACCAGCGGCGGTTGCCGCGGGAGCGTGAATCACGCCCGATGGACTGGGTCAGGCGGTCGAGAATAATCGCGAGGATAACAATGCCCACGCCACCGACCGTTGCCAGGCCCATATCAAGACGGCCGATACCGCGCAGCACCATCTGGCCAAGGCCGCCCACGGCAATCATCGAAGCGATAACCACCATCGACAGCGCCAGCATCAGGGTCTGGTTGACCCCGGCCATAATGGTCGGCATTGCCAGCGGGAGCTGCACTTTAAACAGCATCTGGTGCGGGCTGGCGCCGAAGGAGCGGGCAGCCTCAATCAAGTCTTCCGGCACCTGCTTAATGCCGAGAATAGTCAGGCGCACAATCGGCGGCAGGGCGAAGATAATCGTTACGACCACGCCCGGCACGTTGCCGATGCCAAACAGCATCACGATAGGCACGAGGTAAACGAACGCGGGTGTAGTCTGCATCGCATCCAGCAGCGGGCGAATAATTTTCGCCGCCCGTTCGCTTCGTGCAAGCCAGATGCCAAGCGGCAGGCCGATTATCATACAGAACAGCAAGGCGGTTAATACCAGCGCCAGCGTCACCATCGCCTGAGACCAGGCGCCAATCGCGCCGATGGCAATCAGGGAAATTAGCGTAGCTACGCCCATGCCGAGGCTCGACATCTGCCAGGCAATTAGCGCAAAGACGATAATCGCCACCGGAGCGGGCATCCCCAGCAGTAGCTGCTGGAAACCGCTAAGAATATAATCCACCGGCACGCGGATGCCCTGGAACACCGGGCGGAAGTGGATAACCACCCAGTCGATCCCCTGCGTTACCCAACTGTCGAGCGGGATCAGAGTTTTGTGGAACGGATCGAGAATATTAAAGTGCTCTGGCGCTGCGGCCGGAGCCGAATTTAGCCAGTCAGCGCCGCCGCTGGTTGCCGCGTCCGTTGCCGGTGCGCCCCATGCGTCAGTTGAACTTGCTGCCTGATTAGCCGCGGCGTCCGTCGCCGCGCTGCCTGAATCCCACGGATTTGTTGCGTCACTCATTGGTTTGCCCCCTCACGATCTAATGCCTGAAGCAGCACCCCTTTCGAGATGATGCCCACGTATTGCTGCTCTTCGCCCACCACCGGCACCGCGCACGGAGCCTGGCCAACGTGGGAGAGCAAATCGCTCAGTGAGGTTTCAGCGGAAACCGCCTCCGGGGAGGCTAAAAATGCGCTCTCCAGACCTTCGCCCGCAGCAAGTGCGGATTTCAGAGAGTCTGTGGAGACGATGCCGAGGAATTTCTGACCTCGTTCAATGACATAGCCATATTCACGGTCATCATCCTGCAATAGTTTAAGCGCTGAACGTGGCCCAAAACCGGTGGTTTTACGCAGCAGACCAGCCGGGCTACGGCGGGCAATATCTTTGGCGCTAAACACCTGGCTGATATCTACGCCGCGGAAGAAGGTGCGCACATAATCATTGGCCGGATTATTCAGAATTTCGTCCGGCGTGCCGACCTGCACCACTTCGCCGCCCTGCATAATGGCAATCCTGTCGCCAATTCGCATTGCTTCATCAAGGTCATGAGAAATAAATACGATGGTGCGCTGATGTCTAGCCTGCAGCTTAATTAATTCATCCTGCATTTCCGTACGAATTAACGGATCGAGTGCCGAGAAGGCTTCATCCATCAGTAAAATATCAGGATTAATTGCCAGCGCCCGGGCCAGGCCTACGCGCTGACGCATGCCGCCGGAAAGTTCATCGGGATAAGCGTTGGCATAATTCTCAAGCCCTACCTGACGCAGAGCATCCAGCGCTTTTTCCTGGCGTTCTTTTAGCGGCATTCCGGCTAATTCCATGCCAAAGGCAGTATTATTTAATACCGTCATATGGGGCATCAGGGCAAATGACTGGAAGACCATTGAGATCTTATTTTTGCGCACCTCACGCAGCTCGGATTCTGATATTTTGGCGATATCTATGCCGTCTATCAGTACCTGCCCGCGGGTGGGTTCAATCAGGCGATTGAGAAGGCGAACCATGGTGGATTTACCGGAACCGGATAACCCCATGATGACAAAAATCTCGCCTTCTTCAATGGCCAGACTGGCGTCTTTAACGCCAAGCGACAGACCCGTTTTTTCCAGTAATTCGCTCTTGGAGATTCCTTTCTCGATGTATTTGAATGCGCGTTGTGGATGCTCGCCAAATACCTTATATAAATTCTTCACTTCTAATTTAATTGCCATGCAATAAACAGATTCCCGTATTTGATTTATTTATAGATGATTCCTGGTGGAAATATTGACCTGTATATACCCTAACATACTAAGAATCTGAGGCAACCCTCGATTTTGTGATATGAAAATATCCGCGTGGCGAGTGGGGGCGAAATTCCCCATGATAGAAGGGCTGAGGGGGAATGAGTCTGGTGAGATAATTTTTGTCAATGCGATAATATTCTGCCTGAATTTTCGATGATTCAGGCAGAAATGACATAAATATTACCGTTCAAAAATCAAGTTGATTATTGCCGTTTTATTGCGATTTAAAAGCCATTTGGCCTTGTTTTGTAGCGTATTATTTTCTGGCCAGGCATGGGCTGCCGAAACCATATTTTCAAGAGCATCATCAGGCTTAAAAGGCTCGATATTTGGGTAAGGCCATGGTGTCTGGCTATCAACAAATTGAGCAACATACAGGTAGCCATTTTGCAGGTTATGTTCGCCACTTTTTGCCTGCCAGACATTGACGCCAGCCCTTTCTCCCAGCCTCCCCAACTGGTTGTAAGCATCGAGAATAAAGTTGCTGTAATGCCAGGAGCGGGTACGGCCAATTTCGGTTTGCGGCACGCCTTTGGCGTCAAACTGCTGCGGAACACGCTGCCCGGCGCTAAACATTAGCCGCTGCTTTGCCGCTTCTTTATCGCCGAGCCATAACGCAATGGCGGCCACCTGCACGTCGTACCAGGTGCCGTGGTTATTGTCGGCGGCGTCTTCTTTCTTACCGTTCTCGCTGGTGGTCAACCAGCGGTAGTAATCGCGGTACCAGTTCCGCAGGCCTTGCCAGGTTTTATCGTCTAACTGGCCGCCGTCATGCAGCAGCTCGATGGCGTCGATTAGCCGCACCAAAACCCGGCCATCGAGAATGCCGGTGCCGCGCACGCCTTTATGTCCTGGAATACTTTGGGCATAAATCAGGTTAGGCGTCATGCGGGTTTCCGGCGTAATAAACCAGTTCACCAGCTGCTGGCGGGCTTTTTCTGCATAGGTCGTTTTGCCCGAGAGCTGCCAGGCCAGCGCCAGATTCCAGACGTCATCAATCATGCCATTAAGGTGGCTTTTATCACTTTGCTTGCCTACGGCGGCAGGATTCATCTGGCCGTCTTTGCGTACCCACGGCAGGCCGTCGGCGGTTTTGGGGTTGGGCCACCAGTAGTCGGAGAAGCTGTAATAGTCATGAGGATTACCCGCCGGAGCGGAGGCGCTTTTTTGGGTAATGCTGTAAAGCGGATGGGTAAGCGCCTGGTCAGCTTTATGCTGGAGCGAGCGCCAGGCGGGCATAACGTCGGGATTTTGCTGGCTAATTTCATGCTTACTGCGCGCCAGCTGGGCCATATCCAGCTGCAACGGCGCGCTAAAGGCTAAGGGCGCGCTGCCGCAGAGCAGCGCTAACAGAGAAAAACGAAATAACTTCATAGGCCACCTCGCAGAATTACTCAGCGGCCAGCCTACTAGAAATCCCAATCGTCGTCTTCGGTTTCCACCGCTTTGCCCATCACATAAGAGGAGCCGGAGCCGGAGAAGAAGTCGTGATTTTCATCGGCGTTCGGCGACAGCGCGGCAAGAATAGCTGGATTTACCTCCGCCATTTCCGCCGGGAACAGCGCCTGGTAGCCGAGGTTCATTAACGCCTTGTTAGCGTTGTAGCTGAGGAAGGCTTTGACTTCATCTTCCCAGCCCAGCTCGCGGTAGAGCGTTTCGCTGTAGCTCAGCTCGTTGTCGTAAAGATCCATCAGCAGGTCCAGAGCGAAGTTTTGCAGCTCGTTTTGCCTCTCCACGCTCTGCTGTGCCAGCGCCTTTTGGTACTTGTAGCCGATGTAATAGCCGTGCACCGCTTCGTCACGAATAATCAGCCGAATAAGGTCGGCGGTATTGGTGAGCTTGCCGCGGCTGGAGTAGTACATCGGCAGCCAGAAGCCGGAATAGAACAGGAATGATTCGAGAAACACGCTGGCGATTTTTTTCTTCAGCGGATCATCGTTCTGATAATGTTCGAGAATAATTTGCGCCTTGCGCTGCAATGCCGGGTTTTGCTCGCTCCATTCGTAAGCGGCGTCCACGTCTTTAGTCTGGCAGAGTGTGGAAAATATCGAGCTATAGGAGCGGGCGTGTACCGCCTCCATAAAGCTGATGTTGGACATCACCGCCTCTTCGTGCGGCGTTAGCGAGTCGGCCATCAGCGCCGGTGCGCCAACGGTATTTTGAATGGTGTCCAGCAGCGTCAGCCCGGTAAATACGCGAATAACCAACTGCTGCTCCGGCTCGCTGAGCGATTGCCAGGCCGGAATATCATTAGACAGCGGTACTTTTTCCGGCAGCCAGAAGTTGCTGGTCAGGCGATTCCAGACTTCGAGGTCTTTCTCATCCTCGATCTTGTTCCAGTTGATGGCGCTTACGCGCGTAAGTTGCGTCATGACTTCTCCTTGTTCTTTCGCTTTATAACGCACAGGACACGCAGCCCTGAACCTCTGTACCTTCCAGCGCCATCTGCCGCAGACGGATGTAGTAAAGCGTCTTAATGCCTTTCTTCCAGGCGTAAATCTGCGCTTTATTAATATCGCGGGTGGTGGCGGTATCGCGGAAGAACAGCGTCAGCGAAAGCCCCTGGTCAACGTGCCGTGTGGCTTCGGCGTAGGTGTCGATAATTTTTTCCGGGCCGATGTCGTAGGCGTCCTGGTAAAACTCAAGATTGTCGTTGGTCATAAACGGGGCGGGATAGTAAACGCGCCCCGTTTTGCCCTCTTTACGGATCTCAATTCTTGAAACAATCGGGTGAATGCTCGAGGTAGCGTGGTTGATGTACGAGATAGAACCCGTCGGCGGGATCGCCTGTAGATTCTGGTTATATAAACCATATTCACGCACGTCATTGCACAGTCGCTGCCACTGCTCGCGGGCCGGGATAGTGATGCCCGCCTTTTCAAAGAGTGAGCGCACTTTCTCGGTTTTTGGCTCCCAGCTTTGCTCCAGATACTGGCGGAAGTATTCGCCGCTGGCATAGCGCGAGTGTTCAAATCCGGCAAAGCTTTGATGGCGTTCGCGCGCCAGGGCATTGGACGCGCGCAATGCGTGCCAGGTAATGGTGTAAAAATAGATGTTGGTGAAATCCAGCCCTTCGGGGGAGCCGTAGGCAATGCCCTCTCGTGCCAGGTAGCCATGGAGATTCATCTGCCCAAGCCCGATGGCGTGGGAGGCCGCGTTCCCTGCCTCGACCGACGGCACCGAGCGAATATGGCTCATATCAGAAACTGCCGTCAGCCCGCGAATTGCCGTTTCCACCGTGCCAGCGAAGTCAGGAGAGTCCATGGTGTGGGCGATATTTAGCGAACCGAGATTGCAGGAGATATCTTTGCCAATCTGCGCGTAGTCGAGGTTTTCGTCAAAGGTGGAGGCGCTGTTAACCTGCAAAATCTCCGAGCACAGGTTGCTCATATTTATGCGCCCGGCAATCGGGTTGGCGCGGTTAACCGTATCTTCAAACATGATGTACGGATAACCGGACTCAAACTGGATCTCAGCCAGAGTCTGGAAGAAGTCGCGGGCATTAATCCAGCTTTTACGGATGCGTTCGTCGTCCACCATCTGCTGGTAAAGGTCGTTAACGCTGATATCTCCGAACGGCTTACCGTAAATACGCTCCACGTCGTAGGGCGAGAACAGCGCCATCTGCTGGTTGGTTTTGGCCAGATGGAAAGTGATATCCGGGATGGTTACGCCGAGCGACAACGTTTTAATGCGGATCTTCTCATCGGCGTTTTCGCGTTTGGTGTCGAGGAAGCGCAGGATATCCGGGTGGTGTGCGTTGAGGTACACCGCGCCAGCTCCCTGGCGAGCGCCAAGCTGGTTCGCGTAGGAAAACGCGTCTTCGAGCATTTTCATTACCGGGATAACGCCGGAAGACTGGTTTTCAATACGTTTGATTGGCGCACCTGCCTCACGCAGGTTGGAGAGCAAAAATGCCACGCCGCCGCCGCGCTTGGAAAGCTGGAGCGCCGAGTTAACCGCCCGGCCAATCGACTCCATATTGTCTTCAATACGCAGCAGGAAGCAGGAGACTAATTCGCCGCGCTGTTTTTTACCGCAGTTCAGGAAAGTCGGCGTGGCGGGCTGGAAGCGTCCGCTCAACATCTCATCCATCAGGCGCGCTGCAAGTTGCTCGTCGCCCTGCGCCAGAGTCAGGGCCACCATGCAAACGCGGTCGGGGAAGTGTTCCAGATACTGTTTTCCGTCCCACGTTTTCAGGGTGTAGCTGGTGTAATACTTCCACGCGCCGAGGAAAGTCTGGAACTGAAAGCCGCTGCCGTGGGCGCGGTCAAAAAGCGCCAGCACAAAACGGCTGGAGTAGCGTGTGAGCACGCTTTCATCGTAATAGTGTTCGGCCACCAGGTAATCAAGCTTCGCCTGCTGGCTCGGGAAGGCTACGGTATTCGGCACAACGTGCTGCTCAAAGAAGCAATCCACGGCCTGCCTGTCCTTATCAAACTGGATATTGCCCTCTTTATCATAGAGGTTGAGCATGGCGTTGAGCGCGTGATAGTCCACGCTCGGCGCCGCTACGCGGACTGCTTCTGTCGTTGCCAAAATTCGCTTACTCCCTTACGCACGTTTTCGATGTCTTGCGGGGTGCCCAGTAGCTCAAAACGATAGAGATAAGGCACCCGGCACTTTTGTGAAATGACGTCCCCGGCGCGGCAAAACCCTTCGCCAAAGCTGCGGTTACCGCTCGCAATCACGCCGCGGATGAGCGCCCGATTTTGCGGATTGTTTAAAAAGCGGATCACCTGCGGCGGCACGGCTCCGGCAATTCCACCTCCGCCGTAGCTGGGCACAATTAAAATATAAGGCTCCGTCACTTCCAGCCGCGCTTTTACCTCCAGCGGGATGCGCAGCGCGGGTAGCCCGAGACGCTCAATAAAGCGCAGGGTGTTTTCCGACTCGCTGGAGAAGTAGACGAGGCTGCTCATGCGCTGGCGGCGACGCTAAGGCGGTTGATCATGTCCGGGCGGAAGCCGCTCCAGCTTTCCTGCTCGGTGACCACTACCGGCAACTGACGGTATCCCTGGGCCCGAAGGTCGTCCGCCGCCTCCGGGTTTTGGTCCAGGCTAATCAAATCGAAAGTAAAACCGCGGCTCTCCATCGCCCGTTTGGTGGCATGACACTGAACACAGTCTGTTTTGGTGTAAATAGTAATGCGCATGATTCGTATTTCCCTTTAGAATAACAAAGCGGCGCGTTTCGTCGCGTTGGGGTAGTGGTGTTTCGTTGCAGTGAATACTAGATGTTGATTTTATTTTTTGCAACAACGCAACATATAGGGTTTTTAGATTGATTTTACGAAATTGAAAAGTGCAGTGAAATGATGGAGGAAACCCTCACCCGGGGAGGGCGAGGGGGAAAGTTCTACAAAAGCGTTTTTTTCATCTCTTCACTTTTCAGGAGAGAGGGGCATGGCGCCGGGCGTTTTTCATTCCCTCGCCCCTTTGGGAAGAGGGTCAGGGTGAGGGGCAAAGATTTTACTGGCGCATACCAACCGCAACGCGGTTAAAAGCATTCATCATGCTGGCCGCCAGCGTCAGGTCGACAATCTCTTCGGCGCTGAAAAACTGTAGTAGCGGCTGGTAGACTTCATCTTCGGCATTGCTGTCGGCAATCAGGGTGATGGCTTCCGCCCAGGCGAGCGCCGCACGCTCTTTATCCGAGAATCGATGGCTCACTTTCCAGCCCGCCAGAGAGTCCAGCTTCACCTGCTCGACGCCTGACTTACGCAGCGCCTTTGAGTGCATTTCCAGGCAGTAGGCGCAGCCGTTAATTTGCGAGACACGCAGAAAAACCAGTTCAATCAGCTCGTTGCTCAGCGGGCCGTTTTCCAGCCCCTGCAATGCCTGTTTCATCGGGTTGAACACGTTCGGAGAGAGTTCATAGTAAGGCTGGCGTAATTCGGTCATGTTTTTTTCCTCATGTTGGTGTGAGGGAAATTTAGCACTATGATGGACTATTAAAGAGAGCCAAAAATTAACTTAAAAACCAGACCATGAAAGCAAAGCCCACGCCGTTTACCGTTTCTCCTCACCACACACAGCCTCGTTACCAGCAAATTGCCCGTCAGTTAAAGCGGGCGATAAACAGCGGTGAGTTAACGGCGGGCAGCCGGCTTCCTTCCAGCCGCACCATGGCGCTGGAGCTCGGCGTGGCGAGAGCCACGGTTGAAAGCGCCTATGGCGAACTGGTGGCCCAGGGCTGGCTGGAACGACGAGGGCAGGCGGGAACCTTCGTCAGCCCCTCGGTGAAAAGCGGCTCAGGGAGCGACAGTTTCTCCGCCCCAAGGCCGCAGGGCGCTCCGCTTCCATTTCAGATGGGGCTTCCGGCGCTGGACGCTTTTCCGCGCGCAATTTGGGCAAGGCTTATGGGGCGGCGTCTGCGCCAGCAAACGCGCTTCGATCTGATGCTGCCGGAGCCGGGCGGCGAGGCCGGTCTTAAGCAGGCCATAGCCGATTACCTGCGCTTTTCCCGCAGCATCGATTGCCAGCCCGAGCAGATTTTTATCACTTCAGGTTTTCAGGCGGCAATTGCGCTGGTGCTCTCCACCCTGGCCCGCCCGGGCGACGGTATCTGGCTGGAAGATCCTGGCTATCGTTTTGTGCGCCCGGACTTTGCGCGTGCCGGTATGCAGCTCCAGGCCGTGCCGGTTGATGACGAGGGTATGCAGATTGATTTTGGCATTACCCATTATCCTGATGCCCGCTTTGCCTTATTGACTCCGGCGCACCAAAGTCCGCTGGGTATGGCGCTTTCTCTGCCCCGCCGGCACGCCTTGCTGGACTGGGCCAGCCGCCAGCAAAGCTGGATAATCGAAGACGACTACGACAGCGAATTTCGCTATCACGGTAAGCCGCTGCCGCCGCTGAAAAGCCTGGATAGCCCGCAGCGAGTGATTTACGCCGGAACGTTCAGCAAGTCTATGTTTCCGGCACTGCGCGTGGCGTGGCTGGTGGTTCCGCGCCATGCGGTCGATGATTTTCAGGCCCGGGCGCGCAGGCAGCCCTGTACCGCGCCGGTGTTAATCCAGCAGACAATTGCCGACTTTCTCCGTGAAGGGCACTTCTGGCGGCACCTTAAAAAGATGCGACACTGCTACGCCGAGCGGCGGCTGTGGCTGGAAAACGCGCTGCGTGAGCAGGGCTTTTCGGTTGTTCCGCAGGAAGGAGGGATCCAAATGGTGATGGAGGTCGCAGGGGATGACAAAGTATTGGCAGACCGGGCAAGAGCTGCGGGACTGGCGGTGCAGGCCTTAAGCCACTGGCGCATTAAGCCGTCAACGCAGGGGGGACTGCTGATGAGCTTTACCAATATCAACTCTTATGAAATGGCGCAGCGTTACGCGCTTCAGCTGAGGTTGGCGCTAAAATAAAAACCCCGAAGCAAAGGCTCCGGGGCTGAACGCGCATTTAGTATCATTTATCTACTGCAATAGCAGGGTGTTAGCGGCGGGAAACCAGCAGTGCGCCAATGACAATCCCCACAGCGGCACCAATACCCACGCTTTGCCACGGTTTGTCGCGAACGTATGAATCCGCGCAACCGGCAGCGTCTCGTGCCGCCTGAGTGACACGCCCCTGGCTGCCGTTAAGGCGTGCACGCGTCTCTTTTAGCAGCGCTTCGGCTTTTTTACGCGCCGCATCAACTTCATCTTTTGCGTCGCTGCCGAAGGACTTGAGTACATCTTCCAGCGTATCCGCAAGCTGGGTGACATCGTTATTAATCTCGTCTACCTGAACATCAACGTCATTTTTGTTTGCTCGACTAGCCATGTATCTCTCCCTTTTCAAGATGTAGAGCTAAGTGTAGACCATGAATTTTGGTTATGTGGCGAGCCATGGCTATTGACGGGCTTTCTGGACAATTCCGAAAGCGTTGCCGATGCTGCTTATTGTATCGTTGCCTGGCAGTAAATGATGACGAGGAAAATCTATGTATTTACGACCGGATGAGGTGGCCCGAGTTCTGGAGAGATCGGGTTTTACCATGGATGTGGTAACAGCAAAAACTTACGGTTATCGCCGTGGCGAGAATTACGTCTATGTTAATCGCGAAGCGCGCATGGGGCGCACCGCGCTGATTATTCACCCAACCCTCAGAGAGCGCAGCCAGATGCTGGCAGACCCGGCTTCTGAGATGAAAACCTGCGATCACTATCAGCAGTTCCCGCTCTACCTGGCCGGTGACACGCACGAGCATTATGGTATACCGCACGGGTTTAGTTCTCGTATTGCGCTGGAAAGGTATCTGGCAGGATTATTTGGCGAGACTGATTGAGTCAACGACTGGCAGTTGCGCCAGTCGTTATTCTAACAACGGGGCTCAGGCTCCCGCTTTCATTCCGATAGCGCCGCTGACGCGAAACAGGCGGCGGCAGAAATCCAGGAAGTAGCCGTAAGCGGCACCCATTATCATTGAGATCAGAAGGTTGGAAGTCACAGCCGCCACAATCTGATGCCAGTCCGCACCCACACTCCAAAGAATCGCAACGTAAATAGGTGACTGGAAAGTCACGTAGGCCAGTACGTCAGCGAGATTTTTAGCCCAGCTTGCCGGAGAAACGCGGCGCGCGGTGCGCATAAAGGCGTCACGGTAGAAACCGTAGGGCCAGGCGATAAGAATATTGACCGGCACCGCCACGAGGCGAGAAGAGAGCGACTGCTCGAAGCTCATTCCGGAGAGAAAGATCTCAATCATCATATTCACTACCGAGCAATACACTACCATTGCAAAAATATCTGCTGCCGCATGGCGTAAGCGTGACTCAGGGGAAAACATAATGTTGACTCCGGGTTAAAAGTAGCCATATACACTACTTTTTATGCATAAGTATGGTGTTATGGAGTAACTAATTTATGGTGAGTAGATTATATCTCTACATTGAATCTATCAATTAGCTCAAAATTTTTATTTATCGAAATTTTGTCGATAAAGTGCGATGAAACACAGTTCCGTGCTGGCATTTCCTGATTTTGTGGTTCTTGTTTTATCTTTCTATGGAATATCAATGAGATGACTTTCTCGTTTCACAACCGATGAAATCCACGCAAAAGCATGGGTTTTAGGGATACCCATTGCCGGAGAAATCGTTATATAATTTTGTATATAGCGAGTGATGAGGAGTCACTGATGGATAATCATTTTGGTAAAGGCTTGATGGCCGGGCTGAAGGCCAGGCAGGCCGACAGTGCGGTGAACGTTGAGCGCTTCTGTTCTGATTATAAACGCGGCTTTGTGCTGGGCTTTACCCATCGAATGGCCGAGCAGACAGGCGATCGCCAGCGGGCGGCCTGGGAAGCGGGCGTGCTGACTCGCCGTTATCACCTGGATAAAGAGTCGGTAGTTGATTTTCTCAAAGAGGTTAACGCCGACGTAGCGGTTCGATGTTTTTTTGCGGGGTATGAGAAGGGTTATTGATTGCTGACCTGGATTTCCGCCGTGCCCGGTTGTTTATGAATGGCGATGACAAGGATAGGGGCACTTTTATTGATAATTTCGGCGTGAAGCGATTCACGCCGAAATTTTATGGCTTAGCAAACGCCGAAATCACCTTCTTCTGTGTACAGCGATACGGAGTCCGCTTTCAGCGTTAGCTTTTCCGCGCCCGGCGCCGAGGCGGGAACACAAATTATCTCTTCTCCCTGAACCTCAACCACCTGCAGCTTAGGACCACCCTGATTGGGCTGAACAACATCACCTGGTTTAAACATAAAAAACCTCTGAATGCTAAGGGAATTTAATGCAGCAGCGCCGCGTTGATAACCATAGATCAGAAACCGGAGCGGATAAAGCAACATCGCGGCTAGCGTCGGTTCCAGGGCATATGGGCCAGCAGGCGAGCCATGCCGCAAAACCCGGTAACTCCGGCAAACACCAGGCCCGCGCCAACAAAACCGGAAAGCAGGAAGAACCCCTGATTGACGCCGTAACCCAGCAAGACGCCAAGCAGGATCAGCGCACCAGCCACAATTTGCACCTGCCGCATCATCGGCATGGGCTGGCTCTTGTCTTCTTGCACTTCCTGGCCTAATTTTTTCCAGCTATCCAGCCCGCCTGCCAGCAGCAATACGCGGGCTGGCTCGGCTATTTCCGCCAGCTTTTGTGCATTCTGGGTTGAACGCATACCCGACTGGCAGTGAAAAATCACGACATCATGAGGATCTAGCGGCCCCAGCCGTGCACCGTTTTTAATGGCTGAAAGTGGCAGTAAATGGGCCTCAGGGATATTTTCTCGCGCATATTCATCCGGTTCACGGATGTCTATCAGCGCGGCGCCTTTGGTAATCAGCTTTTTAGCTTCTTCCGGCGAGATGGCAGAAACGTTCATCATGCTCCTTAAGGACAATAAATGGATTTCAGCGCCGCTATGACTTCGCGTACCGCGCTATCTTTAATGAAATAGAGAACTCGCTGGGCGCTACGCTGGCTCTCAATAAGCCCCTCATCTTTCATACGCGCCAGATGTTGGGAGGTGGCCGACGGGCTTAAACCCGTGGCAGAGGCCAGCTCGCCCGCGCCGGTGCCCGGTGAGTCGAGTAGCAGGCAAAGGATCAGTAATCGCCTGGGATTGCTCATCGCTTTGAGCAGCTTCGCTGCGCTTTCAGCGCTTGATTGAAGTTGTATGAGCTCAGATTTCATAAATCATTACTTTAGATGGTTCTAAATTAAGATAATGCTAAATCAAACGTCAGCATAAGGGAAGAGAATGCAGGTTATTGTGGTTAGACATGGGGAAAGTGAAGCGAACCGGCAGGGGGTTATTCAGGGGCGGTTAGACAGTCGGATAACGGATCGCGGGCATAGACAAGTTATTGCCCTGGGGGCTGCTCTGGCAGATTACTCAGTTTCGCATATTTATACGTCCCCGGCTTCGCGCGCTAAAAGCACGGCACGGGTGCTGGCTAACCAGTTTAGCTGCCTGCTGACCTGCGATGAACGGTTGCATGAGCGCCACTTTGGCGTGCTTCAGGGAATGCAATTTGCACAGACGCTAAGAGAGTATCCTGGGATGGCTGAGCGCCTTCTTTCCGGGAGTCCGCAGACGGCAATACCGGGTGGTGAAACGGTTTTTGATGTCAGCAACCGCCTTTTATCCTTTCTGAAAGAGTTGTCCGGGAAGCATGAAGATAAAACAGTCATTATTGTTAGTCATGGTCATGCGCTGGAGATATTAATTTGGCAATTAAAAGGCGGAGCTATTAATGATGATTTAAGAAGATATGGACACCAAAATGCCGCTTATAGTGTGTTGAATGTTGGGGGCGAAGCTATTGAATTAACGAGTTGGGGAAGGGCGACGCATTTAAAAAATACAGACTAATACTGGAATGCAAAACATCCTGACCTTATGGCTAATTGTTATGCGTTTTGTAGGGCTTTTATTGGTATTTTCTTTGATGACGAAACGCATTCTTTACTTTCTAAAATGAATTTATGTTATTTTTTCATTAGGAATAATCTGTATTTAATCTCTCGCATACATTGATTTTATTTGTTTTTTAATCATTTTAAAACAATGGGTTAAATTGGTTTTATGGTGTTTTTTAGCCATTTCAATTCTATCGAAAAATCAGACTTGTTATTCATTCCATGAGTCAAATCAAATTGTAATACAATTTACTTTTGTTCATAACTATTTCCATGGTGTTAAAATTATAAACCGAAATAAATTCTTTTTGAGAGGGCGCGGCGGTATCGAATTAATTTTGATCCGTTATTAGATCTCAATCGATACATTATTTTAACACTATTGATTGTTTTTAATGATTACTTCTCTCATTTGAAATTGATTTTCATTTTGCCTTTAAGACCCTGGTGCAATTTTAAATAAATTGCTGTTCGCCCGTTTCTGATATTTCACATCTATATGACTCCGCTGAGTTAAAGAGGATGGATATGCCTTATTTATTACATACCCCTGGTAAACGACATCTGATTGCCACCGCAATCAGTGCTGCACTTTTAAGCGCTGTACCTCAGCACGCAATGGCTGCTGATGGCCAGAACGGCGCGCCATCTTCCGTTTCCGACAGCGCCCAGGGCGGCGGCGGCGGCACGATGGATACCACCACCGGCATCGGTGGTAATGGTGGAGAGGGCGGCTCAGGAGAACGAGGCCAGGGCAGCAGCCAGGGGGAAAATGGCGGCGCAGGAAGTGTTGATGGCGTAATGAATTCGCTTCCCGCGGGGACGGCGACCGGGGGAGTCGGCCAACAGCCTGATGGCAATGCGACCAACGGCAGCGGCTCTGCAGGCGGCGGCGGCGGCGGTGGTTCCGCCGGGCTGGTATTGGCTGACGATATCCAGCATAACAACGCAGGCAGTATTGTTGGCGGTAACGGTGGCCGCGGTGGCAACGGCGGGAGTAATACCACCGACGTAGCAGACTCTGGTAACGGCGGTAATGGCGGCAATGGTGGTGACGGCGGCGCAGGCGTCCTGATAACAGGGGCGGGCAATTACACCAACGACGGCTCTGTCACCGGCGGTGACGGTGGCACAGGCGGCAATACCGGGAGTGCAACGGCAAACAGCCAAACGACGGCAGGTGAAGTTCTGCACGGCGGGAGCGGAGGCGCGGGTGGCGCAGGTGGCAATGGCGTAATGTCTACCCAGGGGGGAAATATTACTAACACCGGCACCATTACAGGTGGTCGCGGCGCTACCGGCGGCCTCGCTGCCAACGCGGACACTAAAAATAACGACGACGTTACCGGCATCGGCGGAACCGGCGGTGAGGCCGCAAGCGGCGGCAGCGGGGTCTGGCTCAGCGGGACCAGCACCGTTACCAACAGCGGCAACATTCTTGGCGGCAACGGCGGAGACGGCGGTAACGGCGGCGCGGTGGAGTCCGGCAAAGGCTCTGGCGTTGTCGGCTATGGATCCGCGGGCGGCCACGGCGGCAGCGGTATAACCGTGATGGGCAGCGGCAAAGTTATCAATAACAGCGGCGGGCATATCATCGGCGGTAACGCCGGAACCGGCGGCGGCGGTAATTCAAACAGCACCGGCGATAATCTTAGCGGCGGCGATGGCGGGGACGGAGGTAAAGGCGGCAGCGGGATCGCTCTGGACGGCGGCGGCAGCGTCAGCAACTTCGGCGAAGTCACCGGCGGTCTTGGTAATCGCGGCGGCGGCAGCGGCAATCTTAGTTCTTCACTTGGCGGAGACTCTGGCGCAGGCGGTACCGGGATTGAAATCAACGGCGGCGGAGATGTAACAAACGAAGCCAGCGGAATGGTGACCGGCGGTAAAGGTGGAGATGACTCTGCGGGCGGCGGCGGCGTTGGCGGCTCAGGCGGTGATGCTATTGCTATTATTGGAGCCGGTAATGTCACCAATCACGGCTCTTTCCTCGGCGGTAACGGCGGCGCTGGCGCTAACGGCAACAGCAGCACAACTAACGGGGGGACCGGCGCACAGGGCGGTAACGGCCTGTCGATTGAGGGCAAAGGTAAAGTTACCAACGATGTTGGAGCGACGATAACCGGCGGCCTCGGCGGAACGGGCGGCGGCAGCGGCGGCGATGCCAGTATCGGCGGCAGCGGCGGTGAGGGCGGCAGCGGAGTATTAATTGGTTCCGGCGGCCAGGTCGTGAATAACGGAAGTATTCAGGGCGGTAACGGTAACCGCGGCGGCGGCGGTGGCGGAGATGCAGGCGGTGCCGGTGGTTCTGGCGTGCGTATTTCTGCGGGCGGCGGCAGCGTGTTTAACTCCGGAACTATTTCCGGCGGCAACGGCGGCGAGCCGGGTACAGCAGGCGCTAATAACGGCGTGGGTAACGTCGGCGTCGGCGGTATTGGCATTTCCGGGAGCGACATGACTATCGTCAACAGCGGCACGCTGACGGGGGGCATGGACTTTAATGGTCAAAACCGCTCTCAGGCAGTGCTGTTTACCGGGGGAACAAACTCGCTGGAGCTGCGCGATGGCTATAACGTTCAGGGGAATGTGCAGGCCGGTCCTGGGGATGACACGCTGATCCTCGGAGGCAACGCAGACAGCCAGTTTGATGCTACAGCTATAGGCGACAGTGCTCAGTACCAGGGTTTTGAACACTTCCATAAAACGGGAGCCAGCATTTGGGTGCTGAACAATGTGACGGATGCCGATACGCCATGGACGCTGTATGACGGCGTTCTGCAAATCGCTCAGGACGGCGCGTTAGGGTCTGATTCCAGCGCGTTGACCTTTGATGGTGGTACGCTGCAGCTTAGCAATAGCTTTGATCTGGAACGGGCTGTGGTGCTGGAAAGCGCAGGCGGTACGCTGGATACCCAGCAGCACAACACCACAATTAGCCAGAGCGTAACCGGCAGCGGTGGCCTGACCAAGCTCGGCAGCGGCGCGCTGACAATGACCGGGGACAGCACCTATACCGGAACAACTACGCTTGCCGAGGGCAGCCTGGATGTCACCGGCTCTCTGGTAAGCGATGTGACGGCGAAGAGCATGACTCAGCTCTCAGGCACGGGCAGTATTGGCGCGGCTACGCTGGAAACAGGCAGCACGTTAACCGTGGGCAGTCCGTTGCAGAGCGACGATAGTGCGGCCAGCTTTAGCGTAAACGGCGAACTTAATAACGACGGTACGGTAAATCTTTCCCGCAGCCCAACTATCAGCGGCAACCGCCTGAACGTCAGCGGAGATTATATAGGCGGGGCAAACAGCGCTCTGAATGTAAATACTGTACTGGGCGATGACAACTCGTTGACCGACAAACTGGTGGTGCAAGGCAGTACTTCTGGCTCAACCGTGTTGGCGGTAAATAATGTTGGCGGTCAGGGGGATGAGACCAGCCAGGGTATTGAAGTGGTAAACGTTGGCGGTAATTCAGCCGCGAGTTCCTTCACCCAGGCCGGGCGTATTGTTGCCGGGGCGTGGGACTACAGCCTGGTGCAGAAGGGGCAGAACTGGTATCTGACCTCGATGAGTAATCTTCCACCGGAGCCACCGGTTGACCCTGTTGAACCGGTTATTCCGCCGGTAGATCCGGTAGACCCGATCGTTCCGCCGGTGGATCCTGTTGATCCGCCTGTGGGGCCGATCATTCCTCCGACAACAATCAACAGGCCTTCTCCAGTGCCGGTTCCTGTTTATCGCCCGGAGGTCGGCAGCTATCTGGTTAACCTGACGGCGGCAAATACGTTATTCAACCTGACGCTCGACGATCGCGAAGGGGCTAGCGAATATCGTGCTCCGATAGATGGACGCGGCATGACCAGGGGCACTTTCTGGCTTCGCCAGGAAGGCGGCCAAAACCGTTTCAAAACCGGTGAAGGCCAGATTAAATCCAGCGCCAACCGCTATGTCGCTCAGATGGGGAATGAGTTTTTACACGGCTCAACCAACGAGAATGGCCGCTGGGGCGCAGGCCTGATGGCGGGTTACGGCAACGTTTCTGGTCATTCAAGCTCAAGCCTGACCGGCTACCGTTCTGACTCCGATATGGATGGTTACAGCGTGGGGGCTTACGGCACCTGGTATCAGAATGCCGTCTCCCGCGAGGGAATGTATGTTGATAGCTGGGTGATGTACAACTGGTTCAACAACCGCGTCAGCGGCGAAGATCTGGCGGACGAGCATTATAAAAGCCGCGGTTTTACTGCCTCGCTGGAAAGTGGCTACAACATGCTGCTTAGCGAAAGCGAGCGCCGGGCTGTTTATCTTGAGCCTCAGGCTCAGTTAACCTGGATGGGCGTTCACAGTTCTGAGCATTCGGAAGCCAACGGCACTCGTATTCAGGACAGCGGGCAGGGCAATCTGCAATCCCGCCTCGGCATGCGCCTCTACCTGCGAGGGCATCGCACGGAAGACGACGGTAAAGGTCGTGAATTCAAGCCTTACGTCGAAATGAACTGGCTGCATAACACCAAAAACTTCGGCGTCAGAATGGGGAATAAGCTGCTGAACGAAGAGGGGGCGCGTAACATTGGGCAACTGAAACTGGGCGTTCAGGGGCAGATTTCGCCGAGCCTGAATATGTGGGGCGGCGTTGCTCAGCAGATAGGTGACAAAGGCTACCGTGACACGTCCGCAATGATTGGCGTGAAATACGGGTTTTAGCCTCTAAACCGTGCGGCCGCTGTACCGGCGGCCGCTTTATTTCACCGGGAGACTAGATATCCTGCCAGTAAGGCGGCGTGCCGAACTTTTCCATAAAGAAATCAATCACGCTGCGGGTATTAAGCGACGGAAAGTGGCCGCCGGGGTAAAGCATGTAGATTGAATGGGCGGTCACGCTGTAAGAAGCAGTGTAGTCGGTCATCAGCGGAATCAGGCGCTTTGCCTTCAGCGAGTCGCTTATCTGCCAGTCGGGAAAGAGCACGATACCTGCCCCGTCCTGCGCCGCTTTAACCAACATCTCTGCATTGTCGGAGACAATTCTCGGCTCCGGCATCAACTGGAGCTTTTCTTCTCCTTTCGTAAAGTACCAGCGCTGAAGGCCCATTAACCCTCGATAGGCAAGAAGCCGGTGATTATGTAAATCATCCGGGGTTTGCGGGTGACCGTGGCGTTCAATATAGGTCGGGCTGGCAACCAGATAAGAGCTTTGGCGGGTAATAAAGCGGCCATGCAGCGAGCTGTCCTGCATCGGCGAAATGCGCAGCAGCAGATCCGTACCGTCCGCCAGCGGTTCAATATAGTTGTCGGTAAGATTGAGCTCCAGCTTGAGCGCCGGGTAGCGTTCACTTAGCTCGGCAACCCACGGGGCGATGTGTCGCAGGCCAAATGATACCGGAGCATTAAAGCGCAGCAGCCCGCCCGGCTCCTGACGGCGCTCGCTAATCAGGTTCAGCGCATTATCCAGCTGGTTCAACATTCCTCTGAAAGCTTCGGCGTAAATATTCCCGGCATCCGTTGCGACTACGGCGCGGGTATTGCGGTAAAGCAACTGGGTTTCGAGTGACTGTTCTAGCTGGAAAACAGTCCGCGAAACTGAAGACGGGGCGATGTTCTCCTGGCGGGCAACTTCCGAAAAGCTGCCTTCACCGATTACGGCGAGGAAGATTCGCATCGAGCGGGCGTTTATTTGGCTCAGATCTTTCATTTGTGCGATATCCGCAAAGGTCTTTGCCAGATTATACGGTTTTTCGGTATGACAGGCAGCGCTAACATCCGGCTCAGTAAATTTTTCCCGCATTCTGGCGGGCAATAAACAGAGAGGATGGTATGAGCAATAAGGTTCTGGCTTTTGATGAGGCGGTTCGCCAGCGTTTTTCATCGCGTTCGTTTCTGCCGACGCCGCTGACCGATGAGCAAATTCGCGCCGTTTTGCAGGATGCGCAATATTCGCCCTCTAACTGCAACACACAGCCATGGCATGTTCACATTGCCTCCGGCGAGACTAAAGATGCGTTGCAAAAAATGATGATAGAGAACGATAGCGCGGGTAAAGCGACACCGGACTTTTCATTCAGCTACGATGATTTTCACGGCGACTATTATGAGCGTAGCCAGCGGCAGGCAAAGATTTATTATGACGCGCTGGGCATTGCTCGCGAGGATAAAGAGAAGCGCCGGGAGGCCTTCCTGCGTAATTACAAATTCTTCGGCGCGCCGCACGTTGCCTTCCTGTTTATGCCTTCATTTGGTGACAACGTTCGAGTCGCTTCTGATATCGGCATGTACGGCCAAAGCTTCTTGTTATCCCTGGCTGCCCGTGGTTTTGCCGGTATTCCACAAACGCTTCTTGGTTTCCATGCCGACGAGACGCGCAGGCTACTTGGGGTGTCAGACGATTATCGACTGCTGTTTGGTATCTCGTTTGGCTACGCTGACCCTGATGCACCTTCGGGAAAGGTGCGCATGTGGCGCCAGAGCGTTGATGAGAGCGTGACCCTGCACAACTAGCTGCCCTGGCTATATATTATGGGTATGAAAAAAGCCGCTAATGCGGCTTTTTGCTGGCAGCAAGAGTATTACTCGCTGACTTTTTTCTTCAGGTCGGAAGCGCCTTCTTTGGTCTTGTTCCAGCCTTTTTCAGCCCCTTCTTTGGTTGCGTTCCAACCTTTCTCGGTGCCTTCTTTGGTTTTATGCCAGGCCTTCTGGGAACCTTCGCTCACCTTGCTGCCCGTGCTATCGGTTTTGCCTTCAGCGGCGTGTTTAGACTTGAGCTTCAGCTCTTCGCCTTTGTTCTGCGCCTCGTGCAGTTTTTCTTTCGCTGTGTTCGCGCCTTCATGCGCGGCTGCGACGGTTTCGTCGGTTGCGTGTGTGGTGGTCGCGGCAAAAACAGGAGCAGCCAGCAGAATTGCAGATAAAGCGATGATCGTTTTTTTCATAATATCCTCTACAAACGTTATCAGTCCTTATGACCGTAGATTAGCCTGGCACAGCGAAGCGGAAGTTGCCTTAGGTAATAATCCTAAATGAATCAGAGCGTTCACGGCGCATGGATATATCATGCTGGATTTTTCGCCACTTTATGAGCCTAAGGGTGGCGAATAAAACGCCCAATTCGCTGTTTCAGCAGGCGATTCTCCTGGCGTAGCCGTTCGTTCTCCTCCAGCAGGCTCAGCGCTACGGCAATGCCCGGCCAGTCCAGCTCCAGCTCGCGCCTTAGCCGTAAAGCACGCTGTGCCACGTTTAGCGCGTGGTCATCGAACTGCCAGGGCCTGGCTTCAAAATCATAGGGTTCGATTACGCCCAGGCCGACTATTTCGTTGATCTCGTCTTCCCCAATGCCGGTATGCAGGCAGAACTCGGTGACGGTAAAAGTGACGGTGACGGTAGACATTATTTTTTCCCCCAATCTTTACGCGGATTGAACGACGACTGGGCGTCTGCCAGCTGCTGCCATAGCGCGGCGGTTGTTTCATCTGGCTTAGGCGGCATGACGATTTTTATTACCGCGAACAGGTCGCCCGTATGCTGTTTGCTGACCAGGCCTTTACCCTTGATGCGTAGCTTCTGCCCGGCCTGACTGCCCGGCGGAATGGTCATCAAAATGCTGTCTTTGAGCGTTGGTACCTCGACTTTTGCTCCCAGTGCGGCTTCCCACGGTGAGAGTGGCACCACGACTTCCAGATTGTGACCAACGATGTCGAATAGCGGGTGGGGCGCAATGTGAATCACCAGCCACAGGTCGCCGTTTGGTCCGCCGTTTTCCCCCGGTGTACCCTGGCCTTTCAGGCGGATGCGTTGCCCGTCACCAACGCCTGCCGGAATTTTTACATTCAGGGTTTTGGGGATTTCCTGCTCGACGATGCCAAAAACGTTATAAATCGGGAGTTTGTAGCTGATGGTGCGGCTGTGTTCGGCCAGGGTTTCTTCGAGGAAAACGGCGACTTCGATTTCTATATCGTGGCCGCGTGCTGCATTGGGCTGGCGCGATTGCCTGGACTGTTGGCCAAATATCGAGGAGAAGATGTCATCGAAGTCGTGAGCGTTATAGCTCTGGCCGTCGGCCTGGTGGGACTGTTGGTTGAATTGCGGATCGTTCCGGTGCTGCCACATCTGGTCGTACTCAGCACGGCGCTGCTCGTCGCTTAACACCTCCCATGCCTCCGCGACCTCTTTAAAACGCGCTTCGGCGTCCGGCTCTTTGCTGACATCAGGGTGATATTTGCGGGCCAGTCGGCGGTAGGCTGTTTTGATAGTCTTCAGTTCATCCGTCGGTTTGACGCCCATGATGGCGTAATAATCCTTTAATTCCATATCGTTATCTCGCATAAATCAGTGCATGCAGAACAGAACGTGCGGAAATGTGTCGTCGGTAAGTATAGGAGTGTTGAAGGCGTTCGTGGGAAATTTAATCCATCAACAAGGTCGATTATATCAATGCAGCCGGCGGTATAGGCATGACGAATATTAGCCTATGAGCGTAATCTGGTAGTTATGCCTGAGGGGGGCAATTAGTATGCGCCCCACTATTAATAAAAAGAAAATAATTCTTTTAAATACTCCATCACTATTAATTTATTAAGTAACTGAATGCGTTAATAAGCTGTCGCTATATGGCTCCGTGTATTATGAAATGTATTGTTTTTTTAGTGTTATTATTTCTCACAACAAGTATAGCTAACGCTGATTGCTGGAAGTTTGCAGCTCAAAAATCGGGTGTGGAAGTCAGGCTGTTAAAATCTATTGCTCAGGTTGAATCCGGCATGGATCCTTCTGTAGTGGGTAAAAACAACAACGGCTCTCGTGACTTTGGCCTGATGCAGATTAATAGCACTCATTTGGGCTGGCTTGGTAAGCATGGAATTAACGAGTCCATGCTGGTCAAAGACCCCTGTGTTTCAGTATTAGTTGGCGCGGCAATCCTGAAAAATATGGTCAATATTTACGGCTATGGTTGGGAGGCGGTAGGCGCTTACAACGCGGGGGCAGGAAAGAATAAACACCGCTTAAGGATGAAATATGCCCGAAAAGTCTGGGGGATTTACCGTCAATCTTCCAGGGAAAATATCCTGATTCCGCTTAAGGATTCACACCGTAATATTGCTTTGCTGCGCTAGTGCTGCCCGCTGCCGAAGAATCTGATGAAAATCTTCCCTGAGGCGTTAGCCGTCATTGTTATCCCGTCATGTTTGTTCAGTTTCTGCACGTTAAACTCGTCAACCTAATATTCTCTATGAAGCGTCGATGATGAACACTACAGCCCAAAATGACTATTTAGCTGCCGGAGGTGTGCTCGAGATCCCACGGCATTCATTATTTTATACCGCAACAGAGCAGGAGCCTTGCCGCATTGCCATGGCGATGAAAGATCGGGTGGAATCCACATCAGTTAATGCGAATGAACGTGGCATGTTGGTATTGTCTCCCTGCACATTAACGGTTGAGTCCGGCTCATTCCATTATTGCGATATTGATTTTCCATTTTTAGTCAAATTGCAGGTTTTTGTCGATAAATCACAGCATAAGAAAAAAAATTTTAACCCCGAGCGATTTTGGGGATACCTGCCGGCGGCCTTAGGTCCTGAAGCTTCGACGCGAAGTATTGAATATTGGTTTTTAAATCAGACTTTATTGCATGCCGATGATATTGCCGCTTTCTCAGACGTTCTGAAAAATAACGAATGGTATGACCTTGTTGATTTTCTACTGGATGAGTCCTGCGACAATTCAAACCAGCGTCTGCAGGTGCTTTGCTCGCGCTATGGCCTATCCGTTTCGCACTTCAGGCGGCTAACTCGCTATGCGCTGGGCAAAACGGCCAAAGTAGAGCTCAGAGACTGGCGCCTGGTCCGGGCATTATTTGAGTTAATTGACGGTGATAATAATCTGACAACTATTGCGATGAACCATGGTTATGCCTCGTTATCGCATTTTTCTAATGAAGTGAAAGATGCATTTGGCGTTTCGCCTCGAAATTTGAAAAAAATATTACACGTGAGTTGATTAATAATGACAGTTCAATGGCACAACAAGGTTGGGGTTTTACTTGCTGCCTTACTCGTTTTTTCTTCGCCGCAGGTTGCACTGGCCGACCAGCAAAACGATCAGGGTTATATTGCCCGAGACGAAGGTGTGAAAGGTTTTTTCGATGCTATTTCATCGGTAATGAAAAAACCTGTTGTGATCAGCAAAATTGCAGCCCGGAAAAAAATTAGCGGAGAGTTCGATCTCTCCCGCCCACCGAAAGTTTTGGGTGCGGTTGCTGAACAATTAAGTCTGATCTGGTATGACGACGGGCAGGCCATTTACATTTACGACGCATCGGAAATTCGTAACACGGTTATCGTTCTGCGTAATACGTCGTTTAATGTTATTAAAAGTTTTTTGAAAGATTCAGGCCTCTATGACGAGCGTTATCCGCTGCGCTCAGATAATAGAAACTCAACGTTCTATGTCTCAGGGCCTCCGATTTATATCGACCTTATTTCAAATGCGGCAAAATTTCTCGACCAAAAAAGTGACGGTTATGACGGGCGTGAAAACCTGGCCGTTATCCCGCTCTTTAACACCTTCGTTGAAGACCGGGAATATCGCTATCGTGACCAGAAAATCATTATTCCAGGTATCTCCAGCGTGGTGAATCGGATCATGTCTAACGGCGCGAGCCCTGGCGGTAGCGTTCAGGTTACGCCGAGGAAGGTGGTTCCGACAGCGAGCGCAGAAGACGAAATGCTGCTGGGGTCTTTTCCTGAAGGGGGAGCAAATGAGCAGGCCATTCAGCAGCTCGATAGTCAGGTCAGGACGCCGCCAACCGGGAACGGCATGAGCATTATCTCCGACCCCGGCTCAAATAGCTTGTTGGTCAGGGGCAGCGCCGAGCAGGTTGCCTATATTCGTAATTTGGTCCACTCCCTGGACATTGCCAAGCGCCATATTGAGCTTTCCGTCTGGATCGTCGATTTGCAAAAAGACGCCTTTGAAAACTTAGGCGTCCAGTGGACCGGCAATCTGAACGTCGGTTCTAACCTGGGGATTTCGCTAAATGGCGGAACCAGCACCATCGATGGTGCCAGCTTTATGGTCACTGCTCTGGCGCTGAGCGAGAAGAAAAAAGCCAATATTGTTTCGCGCCCTATGCTGCTGACTCAGGAAAATATCCCGGCCATTTTCGACAATAGCCGCACTTTTTATTCCAAGCTGGTGGGCGAAAGGACCGCGCAGCTTGAAAGCGTTACTTACGGCACCCTGGTTAGCGTTCTTCCGCGTTTTACAGAAAGCGGCGAGATTGAAATGATGCTGAATGTTGAAGACGGCAATCAATATGATGACACCCGAATGACGGCAGATGATCTCCCGGAAGTCGGCAGAACAAATATCAGTACCGTTGCCCGCGTTCCGCGAGGGAAAAGCCTGCTGATCGGCGGTTATACCCGAGATGAGGAAACAAAAGTTGAGGGGAAAATTCCCTTTCTTGGCGACCTGCCGTGGGTTGGCAGCCTGTTTCGCTATAAGCGAGACAGAACCTCAAACATGGTGCGAGTATTCCTGATCCAGCCGCGTGAGATTGAAGCGCCGTTAAGCCCGGATGCACATACGCTGATTGGCGAAATGAAAGATGACTTTTCCAGCAATCGCTTGCAGAACTGGATGGTTAACTATCTGGATAGCCAAAAATGGCGCTAGGCATTGGCAACGGCGATGCCAGCATGCATCTCTATATGCAGCGGCGGGAAGCCCTGTCTAACAATAAAGAATTGAGTGCCAGCCAGACGGATCGCCAGGATGTGCTCGCCGAGGGTGAGGCTCAGGTGGTGGAGGATGAATCACCTGCCGCGTTACTTCAGCGGTTCTCGGACGCAACGGATGAGATGTCTGCCGCGATGGCGCAGTTTCGTAGCCGCAGAGACTATGAAAAAAAGAGTGGAGTCGCCGGTGAAACCAGTTTTGACCAGGTGTTAGATGAGGAGGTTCAGCCTAAGTTCGACAAGCTGGTCAAAATATTGAAGGGGAGCGAGGGTTCAAATATTGAGAATCTGCTGCGTCATGCACGCTCTCTTTTTCCGGATGAAAGCGACCTGGTTCTGGTTCTGCGCGAGACTCTGCGTCAGCGAGATCTTGATGAGGTCGTTCGCAAGCGCCTCAAAAAGCTACTTTCACAGGTTGAAAAAGAAGCCGATCCTAAGCGGCTAAAAGCCGGTATTAACGTTGCGCTAAAAGCGCGTTTGTTCGGGAAGACGTTAATGATGAGCCCGGCGCTGATGCGTGAAAGTTACCGGGGATTTCTGGCAAGCGACGAGCATGAGATTGAGCTGTATCAGGATTGGATATCCACATACGGGGTTGAGAAGCGCGGCATTGTTATTAACTTTATGGAAGATGCGGTGCTCGCCGATATCGACTCTGCCGACCCCAGCTGCAGCCACGTTGAATTTGGGTATTTATTGGGGCGGATTGGTCAAATTAAGCTTATTCGCTCCTGCGACATTTTATTTATGCAGGGGATACTTAACGATAATTTTGTTCGTGAAATAAATCACGATGAAGGTGCATGGCTATTATTTATGTTTAGCGCTTTGCAAAGTCCTTATGCGTTGAGCGATCACTTGACTCAGGTGGTGGGAGATTATTTGCGTTTCGTTAAACAGACCGAACGCGCGAAGCTGTTACAAATAATCTATTTTAACTGTAAAAAAATGCCCCACGAAGCATTTACCTCGCTTGATGAGCGCGAAGCCCTGTTAGCTCAGTTTGAATCGCTAGCGGATAAAGCTCTGCTTAATGAAAATAGAGAACGTCGTCAGGAAGGCGGTTAACAAATCGCATATGGATATTTGAGAATATGAACGATTTTTTAAACAGGATAAGAAACCATCCGGAATTATTTATCCTGATATTGATTGTTGTCATCATTTCGATGTTGGTGATTCCGCTGCCAACCTATCTGGTCGATTTTTTAATTGGCCTGAATATGGTTTTATCTATTCTGGTCTTTCTGTCGTCGTTCTATATTGACAGAATTTTAAACTTTTCTACATTTCCGTCGGTGCTGTTGATAACGACTCTGTTTCGTTTAGCACTGTCGGTAAGTACCAGCCGTTTGATTCTGAACGATGCTGATGCCGGCGAAATTATTGCCACCTTTGGAGAGTTTGTTATCGGCGATAACCTCGTCGTGGGCTTCGTTATCTTTGCCATCGTGACTATTGTGCAGTTTATGGTTATCACCAAAGGGGCGGAGCGCGTGGCCGAAGTTGCCGCACGATTCTCGCTTGATGGGATGCCGGGCAAGCAGATGAGTATCGATGCCGACCTGCGTGCGGGGTCGATTGATGCCGACGGAGCCAGAGAACGTCGCAGCATAGTGGAGCGTGAAAGCCAGCTTTATGGCTCTTTTGATGGGGCAATGAAGTTCATCAAGGGTGATGCGATTGCCGGCATTATCGTGATTTTTATTAACTTTATTGGCGGCATCAGCGTTGGTGTGGCACAGCACGGAATGGATATGTCTTCCGCG
Organism: Cedecea davisae; assembly: GCF_044095835.1. Lineage (NCBI taxonomy): Bacteria > Pseudomonadati > Pseudomonadota > Gammaproteobacteria > Enterobacterales > Enterobacteriaceae > Cedecea > Cedecea davisae. The sequence continues at coordinate 802,469 of NZ_CP172054.1, forward strand.
CTGTCAATCTACACGCTGCTGACCATTGGCGATGGCCTGGTTGCACAGATCCCGGCGCTATTGATTGCGATAGGTGCTGGTTTTATCGTCACTCGTGTTAACGGCGACGGCGATAATATGGGGAAAACCATTGTCGGCCAGCTGTTTGATAACCCGATGGTGCTGGTGATTGGCGCCATTATTGCGCTGGGTATCGGCAGCCTTCCGGGTTTTCCTTTGGCCGTGTTTGTCATACTCGCGTTAGCGCTGGGTGGCCTGTTTTACTACCAGCATCGCAAGTTAAGAAAATCTGCAACAGCCGCAGATGCTGAACCCGCCAGCAGTTTTGACCCTGACAGTTCGAGCGATGAAACGGAAAGCAAGCTTGGCCTGCTAACGAATATTGATGGCGTAACGTCGGAGACGGTGCCGCTGATCATTTTGGTCAGCGACGAAGATGCCAAATTATTCGAGAAAGAGAAGCTGGCCCAGCGCTACCGCAGTCAGTTCTTTGTTGATTATGGTATTAGCCTGCCGGACATCACGCTAAAGCCTTCGGCTAACCTGGAATCCGACACCGTCACCATTTTAATCAATGAGATCAAAGCCGAGCAGTTCCGCACTAAGTTCAACTTTTTCCGCGTGATAAATAGCTCGCCGGAGCTGGAGCAGATGGGGATCCCCTGCACCTATGTAGATGACATGGTTTGGGTCGATGATAGCCAGCGTAAAGCACTAACCGGTTTAGGCTACCAGCTGAGAAACAGTATTGATGAGGTTTATCACACCTTTGCCGCAATTATGATTCGCCATATTAATGAATACTTCGGCGTTCAGGAAACCAAAAATATGCTGGACAAGCTGGAGGCGAAATATCCTGACTTAATGAAGGAGGTGATGCGCCATGCTACGGTTCAGCGAATTTCAGAAGTATTACAGCGTCTTTTAAGCGAACGTATCTCTGTGCGTAATATGAAAATGATTATGGAAGCCATAGCGCTCTGGGCACCACGCGAAAAGGATGTCATTACTTTGGTTGAACATATTCGTGGCGCTATGGCGAGATATATTTGCCATAAGTTTTCAACGGCTAATTCATTACGGGTCATTATGCTGTCTGGCGAATTTGAGGAAAAAATCAGGCAGGGCATAAGAAGCACTTCCTCAGGTACATTCCTGAATCTTGATCCTGCTATTGCCGATGAGCTAATGGACCGGTTTGTATTGGCAATGGACGGCGTCACCATATCATGTCGTGATTTGGTGGTGCTGACTTCTGTTGATATTCGAAGGTTCTTAAAACGATTTATCGAAACAAGGTTTAAAGACCTCGAAGTTATGTCGTTTGGTGAGATAACAGACAGCGTTTCTATTAACGTGATTAAAACAATCTGATAGGGGACATCATAATAATGTATATCGATATTGTTTCTTTGGTTCGTAATGCACTTCTGGAAAGTGGCTGTGATGAGTCTCTTTTAGGAGATTTTGACGCTCATTCAACGATATCTCTGGATTTTGATAATTATCCGAGCATGTTGATCAGTATTACCGATGACAATGTCTGGATCTGGTCAAAGCTGTGTGAAGCAAATGACGCCGTTTTGCAGCATAAAGCCTCGGTGCTGCTGGAAAAAATGATGAGCGGCTGCCTGTTTTGTATGACGGGGCAGCTGCAAATGCAGGTTAACGAAGGTTACATCGAACTGCGTGGCCTGGTTCATCCTGATTATCTGGAAAGCAGCAAAGGGCTTGCGGATGCGATGGATGAATTTTTTGCACAGCAGGAAGAATTCCTGAGCCTGATTCGGTAACAAGTATGAAGCAGCTACTACGCCAGCAGGCACACCCACAGCGTCTTTCTGGTCCCCTTATTGAAGCGATTCTGCCCGGCGTGAAGGTTGGCGAGTTGTGCGAAATCCGCGCCAGCTGGGACAAGCCGGCCGTTGTCGCGCGTGCTCAGGTGTTGGGATTTAACGGTGATAACACGGTTTTGAGCCTGATTGGCACCGCAAAAGGATTATCCCGGGAGGCTGTAATCAGCCCCACAGGGGCAAGTTTATCCGTGGTTGTCAGTCATGACCTGCTGGGATGTGTGCTCGATCCTGCCGGTAATGTTGTTGAGCGGTTCGTAGAAAATCATGATGGTTACGCCAGGGAAGTTCGTCAGGTTGATAGTCCGCCCCCTTCCTATCAGGAGCGAGTCGGTATCCGCCAGCCGTTTTTCACCGGCGTACGCGCAATTGACGGCGTGATGACCTGCGGTATTGGTCAACGACTGGGCATATTTGCTTCGGCGGGCTGCGGTAAGACCACGCTAATGCACATGCTGATTGAGCAGGCTGACGCCGACGTTTTTGTTATTGCGCTGATTGGAGAGCGCGGGCGTGAAGTCACGGAATTTACTGAAGCCCTGCGGCAGTCAGAGCGCCAGCAAAAATGCATCCTGGTGTATGCCACGTCTGATTATTCCTCCCTCGATCGCTGTAATGCAGCGCTGGTTGCGACAACGGTTGCGGAATATTTCCGCGATGCGGGGATGAATGTGGTGTTGTTTCTTGACTCCATCACTCGTTATGCCAGAGCGCTGCGTGACGTCGCGCTGGCCGCAGGTGAATCACCGGCTCGCCGGGGCTACCCGGCCTCGGTATTTGACTCATTACCGAAGCTGCTTGAAAGACCTGGTTCTACCCATTCAGGAAGTATTACGGCGTGGTACACCATTTTGCTGGAGAGTGACGATGAGCCGGATCCTATAGCCGATGAAATTCGGTCGATCCTCGATGGGCACCTTTATTTAAGCCGGAAACTTGCCGCCAAAAATCATTATCCGGCAATCGACGTTTTAAACAGCGTTAGCCGCGTCTCGAGCCAGGTTTGTGAACCTGAACATCTTCAACTGGCTGGAGAGATCCGGCGTATTTTAGCGAAGATCGAAGAGCTACAAATTTTTGTTGATTTGGGGGAATACCAGCCTGGCGAAAATGCAGAGAACGATTATGCGATGAATAAGCGGGATGATCTACTTGCATGGCTGCGGCAGGGCGTAGATGAGCATGCCAGCTTCCGTGAAGTGTTTCAGGAGATGAGAGAACTTGCGTCATAAAATAAAGGCTCTGATCGTGCGCTCTGAATTCAATATTCAACGTAATGATTTACTGATCGCTAAAAATGAAAGTGTTCATCGCTCTCTTTCTGCGCAAATAAATAAAGCCTACGAGGAGATGTCGGCAATAGTGGCGTTGATGAAGAATCTTTATCCCAACGGCATACTTAATAAAGAAAAATTATTGGCGATTCAGCGTCGCCAGGGGGCGCTGAAAAGAAAGTTGGCAGAGATGAAAATGCAGTCATCCCAGCTTGAGCACCAGCAAGAAGATTGCGAGAGGCAAAAGAGTTCTCTTGTCGAAAAGAGAAAAATTCTGCTCAGAAAAATGGATAAATATCAGTATCTGTGTACGGCCGAGCGTAAACAAAAAAGGCTCAGAGAGGCACGTATTGAGGAATCAGAAACGGAAGAGAGGATCTCATGGCAGCGGTAAATAATATCAATGCAGGCAACGATGCCGCATTCGTAACGGCGGGAGAATCGGTCACCAGCCGCCTCGATGATATAGCAAAGAAAGTGCTCAAAGGTCGTTCTAAAACCCAGGATACGGCAGCGGCTTTGCCCCCGGGCTATTTGCCGGCTGAACGCTCAATGCAGCGGCTGGCTATGAGCCTTCAGGGGGGAAGCGCAAAGCATAGCCAGAATCAGGTGAGGTCAGTATTACCAGCTCTCACGGCTGAGGGCGTCGGTCCTGCAGGTGTTTTAGAAGGCGGGGAAAACCGTAAACCAGCCGGGACGGCAGCAGTTGGTCCATCGGCAATGACTCTAGCTCGTTACGAGCATAACCCGGTATTACCGACGGTATTGGCGTCTAAAGATAGCTCGGGAGTTATTATTTCATCGCCAGAGCGGCATGTTAAAAGTAACAAAGAGGCGGGGACCCAGCAGCCCGCAAAGGATAATGAGATGAAGCCTCACGGCATCCCCTCATCTGAATCAGACCGGCCGCATGAGCAATTATCCGCCAGGGAAAATATTCGTCCACATCTGGTAAATACTCATCTGCCTAACGCTGAACATACAGCTAAAGACATCAATCCAGGCAAAACGCTTAGCCATGCGCGAATGTCCAGCGATGTACTTGCAAGCGCAGCTTCTGAGAACCCTGCCAATAAAACTCAGGCCAGTGGTCGGCTGACTTACACTTTTTCAGACTGGGGAAGAGGCCATCAGGTTAATGTGCAAATGGCGGCCCACAATGGCACACCAGTGGTGCTGCACCCTTCCGATTCATTAGTTCAACAGCGCCTCGCCGACCATAGTGAGCATCACCATCAGGGGAATCCTGAATGGGTTTTCCAGGATGAGCAAGAGAAGCAGCATCCAGGGCAGCACCGGCAGTCTGACGCCGATGAGGAGCAAGCGTGATACGCGGAAATTTGCGCCATTACTCGTCCCAGGAGCTGGCGTGGCGGCAGCATATTTTACGCTGGAAAAGCCAGGGATTTGTGTTTCAGCAGGGTATTAAACCGGGTGAGACGTTGCTCAATTTTACCAGTGACACGGGCTGGGAAGGGGTCATCGATCTACAAGCCTGGTTTGCAGGCATCATGCCGGAAAGCGCAAAGATGTCCGGCTCTTGCTGGTCGGCACAGCAGCTGGAAGAGTTGTTTATTAACAGTTCTAATCCGCTGGAAGGGCTACCTGAAGAGCTTGAATATCATCAGCTGGCAAGCAAGGGTCTGACGAGTCGATCCAATATTACTGACTCAATGTACTCCTGCCAGTTTCAGCATGCTCGGGTATGGTTTTACGGCATACCAGAAAACCTCGCTGCGCCGGGATACTCCACCGGTGGGATGGCTGTCGGACATTTGCCGGTGGAGATTCAGTTTGAGGTAGGGCACAGCATTATTAGCATCAGCCTGCTAAAACGCGTTTCGGTTGGAGATGTATTGCTGGTTAATAAGACTCAAAACTTTATTTTTTCTGGCGGCAATATTATTGGAAAGTTTTCCCGTAATGAGGATGGTTTTATGTTTGACACTGAAGATGATTATACGGAAATAGATTTTGATGATTATGAAAATGATGCGGAAGCTGAGCCACAAAAATTAATGCCGCGAGATAAAATTTCCGTCAAGCTCGGTTTTGTATTGCAGCAAAATCGTATTGCTATCGATGAGCTGGAATCTTTGTATCAAGGAATGGTTTTACCATGCGATCCCGATGCCGAGAAAAATATTACAATTACCGCCAACGGTGTTGCTATTGCCCGCGGAGAAGTTGTGTGGATTGAAGACCGCCTGGGCGTAGAGGTAAAAGAGCTTTATCAGGAGCCGGGCGATGATTCAAGGTAATGATATTTCGCTTATTGCAATACTGGCTTTTTCGACTTTACTCCCGTTTCTTATCGCCTGTGGAACCTGCTATATAAAATTCTCTATTGTCTTTGTCATGGTACGCAACGCCTTAGGCTTACAGCAGATACCGTCAAATATGACGTTAAACGGCATTGCCCTCGTGCTCTCCTTTTTTGTGATGATGCCGGTGGTGAAAAACGGCTATGAGGAATACCAACGTTCGGATATGGATTCCAGCAATCCACAATCAGTTGTTTATTTCGTTGAGCATGGGTTAGACAGCTATCGAAGCTATCTGGAGAAGTATTCAGACCCCGAGTTAACTCGCTTTTTTGAGCGGGTGCAGATAGAGCGGGATAAAGAAGACGACAGCCTTGCTCAGGAAGATGAAAGACCATCGATTCTCTCCCTGCTTCCTGCATATGCATTAAGCGAAATAAAGAGCGCGTTTAAAATCGGTTTTTATCTCTACCTGCCTTTTGTGGTCATTGACCTGCTGGTTTCCAGTATTTTACTGGCGCTGGGGATGATGATGATGAGCCCGGTTACGATATCCGTGCCGATAAAACTGGTGCTATTTGTGGTGCTCGATGGCTGGACGTTATTGTCAAAAGGCCTCGTGCTGCAATACATCGATCTCGCTTCTTAACAGGCCGGGTGGACTATGAATGAAATCACCTTCGCGGGTAATAAGGCGCTCTACCTTATTTTGATGCTCTCAGCTTTACCTATTGCCGTAGCAACGATAGTCGGGCTGCTGGTGGGGCTATTTCAAACGGTTACGCAGCTTCAGGAACAGACCTTACCCTTTGGCCTGAAGCTGTTGAGTGTCGCACTGTGTCTGTTCCTGGTAGCGGGTTGGTATGGCGATGTGCTAATCAATTTCGCACGGGAGGTCATCCGGATGGCGATGGCCCGATAACATGCAGACGATGCTTTTCTTTGATCTGCACCGTTGGCTTTATGAAATGGCGATGGCGTCAGCCCGCTTAATGCCTGCTTTTATCCTGCTGCCATTTTTTAATTCCAGCACCCTGACCGGCGCTATTCGTCTGCCGGTGGCAATGCTTGTAGGCGTGGCTCTGTGGCCATACTCCGGCGCACCCATAGCAGGCTTTGATTCGGTCTGGTTTATGATTTTGATAGCTAAAGAGCTGGCCATCGGTCTGATTCTGGCTTTTTTCCTGTGCCTGCCCTGCTGGGTGCTGCACGCGGTGGGTAGCGTTATCGATAACCAGCGCGGGGCAACGCTTAGTAGCAGCATCGACCCGCTTTCCGGTGTGGACACTTCGGAGCTGGCTAATCTGTTTAACTTGTTTGCCGCAGTGGTCGTGTTGCAACACGGCGGATTGCTGACTCTTCTGGAGGTTTTTGAGAAAAGCTATCAGCTTTGGGGGCCTTACCAGATGACGCTTCCTGGCATCGCGCCCGTGTTGGGTTTTTTGGGGCTGCTGGTGAGCAATGCGCTGATTCTTGCCAGCCCGCTGATTGTTATTTTCCTCTTAACCGAGCTGTGCCTGGGGCTATTGGCCAGATTTGCTCCTCAACTTAATGCTTTTGCTCTCGCGCTAACGGTTAAGAGTTTTATCGCTTTCTTTTTATTGCTTATTTACTTCACCCCGGTGCTGCCAGGGAAAGTCATGCTGCTGGAACTATTACCTGAAGGCATGCCAGCCTGGCTAAGCAGCCATATTTAGTTTTTATTCTGGAGGGCATAATGTCGGGGAGCAAGACGGAGAAACCCACCCCCAAAAAGAAAAGAGAGGCCGCCGAGAAAGGTCAATCTTTTAAGAGCAAAGATCTTATTATCTCCTGCCTGATTCTTTTTGGCGTGCAATATCTGGTGAGCTTTACTGGAGCTGTAGACCTTATGGTGCTATGGCGCCGGGTTATTGAAAATGGATTTACCAGTGACACCGAGGGTTACGCCAGAGCCGTTTTATGGTCAGGTGTAAAAATATTCCTGCCTTTCTTTATACTCTGCGTAGCGGCCTCGGCTTTACCTGCGTTGCTGCAAACGGGATTCAAACTTGCAAGTAAGGCGTTAAAAATAAATTTTTCGGCACTCAACCCGGTTAATGGTTTTAAGAAGCTATTTAGCCTGCGCACGTTGAAAGATGTTGTCAAAACGCTGCTTTTTCTGGCGAGTTTTATTACTGCGGCAATTATGTTCTGGGATGGCAATAAGCTGTTGGTATTTTCTCAGGTAAATGCTGGAGTAGAGAATATTTTCCCGATATGGGGGCAGCTCTTTAGTTCTCTGGTTTATTTATGCCTGTGTTGCGCGCTGTTGGTTTTGGTTCTTGATGCGCTAGCCGAATACTTTTTGCATATTAAAGATCTGAAGATGGATAAGCAGGAAGTCAAACGTGAGCATAAAGAGCAGGATGGCGACCCGGAAATAAAATCAAAACGCAAAGAGCTTCATATGGAGCTGCTTTCCGAGCAGGTGAAATCGGATATCGAGAACTCCAAAGTTATCGTCGCTAACCCTACGCATATTGCCGTAGGGATCTACATCAACATGGACGTTGTAGGCATCCCTTTTATCTCCGTTCTGGAAACCAACCAGCGGGCGCTGGCGGTGCGTGCCTATGCTGAAAAAGTTGGCGTTCCGGTAGTCGAGAACGTCAGGCTTGCCCGCAAAATATTCAAAACACATCGCCGCTATTCCTTTGTAAGTATTGATGATCTTGATGATGTTATCGAGATTCTCATATGGCTTGAACAGGTCGAAAATGCCTGGATGAATGAGCATCAACGGCCGCCCGAAGAGAAGTAAGAATGAGCGTTCTTTATGTGAACGTTTGGAATCCACATGTTTAAATATTGTCATCTGAATGAACGGTGACGCTGCCAAAGAGTGAGATATGGATATAATGAAAGGTAATATCACTGAACAAGAAGCCGAATTGATTATGAGCGCCACCATGGAACATGGTGCGACATTACGTGAAATTCATGGCATCCCTGATGATACCATGGAAAACATTTATGCTCATGCATATCAGTATTATAAGGAGGGCCGACTCGATGAAGCAGAAAGCTTCTTTAACTTCCTGTGCATGTATGATTTAAAAAACCCAGATTATTTCATCGGTTTGGGGGCGGTTAACCAATTAAAGAAGAATTACCACAAAGCCTGTGATTTTTATGCGCTGGCCTACGTTATGGCCGAGGATAATTTTAATCCAGTGTTTTATTCCGGGCAATGTCAGCTATTAATGGGCAATGTGGTAAAAGCCTTACAGTGCTTTGATATTATTTGCCAGAGATGTACAGACCAGTCTCTGGTTAATAAAGCTAAAATTTATATGGATACTATTCGCCAAAATCGCAGTGAAACCGTTGCGGATGAAAATACTGAAACGCCGGATGAGGCCGTCTAGTTTAAAGTGATTATAATAAATCGATAATATAATAAGGACTATAATATGGATTTGAGTTCTGCAAAATCAGCTCAAACTGCCGTGTTGAACGCTACGATAAAGTCTAATGTTTCATTGACCAATGCAGCTTCCAGCAAAACGCATATTTCTGTGGCCAAAGGTTCACAGCTAAATGCGCTGGCACAGCAAAGGAGCCAGGATGAAATAGCGAATGGCGTTTCTGAAGAGTTTAGCCGCAGTCTTGAGATGGATAGCGACAGGCCATCACTTCGTGAGCCAACCAACGGCCTGACTAATAAATCACAGGTTTTATTGGCGATGCTCCGCTATCAGTCGCTCAGCAACACCATGGACTCGCATCAGTTGGCGAATGCTGCTGCAACTTTTGCTAGCCAGTCAGAGGCGGCCATACAGGCGGCGAACGAGATGTCCGCCGAGCTGGATGAGCTGCAAGGTGAGTTTGATGCTCAGGGCAAGGTCATAGACTCGGCAAAAGGCGACGAAGAGGCCGCCAATTCTGAGTGGAAGAACGCCGGAGACAAGTTAGAGAGCGCTAAAAATGCGCTGGATAACCTGCTCAAGGATCCTAATGCCAGTGAAGAGGATATCGCTAAAGCTAAAGCCGACGTTGCCACAGCGACTACGGCTTATGACAAGGCTCAGGAGAACCTGACCGCGGCGAAGAACAAGACCAAAGATGCTATCGATGAAGGGCAGAAAATCCTCGATAAGCTAAACGCTAAAACCGCAGAGCTGAATAAAAAATATGCCAACGTAGTTCTGCCCGGCAGCGCTTCAGTCAGCACTGCGGCCGAACAGTCGGAGAAGGCGCTATCGCGCACGGCCGTGATGATTATGCTGATTACCGAGTTCATCAAAAACATGGATGAGGTAGCCAGCGAGAAGCTGAAAAGCGATTTAGAAATGAACCGCATTCAGACCAAAGCACGCCAGGCAGAAATGAAGCGCAAGTCTGATGAGTATGTAGAGCAGACACGCAAAGCCGAAGATACGCAGAAAATGGCCGACTGTATCGGCAAAATCCTCGGTGGGTTAGCGATTGCGCTGGGGGCTATTACCACTATCTTCGGCGGGGCCGGTACTACGCTGATGGCGATTGGTATTGCCCTGATGGTACTGGACCCCATTCTTGAGGCTACCACGGGTAAATCGCTCACCGGCATGATTATGGATCCATTAATGGAACATGTGCTGATGCCATTAATGAATTTCCTCGGGGATATTGTTACCAAAATATTTGACTATACGCCGCTGGGTCTGCTGCTGAAGGAGATCGATAAAGCTACCGGTGCAAACATGATGGATACCATTCATATGGCCGTCACCGCTGCGGTCGCCATCGCTGCCATTGTCGTTGTGGCCCTGGTTGCCAAAAGTGCCGCAAAATTCTTAATCAAGAAAATGGCTAAGGCCGTTGTTCAGACGATTAAAAAAGCGATTAAGCAGGTGATTGACAAAATCATCCCGCAAATTATTAAGGGAATCGCGAAGCAGGCTTCGGCAATGATGAAGCAGATGGTCCGGCAAATTGAGAAGGTCTCTGCGAAGATGACTAAAAATATTACCGGGCTGGTTAAAGAGAGCGACTCTGCGGTTATGAATAACCTCAGAAAAATTAACCTTAATCATTTGAATATGGCACGGGTAGGGATTTCTACCTCAAATTCATTTGTTCAGTCAGGCATGAGTATGAATGTTGCGAATATTCAGCTGGAGGCCACGAAGACTTTAGCCGAATTCCAGATGGCAAATACAGATATAAAAATCCTGCGTGACCTGCTGGATACCATTATTAGCCGTTTTAAATCGGATCAGGGGCAGGTTCAGTCTATTGGCCAGATGCTCTCCGATACGCTGCAAAGCCAAAATGCCGCGGGCCATTTTGTTACACGAAACATGAAGGCTTGATTAGCCTCTATTATAAAGGAAAAAATATGTCCTCTATTCCAGCAAATGGCGTAACTGCCTATCAGGCGCCGTTAAAATCGTTAAGCAATGAAGATTATGTCGATCAGGCTAGCGTTAATTCAGCCAAAAACCGCGCCGTAAGTGACGGCAATAGTATTCCGGTATTTGCCGACTCGGCGGTAAAAAGCGTAATTACCGCTGCCGTATTAAAGGAGATCGCGCCGGATATCCCTAAGGGTAAAATTGAGGCTGACCCGGTAAACTTTTCAAAACAGGTTGAGCAGCTGCATTCATCGTTTGCTAATTTGTCGACCGACCAGGTGACCAAAGCGTATACCGAAGCAGGGAAAGAGCTCGCCGTGCTGGCGCAGAAAAGTGGTTTTGATATTACCACTATCGCCAATGGCTTTAGCGGCCGTGCGGCGGCTATTTTGCAAACCATAAGTGTTGCCGCTCAGGAAGCACAGAATATTATGCGCGAGCAGGCCAGCGCAAATAGCATTATTGCGCGCCAGCTTGGTGAGTCCAGTGCTAAAAAAACCGTGGAAGCGGGCGTGGCAAATAAAAACATGGTGGATAAGCAGGCGGGGATCAGCATGGCCGCCAGCGGCCTCTCCGCGGGGGTGCAGGCTAAAGGCTTAAACAACGCCAATAAGGCGATTAAGGTTCACGGCACTAAAGAAGTTAATTTAAACCGCAGCGCGGATAATTTGGCCGCTAAAGCCGCACCGGGTAAACGCGTTGGCCTGGGTAAAGAAAGCACCTCGGATGTCGATCTCCTGAAAAAGCAGCCTAATAACCTGCGCCATGATGCCAAAATCGAAACCATGCAGCAGCAAATGCGCGCTAATGATGCCATGAGAATGCAGATGCACGGCCAGATGCTGGGCCAGGGAGGGCAAAGTATTGCCGCGCTGTCATCTTCCAGCGGCCACGTTGAGAAAGCGAATGCCGATGCTAAAGCCCAGATGGATAAAACGGATGAGAATATTTTTGCCGCGCGTAAAGATTCTGATGAGCGCGAGCAGCAGTCTATCGCCCGCTTTAAAACCGAGCTGTTGCAGCTGCTGGCTCAGCTACTGACCAACCGCTCAAACGCCGTCAGCTCAATGACCAATAATATTAAAGGCTAACAACCAGCTTAGCGATGAGAGATGCCTCCTGCTTCAGGAGGCTTAGCGGGGGAAAAATGAATATTTCTAATAATTATTTAAAAAGTATTACCAGCAGCCATCAGTTTTATTCAGTAAACGATACAAAAAATACGTCATCTGGCTCCATTGAATATGCAGATACCGGTATGAAAACTATTAAAAGTGGTGCGGCAGGGGCTTCTGCTACGGCACGTTTTCTTAACAAACCCATCCTGAGCGTAATGGCGGAGAAGAATAAATTAACGCATTTGCTTAAAACCGGGCAGGTTGCGGCATTCAGCGCAGAGCTGGGCGCGATTAAGGCGCGTGCGGCGCTGGTTGGCCGTGAAGTTGCTGCGCGCATGGACGTGCTGCGCAGCAGCAGCGAGCCTGAAATGGCCGCCTCCCTTCCGCTGCCGGCGGACCAGCGTACTCCTGCAGGTCCGGCTATTGATATGAGCGTGTTTTTACAAAACCTCGGCTTGTTAAGTCCGGACGTTCAATTAGATGGAGCGGAGCAGAATAATTCCCTGTTAGAGGGGTTAAAAAATGCGGCCGGCGGCGGCTCCGGGCCAACTTCCAGCTGGGATATTTGTGAGTCCGTTGCGGATGCCATTGGCGATATGGGCAGCGGCTATCTCGACGTTTTCCAGCAGGCGGTTGAGAAATATGCTGATTTTTATAGCGATTTCTCAGACTTTATGGCCAAGCTAAAAGATTATATGAAGGGTGATAAGGATGGTATCACAATACTTAATGCGACTAAATTTCTTGCTGCGCTCCAGGAGCTAATGGATAAATACCGCCCTTCTGCATATAATGATAACTCTGTGTTATATCCATCGAGTCATACCTATACTGCGACTAAAGAAGAGTGCGAGGCGTGGTGCAAGGAAATGGGTCTTGATCCGGATAAATGCATCTCTGCTGGATCGGGTGGGGGGTATTATGTCCATATTGATACCAGCCCACTACAAGAAATTTATGATTCAGTGACCGTGAATACAATATGGGGGGGAAGTGATCCGGGAAGCATCGGGGACTTTGCTATGTTATGCAATTCTGCTCAATGGGCAGCATGGCAGGCGGGTATGGATATGCAGAAGGACAAAATTCAAACCGGGATGCAAACCTTAACCCAGAAGTATTCCAATGCAAACTCTACCTTCGATAATTTAGTTAAGGTATTGAGCAGCACTATCTCATCCTTACAGGACTGCGATAAAGGTTTCTTAACTATTTAACAGGAGGTTAAAATGGGCGGCGGAATTTCTGGGGTTGGCAGCGTTAATTATACCTTTGCAAGGAAAAGCGAACCTGCTAATAAAACGGCTATCGGAGATAATCTTAGCGGGGTTAAAAATATCGATGATCTTCCTGGCCGCCTGAGTATTAAGCAGGCATCGGTCACTGATATCCTTTCATTTATCAGTTCTGACAAGATGCAGTGGCGCGAAAATTGCACCGTTAAGGTTGTCAATAATGATGAAACATCGGTTATAAATGCTGCCCCGCAGCGTGCGGAAGAAACAAATGCAGGCGAAGCCGCGAGCGTTTCGGCCGATGCTTCATTTAAACAAGGAATAAGCAAAGCGCTGCATGAGCTTCCATCCGACGAGGAGTTTATCTCTCAAAAGCAGCATGATGCTAAAGAAGACCTGATTTCCAGCCATAAAGAAGCAAATAATAAAACTGAAGAAAAGAAGTTTCAAAAATTCATCAGTATGATCACCCACTTCTCGGGGCAGGAGGAGCATCGGGCCGTCAGGTGCGTTAACGACTTTTTGATGATTCGCAAAGAGGTGAAGGACAGCCTGCAGCCGGAAGACAGCGCAAAGAGAAGTGAGCTTGATAAGCTGACCAGTAAATTTATATCTATCGTTTCTAAAAATGGCCTGGGAATTGATTCCCTTGCCGCCGGGTCGATGAAATCCAGCGAATCTAAGCTGAACGAATTTCGCAGCGTTTGCAATCGACTGGTTGGGTTGAGCCGAGCCGAAAACGGAAAATCTGATTTAACTTTTAATCACCAAATTTCCGATAAAATTGCTACTGCTATATTTAATTCCGGTTTATCCGCAGAGCAGCAAAAGCAGGTTCTGGATAAGAGCAGCGATCTGTTTCGCGCCTCTCAGGCTGAGCATAAGGATATGCATAGCAGCATTTCCGGCGCGCCGCTGTCACCTTTTGAACAGGTTCAGAACAGGCTTCATCATGAGTCGATTATTTTCGATCTGCTGAATCATCGCCTTGCGGAAATGGCTGATAATGCGCCAGCCGCAGATGGCAAAAAGCAGGATGGCCCGGTAGCCGGGCCCGGGGCATCTGCTCAGCCGGGCCAGACAATTTATAATGTCACTATCGATAATTCTATCCATGCCAATATCAATGGCGGTATGAACGCCAGCGAACCAGCTAAAGCCGATAATGACGTCAATTTTGATAAAACACCGGTAAATGACCATTTAACTCAAACTGATGGCGCTTCACCTCATCATAGCCAGCATGTTCAGACAGAGACTGAGCATAACGCTGCGACAGGCACTCAGGCGGGTGAGGGACTCAAACCACCGGTTACCGAAGAACCTTTCACCAGACAGTTTGCAAAGGTAAATACCGCCACAATTCCTTCAGTTCCGGCGCAAGAGCCAGGGGCGGAAGTTACACCTGACGATGAGACACAGCAGCCGCAGCCGGTTGTACAGCCAGCCGTGGAGCCCAGGGTAAATTCGGCGGTGAAAGACTCCTGGACGGAGCCTCAGGCAGCATCGCCAGCCCCTGCCCCATATTCTCAGCCATCAACAGCCGGGTCCGACGTTCAGGCGCAGCCGGTAAAAGCGGACAAGGCAACCTCCGCAGGAAGTGAACAGGCTATGGGCGTTAAGCCTGAGATGCACGCTGCTGGTCAGCAAACGGCGAAGGCGATAAAACACCCTACGGTTGATGCCAGCACCAGCTACTTCGGTAGCCCGGGTTCGTCCGGGGCGCGCTCAACGCCGTCGGATGCGGGGCGTAATAAAGCCAGCGGTAATTCCGGCGGGGGCGTCGGGCGCGGGGCGCAGACGGTTGGCTTATCCTCTCAGCCATCAACGGCCCGGCCCGACGTTCAGGCGCAGCCGGTAAAAGCGGACAAAGCAACCTTCGCAGGGAGTGAACAGGCTATGGGCGTTAAGCCTGAGATGCGCACTGCGGGTCAGCAAACGGCGAAGGCGGTAAAACACCCTACGGTTGATGCCAGCACCAGCTACTTCGGTAGCCCGGGTTCGTCCGGGGCGCGTTCAACGCCTTCGGATGCGGGGCGTAATAAAGCCAGCGATAATTCCGGAGTGGGCGTCGGGCGTGGGGCGCAGACGCCGGGAGTATCAGCTCAAGCGGCAACCAACGCAGGGCCGGCTGTTGCAGGTAATCGAGCCTTTGCTCAGGCAAATTCAACGTCCCAGAAAAATATATCCAAAGAGACAGTGCGTACTAGCATACGCACGGAAGCTGTCTCACGGTCTTCCACACTCTCGGCTACGGTAACGCAGCAGGCAACACGCGATGCCGGAGCATCGAATAAGCAGTCAGCTAAATATCCTCCGGTGGAGACGACAAATAGCTATTTTGGTAGCCCTGGCTCATCCGGTGCTCGTTCCGTACCGTCAGATTCTGCTCGCGAAAAAGGGAAAGCCGGTATTGGGCGAGAAACGCAAACAGTAGGTGTGGAGTCAGCGAAGGTTGCTGTTCAAACTCAGGGGGATATTCAGGGGCGGAAATCCGCTGTGGAACAACGGGCCGCCGATGATCGAGGGATGAAAGCGGGAGCCCAGACCCATATCGGGCAACATGCAATGATGCAGGCTTCACCTCTGATTAATTCCGCTCAGGTGCATGCAACGGTACAAAAGGCTACGGCGGAAACGGTGGTGGGCAACGTCCAGCGTAACGCTGTAAAGCCTGAGGCAGGTGCGCAAAGTGTGGCAGGGGCGAAGAATCAGCCGGCGAAAAAACATCCTCCGGTAAACATGAGCAGAAGTTATTTAGGTAGCCCTGGCTCGTCCGGTGCGCGTGCCGTTCCCTCCGATTTTGCTGGCGTGAATAATCCCGTGCGGGGCGGAGCAGCCGGTCGGGCAGCGCCAGATAAAAATGCCGCAATCCCAAAGCAGTCGGTTTATTTACAAAACACGGCTAAGGCAGCAAGCCAGCACGGTGCTGAGGCGAGAGCACATACAGCCCCTCAAAACCTCAATCATCAGCCAGCGAAAAAACATCCGCCGGTGGGAGCGACCAATGGTTATTTAGGCGGCCCGGGCTCTTCCGCCGCGCGTAGCGTGCCTTCCAGTTTTGCGCGTGATCGTAAGGTGTCGGAGCCAAAAGTGGCGGGTTCAGGAGCTAACAGTGAGAGTGCTGATGCTTCTTTTGCACGAGAGTCCCGCCAGTCGGTTAATTCGCAAAATGTCAGTAACACCGTAAGCCAGCTGCCTGCCACGGGTCATAAAATGGTTGGTGCTACGCAAGGACAAAGGGTTGTTGCACAGAATAATAGCGATCTAAAATTCCAAAAAGATGGCGTACAGGGCGGCCAGGCTAATAAAGGCCCACGTGCGCAGACTTACATGGATCGCCAAAATAAGGGCTATATTGGCAGTCGTGGTTCGGCTCAGGCTACGCCATTCTTTAACGGCCCGGCAAATAAAAAATAACTAAGGTAATTCCCCCTTCGGGGGGAATGAATAACGAGAATGATGACTCAGTATAATATTGTTAGCGCGGTTAACGAAATAGTCGCATCAACGCTGAACTGCTCTATTCACGGTGTACAACCAGAAAAACATCTCTGTTACGACTTACTGGCTGATTCATTGGCATTGCTCGATATATCTCTGGCGCTGGAAGATAAATTCAAAATTGAATATAAGGAGGAGTTTCTTGCTGAAACGGAATATGTTAAAGACCTGTATTCTATAGTCGGCAAAGCGCTGTCCACCAGCCAGCAGTTATCATGAGTAATGAATACTTATGGTTCTGGTAACGTAAGTTTTTATAAAAAGCAACGACACGTATTCCACGCGTAGAGTGGCTATTTCTGAAACGATAAAAATTAAAAAGTGTCAGTCTGAAAAATAAATTTCGGAGAGCTATTTATGATTTTTGCAATCTGATAGAGTACGACATCCTTAGCAGCGTTATACTCGATGAGGGTGAGCTTAAACACTTGCAATCTCTAAGATGTTATCCTGTTAAGAAAGTTTTTAACGCGGGTATTTGTTTTTCTCCCGTTCTTTATCTCTCATTTATCCGGTAATGTTATTTCTGCTGCAAATAATGATGGGAAAGTGATGCCAAAAAGAAGGTATTTTAGCCAGAATGTGGCCTCTTGTCGTTGTTTGTGATTGATAAGATATATCTTTTAAAGATACCTAACTGATTTTAATTTAATCTCAAATCTGCAATTGCTTTCCTTCTGTTATCTGCACAGGTTGCCTATCATTTTTTCATTGTAATTGAATCAGGATGTTCCGTACCGCTCAATGTATCCTGTCTCCAGGGTTGATGGATTATTGTATTCATCCTTGATTACAAGGGCATGTGCTTCGTTATGTTAGAAGAAAGAGAAAACGGTGGACCCGGGAAACACCTGGTCGTTCGCCTGTTAAATGGAATGTTACGCGGATGTGAGTTTACCCTTGTATCGGGAAAAACACTCTTCATCATTAGTGATGAACAGGCTATTCGTCAGCAGCATCATGGAACGCTTTTACCGGAAAATACTATTTATATTCCGGCAAAAGAGAATGGTTCAAATTTTGAAGTTCTGGTGCCAGAGGATGACGGCGAGCCGGTTATCTTGAGAGAGATTCAGGATGATGCTACGCCGGAAAGCGTTTTTCCGGCTAACCAGATTGTGGCCGTCGGAGGGCAAAAGCTAGCCTGGCGAGAGGCGGACGGCAGTTTTTCAGATGAAATTCTATTCTATTCGAACGATAAACTTAACGAAGCCAAAAAAAACACCGTCGAACCTCTGAGTAGAGCCCCCAAAAAGCAGTGGTGGAAAGCTCTGGTTGCTCTGGGAATTGTGGGGTGCATCTCTTTCGCCGGGTACACATGGCTGACTGAAACACAGCGGCAGATAACCTCCGTGGCTGATTTTTTGAATAAGTCGTCAGATAGCTATCAGATTGTGTACGGCAATGACAAAATTATTTACGTGCTTGCAGACGATGATAAATCGGCTCAATGGGCGATTCAATCCATGGTCCGTATTCCACAGCCTTATCGCACAAAGGTGCTGACCTTAGGGGCCGAAGAGCAACGGCTCGGCAAGTGGATTGAGAGTAACTGGCCTCAGGTGAAATTTCATCGAATAAGACTTGCAGATGTTAAACATCCGGTGCTTGAAATAAGCGCTGAGCGCACCAGATTAAGCGATGTGGAAAGAGATAGATTTATTGCCGCATTGATCAAAAATGTTGCTTATGCCAACAGCATCGCCATTTCTGAGATTTCTGATAAAAAAATAAAATCACTCGCTGCTGACGGCCTGAAAAAAATGGCTCTGTCGTTTACCGAAATCAATAACGGAAATAGCGTAACTTTTGTTATTCGGGGAGCCATTGAAGATGGCGAACTGGAAAGATTGAAAGAGTTTATTACTCGCTACTATCAGGCTTGGGGGGGAGAGTACGTGCAATTCGCCCTCGAGCTGAAAAATGACTGGCTGAAAGGCAAGTCGTATAAGTATGGAACACAGGGATATGTGAAACTATCACCTGGCCATTGGTATTTCCCGAGAAGCTTACATAAGGAGTTATAACATGAGTTCGCCAGTAGATAGCCCAAGGGCAACGGCCTACGTCTGGGACGGTTTTTTGTCCCATACATCCCACACGTTTGACGAGGGTGTAACCGAATTAAATACTGAGTTAGGAGATACTTTAAAAAAGTTAACTGAGGATCCATCCAACCCACAGCTGTTGGCTGAATATCAGTCTCGCCTTTCGGAATATACGCTTTACCGAAATGCACAATCTAACGTTGTGAAGGTTTATAAGGACGTTGCTTCCGCAATTATTACTAACTTCCGCTAATGGATTATTAAGAGAAAGACTATGAGTATAGCTTTGAATTCTATTCAGGCATTCACCGGTCAGGCATCGGATATTACAATGTCTGATCCTACGTCACTGTCGCTGGAGGAGCGTATGATTCAGGCATACGCAAAAACATCTACGACGGTTCAGGCTGAACAAGCTGACGTTATTAATAAGCTTCAGCAGGCAAGAGTCACCTCCGATCCGGCTGAGTTATTCCGGCTACAGCAAAGAACCTCTGATTATAATTTGCACGTTTCAATGATCAGTACCCTGACCCGTAAAGGCGTCAGTGCTGTAGAGACTTTACTGCGTTCCTGATGATGAAAAAATTATATCTTGTTCTGCCGTTAATGATTCTGCTGCTTACGGGTTGTAAGCAGGAACAGCTGCTGAAAGGCCTTGATCAAAGCCAGGCGAACGAGGTTATTGCGCTGTTGCAGCGCAATAACATTTCGGCTGACAAAAAAGATTCTGCAAAAGAAGGGTTTAGCGTTTCTGTTGATCCGAAGGACTTTGCCGCAGCCGTTGATCTCATGTCGACATATGGCTTGCCTCGGGCGCCAAAGATGGAGATCGCGCAGATGTTCCCAGCCGACTCTCTGGTCTCTTCCCCGCGTGCCGAAAAAGCGCGTTTATATTCTGGAATAGAGCAACGTCTTGCTCAGTCATTGCTTTCAATTCGTGGCGTTGTCTCCGCTCGGGTGCATGTCAGCTACGATTTTGATGCCGGTGAGGGGGAGCGAAACAAAAAGCCAGTTCATTTGTCATCGTTGCTTAACTATGACGAGCGCATTGTGGATCCGTCGCTTCTGATTGGTGATGTGAAAAGGTTTTTAAAGAACAGCTTTGATAATATTGATTACGATAATATCTCCGTTGTGCTTTCTAAAACTGATGACGTACAGCGAGTTCCACCCGTTGTAGCACCTGATAAATCATTCTCGGTAACGTCGTTGTTGCTGATCGTAGGTCTGTTATTTGCCAGCGCTCTTCTTTTCATCTTGTTCTTCAAAAAAAATGGCCATTCTCTGAAAGAGACAATGCGGCGGCGCCCGATTTTTCATAAAAATGAACGAAGCGGCGGAGGTGCCATAACAGGTGACGATGTGCCGGATAAATCGGATTTAGAGCCTGAAAAGGGTCATTCAGATGCGGAACCGGGTGCTGATTTCAAAGGCTCTAATGATGCACGCTGATGTAAAATATATTATCTACGATCCTATTTCATGGATCCATCCAAAGCGTTTTTTACTCCCCAAAAAGCTGGCTACAGCAAGATGTCGCAGCATTATCAACGATATTATTTTGCATCAGTATGGGCTTTCAACGGGAGATATCGATTTATCGAATAGCAAAGAAAATTATCTCGCCCACCACTGGGCGGTACTGGCTAAAGCTGCTTTTATGGCAGCCTGCCACAGGTATCGTTCCGCTCTTGCTTATAATGGCTTAATGTTCAAACTTGATCCCCTGACTTTTCAATTCACGCAGTGCGAATTAACAGGCTCAAGGGATGATTTTAGAGGAGATATTACCTGGGAGTGTTTGAGTTTCCTTGCATATCGGGAATTAATGACCTTTAGTTCTGATGTTTCATTACTAATGAAAGAACGCATTCCTCTTTTATTTCAAAAACAGGCTGAGGTGAATATGTCGGATGGTTTTATTTTGCAGCGGAATGACAATGAAATATTGGTAAGGATGGCCATTCAATATGCCAAAAGAAATCACTAACATAGCACCTCATAAAGCACTCGAAAACGTGCTCATCCCTTCCAAAACGTTGAAGAAAATCAGGGAGGGCGATGGGCTGCTCTGGCAGGCGAAAACCAGGGCTAAACAGCTTATTAAGCAGGCCGCGCAGGAAAGCGATAATATTCAAAAAGAAGCTTATCGTGTCGGTTATGAACGTGGATTGTTGATGTCTATCGATTCTGTTTGCCAATTTATTGATAATAATTCGAGTTACGCCCATGAGCTTTATCTTAAGGTTCAGAAGGATATTAAAATTTTATTGTCAGACATCCTTGATGAGGAAGCCGTTATTCTCAACGTGCTGGAGCAATGGGTTGATGAACTTGATAAAGATGATAAAAATTCTCCAGTCTGTATTCTAATGCCCTATGCGAATCGCCGATTCCGAACGGGCCTGTCTCGTGTGGTGGAAGGTAAGCATGCCGGTTCGGTGGTTTTTGAATATCACCACGAGCCGCGTTTTGTTTTTAAATATAAAGAACGGCTTGCCGAATTTTTCCCAGAGGAATTTATCTATTCTAGCGTCGAGACATTAACCGGAGGAATAGATTTTTATCCAGACCATCAAAAAATATCTGAGCAGGCCATACAGCATCTCCATGAACAACTTTCCCTTCGTTATCCGCAATGTGATGAAGCAATGCGTGATACTCAACATCATGAGGAGTAATACCATGAATATAGATAGCTCTGCATTCACCGCCCGTCAATCGAATGAGCTGAATGCGCATGAAAAGATAAAGACGCTTGATGAAATGGCCTCTAAAGAAGCGAGTCCGCCTAATTTCGGCTTTACTATTATGTATGAAGAATGGAAGCAAAATATCCTGTTATCAAATGGAATCAAAGATGATGAAAATGCCGACTGGTAAGCTTTTGGCTTTACTATTGTTGCCTGTCCCGGTGCTTATCTCCGGGTGTCAGTCTCCGGGTAAATCTCTTTCAGGAAAGGGAGCGGCAGACCTCCAGCAGGTGCAATGTGAAAGTGATATGAGGTTTATTGCGGCTGACTTGCCCGCTCAACTCTACCAAAGAATGAATAATTGTATTAAATCGCGGGAGTGGGGCGATGCAACCTTTCTCTATGCCCTGGCAGGAAGTAAAACCTGGTATGATGCGAGGCGGGTGGACAGTCAATATGCGCATGCGCGGCACAGCAGGTTACTCAAAGAAAGTATCGATTCACTTAGCGGCCAACAAAAAAAGGCATTTTGGGATAATGTGCAGCTAAAAATGAACGATGGCCAAAAAAGAGATGAACTATGTCAAAGGGTAAAGGAGGCCGGAACGCCTGAATACCGGCCTGACTACATGTTTATTGATCCTTTCAATGCCGCCGATTTTAATTTTTCCAATAGGGTCAGCTGGGAGCAGGCGGTCAATCGCTATCTGGAGTGTTAACTTACTGTTTTAAATCAAACTGCCTGATTTCAGGCAAAATGCCATAATGCCTGGCGCCATTACAGCAGTGATGTTGCGCCATCGCGGTATTCCAACCCAATCCATCACCTTCCTCCCTCCGCTATTCTACCAGCAGTATTGCCTGTTAATTATTTCTACAGCAATCACTCTGACAATTATTGTCCCGTTGCCATAATTAGTTATTCTCAACGTCTCTTTATGAGCGTATTATTTAATACTGTAAGATTAACATTTAATTCAAAGGTATTATAAATAAATTGCATTACCTCGCCTCAGCATTTTATGCTGATAAAAGCGGATAGCTAATCGCTTCTTACAATATTATGCTCTAAACTGATTGCCGTTAATGCGCAAAATTTAGCCTGAAAAATATTATTAATTCATTAATCCCCTTTGTTTTCAAATGCTTGTTGTTTGTTTTGAACGTTGCTCCGGCTAACTTGACGGACATTTTTTTTGATGAAAAACTAGGCCTCGTTTAACAGCATCCCTGGTAGTTTTTTGGAAAATGATTATGCCCGGCGTTATTGGCATCTTTGCCATGTTTGTCTCCCGGATTTATATATTTAATCGATTGAGCTTTCTCAATGTTTTAAAATGATGTTTGTAACTTATTAAGTGATCTAACCTCATTTGTTTTTGTAAAGGGAATTACATATTATGAATGTCATCTACTACAAATTTGAGAGTTTTTGTTTCAGGCAGGGGCGATTGATCTGCGATCACAAGGGTGAAGTCGAGCTGGCCCCTAAAGAAAGCGCGGTTCTTCATCTGCTGCTGGAGCGAGCCAATAGCATGATCTCCAAAGAGGAGATTATTAGTAAAGTCTGGAAGGGCGGAATTGTTTCTGATGAGTCTCTTACCCGCTGCATTTATGTTCTTCGCAGAGTACTCGGGCAAACGGATAAAAAGCGTTTTATTAAGACCATTTACGGAAAAGGCTATCGACTGCTTTCATCCGTTAAGATGTTCACCGATTCAGAAAGTCAAAAGACCGGATCGTTAGAACCCAGCACGACGTTCAGTGGCGCTGAATTAACCGAAAACTGTAGTCTTGCGCTATTCCCATTTGATATGAAAAACAAAATAGCTTCGGCATTTTTGCAAGATCAATTAGTTGAGTGGCTTCAGCGTATAAAGATAAATAATGATATTCCAATCGAGATTGTTTCATCCTCAATCACTCGGGCATTCCAGGATTATAGTGATTTCTTGCTGGCAATCGAAAAGTCAAAAGCTGATTATTACATTACCGGATCCGAAATTAGCCATAACGGGCAGTCCATTATTCGGGTTGAACTAGTACGTTCGAAGGATCACTCCGTGCTTTATCGCGAAGGCATGCGGCTCCACAATGACAATCACTATAACTATCGTGCTCTGTGCCGTGTCATTTCTTCCTTACTCTCTAATATTTCAAAGGATATTGCCGAGTATATACGCGCTGAAATTGCCGACTCGTCGATCGCTCCGGTGTTCTGTCACAATCAATGCAACTCCACGTCGGAACTTCGGTGCGAGTTTGTATCTTATTGCCATAAACACGGGAAAACTGCTGCGGAAGTTGAATCGGAAAAGCATTTAGGGGAGTTCTCTGCTTTGCCGATCTGCGATCTTCTTCACTAGGCTGCGCTTAGCTCTTTCCCTGCGCAGTTAACGGCACCTGCAAGAATCCTTACTCGAGAACCAGTCAAAATGTGGACACAAAAAAGCCCGCACAACTTGCGTCATGCGGGCTTTCAGGACTTCATATCAGGCTCTGGTGACCATCAACAAAGAATTTTGGTGGGCTGGGGGAGTCTGAATATTCTACTCAATGATATGTTTTTATTGAATTTTTACTAATTCAACTTTCGGTTGTATACCTAAGCGTATACCAATGCTTTCAGCCTACTGATTTTTACACCTCCGTTCCATATCTGATTATCCTCAAAAAATTCTTTTTTTCCGTATAACTGTTCACTCTGTTCACCTCATGATTTTTCTGTTTAGTATCATAAATATAAGTGGTGATGAGATGGTGAAGAGTGAACAATCGATTCTTCACCCAGGCAAGGGGCTGGCCGTTCTGTTTGCCGCAGGCTGTGGGAGGGGGTGATGCCGGGAGGGGGTAAAAAAGTTTTTTCTGGTTTTATTGTTCACTCTGTTCACCCTGCGTTTTTTCACTTTATTTTCATTGTGTTAGCGGGTGAATATACGGTGAAGGGTGAACAGTGGAATGTTCACCTTCGGTGTCGCCAGATACAAAAAGACCGGCGAATGCCGGTCTGTGTAGGTTATGTCGCTTCGGGCTCGTCGCACTTCGGCAGCCACTCGCCGTTGCTTTCCTCTTTCAGTGTCAGGTTGGTTTGTGTGCCCTGCTTCGTGTGCCGCTTCTCGTAGTTCAGCCCGTATTCCTTCAGCATCACCGGCAGCCCGAGTCCGAACATTTTCAGGCTCAGCACGTTCCGGTAGCCGTTGGCCTCCATATACACCAGATAGGCATGATAGAGGTAATTCCGGGGCTGGCGCGGGACGATATTCGCATTGCCCATAAACATCCCGTTGGTCTGCGGCAGGGCTTCAAGGTAGCCGCAAAAATCAAAGGTCGGGTCAGCGTCGCGTTTAATGCTGAGCGCCTCGTCGGAGTTCTGCTGTGACTGGAGCAGCGCGCGGGCACTCATCGGGTCGCTGAACCGCTGCATTAACTGGCGCACAATCACGGCCAGCTCACAGGCAATTTTGTCGCGGAGCTGCGGGTCGCGCTCCTCCGGGGCAATCTGCTCCGGGAAGTGGATAATCACCCGGCGACGCGACACGCCGCCGCTGCGGTCGTTGAAGCGCATCGGGTTGTTGTTCACGGCCAGAATCACCGCCGGAATATGCGTTGAGTAGGGATTCTGGTATTTCGGATCAACCGAGACTGCATCCCCGCCGGTGATGGCTTTGAGCCCGGCACCGTCCCCACTCCATTTCTCCTGGTCAGGCAGACGGATAAGCGAGAAGCCAATGAGGGAAGCACGTTTGCGGGGGTCTTCCAGCGTATCGATATCAGCGGAGGTGGCGTTATCTTCCCCGGCGAGCAGGGTCGCGATTTCGGCCAGAATACTTTTCCCGCTGCCGCCCGGCCCGGTCACCTCGAGAAAGAGCTGCCAGTCGTAGCGGTTCGCCAGCACCATAAACAGCGCCGCCAGAATCACATCGCGTTTGGCCGGATTATTGCTGGCCGCCCGGTCGAGCCAGCGCCAGAAATTCGGGGCGTGGGTCTCCAGCGTCTCTCCTTCCACCGGCGGGGTAAAGTCCACCTCACACAGGGTACGCAGCCAGTGCGCTTTATTGTGCGGGCTGAACGTCCCGGTACCGGTATCCAGCACACCATTGCGGAAACCAATCAGACGCCGTGCCGGGGCGTCCTGCCGGGGGATAATCAGTTTCAGGGTCTCCACCACCGAGGCTATTTTCCCCGACGAGAACGGGGCGCGCAGACGCTGAAAGAGCGCGGCCACGTCGCGGGAGAAGTCTGCCGGGGAGATAACCTTCCAGGCTCCGGCCTCATAACGGGACAGGAGCTGGCCGTTCGGGTCAACCGCCAGCGCTTCGCCGTAATGCTCATGCACCCGCATCGCCTTTTCACTGGTACTCATGGCGGTATATTCAGCCTCGCTCATGGTATCGAACGGGCTGGCGACCGGCGGTTTCAGGGCATCCCTCAGCGCCTGACGGGTTACCACTTCCCCCTGCTGTACATGCGCGTCATTCCAGTCACCAAAGACCGGTGGCAGGGCGACCAGTCCCTCGCAGGCTGTCGCGGCGGCGCTGGCTTTCGTCTGGCCGTCGCCGTTGAGGTCGCGGTCAGCGGCCAGCACAATCTGGCAGGCCGGGTATTTCTTCCGGGCAAGGCTCGCCAGAGAAAGGAGGTTCACGGAGGACAGCGCCACCCACACCGTTTCCCCGGTGAGGTGATGCACGGTCAGCGCCGTGGCATAGCCCTCGGCAATCCACAGCCGTTTTCCGGCCTGTTTCTGCCCTTCGAGGGTATGACATGCCCCTTTCACCTGGCCGCCTTTCAGGGTTCGTTTGAGCCCCTCCGCGTTAATAAACTGGAGGTTTACCAGCGCCCCGCTGTCATCGTGCAGCGGCACCACCATATCCCCGGCGCGATAGCTCACGCCGCCGGTCTTGTGGCCGGTCGTCAGCGTCAGGCATTCCCGGTCGGGGAAGCCCTTGCGGGTCAGGTAGGCGTTGCCGGTGGCCGGGCGGGTTTTCTCCGTCAGTTTCGCGGCCAGCTCAGCCGCCGCTTTGCGGCTGGCATCGGTTTCGGCCTCCGCTGCGGCAATGACCGCCGGGGCAACCGGCGACAGGCTGCCGGTCACGGCATTGACCTGTTTCGCGGCCTCTCCGGCGCTCAGACCTAAGACCTTCTCAACCAGTTTCAGCCCGTCACCCGCGCCACACTGGTTACAGAACCACGTCCCGCGCCCTTCTTTATCGTCAAAGCGGAAGCGGTCAGCCCCGCCGCAGACCGGGCAGGCCTGATGCCGGTTTTTAATGACCTTCACCCCCAGCGCCGGGAGAATGTGCGGCCAGTGGCCGCAGGCCTGTTTTACGGTTTCCGTTACGTTCATTTTCATTCCTGTTCTCTCCCTCAGTGCAGAACCGGCGGCGTGATATGCCGGGCGCAAAGTTCATCCATCACAGCCAGCCCGAGGAAGGACAGCGCCGGGGCAGCTTTCAGGGCGCCGGCCTCCATCAAATCTTCCAGCAGAGCGCAGGCAATCAGGCGGCCTTTCTCCTCGCCGTGCTGGCGCAGGTAGAATCCCTCCAGCTCGGCGGCGATGGCGCTCTCCAGCGCCTCAAGGGTGAGGTGCGGATACCGCTGCTGGCGCTCGCACACCGTCAGCCAGGCACAGGCCACGGCGCGGCGATACAGGGCGGCACGCAGGACGGGGGTTAAGGTCTTTTTCATACGCTTGCCTCCCCGGTAAGCCAACGCTGATTGCAGCGCTCGACCACGCCGTCGAGCTGGGCGGTCATGAGGTAAATCACGGAGGTGAGCTGTAAGCGCTGTTCCGGGGCATGTTTCAGCGTGGTGCAGTCCTGATCCTGTGCCATCTCTGTGACGAGCTGGCCGACGTTACGCAGGTGCTCCAGGCATTCGAGGTCTTTCAGGGTGAGGGTCGGCTTTTTCATGCGAGCACCTCCGCCACCGGCAGACGACCGGCAAACGAGAGGATGTAGTCGCGAACGAGGGAAAGACGGGCGGCACGCTCATCCCCGGCGACGGTGCGGAGCATACAGACACGGCGTTTACGGTCGGCGCGGCGAACGGCAGCGAAAACAAAGACGAATTGCGGGTGTGACAGGGTGAGGGTTGTAGCCATGATGGCAGCCTCCAATAAGTAGCGGTTATTGCTACCACCGGAAACGCCAATTTCACTGGTGGTAGCCCGAACGGGGTTGGCGTAACCGGCCTTATTGGAAACCGGCCAGCCCGAAGGCTGCCCCGCCCGGACTACCATTATCTTGAAAGAACCACGGTGTAAGAATAAACACCACAGCCCGGAAAATGGGTGTGTCTGAGCCACGACGTAAAAAAAGACGCAAGGCGCGTCTAAGGTCGCCAATAAGTTGCACGGAACGCCAATTCCGGCTGCCGATTTTGCGACAGCGGGAAAACTGTACCAGGAAACACACAACGGAAGCAAGCCAGAAAAAGGGGCTTTTTGCAGAACGGGGAGCTTCATGCGTCGCAGCCCCGGTTACGGGCGGCGATACGGTCGGCCATCCAGGCGGTGATTTCGGAGTGCGCCCAGGCCACATTTTTCCCGCCGAGGGAAATCTGCTGAGGGAAAGCGTTCCGGCTGATGAGGTCATAGACCGTGGAGCGGGACAGGCCGCACAGGTGAAGCACTTCGGGCAGGCGTAAAAAACGCTCCCGGGTGATATCAGAAACCGGCATCAGCGGTGCCGCAGGGGCAGAAGACGGAGAAGAAAAAGCGGTGTGCATCGGGCTACCTCATAAAGTCCATACAGCGCCGGGCGTGTCCGTCCGGCTTCAGGTAGCTCCTTATTATGTATATATTTTTCCTCAGGTCATGTTTGATTTTCGCAAAAACAAACATTGACTTTTCACCGATAGGTCAAATGGCAAACAGTGGCAAATGTTTGCAATTCCCTGCAATTCAATGCAATCAAACCTATTCCTTTTATTTATTAATAATCTGATATTAATAATCAAAAAATCTAATTGTACTGATAACAATAAAATTTGCCGGTGAACAGTGGTGAACAGACGGTGAACAGTCAGACCCTCAACTGTTCACCCTTTAACTTACTGTATTACTTATCTTTTTCTTTATGGTGAACAGTGGTGAAGAGTTATATATAAAAAAACAAACAGAAACAGGGGTTTCCTGAGACCTTTCTCTGGCCAGCCTGATTTTTAAGGTCTGTTTGTGCCACCGGTGCCACAACCGCAATGCATCGAGTTGTTGTCTGGTGAGCGGCAGAATGGCGTCAGGTTGAAAACACAGAGAGAGCCCGACGATGAAAGCAGACATGTTTAGCGCAGTAATGAAAACCCTTGGCAGTACCCAGGATGAGACCACCCGCGCGGTTATCAATGCCGCACTGGAAACCGTGAATGAACCGGCCAGACAGAAAGCTGAGACCGACCTCAATAATGCGATGACAGCCTTCAGCCAGGCAAAAGCCGTGCACGCGGACAATATGCTGAAACTGGAGGAGGCAACACAGGCGATTACCCGCAACGAGCAGGAAATCGAGAGCGCGAAGAAGGAGTGTGAACAGGCTGAAAAAAGCTGGCGCAGCCGCTTCCGGGAGGTGCTGGGGGCGATGACCCCGGAAATGAAAGCCGAGCGCTACCAGCAGGTCGCCGACCGTGAGATAGCAAATGACCTTATTGCGCTGAAAACTGAGATGGTGGCGGGTCTCAGGGAAGAAAAAGCGCAGGCCGAGGCCGCTTCCCGCGAGTCCGGCATGGCATGTATCAATACCCACCGTGACGCCCTGGTCGTGTATGCACAGCATGAGTGGTCAGCCGCCATCCAGAATATCTCTCCGGCTCTGGTGCGGGCATTCAGGCTCCGCCTGCGCGCCATGCAGATTAAAGGGGAAAAACAGCC
Organism: Cedecea davisae; assembly: GCF_044095835.1. Taxonomy (NCBI): domain Bacteria; kingdom Pseudomonadati; phylum Pseudomonadota; class Gammaproteobacteria; order Enterobacterales; family Enterobacteriaceae; genus Cedecea; species Cedecea davisae. Next base: position 831,685 of record NZ_CP172054.1, read on the forward strand.
CCATGCCACCCTGATGGCTGAGCTGGGCGGCACGGTATTCGCTCAGAGTGAGTTCTACGCATGGGATATGAATCAGGAGCCGGTTATCTCGCAGCTTGGCCTCAATCGCCCTGAACTTCCCGGCGTCGATATGAGTAAATACCAGACAGCCGCCCAGCAAAATGCGTCCTGGCACCAGCGCAGACTGGCTGATGAGGTCGCCCTGAAGGAAAAAGCGCAGGCAGCGGCGAGGGCAAGAGCATGATGCGCTGCCCGTTCTGCAAAAAGGCCGCCCATGTGCGCACCAGTCGTTACCTGTCGGATAACGTCAAACAGAGCTATCTCCAGTGCGTCAATGTGTTCTGTTCGGCCACGTTCCGCACCATTGAATCCATTGACGAGGTGATACGCCCCCCGGCAGAGACCGCCCCGCCAGAGCCTGCTCCGGCGGCCACTGTGCCACCCCGTCGCGTGCTGGACTGCGCCCGCTCGTCACTGCGCCACTGATTCAGGAGAACAGCTATGAACCGTACACCACTGGAGCAGGCTTTTGAGGTCTGCCAGAAAAGCAAAACCGCCTGGCTAAATGCCAAATCCGGGCTGGCACAGGCAGAGATGATACTCCGGGAACGGGAGCTCACCGGACGCCCCCCGGAGCCGGAAGAAATACAGGCGCTGCGCGATGCCGCCGACCTGAAAAAGCGGGAGGTCAGCCAGTCTGCCGGGTGTTACATCCGCGACCATGAGGCGGTACAGCGAATCAGCATCCGTCGCCAGCTCCATGCCTTTATGCAGGAGAACGGCACGGCGCTGGCCGTTGCCCTGGCACCTGAGCTGATGCATCTCAGCGAACTGCCGGAAAGAGTCAGGGAATGTGCCCTCGACCGCGCAGCCGCCAGTATCCGCGAAGCCTTATCCGTTCATCTGGCAAGCGGGGTTAAGGTGGATTATGCGGAGGACGACCGGGATATCCTGACGGCCATCGGCTTCCGGCCTGACAGAGCATCCCGGACAGATAATCAGGCCAGACACTGAGCCCGATTTTCATGCAGTAACAGGCCACGCAGAACTGCAAAAAATCCGCATCCCCCGCCCAAAAAAATCCGCTTTTATTTAAAAAAATAACCATGCATGCATACGCTGCATGGTTTTGCATTTATTCCCCGTATTTTTTCATCCCCCGCCGCACCAGCGCTGGCGCGGCCTGAGCCTCCTCATGCACCTGCATTAAAACCGCCCCCTGAAGCGGGCAGGCGTGGCGGGGAGAGCATTGCGCGCTGAGCTGATGTATTATTTATTTTCTATGACCTTTTCAATTACAGCTCTTAACTCTGATATTGAAGGTCTGTTTTTCGGTGTATAGCTTGTACAAGCTGATATGACTTCATCCAGTAACTCTATTTTATCCAACATGCAGTAAGTAGATAACTTTGCCTCAGGACGGTCTAATCTAAGCTCCCCAGCAATGGGATACTTATTTCCGCTTAATAAGGCCCATAATGACTTTGCATAGCTGTATATGTCAGCATACATACCAGAATTTTCTTGAGAACTGCTTAACATTTCTGGTGCGTAGTAATGCAGGGAACCCATTTTGGCACCTTCTTTAGTGATTTTTTCTTTATTGGGGAAAGTGGCAATGCCAAAATCACCAAGAGACCACTTATGTTGATAGATAAGTATGTTATCTGGTTTTATATCTCGATGGTAAATGTCTTGGGTGTGAAGTATTTCAATTGTTTTACAGACATCCAGCATGCCTTTTAATATGGTTAGAGGTGTGGATGCGTGTTTTTCAAAATGTTTTTCCAAAGGGATGGCTTCTGGCATTGTAAACCAGGCAAAACCATCATCGTCCAAGTTGCTATAACTATTAATGATAGGGATTGTGTGAAGGTTCTTGTTCCTTATAGCTTTGATTCTATTTAATGTGGATATTTCATCATCAAAGCGTGATAATGCTATGCCTTTACTACGTTTAGCAATCTTCATTATATGCAGGTTGTTATTTGTTGTTCTTGTTTTCCATACTACTGCATTCCCACCTTTCCCAATCTGGCGAAGCAATAAATGTCCGGATATGGACGTTCCCTGTTGGATTCCCTGCTTATTAATATCATTAGGTAGACTCTCGAAAAAATCAATCATCATATTAAGGGATGGGGCTGAGATTTGTATTATCTTACATAGCTTAGATTTTGAACCCGCAAGGGATATCGCTAATTCAACTTCAGCAAGTGCACGAGTTCTTCCAACAAGAACTCCCCAATTTTGTATCTGAACATTCCTTGCCATTCCGGAGACCATTCCTCCGGGCTTGTAATGAGAGTTTATCTCATCTAAAGCTTGCAAGAATCCCCAATCTCTGTCTAAACGAAAAAAACTTGCCATATATATTTCCTTCAGGAGGCGCGGATGCGTTGTAGGGTGTCATTGTTACTAAGTTGTTCATTTAAAAATAACACCCAATCGTTAGAGTAAAGATAATTGTTGAAGCCTAAGACAAAGCCAGAATATATTCCCTTGTAGTCATTATTCATTTCCACTGGCCTAGCATCGAAGAACTTCCAGCACTTTGTATGCAAAGCCATATTGAAGAAAACATGAGTTTCTTTTACTTTTGAAACAATGTCTGATGGTTTATGAATATAAGGGCTTCTTACTTCTTTTATAAATGTTATGCCCTGTTCATACTGTGCTTTTTCTTCATCACTAAGCTTTCTAAAATTAACAAATTCAATAGATAGATCTGATGATGAGGCATGATTCCCTATCTTTGGAATTAAAAAAGCTTTGATGCGGTACTCTTGGCTCTCTAATGCTTCTGCACTCAACTCATGTTGTTGTGCTTCCATGAACTCCCTAACTACGGCGTAATTCTGTGATTGGAATTGTTTTAATGCTTCTACTTTGGCCTCTGAAGATACTCGACTAAGTTGCATGGATACAGCAAGGTTTACTAATAATGCATGCTCATCACCAAACTCTTTAGTTATAATATTTTCAAAGTTGGTTAATGCTGCTTGACATTCTCCGCTACACATTAAGTCTATGACAGGGAGGAAGCGATGCTCTATTTTGTTTCTAAGACCTATAAGGAAGTGAAGGTTAGATTTAATTGGTGAGTTGACCCCGGGCCAATATTTTTCTGTGCATTCTTTTAATTCCCATGCTTTTTCTTCTCCATCGATGAGAATTGTATTTCCTGCACCATTTTTGTGATAGTAGTCGACCTCGTTTTTTTCAAATATAGCATGAAAAAGTGATGTGAATGCTATATTCATGTTGATTATAAATCCATATGTTTTGAATTTTATAGTCGGGTTGTTGTAAGTGGAAACCGCGAGTATTGCAAACTCTTTAGATTTATTTAAAAGAATCCCTTTTCTTGAGTAATTATTGGTTAGAGATGATATCTGGCTTAGAGCTGCTCTGAAATCGTTTTTACTTAAGAATAAAAGACCATTAGTTATATAGTCGTCGCCCTCCCTCTGAAAATAGGAATTAAGCTTCTTTGAAATATGTGTTGAGCATGTTTTTAAAGACCATGTGCTGGCTTCTGATAGCTCCGATAATTTAAAGGTTGCGCCTTGTTTTTCTTTTTCAATTAAGAAGTCATATGCTAAGTCTATTTTTTGGAATTTACTCATGATATATCCTTTTTTATAAGTGATAATGAGTATATGGAATCTCCCCACCAACTCATTATTTCCTTTCTTTGATTCAAATATGTTGTACGGTTGTAGGCTCTCCTAACTTCATTTTTGTCACTATGAGCTAGTGCTGCTTCAATCACATCTGAATTCAAGCCAGCTTCATTCATTGCAGTACTCGCTATTGAGCGCAAACCATGTGCTACTAATTTACCCCCATATCCAATCCGTTTTAAAGCAGCATTAGCTGTTTGGCTATTCATTGGCTGCTTTGGATCATTTCTACTTGGAAAAACATACTCCCGGTTAGCACTTATAGGCTTCATTATGTCCAGAATATCTAACGCCTGAGAAGATAAAGGAACAACATGCTCACGCTTGGCCTTCATCCGTTCTGCCGGAATCGTCCATAGCTTTGCATCGAGATCGATTTCTTCCCATCGGGTGCCAGAAGCCTCAGAAGGGCGCACCAGTGTCAGGAGTTGCCATTCAATTAGACAGCGAGTCGGAACAGACAGATTTGACATGACTAGAGAACGCATCAGCTTCGGCAATTCTTCTGGCCGCAACGTCGGCATGTTTTGTTTTTTGGGCTTCTCAAAGGCCATTCCGATACCTGATGCTGGATTGGCATCAATCAGACCTGTGTTTACGGCATAAATCATTATCTCGTTAATGCGCTGCACAAGCCGACGCACTGTCTCGAGTGCTCCACGAGCTTTGATTGGTTCAAGGGCTTCAACCAGTGTTCGGGCTTTGATTTGCTGAACGGGGATCTCACCAATGGCAGGGAATACATCTTTCTCCAGTGAGCGCCAAATGTCTTTCGCGTAATCAGGGGTAACGCTTTTGCTTTTGAGCTGAAACCAGTTAGCGGCGACCGTTGAAAAAATACTGTCCAGTGCGATTTGCTGCTGTTCCTCTGCAACTTCAGCTTGAATTTGCGGGTCGATTCCGTTGGCTAATAAGGCAAGGTAATCAGTTCTTAACCCTCGGGCGTCAGCAAGAGAAAGGGCAGGGAAAGCACCAAGCCCCATCATTGTTCGCTGCTTTGTTGCCGGACGTTGATAACGGAAACGCCAGAGCTTTTTCCCGCTGGTTTTCACTATCATGAAAAGTCCATCGCCATCATGCAGCGTTAGATCCTTCTCTAACGCTTTGGCGCGCAGAACTTCGGTGTTGGTCAGGGGGCGTGTTGTCCGTGCCACTGTGGCCGCTCCTTCATGAATTGGTATACGCTTTTAGGTATACATCCTACCGTATACCTAAACGTATACCAATAATCACCGGATTTAGCTGGATGTTCTCGGACAACGACAGACACAAAAAAGCCCGCAGGGCTTGTGCCGTGCGGGCTTTCTGTACTTCACCGGACGTATCCGGATCATCATTTGGTGGAGCTGGGGGGATTTGAACCCCCGTCCGAAATTTCTACATCCTCGGTACTACATGCTTAGTCAGTCTTTACATTCGCCGGGCAACTGCGGACAGACACGCCATTACCAGACTATCCTGATTAGTTTTAATGCTTCAACCCCAGGCAAGGCATCCACACGATCTCTTTTGGGTTTGACCTCTCTTTGATCCCCGTCTTAAGAGCGGAAGCTAGGGAGAGAGGGCTCTTAGCAGGTTATTAAGCTGCTAAAGCGTAGTTTTCGTCGTTTGCGACTATTTTTTTGCGGCTTTTTACGAGGCCAACCGCCCCTCGGCATGCACCTTGGGTTTCGCAAATCCCGTCGAATCCAGAATCAGCCCCAATGTGTTGAAACGGAGTATAACAGATTTATCACCGCGCTGACCAGCCGTACACAGAGAATTCCCGCTGTACGCAAGTTGTACAAAATGCCTTAAGCGACAGCGGGATAGGCGGTTAATTAACGCTCGCGCAGCGCCTCCCGGGCACGATTGAACGGCTTAATCAGGTACTCAATGATAGTTTTCTGCCCGGTTTTAATATCCACGGTCGCCACCATGCCCGGAGAAATGGAGAAGTGGCGGCCAATTTTGTTCACCAGATAATCCTGGTTGGTGCGGATAAACACCCGGTAGTAAACAATTTCTGGCTTCACTTTGTCCTGAATCGTGTCCGGGGAGATGGTCTCCACCACGCCTTCAAGACCGCCGTAAATGGCGTAATCGTAGGCTGTGATTTTCACCAGCGCGCGCTGGCCTGGGTGAATAAAGGCGATGTCGCGAGGTGAAAGCCGTGCCTCGATCAAAAGATGGTCGTCCACCGGCACAATTTCCATCATCTCACCGTTCGGTGGAATAACGCCGCCGATGGTGGTGACCTGGATATTTTTCACGATGCCGCGTACCGGTGAGCGCACCGTCATGCGGGTTACCGAGTCTTCGCGGCCCTTAATGATAGAGGCCAGCATATCTACTTCGGCATTGGCTTTAGACAGCGCCTCGCGCGCCTGAACGTAATACTGTGAGCGCAGGTCGGTGATCCTTAAGCCCAGGTCGCTTTTCTGCCGCTGTAGGCGCAGCACTTCTACGTGGCTCGCTGCGCCGCTTTTTACCAGCCGTTGGGTGATATCCAGCTCTTTGTTGACCGATACCAACGCATCCCTCAGTTCGGCCTCTGAGTCGTTTAGCTGCGCCCGCCGGGTTTTAAACAAACGGGTTTCGGAAGCGATGAGATCCGGCCATGCTTTTAGCGAGTCGGGAAACTTTAGTGTCGCATCGTTAACCTCTGCATAGAGCCTGGCGCTTGAGGCCAGAGAGGCACGGTAGCGGGCCGCACTCTCGCCCACGTTGGACTCTGATCTTGTAGGATCAAGACGAGCGACTATCTGTCCGGCCTGCACTTTGTCTCCTTCATGCACCAACAGTTCGGTGACGATCCCGCCGTCCAGTGACTGGAGGATCTGCTCGCGGGAGCTGGGTACGACTTTCCCGGTGCCTGTCGAGACTTCATCCAGGGTGCCGAACCACGCCCAGACGCCAAACAGAATAAACAGCAGCGTGATGAGCAGGATGATGCGGCTTGCTCCGGAGAATTCGCTTTCGCGCTGGATGTCCGGGTCATCCATGGTGACGTCATGCTGACTGGTTTTCATTGTTCCACTCCCGCGGTGGTGTCTGGGCGGCGGCCGGTGCCGTAGTCGGAACCGGTCTTGCTGTACCGAGTGCCTGAGCCTTCGGCGCATCCATCACGAGCTGGCCATCTTTTAGCACCAGCACTCGCTCCACCAGTTCAAGCACCGGCACGCGGTGGGTGGCAACAACCAGCGTGCGGTGGCCGAGCCACTGGTTCAGGCGCTGAATAAACTCTCTTTCAGTATGATCGTCCAGCGAGGCGGTAGGCTCGTCGAGCAGCACGATGTTGGGCGATCTCAGCAGCATGCGAGCCAGCAGGACTGACTGCCGTTGCCCTCCGGAAAGTCCGCTGCCGCCTTCCATTATTGGATGATCCAATCCCTTCGGCAGATGCTTCACGAAGTTGCTTGCGCCGCTGACTTCCAGCACTTCGAAGATAGCGTCGTCGCTGGCGTGTGGTGCGCCGAGGGTGAGGTTTTCCCGCAGCGTGCCGTAGAACAATCTGGCATTCTGGCTCAGGAACCCAATATTGCGGCGCAGATCCGCCATGTCGATTTGCGACATAGCGAGATCGTCGAGCCGGGCTTCGCCGCTTGCCAGATCGACGCCTCCGGCTAGCGCCTGGAGCAGAGTAGATTTGCCCGCGCCGTTGCGCCCGAGCACGGCAATGCGCTCGCCGCGCTGGATCTCCAGGCGGGCAATGCGTAGCGGAATGCGCGGATCTTCGCTGTGGTATTTGAATTGGGCACTTTCAAACAGATAGTGACCGTGGAAAATATCCTTGTGGATGAGGTTTTCATCACGCTGGGTTTCCACCGGCAGTTGCATAATGCTGTCCAGCCCCTGTTTGGCGGCTTTGACCTGCTGCCAGCGTGCGAGCACACCGCAGAGGTTTGCCATCGGGGCAATCATCCTTGAGGCCAGCATCGAAGCGGCGACCATAGCACCTGTGGTCATTTCGCCCTCAATAACCAGCGGAGCGCCGAACAAAATCACCACCACAAACACCAGACTTTGGATAGTCATGCCCCAGCTGATTAAGCCCTGGGTCAGTTCGCGGGTTTTCAGGCCAGACTCGGCAGTAATGCGGATATAGCTGTTCCATTGTTGCAGGAAGCGATTTTCCGCCTGCATCAGCTTGATGTCCTCCAGCCCTTGCACGCTTTCCACCAGTACAGCATTACGCAGGGTGGATTCATGAGCTGCCTGATTAGCGAGCGTTGCCAGCTTTTTCTGTAGCAGCAGACCGGGGAGCACCATCAGGACCGCCGCTACCGGGGCTATCCACGCCAGCTGCGGGGCGATGATCGCCAGCACGACCACAAACAGCAGAAAGAAAGGCAGATCGACAATGGTGGAGATGGTCGAGGAGGTGATCATCTCGCGGATCTGCTCCAGCTCGCGCAGCTGTGAAATAAAGCTGCCGGTGGAGCGGGGAACCGCGCTGTTGCGTAACCGCAGGGCGTGGCTGAATACGCGATCGGAAATGCGCATATCGGCTCGCTTGCCCAACACGTCCATAATATTGCTGCGAGTGACTTTGAGGATAAAGCCGAACACTACGGCGATCAGCACGCCGGTTGCCAGCACATAAAGCGTCGGGAACGACTGGGCGGGAATGACCCGATCGTAAACCTGCATCGAGAACAAAATGCCCGCCAGTGAAAGTACGTTCACCCAGAAGGCTGCGAGCATCACCGGGCCGTAGGGGCGAACGTCGAGCATAATAAGCTCTTTCATCCAGTCGGGGCTGAAGCGTGAGATGTAGGCGTCAACCCGGCTGTCTTTCAAGGCCGAGAGCGGGCGTAGGGCGGCAACAAAACGGATTTCAGGCAGCAGTTTGCTAAGCGACTGTCGGTTGGTGTGGCGTTCGTCGTCGAAGTAGCAGATATCCACCGTATCTACACCGTCAAACTGTTCGATTACCGCGATCTGGCCGCTGGCTAAGTTCACTACTACCGGCAGCCGCCACTGGGCAATCGCCTTTTCGGTGTTGCCGAGCAGGTGGAAGGATAGCCCTGCCTGGCGTGAAAGCTGCGTCAGGGCTGGAACCATTGTCTTATCTTTAAACCACGGGGCGTTGGCCTGAATGGTGCCGGGCGAGCAAACCACCCGGTAATGCCCGGCAACGTGGCTGATGGCATGAGCCCATTGGGTCAGTGCCTGTTCGCTTAAAAACTCCCCGGCGGGAGGGGCTGTCTGGCTCATGGCTGGATCTCCAGTGACTGGATGTTGCGGTGTTCCAGACCAAATGCGTTACGCATTCTGCCGGTGTTGTACAGGCAGTTAAGCTGCAATTGATGGAGCTGGCTCAGCGTTTGTTGCTGCGCGAAGCGCGCCTGGTAGACTTCCTGCTCGGCGTTGAGCACGTCCAGCAGCGGACGCGAGCCCAGGTCGAGATACTGCTGCTGATATAGCTCGCGGGTACGGGCGCTTAGCTGCTCCTGGCGCTGCAAGACCTGGAGCGCGGTGACCAGGCTAAGTGCCTGGCTGCGGGACTCCATCAGTTTTTGACGCACGTCGAGGCGAACTCTGTCTACGCCGGATTGCGCCGCCTCAAGCGCGTGGCTTGCGGCGTTGCGTCTTGCGGTCAGGCCGCCGCCCTGGTAAATCGGCATTTCAACGCGGATATACGCCGAGTATTGCGTGCGATCCAGCACTTCACTGCCGGAGTAGTTCTTGTTCAGATAGTGCTGAACGGAGGGTTCCAGCGAGATAGTTGGCGTCATCTGCGAATTGGCGTAGTCGAGGTTTGCCTGGGCGACGTTTGACTGGGCCCAGGCCGCGAGAACGGCAGGCACCAGGCGGTCATCAGGCTTCGCTACATCGCAGCTGTTGTTCAGCTTTTTCGGGAAGTCGGGGCTGATCTTGTTGAGGCTGGTCCAGCCGAGTTGGCTCATCAGCGTTGCTTGAGTGCTGTCGAGGTTGGACTGGTACTGAATCAGCTGCGAACGGGCGGACTCGATACGCGCATCGGTCTGCACCACGTCGGACATCGAGGTTGCTCCTTCATCGTTGCGCTGCTGGGTCAGGCGGCCAATCGCCGAGAGCGCATCCAGCTGCTCTTTGGCTATGTCGACCATCTGCTGCCAGAGTTGCACCTGCACCATCGCCACGGCGGTGTCGTGCCCGACGCTATCGATACTCACCAGCACGTTGGCCTGAGCTTGAGCTTCCCCGGCGGTTTCGGCGCGTACCTGGCTTGCCACTTTGCCAAAGTCATACAGCATCTGGGACAGTGAAAGCACCAGCGATGGGCTGTATCCGCTGTTGCTGTAGGTGTTGGTGTAGCCGTTATTCATTCCGGCGCTTATCTGCGGGTAGTATTTGGATTTCGCGACGTTAATTTGTTCGGACTGGCCGTAAAGTTTGCCTATTGCTTCACGAATGCTGGGGTGCCAGGTGACGGAGCGGTTGACCGCATCGTTAAGCGTTAAAGTTCCGGGCGCAGGGGCATTCAGCGGGAGGGCGGTTGAGCCATCGAGTGAGGGCAGCTCTTGTTGCTGAGCGAGGCCCTGAGTCGTAATAGAAGCAGGTGTATCGTCGGCCCAGGCCTGGAGTGAAAACAGACCACAAGCCAGCCATAACGCAACAGGCTGTATTTTTCCCATGTTTTTTCCCTAATAAATGGCACTGCGTTTCTGTCTTATTCCCCGGGCGTCTGCGCGCCCGGGGCTGTTCCGCTTGTACTATCAGGCAACTATGTGGTTGTTCTGGATAAGCTCGTCGAGTGTGGTGTGCACGTTCTCCAAAGTGACAAGGGTGGTTGAGTGGAACGTTCCGGCGTTGCCGTCGCGGTCGATAGAGATGACCGTGTTATTGCCGACGGTAGCGACGTTCAGGTAATTGCCCAGCGTTGATGTCTGTCCGTTCCAGCCAACGAGCAGGTCGTGGACGTTGATCTGGTCGCCCTGGGCGAGCGAGAAGTTCTTCCAGACGTCCGCACCATTGCCGCCCGTACCGTCGTTCGCGCCGCCTGCAAGGACGTGGTAGACCAGCGTATCGGCGTAGGCCGACGAACCGTTGATGATGTCTCCGTAGGCGGTGCTGACGAACTGCGGGTTCATGTTGATGGTCAGCGTAGCGCTGTCTGAATGCCCGTTCTGATCGTTCAGGGTGTAGGTGAAAGTCTCCTTATTGACGATCGATCCCGGCGCTACACCCGCCTTCAGGGTGTAGGTATAGTTCCCGCCGATATCGATGGTCAGCGTGCCGTACTGCCCCTGAATTGTCGCTACCGCGTTGCTGTTGGTGAGCGGGTTCAGGGTGGCCGTGCTGCCGTTCACGCCGTTGATCGTCAACAGGGTGTGGACGCTGCCAAGCTGGTCTGACGCACCGGCAGAGTCGCTACCGTCGTACAGATTGCCGTGTACGACGGTGCTCTGCGCCGTGAAGCTGTCCAGCAGGTGCGAAGTCCCGGTGACCGTTGGGGTAATGGTGATGTTCCCTACGCTTAGCGGCCCCATGTTGCCAACATAGCTCAGCGTCCAGGTGCCCGAATGCAGGTCCGTAACCGGAATAATGGCCGTGCCGCCCAACAGCGCGCTGCCGCTAAAGGTACCGGTATAGGTATGGCCCTGACCGTCGCTCAGCGTCCAGGTCACAGACAACCCACCCAACGCCAGACCGGAAGCCACTTTGAACACCAGGGCGGCTCCGCCCAGCGTGGTGTTGTCCGCAATGGTGAACGTACCGCTGCCGTTGCCGTGGCTGGATGCCAACAGCGCAGTGGTCCAGGTCGCTGAACCGACGTTGGCACTCGCGTAAGCCGCAGTGTTCTGCGTTGACGCAATAGCCATAATCGAGCTGATGTCGTTCACGGCATCCACGGTGTGCGGCGTTGCGGTGATGTTCAGCGACGCGGTCCCGGTATCGCCATTTGGCGCGGTAACGGTATAAACGAAGCTGTCTGGCGTATTGATACCGTCTGCACCCACGCCGCTTTTCAGCGTATAGGTGTAGTTGCCGTGCGCATCAATAGTCAGCGTACCGAACTTGCCGTTGATGGTGGTGGTGCCGGTCGCCGAAATTGCCACGCCGTTCACCGCCGTCAGCAGGCTTCCTGCCGGGGCGATATCATCCTGCATCACGTTGCCGGTGGTCGACGCCGCCAGGCTGTCTACCGCGTAGGTGTGATCCTGGAGAATGTTCAGCGTGTAGCTGGTCAGCACCGATACGCCGCTGGCGTTCATCAGCAGGAACAGGTAATCCCCGCCGCCCAGAGTCACGGTCAGCTGGCCTGATGAGCCACCCAACAGCGGAGCCGTCAGCCAGGTTTTCTGCACCTGGAACTGTTCATACTGCTGGGTGGCCACGTTGAACTTGTAGATATACAGGTCAAAGGTGGAAAGCAGCGCAACCCCGCCAACGTTCGCCTGCAGCGTCATGGTACGAGTCGACCCGTCTGCGACATCAAACAGAATCGGGTTGCTCATATTGGCAAGCAGGTTGAGGTTGACCACGTTACCCAGGCCCACGCTCAGCACGGACAGGCCGGTCTGCTGCGATGCGCCGTGGTCAACGGCAGCAACATCGGTGCCGTAAGTCAGAGAAGCGGTGTTATCCGTTGCGGTGACCGTGCTGGCCGGTGCGCCGTTACCCAGGGAAACAATCAGCTGTGCAGAGTCGCTGACGCCGTTATGGGTAATGGTGTAGGTGAAGTTCTCCGTGCGGCCCAGTACCGTGGCCGACGTATTGGTTAAGGTGTAGGTATAGCTGCCGTCCTGGTTGATATGCAGGGTGCCATATTTGCCCTGAATATCCAGCCCGCCTGCGCCAACGGTATGGCTCACGCCGTTAGCATCAGTGATAGCCGTTACCACGGTGCCGGTAGGGGCGTTATCCACCGCACCGCCAGGGCCTGCGTCGGTAATTACGTTACCGTCCGAGGTGGTGGTGCCGCTGACGACGCCAGCGCTGGTTTGCTCGACGGTCACTGCAAGGTTCGTCGTCGCGCCGGTGGCCAGCAGGCTGGTGTTATAACCCAGTACGCGGTATTGCCCTTCGCCCAGCCCGTCGAGGTTCAGGGTCACGCCAGTGGCACCCAGCGTCAGCAGATTAAGGAACTGCGGTAAAGACGAGTCAACAATCGTAGTCCATGAGTTGGTGGCTGCATCATATTTCTGGATAGCAATTTCCAGCGTATTGAGCAGTGAAAGCACTACGCCGGTCGCGGCGGCGTTAATCGTGATATGCCCGGTAGCGCCGTTGCCGATGGTAAAGCCAACCTGCGCGGTATTGCTGCCGAGAACCGAAGCCACGTTGCCCAGCGCACCAATCAGCAGGCTACCGTAGCCACTGTAGTGCGCGGCGGTGATTTCTGCGTTACTGGTCAGCGCCAGATCGACCACGTTGCTGCTTGCTGCCAGAGGCAGGACAGGCGCGGTGATCGACAGCGACGGCGAGACGTTCCCGGCGGCATCGGCGGCAGATATCGACAGAGACTGGCCTTCAATCTGGCGAGTCGGCAGCGTAATGCTGAATGCGCCAGAAGCGTTTGCCGTACCGGTGACGGTTATCCCGCCCGGCAGCGTAATGGTCACGGTGCTGTTCGCTTCCGCTACGCCGGTGATCGTTGAACCATCGGCGCTGATAACCCCGGTTGGGATCAGCGGCGGAATGGTATCGACAATTACCGAGGTTGCCAGAGACGCAGCGCCCGTACCGTTGGCGTTGGTTGCCGTAGCGGTAAAGGCATGGACGCCATCACCCAGTGCACCGGTTGGGGTAAACGTCCAGACGCCGCTCGCATTCGCGGTTACCGTGCCCAGCAACGCACCGTTGTCGTAAATCTTAACGGTGGCGTTGGCTTCGGCGGTGCCGTTAATCGTCGGACGGGTATCGTTGGTGCTCTGGCCGTTACCGACGATGCCGGTTTTCGGCAGAACATCGTCAACGATGCTGGTGATAACCGGCAGCCCCGGTACGCCGGTGAACGGCGCGGTGAAGCCTGCGGAAACCCCTGTATTACCCGCAGCATCCTGAGCAAAGGCAAGCAGAGACTGGCCGCTGGTCTGCGCAGGAGAAAGGGTGATGCTGAAGTTACCGCTACCGTCCGCTTTCGCCGTACCCAGTACCGTTCCCGTTGCGGAGGTAATGGTTACGGTGCTGTTGGCTTCGGCAAGGCCGGTTACTACTGTGCCCGTAGCATTCACCGTCAGGCCGGTTGGGGCCAGCGGCGGCACGGTATCGACGACAATACCGGCAGGCACCGACGTTACGCTGACGTTACCTGCTGCATCCGTAGCCGTTACGGTAAATGAATGGTTGCCCTGGAGCAGCGGCAGCGTTGGCGTAAATGTCCAGACGCCGCTGCCGTTTGCCGTCGTGGTGCCAAGAAGTACGCCGTTATCAAAGATATTGATTGTAGCGTTGGCTTCCGCGGTGCCGTTCAGGGTAGGGCGAGTGTCATCCGTCGGCTGATTGTTGCCAACCGGGCCGGTGATAGGGCCAATGTCATCCACCACGGAGGTGATCGCCGGCTGGTTAGGCGCAACGGTATCCACGACTACGGTGAAGCCAGCTGTCGGACTACTGACCACGCCTGCGCCGTTAGTGGCGGTGATGGTAAAGGTGTGCGAGCCGTTTGCCAGCGCGCTCGGCGGCGTGAACACCCAGACGCCGAGTACGTTAGCGGTCACGGTGCCTATCAGGTTGCCGCCATCGTAAATTTTGATGGTGCTGTTGGCATCCGCCGTCCCGTTCAGGGTCGGACGTGCATCGTTAGTCGCCTGGCCATTAGTTAACGGACCTACCACACCACCGACGACATCATCCACTACCGAGGTCAGCACTGGCGTATTCGATACGCCGCTGACGATGTTCAGGGTGAAGTCGGCTGACACAACGCTGGTGTTACCGGCGGCATCGGATGCCGTGACGGTGAACACATGCTGCCCGGGGGCTAACGCGGTGCCCGGCGTGAAGCTCCAGACGCCCAGCGCGTTGGCGGTAACTGTGCCAATCAGGTTGCCGCCATCGTAAATCTTAATGGTGGCGTTAGCCTCCGCAGTACCGCTGAGCACTGGCTGGGTATCGTCGGTAGTTGAACCACTCACCAGCGGTCCCTGAACCGGGCCAACATCGTCAAAGGCCTGAATGACAATCGGCTGAGTAGGGGCGATGGTATCTACCACCACGTTAAACGGCGCAGATGGCAGGCTGACGTTGCCGGCGGCATCCGTTGCGGTGACCGTCAGCGCATGGCCGCCGTTGGTTAACCCGGTCGACGGCCTGAAGCTCCATGCTCCGGTGCCGTCGGCCTGTACGGTGCCAATCAGGTTCCCGTTATCGTAAATCTTAACGCTGGCGTTAGCTTCGGCAGTGCCGGTCAGCGTTGGGCGAGTATCGTCGGTTACCTGGCCGCTGGTCAGGTTCCCGGTGATTGGCCCCACCGCATCCGCAACGGTGCCGATAGTCGGCGCATTCGGTGCAATGGTGTCCACGGTTAACGCGAAGCCGTTAGACGGATTACTGACGTTGCCAGCTGCGTCGGTAGCGGTGACGGTTAACGTATGTGGGCCGTTGCCGAGTGCGGCCACCGGCGTCAGGCTCCATGCGCCAGAGCCGTTGGCAACGGTGGTGCCTATCAGGTTGCCATCGCTGTAGACCTTGATGATGGCATTAGCTTCCGCCGTCCCGCTAAGGGAAGGGCGTGTTTCGTTGGTGGCCTGGCCGTTGGTGATTGCCCCAAGTACCGGCGCGGTGTTATCCAGAACGGTGACGATAACCGGAGGATTTGGCGCGACGGAGTCAATATTCACGCCAAAGGAGGCCGTGTTACTGACGTTGCCTGCGGCATCGGTTGCCGTCACGTTCAGGGTATGCGTTCCCTGTCCCAGCGGGCCGGTCGGGGTAAATGTCCAGTTACCCAGACCATCGGCCTGAGCCGTGCCGAGCACGTTATTGCCGTCTTTAACGGTGATGATGGCGTTGGCTTCTGCCGTCCCGCTCAGGGTTGGCTGCGTGTCCTTCGTCAACTGGCCGTTAATCAGCGGCAGGTTGGTACCTGGCTGAGTCTGGTCGTCTATTACCGAGAGGATAATCGGCACAATCGGCGGAACGGTATCCACCACCACGTTGAACCCGGCGGTCGGGCCGCTGGCGTTACCTGCCGCATCCGTAGCGGTCACGGTGATGTTATGGCTGCCGTCCAGCAGCGGAACCGTTGGGCTAAAGGTCCAGCTACCGCCCACCGGCACCGTAACGGTACCGATAATGACATTGCCGTCTTTGAAGGTCAGCGTGGTTCCCGCCTCGGCGGTGCCGCTAAAGGTCGGCGTATTGTCGTTGGTCGGCTGGCCGGAAGTGATTGGCTGGGAGGTAATGTCGTTGGTAACCGTCAGCACAACAGGCGTTCCCGGTGCGACGGTATCAACATTTACCACAAAGCCGGTGGAAGGTGGGCTGACGTTACCGGCGGCGTCCGTTGCCGTGACGGTAAGCGTGTGTGCGCCTTCGCCAAGATTGGTTGTCGGCGTATAAGTCCAGATACCCAGGGCGTTAGCGGTGGCAGTACCGATAACGGTGCCGTTATCGAGAATGCTCACCGTAGCCCCGGCCTCAGCGGTACCGCTGAGAGTTGGTTTGGCGTCATTAGTGGCCTGACCGCTGGTCAACGGCCCGAGGGCACCGCCCACTACATCGTCCACCACGGAAAGGATAACCGGCTGGTTTGGCAAAATGGTGTCTACGATGATGCTGTAGGCAGGTGACAGGCCGCTTTCTACGCCAAGCACATTCTGGCTGACCGCGAAGGTATGTAGCCCCTCGCCCAGAGGATCGGTGACGGTCCACGTCCATTTTCCATCGCCGTCTGCCGATACTGTAGTGATCAGCACTCCGTCGACATAGATATGAACCGCAGCTCCGGCAGTGGCACCTGAGCCGTTCAACGTCGGCAGCGTATCGTTGGTCGAGGCACCTTTACCGACATTCCCGGTGACCGGGCTGACATCATCCATCACGGTGTCAATGGTCGGAGGGTGAGGGATAATCGAGGTCGTTGCGTTAAAGTTCACGCCACCACTCTGGTTACCTGCTGGATCCTGTGCCACGGCAGTAAGCTGTGCGCCAGTAGTCTGGGCCGGTGAAAGCGTAACGACCCAGGCACCGGTTATCGGTGCTGCAACTCCCGTACCCAGGACGTTGCCGCTGGAATCTTTGATAATCACCGTCGCCCCGGCTTCTGCGGTACCGGAGACCAGGGTACCGGTCGGATCAATGACCAGAACCGTAGGATTTCCTGGAGCAGTGATATCCACGTCAATCACAATTGGCGCAGATGGTCCAACGCTATGGCCGACATCATCGGTCGCTTTAATGGTAATGCTGTGCGAGCCTTCCGACAGCGTGGAAGTGGTTATGCTCCATTTGCCGTCCGGGCCTACGGTACCGGTACCCAGAATGGTTGTGCCATTAGTGTCGTACAGCGTAATCGTGCTGCCGATTTTACCGGTGCCGGTAAAGGTTGGCGTTGTGTCATCGGTGACGCTGCCGTTGACTAGCGGCGTCTGAATTGGACCGACGTTATCCTGGATTTCAACGACGACCGGCGCGGTAAGCGGTACGGTATCGACGGTCAGTACATAATCGGTTGACGGCCCGCTGACGTTGCCAGCCTTGTCGGTCTGGACAGCGGTTATCGTATTTTCGCCATTAGCCAGCGCGGTATCCGGCGTGATGGTCCAGTTACCCGTGCCGTCTACTACCGCAGAGCCTATCGCCGTGGTGCCGTTGTACAGCGTGACGGTTGCACCAATTTCCCCTGTACCGTGGAACACTGGTTTCGGGTCGTCGGTAATCCCGTTGGTGATAGCGCCGGTAACCGGGCCAACGTTGTCATCCACGGTGCCAATAGCCGGTGCCGCTGGCGGCGTGGTGTCTACGATTATCGCGATCGGCGCAGACGGCAGGCTGATGTTGCCCGCCGGGTCGGTCACCTGCACGGTGATGTTGTAGGTTGTTTCGCCAAACGGCGTTGTCGGCGTAACGCTCCATGTGCCGTCTGAACGCACGATAGTGGTGCCGACCAGCTCGTTCCCGTTGTTGAAGACGTTGATGGTGGAGCCCGCGACGCCGGAGCCGCTAAAGGTTGGCGTCGTGTCGTTGGTGCTGCCGCCAGGGGCGACGGTTCCCACTACAGGCGGCACGTTGTCAGTTACCGTAGGCGCAACAGGCTGAGTCGGAGGTGTCGCGTAAACCGACAGCGTAAATTCGGCCGAAGGTGCTCCGACGTTGCCTGCCGCGTCCGTTGCCGTAGTTGTGAAGATATGAGTCCCGCTACCCAGCGGAGAATTTGGGGTAATACTCCAGTTGCCGTCGGCGTCAACGACCGCGCTGCCGATTGGCGTTGTTCCGCCGTCAGCGTACAGCTTGATGGTGGCGCCCACTTCGCCCTTACCGGAGAGCACCGGCTCGGTACTTTGGGTACTGCCGCCGTTAACCAGGGTGATTGGCGTACCTGCGACGTTGCCCAGCGCGCCGTCTATGGAAGGCGCTCCCGGAGGCGCGGTGTCGATAATCACAATCTGCGTTGTGGCAGAGCTGGTGTTTCCGGCCGCATCCGTCACATAGACATTAAGCGTATGCGAGCCTTCGCTCAGCGGCTGAGTTGGCTGGAATGTCCACGCTCCGCTGCCATCCGCCGTGACGGTACCGATAAGCGTTGTGCCATCGTATATTTTGACGACCGCATCAGCGGCTGCCGTCCCGTTAATAACGGGTTGAGGATCGTTGGTTGCGCCGCCCGGCAGCACTGGGCCAAGATCCGGGTTAACGTTATCCACTATCTCGCCGATCGTCGGCGCGTTTGGCAAGGCAGTGATCAGTTCAACGTTCCACGGCGGGGAATGCGCGGTGACGTTTCCTGCGGCATCTGAAGCCGTGACGGTAAAGGCGTGAGGCCCATCCAGCAACGGCGTGGTTGGCGTAAATGTCCAGGTGCCGCTGCCGTTCACGGTGGTGGTTCCCAGCGGGTTCAGCCCATCGTAAATCGTAATCGTAGAGCCTGGTTCACCGCTGCCGCTAAGCGTTGGAGTAGGATCGTTGGTCGCTCCCCCATTGCTAACCGGGCCAGTAACCGTGCCGACGTCATCGTTCACCAGGGTGATGGTCGGTGCTGTTGGCGCAATCGAATCAACGTTGATGTTAAACGCGGCACTTGGCTGGCTTACATTGTTTGCGGCGTCGGTAGCCGTGACGGTCAGGTTATGAGAACCCTGGCCGAGAGCGGTTGTTGGCGTAAACGTCCATGCCCCCGTCCCGTCGGCATTGACGGTGCCAATCAGATTACCGTTGTCGTAGATCTTCACGGTTGAGTTAGCTTCGGCCGTGCCGGAGAGTGTCGGTTTATCGTCGTTGGTCAGGTCGCCGCTGTTGAGGTTACCGGTATGGTCCGGCACGTTGTCGACTACTGAACCGATGACCGGAATGTTCGGCGGGGTGATATCCGGCGCGGTGACTGGCGCGTTCGGTCCAGCATTCCCGGCGACATCCGTCGCGTTCACTTGCAGATGCTGACCATTGGCCTGAGGCGTGGTCAGCGTGATGGTAAAGCTTCCGTCCGGACCTGCTACGCCCTGGCCCAGTGGGTTGCCCAGCGTATCGGTCACTTTTACCGTGCTGCCTGCCTCCGCTTTACCGGTCAGTACCGTGCCGTCTTCGTTAAACGTTAGATTAGTCGGCAGAGCAGGAGGCGTGTGATCCTGAGCAATAACGGTAGCCGGAGCACTGGTATTGGTGGCGATATCCGTGGCGGTAACCAGCAGCGTCTGGCCGTTAAGCTGCGGCGGCACCAGCAAGATATCGAAATGCCCGGTGATGTCAGTGGTGCCCACGCCGATGATGTTTCCGTTGCCGTCTTTGACGGTGATGGCGCTGTTAGCTTCGGCAGTACCGGTTAACTGCAGGCCATCGGCGGACACCGCGAGGTTCCCCGGTGCATTCGGCGGTGTGTGATCCGGTGCGGGAGTTGTGGCGCCCAGTCCGGTATTGCCCGCCACGTCGGTGGCCTTCGCGGTCAGAACTTCACCGTTCAGTTGAGCCGGGGAAAGCGTCACGCTGAAGTGACCCGTAGCGTCTGCCGTCGCGGTGCCAAGTACGGTGCCGCTGGCGTTGGTGATGGTCACTTTACTGTTGGCTTCTGCTGTCCCGGTGAGCGTTGTGCCGTCGTTGGAGACGCTAAGCCCGGTTGGCGGCAGAGGAGCCGCGGTATCAACCACTACGCCAAACGGTGAAGAGATGCCGCTGTCGCCCAGGCCGTTGTTGGCGCTCACGGTGAAGGAATGCGGACCATCAAGCAGCGGCAACGTTGGGGTGAAACTCCAGCTGCCGTCAGGATTAACCGCAGTAAAACCAATAGGCAGGCCGTTATCAAAGACAGCGATGATGGAACCCACTTCAGCTGTGCCGCTGAGGGTAGGGCGGTTGTCATCCGTTGCCTGGCCGTTGGTTAACGTCCCTTTAATTGCGCCGACATCATCGGTCACTGAAATAAGAACAGGGACGGTTGGGAAGCCGGAATTTGAGGCCTCGAATGGCGTATTCGGCCCCTGGTTTCCAGCTGCATCGCTAATCTTCGCGATAAGGTCTTCACCGTGGGTTTGCGCAGGCGTCAGGGTGACGGAGAAGTTGCCGCTGCCATCAACTTGAGCGGTGCCTAATACGACCCCAGAGAGGGTGGTAATGGTGACTGTTGCGCCAATTTCCCCTGTGCCGGTCACGGTTGTCCCGTCCGGGTCGCGCGGATTAAGCGTAACGGCGTTCGGTGGTGTGAAATCAATGGTAAAGGTTGGGCCGACGGTGACGGTACTGAGGTTACCTGCCGGATCGGTCTGTTGCAGCGTTATTGCATGTGAGCCTTCACCCATCGCGTTGGTTGGGGTAAATGTCCATTTACCGTCATTGCCGACGGTGACCATGCCAATTGGAAGGCCATTATCAAAGATGGTCAGCGAGCTGCCCGGTTCACCGGTGCCGCTGAAGACGGGTTTTGTCTCATCGGTAACGCCGTTGTTGCCGATAGGGCCAGTGATGGAGCCAGTATTATCTTCAACCAGGCTGAGTACCGGTGCATCGACAACGGTATCAACCGTAACGCTGTAGCCCGCAGAGCTGCCGCTGTCGCCGCGAATGTTAGAGGCGGTGGCGGTGAAGTTGTGCGGGCCGTCGAGCAGATTGGCACCGGGTGTAAAGCTCCATGTGCCACCGGCTCCCACTACCGTAGTGCCAATCTCAAGCCCGTTATCAAAGATATGAATAGTTTCGCCAATAATGCCCGTCCCCTGAATCGTCGGGGTCTGGTCATTGGTTGACTGGTTGTTCGGAACCGTGCCCACGTTGGGTAACGCGTTATCGATTATCGCCGTGATAACCGGAATAGTCGGCAGCGGGTAGAACGGCGCGGTTACTGCACCAGGATTCCCGGTATTGCCTGCCGGATCGCTGGCAACGGCGCTAAGGTTGGTGCCGTCCAGCTGCGGCGTGGTCAGGGTAACGGTGAATGCGCCGGTAGTTGGGTCGGCGGTAGCTGTACCAATAACGTTGCCATTAGCGTCTTTGATGGTGACGGTGCTGCCCGCTTCCGCTGTACCGGTTAAGGTTGTACCGTCAGGAGAAACCAGTAAGCCATTTGGTGCATCAGGCCCTGTGGTATCGACGGTAACGGTATAGCTGCCGGAAACGCTGCTATCGCCCCGGACGTTGGAGGCTGAAGCTGTAAAGGTGTAGGTGCCCTCACCCAACGGGGTGGATGGGGTAAAGCTCCACGTTCCGTTGACATCAACCTTCACGCTACCAATTTCCCCCCCGTTAGAGAGAATATGGATGGTGTCGCCGGGCTGGCCTGTCCCCTGAAGCGTTGGGGTGCTGTCATTGGTGGTGTGGTTATTCCCTATGTTCCCGGTGTTTGGGGCTACATCGTCAATGATTGCGGTGATGACTGGCTCTACTGGCGGCAGAACGTTGGGGGCGGTGACGGTTTCTGGAGGGCTGATGTTGCCCGCCGGATCGGTGACCACAGCGGTCAAGGTTTCGCCATCTACCTGAGGCGTTGTCAGAGTGATGGTGATGTTACCGTTGTTATCGGCAGTGCCGGTACCCACGATCGTGCCATTCGGATCTTTAATGGTTATCGAGCTACCGGCTTCTGCATGCCCGGTAAGAACTTCGCCATCCGGGCTGACGACCAGCCCGGTTGCTACAGCTGGTGGCACAGTATCAATGGTGACGGTGTACGCCGGGGAAGTGGCGCTTTCGCCTCTTTCATTGGTCGCGATGACGGTGAAGGCATGAGAGCCGTCCGGCAGAGCGCTGCCAGGCGTAAAGCTCCATGTACCGTTAGAGCCGACAACGACGGTGCCAATTTGCACGCCATTATCATAGATATGCACGGTTGTCCCGGCCTGGCCTTTACCCTGCAAGGTTGGGGTATTGTCATTGGTGGCCTGGTTATTATTTACGGTCCCGCCGTTTGTGGTATTGCCATTATCATTGGTCACGCCGGTAATGCTTGGTTCGCCCGGCAGCGGAATATTGGGGGCGATAACCGTAGTGCCTGGCCCGGTATTGCCGGACGGATCGGTGGCAGTTGCGGTGAGCGTTTCACCGCCGAGTTGTGGAGTGTTCAGGGGGATAGTGAAGCTGCCGTCGCTGCCTGCGGTGCCAGAGCCAATCACATTCCCGTTTGCGTCCTTGATGGTTACCGTACTGCCCGCTTCGGCGTTGCCGGTAATGGTTTTCCCGTCGGCCGATACGGTAAGGCCTGTTGGCGCGGCTGGTGGAGTAACATCTGGTCTGCCGGGATTGCCCGGATTACTACCGTTGTCTGAGCTTCCACCTCCGCCCCCGCTGGATGCTGCGGCAATCGCGCCCCCCGCGGCAACTGCCAGCCCGCCTAACACCCACGGCCACGCGGCTCCGCCCTCGGAATGTGCGCCGGTAGCGGCCATCACCTCATCAATATTGGCAATTTGCTCGTAGTGGAGAGCGGTTTCCGGATCCTGTACCCACCACAGCACGCCATCTTTGCCCTCCAGTACCAGCTGGTTTCCGCCCTGATCGGCGAAGGCATAGTAATTTTTAACGGTGATGGTTTCGCCGGAATTGAGCTTGATGACCAGGTCCTGTCCGGAGCGCGTGAAATTGGCAATCTCATCGCGCTCGATTTTTAGCTCGACAATTGATGGACCTTTTAACGTGATTTCAGAGGCTTCGACGTTGTTTTTTACGCCGGTTAATTTAGAAATAATTGTCATTGCACGCATTTTTATCACTCCATTCGCGATGAACGTGGTGGTAGTCTGATGCCCGGTATAATTAATTACCGAAAGCAAAAATTTAAGTAAGCGGGTTCCTTCGCGCTGAAAGCAGGCGAAAGGGGACCTTTCATCAAAAATTGATGGCAGTGATTATTAATAAGTAACGGTGTTTCCGTTGCGGAATCGAAAATTAGTTAATTCTCAGGCTCGTATACTCGTCGTTTATTGATAAGGGGCTATTGATGATATAGACAGGAAAAAATGAATGCGCAACTTAAGCCATATTTAACCCAATGTAAGTAGTTCTTAAGTACCAGTGAAATTTTATGACTCACCCGGACAATACAGGTAAACCCTTTGTCTTCCTGGAAGTTGACGGCTTGTTAATATAATTGATTTTAATATGTTTTTATTGATGCTATAGAAGCGGTTGGCTGTTTTTTGCAGAGATGAATAGTGACTAAAACCCTGTGTGGAGAAGGGTTGATGAGGCGTTAAGGCTGGCAGGATCTCTGCGCGTAGTGAAAAATTAACAGAATGTATTTTTGATTTTGTGAGAGCGGCAGGAATAATCGGCTGGAATAATAAAGAAATATTATATATCAGATGAAGGCGGTTTTTATCTTTTCGCGTAATGAATGTGGAGAAATTAACATATATCCTTTAGTGCTGCTTAATTAAGGCTGAAGTGACTTTTGGCGGAACACCATATTAGCTGATAAATAAAAAAGCGTGGATGTTTTTTTATGATGGCTCTCCCGAAGAAGAGCCACAGGCGGATAAATTATTGTTTGGCGCTTAACGGCCCGCGTGTTTCATAATTCGTGCCTTATCCAGCGCCCACTCGCGATCCTTCACGTCGGTACGCTTGTCGTGCTGCTTCTTACCTTTGGCAAGGCCAATTTTTACCTTGCACCAGGCGTTCTTCCAGTACAGCGATAAAGCCACAATGGTGTAACCGTCGCGGCTAACGCTGCCGTAGAGGTTATCCAGCTCGCGCTGGTTCAGCAGCAGTTTACGGGTACGGGTTGGGTCGCAAACGACGTGGCTGGAGGCCACGGCCAGCGGGGTAAAGTTGGCGCCGAACAAGTAGGCTTCACCATCTTTAAAAATGACATAGCTATCGCCAATGTTTGCTTTCCCGGCGCGCAGTGATTTTACTTCCCAGCCCTGTAGCGCAAGACCCGCTTCAATCTCATCTTCGATAAAGTATTCATGGCGGGCGCGCTTGTTTAGCGCAATGGTGGCTGAGCCTGGTTTGTGTGCTTTTTTCTTAGTCATAGTGCTGCTCAGTATACTTATTCCAGGAGTTCAAAGACACCCCGCATCCTACGCGAGGGAGAAGCGCTTATCTTAGCATGAGCGGTAGAGAGTTTTTCTTTGCGCGGTGATAAATGTTATTATTTGTCCGTTTTATGACTCCCAGGAATTGCTATGCCGCAGATCAGCCGTACTGCCCTGGTGCCTTACAGCGCCGAGCAGATGTATCAGTTAGTGAATGACGTAAAGTCCTATCCGGAATTTTTACCGGGCTGCACCGGCAGCCGGGTGATTGATGCTTCGGCCAATCAGATGACGGCGGCGGTAGATGTTTCAAAAGCCGGGATCAGCAAAACCTTCACCACCCGTAATATTCTCACCGATAACCAGAGCATTTTGATGCAGCTGGTGGACGGCCCGTTTAAATCTCTGATGGGCGGCTGGAAGTTTACTCCGCTTAGCGAAGATGCCTGCCGCATTGAGTTCCAGCTCGATTTTGAGTTTACCAATAAGCTGATTGAGCTGGCCTTCGGCCGCATCTTTAAAGAGCTGGCCGGGAGCATGGTTCAGGCATTCACTACCCGCGCCAAAGAGGTCTATCGTGTCGCGTGAGATTCAGGTCGAGGTGATTTACGCTTTGCCCCAGAAGCAATACTTGCGCAAGGTAAAGCTCGAGGAAGGCAGCACCGTTGAACAGGCGATCGTCGCTTCCGGTCTGCTGGAGCTGCGGGATGATATCGACCTGCGGAAGAATAAAGTGGGCATCTACAGCCGTCCCGTGAAGCTCGGTGACGCTGTGCAGGACGGTGACAGAGTGGAAATTTATCGCCCTTTAATTGCTGACCCTAAAGAGCTGAGGCGGCAGCGTGCCGAGCGTTCGGCGCAGAAATAACACAAAAAAAGAAAGGTGCTGAAAAGCACCTTTCTTTTTGTCCATCCCGACAGCCTTATTCCCCTTTGGTCAGGGCAGGCTTGTTGTCGATATTGGTCAGTACGCCGCTGCTGTTAAACGTCAGGGTCAGCGTTTGTTGAGTCACGTTTTCGTGGCCCGGCTGCTGGCGGAAGACGTAGAACCAGGTGTTGGTGCCAAACGGATCGCTCATCATCGGGGTGCCGAGAGTGTAGGCAACCTGCTGTTGTGTCATACCGACGCGGAGTTTGGAGATGTCATTCGGTGCCAGGTAGTTACCCTGGTTGATGTCAGGGCGGTAAACCACTCGCTCCAGAGTGGAACAGCCTGCGGTCAACATCAGAAGAACCGCTGCGGCAGCAGTCAGCATTTTACAACGCATAGTGATTTGATTCCTTTTCGGGCCCGAGTAGTGCGTGGCTTATTCGTATAATGCCGATGATAATAGACCTTTAAGCAGTTTAAAACCTTAAGGCGCTCAACTCAGACCGTGGGAGCGTAAAAAAGTTGGCTGAAAATATAACAGAATGGCCAATTAGCCGATGAGTGACTGTTTTTTATGCGATGCACGGCGTGAAAAAAATCCGTGCACCGCGAAGGATTTATGCCGCCAGCAACTCTTTGGCGTTTGCCAGCGTATTGCGGGTGACTTCACTGCCGCCCAGCAGGCGCGCCAGTTCTTGCAGGCGGGCGCGTTTGTCCAGCGGCTGCATATGGGTTTCCGTCATTTCACCGTCGGTCTCTTTGCTGACGAAGAAGTGATGATGGCCGCAGCCTGCAACCTGAGGCAGGTGGGTTACGCACATCACCTGAGTCGATTCACCCAACTGGCGCAGCAGTTTGCCCACCACCGCAGCGGTTGGGCCGCTGATGCCGACGTCTACTTCATCAAAAATTAGCGCCGGTGTTTCCATCTTACGTGCCGTAATGACCTGAATAGCCAGCGCAATACGCGACAGTTCCCCGCCGGAGGCCACTTTCGCCAGCGGCTGCAGCGGCTGTCCCGGGTTAGTGCTGACGCGAAAATCAATGCGGTCTGCGCCTTCAGCGGTTAGGTGGTTTTCGTTAAATTCGACTTCGATGGCAAGTTTGCCGTGCGGCATAGACAGAGAGTGCATGCTTTCGGTAATCAGCTGGCACAGCTCTTCGGCGTGTTTTACCCGGCTCTGGTGCAGCGCCGTGGCGATGGTCAGTGCCTGCTGATGATGCCGGGCGACGGCCTGCAACATTTCCTCCAGCGAGCCGGTTTGCTCATCCAGCAGCTGCTGTTCGTCCAGCAGTTTCTGGTGAAACATCGGCAGCTCTTCCGGGGAAATGTGGTGCTTGCGCGCAAGGGATATTTGCCGGGAAATGCGCTGCTCAAGCTCATGCAGGCGGTTGGGGTCAAGATCCAGCCGGTCGCAGTAGTGGCGCAGTTCATCGCTGGCCTCGGAAAGTTGAATCGCCGCTTCTTCCAGCATCCCCAGCACGCCGGATAGCTTATCGTCCATTCCCACCAGCTCCCCCATTAAATGGCGCACGGTATGCAGCTGGCTTTGCAGATTGCACTCTTCGCCATCGGCAAGGACGTCCAGCGCCTGCTGGCTGGTGGAAAGCAGCTGGCCGCTGTTGGCTAGCCGCTTGTACTCTTCGTCGATTAATTCAAACTCACCGGCTACCGGCGCAAATTCGTTAAGCTCTTTCAGCTGATATTGCAGCAGCTCGGCTTTTGCCGAGCGCTCCTGGGCAAGCTGCTGATGCTGAGCCAGAGACCGGCAGCTCTGGTGCCATTCACGGTAGCGCTCCGCCATCTGCTGACCCAGTGAGTGCTCACCCGCATAGCCATCAAGCAGGGTTTTTTGGTGTTCGGGCTTGAGTAACAGCTGGTGGGCGTGCTGGCCGTGGATCTGGATAAGTAACTGGCCGAGATCGCGCAGCTGAGAAAGCGGAACCGCCGTGCCGTTGATAAAGCCGCGGGAGCGGCCATCGCTGCTGATGACGCGGCGCAGCAGGCACTCTCGGCCGTCTTCAAGCTGGTTTTCTTCCAGCCAGCGCAGGGCGGCCGGCGTGTCTTTCAGGGAAAAGCGGGCGCAGAGATCCGCGCGATTTGCTCCCTGACGCACCATATCGGCTTCCGCGCGGCCGCCGAGGCACAGCCCCAGGGCATCTATAGCAATAGATTTACCGGCACCGGTTTCCCCGGTGATGGCCGTCATACCGTGATGAAAGTCGATTTCGAGTTCACGAACGATAGCGAAGTTACTGATGGTGAGTTGGGCAAGCATAGCCACCTTCCTGTATGTACCCGGCATACTCCAGGTTGCAGAGGTATTGGCTGCAACCTGAATTATTTAGAGTCCGATTTGGTTACTGTGTTTTCATACAGTATAAACTGGTTTTATATACAGTAAAGTGGCCTGAGGCTTTTTTAGAATAATTTTTTTGACCAGCCGAGTTTTGAGCTTAATGTATTGAAATAGCTGTAATCTTTCGGGTGTATCAGGTTGAGGTGGTAGTCGCACCGGCGGATAAGCACGTCTTCCCCTTCCTGAATAGGCAGCGCAATCTGGCTGTCGCAGCTGATTTCAAGGTCGCTACGCATATGGGAAAAGCGCAGGCGGATGGTGCTGCTGCTGTTGATCACCAGCGGGCGTGCCGAAAGGGTGTGCGGGAACATTGGCACCAGGGTTATCGCATCCAGGGAAGGCGTCAGAATCGGGCCTCCGGCAGAAAGCGAGTAGGCGGTTGAGCCGGTAGGCGTGGAGATAATCAGCCCGTCCGATCGCTGGGAGAAGGCAAATATTTCGTCGATATACACTTCAAACTCAATCATATGCGCGACTTTACCGGGGTGCAGCACCACTTCGTTAATGGCGGTGCTGAGGCGCGTCGGCGTATCGTGCTGGCATACCTGAGCCTCCAGCAGAAAACGGCGTTCCGTAATGTAATGGCCTTCAAGCACGTCGGCCAGCTGCTGCTGAGCATTGTCCGGGTCGAGATCGGTGAGGAAACCTAAGTTGCCACGGTTAATGCCGATAACTTTTATGTCGTAGCGCGCCAGAACGCGAGCCGCGCCCAGCATATTGCCATCCCCGCCCACAACCACGGCTAAATCCGCCTGCTGGCCAATCTCCGCCAGCGTGCCGGTTTTCACCTGCTTGAGGTTAAGTTCCTGCGCAATTTGCTGTTCCACCATCACTTCATAGCCTTTGGCGCACAGCCAGCGATACAGCATTTCATGCGTGGTCAGGGCGGTGGGGTGACGCGGGTGCCCGACAATACCGATGCAGTTGAAATGTTTGTTCATTATCCTGGTGGTCCTTATTCGCAGACGTTCCTGTGACAATATGACAGGTTCCCTTGAAACCCTGAAACTGATCCCCATAATAAGCGAACCAGCGAGATGAATGCTAAAAACGCGGAGAATTTCATGAGTAGTAAAGAACAGAAAACACCTGGCGAGCAAGCCCCGGAAGATATTGCAATGGACCAGCACGATGAAGTCGAGGCCGTAGAAGGTGCCGATGTCGTGGATCCGCGCGACGAACAGATTGCTAATTTGCAGGCTCAACTGGCCGAATTAAAACAGCGCGAACGTGAAGCCGAGCCGCGCCATCAGGCGGAACTGGCAAACCTGCGTCGCCGTACCGAGCAGGATGTTGAGAAGGCACACAAGTTCGCACTGGAGAAATTCGTGAACGAACTGTTGCCGGTTATCGACAGCCTGGACCGCGCTCTGGAAGTTGCCGATAAAGCTAATCCGGATTTAGCGCCGATGATTGAAGGCATCGAACTGACCCAGAAATCTATGCTCGACGTGGTGCGTAAGTTTGGTGTTGAAGTGGTTGGCGAGACTAACGTGCCGTTTAACCCGGACGTTCACCAGGCTATCGCCATGGTCGAGTCTGCTGACGTTGCGCCGAATCATGTGCTGATGGTGATGCAGAAGGGTTACACCCTGAATGGCCGTACTATCCGCGCCGCGATGGTTTCAGTAGCAAAAGCCTGATAGCCACGCAAATAACAAAAGCCAGCCCTGCGGCTGGCTTTTTTGTCTCTACTGCTCCACGCTCTGGCGCAGCGGCTTAACGGGCGTCACGCGGACCTGCTTAATCATATTGTCCTGCACGTCGAGAATGTCGATGTCGTATTGCCCGAGGCGTATACGGGTTCCGATAGCCGGGATCTCCTGAATCTCTTCCAGCAGCATGCCGTTGACCGTGCGCGCATCGTCTTCCGGCAGCGTCCAGTTGAACGCTTTATTGAGCTCACGCACGTTTGCGCTGCCCTCGATAATCACCGACCCATCGTTTTGCGGCGTGACCTCTTCGGCCAGCGTCGGCGACATTGACGTTGTGAAGTCGCCCACAATTTCTTCAAGAATATCTTCGACCGTCACCAGGCCCTGAATATCGCCATATTCATCCACCACCAGGCCCACTTTCTTCTTATTCCTCTGGAACTTCACCAGCTGAATGTTGAGCGGCGTGCCTTCCGGAACAAAGTAAATTTCATCGGCGGCGCGCAGCATCACCTCTTTGGTGAACTCTTTTTTCTCGGTCATCAGGCGGTAAGCTTCGCGCAGGCGCAGCATGCCGATGGCGTCGTCCAGCGTGTCGCGGTAGAGCACAATGCGCCCGTGCGGGGAGTGGGTAAGCTGGCGAACGATAGCTTTCCAGTCGTCGTTAATATTGATCCCGACGATTTCGTTACGCGGCACCATGATGTCGTCGACGCTGACTTTTTCGAGATCAAGCACCGAGAGCAGCATGTCCTGATTACGCCTGGACATTTGTGAGCGGGATTCATGCACGATGGTGCGCAGCTCGTCTTTACTCAGCGCGGTGCTGATAATATGGTCGACTTTAATGCCGACCATGCGCATCAGCAGGCGGGTAATGGTGTTCAGCAGCCACACCAGCGGCATCATCAGGATTTGCAGCGGGCCGAGCAGCAGGCTGCTGGGGTAAGCGACCTTTTCCGGATAGAGTGCGGCGATGGTTTTCGGCAGCACTTCGGCAAAGACCAGCACAACAAAGGTCAGTACGCCGGTGGCAATGGCGACACCCGCATTTCCGTAAAGGCGAATGCCGACGATAGTGGCGAGGGCGGAAGCAAGAATATTGACCAGGTTATTGCCAATCAACACCAGGCTTATCAGGCGGTCCGGCTTGCGCAGCAGTTTTTCGACGCGCCTTGCCGCACGGTTTCCCTGCTTGGCCAGATGGCGCAGGCGATAGCGGTTTAACGTCATCATGCCGGTTTCAGAGCCGGAGAAGTACGCGGACACCACCACCATGATGATCAGCGTCACGATCAGCGTGGTGGTTGAAATGTGTTCCAAAAGTGGTTTCCTTTAAAAAGAATAAATTAGCTAACGAACTGTTGCAGCACGCGGCTGCCAAAATAGGCGAGGGTTAAAATACCCGCCCCGGCAACGTTGAACCATACAACGCGACGGCCGCGCCACCCTTCATGATAGTGCCCCCACAGCAGAATGACGTAGACGAACCAGGCGAGGATAGACAATACCGCCTTGTCGACGTTCTCCATGCTGAACAGGTTTTTCATGTAAAACAGGCCGGTACACAGCGTCAGGGTCAGCAGCACAACGCCGACCTGGGTGATGTGGAACATCTTACGTTCGATAACCATCAGCGGCGGCATTTCGGCGCTGAAGGCCAGCTTTTTGTTTTTTAACTGGTAATCAATCCAGGCCAGCTGCAGGGCGTAAAGCGCCGCAATAATTAGCGTAGCGTAGGAGAACAGCGACAGGCCGATATGCACCATCATGCCCGGCGTCGCTTCCAGGTGGGTGATGAATTCGTTCGGCATAAAGGTGGCCAGCGCCAGATTTATCAGGGCAAAGGCGTAAACAATAGGTAACAGTAGCCAGCCGCGGTTGCGGGACGCAACGATGGTCATCACGGTACAAATCATCAGGCTGACCAGCGAGCCGACGTTAAGCAGGCTGAGGTTTTGCCCGCCGTCGACGGAGAAGAAGCGAGCTTCCAGCGCCAGCGCGTGGCAGATAAGCGCAATCGCCGCTGATAAAATGGCAAAACGACGCCACCCGCTGTTCTTCCGCAGAAGACCGGGAATGATCAGCCCCAGGCTGACGGAGTAAGCAACAAGCGCAAGAATGGCGAAAACGGGCATATTTAAGGTGTCGGTCAAATTGGCCAGGGAAGAAAAAAATCAGTATAACGTTACCTGCCGCCTGCTCCAACCGTTGGATCACACCCGAGGCGGCTTCATGATATAATCCGCCAAATTCAGTTTTGTGTCGCAAGCTGCGGCCCCAGTTACCACGTTAGGCAAAATACCATGTTTGATAATTTAACAGACCGTCTGTCGCGTACCCTGCGCAATATTAGCGGCCGTGGGCGGCTAACCGAAGAAAACGTTAAAGAAACGCTGCGCGAAGTGCGCATGGCGCTGCTGGAGGCGGACGTTGCGCTGCCGGTCGTGCGCGATTTTATCAACCGCGTGAAAGAGAAAGCGGTAGGTCATGAGGTCAACAAAAGTCTGACCCCGGGCCAGGAATTCGTCAAAATCGTTCGCGCCGAGCTGGTTGCGGCGATGGGCGAAGAAAACAGCGCCCTGAACCTTGCGGCACAGCCTCCGGCCGTAGTGCTGATGGCGGGCCTGCAGGGTGCTGGTAAAACTACCAGCGTCGCTAAGCTGGGTAAGTTCCTGCGCGAGAAGCAGAAGAAAAAAGTGCTTGTAGTTTCCGCCGACGTTTATCGCCCGGCGGCGATTAAACAGCTGGAAACGCTGGCGCAGCAGGTTGAAGTAGACTTCTTCCCGTCCGACGCTCAGCAAAAACCTCTCGATATCGTTAACGCGGCGCTGAAAGAGGCGAAGCTGAAGTTCTATGACGTGCTGCTGGTGGATACCGCCGGTCGTCTGCACGTAGACGAAGCGATGATGGACGAAATCAAACAGGTTCACGCCGCGATTAAGCCGGTAGAGACGCTGTTTGTTGTCGATGCCATGACCGGCCAGGATGCGGCGAATACCGCGAAGGCGTTCAACGAAGCGCTGCCGCTGACCGGCGTGGTGCTGACCAAAGTGGACGGCGACGCCCGCGGCGGTGCGGCTCTGTCGATTCGCCATATCACCGGTAAGCCAATTAAATTCCTCGGCGTGGGTGAAAAAACCGAGGCGCTTGAGCCGTTCCACCCGGACCGTATTGCCTCCCGTATTCTGGGCATGGGCGACGTGCTGTCGCTTATCGAAGATATCGAAAGCAAGGTTGACCGCGCGCAGGCGGAGAAACTCGCCAGCAAGCTGAAGAAGGGCGACGGTTTCGATCTGAACGACTTCCTCGAGCAGCTCAAGCAGATGAAAAACATGGGCGGCATGGCGAGCATGATGAGCAAGCTTCCGGGCATGGGCCAACTGCCGGATAACGTGAAGTCCCAGATGGATGACAAAGTGCTGGTGCGTATGGAGGCCATTATTAACTCCATGACTCTGAAAGAGCGCGCCCAGCCGGAAATAATTAAAGGTTCCCGCAAGCGCCGTATCGCGCAGGGTTCCGGTATGCAGGTGCAGGACGTTAACCGCCTGCTGAAGCAGTTCGACGACATGCAGCGCATGATGAAGAAAATGAAGAAAGGCGGCATGGCGAAAATGATGCGCGGCATGAAAGGCATGATGCCGCCAGGTTTCCCAGGGCGATAAGCTATTTCGATTGCTTTTTACGCCGAAATGAGTAAAATTTTCGGGCTTTTAATATGACACCTGGCTCCGTCCCTCGATGGGGCCGGGTGTTTTATTCACTAAAGAGGATGTTATGGTAACTATTCGTTTAGCACGTCACGGCGCTAAAAAGCGTCCGTTCTACCAGGTTGTCGTTACTGATAGCCGTAATGCACGTAACGGTCGCTTCATTGAGCGCGTTGGTTTCTTCAACCCTATCGCTAACGAGAAAGAAGAAGGCGTTCGCCTGGATCTGGATCGCGTAGCACATTGGGTTGGCCTGGGCGCAACCGTTTCTGATCGCGTAGCTACGCTGATCAAAGAAGCAAAGAAAGCAGCTTAATCTGTCACGGTGGTCATGATGAGCAAGCAACTCGCCGCACAGGCACCTGTTAACCCAATTGTATTGGGCAAGATGGGCTCCTCCTACGGTATTCGTGGTTGGCTCAGAGTGTTTTCCTCCACCGAAGACGCCGAAAGCATTTTTGACTACCAGCCCTGGTTTATCCAGCGCGGCGGTCAGTGGCAGCAAGTACAGCTGGAAGGCTGGAAGCACCACAATCAGGATCTGATCATCAAGCTGCAAGGCGTTGACGATCGGGATGCCGCGAACCTGCTGACCAATTGTGAAATTGTCGTGGATTCAACGCAACTGCCGGCTCTTGAAGCGGGTGACTACTACTGGAAAGACCTGATGGGCTGCCAGGTAGTGACGACTCAGGGGTATCAGCTCGGTAAAGTCATCGACATGATGGAAACCGGCTCTAATGACGTTCTCGTCATCAAGGCAAACCTGAAGGATGCATTTGGCATCAAGGAGCGGCTGGTTCCGTTCCTCGATGGGCAGGTTATCAAGAAAGTCGATCTCGCTACTCAAACCATTGAAGTAGATTGGGATCCTGGTTTTTAAACCTCCGGAATCATACGGTAATAGCTAGCGTAATGGGGATTGGCTTGTGTTTATTGGTGTAGTTAGCCTGTTTCCTGAGATGTTCCGCGCAATTACCGATTACGGGGTAACTGGCCGGGCAGTAAAAAATGGCCTGCTGAGCATTCAGAGCTGGAGTCCTCGTGACTTCACTTATGACCGACACCGTACCGTGGACGACCGTCCTTACGGCGGCGGACCGGGAATGCTCATGATGGTGAATCCTTTGCGGGAAGCCATCCACGCAGCGAAAGCGGCGGCAGGGGAAGGTGCTAAGGTTATCTATCTTTCACCTCAGGGGCGCAAGCTTGATCAAGCGGGCGTCAGTGAACTGGCAACAAACGAGAAGCTAATTCTGGTTTGCGGCCGTTACGAAGGGATCGATGAGCGCGTTATCCAAACCGAAATTGACGAAGAATGGTCAATCGGCGATTACGTTCTCAGCGGCGGTGAGCTACCAGCGATGACGCTGATTGACTCGGTATCCCGGTTTATTCCGGGCGTGCTGGGGCATGAAGCATCGGCAAGCGAAGATTCGTTTGCCGAAGGGTTGCTGGACTGCCCTCACTACACCCGTCCTGAAGTGCTGGACGGCATGGAAGTACCGGCGGTATTGCTGTCGGGGAACCATGCGGAGATTCGCCGTTGGCGCCTGAAACAGTCGCTGGGCCGTACCTGGCTTAGAAGACCTGAACTTCTGGAAAACCTGGCTCTGACTGAAGAGCAAGTAAGGTTGCTGGCTGAGTTCCAGCGGGAACATAAACAGCAGCAACATAAACATGATGGGAAGGCGTAAGCCCCCGAATATCAGTTTACCCAGGATAAGAGATTAAATTATGAGCAACATTATTAAGCAACTTGAACAAGAACAGATGAAACAGGATGTACCTTCCTTCCGTCCGGGCGACTCCGTGGAAGTGAAAGTATGGGTCGTTGAAGGTTCTAAAAAACGTCTGCAGGCATTTGAGGGCGTGGTTATCGCTATCCGTAACCGCGGTCTGCACTCTGCATTCACTGTTCGTAAAATTTCCAACGGCGAAGGTGTTGAGCGCGTATTCCAGACTCACTCCCCGGTAATCGACAGCATTACCGTTAAACGTCGTGGTGCCGTTCGTAAAGCTAAACTGTACTACCTGCGTGAGCGTACCGGTAAGTCTGCTCGTATCAAAGAGCGTCTTAACTAAGATTCGCTTAGGCGACATCCAAAAAGTTAAAGTGAAACAAGGGGTTGGCGATATGTCAGCCCCTTTTTATTTTTCTGTGTCCACATAATGCCCATGTGAGTTATCTTTATGTCCACGCACGTCCATTCCTCAGATATAAAAAAACCTGCTTTCGCAGGTCTTTTCTCACATCCATAGAATCTGTTGGCCGGTTCTGGTTGGGTGGGGTGGGGCGGGGTTAACTTCGCCAGGTTTCACTATGTATCTAGCGAGCGATTCATGGGTCACGAACGTGCATCCACAATTCAGGTTTTGGCATTGATGGTATCTTTCTTTTGTCTCACGGCTCAGATAACGACTCGATCTTGCGTGAGCTGAGTCCTGGCATAACGGGCAGTGCATCATTTTGTTTATTCCCCCTCGCGCTGATATGAAGTGGATAATAAACTCGAAACTTACATTTGCAAGTTATTGTTTGCTTTTTTAGCTTCGGCTCTCAGCCTCGTAATCAACGTCTTTTAACTTCACCTCAAGCTCTAAACCCGTCGTGTAGCCGTTATTGTTGAGAGAGTGTGTTACCTTCGTGATTGTCCAGTCCTGCTCGTCTATGACGCGCTTAAAGCCCGATACGCTTGCCGGGGTTTCCGGGTAAATGTCTGCCCGACCTACAGCCAGCGAGATGGAAAATTCCGCAACTCCGCGCTGCAACTTATCCCACTTCGCCTGGGCGGCGCGTATGGCCTGCGCCTTTGTCGCGTAGATGGTCGTCAGGGCGAGTACATTATCCTCAGTGCCGGTCATGTATTCCCCCTCTCGCGCCTCCTGCTCTTTTACCTTTTTCTCTTTTGCCTTGCTCACCGGCTTTGCTTTCGGATGCTCCAGTGCGCGCAGATGCCGCTCTTTAGGTTTGCGCTTAACCTTCACCGCCTGTTTTTGCTTTTCCGGTTTCGGGTCTTTGGTATGTAACCATTTGGCCGTAACGCCGGTGTATGCCCCCCGGTCAGCGATGGCAAAGCTATGCCGGTCGCCGGAGCTGCGCTTAATGGTGATTGCCGGGATAGCTTTACCGCTGGCTGTGGTTCCACTCCCGGCTTTGAGCATCAGCAGTCGGCCGGCTTTGACCATAATCTCCGCACCGTTACGCTCGGCAAGCCGGGTCAGGAATTTAGCGTCGGACTCCTGCGCCTGGTCGATATGTGGAATTTTAATATCCTGCAACTCATAAGCGACTGCTGGTTTCAGCTTGTTGCGCTCGGCGATGGTCGCCACAATCTCCCCGAGTGTGGTGTCGTGATATGAAGTCTCCCGACGTGAGTTAAGCGAGCCGCGAAAATCTGCACTACGCGCCCGAATAGTCACCTCATCCGGCGCGCCCCGGTGTTCAATCTCATCGACCGTAAACTGCCCCTTACCAATAAGCGCCTCACCTTTCCAGCCGAGAAACAGCGCCAGCACGGCACCGCGCAACGGGAGCTCAATCAGGCCGTCGCTGTCGTCGAGCTCAATATCGAGCTGGTCAGCCTCGAAACCGCGATTATCTGTCATTGTCAGGCTGATAAGCCGTTTACTGATATTCTGCGTGATATCGTTATTTTCCAGACGCAGCATAAAGGCGGGCGTGGCCGTTGCCCCGGCATCGGATAAAATAGTATTCAGCATCAGAATAATCCCCCCACAGTGTTTTTTAGTTTTGAAGCCATATCTCCGGTCATTTCCCCGGCCTTTCCGACCAGGCTTTCGGCCTGTTTTCCGATATCACCAAACATGCTCGCGAGTGACTCATCAACGCGCGTGAGCTCGAGCGTAAAGTCGATTTTCCTCGCGGTGCCGTCGCTGAAAAATTCGGTATTTGTTTTGCGCACTGAGTTAATGACAAACATCCCGTAAATGTTGCCGGTTCCCTCAATCAGCGACCAGGCTTTACCTTCTTCGGCCATCAGTTGCACGGCCAGCAGCGAGAGTCTGCCGCCGGTCAACTCCGGGTAAAGCGTACCGTTCAGCGTTATCTTTTCTTCATCCACGCCGAGAAACTGAAAAGCGGGTCGCTGGCCGACCCGGCTGTTTGACGGCCAGCGCCAGCTCGTTTCATGCTGCATTGACTGGTACGGCAGGGTCTGGCGCATAAACACAAAAAGACCGAGTGCGAGCATCATTGTTATTCCTCCTTAGCCGTCCGTCTGCATGTTTGAGCGCTGGCGCGCACGTTTTTCACGTTCTATCTTTTCTACCGCGTCGCGCATCTGACGGTCTAGGTCATGCCCCGGCATGCCGCCGCCCTGCAAAGTGATGTTGTATTCGCTTCGGCTGTTGTCGGTATATGAGCGGCCACCAGGCGCGGTAACAGGCTGGTATGCTGGCTGGCCGCTGCCCGGCAGGGGGATATTTGCACCACCGGTCGCCACCGAATAATTCCCGCTGCTACCTGGCACATTCGCCCCGCCGGTTGCGAGGTCTCCCGCCGTCTTGTTGATTTCTCCCGACTCTTTGTTAATCACACCGAGCTTTTCCAGCACCCAGGTGATTCCATCTTTCAGCAGTTTAAAAGCGTTGAGCGGTGCCAGCAGCGCGTTAGCCAGTGCCTCACCGAACATCACCCCGGCGCTTTTGCAGGAGTCGAGCGTTTCCTGAGTTGATTTCACCGGCGCAACAAGGTTTTTGAACCACTGCCACGCGGCCTGTAATTTCTCACCCAGCCAGTCGAATACCGGCTTTAGCGGCTCGAACAGCTCGGCAACCGGAGCAAATGCCGCTTTGAGCCCCTCCATCACCCCACCAAAGAAAGCACTGATGGGCTCCCAATATTTACGGATAAGCAGCGCCCCGGCGACAATAGCCGCCACCACGGCCACTACCGGCCAGGTGATCGCCCCGAGAATGGTCATGATTGCGCCCCCGGCCACCGTGAAAATGGTTCCCATCACGCTGACGGCGGCAATGATGGCATTGATACCGGCAATCACCGGCCAGGCAACCAGGCCGATAGCCCCAATCACGCCAATCAGTGCCAACGCGCCGGTTGTGATAGTAAACAGGGTTTTAGTCAGTTCCGGGTTGGCTTTTGTCCAGGCTCCGACCTTAGTCAGCCAGTCATTGGCAGCTACGGTCAGGCGACGCAGCGCAGAGTCCTGCTTCTCAAACACCTCAATCTGTAAATCTTCCCAGGCTGATGCGAGGTTTTTTAAATCGCCATCAAGGTTATCTGTCTGGATTTTGGCTATACGCTCGGTAGTGCCGCCGGAGTTTTTAATCTCTGCGCGCTTGTTGTCGAGTGATCCATTTCCGGCGGCGGCCACAAGTTTAATTGCACCCTTCATCGCCTCCTCGCCGAAGATAACTTTCAGGTATTCGCCTTTATCTGCCGTACCAAATTTATTTTTTATAAAGGAGCTGTTGATTGGTTTGAGTATTTTCTCGACCGGCAGCATGTTCCCTTTGTTGTCGCGGGTTTTGACGCCGAGCTCGCTGAGCGCGGATGTTGCCTTTCCGACGGGAGCCTGCAAACGGTTGAAAATGGCACTGGCACTTGTCCCTGCCATCGAGCCCTTGATGCCGTTATCCGCCAGAATGCCGAGCATGGCCGTCGTATCTTCAATGCTGGCTCCGGCAGCTTCTGCAATTGGGGCAACGTATTTCATCGCTTCGCCGAGCTCAACCAGCCCGGTGTTGGATGAGGTAAATCCCTTAGTCATTACGTCGGCGACACGGGTAATTTCCGTCGTACTGAGGTTAAAGGCCGACTGCATATTGGTGATGATGTCGGCCGCTTCGGCAATATCGACATCGGCGGCCAGGCTCAGGTTGACCGTTGAGCCCGTGGCGGCGAGCACGTCATCAGCTTTATAGCCTGAGCGGGCGAGCGTGGTCTGGGTGCGCGCTACGTCACCCGGTGAAAATGCCGTTGTCGCACCAATATCACGCGCCTGTTTGCGGATAAGCGCTAGCTTTTCATCATCTTTGTCCTGCCCGAGAATGGCCTGCGTGCCTGACATTTGTTTATCAAAGCCAATGCCCGGCGCAATAAAGCGCGCGGCACCATAAAGCCCGGAGGTTGCAACGCCTGCCCCGACCGCCCCGGCGTTCCTGACGCTGGCCGATAACTCTTTTCCTGATTCGTAACGTTTTTTCGCGGCGCTCAGTTTTGCCTGCTGCGCACTGACTCGCGCCAGTGCTTCACGCTGTCGGTTGAGCTGGGCGGTTGTCTCACCAATGGAGGTTTTGAGGCGACGCTCATCATTCGCCAGGGTACGGGTATTTATCCCGGCCTGAGCCAGCTCCTGCCGCTGGCGCTGCACCGATTGCCGGAGGCTGTTGTGTTTGAGCTGGAGCTCGGAGGCGCTTCGGCGCGCGGCCTCCATTGCGCGCGATTGCGCGAGGGTAGGCTGTTCGGTGTTTTTGAACTGCACCGCCAGCGCGGCCGCTTCCTGCTTTGCCTGTTTCAGAGCCTGACCGGTGACCGCCAGCTGTGCGCTGGCCTTGCGGAAGCCCTCAATTTTTGAGGCCTGGCCGTTTAGCTCGCGCAGTGATTTTTGAGAATCCCGGATATCCCCGGACAGCGATTTACTCGCTGTCTGGATGGATTTAAGCGGGCGGGTCGCCTGGTCAACTGCTTTGAGTAAAACCTGCAACTTAACGTTATTACTCATTCGTGTTTCCGCTTCGCTGGAGCGCTTTTTCGCGCCATGAAAGGAGCTCGGTCACGCTCATCGGGTAAAGCTCGGAGGGCGGCCAATGGAAAATGACCGCAATATCCGCGATAAGGTCGTCTACCGAGAATTTCTCAGGGAAATTTAAACCGCCGAACTCGGTGCCAAAAAACCAATCACCTTTCCGGCCAGGGCAACCATATCCGGCAACTCCAGCGCCGCGACCTCCTGCTCGGTCAGGTTCGGATAGGTCATGCGCGGCAGCACTTTAATCAGCGCGTTAACGTCCGAGTTAGCCACATCAGCCAGCGATACGCCGCGCAATGTGCCGGTATTGGGTTTAATCAGCGTGATGGATGCAATGACCTGTTCACCACGTTTAATCGGGTTTTCCAGGGTGACAATATTGTCGGTATTTTTTGCCGCTGCGGCGGCTTTGGCTGCTTTAGTCATAACGTTCTCTTTTTCGTCAAAGTGGGGTAAACCGGCGAGCACTGTTACCCGCCGGTAAAGGGGTTAAACCAGGCCGATATTGCGGCGATGCTGTTCCAGTCGGTCGACGCCGTTCACCTTTTCGATGGCGTTCAGTACGTCAATCTCAACGACTTCTTTCCCGTTGATGGTGAGCTTGAAGTAAGTGCAGATAACCGGCAGTTTCCCCTCGGTTTTCTCGCCCTGCTTGTTCTCGCCGGTGTCCATCTCTTTAATTTTGAAACGGGTCACGACTTCGACCGGCACCGTTTCGCCGGTATCGTCACGCTGATATGAGCCCGCATAGCGCAGCGGCTCACCGGCACCAACCGCGCCGTACAGCGACCAGATAGCCTCATCCGGGAAACCGCCGAATGTGAGCTCCATCGAGAGCGCATCGTCGTCGAGTCCAAAATCCATCGGGGCGGCGCCATTCATCCCGGCGCCGCGATACATCTCCAGCTTTCGGGTCAGCTTCGGCAGCGTTACGGCGCTGATAACGCCGAGGTAGCTGAAACCGTTGATGAAAACATTCATCATTTTTAACGTGCGGGGCATTGCCATTTAGTCGGCTCCTTAGCTGTTGACCGCTGAGACCAGGTTAACGAGATATTTGTCGGTAATGCGCTGGCGCAGGGTCAGGTTTTCGAGCGGCGGCACCGGTGTAAAGTCGTAATCGAGGATAAGCTTGCCGCCTTTCAGGCTTTCTTTATCGTTGGCGCTTTCGTCAAACCAGCAGGTTGCGCCGACGATGTAACCCGCCGTAGCCATCTCGCGGAATTTGGCGTTGATGCCCTCAATAATGTCTTTGATTAGCGTCGGCGTGACGGGCTTATCCACCGCCCACATATGCCCCTCGGCCATCGTATCGGCGATGACCTGCGCGGTGCGGGTGTAGTTCTCGAAGAGGAATAATGGGTCATCAGAGCAGCAGCGGTTACCCCAGAAACGAAATCCGTCTTTGCGGATTAACGTGGTAATCCCGGCCTCATTCAGCAGGTCGGCATCGGTGCCGGATTCCTGCAAATCCCAGAACACAGACGCGCTGATGCCGGTCACGCCCTGAACGCCAACGTTTGACAGGGTTTTATGCCAACCGACGGCCTGGTCGATGTAAGCGCGCAGGCCGAGGGCGCGTGCGGTTGCGTATGCCGTGGCGCTGACACTGGTAACCGTGTCCCAGGCAATAAAATCCGGCCAGATAAGCATTAATTCACGCTGGCTGAAATTCTCGCGGTACTTGATAACGTCTGAGATGGTTTTGCAGCCCCAGGCGCTGATATAACCGAATGCGCGGAGCTTCTTGCAGACCGATGCCAGCTCGACCGCCACCTCCTTTGTATCGAGCCCCGGCACGCCGAGAATACGTGGCTTAACGCCGGTTACCGCCTCGGCAGTCAGCAGTGCTTTTAGTCCGGTGTATTTGCCGTTCTCATCCGTAGTGCCGATGATGTTGGAAATGGTCTCAGCCCGTGCGGCCTCTTCGTCGTCGCCAGTTCCCTCGGCGACACGTACAACAACGATCACCGGTTTGGCCTGGTCGGCGATAGCCTGCAACGAAGCGGCAAGGGTGCCTGTTTTACCGGCTTTCGCAATGGCGCTCTGCACATTGGTAATCAGTACCGGCTCATTGAGCGGGAATGTTTTTTCGTCGGCATCGCTGGCCGTGCAGACCATACCGACAATCGCCGTTGAAACGGTGGAAATGACGCGCGTGCCGTCGTTAACTTCGACGACCTGGACGCCATGATGGTAATCACTCATCCGGTTTACTCCGTGGTGTTTGGGTGAGTGTTATTTTCTGATGTGAGGCGGGAGGGGGCGAGCTGTCAGGGTTTTGCTGTCGGTAGCACAACCGGGAAAAGAAAAACGCCCTCGGTTGAGGGCGCAGTTATCAGGCCGGGAGCTCCGGCCATGTGATTTGCGGTGCATTTTTCGCATCGATACGACTGAGCAGCACCCGGTATTTCATCCATTCAGTCAGGCGAGCAGCCTCCTCATCGGTCGCCATCCCCAGCTTGACCGCATCGCCCAGTGTCGCGATTGCTACCGAGGCATCGGTAAGGCGCTTTTCCCTTTCGCTTTCAGCCTGAAAAATCAATTCAGCGTCGCTGACCTTGCGAGCGACAATTCGCCCCCTGGCGAATATCCAGCCACCGCGAATGTCGAATCCCTCCGGTAGTGCCGCAGTTTCAACGATATCAAACCCAACCGGGTAAAGATGAGATGCATTCTCAGAGACTGAGCGCACAATCCGGGTCTCAGGCTCAACACAGCATTTATATTTCTTTGTGAATTTATTTACTGAGTCGTAAAAATCGAGACCGTTTTCATCAATGTAATACATCACATCCTTGCCGAATTTCTGTTCTTCCGGGACGTAGCGTTTTACGTTTTTAAGTTCCATATTTACCCTCCGATTTGCACCCACGCTCCACCTCTTGAAACAAGAATGGGCTTGTAATAAACACCGCCGATGTTATCCGCTGAATTACTCCCCGTATCCTGGACGGCAATGCCAGTAAACACGCATCCGGGGGGAGCGCCAAAAGTCCATGAGATGTTATTTGCAGCAGGACCATGAAAGCCTTGCGCACCCAACGTTACGTCAGAAACAAACGACTGAAACACCCATGAAGTTCCGGCAACCCATGACAGATCGAGCGGAGGAGGGTTGTTGGGCGAGTAAACCCGCACAGCCCCTCCTGATTCGAACACTCCACCGGTGGCCACAGTGTTATTCCCGGAAACAACATCTCCTGGGCTACTGAATTTCCCGTCATTTGGGTTAAATATCCACGTACTGTCTTTATATGTGCTGTTGCCCTGGTCGCAGAGAATATGCAGGCATGCACTCGGGAAATTTGCACCACCGGATACAAGCGCGCCGTAACTAATTGATGCCATATAGCCCAGATTTTTCGTTTGCACCGTGGCTTTTGTCATCGGCAAAAATACATTTCCTTCGGCCGTATACCCGGCTGAATAAAACAGCGCGCGGCGGTCGGCTATTTGCGCCCAGAAACCGCCTGCGCCCGGCCAGGCACCATCTTTTGTGCCGTAATGGTCGGAGTTCTCAAGATAACCAACGCTACCGCCCGCAGCCGAAACCGCGCCGACATCTGCGGAAGTGGGCTTATTCTCCGTTGTGTAGAAAGTCGTCCATTTACTCCATTTTTTAACATCACCATTTTGCGTTCGCAGGCGCACAAGTCCCGGAGTGTCGTAGCTTGCGGCAAGCTGGACGTCATAGCCTCCACTAAGCCCAGAGTAACCAAGTACCGAGGCGCTAAAACCTGGAGCATTTTTGGCGCTTGAATAAGTAAAACTCACCGCATTTGTCGGCAAATCGTTAGCGTCTAAAACATCGGCGGTGGCATTTTCCCCTGCCGCCCTGGTGCTCCTCACGGCAATAGCATTGCCCGTCAACATCGCTTTACCTGGCGTCACATCGTCTCTCGACGTCTGCGCATCAAGCAACGCCGCAGATTTGAGACCAAGCGCCCGCCGTGCCTTTGTTTTATCCGGCACGTCTTCAAGATTGTTGATTGTTAGCAGACGCGAATCAGCGTTTTTGTCAGCGGCGGCAGCAGCGTCCACCGCTACTTTTACGGCTTTTGGCGTGGCGGCCAGTTCTTCGCTGTCGCTGTCGGTCGCGCCACTCAGTTGCACAAAGCCTTTTTCTTTCAGCGTTGCGTCGGGGTGATTGCGTGATTTAGCGTGTTTGTCGAGCGCGTCGTCGACGTAATCTTTTGTTGCCGTCACTGTTGAGCTGTCAATCTGCAACTCGACCGAGGCCAGATTGCTGACCGCAATCACCATTCGTACGGTTGACGCACGCCCGGAGCCCTCTTCGAGCAGGGGCTTATAGCTCTCGGCCATGTTGGCTACTGCGATGAGCAAGCCCTCGCTGTCATAGAGCCCAAGCTCACGCATCCAGAAACCACCCCGGTTCGGGGGGATAATCATCTCGGCCACAACGCAGTTAGCATACTTAGGATGCGGCGTTATTGTGTTGATAAGTTCGCGGTATACTTCACGCACCAGGGCGGTTTGCTCCGGTTTCGGTTCGGGCAACGCGCCACCCCCGTCACCCACCGCCATTTCGGTAAAAATGACTTTATTCCCGTCAGGCGGCAAACCGGCGGCCAGCTTTTGCACCCCGGCATTGGTAAGAACAGTTTTAAATTTTTGGCTCATTTCAGTAGCTCCATTTCGGGGTAAACCGTCACAATCTCGCCGTCGTAATACGTGCCACCGACGTACAAATCACCCGCGATTTCCTGAATGATGTTCAGGCCAATCAGGTGACGGCTCGCAGCTTTGGCATCAGCGATAAGGCGCTCCATTTCCTGATACATTTCCTCCGTGATACCGCTTTCCAGTACGCCAATATCCAGGCGGAACGTGCCGGGCTCGTCGTCTGTCTCCCACCATTCAGTGACCTTAATCATGTAGCCCAACGGTTCGACCACGCGCCGGATAGCGCCGATAGTGCCTTTGCGCCGGTGGATGAAATACGCCGCGCTCACCACATTCCGCTTTACCGCTTCCGTCCAGCCCTCATCCCAGCGGTCAACGGAAAATGCCCAGGCTAAATACGGGAGCAGGCTTACCGGGCAGGTGTCCGGGTTCCAGAGCGTGCGCAGCTGTATCGGTGTCTTGTTGATATCAGCCAGCGCGCGCGCGGCGGCCACTTCCAGCGGCGAGGAGCCAACCGGCAGCAGGCGGTTATCATTCATCAGAGCCCCCGTCTTTCAGCGAGTATTCGGTGCAGAAAGAAGCCTGATGACGGGCGAGTACGATATCGGCCAGCGGAGAAGCCAGCTCGACACGCTGCACCCCTTCAACGTGCAGTGCGCCGTAAATGGCCGACAACCGGATATCCCGTCCGAGTCGATGCTGCGCCGAGATATAGC
Source organism: Cedecea davisae (assembly GCF_044095835.1). Classification (NCBI taxonomy): domain Bacteria; kingdom Pseudomonadati; phylum Pseudomonadota; class Gammaproteobacteria; order Enterobacterales; family Enterobacteriaceae; genus Cedecea; species Cedecea davisae. The sequence goes on from NZ_CP172054.1 coordinate 876,598, forward strand.
GCCGAATTTGCTTCTCGGCGGCGGCCTTAATCGGGGCGGCTTCGGGACCAGGGAAAAAGTAAAGTGTGGCGTCAATCTGGTAGGGAACAATCTCGGCAGCCTGCACGGTCACACGGTCAGCCACCGGGCGCACGTCCTCCCCGTTCAGCGCTTTCTCCACGACCGCAACCAGGTCTGCCCCTGCGGTGCCGTTCCCCTCGCGCGACAACACGGTAATCGTGACGCACGCCGGTGACGGGCTTTCGACCGAGATATCGGCGACCCGCCCGTCAGCGCTGAGGCCATGATACTCATACGCCCCGACCGGACCGGCCACGCTCATTCCCTCGAATGCCCGTTGTGCGCGCAACCGCAAATCGCTGTCGGACTCCATCACGGCAGGCTTCGGCGGAATGGTGGTGTTGTCTGCCGGGCTCAATACCAGGCGCGCGGTATTGTTGTTTGCTGCCATTACATCGAGATCGTCTCCGTTCGCGTAAGCCAGCATGACCGCCCGGGCGGCCTCATTCACACGCTGGCGCAGAATCACTTCGCGATAAGCGTTCTCCTGTAACAGCTTGACGATGGGCTCGGACTCCAGCTCAAGCGTCCGGGCAATAGCGTCCTGCTGCTCTTCCGGGTAAAGCGAGATTAACGTCGCTTTGCGCTCGGCAAGGATGGTTTCAAAATCAAGCTCCTCAACGATTTCAGGCGCAGGGAGCTGGCTCAGGTCGATAGTTGGCATGGTCTCAGCTCAAAGGAATAGAAAGGGATAGGCTTGCGCCCGAGTCGGTAAATTCGCCGGTAATATCAACGACCATTGCGCCGTTAAACCGGGTCTCAAAGGTGATGCCGGTGAGCCTGACGCGAGGCTCCCATTTCAGGATTGCCATATAGCAGGCAGCCATGATTTGCAGGCGCAGCGCGTCGTTCTGGGGCTGGTCAGTCAGGGCAGACAATAGCGAGCCATACTGGCGGCGCATCACGCGCGAGCCGACCGGCGTGATAAGAATGTCGCGGATGCTTTGCCGGATGTGCTCCGCATCGCTGACGCTCAGACCGGTGGTCTGATTCATGCCGAGATAACGGGCGGTCATTGGATGCCCTCCGTCATATCACCGCCGCGCTTAACGCCGCCGTGATCGTGTTTATCAACCTGCACGCCGTTGGAAGTGAACGAGCCGCCGGAATGCGCGATGTTGCCGCCCATCTTCCCGCCTTTCTGCACGTCCAGCGTGGCGCACGTCAGCTTATTGGTGCAGACCACTTCCGGCGTATCGAGCGTGACGCGGGTTTCGGCTTTGATAGTCACAATCGGCACAGAGGCGGTCAGTGATTCGGACGCAGTGATATCAGCGGTTTTAATCCCGCGCACGGTCAGGGTGCTGGTTTCGGGCTCGTACTCAATCACCGCGCCATCAGGAAAGGTAATGTGCAGTGCATCAGCCGAGGCAGAGGGGGCGGGATGGTCATCGGAATAAATGCCTGGCAGAACAAACGCCGTATCGAGCTCACCACCGACGGCCAGAATCATGACCTGCTCGCCGACCGAGGGAGCCCACCAGGTGCGGGAGCGTCCTGCGCGCGATGCCAGCCACTGGAGCCAGTCGGTTACGTTGCCGCCGGTCTGGACACGGCAGCGCCCCGTTTCCGTGTCGACTTCAACAACGACACCGGTACGGATGAGGTTGCGCAGCGTGCGCGCCAGTTCCTGGATATTTGCGAGAGTATTCATAGTGGAAAGGATGCCGCCGGGACTATCCGGCGGCAATCGGGCGGGGTTTTGTCAGGGCTGGTACAACGGTTATTCAGAAAGGTGATGGATTATCACACTCTCAACGAGCTGGCGGTCATCAGCACTGAAGCCGAGAAGTTGACGCGCCGGGTACTGGATTTCACGCGCCGCCGGATTGGGCTTGTCCTTTAACCCCTCCTGATGCACACGCGCCATGCGCTGCACCCGGCCAGCAAACTCCACCGCCGCAGCCTCATCGCTGCCGGTGGCTTTCATGTAGCGATTGGTGCGCAGCTTTGCGAACATTTCCCGTTTAATACGGCCTTTCTTGCTCTTCACCGGCTGGCGCTTTCGTGCCGCATATGGCTTGCCGTCGGGGTCTTTCTGCGTATTTATCCGCTGCTGCTGCCGGGTGCGCAGCTTTTTGGCTATTTCCCCGGCCATCCTGCGGCGGCCAGCCGGTGACAGGTTTGCAATCAGCGCGGCGAGTTTGTCATCAAACGCCCTGAGCTCATCCATTACCAGGCTTCCTCCTGCGGCTCAGGTGCGTAACTCACATGCAATGCGCCGTCATCTGTCTCCCGGACTATGGTGCGCTCGGTCAGGCGCAGGCTGATGCTGATATCAATGCTGCTGTCATTATTGATATCAGCGAACCAGGTGAACCCGCGCTTTTGCCCCTCGGTTGTGGTCATGATATCCGACTGATGGGTACGCACCCATTTCAGGACAGGCACCAGAATGTAATCAATATCGCCGGTGTAATCGGTCACGATCACATTGAGGGTGTATCGCTTCACAAATGACAGGGAAGCGGCAATGGTGGCATCAATTGACCCCTCATCGGCAAAAATGCGCATCATTGAGGGGTTGGTCGCCACCCCAGGCACTGCCTCAGTGAGGACTTTTTTCAGGCTGGCTTGTTTGTGCATCGAGATTATCCTGACAGTTTTTCACCGTTTCCACCTGGGCGGCGCAGCTCACCCAGGCGCTTTCGAGCTGGCGATTATCCGCGAGCAAATCGCCGTTAATGCGGGGCTGACTGGCCGGGAGTTTGCACAACGACACTTTCGGACAGCCATTGTAAATAATCGGCTGTGGTATCAAAGGCGGGGCGTTCTGACAGCCGGATAACATCAGCAGGTAAAGCAGTGTCATACCATTCGCGAAGTGTTTTATTTTCATTGAGTAGCCTCGTAATCGTGTTGCTTCTACGCCCGGCCAGTGCCTCAGCCGTTGCCAGTTTGTTTCTCAAGTCCACCTGCGCCCGCTCATTGCGGTCAGTCATTCGGGCGGCAACGTTGAGCTGGTTTTTCAGCATGATGTTTTGTGTTTTCTGCTCACCGGCTACCCGGTTTGCTTTCTCAAATGAGCGGGTCAGCGTGGTGTTTTCGTGGCGCATCCACAGCAGCCCGAGCACGGCCAGGGCAAGAAGTACAATCAGCGTTTTCATGCCATCACCCCGCCAGCCTTGCGATATACGGCAACCAGGGATTCGAGGTTGTGCTCGCGCTGGCCGTAACCGGCACCCGGCAACGACGCCCAGATATTACGGCAGCGGGAAATAGCACGCTCAACTCGCCCCTGCTTAATATCCTCCAGCGCGCCACGCTCACGGATAAGCTGAATAGCGAGCTTGTCCTGCGATGCAGGGCTAAAGTCAGGCAACCCGAGCTGCTGCTGGTAGTGCGGCCAGAATAAATAAAGCTGCTGATAACGCCCGGACGCCGTAGATTTTTCTCCGCGCCGGTTAAATACTTTCGCTGGCCTGCCACTGGCAAACGGATGATCGTGATAATCGGTAAAAATCTCCGGCTTGCCATCCATGCCGGTGACAATCACGTCATAACCGCGATTTTTCGTCAGCGAATGGGTGGCGGTTCCCTCGGCATATGCCAGCATATCGAGGAATGCTGCGATGTTTGGGTGCGTATTAATTACCGGCATCCTGCTCCCCCTTTTTGGATTTAAAGCGGCGCTGTATAGCAATTTCAACGACCTGATAACCGGCAATGCCAAGCATTGAGCCCACACCACATACCGCCGGAAGTGACATATCCGGGAACTGAACCAGTACGACACCGGCCACCATCGAGACGAAGCCACCCAGGAGCATGCGCCCGATGAACAGGCGCGGCGTGATGGGCTCACCCCCAGCCAGCACCTTACCCACAACAATCATCATTCCCATCACGAACAGCGTCAGTACGCTTTTTTCACCCTCAGACATAATTAATCCCACAGGTTGATAGTTTCTTTTACAGGGGCGCTCTCCGCGACCGGCAGCTCAATTTCTGTGCCGTGCGGCAATACTGCCCCGAGCTCGGCGAGCCCCGGATTAGCGACGAGTACCGCCTCGAATACCCCCTCAGTGCGCCCGTAATACCGGGCGCAAAGTGCGTCGAGGGTGTCGCCCTGCTGCGCGTAAACCTTCATCAGATTTGCCCGATGATGCAGCGGGACTTATCCTGAATACGGGATATCGCCCAGCGCATATCCCGCCACATTTCATCAATCACGCTCTCGATGCTGTCAGCTTTCTTGTCACCTTTTGCGCTCGCATCCACACCGCGATAACCCTCATAAAGCTTTGCGGTTGTCATGGCGCTGACGGCCTGCAAATAGTAAAAACAGCGCACACTCTCACCGTCGATTTTGTCGGCGGGAACGTCGGCCAGCGTCGCCCGACCAAGTAAGATTTGCTCCTCGCGGTACTCTCTTAATTCCGCGTTGGTTTCTGCCATGCCGTCGATAATCGCGGCGCGCAAACGCAGCGCGCTCACGGTGCTCTCGATGCGCAGCAGCTCACGAATGCGCACGGGCTCAATGTCCGGGAAAAACGCCGTGTTGGTGATAACGGCCTCCGGCACCGGTCGGGAGGGGATAACCACACCAGGCTCGACCGGTGCCGCTTCCGGCTTAGTGATAATCACTGTCATGACAACCTCTGTAATAGGTGGGCGGTGGGCGCCGGTCGCCGATTCGGTGAAACACCGACTTTGACCAGCGTGCCGCCCGGCGCGGGGCGCTTTCGGTTATGCGGTGACTTTCTTCGGGCGTCCTCGCCCTCGTTTCACCGCTGAATCTGGTTTTTTCGCCGGGGTCTTGCTGGCCGGAGCCTTAGCCGCTGCCGGTTTTTTCGGCGTAGCCGGTTTGGGATTGAGCAAACGTGTCAGGTTCTCAATGTCTTTGCGTACACCGGCGTAGCGGTCGAGCTGCACCGCACGACTCAGGTGCTCAAGCGCGGCGGCAGGGTTTCCGGCATCACGCAGCGTCAGCCCGATAACCTTGTGCAGACGGGCTTTCACCTCATCCGGCATATCGGCCTCCCGGACAAGCTCCAGCACGCCGAGCAGCAGCGACACGTCAACAGGCTGGCCGCCGTCACGGGCGCGCAGCGCAGACAGGGCAAATTCTTCTGCGAGCATGTACGGCGCGGTGCGCGCATGGCCGTCCGGGGTCGCAAGGTTGTAGCGCAGCGCGTAGCGGGCAATTTCCAGCGCGCCAGCCAGTTGACCGGCATCGAGACGCCAGAGCATGACGGTCATTAAAATGTCGTCCTGCGCGCCGGTGCCGCTCTCCAGCACACCCGTCACCCAGGGCAGATAAAACGGCAGCAACTCGGCCTTTTTCGCGGCCTTAGCCTCTTTGGAATGGATGCCTTTTAGTGTCCGACGGTCTGCGGCCAGCTTGACGAGCATTTGCTCGTAAGGGGTGGCGTGGCGCAGCGGGGCGTTTTCCCGCTGCGCTGCCTGGCTGGCCGAGACCCGCATCGCGTGACGTCGTGCGGGGCTCATCATGGCTTAGGCGTCCTTCTGGTCGGCTTCGGTGTCAGCAAACGGCGCGGACTGCGGTGCCGGAGCGGTCAGTTGCTGCATGGCCTTCACCATTTCAGCCGCAAACACGCTGGCGCTGGTCTGCTCGGCAGTACCTGGCTCTTCCGGGTCGAGGATCTCGATGTTTTCAATCAGGCAACCGGCGGCGTAGTCCTCAATAACGAAATCAACTTTCACCTGCTCGTAGTTTTCCACCTGGTCGAGTTTCGGGTTTTCCACGATGTGGCGGCGGTGGCCGTCTTCGTAGAGGTAGATGGAGATGTTATCCAGCGTGGTGATAAACACCGCATTAGCCGGGAAGAACGGCGCGCGCACCGCCTGGAGCTGGCCGATAGTTTTCTGACTGATAATCAGCTCCCCGGCCAGCGCCTCGCTGTTCGGCTGGAACTTATTAATCATCGGGAAATACTTGTCTGTCAGAATGCGGCGGCCACAGATGACAACCAGCTCCGGGTTTTCGCGGTGAATTTCATCAATCAGGGATTCGTGACCATCCATGACCAGCGCGTCCAGGTTAGCGTAATGGCCGCCTTTACCGACTTTGATCGTGTCGGAGATAACCTTCCCATCCTCGTCGACCACCTTGCTCATCACGCGCTCTGGCGCGTCGGTGCGGTACTTTTCCAGCCAGCCTACAGCCACATCCTGAAGCAGCGGGTTTTGCTTGCGGTCAGAGGTTGGCGCGCGGGTCACACCGTTAAAACCGATAGTGATGTAGTCCAGCGCCTGGCGCTTGATGATGGCGTCACGAATGCGGATCTGGAAATCCTGATAGCGCGCCCACAGGTCGAGTTTTGTGTATTTCAGGTTGTAGTCGAAGTTAACCGGCTTGCAGAAATAGCGGTAAGCATCGAGCTTTGAAAAATCTGCGGTCTTGCGCTCAACGCCGTTGTCGGTGTCTGCGGTGCTGGCAATAGAGCCATTCACATCAATGCCGACTTTCTCCTCGGTCAGCTCGCGCACCACAACCATATTAATCAGCGTCAGGAATGAGGATGACTGCTGCACTTTATCGAAAAGGGTTTGCGTCACCGACGGCTCGACGGTGAATTTATTGCCGAGGTCGCTCACGCTCAGGCCGTTTAATTCGGCAATGCGACTCAGGAACTTGTTGAACTGGAAACGGGTCTCTTTACGCATGGGTCTTTATTCCTGTTTTAAATATGTTTGGTTCTGAATCAACGTTGATTTAAAGGCGCTAATTAACAGTCGGTCAGCACTTCGGCCACGCTGTCACCGCCGCCGCCGGTGCTTAATTTGCGGCGCTTCTGCGTCTTGCTCTCGGTGTTGTCCAGGGTGTTCGTCAGGGCGCTGAATTGCTGGCTGGTTTCGGTGGCCTGCTCGGTCACGGTCTTTTTAAGTCCGGTGATTTCAGCCTCCAGCTTGCTGAATCGCGCGGCAGCATCGTCGCCGGTCTGCTGCACCTGTTCGGCAATGACGGTCACTGCCTCATGCACGTCGTTAAAACGCGCGTCGTCGCTGGCCTGTTTGCGGCTGAAAATGCCTTTCACCGTGTCGGTGATTTTGTTGAGCAGGGTTTCCGGCACCTCTTCAAACTCCATTTCGGCCAGAGTGGCGACAGAGAAAAGGTTGTCCGGGCTGGCTTTGAAGCGTTTGAGTGGGTTGTGCTCGGCCTTACGGCAGAACTGGAGGTACTCAGTGCCCAGGCTTGCCGGGTCGTCGGTCACGGCCAGGCCGACCAGATAGCATTTACCGGTGTTGGCAAAGTTCGGCTGGATCTCGATGGAGGTGTAAACCTTCTGGCCTTTGCCAACCATCTCAATCAGGGTATCGAGCGGGGCAATTTTGCCGTACAGCGCCAGCTTGCCGTTGAGCGCGGAATCGTCGTCGATGGTTTCGGCTTTCAGCTCCACCACGTCGCCGTAGCGCTTAAAGTCGCTATCCGGCAAATAGCCACGAATGTGTTCCAGATTGATACGGCAGCCATAAACGCGCGGGTCAAAAGTGTCGGCCATCTGCTGGATATCAACGGCGCTGAGGTCGCGGCCGTCGCAGGTATCGCCCTCTACAGCAATACGGAAAAACTTAGAGACTTTCTTAGCCATGTTCAGGAGTCCTGATTGTGGTTGATGGGTTCGGGCTTAGTTTCCCGACTCCGACCCACGCCAGCCACCCGTTACGGAAGTGCAACGCCTGACACAACAGGGGCTTAGCGAATAAGCCCACCCGTTTCTTTAGCCTTGCACTGTATCAACAACGGCGAGGCATTCATGACCATCACGACCGACACATCTATCCTCAGCGACCCACGACGACAGGCGGCTCTCTTGTACTGGCAAGGGTTCTCCGTGCCGCAAATCGCGGAGATGCTGAAAACCAAACGCCCCACGGTGCAGAGCTGGAAGCAGCGCGACCAGTGGGAGGAAACCGCGCCATTAAACCGGGTCGAAAGCACGCTTGAAGCGCGGCTGATTCAGCTTTACGCCAAGCCCGACCTGACCGCGCACGACTTCAAGGTCGCCGATTTTCTTGCGCGACAAATGGAGCGACTGGCGCGCGTAAACCGCTACGGCCAGACAGGGAACGAGGCCGACTTAAATCCGAAGGTAGCGAACAGGAATAAGGGGGATCGCAAGCAACCGAAGAAGAACTATTTCAGCGATGAAGCGATTGAGAAGCTGGAAGAACTTTTTCTCGACCAGTCTTTCGAGTATCAACTCGAATGGTACAGAGCTGGCCTGGCGCACCGCATTCGCGACATTCTCAAATCCCGCCAGATAGGCGCGACGTTCTACTTTGCGCGCGAGGCACTGCTGCGCGCGCTCAAAACCGGGAACAATCAAATTTTCCTTTCTGCCAGCAAGACGCAGGCGTATGTGTTCCGCGAATACATCGTTCAGTTTGCGCGCCTGGTCGAAGTCGACCTGACCGGCGACCCGGTAGTGATTGGCAATAATGGCGCAAAACTGATTTTCCTCGGCACCAATTCCAACACCGCGCAGAGCCATAACGGCGATTTATATGTCGATGAGATTTTCTGGATACCGAATTTCCAGCGGCTGCGCAAAGTCGCTTCGGGCATGGCCTCGCAAAAACACCTGCGCACAACCTACTTTTCGACACCATCCTCTCTTGGCCACGGCGCTTATCCGTTCTGGTCGGGCGAGCTGTTTAACCGCGGGCGCGCCAGTGCAAGCGAGCGCGTCGAGATTGATATCAGCCACACAGCGTTAGCGCGGGGTGTCGCCTGCGCCGATGGTCAGTGGCGGCAGATTGTCACTATCGAGGACGCACTTGCCGGGGGCTGCACCCTGTTTGACCTGGACACACTCAAACAGGAGAACAGCGCAGACGACTTCCGCAACCTGTTTATGTGCGAATTTGTCGACGATAAAGCCTCGGTGTTTCCGTTTGAGGAGCTGCAACGCTGCATGGTCGACAGCATGGAAGAGTGGGAGGACGTCGAGCCTTACGCCGACCGGCCATTCGGTCACCGTGTTGTGTGGATTGGCTACGACCCGTCACTGCGCGGGGATAGCGCCGGTTGCGTGGTCATCGCCCCGCCGGTTGTCGCCGGGGGCAAGTTCCGCATTCTTGAGCGTCACCAGTGGAAAGGCATGGACTTTGCCACGCAGGCCGAATCAATCCGCGCGCTCACGCAAAAATATAATGTGGAATACATCGGCATCGACGCCACCGGCCTCGGCCAGGGTGTTTACCAGCTCGTTCGCTCGTTCTATCCGGCAGCGCGAGAGATTCGCTACACCCCGGAAATGAAAACCGCAATGGTGCTCAAAGCAAAAGACACCATCCGCCGTGGCTGCCTGGAATACGACGTTGGCGCGACCGATATCACGCAGTCGTTTATGTCCATCCGCAAAACCATGACCAGCAGCGGGCGCAGTTCCACCTACGAGGCCAGCCGCACCGAAGAAGCGAGCCACGCCGATTTAGCCTGGGCAACCATGCACGTATTAATCAACGAGCCACTGACCGCCGCCAGCGGCCAGTCGTCATCCTCAATTCTGGAATTTTACTGATGAGCAAACGAAATAAGCGTAAGCCCTCAACAACAACGCAACAGCATACCGCCGCCCCTTCCCAGAACATGGAGGCGTTTACCTTCGGCGAGCCAACGCCGGTACTGGATCGCCGGGAAATTTTCGACTACCTGGAATGCGCCCATAACGGGAAATGGTACGAGCCGCCGGTGAGCTTCTCCGGGCTGGCGAAAACGATGCGCGCTGCCGTACATCACAGCTCACCGATTTACGTTAAGCGTAATATTCTGGTGTCGACCTACATCCCACACCCGAAGCTATCCAGTCAGGACTTTAGCCGCCTGGCGCTGGATTTTCTGGTGTTCGGCAATGGCTTTCTGGAAAAAAGGCAGAGTCTGAGCAACAAGGCGCTGCGCTTTGAGACGTCACCGGCCAAATATACCCGGCGCGGCGTGGAACAGGATACTTACTGGTTTTTGCAGGATTTTAATAAGCCTCACCAGTACGCCGCTGGTTCAGTGTTTCACCTGATGGAGCCCGATATTAATCAGGAGCTTTACGGGATGCCGGAATATCTCAGCGCATTAAATTCGGCCTGGCTGAATGAGTCGGCGACGCTGTTCCGTCGCAAGTATTATCAGAACGGCGCACACGCCGGTTACATCATGTATGTGACCGACGCCGCGCAGAGCAGCACCGATGTTGAGGCACTTCGAAAATCAATGCGTGACTCGAAAGGGCTCGGCAACTTTAAAAATCTGTTTTTCTATGCCCCGAATGGAAAGCCGGACGGCATTAAAATCGTGCCGCTCAGTGAGGTGGCAACCAAAGACGATTTTTTCAATATCAAAAAGGCGAGCGCCGCCGACCTGCTCGATGCGCACCGCATTCCCTTCCAGCTTATGGGCGGCAAGCCCGAGAATATCGGCTCGATGGGCGATATTGAGAAAGTGGCAAAGGTCTTTGTGCGTAACGAACTGTCCCCGTTACAGGCGCGATTTATGGAACTTAACGAGTGGGCGGGGGAGGAAATAATCAGATTCAAAAAATACTCACTTGATGAGGACTAAACCATCCACCACAGCCGCCTTCGGGCGGCTTTTTCACACCCCACACTCAGACCGCCTCAGACGCACGACACGCCGCCACAAATCAGCAGCACCTCACAACTCATCCGCACCCAACCCAACGCCATAGCGCCGCGCTCAGGCCGAAAAATAATAATAAAATACCAGTCTCAGCGCGCAATGCTTTCCCCGCCACGCCTGCCCGCTTTAGTGGGCGCTTTTAATGCAGTTGCATGAACAGGCCGGAGGCGCGCCAGGGCTGGCGCGGATGGCCTCGGAGATAATTCAGACGTGCATGCAAAAACATGCAGGTAATGCAGGCGCTGAATTATGGACGAGAAATTGCCTTGAGCCGAAAATAAAAAAAGCCCGATTAATCGGGCTTCTTGCAACACGCAGGAGGGGGGGTTAAGCGGCGGCTTGATGCTTTGCTCGCTGCTTACCATGAAGTTCATTTCCTTCAAACTTCCCTTCCTGGATCATGAGGGGAGCCGCTTGAAGTAATTCTTCCATTGCGACGCCCATACGGGTGAAAACGTCAGCCACTTGATAGTGTTTCTGAGCTTTCTTGTCACTCTGCGTCATTGTCATAATAATCCTCTTAGAGGTTCTAACCTCAGCATCCGGTGTATTATTGGGATGGTAGGCGCAGCATCTTATCACTGCGCAAAATTTTATCTACTGGTTTTTCATTCTATCAATGTAAGTCTTCACAACACCAGAAAGTGTAGCAAATGATGCGGAAAGCAACTCTATATCACCTGAAAAACCGTATTTTCTATAATAATCAGCAACTTTTTCGTTCAGGGTGTCGTGGATTTCTACTGTCTTACATCCTGCGGCTGCGCCAAAAAGGTAAGCTGCAAACAATGTAAATATGAACATGTTACCACTCAATGGGTGCCCGGTATCATCTCGAACAAACGACTCAACGAGATGAATCTGCAAGATATCAGCATCTTCATCATAAACACACAACGCCGCACCCGCTGGAATATGTTTTCGTGGTTCTGTGAGCAGCTTCAGACAAAACTCAAATTTGTCCGAACGGTTTCCGTAGCGTGAAAATCCGAAATCCCACTCTAACTCGGTATAGCCAGTTGTTAAAATGAAATAATCTTCTTCGCTGATGGGACCGACTGCTAACGGCACCTTCACACTCTCGAGTAGCATTTGAAGATTGCTGAGGGTTAGACTAGCAATCTGCTCTAAATTCAAGTTCACATCTCCGTGTGTGGCTGAAAAGTGGAGCTACTCTAAAATCATTTTCGGATAAATTCTATAATCCGTTAATACCAATATTGGTAGTCAGCTCTAAAGTTTCAAGCCCATCACGGATTTTTGAGGTTATTAACGAAGGAAGTTACGCCTCCTGGTCTTCATTTGAAAGGAAGATGGTGTGTCTGTATGTAATCAATCGTAATTGCTCCATACACCAAAAATTTCCTGGATAGCTGAACTCATAGCTCTCACATCAATCCGGCGTTATCTAACCTCGTAATAAATAGCATTGTCCTTTATTTTTTCTTCAGCAGTTCCGCTGGCGAGATCGGCGATAAGACTTAAAGCAAGCTTAAGGTCTGCCGGTTTGCAGTTCGCTATTAGTGAAATCTCTGCGATGAATTGCACGCAGGCCAGCTTATGCTGAGTTTGGCTGAATTGTTCCCCAACCATAGAAACTCCTTTCAAAATATAACTGTATGTTTATACAGTAGCACGGCTTCATTAAAAATTGAAAGTGAAAATAACTCTTTGTATGTGCATGATTTGACGCAGATTAATTTTTACGCTTCGCTCTGGGTCTGAGCCAGCCTTGAGGCGCGCGATAGAATATCCTTACTTTTCACTTCGTAAGGTGATGCAGCCGAGAACACTTCCCCGCCCGCAGAACCTCGACACCATTTATCTCCATAACGCCACCGACCACCGGCCATCAGGTGTAGGGCTTCGCCGTGGCTGATGGTTACGCCAGTTACCAGGTGTATTTCTTCAATGGTTCGCGTTATCGCTGCGGCCTGTTTTTCCGTTCCCGGGTCAAATTGCTGCCTCGATACTGTTTTTTTATCCCTAAGCCGGTTCGTTAGCCGCCGTCTTTCACTGCGACTTAGCGGTTTTGATAAATCTAGCTCTGGCGGCTCGCTATCGCCCCCCGTACAGTTATTGACAGAACTCCGAGAGGGCGCAGGAGCGCCCTTAACATCAAAATCCAATTCAACGGCCAAATCAGCGGCGCGTTTTGGGACAATCTTCCATTGTGTAAGGCGGGTTAAAATTGAAGTATCAGAACCGATAGCAACGTCATAGACGCCACGAATACAGACGGTTTCCTCTCCGTATTGATTCAGGTCTTCGCGCGCCTCATACAGTGCGCGCACCTGCAAATCGTCACGACGTACAAATGGACCACCCTGAGCATTGACGTAACCCGCCCAATCCCCGGCGTCGGCAGCATCATGTACAGCAGCAAATTCAACACTCAGTCCGTGAGCAGCATCAGTGTCAGCCAGGCGACGCAGCTCACGATAAACCGTCACCGGCGCACCACCGATAAACTGAAATTGACGGATATGCCAGCGCGCCGCCCAGGCTGAAACAGCGGGTGCCGTTTCTTTGAGCAACTCGCCGCTTTCATCGTCCTTCTCATCATCCAGCGCATAGCCATCAATGTTTTTAGAAATGTATTTAGCGATATAGCCTGTAGCGCTGCCTTTCTCCGGGTCGATTGCCTCGGCGTGGAAACGTGCCTTTCTGGCTTTGTCGCTTTTCAGCTCGCCAGAATCCTCCTGCCAGGCGTAATCCCGGATGATGCCGCGAACACGCTCAACATCCCCTGGCAACATAAACATGAGCATATGCCAGTGAGGAGTTGCATCGTGATGTGGCTCGGCCACACGGATGCCGAATATGCGAATTTCTTCCCGGTGCAGCTTGGCGCGAATGCGAGCCCACAGGCCTGTTAAATAACTTTGAGTGTCTGCCGGGCTGGCACCCTTCCATTTGGTGTTACGGTAGCCAGCTTTGGTTGTTGCGTGATATTTCGATGGGGCGGTGATGGTGTAGAACTCGCCGACGTAGCCGAGCTCATTGCATATATTTTCAAACCCACGAATGCGGGTCATTAGCTCACAACGTCGAATGGCCGGGTTAGCAACAGAACCATCATATTTTTCAATCAGGCTGATGCGGTTGCCGTCCTCGTCCTCAAGCTCAAGCCCTTTGAGAAATTCGCGGGTGCGGCGCTTTTGTTCTCGCCAGTCAGTCACGCAGTTTTTACTCGCATAAGCGTGCTTTTTCTTGCTCACGCTACCGACTGCGATTTGCAGGTGCTCACGCCAGGAGGCAGCAACACGGCGCAGGCGGCTACGCCACCACGTTTCGGTAAACATTTTGATGACTGCCGGGGCAATGTCATCCTGATCCACGCATTTCTTTGCCACTCGCTCCCAATGCGGAGGGGTAACATTGAACTGCATAGCAATTAATCCAGCGCGGGTGTACCAGGTGAAAAGGGTTTTAAGCTCACCGAAACCTGAGTCATCAATATTTGCTAACTCAGAGCGGGTAAAGTTCGCAATATCAGCGGCGAGCAGGTCAATGTCAGCACGAGACATATCCGGCAGGCGATTATACCGGCTTACCATGTTGACCAGGCGTGATGCGGTATAGCGAATAATATCGGTATCGAATTGACCGCCAAACGCAGCACTGGAAACATCGGCATTAATACCGGTCACCTGGTATTTTTGAGTAACAAGCTCAATGCGGGACAATGCCTTTTTGCAAAAACTGATTAAAAAGGCATTAGCTCGCGGGCTTCCCTGCTCACGCTCCAGCACGGCAGCGGTGCGGTAAACATCAAAGCGCACGCACTCAGGCAGAAGTGCCAGAGATTTTCTTGCATGCAACAACGCCGCAAACATACGATTGCGGCGATACTCTTCTGCGTAGGTAAGATAAGGACTGGCGATTGCTGGTTTTGGAACATTCCATGCATAGGCATAATGAATCTCTTTCGCAGCCTTTTTTATGACAGGAGTGTCTATGTCTTTATTCACTGAAGAAGATCCCACCCAGCGACGCTATGTCGATTTGATTACTCAGATGACGGCTTTTGAAGCCACAAAAGAACCAATGAAGTTCATTTCTGCATCCGACATGCTGGGCATTTGCGATGCTTTTCTTGGTGAGACTCAATGTCGCATAACAGACCGGCTACCTCTTTCAGTAGCTGGTCGGCGCGAGCTAGGTCGGAAAATGGAATGGAATTGTCCACATGACTGGAAACCACGCGAAGAATGGTCAACACATGTTCGGCTCGCCTTACAAATTTTAAATCAACGTTATTTGGATACCCCAGTATCTCCACTGGATGACTGGCAGACTTGGGCAGAACTATCGACAGATATTCATGTGTCTGCTCGTTGTACTCGCCAGGCTGTTGAGTTTTATCGCTCTGGAAATCCCCGACACTTGCCGATGGCGACGGAGCTTTTTGCTGTTCCCGTAGTTTTTTCAAAATTTTTAGCTTCGATTCTTTCGGGGGATATTTATCCTGTATGGATGTGGCGCGCTGATGCGGCAAGAACACCGGAGTGCTTCGACGGGCTTTATCCAAAATACGCGCCATTAGGTTAAATAGGTTGTTAGATTTAGCACTCATACAGCGTTCCCCTGATAATGTTTCTGTTTAAGTTCTTTAAGCTCTTTGCAGGTCACACAAAGCTCAACGCCCGGAAGCACAGCACGGCGCGCTTCCGGGATTGGTGCCTCACACTCTTCACAGGTAAATCGAGAAGGTGCCGTGGTACGGCTGCGAGCCTGATTGATGTGGCGCTCGCGCTCAGCCTGCTCGCGCTCCTGCACTCCGTCCATTGCGTCGGCCATCAGTGGAGCTCCTGCGATTCGTTTTCAAATCGAATAGCTTCGCGGCGCAGCAGGTCAGCAGCTTCTTTGCCATCCATGCCGGTATTTGTGATGTGAATTGCCAGCGCCTCAAGACGCAAAGAAACCGCAGCGGCGCGCGCTTTGCGTTCCTCGTTTTTGGCTTTGCTCAACATTGCGCCCAGCGCATCGTTATCAACTTGAAATGCACTAACCTGAATATTTCGCATTTATGCTTCTCCTGAATTTAGGCAAAAGAATGCCCGGCGGGTTTACGCCTTTGTTTTTGAGAGTGGTTAATTAATCAGCCAGATAAATATCGTGCTTCGAAAAGCGGCGCGGTAATATATTTCCCCAGCGCGTTATTTCATTCATTGAGTCAATAATGAGAAAACGACGTGACTTGTCGAAATACTCAAACGGCTTGCCGATTTCGTCCGATTTAAACGCCGCTGGCTCTTTACGGTTCGCCAGAGTCAGGACAACGAATTTAAAATTGTCGTCCAGCTTATTAAAATTACGCTGCGCGGAGTTGCTCGTCGCCTTTAATTGCTGGCGAAAACGCGCGAGACATTCGTCGCCGGTCATTTTTAACGGCTCATCAATACGAGTGTGCATAAAGTACACATTGTAAAATTCTTTTTTTGCTGCCGGAATGGATGAAGAGAGCACAGCACTTTTCATTTAATCCCCCAACATTTAATCAGCCTGGTTAACAAAGACGGCTTTTTAGCGCAAAGACCATTTAACAATGCAGACTGGTCGCGGCTTGGGTGCCAGCGCTTACCATCTTTCCCGGATATCCAACCATGCCCGAAGTGCATAGAGGGGCTTTGGTTTTTCAGCAGTGAAGCAAATGACGGCTCATTCCTCAGCATAGTCACCTCAAATAAGCCCAAACGATGCGCTGATACCGCTCACGCTATCGAGCACGCTCGACATGGCAGGGTTAGTCTGCAAGCGAGCCTGTAAAGCCATTGCAGAAAGAGACAGCATTCGGATACCCGAATTAATGCTCTCGACCATTGAGTTTTTACGTGCAGGGGTAAGTCGTTCCGTTGACACTGCGCCGCTGGCCAACTCGCCGAGTTTGCTCATTGCGTGCATGACATAAGACTGCAATTTGTCTTTCGCCAGTTCGTTAACCGGCACGCAAGGCAGACAATGGATCTGAGCCAGAAAACCATCGACGAGAGTCGAGTCTTCGGTCAGGTCAGTCAGCAACCACAATTCAGGCGGTGTGAGCTGGTGAGGTTGTTCCGGGTTGAGCTTGTTACGTAACGTTTGAACATTCATCCCCGCGCGCTCTGAGAGTTTCGCCATGTTGTGACGCTGCGCGAAAGCCCGGCACGCTTCGTCGTAGTGGGGATGTTTGGAAACTTGAAAATCAAACATGCGCTTTTCCTCGCTATCTTAAATAATCGAGTTTTTCAGGCGGCCACATAGCGACAATTGATGCCCTGGGCTAGGAGGCGGGCGCGGAAAGCAATCATGTTGATACGTGCGGCACCACCGTCTTTTTTACGAGGCATCAGGAGCAAATCGCCATCAGCAACCATCTGTTTTACAGTGCGAATGCTGTAGCCGTAGCGCTCAGCAAATTCGTCATAAGTCATGAGGTCTGCGCCAGACGGGATTGCAATTTGTGGAGTCATAAGTGATCATCCTCTGTTAATAGTCATTACTGTGCATTGGCGTGCATTTTTCAGGTTCAAGCGAAATCTAATCTTATTTATTTAAGGTGTCAAATTGGATTTTTGCGATTACTCGGATTTTTAAGATGAAACTAGATGAACTAGAAGGTGGAAAAGCAGTGTTGCAGCGCATGCTGGACGCTTATGGTTTCACTATGCAAAAGCAGCTTGGTGATATGCACGAGTTGTCATCCGGGACGATCAGCACATGGATAAGACGAGATTATTTCCCCGGTGATGTGGTGGTAGCTTGCGCTCTGGATACGGGGGTATCACTTCGCTGGTTAGCGACGGGGAAGGGAAGTAAGTTCGATACAGACCATACGCAAGGTAGGATGAAGACGTTAAACCGCTTCGATATTCTGGCTGGCAATCTGGTCGAAAATGATAAATGGATTGTTGATGATTCGCTTCTCTCAGATGCGGTAACTAGCCCGAAGTACGTTTGTAAAGGGTTAAGCTCCTGGATTGTCGATTTTGACACTACTGATATCTCTAATGGCCGCTGGCTTCTGAGCATCGATGGCGACCATGATATTTACGATGTCGCGAGAATTCCAGGCAATAAAATTAAGGTAAGCAATTCAGGCACTGATTTTCAGTGTGCAGTATCAGAGGTGGAATGCATTGGTTTGGTACACCTTACCCTGAGCAGAACTAGCTAAAAGAATTATGGCGATAAAAAAACTAGCCTCTAGTGAGTGGCTTTGCGATTTCCGCGTAGATGGCGCTGAAAGCCGCCGAGTGCGAAAGAAATTCACCACCAAAGGTGAAGCTGTTGCCTTTGAGCAGTATTACCGGGAAGAGGCGCAAAATAAGCCTTGGATGGGTGAGAAGGAAGACCGTCGACGCCTAAGTGAACTGATTGAGCTCTGGCATAACCTTCACGGCCAGTCGCTGGCCGCCAGCAAATCACGATTGGCGAAACTGCACATAGTTTGTCGTGGGCTTGGTGATCCAATTGCGAACCAGCTTACCGCCAAAGACTTTGCCCACTATCGAGATAAACGCCTCAAGGGTGAAATCGACAATGGCTATCATGCGAATCCCGAGAAGTGGGTCGCGAAACCTGTGACCGTGAATCGGGAGCAGCAGTATCTCGAAGCTGTTTTCAACGAGCTGAAGCGGTTGGGGGAGTGGAGTTTGCCAAACCCTCTCGAGGGCGTGCGTGTTTTCAAAGAAGCCGAAAAAGAAATGTCGTGGCTTACTCACCCGCAAATTCACGAAGTGCTCAACGCCTGTGAGTCATACGGGAAAATTTACTTAACCCGTATCGTCAAAGTGTGCTTAGCGACTGGCGCTCGATGGAGCGAGGCCGAGCGTCTTACACGTTCGCAGCTATCACCCCACAAGCTGACCTTCACAAAAACAAAAGGAAAGAAGAACCGCACGGTTCCTATCCCTCGGTGGCTCTATGACGAGCTGGCTCCCTTGCAGGGAAAAATGTTCCATCCTTGCTATCAGGAGTTCAAGAAAATGCTTGCCCTGACCGATATACAATTAGCCGACGGACAGAAAACGCATGTATTACGCCATACGTTTGCGAGCCATTTTATGATGAACGGTGGGAATATTTTGGTACTGCAACGAATTTTAGGTCATTCTAACATTAGGGAAACCATGAGATACGCTCATTTTGCACCAGATCATTTAGAAGAAGCTGTAACTCTTAACCCTATTTCTAATTTAACAGGATTATATGATGAGTGAGCCAACCATCGAAACACCTCAAGGAACGGGCGAAGCCAAAGTCAGGAGAGTACGTACTCGTGGCTATTATAACTTAGTAGAGATAGGGGCAGTCTTTCTAGTTTCAAATGTAATTTTTGCTACAGGGATATTGGACTCAACCTTTTATTTTTTATTTCCCAGTGCTAGGGCAGATCTTACACATTTGCCGAGCTTTATTAGGTCAATCTTCGCAGTGTCATTTGTGATCGTTTACACCATTATCTATGGTGTGTCTCCAATCCAAAGAATGTTTATGAGAATTGCAGGGAATGATTCAATCAATAAATCATCGATGTTTAACATTGTAGATATCATAAATGAAATAAAACTGCTCAAAAAGGCTCAAGAGGAGAGGGCTTCTGATGAAGATGATTCGCTGGATTTTTATCTTAAAGGCTTAATTTACAGCTCTGAAGGTCTTGCAAAAAATATATATTCTCGCGGTAGCCTTTATTTATTGGTTGGTGTTTGTTTTGCAATAGTAGGATTAGGTTTCTTCTATTCTCAATCACATATAATCGATGCTAAGGGGGATGCGGTAACTAAGGTAATGTATCTTCTGCCTAATTTTGGTGTATTGTTTTTTTTGGAGTTAATCGCATTTTTCTTTTTGAAGCAATACCGGGTTACAATGGATGAGTTTCGCTATTACGAGGCGATAAAACGCTCGCGAGAAGAAAGCTATGCCATTATAAAGCTTGTAATGGATAGCCAGAAAGATATTGATATGATAGAGCTACTGGATAAAATTAATTTTAGCTCAAGAGTTGGAAAACTAGAGTCAGGGCAGACTACTGAAATTATTGAAGCAAGAAAGTTAGACAAAAATGAACTTGATACCTTAGTAAAGCTGACCGAGGCGGTTGCGGGTAAGATTGGACAGGGAAACAAGTAGTGTCCATATTCTGACCATGCAGCATGTTTTCGACCGCATTCCACTGCACCAGTTACACATTCAACTAGCTGTTTATAATGAAAAATGTATTTATATCAATGATGTCGAGTAAAAGCGTCTTAACTAAGATTCGCTTAGGCGACATCCATATAAAAGGGCTGCCATCTGGCAGCCCTTTTTTTATGCGCTAAATTCGTTGCTGAATTATGGCGTGGTGATAACGACCGCGACGCGGCGGTTTTCGGCCCGGCCTTCGCCGGTGCTGTTGCTGGCAACCGGATATTTCTTGCCCAGACCCTGGGTGGTTAGATTGCTGCGCGGGATTTTAGCCCCTTCAGCCCAGGCGTCCGCCACGATATTAGCGCGCTTCAGGGAGAGCTGCTCGTTATAGCCATCTTCCCCGTAGTTATCTGTGTGGCCGTCCAGTCGGGCGTGCTTCAGGCCGGTGGCGGAGAGCTTTTCGGCCATGGACTGGATGTTCTGGTAGCTTTCAGGCTGCAATTTATACTGATTTTTACCGAACAGGATCTTGTCCGACAGGCCCAGCGACCAGACGTCGTTTGACTCGGAGAAACCGTAAGAGCGCATGGCGGCCTTCTGCTCCGGAGAGAACGTGGACTGCGGTGACTGGCAGCCTGTAAGCAGCAGGGAAAAGAGTATTGCCGGTGCCAATAAGCGAGAAGCGTTCATAATCAATCCTTGTGAAGCTGTTTATTAAGCAGCTGTCGCTGCTTGTGTTTTTGTATATACATATTGCGGTCGGCGGTTTCCATCAGGTTTTCCGCCGAATGAATGTTTTTTGCCAGCGCCACGCCTACGCTAAGCGTCATGGTTATCCAGTGATTACCCGGCAGAAGAATGGGCTGCTCAACGACTTCTTTTAGCTGGTTGAGTACCGTCGAGGCCTGAGCGTCGCTGTCCACGGCGTGGAGCAGCATGGCAAATTCATCGCCGCCCAGCCGGAATGCCAGATGCCGGGTACTGGCAAACGTCAGCAGGCGTTTAGCCACTTCGATAAGCACCGCATCGCCCGCGGCGTGACCCCACGTATCGTTGATGAACTTGAAGTTGTCGCCGTCCATAAATAGCAGGGCGGTGTTGTGCAGCGAGTCCGCATCTTCAATCAGCTTGTCCAAAGCGTTGCGAAATGCCGCGCGGTTTGCCAGCCCGGTAAGCGGGTCCTGAAGGGCGGTTTTTTGCAACGACGCGTTTTTCAGCTGAAGCTGGCGCTGCCACTCTTCCATTTCATCCAGCAGGCTGTTGAAGTCCTGGGCAAAAAGATGAAACTCTTCGATTCGTTCCGGCGGGACGCGGCGGGAAAAATTGCGGTTGCTGCGAACGTCGTGGACTACGTCGGTAATATTTTGCAGCGCAACGTCAATATCACGGTGCAGGTGGCGCGAGATACCAAGCGCAATAGCCGAAGCCAGCAAGGTACAGGCCGTTAAAACGGCTAAAGAGAGCCAGACAAACAGCGTAACGGTGGCATCCGCCCCAATCAGGCGCATTTCTCCGATGATTTTCCCGTTATGAAGGATCGGCTGCTTTATCGGATGAGGGTAGAGCCAGCGGGTGACCAGGCCACCAACCATATCGCGCTGAGTAGATTTTTCCATCTGCCAGTGGGTGAGCTCTTTACCTTCGGCATCTACTACTTTTGCCGCGGTAAACTGCCCCTGTTTGCCTAATACGGTGAGGGTTTCATTGGCGGCCGCGCCGTCCCGGAAAACAACGGCAGCTTCCAGGCTATGGCTAACGGTAACGGCCAGTAGCTCAAGATTTTTTTGGGCATATTGCCTGAGCGTCAGCATTGAGGCGACGGAAAGCAGCAGCCAGACGATTAACATGGCGATGACCACGCTAATTACGCTGATCCTGCGCAACGTGCCTTTAAACGTTGGACGTGACGACGTGGTCAAATCCTTATTCATGAATTCTATTCCCTGGCCGAGCCAGCAGTAATACATCGGGGCTTACCCTGACGCCGCTACGGGCTAATGCGTCAAGGTTCACCGAGAAAGAGACTGCGTCATTATGAATATTCAGGCAGAAAGCACTGCCAATTATGCATTGCGGATTCTGCTCAGCAATTAACAATAAAGGATGAGTTTGATAACGCTCTATTAATTGCAACTGCTGTTGCGGTGATTCATTACCAAAATAAAGACCGTCGCACTGCGAATTTAATGCCTCATCGGCGGATTTAACGATCTGCGGCTGAAAAGATATATCGCTATTTTTATCACCGAGCGCGGCGGCATAGGCGGCTGTTGAGAAGATGCACAGCTTTGGCAGGCCCTGAAGCTGGGGCCAGCGCGTATAGCTCACAATACCGGCAACAATGGTGCGTACCTGGCCGGAAAGCGCAGGGTCTGCCTGTGATACCGCCGGCGTTCGGGTGGTAAATACCAGGCAGGCGAAAAAAAACGCGGATAAGGTTAACCTGCGTGAAATAAACATGGCATTCAAGCCCCACCAGCCGAAAAACGTTGAGGCTCGTGAAACCAGCCATCATTATTTATGATTGTGCCATCGAGCATATCACTCCCGCTTTACCTCGTCATTAATTCCCGTCTGTGATGATATTCTTGATAATTAAAAATAATAACGAGAATAACCCTGAAATGAGGGCGCAAATCGTCTTCTATTGACCCCGGGTAATGCCAACATCATGGGCGAATATTATCAGCATAGAAGCAGAATGAATTTTTACTCGCCGTTTCAGGGATTACTGCATTTTTGCCCAAAAAAAACGCATTTTTATGGCTTATGTAATTTAATGTTTACGAAATTTGCTTTGAAAGCGCGATTTATTCGCTGGTGTAACGATAAATTTACGGACAATGGATTGCATTCTTTACTTGTGGCGGGTAAAGTAAGCGCTCCTCCATGAGGAAACGACTATCGCAAACGAGCTTATTACAGGACAGCCATCATGCAAAAAGACGCGCTTAACAACGTTCATATCTCTGACGAACAGATACTCATCACTCCGGATCAGCTGAAAGCGGAATTCCCACTCACTGCGGCTCAGGAAGCGCAAATTGAGCAGTCCCGTCAGACGATTTCTAATATCATCGCCGGTCGCGATCCGCGCCTGCTGGTGGTTTGTGGACCTTGCTCGATCCACGATCCGGAAGCTGCGATTGAATACGCTCGTCGTTTTAAAGCTCTGTCTGAACAAGTTAGCGATAGTCTGTACCTCGTTATGCGCGTCTATTTTGAAAAGCCTCGTACCACCGTCGGTTGGAAAGGGCTTATCAACGACCCGCATATGGATGGCTCGTTTGATGTGGAAGCTGGTCTGAAGATTGCACGTCGCCTGCTGGTTGAACTGGTCAGCCTTGGGCTGCCGCTGGCAACCGAAGCGCTGGACCCGAACAGCCCACAATACCTTGGCGACCTGTTTAGCTGGTCTGCGATCGGCGCGCGTACTACCGAGTCCCAGACTCACCGTGAAATGGCCTCCGGCCTTTCTATGCCGGTTGGTTTTAAAAATGGCACCGACGGAAGCCTCGGCACCGCAATCAACGCTATGCGAGCTGCCGCCATGCCGCACCGTTTTGTGGGAATTAACCAGGCTGGTCAGGTTTGCCTGCTGCAAACTCAGGGCAACCCGGACGGGCACGTTATTCTGCGCGGCGGCAAGGCGCCAAACTACAGCCCGGCAGATGTCGCCCAGTGCGAAGCCGAAATGGAAAAAGCAGGTTTGCGCCCGGCGCTGATGATCGATTGCAGCCACGGAAACTCAAATAAAGACTTCCGTCGCCAGCCTGGCGTGGCCGAATCCGCCATCGCCCAAATTAAAGACGGTAACCGCTCTATTATTGGCCTGATGATTGAAAGTAATATTCACGAAGGGAATCAATCTTCAGAGCAGCCGCGCAGCGAAATGAAATACGGCGTGTCCGTGACCGATGCCTGCATCGACTGGGAAACCACGGACAGTCTGCTGCGCGAGATCCATCAGGATCTGAGCGCTGCGCTGGCGGCTCGTCAGGCTTAAGAGGTTTACTATGGTTGCTGAATTGACCGCGCTGCGCGATCAAATCGATGAAGTGGATAAGGCCCTGCTGGATTTGCTGGCAAAGCGGCTGGAGCTGGTAGCGGAAGTGGGTGAAGTGAAAAGCCGCTACGGCTTGCCGATTTACGTGCCGGAGCGCGAAACGTCGATGCTGGCGTCACGCCGCAAAGAGGCCGAGGCGCTTGGTGTCCCGCCTGATTTGATTGAGGATGTTTTGCGCCGGGTAATGCGCGAGTCTTACTCCAGCGAGAATGATAAAGGCTTTAAAACGCTGCGCCCGGAGCTGCGCCCTGTGGTTATCGTAGGCGGTGGCGGCCAAATGGGGCGTCTGTTTGAAAAAATGCTGACGCTTTCCGGCTACCAGGTGCGCATTCTCGAAAAACAGGACTGGGATAACGCGCCCGAGCTGCTGGCCGACGCGGGCATGGTTATTGTCAGCGTGCCGATTCACATTACCGAGCAGGTCATTGCCAAACTGCCGCCGCTTCCGGCGGACTGCATTCTGGTTGATTTGGCTTCGGTAAAGAATGGCCCGCTGCAGGCGATGCTTGCCGTCCACTCTGGCCCGGTGCTGGGCTTACACCCGATGTTCGGGCCGGACAGCGGCAGCCTGGCGAAACAGGTCGTGGTTTACTGCGACGGTCGCCAGCCGGAAGCTTACCAGTGGCTGCTGGAGCAAATTCAGGTGTGGGGCGCTCGTTTGCACCGCTCCAGCGCCGTTGAGCATGACCAGAATATGGCGTTTATCCAGGCGCTGCGCCACTTCGCTACTTTCGCCTATGGCCTGCATCTGGCGGAAGAAAATGTGCAGCTGGAGCAGCTGCTGGCGCTGTCGTCGCCCATCTACCGGCTGGAGCTGGCGATGGTTGGCCGGCTGTTCGCCCAGGATCCTCAGCTTTATGCGGACATTATTATGTCTTCAGAAAGCAACCTGGCGCTGATTAAGCGCTACTACAAACGCTTTGGCGAGGCGATTGCTTTACTGGAGCACGGCGATAAGCAGGCGTTCATCGACAGCTTCCGCAAGGTCGAGCACTGGTTTGGGGATTACGCGCAGCGTTTCCAGAATGAGAGCCGCGTCCTGTTACGTCAGGCAAATGACAACCGCCAGTAATGGCCAAAAGGTTTTATAATCAAAAGCCAGTGGGAGCCCCCGCTGGCTTTTTTGTTTGCCAAAAGGATACCTGAAATGGCTGAGCCGCAGCTGCTGTTCGACTATACCGGTCACTTGCCCGAATGCCCTACGTGGAGCGCAGAAGAAGGTAGCCTCTACTGGACGGATATTCTTGAGAATGAGATCCACCATTACCATCTTGCCAGCGGCAAGCATGATGTTATTCAGTTTTCCGAAGAAGTGGGCTGCTTTGCGTTGCGGGAGTCCGGCGGCTTCATCGTTGCGATGCGCAGCGGAATTTGGCTAACCAATAAAACCGGGCTGATTATCGGCAAAGTTTGCGATAACCCGAGCAACCCAGCGCTGGCAAGGTTTAACGACGGCGGCACCGATCGCTTTGGTCGTTTTTACGCGGGCACTTTCTGGGGGCCGGGGGATTACAACGGTGCGCTGCTATGCCGTGTGGATAACGACCTGACTCCGCGCGTTATTCAGCATGACATTCGCGGCGCCAACGGCCTGGCTTTTAGCGCCGACGGCAAATGGATGTACACCTCTGATACGCCAAATGCCGTGATTTATCGTACGCCACTGGATGAGCAAGGCGAGCCGGGGCGGCGTGAAGTGTTTAAACGCTTTGCTAAAGGCGAGGGCATGCCGGATGGCGCGGCAATAGACAATGAAGGTTGCTACTGGACTGCGTTGTTTGACGGCTATCGAATAGCGCGTATTTCCCCGCAGGGTGACATTGTTGAAGAGCATCGCCTGCCGGTGCGCTGCCCGACGATGGTCTGTTTTGGGGGGGACGACATGAAAACGCTGTTTATCACCACCACGCGGGAAAACATGGACGATGAGGAAGTCGCAAGGTTACCGCTTTCCGGCGCGATATTCTCATTGCGGGTTGCCGTAGCGGGGATGGAGAAGCTGAAGTTTCGTGAACGCTGAGAGGCCAGCCCGTGCCGGGCTGGCCCGTATCTCATCAGGCAGGATTAACGGGAACGACGTTCTCGCTCGGGTAACTGCCGAGCACTTTGAGCGAGCGGGTAATTTCGCCCAGCTCGCGCAGGGCTTTGCCCATCTCTTCATCTTTCAGGTTGGCCTGAATATCAAGATAGAACATCTCTTCCCACGGATTACCGTAAATCGGGCGTGATTCCAGTTTGGTCATAATCAGATTGTGATTGCGAAGCACCAGAAGAGCCTCAACCAGTGCGCCAGCCTGCTGGCCGGTAGCCATCAGCAGAGTCGTTTTGGCCGGTACCTGGTCCGAAACTTCAACCGCCTTACGGGCCAGAACTACAAAGCGGGTAATGTTCTGCGTCTGGTTGGCCAGATTACGTTCCAGTACCTGAAGGTCGTATAGCGCCCCTCCAGCTTCGCTTCCCAGGGCTGCGACATGAGGAGAGTTAGCCTGAGCGACCTTTTCCATCGCCGCAGAAGTGCTTTCTGTGTATTCAATTTTCCAGTGCGGGTAGCGGTTGATGAACTGGCTGCACTGCTGGAACGGTTGAGGATGGCTGTAAACCGTCTGAATACTGTCGAGATCCGTGGAGCCGGAAACCAGCACGCAATGGTCGATAGGCACCGTCATCTCCGCCACGATGGAGAGGCTGGTGTGTTGTAGCAGATCGTAAACGTCGTTAATGGCACCGGAGCTGGTGTTTTCGATAGGCACTACCGCGTAATCGGCCTGGCCGGTTTCCACCTGGTTGAAGATATCGTGGAATTTAGCGCATCCGCTTTCTATAAATTGCTCGAAATGGCGGGCGGCATACTGGCGGGCGGCAAGATGCGAATAAGATCCTTTAGGGCCAAGGAAAGCTATGCGCGCCGAGTGCGGATTGGTTTTATTCAGATGCTGTTGCAGCAGGCTTTGTTGAGTAAGAACCGAGTCTTCAATAATCAGCTGGAACAGGCGGGTAATGTAATGGGCATCGAGATGGTGGTCTTTGCCGAGGGCAATCAGGCGCTCCAGTAAATCTCTTTCACGATCGATATCGCGTACCGGGCGATGCGAAGCCAGCTTAGCTTTACCCACCTCAACCGCCAACAGGCGGCGTTCTGCCAGCAGGGCCAACAGCTTTTCATCCAGCGCGCTGATTTTATCGCGCAGGGCCAGCAACGGATTAATTTCGGTCATAACGCTACCTTTTCGATGTCCATAAAAAAAGCCTCCCGTTTGGGAGGCTTGTTTGTTCGTCTTCGCATTCTTTATCACACGACGAATTGCCTCCCAATCAGGGGAAGGTAAAAAAGAATGCGAAGAAAAACGGGGTGAGTTTCATGTCTGATTCCTGAGAAGTCTGAGAGCTAAAGTACCCGCTCTGTTTTCGTTCTGTCAATAAAAAACGCGCCCGGAGGCGCGTTAGGGTAAGTGGAAGGAGAGTAACGGACTACTCTTCGTCGGCTTCTGCTTCTGCGAAGGACACGTCTTTCACTGAACCTGTTGTGCGACGTGCTTCACCTTTGTGCTGCACTTTGTTTAATTGTCGCTCCAGTTTGCTGATTAATTCGTTGATAGCCGTATACATATCTTCATGTCTGGCACTGGCTACAAGGTGCCCATTCGGTGTGTTAATCGTGGCGTCAGCCACAAAACCCTGAGGCTCTTTGGACAAAATGATATGTGGATTAATTAGATGAGTTTGCCACTTGTCCAGTTTGCTGAGACGGTCGGCGACATGCTGGCGAATAGCTGGGGTGATTTCCATTTGCTTGCTGGTAATGTTCATTGTCATAAATTTACCTCTTGTCTTTGCCGTCTTGGTAACTCCAGCATACCGTTCTTAATGTCAAAATGTGTGATTAAGATCACGTTATTTTGTCACTTTTTGTCAACGAAGACTTTTTGTGAGGCAAGACAGGATATCGGCTCTTAACGCTTGTAGTAATCGGGAATCACGTCCATATTTGATAGGATGACCTGACGCTAAACCGTTTCAGTTTTTGCGTCGGCAGATAAAAAAACGGCAGCCGAGGCTGCCGTTTTTCTTACCGTTTGACCTGTCAGGTGTTGCTGCTGTTGGCGGCGATAATCTTCGCTACCTTCTCAGCCTGGCCCGGCATCTGCATTTCGCGGTAGGCTTTTTCCATCAGTTTCAGCCCGTCGCGAGTTGCCTGAGTATCAGGGTAATCGCGCAGCATACCTTCAACGCGATTAACTACTGCCACCCATGCGCCGCGTTTCGTGTAATATTGCGCCACGGAAAGCTCATACTTCGCCAGACGATCCTTCAGGAACACCAGGCGTTTGGTCGCATCCGTAACGTACTGGCTGTTTGGATAGCCGCGCACCAGCTTCGAGAAGTCGTTGAATGCATCGCGCGCGTGCTGCGGATCGCGGTCGGAGCGATCGACGCCGAAGAAGCCCTGCAGTGCGCTATCGTCCAGCGCCATGTCGGTCAGGCCGCGCATGTAGAGCACGTAGTCGATATTTGGATGAGTCGGGTTAAGACGCATGAAGCGATCGATCGCCGCCTGAGCCAGCGGTAAGTCCGCATTCTTGTAGTAAGCGTAAATCAGATCCAACTGCACTTGCTGAGAGTACGGGCCGAACGGATAACGGTTATCCAGCGCTTCCAGTTGCGTTATCGCCGCTTTAAAGTTACCGTCCTGCAGCTTTTGCTGGGCAGTCGCATAGATCTCAGAAGGCGGATTATCAGGAACCTCATCCTTGGAACTGGAGCAACCAGCCAAAGCCAGGCTCAACGTGGCTGCTGCCACCAGATATTTCATGCGCGTCATGACGTTTGACTTTCCTAAGTAATGTTATTTCCGGGAGAGTTCGGTGTTCCGGCTCCCGATAAAGACCAGCTACAATAGCACATTATATTAAACGGCATTGCCGTAAAACCCAACGTTAACGAAAGAAGCTGTCTATGGCACAACTAGTACAACTCACCGAAACGGTGTCCGATTCACAACTGGGTCAACGCTTAGATCAGGCATTGGCCGAATTGTTCCCGGATTATTCGCGTTCGCGCATAAAAGAATGGATTCTTGACCAGCGGGTCACGGTCAACGGCGTTGTCTGGGACAAGCCGAAAGAAAAAGTGTTGGGCGGCGAAAGCGTGGCTATCAATGCTGAAATCGAAGAAGAAGTTCGCTGGGAGCCTCAGGACATCCCGCTGAATATCGTTTATGAAGATGAAGATATTCTGGTTATCAACAAGCCTCGCGACCTGGTGGTTCACCCGGGCGCAGGTAATCCTGATGGCACGGTGCTTAACGCATTACTTCATTATTATCCGCCAATTGCTGACGTGCCGCGTGCGGGGATCGTTCACCGTCTCGATAAAGACACGACTGGCCTGATGGTGGTGGCGAAAACCGTTCCGGCGCAAACTCGCCTGGTAGAAGCGCTGCAGCTGCGTGAAATTACCCGTGAGTATGAGGCTGTTGCCATTGGTCATATGACCGGCGGCGGCACGGTGGAAGAGCCGATTAGCCGTCACCCGACGAAGCGTACCCATATGTCGGTACATCCGATGGGCAAACCGGCGGTGACTCATTACCGCATTATGGAACACTTCCGTGTACACACCCGTCTGCGTCTGCGTCTGGAAACCGGCCGTACTCACCAGATTCGTGTGCATATGGCGCACATCACCCACCCGCTGGTGGGCGATCAGCTGTACGGTGGCCGTCCGCGTCCGCCAAAAGGCGCGTCGGATGAGTTTGTCAGCATTCTGCGCAAGTTCGATCGCCAGGCGCTGCACGCCACCATGCTGCGTCTTTACCACCCAATCAGCGGGATTCTGATGGAGTGGAGCGCGCCGATCCCGCAAGATATGGTTGACCTTATCGAAGCCCTGCGTGCCGATACCGAACTCCACAAGGATCAAATGGACTGGCTATGAGCAAAACGATTGTCCCGCAGTGGCCCCTGCCTCAGGGGGTTGCTTCCTGCAGCTCAACCCGCATCGGCGGCGTAAGTGTAGCGCCGTATGATTCACTCAACCTGGGCGCCCACTGCGGTGATAACCCAGAGCACGTTGAAGAGAATCGCCGGCTGTTTTATGCCGCTGCCGGTCTGCCGTCGAAGCCTGTCTGGCTTGAACAGGTACACGGTAAAGCGGTATTGAAGCTGGCGGGCGAACCGTATGCCTCAAAACGAGCGGATGCTTCTTATAGCAATACGCCCGGAACGGTTTGTGCGGTGATGACGGCGGATTGCCTGCCGGTATTGTTCTGTAATGCTGCCGGGACAGAAGTGGCGGCAGCTCATGCTGGCTGGCGTGGGCTGTGTGACGGCGTACTTGAAGAGACGGTCGCCTGTTTTCAGGATAACCCGGAAAATATCCGCGCCTGGCTGGGGCCCGCTATCGGCCCGCAAGCCTTTGAAGTCGGGCCGGAAGTGCGCGAAGCCTTTATGGCAAAGGACGAAAAAGCGGCCTCTGCTTTTCGCGCTGCCGGAGAAAAGTATTATGCTGATATCTACCAGCTGGCACGCCAGCGGCTGGCCAATGTGGGCGTCATGCAGGTGTACGGTGGCGATCGCTGTACCTGGACCGAAAGTGGCGATTTCTTCTCATATCGTCGCGACAGAACCACGGGGCGTATGGCAAGTTTCATTTGGCTGATATAACCTCTTGAATCAAGACGATCCAGTGCGGGTAGCTCACGCTTCATATATTTCAGGTCATTAACCTTGAATAATTGAGGGATGACCTCATTTAATCTCCAGTAGCAAATTTGACCTGTTTATGGGAGGAGTTATGCGTCTGGATCGTCTTACCAATAAATTCCAGCTTGCTCTCGCCGATGCCCAATCTCTTGCACTTGGGCACGACAATCAATTCATCGAACCCCTTCACCTGATGAGCGCCTTGCTCAATCAGGAGGGTGGCTCCGTGCGCCCGCTGCTGACCTCTGCCGGGGTTAATGCGGGCCAGCTGCGTACCGCAATCGAACAGGCACTAAGCCGCCTGCCACAGGTAGAAGGTACCGGCGGCGACGTCCAGCCTTCTCAGGATTTGGTGCGCGTGCTGAACCTGTGTGACAAGCTCGCACAAAAAAGAAACGATAACTTTATCTCGTCAGAACTCTTTGTTCTGGCCGTGCTTGAGTCGCGCGGTACGCTGACGGACCTGCTGAAATCGGCGGGCGCAACGACAGCAAATATTACCGCCGCTATTGAGCAGATGCGTGGAGGTGAGAGCGTGAATGACCAGGG
Source organism: Cedecea davisae (assembly GCF_044095835.1). Classification (NCBI taxonomy): domain Bacteria; kingdom Pseudomonadati; phylum Pseudomonadota; class Gammaproteobacteria; order Enterobacterales; family Enterobacteriaceae; genus Cedecea; species Cedecea davisae. The sequence continues at coordinate 907,694 of NZ_CP172054.1, forward strand.
TGCCGAAGACCAACGTCAGGCATTGAAGAAATATACCGTCGATTTAACCGAGCGTGCCGAACAGGGCAAACTGGACCCGGTTATCGGCCGCGACGAAGAAATTCGCCGTACTATTCAGGTATTGCAACGTCGTACCAAAAACAACCCGGTGCTTATCGGTGAGCCCGGCGTCGGTAAAACAGCCATTGTTGAAGGACTGGCTCAGCGCATTATCAATGGTGAAGTACCGGAGGGGCTAAAAGGTCGCCGGGTGCTGGCCCTTGATATGGGGGCGCTGGTGGCCGGTGCGAAATATCGCGGTGAGTTCGAAGAACGCCTGAAAGGGGTGTTGAACGATCTCTCAAAACAGGAAGGCAACGTCATCCTGTTTATTGATGAGCTGCATACTATGGTTGGCGCAGGTAAAGCAGACGGCGCGATGGACGCCGGTAACATGCTTAAACCGGCACTTGCCCGCGGCGAGCTGCACTGCGTAGGGGCGACTACGCTTGACGAATACCGTCAATATATAGAGAAGGATGCCGCGCTGGAGCGCCGTTTCCAGAAAGTGTTCGTCGCCGAGCCTTCTGTTGAAGACACCATTGCGATTCTGCGCGGGCTGAAAGAGCGCTATGAGCTGCACCACCATGTGCAAATCACTGACCCGGCGATCGTTGCGGCGGCTACGCTTTCTCATCGCTATATTGCGGACCGTCAACTGCCGGATAAAGCCATCGACCTTATTGATGAAGCTGCATCCAGTATCCGTATGCAGATTGACTCCAAGCCGGAAGAGCTTGACCGCCTTGACCGCCGCATCATCCAGCTGAAGCTGGAGCAGCAGGCGCTGAAGAAAGAGTCGGATGAAGCCAGCCAAAAACGCCTCAGCATGCTCAACGAAGAGCTGGAGCAGAAAGAGCGCGACTATTCAGTGCTGGAAGAAGAGTGGAAAGCAGAGAAAGCTTCGCTGTCCGGGACTCAAACTATTAAGGCCGAGCTGGAGCAGGCGAAAATCGCTATCGAGCAGGCCCGCCGGGTAGGCGACCTGGGACGGATGTCCGAGCTGCAGTACGGGAAAATCCCCGAGCTGGAAAAACAGCTAGCGGCGGCAACCCAAAGCGAAGGCAAAACTATGCGTCTGCTGCGTAATAAGGTGACGGATGCGGAAATTGCCGAAGTGCTGGCGCGCTGGACCGGGATACCGGTAGCGAGAATGCTGGAAGGTGAGCGTGACAAATTGCTGCGCATGGAAAAAGAACTTCATCAGCGAGTGATTGGTCAGGACGAAGCCGTGGAAGCCGTATCAAATGCTATTCGCCGTAGCCGTGCGGGGCTGTCCGATCCGAACCGTCCGATTGGTTCGTTCCTGTTCCTCGGGCCAACCGGGGTAGGGAAAACAGAACTGTGCAAAGCGCTGGCTAACTTTATGTTCGACAGCGACGATGCGATGGTGCGTATCGATATGTCGGAGTTTATGGAGAAACACTCCGTATCCCGTCTGGTGGGGGCACCTCCGGGCTATGTCGGTTATGAAGAAGGCGGTTACCTGACCGAAGCCGTGCGTCGCCGTCCTTATTCGGTGATTTTGCTGGATGAAGTCGAGAAGGCGCACCCGGATGTATTTAACATCCTGCTGCAGGTGCTGGATGATGGTCGTCTGACCGATGGGCAGGGCAGAACCGTCGATTTCCGCAATACGGTGGTGATTATGACCTCGAACCTTGGTTCGGACTTAATTCAGGAGCGCTTTGGCGATCTGGATTACGGTCATATGAAAGATCTGGTTCTCGGTGTGGTAAGCCAAAGCTTCCGTCCGGAATTCATTAACCGTATAGATGAAGTCGTTGTGTTCCATCCGCTGGGTGAGCGTCATATAGCTTCTATTGCGCAGATTCAGCTGCAGCGTTTGTACAAACGTCTCGAAGAGCGTGGTTATGGCGTGCATATTTCTGATGAAGCGCTGAAGCTGCTTAGCGAGAACGGTTATGACCCTGTATACGGTGCACGTCCGCTGAAACGAGCTATCCAGCAGCAAATTGAGAACCCGCTGGCTCAGCAAATCCTCTCCGGGGAGCTGATTCCAGGGAAAACAATTCAGCTGGAAGTGAAAAACGACCGCATTGTGGCAGTGCAGTAAGTCACATAAAGTAAAAAACGAGCCCATTCGGGCTCGTTTTTGTTTGTAAAACGACCAATCCTGGCCAGGATGTATACTCATTGCCTGGAAAGTGAGCATTCGATAATTATTTTGTATTTTATACTTGTCAGGCTCTGAGAACTCCCTATAATGCGCCTCCACTGACACGGCAAAGCGGCTTCGAAAGCGGCTTAACAACCCGGTAGTCAGTCAGACGAAAGCGAAAATAAACGCTTGACTCTGAAAGAGGAAAGCGTAATATACGCCACCTCGAGTTAGCAAGCGAAAGCGCGTAACTCACTGCTCTTTAACAATTTATCAGACAATCTGTGTGGGCACTCGCAGGATTGATATCTCAAGCATCTTCGGATGCAAAAAAATATCAAGTCTTGAAGAGTGACTACTGATTTTATAAACAGTTTTAATTCTTTGAGCATCAAACACTTTTAAATTGAAGAGTTTGATCATGGCTCAGATTGAACGCTGGCGGCAGGCCTAACACATGCAAGTCGAGCGGTAACAGGGAGTAGCTTGCTACTCCGCTGACGAGCGGCGGACGGGTGAGTAATGTCTGGGGATCTGCCTGATGGAGGGGGATAACTACTGGAAACGGTAGCTAATACCGCATAACGTCGCAAGACCAAAGAGGGGGACCTTCGGGCCTCTTGCCATCGGATGAACCCAGATGGGATTAGCTAGTAGGTGGGGTAATGGCTCACCTAGGCGACGATCCCTAGCTGGTCTGAGAGGATGACCAGCCACACTGGAACTGAGACACGGTCCAGACTCCTACGGGAGGCAGCAGTGGGGAATATTGCACAATGGGCGCAAGCCTGATGCAGCCATGCCGCGTGTGTGAAGAAGGCCTTCGGGTTGTAAAGCACTTTCAGCGAGGAGGAAGGCATTAAGGTTAATAACCTTAGTGATTGACGTTACTCGCAGAAGAAGCACCGGCTAACTCCGTGCCAGCAGCCGCGGTAATACGGAGGGTGCAAGCGTTAATCGGAATTACTGGGCGTAAAGCGCACGCAGGCGGTTTGTTAAGTCGGATGTGAAATCCCCGGGCTCAACCTGGGAACTGCATTCGAAACTGGCAAGCTTGAGTCTTGTAGAGGGGGGTAGAATTCCAGGTGTAGCGGTGAAATGCGTAGAGATCTGGAGGAATACCGGTGGCGAAGGCGGCCCCCTGGACAAAGACTGACGCTCAGGTGCGAAAGCGTGGGGAGCAAACAGGATTAGATACCCTGGTAGTCCACGCCGTAAACGATGTCGACTTGGAGGTTGTGCCCTTGAGGCGTGGCTTCCGGAGCTAACGCGTTAAGTCGACCGCCTGGGGAGTACGGCCGCAAGGTTAAAACTCAAATGAATTGACGGGGGCCCGCACAAGCGGTGGAGCATGTGGTTTAATTCGATGCAACGCGAAGAACCTTACCTACTCTTGACATCCAGAGAACTTTCCAGAGATGGATTGGTGCCTTCGGGAACTCTGAGACAGGTGCTGCATGGCTGTCGTCAGCTCGTGTTGTGAAATGTTGGGTTAAGTCCCGCAACGAGCGCAACCCTTATCCTTTGTTGCCAGCGGTTCGGCCGGGAACTCAAAGGAGACTGCCAGTGATAAACTGGAGGAAGGTGGGGATGACGTCAAGTCATCATGGCCCTTACGAGTAGGGCTACACACGTGCTACAATGGCGCATACAAAGAGAAGCGACCTCGCGAGAGCAAGCGGACCTCATAAAGTGCGTCGTAGTCCGGATTGGAGTCTGCAACTCGACTCCATGAAGTCGGAATCGCTAGTAATCGTAGATCAGAATGCTACGGTGAATACGTTCCCGGGCCTTGTACACACCGCCCGTCACACCATGGGAGTGGGTTGCAAAAGAAGTAGGTAGCTTAACCTTCGGGAGGGCGCTTACCACTTTGTGATTCATGACTGGGGTGAAGTCGTAACAAGGTAACCGTAGGGGAACCTGCGGTTGGATCACCTCCTTACCTAAAAGATACAAACCCGCGTAGTGCTCACACAGATTGTCTGATAGAAATTAACGAGCAACAGTAGTACCAGAGTCCCCATCGTCTAGAGGCCCAGGACACTGCCCTTTCACGGCTGTAACAGGGGTTCGAATCCCCTTGGGGACGCCATACCGATAATGAGTGAAAGACATTATCACTGAATATCTTAAAGATGACTTTCGAGTCGTGTTTAAGATATTGCTCTTTAACAATCCGGAACAAGCTGAAAATTGAAACGACACACTGTTTCTGTTCTCCGTAATAAGAACAGAATAGAGGTGTGTTCGAGTCTCTCAAATTTTCATAATCTGAAGCGAAACATCTTCGGGTTGTGAGGTTAAGCGACTAAGCGTACACGGTGGATGCCCTGGCAGTCAGAGGCGATGAAGGACGTGCTAATCTGCGATAAGCGTCGGTAAGGTGATATGAACCGTTATAGCCGGCGATTTCCGAATGGGGAAACCCAGTGTGATTCGTCACACTATCGTTAAGTGAATACATAGCTTAACGAAGCGAACCGGGGGAACTGAAACATCTAAGTACCCCGAGGAAAAGAAATCAACCGAGATTCCCCCAGTAGCGGCGAGCGAACGGGGAGCAGCCCAGAACCTGAATCAGTTTGTGTGTTAGTGGAAGCGTCTGGAAAGTCGCAGGGTACAGGGTGATACTCCCGTACACTAAAATGCACATACTGTGAGTTCGAAGAGTAGGGCGGGACACGTGGTATCCTGTCTGAATATGGGGGGACCATCCTCCAAGGCTAAATACTCCTGACTGACCGATAGTGAACCAGTACCGTGAGGGAAAGGCGAAAAGAACCCCGGCGAGGGGAGTGAAACAGAACCTGAAACCGTGTACGTACAAGCAGTGGGAGCCTCATTTATGGGGTGACTGCGTACCTTTTGTATAATGGGTCAGCGACTTATATTCTGTAGCAAGGTTAACCGTATAGGGGAGCCGCAGGGAAACCGAGTCTTAACTGGGCGTTAAGTTGCAGGGTATAGACCCGAAACCCGGTGATCTAGCCATGGGCAGGTTGAAGGTTGGGTAACACTAACTGGAGGACCGAACCGACTAATGTTGAAAAATTAGCGGATGACTTGTGGCTGGGGGTGAAAGGCCAATCAAACCGGGAGATAGCTGGTTCTCCCCGAAAGCTATTTAGGTAGCGCCTCGTGAACTCATCTTCGGGGGTAGAGCACTGTTTCGGCTAGGGGGCCATCCCGGCTTACCAACCCGATGCAAACTACGAATACCGAAGAATGTTATCACGGGAGACACACGGCGGGTGCTAACGTCCGTCGTGAAGAGGGAAACAACCCAGACCGCCAGCTAAGGTCCCAAAGTCATGGTTAAGTGGGAAACGATGTGGGAAGGCACAGACAGCCAGGATGTTGGCTTAGAAGCAGCCATCATTTAAAGAAAGCGTAATAGCTCACTGGTCGAGTCGGCCTGCGCGGAAGATGTAACGGGGCTAAACCATGCACCGAAGCTGCGGCAGCGACACTTAGGTGTTGTTGGGTAGGGGAGCGTTCTGTAAGCCGTCGAAGGTGGACTGTGAGGTCTGCTGGAGGTATCAGAAGTGCGAATGCTGACATAAGTAACGATAAAGCGGGTGAAAAGCCCGCTCGCCGGAAGACCAAGGGTTCCTGTCCAACGTTAATCGGGGCAGGGTGAGTCGACCCCTAAGGCGAGGCCGAAAGGCGTAGTCGATGGGAAACAGGTTAATATTCCTGTACTTGGTGTTACTGCGAAGGGGGGACGGAGAAGGCTATGTTAGCCGGGCGACGGTTGTCCCGGTTTAAGCATGTAGGCGGAGAGTTTAGGTAAATCCGGACTCTTGTTAACGCTGAGGTGTGATGACGAGGCACTACGGTGCTGAAGTAACAAATGCCCTGCTTCCAGGAAAAGCCTCTAAGCATCAGGTAACATTAAATCGTACCCCAAACCGACACAGGTGGTCAGGTAGAGAATACCAAGGCGCTTGAGAGAACTCGGGTGAAGGAACTAGGCAAAATGGTGCCGTAACTTCGGGAGAAGGCACGCTGTCGGTAGGTGAAACCCCTTGCGGGTGGAGCTGAAGGCAGTCGAAGATACCAGCTGGCTGCAACTGTTTATTAAAAACACAGCACTGTGCAAACACGAAAGTGGACGTATACGGTGTGACGCCTGCCCGGTGCCGGAAGGTTAATTGATGGGGTTATCCGCAAGGAGAAGCTCTTGATCGAAGCCCCGGTAAACGGCGGCCGTAACTATAACGGTCCTAAGGTAGCGAAATTCCTTGTCGGGTAAGTTCCGACCTGCACGAATGGCGTAATGATGGCCAGGCTGTCTCCACCCGAGACTCAGTGAAATTGAAATCGCTGTGAAGATGCAGTGTACCCGCGGCAAGACGGAAAGACCCCGTGAACCTTTACTATAGCTTGACACTGAACATTGAGCCTTGATGTGTAGGATAGGTGGGAGGCTTTGAAGCGTGGACGCCAGTCTGCGTGGAGCCAACCTTGAAATACCACCCTTTAATGTTTGATGTTCTAACGTAGACCCGTGATCCGGGTTGCGGACAGTGTCTGGTGGGTAGTTTGACTGGGGCGGTCTCCTCCTAAAGCGTAACGGAGGAGCACGAAGGTTAGCTAATCACGGTCGGACATCGTGAGGTTAGTGCAAAGGCATAAGCTAGCTTGACTGCGAGAGTGACGGCTCGAGCAGGTGCGAAAGCAGGTCTTAGTGATCCGGTGGTTCTGAATGGAAGGGCCATCGCTCAACGGATAAAAGGTACTCCGGGGATAACAGGCTGATACCGCCCAAGAGTTCATATCGACGGCGGTGTTTGGCACCTCGATGTCGGCTCATCACATCCTGGGGCTGAAGTAGGTCCCAAGGGTATGGCTGTTCGCCATTTAAAGTGGTACGCGAGCTGGGTTTAGAACGTCGTGAGACAGTTCGGTCCCTATCTGCCGTGGGCGCTGGAGAATTGAGGGGGGCTGCTCCTAGTACGAGAGGACCGGAGTGGACGCATCACTGGTGTTCGGGTTGTCATGCCAATGGCATTGCCCGGTAGCTAAATGCGGAAGAGATAAGCGCTGAAAGCATCTAAGCGCGAAACTTGCCCCGAGATGAATTCTCCCTGGGAACTTGATTCCCCTGAAGGGACGTTGAAGACTACGACGTTGATAGGCTGGGTGTGTAAGCGTAGCGATACGTTGAGCTAACCAGTACTAATGACCCGTGAGGCTTAACCTTACAACACCAAAGGTGTTTTGCGAGACAAATCGATTTTCAGCGAAGTTCAGGATTAGACTGATGGTCACGAAGTGACGGTCAGTAAACAGAATTTGCCTGGCGGCCGTAGCGCGGTGGTCCCACCTGACCCCATGCCGAACTCAGAAGTGAAACGCCGTAGCGCCGATGGTAGTGTGGGGTCTCCCCATGCGAGAGTAGGGAACTGCCAGGCATCAAATAAAGCATCAAGGCCACCCTTACGGGTGGCCTTTTTGTTTTTATCAGAACCCTGGAAATTTACTACACGAGCATGGCCATGCGACAAACGTGTCGGGAACACGTTTGAACGCCGCGAGCGGCGGCCCCGAAGGGGCGAGTATCAGGATGATACGAGTAGTGTGGGAACTGCCAGGCATCAAATTAGCAATAACCCCGACCGAAAGGCCGGGGTTTTTTGCTTTCTGTGACCTGGAAATATCACCAAAGAGATTGCCTCTATCTCATCTACAGCTATAAAAGCTTAGCCTGCTCACAAAAATCACTGTAACAACCCAGCAACAGAAAACTTCGCCTCACGAATTTTGTTTCTCCTGCTTTACTGTATCCGGGGTGGTTACGCCCATTAAGGAAGACAGGAGAAGAAAATAAAATGATCGAAACAACAAATGAAGCAAATGTTGCGCTGACGGCTGCGGATACTCGCCGGCGGGTCTGGGCTATTGTCGGCGCATCATCCGGGAACCTGGTTGAGTGGTTTGATTTCTATGTTTACTCATTCTGCTCGCTCTACTTTGCTCACATCTTTTTTCCGGCCGGGAATACCACAACCCAGCTTTTACAGACTGCCGGTGTTTTTGCCGCTGGCTTCCTGATGCGGCCTATTGGCGGTTGGCTGTTCGGGTATATTGCCGATAAGCATGGCCGTAAAAACTCGATGCTCATTTCCGTCTGCATGATGTGTTTTGGCTCACTGGTCATTGCTTGCCTGCCCGGTTACGCGACGATTGGCACCTGGGCTCCGGCGTTACTGCTTCTGGCTCGTTTATTTCAGGGCCTTTCCGTTGGGGGGGAATATGGCACTAGCGCGACTTATATGAGTGAGGTTGCCGTCGAAGGGCGCAAAGGTTTTTACGCCTCGTTCCAGTATGTCACGCTGATTGGCGGGCAGCTGGCCGCTCTTCTGGTTGTGGTGGTTTTGCAGCAGGCATTGAGCGATGAAGATCTTCGTAGCTGGGGATGGCGTATTCCGTTTGCCATCGGTGCCGTATTGGCCATTGTTGCACTCTATTTGCGGCGCTCGCTCGATGAAACGTCGGATAAAGCGACTCGGGCACATAAAGATGCCGGGACGTTATCCGGGCTGTGGAAAAATCGTAAAGCCTTCATCATGGTGCTTGGTTTTACCGCCGGCGGCTCGCTGGCTTTCTATACCTTTACCACCTATATGCAGAAATATCTGGTGAATACCGCCGGGATGCATGCCAATACGGCCAGTGCCCTGATGACCTTTGCTCTGTTCGTCTTTATGGTTATCCAGCCGTTCTTCGGCGCGCTGTCTGACAGAATTGGTCGTCGAACCTCTATGCTGTGTTTTGGCGGGCTGGCCGCAATACTCACTGTCCCCATTCTGACGGCTCTACAAAATGTTAATTCTCCGTGGGCGGCTTTTGCTCTGGTAATGGCGGCGATGGTGATTGTTAGTTTTTATACTTCAATCAGCGGCATTCTTAAGGCCGAGATGTTCCCACCGGAAGTGCGTGCCCTTGGCGTGGGGCTTTCTTATGCGGTCGCTAACGCAATATTTGGCGGCTCCGCAGAATATGTTGCCCTTTCGCTGAAATCTATGGGCAGCGAAACGGCCTTCTTCTGGTATGTATCCGGTATGGGGGCGGTGGCATTTCTTGTATCGCTGATGCTTCATCAGAAAGGAAAAGGGATTAAGCTTTAACCCGCTGCTGGCAATAAAAAGCCCTGCAATGCAGGGCTAATCTAGTCAGAGAATACGGCTGATAAGCCTGTCGATACGGATTCGACGCAATCTACGAATGAGTTTGCGAACTTTCACCGGATACTCGGCAATGCTTTGTAAATCACGATAATGCTGAACTACCGTGGTGTGGGTGCGAATCAGATCCAATTCTTTGGTTCGCAACGCCTCAAGTTCTCTTTTAGGATCGTGGATCAGCAGGGCATTTTCTAGATCCAGGCGCCACGCTCTTGGGTTCAGGTTGTTCCCGGTTAGCAGCATCCACTCGTCATCCACCCACATGCCTTTAAGGTGATAGCTGTTGTCGTCATCTTTCCACAGACGCACAATCAGCTGCCCGGTATTCACGTAATACTGCAGGCGGCTCAGGAAACGGCGTAGGTTAATTTCGTAGAGATACGGTAATGCACCGATTATTTTAAATGGCTGATCTTCCGGAATATAGAAGTCGTTCGCCGTCTTATCCCCGACGATAATTTCAACCTGCTTTCCGTTCCTCAGCAACTGAATAATATTGCGCACCAGCACTGCGGGAAGGTTGAAATAAGGCGTGCAGATGGTGAGTTTGCGCTCCGCACACGGCATCAGGTGGAAGATGGTTTTATTCAGCAGGCTGGATTTCCCCAGGCCAACCAGCGGCGTGACCGAAAGCTGGTCGTTATCCGCATCGCCCTGGAAGACGAAGCTGGCATCACGCAACTCCTGACGGAACAGGCGAATATCGTTTTTGATCTCAGGACTTTTGGGCCTGTCAGTGACATCGAGACGATGGACTGCACGGCCATGAACCAGATTCTGATTCACCCAGCCGTACATAATATCGGCCAGCTGCTGGTTGCGGACTACCTGATAACGGTCGTAGCGGTACTTGTCGTGTTGATGCAGATAAACATCATTGAGGCTGGCGCCGCTGTAGATAACGGAGTCATCGATGATGAAACCTTTAAAGTGCAACACGCCCAACGCTTCGCGGGTATTGACCGGAACGCCGTATACCGGGATTTTTACGTCGGGGAACTGTTCGCTCATGCGATGATACCAGTCCGCATTGGTGTTGGTTGCGGCAACACCAATACGTCCGCGCTGGGCACGGTGCCAGTCAACCAGTACGGAAACTTCCAGTTCCGGGCGTAGCTGTTTGGCCTGATAAAGGGCAGACAGAATACCGTTACCGCCATCATCCTGCTCGAGGTACAGCGCAATGATGCAAATACGCTGCTTCGCGCAGGCGATTTTATTCAGCAGAGTTTCACGAAAATCTGCCGGGGAGAACAGGGTCTCTACATCATCAACTGATTGAGAAAGCTTGGGTAACTGGGCAAGGTGTTGTTGATGTTTATTACGTTTAAATTTAGACAACATCACAGTGCTTATCTTCTCTATTCATTGGATGGCCTTCTGCAAAATCCAGACGTCAGAACCTGCTGATAATACCACTACTGCCCGGCAAAGTGAGTATGTTTTCCAGTACCTTACTCACGAATCTGCGCTTTCGTTTAGCTTCAGCGTCAGGCTTACGATACCGTCTTCAAGCTGAATATCAACGCTGAAACCCAGTTTCCGGGCCAGGGTTATCATCCCCTGATTGTTTGGCATGGTAATGCCATTCAGCCTCAGAAGGCCGTGCTGTCGGGTATAATCGATAAGTTTGGCCAGCAGCCGACGCCCCAGCCCAAGCCCTTTTAAGTCAGAACGTACCAGTACCGCGAACTCGGCATCAACATTATCCGCATCTGAAATCGCTCTGGTTACGCCCAGGATCTCATCGCAGCCGTTGACTCGCCGCACGGCCACAAACGCCATTTCCCGATCGTAGTCGATCTGCGTCATGTTGGCTAAATCTTCGTGGGTAAATTCGTTGATCTCGCTGAAGTAGCGGTAATAGAGATCTTCTTTGGTTACCTGGGCAATAAAACGCTGCAACTGGGGTTCGTCTTCCGGCAGGATCGGTCGGAACAGGCAGCGATCGCCATTTTTTAATTGCACAACTTCTTCAAGCTGATGGGGGTAGGGGCGCACGGCGAGCCTGGCGTCCGCATCGCCGGTAAACTCAGCCAGCTGGAGCGTCACGTCCAGCAGAGTGAACTCATTGCCCGAGGCCAGCAGCGGGTGAATATCAAGACGCTCGATTTCCGGGCAATCGATTATCAGGTTGGAAACCTGCACCAGCACCTGGCTTATCCCTGCCACATCCAGCGGACGTAGCGCGCTACGGCTGCGGATCTTGCCGCTCTTAATGGCCTGAATGACCAAATAGCGTGCCAGATTCATATTTAAAGGTGGAAGTGCGACGGCAGCCTGCCTTTCCGGGCGCCATTCGACACCGCCTTCTCCCAGCATAATCAGCGGGCCAAACACCGGATCGTGCTCGACTACGACCCGCAGCTCCTGAGCACCAGCGCGGTTTGCCATGCTTTGTACCAGCAGCCCGTGAATACGCGCCTGCGGCCAGGCTAACTTCACTCGATCGATAATCGCGTCTGCCGCCTGCTGCACTTCGCTGGCGGTGCGCAGATAAAGCATCACCCCCTGAACTTCTGATTTATGCGGAATATCAGGAGAGCGGAGCTTTAAAGCCACAGGGTAGCCAAGCTGCTCGGCGATATGCACTGCCTCGGCGCTGTCGCTGGCAATCCAGGTTGGCAGCGTTGTAAGCCCATAGGCATGAAGTATCGGACGGACTTCATGGGTATCCAGAGTCGTCACGCCCTGCTGTAGCGCCTGGCGGATAAGATGATGGGCCTCGCCGGTGTCGGCCGTCAGGTTAGCGGGCAGGGCCGGGGTTTCCCGCAGCTGTTTCTGATTGCGGCGATACTCCACCATATGCATAAAGGCGGTTACCGCTCCCTCCGGCGTGCGGTAGGTCGGAATGCCAGCATCGCTAAACAAACGCCTTGCTTCCTGGGAGGAAAATTCGCCGCACCAGTTGGTGATAATCGTCAGGTATTTACCGCGCGGATGGCGTTGTAATAAATCTATTAAGGCCAGAGCGCTGGCCGTGCCCGGAGCGGCTGCGCTGGGAGAATGAATCACCATTAGCGCATCCAAATCATGGCTATCCAGCAGTTTCTCTACCGCCAATAAATAGCGGCCTGGCGTGGCATCATCGCGTAAGTCAATGGGGTTACCCGGCTCTACTCCGGGAGGTAAAGCCGCCGCCAGCGATTGTGTGGCTTCCTCGCTTAAAACGGCGAGCTTGCCATTACGTAGCCATAACTCGTCCAACGCGAGCGCTGCCGGAGCCGCGCCGTTGCTGACTATCATTAAACGTTCTCCGCGCAGCGGGCGCATGTGGCTCAACGTTTCAACGGCGGAGAACAGTTCGTGAGTATCCTGAACCCGCAGCAGGCCAGCTCGTTGAATGGCCGCGTCCCAGGCAGCGTCGAGTCCGGGATGAGTCTTTAACAGCGTCTGGGCTTTAGCGCTACGCCCGCTTTTAATCACCAGAATGGGCTTATTACGCGAAGCGCTTCGCGCGGCGGAGACGAAACGGCGAGCATCGCTGAGGTGTTCAAGGTATAGCAGGATGGCGCTGGTTTTATTATCCCGCGCCAGGTAATCGAGCAACTCATCTACGTCAATATCGAGGCTGTCGCCGAGGGCGATAAACCAGGAGAAGCCCATCTCGCGCTGCTGCGCCCAGTCAAGGATGGTATTTGAAACGGCGGCTGACTGAGAGATAAAAGCCAGTTTGCCTTTCTGAATGGGGACCGGAGAGAAGCTGGCATTTAGCCCCTGCCACGGAGCAAGCAGCCCGAGGCTATTTGGGCCAAGCAGTCGTATTTGAAAGCGAGCTGCGCAGGCTAACAGATCGGACAACTGCTCAGGAGGAGCCGAAAGAATAATGCAGGCTTTGCAGCCTTTATTACCCAGGGCTTCAAGCAGTTCCAGATTACGACGGGAGTGGGTACAGATAACCGCGAGATCCGGGGCAAACGGCAGGCTTGCGATATCTGGCCAGGCCAGCACGCCGCACACGGCTTTATGAGTCGGAGTGACCGGCATAACCGGGCCATTGAAGCCTCCGGCAAGCAGGTTGCGCATCATTAAATAGCCGGCGCGATCGGTTTTTGCCGATGCGCCGATAACGGCAATGGATTTCGGACGCAGCAGCGCTTCCAGTCCTCGTTGGCTCACGACTCTCTCCCCTGAGTGATGTTGAGGAGAGTCTAAACGTTTTCCGTGGTTTCTGCTGTGATGCTGGATTGATGATGAGGTTTCCCCGCCAGATAGCGTTCGCGGAACAGCGTGAAATGGTCCGTTAACCCTTTAGAGGCCAGGCTATCTCCGGCCAGTTCCAGCAAGGCGGCCGCAACTTCGGCGGTGCAATACTGGCCGTCGGCATGCGCTTCACGCAATCGGTAGGCAGAGGTAATACTTAAATCCACGGAGATGACCGGCAGCGAGTCGAGATACGGGCTTTTGCGAAACATTTTTCGCGCTTCGGTCCAGGTGCCGTCCAGCATAATAAACAGCGGCGGTTTACCGTGCATGGGAGGAACCGAGAGCACTTCTCTCCCGGGATCTGCGTAAGAGGCCGGGAAAACCACCATTGGCTGGTAGTCTGGGTTGGCAACCAGATCCAAAAGCGCCTGAGGTGGCTCGGTACGCGACCACTGGAAAGCTTCGGTATCCGGTAAGATATCGGCAATTAAACGCCCTGTATTGCTGGGTTTCATCGGTTCGGTGTCGAACATCACCAGACAAAAACGGCTGCGTGCGCTTTGCGCCTGAAGTGTTTCACACAGGCACTGTTTTAGCGGCAAAAGGCAGCGCTGGCAGCGGCGAATACGGTTCCCACGAGCGAGAAAAGGGCGGGTAGCGCGGGCGAGACGAGCGGCACGGAGGCGAAGAACGGCGTTTTCGATCATTAAGCAGACTTGGTTAAAAACGCCATTCTAACGTAGATAGCGTAAAGGGGCATAAAGAAGATGCCCCTCAGCTTTAGAGATTTTCGTCCAGCCAGCTATCAAACGGTGCTTTTGGCATTGCGCCATTCAGCATATCGACAACCTGACCCTTCTTGAAAATCATAATGGTTGGAATGCTGCGAATGCGGAAGCGTGCGCTAAGCTCTTGTTCAGCTTCGGTGTTCACCTTAACAAAGCGAACTTTGCCGCTGCGTTCTTCGGCGACATCTTCAAAAATCGGGGCAAAGTTAACGCACGGGCCGCACCATGGCGCCCAGAAATCGATAACTACCGGCAAGTCGTCTTTCAGCAATTTATCCAGCGTGGCGCTGGTGGCGTTAATCACTTCGCCATCAAACAGTTCGTGACCGCAGCGGCCGCATTTTGCGCCGTCATCAATACGGTCGTCAGGAATGCGGTTGATGGCCTGGCAGTCGGCACAAACGGTATTCATAACTCACCTCAGAGAGAATGGGTTGTCGAAAATCGGCGTCAGGCGCCGAGGATGTTTCAAGTATGTTACATATTATCGGTGAAGATGTGTGGCTCAACAAAGCGATTTATTCAATGAGTACAATAGTTATTAGCTTTTAAGCAAAGTTAATGGCTAACCCATGCCACATCAGGTAATCTGCGCGCTTCGCGCTCAGCCAGGTGGAGGAACAATGAACGACGAATTTAAAGGTAAAAGCGGCAAGGTCAAAGTGATGTATGTCCGCGGTGACGACGAAAGCGAAAAACGCACCCAAAACCCGCGTACCGGGAAAGGTGGTGGGCGTCCTGCTGGTGCGTCGCGTGGTGAAGGCGGCGGTCGCCGTCCGGCTCGTCACGATGATAAACCTCGCGGCGGGCGCGATCGTAATGAACGTAACGACAGAGGCGATCGCGGTGAAGCGTCTTCCCCGTGGCGTACGGTTTCCCGTCCGCCAAGAGAAGAAGCTCCGTCAACGTTCGACAATGACGGTACCGGCACTAAAAATGTCATCGATCCGGAAGTGATTCGTCGCCAGCGCGCCGAAGAAACCCGCGTCTATGGTGAAAATGCGTGTAAGGCTCTGTTCCAGAGTCGCCCTGAGTGTATCGTGCGCGCCTGGTTTATCCAGAGCGTAACGCCGCGCTTCAAAGAGGCGCTGCGCTGGATGGCTGCGAACCGCAAGGCCTACCACGTAGTGGATGATGCGGAACTTGCAAAAGCTTCCGGAACAGAACATCACGGCGGCGTTTGCTTCATTATTAAAAAACGCAGCGGCATCAGCGTTCAGAGCTGGCTGAATAAAGCCGGTGAAGAAGATTGTGTGCTGGCGCTGGAAGATGTGGGTAACCCGCATAATCTCGGCGGCATCATGCGTAGCTGTGCGCACTTCGGCGTGAAGGGGCTGCTGATTCAGGATGCTTCTTTACTGGAGTCTGGCGCTGCGGTTCGTACCGCAGAAGGCGGCGCTGAGCACGTAGTTGCCATTAGTGGCGAAACGTTTGGTGACGGTCTGGAAGCCTTCCGTAAAGCGGGCTATACCATCGTAACCACCTCCAGCCACCAGGGAACTCCGCTGTACAAAGCCGAGTTGCCTAAGAAAATGGTGCTGGTGCTTGGTCAGGAGCGCGACGGTGTTTCCGATACCACTTTTGAAAACGCGGATATGAGCGTGGCAATTGAAGGTACGGGGAATGTTGAAAGCCTCAACGTTTCGGTAGCAACCGGCGTACTGCTGGGTGAATGGTGGCGTCAGAACAAGGCGTAACCACTTCCCTGTGATAAAAAAGCCAGCGTAATAGCTGGCTTTTTTTTGCATTGAATTCAGCTATTTTCAGCCGGCAGCTGTGGCATCCAGTCGATTGGTTGCTCTCCGCGCCCGGCAAGATACTCGTTAGCCTTCACAAAATGCCCGCAGCCGAGGAAACCGCGATGTGCCGAAAGCGGTGACGGGTGAGGCGCTGTTAAAACATGATGCCGCTGGCGATCGATAATACTGCCTTTACGCTGGGCATGTGCGCCCCACAGCAGGAATACCACGCCTTCACGGTGCTGATTAATTAATGCAATCACCTTATCGGTAAAGGTTTCCCAGCCGAAGTTAGCGTGGGAATGCGCCTTTCCGGCCTCTACGGTCAGCACCGTGTTGAGCAGGAGCACGCCCTGGCGCGCCCAGCTTTCCAGGTAACCGTGCGTCGGGCGAGTAAAGCCGGGAACGGAAGCGGCGAGTTCCTTATACATATTGACCAGCGAGGGTGGCGGCGTAATACCCGGGAGCACCGAGAAAGAAAGCCCGTGTGCCTGCCCCGGGCCGTGATAAGGATCCTGGCCCAAAATCACCACTTTAACGTCACCCAGCTCGGTAAAACGAAAAGCGTTAAATACGTCTTTCTGCACAGGATAAACAGTTACGCCCGCCGCCCGCTCTGCCGCAACAGCATTAAGCGTATTGATAAAGTAGGGCTGCTGCTTCTCTTCAGCCAGCACGTCGTGCCAGGTGAGTTGGGTTGTCATCTCGCTCTCCCGCGAATGTGTTTGTCCGATAGCTTAACTGCTTCTGCTTCATGAGCAAAATATTGCGTGGCATCAATGGGCTACGATGCAAAATAAAGTTGAAAATTTACAAACTTTTTAATATTACCGCATGTCGCTAAGTTGATGTAAAACAAATAAATCCTCTGATAGCCTTTTTTAGTGTGTGGATTTAATTGATTTAAGTCAAAGAATGAGGCCAGGCAGACTGATATAAGAACAACAAAGCAACAAAGGTTTTACCAATGAGCCAGATTGCTGGCCCAAAGAATCAGCACATTACCCTGAGGGAGAAATAAAATGATTACTGGTATCCAGATTACAAAAGCGGCAAATGATGAACTTCTGAACTCTTTCTGGCTGCTCGACAACGAAAAAGGCGAGGCGCGCTGCGTCTGTGCAAAAGCCGGTTTTGCTGAAGATGAAGTAGTTGCGGTGAGCAAACTGGGTCAGTTCGAATACCGTGAAATTCCAATGGAAGTAAAACCGGAAGTTCGCGTGGAAGGCGGTCAGCACCTGAACGTTAACGTTTTGCGTCGCGAAACGCTGGAAGATGCCGTTAAGCATCCGGAAAAATATCCGCAGCTGACCATCCGCGTTTCAGGTTATGCGGTTCGCTTTAACTCCCTGACTCCGGAGCAGCAGCGCGACGTTATTACCCGTACTTTCACCGAAAGCCTGTAATTTCTGTTACGTGATAAAAAGCCGGCCAGCGAGCCGGCTTTTTTACGCTTTCAGCAAAGAAGTGCTTCAAAGCGCCCATAATCAGATGAATTGCCACAAAAAAGCCGCCTCAGAAGGGCGGCTTTTTTGTTATGCAGAGTGATTATTCAGCAGTATCATCTTTCGTCGCGCTTGGCTTGCGGCGTTTACCGATGTTTTTCTGATCGCGGTGACGAACTTTCACACGCGGCTTCTCTTTGTCTTTCTCTTTTTTCTTCTCTTCGCGCTTGGCCAGCACTTTCTTGGAAGGCTTGCCGGTAAGCTTCTCGCTAGGTGCGCGAGTCGTTGGGCGAAGTTCATCAATCACGCGAGACTTCATCGGTTCTTTCATGTAGCGGGTAATTTTACCCAGCAGCAGATGATCGTGAGCCTCAACCAGAGAAATTGCGGTGCCTTTCATACCCGCACGCCCGGTACGACCGATGCGGTGCAGGTAGATATCAGCGGTGCGCGGCAGGTCAAAGTTGAACACATGGCTGACATCAGGAATATCAATCCCTCGGGCAGCAATATCGGTAGCAACCAGCACGTTAACGCGGCCATCGGTTAAACGCTTGATAGCTTCGTTACGCTTAGCCTGCACCATCTCGCCTTCCAGATAGCAGGTATTGATACCTGCTTCGCGCAGCCACGCAACCAGCTCATGCACACGCTCACGTTTACGCACGAAGACGATAGAGCGGGTGGTATCCGGCTGGTTCAGCAGGTTAACCAGCAATTTGGTTTTATGCTCGATATCATCAGCGCGATAATACCACTGATGAATTTTCTTGCGCTCACGCGTGGACGGGGTAGCCGAAACTTCAACCGGATCTTCCAGCAGGCGCTCAGCGAAGTTCTTGATAGCATCGCCTTCAAGCGTTGCGGAGAACAGCATCGTCTGCTTACGCCAGCGGGTTTCTGCGGCAATGGTTTCAATATCCTGCGCGAAGCCCATGTCCAGCATGCGGTCTGCTTCATCAAGGATCAGCGTTTCAACCGCACGGCAGTCGAAGTTTTCTTCCTTAATGTATTGCAGCAGGCGGCCGGTTGTCGCAACCACGATGTCCTGGTTCTCGCTGAAGACCTCGGCATGGTTCATATAAGCCACGCCGCCGGTAATGGTCGCGATATCCAGATGGGTATGTTTTGCCAGCTCGCGGGCGTGATCCGCTACCTGCATAGCCAGCTCACGGGTCGGCGTCACTATCAGGATGCGCGGCGGGCCAGATTTCTTACGCGGGAAGTCGACCAGATGCTGTAAAGCAGGCAGCAGGTAAGCTGCGGTTTTACCGGTACCCGTTGGTGCTGAACCCAGCACATCGCGCCCTTCAAGTGCAGGAGGAATGGCCGCAGCCTGGATTGCTGTCGGGCGAGTAAAGCCCTTCTCCTGGAGCGCGTCCAAAAGGCTTTCATCAAGTTCGAGTTCGGAAAAAGTGCTTACAGTCATGGTCTACCTCTATTTGGGACGCCGATTATAGACGTTATGACCGCGATCTTCATCTGTTTGTGTCTTTCCGTCGTTGCTCGTTTCACTTATGCTACGGCGGTTTCTTTGCAAGGTAGATAAGATGTCGGATCAAAAAGCGGTATTACGTCGGGACGGATTCACTTTCAAACAGTTTTTTGTCGCGCACGATCGCTGTGCCATGAAGGTGGGAACGGATGGAACGCTACTCGGCGCATGGGTGCCGGTTGCCAGGGTAAAAAGCGTGCTGGATATCGGCACCGGCAGCGGCCTGTTGGCGCTGATGTTGGCTCAGCGTACGCCGGAAGACGTCACTATTGAAGCCGTAGAGCTTGATCCGATTGCCGCTGAACAGGCTGCGGAAAACGCGGCTGCCTGCCGCTGGGCTTCGCGTATTAAGGTCCACTGTGCGGATATTCGCGACTGGGCGCAGCAGGCAACTCAGCGTTACTCCCTGATTGTCAGCAACCCGCCGTTCTTTGAGCAGGGCAGCAACTGTGCTTCGCCGGAACGTGCTCAGGCACGCTACACCACTACGCTGGATCACCGTGCGTTGTTGAGCAGCGCGGAGCAGCTTATAACCGAAGACGGTTTTTTCTGCGTGATTATGCCGGAAGCGGCCGGTACGGCTTTCAGCGAACTGGCTAAATCCGAGGGCTGGCACGTTCGCTATCGCACGGATGTTGCGGATAACGAAACCCGCTTGCCGCATCGCGTGATGCTGGCGCTCTCCCCAACTGGCGGGGAATACTTTAGCGAACGCCTGGTGATTCGTGGGCCAGACCAAACCTATTCCGAAGGCTATTGCGGCCTGACCCAGGATTTCTACCTGTTTATGTAGAGCGGCGACAGTACGCTTGGGCCTGAATCGCTTAGCTGCTCCGGGTAGTCGAGCGTGTAATGCAGGCCGCGGCTCTCTTTGCGCTGCATCGCACAGCGCACAATAAGCTCGGCCACCTGCACCAGGTTCCTCAGCTCAAGCAGATTGTTGGAAACGCGGAAGTTGGCGTAATACTCGTCAATTTCCTGCTGAAGCATGGTAATGCGGCGCAGCGCGCGTTCCAGCCTCCGGGTTGTGCGAACAATCCCCACGTAGTCCCACATAAAAAGCCGCAGCTCGTGCCAGTTATGCTGGATAACGACCTGCTCGTCGGGATTGTCGACGCGGCTGTCATCCCAGTCCGGCAGATTTTTGCTCTCGCGGGCGTAGGGCAGGCGTTTAAGAATATCCTCTGCGGCAGACCAGCCGTAAACCAGGCATTCAAGCAGAGAGTTAGAAGCCATACGGTTTGCGCCATGCAGGCCGGTATAAGTTACTTCTCCTATCGCATAAAGCCCGTCAACGTCAGTTCGCCCGTGCTCATCAACCATTACGCCGCCGCAGGTGTAATGCGCGGCCGGTACGATGGGAACGGCTTCTTTAGTCAAATCAATGCCTAACCCGAGCAGTTTTTCATAAATAGTCGGGAAGTGCTGGCGCACAAAAGTGTCCGGCTTATGGCTGATATCAAGATACATGCAGTCTGCGCCGAGACGCTTCATTTCATGATCGATTGCGCGAGCGACAATATCCCGCGGTGCAAGCTCCGCCCGTTCATCAAAGTCCGGCATAAAGCGGGAGCCATCCGGGCGCTTCAGGTAAGCGCCTTCGCCGCGCAGCGCCTCGGTAAGCAGGAAGTTTCGCGCCTGCGGGTGATACAACGCCGTCGGGTGGAATTGGTTGAATTCAAGGTTTGCTACCCGGCAGCCTGCGCGCCAGGCCATTGCAATTCCATCGCCGGATGAAATGTCCGGGTTGGTCGTATATTGATAAACCTTCGAAGCACCACCCGTTGCCAATACCACGGCTTTAGCCCGGCAGGTTTCTACTTTTTCGCGATTGCGGTTCCAGACCCAGGCTCCCACCACGCGACGGGTTCCCGGCAGCCCGATTTTATCGGAGATGATTAAATCCACGGCATTACTGCGTTCAATAACCTGAATATTCGGATGGCTGAGCGCTTTGCCAACTAATGTGGTTTCGACTTCTTTGCCGGTGGCGTCGGCCGCGTGAAGGATACGGCGGTGGCTATGGCCGCCTTCACGGGTTAAATGGTAGCTCTCCTCGCCGTTGGCAAGCGTCTGTGTGTCGAACATCACGCCCTGGTCTATCAGCCACTGTACGCAGTGTTTGGCGTTGCTGGCGACGAACTCTACCGCATCGCGGTCACAGATCCCCGCCCCGGCAACAAGCGTGTCGTCGATATGGGAGCCAATGCTGTCGGTTTCGTCGAACACCGCCGCAATGCCGCCCTGGGCATAAAAGGTTGACCCTTCGTTAATCGGCCCCTTACTCAGCACAATGACCTTGCTGTTGTGGGCAAGCCTGAGGGCCAGAGAGAGGCCGGCAGCGCCGCTACCGACGATAAGAACATCACAGACCAGATCGCTATTTATATTCATGATGTTTAATTTACTAAACAATGGTGGGCCGACAATAGCACCAGGTGCGCGTCAGAACACTCTTTTTTTATGAAATTGTTGGGCGCACTAAACAGTGGCACCCGGAGATCTTGCGGGGAGAAGTCGGTCAAAATATGTAAAAAAATCTCGTTTACAGGGGATAAACAGCAGATTAAATGATGAAAAGCCTCGATTCATGCGATACTCTGCTCGCTAACTTTTTAAGCGGTGATTCGGAAGAATCGGCGTTACCGTTTTGCGTAGCGGAACTTATAATGAAAAGATTCAATCCGCGAAACATGACAGAAAAACAAAGGCGTAACGGAACTTTGCTCACCTCGGGCGCTCCAACTCTAAGCTTGCTCAAAAATGCAGGGTTCGAGTGGCATTTCGATTACGCGTGGATATTAGGTTTGGGGAGACATTACCTCGGATGAGCGAGCAGTTAACGGATCAGGTCCTCGTCGAACGGGTCCAGAAGGGAGATCAGAAATCTTTCAACCTACTGGTGGTTCGCTACCAGCATAAAGTTGCGAGCCTGGTTTCCCGATATGTACCGTCAGGGGATGTCCCGGATGTGGTACAGGAATCATTCATTAAGGCTTATCGCGCGCTGGACTCATTCCGCGGCGATAGCGCGTTTTATACGTGGCTGTACCGCATCGCGGTCAACACGGCAAAAAATTATCTGGTTGCTCAGGGGCGCCGTCCACCTTCCAGCGATGTAGACGCAATTGATGCGGAAAACTACGAAAGTGGCAGCGCGCTGAAAGAAATTTCGAACCCTGAGAACTTAATGTTGTCTGAAGAGCTGAGACAGATAGTTTTCCGTACTATTGAGTCGCTCCCGGAAGATTTACGCATGGCAATTACGTTGCGGGAGCTGGATGGTTTGAGCTATGAAGAGATAGCCGCCATTATGGACTGCCCGGTAGGTACAGTGCGTTCACGTATCTTCCGTGCTCGGGAAGCTATCGATAATAAAGTTCAACCGCTAATCAGGCGTTGACGATAGCGGATTACTGGAAGGGTATTTAGGCATGCAGAAAGAACAACTTTCCGCTTTAATGGATGGCGAATCTCTCGATAGCGAGCTGCTTAACCGTTTGTCGCAAGACCAGACGCTACAGCAGAGCTGGGAGAGCTACCATCTCATCCGCGACACGATGCGCGGAGATACCAGTGACATTCTTCATTTCGATATTTCTGCCAAAGTGATGGCGGCTATCGCCGATGAACCAGTGCGCAAAGTCGCGCCGCTGATTGCCGAATCACAGCCGCAGCCGCAGCAATGGCAGAAAATGCCGTTCTGGCACAAGGTGCGTCCGTGGGCGAGCCAGCTAACCCAGATGGGCGTTGCCGCATGCGTATCGCTTGCGGTTATCGTCGGCGTACAGCACTATAACGGCCAGTCTGATGGTGCTGCTCAGCCGGAAACTCCGGTATTTAACACGCTGCCGATGATGGGCAAAGCCAGCCCGGTAAGCCTGGGCGTACCGTCTGATGCAACTGCCAGCAACGGCAGCAGCAGTCAGCAGGTACAGGAACAGCGTCGTCGTATTAACGCTATGCTGCAGGATTATGAATTGCAGCGTCGTTTACACTCCGAGCAGCTCCAGTTTGAACAGGCGCAAACTCAGCAGGCCGCTGTGCAAGTGCCAGGAAACCAAACTTTAGGAACGCAATCGCAGTAATGAAGCAACTTTGGTGTGCCCTGTCTTTAGTGGCAGGCAGCCTGTTGTTCACCTCCAGCGCCTCGGCGGACACTGTTTCGTCCGGGGCGTTGTTGCAGCAGATGAACCAGGCAAGTCAGTCACTCAACTATGAGCTGGCGTTTATCAATATCAGTAAACAAGGGATTGAGTCTCTTAGTTACCGCCACGCGCGTCTTGATAACCGCCCGCTTGCCCAGTTCCTGCAAATGGATGGCCCGCGCAGGGAAGTGGTTCAGCGCGGCAACGAGATAAGCTATTTTGAACCCGGGCTTGAGCCGTTCACGCTCACCGGGGACTACATCGTCGACTCCCTTCCGTCCATCGTCTATACCGACTTCAAGCGCTTAACGCCGTATTACGACTTTATCTCCGTCGGGCGCACGCGTATTGCCGATCGCCTGTGCGAGGTAATTCGCGTCGTTGCGCGAGACGGAACGCGTTATAACTATATTGTCTGGATCGATACTGAAACCAAGCTGCCGCTGCGCGTCGATCTGTTGGATCGCGATGGCGAAACGCTGGAACAATTCCGGGTGGTTTCGTTCTCCGTAGAGAACCAGGCCAGCAGCCTGATGCAGAACCTTGCGAAGGCTACTCTGCCGCCGCTGCTATCTGTGCCGGGCGCGGAGAAAGCTAACTTCTCATGGGCGCCGTCCTGGCTGCCGCAGGGGTTCAGTGAAGTTTCCAGCAGCCGCAGGCCGCTGCCGACCGTTGGCGTGCCGATTGAGTCTCGCCTCTATTCTGACGGTTTGTTCAGCTTCTCGGTGAACGTCAGCCAGGCGCCGGCTGCCAGCACAAATGGCGATCAGATGGTACGCACCGGCCGCCGCACCGTGAATACTGAAATTCGGGATAAAACGGAAATTACCGTTGTGGGTGAGTTACCTCCGCAAACGGCCAAACGTATTACCGACAGCATTAAATTCAACGGGGCGACGCCATGATTAAAGAGTGGGCGACCGTTGTCTCCTGGGAAAACGGCGAGGCTTTATTGCACTGCGACGTCAAGGCTTCTTGCAGCAGCTGCGCTTCGCGTTCGGGCTGCGGCACCCGGGTACTGAATAAGCTCGGGCCGCAAACCAGCCATTTGCTGTCGGTGCCAAGCGAACAGCCGCTGGTGGCGGGGCAGAAAGTTGAACTGGGCATTGCCGAAGGCAGCCTGTTGGGTTCCGCTCTGCTGGTTTATATGTCGCCTCTGGTCGGGTTATTCCTCTGTTCCGCGTTGTTCCAGACGCTGTTTAGCACCAACCTCGCTGCTATGGCCGGGGCGCTGCTGGGCGGCGTGGGCGGCTTCCTGATTGCGCGAGGCGTTTCACAGCGCTTCAGCAGCCGTGAAAGCTGGCAGCCGGTTATCCTGAGCGTTGCGCTTGGCCCGGATGCATTACGCGTCGACACCTCAACTCCCCCGGCTGAAAACCCGTAATTTCCCTCTGGTTGACATATCTTTGCACATCCTGCCTACGGCTTAACTAAGCTTGCAGGATGAGCAGTTTCCTCGCTTTCTGGTTGTAGTGTAGAATGCGGCGTTTCAGGCAGAAGACAGTCACTGACATCCTGCTCCGTACTGCGCGAAGCGCCGAGCTCACAGGCCATTTGTAAGGCATAAAAACCTCTAACTATGAAGAACATACGCAACTTTTCTATTATTGCCCACATCGACCACGGTAAATCGACGCTGTCTGACCGTATCATCCAGATTTGCGGCGGCCTGTCCGACCGCGAAATGGCGGCTCAGGTTCTGGACTCCATGGATCTGGAACGTGAACGTGGTATCACCATCAAAGCGCAGAGCGTCACGCTCGACTACAAAGCCAAAGACGGTGAGACCTATCAGCTAAACTTCATCGACACCCCGGGGCACGTTGACTTCTCCTATGAAGTTTCCCGCTCGCTGGCGGCCTGTGAAGGCGCGCTGCTGGTGGTGGATGCCGGGCAGGGCGTTGAAGCTCAGACCCTGGCAAACTGCTACACGGCCATGGAAATGGATCTGGAAGTAGTTCCGGTTCTCAACAAGATTGACCTGCCTGCCGCTGACCCTGAGCGCGTGGCTGAAGAGATTGAAGACATTGTTGGTATCGACGCGGCCGACGCGGTGCGCTGCTCTGCGAAAACCGGCGTGGGCGTGCCTGACGTTTTAGAGCGCCTGGTGCGCGACATCCCGGCACCTGAGGGCGACCCGGACGCGCCGCTGCAGGCGTTGATCATCGACTCCTGGTTCGATAATTACCTCGGCGTTGTCTCCCTGATCCGTGTGAAAAACGGCACCCTGCGTAAGGGCGATAAAGTAAAAGTAATGAGCACCGGCCAGGTCTATAACGCTGACCGTCTGGGCATCTTCACACCGAAGCAAATTGACCGTACCGAACTGAAGTGCGGGGAAGTTGGCTGGCTGGTTTGTGCGATTAAAGACATCCTGGGCGCGCCGGTAGGCGATACCCTGACGCTGTCCCGCAACCCGGCGGACAAAGCGCTGCCCGGCTTTAAGAAAGTTAAGCCTCAGGTTTATGCCGGTCTGTTCCCGGTCAGCTCTGACGATTACGAAAACTTCCGTGATGCGCTGGGCAAACTCAGCCTGAACGATGCCTCCCTGTTCTACGAGCCAGAAAGCTCCACGGCGCTGGGCTTCGGCTTCCGCTGCGGCTTCCTCGGCCTGTTGCACATGGAAATTATCCAGGAACGTCTGGAGCGTGAGTATGACCTCGACCTGATAACCACCGCGCCAACAGTAGTTTACGAAGTGCAGACGACCAACAAAGAGATTATCTACGTTGATAGCCCGTCCAAGCTGCCTGCGCTGAACAACATCGAAGAGCTGCGTGAACCTATCGCCGAATGTCACATGCTGCTGCCGCAGGAATTCCTCGGCAACGTGATCACGCTGTGCATCGAAAAACGTGGCGTGCAGACCAACATGGTTTACCACGGGAACCAGGTTGCCCTGACCTACGAAATCCCGATGGCGGAAGTGGTGCTCGACTTCTTCGACCGCCTGAAGTCGACTTCTCGTGGCTATGCGTCGCTGGATTACAATTTCAAACGTTTCCAGGCTTCCAACATGGTGCGCGTTGATGTACTGATAAACGGCGACCGCGTGGATGCCCTGGCGCTGATTACGCACAACGATAACGCCCCGTATCGCGGCCGTGAGTTGGTGGAGAAGATGAAAGATCTAATCCCTCGCCAGCAGTTCGATATCGCGATTCAGGCTGCCATCGGCAACCACATCATCGCGCGTTCGACGGTGAAACAGCTGCGTAAAAACGTACTGGCAAAATGCTACGGCGGTGACGTAAGCCGTAAGAAAAAGCTGTTGCAGAAACAGAAAGACGGTAAGAAGCGTATGAAGCAGGTCGGTAACGTCGAACTGCCTCAGGAAGCGTTCCTCGCCATCCTGCATGTCGGCAAAGACGGCAAATAATCTAAGGAGTTGGCATGGCGAATATGTTTGCTTTGATCCTCGTGGTAGCCACGCTGGTGACGGGCATTTTATGGTGTCTGGATAAATTTATCTTTGCGCCAAAACGTCGTGAAAAACAGGCGGCAGCTCAGGCTGCCACCGGTGACGCGCTGGACAAAAAGACGCTGAAAAAGGTCGGCCCTAAACCGGGCTGGCTGGAAACCGGCGCTTCGGTATTCCCGGTGCTGGCTATTGTTCTGGTGGTGCGCTCATTTATTTACGAGCCGTTCCAGATCCCATCAGGTTCGATGATGCCAACGCTGTTAATCGGTGATTTTATTCTGGTAGAGAAATTTGCCTACGGAATTAAAGATCCGATTTACCAGAAAACCTTGATTGAAACCGGGCACCCTAAACGCGGTGATATCGCGGTATTTAAATACCCTGAAGATCCGCGTCTGGATTATATCAAGCGCGTGGTGGGCTTACCTGGTGACCGCGTAAGCTACGATCCGCAGTCTA
Organism: Cedecea davisae; assembly: GCF_044095835.1. NCBI lineage: Bacteria > Pseudomonadati > Pseudomonadota > Gammaproteobacteria > Enterobacterales > Enterobacteriaceae > Cedecea > Cedecea davisae. The sequence goes on from NZ_CP172054.1 coordinate 934,689, forward strand.
AGGAAGTGACCGTTCAGCCGAACTGCAGTTCCGGCCAGGCCTGTGACAATGCGCTGCCAATCACTTATTCCAATGTGGAAGCCAGTGATTTTGTGCAGACCTTTGCCCGCCGTAACGGCAGCGAAGCGACCTCCGGTTTCTTCCAGATGCCCAAAGACCAGACCCGTGATGACGGCGTGCGCCTGAGCGAGCGTAAAGAGACGCTGGGCGATGTCACTCACAATATTCTGACCGTGCCGATTGCTCAGGATCAGGTGGGAATGTATTACCAGCAGTCCGGCCTGCCGCTGGCAACGTGGATTGTGCCACCGGGTCATTATTTCATGATGGGTGACAACCGCGATAACAGCGCCGATAGCCGCTACTGGGGATTCGTTCCGGAGCAAAATCTGGTCGGTAAAGCGACAGCTATCTGGATGAGTTTCGAGAAACAGGAAGGCGAATGGCCAACGGGTGTTCGTTTGAATCGGATTGGCGGCATTCATTAAGCAATTAAATCCCACAAACTAACGACATCCCCTGTCGTTGTGTATAGAATAATCCCGCTTTTAAAGGTTGGCTCCCGAAAGGGAGCCACGGCACACGAAACAGCGTTGGTTTGTTTCTCAGGTCTGTTCCGTGTGCTGAATAGTTGACGCATTCATTAATTTTGGTATCGCATGAATCCCATCGTAATAAATAGGCTGCAGCGTAAGCTGGGCTACACTTTTCAACATCAGGATCTGTTGCAACAGGCATTAACCCACCGTAGTGCCAGCAGCAAACACAACGAGCGTCTTGAGTTTTTGGGTGACTCCATTCTCAGTTATGTTATCGCTAACGCGCTGTATCATCGCTTTCCTCGTGTAGACGAGGGCGATATGAGCCGTATGCGTGCGACGCTGGTTCGCGGTAATACGCTGGCTGAAATCGCTCGTGAATTCGAGCTTGGTGAGTGTCTGCGTCTTGGGCCGGGTGAGCTGAAAAGTGGCGGCTTCCGCCGTGAGTCGATTCTTGCCGATACCGTTGAAGCATTAATCGGCGGCATTTTCCTCGACAGCGATATCCAGAACATTGAGCGTCTGATCCTCTCCTGGTATCAGACCCGTCTCGACGAAATCAGTCCGGGCGACAAGCAAAAAGACCCTAAAACGCGTCTGCAGGAGTATCTGCAGGGTCGCCATCTGCCGCTGCCGTCTTATCTGGTGGTGCAGGTTCGTGGTGAAGCGCACGATCAGGAATTTACCATTCACTGTCAGGTGAGTGGCCTGCCTGAGCCGGTCGTTGGGACTGGTTCGAGCCGCCGTAAAGCGGAACAGGCTGCAGCTGAGCAGGCGCTTAAAAAGCTGGAGCTGGAATGAGCGAAGAAAAAACATATTGCGGCTTCGCGGCCATCGTTGGCCGTCCGAACGTCGGCAAATCCACGCTGCTGAACCAGCTGCTTGGGCAGAAAGTTTCCATTACCTCGCGTAAGGCGCAGACCACGCGTCACCGCATTATGGGTATCCATACCGAAGGGGCTTATCAGGCTATTTATGTCGATACCCCGGGGCTGCACATGGAAGAAAAGCGCGCCATCAACCGCTTGATGAACCGCGCGGCCAGCAGCTCCATCGGCGACGTTGAGCTGGTTATTTTCGTTGTTGAGGGCACCCGCTGGACGCCGGACGACGAGATGGTGCTTAACAAGCTGCGTGATAGCCGTGCGCCGGTTATTCTGGCGGTAAACAAGGTTGATAACGTTCAGGACAAGAGCATTCTGCTGCCGCACCTGCAGTTCCTCGGTAGCCAGATGAACTTCCTCGACATCGTGCCGATTTCTGCTGAAACCGGAATGAACGTTGACACCATCGCCGGAATCGTTCGTAAGCACCTGCCGGAAGCAATCCATCACTTCCCGGAAGAGTACATTACCGACCGTTCCCAGCGCTTTATGGCGTCAGAAATCATCCGTGAAAAACTGATGCGTTTCCTGGGGGCCGAACTGCCTTACTCCGTCACCGTTGAAATTGAACAGTTTGTTACCAACGAACGCGGCGGATACGACATCAACGGGCTGATCCTCGTTGAGCGTGAAGGGCAGAAAAAGATGGTCATTGGCAACAAAGGCGCCAAAATTAAAACCATCGGCATTGAAGCCCGTAAAGATATGGAAGAGATGTTCGAAGCCAAAGTTCACCTTGAGCTGTGGGTTAAAGTGAAATCAGGCTGGGCCGATGACGAGCGCGCGCTGCGTAGCCTCGGTTATACCGACGACCTGAGTTAATCACATGGAAGGCTGGCAACGGGCTTTTGTCCTGCATAGTCGCCCCTGGAGCGAAACCAGCCTTCTGCTCGACCTGTTTTCCGAAGAGTCCGGGCGCGTCCGCCTGATTGCCAAAGGCGCGCGTTCGAAACGCTCTAACCTCAAAGGGGCGTTACAGCCTTTTACCCCTCTGCTGGTTCGCTGGGGCGGGCGCGGCGAAGTCAAAACGCTGCGCAGCGCCGAAGCCGTCTCGCTGGCACTTCCCCTAAGCGGAATTTCTCTCTATAGCGGCCTGTACGTTAATGAGCTGGTGGCTCGCGTGCTGGAGCAGGAGACCCGTTTCTCTGAACTCTTCTTCGACTACCTTCACTGTATTCAGACGCTGGCTGGCACCATAGGCACGCCGGAGCCTGCGCTGCGTCGTTTTGAACTGGCTTTGCTGGGGCATCTTGGCTACGGCGTGGACTTTCTCCACTGCGCCGGTAGCGGGGAAGAGGTCAGCGACACCATGACCTACACTTATCGGGAAGAAAAAGGCTTTATCGCCAGCGTGGTCATTGGCCATAACAGTTTTACCGGCCGCCATCTGAGGGCGCTGGCCGAGCGTGAATTTCCGGACGGTGATACGCTCCGTGCCGCAAAACGCTTCACCCGTATGGCGCTCAAACCTTATTTGCAAGGTAAGCCGCTTAAAAGCCGCGAACTGTTCCGCCAGTTTGTGCCGAAAAAATCGCCACCTGAATCCCCGGATAGCTCACAGTAATCACCGCCTGTAGCCACGCTTTCCCCGGCAGGTGTAAACTGCCCGGCATCTGTCTGCGAACTCTGAGGATTGTCATGGCTGAATTACTGTTAGGCGTCAACATCGATCATATCGCTACCCTGCGTAACGCACGCGGCACGGCATACCCGGACCCGGTCCAGGCTGCGTTTATCGCAGAACAGGCCGGAGCGGACGGCATCACGGTACATTTGCGTGAAGATCGCCGCCATATCACCGACAGAGACGTCCGCGTTCTGCGCGAAACCCTCGACACCCGCATGAACCTCGAAATGGCCGTCACCGAAGAGATGCTTGCTATCGCCTGCGAGACGAAACCTCATTTTTGCTGCCTGGTGCCTGAAAAGCGTCAGGAAGTGACTACCGAAGGCGGGCTTGACGTGGCTGGCCAGCTGGACAAAATGCGCGATGCCTGTAAACGCCTGGCCGACGCGGGTATTCTGGTTTCGCTGTTTATTGACGCTGACCATGCGCAAATCGATGCTGCCGTTGCGGTTGGCGCGCCGTATATCGAAATTCACACCGGCTGCTATGCCGATGCGAAAGACGAAGCGACCCGGTCTAAAGAGCTGGCGCGTATTGCCGAAGCGGCTACTTATGCAGCTTCTAAAGGGCTGAAGGTTAACGCCGGGCACGGCCTGACTTACCACAACGTGCAGGCTATCGCCCGTATTCCTGAAATGTATGAGCTGAATATCGGCCACGCCATTATCGGGCGAGCGGTGATGAGCGGCCTGAAAGAAGCCGTGGCGGAAATGAAACGCCTGATGCTGGAAGCGCGTCGTTAATGGCGATCCTTGGCCTTGGTACCGATATCGTGGAGATTGAACGCATTGAAGGCGTCATCTCCCGCTCCGGCGACCGGCTGGCAAAGCGCGTGTTGAGCGAAAACGAATGGGCTCAATATCAGGCTCATCAGCAGCCCGTTCGTTTCCTCGCGAAGCGTTTTGCGGTGAAGGAGGCGGCAGCGAAAGCCTTCGGCACCGGGATCCGCAACGGGCTGGCGTTTAATCAGTTCGAGGTGTTTAACGACCCGCTGGGTAAACCGCAGCTGCGTTTCTGGGAAGAGGCCGAAAGGCTGGCGAAGGAAATGGGCGTGCGGTCGGTACACGTAACGCTTGCCGACGAGCGCCATTACGCCTGTGCGACGGTAATAATCGAAAGCTAAAGCTTATCGGCATGGTGGAGCAGCACAAATTTATCCCAAAGCTGCTCTTCATTTTCTTTATGCGCCGGATCGCCGATGATTGTGCCCGGGATAGGGCAAACTTTTTGGCAGGTCGGCGTTTCATAATGGCCAATGCATTCGGTGCAGCGGTCGGTATCTATCTGGTAGATAGCCTCCCCCATCGAAATAGCCTGGTTCGGGCACTCCGGCTCGCACATATCGCAGTTGATACACTTCTTCGTAATTAATAGTGCCATTTCAAAGCCTTGCCTTACCCGTCCTGCCGGTCAAAAAGATATTTTCAAGTTTCCCGCTGGTAAAATCAAAAATGCATGTATATTTAAACAGTGTTTTGTTCAATGAATGCATTCTCTACCGCACGGAAATTTCGATGGCGCGCACTTTACCACAAAAGCAAAACATCCCCAATGATGCTGAGCCTTTACGTTTTCTGCTTCCCGTACTTTCAGTACGTGGTAGACTTGAACTATTGGTCATGACAATCTCACCGGGATCGTACTTATGGTACAGAGAGAACAACTGCGCGAAGCTTTTTCCCGCAGGCTGGCGCAGGCCTGCAGCGAAGCAAACCTCGATGAATTTGGGCGCGGTATGGCAATAGCGCGCGCGCTGGGCGTCTCCTCTAAGGCGGTAAGTAAATGGCTCAACGCCGAGTCGATCCCGAGGCAGGATAAGATGTACGAGCTGGCAACCTTCCTCCATGCCGACGTGCTGTGGTTACAACACGGCAGCGAAGGCGCTTATTCGCCGGAGGCTCGCGATCTTGCCGTTCATGCTGAGGATGCGGTGGTTTACGAATTTCGGCAGCCGGAAGAGCAGGGCTTTCGTATCGACGTGCTGGATATCGAAGCCAGCGCGGGGCCGGGGCGGCTTATCTCCAGTGAAGTTACCGAAACCATCAATCATATTGTTTACGACAGCCAGGAGGCGCTGGAGCTGTTCGGCCATCGTCCTGCCTCGACAATCAAGGTGATTACCGTCACCGGCGATAGTATGTCCGGCACCATCGAGCTGGGTGACTATATCTTTGTCGATATCGCGAAAGACTATTTCGACGGCGACGGAATTTATGTCTTCCTCTATAAAGGCCAACTGCTGGTCAAGCGTCTGCAAATGACCCACGACAGCCTGCTGGTTCGCTCCGACAACCCCAAATATGCGGACTGGCGAATTAGCGAAGAGAATGAACAGCATCTCAAAATCATCGGCCGCGTGATGTATAGCCACGCGATACGCCGCCACGCCTGAAACAACTCATGCTTTCAAGATGCAGCCATGTTGGCTGCACTCTCCAACTCCGGTCACTGGCCTGAGTAAACTTCTGAAGCGTGCTCTCTTGCCGCCACTCGAATACAGAGCCATCTAAAAATAATCTTATTATTAATCAATAGTTAATTGCTAAATCCGTTTTTTTTGAAATATTCGTACTTTTGGTTCTTGACGAATTCGTACCTTTGGTTCAATATCAATTCATCGGCAGGACGCACCGACTCACAGGTAAGTGAACGCTCCTTAACATCAGGCCCTGAAAAAGGGCGCATACACCAAAGCAATAAGCTTTGGGATATCAATAAGGTATCACCAAAGTTGATTGACAGGAGGTTGTATGGACGCACAGACACGTCGCCGCCAGCGGCGCGAGGCAAAGCAGGCCGTCTGGAAAGCCGCAAACCCGCTTCTGGTGGGGGTGAGGGCAAAACCCGATGCGCGACCCATTCTCACTTTAAATCGCAAGCCCGGCAGCCGCCCCGATAAGGCGCTGGAGGTGATTAACATTTACGGCCTGCATATCATCCAGCAGGCGGAGCATTACCAGCTACTGCGCAATCAGCTGGATGCGAAACAAAGAAAACTTTATCAGGCTGGTCCCGCTAATGAGGCCGGTTTACCGAGCGCGACCGGGAAGCAAACCCGGCGCGGTAAATCGATAGCGCTTATTTAACTCCGCATTTCATTCTTACTTGTCCGGTAGTTCGACACTTCAACCGAAGGTTTACCCCCATGAATGACCAACCAGCGAATCTGGTCACGCAATGTTCTGCGTGGCTTGCGGCGCTTGCCGCCGGTCTGGGTATCACGACACAGGATATGGTCTACATGATATTCGGGCTGATTAGCGTACTGATTTCTATGGCTTCGTGGCTGGGCGGCAGGCTGGACGCGCACCGCCAGCATCTTGAAGACCAGAAGCGCACCCGCATCCTCCAGGAGCTGGTGGATGACTTGCATACCCTTAACCGAGCCGAGCAGATTGAAATTATCAGGGCAGTCAGCGAGGTAGTGAAAAAGGCAGGTAATTAATGGCTCTCTCTCCCGGACTGAGAAAGGCACTTTTGGGTTTATCGGGGGCGGGCGCTCTGACGATAGCCAGCGTGATGCTGCCCGAGCTTGAGGGCGTACGTTATACGCCTTACTACGACGTGGCGGGCGTGCTTACCGTTTGCTACGGGCATACCGGGAAAGACATCTCTCCCGCTAAAACCTATTCCCCCGCTGAATGCAAAACGCTGCTTGATAGAGATTTGCAGCCCGCCGCTCGCGCAGTAGAGCAGGCAATCAAGGTTCCCGTTAACGAATACCAGAAAGCGGCGCTGATTAGCTTTACCTACAACGTAGGCACCGCCGCTTTTCTGCGCTCATCTCTGCTGCGGGCTTTAAACGCCGGTGACTACACGCGGGCTTGTGCCGGGCTGAAAAGTTGGACGCTGGCCGGTGGCAGGCAGTGGCGGGGGCTCGTTAATCGCCGCGAGGTGGAATACCAGGTCTGCAACTGGCAGGAGGGGAAAAAGTGAAAGGATTAAAGACCATGCTCTCGGCTGCATTTGCCCTGCTTATCGTCAGCTGTTGGTTTTTTCAGCAGCAATATGGCGCTCAAAAACAGAAAGCAAACGAAGCCCTGAAGCAGCTTGCTCAGCAGCAGGCCGCTTTACAAAGTCTGCGCATGCGGCAGCAGGAAATCAGCCAACTGGATGCCCGCTATAGCGAGGAGATGATACATGCCCGCCTCACGATTGAAAATTTGCAGCGTGATGTGGCTGCTGGCAGTCAGCGGCTGCGGCTCAACGGCACCTGTAAAACAATGCCTGGCTCCGCCAGCGCCACCGGGCTGGATGATGCAGCCTCCCCCGGACTTACTGACGCCGCTCAACGGGATTATTTCCGTCTCAGGGAGCGGATCGAAACGAGCAACAAGCAGCTAGCGGGGCTGCAAGAGTACATCCGCAATCAGTGCCTTCGATAAGCCTCGCAGTGCGAGGCTTTTTTATTTCAACGTCAAAGAGGTTATTCATATGTCAGCTTCATCCTTAAAGTTCCCTATCGTTCTGGTTCACGGCCTGCTTGGTTTCGACAAAATCGGTGGGATCTATCCCTATTTTTACGGCATCAAAGAGGCGCTGGAAAAGGCAGGAGCGAAGGTTTATATCGCCACGCTTTCCGCGCTAAACAGCAACGAACTTCGTGGCGAACAGCTGCTAGAGTTTGTCCGCAAAGTTCAGGCAGAGACCGGTGCGGCGAAAGTTAACCTGATTGGCCACAGCCAGGGGCCGCTGGCCTGCCGTTACGTTGCGGCTACCCATCCGGAACTGATTGCCTCTGTGACCTCGGTCAACGGGGTAAACCACGGCTCTGAAGTTGCCGACCTGGTGCGTCTGGCGTTGACGCCGGGCCGCCTGCCGGAGTCTATCGCTAATGCGGCGATGTCCGCCTTTGGGCAGCTACTTTCCGCGCTGGCCGGTTCTCCGCGCCTGCCGCAGTCCGGCATTGAGGCGCTGGAGGCATTAACCAGCGAGGGCGTCGCGGCCTTTAACAAAAAATATCCGCAGGGTCTGCCGGCGGAGTGGGGCGGCGAGGGTAAAGAGCTGGTTAACGGCGTCTATTACTACTCCTGGAGCGGCATCATCGACTACAACCCGCTGCATCAGGGCGCCAACAACCTCGATCCGCTGCACGTCGCGATGCTGGCTTTCTCCATCCTCTTCACCAACGAACGCTTCCAGAACGACGGTCTGGTCGGCCGCTACAGCAGCCACCTCGGCAAAGTGATTGGGTCCGACTATTCGATGGATCACGTTGACGCCATTAACCAACTGGCGGGCGTGGTGGCGAACAACACCGATCCGGTTGAATTGTTCGTCGAGCATGTTGCCCGCCTCAAAAGCAAAGGGCTGTAAGCCCTGTTTCAGCCGCCTGCGGGCGGCTTTTCTTTGGAGAAATAAATGAACGATAGCACTCGTTCGGGTTATCTGACTCCCCTCGGAACTGCACCCCATTATGACGAGGCGCTGGACTCTGATTTAGCCGCATGGATAGTCGGCGTGTCGGGTTTGCCTCCAGAAATGGTGATGGCGAAGTGGAGCGATCCTCCTCCGGCTACCCCGGAAGCCGGTATTACCTGGTGCGACTTTTTTACCACAGTAAAGCTGGCCGATGCTCCGGGTTTTCAGACTCACGATGAGCAGCAGGACGTTCTCCGGCAAACGGAGTCCGTCGATGTTACCTGCGGTTTTTATGGCCCAGGCGCTCAGGCCGTTGCCGCTCTGTTCCGTGATGGGCTTTGCGTTGCACAAAACAATGCTGAGTTGAACCTGCTGAACCTGACTTTTTGCCACTGCGGTGAATTAACGCCGGACCCTGAATTTATCAACAACCAGTGGCTACGCCGCTACACCCTTACCGTGGCGCTGAAGCGCGATATCGCAAGGCGTTACGGTATTCGTTCCCTTCTTTCATCAACAGTAAACATCATTGGAGAATAAGCTATGTCACAGGGTTTACCTGTATCAAACATTGTCAGCGTGACGGTGAATATGGCGCCGCGTGCCGCACAGTCCCGCAATTACGGCGCCCTGCTTGTTATCGGCGGCAGCGACGTTATCGACATCAAAGAGCGTATGCGCGCCTACTCAAGTCTCAGCGCAGTCGCTGCCGATTTTGGCCTCGATGCACCTGAGTACAAAGCGGCAAGCCTTTACTATCAGCAGTCACCTCAGCCCGCCGATTTGTTCATTGGCCGCTGGGTTAAAGACGGCGGCGAAGGCAAGGCTGGCGAAACCATCGCCGAGTGTGTGTCTGCACTGAGCGGGCATTCCACCGACTGGTATGGCCTGGTCATTGCCGACGACGCCCTCACCGACGAACAGGTTCTGGCTGTCGCTGCCGTCATTGAAGGCGATAATGTTTCGCGCATTTTCGGCCACACCTCTGCCAACGCCAAAGCGCTGGATGCTAACGACAGCACCGACATCTTTAGCAAGCTGAAAGCGGCGAAATTTGCCCGTACTTTTAGCCAGTATTCCAGCGCCACGCCGTTTGCTGCAGCTTCGCTGTTTGGCCGCGCGTTCACCGTTAACTTCAACGGCAATAACACCACCATTACCCTGAAATTTAAGCAGGAACCGGGTATTACTTCGGAATCCCTGACGCAAAGCCAGGCGAATGCGCTCGGCACGAAAAATGCCAACGTCTTTGTTAACTACAACAACGACACCGCCATTATCCAGGAAGGCGTGATGAGCAACGGCAGCTTTATTGACGAGCGGCACGGGCTCGACTGGCTGCAAAATTATGTGCAGACCAACCTCTATAACCTGCTTTACACCAGCACCACCAAAATCCCGCAAACCGATGCAGGCGTCACCCGTCTTGTGAGCAACGTCGAGCATTCTATGGCTCAGGCGGTAACCAACGGCCTTATTGCACCGGGTATCTGGAATGGCTCCGATATCGGCCAACTGGCCGCGGGCGACACGCTGAGCAAAGGCTACTACGTGTATGCGCCGGCGATTGCCTCTCAGGCTCAGTCCGACCGTGAAGCGCGTAAAGCCCCGGTGATTCAGGTGGCCTGCAAACTGGCGGGTGCCGTGCACTTCGCCGATGTTGAAATCAATGTTGTTCGTTAAGGAGATTTAAATGGGTACTTATTCTTTTATGGATGTGACGGCCTCTCTTGTTGGGCCGACCGGCGTTATTGATTTGGGCGCGGGCAGCGCCAACGGGGATGCCGGGATTAAAGTAGACATGGCCGGGCCTAAAAACAGCATGACGGTTGGGATTGACGGGGAGGTTATGCACAACCTCTCTCCGGCTAAAAACGGCACTATCACCGTTACGTTGATGAAAACCTCACCGGTGAATAAAAAGCTGATGCAGGCCTATAACGCACAGACGCTTTCCGCTTCTCTGTGGGGAAATAACACCATTGTGGTGCGTAATAGCGCCTCCGGCGATGTATTGACAGCGCGCAGCGTGGCGTTCTCTCAGCTGCCTGGCAACAGCAACGGCAAAGATGCTGGCAGCATGGACTGGAAGTTTGACTGCGGCAAAATCGACCAATTCCTCGGGGAGTTCTGACGCATGGAAATTACCCTGAAAGCGGTGAATTACCGCATTGGCAAACTGAGTGTGTTCGAGCAGCTAAACGTGGCGCGCAAACTGCTGCCGGTATTAGCTGGCGTGGTTAGCGATTTTCGCAGCTTACAGGGTAAGGAGGGCGGTAACGCCCTTGAAACCGTGCTGCCAAAAATAGCCCGCATGCTTGCCGACCTCAGCGAGGATGACTGCAATGCCATTCTCTATCCGTGCCTTGCGGTCGTCACCCGTGAGCATATGAAAGGTTGGGTTACGGTCTTTAATCAGGGATCGCTGTCGTTTGATGATATCGATCTGATGACGCTGTTGCAGCTGGTAGCCCGGGTGGTGGCGGACTCTCTGGGAAATTTTTTGCAAGAACTCCCCGGCGGCCAAAGCCCGGACCCGGCAGCAGCCTGACGCTCGACACCCTTCCGGGAGGGGAAGATTACATTCTCCGCCCGGCGGAGGTCTTTGCACTCAACTGGCAGGATCTCAAAAGTGGTGCAGTAGATCTCTACGACATCGCGTTAATGAACGATTACCTCGAGATGCAGGCCGAAAACAAGGCCAGCGTCATGCGCTGGAGAGAGGAAAATGAGCGATAGTACGCAACCTTTTGACTCACTCGGGAAGCTTATTGAGAAACTTCCCGGCGTGGGAGCAAAAATAACCTCGGCCATTGAAAAGGTGGCCGATTTTTTTGACGGACTGACAAGCGATCTCAAAGCCGACAGTATCCTTGCGAAAGCCCAGGGAATTGACCTTAAACAGTTTCGTGCCCAGAGCTATGCCACTCAGCAAGCAGGTGCGACGGCGGAACTAAAGCCGTTCTATGCCGAAGAGTACCAACAACTAAGCGGTGGCCTGAATTTTGACGCCGATGCAGCAGCTAAGCAGTCGGAACATTACCAGGCTTCGCTTTACCGGCTGGAAACCGTGTTCGATGTGCTGCGGGAAAAAGCCGGTGCCGGGCTTGCCGAAAAACTTGCTGCTCCGTTTGACACCCTCACCAACACCATTTTGGTTAGCTTCCCGAAAATTGAACCTACGTTTAATCAAGTTATCGCCGTGGTGGGAGACGTGGCCAACGTGGTTGGCAGCGCAATTAACGGCACTATCGGCTGGATCACACAAATTATTGAGTGGTGGCAGCTGTTGGACGACTCAACCCAAACGGTGATTGGCGCTGTTGGCGGAATGATTGCTATTTGGTACGGCCTGAATACCGCTTTTATGGCCTCGCCTATAGGCTTAGTGCTGGCGCTTGCCGCTTCTATCGGGCTGCTCTATGACGACTATATGAAGTGGCGGGATGGCGGGGAAAGCCTGATTGATTGGGGGGCATGGAAACCGGTTCTTGACCTTGCAACCTCAATGATTAGCTCTCTCGGCAACACCATTAAAACACTGGGCAGTTCGCTGGGTGATTTGCTGGGTATCGACTTTAGTAAATGGTCAATTAGCACCATTTTTGAAGGGCTAATGAAGGAGTTTAAGGCGCTGGAAGAAATGTTCCGGCAGATGGGCATGTTGATCAATGCCCTGAAGGAGGGGAAATGGTCCGAGGCAATGACCATTGGCAAAGAGCTGGTAGTCAGTAGTGTCACCCGAACTCCTGCCTACAAAATGGTCGACAGTACGTTCAGCTATCTGGATGAAAAAGCGGTTGCCGGGGCTTCTTTTGTAAAAGACTGGTTCAATAACCAGGAAAAGAAAGATACCCGCCGTCGGCTCCCTGCCGCGGTTAACAACCTGAGTCAGCCCGACCCGCTATCGATGATGCTACCGGGGGATGTGGCTAATACGGTGCGCGATGCCACATTCAGCGACTTCTCTACGGCGAATGTCAGCACGACACATTCACCCATCATTAACAGTAATACACATATTGTTGTTAATGGCGTATCAGACCCTCACCTTGCGGCAGAAGAGACGCAGAACCGGCAGTTTAACGTCAACTCTCAACTAGCGCAGGGTTACTCTCCGAGGATGAGCTAATGGATATTTTGGGCGCTTACTTTCAGCCTCGCACGAATCTCGCCGGATTTTTAATCCCGGATGTTGTCGTCAATGAACTTCATACCGATACGCTGCAAATAGCTTCTCATCCCGTCGAATTTGGCCCTGACATCAGCGATCATGCCTGGAAACAGCCTTCTGAATTGAATATTGATTGTTTTTTCAGAGCCGGTGGCTCGTTCGTCGACTTTGCCAACACAACTGCCTTTAATCTCGGCATTGGGTCGAGCCCGGCACAAATCTACCAGCAATTGCTCGACTTGCAGGCTAAAGCCGAGCCTTTCCGGGTTATGACCCGCCGCCGCTCCTATTCCAACATGCTACTCAAGACGATTACGGTGACTACGGCCGGTAAATCTGAAAACGTTCTTGGCTGCAAGCTGGTACTCAGTGAGGTCTCAATGACCGCAACGGAAGCTTTGCCAGCGGCAGGGAAAAATGAAATGGAGAAAGGAGTAACGACGGCTTCGGTGGGGAATAAAGGTGAAAAAGTCGTTACTACTCCTATGGGTAGCGGAAAGATCACGCCTGTACCGCCGTCCGCCAGCAAGTAAGGAGAAGCTATGTCGATTGTAGAAATTCCCCTGAGCGCGGATAACCAGATTTTTTCCATCCAGCTCGCCGGCCAGTCACTGCGTATGCGTTTGCTCTACCGGGATAGCGCTGGTTGGGTATTAGATATCCTGAACAGTAATAGTCAGCCTCTGGTAAATGGCATTCCGCTGGTGACTGGCGTTGATTTACTTGCGCCTTATGCGTGGCTTGGTTTTAACGGTGGGTTATGGGTGGTATCTGATGATGAAGCTCAGACTTGTCCGGGCAAGACGACTCTTGGAAATACCAGCCATCTTTACTTCATAACTGCAGACTAGGAGGGGGTAATGAGTGATAACTGGTCACGGCACTTTGAACTGCAACTACTGAAGGAAGATGGAAGCGGTATTGCTCTTTCGAATTTTAAAGTGACATTTAAAGTGGAATGGCACACCGGGAGCTCGCCAAAAACGGCTGAAGTCAAAATCTACAACCTCGCTCCGGATAGCGTAAACCGTATTGCGCAGAAGGAGTTCACCAAAATTCGGCTGATAGCGGGGTATAACGGTTTAGAGCCAATAGTAAACAGTAGCGAAGTGGGAAAAGTCAGGATCGTTGACCCGGCCGAGTGGGGGGCGCGAGACGGCATGAACTTTGGGGTTATTTTCAGCGGCGATATTCGCATTTGGATGACGGGGCGAGAAACGTCCGTTGATGACTGGCTATTAATTCAGGCGATGGATGGACATGAAGCGCTAACCTCGGCGGTACTGAGTGCCACTCTCGCAAAAGGGTATACGGTCAAGGATATGTACCAGCTTGCTGCGGGGGCGCTGAAACCCTTTGGTATCTTTCCTGGCAGGCTGCCGCCTTTGCCGGAAACAAAGTTTCCCAGAGGATATACCTTTCACGGCAAGGTCAGCAGCTATCTCGATCAAATCGGAGAACTTTGCAAAGCTAGCTGGAAGCTGTCTAACGACAGGCTGGATTACTACAGCAATACCGAGAAAGCGCATCCACCGATAAACCTTAACAGCCAAAATGGCCTGATTGGCCGCCCCCAGACATCGACTAACGCAGGGGTGACTCTGAAATGTTTGATTAACCCAAATATTTTGCTTAACGGTCAGGTGAAATTGGATCAGAACACGCTGTATAAGCCTGCTCTGGTGGAAAACGATAAATATACCCACCCCTCCCCGGACGGTATTTATGATGTTTATGGCATCGCCTACAGCGGCGATACCCGCGCGCAAAATTGGTATATGACCATGATGTGTTTCCCTGCGGGCCAGCCGGTCGAAAAGGTCGATGAAAAGTGGACAAAGAGTCCGGCATCTCAAGAAAAAGTCTGAACCCGCGCTGGCGGGTTTTTTTATCCCTGGAGGAATGATGGCTCTCACAACTACGGCCCTCAGCGGTGAGCTGGCCGATACGCTTGCGGCGAGCCGGGCCGCATTAAGTAACGATCTACGGGTCGCATTACCCGGCATTATTCAGTCTTTCGATCCTGTTTCACTAACCTGTGAAGTTGCTCCCGCTATTCGTGGAGCCCAAATGGCTAGCGACGGGGCGGTCTCCTCGGTGGCTTATCCGCTGCTGGTGGATGTGCCGGTTATTTTCCCTCATGGCGGCGGCTGTTCGCTGACCTTCCCGCTTAAAAAGGGGGATGAATGTCTGGTGATTTTCGCCGACCGGGCGATCGATTTCTGGTGGCAAAACGGCGGCATTCAGGAACCGGTAGATGCACGTCAGCACTCTCTTTCTGACGCTTTTTTGCTGCCCGGCCCGCAATCTCAGGCAAAAAAAATCGGCGGTATTAGCACCACGGCGGTTCAACTTCGAAGTGAAGACGGTAAGGCTTTTGTTGAGCTCGATCCTACCAGCCACGGCATCACCTTGAATACGCCAGGCGCGCTGAACGCAACTGCTGCAACCGTCACGCTCACCGGAGAGGTGAATATCAAAGGCAATGTCACCGTGAGCGGCGACGTTACCGCATCCGGCATCAGCCTGGCAAAACATCGCCACGGCGGCGTGCAGTCCGGCGGATCTAATACGGGAGCGCCAGTATGAAATACCGCAGAGAGAGTAACAGCGGTGATTACACCTTTGGGCAGGGAGAAAACACCTTCCTGGAAAACTCGCCGGAGTGTGTGGCGCAGGCGGTTAATACCCGGCTTCAGCTCTGGCAGGGGGAATGGTTTCTCGACAGCCAGCAGGGCACACCATACCGGCAGTCGGTTCTGGGCAAGCAGTATAACGATGCCTGGCCGCTCCTCCTGATTGACCGCATTAGCCAGACGGCAGGCGTTAGCTCCGTAATCGACGTGACCAGCCTGAATACGGAAAAGCGTGGCGTTACCTTTAGCGCCACCATCGACACCGTTTACGGTCCGACCAAAATAACAAGCGAGGCATAAATGGCTCTCAATCTTGAGGCGCTGGGGTTATCGGCAACGGTAACGGCCCAGGGGATAACCGCGCCTGATTACCAGACTATCTTGCGCACTTTGATGGACTCATTCAGGCAAATATACGGCAGCGATGCTTATCTTGAGCCGGACGGCAAAGACGGGCAATTGATCTCGATTGTTGCGCTGGCTATTCATGACGCCAATAACTCGGCGATTGCCGTCTACAACAGTTTTTCTCCGACAACCGCTATGGGGCGGGCGCTGTCGAGCAACGTCAAAATCAACGGTATTGCCAGGCGGGCGGCAACCCGCTCAACCGTTGACTTGCTACTGACGGGAACCGCAGGCACCGGCATCGTTAACGGCTCCGTCAGGGATGAAAATAACGTTGCCTGGCTTCTGCCGGAGGCGGTAACCATTGGTGTCGACGGCACGGTGACGGTGACGGCTACTTGTGCCAACAGCGGCGTTGTTGTGGCGCAGGCGGGTACCATCATTGCTATTGGTACGCCAACCCGCGGGTGGACATCTGTGACCAACCCGCAGGCCGCAACGCCGGGTGTAGCGGCTGAAACTGATGCGGAACTTCGCCTCCGCCAGGGACAAAGCGTTGCGCTGCCAGCGTTGACTCCGTTTGAGGCAGTTGAAGGCGCTCTTGCCAATATCACCGGCGTGACTCGTCATAAACTGTATGAGAACGATACCGGGGCTGTAAACCGCAATGGCCTCCCGCCACACTCGATCGCAGCCATTGTTGACGGCGGCGATGTGGAGGACATTGCCCGGACGTTGCGCGGTAAAAAAGGGCAGGGAGTGGCAACCTTTGGCAGCACATCCATCGTGGTGCCCGATATGTACGGTAATCCGCATACCGTCTCATTTTCTCGCCCGCAAGACGTGCCTGTTCACGTCGGGATCGTACTCAAAGTGTTTACCGGCTACACCTCGCAGATTGGCGAGCAGATAAAGCAGGAAATCGCCGACTACATTAACGGTCTGGCAATCGGCGACAGCGTGTTGCTCAGCCGGGTTTATTCTCCTGCTAACCTCGGCGTTGTTAGCGGCGGAAAGGCTCGCTATTACGACATCAATGAGCTGTTGCTCGGCAAGTCAGCCAATGCACTGAACGCGGGGAATATCGGCATCGCCTATAACGAAGCAGCCTCCTGCGGCGTGGACAACATCGCTATAACGGTGAGCTCATGAGTAAATATACCGAGCTAATTACCAGCTACCACGCCAGCAAACCTCTGTTTTTTGCCCATGTCGATGTGAGTTCCCGCCCGTTTACTGATGTGTCCAACAGCGTGGATAGCTTTGTCAGCGCGTTTGACATCGACACCGGCGTTGGCGCCCAGTTGGACACGCTTGGGCAATGGATTGGACGCAGCCGCATCGTCAGCCAGCCCATTTCCAATGTCTACTTTAGCTGGGACTCAACCGGCCTGGGCTATGACCAGGGCGTGTGGCAGGGACCTTACGATCCGGACTCGGGCTACACCTCGCTGAGCGACGAAACTTACCGTGTCATTCTGAAAGCAAAAATCGCCATCAACAACTGGAACGGGCAGAACGACACGCTGCCCGCGATCCTCGACGCCGCAACGATGGGCTCCGGCCTGAGAATGCAAATCGTCGATAACCAGGACATGACCATTTCGGTATGGGTCCTGCCGGAAACGGATATCTCGGACGTCTCGCTCGAACTCATTGCGGCCATTAAGCAGGGCTACCTGACGGTAAAGGCAGCGGGGGTTTGGGCGGGAGACATTCAGACTCCATCGGTAGAAGCGCCGTCGCAGGGCGGCAAGTTTTTTGGTTTTGATATCAACAATCACTATATCGCCGGGTTTGATGACGGCGCATGGGAGAGGAAACTTTAATGGCTACAAATGATTTTAAACCCTTTGCAACCGGGGCAGGCGCCAACGTCATGCCCCAGCAGGAGTGGCAGGATTTACCCGCGCTGTTAACCGGCTTTGCCGGAGGCAAGGCCAGCAGCGCTCAGGTAAATAAAGTCCTGCGTCAAACCTCGTTTATCGCCGCCGCACTGGCGCAGTTTGTGAGCGATAAAAGCGGTCAGGATGTATTGGACGACGGTGATATTGCCGCATTCCTGGCAAAACTCACCGGCGGATTTGGCAAGCAGTATCTCAGCCGCCAGAACCCTTTCGCCGATATTAAAGCGGACGGTGCTGCTGCGGTTTCTTCGGCTCTCGCAAACCTTGGTTTGGGAGAGGCAAAGTATGTGACTAACCGGGGGAGCAACGTTAATGGGGATTGGACCATCTGGTCCGATGGTACTATTGAGCTGAATGGCTATAGGTCAACGATTGTTGATGGCCTCGCAACCGTTATTTTTCCTATAAATTTACCTAAAGTGGCAGTAAACATATCCATAGCTGAGCATTTAAGTGTAGATCTCGGTTCATCAGTTCAACAATTGCATGTCTCTATGGTGCTTGATGACACGATAACAACCAGCGGATTTAAAGCCCGCTGCCAGTTTATAAATGGTTTCCCATCAGCATATGGTTTTTCCTGGCGTGTTCACTGTTCATCTAATTAATAAAGAGGTCACGATGCGTTACTTTAACCCTACGACAATGACTGAAGTTTTGCCGGGCATACATGATACTGCGGGAACAATTTCTCTGCCGGATGACAATTGGTTCTTCACATTAGCATATATGCCACAAGGGAAAATTCTCGCAGTTAATGAAAACGGCGAGCCAATATTAGTTGAGGTTACTGACTCGGAGCGGTAGGCCAATCAATTTCAGGAGCGGTAGAGTTATCTATCGCTTTCACCGCTTTGGTATATTCCATCCATGCAATAAGCTTTTCTCTATCAGCACTGCTGATAATCCCGAGGGTGAGTTCTGTACGCCAATCAGCAGTAATTCTATTTGCTTCACTCAGAAATGCTTGCCGTTTTAGTTCGGCTTCAGAGATATCACCTTTTTTCTGAGCCGCGATATCCGTGACCCATTTATCTCCATCCCATTTATCATATGATGATGTAGGAGCGTCCGGGGTAAAATCTGCGGGACAATCTCCCAAAATTGCTACTTCAATCGGCTGCAATGTGCCCGTGTTAAAAACAGTCTTACCTCTATGGTCAGTAACATATTCCCATGAGGAAAAATCGTCTGTCCGGCAAATGGCAAAGCCATCTTTGTTGCCACCAGGTACATCGATACAGGATAAGCCAGGAATACCAACCCCCACAGCCAAATACTCAACGGATGAAGACAGATATTCGCGTGTCTCGCCATCGTAGTTGTAGACGGTGATTTCCCCGGCCACAGTGGCGATCATGTCCTGATTTAATTCAGATTTAGCCATTATGCAGCCCTCACTATGTAGTTAAATGCGATATTTCGGGGTCGGACGCCGATGTAGTTGGTAATTCCATTTGTCCGTAATTCAGTTGAACCAAACGCAGTAAATCCAGGCCCTGCATAGCTGATAAAGTCCTGGTTGTTGTAATAGTTCCTTGGCGGTTGCCCTGACGCCCCATCTCCATGATATTCAGTCAACGCGGTCGCACCTTGCTGGCTCAATATTCCTCGCCCCGGATCAACCCCTCGTCCATCATCCCAACCACGAATAAACTCTCCACGTAAATCAGGTAGTACAAGCGCTGGATATACCAGTGCCAGTTTTGGATATTGAACAGCCGAAAACGCCGCACCATTACATTTCAACCATCCGGCCGGCGGAATCGAAAGCGGCCACGGTACCGGCACACCGACAGGCAAAGCAGACCCTTCTCCCAAACCAACCTTTTAGAAAATGCACATCCAGCCTCTCCGTGGCATGCTTTCAGCCTTTTATGAGGTAAAAAGCCATGCTGATAGGCTACGTCAGGGTGTCAACAAATGAGCAAAACACTGCGCTACAGAAAAATGCGCTGGAGTGCGCAGGATGTGAGCTGATTTTTGAGGATAAAATCAGTGGTAAAACGTCAGAAAGACCCGGTTTAAAAAAGGTGCTCAAAACGCTTAGCGAAGGCGACACGCTGGTGGTCTGGAAGCTCGATAGGCTGGGACGCAGCATGCGTCATCTGGTCTCTCTTATTGAAGATCTGCGTTCTCGCGAAATCAATTTTCGCAGCCTTACGGACAGCATTGATACCTCCACGCCGATGGGACGTTTTTTCTTTCATGTTATGGGGGCGCTGGCGGAAATGGAGCGTGAGCTTATTGTCGAACGCACCAGAGCAGGGTTAGCCGCTGCGCGGCTCGAAGGGCGAATAGGCGGCAGGCCTCCAAAGCTTGAGCCGGAGCAGTGGGCGCAGGTGGGCAGATTAATTGCCGCCGGGGAAACGAGGCAGAAGGTCGCTATTCTTTTCGACGTGGGAGTTTCAACGCTTTATAAGAAATTCCCAGCCGCGCTTACGCAGCAGAAGCCTTCTCTTCACTGTGGCCAGAACTAAACCAGCTTCTTAACCAAAGCCTCGCTCTGGCGAATTCTATCCGGGGCGTTTTCCAGATCCTGCTGAACCAAAGCCATAAACAGCAGGTCGGTGAGCATCATCTGGGCGCTGGTGGAGGAGATTGCCGCGCTGCGGGTAGCCTGCTCCTCCGCGATGGTATACAGACACAGGCTGGCGCGCTGCTGTAGCGCATTGGGGGTGAACCCGGTGATGGCGAGAATTTTTGCCCCGGCGTTCAGGGCTTCATCGGCCGCCAGATTAATTTCGCGGCGCTCACCAGAGTAGGAGACTGCAAGCAGCACATCTTCCGGCGTCATGGCTTGTACTGTCGCCAGCAGGGCATGCATATCCTGTTCTGCTACGGCATGGATGCCGATCTTCATCAACTTCCACGAAAAATTCTTCGCAACCAGGCCAGATGCGCCTATTCCCACCAGCAGCACGCGCCGCGCGTTACGCAGCAGCGCTACGCTCGCCAGCAGCTTCTCTTCCGCATTGATATCCAGCGTGGCATGCATCGCCGCGATATTCTCCTTGATCAGTTTTTCCCCAACCAGGCGCAGCGGATCGTCACCCAAAATATGGTTATGTACCGGCACGGAGTTAGGATTCTGGCCGCTGGCTAAGGCTTCGCTAATCGCGAGCTTCATCGCCGGAAAGCCTTTGAACCCCAGTTTCTGCGCAAATTTTACTACGCTGGACTGACTGACACCGGCTTCCTCCGCCAGCTGCTGAGAGCTAAGATGGCGTGCACGGTCGGGTTCAGAGAGCAGGAAGTCGGCCAGCTTGCGGTCACTCTGAGCCAGCATGGCGTAACGACTTCTGATGCGCAGTAAACAGTTCATTTCACCTCCGAAACGGCAATTTCGATGACAGGTCGCCATTATAAGCGTTTGAGCGAATTATAAATTCCATTATAGAGCAATGTTACCGAATTAAATATTCTGGTTTTTTTTCAACTGCCGCCAGGCCACCGGGCGGATTGGGCGCGGAAAAGCGCCACGCTATCTGTTAGGCTTTGACGAGGACTATGTCGGGAACCAGAACATTAAAGGAGCCAGCTTTGACGATCCACAACTCGCGCCGCGTCGTTTTTTTCGATTTGGATGGCACCTTACATCAGCAGGACATGTTTGGCAGCTTTCTGATCTATCTTCTGCGGCGGCTGCCGCTGAATATTCTGCTGGTTACGCTGTTATTGCCGATAGTCGGCGTGGGAATGCTGGTTAAAGGAAGCGCGGCGCGCTGGCCGATGAGCGTGCTGCTGTGGGGAGCGACTTTTGGCCGCAGCGAAGCTCGCCTCCAGCGGTTACAAAAGGAGTTCGTTGCCTGGTTTCGCAATAAGGTCACGGCATTTCCCGTCGTTCAGCAGCGGCTTACCGGCTATCTCAGCAGCCCGGATGCCGATGTCTGGCTGATAACCGGCTCGCCGCAGCCGCTGGTGGAGCAGGTTTATTTCGATACGCCGTGGCTGCCGAGAGTAAAGATTATCGCCAGCCAGATTGCGCGGGCTAACGGCGGCTGGGTGCTAACGCTGCGCTGCCTCGGCCACGAAAAAGTGGTGCAGCTGGAGCAGAAAATTGGCGCTCCACTGTGCCTCTATAGCGGCTACAGCGACAGCCACCAGGACAACCCGCTGCTCTATTTTTGCCAGCATCGCTGGCGCGTCACCCCGCAGGGGCAGCTACAGCAGCTCGAGTGAGGTCGTTTCGCATCCGGTATGCGGTGTGTATAATGCGCCGCCCACTTATCCCGCGGAGAGCCTTGTGTCTGAGACAGAATTTACCCATGAACACTGGATGCGCCATGCTTTAACGCTGGCACAGCGCGCCTGGGATGAGGGCGAAGTGCCGGTTGGTGCGGTATTGGTGCATAACAATCAGGTGATTGGTGAAGGCTGGAACCGACCGATTGGCCGCCACGATCCTACCGCACACGCCGAGATAATGGCGCTGCGGCAGGGAGGGCTGGTGTTGCAAAACTACCGCCTGCTCGACACCACGCTTTATGTCACTCTCGAACCCTGCGTGATGTGCGCGGGCGCGATGGTACATAGCCGTATCGGCAGGCTGGTGTTTGGCGCGCGTGACGCAAAAACTGGCGCTATTGGCTCGCTGATGGACGTTCTCGGCCACCCCGGTATGAACCATCAGGTTGAGGTTACTGAGGGCGTACTGGCGTCAGAGTGCTCGGCCATGCTGAGTGATTTTTTTCGCGCCCGTCGTCTTGAGAAAAAGGCCCTAAAGGAAAAGGACCGTAAGGCGGAGTAGACAGCTCCACCGGGGCTACCACCGGGTAAGCCTCGGCAAACTTCTCTTCCTGCGCCGCCTGCCGCTCTTTTTCCTGCAAATACCCTTCCAGACTTAACTGATACTTGCGGATATTTTCCACGTACGCATAAGCCTCGTGTCCACGAGCATAACCATAGGTCGTTTTGCTGTAATAAGGTTTCAGGCTTAGCAGGGGCAGGCGGGTTTTAACATCCGCCCAGCTGTCCGGGTTGCCTTTTTGCTTCGCCGTCAGCTGGCGGGCATCGAGCATATGGGCATAGCCCATGTTGTAGGCCGCCAGCGCAAACCAGATGCGTTCATATTCAGGCACCGTGTCCGGCACTTTGCTCATCATATCTTTCAAATACCGGCTGCCGCCGCTTATGCTCTGCTCAGCATCCAGTCGGTCGGTGATACCGAGGCTTTGGGCGGTATTTTTGGTCAGCATCATTAAGCCGCGCACCCCGGTCGGCGAAGTGGCGTGGGTGTCCCAGTGTGATTCCTGGTAAGAGATTGCCGCCAGCAGAGGCCAGTCTATTTCGTCGGCGTACTTTTCAAATAGCAGCTGCAGGTCTGGTAAGACGGAGTCCACCGCGTTAAGGAAAGTACGGGTATCGACATAATCAAAATCGCCGACGTGGCCGAGGTATTTTTCCTCAAGCCGCGCCAGCGTGCCGTCGCTGCTGATTTGATTATAAAAATCGAGCAGGGCGGCGCTCATGCTGTCGTCGCTGTCGCGGGTTGAAAACCAGGTGACGGGTTGCTCGTCGGTAACGTCCAGCGCAACGGCCAGCTGCGGATGGACGCGCTGGAAAATACTGATAGCGATGGAGTCAGAAATAGTAAAAGCGATGGTGCCGTCAACGACCTGCTGCAACAGCTGGTTGCTGGTCTGTTTGGCCGCAATGCTCCAGCTAAGGTCAGGATACTGGCTCTCTTTCAGTTTCTGAAGATCGCTTACCACGGCCTGGCCCGAAGAGAGCACCAGCTGATTGTCCTTCACGCCAGCCAGCGTTTTTGGGCGCGGGCTGCCCACGCGATACACCATCTGCTGAGAGACGGAATAGTAAGTAGGCCCTGCCTGGTAATTGCTGCTGCGGCGCGAGTTGTACACCAGCCCGGCGGCAAGCAGGTCGGCTTTATCGTTGTCCAGGTCATCAAACAGCACGTTGATATCCGGGCGTACGGTAATTTTGAGCTTTACGCCCAGGTAATCGGCAAATTGGCTCGCCAGCTCATAATCCAGCCCGGACGCCTTACCGTTAATCAATGTATAGGTCAGCGGAGATGAGATTGTACTGGCGCGCAAAACCCCCCGCGCTTTAATCGCGGCGATGCGGTTTTCGGTCTGATTGAAACCTGGAATGGAGGGCCATAATGCCACTGCCAGCAACAAGGTGACGATACCGATAAGCAGATAATTAATCTTTATTCTTTTCAAATAGATAACATTCTGCAGCGGGTTAAGTCTCAGCCAACAATAAACATGATTTATATGAACCTCGTGTGTTGATGAGGCGCATTTTGCGTAAGAAAACGCCAGTAAGCAACTTTTAAGAATATATCGTTTAGTTTTCGCACAATAAAAACTTCTGCTGTTATTTATACGCAAACGGTTTCGTCAGGGCGGAGGATTCTCTATAATACCGCCCGTTTTCCCCCCTTCGCCCTGAAGACGAGAGATCTTTAATGATGGAAATTCTGCGTGGTTCGCCTGCTCTTTCGGCATTTCGTATCAACAAACTCCTGGCCCGTTTTAACGATGCTAACCTTCCGGTAAGCGATATTTATGCCGAGTATGTTCATTTTGCCGACCTCGATGCGCCGCTGAACTCGGATGAGCTCGCGCGTCTGCAACGGCTGTTGAAGTATGGCCCAACCCTCGCAGAACACGCGCCGACCGGCACCCTGCTGCTGGTTACGCCACGCCCGGGCACTATCTCCCCGTGGTCTTCTAAAGCGACCGACATCGCCCATAACTGTGACTTGCCTCAGGTAAAACGCCTCGAGCGCGGCGTGGCCTGGTATGTTACCGGCAGCACGCTGACCGCCGCACAGTGGCAGGATGTTGCCGCTCTGCTGCACGACCGCATGATGGAGAGCGTATTCGGTTCTCTGGACGACGCGCAACAGCTGTTCGCCCAACATCAGCCGGCTCCGGTTCAGAGCGTTGACCTGCTGGGGCAGGGGCGTGAAGCGCTGGTGGAGGCTAACCTACGCCTTGGCCTGGCGCTGGCGGAAGACGAAATCGACTATTTACAGGCTGCGTTCAACAAGCTTGGCCGCAACCCGAACGACATCGAGCTTTATATGTTTGCTCAGGCAAACTCCGAGCACTGTCGTCATAAAATTTTTAACGCCGATTGGGTTATCGACGGTGAAAAACAGCCGAAGTCGCTGTTTAAGATGATCAAAAATACCTTCGAGAAAACGCCGGATTACGTGCTGTCTGCCTACAAAGACAACGCCGCGGTAATGGAAGGTTCCGCCGTTGGCCGCTTCTTTGCCGACCGCGAAGCAGGGCGCTACGACTTCCATCAGGAAGAAGCGCATATCCTGATGAAGGTAGAAACCCACAATCACCCGACCGCCATTTCTCCATGGCCGGGGGCCGCAACCGGCTCCGGTGGCGAAATCCGTGATGAAGGCGCAACAGGGCGCGGCGCTAAGCCAAAAGCAGGTCTGGTGGGCTTCTCCGTATCCAACCTTCGTATTCCCGGCTTTGAACAGCCGTGGGAGCAGGATTTTGGCAAACCTGACCGTATCGTCACCGCGCTGGATATTATGACCGAAGGCCCGCTTGGCGGAGCCGCGTTTAACAACGAATTCGGTCGCCCGGCGCTAACCGGCTACTTCCGTACCTACGAAGAGCAGGTCAATAGCCATAACGGCGTGGAGCTGCGTGGCTACCACAAACCTATTATGTTGGCTGGCGGCATCGGCAATATCCGCGCCGACCACGTTCAGAAAGGTGAAATCACTCCGGGCGCCAAACTTATTGTCCTCGGCGGCCCGGCAATGAATATCGGCCTCGGCGGCGGGGCGGCTTCTTCTATGGCATCCGGCCAGTCCGACGCGGATCTGGACTTTGCCTCAGTACAGCGCGACAACCCGGAAATGGAACGTCGTTGCCAGGAAGTTATCGACCGCTGCTGGCAGCTGGGCGAAGACAACCCGATTCTCTTCATCCACGATGTGGGCGCGGGCGGTTTGTCCAACGCCATGCCGGAACTGGTGAGCGACGGCGGTCGCGGGGGCCGCTTTGAGCTGCGTGATATCCTTAACGACGAGCCGGGTATGAGCCCGCTGGAAGTCTGGTGTAACGAATCCCAGGAACGTTATGTGCTGGCCGTTGCGCCTGAACAGCTGCCATTGTTCGATGAACTGTGCCGCCGCGAACGTGCGCCTTATGCGGTTATCGGCGAAGCCACAACCGAACAGCATCTGACCCTCAACGACAGCCATTTCGACAACCAGCCAATCGACATGCCGCTGGACGTGCTGCTGGGTAAAACGCCGAAAATGGAGCGTAACGTTGAGACGCTAAAAGCGAAGGGTGATGCCTTCGACAGCAGCGCTATTTCCATTGCCGACGCGGTAAACCGCGTACTGCACTTGCCAACCGTGGCGGAAAAAACCTTCCTGGTTACCATTGGCGACCGCACCGTTACCGGCATGGTTTCCCGTGACCAGATGGTTGGCCCGTGGCAGATTCCTGTCGCGAACTGCGCGGTGACTACCGCCAGCCTCGACAGCTACTACGGTGAGGCAATGTCTCTCGGCGAACGTGCTCCTGTGGCTCTGCTGGACTTTGCCGCCTCCGCCCGCCTGGCGGTTGGCGAAGCGCTGACCAACATCGCAGCGACCCAAATCGGTTCCCTGAAACGCATTAAACTGTCCGCCAACTGGATGGCCGCCGCAGGCCACCCTGGCGAAGATGCTGGCCTGTATGAAGCCGTTAAAGCCGTAGGCGAAGAGCTTTGCCCGGCGCTGGGTATCACTATTCCGGTGGGTAAAGACTCTATGTCGATGAAAACCCGCTGGCAGGAAGGTAACGAGCAGCGCGAGATGACCTCTCCGCTGTCGCTAGTTATTACCGCCTTTGCCCGCGTGGAAGACGTGCGTGCTACCGTGACTCCTCAGTTGAGCACCGAAGACAACGCCCTGCTGCTGATCGACTTAGGCGCTGGCCACAATGCTCTGGGCGCTACCGCGCTGGCCCAGGTTTACCGCCAACTGGGTGATAAACCTGCTGATGTCCGCAGCGTTGAGCAACTGAAAGGCTTCTGGAATGCGATGCAGGCGCTGGTAGCCGAACGCAAACTGCTGGCCTGGCACGACCGCTCTGACGGTGGCCTGCTGGTTACGCTGGCTGAAATGGCCTTTACCGGCCACTGCGGCGTGGATGTTGATATCGCGAGCCTGGGTGCGGACCGTCTGGCTGCGTTGTTCAATGAAGAACTGGGCGGGGTTATCCAGGTTCGCGCCGAAGATCGCGCGGCGGTGGAAGCGCTGCTGGCGGAGAACGGCCTGGCAAACTGCGTGCATTACCTCGGCAAAGCCGTTGCGGGTGACCGCTTCAACATTAGTGCCGACGGCCATGCGGTGTTTAGCGAAAGCCGCAGCACGCTGCGTATGTGGTGGGCGGAAACAACCTGGCAGATGCAGCGCCTGCGTGATAACCCGGACTGCGCGGATGAAGAACATAAAGCCAAGGCGAATGAAAACGATCCTGGCCTGAACGTGAAGCTGAGCTTCGATATTAAAGAAGACATCGCCGCACCGTACATCGCCACCGGCGCACGGCCTAAAGTCGCGATTCTGCGCGAGCAGGGCGTTAACTCCCACGTTGAGATGGCTGCCGCTTTCCATCGCGCGGGCTTCGACGCCATCGACGTTCATATGAGCGACCTACTGGCTGGCCGTACCGGCCTTGAGGACTTCCATACGCTGGTAGCGTGCGGCGGCTTCTCTTACGGAGACGTGCTGGGCGCGGGTGAAGGCTGGGCGAAGTCCATTCTGTTTAACCAGCGCGTTCGCGACGAGTTTGAAACCTTCTTCCACCGCCCTGAAACCCTGGCGCTGGGCGTGTGCAACGGCTGCCAGATGATGTCCAACCTGCGTGAGCTGATCCCGGGTAGCAGCCTCTGGCCTCGCTTTGTACGCAACCTCTCAGACCGTTTCGAGGCGCGTTTCAGCCTGGTAGAGGTCACCTCCAGCCCGTCGCTGCTGTTGCAGGGCATGGCCGGTTCCCATATGCCGATTGCCGTTTCTCACGGAGAGGGGCATGTGGAGGTTCGTGATGCCGCGCATCTGGCCGCGCTGGAGAGCAAAGGCCTGGTAGCGCTGCGCTTTGTGGACAACTTCGGCAACGCGACCGAAACCTACCCGGCAAACCCGAACGGGTCGCCAAACGGGATAACCGCGGTGAGCAGCGAAAACGGGCGCGTCACCATTATGATGCCGCACCCTGAGCGCGTATTCCGCACCGTGAGCAACTCCTGGCATCCGGCTGAGTGGGGCGAAGATAGCCCGTGGATGCGTATTTTCCGCAACGCACGTAAGCAACTGGGCTGATTACCCTCACCCCGACCCTCTCCCTGAAAGGGAGAGGGGGGAAAAGAAGGGGAACAAGCTAAAGCTCCAATCCAGTTCCCTCGCCCCTTGTACATACCGGAGACATGGTGAACACTTGTTCGGGGACATGGTAGACACTTACAACTACGGCATAAGAACCCTCTTCCGGAGTCGCTTATGCCCTGGGATGCGAGAGATACCATGTCATTACGTCACGAGTTTGTTCACTTTGCCTCGCAGGACGGGGCTAACATCCGGGCGCTCTGTCGCCACTTCGGCATCGCGCCCGCCACCGGATATAAGTGGCTTTGCCGCTTTCTCGAGGCCGGACTTCCCGGCCTCGCTGACCGCTCACGGGCTCCCCATCATTCTCCCAACGCCACCGCCGCTCAGGTGGCTGACCTGTTACAGCAGGCACACCTGGCCCATCCCCGCTGGGGAGCCCGCAAGATTAAGGCCTGGCTGGAAGCGCAGGGGCACCACCTTCCTGCCGTCAGTACCGTGCACAACCTGATGCACCGTCACGGCCTGCTACCCGGTGTACCGCCGGGTATCCCCTCTGCCGGTCGCTTCGAACACGGCAGGCCGAACGCCCTCTGGCAGATGGATTTTAAGGGACACTTTCCCTTCGCCGGTGGGCGCAGCCATCCCCTCACGCTGCTGGACGACCACTCCCGGTTTTCACTCTGCCTGACGCACTGCGACAACGAGCGGCGTGAGACCGTGCAGTCACATCTGACAAAGGTGTTTGAGCGCTATGGCCTGCCGGAGAGGATGACCATGGATAACGGGGCGCCCTGGGGAGACACCACCGGGACCTGGACCGCGCTGGAGCTGTGGCTGATGCGTCAGGGTATCCGGGTGGGGCACTCGCGGCCTTATCATCCCCAGACGCAGGGCAAGCTCGAGCGTTTTCACCGCAGTCTGAAGGCGGAGGTTCTGCAGGGGAAATGGTTCACGGACAGCGACCAGCTCCAGCGGGTATTTGACCACTGGCGGGAGGTCTATAACTTTGAACGCCCGCATGAGGGACTGAATATGGCGGTCCCGGGTTCGCGCTATCAGCCTTCGGCCAGACAGTACAGAAGCGATGCTCCCGGGCCGGAGTACGATGACGGCGTGGCGGTAAGAAAAGTGGATATCAGTGGAAGCCTGAGCATCAGAGGTATCAGCCTGAAAGCGGGCAAAGCGTTCAGGGGAGAGCGAGTGGGGCTGAAGGAAAGCGGTGAGGACGGTTGTTATGAGGTGTGGTGGTACAGCACGAAAGTGGGAATGATCGACCTGAAGAACCGGTCGATCATCATGGGTAAAAGATGTTAAAAGGTGTTCACTATGTCCCCGAACATCTGTCTACTATGTCCCCGGAACGTACACCCCTTTGGGGAGAGGGTTAGGGTGAGGGGCTTTTTTTGTCACTAAATCCCGACACCTGCGCTTTTATTGTGTCTCCAATTAGAGACATTTAACTTGTTGATTTTAAATGCTATAAAAAATCAATCATTAAGGTGTTGTGGATTGGCGACATTGAGGTGAAAAAAACACCAGAATATATTTTCGATTTAAATCTTTAATTGCATTTAAAAACAATGCATTAATGTACATCCATCAATGTTGGCATAATTCCTGCTATATAACGACCAGTGGCTCATTCAATTTCTTATGTCAGCGTCTTTTCAGACAGACTACATAAACCGCCGAATGACGCACAAAAAGGTGCCTGCCGTCCGACTTTTGATAAATGCCTTCTGGCTTATCATGCTCCGGGCGAAACGTTGAGTAAGGCGCCGCCTAATTTCACAGCAAAGGCAGGGTTTTTTACCCTGCCTTTGTCGTTTCTGATAAACGAGCCTTCCAACCATTCGCAATCGCGGCTAGCATCGTGTCATACAGGTAATGTGAGATGAAGCTATTGAACCAGTGGCATTTTTTCCCGCGCTCTCTGCGCCAGCTCGTCATGATGGCCTT
This sequence comes from Cedecea davisae, assembly GCF_044095835.1. Lineage (NCBI taxonomy): Bacteria > Pseudomonadati > Pseudomonadota > Gammaproteobacteria > Enterobacterales > Enterobacteriaceae > Cedecea > Cedecea davisae. The sequence goes on from NZ_CP172054.1 coordinate 964,457, forward strand.
TTTACTGGTGCTCGTGCCGCTGCTGGTCCTCGCCTGGCAGGCGTGGCAGAGTCTGAACGCCCTTAGCGCCCAGGCCGCGCTCACCAACCGCACCACGCTGATTGATGCCCGCCGCAGCGAAGCAATGACCAATATCGCGTTGGAAATGGAACGCAGCTACAGACAATACTGCGTGCTTGACGATGCTCGCCTGGCGCAGCTTTACCAGGAGCAGCGGCAGCGCTATGCCCAGATGCTGGAAGCCCACTCCTCGGTATTACCTGACCCAAAACTTTATCAGTCACTCAGCCAGTCATTGAGCGACCTCGCTACGCTGAAGTGCAAAAACAGCGGACCGGAGGCTCAGGCGGCAGGCCAGCTTGAACAGTTCGCCGCCGCTAACGCAGAAATGGTGCAGGCTACCCGTACCGTCGTGTTCTCACGCGGGCAGCAGCTACAGCAGGAAATTGCCGAACGCGGGCAGTTCTTCGGCTGGCAGGCGCTGGTGCTTTTCCTACTCAGCCTCGGGCTGGTGATTATCTTTACCCGTATGATTATCGGCCCGGTTAAGGGTATTGAGCGGATGATCAACCGCCTCGGTGAGGGACGAACGCTCGGCAATAGCGAAGTGTTCAAGGGGCCAAAAGAGCTGCGCTCGGTCGGGCAGCGTATTGTCTGGCTTAGCGAGCGCCTTGCGTGGCTTGAGTCCCAGCGGCACGAATTTTTGCGCCACCTTTCTCACGAGTTAAAAACCCCGCTTGCCAGTATGCGGGAGGGAACCGAGCTGCTGGCAGACCAGGTCGCCGGGCCGCTTAATGCCGACCAAAAAGAAGTGGTCGAAATCCTCGATAACAGCAGCCGTCATCTGCAAAAATTGATTGAGCAACTGTTGGATTACAACCGCAAGCTGGCGGACGGGGCGGTTACGCTCGACAGGGTTGATGTGGGGCCGATAGCGGAAATGGTTATTGCCGCTCACAGTCTTCCGGCGCGAGCTAAAATGATGCATACCGAGTTAAATCTCAGCCCTAAAGCCTGCCTTGCCGAACCAACGTTGCTGATGAGCGTGCTGGACAATCTCTACTCCAATGCGGTGCACTATGGGAGTGAATCCGGTAACATTTATCTAAGAAGCTCGCAGTCAGGAGCGATGCTTTATATCGAAGTGGCGAATACCGGCCAGCCGATCCCCGAGACGGAGCGCGAAATGATCTTTGAGCCGTTCTACCAGGGCAGCCATCAGCGTAAGGGGTCGGTAAAAGGCAGCGGGTTGGGGTTGAGCATCGCCAGAGATTGCATCCGGCGCATGAACGGCCAGCTTAGCCTGATTAGCGATAACAGCGCGGAAGTCTGCTTCCGCATCGAATTACCGGTTTTCCCTGAGAATGATTAAAACGATGAAAACACTTTTATTGCGTGAGCCGCGCCGCGGGGCTTTGCCTCGCCTTATTTATTGGGTTTCCGGCATGCTGGCAGGTGCGGCATTATTAACCGGATGTGCCCCGGCGAAGGTGTCGAACAGCCACGACGAGGTTCACAATGCGCATATCCCGGAACAACAAATCCCCGACTACCTGTCCACGGATTGCAGTGAAATCTGGGAACTGACGGGGCATGATGTCATTACCAACCCGCTTTATTGGCTGCGTGGCATGGATTGTGCCCAGCGTCTGCCCCCGGCTGAAGCGCGAGCCGAAGCCCGGCGTTGGCCTGCGGAAACCTGGCAGGATACCTTTAAGCGCGGCATCCTGCTTTCAACCGCGAAAATTACCCCCACCGAACGCCGTCGTTATATGACGCAGCTCGACACCATGACTCACGAAGTGCCGCTCCAGGTTCGTTCCTTGTATGAAATCTGGCGCGACGGCCAGTCCTCATTGCTGAAGCTTTCCGATGAGCGCACCCGCTACAGCAAGCTACAACAGTCCACCGACGGCGAACTGGATACGTTGCGCGAGCAGCAGCAGCGCCTGCGAGGCCAGCTGGACCTGACCACCCGCAAGCTGGAAAATCTGACCGACATAGAACGTCAGCTTTCCAGCCGCAAGCCGGGTAGCAGCCTCGCGCCGGACACTCACAGCAGCGATGACAATGACGACGGCAGCAGCGCAACAGACAAACCGCAGCAGGAGGCAAAACCATGACGCAGAGGAAACCCGCGCGCTTATTGCTGGTGGACGACGACCCCGGCCTGTTAAAGCTTCTGGGCATGCGCCTTTCCAGCGAGGGCTACACCGTTACAACCGCTGAAAGCGGAGCCGAAGGCCTGAAAGTGCTGGGGCGTGAAAAAATAGACCTGGTGATAAGCGACCTGAGGATGGACGAAATGGACGGCATGGCGCTGTTCGCGGAGATCCAAAAGGGGCAGCCCGGCATGCCGGTTATCATTCTCACCGCTCACGGTTCGATTCCTGACGCAGTAGCCGCCACGCAGCAGGGCGTGTTCAGCTTCCTCACCAAACCGGTGGATAAAGACGCGCTTTACCAGGCGATAGACAATGCTCTGGAGCACACGGTCATCGCCGGGGATGACATGTGGCGCGACACCATCGTCACCCGCAGCCCGATTATGCAGCGGCTGCTGGAGCAGGCGCGCATGGTGGCGCAGTCCGACGTTAGCGTGCTGATTAACGGCCAGAGCGGCACCGGGAAAGAGATCCTCGCCCAGGCAATACACAATGCCAGCCCGCGCAGCAAAAAAGCCTTTATCGCTATTAACTGCGGAGCGCTGCCGGAGCAATTACTGGAGTCCGAGCTTTTCGGCCATGCCCGTGGCGCCTTTACCGGCGCGGTCAGCAGCCGTGAAGGGCTGTTCCAGGCTGCTGAAGGCGGTACGCTGTTCCTCGACGAAATTGGTGATATGCCGATCCCGCTACAGGTCAAACTGCTGCGCGTTCTACAGGAGCGCAAGGTTCGCCCGCTGGGCAGCAACCGCGACCTGGATATCGACGTGCGAATTATTTCTGCAACCCATCGTGATTTGCCGAAGGCGATGGAACGTGGCGAATTCCGTGAAGATTTGTTCTACCGCCTGAACGTGGTGAACCTGAAAATACCGGCGCTGCACGAGCGTGGGGAAGACATCCCGCTGCTGGCTAACCATCTATTGCGCCAGTCGGCGGACAGACATAAGCCGTTTGTTCGCAGCTTTTCCACCGATGCGATGAAGCGCCTGATGGCGGCAAGCTGGCCCGGTAACGTGCGCCAGCTGGTCAACGTGATTGAGCAGTGCGTGGCGCTGACCTCGGCTCCCGTCATCAGCGAAGCGCTGGTGGAACAGGCGCTGGAAGGCGAAAACACCGCGCTCCCGACCTTTGTCGAGGCGCGTAACCAGTTCGAGCTAAACTATCTGCGTAAGCTGCTGCAAATCACCAGGGGCAACGTGACCCATGCGGCGAGAATGGCAGGCCGTAACCGGACCGAATTTTATAAATTACTGGCCAGGCATGAACTAGAGGCCAATGACTTTAAAGAGTAGGCTGTGATAGTGTGAGCAACCGATTACTAACACGATAAGACCGGCGCGGGGAAACCAGTAATACCATGAAAAAAATTGATGCGATTATTAAACCGTTCAAACTGGACGATGTACGTGAAGCGCTGGCTGAAGTTGGCATTACCGGCATGACGGTAACCGAAGTTAAAGGCTTTGGCCGTCAGAAAGGGCACACCGAGCTGTACCGCGGTGCCGAGTATATGGTGGACTTCCTGCCGAAAGTAAAAATTGAAATCGTGGTCACCGACGATATCGTCGATACCTGCGTGGACACCATTATCCGTACCGCGCAGACCGGCAAAATTGGCGACGGTAAGATTTTTGTGTTCGACGTGGCGCGCGTGGTGCGTATTCGTACCGGCGAAGAAGACGACGCGGCGATTTGATGTGAATTTTTACCCTTACTCCTGGACAGATCCTGTCCTTTGCCCCCTCGCCCCTTTGGGGAGAGGGGGCTGTAAGGGTAGGGTTACATCACTTTATGCGGGCCAAAACATTCATAGTGAATGCGGTCTTTATCCACGCCAATTTTCACCAGCTGTTCAGCGGCAAAACGCATAAAGTTGATCGGGCCGCAGAGGTAAAACTGCATTGCCGGGTCGCTTAGTTTTCCTTCCTCGGCCAGCAAATCCATTAAGCCTTCGCGGGTAAAACGGGCCTGTTCGCGGTCTTTATCCGACGGCTCGCGATACCAAACGTGGCTTTCAAAACGCGGCAGTTTTGCACCCAGCGCCGCTACCTCGTCGCTAAAAGCATGTATGTCGCCATGTTCGGCGGCATGCAGCCAGTTAACCTGCGCCTGATGGCCGCTACCCGCCAGCGTGTCGAGCATTGCCAGCATCGGCGTTTGGCCCACACCCGCGGAAATCAGCGTCACCGGCGTGCCGCTCTCCACGCTCATAAAGAAATCACCGGCCGGGGCGGCCAGATGAACTTTATCGCCGGGCTGAGCATGATTGTGCAGCCAGTTAGAAACCATGCCTTTGTCTTCGCGCTTAACGGCGATGCGATAACTTTTACCGTTCGGCTGGCGGGTTAATGAATACTGGCGAATTTCCTGATGCGGGAAACCTTCCGGCTTCAGCCAGATGCCCAGATACTGGCCCGGTTTATAATCCGCCACCGGGCCGCCGTCTGCCGGAGCCAGCTCAAAGCTGGTGATAAGCGAGCTTTGCGGCTCCTTAGCCACGATGGTAAACGGACGAGTGCCTTCCCAACCGCCTTTTTTAGCAGCGTTATCCTGATAAATCTCTGACTCGCGGGTAATAAACACCCCGGCCAGCACGCCGTAAGCTTTGCCCCAAGCGTCCAGCACTTCCTGGCCCGGGCTGAACAGCTCGTCCAGCGTTGCCAGCAGGTGGCCGCCAACAATGTCGTATTGCTCAGGTTTAATCTGGAATGTGGTGTGCTTCTGGGCGATTTTTTCTACCGCAGGCAGCAGGGTGGCAAGATTCTCAATATTTGCAGCGTAGGCGCAAATAGCGTTGAACAGCGCTTCACGCTGGTCGCCGTTGCGCTGGTTGCTCATGTTAAAAATCTCTTTCAGCTCCGGGTTATGGCTGAACATCCGGTCGTAAAAATGTGCGGTAAGTTTCGGCCCGGTTGCGGCCAGCAATGGGATAGTAGATTTAACAACGGCGATGGTTTGTGCATCTAGCATGGCGTTCTCCATAAACAGCGGGATTTATAAATTGCATTTAAAATGCATGTTATAGAAATAGACCTATGTTGTAAATGGGTTATCGTTGTTAACGACTGGCGTCACAGAACATGAAAAATGCGCATCTTGCTGATGAAGAAATATCCGGCTAAATGGCGCTTATTTTATTGCCTGAAACCCTTATTTCATGCCTGGGTAATCGTTTGCGTAAAAACCTCAACCAAGCCCTATCACCGGGAAGGGTTTCGGTTTACACTGTTGCCCGTCGCCCAAAAGGGCACCCTCATTGCCGTAAAAATTTTTACCGTTAGCTGAGTCAGGAGATGCGAATGTTAAAGCGTGAAATGAACATTGCCGATTACGATCCAGAATTGTGGCAGGCCATGGAGCAAGAAAAAGTACGTCAGGAAGAGCACATTGAACTGATCGCCTCCGAAAACTACACCAGCCCGCGCGTTATGCAGGCGCAGGGTTCTCAGCTGACCAACAAGTACGCTGAAGGCTATCCGGGTAAACGTTACTACGGCGGCTGCGAATACGTTGATATCGTTGAGCAACTGGCCATTGACCGTGCGAAAGAGCTGTTTGGCGCCGATTACGCCAACGTACAGCCGCACTCTGGCTCCCAGGCTAACTTCGCGGTGTACACCGCGCTGCTGCAACCGGGCGATACCGTTCTGGGTATGAACCTGGCGCAGGGCGGCCACCTGACTCACGGCTCCCCGGTTAACTTCTCCGGCAAGCTGTACAACATCATCCCTTACGGTATTGATGAGTCCGGTAAAATTGACTATGAAGACATGGCGAAGCAGGCTAAAGAGCACAAACCGAAGATGATCATCGGCGGCTTCTCGGCTTATTCCGGCATTGTTGACTGGGCAAAAATGCGTGAAATCGCAGACAGCATTGGTGCTTACCTGTTCGTTGATATGGCGCACGTTGCGGGTCTGATTGCCGCAGACGTTTACCCGAACCCGGTTCCACACGCTCACGTTGTGACCACGACCACCCACAAAACCCTGGCGGGCCCACGCGGTGGCCTGATCCTGGCGAAGGGCGGCGACGAAGATCTCTACAAAAAACTGAACTCTGCCGTATTCCCAAGCGCGCAGGGCGGCCCGCTGATGCACGTTATCGCGGCGAAAGCCGTAGCGCTGAAAGAAGCGATGGAGCCAGAGTTCAAAGTTTACCAGCAGCAGGTTGCTAAGAACGCTAAAGCTATGGTTGAAGTGTTCCTCGACCGTGGCTACAAAGTGGTCTCCGGCGGCACTGAAAACCACCTGTTCCTGCTGGATCTGGTTGATAAAAACCTGACCGGTAAAGAAGCTGACGCTGCCCTGGGCCGCGCCAACATCACCGTGAACAAAAACAGCGTGCCGAACGATCCTAAGAGCCCGTTTGTGACCTCCGGTATCCGTATCGGCAGCCCGTCCGTCACCCGCCGCGGCTTCAAAGAAGCGGAAGTGAAAGAGCTGGCTGGCTGGATGTGTGACATCCTGGACAGCATCAACGACGAAGCCGTGATTGAACGCACCAAACAGAAAGTGCTGGATATCTGCGCTCGTTTCCCGGTTTACGCGTAATCGCTAAACTGGATTGAGAAAAGGCTTCCTTCGGGAAGCCTTTTTTATTTACTGCTGCTTTCGCAGCGTCAGCCCGACGTCTCCGCCGGGATGCACCGCCAGCAACCTCTCCTTGGAATAGCCGCTCTCGCTCATCAGGCAGGCGCAGGCCGCATCAAAAATGGCCAGCACCAGAATAATCGAGGTCGTCGCCAGCATGTTAAGCGGGTCCATTTCGTTCTTTACCCCGGTGGAGATAACCAGCCTGGACGCTTTGGCTATAGCTGAACCCGGGTTTTCGGTCACGCTAACAAGCGGCACATTTCTGGAAGCCAGCCCCGGCAATAGGCGGGTCAGCTCGTCTGAATTCCCGCCGCGGGAAAGCATTATCATCAGGTCATCTTCACGTAAAAACCCGAGATCGCCGTGGGCCGCGTCGGTGGCGTTGAGGTAAATAGCCGGGCGCTCAACGCAGGCCAGCATATGGGCAATTTTTCGCGCCGCAATGCCGGACGTGCCGACGCCGGTGACCACTATCTTGCCTTTGCAGTTTCTGATTTCCGCCAGCAAAGCCTGCCATAGCGACTCACTCAGATGCTGCTCCAGCGCCGCCAGCTCCCGGCTGCAAACGCTCCAGGCCTGGGTTGCCTGCTGCCAGGACTCGCTCATGCTTCCTCCTGCATCAGCTGGCGGTATTTCATATGGTCGAGATACATCTCGTGGAACACCTTATATTTGCGGTCGTAATATTGCTTGATGCGGTTGGTCTGCGGCGTAACCGTTTTGCCGATGCGGCTCATCACCGACATGGCTTCAGGGAACGAGTCGAACACGCCCGCAGCCACGGTGCCCATCATGGCGCTGCCCAGCAGCATGGCCTCGCTCTCTTCCGGCAGTAACATGGCGCAGCCGGTCGCATTGGCGTGTTCCTGGACGAAAATTGGGTTTTTAGTGCCGCCGCCGCTCGCCATAATGGTGTCGATGGTGTAACCGCTTTGGTTCATGGTCTCAATAATATGGCGCGTGCCGAGCGCGATGGCCTGAATGGTTGCCAGATACTGAAGCGCCATGTCCTCCGGCGTGCGGGAAAGCTTAAGCCCGCTGATAACGCCGGTCAGCGTTGGGTTGGCGCGCGGCGAACGGTTGCCGTGGAAGTAGGGCAGAATATGCATATCGCGGGTCAGAAAGGCGATGTTCTCCGGCTCTCCGGCCATTTTCCGCAGCAGGGCGTTCAGTTGCTCATAAATGGTATGCCCCTGGGCTTTGGCCTGCGCCTGCATTGCGTCATAGCAAGGGTGTGACTGAATAATATGGTCGATAAGCGCCCCGGTTGCCGACTGGCCGCCTTCGTTAAGCCAGTAGCCCGGCAGCACTGCCGAATAGTAAGGGCCCCAGACGCCGTTGATAAAACGCGCCTCTTTTGAGATAGCCATATGGCCGGTTGACGTTCCGCCAATCAGCGCGACGCGGCGATCAAAATCAGCCACTTCACCCGTTACGCCGCAGGCGCCCAGCGTGCCGAGCGTGCCCGCGTGGGCATCAATAATCGAGACGCTGACGGCGGTTCCGGCAATCAGGCCCATTTCGCTGGCGGCGCGTTGGGTCAGACCGTGGCCCAGCGGCTCACCCATGGTTTTGACGTAGCGGCCAATTTTTTCCGCATCGTGCTCCAGCAGGTCTTCCAGCCCGATCTGGCGGAAATAGCTGCTGTCCCATTTATCTTCGTGGCCCATATAGGTCCATTTGCAGACCGTCGAGCAGAGCGAACGGGTGTCGTCCCCGGTGGCTCGCCAGGTCAGAAAGTCCGGCAGGTCAAAATAGTAACCGGCATTCGACCAGCTGTTCGGCATATGCTGCTTCAGCCACAGTAGCTTCGGCGTCTGCATTTCCGGCGAGATAATGCCGCCAACGTAGTCCAGCACCCGGTGGTGTAGGGCATTAATGCGATCGGCCTGGGCGATCGCGCGGTGATCCATCCAGACGATGATGTTCTGCTCGCTGCGCCCGGACGGGCTAACGGTCAGCGGTTTACCTTCTTTATCCAGCACCACCAGCGAACAGGTGGCGTCGAAGCCAAGGCCTTTAACCTGAATCGGGTTGATGTCCGCCTGGTTCACCGCGTCGCGGACTGCGTTACACACAGCCTGCCAGATGTTGTCTGAGGATTGCTCAACAAAATCAGCCTGCGGGCGGAAAATTTCGATGCTCCGGCTTGCCTCGCCCACCATTCTGCCGTTCAGGTCAAACACGCCCGCCCGGGCGCTTCCCGTTCCAACGTCCACCCCAATGAAGTAACTCGCCATAATGATTCTCCTGAATTCAGGCTTTACGATTCTGTAATGCGATAAAGAGGATCAGCACCGCGCCCCAGAGCGCCATGGTCAGATAGCTGCTGATCCCCAGCAAGTTAAAGCCGCTTTCCAGCATTTGCAGCACAATCAGCGCCAGCACCAGGCCGATGATGCGGCCAAAGCCGCCGTCCGGATTGATGCCGCCCAGCACCGAAGCAAGGATGGTCACCAGCAGGTAAGATTCGCCGTACCCGGCCTTAGCCGAGTTGAATTTTGCCATCATCAAAATGGCGGCCACCCAGCCGAGCAGCGCGGAAATGATGTACACAGAAATCTGCACCCGCACGGTGTTCACGCCGCTAAAGCGCGTAGCCTGTTCGTTTGAGCCGACAAGATAGAGGCTGCGGCCGAGCGTGGTGTGCTCAAGCAGCACCCAAAGCAGAACCGCAACCAGCAGGAACAACAACAGGGCGACGGGAATACCAAGAATTGAGGCGTTGCCAAGATACTGAATCGCCGCCGGGAAGCCGGAAATCACCGTCCCGTTAGAGAGCAAAATATTGAGGCCGGAAATCAGCGTCATGGTCCCCAGCGTGGCGAGGATAGGCGAGACGCCAACCCACGCAATCAGCGCCCCGTTCAGCGTGCCGATAGCCACGGCGACCGCTATACCGGCCAGCATTGCCAGAGCAAAAAACAGAGGATTATCAGGATGGCTGACGATAACCGCCGCCATTGCCAGCGAGCAGGCGTTAGCCCCGGCGATAATCGACAGGTTAATGCCGCCGGTGAGCATCGTCATTCCCATGCCCAGCGCCAGCATCCCGAGGATCGGCAATTGTGAGCCGATGGACTGGAAGTTAGCGAGGCTAAAGAAGCGCCCGCCAAGCAGCAGGGAGAAGGCCAGGGCCACCACAATAATGATTGCGCACTGCAGCCGGATGATGGCGTCACCGGGTAAAAATCTGGCGAAGGTCTTCATCTTAAAGCTCCCTTGCGAGTTTGCGTTTTTCATTCCAGGCCGTTGCGCTGATGCTGACCAGGATAATTACGCCGCTGAATACGGCATGCCAGTATGAAGAGACGCTAAGCAGCGTCAGGCCGTTTTGCAGGAAGGCCAGCAGGATAACGCCCAACAGGGTGCCGGTTAGCGTGCCGCGCCCGCCCGTCATGCTGGTTCCGCCCAGCACGACCGCCGCCAGTACGGTCAGCTCAAAACCGAGCAGCGAATTAGGCGCAACGGACTGGGTAATCTGCGCCTGAACCACCGCGGCAACCCCGGCGAGAATGCCCATATATCCGTAGACATAAAAATGCAGTTTCAGCAGGTTCATCCCCAGGCGAGAAGCCGCCTCGCGGTTACCGCCCATGGCATAAATCTGGCGGCCAAGGCGCGTGTAGTTCATCAATATGGCGGTAAAGATAATCACCGCTGCGAGGCACAAGAGCGGCAGAGTAAGCCCGTACTGATAGCCGTCTTTGGCGGTGAAGGAGAACCAGTTGATGCCGTTCATAAACCAGTCCGGGAAGCCGTACAGCCACGTCCCTTTCGTGAGATAAACCAGCAGGCCGTAATAGAGGTTCAGCGTGGCGATGGTAATAATAATCGCCGGCACACGGAGCCAGTAAACCAGGAAGCCGTTGATAAGCCCGAGCAGCAGCCCGACGGCAATCGAGAGGACCAGCGCCAGCGCAAAGTTACCGCCGTGGGCGATAACCCAACTCGCCATCACGTACTGCGCGATTGCGGTCATCGCCGGGAAGGAAATATCAATCCCCCCGGAGATAAGCACCACAAACAGGCCGCAGGCCAGAATGCCGAGAATGGCGTAGCTGGTGGCAACGTCCGTCAGGTTACCCAGCGATAAAAATTCGTCGGTACTGATGCTAAGACCCACGGCCAGGGCGACGACCAGAAGCCCCAGCCAGAATTCATGTTGCCCGGCCAGGCGGGAGAGACGAGGGCTATTCATTGACTACCTCAGCAATTTCCTGTTCGCTACAGCGGTGAGGATTAAACTCCGCTACCAGCTCGCCCCGGCGCATCACCAGCACGCGGTGGCTGTTGTAGTAAGCTTCCGGGATCTCATCGCAAATCATTAATACCGCCAACCCCTGTTCTGCGAGGTCACGGGCAATCTGGTAAATGCCCTCTTTGTTGGCGATATCGACCCCAACCGTTGGCGAGTCGAGAATTAATATCTGCGGGCGAGTGGCTACCCATTTAGCAATGGCGATCCTTTGGGCGTTACCGCCTGAAAGGGTTTTTACCGGTAAATCGGGATCGGACACTTTGATGTTGAGTTCGCGGATCAGCGTGGCGACCAACCCGCGCGCTTTGGCATGATCCAGCAGGCCGCTGCGGGTATGGAGCTGGTCGAAAACGGTGACGATAGTGTTGTCGTAGATCGACTGCTCCATGATAAGCCCCTGGGTCAGGCGATCTTCCGAGACATAGCCAATACCCTGTTTGATAGCATCATGGTTACTGCGCAGCTTCACCGGTTTGCCATCGATCAGCATCTCTCCGCTTTGCGGCTGGGTCATACCGAACAGGCTCATGCATAGCTCGGTACGGCCGGAACCAAGCAGGCCGACTATCGAGACAATTTCGCCGCCGCGCAGCGCCAGGTTTACGTTGTGGTATTTCCCCTTGCGGCTTAAACCGCGCAGCTCCAGCATTGGCTGCCTGTCGAGCGGTGGTTTTTCCGGCAGCGGGCTGTAGTGGAAGCGCTGGCCGGTCATCAGGTAAGCCAGCTCGTTGCTGTCCAGCTCGCTGGCCTGCCAGGTGCCGACCAGCTTGCCGTCGCGCATCACGCTGATTCGGTCGGCGACTTCCATTACTTCGTCCAGGCGGTGGCTGACAAACACCACGCAGATGCCGTCTGCTTTGAGTTCATTAACCACGCGCAGCAGGCCATTCACCTCCTGACGTGTCAGCGAGGCGGTGGGTTCATCCATAATCACCAGCCTGGCGTCGGCGGCAATGGCGCGGCAAATGGCAACCAGCTGGCGGTCGGCTATCGAGAGCTTTTCGACCTTTTTGTCGGGATCGAGCGCCACGCCGATACGCTGCATGGCCGCCATGGCCTGCTCTCTCATCGCGCTACGGTTTACCCACAGGCTGCCGCCCGGCTGGTAGCGGTGAATGGTAATGTTCTCGGCCACGCTGAAGTTCGGGAATAGCGAAAGATCCTGGTAAATAACCTGGATGCCGTAATGCGCCGACAGCGTCGGCGTCAGGTGATGAAACAGCTTGCCGTCGAGGGCAATTTGCGCTCCTTTTTCCGGGTGGTAAACGCCTGAAATCACTTTAATCATCGTGCTCTTACCGCAGCCGTTTTGCCCGGCCAGACAGTGGACTTCGCCTTTTTTGAGCGTCAGATTGACGTTATCCAGCGCCCGCACGCCCGGGAATTGCTTGCTGATATTCTCAAGAGTGATAAATGCGGAAGTGTCGGTCATGGGTCATACCCCTGCCGGCGCCCGGAATGGGCACCAGAAAATAATCTTTACGAGAAAGCCGGCCGAATGACCGGCGTTCCTATTCCGTGGTGTTGGCTTAAGTGCCTTAGAAACCGAGAGACTGAGCGTTATCTTTGGTGACTTCGAGGATCTTATTAAAACGGATCACTTTCTTATCCATGTCGACATCTGCCTTGCCCAAACCGTCAATGGTCAGATCTTTAGTCACGGCTTTACCCTGTAACAGCTGGTCTGCCACCGTTACCAGAGCGTAACCGGCATCTTTAGGATCCCAGAGCAGCGCTTTCTTGATGTCACCGCGCATCAGGTAAGGCGCTGCCTGGCCCGGCATTGCGATACCGACAACCGCCAGCTTATCCTTCGCACGTTTTTTCTGTACCGCCTGCCCTGCGCCGATCGGGCCGAGCGAACCAAAGCCGATCACGCCTTTCATCTGCGGATAGGTTTTCATCAGATCAAGCGTCGTGGAGTAGGATTTATCAATGCTTTCCGCCACCGGCAGGCGCGAGGTCACCTCGAACATGTCCGGGTATTTCTCTTTCTGGTACTTGATGGCGGAGTCTGCCCAGGCGTTGTGCAGCGGCACGGTCAGCGAGCCGACGTAAATGGCATAGCCGCCTTTCCCGCCCATATCTTTTGCCAGCTCGTCCATATTGGCCTGAGCATATTTTTCGCTGTCGATGGTTTCGATATCCCACTGGCCAATTTGCTGGTCAGGCGATTCGTGAGTTAGCACCACTATGCCCTGGTCGCGCGCTTTCTTCAGCACGGGCTCCAGCACTTTAGCGTCGTTAGGGACTACGATAATGGCGTTCACTTTTTTGGCGATCAGATCCTCAATCACCTTAACCTGCTGGGCAGGATCCGGCGTTGCAGCGCCGGTCTGGTAGGCGTTAACGTTCAGTTTTTTAGCGGCTTCATTGACGCCGGTTTCCATGCGGTTGAACCACGGAATGCCGGTGACTTTCGCCACCACCGCGATTTCATATTTTTCCGCCGCGGCGGCTGTTCCGGACAACATGCATGCAGAAATCAGGGTTGCACTGAGTAAGGCGAGTTTGAATTTCATAGGTGTACCTTTTTTATTAGGGACTGAGGCATGTCACGCACAGCAGACTAGCAACGAAGGGAAGAGGGAATGAATCGCAGTTTTTTTAATTGTGATTTACGCCCATTATTGTTTGTTTTTAGATCTAATTTAGTTAATTTTGTGTTAAATATATGATGTTTTTTAACTTTATCAGGAATGGTAGTGTTAATTTTTGTTGTTTTTACATACAAATAAATAACAATTAATAAACAATTTGCGTTGAGCGAAGCTTTTGGAGGTGAGTCTGGGTGGGAATGTGCCGAAAAAATGTTATGAAATTGTGAGCTGAAGCGAGTCAGGGGTTATTGCTGAAAGAGGGGGAGCAATAAAAAAGCCGCACATCTGAACTGCGGCCTTTTTAGCAGGGAAATGTTTAGCGTTTATCGAGTGAGATAGCGCCCGGGCCGACCACCGCCAGCAGCAGGAACCCTGCGGCAATACTGACGTTTTTGTAGAAGTTAATCATGTTCGGCAGCACGGCATCGCCGGTCAAATTCCAGAAATGGTGGCCGATAACCGCGGTGCCGAGGGTATAAAACACAAACAAAATGGCCAGCGGACGGGTAAAGAAGCCAAGCACAACTAACAGCGCAGCCACCACTTCCATCAGCACCGCAATAATCGCGGACAGCATCGGCAGCGGCGCACCAAGATGGGCCATATACTCAACGGTGCCGCTAAAGCCGCTGATTTTGGGAAAGCCGAAAATAATAAACAGCAGCACCAGCGCAATACGGGCAATGAGCAAAACCAAAGAACGTGACTGACCGAACTCAAAATAGCGTAGTGTGTTCATAGCGGGCTCGTTTGATGGGGGACTCAGGTTAAAGTTAATACACAAAACCTGAGCTTGCCATTGCCGCCGGGCGGGCTGCCGCTTCGTTTTTGTTAGCGAATGTTTTTTATTCTGCTTCTTACTCTTTCAGGTCTTCTTCCACATATAAATAGCCAATCCCCATGACCTGCTGGGCGCGCGTGAGCTGGCCGAAGTTTATTTGCGTGGCATTGCTTTTTAACGCATCGCCGTGGTCGAAGGGATTAAAGCCGATGCGCTGTTTAATGGCGTTCAGCCAGTTATCGCCAAATTCGCAGCTGCGGCCATAGAACCAGATTTGGTTGATGTTGAGGATATTAAGGAAGTTATACAGGCTAAGCCCAATGGCATTGGCCGAGTCTTCAACCCAGCGAGCGACCCTTTCATCACCCGCATGTAGCGCCTGCACAAGCTGGCGCGAGGTGAGTTTTTCCGGGTCATGATGCTGCGCCTCCGGGTGCGTTTTTAGCCAGATACGGGCCTGCTTTTTTAGCGCACTTAATGAGGCAACGGTTTCCAGGCAGCCGTAGCGGCCGCAGTCGCAGACCATGCCGTCGGGGTTGACGATGGTGTGGCCAATTTGCCCGCTGCCGTAGAGATTGCCGCGATAAATTTGCCCGTTGATGACGAACGAAGAGCCGATGCCATAATCGACGTTGAGTACGCAAAAATCCTCGCGGTTTCCGGCGTTTTGCCACTTCTCCGCCAGGGCCAGCATTACGCAGTCGTTATCCAGCAGTACTTCGACGTCCAGCTTCTCTTCCAGCAGATATTTAATCTCAACCGCCTCGCGCCACGGGGCCTGAGGCATGGTCTGCGACACGCCGGTAACCGGGTCGACCTGGCCGTGAATGCCGAGCGCCAGATTGATTTTCTTCTGCGGCCAGCTTTTGCGCTGCTGGTGCCAGATGGCTTCTATTGCCGAGAGCAGGGCCTGCGGCGTGGGGGCGACAATCGACCGCCGTTCAAAATCGCCCTGCGGCGTGAGCTGCGCGCTGCATAGCTGGCTTTCAATGCTGGTGGGCGTCACGTTCATGCAGAGAATGTAGTCGCCGTCCGGCGGTATCTGATAGCTGCCGCTATTTAGCCCGCGGCTGCTGAGGTTTTCGCTGGAGTGGCTGAGTTTGCCCTCATCCACCAGCTCCTCAAGAATATTGCTGACTGCCGGAATAGACAGCCCGGTATGCTGGGCAAACTGCGATTTACTCAGCCGCTTGTGCCGCCATACCAGCTTCATCAGGGTTTGCCGGTTGAGCTGGCGCACCCGCTGATTGTTGAGACCCGACTCCTGCATTTCACTAAACCTCGTTAACTATATTGCGTGAGCATTAAGCGATTAAATCATAAGCGGCTGTTTCAAACTGTCGGCAACACCCCATTCACTATTATTTGTTTACTGGAGAGTTGCTATGTACGGAGCCGTTAAAGTCTGGCAGGAAACGATCTCACTTCCCACCTGGACCACCGGAGCAGAAGATCCGAACCCGATGTTCCTGGAAAATCGCGTGTATCAGGGATCTTCCGGCGCGGTTTATCCCTACGGCGTGATAGACACCCTGACCGGCAAACGTGAAATTTGTGAGTACCAGGCGGTATGGCTGGAGAATGATTTTATTCGCGTCATGCTGCTGCCGGAGCTGGGCGGGCGCATCCACCGCGCCTGGGACAAAGTGATGCAGCGTGACTTCGTTTACTACAACGAGGTCGTTAAGCCCGCGCTGGTTGGTCTGGTTGGGCCGTGGATCTCAGGCGGGATTGAATTTAACTGGCCGCAGCATCACCGCCCGACCACGTTTATGCCGGTGGATGTGACCTTCCAGCAGCACGAAAGCGGGGCACAAACCGTCTGGCTGGGTGAAGTTGAGCCGATGCGTGGCCTGCAGGTGATGACCGGATTTACGCTCTACCCGGAAAAAGCGCTGATCGAAATCACCGGCAAAGTGTTTAACGGCAACGCCACGCCGCGTCATTTCCTGTGGTGGGCCAATCCGGCGGTGAAGGGCGGCGACGAGCATCAAAGCGTATTCCCGCCTGACGTAACGGCGGTGTTCGACCACGGCAAACGCGATGTTTCGGCTTTCCCGATTGCCCACGGCACCTACTACAAAGTGGATTATTCCGCCGGGGTTGATATCTCGCGCTACAAAAATATCCCGGTGCCGACTTCTTATATGGCGGACAAGTCTGATTATGACTTCGTTGGTGCTTACCACCACGGCGAGCAGGGCGGGCTGCTGCATATTGCCGATCACCACGTTTCGCCGGGCAAAAAGCAGTGGACCTGGGGCAACTGTGATTTTGGCCTGGCCTGGGACCGCAACCTGACCGACAGCAACGGCCCTTATATCGAGCTAATGACCGGCGTGTTCACCGACAACCAGCCGGACTTCACCTGGATTGCGCCGTACGAAGAGAAAGTATTTGTGCAGAACTTCCTGCCTTATAGCGGGCTGGGCACTGTGCAAAATGCTAATACTCAGGCGGCAATCAAGCTGGAGCGGGATGGCGATGCGCTGGCGCTCGGCGTATATGCGATTGCCCCGCTGGCCGATATGACGCTGGTAATTAGCGATGGCAATAATCCACTCTGGCAGACATCTCTTTCTCTGGCTCCGGCGGAAGTCTGGCAGCAGCGGCTGGAAGAAAGCTGGCCGCAACGCCTGACGCTTTCGCTGATTGATGCTTCCGGCGCGCTGGTGCTTGATTACTGCGAGCACATTGCAAAAGAGCTGCCTCTGCCTCAGGCCGCGCAGGCTCCGGCCGGGCCGCAGCAGATTGATAATTGCGACGAGCTGTACTTCATCGGCCAGCATCTGGAACAGTATCTGCACGCCAGCCGCTCCGCCTTCGATTATTACCTGCGCGCGCTGGAAATTGACCCGCTCGACTACCGCTGCAACGTTGCGCTCGGAACGCTCGAATTTAACCGCGGCAACTGGCAAAAAGCTCAGGAATATGCGGATGCGGCTCTGCTGAGAGCCCATCGCCTGAATAAAAACCCGCAGAACGGCGATGCCAGCCAGCTGCGCGGGGCGGCAAAAGAGCGTCTCGGCGATTATGACGGCGCTTTCGACGACTATTACAAGGCAAGCTGGAGCGGCAATTGCCGGGATGCGGCGTTCTATGCTCTGGCCCGGCTGGCGATGCGTAAAGGCGACACGGGCCGAGCGCTGACTCTGGTTTCACAAAGTCTGCAATTCAATGCTTCCAACAATCTGGCGATGGGGCTGAAGGCGCTGGTCCTGCAACAAAGCGGAGAGCGGGGGCAGGCGCTGGAGTGGGTAACGCAGCAGCTTGCAAGCTGGCCGCTAAGTTACGCCCTGCATTACGCCCGCTGGGCAATCACCGGCGAGGAGCAAGACAAACTGGAACTGCTGCGGGTCACCGGGCAGCGCGGCACCAACGCCAGCGTGCTGGCGGGCTGGCTGATGAGCTTTGGCGCAGAGCATGCCGCCCGCGAGCTGCTTGAGGTGCTGGCTTCAAAAGAGTCAATGCCGCTGCTTTGGCAGGCCTCGCTGGAAACCGACCCTCAGCGGCAGGCCCGCTATCTTTCCCTGGCTCAGCAGCAATTTGCCCTGCGGGTTCGCTTCCCCAACACGCTTGATGAGGTGCAGATGCTGATGCGTCTGCCGCAGGACGGCTTTGCTCAATATCTGCTGGGCTGCTTCTGGTACAGCAAACGCCGCTACGGTGAAGCGCTGGCTTGCTGGGAGTTCTGCGCTCGGGAGATGCCTGAATTTGCTGCGGTACAGCGCGTCCTGGCGATCCATGCCTGGAATAAGCAGCAGGACGCCCGGCGTGCCGAAGCCCTGCTCCAGCGCGCCGTTGAGCTTGAGCCGGACAACGCCCGCTTCCTGTTTGAACTCGACTTCCTGTTAAAGCTGAATGCCCGCCCAACGGCAGAACGTCTTGCCCGGCTTGAAGCGCAGCGTGACGTAGCCCTGAAGCGCGACGATCTCACCGCCGAACTGCTTAGCCTCTGGCATCAGCATGGCAAACATGAGCAGGCAGCTCGCGTGCTGGCCGAACGTAAGTTCCACCCGTGGGAAGGTGGGGAAGGGAAAGTGACCGGACAGTATCTGATTAACCAGCAGCTGCGTGCTCTGGCGCATATCGAAAAAGGCGAACCGGGCCTTGCTGAAGAGTTGCTCCAGCAGGCGCTGCGCTACCCGGAAAACCTCGGGGAAGGCCGTCTGGTGGGCCAGAGCGATAACGATATCTGGTATCTGCTTGGCCGTTGCGCCCAACAACAGCAGCGTGCCGATGCCGCTAAGGCTTGCTATCGCGAGGCTCTGAAGGGCGGCTCTACGCTTGAGGCCGGGCGCTATTACAACGACCAGCCGGTGGATTATCTCTTTTACCAGGCCATGGCACAAAAGCAGCTTGGCGAGCCTGAAGCGGCGCAGCAGAAGTTCAGCGCCTTTATCGAGTGGGCGCGGCAGCACCGCGACGATGCGGTAGAACCTGATTTCTTTGCCGTCTCGCTGCCTGACCTGATTGCGCTGGATGGTAACCCACGCAGGGCGCATCTCCAGCACTGCCTTTTTGTCGAGGCGCTTGGTCATCTCGGCCTCGGCGATACCCTCGCGTTCAACCGGCTTATTGATGAGTTACTGGCGCTTAACCCGGCCCACGACAAAGCGCATCTGCTTCGTCAGGCCCTGAGCATCGGCATGTTGTGAAAATAACCAGCGGGCGACGATGAGCGCCCGCTCTCTTACCCTACAAATGCAAGATGAGGATCGACCATGGATCGTATGCAATCGCAATTACGCATGGGCTACGTCTGGACCATCTGTCTGGTCGCGGCCTGCGGCGGACTGCTGTTCGGCTATGACTGGGTGGTTATCGGCGGGGCAAAACCCTTCTACGAAGCTTATTTCTCGATTACTGACCCGGCCATTTCCGGCTGGGCGATGAGTTCCGCGCTGGTGGGCTGCGTGGTTGGTGCGCTGCTCTCCGGCTGGTGTGCCGACAAATATGGCCGCAAGATTCCGCTTATTATCGCGGCGTTATTGTTTACCTTATCGGCCTGGGGAACAGCGATGGCGAGTCATTTCGATCTGTTCGTAGCCTGGCGCATTGTCGGCGGAGTGGGGATTGGACTTGCCTCCGCCCTTAGCCCGATGTACATCGCAGAAATCAGCCCGGCGGCCCAGCGTGGGCGTTTTGTGGCGGTAAACCAGCTGACTATCGTTATCGGGGTGCTGGCCGCCCAACTTGTTAACCTGATGATTGCTGAACCCGTCGCCAGCCACGCCACTTTGCAGGAGATTAGCACCAGCTGGAACGGGCAGGTTGGCTGGCGCTGGATGTTTGGCTCCGGCGTGGTACCGGCCGCGGCGTTTTTGATTCTGATGTTCTTTGTGCCTGAATCTCCGCGCTGGCTGGTTCGCGCCGGGAAGAGCGAACGGGCTCACCAGATGCTCAGCCGCATCGGCAGCAAAAGCTACGCCGACGAAACGCTGAAGGATATTCAGAAAACCCTAAGCCAGGATACTCAGAAAGTGTCGTGGTCGGCGCTGTGGGAGCCGAAGGTTCGTCCGATAATTATCATCGGCATGGTGCTGGCGGTGTTCCAGCAGTGGTGCGGGATCAACGTCATTTTCAACTACGCGCAGGAGATTTTTGCCTCCGCCGGGTTCGATATCAACAGCACATTAAAATCCATTGTGGCTACGGGTCTTATCAACCTGGTGTTCACCATCGCTGCATTGCCGCTGGTGGATAAAATCGGCCGCCGCAAGCTGATGCTGTTTGGCGCGGCCGGGCTGACCATTATCTATGCGTTGATTGGCGCAGCCTATGGGTTGGGCATACTCGGCCTGCCGGTTCTCATTCTGGTGCTGGCCGCGATTGCTACTTATGCGCTGACGCTTGCTCCGGTGACCTGGGTTCTGCTGTCGGAAATTTTCCCTAACCGCGTGCGCGGTCTGGCGATGTCGCTGGGGACGCTGGCGCTTTGGGTGGCCTGTTTCCTGCTGACCTACACCTTCCCGCTGCTGAACGCCGGGCTGGGTGCTGCCGGGAGCTTCCTGCTGTATGGCGCTATCTGTGCCGCAGGCTTTATCTATGTGCGCCGCTTCGTGCCTGAAACCAAAGGCGTTAGCCTGGAGGCTCTGGAACAGCAGCTGGCGTCCGGGCGTATTCATTCTGCTCCCGCATCTGCTGCAAAGGCGCTGCGCTGATGGATATTTTGCGACTGCAAAATGCCTCTCTGAGTTTAACTGTTGCCCCTCAGGGGGCTTCAGTCTTCAGCTTCGAGTCGCTTAAACACAACAAGCCGGTTTTCTATCCTGCCGAACCGGCGCTGTTCCCGATGTTGCCCCTGGCTAACCGGGTGGAAGAGAATCAATTTCGGCTGGGCGGCGAGCAGATAGCTTTGCCCCAAAGCCCCGTCGATGAGCGCTTTTTCCTGCACGGCGACGGCTGGATAAAGCATTGGAAGGTTGAGAAGCATCATCCGCAGCAACTGACCCTGAGCCTGGAAAGCCGCCATGCCTGCGGGTTTGATTACCTTGCGCGCTTAACCTACAGGCTGGTGGAAAACCAGCTTCGGGTAAGTCTAGAGCTAACGCATCTGGGCGATAAAGCCATGGTATACGGTCTGGGACTGCATCCATACTTCGCGCTTGAACCGCAAAGCCGGGTGCAGTTTCTCGCCAGCGGCTATTGGCCGGAAGGCGAGCTCCATCTGCCTCTCGAGTGGCAAGGGGAGCTAACGGAGCAAACGGATTTTTCTTCGGGACAGGTTCCTGCCGATGGATGGCTGAACGTGGGTTATTCGGGCTGGAGCGGGAATGCGCTGATTGAAAGCGGCGCCATGCGGGTGCGCCTTTCATGCCCAACGCCTTATCTGATGGTGTTCCGAATGCAGAACCAACCGTTTATCTGCCTGGAGCCGCAAACGCATCCGGTCAACGCCCATAACCTGCCGGGGATGCCGGGTTTAGTGAGGCTGGGGCGAGCAGAGACAACTCGTCTGGAAATGGTAGTTGAGGTTGATTAACCTTTATTTTGATGTGTGTTATTGCTCTGTTAATGTTTACTTGCATGCCGGCCGGCTATCCCCGACACTAACGCCTCCAAAACGGGAGGGATCATGGTTTTGCATTCCACGCGCTGGCTGGCGCTCAGCTACTTTACCTATTTCTTTAGTTATGGCGTGTTTTTGCCTTTCTGGAGCGTCTGGCTCAAAGGCGTAGGGCTCCCCCCCGAAACCATCGGGCTGCTGCTGGGGTCTGGTTTAATCGCCCGTTTCCTCGGTAGTTTATTGTTAGCCCCCCGCGTGACCGATCCTTCCCGCCTTGTTTTTGCTCTCCGCCTGTTAGCCCTCGTTACCCTTATCTTTGCCGCCGGTTTCTGGCTGGGCCATGCTTCGCTCTGGCTGCTGCTGACGATGGTCGGTTTTAACCTGTTCTTTTCGCCGCTGGTGCCGCTGACCGACGCATTAGCCGGAACCTGGCAGCGGCAAATCACCATGGACTACGGGCGCGTGCGGCTCTGGGGTTCGCTGGCGTTTGTGATTGGCTCGGCTCTTACCGGGAAGCTGGTGAGCGAGTTTAGCTATCAGGCGATTCTGGTGCTGCTGACTATCGGTGCGGCGTCGATGTTAATCGGCATGATGCTGCGGCCTTCTATTATGCCCCAGGGCGAAGCCCGGCATCAGGAGTCGGCGGGCTGGCCTGCCTGGAAAGGGTTGATAATCAGCGCCTGGCGTTTTCTGGCCTGCGTTTCTCTGCTCCAGGGGGCGCATGCTGCTTATTACGGTTTCAGCGCCATTTACTGGCAGGGGGCGGGGTATTCCGCTTCGGTGGTCGGCTATCTGTGGTCGCTTGGCGTAGTGGCCGAAATCGTTATCTTTGCGCTTAGCAATAAGCTGTTCCGCCGCTGGAGCGCCCGCGATTTACTGCTGCTCTCTACCGTCACCGGAGTGATCCGCTGGGGCCTGATGGCCTCAACCACCGAACTGCCGTGGCTTATTGTCGCCCAGATCCTGCACTGCGGCAGCTTTACTATTTGCCACCTTGCGGCGATGCGTTATATCTCCGCCCGCAAAGGTGGGGAAGTGATTCGGCTTCAGGCCGTCTATTCTGCGGTGGCAATGGGCGGTGGAATAGCCGTGATGACGATTTTCTCCGGCTTCCTGTACCAGCATTTGCAGGGCGGGATGTTCTGGGTAATGGCTCTGGTGGCACTCCCGGCTCTGTTCCTGAGGCCGAAAGTCGCCGCCAGCAGCTAGGATTCGAGCAGCTGTTTTATCCGCATTTGCTGATGCTCGCCCAGCGGCAGCGTGGCGTGGATAAGCGGCGGCGAGAACAGCGGCAAAGAGGTGGCGTAGGGCGTGATAACCAGCACCACCTCGCGCGGCGCGCCCCGGCTCTGAAACTCCTGAACCGCAAGGTGTTTAATATTGAGGGGCAGCAACGTTAGCTCACGCAGCTGCTGCTCTATTTGCTGCTCCAGCGCTTTGTCGTCGCCGGTAAGCAGAAGTACCTGTTTTTCCTGAATATCGCTTTCCTGCATCAGCCAGGCGCCAAATATCACCGCGACCAGACCGGCTTCCGCATCAGAAAAACGAACCTCGTAATGCTGTTCTAAACCGGCCAGCGCCTCCCGTGAGGTGCGCATCAGGCGCGGGTAGAGGCGGGTTATCTCCTCCGGGAGGCTATGGTCGATACCGATATCAAACTGGCAGCGGTTCAGCGCCTGGGCCAGGTGAATATAAAGCTGGTCGCTTAGCCCTTGTTCGTCGCTAAAAGAGAGCCCGGCGAGGCGGTGAAAACGCTCAATCATCAGGCCAATTTCGCCGCGCAGGCGCGTGTCCTGGGGATGCTGGTCATTGAGCGGGTCGGGGATCCTTAACAGCTGGAATAATAGCGCCAGAAAGTGCTGCTCGTCCTGGTCTGCGGGCTGCATAACGCGCCGCTGCCAGTGGCGGGCAATTTCCCGGGCCACGGAAAACTCCGGGCGCAATTGGCTCCATTCCCGCTGGCGCGCCGAGAGTTGCGGGGAATAACCGGAATGATGTTGATAAAGACAGTACTGCAAGAACAGCGTCAGAAACTGGCTGTCACGGCTGTCGTACTGCCTTTGCAGGCGGCGAGCGCAGAGGTTGACCAGCGCACGTAAGTTGGTTTCATCATACAGGGCTTTGATTATCCCGAGCTCTTTGAGCTGAGCCTTCAGCGCCGGGCTGAAATGGTGCAGCACAAACTGCGGGCAAAGACGCAGCGACCTGCGCAGCCAGTGCAGCAGGCAGAGACGGCGGTCGAGCGCCGTGCCTTCAATCCGATAGCTGCCGTCCTGCTGCTGAGCCAGAGAGAGACGGTGATAACTCTGGATCTCGAGGCCCGTGTCGGCTATATCTTGCAGGGTTTGCGTCTGGTCCACGCCGTTGATGCTGGCAATCGCCTCCGGCGTAACGTCCTGCTCCGGAAGGTAAAGCATCAAAAGCAGGTGGCAGCGGCGCTGCGAACTGGAAAGCACAGATGGCGGCGGAGTCAGCAGTGTCATCATCTGGCAGTCCTGAATTTGGTGTCAGATGATAAGAATAGCTAAAGCTTTCGGCGAATATATCGCCATTTTTAGTTTTTCATCACGGAATTACGGCTGGCTCACAGAATTTAAATCTTGAGGGAAGCATGGGCGACAAAAGAATCAGCCTGATGGGAGTAGTTGCACTGTTAGCAGGGTTTTATGCCGCATGCGTGCAGGCTCATCCCCACAGTTTTATCTCTCTCGTCACGACGCCGGTGGCGGCAGACGGGCAGTTAACCGGCCTTAAAATGCAGTGGACGATGGACGATATTACTTCAGCAGATCTGTTGTATGACGCAGGAGACGCTAAACCCGGCTCGCCGGTCTGGAAAAAGCTGGCGGCAGAGGTCATGGCTAATGTGCTCGGCCAGCACTATTTCACCGAGTTCTGGCACAACGGTGAAAAAGTGAAGTTCAACAATTTACCGCCGGAATACGGCCTTAGCCGGGCTAATCACCAGGCCGTTTTAACCTTTATTCTGCCGCTGGCGCACCCGCAGCCGCTGAAAGGGCAGACCTACCGTTTCTCAACCTTCGACCCGACTTATTTTGTCGATATGAGCTACGACCACCCTCAGGATGTTCACCTGCCGCAGGAGCTGGCTGCGAGCTGCAAAGTTTCCGTTCACACGCCAAAACCGAACGAAGAGACGCTGCTGTTTGCGCAGTCGCTGGATAAAGCCGACGCGCCGCCGGAAGATATGGATCTCGGGAAGCAGTTTGCCCAGGAGGTGACGTTAGCATGTCAGTAATTGCCTCTTCTTCCGCCGCTTCCCGCCGATGGGTTCACCTCTGGCCGCTGGCGCTGTTTCTTTTATTCGCCGCTGCCGGGCTCTATAGCCTGTGGATTTACTGGCCGCAGATTTTACTAAATTCCGCCAGCTGGCAGCGTGCAATCAACCAGGAGCTGAGCGGGCTGCTGCGGCAGGTAGCGGAAAACCCGACCCGCGCCGGCTGGTCGTTGCTTTCATTTAGCTTTGTGTACGGCGTGCTGCATGCCCTGGGACCGGGGCACGGCAAGATTGTGATAACCACCTGGCTTGCCACTCATCCTTCAAAGATAGCAAGCAGCCTGCGGTTGACGTTTGCCGCCTCTCTGCTCCAGGGGCTGGTGGCAATATTGCTGGTGGTGGTTGTGCTGGTCGTCCTGACGCTGCCCTCACGCCAGCTGCACCTGAGCAGCTTCTGGCTGGAAAAAGGCAGCTATTTACTGGTGGGCGTGCTCGGGGGAATGCTGAGCTGGCGGGCTCTGCGAAGGCTGCGCGTGTTGCTGAAACGCAAACCCAAATTCACCTCGTTTACCCCGCACCATGTTCATCATGCTCATTGCGGCTGCGGGCATCAGCATATGCCGGACGAAAAGCAGCTGGCTGCCGGGAGCGACTGGCGTGCGCGGCTGATGATTGTGCTTTCGATGGGAATGAGGCCGTGTTCGGGCGCGATTATGGTGCTGCTGTTCAGCAAAGTTATCGGCGTGTTTGGCTGGGGCGTGCTGTCGGCGCTGGCAATGGCGGCGGGTACCTCAATAACGATTTCAGGGCTGGCGTTGCTGGTGCATAGCTTCCGTACGCTGGCCGTAAGATTGAGCGGCAATCAGGCGCCGGTATTATGGCGGCAGGTTGGCTGGTCAACGCTTGCTCTGGCTGGGGGCGTTATTTTGATAGCTGCGGCGGTGATTATGTGGCTGAGCGTGCAGCCGATGGCGCGAGGAATTCGGCCTTTTTGATGTTTGAAAATTAACCCTCCCTCGCTTGCGGTAAGCGGGGGAGGGTACAGCAAAACTTAGCGCTTCAGCGCGTCGCTCAGCTCTTCACGCATAGTAGACAGCATCGCCTTAACTACGCGTGGGTTACCCGCAACGATGTTACCGGTCAGCAGGTAGTTGTGGCCGCCGGTGAAATCGCAAACCAGGCTGCCCGCTTCACGAGCCAGCAGTTCGCCAGCGGCAAAATCCCACGGCTTCAGGCCAATTTCGAAGAAACCGTCTACGCGGCCAGCGGCAACGTAGGCCAGGTCCAGCGCGGCAGAACCGGTACGGCGGAAGTCCGCGCACTGGGTGAACAGCTTGCCAACGAGATTGATGTAGGTGGTTGCGTGTTGTTTCTGTTTGAACGGGAAGCCGGTCGCCAGGATGGTGCCATCCAGGTCGCGAGCGGTGCTGCCGCGCAGACGGTAGCCGTTGAGCTGTGCGCCCTGGCCACGAGTAGCGGTAAACAGTTCATTACGCATTGGATCGTAGACCACGGCAACTTCGGTGCGGCCTTTAATGCGAACAGCGATAGAGACGGCGAAGTGTGGCAGACGTTTGATGAAGTTGGTGGTGCCATCCAGCGGATCGATAACCCATTGCACATCCGTATCTTCGCCTGCATGTTCACCGCTTTCTTCGGTGATGATGGTGTGCTGCGGGTAAGATTTGCGGATTGTTTCGATAATCATCGCTTCGGCGGCTTTATCGACGTTGGTCACAAAGTCATTACTGCCTTTCTGACTGGTTTCTACGGAATCAGGAGTTTCGTAGTGTTTGGCAATTACATTACCCGCCTTGCGCGCAGCACGCACGGCGATGGTCAACATAGGATGTTGCATCGGTCTCTCTCGCTGGATGTTAAAGAACGGAAATCGCGGCGGAGTATAGCAGAGCGTTCGGAATATGTCTCAGGGATATGATAAGATATTGCGATATTCTTCCCAGGCTGTGAATGATAATGCTGCAAAACGTACGAATCGTGCTGGTCGAAACTTCGCATACCGGCAACATGGGCTCCGTGGCCCGTGCTATGAAAACCATGGGCTTAACTAACCTGTGGCTGGTGAATCCGCTGGTAAAACCTGACTCTCAGGCTATTGCCCTGGCGGCCGGTGCCAGCGATGTTATCGGCGACGCTAAAATCGTCGATACGCTTGATGAAGCCCTGGCAGGATGCAGCCTGGTGGTTGGCACCAGCGCCCGCTCCCGCACATTACCGTGGCCGATGCTCGACCCGCGTGAATGCGGCCTGAAAAGCATCAGCGAAGCGCAGCATGCGCCGGTTGCTATCGTCTTTGGCCGCGAGCGCGTTGGCCTGACCAACGAAGAGCTGCAAAAGTGCCACTATCATGTGGCTATTCAGGCTAACCCGGAATACAGCTCCCTTAACCTCGCGATGGCGGTGCAAATCCTCGCCTATGAAGTGCGCATTGCCTGGCTTGCCACTCAGGAACAGCCAGAAGCCTCTAAAGAAGAGGAAGATGCGCCGTACCCGCTGGTGGATGATTTAGAGCGCTTCTATGGTCACCTCGAAAAGGCGCTGCAGGAAAGCGGCTTTATCCGCCCGACTCACCCAGGCCAGGTGATGAACAGACTGCGCCGCTTATTCACCCGCGCCCGCCCGGAAAGTCAGGAATTAAACATCCTGCGCGGCATGCTGGCGTCGCTGGAAAACCCCAAAAAATCGGGCCAATAATACTTGAGTAAATTGGTAGGTTAAATAGTTGACCAATTTACTCAGGAATGTCAGACTTGCGACCTGCTATGTGACAATCACACTTTTAAAAAACCCCCGGCTCGAGGGGCTATTTGAGGTTAAGTAAGACATGAGACTGACATCAAAAGGGCGCTATGCCGTAACCGCGATGCTTGACGTTGCGCTGAACTCTGAATCTGGCCCGGTTCCGCTGGCCGATATTTCTGAACGTCAGGGTATTTCGCTCTCCTATCTGGAGCAGCTGTTCTCCCGCCTGCGTAAAAATGGCCTGGTTGCCAGCGTGCGCGGTCCTGGCGGTGGTTATCTGCTGGGTAAAGATGCGAGCAGCATCGCCGTTGGCGAAGTGATCAGCGCCGTTGATGAGTCCGTGGACGCGACCCGATGCCAGGGTAAAGGCGGCTGCCAGGGCGGCGATAAATGCCTGACCCATGCGCTGTGGCGCGACCTGAGCGATCGTCTGACCGGCTTCCTGAACAACATTACCCTCGGTGAACTGGTGAACAACCAGGAAGTTCTGGACGTGGCCGACCGTCAGCACAACGAAAACCATCGCAGCACCCGTTCTCAGGACGCTATTGACGTCAAACTGCGCGCATAAGCAGAAGAACACGAATTTTTAGAATCAGGTTGGGGGAGCGACGCTCCCTGTCTATAACGGCAGCATATTTTAAGCCTGATTCTTCGTATTGAAGTGATGTACGGAGCTTAAGAGCAATGAAATTACCGATTTACCTCGACTACTCTGCTACTACGCCGGTTGACCCGCGTGTTGCCGAGAAGATGATGCAGTTTTTGACAATGGACGGAACCTTCGGTAACCCGGCCTCCCGTTCCCACCGCTTTGGCTGGCAGGCTGAAGAAGCAGTTGATATCGCCCGTAACCAAATCGCAGAGCTGGTTGGCGCTGACCCGCGTGAAATTGTTTTCACCTCCGGCGCGACCGAGTCTGACAACCTGGCGATTAAAGGTGCCGCTAACTTCTACCAGAAGAAAGGCAAGCACATCATCACCGTCAAAACCGAACACAAAGCCGTGCTGGACACCTGTCGTCAGCTGGAACGTGAAGGTTTCGACGTGACTTATCTGGCCCCGCAGAGCAACGGCATCGTTGACCTGAAGGCGCTGGAAGCCGCCATGCGTGATGACACAATCCTGGTTTCCATCATGCACGTGAACAACGAAATCGGCGTGGTGCAGGATATCGCTGCTATCGGCGAAATGTGCCGTTCCCGCGGTATTATCTTCCACGTTGATGCGACCCAGAGCGTGGGCAAACTGCCTATCGATCTGAGCCAGCTGAAAGTTGACCTGATGTCCTTCTCCGGCCACAAAATTTATGGCCCGAAAGGCATTGGTGCGCTTTACGTGCGCCGTAAGCCACGTATCCGCATTGAAGCCCAGATCCACGGCGGCGGCCACGAGCGCGGCATGCGTTCTGGTACTCTGCCTGTTCACCAGATTGTCGGCATGGGTGAAGCTTACCGTATCGCGAAAGTGGAGATGGAGACCGAAATGGCCCGTCTGCGCACGCTGCGTAACCGTTTGTGGAACGGCGTGAAGGATATGGAAGAGGTTTACCTGAACGGCGACCTGGAACACGGCGCGCCTAACATCCTCAACGTAAGCTTCAACTATGTTGAAGGTGAGTCACTGATTATGGCGCTGAAAGACCTCGCGGTTTCTTCAGGTTCCGCCTGTACTTCTGCCAGCCTTGAGCCGTCTTACGTGCTGCGCGCGCTGGGGATGAGTGACGAACTGGCTCACAGCTCCATCCGTTTCTCTCTGGGTCGTTTTACCACTGAAGAAGAGATCGACTACACCATCGAGCTGGTACGTAAGTCCATCGGCCGTCTGCGCGACCTTTCTCCGCTGTGGGAAATGTTCAAGCAGGGCGTGGATATTAATTCCATCGAATGGGCTCACCATTAATCGTCTGTAGAGACGTCGATTTCAGATTCTGGAGAAGTAAAATGGCTTACAGCGAAAAAGTAATTGATCACTACGAAAACCCGCGCAACGTCGGTTCTTTCGACAACAGCGACGACAGCGTTGGCTCCGGCATGGTGGGTGCACCTGCGTGCGGCGACGTGATGAAGTTGCAGATCAAAGTCAACAATGACGGTATTATTGAAGACGCGCGTTTCAAAACCTATGGCTGCGGCTCGGCGATTGCTTCCAGCTCGCTGGTAACCGAGTGGGTGAAGGGCAAGTCTCTGGACGAAGCGCAGGCGATTAAAAACACCGACATCGCAGACGAGCTCGAACTGCCGCCGGTGAAAATTCACTGCTCAATCCTTGCTGAGGACGCTATTAAGGCGGCTATCGCGGATTACAAAAGCAAACGTGAAACAAAACAACTCTAAATAATTCGAGCCTGCTGCCCGGCAGCGGCTCGAAGTATGACGAGTTAATATTCTGATTGAGGTTGTTGTATGTCGATTACCCTTAGCGACAGCGCTGCTGCCCGCGTAAATGCCTTCCTGACCAACCGCGGTAAAGGGTTTGGTTTGCGTCTGGGCGTGCGTACTTCAGGCTGCTCCGGGATGGCTTACGTTCTGGAATTTGTTGACGAACCGATGGCGGATGACACCGTGTTCGAAGACAAAGGTGTGAAGGTAGTTATCGATGGTAAAAGCCTGCAATTCTTAAACGGGACCGAGCTCGACTTCGTCAAAGAAGGTCTTAACGAAGGGTTTAAATTCACCAACCCTAACGTTAAGGACGAGTGTGGCTGCGGCGAAAGCTTCCACGTCTGATCCCGCTTATCACCCCCACCGGCTTCGGCCCGTGGGGGATTTTGCTTTACCACACAGCACTAACCTGACATGTACCCGAGTCTGTTATGGATTACTTTACCCTGTTTGGGCTAACGCCAGGCTATACCCTTGACCTTCAGCATCTGGCTACCCGTTACCAGGAGCTGCAGCGCCAGTTCCATCCGGACAAATACGCCAGCCGCCCTCAGGCGGAGCAATTGCTGGCGGTAAGTCAATCCGCAACCATCAACCAGGCCTGGCAGACGCTGCGTCACCCGCTTGCCCGCGCCGAATATCTCCTCTCCCTGAACGGCTTCGATCTGGCTAATGAACAGCATACCGTGCGTGATACCGCGTTCCTGATGGAACAACTTGAGCTGCGCGAAGAGCTGGACGAAATCGAGCAGAAAAAAGACGGTGACGGGCTGGAAAGCTTTGCCGGGCGCGTAAAAACGATGGTGAAAAACCGCAGCGCGCAGATGGTACAGCAGCTGGATGACCAGCAGTGGGAACAGGCTGCGGACACCGTTCGCAAGCTGCGTTTCCTCGACAAATTACAGAGCCAAATAGAACAACTAGAAGAAAAACTGCTCGACTTTTAACGCCTGAACTCAGGCCCGATTTTTGGAAGCGAAACATGGCCTTATTACAAATTAGTGAGCCCGGCATGATGGCTGCGCCGCACCAGCGCAGGCTGGCCGCAGGTATCGATCTTGGCACCACCAACTCGCTGGTTGCCACCGTGCGCAGCGGGCAGGCACAAGCCCTGGTCGACCACGAAGGCCGCGCGCTGCTGCCTTCCGTTGTCCATTACCAGCAGCAGGGTCACCTGGTTGGCTGGGAAGCTCGTGCGCAGGCAGCACAGAACCCCGCGAACACTATTAGCTCGGTAAAACGCATGATGGGCCGCTCTCTGGCGGACATTCAGGCGCGCTACCCGCATCTTCCTTACCATTTGCAGGCGAGTGAAAACGGTCTGCCGATGATTAACACCCCGGCGGGGCTGTTAAACCCCGTTCGCGTTTCTGCCGATATCCTCAAAACGCTGGCTGCCCGCGCGACCGAAGCGCTGGCCGGAGAGCTGGACGGCGTGGTGATTACCGTTCCTGCCTATTTTGACGACGCGCAGCGCCAGGGTACTAAAGATGCCGCTCGCCTCGCGGGCCTGCACGTTTTGCGCCTGCTCAACGAGCCAACGGCGGCGGCAATTGCCTACGGCCTGGACTCGGGTAAAGAAGGCGTAATTGCCGTTTACGACCTGGGCGGCGGCACCTTTGACATTTCTATCCTGCGCCTTAGCCGCGGCGTGTTTGAAGTGCTGGCGACCGGCGGTGACTCTGCCCTGGGCGGCGACGACTTCGATCACCTGCTTGCCGACTGGCTGCGCGAACAGGCCGGTATTGCCGACCGCAGCGACGACCGGGTACAGCGCCAGCTGCTGGATGCCGCTATTGCTGCAAAAATTGCGCTGAGCGATGCCGCAACTGCCAGCGTAGAAGTGGCTGGCTGGAAAGGCGAAGTCACCCGTGACCAGTTCAACGAGATGATTGCTTCCCTGGTTAAGCGCACGCTGCTGGCCTGCCGTCGCGCGTTGAAAGATGCGGGCGTGGAAGCAGAAGAAGTGCTGGAAGTGGTGATGGTCGGCGGCTCAACCCGCGTACCTCTGGTGCGTGAGCGCGTAGGCGAATTCTTCGGCCGCACCCCGCTGACCTCCATCGACCCGGATAAAGTTGTGGCGATTGGGGCGGCTATTCAGGCCGATATCCTGGTTGGCAACAAGCCTGACAGCGAAATGCTGCTGCTGGACGTTATCCCGCTGTCGCTTGGCCTGGAAACCATGGGCGGCCTGGTCGAGAAGGTTATTCCGCGTAATACCACGATCCCGGTGGCGCGTGCTCAGGAATTCACCACTTTCAAAGATGGGCAGACCGCGATGTCTATCCACGTATTGCAGGGCGAGCGCGAGCTGGTGCAGGATTGCCGCTCTCTGGCTCGTTTTACCCTGCGCGGTATTCCGGCAATGTCCGCCGGCGGGGCGCATATTCGCGTAACCTTCCAGGTAGATGCCGATGGCCTGTTGAGCGTAACGGCGATGGAGAAATCCACCGGCGTGGAATCCTCTATCCAGGTTAAACCTTCTTATGGCCTGAGCGACGGCGAAATTGCCGGTATGATTCAGGACTCCATGAGTTACGCCGAGCATGACGTGCAGGCACGTATGCTGGCGGAGCAAAAAGTCGAAGCTGCCCGCGTGCTGGAGAGTTTGAACAGCGCACTGACGGCGGATGCCGCGCTGCTAAGCGCCGCAGAGCGTTCCGACATCGACAACGCCATGGCTGCCTTAAGCGCTGCCGCGGCCGGTGACGATGCCGACGCTATTCAAAATGAAATCAAAAACGTAGACAAGCAAACCCAGGAGTTTGCCGCACGCCGCATGGATCAATCGATCCGTACCGCGCTGACCGGTCACTCCGTGGACGAGGTTTAATATGCCAAAGATTGTTTTTCTGCCTCATCAGGACCTCTGTCCGGATGGCGCAGTTCTGGAAGCGCAAAAAGGTGAAACCATTCTCGACGTTGCCCTGCGCAACGGTATCGAAATTGAGCACGCCTGTGAGAAGTCCTGTGCCTGCACCACCTGCCACTGTGTGGTGCGTGAAGGCTTCGATTCCCTTGCGGAAAGCACCGAGGATGAAGACGACATGCTGGATAAAGCATGGGGTCTGGAGCCTGAGAGCCGCCTGAGCTGCCAGGCTCGCGTCAGCGATGAAGACCTGGTGGTTGAGATGCCGCGTTATACCATCAACCACGCACGCGAACACTAACGGGAGCCGCATGGGACTGAAGTGGACTGACAGCCGTGAAATCGGCGAAGCGCTGTATGACAGCCGCCCGG
Organism: Cedecea davisae; assembly: GCF_044095835.1. NCBI lineage: Bacteria > Pseudomonadati > Pseudomonadota > Gammaproteobacteria > Enterobacterales > Enterobacteriaceae > Cedecea > Cedecea davisae. The sequence goes on from NZ_CP172054.1 coordinate 997,494, forward strand.
ATCTCGATCCTAAGACGGTGCGTTTCACCGATATGCACCAGTGGATCTGCGAACTGGAAGAGTTTGATGACGATCCAAACGCTTCTAACGAAAAAGTGCTGGAAGCGATTTTGCTTGTCTGGTTAGATGAAGCAGAATAACAGACGGGCCGCCCTGAGCGGCCCGTTTTTGCATTTTGCCTGTGCTGAACAATGAAGGATTGGAAAATGACTGAAGCCATGAAAATCACCCTTTCCACGCAGCCAGCGGACGCACGCTGGGGCGAAAAGGCGACGTATAGCATCAATAACGACGGCATTACCCTACACCTGACCGGTAAAGACGACCTCGGTCTTATTCAGCGCGCGGCGCGCAAAATTGACGGCCAGGGGCTGAAACATGTTCAGCTGGCCGGTGAAGGCTGGGACGTTGAGAAGAGCTGGGCCTTCTGGCAGGGCTATCGCGCTCCGAAAGGCAGCCGCAAAGTTGACTGGGCGGTACTGAGCGAGTCTGAGCAGAAAGAGCTGGATACGCGCCTGAAAGTCATCGACTGGGTTCGCCACACTATTAACACTCCGGCAGAAGAGCTGGGCCCTGAGCAGCTGGCTTCCCGCGCTGTCGATCTTCTGTGTGACGTAGCCTGCGACCATGTTTCCTACCGTATTACCAAAGGCGAAGACCTGCGCGAGCAAAACTACGCCGGGATCCATACCGTTGGCCGTGGTTCTGACCGCGCGCCGGTTCTGCTGGCGCTGGACTACAACCCAACCGGCAACCCTGAAGCACCGGTGTATGCATGTCTTGTCGGGAAGGGTATCACCTTTGATTCCGGCGGCTACAGCATCAAACAGACCGCTTTCATGGACTCGATGAAATCAGATATGGGCGGCGCGGCCACCATTACCGGCGCGCTGGCCTTTGCTATCGCTCGCGGTCTGGACAAACGCGTGAAGCTCTACCTGTGCTGCGCGGACAATATGATCAGCGGCAACGCCATGAAACTCGGCGACATCATCACCTACCGCAACGGCAAAACCGTTGAAGTGATGAACACCGATGCAGAAGGGCGCCTGGTGCTGGCCGACGGCCTGATTGACGCTGCGGCTCAGAAACCAGAGCTGATTATCGACTGCGCCACCCTGACCGGCGCGGCGAAGACCGCTCTGGGCAATGATTATCATGCCGTGTTCAGCTTCGACGACAAGCTGGCTGCTCGCCTGCTGGCAAGCGCCGCTGAAGAAAACGAGCCGTTCTGGCGCCTGCCGCTGGCCGAATTCCACCGCAGCCAGCTGCCCTCTAACTTTGCCGAGCTGAACAACACCGCCAATGCCTCTTATCCGGCTGGCGCAAGCACCGCTGCGGGCTTCCTGTCCCACTTCGTTGAAAACTACCACCAGGGTTGGGTGCACGTAGACTGCTCCGCAACCTACCGTAAAGGTGCGGTTGAGCAGTGGTCTGCGGGTGCGACCGGTTTGGGCGTTCGTGCGATCGCCAATCTGTTACTGGCTAAGTAATACTGCCCCTCACCCCGGCCCTCTCCCCACAGCGGAGAGGGGGAAAAGAGTTCGGATAGAGCGAACGCCGAGCGGTCCTCTCTCTTGCAGGGAGAGCGAACGCCGAGCGGTCCTCTCTCTTGCAGGGAGAGCGAATGCCGAACGGTCCTCTCTCTTGCAGGGAGAGCGAACGCCGAACAGTCCCCTCTCCCTTCCAGGGAGAGGGTTAGGGTGAGGGTAAAACCTCTTTAGCTTTATCCCGGAACCACAATGTCAGAACCAAAAAACGAACTAGAAACCCTGCTTGAGCAGGCGGCAAACGAACCGGCGCATCGCCCGGCCTTTTTCCGTACCCTGCTGGAGTCCACCGTTTGGGTGCCAGGTAATGCCGCAGAAGGTGAAGCCATCGACGCCGATAGCGCGGTCGAATTACAGCACTGGGAAAAAGAAGATGGCACTTCGGTTATTCCATTCTTTACGTCTCTGGAAGCTTTGCAGGAAGCCGTTAGCCACGAGCAGGCGTTTGTGGTCATGCCCGTGCGCACCCTGTTTGAAATGACGCTGGGTGAAGCGCTGTTCCTTAATGCCAAACTGCCGACCGGCAAAGAGTTTACCCCGAACGAGATAAGCCATCTGGTGAGCGCGGAAAGCGATCCGCTGAGCCAGCAGGAAGTCCTGGAAGGTGGGACTTCGCTGCTGCTTTCCGAAGTTGCCGAACCCCCGGCGCAGATGGTTGACTCCCTGACCACGCTGTTTAAAAACCTGAAAACGGTGAAGCGGGCGTTTATCTGCTCCATCAAAGAGCAGGCGGATGAAGAGCCAAACTTGCTGATCGGTATCGAGGCCGAGGGCGGTGAGATTGAAGCGATTATTCGCCAGGCCGGAAGCGTGGCTACGGATACCTTACCGGGCGACGAGCCGGTCGATATCTGCCAGGTGGTGGAAGGCGAGAAGGGCATCAGCCACTTTATGATTGCCCACATCACGCCGTTTTATGAGCGCCGCTGGGGCAGTTTCCTGCGCGATTTCAAACAAAACCGCATTATCTGATGAGTTCCCCCTCCGCCGGGAGGGGCTACTCTGTTGCCTGCAATAACAGCAAATCTATCAGCATCACCAGATTTGATTCAAATGACGTAATGTCCGCCGCTTCGGCTGCGTAGTGCACTGCTTCGTCATAGAGTGGGAAATGCAGCTCGGCCATTTCCGCCAGCGGGTTTGGCGAGGCGCGGGTAAAGGCGACTATTGTCATCCCCACGTTTTGGGCAATTCTTGCTTTGTCCAGAACCTGTTCCGTCTCACCGCTGCGTGAAATAGCGATAAAAACCTGATATTTAGCGGCATTGCTGAGAAAGATGCCTCTGCTGTCTCCCGGGCCTGAGATAAACGCCGTCTTTCCCAGAACTTGCAGTTTTTTAGTCAGGTACTCGGCAAAAAGATAGGAAAAACCGGCCCCGTAGAGATAAAAGCTCTCTTTTTCCCGCAGAAGCTCGGTAAAACGGGCCATTAGCTCGGGCGTCACCCAGCGAAAGGTTTGCTGATAGTTGGCGATAAAGCGTTCGAAGAGCTGCGGCAGAGCGGCCTGTGGATTTACCGGCTGGCTGGCGATGCGTGGCGTGCCGGACAGCAGCTGTTTGCAATGCCAGATAAATTCGCTATAGCCGCTAAACCCCAGCTTATGGCACAGCCGCATAATGGTCGCGCTGGAGACAAAGGTGGCCTGCGCAAGGGCGCGTACCGTAATGTTGCCCACCAGCAGCGGATGGGCAGTCAGATGCGAGAGAACCCGATATTCAGCGCGGGTCAATGCTTCCCCGCGCTCCAGCAATCCGGCCAGCCGGTTATCCATTATTGCGCGGGTTCAACCGGCAAATCGGCGCGTGCGCCCCATTCACTCCACGAGCCGTCGTAAAGCGAAACTCCGTTCACCCCGAGAGTGGTTAATGCCAGCACCACGACCGCCGCCGTTACGCCGGAACCGCAGCTGGCAATAATAGGTTGCTCGAAGCTCACGCCCTGGCGTTCAAAAATTGCGCTCAGCTCTTCGGTTGTTTTCAACTGGCCGTTTTCAACCAGCTCCACCCAGGGGACGTTAAGCGCTCCGGGAATATGGCCGCGTTTCAGACCCGGGCGTGGCTCATCGGCCTCGGCATTGAAACGTGGTGCCGGGCGGGCATCCACAATCTGCGCCGTGCCTTCGTGGCTGACCAGCAGCACGTCGGTCAGACGTTTGATGACCATAGGATCGAAGTTCACCTCGAACTCGCCTTCCGGCAAAACAACATCGCCCTGTTCCAGCGGCAGCTCTTCGCGCTGCCAGTCTGCGAGGCCTCCGGCAAGAATTGATACTTTTTGCACGCCAAAAGTACGCAGCATCCACCACGCGCGCGGGGCGGAGAACAGGTTACCTTCGTCGTAAACCACCAGATGTTTGTCGCTGCTGACGCCCAGCTCGCGCATTGCCACGGCGAACGCTTCGGCGCGCGGCATCATGTGGGGCAGCGGGCTGGTGTGATCGGAGAGCGCCTCAATATCAAAATAAACGGCACCGGGCAGATGCCCTGAACGGTACTCGCCCGGCAGGTCACGGTGTTCCTGCCCCGGAGGAGCCATGCGGGCATCCAGAATCTGGATATCGTCATCGTTAATATGTTCTGCGAGCCAGTCGCCCGCGACGAAGAAAGAGGTAGACATGTTAGGTCTCCGATTCATCAAGGAAAATCGGATTGTCGGTGTTTTTCCGCCAGCCAGCAAGCAACCTTCTTTCACGCCGCGAGTTACTTCTTAAAACTGATTTAATCCACGGACTCACCGTTGCGCCACGCTTGCTGGAGCTGCGGCCAGTAATCCCGGTTTGCCTCAATCATTTCATCGAGAATGGCTTTGGCGTGCTGCATGGTGGGCACGGTGCGGTTGAGGGTAAAGGCCTGAAGCGCCTTTTCGTAGCTCCCCTCAATTGTCGCCTCCACCAGCAGCTGTTCGCTGGCGAGCTGCTGCATCAGAAGCGTCTGCTGGAATAGCGGTGCGGCTCCCATACGAACCGGCTCCGGCCCTTCGCTGGTGATATAGGCGGGGACTTCAACCATTGCGTCATAAGGCAGGTTGGCGATAGCCCCTTTGTTCTCCACGATAACCAAATGGCGCTGGCGCAGGTCGAAGGCCAGCGAGCAGGCGACATCGACAATAAATGCGCCGTGTACTCCGACGTGGAAAGCATCCGGCAATATTCCCGTGCGCTGGTACTCAGCGGCTGCGGCGAACAGTTTTTTCTCCCGGCCATCCATCACCTCGTTGGCGCGGGTATAGTCAGGATCCTGATGCCCGACAATGTCATTGGGCATCAGGTAATACTGCAAATAAGGGTTCGGCAGGTAATCCGGGAAGTGATCCATTATCGGTTTGATATTACGCCAGGTTTTAACCCATGACGGATCGGAATGCTGAGGATCGGTTTGCGCGGCATCTTCGGTCAGCAGGCCAAATTTCGCTATATGCCGACGAAGCTCCGGCAGACGATCTTCGCCGTCAACCAGTACGCGGGTAAACCAGCCGAAGTGGTTGAGGCCGAAGTAGTCAACCTCAAGCTTATGACGATCGACGCCCAAAATGGCGCCCATATTACGCATCGCCGCCACCGGCATATCGCAGATATTCAGCACTCTGGCATTCGGGCGCAGGCGGCGCACGCCTTCGGCGACGATAGCTGCCGGGTTGGAGTAGTTCACTATCCAGGCCTTGCGGTGAGCGTAGCGCTCAACGAGATCGCACAGCTCGACCATCGGCAGAATTGTACGCAGCCCGTAGGCCAGCCCGCCAGGGCCGCAGGTCTCCTGGCCAACAACGCCGTGGCGCAGGGGGATTTTTTCGTCCTGCTCACGCATTTTATACTGGCCGACGCGCATCTGGGCGAAGACAAAATGCGCTCCGCTGAAGGCCACTTCCGGGTCGGTGGTAACGGTGAATTTGATGCTTTGACTGTGGTCACGAATGACTTTCTCTACCACCGGAGCAATGATGGCCTGGCGCTCGCCGTCAATATCGTACAGACGAATTTCGGCCAGCGGGAAATCCTCCAGGCGCACCATCAGGCTCTTAACGATGCCGGGGGTATAGGTGCTGCCGCCACCGGCGATGGACAAAATAAACGGGGGTTTAAACATTTTTGGCTCCTTTAGAGAAAGGCTTCTACGGCTTCACGCATTTTTTTGACATGCAGCCCGTAGACCACCTGAACATTATTGCCTTGCTTGAGCACCCCTTTGGCTCCAGTGGCCTTCAGGCGTGGCTCATCTATCGTGGTTACGTCGAGAACCGTGACGCGCAGGCGGGTGTAGCAGTTATCGACCACCTCAATATTGGCGCGGCCGCCTAATCCTTCGATAATGGCTTCACCCAGCCCGCTGTTATTGCCCTGAGCCTGATATTCCTGCTTGCTGTAGAGGCGGGTTTCCTGGCTTTCATCCTCGCGGCCCGGCGTTTTCATATCGAACTTGCGGATCAGGAAACGGAACACCAGGAAGTAGATGACCGACATCGTGAGCCCGACCACGATGTACATCGGCCAGTTGGATTTGGTCGTGCCTAGAGGCAGGTTGTAAAGAATGAAGTCAATCAGGCCGTTAGCGCCGATAGCGTGAACGCCCAGCAGATAAAACAGCATCATCCCCAGACCGGTCAGCACGGCATGAACGCCGAACAGCATCGGGGCGACGAACAGGAAAGAGAACTCCAGCGGCTCGGTCACGCCAACTAATAATGAGGTGAGAGCTGCCGGGATCAGAATGGCTTTCGCGGCGGCCTTGCGCTCGGGTTTGGCCGTCATGTACATAGCGAGGGCGGCGGCGGGCAGGCCGAACATTTTGCTGATGCCGCGCGCATCCCAGACTACCGTGTCGCTTAGCTGGCGCACGGTTGGGCAGGCCATTTCGGCGAAATAAATATTGCGTGCACCCTGGTAGACGTTCCCGCAGACGTCGGCGGTGCCGCCCAGCTCGGTATAAAGGAACGGGGTGTAGACAAGATGATGCAGACCGGTCGGGACTAAAATACGCTCAAGAAAGCCGTAAATAGCCACGCCAAATGCTCCTGCCCCTTTTATCGCCAGCGCGAGGGCGCTGATACCCTGCTGAGCAAAAGGCCACAGCTCGCTCATTATTACGCCCAGCAGCATGGATACAGGCAGCATGATGATGGCTACGAAACAGTGCCCGGAATAGATAGCCATGGCCCCGGAAAATTGCACGCCTGAATAGCGATTGTATAAATAGCCGGAAAGCGCGCCGGTGAGGATCCCGGCGAACACGCCCATCTCCAGCACCTGAACGCCCAGCACCATGCTTTGACCGGCCGTACGCATCTGCTCTACGGGCACCAGCTTGCCCTGTAGCTGAAGCACCACGCTCATGGCGTTGATAAAGACGATAAACGTCACCAGGCCGATAAGCGCGGCGTAGCCCTTGTCGCGGCTGGCAAGCCCGATGGGAATACCGACGGCAAAAACCAGCGCCAGGTTAGCCAGTACCGAAACCGCCGACTTAGCAATCAGCTGGCCTGAGTGCTGAATGGCGGAGTGGCCGAGAAACGGCAGGTATTCAGCCAGGTTACCGTTGCCTAAGACGTTACCGAAGGCAATAAACAGCCCAACGATGGGCAGAATGAGCACCGGGCCGTAGAGTGATTTTCCGAAATTTTGTAGGGCATTGACGGCATTCTTCATTTGGCTGTCTCTTATTATTGATTTCACAGACATCGCATTACCGCTGCGGCAGGCTTAAAAGGTAACAGCAGTTCCCCGGCGTTTGCTAACTATGCGATTGTTTTAAAAACAAATAACCCGGAAGGTTACATGTAACCTTTTAGAGTGTGATCTGCGGCAAATCAGGAGCGTGGTGAAGATGATTTTTTCCCGGAGCCGGGCGAAATTTTCGAGGTGCCACGCAAGACTGGAGGTTGGACTTTCGCTTTTCTGGCTAATCCGCATAATACTTGCTCTACGTAATGTTTAGCGGGCCTTGTTGGCCAGGGATGAAACAATGAATTCACTACGTTTTGCTGGCCTTGCTGCGCTGGTGTGCGGCATGCTGGCACTCTGGGGTTGTGACGATAAAAGCAAGCAGCAGACGGCAGCACCAGACTCTGCTGCTGCGGTGGCGAAAAACGGCGCACCTGAAGCAAAGCCGGATGCCTCGCAGCTTGAGAAGCTGGCGCAGCAGTCCGCCGGTAAACCGCTTAAGCTGCTGGATGCCTCTGAAGTGCAGCTGGACGGTGCCAGCACGCTGGTTTTAACCTTTTCTATTCCCCTGGACCCCAATCAGGACTTCAATAAAGTCGCCCATCTGGTGGATAAAACCAGCGGTAAAGTGGACGGTGCCTGGGAGCTTTCCGGCTCGTTAAAAGAGCTGCGCCTGCGCCATCTTGAGCCGAAACGAAGCCTGATTGTCTCCGTAGACAGCGGCCTGGTCGCGCTAAACAAAGCGACGCTTGAGGCTAACTTTGAAAAGCAAATTACCACTCGTGATATACAGCCGAGCGTGGGCTTTGCCAGCCGTGGTTCGCTCCTGCCAACCAAAGTGATTGCCGGTCTGCCGGTGATGGCGCTTAACGTCGATAAGGTGGACGTTAACTTCTATCGCGTAAAAGAAAGCTCGTTAAGCTCGTTTGTTAGCCAGTGGCAGTACCGCAATTCAGTCTCTAACTGGGAGTCCGACAACCTGCTGAAGCTGGCGGACCTGGTGTATACCGGCCGGTTCGACCTTAATCCTGCCCGCAACACGCGTGAAAAGCTGCTGCTGCCGCTGGGGGATATCAAGCCGCTTCAGCAGCCAGGCGTTTATCTTGCCGTGATGAATCAGGCGGGCCACTACGCCTACAGCAATGCCGCAACGCTGTTCACGCTTAGCGATATTGGCCTCTCCGTTCACCGCTACCACGACAGGCTGGATGTTTTTACCCAGAGCCTTGAAAACGGCGCGGCTCAGGCCGGCGTAGAGATCGTGCTGCTAAATGAGAAAGGGCAGGCGGTTGGCCAGGGTAAGAGCGACGGTGACGGCCACGCAACGCTGGAGAAACTCAATAAAGGAACGCTGCTGCTCGCCCGTAACGGAGAGCAAACCTCTTTGCTCGACCTTAGCCGCCCTGCGCTGGATCTGGCCGAATTTGATATTGCCGGAGAGCAGGGTTACAGCAAGCAGTTCTTTATGTTCGGCCCGCGCGATCTCTATCGCCCGGGAGAGTCCGTTATCGTCAACGCCCTGCTCAGAGACAGCGATGGAAAACCGCTGCCGCCGCAGCCGGTGAAGCTGGAAGTCGTGAAACCGGACGGGCAGGTCGCGCGCACCGAAGTCTGGCAATCAGAGAACGGCCTGTACCAGTTTACTTATCCGTTAAGCGAGAATGCCGCTACGGGTAACTGGCAGGTCAGGGTCAACACCGGAGATAATCAGCCGCGCAGCTGGTCGTTTAAAGTTGAAGACTTTATGCCGGAACGCATGGCGCTGAATCTGACGGCGCAAAGCGTGCCGGTAGCGCCTGAAGATACCGTCAGTTTTGACGTGGCAGGCCGTTATCTTTACGGCGCACCGGCCGCCGGTAATAGCCTACAGGGGCAGCTGTTCCTGCGCCCGCTGCGTGAGGCAGTTTCCGGGCTTCCGGGCTTCCAGTTTGGTGATATCAACGAAGAAAACCTCTCGCGCAGCCTTGACGCGGTTGAGCTAACGCTGGATGAGCAGGGGCATACTACGGTCAGCACCGAAAGCCAGTGGGGCGACGTACATTCCCCGCTGCGCCTGGTGTTGCAGGCGAGCCTGCTGGAGTCCGGCGGGCGTCCGGTCACCCGGCGAGTTGAACAACCTATCTGGCCTGCGGAGGCGCTGCCGGGGATTCGCCCGCAGTTTGCCAGCAAAGATGTGTATGACTACCGCACCGATACCACGCGTACTCAGCCGATTGTTGACGAAGACAGCAGCGCCGGGTTCGATATTGTTTATGCCAATGCGAAAGGCGAGAAACTAGCGGTAAGCGGCCTGGATGTGCGCCTGATACGTGAGCGCCGTGACTACTACTGGAGCTGGGAAGATGGCGCCGGGTGGCAGTCTCAGTTTGACCAGAAAGACCTGGTAGAAGCCGAGCAGAAATTAACCCTGGCCGCCGGGGAAACCGGAAAAGTAGCTTTCCCTGTGGAATGGGGCTCTTACCGGCTGGAAGTTCGTGACCCGCAAAGCAATATCGTCAGCAGCGTGCGCTTCTGGGCGGGCTACAGCTGGCAGGATAACAGCGACGGTACCGGTGCCGTACGCCCGGACCGCGTGACACTCAAAATTGATAAGCCGTCTTATAAAGCAGGCGACACCATTAACCTGCATATCGCTGCCCCTGCGGCAGGCAAAGGTTACGCCCTGGTGGAGTCCAGCGATGGCCCGCTGTGGTGGAAGGAGATTGATGTCCCCGAAGGCGGCATGGACCTGGCTATTCCGGTCGATAAGAGCTGGCAGCGCCATGACCTCTACCTGAGCACCGTGGTTATCCGCCCCGGAGACAAAGCGCGCTCCGCCACGCCAAAACGCGCCGTAGGCATTCTGCACCTGCCGCTGGGGGATGAAAGCCGCCGCCTGGGCCTGGCTTTAGAAAGCCCGGCTAAAATGCGCCCGAACCAGAACCTGACGGTAAAAGTGAAGGCCAGCGTGAAAAACGGTGAACTGCCGAAGCAGATTAACGTTCTGCTGTCGGCGGTGGACAGCGGCGTACTCAGCATTACCGATTATAAAACCCCGGACCCGTGGGATGCCTTCTTTGGCCGTAAACGCTACGGGGCGGACATCTATGATGTTTATGGGCAAGTAATAGAAGGTGAGGGCAGGCTGGCCGCGCTGCGCTTTGGCGGGGACGGCGATGAAGGCGATGAGCTTAGCCGCGGCGGTAAAAAACCGGTCAATCACGTCACTATTATTGCCCAGCAGGCTCAGCCGGTTCAGCTGGATGAAAAAGGCGAGGGAACGGTGACGCTGCCGATTGGTGATTTCAACGGCGAGCTGAGAGTAATGGCGCAGGCCTGGACCGACGAGAGTTTTGGCAACAGCGAACAGAAGGTGACGGTAGCCGCCCCACTGGTTAGTGAGCTTGCCGCGCCGAGATTTATGGCCGGGGGAGACACCAGCCGCCTGGCGCTTGATCTCACCAACCTGACCGACCAGCCCCAACAGCTTAACGTTGTGCTTAGCGCTGGCGGGCTTTTGGCGCTTAACGGTGCTTCAACCATCGACGTGAAGCTGGCGCCCGGCGCTCGCGGTACGTTGTTTATCCCGGTTCGCGCGCTTGAAGGTTTTGGCGATGGAGAACTCAACGCGGTTATCAACGGGCTGGCCCTGCCGGGAGAGAGCGTTACCGCTCCTCATAAGCAGTGGAAGATTGGCGTTCGCCCGGCCTTCCCTGCGCAGACGGTAAACAGCGGCTCGGTGGTTAAACCCGGCGAAAGCTGGAATATACCGCTGTCTCATCGCTCAGGCTTGCTTCCGGCAACGCTGGAAGGGCAGTTGCTGTTAAGCGGCCGTCCGCCTTTGAACCTTGCGCGCTATATCCGTGAGCTGAAAGCCTACCCTTATGGTTGCCTGGAGCAGACGACCAGCGGGCTGTTCCCGTCGCTGTATACCAACGAGGCCGAACTGGCTGCGCTGGGTATTAAGGGAATTAGCGACCAGCAGCGCCGTTCGGCTATAGATATCGGCATTGCTCGCCTGCTGGAAATGCAGAGCGATAACGGCGGCTTTGGCCTGTGGGATAAATCCGGGCCGGAGGAATACTGGCTGACGGCTTACGTTACGGACTTCCTGGCTCGCGCCAGCGAACAGGGCTACAGCGTGAACGGCGATGCGCTGAATAACGCTAACCAGCGCCTGCTGCGCTATCTCCAGGACCCGGGGCTAATTGCCCTGCGCTACAGCGATGACGCAGCGGCAAGCCGGTTTGCGGTTCAGGCCTATGCCGGGCTGGTTCTTGCCCGCCAGCAAAAAGCACCTCTGGGGGCTTTACGCGAGCTTTGGCAGCGGCACCAACAGGCGCGTGCTGGCCTGCCGATAGTACAGCTTGGCGTAGCGCTGAAGTTGATGGGGGATGAAGCCCGTGGGCAGCAGGCTATTGCCCTGGGTCTGAAAACCCCGCGTAGCGAGAAGCAAATTTGGATGGCCGACTACGGTAGCGAACTGCGGGATAAAGCAATGATGCTGAGCCTGCTGGAAGAGAACAAGCTGCTGCCGGATAGCCAGAACCAGCTGCTGCTTGAGCTTTCTGACATGGCCTGGAGCCAGCGCTGGCTCTCCACTCAGGAAAGCAATGCGCTGTTCCTTGCCGGGCATGGGCTACAAAATGTAAAAGGCGACTGGCAGGCTCAAACTTCGCTGAGTGCTGAGGCCCTGGCCTCCAGCCAGGCGGTGACCCGCAACCTGACGGCAGAGCAGCTTTCCGGCCTGCAGGTTACCAACACCGGTACGGCCAGCCTTTATCTGCGTGTCGATAGCTCGGGTTACCCGCAGCAGGCTCCTGCCGCATACAGCAATGTGCTGCATATTGAACGTCACTTCCTTGACGCTAAGGGCGATAGCAGGCCGCTCTCCTCCCTGAAAAGCGGCGAACTGGTGATGGTCTGGCTGGATGTCTGGGCCGATAAAAACGTTCCGGATGCGCTGGTGGTCGATTTACTGCCTGCGGGTCTGGAGCTTGAGAACCAGAACCTTGCCAACAGCAGCGCCAGCCTGGGCGACAGCGCGAGCAGCGCGCAAACGTTGCTGAACCAGATGCAGCAGCAGGACATTCAGCATATTGAATTCCGTGACGATCGCTTTGTTGCCGCGCTTCCGCTCAATGAAGGCCAGCATGCCACGCTTATCTATCTGGCCCGTGCGGTAACGCCGGGTAGCTACAGCGTGCCGGTGCCGCAGGTTGAATCAATGTATGTACCGCAGTGGCGGGCAACCGGTAGCTCTACCGGTACCTTGACCGTTGTGCCGTAAGCAGAAAGTCGGTGCTTAACGGGTCAAGGCCGCGCTGGCGGCGGCGCTATCTGTGGTTGATGGTGCCGCTGCTGGCCGTTTGTTTAGTCTGGCTTGCGGACAGAATCTGGCCGCTGCCTCTGCATGAGGTCAATCCGGCGCGCGTTGTGGTTGCTGCGGATGGAACGCCGCTCTGGCGCTTTGCCGACAATGAAGGGATCTGGCGCTACCCGGTCACCGTGGAGCAGGTTTCTCCCCGTTACCTTGAAGCGTTGATCGGCTACGAAGATCGCTGGTTTTGGGATCATCCTGGTATTAACCCTTTCTCGATCCTGCGTGCGGCGTGGCAGGACTTGCGAAGCGGGGAGATCGTTTCCGGTGGCAGCACGCTGACCATGCAGGTTGCCCGTTTGCTCGATCCTCATCCCCGCACCTTCGGCGGTAAGGTTCGCCAGGTTTGGCGGGCTTTACAGCTTGAATGGCACCTTTCTAAAACTGAGATCCTGACGCTGTACCTAAATCGTGCCCCATTCGGCGGTACGCTACAGGGCATTGGCGCGGCAAGCTGGGCTTATCTTGGTAAATCCCCGGAGCAATTAAGCTATTCAGAAGCTGCGCTGCTGGCGGTGCTTCCGCAGGCTCCCAGCCGTTTGCGCCCGGACCGCTGGCCACAGAGAACACAGCAAGCGCGGGATAAAGTATTGCGCCGTATGGCGGAGCAGGGTATTTGGTCGCAGCGGCAGGTTAATGAGTCTTTACAGGAACCCATCTGGCTTGCGCCACGGCAGATGCCGCAGCTGGCTCCGCTACTGTCTCGCTATCTGGCATCACGTACCAGAGATACGCTTATCTCTACCACGCTGAATGCTTCTTTGCAGCGCCAGCTTGAAGACCTGGCTCTGGGGTGGAAGGCGCGGTTACCCGCCCGCTCTTCTCTTGCGATGCTGGTAGTTGACCACACCACGATGCAGGTTCGTGCCTGGGTTGGCTCCGCCGATATCAACGATGACACCCGGTTCGGGCATGTTGATATGGTTACCGCAGTTCGCTCGCCCGGCTCTGTGCTAAAGCCTTTTGTTTACGGCCTGGCGCTGGATGAGGGGTTGATACATCCAGCTTCACTGTTGCAGGACGTGCCGCGCCGCTTTGGCGACTATCGGCCCGGTAACTTCGACACTGGTTTTCATGGCCCGGTGAGCATGGGCGATGCGCTGGTGCGTTCTTTGAATTTACCGGCAGTGCAGGTACTTGAGGCCTATGGCCCGAAACGGTTTGCCGGGCAGCTGGCAAACGCCGGGTTGAATCTTCGGTTCCCACAGGGCAGCGAGCCTAACCTGTCGATTATTCTTGGCGGCGGCGGGGCAAGGCTTGACCAGATAGTTGCCGCCTACGGCGCTTTTGCCCGGCACGGCAAGGCTGCACACCTGCGTTTACTCCGCACGGATGAACTACGTGAACGGCCGCTGATGTCGCCGGGAGCGGCATGGATTATTCGCCGTATTCTGGCGGGTGAGGCACAGCCTCAGCCGGATTCATCATTGCCCCCCGTTGTCCCCCTGGCATGGAAAACGGGAACCAGCTACGGCTACCGCGATGCATGGGCCATCGGCATGAATTCCCGCTACCTGATAGGCATCTGGACCGGCAGGCCGGACAGTACGCCGGTGGCAGGGCAGTTTGGGCTTGGCAGCGCGGTGCCGCTGCTAAACCAGGTCAACAATCTATTGCAGGCCAATTCCCGGGTTCAGCAGCTTCATTTGCCGACTGACCCGCGGCCAGCCAGCGTTAGCTCCGGTGAAATCTGCTGGCCGGGCGGGCAGGCACTGCCGCAAGGTGATATCAACTGCCGTCGCAGAATAAATACCTGGTTGTTGGACGGCAGCCAGCCGCCAACCTTGCAGGCGGCGGGGCAGGAAGGTGTTCAGGGAACGCGGCAGCTTATCTGGCTGGACGATGCAGGGAAAAGAGTCGCGCCTGACTGCCCTGGCGCCCGGCAGCAGGTTGTCGCATTATGGCCGCTCCCTCTCGAGCCCTGGCTGCCGCAGGCTGAACGCAGGGCGGAGCGCCTCCCGCCGCCGTCTGCAACCTGCCCACCTTTGCAAAAAGAGAGCGCAACGCCGTTATTATTGCTGGGGGTACGCAACGGCACGATTCTGAAACGCCTGCCGGGGCAAACGCAGTTGCTCCTGAGGCTTACCAGCCAGGGTGGGCTGGGGCAGCGCTGGTGGTTTGTTAACGGCGAGAATGAAGATACCGGCGGCGCGGGGCTGGCGCTAACGCTTAATAAACCGGGTGAATACCAGGTGCTGGTGATGGATGAGTCCGGGCAGATAGCCAGCGCAAACTTCACGCTCCAGTAGGTGGAAAGTGAAATTTAGCGCCTCAAAAGCGCTGTGTTGCTAAAACTCATCTTATTTTAAAAAAATGTTATCTCCATCCATAGGCAACGGCACACTTGCTCTTTATAATCTGCGCCAATTTCATAACCGGGTTTCCCGGACACACAGAACATTTACAGAGGTAATCATGGCTATTGAACGTACTTTTTCCATCATCAAACCAAACGCGGTGGCAAAAAACGTTGTTGGTAACATTTATGCTCGTTTTGAATCTGCAGGGTTTAAAATTGTTGGCGCAAAAATGCTGCACCTGACCGTTGAGCAGGCTCGTGGTTTCTACGCCGAGCACGAAGGCAAACCTTTCTTCGACGGTCTGGTTGAGTTCATGACCTCCGGCCCGCTTGTTGTTTCCGTGCTGGAAAGCGAAAACGCGGTACAGCGTCACCGTGATCTGATGGGTGCAACTAACCCGGCTAACGCGCTGGCAGGGACTCTGCGTGCAGACTACGCTGACAGCTTCACCGAGAACGGCACCCACGGTTCTGACTCCGTAGAATCCGCCGCTCGCGAAATCGCCTATTTCTTCGGCGAAGGCGAAGTGTGCCCGCGCACGCGCTAAAATTTCCTAATCTGTAAGTAAACTTACACTTAATTTTTTGTAGTTTGCTTTCAGTCGTGGCATCCGAGCCATAGAATTTGTACAATGCCACGCCCCGGACGAGCCAGCTCACCGGGGCGTTTCTCTTTCTAACCCTCCAGGGGCCATAACGTGTAACAACGAGGCCGGAAAACATTATGTCTGATATGAACACGCCTGAAGCGTCACCTGTTGTCGTTTCCAATAAAGCCGAAAAAATTAACCTGCTGGATCTCAATCGTCAGCAGCTGCGCGAGTTTTTTGCCGAACTCGGCGAGAAGCCGTTCCGCGCCGACCAGGTCATGAAGTGGATGTATCACTATTGCAGTGATGACTTCGAGGAGATGACGGATATCAACAAGGTTCTGCGCAACAAGCTGAAAGAAATTGCTGAAATCCGCGCGCCGGAAGTTGCAGAAGAGCAGCGTTCCGCCGACGGCACCATTAAATGGGCCATCAAGATTGCCGACCAGCTGGTTGAAACCGTATACATCCCGGAAGAAGACCGCGCCACGCTGTGCGTCTCCTCTCAGGTTGGCTGCGCGCTGGAGTGTAAATTCTGTTCTACCGCGCAGCAGGGCTTTAACCGCAACCTGCGCGTATCGGAAATTATCGGCCAGGTCTGGCGCGCCGCGAAGATTATCGGCGCTCAGAAGAAAACCGGCGTGCGTCCTATCACCAACGTGGTGATGATGGGCATGGGCGAGCCGCTGCTGAACCTGAACAACGTGGTTCCGGCGATGGAAATCATGCTGGATGACTTCGGTTTTGGCCTGTCTAAACGTCGCGTAACCCTTTCCACCTCTGGCGTCGTGCCGGCGTTGGATAAGCTTGGCGATATGATTGACGTTGCGCTGGCAATTTCCCTGCACGCGCCGACCGACGACATCCGCGACGAAATCATGCCTATCAACAAGAAGTACAACATCGAAACCTTCCTGGCGGCGGTACGTCGTTACCTGGAGAAATCCAACGCTAACCAGGGCCGCGTAACGGTGGAATATGTCCTGCTCGATCATGTCAACGACGGCACCGAGCATGCGCATCAGCTGGCAGAATGCCTGAAAGATACGCCGTGCAAAATCAACCTGATCCCATGGAACCCGTTCCCGGGCGCGCCGTATGGCCGCAGCTCCAACAGCCGTATTGACCGTTTCTCTAAAGTGCTGATGAGCTATGGTTTTACTACCATCGTGCGTAAGACTCGCGGCGATGATATCGACGCGGCATGTGGTCAGTTGGCGGGCGAAGTTATCGACCGTACCAAGCGCACCATGCGTAAGCGTATGCAGGGCGAAGCTATTGCCGTGAAAGCGGTCTGATAGCCGACAGCCGGTTACCGTGCGGGGCGAGGGTTGCTCCGCACGGTATAAAAAACGGCCAAAAGTGCATGAACAGTCAATAACGTGTCCTAATACACTCTTCTGCACAATAATTACGGTGCGTTTCCGGCGGCTTTGAGGCAGTATGTAGCCGCACAACAACAGTTTAGTTGTTTCAATTTCGTAAAGTTAACAGACAGCCCGCCGAAGGGTGTCTATGGTTAACTAACCGGCTGGTCCGGTAGCCCGGAAAAATGCGCGCCGAGCGTGAAGCGTGCGGCAGAAACCGGGTATTTTTGCTGAGGGTTAGCCTTCCTTCAGGTATCAGATTTGTTTCGCGGTGCGAGTCAATCTGACGTAGCGGAGACGTTGCGGTACAGGACTCGTGCCAAATTCTTTAATTTGAACAGTACCAGCAGTTGTAGCTAATGAATACTGAAGCCACTAACGAATCAAATGCAGCACAAACCACGGGCGAGCGTTTACGCAACGCGCGTGAACAACTTGGTCTCAGCCAACAAGCCGTGGCTGAACGACTGTGCCTGAAGGTTTCCACCGTCAGGGACATCGAAGACGATAAGGCGCCAGCCGATTTGGCGTCGACCTTCCTGCGTGGCTATATCCGCTCTTATGCGCGACTGGTTCATATCCCGGAAGAAGAGTTGTTGCCGATGATGGCCAAACAGGCGCCTATCAAGGCCGCTAAAGTTGAGCCAATGCAAAGCTTCTCCCTGGGCAAGCGCCGTAAAAAGCGCGACGGCTGGCTGATGAGTTTTACCTGGCTGGTTCTGTTTGTTGTGGTTGGCCTGACGGGCGCATGGTGGTGGCAAAACCACAAAGCGCAGCAGGAAGAAATTTCGACCATGGCCGATCAGTCCACAACCGATCTCTCTACCAGCAGCGGCCAGTCCGTACCGCTGAACACCGGTAGCGATGCAACAGCGCCTGCTGATGCATCACCTGCGCCTTCCACGGCTCAGCCTTTGGCTTCTGACAGCGCGGCTCCGGCCGCGACAGCACAGCAAACTGCCCCGGCTGATAACGCCCAGCAGTCTGCCGTTGTCTCCCCAAGCCAGGCGCCGATTGATAACGCACAAACCGCTCCAGCGCCAACCGCTGGCCAGCTGCCAACTGACCCGGCCAGCACCACCGCGCCTGCGCAGAATGCTGAAGGTCTGGCGATGAACTTTAGCGCCGACTGCTGGCTGGAAGTAACGGACGCCGCCGGTAAAAAACTGTTTAGCGGCATCCAACGCAAAGGCGCTAGCCTGAATTTAGCCGGCAAGGCACCTTATAAGTTAAAAATTGGTGCACCGGCCGCAGTACAGGTTCAATACCAGGGTAAACCTGTGGACCTGAGTCGTTTTATCAGAACTAACCAGGTTGCGCGTCTGACCGTGGGTGCTGAATAATCAGCGCCAACCCGGACGGGTAATTGTGGAGATTTACCATGCATAATGCCGCACCAATCCAACGTCGCAAATCCAAACGGATCTACGTCGGTAATGTGCCAATCGGCGATGGTGCACCTATCGCCGTTCAGTCGATGACCAACACGCGCACCACTGATGTGGAAGCGACTGTTAATCAAATCAAAGCATTAGAACGCGTTGGTGCCGATATCGTACGCGTATCCGTGCCGACGATGGACGCTGCAGAAGCGTTCAAGCTGATTAAGCAGCAGGTTAACGTTCCGCTGGTTGCCGATATTCACTTCGATTACCGCATCGCCCTTAAAGTCGCCGAATACGGCGTGGACTGCCTGCGCATTAACCCGGGCAACATCGGTAACGAAGAGCGTATTCGCAGCGTTGTTGACTGCGCGCGTGACAAAAATATTCCTATCCGCATCGGCGTTAACGCCGGTTCTCTGGAAAAAGATCTGCAGGAAAAATACGGAGAGCCAACGCCGCAGGCGCTGCTCGAATCCGCTATGCGCCATGTAGATCATCTCGATCGTCTCAACTTTGATCAATTCAAAGTCAGCGTAAAAGCCTCTGATGTCTTCCTGGCAGTTGAGTCTTACCGCCTGTTAGCTAAGCAGATCGATCAGCCGCTGCACCTCGGGATAACCGAAGCAGGCGGGGCACGTGCCGGTGCGGTAAAATCTGCGATCGGCCTCGGGCTGTTGCTTTCTGAAGGGATCGGCGACACGCTGCGTATTTCGCTGGCGGCGGATCCGGTAGAAGAGATCAAGGTGGGCTTCGATATCCTGAAGTCGCTGCGTATTCGCTCCCGCGGGATCAACTTCATCGCCTGCCCAACCTGTTCGCGTCAGGAGTTTGACGTTATCGGGACGGTTAACGCGCTCGAACAGCGTCTGGAAGACATTATTACCCCGATGGACGTTTCTATCATCGGCTGCGTGGTTAACGGTCCTGGCGAAGCACTGGTCTCAACCCTTGGGGTCACCGGCGGTAATAAGAAAAGCGGTTTCTACGAAGATGGCGTGCGCCAGAGAGATCGTATGGACAACGATGACATGATTGCGCAGCTCGAAGCGCGCATTCGTGCCAAGGCCAGCATGCTGGATGAAAAGCAGCGTATCGATATCCAACAGCTGGAAAAATAATGCGAAGCATGGGAAGCACAAGGCTTCCCGTGTATGATTGAACCCGCACGGCCGTTTACCTGAGTGAATGGCCTGATTTCGGGTTCATTTTTTGTATATAAAGCAGAGAAAAAACGTGGCAAAAAACATTCAAGCCATTCGCGGCATGAACGATTACCTGCCGGGCGAAACCGCCATCTGGCAGCGTATTGAAGGCATTCTTAAGCAGGTGCTCGCGAGCTACGGTTACAGCGAAATCCGTTTGCCGATTGTAGAGCAGACCCCGTTATTCAAACGCGCTATCGGCGAAGTGACCGACGTGGTTGAAAAAGAAATGTATACCTTCGAGGACCGCAACGGCGACAGCCTGACCCTGCGTCCTGAAGGCACCGCGGGCTGCGTGCGTGCCGGTATCGAACATGGTCTTCTGTACAATCAGGAACAACGTTTGTGGTACATCGGGCCGATGTTCCGCCACGAGCGTCCTCAGAAAGGGCGTTACCGCCAGTTTAACCAGCTGGGTGTGGAAGTCTTTGGCCTGAACGGCCCGGACATCGACGCCGAGCTAATCATGCTGACCGCCCGCTGGTGGCGTGCGCTGGGTATCGACCAGCACGTCAGCCTTGAGCTGAACTCCATCGGTTCTCTTGAAGCTCGCGCAAACTACCGCGATGCGCTGGTTGCTTTCCTTGAGCAGCACAAAGAGAAGCTGGATGAAGATTGCCAGCGCCGCATGTACAGCAACCCGCTGCGCGTGCTGGACTCTAAAAATCAGGATGTTCAGACTCTGCTGAACGATGCGCCTCAGCTTGGCGATTACCTCGACGAAGCGTCCCGCGAACACTTTGCTGGCCTGTGCCAGTACCTGGACGCCGCCGGTATCAGCTACACCGTGAACCAGCGTCTGGTGCGCGGCCTGGACTACTACAACCGCACCGTATTCGAATGGGTTACCAACAGCCTTGGCTCGCAGGGAACCGTTTGTGCCGGCGGCCGCTACGATGGCCTGGTAGAGCAACTTGGCGGGCGCGCTGCACCGGCCGTTGGCTTTGCTATGGGTCTTGAGCGTCTTGTTTTACTGGTTCAGGCGATTAATCCGGAATTTAAAGCAGAATCCGTTGTCGATATGTACCTGATCTCTTCCGGTCAGGGAACTCAGGGCGCGGCGATGCTGCTGGCAGAAAAACTGCGTGACCAGGTTCCGGCGCTGAAGTTAATGACTAACTATGGCGGCGGTAACTTTAAGAAGCAGTTCGCTCGTGCCGACAAGTGGGGCGCTCGCGTTGCGCTGGTACTGGGTGAAGACGAAGTCGCTAAAGGCGAAGTCGTGGTTAAGGATTTACGCACAGGTGAGCAACAAAACGTGGCGCAAGCCGATGCTGCCGCCCACCTGCAGGCGTTACTGGGTTAATCACCCGGTGATTATTGGTTAAGGAGAAGGACTGCGTGGAAGTTTACGAGAACGAAAACGATCAGATGGAAGCGGTAAAGCGCTTCTTTGCAGAAAACGGCAAAGCGCTGGTAGTCGGGGTTGTGCTGGGTATCGGCGCTCTGGTGGGCTGGCGTTACTGGAACGGCCATCAGGACGACTCCATGCGTGAAGCTTCTCTGGCTTACCAGAACGTCACCAGCGCGGTCAAAGCCGACCAGCCGCAGACTCTGGAAGCGGTAGAGAAATTCGCAGCCGACAATAAAAACACCTACGGCGCACTGGCTGCGCTGGAGCTGGCGCAGCAGTTCGTTGATAAAAACGATTTAGACAAAGCGGCTACCCAGCTACAAACCGGCCTTAGCAGCACCAAAGACGAAAACATGCAGGCGCTGATTAACCTGCGCCTGGCCCGCGTTCAGATCCAGCAAAAGCAGGCTGACGTGGCGCTGAAAACGCTTGATGGCGTTAAAGGCGAAGGCTGGGCGGCCATTGTTGCTGACCTGCGCGGCGAAGCGCTGCTCAGTAAAGGGGATAAGCAAGGCGCCCGTGATGCGTGGAGCAAAGGTTCCCAGACCAATGCTTCTCCGGCGCTGCGTGAAATGATGCAGATGAAAATCAATAATTTGTCCAGCTAAGAGGGACCCGATGCAATTGCGTAAACTATTTGTACCAGGGCTGCTCTCTTTGACGCTGCTCAGCGGCTGTTCCCTGTTCAGTGGCGAAGAAGATGTCGTTAAAATGTCCCCGCTGCCGACCGTGGAAAACCAGTTCACCCCGGAAAAAGCGTGGAACACCTCCGTAGGTAACGGAATCGGTGATTTCTACTCCAACCTTCATCCGGCATGGCAGGACAGCACCATTTTCGCCGCTGACCGCCACGGCGTGGTTAAAGCTGTGAGTGCGGACGACGGAAGAGAAGTGTGGAAGGTCGATCTCTCTGAGAAAACCGGCTTCTTCTCCAGCAATATTCCGGCGCTGCTCTCAGGCGGCCTGACCGTTGACGGAGCGCACCTCTACGTGGGTAGCGAGAAGGCGAAAGTCTTCGCTCTGAATACTTCTGACGGTAGCATTGCCTGGCAGGCAAAAGTGGCCGGTGAAGCGCTGTCTCGTCCGGTCATCAGCGACGGTCTGGTGCTTATTCATACCAGCAACGGTATGCTGCAGGCGCTGAACGAAGCCGATGGTGCGGTGAAATGGACCGTTAACCTCGACATGCCTTCTCTGTCACTGCGCGGCGAATCTGCTCCGGCTACCGCATTTGGCGCAGCGATTGTTGGCGGCGATAACGGCCGCGTAAGCGCGGTACTGATGCAGCAGGGCCAAATTATCTGGCAGCAGCGCATCTCCCAGGCGACCGGTGCGACTGAAATCGACCGTCTGAGCGACGTGGACACCACGCCGGTTATCGTGAATGGCGTGGTTTACGCCCTGGCTTATAACGGCAACCTGACGGCGCTGGATCTGCGCTCCGGCCAGATCATGTGGAAACGTGAAATGGGCTCGGTTAATGATTTCATCGTTGATGCAAACCGCATCTACCTGGTGGATCAGAACGACCGCGTTGTTGCCCTCAACGCCGATGGCGGCGTAACCCTGTGGACGCAGAGCGATCTGCTGCACCGCAACCTGACCGCTCCGGTGCTGTATAACGGCTACCTGGTGGTTGGTGATAGCGAAGGCTATATGCACTGGATCAATGCCGATGATGGGCGCTTTGTCGCTCAGCAAAAAGTGGACAGCTCCGGCTTCCAGACCACCCCGGTGGTTGCCAGTGACAAACTGCTTATCCAGGCAAAAGACGGCACGCTGTACGCCATCAAACGCTAGATTTGCCTGATAGCTAAAATGTTTGAAACGGTTCCCGAAGTACGGGAGCCGTTTTGGTTTTTTAAAAACAGCGTAAATTTCCGCTGTTTTACTAATAAATTTTGAGTAGTGAGGCTTTTATAATGGTACCTGTGGTCGCGCTGGTTGGGCGCCCTAACGTCGGTAAATCCACCTTGTTTAACCGCTTAACGCGTACCCGTGATGCGCTTGTTGCGGATTTCCCGGGGCTGACACGCGACCGCAAATATGGTCGTGCGGAAGTGGAAGGGCGTGAATTTATCTGCATCGATACCGGCGGTATCGACGGCACGGAAGACGGCGTTGAAACGCGCATGGCGGAGCAGTCTCTGCTGGCAATCGAAGAAGCAGACGTCGTGCTGTTTATGGTGGACGCTCGAGCGGGCCTGATGCCTGCGGATGAAGCCATTGCTCAGCACCTGCGCTCCCGTCAGAAGCCGACTTTCCTGGTGGCGAACAAGACCGACGGTCTTGATCCGGACCAGGCGGTGATCGACTTCTATTCCCTCGGCCTTGGCGAAATCCACCCGATTGCTGCCTCCCATGGCCGCGGCGTAACCAGCCTGCTGGAACACGTTTTGGTGCCGTGGATGGACGATGTCGACCCGCGTGAAAAACCGGAAGAAATTGACGAAGACGAAGCCTACTGGGCGGCGTTCAATGCCAAAAATGGCATCATTTCTGAAGACGAAGAGCTTGCCGAAGAAGAGGAAGAAGAAGCCTTCAACCCTCAGGATCTGCCGATTAAGCTCGCTATCGTTGGCCGCCCTAACGTGGGTAAGTCAACGCTAACTAACCGTATCCTCGGCGAAGAACGCGTGGTGGTTTACGACATGCCGGGCACCACCCGCGACAGTATCTACATTCCGATGGAGCGCGATGAGCGTGAATTCGTTCTGATTGATACCGCAGGCGTTCGTAAGCGTGGGAAAATCACCGACACGGTAGAAAAATTCTCGGTAATCAAAACCCTGCAGGCGATTGAAGACGCTAACGTTGTGCTGCTGGTGATTGATGCCCGCGAAGGCATTTCCGATCAGGACCTCTCGCTGCTGGGCTTTATCCTGAATAGTGGGCGCTCACTGGTTATCGTGGTTAACAAGTGGGACGGCCTGAGCAACGAAGTCCGCGAGCAGGTGAAAGAGACGCTGGACTACCGTCTGGGCTTTATCGACTTCGCCCGCGTACACTTCATCTCCGCCCTGCACGGCAGCGGCGTTGGCAACCTGTTTGAGTCCGTTCGCGAAGCTTACGACAGCTCCACGCGTCGCGTAAGCACCGCGCTGCTGACCCGCATCATGAACATGGCGGCGGAAGACCATCAGCCACCGCTGGTTCGCGGCCGTCGCGTTAAGCTCAAATACGCTCATGCCGGGGGTTATAACCCGCCAATCGTGGTTATCCACGGCAACCAGGTGAAAGACCTGCCGGACTCCTACAAGCGTTATCTGATGAACTACTTCCGTAAATCGCTGGACGTGATGGGCACGCCTATCCGCATTCAGTTCAAGGAAGGGGATAACCCGTTTGCCGGTAAGCGTAACACCCTGACGCCAAACCAGATGCGTAAGCGTAAGCGTCTGATTAAGCATATCAAAAAGGGTAAATAATCCCTGATTGATAGCCAATGTGCTCCTCGCCAGAAGGGGAGCACACTGGTTTAAGCGTTAAACGGCCAGCGCCGTTGTTGTTTTGCCCGCAAGCCCTTCCAGTAAAGTTTCTGAACTCGCCACAGCCCCAAAAATCCCCCCTTGCATATGAATCATGCTTAACGCCGCCTCGTGGTGCTTCAGCTCCGTTGCTGCACAGCAGTCGGTCAGTACCAGGCACTCAAACCCTCGGTCATTAGCTTCGCGCAGCGTGGTATGCACGCAGACGTCGGTTGTAATGCCGGTCAGGATCAGATTACGGATTTCCCGGCTGCGCAAAATCAGCTCCAGATCGGTAGCATAAAAAGAACCTTTCCCCGGTTTGTCGATAATCACTTCTCCCGGAAGCGGTGCCAGCTCGGGAATGATTTCCCAGCCCGGCTCTCCGCGAACCAGAATGCGGCCGCAGGGACCCTGAGCGCCTATTTCGGCGTTCATCCGTTTTGAGCGCCAGCGCTTATTTTCCGGCAGGTCGCTTAAGTCAGGGCGATGCCCCTCGCGGGTATGAATAATCGGGAAGCCCAGCTCACGCATGCGGGCCAGCACACGTTGCAGGGGTTTTATCGGCGCGCGAGTCAGCGCGATGTCGTAGCCCATGCTGTCGACGTAGCCCCCTTTACCGCAGAAATCAGTTTGCATATCTATGACCATAAGTGCGGTATCGCTGGTGCTGTAGCTGCCGTCAAACGGCCAGGCGTAGGGCGTTGAGTGAATAGCGTAATCAGGCATTTTTTTCCTCCAGCACGGTGACCGACGTTTCGCGTTTTAGCTTCATTATCAGGGTGTAGCTGACGGCGGCGGTGACCAGGCCAATAACCGCTTCGCCAAACTGCGGGAACAGCAGGTGAGCTACCACGGCACAGAGGCTACCGATAGCCCATGCCGCAAAGGCGCCACCGCGCATGCGGCTTGTTTTACGGTTTTGGCTAATTTTGGCCATAAAGATCAAATCAACGATCATTACTGCGCCAAACGGAGGAACTACAACCCCCAGCAGGCTCAGCCATTCCAGGAAATATGACCAGACGCCCGCAAGTGCTAACGCCCCGCCGATTGCGCCCAGAATCAGCGTCCACAGGCGCATTTTGCTGTGGAACAGATGGCTGTAGCCTACCGCGCCGTTGTACAGGCAGTGGGTACAGACAGAACCGAGGTTGATAAAGACAAACAGGCAGGCGATGGCCGACAGAATTTCACCGTGGCCCATCAGCATTGGCAGGAA
This sequence comes from Cedecea davisae, assembly GCF_044095835.1. Taxonomy (NCBI): domain Bacteria; kingdom Pseudomonadati; phylum Pseudomonadota; class Gammaproteobacteria; order Enterobacterales; family Enterobacteriaceae; genus Cedecea; species Cedecea davisae. The sequence goes on from NZ_CP172054.1 coordinate 1,022,942, forward strand.
GTTGCCGCCGTTGCTTGCCGGATCAACGGCCGCCCCCACGGCAACGATAGCGACGCCGAAAAGATAAGAGATGACATTGGCTACGGGGAAAGCAGAGAAGGCCGCAATGACCGCTGATTTGCCGTTTTTTGACCAGCGGGTGAAGTCTGCCGTCATCGTGCCCGAGTCGGCAAAACCGGCGATAACCATTGTTACCGCCGTGCCCATGCTCATGGTGCCGACGGCGGCAGGGCTGCCGCGCCACTGGGTCATGGTGCTGAAATCGTGGGTCTGGCTAATCAGCCATAAGGCGACAAGCCCAAGCACCACGAACAGCGGAGCGGCAATCATGCCGAGCACGGACAGGGCACGCACCCCAAGGAAAGTTATGGCGGTGTAAAGCACGATGGCGAATGCGGTCACCGCCATGGCGTTCCAGCCGAAGGTCTGGTTAATCACGGTTCCGGTCAGGCCGGTCTGGAATGCGTACCAGCCAATCACCACGGTGGACAGAAATCCCGAAACCAAAATGTAGCCTTTGGTGCCGAAGGTTCGTTTTGCCTGTAAGGCGAAGTTCATGCCGGTATGCCCGGCGAACCAGCTTAGCGAGCCAACGTAGGCAAACAGCACCAGGTTGCCCAGCAGAATCGCAATGATGGCGGGCCAGAACCCGAGGGACCAGCTGATAATGCCGCCAAACAGCGCGTTAGTGAGGATCATCGGGAAGCCAAACCATACCGCCGAGACGGAGCCGGTGGAGTGGCGATGGCTGAGCGGTACCGGCTCGTGTTCAAATTCCTGCTCCAGAGCAGGGGTGGACTTGTTATTCATGGGCAACTCCAGGCAAGGCGGGATAGAGATGATTCCATGGTTGAATGCGCTCGAAAGCGGCGCTTGCCGCGAGCACCAGGCCGTCGTCCAGGTGACGACCTACAATTTGCAGCCCAATCGGCAATCCGCTGGCGGTGAAACCTGCGGGAACGGAAGCGGCGGGCTGGCCGGTAAAATTGAAGGGGAAACAGAACGACAGCCAGTGGTCGCTCCTCACCATGCGGCCATCGATCATTTCCGGGCCTTGCATATTCAGCGGGAAAGGCGGCACGGCCAGCGTTGGCGTCAACAGCAGGTCGTAGCGCTGCATAAAGCGCCAAAGCTGGTTGCAGACTTTTTTGCGCGTGGTGTTGGCGTCGGTAAAAGTTTCTGCACGCCATTTGTGTTGCAGCATGGCGCTGAGGTGCGGCGACATTTTTGGCCCCAATTCGGCCTGTATTTTGCGCATGCCTGAAAGGTCGCTTTCAAAGGCGACCAGCGCAGCGAAGGAGGCCACCTCATCGGCGATACCGGGGTCTACTTCGTCCAGCTCTGCCCCTGATTCCCGCGCGAAACGGCGGGCTGCCTCGGTGGTAACCTGACGTACTTCGGGATCGACGGCGATGTAGCCGAAATCGGCGCTAAACGCGATACGCAGACCGCTCAGAGGTTTTTCTAACGCCGCCAGCCAGTCAACATCCGCGCTGGGGATAGAATGCCTGTCACGCATGTCCGGGCCAGCGATAACGGACATCATCAATGCGGCGTCCCTTACCGTGCGCGTCATCGGCCCCACGTGCTCGAGCGACTCCCAGCTGGAAACTCCCGGATAGCGCTCGTCGCGGCAGCCGGGCCACAGCGGTACCCGGCCCATAGACGCCTTCAGGCCATATACGCCGCAGTGTGCGGCAGGAATGCGAACCGAACCTCCGCCGTCGCTGCCTAAAGCTATCGGGCAGAGCCGGGCGGCGAGCGCTGCGCCTGAACCCGCGCTGGAGCCGCCGGGCGTTTTACTTAGATCCCAGGGATTTCGGGGCGAGGGAAATAGCGGATTATGCCCAACGCCGCTGTAGCCAAACTCGGGCGCGGTGGTTTTACCCAGCAGGATGGCATCGGCGGCGAGCAGGCGCTCAACGCAGATATCGTCGTCTTCCGGGATAAAATCCTTATAGGCAGCGGAACCCGAGGTTGTTCGTACCCCGGCAGTAGAGATCAGGTCTTTAACTGCTAAAGGCACACCCGCCAGCGGGCCCAATACTTGCCCATCAGAACGTTTAGCATCGACGGCATCAGCCTGCGCCAGGGCGAGCTCCGGCGTGGCGGTGCAAAATGCCTGAATATAAGGCTCCCGCTGCTCCAGCCGGTTAATTGCCGCCTGGGTTAATTCCCGCGCGGAAACCTCGCCGCAGCGAACTAAGGCTGCAAGAGTGGTCGCATCTTTATCCAACAATTCATCAAACATCGGGGGGCTCCCAGTTTAGCTGCACAAGGGAGCCATTCAATTACCATGCCAAAGGGTTCAAAAAACTGAAGGCTAAGGCGCACCGCCGTCTGGGATACCAGGCTGGATACAAGCGCGCGTAAACGGAAGGTGAGGTTGGGCAAAAATGGTGCATTAATGCGCTAAATTTGCCTGTCCTTTGCACAGTGCCGGAGTGAGTCCATTTTAACGCTATGGGTATATAATGGTTCCCATTAATGACTTAGCGGGAGGGAAGAATGATGGTGAATTGCCCGGCGTGTAAAAACGAACTGAAACAAACGGACGGGGGCGCTCGCTGTGATATCTGCGCCAAAGATTTCCGCCTGGAGGCGCTCTGCCCGGACTGCCATAAACCTTTACAGGTGCTGAAAGCGTGTGGTGCGGTGGATTATTTCTGCCAGAACGGCCATGGGCTGATTTCTAAAAAGCGCGTGGAGTTTGTTCCCGTCGCGCTCTGAGTTCTTACTCGTCTTTCGCCGCTGGCTTACGCTTACGCGGCGCTTTCACCGGTTTGATGCCCGTAACCTGACTCTCGACCCAGCCGTCGTCCAGGCGCGTGGTTAGCGTGTCTCCGGACTTCACCTGTTTGGTTTTCTTCAGCACTTTGCCGTCTTCGGCCGTAGTGACGCTATAGCCACGCGCCAGAGTTGCCAGCGGGCTAACCGCCTCAAGCTGCGCCAGGGCGGTGCCAAAGCGTTGTTTTGTCTGGCTGAGCTGAGCGCTTACTAACTGCGACAGGCGGTATTCAAGCTGCTGTAAGCGAGACTGGGCGCGATGAATGCGCGGCTGAGGTTGCTGCTGATTAAGACGCTGAGCCAGGCGCTGCTGCTGCTGGTTGGCACGGCGAACTTTCCCGTCTATTGCCACATTCAGCCGCTGGCGCAGGCGCTCAAGTGTGGTTTGCTGGCGGGCCAGACGGAGCTGAGGGTGCTGCTGTTGCAGGCGATGGTGCAGGCGCGTAAAGCGCTGAGTGCGCTGCGCCAGATAATAATCCATCGCCATTTCCATGCGCTGCTGCTGGGACTGGATTTGGCGCAGTAATTCGACCTGATTACGGCTAACAATCTCCGCCGCGGCGGAAGGCGTTGGCGCACGTAAATCAGCGACAAAATCGGCGATTGTGAGGTCAGTTTCATGCCCTACGGCGCTAACGACCGGGATCTTGCTTGCGAAAATTGCCCGTGCAACCCGCTCATCATTGAAGCTCCACAAATCTTCCAGCGAGCCGCCGCCGCGCCCGACAATCAGCACGTCGCATTCATTACGCAGGTTAGCAAGTTCAATAGCTCGCACGATTTGCAGCGGGGCGTCTGCGCCCTGAACGGCGGTTGGATAGATAATGACCGGCAGGGACGGATCGCGGCGCTGTAATACGTGCAGCACGTCGTGCAGCGCCGCGCCGGTTTTAGAGGTAATAACCCCGACCTGACGAGCGGGAATGGGCAGCGGCTGCTTGTGTACCTGGTCGAACAGCCCCTCGGCGCTCAGCTTCTGCTTGAGCTGCTCGTACTGCTGCTGCAACAGCCCTTCACCGGCAGGCTGCATGCTTTCGACGATGATTTGGTAATCGCCGCGCGGTTCGTAAAGCGTGATGTTGGCGCGAACTAAAACCTGCTGCCCGTGCTGCGGGCGGAACGTTACCCTGCGGTTACTGTTGCGGAACATCGCGCAGCGAACCTGGGCGGTATCGTCTTTCAGCGTGAAGTACCAGTGGCCGGAAGAGGGCTGGCTGAAGTTGGAAATTTCACCGCTGATCCAGACCTGACCCATCTCCTGCTCCAGCAGCAGACGCACCGTCTGATTCAGGCGTGAAACGGTATAAATTGAGGGAGAATTTTGTGTCGGCATGTGAGCTGGATCAAATTTTAAATCAGCAGGTTAATAGGTCGATACTACCTTCCGTTTCGCCATTAGCAAGGAGTTTTGCGAAAAAAGTGTGGATGCAATCGCTTACGCTCTGTATAATGCCGCGGCAATATTTTATCTGTTCTCATTCACCCCAGGTTGAGATATTGCCATGCTACGTATCGCTAAAGAAGCACTGACGTTTGACGACGTTCTCCTCGTTCCAGCTCACTCTACTGTTCTGCCGAACACGGCCGATCTCGGCACCCAACTGACCAAAACTATTCGTCTGAATATCCCTATGCTGTCCGCAGCGATGGATACCGTGACGGAAGCGCGTCTGGCTATCGCCCTGGCGCAGGAAGGCGGTCTTGGTTTCATCCACAAAAATATGTCGATTGAACGCCAGGCAGAAGAAGTAAAGCGCGTTAAGAAACACGAAAGTGGCGTGGTAACCGACCCGCAAACCGTGCTGCCAACCACCACCCTGCGTGAAGTGAAAGAGTTAACCGAGCGTAACGGCTTTGCCGGTTACCCGGTAGTGACCGAAGAAAACGAACTGGTCGGCATCATCACCGGCCGCGACGTGCGCTTCGTAACCGACCTGAGCCAGCCTGTTAGCGTGTATATGACTCCGAAAGAGCGTCTGGTTACCGTTAAAGAAGGCGAAGCCCGCGACGTTGTGCTGTCTAAAATGCACGAAAAACGCGTTGAGAAAGCGCTGGTTGTTGACGGCGGGTTCCACCTGCTGGGCATGATCACCGTTAAAGACTTCCAGAAAGCAGAGCGTAAACCTAACGCCTGTAAAGACGAGCAGGGCCGTCTGCGTGTTGGGGCTGCGGTTGGCGCAGGCGCAGGCAACGAAGAGCGTGTTGACGCTCTGGTCGCCGCTGGCGTTGATATTCTGCTGATTGACTCCTCTCACGGCCATTCCGAAGGCGTTCTGCAACGTATTCGTGAAACCCGTGCTAAATACCCGGACCTGCAAATCATCGGCGGTAACGTAGCAACCGCCGCTGGCGCTCGCGCCCTGGCAGAAGCTGGCTGTAGCGCTGTTAAGGTCGGCATCGGTCCTGGCTCCATCTGTACTACTCGTATCGTAACCGGCGTTGGCGTTCCGCAGATTACTGCCGTGGCTGATGCGGTTGAAGCGCTGGAAGGCACCGGTATTCCAGTTATCGCCGACGGCGGTATCCGTTTCTCCGGCGATATCGCCAAAGCTATCGCCGCTGGCGCAGCTGCGGTAATGGTTGGCGGCATGCTGGCAGGTACCGAAGAGTCTCCGGGCGAAATCGAACTCTACCAGGGCCGTGCTTTCAAATCCTACCGCGGCATGGGTTCTCTGGGCGCGATGTCCAAAGGCTCTTCCGACCGTTACTTCCAAACCGACAACGCAGCAGACAAACTGGTGCCGGAAGGTATCGAAGGCCGCGTGGCTTATAAAGGCCGCCTGAAAGAGATCGTTCACCAGCAGATGGGCGGCCTGCGTTCCTGTATGGGCCTGACCGGCTGTGGTACTATCGACGCGCTGCGTACCAAAGCGGAATTCGTACGCATCAGCGGTGCGGGTATTCAGGAAAGTCACGTACACGACGTGACCATCACTAAAGAGTCTCCGAACTACCGCATGGGCTCCTGATTTCACTAGCCCGGCCACGCGCCGGGCTCTTTATATTCTCGTTTCACTTGCCTCGGAATTAACGTCAATGACGGAAAACATTCATAAACATCGCATCCTGATCCTCGACTTCGGTTCTCAGTACACTCAGCTGGTGGCGCGCCGCGTCCGTGAGCTGGGCGTTTACTGCGAACTGTGGGCATGGGATGTTACCGAAGCTCAAATTCGTGAGTTCAACCCAAGCGGCATCATTCTCTCCGGCGGCCCGGAAAGCACCACCGAAGAAAACAGCCCGCGTGCGCCTGAGTATGTGTTTACAGCTGGCGTGCCGGTGTTTGGCGTGTGCTACGGCATGCAGACTATGGCAATGCAGCTTGGCGGCCACGTTGAAAGTTCTACCGAGCGTGAATTTGGCTATGCGCAGGTTGAGGTTAAAACCGACAGCGCGCTGGTTCGCGGCATCGAAGACTCCCTGAGCGCTGCTGGCCAGCCGCTGCTGGACGTGTGGATGAGCCACGGTGATAAAGTTACCGCTATCCCGTCCGACTTCGTGACCGTTGCCAGCACCGAGACCTGCCCGTTTGCCATTATGGCCAACGAAGAAAAACGCTTCTATGGCGTGCAGTTCCACCCGGAAGTGACCCATACCCGTCAGGGCCAGCGTCTGCTGGAGCGTTTTGTTCTGGAGATCTGCGGCTGCGAAGCGCTGTGGACCCCGGCAAAAATCATCGAAGATGCGATCGTCCGCATCCGTGAGCAGGTCGGTAACGACAAAGTTATCCTCGGCCTGTCCGGCGGCGTTGACTCCTCCGTGACGGCGATGCTGCTGCACCGCGCCATCGGCAAAAACCTGACCTGCGTATTCGTGGACAACGGCCTGCTGCGCCTGAACGAAGCCGCTCAGGTAATGGACATGTTCGGCGACCACTTCGGCCTGAACATCGTTCACGTTGAAGGCGAAGAGCGCTTCCTGACCGCGCTGGCGGGCGAGAACGACCCGGAAGCCAAGCGTAAAATCATCGGCCGCGTGTTCGTTGAAGTGTTCGACGAAGAAGCGCTGAAGCTGGAAGACGTTAAATGGCTGGCGCAGGGCACCATCTACCCTGACGTTATCGAGTCTGCGGCCTCCGCGACCGGTAAAGCGCACGTCATCAAATCTCACCACAACGTGGGTGGCCTGCCGAAAGAGATGAAGATGGGCCTGGTCGAGCCGCTGCGTGAGCTGTTCAAAGACGAAGTGCGTAAAATCGGCCTCGAGCTGGGCCTGCCGTACGACATGCTTTACCGCCACCCGTTCCCGGGCCCGGGCCTTGGCGTCCGCGTGTTGGGCGAAGTGAAGAAAGAGTACTGCGACCTGCTGCGCCGCGCCGATGCTATCTTCATCGAAGAGCTGCACAAAGCCGACCTGTACAACAAAGTGAGCCAGGCGTTCACCGTGTTCCTGCCGGTCCGTTCCGTGGGCGTAATGGGCGATGGCCGCAAGTACGACTGGGTTGTTTCCCTGCGTGCGGTAGAAACCATCGACTTTATGACCGCGCACTGGGCGCACCTGCCGTACGACTTCCTCGGCCGCGTGTCCAACCGCATCATCAACGAAGTGAACGGCATCTCCCGCGTGGTTTACGATATTTCTGGTAAACCGCCTGCTACGATTGAGTGGGAATAATTACTCTCTTAGTTGTGTAAAGTGCTTAGAGGCCCGCTTAAGTAAAGTGGGCCTCTAAATTTAGACAAGACTCAAATTAATATATTTTGCTCTTTTCTTTATTTTAAAGGAGGGGCAACGGATTATTATACGTCCTCCTCCATTTCCGCCATTTAGCTTTACCCAGCCCAATGTCGTATCAATAATTTGAAGTTATCGCTCATTTATTCTGGTGGTTTATTTCGCTTGATGTAAATCAATTGGTTGCGCGGTTTCTTCTGTAAGTTTAATTATCTGATTCTATATCGAGGTTTAATAACATGGCAATTCCAGCTTATCTTTGGTTAAAGGACGATGGCGGCGCGGATATTAAAGGCTCTGTTGATGTTCAGGACAGAGAGGGAAGTATTGAAATACTTAGTTTCATGCATGGCCTAAGCATACCTACTGATTCCCATACGGGAAAGCTCACAGGAACTCGCGTTCACAGCGCATTGGAATTTGAAAAAGAGTTTGACTCTTCCAGCCCGTATCTTTATAAGGCAGTTTCTTCTGGGCAAACCCTCAAGTCAGCCGAAATAAAATGGTACAGGATTAACTATGCTGGTCAGGAAGAAGAATACTTCAATATGTTGCTTGAAGCCGTTAAAGTAGTTTCTGTTAATCCTCTCATGCATAATATTAAATCAATTGAAAACATGAATCATCTTGAGTCAGTAACGCTCAGGTATGAAAAAATCACATGGAAGTATTGTGATGGAAATATTCAGCATTCCGATTCATGGAAGGAGCGAGCCTAATTTAATGGGTTTATGACACAGGCTTTTATCGGTATATTAAAAGGAGGTAATGTGACCTGGGTTTATGATGTAAGAAAAAAATCATTCTCGCAAAATGGAGAGTATAAGTTTAATGCTCTATATGCCGGTGCTGATGGCTATAAAGACGACCCGGCATTAGAGTGCGAACAAAATAAAGGGCCTTTACCCAGAGGTAAGTATAGGATTGGAAATCCTATCGCGAAACATCCGACTGCCGGACGATTTGTTATTCGATTAACGCCTTATGCTGGAAATAATATGTGTGGGCGTGCAGGATTCCTTATTCACGGAGATAATGGCTATGGTACAGCTTCTAATGGATGTATTGTGGCCTCCTTTGAAGTCAGAAGAAAAATTGCAGATAGTCTGGATAAGGAGCTGATAGTGAGATGAAAAAACATATTCCAACGGCTTTGTTATTTATTGTGTCATCGTGCACTTCAAATAATGTGAATCCCACAGAGCAAGTATTATTTAATAAAGTCGTTTTCGCAATAAAATCCGGTGATATCAAAAAGCTTTCAGAGCCTGATTATGATGATGTATCTACATACCTCTCTAATGGTGAGGCGCGCTGGGTAGAGTTATACCCTAAATTAAATAAAGAGCCATTTCTTGGTATAACTTCCTTTCAGGAAGGGTTGAATATAGCAATGGCTTATGCACTTTCTGTTAATCCATCTGAGATATTGAAGTTTGTTAATAGTAGTAACGTTGACTATATATGTGGTATTCCATTCATCGAGCCCACGCAGGACGAAATTGATTCCTATTATTTGAAGGCTAGTGCTGCGCTTAAAAAATTAACATCTGAAAGTCATTGGAAAGAAAAATGTCTCTCTACATTAACGAGTGCGATGAACAAATGAGTTAACTTTTTTGCGGACTGTCATTTTGCTTATTTAATAATACCTGGCATATGTATCTTGTGATCTGTTAAAACCATATCTAATACATGGAAACTCTCTCATATCCTTCTTCGTGGTTATTTCCTTTTAACGTGATCTGTAGCGTAAAAAACTTACTTATGTGACTCATAGTCCGTGGAGTATGCCGCAAACAAAGGCGATGCTTATCCGTGTTGAAACATTAAATACGGAGGGAAAAGTATGAAGGCTCAGGACTGGCACCCAGCAGATATCATTGCCGGAGTGAAGAAGAAAGGAACGTCGCTGGCGGCAATTTCAAGGCGGGCAGGGCTGGCGTCATCTACGCTGGCAAATGCGTTAACCCGACGCTGGCCGAAGGGGGAGAGGCTTATTACCGAAGTGTTGGACAAGCCGCCGGAAGAGATCTGGCCTTCGCGTTACCCAACCCTGAATATGGGAGCGGTGGAAGAGGGTGGGCAGGGGAATATTTAGCCTGACTATGATTGAACTCTGCTATTCGAAGTTTGTTCCTGCAACCTAAGGGCAATAGCTATGTTATTGCTCTTATTCATTATTAAAATCAATAAGTGATCTTTGGGTTTTTTGTTCAAAATGGTCATTTATGGCCTTTTTTATGCATTTAAATGCCATTATGGCTCACATGTGACCATTTTATTGTAAAGGCAAAAAATGTCTTTTATGCATCTGCTTTATACCCCGGCAGAAGTGACTCAGCAGGTGGGGAGTAACGCAAAAACGCTTCGTCTTACAAAAAATCTTTCCCGAAAGACGCTTGCTGAAAAAGCGGGAGTCTCAGAGTCTACTATCAAGCGATTCGAAACTACCGGGGTGATTACTCTGGAAGCGATGATCCTGCTGGCTACCGCGCTGGATGAGTTGCCATCCGTGACAAGACTTTTCAAACCAGAGCATCCGCATTCTATTGAAGAACTCAAGAATGCCAGGCGTAAGCGGGGGATGAAATAATAGCTAAAGCATTGACGCACGTAGAAGCGTTGACCGTGCAGGAAGAAGGCATAAAGTCGGGGAGTTCTATATCGAACAGACCCTTGCTGCGTCACGCCGACAAGTACTTCGTCGTGATCGTGCGCGTCATAAGCGTGGCCGGAGAAATGGGCGTTAATGCTTTCTATACCGCTCTCTTTATCGCGGTTGATATCAACCCAGTCTCTGCTCGTTTTGCCGCGCGTTGTCATCAGTCTGGTCTCGCTTTAAAGCGGATTCTGTTTCCGAAGGGGGAGCTATTCGATGCCATAGAAAAGGAAGTTAAGGGCTGCTTTTATTGTATTTTCATGTTCAGCTGCGCTGCAATGTTCAGAGCCCAGGACCCGTTCCGGGATACTCGCGAGTTCGTGAGTCATAACAATAAAATTTTCACCGGCCAGATTAATGGATGGGGTAAGTTTGTCCGTGCGCGGCCCTTTATAGTTTTCAGCAGGGAATAAAGGAATGACGACTCGGGTGTTTCTGCGCCCAATGATGTTGCTCTGAACATTCAATAAATAGGGGTAAGCCGTGGGCTTTCCGGTATTTTTATAGACGGTGAATTGCATGATTAGAACGTCCTGTAGGTGTCGGATAACAGCCCGTTTTCTTCCGTGAGCTGATTCAGATAGTCGATTGCGGCTTCGTTTTCTTTCTTCCAGCGAGCGGCTTCAATCGCCTTGATTTCGGCCTTTAGAGCATTACGCAACGTTTGTGACATGTTGATTCCAGCTGCTCTTGCTTCCTGAATCAGCTCTGGCTCTAGTGTGACAGTGACTGTTTTTTTCACTCGTATACTTGCTGATGCGGGCATGGCTCCTCCTCAAGATCTGCGCTTTTCTATGTGTAATTAACACATACACTAGCACAGATATCATTTGGCGAAAATATAGCCAAAATTCTTTAACTAAAAAACCAGAAATCGACAAAGGCCGAATCTTCAGCGAAGGATGTTTGTAGGAGGGCCTGGGTAGGTAATGCTCGGGCTCTATAGCGCACGACATACCCGTTTTAGCACTACGCGCTGCTGAGATATCGAGTTTTAAACTTACTCACTCCCAGCGTCATACAGCTTCTGGCTGCGCTGGATGGTCTCTATATTTTCCAGCGTCCAGTTAAACAGGAGTGAGAAAGGCTCCTGCAAGGATTGCCCTAGCGGCGTCAGAGAATATTCCACGCCGAGCACCCGGCCATCCAGCACTTTACGTTTGACCATGCCGTTGCGTTCCAGCTTGCGCAGCGTCTGCGTCAGGACTCGCTGCGTCACGCCATCCAGCCTTCGCTTAATGGCGTTAAAACGCTGCGGTTCTCGCAGCACTTCCAGCACCATCATTGACCATTTATCGGCTATCTGATCGAGCACGATACGGCTTGGGCAGTCTGCCCGGTAAACAGTTTCAGTCTTAATCATAGGTATCCTCCAGCATCCCTGGGATGTTTAAGGTGCGTAATTGACGCCAGGTATCCAAAATATACTATCCGGGGGATGGCTAAAATACGACCTCGCTCTTTCCAGATGATAAAGGAAACCCCGATGATAAAGACAAATTACAGCAAGCTCCTGATCTCTCAGCGTAATGGCGTGTTGACGGTGACGATCGATAATCCTCCTGTGAATGTTCTTGATGTCGCGCTAATGTCCGAGCTCACTCACGTTCTGCTTTCTGTGCGGAACGATCCGGCCGTCCACGTTTTGGTTTTTGAGAGTGCTATTCCAGAATTCTTTATTGCTCATGTTGATATGACGCTGATTGATGAGCCTCACGCCTTCGATGAACTGGCAAATGCTGCTCCTGATGGGCTTAATCCTTTCCAGGCCTTTGGTGAGCTCTTACGCAGCCAGCCGCAGGTTACCATCGTTAAGCTGGCCGGCCTGGCCCGAGGCGGTGGCGCTGAGTTTGTTGCCGCAGCGGATATGGCATTTGCCGCAGAAAAACGGGCAGGGCTTGCTCAGTGTGAAGCGTTGATGGGTATCGTTCCTGGCGGCGGGGCGACGCAATATTTGTCCGACAGAATGACGCGAGGAAGAGCGCTTGAAGTGGTGCTGGGCGCGGATCTTATTGAGGCCAAACTGGCGGAGCGATATGGCTGGATCAACCGGGCCTTACCTGATGATGAACTGGATTCTTTTGTTGAGAAACTGGCGAACAACATTGCCAGCTTGCCTGAAGGCGTGATTGAGGCGGCGAAAAAAGCCATCCCGGCCTCCGATCTTCGGGAAGGGTTTCACCGCGAACACGATGCCTGGGCTGGACTCTTCGCCCGGCCTGCGGCGGAGAGGTTGATCCGTGGCGGGCTGAAGGCCGGAGCACAAACCGTAGAGGGAGAAACAAGGCTCGAAAGCCTGCTGCGCGACCTCAGTATCTAACTAAAAAGCCCGCTATATAAATCCCGGTTGATCTGTTAAAACATTTGGCGATCCGGGCACGGCAAAAGTTAAACAAGACTGAGGTAAAGAGCACCATGAATAAAGCAGATCATCTCCAGGCGGTAACGGCCAAAGCCAGAGCAATCATGGCCCGGAATAATATAGAGGCTTTGGTGGTGACCACCCCGGACAACTTTTGCCATGTCACCGGTTTTGCCAGTTTCTTTATGTACACCTTCCGCCATACCGGTGCGGCGCTGGCGGTCATTTTCCGTGATGAAAACTTGCCATCTTTGGTTGTGATGAACGAGTTCGAGGCGGCAGGCTTGCAGTTTGAGCTGGTGAACTATGAGCTGAAAACCTTCCCGGTTTGGGTGGATGTCGATGAGCCTTTTAACCCGCAGCGGGTGGTGAAAGAACGGCCAATTGGCCCGCCGGTTGAAGCTGTTTTCACGCTGCTCAAGTCCACTTTAGCGGATGCAGGCGTGCTGGATAAAAACATCGCTATTGAGCTGAATGCGATGAGCAACGGCGGCAAGCAGACCCTGGATAAGACGATCCCGAATTTACGGCTGGTGGATTCAACGGCAATCTTCAACGAACTGCGGATGGTCAAAAGCCCGTGGGAGATAGCCTTCCTGCGTAAAAGCGCGCAGATCACCAAATATGGCATCAGTGAGGCCTTTAAGGCGATTGGCGAGGGTTGTTCGGCTTGGGATCTCACCGCCGCCTATAAAGCGGCCGTGATGCAGCACCCGGAGACGAACCTTTCGCGCTTTCATTTGATCTCGGTGGGCGATGATTTTGCGCCCAAACTCATTCCGAGCCGTGAACCCGTTAAATCGGGGGATTTAATCAAATTTGACTGCGGCGTGGATGTGGCCGGTTATGGCGCGGATTTGGCGCGTACAGTGGTGTTCGGGCAGCCAACGGCCATGGCCGAACGAATCTACCAAACGATTTTGCAGGGCCACGAGCATATGCTCAGCCTGATTGGCCCGGGCGTTAAGCTCAGCCATGTGTTTAACGACACGATGAGCAAAATCAAAGCTAATGGCTTACCGCACTATAATCGGGGTCATTTAGGGCATGGCGATGGGCTGTTCTTAGGCCTGGAGGAGGCACCTTTTATTAGCGCAGCGGCCACCGAAACCTTTGAGCCAGGCATGGTCTTTAGCGTGGAAACGCCTTACTACGGCATCGGGGTTGGGGCTATCATGCTGGAAGATATGTTGCTGATAACCGACGACGGCTATGAGCTATTTAGCCAGCTACCCCGGGAGTTGCGGCGTTTTGAATAAGCTCAATGCGGGGTGTTAATCAGCCCCGCTATTTTCGCTTAGTCATGAGCATCAGCTAAAAAATGCCAGCTTAAAGGCAAACAGCGCCAGGAACAGGCCGGTGGCTTTCTCCAGCAGGTAGACCATGCCGGGGCGAGTACGGACCTTTTCGGCAAGCGACGTGGTCAGAAAAATCATTATCGAACAATAGATAAAGGTCAGCGCGGCGGCGGTACCTGCAAGAATCGCGAACGTTGGGATCCCCAAACTGCTTGCCGGGTCGATAAACAGCGGCAGGAACATCACGTAAAACAAAATGGGTTTGGGGTTCATCAGGGTGATGACCAGGCCCTGTAGAAACGGCGTTCTTTTGCCTGTCACCGGCGGCGGTGGCGCGCCGGTTTTTGCCTTCATCAGCAGTTGCGCACCCATCCACAGCAGGTAGGCGGCACCCAGCCATTTAATCACCTGGAAAACGTGAGGCGAGGACTCAAGCAGCGCCGCCACGCCCGCAATGGCAAGCCACAGCAGCACCTGGTCGCCCAGTATAATCCCCATCAGGCAGAGATAACCGCTGCGCGCGCCGCCTTTGCTGGCGCTGGTGATCAGGATCAGATTGCCGGGGCCGGGAATGATTAACAGCAGGATGAAAGAGACAACAAAGGTGCCGTAATGGATGATGCCGGGCATGCTCAGGTTTTCCTTAAAAGTGCTTGGTTCGGGTGGTGCGTTTTTGCTTTTATGCGCCGTACTGGCTGGCTTTATGATGGGAAAGAAGGCCGATAGGCGGCAACCGAAAACCGTGATATGTTTTCCTTATCTATGAAGAAATTCGATTCGTCGAAGCATGCCCCTTCCAATAACTGACTGAAAACATGGCAGGAATAAAGCTGAATCAGCTAGAAATGCTGATAGCCGTAGTTGAAAACAATGGTTTTAGCGCCGCAGCCGCAGCATTGGGCTGTACTCAGTCGCGCATCAGCCATGCCATTGCCGAGCTGGAACAGCACCTGAACGTTCGTCTGTTGCACCGTTCGCGCAGCGGCTGTATTCCGACTGCTGCCTGCTCGCAAATCCTCAAAGATGCTAAAAAAATCATGCACCTGCTGGATGGCATTGAGCAGACGGCGGCAGAAGCGCCGCAGCTCGCCGGGCGCGTGCGCGTGGCCTGCTTTCGCAGCGCGACGGCCAACCTGCTGCCGCCGTATTTTGAGGCGCTCGCCACGGCCCTGCCCGATATCCATCTGGACATTGATGACAGCGCGACGGAATACCATCACCTTAACGACGCCGTGGTGTCCGGGCGGGCGGACATCGGCATTACCATTCAGGGCTATCCGGGCTCGCTGCACGGCGTGCCGTACATCAGCGACCCGTATGTGCTTATGCTGCCGCGCAGTTTTCGGTTACAGCAGCCCTTTAACTGGCATCAACTGGAAAAGCTGCCGTTTATTCAACCGAGCGCAAATACTCTGAATCCCGCGGTTGAACGTTGCCGCGAAATGGGGCTGCGTAACGAGGTTGTGCATAAACTTGCCAGCGATAGCGGCATCGTAGGGCTGGTAAATCAGGGGCTGGGGTTCTCTATTATGCCGTGGCTTTCCGTGCTGCCGGTGCCGGATAATATGCGTATTCTGGATTTGCCTCAGCCTCTGCGCCGCCACCTGTTCATCGTTACGCGCCCTGAGCTACGTCATGACAAAGTGATCGCCACGCTGATTAACTTCCTGCGTGATAAGGCGCTGATCCGCACGACCAGCGTCTGGCGCTCGGGCATGCTGGCTTTCGATTATTGAGCGGCTTCCAGCCACTTACTGGTCAGCGATATCTCCCGGCTGTCAAAGTCGATGCGCATCCGCACGCCGAGCGGGAGCGTCAGCATTGGGTGCGTGTGGCAGCAGTCAAAATCAGAGACTATGGGGATCTCGCGGTCGTTCAGCACTTCCCTCAGGATCTGCAGCGGCGTTTTTCCGCTGTCCTGGTCGTCAAACAGCTCGTGTCTGCCGAGCACAATGGCGGCGATGCGGTCGAACACGCCGCACAGCAAAAGATGGGAAAACTCTCGCTCCAATTCCGCCGCGCTGTGCAGGCTGTCTTCAATAAACAGAATATCGCCCCGGTTGATATCGGGCATGTATTCGCTGCCCCAGATGCCGTAAAGCGTATTCAGGTTGCCGCCAATCACGCGGCCTTCTACCTTGCCTTCACCCTCGAAGCACCAGCTGCCTGGCTGCAGGGTCTTCGCCCGGGACTGCGTTTCCCAGTCGAGCATCTCCTCGGTCCATTCTGCGGGCTGGCTCAGGGTGTACGGCAACGCTTGCGGTCGGCTGAGGATATTGAGGAAATAGTCAAACGTGCTGTCGACCAGCGGAGGGAATTCACCCAAAGAAGCCACCACCGCCGGGCCATAAAAGGTAATCAGCCCAATTTTCTGATAGATACCCGCCAGCAGGGCGGTCACGTCCGAATAGCCGATGATAATTTTGGGATCTTTCATCAGCTGTGCGTAGTCGATATAAGGCAGCAGCGAGTTGCTGTTTAAGCCGCCGATGGCCGAGATAATGCAGCGCACGTTGGGGTCGTGTAAAAGGGCATTAAACTCATCCGCCCGCTCGCGAATGGAGCCTGAACGCCAGAAATCCTTTTTGCCCGTCAGGCTGCCTTCCTGCAGAAAAAATCCCTGTGACTCAATAAACGCTTTTGCCCTTTGGTAGCGCTGCGGGGCAAACGCGGTAGCCGCCGATGAGGGGGAAAACACGGCGATCGTGTCTCCCGCCGTTAATGGGCGAGCATAAATCTGTGGCATAGCGGCTTCTCCCTGTTGATCATCGCTTTGGCGTGTATTCCCGATAGTAGCGGGAGAAATGGCTTTTAAATAGCTACCTTATTTGTTGTTTTTATAAGAAATAACCCGATGATTGCTGATAGTTATTTTCCGGCAATTCTTAGCATCATGTTGAATTTGTGAACGCATTTGACTCTGCAATACTGCCCCGAAGTGTGCTGAAACGTATAAGCCCGTCAGGCTTCGGTTGCGCGGTATGAGGAAGTTCAGAAGCATCATGATTCAACTAGAAAACATCAATAAGATCTATCCGGGCAATGTGCAGCACGCAATCAATTCGCTGAATATGACGATTAACGAAGGGGAGTTTTGCACCTTCGTTGGCCCCAGCGGCTGCGGGAAAACCACCACCCTGAGGATGATTAACCGGCTGGACATTCCGGACAGCGGCGAGGTCTATATCCAGGGTCAGCCGCTCTCCAGCGCCGACATTATTCAGATTCGCCGCAAGATTGGCTTTGTGATGCAAAGCCCGGCGCTGTTCCCCCATCGTACCGTAGCGGAAAATATTGCCACCGTGCCGCGCCTGTTGGGCTGGGACAAACGTGCGATTGCCCGGCGCATTGACGAGCTGGTGGCGCTGATGTCGCTCAATCCTTTAGTGCTCAAGCGTTACCCGCACCAGCTTTCCGGCGGGCAGCAAAGCCGCGTCTCTATTGCCCGCGCGCTGGCGGCGGACCCGCCAATTTTGCTGATGGACGAGCCTTTTGCCGCCATCGACCCGGTGGTACGGGACAAGTTGCAGGGCGACCTGCTGGAGCTTCAGGCCCGGCTGCACAAAACCATTATTCTGGTCACTCACGACATCAACGAAGCCATTCGGCTCGGCGACCGCATCGCTATCTTCCGCGAGGGCGGGCATCTGGCTCAGTTTGATACCCCGGACAATATTCTCTCCTGGCCCGCCAGCGACTTTGTGCGCGACTTCATCGGCCCGGAACCTAACCTCAAACGCCTCGGCATGATGCGGGTCGGCGACCTGCCGCGCCACGACGTGCCGGTTCTCACTCACGATGGCGTGCCGCTATCCGGCGAGCATCCGCTGCTCGGGCAGCAGCGAGCTTTGGTGCTGGACGCTGAAAAGCGGCCGCTGCACTGGCAGGAAAACGGGCAGCAGGCGGCGGTGCGTATTGCCGAAGAAGGGCAGTCGCTGCGCCATGTTTACAGCACATTGCTGGACGTGCCGCAGGGCGTGCTGGTGCGCGTGACGGCGGAAGGCCACTACGCGGGCGCTATCGATAGCGGCGTTCTGAGCGACGCGCTTAACCGCCACCAGGAGCTGCACCGCAATGATTGACTGGCAATGGGTGACCGACAATCTGGACATGATCGGCGAGTTGATGCTGCAACATTTGCAGATGGTGCTGCTGTCGCTGGCGATGGGCACGGTGCTGACCGCGATTATGCTGCTGCTTTCCATTGCCTGGCCCGCGCTTGCCGGGCCGCTGATCTCGCTGAGCGGCGTGCTGTTTACCATCCCTTCGCTGGCGCTTTTTATTTTGCTGCTGCCGTGGACCGGGCTGTCGATTACCACGGCGGTAATTGGCCTTACGCTCTATTCCCTGCTGATCCTGCTGCGTAACGTGCTGGCGGGTATGCAGAAGCTGCCTGCGGACGTGCTGGAATCCGGAAGGGCGCTCGGCTATACGCGCTTTGGCCGCTTTATTGAAGTTGAACTGTTTCTGATCCTGCCCGCGCTGTTTGCCGGGCTGCGTATTGCTTCGGTCACGCTGGTGGGGCTGGTTATCGTTACCGCGCTTATCGGCCAGGGCGGGCTGGGGCAGTTGATGATCCTCGGGTTTAACCAAAACTTTTTGACGCCGATCCTCGTCAGCCTGGCGCTGAGCCTGGTGCTGTCGCTGTTTCTTGACCTGCTGATAACCCGCCTTGGGTACAGCCTGACCGGGTGGACGCGCTGATGAATATTCTCCATGAGACCTGGCTGTGGTTCCTGCAGGCCGACCACTGGAGCGGCGATCTGGGCATCTGGCATCGCTTCGCGGAGCATCTTTATTACGTGCTGATTAGCCTCGTTATTGGGGCGCTCATCGCCCAGCCGCTCGGCATCCTGTTCGGCTACTGGCGGCGCGGCGGCTTCCTGGCGATCAACCTGTTTAACATCGGGCAGGCGTTCCCTTCGCTGGGGATTATTTTGCTGTGCATCATGCTGCTCGGTTTTAACGATGTGCCGGTGTTTATCGCCCTGGTGGCGCTGGCTATCCCGCCGATGCTGACCAATACCTACGTCGGCATTAGCCATGCGGATCAAACGCTGTGCGATGCCGCCAAAGCTATGGGCATGACGCCGCTGCAAAGCCTGCTGAAAGTGCGCATTCCGCTGGCGATGCCGCTGATCTTTGCCGGCATTCGTACCTCGCTATTGCAGCTTATCGCCACTGCGGTGGTGGCGGCCTATGCCGGGCTGGATGGCTTAGGGCGCTTTCTTATCGATGGCCTGGGCCAGCGTGATTATCCCCAGGTTATCGCCGGTTCGCTTGTTATCTCGCTGCTGGCGATTGGCTGTGAACTGCTGATGTCGCAGGCGGCGAAGCGCTGGTTCAATTTTGCAGTGCCAACGGCAGGCTAAGACCTGCGCACAACACAACATAAAAGAGAGAAGGGTTATGATGATAAAAAACTGGTTATCCACAGCAGGCAGGGGCTTCCGGGTTACTTTACTGGCCGCGGGGCTGGCAAGCGCAGGCTTCGCCGCTCATGCGGAAACCGTCACCATCGGCGGGGCGAACTACTCTGAGCAAACGGTGTTGGCCAATATCTACGCCAGCGCGCTGAAGCACCAGGGCATAGATGTGAAAACCCGCCTGAACCTCGGCAACCGCGAAATCATTATTCCGGCGCTGAAAACCGGCGAACTGGACGTGGTGCCGGAATACCTTGGCGCGTTGCTTAACTACTATCACGGCGGCAGCAAGGCGACCACCGAGCAGGAAGTTTCGGACGAGCTGAAGCAGGCGCTGCCAGCTGACCTGGTGCTGCTGAATCCTTCTCCGGCCGCGTCTATTACCGCGTGGGGCGTGCGTGAAGAAACGGCTAAAAAATATAATCTGAAAACGCTGTCCGACCTGGCGAAAGTCGCACCTGAGCTGGTGGTTGGCGGCCCGCCAGAAGTCGCCACTCGAGCCCTCGGCCTGCCGGGCCTGGAGCGCGTGTACGGCATTAAATTCAAATCCTTCAAGTCGCTGGATATCGGTGGCCCGCTGAGCCGCCTGGCGCTGAACTCCGGCAAGATTGACGTCGCCACGCTGGTTTCTACCCAGGGCGACCTGCTGAAGGAAAAATGGGTTGTGCTGGAAGATGACAAGCACGAACAGCCTGCGCAAAACCTGGTGCCGCTGATCCATAAAGGCTCCGTTTCGCCGAAGGTCGAAGAAATTCTTAATAACATCTCCGCTAAGTTAACCACCCAAGATTTAATCCAGCTGAACAAGCTGGTGGATGTCGATCATAAAGATCCGGCTAAAGTTGCCGACCAGTGGGTAAAAGAAAAACTGGCCGCTAAATAAAGAGTCCCCGGCCAGGGAGGGCCATTTCACTACGAGTATCCCGACATGTCGCAAGCTACCGCCATTTTTAACCTGTTCTTTTTTAACCCTCAGGGCGACTACCGCTTTTCATGGCGGCACCCGGAGGCTCCCGGCAAAGAAATTTACAGCCTGAAGTATTACGCCGAGCTGGCGCGTAAAGCCGAGGCCGCAACGCTCGACAATATTTTCATTGCCGATCACGTAGCCATCTGGGATACGGTGCCGAGCGGCATCCCGCATTATGCCAATCCGCGCCTGGAGCCGATTACGCTGCTGGCAGCGCTGGCGGCCACGACCGAAAACATCGGCCTGATGGCTACCGCCTCAACTTCCTATACCGAGCCGTATAACCTGGCGCGCTATTTTGCCTCGCTGGACTTTCTTAGCGAGGGGCGTGCCAGCTGGAACGTCGTCACGTCCTGGCTGCCGGAAGAGGCCGCTAACTATGGTCTGGATACGCTGCCGGAGCACGGCAGGCGCTACGAGCGGGCGGCCGAGTTTATCGACGTGGTGCGCAAGCTGTGGGATTCCTGGGAAGATGATGCGGTGTTGATAGACAAGCAGACCGGCTATTTTGCGAACCCCGAGCGTGTACATCCCCTGAACCACGAAGGCAAATTCTTTAAGGTACGCGGGCCGCTTAACGTGCCGCGCCCGCCCCAGGGTCACCCGATTGTGGTGCAGGCGGGGTCTTCCGAGTCCGGCAAGCAGCTGGCTGCCGCCCAAGCAGATATCCACTTTGTCTTTATGAGCAATATTGAGAAGGGCCTGGCGTACCGCGCGGATATGGACAGGCGGCTGCGCGAGCTGGGGCGCTCTCCGGAGCACTTCAAGATCCTCGGCGGCGTGTTGCCGGTGGTGGTGAATAGCCCGGAAGAAAAAGAAGAGCGGCAGCAGCTTATTCAGCAACTGATGAACGACGGCATGGCGTTGGATCTGCTGGGGACTTACCTGAGGATGGATCTCAGCGAGTACGATCCGCATTCCCCGCTGCCGCCGCTGCCGGAAGAGAACGGCTTCGACGGGTTGCGAACCGCTTTGCAGATAATCAAAGGCTACGATCCGAAGCTGACGGTGCTGGAACTGGGAAGATTGCTGCTTCAAAGCTCGGACAGCTGGCTGGTTATCGGCACGGCGGAAGAAGTTGCCGCCACGCTAAGCGAGGCATTCCACGCCGGAGCGGTTGACGGCTATAACCTGATGTTCCCGTTCCTGCCGGTCGATTTTGATAACTTTATCGACCAGGTTGCGCCACTCCTGAAGAAAAGCGGCGTGATGCAGCAGGCCTACCGCCCGGGAACGCTGCGTGAGAAGCTGGGATTGCCGCCGGTGGTGAATCAGTTCAGGCATGGGTGATAAGGACTCTGGTTCTTAGTCACAAATATTGTCTATGAAGGATTGGATGAGGTTCCGTTCACCTCAAGTCCATATTTATATGTAGTCACCGGGCCGGTGAACGTGTCAGGTGGCATTACGCCATGCCCCCTGACAACCCCCGGCGCCCGGCGAGCTCATCGCCGCTGAAGCGGTAAACCCGCCGGTTATCACCCAAACATTCGGGGTCGTTCGCGATCCGTTCCCGACGATCGCTCTCTTTCGCTGCTCCCGGCAGCTCAACCCCGCCTGAGTTGGGTCATAACCGGGGGCGATGAGAGCCGGGAACAAGGGCGTGGCTGTGAGACGGAAGCAACAGTGATGTTCAGCGTGACTGTGGTTTTGAAGCGCGGCACGGTTCTCTGGGGGAAAAGGTAAAGCCCAATAACCTAAAGCGTCACTAATCCACTCGCGGCAGCCTTCTGCGCGGCATCGCTAATAGGCTGATAGTCATCGCGATGGGTCACGCTAAAGTCTGTAATCAGCAGCGCTTCGCGGATCTCACGCCATTCTGGCTCGCTCACCAGCCGCTTCAGCGCCCGGCGTAACGCAGCCAAATCCTCCGCGGAAGTCTGCGCCGAAGTTATCATCGGCAGGCCAGGAACCCTTGATGTCGTGCCGATGACGGCAAGACCCTGAACTCGTTCTGGTTCGTGCTGGCTGACCAGTGCCCAGGTGACCGCGTCAATAGCTGCGATATCCCCCGCACCGGCTTTCACTTCGGCCATAGACTGCCGGTGGCTGCCGCTAAACGTAATTTCTGAGAAGAATCGCCCATCCTTTTGTAGCGGAGCCACCAGGCTACGCAGCGTGTGATAGCCGGACTGCGAGTCTTCGCTGTTGCAAATAACCCGCTTGTTGCGGAAGTCCTGAAGCGTTTTGTCGGCGTCAGCCTCCCGAACGACCAGCAGACTGCTGTAGTTGAAGCCTTCGCAGCCCGTGGCGCGGTAATGAAACGTGCCAACGACCTGAACATCCGGGAGCAGGGCGCGCAGCGGGTAGCCGCAGGTCTGGCTTAGCAGCAGCTCCGGTCTCTGCCAGTGGGCAAGGCGGTCTTCCGGCTCGCTATAGAGCAGCTTGCTGCCTTCCAGCCCCTCCTCGTTCAGTAACTGGCGCAATGCCCCCAGCAACGCTTCCGTATCCGGGTGATGCACATCGTACATCGGCAGGGAAATCAGCTTACTCATGGGCTTTCTCCTGCTGCAAAGTATCCTGCGCCAGGCGTCCGTCCGGGAAGAACGGGTTGATTTCAACCTTGATCGGTTTAATCAGATGCTCGCGCATCAGCTCGCCGTAGCCGTTCACAAAGAAGCCCTGATTACGTTTCAGGTATTCCTCTTTATAGGCGCGGTAAACCGTCGGCAGGCCGTACCACGGCACGCGCGGCAGGTCGTGGTGTACCGAGTGATAATTGAGATTCAGGAACAGCAGTCTCCAGAACATCCCGGCTTCGTTAATTACGGTGCGCGCTTCCGGGTCTTCAGCGGCGCGGTGTTCGAAGAAGGAGCGAACTTTGGTCATCGCCAGCATGGGCCAGGTGACGGCCAGTAGATAATAGATGACCGAAAAATCGTGCTGTACCAGCCAGCCGAGTACCGGAACCAGCAGAACCAGGTGTACTACCCACATGGCGATGGCCGGGCGGTTGCCGCTGCGAAATGATTCCAGGATATTGAGCACCGTCCAGCGCATGGTGAGTATCGGCGTTAATAACAGGCGGCCGGGGAAGGTGTTGCGCAGGCGCACAAGCACGCGCTGAACGCCGCTAAAGTGCTGCCAGCGGCGGCGGGTAAAGTAATAACTCTCCGGGTCGGTTTCCGGCACGGTTAAATCTTCATCCTGGTGATGCTTGAGATGCAGGTCGCGGTAGGTGCCGTAAGGATACCAGATAGAAAACGGCAGCAGCCCAAACAGCTGGTTCAGCCGTTTGAAACGAGTCGGATGGCCGTGCAGCAGCTCGTGCTGCAATGACATGTACCAGGTGCTGAACCAGATGAGCAGCAGCGTGGCCGGGAATAAACCGAGGGTTTTCCACCAGGCTACCGTGGCAAACCAGCCGCCATAAATAGTAATAATCAGCAGCCAGGTCGGTAGCTCCGTGCGCCATAGCCAGGAGCGCTGCAATTTATGCACGAATTCCCGCTGCTCTTCATTTAAATAAACTGAGGATCTTCCACTCATTTAGCCAACCACTGATGCCAATTTGCCGATTAATTTGGCAGAGAGTAAATCGTCGCCGCTAAAGCTGGTAGGAATATAAATTGCTATGCTTAGAACAGAAAATGATTTAGCGAGAAGGGCGTTCAGCGGCCGAAGTTGGGCGGCTAAAAGAGCAGGATTTGGGCGGTACAGTTACCGCCCTGAATAGGCTACATAGACTCAATGCCCACGCGCTGGCCGTAAGAGAGTTCGAGCGTGTTGCCGTCGGGGTCGGCGAAGAAAACAAAATAGCCAACCGGGTCGCCGAGCTGTTCAGGCTCTCTGCGCAGGACACCTTCGGCTCTCGCCATTTCGGTTTTCTGGTCAATCTCTTGTTGGGTGGCGCAGGCTACGCCCAGGTGGCCAAATCCGCCGAGCGGCGTGTCGGTGTGGTTATCCGCCTGAACCAGTACCAGCGCAAAGGGGCGGGTACGGTCGCTCAGCCAGGCGACTTTACGTGCGTCCGGCAGGTCTGGCTCGCGCTGGTGGATAACCTTCATTGCGGTGTAGCGGAGGTAAAAATCGATGCTCTTATCAAGATCTTTCACCATAAAGGCGACGTGGGTGAAGCCGACATCAATATTTTTCATAAATCGCTCATGTTGCTGTTTTCAATGGCGCAACTTTACGACCTCAAGTTAACCTTAGGTCAAGCCGATGGGGCCGTCGGTCGCCGGAATAAGCATTTTTGAACAACTGAGCGTCGGGTATCTTTTGCCGGGCATGTGCCGCAAAGGGAGGGGGTAACAGCTAGCGGTTAGCGCTATCAACCTGCTGGCTGCTTTGCTGTGCCTCTACTTTTTTATCCTGATGGTGATACCAGGCGCCAATAGAGGAATAAATAAAGCGACCAAAAAAGAACAGAAAACTGATGAGCAGAATGATGCGGGTCATGCGATTATTAAAACGGTTTCGTCTTTGCATAGTCGTAACCTGTGTCACGCAAGGGTCCTTAGGATTGGCCCGGCAACTGCGGGCGACGCGGTTATTTAGTCACACTGAGCAAGCGAGGTCAATTCTTCAGCGCGTAAAAGTAGGTCAACCGCTAAATTCCGGGCAGTTAATGGGCATTGGCAGGCGCTATTGTAAGCTAAGCTGATGGGGCTTTAGTTCAAATTTTTCCTTCACGCGTTGTTCGAGTGTTCGATACTGATATGCATCAATTATCATTGATGTTAGCTAACTAAAATTTGCTCTCCGCGCCGTAGCAATATGGCAATAACATCCCGGGTTGGATCTCCGGGGAGAGACCCGAAGAGGAACAGGAATTCTGGCGAAGAAGTATGCAATTAGCGACCTGGTATAACAAAACGAAAAATAAATGGTGGGCGTTGCCCTTAATTCTACCGAGCCTGCTGCTGCCCCTGGCCGCAACATTCAACGCGCAAACGGTGATGGACGGTGCGCGGGTGTTCCTGCTGTATATGTCATTGCCGCTGCTGACCGCATTTGTCGTGCTGTTTGGGCGTGCGGCATTTCCCGGCATTATCCTTGCGCTAATAATTCGCTACTTCCCTTCTCAGGGAAGCTGGATAGCGCTGCTGGCGGTATTACATTTTTTGGTGCCGATAGTGATTAGCTGGCGCTGCTACCTCTATTTTGTGCCACGGCGCAGTTCGGTAGCCTTTGGCACGCTGCAATTTACCGCTCAGCGTATGTTTTGGCTGGTGCTGGTTAATGCTTCTCTGTTCCTCATACTTTATGAATTTGGGTTATTTTTAGGCTGGTATGACACGGCATTTTCTATTCTTTCAGCCACGCCGTGGAGCGCACGAACATTAATTAATTTTCAGGCTGTATTAGTCGGGGGATTAACCGGGCTGCCGTTCTTCTATTTTATTTTGCGGATGATTGTTAACCCGCGATTTATCAAAAGTTTCTGGTCACGAATGATGGCTCAGCGGCAAAAGGGCGTTACCCGGAGCGAAACAGTGCTTTGGGTGGCGGCCGTCAGCCTGCTTATTTGGCTGCTGCTGTTCCCTATTAGCCAAAGCAAAACGATATTTAATACCGACTATACCCTGACGCTGATCCTGCCGGTTATGTTGTGGGGTGCGATGCGCTTTGGCTTCCTGTTTATTACCAATATCTGGACAATTGTCCTGATTATTCTGTGCAGCGGGTTCCATAATTATCTCCCGCCAGATATGGGGTTCCAGCTGCATCTGGCTATAGCCTCATCCTGCTATGCGGTCTTCTCCATCACTATTTATTTGATGGCTGCGGTGACTACTCGCCAGCGTTTTTTGCATCATAAAGCCCGGCGCGTTGCCTTTATTGACCCGATGATGCAAATGCCGAACCTGCGCGCCCTGTGTCGCGACCTTGGGAATTACCCCTGGTCGGCGCTGGGCCTTATCTCTATCCCCGAACTGGAGCTGCTTGGGCGCAATTATGGCGTGCTGCTGCGCATTCAGTATAAGCAGCAGCTGGCGGAGTTTCTGCGCAACGAACTGGCGCCGGGCGAGAAGGTTTATAACCTTTCCGGGCACGATCTTGCCCTGCGGCTCAACTATGAGTCTCATCAGGATAAAATCGAGTCCATTTATGAGCATGTAAAGCGGTTCCGCTTTATCTGGGATGGTATGCCGCTTCAGCCACAGGTCGGCCTTAGCTATTGCTTTGTGCGCCACCCGGTGTCCCATCTCTACCTGCTGCTCGGCGAGCTCAGCACGATGGCGGGGCTTTCGCTCTCCACCCAGCACCCTGAAAGCCTGCAACAGAAAGGCTCGAATCATGTGCAGAATGCGGTGAAGCGCAAAGTAGAGATGATGAACCGGCTGCAAAGCGCGCTGGATAACAATCTCTTTGTGCTGATGGCGCAGCGCATCGAAGGGCTGCGCGGCGATGTCTATCACGAAGTGCTGTTGAGAATGCGTGGGGATAAAGGCGAGCTGCTTTCCCCGGATCTGTTCCTGCCGGTTGCCCACGAATTTGGCCTTTCATCGCGCATTGACCAGTGGGTGCTTAACTCCGCGCTGCAGTTTATGGACCTGCATCGGTCAAGCCTGCCGGGCTGCAGGCTTGCCATTAACCTGACTCCGGCTTCGGTTTGCCAGGCTCAACTGCCTACAGAAATCCAGCATCTGCTGACGAAGTACCAAATTGAGCCGTGGCAATTGGTGTTTGAGATAACCGAAAGCCACTCGTTAACCAACCTCGAGCAGGCGAACCTGACGCTAAAAATGCTGCAAAGAATGGGCTGCCGGGTGGCTATAGACGACTTCGGCACCGGCTACGCTAGCTATGCGCGCCTCAAGGAGCTGAGCGCGGATATCCTGAAAATTGACGGTAGCTTTATCCGCAATATTTTGACCAGCAGCCTCGACTATCAGGTGGTCAGTTCGATATGCCAGCTGGCGCGAATGAAGAAGATGCAGGTGGTGGCCGAGTACGTCGAAACCGAGGAGCTTAAAGAGGCGGTGCGGGCGATGGGCATTGATTACGTTCAGGGCTATTTAATTGGCCGCCCACAGACGCTGGAAAGTCTGGTGGAAGAAGCAGCGCCCTCCGCACCGTCTGGCGCGAAGGGGCTGGAGTAATTATCAGGCGGAGAGGGCCGGAGCGGCCTCTTCTTCAATAATGAGCTTCCATCCGGTCATGCTTTCCCAGTACTGCTGCTCACGCTCCAGGTCGAGCTGCACCAGCGTGTTCTGGCTAAACCAGTCGTGCGGGAAGCGCAGCGTCCAGTGGTTGTCGTCGGTTTCCAGCACCAGCGTTGGCGGCGTGGTCGTTGCCTGGCGCTGGTTATTGAGCAGCGTGGCAAGACGGATAACCTGGATTAGCGGCAGGAACTGTTTCTTTTTAAACAGCGTAAAGCGCGGCAAATCGTCAAGCTTAATCGCCTTGCGGTGATAGCGAACCAGGGAAGCCATCAGCATCTGCTGCTCCTGGTTGAAGCCGGGCAGGTTGCTGTTTTGCAGAATATAGGCCGAGTGGCGGTGCATGCCGCTGTGGTTGATGCTCAACCCAACCTCGTGCAGCATCGCGGCCCATTTCAGCAGGGCGGTCATCTGCGGGTTAGCCAGCTTCTTGTTCTGCGTTTCCCACTGCTGGTAAAGCAGTTCGACGGTTTCCAGCACCCGGCGGGCCTGGTCGCTGTCGATGTGGTACTGCTCCGCCAGGCTTTGCGCGGTGCGAATACGGATATCCTGGTGGCGGAAGCGGCCTTCCATTTCGTACAGCACGCCTTCGCGCAGCGCGCCGTCTGAAAGACGCAGCTCGCGGATAGCCAGCGCGTCAAACACGCCGCATAAAATCGCCAGCCCCGGCACAAACACCGCTTTACGCTCTTCGGAGAGTCCCGGCAGGCTTAGCGAGTCGAAGGTTTTAAACTTCAGCACTTCCTGTTGCAGCATCTCCAGGCGTTCCGGGGTGATCATCCCGTCTTTTTCACCCATTTCGATAAGCACTTCATGCGCGGCTTTAATCGAGCCGGACGCGCCAAGCGCCACTTTCCAGCCCTGCAGGCGATACTGCCAGGAGAGGGTTTCCAGCTTCTGGATGGCCGCCAGACGCGCGCGCTTAAAGCTTTCCGGGCTGATAGCGCCGCCCGGGAAGAAGTTTTGCGCAAAGCTGACGCAGCCCATACGGCGGCTTTCGACCAGCATTGGCTCAAAATCTTCGCCGATAACCAGCTCGGTAGAGCCGCCGCCGATATCAATAACCAGCTTGCGGCCGCGCTCCGGCTGAGTGTGTTCCACGCCCATAAAAATCAGGCGCGCTTCCTCGTTCCCGGGAATGATTTCAATTGGGTAGGGGATAACTTTCTCAGCACGTTTCAGAAACTCGGCGGCATTGGTGGCCTCGCGCAGCGAGTGGGTGCCCACAATGCACACGTTGTCGGCTGCAAATCCCTGCAGACGTTCGGCAAACAGCGCCAGACAGGAAAGCCCACGCTCCATGGCCTCCTCACTTAACTTATTATCAGGGCCGAGGCCGTCCGCGAGGTGCACGCGTTGTTTCAGGCGGCCAATGATTTGCATGGCGCCATCCACCACACGGGCTATTACCATGTGGAAACTGTTCGAGCCGAGGTCGACCGCAGCGAACTCCTGCGGCCGTGGAGCATGGTTTGATATCGGCATAATTTATCTTCGCCTGAGAGCGTTAGTCAGGTTGTTCCAGAGATTTAATATAATCGTAGATCGCTAATTGAGAACGCACCTTACGGCGGTTGCCGCGCGGCACATAGCGATTACTCAGTTCTTTGTCGATGATGCGCGCTTTTACAGTGTCATTTAGCTGGATATCAATGATATCAAGCATACGCTGCTTAAGACGCGGATCGAGGACCGGGACGGCTACTTCAATACGATAATCGATGTTACGGGTCATCCAGTCGGCGGAAGACAGGAATACTTTTTTGTCGCCGCCGTTTTCAAAGATATACACCCGGTCGTGCTCGAGATAACGGTCAACGATACTTATCACGCGGATATTATCGCTGATGCCTTCCAGTTCTGGAATCAGAGAACACATGCCGCGCACCAGCAGGTTTACCTTCACGCCGGAACTGGACGCCGCATACAGCCGGTCAACCAGTCCTTTATCGACCAGGTTGTTCAGCTTCAGCGTTATTCCCGCCGGCTGACCTTTCTGGGCGTTAGCTATCTCACGGTCAACCAAATCATACAGCAGGCGACGCGAGTTTTGCGGCGAAACCAGCAGATAATCGAAGGTCACCGGGCGATAAGGGTTTTCGATAAAGTTAAATACCCGACGCACTTCATTGGTAATGCGCGCATCGGCGGTTAACAGCGAGTAGTCGGTATAAAGCCGCGCGGTTTTCTCGTTAAAGTTGCCGGTGCCGATGTGCGCATAACGCACGATCTCTTCACCTTCCATACGCGAGATAAGGAACAGCTTGGCGTGAATTTTCAGCCCCGGCGCGGAGAAGATAACGTGTACTCCGGCGGCAGTCAGGCGCTTGGCCCAATGGATGTTGGCCTCTTCGTCAAAACGCGCCTGTAGCTCAACGACCACGGTCACTTTCTTGCCGTTATGGGCGGCGTGGATCATCGAATCAATAATGCGCGAGTCTTTCGCCACGCGGTAAATATTGATTTTAATCGCCAGCACGCTTGGGTCGAACGAAGCCTGACGCAGCAGTTCGAGGACGTGTTCAAACGTGTGGTACGGGTAATAAAGCAGCACGTCGCGTTCACGAATTGCGTCGAACCCGTTGCGGAATTTATCGAACCCGATGTGGCGCAGGCGCGGCAGCGGCTTGTTCACCAGGTTAGCTTTGCCGACGTTCGGGAAGCCAATAAAGTCTTTAAAGTTGTGGTAACGGCCGCCGGGGATAATCGAGTCGTAGTTTGAAATGGTCAGCTTATCGCGCAGCATTTCAACCATCGCATCCGGCATGTCGCGCTGGTAAACGAAACGCACCGGCTCGGCGGTCAGGCGCTGCTTCAGGCTCGAAGACATCAGCTCCAGCAGGCTGGACTCCATCTCGGTGACCAGGTCGTACTCGGCGTCGCGCGTCATCTTCATCGAGTAGGCGTTGAGCGCATCGTAGTCGAAGAAGCCTTTAAAGATATCGTCGAGGCAATAGCGCAGGATGTTATCCAGCAGGATCATCGGCTTGCGGCGGCGCGGTGCTTCCGGCGGCAGGTTCACGAAGCGAGGGACTTTGTCCGACGGAATTTCCAGCAGCGCATAGCGAAGGGTGTCGCCGCGAATAATCTCTACCGCCAGATAGGTGTAATCGTCCTTCAGGAACTGCACCAGGTCGGTGTCGCGGTTAATCAGAATCGGCGTGATGTGCGGGCGAAGCTGGTGTTTGAAGTAGCTGCGTAGCCAGCTTTGCTGGTTTTCTGAAAGCTGGCGCTCGTTAATCAGGAAGATTTGATTGCGTGCCATCTCCAGCAGCAAATCATTGTACAGGCCGTCGAACTCCTGGTCGGCTTTCAGCACCCGGGACTGGATCTTGTTCAGCAGGTGGCGCTGGTTGGAGGGAGAACCTTGTTCTTCACTGATCAAAATACGCCGTTTCAGTTCGGCGAAGCGGACTTTATAGAATTCATCGAGGTTATTGGAATAGATGCCGAGAAAACGCATCCTTTCAATCAACGGGTTGAGCTTGTCCGCCGCTTCCTGCAGAACGCGTTCGTTAAAAGACAACCAGCTCAGTTCTTTTTCGATATACAGCTTATCCTGACCCATTAGTCCTCACACTCCGTTTTCGTGGACGTGGCAATGCCGTCACCGTCACGTCAGTTATTATGGCGAGCTTTAGCGGAGAATGTCCAACTATGCAGATGAAAGTCTCTCATCTGACCATGACAACTTTATGAGAGATAAATACAAAAAAAGGGCCGAAGCCCTTTTTACCGTCATTATTCTGCTGCGTATCCCTGCGGGGGCAGCTGTACGCCGTCCAGCCAGGCAGCGTTGTGGCGCATTTTCAGGCGGTCTTCAAGGAACCAACTGACGACCAGAGGGTAGATAGCGTGCTCCTGGTGCTGAACGCGGGCGGTAACATCATCTTCGTCATCGCCCTCAAACACCGGCACCTTGGCCTGCAAAATAACCGGCCCGCCGTCAAGCTCATCGGTAACAAAGTGCACCGACGTGCCGTGTTCTTCATCGCCGTTTTCCAGCACCTGGCGGTGCGTATGCAGGCCGGGGTATTTCGGCAGCAGTGAAGGGTGGATGTTGAGCAGGCGGCCGCTGTAGCGAGCCACAAAAGCCGGGCTAAGAATGCGCATATAGCCCGCCAGCACCACAACGTCCGGTGCGTAAGCGTCTATTTCCTGCATCAACTGGCGGTCGAACGCTTCGCGACTGGCGAACTCGCTGGCCGCCAGAGCATGGGCAGCAATGCCGGCTTCGCGGGCGCGTTCAAGGCCGAAGGCTTCGGCCTTGTTACTGAACACCGCGCTGATGGTGCCGTTTATCTTCTTCTGCTTGCAGGCGTCAATAATGGCCTGCAGGTTACTTCCGTTGCCGGAAATCAGCACCACGATGTGTTTCATTACTCGATGACCACGCGCTCTTCGGAATCAGATGCTTTGATAATACCGATTTTCCACGCCTTTTCACCTTTGGCCTGCATCAACTCAACCGCTTTATCCGCTTCGGCGGCAGGCAGCGCAATAAGCATGCCCACGCCGCAGTTAAAGGTGCGGTACATCTCGTGACGGCTGATGTTTCCGGCCTGCTGTAACCAGCTGAATACCGCCGGCCACTGCCAGGAGGATTCGGTGATAACGGCCTGAGTATTGTCCGGCAGCACGCGCGGAATGTTTTCCCAGAAACCGCCGCCGGTGAGGTGGGCGATGGCGTGCACGTCTACCTGCTCAATCAGCTCAAGAATGTTTTTCACGTAAATACGGGTAGGCTCCAGCAGGTGGTCCGCCAGCGGTTTACCTTCCAGCTCTGTCGCCAGAGGATCGGTACCGCTGACTTCCAGCACTTTGCGCACCAGAGAGTAGCCGTTAGAGTGCGGGCCGCTTGAACCCAGAGCAATCAGCACGTCGCCGTCGGCCACTTTGGAGCCGTCGATGATTTCAGACTTCTCAACCACGCCTACGCAGAACCCTGCGACGTCGTAATCTTCACCGTGGTACATGCCTGGCATTTCGGCAGTTTCGCCGCCTACCAGCGAGCAGCCAGACTGTAAGCAGCCCTCGGCGATGCCGGTGATAACGCTGGCGGCGGTATCCACGTCCAGCTTGCCGGTAGCGTAGTAGTCGAGGAAGAACAGCGGCTCGGCGCCCTGAACCACCAGGTCGTTAACACACATCGCCACAAGATCGATGCCGATAGCGTCGTGACGCTTTAAATCCATTGCCAGACGCAGCTTGGTGCCCACACCGTCGGTGCCGGAAACCAGAACCGGTTCGCGATATTTTTGAGGCAACGCGCACAGCGCACCGAAACCGCCCAGTCCACCCATCACTTCCGGGCGGCGGGTCTTTTTCACTACGCCTTTAATTCTGTCGACCAGAGCGTTACCAGCATCAATATCTACACCGGCATCTTTATAGCTGAGAGAGGTTTTATCGGTCACTGCGGGTTCCCCACGGATGGCATGAAATAAAAAACGCGGCAATTCTAACAGTGCAGGCAAACGTTTGCGAGCCTCTTATCATCGGCAAGAAAAGAATTCCTGAGATAGACTCATTCCAGTCCGGTTGATCTCGATCATCCCATTAGCTGTAGCGCAGCGGCAAAAAAGCGGTATAATCCGGCGATTTTTTTTGTGGTAGCCAACTATCTCGGGGGAGAAAGAGTATGAAGATCGTGGAAGTGAAACACCCACTCGTCAAACACAAGCTGGGCCTGATGCGTGAGCAAGACATCAGCACCAAGCGCTTTCGTGAACTCGCCTCAGAAGTTGGCAGCCTGCTGACTTACGAAGCCACCGCGGATCTGGAAACCGAGAAGGTCACCATCGAAGGCTGGAACGGCCCGGTGGAAGTTGACCAGATCAAAGGTAAGAAAATTACCGTTGTGCCAATTCTGCGTGCCGGTCTTGGCATGATGGAAGGGGTGCTGGAAAACGTACCAAGCGCGCGTATCAGCGTGGTGGGCGTTTACCGTGACGAAGAGACCCTGCAGCCGGTTCCTTACTTCCAGAAGCTGGTTTCTAATATAGAAGAGCGCATGGCGCTGGTGGTTGACCCGATGCTGGCGACCGGCGGTTCCATGATTGCCACTATCGACCTGCTGAAAAAAGCGGGCTGCACCAGCATTAAAGTGCTGGTTCTGGTTGCCGCGCCGGAAGGCATCGCGGCGCTGGAAAAAGCCCACCCGGATGTGGAGCTGTTCACCGCTTCTATCGACCAGGGGCTGAACGAGCACGGATACATCATTCCCGGCCTCGGTGACGCGGGCGACAAGATATTTGGTACTAAATAATAAAAGCAGCCGACTTCGAAAGTCGGCTTTTTTTTGATTTCAGCAAACACCGTACGTCTAAAATCATACTCAGAGGAAAACCAACATGACACGCCGTGCTATCGGGGTCAGTGAAAGACCACCTTTATTGCAAACGATTCCGTTAAGTCTTCAGCATCTGTTTGCCATGTTCGGCGCAACGGTCCTGGTGCCGATTCTGTTCCACATTAACCCGGCCACGGTGCTGCTGTTTAACGGTATCGGCACGCTGCTGTATCTGTTTATCTGTAAAGGTAAAATCCCGGCTTACCTGGGCTCAAGCTTCGCGTTTATCTCTCCCGTGCTGCTGCTGTTGCCGCTGGGTTATGAAGTGGCGCTGGGCGGCTTTATTATGTGCGGCGTGCTGTTCTGCATCGTGGCGCTGATTGTGAAAAAAGCCGGCACCGGATGGCTGGACGTGATGTTCCCGCCTGCGGCAATGGGCGCGATTGTTGCCGTCATCGGTCTGGAGCTGGCTGGCGTAGCAGCCAACATGGCTGGCCTGTTACCGGCCGAAGGCAGTTCGCCTGATTCCACCACCATTATCATTTCTCTGGTGACGCTGGCGGTAACGGTATTCGGCTCGGTGCTGTTCCGCGGCTTTATGGCGATTATCCCGATCCTTATCGGCGTACTGGCGGGCTACGCGCTCTCCTTCGCGATGGGCGTGGTTGATGTTACGCCAATTCGCGAAGCGCACTGGTTCGCGCTGCCAACCTTCTACACGCCGCGTTTTGAATGGTTCGCTATCTTCACCATCCTGCCTGCCGCGCTGGTGGTGATTGCCGAGCACGTTGGCCACCTGGTGGTGACCGCCAACATCGTTAAAAAAGACCTGATTCGCGACCCGGGCCTGCACCGCTCGATGTTTGCTAACGGCATCTCGACCATTTTCTCCGGCTTCTTCGGCTCCACGCCAAACACTACCTACGGCGAGAACATCGGCGTAATGGCCATCACCCGCGTTTACTCCACCTGGGTTATCGGCGGCGCGGCGATCATCGCGATTCTGCTTTCCTGCGTGGGCAAGCTGGCGGCGGCTATCCAAATTATCCCGGTGCCGGTTATGGGCGGCGTTTCCCTGCTGCTTTACGGAGTGATCGGCGCGTCCGGTATTCGTGTGCTGATCGAGTCCAAAGTGGATTACAGCAAAGCGCAAAACCTGATCCTGACTTCAGTTATCCTGATTATCGGCGTGAGCGGCGCGAAAGTTCACATCGGCGCGGCCGAACTGAAGGGCATGGCGCTGGCGACCATCGTTGGCGTGGGCCTGAGCCTGATTTTCAAGCTGATTAGCATCCTGCGCCCGGAAGAAGTTGTTCTGGACGCCAAAGAGAACGACGCCCAGTCGTAATCCTCTTAAAACCGGGCGGATCCTCGCCCGGTTCTATCCACCCCCAAAACTGTGGTAGACTCATCGCGATTTTCTGCCTGTTATGGTTGAGGTACTTCTGAATACGCCGGCACAGCTCTCACTGCCACTCTATCTTCCCGACGATGAAACCTTTGCGAGTTTCTGGCCGGGCGACAACCCTTCTTTGTTAGCCGCGCTGCAAGCGGTTCTCCGTCAGGATCACAGCGGGTATATCTATTTCTGGTCGCGCGAAGGCGGCGGGCGAAGCCATCTGCTTCATGCCGCGTGCGCGGAGCTTTCCCAGCGTGGTGAAGCCGTGGGCTATGTGCCGCTGGATAAGCGCACCTGGTTCGTACCGGAAGTGCTCGACGGCATGGAACAGCTTTCTCTGGTGTGCATCGATAACATTGAATGCGTGGCGGGGGATGAACCGTGGGAAATGGCGATCTTCAATCTTTATAACCGCATTCTCGAGTCCGGCAAAACGCGCCTGCTGATCACCGGCGATCGCCCTCCGCGTCAGTTAAATCTGCAATTACCGGATCTGGCTTCGCGGCTCGACTGGGGGCAAATCTACAAGCTACAGCCGCTTTCCGATAACGACAAATTACAGGCGCTCCAGCTGCGTGCCCGCCTGCGCGGTTTTGAACTGCCGGAAGACGTGGGTCGTTTTCTGCTTAAACGCCTCGACCGCGAAATGCGCACTCTGTTTATGACGCTCGATCAGCTCGATCGCGCTTCAATCACCGCCCAGCGCAAGCTCACCATTCCGTTCGTCAAAGAAATTCTCGGGCTTTAATCTTCCCCGTCCTGCGACGGGGAATTCAGGCTCAAACCCTGCACAACCTCTCGGCCGCTGCATCAAGCGTGGCTTCTTGTTTGGCAAAGCACAGGCGAATCAGCTTGTGCGGGAACGCGTCCGCGCAGAATACCGAAAGCGGGATTGCCGCCACGCCCACTTCCTTCGTCAGCCACTGGCAGAAACTCACGTCATCCAGGTCGGAGATTGCGCTGTAGTCCGCCAGCAGGAAGTAGGTGCCTTCGCACGGCAGAATTTCAAAACGGCTGTCGGCTAACGCTTCAATAAAGCGGTCGCGGCGGGCGCGATAGAACTCAGGCAATTCCTGATAGTGCTCCGGCTCGGCGTTCAGCATATCCGCAATGGCGAGCTGCGCCGGGGTGTTAACTGCGAACGTCAGGTACTGGTGCACTTTGCGCAGCTCGGCGCTAAGCGCCGCCGGAGCCACGCAATAACCCACCTTCCAGCCGGTCATATGGAAGGTTTTCCCGAACGAAGAGACGGCGATAGCGCGCTCGCGCAGCTGCGGATGAGCAAGCACGCTGGCGTGGCCTTCTTCATCGAAGCAAATATGCTCATAAACCTCGTCGCTGAGAACATAAACCTCATGCTGCTCAATGGCCTGCCACAGCGCGGCAAAATCACTTTTATGCCACACGGTAGCGGACGGGTTATGCGGTGTGTTAAGAATAACCAGGCGAGTACGCGGGCTAAGCAGCGCCGCAAACTCCTGCCAGTCAACGCGGAAGTGCGGCGGCTGGAGCGCAATACGTTTGAGTACGCCGCCGGAAAGCGTTACGGCCGGGGCGTAGCTGTCGTAACTCGGATCAAAACAGATAACTTCGTCGCCAGGGCGAACCAGAGCGGTTATCGCGGCATAAAGCGCTTCGGTTGCGCCAGCGGTAACGGTGATGTCGCTGTTGGCATCAGGTTTGTGGCCGTGTAGTTTTTGAGTTTTATCGGCAATGGCTTCGCGCAGCGCCTGCACGCCGGTCATCGGCGCGTACTGGTTGGCGCCCTGGCTAACGTGATACGCCAGGCGCTCTTGCAAATAGCGTGGGCCGTCAAAATCCGGGAAGCCCTGCGAAAGGTTGATAGCCTTATGTTGCTGCGCCAGCGCGCTCATCTGACTAAAGATAGTGGTGCCGAGTGCCGGCAGTTTGCTTTCTGGAATCAAAGGGGAGTGGCTCATTATTCTACGACCTTAAACGTGATGCGTGTGTTTCCCTGTGTTGCCGGGACTATAACACGATGTTAAGATTTAGCAATCAAGACGCTTAGACGTCTAAATAATAATGACACTCGTTGCCAACATAAAGCCGAGCTAACGGCTGGAGAGAGAATGATCCGCGCCATTGTTACCGATATTGAAGGCACCACCAGCGACATCCGCTTCGTGCATAACATCCTTTTTCCCTACGCCCGCGAGCGGCTGGCCGGGTATGTGCGCGAGCACCACAACGAGATTAGCGAAATCCTCAACGACCTGCGGACGGAAATTAATGAACCGCAGGCGGATATTGACCGGCTGATTGAGACATTATTTAGCTTCATGGATGTAGATCGTAAATCTACCGCGCTGAAGGCGCTGCAGGGCTTAATCTGGCGGGATGGCTACGTGAATGGTGACTTCACCGGCCATCTCTATGATGACGTTCTGCCCGCGCTGGAGGCCTGGAAACAGCAGGGTGTTGATTTGTACGTTTATTCGTCCGGCTCGGTGGCGGCGCAGAAGCTGTTATTTGGCTACAGCGACGCCGGCGATATCACCGGCTTGTTTAGCGGATACTTTGATACCCATGTCGGCGCCAAGCGTGAAGTGCAGTCCTATCGCAACATCGCGCAGCAGACCGGGATTGCGCCCGAAGCGCTGCTGTTCTTGTCTGATATTCACCAGGAGCTGGATGCCGCACGGGAAGCGGGCTGGAATACCGTACAGCTGATTCGCGGCGAGGCCGACGAAGCCAGCAGTCATCGCCAGGTCAACCGTTTCGACCACATTAATCCGGAGTCGTTTTCTTCATGAGCGCATTAACCATTTTTACCGATACCGAAGCAAAGGAGCCGGTATGGCACAGCACGGATGCGGAGCAAATTCGCGAGCAGCTAAA
Source organism: Cedecea davisae (assembly GCF_044095835.1). Lineage (NCBI taxonomy): Bacteria > Pseudomonadati > Pseudomonadota > Gammaproteobacteria > Enterobacterales > Enterobacteriaceae > Cedecea > Cedecea davisae. Next base: position 1,060,780 of record NZ_CP172054.1, read on the forward strand.
CGCTAAAGACGTGCGTTTTGAGCGCTGGGAAGCTAACCAGGATTTAGGAGCCAACCCTACGCCTGAAACGGTCATCAACGCCTATCAGCACGCTATCGATAAGCTGGTGGAAGAGAAGGGCTATCAAAGCTGGGATGTTATCAGCCTTCGTGCCGATAACCCGCAAAAAGACGTGCTGCGCACCAAATTCCTCTCCGAGCATACCCACGGCGAAGATGAAGTGCGTTTCTTTGTTGAGGGTGCAGGGCTGTTCTGCCTGCATCTGGATGGCCGTGTCTATCAGATCCTGTGCGAGAAAAACGATTTGATCTCCGTTCCGGCCGGTACGCCGCACTGGTTTGATATGGGTTCCGAGCCGCACTTTACCGCGATCCGCATTTTCGATAACCCGGAAGGCTGGGTGGCTCACTTTACCGGTGATGCGATTGCGGATGCTTACCCGCGCCTGCCGTAGTTGTTGAGTTGAGTTTCTCCCTGGAAGGGCTGTAACTTAGTCACAAATTCCCGCAACTATGTAGGAGCGGAAAATATTCCGTTCACTTCCAGTTCTGTTTTATATGCACCCACCGTACCGGTGAACGTCTCGGGAGAATCACCGTCATTCCCCCGAGACCCCGGACTCCCGGCCAAATAAATCGGCCGCTGAAGCGGCAGACCTCCGTTTTATCTCCCAGTCCTGGGTCGGCTGAGATGCGTTCCCGACGCTCACAGCCTCCGTCCGTTCCCGACGGCCGGACCCTGGCCAGTCGGAGAGAAAATGGAGGCGATTTAAGCCGGGATTCAGCCTCGCTTTTAACCCACAGCACGTTGAGCGTCACAGTCGCTGCAAGTCTCACAGCCACGCCCTTGTTCCCGGCTCTCATCGCCCCCGGTTATGACCCAACTCAGGCGGGGTTGAGCTGTCGGGAGCAGCGAAAGAGAGCGATCGTCGGGAACGAATCGCGAACGACCCCGAATGTTTGGGTGATAACCGGCGGGTTTACCGCTTCAGCGGCGATGAGCCTGCCGGGCGCCGGGGGTCGTCAGGGGGCATGGCGTAATGCCACCTGACACGTTCACTGTTTTCGGAATGTGCAGGGGAAACAGATCTATGGGTGAACGGAATAACGACTGATTTAAAGAGCCACCCTTGAATTTTTTGAAAGAAAGATAGGTAAAAGGCTACCCCTGCACGGGTAACATCACCCTTCTTTTATCCCTTCTCCCCTTTGGGGAGAAGGCCAGGATGAGGGGGGGTTATTTCAGCGGTAAAAATACCCCATCCCGAACCTGTTCCGGCGTCACCACGCCGGTGTCCAGGATCCAGCCGCTAATCAATTCAGCCGGAGTGACATCAAACGCCGGATTATAAACCGTCGCATTTTCCGGCGCCCACTGCACGCTGCCAAAACTTCCCGTCACGCCCGTGACTTCGCTTGCCGCACGCTGTTCGATGGGAATCGCTTCGCCGTTCGGGCAGCTTCTGTCCAGCGTAGTATGCGGGGCAGCAACGTAAAACGGAATGCCGTGGTAATGCGCCAGCACCGCCAGACTGTAGGTGCCGATTTTATTTGCCACGTCGCCATTCGCCGCGATGCGGTCCGCGCCCACCCAAATAGCATCAACCTGTTTTTTCCCCATCAGGCTGGCAGCCATCGAGTCGCAGATCAGCTGATACGGGATACCCAGCTCGCCAAGCTCCCAGGCGGTAAGCCTGCCGCCCTGTAACAGCGGGCGAGTCTCATCCACCCAAACATTGGCAACATTGCCTTCGCTGAAGGCGCGCTGGATAACGCCGAGCGCGGTGCCGACACCTGCGGTAGCCAGGCCGCCGGTGTTGCAGTGAGTCAGCAGACGGCTGCCGGGCTTCACAAGCGTTGCGCCTGTGGTAGCGATGTTGTCGCACAGCACTTTATCTTCCGCCACCAGGCGCAGCGCTTCCTCACCCAGCGCCGCAACAAAGTCGTCCTGCGCCAGGGCCTGCTTCATGCGGTCGAGGTTGTTCATCAGGTTTACGGCGGTCGGGCGGGAGGCTCTGAGGGTTTCCAGCGCTTCAGCAAGCTGCGGCTTGGAAAAACCTTGTTCCGCCAGCAGCGCCAGCAGCAGGCTGGCAGACAGCCCGATAAGCGGCGCGCCGCGCACGCTCAGGGTATGAATATGGGCAACCAACTGCTCTACAGTGTGGGCGGCCAGCCAGTTTTTTTGCTGCGGCAGCGCCTGCTGGTCGAGGATCCAGAGCTGGCTATCCTTCACTTCAAGGCTGGTGGTTTTTAAATTCTGCATGTGTGTTAATTCCATGTTGCGTTGTTGCAGCATATTGTGCCAACATGGCTTCCAGATGTATAGACGTCCAAACGTCTTGTTTAATTTTATTTTCTGAGAGGCTCGCCATGTCGCAATACCGCACTTTTAACGCCGCAGATGCAGTGGCATACGCTCAACAGTTTGGCGGGCTGGCTTCGCCCTCAGAGCTGGTGGACGCGCAGGAAGTGGGCGACGGCAACCTCAACCTGGTCTTTAAAATCTTTGATACCCAGGGCGTTAGCCGGATTATCGTCAAGCAGGCGCTGCCGTATGTGCGCTGCGTGGGCGAGTCCTGGCCGCTGACTCTCGACCGGGCGCGTATTGAAGCGCAGACCCTGGTTGAACACTATCGGCACAGCCCGGAGCACACGGTAAACGTGGTGCATTACGACGCGGAGCTGGCGGTGATGGTGATGGAAGATCTCTCCAGCCATCGTATCTGGCGCGGCGAGCTGGTTAAGGGCGCTTACTACCCCCAGGCGGCGAGCCAGCTTGGCGACTATCTCGCAAAAACGCTGTTCCACACCTCCGACTTTTACCTGCATCCGCACGCGAAAAAAGCGCTGGTAGGGCGTTTTATTAACCCGGAAATGTGCGAGATCACCGAGGATCTGTTCTTCAACGATCCGTATCAGGTTCATGAGCGTAATAATTATCCGGCGGATCTGGAGCCGCAGGTCGCGGCCCTGCGCAACGACCGTGAGCTCAGGCTTGCGGTAGCCCAGCTGAAACATAAATTCTTCTCCAGCGCCGAGGCACTGCTGCACGGCGATATTCACAGCGGCTCGATTTTTGTCGCCGAAGGCAGCCTGAAGGCGATTGATGCCGAATTCGGATACGTTGGCCCGATTGGCTTCGACATCGGCACCGCCGTTGGCAACCTGCTGCTGAACTACTGCGCGCTGCCGGGACATTTTGGCCCGCGCGATGCGGCAAGCCATCGCGAGCAGCGCCTGAAAGATATTCAGGAACTGTGGCTCACCTTCACAGAGCGTTTCACCGTTCTGGCCCGCAGTGAAACCCGCGACGCCGCGCTGGCAACCGAAGGCTACGTCGAGCAATTCCTGCAAAAAGTGTGGATTGATGCGGTAGGTTTCTGCGGCACCGAGCTTATCCGCCGCTCTGTCGGCCTGTCTCACGTTAGCGATCTTGAAAGCATTGAAGATGAAGCGACCCGTCTGGCCTGCATCAGCCACGCAATCGAGCTGGGTAAATTCCTGATTCTGATTGCCGGGCAGGTGGATTCGGTGGAGGAGTTTATTGCCAGAGTTCGTCAGAAAGGTTGAGTTTTTCCCTTACGGGCCCTCACCCTAACCCGCTCCCGGCGTGCGGACCCTGGTCAGTCGGAGAGAAAACGGAGGCGATTTAAGCCGGAACAAGTGCCGCGCTTCAGGCTTGCAGCCACTCTGAAACTCTATGTCGCGTTAAGTCCAAAAGCCACTCCCTTGTCCCCGGCTCTCAACGCCCCCGGCTTTGACCCAACTCAGACGGGGTGGAGCTGCCGGGAGCAGCGAAAGAGAGCGATCGTCGGGAACGGATCGCGAACGACCCCGAATGTTTGGGTGATAGACGGGGGTTTACCGCTTGCGGCGATGAGTTTGCCGGCGCCGGGGGTTGTCAGGGGGAATGGCGTAATTTCCCCTGACACGTTCACCGTTCTCTGGGCGTGCAGGGAAAACAGATTTACGGGTGAACGGAACATAGCCGAGCTTATAGAGGTTATCTCTACTGGTTACAGCCGTCTATGTCAGTTCGGAGAGGATTCCGTTCACGCAATAATCCGCTGCTTAAGAGTTGCTTTAAGTCCCGCAGCGAGGTCCTTCCTTTTCCCCCTCTCCCCCGTGGGGAGAGGGTCGGGGTGAGGGGCAAGCTATCCCAAATACTCAATAATCGACAGTCCGCCGTTATAATCGGTGCTGTAAATAATTCCTTCTGCATCCACAAACACATCGCAGGACTGGATAATGCGCGGTCGTCCTGGCCGGGTATCCATCATTTTCTCTGGCGCGGCCGGAACCAGCGCTCCGGTTTCTACCGGGCGATACGGATTGGAAATATCGTAAGCCCTGACGCCCGCGTTTTGATACGTCGCGAAAATCAGCGTGTCGCTGATAAAGCTCCCCGGTCGGTTTTCGTGAAGGTTGTGCGGCCCAAAGTGCGCGCCTTTTGCCACATAATCAACTTCGTCCGGCTGCGGGAAGGTCGAGATGCTGACCGGATTCGCCGGGTCGCGAATATCAAACAGCCAGATAAGCTTCTCGCCGTCTTCCTGATTGTCCAGCACCGCTTCGTCCAGCACCACCAGCAAGTCTCTGTTCGGCAGCGGCAGCGCGGTATGGGTGCCGCCGCCAAACGGCGGGCTCCAGTTGCGGTGGCTGATGAGTTGAGGCTGCGAGCGGTCTGAAACGTCCAGCAGCGTCAGGCCGCCGTCGCGCCAGCTGGCATACGCCGTGTCGCCGCTGATTATTGCGTGGTGCAGCGCATAGCGCTTGCCTTCCGGCCAGGTCGGCTGCTCGCCCGCGGCGGTATTCATCCCCGGTAACCACCAGTTGCCCGCCACCTGCGGGTTGCGAGGGTCGGCAAGATCGATAGTCAGGAAAATATAGTCGCTAAAACCGTCGATCAGCGCCGAAACATAAGCCCAGCGCCCGCCAACGTACCAGCAGCGGTGAATGCCGATGCCGCTAAGCGACAGGAAGCTGATTTCTTTCGGTTTATCCGGCGTGGAGATATCAAAAATACGCAGCCCGGCGCTCCAGCCCTTGTCCTGAACGTCACGCACCGTTTCACCCACCGATTTGGTGTAGTAAACCTTTTCATCGGCAAAGCGAACGTCGGCAAACAGGTCGCGGGCGTTGATAACCAGCAGCAGGTCATCATGCGCCTGCAAATGGATGTTCCAGGTGCCCGGTGGGGCAGGCACAAAGCCCGCCGCCTTCGGGTGCTTCGGGTCTCGGACGTCAACAATTGAGAAGCCCTGGGAAACCATATGGCCGATGTAGGCGTAACCGCGATGCACCATCAACTGCACGCCGTCCGGTTTTCCTCCCTGATCGCTGTGGCCGATAAGCCGCATATTGCGGCTGTATTCGGGTTGTGGCAGTGCCATCGGCCCTCCTTATTTGTTTTTAGCTTCGAGGGTGGCAAACCACGGCGCAATAAAGTCGTCGGTCTGGCCCCAGCCCGGAATGATTTTGCCCAGAGAAGACACGTTTACCGGCCCCGGCTGGCTTGCCAGCAGCGCCTGAGGAATGGCTGCGGCTTTAAAATCATAGGTAGCAGGCGTTGTCTCCCCGGCAATTTTGTAGGCTACCAGGCGCACGTTGGTGGCACCGATAAGCTTAGGATCGACCGCCACGCTCACTTTCCACGGGCTGTTTGTTTCGCGCATCAGTTGAATATCCTGGTTGGAAACGTCGATGCTGTAGAGTTTGATTTCGGTGCGGCCGTTCTCCTGCAACGCTTTATAAGCGCCCTGGCTGAAAGCGTCCCACGTGCCCCAGATAGCGTCGATTTTTCCTTTTGGATATTTAGCCAGTACCGCGCCGACTTTGTTGGCGGTATCGCCCTGTACGTCGGAAGAAACGGCTCCGATGGACTCCAGCTCTTTGATGCCAGGGTTAGCTTTTAGCAACGCCTGGTAAGCGGTCTGGCGGCGTTCCATTGGCGGGAAACCGGCCACCCACAGTTTGATGATATTGGCTTTGCCGTTGAAGTCTTTTACCAGCTGGCCGAAGGAGAGGTCGGTCAGCGAGGCATCGTCCTGCTGGGTCACGGTCACGCCGGGAATAGCGCTGTTAACGGCAGTATCAAAGACCGAGACGGCAATACCGGCGGCAACGGCTTTTTTCACCAGCTCGGTTGAGTACGGGTCGCGGCCCTGAGAAAGAATGATCCCGTCATATTTCTGGCTGATGGCCTGGTTCACAAAGTCCTGGAAGCGGGCATCGTCGCCGTTGCTCAGGAAAGTGCTGACCTTAAAGCCCAGTTTTTTAGCCTGCTGAACCGCGCCGGCAACAAACTGAGTGGTGTTGTCGTCTGAACCCAGGTTGCGGATAACGGCAATGCGAATAGGGCCGTCATGAGCGGCGATCTTTTCCGGCACCGGAGTCACGGTTGCCGCGTAGCCCGGCAGAGCGGAAAACAGGCTCAGCGCCAGCAAAGAGGTGGTTAATTTTTTCATCGTCGTTACCCTGTGTGAATGTTGTTTTAGCGTCGTTGTATGTAAGTAATCGCCAGCGCTGCGGCCAGCACCAGGCCTTTAATTATGTCCATCGCGTAGTAGGGCACGGAGAGCATCACCAGCCCGTTTTGCAGCACGCCCAGAATCACCGCGCCAACCAGCGTGCCGAGGGCGTTTGGTTTACCGGAACCTGCAAGAGAAAAGCCAATCCATGCGGCGGCCACGGCATCCATCAGGTAGCCGCCACCGGCATTGACCTGCGACGAGCCAATGCGCGACGCAAGCAGAATGCCGCCCAGCCCCGCGAGTAAAGATGCCAGCACGTAGGCCGCCACGCGGTAGCGGGTGGTTCGAATACCGGAAAGGCGCGCCGCTTCCGGGTTGCCGCCGATGGCATACATGCGTCGGCCGTGTTTGGTCAGGGAAAGTGCGAGCTGTGCCACCAGGGTTACCACCAGCATGATGATGACGATAGTCGGCACCTGGCCCAGAAGTCCGAAGCTTGCAGGAATAGTGCCTTCGGCCATGTCGCCGCTCGGCAGCACCATATTTTCTGTAATCGAGCCGCCGTAGCTGTAGGTCATCGCCACGCCCTGGATAACAAACAGGCTGGCGAGGGTGGCGAGCATATCGGGAATTTTCAGGACCACTATCAGGAAGGCGTTAAACAGCCCGACCAGAGTGCAAAGCACCAGCGTCGTGATAATCGCTTCCGTGGTGCCGAAGCCGTGCCAGACGAACAGTGAAATGACCAGCGCGTTTGCCAGAGAAGCGGTGGAGCCAACGGACAAATCAAACCCGCCGACGGTGAGCGAAATCGATACGCCGACGGCAATGACCGTGACGATGGCGATTGAGCGCAGGATGTTGATGATGTTGTTTGGCTCAAGGAAGCTGTCTGAAGCGATGCCGAACAGCGCCACCAGGGCAACAACGGTAAGCAACATCCCCCATTTGTAGAGAAAGTCAAAAAACTGCTGGCGGCCGGAAACGCCGGCCTTAAGGGATAATGCTTTGCTCACGCGGGCGTTCCTCCGGTGGAGTAGAGTAAAAGTGTTTCTTCGGTGGCCTGGTGGCCGTCAAGCTCGGCGACGATGCGCCCGTCCCACAGCACGCAGATGCGGTCGCATAGCCCGACCAGTTCGGCAAACTCGCCGGAGGCGTAAATCACCCCTTTACCCTGGCGAGCCAGCTGGTCTATCAGCACGAAGAGGTCGGTTTTGGCTTTGATGTCCACGCCCTTGGTCGGCTCGTCAAAAATCAGCACTTCGGCTTCGCTGCGCAGCCACTTGCCGATGGCGACTTTTTGCTGATTGCCGCCCGAAAGACGGCGCAGCGTTTGCGCCGGGCCGCTGGTGCGGATCCCCAGCCGCTGAATAGTTTCCTCCGCCCAGCGCTTCGCTTTGCGGTGGTCGAATAATCCCCAGCGGGAGAACTGATTGTCGGCGCTGACCGCAAGGTTCATGGTGACCGACTCGTCGATAAAAATGCCTTCTTTACGGCGTTCTTCCGGCACCAGCACCACGCCGTGCGTCACGGAATCCGCGGGGTCTTTTGGCCGCCAGTTTTTCCCCTTCAATTCGCCGCGCGCGACGGTACTGCGCGTAGCGCCGAACAGCGCCTTGCACAGCTCGGTTTTGCCCGCGCCCGCCAGCCCGGCAATGCCGAGAATTTCGCCCTTATTCAGCCGCAAAGAAATATCTCGCAGCAGCACATCGTCATGAAGCCCTTCCACCTCAAGCAGCGTGTTGTTCGCAACCGGCGGGCGGTGCGGAGGATAAATATCGTCGAGCTGGTGGCCGAGCATTTTTTCAACAATTTCTTCGCCGCTGAGATGCCCCATCGGGCCGGTGTCCACCAGTTTGCCGTCGCGCAGGACCGTCATCTGGTCGCAAATCGCCTTCAGCTCGTGAATGCGGTGGGAGATAAACACCACGCCGATGCCGCTTTGCTGTAGCCGCTGCACCACGCGGAACAGGTGCTCGCTCTCCTGGCTGTCCAGCGGAGCCGTAGGCTCGTCGAGGACAAGAAAACGGCAGCGATGGGAGAGGGCGCGCGCCAGCAGAATTTGCTGCTTTTCCGCCAGCGAACACTGCTCGATACGCTTTTTCACATCGATTGCTACTTCCAGCTGCGCCAGCGCGGCGCGCGCCTGCCGGTAAATCTGCGGCCAGCTGTAGAGGTGGCCCGCTTCTGCCAGCTTGTCGAGCATGATGTTTTCCCCGACGCTCAGGCCGGGGATCAGCGCCACGTCAACTTCCTGCTGCACGAGGTGAATACCGAGCAGTTTGGCATCTCGCGGGCTGCGGATAGCGACCGTTTCGCCGTTAATCAGGATTTCGCCCTGATAATCAGCGTGCGCCCCTGAAAGCACCGCCATCAGCGTTGATTTACCCGCTCCGTTTGCGCCGGTCAGGGCGTGTACCGAGCCACCATCTAGCTGAAAATCAACCTGGCTCAGGGCGTTGAAGCCGCCGAAGGCGATGGATATCTGCCGCATCTCGAGCTGGTTAAGCGTTGTCATGGCGGAGCCTGCATCCGTGTTTAATAAATTGATCTGTCGAATTTTTAACGGCCTTCTGGGTTGCGGGCAATGAACGAAAAGACATAAGATAAAGCAAAATGATATTAGCCGTCCAGATGTCTGGACATATCATCGGCATAGAATATATCCCGTCAGCGCATGAAAGGAAATGAATCATGACCAGCACCGCTATCCGCGTGGTTACCGGCCCCGCCAATTACTTCTCCCATCCCGGTAGTCTTGCCCGCCTGAGCGAGTTTTACAGCGAAGAGGAGCTAAACAACGCGGTGTGGATCTACGGTGAGCGCGCTTTTGAGGCCGCGCATCCTTTCCTGCCGGCGTCATTTAATCTCCCGGGCGCAAAGCATATTGCCTTTGGCGGCCACTGTAGCGAGAGCGAAGTGCAGAAGCTGGTTGCCCGGTCCGGCGAGCGGCAGGTGGTGATTGGCATTGGCGGCGGCGCGCTGCTGGATACGGCCAAAGTGGTGGCAAGAAGGCTGAACGCTCCTGTGGTGGCGATTCCGACTATCGCCGCGACCTGCGCGGCCTGGACGCCGCTGTCGGTCTGGTATAACGATGCCGGGCAGGCGCTGCGCTATGAAATCTTCAACGATGCTAACCATCTGGTGCTGGTGGAGCCGGAAATTATTCTGCGTGCGCCACAGGAATACCTGCTGGCGGGCATCGGCGATACGCTGGCGAAGTGGTATGAGGCGGTGGTGCTCAGTCCTGAGCCGGAGAATCTTCCGCTAACCGTTCGCCTGGGTATTGGTGCGGCGCTGGCTATCCGCGACGTATTGCTGGAGAGCAGCGAGCAGGCGCTGGAAGACCAGAATAACGGCGAATTAAGCCAGGCGTTTCTGGATGTGGTTGAGGCGATCGTTGCCGGAGGCGGCATGGTCGGCGGCCTGGGTGACCGCTATACCCGCGTTGCCGCCGCTCATGCGGTACACAACGGACTGACGACGCTGCCGCAAACTGACCGCTTCCTGCACGGGACTAAAGTGGCCTATGGAATTCTGGTGCAGAGCGCATTGCTGGGGCAGGATGACGTGCTGGCTCAGCTTACCCAGGCGTACAAGCGTTTCAACCTGCCCACTCGCCTGGCGCAGCTGGATGTGGATATTAATCATCGCGCCGAGCTGGATAAGGTGATTGCCCGCACTTTGCAGGCCGGGGAGTCTATACACGCTTTGCCTTTGGCGCTTTCGCCGGAGGTTTTAAGAGCGGCTTTTGAGAAGGTTGAGGCGCTGTAAATATTTGCCCCTCTCCCCACAGGGGGAGAGGATAAAACCAGGTACAGAAACTTACTTTTTTCCACCCTCTTCCTCCCGGAGAGGGCCGGGGTGAGGGCATTTCACCCTAACTGCAATTCCCGCACTAAAGCAAACGCCTGCTTCATATGCTCCTCGCTAACGATAAACGCCTTCAACTGCTGTTCGGCGTTCAGCCCTTTGGCAATCAGCCCTTCGCCGCTGGCGGTAATATGCCAGCATAAATCCTCGCGCTGGGTTTCCCCGGCCAGATGCAGCGGCATTTCGGGCGTTTTCACTTTTACCAGCATTGCCGGAAGCTTCAGCGGTTGCTCCGCGCCGAGCAGGTTTTTCGCCAGCGTCATGGCGCTTAGCTGTATCGGTTGCAGGAACGGCAGCACTTTTCCGTCGATTTCCGCGCAGTCGCCCAGGGCATAGATATCCGGATCGGAAGTTTGCAGCTGGCTGCTCACCTTGATCCCTCGGTTTACCTCCAGCCCTGCGTGCTGAGCCAGGCCGATGTTCGGGCGCAGGCCAATAGCCGCGACAACCGCATCAGCATAGATTTTTCGCCCGTTGTTGAGCGTGGCGCACAATCCCGGCTCCGTTTCGCTTACCGACTCCAGGCGCTGATTAAACAGCAGTTCGACGCCCATTCGGCTGAGTTTTGACTGCAACCTTCCGCTCACTTCAGGCGGCAGCAGAGAAGCCATCAGGTGACCGGCGTTGTCCACCAGAGCGACTTGCTTGCCCGCCCGGCAAAAATCCATCGCCAGCTCGCTGCCTATCAGCCCGCCGCCGAGGATAAGCACGCGTTTAGCATCGCGCAGTCTGGACTCGCAGGCCTGATACTCCTGCTGGCTATTGAGCGTCAGCATCAGCTCCTTGCCCACAATGGGCGGGAGCAGGGCGGAAGAGCCGGTCGCCAGCACCAGCTTGTCGTACTGCCACTCTCGCCCTGAAGACTTCACCCGCTTGTTTTTCGGGTCGATGCTACTGACCCAGCTGTTGGCGTGTAGCGTCAGGTTGTACTGTTCGGCAAAATCTCCTGCCGGCTGACGGGTCATCTCTTCGGCACGCTGATTCAGGCTGATGACGTGGCTGAGATCGGGTTTGTTGTATTCATCGACGCTGTCGGCGGCAATCAGCCGAATCGGCACCTCTGCATTGTGTTTACGGATATTTTTAACCAGCTGGCGGGCGGCAAAGCCCGAGCCGATAATCACGATGCCGTGGTTCATTTGACCTCCGTAGCCAGTTCGTCGAAGACGTCTTTGCCCAGCGAGCATTCAGGGCAGAGGAAATTATCCGGCACTTCGCTCCACGGCGTATTCGGCTCAACGTTTTGCATAGGTTCACCTTTCGCCGGATCGTAAATCCACTGGCAGACGCTGCACTGCATGCAAGGGCCGAGATCGGTGTTTGCCGCTGGCTCTGCGGCTGCCGGAGCGGCTTCTGTAACGCTATTCTGCGCCGCAGGCAGCGGGGTGAGCGCCCACTGGCGTGCGATTTCGCGACCGTGCTCGCGGCATAACTCCAGCGCATTACCGTCCGGGCGCCATTTTGCTTTCAGGCTTAAAGACATTTCAAAACCGGCGTCCTGCAGGCGAGTAGAAAGGCGGTCTACCGCGCCGCCGCTCCAGCCGTGGGAGCCGAAGGCGCTGGCGCGTTTATTGCGAAAGCGCAGGCCGGTTATCTCTTCTACCAGCCCGGCGATTTTCGGCATCATCACGTTGTTCATGGTCGAGGTGCCGACCAGCACGCCTTTGGAGCGGAAAACGTTGGTCAGAATTTCGTTTTTATCGCTGCGGGCAACGTTGAAGATTTTCACCGCCACGCGAGGGTCGGTTTCGGTAATGCCCTGGGCGATGGCATCCGCCATCATGCGGGTGTTGTTCGACATGGTGTCGTAGAACAAGGTGATGCGGTCTTCCTGGTAGTCGGCTGCCCACTTCAGGTACAGCTCGACGATTTGCGTCGGGTTGTCGCGCCATACCACGCCGTGAGAAGTGGCGATCATATCCACCGGCAGGTTAAAGCCGAGGATCTCGGTAATCTTCGGCGTGACCAGGCGGCTGAACGGCGTCAGGATGTTGGCGTAGTAGCGCTGGCACTGTTCGAACAGTTCGGTCTGGTCCACTTCATCATTGAACAGATGTTCGTCGCAGTAATGCTGGCCGAAGGCGTCGTTGCTGAACAGCACCGCGTCGCCGGTCATGTAGGTCATCATGCTGTCCGGCCAGTGCAGCATTGGCGTTTCGACGAAGATAAGCTGTTTGCCGTTGCCGATATCAAGCGTATCGCCGGTTTTCACCACGTTGAAGTTCCATTCCGGGTGATGGTGGTGCCCGTTGATGGAGTCGATGCCGTTTGCCGTGCAGTAAATTGGCGTGTTCGGGATGCGGGACATAAGTTCGGTCAGCGCGCCCGCGTGGTCTTCTTCCGCGTGGTTGATGATGATGTAGTCGAGCGTGTTGAGGTCGATTTCACGCTCCAGGTTCTGCACAAACTCGCGGCTGAATTTATGGTCCACGGTGTCAATAAGCACGTTTTTTTCTTCACGGATCAGATAGCTGTTGTAGCTGCTGCCGCGCAGGGTTTTATATTCGGTGCCGTGAAAATCGCGAACTTCCCAGTCACGCTGGCCAACCCACTGAATGTTGTTTTTAACCTGAATAGCCATGTAAAACCTCACTGATGTAATAGCGTTATTTGTCCTGATACAGGCTCTATTACAGTTTTCATGCCAGTTTTGTATTGATTTGATTTTTAATGTTTAATTATTTTTATTGATTTTGTATGTTGTCAAAATGACAATTATAAAAATAGTCTTTATGACTGCTCTATTTGTCATTATGACTATGCGGGCGTAAGCTTGGCTCATTGTCTTTTCCGGAGCCTGACCATGAGCCTGTCGTTATCTTCTCTGGCGGCTATTGCCATTGAGCTGCAAAGCGGTATTAGCCATTCCGACCGTTTTTCCCGCGTCATCCGCACGCTGCGAACCCTGCTGGGGGGCGATGCCACCGCGCTCCTGCGCTATGAAGCACGCCATTTCTACCCGCTCGCTATCGACGGCCTTGCGCCGGATGTTCTGGGGAGGCGCTTTGCGCTTGATGCCCACCCGCGTCTTGAAGCCATTGCCAGAGCCGGGGACGTGGTGCGCTTCCCGGCGGACAGCGAGCTCCCGGACCCTTATGATGGTTTGATTCCCGAGCATGAAGACTTGAAGGTGCATGCCTGCCTTGGGCTGCCGCTGTTTGCCGACCAGAGCCTGATTGGCGCATTGACCGTGGACGGAATGGATCCCCTACAGTTCGACAGCTTCAGCGATGAAGAACTGAGGCTGATTGGCGTCCTGGCTTCCGGGGCGCTGAATAATGCGCTGCTGCTGGAGCGGCTGGAAAAGCAGACGCCGGAAGGCGCGCCGAAGCCTGCGGCGGGCGGCGGCAAGGCTGGCGAGATGATCGGCCTGTCGGCGGGGATTACTCAGCTGAAAAAAGAGATCAATATCGTTGCCGCTTCTGATTTAAACGTGCTGATCACCGGGGAAACCGGGGTGGGAAAAGAGCTGGTGGCCAGGGCAATTCATGCCGGATCGGCCCGTTCGGCAAGCCCGCTGGTTTATCTGAACTGCGCCGCGCTGCCGGAAAGCGTCGCCGAAAGCGAACTGTTCGGGCATGTGAAAGGGGCATTTACCGGCGCGATTCACCACCGCACCGGCAAGTTTGAAATGGCGGACAACGGCACTCTGTTCCTGGATGAGATTGGCGAGCTGCCTCTGGCTTTGCAGGCCAAGCTGCTGCGGGTGCTGCAATATGGCGATATTCAGCGGGTAGGCGATGACCGCAGCCAGCGCGTTGACGTCCGGGTGCTGGCCGCGACTAATCGTGACCTTAAACAGCATGTGCTGGCCGGAGAATTTCGTGCCGACCTGTTCCACCGCCTGAGCGTGTTCCCGCTGCATGTTCCGCCGCTGCGCGAGCGCGGAGAGGATATTGCCCTGCTCGCCGGTTTTTTCTGCGAGCAAAGCCGGGTAAAAATGGGGCTGCGGCAGGTTGTCTTGAGCGAGGCTGCCCGCCGGCAGTTGATGCATTACGGCTGGCCGGGAAACATTCGCGAGCTGGAGCACGCTATTTATCGTGCCATTGTGCTGGCCCGCGCCAACCATCCCGAAGGGGAACTGGTTCTGCTGCCTCATCATTTCCAGCTTTCCGGGCAGCCAGAGGCTGTTCCCAATCAGCCAGATTTAGCGCCGCTGCCGCAGGTCGAAAATTTAAGAGAGGCGACCGACGCCTTTCAGCGAGCTATGGTTATTGAAGCGCTGGCAAACAATGGACATAACTGGGCGGCAAGCGCCAGGCAATTGAGCGTGGATGTGGCAAATTTGCACCGGCTGGCAAAGCGGCTCGGGGTAAAATAATCAGCACAAAGCCCGCGCCAGCCCCGGATGACAGGCGGTGTCAGTTTGCTGTCAGGCTGGTGTCGCGTCGGCGTCGTGTTGGCTTTGCTCATGCCGGGCCATAGTAAGGGCGGGTTCAATCATTTGAGGATGTCCAGCCATGAGTAACAAGATTAAAGCATTGCGCTTATCCCGCGCCTGGTCTCAGGAACAGCTCGCCGAGCTCTCTTCCCTGAGCGTCAGAACTATTCAGAGAATTGAAAACGGCGGCCAGGCCAGCCTGGAAACGCTGAGCGCCATCGCCGCGGCATTTGACCTTAATGTCACCGATTTGTACGACGACGGCGGCGACCCGGGGGCAGAGCCAGAAGAGGCGCTGGATATGCGCATTCAGGAGGCTAAACGGCGCGTTGCCCGCGAATATCGCTACTACCGTTCCGTGCTGGTATGGGCGATTGTCTGCGCCGGTTTAGCCGCAATTAACCTGCTGACTTCTCCGGGAAGCTACTGGTTTCTGTGGCCGACGCTTATCTGGGGCGCGCTGCTGGTGATGGGCGGGCTGCGCTTATTTGTCCTTAAAGGCTGGCTTGAGCGCCGCCAGCAGCAGCGCCTCCAGCAGCTTTTGCGTAAATAATTAACGGCGGCAAATGGCGTGATTACGCGCTATCCAGTCGATAAATGCCTGCTTCGGCAGGGCTTTGCTGTAAAGCCAGCCCTGCCCGTAAGTCACCCCGTGCTCCCGTAGCCATGCCGCCTGAGCCGCGGTTTCAATCCCTTCAGCTACGGTATCGAGACTCAACGTTTTCGCCATTTCGATGATGTAAGGCGTGACGTTTTTATACTCCAGCGCGTCAACGAAGGATTTGTCGATTTTCAAAATATCGACGGCCAGATCCTGCAAGTAGCTCAGGCTGGAGTAGCCGGTCCCGAAGTCATCAAGGTAGATTGGGTGCCCAGCCTGGCGGTATTGCGCCACAATCGGCGCGCTGGTGGCCGGGTCGGCAAAGCCGCGCTCGGTTATCTCCAGCGCAATTTGCTCCGGCTTAATTTGATACTTGAGCAGCAGCGGTTTGATAAGCGGCAGGATGCGGTCGCTCAGCACGTCGGAGGGCGAAAGGTTGATGGAAATATGGTGCCCCGGATGGGCGTGCAGCCAGTCGCCCATTTCGCTGAAGACTTTATTGATAACCAGCCCGGTAATTTGGGTGATCAGCCCGGTTTGCTCGGCAATCGGAATGAAAATGTCCGGGCTGATAAAGCTCCCGTCCGGCAGACGCCAGCGTATAAGCGCCTCTGCGCCTACGCCTTCACCCGATTTCAAATCGATAATGGGCTGGTATTCGAGGCTAAATTCGCGGCCGCGAATGGCGTCCTGAATGCGGGTTTCAGGCGACTCCAGGCGGCGCAGCAGGCGGGTGATAAACCAGCCCGCGCTCAGGCTAAACAGCATACCGATGGGCAGCCAGATAACCATTTGCTTATACCAGGCCGTTTGCAGCGGAGCGCTGGGCGCCCAGGCTATCATCGCCAGCCCCAGTTCCGGCGCGCGGCGAATGACGTAATCGTTTTGCCCGTCCGACCAGGTGGTTGTGCCTTTGCGTATCCGCGCATGCCAGCCGTCATTGGGCAGCGTGGCGTTGCTGGCAATTTGCCTGTCGTGCTCAAGGCCAACCATCGCGATATTGACCGGGTTATGGCCGAAAGGGATAACGTCAATAAACGCGACGGGATCGATAACCACGACGTGCGGCGTTTTCCCGACGTAAATCATGGGCCGTTGAAAGCCCAGATCGGTGGTGTCGGTATACCAGGCGGAAAACCCCTGCGGGCCGATGGTGTCTGGCGGGCCAAGCTGTGCGCCGTTGTTGTTGGCTTCAAGCGAGGAGCAGCGGGCGCGATTATTCTCCAGGTAAAGCACTTCCTGAATGTAGCGAAAATCAAAGGCTACGCGGCGCATCGCTTCAAGGTGAGGGCGGGTGCAATATGTGCTACTGAAGCGGTTGATTTGCTTGAGTGCTTCAACGGCCTGATCCATCACTTTTTCGCTGCGCAGCAGCGCACGGTCGGCGTAATTTTCCAGCTCGCTGTGAAAGGTTTTTTCGGCCTTGTTATGCGCCAGGTAAATGCTGAGCAGTATCGGCAGCAGTACCGCGAGGATCAGCACGCCGTTAACGATGCTGACCAGTTTTTTGCCTGCCATAGTTGAGTCCTGGCGTCAGAAGTGAAAAGTCAGAGGAATTTATCTGCCAGCATAGTTCAGGCGGCGCAGCAGTGTTATGTTTCAGCGCAAAGGACAGGAGCCAGCGATGAAAAAAAAAGAATTTGTGACTCAGGATTTGCTGAGCAAAATTTACCAGCACGCAAGCTCGGGGCCGCGTAAATTGCCGCCGGAGCGCCAGCTTGCTGAAGAATACGGCGTTTCGCGCTTTACTATTCGCCAGGCGCTGGAAAAGTTGGTGAGTATTGGCGTGGTGACGATTATTCAGGGATCGGGCGTCTGGATTAACGAACAGGCCCGCAATAGCCCACTGGTGTACAACTCGATAACTGAAAAACACTTCGACCGCATTGCGTTTCGGCTAGTCAGCCTGCATAAGAAATTACCCGACCGCGACGAGCAGCAGGTTTTTGGCCTGAACGAGGACGAGTTTATCTGGCAGTTTTGCCGCCTGCGGCTGGTAGACAACCGCAAAGTGCAGATTGAAACCTCGCGCATGCCGGTAAAAGATTTCCCTGACCTGAACCAGAAGGCCATTGAAAGCTCGCTGCAACAATACGTTCTGAGCAAGGGTTACCGCATTTCTCACCTGCTGACCAGCTACCAGGCGGTGGTGATTAACAAGGAACAGGCTCAACTGCTGGAGTGCAAGAAGGGGTTTCCGGCGATGCAAATACGCAACCGCGGTATTCTGGAAGGGGGACGGGTATTTGAAATCAGCGACATCGTTGATATCGACTACTCCTGCACCTACGTCATCCCCTTCAACCACGATAATCTTGCCCGCCGCAGAGTGCCTCAGGGGGTGTGAATCGCCCCGTTTGGCAGGCGGCTTTGGGTCCACTCGTGCGGGCGGTATTCCACCGGGAAGCGCTCCGCTTGTCGCTCGTCAAAACCTACCCCGATTCCCGGTTTCTCCAGCGGATACATATAGCCCTGTTCTGCCTCAGGTGCGCCGGGGAACACCGCTTTGGTATTCGGCTTGTTCGGAATAAATTCCTGAATCGCCGCATTATGCAGGTGGATATTGAGATGGGTGTTCACCGCGACCGCAATCGGCGTCATATCAGGCGGCCCGTGCCAGGCAAGACGTACTCCAAAGGCCTGGCAAAGTACCGCCAGTTTTAGCGCCGGGGTAATTCCGCCTATCTGCGAAACGTGGCAGCGAATAAAGTCGATGCGGCGGTTAACGATAAGGTCATGCCATTCCGCCGGGTTGTTAAACAGCTCGCCCATTGCCAGCGGCACGGAGGAGTGGTTGCGAACCTGTTCGAGCCAGGCGCTTTGCTGCGGCGGCAGAATATCCTCGATAAACCACGGCTGGTAAGGCTCCAGCGCTTTGGCAAGCTGGACGGCCTGCTGCGGGAACAGGCGCTCGTGTACGTCGTGCAGGATATGGAAGCGATGGCCGTATTTCTCACGCAGGGCGCGGAACATTTCCACCGTATTAGCCATGTATTCGTCCTGGTCGTAATAGGCGCCGGGCGTTGGGGTTCGGGTCTGGTGCAGGCCCTGCGGCGTGCCGCCGTAGAACCCGAGCTGGCAACGAATATAGCGATAGCCTTCGCCCAGCAGCTTATCGACCTCCTGATACAACCCCTCCAGCGTTTCGCTGGCGGCGTGGCTGTAAACCGCAATAGCGTCTTTCGACTTACCGCCCAGCAGCTGATAGAGCGGCATCCCGGCAAGCTGGCCTTTAATGTCCCATAGCGCCATATCCACGCCCGCAATGGCGTTGTTCATCACCGGGCCGTTACGCCAGTAGGCGTTGACCGTCATCATCTGCCACAGGTCTTCGATATGGTTGGCATCGCGGCCAATCAGCAGCGGTTTGAGGTATTCATCGACCATCGTTTTCACCGCCAGCGGGCGCTGCTGGAAGGTGGCGCAGCCGAGGCCGGTGACGCCTTTGTCGGTAGTGACGCGCACCGTGACGAGATTATGGCGGTCCGGTTTAGTAATAAAACATTCAATATTTTCGATAATCGTTGGTAGCACGAGCAAGCTCCACCGTCAGGCTAAATTAAACGGAAAAATATAAGTTCTGCTATTACTATCACCCTATTTTTCCCCGCCGGTAAACGGTTTTTTTACTCTTTTTTATTGGTCAGTTATTTGATTGTAAAGCTGGATGAAAACGTACCAATTTAGGCCGGTGTTGGGTTTTGTTGTCTTTTATATGGCTAATTGTGACGTGGTTCATGTTTCATTGGTTTGTTTTTTATTTTTTGATTCTCTACCATCGGCAACAACAAAACAGAACAATAAGCCAACACCGGGGAGTGCTTTATGGGGAGTCGCGAGGTCATCGCTTCTATTATCCGTTTGGTCGGCGGAACGGATAATATTAATAACGTCTGGCACTGCATGACGCGCCTGCGTTTCGATTTAATTGATGATAATAAAGTGAATCAGCAGGAGATTAAAAAACTGCCCGGCGTGCTCGGCGCGCAGATCCAAAGCGACCAGTTTCAGATAATCATCGGCCCGCAGGTTAATAGCTGGTATCAGCAACTGACCACTTTGCTCGGCGGGGCGCAGGAACAGCCCGCAGCAACGGCGCAGAAGAAGGAGCGCAAGGGGCTGGTGTCGCTGTTTATGGACACGGTTTCCGGCGTTTTTGGTCCAATAGTGCCGGCGATTGCCGGGGCAGGGATGATAAAAGGGCTGCTGGCGGGGCTGATTGCGCTCAAAGTTATTTCGGCTAAAAGCGATACCGTGGTGGTTATCGACCTGATTGCCAGCGGGGTGTTTTACTTCCTGCCGTTCTTCCTGGCGATTTCCGCCGCAAGGATTTTTAAAACCAACGAATATCTGGCCGCGGCCGTTGCCGCCTGCCTGATGTATCCGTCGCTAATTGAGGCGGCAAAAGCGCTGGCCGCGCATCAGGCCGGGGCGGTGGACGCTTTCTACTTTCTTAATCTGATCCCGGTTTCGGTGTTTAACTACGCCTCAAGCGTCATTCCGGTCATTTTCTCGGTGCTGGCGCTGAGTTATATCTACCGCTGGGTTGACCGCATTATGCCGGAAGTGCTGAAAACGGTCTTCACGCCAACGCTGACGCTATTCCTCGCCGCGCTGGTGGCGCTGGTGGTGATTGGCCCGCTGGGAATTTACCTCGGGAAAGCGCTGGCCTGGTTTATCGAAGGGCTGTTTGGCGTCTCCGCGAGCTTTGCCGGGCTGGTGGTGGGAGCTATCCGCCCAATTGCGATTCTCACCGGGATGCACCACGCCATGACGCCCATCGCACTGCAAAACTTCACCGACCGCGGCTATGACATGCTGATGCCGATGATGTTTATGGCGAACATGGCGATTGCCGGTGCGACCTTCGCTATCTGGCGGCAGAGCAAGTCGAAGGCGGATCGCTCGGTGGTGCTTTCGGCGGGGATTTCCGCGCTGCTGGGGATCACCGAACCCGCGCTGTTCGGCGTGCTGACCCGTTATAAGAAAGCGTTTATCGCCGCCACGATAGCCAGCTCGCTCGCCTCTGCGTTTATTGCCTTCTTTGGCGTGCGGCTATATGGCTATATCCTGTCGAGCATCTTTAGCCTGCCCGCATATATTGGCCCGTACTTTATCCCAGCCCTGCTGGGCGTGGCTCTGGCGCTGATCCTGTCGTTTACGCTGACAACTCTGCTGGTGCGCGAGAAAGGCGCAGACTCATTCTCGTCGAGAAAAAACGCGTAAAAACGGCTACTATCGGTTTTTCTTCTACGCTGAATGACTGGATATGGCTTCTCTGAAAGACGTAGCAACCCTGGCGGGCGTGTCATTGATGACCGTCTCCAGGGTTATTAATCAGGCTGAACACGTTAGCCCGGCAACCCGGGAGCGGGTGCAGCGGGCCATTGACGAGCTTAATTATGTGCCGGACTATTCTGCCCGAAAGATACGCAGCAAAGGCGTTAAAGCTTCGACAATAGGCATTCTGGCGCTGGATACGGCGACCACCCCCTATTCTGTAGAAATGCTGCTGGCTATCGAGCAAACCGCGCGTGAGCGGGGCTGGAACAGTTTCCTGATTAACATTCTTTCTGCCGACGACGCCGAGCGAGCGGTCAATCAGTTATTGGCCCAGCGGCCTGATGGCATTATTTTTACTACGATGGGCCTGAGGCACGTTGAGCTACCCGCAGTATTAAAAAACCATCGTGTGGTGCTGGCTAACTGTACGAGCGGCGATGCGGGTTTACCGAGCTATATCCCCGATGATTTTAACGGCCAGTATCAGGCCACCCGCTATCTGATTGAACAAGGATACCGTCGCCCGCTGTGTCTGTGGCTGCCCAGTGAAGCGCTTGCCAGTCGTCCTCGCCGGGACGGATTCGAGCAGGCCTGGCGTGAGGCCGGGCTCGACGTTGAGGCGGTGAAGCAGTATCACATGCAATGGGGCGATGCCCATTATCCTGAACTGGCTGAGTGTATTGCAGGGCATAGTAAGGACGGGAAGGCGGATTTCGATGTGCTGGTTTGTGGTAACGACCGTATCGCTTTTGTCGCCTATCAGAAGCTGCTTGCGCAGGGGATTGCTCTTCCAGAGCAGGTGGCGGTACTCGGATTTGATAACCTGGTCGGGGTCGGCGATTTGTTCCTGCCGCCGCTGACAACAGTCCAGTTGCCGCATGAAGAAATTGGTCGACAGGCGGCACTGCACTTGATTGACGGCCTGACCAGCGGCGGCGTGAAGCGGCTGCCTTGCCCGCTGGTTAAGCGTGTTTCGCTATAGCGCGTTCAACTGCCACAGGGTGCCGCCACGGCATAAGGCTTTTCCCTGGCTGGCGAACAGCTCAAGCTGACGTTCCCCCTCTTGCGGATAGAGACGGCTGCTGAGGCAATATTCTCCCTGGTTAACAAAAACTTCAATGGACGAGCGATCGATAAAAATACGCAGGTGAAGATCGCTGCTTTCCGATAAGGGCACGCTGCGCTCCCCGTTAAGCTGCCCATCCTGATAGCTTCGTGACAGCACCAGACGTCGCGCCTGAACATCCACAAACAGTTCGCAGCCTTGCCCCAGACGAATACCGTAGCGTTTGGCCGTGCTTTGCCCGCATTCCCAGGTTATCTCCAGCTCCACCGCCTGCGCATCAGGAAACAGCCTCTGGTTATTTTTATCCAGCACGCAGGGCAGAACCAGCTGCTCATGGGCGCGCAGCGTTGCCAGTTCATGAACCGGATTCTGATAGAGTTTTCCATTTGGCATCATGCACACTTCCCGGGGGAGGGTAAGGCAGCCCGCCCAGCCTTCGCATTTAGAAGGCATTGGTGATTCCCACATGTCCATCCAGCCCATTACGATACGGCGACCATCTTCAGCGACAAAGGACTGCGGCGCATAAAAGTCGTGCCCGTGGTCCATCTCTTCAAACGGCTGGCAGAGCCTGAACTCTTCCCCCGGCTGCCATCTCCCGCGCAGATAGCCGCTCTGGAACAGATTTTGATACTTCAAGCCTTGTGACGGGATGCCCTGCGGGGAAAACATCAGGATTTGGCTGTTACCGAGCGGGAAGAAATCCGGGCATTCCCACATATAGCCCATGTCCGAGTCGGCTTCAGTGAGGACACGATCCAGCCGCCACTCCCGCAGTGAACTGCCGCGATAAAGCAGCACTTTTCCCCGATCGTGCTCATCGCGCGCACCTATTACCATCCACCAACTGCCATCCTGTTGCCAGACCTTTGGATCGCGGAAATGCATGATACCCGGCGGTGGGGTCAGAATGACGCCCTGTTTCTTAAAATGGACGCCGTCTTCACTGGTCGCGAGACATTGTACCTGACGTATAGCGCTGTCATTTCCCGCGCCTTCCAGCCAGATATGCCCGGTGTAGATAAGTGCGAGCACGCCATTATCATCTACCGCGCTGCCGGAGAAGCAGCCGTCCCGGTCCCATTCTTCACCCGGAGCCAGTGCGATGGGCTGGTGTTCCCATCGCACCATATCCCGGCTGGTGGCATGCCCCCAGTGCATCGGCCCCCAGTTTTCATCAAACGGATGGTGCTGATAGAAGGCATGGTACAGCCCGTTGTGATAAATCAGGCCGTTAGGATCGTTCATCCAGCCTGCGGGCGGCGCCAGATGATAAAGAGGATAAAAGGCGTTACCGCGCGTTGCCTGTAGCGTTTCTAAGGCAGCCTGTGCCTTGATCAGTGGGGTATTCATAACATTACCTGGTCGTCAGATTTAAAGAAGGGTGTGAGTTATCGGGGGCCGAGTCGCTGAGCAGTAAAGCGGAAACCAACGTCAGTGCCAGCACCAGTCCGGCCAGAATCATATAGGTGTCGGCAAAGCCGAGCTGGTCGTATCCGCGCCCAACAAGAGGAGAAAGTACGGTGGCACATATAGACGTAATAAACTGGAAGCCGACCAGATAGAGCGTGGCGGAGAGGCGTTGATCGAACTGCGTGGTGATGTACTTAAACATTGAAATCAAAAGAATAGGTAGTTCGACCGCGTGCAGAAGCTTCATGAAGGAGATGGTCAGCGGGTCGCTTGCCATGCCTGAACCAAAGATACGCATAGCCATGATCAGGCCACTGAGCAGCAGCCCGCGCTTTGCGCCAATGCGGTTTACCAGCATCGGGGCGAGGAACATCCCGCCTGCTTCGAGAAATACCTGGAAGGAGTTGAGAAAGCCAAACATTTCGTTGCCGCGCTGCACGTTGTTAAACAGCGAGGCGAAGTAAACGGGGAATTGCTGATCGTAAACGTTGTAAACGCTGACGCCGCAAACAAAAAGCACCAGCGCCCAGAAGCGAGGGAGCTTCAGCAGACCGAAGGCATCGGCAAGCGTCAGCGCGCTGGTTTTACCGTATTCCAGTTCGCTGAGGGCGTTAGGCTGCATGTCACGCATGCGCCACAGGAGCAGCAGAAACAGGCAGGCAGAGACGCTACCCATCCAGAAATTCAGCTGCGGATTGAGGTTAAACAGCAGTCCGGCAAAAAAAGTGGCACCGGCCCAGCCTAAAGACCCCCACATGCGTGATTTTCCGTATTCAAAGCCGACGATACGGCTCACGCGTTCGGTATAGGACTCCAGTGCGCCAATACCGGCAAAGAAGGTGGCGCCAACGTAAAGCCCGACGCTGATTGCTCCTGCGAGAATATGCACCTGAAGCAGCGGGGTGCAAACGAAGATAAACCAGGGGCCGCTGACTAGCAGCAGCCCGCCAATAACCCACAGCAGCGATTTGCGCAGACCGAGCTTGTCCTGGATGAAGCCGTACAGCGGCTGAGCGCAGAGCGCGGTGAAGGCTATTATCGAGAAGATAAGCCCGGTTTCCGCGCCTTTCAGGCCGATTTTCTGATTTAGCCAAAGTGAGATCAGCGAAAAGGCCGATGACCAGGTCCAGAAAAAGGTAAATAGCAGCCCGCTCAGGATCAGATAGTGATGTTTATTGCGTTTTGTCAGTGCCATGTGTGCAGCCTCTGAGAGCTTGAATGGCGATATTGTTAACGTTAACTTTTTGGTGTGAGAAGAGAGTGACCGTCATAAATGTGATGTTAATCGCAATAGTTAACGTTAACAATTTGGTTTTGTGATCCAAGGCGGATAATAAACGCGTGTATGGAAATGGGTTAAAAGCCCGGTAGAGGATACAGGGCTTAGAAGAAAGATCAGCGGCGGTGGGCGAGGCTGCGAACCAGCCTGTCGCCAAGACTTTGTACCAGTTGCACCATCACGATAAGAATGATGACCGTGCCAACCATCACCTGATTATTAAAGCGCTGGTAGCCGTAGCGTATCGCCAGGTCGCCCAGCCCGCCGCCGCCGATGACGCCTGCCATCGAAGAGAAGCCAATCAGCATTACCACCGTGAGCGTAATACCCGCCAGCACAGCAGGCAGCGCTTCCGGGAGCAGCACTTTGCTGACCACATGCCAGGCGTTGCCGCCCATCGAGAGAATGGCTTCAATTCGTCCTTTGTCTACCTCGTCGAGGGCGTTTTCCACCACGCGGGCAAAGAACGGAAAGGCTCCGATGGTTATCGGCACAACCGCCGCGGTGCTGCCGAGCGTGGTGCCGATAATGATGCGCGTGAACGGGATCAGGGCTATCAGCAGCACGATAAACGGCAGCGAACGGCCAATGTTAATTACTGCGCCAAGGATCTTGTTGAAGCGAGGAGAAGGCAATACGCCGTCTCGCCTGCTGAGAAACAGCAGCACGCCCAGCGGCAGGCCAATCAGGATGGTAAACAGCGCGGCCAGCCCGACCATGTAAAGCGTGTCGAGGGTGCCTTCCAGCAGCAGCGGCCATAAATCCTCCCAGCTCATGCTACTTCGCATAACACATTCCCCTCAACGCCGTGGCGGCGTAAAAATTCTCGCTCGGCTTCCTCGTCATGGAGCAGGGAAGTCCTGAGCCGTGAGAAGGGATCCACCAGCCTTTCGGACAGCGGCCCGCTTTCGATTAGCCTGCCGTTCTCCAGCAACGCGGCGTGGTCGCAAATTGCTTTCACCACCTCGAGCTGGTGGGTGATTAGCACGATGGTCAAACCCAGCTGGCGGTTGATATCCGCCAGCAGCGCCAGTACCGAGCCGGTTGTTTCCGGGTCAAGCGCGCTGGTGGCTTCGTCGCACAGCAGAATATCAGGGCGAGCGGCCAGCGCCCGTGCAATGCCAACGCGCTGCTTTTGCCCGCCGGAAAGCTGGGACGGAAACGCCCGGGCTTTATCGCTCAGGCCCACCAGCTCAAGCAGTTCAGCTACCCTTTTACGCCGCTCATCTCGCGCCAGGCCTGCGATTTCCAGCGGCACGGCAACATTGTCTTCAACGCTGCGGGCGTGGATCAGGTTGAAATGCTGGAACACCATGCCGGTACGCTGACGGTGCAGGCGCAGCTCGCGCTGGTTATAAGTAGTGATGTCTCTGTCGTTCATGATGATGCGGCCCGAAGTGGGCCGCTCCAGTAAATTGAGACAGCGGATCAGCGTACTTTTCCCGGCACCGCTGCGGCCCAGAATGCCGTAGATTGCGCCGTCCGGGACGACCAGGTTGATATCATCCAGCGCCGGTCGGCCTTCTCCGGCGTACACTTTGCTCAGCCGCTCAAGGGTAATCATGACTTATTCTCTACCGGGATAACGGAGCCGTTGTACTGCTTGCGTATAAACTCGGCCACCTGAGGCGATTCCAGATCCTTAGCCAACTGTTTGATGCGCGGATCGTTTTCCAGATTCGGGTTAGTCACCAGAATATTGGCATACGGGTTATGGGTAGCGCTTTCCAGGCCAAGCGAGTCTTTAGCCGGGCTGAGGCCCGCTTCCAATGCGTAGTTACCGTTAATCACGCCCAGGCCGACGTCATCCAGCGAGCGCGGGATTTGCGGCGATTCCACTTCCACAATCTTCAGCTTTTTCGGGTTGCCGACGATGTCCTTCGGCGTGGCCTGGTTAGTGGAGGCGTCTTTAAATTCAGGCTTCAGGGTAATCAGCCCTTTGTCCTGCAACAGATACAGGGCGCGGCTCAGGTTGGTGACGTTGTTCGGCACCGCCACGGTTGCGCCTTCCGGTACGGATTTCAGATCTTTGTATTTATGCGAGTAAATTCCCAGCGGCTCGATATGTACCGTGGCGGCCACAACAAATTTCTTGCCGAGCGCTTTTTCCTGATCGCGTAAGTAAGGAACATGCTGGAAGTAGTTAGCGTCCACGTCGCCGCTGGCCAAAAGTTCGTTGGCGTTGGCACCGCTGGTCAGCTCAACGACTTTGAGTTTCAGATTAGGGTCCAGCTTCTGCACGAAGGCGAGGATCTCCGCGTGCGGAACCGGGTCGGCGGCAACGCGCAGCGCGTCTGCGGCCTGTACCGCGAAAGCCAGAGAAAGCGACAGAGCAACACCGGCCAGTTTAAAAGCAG
Organism: Cedecea davisae; assembly: GCF_044095835.1. NCBI lineage: Bacteria > Pseudomonadati > Pseudomonadota > Gammaproteobacteria > Enterobacterales > Enterobacteriaceae > Cedecea > Cedecea davisae. Next base: position 1,087,505 of record NZ_CP172054.1, read on the forward strand.
CATGTTTCATCACGGTTTTCCTTATTATTTATGTCGTTAGTTAAGCTATCAGTTCACTGCTGTTACGAAGAACGTCGGCGTAGTAGCGCTCGGCTACGTCCGGGTGAGAGCGCAGGCGGCCTTTCAGGTAGTTCCAGCCAACGTCGCGCAGTAGCGGGTTAAGCGGATCGCTTTCCGGTCCCCGGGCTTCTTTGGCCAGCGCTTCCGGCAGCTGATAAACGGGCACTACGGCGTTGAGCTGTGCGCCGAGGAAGAAGGCGATGGACTGGCGCTCCTCATGCTGCGGCGGGGAAACCACGCGGTGAACCGTAGCGCGAAGATAGCCGTTGGTCGCCAGCTCCAGCAGTTCACCAATATTCACCACGAAACTGCCCGGCAGAGGCTGGGCGTCAACCCAGTTATCCGGGGAGACTTCGACCTGGAGCCCTTTTTTATCGTCCTGAAGCAGGAAGCTCAGGAAGCCTGAATCTTTGTGCGCCCCCACGCCCTGGCTGCTTTGCGTCGCAGACTGGCCGGGGTAGCGAATCAGTTTGATATGTTCGTTAGGCAGGCTGCCGTAAAGAGCGTCGAAGGCGTCGGCCGGGAGGCTAAGCGCCTCGGCAAAAGTGCGCAGCAGCTTTAACGCCACGGCGGTCATTTCGCGCTGCCATTGCAAAAGCGTGGGCTTCAGCTCAGGTTGTGCCGCTGGCCAAAGGTTTGGTCCCTGTAAGCGTCGCCATGCCGGAGCGTATTCATCAGGCGGGAAAGCCTGGCGTTCAGCGCCAAGGTCGAACTGCTCACGCCAGTCCGGCTGGCCGCGGGTAAGCTCGCTGGCGGCGCGGTTATAGCCACGGAAATGCGGCGAGTGGATCATCGCCACCTGCTGTTTGTCTTCGTCGGGGAGGGAAAAAAAGCTGCGGGCCTCATCCTGTACTGCCTGTTGCAGTTCGGGGCTGATGCCGTGGTTTATCAGGTAGAAAAAGCCAATTTCCCGCGCGGCGTAGCGCAGCTGGCTAAGGAAGGCCGAGCGGTCTGTTTCGCTGCCGCTAAGCTGGGAGAGGTCAAGAATCGGCAGTGCCAGTCCTGGATTGTTGCTCATGTTTTGCTCCGGTAATCAGGGTAGTCGAGAAAGAGGTGGCGTTGGGTTCGGCACAACAGCGGCGCAGCAGCATGGCGATTTCCTTCTGGATGATGTCGGATAGCTTCAGGCTCACCTTGCCGGAATCGAAAAGGCGCGCCCAATATTGTTATCTTCTAAGCTATGACGGGGAGGGGTTCTAAGCTTTTGCGGAAACGAGAAAAGTCTAAGTATTGCAAAATGTTTCAACCATAAGGGTTAACTTATGGATTTAACTGGAACTTAATTACATTTGGAAATAATTAACGACCGCTTAAATTCAGGAGGCATTTAAGTTTGTCGGCTTTATGCCGAAGAGGATGCTAAGCGTTTCGCTTTCTACCACCAGGTATCCTCATCATGCTAAAAACGACACAATCCCGGTTCATTACCTCTCTAAGTTTGTTTTTCCTGCTGTTAGTCGCGATAACGTCGCTGGTTATCCATTTCTTCGTGACGCCGCAAATCAAGCGCAATGAAACCCAGCTGATCCGCTTTGCGGTGGATAACGTTGCGGTGAATATCACCGAACAGATGAACCGCGTGCAGGCACAAATGCGCAGCATCACCCAGTCAGTTTCCGCGATGCAAAGCGATGACATCAACCGGCTGCTGCCGATGCTGGTAGACCAGTATCAGGATGTGAACGTCTTCGGCGGTGGAATATGGCCGCTGCCGGAAAAACGCGAAGCGGGGCGCAATAAGTTCAGCACCTTCTTCGCCCGTAACGGCAGCAATAAGCTTGAGGAAAACACCTACTGGAACTCAGACGCCGCGCCAAATTATTACGAGCAGGTGTGGTACAAAGCCGGTCTGGCTTCTCCGGCCGGGCAGTGCGCCTGGGCAAATGCCTACCAGGATGACGCCAGCCCGCAGCCGCGCACCAACTGCGCAATGGCGATAAGCAAAGAGGGGCAGCCGTGGGGCGTGGCCACCATTGATGTGACCCTTGGTTTCTTTAACCAGCTGGCGAAACAGATGAGCGAGGCGGTTAAAGGCCAGGTTCTGATCATTGAAGCCGACGGTAAAGTGGTGGGAAATGCCGACCAGATTGGCAAAACGGCAGGGCTGAAAAATCTTTCCGAGCTGAGCAGTACGCTGCCAATGGCAAAAGCGGTACAGGAGATGCTGCCCGGTTTTAGCGCCAGCCAGAATAGCGAAAATGAATACGACAATGAGGGCACTTCGCATACCGTGATTTTGCAGACGGTGAAAGGCAGCCCGTGGATCCTCGCCGTCGATTTGCCCACTTCTCTGCTGACTAAGCAAACGGACGCTATTCTGCTGCGCCTCGGTATGGTGCAGATCCCAATGGCAATTATTCTGCTGGGCATTCTGGTGCTGTTTATCCGCAATATGATGCGCCGCCTGAGCGATCTTAACCATAACATCAGCCGACTTTCTGCCGGTGGGGCCGACCTGACCCAGCGCCTGGAGCCGACCAGCAGCCCGGAGTTCAACGCCATTATCGACAGTTTTAACGGCGTGATTACTTATCTGCAAACCATGCTGCGCCAGGTTGGCGACAGCGCGAGAGCCATCTCTTCCGCGTCGCACCAGATAGCGACCGGTAACCAGGATCTTTCCGCCCGTACCGAGGATCAGGCGAGTTCGATTGAGCAGACGGCGGCTTCAATGGAAGAGCTGACCAGCACCGTACGTCAAAATGCCGATAACGCCGCCCACGCAAATGAACTGGCACGCGAAGCCTCAAACGTAGCCGTTAAAGGGGGCGATGTGGTCAAGCAGGTCGTCAGCACCATGAACGCTATCCAGACTTCATCTGGCAAAGTGGTGGATATTATCAGCGTCATCGACAGCATTGCGTTCCAGACGAACATTCTGGCTCTGAATGCGGCGGTAGAAGCAGCGCGTGCCGGAGAGCAGGGCCGTGGTTTTGCCGTTGTCGCTTCAGAAGTGCGCAGCCTGGCACAGCGTTCGGCCCAGTCGGCAAGGGAGATTAAGGCGCTTATCGAAAACTCGGTGAGCAACGTTAATCTGGGCACCGAGCTGGTACACCAGGCCGGGAGCACGATGGAAGAACTGACCCTGGGCGTGCGTAACGTCACCACGCTGATGGCCGAAATTATGTCGTCCAGCCGCGAGCAGAGTACCGGTATTGAGCAGGTTAATCTGGCAATTAATCAGCTGGATAGCACCACTCAGCAAAATGCCGCGCTGGTTCAGCAGGTCTCTTCCGCTTCCCACTCGATGGCCGAGCAATCGCTGCAACTTGAGCGCGTTGTCGCCGGTTTTAAACTGTAATTCTGACGGGCACTTACCGGGTGCCCGCCTCCTTTTTGCTCCCCGTACTTTCAAACCCCGCTTGCATTTCGTCCGTTCATCTCTTATTTTATTGTTACGTTATAACATATCGGAATGATTTTTATGCAGCGCGATATCCATCCGTTTTACCGGACCGTGGTGTTTCATGACACCAGCGTAAATGAGTATTTTAAAGTTGGGTCGACGATTAAAACCGACCGTGAGATTGAGCTGGACGGGGTGACTTACCCTTATGTGACTATCGAAGTCTCTTCGGCTTCGCACCCGCATTACACCGGCAAGCAGAAAGTCTTCGTTAATGAAGGCGGCCCGGCTCGCTTCCAGCAGCGTTTTGGCAAGTTTTTTGGCGGTAAGGAGTCTTAAGAAATGCAGGTATTAAATTCGTTACGCAGTGCAAAACAGCGCCACCCCGATTGCCAGATTGTTCGGCGCAAGGGGCGGCTGTATGTGATTTGCAAGACTAACCCGCGTTTTAAAGCGGTGCAGGGGCGTAAGAAACGCCGCTAGCCGTTAATGACCGCCAGCAGGCTGCTGGCGAGTCAGTGAGAAGACGTCGTAAAACGACAGCTCCCCTTTGCGGCTGAGCATTTTATGCAGCAGCGATTTTTGCTCTTCATCCACGCTCGGGGAGCTGAGGATTTGATCTATCAGCGTTGTTGGCACATTGCGGGTGTTGTACCACTCGCCGTTGTAGCACACGCGTAAGTCGAGCACGTCGATGTCGCTATAGCGGTAGCGAGGATTGACGTCAAAGAAGAAGAACGCGTTACACAGCGCAAACAGCACCACCAAAAGCCATACTGAGCCCGCCAGGGTTTCTGATTCAAGCATTACCCAGAGGGTGGCAAACCACCCGATATACATACCGATAAATAATCCAGGATGCTTACGGATAAAACTGATACTGAAGCGCGGGCGGTTATCGCGCTTTTCAGTCACGTTCAGATGTTCGATAGTATCGGTGAGCAGGCGCTGAATTTCTGTCATGGTGTGCCTTCTAAGTTCTCTGTTTCGGGTTGTACGCGTGACCAGACTATTTTAAGAAGCGCGGGCCGGGCAAAAAAGTAACAGATAAGGCAAAAATAACCATAACAGTTAACCGCTGCGCTACAGCTTTTTGATAATGCGCGCCGGGTTGCCCGCAACAACGCAGTTTGCCGGAATGTCCTTCGTGACCACCGAGCCGGAGCCGACGACCACATTATCCCCGATGGTCACGCCCGGGTTGATAACCGCCCGGCCGCCAATCCACACATTATGGCCGATAGTCACAGGTTTACCGAATTCAACGCCGCTGTTGCGCGTCTGAGCGTCGAGCGGGTGAGTTGCGGTATAAATGTGTACGCCCGGAGCCAGCATGCAGTTGTCGCCGAAGCGGATCGGACAAACGTCCAGCATGACGCATTCAAAGTTAGCGTAGAAGTTTTTACCGAGGAAAATATTGTAGCCGTAGTCGCAGCGAAAGGTCGGCTCAATATAGGCGCCTTCGCTCTGGCCCAGCAGCTCGGCAAGTATTTCATCGCGCCAGGCCTGCTCGTCGGGTGAGCTTTGGTTGTAGCGATGCAGCAGCTGGCGGGCTTTGTGGCTTTCGCGCTGTAGGGTTTCATCGCCGGGGCGGTAAAGTTCACCGGCAATCATCTTAAGCTTCTCTTCGCTCATTTCATCCTCCATGTTCCGTGGTCAGCAAGACTAGCGAAATTTAGAGAAGAAAGAGCGGGAGCCTTTCCTGCGCGTGATCCTTGTCACGTAGCGGGATAGCCGCACGGTAATGCAGGAAGAGGGTTGCGCTTTGGCGATGTTTAACCGATTGAGCGTGGAGTATGGCGTTTGCACAAAAAAGCAGCAGATATAAGCCAGGCAATAACAATAGATAAACTTTAATATTAATTATTATTTAAAAACACACTGTAATTAACGAATGAATTTCCATACAGAGGGTGGGATTTTATCATACAGTTTATTCATCGTGAGTTCGGCCAGGCGGTGATCGGCTGCTGAATAAAATACCGCCAGCTCATTATCCGATAATTCGTATTTATTCTTTTCAATAACGCGTTCCAGCGTATCAATAGTCTGACAACGCCGCAGGCGCATCAAATAATCAGTCTTGGTCAGTTTTGTAGTCATAAATTAGCCTTAAGTGTTTTTAATATTTTTAGAACGAGTGGCTTACTGGATTAGCACGGCTTTCAGTGACGAAGCAGCGGAACAAGCGATTCCCCGATTTACGCCATCTTTGCAGATCCTGAGCATTAATGCCGTAATTGCTAAATAACATGAAAGTGTCGTCCAGGTATTCATCAATCTGTTCTATCAGCTTGCTTTCATCCGGATACTTAATCTTGTAATTAAGCGCCGAGGCAGCAATGTGTTCAATCAATTCATTCAGCTGAAGGTTAATGGCCGACGTCGGATCATTAACCCATCCATGATTGCTCTCACCAAGATTGGTAAGGCAGTCGTGATACAGACTCTCACAGAGGAACTTAAGCTGCGCAATGTCGTGCCGCTTTGGTGAGTATTCGTCCATAATGCTTGCCCCCTTTATCGATACAACGAATGATAAACATAACGGGTTGCGGTGGACACACCTGAAGAGGTGAAGAACTGTTGCCACGATTATTACATGTGCTGTAACTATAAATCAATATTGGCTGGATTTCATGCTGCTCTAACGAAAAATTACAATTAAATTAAAAACCCGTAATACGTTACTAAATGTGAATTAAGAAGATAGTATGAATTTTAACTTAAATCATCGGAAATAAATTAAGAAAAACTTAACAATATTTATAACTTTCAGCCGGTTAATACAATGTTAAAATCGCTATATATATCTGCATATAGCGGTGTGAATTCGTAAGAATATTCTTAAATAAACGCATGATTCGGTTTTTATTGTTCTATAGCCCACGAATTAACGAGCAGTTAAGATTTATTTAATTGCCCACAAAGTCTTATATAGCGAACAAATTGTTCGGTATAGGAATAATCGGCGGTGATAATAAAATCATTAAATGCCGGCTGAAATCGGTTTCTTTATAAATAAAAAAGGCCGCTATAAGCGGCCTTTTGTTATGTGATTGAACGGCTTACTGGTGGTGTTCTACCGGATGCGCATGTTCAATATCTTCATTCTTGCGGCTGAAGCGGCGGCGAACCACCACGAAGAACACCGGTACGAAGAAGATAGCCAGCACGGTTGCGGTAACCATCCCGCCCATTACGCCGGTACCTACTGCGTTCTGTGCGCCACTACCTGCCCCGGTGCTGATAACCAGCGGCATTACCCCGAGGATAAATGCCAGAGATGTCATCAGAATCGGACGCAGACGCATACGAACCGCATCCAGAGTCGCTTCTATCAGGCCTTTGCCTTCTTTCTCCATCAGATCTTTGGCGAATTCCACGATAAGTATCGCGTTCTTCGCCGACAAGCCAATGGTTGTCAGCAGGCCTACCTGGAAGTACACGTCGTTGGTCAGGCCGCGCAGGGTGGCGGCCAGCAGCGCACCGAATACCCCAAGCGGAACAACCAGCATGACGGAGAATGGAATAGACCAGCTCTCGTACAATGCCGCCAGACACAGGAAGACAACGATAAGCGAAATGGCATACAGGGCAGGGGCCTGGTTGCCGGACAGGCGTTCCTGGTAGGACATGCCCGTCCAGTCAAAGCCGATGCCGGTTGGCAGTTTCGCCGCCAGTTGCTCCATCATGTCCATTGCTTCACCGGTACTTTTACCCGGTGCTGCCTGGCCAAGGATCTCCATCGATGGCAGACCGTTGTAACGTTCCAGACGAGGTGAACCGTATTCCCAGCGCGAAGTAGAAAACGCGGAGAACGGCACCATCTGGCCGGAGGAACCACGAACGTACCAGTTGCCAATATCGCTCGGCAGCATACGGTATGGCGCTTCAGCCATCACATACACTTTCTTCACGCGGCCGCGGTCAATAAAGTCATTGACGTAGCTACCGCCCCAGGCCGAGCCCAGCGTGGTGTTGATATCGGTGATGGATACCCCCAGCGCCTGCGCTTTTTCCTGGTCGATATCGATTTTAAACTGCGGTGTATCTTCCAGGCCGTTCGGGCGCACGCCAACCAGCAGGTCAGGGTGCTGGGCAATCATCCCAAACAGCTGGTTACGAGCCTGAGTGAGCTTTTCGTGGCCAAGGTTTGCCTGGTCAATCAGCTGGAAGTCAAAGCCGGTTGCGGTACCCAGTTCAACAATCGCAGGCAGGTTGAAGGCAAATACCATCGCATCTTTAATCTGCGAGAAGGTTCCCATAGCACGGCCTGCAATGGCCGGAACTTTGTTTTCTTCACCCGAACGCTCGCTCCAGTCTTTCAGAGAAACGAACGCCAGGCCGGTGTTCTGGCCGCGACCGGAGAATCCGAAGCCGTTAACGGTAAATACCGAATTAACGTTCGCTTTCTCTTTAGTCAGGAAGTAGTCGTTCACCTCATCCAGCACTTTCTGCGTACGTTCCTGGGTCGCACCGGCAGGCAACTGAGCCATCGCCAGCAGTACGCCCTGGTCTTCGTCCGGCAGGAACGAGCTTGGCAGACGAACAAACAGGAAGGCCATGCCCACGACGATAATCAGGTACAGAACCAGATAACGGCCGGTGCTACGCAGGATGTTACCGACGCTGTCGGTATAGTGATGCGTGCTCTTCTCGAACATTCTGTTGAACCAGCCGAAGAACCCTTTCTTGTCATCGTGATGACCTTTCGGGATTGGCTTAAGCATGGTCGCACAGAGTGCCGGCGTCAGGATCATCGCCACCAGCACCGACAGCACCATCGCGGAGACGATAGTAATCGAGAACTGACGGTAGATTGCGCCGGTAGAACCGCCGAAGAACGCCATCGGGATAAATACCGCGGACAGCACCATCGCGATACCCACCAGTGCGCCCTGAATCTGGCCCATTGATTTACGCGTTGCTTCCTTCGGCGGGAGTCCATCTTCCACCATGACACGCTCAACGTTTTCTACTACAACGATGGCGTCATCCACCAGCAGGCCTATCGCCAACACCATGCCGAACATCGTCAGGGTGTTTATCGAATAGCCAAAGGCGGCAAGGATGGCGAATGTCCCGAGCAGTACCACCGGTACGGCAATGGTTGGAATCAGCGTTGCCCGGAAGTTCTGTAAGAACAGATACATAACCAGGAACACCAGCACGATGGCTTCCACCAGCGTTTTCACCACTTCGTTAATGGAAATCTTAACGAATGGCGTGGTGTCGTACGGGTAAACCACTTTCAGACCGGCCGGGAAGAACGGCTCCAGTTTTTCAACGGTGGCACGTACCGCCTCGGCGGTATCCAGGGCGTTAGCACCGGTGGCCAGCTTAATCCCCAGGCCGGAAGCCGGCTGGCCGTTGTAGCGGGCGATAACGTCGTAGTTTTCGCCGCCAAGCTCAACTTTTGCTACGTCTTTCAGCAGGACGCGGGAACCATCCGGGTTCACCTTCATCAGGATTTTGCTGAATTCATCGGCAGACTTGAGGCGGGTTTGCGCGATGATGGAGGCGTTTAACTGCTGGCCTTTCACCGGCGGAGTTCCGCCGAGCTGACCGGCCGCTACCTGGGCGTTTTGCGCTTTAATAGCGTTAATCACGTCAACAGGCGTTAGCTGGTAGTTGTTCAGTTTGTTCGGATCCATCCAGATACGCATTGCGTACTGAGCACCAAACAGCTGCACGTCACCTACGCCGGGAGTACGGCTTACCGGGTCTTTGATGGTCGCGCCAACGTAGTCCGCGATATCTTCCTGGTTCATGGTGCCGTCGGTATTAATCATACCGAGAACCATCAGGAAGCTGCTCGAGGACTTCTCGACGCTAACACCCTGCTGCTGCACTTCCTGCGGCAGCAGCGGCATAGCCAGCTGTAATTTGTTCTGAACCTGTACCTGCGCGATATCCGCGTCGGTGCCGGAGTCGAAGGTAATGGTTATCTGAACAGTACCAGAGGAATCACTGGTAGAGGACATATAAAGCAGGCCATCGATACCGTTCATGTTCTGTTCGATAACCTGCGTTACGGTATCCTGTACCGTCTTAGCATCTGCACCCGGGTAGTTTGCCGAGATCTGAATTGCCGGTGGCGCAATCGTTGGATATTGCGCGATGGGCAATTTCATTATCGCGAGCGCACCCGCCAACATAATGATGATGGCGATTACCCAGGCAAAGATGGGGCGATCGATAAAAAACTTAGACATGTCTTAACGGCTCCTGTTTAAGTTAAGACTTCGGTTGTTCTGACTGCGCGCCTGCGGCTTGTTGCTGTTGGCCTTTATTGTCTTCCGCAACTTCCTGCGCTTTTACCTGAACACCCGGTTTTACTTTCTGCAGACCGGTAACGATAACGCGGTCGCCATTTTGTAACCCATCGGTCACCAGCCACTTGTCGCCGATCGCCTGGCTGGTCGTCAGCTGGCGGACTTCAACTTTGTCATCTTTGCCTACAACCATTGCTGAGGCATCGCCGCGTGGAGTACGAGTGACCCCCTGCTGCGGAACCAGAATGGCGTTCGGGTTAACCCCTTCTTCCAGCTTGGCGCGAACAAACATGCCGGGCAGCAGCGATTTGTCCGGGTTAGGGAAGATGGCACGCAGGGTAATAGAACCGGTGGTCTGGTCTACGGTCACTTCGGAGAATTCCAGTGTTCCTTCCTGCGGATAGGCCGTACCGTTGTTGGTCATCAGCTGAACTTTAGCTTTGCCGTTTTCCTGTTTCAGCTTGCCGTCCGCCAGCTCCTGCTTAAGGCGCAGGAAGTCGTCGCTGGACTGGGTAACATCCACATAGATTGGGTCAAGCTGCTGTACGGTTGCCAGGGCGTTAGTCTGCCCGCTGGTCACCAGCGCGCCTTCGGTCACCGAAGACTTACCAATGCGGCCGCTGATAGGCGAGGTCACTTTGGTGTAGGCCAGGTTGATACGAGCGGTTTCTACCGCAGCTTTGGCGGCTACCACATCAGCATTAGCCTGCTGAGCGGTTGCCACGGCCTGGTCGTAGTCGGACTGGCTGATGTACTGAGTGCCCAGAAGTTTTTGATAACGCTTAACGGTTAACTGCGCGATGTTGGCGCTGGACTGAGCCTTAGCCAGATCGCCTTTGGCGCTATCGTACGCAGCTTGATAGGTCGCAGGGTCAATCTGATAAAGCGAAACACCGGCCTGAATATCACTGCCTTCGGTAAAGTTACGCTTCAGGATGATGCCGCTAACCTGAGGGCGAACTTCAGCAATGCGATAAGCGCTGGTGCGTCCAGGAAGTTCTGTAGTTATCTGCAATGGCGCGCTTTTCAGAGTCACTACACCCACTTCAGGGGCGTGCGGCGCACTCTGTTGAGTCTCTTTGTCGTTACATCCTGTAAGCGCTAAGCTGCCTGAGAGCATCAGAACGGCCGCCAGAGGCGTAAACCCTCTGTTTTTGTTCATATGTAAACCTCGAGTGTCCGATTTCAAAGTTGTTCAATGGATCAAATGTCCACAAACCCATTGCTGCGTTTATATTATCGTCGTGCTATGGTACATACGTTCACAAATGTATGTAAATCTGACTAAAGTAAATTCACCGACATATGGCACGAAAAACCAAAGCTCAGGCGCTTGAAACCCGCCAGCACATCCTCGATGTAGCGATCCGCCTGTTTTCACAGCAGGGCGTTTCAGCGACTTCGCTTGCGGATATCGCTCAGGCTGCTGGGGTAACGCGTGGTGCTATCTACTGGCATTTCAAAAATAAGTCGGAATTGTTTAGTGAAATCTGGGAGCTGACCGAATCAAGTATCGGTGACTTAGATATTGAGTATCGGGCAAAATATCCAGACGATCCACTGTCTGTTGTAAGAGAATTACTGATTTATATCCTACAGGCGACGGTTTCAGAAGAGCGCCGTCGATTGATGACCGAAATCATCTTCCACAAGTGCGAGTTTGTTGGCGAACTTGAAGTATTGCAGCAGGCGAGGCGCACGCTTTATATGGAAGGAAATGAGCGCATCGAAGCCAGCCTTCAGCGCTGCATTGATGCCGGAAAACTGCCGTCCAGCCTGCGCATCCCCCACGCCGTGATAATATTGCGTAGCTATATAACCGGGCTAATTGAAAACTGGCTCGTTTCCCCGGAAAGCTTTGATTTACATGCTAAAGCTCCGGACTATGTGGCCATATTGCTGGAGATGTTCCAGCATTGCCCGACACTGCATAAACCGGCGTAATTCCTCTCTCCACTTTAGCGGTTCCCTGAATTGAGACTCCTCCGAAGGCGTTCGCTATTCTGCGTTCAAAAGCCGTGCTATTCTGCGCCTCTCCCGTGACCTCTTACTTTTAGCTGGCAATCACATGCGCAGCACCGTAACGACTCAATCATGACAAAGCAGCACAACGCTCCGTCGCGGACTTCCCGTTCCGCGTTTATTCTGTTCCTGTTTCTTTTTGCTTCCATCCTGCTGCCTTTCCACGCGGCCCAGGCGGCGCAGAACAACGGCGATCTTCCCGCTCGGGCGGAAGTACAGTCGCAGCTGGACTCGCTGAACAAGCAAAAAAACCTCACTGCCGACGACAAGCTGACGCAGAAAGATCTCTCCGACACGCTCGAGATGCTGGACAAGCTCGACCGCGTGAAGCAGGAGACCGCTCAGCTGAAAACTACCGTGGCCCAGGCGCCGGACAAGCTGAAGCAGGCGACGGACGCGCTTAACTCTCTGAGCGAGCCGAACGATGATGAGGCCACGCGCAAAACGCTGAGCACTCTCTCTTTACGCCAGCTGGAGGCCCGCTTAACCACGGTGCTGGACCAGCTCCAGGCGGCGAATAACGATCTCTCGACTTATAACAGCCAGCTTGTCTCGTTGCAGACTCAGCCCGAACGCGTGCAGAACGCGATGTATAGCGCTTCCCAGCAGCTGTTGCAGGTTCGTAACCGGCTGAACGGCACCACGCCGGGCGAGGCCACACTGCGGCCAAGCCAGCAAAATATGCTGCTGGTGCAGCAGGCGCTGCTCAACGCTCAGATAGAGCAGCAGCGTAAAAGCCTTGAGGGCAATACCGTGTTGCAGGATGCGCTCCAGAAACAGCGTGACTACACCACGGCGAATATCAACCAGCTGGAGCATTCCCTGCAGCTGCTGCAGGAGTCGGTCAACAATAAACGTTTGACCCTCACCGAGAAGACCGCGCAGGAAGCGGTCACCCCGGACGACGCCAGCGCTATCCAAAACAACCCGCTGGTGCGCCAGGAGTTGGACGTTAACCATCAGCTTAGCCAGCGCCTTATCAACGCCACGCAGAGCGGTAACGAACTGGTTCAGCGTAATATTCGGGTGAAGAACTGGCTCGACCGGGCGCTCCAGTCTGAGCGCAATCTAAAAGAACAAATTTCGGTCCTGAAAGGCAGTCTGCTGCTGTCGCGTATTCTCTACCAGCAGCAGCAAACTCTGCCGTCCGCCGACGAGCTTGAGGATTTGACCAACCGCATCGCCGACCTGCGCCTCGAGCAGTTTGATATCAACCAGCAGCGCGATGCGATGTTCCAGAGCGACAGCTACGTTGGGAAAATAGAAGAAGGGCATAAGAACGAGGTTAATGACGAAGTTCATGACGCCCTGATGCAGGTGGTGGATATGCGCCGTGAACTGCTGGACCAGCTGAATAAGCAGCTCGGCAACCAGCTGATGATGGCGATAAACCTGCAAATCAACCAGCAGCAGCTGATGAGCGTCAGCACCAGTCTGCAAAAAATGCTGACCCAGCAAATCTTCTGGGTAAACAGTAACAAACCGATGAACTGGGAGTGGATCAAATCCTTCCCGGGTGCGCTGCACGGCCAAATCAAAGCAATGAAGCTGGATATCACCTGGCACAAAGTGCTGGATGGGCTGTTCATGTCGCTGTTTACCGCCTTGCCTTTATTGCTGCTCGCAGGGCTGCTGCGCTGGCGCTATAAATGGATCGACAAGCGGCTGGCAAAACTCGCCTCCGAGGTCGGGCAATTACGCACCGACAGCCAGCTGAATACCCCGAAAGCGATTCTGCTTAACTTTCTGAAAGTTCTGCCGCTGACCATGGCTATCCTTGCCGTGGGGCTGGTGGTGCTGTTTATGCAAACCAATATCAGCGAGCTGCTGTGGGCATTTGCTAAAGAGCTTGCGCTGTTCTGGCTGGTGTTCGGTATGGCGTGGCGCATCCTTGGCAGCCGTGGTCTGGCGGTGACCTGGTTCAATATGCCGCAGGATCTGACCCGCCACTATCGTCGCCAGATTGTGCGCATTAGCTTTGCGCTACTGCCGCTGCTGTTCTGGTCGGTGGTGGGCGAGCTGTCGCCGCTGCACCTGATGGACGACGTGCTCGGGCAGTTTATGATTTTCCTTAACCTGCTGCTGATCACCGGCCTGGTTATCCCGATGTGTCGCGATAACTGGCGCGACAAAGAGTCACATCCGCTGCGGCTGGTGACAATTACCGTGCTCTCCGTGGTGCCGGTCGCGCTGCTGGTGCTGACGGCTACCGGCTATTTCTACACCACGCTGCGCCTGGCTAACCGCTGGATAGACACCGTTTACCTGGTAATTATCTGGAACCTGATCCACCAGACCGTGATCCGCGGCCTGAGCGTGGCGGCGCGGCGTATTGCCTATCGCCGTGCGCTGGCCCGCCGCCAGAACATGGTGAAGGAGGGCGCGGAAGGTGCCGAGCCGGTAGAAGAGCCGCCGTTAGCGCTCGATCAGATTAACCAGCAGACCATGCGCCTCACTATGCTGCTGATGTTCGCGCTGTTTGGCCTGGTGTTTTACGCAATCTGGTCTGATTTAATCACGGTCTTTGCCTACCTCGACAGCATCGTGCTGTGGCACTACACCGGCAGCGAAGCCGGAACGACGGTGATGAGAAACGTCACCATGGGCAGCCTGCTGTTTGCGCTGGTCGCCGCGATGGTGGCCTGGGCGCTGATCCGCAACTTACCGGGCCTGCTGGAAGTGCTGGTGCTCTCGCGCCTGAAAATGCGCCAGGGGGCTTCTTACGCCATCACCACCATTCTCAACTATGCGATTATCGTTATCGGGGCGATGACGGTGTTTGGTTCGCTCGGCGTATCCTGGGATAAGCTGCAATGGCTGGCGGCGGCGCTGTCCGTTGGTCTGGGCTTCGGGCTACAGGAAATCTTCGGTAACTTCGTTTCCGGCCTGATTATTCTGTTCGAACGTCCGGTGCGCATCGGCGATACCGTGACCATTGGCACCTTCTCCGGCAGCGTCAGCAAAATTCGTATTCGCGCCACGACGATTACCGACTTTGACCGCAAAGAGGTGATTATCCCGAACAAGGCGTTTGTGACCGAGCGGCTGATCAACTGGTCGTTGACCGACACCATTACCCGCGTGGTTATCAAACTCGGCGTGGCCTACGGGTCTGACCTCGACAAGGTGAAAGAGGTGCTGCTGAAGGCGGCAATGGAACACCCGCGCGTGATGCATGACCCAGAGCCGTCGGTGTACTTCACCACCTTTGGGACCAGCACGCTCGACCACGAGCTGCGTTTATACGTGCGTGAACTGCGCGACCGCAGCATCACCGTTGACGAGCTGAACCGCGCAATCGACAGGCTGTGCCGCGAAAACAACATTAATATCGCCTTCAACCAGCTCGAGGTGCATCTGCACAATGAGAAGGGCGAAGAGCTGACCGAAGTGAAGCGTGACCTGGGCAAAAGCGGCAGGCTGCTGCCGCCTTCTGACTAAGGGTAAAAACTAGCGGGAAGAGGCTTCTTCCCGCTGTTTACGCAGAAAATCATCACGCACGATTTCCAGCGCCGCGAGGACGGTATGGTTGGGGATTTGGTGCTGCTCAAGCAGCATAATCAAGTCGACGGCCAGTTTGACCTCGTCCGGGGCGTTCTCTAAAGACATCCGCTTTCCTTACCGTATTTTGAGTTAACTTAAACCGCGTTCGCGCCGTTCAATCGCCCGCTCTATACGAGCCAGAGCCTGGCGGCAACGTTGCAGGCGACCTTCCATTGCGGCGATTTCGCGCTGGAGTTTTTGCTGCCCGGCAAGCGTGGTTTGCGCGGCGTGCTGACTCTCGCGGTCGTTGACCATCGCCAGCAGCCTGCGCTCATAATCCTGGTGCGTGGCCAGCTTTTCGTAGAGGTTTTCCTGCGCTTTTTGCTGCGGCTCGGTTTTACGCAGGTGCGCGGTGGCAAGCTCCCTCTGTAAAGCGGCAATTTGCGCGACCAGCTTTTCGGCGATAAACGCCACCTGGTCGGTTTTGCCGTGGCTGACGCTAAGCTGGAGCTGGGCGAGATTAGCCTGAGCCTCGTGCAAATAATCTTTAAGCTGGGTGCTGTGGGTCTGGAAGAGCTTGCGGTCGAAGCGGGCCTGAGAGGCTCGCTGCAATGCAACCGGCTCAACGGCCGCCGCCAGCTCGCTAACGCGAGCTTCCAGGGCTTGTAACAGCGACGCGGTTTTCACAAAATGGCTCTCCAGGGATTGTCAGGGGTAAAGGCATGAAGCGTATTATTTTAATCATCATCGGCTGGCTGGCGGTAGTGCTGGCAACGCTTGGCGTGGTGCTGCCTTTGCTGCCGACTACGCCTTTCCTGCTGCTGGCCGCATGGTGTTTTGCTAACTCATCGCCGCGTTTTCATCACTGGCTGCTTTACCGCTCGTGGTTCGGCAGCTATTTGCGCTACTGGCAGCAGCACCGGGCGATGCCTCCGGGCGCAAAGCCGCGAGCGATTATTTTTATTCTCATCACCTTCGCCGTTTCGCTGTGGCTGGTGGAGATACCGTGGGTGAGAGTTTTGCTGTTGGTTATCCTCTGCGCGCTGCTAATATTTATCTGGCGCATCCCGGTGGTTGACGAAAAGCAATAAAAGCAGCAAACCGCAGCCGAAGCTGTTGCATTTGTCGCTGGCTGCCAGTAAATTCGAGCGTTTTCGAGCACGGGTACGGGCGGTTAAGCGTTAACCAGTAGTGCATCTACCAGCCAAAAGCGTACCCTGTTTAGTATCATGTTTTTAGCAGGCATAAACCAATGACCGCGACTGCGCAGCAGCTTGAATATCTCAAAAACAGCATTAAAAGCGTTCCTGATTATCCAAAACCAGGGATCCTGTTCCGTGACGTTACCAGCTTGCTGGAAGATCCGAAAGCATACGCCACCAGTATTGCTCTGTTAGTTTCGCGCTTTAAAGATGCGGGCATCACTAAAGTTGTCGGCACCGAAGCGCGTGGCTTCCTGTTCGGTGCGCCGGTTGCGCTGGAGCTTGGCGTGGGTTTCATCCCTGTGCGCAAGCCGCGTAAACTGCCGCGTGAAACCATTGCCGAAAGCTACGAGCTGGAATACGGCACCGACAGCCTGGAAATCCACGTTGATGCCATCCAACCGGGCGATAAAGTGCTGGTGGTGGACGATCTGCTGGCGACCGGCGGCACTATCGAAGCAACGGTAAAACTTATCCGTCGCCTGGGTGGCGAAGTGACCGATGCGGCCTTCGTTATCAACCTGTTTGACCTCGGCGGCGAGCAGCGCCTTGAGAAAATGGGCGTGAAAAGCTTCTGCCTGGTGCCGTTCCCGGGCCACTAAGCTTCTCCGACCTGCAAGCCTCGCCGATCGGGCGGGGCATGTGGTAGCATTACCCCCTCGATTCACCTTTCCCGCGAACCAGAGCCTAACTCCAGATGAGCTACCAGGTCTTAGCCCGCAAATGGCGCCCACAAACTTTTGCTGATGTTGTCGGCCAGCAACACGTACTGACCGCGCTGGCTAATGGTTTGTCGCTGGGCCGCATTCATCATGCGTATCTTTTTTCCGGCACCCGCGGGGTGGGGAAAACCTCTATCGCCCGCCTGCTGGCGAAAGGGCTGAATTGTGAAACCGGGATTACCGCCACGCCGTGCGGCGTGTGCGATAACTGCCGGGAAATCGAACAGGGTCGCTTTGTTGACCTGATTGAGATAGACGCCGCTTCGCGCACCAAGGTTGAAGACACCCGTGACCTGCTGGATAACGTCCAGTACGCTCCGGCGCGTGGCCGCTTTAAAGTCTACCTGATTGACGAAGTTCATATGCTTTCCCGCCACAGCTTCAACGCCTTGTTGAAGACGCTGGAAGAGCCGCCTCCGCACGTAAAATTCCTGCTGGCAACCACCGATCCGCAAAAGCTGCCGGTGACCATTCTTTCCCGCTGCCTGCAATTCCACCTGAAAGCGCTGGATGTCGAACAGATCCGCCATCAGCTGGAGCACATTCTTGGCGAAGAGAAAGTAGCCAGCGAGCCACGGGCTTTGCAACTGCTTGCCCGCGCCGCCGACGGCAGCCTGCGTGACGCTCTGAGCCTGACGGATCAGGCGATTGCCAGCGGGGACGGGCAGGTAACAACCGCCGCCGTCAGCGCGATGCTCGGCACCCTTGACGATGACCAGGCGCTATCGCTGATTGAGGCGATGGTACATGCCGACGGGCAGCGTGTGATGGCCCTGCTGAACGACGCCGCCGCACGCGGTATCGAGTGGGAAGCGCTGCTGGTAGAGATGTCCGCCCTGCTGCACCGCGTTGCCATGGTTCAGCTTTCGCCGTCCGCTTTGGGCAGCGACATGGCGGCGATTGAGCAGCGTATGCGCGAGCTGGCCCGCGTTGTGCCTCCCGCCGACGTACAGCTTTATTACCAGACGCTGCTGATTGGGCGCAAAGAATTACCCTGGGCGCCGGACAGGCGCATGGGCGTTGAAATGACGCTGCTGCGCGCCCTGGCGTTCCACCCGCGTAAACCGCTGCCGGAGCCGGAAGTCCCGCGCCAGGCGGCGGCCATTCCGGTGGTTAACCAGGCTGCGGTTCAGCCTGCTGCCAGGCCTCAGGCGGCTCCACCGCCGAACCGGGAAGCCGCAGCGTTACCGGACTCAACCAGCCAAATCCTCCAGGCGCGCAGCCAACTGATGCGCCAGCAGGAGGCTGACAAAGCAAAAAAGAATGAGCCGGCGGCGCAAAGACTAGCGCGGCCGGCAAAGAGTTCCGCGCTGGAACGTCTGGCCTCGGTGACCGAGCGCGTTCAGTCGCGCCCCGCGCCGTCCGTGCCGGAAAAACCGGCTAAGCCGGAAGCCTACCGCTGGAAGTCGCAGAATCCGGTTGAAGTGGTGCCAGAGCCGGTAGCCACGCCCAAAGCGTTGAAAAAGGCGCTGGAGCATGAGAAGACCCCTGAGCTGGCGCAAAAGCTGGCGGCAGAGTCTCTTGAGCGAGATGAATGGGCGGCCGAGATAGATAAGCTGGTACTGCCAAAGCTGGTGCAGCAGCTGGCGCTGAACGCCTGGAAAGAGCAGGACGGAAATCGGGTTTGTCTGCATTTACGTCCCGGCCAGCGCCATTTAAACTCGCCATCGGCGCAAAAAACGCTGGCAGATGCCATGAGTTCGCTCCATGGCGAGGCCGTAGAACTGACTATTATTGAAGATGAGAACCAGGCTCGCCGTACTCCTCTGGAGTGGCGCCAGGCTATCTATGAAGAGAAGCTGGCGCAGGCTCGCGAGTCAATGAGCAGCGACAGCAATATTCAGACTTTGCAAAGATTCTTTGATGCCGAGCTGGATGAAGATAGTATTCGCCCAATTTGATATGCCGTTTTTGGGCGGCATAGTGTAAAACCCCGATAGCCACTCCCGCATTCCGCGAGGGCTGGCCCGACGAAAGAGAGAATATTATGTTTGGAAAAGGCGGTCTGGGTAACCTGATGAAGCAGGCCCAGCAGATGCAGGAAAAAATGGCTGAAGCTCAGGAAGAAATCGCCAACATGGAAGTCACCGGCGAGTCCGGCGCGGGCCTGGTGAAAGTGACCATCAACGGGGCGCATAACTGCCGCCGCGTTGAAATCGACCCAAGCCTGTTGGAAGACGACAAAGAGATGGTCGAAGACCTCGTTGCCGCGGCGTTCAACGATGCGGCTCGTCGTATTGGCGAAGCGCAGAAAGAGAAAATGGCCGGCGTTTCCAGCGGCATGCAGCTGCCGCCTGGCTTCAAAATGCCATTCTGATTTTGCCGTAAATTCCCTTCTCCTTCCCGGAGAAGGGAGCCCACAATTATTCCTCCCCCAGCTCCTCGTAACGCTCCGCCAGATAATCTATTAGCGCCCGCACGGCCGGTAATTGCCCGCGCCTGGAGGGGAAGACCAGATGAATTATCTCCGCCCGCGCCCGCCATTCAGGCAGCACATGAACCAGGCTTCCGTTGGCTAGCTGTTCTCGCAGCATCAGCTTTGGCAGCTGTATCACGCCCACGCCTTCCTGCGCCGCGGTGCGCAGCGCAATCATATCGGTAGTAATAAAACGCGGCTGGTGATGGATCGTCGCTTCCTGGCCCTCTGGCCCAAGCAGGCACCAGCGGTAGGTTTGCTGCGGTCTGTCAAGGGCGAGGCTGGGCCAGCTCTGTAAATCCGCGGGGGAGGCGGGCATGCCGAACTGCTCAACCAGCTTCGGGCTGGCGACCAGGCACAGGCTGCGCACCGCCAGCTTGCGCATCACTAAATCGCTATCGTCCAGCGGCAGCGGGCGCACGCGAATGGCTAAATCGACGTTTTCATTCAGCACGTCTACCCTGCGGTTGGTCTCCTCCAGGTGGAGGGTTATCTGCGGGTATTTATTCATAAAGCCTGCCAGCATGGTGCCCACATGGATATGCAGCAGCGCAATCGGGCAGGTGAGGCGGATAAGGCCGCGCGGCTCGGCTTTCAGGGTGTCGATAGCTTCCTGCGCCGCTTCGGCTTCAATCATCATCGCTTTGCAGTGGCGGTAGAAAATTTGCCCGGCTTCGGTCACGGTAAAGCTGCGCGTTGAGCGCTGGAGCAGGCGAGTTTCCAGCCTCTCTTCAAGCAGCGCTATGCGGCGGCTAAGGCGCGACTTGGGGATGCCAATAACCCGGCTGGCGGGCGAAAAGCCTCCGTGTTCCACCACCTGCACGAAGTACCAGAGGTCGTTTAAATCCTGCATCTCTATTGTCCTGAATATGGAACACTGAGTCTACTTTAGCACTCTACCGGGCCTAGCGTCTTACGGGTAAGCTTTATGACATCAGAAACAATGCATGTGGAGAAGGATCATGAAATCAATTCTTGGCGTATACACGGCTCCGGCTTCCCACTGGGTGGGCGATGGTTTCCCGGTGCGCTCTTTGTTCTCTTACTCGAAATTTGCCCAGCAGCTTAGCCCGTTTTTGCTGCTGGACTACGCTGGCCCGGCCGAGTTTAAGCCGAGCAATAAAGGCCAGCGCGGCGTGGATCAGCATCCGCATCGCGGCTTTGAGACCGTCACTATTGTTTATAAAGGTGAGGTGGCCCACCGGGATAATGCCGGTAATGGCGGCGTAATTGGCGAGGGCGACGTGCAGTGGATGACCGCCGGGAGCGGTATTCTGCACGAAGAGTATCACTCTCCTGCTTTTAGCGAAGCGGGCGGCACTCTGGAAATGGTGCAGCTGTGGGTGAACCTCCCGGCGAAAGACAAAATGACGGCACCGCATTATCAGCCGATTACCGACGCCGATATTCCGGTCGTTGCCCTGCCGGACAATGCGGGTAGCGCCCGGGTTATTGCCGGTGAGTTTGCGGGCAGCAAAGGCCCGGCCAGAACCTTTTCGCCGCTGGGCATCTGGGATCTGCGCCTAAACGCACGGGGCGTAACCCGGCTTGAATTGCAGGATGGCTGGAATACCGCGCTGGTGGTGCTGAAAGGCACGGTGCTGGTTAACGGCGAAGAAGTGGTTCGCGAAGCGCAACTGGTGGTGCTGGACTCCAAAGGCGATAGCATAACCCTTGAAGCCAACAATGATGCGGTTGTCCTGGTGCTTAGCGGCGAGCCGCTGAATGAGCCTGTTGTCGGTTACGGCCCGTTTGTGATGAACAGCAAAGAGGAAATTCATCAGGCTATCGATGATTTCAATCAGGGACGTTTCGGCAAAGACATCGCGTAAAATTATCCCCCGGCGAGCAATCGTGCGGGGGATATCTTTTCCTATACCCGCTCGCGGGGCTAATGTTAGGCTATACCCCACTTTTTCCACACAAGTCTGAGCGATGCAAACCAGCCCTTTACTTTCAGCCCTTATGGAATCCCTGCGCTGCCTGCCCGGCGTCGGCCCAAAATCAGCCCAGCGCATGGCTTTTGCCCTGTTGCAGCGTGACCGCAGCGGCGGTATGCGTCTTGCCCAGGCGCTGACCCGAGCGATGTCGGAAATCGGCCACTGCGCGGACTGCCGCACTTTTACCGAGCAGGAAGTTTGCTCCATTTGCTCTAACCCGCGTCGCCAGGAAAACGGCCAGATTTGCGTAGTTGAAAGCCCGGCGGATATTCACGCCATCGAGCAGACCGGCCAGTTCTCAGGCCGCTACTTTGTGCTGATGGGGCATCTGTCGCCGCTGGACGGCATCGGCCCGAACGATATCGGCCTCGATCGTCTTGAGCAGCGCCTGGCCAGCGAGCAGATGAAAGAGGTTATCCTCGCCACCAACCCAACGGTTGAAGGCGAAGCCACCGCAAACTATATCGGCGAACTTTGTGCCCAGTACGGCGTGGAAGCCAGCCGTATCGCCCACGGCGTGCCGGTCGGCGGCGAACTTGAAATGGTGGACGGCACCACGCTCTCGCATTCGCTGGTGGGTCGCCACAAGATTAATTTTTAATCGGTCGGGGGAGGTTTTTCCCTCCTCCTGCTTGAAAAGGCACAAATCGCTACCATATCCACCTCAACGTTTTCTTCATCCCGTTTGATTTTGTTGAGGTATCAATGACCATGAAAGGACAAGAGACCCGCGGTTTTCAGTCAGAGGTAAAACAGCTTCTGCACCTGATGATCCACTCTCTTTATTCAAATAAAGAAATCTTCCTGCGTGAACTGATCTCCAACGCCTCCGATGCGGCAGACAAGCTGCGTTTTCGCGCGCTGTCGGACGCTAATCTGTATGAAGGCGACGGCGAACTGCGCGTTCGTGTTTCCTTCGACAAAGATAAACGCACGCTGACCATCGCCGATAACGGCATCGGCATGACCCGCGATGAAGTGATTGACCATCTGGGCACTATCGCCAAATCAGGCACCAAAGCTTTCCTCGAATCTATGGGTTCCGATCAGGCTAAAGACAGCCAGCTGATTGGCCAGTTCGGCGTCGGCTTCTACTCCGCGTTTATCGTGGCGGACAAAGTTACCGTCCGTACCCGCGCCGCTGGCGCCAGCGCGGATCAGGGTGTGTTCTGGGAGTCTGAAGGTGCGGGCGAGTACACCGTTGCCGACATCGAAAAAGCCGATCGCGGCACCGAAATCACCCTGCATCTGCGCGAAGGCGAAGACGAGTTCCTCGATGACTGGCGCGTGCGCTCTATCATCAGCAAATATTCCGACCATATCGCTCTGCCGGTTGAGATTGAACAGCACGAAGAGAAAGACGGTGAAACCATCGTCAGCTGGGAAAAAATCAACAAAGCTCAGGCGCTGTGGACCCGTAGCAAATCTGAAGTTAGCGAAGACGAATACAAAGAGTTCTACAAGCACATCGCCCACGACTTCACCGACCCGCTAACGTGGAGCCACAACCGCGTGGAAGGTAAGCAGGAATACACCAGCCTGCTGTATATCCCTTCCCAGGCGCCGTGGGATATGTGGAATCGTGACCATAAACACGGTCTGAAGCTGTACGTGCAGCGCGTGTTTATCATGGACGATGCCGAGCAGTTCATGCCGAACTACCTGCGCTTTGTTCGCGGCCTGATAGATTCCAACGACCTGCCGCTGAACGTCTCTCGTGAAATCCTGCAGGACAGCCGCGTGACGCAAAACCTGCGTAGCGCGTTGAGCAAGCGTGTACTGCAAATGCTGGACAAGCTGGCTAAAGACGACGCCGAGAAATACCAGACCTTCTGGAAAAGCTTCGGCCTGGTGCTGAAAGAAGGCCCGGCGGAAGACAGCGCCAACCAGGAAGCCATTGCTAAACTGCTGCGCTTTGCCACCACGCATACCGACTCTGCCGCGCAGACCGTGTCGCTGGAAGAGTACGTCTCCCGCATGAAAGAAGGGCAGGAGAAAATCTATTACATCACCGCAGACAGCTACGCGGCGGCGAAGAGCAGCCCGCATCTGGAACTGCTGCGTAAGAAAGGCATCGAGGTACTGCTGCTTTCCGACCGCATTGATGAATGGATGATGAGCTACCTGACCGAATTTGACGGCAAAGCTTTCCAGTCCGTGAGCAAAACGGACGAGTCGCTGGAGAAACTGGCGGACGAAGAAACTGAAGAAGCGAAAGAAGCCGAAAAGGCGCTTGAGCCGTTCGTTGATCGCGTGAAGTCCCTGCTGGGTGAGCGTGTGAAAGAGGTGCGTTTAACTCACCGCCTGACGGACACGCCGGCGATTGTCACCACCGACAGCAACGACATGAGCACCCAGATGGCGAAGCTGTTCGCCGCGGCGGGCCAGGAAGTGCCTGAGGTGAAATACATCTTTGAGCTGAACCCTGAGCACGCGCTGGTGAAACGCGTTGCCGATACCCAGGATGACGCGCAGTTCGGCGAGTGGGTTGAGCTGCTGCTTGACCAGGCTCTGCTGGCCGAGCGCGGGCAGCTGGAAGATCCGAACCAGTTTATTCGCCGTATGAACCAGCTGCTGGTTTCCTGAGCTGCGTTGATAAGCTGATAAAAACCACCTGCATCGTCAGGTGGTTTTTTTTACTTAAATTATTGGGCGCAGCAAACGCCTGAAAATAAATTAATTAAAAAAGTAAGGTTATTTCTCAGTCCGCAATGCGGATATTTGACGTTGAATTCCGGGCATTACAGCCACTGGATCTTGCTTTCCCAGCCTTTGAGTTCCATGCACTGATAAAATAACTTGTCGCGGCTTTCGCTATTTACGTCCATCACATAGCTTTCAATCTCCGGCTTTTTTACCGCCCGAGTTTTCTCTCCGTCACAATCATCTTTCTTGGTGCAGGCTTCATAGTAAGTCGTGTACTTAGTACGCTGTGCAACCTCGTTTCTCACCGGGAAAGTCTGCTGAGACTGGGTTTCACAGGTTGCGCGTGAGGTTGTGTACTCCTGCGCATTGCTGCGTGTTTTTACCCACTGCGACGCGCAGCCGCTTAACAGAAAACAACAGGTGAGGGCGATTAAGGTTTTATTCATGGCAGGTGCTCTTCCTCGTAGCAAAATAGTGCGTCCTTGTTGGCAGCCCGGTGTCTTATGCAGACGCCCGACCGTATTGAGCGTGATTATAATTGCCGCACATAAACCTTATATATATAGCCCACCCTTTTTATCAATCCGGCAGGATCTACGAATAATCCTGGAGCAGGTCGATGCCTGTAGAGAAAAAAATGATGTCTGGCTGAACCGATTCTGGCTTAAGCCGGAGCGGGAAAACGCCCGTAATCCAGGCGGGATCGAGGCTTCAGGCTGTAGCCTGACCCCCTCGCTTTCTTGTGATGATACCGCCTTTAGTGGTATGGTTTTCGCCTCAAATTCGATTGAATATTTAAACGTATGGGGAATTACGCAATGCGTATCATTCTGCTCGGCGCTCCGGGCGCAGGTAAAGGGACTCAGGCTCAGTTCATCATGGAGAAATACGGCATTCCGCAAATCTCCACCGGTGACATGTTACGCGCCGCAGTCAAATCTGGTTCAGAACTGGGTAAACAGGCCAAAGACATCATGGATGCTGGCAAACTGGTGACCGATGAACTGGTTATCGCCCTGGTAAAAGAGCGCATTGCGCAGGAAGACTGCCGTAACGGTTTCCTGCTGGACGGCTTCCCGCGTACTATCCCGCAGGCTGACGCCATGAAAGAAGCGGGTATCAATGTTGATTTCGTGCTGGAATTCGACGTGCCGGACGAGCTGATCGTTGACCGCATCGTGGGCCGCCGCGTACACGCCGCTTCCGGCCGCGTTTACCACATCAAATTCAACCCACCGAAGGTTGAAGGTAAAGACGACGTGACCGGCGAAGAGCTGACCACTCGTAAAGACGATCAGGAAGAGACCGTGCGTAAGCGCCTGGTGGAATACCATCAGATGACCGCTCCGCTGATCGGTTATTACTCTAAAGAAGCTCAGGCGGGTAACACCCAATACGCCAAAGTTGACGGGACTCAGGCAGTTGCTGCGGTCCGCGCTGAACTGGAAAAAATCCTCGGATAATTTCGGCTTCTAAAATCAATACCAGGGCCTGTCCCTGGTATTTTTTTGCCTGAAATTTCTCCTCTTGCTGTAATCGGTTCTCGTTTCGCTCTTTTACGTTACAATTGACGGCAATTTAAAGATAAGGGGTGGGAATGAATCAGGAAAAAATTGGCATCTTACTGGCTAACCTTGGCACACCGAGCGCCCCAACGCCCGCGGCGGTTAACCGCTATCTGCGTCAGTTCCTGAGCGACCGACGCGTGGTGGATACGCCGCGCCTGTTATGGTGGCCGCTTCTGCGCGGGGTGATTTTGCCGCTGCGTTCGCCGCGCGTGGCGAAACTCTACCAGTCTATCTGGATGGAAGAAGGTTCCCCGCTGATGGTTTATAGCCGTCGGCAGCAGCAGGCTCTGGCGCGGCAGTTGCCCGATACGCCGGTAGCGCTCGGCATGAGCTACGGCGAGCCTTCGCTGAAAAGCGCGGTAGACGATTTGCTGGCGCAGAACGTGACGCATATTGTTGTGCTCCCGCTTTACCCTCAGTTTTCCTGTTCAACCGTGGCTGCGGT
This sequence comes from Cedecea davisae, assembly GCF_044095835.1. Lineage (NCBI taxonomy): Bacteria > Pseudomonadati > Pseudomonadota > Gammaproteobacteria > Enterobacterales > Enterobacteriaceae > Cedecea > Cedecea davisae. The sequence continues at coordinate 1,113,633 of NZ_CP172054.1, forward strand.
ATGGGACGAGCTGGGCCGAATTTTTGCTGACTACCGCAGCCTGCCGTCAATTTCCCTGATCCGCGATTACGCCACCGACGCCGGATATATCAACGCGCTCGCGGCATCGGTTAAACGTTCCTTTGCCGAACACGGCGAGCCGGACGTGCTGCTGCTCTCCTATCACGGCATTCCGCAGCGCTACGCGAACGAAGGTGACGACTACCCGCAGCGCTGCCGCGATACCACCCGGGAGTTGCTGAGCGTGCTTGAGTTGCCGCCGGAAAAAGTGATGATGACCTACCAGTCACGCTTTGGCCGCGAACCGTGGCTGATGCCGTATACCGACGAAACGCTGAAGATGCTGGCCGAAAAGGGCGTGAAGCATATTCAGGTGATGTGCCCGGGCTTCTCCGCCGACTGCCTGGAAACCCTCGAAGAAATGGCGGTCCAGAACCGCGAAGTGTTTATCGAGGCTGGCGGCACGAAGTATGAATACATCCCGGCGCTGAACGACGATCCGGCCCATATCGCGATGATGGAAAACCTGGTCGCCCGCTACCGCTAAATCTGCGCGTTGAAGAAACGCGCCCCGTCACGCAGAGCCGCATCGGCGGCTTTCATCACGCGTGAATAGTGCAGGAAGGCGTGCAGCGTGCCGGAATACTGTTTGTATTCGCAAGGCTGATGATGCGCCTTTAACGTCTGATACAGCAGGCGGCTGTCGTCGAGCAAAGGATCGAACTCTGCACCAGCGATAAAGCAGGGCGGTACATCGCGTGTGAGATCGTTATTGAACAGGCAGTAATACGGCGACTCGCGATCTGCCGCATCGCGCAGCAAGGCATTTTCGTACATCTCCAGATCCCGCCGTGTTAACCCATCCCACTCGCCGCCCAGCAGCCGGCGGCTGACGGAATCCTGTAGCCCATAAAGGCCGTACCACAGCAGCACGCCTGCCACTCTGCCGCAATGAATATCCCTGTCGCGCAGCCAAAGCGCGCTGGCGAGCGCCAGCATTGCGCCTGCCGAATCCCCGGCGAAGCCGATAGTGTCCATATTCAGTTGATATTCACCAGCCTGATGAGAAAAGTACCGGCAGGCGGCAATGGTTTCTTCAATCGCCTGCGGGAAGCGAGCCTCCGGCGACAGAGAATAATCAATACCTATCACCGTACACCGGGAGTAGCTGGCCAGCAGGCGCATAATACGGTCGTGCGTGTCCAGGTTGCCCAGAATAAAGCCGCCGCCGTGCAGGTAAAACAGCGTGGCTTTGCTGCCCGGTTGCGGGTGATAGAGGCGCGTGTTAACCGCCCCGTAAGCCGTGGGAACCTCACATTCCCTCGTCTCCATTTGCGGTGCGCCTTCATTCCAGTAGCGGCGCTCGAGGGCATAATGCTGGCGCATCGCCGGGTAATCGTTAGTCGAGGGCCACGGCGGGAGATCATTCTGCCGTACGTTGATGGCCGCTTTCATCTCGTCCGAAATAAGGTCGAGAACGGGGATTTTGTTTTCCGGCTTCATAAGATGCTCCTGGTGAAATTGCATCATTTTAGAAACTGAGAGCCGGTAAACCGGGACGCTGCCTTCTGATATTGAAACTTTGCGCCACGTCGCGCTCGCCGGGAGGAATGTGCTACCATGCGCGGCCCAGTTGGCCACTCTTAAACACATTCATGAAATTTCCCGGTAAACGCAAGTCCAAACACTACTTCCCCGTTAGCGCCCGCGATCCGCTGCTTCAGCAAACTTTGCCTGAGTCCGAAAGCGGATCTTCATGGATCGTCGGTATCGATCAAACATTGGTGGATATTGAAGCCAAAGTGGATGACGAGTTTGTGCGGCGTTACGGGCTGAGTTTCGGCCACTCGCTGGTCATCGAGGATGACGTTGCCGAGGCGCTTTATCGTGAGCTGACTGATAACAATCTGATTACCCATCAGTTTGCCGGCGGCACCATCGGCAATACGATGCACAATTACTCGGTGCTGGCCGACGACCGTTCGGTTTTACTCGGGGTGATGTGCCGCAATATCGAAATAGGCAGCTATGCCTACCGCTACCTCTGCAACACCTCCAGCCGGACCGATCTCAACTATTTGCAGGGCGTTGACGGCGCGATTGGTCGCTGCTTTACGCTGGTTGGCGAGCAGGGCGAGCGTACCTTTGCTATCAGCCCGGGGCATATGAATCAGCTGCGTCCCGAGAGCATTCCGGAAGAAGTGATTGCCGGAGCTTCCGCACTGGTGCTGACCTCCTATCTTGTGCGCTGCAAGCCGGGTGAGCCGATGCCGGACGCCACGATGCAGGCGATTAGCTGGGCGAAAAAACATAACGTGCCGGTCGTCCTGACGCTGGGAACCAAATATGTGATTGCCGAAGATCCGGCCTGGTGGCAGGCGTTTCTGCGCGATAACGTGTCGATTCTGGCGATGAATGAAGAAGAGGGCGAAGCGCTGACCGGCGAAAGCGATCCGCTGCTGGCGGCCGATAAGGCGCTCGACTGGGTTGATTTAGTGCTTTGCACCGCCGGGCCGGTTGGCCTCTATATGGCGGGCTACACCGAAGAAAGCTCGAAACGCAAAACTCAGCACCCGCTGCTGCCGGGGGCGATTGCCGAGTTTAACCAGTATGAATTCAGCCGCGCGATGCGCCTGAAGGATTGCAGCGAGCCGCTGCGTATCTACTCCCATATCGCCCCATACATGGGCGGCCCGGAGAAGATAATGAACACCAACGGCGCGGGTGACGGGGCGCTGGCCGCGCTGCTGCACGATATTACCGCCAACAATTACCACCGCAGCAATGTGCCCAACTCCAGCAAGCATAAGTTTACCTGGCTGACCTATTCGTCGCTGGCTCAGGTTTGCAAATATGCCAACCGCGTAAGCTATCAGGTGCTGAACCAGCATTCTCCGCGCCTGACCCGGGGGCTGCCGGAGCGCGAAGATAGCCTGGAAGAGTCATACTGGGAGCGCTAAGCAAAAAAGGCTGACGTGTTTAGCGCCAGCCTGAATGAATAAGGGGTGAGCCGGGCAGCCCACCCCAAAAAGTGATTTATCCCGTCACCGCTTCCTGAGCAACCGGCGGAACCAGCAGCCCAAGCATAGTATTGGCAATCTCTCTTTCCCCCATCACAACCTGATTTGCGCCGCGTTCGGTGATGTAGTCCACTTCATCGTCGTAATGGGCGCGGGCAATGATTTCGATATCCGGGCATTTCTCTCTGGCTGCGGCGACTATCTCCCCGGCCTCATAGCCGTTCGGGATAGTCAGCAGCAGCCAGCGGGCGCAGTCGAGGTGCGCCAGATTCATTATTTCTTCATTGGCGGCATTGCCCAGCACGGCGCGAATACCGCGCTCGCGCAGCTCATCGACGCGGCTGCGGGAGGTTTCAATCACCACCAGCGGCACGCCTTCGGCAATCAGCTTTTCACCGAGCAGGCTGCCAACGCGGCCGTAGCCGACCAGCAGCGCGTGGTTGCAGATATCCACCGGGATCTGTTTTTCTTCTTCGATAGCTTCCTCCAGCGTTTGCTCGTCCAGCGTCTCGGTTTTTTCCAGATAACGCTCGAGGATAGCGAACAGAATCGGGTTGAGCATAATCGACAGAATTGCCCCCGCCAGCACCAGATTTTGCCCGGTCTGCGGCAGCAGGTTCAGCGCCATGCCGAGGCCCGCGAGAATAAACGCGAACTCGCCGATTTGCGCGAGGCTGGTGGCAATTGTCAGTGCGGTACGCTGGGAGTGGCCAAACATGCGCACCAGCAGGAAAGCGGCCAGCGACTTACCGAAGATGATAATCGCCAGCGTGCCCAGCACGGCCAGCGGCTCCTGGATAAGGATCAGCGGGTCAAAGAGCATACCTACCGAGACAAAGAACAGCACCGCAAAAGCGTCGCGCAGCGGCAGCGTGTCGTGCGCCGCGCGGTGGCTAAGCTCGGACTCGTTCAGCACCATCCCGGCAAAGAAAGCGCCGAGGGCGAAGGAGACATCAAACAGCTCAACCGCGCCGAAAGCGATGCCGAGCGCCAGCGCCAGCACGGAGAGGGTAAACAGCTCGCGGGAGCCGGTTGCCGCGCTGCGCGCCAGGATCCACGGCACCAGACGGCGGCCGACCAGCATCATCAGGGCAATAAAGGCGGCCACTTTACCGATGGTAATAGCCATATCAAGGCTAAGCGAGGCCAGGCCAACGTCGCCTTTTTCCAGCATGCCGGCAACCGCAGGCAGCAGCACCAGCGTCAGCACCATCACCAGGTCTTCAACAATCAGCCAGCCGATGGCTATCTGCCCTCGCTGGGTGTCGATTAGCTGCCGCTCCTCAAGGGCGCGCAGCAGCACCACGGTGCTGGCGGTCGACAAACAGAGACCAAACACGATGCCGGTCATTATCGACCAGCCCATCAGCCAGGAAAGCGCCATGCCCAGCAGCGTCGCAACGCCTATTTGCGCGATTGCGCCGGGGATGGCGATGGCCTTTACCGCCATCAAATCCTTCAATGAAAAATGCAGCCCGACGCCGAACATCAGCAGAATCACGCCTAATTCTGCTAACTCGGGGGCCAGTTTGGTATCAGCGACAAAACCAGGGGTAAAGGGACCTGCCAGCACGCCAGCTAATAAATAGCCCACCAGAGGAGATATGCGCAGCTTATTAGCCAGCATACCGAGTAAAAAAGCGAGCACGAGACCACCAACAATGGTGGTGATAAGCGGTGTGGCGTGATGCATTCCGTCTCCTTTGGTTAGCCGATGTTCCAAAAACTTTCTGTTACACAGTTTATGACAATTTCGCTCTCAGCGTTTATGAATAATTGTTGAATTTTGGATAAAAAGCGCATTTCGGTAAAAAAAAGGCCCTGAGTAGCATTTAACTCAGTTATCTGGGGGAGTGACTGAAACTGTATGGGGGCGGGGAGCGGCCAAAGCAACACTTTGGCCGCTAAAAGTCAGGATTTATGGCGGTTATCGGGTAGGAATATTGTCATAATGCCGAGTAACGGCAGGAAGGCACATATTTTGTAGACCAATTCAATGCTGGAGTGGTCGGCAATCACCCCAAGCACCGCGGCACCGAGTCCACCCATCCCAAAGGCAAATCCGAAAAACAGCCCGGAAACCATACCGATACGTCCCGGCAGTAGCTCCTGGGCATACACCAGAATAGCCGAGAAGGCGGAGGCCAGAATAAAGCCAATGATGACTGTCAGCACGCCGGTCCAGTAGAGCGAAGCATAGGGTAAAACAAGGGTAAACGGCGCGACGCCGAGGATTGACCCCCAAATCACGTATTTTCTACCGATTTTGTCGCCCAGAGGGCCACCGATAACCGTCCCTGCCGCAACCGCAAACAGGAAAGCAAACAGGTGGATCTGGGCGTTTTGTACCGAGAGTCCGAATTTTTGCATCAGGTAGAAAGTGAAGTAACTGCTGATGCTTGCCATATAGAAATATTTGGAAAATATCAGCAGCAGCAGAATGGAGACCGCCAGAATGACTTTATTACGCGGCAGCGGGTTAACCACCTGCACAGGCGGGCGGCCCTTCGCGATTCGATGCTGAGCGGCGTACCAGCGGCTGATTTGCAGCAGCACAATAATGGCCAGCAGCGCGGCCAGCACGAACCAGGCGACATTGCCCTTGCCGTATGGCGCAATAATAACTGCCGCCAGTAATGGCCCCAGCGAGCTGCCGAAGTTACCGCCCACCTGGAACAGCGACTGCGCCAGGCCGTGACGGCCGCCGGAAGCCATGCGGGCAACGCGGGACGATTCGGGGTGGAACACCGACGAACCGGTGCCGACCAGCGCCGCGGCGACCAGTACGGCAGGGAAGCTCCCGGCCAGCGCCAGTAGAACCAGGCCGCAAAGGGTGAAGCACATACCAATCGGCAGCGACCACGGCATCGGGTATTTGTCGGTGTAGTAGCCCACCAGCGGCTGTAGCAGCGAGGAAGAGAGCTGGAAGGTCAGGGTTATCATCCCAATCTGCATAAAGCTCAGGGAGAACTCGGCCTGCAGCAGGGGATAGATAGCCAGAATCAGCGATTGAATCATGTCGTTAAGCAGGTGGGAAAGGCTGATGGCTCCGAGGATCCCAAATGCGGTGCGCGCTTTTTTTTGCTCCGGGGGCGTGCCCGGCTGGGTGAGGGTTTGAGAACTTGCCATAATTACCTGTAGAAAACGTTTATTGTTTTTAGAGCGGGCTACGCAGGAGATAGCCCGGGATAAATCGTTACCCTGCTAACATACCTGCGCCGCGGATTTGAAGGAAGTCGCATTTCGGAAAAGTTAGTTGTCTATCCTGAAGGCTATCTGGTATTTCTGCGCAGTTACATTTTGACATGGAGATTTGCAATGCGGTTTGCTACAAAAACAATAACCACGGCGCTGCTGGTGGCATTGAGCTTAACCAGCGCGTCGGCGCTGGCCTGGGAAAAAGACAAAACTTACAAAATCACCATTCTGCATACCAACGATCATCACGGCCATTTCTGGCGCAATGAATATGCCGAGTATGGCCTGGCGGCGCAAAAGACGCTGGTGGACAGCGTGCGTAAAGAGGTTGCGGCCGAAGGTGGAAGCGTGCTGCTGCTCTCCGGCGGGGACATCAATACCGGCGTGCCGGAGTCTGACTTGCAGGATGCCGAGCCGGACTTCCGCGGCATGAGCCTGATTGGTTATGACGCGATGGCGGTAGGCAACCATGAATTTGATAACCCGCTCTCCGTTCTGCGCCAGCAGGAAAAATGGGCGAAGTTCCCGCTACTGTCGGCCAACATTTACCAAAAAAGCACCGGCGAACGCCTGTTCAAGCCTTATGCGCTGTTTAAGCCTCAGGGTATTAAGGTGGCGGTTATCGGCCTGACGACCGACGACACGGCGAAAATCGGCAACCCTGAATACTTCACCGACATAGAATTCCGCAAACCGGCCGATGAAGCCAAACTGGTGATTCAGGAGCTGCAAAGCACCGAGAAGCCGGATGTGATTATCGCCGCCACCCATATGGGCCACTACGATAACGGCAATCACGGCTCAAACGCACCGGGCGATGTGGAAATGGCGAGAAGCCTGCCGGAAGGCGCTTTGACGATGATTGTGGGTGGTCACTCACAAGATCCGGTTTGTATGGCGGGCGAGAATCAGAAACAGAAGGATTATGTTCCGGGGACGCCTTGCGCGCCGGACAAGCAAAACGGCACCTGGATTGTCCAGGCCCACGAGTGGGGCAAATACGTCGGGCGCGCGGACTTTGAGTTCCGTAATGGCGAAATGAAACTGGTGCATTACCAGCTGATCCCTATCAACCTGAAGAAGAAAATCACCTACGACAACGGGCAAAGTGAGCGCGTACTTTACACCCCGGAAATCCCTGAAAATCAGCAAATGCTCTCCCTGCTGACGCCGTTCCAGAACAAAGGCCAGGCGGCGCTGAAGGTGAAAGTGGGCAGCGTTAACGGGCATCTGGAGGGCGACCGCAGCAAAGTTCGCTTCGTGCAGACCAACCTGGCCCGCGTGCTGCTGGCGGCGCAAATGGCGCGTACCAGTGCCGATTTCGCGGTGATGAGCGGCGGCGGGGTTCGTGACTCCATCGAGGCCGGTAACATCAGCTATAAAGATGTGCTTAAGGTGCAGCCGTTTGGCAACACCGTGGTGTATATCGATATGAACGGCAAAGACGTTGAGGAGTACCTGACGGCCGTGGCGCAGAAAACCCCTGACTCCGGCGCTTATCCTCAGTTCGCCAACGTGAGCTTTGTTTCTACCGGCGGCAAGCTTAGCGGCCTGAAAATCAAAGACCAGCCTGTCGACCCGGCCAAAACCTACCGCATGGCAACCCTGAGCTTTAACGGCACCGGCGGCGACGGTTATCCGGAAATCGATAAAAAGCCGGGCTATGTCAACACCGGCTTTGTGGATGCGGAAGTGCTGAAGCAGTACATCGAACAGAACTCACCGCTGGACGTGAATGCTTACCAACCTAAAGGCGAGGTGAGCTGGAACTAAGCGTTAATCCAGGCGGGCGATGTCGGCGAAACGGGCATCCAGCAGTTTTGCCAGGTCGCTCGCCGCCAGCTCGATATCCAGCCCGCGTTTGCCGCCGGAAATATAGATGGTGGCAAACGTCTGCGCCGGTGCGTCAATCACCGTTGGCAGGCGTTTTTTCTGCCCCAGCGGGCTAATGCCGCCGACCAGATAACCGGTGATGCGCTGGGCGACCATCGGGTCAGCCATCTCAACCTTCTTCACGCCAAGCGCCTTCGCCACCTTTTTCAGGTCAAGCTGTCCGGCGACCGGCGTCACCGCCACCGCCAGGTGTTTCATATCGCCATTTAGCGCCACCAGCAGCGTTTTATAAACCTGGTCGGCGTTCAGCCCCAGCTTGCGAACCACTTCGTCGCCGAAGTTGGTTTCCAGCGGATCGTGCTCATAGGCATGGATTTGAAAGCTGATTTTGTTTTTTTCGAGGAGTTTTACCGCGGGAGTCATGGTTTCCTTCTTTCTTAGTTGTTTTGAAAACGCACAAAATAGTAATCGTAGTGATATACTTGGAGAGTAATATAGCGCTACATAATAGTGATGGCGCAAATCATCACATTGAGCGACAATTCAGCTTCGGTTGCTTCGGCAGCCGAGGATAAACAGAATAATAAATGAAATTCCTCTTTGACGGGCCAATAGAAATATTGGCCATTTTTTTACCCTTTTTTCAGTAATTCCGGCAAGTTACCTTCACCGTAAAGATGCAGCGCCCCCACCGCAACCACATAGCGCCCGGCCGGCAGTTGCTGAAGAAAATCCCGCCACTGATGGTTTCGCTGATGCATCAACACATCGTACAGCTCATCGCCGAAGGTGTTCGGCAGCGCAATATTTCCCTGTTGGGGCGGCGTTTCCAGCCACCAGCCAATCATAATTTGTAATAAGCGCGCGTTGGTGTGCCAGTGGGTAAGCGTATCGTTTAACAGCGACATACCGCCGTTCGGCAGCGCCGTCAGCAGGTCAATCTGGCTTTGCGCCCCCTCCAGCTCGGTAACGGGCACCCCAAAGCGCTGCGCGGCTTCAAGCAGCTGATAGTCGATGCCGTAATCTGGCCGCAGCCCAAGCCGCTGCGCCTGATGTGCCTGCATAATTAAGGCGACCTGCCAGGCTGGCTGGTTTTCAATGCTGCTGAGCGAGAGGCCAAGCTCGTCGCACAGGGTCACGACCTGCTGATAAGTCTCAGGTTCAAGGCGCTGTTCAAGGCTGATTTCTGGCTCGATATTGCTAAACGGCGAGCCGCCGGAACTGACATCCGCTTCGACAATCAGCGCATCCGCCGCGCGCAGCTTACCGATTAAGCGCTCGGACAGCGGGGCCATATCACGAGTCCCCATATGGATACTGCCCACCAGATGCAAATGGCGTTTACCGGGGAGGGTGACATCGAGAGCGGGCCAGGGATAAGTAGAAGCCGTCAGGCCGGAAAACAGTGAGCTAATACGTTGAAACAAACCCATATCGCGATTCCCTGGCAAAAAAGCCATGCTAACGCCGCGGGCCGGAAGGGGGAAGTAAAAAGTCATCCGGGCCGGTGAAGGCCCGGATGAGCGGGAGGTCAATCTTTTGGTTTAAAGCGCAGCAGGCGGTTAGCGTTGCTTACCACGGTAATGGAAGAGAGCGCCATTGCCGCCCCGGCAACCACCGGGTTGAGCAGCGTGCCGGTCAGGGGATAAAGCACGCCTGCGGCAATCGGGATGCCAAACGAGTTGTAGACGAAGGCACCCAGCAGGTTTTGCTTCATATTTCGCAGCGTGGCTTTTGAAATAGCCAGCGCGTCGGCAACGCCCACCAGGCTGTGGCGCATCAGCGTAATCGCCGCGGTTTCAATAGCCACATCGCTGCCGCCGCCCATTGCTATCCCCACGTCGGCCTGGGCCAGCGCCGGAGCATCGTTGATGCCGTCCCCGACCATAGCAACCTGGCGACCCTGCTGCTGAAGCTGCTTAATGGCTTCGGCCTTGCCGTCCGGCAGCACGCCCGCTATCACCTCATCAATACCGGCCTCTTTGGCAATCGCATTGGCGGTAACCGGGTTATCGCCGGTGAGCATCACCAGACGGTAGCCGTTGCGGTGCAAACGTTGCAGGGCGCTGATGCTGTCTTTACGAAGTGGGTCGCGGACGGCCAGCAGCGCCATCAGTTTCCCATCCACCGCCAGCAGAACCGGCGTTGAGCCAAGCCGTGCCTGGGCATCAATACTTGCGGCAAGCGCCTCCGTTTCTACGCCCTGCTCGTCGAGCAGCGCTTTGTTACCCAGCAGAAGCTTGTGTCCTTCCGCCTCGCCGCTAACGCCCAGCCCGCGCAAGGTGCGGAATGAACTAACCTCCGGCAGCGTTGCGTCACCCGCTTTTTCGATAATAGCCCGTGCCAGCGGGTGGCTGGAGCCTTGTTCAAGCGCGGCAGCCAGGCGCAGAACCTGGTCCGCATCCACGCCCGGCAGGGTTTCAACGGCAACAACCTGCGGTTTGCCTTCGGTCAGGGTGCCGGTTTTATCGAATACCACGGTATCGAGCGTGCTGGCGCGCTGCAATGCGTCGGCATCCCGCACCAGAACCCCAAATTCGGCGGCGCGGCCTACGCCGGAAATAATCGACATCGGCGTGGCAAGCCCAAGGGCGCAAGGGCAGGCGATAATCAGAACCGTGGTGGCGATAACCAGGGTATAAACAATTTGCGGCGCAGGGCCGACGAAGTACCAAACTGCGGCGCTAAACAGGGCAATCAGCACCACTATCGGCACAAATACCGCAGAGATTTTATCCGCCAGCTGGCCGATTTCCGGCTTGCTGCTCTGTGCCTGGCGAACCATGCGGATAATGCGCGACAGCGTGGTGTGGCTGCCGGTTGCCGTGGCGCGGAACAGCACGCTGCCGTCCTGCACAACGGTGCCCGCGTGAATGCCGTCGCCGTTTGATTTTTGCATCGGTATCGGCTCGCCGGTCAGCATTGCTTCGTCGAACCAGGCTTCGCCCCGGGTAATCTCGCCGTCAACCGGCACGCGGTCGCCCGTTGCAAGGCGCAGCGTCATCCCGGCGGTAACTTCGGACAGCGGCAGCGTTTTTTCACCTTCTTCCGTGACCACTCGTGCGGTTGGCGGCGTCAGATCCAGCAGGCGTTCGAGCGCTTTCGAGGAGCGCTGGCGAGCGCGCTGCTCAAGCATATGGCCGAGATTTATCAGGCCGATGATCATCGCGCTGGCCTCGTAGTAGAGGTGGCGAGCTTCCATCGGGAAGTGTTGCGGCCAGATATTCACGGTAATCGAGTAGAGCCATGCCGCGCCTGTGCCGAGGGCGACCAGCGTATCCATGGTGGCCGCGCGGTTCATCAGGCTGCGCCATGCGCTGCGGTAGAAATGGCCGCCGGCAAAAATCATCACCGCCAGCGTCACGACGCCGATTGCCAGCCACAGGGAACGGTTACTTTCGGTGACCATCATATTGTCGCCGATCATCCCCCAGACCATCACCGGAATGCCGACGGCGAGGGCGACAATGGCCTGCCAGCGGAAGCGCTTCATGGCGGCGTTAGCCGTCTCCTGCTGGCGTTCACGGCGTTTCTGGTCGTCTTCAATGGCTTCTGCGCCGTATCCGGCACTTTCTACGGCTTTAATCAGAGATTCTGCGGAGGCGGTGCCCATCACCAGCGCGCTGCGCTCCGCAAGGTTGACCCGTGCCTGGCTGACGCCCGGTACTTTCTGCAGAGCGTTCTGCACCCGTGAGACGCAGCTGGCGCAGCTCATTCCGTCGATAAGCAGCTGTCGGCTGTCATCTTCGGTTGAGGCTGCCGGAAGCGAAGGGGCGACCGCTGTCAGTGCTTCCGACGGAGTTGATGACTCTGCCAGCGGTTCAGCCTTTGGGTGGCTGGCGACTTCTGCGCCGTATCCCGCTTCTTTAACGGTTTCTACCAGAGCTTCCGGCGTAGCGCTGCCGGTGACGCGGGCGTGGGTTTGCGTCACTTCCGCCTGCTCAACGTCCGAACGCTGTTCGAGGCTTTCTTTAACGCGTTTTACACAGTGGCCGCAGGTGAGGCCGTCCAGATTCAACTCTACAATGTGTGACATCGTCAGACTCCTGTACGATTACGAGGTGAAATATTGACCGAAAAGGAGATTCGGTTAACTATGATGAAGGTTAAACCTTCCATCAAGGGGAAGGTCAAGGCTTTAAATTTCTGAAGGCTAAGTTGTGTATTGCTATGAGGCATTAAGTCAGGAGACAACGGATTTTCGGGCGGAATTGGGAAGACCGTGCGTGTACAGTGCGGCGGCATCCCTGCTGTAATTTTTGCATCTACACGCAACTTTCATTTCGTTTTGCGCATTTGTCGATCCCCGTCAGGATTTTGCTCTTAACGCACATAAAAATGCCCATATATTTGACTGCGTATTATCTTTGAGGTAATTTTCAGCGACGCATGACTACAAAGCGTAGTCACATCAGCGCACCTTATAAGGGGGTTATATGAATATAATATCTGACGAGTTTGACGGCTTCTAAGCCGCACTAACCTCTATGAGGCGGGGATACTAACCCCGCCTTTTTTATGGATGAAGGAACATGACACCAGACGCGACAACGCTACAAATCATCAGCAATGCTATCGTTCTGATCGGTGTGTTGGTTGCTATCGGTGCGATTGTCTATAACGTCCGTACAGCAAAGAAAACCCAGACTGCCAATTTTTTATTTGAGAGCCGCCAGGATACGCAGTACATAGAATCTTTGCACACCCTTAAGCAAGTACACCGCTCAGGAAAGTCCTTTCGCTCTTATGTTTTCCCATGCGAAGGTACCGCGATCACTGAAGAAGAGATGGCCGAACGCCGCAAATTTCAGTACATCCTGAATTTTTATGAAAGGGTTGCAGTGAGTATCCGTGAAGGGATCTATGACGAGCAGATGATTAAGAGAACGTCTTTCACCACGGTAATAGAAACTCACGATATCGCTGAACCTCTGATCAAAGCCATCAGGGAACACATCAAATCGGAAACGACCTATCAAGAATTCGAATGGTTGGTTAAGCGCTGGAAGGCCAGACCTCTTAAGAAAAACAAGTAACAATCACTATGAAAAAGCCGCCAGTTTCTGGCGGCTTTTTCTTTTTCACCATAGAGTATATTGTGGCTTTGTGTCCGCCGGAGTCCCATCATCCAGTGGAGGTCAAGGAGGAAAAATGAATATTAGCGATGTGGCGAAAAAAACCGGGTTAACCAGCAAGGCAATCCGTTTTTATGAACAGAAAGGGCTGGTTACCGCGCCTTTTCGCGCCGACAACGGCTACCGCAGCTATACCCAGAAACATCTCGATGAGCTAACGCTGCTGCGTCAGGCCCGCCAGGTGGGGTTTAATCTTGAAGAGTGCAAAGAGCTGGTGAGCCTGTTTAACGATCCGGCAAGGCACAGCGCGGACGTAAAAGCGCGCACTTTGCAGAAAGTGGCGGATATCGAACGGCACATTATCGAATTGCAGAATATGCGCCAGCATCTGCTGACGCTGGCGGAAGCCTGCCCGGGCGATGACGGCGCCGATTGTCCGATTATCGACAACCTTTCCGGCTGTTGCCATCGCCACGGGGTGAGTTAAGCGGCTCTGATTTTCAGCGTGATGCCTTCTACGGCAAGCACGACCACTTCACAGCCTGCCGGGAGATCTTTGTCTGCGGTAACCGGCCAGCTGCTGTCCGCCACACGAACATGCCCCCGGCCATTGACCAGCGCCGTGTCCAGGCGGAACCGGCGGCCAACCAGCTGCTGGCCGCGCTGATTCAGCACTTCACCCGGGACCTGCTGTTTACGCCCGGAAAGCCAGCGCCACCAGAGGAAGGCGGCAACCAGCGTCAGTAGCGCAAAGCAAACGCCCTGTAGCTCCCAGCCCAGCGGCAGAGCCCAGACCAGCAGGCCGGTTATCACCGCCGCCACGCCGCTCCACAGCAGATAGCCGCTGGCGCCCAGCATCTCCGCCGCCAGCAGCAGTCCACCCAGCGCAAGCCAGAAGACGTGCGGATGCGCGAGAATACTGTCTATCATTTTTTACGCTCGCTGCCGCTCTGGGCGATAAGTTCGCTGATCCCGGCGATAGAGCCCATCAGGCTTGTGGCATCCAGCGGCATCAGCACTACTTTGCTGTTATTGGCCGAACCGATTGTCTGTAGCGCGTCGGTGTATTTCTGGGCGACGAAGTAGTTCACCGCCTGGATATCACCTTTGGCAATCGCTTCTGAAACCATCTGCGTGGCGCGGGCTTCCGCTTCGGCGCTACGTTCGCGGGCTTCTGCTTCAAGGAAGGCCGACTGGCGCTCGCCTTCGGCTTTCAGGATCTTCGACTGTTTCTCACCTTCGGCTTTTACGATTTCGGCCTGGCGAATACCTTCCGCCTCAAGAATGTACGCTCGTTTGGTACGCTCGGCTTTCATCTGGGCGTTCATCGCGTCGATAAGCTCCGCCGGCGGGCGGACGTCGCGAATTTCAATACGGGTAATTTTAATGCCCCACGGGTTGGTGGCTTCATCGACGATGTGCAGCAGGCGGGTATTGATGTTGTCGCGCTGGGAGAGCATTTCGTCCAGCTCCATTGAGCCAAGCACGGTACGAATGTTGGTCATCGTCAGGTTGATGATGGCCAGCTCAAGGTTGCTGACTTCATAGGCGGCACGCGGCGCGTCGACCACCTGAATAAAGCATACGGCATCGATGGAAACGTTGGCGTTATCCTTGGAGATAACTTCCTGGGAAGGGATATCGAGCACTTGCTCCATCATATTGATTTTGCGGCCTACGCGGTCCATAAACGGCACCACAAGGTTGAGCCCCGGCATCAGAGTTTTGGTATAGCGGCCAAAGCGCTCTACGGTCCATTGGAAGCCCTGAGGCACAATTTTTACCCCGGCAGCGACAATCACCAGCGCAACAAGGATTAATACGGGGATCACGATAAGCATTTAAAAACCTCCTGTTTGTTTTGCCGCCAGTCTACCCGCTTAAGTTGAAACATTCAGCAACATCCTGGCAACGGCCGCTAATTAAGTGTAGGCAATCCCGGTCTCTGACCGTAACTATGCCAAATTGGAATGAAGTTGATGAGTTAAGTTCATTTTTTACATGTGATGTCTAGGCGTAATATCGAATCATTCGGCAGACCAGCTGCGCTGTATGGGACGCCTTAGACGAGGGAGTTTTATTCGGTAGAGGAAGCAATGGGAACGATAATAGCTGAACAGCAACAGACGAATAACAGCCGCTGGCAAAAAATAGTTGAAGAGTTAATTTCCCCGCTGGCTATTGATATTAACGGTAGCGGTCCGGCGGATATTCGGGTTAATAACCCAGAGTTCTTTAAACGAATATTGCAGGAAGGCTCCCTGGGGCTGGGCGAAAGTTACATGGATGGCTGGTGGGAGTGCGACCGGCTGGATATTCTTTTTACCCGCATTTTGCGTCACGGCCTTGATAGCCAGATGCCAAAACATTTTTCTGACTTAATGCGTATTGCAGGTGCACGGCTGTTCAATTTACAGTCCCGCAAGCGCGCATGGATAGTCGGCAAAGAGCATTACGATATCGGCAACGATCTGTTTGCGGCGATGCTGGATCCGTATATGCAATACTCCTGCGGCTACTGGAAAGAGGCTACGGATCTTGCTTCCGCGCAGCGCAACAAACTGCATATGATCTGCGAGAAACTCCAGCTTAAACCGGGTATGAAGCTGCTGGATATCGGCTGCGGATGGGGCGGCCTGGCGCAGTACGCGGCCCAGGAGTATGGCGTCAGCGTGGTTGGCGTGACGATTTCCGCAGAGCAGCAAAAAATGGCTCAGGATCGCTGTCGGGGCCTGGATGTCGATATTCTGCTACAGGATTACCGTGACCTGAACAGTAAATTTGACCGCATTGTTTCGGTCGGCATGTTTGAGCACGTCGGCCCAAAAAACTACAACACATATTTTGAAGTTGCGGCCCGTAATATAAAAGATGACGGTCTGTTTCTGCTACACACCATTGGTTCTAACGAAACTGATTTAAACGTTGATCCCTGGATCAATAAATATATTTTCCCCAACGGCTGCCTGCCTTCGGTTAGCCACATTGCCGCAGCCAGTGAAAAGCATTTTGTAATGGAAGATTGGCACAATATCGGCTCGGATTACGATAAAACCTTAATGGCCTGGTACGATAACTTTTTACGCTGCTGGCCGAATATCGAACGCAATTACGATAGGCGTTTCAAACGTATGTTCAGCTATTATTTGAATGCCTGCGCCGGTGCATTCCGTGCGCGTAATATTCAGCTTTGGCAGGTGCTGTTAAGCCCGAGCGGCGTAGACGGCGGGATCCGCGTTTACAGATAAACAGTTAAAGAAAAGGCCGGGAAACCGGCCTTTTTCGTTTTGAACGGATTAATACATCAGGGCATAAATCTGGCGGCGATATTTGGATGCCAGAGCATCGCCCGTTCCCAGCGCGGCCAGAATTTCCATCATCATTTTACGAGCTTGACCGTCGGCGGCGCCGAGGTCTTTTTTCAGATGGGTGTAAAGCAGCTCAAGCGCTTCTTCGTTACGCCCGACCTGATGCAGCTGCAATGCCAGCTGCCCGGCAAGCTGGGCGTTTTCCGGCTCGTTTTGCACCTGCTGCTGTAGCTGCTGAATTTCTGGGGTGTCGGCCGCCTGCTTCAGCAGTTCGATTTGCGAGACCAGCGCCTGGTAGCGAGTATCCTGGTCCTGCAGCGGGATGGTTTTCAGCACAGCTTCGGCATCTTCGCTGCGGTGCAGGGCAATTTGCACTTCCGCCAGCAGCAGGCCAATTTCGCTGTTCTGGCCGGAAAGCTGCCATGCATCTTTTAGCAGCGGCAACGCTTCGGCGTGTTTCCCTTCCTGCATCAGCTCAACCGCCTGCTGAGCCTTCAACTCTTCTTCACGCGGCAGCACTTTGTCGAGCAGGGCGCGAATCGCTTCTTCCGGCTGCGGCCCCTGGAAGCCGTCAACCGGCTGGCCGTTCTGGAACAGATAAACGGTCGGAATGGAGCGCAGACCAAACTGCGAAGCCACCATCTGCTCGGCGTCGCAGTCAACTTTAGCGAGAATAAACTGACCGTTGTATTGGGCTGCAAGCCTGTCCAGAACCGGCGTTAACTGTTCACAATGCTGGCTGCGGGCAGACCAGAAATAGAACAGCACCGGCTTAGCCATGGACTGTTCCAGCGTCTGGTGCAGGTTCGCTTCGGTAATGTTAATAATATTTTCTGCGGACATGGGCGATTCTCAGTTAAGCATTTGTTTTTTACATGGGGGCTGAGGTCGGGACTTCAACTCAGCTGCGTAAAATTTTGTCCATCGCGCAGGCCGGAAGCAGGCGGCGCAGTACGGAAACAACGTGCGTTACCACGGTCACCGGGTAGCGTAATTTTGGCCTTGGGCTTTCAAACGCATGGCGCACTTTTGCCACTACGGCTTCCGGGCCGAGGGTAAAGCGCGCGGCAATTCCCGGGTTTTCAACCGGCTTGTCGGACTGGGTCTGGTTAACGTTATCGGTAAAGCGGGTGCGGATTGGGCCCGGCTCTATCAGGCTAACCTTAATTCCGCTGTGGCGAAGCTCCATACGCAGCGCGTCTGACCAGGCCTCAAGCGCGTATTTACTGGCGGCATAAGCCCCGCGCCCCGGGGTGGAGATCAGCCCCATTACCGAGCTGGTCATCACGATGCGGCCTTCATGGTGAGGCTGCATGGCGGGCAGCAGCAGTATGGTTAGCTGGTGCGTGCCGAAGAAGTTAGTTGAAAACTGCTGTTCAAGCTGTTCGCGGGAAATGGCGTTCAGCGGGCCATACACGCCATAACCGCCGTTATTAAACAGGCCGTAAAGGCGGTTACCGGTGATTTCAATCACTTCGGCGGCGGCACGTTTGACGCTTTCCGGGTCATCAAGATCGAGCTGAATGCCGGTAAAACCGAGCTGATTCATGCGCTCTACGTCTTCCGGTTTACGGCAGGCGGCGAGAATGTTGTAGCCAAGCTTCTGTAACTCCTGCGCGCTGGCTAAGCCAATCCCGCTGGAGCAGCCTGTAATTAAAACGGATT
Organism: Cedecea davisae; assembly: GCF_044095835.1. Classification (NCBI taxonomy): domain Bacteria; kingdom Pseudomonadati; phylum Pseudomonadota; class Gammaproteobacteria; order Enterobacterales; family Enterobacteriaceae; genus Cedecea; species Cedecea davisae. The sequence goes on from NZ_CP172054.1 coordinate 1,131,732, forward strand.
TTTGCATAACTTTACCCGAGGGTGGCCCCGATTATTTATCAGTCGTGTTTAACTATCTCGTCATGCCTGGCGCTGCTGCACCAGTTATTTAGAGAGTAATGGAGCCAGCCGGGTCGCCATCCAGTCGGCGATAAACGGCTGAGCATCACGGTTTGGGTGAATGCCGTCATCCTGCATCCATTGCGGTTTCAGATATACCTCCTCCATAAAGAACGGGAGCAGAGGAATATCAAACTCTTTGGCAAGCTGCGGATAAATAGCGCTAAACGCCTCATTATAACGGCGTCCGTAGTTGGCGGGCAGGCGAATTTGCATCAGCATGGGCTCAGCGTTCGCCGCCTTAACGTCGGTGATGGCCTGGCGCAGCGTTTTTTCTACCGCCTGAGGCTGGAACCCGCGCAGGCCGTCATTGCCGCCGAGTTCGACCAGCACCCAGCGCGGCTGATGCTGTTTTAGCAGAGCGGGCAGGCGAGCCAGGCCCTGAGCCGCAGTATCGCCGCTGATGCTCGCATTAACTACTTTTGTTCCCTGCTGCTGCCATTTCGCATCCAGCAGGGCGGGCCAGGCACCGTTGGCCGCCATGCGATAACCGGCGCTCAGGCTATCGCCTAATATCAATAACGTGTCCGCCGCCGCGGCGCGGAAGGTCATCAAAGCCAGAAACAGGAAGGGCAAATGCCAGCGGAAAACATTGTTGAAGTTCATCATCTTAGTAAGTCCGTGGGTCAGGGTGAACACGAGCTTTCCATCCTTACCGGAGTTGAGCTGGTTGTCAAACCGGCCGAAACCATCGCCCTGATTGGCGAATCCGGCTCGGGGAAGTCCACGCTGCTGGCGATTCTCGCCGGGCTGGACGATGGCTCGAGCGGCGAGGTTCACCTTTGCGGCCAGCCGCTGCACAGCATGGATGAAGAAGCAAGGGCGGCGCTGCGGGCAAAAAACGTCGGCTTTGTGTTCCAGTCCTTTATGCTGGTGCCCACCCTTAATGCTCTCGAAAACGTTGAGCTTCCCTCGCTGCTGCGTGGCGAAAATAGTTCTGCCAGCCGGACCCAGGCCAAAGCGCTGCTGGAGCAGCTTGGGTTGGGCAAGCGTCTCGACCATCTTCCTGCTCAGCTTTCCGGCGGCGAGCAACAGCGTGTAGCCCTGGCTCGCGCCTTCAACGGGCGGCCCGGCGTGCTGTTTGCCGATGAGCCAACCGGCAATCTCGACAGGCAAACCGGCGACCGTATCGCCGACCTTCTGTTTTCCCTCAACCGCGATTTCTCCACCACGCTGATCCTCGTCACTCACGATGAGCAGCTTGCGGCTCGCTGTGACCGCCGCCTGCGGCTGCGCGAAGGCAAGCTGTGGGAGGAAGCATGATAGCCCGCTGGTTCTGGCGCGAGTGGCGCTCTCCCTCGCTGCTGATTGTCTGGCTGGCGCTTAGCCTCGCGGTGGCGTGCGTGCTGGCGCTCGGCAGCATCAGCGACAGAATGGAAAAAGGGCTAAGCCAGCAGAGCCGCGAATATATGGCCGGTGACCGTACTCTGCGGGCCGCCCGCGCCGTACCGGCTGAGTGGCTGGAGCAGGCTAAGGCCGACGGCCTTAAGGTGGGCGAACAGCTAAGCTTTGCCACCATGACCTTTGCCGGTGACACGCCGCAACTGGCTGATGTAAAAGCGGTAGACGGCGTTTACCCGATGTACGGCGAGCTGGAAACGGACCCGCCGGGCCTGAAGCCAGAACCCGGGACGGCTTTACTTGCGCCGCGCCTGCTGGCCCTGCTTAACCTGAAGGTAGGCGACAATATTGACGTCGGCGACGCCACGCTGCGTATTGCCGGGCAGGTTATTCAGGAGCCGGACGCCGGGTTTAACCCGTTCCAGATTGCGCCCCGCCTGATGATGAACCTTGCCGACGTTGAGAAAACCGGAGCGGTTCAGCCCGGAAGCCGCATTAGCTGGCGCTACAAGTTTGGCGGAGCCGCGCAGCAGCTACAGAGTTATGAGAACTACCTGCTACCGAAGCTGAAGCCGGAACAGCGCTGGATTGGCATGGAGCAGGATGAAGGGGCGCTCGGCAAATCGCTGGAACGTTCTCAGCAGTTCCTTCTGCTTTCCGCCCTGCTGACGCTGCTGCTGGCGGTTGCCGCCGTCGCCGTGGCGATGAGCCACTACTGCCGCAGCCGCTATGACCTGGTGGCTATCCTGAAAACGCTGGGCGCGGGCAGGGCGGCGCTGCGCAAGTTAATCATCGGCCAGTGGCTGATGGTGCTGCTGCTGGCGGCCATAGCCGGAGGCGCTGCGGGGCTGGTATTTGAAGCCGCGCTGCTGCAACTGTTGAAACCGGTGCTGCCCGCCGCGCTGCCGCCTGCCAGCCTCTGGCCGTGGCTGTGGGCAATAGGCTCGATGGTAACCATCTCGCTGCTGGTAGGGCTGCGGCCTTATCGCCTGCTGCTGGCAACTCAGCCTTTGCGGGTACTGCGGCGAGATGCGGTGGCGAATGTCTGGCCGCTGAAAATTTATCTCCCGATGATTAGCTGCGTGGTGGTTGCGCTTCTCGCGCTATTGATGGGCGGAAGCTCGCTGCTGTGGGCGGTGCTGGCCGGTACGCTGGTGCTGGCGGCGCTGTGCGGCATTGTGGGATGGGGCGTACTGAAGCTGCTGAAAAAGCTCACGCTGAAAAATCTTGCCCTGCGCCTCGCGGTCAACCGCCTGCTGCGCCAGCCGTGGGCAACGCTCAGCCAGCTGGCCGCTTTCTCGCTTTCCTTTATGCTGCTTGCCCTGCTGCTGGTACTGCGCGGCGACCTGCTGGAAAGATGGCAGCAACAGCTGCCGCCGGAAAGCCCGAACTACTTCCTGGTGAACATTGCGCCCGAACAGGTTCAGCCGGTGAAAACCTTCCTCGCCGATCATCAGGTTATCCCCGAGTCGTTTTACCCCATCGTGCGGGCGCGCATGACGGCGATTAACGGCAAGACCACCGAGGGCAACCCGGATGAAGCTCTCAACCGCGAGCTGAATCTGACCTGGCAGAGCCAGAAGCCTGATCATAACCCGATCCTCGCGGGCAGCTGGCCGCCGAAGGCCGGGGAAGTGTCGATGGATGACGGGGTGGCGAAGCGGCTGAACATTAAACTCGGCGACAGCGTGACCTTTATGGGAGATACCCAGGACTTCAGCGCCAAAGTCACCAGCCTGCGTAAAGTGGACTGGGAAAGCCTGCGGCCAAACTTCTACTTTATCTTCCCACCGGGCGCGCTCGACGGGCAGCCTCAGAGCTGGCTCACGAGCTTCCGCTGGGAGGGAAGTAACGGCCTGCTGACCCAGCTTAACCGCGAATTCCCGACCGTCAGCCTGCTGGATATCGGGGCTATCCTGAAGCAGGTCGGCCAGGTGCTGGAGCAGGTAAGCCGGGCGCTGGAGGTGATGGTGGTGCTGGTGACCGCCTGCGGCCTGCTGCTGTTGCTGGCTCAGGTTCAGGTTGGTATGCGCCAGCGCCACCAGGAACTGGTGGTTTACCGCACGCTTGGCGCCGGTAAAAAGCTGCTGCGAACCACTTTGTGGTGCGAGTTTGCGGTGCTGGGGCTGGTTTCCGGCCTGGTAGCGGCCATCGGCGCGGAAACGGCGCTTGGCATGCTGCAAACCCGGGTATTCGACTTCCCGTGGCAGCCTGACTGGCGGCTGTGGGTCGTGCTGCCGCTTACCGGGGCGGTATTACTGTCGCTTTGCGGCGGCTGGCTGGGCGTTCGCCTGCTGAAAGGGAAAGCGCTGTTCCGCCAGTTTGTCGCCTGATAAGTGCCGGGCAGGGACGCCCGGCATCGTTATAAAATGATTTATATTTCGATGTTTTTTGCGTCAGAACATATTTAAGGCAAATTTATTTGTTTATTTAATATCTATTAAACAAATGCCCCCCGTTAACCGCACGAATCATTAAAAATTCCTAAGAAATCGAAATTAATAAGCGTTAGTATGCCCGCGCTTATAATAAATACGGTTACTAAGGATTCAAAATGACAGCAAAATTGCGCGCTTTACCATTACTGATTGGGGCTGGCCTGCTTGCAGGTATGGCGTCTTTCGCCGCTAACGCAGAAATCACCGTCCTGAAGCAAGATCCGCAGGCCGGTAACCCTCTTAGCCGCCTTAACTTCACCGTGGGCGGCAGTATTCGTCCGCAGTTCAACATGATGTCCGGCGACGGCGACAAAGGCTCTTACAAACGTAATGGCTTTGATGGCGGCACCCGTTTCCGCTTTGCGGCTGATTATTATCTGTTCGATGATATCAGCTGGGTAAGCTATTACGAGCTGGGCGTAAATATCCCTGCGGTATTCGAGTGGGATAACCACTATGCCGAAGGCGCAAATAACACCACCCGCCGCATGTTGTATACCGGCCTGAAAAGCAAAACCTGGGGTCAGTTGACCTACGGCCAGCAGAACAGCGTTTACTATGATGTGGTTGGCGCGAAAACCGATATCTGGGACTACGACATGATCGGCCAGGCTCCGGGTAACGGCATCAACGGCGACTACGACGGATCTTACCGTTCCCGTAACATGCTGAAGTACAAAAACACCTTCGGCGATGCGGACGTTTACGCTTCCTACCTGTTTGAAGATAACGACATCCGTGCGACCACCGGCATGCGTTACAAGCGTAAAGGCGGCGGCTCTCTGGGCGTGGATTACCACATCACCAAAGACCTGACCTGGGGTACCGCATGGAACTACACCCGTGCCGATATGCGTAACCCGAACGACGGCGATAGCAAGTCTTACAACCAGAATATCTACGGTACCGCGCTGAGCTGGAAACCGGACAACTGGACCTTCAGCTTCGGCGGCGGCTGGTATCAGAACTTCCTGACCACCAAACTGAAAGACGTAAACAACTACTTCTCCGGCGACGCGTGGGGCATCGAGTACTTTGCCGGTTACACCATCCCGGTTGGTCAGTATGCGCTTAAATCCGTGCAGCCATACTTCATGGGCGACCGTTTGCAGTACGTTACCGGCCGTAGCTACCAGCGCATCGACAACGGCGTTGGCGTAAGCTTCAAGCTGGATTACGGCTTCCAGGTGGACTACGAGCACGTATTCACCTCCAGCACCGACAACCTGGGCGACATGAACCTGGTTCGTCTGCGCTACGACTTCTAAGTCAGCGTTCTTTTAATAAGCAAAGCGGAAAATCCGCTTTGCTTTTTTGTTATTCGCAAAAGCCTCGTTTTCGCCCTCCGCGCCTTCTCCCGTGCGCAAGATGAAATATTTTCAATTACCTCTGTTAACAGAATGTGCAATCTTACTCTGTCCTGTTGGATCAATTACTTAGTGAGCGGCCCGTCAAAGAGGCTCGCCGCCAGGCATCACACATCATTCTGTTAGGGAGAATACTCATGGGAAATCGTCTCAGCTGGCGTGTTGCGACCGGCGCTTTACTTCTGGCCTGCGGCCTGAACGCTGCCCAGGCAAACAGCGACCCGCACACTATCGTCTTCGGCGTAGCGCCGGGGCCGTACGGCGACATGGTAAAACAGGCCATTGCGCCGTCGCTGAAAGAGAAAGGCTATAAAGTCGTGGTGCGCGAGTTTAGCGACTACGTGCAGCCGAACATGGCGCTGGCCAACGGCAGCATCGACGCCAACCTGTTCCAGCACTCGCTTTACTTCGATAAATTCACCGCTGACAAAAACCTCAAGCTGGCGAAGCTAATCACCGTCCCGACCGCCGGAATGGGCATCTATTCCCATAAAGTGAAGAGCCTGGACGAACTGAAAAAGGGCGATATCGTCACGCTCTCTAACGACCCGACCAACCTCGCTCGCGGCCTGCGCTTCTTGCAGTCGATGGAATTGATTACCATCAAAGAGAATATCGACCCGACTAAGGCCTCCGAGCGCGACATCGCCACCAACCCGAAAGGGCTGGTATTTAAAGCGCTGGAAGCCGCCCAGCTGCCGCGCACGCTCGACAGTGCCAGCGCAGCGCTGGTGAACGGCAATTTTGCTATTGCCGCCGGGTTGAAGCTCTCTACCGCGCTTAAGCAAGAACACCTTGATGAAAACCTCAAAAACATCATTGCGGTACGCGCCGAAGATGCCGATAAGCCTTTTGCGAAGGATATCGTCGAAACGGTGAAATCCCCGGCCTATGAAAAAGCCATCGACGACCCGCAAAATGTCTTTAACGCCTTCCAGAAGCCGGACTGGATGGTTGCCGCAGAGAAAAAGTAACTGTCTGAGCAGGGCAGGCGGGATGCCTGCTCTTTGTCGCTGATTTGAGGTTTTCATGATTGAGATAGAAAAAGTCTGCGTGGACTTTGCCACCGGGCGCAGCCAGACAAGCCGCGCGGTGAATAACGTCACGCTGCATATAGGGGCGGGCGAGGTTTTTGGCATCGTCGGCACCAGCGGCGCGGGGAAAAGCACATTACTGCGAACCCTGAACGCGCTCCAGCGCCCGAGCGAGGGCAGCGTAAAAATCGCCGGGACGGAAATCACCGCATTGCAGGGCACGGCGCTGCGTAAAGCTCGCCAGCGCATAGGCATGATCTTCCAGCACTTCAACCTGATGCATACCCGCACCGTCAGGCAAAACGTCGCTTTTAGCCTTAAGGCCGCGGGCTGGGAACGCAGTAACATTGGGCCTCGCGTGGCGGAAATTCTTGAGCTGGTGGGGCTGGCGGATAAAGCCAACCGTTACCCGGTGCAGTTGAGCGGCGGGCAGAAGCAGCGCGTCGGCATTGCTCGCGCCATTGCCAACCACCCGGACGTTTTGCTGTGCGATGAGCCGACTTCGGCGCTGGATCTCGAAACCTCAGCCACCATCCTGGCGTTGCTGAAAAAGATCAACCAGCAACTGGGGATAACCATCGTGCTTATCACCCACGAAATGAACGTGATCAAATCTATCTGCGATCGCGTGGCGGTGATGTCCGGTGGGGAAGTGGTGGAGTCCGGCGAAGTGTTCGACATCTTTGCCCATCCGCAACACGAGTTCACGCAGCAGCTGGTTTCCCATACGTTGAATTTAACGCTGCCGGTGCGTCTGCTGGACAATATGCGCGGCGCGCTGCTGAAAATCATGTTTATTGGCGACTCGGCGGAGCAGCCCGTGCTCTCCTTCGCGGCGGTAAAATACGGCGTGGCGGTGAATATCCTGCACGGCAAAATTGAATACATTAGCGATCGCGCTCTGGGCATTCTGGTGGTGGCGATCACCGCACCCGGCAATCCTGCGGCGGTAGGCGATGCTATCGACCATATCCGTAAAAATACGGCCTACGTGGAGGTACTGAATGGATGATTTAGTCGCGGACCTGACGCTCGCCTTCGGCGAAACCTTCCAGATGCTGGGTATTTCCACGCTGCTGGCAATTATCGGCGGCCTGCCGCTGGGCTTCCTGATCTTTGTGACCGACCGCAATCTGTTCTGGCAAAACCGCGGTCTCAATATCATCAGCTCGGTGGTGGTAAACATCGTGCGTTCGGTGCCGTTCGTGATCCTGCTGGTGCTTTTGCTGCCGCTCACGCAGTTCCTGCTCGGCAACACCATCGGGCCGGTTGCGGCTTCCGTGCCTTTATCCGTCGCGGCAATTGCGTTTTATGCCCGCCTGGTGGACGGCGCTTTACGGGAGGTGGATAAGGGCATTATTGAGGCCGCAGAGGCGTTCGGGGCAAGCCCGATGCGCATCATCTGCACCGTGCTGCTGCCAGAAGCCAGCGCCGGACTGCTGCGCGGGTTAACCATCACCCTGGTCAGCCTGATTGGCTACTCGGCAATGGCAGGGATTGTGGGCGGCGGCGGCGTAGGCGACCTTGCGATCCGCTTCGGCTATTACCGCTACGAAACCCAGGTCATGGTGGTCACGGTCGTGGCGCTGATTGTGCTGGTGCAGGTTGTACAGATGATTGGCGATTATCTGGCAAAACGCGCCGATAAGCGCGACAGGCATTAATTCTTTTACTGGCCGGAAATTTGTTCGGCCAGCTTTAGATTGAGTTGCCGGAGAGGTTTTGTTTCATGGCATCGGCGGATCAATCACAATAAGGGTTAGTGCTCCGGCCTTGTGGGAAGGCCGGAAATACGGTAGTTACCAGCGGAGTTCTGAAGTTGGGAGGAATGTTACTGCTTCAACCATCTCTGACATGTCGTATCGTATTTGCATTGTAATCGGCATATGAAAGTCTACGACTGTGAATCGTTCAATCCAGCCGATCTCGTGTTTCATGATGACTCTTGGCGAGATGCTTTTTTCTGGAGGGCCAAAGTTTTCATGCACCCACTTTCGAGACATTCTTTTCTGGAGTGGTGCAGGTAATATGTTCGGGAATGACCAGTTTTTTAACGTATCATGTTGAATACTCAATGTGATTTCTTTTAGTGTTCGACCGTTACGATTAAACGATAAAAAAACTCCCTCTTTCGCCATATCAAGGCTGATCGTTGGTGAACCAGATGCCCCTTTAGGCTCGCTTTTATAGGTTATCAAACCAGAGTCCACTAATTCTTTGTAGCTTTTACCCAAGCTACGAATTAGTGCTTCAACATTCACAGTCATTTGTACAATCCTTGCTCAGAGTTCAGTTTGTGCATCCTTGATCTTGCAGTTTCAAGCTGTTCCTCAGTAACACCATATTCTTTGAGTGCTGGTTTTATTGTGTCAAAGTTCATATCTAACGCACTCCTTAAGTTCTTGGCGTCCATTGATATTTGATCTGAATTATTGCGCCCACCGTAGGTTTGGCTAATTTTTTGGTGAATCTCTTTCGGAATTACATTTCTCCACTTGAAATTTGAAAATCCAAATTATCTTGAAAAAAGTATTTTCCTATAATTATCTCAATTGCTTTGACCTGCTGGCCGGTAAGATTCCATCCCCCAATCCCAGTAGTGAAATCATTATAGTATTCATCTGTCCAGGACATCATTTTTGCTATTTCTGGGAGTTTTTCTTTAGGTATGTTAACTTCAAAGACGAGTAATTCATCTACACGTTCAAAAGCATCAACAGTATAAATAATTGTCATTTCTCAACCCTTCTTGTCGGATCAGTTGTCTTAAAGCGTGGGAGTGTCGAAATATAAATGTAGCGACCTTAATAAAGGTCGCTTACTGGGGGTTACCAACGAAGTTCTGAGGTTGGTAGAAAAGTTAACTTCCTTGCATATTCACTCAGGTCATAGTCAATTTGTAATGAAACTGGGATATGAAAGTCAACTAACGAATATCTTTCCGTCCAGCCAATTTCTCTTCTCCCTCTTTTTCTTGGTGAGAGTGCCTTATCTGGTTCTCCAAATTCAATATGGATCCAGTGGCGAGTCATCTGAGAATGGAGAGGGGGGGGTAATATATTTGGAAATACCCAATTTTTCTTTTCTTGATCCTGCAATGTTAACGTAAATTCTTTGAACTGTTTTGTATCACGATGGAAGGCTAAAAACACACCCTCTTTAACCATATCTAACGTGACAACATCGGATCCAGAAAATCCCGTTGGTTTTGATTTGTATGGAATCAAATCAGCATCGACTAATTCCTTATAGGTTTTTCCAAGACTATGAATTAATGCTTCTACATTGACTGTCATTTTTTATATAACCCCATACTCTCGTTCAGTTCATGCATTTTACCTCTAACTGTTTCAAGCTTTTCCTCAGTGATACGGTTTCCTTTTAATGCAGGTTTTATAACGTCGAAGTTTCGATCAGCTGCAGCGCGAAGATTATGAGAATCACTCTCAACCTTATCAGGTTTATTACGACCACCATATGTTTCACTAACTTTTCTATGAACATCTTTTGGAATCACAATAGCTGCGACTTCGTTTGCCAACATTTCTAATTCCTTCTCATCAGCATCAGGATAAAGCCGTCGATAGTATGACCGAACAGCTGCTGCCGAGGGTATATGATCCGCCTCATACATTCCCTGGCGAGAGCGCCGAACAAAATCGCTGTACAGCTCAACCTCTAAAAACTCCACCGGTGGCTTACTCAGATAAACATAAATCGGCGGAATATTCGGCAACGGCAGGATAAGAATATAATCCGCAAAACTCTTATCTTCCGGGGCCGGGGTGGTCGTTGCCTCAATACGAGTATCTTCCGGCAGCGGATCAACCACAACCGGGTTCGGTATCCTGACCGGGTTCTGGTTGCCTGTATTCCACGGCTTATTTTCACCCGTGTTATCTGGTGTCCAGATAATCGTTATACCCGGCTCTTCTTCTGTGGTGAAGGTATACGCCTTTCGGGCGCTATCCCACTCCATTTTGCGCACCCGCACCATGTCTTTTCCCGGAGGGGTATGCCAGCCGTGAGGAACAGGATGGCCTTTATCGTCTTGCTCCCATGTATAACGCACCCGGCTTGGTGCTTCGCGCATTTGCTCCGCTCTCATACGGTCGATGAAATCCTGCTCACCGTCATTCAGCCTGCCGGGCATCATTCCCACCAGTACAGCTGCGACAGGGGCCCCGGGGCCACTGGTGGCGACCCTCCCAAGCCCGGTCGCCATTTCCCCCAGTTTTACCGCCCACGTCCCCGACGTAATCGCGCTTCCGCCAATCAGGCCAAGGACGCTGGCGCCTTCCACTGCCATTTGTGCGTTGGCGGCACTCGCGGCCGCGGCTTTTACGGCCTGATAATCCATTTCCTCATGGTTACCAAACCACCACTTATACAGAGCGCTTCGCTTTCTGGGCTCGGGAATATCGTCTACAGGTTTCTTTTTCCTGGCCGTTTGCGCATGCTGCGGGACATCATTATCGGATGCGGGATCGGCAGGAGGAATAGCTTGATAAAATGCCATCGAAGCAAAATTGGTGTGGGGTTCCCGCTCCTCTCCGGCATCATTACAGCCCTCACCACGCAGGCAGGATTTGGCAAAGACACGGTTGCTATCTCTTTCTTCCGCCAGACGTTTTTGTTCGGCTTCTTTTTCCGCTTTACGAACCAACAGCATTGCAGCATGTTTTTCCTGTGCTATTTGCACAGGAGAGGGCTCAGATCCCAGCCATTGCCCCAAAGGGGCTATTATCCGGTTGCTACCCCGCGGACAATCACACGTCACCTCACAGCGATCTACTGCAACCTGAACCCCCATAAAGGAGCGTTGGTATTGTTTGGCGCTTTCAACAACTTTTCCAACCTTCCCACACTTCGGGCAGGGGGTTGTTTTATCCCCAAGCCTGATAACACCAAACCCAAAAATACTGACCTGATTAAGGGGAAGCGATGTAATAAGGCGGGCGCCTGTAGTTGTCCTATCGCAGCTTAATGCCTGCCCCAGCCCGTCTATATCGGGACGATAGCCCATTATTTCCCCTCAACACTGCTCAGGAAATCCAATGGCATTGCAACGCCTTCCCGGCCTTTCAAAAAAGAGACATTTTGAGGTGTGCTGATTATCTCATCCCCGTTATCCAGCAAGCTGCCAACCAGCGCAATGCCCAGACCCTCAATGCTGTACTCACTTCCGGCACTGGTGATTATTTTTGCCGAACTGCCGTCCGGATAAATTACGCTGCAACCCTCAGTCAGCACACTGGCCCACTGACCATTTTCCAGACAAATTTTAAAACCTTCATTTGAAGCCGCATTATGCTCTTTGCCTGTACCGCTCCGGCGCGTTTTGCAACCCGCTACCGCTAAGCGATAAATAGAATTGACCGGATGTTTAAGACAAGAGACTTTTTGCTCTTCAATCAGAACACGCGTTCCCTCGTCCATCCCGGTCAGTTGTTCCGCAGTAAACGGGGGTTGATCCATGTTTGCCAGCAGTTCCGGGGTTATTTCATTGGTGTATTGACAGTTCATTCCATTTCCCTTGTCATTTGTATGGTTAAGAAGGCGCGATATTAGCCGATCCTTATTTTTAAATAAAATAATTTTATTATTACCTGTTCAGGTAACTATTTTTCGTTATCTATAAATTTTGGTTTTATTAGCGATGTGAATTTTATTTTTTAGCACCATTATAGACTCTTCATGATTGTTTTTATTGCTTTTAAATTCATAAGGTAAAGGATTGAATGCCATCTTCCAGATGAGCTGTATTCAGAAGTGTTAATTCTGTATTAAGGTGTATTGAGATATTTTAAAACACCATTGGTAAAGAGAAGAACCACGTATCCGTGATCAGATTTATTTGGCTGGCAGCATTGGTGGCAGCGATTTGACGATCTCCTCTTTATCATTCCCCAAAGCGTTTCCTTATTCCTGCGAGCCGCCTCGAAGTTTGCATTTTTGCCTGAAATTTAATCTATGCCACTGTGTGGCTATCCAGTATGATCGGAGGGAAGAGCAGTAGATGAATCCGGTCGAGGCCGGAAAAAGAAGCGCCCCCGAATGGTGGTGGAACACCAGACGGGGGCTAACCACAACGTAACTTCACGGAGTAACGCTATGGCTAACGCCGATAGTAACACACAGGCTCGCCCTGAAATCACCCCACATGACCCGGCATTTGCGGGCAATATCGCAACCCTGCTAGAAAAACCGCAGGGGGCAGCGATGGATCTCTTCCAGGTGCTCGATATTTGCGAGCAGTACGCAGGAGGTTTGATTGAAAACGAAAATCACACGGAAAGTATGGCGCTCTGTGGCCGCCTGCTCGCGGGGCTGGAAGTGCTGAAAAGCGTTTTAAAAGCCCCGATGCCGGGCTATCTGATAGAAAAGCTGACGATAAAAGAGAGCGAAACCGGCAGCTACGGTAACCCGATAGCAACGGACTCCGAAACGCTATGCGAATACTGCGCAGCGTTAACCATCGTTCTGCTGAACCACCAGGAATCCCCGGAGCAAAAAGAGCAGATGACCGGGCTGCTGTACGAATTGCTCGTTGCTCTGGTCGAAGATTTAAAAGCGCCGAGGTTTGTTCGTTCGGTGGACGGTGAGTTAAGAATGATTGAGGACGGGGCTTTGAATTTGGTTCATTAATGTTTTGTTGGGTTTGTAAATCCTTCTTCCCCCGATGGGGGAAGGGGGCTGCCGTGATCGAGAAGTGGAAGTTGACAATTTTCCGCGAACTCAAAAAATCACGACTGAAGTTGTAGCAATTCAACTGACTGTTTCTTTAGTCGGAGCTATGAGAAATCCCAGTTAATAACGATAGCGTTACAGTGTTTACAAATGAATTTATAAACACCCTGATCACCTCCGGGTGCATACCCAGTCATAAAGCTTTCCCAGTCTTTCCTGCTCTGGTCATATCTCTCCATCCAGGTGTGGATGGTTTTCTCATCTGCATCGATTATATCTTGAGCGGAAGCATCTCCATGAAATTCACAAGCATCATTACAATGCGTTGCCCACTCCTGGTCTTGCCAGGTAAAGAAACCTGGCGTGCGGTAACAAATCTCACTTGATACATTACCATCAACACATTCATGATCTATTTCATTAAAAAAACTGACTAAGCCGGATTCAACAGCCTTGCCAGTTTGAATGCATTGAGTACATAGCATGGCATCATTAGTAACCGAGGAATATTGGGGGCCAATATATTTTAAATCGCTAACTTTCCTACAGCAGTCACAAGTAAATGAACCCTCAGTAAATATTGTCGTTAAGTAATTGTCGCTCATATAGTTAAATCTGGACATATATAACCCTTATGTTACCAATGCACTTATTAACCTCTTTCCTCGAAAAAATAACACAAATAAAGATTTGTGACCTTCGAATGCGAAAGTATCTTCGAAATACATCTGTGCTGGCAGGTGTACGCGTATCAGTACAGGGGTGTTGTGACTCAATCTTTCCAGGGCACAGGTTCACCAATATAAGTATGTGTGCAGCAGCGGCAAGCCACCTTAACATCCTTTCCCGTAATCGAAGGATTTACCTGTTGCAGAATTCTATTCCCATCAACAAACAGTCCCGGATAAAAGCTACTTTCGCCAATGCAGATCAAATCCCTTCTCTGATGCTCATGCAGCGCAACTAACCAGAATACAGGCTCAGTGGTATCAAGGCGCCCACATACTTCGCTGAATATTTCATCCCACGGTTTTCCAATCTGTTTGATCAGAAAGTGAAATAATGGCGTATAGTCCCGGCCACGTTTTTGCCTGCCATGCATTGTCTCGCGCTTTGCCTGTAGCTCGTCTCCAACTTTTTTACGATTGCGTTCCCAGCGATACTCAGCACCTGGATTATTAGAATGATGTCGTGTAGTCGTGTTGACACTGCGATACAGTTTACGGGACTTATTTAGTTGATGAGTTCGCATAGCTTGAGCTCCTGCATCCTTTCTTTTGTGAGTCGATAACTCCTACCGGAGCCAGGACTAAATAAACAATAGCCACGTTTAAAGCGCTCTCATTCTGCAGAAATACTTTCCCACGGACAACTATCAAATGGCCTGAACTGGCTCCTCGCAGGAAAAACTATACAGAAGTAAACGTTAGGTCTTAAGCAAAGAAACCCGTAGGCGAGGCTATTCCACCTTTCTACTTTTCAACCATCCTACTCCTCACAGTTGCCCTTTCCCCAACGATTAGCTAGTATCCTTGCAGCTTCCAGTAAGTCGTAAACGTTAACGTTATCCAACGTACATATTCTCCCCGCATTCGGGGTAATTGTACTTGGGTAATATCATGGCACTGTTTACATCCCCCCTTATTGCGTACCGCAAGCCCCACATTCTGGGCTTTATCCTCTATTTCATCGTCGGCCTGGTCGACGGGGCGATTGTTCCCTTTTTCCCGCTGTGGGCGCAGCAGTCTGCCGCTATCCCGGTGGAGTTTATTGGCCTGCTTTTCGGCTGCTATGCCGGGGGCGAGCTGCTGGCCGCGCCGTTTATCGGCGGCATTGCCGACCGCGTGGGCAGAAGGCCCGTTTTGATTATTTCGGCTACCGGCGTCGGGGCGGGCTTTATTGCGCTGTTTTTTGCGCACGGCGTTTTTGCGGCAGCCGCAGTGCTGATCGTTATTGGCCTGTTTGAATCGGTGCTCCACCCGACTATCTACACCATTGTGGCCGACGCGACGCCAGCCGCAGAGCACCGCCGTCAGTTCAGCATTATGCGCGTATGCTCCGGCGCTGGCGCAATCGCCGGTCCGCTTCTGGGTACAGTGCTGGTGCAAGAGGGGCTGGGCTATGTCTTTCTGGCCGGAGGATCGCTGATGGTTGCTGGTGGCCTGATGCTGACGATTTGCCTGGCGGAAACGCGTTCATTAGCCGCTGATGAGGGCGATGAGGATGGCGATGAAGAAGGTTTTAGCGCGCTGCTGCCCGCGTTCCGGGACAGTCGTCTGGCCGTTCTGCTGATGTGGGTGCTGCTGCTGGGCGTGGCCGGGAGCTGGGTGGAGGCCGTTATGCCGCTGTACGCGAGCAATCAGATGGGAATGAGCGCCGCCAGCATCGGTTATCTGTTCGCGTTTGGCGCGGGGATTAACACGGTTGGTCAGCTCGCCTTAACGAAGCTGTTTGCCCGGCGTTCGCCGTTGTTTATCACCCTCAGCGCGGGTTCGGCGCTTATCACCGCATTTGGTCTGCTGCTGGCGTACCCGCACGTTGTTTCGTTGGTGATGGCGGTCTGCCTGTATTCATTATCCCAGATGATGACTGGCCCGCTGATCCCGACGGCGGTGAATAAGTTAGCCCCGGCGCGGTTACGAGCGACCTACATGGCGGCGCTTTCGGTAGTCAGCGATCTACAGGGATCGGTGGGGCCAGCTACCGGCACGGCATTATTCGCGCTTTCGTTTACGCTGCCGTGGGCAGTCGGCATTCCGCTGGTCCTGCTGGCGGTGACCGGGTTAGGGCTTGCGCTCACAGCAGGGGATAAACCGGCTAATCGTTAATGCTTTGCAGCCAGGATTCGACCTGCTGGTAATCTCCACGGAAGACGATTTGGTCGGCCTTCTGGCTGAGCTGATAGCGGTACATCGGGTCGTAATACTCTTTCAGCAGCGGCGACAGCCAGGCCAGATGGCCTTCGCAGGATCCGGTTTTCCTTTGGGTTATCAGCGCTTCGTCCAGCTTCGCGGTGAACTGCTGGAAGCGCTCCATGCCCAGACGGCGGCGGATGGCAAACAAGCCGTGGTGCAGGTACTCGGCGTAATTGCGCCACGCGCTTTCTTCATCGCTGACGGATAAAAATGCCTCGATCATCTGCCGGAAGTATTCGTTTTTGAGGCGCTCCAGCCGCAGTTCGAACGGATCGTCGATCGCCACAATTGGCGAGCGCAGCATCTGATCTCTGAAGGCTTCGGGGATATGACGGGAACCAATCATCCGGCCTTCATCTTCCACAACCAGCGTTGTGGGCTCGACAGGGCTGATTTTGAGCAGGGTGACGGCGAGGTTGTTTTCGAAGCTTGCCTGAGAAGGCTGCTCCACAATCGTGCGGCCAAATGACGAGCCGCGATGGTGTGCCAGGCCTTCAAGGTCGACGCCCGTCGGCAGCGAGCGGATAAGGATTGTTTTGCCGCAGCCGGTATTGCCGCTGACGATAACCATCGGCCACTGAGAACGGGTTTCTGTTACTTGCATAGCATGCTGGCGCAGGGCTTTGTAGCCGCCGGTGACCAGCGGATACTCCAGGCCGTTTTCCCGCAGCCACTGCTGCACGATATGGCTGCGCATTCCGCCGCGGGCGCAGCACAAATAGCCTTCAGGTTGCCTGCGGCAGCTTTCCAGCCAGCGTGCGATTCGGCTGGCTTTTAACTCCCCGCTGACCAGCCGGTGCCCCAGTTCGACAGCGGCCTGCTGGCCCTGCTGCTTATAGCATGTCCCGACCTGTGCACGTTCATCGTCCAGCATCAGCGGTAAATTATGCGCAGCGGGCATGGCTCCCTGAGCGAATTCTACCGGGGCGCGCACGTCGATAAGCGGGATGTCGTTGAGCAGCAGGCGGTCGTAGTCCTGCGCGTTTGGGCGTTTTTCCATGGCATAACCTTAGTCTGAAGCGGCGAAACGTTGGGGATTGTGCGCTTCTGGTCGGGCAAAGGAAAGGGCAGGGTGGGAAATTGGTCTGACCCTCCACAGAAATTAGAGGGTCAGAAGAGGTGCGGTTTTACTTCACCAGCTTGCTCTGAGCCCAGGCAATTCCGCTGGCGTACTCAGGCGGCAGCAGCGGTACTATCGCTTCGAGCGAGGCGCTCAGGCGGTCGGTGTCGCTGTCGTTCAGGTTGAGGTGGCCCACTTTACGGCCGGGGCGCACTTCTTTGTCGTACCAGTGCAGGTGCACCAGCGGCAGCTTCAGCCAGTCATAATTCAGGTCGGTGCCAATCAGGTTAACCATCACCGAAGGCGCATTGACCACCGGCTGCGGCAGCGGCAAATCAACAATGGCGCGCAGATGCAGCTCAAACTGGCTGATGGATGCGCCGTTTTGCGTCCAGTGGCCGCTGTTATGTACGCGCGGGGCAAGTTCGTTAATCAGCAGACCGGACGGAGTAATAAAGCATTCCATCGCCATCACGCCCACGTATTTCAGCTCGTGCATGATGGCGCTAAGCATGGTTTCTGCCTGGCGCTGCTGCTCCGCGTTAGCATGAGGGAAAGCAACGCTGGTGCGCAGAATGCCGTCCTGGTGCAGGTTATGGGTCAGCGGATAGAACACCGTGTTGCCGTCGTGCCCGCGTGCGCCAACCAGAGAAACTTCGCCGGAGAAGTTAATCCCCTGCTCGACGATACATTCCCCGTAGCACTCTTCCGGCAGTTGGTCGGTTTCATCCGCACGTAAGCGCCACTGGCCGCGGCCGTCATAACCGCCGACGCGGCGTTTTACGATGGCGAGTGAACCAAGCTTACCGAATACGTCGTTCCACTCGTCGCTATCTGAAAGCAACTGCCACGGCGCTGTTGCCAGCCCGAGCTTGTCGAACAGCTGTTTCTGCGTCAGGCGGTCGGCGATTATCGGGAAGACATCGCGGTTCACGAAGGCATTATGGCGAGCGAGTTCGCGGGTCAGCGCGGTCTCCGGCCAGCGTTCAATTTCTGCGGTAATAACGCTCTGCGCAAAGGGAACGGCTTCCGGTTCGGCGTCCAGCCCTACGGGGTAAACGGCGATGCCCAGCGGTTCACCTGCCTGGCGTAGCATACGGCCCAGCTGGCCGTTGCCTAATACGCAAACCTGCTTCATGCCTCACCCCGTGGGTCCGGGTTATCCAGCACTTCGTCGGTCTGGCTCTGGCGCCATATGGCCAGGCGCTGGCTCAGTTCGGCATCGTGTAAGGCAAGGATCTGGGCGGCCAGCAGGGCGGCGTTAGCGGCTCCCGCTTTGCCAATCGCCAGGGTGCCAACCGGAATACCGCGCGGCATCTGGACGATAGAGTAAAGGCTGTCCACGCCGCTCAATGCGGCGCTTTGTACCGGCACACCCAGTACTGGCACCAGAGTTTTTGCGGCCAGCATGCCCGGCAGATGCGCTGCACCACCGGCCCCGGCAATGATCACCTGGTAGCCATTGGCTTCGGCCTGCTCGGCAAAGCTGAACAGTTTATCCGGCGTGCGGTGGGCGGAGACGACTTCGACATGGTGAGGGACATTCAGGGCGGTAAGGATTTCAGCGGCGAACTGCATGGTGGCCCAGTCACTTTTGGAACCCATAACAATGGCGATACGCGCCGGGGTGTGCTCAGAAGACATGCGTCTCAAAACTCCTGTGGGTGTGCAGACATCGTCGAGCGTCGTGCGCTCGGTCAGAAGGGCTGAGAGAATAGCACGATCCTGAGGCAAGGAAAACGGTTGCGTGGTTAACAATGCGGCAAAAAAACAGTTTCAGGATCAGAACGGGAAGCGAATCAGCTCGACGTTTTCCGGCGTGACTTTCACCATCGAACCTTCCTCGTGCCACGCGCCTAATACGCAGCGAAACGCGGGTTTCCCGTTGGCGCTCAGCTCGTGAATGGCGGGGCGGTGGGTATGGCCGTGAATCAGCCACTGCACCTGTTGCCGGGTGAGGGTATCGATAACCGCCTGCGGATTAACGTCCATGATATCCATCGACTTGCTGCTGTTGGCCGCTTTGCTGCCTGCGCGCATGCGTGAGGCAATGCGTTTGCGGATAAACAACGGCAGCGCCAGAAACAGCGTTTGCAGCCAGGGTTGATGCACTTTACGACGAAATGCCTGGTAGCCTTCATCGTCGGTACAGAGCGTGTCGCCGTGCATGATTAGCACTTTGCGGCCATAAAGATCGAGCAGCTTTTCTTCCGGCAGCAGGGTCATGGCGCTGGCTTTGGCAAAACGCTTGCCGACCAGGAAGTCACGATTGCCGTGAATGAAGTAGCAGGGCACGCCTGAATCAACCAGCGCTTTAATGGCGGCGGCGATTTGCCCGTGCAGCGGTTCCGGGTCGTCATCGCCAATCCAGGCTTCGAACAGGTCGCCCAGGATGTAGAGCGAGTCGGCTTTACGCGCTTCACCGGCTAAAAAACGCAGAAAACCGGCGGTAATCGCCGGTTCTTCTGAGCAGAGGTGTAAATCTGCAATAAACAGCGTCGACATTATTCGGCTACGGTTACGCTTTCGATAATAACGTCTTCTTTCGGTACATCCTGGTGCATACCGCTGCGGCCGGTGGAAACGCCTTTGATTTTCTCAACAACGTCCATTCCTTCAACCACTTCTGCGAATACGCAGTAGCCCCAACCCTGCATGCTTTCGCCGCTGAAGTTCAGGAAGTCGTTGTCGGCAACGTTAATGAAGAACTGTGCGGTTGCAGAGTGCGGAGCCTGGGTACGAGCCATCGCCAGCGTACCGCGGGTGTTTTTCAGGCCGTTATTCGCTTCGTTCTGAATAGTGTCTTTGGTCGCTTTCTGCTTCATACCCGGTTCGAAACCGCCGCCCTGGATCATAAAGCCGTTGATCACACGGTGGAAAATGGTGTTGTTGTAGAAGCCTTCGCGGCAGTAATCCAGGAAGTTTTTAACGGTAATCGGCGCTTTATCATCAAAAGTTTTGATGACGATATCGCCGTGATTAGTGTGAAAAGTAACCATGCTTGCATCCTATGAGTGTCAGAGAGTACGACGGCAAACGGTGCTGTCGTACCAGCACGCTGTTATAGCATAACGCTACATCATAGTCAGTAATGCAAAGCAGACTGCCGCCGGGGAAAATTATCGGGTAAGATAACCGGAGTATTCTTCCACACGCTTACATGGAATCCCCTGATGTTAAAAATATTTAATACCCTGACTCGCCAAAAAGAGGAATTCAAACCTATTCATGCCGGAAAGGTAGGCATGTACGTGTGTGGTATCACCGTTTACGATTTGTGTCATATCGGCCATGGCCGTACTTTTGTCGCGTTTGACGTGGTTGCCCGCTACCTGCGTTCTCTCGGCTATGAGCTGAACTACGTGCGTAACATCACCGACATCGACGATAAAATCATCAAGCGCGCGCAGGAAAACGGCGAAGATTTTGTCGCCCTGGTTGACCGCATGGTGGTTGAAATGCACAAAGACTTTGATGCCTTGAACATTTCCCGCCCGAACAGCGAGCCGCGAGCCACCCAGCATATTCCCGAAATCATCGAAATTGTTGAACAGCTTCTGGCGCGCGATCACGCCTATGTGGCTGAGAATGGCGACGTGATGTTCTCGGTGGTTACTGACCCGAATTACGGTTTGCTGTCTCGCCAGGATCTGGATCAGCTCCAGGCCGGCGCGCGCGTTGATGTGGTTGACGTGAAGCGCAACCCGATGGACTTCGTGCTGTGGAAAATGTCCAAGCCGGGCGAGCCGAGCTGGACTTCTCCGTGGGGCGAAGGTCGCCCGGGCTGGCATATCGAATGTTCGGCAATGAACTGCAAAGAGCTGGGCAACCATTTTGATATCCACGGCGGCGGTTCCGACCTGATGTTCCCGCATCACGAAAACGAAATCGCGCAGTCTACCTGTGCCCATGACGGCGAGTACGTCAACACCTGGATGCACTCCGGGATGGTGATGGTTGACCGCGAGAAAATGTCCAAATCGCTGGGCAACTTCTTCACCGTGCGCGACGTGCTGAAATATTACGATGCGGAAACCGTGCGTTACTTCCTGATGTCCGGCCACTACCGCAGCCAGCTTAACTACAGCGAAGAGAACCTGAAACAGGCTCGCAGCGCCCTGGAGCGCCTGTATACCTCGCTGCGCGGGACCGACAGCAGCGTTGCGCCGGCAGGGGGGGAAGCCTTTGAAGCCCGCTTCCGTGAGGCGATGAATGATGACTTCAACACCCCGGAAGCCTATTCCGTGCTGTTTGATATGGCGCGTGAAGTGAACCGCCTGAAAACCGAAGACATTCATGCGGCTAACGGCCTGGCTTCGGCGCTGCGCAAGCTGTCTGCCATTCTGGGACTGCTGGAGCAGGATCCGGAGCAGTTCCTGCAAGGTGGCGCTCAGGCGGACGACGGCGAAGTGGCGGAAATCGAAGCGCTTATCAAACAGCGTAATGATGCACGTAAGTCTAAGGACTGGGCGCTGGCGGACCAGGCGCGTGACCGTCTGAATGAGATGGGCATCGTGCTGGAAGACGGCGCGGGTGGGACAACGTGGCGTCGTAAGTAAGTTTTCAAATGTGAAAAAGCGGCTCAATGAGCCGCTTTTGTTGATAACAAAGAGGGAAAAAGCGTGGTTTTTCCCTCTTTGTGGTTATCAGCCGAAAATCAATCAATTGATTTTCCTTATTTACTGAAATTAAATCCTATGACAATCATTCTGTTGTCTGGGATCTCTCGACACGATGAAGCGGCTCAATGAGCCGCTTTTTTTATGCCTGGCCGCTGTGGCGCGGCCTTATTTGCAGGTGCTTTATTCTGGCGCTGAGGTGCGAATCAGGTAATCAAACGCGCTCAGGGAGGCTTTAGCGCCTTCGCCGGTCGCGATGATTATTTGCTTATAAGGCACGGTGGTGCAGTCGCCCGCGGCGAAGACGCCCTTCACGGTGGTTTCGCATTTCGCGTCGATGATAATTTCGCCCATGCGGTTGCGCTCCACGCTGCCTTCCAGCCAGGTCGTGTTCGGCAGCAGGCCGATTTGCACGAAGATGCCGGACAGGACAACGTCGTGGACGCTTTCGGTTACGCGGTCTTTATATTGCAGACCTGTCACTTTGCTGCCGTCGCCTTTCACTTCCAGCGTTTGCGCATTCAGGATGATGTCTACGTTCTTCAGGCTGCGAACTTTATTTTGCAGAACCTGGTCAGCTTTCATTTCCGGGGCGAATTCCAGCAGGGTGACGTGTTCGACGATGCCTGCCAGGTCGATAGCCGCTTCCACGCCGGAGTTACCGCCGCCGATAACCGCTACGCGCTTGCCTTTAAACAGCGGGCCGTCGCAGTGCGGGCAGTAGGTCACGCCCTTGGTGCGGTACTGATCTTCGCCAGGCACGTTCATATTGCGCCACTTCGCGCCGGTCGCGATGATAATGCTGCGGGCCTTCAGGGTTGCGCCGGAAGCCGTTTCAATCTGGTGCAGTCCGCCTTCCGCTTCTGCCGGGATAAGCTTGCTGGCGCTTTGGGTATCAATAACGTCCACGTCGTAATCATCGACGTGGGCTTTGAGCGCCCCGGCCAGCTTCTGGCCTTCGGTTTTCGGCACCGAAATGTAGTTTTCGATATCAACGGTATCCAGCACCTGGCCGCCGAAACGTTCGCCCATCAGGCCGGTACGAATGCCTTTACGTGCCGCATACACTGCCGCCGCCGCGCCCGCAGGGCCGCTTCCGACAATCAGCACGTCGTAAGCATCACGTTTATTTAGCGCTTCTGCCGCGCGTTTTTCCGCGCCGGTGTCAATTTTGCCGACGATTTCGGCAAGCGTCATGCGGCCCTGGCCGAACTCTTTGCCGTTAAGGAATACCGCCGGAACGCCCATCACGTTGCGTTCCTGAATCTCATTCTGGTAAACGCCGCCGTCAATCGCAGTATGGCTGATGCGCGGGTTGAGCACGCTCATCAGGTTCAGCGCCTGCACAACGTCCGGGCAGTTGTGGCAGGAGAGCGAATAATAAGTTTCAAAGTGGAAGTCACCGTCTATCTCGCGGATTTGCGCCAGCAGATCCTGAGACTCTTTGGACGGGTGGCCGCCGGTCTGGAGCAGCGCCAGCACCAGAGAGGTAAATTCGTGACCCAGTGGGGAACCGGCAAAGCGCGGACCCTGATTCGAGCCTGGGTTGGTAATCAAAAATGACGGTTTGCGCACCGGCAGGTCGTTATTAATGGTGAAAGTAACTTTGTCTGATAAGTCAGCTATCTCTGCCAGCAGCTCTTTTATTTCTGATGATTTTGCGCCGTCGTCCAGCGTGGCAATCAACTCAACAGGCTTAGTTAGTTTCTCAAGGTAGGCTTTGAGTTGGGTTTTCATATTTGTGTCGAGCATGATAAGTCTCCCTGGTGGCGAGAAAAAACGGCTACCAAAAGGAGTAGCCGTAAAATAAAAGAGGGTAACGCGGGTAAAACTTAGATTTTGCCGACCAGGTCCAGAGATGGAGCCAGAGTCGCTTCGCCTTCTTTCCATTTAGCCGGGCAAACTTCACCTGGGTGAGAAGCAACATACTGAGCGGCTTTCACTTTACGCAGCAGGTCAGAAGCGTCACGGCCGATGCCTTCTGCGGTCACTTCGATAGCCTGGATGATACCCTGTGGGTCAACAACGAAGGTTGCGCGGTCTGCCAGACCTTCGTCTTCACGCATGTTTTCGAAGTTACGGGTCAGCGCTCCGGTTGGGTCGCCGATCATCGCGTATTTGATTTTAGCGATGGTTTCAGAGCTGCCGTGCCACGCTTTGTGGGTGAAATGGGTGTCGGTAGAGACGGAATAAACGTCCACGCCCAGTTTCTGCAGTTCTTCGTAATGGTCAGCCACGTCGCCCAGTTCGGTAGGGCATACAAAGGTAAAATCAGCCGGATAGAAGAAGAACACGCTCCAGCGTCCTTCGGTGTCTTTTTCCGTGACTTCTACGAATTCGCCGTTTTTAAAAGCCTGGTTTTTGAAAGGTTTAATTTTAGTATTGATTAAAGACATCTGAACTTCCTCCGTTTTGCGATGGGGCTAAGGTAACGAAGTTTTGGTTCAGGCTCTAATGGGTAGGTTTTATCGAATCAAGAGGTGTTACCTAACAAGATGATATTGTGCAGGTGGATTGACGAGGAATTCCCGAACCACTCTCCTGTACCGGCTGATACAGGAGAGTGTGATATCAAGTGTGCGGTATTAGCCCGCGGCAGAGGTTTTTTTGGTGAACAGCGCGTAAATGTCACGCACCAGAAGTGCAATGCTATCGGCATTATTGAGCATAACAGTAGCTAAATAGCCTGGATCGTTTCTGAGAAGGTAATCCAGCGCCTGGTTGTCGGCCAGCTCCTGCATTAAAGGCTTATAAACTGCGATACTTTTAAAATAATTAAGATTTAATTTCTCAAAATTAAGCCTTTCGTCTCTCTTTATCTCTCCATTTTTTATTTTATCTATCATGTGGCTGATTGATTTCGATGCTTCTAAATACTGCCCTTGATGCAACGGGTTGTAGCTTATATCCAGTGTCATGCCGCCAAAGTGCGAAGCTTCATGCACAAGGATGTTAACCAAATCAGGAGCGTGTTTGCCCTCCTCAACATAATGATAAGTTTCATGGTCCCCGTTCATGTAATACAGTTTGTCGGAGTTTATGACAAAGTTTCTGCTGCCATCGGTAGGCGTGAATGCAATCGTACCGGTTAAACAGTCTGCATAATTTAAGATCGGCGGCCCATATGGATCCTCTTTGGGTAAGAGCTGTTTAAAGGTTTTTGATGGGGTTTTATTGATGTAAGATAATATTATTTTGTCTGATTTTAAATTCTCTCTGATAAATTCAATGCGCTGGGCGAGGGCTGCGGAGAAGCTATGAACAAACAATGTGCTGTCTGTTTTGAATGTGCTGGAGATATAATCGGTTACTTTTTTGTCAGATACCTCAAGCCTGTTTATAACGAGTTCAAACACGTTGTTTTTAATATGATTAATGATGCTTGATACTTTCCATTTTGCAGCGTAAAGATATGAAAAAGAATTCTCATTTATTTCTGAGAGTGAAATTGATTGGATAATGTTCTCCATTGCTTGTGAATATCTTTTGGGATATAGCTCTGCTCTGATAATATCCGGTGAAAGAGTTATCTTGGGTGTAATACGGAGCTCTATATCGGGGATGTTATATACGCCAGATTTTAAAACAGCTTCGACAGCAGTATGAATTTTATTTGCATGGCCGAGTGAAACAAGATCTTCATTTTCGAAATAGTTATCTATCGATGCTCGAGGAACATTTACGGTGCTTGCCAGATACTCCTCAGGAAGGGTAAGAATGACCTCGGTATCTTTGTCATTTTTTTTCTCTATCAATGTCACGATGGCTAGTTTATCTTTTTTCTCAGACAGCAATGGACTTTTATAAAGCTTAAGGGCTTCTTTATTTGTTGGGTTTTTTTTATTTGAGGCAGCTATCCATTCAGCATTAAAGAAATGCCCTTCATGCAGGAAGTAATATTTTCCATTTTGCTGATTGCGATAGATGTTTGGGTACTTCTCATCAGGAAGAGGATGCATGTCTTTAGTTAATATAGTTTTGCTGCTGGTATTTCTGTTTTTGATTTCTTTTTTTAATAGTTGGTCAAGAGATGACGTCATTTTTAATTGACGGCATCTTGATTTTTGTGTGGGTGATTTCTTCTCGGCACATACAGTTAGCGGAATAGTGGAGAGGAATTCATCGTTATTCTTTTCTCTAATTAGCAGGTATTTGTCATTGTGAGGATAGAGTTTTGTTACGGACTTTTCACTCTTTTTAAGATTCTCTATTTCAACCGTGCCCTCACTATCAATGTGTAGGATGTTGAAATTATTATCACCTGTAGAAAATATCATATTAAAGTTATTATCAATGAAAACCCCTTGTCCTACATTAATTTTGGGATGGGATTGGCTGGGTTTTCCATTTTTCATCAGATATTGATATGCTTCATCCTCAATAAAATAATTCTCATTAAAGTTAGGTATTCTGGCTTTATGAAAACTATAGAAGTTAATATTTTTGCTGGTCAATGGATCGGAAAGAGGAGAAGAGAGAGCGTTCGTTTCCTTGAGTAGAATTTTTTCTGATTCTTTAAGATTTACCATTGTTAAGAGTTCATCGTCATCAGCCAGTAAAACTCGTACCCTGTTAATGAATGCGTAACCCAGGAGTTCTTCTGCCTCCAGCATTTCGCTGAGCAAACTCATGCATAATATGTTAATAGCATTATCACGCAGTTTTTTGTACTCGGATATTTTCTCCTGGTAGCTGTCGGCATTCAGAGCTCGTACAAGGTTAAAAGCAAATGAAATAAATGGTGTGACAGGGTTGGGGATCAAATTTAAATCATAGAGTAAATTTTCCCATAGTCCAGTCTGATAATGTTTTGGAGCTTGAGATATTACTGAAAGGTCTGATTTTATTTTTTTTAATATTCTATCATGATATTCATAGAAGAATTTGTTCTTATTTATTGGTTTTCCTCTTGCAATTACATTTCCGTAGTTGTTGTTTTTTTCAAAATACATTAGCCAACTGTCAATGCCATCATAAAAATTACCATCCTGGCGGATGAGTAAGCTGAAGTGTGATGCTAATTGCTCCCTTTCGTTTCTTGTTTTGCAAAAATTCATTACCCAATGCTCCATTGCTGAGTCGTTCGGTAGGCCGATAAATTTAACGATATTGTTAGGGAAGTAAAGTGTTATGCGGCCATTTTTGTGATTCTTGAATATAAAAGCATTTGAAGCTTCATAACTGTTGATGGCGAATGGTGATAGGGTAACATCTTTTCCCGGTAACTTGCCTATCCCCTCTAATACATCTTTAACAAAGTTGTTATCGATCATGCTATTTTCCAGACCGACAACAAAGTCAATGAAACGTCTTTTGATAAATGCTTCTTTGTTTTCTAATGAAGGGAGCAGCTGATTCTGGGCAAAAGATGAAATGTCAAAGTCAGAAAAAATAGTGACGACATCGGATGCCAGGATATTTAATTCGTCTTTCTTAATAAAATGTCTTTGGTTTATTTTGCTAATGTTATAGATTCCGCAATCTATATCTATACGAGATTCTTCCCAGTCAAATGGGTTGTCTTTTGAGTTAAGTAGCCAGTTGGTAAGGGTGGTGTTTATTTTGGCTGGAGCTAATTTAACGGCGTATTGATCAGCTGTTTTACCCAGGAAAGGCCTTCGCGGAAATAATTTATCCTCTACAAGTATATAGTCCCCGTTGAGGCACAGCAGGTAAGTTGTCGTTGGATCTATATTTATGTTTTTAAATTTAGGGATTGTTTTTTTTATGTGTTTTGAAACAAGATTTTTGATTCTGTTTTTTGTCGATGAGGTATCTTCATAGTATTGAGATATTTTTTTGTCCCCACTGCTGATGAAATCGTCATGAATGTCGATAATGTTTTCGGTTATATTGTCAAATAGGTCAGGTAGACTCTGCTGGGCAGCTGATGGGGTAACAGAGTCTGCGTTAGCCATCGGGAATTTTAAAATATCGTAGGGGGTAATATAATCGGTTATCTGTTGTATTCCATTGGTCATTTTATTCCATATTCCCGGAGGCCGGGAAGGGATATCCAGGATTGGTTTTTGTGGGGGGGAGTAGTTTATGGATGGTGGCGGGTTAACCTTATTTTCTGGCACCAAAAAAACCTTGTTCACTTCTGGTCGGCTTTGGGGGGGATTGGTATGACGCGTACGGTTTTCTCTCGAAATATCTTCCGCCCTCGCAGGTGTTACGGCTGGCCCGATATGATGATTTCGCACCGTACTCAGTACCGCAAGGAGATTAACCATCGCATGAGCAGTATTTTGTCTGTTGTGATTACCCGAATGTAAACCTGGCCGGCACGCCAGTTTTTTGATTCTTTCATCCTGAGACTGTTGAGTAGGCTGGTATTTATCTTGTTGTCTGGTGTGGCTTCCCGTAGCCCGGCGATGCTGTTGATAAGGGATTGATATATTTGGCATGGCTATATTCCCGAAAATAATGAAAGAGTTGCCCTGAAGATAAATTGATTTTTTATTTCAGAGGTCAGCAGATTATTTGTATGGGACGAGTCTTTCTTGCAGGAAACGCTTAATGATAACTAGCGAAGAGGTGAGGAAGAAAATGATTTCAATGAATTGTTATTTTTGGTGATTATTGGGCAATAACTTCTGGATGTTGTAATTGATAGGGCGAGATGGTTTTTTATTGGCCCCCTTCGTTGCGGGAAGGGGGCCGGCGTTGCGCGTTACAATTCCACTTTAAAAAATTATAACAGCGGTGAAATTACAGCATCTAACGGCTAAACAGGTCAATTCCCCGCTCCGTTGTAGTGGCGATGATTGTAATAGCTGGAAACTATTAAAGGGTTTTTGTCTTAAAATGCACATAAGTGGCGAGAAATCCAAAGCGATGCACAATTTGATTACGGGGGAATTGCAGCGGCGTTGCAACGACGCTAAATTGGCGGGCTCTTATCTTCCTGAGTCATGAAACCGCGCCGCACGGCGGGGTTTTTGAGGTACTGGCGTTGTCGGAATTGCTTTCTGTTGGGCTATTTATAGCGGCGATTGCCGTGTACGCGGCGAAGGCCGGGCGAAACATCTGGTGGCTGACGGCCATTCTGGTGATGCTCGGTCTGTTTATCGTGCTTAACGTTACGCTGCTGGCGAGTAACTATTTTACCGGCGAAGGCATTAACGATGCGGTGCTCTATACCCTGACCAGCAGCATGACCGGGGCAGGCGTTGGCAAATATGTTCTGCCCGGGCTTGGCATTGCCGCCGCGCTGGTGGCGATGTTTGGTGGCCTGACGTGGGTTCTGCGGCGTAAAAATCGGCCTCATCATCTCGGCTATAGCGTGCTGGCGCTGGTACTGGCTCTGCTCTCGATTAAAACCACACCGGCTTACCAGCAGGTAGTTTCGCTGATTAAATCCCAGACCCGCAGCGGGGATTCCGATTTTGTCGCGTGGTACAAAGTGCCGGAAGGCAACATCAAAAATCCGAAGCTGAACCTGGTTTATATCTACGGCGAAAGCCTTGAGCGTACTTATTTTGACGAGCAACAGTTTCCGGGGCTTGCGCCGGACCTGAACACTCTGAAAAGCGATTCACTGGATTTCAGCCATACCGGCCAGATGCCGGGCATGGATTACACCATCGCCGGGATTGTCGCTTCGCAGTGCGGGATCCCGCTGTTTGCCCCGTTTGAAGGTAACTCGTCGGCTTCAATGTCGAGCTTCTTCCCGAAGAACATCTGTCTTGGCGATATCCTGAAAGCCTCCGGCTACCAAAACTACTTTATTCAGGGGGCTGACCTGCGCTTTGCCGGTAAAGACATCTTCCTGCAATCTCACGGCTTTGAGCACATGTATGGCGCTCAGGAACTGAAGGGAATGGTGGCCGACCCGAACTATCGTAATAACTGGGGCTTTTACGATGATACCGTGCTGGAAGAGGCTTATGAAAAGTTCATCGAGCTGTCGAAGGCCGGTAAGCGTTTCTCCCTGTTTACCCTGACGGTAGACACCCATCACCCGGACGGATTTATATCGAAAACCTGTACCCGGCGCGGCTATAGCTACGAAGGCAAAGACAATCGCTCATTTGGCGCGGTGGCGTGTAGCCAGCAGCACATTGCCGCGCTGATTGAGAAAATCAAAGCCTCGCCTTATTTCCGCAATACGGTGATTGTAGTTTCTTCTGACCACCTTGCGATGAACAACACCGCTTATAAATACCTGACAAAGCAGGACAGGCAGAACCTGTTTTTTGTGATCCGCGGCGATCGGCCGCAGGCCGGGCTTAAGGCGGTGAAACGCAACACCATGGATAACGGCGCGACCGTGCTGGATATCCTCGGCGGCGGAAACTATATCGGGCTGGGCCGCAGCAGCCTGTCTGGTGAGTCGCTGTCGATGATTTTCACTAACCTTAAAGAGAAGGTTATCGAGTGGAAGCCGGACGTTATCGACCTGTGGAATTTCCCCAAAACCATCAGCCGCTACGGCATAGACCAGAAGAAAAATACCTTCAGCTATTCCGGGGCGCACTTTAAGCTGCCGCTGCTGCTAAAAATTGGTAAGGGTAAAATCGAGCCGCTGCCGGAGAGTGAATATTCTGCGCCTCTACGCTACCAGCTGGCTGATTTTAAAAGCGATGACCGGTTTATCTGGGCCGACCGCTGCTACAAAATGGCTCGCCTGTGGGCGCCGGAGCTTGCGCTTTCAAATGAGCTTTGCGTGGCGCAGGGGCAGCTCGGCGGCGAGCCGACGGTGCGGCTGGCGGGCAATCCGCTGGATGAATATAACGTGCAGTTTGCCGAACAAAAGCTCGATAACGCGCGGTTTAAACGCAACGTCTCACAGCTGAAAGCCGATGAAAAAGACATCCGTTACCAGGCCGATAGATTTATTTTCAACGTGGCCGGAGCGCCGCAAACCGTGAAGCAGTTCAGCGGAGTTTCCCGCCCGGAGGCCTGGGGGCGCTGGTCGAACGGCAATACCGCACCGCAGGTGAAAATTGACTACTTTGAACCGCTGCCAGAGAAGTTTGATCTGGTGCTGATCGCCAAAGCTTTTGGCCCGAACGTGGGTGAGCCGGTATCGATCAAAGTCGGGGAGCAGGAACAGACGATCACATTTGGGGATCAGCTTTCTACCGTCACGCTGCGTTTTGAAAACCCCGAAGGCAGCAACGTGCTAACGATTGAGCCGCCGAAGCCGCAGTTGTCGAACGAGGGAAATATTCTTGGGCATGAGCCGCGCAAGCTCGGGGTGGGGCTGGCTGAATTGAAGATTGTGCCGATAAGCGAATAACCCCGCTCCCCGGGAGGGGAACGGGCGGGCAGGTCAGAGGATTTCCAGAACCTGCTCGGGCGGGCGGCCAATGCGAGCTTTACCGTTGGCCAGCACGATAGGGCGCTCGATAAGCTTCGGGTGCTCAATCATGGCTTTTATCAGCGCGTTTTCTCCGAGGCTCTGGTCGTCAAGCTTCAGTTCTTTATAGAGCTCTTCTTTACGGCGCATCAGTTCCCGCGCGCTGGTGAAGCCTAATTTTGCCAGCAGCGACTTGACGGTTGCTGCATCCGGCGGGGTTTCCAGGTAAAGCACCACTTCCGGCTCAACGCCATTTTCCTTCAGCAGGTTCAGCGTTTCGCGGCTCTTGGAACAGCGCGGGTTGTGGTAGATTTCGACCTTCGTGGACATAGAGACTCCTGTTTACATCTTCATATAAGGTTTAAAACGCTGCTGTAGCTGGCGCAGCTGATCGATGCGGGCGTCATAACGCGCCTGTTGCAGGCTGCCCAGCTTGACCTGCGAACTGGCGCTGCTGAGCAGGGAAATAGCCTGATCGAGCCGCCCGTTTAATGCCATAACTTCCGCCCTGGCGGCCAGCTCCTGGTCGCGATTACCCAGCGCTCCCTGAGCCTGAGCCAGCAGATCCCAGCCGTTGGTATCGTCGGCATGGGCGAAGGTATAGCGGTTGAGCAGGGTTACCGCGGCGGCAGGCTGGCCGCCTTCAAGGTAAGCGTTGGACAGGTTGAGCTGTAGCACCGGGTTATTTTTCAGATCCGGCGCGTTTTTCAGGCGGTTAATGGCATCGTTGGCCTTGTGCTGGCCGAGGTCGATATCGGTAGCGAGATCGAGATACCACGGATTAGTCGGCTGGGCGCTAAGCAGCGGCTGTAGAGACTTCCTCGCCTCATCGTACTTACTGGCCTGTAGGGCCAGCAGCGCTCGACCGTACTGGGCTGCGCTTTGCTCACGCACGTTGCCTTTTGACCAGGTATCCAGCATATCGGTGGAGAGCTGGTTGCGCCCGGAGTTATACATCCCCAGCGCGCGGGCTTTTGCCATGTAGAAATTTTCTGAGGACTGCACAACAACCGGGCGCATTTGGTTGGCGCGGTTGCGGGCGTCCGCAAGGCGGCTTTCCGGCAGCGGGTGGGTCAGCAGAATTTCCGGCGGGCGAGAAGAATAACGAGCCTGGTCGAGTAATTTTTCCAGAAAGCCGGGCATCGCCTGTGGATCAAAACCAGAACGTTGAAGCACCTGGATCCCGATGCGGTCTGCTTCCTGCTCGTTTTGCTGGGTGAAACTGATCATCCCCTGCTGCGAGCCCGCCAGCGTACCGGAAAGCGCCGCCATCCCGGCCTGCGGGCTGGCCATCGCCAGCAGAATAGAGCCCAGAGCGCCAACCCAGGTCAGCGGAGCGTTTTTCTTCTGGTCTTCCATCGCGCGCGCGAGGTGGCGCTGGGTAACGTGGGAAATTTCGTGCGCCATAACCGAAGCCAGCTGGCTTTCGGTATCGGCATAGCGGAACAGCGCCGAGTGCAATACCACGTTTCCGCCGAAGAAGGCGAAGGCGTTAATCTCGTCGTTATTGATTAAAAAGAAGTGGAACGGGGTTTTTACCGAGTCGGCATGGCTAACCAGCCGCATGCCGAGGGAATTAATATATTGGGTCAGCAGGGGATCGTTAATTAACGGTGCGCTGCCGCGCAGCTGACGGACGTAGAAATCGCCCATCTGCATCTCCTGGCCGATGGACAGCGTGCTGCCTGCCGACGTCCCCATATCGGGCAGTTGATCGGTAACATCCGCCCGTGCCGGAAGCGAGCCGCCTGCCAGCAGCGCCGCCATAAGTGTTGCAATCAGGGTCTTTTTCAACTGCCTAACCATAACTACTGTCCCGTTTAGTCGTCGTCCAGATTTTGACACGATGAATACCAGTTTGTTCGCATAAAGAAGTGTACTGTAGGGCGTTGAAGCTGCGAACATTTTATTTAGTGGATAAGCAGTTTGTAATGCGCCGTAAAAAGCGAAGTCTTTGCGGTGACATTTAGATACAATTCGGCCTCGTACAAAAGTTTCACGGAAGGGATGTATGCTCGACATGTTGTTGCAGTGGTATCGCCGTCGTTTCAGCGATCCGGAGGCTATTGCCCTGCTGGTTATTCTGGTGGCGGGTTTTTGCATCCTGTTCTTCCTTCACGGCCTGCTGGCGCCTCTGCTGGTCGCCATCGTGCTGGCCTACCTGCTGGAGTGGCCGACCGTTCGCCTTGAGCGGGTGGGCTGCTCTCGCACCTGGGCAACAACTATCGTGCTGGTGCTATTTGTCGGCATTCTGCTGCTGATGGTGCTGGTGGTCGCTCCCGTAGCCTGGCAGCAGGGCATCTACCTGATTCGCGACATGCCGGGCATGCTCAATAAGCTGTCCGACTTTGCCGCCACGCTTCCTAAGCGTTACCCGGCGCTGGTGGATGCGGGCATTATTGATGCCATGGCGGAGAACATGCGTGGGCGTCTGTCCGGCATGGGTGACCAGGTGGTGAAATTCTCGCTGGCGTCGCTGGTTGGGCTGCTGACCCTCGCCATTTATTTGATCCTGGTGCCGCTGATGGTGTTCTTCCTGGTGAAGGACAAAGAGCAAATGCTGAATGCCGTGCGCCGCATTTTGCCGCGTAATCGTGGCCTCGCCGGGCAGGTCTGGCTGGAAATGAACCAGCAAATCACTAACTATATTCGCGGCAAAGTGCTGGAAATGATCGTGGTTGGCGTGGCGACCTATATCGGATTTATCGTCTTCGGGCTTAACTATTCGCTGCTGCTGGCGGTGCTTGTCGGCCTTTCGGTGCTTATTCCGTATATCGGCGCATTTGTGGTCACTATTCCGGTGGTTTGTGTGGCGCTGTTCCAGTTTGGCCTCGGCACAGAATTTTGGACGCTGTTCGGCGTGTACCTGATTATTCAGGCGCTGGACGGTAACCTGCTGGTGCCGGTGCTGTTCTCCGAGGCGGTGAACCTTCACCCGCTGGTGATTATTCTCTCGGTGGTTATCTTCGGCGGGCTGTGGGGGTTCTGGGGCGTGTTTTTCGCCATCCCGCTGGCTACGCTGATTAAGGCTGTGGTACATGCCTGGCCGGATGCGACGCTTATCGACGACGGCGTCGGAGATAAATAACAGCCACAAAAAAGCCGACGGTTAAGTCGGCTTTTTTATTTATTCTCGGGTCAGGCGTTTTCGTTCACCCAGCCCAGCACGATGTCGTGGTGGTTGCTGGTTTTGAAATCGTCAAACACCTTCTCAACCTTGCCTTCTCCGTCCAGCAGGAAGCTGATACGGTGAATGCCATCATAGGTTTTGCCCATAAAGGATTTCTCGCCCCACACGCCAAACTGGTCGCAGACCTGGTGGTCTTCATCAGAAAGCAGGGTGAAGTTAAGCAGCTCTTTCTCGGCAAAACGGGAAAGTTTTTCCGGCTTGTCGGTGCTGATTCCCAGCACTTCCACGCCGCGCTTTTTCAACTCATCCATGTTGTCGCGCAAACCACATGCCTGCACGGTGCAGCCTGGTGTCATCGCTTTAGGATAGAAATAAACCAGAACTCGCTGTCCCTGGAAGTCGGTTAAATTTACTTGTTCGCCGTCCTGATCGGGCAAGCTAAATTTCGGTGCAATATCACCGGCTTTCAGTGGGCTCATCGCTACTCTCCGTCTTTAATCGTCTTGCTGTGGGTTAACCACGCTAATAGTGCCTTCTGCTTTCAATTCTGTACATAGGGCTTTAAAAGCTTGCTCAATAATTGTTGCATCCTGGGAGCCTGGGCTGTGGGCGGTTATTTGAATATACAGCCGCGGCCCAACGTCATTTTCGGCGGGTTTGGTGCGGGAAACCAGCTCTGCAATGTTCATCTGATGGGTATCGAACAGGTGGGTAAAACGCTCAATCAGATGCGGAGAGTCGGCGACTTCAACCTGCACCCAGACGGTGGCGGGCATCGCCGGTCTTTCCTGAGCCGTTGTGCGCTTCATCACAATTAACAGATCAAGCTCCGCGCCCTTAAGCGGCAGGGTGGACTCAATCAGGGTTATCGCGTTCCAGCTGCCGGAGAGCAGCATAATGAAGGTGAACTCTTCACCCAGCATCGCGAGGCGGCTGTCTTCGATATTACAGCCGCAGCTGCTGACGTGGCGGGTAATGGTATTGACGATACCAGGGCGGTCCGCCCCCAGGGCTGTGATAACCAAATAATGACGTGATGAGGGTGCCAAGCGCGTTCTTCCTGTGAATCGGTGAGATTGACATTAGGAAAGCATAAAAAAAGTATGCTGCCAACCGCTTAGCGCCTTCTGGCGGCTTGCTTTTGCTATGGCACCAAACGTAACATTGGAGAACATGTTTGCAAAGAGGGTGGCTAATGTTTACGGGAAGTGTTGTCGCGCTAATTACGCCGATGGATGAGAAAGGTAGTGTCTGCCGGTCCAGCCTGAAAAAACTGATTGATTACCATGTCGCCAGCGGAACGTCGGCGATTGTATCGGTAGGGACTACCGGTGAATCGGCTACCTTAAGCCACGACGAGCACGTCGACGTAGTGAAGCTCACGGTGGAACTGGCTGACGGGCGTATCCCGATTATTGCCGGCACCGGTGCGAACGCCACCTCTGAAGCTATTTCCCTGACCAAACACCTCCACAACAGTGGAATTGTTGGCTGCCTGACGGTCACCCCTTATTACAATCGTCCTACCCAGGAAGGCCTGTACCAGCACTTCAAAGCGATTGCTGAAAGCACCGATCTGCCGCAGATGCTGTACAACGTGCCGTCGCGCACCGGCTGCGACATGCTGCCGGAAACCGTTGGCCGCCTGGCGAAAATTAAAAATATTATCGGTATCAAAGAAGCCACCGGGAACTTAAGTCGCGTAAACCAGATCAAAGAGCTGGTTGAAGATGACTTCATCCTGGTGAGCGGCGATGACGCCAGCGCGCTGGACTTCATTCAGCTCGGCGGCCACGGGGTAATTTCGGTTACCGCAAACGTAGCCGCGCGTGAGATGGCGGAAATGTGTAAACTGGCCACCTCAGGGCAATTTGCACAGGCTCGCGAAATTAACCAGCGTCTGATGCCGCTGCACCATAAATTATTTGTAGAACCCAACCCTATCCCGGTGAAATGGGCCGCCAGGGAGTTGGGTCTTGTGGCAACCGATACCTTACGTCTGCCGATGACGCCGCTGACCGACGAAAGTCGCCCGGTGATTATCAGCGCGCTTAAGCATGCCGGTTTGCTGTAAAGCTTAGGGAGATTTGATGGCTTACTCAGTACAGAAGTCGACGGTGGCAAAAGTTGCTGTTGTTTCGCTCGCCATGTTGTTAGCGGCGTGCAGTTCCGATCAGCGTTACAAGCGTCAGGTTAGCGGCGATGAGTCCTACCTGGATGCAACCCCACTTGCGGAAATCCACTCTCCGGCCGGAATGATCCTGCCGATACAGAATGGCGACTACAACATTCCGGTCACTAACGGCAGCGGTGCTGTAGGTAAGCAGCTGGA
Source organism: Cedecea davisae (assembly GCF_044095835.1). Lineage (NCBI taxonomy): Bacteria > Pseudomonadati > Pseudomonadota > Gammaproteobacteria > Enterobacterales > Enterobacteriaceae > Cedecea > Cedecea davisae. Next base: position 1,168,064 of record NZ_CP172054.1, read on the forward strand.
TATTCGCCCACCGGCTCAGGCTCTGGCTCTGGTCAACGGGGCGCGTACTCAGTTTACCGGCGATACCGCGTCTCTGCTGGTTGAAGGGAATAAAGCCAGCGGCCTGTGGAACCAGGTTGTCAGCATTATTCAGTCCCAGAACTACACGATTGCGAAGCGCGACGACGCTGGCCAGACCCTGACTACCGACTGGGTACAGTGGAACCGTGCTGACGAAGACGTGCAGTATCGTGGCCGCTACCAGATTACCGTGCAGCCTCAGAACTACCAGCAGGCGGTTGTGGTTAAGTTGCTGAATCTGGAGCAGGGCGATAAGCCAATTGCCGATGCCGCATCCATGCAGCGCTACAGCGCGCAGATGCTGAACGTTATCAGTGCGGGCCTCGACAAGTCGGAAACGGCTCGCCAGAACACGCAGGACAATCGCAGCTCCGCACAGCTCGACGTGCAGAGCGCCGCGGATGATACCGGCCTGCCAATGCTGGTGGTCCGTGCGCCGTTTAACGTCGTGTGGAACCGTCTGCCGGCCGCGTTGGAAAAAGTGGGCATGAAAGCCACCGATACTACCCGTTCTCAGGGCAATATCGCGGTGACCTACAAACCGCTTTCCGACAGTGCGTGGAGCGAGCTGGGTGCAAAAGACCCGGGCCTCGTGAGCGGCGACTATAAGCTGCAGGTCGGCGACCTCGATAACCGCAGTAGCCTGCAGTTCATCGACCCGAAAGGGCACACGCTAACGCAGTCTCAGAATGATGCTCTGGTAGCCGTCTTCCAGGCAGCATTCAGCAAGTAATACTCAGGGGCCGGATAATTCCGGCCCTTGTTATTTAAGCCTATGTAGATACCCTGAATAATTCGAGCTGCAGGAAGGCGGTAAGACTGGAAATCTCCGGGAGCATAGCTAACTATGTGACCGGAGTGATCAGGCGCAACCAACGCACATGCAGCTTGAAGTATGACGGGTAAACCCCTCCGATTGCGCAAGCGATCGCTATACCTGGAGTAAGAAAGATGCAAAAGCAAGCTGAGTTGTATCGTGGCAAAGCGAAGACCGTCTACAGTACGGAGAACCCGGACCTGTTGGTACTCGAGTTCCGCAATGATACGTCAGCAGGTGACGGTGCGCGCATTGAGCAGTTCGACCGCAAAGGGATGGTAAACAACAAGTTTAACCATTTCATTATGGCCAAACTGGAAGAAGCGGGTATCCCGACCCAGATGGAAGCGCTTCTGTCCGACAACGAAGTGCTGGTTAAAAAGCTCGATATGGTGCCGGTTGAATGCGTCATTCGTAACCGTGCCGCAGGATCTCTGGTAAAACGCCTCGGCATTGAAGAAGGCATTGAGCTGAACCCGCCGCTGTTTGACCTGTTCCTGAAAAACGACGCCATGCATGACCCTATGGTCAACGAATCTTACTGCGAAACCTTTGGCTGGGTGAGCAAAGAGAATCTGGCCCGCATGCGTGAGCTGAGCTACAAGGCAAACGACGTGCTGAGCAAGCTGTTTGATGACGCCGGGCTTATCCTCGTCGACTTCAAGCTGGAGTTCGGCCTGTTCAAAGGCGAAGTGGTGCTGGGTGACGAATTCTCCCCGGACGGCAGCCGCCTGTGGGACAAACAGACGCTTGATAAGATGGATAAAGATCGTTTCCGCCAGAGCCTGGGTGGCCTGATTGAAGCGTATGAGGAAGTTGCCCACCGTCTTGGCGTTAAATTAGACTAACCACGCAATCGTTTACGTTGCGCAATGGGGTGCGTTTTTGCGCACCCTGTTTTTTCGCCGTCTGTTCTTATGGTAATCCTGCCGTTAACCACCTACGATCTAACCATTACAAGTTGTGAATGAGGTAGAAAGTATGCGTTGGCAAGGACGTCGCGAAAGCGACAATGTAGAGGACAGGCGCAGTGATTCCTCCGGCCCCGGCATGAGCATGGGCGGCGGCGGGTTCCGTATTCCACGCGGTAAGGGCGGGCTGGTGCTGCTGGTAGTGGTGATTGTTGCCAGCTACTACGGCGTCGATTTGACTTCCTTCCTGTCCGGCGGCCAGCCGGTGCCCCAGCAATCCTCTCAGCAGCGTTCCATTAGCCCGAAAGACGACGAGGCGGCAAAGTTTACCTCGGTTATTCTGGCGACCACCGAAGATACCTGGGGTGAAATCTTCCAGAAAATGGGCCGCACCTATCAGCAGCCAAAACTGGTGATGTATCGCGGCGCGACCCGCACCGGGTGCGGCACCGGCCAGTCGGTTATGGGGCCATTCTACTGCCCGGCTGACAGCACGGTATATATCGATCTCTCCTTCTACGATGACATGCAAAGCAAGCTTGGCGCGGGCGGTGATTTTGCCCAGGGCTACGTCATTGCTCATGAAGTTGGCCACCATGTGCAGAAACTGCTGGGCATTGAGCCTAAAGTTCGCCAGCTACAGCAAAATGCTTCACCGGCAGAAGCCAACCGTCTGTCGGTGAAAATGGAGCTACAGGCGGACTGTTTTGCAGGCGTCTGGGGCCACAACATGGAGAAGCAGCAGGTGCTGGATGCGGGAGATTTGCAAGAGGCGCTTAACGCCGCCGAGGCCATCGGCGACGACAGGCTTCAGCAAAAAGGGCAGGGTCGCGTGGTGCCGGACAGCTTTACCCACGGCACTTCCGAGCAGCGTTACACCTGGCTTAAGCGCGGCTTTGACAGCGGCGACCCGGCGCAGTGCAACACCTTCGGCAACTCGCTTCGTTAACCTATGAAGGCAGGGATGATAGCGCGGCTCCGGCAGGTCACGGAGAGTATGCGGTGCCAGGGTATTCGACGCCTGATGGTGCTGGCCGGAGAGAGCGGCTGGAGCAGCCAGCAGGTGCAAGCCCTGGCGGCCCATTTGCCGGGGGACTGGCTTTGGGTCGGCGGCTCGCCTGAGCTGCCGCTTAGCTGCGCCCCGACGGCGCTGCGAACTTTGCTGGGGCGAGAATTTCAGCACGCGGTTTTCGACGCACGAAGCGGGCTGGACGCCGCGGCGCTGGCTGCCCTTTCCGGGACGCTCAGGGCGGGAAGCTGGCTGCTTCTGCTGGTGCCTGACTGGGAAAGCTGGCCCGAACAACCGGATGAAGACTCCGCCCGCTGGAGCGACGCTCCGCAGCCCATTGCCACGCCGAATTTTATCTCCCATCTGCAAACCTGCCTGAGCCACGATGCCGGATCGGTGCTGTGGTGCCAGCAGCCTGGGTTAATCCTGCCTGATTTTGCTCCCCGGCCAGACTGGCTCCCTGCCAGCGGCGCGCCGGAGAAAGAGCAGGCGGAAATTCTGGCCGGGCTTTCAAAAATGGACTCCGGCGTTGCCGTGGTTACCGCCGCCAGGGGCAGAGGTAAGTCGGCCCTGGCGGGAATGCTGGTCAACAACAGTCCTGGAATGAGCCTGGTTACCGCCCCGACTAAAGCCGCAACCGACGTTCTGGCAAGCTATGCGGGTGAGCGTTTTCAGTTTATGCCCCCGGATGCGCTGGCGGCAGAAAACATGCCTGCGGGATTTAGCTGGTTGATTGTTGATGAAGCTGCCGCTATTCCGGCTCCGCTGCTGCGACAGGTAATTGCTTGTTTCCCCCGCGTGTTGCTTACCACCACGGTTCAGGGTTACGAAGGCACGGGGCGGGGCTTTTTACTGAAATTCTGCGCTTCTCTTCCGTCTTTGCGGCGGTTCACGCTTAGCGCGCCGATCCGCTGGGCACAGAACGATCCGCTGGAGCAGGCGATCGACGAGATCATGCTGTTTGACGAGCCGGAAATAGAGCGGCCTGTACAGGGTGAACCGGTACTTGCGGCCGTCGGGCAGGCAGACTGGCAGCACAATGCCGGGCAGTTAAAGCAGATGTACCGCCTGCTGTCGGGCGCGCATTACCGCACATCTCCCCTCGACTTGCGGCGCATGCTGGATGCGCCGGGCCAGCATTTTATCGCTGCAAACGCAGGCGATGAATGTGTCGGAGCTTTATGGCTGGTGGAAGAGGGCGGGCTGGACGAAACCTTAAGCCGCTGCGTGTGGGCCGGGTTCCGCCGTCCGCGCGGGAATCTTGTTGCGCAATCACTGGCCGCTCACGGCGGCAGCCCGCTGGCCGCTACGCTGAAAGGGCTGCGCGTCAGCAGGATCGCCGTACACCCCAGGCGGCAGCGGGAACATATTGGCGCCAGCATGGTTGAACGTGCGCGTGGGCTGGCCGGGGGGCAATATGACTATCTTTCGGTCAGCTTCGGCTATACCGATGAGCTGTGGCGTTTCTGGCAGCGCTGCGGGTTTGAGCTGGTGCGTGTCGGAAGCCACAAAGAGGCCAGCAGCGGCTGTTATAGCGCGATGGCGCTGCTGCCGCTAACGGTGCAAGGGCAGACGCTCGTTCGCGAAGAGCGACAAAGGCTGGCAAGAGACTGGCCGTGGCTCAGGGAATGGATTGAATTAAACCTGCCGCTGGCTTCCACGCGGCCAGCACAATTGCTGGATGAGGACTGGCTGGATTTGTCCGGTTTTGCCTTCGCCCATCGTCCGCTGGAAGCCTGCATCGGGTCGCTAAATCGCCTGCTGCTGGCCTGTGATTTGCCGCTGCCCGCGCTGCGAGGCCGCCTCCAGCGGTACGAAAGCGCTGCGGTACTTAGCCAGCAACTTGGTCTTTCCGGGAAAAAAGGGCTGTTGGCAGCGATGCGGCAGGAGGCCGCACTGGCGCTGGAAAATCTCAATCGCAGCCGCAGCGATTCCCTGCGAACGGGCGTTTTGCAATTGCAAAAATTTCGCTAAGTCGTTCAATGAAACGGCATGGTCATCCCCGGGCAGCGGCGTATAGTTAGCGCTATTAACCGAGGAGAAAACCATGAAACACGACCATTTTGTTGTCCAGAGTCCGTCGGCTCCCGCAAGCCAATTGCTGCTGCTGTTCCACGGCGTCGGCGACACCGCAAAAGCGATGGGCGAGATTGGCAGCTGGTTTGCTCCTGAGTTTCCGGATGCCCTGATAGTCAGCATTGGCGGCCCTGCGCAGAGCGGCTTCGGCGGCGGGCGTGAATGGTTCTCCGTTGCTGGCGTAACCGAAGAAAACCGCCAGCAGCGGGTTGATACCGCGATGCAGGGCTTTATTGAAACCGTGCGCTACTGGCAGCAACAAAGCGGCGTGAGCGCGGCGGCGACGGCGCTGATTGGTTTTTCTCAGGGGGCGATAATGGCGCTGGAAAGTCTTAAAGCCGAGCCGGGTCTTGTGGGGCGCGTGATTGCCTTTAGCGGCCGTTATGCCGGTCTACCGCAGCAGGCATCAACCAGCACCACCATCCACCTGATCCACGGCGATAACGACAAGGTTATCCACGCTACGCACGCGGTGGATGCGGCCGAAAAATTGCTGGAGCTTGGCGGCGACGTGACATTGGATTTAATTGATGATTTGGGGCACGCCATCGACGACCGCAGCATGAAGGCAGCGCTGGATCATCTGCGTTATACCGTGCCGAAGCACTATTTTGACGAGGCTTTAGGCGGCGGCGCGCCGAAGAATGACGATTTGATTGAGCTGCTGTAACCAGACAGGACTTCACTCCTCCCTCCGGCTGGAAGGGAGGAGTACAGCATTACTTCTTCTTCTCTGGCCAGTCGTCGTCTTTATCCCATTTATCGTTAAAATCACGATGCGGCGGAAGCTCAGGCTTGTTGGCCATATACTTCTTGGGGTCGATGCGGCTCAGGTCTTTAATCACGTTAATAAACATCCCCAGCAATAACACCAGGACGATAATCCACCAGTAATGCGATAGCCATTCCATGCTGATACCTCGTTCAGTTGACTGCCCGTCAGGCGACAAGCTGTTCCATAATGCGTTGATACATCCGGGCCAGCATCTGCAGGTCGGCGGCGTTGACGCATTCATTGATTTTATGAATGGTGGCGTTCACCGGCCCCAGTTCCACAACCTGAGCGCCCATACGGGCAATAAAGCGCCCATCGGATGTACCGCCTGTGGTTAACAGCTGCGGTTTAATCTCATTATAGTGCTCAATGGCGTTCACTACCGCATCCACCAGCTTACCGCGCGCGGTCAGGAACGGCTGGCCGGAGAGCCACCATTCAACGGTGTAGCGCAGCTGGTGCTTCTCCAGCAGGGCTATCACGCGCTGTTTAATATCTTCGTCGGTCAGCTCGGTGCTGAAGCGGAAGTTAAACTGCACAAACATATCACCGGGGATCACGTTGTTGCTGCCGGTCCCCGCCTGTACGTTGGCTACCTGCATGCTGGTGGCCGGGAAGAATTCGTTACCCCGGTCCCACTCAATACCCACCAGCTCGTTCAGCATTGGCGCGGCACGGTGTACCGGGTTATCCGCAAGGTGTGGATAGGCAACGTGGCCCTGCACGCCGTGAATGGTCAGGTTGCAGGTCAGAGAGCCACGGCGGCCGTTTTTCACCACGTCGCCGACGACTTCGGTGCTTGAAGGCTCGCCCACAAGGCAATAATCCAGGCGTTCGCGGCGCTCCATCAGAGCTTCGACGACTTTCACGGTGCCGTTTTTCGCGCTGGCTTCTTCATCGGAAGTTATCAGAAACGCCAGGCGGCCTTTATGGTTGGGATGCTGAGCGACAAAACGCTCCGCAGCGACCACCATTGCCGCCAGCGAACCTTTCATATCCGCCGCGCCGCGGCCAAACAGCATGCCGTCACGAATGGTCGGTTCGAAAGGCGGGTTGATCCAGCGGTCAGCATCGCCCGTTGGCACTACGTCGGTGTGCCCGGCGAACGCCAGCGTTTCACCCTGTCCACGCCAGGCCCAGAAGTTCTGGGTATCGCCAAAATCCATATGTTCGACGGTAAAACCAATCGCACGCAGACGCTCAATCAGCAGCGCCTGGCAACCGGCATCATCGGGGCTCAGGGAAGGACGACGAATAAGCTGTTGCGTCAGCTCAATAACCGGGCAGGACATAAGACTATACCTCGTTGATAAACTGCTGATAATTGGTTTCGGTGAAACCCAGCAGCATAGGCTTACCCGGCGCGCAGAGCAATGGGCGTTTGATGATTGCCGGCATCTCCAGCATCAATGCCGCTGCGCTTTTAGCATCGTTAATGGAGGCGCGGTGGGCTTCATCCAGCTTACGCCAGGTGGTGCCGCGGGTATTCAGCAGCGGCTCCCATCCCAGTTCGGCAATAAAACTCTCCAGCAGCGGCGCGTCCAGCCCGTCAACACGGTAATCGTGGAACTGATAATCCACGCCGTTGGCTTCCAGAAAGCGGCGGGCCTTTTTAATGGTGTCGCAGTTTTTAATGCCGTACAGGGTAATCATGGGGCGGTCACTCTTGTTTAGATGGTCTGGTCGGTCATTTTGCCGCAGCTGAGGGCAATTATCGAGCCGCGATTGCCCGCTAAATCGTTATTCTGCTAACAATATATTTGTGAGTTTGCTCAACAGTTGCCCGCTCAAAAAAGGTTCAACGGGAGAATATATCCGCGTATAATTGCGCCAACATCAAGAGAGGCGGTTATGATTGAGCACGAGTTAGGGCAGTGGAAAGACTTCATCGAAGATATGTTGCGCAAATAAGCGTTCCGGCATAAAAAGCAACGGCGCGATATTCTGGTTCTGAATACTCTGCGAACATCACTAAAAAGGCGACCTGTGAAGGCCGCCTTTTTGTTGCTTAGTGCTCCGGGTGCTCTTTCAGCGGGAACCGCCTGCGCACCAGGACGAAGAACAGCGGCACAAAGAAGATAGCCAGCACGGTGGCTGAAATCATCCCGCCCATTACGCCGGTGCCTACCGCGTGCTGGCTGCCCGAGCCTGCCCCGGTGCTGGTCGCCATCGGCAGAACCCCGAAGATAAACGCCAGAGAAGTCATCAGAATAGGGCGCAGGCGCTGGCGGCTGGCCTCGAGCGTGGCAGAAACCAGATCCTGGCCTTTGGCATTAAGATCGTTAGCGAACTCGACGATCAAAATGGCGTTTTTCGCCGAAAGGCCGATAACCGTCAGCAGGCCGACCTGGAAGTACACGTCGTTTTCCAGGCCACGCATCCAGGTGGCGAGCAGGGCGCCAATCACCCCGAGCGGTACCACCAGCATCACCGAGAACGGTACAGACCAGCTTTCATACAGCGCTGCCAGGCACAGGAATACCACCAGCAGAGAGATAGCGTAGAGCGCCGGAGCCTGCGCCCCGGAAAGGCGTTCCTGGTAGGACATGCCCGTCCACTCCAGACCGAATCCGTTCGGCAGCTTGCTGACCAGCTGCTCCATGATATCCATCGCCGTACCGGTACTTAGGCCGGGTGCAGCCTCTCCAACAATTTCCAGCGCGGAGTAGCCGTTATAGCGCTCAAGGCGCGGCGAGCCGGTTTCCCAGCGCGAAGTCGCAAACGCGGAGAACGGCACCATGCTGCCGGTTTTATTACGCACGTACCAGCTGTTGATATCGTCCGGCAACATGCGGTATTTAGCCGCGGCCTGAACATAGACCTTCTTCACGCGCCCGCGATCCATAAAGTCGTTCACATAGCTTGAGCCCCAGGCGGTTTGCAGCGTGTTATTGATATCGTCGATGGAGACGCCAAGCGCCTGCGCCTTGCGCTGGTCGATATCGATTTGCAGCTGCGGGCTGTCGTCGAGACCGTTGTGGCGTACACGCGTCAGCTGCGGGTTGCTTCCGGCCATTTCCAGAAGCTGGTCACGAGCCTGCATCAGCGCATCGTGCCCGGCACCGGCATGATCCTGTAGCTCCATATCGAAGCCTGCGGCATTGCCGAGGCCGTTAATCGCCGGAGGACTGCTGGCGATAACCCGCGCCTCTTTAATCTTGTTAAACGCTTTGGTTGCCCGCTCGATAATCGCAAACGAGCTTCCGTCCGCGCTGCGCTCTTCCCAGTCTTTCAGGCGGATAAACATACGCGCCACGTTTTGCCCGTTACCGCCGGGCCCCGCGCCGATGGTTGAAAAGACCGAGACTACGTTGTCTTTCTCTTTGCTCAGGTAATACTGCTCAACCTGCTGAACCACTTTGGTGGTTTGCTGCTGCGTGGCACCGCTTGGGAGCTGCACGGAGGTGGTAAACACACCGCGGTCTTCCTGCGGCAGGAACGAGGTTGGCAGCTTCATAAACAGGAACACCATGCCGCCGAGCAGCAGAGCGTAAATCAGCATCCAGCGTGCGCTGCGGGCGAGGATCCGGGCAACGCCGTTTTCATAGCGTTCAGCGCCGCGGTTGAAGGTGCGGTTAAACCAGCCGAAGAATCCTTTCTGGCCGTGATGCTCGCCCTTGTGCAGCGGCTTAAGAATGGTGGCGCACAGCGCCGGAGTCAGGATCATCGCCACCAGCACCGAGAGCACCATCGCGGCAACGATAGTGATTGAGAACTGGCGATAAATAGCCCCGGTGGTGCCGCCAAAAAACGCCATTGGCACGAATACCGCCGAGAGCACCATCGCGATGCCCACCAGCGCGCCCTGAATTTGCCCCATCGATTTGCGGGTGGCCTCTCTTGGGGAGAGCCCTTCCTCGCTCATAATACGTTCGACGTTTTCCACCACCACGATAGCGTCATCCACCAGCAGGCCGATGGCGAGAACGGTGGCGAACATCGTCAGGGTGTTAATGCTGTAGCCGAAGACGTAAAGTACGGCAAAGGTGCCGAGCAGAACCACCGGCACCGCAATCGTCGGGATCAGCGTTGCGCGGAAGTTTTGCAAGAACAGGTACATGACCAGGAAGACCAGCAGGATCGCTTCCAGCAGCGTCTTCACGACGTCGGTTATCGAGGCCTTGACGAAAGGCGAGGTTTCATAGGCGATTTTCGCTTCGAGGCCGTGCGGGAAAAACTGCGACAGCTCTTCTATTTTGGCGCGGGCCAGCTTGTCGGTTTCCATCTCGTTAGCGCCGGAAGCCAGCTTGATGCCAAGCCCGGAGGCGGGCTGGCCGTTATAGGTGCTGAGGAAATCATATTTTTCCGCGCCCATCTCCACCTGAGCGACGTCGCCCAGTGTCACCAGCGAACCGTCCTGATTCACCCGCAGGGTGATGTCCTTAAACTGCTGGGGGGTTTGCAGCAGCGACTGGGCGTTGATGGTGGCGTTCAGCGCCTGCTTGTCGAGCGCTGGCGTGCCGCCAAGCTGGCCGACTGCAATTTGCGCATTCTGGGATTTGATGGCGGTGAGCACATCCCCGGTGGTCATCTGGTAGTTGATGAGCTTGTTTGGGTCGAGCCAGATACGCATGGAGTATTGCGAACCGTAGGCATCCACGCCGCCGACGCCGTTCACGCGGCTCATCGGGTCCTGCACATTACTGGCAACGTAGTCGGCGATGTCCTGCTTATCCATGCTGCCGTCGGTGGAGACGAAGGCCACCATCAGGATATTGGTATCCCCGGTTTTATTGACCGTCACGCCCTGGGTTTGCACATCCTGCGGCAGCTTGCGCACCGCCGACTGCAGCTGGTTTTGTACCTGCTGAACCGCGGAGTCAGGATCGGTTCCGGCCTTAAAACTCAGGGTAATGGTGGCCTGACCGGCGCTGCTGCTCTGGGAGGACATGTACATCATATTGTCCAGCCCGGTCATGCTTTGCTCGATAACCTGGGTAACGGTGTTCTCCAGCGTTTGCGCCGAAGCCCCGGGATAGTTAGCGGTAATTCTTACGTTTGGCGGCGCGAGGTCAGGATATTGCTCGACGGGGAGCGAAAAAATAGCCAGCGCGCCGGTAAGGCAAAGCAATATTGCCAGCACCCAGGCAAAAATGGGGCGAGAAATGAAAAAATTCGCCATGCGGTCAGGACCCCTTAAAAGCTTCTAATTGTTATCAATAACCGCACCACTGTAGCTTTAACCGCTTAATCAAACGTGGAGAAATTTAGGAGATCGTGTAAATTAGCTTGGTAATTGGCAGGATTTGTAACCATACCTTTTATTGGGTCGTTTTAACCCCGACTTTCCAGAAATAGCACCGTCGCAGCCACGCGCGATCTCACCTGCAGCTTGCGCAGCAAATTGCGAATATGCACCTTTACCGTCTCTTCGGAAATATGCAGCCCGCTGGCGATTTGCTTATTAGAAAGCCCGCGCGCCACTTCCGACAGGACGTCCAGCTCTCGCTCGGTGAGAATAGCAAATGGATTGCTGTTTTGCCGCTCGCTGCCCCGGTTATGTAAATACTCACGAACCTGCTCGCTAAAGGCTTTTCCACCCGCCAGACACTGATGGATCTCCTGCAACAGCACTTCAGGATCGCTGTCTTTCAGCAGATAGCCGTCGGCTCCGGCATCTATAAGCGTGAAAATGTCGCTGCGTGCGTCGGAAACGGTAAGGATAACTACTCTGGCACTTACGCCGTCCCGGCGCAGGGCGTTTAACGTGTCCAGCCCGCTAAGGCCCTTCATATTGAGGTCGAGCAGGATAAGGTCAGGCGCAAGGCGGTTAGCCAGGCTAACCGCTTCTGCACCGCTGCTGGCTTCCCCAATGACTTCAAACGCGCGATCCAGCTCGAGAAGCTGGCGGACTCCACGCCTCATCAGCGGATGATCGTCGACGATTAACACCTGGCAAACTGCTTTCTCGGACATTGCTGACTCCTGAATCAGGCTATTTATCATTATAGTTTTGCCGGGAGCGGAGAGGTAAACACCACTTCGACCCGCGTTCCGCCTCCCAAAGGGCGGGAAATACTAAGCTCGCCGCCGAGGCGACCGGCCCGTTCATGCATAATATTCAGTCCGTAATGGCCCTCTGGCTCATCAAAGCTGGCAATCCCGCTGCCGTTATCGAATACCGATGCATAATGTTCGCCGTTCTCCTGCGAGCGGCAAATAACTTCGATACGCCCGGCCGCCGAATGCTTAATGGCGTTGAGCACCGCCTCGCGGATGATTTGCAGCAGGTGAATTTGCTGAGAGGCGTCCAGCGCCTGGCTTGGCATACTGCATTGCAGGCTGATTTCCGCCTGCGTCTGCTCGCGCAGCGGCCCGAGCATTTCCTGTAAAGCGGCCGGTAAGTCCGCCTGCTGAAGCGTCAGGCGAAAAGTTGTTAATAATTCACGTAGCTGGCGGTAAGCGTCGTTTAGCGCCTGAGAGAAGTCGCCCACAATCCGCTGAGCGGCCTGGTTTTCATCCGGTACGGCACGCTTTAGCAACGTTAACTGAATGCGCAGGTAGGAGAGTACCTGTGCCAGCGAGTCGTGCAGCTCCCTGGCAATGGTGGCCCGTTCTTCCATAAGCAGTAGCTGCTGGTAGTGCTTTTGCGCCTGGTTAAAGTACACCCCGCGCCCGAGCATGGTGGCGACGCTCGCCATCAACTGCTGAGAAGGCGCTTCGCCCGCAGGCTGCCAGCGCAGCGAGCCGTAGGCGCTGTCCTGCTGAACAAGCGGCAGGGACTGCCATTCGCCTTCCGGCTGAGGCGTGCCTTCTGCCAGACACCAGTTTTCCCCCACCCGCATTTCAAGGGCATTAACGGACTCATGCTGGTGGATAATCTTCAGGATTTGCATAAAACAGCGTTTGTCGATGGTGCTGACGTTTAGCGCCTGCGAGCAGCTATACAGCACTTCGAGCATGCGGTTGGCTTCCTGCAGGCGCAGGGTTTTCTGCTCTACCTGATGCTCCAGAGAACGGTAAAGCTTTTGCAATTCATCCGTCATGCGGATAAAGGCTTTTGCCAGTTGTCCCAGCTCATTGGGCAGCGAAGGGTTGAGATCCGGCAGAGTAAATTCTCCGCGCTCAATCGCCCGGCTTGCCTCAACCATGGTGTTTAACGGGGCAACAACCTGCTGGCGAATACGCCGCAGAGTGAAGAACACCAGGGTAAAAATCGCCATAAAACCGACCACCGAGGCCGCAACCACCTGCATCATTTTTCGCTCGGCATAATGCTGGAGCGCCAGCACAAACAGGTCTATTTGCCCGACATAAGCCGCAATATTGTGGCGATACCAGTCAAGATCGCCGCTGCGTATTTGCTGCTGCATTTGCTGCCAGTCCTGCTGTAAAGAGAGATAGCGAGATTTCACCTCTTCTGGCACCCAAAACCGATTGAGCTGCCGCAGCGTGGGGGAGTTGAGCGACCGCTGGTAGAGCCGCAGATGGTCCGGGAGAGACGCCCGATCGCCCTGTAAATCATAGCCCAGACGGTAGCTCTGCATTCTCAGGGAGCCTGCGATATTCACCGCCTCGGCATCTTTCAGGCTGCTTGCCAGCGTCAGCATCGCAATGCCCGTTGAGAGCAGCGACAGCAAAACAATCGAAAAGAAGGCGCGCGCGAGGCTACTCGAGACCGGGCGTTTTACAATCACGACGCAATAACCCCTGAAAGCGTATGGTGGGCGAAACGTACCAGAATCTGACCGGCTCGCAAACGCCTGGATACGACTTTTTCACCGCAGCGCGAAAAATGCGGCCTTATTTAACGCCTGCTCTTTGATCCGACAACGGCATTTACCCCTTTAGGGGGATGCTTTTGTAATCCCTCGTCACATACCTTAGGGTTCGGTAAAAGCCCGTAAATATTACGGGGATAAAAACAAAAAATTGACTGCCCGGTAGCGTGCCTGTCGGGAACTTTGAGCAAGGATCTGCCCAATGGCTAAACTGACCCGCCGCGGCTTATTGACCGGCGGCTGGCGCAACGCCACTCCTGCTATTCGCCCGCCCTGGAGCGGGGATGAATCTCATTTTTTGCTGGACTGCACCCGCTGCGATCTCTGTATTACCTCCTGCGGCGAACGCGTGCTGAGGCGCGGGCAGAGCGGCTACCCCGAAATCGACTTTACGCGCGGCGAGTGTACTTTTTGCTACGCCTGCGCTGAAGCCTGCCCGCAGAAGCTTTTTGCTGCTCGTGAGACGCAGCCCTGGTCACTCTCTTTGCGGCTGGCCGACACTTGCCTTGCCTGGCACCAGGTGGAATGCCGTAGCTGCGAAGACGCCTGCGAGCCTCAGGCCATCCGTTTTTTACCTTCAATGCAGGGCGTTTCTCGCCCAAAGCTTTCTCTTTCTGCCTGTAATGGCTGCGGCGCCTGCGTTGCGGGCTGCCCGGCGTCAGCCATAACCCTGAGGCCACAAGATGCACACTGACTGGCACGTTTGCGGCCTGGTGGTTCAGGCCAAACCTGAACATATTGCTGCCGTGCGCAGCGCCCTTAATCAGCTTGCGGGAAGCGAAGTGGCCGGCGATGACGCCGGGACCGGCAAGCTGGCGGTCGTGATGGAGGCAGCTGACGGCAAAACGCTGCTCGAACAAATAGAGCTGGCCCGCAATATCTCCGGCGTGCTGGCGGTGTCGCTGGTTTATCACCAGCAGAATGAACAAGGTGAGGAAGCACCATGAAACTCAGTCGTCGTAGCTTTATGAAAGCGAACGCCGTAGCCGCTGCCGCCGCGGCGGCGGGCCTCAGCGTGCCGGGCGTTGCGCGCGCGGTAGTGGGCAAGTCAGATGCCATTAAATGGGATAAAGCGCCGTGTCGCTTCTGCGGCACCGGCTGTAGCCTGCTGGTTGGGACGCAAAATGGCCGCGTTGTGGCAAGCCAGGGCGACCCTCAAGCAGCGGTTAACCGCGGGCTGCTGTGCATTAAAGGCTACTTCCTGCCAAAAATCATGTACGGCAAAGACAGGCTTACTCAGCCTCTGCTTCGCATGAAGGACGGGCAGTACCACAAAGAAGGTGAATTCCAGCCGGTCAGCTGGGAGCGGGCCTTCGACGTGATGGAAGAGAAATTCAAAACCAGCCTCAGGGAGAAGGGACCGGAGTCCGTCGGCATGTTCGGCTCCGGGCAGTGGACGGTATGGGAAGGCTACGCCGCATCAAAGCTGTTTAAAGCGGGGTTCCGTACCAATAACATCGACCCGAATGCCCGCCACTGCATGGCGTCGGCGGTTGTCGGCTTTATGCGTACCTTCGGCATGGACGAGCCGATGGGCTGCTACGACGATATCGAGCAGGCGGATGCTTTTGTGCTTTGGGGCTCCAACATGGCGGAGATGCACCCGATTTTGTGGACGCGAATCACCAATCGCCGCCTGTCCGATGAAAACGTTAACGTTTCGGTGCTTTCCACCTATCAGCACCGCAGCTTCGAGCTGGCGGATAACGGAATGGTTTTCACGCCGCAAAGTGACCTGGCTATCCTCAACTACATCGCCAACTACATCATTGAAAATAATGCGATTAATGAGAGCTTCTTTAAGCAGCATGTCAACCTGCGGCGGGGCGCGACGGATATTGGTTACGGGCTGCGCCCCACTCATCCGCTGGAAAAAGCCGCTAAAAACCCGGGGTCGGATGCCTCAGAGCCGATGAGCTTTGAAGAGTACAAAGCGTTCGTGGCCGAATACACGCTTGAGAAGACCTCAGAAATGAGCGGCGTGCCGAAGGATCAGCTGGAAGCGCTGGCGCAGCTGTATGCCGATCCGAACAAAAAAGTGGTCTCTTACTGGACGATGGGCTTTAACCAGCATACCCGTGGCGTATGGGCCAATAACCTGGTTTATAACCTGCACTTGCTGACGGGCAAAATTTCTAAGCCCGGCTGCGGGCCGTTCTCGCTTACCGGCCAGCCTTCCGCCTGCGGTACGGCTCGCGAAGTGGGAACCTTCTCGCACCGCCTGCCTGCCGATATGGTCGTCACGAATGATAAGCACCGCGATATCGCCGAAAAGATGTGGCAACTCCCGGCGGGTACGCTGCCTGCCAAAGTCGGTTTGCACGCGGTGGCGCAGGACAGGGCGCTGAAAGACGGCAAGCTGAATGTTTACTGGGTGATGTGTAACAACAACATGCAGGCGGGGCCGAATATCACCGAAGAGCGTATGCCCGGCTGGCGTGACCCGCGCAATTTCATCATCGTTTCTGACCCGTATCCGACCATCAGCGCGCTTTCGGCAGATCTTATTCTGCCAACGGCCATGTGGGTTGAAAAAGAGGGTGCCTACGGTAACGCCGAACGCCGTACCCAGTTCTGGCGGCAGCAGGTGAGCGCTCCGGGTGAAGCGAAATCTGACCTCTGGCAGCTGGTGGCGTTCGCTAAACGCTTCAAGGTTGAAGAGGTCTGGCCCGCTGAACTTGTCAACGCTAAGCCGGAGTATCGTGGCAAAACGTTGTTCGACGTGCTGTTTGCCAACTCAAACGTCAGCAAATTCCCGCTGAGCGAGCTGGCGGAAGGGCAGCTTAATGACGAATCCCACGAACTTGGGTTCTACCTGCAAAAAGGGCTGTTCGAAGAGTATGCGGCCTTCGGACGCGGGCACGGGCACGATCTTGCCCCGTTCGATGATTACCACAAAGCTCGCGGTCTGCGCTGGCCGGTGGTTGACGGGAAAGAGACGCAGTGGCGCTACAGCGAGCAGCATGACCCTTACGTCAAAGCGGGTGAAGCGTTCCGGTTTTACGGTAAGCCGGACGGAAAGGCGGTGATTTTTGCTCTGCCGTTCGAACCGGCAGCCGAGGAGCCGGATGAAGAATATGACCTGTGGCTCTCTACCGGCCGCGTGCTTGAGCACTGGCACACGGGCACCATGACGCGCCGTGTTCCCGAGCTGCACCGTGCCTTCCCGGAGGCGGTCGTGTTTATTCATCCGCTGGACGCCCAGGCACGCGGGCTGCGCCGTGGCGACAAAGTGAAGCTTATCTCTCGCCGCGGGGAAGTCATTTCTATCGTCGAAACCCGGGGCCGCAATAAGCCGCCGCGAGGGCTGGTTTATATGCCGTTCTTCGACGCCGCGCAGCTGGTAAATAACCTGACGCTGGATGCCACCGACCCGCTATCCAAAGAGGCGGACTTCAAGAAGTGTGCCGTCAAGCTGGCGAAGGTCTGATGAATAATTTGAGCAAATCCGGGAGCAAATTCATGAAAAAACAATTCCTGAAAAACGGCGTGATGCTGTGGATTGCCGGGCTGCTGCTGGCCGTGAGCGGCGTGACCTGGGCGGCTAACGGGGCGGATTTAAGTTCATCCCCGGAAGTGTCGGCGACGGAAAAGGGATCGGTCCATATGCCGAAGCAGCAGGGAAAGATGGCGCTGAACTACGTCAATCAGCCGCCGCTTATCCCGCACAGCGTGGACGGCTACCAGGTTAACAGTAACTACAACCGCTGCATGCAGTGTCACGGCGTTGAGCATTACCGCACCACCGGCGCGCCGCGCGTCAGCCCGACCCACTTTATGGACGCTGAGGGGAAAGTGCTTTCTAACGTAGCTCCCCGGCGCTACTTCTGCCTGCAATGTCACGTTCCGCAGACCGATGCCGCGCCAATCGTCGAAAATACTTTCACGCCGTCTAAAGGGTTTGGGGAATAAGCGATGGATAACTCAACCCGTAAACCTGGGCTACTAAAACGTCTCTGGCACTGGTGGCGTAGGCCGAGCCGCCTGGCGCTGGGGACGCTGCTGCTTATTGGCTTTGGCGCAGGCATTATATTTTGGGGCGGTTTTAACACCGGTATGGAAATGTCTAACCGCGAGGAGTTTTGCATCAGCTGCCACGAAATGCGTAATAACGTATACGAGGAGTACATGGGAACCGTGCATTACAACAACCGCAGCGGCGTGCGTGCGACCTGCCCGGACTGCCACGTTCCCCACGAGTGGGTGCCGAAAATGGTGCGTAAAATTCAGGCCAGCAAAGAGCTGTACGCTAAAGCTTTTGGCCTGATAGACACGCCGCAGAAGTTTGACGACCATCGTCTGGCGATGGCGCAAAACGAGTGGCGGCGCATGAAGAACAATAATTCGCAGGAGTGCCGCAACTGCCACAACTTCGATTATATGGACTTCACCGCTCAGAAAACGGTAGCGGCAAAAATGCATGACCAGGCGGTCAAGGACGGTAAAACCTGCATTGACTGCCACAAAGGGATTGCCCACAAGCTGCCGGATATGCGAGAGGTGGATACCGGGTTCTGAAGGTGACGCCTGTGAGGCGTTCACGAGTCCGGGACCTGCATAGACAGCGGGATATTGCGTGAACGGAATTACCTCCGGGTCTGCATAAACGGCTGTAAGCAGAAGAGATAACCTCTGTGAGCTCGGCTATGTTCCGTTCACCCGTAAATCTGTTTTCCCTGCACGTTCCGCGTACGGTGAACGTGTCAGGGGAAATTACGCCATTCCCCCTGACAGCCCCCGGCGCCCGGCAAACTCATCGCCGCTAAAGCGGTAAACCCCCGGCTATCACCCAAACATTTGGGGGCGTTCGCGATCCGTTCCCGACGATCGCTCTCTTTCGCTGCTCCCGGCAGCTCCACCCCGCCTGAGTTGGGTCATAGTCGGGGACGATGAGAGCCGGGGACAAGAGCATGGCTTTTGGAGTTAACGCGACGTGGAGTATCAGAATGGCTGCGGAATTGAAGCGTGGCCGTTGTTCCGGCTTAAATCGCCTCCGTTTTCTCTCCGACTGACCAGGGTCCGGACGCCGGGAGCGGCCGAAGGCTGTGAGCGTCGGGAACGCATCGCAGCCGACCCAGGGCTGGGAGATAAAACGGAGGTTAACCGCTTGCGGCGATTTATCTCGCCGGGAGTCCGGGTTCTCAGGGGAGTGACGGTGACTCCCCTGAGACGTTCACGGGTGCTGGAGTTACATAAGCTGCGGGATAGTGCGTGAACGGAACTCCCTCAAGATTGGCATAAACGGATGTAACCCGAAGAGATAACCTCTACAAGCCCGGCTATGTTCCGTTCACCCGCACAGCGGATTATCTCTGTCATTGCCGCGAACGGTGAACGTGTCAGGGGGAAATACGCCTTTCCCCCTGACCACCCCCGGCGCCCAGCAAACTCATCGCCGCTAAAGCGGTAAACCCCCGGCTATCACCCAAACATTCGGGGTCGTTCGCGATCCGTTCCCGACGATCGCTCTCTTTCGCTGCTCCCGGCAGCTCAACCCTGCCTGAATTGGGTCATAGTCGGGGACGATGAGAGCCGGGGGCAAGGGCGCAGCTTTTGATTTTAACGCGACGCTGACTTTCAGAATGGCTGCGGGATTAAAGCGTGGCACTTGTTCCGGCTTAAATCGCCTCCGTTTTCTCTCCGACTGACCAGGGTCCGGACGCCGGGAGCGGGCGGAGGCTGTGAGCGTCGGGAACGCATCTCAGCCGACCCAGGGCTGGGAGATAAAACGGAGGTTTACCGCTTGCGGCGATTTATCTCGCCGGGAGTCCGGGTTCTCAGGGGAGTGACGGTGACTCCCCTGAGACGTTCACGGGTGCCGGAGCTACATAAGCAGCGGGATATTGCGTGAACGGAATTATTTCCGGGTCTGCATAACCGGCTGTAAGCAGAAGAGATAACTTCTGTGAGCTCGGCTATGTTCCGTTCCCGACGATCGCTCTCTTTCGCTGCTCCCGGCAGCTCCACCCCGCCTGAGTTGGGTCATAGTCGGGGACGATGAGAGCCGGGGACAAGGGCATGGCAGCGGAATATTGCGTGAACGGAAAAACTACAGACTAATAGATTACCTCCAGGCTCTGTCCTATCGGCAGATAAAACATCCTTAACGTAACGCGACAACGCTCACATAACGGCATATTATTATCCGCTCCCTTACCGCATTGTGGAGACCCTATGTCGTTACGAATTGAAGTCATCAAAGATAAAGTCCTGTCAGATAACTACTTCATCCTGCGCAATATTACCTATGACCTGTCTCGTAACGGCGCTGAAAGCGTGCGCCATAAGCGTGAAGTCTACGATCGCGGCAACGGGGCCACTATCCTGCTGTATAACCGGGAAAAGAAAACCGTGGTGCTTACGCGTCAGTTTCGCGTTGCAACCTGGGTTAATGGCAATACCGACGGGCGGCTGATTGAAGCCTGCGCCGGGCTGCTGGATGCCGATGAGCCGGAAGTGTGCGCCCGCAAAGAAGCAATGGAAGAGACCGGGTTCCAGGTCGGTGAGGTCGAAAAAGTCTTTGAGCTGTATATGTCTCCGGGTGGCGTAACGGAAATCGTTTACTTCTATCTGGCCGAATACAGTGACGCCCAGCGGGAGAACGCGGGCGGCGGTGTGGAGGATGAAGATATCGAGGTGCTGGAGATGCCGTTCAGCCAGGCGCTGGAGATGATGCGCAAGGGCGAAATTCGCGACGGTAAGACGGTGATATTGTTGCAACAGTTACAGTTACGCAATGTGATGGGTTAAAGTTCTGTAAAATCATCTAATTAACATTTTTAATCCCGGCATAAATCTATCCGACAAATCCGATTGAGCAGGCTGCCTCTGGAGCCGAAGATACGTGGCATTATCGTACGTTTTTCACGCTTCGTTTCTTAGGGTCAGCCTTTAATGTCTTATCGGATCTCATTCCTGCTTTTGCTCACTTTGCTTGTGGCGAACGCTGCAATAGCCGCTCCGGCGCAAAAGCAGTTTTCCGACTGGCAGGTGACCTGCAATAACCAGAACTTCTGTAGCGCCCGTAATACCGGGCTGCATCAGGGGCTGGTAATGGCATTGTCCCGCGGCGCGGGGGCGCGCAATGATGTGAATTTGCGCATCGACTTTGGCAACCTCGAAAGCGCCGATGTCAAAGTGCCGCCCGTTGAGCCGCGGCTCAGGCTGGACGGTGCGCCTCTGGTTCTTCAGCAAAATGAGTGGAAAATCACGCCTCACCACCTTATGACCAGTAACGCGGAGGCGATTAATGCCCTGCTAAACGCTATCGCAAACGGCGATAAAATTACGCTCGCCGACGGCGCTGGGGTTATTTCGCTAAGTGGTTTGAAAGCGGCGCTGCTGTTTATCGACAGCCAGCAAAAACGTGTTGGCAGCGAAACTGCGTGGATCAAAAAAGGCGATGGGCCGCCGCTTAGCGTGCCTCCCGCTCCCGCATTAAAAGAAGTGACTCTCCCCGAGACCCTGCCAGCGCCATTCTCCCATGATGAACTTAACGACCTGCTGGATTTCGGCTCCTGGCGCATGAATAACAGCCAGTGCTCGCTCGACCCGATGCGGCGTGAAGTCAGGGTTTTCCCGCTTGCTGATGATAAAGCGCTGATGCTCACCAGCTGTGAGGCCGGGGCCTATAACGTCGTGGATTTAGCGTGGGTGGTATCAAGGCAAAAGCCGTTTGTTGCGCGGCCTGTTCGCCTGAAGCTGCCGTTTATGCCCGATAGCGGCTCTACGGATCTCGAACTGATGAACTCCGGGTTCGATGAGCATAATCGGGAGCTAACTACGCTGGCTAAGGGGCGAGGGATTGGGGATTGCGGGGTTGCAACCCGCTGGCGTTATGACGGGCAGCGCTTCCGCCTTGTGCGGTATGCCGCCGAGTCCGCCTGCGATGAGTGGCATAAAGCGGGAGCCTGGCCAACGCTCTGGGTAACTAAATAGGCTAAACCTCCCCATAAAGGAGAGGCTTAGCGTCAGGGGCTATTTCTTCCCAAGGACTTTCCTGGCCTTTGCAACCACGTTTTCAGCCGTAAAACCAAAGAACGGGAACAGCTTCCCGGCGGGTGCGGACTCACCAAACGTTGTCATCCCGACAATCGCGCCTTTAAGCCCAACGTACTTGTACCAGTAGTCGGCAATACCGGCTTCTACCGCCACGCGAGCGCTGACGTTTGAAGGGAGTACGGACTCCTGATAGGCCTCGTCCTGAGCGTCGAATACGTCCGTGGACGGAATCGAAACGACTCGCACCTTGTGGCCTTCGTCACCCAGCGTTTTCGCAGCCTCAACCGTAATCTCCATTTCCGAGCCGGTAGCAATCAGGATGATATCCGGCTTGCCGTCGCTGTCTTTCAGGATGTAGCCGCCCCGGCTCACCGCCTTCAGCTGTTCTGGGCTACGCTCCATCTGCGCAAGGTTCTGGCGCGACAGGATCAACGCCGTTGGGCCGGTCTGGCGTTCAATCGCCGCTTTCCACGCCACAGCCGCTTCTACCTGATCGCAGGGGCGCCAGGTGCTGAAGTTTGGCGTCAGCCTCAGGCTGGCAAGCTGCTCAACCGCCTGGTGAGTCGGGCCGTCTTCGCCGAGGCCGATAGAGTCATGGGTATAAACCATGATTTGCCGGGCTTTCATCAGCGCTGCCATACGCGCCGCATTGCGGGCATATTCAACAAACATCAGGAAGGTTGCCGTATAAGGCACAAAGCCGCCGTGCAGGGCTATCCCGTTGGCGATGGCGGTCATGCCGAACTCGCGCACGCCGTAATGAATGTAGTTGCCCGCGCTGTCTTCCTTAATCGACTTAGACCCTTTCCAGATTGTCAGGTTGCTCGGGGCCAGGTCGGCGGAACCGCCAAGCAGCTCGGGCAGCACCGGGCCAAAAGCGTTAAGCGAATTCTGTGAGGCTTTGCGGGTGGCTATTTTGTCCGGGTTAGCCTGGAGCTGCTCGATATAATGTTGAGCGGTTTTCTGCCAGTTTTCCGGCAACTTGCCTTCGGTGCGGCGCTTAAATTCGGCGCTGAGGGTTGGATGGGCTTTGGCGTAGGCGGCAAATTTTTCCTTCCAGCTGGCTTCCGCTTTCTCTCCTGCTTCTTTGGCATCCCAGGCTTGATAAATCTCTTTTGGGATCTCGAAAGGAGGATATTTCCAGCCGAGCTGCTTACGCGCCAGGGCCACTTCTTCTTCGCCCAGCGGTGCGCCGTGGGCTTCTTCTTTACCGGCTTTGTTCGGTGAGCCAAAGCCAATCACCGTGCGGCAGATAATCAGGGACGGTTTGTCTTTAACGCTCTGAGCTTCTTTAATCGCCTTTTTCAACGCTTCCGGGTCATGGCCGTCTATCTCATGGATGACGTGCCAGTGGTAGGCCTCGAAGCGTTTGGCCGTGTCGTCGGTGAACCAGCCGTCCGTTTCCCCGTCGATGGAGATGCCGTTGTGGTCATAAAAGCCAATCAGCTTGCCAAGCCCCAGCGTTCCGGCGAGGGAAGAGACTTCGTGGGAAATCCCTTCCATCAGGCAGCCGTCGCCCATAAACACGTAGGTGTAGTGGTCAACGATGTCATGGCCGGGTTGGTTAAACTGCGCGGCCAGCGTGCGTTCGGCTATTGCCATGCCCACGGCGTTCGCCAGCCCCTGACCGAGCGGGCCGGTGGTGGTCTCAACGCCGGGCGTATAGCCCACTTCCGGGTGGCCCGGCGTTTTGGAGTGAAGCTGGCGGAAGTTTTTCAACTCATCCAGCGGCAGGTCATAACCGCTCAGGTGCAGCAGGCTGTAAAGCAGCATCGACGCATGGCCGTTCGACAGCACAAAGCGGTCGCGGTTGGCCCAGTGCGGGTTAGACGGGTTGTGGTGGAGAAAATCGTTCCACAAAACTTCGGCGATATCGGCCATGCCCATCGGCGCGCCCGGGTGGCCGGAGTTGGCTTTCTGAACCGCGTCCATACTGAGGGCGCGAATGGCGTTGGCAAGCTCTTTACGTGATGACATGTTTCACTCCAGGTCTTGTTAAAGTTTGGCGGCGATCAGGTCTTCCAGTTTTCGTTGGTCTACGGCGAACAGGCGGATCCCTTCGGCCAGTTTCTCAACCGCCATGGCATCCTGATTATGTTCCCAGCGGAATTCTGCTTCGCTTAGCGGGGCAGGGCGACGGAACCCCTGAGAATGAGGAATAAGCTTGCGCACCACTTCTTCCTCGCTGTCCTGCAACTGCTGGAGAAGATTAGGCGCGATGGTTAGCCTGTCGCATCCGGCCAGGGCGAGGATCTGTTCGGTGCGGCGGAAACTGGCGCCCATTACGATGGTTTCGTAATTGTGCTGTTTAAAATAATCGTAGATGTTGCGTACCGACTTCACGCCCGGATCTTCTTCTACCACATACGGGTCCATCGGCTTACGGGCCTGATACCAGTCATAAATACGGCCCACGAACGGGGAGATAAGGAAAACGCCGGCTTCGGCGCAGGCGCGGGCCTGAGCGAAGGAGAACAGCAGCGTAAGGTTGCAATTAATGCCCTCTTTTTGCAGCTCTTCAGCGGCGCGAATGCTCTCCCAGGTTGAGGCGAGCTTGATCAAAATGCGCGACTTATCGATCCCTTGCTCCGCGTACAGCTCTACCAGACGGCGCGCTTTCTCAATGCTTTTGTGCTTGTCGAACGACAGGCGGGCGTCAACTTCTGTAGATACGCGCCCCGGAATACTTTTCAGAATTTCCGCACCAAAGTTCACCGCCAGTTTGTCGCTGGCTTCGGCCACTATTTGCTCTCTACCGCCGCCGCGTCGTTTGCCATAGGCCAGAGCATCGTCAATAAGCGACTGATATTGCTCGAGCCCTGCGGCCTTTAAGAGCAATGAGGGGTTGGTTGTGGCGTCCTGGGGCTGGTAGTGGCGAATGGATTCGATGTCACCGCTGTCGGCGACCACGGTGGTGTACTGTTTAATACTGTCGAGCTGGTTCATTACTCTCTCCTTGAAAAAAACAATGCCTTACTGGAGCGCTCCGTGTCGCTCGCCGTGAAAAATTACGCTTTGCCTGACCAGAAAGCATAGCAGACGGGCGGCTATTGAGGCTGTGACCGCTAACATTGGTTCTATAGTTAGCTAACAATAATCACGCCTAATGTTAATAGTATGGCTACGTTCAAAGTTTGCGAAACGTGCCCGCGTGATACTACGTGGCTGATGTAACAATAAAGAAGACCGCTAAAGGAACGATGCAATGGATGAACAACTGAAGCAAAGTGCCCTCGATTTCCATGAATTTCCTGTTCCAGGGAAAATCCAGGTTTCTCCTACAAAACCGCTTGCTACTCAACGCGATCTGGCGCTGGCCTACTCGCCGGGCGTGGCTGCCCCCTGCCTTGAAATAGAAAAAGATCCGCTCGCCGCCTACAAATACACAGCGCGCGGCAACCTGGTGGGCGTGGTGTCTAACGGCACTGCGGTATTGGGGCTGGGCAATATCGGCGCTTTAGCCGGTAAACCCGTGATGGAAGGCAAGGGCGTGCTGTTTAAAAAATTCGCCGGGATCGACGTGTTCGATATCGAAATTGATGAGATGGATCCGGACAAGCTTATTGACGTTGTGGCGGCGCTGGAGCCAACTTTCGGCGGCATTAACTTAGAAGATATTAAAGCGCCGGAGTGCTTCTACATTGAGCAGAAGCTGCGCGAGCGTATGAATATTCCGGTGTTCCACGATGACCAGCACGGTACCGCCATTATCTGTACCGCCGCGGTGCTCAACGGCCTGCGCGTAGTAGAGAAAAATATCTCCGACGTGCGGCTGGTGGTTTCCGGGGCAGGCGCTTCGGCAATCGCCTGTATGAACCTGCTGGTGGCGCTTGGGATGCAGAAGCACAACATCGTGGTCTGCGACTCGAAGGGCGTTATCTATAAAGGTCGTGAAGAGAACATGGCGGAAACCAAAGCCGCCTACGCCGTGGAAGACACGGGTAAACGCACTCTCGACGACGTGATTGACGGGGCGGATATTTTCCTCGGCTGCTCCGGCCCGAAAGTGCTGACTCAGGATATGGTGAAAAAGATGGGCAAAGCGCCGCTGATTCTGGCGCTGGCTAACCCGGAACCGGAAATTCTGCCGCCGCTGGCGAAAGAAGTGCGCCCGGAAGCTATTATCTGTACCGGCCGTTCGGACTATCCGAACCAGGTTAACAACGTGCTGTGCTTCCCGTTCATCTTCCGTGGCGCGCTGGACGTTGGCGCAACGGCAATTAACGAAGAGATGAAGCTGGCGGCGGTTCACGCGATTGCCGAACTGGCCCACGCCGAGCAAAGCGACGTGGTGGCCTCTGCATATGGCGACCAGGAGCTGACGTTTGGCCCGGAATATATCATTCCAAAACCGTTCGACCCGCGCCTGATAGTTAAAATCGCCCCGGCCGTAGCGAAGGCGGCGATGGACTCCGGCGTGGCAACGCGGCCAATCAAAGACTTTGATGCTTATGTCGAAAAGCTGGCCGAGTTTGTCTACAAAACCAATCTGTTTATGAAGCCTATCTTCTCTCAGGCTCGCAAAGAGCCGAAGCGCGTGGTGCTGAGCGAAGGGGAGGAAGCCCGCGTTCTGCATGCGACTCAGGAATTGATTACGTTAGGGCTGGCGAAGCCTATCCTGATTGGCCGCCCGAGCGTTATCGAAATGCGTATCAAAAAACTTGGCCTGCAAATTCAGCCGGGCAAAGATTTTGAGATTGTTAACAACGAGTCAGATCCGCGCTTTAAGGAATACTGGAGCGAGTATTACAACATCATGAAGCGCCGCGGCATTACTCAGGAACAGGCGCAGCGTGCGGTGATCAGCAATACCACGGTTATCGGGGCGATAATGGTCCACCGTGGCGAGGCGGACGCGCTGATTTGCGGCACCATCGGTGAATATCACGAGCATTTTGACGTGGTGGAAAAACTGTTTGGCTACCGTGACGGCGTTAAAGCCGCCGGGGCAATGAACGCCCTGCTGCTGCCGAGCGGTAACACCTTTATCGCCGATACTTACGTGAATGATGACCCGACGCCGGAAGAGCTGACTGAAATCACGCTGCTGGCCGCGGAAACGGTACGTCGCTTTGGTATTGAGCCTAAGGTCGCGCTGCTGTCTCACTCCAACTACGGTTCTTCTGACTCGAAAGCCGCCTGCAAAATGCGTAAAACGCTGGAGCTGGTTCGCGAACGTGCGCCGGAGCTGGAAATTGACGGTGAGATGCACGGTGACGCGGCGCTGGTTGAAAGCATTCGCCATGAACGCATGCCGGACAGCCCGCTCAAAGGCTCAGCTAATATCCTGATTATGCCGAACGTAGAGGCCGCTCGCATTAGCTACAACCTGCTGCGCGTCTCCAGTTCTGAAGGGGTGACCGTTGGGCCGGTACTGATGGGCGTGGCGAAGCCGGTTCACGTATTAACGCCGATTGCTTCGGTGCGACGCATTGTGAATATGGTGGCGCTGGCAGTTGTGGAGGCGCAAACCGCCCCGCTTTGACTGGACTTCCCCTCACCCCACAGGGGCGAGGGAGAAAACTGAGTAAAGTGAGCACTAAAGATCCCCTCTCCCTTCAGGGTGTACATACCGGAGACATGGTGAACACTTGTTCGGGGACATGGTAGACACTTACAACTACGGCATAAGAACCCTCTTCCGGAGTCGCTTATGCCCTGGGATGCGAGAGATACCATGTCATTACGTCACGAGTTTGTTCACTTTGCCTCGCAGGACGGGGCTAACATCCGGGCGCTCTGTCGCCACTTCGGCATCGCGCCCGCCACCGGATATAAGTGGCTTTGCCGCTTTCTCGAGGCCGGACTTCCCGGCCTCGCTGACCGCTCACGGGCTCCCCATCATTCTCCCAACGCCACCGCCGCTCAGGTGGCTGACCTGTTACAGCAGGCACACCTGGCCCATCCCCGCTGGGGAGCCCGCAAGATTAAGGCCTGGCTGGAAGCGCAGGGGCACCACCTTCCTGCCGTCAGTACCGTGCACAACCTGATGCACCGTCACGGCCTGCTACCCGGTGTACCGCCGGGTATCCCCTCTGCCGGTCGCTTCGAACACGGCAGGCCGAACGCCCTCTGGCAGATGGATTTTAAGGGACACTTTCCCTTCGCCGGTGGGCGCAGCCATCCCCTCACGCTGCTGGACGACCACTCCCGGTTTTCACTCTGCCTGACGCACTGCGACAACGAGCGGCGTGAGACCGTGCAGTCACATCTGACAAAGGTGTTTGAGCGCTATGGCCTGCCGGAGAGGATGACCATGGATAACGGGGCGCCCTGGGGAGACACCACCGGGACCTGGACCGCGCTGGAGCTGTGGCTGATGCGTCAGGGTATCCGGGTGGGGCACTCGCGGCCTTATCATCCCCAGACGCAGGGCAAGCTCGAGCGTTTTCACCGCAGTCTGAAGGCGGAGGTTCTGCAGGGGAAATGGTTCACGGACAGCGACCAGCTCCAGCGGGTATTTGACCACTGGCGGGAGGTCTATAACTTTGAACGCCCGCATGAGGGACTGAATATGGCGGTCCCGGGTTCGCGCTATCAGCCTTCGGCCAGACAGTACAGAAGCGATGCTCCCGGGCCGGAGTACGATGACGGCGTGGCGGTAAGAAAAGTGGATATCAGTGGAAGCCTGAGCATCAGAGGTATCAGCCTGAAAGCGGGCAAAGCGTTCAGGGGAGAGCGAGTGGGGCTGAAGGAAAGCGGTGAGGACGGTTGTTATGAGGTGTGGTGGTACAGCACGAAAGTGGGAATGATCGACCTGAAGAACCGGTCGATCATCATGGGTAAAAGATGTTAAAAGGTGTTCACTATGTCCCCGAACATCTGTCTACTATGTCCCCGGAACGTACAAGGGAGAGGGTTAGGGTGAGGGTAAAAAAGCTACACCCACTCCTTCACAGGCAGGAAATCTCGATACAGGGCAGCCTCAGGGCTGCCTTCTTCCAGCTGGTAGTCATACTCCCAGCGCACCAGCGGCGGCATCGACATTAAAATCGACTCGGTTCGCCCTCCGGTTTGCAGACCAAACAGCGTGCCTCTGTCCCACACCAGGTTAAATTCCACATAGCGACCGCGGCGGTAAAGCTGGAAGTTGCGCTCGCGCTCGCCGAACGGCAGCTGCCTGCGGCGTTCAACAATCGGCAGGTAAGCGTCCAGATAGCCCTGGCCTACGGCCTGAATAAAGCGGAAACCGTAATCGAAGTCGGGCTGATTCAAATCATCGAAGAACAGGCCGCCAATGCCGCGCTGCTCGTTACGGTGCTTAATAAAGAAATAGTCGTCGCACCATTTTTTATAGCGAGGGTAAACGCCTTCGCCAAACGGCTGGCACAGGTCACGAGCGGTGCGGTGCCAGTGAACGGCATCTTCTTCAAACCCATAATACGGGGTTAAGTCGAACCCGCCGCCAAACCACCATACCGGATCGGCACCGGTTTTTTCCGCGATGAAAAAGCGCACATTCGCGTGACTGGTCGGTACATACGGACTGTTGGGGTGAACCACCAGCGAGACGCCCATGGCCTGAAAACTCCTGCCCGCAAGTTCCGGGCGATGCGCGGTTGCCGAGGCAGGCATGGCGTCGCCGTGGACGTGCGAAAAGTTTACCCCGGCCTGCTCAAACACCGAGCCGCCTCTGAGCACACGGCTACGCCCGCCGCCGCCGCCTTCGCGCTGCCAGTTATCTTCCTGAAAAGCCGTGCCGTCGATGGCGGAAAGCTGCTGGCAGATGGTGTCCTGTAATTTAAGCAGGAACTGTTTTACGGCGTGGATATCGGGCTCAGTCATAAAAATTAACGCTTCTTACCGTGGACTTTGTGGTTATCAAACCAGTTGAAATAGCTCATTACGCCGGAGGCGATAGCGGTGGCAATTTTCTGGCGAAACGCCGTGGTGCCCAGCAGCTTCTCTTCGCCTGGATTAGTAATAAAGGAGGTTTCGACCAGCACCGAAGGGATGGACGGCGACTTCAACACCACAAATGCGGCCTGCTCGGTGTTGCGGCTGTGCAGCTTATGCACCGGCTTTATCTGCTTGAGGATATGCGAGCCGAGGGTCAGGCTGTTTTTGATTGTGTCGGTCTGCACCAGGTCGAACAGCACCTGTTGCAGGTAGTGATCTTTATCTTTTACTTTGCTGCCCGCCACGTCATCCGCGGCGTTCTCACGGTCTGAAAGGTATTTTGCCATGGCGCTACTTGCGCCG
The DNA here is from genome assembly GCF_044095835.1 of Cedecea davisae. Taxonomy (NCBI): domain Bacteria; kingdom Pseudomonadati; phylum Pseudomonadota; class Gammaproteobacteria; order Enterobacterales; family Enterobacteriaceae; genus Cedecea; species Cedecea davisae. The sequence continues at coordinate 1,197,636 of NZ_CP172054.1, forward strand.
CGGTTGGAGAGGGCAAACACCGAAGCACCCGCCGCCGTTGGGCTGGTAAAACCGTCCGCGTGAATAGACATAAACAGGTCTGCGCCGTGCTTGTGGGCTATTTCTACGCGGTCATAAAGCGGGATGAATTCGTCGCTGGTGCGGGTCAGCCTTGCGTCGATGCCGTTATTACGCAGAATGCTGCGCACGTTTTTGGCTATCGCCAGCACCACATGCTTCTCTTTCGAACCGTTATGGCCTATGGCCCCGGTATCGATGCCGCCGTGGCCCGGGTCGAGCATCACAATACGGCGAGAGCCGGACTTTTTGGCCGGTTTGCTGTGCGAATTGGTGGTTTTAAGCGTTTTCGCCTCTTCCTTTGCCAGCGCTTTGTTCATACCGGTTAGCGTTAACGCCGCTAAACCCGTGAGCAGGACCTGGCGGCGCGTCGTAAGTTGCGTTAGCGATTTAATTTTGCTCATGCGGATGAATTATTTATCTTATGGAGTCCGGATAGGGAGTTATAACGTATCGGCACCTGGCAAACGACACTCTGAGGTCAGAAATGTTTTTCCATTCATTTCATTTCATGACTGAGTGGGGATTATGCCATTTTTTTCACGCTTTTGCGGCAGTTATTGGCTTAACGGGCGGTTACCGCCATAATCAACCTTTTACGGCTAAGGTGGCTAAAACCATGGAAATTCGCGTTTTTCGCCAGGAAGATTTCGAAGAGGTCATCACCCTTTGGGAGCGCTGCGACTTACTGCGCCCGTGGAATGACCCGGAAATGGATATTGAACGTAAGCTGCATCACGATGCGGACCTGTTTCTGGTGGCCGAAGTCGGCGGCGAAATTGTCGGCTCGCTAATGGGCGGCTATGACGGCCACCGTGGCTCCGCCTATTACCTGGGCGTGCATCCTGAGTTTCGCGGGCGCGGCATTGCCAACGCGCTGCTGAACCGGCTGGAGAAAAAGCTTATCGCCCGGGGCTGCCCCAAAATCCATATTATGGTGCGCGAAGAGAATGACATGGTTATCGGCCTTTATGAAAAGCTCGATTACGAACATCAGGACACAATTTTGCTCGGCAAGCGGCTGATTGAAGACCAGGAATACTAATTTTCACATGTGTTTATCTTATGTACCCGCCCGCTGATTATGACTCGCAGGGCAACCTGAAGGCACCGCTGCTGTTCTGGGCGGTGTTGTTATTACAGGCCCGCACCTGGGTGCTGCTGGTATTGGCCGGAGCCTCCCGGCAGCAGGGCGATGCGCTGCTGGGGCTGTTTTATCCCGACCGGGATACCTTCTGGCTGGGGCTTATTCCCGGCGTACCGGCCGCTTTCGCATTTCTGTTAAGCGGGCGTCGCCATCTCTGGCCGCGCTTTTGGCGTGCATTTCGCTGGCTGCTGGTGGCGGCACAGGCGGCACTGCTGGTCTGGCAGCTTGCTTTGCTGGCCGGGGGCGAGGAGTTGACCGCTACCACGATTGTACTGCTGGTGGCCGACCTCTTTGCGCTCTGGTGGTTGGTTGTAAACCGCCGCCTGCGGGACTACTTTGCGGTGCAAAGCGAATAACACGGCACTTTTTAGCTTTGTTGCACTCCAAAGGCCGTTACTCTTTTCTGAAAAGGAATCACAAATGAAATCTCTGCGCCTGATGATGTTAGGGCTGCCGCTGGTCTTGAGCGGCTGCTCCACGCTTTCCTCCGTCAACTGGTCTTCGGCGTATCCGTGGAACTGGTTTGGCTCATCCATTGAGGTAAGCGAGCAGGGCGTGGGCAAGTTGACCTCCGCAACATTAATGGACGAGAAGGCCGTTAGCGAAGGCCTGAACGACAACTATCGCCTGCGCAGCGGAATGAAAACCGAGAACGGCGCAATTGTGCGTTATTTCGAAGCCCTGAAAGATAAAGACGTTAAGTTGGTGATTAACGGCGAAAGCGGCAGCGTGAGCAATATTGTCGTCATGGATGAGGATATTAAAACCGCCGGCGGCGTTAAAATCGGCACTCCGTTTAGCGACCTGTATGACAAGGCCTTTGGCGCCTGTGAAAAAGGCAGCGGCGACGATGCCGACGGCGTGATGTGCAAGGCTCCAGGTAGCCAGCATATTAGCTATCTGTTTAAAGGCGTGTGGCACGGTCCGGAAGGGTTAATGCCGTCCGACGACGCGCTGAAGAAATGGACGCTTAACAAAATTATCTGGCGTCGATAAAATCTGCGCCAGGTTTGCGCCGCCGCAAGTCGGCGTTAATGAATCAGGTTAAAATAGCCCGATAAATGCCACCGGTTGGTGGCATCATTATTTGTCACCTTCGGTGGCATTTTTTTTCAGGAGGATTCATGTCTCGGGTTCAAAGCGGCATTCTGCCGGAACATTGTCGTGCTGCTATTTGGCTGGAAGCTTCATTGCAGGGCGACTTCAGCGCGCTGAGCGCGGGGTGCAAAGCCTTTATTGACGCGCTGAGCACCTTCCAGGAAAAATTCCCGGATGCCATGCTGGGGGCAACTATTGGTTTCGGGCATGACCTGTGGCGTGACCTCAGCAAAGGCGAAGGTGCCGCCGAGCTGAAAAACTTTACCCCGCTGGGTAAAGGTCTCGCACCGGCGACGCAGCACGATGTGATGATCCACATTCTTTCCCTGCGCCACGACGTGAATTTCTCCGTTGCCCAGGCCGCCCTGGCGGCATTCGGCGATACGCTGAAGATTGAAGAAGAGATCCACGGCTTCCGCTGGGTGGAAGAGCGTGATTTGAGCGGCTTTGTTGACGGCACCGAGAACCCTAAGGGCGAAGAAAATCGCCGCCAGGTTGCGGTCATCAACGAAGGCGTTGATGCAGGCGGCAGTTACGTGCTGGTTCAGCGCTGGGAACATAATCTCAAGCAGCTTAACCGCCTGAGCGTGCACGACCAGGAGATGATCTTCGGGCGCACCAAACAGGAAAACGAAGAAATCGACGGAGACGCACGCCCTGCGACTTCTCACCTGAGCCGGGTTGATCTTAAAGAAGACGGCAAAGGGCTGAAGATTGTGCGCCAGAGCCTGCCTTATGGCACAGCCAGTGGCGTTCACGGCCTTTACTTTATCGCCTATTGCGCGCGCCTCCATAACATCGAGCAGCAGCTGCTGAGCATGTTCGGCGACACCGACGGCAAGCGCGACGGCATGCTGCGCTTCACTAAACCGGTCACCGGCGGCTACTATTTTGCCCCGTCACTGGATAAGTTACTGAGCCTGTAATCCCTTCCGGCGTAGCGTTTGCTACGCCACTTTCTTATATCCCTTTCTTATTGAAAATCGCCAAACGGTATATAAAAGCGTTACAGCTTTATCGCTCGTTATAAATACACTGACAGTCGGCTAATTATGACTTTCATGACATCTATAAGGGCGAAACATGGCAATCGGTTCAGTTAAAAAAGTATGGAACGCGCTCGCTGTCTCTTTGCTGCTGGCAGGCACTGCCCACGCAACAGAGCTGCTGAATAGCTCTTATGATGTGTCACGCGAGTTGTTTGCCGCGCTGAATCCACCGTTTGAAAAACAGTGGGCGCAGGAGAATAACGGCGACAAGCTGACGATTAAACAATCTCATGCCGGGTCATCAAAACAGGCGCTGGCTATTCTCCAGGGCTTAAAAGCTGACGTTGTAACTTATAACCAGGTGTCAGATGTGCAGATCCTGCACGATAAAGGCAACCTGATCCCGGCCGACTGGCAGAGCCGTCTCGGGAATAATAGCTCGCCGTTTTATTCCACCATGGCTTTCCTGGTGCGCAAGGGCAACCCGAAAAATATCCACGACTGGAGCGACCTGGTACGCCCGGACGTGAAGTTGATTTTCCCGAATCCAAAAACCTCCGGCAATGCACGTTACACTTATCTGGCAGCCTGGGGCGCGGCGGATAAAGCCGACGGCGGCGATAAAGCTAAAACCGAAAAGTTTATGACGCAGTTCCTGAAAAACGTCGAAGTGTTTGATACCGGCGGCCGCGGCGCAACCACCTCGTTCGTGGAGCGTGGGCTGGGCGACGTGCTTATCTCTTTTGAATCTGAAGTGAACAACATCAGCAATCAGTACGCAAAAGACGGCTACGAGGTTGTGGTGCCTAAGGTGAATATTCTTGCCGAATTCCCGGTCGCCTGGGTGGATAAAAACGTGAAGGCTAACGGCACCGAGAAGGCGGCTAAGGACTATCTTACCTATCTCTACAGCCCTCAGGCTCAGACCATCATTACCGACTACTACTACCGCGTGAATAACCCGCAGGTAATGGACAAGTTGAAGGATAAATTCCCGCAGACCGAGCTGTTCCGCGTTGAAGATGCATTTGGCGGCTGGCCGGAAGTGATGAAAACTCATTTCGCCACCGGCGGGGAGCTGGACAAACTGTTAGCTGCGGGGCGTAGTTGATGTTTGTCAGTCGCTCAAAACGCGTACTGCCGGGGTTTACCCTTAGCCTCGGCACCAGCCTGCTGTTTGTTTGCCTGATCCTGCTGCTGCCCCTGAGCGCGCTGGTGATGCAGCTCGCACAAATGTCTTTGTCTCAGTATTGGGAAGTTATCACCAACCCGCAGGTGGTGGCGGCGTATAAAGTCACGCTGCTTTCCGCCGGGCTGGCTTCGATATTTAACGGCGTGTTTGGCCTGCTGATGGCGTGGATTCTTACCCGCTATCAGTTTCCGGGCCGCAGCCTGCTTGACGCGTTGATGGATTTGCCTTTTGCATTGCCGACTGCCGTAGCGGGCTTAACGCTGGCCGGGTTGTTTTCGGTTAACGGCTGGTACGGCGAGTGGCTGGCGCAGTTTGGTATCAAAGTGACCTACACCTGGCTCGGTATAGCGGTGGCGATGGCGTTTACCAGCATTCCTTTCGTGGTGCGTACCGTACAGCCGGTGCTTGAGGAGCTTGGCCCCGAATACGAAGAAGCCGCGGAAACGCTGGGCGCAACGCGCTGGCAGAGCTTCCGCCGCGTGGTGCTGCCGGAGCTTTCCCCGGCGCTGATGGCGGGCGTTGCGCTGTCGTTCACCCGCAGCCTCGGTGAGTTTGGCGCGGTTATCTTCATCGCCGGTAATATCGCGTGGAAAACGGAAGTCACCTCGCTGATGATTTTTGTTCGCCTGCAGGAGTTTGACTACCCGGCGGCAAGCGCTATTGCCTCGGTAATCCTGGCGGCTTCTTTACTGCTGCTGTTCAGCATTAACACGTTGCAGAGCCGCTTTGGTCGGCGCGTGGTGGGCCACTGATGACGGATGTAACCGCTTTGAAAACCTATAATCGCCCCCGCATTAACTGGGGGAAATGGACGCTTATTGCCATCGGCGTGCTGGTCTCTTTTTTGATTCTGGTGGTGCCGGTTGCCTCAATTTTTGTTGAAGCCTTCTCCAAAGGGCTGATGCCTGCCCTGCAAAATATCGCCAACCCGGACATGCTGCATGCCATCTGGCTGACGGTGATGATTGCCCTGATAACCGTGCCGGTTAACCTGGTGTTCGGCACGCTGCTGGCCTGGCTGGTGACGCGCTTTAACTTCCCGGGGCGCCAGCTGCTGCTTACGCTGCTGGATATCCCGTTCGCCGTTTCGCCGGTGGTGGCGGGCCTGGTTTACCTGCTGTTTTACGGCTCCAACGGCCCGCTGGCCGGTTTCCTTGATGCCCATAACCTGCAAATAATGTTTGCCTGGCCGGGCATGGTGCTGGTGACCATCTTCGTGACCTGCCCGTTTGTGGTGCGCGAGCTGGTGCCGGTGATGCTCAGCCAGGGCAGCCAGGAAGACGAGGCCGCTATTTTGCTTGGTGCCTCCGGCTGGCAGATGTTCCGCCGCGTTACCTTGCCGAATATTCGCTGGGCGCTGCTCTATGGCGTGGTGCTGACCAACGCCCGCGCCATCGGCGAGTTTGGCGCGGTGTCGGTGGTTTCCGGCTCGATTCGCGGCGAGACGTTCTCGCTGCCGCTACAAATTGAATTGCTGCAACAGGACTACAACACCGTCGGCTCGTTTACCGCCGCGGCACTGTTAACCCTGATGGCGGTTTTAACCTTGTTCTTAAAGAGTGCAGTGCAGTGGCGCCTGAATAATCAGGAAAAACGCCTCAAGCAGGAGGAAAATCATGAGCATTGATATTGCCAATATTAAGAAGTCTTTTGGTCGCACCCAGGTGCTGAACGATATCTCGCTGGATATCCCTTCTGGTCAGATGGTGGCGCTGCTCGGGCCTTCAGGCTCCGGTAAAACCACGCTGCTGCGCATTATCGCCGGCCTGGAACATCAGAACAGCGGCCGCATTAGCTTCAACGGCACCGACGTCAGCCGTATGCACGCCCGCGACCGCAAAGTGGGTTTTGTGTTTCAACACTATGCCCTGTTCCGCCATATGTCGGTGTTCGACAATATCGCCTTCGGCCTGACCGTGCTGCCGCGCCGCGAACGTCCTTCCTCTGCGGAAATTAAGCGCAAGGTGACAAAGCTGCTGGAAATGGTGCAGCTGTCCCATCTGGCGGACCGCTACCCGGCCCAGCTTTCCGGTGGGCAAAAGCAGCGCGTGGCGCTGGCCCGCGCTCTGGCGGTAGAGCCTCAGATTTTGCTGCTGGATGAGCCTTTTGGCGCCCTGGATGCCCAGGTGCGTAAAGAGCTGCGCCGCTGGCTGCGTGAATTGCATGAAGAGCTGAAATTTACCAGCGTCTTTGTGACTCACGACCAGGAGGAAGCGATGGAAGTCGCCGACCGCGTGGTGGTTATGAGCCAGGGGAATATCGAGCAGGTGGATACGCCTGAGTCGGTATGGCGTGAACCGGCAACGCGCTTCGTGCTGGAGTTCCTCGGCGAAGTTAACCGCCTGAAAGGCGTCGTGCGCGGCAGCCAGTTCCACGTCGGTGCGCACCGCTGGCCACTCGGTTTTACCCCGGCTTATCAGGGGGAAGTCGACTTGTTCCTGCGTCCGTGGGAAGTGGACGTGAGCCGACGCACCAATCTTGACTCGCCGTTGCCGGTGCAGGTGCTGGAAGTCAGTCCGCGCGGCCATTATATGCAGCTGGTTGTGCAGCCGTTAGGTTGGTACGACGAGCCGTTAACCGTGGTGCTGAAAGAGCAGCAAATCCCACAGCGCGGCGAACGCCTGTTTGTTGGGCTGCAAAATGCGCGCCTGTACGACGGCGGCAACCGTATTCAGGGTGTAGACCTGGCGCAATCCGCCTGATAATTTACCCCAACAGGACACGCATAAGCGGCCCCATGTGGCCGCTTTTTTTATTCTATTCCGGGCAGGCAAGTGATCACTTTAGAAAGCACCATCGGCAATACTCCACTGGTTCGGCTGCAGCGCAGCGGGCTTGATAACGGCAGCGAAATTTGGGTCAAGCTGGAAGGCAACAACCCTGCGGGATCGGTTAAAGATCGCGCGGCGCTGTCGATGATTGTTCAGGCGGAAAAACGCGGCGACATTAAACCCGGCGACACGTTAATCGAGGCGACCAGCGGCAACACCGGAATCGCGCTAGCAATGATAGCCGCCCTGAAAGGCTATCGCATGAAGCTGCTGATGCCGGACAACATGAGTATGGAGCGCAAAGCGGCGATGCAGGCCTACGGCGCGGAGCTGATTCTGGTGAGCAAAGCGCAGGGAATGGAAGGCGCACGCGAGCTGGCGCAGCAAATGGCCGATGGCGGCGAGGGCAAAGTTCTCGACCAGTTTAATAACCCGGACAATCCGCTGGCGCACTATACCTCCACCGGGCCGGAGATCTGGCGTCAGACCGAAGGGCGCATCACCCACTTTGTTTCCAGCATGGGCACCACCGGAACCATTACCGGCGTGGGGCGTTTTATGCGTGAGCAAAATAAGCCCGTGAAGATTGTTGGGCTACAGCCGGAAGAGGGGAGCAGCATTCCGGGGATCCGCCGCTGGCCAGAAGAGTGGTTGCCGAAGATTTATACCCCGTCGCTGGTGGATGAAGTGATTGATATGTCTCAGGTCGAAGCCGAGCAAACCATGCGCCGCATGGCGATGGAAGAAGGGATCTTCTGCGGCGTAAGTTCCGGTGGCGCGGTGGCCGGAGCATTGCGGGTGGCGAAGGCAAATCCGGGAGCGGTTGTGGTGGCAATTATTTGCGACAGGGGCGACCGTTATCTTTCAACAGGCGTATTTGGCGAAGAGAGCTACGTTCAGGGCGCGGGTATCTAACCCGTAAAGGAGAGGGAAGATGGCTCAGGATAACGATATACAGTCGGTATTGTTTCATAACGCGGGCAGGTCGCTGCAGGCGGATATTGTCGCGGTGCAGTCTCAGGTGGTGTATGGCAGCGTGGGCAACAGCATAGCAATACCGGCTATCGCGCAGCACGGCTGGCGAGCAATGGCGGTGCCGACGGTGCTGTTTAGCAACACGCCGCATTACGACACCTTCTACGGCGGCGTTATCCCGGCTGAATGGTTTAGCGGCTACCTGCGGGCGCTTGAAGAGCGGGATGCCCTGCGTAATCTTAAGGCGGTTACGACAGGTTATATGGGCAGTGCGGAGCAAATCCATCTGCTTGCCGGGTGGCTGCGTGAACGACGTATGAGCCACCCTGAACTGCTTATTCTTGTCGATCCGGTGATGGGTGATACCGACAGCGGCATCTACGTGAAGGCGGGGATCCCCGAGGCTTACCGCAGCGAGCTTTTGCCGCTGGCTCAGGGCTTAACGCCGAATCTGTTTGAGCTGCAAATACTGACCGGTATGCCGTGCGGCACGCTTGAGCAGGCGGTGGAGGCGGCAAAAAGTCTGCTTTCAGAAACGCTTCGTTGGGTGGTGATTACCAGCGCTCCGGCGAAAGATCCGCGGGCAATTTCCGTAGTAACCGTAACGGCTGAGGCGGTAGAGGTTATGAGCCACGAGCGCGTGGTGACCGACCTTAAAGGCACTGGCGACCTGTTCTGCGCCGAGCTGGTGAGCCGGCTGCTTGAAGGGAAAAAGGTTGCAGAGGCGGCAGGAGAGGCGGCGCATCGGGTGTTTGAGGTCATGGCCTGGACTGAGCAAAATCAGCTTGATGAGTTGGTGCTACCGCGCTAAACGCAGCCCAATAAAAAAGGCACCCTGAAGGTGCCTTTTTCGATGCAATCAAATTTACTTTTTGATGCGGATAACCGGCGTTTCGCCTACGGTCACGCTACCAGTCAGTTTGATCAGCTCTTTGATTTCGTCCATGTTGGAGATAACAACCGGAGTCAGGGTAGACTTGGCTTTCTCTTCCAGCAGTGCCAGATCGAACTCAATGACTACGTCGCCTTTCTTGACGCGCTGGCCTTCTTCGGCGATGCGTTTGAAACCTTCACCTTTCAGTTCAACGGTGTCGATACCGAAGTGAACGAACAGCTCGATCCCGCTATCGGACTCGATAGAGAAAGCGTGGTTAGTTTCGAAGATTTTACCGATAGTACCGTCAACCGGAGCAACCATTTTGTTGCCGGTTGGTTTGATAGCAATACCGTCACCAACGATTTTTTCAGCAAACACTACATCCGGCACATCTTCAATATTAACAATTTCGCCAGACAGTGGAGCAACGATCTCAATGGTCCCGGTGTCGCTATTGCTTTTGTCACCGAACAGTTTACTAAATAACCCCATTAGCCTTCTCTCCTAAGCAGTAATTTGGGCCGCATCTCGTGAATTAGCAGATTGTTTTTTCTTCAATGAACTTGTTAACCAGCGTCATTAACTCGTCCGTTGTCGGTTGAGCAAGAGCCTGCTCTGCTAACACTTTCGCATCTTCGAAGTTCGTGTTACGGATGATCTTCTTGATACGAGGGATAGAAATGGCGCTCATACTGAATTCGTCCAGGCCCATCCCAAGCAACAGAAGTGTAGCACGTTCGTCGCCCGCAAGCTCACCACACATACCGGTCCATTTACCTTCTGCATGAGAAGCATCAATAACTTGCTTAATCAGAGTCAGTACGGACGGTGACATTGGCTGGTAAAGATGTGAAATCATATCATTACCGCGGTCAACTGCCAGGGTGTACTGAGTTAAATCGTTGGTGCCGATGCTGAAGAAGTCAACTTCTTTGGCCAGATGACGAGCAATCGTCGCTGCCGCAGGGGTTTCAACCATTACGCCGATTTCGATGGTTTCATCGAACGCTTTCCCTTCTTCGCGCAGCTGCGCTTTCAGAAGCTCAATCTCTGCTTTAAGCGCACGCACTTCTTCAACGGAGATGATCATCGGGAACATAATGCGCAGCTTGCCGAAGGCGGAAGCACGCAGAATGGCGCGAACCTGAGCGTGAAGGATCTCTTTGCGATCCATGGCGATACGAATTGCACGCCAGCCGAGGAACGGGTTCTCTTCTTTCGGGAAGTTCATGTACGGCAGCTCTTTGTCGCCGCCGATGTCCATGGTACGAACGATGACCGCCTGAGAGCCGCAGGCTTCAGCAACGGCTTTATACGCGGCAAACTGCTCTTCTTCAGTTGGCAGCGAGTCGCGGTCCATGAACAGGAATTCGGTACGATACAGACCCACACCTTCCGCACCGTTGCGCTCTGCACCGTCGATATCACGAACGGTACCGATGTTGGCGCAAACTTCTACCTGATGGCCGTCGAGGGTGATAGCAGGCAGGTCTTTCAGCTTAGCCAGTTCGGCTTTCTCAGAAGCAACCTGTTGCTGAACCGCACGCAGCTCTTCGATCTGCTCGTTGGTCGGGTTAACGTAAACTTTGTTGTTAACCGCATCGAGGATCAGATAGTCGTCGTTTTTCACATCAGAGGTAACGCTACCGGTGCCCACAATCGCAGGCAGTTCCAGAGAACGCGCCATGATGGAGGTATGGGAGGTACGGCCGCCGATATCGGTGATGAAACCCAGCACCTTTTTCAGGTTCAGCTGTGCGGTTTCTGACGGGGTCAAATCTTTAGCAACCAGGATAACTTCATCCTTGATTGCGCTTAAATCGATAATGTTCAGGCCGAGAATGTTCTGCAGCAGGCGCTTACCGATGTCGCGCACGTCAGCAGCACGCTCTTTCAGGTATTCGTCGTCCAGCTCTTCAAGAGCCGTCGCCTGGCCTTCAATCACTTCGTACGCCGCAGCGTCCGCGGTGACCAGCTTATCTTTGATGAGGGCTATGATTTCCTGCTCGAGCTCTTCGTCTTCCAGCAACATAATGTGGCCTTCGAAGATAGCTTCCTTTTCTTCACCGAAGGTCTCGCCAGCTTTAATTTTGATCGCTTCTAACTGCTCGGATGCTTTGGCGCGCCCGCTGAGAAAACGTTCAACTTCCTGCTCAACTTTGTCGGCAGAAATTTTCTTCCGGTCGATGACAATTTCATCTTCCTTCAGCAAAAGTGCTTTGCCGAAAGCGATACCCGGGGATGCTAAAATGCCTGAAATCATAACCCTACCTTACTTGTGACTGATATTTACGAAGAACCCAGAACTTACTCGAGTTCAGCCATCAGTTTTACTAAATGCTCAACGGCTTTCTGCTCATCTTCGCCTTCAGCGGAGAGAGTCACTACGGTACCCTGAGTCAGGCCCAGAGTTTGCAGTTTGAACAGGCTCTTAGCGCTGGCGCTTTTGCCGTTAGACGTCACGGTGATTTCTGAAGTGAAGCCTTTCGCTTCTTTAACAAACTGAGCAGCAGGGCGGGTATGCAGACCGTTCGGAGCGGTAATAGTTACTTCTTGCTGGAACATTGTATTTCCCCAACTTATAGGTTTAGTGTTGTGGAACTAAAGTCTAGCCTGGCGGCCAAACTTTAGCCTGTATCGTTAGCGCCAACGTTGATGGAACGAGGCACCGGATGCCTGGGAACCGCGAAAAAGACGCCAGAAGCGTTTCGCCGATCCGTATCCATTATGCCGTGAAAAGCGAATATCCACCAAATCGTTAAATCGATTCAGCAGGCCCATCTCACAGCTTGATTAATTTCGCGCATCAAAATAATTGCTGGTTAAATACCAGACCTGCGGGGGTGAAAGCAATGCCGATGAGGGTGAAACTTTGATGTGCGCCACAAAAAAGCACCCTCTCGGGTGCTTTTTTAAGCATATATCAAATACTGGCATTACTGTTGCAGTTCTTTCTCAGTGAACAGATCGGCAAACAGTGCAGTACTCAAATAGCGCTCCCCGGAGGACGGAAGGATAACCACAATATTCTTGTTGGTAAAGGCTTCGTCTTCCTGAAGCTTCAACGCAGCCGCAACGGCCGCGCCAGAGGAGATCCCGGCCAGAATACCTTCTTCGTCCATCAGGCGACGGGCGGTAGAAATCGCTTCTTCGTTGGTGATAGTCACCACTTTATCGATAAGCTTAAGATCCAGGTTGCCCGGAATAAAACCGGCACCGATGCCCTGAATTTTGTGCGGACCAGGCTTGAGCTCTTCGCCTGCCAGCGCCTGCTGAATAACCGGAGAGTCGGTTGGCTCAACCGCCACGCTAATCAGCGAGGTTTTGCCTTTGGTGTTCTTGATATAGCGGCTGACGCCGGTCAGCGTGCCGCCGGTACCCACGCCCGCAATAAAGACGTCTACTTCACCGTCGGTATCTTCCCAGATTTCCGAGCCGGTGGTTTTTTCGTGGATTTCCGGGTTAGCCGGGTTGCTGAACTGCTGCAACAGCAGGTATTTAGCCGGATCGCTGGCAACAATTTCTTCTGCCTTCTGAATCGCGCCCTTCATGCCTTTAGCGCCTTCGGTCAGCACCAGGTTCGCGCCCAGCGCTTTCAGCAGTTTGCGGCGCTCGATGCTCATGGTTTCCGGCATGGTCAGCGTCAGCTTGTAGCCGCGAGCCGCCGCCACGTAAGCCAGAGCAATCCCCGTATTACCGCTGGTCGGTTCAACCAGCTCAACGCCAGGCTTGAGCACGCCGCGTTTTTCGGCATCCCAAATCATGTTGGCACCAATACGGCATTTGACGCTAAAGCTTGGGTTGCGGGACTCCACCTTCGCCAGAATGCGTCCATTACCGATACGGTTCAGGCGAACCAGCGGCGTATGGCCGATTGTCAGGGAGTTGTCTTCATAAATTTTACTCATGGCTCGTCCTTAACTGTCTGAATTTTGGGATACCGGTTCAGCATACCCGCTCAGGAAATATGCGGAAGTAAGGAAATAGCATATCTATATGTGGAAGGGAAATAAGCCAATGCAACCTGGAATAAGCAATGGCATAAGCTTTCTCCCTTCCGGGGCGTTACTTCCACAGAGCATGTTTGCCGCGGTAACAGTCCACCCACATCGCGGTTGCGCCGCAAACGGCGACCGGCAGGATGAAAAGATTGAGCACGGGGATCAGAGTAAACAGGCTCACCAGCGCGCCAAACTGCATGTTGACGACCTTTTTCTCCCGCAGCGCAATACGCATTTGCTTAAACGGTACCTTGTGGTTATCGAACGGGTAGTCGCAATACTGGATGGCCAGCATCCACGCGCTGAACAGGAACCACAGTACCGGCGCGACCGTCTGGCCGATACCGGGGATGAAGTACAGCAGCAGCAGAACCACGGCGCGCGGCAGATACCAGGCGAGTTTCTGCCATTCACGTTTCATAATGCGCGGCAGGTCTTTCATGATACCGACAACGCCGGTATCCGGCGGGGTAGCGCCGGTTAACCTCGCTTCCAGATGCTCGGCCAGCAGCCCGCTAAACGGGGCGGCGATCAGGTTGGCTATGGTCGAGAAGAAATAGCCGAACACCAGCAGCACGGAAACGGTCACCAGCGGCCAGAGGAGATAGTTAAGCCACTGTAGCCAGTCCGGAACGTGGCTCATCATCGCCGGTATCCAGATATCAAGGCGGGTAAACAGCCACCAGAAGGCTCCACCAAGCAATAAAATATTCACCAGCAGCGGCAGCACGACAAAGCGCTTAATGCCCGGCTCGCGTACCAGTTTCCAGCCCTGAGAAAAATAGTAAACGCCACTACGCGGCGCGGCTCCGGAAGATGAAACCATATCTGAACAGACTCCTTTTAGGTCAATGCTGTAAGCTGCGGGGCTATCATAACCGACTGTATTGAGAAAAACCCGCCAGGATTTGGTCGAAAAAACAGCGAAAAGGTGCCCTTAAGCTATCTTTATGATGAGAAAACCGTGCTCGCACTTGCACTTGAGCAGATGGGCAAATACTCTTAGTGAGTAAATGTTTGCCTCGGTGGCAAGGTGTTAGAACAACAGAGAATATAATGATGCAGGATTTGCGTCTGATATTAATCATTGTTGGCGCGATCGCCATAATAGCCTTACTGGTACACGGCCTGTGGACCAGCCGTAAGGAACGTTCTTCCGTGTTCCGCGATCGCCCGCTGAAACGTATGAAGTCGAAACGTGACGAATACGAAGAAGAGGACGAGGAAGAAGAGGAAGGTGTCGGTGAAGTGCGCGTCCGTCGGGTGACTCCTGCGCAGGAGCCAGCCTCCCGCGATACAGGTGCGCCGCGTCAGCCGCAGGCACCTCAGCACAACTACGAGCCGCCGTATGCGTCCGCAGAGCCTCGCCCTGCCGCGCAGCCTCGTCAGCCGGAACCTGTTGCTCAGCCTCCTCGCCACGCCGAGCCTGTTCAGCAGCCCGCTGAACTCGTGCACCCTGCTGCGCCTCAGCCTCCGGTACATGTCGCTCCGGCTCAGCCAGCCGCGCCGGTACAGCCAGTGTCTCAGCCCTTCAGCGCAGAGCCTGCTCCGCAGCCTGAACCAGAACCTGTTGCCGCAGAGCCTGCACCGCAGCCTGTTGCGCAGAGAAAAGAGACGGTTATCGTGATGAACGTGGCCGCCCACGCGGGCAGCATGCTGAACGGCGAATTGCTGTTAAGCAGCATCGAGCAGGCCGGTTTCAAATTCGGTGAAATGAATATTTTCCATCGCCATCTTAGCCCGGACGGCAGCGGCCCTGTGCTGTTCAGCCTCGCTAATATGGTGAAGCCAGGCTCCTTTGACCCGGAAAGCATGGATGATTTTGCTACCCCTGGCATTACCATCTTTATGCAGGTGCCGTCTTACGGCGATCCGGCACAAAACTTTAAGTTGATGTTGCAGTCTGCCCAGCACATTGCCGACGAAGTTGGCGGCGTTGTGCTCGACGATCAGCGTCGCATGATGACTCCGCAGAAGCTGCGCGAGTACCAGGACAGAATTCGCGAGGTTGTTGAAGCTAACGCCTGAATCCTGGCCTGAACGTTTCCCCTGAACCCCCGCCTGTCGGGGGTTTTTTATCATTGATGGTGCGATATGGACTCAATCGAACAACAACTCACTCAGCTGCGAACCACGCTTCGCCATCATGAACACCTTTATCACGTGCTCGACAATCCTGAAATTCCCGACGCGGAATACGACCGCCTGATGCGTGAGCTGCGGGAGCTGGAAGAGGCTCATCCGGAGCTGATTACTCAGGATTCGCCGACCCAGCGCGTTGGCGCTGCACCGCTTAGCGAATTCACCCAGGTGCGCCATGAAGTGCCGATGCTGTCGCTCGACAACGTCTTCGATGAGGCGAGCTACCTGGCTTTTAATAAGCGCGTGCAGGACAGGCTAAAAAGCACCGATGCGCTGACTTTCTGCTGTGAGCTGAAACTGGATGGCCTGGCCGTAAGCCTGCTGTATGAAGACGGCGTTCTGGTTCGGGCGGCAACACGCGGCGACGGGACAACCGGCGAAAACATTACCGCTAACGTGCGTACGATCCGTGCGATCCCTCTGAAATTGACCGGCGAAAATATACCGCGCCGCGTTGAGGTTCGCGGGGAAGTCTTCCTCCCGCAGGCCGGCTTCGAGAAGATCAACGAAGACGCCCGGCGCACCGGTGGGAAAGTCTTTGCTAACCCGCGTAATGCGGCGGCAGGTTCGCTTCGTCAGCTCGATCCTCGCGTTACCGCTAAGCGCCCGCTGACCTTCTTCTGTTACGGCGTTGGCCTGCTGGAAGGCGGTGAACTGCCGGCCAGCCATATGGAACGCCTCCAGCAGTTCAAGGCCTGGGGACTGCCGGTCAGCGACCGCATCCGCCTGTGCAATACGCCTGAGGAAGTGCTGGCATTTTATCATCAGGTTGAGGCCGACCGCCCGACGCTGGGCTTCGACATAGACGGCGTGGTTATCAAGGTAGACTCTCTCGCGCTCCAGGAAACGCTGGGCTTTGTAGCCCGTGCGCCGCGCTGGGCCGTGGCTTTTAAATTCCCGGCGCAGGAGCAGATGACCACAGTTCGCGACGTGGAATTCCAGGTCGGGCGCACCGGCGCTATCACTCCCGTTGCTCGTCTGGAGCCTGTTCAGGTCGCCGGTGTGCTGGTGAGCAACGCTACGCTGCACAATGCCGATGAAATTGAACGTCTTGGTCTGCGTATCGGCGACCGGGTCGTGATCCGTCGTGCCGGGGACGTTATCCCTCAAGTTGTCGGCGTGGTTGAATCTGAGCGCCCGGAAGTGACTCAGGAAATTGTCTTCCCGAGCCATTGCCCGGTGTGCGGTTCGGACGTTGAGCGAGTAGAAGGTGAGGCGGTTGCCCGCTGCACCGGCGGTCTTATCTGCGGCGCGCAGCGCAAAGAGGCGCTGAAGCACTTTGTTTCCCGCCGCGCGCTGGATGTAGACGGCATGGGCGACAAGATAATCGATCAACTGGTAGAAAAAGAGTACGTCCACACCCCGGCAGATTTGTTTAAGCTGACCGCGGGTAAGCTCACCGGGCTGGATCGCATGGGGCCTAAGTCGGCGCAGAACGTTGTCGATGCTCTGGAAAAAGCGAAAGAAACTACCTTTGCACGCTTCCTGTACGCGCTGGGTATTCGTGAAGTAGGCGAAGCGACGGCGGCGGGCCTGGCGGCTCACTTTGGCTCGCTGGAGGCGCTGATTGCGGCCAGTATAGAAGATCTGCAAAAAGTGCCGGACGTTGGCATCGTCGTGGCGACGCATACCTTCAACTTTTTTGCCGAAGAGAGCAACCGGGAAGTGATTCGCCAGCTAACGGAAGAGGCGGGCGTTAACTGGCCTGCTCCGGTGGTTATTAAGGCCGAAGAAATCGACAGCCCGTTTGCCGGGAAAACCGTGGTGCTCACCGGCTCACTCAGCATTATGTCCCGGGACGATGCTAAGGCTCGCCTGGTGGAGCTGGGGGCAAAAGTGGCCGGAAGCGTGTCGAAGAAAACTGACCTGGTGATTGCCGGTGAGGCCGCCGGTTCCAAGCTTGCTAAAGCGCAGGAGCTGGGCATCGAGGTTATCGACGAGGCGGAAATGATCCGCTTGCTGGGTAACTAAATGGACAAAGAGCAGCTTATCGAGATAGCCAATACGGCGATGCCGTTTGGTAAATACAAAGGCCGGATGCTGATTGATTTACCGGAAGAGTATTTGCTGTGGTTCTCCAGAAAGGGAGAGTTTCCGCAGGGCCATCTCGGCGAGCTGATGGCCCTGACGCTGCTGATTAAGGTTGAGGGACTGGATAACCTGGTTCGCCCCTTAAAACGCCATTAAGCTTTGGCTGCTGCGGCTGGTTTTTCACCGGCCTCTGCGGCTTTTCTCTGGTAGCGCCGGGCCATTCCTGCACACACCATTAGCTGGATCTGGTGGAAAATCATCAGCGGCAGCACCATCATACCTACAGCCGCCACCGGGAACAGAATATTCGCCATCGGAATGCCGTTGGCGAGACTCTTTTTCGACCTGCAGAAAACAATCGTGATTTCGTCGGCTTTGCTGAAGCCAAAGCGCCGGGCGACCACAATATTTACCGTCATCACAATCGCCAGTAGTACGATGCTTGAGACGACGATAAACAGCAGCGAACCCGCGCCAACTTTATGCCAGATGCCGTGCGTAACCGCCTCGCTAAAGGCCGAGTAAACCACCAGCAAAATTGAGGTCTGGTCGGTTTTTCCTATCCACTTTTTATTCCTTGCTACCCAGGCGCCAATCCACGGCCGCATTAAATGCCCGGCCACAAACGGTACCAGCAGCTGCAACATGATGCTGCCGACCTGATGCAGGCTGCCGCTTGCGCCCTGGACGTGCATCACCAGGCCAACCAGCAAAGGCGAGAGGAAAATCCCCAGCAGGCTGGAAGCTGAGGCCGAGCAAATAGCCGCTGCCACATTGCCTCCGGCGATAGACGTGAAAGCGATGGCGGACTGCACGGTAGCCGGAAGAATGCAGAGGTAAAGAAAGCCGCTGTATAACTCGGGGCTGACGTCAACCGGCTTCCACCAGCTAAACAGCACCCCGAGCACCGGGAATAACACGAAAGTGCTGCACATCACCCACAAATGCAGCCGCCAGTGGCTGCTGCCGGAAATGACCGCCTCACGCGAAAGTTTTGCCCCGTGCATAAAAAACAGCAGCGCGATAGCGGCGGTCGTCAGCCCTTCAAAGAAGCCGACAAAACTGCCCTCGGCCGGGAAAAAGGAGGCCAGCAGCACGGTGCAAACCAGCGTCAGGGTGAAAGGGTCGAGAATTCGTAGCAATTTCATAGCCATTCCTTAAAGGTGAATAGCGCTATTGTGTTTGTGCTGATTTCAGAAATAAAATTGATTTATTACATGCATTGATGAAGAAAATAGATGAATTACTCGCTGCGCCAGCTTCGCGTTTTTGTCGCCGTCGCCCATGCCGGGAGCTTCAGTCGGGCAGGGGAGAGCATTGGCCTGAGCCAGTCGGCCGTCAGCCATAGTCTGAAGGAGCTTGAGGTTGAGCTGGGGGTGAAATTACTCGATCGCACCACTCGCGAAGTTGTGTTAACTCCGGCAGGAGAGCAGCTGGCTCCTCGCCTGGAATGCCTGCTGGAGGAGCTAACCACTACGCTGCTGGATGCGCGCGTTGTCGGCGACCGGCTTAGCGGCACGGTGCGCGTCGCCGCCAGCCAGACCCTTTCCGCACACTTAATGCCACAGTCGATTGCCGCCGCTACGCAAGCTTATCCGAATATTCGTTTTGTGCTGCATGACGCCTCGCAGCAGTGGGTTTTACAAAGCATTCGCCAGGGTGAAGTGGATTTCGGCGTAGTTATCGATCCGGTTCAGGCGGGTGACCTGGAGTGCGAAACGGTGCTGGCGGAACCTTTTCTACTGTTGTGCCGCAGCGACCATTTTTTTGCAGGTCAGGAACAGGTTGCCTGGCAGTCCTTGCAGGGGCAGAAGCTGGTTTTACAGGACTACGCTTCCGGCAGCCGCCCGCTGATTGATGAAGCGTTTCATACGCAGGGAATTGAGGTTGAGGTCGCACAGCAAATTGGTCACCCGACAACGCTCTACCCGATGGTTGAAGCGGGAATTGGTTTGAGCGTTATTCCGGCGCTGGCTTTACCGCTGCCGCAGGGCAGGCCGCTGGTAGTGAAGCGCTTAACGCCGGTGGTAAACCGACAGCTGATGCTGGTGAGGCGAAAGAATCGTTCGCTTTCCAGGGCGGCAGAGGCAATCTGGCAGGTAGTACGCGAGCAGGCCAGGCTGTTAACCCTGGCCCGTAAAGGCGATCCTCTATTTATTGACGACTAGATATAAATATCAATCTGGTGGTCGTCGGAAGGTTTATTCACTCCGGTCGCTTTTATTTGCTGCTGTTCTTGTTTCTGCTGGGCTTCTTCAGCCTGTTTGCGCTGGAGCTGGGCCAGCTGGGCCTGCAGCATTTTGATCTCGGCCTGAAGGATCTCGACTTGTTTTTTCTTCTCTGCGGCAGGGCGGTCTGGCGTGCTCGAAACTTCTTTTAGCTTCTGGGTTACCTCACTAATTTTTTTAGTGATCTGGGCAATCTGCGCTGCCGTACTGTTATCCGAACCGCCGGATGCAGAGGAAGATCCGGTTGCGGTGCTGGTCGTCAATTGACCGCCCTGCAAAGCACTGCTGGATATTGTAGTCATCATAACTCCTTTGATGGAATGGTAAGGGAGTTATCGGCCGGGCGGTGGGGAAGTTGATGCTTTTTTGTTGGGGGGAAGGTTGGCGAATCTCAGATAGCAAAAAGGCGCCTTTAGGGCGCCTTTCTACATTGGTGGGAGGATTGTGCAGGATGCACTCGTCTCATCCTGAGACTCGCCCTGCGGGTCACCGCAAGCGGTGATGCAAAATTGTTCCCGACAATTTTGTCGAACCTGCGGCAGGTTCGAACCCAACACGAATTGCAAATAGCAAAAAGGCGCCTTTAGGGCGCCTTTCTACATTGGTGAGAGGATTGTGCAGGATGCACTCGTCTCATCCTGAGACTCGCCCTGCGGGTCACCGCAAGCGGTGATGCAAAATTGTTCCCGACAATTTTGTCGAACCTGCGGCAGGTTCGAACCCAACACGAATTACAAATAGCAAAAAGGCGCCTTTAGGGCGCCTTTCTACATTGGTGGGTCGTGCAGGATTCGAACCTGCGACCAATTGATTAAAAGTCAACTGCTCTACCAACTGAGCTAACGACCCGAATGGTGGGTGATGACGGGCTCGAACCGCCGACCCCCTCCGTGTAAAGGAGGTGCTCTACCAACTGAGCTAATCACCCAAACTTCGGTACTGCTAATTCTTGCAAGAGGAGATGGTGGGTGATGACGGGCTCGAACCGCCGACCCCCTCCGTGTAAAGGAGATGCTCTACCAACTGAGCTAATCACCCATCTCTAAATCTCTTACTACATTCCGGGTCATCCTGAAGGATGGTGGGTGATGACGGGCTCGAACCGCCGACCCCCTCCGTGTAAAGGAGATGCTCTACCAACTGAGCTAATCACCCCCGGTTTGTGGAGTCGCATTATAGGGACAGTTGAAAATGAGTCAACGCCTTTTCTAAAGTTTTTATTCGTTCGTCTTAAAATTAAACGATGCGATCAAGAAACGTGTATTGGCGTTTGATTTATCATCAGATTATCAGCTTTCCTGCTATCTACAGGCATCATCATTGAGGAATTAGCGCACAGTGATAGAATGACGCCTGTTAATTTTTCCCTGGCAATTGCCGCAATGTCGGCATTTCTGCGTAATTAAGGCCGTTTAATGAAAATCAAAACTCGCTTTGCGCCAAGCCCAACAGGCTATCTGCACGTTGGCGGTGCTCGTACTGCTCTCTATTCCTGGCTTTTCGCTCACCATAACAAGGGCGAGTTCGTGCTGCGTATAGAAGACACCGACCTCGAACGTTCAACCCCGGAAGCTATCGAAGCGATTATGGACGGGATGAACTGGCTGAGCCTGCAGTGGGATGAGGGCCCGTACTATCAGACTAAGCGTTTTGATCGTTACAACCAGGCTATCGACGAGATGCTGGCTGCGGGTACGGCCTATAAGTGCTACTGCTCTAAAGAGCGCCTTGAAGCACTGCGCGAACAGCAGATGGCGAATAATGAGAAACCTCGTTATGACGGCCGCTGCCGCCATGGGCATGAACATCACGCGGATGACGAGCCTTGCGTAGTTCGCTTTGCTAACCCGCAGGAAGGTTCTGTTATCTTTGAAGACCAGATCCGTGGCCCGATCGAGTTCAGCAACCAGGAGCTGGATGACTTGATTATCCGTCGTACCGACGGTTCACCGACCTACAACTTCTGCGTAGTGGTAGATGACTGGGATATGGAAATCACGCACGTTATCCGCGGTGAAGACCATATCAACAACACTCCGCGCCAGATTAACATTCTGAAAGCGCTGAATGCTCCGGTTCCGCTGTATGCTCACGTTTCTATGATCAACGGTGACGACGGTAAAAAACTGTCCAAACGCCACGGTGCGGTAAGCGTGATGCAGTACCGCGATGACGGCTACCTGCCGGAAGCGCTGCTGAACTATCTGGTGCGTCTGGGCTGGTCCCACGGCGATCAGGAGATCTTTACTCGTGACGAAATGATCGAAATGTTCACCCTTAACGCGGTGAGCAAATCGGCCAGCGCCTTCAACACCGAGAAATTGCAGTGGCTGAACCATCACTACATCAATACCCTGGAGCCGGAGTACGTTGCGACCCACCTGCAATGGCACATCGAGCAGGAAAATATTGATACCCGCAACGGCCCGCAGCTCTCCGAGCTGGTCAAACTGCTGGGCGAGCGCTGCAAAACCCTGAAAGAGATGGCGCAAACCTGCCGCTACTTCTATGAAGACTTCAGCGAGTTTGACGCCGACGCGGCTAAAAAACACCTGCGCCCGGTTGCCCGCCAGCCGCTGGAAGTGGTTCGCGACAAGCTGGCCGCCCTGAGCGACTGGACGGCTGAAAACGTACATCATGCGATTCAGGCAACCGCCGATGAGCTGGAAGTGGGCATGGGTAAAGTCGGGATGCCGCTGCGCGTTGCGGTAACCGGTGCAGGCCAGTCCCCTGGCCTGGATGTGACCGTACACGCTATCGGCAAGCAGCGTTCCGTTGCGCGCATCAATAAAGCGCTGGACTTCATCAGCGAGCGCGAAGCGCAGCAATAAGCTTCGTAGAATATAAAAAGCCGGTGCTGAGTCACCGGCTTTTTTATGCTTAATTTCGGATACCGAGGCGTCTTAGTATGCCGTCGAGGCCTTCGCGCTCCAGCAAGGAGGACATTTGTCGCTGTTCTGTTTCTGACAAATCGCGCAGGGCATTTAGCATAAGCTGTTCCAGCGGAGACTGGTTGGCTTTATAGAGAGCCACTTTGTCGTTCATGCGGCGGGTGTTGTAGATAAACGTGAGTATCGGTTCGGACATATAAATAAATCGTGCCCTGCCGCCCTGGACGCCCTCTTTTTTGCAGGTTTCCCAGTTTTTTTCCCTGACCCATTTGTTGACGGTCTGACGGCTGTAGCCCGTCATCTCCGCCAGCTCATTGGGGGTCATTTTATCCTTAAACATTTGCAATCCTTTATTTTCCCTGACTCCAGCGGGAAACGGTTGGGAGATTACTCGTTATCCCGGATACCAAGACGCTTAAGCAGGCCAGCAATCCCGTCGCGCAGCAGCATGGCGGACATTTTGTGCTGCTCGCTTTCCGACATTTGCTGCACCGAGTTAAGCAGCAGATTTTCCAGAGAGGCATCGTTCACGCTGTAGCGAACATTGGTGTCCGTGACCCGGCGTGCGCTGTTGATAAACTCCCGAACCTGCTCGTTGATGTGGATAAGCCGGGCTTTACCGCCCTGAACGCCAGGTTTTGGCGAGGTGGTCCACTTTTCTTTGCGAACCCATTTATTGATGGTCTGGCGGCTGTAGCCGGTCATATCGGCTAATTCTTCGGGTGTCATTCTTTCCTTGAGCACAGTGATTCCTTTTCATTGTGGCCGTGCGGGTAGCAAGTCATTCGAGGTTCATTTTATTGAACTGACTTACCGGAAACTGTGACAGAATTAACTACAACGGGATGATATGCAACCGGGATTTGCCTGAGGCGCTGGCTTTTTAGGCGATTGATCGCAGAAGAACAATTTGGCGTTGACACCTTATGTTGGGTTTCATATTATGCCGCCCGTCAACACGACAAGGTCTTTACGGTTCGGGGCTATAGCTCAGCTGGGAGAGCGCTTGCATGGCATGCAAGAGGTCAGCGGTTCGATCCCGCTTAGCTCCACCAAATCTTCCTCCAGCAAGATTTGTACCGTAAAAACAAAGCCTGTCCGTGGGGCTATAGCTCAGCTGGGAGAGCGCTTGCATGGCATGCAAGAGGTCAGCGGTTCGATCCCGCTTAGCTCCACCAAAATTTAAAACCCTCGCTTCGGCGGGGGTTTTTGCATTTAAGCTTCGGCTCAATCTGTTTTTCGCCCCGCCAGACCCGCTCCGGGTAAAAACTCCTCCCTTTACACCCGATTGTTCTATTATTTATGCGGGACTATTAGATTTCGCTTATGGCATTTTGTGAACTTGATTCGCTTAATAAATAAACGTATTCTTTCCGCCCAAAATTAATAATTCAGCGATTACATAAACTTAACACTGCGGCCTATGGTTATTCACAAGATGATAAGAAAAATAGCGATTGCTCTGGCTCTGTGTTTCCTGTTTATTCCTTTCTCGCGCTATATTTCTCCCACTACCCTGGTGGACGGACATAAAACCTATCTGGCCTATCTCCCGTTAAGTTTCATCACCGCAATGATTATTATTTATGGCCGGGCGGTGATTTTCCCTTTAGCCGTCGGAACGTTGATAATTTATTCATTGCTGCTTGATTTACCCTTTGTCCCGCTGGCCGCCTTTGTTTTTTGTCTGTTATTCCCGCTGTTGTTAACCAGCCTGATTAGCTGGCGTTATATCGGCTCGCGCTGGCGCTTTGGTTTGCCCAATAAGAACACCGGTGCGCGCTTTTTTTGGCTGGGGTTTATCGCACCTTTTACCATTAAACTGCTGATGTACATGATGGGGAGGGTGATAGCGTACCCGCCTGAACTTGCGCCTTTCTTCGGCAGTGGTTCGGCAATCTATATGATTGTCGACGTGCTCAACCTGGTGGTGGCGTCGCTTATCTTCACTCCGCTGTTCTATTTCCCGCTGCGCATGCTGCTTAACCCGCGTTTTGCGGTGGGGTTCTGGCGGCGCTGCGTCCGGCACTATCGGCAGGATAAGCACCGCCTCTTTACGCCATGCTGGCTGGCGGCATGGGTGATTTACCTGTTGATGATGTGTTCTCCGTGGCACAGCGAACTGATTTCCGGTTACCTGGTGCCGCTGGTCTTTGTGTTATTCACGCTCGGCATCCGCCGCCTTGGCTCGCGGCTGGTTTCCCTGCTGTGGGGGATTTCTGCCTGGGTGTTGCTGACCTACAACACCAGTTTTTTACAGGGCGTAAATACGCAATATGCTCTGTCGTTTATCCTTTCGGTATTTATCTCCTTTACCGTTTGTCTGCTCTATATGGCTATTTCGTATCATAAAAACGAGCTGATGAAGCGTATTTATCACCAGCAGGCGCTGACTGACCCTTTAACACAATTGCCTAACCTGCGAGCACTCGAACAGCATATCAGGCGTTATCCTTTAGGGGCTTTATGCTGCCTGAGAATGGCCAATTTTGAATTTCTCAGCCGCCATTACGGCATGATGATGCGTATATATTGCAAGAAAACCATCGCCAGAGAATTACAGCCGTGGCTGCTGGAAGGTGAGGAAATATTTCAGCTGCCGGGAAGCGAACTGCTGATTTTTTTGCGAGGCGATGAATCTGAAGCGCGTTTAACCTATTTTGTTGAGCAGCTAAATAATAAGAAAATCCAGTGGCATAACGCCGCGCTGGAAATTGAATATGGTGCCGCCTGGGGCGTTGTCGATACGCCAGCAGAACTGCAACGCACGCTTGGGCAACTGAGTTATCTGGCAGAGAAGGCCAGCGGCGCACACCGCGTTTTGGGGCTGGACTCCAGGCAGGCGGCTGTTTCGGGGCAGACCACCGAGCGCGTGCTGCTGTTGCAGAAGGTAAAACGCGCGCTGGATGAAGAAGCATTTGAGCTTTACGCCCAGCCGATTGTTAACCATCAGGGGCAGGGCTACCACGAAATTCTCAGCCGCCTGATAGTGGACGGCCAGACCATCGGGCCGGATAAGTTTATCCCGATTATTGCCGAATTTAACCTCAGCACCCGCTTTGACCTGATGGTTCTTAAAAAGCTGCTGGCTTGGCTGGCAAAGCATCCCGGTGACGCCCGGCAGCCTCGTTTTTCGGTCAATCTAATGCCCCTGACGCTGATGCAGAAGGATATTGCCCGGCAGGTTATGGCGCTGTTTAGCTCATTCAAAGTACCGACCAGCGCGGTGGTGATTGAGGTTACGGAAGAGCAGGCATTTTCCCACTCCGAAACGTCAAACCATAATATTGCCCTGCTGCGCGAGAATGGCTTCAGGATTGCTATCGATGATTTCGGAACAGGCTACGCTAACTATGAGCGCCTTAAAAACCTGCAGGCCGATATCATCAAAATTGACGGTTGCTTTGTCCGCGATATCACCAGCGACGTTATGGATAAGCTGATTGTGAAATCCATCTGTGAGCTGGCGGCAGCCAAACCGCTGACCGTGGTGGCCGAGTATGTCGAAACGGAAGAGCAGCGCGAAATTCTGCTGCAGCTTGGTGTCCAGTTCCTGCAAGGTTATCTGGTGGGGCGGCCTGAACCGCTGCACCTGCTGGAAAGTCGATCGCTATCCTTTGCGCCGTAAAAAGGAATCACCGTGAGCACCTCGTTGATGAGCCACTTTCACCAGCCGATGGAAAAGACATTGCGCATTACCCATGTCTGCTTTCTGTCGCTTTTCTTGCTGATTACTTTCCTGTTCTGGCAGCAGGGCGAGCTGTTTAATCACGGCTATCGCACCAGCCAGCTTAGCCACCTTGAAAGCGTGATAGCCCGGCTGGAAACCAAATCTCAGTATCAAATCGACAACCTGCGCTACCTGCGGCGCATGTTTATTGAGACCCTGGACGAGCCTCTGTTCACGCCGCTGTCCCGGCTTTCTATGCTGGCTGGTGACAAAAAAGGGATGGCGCATCTTTGGATCCGCAACTTGCCTATTCCTGACAGCGTCGCTGAGCCGGAAAAAAATGATCAAAAAGAACTGCTGACGCGCAGAGAGTACCAGGCGCTGCGTGAGATTCAGGATCTCTTCCCCCTGGCGGGCGGTGGGAACCATCTCTCTTCCAATATCTACTATATGTCCCGCTCCGGGGCGTTTATCGCTTCGCTCTCGCAGGAGGTGAATCAGCTGCTTATCGAGAGCGCTAACCCTCTGCACCAGCAGGGATCTTTTGTGCTGGGTTCGCCGCTGCTAAATCCCTCGCGCGGCTCATTCTGGACGAGGCAGAACATCCCCGGCACCAATCAAACGCTGATTAACGGCTCGCTGCCGGTGGATTTTGACAACCAGTGGATCGGGTTATTCGGCATCGCGGTGACCACCGAAACGCTGCAAATGTTTCTCTCCAGCTCGCTGCCGGAAGGCACGCAAAGCGCCTATCTGTTATTTGACGAGCAGCTCAACCCGCTGACCCAGGCGGTTGGCTCGCAAAATGGCTACCGGCTCAGCGAACCTCAGCGCCAGGCCATTCTCGAAAGTCTGTCTCATGCCTCGCGGGGAACCCTGCGCTTTAGCCACGCCTATGTCACCTTCGGGAAAGTGATGGGCACCGGAGCCGTCCTCGTCAGCATTCAGACTATCGGCCAGGGCCTGCATGAAGACTTTGGCCGTTTTAGCGTGCTGCTGGTGGTGATGTGGCTGATTGTCATGTTCATCTTGCTGGGGTCGCACCGCATGATTTGCCGCCTGGTTCGCAATATGGGCTCTTTGCAACAAGAGATGCACCGGCATGCGCTCCACGACCATTTAACCGAGGTGCTTAACCGCCGCGGGTTCTTTGAAACGACCGCCAGGATTAGCCCCCACTACGTTGACTACTCGCTCATTCAGTTGGATCTCGATCACTTTAAGAGGGTTAATGACCGCTTTGGTCATCAGGTAGGTGACCAGGTGCTAAGCCACGCCTCGCGCTGTATTCAGCAGGCGATCCGCAGCCAGGATATTGTTGGGCGCATCGGCGGAGAGGAGTTCTGTATCTATCTGCCCAATACCGACCTGCACGCGGCGGTTGCCGTGGCGCAGCGGGTACGCAAAATGCTGGTCAATACGCCGCTGAAGCTTGCCGATGGCGAGAGTCTGCTGGTGAGCGCTTCGCTGGGTGTTGCTTCCCACGAAGAGGAGCCGGAGGGCACGCTGGAGCAGATACAGAGCCTGGCGGACATCCGGCTATATTACGCCAAGCAGCAGGGGAGAAACCGGGTATGCTGGCGTGAAGACGGCGAATTGCAGGCATAAAAAAAGCCGGGGAGATGCCCCGGCTTCTTCATCAGGCTAAATCAGATAACCAGCGCCGCGATGGAAGCGGAGAGGATACTGACCAGAGTGGAGCCGTAGACCAGCTTCAGGCCGAAGCGGGAAACCACGTTACCCTGTTCTTCGTTCAGGCCTTTAATCGCGCCGGCGATAATCCCGATAGAAGAGAAGTTAGCGAAGGAGACCAGGAACACGGACAGGATGCCTTCCGCACGCGGAGACAGGCTGCTGGCAATCTTCTGCAGGTCCATCATGGCAACGAATTCGTTGGAAACCAGTTTGGTCGCCATGATACTGCCCACCTGTAATGCTTCGCCGGACGGTACGCCCATCACCCATGCAACCGGGTAGAAGATGTAGCCCAGAATGCCCTGGAAGGAGATACCCAGCACGGCGGCGAACAGCGCGTTCAGGCCGGAGATCAGGGCGATGAAGCCAATCAGCATCGCGGCAACGATAATCGCAACTTTGAAACCTGCCAGAATGTACTCGCCGAGCATTTCGAAGAAGCTTTGGCCTTCGTGCAGGTTAGACATCTGCAGGTCTTCTTCTTTCTCGTCCACGCGGTACGGGTTGATAAGCGACAGCACGATAAAGGTACTGAACATGTTCAGCACCAGCGCGGCAACCACGTATTTTGGCTGCAACATGGTCATGTAGGCACCCACAATCGACATCGACACGGTAGACATAGCGGTTGCCGCCATGGTGTACATGCGGTTGCGCGACATCTTGCCGAGAATATCCTTATAGGCAATAAAGTTTTCTGACTGTCCCAGAATCAGCGAGCTTACGGCGTTAAAGGATTCCAGCTTACCCATACCGTTGACTTTAGAAAGCACGGTACCGATAGCGCGGATAACAATCGGCAGAATGCGAATGTGCTGCAAAATACCGATCAGCGCAGAAATAAACACGATAGGACACAGCACTTTCAGGAAGAAGAATGCCAGACCTTCGTCGTTCATTTTGCCGAACACAAAGTTTGTCCCTTCGTTGGCGAAGCCAAGCAACTTCTCGAACATCTCGGAGAAGCCTCTTACAAAGCCCAGGCCGACATCAGAGGTCAGGAAGAACCAGGCCAGTAAAACTTCGATAACCAACAGTTGAATGACAAAGCGAATACGAATTTGCTTGCGGTTAGGGCTAACCAGCAGAGCCAGCAGCGCGACCACAGCAAGCGCTAAAACAAAGTGCAAAACGCGGGACATATTTGCTCCAAATATGAGGCAGGTTTAATTTCGTTGCACATTCTATGTAACAAGCAATAAGAAAACGAGATCAATTCCACACTATAGTGATGAGCTGTGACGGAACGCAAAAATAGTGATCCACCATACATTTCTGCTATGTTAAGTAAAGAAGCTAAAAGTTACGTTAGGACTTGCGGTAAACAGTTTACATGTTGTTCAAATGTTAATCCGTTAACCGGCATCCAGAATCGCCATCTCACGCCTCCTGCTCATCGTTTTCAGCTATCAGAGAAATCAATTTCCCGGCACTAAATGAACTTGATAATCATTCTCACTTTGATAGCATAAAACATAGCAAAGGCTATATCTCAGAGGCAGAAGATGACAAACAGTCGCATTGACAGCAGCACCGGGCGAACCGCGCGCAAACTACGCCTGGCGTTAATGGGGCCTGCGTTTATCGCCGCTATCGGCTACATCGACCCCGGTAACTTCGCGACCAATATTCAGGCCGGGGCCAGCTATGGCTACCAGCTGCTGTGGGTGGTGGTTTGGGCTAACCTGATGGCCGCCATGATTCAGGTGCTTTCGGCCAAGCTAGGGATAGCCACCGGCAAAAACCTTGCCGAGCAAATTCGTGACCATTACCCGCGCCCGCTGGTTTGGATCTACTGGGTGCAGGCAGAGATTATTGCCATGGCGACGGATCTGGCTGAGTTTATCGGCGCGGCCATCGGCTTTAAGCTTATTCTCGGCGTCTCGCTGTTACAGGGCGCGGTGCTGACCGGGATTGCCACTTTCCTGATCCTGATGCTGCAAAGCCGGGGGCAAAAGCCGCTGGAAAAAGTCATCGGCGGGCTGCTGCTGTTCGTTGCGGCGGCATATATTGTCGAGCTTATCTTCTCTCAGCCAAAATTTGCCGAGTTAGGGAAGGGGATGCTAATCCCGAGTCTGCCAACCTCGGAGGCGGTATTCCTTGCCGCTGGCGTACTGGGCGCAACCATTATGCCGCACGTTATTTACCTGCACTCTTCGCTGACCCAGCATCTGCATGCCGGTAACCGGGCGGAGCGTTATTCCGCGACAAAATGGGACGTGGGCATCGCGATGACTATCGCGGGCTTTGTGAACCTGGCGATGATGGCGACCGCGGCGGCGGCATTCCACTTTACCGGGCATACCGGCATTGCCGAACTGGAAGATGCGTACAAAACGCTGGAACCGCTGCTGAGCCACGGCGCGGCGACCATTTTTGGTCTTAGCCTGGTGGCGGCCGGCCTCTCTTCAACGGTTGTCGGCACGCTGGCCGGGCAGGTGGTGATGCAGGGCTTCGTACGCTTCTACATTCCGCTTTGGGTGCGCCGGGCTATTACCATGGCGCCGTCTTTTGTCGTGATTCTGATG
This sequence comes from Cedecea davisae, assembly GCF_044095835.1. Lineage (NCBI taxonomy): Bacteria > Pseudomonadati > Pseudomonadota > Gammaproteobacteria > Enterobacterales > Enterobacteriaceae > Cedecea > Cedecea davisae. Next base: position 1,227,928 of record NZ_CP172054.1, read on the forward strand.
GGATTAGATCCCACCAGAATTCTGGTGATGAGCCAGGTGTTGCTGAGCTTTGGTATCGCGCTGGCGCTGGTGCCGCTGCTTATCTTTACCAGCGATAAAAAACTGATGGGCGACCTGGTTAACGTCCGCTGGGTGAAACTGGTGGGCTGGGCGATTGTGGCCCTGGTGGTGACGCTCAACCTGTGGCTTATTTTCGGTACGCTGTTTGGCAACTAAGTTTGCCGGGTAAAGTAAAAAGGGCCGGTTAAACCGGCCCTTTATCTATCTTAGTGATGATGCCCGTGACCCCGGCCACGCCCACGATGGTCATCGCGGTCATTCCAGCCTTCGCGGTAGCCGCGCTCGTAGCTGCTTGGGCCCCGTTTCCAGTTGCGATCCCAGCCACGGTGGTGGTGCCAGCCGCGATCGCGCCATTCATAGTTACGGTGCCAGTAGTCCCTGTCGCGCCATTTGCCGCCGTCCCAGTAATTACCGCGATAATCCCTATCGCCAATCTGCAATTTTACCGATGGCAGCAAGGTGATTTCCCCCGCATTGGCAACCAGCGGTGCCGCTACCAGTAAGGCAATGGCAAGCATCAGTGACCTGAACATACTTTCTCTCCTTGGTTCCCGTAGCCGCACCGGCGGCCTGTTAACACAATATTACAAACCGGCTAGCGGGACGATGAACTACACAACTCCTAAATCAGCGGCGGCAGCACTTTTTGTTAAAGATAATCGTCTTCTCTGGGCAGAAGGGTAAGCGGTTACACCAGAATGGCTTCGATGGCCTCACGCTCCTGCTGGCTAAACTGGCGTCGGGCGAGCATGCCGACGGCATCCTCAATCTGGCTGATTTTACTGGCGCCAATTAACACCGAAGTGACTTTATCATCTCGCAGCACCCAGGCCAGCGCCATCTGGGAAAGCTTCTGCCCGCGCCCGAGCGCAATGTCGTTAAGCCTGCGTACTTTATCGAGCTTTTCGGGAGTGATTTGCTCCGGGTTGAGGAAGCGGCTGCCGCTGGCGGCGCGCGAGTCCGCCGGAATGCCTGCCAGATAACGGTCGGTTAATTGGCCGCCCGCGAGGGGTGAAAACGCAATACTGCCGACGCCTTTAGCCTGGAGTAGATCCAGCAGCCCGCCTTCAACCCAGCGTTCAAACATTGAATAGCGCGGCTGATGGATTAGGCACGGTGTGCCAAGCTGGTTGAGGATCTCAATTGCCTTTTCCGCCAGCTCCGCCGGGTAATTCGAGAGCCCGACGTACAGCGCCTTGCCCTGGCGTACGACATGGTCGAGGGCGCGCATTGTCTCCTCGAGCGGCGTTTCCGGGTCCGGGCGGTGGTGATAGAAAATATCCACGTATTCCAGGTCCATCCGGCGCAGGCTTTGGTCCAGACTGGCGAGTAGATATTTACGCGAACCCCAGTCGCCGTAAGGCCCGTCCCACATGGTGTAGCCCGCTTTGGTAGAGATAATCAGCTCGTCGCGCAGGGCGGGGAAATCTTCCCGCAGGATGCGGCCAAAATTGGCCTCAGCCGACCCCGGCGGCGGCCCGTAATTATTGGCGAGATCGAAATGGGTGATGCCTGAATCAAAAGCCTTTCTCAGCAGCTGGCGGCTGGTTTCCAGCAGCGTTTCGTCGCCAAAATTGTGCCAGAGGCCAAGTGAGATAGCGGGCAATTTCAGGCCGCTGCGGCCGCAGCGACGGTACTCCATAGAAGCGTAGCGGTCGGGATTGGGCTGCCAGGTCATTATCGTTATCCTTATCGGGAACAGAGGATTTAGTGTATACGTTTTCACAAGGGCGGTGGCTATCAGAATCACGCTCATTCCTCTGTAAACGTCGGTTTCCACCTGCTAAATAGGATATATTCTCGACACCGATCCCGATTCTCCAATACTCACAGCAAGCACCCATAGAAGGAAAACCCTATGCGCTACTGTGTGGCAGACTATCTGGTCGACCGGCTAAATGAATGTGGGATCCGCCATCTTTTTGGCGTGCCGGGGGACTACAACCTGGTTTTTCTCGACCATGTTATTGCCCACCCTGAACTCGCCTGGGTGGGCTGTGCCAACGAGCTTAATGCGGCCTACGCCGCCGATGGTTACGCCCGCTGCAAAGGTGCGGCGGCGTTGTTAACTACTTTTGGCGTGGGTGAGTTAAGCGCGCTTAACGGCGTGGCCGGTAGCTACGCCGAACACCTCCCGGTTATTCACATCGTGGGCGCGCCAAATAGCCATGCCCAGCAGCGCGGCGAATTGCTGCACCACACGCTGGGCGACGGCGACTTCCGGCATTTTCTGCGTATTGCCGAAGAGGTTTCTGTCGCGCAGGCCACGCTTACCCCCGCCAACGCCTGTACTGAAATAGACCGCGTTATCCTGGAAGCGTTAAAACAGCAGCGCCCCGGCTACCTGCTGCTGCCGAGCGACGTGGCAGAAGCCCCTGCAACCAGGCCGACAAAACGGCTGGATGTTGCCGCCGCCGCTGCTGAGCCCGCCACGCTGGAAGCGTTCCGCCACTGCGCCCAGGCAAAAATTGCCGAAAGCCGCAGCGCTTCTCTGCTGGCGGACTTCCTTGCCTTGCGTTATGGGCTGCAGGAGGCGCTCCAGCAATGGATGGACGGCACGCCAATGCCTCACGCCTCATTGCTGATGGGCAAAGGCCTGTTTGATGAGAGTAAACCGGGCTTTCTCGGCACCTACAGCGGGGCCGCCAGCGAGCCGCAGGTACGGCAGGGCATTGAAAGCGCCGGGGTGGTCATTTGCGTGGGCGTAAGATTTACCGACACCATAACCGCAGGCTTCAGCCAGAAGCTAAGCCAGCAGCAGACGATAGACGTTCAGCCCAATGCGGTTCGCGTGGGTGAGCGCTGGTTTAGCGGCATCTCTATGGCGCAGGCGGTAGACGTTCTGCATCAGCTCTGCAAACGGCAGGCCTCCGCGTGGCCAGCGGCGACGCAAAGGCCATCGGAGCTACAGCCCGGCAATGGCGACAAGCTCGACCAGCATGCGCTCTGGCACACTCTGCAAAATGCGCTTCAGCCGGGAGATATCGTGCTGGCTGACCAGGGGACGGCTGCTTTCGGTGCCGCGGCGCTGACGCTTCCTGAGGGAGTCACTTTTATTGCTCAGCCGCTTTGGGGATCTATCGGCTATACGCTGCCCGCCGCATTTGGGGCGCAAACCGCCCACCCGAACAGGCGCGTATTGCTGCTAATTGGCGACGGCTCAGCGCAGCTCACTATTCAGGAACTGGGAAGCATGCTGCGGGACGGGCAGAAACCTGTCGTGCTGCTGTTGAACAACGACGGTTATACGGTTGAACGCGCCATTCACGGCCCTGAACAGCGCTACAACGATATAGCCGCCTGGGACTGGACGCGGCTGCCGCAGGCGCTGAGCGTGGACGGGCAAGCGGAGTGCTGGCGAGTGACAGAAACGGCGCAGCTTGCGGCGGTGATGGAAAAACTGGCCAGCCCGGAAAGGCTGGCGCTGATAGAGATTATGCTGCCGAAGCAGGACATTCCAGAGCTGCTGCGGGCGGTAACCAGCTCGCTCGGCAAGCGCAACTCGGAAATGGAACACTAGCGGTTCGGTCGCCCGGCCATCATCAGGGGTTTACCCGCCAGCAGCAGCCAGGCGGGTAACATCACGATGCATAACAGCGGCAGCAGTTTGACGTCGGGTACGACAGCCATCGCCATAAACAGGCTGAGCCAGCCGTCACGCGTGACAACCAGCACCAGGCCCAGCACCGCGCAGGAAAGCGTAATGGCCGCCGGAACGGCGTCCACGTGCTGATGCAGCATCATGCCCAGCGCCACGCCGACAAACACCGCCGGGGAAATACGCCCGCCCCTGAACCCGCTGGCGGCGGCAATAACCAGCGCCGCCAGCTTCACCACTGCAAACAGCAGCAGCGAAGAGACTGAAAAGTCGGAAATCGCCAGCTGGCGCATTTCATCCAGCCCTTTAAACATCGTAATCTCCCCGCCGATAACCCCCAGCAGACCAAGCATAAAGCCGCCAACGCCAAGGATAAGCACCGGGTGTTTTAGCTGATGCATCAGGCGGTGCAGGCGCGGCAGGCACCAGACGCCAACCATACCCATCGCAACGGCGATGGCCGTGACCACTGCGCCGCTAAAGATGTCTTCAATATGCATTTCCGGGTAGCTGGCAACCGGCAACGCGAAGTGAGGGTGGTAAAAGATGCTGGTGGTTAGCGCCCCGGCGGAGGCGGCCATCAGCGGGGCAAACAGCCTGTCCCAAAGCGGGACTTCGTTATTGCCACCGAGCGTTTGAGAAAAGATAAGCGCGGCGGCAACCGGGGTTCCAAATAGCGCGCCGATGGTGCCTGCCGCAGCAAGGATAGTCCAGTCCAGCGGGCTAACCTTCGGCAGCACACGAGCGCCAAGGGCTACCGCGAGCGCAATATTCACCGCCATAATCGGGTGCTCCGGACCAAGGCTAACGCCCCCGGCCAGCCCAATCACCAGCGCCAGAATCAGGCCGGGGACGGCCATCGCCGGAACCGGAGCCCCAATCAGCGGCTCGGTTGCCGGGTCGGGGCCGCCGTGCCCCGGCAAAAAACGCAGCACCAGCCCAACGGCTATGCCGGTTAACGTCAGGATCGTGATTATCCAGAACGGCGAATGCGGACTGTAACCCTGCCCGGCGGGCAGCGTGACCCACAAAAAGCCCTGGAGCGCAGCGGCAACCTTCATCACGACTATCAACACCAGGCTGGAAAAGACGCCGATAATCAGAGCCGGAATGGAAAGAACCAGCATGGTTCTGGCTCGCGGATGGAGCATAGTCAGTCCTTAAAATAGGGGGGCCGAACGGCTCCGCGCCCGAAAGCCAGAAGCCGCATTGCAAACAGGGCTGAAACGGTAAAGCCAGAATGTGACCTGGTTCAACAATCAAGCCGCAGCAGGATGATGGTCGTTGTTGTTTCGGCTGGCTACTTTTACAGTGTTGCCAGAACTTATTCTGACTTTAGCGGAGCTGTTTGAGAATGACAAAATATGCTTTGGTGGGAGATGTCGGCGGCACCAATGCACGTCTGGCTCTATGCGATTTGAGTAATGGTGATATTTCACAAGCGAAGACTTACTCCGGGCTGGACTTTCCGAGCCTCGAAGCAGTTATCCAGCATTATCTCAAAGAGCATGACATCAGCGTGCAGTCCGGCTGCGTGGCTATCGCCTGCCCGGTAACCGGTGACTGGGTGGCAATGACCAACCACACATGGGCGTTTTCCACGTCCGAAATGAAGAAAAATCTTGGCTTCAGCCATCTGGAAATTATTAACGACTTTACCGCTGTTTCAATGGCCATTCCGATGATGAAACCGGAACACCTGATCCAGTTTGGCGGAGACAAGCCGGTCGAGGGTAAACCGGTCGTGGTTTACGGGGCCGGAACCGGGCTGGGCGTGTCGCATCTGGTGCACGTCGATAAGCGCTGGATAAGCCTGCCGGGCGAGGGTGGCCACTCGGACTTTGCGCCGAACAGCGAAGAAGAGGGGATTATTCTTCACCAGCTGCGCCAGGAGATAGGCCACGTCTCTAACGAGCGTATACTCTCAGGCCCGGGCCTGGTGAATTTGTACCGCGCTATCGTTAAAGCCGACGGCCGCGAGCCGGAAAACTACCAGCCGAAGGATATTACCGAACGTGCGGTAGATGACAGCTGCACCGACTGCCGCCGCGCATTGTCTCTGTTCTGCGTTATTCTGGGGCGCTTTGGCGGTAACCTGGCGCTGAATATGAGCACCTTTGGCGGGGTTTATATTGCGGGCGGGATTGTGCCTCGTTTCCTCGAATTCTTTAAAGCTTCCGGCTTCCGCGGCGGTTTTGAAGATAAAGGCCGCTTTAAAGAGTACGTGAAAGACATCCCTGTTTACCTGATTGTTCACGACCAGCCGGGGCTGGTGGGCGCCGGGGCGCATCTTCGCCAGACGCTGGGGCAGGTTCTGTAATATTGCGCGGGCGTAGCTACTGCGCCCGCCATCTCTCCCTCTAAAGGCGCATCAGCTGCCTGAACTCTTTCACCTTGCTGCGGCTCACCGGCACCTGAAAATCCAGGTCGCGCAGGCGCAATATGTAGGTGTTATTGAACCACGGCTCTATCTCGCGAATTTTGCTCAGGTTAACCACGTAAGAACGGTGGCAGCGGAAGAAATGACTCTCCGGCAGGCGGCTGCAAAATTCAGTAATGTTCATCGGCATCACGTAAGACTCGCGGCGCGTATACACGAAGGTCATTTTTTCGTGGGCTTCGGCGTAGTAAATATCGTTGATGTCGGTAACGATAATCCGCTCGTCCTTCATCAGATTTATCGTGGTGGCTTCGCGGTTTTCATGGCTGGCCGCTGGCTGGGACACCTGCTGATAAGCGGCCTCCAGCTTTTGCAGCATGCCGATGATGCGCGACTCCTGGTAGGGCTTCAGAATGTAGTCAAAAGCCTCCAGCTCGAAAGCCTCAACCGCGTGCTCTTTCCAGGCGGTAATAAACACGATAAACGGCTTATGGGCGAACTTGCTGATGTTCTGAGCCAGCAGCACGCCGTCCAGCGACGGAATATTGATGTCGAGAAAGATGGCGTCCACTTCGTGATGCTGTAAATATTTGAGCACGTCCATCCCGTCGTCAAAAGAGGCGACAATCTCCATCTCGCTGTGATTTTTAATCAGCCAGCTAAGCTCCTGCTGGGCGAGAAATTCGTCTTCTACAATGATGACCTTCATGCTTCTTTCCCTTCCTGTGGGCGAACGGCGGCGGCTGGGACGGCGCGCGGTACATAAAACGCAATCTCGGTTCCCGGCTCCAGGCGACGAATGATCAGCCCTTCGCCGTACAGCAGCTGAACGCGGTGATGCACGTTCAGCAGGCCGATTTTATTGCCCGGCATTTCGTTATTCTCCACGCGCTCAATCACCTTCGGATCGATACCGTTGCCGGTATCCCGAACCGCAATGCGCACCCGGTTGCCGCTCTCTTCAATACTTATCGTCACCACGCCTTTACCTTTGCAGGGCTGAATGCCGTGCACGATGGCGTTTTCAACCAGCGGCTGGATAAGCAGGCTCGGAATGCGGCAGTTTACCTCTTCATCGATGTTATAAATCACCGTCAGCTTGTCGCCGAAGCGCGCCTGCTCAATGGCGATATAATCCTTTATCTGGTAAAGCTCTTTGCGGATGTCGATAAGCTCGTCGTCATTCAGCTCGATGTTATAGCGCAGATAGCGTGACAGATTGACGATAAGCTGCCGCGCGGTGTCCGGATTCAGGCGAATGGAGGAGGAGATAGCATTGAGCGCGTTAAACAGGAAGTGCGGGTTTATCTTACTTTGCAGCGCCCGCAGTTCGGCTTTGTTCGCCATCTCTCTTAATTGCTCTGCCCGCGAAACCTCCAGCTGAGTGGAGATAATCTGCGACAGGCCAACGGCCATTTCCTGTAGCGTCGAGGTTATCTGGTGGGCATGGCGATAATAAATTTTCAGCGTGCCGGTTACGACGCCCTTTTCCCAAAGCGGAATAATGATAAGCGAGTGAATCTCCGGCGTGCGCCAGGCTTCGTCATCGTTGCGGATGATAATACGGCCTTCTTTTAGCGCTTTACGGGTGCGCGGGCTGAACGCCTGGTCGTTCTCATGATAATTACTTTCCCCCAGCCCGACGTAGGCCAGCACCTTTTCGGTATCGGTTATCGCCACCGCGTCAGCATCAATATCTTCGCGGATAATCTTACAGACTTGGCGCAGCGACTCGCTGTTGACCTTGCGGAAAAGCGGCAGCGTTTTATTGGCAATATCCAGCGCCAGCTTGGCCTGGCGAGCGGCGCTGGCTTCTTTTTCGCCCTCCACGCTGCGCACCAGCAGAATAATAAAACCTATCGATACCGAGCCGAGAATCATCGGCACGCCGATTTTTGACACGATATCGAGGCCCAGTGCGGTCGAAGGTGCCCAGGCCACGACCAGAATCATGGTCATGGTCTCGCATAACATGCCGCCGATTATCCCCACGCGCCAGTGCCGGTCTTTGGGCACTTTGCGGTTGATCCAACCGGCGATAACCCCGGCCAGAATGCTGGTGATAAAACAGGGAATAGCGGTGATACCGCCGATGTCTATGAGATAGCGGTGGGTTCCGGCGATAAGCCCGGTAATAATCCCGACCCACGGCCCGAACAAAATCCCCCCCGACATCACGGCAATAATTCGCACATTCACCAGCGAGCCTTCTACCGGCACGCCGGACCAGGTGCTGAACAGCGCGAACATGGAAAAGATGGCGGTAACGGCCAGCAGCTCTTTTGGCGTGTGGGCATTTTTGTGCAGCAGCTCGCGGAACAACCTGATGCGGATCAGGAAGAACAGGCAAATAAGCATCAGCGCCGCGCGATCGAACACCGCCAGCAGCATATTAAGGATTTCGTGCACGGGATACTCGCGTGGCTCAGAGGGGAAGGGGTAATGATAAGGAAATTTGCAGGGGGTTTCCAGTTAAGGGCTGCCCCTCAGCCCGCCCGCACCCCGAAGGGGTGTACATACCGGAGACATGGTGAACACTTGTTCGGGGACATGGTAGACACTTACAACTACGGCATAAGAACCCTCTTCCGGAGTCGCTTATGCCCTGGGATGCGAGAGATACCATGTCATTACGTCACGAGTTTGTTCACTTTGCCTCGCAGGACGGGGCTAACATCCGGGCGCTCTGTCGCCACTTCGGCATCGCGCCCGCCACCGGATATAAGTGGCTTTGCCGCTTTCTCGAGGCCGGACTTCCCGGCCTCGCTGACCGCTCACGGGCTCCCCATCATTCTCCCAACGCCACCGCCGCTCAGGTGGCTGACCTGTTACAGCAGGCACACCTGGCCCATCCCCGCTGGGGAGCCCGCAAGATTAAGGCCTGGCTGGAAGCGCAGGGGCACCACCTTCCTGCCGTCAGTACCGTGCACAACCTGATGCACCGTCACGGCCTGCTACCCGGTGTACCGCCGGGTATCCCCTCTGCCGGTCGCTTCGAACACGGCAGGCCGAACGCCCTCTGGCAGATGGATTTTAAGGGACACTTTCCCTTCGCCGGTGGGCGCAGCCATCCCCTCACGCTGCTGGACGACCACTCCCGGTTTTCACTCTGCCTGACGCACTGCGACAACGAGCGGCGTGAGACCGTGCAGTCACATCTGACAAAGGTGTTTGAGCGCTATGGCCTGCCGGAGAGGATGACCATGGATAACGGGGCGCCCTGGGGAGACACCACCGGGACCTGGACCGCGCTGGAGCTGTGGCTGATGCGTCAGGGTATCCGGGTGGGGCACTCGCGGCCTTATCATCCCCAGACGCAGGGCAAGCTCGAGCGTTTTCACCGCAGTCTGAAGGCGGAGGTTCTGCAGGGGAAATGGTTCACGGACAGCGACCAGCTCCAGCGGGTATTTGACCACTGGCGGGAGGTCTATAACTTTGAACGCCCGCATGAGGGACTGAATATGGCGGTCCCGGGTTCGCGCTATCAGCCTTCGGCCAGACAGTACAGAAGCGATGCTCCCGGGCCGGAGTACGATGACGGCGTGGCGGTAAGAAAAGTGGATATCAGTGGAAGCCTGAGCATCAGAGGTATCAGCCTGAAAGCGGGCAAAGCGTTCAGGGGAGAGCGAGTGGGGCTGAAGGAAAGCGGTGAGGACGGTTGTTATGAGGTGTGGTGGTACAGCACGAAAGTGGGAATGATCGACCTGAAGAACCGGTCGATCATCATGGGTAAAAGATGTTAAAAGGTGTTCACTATGTCCCCGAACATCTGTCTACTATGTCCCCGGAACGTACAAGGGGCGAGGGGGAAGGACAAATGCGTGCCCTGGAAATAATATCTCGCCTCCCCGAAGGGGCAGAGGGAAAGATAAATGCGTGCTCAGGACAGAATATTCCCTCTCCCTTCCAGGGAGAGGGTGAGGGTCAGTTACTTCCCGCCCAGCTGTTCCCGCCCGGCAGCCGTTAAATCCTGCTCCGTCGCCCGGCCTTCAAAATCAACTTCGAAATCATCGGCGGCAAAGTCAGGGGGAGATTTCCCCTCCACAAACGCAGCCCACTGGCGCGGCAGGTATTCGGCGTTCTTCTCGCACCACGGCGCGGCGGCAATATACATCACGTTGCTGTCGAACTCGCCGAGGTGCTCGTTCTCCACCGAGTGGATAACGTCGCAGTGCCAGAATACGGTGTCGCCCGGCTCCATATCTGGAATTGAGGAAATCCCAGTCAATAAAAGGGGATGCCACTCTTTGTTAATGGATAACGCTCTGCCAGGCTTCGCCTCGCACAGAGAGTCTTCCGGTACGTCATCCTGCAAAGCTCGCAGTAAAATATAGGCCATTGCATTGGCCACCGGCAGCAGATTCAGCGTGCCGCCGTGCTTGCGCTGCGGCGTCAGGGCCGTCCAGCCCTGGAAGGTGCGGAACATTGAGCACACCGCGGGCGATGGGAATTCGCGCACTTCCGTCCTGCCTTCGGCGGCAAAAGGGCTGTACTCCCGCCACTGGCCGGAGAAGACGTGACGGTAAACGTGACGGAAGTTTTCGTCCAGCCAGCGCTCTACCGAACCGCCGTCCACATGCGGCGAAAGGCCAAGAGAGCTTGAGCGTGGCGGGCGGCGGCGGGTGCGGTCGGCATAAGAGACAACGCGATCGGGATCAAAATGCTGCCTGCCGTTGCTCTGCGTTTCCCAGAGATTATTCAGGAAAACCTGCACCGCTTTCATACGTTCGTGCTGGCGAGCCTCGACCTGCGGCCTGGACCAGTAGATGCCGTAAATTTGCGGCTTACTGTCGGCAAGTGTGCCGAAATAGTTATCCTCTGCGGCATTTTTCAGCTTTTCTACAAAATTATTACGCTCAAGATAATTTCCTATCTCCTGGTTCCAGCCATTAGCCGTGGCCTGAGGGAATACGCCTTTGATGGTGCAGCAGCCGCGCTGGCGAATGAGCGCTTTTTGCTGCTCGCTGACGCGATTATGAATAATGTCATCGGCATTGATTTGTGGAACAGGATTCTCACCGCGCGCCATCTCGCCGCGGATCTCTTCGATCTGCTGGCTAATGTTGGCTTCAAGTTCGGCGAATACCGCCTGATAGTTTGGCAAGTCCTGGCGAAGCTTTTGTTTTATCTCGCGGATAGCTTTTGGCAGATCGTTAATTTCCAGGTGCATAGGGGACTCCATCTCATCAGAGAGTAAGTTGCTGGGTTGTTGCTACCTGGTTAATCTAAGCTTAATTGATTAAATGAAATAGAGATGACTTTCGAATGAAGCTTCCCGTTTTAGGGGAAAAGAAATATTTTTTCGTTACCCCCTCGACAGGGGATTTTTATTCGGGCTATTTTCAAAAAAGGCCACATACGTGGCAGCGTCGCTCGGACGGTCCGGGCGCTAACGTGACTCTGAGGAATTTATGGCTGACTCCAGTCCAAAACGTCGTTTTTCGCGTATCGATCGCCTTCCCCCGTATGTTTTTAACATCACCGCTGAACTGAAGATGGCTGCGCGTCGGCGCGGCGAAGACATTATTGACTTCAGCATGGGCAACCCTGACGGGGCCACGCCGCCGCACATAGTCGAGAAACTTTGCACCGTTGCGCAGCGTGAAGATACACATGGCTACTCAACCTCACGCGGTATTCCCCGCCTGCGTCGTGCTATTTCGCGCTGGTACAAAGACCGCTACGACGTGGATATCGACCCGGAAAGCGAAGCCATCGTGACCATCGGCTCCAAAGAGGGGCTGGCGCACCTGATGCTGGCAACGTTGGATCACGGCGATACCGTGCTGGTGCCAAACCCGAGCTACCCCATTCATATTTACGGGGCGGTCATTGCCGGGGCGCAGGTTCGTTCCGTGCCGCTGGTGGAAGGCGTGGACTTCTTTGCCGAGCTGGAGCGTGCGATTCGTGAAAGCTATCCGAAACCGAAAATGATGATTCTCGGCTTCCCGTCTAACCCAACCGCGCAGTGCGTGGAGCTGGAGTTTTTCGAAAAAGTTGTTGCTCTGGCGAAGCAGTACGACGTGCTGGTTATCCACGATCTTGCCTACGCAGACATTGTTTATGATGGCTGGAAAGCACCGTCCATTATGGAAGTTCCCGGCGCGCGTGACGTGGCGGTAGAATTCTTTACGCTCTCCAAGAGCTATAACATGGCGGGCTGGCGCATTGGCTTTATGGTCGGCAACCAGGAGCTGGTTAGCGCTCTGGCACGAATTAAGAGCTACCACGACTATGGCACCTTTACGCCGCTACAGGTGGCGGCAATCGCTGCTCTGGAAGGGGACCAGCAGTGCGTTCGTGATATCGCCGAGCAGTACAAACGCCGCCGTGACGTGCTGGTGAAAGGGCTGCATGAAGCGGGCTGGATGGTTGAATGCCCGAAAGCATCAATGTACGTGTGGGCAAAAATTCCCGAACAATACGCGGCAATGGGCTCCCTGGAGTTTGCTAAAAAACTGCTTCAGGAAGCGAAAGTCTGCGTTTCGCCGGGGATTGGCTTCGGTGACTACGGCGATACTCACGTTCGCTTCGCGCTGATTGAAAACCGGGATCGCATTCGCCAGGCCGTGCGCGGCATTAAATCGATGTTCCGTGCCGACGGCCTGCTGCCGCCGGTGCCTAAAAACGCCGCTGAGAGTGCTGAATAATAAAACGAAAACAGGAGCCATCTGGCTCCTGTTCTTTTGACTTGTTGCCCGCTGCCGGTTACTCAACCATCAGGAAGAAGGTGCCAGCCCACAACACAACAATCACGGAAATACCCATCAGAAAATATTTCACTTCACATAGCTCCGCGCTGACGCGCATCTCAACAGGTACATAATAAGGTGAAGCCGCAGATTTTTATGGCCGCTCCGCCTGGCATTCGGGGGTAAAACCTTACCCGGACGGCGGTAATGTACTCTCAAATCTAAATTGAAAACAAGTGTCTCAAAATTGTGACAGTTGTCTATTTTTTGAACTTTGATGGTGTGGCTATGAAAGGGTTTAAAAGCGATAAAAATCATTGTGTTAATCTGAATAATTAATGATTATTTTTGACGTGAAATAAGTATTTTTACTGACAATATATTTTGTGAATTTTTCACGAAGATAAGAAAAATCGGGTATTTTTTCTGAATAAGAGGAACACAAATGCTGGCGGGCATTTGGGCAGGTCGCCAACGTTTAAAGTGGTGTTTCAGAGTTTTGATACAGTCCGGGCGCTAAGCCTGAGTGTATGCTCAGTTATTCCATAAAATATTCCGGGTGAATCCGCTTCCCCTTTTAGTGAGCAGGCAATGACAACCTCCGAAACCGCATCAACCGGCTCGCCGCAGACCACTTCCGTTCGCCTGCTTTTTGGCACGCTTATGCTGGTGATGCTTTTAGCCGCGCTTGACCAGACTATTGTTTCCACGGCGCTGCCGACCATCGTCAGCGAGTTGGGTGGGCTGGACCGCCTTTCCTGGGTCGTCACGTCCTACCTGCTGGCTTCAACAATTGTTGTGCCTTTGTACGGAAAATTTGGCGATCTGCTGGGGCGCAAGGTGGTGCTGCAAACGGCTATCGCACTGTTTCTTCTTGGCTCCGCGCTGTGTGGCCTCGCCCAGAATATGACGCAGCTTATTCTGATGCGTGCTCTGCAGGGACTGGGCGGCGGCGGGCTGCTGGTGGTCACAATGGCGGCGGTGGGCGATGTTATTCCGCCTTCGGAGCGCGGTAAATATCAGGGGCTGTTTGGTGGCGTATTTGGCCTGGCAACGGTAATTGGCCCGCTGATCGGCGGCTTTCTGGTGGAGCATTTCTCCTGGCGCTGGATTTTTTACATTAACCTGCCGCTGGGGATTTTTGCCCTGCTGGTCATCGGCACGGTGCTGAGGTCCCAGACCGCGCGCATTCGCCACCAGATAGACTTCCTTGGCGCGGGCTACCTCACGCTTTCTCTGACCAGCCTGATCCTCTTTACCAGCGAAGGCGGAACGGTACTGGCCTGGTCGGACCCGCAGCTTTGGTGTATTTTCGCCTTTTTTGCGGTCACGCTTGGCGGCTTTATCTATGAAGAACGGCTGGCGGTGGAGCCGATTATCCCGCTGCATCTGTTTCGCAATCGCACCTTTTTAATCAGCTGCCTGGTGGGCTTTATCATCGGCATGTCGTTGTTCGGCTCGATGACCTTTTTGCCGCTCTATTTGCAGGTGGTGAAATTTTCCACGCCTTCTCAGGCCGGGATGCAGATGCTGCCGCTGATGGGTGGCCTGCTCCTGACTTCGATTATCAGCGGGCGTATCATCAGCAAAATTGGCCGCTACCGTATTTTCCCGATACTCGGCACGCTATTGAGCTTTATCGCGATGGCGCTGCTGGGCACGCTGAAACTGGATACGCCGCTGCACACGCTTTATCTGTATGTTGCGCTGCTGGGGCTTGGCCTCGGCATGGTGATGCAGGTGTTGGTGCTGGCGGTGCAAAACAGCGTGGAGCTGAAGCTTATCGGCGTGGCGACCTCAAGCGCGACGCTGTTCCGCTCTATCGGCGGTTCTATCGGCGTCGCTGCATTCGGCGCGGTGTTTACCTCGGTTCTGCGCAGCAATCTTGAAACCCTGATCCCCGAAGGCACTCAGCTTCCTCGCCAGCTGGGAGCAGAAGCGGTGCACCACTTGCCGGAGGCCATCCGTAACGATTATCTTCAGGCCTTCGGGTCGGCTATTCACTCGGTGTTTATTATTGCGGCGAGTGTGATCGTGCTGGGGTTCGTGCTGGCGCTATTTATGAAAAATGAACCACTGCGTAAGGGATAACGATGAAAAAAAGAGTCGATTTAAACAGTGATTTAGGCGAAAGCTTCGGCCAGTGGGCGATGGGTGACGATGCCGCCATTTTACAAATTGTCAGCAGCGCGAACGTGGCCTGCGGGTTTCATGCCGGGTCGCCTGCGGGCATTCTGGAAACGCTCCGTGCGGCAAAAGAGCGGGGCGTAACCGTGGGTGCTCATGTGGCTTATCCGGATCTCGTTGGATTTGGGCGGCGCAATATGGACATCGCCAGTGATGAACTGACGGCAGATGTTATTTACCAAATTGGGGCGTTGCAGGGGCTGGCGCGTGCGGCGGGAACAAGCGTGCGTTATGTGAAGCCGCACGGCGCGCTGTATAACACTATTGCCGACAACAAACGCCAGGCCGATGCGGTGCTTGATGCCATGCTGGCTGTTGACCCGGCTCTTCCGCTGGTGGTGCTGGCAGGCTCGCCGCTGCTGGAATGGGCGCAGCAAAAAGGGGTGAAAACCATCGCCGAGGCCTTTGCCGACAGGGCTTATCACTCCAATGGTTCACTGGTTTCAAGGCGCGAGCCGGGAGCCGTTTTACACGATGCCGGGCAGGTTGCAGCGCGTATGCTCCGGCTGATTACCGAAGGCGGCATCGAGTCAATCGAAGGGCAATTTACGCCCATTGAAGCCGAGTCTATCTGCGTCCACGGAGACAGCGCCGGAGCCATCGCTATGGCGGGCGAAATCCGCAGAGTGTTTGAGTCCCGGGGCATAGCTATTCAGCCTTTCGCCTGATAACGACCGTGGAATGTCGGAGAAAATGTCGGAGTAAATGTCGGAGTAAATGTCGGAGTAAATGTCGGTATAAATGTCGGAGAAACATTCCCGGTGAGTAAATATTCGGGCTTACCGGGTTAACTACCCGCACCGTCGAACGTAATTTAAAAACGCTCCAGCACAAAGGCCGCCTTTCGCGGATTGGCGCGGCCCGCAGCGGATTCTGGCAGCTGAAATAGCCCCTTATTCTCCCTCCATACAATCCATTCCATTTTCTTTTGTCTTTTTCGGTTAACAATAAAATAACATTATATTTAACAACTTTGTGACAAGGCGCAATATACATATAACTTATTATGTTTTATAAAATGTAGCCATTGCCTGCAACTATGCCCCCTAAAGAGAAAGACATATGGAACAGACATCTGCTACAAAAAGTACCGTACCGCCGCCGGAGAAGGGCCAGCAGTTCAACCGCTCCATCGGGCTGGTCTCCAACTTTGCGCTAGGGTTTACCTATCTCTCGCCGCTGACCGCCGTTTATTCCCTGTTTGCGCTGGCGATCACCCTCGCCGGGCCACCCGCCATCTGGTGGATACTGATTGCCGCCTGCGGCCAGCTGCTGGTGGCGCTGGTGTTCGGCGAAGTCGCTTCGCAGTACCCGATAACCGGCGGATTATATCCGTGGGCCAGAAGGCTCTGGGGCAAGAAATACGCCTGGATTGCGGCGTGGATTTACCTTTGGGCGCTGGTGGTGACGATTACCTCAATCGTCGAATACACCTCCACCTTCGTGGCTTCGCTGTTCCACTACGGCGATACGCCCATTGCCATGTTGCTTACTTCGGTCGTGCTGCTGGCAATCATGATGGGCGTGAATATGTCCGGGACTAAAAACCTCGCAAGAGTGGCCCGCTTCGGCTTCTGGTGCGAAATCATCAGCGTGATTGCGCTGGGTATTTACCTGCTTATTTTCCACCGCAGCCAGCCGTTTTCGGTGGTGTTTGACGCAATGGGTGCGCTGGCGAAAGACGGCAGCTACGGCACCGCTTTTATGTCCGCTTCGCTGATGGGCCTGTTTATGTTTTTTGGCTTTGAGGCCTGCGGCAACGTGGCTGAAGAGGTGCAAAACCCAGGGCGTAAAATCCCGGTAGCGATGATCCTCAGCATCGTGTTCGGGGCTATTTCGGCGGTGATATCGATCCTCGGCTATCTGCTGTCTTCCCCGGACTTGATGAACATCGTAAACGGCAAAATAGCCGATCCGATCCCGGCGATTCTTAATGATGCCCTGGGCGAGAAGGGCGCAACTCTCTTCATCGTGATTGCCGTCGTGGCGATGCTGTCCTGTATTTTGTCGCTTCAGGCCGCGCTAAGCCGCCTGATCTTCTCCTTCTCTCGCGACAAAATGCTGCCGGGTAGCGAATGGCTGGCGAAGATCTCAAAGCACAGCGTGCCGGATAATGCGATGCTGGTGAGCTGCCTGCTGCCGATGGTGATTTGCGTCTGGGTCTACTTCCAGCCGGATAATCTTTCCCGCATTACCGCCTTCGCGGTTATCGGGATCTACATTTCCTTCCAGATGGTGATTCTGGCCGCGCTGCGCCAGCGCCTGAAGGGCTGGAAACCGGCCGGGGAATGGACGCTGGGCTCGTGGGGAATGCCGGTGAACGTGCTGGCGCTGGCCTACGGCATAGGCGGTATCTGGCTGCTGGCTCAGCCTGCGGACAGCACAAACTTTATCGACCGCTGGACGGTACTGGTCGGGCTGGCGCTGATTGTCGGCTCCGGGCTGGCGTATATGGCGCTGGCCAGGCCGTTCGGTCATTCAGATGCCCCGGAAAATGATGCGATTGAATATGCGGATAAGCTAAAACTTTCGCGGGAGTATTAGGAAAAGGGCCTGATGGCCCTTTTTTTACACCTCGTACAGCGTGCAATAATCGCTTTGATACACCGGTTGTACATCGCCGGTGTTGAACAGATCGCCCACCCGGTATTTCGGCCAGGAAGAGAAAATAATTCGCTTATCAATATTAGTCAGGACAACTTTATGGTTATTGAATAGCGGGAGTAACTCTTCTTCCACCTGGCTAACTAAAAGATCAATCGCAGCAACGCCAACAAAGCGCTGATTAAAATAAACCGGCATCGCTGAAGTTAGCGTGTACGAGGTATTACAGACGTAATCAACATACGGGCCGTGAATATAGGCTTTACCGTGCTCCGGCGCGCGTTTAAACCATTCAAAGGTTCTGAAATCCAGCCGCTGCTGGGTAGCCTGATCCAGGTCGAGATTGACCTTGTTAACCCCGTCTGCTTTTTTATACCACCACTCCAGAAGCCAGAATTCTTTATTATCCGGGCTGGCTTCAATATGGCTGGCAAACCCGGAGCCGGAACAGTAAACGGTATTATTCAGCGTCTCTTTGATGTGCTCCTGAATCATCTTTTTAACCGCCGGGTCAAGCAGCAGCTTCAGGTCGTGGCCGCGAAACTCGCCGAGGGCGGACTCTATGTCGTGCGCAAGGCTAACGGTGGCTTCGATGGTGGAGTTAATGATGTCGTCAATTTTACGGGTAAAGGGTAGCAGCGATGAGGGTAAGATCATATTTATGCCCGCGTTTGTTGTTGTCAGCTGAATTTATATTTTAATTTATTTTCAATAAGATAAAGGGTGAAGGTGTCGATTAGCTGCGTGGCTAATCTCACGGCTTCGTGCTCATCATGGTTTTCCAGAGCGTTAATCAGCTCGGTATAAAGATCGATAACTTCGCGATGAATAGCCTCAGAACGGTAAAGAATGGCGACCAGCGAAGCCCACTCGGCCTGTAGCAGCAACTCCTGGTTGGCGAGCCTGGCGGACTGGGAACTGGCGGCAAGCGCCAGCAGGCAGCGCATATCGGCCTGGGTCTTCATCTCCGGTGTGGTGGCCGTTTTTAGCTCCTCAATAAAGTCACGCAGCCGGTTAATATCGGCGGGCGTCATTCTGCGGGAAGCCAGTTTGGCGCTATGGCTTATTATGGCGCAATGCATTTCACCCAGGTCGGAAATATAGTCGGAGCTGATGGCCTTAAAAGGGTGCAGGGTGGTATTAAATTCACCGCTGTTTTCGCAAACAAAGCTGCCGCCGTTACGGCCACGAATAGTATGGATTAAATTATTTGCCCGCAGGGTATTTAAGGCTTCACGGATAGTAATGTGTGAAACGCCCATCATTTTGGCAAGATCGGCCTCATTCGGAAGCTGCTCATTGGCCTCAAGCAAACCAGTAATAATTGCATTTGAAAGTCGCTGCACAATCTGATCGGAGCGACTTGCCTGTCCTATAGGTGCGAATATTACTGCATGAGTAATCATATTAATCTCTGATTTAAAGTCCCTGAATCAACGGTTATTGATAGCACAGGACGACCTTTTAAGAAAGGCGCTGGCCGCCCTGCCAGAACCAGGAGCTTTACGCTTTCATACGCGGGTAAGCCGGGTTTGAACGGCGGAAGCTGCGGATGTTTGTGTGAAAATATTGTTAAATTGAGATGCCAATCATGTTGCTAAAACAAGCGGATTGAAAGATTGCTCATAAAAAGATATTACATAATATTGTTTATGTTTAATCTGAGGAGAAGGCGATGCAAATCCTGAAGCATTTCATCAACGGGCGCTACGTGGCGGGCGAGCAGAATGCGTTATTCGACCTGGTCAGCCCGGTTAACGGCGAGGTTTATGCTCAGTCGCCCGACGGCGGGGCGGCGGAAGTGGACCAGGCCTACGCGGCGGCGAAAGCAGCTTTCGCGGTGTGGAAACACTCTTTGCCGTCTGAAAGGCAGCGCGCTTTGCTGAAACTGGCAGACGAGATTGAGCGCAACGTTGAGCGCCTGGTGGACGTGCAAAGCCAGGAGACGGGGCAGCTAAAACACTTTATCGAAAGGGATGAAATCGCCGCCTCCTGCGATGCCATCCGCTTCTTTGCCGGAGCGGCACGCTGCCTTGAAGGCAAAGCTTCCGGGGAATATACCGCCGGGTTTACCTCCACCCTTCGCCGTGAACCGCTGGGTATTGTCGGCCAGGTTACGCCGTGGAACTACCCGTTTATGATGGCGGTATGGAAAATCGCCCCGGCGCTTGCGGCCGGTAATACCGTGGTGCTCAAGCCCAGCGACACCACGCCAATCAGTACCCTGATGCTGGCCGAAATCGCCGCACCGATTTTCCCGCAGGGCGCGTTCAACGTGGTGCTGGGCAAAGCCGGAACCGGGTCGCTGGTCGTTTCAAATCCCGAGGCCTCGCTGGTGTCGATAACCGGTTCGGTGCGCGCAGGGCTACAGGTTGCTGCCTCTGCGGCGGCTAACCTGACCAAAGCGCACTTAGAGCTGGGCGGCAAAGCGCCGGTGGTGGTTTTTGCCGATGCGGACATGAGCAAAGCCGTGGAGGTTATTACCGCCGCAGGATTCTCCAACTCGGGGCAGGACTGCACGGCGGCTACGCGCATAATCGTTGAAGAGTCAGCGTATGACGCCTTCCTTGAGAAGCTCATTGAGAAAACCAAAACGATAACATTTGGTCAGCCCGACGACCGCGATGCGCTGTACGGAGCGCTGAACAGCAGCAACCAGCTGAAGCAGGTCACGGGATTTATCGAGCGGCTGCCGGCGCACGCTAAAATAGAAACCGGCGGCAAAAAGGGCGCGGGGCCGGGCTTCTATTTTGAGCCAACAATCATCTCCGGGCTTAAGCAGCATGATGAGGCCATTCAGCATGAGGTCTTTGGCCCGGTGATGACCATCCAGTCGTTTTCCGGTGAGGAAGAAGCCCTTAGCCAGGCCAATGATGTGGAATATGGCCTGGCTGCCAGCGTCTGGACCAGCAGCCACAGCCGGGCGCAGCGGTTCAGCACCCGTCTCGACTTCGGTACGGTGTGGATCAACAACCATATTCCGCTGTGCGCCGAAATGCCTCACGGAGGATTTAAAAAATCCGGCTACGGCAAAGATCTCTCTTCCTACTCGCTCGACGAATACACCCGCATCAAACACATCATGTGCGACATCACCGAATAAGGTTTGGGGAAGTTAGCGCTGGGCTAAAGAGCTTAATAAAGCGCCAACCCCCGGTTCAGGCGGGGGATTGGCCGCGGGTGCTATCGCAGCGGCGGAAATCATTTGTTATCATTTCGTAAAGATATATCTATAAGACTGATAAAAAAGGCTCTCTATGTCTATTACCCGACGTGATTTTCTTAACGGGATGGCAATTGCAATTGTCTCTGGCTTAACGCCTCTGGAACTGGTGAGGGCTACCGGCAAAGTGCCGGGCAGCGCCGCCCTTAATGCAGATTACTATCCTCCGCTATTAACCGGGCTACGCGGCAACCACCCCGGCTCGTTCGAAATGGCGCACGCCCTTGGCCGCGAGCACGAAAAATTCGACTTCAGCAAACTGCCGCCAGAAGAAGAGTATGACCTGGTGATTGTCGGCGGCGGTATCAGTGGCCTGGCGGCTGCCTGCTTCTGGCGCGAGAAAATGGGCAAGGATGCAAAAATCCTGGTGCTCGATAACCACGACGACTTCGGTGGGCATGCCAAACGTAACGAATTCAACGTCGGCGGCAAAACCCTGCTCGGCTACGGCGGCAGCGAGTCTTTCCAGTCGCCGAACAGTAACTTCAGCCCGGTGGTTCACGGCCTGATGGATTCCCTCGGCGTCAGCATCACGCGCATGAAAAGCAGTTTTGATGCTAACTTTTACCCGGATAACAACCTGAGCCGTGGCGTGTTTTTTGATAAAAAGAACTTTGGCGAAACCAAAATCGTCAGCGGCGATCCTGGCCGCGCGGTTTCCGACGATATTCCGCCGGACAGGCTAAATGGCCGCAGCATCGAAGCCTTTATCAATGACTTCCCGCTTAGCGAGGCAGATCGCAAGGCGTTGCTGGACCTGCACGTTAACCCGTCTGATTACCTCGCAGGGATGAGCGTAGAGCAGAAAACCGAGTGGCTGGACGCCCACAGCTACCACGAATTCCTCGAGAAGAAAGTCGGCTTAAGCAAAATGGCGCTGATGTACTTCCAGCAGCGTACCAACGACTTCTTCGCCATCGGGATTGAAGGCGTGAGCTGTAGCGATGCCCGCGCCTGCGCGCTGCCGGGTATGGAGGCGATGGGCCTCCCGCCGCTGGACGGCGAAGCGTTGGCCGATCTCGAACAGCCGTACACATATCACTTCCCGGACGGTAATGCCGGGCTGACTCGCCTGATGGTGAGAAAGCTTATTCCGCAAGCATTGCCGGGTAGCACGATGGAAGACTCCGTCACCGCAAGGCTGCACTACGAGCTGCTGGATACCCCGGAAAACGGCACGCGGATCCGCCTGAACAGCAGCGTTATCAACGCGGCCAATACCGATAGCGGCGTGATGGTGAGCTACATCAATAACCAAAGCGGGAAGCTGCACCGGGTGAAGAGCCGCAACGCCGTTATGGCGGGCTACAACATGATGATCCCGTACCTCGTGCCGGAGATGCCGGAGCAGCAGAAAGAAGATCTGCGCCTTAACGTGAAAGCGCCGCTGGTTTATACCAACGTGGTGGTCAATAACTGGCGTGCGTTTAAAAATACCGGGGTGCATGAATTCTATTCCCCGGCCGCTCCGTACAGCCGCGTAAAACTCGATTACCCGGTGAGCATGGGCGACTACCATCATCCGAAAACGCCGGACGACCCGATGTGCATTCATATGGTGTATGTCCCGACCTATCCAGGCAGCAATATGTCGCCGCGCGAGCAGTTCCGCCGGGGCCGCGCCTTCCTGTTAGGATCTACTTTTGAAGCCCACGAAGAGATGATTCGTTCCCAGCTACAGGAAATGTTGGGCCATACCGGGTTTGATAGTCAGCGTGATATAGCGGCCATTACGGTGAACCGCTGGGCGCACGGTTACGCCTATTACGCTAACTCATTAAGCGATGATATGGAGAAAATGCCCGAGATTATCAGCCGCGCCCGCCAGCCGATTGGCCGAATCACGATAGCGAACTCCGACTCGGACTGGAGCGCTTACGCCCACGCGGCAATTGACCAGGCGTGGCGCGCGGTTAATGAACTTGTGGCGATGGGGTAACCAGACATGAAACAGATTTTAGCGGCTATCTCACTGATTTTTTCCGCCAGCGGTTTTGCCGCTGTCTCGCACGGTGAATACGTGGCGCGCGCTTCGGACTGCGTAGCCTGCCATACGGTAGACGGCGGGACGGCAATGGCCGGAGGCAAAAAGTTCTCCACGCCGGTGGGGGATATTTATTCCACTAACATCACGCCGGATAAAACCAACGGTATCGGCAACTACAGCTACAAAGATTTTGATAAAGCGGTTCGCCAGGGCATAGCCAAAGACGGCCACGCGCTCTACCCGGCGATGCCTTATCCTTCCTACGCCAAAATGACCGACGAGGATATAAAGGCGCTGTACGACTACTTTATGAAAGAAGTTACACCGGCGGCGACCGCCAATAAACAGAACGACATTCCGCTGCTGCTTTCGGCGCGCTGGCCACTGCGCGTGTGGAATGGCCTTTTTGTGGATGAAGTAAAGTCCGGCGGAGTAGTCGTTGAGGCAAGCGGCGATAACGCGGAGAAAATCAAACGTGGAGCCTATCTGGTGCAGGGGCCAGGCCACTGTGGCGCCTGCCACACGCCGCGCGGATTAGCCATGCAGGAAAAAGGTTACGATGATTCCAGCCCGGAGTTCCTGAGCGGGGCGATGATCGATGGCTGGTATGCTCCTTCTCTGCGCGGCATGAATATGTCCACTCAGGAGGTGAAAGACCTGCTGGGCAAGGGCAGAAGCCAGCACCATGCTATTGCCGGGCCGATGGGCGAAGTCGTTACCCAGAGTACACAATATCTGACCGATTCTGACCTGGAAGCTATTGCGCTCTATATCGCTAATTTTAAACCGCAAAAAGCAGAGGCTGCTCCGGTTAACGCCGCCGTGTTTTCTCAGCCGTCCGACGGTAAAACGTTGTATATGCGCTATTGCTCTACCTGCCACAGCCCGGACGGGAAGGGCACCGATTACAACGTCCCGTCGCTGGTGGGCAACTCTGCGGTAATGGCGAAAGATCCGTCCTCGCTGATCCGCGTAATCGCTGACGGGGCGCACACCCCGCAAACCCAGGGCACTATCCCGTTTATGATGCCGGGCTACAAAGGCCTGCTGTCGGACAAAGAGATGGCTGACGTAGTGAACTACGTGCGCGGCTCCTGGGGCAATGGCGCTCCGGCAGCTACCGAGGCTGAAGTGCAGAAGATTGTCGGCGAAGAGAAAGCTAAATAACTTCGCTAATTTATCTGTGACCGAATGGGGCCGTTATGGCCCCTTTGCTTTTGGCTGCCGGCAAATAACGTCGCCTTGCCTGTTAACGTGATTCATCAGGGCTTTCAGGCTGCATCGTATGGGCGACATGTTGCATCGCCGTGCCCCGCCAGCAGCCCCTCCACCGAAATATCTTCGTTGAGTGCGTCCCAGTGAATGCCGTGGGTGCTTAACTCGTATTCGCTACGCTGTTGATGGCTGGCATTAAGTAGCTTTGGAAACCAATCCAGCGGGATGCCGAGAGTGCGCCTATCGCTCAGTTCAACCCACATTTTTTGCTCATCAAATCTCAGGTGTTTAGCTGAAATAGCCATACCAGGCCTCTATAAATAATTTGCGATACTGTTTAACGTAATTTTCTAATTCATTTCGTTCCCTGGGGCTGAAACCAGCATTACGTGCGAGGGTAACAAAAGGAATTAACCAGAATTTGGCTTCAGCATCAGTATTCCGAACATGAATGTGTTTGGGTTCCCGTGGTGTTCCTTCATTGGAATAGAAGAAGAAAATATACCCTTTGATCCGTAGTATGACAGGCATAAAAAAGTGCTCCATGCTTTGAGTTCACATTTCATCATTTCTTTGCAGGCAATCAGATTTGTGAAATTAGAGGCTGACGGACATCCGGCTCGCTGCACAGATATGATTCTCTCTTTTAACCTCGAAAATCGGGTTGAAATAAAGTTTCCGAATGCCAGGTCGGAATATTAACTGCTGTGGATGTGAAGCAATTATCCTCCTGTAAATTACTGGATCAATCACCAGATGATGTGGGTTTGAGTAATTGCGCGATGCCTCGATAAATTATGTCGCAGTCATGGGGGTAAAATCTGGCTGCAGCTGTACCAACCGGATTCGCCTGTCGGCTGAAAATTCGTTATCATCCGCACCCACTCTCCAGCCGGGCAGCCTGATGTCTACCATTGTTGATACTTTTATTGCCCCACCGTGCCGCGAAGAGATAGAGATCCTTTATCAGGACGAGCACCTGCTACTTATCAACAAGCCCGCAGGGCTGCTGAGCCTCTCCGGGAAAAACCCACAAAATCTCGACTCAGTGCATTATCGACTGGTGAAGTTATTCCCCGGCTGCACTTTGGTTCACCGGCTTGATTTCGGGACTTCCGGGCTGATGGTGGTTGCGCTCAATAAGGCTATTAATGCCGCGCTGTGCCAGCAGTTCAGCCAGCGTTCGGTGAATAAAGTGTACAGCGCGCTGCTCTGCGGGCATCTGAATGATGACGAAGGGGTAATAGATGGGGCGATTGCCAAAGACCCGGCGCTGTTTCCGCTGATGTCGATTTGCGCTATCAATGGCAAGCCTGCGCGTTCCCGCTATCGGGTTGTTGAGCGGTTTTCTCGAGAGTCAGGGGAGGGAACCTTATTGCCGTTGACGCGGGTACAGCTCACGCCGGAGACCGGGCGAACTCATCAGCTCCGCATTCACTGCCAGCAACTGGGCCACCCGATATTAGGCTGCGACCTGTACGGCGGTCTTTTGCAGCCCGGCACGGAACACACGCCACGGCTAATGCTGCACGCCAGCGAACTTCATTTTGTGCATCCCGTTAGCGGGGAAGAGATCAAAGCTCGTCACGCCAGCCCGTTCTGAAGACGGCAGCATCAAGTGCCGTCGCCAGATAATAGGCGGCGCTACGGAAATAGCCTCAGGGGAGGCTACTCGTTGCCCCACTGGTTCAGGAATTCTGCAATCTCATCGATGCGCTGCTCGTCGATACCGGCTTCAGCCGCCATCTCTTTCTGCGCTTCTTCGCTGATTTCCTCGTTGTTCATCAGGCGGGTAATCAGCAACTGGAAATAGTGCGCCAGGCGATCGCGTTCTTCCTCGCTAACCGGTTTTGCGGTTTCGGTCGAATACTCATCCGCGATGTCATAGAATTTCAGCGGTACTTCATTATTCATAAGTCGTCTCTAAGTTAATGTCCGGGGCTGCTGCTAAGTCATTGAAGGCCGGTAAAACCCGCTTACCACATCAAATCGTCAGGCACGACAAAGTCAGCGTACGGGTCGTCTTCGTCTTTTGCATCCTGGGTGAGTTCGCTGCTTAATACGATAAAGCTGGCATCACGCTGTTTGATTTTATCCGCGACAATGGCGGGAATAATTGCGTATTCGCCTTCAGGATTCTTGTCCGAAACCAGGCGAGCAATGGCCAGGCGGCCGTTGGTTAGCTGAGCCTGAGTTGTCTTATCGACGTAAACTTTTTTAATTAAGTTATTGTCCGTGAAGTTATAGCCAATATCGCCCCTCGAAATAACAATTCTGTTCATTTCAATCAGCTGTTTAATCTGAGCTTTATACTCTTTTGCGATAGCGGCCTGCTTCTGCTGCTCGCTCAGCTCTTTATCACGCTCAACCTGAGCCTGTTTATTGGCTTCAACGGCCTCTCTCGCCTCACGAGCCTGAACGCGTGATTTTTTAGCTGTTCTCTGCACCTTAGCCATCTTTTTACTGCTGACTAATCCAGCTTTAAGCATCTGCTCTTGTAGTGTGAGTTTTGTCATGATTTTCTTCAGGGCTGATTAAATAATTCCCGGGATTATACCCTTAACAGCCTTAACTGTGCCAGGTTACCTCCGCCTGCGTTTGAGACAAAGAGAACCCGCACCGTCGCCCTGCTCAACCCACAGGTTCTGCTCATCACATCTCAGGTAAATAGCCATACAGTTCACTCCGTGAACCCCTTCAGGCAAAAGAGGCGGGCTGTTTGCCCGCCAATAAAGGGATTAGTGCTTTTTACCTTCATCAAGCGTCTGGTTCAGGTAGATCTCAAAAAGATACTGAGTCAGAACCTGAGTCACCTGGGCGGTACTCTCGACAAACTCTCCGACGTTGAAGGCCTCTCCCTGATCGAGCGCATACTCTTCCGTTTCGCTCAGGTCGTACACCCGGTTGCCGGTAAACTCTAAGCCACCGAGCAGCCCATCTATATATTTGCGCAGCCGCCAAATAGCCTGGCCAGCAGCTTGTTCATCGAGCATGGACGGCGGGACAAGCAGATCGCTAAGGGAATTGACTGCGGTGATGGTGGGTGGGGATATGTGATTTTCCATAATCTTTGTTACCTTTGGTGTAAGTAAGGACTAATCGCCACCAAAAGACGCCAAGCTAATGGTGGTGAGCTGATCACAGATTGGCGTACCGGTCAAAGGTTAAACCCGGCGTTCCCCGAAGAGAACTCCACAATCAGCCCACCATTATTTGGGGGGACCGATCTCGACAATACTTACATCAAGTCGTGTATTATCGTCTTTAGTTGACCGAACGCCAATCCGGAACATCCAGTTTTGTGGATGTGAAGCAATTATCCTCCCCAAAAACTACTGGATCAATAACCATGTTTTGCTAGTTTCTTGAATTGCGAGGTGCCTCGGATAATCGTGAAATAAAGATGTAATTGAATACTATAATAAATTGATATGCATAATGATTTTTTCTTAGTCGTGTTTTTCGTGAATAATAATGCGCTTGTCAACAATGATGTTTATAAATGCATCTTTTTATTTATATGTTTCATCTATTTTAGATAATAGCATTGATATTTCAACACTCTGTTTTTTGAGAAATTCATCGCATTCATTTTTTTTAGATGAAAGATAATATTGCTTTGATGCATATTCAATGATCTCATCCTTTAAATTATCTATTATAATAAAAACAATGTCCCTTAGTTTTTTTATTTCTCTTATATTAAGGATGAACTCATCCTCTTCCTTGTCCTGATATCTCCCACCATGACCAATTAAATTTCTATTGGCTAAAAGATGTTTGTTGATATGCCCTTCCTTCGACTCAAACTCCGGTTTATAGTTAAGGCCTATGATGGATATAATGTTTTTGAATATCCTGGGGGATAGGTTGTGCTTTGTATCTATTACACATTTTTGTAAATCATTATCAACATCTATATCAAGCTTAAAGCGCATGTTATCTAGATTGCCCATTTTATTCATTATGGTCAACTCATTATGAAGGCTTAGAGACTCCGAATTTTCAATACATTGGAATATAATTGATTTTAGAGCCACCGCTTTGAAGTTTTCAGTTAATTCACCCACAGAGGATTTAAGCTCTGCTATGTATTTAAGATAAGTTTTACTGCTTTTTTTAACATATCCTTCCCAGTGGGCGTATAAAAGAAGTATTACTGATTTTAGCAATACTGGGTTGTCATTATTTTCTGCAATAAGAATCAATGATGATATCTCTTTTTTTCGCCAAGCCAAATCATCTTCTAAATATGTTTCTAACTGTGGTGTTTTCATCTTGAAAAATACTCATTTGAAAATGATATAATTCCTTTTATTCTTGATAACGCTTTAGTCCCTCTTTTTGAGTAATCTAAAAAGGCAGGCTCTTTATAAATATTAGCGATTAACTCTTCAAATTCCTTAGAGTCCATTTTCTCTAACTTATCAATGTTTTTTGCAACGCCTGGTGTTATTGCTTCAAAACTTGTACTATTAAACGCCCCTTCAAATTGATTTTTTTCTGTATTTAATTTCTTAAATGCATTGTCACCCATATGAGCATATAATAAGTCAAAAGTTCTTTTGAATATTGATATTTCATTGTCAATATCGAAGTTTTTATCAGAAATTAATTCTAATGTTTCGTTATCAATGAAATCACTTAGGAGAGCGTTCTGGATTTTGTATTTATCAAATGAAATGGAATTGTGTTTTAAGATAAAGTAACGAAGGATTAACTCCATAGGATATTCAATGTTTACTTTGTTATCTTTGAGAGATAATGATTTATCAAAAGATGGATGACTTTTAAGGTTGTTTATTTTTTTATAGAAATCATTATCAGTCATAATAATTAAACAATTTCTAATTTCTTGAGGTTCAAGGTGTGAACCACCGGTGTTAAGTCTTTGGAATAATTCATATTGAGCTTGAATGCTATTTTCAGTTAGAATTATATTTATATTTAACTTCGATCTTTTAATTAATCTTTTAATATCGTCGGTTAAATCATCCCAAGTCAAACCTTCTAAAGAAGGAAGCTTTTTTGTTGTAGTTAATTTTAACTTTTTTACATTGTCATATTGACCAAATTCGTTCTTTTCTTTAAGTACACCGGTGAGCTGAAGTATAGTTGATAAGCGTTGTAAACCATCAACAACACTCCAAGTTCCATCCTCTTTTTGAGCCACAAAAATAGGTGGTAAGGGTATTCCTAAAATTATAGACTCTATGAAACGTGATTTTTGATCATCTTTCCAACGAAATAGTCGTTGGTAAGCTGGGGCTAATTCAATATCTTTTTCATAATATAAATTTATTATTTCACCTATTGACATGCTTAGGCTATCTGTTTTTATTTCATTACGGCCATTTGATATTTCAGTATTAAGTTGTTCTATGATGTTCATACAATTATCCCGAGATTAATTTAGTTTTGATATAATGAGTTCATCATTTAAAATATTGTCTAATTGTTCCTGAGTAATATCTAAGGTTTGCATTTTTGCTCCCATTCTTTTCAATGATTCAATTGAAGGGAAAGGTAAATGACGGATATCTGTTGCATTTACCTGAGTATTTCCACCAAATAGTCTATAGTAATCATCTAAGACACTGCTGTTAAGATATACATATAATCCTTTGGCTATTAATTCATCAATCCCAGTTTTGTCGTAATGAATAATATTTAATTTGTTATCAAAGCCAATTAACTCTCCAGGCAATGAGCCATCATAGTAAGTTGCAACCAATCTACGTTTTTCTTCTTTTGGAGAAAATCTGCGTAATATTATATAACTCCCATTATTTTTCCACAGACTATTGATTGACGATTTTGATATTTTTATTGCATTAGGTTTTTTGGCCTTTAAAGGCCAGTGTATTGTTTTCTTTAGATGTGTTGAATATATTAAAGCACATGAATCATCACAAGTCTCATTTGTTAAATCGTCTTTTACTCTAAAGTCGACAACTGCACCTGTACTAATTTTTAAACCTAAACTAAGCAAATTTTCTTTGAAGAAAGATATTTTTTTAATTGCATTTTGCTCTTTCTCATTTGCCGCTATTTTAATAAAGCTCTCTCTGTCACATGAGTCAACAATATTATGAAAATCAGTTTCATAAACTGTCATGTCTTTTGTCTTATACTGATTGTGATTAATATCAAAATAAAAATCAGAAGTTTGACTTGAACTGATTTTTATTTTGCTTTGAGTTTGTCCTTTGACTAAATGAATAATAATGTTTTCCTGAAGTATTTTCTCTCCAGAAAAAATATCTTTCCTGTCATTAAATATATGAATTTGTTTTATGCAGGTATTTTCGATGAGATATTTTCTAAATTCTCTATGGTATACACCATTGCAAAAGGAACGGGGGATAATAGCAACTAGCTCACCGTTAACTTTTAGTTTTTTAAGGGATAAAAGAATGAATGCTGAATATAAATTAGTTGATTTTATACCCATATCAACTAAAGCCTTCCAATGAAGACTCTTGGAATTTATCTTTTTATACGGAGGGTTTATTATTACATGTGAGTAATGGTTGTCATTTTCTAATGCATCGAGAATGAAATCACTGTTCTTGTGATAATGATTAAATTTAATATTTTTATCGTCGCAAATGCTGTGGCATATTTTTATACTTTCAGATAAGTATGGGGCGATTTTATTTTCAATGTCGATGGTAGTTGATTCTATTTTATTTATTGAACCTGATTCAACACACTTACTAATAAATGCTAGTGTGAGTGAACCTGAGCCTGAGCCTGGTTCAAGAATGGATACATTAGTATTAAAATTTTCAAATAATGAGGACATGAACAGGCATACGCTTGCAGGTGTATAATATTGGCCTAGAGTGCTTTTCAAATTAATATCCAATGCAGAGCTTGCTGCGATTCTGATTGTATCTATCTGTTCTTTAAGCACTTTTTTCTCTGGTTTCATGAGGGTAGGTTTTCAAATATTTGAATAGTAACACTTTTGATTCATAAATTCATCGATTTATGCACATGGAAAAATGAAAGTCACTTGGGGAATATCTTTTAAATCATAATGATAAAACAATCTCTTCCACCAGATATTGCTTGAGAAGTTGAATTGTGGAAACGGTTTGCGTCAGCTGGATTGAACTGGAATTATTTAGATAGATATCCATCCATCCATCCATCAATGAATGTAAATTAATACTGAAAGGCTTATAAATTCCTAACCTTTTGAATGTATAAAATTTATCTAAAAGTATAGTCAACTTCAAATGGCGTTCCCTGCAGGAATCGAACCTGCAACTAGCCCTTAGGAGGGGCTCGTTATATCCATTTAACTAAGGGAACGCAGCGGGCGTAGTATACCCGCTTTTGTCGCCAGGTTAAGGGGTTACAGTGCTGTTTGCCTGATTCCTGTACAATTTACCCGCCATACTTCGAGCCGCAACACTTTTATCTTTCCGATTCCTGCTTCCGCTTAGCCTCGGCTTTCTTCTTATTGCTCATATCGTTGCGGATCTGAGCGTGGCTAATGAGCGCGAAGATAAAGGTGCCGCCGCAGATATTGCCTGCCAGAGTCGGCAGGGCGAACGGCCAGAAGAACTCGCTCCAGTGCAGCGTGCCGTTGAACACCAGGTAGAGGATTTCTACCGAGCCAACCACGATGTGGGTTAAATCGCCCAGGGCTACCAGCCACGTCATCAACACGATGACGAAGATTTTTGCCGAGCCTGCGGCGGGGAACATCCACACCATAGTGGCGATAATCCAGCCCGAGATAATGGCGTTGGCGAACATCTCGCCCGGCGGGTTTTCCATCACTTTCATGCCGATATCATCGAACGCCTGGCGGGTGGCTTCGTCAAAGATTGGCATGTATTCAAAAGCCAGCGCCGCCAGCGCGGTGCCGACGATGTTGCCGAGCAGCACAATGCCCCACAGCCGCATCAGCAGCCAGAAATTACTGGCCGTTGGGTGCTGCATTACCGGCAGCACGGCGGTAACGGTGTTTTCGGTAAACAGCTGCTGGCGCGCCATAATCACGATAATAAAGCCGAACGTGTAGCCGAGGTTTTCCAGCAAAAAGCTGCCCGGCACGCCGACCAGGTTAACGTGAAAAATGCCCTTAGCCAGAAATGAAGCGCCGATGGAAAGCCCCGCCGCTACGGCGGACCAGAACAGCGCCATGCCGTCCCGCTCCAGCTCTTTCTGCCCGTCGTGGCGAATATGCTCGTGGATAGCCATCGCGCCGGAGGGCAGGCGGTCTTCATCCAGCTCAATTTGTTTCCCGCTGGTGTTCTCTTCGCTGTCCACTTCCAGCTCGTCGGTTTTACTTAGCTTGTCGTTTGCAATCTTGTCCATTGGGCGGTTCCGCGTCAGAAAACGGTCTTTTAAGCGTAGCGGTTTTTGCCTCCTGCTCGTGATTAATGGGAAAAATCGTCCCTGCTTTGATCTGAGTAACAGGAATAACTCTAATGGAGTAGGCCGTAGCGCGGGCGCGGACTGAAGAAAATGGGGCAATATGATATGCTTGGCGCCACCTGAGACAAGGAGCGCCTCCCGATGTTAGAAGCCCGACAACTGACCTGCCAGCGTGATGAACGCACGCTGTTCAATGCGCTGTCATTTCGCGTTGAGCCGGGCGAAATGGTGCAGGTGGCGGGCCAAAACGGCGCAGGAAAAACCACGCTTCTGCGTATTCTTGCCGGTCTGGCTCAGGCCGATGAGGGGGATGTATTCTGGCAGGCGCAGCCGCTGCGCCGCCAGCGGGATTTATTCCATAGTGACCTGCTGTGGATTGGCCACCAGCCTGGCATCAAAACCGTTCTCACGCCGTTTGAAAACCTTACCTTTTTCCATGCCGATGTTGCCGAAGCGCAGCGCTGGGACGCGCTGGAGCAAATTGGGCTGCTCGGGTTTGAAGATTTACCCGTTAACCAACTTTCCGCCGGGCAGCAGCGCCGCGCCGCGCTCGCTCGCCTGTGGCTCTCCACGGCAAAGCTGTGGCTTCTTGATGAACCCTTTACCGCGCTGGATGCGACCGGCATCGAAAAATTAACTCAGCGCCTGCGCCAGCATGCCGATGCGGGCGGAATGGTTGTTCTTACCAGCCATCAGCCGCTCGGCTGTGCGGTTCGCCAGATCCATTTGCAGGGCAGCGTCCAATGATGCGGCGTATTTTCTGGCGCGAGCTGCGGGTAGTGTTTCGTCGCGGGGCGGAAATCGCCAACCCGCTGTGGTTCTTCCTGATTGTCATTACTTTGTTCCCGCTGGGCATTGGCCCGGAACCTCAACTGCTGGCGCGTATTGCTCCGGGCATTATCTGGGTTGCGGCGCTGCTGGCCTCGCTGATGGCAATGGACAGGTTATTCCGGGACGACTTTCAGGACGGCTCGCTGGAACAGCTGATGCTGATGCCGGTGCCTTTACCGCTGGTGGTGCTGGCGAAAGTGACCGCTCACTGGGTAGTGACCGGGCTGCCGCTGTTATTGCTTTCGCCGCTGGCCGCGCTGCTGCTGGGGCTGGACTTTTACGGCTGGCAGGTGATGGCGGCCACTTTACTGCTGGGGACGCCAACCTTGAGCTTCCTTGGCGCGCCCGGAGTGGGGTTAACGGTCGGCCTGAAGCGGGGCGGCGTGCTGCTCAGCCTGCTGGTACTGCCGCTGACAATCCCGCTACTAATCTTTGCTACCGCCGCGATGGATGCCGCCTCGATGCATCTGCCGGTGGAGGGCTATATGGCTATTCTTGGCGCGTTACTGGCCGGGAGCGCCACGCTTAGCCCGTTTGCCACCGCAGCGGCACTGCGGGTAAGCGTGCAATAACTTTATTCTTTGTTTTGTGAGCAAAAACTATGTGGAAAACATTACATCAGCTTGCTAAACCTGAGCGGCTGTATCACTTCTGCGGCCGGCTTCTGCCGTGGCTGGCTGCCGCCAGCGCGATACTGCTGGTGGTGGGCTGCGTCTGGGGCTTCGGTATTGCTCCGGCGGACTATCAGCAGGGGCAGAGCTACCGGATTATGTACCTGCACGTGCCGGCGGCCATGTGGTCGATGGGCATTTACGCCAGCATGGCGATTGCCGCTTTTATCGGCCTGGTGTGGCAGATAAAAACCGCCGATCTCGCGGTTATGGCAATGGCACCGGTGGGTGCGGCATTTACTTTTATCGCGCTGGTAACCGGCTCTGCCTGGGGCAAGCCGATGTGGGGAACCTGGTGGATCTGGGATGCACGGCTCACCTCCGAGCTGGTGCTGCTGTTCCTGTATGTGGGCGCGATTGCGCTTTACAGCGTCTTCGATGACCGCCGTCAGGCGGGGCGTGCCGCAGGTATCCTGGTGCTGGTGGGCGTGGTGAACCTGCCGATTATTCATTTCTCCGTGGAGTGGTGGAACACGCTGCATCAAGGCTCCACCAATATGCAGCAATCCATCGACCCTTCAATGCGCACGCCGCTGCGCTGGACTATTTTTGGCTTCCTGGCGCTGTTTATTACCCTGACGCTAATGCGCATGCGCAACCTGCTGCTGTTGCAGGAGAGCCGTCGTCCGTGGGTGTTAGCGCTTGCTAACGGCAAAGGAGCAAAATCATGACGTGGGCGTTTACTCACTGGAGCGAATTCTTCGCGATGGGCGGCTACGCCTTTTACGTCTGGCTGGCGGTGGCCTTCACGCTGCTGCCTCTGCTGGGGCTGTTTTTCCACAGCCGCTATCAGCACCGCGCCATTCTGCGGGCGGTGGCTCGCCAGCAGGCAAGAGAGCAGCGGGTCAATGCCGCACGTCAGCGTCAGGAGAGTGCATAAGTGAATCCTCGTCGTAAAAACCGGCTCTATCTGGCCGTGGCGGTGCTGGCCGGGCTGGGGCTGACTATCACCCTTGTGCTGTACGCCCTGCGCAGCAATATCGATCTGTTTTATACCCCCGGCGAAATTATCTATGGCAAAGCCGAAAGCCAATTAATGCCGGAAACCGGGCAGCGTCTGCGAATCGGCGGCATGGTAATGCCGGGAAGCGTAAAGCGGGACAGCAAAAGCCTGAAGGTAAGCTTTAAGCTGTACGACGCGCGCGGCGTGGTGGATGTCACCTATGAAGGCATCCTGCCGGATCTGTTCCGCGAGGGGCAGGGCGTGGTAGCCCAGGGCGTAATGGAAGGCGCGACGCTAATCCATGCCAAAGAAGTGCTGGCGAAGCACGATGAAAACTACACCCCACCGGAGGTTAAAGCGGCAATGGAGCAGAATCATCAGCAGCCGCCGGAAGTGTATAAGGACAACGCCCCATGATGCCGGAAATCGGAAATGTTCTGCTTTGCCTGGCGCTTGGCTGGTCGCTGCTGCTGGGCGTTTACCCGCTGTGGGGCGTGGCTCGCGGCGATAAGCGGCTGATGGCCTCCGGCAGGCCGTTTAGCTGGGCGCTGTTTATCACTTTATGCGCTTCGTTCCTGATTCTGGTGAACGCTTTTGTGGTCAACGACTTCAGCGTGTTGTACGTCGCCAACAATTCCAATACCGAACTGCCGGTATGGTATCGAGTGGCGGCTACCTGGGGCGCGCACGAAGGTTCATTGATGTTGTGGGTGCTGATGATGAGCGGCTGGACGTTTGCCGTTTCGCTTACGGCCCGGCGCATGCCCCAGGAGGACCATGCCCGCGTGCTGGCGGTAATGGGCATGATCAATTTTGGCTTCCTGCTGTTTATTATTTTCACCTCCAACCCGTTTATCCGCACGCTGCCGGACTACCCGCTTGAAGGGCGGGATCTTAACCCGCTGCTCCAGGACATCGGGCTTATCCTGCACCCGCCGCTGCTGTATATGGGCTATGTCGGCTTCTCGGTGGCGTTTGCTTTTGCTATCGCCGCGCTGCTGGGCGGCAGGCTGGATAGCGCCTGGGCACGCTGGACCCGCCCGTGGACGCTGGCGGCCTGGGCTTTCCTGACCGTCGGTATTGTGCTCGGCTCGGCGTGGGCCTATTACGAACTGGGCTGGGGCGGCTGGTGGTTCTGGGACCCGGTAGAAAATGCCTCCTTTATGCCGTGGCTGGCGGGGACGGCGCTTATCCACTCGCTCTCCGTCACCGAAAAACGCGGCAGCTTTAAGGCCTGGACGGTGCTGCTGGCGATTAGCGCCTTCTCGCTGTGCCTGCTTGGCACGTTCCTGGTTCGTTCCGGCGTGCTGGTATCGGTGCACTCCTTTGCCTCCGATCCGGCGCGCGGCATGTTTATCCTCGCCTTCCTGGTGATAGTCATCGGCGGTTCGCTGCTGCTGTACGCGGTGAAGGGCAGCAAGGTTCGCTCCCGCGTCAGCAACGATCTCTGGTCGCGTGAATCCTTCCTGCTCGGCAACAACGTGCTGCTGATTGCCGCCATGCTGGTCGTGCTGTTAGGGACTCTGCTGCCGCTGGTACATAAGCAGCTCGGGCTGGGCAGTATTTCCATCGGCGAGCCGTTCTTCAATACCATGTTTACCGCGCTGATGGCGCCGTTTGCCCTGATGCTGGGGATTGGGCCGCTGGTTCGCTGGCGGCGCGACGAGCCGGGCAAGCTGCGTAAGCATCTGCTGCTGGCGGTGGTGATGACTCTTGCATTGTCGCTGCTGTTACCCTGGCTGATGCAGGACCGCATCGAAGCGATGACGGTTGTCGGCCTGCTGATGGCCGTCTGGGTGTTTGTGCTGGCGCTGGTGGAGGTTTATCAGCGGGCGACGCATCGCCACGGTTTGTGGGATGGGTTACGCAAAATTCCGGCCAGCCACTGGGGCATGGTCTCCGCACATCTTGGCCTGGCTGTGACCGTAGTCGGCATCGCTTTTAGCCAGAGCTACAGCGTAGAGCGTGATGTACGCATGAAGTCCGGGGACAGCATCAACATTCACCAGTATCACTTTGTGTTCCGCGAAGTGCGCGAGATAACCGGCCCTAATTATCGCGGCGGTGTTGGCGTTATCGACGTAACGCGTGAGGGTAAATCGGAAGCCACGCTGCACGCCGAGAAACGCTTCTATAACAGCAGCCGGGCGATGATGACCGAGGCCGCCATAGACGGCGGTTTTACCCGCGACCTGTACGCCGCGCTGGGGGAAGAGCTGGAGGACGGAAGCTGGGCGGTGCGCCTCTACTATAAGCCGTTCGTACGCTGGATCTGGGCCGGCGGGCTGCTGATGGCGCTTGGCGGTGTGTTCTGCCTGTTCGACCCTCGCTACCGTAGCCGTAAATTTAAGCCGGAGGCCGCAGCATGAAGCGCCGTTATCTTTATATTCCGCTGGCGCTTTTCCTGGTGCTGGCCGGGCTGCTGCTCTGGCAGCTAGCGCGTAACGCACAGGGCGAAGCGCCGACCGATCTAGAATCCGCGCTGATTGGCAAACCTGTGCCGGTGTTCCGCCTTGAATCTCTCGAGCAGCCCGGCAAAGTCTGGGGCAGTGAAGTGCTGGCGGACGGCAAGCCGCTGCTGCTTAACGTCTGGGCGACCTGGTGCCCAACCTGCCGTGCCGAGCATAAATTCCTCAACGGGCTTTCCGCCCGGGGCATCCGCGTGGTGGGCATGAA
Source organism: Cedecea davisae (assembly GCF_044095835.1). Lineage (NCBI taxonomy): Bacteria > Pseudomonadati > Pseudomonadota > Gammaproteobacteria > Enterobacterales > Enterobacteriaceae > Cedecea > Cedecea davisae. The sequence continues at coordinate 1,265,392 of NZ_CP172054.1, forward strand.
TTATAAAGACGACCGTAACAAGGCCATTGGCTGGCTGCGCGATCTCGGCAATCCGTACATGCTGAGCCTGTTTGACGGCAACGGCATGCTGGGGCTGGATCTGGGCGTCTACGGCGCGCCGGAAACGTTCCTGATCGACGGTAAAGGGATCATTCGTTACCGCCACGCGGGCGATCTTAACGATCGTGTCTGGCGGGAGGAGTTGAAGCCGCTGTGGGATAAATACAGCCAGGAGGCAGGCTCATGATGCGCACATTGCTCTTTTTCATTGCCGTGTCATTTAGCTGCCATGCGGCTGCCGCCATCGACACTTATACCTTTAAAGATGAGGTGCAGGAGCAGCAGTTCCGCCAGCTTACCGAGCAGCTGCGCTGCCCGAAGTGCCAGAACAACAGCATCGCCGACTCCAACTCGATGATTGCCTCTGACATGAAGCTCAAGGTCTACGAGCTGATGCAGCAGGGCAAAAGCAGCCAGCAAATCATCGATTATATGGTTGAGCGCTACGGCCACTTTGTGACCTATGAGCCGCCTTTAACCCCGGCAACCCTCGTGCTGTGGGCGCTTCCCGCGCTGTTTGTTTTCGGCGGTATCGGGGTGATTGTGCTGCGAAGTCGCCGTCGGCAAAAGATTTCACTCGCGGGTGACGATGAAGCTCATCCGGGCCAACAGGCCGGCGGGAAAATCTCGCTGTGGGTGTTTTTACCCGGAGCGCTGGCGCTGGTGGCGGTAAGCGCTGGCAGTTATCTGAAAACCTCCGGGCTGGGCCAGGTCAGAGCCTGGCAGCAGGCGACCGCCGAGACGCCTGCGTTGTTAAAACGTGTTCTGGACCAGCAGGCAGCGCCCCTGACTATGGAAGAGATGGCGCGACTTGGGTTAGGATTACGCACGCGATTACAGCTCCAGCCTGATAATCTTGAGGGCTGGATGATGCTTGGGCGCATCGGCATGGTGTTAAATAACGCAACTACGGCCACACAAGCCTTTGCTCGTGCTTATAAACTTGCGCCCGCAAACGCCGAAGCAAAGCTGGGCTATGCTGAAGTATTGACCCGCTCCGCCGACGCGCATGACAACCAGCTGGGTGGTCTCCTGCTCCGCGAAATGCTAAAAGATGACCACACGAATATTCGCGTGCTCAGCCTGCTGGCGTTCAATGCTTTTGAGCGCCAGAGCTACCGTGAAGCGGTTGGGGCGTGGCAAACAATGCTGAAAATTTTACCGGCGGGCGATCGGCGTCGCGCCGTGATTGAGCGCAGCATCGAGCAGGCGGGGGCCCAAAGCGAAACGGGCACCACTGAAAGCGCAGACAAACAATAATAGGGAGACGCTAATGAATTTCCGCCTGACAGGGCTTGCCCTGGCGACCACGGTTTTAGTGGGGTGCGCCAGCTCCGGCAGCCAGCAGCCTCAGGGGCGTTCGGACCCGCTTGAAGGGTTCAACCGTTCAATGTTCAACTTTAACTACAACGTGTTGGACCCGTATGTGCTGCGCCCGGTGGCCGTTGCATGGCGAGATTACGTGCCGGTTCCGGCGCGTAACGGCCTGAGCAACTTCACCAGCAACCTTGAAGAACCTGCGACGATGGTGAACTACTTCGTACAGGGCGACCCGTACCAGGGGATGGTGCACTTTACGCGCTTCTTCCTTAATACCCTGCTGGGGATGGGCGGCTTTATTGACGTCGCCGGTATGGCGAACCCCAAATTGCAGCGTGTTGAACCGCACCGCTTCGGCAGTACGCTCGGCCACTACGGCGCGGGCTATGGCCCTTATGTGATGCTGCCGGGTTACGGAAGCTTTACCGTGCGTGAAGACGGCGGCGACTTCGCCGATACGCTTTACCCGGTGCTCTCCTGGCTGACCTGGCCGATGTCTATCGGTAAATGGACGGTGGAAGGTATCGAAACCCGCGCCCAGTTGCTGGACTCCGACGGCCTGCTGCGCCAGTCTTCCGACCCGTACATTACGGTGCGAGAAGCTTACTTCCAGCGCCACGATTTCCTGGCGAACGGCGGCCAGCTTAAGCCGGAAGCCAACCCGAACGCGGCGGCAATTCAGGACGACCTGAAAGACATCGACTCCCAGTAAGCGGGGTGATGGTTAAGAGAAAGCGAGCACCGGTTGCTCGCTTTTTTATTGTCATCAGAATGACATAAATTGACACATCTTTACCCATCAGCATTTTGTGTTGGTATGTTATAAGGTAACAACCTGAAAATGCTGCACAACTCTTGTGCACCTTATTCCTTTTAAGACCATGTCGCCTTCCCAGTTACCTGAAGCTGAATTGCTGCCGCCTGCGCTTCCCGCGCGCTATTCGCTGGCGTCCGGGCAAGCCCGACTCCTTGCGCGGGTCGTGTTCGTGCTGGCTATTCCGCTGTTTATGATGCTTATGCTGGCGCTGACCATCAGCCTGCTGGAACCCGCCTCGCGCTGGGTTCCTCTGCTGTGCAGCAACGCCGCCGCGCTATTGTTGCTGGTTATTTCGCTGCATGCGGCCCAGCGTATTTGCCTGTGGCGCAGCGCAAAATTTTCGCCGCCGCCCGTGCCACAACAAACCCCGGAAGCGGAGCCGCCGCCGGGAGCCTTAGCCCGCTGGTTTACCGCCTCCGTGCCGCTGAACTTCCGCCGCATCGAAAACTTTTTCAAGGCCGAGGGGATCTGGTCCGGCTCGCTTGCCGCGCTGACGATTTATATCGCGCTGTGCGGCTGGAGCAGCAGCTACGTTCCTCTTGCGGCCGATAATAACCGCTGGATAGCCGTTGGCTGCCTGGCTGCGGCTATCTTCACCGCGCTGGTTGCCGAGCGGCACCTCAGCGCTATAGCAAAAGAGGCTTCGCCGGAGGCCGGGCAGATTGCGCCGGTACTGCGCCTGGTCATGGCGGTACAACTCCTGACGTTGCCCGCGTTTATCTGGCCGCAGCTCAACAGCTCGCTGGTGATAAACCTGCCCGCGCTGCTGGTTGGCCTGGTGGCGCTCGAGTTTATGCTGCGGGGTCTGTTTTCCCTGTTTGCACCGCCGGGGGATGGTTCCGCCGAACCAAAGCTTATTCCCAAAAGCCAGCTTGCTGCACAGCTTAGCTGGCCGCCGCGCCCGCTGCGTTTTTTGCAGCAGGAACTTCACCAGCGCTTCGGCATCGACCTGCGTCAGGTGTGGGCGTTTACCGTTTTACGGCGCGCCTTTTTCCCGATGCTGGCGCTGATGCTGCTCTGTGGCTGGCTGCTGACCGGGCTACAGCAAATCTCCGCTACCCAGCGCGGGGTCTATGAACGCTTTGGCCGGTCGGTCGCAGTGCTGGAACCGGGCCTGCACGTCGGCATGCCGTGGCCGTTTGGCCGGGTGCTGCTGACCGAAAATGGTCAGGTGCACGAGCTGGCAGCCGGGGAAGACCCTGCGACTCAGAAAGCCTCTCCGCTGGTGGACGCCGAAGGGCCGGCTCCGGCCAGCGCAGACCGCCTGTGGGATGCGACCCACAATTTCGATAAGGCGCAGATAATCGCCAGCCAGAGCGGTGACCAGCAAAGCCTGCAAATCGTTAACAGCGACGTGCGCTTTATGTGGCGCATCGGCCTGACGGATAAAGCCGCTCTGGCGGCAACCTACCGCTCGGCCAATCTTGCCGAACTGGTGCGCAGCACCGCCAATCAGGTGCTGGTGCATCAGTTTTCTTCGCTCACGCTTGACGATGTGCTGAGCGAGCGTCGTGACGATTTAGCCGCGCAGATAAATCGCGCCGTCCAGCAGCAGCTTGATAGCCTGGGCAGCGGCGTCGAAATTCTTTCCACGGTTGTTGAAGCTATTCATCCACCGGCGGGCGCGGCGGACGCGTTCCACGGCGTACAGGCCGCGCAAATTGCCGCCCAGTCGCTGATCCTCCGGGAGCAGGGCAGTGCCGCAGAAAAAGCCGCGCTTGCCGCAACCAACGCCGCCGTGCGCCAGGATACGGCGAAAATTAACGCCACTGAGGCGCTCAGCCTTGCCAGGGCGACAGCGGTGCGCTTTGCCGCCGAGAAAAATGCTTATCAGCAGGCCGGGCAGGTCTTTATCGACGAGCTGTGGTTTAAACAACTCCAGCTCACGCTTAGCGGCCGCCCGCTGCTGGTTATCGACCAGCGGATCGGCGCAGGTTCGTCGCCAACGCTCGACCTTCGTGAATTTCCTTCCCTGAATGACGCAGCCCGGCGCGATGCGCCAGTAAAACCCGCACAGGAGCCTTCCCGGTGAGCCACTCACATTCTCATGGACATCATCATTCTCACGGTAGTGGCTGCGGCCATAACCACTCTTCCGCCCCGGAAGGCGGCAAAAAAGGGATGGGGAAACGCATTGCCGCCGCCGCGTTGCTGGTGCTTATTCTGCTCACCGCTGCCAGCCTGGTGCAGGTACGCTCCGGCGAGTCACTGGTGATTACCCGCTTCGGCAAGCCGGTGCGCGTGCTGCTTGAGCCGGGGCTTGCCTGGCGCTTGCCTGCACCTTTTGAAACCGCCACGGTGGTTGATTTGCGCCTGCGTACCACCTCGAGCGGCCTGCAGGACGTAGGCACGCGAGACGGGCTGCGGATAATCGTCCAGTCTTATGCGGTTTGGGAGGTGGATAATACCCCCGAGCACGTTCAGCGCTTTATGCGTGCGGTGCAAAACCAGCCTGATGAAGCCGCCCGCCAGATCCGTACCTACCTCGGTTCGGCGCTGGAAACCACGGCCAGCGGTTTTACCCTCTCGCAGCTGGTTAATACCGACGGCAAGCAGGTCCAGCTGGCGGCGTTTGAATCGCACTTGCAGCAGCAAATCAGCCAGCCGCTGCTGCAAAGCTACGGCATCCGGCTGGTGCAGATGGGTACAGAGCGCCTGACATTACCCGCGGTAACGCTGAATGCCACCGTCGACCGGATGCGCGCCGAGCGTGAAACTATTGCTATAGAAAGAACGGCGGAAGGGAAGCGTGCTGCGGCTGAGATCCGTTCTGCTGCCGATCGCGATGCACGTGTTACCGAAGCCGAGGCCTCGGTGAAGGCTGCGGATATTGAGGCTCAGGCTCAGGTACAAACGGCGGCTATTTACGGCAAGGCTTATGAAAGCGCGCCGCAGCTTTATAGCCTGCTGCGCCAGATTGACGCCCTCAGCGGCATGGTGAATGCACAAACCCGGCTGGTTCTGCGCACCGATGCGAAACCGTTCAGCCTGCTGGTAGAAGGCCCACAGCTGGATAAAGCGGCGGACAAGAAGCCATGACGGAACGGCAAAAACTCCCGCCGAACGGGCCATGGACGCAGTCGATCCGGCTGGCGTTTATCGCGATATTTGTTTTGACGTTGTTCGCCGCCGCGGCATGGCTGTTTTCCAACGTGCGTGAAATTCCCCCTGGAAGCAGGGCGGTGGTGCTGCGTTTCGGTGCCGAACAGCGGGTGGCCGAGCCGGGCCTGCTGCTGGCCTGGCCTTCGCCGATTAACGACGTGGTGATGGTTCCGGGGGCCGACCGGGTGATTGAGCATCGGGTTACCGCGCTGCTGCGCTCATCGGACGCGCAAAGCCTCGATATTAACGGCGGCCCGGCCAGCGATGCGATTGCCGGTTCCGGCTTCTTGCTGACCGGAGATGCGGGCGTGGTGCAGTTGGATATCAGCGTGTTTTACCGGGTCAGAACGCCGATGGCGTATGTGCTCCAGGGGAAACACGTTCTGCCGCTGCTCGACAGGCTGGTAGAGCGCGCGGCGGTTGCCGTTTGTGCCTCACGCGATCTGGACACCATTCTGGTCGCTCGCCCGGAAATGCCCGGTAATGATATGAACGTTGCCCAACAGCGCGAACAATTGCGCAGCGACGTGCAGCATAATATTGAGCAAAATCTGCTGCGCCTTCAGCAGTCCGGTAGTGATGCAGGTATCACGCTTGAACGGGTCACGGTTCAGTCGGCGCTGCCGGTTGCCACGGTTGCCGCCTTCAATGCGGTTTTGACCGCCAGCCAGCAGGCCTCTAAAGCTATCGCCACCGCTCAGAGCGACGCCTCGCTCACCCGGCAGAAAGCCGTGCAACAGGCGGATCAGCTCCGGCAGACCGCCCAGGCTAAGGCTCAGGAAAGCGTGGCAAAAGCGCAGTCGGATACCGCGACAATTACCCATCTGGCTAATAACCGTGACGATCCGGATTTAATGGGCAGGATTTATCGTCAGCGGATCGCTGAGATCCTGTCTAAAGCGGGATCGGTGGTCACCGTGTCGCCGCAGGATGATGCCCACCTGATCCTGCAGGGCGTTGAGCAAAAGGATAATTCCACACCATGAGCACCTCATCTGCACAGCCGGGCGGCGCGCTGACGCGCCAGGAGCAGCGGCATATTACCCGCCAGTTATTGCTGGCACTGATAGCCAGCGGGGCGCTGATCCTCGGGCTCCTCTGGCGCTGGCTGGCCCCGGAGCAGGTTGCGGTGGCCGATTTGCTGCTGGGAGCCGCATCGCTGGTGGTTGCCGTGCCGGTGCTGCGCCACGCCTGGCACAGCCTGCGTTACCCCAGCCTGCACGGCCTGACCGACCAGCTTATTGCCCTGGCTTTGCTCGGGGCGTGGGCAACCGGCGACCTGCTCACCGCCGCGCTGCTGCCGCTGATTATGATTGTTGGCCATATTCTTGAAGAGCGCAGCGTGATTGGTTCTCAGGAGGCTATAGAAGCGCTGAGCAAGCTGACCCGAAGCCGGGCGCGGCGCGTTGATGGCAAAGGCAATCTGCACGATATCGACAACCACGATTTACAGCCCGGCGACGTAGTAGAAGTCCGGGCCGGAGACCATATTCCCGCGGACGGGCTGGTGCTGGAGGGCAAAGCCAGCTTGGATACCGCTCCGATTACCGGCGAGTCGGTGCCGCAGGAGGTTGAACCGGGCAGCGAAGTGTACGGCGGGGCCATTAACCTTGACGGGCTGCTGCGCGTGCGGGTAACGCGTACCGGTGAAACCTCCACGCTCGGAAGAGTCATTGCCCTGATGCAAAGCGCCGAGCAGGCAAGCCCGCCGATTACCCGGCTGCTGGAGCGACATGCTGCCCGTTATTTACTGCTGGTTTTGATGATTGCCGCCAGCACCTGGTTTCTGACCCAGGATGCTCAGGCGATGCTGGCCGTGCTGGTCGCCGCCTGCCCGTGCGCTTTGGTGCTTTCCGCCCCGGCTTCTTCTATTGCAGGGTTAACGGTGGCCGCCCGCCACGGCATTCTAATCCGTGGCGCGGCATTCCTTGAGGAGCTGGCGGAAGTTAACGCCGTGGTGGTCGATAAGACCGGCACCCTGACCCATGGCAAACTACAGCTGGAGGCGCTGGCTCCGGCAGACGGCGTGACTCAGCAGCAGCTGAAGGCGCTTGCCGCCAGCCTGGGCGCAACCAGCAACCACCCGGTAAGCCGTGCCCTGAGCGACATCGCCCCGCGTGAAGAGTGGCTGCCGCTGGAAAACGTGCGTGAGCTTCAGGGGTTGGGCATCTCTGCCGCAACGCCGCAGGGCGAAGCCGTGCTCGGCAGGCCAGAACTGTTGACAACGAGCGTGGCAGACCTGCCGGAAGTGCCGGAACACGATGGGCCGGTAGTTGGCCTGGCGCTGGAAGGCCGTTTTCTTGGCTGGCTGCTGCTGGCCGATAGCCTGCGCGGTGAGGCCGCAACGGCAATGGCCGAGCTGCGGGAGCTTGGCCTGAACCGGCAACTGCTGCTGACCGGCGACCGTCAGTCCGTTGCAGGCCGCATCGCCCACAGCGTGGGGATAACGGATGTGATTGCCGGGGCGCTGCCTGCGGACAAGCTCAACCAGGTGAAACAGCAAATTGATAGCGGTTACCGGCCAATGGTTATCGGCGACGGCATCAACGATTCGCTGGCGCTCAAGGCAGGAGTGGTCGGCGTGGCGATGGGAGCGGGCGGGTCAGACATTGCTATGTCATCGGCGGATATCGTGCTCATCGGCAGTGATTTACGTCGGCTCGGCACCTGCGTTCGTTTAAGCCGCCGCTGCCGCCGCACTTTGCAGGTAAACGTGTTTATCGGGCTGGGCTGGACGCTGGCTATTGTGGCAATGGCCGCTTTCGGCTGGCTGGGGGCATCGGGCGCGGTGGTTGCCGCGCTTCTGCATAATCTCAGCACGCTGCTGGTACTGGGTAACGCGGGAAGGTTATTGCGGTTTGAAGAGAAGTTGAGCGAGCAGGTATAAAAAAACCGCCTTCATGATGAAGGCGGTTTTGTTTGCAGGGCGGTAACTTAGAACGCGTAGTTGAAGTTAGCGCCGTACAGCCAGGCTTTACCTTCAGATTTGAAGGTGTATGGGCCTTCTTCGATAGTCACTTTCTGGCCGTGCATGTAGGAAACGCCCACATCCACGGATGCGTCTTTGTTAAACGCATAAGTCGTACCGGCGCTCAGCCACAGACGGTCCTGGTCCGGGATGGAGATGGAACGTTTGTCGGCCGGAACCGGGCTGTCATCGAAGGCGATACCGGTGCGGAAGGTCCAGTTATCGTCCATATAGTAGGTGGTGCCCAGCGCGATGCGGTAAGCATCTTTGAAACCTTCGTCTTTCAAGAACAGCGTCTGACCGTTGCTGCCGGTTGCTTTCAACTGCTGGAACTGGCTCCAACTGGTGTAGGTCAGGCTGTAGTGAACGGCCCATTTCGGCGCCACTTTATTGTAACCAGACAGCTCCCACATTTCCGGCAGGTGCAGGCTCAAAGAACCCGGTACGGTTGCTCCGCCGGTGCCCGCAGGGATATGGTTGGCAGCAAGGGCGCCAGCAACCAGAGGTGGCAGCGCGCTTGAAGGCGGCAGGCTGCTCTTATAGTCGCCGTCGAAGTCCACTTTCACTTCTGAGCGATAGGTGAAGCCGTAGCGGTTGTCTTTATCAATTTCATAAAGGATACCGGCGTTCCAGCCGAAGCCCCATTCATCGCCCTTCAGATGAGCAATCTGAGTATCTGCCGGAATAGAGCCGACCAGTCCTTTATATTGAGCAGGAAGCTTGCTTGCCAGAAGTTGAGGCAAGTCACCTGCGTAACGCTCAATCTTCGCTTTAGCGTATACCGCGTCGAAACCGAGGCCGAAGCTCCAGTTACTGTTCAGGCGGTAAGCGCCGCTCAGGTTCAGGTTGAGGGTGGTCAGGTCGGTAGTACCGCCCATTGAACCAGCCGCGTAGTTGTCGTTGTATTCTGTTGCCAGGCCGTAGTTAGAGGTGACGGAAGCACCCCAGCCGAACTGGTCGTTAATCGGTGCAACAAAGTGCAGGTTCGGTACCCATGCGGTCGGCGCGATGTTTTTTGCATCAGTGCTTTTACCGGATGGTGAAGTGCCGGAGATATTCACGTCCGGGTCAACGAAGATGGCGCCAGCGGAGAAAGACGGGCGGTCAAACATCATAATTGTTGCAGGGTTGCGGCTTGCTGAACCCGCATTATCCGCCACTGCACCTTCCCCCGAATACGCTCGGCCAAGGCCAGAGGAAGAGAACTCGTTTAATTGAAAGCCGGCTGCGTAAGCCTGGGAAGAGACTATTGCCACTGCAACCGCGAGGGCTGACTTTGTAAACAGGTTTTTCTGGCTCATGACCAAAACCTCATTGATTTATTTTTATGCAAACATTGTTACGTACCGTAACAGGAGCGCGAATAGTAGGGACTGATCGGGTACAGAGAAATCAGACCAGTGGCGAGAGTATAGGTCTGACCAGAGAGGATGTTGCAAGTTTGTTTCTAAAGTTTTTCAAGTTTGATCTTAAAAACGAGATCTGGTTGGCAAAACCGCGGGGAACTTCCCCCCTGATGGGGGATGTAATTTGTTTTAGATCATTTTTAAGTGTGATTTCCGTCACTTGTAGACTTTGTGAGAATTATCAACTGGAGCAGAGACAACCGCGGGCGTAAAATAACGACAATTATTTTAACTATTCTCCATTTTAAGCTGCACTACAGAGGAAAGCGTGATGAGTAAAAATACCGCCGATGAAACCCCAGTTTGCTGCTGCATTGATGTCGGTTCCATTATCGACAACACCGATTGCATCGCTACCTACAGCCGCGTATTCGCTGACAAAAAGCAGGCTGACGAAGTGCTGGCGGCGTTAACCGCCAAAGCCCGCGAAGTGGAATCGGAACCTTGCCAGATCACCCCGCGTTATATCGAAGTGGCGGACGGCGTGCAGCTGGATATCGACTTCGTGTTCAGCTGCCAGGCTGAAACTATGATCTTCCAGCTCGGCCTGCGTTAATCCTTCCTTCTGCGCCCTCGATTTTCGAGGGCGTTCTCTTACGTTGTGTAATAATTCGTGTCGCCTCTCCCAATTTTTTAGCCAGCCAGTTGGCTGGATGTGAATTTTTAGTTAAGACTGTGATCAGGTCAGACCACTTTTTTGTCTGTATTCACTTTTTTTAGCAGGGGAGCGTTATGAGTCAGGCACTGCCGTTGATTACCCGCCAGGGCGATCGTATTGCCATTGTTAGCGGTTTACGTACGCCGTTTGCCCGCCAGGCCACGGCTTTTCACGGCATACCCGCCGTCGATCTCGGCAATATGGTGGTCAGCGAGTTGATGGCCCGCAGCGAAATCCCGCCGGAAGTCATTGAGCAACTGGTATTTGGCCAGGTTGTTCAGATGCCCGAAGCCCCGAACATTGCCCGTGAAATCGTCCTCGGAACGGGGATGAGCGTGCATACCGACGCCTACAGCGTTAGCCGCGCCTGCGCGACCAGCTTCCAGGCAGTGGCAAACGTGGCTGAAAGCCTGATGGCCGGAACCATTCGCGCCGGGATTGCCGGAGGCGCAGACTCCTCATCCGTGCTGCCTATCGGGGTGAGTAAAAAGCTGGGCCGTACTTTAGTGGATGCCAATAAAGCGCGTACCCTCGGCCAGCGCCTGAAACTATTTTCCAAATTACGCCCGCGTGACCTGCTCCCGGTTCCTCCGGCTGTTGCCGAGTATTCAACCGGCCTGCGAATGGGCGATACCGCCGAGCAGATGGCGAAAACCCACGGCATTACCCGCGAACAACAGGACGCGCTGGCTCACCGTTCCCACGAACGTGCCGCTCAGGCCTGGCAGGAAGGTAAGCTCTCCGAAGAGGTGATGACCGCGTTTATTCCGCCTTATCGTCAGCCGTTTGCCGAAGATAATAATGTGCGTAAAGGCTCGAGCCTCGCCGATTATGCGAAGTTGCGCCCGGCCTTTGACCGCAAGCACGGCACGGTAACCGCAGCAAACAGTACACCGCTTACCGACGGTGCGGCGGCAGTCATCCTGATGACTGAATCCCGCGCAAAAGAGCTCGGCCTTAAACCGCTGGGCTACCTGCGCAGCTACGCTTTTACCGCTATTGATGTCTGGCAGGACATGCTGCTTGGCCCTGCGTGGGCTACGCCGCTGGCGCTGGAGCGCGCCGGGATCACGCTAAACGATCTCACCTTGTTTGATATGCATGAAGCCTTTGCCGCTCAGACGCTGGCTAATTTGAAAATGCTTTCCAGCGAAAACTTTGCCCGCAACGTGCTTGGGCGCGCCCACGCCACGGGCGAGGTGGACGATGCCAAATTCAACGTGCTGGGCGGGTCTATTGCCTATGGTCATCCGTTTGCTGCCACCGGGGCGCGAATGATCACTCAAACTCTGCACGAGCTGCGCCGTCGCGGCGGCGGCTTTGGCCTGGTTACCGCCTGTGCGGCGGGCGGGCTGGGGGCAGCTATGGTTCTGGAGGCCGAATAATGGAGCACAAAGGCGCATTCGATTTACACATTCGGCTGGATAACGTTGCGGTTGTCACTATCGACGTTCCCGGCGAGAAAATGAATACCCTGAAGGCCGAGTTTGGCTCTCAGGTGCACGGTATAATCAAAAAACTGCGCGACAATCCGAGCGTGCAGGGCCTGGTGTTTATCTCCGGCAAGCCGGATAACTTTATCGCCGGGGCGGATATCAACATGATAGCCGGCTGCAAAACCGCTCAGGAAGCGCAGGAACTGGCGCGTCAGGGGCAGCAAATTATGGCGGAAATTGCCGCGCTGCCGATCCCGGTCATCGCCGCTATTCACGGAGCCTGCCTTGGCGGCGGGCTGGAGATGGCGCTGGCCTGCCATTCGCGTATCTGTACTGATTCACCGAAAACCCAGCTCGGGTTGCCGGAAGTGCAGCTCGGCCTGCTGCCGGGTTCCGGAGGAACCCAGCGTCTGCCGCGCCTGATTGGCGTCAGCAATGCGCTGGATATGATCCTGACCGGCAAACAGCTGCGCCCGCGCCAGGCGCTGAAGCTGGGGCTGGTGGATGATGTGGTGCCGGAATCTATTCTGCTGGAAACCGCGGTTGAGCTGGCGCTTAAAGGGCGTAAACCTTCCCGTGAGCTGCCGGTGAAAGAGCGTATTCTTGCCGGTCCTCTCGGCCGTTCGCTGCTGTTCAGCCTCGTCAGTAAAAAGACGGAGGAAAAGACTCAGGGCAACTATCCGGCGACCAGCCGCATTATTGATGTCATCCGCATCGGGCTGGAGCAGGGGAGTAAAAGCGGCTACGAGGCGGAGGCGAAAGCTTTCGGCATACTCGCTATGTCACCGGAATCTGCCGCGCTGCGGGGCTTGTTCTTCGCCAGTACCGAATTGAAAAAAGAGTACGGCGGCGAAGCTAAACCTCGGTCGCTGAACGCCGTGGGCGTGCTGGGCGGCGGGATGATGGGCGGCGGTATCGCCTATGTGACCGCCACTAAAGGCAAGCTGCCTGTGCGCATCAAAGACATTAACAATGAAGGCATCAACCACGCGCTGAAGTACAGCTGGGATCTGCTGGATAAAAAGATGCGCCGCCGCCATATGAAACCCGCGGAGCGGCAGCGTGAGCTGGCTCGTATCTCCGGCGGAACTGACTACCACGGCTTCCATCAGCGCGATATCGTCGTTGAGGCGGTGTTTGAAGACCTGGCTCTGAAGCAGAAAATGGTAGCCGAAGTGGAGCAAAATGCTGCCCCGCATACCATTTTTGCCTCGAATACCTCGTCGCTGCCGATAGCGGATATTGCGGCGCAGGCCGCCCGCCCGCAGCAGGTCATCGGCCTGCATTACTTCAGCCCGGTAGATAAAATGCCGCTGGTGGAAGTTATCCCGCACGCCGGAACCAGCGCGGAAACGATTTCCACAACCGTTCAACTGGCCAAAAAACAGGGCAAAACGCCGATTGTGGTCGGCGACAGCGCCGGGTTCTACGTTAACCGAATTCTTGCTCCCTACATCAATGAAGCAATGCGCTGCCTGGTGGAAGGCGAGCCGGTGGAACGCATCGACGAGGCGCTGGTTAAGTTTGGTTTCCCGGTCGGGCCGATTCAACTGCTGGACGAAGTGGGCATTGACGTTGGGACTAAAATTATTCCGATTTTGCACCAGGCCTTCGGCGAGCGCTTTGCCGCCCCGGGCAGCGTGGATGCGATTCTTAAGGACGACCGCAAAGGAAGAAAAAATGGTCGCGGTTTCTATCTTTATCCAGCGAAAGGGCGTAAAAGCAAGAAACAGGCCGACCCTGCGATTTATAAGCTCATCGGCGTGTCGCCACACGGACGCCAGGCACCGGAACAGATAGCCGAGCGCTGCGTGATGATGATGCTGAACGAAGCCGCCCGCTGCCTGGATGAAGGCGTAGTGCGAAGCGCAAGAGATGGCGACATCGGCGGCGTTTTCGGGATTGGTTTCCCGCCGTTCCTGGGCGGGCCGTTCAGGTATATGGACAGCCAGGGTGCGGCCGATATTGTGGCAAGATTACGGCGTCTGGCGGGGCAGTACGGGGAGCGTTTCGAACCCTGCGAAAGATTGATAATTATGGCGGAACAACACCTTAGTTTCTGGCCCGCGCTAAACCCGCAGGCGGCAACCGGGGTTGACGAAACGGCGCTCTGAAAACCGTCAAATGTACGCTGCAAGGTCATTTTGTAAACAGATATTGACTATACTTGCAGCATTGAGGTAAAAGACAGCGTTTCATTCGATGTACGGATAAGGCACAATGCCCGGCTGCCGGGAACCCCCACTTTTTTAGCGTGCGGGTTCTGGCGTTCCTGGTTAACAAAAGCGGTGCAATATGCAAGTTTTTATCATGCGTCACGGCGACGCAGCACTCGATGCTGCCAGCGACTCGGTTCGTCCCTTAACCCAATGTGGGTGCGATGAATCCCGTCTGATGGCGACCTGGTTAACGGGTCAGGTGGCGAGTATCGAACGTGTTCTGGTGAGCCCTTACCTGCGAGCTGAACAGACCCTGGACGTGGTGCGGGAAGCGCTGAACCTCCCGGAGAAAGAAGACATCCTGCCGGAGCTGCGGCCCTGCGGCGATGTGGGCCTGGTAGGTGACTACCTGCAAGCTCTGGCAAATGAAGGCGTAGAATCTGCGCTGGTGGTTTCCCACCTGCCGCTGGTTGGCTACCTTGTCTCCGAGCTTTGCCCGGAAGAGGCCCCGCCGATGTTTACCACTTCGGCAATTGCCAACGTCACGCTGGATCCGGAAACCGGAAAAGGGGTGTTTAACTGGCAGATGAGCCCCTGCAACTTTAAGGTGGCGAAGGCTATCTGATTGCTGTGAGCATGAAAAAAGAGTCGCGAAAGCGGCTCTTTTGCTTTTCAGGTGCTCGGGATTTTTCCCCTCATCCTAACCCTCTCCCCAAAGGGGCGAGGGAACAGCTCGTTGCGCTATTTCTGCCGAGGCGAGAGGCATCCCCGACGCAGATCCTACGGAAGCTCAGGCGGTTGCCATTCCTCAACCTCAATCAGCACCAGCAGCGCGGCGTCGCCGCCGTATTCCTTCGGTGCCTGATGAAAAGCCATAATGTGTGGATGCTGGGCAAGCCACAGCGGCGTTTGCTGCTTGAGAACGTGCTTGCCGTGGCCGTGCATCACGCAGGCGCAAAACACATGCTCGCGGCGGCAGGCGGCTATCAACGCGCCAAGCTCCTGTTTTGCCTGTAGCTGGGTCAGGCCGTGTAGGTCAAGAAACAGTTCCGGGGAGTAGTCGCCGCGGCGGATCTTCTTGAGTTCAAAATGGCTGACGTCTTCCCGCACGTAGCTCATCGGGCCTTCGGTGGCGAGGCGCGGCTGGAATTCATCGGAAAAATAGTGGCTGGCGTCCGCCTGCTCCTGCAGCAGCCGCTTTACCGGCACTTCCGCAACTTTTTTACGCACCGGGCGGTGAACAATAGTGTCCTGCGCCAGTTTCTTTGTGCCGCTCATCAGGCCGCGGAATAGCGCCTCATCTTCAGAACTGAGCGGTGATTTCTTTTTCATGTGCTTCCCATCTCGCATTCGCTTTCGCGCCAGTTTACCTGCTTTCTCCTCCGGCAATAAAGAAAACGCAATTTTCCCTGCCCCGGAGAGTGGATGGATGCTGATTTGTCGCGGCCTTCATGGCAAACTAGCCGACTATTATTGAACTAGCGTGAGTCGCCTGCGGAGGGCAACGTGGATAAAATTTTCGTCGATGAGGCAGTGAACGAGCTGCATACCATTCAGGACATGCTGCGCTGGGCAGTCAGCCGCTTTAGCGCCGCCAACATTTGGTATGGTCACGGCACCGATAATCCGTGGGATGAAGCCGTTCAGCTGGTTCTGCCGAGCCTTTATCTGCCGCTGGATATTCCTGAAGACATGCGCACCGCCCGCCTGACGCCAAGCGAGCGCCACCGCATCGTTGAGCGCGTGATTCGCCGCGTCAACGAGCGTGTTCCGGTTGCCTACCTGACCAACAAAGCGTGGTTCTGCGGGCATGAGTTTTACGTGGACGAGCGCGTGCTGGTGCCGCGTTCGCCGATTGGTGAGCTAATCAATAACCGCTTTGCCGGGCTGATTGAGCACGAACCGCAGCATATTCTCGATATGTGTACCGGCAGCGGCTGCATCGGCATCGCCTGCGCCTACGAATTCCCGAACGCGGAAGTAGACATTGTTGATATCTCGCTGGACGCGATTGCGGTTGCCGAGCAGAACATTTCCGAGCACGGCATGGACCATAACGTCACGCCGATTCGCTCTGACCTGTTCCGCGACCTGCCAAAAGTGCAGTACGACGTCATCGTCACCAACCCGCCGTATGTTGATGAAGAAGACATGGCCGACCTGCCGGGCGAGTATCATTTTGAGCCTGAGCTTGGCCTCGCCGCAGGCAGCGACGGCCTGAAGCTGGCACGCCGTATCCTTGGCTGTGCGCCGGATTATCTGGCCGACGGCGGGATTCTGATTTGTGAAGTCGGTAACAGCATGGTACATCTGATGGAGCAATACCCGGAGGTGCCGTTTACCTGGCTTGAGTTCGACAACGGCGGCGACGGCGTATTTATGCTGACCAAAGCGCAGCTGATTGCGGCGCACGAACATTTCAGCATCTACAAAGATTAATTGCCGAACGTAGACGAGCCCTGTGGCTCGTTTTACTTCCCGCGCACAACACAACAACGACAACGGTAATAAGGAGCCGTGATGGCAGGTAACAGTATTGGACAGGTTTTTCGCGTAACGACATTTGGTGAATCTCACGGCATCGCGCTGGGCTGTATTGTTGACGGCGTACCGCCGGGCATTCCGCTTACCGAAGCTGACCTGCAACACGATCTCGATCGCCGCCGCCCGGGGACTTCACGCTATACCACCCAGCGCCGCGAGCCGGACCAGGTCAAAATTCTTTCCGGCGTATTTGAAGGCGTGACTACCGGAACCAGCATCGGCCTGCTTATCGAAAACACCGACCAGCGCTCACAGGATTACAGCGCCATCAAAGACGTGTTCCGTCCCGGGCATGCAGATTACACCTACGAGCAGAAATACGGCCTGCGCGACTATCGCGGCGGCGGTCGTTCTTCCGCCCGTGAAACCGCAATGCGCGTAGCCGCAGGGGCGATTGCCAAGAAATATCTTGAGCAGAAATTCGGCATCATAATCCGTGGCTGCCTGACGCAAATGGGCGACGTGCCGCTGGAAATCAAAGACTGGGAACAGGTTGAACAGAACCCGTTCTTCTGCCCGGACCCGGATAAAATTGAAGCACTCGACGAGCTGATGCGCGGCCTCAAAAAAGAGGGTGATTCCATCGGCGCTAAAGTTACCGTCGTGGCTGATAACGTCCCGCCGGGCCTCGGCGAGCCGGTATTTGACCGCCTGGACGCAGATATTGCCCACGCGCTGATGAGCATCAACGCGGTGAAAGGGGTGGAGATTGGTGAAGGCTTTGGCGTTGTAAACCTGCGCGGCAGCCAGAACCGTGACGAAATCACTAAACAGGGCTTCCAGAGCAATCACGCCGGCGGCATCCTGGGCGGCATCAGCAGCGGCCAGCAGATTGTGGCCAATATGGCGCTGAAGCCGACTTCGAGCATTACGGTGCCGGGTAAAACCATTAATCGCGAAGGCGAAGAAGTGGAGATGATCACCCGCGGCCGTCACGATCCTTGCGTAGGCATTCGCGCGGTACCAATTGCCGAAGCGATGCTGGCTATCGTGCTGATGGATCACCTGCTGCGCCAGCGCGCTCAGAACGCTGACGTTTCTTCCCCGCTTCCTCGCTGGTAAGACGATGAAAAAACTCCTGGTAGGGTTGCTGGCGCTGGCCGCCAGCGCTCAGGCTTTAGCGGCAACGCCGTGGCAAAAAATCGACCATCCTATTGGCGGTAGCGCGCAGTCCATCGGCGCTTTCTCCAATGGCTGCATCGTCGGCGCTAACGCGCTGCCGCTCGAAGACGCTCGCTATCAGGTGATGCGCCCGGATCAGCGCCGCTATTTCGGGCACCCCGATTTAGTGATGTTTATTCAGCGCCTGAGTAACCAGGTCAATCAGCTGGACCTCGGCACGGTGCTGATTGGCGATATGGGCATGGCGGCAGGCGGGCGCTTCAGCTCCGGCCACGCCAGCCACCAGACCGGATTAGATGTCGATATTTTCCTGCAACTGCCCAAAACCCGCTGGAGTTCGGCGCAGCTGCTGCGTCCGCAGGCGCTGGATTTGGTCGCCGCCGACGGGAAGCGTGTTGTGCCTGCTCTGTGGAAGCCGGAAATCGACAGCCTGATTAAGCTCGCCGCCAAAGATAATGACGTGACGCGTATTTTCGTGAACCCGGCCATCAAGCAGAAGCTTTGCGAAGATGCCGGGGCAGATAGAGACTGGCTGCGTAAGGTGCGCCCGTGGTTTGCCCACCGCGCGCATATGCACGTTCGCCTGCGTTGCCCGGCCAACAGCCTTGAGTGTGAAGACCAGCCTCTGCCGCCTCCGGGCGACGGCTGCGGCGCCGAGCTGCAAAGCTGGTTTGCGCCGCCTGCGCCGGGCAGTACGCCACCGAAAAAAACAACGCCACCGCCGCTGCCTGCTTCCTGTCAGGCATTACTGGATGAGCACGTTCTCTAACATCAGGCATGAGGTTTTTCGTCGGATAATGGAATGGTTTATGGTTTCCCCGCTGATGCTGGCGGCGCTTTTCTTCGTCGCTATGCTGGCGGGGTTTATTGATGCCCTGGCGGGCGGCGGCGGGTTGCTAACCGTTCCCGCGCTGCTGGCGGTGGGCATGTCACCGGCTCAGGCGCTTGCGACCAACAAGCTACAGGCCTGCGGCGGTTCGGTCTCGGCCTCGCTCTATTTTATCCGCCGCAAGGTGGTTAACCTTGCGGACCAGAAGCTCAATATCCTGATGACTTTTATCGGCTCGACCTGCGGCGCCCTGCTGGTGCAGCACGTTAAGTCCGATATCCTGCACCAGATCTTGCCCTTGCTGATTATCGGCATCGGTCTTTACTTCCTGCTGATGCCAAAACTTGGGGAAGAAGACCGGCAGCGCCGCCTGTACGGCCTGCCGTTTGCCCTGATCGCAGGCGGCTGCGTCGGTTTCTATGACGGCTTTTTTGGCCCCGGCGCGGGGTCGTTTTACGCTCTGGCGTTCGTGACGCTCTGCGGCTTTAACCTCGCTAAATCCACCGCCCATGCCAAAGTGCTTAACGCCACCTCAAATCTCGGCGGATTACTGCTGTTTATCATCGGCGGCAAAGTGATTTGGGGAACCGGCTTCGTGATGATGGCCGGGCAGTTTATAGGCGCGAGAATGGGTTCTCGCCTGGTACTAAGCAAAGGGCAGCAGCTGATTCGGCCGATGATTGTCGCGGTCTCGGCGGTGATGAGCGCTAAACTTTTGTATGACAGCCACGGACCGGAAATCCTCCACTGGTTAGGGATAGCCTGAAAATGAATAACGTAACAATGAGCAAACAGCACCACTATCAGGAGCTGATCGATATTTTCGACGGCTGCTTTAAAGATGATTTTAATACTCGCCTGATCAAAGGCGACGACGAGCCTATTTACCTGCCCGCCGACGACGAAGCACCGTATAACCGCATCGTTTTCGCTCACGGCTATTACGCCAGCGGGATGCACGAAATTTCCCACTGGTGCGTGGCCGGTAAAGCGCGGCGCGAGCTGGTGGACTTTGGCTACTGGTACTGCCCGGACGGGCGCGATGCCGAAACCCAGGGCAAGTTTGAAGATGTGGAAGTGAAGCCGCAGGCGCTGGAGTGGATGCTCAGCACCGCCGCTAATTTCCCGTTCAACGTGAGCTGCGACAACCTGAGCGGCGATTTCGAGCCGGACCGCATTGCGTTCCAGCGCAGGGTGCATGCTCAGGTTATGACTTATCTGAAAGAGGGCATCCCGGCTCGTCCGGCACGCCTTATTGAAGCGCTGAGGGCGTATTATGAAACCCCTCCGCTGGCCGCTGAGCAGTTTCCGTGGCCGGAAGACCTAAACTAAAAATCACCTGTAGAAGAGGAAGTACGATGATCGCGGAATTTGAGTCACGCATTTTGGCGCTGATTGACGGGATGGTGGAACACGCCAGTGATGACGAGCTGTTCGCCAGCGGCTATCTGCGTGGCCATCTCACTCTGGCGGTAGCCGAAGTGGAAAATGGTGATGACCATTCATCCCAGGCGCTGCATGCCGTCGTGACCGACAGCCTGCATAAAGCCATTCAGGCTGGTGAGCTTTCGCCGCGGGATCAGGCTCTGGTGCTGGGTATGTGGGATAACCTGTACCAACAGGCTCAGGCCTAAGTTTTACCCTCGCCCTGTGCCTGACCCTCGCCCCAAAGGGGTGAGGGAATAAATAGTTTTCTCCCTCGACCCTTTGGGGAGAGGGGAAATTACTTCACTGCTTTCCCTTTCAATAGCTTCCTCACCCAAAGCCGATTCGGGTTCAGCGCCGCCAGCGTAGCGGAGTCCAGCGGTATTGGTTCATCGCTCATCTGAGCCGCCAGAATTTCCGACGCCAGCGGCGCGCTACACAGCCCGCGTGACCCCAGCGCGCCCAGCATATAAAGATTACGATACACCGGAGCCGGGGCGGCATTTTCTCGCTCGTCGGCAAGCGTGGCGTATTGCTCAAGCGTCGCTTCGTAATCCGGCACGCTGCCCACCATCGGCAGATGATCGCGTGAGGCGCAGCGCACCCCGCAGCGGGCCTCGTTGGCCGAAACATTCACTTCCTTTGCCCATTCGGCCTCCGGCAGGCAGTCAATCAGGCGCTGGCGATTATGCTGCTGGTCGGCTTCGTTGAACGCCATTTCTCTCTGACCACGGTGGTAGCTTGCGCCGATACAGTGCTGCTGATTCTGCGGGTTGACCGGCGTCAGGTAGCCGTCGTAGCACAACACCTGGCGCAGTTCGCCGAGGGCAGGAGTGGTTGGGATATGGCTAACCTGACCGCCAACGGCATAAACCGGCAGTTTTTCCGTTTGTGGGAAGTCGCTGATTTGATGGCCGTTTGCCAGAACCACGGCTTCATGGTGTCGTGTATCCTGCCCGGAGAAAGTCAATTCCCAACCGCCTTGCTGGCCGTTTAGCCCGGTTATGCGGTGGCCGTAAAACACCTTCAGCCCCTGGCGTTTAGCAAGCTCCAGCGCGCCTGCGGTCAGCTGAGCCGGGTAGAGCCAGCCACCGAGCGGATAACTGATGCCGCCGCAGCCCGTTTCCACGCCGCAGCTTTCTGCCACCGCTTCGGCATCAACCGCCGCTGCCAGCGCGGTAGGAAGATTAAGGCCGAGCATTTGCTCTATTTTCTGCGAGCTTTTCTCGTCCCAGGCCAGCTGGGTGACGCCGCACCATTGATGATCAAACTCTACCGGCAGCGAGTCGTACAGCCGCCGGGCGAAGGTGAAAGCCGCCGGGAAAAAGGTCGTTAACGCGGCGTCGTGCGCGGTTAGCAGCGGATAAAGCGCACCCTGACGGTTGCCGGAAGCGCCCTGTGCCGGAGCGTCATCTTCGCAATAGAGCGTCACCTGCCAGCCACGGCGCAGCAGTGCCAGAGAGAGCAGCGCGCTGGCGATACCGCCGCCGATAATCGCAGTTTCTTTCCCCATAGCCGCGGGGCGGGAGTACCATGGCGCGCGGGCAGGGGAGTCAATGGCCTGCTCCAGGAATCCGGTCAGCATTTCGCGCTTGCGGCCAAAGCCTTTGCTTTTGGTCATGGTGAAACCAGCTTCCTGCAGGCCGCGCCGCACAAAACCTGCCGAGGTAAAGGTGGCCAGCGTGCCGCCGGGGCGAGCCAGCTTAGCCATGGTCTGAAACAGCTGCGGCGTCCACATATCCGGATTTTTAGCCGGGGCAAAGCCGTCGAGGAACCAGGCGTCTACCTGCTGGTTAAGCGTGTCGTCCAGTTCAGGAATAAGCTCGTTGATATCGCCAAACCACAAATCCAGCGTGACGCGGCCATTACCGAGCAGCAGGCGATGGCAACCGGCAAACGGCTGCGGCCACTGCTGCTGAAGCTCGGCGGCAAACTGGCTTAGCTCCGGCCAGTGCTGGTGGGTCAGCGCCAGGTCCGCAGAGGTCAGAGGGAATTTTTCAAAACTGATAAAATGCAGCCGCTTTAGCGCCGCATCCTCATGTTTCACGCAAAATTCATCAAACGCCTGCCATAAAGTCAAAAAGTTAAGTCCGGTGCCGAACCCACTTTCCGCGACCACAAATAGCGGTCTTTCGTGGCTTGCGAAGCGTTCAGGAAGATGATTTCCCCCAAGGAACACGTAACGCGTCTCTTCCAGCCCATTATCGTTAGAGAAGTACACATCATCGAAGTCTCGGGCTACAGGTGTACCTTCTTCGTTGAAACCAAGGTTGGCGGATTGTATAGGAGAATGTTTCACGTAAGTGGCTCGTATGCGGGCAGTGCGTCGATCATAACGGCGTGAGCGGAGCGGCGCAAATTTCCGCATAATTTGTCTGATCGGACTTGTTCGGCGTACAAGTGTACGCTATTGTGCCACACGAAATCCTACATAGAGCAGTGAACGAGGTATTTGAATGAAACGTGCAGTGATTACTGGCCTGGGCATCGTTTCCAGTATTGGTAATAACCAGCAGGAAGTCCTGGCATCTCTGCGTGAAGGACGCTCCGGGATCACTTTCTCTGAAGAGTTTAAAGATTCGGGAATGCGTAGCCACGTATGGGGTAACGTCAAACTGGACACCACCGGTTTGATTGACCGTAAAGTAGTTCGTTTCATGAACGATGCCTCAATCTATGCCTATCTTTCCATGCGGGAAGCGATTGCTGATGCAGGCCTGAGCGAAGAGGTTTACCAGAATAACCCGCGCGTTGGCCTGATTGCAGGTTCCGGCGGTTCTTCAAAAGCGCAGGTATTCGGTGCTGACGCAATGCGCAGCCCGCGTGGTCTGAAAGCGGTTGGTCCTTATGTTGTGACCAAAGCAATGGGCTCCGCGGTTTCCGCCTGCCTTGCTACGCCGTTCAAAATCCACGGCGTGAACTACTCTATCAGCTCCGCGTGTGCGACTTCTGCACACTGTATCGGTAATGCGGTAGAGCAGATTCAGTTGGGTAAACAGGACATCGTGTTTGCCGGTGGCGGCGAAGAACTGGGCTGGGAAATGGCCTGTGAGTTCGATGCAATGGGCGCGCTGTCTACCAAATACAACGAAACGCCGGATAAAGCATCCCGCACTTATGATACGCACCGCGATGGCTTCGTTATCGCCGGCGGTGGCGGTATGGTTGTGGTTGAAGAACTGGAACACGCTCTGGCTCGTGGCGCGCACATCTACGCTGAAATCGTTGGCTACGGCGCAACTTCAGACGGCGCAGATATGGTTGCTCCATCTGGCGAAGGCGCGGTGCGCTGCATGAAGATGGCGATGCACGGCGTCGACACGCCAATCGACTACCTGAACTCCCACGGGACTTCTACTCCGGTAGGCGACATGAAAGAGCTGGGCGCTATCCGTGAAGTGTTCGCCAATAACAGCCCGGCTATTTCCGCGACCAAAGCGATGACCGGCCACTCTCTGGGTGCTGCAGGCGTTCAGGAAGCTATCTACAGCCTGTTGATGCTGGAACACGGCTTCATCGCCCCAAGCATCAATATCGAAGAGCTGGACGAGCAGGCGGCTGACCTGAATATCGTCACTAAGCCTACTGATGCGACGCTGAAAACCGTTATGTCCAACAGCTTCGGCTTCGGCGGGACTAACGCAACGCTTGTTATGCGCAAGCTTGACGTTTAATCATTACGGCTGATGCGAAATGGGGTGCCTGAGGGTGCCCTATTTTTTTGCCCGTTTCCCGGCATTGACAGTCGGTTGGCCTGAAGGCACTATTCATTTCCCTCCATTATCATTTTGATAATGCGTAAGCGTTCAACGTTAACCAACGCACCCTGTAATCTGAATCATCAGAGGAAAGGGCGCAGGTTGAGTTGCGCCTTGCTCTGAATTTATGGAGTAAGCAGTATGTCCGCAGTACCTGAATCTACGCTTAAATCGTCGAAATCAGCTAATACATCGCTATTCAGAATCACGTTTGCCGTTTTTCTCACTTATATGACCGTCGGCCTGCCGCTGCCTGTCATTCCGCTTTTCGTTCATCAGCAGCTTGGCTACGGCAATATGATGGTCGGTCTTGCCGTCGGCATTCAGTTCCTTGCCACGGTATTAACCCGCGGCTACGCCGGGCGTCTCGCCGACCAGATGGGCGCAAAGCGCTCGGTGTTGCAGGGGATGTTCGCCTGCGGACTTGCCGGGCTGGCCTATCTGCTTGCCGCGCTGCTGCCGGTTGATCCTGGGATAAAGTTCACTCTGCTGATTGTAGGCCGCCTGATCCTCGGCTTTGGTGAAAGCCAGCTGCTGACCGGCAACCTGACCTGGGGGCTGGGGCTGGTTGGCCCTGGGCGCTCGGGAAAAGTGATGTCCTGGAACGGAATGGCGATTTACGGCGCGCTGGCCGCCGGTGCGCCGCTTGGCCTGATGCTCAACAGCCAGTGGGGCTTTGTGGCGCTGGGCGTCACCACCATTGCTCTGCCGCTCATCGGCCTGCTGTTCAACGCCACCGTAGCCTCCGTTCCCGCCCATAAAGGCGAACGCCCTTCGCTGCTGGCGGTTGTGGGGCTCATCTGGCAGCCGGGCCTTGGGCTGGCGCTACAGGGGGTGGGTTTTGCGGTTATCGGCACTTTTGTATCGCTCTACTTTGCGGCTAACGGCTGGGCGCATGCGGGCTTTACCCTGACCGCTTTTGGCGGCGCGTTTGTGCTGGTGCGCGTGCTGTTTGGCTGGATGCCGGACCGCTACGGCGGCGTGCGCGTAGCGCTGTTCTCGTTAGCTGTTGAAACCGTTGGTTTACTGCTCCTGTGGCACGCGCCGGACGCGTGGACCGCACTGCTGGGCGCGGCGTTAACCGGCTGCGGGTGCTCGCTTATCTTCCCGGCCCTGGGTGTGGAAGTGGTGAAGCGCGTTCCGCCTCAGGTACGCGGTACCGCGCTTGGGGGCTATGCCGCTTTCCAGGATATCTCGTACGGCGTAACCGGGCCGTTAACCGGCATTCTGGCTACGTCGATGGGGTATTCGTCGGTGTTTATGGCGGGAGCCGTTTCGGCGGTGCTGGGGATTGTAGTGACGCTGGCGGCCTTCAGAAAGTAGTGCTGTCACCCTGGCTGAGGGTTTTGTCCCTCTCCTTTTGGGAGAGGGACAGGCGAGGGAACTAGATAACCAGCCAGAGCAAAACCATCACAACTACCAAAGCAACCAGAGCCAGCCCTGGCCTGGCGCTTAGCGCCTTAATCGGTTCGATTATCGAGCTGAAAAGCGGATTGTAGATCGGCTGAATATCCCGCACTTCGGTATTGCCCGGCAGCCGCTCGGCGCGTTTCAAAAATACCTGATTAAGAATATCCTGCACCTGGGCCGTGGTCAGCACGGTTTGCGGCGTGGCCTGAAAACGCTGCTGGCTATAATCAACAACCTCTTTCCACTCCGTTGCGTCAAGCGGCTGTTTCAGTGCGGCCTGAAGGCTGTGCAGATTAGGCGCGGGCTGCTGGCTCAGCGTTTGGCGAGCCTGAAGCCAGGTGCTTAGCAGCGTAAAATGCCGGGCCGGGATAAGCTCCCCGGTCTTCACGCCGGACAGCTCAAGCATCGACTGCCAAATTTGCTTACCCGACTCACCCGTAGCGGCCGCCAGTTTAGTGACCAGCTGGTTCAGGCTATTGTGCTCTGCGGGCAGCAGCGGCCTGTCCGTTGCCGGGCGCTGCTGCGGCTGCGGAATGGCCAACTGGTTATTTTGCAGCAGCGTCAGCACGGTTTTGAGCTGGTCCGGCGTCAGTTGGCTGAGCGCCGTCTGGCCGAACTGCTGGCGAATAAAGTCGCTCACCGCCTGGCGATTGTTCCCCTGCGGCAGCAAATCCGTTAGCTGCTGAATTATCTGGCGCGTGGCGAGCGTGGTTTGTGCGCTTACGAGGCGCTGGCTCAGGTTCTGTTCGGCGGCCGGAAAATGGCGAGAAAGCAGGGGGGCGTCATTCTTCATCCCCAGGTCGTGCTTTAATCCGGCCCATACCTCGGCGCTTTGCTGCTGGCTAAGCGCAATGATCCGGGTGATCAGGCGCTCCAGCACGGTGCGTTGCTGGGTAGAGAGCGGTTGTTCGCCGACGGCAGACGGCGTGGAGGGAGGTTCCCCCGGAGGACGCGGCGTGGCGCCCTGAATGGGTTGCATTATAGAGTAATCCTTAAGATCGCCTTAAAAACGACAAAACATTAACAAGTAGTTCGTTATGCCCGGACGCCAGATTATGGCACACTATCCGGCCTTATCTCGACGATTAACAGACAGGTACTCAGGTGAAAATCCTCGTTGATGAAAATATGCCCTATGCCCGCGAACTTTTCAGCCGCCTGGGCGAGGTTACCGCCGTGCCGGGGCGCCCTGTTCCGGTGGATGCGTTAACGGATGCGGACGCGCTGATGGTGCGTTCGGTCACGAAAGTGAATGCCGAACTGCTGGACGGTAAAGGGATCAAATTTGTCGGGACCGCGACGGCCGGAACCGACCACGTTGATGAAGCGTATCTGCAAAGCGCCGGAGTGGCATTTTCGGCGGCTCCGGGCTGCAACGCGATTGCGGTTGTTGAGTATGTATTCTCTTCTTTATTGATGCTGGCCGAGCGCGATGGCTTTGAGCTGAAAGACCGCACCGTCGGCATCGTTGGCGTCGGTAACGTGGGAGCGCGGTTACAGGCGCGACTGGAAGCCTGGGGCGTGCGCACCTTATTGTGCGATCCCCCGCGTGCCGTACGCGGCGACGAGGGTGATTTCCAGCCGCTGGAAACCCTGGTGCAGGAAGCCGATGTTATTACCTTCCACACTCCGCTGTTTAAGTCAGGCGAGTACAAAACGCTGCACCTGGCCGACGAGGCGCTGATTAGCCGCCTGAAGCCTGGCACTATTCTGATAAATGCCTGCCGCGGGCCGGTGGTGGATAACGTCGCGCTGTTGAAATGCCTTAATCAGGGGCAAAAACTCAGCGTGGTGCTGGACGTCTGGGAGCCGGAACCGGATCTCAACGTCGGGCTGCTGGAAAAAGTTGATATTGGCACTCCGCATATCGCCGGTTATACCCTGGAAGGCAAAGCGCGGGGCACCACGCAGGTATTTGAAGCTTTTAGCAAGTTTATCGGCCAGCCTCATCAGGTTGCGCTGGACACGCTGCTGCCTGCCCCGGAATTTGGCCGCATTACGCTTGCGGGTCCGCTCGACCAGCCAACGCTCAAAAGACTGGCGCATCTGGTGTATGATGTGCGCCGCGACGATGCCCCGCTGCGTAAAGTGGCCGGGCAGCCGGGTGAATTCGACAAGCTGCGTAAAAACTATCTGGAGCGTCGCGAGTGGTCATCGCTCTATGTGCAGTGCGATGACGCCGATGCGGCAACCATGCTGCAAAAACTGGGCTTTAGCGCGGTTCATCACCCGCTTCGCTAAGTTTAATCTTCTGGCTTCCCGAGGCCCGGCTTCGGGGAGCATCTGTTTTATTTTCTGGAGTAAACCAACATGTCCGAAGGCTGGAATATTGCCATCCTGGGCGCCACCGGTGCCGTAGGCTCAGCTTTGCTTGAACTGCTTGCTGAACGTCAGTTCCCGGTTGGTGAATTACATGCCCTGGCGCGTAGCGAGAGCGCCGGTGAGAATCTGCGTTATGAGGGGAAAACCGTCATGGTGCAGGACGCGGCCGAGTTCGACTGGACTCAGGTGCAGCTTGCGTTCTTCGTGGCCGGCGTTGAGGCGAGCGCCCGCTATGTAGAAGAAGCAACCAACGCGGGCTGCCTGGTTATTGATTCCAGCGGCCTGTTTGCCATGGAGCCGGACGTGCCGCTGGTGGTGCCGGATGTTAACCCTTATGTGCTGAGCGATTACCGCAACCGCAACCTGGTGGCCGTTGCCGACAGCCTGACCAGCCAACTGCTCAGCGCGTTAAAACCGCTGATTGAGCAGGGCGGTTTATCACGTATTCAGGTGACCAACCTGCTGTCCGCTTCCGCTCGCGGCAAGGTCGCCGTGGACGCGCTGGCCGGGCAGAGCGCTCGCCTGCTTAACGGGATCCCGATTGATGAAGAAGACCTGTTTGGCCGCCAGCTTGCGTTTAACATGCTGCCGCTGGTGCCGGATGCCGAAGGCAGCGTGCGCGAAGAACGCCGTCTGGTAAATGAAGCGCGTAAGATTTTGCAGGATGACGGCCTGATGATTTCCGCCAGCATCGTGCAGTCGCCGGTGTTTTACGGCCACGCGCAGATTGTGAGTTTTGAAGCCCTGCGCCCGCTGGCTGCCGAAGAAGCGCGCGATGCGTTTTCTCAGGCTGAAGACATCGAACTGTCTGAAGAGGGCGATTTCCCGACTCAGGTGGCGGATGCCTCCGGCAGCGGCCATCTTTCTATCGGCTGCGTGCATAACGATTACGGCATGCCGGAGCAAATTCAGTTCTGGTCGGTTGCCGACAACGTCCGCTTTGGCGGCGCGCTGATGGCGGTGAAAACCGCAGAGAAGCTGGTGCAGGAGTATATGTACTAATGTCCGAAGTGCTTGGCGAAAATCCGCTCCACAAAATCGCGCTCGGCATTGAGTACGACGGCAGTAAATATTACGGCTGGCAGCGCCAGAACGAAGTCCGCAGCGTGCAGGAAAAGCTGGAAAAAGCGCTTTCTCAGGTCGCAAACGAGCCGATCGGCGTTTTTTGCGCAGGCCGCACCGACGCAGGCGTTCACGCTACCGGGCAGGTGGTACATTTTGAGACCCGCGCCACGCGCAAAGATGCCGCCTGGACGCTGGGGGTAAATGCGAATTTGCCTGGTGACATTGCGGTGCGCTGGGTTAAAGATGTGCCGGAAGATTTTCACGCCCGTTTTAGCGCCACGGCTCGCCGTTATCGCTACGTGATTTATAATCACCGGCTGCGCCCGGCGGTATTGCAGCAGGGGGTGACCCATTTCCACCTGCCGCTGGATGCCGACCGCATGCACCGCGCTGCGCAGAGCCTGCTCGGGGAAAACGATTTCACCTCGTTCCGCGCGGTTCAGTGCCAGTCGCGTACTCCGTGGCGCAATATGATGCACATTACGGTGAGCCGCTTTGGCGCCTATATCGTGGTGGATATCAAGGCCAACGCTTTTGTGCATCATATGGTGCGCAATATCGTCGGCAGCCTGATGGAAGTGGGCTGCGGTAATCAGGATGAAACCTGGATGGCCGACCTGCTGGCAATGAAGGACCGTACTAAGGCCGCCGCCACCGCGAAAGCGGAAGGCCTCTATCTGGTGTCGGTGGATTATCCCGACCGTTTTGCTCTGCCGCGTCTCCCTATGGGGCCGCTGTTCTTAGCCGACTGATTGTTGCTTAAAAGGATACTTTGATGGATTTCATCCGCTTTATCATTGACTTCATTTTGCACATCGACGTGCATCTGGCCGAGCTGGTGCGGGATTATGGCGTCTGGGTTTATGCCATTTTATTCCTGATCTTGTTCTGCGAAACTGGCCTGGTGGTCACGCCGTTCCTGCCGGGTGATTCGCTGCTGTTTGTGGCCGGAGCGCTGGCCTCGCTGGAAACCAACGACCTGAACGTGCATTACATGGTCATTTTGATGGTGATTGCCGCCATCATCGGCGACGCGGTGAACTACACTATCGGGCGGCTATTTGGCGATAAGTTGTTCAGCAACCCGAATTCGAAGATCTTCCGCCGCAGTTATCTTGATAAAACTCACGCTTTTTACGAGCGTCACGGCGGAAAAACGATTATCCTCGCGCGCTTCGTGCCGATTGTGCGAACCTTCGCACCGTTTGTCGCAGGGATGGGGCGTATGTCCTATCGCCATTTTGCGATTTATAACGTTGTCGGCGCGCTGCTGTGGGTGTTGCTGTTTACCTATGCGGGCTACCTGTTTGGTAATCTGCCGGTAGTACAGGAAAACCTGAAACTGCTGATTGTGGCAATTATCCTGGTGTCGATTCTGCCCGGCGTGGTGGAAGTCATCCGCCACAAACGCGCTGCGGCGCGGCAGTCGAAATAATACGCGGCAGCGGTTCGACCACTTTTTTATCCAAAGTCGCGGGCCGTTGTGTTTTAATGAGCACCATTTATGGTCTGGGGCAGGAATATCTGCCGCAGAAAAACTGGCATCGACCAGGTTCAAGCAGAAAGGTCATCAATGAGCTGGATTGAACGAATTCTCAATAAGAGCAATATTACTCCCACCCGCAAGGCGAGCATCCCTGAAGGGGTGTGGACCAAGTGCGATAGCTGCGGCCAGGTCCTGTACCGCGCCGAGCTGGAACGCAACCTTGGCGTTTGCCCTAAGTGCGACCACCACATGCGTATGGCAGCGCGCGATCGCCTGCACAGCCTGTTAGACGAAGGCTCCATGGTGGAACTGGGTAGTGAGCTTGAGCCAAAAGATGTGCTGAAGTTCCGTGACTCCAAAAAATACAAAGATCGTCTGGCCTCCGCGCAGAAAGAGACCGGTGAGAAAGACGCTCTGGTGGTAATGAAAGGTACGCTGCACGGCCAGCCTGTTGTGGCCGCGGCCTTCGAGTTCGCCTTTATGGGCGGCTCTATGGGTTCCGTGGTTGGCGCTCGCTTCGTGCGTGCCGTTGAACAGGCGCTGGAAGACAACTGCCCGATGATTTGCTTCTCCGCCTCCGGCGGCGCGCGTATGCAGGAAGCGCTGATGTCGCTGATGCAGATGGCGAAAACCAGCGCAGCGCTGGCTAAGATGCAGGAGCGTGGTCTGCCGTACATTTCCGTGCTGACCGACCCAACTATGGGCGGCGTTTCCGCGAGCTTTGCGATGCTGGGTGACCTGAACATCGCCGAGCCGAAGGCGCTGATCGGCTTTGCCGGCCCGCGTGTTATCGAGCAGACCGTTCGTGAAAAACTGCCGCCGGGCTTCCAGCGCAGCGAGTTCCTGATCGAGAAAGGAGCGATCGACATGATCGTTCGTCGCCCGGAACTGCGCCTGAAGCTGGCAAGCGTGCTGGCTAAGTTTATGAATCAACCGGCACCAAATCCGGAAGCACCGGGCGAGCCAATTGTGGTTCCGCCAGCTCCGGAACAGGGTCAAGAGGCCTGATTCGCAATTAAGGGCAGGCCAGCAGGCTCTGCCCTTTTCTTTATGTGCATGTTAAGTGGGCATCATGGAAAAAGACCTTATTCCTCAAGCCACGTCGCCCCTGGCAACGTGGCTTTGCTATCTTGAAAACCTTCACTCCACCACTATCGATATGGGCCTCGAGCGCATCAGCAAAGTTGCTGCTACGCTGGACGTGCTCAAACCCGCGCCGACGGTCTTTACGGTAGCCGGGACCAACGGCAAGGGAACGACTTGCCGCACCCTTGAAACCGCGCTGATGGCCGATGGCTACCGGGTTGGCGTTTATAGTTCTCCTCACCTGGTGCGTTATACCGAACGCGTTCGCATTCAGGGCGAAGAGCTGCCGGAAGCGCTGCATACCGCCTCCTTTGCGGAAATTGAGGCCGCGCGCGGTGATATTTCATTAACCTATTTCGAATACGGAACGCTGTCCGCATTGCTATTGTTTAAGCAGCAGGCGGTGGACGTGGTTATTCTCGAAGTAGGCCTTGGCGGCCGCCTCGATGCGACTAATATTGTTGATTCTGACGTTGCCGTGGTGACCAGCATCGCGCTGGATCACACCGACTGGCTGGGCCCGGATCGCGAAAGCATTGGCCGTGAAAAAGCCGGCGTCTTCCGCACCGGAAACCCGGCGGTGGTTGGCGAGCCTGATATGCCGCACACTATTGCCGATGTGGCGCAAGAGAAAGGCGCGGTATTGCTGCGCCGTGGCGTAGACTGGGATTATGAAGTTAACGCAAACGGCTGGTCGTTCCGTGATGCTCAGGGCGAGTTAACTCATTTACCGCTGCCGCTGGTGCCGCAGCCTAATGCGGCGACCGCGCTGGCCGCGCTGCGGGCAAGCAAGCTAAACGTGAGCGAAAAAGCTATTCGCTACGGCATTGAGCACGCCACGCTGCCGGGCCGGTTCCAGATAGTCTCGCAGGCACCGCGTGTGATTCTTGATGTGGCACACAATCCGCATGCGGCGGCTTACCTTGCCGGGCGTCTGGCGGCCTTGCCGAAACAGGGGCGAGTGCTGGCGGTGATTGGCATGCTGCATGATAAAGATATCGCCGGAACGCTCGCCTGTTTGTCGCCTCAGGTAGATAGCTGGTATTGTGCTCCGCTGGAGGGGCCTCGCGGCGCAAGCGCCGGGCAGCTTATTGAGCACCTCGGCCACGGCAAAACCTTTGCAAGCGTTGCGGATGCCTGGCACG
This sequence comes from Cedecea davisae, assembly GCF_044095835.1. Classification (NCBI taxonomy): domain Bacteria; kingdom Pseudomonadati; phylum Pseudomonadota; class Gammaproteobacteria; order Enterobacterales; family Enterobacteriaceae; genus Cedecea; species Cedecea davisae. Next base: position 1,297,510 of record NZ_CP172054.1, read on the forward strand.
CGGCGATGGCGGAAGCTACGGCAGAAGATACCGTGCTGGTGTGTGGTTCGTTCCACACGGTGGCCCATGTAATGGAAGTACTGGACGCGGGGAGAGCAGGTGGCGAGTAAGTTTCAAAACCGATTAGTCGGAACCATTATTCTGGTGGCGCTGGGCGTGATTGTGCTGCCGGGGCTGCTGGACGGGCAGAAAAAACACTATCAGGACGAGTTTGCGGCCATTCCTCTGGTGCCAAAACCAGGGGACAGCGACGAGCCGGATATGCTGCCGGGTGCCAGCCAGGCGCTGCCTTCTCAGCCGCCTGAGGGGGCTGCTGAAGAGGTGAGGGCGGGAACCGCCGCGCCGCCGGGGCTGAATAACGGCACTATCCCCAATGACGGTTCTGCCGGTATAGATGAAGTGCCTGTTACCCGCGAGCAGCCTAAGCCGCAGCCGGTGCAGGAAAAACCAAAACCGAAGCCGGTTGAAAAACCTCAGACTAAGCCTGCGACCACAGACCAGACGGAACAACGCCTGGCGATGACCGCCGAGCAGCCGCCAAAAGCAGAAAAACCGGCCGAGAAAGCCCCGACCGGTCAGGCGTATGTTGTGCAGCTTGGCGCGCTGAAAAATGCCGACAAAGTTAATGAAATTGTTGGTAAGCTGCGCGGTGCCGGGTTCAAGGTTTACACATCGCCAGGGACGCCGGTGCAGGGGAAAATTACCCGCATTCTGGTGGGCCCGGATGCTTCTAAAGACAAGCTTAAATCGTCGCTTGGCGAGCTGAATTCGCTCTCTGGTTTGAACGGCGTGGTGATGAATTACTCGCCACGGTAGCGACGTGTGACCCTCACCCCGACCCTCTCCCTGGAAGGGAGAGGGGAAGGTCGCCACCATACTATCCCCTCTCCCCTATGGGGAGAGGGTTAGGGTGAGGGGAAAAACGACGCTATATCCCCCCTTAGCCCCTGCCGGGTGAGGGGAAAAAAGGGCAATTTTTAATGGCGTTGATGCTTTTTTCAGCGCCATTATTTATTTACGCGGGGGAAGGAAATCCCTACGCAAACGTTTTCTTTTTCTGTTAGAATGCGCCCCGAACTGGACGTCAGGGCGATTTATCACGAGATTTTTTCATGGTCTGGATAGATTACGCCATCATTGCGGTTATCGGTTTTTCTTGTCTGGTAAGCGTAATTCGTGGGTTTGTGAAGGAAGCTTTATCGCTTGTGACCTGGGGATGTGCATTCTTTGTCGCCAGTCATTACTACACTTATCTGTCAGTCTGGTTCACTGGCTTTGAAGACGAACTGGTACGCAATGGGATAGCTATCGCGGTGCTGTTTATCGCGACGCTTATCGTCGGTGCAATAGTCAATTATGTGATTAGCGCGCTGGTACAAAAAACCGGCCTGTCGGGTACAGACAGGGTGTTGGGGATCTGCTTTGGCGCACTTCGTGGCGTACTGATAGTCTCCGCCATTCTGTTCTTCCTGGATACCTTTACCGGTTTTTCAAAAAGCGATGACTGGCATAAGTCGCAGCTTATCCCGCAATTCAGTTTCATCATCAGATGGTTCTTTGACTATCTGCAAAGCTCGTCAAGTTTCTTGCCCCGTTAATCGTAGCGGGGTTGTGGCTTAATGAGGAAAAGACAACATGTGCGGTATTGTCGGAATCGCCGGTTTTATGCCGGTCAACCAGTCGATTTATGATGCGTTAACGGTGCTTCAGCACCGTGGCCAGGATGCCGCAGGCATCGTCACCATCGACGCTTTAAATTGCTTCCGTCTGCGTAAAGCGAATGGCCTGGTGAGCGATGTGTTTGAAGCCCGCCACATGCAGCGCCTGCAGGGCAATATGGGGATTGGGCACGTTCGTTACCCAACCGCCGGCAGTTCCAGCGCTTCTGAAGCTCAGCCTTTCTACGTTAACTCTCCTTACGGCATTACGCTGGCGCATAATGGTAACCTGACCAATGCCCACGAACTGCGTAAGAAGCTGTTCGAAGAAAAACGCCGCCACATCAACACCACCTCAGACTCTGAAATCCTGCTCAATATCTTTGCCAGCGAGCTGGATAACTTCCGCCACTACCCGCTGGAAGCAGACAACATTTTTGCCGCCATCGCCGCCACTAACCGCCAGATCCGCGGCGCTTACGCCTGCGTGGCGATGATTATTGGCCACGGCATGGTTGCCTTCCGTGACCCTAACGGCATCCGCCCGCTGGTTATCGGCAAGCGTGATTTGGGCGACGGACGCACCGAATACATGGTGGCTTCCGAAAGCGTGGCTCTGGATACCCTCGGCTTTGAGTTCCTGCGCGACATCGCGCCGGGCGAAGCGGTGTACATTACCGAAAAAGGCCAGCTGTTCACCCGCCAGTGCGCGGATAACCCGGTCAGCAACCCATGCCTGTTCGAATACGTTTACTTTGCGCGCCCGGACTCGTTTATCGACAAGATTTCCGTCTACAGCGCTCGCGTTGAGATGGGCAAAAAGCTTGGCGAAAAAATTGCCCGCGAGTGGGAAGACCTGGATATCGACGTGGTTATCCCGATCCCGGAAACTTCCTGCGACATCGCGCTGGAAATCGCCCGTATTCTTGATAAGCCGTACCGACAGGGATTTGTGAAAAACCGCTACGTTGGCCGTACCTTTATCATGCCGGGCCAGCAGTTGCGCCGTAAGTCCGTGCGCCGCAAGCTGAACGCCAACCGCGCTGAGTTCCGCGACAAGAACGTGCTGCTGGTGGATGACTCCATCGTGCGCGGCACCACTTCAGAGCAGATTATTGAGATGGCGCGCGAAGCCGGAGCCAAAAAGGTTTACCTCGCTTCCGCCGCACCGGAAATTCGCTTCCCGAACGTTTACGGCATCGATATGCCGAGCGCCAACGAGCTGATTGCTCACGGCCGCGAAGTGGATGAGATCCGCCAGATAATCGGCGCTGACGGCCTGATTTTCCAGGATCTCGACGATCTGATTGAAGCCGTTCGTGTTGAAAACCCGGACATCGCCCAGTTTGAATGCTCGGTGTTTAACGGTATTTACGTCACTAAAGACGTTGATCATAAATACCTCGAGTATCTCGAATCTCTGCGTAACGACGACTCCAAAGCGCTGGCTCGCCAAAACGAAGTGGAAAACTTAGAGATGCACAACGAAGGCTGATTTTCCTCCTGCCTTACGCCCTCGCCCTTACCGGGTGAGGGCCATCCCTTGCATCGCACCTCATCTTACGGCAAAGTCAGCCCAGATATTCTTGACGGGCAAATTCAATGAAACGACTAATTGTCGGTATTTCCGGGGCCAGCGGAGCCGTTTACGGCGTGCGTCTGCTGCAAATTCTGCAACAGCTGCCGGAAGTAGAAAGCCACCTGGTGATGAGCAATGCCGCACGCCAGACGCTGGCGCTGGAAACGGACTACTCCCTGCGTGACGTTCAGGCGCTGGCGGATGTGGTCCACGACGCCCGCGATATTGCCGCCAGCATCTCCTCCGGCTCGTTTAAGACCATGGGGATGGCGGTACTGCCTTGCTCAATCAAAACGCTTTCCGGCATTGTACACAGCTATACCGACGGGCTGCTGACCCGCGCGGCGGACGTAGTGTTAAAAGAGCGCCGCCCGCTGGTGCTTTGCATTCGCGAAACGCCGCTGCACCTTGGCCACCTGCGCCTGATGACCCAGGCCGCCGAGCTTGGCGCGGTGATTATGCCTCCGGTTCCGGCTTTTTATCACCGCCCGCAGACGATACAGGACATCGTCGATCAGACGGTCAACCGGGTGCTGGATCAGTTCGACCTTGAGCTGCCGGAAGACCTGTTTAGCCGCTGGAACGGTGCATAGCCTGCACTAACGCGGTGCATCACAAAATGATTGCCTCATATTGGGGCAATTCTGTAACGCCGATCGCTTTTAGAAGATTTAATCCGCTAAATTCCCTTTCCCCTCTATTCCGGCTCCTCAGACCTGCTATCTTTCAAGCTAGCAGCAGAGTTGCAACGTTTTATTAACATAACGCAGCCGCTTTTTTCCACGCAGGGAAAAGTGGCATGAGAACTGCAACTCTCAGTTTGCCAACGCATTACCACACAACAAGACATCACAAATAAGAAAGCCAAACTTGAGGGTATCGTATGAAGAAGTCGGTTCTTGCTCTTTCTTTACTGCTCGGTCTGTCCAGCGCAGCCAGCGTTTTTGCAGCGATTCCGCAAAACGTCCGTATCGGTACCGATGCGACCTACGCCCCGTTCTCTTCGAAGGACGCAAAAGGGGATTTCGTCGGGTTTGATATCGATCTCGGTAACGAGCTGTGCAAGCGCATTCAGACCAAATGCACCTGGGTAGGCAGCGACTTCGACTCGCTTATCCCGTCGCTGAAGGCCAAGAAAATCGACGCCATCATCTCTTCGCTGTCGATTACCGAAAAGCGCCAGCAGGAAATCCTGTTCTCCGACAAACTGTACGCCGCTGACTCTCGCCTGATTGCCAGCAAAGGCTCCCCGATTGTTCCGACTATCGATTCGCTCAAAGGCAAGCACGTTGGCGTGCTGCAGGGTTCAATCCAGGAAACCTATGGCAACGCCGAATGGCGTCCAAAAGGGGTGGATGTGGTGGCTTATGCCAACCAGGATCTGATCTACTCCGACCTGGCCGCAGGCCGTCTGGACGCTGCATTCCAGGATGAGGTCGCCGCCAGCGAAGGCTTCCTGAAACAGCCTGCCGGGAAGGCGTTCGCGTTTGCCGGCCCTTCGGTGAAAGATAAGAAATACTTTGGCGACGGAACGGGCATCGGCCTGCGTAAAGATGACACCGAGCTGAAGGCCGCGTTTGACAAAGCGCTGGGCGAAATGCGTAAAGACGGGACTTACGACAAACTGGCGAAAAAGTACTTCGACTTTAATGTTTACGGCGAATAAGTTTATCCCTTAGTCTGTAGCCCGGTTTTGAATATATTCTTAACCGGGCAGGATAACTATGCAGGGTGCGGTCCCGTTCCGACTGCACCTTTATGGTGCGAAAACGTTGTCTTCGCAGCGCTATGCGTGAGTTTTCCTTGTCAACGTAGTGGGTGTGAGCCTTAAGTAACGGACAGTCTATTGAGGATAATTATGAAAAAGCTGGTTTTGTCTCTTTCTCTGGTGCTGGCGTTTTCCAGCGCAACCGCAGCGTTCGCCGCTATTCCAAAAAATCTGAGGATTGGCACCGATCCTACCTATGCGCCGTTTGAGTCTAAAAATGCCCAGGGGCAGCTGATCGGTTTTGATATCGACCTGGCCAAAGAGCTTTGCAAGCGCCTTGAGACTCAATGTACCTTTGTTGAAAACCCATTAGATGCGCTGATCCCGTCGCTGAAAGCGAAGAAGATCGACGCCATCATGTCTTCCCTGTCGATTACCGAAAAGCGCCAGCAGGAAATCGCCTTCACCGACAAGCTGTACGCCGCCGACTCGCGCCTGGTTGTTGCCAAAGGCTCGCCGATTCAGCCAACCCTGGAGTCGCTTAAAGGTAAACGCGTTGGCGTGCTGCAGGGCACCACTCAGGAAACCTACGGCAACGAACACTGGGCGCCTAAAGGCATCGAGATTGTCTCTTACCAGGGGCAGGACTCTATTTATGCTGACCTGGCTGCCGGGCGTATCGACGCCGCATTCCAGGATGAAGTTGCCGCCAGCGAAGGCTTCCTGAAGCAGCCGGTTGGCAAAGACTACCAGTTTGGCGGCCCGTCGATTAAAGACGACAAGCTGTTTGGCGTTGGCACCGGCATGGGGCTGCGCAAAGAAGATAACGAACTGCGCGTGGCGCTGAATAAAGCCTTCGCCCAGATGCGTGAAGACGGCACGTACGACAAGTTAGCGAAGAAATACTTCGACTTTAATGTGTATGGTGATTAACCGTTACCGGTGATAAAGGCCCCGCGTCAGACGGGGCCAGTAAGCAGCAAACACTGACGACAGGATACGCACCATGTTGTATGGCTTTTCTGAAGTAATTTTTAAAGGGGCGTTGGTCACGCTTGAGCTGGCGCTCGCCTCGGTTGTGCTTTCGGTGCTTATCGGGCTTGCCGGAGCAGGGGCAAAACTCTCCAAAAAACGCCCGCTGGCGATGCTGTTCGAAGGCTATACCACGCTTATTCGCGGGGTGCCGGACCTGGTGCTGATGCTGCTGATTTTCTACGGGCTGCAAATGGTGCTCAACAGCATTACCGACGCTCTCGGGGTGGCCCAGTTCGACATCGATCCGATGATCGCCGGTATTATTACCCTCGGTTTTATCTACGGCGCATATTTTACCGAAACCTTCCGCGGCGCGTTTCTTGCCGTTCCTAAAGGGCATATTGAAGCCGCCACCGCATTTGGTTTTACCGGCTCTCAAACCTTCCGCCGCATTTTATTCCCGGCCATGATGCGTTATGCGCTGCCGGGGATCGGCAATAACTGGCAGGTTATCCTCAAGGCGACCGCGCTGGTTTCGCTGCTCGGCCTTGAAGACGTGGTGAAGGCTACCCAGCTGGCGGGGAAAAGTACCTGGCAGCCGTTCTACTTCGCCATCGTGGCCGGGATTATCTACCTGGTGTTTACTACGGTTTCAAACGGGGTACTGCTCTGGCTTGAACGCCGCTATTCCGTTGGCGTGAAGAGGGCGGAGCTATGATTGATATCATCCATGATTACTGGCAGTCGCTGCTGTGGACCGACGGCTACCGTTTTACCGGCGTGGCGATTACCCTGTGGCTGCTGATCACCTCTGTGGTGATGGGCGGTATTCTGGCGCTGTTCCTCGCCATCGGGCGCGTATCCAGCAACAAATTTGTCGCGTTTCCTATCTGGCTGTTTACCTATATTTTTCGCGGTACGCCGCTCTACGTGCAGCTGCTGGTGTTTTACTCCGGCATGTACACCCTGGAAGTCGTTAAAGGCACCGAACTGCTGAACGCGTTCTTCCGCAGCGGTCTCAACTGCACCGTGCTGGCGCTTACGCTTAATACCTGCGCCTACACTACGGAAATTTTTGCCGGGGCGATTCGTTCGGTTCCGCATGGTGATATTGAAGCGGCGCGCGCCTATGGCTTCTCGCGGGTGAAAATGTACCGCTGTATTATCCTGCCTTCCGCGCTGCGTATTGCGCTGCCCGCGTACAGCAACGAAGTTATTCTGATGCTGCACTCTACGGCTCTGGCGTTTACCGCCACGGTGCCGGACCTGCTGAAGATTGCCCGGGATATCAACTCCGCTACTTATCAGCCGTTCACCGCGTTTGGCATTGCCGCGGTGCTGTATCTGATTATTTCCTATGTGCTGATTAGCCTGTTCCGCAAGGCGGAAAAACGCTGGCTACAGCACGTTAAACCCGCTTCGCACTGAGTGACTTCTGATGGCTGAAATTAAATTAAACGTAACGGATCTGCACAAACGCTACGGCGAACATGAAGTGCTGAAAGGGGTGTCACTCAAGGCCAACGCCGGGGATGTTATCAGCATCATTGGCTCTTCCGGCTCGGGTAAAAGTACCTTCTTGCGCTGTATTAACTTTCTTGAAAAACCGAGCGAAGGCACGATTGTGGTCAGCAACCAGAATATCAATCTGGTGCGGGATAAAGACGGCCAGCTCAAGGTGGCCGATAAAAACCAGCTGCGCCTGCTGCGCACCCGGCTGACGATGGTGTTCCAGCACTTCAACCTGTGGAGCCACATGACGGTGCTGGAAAACGTGATGGAAGCGCCGATTCAGGTGCTGGGCCTCAGCAAGCAGGAGGCGAAAGAGCGGGCGATTAAATATCTGGCAAAAGTCGGCATCGACGAACGTCAGCATATTAAATACCCGGTGCATCTGTCCGGCGGCCAGCAGCAGCGTGTTTCTATTGCCCGAGCGCTGGCGATGGAACCGGAAGTGTTGCTGTTTGACGAGCCTACCTCTGCGCTGGACCCGGAGCTGGTGGGCGAAGTGTTACGCATCATGCAGAAGCTGGCCGAAGAGGGTAAAACCATGGTCGTTGTAACCCATGAGATGGACTTTGCCCGCCACGTTTCCAGCCACGTTATTTTCCTGCATCAAGGCCGCATTGAGGAAGAAGGGCCGCCGGGGGAGCTGTTCGGTAGCCCGAAAAGCGCTCGCCTTCAGCAGTTCCTTTCTGGTTCTTTGAAATAGCCCCTCACCCTAACCCTCTCCCAAAGGAGAGGGAACTCTTGGTTCCTCCTTCTCCCTCCGGGAGAGGGAGCTCATGATTTGCTCGTGTTTCCCCTTCTCCCTCCGGTAGAGGGCCGGGGTGAGGGTAAATAGAGACTTTACTCTTCTCCCAGAAGCCGTACCGCCGTACTCTCATCCGTCACCAGGCCAGAAACCCAGCGGCCGGTGAGCGCGGCTTTAATCGCGCCAAATTTCTTTTCCCCGCCGGAAAAGGCGATTATCTTGCGCGGGTTATCGCTTTGCAGCGGCACGCTGGTCAGCAGCCCGTCGAGTTCGCTGTAGACCCGCTCGCCCTTGTGGTCGAAGAAGTGGCCGAGCATTTCGCCCGCCACGCCCCGGGCATGCAGCATCCTGACCTGCTCGTCGGTAATAAAACCTTCGGCGTTTAGAGGGCAGCCAATATCGACTTCGCCAATACCCAGAAACGCCACGTTAGCCCCCAGCGCCCGGTCGGCTACGCGCTGGTAAACGCGGTGACGGCACCACATTTCGCGGTCTTCTTCATCGTCTGCATACAGAGGAGCGGGAATGAAGAAATATTTCCCCTGCATTTTCTCCGCCATTTTCAGCGGCATGTCGTAGCGCGTTCCCGAATCGTCGCGGGCTATCGCGCCAATCATCGATACGCAGTGGTGCTGAGGACGTTCAACCCAGGGCAGAACGTCGATAATCGAGCGTAGCGTTTTGCCGGAGCCAATGCCGAATACCTGCGGCTGCTCTTCGGCGATAAACTGCGACATTACCTCCGCACCCTCTACCGCCAGCATCTGCTGGATGGCTTCATTGTCCAGCCCCTCCGAGGGGACGATGCGGCAAATCTCAAGCCCAAAGCGCTCCCGCACCTGCTGCGCCAGCTTCAGGCAGCGGGCAACCGGGTGGGCAATCTTGACCGTCACCATTCCCTGCTCGCGCGCCGAAGACACCAGACGCTGTGCGACCTGGCGCGAAATCCCCAGTTCGCGGGCAATATCCTGCTGTGTCATCCCCGCCACGTAATACATCCAGGCGACGCGCGCGGCCTGCTCTTGTTTTTTCTCTTCTCTGCTCATTCCGGCACCTCGTTAATCTCTGGAACGCATTCTACCCTCAGGGTTCTGCATTGGTCATTGGGCAAAAGTCATTTTTATGGGCAAATGTTGCAGCTGTGAGTTTGATCTCAGAAAGCTCGGCCTCGACGCAACTAGACTATAACAAACGGGCAAATGCCCTTGATAATGACAAATGTTTAAATACGAGGTGGAAGATGACGACGAAATCGGTATGGATGCATATTGGCGCAGGTTCTTTCCATCGTGCGCATCAGGCGTGGTATCTCAACGAGCTGCTGAAGCAGGGCGACGAAAGCTGGAGTATTTCGCTCGGCAATATTCGCAACGATGCCAACGAGCTGCTGGCACAGCTTGCGGCGCAGGGCGGCGAATATGTACTGGAAACGGTGACTCCGGAAGGCGAGCGGGCTTACGAAAAAATTTCCTCTATCCGCAAAGTCTTGCCGTGGGATAAAGAGATCTCTGCCCTGGTTGAAGAGGGTGCCAGGGCATCAACCCGCGTGATTGCATTTACCGTTACCGAAGCCGGTTATTACCTGACCCCGCAGCATGAACTGGACGTTAATCAGCCGGATGTTAAGGGCGACCTTGCGGGCGGGATTTCCACGCTGTACGGCGCGCTAAGCCGTATCCTTCACCGGCGTATGAGCGAAGGCGGTGAGCCGGTTACCCTGCTGAATTGCGATAACCTTCGGCACAATGGTGAGCGCTTTCGCCACGGCTTCCTGTCGTTTCTGAAGGCGAAGGGCGACCATGCGCTCTTTGATTGGGTTAGCACCCATACCGTGTCGCCAAATACCATGGTGGACCGCATTACCCCGCGCCCGACCGCCGACATCGCGCCGCGCGTGAAGGCTGCTACCGGTTTTGACGATAAAGTGCCGGTGATGGGAGAGTCCTTTATCCAGTGGGTTATTGAGGATAATTTTATTCATGGCCGCCCGGCGCTGGAAAAGGTTGGCGTCGAAATGGTGGATTCGGTGCTGCCGTACGAAGAGGCAAAAATCCGCATTCTCAACGCCAGCCACAGCTGCATCGCCTGGGCTGGAACGCTTACCGGCCTGAGCTACATTGATGAAAGCACCGTCCAGCAGCCGATTAAGCAGATGGCCTGGGATTATGTCACCGAAGACGTGATCCCTTCGCTGTCGCCATGCCCGCTGGATCTCGAACAATATCGCGACGTGGTGCTGGCCCGCTTTAGCAATCCGTATATCAAGGATACCAACCAGCGCGTTGCCGCTGACGGGCTGTCTAAAATCCCCGGTTTTATCACCCCGACGCTGGTTGAGTGTTATCAGCGGGGCCAGCAGCCTGCGGCCACCGCCGTGCTGCCCGCGCTGTTCTTCTTGTTCCTGCAACGCTGGGCGCAGGGAAGCCTTCCTTATCCCTATCAGGACGGCGTAATGCGGGAAGAGGCCGTTCGCGCGCTGTTTGCTTCCTCCTCGCCGCTGGAAGCCTTCGTCAACGACGAGACGCTGTTTGCCGGGCTTTCCCGCTCAGACGATTTCCATCAGCTAATGCAGCGCACGGTTGCCCGGCTGGAAAGCTGGATTAAAGCACCGCAGCAGCCGCTGGCCGCGGTTTAAGGAGGCGCTATGTATCTCGGGATTGATATTGGAACCTCCGAGCTAAAAGCTCTGATTATTGATGAGCAGGGCGAGATTCTGGCCTCGGGCCATGCCGCATTGACCGTACAGCGTCCGCATCAGCACTGGGCCGAGCAGGAACCGGAAGCCTGGTGGCAGGCTACTCAGCAAGTGGTTTCTGATTTACGCCAGCAGGTGCCGGACGCCTGGGCAAAAATCCGTGCTATTGGGCTTTCAGGCCAGATGCACGGGGCGGTATTGCTCGACAACCAGGGCAATGTGTTGCGCCCCTGCATCCTCTGGAACGACACGCGAAGCGCGGAACAATGCGCCGCGCTGACGGAGCAGCATCCTGAATTTCTCACCATCGGCGGCAATCTGGTGATGCCCGGATTTACCGCGCCGAAGCTGCGCTGGGTAGCGGAGCACGAGCCGGAAATCTTTGCCCGCGTGGATAAGGTGCTGCTGCCCAAGGACTATCTGCGCTGGCGGCTCAGCGGCGAATTTGTCTCCGATCCTTCGGACGCGGCAGGCACGTTGTGGCTGGACGTGGCAAAGCGTGACTGGTCAGACAAACTTCTGGCCGCCACCGGCCTTAACCGCGGGCAGATGCCTCGCCTGGTAGAGGGCAGCGAAGTCAGCGCCACTCTGCGCCCGGCGCTGGCAACCGAATGGGGGCTGAGTTCTGGAGTGAAAATTGCCGGAGGAGGCGGGGACAATGCCACCTCGGCGGTTGGGGTTGGTGCGGTAAATAACGGCGATGCGTTTATCTCGCTCGGTACTTCCGGGGTCATTTTCGTGGTGAACGATGAGCTGCAAACCCGCCCTGAGTCCGGGGTGCATGCCTTCTGCCACGCGCTGCCGGGCCGCTGGCACCAGATGAGCGTCATGCTAAGCGCCGCCAGCTGCCTGCGCTGGGTATGTAATCTGCTGTCGGTGACCGAAAGCCAGCTGATGGAGGAGATGGCGACGCTCAGTGAAGCGCAGAAAAAGCGCGCGCCGATTTTCCTGCCGTATCTCTCCGGAGAGCGCACTCCGCACAACGACGCCCATGCGATGGGCAGCTTCTTCGCGCTAAATCATGAAACCAACCGGGCGCTGCTGGGCTATGCGGTCATTGAAGGCGTGACCTTTGGCCTGGCCGACGGCATGGCGGTGCTGGAAACCTCCCGCAGCCGAATCAGCCAGTGCAGTCTGACCGGAGGCGGCGCCCGCAGTGCTATCTGGGCGCAGCTAATTGCCGACGTGCTGGATGTGCCGATTGTCACCCATCCGGCAAGCTCTTCCGGTGCGCTTGGCGCGGCCCGCCTCGGCTGGCTGGCCGACGGCGGCGTGGAAGAGGTGGTGTGCCGTAAGCCGCCGGTTCAGCAGCGCTTTACTCCGCGCAAGGCGTCACAATGCGTTCTGCAACAGCGTTTGTGCGCGTTCCGCCTGCTTTACCAACAACAAAAAGCCGCTCGTAAGCTGCTGCCTTGATTTGCCCACCCGGCGGGCGGTTTCGCCGCCGGGAACTCCTGTACCCGTCAACGAGGAAGATTGTTATGCAATCTAAACATTACTGGTTTGGCTTACCCAAACACCTGCTCTGGGGCTTTATCGCGATTGCGATTTTTATGAGCGGCGATGGTTTCGAGATGGCATTTTTGTCGAAACACATTACCGATATGGGCTTTACGCCCGCGCAGTCGGCGATGGTGTTTACTATGTACGGCCTCGCGGCGGGGCTGGCAGCCTGGGCCTCTGGCGTAGTCGCGGAGCTAATCACTCCGCAAAAAGCGATGCTGATCGGTTTTGTCACCTGGGTGGTGATGCACGCCCTGTTTATGTCGCTTGGGCTTGGGCTGCGTAACTATCCGCTGATGCTGCTGTTTTACGGCATTCGTGGCCTGGCTTATCCGCTGTTTATTTACTCCTTTATGCTGATGCTGGTGCAGGTTGTTCCGCGCGAGCGGCTGGCGGCGGCAACCGGCTGGTTCTGGGCTATGTACTCTATTGGCATCGGCGTAATCGGCAGCTACCTGCCAAGCCTGACTATTCCGGCGATGGGGGAAACGGGCACGCTGTGGCTGGCGATTGCCTGGGTCATGTGCGGGGGGCTGATTGCCTTCTTCAGCCTGCGAAATGTGCCGGTTGACCGCTCACGCGTGAACCTGCCGATGCGCGATAAAATGACCGAAATGTCCCGCGCGGTAACTATTCTTTTCAGCAACCGCGATGTGTTCTACGCCTGCTTGATCCGCATCATCAATACGCTGTCGCTATTTGGCTTTGCTATCGTGATGCCGCTGCTGTTTGTCGATCGCCTCGGCTTTACTATTTCCGAGTGGCTACAGGTCTGGGCGGTGTTCTTCTTCGTTACCATTTTCACCAATATCTTCTGGGGAATTATGGGCGAATACATCGGCTGGATACGTCAGGTGCGCTGGTTTGGCTGTCTCGGCATGGCTATCTCCAGCCTGACGTTTTACTACTTGCCGGTGTGGGCGGGCCATAACTTCTGGGTGGCGCTCATTCCTGCTGTGATGCTGGGGACGTTTGTGGCGGCGTTTGTGCCGATGACGGCGGTATTCCCGACTCTGGAGCCGCATCATCGCGGGGCGGCTATTTCCATCTATAACCTGTCGGCGGGGATGAGCAATTTTGTCGCTCCGGCAATTGCCTCGTTAATTCTGCCGTTCTTCGACATTGTGGGCGTAGTCTGGGCCTATACCGGGCTGTATCTGTTTGCCGGGGTGCTGACGTTTATTATTAAGGTACCGCAGCCTAAGCGGGAGAAGGGCAATGCCAGCGCGGGGAAAATGAGTACCGTGGAGCAGTAGAAAAAAGCCGGGCGATAAACCCGGCTTGTTTTTAACGAATAACGTCCTGCAATGCCTCTTCTAAGTCGAACCAGCGGAAGCCAAAGCCCGCCTCCTCAAGCCGTTTGGGCAGAGCGCGCTGCCCGCCGAGCACCAGCACGGAAGACTCGCCCATCAGCAGGCGAATAGCCGTTGCCGGAGCGCGCAGTATGGCAGGGCGCTTTAGCGCGTGGCCCAGGGCGTGAGAAAATTGCTCGTTGCGGACGGGGTAAGGGGAAACCATATTAAACGGCCCGCGCAGATCGTTATCCAGCAGCCAGAGAATACCGTTCACCATGTCGTCGACGTGGATCCACGCCAGATACTGGCGGCCATTGCCGATGGGGCCGCCAAGCCCGAGGCGAAACAGCGGCAGCATTTTTGCCAGAATGCCGCCTTTGGGGGCCAGCACGACGCCGGTACGCAGCAGGCAAACTCGGGTTGCTTCGCTTTGCGCCCCGCAGGCAATTTGCTCCCAGCGGGCGCAAAGTTTGTGGGTGAATTCATTGTGCGGCGGCTCGTCCTCGGTCACCACCACTTCCCCGAGATCGCCGTAATAGCCGGTAGCAGAGCCGGAAATAAAGACTTCAGGAGGCCGAGCGCTGGCCTTAAACAGCTCGACCAGCCGCTCCGTTATTTGCCAGCGGCTCTGGCACAAGCGCTGTTTTTGCTGTTCGCTCCAGCGCTTATCGGCAATCGGCTCCCCGGCGAGATTGATTACCGCATCAAAAGCATCGAGATTTTGCAGCTCGCCCAGCCCGTTGAGCAGCGAGACTCTGGCATCAAGCTGCCGGCGAGTTTTTTCAGGCGAGCGGGTGACGACCGTAACCTTATGGCCGAGTTCAAGCAGGCGGGGTATCAGGTGGCGGCCAATTAATCCGCTGCCGCCGGTAACCAGAATCTCCATGCGTACCTCCCGGTGAGGAGCGCTTAACGCCGCCAACTCAGGGTCATGGAAACCGAGTCGGCGTAGCGAAGCGCGTGAAGTTTATCAATCTCTACTTCAGCATAAGACACCCACGGATGGGCACATGCGATATTCAGCACATCCTGAGTTAATTTTTCCAGCAGCGAGAAGCGGTTATTTTCTACCAGCTGGATGATGTCTTTGGTCACGGTGCGGTAGTTAAGCGCATCGTTGATGTCTTCGCTGCCGCGCGCTTTGTCCGCGGGGTAGTGAATAGCGACGTTGATTACGATGTCCTGACGGTTGGCGATTTCTTCTTCTTTTATGCCGATAAAAGTGCGCAGGCGCAGGTTTTTTATACGGATGACGGCGTCTGGCTGAACGGGTGACATTGCAGGCTCCTTATTCGTTTTTTCCCGCAACAGAATACACCAGCGCGGGAAAAAACTTGAACCGGAGGTTACGGCTTTTCCGACTACTTATAAGCTTTTACGGTCGCAGGGCGGGTGCGTATCCGTTCGAACCAGTTACGCACCGCCGGGAAATTGGCCAGTATGACACGCTGGCGCTCGTGGGAAACTACCCAGGGGTAAGTGGCAATATCCGCAATACTGTAATCATGCCCACCGAGCCACGGCGCTTTCTCGAGCTGTTTATTGAGCACGCCGTACAGCCGCTGGGTTTCGACCTGGTAACGCTCTATAGCGTAAGGCACCGGCTGAGGGGCAAAGTGGTTGAAATGGTGGTTCTGGCCCAGCATTGGCCCAAAGCCGCCAACCTGCCAGAAGAGCCACTGGAGCGTGGCGGTGCGGGCGCGCAGATCTTTGCTCAGCAGTTGGCCGGTTTTATCCGCCAGATAAAGCAGGATCTCGCCGGACTCAAACAGGCTCAGCGGTTCACCGCCGTCCGCCGGTTTGTTATCGACAATTGCCGGAATTTTATTATTCGGTGAAATAGCCAGGAACTCGGGGCGAAACTGTTCACCCTTACCGATATCCACCCGGTGGATTTTGTAGTCCAGGCCTGCTTCCTCAAGAAATAGCGTGATTTTATGGCCGTTTGGGGTAGGCGCATAATAAAGATCGATCATGGTCACTCCAGGGGTTAGCTTATTTTTTGGCAAACTTTTCGAGTATAGGAGCTTTTGTCAGCCTTGCACCGGGATGGTGCATTTTCAGCGGATGACAAAACGTTTTTTTCGCTCTATGTTCAATAACCTGACGCGCTAATAAGTGAGATTACGATGAGCCAGCCTGCCGTTACCCTGTGGTCTGACAGCCACTATTTTAGCCCTTATGCGCTTTCCGTTTATGTAGCGCTGAAAGAGAAGGGACTTGCCTTCTCGCTGCAAACCGTGGACCTCGCCAGCGGCCAAAATTTAAAGCCGGGCTGGAAGGGATATGACCTGACGCGGCGCGTGCCGGTGCTGGCGGTTGGGGATTTTGTATTGAGCGAATCTTCCGCTATTGATGAGTATCTTGAAGAGCGTTTTTCGCCACCAACCTGGGAGCGAATTTACCCGCACGACATAGAAAAACGCGCCCGCGCCCGCCAGATTCAGGCGTGGCTGCGCAGCGACCTGATGCCCATCAGAGAAGAGCGTTCTACGGCGGTTGTGTTTGCCGGAGCGAAAATGCCTCCGTTAAGCGCCGCCGGACAGCAGGCCGCGAACAAGCTGATTGAGACCGCCATGGGCCTGCTGCCGCAGGGGCAGCAAAACCTGTTTGGCGAGTGGTCGATTGCCGATACCGACCTGGCGCTGATGCTCAACCGTTTGATTCTTAATGGTGATGACGTACCAGAGCGCCTGAAGGAGTACGCGGCGTTCCAGTGGCAGCGCGCCTCCGTGCAGCTTTGGGTGGCGCTTTCGGCTAAAACCACGGGCTGATAGCGAGCCGGGAATTGGTTATCATTGGCCCATTATCACTACAGGAGCCAGGGATATATGAAACTGATGTTTGCTTCGGACCTGCACGGTTCGTTACCCGCAACGGAAAAAATGCTTGAGCGTTTCGCCCAAAGCGATGCGCAATGGCTGGTGATGCTTGGCGATATTCTGAATCACGGCCCGCGTAATGCTTTGCCGGACGGCTATAATCCTCCGGCGGTAGCAGAAGCGCTCAACCAGGTTGCTAATAAAATCATCGCGGTACGTGGAAACTGCGACAGCGAAGTTGACCAGATGCTGCTGCACTTCCCGATAACCGCGCCGTGGCAGCAGGTTTTGCTGGCGCAGCAGCGCCTTTTCCTCACTCACGGGCACCTTTATAATCCTGACCACAGGCCGCCTCTGGCCGCTAACGATGTGCTGGTATTCGGCCATACTCATCTTCCGGTTGCACAAAAGCACGAACAGATCTATTTGTTTAATCCAGGTTCTGTCAGCATTCCGAAGGGCGGTTTTGAGGCCAGCTTCGGCATGCTGGATGATGGCGTTCTGAGCGTTCGCACGCTGAAGAGCAATGGGGTTATTGCGCAGGTGAGCATTACCCCGTAACGTTGGCAGGTTAATCCAATAACGCGCCGTAAGAGCGCCCCTGAATAAGGTTTTCCCGATGGTGGATCAGAGTCATTTTGTCGGCACGGAATGGGTAGACATTGTCAATGAAGACAATGAGGTCATCGCACAGGCCAGCCGCGAGCAAATGCGCGCGCAGCGTCTACGTCACCGTGCAACCTATATTGTCGTCACCGACGGTATGGGCAAAATTCTGGTGCAGCGTCGTACCGAGACAAAAGATTTTATGCCGGGCATGCTGGACGCCACCGCAGGCGGCGTGGTTCAGGCCGACGAACAGATGCTGGAGTCCGCCCGCCGCGAAGCGGAAGAGGAATTGGGCATCGCCGGTGTTCCGTTCGCCGAGCACGGCCAGTTCTATTTTGAAGACGAAAACTGCCGCGTCTGGGGCGGGCTGTTCAGCTGCGTTTCCCACGGGCCGTTCGCCCTGCAGGAAGAAGAAGTCAGCGAAGTGAGCTGGATGTCTCCAGAAGAGATAACCGCCCGCTGCGATGAATTCACCCCTGACTCGCTGAAGGCGCTGGCGCTGTGGATGACCCGCAACGCCAAGAATGAGTCTCAGAGCGAAGATAGCGAGTAGTCAGACCTGGCCCTCTCCTTCTCAGGGAGAGGGTGAAAGAAGGTTGCCCTTTCCCTTAACGGAAAAGGGCAAAGCATCAAGCCGCCTTAAAGTTAAAACCGCTATAGGCGTTAAGCGCCGGGAAGCGGGTTCCACGCATGCGCAGCATCAGGTTGATAAGCGCGTGGTTAAACATATAAAGCCTGCCGTCCGTCCCGTCCCCAATCTGGGCAAGATTGCCTATCATCCAGCTGGTTGCCGACTGATTATCGTAGCGCGGTGAAGGCTCA
The DNA here is from genome assembly GCF_044095835.1 of Cedecea davisae. Lineage (NCBI taxonomy): Bacteria > Pseudomonadati > Pseudomonadota > Gammaproteobacteria > Enterobacterales > Enterobacteriaceae > Cedecea > Cedecea davisae. The sequence goes on from NZ_CP172054.1 coordinate 1,315,430, forward strand.
AACAGCTTATCCACATGGCCCGCTTCGGCAAGCATTGTCAGGGCATAGGCGAAAGGATAAGGGCGGTTGATTTCATCCTCGAATCGCTTGTCCATGGTGGAGAAACTGTCGGCGAGCGTGTTGAGCAGGCGGTCGGTAATCAGGTGCTGTTTGCCGGTTATCATCGCGGTTTCGATAACATAAGAGCAGGCGATGCCGTGCAGGAAATAGTTCTCTGACGGGTCGATAACTTCGGCCGTCTGCCCCAGCTGTTCTACCAGCGCGTTGACGCGGTGTTTTTCCTGGTCGATCAGGCCGAGGTTGTACACCGCCGTAATGTAGTACAGCCCCATGTGGGTTCTTTCTACCGGCGTCAGCGCTTCCAGCAGTTCGCTCGCCTGGCGCACGCGGTCCTGACGATAGTTAAGCGCCTGATGATGCCCGGTTGCCGCGATAGAGTTTAGCAGCGTAAGCAGCGGGTAAACTTTCACAAACTCGGGCGACATGCTCTGCGGGAATGACGGATTGATGCCGAGGGTATCCGCGCTGTCGAGGTAGTCCAGCATTTCGATAATGTAGTCGCGGCCGTGTTTATACAGCACTTCGGAATAGCCGAGCAGGCTAATAGCGCTGAATAACATACTGCCGCCGCGCCCGCGGAAGAACGGTGAAGGAATGTTCTCTAAGGTTTTCAGCGCATCCGCAATGTGATTACGGCTGCGGGTGACAGCAAGATCTGCCTTATCGCAGGCCGCCAGCGCAAAGAATACTGAGGTATAGGCGGAGAGTTTTTCATAGTCGCCGTGCCTGCCGCTGTTCTCATCTTTGATGCCGTTCGACTGGATCTCGTTAATGCTGCGGAACAGCAGCCCGGGAAGGTCGATGGTGTTTTCCAGCAAATCAAACAGGTTGATATTCAATTTTGCCAGCGCATCAATGGTGATGCTGTATTGCATGATTCGGCGGTACGGGTCTAACTCATAATTGATTAAAAACAGGATGTTAAAGATATAGACCTGTTTGTCGTGCTCGCTCAGCGTCTGACCCGGCTTAACCAGGAGGCAGATAAAGTCGCAAAGCAGCGACGAAAAGTTAACATAGTTGTTTTTAGACTCGGTTTTATCCTTCAGCTCATCAAAGGCATTCTGGATCCACAGAGAAATAGTCTCGTTGTAGGACACCGGATACTGACCCAGGCCCAGTCCTCTGACTATTCTGCTCCACGGCGTGGCGATAAGTCGGCTTTCGTTATCCAGGTGTGCCATGGCATTGTTCAGGTTGTGTTCGAGTACCTGTTGGTTAAATCGCTGCATAGTTACATTGCCTCTTTGGCGAACTGTTCAACATAAGGCACGCTGACGCCAAGGAACTGGTCGCGCTTGCCCTGTAAAATTTCTAAGGCCCAATTGAGCCACTTAATCCCTTCGCAGTAGATTGCTACCGGCCTGCGCTGGGTACGGATGCTGTCTTTAATCGTGCCGTCCAGCTCGGAGCTGAAGTGGAACGGCGGCATGGCGGTAAAGTGCGTGCCCATCATGAACACGAAGCGCACCAGCCAGTGCGGATCTTCCCGCAGGAAAACCGAGTCCGGGTTAGCGGTGTCATAGACTGTGCTCATCACCTGGGCGAAATATCGCTCCATACCCACAACTTCATGCTGGCTAAGCGGGTTGATATTTTTTTCGGCGCAGTCGGTTATCCGGTAGGTCCGCTGGTAGTCATTGCTTTCGGCGAACTGGATGGTAACCACCGGGTTTTTGGCCGCGTTCAGGCTCATGGTGAGGTTAAACAGCTCGTTATGAATCTCGTCATAGTGGCCGAGGGAGTTGTGCCACGGCTTGTTGTCGTACATGTAGTCGTCGCGGCAGTCCGCACCTTCGCTTTGGTAGCCGATGGCCCGCGGATCGAGGAACCGGAGCTGAATATCTTCGGCGCTGATGGTCGCCAGAGCCCGGGCTATCTCATCTTCGCTTCTGTGCTGATTAATCAGCACCTGAGCGGCCAACAGCGGGGCGGTGTTGCCCATCTTGATGTTCTCGGTGTTGGTATCGCCCATCACCAGAGAGTGCCAAACCGGCTCAAGCATGCGCTGGTACTCAGGGCGCGAGCGGAAGGCGCTCAGCAGAGCCTTGCTGTTAAGGTATTCGCGGCCGTTGATAACGATCTTCTCGCTGTCCAGCAGTTCAGGGCTGAAGCAGCCCGGCGCGGTCTGGCGGCACAGTGCGAGGCGATCTTCAATTTTGCGGAAATAGGACGACTCCAGCGTGTTGCCGCTGGCCGCCACCCGGTTTTCGCGATGGATGTTGTCTCGCAGGAAGATGAAGATGATTTCGTACAGCCGGGCAATCAGGCGCGGAGAAAGGTCGTTGCGCTCGATAAACTGGCTGACTTCCTCGCCTTCCACCAGGCTCATTTCATAGATGACTTCTTTGCAGGTCGCTTTCCCCACGCGTGACTGGCTGGCGGGGGTCAGGATCTCGCGTTCCGTCACGGCATAAACCTGCGGGAACCACGGTTTAACGCTGTCCGGCAGGGCGCGCAAATAGTCTACCTGGCGTGCCGCTTTGGCGAACGGAGGCAGCATCACACCCGTGCCGCCCGCGTGCCATTTGGCGGCGGTTAGCGCCTCGCTTAATATTTTGCGAACCACCACCGGCTCATGCGGCGCACGCTGAATAAACATGGTCATCGATTCACTGCCGCCGTTGCAGAATTGCAGCGGGACTTCGTCCGCCTCAATGTAGGCATTAACGGTGCTGCAAAGCAGATTACGACGGCTGGCGTAGTCGGAAACCTGGCGATGTTCTTCGGTCAGCCAGGTCTGCGCTTCACGTTCGCGCTGCTCCAGCGCCAGCTCCGGCTTACGCAGCCAGATTTCCGGGGCGGAGGCGATAAGAATGATGTCTGATTGATAAGGCTCGGTTTCCAGCGAGTTATCGACCAGGCTGCCGTCGAGGGTTATCACCGACAGATGGCAGTCGAGAGCCGCCTGTACGCGCTCATTGGGGAAATCACCCAATAAGATTTTGAACGTGTTGACCTCAAGATCGCGGTGCCCCAGCAGCGGCAGTCCGTTGACGGAAAGCACGGGAACGCGGGCGTCGCCAAGCTCGGCGGCAAATTTTTTAACGCCGCCCCACGGGAGCATTTTACGGCTGTGTGAAGAGTAGTAATCGCGGCATAGCTGCACCGTGCTGTCGAACGATGCAGCCCCGACGGCGACGAGGCAGGCGAGCCAGCCGATAAAATCTCGGGTCGCCAGGCAGGTATTGGCCTGCTGAACCAGCGCCGGACGATGAACCTGCATTAACTCGAAAGCGAGCGTTTGCAGGATGATACGTCGGATAACCTGAGTTTCAGGCGGCGCCTCGGCGGTATGCAGCTGCAACAACCCGTCCAGCGGCTCTCCATGATTGCGCTCCGCCGCTATACGGCTGCAAACTTCAGCGTAATTTGGGGCGGAGGCTAAATCCTGCAGGTAGTTAAACACCGCAATATTGCTGAGTTCATCGAGGCTGGAGAAGTAGAACAGCGTTTTTTCCGCATGGATGATAAACGGCGTTTTCAGATAACGAATTGCGCCATCCTTGCGCTGAATTTTGAGGTCGGCGTAGGTCTGGTTTTTATCGAGTTCCGTGCCGTGAATATTGCGTCTCAGGCGGGACATCAATACCCGCTCGCCCGGCTGCAAATAGTCGAGATAGCGCCAGCTATTTTTGTAGATGCTGTCCACGCTAACCGGGGCGCAGCCGCTAACTTCCAGCCTGAGCGGCGCAACCTGCTGGATAGCTTCCACGATTTTGGTTGAAAAACGGCTGGTGAACTCGGCGTTTTGGCGGGCTACGTTCAACCAGCTGTCGATACCTGAACAGATATCGGCGGCTTCTTTGCCGTCACGAATGCGGCTTAAAGCACCCAGCGCCTGTACCATCAGCGCGGCTTCGCCGGGAGCGCCGGTGAAGGATAAAGCCGGAGTGTGAATATCGTTGTCGCGCAGCAGCTGGACGGATTTATTTCCCAGACCCAATTCAACAATCGCGTCAGCGCCCAGAGCATCTGCCATGCTGGCCGTGGTAGCCGAGAGCATAATGCAATCAATGATTGCCAGCACCGCCGCGCGTATCTCTTCTTTGCTGGTCAGCAACTGCTCGCTGTGGTTGGCAATCACCGGCGTATGCGGGTCGCAAAAGACAATCTGGCGCTCAATGAAGAACTGCTCCAGCCCCTGTTTAAGCGGAGTAAGCTGCGCCGAATGGGTGAGAAACGTGGTCGGCTCTTTGAGCTTGTTCACCTCAACCGCCGGGTAGTTCTTCATAAAAATATCGAAGCATGACTTGATGCTGGTCTTCACATAGAGATTGATTTGGCACGGACTATAGGCTTTATGTTGTTCAATCTCGGTGCTGAGAAATTCTTCCTGTAGCGCGGCGTATGCCTCTGCCAGCTGTTTTTCTTTGCCGCGCAGGGCGACGACATAATAGGGTTCGGGGATTAAGTTTTGCGCTTGCAGCGCCGCCGGATACCAGGCGGCAATAGACTGGCTGAATGCATCGTCCTGCTTATCGGAGGCCAGTAGAATATACGGGGTAAAGAAATTGGCGATTTTTACGCCGTCGCTGACGCTGAGCGCCCCGCTGGCTACCGCCGAGTTAATGATGCCGAAGCTTTCCCCGCTGTAAGCGAGAAAATGAAGATCCTGATTTTGCCGGTGAGCCTCTGCGCGCAAAAGGGCGGCCAGAGCTAAATTATGAATAAGGAAACTGGCGCCGATAAAACCTTGCTGTTCCATTTTCCCGGAAGGAAGCGTTGCCGGAGTAATCAGCATTTTTTCTGGTTGATTTCCGTACCCCATAGCAGCAGCCGCTTCACAATATATTTGTTCGACTTCTTTATTTCCTGAACGTAACAGGCAATCACCAATATCCTTATACATAACCCGGCTGCCTAAGCCCGGGAAAAATCCCACTATATTATTTCTGCCAGCCACACTCTCTTTTGCTATGTTGGAATTTTTCATCTGTTTATCTCATTAATATTGACATATTTATAAAGCAGCCGTGCCCGTTCCTGTTTTATAAAAAACAGAAAAGGCTCTTGTGGAGAAAGAGTTTTATAACCGGGTACGGCTGCTATCTTATTTATGTTAATCAGTAATTATGGTGAGAACGGATGTTTAGTTCTCACCGGCGTTTATTCTGATGGTATTAATAAGCACTGATATAACAGAATTATTGAGTTGTTGTGTTAAGGCTTATCCCTGCACGCGGCTGGTTTTCAGGCCACCGTTTACGCTGCCAAGGATAACCACAGCCAGCGCGGCCAGGCTCAGTGCAGCCCCGACCCACAGCGGAGAGACAAAGCCGAAGCCTTTATCCAGCGCCATGCCGCCAAGCCATGCCCCCAAAGCGTTACCGATGTTAAACGCGGCAATATTGGTACCGGAGGCCACGGTAGGCGCGTCGCTGGCGTATTTCATCATACGCAGCTGCAGGCCTGGCGCGGTAGCCAGCCCAACGGTGCCCATCAGCAGCATCAGAATGACCGTCATGATTTGGCTCTGGGCGAACATCGCGAAGGAGGCCATCACCAGGGTGAGCAGCAGCAGAATGGCACCGAGAGATTTATTCAGCGATTTATCCGCAGCTTTGCCGCCGTAGATATTGCCGATGAAAGTTCCCACACCGAACAGCACCAGCAGCCATGGTACGGTCTGCGTGGCAAAGCCGGAAACCTGAGTCAGGGTGAAGGCGATGTAAGTAAAGCCGCCGATCACGCCGCCGAAGGAGAGCACGCTAAGCAGAGCGGAAACCCAGACCTGTGGACGATTGAAAACGGCAAACTCGCGGCCAAGGTTCGTGTCTTTATGAGCGGGCATCGGCGGAACCAGGGTTTTGATCCCGACTATGGTAACCAGGCCGATAATAGACAGTGCCCAGAAGGTGGTGCGCCAGCCCAGTTCGAGGCCAACGAAGGTGCCAAGAGGAACGCCGACGATATTGGAGACGGTAAGACCGGCAAACATCAGAGAGATAGCGGCACCTTTTTTATCGCCCGCAACCATATCAGAGGCAACGACCGCGCCCACGCTGAAGAATGCGCCGTGGCACAGGGCCGCAACGATACGCCCAAACAGCAGGGTTTCGTAGCTAGTGGACATGGCGGAAATAAGGTTGCCAACAATAAATAATGCGGTCAGCAGTAATAGCGTTAAGCGACGTTCCATGCGGATCATAATTGAGGTTAAGGCAATTGCGCCTACCGCCACGCTGATTGCATAACCGGAAACCAGATAGCCAGCCACCTGTTCGCTAATATTAAATTCGGCAACGATTTGCGGAAGCAGGCCGACGATGCCAAATTCCGTCAGACCAATTCCGAACGCCCCAAGTGCTAAGGCAAAAAGACCCGTTGGCATTTTAATCTCCTGTTTTATTATTTTGCTATTCAGGTTTTGAATAACAATTAAAAAGGTGGGTAATTATTCATATTTTGGGTCATGAATAATTTTTTCTTCAGCACTGGAAATAATTGTACTGGCGCTTATAGTAATATTAAGAAATATCGCTGAGGGCTGAGCGTATCGCGCTCTCCGTCAGGACTTCATCAGGGATGAATGTTATTGTGTTGTTCGGTATAGTAGAAATGAATTTCCCTGATACCAGGTATTGCAATGGATAATCTCAGAAAGTTGGATCTCAACCTTCTTCTCACTCTGGAAGCGTTACTAAAGGATCCTAATGTGACGCGTGCCGCCCGCGCGCTGAACCTTTCGCAGCCTACCGTCAGCGTGCAGCTGGCGAAATTGCGCAAAAGCCTGAACGATCCGCTATTTTTGCCCGGCCCGCGTGGCATGCGGCCTACCGCCCGTGCGGAGCTGCTGCGAGCCTCGCTGAGCGAGGCGCTGGGAATGCTCGATAAAGCTATTTCTCCTCCCGGGCCGTTTATTCCCGGCGAGTCGTCCCACACCTGGCAGGTGGTTGCGGCGGATTACTGCGAGAATACGGTTTTGCTGCCGGTGCTACAAATGCTGCGGCGTGATGCGCCCGGAACCCGTCTGGCTATTCTCAGCGGCGCTAATTCTTATATGGCGAAATCGGCAGGTCAGGACAAGGTTGATCTGTTCTTTCATATTCCCGAGGAGTCGCCACAGGGGCTGCGTAGCCGCACGCTTTTCAGAGAAGAGTATGTCCTGGCAAGCCGCGTTGGCCACCCGTTGCTGAAAACCGCGCCAAAGCTCAGGCAGTTTCTTGAACTGGACTACGTAATGATATCGCCGGACGGCGGTGGGTTCTGGGGCAATACCGATAAGGTTTTGTCTGAAATGGGGCTAAGCCGGAAAGTGGTGCTTTCTGTACCGCATTTTATGTTTGCCGTCTTCACCATCGCCACGACAGATATGGTCGGCATGTTGCCGCTGCGCCTGGTTAAGAATAACCCGCAGTTGCAGTATTTCCCGCCGCCGATAGATATTCCCGGCTTCGATATGAATATGCTCTGGCATGAGCACCTGCACCGCGAACCGGCTCATAAATGGCTGAGGGATTTGATAGTACGCTCGGTGGAAGGCGAGGGAACGTCTCAGATCCCTTCGCCTCTTTGGGGGGAGAGGTAGAATGGCGGGAGAAATCAGCAACTGTCCCGCATACACAGCGATGAAGCAATTGTCGGGCTGCGGTTCCACTCTTCATCGTTGAGCCTCGCCAGCAGCGCCCGCCCGGCTTCAATTCCAATTTTGCGATGTGGGACCGAGATGGTGGTCAGCGCGGGCTGGCAAACCCGGCTTACGTCGCTATCGCCAAACCCCACTACGGCTAAATCGTCCGGCACCTTGATGCGCCGGCGCTGGCATTCGTACAGCGCACCGCAGGCCAGCTCGTCCGAAACGCATACCAGGGCATCCAGTTCCGGCCAGGCCAGCAAAAACTCCGGCAGTTGGGCAGCTCCGGTGGAGAAGTTCGGCGGGGCGGCGGCGTTAATGACCCTGTTGGGAGACATATGGTGGCGCAGCATGGCTTTGTACCAGCCGTGCAGGTGCTGCTGGAAAATCCACTGCTCCTGGTTAGCGCACAGCAGGCCGATATTCTGGTAGCCGCGCTGGATGAGCATTTCGGTCAGTTCAAACATTGCCGCGACGTTATCAATCCCGATATTCATATCCAGCGGATCTGAGCGGGTAGCGCCAATTTCGAGCACCGGAATGCTGGCGTGGTTTAGCCAGCCCCGCACGGTATCGCTATGTTCGACGCTGAGTAGGATCGCCGCCGCAATATTCGAGGCCAGCAGCGTCTCCAGCAGCTTCTCTTCCTGCTCCAGCCGATGCTGGGACTCGGCCAGCACAATCTGAAACCCCGCGGGCTGCAGGACTTGCTGCAATCCGGCAAACATTTCGCTGCAGCCGGATTCTGCCAGGCTCGGCACCACCATCGCAATGGTGTACGAAGACGCTGAAGCCAGCGCGCTGGCGGCCAGGTTTGGCATGTAGCCGAGTTCGGAAACTGCGGCCTCAATTTTCTCGCGTAATTTGTCGGAAACCTGCTCCGGAGTTCGTAGCGCTCGCGATACCGTCATCGTACCGACGCCCGCGAGCTGAGCCACATCTGCAAGCGTCACCTTACCGGTACTACGCCGCTTTCGGGTTATGGACATTGTGATTCCTGATTCTGATCCTGTAAAACGCCAGGCTGACGTTGGCCCCTGAAAAGGAAGGGGAAATATCGCTCAAGTATACGCCTGAAATCGTGGTGCTTAATGCGATTTAACGCAATGATTGCATTTTGATAGCGCTATCACAAAACCGAATGATAGTCATTGGTAGCGCTATCTTTGTGATATCAATCACAGTTAAACCCGAGGCCGTTGAATAAAGTTTGCCCATCATCAACGTCTAATTCGAGAGGTTTTCGTGCTTAACCAATGGCTGCATCAGCAGACTATTTTGCTTCAGGATGGCGTGGAAAACTGGCAGCAGGCGCTGGAGCTTAGCGCCAGGCCGCTGCTGGAGGCGGGCGTGATTGCTCCGTGCTATCTGACGGCCATCATGCAGCAGCATCAAAAGCTTGGGCCTTACTATGTACTGGCGCCGGGGTTGGCGATGCCGCATGCTCGCCCTGAAGAAGGGGCAAGCGGGCTGGGACTTTCGCTGCTTAAGCTGAGGCAGGGAGTGAGCTTCGGTTCGCAAGATAACGACCCGGTAGACGTTATTATTATGCTGGCCGCGCCCGATAGCCACAGCCATATTGAAATGATCTCAGCGCTCGCTGAATTATTTTCCAGCGAGCATGACATGGCATTACTTCATCAGGCAACGAACCTGGAGGAAATAACAGAAATCATTAATCGATTCTGATTTTTTAAACTTAACACCAAGGTATTTTACGTTGCATTGAAAAATGCGATGTGTTTGTACTCTACTTAAAACAATAAGGTAATAATCATGAAGATAATGGCAATCTGCGGTTCCGGTCTCGGCAGCAGCTTTATGGTCGAGATGAATATTAAAAAAGTACTCAAAAAACTCAATATTGAAGCCGAGGTGGAGCATTCAGATTTATCCTCCGCGACGCCGGGCGCGGCAGATGTGTTTGTGATGGCGAAGGACATTGCCGCCAGCGCCAGCCTGCCGGATAGCCAACTGGTTGTTATCAATAACATCATAGATATCAACGAACTGGAAAATAAGCTTAGTGCTTATTTTGCCAGCCGTTAATCATAAAAATAAGCGGAGGCGGATATGTTTATCCTTGGCACGCTGAATTTTATAGTCGATATACTCAAAGTCCCGGCGATTCTCGTAGGGCTTATCGCACTTATTGGCCTGGTGGCGCAAAAGAAGTCCTTTTCTGATGTCGTCAAAGGCTCCATTAAAACGGTTTTAGGTTTTATTGTTCTGGGCGGCGGCGCAACCGTATTAGTCGGTTCTTTAAATCCGCTGGGCGGGATGTTTGAACACGCTTTCAATATTCAGGGGATTATTCCAAATAACGAGGCGATTGTTTCTATTGCGCTGGAAAAATATGGCGCATCCACCGCATTAATTATGGCTTTTGGGATGGTGGCAAACATTATTGTCGCCCGCTTTACGCGCCTGAAATACATATTCCTGACCGGGCATCACACCTTCTATATGGCCTGTATGATTGGCGTGATCCTGACGGTGGCGGGCTTTGAGGGCGTGGGGCTGGTGTTTACCGGGTCTCTGATCCTCGGCCTGATCATGGCCTTCTTCCCGGCAATCGCTCAGCGCTATATGCGCCGCATTACCGGCACGGATGATATCGGCTTTGGTCACTTTGGTACGCTGGGTTACGTGCTCTCCGGCTGGATAGGCAGCAAGTGCGGGAAAGGCTCACGTTCAACGGAAGAGATGAACCTGCCGAAGAACCTTAGCTTCCTGCGCGACAGCTCCATCTCTATCTCGCTGACCATGATAATTATCTACATGATCCTCGCGATTTGCGCCGGCCAGTCGTATGTAGAAGAGAAGCTCAGCGGCGGTCAAAACTTCCTGGTTTACTCAATTATTCAGGCAATTACCTTCGCGGCCGGGGTGTTCATCATCCTGCAGGGCGTGCGCCTGATCCTGGCTGAGATAGTCCCGGCGTTTACCGGCTTCTCCGAAAAGCTGGTGCCAAACGCCCGCCCGGCGCTGGACTGCCCGGTGGTTTATCCTTACGCGCCAAATGCCGTACTGATTGGCTTCCTGTTCAGCTTCCTTGGCGGCCTGGTCGGCTTGTTCCTGCTCGGGCAGATGAAGCTGGTGCTTATCCTGCCCGGCGTGGTGCCGCACTTCTTCACCGGCGCTACTGCTGGCGTGTTTGGTAACGCTACCGGAGGCCGCCGTGGGGCAATGGTCGGCGCTTTCGCCAACGGCTTGCTGATCACCTTCCTGCCGGTCCTGCTGCTGCCTGTGCTCGGCGCGCTCGGCTTCGCTAACACCACCTTCTCGGATGCCGATTTCGGCGTGGTGGGCATCGTGCTGGGTAACCTGGCGCGCTTCCTGTCGCCAACGGCGATTACCGCGCTGGTGGTTGCCATCTTTGCGCTGCTGGTCGGCTTTAACTACCTGGGTAAGGGAAAAGGCGCGGCTGCCGCGCAAACTGAAGACAATACGGGGGCTAAATGATAAGTGAACTGGCTGACGTTACGCGGTTTGCGCGTGATATTCGGGTGGAGACGCTAAAGGCGCTCACCCAGTTGGGATTCGGCCACTACGGCGGCAGTATGTCGGTGGTCGAAACGCTGGCGGTGCTATACGGCGAGGTGATGAACGTTGACCCGGGCGACCCGGACTGGCCGGAGCGCGATTACTTCGTGCTCTCAAAAGGGCACGCTGGCCCGGCGCTGTACAGCACGCTGGCGCTGAAAGGCTACTTCCCCGTTGAGCAACTGGCGACGCTGAACCAGAACGGCACCACGCTGCCTAGCCATCCTGACAGGCTGAAGACGCGAGGGGTGGATGCGACGACCGGTTCGCTGGGGCAGGGGATTTCAATTGCCGCCGGTATCGCGCTGTCGCACAAACTTGCTCAGCGCCGCAACCGCGTGTTCTGCATCGTGGGAGACGGGGAGCTGAATGAGGGGCAGTGCTGGGAGGCTTTCCAGTTTATCGCTCATCACCGGCTTAATAACCTGACGGTGTTCGTGGACTGGAACAAGCAGCAGCTGGACGGCGAGCTGGATGAAATCATCTGCGCTTTCAGTCTGGAAGAGAAGTTCAGCGCCTTTGGCTTCGACGTCGTGAAGGTGAAAGGCGATGACGTCGCCGGGCTGCTGGCGGCGGTTAAACCCGCCCGCGGCGGCGAGCAGCGTCCTCTTCTGGTTGTCCTCGACAGCATTAAAGGACAGGGCGTTCCATACCTTGAGCAACTGGGCAATTCACACCACCTGCGCCTGACGGAGCAGTCAAAACAGGCGCTTGAGCAGGCCATTGAGCAACTGGAGGCGAGACATGATTAAGGTAAGCCAGTCGGGCGCTCAGGACGCCGTAGAGATGCGTAAGATTTACGCCGGTTTTGTGCAGCAGCAGATAAATGCCGACAGCGGCATTATCGCCCTGGAAGCCGACCTGATGAGTTCTATGGCAATGGATGGCGTACAGCGCGACAACCCGCAGCACGTTATCAACTGCGGCATTATGGAAGCCAATGTTATCGGCGTGTCGGCGGGCCTGTCTCTGACCGGACGTAAACCGTTCGTTCATACCTTTACCGCCTTCGCCAGCCGTCGCTGCTTCGATCAGCTCTTTATGTCGCTGGATTACCAGCGCAACAACGTTAAGGTTATCGCCTCGGATGCCGGGGTGACCGCCTGCCACAACGGCGGCACTCATATGTCTTTTGAAGATATGGGTATCGTGCGCGGGCTGGTCCACTCGGTGGTGCTGGAGGTGACCGATGCGGTGATGTTTAAAGACATTCTGCGTCAGCTTATCGAACTGGAAGGTTTCTACTGGGTGCGCACCATCCGCAAGCAGGCCGCGACGGTTTATGAGGAAGGTTCGACATTTACCATCGGCAAGGGCAACGTGCTGCGCGAGGGCACGGATATCACGCTGATTGCCAACGGCATTATGGTTACAGAGGCGCTTAAAGCGGCTCAGGAACTGGAGAAAGAGGGCGTAAGTGCGGCGGTTATTGATATGTTCACCCTCAAGCCCATCGACCGCATGCTGGTGAAGAACTATGCGGAAAAAACCGGGCGTATCGTGACCTGCGAAAACCACAGCATCCATAACGGGCTGGGTTCAGCAGTAGCGGAAGTGCTGGTCGAAACCTGCCCGGTGCCGATGCGCAGGGTGGGCGTGAAGGAACGTTATGGCCAGGTGGGAACTCAGGAGTTCTTGCAGCAGGAATATGGCCTGACGGCGCGGGAGATTGTGAAAGCGGCTAAAGAGCTGCTGTAGCGGGCAATAGCAATAAAAAGGGCAGCCAGGCGGCTGCCCTTTTTTATCTCAACGAGATTACTCTTGCTGAGCGGACTGAATCGCGGTCAGAGCGATGGTGTAGACGATATCGTCAACCAGCGCGCCACGGGACAGGTCGTTAACCGGCTTGCGCATCCCCTGCAGCATCGGCCCGATGGAGATCAGGTCGGCAGAACGCTGTACCGCTTTATAAGTGGTGTTACCGGTGTTCAGGTCAGGGAAGATGAACACGGTAGCACGCCCGGCAACAGGAGAGTTTGGCGCTTTAGACTTGGCAACGTCAGCCATAACTGCTGCGTCGTACTGCAGCGGGCCGTCGATAACCAGGTCAGGGCGTTTTTCCTGAGCGATACGGGTTGCTTCACGCACTTTCTCAACGTCGCTACCCGCGCCGGAGTTGCCGGTGGAGTAAGACAGCATTGCAACGCGTGGGTCAATACCGAATGCGGCAGCGGAGTCAGCGGACTGAATCGCGATTTCTGCCAGCTGCTCAGCGGTTGGGTCCGGGTTAATCGCACAGTCGCCGTAAACGTAAACCTGTTCAGGCAGCAGCATGAAGAACACGGAAGAAACCAGGGAGCTGCCCGGTGCAGTTTTGATCAGCTGCAGAGGCGGACGAATGGTGTTCGCGGTGGTGTGAACCGCACCGGAAACCAGGCCGTCAACTTCGTCCTGCTCCAGCATCAGCGTACCCAGAACCACGTTGTCTTCCAGCTGTTCGCGGGCAACGGCTTCGGTCATGCCTTTGCTCTTACGCAGCTCAACCAGGCGAGCAACGTAGCTTTCGCGAACCACTTCAGGATCAACGATTTCAATGCCGGCGCCCAGTTCTACGCCCTGAGCGGCAGCAACGCGGGTGATTTCATCCGGGTTACCCAGCAGCACGCAGGTCGCGATGCCGCGCTCTGCACAGATTGCAGCGGCTTTAACGGTACGCGGCTCGTCACCTTCCGGCAGCACAACGCGTTTACCGGCTTTACGGGCCAGTTCGGTCAGCTGGTAGCGGAACGCAGGAGGAGACAGGCGGCGGCTACGCTCGGAGGTCGCGGTCAGGGATTCGATCCAGTTGGCATCGATGTGGCTTGCCACATATTCCTGCACTTTTTCGATACGCTGATGGTCGTCGGTTGGGACTTCCAGGTTGAAGCTCTGCAGGCTCAGAGAAGTCTGCCAGGTGTTGGTGTCAACCATGAACAGCGGCAGGCCGGTCGCGAATGCACGCTCGCACAGCTTGCTGATGCGCGGGTCCATTTCGTACCCGCCGGTCAGCAGGATTGCGCCGATTTCAACGCCGTTCATTGCGGCCAGACAGGCGGCAACCAGCACGTCCGGGCGGTCTGCTGAGGTAACCAGCAGGGAGCCAGGGCGGAAGTGTTCCAGCATGTGTGGGATGCTGCGCGCGCAGAAGGTTACGGACTTCACGCGGCGAGTATTGATGTCACCTTCGTTGATCACGGTCGCATTCAGGTGGCGAGCCATGTCGATAGCGCGGGTGGCGATAAGCTCGAAGCTCCACGGCACGCAGCCCAGAACCGGCAGCGGGCTGTCGGCAAACAGCTGCTTAGGATCGATATTCGCGATGCTGGCTTTGCTGGAGTCGTCGAAGATTTCAGACAGGTCAGGACGGGTGCGGCCCTGCTCATCAACCGGGGCGTTCAGCTTGTTGATAATCACGCCGGTGATGTTGGTGTTTTTGCTGCCGCCGAAGCTGCTGCTGGTCAGTTCGATACGCTCTTTAAGCTGCTCCGGAGAGTCGTTGCCCAGAGACATAACGAAGACGATTTCGGCATTCAGGGTTTTGGCAATTTCGTAGTTCAGCGCCTGGGCAAACTGATGTTTGCGGGTCGGCACCAGGCCTTCAACCAGCACCACTTCAGCATCTTTGCTGCTGGCGTGGTAGTTGGCGATAATCTCTTCCATCAGCACGTCCTGCTGATTGCTGGACAGCAGGGACTCAACGTGGCCCATGTTCAGCGGCTCAGCGGCCGGGATGGTGGAGTTAGCGCGGATGATGCTGGTGGTCTGGTCCGGGCTATCGCCACCGGTACGCGGCTGGGCGATAGGTTTGAAGACGCTCAGGCGAACGCCTTTTTGTTCCATAGCACGGATAACGCCTAGGCTTACGCTGGTAAGGCCGACGCTGGTTCCGGTAGGGATCAGCATAATAGTACGGGACACGGTATAACCTCTTTCGTTTTCGCGAGCACTCAGGCTCACTCGACTCAGAAAACAACACCGCCAGCTAAGGCTGGCGGCGAGGGAATCAGGCGGTCAGGCGGGATGCGTCTTGCGCAATGACCAGCTCTTCGTTGGTGGTGATGACCACCGCCGGGCGAGTGCCTTCTTTGTTGATGAAGCCAGACTTGCCAAAACGTGCGGCCAGGTTGCGCTCGTGGTCAACGTCGAAGCCCAGTACGCCCAGTTTGCCCAGAGACAGCTCACGTACCATTGCGGCGTTTTCACCGATACCGCCGGTGAAGACTACTGCGTCCAGACGGCCTTCCATCAGCGCGGTGTAGGAGCCGATGTACTTCGCCAGACGGTGGCAGTAAACGTCCATTGCACGTTTAGCGTCTTCTTTAGTGGTGTAGTTGTCTTCAACATAGCGGCAGTCGCTGGTGACTTCGGTCAGACCCAGCAGGCCGGACTCTTTGGTCAGCATTTTGTTGATGTCTTCCACGCTCATGCCCAGAGTGTCGTGCAGGTGGAAGATGATTGCCGGGTCGATGTCGCCGGAACGGGTGCCCATGACCAGGCCTTCCAGCGGGGTCAGACCCATGGAGGTGTCAACGCATTTGCCGTTACGGATAGCGGAAACGGAACCGCCGTTGCCCAGGTGGCAGGTGATGATGTTCAGTTCATCAACCGGCTTGTTCAGCATTTTTGCTGCTTCCTGAGTCACGTAGAAGTGGCTGGTGCCGTGTGCGCCATAGCGACGAACGCCGTGCTCTTTGTACAGTTTGTACGGCAAGGCATAGAGGTAAGACTCTTCCGGCATGGTCTGATGGAACGCGGTGTCGAACACGGCAACGTTTTTATCAGCCAGATTAGGGAAGGATTTCAGCGCTTCAGCGATGCCAATCAGGTGTGCCGGGTTATGCAGCGGTGCAAAAGAGGCAGAATCTTTGATACCCTGAATAACAGAATCGTCAATCACTACTGAGCTGGTGTATTTTTCGCCGCCGTGTACGATACGGTGACCAATAGCGGTCAGCTGAGCAGACAATTCTGGTTTTTCTGCCAGAATCTTATTAACGATGAAGTTAAGAGCTTCGCTGTGAGCGGCACCTGCACCCAGAGCCGCTTCTTGTTTAGCGCCTTCCAGTTTCCATTTGATGCGGGCTTCAGGAAGGTGGAAACATTCTGCTAAACCAGAAAGGTACTCTTCACCGTTTACAGCATCGATAATTGCGAATTTCAGTGATGAGCTACCGCAGTTCAGAACCAGTACTAGCTTACTCGACATGGAAGTACCTATTTTTGATACGTGGCTAAAAAAACGTCAGTTAGTCTATCAGCGTAGCGCATGATGACGCGGACATTTATGATTAACGTCATGCCAGAAGCGTTTTTTGGCATGGCGAATAAAATTACTCAGAGTTTACGCCATATTACCGAACCTGCAGGTCACGGCGATGTAAAAGAATGTTTGACAGCGTGTTGTTTCCCAACTACGGCCATCAAAGGCCGGCACAGGGTAGCAGATAGAGGCTCGTAAAGACAAAATTTTTTGAACGATGTCATTTAGAGTTGCTGTGTTGCAAAATTATTTTATTTTTTATATGTAGAGTTGAGGTATGAGCCATGTCGACACCCCAGAATAGCCATGTAAGCTGGTTTAGCCTGTTCGGACGTGGGCAACATTACTCGAAGACCTGGCCGCTGGATAAGCGCCTGGCGCCGGTTTTTATCGAAAACCGTGTGATTCGTGCCACCCGCTACGCCATTCGCTTTATGCCGCCGCTGGCGGTATTCACCCTGAGCTGGCAGATTGCCCTTGGCGGCCAGCTTGGCCCGGCGGTGGCTACAGCTCTTTTTGCCTGTAGCCTGCCGATGCAGGGCTTATGGTGGCTGGGCAAGCGCTCGGTTACGCCGCTCCCGCCAACGACCTTACAATGGTTTTATGAAGTTCGTGTGAAACTTCAGGAAGCGGGCCAGGCGCTGGCACCGGTAGAAGGCAAGCCGGACTATCAGGCGCTGGCGGACGTGCTTAAGCGCGCTTTCAAGCAGCTGGATAAAACTTTCCTGGATGATTTGTAATTACCCCTCGGTTGCGCATATAAAGGAAGGCATACTTTCTTACAGGTTATACCCGCCATATTTCGGGCGCGCAGAGGCGCTGTCGCCTTTCTGCAACCCGAATTATTTAAGGTAATTCACCTGAATTTTCCATGCACTAAAGGAGTCAGGAAATGGAAATGACTAACGCGCAACGTCTGATTTTATCCAACCAGTACAAGATGATGACGATGATGGACCCGGATAACGCCGAGCGCTATCGTCGTCTGCAAACCATTATCGAACGCGGCTATGGCCTGCAAATGCGCGAGCTGGATCGTGAATTTGGCGAGCTGAAAGAAGAGACCTGCCGCATCGTCATCGACATCATGGAGATGTACCACGCGCTGCACGTTTCCTGGACCAACCTGAAAGATAGCCAGGACATCGACGAACGCCGCGTCACCTTTATGGGCTTTGATGTCGCGACCGAAGCCCGCTTCCTCGGTTATGTTCGCTTTATGGTGAATATCGAAGGGCGTTACACCCATTTCGACGCGGGAACGCACGGCTTCAACGCGCAAACCCCAATGTGGGACAAATACCAACGAATGCTGAAAGTGTGGCACGCCTGCCCGCGCCAGTATCATTTAAGCGCCAACGAGATTGCGCAGATTACCAATGCCTGAGGAGAGAGCGTAGTGAAGTGTAAAGGTTTCTTGTTTGATTTGGATGGTACGCTGGTCGATTCCCTGCCTGCCGTTGAGCGCGCGTGGGTTAACTGGGCGAAGCGTTTTGATATTTCCCCGGAAGAGGTATTAGGCTTCATCCACGGCAAGCAGGCGATTACTTCATTGCGCCACTTTATGGCCGGTGCCGCTGAAGAGGAGATCCAGCAGGAGTTTCTGCGCCTTGAGAAGCTGGAGTCTGAAGACACCGACGGCATCGTTGCGCTGCCGGGTGCCGCAGAGCTGCTGGCTCATCTGAACGAGGCCGGTATTCCGTGGGCTATCGTTACCTCCGGCTCCGTGCCGGTTGCATCCGCTCGCCGTAAAGCGGGTGGCCTGCCGGAGCCGGAAGTTTTTGTTACCGCAGAGCGCGTTGCGCGTGGCAAACCGGAGCCGGACGCTTACCTGCTGGGTGCTCAGCTGCTGGGCCTTGAGCCGGAAGAGTGCGTAGTTGTTGAAGATGCGCCCGCTGGCGTGCTGTCTGGTCTTGCGGCCGGTTGCCACGTTATCGCGGTTAATGCCCCGGCGGATACGCCGCGGCTGGAGCACGTGGATTATGTCCTTTCCTCGCTCACCGAATTGCTGATTCAAAAATCTCCCGACGGCAGCGTCGAAGTGTTAAGAAAACACTAATCCCATGATTTGACCCCGCATTTGCGGGGTTTTTTTATGGCATTCTCGTCTACATTCAATTCATCTACTTTCTGCCATACAGGGACTCGTTTTGAATTCGGAACTCATTTGGGTATTGTCATTATTGGGCATTGCCGTGCTGCTGTTCGCTACCGGGAAGATGCGAATGGATGCGGTGGCCCTGTTGGTGATCGTCGCTTTTGTTCTCAGCGGCACCTTGAGCCTCAGTGAAGCGTTTTCCGGGTTCAGCGATCCTAATGTCATCCTGATAGCCGCGCTGTTTATCATCGGCGACGGGCTGGTCCGCACCGGCGTGGCAACCAAAATGGGCAGCTGGCTGGTTGAGGTTGCAGGCAGCAGCGAAACCAAAATGCTGGTTTTGTTAATGGTCACCGTGGCCGGCCTTGGAGCGTTTATGAGCTCAACAGGCGTGGTGGCTATCTTTATCCCGGTGGTTCTTAGCGTTTCCATGCGAATGAAAATCCCGCCTTCCAGACTGATGATGCCGCTAAGCTTTGCCGGGCTAATTAGCGGCATGATGACGCTGGTCGCGACCCCGCCGAACCTGGTGATTAACAGCGAATTGCTGCGTGAAGGGCTGGAGGGCTTCCAGTTTTTCAGCGTGACGCCAATCGGCCTGGCGGTTCTGGTGCTGGGTGTTCTCTATATGCTGGTGGTGCGCTTTGCGCTTAAAGGGCAGGGCGAAGAGCCTGGGAAAGAGAGCTGGAAGCGCCGTTCCTTTCGAGATCTGATCAAAGATTATCGCCTTACCGGGCGGGCGCGTCGGCTGGCGATTCGCTCCGGCTCGCCCATGGTTGGCCGCAGGCTTGATGACCTGAAGCTGCGCGAGCGTTACGGGGCCAACGTTATCGGTATTGAACGCTGGCGCAGGTTCCGCCGGGTCATCGTCAACGTTACCGGCATTACCGAGTTCCGTTCCGGTGATGTTCTTCTGATAGACATGTCTGCTTCTGAAGTGGATTTGCGGGAGTTTTGCGGCGAGCAAATGCTGGAGCCGCTCATCCTGCGTGGCGAATATTTTTCTGACCAGGCCCTCGACGTCGGCATGGCCGAAGTGTCGCTGGTGCCGGAGTCAGAGCTGACCGGGCAAACGCTGAGAGAGATGGCGTTCCGAACCCGCTACGGGCTTAACGTTGTTGGGCTGCGGCGCAGCGGAGAGGCCATTGAAGGCGCGCTGGTTAATGAACCCATTGAGCTTGGCGATATCATGCTGGTGGTCGGCGACTGGAAGTTAATCAAGGAGCTTTCGCAGCAGAGCCGTGACTTCCTGGTGCTGAACTTGCCGGTGGAAGAGAGGGACGCGTCTCCCGCCCATAGCCAGGCTCCGCACGCTATTTTCTGCCTGGCGCTGATGGTTGCGCTGATGCTGACCGATGAAATTCCTAACCCGATTGCCGCTATTATCGCCTGTATGCTGATGGGCAAATTCCGCTGTATTGATATGGAGAGCGCCTACAAGGCGATTCACTGGCCGAGCATTATCCTTATCGTCGGCATGATGCCTTTTGCCCTGGCGCTGCAAAAAACCGGCGGGGTGGATTTAATTGTACGCGGGCTGATGGAGTTTGGCGGCGGCTACGGGCCTTACATTATGCTGGTTTGCCTGTTTGTGATGTGCGCGACAATCGGGCTGTTTATCTCTAATACCGCTACTGCGGTATTGATGGCGCCAATTGCGCTGGCCGCGGCGAAGTCGATGGGCGTTTCGCCTTATCCTTTCGCGATGATTGTAGCCCTGGCCGCGTCCGCGGCGTTTATGACGCCGGTCTCATCGCCGGTCAATACGCTGGTTATGGCTCCGGGGAACTACAAGTTTAGCGACTTTGTGAAGCTGGGCGTGCCGTTTACTATCATTGTGATGATCGTCAGCGTGGTCATGGTGCCGATGTTATTCCCGTTCTGATACTTCCCCTCATCCCTGTCTCCTCTTTGGGGAAAGGAGAAAACTGCTCTGAGTATATGGGGTGTGTTTTTAGTCCCCTCGCCCTTTTGGGGTGAGGGGCAGTGTTTAAAGCGGTGAGTCCTGGCTAATCTCATCCAGGGAAAGCTGGAAACTCGGGACGAAGACACGCATAAAATAGTCCATCTCTTCGCTATGGCGCTCGGCAAGCGTCTTTTCCAGCCGTCCTTTTGCCAGTAAAAACTCGTTATTACCCGCCGACAGCTCTTCCAGACACTTCAGATAGGCACAGAGCGCGTCAGCCTGCTTGACCAGCGCTTTCTCATCTTCGCTGTAGCTGTGCTCGTCGATCAGCGGTTCCCAGATGTCGCGCAGCTCTTCCGGCACCATCTCAATCAGCTTCTGCTGGGCAATTTTCTCAATCGCTTTGTACTCATGGGCAATCTGCGAATTGAAGTATTTCACCGGCGTGGGCAGATCCCCGGTCAGCACTTCGCTGGCATCGTGGTACATCGCCAGCAGCGCAATACGCTCGGCATTCACATTGCCGCTGAACTTTCGGTTTTTTATGACCGCCAGAGCGTGGGCAACCATCGCGACCTGCAGGCTGTGTTCCGACACGTTTTCGGTGCGAACATTGCGCATTAGCGGCCAGCGGTTGATTAATTTCAGGCGGGAGAGGTGGGCAAAGAAGTGGCTCTGACTCATGACGTTCTCGCGGTTACAACTCGGTGAAGTCATTGTGCGGCGAAAAAGGGGGACATTGCAAATCCCCCTTAGCCACGGGTTTACTGGTGATAATGGCCGAGGAAGCGGCCAAGCTTGGCGATAGACATTTCCAGGTCGTCAACGCGCGGCAGCGTAACGATACGCACATGGTCCGGCCACGGCCAGTTGAAGGCGGTGCCCTGAACCAGCAGCACTTTTTCCTGTAACAGGAAGTCCAGCACCATTTTTTGGTCGTCGTGGATATTAAAGCGCTTAGCGTCAATTTTCGGGAACATATACAGCGCACCGCGAGGCTTCACGCAGGAAACGCCCGGGATTTCGTTGATTAGCTCCCATGCCCGGTTGCGTTGCTCGTACAGGCGGCCGCCGGGAACGATGAATTCGCTAATGCTCTGGTAGCCGCCGAGCGCGGTCTGAATAGCATGCTGGGCCGGTACGTTGGCGCACAGGCGCATCGAGGCCAGCATTTCCAGACCTTCTATATAGCCTTTGGCGTGTTTTTTCGGCCCGTTCAGTACCATCCAGCCCTGGCGGAAGCCCGCAACACGGTAGGTTTTTGACAGACCGTTAAAGGTGATGGTCAGCAGGTCCGGCGCCAGCGCGGCGATGGAATGATGCACCGCTTCGTCATAAAGGATCTTGTCGTAAATCTCATCGGCAAAGATTATCAGGTTATGCTGGCGCGCGATTTCAACAATTTCTAACAGCAGCTCTTTTGAATATACAGCGCCGGTAGGGTTGTTCGGGTTGATAATCACGATGCCGCGAGTGCGTGGGGTAATTTTGGCGCGGATATCATCGAGGTCGGGGAACCAGTCTGAGCTTTCGTCGCACAGGTAATGTACCGCTTTGCCGCTGGACAAGGAAACGGCCGCCGTCCACAGCGGGTAGTCTGGTGCCGGAACCAGCATTTCATCGCCGCTATTCAGCAGCGCCTGCATTGACTGAACGATGAGTTCGGAAACGCCGTTACCAATATAGATATCTTCGGTGGTGACATCCCGCATCCCGCGCGCCTGATAATGCTGCATGATGGCCTTGCGGGCGGAGAACAGCCCTTTTGAGTCGCAGTATCCCTGAGCGGTTGGGAGATTGCGGATCACGTCAACAAGGATCTCGTCCGGCGCTTCAAAACCAAAAGGCGCAGGGTTGCCGATGTTGAGCTTAAGCACTTTATTGCCTTCTTCTTCAAGGCGTTTAGCCTCTTTCAGAACCGGGCCGCGGATGTCATAACAGACATTATCAAGTTTGCTGGATTTTTCGATGGGGGACATGAAGCTTCGACCTTTGTTGTTAATTTCGCGTCCTGCCGTGGAAGCGCACCGCAACAATGTACTCCTGCCGCGTCGAGATTTGAAGGCAGGGGCGGTTAGAAATGTAATTTATCTGTCCAGCACAATGTAAAGGCAGTGGCGGTTTAAATAAATTTTGCCAGTCAAATATTCTTTTAATATATCTTATGTTGGGTTTTAAATCTGGTCATTGGCTTTTTGTATGACGCGATGCTCTGCAAATGTGGCGCTGGCCAAGTGAGAGGTGCTGCTCCAGTCATAAAACAGGGGCTAAACATAAGGAAAAATTAATATTTACGCTAAAATCATTAAGAGATTAATGACAGAAGGGGGTAAAGAGATGTATATCAAAAGGCGGGGCTGGTGAAGCGTTAAATACCCCGGCAATAATTAAGAGCCTTTTATTATAGAGCGCTTTACGCTTCAAAAAACGTTGTGAATAATCAACTGTGATGAAATTGTGGCAAGAGAATGCGGGCAGATAATTCGCAATATGTGTTATAAAACATATAGTTTTGAGGTAAGATAAGCGGCGAAAAACGGCGTGTGCTCTGGTGTCGCCTCCAAAGCGTTGCCTGAACTTAGTTAGCGTTGCTTAATATTACTATTATTATTCAACTGGTTGTGGAGTTGGCACGGGATATGCTCTGGATAGTCATTCAACCCGTTAAATAATCATATAAGAGCTTATTAAAAGTCGTTTTGTCGCTGATTGACCGTTATTACCCGGTTTTAAAATAGCCGACTGGTCAGATGAGATAGGGGTTTGTATCTTATTCGACCTGAGTTATATCCCCGAAGGAGAGCGTTTCGGGTAATTGCTTCACGCCGGGGAATACAAAAAAATAACAAACAGAAGCGCCGCTAACGTATCACGGCTAACACTACCGGAGACATTCGGTAAAAAGGAATTGCTTTATCTCTTTGATAAATCATAGCAATACAACCAGGGCAGACTCGAAAGAGCAACCTATTAGTGAAAAAATTATGATTAACGCAAATCGTCCGATACTGAATCTCGACCTCGATCTGCTGAGGACATTCGTTGCGGTCGCCGATCTCAATACCTTTGCCGCAGCAGCAGCAGCGGTGTGCCGAACTCAATCCGCCGTCAGCCAGCAGATGCAGCGCCTTGAGCAATTAGTCGGGAAAGAGCTTTTTGCGCGACATGGTCGTAATAAACTCCTGACCGAGCACGGCATTCAACTCCTTGGCTACGCGCGTAAAATCCTTCGTTTCAATGACGAAGCCTGCTCCTCGTTAATGTTTAATAACCTGCAGGGTTCGTTGACGCTCGGCGCTTCTGATGAAACGGCAGACACTATTCTGCCTTTCCTGCTAAACCGCATTAGCTCGGTGTACCCGAAGCTGGCGCTGGATGTCAGGGTTAAGCGCAACCCGTTTATGATTGAAATGCTCAGCCAGCATGAAGTCGACCTGGTCGTAACCACGTCTAATCCATCGCATTTTGATGCCGTGGTGCTGCGTACCTCGCCGACGCTTTGGTACTGCGCGGCGGATTACGTTTTCCAGAACGGAGAGGCGCTACCGCTGGTGATGTTGGATGAACCCAGCCCGTACCGCGATATGATGATTGAGCACCTTGACGCCAATCAGATCCCATGGCGAATTTCTTACGTGGCCTCTACGCTCGCTGCCGTGCGTGCGGCGGTTAAAGCCGGGCTGGGCGTTACCGCCCGGCCGGTTGAGATGATGAGCCCGGAACTGCGGGTTCTGGGCGGTTCCGAAGGGCTACCGATTCTGCCTGAGACGGAATATCTGCTGTGCAAGAACCCGGAAACCAGCAATGAGCTGGCCCAGGCCATTTTCAGCGCCCTGGGAACGCCGTCTAATCCTTACCAGTATTCAGCCGCTGATAACGAAGGTGGCGATACTTTGCTGGTAGAAGGGGATTTTGAATAACCGGCGGGCAGTCTAGTTAGTAACAAAATATTAAATGTAAAAATGGGCCGTTGGAGATGCTTTTTGCACCAACGGCCCATTTTTTACGCTCAATTTAGGGTAAGTGCCGGTCTTCCTGATAATTTCCAATAAATTCAAATAATTGCGATATTTTTGTGATTTGGGCGTTTTGTGTACAAAAACCTGAGGTTGTTGCCGGTTAATGTCAAAAAAAGCATAACAATGTTGCTTCTTTTTGAAGTGGATTAACAAAAGCGTGTCTCAGATCAAGAAAATACTCCCAATTGGGGGGAGGAATAGTTGGGATTTCCTGCCAAAATATAGGGGCTGTTTCTTTTTTCACACGGAACGGACACGATTCACCCTCATTTAAATCTGGGCATTTTGCCGGCTTTGATGAGTTTTAACGCATTAAATGTTAATGAATTGCTGTCGGTGTAAATTAATGTGTGGATACTTTTGTTAAAGTTGACAAAAGGTTATAGAAAGGAGTAAAAAACCCCATCAATGGGCTGCCTAAGCATTATTTCCGGCAGTTATTGTACGGTTGATTGTTCCTCCCCATGAATCGATGTGGCGTTCATCTGCCAGTAAGAGCAGAGACTTTGGCGCCACTTTTGATGAGTAAGCAATGAGTATGTCAACATCCACTGAAGTTATCGCTCATCACTGGGCGTTCGCTGTCTTTCTTATTGTCGCCGTTGGCTTGTGCTGTCTGATGCTTGTCGGGGGCTGGTTCCTCGGCGGAAGAGCAAAGGCAAGACACAAAAACATCCCCTTCGAGTCGGGCATCGACTCCGTTGGCACGGCACGGTTACGTCTCTCCGCCAAGTTTTACCTGGTTGCCATGTTTTTCGTCATCTTTGACGTGGAAGCCCTGTATCTCTACGCGTGGTCAACTTCTATTCGCGAAAGCGGCTGGATTGGCTTCGTCGAGGCCGCAATTTTCATTTTAGTACTACTGGCTGGTCTGGTGTATCTGGTGCGCATTGGTGCGCTGGATTGGACTCCCGCGCGTTCACGCCGCGAGAAAATCAACCCGGAAACAGACAGTCGCACTAACCGTCATACGCAGTAACAGCGAGGCAATAAGATGGACTATACGCTCACCCGCATAGACCCCAACGGTGAGAATGACCGTTACCCCCTGCAAAAGCAGGAGATCGTAACCGATCCCCTCGAGCAAGAGATTAACCGCAGCGTGTACATGGGCAAGCTCGAGCATGCCATGCACGATATGGTGAACTGGGGTCGTAAAAACTCAATCTGGCCTTATAACTTTGGCCTTTCCTGCTGTTATGTAGAGATGGTGACGTCGTTTACCGCTGTACATGACGTGGCTCGTTTCGGTGCAGAAGTTCTACGTGCTTCCCCTCGTCAGGCTGACCTGATGGTGGTGGCAGGGACATGCTTCACCAAAATGGCTCCGGTTATACAGCGTCTTTACGATCAGATGCTGGAACCTAAATGGGTCATTTCCATGGGTGCCTGCGCTAACTCTGGCGGTATGTATGACATTTATTCCGTTGTGCAGGGCGTAGATAAATTCCTGCCGGTGGATGTGTACATCCCAGGCTGCCCACCGCGCCCGGAAGCCTACATGCAGGCGCTGATGCTGCTGCAGGAGTCGATTGGTAAAGAACGCCGCCCGCTGTCGTGGGTTGTTGGCGATCAGGGTGTTTACCGCGCCAACATGCAATCGGAACGCGAGCGTAAGCGCGGCGAACGTATTGCGGTAACCAATCTGCGGACACCGGACGAAATTTAATTTGCGCCTGCGGTCAGTGAAAGTCTTTGTATATCAATAATATTAAAGCAAGGACACTGAGCGCAGTCACCACAGAACCATTTGCAATGGTGAGAAATATGACCGATTTAACCGCGCAAGAAGCCGCCATGCCAGCCTGGCAGACAAGGGATCATCTGGATGATCCGGTCATTGGCGAATTGCGTAACCGTTTTGGGCCGGATGCCTTTACCGTTCAGCCAACCCGCACCGGGGTGCCCGTAGTCTGGGTTAAGCGTGAACAGTTACTGGAAATTGTCGATTTCCTGAAGAAATCACCGAAGCCTTACGTCATGTTGTTCGACCTGCACGGCATGGACGAGCGTCTACGCACACACCGCAACGGTTTACCGGCTGCGGATTTTTCCGTTTTCTACCACCTGATTTCCATTGAACGCAATCGCGATATCATGCTCAAGGTGGCATTGTCTGAAAACGATCTGAACCTGCCGACGCTGACCAAGCTCTTCCCCAACGCCAACTGGTATGAGCGTGAAACCTGGGAAATGTTTGGTATTACCTTCAATGGTCACCCGCACCTGACGCGCATCATGATGCCGCCAACGTGGGAAGGCCATCCGCTGCGTAAAGACTACCCGGCGCGCGCCACAGAATTCGATCCGTTTATCCTGACTAAACAGAAAGAAGATCTGGAAATGGAAGCGCTGACCTTCAAGCCTGAAGAGTGGGGCATGAAGCGCAGCAGCGAGCATGAAGACTTCATGTTCCTGAACCTTGGTCCGAACCACCCGTCCGCGCACGGTGCGTTCCGTATTGTCCTGCAGCTGGACGGCGAAGAAATCGTCGACTGCGTGCCGGACATCGGTTACCACCACCGTGGCGCAGAGAAAATGGGCGAGCGTCAGTCCTGGCACAGCTACATTCCGTACACCGACCGTATCGAGTACCTCGGCGGCTGCGTGAACGAAATGCCTTACGTGCTGGCGGTTGAAAAACTGGCCGGTATTGTGGTGCCGGAGCGCGTTGAAGTTATCCGCGTGATGCTGTCCGAGCTGTTCCGCATTAACAGCCACCTGCTTTACATCTCCACCTTTATTCAGGACGTGGGCGCGATGACCCCGGTGTTCTTCGCCTTTACCGATCGTCAGAAAATCTACGATCTGGTTGAAGCGATTACCGGTTTCCGTATGCACCCGGCCTGGTTCCGCATCGGCGGCGTAGCGCATGACCTGCCAAAAGGCTGGGAGCGCCTGCTGAAAGAGTTCCTCGAGTGGATGCCAAAACGCCTCGACTCGTATGAAAAAGCCGCGCTGCGTAACACCATTCTGAAAGGCCGCTCCCAGGGCGTTGCCGCTTATAACGCGAAAGAAGCGTTGGAGTGGGGCACCACTGGCGCTGGCCTGCGTGCTACCGGCATCGACTTCGACATCCGTAAAGCTCGCCCTTACTCTGGCTACCAGAACTTCGACTTCGAAGTGCCGGTTGGCGGCGGTATCAGCGACTGCTACACCCGCGTGATGCTGAAGGTTGAAGAGCTTCGCCAGAGCCTGCGCATTCTTGAGCAGTGCCTGAAAAATATGCCAGCCGGCCCGTTCAAAGCGGATCATCCGCTGACTACGCCGCCGCCGAAAGAGCGCACGCTGCAGCATATCGAAACCCTGATCACTCACTTCCTGCAGGTATCGTGGGGCCCGGTTATGCCGGCCAACGAATCCTTCCAGATGATTGAGGCTACGAAAGGGATTAACAGTTACTACCTGACCAGCGACGCTAGCACCATGAGCTACCGTACGCGTATTCGTACTCCGAGCTTTGCGCACCTGCAGCAAATTCCGGCGGCGATCCGCGGCAGCCTGGTCTCTGACCTGATTGTCTATCTGGGTAGTATCGATTTTGTAATGTCTGATGTGGATCGCTAACTATGCACGATAACCAACAAAACCAGGCTGAGGCTTTTGAGCTGAGTGCGGCAGAGCGTGAGGCGATTGAGCACGAGAAGCACCATTACGAAGACGCACGCGCGGCTTCTATCGAAGCGCTGAAAATCGTTCAGAAACAGCGCGGCTGGGTGCCGGACGGCGCCATCTACGCTATCGCTGACGTGCTGGGCATCCCGGCGAGCGACGTAGAAGGTGTGGCCACTTTCTATAGCCAAATCTTCCGCCAGCCGGTGGGCCGCCACGTCATTCGCTACTGCGACAGCGTGGTTTGCCATATCACCGGCTACCAGGGCATTCAGTCCGCTATTGAAGCAAAACTGAACATCAAACCGGGCCAGACCACGTTTGATGGTCGCTTTACCCTGCTGCCAACCTGCTGCCTGGGCAACTGCGACAAAGGGCCGACCATGATGATTGATGAGGATACTCACAGCCATCTGACGCCGGAAGCAATCCCTGATTTGCTGGAGCAGTATAAATGAAGACGATTATTCGTACTGCCGAAACTCATCCGCTGACCTGGCGTCTGCGCGATGATAAACAGCCGGTCTGGCTGGATGAATACCGCAGTAAAAACGGTTATGAAGGTGCGCGTAAAGCGCTGACCAGCATGGCGTCGGATGAAATCGTTAATGCGGTAAAAGACGCTGGCCTGAAAGGGCGCGGCGGCGCGGGCTTTTCCACCGGTTTGAAGTGGAGCCTGATGCCGAAAGACGAGTCCATGAACATCCGTTACCTGCTGTGTAACGCCGATGAGATGGAGCCGGGTACCTATAAAGACCGCCTGCTGATGGAGCAGCTGCCGCACCTGCTGGTGGAAGGCATGCTGATTTCCGCCTTCGCGCTGAAAGCCTACCGCGGTTACATCTTCCTGCGTGGCGAGTACATCGAGGCTGCGGTTCATCTGCGCCGTGCGATTGCCGAAGCGACCGAAGCCGGCCTGTTGGGCAAAAACATTCTTGGCTCCGGTTTTGATTTTGAGCTGATCGTGCATACCGGCGCGGGCCGTTATATCTGCGGGGAAGAAACCGCGCTGATTAACTCCCTCGAAGGTCGCCGCGCGAACCCTCGCTCTAAGCCACCTTTCCCGGCCTCAAGCGGCGTATGGGGTAAACCGACCTGTGTAAACAACGTCGAAACCCTGTGCAACGTGCCTGCCATCCTCGCAAACGGCGTTGAGTGGTATCAGGGGATTGGCGGCGGCATGAGTAAAGATGCCGGTACCAAGCTGATGGGCTTCTCCGGGCGCGTGAAAAATCCTGGCGTCTGGGAACTGCCGTTCGGCACGACCGCGCGTGAGATCCTTGAAGAATATGCCGGCGGCATGCGTGATGGCCTGAAGTTTAAAGCCTGGCAGCCGGGCGGGGCGGGGACGGACTTCCTGACGGAAGCGCACCTCGACCTGCCGATGGAATTTGAAAGTATTGGTAAAGCAGGCAGCCGTCTCGGTACGGCGCTGGCAATGGCGGTTGACCATGAAATTGGCATGGTGCCGCTGGTGCGTAACCTGGAAGAGTTCTTTGCCCGTGAATCCTGTGGCTGGTGTACGCCGTGCCGCGATGGTCTGCCGTGGAGCGTAAAAATCCTGCGCGCGCTTGAGCGTGGCGAAGGGCAGCCGGGGGATATCGAAACCCTGGAGCAGCTGTGCCGCCACCTCGGACCGGGTAAAACCTTCTGTGCCCACGCGCCGGGTGCGGTTGAGCCATTGCAGAGTGCGATTAAATATTTCCGCGACGAATTCGAAGCAGGCATTGCCAAACAGGACTTCGGTAATCTGCGTGCCATCAGTGGCATTCAGCCGAACCTGTTAAAAACGCGCTGGTGATATCGCCCCTCACCCCGGCCCTCTCCCCTAAGGGGCGAGGGAGAAAGCGAAAACGGGTGAGGGTGCATTGCACAAGAATTTTTGATTAACGCCTGAAGTTATTCAGGCCAACTGGAAGCATGCTGACTATGGCTACGATTCATGTAGACGGCAAAGAATACGAGGTTAACGGGGCGGACAACCTGCTTGAAGCTTGTCTCTCCCTCGGCCTTGATATTCCTTATTTTTGCTGGCATCCGGCGCTGGGCAGCGTCGGAGCTTGCCGCCAGTGCGCGGTGAAGCAATATCAGAACGCTGAAGACACCCGCGGTCGCCTGGTGATGTCCTGTATGACACCGGCCTCTGACGGCACCTTCATCTCTATTGATGACGGCGAAGCGAAACAGTTCCGCGAAAGCGTTGTGGAATGGTTAATGACTAACCACCCGCACGATTGTCCGGTCTGTGAAGAGGGCGGCAACTGCCACCTGCAGGATATGACCGTTATGACCGGTCATAGTTTCCGCCGCTATCGCTTTACCAAACGTACCCACCGCAATCAGGATCTCGGCCCGTTCATCTCTCACGAAATGAACCGCTGTATCGCCTGCTACCGCTGCGTGCGTTACTACAAAGACTATGCGGACGGCAAAGATCTGGGCGTTTATGGCGCACACGACAACGTCTACTTCGGTCGCCCGGAAGACGGCACGCTGGAAAGCGAGTTCTCCGGTAACCTGGTAGAAATTTGCCCGACCGGCGTATTCACGGACAAGACCCACTCCGAGCGCTACAACCGTAAGTGGGATATGCAGTTTGCGCCAAGCATCTGCCAGCAATGCTCTCTGGGCTGTAACACCAGCCCGGGCGAACGTTATGGCGAACTGCGTCGCATCGAAAACCGCTATAACGGCACCGTGAACCACTATTTCCTGTGCGACCGTGGTCGTTTCGGTTACGGCTACGTTAACCTGAAAGACCGTCCACGCCAGCCCATTCAGCGCCGCGGGGACGACTTCATCACCCTCAACGCCGAGCAGGCGATGCAGGGCGCGGCGGATATCCTGCGCCAGTCTAAGAAAGTTATCGGTATCGGTTCACCTCGTGCCAGCGTGGAAAGCAACTTTGCGCTGCGTGAGCTGGTCGGGGCAGATAACTTCTACACCGGCATTGCTGCTGGTGAGCAGGCTCGCCTGCAGCTGATGCTGAAAGTGCTGCGTGAAAGCGGGATCCATACTCCTGCTCTGCGTGAAATCGAATCCTACGATGCGGTACTGATTCTGGGCGAAGACGTTACCCAGACCGGCGCCCGTGCCGCGCTGGCGATTCGCCAGGCGGTGAAAGGGAAGGCTCGCGAAATGGCGGCGGCTCAGAAAGTAGCCGACTGGCAGATTGCTGCAATCCTGAACATCGGCCAGCACGCCAAACATCCGCTGTTCGTGACCAACGTAGACAGCACCCGTCTGGATGATATCGCCGCGTGGACCTACCGCGCTCCGGTAGAAGACCAGGCGCGTCTCGGCTTTGCGATTGCCAATGCGCTGGACAACAACTCTCCGGCGGTTGAACTCGATCGTGACCTGAAAAATAAAGTCGACGTCATCGTACAGGCGCTGGCCGGTGCGAAGAGGCCGCTGATTGTTTCCGGCACCAACGCCGGGAGCGAAGCCGTTATTCAGGCTGCCGCTAACGTGGCTAAAGCCCTGAAAGGCCGCGGCGCAGACGTTGGCGTGACGATGATTGCCCGCGCGGTTAACAGCGTTGGCCTGGGGATCATCGGCGGTGGCTCTCTGGAAGAGGCGTTAAGCGAGCTGGAAAGCGGTGCTGCCGATGCGGTAGTGGTGCTGGAAAACGACCTGCACCGCCACGCTTCCGCCGCCCGTGTCGATGCAGCCCTGAGCAAAGCGCCGCTGGTGATGGTTATCGACCATCAGCGCACGGACATCATGGATAAAGCCCATCTGGTGCTTTCCGCTGCAAGCTTCGCCGAAAGCGACGGTACGGTAATCAACAACGAAGGCCGCGCACAGCGCTTCTTCCAGGTATACGACCCGGCATACTACGACACCAGCGTAACCATGCTGGAAAGCTGGCGCTGGCTGCACTCGCTGCACAGCACCGTGCAGAGCCGCGAAGTTGACTGGACGCAGCTTGATGACGTTATCGACGCCTGCGTGAAGGCTCTGCCTCAACTGGCCGGTATCAAAGATGCCGCGCCGGATGCGTCGTTCCGCATTAAAGGCCAGAAGCTGTCCCGTTCTCCTATCCGCTCCAGCGGACGTACCGCAATGCGCGCCAATATCAGCGTGCACGAGCCGCGTCAGCCGCAGGATAAAGACACGATGTTTGCCTTCTCTATGGAAGGGAACAACAGCCCGCTGGCCGACCGTCAGCAGATCCCGTTTGCCTGGGCTCCGGGCTGGAACTCCCCGCAGGCATGGAACAAATTCCAGGCCGAAGTGGGCGGTCACCTGCGCCACGGCGACCCGGGCGTTCGCCTGATTGAAGCTTCTGAAAACGGTCTGGGCTATTTCACTTCCGTTCCGGAAACCTTCCATGCGGAAGAGGGCAAATGGCTCATCGCTCCTTACTACCATCTGTTCGGTAGCGACGAGCTGTCCCAGCGTTCTCCGGTGTTCCAGAAGCGTATGGTTGAGCCGTACATCAAGCTGAACCCGGCCGATGCCGCGAAGCTTGGCGTCAACGCCGGTAGCCTGGTCTCCTTCAGCTACGAAGGCCAGACGCTGAGCCTGCCGCTGCAACTGTCCGAAGGGCTGGTTGCCGGTCAGGTTGGTTTACCGATGGGGATGCCGGGAATCGCGCCTGTGCTTGCGGGTGCTCGTCTTGAAAATCTGCAGGAGGCTGCGCAATGAGCTGGCTGACACCGGAAGTTATCGACATTCTGCTGAGCATCCTCAAAGCGGTTGTCATTCTGCTGGTCGTGGTGACCTGTGGGGCATTCATGAGCTTCGGCGAACGCCGCCTGCTCGGTCTGTTCCAGAACCGCTACGGACCGAACCGCGTAGGCTGGGGTGGTTCACTCCAGCTGGTTGCGGACATGATCAAGATGTTCTTCAAAGAGGACTGGGTTCCGCGCTTCTCTGACCGCGTAATCTTTACTCTGGCACCGATGATTGCCTTTACCTCGCTGCTGCTGGCCTTCGCCATTGTGCCGGTCAGCCCGAGCTGGGTGGTCGCGGACCTGAACATCGGCATTCTGTTCTTCCTGATGCTGGCAGGCCTGGCGGTATACGCCGTGCTGTTTGCCGGCTGGTCCAGCAACAACAAATACTCCCTGCTTGGTGCGATGCGTGCTTCCGCGCAGACCCTGAGTTACGAAGTGTTCCTGGGGCTTTCCCTGATGGGCGTGGTGGCGCAGGCCGGTTCCTTTAATATGGCCGACATCGTCAACAACCAGGCAAATCTGTGGAACGTTATCCCGCAGTTCT
The DNA here is from genome assembly GCF_044095835.1 of Cedecea davisae. Classification (NCBI taxonomy): domain Bacteria; kingdom Pseudomonadati; phylum Pseudomonadota; class Gammaproteobacteria; order Enterobacterales; family Enterobacteriaceae; genus Cedecea; species Cedecea davisae. The sequence continues at coordinate 1,348,715 of NZ_CP172054.1, forward strand.
TCGGCTTCGTGACCTTCGCGATTGCCGGGGTTGCGGTGTGCCACCGTCACCCGTTTGACCAACCGGAAGCCGAGCAGGAACTGGCCGATGGTTATCACATCGAATATTCCGGCATGAAGTTCGGCCTGTTCTTCGTCGGGGAATACATCGGCATCGTCACCGTCTCTGCGCTGATCGTGACGCTGTTCTTTGGTGGCTGGCATGGCCCGTGGTTACCGCCGTTCATCTGGTTCGCGCTGAAAACCGCGTTCTTCATGATGATGTTCATTTTGATTCGCGCCGCATTACCTCGTCCGCGTTATGACCAGGTGATGTCCTTCGGCTGGAAGGTTTGCCTTCCGCTGACGCTTGTCAACTTGCTGGTGACCGCTGCGGTCATTCTTTACCAGGCACCATAAGGGGTGAAAAAACCATGACATTGAAAGAGTTAGTGGTTGGTTTCGGCACCCAGGTACGCAGTATCTGGATGATTGGCATGCACGCTTTCGCCAAACGCGAAACCCGCATGTATCCGGAAGAACCAGTGTATCTGCCGCCGCGCTACCGTGGCCGTATCGTGCTGACGCGCGACCCGGACGGGGAAGAGCGCTGCGTTGCCTGTAACCTTTGTGCGGTAGCCTGCCCGGTAGGCTGTATCTCACTGCAAAAAGCCGAGATGCAGGACGGCCGTTGGTATCCGGAATTCTTCCGCATCAACTTCTCACGCTGCATTTTCTGCGGCCTGTGTGAAGAAGCCTGCCCGACCACCGCGATCCAGCTTACCCCGGACTTCGAGCTGGGCGAGTACAAGCGCCAGGATCTGGTGTACGAAAAAGAGGATCTGCTGATCTCCGGTCCGGGCAAATACCCGGAATATAACTTCTACCGGATGGCAGGTATGGCAATCGACGGCAAAGATAAGGGCGAAGCGGAAAACGAAGCCAAGCCTATCGACGTCAAAGGCCTGTTACCTTAAGGAGCAAGGCAATGGAATTCGCTTTTTATATCTGCGCCATTGTGGCCGTCCTGACTACCTTGCGGACGATCACGCACACCAATCCGGTGCACGCGCTGCTGTATTTGATTATCTCTCTGCTGGCTATCTCCGGGGTATTCTTCTCCCTGGGGGCCTATTTCGCCGGTGCGCTGGAGATTATCGTTTACGCCGGGGCCATCATGGTGCTGTTTGTCTTCGTGGTGATGATGCTTAACCTCGGCAACGCGGTGCAGCAGCAGGAACGTGAGTGGCTGAAGCCGCAGCTGTGGATTGGGCCTGGCGTCCTTTCTGCGGTGCTGCTGGTCGTGCTGATTTACGCTATCCGTACCGTGAACGACCAGGGCATTGATGGCACGTCCATCGATGCTAAACAGGTCGGTATCGCGCTGTTCGGGCCTTACGTGCTTGCGGTGGAGCTGGCCTCCATGCTGCTGCTGGCGGGCCTGGTGGTCGCGTTCCATCTGGGGCGTGAAGATCGTGCCGGTGAAGTGCTGAGCAACCGCCAGTCCGACATGGCCGTGAGAAGAAAAACGGAGGAGAACGTATGATCCCGCTGCAACATGGACTGATCCTCGCCGCCATTCTGTTCGTGCTGGGACTGACCGGTTTGGTTATCCGTCGCAACCTGCTGTTTATGCTGATAAGCCTGGAAGTGATGATCAACGCCGCCGCGCTGGCCTTCGTGGTCGCCGGTAGCTACTGGGGCCAGGCTGACGGTCAGGTGATGTATATACTCGCGATTAGCTTAGCTGCCGCCGAAGCCAGTATTGGCCTCGCGCTGTTACTGCAGCTCCATCGTCGTCGCCAGAATCTGAATATCGATTCAGTAAGTGAGATGCGTGGATGAACCTTCTCTGGTTAACCATTGTTCTGCCATTTATTGGCTTTGTACTGTTGGCATTTTCCCGCGGGCGCTGGTCAGAAAACCTGTCCGCTACCGTCGGGATGGGATCTGTTGGTCTGGCCGCGGTAGTGACCGCAATTGCCGGTGTTGATTTCTTCAGCAACGGCCAGCAGGCGTTTACCCAGCCGCTGTGGACCTGGATGTCGGTCGGTGATTTCAATATCGGCTTCAATCTGGTGCTGGACGGCCTCTCCCTGACCATGCTTTCCGTGGTCACCGGCGTTGGCTTCCTGATCCACATGTTCGCTTCCTGGTATATGCGCGGTGAAGAGGGTTACTCCCGCTTCTTCGCCTACACCAACCTGTTCATCGCCAGCATGGTGGTTCTGGTTCTTGCCGATAACCTGCTGCTGATGTACCTCGGCTGGGAAGGCGTGGGTCTCTGTTCTTACCTGCTGATCGGCTTCTATTACACCGATCCGAAGAACAACGCTGCGGCAATGAAAGCGTTCGTGGTGACTCGCGTAGGCGACGTGTTCCTGGCCTTCGGCCTGTTCATTCTCTACAACGAGCTGGGCACGCTGAACTTCCGCGAAATGGTTGAGCTGGCGCCGCAGCACTTTGCTGCCGGTAACCAGATGCTGACCTGGGCAACCCTGATGCTGTTAGGCGGTGCGGTGGGTAAATCCGCTCAGCTGCCGTTGCAGACCTGGCTTGCCGACGCGATGGCTGGCCCGACGCCGGTTTCTGCGCTTATCCACGCGGCTACCATGGTTACCGCAGGTGTCTATCTGATAGCCCGTACCCACGGTCTGTTCCTGATGACCCCGGAAATTCTGCATCTGGTCGGCATTATTGGTGCGGTCACTCTGGTGCTGGCAGGCTTTGCCGCGCTGGTTCAGACCGACATCAAACGCGTGCTGGCTTACTCCACCATGAGCCAGATTGGCTACATGTTCCTGGCGCTGGGCGTTCAGGCGTGGGATGCGGCAATTTTCCACCTGATGACCCATGCGTTCTTTAAAGCATTGCTGTTCCTCTCTTCCGGTTCAGTTATCCTGGCGTGTCACCACGAGCAAAACATCTTCAAGATGGGCGGGCTGCGCAAGTCTATCCCGCTGGTGTATGTCTGCTTCCTGGTGGGCGGTGCGGCGCTGTCTGCTCTGCCGCTGATCACCGCAGGCTTCTTCAGTAAGGACGAAATTCTTGCCGGTGCAATGGCGAACGGCCACCTCAACCTGATGGTTGCGGGCCTGGTCGGGGCATTCATGACCTCGCTGTATACCTTCCGCATGATTTTCATCGTCTTCCACGGCGAAGAGAAAATCCACGCTCACGCGGGCAAAGGCATTACTCACCACCTGCCGCTGATTGTGCTGCTGGTGCTGTCAACCTTCGTTGGCGCTATGATTGTTCCACCGCTGCGCGGCGTACTGCCGGAAACGACGGAGCTTGCCCACGGCAGCGTGCTGACCCTGGAAATCATCTCGGGCGTAGTGGCTATCGCCGGTATCCTGATTGCCGCCTTCCTGTGGCTGGGTAAACGCACGCTTGTTACCTCCATCGCTAATAGCGCGCCGGGCCGCTTCTTCGGCACCTGGTGGTTCCATGCATGGGGCTTCGACTGGCTGTACGACAAAGTATTCGTCAAGCCGTTCCTCGGCATTACCTGGCTGCTGCGTCGTGACCCGCTGAACGCGCTGATGAACATTCCGGCAATTCTTTCCCGCTTCGCAGGCCGCGGCCTGCTGGTAAGCGAGAACGGTTACCTGCGCTGGTATGTTGCGTCAATGAGCATCGGGGCCGTTGTGGTACTTGGCCTGCTGCTGGTTCTGCGTTAACAGGATTTCTTCGTCCCCCTCTCCCTTACGGGGGAGGGCCGGAGTGAGGGCTAAACCCGTCACCCGGCACCGGGAAGTGAGCGATGTTTAAGAATTATTTTGACTTAGGGACACAAACGCCATGCTATTACCCTGGCTAATACTAATCCCCTTTATCGGCGGCTTCTTCTGCTGGCAGACCGAACGCTTTGGCGTGAAAGTGCCTCGCTGGATAGCGCTAATAACCATGGGGCTGACACTGGCGCTCTCGCTGCAACTTTGGCTGCAGGGCGGCTACTCTCTGATTCAGTCGGCAGGTTTGCCGCAGTGGCAGTCTGAGTTTGTTCTGCCGTGGATCCCGCGTTTTGGCATTGAAATCCACCTCGCGCTCGACGGTCTGTCGCTGCTGATGGTGGTGCTGACCGGCCTGCTTGGCGTGCTGGCGGTGCTCTGTTCCTGGAATGAAATTGAAAAGTATCAGGGCTTCTTCCACCTCAACCTGATGTGGATCCTCGGCGGCGTCATCGGCGTGTTCCTTGCCATCGACATGTTCCTGTTCTTCTTCTTCTGGGAAATGATGCTGGTGCCGATGTACTTCCTGATTGCGCTGTGGGGCCACAAAGCCTCCGACGGGAAGACGCGTATTACCGCGGCAACGAAGTTCTTCATCTATACCCAGGCGAGTGGCCTGGTGATGCTGATTGCCATTCTCGGCCTGGTGTTTGTGCACTACAACGCTACCGGCGTGTGGACCTTCAACTATGAGCTGCTGCTGAAAACGCCGATGTCCCACGGCGTGCAATGGCTGCTGATGCTGGGCTTCTTTATCGCCTTCGCGGTAAAAATGCCGGTGGTTCCGCTGCACGGCTGGCTCCCGGACGCGCACTCTCAGGCACCAACCGCGGGTTCCGTTGACCTTGCCGGTATCTTGCTGAAAACCGCTGCTTACGGCCTGCTGCGCTTCTCGCTGCCGCTGTTCCCGGAAGCTTCTGCCGAGTTCGCGCCAATCGCCATGTGGCTGGGCGTCATCGGTATCTTCTACGGCGCATGGATGGCGTTTGCTCAGACCGATATCAAACGTTTGATTGCCTACACCTCCGTTTCCCATATGGGCTTTGTACTGATTGCTATCTACACCGGCAACCAGCTGGCCTACCAGGGCGCGGTGATTCAGATGATTGCGCACGGCCTGTCCGCTGCCGGTATGTTCATCATCTGCGGCCAGCTGTACGAGCGTCTGCATACCCGCGATATGCGTATGATGGGCGGCCTGTGGAACAAAATTAAATGGCTGCCTGCGCTGTCGATGTTCTTTGCGGTGGCAACCCTCGGGATGCCGGGCACCGGTAACTTTGTCGGCGAATTTATGATCCTGTTCGGCAGCTTCCACGTTGTGCCGGTCATTACCGTGATTTCTACCTTCGGCCTGGTGTTTGCTTCGGTTTACTCGCTGGCAATGCTGCACCGCGCGTACTTTGGTAAAGCGAAAAGTGAAATCAGCGATAAGCAACTGCCGGGCATGTCGATGCGCGAGTTCTTTATCATTCTGTTGCTGGTGGTGCTGTTAGTTCTGCTGGGCTTCTACCCGCAGCCGATTCTGGATACCTCTCATTCTGCGATGAGTAATATTCAGCAGTGGTTTACCAGTTCACTTTCTACTACAAGGCCGTAATTCGCTCATGACTTTAACTCCTCAACACTTGATCGCGCTGCTACCGCTGTTGATCGTCGGATTGACGGTGGTGGTTGTGATGCTCTCCATTGCGTGGCGCCGCGATCATTTCCTGAATGCTACGCTATCGGTTATCGGCCTTAACGCCGCGCTTATCTCACTCTGGTTTGTGGGGCAGGCCGGGGCGATGGACGTGACTCCGCTGATGCGCGTTGACGGCTACGCCATGCTCTATACCGGGCTGGTGCTGCTGGCTAGCCTGGCAACCTGTACTTTCGCTTACCCGTGGTTACAGGGCTATACTGACAACCGCGAAGAGTTCTACCTGCTGGTGCTGATTGCCTCCCTCGGCGGCATTCTGCTGGCTAACGCTAACCATCTGGCGGCGCTGTTCCTCGGCATTGAACTTATCTCTCTCCCGCTGTTCGGCCTGGTGGGCTATGCCTTCCGCCAGAAGCGTTCTCTGGAAGCGAGCATCAAGTACACCATCCTGTCGGCGGCGGCTTCGTCCTTCCTGCTGTTCGGTATGGCGCTGGTTTACGCCGAGTCCGGCAGCCTGTCCTTTGTCAGCCTCGGTAAGAGCCTGGCGGACAACATGCTGCACGAGCCTCTGCTGCTGGCGGGTCTGGGCCTGATGATCGTCGGCCTTGGCTTCAAGCTTTCTCTGGTGCCGTTCCACCTGTGGACGCCGGACGTATACCAGGGCGCACCTGCTCCGGTTTCCACCTTCCTGGCAACCGCCAGCAAGATTGCCATTTTTGGCGTGGTGATGCGTCTGTTCCTCTACGCGCCGGTGGGCAACAGCGAAGCGGTTCGTGTGGTGCTGGGCATTATCGCCTTCGCCTCCATCCTCTTCGGTAACCTGATGGCGCTGAACCAGTCCAACATCAAGCGTCTGCTGGGCTATTCCTCCATCGCTCACCTCGGCTACCTGCTGGTGGCGCTGATTGCGCTGCAAACCGGCAATATGTCGATGGAAGCGGTAGGCGTTTATCTGGCCGCTTACCTGTTCAGCAGCCTGGGTGCTTTCGGCGTGGTTAGCCTGATGTCCAGCCCGTACCGTGGCCCGGATGCCGATTCACTGTTCTCCTACCGCGGTCTGTTCTGGCACAAGCCGGTGCTGTCTGCGGTGATGACCGTGATGATGCTCTCCCTGGCCGGTATCCCGATGACCCTCGGCTTTATCGGTAAGTTCTACATCATTGCAGTAGGCGTTCAGGCGCATCTGTGGTGGCTGACCGGCGCCGTGGTGCTGGGTAGCGCCATCGGCCTCTACTACTACCTGCGTGTCACCGTGAGCCTGTACCTGAGCGCGCCTCAGCAGCTTAACCGCGATACCCCATCCAACTGGGCGCTGACCGCGGGCGGCGTAGTTGTGCTTATCTCTGCTCTGCTGGTTCTGCTGCTGGGTGTTTACCCGCAGCCGCTTATCAGCCTGGTGCAGTTAGCGCAGCCTCTGATGTAATCGGGTTTACGAAACCGTTCAAAACCGCCACTTGTTGGCGGTTTTTTTATGGGCTCAGGCTTTGGCCAGCCCGAGGATAAAATCGAGGAAACAGCGCGTTCTGGCCGCCGGATTGATACGGGAAGGGTAGTAAGCGTAGAGCGGAAAGCGTTCGTCGGGCCAGTCCGGGAATAAATCAACCAGTAAGCCTTTTTTCACCAGGTCCTCCGAGCCAAATGTCATCATCTGCGCGATGCCGTGGCCGCTGAGGCACGCTTCGTGCAGGGTGCGGGCATCGTTCAGGGTCAGCCTCCCGTTGACCGGCACTTTGACTACCTGACCTTTACGGTGAAACTCCCACTCAAACGGCCTGCCCGTTTCCGGATCGCGAAAATGGATACAGGTGTGTTCCATCAGCGCCTCGGGGGTTGTGGGGCGACCAAAACGCTCAAGATAGGCTGGCGTTGCCACGGTCATGATGCGCGTTTCCAGCAGCTTTCTGGCTACCAGGCTGCTGTTGCGAGGGACGCCGAACCTGACCGCCAGGTCAAAGCCGTCGGAAACCATATCGCCCAGCCTGTCGCGGGTGACCAGATCCAGCTCAAGCTCGGGGTAGCGTGACATAAAGCTTTCAATTTGCGGGCCAAACACCAGGCTGGAAAAGAAAGGATCGATATTGACCCTGAGCCTGCCCACGACCGCTTTACTGGATAATGACGCGCCGCTGGTGACGTCTTCCAGCGCCGCCAGAAGCGGCAGCACCTGGCGGTAAAACTCCTTGCCTTCGACGGTGAGCGAAACCGCCCGCGTGGTGCGGTCGAACAGGCGGATGCCGAGCCTTTTTTCAAGCCTTGCAATCGCGCGGCTGACGCCCGGCGGAGACATATTGATGACCTCGGCCGCGGCGGCAAAAGTGCCGCTTTCCACCACAGCGGTGAAGACCGCCAGGCCATCAAAAGTGCGATCGTTAAAAATCATATTGGTGCCCCGGAGTCATCAGTGAATTGTCTATGATGTTATCGATGCACCTTAGCCGTTTCAACATAATGCTCCCCACGCCGCAAGGTGAAATCTGACAATGGAGAAGCATGATGTTCGCAATTACTGGTATTACCGGGCAGGTTGGCGGCGCGCTGGCTAAAACGCTGATAGCCGCCGGGCATGACGTTCGCGCCGTGGTGCGCAATGAACCCAAAGGGCAGCCCTGGGTTGAGCAGGGGGCCGAGCTGGCGCTTGCGGCAATGAACGATGCCGAAGGGCTGACTAAGGCATTCCGCGGCGCTGAGGCGGTATTTATTTTGCTGCCGCCGGTCTTTGACCCTGCCGGAGATATGGCCGAGCCGCGCGCCAATATTGCCGCAATTAAGCAGGCGCTGCTGGCCAGCCGCCCGCAGCACGTTGTCTGCCTCTCGACGATAGGCGCTCAGGCTACCCGGCCAAACCTGCTCAATGCTTTGGGGCTGATGGAGAAGGAGCTTGCGGATATCTGCGATTCAACCGTGTTTCTGCGGGCGGGCTGGTTTATGGAAAACTATTTGTGGGATATTAATAGCGCGAAGGAGACCGGCGTTATTTACAGCCATCTCCAGCCGCTGGAACGCGCCATTCCTATGGTTGCAACCGCTGATATTGGCGCTCTTGCCGCGCAGCTGTTAACCCAGCCGCAAACCGGGACCCGGGTCATCGAACTGGAGGGCCCGCAGCGCTATAGTCCACAGCTGGCGGCGCAGGCGTTCTCTCAGGTACTTGGTCGCCCGGTCACGGTGAAGGCGGTTCCGCGTGAAAACTGGGAGGCGGATTTCCTCGCCCAGGGGATGAAAAATCCTCTGCCACGCATGCAAATGCTTGATGGTTTTAACGAGGGATGGATTGACTTCGAAGGCGAGACGCTCAGGGGTGCCACTCCGCTGGAAACCGTGCTAAAACACTTAATGCAGCGTCACCGCTAAACCCGGTCGGCGACGCTTGAATTATAAGGAATTTTCAATGCTGAAATGGCAGGATTTACACCATTCTGAACTGAGCGTCGCCGCTCTCTATTCTCTGCTGGCGCTGCGTTGCGCGGTATTTGTTGTTGAGCAAAATTGCCCGTATCTCGACATTGACGGTGAAGATCTGGTGGGCGAGAACCGCCATATCCTTGGCTGGAAGGAGGGTAAACTTGTCGCCTATGCCCGAATATTGAAGAGTGAGAATGACCTGGAACCGGTTGTTATTGGGCGCGTCATCGTGGACGCCTCCGTTCGCGGAGAAAGGCTTGGTAATCAGCTTATGGAACAGTCCCTTGCCGCCTGCGAGCGCCAGTGGCCAGGCAAACCCATCTACCTCGGCGCGCAGGCACATTTGCAGGCGTTTTATGCCCGCTTCGGTTTTAAGCCGGTAACGGATGTGTACGACGAAGACGGCATCCCGCATATCGGCATGGCCAACGGCTAACGCAGGCGAAATCAGCCCCGGTTGTCTATAGTTAGCGGACGAGAAATTTTTTTAACACGGAGAACAGGTATGCAACCGTATGAATCTCGTCTTGATGATGACCTGGCGCTGCTGAGCGAAACCCTGGAAGAAGTGCTGCGTTCATCCGGCGACCCGGCCGACCAAAAATATATTGAGCTGAAGGCCAAAGCGGAACAGGCGCTGCACGAAGTGAAAGAACGTATCAGCAATGCTTCCGATAACTATTACTATCGCGCCAAAAAAGCGGTTTACCGTGCCGATGATTATGTGCACGAAAATCCCTGGAGAGGCATTGGTGCCGGTGCGGCCATTGGGCTGGTCGTAGGGCTACTTCTGCGTCGTTAGCGTTAGCCTGGCGCCCGCCGTGAATGACGGGCGCAGCAAATAAAGATCTTACCCCCAGGGTAGGATTTTTTTTTGCGGCAACGACCACGTATAATCAGGGGTTTTTACGCAAGGGTGAGGTAGTCGTGAATTCAGTAGCCGTAGCACTGCAGCAGATGCAGCAGGAATTAGCAGGAGAATTTGCCGACGAGCCGGGCCTGCAGCGCCTGTGTGTTGCGGTCACCCTCAGCGATGCCTCCGACCCGCTGGCGTGGTTAACCGCCCAGCCGCTCTTTCCTCAGTTTTACTGGCAGCAGCGTAACGGTAACGAAGAAGTTGCGGCCCTGGGAGCCTTGCTCCAGTTTTCCGCCCTGGAGCAGGCGCAGAGTTTCCTGCAATCTCACCCCGGGCAGCCTTTCCTGCGCGTCTGGGGGCTTAACGCTTTCGATCCGGCTCAGGGGTTCCTGTTCCTCTCTCGTCTGGAATGGCGGCGCGTGGGCGGCGAGGCGCATCTCTGGCTCCATCTGTACAGCGAAACCTCGCTAAAGCAGGATGCTCAGGCCGCTGCGGCTTTTATTGAGCAACTGCTCCCCGCCAAACCGCTGCCTCAGTTAAACCTGAAGTGCCTCGGCGCAACCCATCTGCCAGAGCAGCCGGAGTGGCACCGGCTTATCGACCTTGCTACCGGCGCTATTAGCCAGGGCAAGCTGGATAAAGTGGTGCTGGCGCGGGCAACGGACCTGGCCTTTTCGTCCCCTGTTTCAGCCGCCGGATTTATGGCCGCCAGCCGCCGGGTTAACCTCAACTGCTATCATTTCTTAATGGCGTTCGACCCGCAAAATGCTTTCCTGGGTTCAAGCCCGGAGCGGCTGTGGCGGCGTATCGATGATGCGCTGCGTACCGAAGCGCTGGCGGGCACCGTTGCTAACCACCCGGACGACAGGCAGGCCGAAAAGCTCGGGCAGTGGCTATTGAAAGACGACAAAAATCAGCGTGAAAACATGCTGGTTGTGGAAGATATCTGCCAGCGGCTTCAGGGCGCCGTCGGCGCGCTCGACGTGCTGCCGCCTCAGGTGATGAGGCTGCGAAAAGTGCAGCATCTGCGGCGTTGCATCTGGACGCTGCTTAAGCGCCAGGATGACGCGCTTTGCCTGAAACAGCTACAGCCAACCGCCGCAGTGGCGGGGCTGCCGCGCGAACTGGCGCGGGCGTTTATCGCCGCCCATGAACCTTTTGAACGTGAATGGTATGCCGGGTCGGCGGGTTATTTGTCTCGCCACCAGACGGAGTTTTGCGTTGCTTTACGCTCCGCACGCGTCAGCGGGAGTGCGGTAAGGCTTTATGCCGGAGCGGGAATTGTTGCCGGCTCAGTCGCTTCAGAAGAGTGGCAAGAGATTGAAAATAAAGCGGCCGGGCTGAAAACATTGCTTATCGACGGCGGCAACTGAATAAGCTATTCACGACGCAAATCAATTTAACTTTTTCTACGGTATTTATAATCAATGGTCGAAATTGACTGCGGACAATATTATGTCGATAAGCTCATTTAACCGCCGCTGGGCGGGCGTTATCCTCGAAGCATTGACCCGGCACGGCGTGCGCCACGTCTGCATTGCACCCGGCTCTCGCTCCACGCCCCTGACCCTGAGCGCGGCGGAAAACCGTAGTTTTATTTGCCACACCCATTTCGACGAGCGCGGCCTTGGGCATCTGGCGCTCGGGCTTGCCAAAGCCAGCGGCGAACCGGTTGCTATTATCGTGACGTCCGGCACCGCCGTCGCCAATCTTTATCCCGCCGTCATTGAGGCCGGGCTAACCGGCGAAAAACTTATTTTGCTGACGGCCGACCGTCCGCCGGAGCTTATCGACTGCGGCGCAAATCAGGCTATCCGCCAGCCGGGCCTGTTTAGCTCTCATCCCTCCAACTCCCTGAACCTTCCGCGCCCAACGCACGACATCCCCGCCAGCTGGGTTGTCTCCGCCGTTGATAGCGCTGTTGGTCAGTTGAGAGGCGGCGCGTTGCATATTAACTGCCCGTTTGCCGAGCCGCTTTACGGCGCGCCCGACGATACCGGCCTGGACTGGCAGGGCGAGCTTGAAGGCTGGTGGGAAGGCGACAAGCCCTGGCTGCGGGAAGTGACCGGCAGTCATGACGTGCTTAAGCAGCGCGACTGGTTCTTCTGGCGACAAAAGCGCGGCGTAGTGGTTGCCGGACGGCTTTCCGCCAGCGAAGGTGAGCAGGTGGCGGCCTGGGCGCAAATGCTTGGCTGGCCGCTGATTGGCGATGTGTTGTCGCAAACCGGGCAGCCGCTGCCGTGCGCCGACCTCTGGCTCAGCAACAGCCAGGCCGTGACCTGCCTGCAACAGGCGCAAATCGTTATTCAGTTTGGCAGCAGCCTGACCGGAAAACGGGTGCTGCAATGGCAGTCTTCCTGCCGGCCGGAGGAGTACTGGCTGGTGGATAAATTACCCGGCCGCCTCGACCCGGCAAACCACCGTGGCCGCCGGCTGACTGCCGACATAACATCCTGGCTGGACAAACACCCGGCGGAAAAACGCGTCCCGTGGGCCGACGAGCTTACCTCGCTTGCCTGGCGGACGCTGGAGAAAGTGGAGGCCGGTACGGCGAACTTTGGCGAGGCCCAGGTCGCCCAGCGTTTACCTAAGCTGCTGCCGGAAGGCGGCCAACTGTTTGTGGGCAATAGCTTAATTGTCCGGCTGATTGACGCCTTCGCACAATTGCCGGAAGGCTACCCGGTTTACAGCAACCGTGGCGCGAGCGGTATTGACGGCCTGCTGTCTACCGCAGCGGGCGTGCAGCGGGCAACGGCGCGTTCCACGCTTGCTATCGTTGGGGATATTTCCGCGCTCTACGACCTCAACGCCCTGGCGCTGCTTCGCCACGCGTCCGCCCCGTTTGTGCTGCTGGTGGTAAATAACAACGGCGGCCAGATTTTCTCACTGCTGCCCACGCCTGCCGAAGAGCGCGAGCGCTTTTACTGCATGCCGCAGAACGTCAATTTCTCCCACGCCGCCGCCATGTTTGAACTCGGGTATCAAAACCCTGCGAGCTGGCAGGCGCTGGAAGAGGCGATTAAGCGAGCCTGGCTGCGCCCCGGCGCCACGATAGTTGAAATCACCGTGCCGGAAACCGAAGGGGCGCAAACGCTACAGCACCTTCTGGCCCAGGTCAGTCAGGCATGACCCTTCATGCCGTAACGTGTTCAGCAGATAAGCCGAATAAACCGTGGATTGTCTGGCTACACGGCTTTCTCGGCAGCCATCAGGAATGGCTGGAGATTAGCCCGCATTTTAGCGACTGGCCTCAATTGCTGGTGGATTTACCCGGCCACGGCGGCTCGGCGGGCATAAAGGCGAAGGACTTTGCGGACGTGGATAACCGGCTGCGGGCCACGTTAAATAGTTACAACATACTTAATTACTGGCTGGTGGGTTACTCCCTCGGCGGCCGCATGGCGATGTATCACGCCTGCCAGCCTGAGTCTCACGGACTGCGCGGGCTGGTGGTTGAAGGCAGCCATCCGGGCCTGCAAAGCGAAAATGAGCGGGAAGCCAGAGCGCTCGGCGACGCCCGCTGGGCGGCTCGGCTGCATGACGAGGATTTGCCCGCCGTGCTCAACGACTGGTATCGGCAGCTGGTGTTTCGCTCCCTTAATGCTCAACAGCGCAAACATCTGGTGGCGCTGCGTAGCCAGAACGATTCACGCTCTCTGGCGCAGATGCTTGAAGCCACATCGCTTGCCCGCCAGCCTGATTTACGCGAGCCGCTTAGCCAGCTCGCTGCGCCTTTCCATTATCTGTGCGGAGAACGGGACGAAAAATTTCGCGCCGTTTCCAAAGAGCTGGCATGCCCGGTCACGCTAATTCCTGGCGTCGGGCACAACGCTCACCGCGACGCGCCTGCCGCGTTTAGCTCCGCCCTGTTAACCCTCTTTCGTCACTATGACCTGTAAGGATCTCTCATGATTTATCCTGATGAACAAATGCTTTACGCCCCGATTGAATGGCAGGACTGCTCCGAAGGCTACACCGATATTCGCTACCATAAATCCGCCGACGGCATTGCCAAAATCACCATTAATCGCCCGGAAGTCCGCAATGCGTTTCGCCCGCTGACGGTTAAAGAGATGATTGATGCTCTGGCAGATGCCCGCTATGACGACAATATCGGCACCATCATCCTGACCGGCGAAGGGGAAAAAGCCTTCTGCGCGGGCGGCGACCAGAAAGTACGCGGCGACTACGGCGGCTATCAGGATGCAAGCGGCGTTCATCACCTCAACGTTCTGGACTTCCAGCGCCAGATCCGTACCTGCCCTAAACCTGTCGTGGCGATGGTTGCCGGGTTCTCCATCGGCGGCGGCCACGTTCTGCATATGATGTGTGACCTGACTATCGCCGCTGAGAACGCCGTGTTCGGGCAGACTGGCCCAAAAGTCGGCTCCTTTGACGGCGGCTGGGGCGCATCCTATATGGCGCGCATCGTAGGCCAGAAAAAGGCTCGTGAGATCTGGTTCCTGTGCCGCCAGTACGACGCGAAAGAAGCGCTGGATATGGGCCTGGTAAACACCGTGGTGCCGGTTGCCGAGCTGGAAAAAGAGACCGTGCGCTGGTGCCGCGAAATGCTGCAAAACAGCCCGATGGCGCTGCGCTGCCTGAAAGCGGCGCTCAACGCCGACTGCGACGGCCAGGCGGGGCTGCAGGAGCTGGCGGGCAACGCCACCATGCTGTTCTATATGACCGAGGAAGGGCAGGAAGGCCGCAACGCGTTTAACCAGAAGCGCCAGCCGGACTTCAGTAAATTCAAACGGAATCCGTAATGCGTAGCGCGGCGCTGTGGCGCTTTCAAATTCCGATGGAGGCTGGCGTAGTGCTGCGCGACCAGCGCCTGAAGCAGCGTGAGGGGCTGGTGGTGCGGCTGACGCAAGGCGATGCTATCGGCTGGGGAGAAATTTCTCCGCTGCCGGGCTTCAGTCGCGAAGCCCTGCCTGAAGCGCAGGAGCAGGCGCAGGGCTGGCTTGAGCACTGGCTTGCCGGGGGCGATGTTGCATTGCCTGGGCTGGCGTCCGTTGCGTTTGGCCTGAGCTGCGCCCTTGCGGAGCTGAAAGGCGAGCTGCCGCAGGCCGCCAATTATCGCGCGGCCCCGTTATGCACCGGCGATCCGGACGAACTGATTATCGCCCTGGCGGATATGCCCGGCGAAAAAGTAGCGAAGGTGAAGGTTGGGCTGTACGAAGCGGTACGAGACGGCATGGTGGTTAACCTGCTGCTGGAGGCCGTTCCTGACCTTCAGCTGCGCCTTGACGCCAACCGCAGCTGGACGCCGCTGAAAGCGCAGCAGTTTGCCAAATACGTTAACCCGGCTCATCGCTCGCGCATCGAATTTATCGAAGAGCCGTGCAAAACGCGCGATCAGTCACGGGAATTTAGCCGGGAAACGGGGATTGCTATCGCCTGGGACGAGAGCCTGCGCGAGGACGATTTTATTTTCGCCGCTGAACCTGGCGTGGTGGCCGTAGTCATCAAGCCGACGCTGACCGGCAGCCTGGAGAAGGTTCGCCGGCAGGTGGCCGCCGCGCATCGGCTTGGGCAGAAAGTGGTGATCAGTTCTTCCATTGAGTCGAGCCTGGGTCTGACCCAGCTTGCACGTATTGCCGCCTGGCTCACGCCGGACGCCATTCCGGGGCTTGATACGCTGTCGCTGATGCAGGCCCAGCTTGAGCGCCGCTGGCCGGGCAGCCCGCTTCCCTGCCTGAACGCAGAACATCTCGAGCGCATACGATGAAGTTTGGCATCTGGCCCTGGCAGCACTGGGCGCAGGAGAGGGGAGTGCAAATCGCTCTGCGCCTTGAAGACCAGGCGCTGAACTGGCAGGCGTTGTGCAGCCGCGTTGATGCCCTGGCCGGTGGATTCCATCAGCAGGGCTTAAAGGCCGGAGATGGCGTGGCGCTGAGGGCTAAAAATAGTTCGCAGGCGCTGCTAGCCTGGCTGGCTTTGCTGCAATGCGGAGCCAGAATTCTGCCGCTTAATCCCCAGCTTCCAGACGCTCTGCTCGGGCAATTACTGCCGAGTTTGACGCTGAGTTACGGCTTAGCTTTAAACAGTGGCCAGCCGCCGGTTCCGGGCCTGCCCGAGCTAAAGCTGGCCGAGTCCCAGCCATGGGGCGAAGAGTGGCAACCTTCCCGGCTTGCTTCGATGACGCTCACTTCAGGCTCGACCGGCTTACCCAAAGCGGCTGTTCATACTGCCTCTGCTCATCTTGCCAGCGCCGCAGGCGTGCTGGCGGTGATGGATTATCGCGCCGGGGACAGCTGGCTGCTTTCTCTTCCAATGTTTCACGTCTCCGGGCAGGGCATATTCTGGCGCTGGCTGTATGCCGGAGGAGAGCTGGTGGTGCGGCCTTCGCATCCTCTGGCGGAAGCCTTGCGAAGCTGTACCCATGCCTCACTGGTGCCGACCCAGCTATGGCGGCTACTGGAGCAGCCCGGCACGCTGGACTTGCGGGAGGTGTTGTTGGGCGGAGCCGCTATTCCTGTTGAGTTAACACAGCAGGCGGAGTCTCGCGGTATTCGCTGCTGGTGCGGCTACGGTTTAACCGAGCTGGCCTCCACGGTTTGCGCTAAACGTGCCGACGGCCAGCCGGATGTCGGCGAACCCTTGCCGGGGCGGGAAGTAAAGATTGTTGATGAGGAAGTGTGGCTGCGGGCAGAAAGTCTGGCGAGCGGCTATTGGCGCAGCGGCGAGCTTGTTCCGCTGGTCAACGATAAGGGCTGGTTCGCCACCCGCGATCGGGGCGTCTTGCTTGATGGGCGGCTCGCCATTGTGGGGCGTCTCGACAACCTGTTTTTCAGCGGCGGGGAAGGCATTCAGCCGGAAGAAGTTGAGCGAGTTATTGCCGGTCACGCAGCCGTTCAGCAGGTATTTGTGGTGCCGGTTGATGATGTCGAATTTGGCCAAAGGCCGGTAGCGGTGGTTGAGCTGGCCGGAGAAGGAACCTTCGATGATATTGCCGCATGGCTTGACGGTAAGCTGCCGCGTTTTCAACTGCCGGTGCGCTGGCTTGCGCTGCCGCTGGAGCTGAAACAGGGCGGGATAAAAATCTCCCGCCGCAAATTGACAGAATGGGTTGCAGGGGAGTAACCCCTGCGGCCGGTTATTTACTCGTTTTCAATGCCTTCAGCGCATTCGCTACGCCAGCGCCGTACTCAGGGTGAACCTGGTTGAACAGCGCAATCTGGCGTGTCTGAATACTCTCCGGCACGTCCTTCATCTCACCGGCAATACGCGCGAACATACGTTGATGCTCCTCCTCGCTCAGCAGGTTGTACAGCGCGCGCGGTTGGCTGAAGTAGTCGGTGTCTTCGCGATGATTCCAGTGGTCTGCCGCGCCTTCAAGGCTGAGCGGCGGCTCGCTGAAATCCGGTTGTTCCTGGAAAACGTTGAAGCTGTTTGGCTCGTAGGTCGCGCCGTTGCCACTGTTGCCGTCCACCCGCATCGCGCCGTCGCGATGATAGTTATGGAACGGGCATTTCGGCGCGTTAACCGGGATCTGGTGATGGTTAACGCCCAGGCGGTAGCGGTGAGCATCGCCGTAGGAGAACAGGCGGCCCTGCAACATGCGGTCAGGAGAGAAACCAATGCCCGGTACGATGTTGGCCGGCGACATGGCTGCCTGCTCGACGTCGGAGAAATAGTTTTCCGGATTGCGGTTAAGTTCCAGCACGCCAACCTCGATTAAAGGGTAATCGCCGTGCGGCCAAACTTTGGTCAGGTCAAACGGGTTGTAAGGCGTTTTTGACGCTTCGGCTTCCGGCATAATCTGAATGAATAGAGTCCAGCGTGGGAAGTCACCGGCCTCAATGGATTCATAGAGATCGCGCTGCGAGCTTTCCCTGTCTTCCGCGATGATTTTTCCCGCTTCATCGTCCATCAGGTTTTCAATACCCTGCTGGGATTTTAGATGGAATTTCACCCAGAAGCGCTGGTTGTCTTTGTTGATAAAGCTGAAGGTATGGCTGCCAAAGCCGTGGATATGGCGGTAGGAGCGCGGCAGGCCGCGGTCGCTGAAGTCGATGGTCAACTGATGCAGCGCTTCCGGCAGATGCGAGAAGAAGTCCCATTTATAAGTCGGGTTACGCAGGTTAGTGCGCGGGTCGCGCTTCACAATATGGTTCAGGTCAGGGAATTTCAGAGGATCGCGCAGGTAGAACACCGGCGTATTGTTGCCGACCAGATCCCAGTTGCCTTCTTCGGTATAAAACTTCATGGAAAAACCACGAATATCACGCTCGGCGTCTGCCGCACCGCGCTCACCGGCCACGGTCGAGAAACGCAGGAACAGCTCGGTCTTTTTACCAATTTCCGAGAACAGCTTTGCCCGGGTGTAGCGGGTGATGTCGTGGGTCACGGTGAAATGGCCGAAGGCGCCGGATCCTTTGGCGTGCATGCGGCGCTCTGGGATCACTTCGCGGTCAAAGTGGGCCAGTTTTTCAAGGAACCAAACATCCTGAAGCAGCATCGGGCCACGCGGGCCTGCGGTAGCAACGTTGTTGTTATCAGCAACGGGTGCGCCAGCGGCGGTAGTTAATCCTTTCTTGCTCATCAATGCCTCCTTGGGACCGGATACGGTCGTTACAAAAAGCTTTAAATATAGACCACTTTTAAAATGCGTCTTTTAAAATTGCTAAAACACTTTGTCACTACCGGGGCCAGGTGTTCATTGATCTTGTAACGGGATAGCCGTTCTTTTCATTTTCTTACAATCAAGGAATTATTGGCATTTTCCGGCGTGTTGAATAGATAATGCGTCGCGCTACAATTTGGCGTTTTTCAGGGGCTACCCTTTCTCTATTTTCAGGAACCAAGGAATGAACAAATTACTTTTAGCCGGCGGCGCGGGTCTGTTGCTGGTCTCTGCTGGTGCAAGCGCGATTGGCGTCAGCGCCGAAGTCGGCAAGGAATACACTAATATTGGCGTGGGTTTCGGCACCGAAAGCAGCGGCATTGCGGTAACCGGCAACTATGCGCACAACGACGATAACGGCGACGCCGTCGGGCTTGGCCTTGGTTTCAACATCCCGCTGGGGCCGATGATGGCGACCGTGGGCGGCAGAGGCGTTTACCTGAACCCGAAAAAACGTGAAGAAGGCTATGCCCTTGCGGCCGGCGGCGGCCTGAGATGGCCAATCACTCCCGATATCGCGGTATTTGGCGATTACTACTACTCCCCGGACTCGCTCTCCAGCGGCGTGAAGGATTATAAAGAAGCCAGCGCGGGCGCAAGCTGGAACTTTATGCGTCCGTTCTCGGTGCAGGCGGGTTACCGCTACATCAGCCTTGGCGGCAAAGACGGCGATCGCACCGATACGGTTGCCGACGGCCCGTATGTCGGCGTGAGCGCCAGCTTCTAATTCCCCCAACGCGGCTTTTAGCCGCGTTTTTTGTGCCTGTCGGCCCCCGCAGTCTGCGCTATAGTGGGGCGTTTCCCTGCCGCGGAGTAGAAGATGTTAAAAGTAGAAATGCTGTCAACCGGCGACGAAGTGCTGTACGGGCAAATTATTGACACCAACGCAGCCTGGCTTGCCGATTATTTCTTTAATCAGGGCTTACCGATGTCGCGCCGCAACACGGTGGGCGACAGTCTTGCTGACCTGGTTTCGGTGCTGAAAGAGCGCAGTTTTGAAGCCGATATTCTGATTGTTAACGGCGGCCTCGGGCCCACCAGCGATGATTTAAGCGCGCTGGCGGCGGCAACTGCCGCGGGCGTGGCGCTGGTTGAACATGAGGAATGGCTGGCCCATATGGAACAATTCTTCGCCGAGCGCGGGCGGGTGATGGCCCCCAGCAACCGCAAACAGGCGCAGATCCCGGCCGGAAGCGAGATGATCGATAATCCTGTCGGCACCGCCTGCGGTTTTGCCCTGAAACTGAACCGCTGCGTGATGTATTTCACCCCCGGCGTGCCGTCCGAATTTAAAGCTATGGTAGACCAGCAGATAATGCCGAGCCTGCGTGAGCGCTTTACGCTGCCGGAGCCGCCGGTTTGCCTGCGTCTGACTACTTTCGGGCGTTCTGAAAGCGAACTGGCGCAGAGCCTTGATCCGCTGGTTCTGCCCGAAGGCGTGGTGATGGGCTACCGCTCGTCAATGCCTATTATTGAACTCAAGCTCACCGGCCCCGCCGGCCAGCGTGCGGCAATGGAAGCGGTGTGGCCGGAGGTGAGGCGCGTTGCCGGTGAAAGCCTGATTTTTGAAGGCACTGAAGGGCTGGCGGCGCAAATTTCCCGTCGGCTTGCTGAAAAAAATCTGACGATTACCCTGAGCGAGCAGTTTACCGGCGGCTTACTGGCGCTGCAGCTTTCCCGCGAGCAGGCCGCTTTGCAGGCCAGCGAAGTTCTGCCCGCTCAGGCAGATACGCTAAATGCGGCGCTGGAGTACAGCATTGCGCAACGCCTGCATAAACAGGCTGATATCGCTCTGGTCGTCGCCGGAGCCGAGGCACAGCAGATTAATTTTGCCCTCGCAACGCCGCACGGCGCATACGGGCTTGGGGTGAAGTTTGGCGTCAGCCGCCATGCTTTATCCACCCGGCAGGAAGTTTGCGCCATGATGGCCCTCAACATACTGCGCCGCTGGCTTAACGGCCAGCCGCTTGAGAGCGATCATGGCTGGATTAACGTAGTGGAGTCCGTTAGCCGCTAAGCGTCAGGCGAGCGCCCGGGCCAGCAGGGTTATCGGGTGCTCGCAGCGTTTACTGGTGGACATCTCTATTTGCCATTTACAGGTTTCACAGTCGGTTACCACCAGGTCCACGCCGCTCTCTTCTATTTGCTGAAACAGCGGCGCGCCGATGAGCTGGGAGGCCGGGTAGTTCTCTTTTTTAAAACCATAAGTCCCGGCAATACCGCAGCATTGCGAGTCAAGAATCACCAGCTCCACGCCGGGAATACGGCGCAGCAGCTCCAGTGAATAAAGGGGCCAGCCCATTTTTTCCATATGGCAGGGCGTGTGATAAGCGATACGCAGCGGCGTGCTTTTTAGCATTAGCCTGCTGCTATTCTCCTCCAGTAATTTCCAGATATAACGCGTTGCCAGTTCGATTTGATTGCGGATTGGGCCGGTATCCACGCCCAGTAAGTGCGGATACTCATCGCGCAGCGTGAAAGTACAGGTTGATGACGTGGCAACGACCGGTAAACCACGCTGTTCCACCGCCTCGCGTAGCGAAGCCGCATTTACCGTCGCCTGTTTCTTCGCTTTATCAATAAAACCGTTGGCAATAAGCGGTACGCCGCAGCATTTTTCCTTTTTCAATAACTGTACGCCGATGCCCATCGCGTTGAAGACGCTTACCAAATCTTTACCAAGCTGCGGGTGGTTGTAGTTAACAAAGCAGCCGTGGAAGAAGGCAACCTGCTGCCCGAAGCTGGCCTGGTGGGCCGCCTGGCCGCGATACCACTGGCGGAAAGTGCCGAAAGAGTATTTAGGCAGCTCCCGATGCGAATCAATTTTTAGCGCCTTATCCAGCAGCTTGCGCACCGGCTTCAGGCCGGTTGTGGCGTTAACCAGCGGGGCGAAAGGCGTGGAGAGCGTGCCCATTAAATCGGTATGGCTGAGAATGGCGTCACGCAGGGAAGGTTTGTGTTCGCCATATTTGGCGCGCGCGCGCTGAATAATATCGCCGATTTTAACTTCAGAAGGGCAGGCGACTTCGCAGCGTTTGCAGTTGGTGCAGTATTTCAGCGCGTCGTCGTACAGAGAAGGATCTTTGAGACGCAACCGCTCGCCATCCGGCCCGGCCTGTTTTGGCCCCGGATATTCCGGGCGAACCCGGCTAACCGGGCAGGCGGTAGTGCAGACCGTACACTTAATACAGCTTTCAAAGCTGGTTTCATCAAGCAGATTCATGGCTTTCCTCCGCGGTAGCGAGAATTTGCCGGGCGGCACTCAGGGCGGTTAGCAGCGAAACGCCTGCGCCACATCCCTGTGCGATGGGGTCAAAGCCGCCGAGTACGGCACCAATTGCGTACAAATTTTCCATCCGTGTGGCCTGGTGGAAGGGGTGAAAGTGTTCATCGACTTTTAGCCCAAATTGCAGCCAGGGCTGCGGCGAAAAGAAGTCTTCGTTGCTCCATTCGGCTCGAGCCATCGGGGAGTCGATATCCAGGCCGAAAATTGACTCAAAGATACGCTCTCTGTCCGCCTGTAGCCCGCCGCTAAAGAAGCTGCCGCTGGCGAGAATAACGTTGTCGGTACGCAGCGGCACTTCGCTATGGTTTTTGGTGAACAGGGCACGAATATAGCCCTGCTCGAGCCGTGCGCCGGTGACGGCATCGCCCGGCATCAGCAGCCCGCCAAGCGACTGAAAGCGGCGGCGCAGGGCCTCATGAAGACGCATGCCGAGAACCGAAGGCGGCAGCGTTGGCAGCAGTTTAATCGGGATGCCGAGGGCTTTTTGCAGGGAAGAGACGGTATCGCCTTCCAGACCGATGCAGGCGGGCAGGATCATCGCTTCCCCGCTGCCCAGCAGCATTTTAAGCTCTTCCGTCAGCGCCTGGCGGTTCTGAGGCTGGTCGAGCAGGCGAGCGATGTTGACCGCCCGGAACTCGCTGGGGTTATTACGCAGGACGTCCAGCGCGGGCAGGGTGAGTTCGGCAACGTGCGCCGCGCAGCCCGAGTCCGACAGCGAACCGGCAATCAGCTCGGCCTGAAAATCCAGAAAGCCCGCGATATTAATTACCGTCACTTTTTGCCACGGCAGCGGAGCCTGCGGAACTTCAGGAGGGCTTAACCAGCTGGCTCTCTGCTTGCCGAGCGGCGTTATTCGCCGGTGGTTTTGCAGGTAGCTACCTTCAAGTTCGACCCCGGCTCTGGCCAGCAGCCGCTCGCTTTCTGCGGCAAGTTCCAGCACGGTTTTTTTGCCCATCAGGCTATAAGGATGATGCGGAGCCTGCTGCGCAAGGCTATCTAATGCCGTCTCCAGGCCAGCAACCTGGCCGCCGTCAGGCAGAGTGGAGAGCAGGTCCAGCGAGCCGGAGGAGAAATGCAGGGCGCTTTGCCCGCGGCTGATCATGGCGCAGCGCTGGCCGCTCTCTGCCAGCCGTATTCCGGCGGTCAGCCCCGCCAGCCCGCTGCCGATAATAATGGTGTCGAATTTCATCCTTGTTCTCCGTTATCCAGGCCGCAAAGCCCCTGGTAAACCCAGGCGGTAAATTCGCTTTCTCGCAGGGCGTTGCCCCAGGCTATGGGGCGCACGCCTTTCCAGCGCTCGTTAAGAAAATGGGAAAGCTGTTCCAGCGACTGGGCTGGCGTGGTCTGCTGAAAGCGCTGCAAAAGCCCGGCCGCACGGCAGGCGCACAGCTCACCTTGACAGGTGCCCATGCCCACGCGGGTTCTGCGCCGCAGGTCGCCCAGGCTTTTTACCCCCAGAGCGTCGATTGCGTAGCGCACCTCGCCAGTGGTGACGGCCTCGCATTCGCACACCAGGCTGTTGCTCAACCGGCTGTTATTCAGCATGCGGGTTGCGCGGTCGCCGTGGCGCCAGACCGCCGAGCCGCGAATGGTTGGGGGAAGAGAAATGACTTTGCCCAGCGTTTGCTCCGTGGTCTGCTCGGAGCCGGGAAGTGGAGTCGTGGCGGTAGTGCAGGGTGCGGTATTGCCGAGACGACGGCAAACCAGGTCGGTAGCCCACTCTGCCATCAGGCGATAGGTCATCAGTTTGCCGCCGGTAATGGTTATAAACCCGTCCATGCCGTCGCGTGCGGCATGGTCGAGCAGCACTATTCCGCGGCTGACGCTGCGCCCCGTTGGGTCGTCATCGCTGGCAACGAGAGGACGCACGCCGGCATAGGCGCGTAAAATGCGGGTTTGCCCAAGGATCGGCGCCAGTTTTTCTCCTTCGCGCAGCAGAATATCCACTTCGTCGGCGGTCACGCGCATATTGTCGATTTGGTCGTAATCAATATGGGTGGAGGTGGTGCCGATAAGCGAGATGGTGTCGCCCGGCACCAGAATGTCGGCATCCGCAGGCTTGCGGCAGCGGTTGATGACCATATTGTTAATGCGATGCCCGAGGATCAGCAGCGCACCCCTGGCCGGGAACATTTTCACCTTCAGATCGGCATACTCGGCGATATGCTGCCCCCAAATCCCGGCGGCGTTGACCACCATGGCGGCGCGCAATTCATCGGGCTGGCGGGTCAAATGGTTGAAGACTTTGACGCCGCAAACTCTGGCCCCTTCGCGAATCAGGCCGGTAACTTCGCAGCCGGTGAGCACTTCTGCGCCATGCTCTCTGGCATCCAGCATGTTGGCAGCGGTGAGCCTGAAGGGATCGACCGTTCCGTCCGGGACGCGTACCGCGCCGATAAGCGCTGGATTAGCCGACGGCTCGAGGCGCAGAGCCTCTTTTACCTCCAGCGCTTCGGCATTGATTCCCGCCCGGCGGCAGGCGGCGATAAACCCGCCCTGAAAAGCTAAATCATCTTCCGGAAGGGTGATAAACAGGCCGTCGGTGGGCTCAATGCAGTGGCGGGCGATACGGCGCAGGATGCGGTTTTCCTCAATGCACTCTTTAGCGGACTCGCCGTCGGTCACCGCATAGCGCGCGCCGCTGTGCAGCAGGCCGTGGTTGCGCCCGGTAGCGCCGGTGGCAATGTCGTGGCGTTCCAGCAGCAGCACGCTAAGCCCGCGGCGGGCGCAGTCGCGCGCTATTCCGGCTCCGGTAGCCCCTCCGCCAATGATAATTACGTCCGTTTCTCTGCTCACCTGGCGCTCCCTTTATCCCTGCTTTATTTACAGGTATTCAGCCATAAATAAAGAACGAAATGTTTGATTGCGAGCAAATTCGAGCAAAAAACGAAAATAAAGCGTCGTTCAATGCACGCTTTCGCCTCTTTGTAATAAAAATGTAACATTGTGTGCGATGTTTCACAGTAAATACGCGCATTGATAACTAAGATGCGCTCGCAAAAGAACATTTGGCAGGAGCCGTTTGCTCCCGCTGCAAATCCAGGCCACGGAGGCACGTATGTTAAGTATCTTCAAACCCGCAGCGCATAAAGCGCGTATGCCAGAGGAGCAGATAGACCCGCACTATCGCCGCCTGCGCTGGCAGATCTTCATGGGCATCTTTTTCGGTTACGCCGCTTACTATCTGGTAAGAAAAAACTTCACGCTGGCGATGCCTTATTTAATTGATCAGGGCTTCTCGCGCGGCGACCTCGGTTTTGCTCTATCCGGGATTTCCATCGCCTACGGGTTTTCGAAATTCATCATGGGGTCGGTCTCTGACCGCTCGAATCCGCGCGTTTTCCTGCCTGCCGGTTTAATACTCGCTGCGGCGGTGATGCTGTTTATGGGCTTTGTGCCGTGGGCAACGTCAAGCATCGCGGGCATGTTCGTGCTGCTGTTCCTGTGCGGATGGTTCCAGGGGATGGGTTGGCCGCCGTGCGGGCGTACCATGGTTCACTGGTGGTCGCAGAAGGAGCGCGGCGGGATTGTTTCGGTCTGGAACTGCGCCCATAACGTCGGCGGCGGTATTCCTCCGCTGTTGTTTATGCTGGGCATGGCGTGGTTTAACGACTGGCATGCGGCGCTTTATATGCCTGCTTTTGCCGCCATTTTTGTGGCCATTGTTGCGTTTGGCTTGATGCGTGATACTCCGCAATCCTGCGGCCTGCCGCCGATTGAAGAGTACAAAAACGACTACCCAACGGATTACAACGATAAAGCGGAAGAAGAGTTAACCGCGAAGCAGATCTTCATGCAGTACGTGTTCCCGAACCGCCTGCTGTGGTACATCGCCATTGCTAACGTGTTTGTCTATCTGCTGCGTTACGGCATTCTGGACTGGTCACCGACCTACCTGAAAGAAGTGAAGCATTTTGCGCTGGATAAATCCTCCTGGGCCTATTTCCTGTACGAATATGCGGGCATTCCGGGCACGCTGCTGTGCGGCTGGATGTCGGACAAAGTCTTTAAGGGCAACCGCGGCGCAACCGGCGTTTTCTTCATGATTCTGGTGACCATCGCCACCGTGGTTTACTGGCTTAATCCTGCGGGTAATCCGGGCGTGGATATGGCCTGTATGATAATCATCGGCTTCCTGATTTATGGCCCGGTGATGCTTATCGGCCTGCATGCGCTTGAGCTGGCACCTAAAAAGGCTGCCGGTACGGCGGCGGGCTTTACCGGCCTGTTCGGCTATCTTGGCGGGTCGGTAGCGGCCAGCGCCATTGTGGGTTATACCGTTGACTTCTTCGGCTGGGACGGCGGGTTCATCGTCATGATTGGCGGTAGCGTGCTGGCGGTGCTGTTGCTGATTGTGGTGATGATTGGCGAACGTAAACAGCATGATGAAAAACTGCTGAAGAACGGCTAAGGAGAGCGAAATGAAACTGATTGCAAAATCCCTGCTGGCGGGCGTAGTGCTGGTGGCAACCAGCGCCGCATTTGCCCAGACGGCGGACAAAATCGTTATTGCCCACCGGGGAGCCAGCGGCTACCTGCCGGAGCATACCTTACCGGCAAAAGCCATGGCCTACGCTCAGGGGGCGGACTACCTTGAGCAAGACCTGGTGATGACCAAAGACGACCGGCTGGTGGTGCTGCATGACCACTATCTGGACAGGGTCACCGACGTGGCCCGGCGCTTCCCCGACAGGGCGCGTAAAGACGGGCGTTACTACGCCATCGACTTTACGCTTGCCGAAATCAAGTCGCTGAAGTTTACCGAAGGCTTCGATATCGTTAACGGCAAGCAGGTGCAGACTTACCCTGGCCGCTTCCCGATGGGCAAGTCCGACTTCCGCGTGCATACCTTTGAGGAAGAGATTGAGTTTATCCAGGGGCTGAACCACTCCACCGGGCACAATATCGGGATTTACCCTGAAATTAAGGCCCCGTGGTTCCATCATCAGGAAGGCAAGGACATCGCGGCTAAAACGCTGGAGGTGCTCAAGCAGTACGGCTACACCGGCAAGCAGGACAAGGTTTACCTGCAATGCTTTGACGCCGCCGAGCTGAAGCGCATTAAGAACCAGCTTGAGCCGAAGATGGGCATGGACCTGAAGCTGGTACAGCTGATTGCCTATACCGACTGGAATGAAACCCAGGAGAAGCAGGCGGACGGGAAGTGGGCCAACTACAGCTATGACTGGATGTTCAAGCCGGGCGCCATGAAGCAGATTGCGCAGTATGCCGACGGTATCGGCCCCGACTATCACATGCTGGTGGAAAAGGACTCGAAGAAAGGCCACGTCAGGCTGACCGATATGGTTACCGAGGCGCACGCCAGCAAGCTGACGGTACATCCTTATACGGTAAGGGCGGACGCGCTGCCGGATTACGTGAGCGACGTAAATCAGCTGTATGACGTGCTTTATAACAAAGCGGGCGTGGACGGGTTATTTACCGACTTCCCCGACAAGGGCGTGCAGTTCCTTAAAAAACAGCAGTAGTAAATAAAAAGGCCGCTTAGCGGCCTTTTTCACATCTTCACATCTCGAGTTCGATATCTCCCCGCGCTTTGCAGCAGCAGGGGAGGATCTCGCCGGGCTGAATAAAGGCCAGCGGCTCGGTCAGCCATTGCACTTCACCTGCCAGCAGCTTAGTCCGGCATGAGCCGCAATAACCTTCCCGGCACTGATACTCAACGCAGACTTTGTGTGACTCCAGCGCGGCCAGTAGCGAAGGGTGTTCCTCTTCGCTAATGAGATGTGCGCCGGTAATGCTTAGCGTAATACGGCCCATAACTTACAGCTGGAAGTCGCTCAGATCGTCGGTATTGACCTCGGAATCTATCTGACCAACCAGATAGGAACTGACCTCAACTTCCTGCGGTGCAACCTGCACGTTGTCGGAAACCAGCCAGGCGTTGATCCAGGGAATTGGGTTTGAGCGGGTCTGGAACGGTAAATCAAGGCCAACGGCCTGCATGCGGATGTTGGTGATGTACTCAACATACTGGCAGAGAATGTCTTTGTTCAGGCCGATCATCGAGCCGTCGCGGAACAGGTAGTCCGCCCACTCTTTTTCCTGCTGGGCGGCCAGCACGAACAGGTCATAACACTGCTGGCGGCATTCTATGGCGATCTCGGCCATTTCCGGGTCGTCTTCGCCGCTGCGCATCAGGTTCAGCATGTGCTGAGTGCCGGTCAGGTGCAGGGCTTCGTCGCGGGCGATAAGCTTGATGATTTTGGCATTGCCTTCCATCAGCTCGCGCTCTGCAAAAGCGAAGGAGCAGGCAAAGCTGACATAGAAGCGAATGGCTTCCAGGGCGTTAACGCTCATCAGGCAGATATAGAGCTGTTTTTTCAGGGCGCGCAGGTTAACGGTGACGGTTTTACCGTTCACGGTATGGGTGCCTTCGCCCAGCAGATGCCAGTAGCTGGTCATCTCGATCAGATCGTCATAGTAGCCGGAGATATCTTTGGCACGCTTGAGGATCTCCTGATTGGTGACGATATCGTCAAACACAATCGCCGGATCGTTAACGATGTTACGGATGATGTGGGTGTAAGAGCGGGAGTGAATGGTCTCGCTAAACGCCCAGGTTTCCACCCAGGTTTCCAGTTCAGGAATAGAGATCAGCGGCAGCAGCGCCACGTTCGGGCTGCGGCCCTGGATGGAGTCCAGCAGCGTCTGATACTTCAGGTTGCTGATAAAGATGTGCTTCTCGTGCTCCGGCAGCGCCTGGAAGTCGATGCGGTCGCGGGAGACGTCGACTTCTTCCGGGCGCCAGAAGAAGGAGAGCTGCTTCTCAATCAGTTTTTCAAAGATGTCATATTTTTGCTGATCGTAGCGCGCGACGTTAACCGACTGGCCAAAGAACATCGGTTCGGCGAGCTGATCGTTTTTTGTCTGTGAAAAAGTGGTATAGGCCATGAGGTCAAATCCTATGATGCGTCGAAAAAATCCCCTCTTGCGAGGGGATTAAGCGTTAGATTTTGCAAGCGCCGCTTTCGCAGCCATCGTCCTGGATAGAAGGTGCCAGGTCATCCTGGGTATCTTCGGCCCCGTCGCGCGTGTTTTGATAGTAAAGGGTCTTCACGCCAAATTTATAGGCGGTGAGCAAGTCCTTCAGCAGCTGCTGCATCGGTACTTTACCAGACGGGAAGCGCGTCGGGTCATAGTTGGTGTTGGCGGAGATCGACTGGTCGATAAACTTCTGCATCAGGCCAACCAGCTGGAGGTAACCGTCGTTATTCGGCATTTCCCACAGCAGCTCGTAGTTATCTTTCAGACGCTCGTAATCAGGCACCACCTGGCGCAGGATACCGTCTTTCGAGGCTTTAATGCTGATATGGCCGCGCGGTGGCTCGATGCCGTTGGTGGCGTTAGAGATCTGCGAAGAGGTCTCAGACGGCATCAGGGCGGAGAGCGTGGAGTTACGCAGGCCGTGAGTTTTGATGGACTCACGCAGCGCTTCCCAGTCCAGGTGCAGCGGCTCGTTGCTGATCGCATCCAAATCTTTCTTGTAGGTGTCGATCGGCAGGATGCCTTTGGCGTAGGTGGTTTCGTTGAACCACGGGCAGGCACCTTGCTCTTTTGCCAGCTCGTTAGAGGCTTTCAGCAGATAATACTGAATGGCTTCGAAGGTCTTGTGCGTCAGGTTATTGGCGCTGCCGTCGGAATAACGTACGCCATGTTTTGCCAGGTAATAGGCGAAGTTGATCACGCCAATACCCAGCGTACGGCGGCCCATTGCGCCGCGTTTAGCCGCCAGAATTGGGTAATCCTGGTAGTCGAGCAGGGCGTCCAGAGCGCGAACTGCCAGCACGGCCATCTCTTCCAGATCGTCCAGGCTGTTGATAACGCCCAGGTTGAATGCGGAGAGGGTGCAGAGCGCAATTTCGCCGTTTTCGTCGTTCACATCGTCCAGCGGCTTGGTTGGCAGGGCGATTTCCAGGCACAGGTTGGACTGGCGAACCGGAGCAATTGCCGGGTCGAACGGGCTGTGGGTGTTACAGTGGTCAACGTTCTGGATGTAGATACGGCCGGTAGAGGCGCGTTCCTGCATCATCAGGGAGAACAGCTCGACCGCCTTCACGCGCTGTTTGCGGATGCTGTCGTCTTTCTCATATTTAGTGTACAGGCTCTCGAACTTCTCCTGGTCGGCGAAGAACGCGTCGTACAGCCCCGGGACGTCGGACGGGCTGAACAGAGTGATGTCCTCGCCCTTAAGCAGGCGGGTGTACATCAGTTTGTTAATCTGCACGCCATAGTCCATATGACGCACGCGGTTGCCTTCAACGCCGCGGTTGTTTTTCAGTACCAGCAGGCTTTCGACTTCCAGGTGCCACATTGGGTAGAACAGAGTCGCAGCCCCGCCGCGCACGCCGCCCTGAGAGCAGGACTTAACCGCGGTCTGGAAGTGCTTGTAGAACGGGATACAGCCGGTGTGGAACGCTTCACCGCCGCGGATAGGGCTACCCAGAGCACGGATGCGGCCGGCGTTAATACCGATGCCTGCACGCTGGGAAACGTATTTCACAATAGCGCTGGACGTCGCGTTAATGGAGTCCAGGCTGTCGCCGCACTCGATCAGTACGCAGGAGCTGAACTGGCGAGTCGGGGTGCGCACGCCGGACATGATCGGCGTAGGCAGGGAAATTTTGAAAGTGGAAACCGCGTCATAGAAACGCTTGACGTAGCTGAGGCGGGTTTCACGCGGGTAGCCGGAGAACAGGCAGGCGGCTACCAGGATGTAAAGGAACTGCGCGCTCTCGTAGATTTCGCCGGAGACGCGGTTCTGCACCAGATATTTGCCTTCCAGCTGCTTAACGGCCGCGTAGGAGAAGTTCATGTCACGCCAGTGATCGATGAAATCGTCCATCTGCTTGAACTCTTCTTCCGTGTAGTCTTCCAGCAGATGTTGATCGTATTTGCCCAGCTCAACCATTTTAACCACCTGATCGTAAAGCTTCGGCGGCTCGAACTGGCCGTAGGCTTTTTTACGCAGGTGGAAAATCGCCAGACGTGCGGCGAGGTACTGATAGTCCGGCGCGTCGCGGGAAATCAGGTCGGCAGCGGCCTTAATAATGGTTTCATGAATGTCAGAGGTTTTGATGCCGTCATAAAACTGGATGTGGGAACGCAGCTCTACCTGAGAAACGGAAACGTTGTTCAGCCCCTCAGCGGCCCAGTCGAGCACTCGATGGATTTTGTCCAGATTGATGCGCTCTTTGCTGCCATCGCGCTTGGTAACCAGCAGACTCTGATTCATGTGAGTTTTACCTGTCCGTGAGATGAGTTTTCCCCTGATTTATGCACACCCGTCAGCCTGTGACTAACTCTGTGGATAAATACTACATATAGGGGGTGGGTGACAAAATGGTCACTAGATGGTGAGTATTCTAGTAAGGAATCCGTTCAGTACAAGTATTGATTTCGGCAATAAAATGATGTTCAGCGGGGGGCTTTTTTCCTAAGTCCACGTCACGTAAGGCCTGAGGGAATTGTCAATGGGATGCAAAAAAAATGAAAATTTTGATCGGGTGCTGATTTCTTAAACTCTATCGATAATTGCGCAACCGGTCGCGCGCAATTATCGATAATCAATGCTTATACGATATGCCGATTTATGCTTCAGTATGCAGCATATAATTAACATCTACCCCTGGACCCAGCTTGAATTTGTTGGTCAGCGGATTGAAATGTAGCCCGGTAATATGGCGCTCGCGCAGCGGAGTCTGATCGACCCAGCCTAATAGCTCGGCCGGTTTGATGAACTTCTTCACGTCGTGGGTGCCTTTTGGCACCATGCGCATCACGTATTCCGCCCCGACAACCGCCATCAGCCAGGCTTTGCCGTTGCGGTTAATGGTTGAGAAGAAGACGTGGCCGCCGGGCTTTACCAGGCGAGCGCAGGCGCGAACCACCGACTGCGGGTCTGGCACATGTTCCAGCATTTCCATACAGGTCACGACGTCGTACTTTCCCGCGTGTTTGTCCGCATGCTGCTCAACCGTCTCCTGGACATAATCGACTTTGATTCCGCTTTCCAGCGCATGAAGGCGAGCGACCTGAAGCGGTTCAAAGCCCATATCCAGGCCCGTAACATTGGCCCCTTCGCGCGCCATGCTTTCTGCCAGAATACCGCCGCCGCAGCCGACATCCAGCACGGTTTTGCCGAACAGACCGCCGGAGCGCTGATTGATATAGCCCAAACGCAGCGGGTTGATGCGATGCAGCGGCTTAAATTCGCCTTCAAGATCCCACCAGCGCGAAGCAACGGCTTCAAATTTGGCGATTTCATCGTGGTCGACGTTCTGCATAACCGGTTGGTTTTCAGCATTCATTACAGCGGTGACTCCTTGCAGATGTTGAGGCGGGCAGTATATCAGGCTGGCGGTGCGAATAAAGCGTCGACAAATGCGTTCCGGTTTCCCCACAGAGTGCCGCATGTGTTATAATTTGCGACCTTTGAATCCGGGAAAACACTAGAGGGATAGCGGTTACATGAGCGACCTTGCCAGAGAAATTACGCCGGTCAACATTGAGGAAGAGCTGAAGAGCTCCTATCTGGATTATGCGATGTCGGTTATTGTCGGCCGCGCACTGCCAGATGTCCGAGATGGACTTAAGCCGGTACACCGTCGCGTACTTTACGCGATGAACGTATTGGGCAATGACTGGAACAAAGCATATAAAAAATCCGCCCGTGTTGTTGGTGACGTAATCGGTAAATATCACCCTCATGGTGACACCGCGGTTTATGACACCATCGTCCGTATGGCACAGCCATTTTCCCTGCGTTACATGCTGGTTGACGGCCAGGGCAACTTCGGTTCGGTAGACGGCGACTCCGCCGCAGCGATGCGTTATACGGAAATCCGTATGTCGAAAATCGCCCACGAACTGATGGCCGACCTGGAAAAAGATACGGTTGATTTCGTCGATAACTACGACGGCACCGAAAAAATTCCAGACGTTATGCCGACCAAAATTCCTAACCTGCTGGTAAACGGTTCATCCGGTATCGCAGTTGGGATGGCGACCAACATTCCGCCGCACAACATTACCGAAGTCATCAACGGCTGCCTCGCTTATATCGAAGACGAGAACATCAGCGTTGAAGGGCTGATGGAACACATCCCTGGGCCAGACTTCCCGACCGCCGCCATCATTAACGGCCGCCGTGGGATTGAAGAAGCCTACCGCACCGGCCGTGGCAAAATTTATATTCGCGCCCGCGCGGAAGTCGAAGCCGACGCCAAAACCGGCCGCGAAACCATCATCGTTCACGAAATTCCGTACCAGGTTAACAAAGCACGCCTGATCGAGAAAATCGCCGAGCTGGTGAAAGACAAACGCGTTGAAGGCATCAGCGCGCTGCGCGACGAGTCTGATAAAGACGGTATGCGCATCGTCATTGAGATTAAACGCGACGCCGTTGGCGAAGTGGTGCTCAATAACCTTTATTCGCAGACTCAGCTGCAGGTTTCCTTCGGTATCAACATGGTGGCACTGCACCATGGCCAGCCGAAGATAATGAACCTGAAAGATATTCTTTCTGCCTTCGTGCGTCACCGCCGCGAAGTGGTGACCCGTCGTACCATTTTCGAGCTGCGTAAAGCCCGCGATCGCGCCCACATCCTCGAAGGTCTGGCTATCGCGTTGGCGAACATCGACCCGATCATCGAGCTGATTCGCAACTCGCCAAACGCCGCAGAGGCGAAAGCTGGCCTGATTGCTCGTTCGTGGGATCTGGGTAACGTTGCCGCGATGCTGGAACGCGCCGGTGACGACGCTGCACGCCCTGAGTGGCTGGAGCCTGAATTTGGCATCCGCGACGGCAAATACTTCCTCACCGAGCAGCAGGCTCAGGCGATTCTGGATCTGCGTTTGCAGAAACTGACCGGCCTTGAGCACGAAAAACTGCTCGATGAGTATAAAGAGCTGCTGGAGCAAATTGCCGAGCTGCTGCATATTCTTGGCAGCGCCGAGCGCCTGATGGAAGTGATTCGCGAAGAGCTGGAAGCGATGCGCGATCAGTTCGGCGATAATCGTCGCACCGAAATCACCGCCAACACCGCCGATATTAACATTGAAGATCTGATCAACCAGGAAGACGTGGTGGTCACCCTGTCTCACCAGGGCTATGTGAAGTATCAGCCGCTGACCGACTATGAAGCTCAGCGCCGCGGGGGCAAAGGTAAGTCCGCCGCCCGTATTAAAGAAGAAGACTTTATCGACCGCCTGCTGGTGGCCAACACCCACGACACCATTCTGCTGTTCTCCAGCCGTGGTCGTCTGTACTGGATGAAGGTCTATCAGCTGCCGGAAGCGAGCCGTGGCGCGCGTGGCCGTCCAATCGTCAACCTGCTGCCGCTGGAAGCGAATGAACGTATTACGGCTATTCTGCCGGTGCGCGAGTACGCCGAAGGGGTTAACGTCTTTATGGCTACCGCAAGCGGCACCGTGAAGAAAACCGCGCTGACCGATTTCAGCCGTCCGCGTTCTGCCGGTATCATCGCCGTTAACCTTAACGATGGCGATGAACTGATTGGCGTTGACCTGACCAACGGTAGCGACGAAGCCATGCTGTTCTCAGCCGCAGGTAAAGTGGTGCGCTTCAAAGAAGATGCCGTTCGTACCATGGGCCGAACCGCAACAGGCGTTCGCGGCATCAAGCTGGCGGGCGAAGACAAAGTTGTTTCCCTGATTATTCCACGCGGCGAAGGGTCAATCCTGACCGTCACGCAGAATGGTTACGGTAAGCGTACCGCGGCTGCGGAATACCCAACCAAGTCTCGCGCAACTCAGGGCGTTATCTCCATTAAGGTCACCGAGCGTAACGGCAGCGTTGTCGGCGCGGTGCAGGTGGAAGATACCGACCAGATTATGATGATTACCGATGCCGGTACGCTGGTGCGTACTCGCGTTTCGGAAGTCAGCGTAGTTGGGCGTAACACCCAGGGCGTTATCCTCATCCGTACTGCGGAAGATGAGAACGTGGTCGGCCTGCAGCGCGTGGCCGAGCCGGTGGACGACGAAGAGCTGGACAGCATCGACGGTAGCGTAGCTGAAGGTGACGATGAAATCGCCCCGGAAGCGGAAGCCGATGATGATGTAGCGGACGACGCGGAAGAATAATCCGAAATTGTCTGTCAATAAAGGGTCGCTTCGGCGGCCCTTTTTGTTTGCCGTTGCGGGACAAAGGTTTTGCGGCTACCTTAAGCGCATCTCAATTTATTCGCTCTCGCACCGCCCAGGCCAAATTTGAAATATCTCGTCTCTTTTCGCAGCACCCTTAAAATCTCGCGCTACCTTTTCAGGGCGCTGGCGCTTTTGCTCTGGCTGCTGATTGCGCTGTTTTCCGTGTTTTACATCGTCAACGCGCTGCACGATAAAGAGTCGGAAATTCGTCAGGAATTTAATATCAGCTTTGACCAGGCCCAGCGCTATATTCAGCGCACCTCGGATGTGGTGAAAGAGCTGAAGTATATTGCTGAAAACCGTCTCACCGCCCCGAATGGCGTACTGCCGCCGCTAGAGCAAAGCGAAACGAAGCCGGATGCGCCAACGTTTATGCCGCTGTTTCCTGACTCGGACTGCTCGGCGGTCAGCGCGACATGGCGTAGCTCGCTGCAATCCCTGTCCTGGTTCCTGCGCTACTGGCGCGACAACTTCTCCGCCGCTTATGACCTGAACCGCGTATTTCTGATCGGGGGTGACAATCTTTGCATGGCTGATTTTGGCCTGCGCGATATGCCGCTGGAGCGCGAGAACGCGCTGAAAACGCTGCATGAGCGCATTATGAAGTACCGCACCGCACCGCAGGATGAGCGCGCCAACAGCATCTACTGGATTGGCCAGGGGCCGCGCCCCGGAATTGGCTATTTCTATACCCTGACGCCGGTTTACCTGGGCACGCGTCTTCAGGCGCTGCTGGGTATTGAGCAGACGGTGCGCATCGAGAACTTTATTACTCCCGGAACGCTGCCTATCGGCGTGACTATTCTTGATGAAAACGGCCATCCGCTGATTTCTCTGACCGGACCGGAATCTCGCGTGGAACCGGAAAATCGCTGGATCCAGGATCGTTCATGGTTTGGCTACACCTCAGGCTTTAAAGCGCTGGTATTGAAGAAGAACCTGCCGCCTTCATCCCTGAGCGTTATCTATTCGGTGCCGGTTGACCTGGTGCTGGAACGTATCCGTATGCTTATTCTGAATGCGCTGCTGCTTAACGTACTGGTCGGCATTGTGCTGTTCACCCTGGCGAGGATGTACGAGCGACGGATATTTATTCCCGCCGAGAGCGACGCACAGCGGCTGGAAGAGCACGAGCAGTTTAACCGCAAAATTGTTGCCTCCGCGCCGGTGGGCATTTGTATCCTGCGCACCCAGGACGGCACCAATATTCTGAGTAACGAGCTGGCGCATAATTACCTCAATATGCTCACCCACGAAGACAGGCAGCGGCTAACGCAAATTATCTGCGGGCAGCAGGTGAACTTCGTGGACGTGCTGACCAGCAACCATACCAATCTGCAAATTAGCTTTGTTCACTCCCGCTACCGCAATGAAAACGTGGCTATCTGCGTGCTGGTGGACGTAAGCGCGCGCGTGAAGATGGAAGAGTCGTTGCAGGAGATGGCGCAGGCTTCCGAGCAGGCGAGCCAGTCGAAATCGATGTTCCTTGCCACCGTCAGCCACGAGTTACGTACGCCGCTGTACGGCATCATCGGCAACCTTGATTTGCTGCAAACCAAAGAGCTACCGAAGGGCGTGGACAGGCTGGTCACGGCGATGAACAATTCATCGAGCCTGCTGCTGAAAATTATCAGCGATATTCTCGACTTCTCTAAAATTGAGTCCGAGCAGCTGAAAATCGAGCCGCGCGAGTTTTCACCGCGCGAGGTGATGAGCCATATCACCGCTAACTATTTACCGCTGGTGGTGCGTAAACAGCTCGGACTTTACTGCTTTATCGACTCAGATGTACCGCTGACATTGCAGGGCGACCCGATGCGCCTTCAGCAGGTTATTTCCAACCTGCTGAGCAACGCGATTAAGTTCACCGACATCGGCTGCATTATTCTGCACGTCTCGGTAAACGGCGACTATCTGAGCTTCCGCGTGCGTGATACCGGCGTCGGTATTCCGACCAAAGAGGTGACCCGGCTGTTCGATCCCTTCTTCCAGGTGGGAACCGGCGTGCAGCGTAACTTCCAGGGCACCGGGCTGGGTCTGGCGATTTGCGAAAAGCTTATCAGCATGATGGACGGCGATATTTCGGTGGATACCGAATCGGGCATGGGCAGCCAGTTTACGGTGCGTATACCGCTTTATCAGGCGCAGTTTGCGCCGAAAAATAATGTTGAAGGGCTGGCGGGCAAGCGCTGCTGGCTGGCGGTACGCAACGATTATCTGAATAGCTATCTTGAAGCGCTGTTGACCAGCAATGGTCTCATGGCCCAGCGTTGGGCGGGTGAGACGCCGGGCAGCGACGATATCCTGATAACCGATGATACCCTTGATGCGCCGTGGGCCGGGCGGGCGGCGATTGTTTTCTGCCGTCGTCACATTGGTATTCCCGCCGAGTTTGAGCCGGGTCGCTGGGTGCATAGCGTTGCCGCTCCGCACGAGCTGCTGCCGCTGTTAGGCCGGATTTACAGTATTGATGTTGAGGTGCCGGGCAGTTCGCCGGCGCTCGCGGCGGTAAATGAAAGCGACGAGCAAAACGACGACATGATGATTCTGGTCGTGGACGATCACCCGATCAACCGCCGTCTGCTGGCAGATCAGTTGGGTTCTCTGGGGTATCAGTGTAAAACGGCGAACGACGGCGTTGATGCGCTAAATGTCCTGAGCAAAAATCATATCGATATCGTACTTAGCGACGTCAACATGCCGAACATGGACGGCTACCGTTTGACCCAGCGTATACGCCAACTGGGGCTGACGCTGCCGGTGATTGGCGTCACGGCAAACGCCCTGGCGGAGGAGAAGCAGCGCTGCCTCGAGTCGGGCATGGACAGCTGCCTGTCGAAGCCGGTTACGCTGGATGTGATTAAACAAACGCTGGCGGTTTATGCCGCGCGGGTCCGCAGCTCGCGGGATGCGTGAAGTTTTCCTAAGTGATAAAAAAAGCCCCCGTGATTAAACGGGGGCTTTTTCTTTCCGGGCCGGGTAGGGGAGTGCTTACTCCTTGTCCGCCGGGGTCAGGCTCACGGAAGAGAGATAGTTGAGCAGGGCGATATCGTTTTCGACGCCCAGCTTCATCATCGCCGACTTCTTCTGGCTGCTGATGGTTTTAATGCTGCGGTTAAGCTTGCGGGCAATCTCGGTGACGAGGAAGCCTTCGGCGAACAGGCGCAGAACCTCGCTCTCCTTCGGTGACAGGCGTTTGTCCCCGTAGCCGCCAGCGCTGATTTTTTCCAGCAGGCGTGAAACGCTCTCAGGGGTGAATTTCTTGCCTTTCTGCAACGCGGCCAGCGCTTTTGGCAGGTCGGTTGGTGCGCCCTGTTTCAGCACGATACCTTCGATATCCAGGTCCAGCACCGCGCTAAGG
This sequence comes from Cedecea davisae, assembly GCF_044095835.1. Taxonomy (NCBI): domain Bacteria; kingdom Pseudomonadati; phylum Pseudomonadota; class Gammaproteobacteria; order Enterobacterales; family Enterobacteriaceae; genus Cedecea; species Cedecea davisae. The sequence continues at coordinate 1,386,794 of NZ_CP172054.1, forward strand.
ATAGCCGGGTTGTTGTTCATGGTCAGAACGATAATCGACAGGCTCGGGAAGTGGCGCTTGATGTATTTAATCAGCGTGATGCCGTCGCCGTATTTATCTCCCGGCATCGAGAGGTCGGTAATAAGGACGTTGGCTTCAAGCTTCGGTAAGTTATTGATAAGTGCTGTGGAATCTTCAAATTCACCAACAACATTCACCCACTCGATCTGCTCGAGGGACTTACGAATGCCGAACAGAACAATCGGATGGTCGTCGGCAATAATTACGTTCATACTGTTCATGTAATAGGCTACCTTGCTACAGCAGACTTTTGACGTAAGCATCAATGTCGCTGATATATTTTTGTATGTTGGGAGCATCGCTCTCGCGAATATGATGCTCTAACGTTTCACATAATTGCTTGCCGGGTACCAAATTAAGCATCGCAAACACGCCCTTCAGGCGGTGAGCCGTCTGGGCCAGCGCGGCAAAGTCGCCCGCTGCAGATTCAGTATACAGTCTGCTTACATCTTCCGGTACCGTATCGACAAACAGCGCGTAATAACCGCTGGCGTGTAGCTGAGCGTTTTCATCGCCGCCCAGAGGCGAGTCAGGTGTTTCTTCCTCCGCCAGTTGGTTTTCAATCAGTTGCAGAACGGCATCCTGCATGGCGTTACTGATATTAAAGTTCACCCTGAACTGGCCGGGAGCGATTTTCCGCATCCCGTTTTCATCATCGCTTAAAAGCAAGCCCGAAGCAGTAAGATTAGGCGGATTATCAGTAAGGAAGATATCAAACTCTTGACTCGATAATCTTTCATCCGGGGAGATGCAGTTGGCCCCCCAGTTTTCCAGCATGCGGGTTACGATACTGCGCACCTCGTTGGAGGTGATGTCGAGCATCGCTACCACGTCATCGAGCAGCTTCTCTTCCTGAGCTTCAGGCTGCGGTTCAGCGGCCATTCTGATGTGTAAATTATAGCGCGTACCAATATCCGGGCGCGTTTTGATATTCAGGTGGCCGCCCAGCTTGCGCGCCAGACGATCGCAAAGATAGAACGCCAGCCCGTTGGCCTGGCCGTAGCGATCTTCGCTGGTCTCGTTGAGGAACGGGAAGTGCAGGTTATCCACTTCACCGCCGCCTATTCCGCTGCCGGTATCCAGCACGCGGAACAGCAGGCGATCCGGTCCCGCTTCTTCTTCGCAGATCTCAAGCGTGATTTTGCCTATCTGCGTGGTGGTGACCGAATAGTGCAGCAGCAGTTCAAGGATCTTCCTCAGAACGTCCCTGTCACCGTGGCGTTTTTCATCGGCAGGCAGGTTGTTGTTTATCAGAAGCTGCAGCCCTTTGCGCTTGATAATAGGCAGCATGGAAAGCGCCACCTCGTCGATAAGCGCCTGAATGGCAAACTCGCCAGGGCTGCTTTTCCAGCTGTCAGCTTCCAGCATATTCAGCAACTGGATTTCATCCACCAGCCTCACGATGGTTTGAGCATCGTTGGCAAGTTGCAGGTGGGGGCTGTCGGCAATGCTGGCAGCATGCTCGGCGAGCTGTTTTGCCGGCAACTGTAGCGCTTCACCAATGTGCTGCATAAAGGCCGCGCGTCCCTGCTGGTTTTTCTCATACAGGCGCTGGGCCTGCTTGAGCTTCTTATTCACCAGAATTTCACGATCCTGATCGCGGATAACAAAAATCTGGGTGCGGGGAGCTATTTGGCTGCGGAACTGGCGAATCTCATACAATTCATTGTTCACCGTCGCCTGGATCACGCCCTGATGTTGATCCGCCATCGAAATAATGTTCTGCAAATTCAGATGCGGCAGCAGGTGGTCGGCAATTTTATTGCTGATAACGGTGCGGTTGGCATCCAGGTCATGAACCAGCAAACCCAGCGGAAGAATGGCGACAATCTCCTCATTCAGCGCGCGCAGGATCTGTAGCTCACCGTTGCCCTGATTACTCTCTGGCTGGCGCTGAGGCTGTTGGCGGAAGGTGGCAAAGCCAAATACGGCCAGCCCAAGCAGGGCAAGATTCAGCAGCAGAGGCATCAGAATATTTTGCAGCGTATCCATCATCAGCGTACCAAAAGGTACCTGCCACACCAGCTGAAGCTGGGTGGTCGCTACCGGAGCGGTAATTTCGATACGAGCGCTGTTAAAGTTGATGCTTACGCTATCCGGATCGTCCTTATCCGCTGCATTTGTTGCCGCGAGCTGGTGGTCGTCCGGCTCAAGCTGGAAGCTGTCCAGCGACATGGCCGGTGGGATAAGGTCATTAATAGGCAAATCAAAAGCGACGACCGTTGCCAGGTGGCCCGGCTGGTTGAAGGTGGTGCGCAGGGTGAAATAGTGGCCGTTCTGCCAGTTAAGCTTGCGCAGCGGCGAGAAGCTTTCCCGCTCATCCAGGGCATTGGCCTGTTGCAGCATCTCCGCGCGGCGCGAGTCAACGATGGTGCCCACGCCGGAATCTTTAAAGCCTGAAGAGAGGTCTTTTAGCGGCAGCGTGGAGACCAGAATCATGCTGTTGTCCTGGCCGTTGAGGTAATACATCGACCACGGGCTATTTTCCGCACCCCAAAGCGTGTCCAGATAGCCGGAGATACGCTGGGTCATTTCCAGGGTGGAACTGTCGTGGGAGCCAAAAATCAGCGCCTCGGTCTTGCTGCGGGGCTTGTCGAGATAATAAACGTCCTGGCGCAGGCGCGTTTCCTGTAGCCCTTCACCGGAAGCGGCGGGTGCGGTGGCGATATTGTCGTAGATTTGCCAGGTAGCGTAGCGGTAGGTCTCTACTCGCTTATGTAACGCATGAGTGATATCGACAATCTGGTAGCTTTTATCTTTTAGCCAGGCGTTAACGGCGCTTTGCACCAGCACGCCCATCGCCACCAGCAGAACGACTATCAGCAGTAAAAAGAAGCGTGTGATGTTGCCGGGAAACAGCGAAAACTTATTTAGCGAAGTAGTCTCAGACTGGCTCATTATATGTATGCAACCCGGCGAAACCTCGCCAATCCAGGATTATAGAACGCCAACCGAAAGGGGAGGCGGTGTAGCCTTTGCGCCTTCACGCATGCCGACATTAAGAATACCTTTATCTGGCGGTGACGTCATCGTTACTGTTGGCAGCCTGACGCAGTATAGGGGGTTCCGGCGAGTTTTTCAGGTGACTGATTATTAGGAAAAATCCTTAAATAAGCTTTCTCGCAAAAATGACGCAGGATATTTGTACAGCTGCTCGGGAAGTGTACAGATAATTTTTCCGTACATCGGCATCACCCTAAAATTGCTACTTTAAGAAAAATCCGTATCCACAATGAAATAGGGAGAAAAAGAGCAGATTGATTGATTAACAGACGTTATAAATTGCGTGGATAGCACACGGATATTAAAGTTGTGTAAAGGAAGGTAAAAAAAAACCGGATGCGGGCATCCGGTACTAATAGGGGTAAACGGACATTCAGATTCGAATGACGGTAATAAATAAAGTTAATGATGATAGCGAGAGTGATTTTATATCCGAATGTGGGAAAAAAATTATCATTCAGTGCTACTTTTTTAATTTGCTCGTAACGTATTGTTTTTAATCGCCTGCTGTTATTTTTTGATTATTCGTGCTTATATTATTAGCTATTCGTGCTGAAAAAAGTTCCCTTGTATTTACATTTTGATACATCTATATGGCTAAATGAAACATCTATATAGTTTTCGTATCATATTCTTGTTGGATTAATCGGTGTTTGTTTTGGACAATGAATTTGCCGACTGATTAGAGGGTTAATCAGTAAGCAGTGGTAAATAAAATAAGGCATATAACAGAGGGTTAATAAGATGAAAGTTAAAGCACTATCCCTTCTGGTACCGGCTCTGCTGGTAGCAGGCGCTGCAAATGCAGCCGAAATTTATAACAAAGACGGCAATAAATTAGACCTCTACGGTAAAGTAGACGGTCTGCATTATTTCTCCAATGACAAAGGCTCTGACGGCGACAAAACCTACGTTCGTTTCGGCTTCAAGGGCGAAACCCAAATCAATGACCAACTGACCGGTTACGGCCAGTGGGAATACAACGTTCAGGCAAACAAAGAAGAAGGCGCAAGCGATCAGGCGTGGACTCGTCTGGCATTTGCTGGTCTGAAATTTGGCGATGCAGGTTCCTTCGACTACGGTCGTAACTACGGCGTTGTTTACGACGTAACTTCCTGGACCGACGTGCTGCCAGAATTCGGTGGCGATACCTACGGTGCGGACAACTTCCTGCAGTCTCGTGCTAACGGCGTTGCAACCTACCGTAACACCGACTTCTTCGGTCTGGTTGATGGCCTGAACTTTGCTCTGCAGTACCAGGGTAAAAACGGTAGCCAGTCTGGCGAAGCTAAACAAGATGGCGGCCGTAGCATTGTAAATCAGAACGGTGACGGCTTCGGCGGCTCCCTGACTTATGCTCTGGGCGAAGGCTTCAGCGTAGGTTCTGCTGTTTCCAGCTCTAAACGTACCAGCGATCAGAACGGCGTTGGCGTACTGGGTCACGGTGATGACGCAACTACCTACACCGGTGGCCTGAAATATGATGCCAACAACATCTATCTGGCTACTCAGTACACTCAGAGCTACAACGCAACCGCAATCAACAAGTCTGGCTTCGCTAACAAAGCTCAGAACTTCGAAGTTGTTGCTCAGTACCAGTTCGACTTCGGCCTGCGTCCATCCATCGCTTACCTGCAGTCTAAAGGTAAGAACATCGAAGGTTACGGCAGCCAGGATATCCTGAAATATGTTGATGTTGGCGCGACTTACTACTTCAACAAAAACATGTCCACCTACGTTGACTATAAAATCAACCTGCTGGACAAAAATGACTTCACTAAAGCAACCGGCATCACTACTGATGACGTTGTGGGTGTAGGCCTGGTTTACCAGTTCTAATCCAAGCGATTGTGAATCTAAGGCGCCGAAAGGCGCCTTTTTTATGTCTGAAACCTCAATGAATAGCCGCCCGGTTCACCTGATTTTTCCTTTTGTTGTACTCTTGCACTCCCGAAACAGGAGAGAAAACACCATGGATTTACGCATTATTCGTCGCGGTTGCTTTGCCGTGGCTCTTTTAGCCCTCGTCGGCTGTGATAACCAGCAAAACGACGCTGCGAACGGGCTGGTGCTGGAAGGTAAAACCATGGGGACTTACTGGCGGGTCAGCCTGGCCGGGGTGGATAAAGCTCAGCAAGCGCAGCTTAAAGACAAAATTCAGGCTCAGCTTGACGGTGATGACTGGCTGATGTCGACCTGGAAAAAAGAGTCGGCGTTGTCGCTTTTTAACCAGTCGGCCAGCACAGAGCCTTACCCGGTGAGCGAGGCGATGAGCGATATCATTACTATGGCGCTGCGTATTGGAGCAAAGACCGATGGCGCGATGGATATTACCGTTGGGCCGCTGGTCAACCTTTGGGGATTCGGGCCGGACAAACAGCCTCCGCATACGCCAAACCAGGCGCAAATAGACGCCGCGAAAGCGCTGACCGGCTTACAGCATCTGAAGGTGATTAACGCTTCCGGGAAGCAATGGTTACAAAAAGATCTTCCCGGCCTGTATGTCGATCTCTCGACCATCGGCGAAGGCTACGCGGCGGATCATCTTGCGCGCCTGATGGAGCAAAACGGCATTAGTCGCTACCTTGTTTCAGTTGGGGGCGCTGTCACCACGCGCGGCACCAACCCGCAGGGGAAAGCATGGCGAGTGGCTATCCAGAAGCCGACGGATCGCGAGAATGCGGTACAGGCGATGGTGGATGTCAACGGTCACGGCATCAGCACATCCGGCAGCTATCGCAACTATTATGAGCTGGACGGGAAACGTATTTCACACATCATCAATCCGCAAACCGGGCGGCCAATCGAACATAAACTGGTGTCGGCAACGGTTATCGCGCCGACAGCAATGGAAGCAGACGGCTGGGATACCGGGCTGATGGTGCTGGGTGAGGAAAAGGCGAAACAGGTTGCTGAGAAAGAAGGGCTTGCGGTCTACCTCATCAGTAAAGAAGGCGACGGGTTCCGCAGCTGGATGTCGCCTCAGTTTAAAACCTTCCTGCTTAGCGAGAAAAATTAAAAAGCAAGAACGCGGGTTTTTCACCCGGCAAGCCAGTCCATGATGGTATCGTTACGATAAGCATGAGGTTACAGCCATGAAACAGCATAACGATTACATCACTCAACAGCAGCGCTGGCAGGCTGTAGAGGCACGCGACGCCGGGGCAGACGGCGAATTTGTTTTCGCCGTCAAAACCACCGGTATATTTTGCCGACCTTCCTGTAGCGCCCGCCGCCCGCTGCGTGAAAATACGGAATTTTTTAGTACCCCGGAGGCCGCACAAAACGCGGGCTTCCGTGCCTGTAAACGCTGCCAGCCGGATAAACTGTCTCCTGAGCTTCAGCGCGTTGCGCGTATCGAGGAAGCCTGCCGTATTATTGAGGCCAGCGTCTCTCCGCTAACGCTGGATGAGCTGGCGGGGCGGGTCGCGATGAGCAGCTTCCATTTTCACCGGCTGTTTAAAAGCGTCACCGGCTTAACGCCAAACGCCTGGCAAAAAGCCCACCGGGCACGCCGCCTGCGCGAGGAGCTTGCCCAGGGCAAAGAGGTGACGCGCGCCATCTATGATGCAGGTTTTCAGTCCGGCAGCGCCTTTTATCACCAGGCCGATTCCGCGCTCGGCATGACCGCCAGCCAGTATCGCCGTGGTGGGGAGAGCGCCAGCATCCAGTTTGTGGTGGGCAGCTGTCGGCTGGGCGAGTTTCTGGTTGCAGAAAGCGAACGTGGAATTTGCGCTATCTTGCTGGGCGAAAGCCCCGAAGCGCTGATCCATGAACTTGAAGCCGAGTTTCCTCGCTCGCTGCTTACCGCTGGCGACGACAAATTTGCCGCCCGCGTGGCTCAGGTAGTGAGCTTTATTGAAGCACCAGAAACCGAATTTAACCTGCCGCTGGATATCCGCGGGACGGCGTTTCAACAGCAAGTCTGGCAGGCTCTGCGGGCTATCCCGCCGGGAGAGACAGTTAGCTATCGTGAATTAGCCGCCCGCATCGGCAGGCCCGGTGCAGTACGAGCGGTGGCCGGAGCCTGTGCGGCCAACACCCTGGCCATTGTCATTCCTTGCCATCGCGTTATTCGTAACGACGGCAGCCTCTCCGGCTACCGCTGGGGCGTGGAGCGTAAACGTCAGCTGCTGGAAAACGAAGCGCAACGACAGGAGGAGTAATGCTGGACTTGTTTGCCGGGGATGAACCGTGGGAAGAGCCGCTGGCCGAGGGGGCGACAATTTTACGCCGTTTTGCGAGGGATGAAGCCGCTGCCCTGATGATGGAAATCCACAGCCTGGCGCAACAGGCACCGTTCCGCCATATGGTCACCCCCGGAGGGCATATTATGTCGGTTGCGATGACCAACTGCGGCAGCGTTGGTTGGAGCACCAATCATCACGGCTACCTGTATTCTCCCCTGGACTCGCAGACCAGCCAGCCCTGGCCGCAGATCCCCGCAGCCTTTCGGGCGCTTTCAGACCGGGCTTCTCTTGCCGCGGGTTATCCCAACTTTGAGCCGGATGCGTGTCTTATTAACCGTTACGCGCCCGGCACTAAACTGTCGCTGCATCAGGACAAGGATGAACCCAATCTCGGCCAGCCGATTGTCTCTATCTCGCTCGGACTGCCTGCGGTATTTCAGTTTGGCGGCCTGCAGCGGAGCGACCCGCTCAAACGCGTCTTGCTGGAGCACGGTGATGTCGTGGTATGGGGCGGTGCTTCCCGGCTTTTTTACCACGGTATTTTGCCCCTCAAACCCGGTTTCCATCCCTTGACGGATGCCTTCCGCTACAACCTGACCTTCCGTAAAGCCTCATAAGACAAATAAAAATAAGAATTATTCTTGATGTGACCGGCGAGCTGTTTAAACTGCTCGCTGTTTTGTTTTGTAGGTGTGGAACGATGGAACTGCTACGTGTGGTCTACCGCCAGTATCGCTGGCCTTTTATGATGGTTATGGCGCTCAGCCTGGTAAGCGCGGCGCTTGGCATCGGTCTTATCGCCTTCATTAATCAGCGTCTGATTGAAACGCCCGATATTTCTTTGTCGGTACTGCCTGAATTTCTTGGCTTACTGCTGCTGTTAATGGCGGTAACGCTCGGCTCGCAGCTGGCTTTAACCACGCTCGGCCACCATTTTGTTTTCCGCCTGCGTAGCGAATTTATAAAACGCCTGATGGACACCGACGTTGAACGCGTTGAGCAACTCGGTAGCTCGGCGCTGCTGGCGGGCTTAACCAGCGACGTGCGCAATATTACTATTGCCTTTGTGCGCCTGCCGGAACTGGTTCAGGGCATTATCCTGGCTATTGGCTCGGCGGCCTATCTTGCCTGGCTGTCGCCTAAAATGCTGGGGGTGACGACCGTCTGGCTGGTGGTCACCATTGTTGGTGGCTACCTGCTGGTATCCCGCGTTTATAAGCACATGGCGCAGCTGCGTGAGATAGAAGACAAGCTATATAACGACTATCAAACCGTGATAGAAGGGCGCAAGGAGCTGGCGCTGAACCGCGAACGCGCCGAGCGGGTCTATGAAGATACCTACACGCCTCATGCGGCAGAATACCGCAGCCATATTATCCGCGCCGATACCTTCCACCTCAGCGCGGTCAACTGGTCAAATATCATGATGCTGGGCGCTATTGGCCTGGTGTTTTACATGGCAAACAGTCTTGGCTGGTCAGACACCAACGTGGCGGCGACTTTCTCTTTAACGCTGCTGTTCCTGCGCACGCCGCTGCTTTCTGCCGTCGGCGCTTTGCCTACGCTACTCAGCGCGCAGGTTGCTTTCAACAAGCTGAATAAATTCCAGCTGGCCCCATACGATGAAGCCTTCCCGCGCTCGAAAGAAGCAGAAAGCTGGCAACAGCTGGAAATGCGTGAAGTGGTTTTCCAGTACGGCGATAATAATTTCAGCGTTGGCCCGCTTAACCTCACGATCAAACGCGGCGAACTGCTGTTCCTTATTGGCGGTAACGGCAGCGGGAAATCTACCCTGGCAATGCTGCTAACCGGCCTCTATCAGCCGGTGAGCGGGGCGATTTATCTCGACGGTAAAAAAATTGATGCGGCGAACCAGAACGACTACCGCAAGCTGTTCTCGGCGGTGTTTACCGACGTATGGCTGTTTGACCGCCTACTGGGGCCGCAGGGCAGCGAGGCAAACCCGGGGCTGATTGCCACCTGGCTTGAACGCCTGAAGATGAATAATAAGCTGGAGCTGGAAAACGGCACCATCCTTAATCTGAAGCTGTCGAAAGGGCAGCGCAAGCGCGTGGCGCTGCTGCTTGCCCTGGCCGAAGAACGAGACATCATCCTGCTGGATGAGTGGGCTGCCGATCAGGACCCGCATTTCCGTCGCGAATTCTATCAGGTGCTGCTGCCGCTGATGCAGCAAATGGGCAAAACCGTGTTCGCCATCAGCCACGATGACCATTACTTTATTCACGCCGACCGCCTGCTGGAGATGCGTCAGGGGCAGCTTAGCGAGCTTACCGGCCATGAGCGTGAGCAAGCCTCGCGGGACGCGGTCGCAAGAACCGGCAATTGATTCAGCGCGGTTAAACAAAATAAAAAAACCAGTCATTCACGGCTGGTTTTTGTTTTCTTCATCTTCTCAGGCTATAAACTAACTCGTCGTTTCAAGGGAATAGTTTATTTATGACATCTACTCAGAAATACAGCACCAAAGAGCGTGACCTGGACCGCGCGCGCATTCTTCAACTCCTGCTAACTAATAAAGCCGTCGCCAGCGGCATTCTGGCTAAAGAACCCTTTGCCGAAACGCAAACCGCCGAACAGGATATCGCCGAGATAGTGACGCTGGTAGGGCGGCTGCCCGCGCCGGATCTCGCCGATGTCCTGGAAGCGCTGCCGACGGAAGAGCGTCAGGCGCTGTGGAGCCTGATAACCGAAGAGAGACGCGGCAGCGTACTGGTGGAGGCCTCGGAGACGCTCTGGGATGACCTGATTGAAGATATGAGCGATAAAGCCCTGCTTAACGCGCTGCGCCCGCTGGATATCGACGATCAGATCTACCTTGCTCAATACCTCCCGCGTGACCTGGTGGGCCGACTGCTGGCAACGTTGCCGCAAAATGAACGCACCCAGGTTCGCCGCATCCTGCACTATGACAAACATAGCGTCGGGGCGATCATGGACTTTGAAGTGATCACCGTGCGCCCCGACGTGACGCTGGAAGTAGTGCAGCGCTACCTGCGTATCCGCGGTAAAGTCCCTCAAAACACCGATAAACTCTTTGTCACCAGCCGGGATAAAACGCTATTAGGCGAGCTGGAATTGACGGCTATCCTGCTGCATCCTCCGCAGACGCCGGTGCTGAAGGTGATGGATGACAATCCGACCTGTTTTGCACCGGAAGACCATGATGAAAAGGCCGCTCGTACCTTTGAACGAGATGACTTGATCAGCGCCGCGGTAATCGACAGCACCGGCAAGCTGATGGGGCGCTTAACGGTCGATGAGATCGTTGACGTGGTTTACGAAGAGACCGACAGCGACCTGCGCCGCATGGGCGGTCTGAGCGCCGAAGAGGATGTTTTTGCCCCGGTGAGCAAGGCCGTCAAAACCCGCTGGGCGTGGCTGGCAATCAACCTGTGTACCGCTTTTGTCGCTTCCCGCGTGATTGGCCTGTTTGAGCATACGATTTCCCAACTGGTGGCGCTGGCCTCCCTGATGCCAATTGTTGCCGGTATCGGCGGAAACACCGGGAACCAAACTATTACGATGATCGTGCGGGCGCTGGCTTTGCAGCATATTCAGGCCGGGAACATCTCCTTCCTGATGCTGCGTGAGCTGGGCGTAGCGCTGATAAACGGCCTGGTTTGGGGCGGGGTAATGGGTTGCGTAACCTGGCTGCTGTATAACGATGCGGCGATGGGCGGCGTAATGACGCTGGCGATGATCCTCAACCTGCTGGTCGCCGCGCTAATGGGCGTGGTTATCCCGATGACGATGGCCAAACTCGGCAAAGATCCGGCGGTGGGTGCAAGCGTCATGATTACGGCAATTACCGACACCGGCGGGTTCTTTATCTTCCTCGGCCTGGCGACGCTGTTCCTGCTGTAATCCCGGTTTTCGGTTTTCAGACACAAAAAAACCAGCCGTAAGAGGCTGGTTTTAAATGTTTATTTGGTCGGCACGAGAGGATTTGAACCTCCGACCCCCGACACCCCATGACGGTGCGCTACCAGGCTGCGCTACGTGCCGACGCAGAAGACCAATACTACATTTTTCCGATTTGATTGCAAGGGAGCCATACGCTAACTGTCTTATAAGTAAACAATTAGTTAGCGATGAAGCGCTTCTCGTCGGTCAGCACCTGCAGCAGTAAATCAAGCTGCGGTTTGGTCTCTTCTATTCTCTGGCCTTTGAGATCGTACATCCGGTAGTTGCCGCTGTTGCTCAGCACCAGCGTCATTTCCGGGGTCGTCACGGCCAGAGTATTGTTGTCCGCACCAATCACCCAGTTATTGCGGCGGGTGGCGGCAAACAGATCTTCACCCTGAGAATACTCATAGGCTGGCGTTTTAACGTGCAGCAGGCGCTGCATCAGGGTGGTCATCACATCCTGGTGGTCGGTAAGCTTGCTGATGCTCTGAGCAGGCGTTCCCGGCCAGTGAATAACCAGCGGAACCTGAATACGCGAACGTGACCAGGCGAAAGAGTCGCGCTCATCGCCAAGCGGAATGCCGTGGCCAGCGGTAATAATGACCACGGTATTTTGCAGTTTTCCGGCTTCCTGTAGCGCATCCAGAACGCGTTTGATTTGGTCGTCAACGCTGCCAGCCGCACGCGAGTAGCGGCGCTCGAAGGCCTGCTGGTTGCCGCTGTTATCAACGTTGGTGCCGTTGAAGGCCACCCATGAGAACCAGCGGTTATCGTCAGAAGCGTACTGATTCAGCCAGTTAATCCACTGGGAGGCGGTCTGGCTGTCGGCCTGGCTTTTCGCCGGTCGCAGAGAAAAATCAGAGAGCAGGGCCTGGCGATACATGGATGAATCGAAACCATCCGAGGCAAACAGGCCGAGCTGGTAGCCCTGCTGATTCAGGCCGGTTATCAGTGCGGCAGGCGTGCGGGAGGAGAGCACGCCGTCCATATAAGCCGGGGAGATGCCGTAGAACAGGCCAAAGATACCGCTGTCGGTACTGTTCCCTGAACTCATATGTTGAGTGAAGCTGATATTGCTCCCGGCAAACTCGCTAAGCGCGGGCATATCTTTCGCTACGCTTTCGGCATTCAGCCCGTCGACGGTAATCAGCAGAACATTATTGCCGATGCCCATATCGCGGAACTGCAAATTACTGAGCGGATACTGCACCGAAAGGGCTTCCGGGCTACCTTGCTCCACCAGGCGACGCTCGTATTCTTTTGCATCGAGCAGGCCGTGTTTTTCAAGAAAACGCCGCGCCGTCATCGGATAGGAGAGCGGCAGGTTCGCCCGCTGCATGGTAATCGGGCGGTAGAAGTTAGCGTCAGCCCAGATATACATCAGGTGGCTGCTAAAGAAGGAGATAAAGAACAGCGTCACGACCGGGCGCACGTATTTACGTCTGCGGCCAAGGCTGCGCAGCTTCTGCCAGCTCCAGGTCGCGAACAGCATCTCAATCAGTAAAATCACCGGCACGCTGATAAACATCAGCTGCCAGTCACGCGCCATCTCGCCCTGGTCGGGGTTTATCACCAACTCCCAGACGGTGGGGTTAAGGTGGAGATGGAAGCGAGTGAAAACTTCGCTGTCTATCAGTAATAGCGTCATCCCCGCCGTGGCAAGGGCCGCGCTGATAAACCGCAGCAGGCGCTGCGACATCACGATAAACGTTAGCGGGAATACCACCAGTAAATAGGTGGCAAAAACCAGAAAGCTAAAGTGCCCAACAACGCTCAGGTACGAGTAAACGCGCCCGGTGAGCGTTGTTGGCCAGTCGGCAATAAACAGATAGCGGCTACCCAGCAGCATGGCCAGCAGGATATTAAACAGGGCGAACCAGTGCCCCCAGCTGACCATCTGGGAAACTTTTTCGCGGTAGCGCTGACGGTTAGTCACCATAACTTGTTACGATAGTTCCTTAGTGGGCTTTATCTTCGCTCACCGAGGCTTGAAGCGCCTCAGCAAAGGAGCGAGCCAGAGGACGACGCTGAGCGGACGCCACGCTGGTATTAATCAGGTTGGTGACCATATTTCCCAGCACCATCAGGGAAAGATCGGTAGGCGCGTGGTGTTTTTCCAGCACGCCGGCCAGTTCGGTCAGCATCGCTTCAACTTGTTCGTCACTATAGCGGGATGTTTGTGGCATAAATTAAAAATCATTCGTCTTCGGGAAAGGGCGTTATCTTACCGTAGCAAGGACTTTTTTTCCGCATTTTTATCACGCTTGCGTCCCGCCATCGGCAGTGGTTGAATACCGCCCGGTCTTAAAGGAGAGTTTAACATGAGTCTGGATATCAACCAGATTGCCCTGCATCAACTGATTAAGCGCGACGAGCAGACGCTGGACGTTGTGCTGCGCGATTCACTGCTGGCAACCGACGGCGCCGTCGAAGATATGATGGCGGAGCTGCACCGCGTATACAGCGCAAAAAACAAAGCTTACGGCCTGTTTAGCGAAGAAAGCGAGCTGGCTGATGCCCTGCGCCTGCAACGTAAAGGCGATGAAGATTTCCTGGCATTTACCCGGGCTGCAACCGGCCGCCTGCGCGACGAGCTGGCGAAGTATCCGTTTGCCGACGGCGGCATCGTACTGTTTTGCCATTACCGCTACCTGGCGGTTGAATACCTGCTGGTTGCGGTGCTGAACAACTTAAGCAGCATGCGCGTTAACGAAGAGCTGGATATCAGCGCTACTCATTATCTCGATATCAACCACGCGGATATCGTGGCGCGTATCGACTTAACCGAATGGGAAACCAATCCGGAATCGACCCGTTACCTGACCTTCCTCAAGGGAAGAGTGGGGCGCAAAGTGGCCGATTTCTTTATGGACTTCCTCGGCGCAAGCGAAGGGCTTAATGCCAAAGCGCAGAACAAAGGCCTGTTGCAGGCGCTGGACGATTTCACCAACGAAGCGCAGCTGGATAAAAGTGAGCGCCAGGCCGCGCGCCAGCAGGTTTACGCCTACTGCAACGAGCAGCTACAGGCGGGAGAGGAGATAGAACTGTCTTCCCTGGCCGACGAGCTGCCGTGGGCGGTGGACGATAAAAACTTCCAGCAGTTTACGGCCGACAAAGGCTATGAGCTGGAAGAGAGTTTCCCGGCCGACCGCAGCACCCTGCGCCAGCTGACAAAATATGCCGGTAGCGGCGGTGGGCTGACGATTAACTTCGACGCCATGCTGCTGGGTGAGCGTATTTTCTGGGATCCGGCGACCGATACCCTGACGATTAAAGGCACGCCGCCGAACCTGCGCGATCAGCTCCAGCGCCGCACTTCAAGTAAATAAACGCCAGAGCCTGTCGTTATGGAGCCACTGAAGGAGACGTATTGGGCGTCAGCGGTGGCTCCGGTTCTTCACGTTCGGGCAGGCGCTGCAAGTTGATGATATCGAGTTTTTGCCCCATCCACACTGCATGCTCGGTATGGTCAGCCCTCGGCTGGCCGCTATTGGGATGAAGCAGCACCGTCAGCCCGCGGCGGTTAAGCATCAACCACGGCACAAAGCGTTCAAACTCATCGGGCGTAAACGCCACCTGGTACATCGGCATGGCATGAGGGCCGACCAGAACGTCGTGCCAGCGGCCAAGCAGAACGGAAAAACGCAGAGCAATTTCTTCGCGCAGCGTTTCTGCCACAAGCCGTTGCTGAGGGCCATCAAAATAGATATGAGCGTGATAGCTTTGTATCGTCTGGAGCGTTTGGATCGCCGCTTTTTCGACGGAAGTGGGGGGAGTTGGTTTCAACATGTCGCTCATCTTTGGGTGCCAGACCTTAATCAAATAATCCGTCACTCAAGATACAAAAAAACCCGCCGAAGCGGGTTTTTTTTCGATCTCAACTCGCGATTAAGCGCGAACGAAGTCGATGTGAGTCAGTTTTGGCTTGAACGGGTGACGCTGAACAGCCTGAACTTTAACTTTAACTTCTTTACCGTCGATAGACAGGGTCAGAACTTCTTCGTAGAAACCAGGCTTAGCCTGTTGGTTCATTACGGAGTCGTGATCCAGTTCGATGGAAACAGGAGCTTCCGCGCCACCATAAACGATAGCCGGGAACTTGTTTGCTGCACGCAGGCGGCGGCTCGCACCCTTGCCCTGCTCTTTACGTTCTACTGCTGGAATAGTAAACATTAACTGTTTCTCTCTTAAATACTCCTGCTACAGGCGACCCAGCAACAGGAAAGTTATCTGCGTTTGCGGATGCAAAAGCGGGCGGCATTATAGCTATATCTCGCTATGTCGGCAATGAAAAGTACCGCTAACCTCGTAATTCATTGGCCCGGCGGAAGCGCCCCTGGTAATCAAAGACCTTTTCACGCACGTTCCAGAACTGCCCCTTCTTCCTGGCGACCACGAAGTCCGGGTGGCGCAGCAATGCCTGCTGGGCCACAACGTCCGCCGCGTTTATCCAGCGTAGCGGCACGCCCGGCGCGCGGGAGTGCGGGCGAATAAACAGCTGCTCAAAGGCCATACGCTGGGCGGGCGTTTGCAGACGGAAGCGCTCGCTAACGTCCGCTCCCTCTTCGTCGTAATAGGTGATTTTTAGCCAGTCGCCTTTGGCATCTCCGCCGTGCTCAAGCGTCATCCCGCCGCAGCGTAGCACCAGCGCGTCTTTTAGCTTCAACGCCGCCTTCAGCATATCATCCGGGTCGACCAACACCTGCTCGCACTGGTGGCAGCGGCGGGCGGCTATATCGTTTTCCGCGTTGCAGTTCGGGCAGTTTTTGAAGCGGAACCGATAATCGCACTGTTCCCTCAGGCCATCGTCGTCCTCAAACCAGCCCTGACAGCGGCGGCCAAAATGTTCGATGAGGGTGCCGTCGGCGGTGGTTTTCCCCCAGAAAGTGTTGGCGAAGCCGCAGGAGGGGCAAAATACCTGCACCGGCACGTTGTCACTTTTACCTTTAGCGTTGCCCACTTCCGGGGTAAACAGGTCGTGAGGGTTTCCGGCATAGTCCAGAATCAGGCAATCAGTCTTGCCCGGCGCAAGACGTAGCCCGCGCCCGACTATCTGTTGGTAAAGGCTAACTGACTCGGTAGGGCGAAGAATAGCTATCAGGTCGACATGCGGGGCGTCAAAGCCGGTGGTCAGCACCGCGACGTTGACCAGAAAGCGGAATTGCTGATTTTTAAACGCTTCAATCAGCGTGTCACGCGCCGGGCCGGGGGTATCTGCGGTAATCAGCGCCGCATCGCTGGAGGGCAGCAGGGCGGTAATCTCTTTAGCGTGCTCAACCGTCGCGGCGAAGATCATCGCTCCTTTACGCTCTGCGGCAAACTCGACAATCTGGCTGATGATATGCGGCGTAATGCGCTTTTGCTGTTTCAGCTCGCGGTTCAGGTCCGCCTCGCTAAACAGCCCGTTCGGCTGCGCCTGTAAGCGGCTGAAATCATACTGCACCACCGGCATGTCCAGCCTTTCCGGCGGCGTAAGGTAGCCGTGTTTGATCATATAGCGCAGCGGCAGCTCGTAGATACAGTCCCGAAACAGCGCTTTCTCGTCGCCGCGCACCATGCCGTGATAATGAAACTGGTAAATCCAGCCCTTACCGAGCCGGTAGGGCGTGGCGGTAAGCCCGAGCAGCCTCAGTTTCGGGTTGTTGGCGCGCAGATGAATGAGGATTTGCTGATACTGACTTTCATCGCTGTCGCCAATTCTGTGGCACTCGTCAACAATCAGCAGCGAAAATTCACCGTGAAACTGTTCGAGATTGCGGGCAACGGACTGAACGCTGCCGAACACCACTTTTCCCTGGCTCTCTTTACGTTGCAGGCCAGCGGCAAAAATATCGGCTTCCAGCCCCAGAGTACAATATTTTGCGTGGTTCTGAGCCACCAGTTCCTTAACGTGAGCAAGTACCAACACGCGCCCGCGAGCCAGCCGGGCCAGTTCGGCAATCACCAGGCTTTTGCCTGCGC
Source organism: Cedecea davisae (assembly GCF_044095835.1). NCBI lineage: Bacteria > Pseudomonadati > Pseudomonadota > Gammaproteobacteria > Enterobacterales > Enterobacteriaceae > Cedecea > Cedecea davisae. The sequence continues at coordinate 1,403,935 of NZ_CP172054.1, forward strand.
CGGTCGGCAGCACGATAACGGCCGGTTCAGGATGTTTGCGGAAGTAGCTAAGGGTGGCGTCCACCGCTTCTTGCTGGTAAGGGCGTAAAGTAAAAGACATGCGGGTTCAGGTTTATCAATATCGTTATTAAATGACTGCAACGATTATGCCATAACGCACGCTTTTACCTTGAGAGAGTTTTTGATGTCGCTATACTGGCAAACTAATTATCAGGCAAACCAATTTTCACCTGAATTTGGGCGTCAGGCCCTGTCGTCAACTTGCTGGCGGCACCTTCTTGAACAGGCAATACATTAATGCGACTCGATAAATTTATCTCTCAGCAGCTCGGCGTCAGCCGCGCTATCGCCGGCCGTGAAATTCGCGCAAGCCGCATCACCATTGACGGTGAAGTAGTACGCGATGCCTCCTTTAAACTGAAGCCGGAGCATCAGGTTGAATTCGACGGCAACCCGCTTATCCAGCAAAATGGTCCGCGCTATTTCATGCTGAATAAGCCGCAGGGTTACGTCTGCTCCACCGATGACCCGGATCATCCGACGGTGCTTTACTTCCTCGACGTGCCGGTTGCCCACAAGCTGCATGCCGCAGGGCGTCTCGATATTGATACCACGGGCCTGGTGTTGATGACTGACGATGGTCAGTGGTCACACCGTATTACCTCCCCGCGCCACCACTGCGAAAAAACCTATCTGGTGATGCTGGAGTCGCCGGTGGAAGAGGGCACTGCGGAGCACTTTGCGAAGGGCGTTCAATTGCATAATGAAGAACACCTGACCAAACCTGCGGTGCTGGAAGTTATCTCCCCGCTGGAAGTGCGCTTGACCATCAGCGAAGGCCGCTATCACCAGGTGAAACGTATGTTCGCCGCGGTCGGTAACCGCGTTGTTGGCCTGCATCGCGAGCGCATCGGCGAGATAGTGCTGGATCCAGAACTGGAGCCAGGCGAATACCGCCCATTGACCGAGCAGGAAATTGCCAGCGTTGGCATGCCCTAAAAATCCCGGAGTCACTCTTGAGTCGTAAACAGAACTCTTCTGTCGGAATCGTGGTTATCCTTGGCCTGCTGGCGATGTTAATGCCGCTGTCCATCGACATGTATTTACCGGCGTTGCCGATGATTGCCCAGGGCTTTGGTGTTCAGGCGGGCAGCGCGCAAATGACCCTCAGCACGTATATTCTGGGCTTTGCTATCGGGCAGATTTTCTATGGGCCAATGGCCGACAGCCTCGGGCGTAAGCCGGTGGTGCTCGGCGGGACGCTGGTGTTTGCCGTGGCGGCAATCGCCTGCGCGCTATCGCAAACCATCGACCAGCTTATCGCCATGCGCTTCCTTCACGGGCTGGCTGCCGCGGCGGCCAGCGTGGTGATTAATGCCCTGATGCGCGATATCTACCCGAAGGAAGAGTTCTCGCGGATGATGTCATTCGTGATGCTGATAACCACCATTGCGCCACTGGTGGCGCCGATGGTCGGCGGCGCGGTGCTGGTGTGGTTCAGCTGGCATGCTATCTTCTGGATACTGGCGGCGGCAGCGCTGCTGGCATCGGCCATGATCTTCTTCTTTATTCACGAAACGCTGGCACCCGAGATGCGGCAGAAATTCCATCTGCGCACTACCATCGGCAACTTTGCTACGCTGTTTCGCCACAAGCGGGTGCTCAGCTATATGCTGGCCAGCGGCTTCAGCTTTGCCGGAATGTTTTCGTTCCTCAGCGCCGGGCCGTTTGTTTATATCGAGCTTAACCACGTTTCACCCCAGCACTTCGGCTACTACTTTGCGCTGAACGTGGTGTTCCTGTTCGTTATGACCATGATTAACAGCCGCTTTGTGCGCCGCATCGGGGCGATAAACATGTTCCGAATCGGGCTGTATATCCAGTTTACGATGGCGGTCTGGCTGGTGGTAAGCAGCCAGCTAAACTTTGGTTTTTGGGCGATGGTGCTGGGCGTGGCGATATTTATCAGCTGCGTTTCGCTGGTTTCCTCAAACGCGATGGCGGTCATTCTTGACGAGTTTCCGCATATGGCGGGCACGGCTTCTTCGCTGGCGGGAACCTTCCGTTTCGGTATCGGTGCCTTGACCGGCGCACTGCTGTCGGTGGCGACCTTTAATACCGCATGGCCGATGATCTGGTCTATTGCCGTCTGCGCCACCTGCTCGGTGCTGTTCTATTTCTACGCCAGCAGGGCGCGCCACTCTCAGGCATAAAACAGGCGAGCATTTCGGATGCGAAATGCTCGCTAACCCCGCAAAATCTCCCGCCAGCCGCCAGAAAAAATAGGATATATGTTTCGCGTATGTAAAAACCTCAACTGTAAAAAGTCACAACTTTGTAGTTAAAAAGGTTGAGTTAGATCTCAGAAAGCGATACATATAGCGCCGAAACGCGTGCCAGAGCACAAAAATAAAGCGTTAGTTATGAAATTACTACGGCGGATGTCGGCCGTTTCCATACTCGTTTAGACGCAATTTATCAACATTGTGTTAACCTTTATGTAAACTGTTTGAGATAAATTGCCGAGTGGAACCTCCGGGGAAATGAAATTGAATAGCATACAACTGTCCATAGTGCACCGTCTGCCGCAGAGCTATCGCTGGTTGGCGGGTTTTGCAGGCTCCAGAGTTGAACCGATTCCGCAAAACGGCCAGCGCGATGAAGACTGCCTGATCGGCCTGAAGCTGTTAAGCCCGGATGGGGAAAAAGCGTGGCCTATTATGGATACGCTCAGCCAGGCATTAAGCGATATCGAAGTGGATAGCTCGGTAGTCGAGTGCGAAGGCGAGCCGTGCCTGTTTGTTAACTTACAGGATGAGCTGGCCGCAACCTGCCGCCTGAAAAACTTTGGCGTAGCCATTGCCGAGTCCTTCTCCAGCAATAATCCTTTCTGAACTCAGGCTAACGCCAGCAGCTGGCGCGTGTAGTCGCTCTGTGGCGCCCGGAATATCTGGCCGCACTCTCCCTGTTCCACTACTTCTCCCTGCCGCAGCACCACCATTTGATGGCAAAGCGCCTTCACTACCTGTAGATCGTGGCTAATAAAAATGTACGCCAGCCGGTGTTTTTCCTGCAGCGACTTTATCAGCGCCAGGATTTGCGCCTGTACCGAGCGGTCAAGTGAAGAGGTTGGCTCGTCCAGCACAATCAGCTGTGGCTGAAGGATGAGCGCCCTGGCGATGGCGATGCGCTGACGCTGGCCGCCGGAAAACTCAACCGGGTAACGGTGCAGCATATCGGCTTCCAGACCCACTTCTTCCAGCACCTGAATCACACGCGCTCTGCGTTCGGCGGCGGTTAATGCACGCTGATGAACGCGCAAGCCTTCCTCAACAATTTGCAGCACATCCAGGCGCGGATTGAGCGAGGAGTTAGGATCCTGAAACACCACCTGAATGCGGTGGCGCAGCGGCAGCAGCTTTTTGCGGTTGAGCTGGTGCAGCGGCTGGCCGTCAAACCAGATATTGCCGCTGGAGTGAATCAGCCGCAGCAGCGCAAGCCCGGTAGTACTTTTGCCGGAGCCGGACTCACCTACCAGGCCGAGGCTTTCACCGGGGCGCAGCTCAAAGCTCAGCTCTTTCAGGCCATAATGCTGGCCAACGGTGCGTTTAAGCAGGCCGCGGCGGATGGGGAAGGCAACTTGCAGGTTTTCGACCTTCAGCAGCGGTTCCTGGCCGGTGTCTAAAGCGACCGGCTGGCCGGAAGGCTCCGCGTTTAACAACTGGCGGGTATAAGGATGCTGAGGGTTGCTGAAAAGCTCAGCCACGGGTTGCTGCTCGATGCATTTTCCGTGGCGCATTACCGCAACATTATCCGCCAGTTTCTTAACGATGCTGAGATTATGGGTGATGAACAGCAGCCCCATGTTCAGCTCCTGCTTCAGCTCTTTCAGCAGTTGTAGAATTTGCGCCTGAACCGAGACATCCAGGGCGGTTGTTGGCTCGTCGGCAATCAGTAATTCCGGGCGCGTCAGCAGCGCCATCGCAATCATTACCCTCTGGCGTTCGCCGCCGGAGAGCAGGTGAGGGAAGTCGTTCAGCCGGGTTAGAGGCTGGCGGATACCGACCCGGTCAAGGCAGCTAAGAATTTCCCCTCGCGCCGCTTCACGCCGCATTCCCCGGTGCAGGGAAAGCACCTCATAGAGCTGTTTCTCGATGGTATGCAGCGGGTTCAGCGACACCATCGGCTCCTGGAAAATCATCGCTATTTTGTTACCACGAACGCCACGCAGGGTTTTTTCCGGGGCATTTAGTAGCTCGATGCCGTTAAACCGGATCTCACCGGAGGGATAAACCGCAGGTGGAGCAGGCAGCAGGCGCAGCACCGACAACGCGGTCACGCTCTTGCCCGAGCCGGACTCGCCGACCAGAGCAAGCGTTTCACCGGCATTAACCTGAAGCGAAACCGAGTCCACCACCTGGCGCAGGGTTTCGCCCTGCTGAAAAGCGACGGAGAGATTGTTGATTGCGAGCAGCGGGGTGGTCATGGTTAGCGCACCTTGCCTGGGTCAAAGGCGTCGCGCACCGCTTCGCCAATGAAAATTAACAGTGAAAGCAGCGTTGCCAGCGACAGAAACGAGATAATGCCCAGCCACGGAGCCTGCATATTATTTTTGCCCTGCAGCAGCAGGTCGCCAAGCGAAGGAGAGCCCAGGGGCAGCCCAAAGCCGAGGAAATCGAGCGAGGTTAACGTAGTGATAGAGGCGCAAAGGATAAACGGCAGGAAGGTGAGGGTGGCCACCATGGCGTTGGGCAACATATGGCGGGTCATTATCGACCAGTCGCTGACGCCCATCGCCTGCGCCGCACGGATATAATCGAAATTGCGGGTACGCAGAAACTCGGCGCGCACCACGCCGACCAGCCCCATCCAGCCGAACAGCACCGTTATGCCCAGCAGCGACCAGAAGCCCGGCTGCACCACGCTTGAAAGCAAGATAATTAAAAACAGCGTCGGCATACCCGACCAGACTTCAATAAAGCGCTGCCCCCAAAGGTCGACCCGGCCACCATAATAGCCCTGAACCGCACCGGCCAGCACGCCAATCAGGCTTGAAAACAGCGTTAGCATCAGTCCAAAAAGCAATGAAATACGCGACCCGTAGAGAATACGTGCCAGCACGTCGCTGCCGTTTGCGTCGGTGCCAAGCCAGTTTTGCGCGTTTGGCGGCGAGGGGAACGGCTGGCTGCTGGCATAGTTAATCGTCTGGCTGCCAAACCGCACCGGCGCCCACAGCACCCAGCCTTTTTCGTCCAGACGTTTTGCCAGCCACGGATCCTGATAATCCGCCGGCGTTGCCAGCGGGCCGCCAAAATCGCTCTCGCTGTAGTTTTTCACAAAGGGAAACCAGAGTTTGCCTTCGTAGCTTACGACCAGCGGTTTGTCGTTAGCTACCAGCTCAGAGCAGAGGCAGAGAGCGAAGAAAACGGCAAAGATCCACAGCGACCAGTAGCCGCGACGGTTCTGGCGAAAGCGCGTCCAGCGCGCCTGGTTTACCGGGCTTAAGCGGCTCATCCTCGTCCCTCAAAATCAATACGCGGATCGACCAGCGTGTAGGTAACATCGCTCAGGATATTCAGCAGCAGGCCAATCAGGGTAAAGATGTAAAGCGTGCCGAACATTACCGGATAGTCGCGCGAAATAGTCGCTTCGTAGCCCAGCAGCCCGAGCCCGTTGAGCGAGAACATCACTTCAATAAGCAGCGAGCCGGTGAAGAACATGCTGATGAAGGTGGCCGGGAATCCGGCAATAACCAGCAGCATCGCATTGCGGAAGACGTGGCGGTAGAGAATTTTCTTCTCGTCCAGCCCTTTGGCCCGGGCGGTGACGACATATTGTTTGCGGATCTCGTCGAGAAATGAGTTTTTGGTCAACATCGTCAGGGTCGCGAAGCCGCCGATGACCGTAGCCAGAACCGGCAGGGTAATATGCCACAGGTAGTCGGTCACCTTGCCGTACCACGGCAGCGCGTCGAAATTGGCCGAAGTCAAACCACGCAGCGGGAACCAGTCCAGATAGCTGCCGCCGGCGAACAGCACAATCAGCATGATGGCGAACAGAAATGCAGGGATGGCGTAGCCGATGATAATAAACAGGCTGCTCCAGACGTCAAAGCGGCTGCCGCTGCTGACCGCTTTACGGATACCGAGCGGAATCGACACCAGGTAAATAATCAACGTGCTCCATAGCCCGAGGCTGATGGACACCGGCAGGCTTTCTTTAATCAGCTTAAGTACCGAAGAGCTGCGGAACAGGCTGTCGCCAAAATCGAAGCGTAAATAGTCGCCGAGCATTTTGAAGTAGCGCTCGTGTAACGGTTTATCGAAGCCGTAACGGTGGGTTATTTCCGCGATAACTTCAGGATCCAGGCCCTGTGCCCCCCGGTACTGGCTGCTGGTGGCGTCGCCCACGCCGGTTTTTGCATGGCCGCTGCCCATCATCTCGTTGCTGACGCCGGGCACGCCGCTGCCGTGGCCAAACTGAATGGCGGCAATCGCCTGATCTACCGGGCCGCCGGGAGCAATTTGCACGATAAAAAAGTTTATCGTGATAATTGCCCACAGCGTGGGAATGATTAGCAGCAAACGCCGCAGAATATAAGCGCCCACGTCTCCTCCCCTTATCGCCTGTCGGCAGGCAGCTTCGCCGCCTTGTTGACGTCGTACCACCAGTTATCAAAACCGTTGTTGTACAGCGGGCGAATCGACGGCCGGGAGAACTTATTCCACCAGGCCAGGCGATCGGCTGACATATACCACATCGGCAGCATGTAGTAGTTCCAGGTTAACACCCGGTCGAGCGCCCGCCCCAGCGGCAGCAGCTTCTTCTGATTGCCCTGGCTGGCAACTATCTGGCTCACCAGGTTGTCCACCTCGGGGCTTTTTACCCCAGGCGCGTTATAGGTCGAGTTAACGTATTCGGAAGCCCAGGAAATTTGCAGTTCGGTGCTGGGGTAGGGCATGGCGCTGTATAACGTCGGCATCATGTCGTAATCACGGCTGCGCAGGCGGTTGGTGAGCTGCGAGTTATCTGCCTGGCGGATGTTCAGGGTGATGCCCAGCCGCTGTAGATTATGCTGGAAGGGTAGCACCCACTGCGTATTGCCGGTGGTGCCAATCAGCAGCTCAAAGCTAAAGGGCTGGCCGGTCTGGACGTTAACCAGTTTTTGGTCTTTTAGCTCCCATCCGGCCTCTTTTAACAAAGCCAGCGCCTTGAGCAGGTTTTCCCTGTCATAGCCGCTGCCGTCTGATTTTGGCGGGTTGTAGATAGAGGTAAACACCTCCGGCGGTAAGTCCTTTTTCATCGGTGCCAGCAGCATCAGCTCGTCGGCATCCGGGTATCCGCGGGCGGCATATTCGGTATTCTGAAAGTAGCTATTAGCCCGGCTGTAGGCCCCGTAAAACAGCGCTTTATTCATCCACTCGAAATCAAACGCCAGGCTGATGGCTTCCCTGACCCGGCGGTCTGCGAAGATGGGGCGCTGAATGTTAAACGCCAGCCAGCGTGCGTCCTGCGCGGATTCATTTTTCAGCTCATCTTTGACGATGTAGTGATTATTAAAGTTTTTCCCGATATAGCGCGTGGCCCAGTTTTTAGCCGAGGGTTCGGCGCGGAAATCAAATGCGCCCGCTTTGAATGCCTCGAAGGCGACGTTGTCGTCGAGATAATAGTCATAGCGGATAGAGTCAAAGTTCCAGCGTCCGCGGTTCACCGGCAGATTAGCCGCCCAGTAATCGCGAACCCTGGAGTAGGTAATGTACTGGCCCATTTTCCAGGCGGTAATTTTATACGGCCCGCTGGCCAGCGGCGGCGAGGAGAGCGGGTCGCTGAGTTTATGGTCCTTCCAGAATTTTTCGGGGAAGACCGGCAGTGAGAACAGGCCCAGCATTCTCTCTTTGCTCGGTTTAGCCAGCTCAATGCGCACCGTCAGCGGCGCGATGGCCTTAACGGTCGCGCCTTTGTAGACCAGGCGAAATTGCGGTACGCCTTCGGTCATAAATTTATTGAAGGTAAAGGCGACGTCTTCGGCGGTAATCGGGCTGCCGTCGTGGAAGCGCGCGCGCGGGTTAATGGATACTTCGGCCCAGGCAAAATTGACCGGATAGCGAGCCATCTCCGCAATCAGCGGATAATAGCTGCCCGGCTCGTCGTCGGAGGTGGTGAATAGCGTGTCGTAAAGCGCATCGGTGCGGACGCCGGGATTACCGCGCAGGGCAAAGCGGTTGAAGTTGTCGAAGGTGCCAATAGAAGAGAGGGTAATATTTCCGCCTTTCGGGGCGGCGGGATTCACGTAGTCAAATTGAGTAAAGTTAACGGCATATTTGGGCTCGCCGAGCACCGAGAAGGAGTAGCTTTCATTGATTTGTGCGGCTCGTGCTGCCAGAGAGGCAGCGCAAAGGCAAAGCAGCATCAGCGCGCGTACAGCTTTCGTCATCTTCATTCCTTGCCGGGTGGTTGCTGCTCTGACAGGTTAGCGAGCAGCCGCTAAGCCCATGATGCTTAATCATAAGTTAGCCGACGAAGATTGCGCAATGATTGTCAGTCTTTTAGCTCATCATAAAGGCTGTGTGACGGGTTCCAGCTTAGCAACTGGCTGAGGGTTAACGGGCGGCTGAAGTAGTAACCTTGCAGGAAATTACAGCCTCTCTCAATCAGCCATTTTGCCTGTTCCGGCGTTTCCACGCCTTCCGCAACGGTGTTCATATTTAGCCGCTGGGCGAGCGTGAGAACCGCGTCAAGCACCGGCGCGGTAACCGTTTCCATGCCGATAGAGTTTACGAAGCCACGGTCTATTTTCAGGTAATCCAGAGTGAAACGCTCAAGGTAAATCAGGGCGCTGTGGCCGGTGCCGAAGTCATCGACCGCAATCTCGTAGCCCTGCTGATGCAGCCAGGCGAAGATGCTCATCGCCTCTTTTTCCTGGAGCATATCGCGCTCGGTAATTTCAAACACCAACTGGAAATAGTCGGGAGGCAAAGAAGCGGAGAAAGCCTGAATATCCTGCTTGAAGGTCGGGGAGTGCAGGTGGCTTGGTGCCAGGTTGACGCCCAGCTTCGCCCCGGCGGGCAGAACTTTTTGCAGCTCAGCCGCATCCCTTGCTATCAGCTCAAACAGGTGGCGCGTCAGCGGGACAATCAGCTGCTGCGCTTCGGCAAAGCCGATAAACGCATCCGGCGGTATCATGCCCGCCGTCGGGTGCTCCCAGCGCATCAGGACTTCTATCCCGCGCATTTGCAGTTCCTGCGAGTCGACGACCGGCTGGTAAACCACAAAGAACTGCTCGCGTTTAATGCCCGTGAGGATCTCTTTCCCGGCGCGTACTTTCACCGAAAGGAAATAGCCGCAAAGCGCGGCGCACAGCAGGCCGGAGAGCAAACCGGCAAGAATCGCTAACTGGATATCTTCTACCGGCCACGGCGTGCCGTAGATGTAGAGCTTAATCGGGTAGCCTTCGAGATTTGCTATGCGCGTGGGCGAGGGCGGGAGCTCGTCGGTATTGACTACGTCAGGGGAGTAGGAGGCCAGCGCCTTGTTGCCCACGACCAACGCCATCGAGCTGATGTCCTGCTGGCGTGAAGTGAACACCAGGTAAGGCGTGAGGTTCACATTTAGGGTAGTAAACACGCCGTGGTCGGCGGAGAGTGGGTTTTGAAACCATACGGCGATAACCGGTTTGCCGGGCATCATGGGCGTGCCGTTCATAATGGCGACATCAACGGGTTTGCTAATATCAAGCTCGGGTTCCAGCTCGCTCATTGAGAGCTTCATATCGCCGGTAGCGGAAGAGCAGTAGGCCACGCCGCTGTGGATAAGCAGGAAAGCACGCACGCTGGAATTAAAGGCCGCCCGGGAGGTTAGCTCCCCGCTTACCCGTTCGCATTCATCCATGCTGAGGGGCTGAATGCCGTCGGCGGTATTGTGCAGGTCTTTAAAGAAGGTATCGAGGTAGCCGCTAATATCGCGGGCTAAAAGATTATAAGCGGACTCGCGTTTTGAATGCAGCGCCAGGCTGGACAGTCCGCCGACTAACAAAGCGCCAAACAATCCCGCCAGAAGGCTGAAGACAGCAATCTGTTTTGGGGTGCTAAAGTAGCGCGAAAAGATGTTCTTATAAGACATTGATGTATGAGTCCCGCAGGGGCAAGCGAATCATCGTTTGTTTTATGATTTTTTCTGACTATAACCCATAACCACAAAATTGTTTAATTTGTTTCATCTGGCAACTATTCTGCGTTTTGCCAACGTTTAAGATAATAATGCTCTGAATTTAAGGCATAAAAAAACGCTGCATGGGCAGCGTCTTTATTGTCACGTTGATTGTTTCAGCGGGCGGCCAAGGGAATAACAGCCCACAAAACTTTTAGCTACGGCTCAGCACGCGACGCGCTTCGTTATACCGCTTCTTCCAGTAGGGTTCGTCCATACTGGAGATCACTACGCCGCTGCTGGTGGAGGCATGTACGAATTGGTTATTACCAATATAGATGCCTACGTGGCGCCCGGTAGAACCTGCGCGGAACAGAACTAAATCGCCGGTACGCAATTTATTGCGCGACACGGACTTACCAGAGTCCTGCTGCTCGGAGGTTGAGCGCGGCAGCGTTAAACCAAACTGCTCCTGGAATGTACGCTGTACAAATGCAGAGCAGTCGATACCGCTTCTGCTGCTGCCACCGAGACGGTAGCGAACGCCTTTCCAGCTTGCATATTGCTCCATAATGCGCGACTTAACGTCAACATTACGAACCATCTCTTCGAATTCATCCTGAGAGGCTTGCAGTAAAAAACCATCTTTTTCACCGACTGCATGCGTCTCAGAATGCATATTAGCTGTGTTAGTCGAACTACAGGCGGAAAGCATAACTGCTACCGCAATCGCGGGGATAGCCCGCAAGATATATCTCAAAATAGGCTGAGATTTGACCATTTTGTTTGTTTTCCCTTGAAGTCCTTAACGAATAATTCGTTATACAAAAATACCAACGTGACGAGACTAAATACGTCTGAGCGTCGAAACAATTATTCATGCACAAAAATGTGGAACAACGCACAATTTTATTCACTGCCTGAGTGCGTTGAGCCGTAGCGCAAACTTTTCCGAGAGTACCCGATCAAACCAGGTGATGCGAGCCTTTTTATTCTTATTTTTATAAGAAATTGTGATGTTCGGTAGTAAAAGGTTATTTTGAGCAAACTCTCGGCAGGAGCGCTGATTTTATCGCCAGGTCATTCAAATCTCAGGGAATTCGAAGTGGGTAAATATTCATCTCGCTGTCATAAAGGCGAAAAAATAAGCAGAGACCGTGGGGGAACTCTGCTTATTTGCAATCGTAATAGCTTATTAGCCATCAGCCCCGGGCTTTATTTTTGCCCGGTATTGTACGGTTCAGTACGGAAATTAACCGGTCGCTTAGCGGGGTTAAAAGCACCCACGGCAGGCCAACCAGGGCAATAGAAAGAGAGCCGACGTAGACATCGGTAAACCAGTGCGCGCCTATCATTATTCTCGGCGCAGAGAAGATAATGAAGATAGAGGCCGCTATCAGGAATGCGCGCAGGCCGAAATAGCGCAGCATAAAGCCGGTAAAGATAAGCAGCATCAATCCGTGGTCGCCGGGGAAGCTGTCGCTCGAGGCATCCTTGGTCGGGAAATGCAGCAGTTCGCTAACGCGGTTGATGTCGGTAAAGAACAGCGTCGGGCTGGAATGGACGACCGGGATCAGGTGGCCCAGCTGGTTTATTACTACCGCGGCAAGCAGCATTACCACACCCATCAGCACCAGCCGACGGCGGCCTGGAGCATCTTCATGCCACCAGAACCAGGAGAACAGCACGCCCATCGCCAGCAGTGAGATCCCGTCGAATGCGCGGTTGTTGGTAATCGCTATCAGGGTTAAAAAAGTATGGCTTTTGACCAGTTCATTATTAAAGAAGTGGAACAGCGTGGAATCAATATTGAACCAGAATCCATGGTTCTCAGGCAGATACCAGCTAAAGAACAGGGCGAGGCCCAGCGCGTTTAGCAGCAGTATCAGAGGGAGGCGATTAGTCATCATGCGGTTTCTAAATCTCATTACGGGGGCGCAAAGGTAGGCTTACTAACTTAAACATAAGCTCAACAGACTGGATTGCAGAGCGTTCCAGTCCGGCTCGTCGGAGTGAATTAATTCGATGCGGCTGTCCGGCGGCGGAGTGGATTGCGTTTCGATATGCAGGTCATTGCCCTGACGGTTGATTCGTACCAGACCTTCGGCAATGCGCAGCACGCCTTTAACCCGGTCAACCGGCGCAAGTCTGGCCCATTCCAGGATGCCTACGGTGTCGAATACGGTTTCTTCATCAAAGATCCAGCCGCAGGCAAAATAGCCCTGGCCGCTGTTTACGCTGCGCCGCCAGCGCTGGTGAGCCGGAAGGCTAAGCGCCGCGAGCCCGCGGGTTGCCGCATGGCCGTGGTTATGCTCCGCGCTGGACGGTAGCTCGCGTTGATTAAGGCGCGGCCTGTCGAGCAGTTCGGGGCTAATTTCCCCTTTTTCAGTGCTGACCAACTGCCGCCCATCGCCTCGGGCCTGCTGCCACAGTTGCAGCGCGGCAAGGCTCTCCGATGTTGCCCGATCCTGTTTATTTGCGACGATAATGTCCGCCGCGGCCAGCTGGTCGCGGAAGTTATCATTATTCAGGGCTTTTTCATCCAGCAGCTGCCGCGAGTCCAGCAGGCACAGGGTTGCCCGTAGATCAATCCACGGCTGATAGACTTCGGCGGTGAGCATATCGAGGATCTGTTTTGGATGGCCGAGGCCGGTTGGCTCGATAAGCAGGCGATCCGGCCTGCCCTGGCGGAGCAGGGTATTGAGGCCAACCTGCATCGGCAGACCGTTGACGCAGCACATACAGCCGCCGGGGATCTCTTTTAACAATGCGCCGCTGTCGGCGAGCAGCGCGCCGTCTATGCCGACTTCGCCAAATTCATTCACCAGCACCGCCCACTTTTCATCGACTGGCTTATTGGCCAGTAAATGAAGAATGGTGGTGGTTTTGCCGCTCCCGAGGAAGCCGGTAATTAAATTCGTTTTTGTCACGGGTACTCCGGGTGGTTACAGCCTGTAAGCCACGCTTATTAGCCAGTTATGTTAATTATTCACGCTGACTATCCTGACTAAAACCCGGACAAAAGAGAAGGCTCAACGCGGTTTGGCCCTGAGGAAACCGCGTTAAACGCATTGATTGCTAACCTGCGGCCAGGTTTTCGACCGCTTTACGTGCGCCAAACTGAGCAAGCTGCCGCCATGCCCGTTGGATCTCGGTGACAAAATGCGGGTTGGCTGGGAGGTCTTCACCGAAAATTTCATGCAGGCTCAGCAGGGCATCCACACGGCTGGTTTCATCGCTCCCGGCAACCAGAGTATGGATCTTTTCTGCCAGCGGATCGCGAATATCAATGGCGCTGCCTTTATCATCCACGCCGCTGACATAACGCATCCAGCCGGCGATACCCAGCGCGAGGCACGGCCAGCTATCTCCGTTTTGCAGGTGCCAGCGCACGCTTTCCAGCCAGCGCTGCGGTAATTTCTGGCTGCCGTCCATCGCGATTTGCCAGGTCCGATGCTTCAGCGCCGGGTTGGCAAAGCGGGCAAGCAGGTTTGTGGCATATTGATGAAGGTCTACGCCGCTGATGCGCAGCGTCGGTGCCTGCTCCTGCATCATCAGGCGGCGGGCGGCGAGGCGGAAGTGCTCATCCGCCATGCAGTCAGAAATATGCTGATATCCGGCAAGGTAGCCCAGATAAGCCAGCAGCGAATGGCTGCCGTTCAGCATGCGCAGCTTCATTTGTTCCCAGGGCATCACGTCGTCTACCATCTCAACGCCCGCAATTTCCCACTCCGGCCGCCCGGCAACAAAGTTATCCTCTATTACCCACTGAATAAATGGCTCGCTGGCTATGGCACAGGGGTCTTCCACCCCGAGGATTTCGGTTATTTCCGCCAGTGATTCAGGCGTTGCCGCCGGAACGATACGGTCTACCATGGTGCTCGGGAAAGTCACCTGCTCCGCAATCCACTCCGCCAGCTCGTCGCTGCGCCGCGCCGCCATACCCAGAACCGCGTTGCGCACCAGATGCCCGTTATCAGGGATGTTGTCGCAGGAGAGCACGGTAAACGGTCGCAGCCCGCGCTCGCGGCGGCGGCTTAGTGCCTCAACCAGAATGCCCGGCACCGAATGCGGCTCTGCCGGATGCTCCAGATCGTGAATAATTCTTTCGTTAGCAACGTCCAGCTTGCCGCTTGCCGGGTCGATGCAATAGCCCTTTTCCGTCACGGTGAGCGAAACGATTGCCACCTGCGGCTCGCAGAATTTCTCAATAATGGCTTCCATTCCGTCGAGCTTTGCGTTCAGGCATTCCTTTACCGCGCCGACGACGATGGCCTGGTTTGCGTCCGCGCCTTTCTCCAGCACGGTATAGAGATGATCCTGGCGACGAAGATCGCTCATTAACTTATCGCCATTAAACAGGCTTATCTCGCAGATCCCCCAGTCGCCGCCCTGAGCGTTTAGCACCCGATCGGTGAGCAGCGCCTGGTGCGCGCGATGAAATGCGCCAAAGCCAAAATGAACGATGCGCGTTTGCAGCGTGCTGCGGTCGTAACGAGGGAACTGGACAGCCGACGGAAGCGTTTCTGAGGCAATAGTGCGCATGGGTTAACGTCCTGCTTAGCGGTAAATGAACCCGGTCAGTCTAAAGCTGTATGACAACAATTGGAATTGGTGTGGGATGTTAATCGGTGAAGTGTGAATTACATCAAAATAATAGAGGGGAAAGCGATATTGGTATAACAACTTTGGCGGGGGAGATAAATAAAAAAACGCTCCCGAAAGAGCGTTTCTGCAAATCAGTCCGCGCGGCCCATAGAGCGCTTTTCAGCGATATGAATACGGATTTTCTCGCCTGCAACCATGTATTCCGGCACCTGAATGACCAGGCCAGTAGAGAGGGTTGCCGGTTTGGTACGGGAGCTGGCAGATGCGCCTTTGATGCCCGGAGCGGTTTCGATAATTTCCAGATCTACCGTCTGCGGCAGCTCCAGAGCTAACAGCTGGCCGTCCCAGGTGAGCACCTGCATATCAGGCATGCCGCCTTCAGGGATAAATTGCAGTTCTTCTTCAATCTGGTCTTTGGTGAAGATGTACGGGGTGTAATCTTCTTTATCCATAAACACATATTCGTTGCCGTCGATATAAGAGAAGTCAACGAAACGGCGGGTCAGGGTGATGGTATCGACGATATCGTCGCCCTTGAAGCGCTCTTCCACTTTCTGCCCGGTACGAACATCGGAGAAACGCATTTTGTACAGCGTTGCCGCGCCGCGCGCGCTCGGAGCCTGGATATCAATATCTTTAACAATCAGCAGCTTGCCGTTGTAATTGAGAACCATGCCTTTTTTGATTTCGTTAGCTCTTGCCATCGATGTGTCCTGTCGAAAATTGAGATGCAAAAATATTGCGTCAAAGTACCCGCGAGGCGCGATTCAGGCAAGTGGATTTAATCAACAAAGCCGCAAGAAAGCAGTTTGTGATGCCGCGCCAGCATATGCCGGCGCGGCGGGAGAGGCATTATCCCCGGCCATCCTTAGGCGCTAAGAAATAGAAGGCAAAAGGAGTCGAGCAAAGAATAGTGAACATAATGGTGTAAATAGCCACCCAGGCTCCCTGCATAATAAACATGTCCAGCGTCCACTGCTCCATCGGCCAGTTGTACTGCTCTTCAACGCCTTCAAATGTCACTTTTGAAATAAGTGAAACGACAATAGTGAAGACAATGGCTACCGCGATAAGGAATTTTTTACCGTCGCGGGTACGAAGTTTTGCAAACATATCAGCCTCCAGGCCGGTTAGTAGTAAAGCGTAAACGCCCCTTGCTCAGGGGCGAGATTAATCAGAACGTGACGTTCACTTTGCCCCAGAAGGTTCTTCCTGGTTCGTTCACCGGCGTATTGGACGAATAGCCAAAGCTGCTATTGCCCGCCAGATTCAGGTGCTCGCTGTAGGTTTTGTTAAACAGGTTATCGACTCCCGCGCTAAGCTTAATGGCCTTGTTGAGGCGGTAAGCGGCATTGGCGGAGAAGATAGCGAACCCGGCGCTTTTATCAAAGTCTTTGCCCACCACGTTACCTTCATTAAGCGCGACTCTTTGCTGGCTACTGACCAGCCGTAGCAGGCCTGTGCTGCTCCAGTCTCCCTGCTCCCAGGTGAGCCCAAAGCGGGTTTCCAGCGGGGCGATTTGCGGCAGAGGCTGATGGTCGCTGGTATTTTCACCTCTGGCATAGGCCAGGCTGGCATCGGTTTTCCAGCTCTCCGTCAGCCGGTAGCTGAAGCCCATCTCGCCGCCCATAATCGTGGCGTCGACGTTATCGGCCTGGCTAATACGGGCGTTATTGGGAGAGTAGCGGAACAGGATAAAGTCATTCACCCGCCCAAGATAAGCCGAGACCCAGCCGTTGAAGCGCTCACCGCCGTACTGCATGCCGATGTCGAGCTGGGTGGTTTTTTCCGTTTTCAGGTTATCGAATACATTTTTAGAGCCGCCAGGGCCATAAGTTGGCGAAAATAGCTCCCAGTAATCCGGGAAGCGCTCGGTATAACCTACTCCGGCGTACAGCATGACCGGCACGTCGGTCAGCGTTCGCTCATAACGCATGAAACCGGCGGGCAGCGTGGCGCTGCGTTCTGCTGAACCATTTCCGGTATCGTTATCCACCCGCGTTCGGTCAAGCCTTGCGCCACCGATGACTTTGCTCTGCTCGCTGGCATGCCAGGTCAGTTCGCTGAATGCCCCGAAGTCCTGGAAGCGGGCATCCTGCCGCCAGCCTTCATCCTGCTTGTTGCGATGGGTGCTTTGCTGAGCATCCACGCCGCTGCGCAGCTCGTAATCGGACCACAGCCAGGTGCCCATCATACGGCCGCCGACGGTACGGCGATCGAGCTGCATCGCCATCGGCATATTCATACTCATCGACCCACCCATATCCATGGGCTGATGCATTTCCATCGAGGAGTGCATGCTGCCGCCAGACCCCGGCATGCTGCCCGGAGAACGCAGCGAATAGTTATCCATAATATGGTTGGCGTAGTTGTAATAGACGCTGGCTTCCAATTTATTAAACACTTCGCCGATATTGGATTCTTCAAAACGCATCCCCAGGCTTTCGCGTTTGAACTGCGAGCCGTCCATGCTGCGCCCCGCATAGCGGGCTTCACCGTTGCCTCTGCCCGCCGTCAGCTCGAGGAGCGTGTCTTTATCCGGCGTCCAGCCCAGCGCGACGTCGGCGTTCCATTTATCCCATTTAGAGGCGACCCGGTCACCGTTGCCGTCCTGATAGTCGCCGGAATGAGATTTGTTGCCGATAAGCCTCAGGTAACCGTCTTCGCTGCCGAGGCTTAAGTCCGCATTGCTGTCCCAGCGTTGATTAGACGCGGTAAGCAGGCTCGCCGTGCCCTGAATGCCAGCTTTCTCAAAGCGCGGCGGTTCGCGCTCGAAGCGTACCGTCCCCGCCGAGTTCCCCGGCCCCCAGAGTACGGTTTCCGGGCCTTTAATCAGCGTCAGCAGGTCAAAGCTTTCCGGAGAAATATAGGAACCTGGCGAGTCCATCCTCGCCGGACATGCGCCCGGCATCTCCGTGTTATTGGTGAGGATGCGCAGGCGTGAGCCGAACATCCCGCGGAACACCGGGTCGCCGTTGGTGCCGCCGTTGCGGATCTGTGAGAAACCGGGAATGGTTTTCAGGTAGTCGGAGCCGTCGCTTGCCGGAACCGGCTGGCGTGGCGTTTTTGGCGAAGTGATGACCTCCAGCGGCGATGAAGCGGGAGAGGCGACGATCATGACCTGATCGTCCTGCATTGTTGTGTGTTCGTGCTGCTCCTGCGCAAGCGCGGCAGGGGAGGCGATGGCCAGCAGTACCAGAGGTACCAGCGGCTTCAGGTGAGTTTTCATAAATGCCTTACTGTTCTTCAGGCGTAACGCGGCGGCTCTTGATTAATAAGAGGCCGGGCGGCATCGCGCCTTAGCGCTGCCGTCTAACATTACGCAGTTAATTTTTAGAGTTTTAAAAGCGATGAAGAACGAAAGCAGGTGGAGCGCGGGCCGGGTGGGCAGACCTCGGGCGAATTATCACCGCGCAGCACAGGGCGGTAACCGGCGCTTTGCGCACCGCTATCAGCAATAACAGCAGCAGTACGATAAGGCAGAACTGGATAAAAGGCAGATGGATAAGCAGCTGGCAGTAGCCGCAGGCAATCTCTTCGCCCGGTGACATGCCCGGGCCGGACATCAGCATGTTATGGGGCAGGCTTGCGTGAGGGCAGGGTTCAGGCATGTCCATATGATGGCTCATGTCAGACATGTCCATTGTCATCATCGTGCTGCCGTGTTCACACGCCGTATGGTGCATCAGCGATTTTGAGATAACCGGTGCAATAAACAGCATCGCAACGGCAAGCAGCGCCAGCCATGAGGCCGTTCGGTGAAAGAGTTTGCGCCCAGACAAAACGTTACCGATCCGTAGTCGTTGTGGCGCGAGTGTATCCTGGAAGGGGGAATGATGTTAAATAAATTGTTCGTTGACGCAGGCACCGGGTCTGCTATTGTCACGCACCCTCTGACGCTGGTGGAAATATAAATGGACTGTCGTCCTGATTGCGGAGCCTGCTGTACCGCACCTTCAATATCCTCTCCGATCCCCGGCATGCCGGAGGGCAAGCCCGCCAACACGCCCTGCGTTCAGCTCGACGAGCGGCTGCGCTGCAAGCTGTTTGGCTCGCCTCTGCGGCCTAAAGTTTGCGGCGGCCTTCAGCCCGCGGCCGAAATGTGCGGCAGCACGCGCGAGCAGGCTATTACCTGGCTGATTGACCTCGAGGCCGCCACCGCGCCTTAAATATCCTTGATGCGCGCCATGCAATAAACGCTAATCGCAATCATCCCCAGCGCGATGAAAAAGACGCTGTGATAGTTCCAGATTTCTGCCACTACGCCTGCCATAGAACCGGCAATTATCCAGCCAACGCGCGTAGTATTGGTGTACAGCGTGGTTGCCGCACCGGCCTGGCCCGGCATCAAATCCTGGAAATAGATCATGCCGATCCCGGCGAGAATACCGATAAAGATAGCGTTCAGCAGCTGTAGCCCAAGCAGCATATATTGGTTATGCAGCGTCAGCATGCCGATGTAAAACAGCAGTCCCGCGCCGATAGCTACCCGCATCAGGAAGCGTTTTCCCAGCCGTTTTGCGTAGTACCCGGCAATCAGCATTGTCGGGATTTCCAGCCCGGCGGCTGTGCCCATCATCACGCCAGCCAGCTTCTCCGGCAGATGCAGTTCGTTAATAATATAGAGCGGCATATTGATGATATACAGGCTGTTACAGCCCCACATCATGGTGCATGCGGTGAACAGCAGCAGCGCATCGCGGCGGTTGCTGCGGGGCGCTTCCAGGGTGGCGGTTGTTTTTACCACCGGCTCTTTACGCATTGACGGCAGAAAAAGCCAGACCATCGCGCTGCAAATCACAAAGGCAAAAGCGGCGCTCAGGTACATCACTTCAAACCCGAACCCCATCGCCAGCGCATAGGCAATTGGCGGCCCGATAACCCAGGCGAGAGAGACCTGAGCGCGCAGGATAGAGCTGAACATGACCGCCTCGCGCCCGGTGTGGTCGGCGTGCTCGCGGGCGAGAGCAAACATCTGCGGGTTGGCCGTGGAGCCAAAGCTGCTCAAAAACACGCCAACGAACAGCAGAACAAAGTAGTTACGGTTCCAGGCAAACAGCACGCAGCCCAGGGCACCCAGCAGGCAGCAGGCAAAAATGAGCTTTTTGCGGTCGCCTTTGCGGTCAGAACGCCCGGCGAGAAATTGGCTGACCAGAATGCCTATCACCGCGCTGCCGGTGAAGAAAAAACCTACCAGCGCGGGGCGGACATGAACTTCATCGGTCAAAAACAGGCTTAAGGTCGGCGTTTGCAGCGCACCGGCGATGCCGGTCAAAAATGCGACTATCAGAAACGCGGATGAAGTGAAATCAAGAGGCTTACGGGCGGCGGTAACGGGAGCGTTTTGCATGCTATCGGGCGGCAGGAAAAAGAATGCGCGGAGTGTACGCCCGTTACCCTTAAATAAACAGATTTACCCTCGCAGGATGTCGGACGGCCAGCACAAATAATTCATCAAACCTCATTAACACCCGTCCGGGTGATCGCTCGTTTGTAAAAGCTGAAGTTTGCTGATGCCGAACCATTACCGTCGGTTCAGGCGCTGAACTTTGTCGTCTGCTAAAATGAAAATGTGCTGAAGCTCTAAATTTAGAAAGCTGAAATGCGAGAAATGTTGCGCAGAAAGCCGATTTAGCGCAACACTCCTTGAAACGTTTCAGCGTCATCTTAGGCATCCCGCCACCCGGAGATGACGTATTTTTTCTCAGAAAAGCTGAATCGTTTCAATTCAGCGAGAGAGGAGATTTATGTTCCAGTTATCTGTGCAGGATATTCATCCCGGTAAATCCGCCGGGAGTAAAGAAGAGGCCATCCGCCTGGTTGCCGCTGCCCTGGTGCAGGCCGGTAATGTCGGTGAAGGCTATGTAAACGGTATGCTGGCCCGCGAGCAGCAAACCTCTACCTACCTTGGCAGCGGGATTGCTATCCCGCACGGCACCACCGACACCCGCGACCTGGTGCTGAAGACCGGCGTTCAGGTGTTCCAGTTTCCTGACGGCGTAGAGTGGGGCGAAGGCCAGACGGCGTACGTCGCCATCGGTATTGCCGCCAGCTCCGACGAGCACCTCGGCCTGCTGCGCCAACTGACCCATGTGCTGAGCGACGATGAAGTTGCTGAACAGCTGAAGTCGGCCACCGGCGCGGAAGAGTTACGCGCGCTGCTAATGGGCGAAAAACAGTCCACGGCCCTGCTGCTGGACAACAGCCTGCTGGCGCTGAACGTTGACGCCAGCGACCTGATAACGCTGCAGGCGCTAAACGCTGGTCGCCTCAAGCAGGCTGGCGCGGCAGATGCAGCCTTTGTCAGCAATGTCATTTCCGGAAAGCCGCTCTACCTCGGGCAGGGCATCTGGCTGAACGACAGCGCAGAAGGCAACCTTGCCAGCGCGGTCGCCGTTAGCCGCCCGGCGGCGACTTTCGAAGCTCAAGGCCAGCCGGTCTCGCTGCTGATGACCGTCGCCGTTGCCGACGAGCAGCCGCTTCAGGTGCTGAACCGCCTGAGCGATATGCTGATTGGCAATCGCGCCGACAAACTGTTAAGCGCCGATGCGCCAACTTTGCTGACGCTGCTGACCAGCGATGAGACTCCGGCCGAAGAGGCGCTGAGCGCTGAATTCACCGTGCGCAATGAACACGGCCTGCACGCCCGCCCGGGTACGGCGCTGGTCAACACCATTAAACAATTTAATAGCGAAATAACCGTGACAAACCTTGATGGAACCGGAAAACCGGCAAATGGACGCAGCCTGATGAAAGTTGTTGCACTCGGCGTTAAGAAGGGCCACCGCCTGCGCTTCACCGCCCAGGGTGAAGATGCTGAACAGGCGCTGAAGGCGATTGGCGATGCCATCGCTGCCGGTCTCGGGGAGGGCGCGTAATGACCAGACGTGTAGCCACTATTACCCTGAACCCGGCCTACGATCTGGTGGGCTTTTGCCCGGAGATTGAGCGCGGCGAAGTTAACCTCGTTCGCACCACCGGCCTGCATGCCGCAGGTAAAGGGATTAACGTTGCCAAAGTCCTGAAAGATCTCGGTATCGACGTCACCGTTGGCGGTTTCCTCGGTAAAGATAACCAGGACGGTTTTCAGCAGCTGTTCAGCGAGCTGGGCATAGCTAACCGCTTCCAGGTGGTACAGGGCCGCACCCGTATTAACGTCAAGCTGACCGAAAAAGATGGCGAAGTGACCGACCTCAACTTCTCCGGGTTTGAAGTGACCGGCGCGGACTGGGAACGCTTTGTGGCGGACTCTCTGAGCTGGCTGGGCCAGTTCGATATGGTTTGTGTTAGCGGCAGCCTGCCGGCAGGCGTTTCCCCTGAGGCGTTCACCGACTGGATGACTCGCCTGCGCAGCCAGTGCCCGTGCATCATCTTCGACAGCAGCCGCGAGGCCTTAGTGGCCGGGCTGAAAGCTGCGCCGTGGCTGGTAAAACCAAACCGTCGCGAGCTGGAAATCTGGGCTGGCCGCAAGTTGCCAGAACTTAAAGATGTTATTGAAGCCGCTCACGCGCTGCGCGAGCAGGGCATTGCCCACGTTGTTATTTCGCTGGGTGCGGAAGGCGCGCTGTGGGTTAACGCCTCCGGGGAATGGATTGCGCGGCCGCCGTCTTGCGAAGTGGTTAGCACCGTGGGCGCGGGCGACTCAATGGTTGGTGGCCTGATTTACGGCCTGCTGATGCGCGAGTCCAGCGAACACACTCTACGTCTTGCCACCGCCGTTGCTGCCCTGGCCGTTAGCCAGAGCAATGTCGGCATTACCGATCGCACACAACTGGCCGCCATGATGGCTCGTGTCGACCTGAAACCTTTCCACTGACAGCAGGAGACAGGCAATGAAAACGCTGTTAATTATTGAGCCGGGGCTGGGCCAGGCGCGCGCATATCTCGCGAAGACGCTGCTCGGTGCCGCTGCGCAAAAAGCGCATCTCGACATTATCGACAACCCGAACGATGCCGAACTGGCTATCGTGGTGGGGAATGCTGTTCCTGCTGACAACGCGCTGAACGGTAAAAAAGTTTTCCTCGGCGACATCGATCGTGCGGTTCAGCATCCTGAGCTGTTCCTGAGCGAAGCCAAAGGTAAAGCCACCCCGTATAGCGCTCCGGCTGTTGCGGCTCCTGCCCAGGCGGTTTCCGCCAGCGGCCCGAAACGTATTGTAGCCGTTACGGCCTGCCCGACCGGCGTAGCGCATACTTTTATGGCTGCAGAAGCGATTGAAACCGAAGCCAAAAAACGCGGCTGGTGGGTGAAGGTTGAAACTCGCGGCTCGGTTGGCGCGGGTAACGCTATCACGCCAGAAGAAGTGGCTGCGGCAGATCTGGTTATCGTTGCGGCGGATATCGAAGTGGATCTGGCGAAGTTTGCCGGTAAGCCGATGTACCGCACCTCTACCGGCCTTGCGCTGAAGAAAACTTCTCAGGAACTGGATAAAGCGCTGGCTGAAGCCAAACCTTATGAAGCTGCGGGCAAGGCGAGCGCGGGCCAGGAGTCCGGCAAGAAAGAGAGCGCCGGGGCTTACCGTCACCTGTTGACCGGGGTTTCTTACATGCTGCCGATGGTGGTGGCGGGCGGCCTGTGTATCGCGCTCTCCTTTGCCTTTGGTATCCAGGCGTTTAAAGAGCCAGGCACCCTTGCCGCGGCGCTGATGCAAATCGGCGGCGGCTCTGCCTTCGCTCTGATGGTGCCGGTGCTTGCAGGCTACATAGCATTTTCCATCGCAGACCGCCCTGGCCTGACGCCGGGTCTTATCGGCGGCATGCTGGCGGTGAGCACCGGTTCCGGCTTTATCGGCGGGATCATCGCCGGTTTCCTGGCGGGCTATATTGCGAAGTTGATTAGCTCAAAGCTGAAGCTGCCGCCAAGCATGGAAGCGCTGAAGCCAATTCTGATCATTCCGCTGTTCTCAAGCCTGGTTGTTGGCCTGGCGATGATCTACCTGATCGGCACCCCGGTTGCCAAAATCCTTGCTGGCCTGACGCACTGGCTGCAAACCATGGGCACCGCTAACGCGGTACTGCTGGGCGCTATTCTTGGCGGGATGATGTGTACCGACATGGGTGGCCCGGTGAACAAAGCGGCTTATGCCTTTGGCGTTGGGCTGTTAAGTACGCAAACCTACGCGCCGATGGCGGCGATTATGGCTGCGGGCATGGTGCCACCTCTGGCGCTGGGCCTGGCGACTCTGGTTGCGCGCCGTAAGTTTGATAAAGCGCAGCAGGAAGGGGGCAAAGCGGCTCTGGTTCTCGGCCTGTGCTTTATTACCGAAGGGGCGATCCCGTTTGCCGCCCGTGACCCGATGCGCGTTCTGCCTTGCTGTATCATCGGCGGCGCGCTGACCGGGGCACTCTCCATGGCGGTAGGCGCGAAGCTGATGGCGCCGCACGGCGGTCTGTTCGTGCTGCTTATTCCTGGCGCAATCACGCCGGTGCTGGGTTATCTGCTGGCGATTATCGCCGGTACGCTGGTGGCGGGCCTGTCTTACGCCTTCCTGAAACGCCCTGAAACCGAGCTGGCTGCTAAAGCCGCATAACCGCTCTGTTTCCCCGCTCTCTCTATGCGTTTGTTAAGGACGCGGAGAGCGCGGGGAATGCCCTCCACCTTCTGTTGTTTTCGCATTTTCTCGAGACTCCTCCCTCCAGAGTGAAAATACTCCCCGCATTTGCATTCATTTGTTTATTCCTTCCAATGCTTTGAACGTTTCAAACTTGTTTGTTCGAAGGTAAAAGCGAAAATTTCGATCGGAAAACAAAATGTTGGTGTACTATGTCACCATTTCGGTGTACTTAGTACCCTCAAGGGAGCGTACACCGGTGACACATGGAATAGAGTTTATTGAAACTACGATGTTTACCCGGCAGATCAAGCTAATCGCTAAAGATAATTTGAGCGATGCCGAGAGATCCGAGCTAAAAAAGCTGACTAAGTTACTGAAGGATGAGGTGTGAAATGACTTTTTTTAATGACCTGAAAAGCGCTCTTGAAGAGGCTGTAGAGATTAAAAACGGGGTGAAGTCTCCGGCGAGGACAACCCGCTATACGGTAGCGGATGTGCGCGCCATAAGGGAACAGCTGAACGTTTCTCAAAGTGAAATGGCGAAGGCGTTGGGGACCAGCGTTGATACAATAAAAAGTTGGGAGTCAAAAAGGCGAAACCCGACCGGGCTGGCGGCAAAAGTGCTGGCGACCATACAGGCCAATCCAGCCTTTTTCTACGAACTGGCCGCCCACTAAGTTATTAAAAACGCTCTTTTTCGGCCTGATAAATAGCGTCAGGAGGCACGTTGGCACCTCCTGAGGAATGTTCTTTGTTACGCCGTTGCCTCTTCATGCTGCTGAGCCTTCAGCCATGCAATTTCTTCCGCCCAGATATCCGGGTTGGTCGTTTCCAGAATCAGCGGAATGCCGTCGAAGCGGGCATCTCGCATTATCCAGCTAAACGGCGTATGGCCGATGTTCCCCGCGCCCAGGCTATTGTGGCGGTCAACACGGCTGCCGAACTCGCTTTTGGCATCGTTGAGGTGCATGCCTCGCAGGTATTTAAAACCGACGATGCGCTCAAATTCGCTGAAGGTCTGCTCGCAGTCTGCCTCGGTACGCAGGTCGTAACCGGCGGCGAAGGCGTGACAGGTATCAATGCAGACGCCGACGCGGGACTTATCTTCCACGCCGTCAATAATGGCCGCCAGGTGTTCGAAGCGGAAGCCAAGGTTGCTGCCCTGGCCTGCGGTGTTTTCAATCACGGCGGTAACGCCCTCGGTCTGCGCGAGCGCGATGTTAATCGACTCGGCGATGCGCTTCAGGCACTCGTCTTCAGGAATTTGCTTCAGGTGGCTGCCGGGGTGGAAGTTGAGCAGCGTCAGCCCCAACTGCTGGCAGCGGGCCAGCTCGTCGATAAAAGCTTCGCGGGATTTTTCCAGCGCGTCTTCAACCGGGTGGCCCAGGTTAATCAGATAGCTGTCGTGGGGAAGGATTTGGCCCGGGCCATAATGGTATTTTTCGCAGGCGGCCTTAAAGCTATCGATAACTTCGCTGGTCAGCGGCGCGGCACGCCACTGGCGTTGATTCTTGGTGAACAGGGCAAAAGCGGTCGCTTCCAGTTCGTGGGCGCGGATGGCGGCATTTTCCAGACCGCCTGAGGCGCTAACGTGCGCTCCAATAAACTTCATCTTTCTTCTCCTGTCAAAACCCGCTATCGGGGAAAAAACAATGATAGCGGGTCAGGGGCATTTTTTCTGCTTCGAATTATGCCATCAGGTGGTGCACCGCGAGGTTAATCGCGCCGCCGCCGATAATCAGCCAGATAAACAGCACCAGCGCCATCAGCAGCGGGCGCGCCCCGGCTTTTTTCAGCGCGCTCATGTGGGTTGTTAACCCCAGTGCGGCCATTGCCATTGCCAGCAGGAAGGTGTCCAGCGTAATCAACGCATTAACCACCGCCTGCGGCAGAAGGTGGAAGGAGTTGAAAATCGCCACCACGATGAACAGCACCGCAAACCACGGAATGGTAATTTTGCTCTCTTGCGCAGCGCCCGCCGGAGCCAGCGCTTTAACGCGTGCAGCAAGGAAAATAAGGAACGGAGCCAGCATCATCACACGCAGCATTTTGGCAATCACCGCAGCATTTTCCGTTTCCGGGCTGATTGCGTGGCCGGCTGCGACGACTTGCGCCACTTCATGCATGGTGGAGCCGGTATAAATCCCGAAAGCTTCCGGCGTGAACCAGTGGCTAACCAGCGGATAAAGCATCGGGTAAATAAAGATAGCCAGTGTACCGAAGATAACCACAGTGGCGACGGCAACCGTTACTTTGCTGGCTTCTGCTTTAACCACCGGCTCGGTAGCCAGAATCGCCGCCGCTCCGCAGATGCTGCTGCCCGCGCCAATCAGCCAACTGGTGTGTTTGTCCAGCCCGAAGACCTTCTGGCCTAACCAGCAGGCGAGGGCGAAGGTGCTGCACAGCGTCAGCACGTCGATAGCCAGGCCGCTAAAGCCGACGTCGGCAATTTGCGAAAACGTCAGCCGGAAGCCATAAAGAATAATGCCGAGGCGCAGAAGATGTTGTTTCGCGAACAGGACGCCGCCGTCGCAGTGCTGCCAGATTCTCGGATACAGCGTATTGCCGATAATCATGCCGCACAGAATGGCCAGCGTCAGCGCACCAAGGCCCAGCCCTGCAACCGAAGGAATATTGCCCAGCCACAAAGCCAGCCCGGTAATGGCGGCAGAAAGCGCAAGTCCCGGCAGGAAGTGGCGCAATGTATGACGATGAGCTTGTACGGGTAGTGCAGTCATAACCTTCTCCTTTGTGATGACGAAAAGGCTACGCCTTGCTGGCATAAAAATAAAATTGATTATATATTTATAATTAATCTTTATAAGTGGTAAGCAATCCGCTGCCATTACCAGGAAAGCCACTATGCATATCACCCTGCGGCAACTTGAAGTGTTTGCTGAAGTCCTTAAAAGCGGCTCCACTACCCAGGCCTCCCAGATGCTGTCGCTCTCGCAGTCGGCGGTTAGTGCGGCGCTTGCCGACCTTGAAGGGCAGCTTGGCGTTCAGATGTTCGACCGGGTTGGAAAAAGGCTGGTGGTCAACGAGCACGGCAGGCTGCTTTACCCCCGCGTTGTGGGGCTGCTGGAGCAGGCTGGCGAAATAGAACAGCTGTTTCGTGAAGACAACGGCGCAATCCGCGTTTACGCCAGCAGCACCATCGGCAACTATATCCTGCCGGAGATGATAGCCCGCTACCGCCGGGACTTCCCGAAGCTGCCGCTGGAGCTTAGCGTCGGCAACAGCCAGGACGTGATTAACGCGGTGGCGGACTTTCGCGTTGATATCGGCCTGATTGAAGGGCCGTGCCATATGTCCGAGCTGGTGGCCGAACCGTGGCTGGAGGATGAGCTGGTGGTGTTTGCCTCGCCGGGCAACTCGCTGGTGCACCAGCCGGTGACCCTGGAAAGCCTCGCTAAGCAGCCGTGGATCTTGCGTGAACGCGGTTCCGGCACCCGTGAAATCGTTGACTACCTGCTGCTTTCGCACCTGCCGATGTTTCAGTTGGGTATGGAACTGGGCAACTCCGAAGCTATCAAACACGCGGTGCGCCACGGGCTGGGCATTAGCTGCCTGTCGCGCCGGGTGATTGCCGAGCAGCTGGAAAGCGGCACGCTGGTTGAAGTCCATGTTCCGCTCCCCCGCCTGGTGCGTACCTTGTACCGTATTCACCATCGGCAGAAGCATATTTCTAACGCGCTGCTGCGTTTCCTGCGCTATTGCGAAGCGTAATGCACCAAAACCTCGCAGTTGCACCCGTCTGGGGTGTAACCGTGAGGCATCGCTCTCCCCGTTAACCCTCATTTCACCGCGATGAAGCAGTAAAACTCACTTATCTTCCTCGTTGGCACATTAGTTGCAGATTTGAACTCAAAGAATCTTTTGTTTCAATCAGGCGACGAGGCTGCACATGACGATGAAAAAATGGTTGTTCTCTTTAGTTGGCGCGACGGTTCTGCTGGCTCAGGCCGGAGCGGTAATGGCCGATCAATTACAAGATATCGAAAAGCGCGGCGTGCTGCGCGTGGCGGTTCCGCAGGACTTCCCGCCGTTCGGCTCGGTGAATGCTGACCTGAAACCTCAGGGTTACGATATTGATATGGCGGCTTACCTGGCGAAAGGGCTGAAGGTGAAGCTCCAGCTAGTGCCGGTCACCAGCGCCAACCGCGTGCCGTATCTGCAAACCGACAAAGTTGACCTGGTTATTTCAAGCCTCGGCAAGAACGCCGAGCGCGAAAAGGTTATCGACTTTAGCCGCGCCTACGCGCCGTTCTTCCTCGGCGTTTTCGGTCCTAAAGATGGCACCGTAGCCGATGCGAAAGCGCTGAGCGGTAAAACCGTCGGCGTAACCCGCGGTGCGGTGGAAGACATGGTGCTTAGCGACCTTGCGCCAAAAGATGCTGAGGTGAAGCGTTACGAAGACAACAACACGACTATATCTGCTTACCTCTCAGGCCAGGTGCAGTACATCGCAACCGGTAACCTTGTGGTCGCGGCCATTGCTCGCCAGAACCCGACTAAAGCGCCGGTAAGCAAATTTATGCTCAAAGATTCGCCTTGTTACATCGGCCTGAAGAAAAACGAGCCAGCGCTGAAAGCGAAGGTGGACGAGTTGATTGGCGAAGCGCTGAAGGACAACACCCTCAACACCCTGTCGCAGAAATGGATGCAGGCGCCTCTGCCTGCGAATCTCGGCGCCTGAGGAGCCGGGAATGACCACGCAACTTGATTTTGCCGGTCTGCTTCCCTATTGGTCGGAGCTGGTCTCCGGCCTGTGGGTGACGCTGGCGCTCACCACCATGGCTACGGTCGGCGGCGTTGCCATCGGCATCGTCGGGGCGGCTATCCGCAGCGGCAGGCCAGGGCTGCTTAGCCTGATTTGGGGCGGCTACGTTGAGCTTATCCGCAACACGCCGTTTGTGGTTCAGCTGTTCTTTATTGTCTTCGGGCTGCCGGGGCTGGGCCTGAAGCTGACCGCCGGAGAAGCGGCGCTAATAGCCATGCTGGTAAACCTGGGAGCCTACAGCACGGAAATTATCCGCGCCGGGATTCAGGTTACGCCAAAAGGGCAGTGGGAAGCGGCTCGTGTCCTCGGTCTGACCCGCAGCCAGACTTTTCTGCGGGTTGTCCTGCCGCCGTCCCTGAAGCGTATTTATCCGTCTCTGGTTAGCCAGTGCATTATCGTAATGCTCGGCTCGTCGGTGGTTTCTCAGGTTTCCTGCGAGGATCTGACGTTTGCCGCGAGCCTTATTCAGTCACGGACTTTCCTCAGCTTTGAGGTCTACCTGGTCACCACGCTGATGTATCTGGTGCTGTCGCTTATCATGCGTCAGCTCCTGCTTGCCGCCGGGCGTAAATGGTTAGGGAGTGATGCCGGATGATGACTTTTACCGACTGGGATATCTTGCGCAATCTACTGCTGGCCGCGCGCTGGACCGTGCTTTTGTCTCTGATTGCCTTTGTCTGCGGCACGCTGGTTACTCTGCCGCTATTGCTGCTGCGCATGGGCCGGTGGACGTGGCCGAAGCGCCTGATAAGCGGCTATGTTGCGCTGTTTCAGGGCACGCCGCTGCTAATGCAACTGTTCCTGGCTTTCTTCGGCCTCGCGCTGTTTGGCATCGACGTCAGCGCCTGGACCGCCGCCACGCTTGCCCTGACCCTGTTTACCAGCGCTTTTCTGCTGGATATCTGGTACGGCAGCATTCGCGCTCTGCCGAAAGGCCAGTGGGAAGCCTGCCGCTGCCTGGGTCTGAGCTTCGGGCAGACGCTGTTCCGGGTGATTGCCCCGCAGGCGCTGCGTATTGCCGTTGCGCCCACCGTTGGTTTTTCCGTGCAGGTGATTAAAGGCACCGCGCTGGCCTCAATTATCGGCTTTGTCGAGCTGACCAAGGCGGGCACGATGCTGAATAACGTCACTTTTGAGCCGTTCAAAGTTTTTGCCCTGGTGGCGCTCGGCTACTTCCTGCTTTGCTATCCGCTGTCGCGCTACAGCCGTTATCTGGAGAAAAAATTCCATGCCGCTCATCACCATTAATGACGTACAGAAATATTACGGCGACAACCACGTGCTGAAGGGCGTCAGCCTTGATATCGATATGGGTGAAGTGGTGTCGATTATCGGGCGCAGCGGCTCCGGCAAAAGCACGTTGCTGCGCTGCATGAACGGGCTGGAAGGTTACCAGGACGGCAGCATCAAGCTTGGCGGCATGACGATAACCGACCGTGAATCCCAGGCGCGCGAAATCAGCCGTTCGGTTGGCATGGTGTTCCAGAACTTTAACCTGTTCCCGCATATGACGGCGCTGGAAAATGTAATGCTGGCACCGCGCCGGGTGCTGAATAAAAGCGCCGCCGAGTGCCGCGAGCTGGCGCTGGAAATGCTGAACAAGGTCGGGCTGGGCGAGCGCGTGGACTATCATCCGTCCAGCTTGTCCGGCGGCCAGCAGCAGCGCGTTGCTATCGCCCGCGCCCTGGCGATGAAGCCTAAAGTGCTGCTGTGCGATGAGATTACCTCGGCGCTGGACCCGGAGCTGGTGGGCGAAGTGCTAAAAGTGCTGGAGCAGCTGGCGGGGGAGGGAATGACCCTGATCCTGGTCACCCATGAAATGAACTTTGCCAGAGAAGTTGGCGACCGCGTGGTGTTTATGCATCAGGGCAAAGTGTGGGAGCAAGGCGAAAGTAAGTCGTTCTTCGCCAACCCTCGTACACCGGAATTGCAACAGTTTATCTCGTCCGTGCGCGGACTCGGTTAACCCCCTCACCGCCGGTTCCTGGTTTCGGATCGGCGGTTTTTTTAATTCCCTCCGGTTCACCTGCCTGATTAGCGCCTTGCTAATAATCGCCGGGCAATCATGAAGCTCTCTTATAACCCGGGATTTCTGCTATATGAATAAAGACGTTTTGTTACAATCTCGCCTCATTTTTTGGATAGGCAACAATTTCCTATGGTTTCACAAGATAAAACCACACAAGCGCCTGGCCTACGCCGCGAATTAAAGGCGCGCCACCTGACGATGATCGCCATTGGCGGATCGATCGGGACCGGGCTTTTTGTCGCCTCCGGGGCGACTATTTCTCAGGCTGGCCCAGGCGGAGCACTGCTCTCTTATATGCTGATTGGCCTGATGGTTTACTTCCTGATGACAAGCCTGGGCGAGCTGGCGGCATTTATGCCGGTTTCCGGCTCCTTTGCCACCTACGGGCAAAAATACGTTGAAGAAGGCTTCGGCTTCGCGCTGGGCTGGAACTACTGGTACAACTGGGCGGTAACCATCGCCGTTGACCTCGTGGCCGCGCAGCTGGTGATGAATTACTGGTTCCCGGACACGCCGGGCTGGATCTGGAGCGCGCTGTTCCTCGGCATTATGTTCCTGCTGAACTGGATCTCGGTGAAAGGCTTTGGTGAAGCGGAATACTGGTTCTCGCTGATTAAAGTCACCACCGTCATTATCTTTATTATCGTCGGCGTGATGATGATTGTCGGCATCTTCAAAGGCGCTCAGCCGGTAGGCTGGAGCAACTGGACGACCGGCGACGCGCCGTTTGCCGGCGGTTTTGCGGCGATGATTGGCGTGGCGATGATAGTCGGCTTCTCCTTCCAGGGCACCGAGCTTATCGGTATTGCCGCCGGTGAGTCCGCTGACCCGGAAAAAAACATTCCGCGTGCGGTGCGTCAGGTATTTTGGCGGATCCTGCTGTTCTATGTGTTCGCCATCCTGATTGTTAGCCTGATTATCCCTTATACCGACCCGAGCCTGCTGCGCAACGACGTTAAAGACATCAGCGTTAGCCCGTTCACCCTGGTCTTCCAGCACGCGGGGCTGCTCTCCGCTGCGGCCGTAATGAATGCGGTTATCCTGACGGCGGTTCTGTCGGCGGGCAACTCCGGTATGTATGCTTCAACGCGTATGCTTTACACCCTGGCCTGCGACGGTAAAGCGCCGCGTATATTTGCGAAGCTGTCTAAAGGCGGCGTGCCGCGTAACGCGCTGTATGCCACTACCGTGATTGCCGGGCTGTGCTTCCTGACCTCGATGTTTGGCAACCAGACCGTTTACCTGTGGCTGCTCAATACCTCCGGGATGACCGGTTTCATCGCCTGGCTGGGCATCGCCATCAGCCATTACCGCTTCCGTCGCGGCTATGTGCTCCAGGGCAATGATATTAAAGACCTGCCGTATCGTTCGGGCTTCTTCCCGATTGGGCCGATTTTTGCCTTCGTACTGTGTCTGATAATCACCCTTGGCCAGAACTACGAAGCGTTCCTCTCCGACACCATCGACTGGGGCGGCGTGGCGGCAACCTATATCGGTATCCCGCTGTTCCTGGCTATCTGGTTCGGCTACAAGATAACGAAAGGCAGCCGTTTCGTACGCTACAGCGAAATGACGTTCCCGAAATTCCGTCAGTAACAAGGCGTTACTCTTTAAAGGGCGTGTTTACCACGCCCTTTTTTCATTTCTCTCGCCAGCAATAATTCCTCCAGGTTATAGTAGAGAACAATTAAATTGATAACCATTATCATTTGCTTTATCGTTAACGCCATTCTTTAAGGAACGAAGGAGAGTTGGCGTGAAGCATATGATTAAATTCAAAAATATCTGTCTGGCACTGGCGTTAACCGCCGGCTGCCTGCAAACGGCGGTTGCGGCTACCGTGACCGATATCGTCGGGCGTGAGGTCACTATTCCTCAGAAGGTTGACCGTATTCTGCTGGGTGAAGGGCGTCTTTTCTATGCTCTGGCGCTGCTGGAAGGGCAAAAGCCTATCGACCGCATCGTTGGCTGGCAGGGCGACTTCCGTAAGCTGGATACCCAGACTTACGCGGAGTACAAAGCAAAATTCCCGAAGATTGACGATATTCCGCTGATTGGCAGCACCACGGCCGACAGCGTTAGCCCGGAGAAAGTGCTGACTCTGCACCCGGATGTGGCAATTTTTGGCCTGTCCGGACATGGTCCTGGCCGCCACAGCGAGCTGGTTTCCCAGCTTGAAAAAGCGGGCGTGCCGGTAGTGTTCGTTGATTTTCGTACTTCGCCGCTCAAAAATACCTTGCCGAGCATGCGTGTGCTGGGCAAAGTGTTGCATCGCGAAAAGCAGGCCGATGACTACATCGCCTTTTATGAAGCGAACCTGAAAAAAATTACCGATGTCACCGGCAAGATGGCGGAAAAAGATAAGCCGTCGGTGTTTATCGAACTGCGCGCTGCCGCGATGGAAGAGTGCTGCGGCTCCGCCGGTAACGGCAACATGGGCGACTTTATCGACCAGGCTGGCGGCATCAATATTGCTAAAAATCTGCTGCCCGGCGCGTTGGGCACGGTAAACCTGGAAAAAGTGATCGCGGCCGATCCTAAGGTTTATATTGCCAGCGGCGGTAAAGCACCTGGCTCCACCGCTCCGGGCGTTGTCCTGGGCGCTCAGGCAACAAAAGCTGAAGCGCAGTCCAGCCTGCAAAAAGTGCTGGAGCGTAAAGGCATTGACCAGTTAACGGCGGTCAAAGAAGGGCGCGCCTATGGCGTATGGCATAATTTCTATAATTCGCCGTACAACATCCTCGCTATTCAGGCGATGGCGACCTGGTTCCACCCGCAGGAGTTTGCCGGGATTAATCCGGAGCAAACTATGCAACAACTTTATAAACAGTTCCTTGCGGTAGAGCCAACGGGAACCTACTGGACCGATCTTAAGAAGTAACGAAGGTAAGACTTGATGAGTGCCACCACCGATCCGATGCCAAACGAGGCGCAACCCGAAACCATCATGGGGCGCTACCAGCAGGTACTGCGTCACCGTTATTTGCTGATGGGAGCGTTGGTCATTGCGATCCTCGCCTCGCTGTTGCTGGACTTTACCCTTGGCCCGTCCGGGCTGCCGCTGGATACGCTGTGGCAGACCCTGATCGATCCGGCCAATGCTAACCCCGGCACCAGGGTCATCGTGTGGGACATTCGTCTGCCTTATGCGCTGATGGCGCTGCTGGTCGGCATGGCGCTTGGCCTGGCGGGGGCGGAGATGCAAACCATCCTCAATAACCCGCTGGCCAGCCCTTTTACCCTCGGTGTTTCTTCCGCCGCGGCCTTTGGTGCGGCGCTTGCCATTATCCTCGGAATTGGTATTCCGGGGGTGCCCGATCAGTGGTTTATCTCGGCTAACGCCTTTGTCTTTGCCCTGTTTGCCGCGTTAATGCTCGACGCCATCACCCGCTGGACGCGCGTTGCCAGTTCCGGCGTGGTGCTGTTTGGTATTGCGCTGGTGTTCACCTTCAATGCCCTGGTGTCGATGCTGCAATTTATTGCCAGCGAAGACACGTTGCAGGGGTTGGTGTTCTGGACGATGGGCAGCCTGGCCCGCGCGTCGTGGGACAAACTGGGCGTGCTGCTGCTGGCCTTTGCCATCATTATGCCTATCTCAATGCTTAGCTCGTGGAAGTTGACCGCGCTACGCCTCGGCGAAGACCGTGCCGTGAGCTTCGGTATCGACGTGAAGCGCCTGCGTTTAGGCACGCTGCTGCGCATCAGCATACTCTCTGCGCTCTCGGTCGCGTTTGTTGGCCCAATTGGTTTTATCGGCCTGGTTGCGCCGCACATCGCCCGCATGCTGTTTGGCGAAGATCACCGTTTCTACCTGCCGGGCAGCGTGCTGGTTGGCGCCCTGGTACTGTCGCTGGCGTCGGTTGCCTCTAAAAACATCATCCCCGGCGTTATTATTCCGGTGGGGATCGTTACCTCGCTGGTGGGCGTGCCGTTCTTCCTGAGTATTATTCTGCGCCATAAGGGGAACGTGTGATGCAGGGTCTAAAGATTGATGCATTCAACGCCGGTTACCCGAAGCGTAAAATTATCGAAAACCTCAACGTGCCTGCGTTGCCGCGCGGCAAAATCACCGTGCTGCTGGGGCCGAACGGCTGCGGTAAGTCTACGCTGCTGCGTTCGCTCGCGGGCCTGAACCGCGCAGAAGGGCAGCTGTATCTGGACGGTGAAGACCTGATGGCGCTGCCATTTGCCAAACGCGCGGAGAAAGTTGTTTACCTGCCGCAGTCGCTGCCGCAGGGCGTGCATCTGCATGTGCTGGAGTCGATTATCGTTGCCCAGCGCGCTTCCGGCGGCCGCCACAGTGCCGAAAGCGAAGAGCAGGTGATGCAGCTGCTTAAACAGCTGGGGATTTCCCATCTCGCCCTCAGCTATCTCGACCAGCTTTCCGGCGGGCAAAAACAGCTGGTTGGCCTGGCGCAATCGCTTATCCGTCGGCCCTCTCTGTTGCTGCTGGATGAGCCGCTGAGCGCCCTGGATTTAAATTACCAGTTCCACGTAATGGACCTGGTTGCCCGTGAAACCCGCGAGCGTAATATCGTCACCGTTGTGGTGGTTCACGATATCAATATTGCCCTGCGCCATAGCGAGCATGTGCTAATGCTGCGCGACGGCAAGCTGGTGGCAAGCGGCGAGCCGGAAGCGGTTATTACTCCGCGCAGCCTGGCTCAGGTTTACGGCGTCAGGGGGCGGATAGAGCGCTGTTCCCATGGCGTCGCCCAGGTGCTTATCGACGGCTTAGTCGAGACGCCCACCGTATAACAAAGCTTTTCAGGAATACTAAGGAACACAATATGCAGCCGGTGGCCAATGTAGCCGCTGGCGCATAGTGCAATGTGAGCGCTAAACGGTTGTTTCGTTTGTAATTCACCTCATGGAGAGAAAAGGAATGTTAAGGTTGAATCCCATTGTCCGGGGAGGACTCTGCGCATCGGTACTCGGTCTGGCTTTTCCCGCTGCCGCCGACGATCGTGAAGAAACGATGGTTGTTACCGCATCCGCTATCGAGCAAAACCTCAAAGATGCTCCCGCCAGTATCAGCGTTATTACTCAGGCCGACCTGCAAAAGAAACCAGTCACTAATCTGAAAGATGTGCTTCAGGAGGTGCCCGGCGTTCAGTTAACCAATGAAGGCGATAACCGCCGCGGCGTCAGCTTGCGCGGCCTGGATAGCAGCTATACCCTGATTCTGGTTGACGGCAAGCGAGTGAACTCCCGCAATGCGGTCTTCCGCCACAACGATTTTGATCTTAACTGGATCCCGGCTGACGCTATCGAGCGCATCGAAGTGGTTCGCGGGCCAATGTCTTCCCTTTACGGGTCAGACGCCCTCGGCGGCGTGGTTAACATTATTACCCGCAAGGTCGGCAAAGCCTGGCACGGCACCTTCACCGTGGACTCAACCGTGCAGGAGCATCGCGATCGCGGCGACACCTATAACGGCAACTTCTTCACCAGCGGCCCAATTATCGACGACGTGCTGGGCGTTAAGGTTTACGGCAGCCTCGGCAAGCGCCAGAAAGATGGCCAGAAGCCGTCCACGGTTAACAACACGGGCCTGACTCCGCAAATTGAAGGGTTTACCGCGCGCAATGCCAGCACCGAATTTTCATGGACCCCGGCCGCGAACCAGGATGTTACATTCGGCTATGGTTTCGACCGCCAGGACAGGGAATCTGACTCGCTGGATAAGAACCGTATCGAACGCCAGGATTACTCCATCGGCCACAACGGGCGCTGGGACTTCGGTAATACCGAGCTGCGTTTCTATGGCGACAAAATCGATAACCTGAACCCGGGTAACAGCTCGCCAATTACCTCCCGCAATAACAGCATTGACGGCAAGCTGGTGCTGCCTCTGGCAGAGATTAACCAGTTCCTGACCTTCGGCGGTGAATGGCGTCACGACAAGCTGACCGATCCGGTCAATATTACCGGCGGCAACGGTTCTGCAACGTCCGCCAGCCAGTACGCGCTGTTTATTGAAGACGAATGGCGTATCTTCGAGCCGCTGGCGCTGACCACCGGTATTCGTATGGACGACCACGAAACCTACGGTGACCACTGGAGCCCGCGTGCTTACCTGGTGTATAGCGCCACCGATACCGTAACGGTAAAAGGCGGCTGGGCAACGGCCTTTAAAGCGCCATCTCTGCTGCAGCTTAGCCCTGACTGGACCAGTAAATCCTGCCGCGGCGCCTGCCAGATTGTCGGTAGCCCTGACCTTAAGCCTGAAACCAGCGAAAGCTTTGAGTTGGGGATTTACTACGCCGGGGATGAAGGCATTCTCGACGGCGTGAGCGGCAGCGTGACTGCTTTCCAGAACAACGTTGAAGATATGATTGATATCCAGCGTACCGCCAACAAAAGCATCGCGCCTTCTTACTCAAACTTCGTCGGTTTTGATAAGAGCGGCAACCCAATCTTCCGCTACTACAACGTCAATAAAGCGCGTATTCGCGGCGTAGAAACCGAGCTGAAAATACCGTTTAACGACCAGTGGAAGCTTTCGCTTAACTATACCTATAACGACGGGCGTGACCTGAGCAACGGCGGCAATAAACCACTGCAACAGCAGTCGTTCCACACTGCTAACGGCACGCTCGACTGGGCACCGTTGGATGACTGGTCGTTCTATGTGTCGGCAAACTACACCGGCAAGCAGCGCGCCGTATCGGCATCGGATAAAACGCCGGGTGGCTATGTAGTCTGGAACACGGGCGCAGCCTGGAAAGCGACCAAAAACGTGAAGGTACGAGCCGGGGTGCAAAACCTGGGCGATAAAGACCTGAATCGCGATGTTTATAGCTATAACGAGGACGGGCGTCGCTACTTTATGGCGCTGGATTACAGCTTCTAATCTATTGTTAATTATTTATAAGTCATTTCAACTACCCGCCATCTGGCGGGTATTTTTTATCCTTTTTTTATTTTCCTGCCAGCTCCGTTTCTTATTCTGAATTTATATAATTGTGACCGGTGTGGTTTGTTTTGTGTTTACAGAGATGTTACCTTGAAAAAATAAAAGGATATTTCAGAGCTTTATCTTCAGGAGTAAATAATTGATTAATGTGGTTCGTTTAATTATTAGATGATGTGAGATATGGCACAGGAAGTGTCTTTTTATCCGGGATTCATAACAAATTATTTTAATTGGTTTTAATCGAGTGCCTGATTCGATGATGTTTCATAGATGCTGATGTTTCTGTGAATATATTTTTATGCGTGTATTAAGGACATTTCATGCCTTGCGTTAACTTGACTATAAATAACCAAAGAAAACCAATGGAAAATGAAAGCTTATCTGTTGTTTCCGAAGATATCACACCGGATACGGAGATACAGCCTGAGATTTCAACTACCGGGCATGAGGATAAGGCTGAGGACGAGCTGGCCGAATTGAGGGCTCATTTACAGGCTATGATCGGCGGCTATCTGCCTGAGTTTTATGAATTCCGGCGAGCGGGCTGTAATATTCTGTATCCCAAACCAGTCGATATCGAGGCATTACAGGCGCGAGTCAACGCAATGCAGGTACCGGCATTTATGCAACCGCATCAGAAACATCTCGAGCAGGCCGCTGGCGCTTTTCTGGACCGGTTTAGATTATTTCGAAAAGAGAAGACGTGGCACAATAACGCGCTTGATTTCATCAAGTTTCGCCTGGCGATAAAAGACGCTGGCTGGGATTCACCGCAAGCTCGGGATGATAATGAAGCACTAAAATATGCTAACCGCATGAGCGGTCATCTCTCGGGTGCTATGCATCTTATTAGCCTGCTCAGCAGCACGGAACAGCAGATATCGTGGGAGTGCGCGCGGCAAACAAGTTACGATGAACTCCTCAGAGCGCTCCTCCCGATAGACACCGAAGATCATCACAATCAGTATTCCGCCCAAACCCGTGGCAACTTGACTAAAAATCATCCGGACAACATAAAATTTAATGCCATCGTGAACTCAGTCACGCTGGATGAAAGAATGGCCCGTGAGGTATTGAGTAGGGAACTGGAGGGGCTATCGGGAATATTACTGAGTGATATTGTTCTCACCAGATGTTATGCGGAAAAGGCAGAGGGGAAAACTGAGACTCAAAGGATCGCTCGTGACATCCTGACGCTCTGTCGAATCCTTCAGGGTATTATCGAAAGCATTCAGTACGAAGGGAAGTATATACGGCCCCCGCCTGGCGGGGCGCTCGTCGGGCATAAATCATCCCGACAGAGGGAAACTCTCACCCTCACTGAAACGATAAAAAAAGAGTTAGTTACGTCCTGGAAAACCGTGCGTATACACGTCCAGGAATATTCATCAACTCTTGGAATGGTGACCGGTAAGATAGATAAGAATGCACAGCGTATACTGCATAAACATATTAACGACTCAAACTCTCTTTATACACCTGCTGCCAGACGTAACATAAACGAAGCTATCTTTCGGGTTGGAATAATACTGCTGGATAAAATTCAGCAAACCACGGCCGATATACATAAAATCAGACAAACCTGTCACCCATTACAGCAGGCCATAACGCATTACGATGGGCTCAGGCGAATGTTATCTGATATGCCGCCCAACGCCATTCTGGATGCCAGGCTGTGTGCGGAGTCTGAGAGATGGCAGAACAAAATAGAAGAGTTAAAAAAATCGCTGCGGCGTAGGTGCCAGGAAATAACAACGCTGGCCGAAGAGAATATAAAACAAAAATTTCTGTCAGCTTTAAGAGATGAATTGAACCAGGCTCCCGGGGTGATGGCATCAGACAGCGTCATCAGTGATTTTGATACGCAGATAAAAGAGGTCGTTGAGATACTGGCCAGCATTGATAAGGAGATGAACCAGGCGCTGTTACCTCTCCTGGAGCGTGGAGAGGCCGGATATAAAGAGCTGCACGAGTACACCGTAAACGGGTTACAACGCCTTAAACTTATAAAAAACAATCTGAAAACCAGCCTCATAAAAGCCACTGGCCGGTCGATTAACAACTTTTCTCGCCAGGGAATGCTGGCCAGGAGGATGGGCGAATGGAGCGAAGCGGAAAAGCAACGTTATCTGAGTCGTTTTTCTGAAGAAGACCGGACTGCCTCTGAAAAAGCCTATGACAGTTTATTTCTTGAGCTCGTTCAGCACTACCTTCCCTTATTATCCGGAGAGTCCGATCCTGAAGGGAATCGGCTTCTTCAGAGGCTGCGGCTCGAAATGGGTAATGCAGCCAAAGGTATCACCTTTTACCCTGCAACGATGGACGAGATCATCGCCGGAATGAAGAGTCGCAATCAGGTAATAAGAGGCTGGGCGGGAAGAAAACTGGTCAGAATGGTCTTTCTGGCTGCCTGTCTGGAGGGGATTAATCTAATACCGAATCTGGCCGCACTACCGCTGCGCATGGG
Source organism: Cedecea davisae (assembly GCF_044095835.1). NCBI lineage: Bacteria > Pseudomonadati > Pseudomonadota > Gammaproteobacteria > Enterobacterales > Enterobacteriaceae > Cedecea > Cedecea davisae. The sequence continues at coordinate 1,444,441 of NZ_CP172054.1, forward strand.
GATTAAATTTGCTATTACGGGGGCAAAAGTAGCGTGGGCTGTCCGCAAAGGGCGGCAGGGAATACGCGGTGGTGAGGGAGATATCAGCGATGGGGTAAGGGAATACGCCAGGCAGAGTTACAAAACGGCGGCCCTCAAAGTCATGCTTTCACTGCCTCCCGGACTGACCACTCTGCTGGGCGTGAGCCTGGTGTGTTTCGATATTTACGAGGGGGGACTGGAAGGGGCAGGGAAAAAAATTGCGAAAAATATTGTAGGAGAAGCGCCGTGGCGTGCCCTGGATGCGGGAAGCAGAACGGCTGTAGTCGCTTATGCCACAGAACTGGTGGACGCCGCTGTGAATGGCGCGGAACCTGTGAGGCGGCCAGCGGCTTTACCGCCACAAAAAGATACTGATTCGTGCTCTGAAAACCGTAACCATAATACTGCTTTAGGCAGGGCCAGAAATAAGAGAGCCCTTGCCGCCGGGGAGCAACATGAGGAGTATGCTGATTTTGAGAAGACCCTGAAGTTTAGCAACTTCTCTGATGATAAGAAAAAAACGACTTATTTGTATGGTATTAAATATGCGTTATTTAAAATAGAAAATGATGAGAGGTTACCGAGGGAAATCAGACGTAATGCCTATCTTGCCCGTATAGGTGCTACACTTTTAGTCCCTGTTGATATATATAAATACAAACTTAATAACACATTTTTACTGCCTGATTCTTCTGGCTCTAAATCCGGAATGCTTATTCGTCTGGATTCGGAAGTGCTTTACTATTATGTCAGGAAAGGAGAGGATCTTTTACCGGATATCAAATGGGCAATGCCATTCGATGCAAATGAGTGGAGAAACAAAGAGATTCCATCTATTGGTGGACATGCTTATAGTCCTTTTTTCAATGGTTTTAGTTTTGTTAATGATATAAGGAATGGGGTAATTAGTTATGATAGGTTTTTTAATTATAATAAATCAGAGGCGATAAGTATTAATGTTCTCGCTACATTACTTGAAAAGACCATAACTGAGGACTATAAAAATAAATCAGCGGTGATTGATAACAAAAAGCTAGTTAATAGGGCGATCCTTGGGGCTCAAATTCCTGATCAAGAAGTAAGTGTGACTGAGGTGAAATACCGCCTTGAATTTGACTGGGGTAATTTAAAACCAGAGGAATATTTAAGATCATTTTCACGCCCTTTTGCGACACTCGGCGGGCAGATGCAGCTAATACTCAGCAATATCGAAGGGGAGACTTTACAGCAGAAAGAACAAAACATAATTCGGGCCGAGTATATAGGCACATGGGTTGACGTCACTTCCGATGTAGTCGCTGCATTTACACCCCTTGGGCTTGCCATTGGTTTGGCTCAAACAGCTGCGGGTATTGGTGCTGATGTTTTGGAACATAACCCCCCTGATATATTAAATATTATGTCTTTAATTTTGGGGGCCATTCCTGATGCAAAAGTTGCAGCTAAATTAGGAAGATTCAGCCACGTTGCAGGCGATTCAGTGAAATATGGTTTGATGGTTGGAAAAAAAGTGGTGGATTTGCTTGTTGTGGGTAAAAGCATTAAGGCCGCGGAAGAGAGCGGAGAACCACTCGCTATTTACCAGGCATTTATAGCCAGTGGCTTAAGTATCAGGAGTTCTTATCATATGGCAAAGCATATATCTTCAGCGCTGAAGTTCTCCAAAAAAATGGAGGAAAGCGGCACGCTGAAAGAACTTGAAGCACTCCAAAGTAATCTGCCAGAATATGCAGTAAGATCGGACATGCCATTCCGTACCGTCATGATCGGAAAGACAGAGGTATTAACAAGAATAAACAAGGGGCAAGTAGAGATATGCAGAAACGGTAGATTTCTCATAGAAAAAGGAAATGAACTCCACCTGGCAGCTTACAGGCTGGAGAATGCCCGCAGGGTGCGCGAATCCGCTAAAAATAAGATGCCTGTGTTTCAGGCTTATTCACCATCAACAGAATATCCGCCGGCACAGGAAGACAATGCCCGGGAAATGCCATATTCAGGTTTCTCCGGTAGCCGAGAATTAACTTTTGAACAAACTACCCATCATCAAATAAGTCTGAATAAAATAACCAAGTTTGTGCTTACCAGAAAATTTAAAAATGCCAGAGCGAGCACTTTTGATAATGTTTCTTTAAAGTTCAAGAAAAATGATGAGTTCACTGTTGCCAGTAATATGTCTTTCGGGAGGAAATTGACTGAGAATATATCTATCGAGTCTATGAGTATATCGATCAATGATATGGAGAAAAAGGCCTTTGACTTAGTAGAAAACATTAATAAGTATACGGGGAAAGATAAGGAAGATGTGATCAATAATCTCGTTGTAATCCAGCGTGGGTTAGTGGATGCAAAACGTATAATCGATTCTCCTGATACTGATTATAATTCCGTGTATGTTTTAACTAAAACAGGGGAATCAAATGAATTGGTAGCAAATCATTACGGGTTGGCAGTTTTTCGATATGATATTAATAATTCCGATCTGCACCTGGATTTCTTAATGGCACATCCCTACGTTGTTATTAATAAATATCCTGCAGTCGCGGATTTTCTCACTAATAATGGATTGATTTCTAAAGAGCAACTGCATAAATATAACATAAAAAATGTAGCTCGGTTTCTTGGTACTAAAGCGATATGCAGTGAGCTTGAGAGTTATGATGCGATTCCAGGAGAGCACGTTAAGACATTTTCATTTAATGGTGTTAATCCAATAACTCAAAGTATCGGCTATCAACTTGACAGTTTTTCTAAATTATTCTCTAAGAAAAGTTCTCATAATATTCTTGATGAACCTGATTACAGCGACGAGTTGGAAAGCCCGGCGACTACCTCATCAGTTATTCACGATTATTATCAGAGCCTGGAAATACTAAAATCTCATGTAAGAGATTCATTCGCATCTGTCAAACCTGTGGAAACAATATCTCCCGAAGCCGCGGAGGCTACTATACAGAAAATCATGCGGGACTACGATGCAGAGATATTGTCTGAAAAAATTACTGATGGCCTGGAACACCCGGATGAAGAGGTAAAAGCGTTTTCTGGGGAAGTTATTACTTCTGTTAATCACGCCTATGAAAAAGTATCTAAAGTTAAAGCACTTTTTGATGAAGCTGAAATCAGTCCTGAAATTAAGGCTGACCTGAAGGGATTGCTTGATGAAGCCACTGGACTGAATGATGATGTACTGGTTAATATTGATAAAAAGGATGTTTCTGCCATATCTGACATGGTTTATGACAGATTTAAAAATAACATCGACAAAATACATTGCTTTCTTTCAGAACAAAAGACATCTAATTATGATGTTTTTGTTTTATATAGATATCGGCAGCCTGATTTATCTAAGGTTCAGGCCATTGCGTTGCCCTATGACAGCAAGAAAAGAATCATGGTAGCTATGTTGCCGCAGGATAAGCGTCGAGGCGGATTAGTTGACACAGTAGTCCATGAGGTTTTACATAATGCTGCTACTACATTGGATCATACTTATATTGGAGATCTGCGTGCTAAAAGAGGTTCATTTCCTTCCTCATTTGAGTTTTCAGCCCGTAAAACAGAGCATTTTATTGAAAATAACCAGTCAAAGATTGATAATATAAGATATGCTTTAGATTTACCCCGAAGTATTATGCCTACCGAAAGACAACAACAGATCGCACGCGCAGTTTTACACAACAGCAAGCTTATTAAAGCCGATACCCTTCTGAATGCTGCGGAATACAATGCATATATGATTCATGTTTTAAGTGGGGCCAGCCTGGAAGGCTTGAATATTAAGTTTGAAGATGAGTTGTTGAGAAGTAAACGCTCTGTTGATGAAAGTGATAGTTTGCTCGACAATATAGTTATGGTGGCTTTATTGAGCGTTAGCCTTCCCAGGCATCATATTGAATTCAATCAGACTATCTTCAATCTTGCATTAGAGTTTTTTTTAAAACAGGATACGGAAACACCACCTGATGTTAATTTTTTGCCTTATCTTTCAGTATTTGAGGCGATGACAAAAAAACATGAGATTACTTTGCAACAGGTGCGTGAGTTAGAAGAAGAAAAGGCAGGAAAACCAGGCGATCTGCTGGCGAAAGCTAAATATCAATATGCCGTTTTGGCATATATATCCAGGCCAGAAGAAATTAAATTGCCGATTGATGTAATGCGAAATAGGCTTGTTCGGTCAAAGGAGGAAATGCTTGATGCTTATCAAAAGGAGCTGCAAAGAAACAAAGATATTAGAAAACAGTTGGCAGAGGCCATTCTGGATAATTATCGAATGAATAGAGATAACTCTTCAACTGTAAGTTCAGAAATACAAACAGCTGCGGAAAGTAAAATCACTGATTTGCGAATTAAAAATAAGGCTAATGTTGATTTGATGTTTCAGCAATCACGCAAGCTGAATTTGCTTTCTGAAAAGCTTTCATTGTGGGATAAAGCTTTCATCTAAATGTTTTTGCTGTGGCCTGAATGAAGCTGGAAGAGATGCCAATCATTATCGCCTGCGCCCGTCGGGATGATTTGGGTGTTGCATATCTGGGGGCTAAACACCTTAACCATCCCGGCAGGAAGAGGAAATAAAGAACTAGCCCAGCAAATGCTCCGCGTGGAACCGCAGATGGTCCTCAACAAAAGTGGCAATAAAATAGTAGCTGTGGTCGCAGCCTGGCTGAATGCGAAGCGTTAGCGGCCAGCCTTTCTCCTGCGCGACCTTTTCAAACTCTTCCGGGCGTAACTGGTCGGCCAGGAACTGGTCGTCATCCCCTTGATCGATAAGTATCGGCAGTTTTGCCGACGCCTCCGCTTTACTCAACAGGCAGCAGCTATCCCATGCCTGCCAGCGCGATTCATCGTTACCGAGATAGGCCCTGAAAGCCTTCTGCCCCCAGGGTACGCGAGTTGGGTTAACAATAGGCGCAAACGCTGAAACCGAGCTGAAACGTCCAGGATTTTTCAGCGCCATTATCAGCGCGCCGTGGCCGCCCATCGAATGGCCGAAAATTGAAGACTTTTCACTGACGCTGAAGTTATCCGCAATCAGCTGCGGCAGCTCGTCGCGCAGGTAGTCGTACATGCGGAAGTTTGCCGCCCATGGCTGCTCGGTGGCGTTGAGGTAAAAACCTGCGCCCTGGCCTAAATCGTACCCGGCATCATTGGGCACGTCTTCGCCACGCGGGCTGGTATCCGGCATCACCAGCACTATACCCAGCTCTGCCGCGACCCGCTGCGCGCCCGCTTTGGTGGTGAAGTTTTCGTCGTTACAGGTCAGGCCGGAGAGCCAGTAAAGCACCGGTGGGGGAGTGTTGCTTGCAGGCGGCGGAAGAAAAATACTGAATGTCATCGGGCAGTTAAGTACGTTGGACGGGTGGCGCCAGCGCTGCTGCCAGCCCTCAAAACATCGGTGTTCTTCCAGTAATTCCATCCAGAGGCTCCTTAAAAGTATTCAATAGGTATGATTGCGGGCAAAAGTGAAAAGTGTGTTTTTCCCTCTCTGTAGCGATCGGCCGAAATTCAATAAACTGATTTCCCTCGTTTATTTTTTATGTTTCCGGACATTTATTCTTTCGCCTGATGTTTTTCAACAGTCTGTTATGAACAACTTTCACTTCACCTGAGTCTAGCCATCCCGCATTATGGCCGCAACGGTATTGTTCCCATCCGAACGGTCGAACAACGGTATTAACGATTTCAATAATTATGCCCGGCACTACTGGATTCTGAGTACGTGCTGCCGCACAATGTGCGGACACTTTGCCCCATGAAGGGCAGAGGTCAGCCACACCTGCAGGAGAAAACAGCATGTCATCACTCTCAAAAGAAGCCGCCCTGGTTCATGAGGCGCTGGTTGCGCGCGGTCTGGAAACGCCGCTGCGTCCACCGTTGCGTGAACTGGATAATGAAACCCGCAAAAGCCAGATTGCCTCACATATGACGGAAATCATGCAGCTGCTTAATCTCGATTTGAGCGATGACAGCCTGATGGAAACTCCACATCGCATCGCTAAAATGTATGTCGATGAGATTTTCTCCGGCCTGGATTACGCTAACTTCCCGAAAATCACCGTCATTGAAAACAAAATGAAGGTTGATGAAATGGTGACCGTGCGTGATATCACCCTGACCAGCACCTGCGAGCATCACTTTGTGACCATCGACGGCAAAGCGACCGTGGCGTATATCCCAAAAGAGACCGTTATCGGCCTCTCTAAAATTAACCGCATTGTGCAGTTCTTTGCCCAGCGTCCGCAGGTTCAGGAGCGTCTGACTCAGCAAATCCTGATTGCCCTGCAAACCCTGCTTGGCACCAATAACGTAGCGGTTTCAATTGATGCAGTGCATTACTGCGTGAAAGCGCGCGGCGTTAAAGACGCAACCAGCGCCACCACCACGACTTCGCTCGGCGGCCTGTTTAAGTCGAGCCAGAATACGCGTCAGGAATTCCTGCGCGCAGTGCGCCACAGCTAACATCTCAGGCAGGTATCCGTGGAGAGAAATGTCACCCTGGACTTCGTCCGCGGAACCGCCATTCTTGGTATCCTGCTGCTTAATATTGTCGCCTTTGGCCTGCCGAAGGCGGCCTATCTCAATCCTGCCTGGTATGGTTCAATCACCTCGCGCGACGCCTGGACCTGGGCGGCGATGGATCTCTTTGCCGAAGTAAAATTCCTGACCTTATTTGCGCTGCTGTTTGGGGCCGGGCTGCAAATGCTGCTGGCTCGCGGTTCGCGGTGGATCCAGTCGCGCCTGACGCTGCTGGTGCTGCTTGGATTTATCCACGCTCTGCTGCTGTGGGACGGCGATATTCTTCTGGCTTACGGCCTGGTGGGGCTGGTGTGCTGGCGTATGATCCGCGACGCGCCCGGGCAAAAACAGCTGTTTAATACCGGCGTCATGCTTTACCTCACCGGGATTGGCGTGCTACTGCTGTTAGGGTTTATCTCCGGCGACGCGGCCAACCGTACCTGGGTGCCGGATGCGGCCAACCTGCAATACGAGCAGTGGTGGAAGCTTGGCGGAGGCAAAGAAGCTATCAGTAACCGCGTTGATTTACTCTCTTCCAACCTGGTTGCGCTTGGCGCGCAGTACGGCTGGCAGCTGGCGGGCATGATGCTGATTGGCGCCGCCTTGATGCGCAGCGGCTGGCTCAAAGGTCAATTTAGCCTGCGTCACTACCGGCGCTGCGGTATTACTCTTATTGCCGTCGGCTTGGGGATTAATCTCCCCGCGGTGGCCGCTCAGTGGTGGCTTGCCTGGGATTACCGCTGGTGTGCGTTGCTGTTACAGGCACCGCGCGAGCTAAGTGCGCCGTTTCAGGCGATTGGCTATGCCGCGCTGGCGTGGGGGTTCTGGCCGCAGCTGTCCCGTTTCAGGCTGGTAGGCTGGATTGCCTGCGTCGGGCGCATGGCGCTGAGCAACTATTTGCTGCAAACCGTCATCTGCACCACGCTGTTTTACCGCTTTGGCCTGTTTATGAAGTTCGACCGCCTGTCGCTGCTGGCTTTTGTCCCCGCAGTCTGGGCGGTGAACCTGCTGCTGTCGGTATTCTGGCTGCGTTATTTCCGCCAGGGGCCGGTTGAATGGCTGTGGCGGCAGCTAACCGCTCGCGCATCAGGGCAGACGCAAAGCGGTACTCAGAGATAATGATATTCGTCACAAAGGTTAACGAATTGTATGTAACCGCTTTCATCCCTGTGATCGACTTCACGCCGCACTGACCCCCGCTCGCCGCAGAATAGCCACCTTGCCTAAAACAGGGTGTACCTATGAGACCGACTCCCCCAACGCCGATAACCATTCGTGACGTTGCCCGTATCGCCGGGGTTTCAGTAGCGACAGTATCCCGAGTATTGAATAACAGCGCGCTGGTCAGCCCGGAAACGCGCGAAAATGTCATGCAGGCGGTAACCGAGCTGGGCTACCGTCCTAACGCCAACGCACAGGCGCTGGCTACTCAGGTCAGCGACACCATCGGCGTGGTGGTGATGGACGTTTCCGATCCTTTCTTTGGCGCACTGGTCAAAGCGGTGGATATGGTTGCCCAGCAGCATAATAAATATTTGCTCATCGGCAACAGCTACCACCAGGAAGAGAAAGAGCGCCACGCCATTGAGGTGCTGATTCGCCAGCGTTGCAGCGCCCTGATCGTACACGCCAAGGCGCTGAGCGACGCAGAACTTGCCTCCTTCCTGGAGCAGGTGCCGGGCATGGTGCTGATTAATCGCCTCGTCCCCGGTTACGCCCACCGCTGTGTCTGCCTCGATAACGTCAGCGGGGCGGTAATGGCTACCCGCATGCTGCTCAATCAGGGGCATTCGCGCGTCGGCTACCTCGCCTCCAGCCACCAAATTGAAGACAACGACCAGCGGCATCAGGGCTGGCTTCAGGCGCTGGCGGAGCAGGGCATAACGCCCCCGGACAGCTGGGTCGGCACCGGCACGCCGGATATGCAGGGCGGAGAAGCGGCAATGGTTGAGCTGCTGGGCCGTAACCTGCAATTGAGCGCTATCTTCTCTTATAACGACAGCATGGCGGCCGGGGCGCTTACCGCCCTGAAAGATAACGGCATTATCGTCCCTCAGCATGTGTCGATCATCGGCTTCGATGATATTCCCATCGCCCGTTACACCGATCCGCAGTTAACGACCGTGCGTTATCCGGTCGTTTCTATGGCGCGGCTGGCGACGGAGCTGGCGTTACAAGGCGCGGCAGGTACGTTGAATCGTGATGTAACGCACTGTTTTATGCCGACTTTAGTTCGCCGCCACTCGGTGGCCGTGAAGCAAAATGTGGCGTCGATCACTCTGCTGCCAAAGAGTTAGATGTAACCGGTTTCAATCTGTGAGTAAATTCACAGTTAATTAACATTGCGCTGACTATTATGTCAGCGTTTTATCAGCTGAAACGCAATGTAACCGTGACTACTCACTTTTAGCAGCGCGATTAGCCAAAAACGACCATAAAAAACGCAGTATTGGATTGTTACCGAACACGGAAGCGCATTTTTTTAGGATAACTTCGGCATTCAGTAACTTTTTATTAACATTACTGTCCTGCCTGGTTTCGAACCCGAACTACCCTGCAAAATAAAAAACCGGAGATACCATGAATAAGAAGGTTTTGACCCTGTCCGCCGTGATGTCCTGCATGCTGTTTGGTGCCGCAGCCCACGCCGCTGATAGCCGTATTGGCGTGACTATTTACAAATACGACGACAACTTCATGTCAGTGGTGCGTAAGGCGATTGAGAAAGACGGTAAAGCCGCACCAGACGTTCAGCTGCTGATGAACGACTCCCAGAACGACCAGTCAAAACAGAACGACCAGATTGACGTTCTGCTGGCTAAAGGCGTTAAAGCGCTGGCTATCAACCTGGTTGACCCGGCCGCTGCCGGCACCGTGATTGAAAAAGCACGCGGGCAAAACGTACCTGTTGTGTTCTTCAACAAAGAACCATCCCGCAAAGCGCTGGACAGCTACGACAAAGCTTACTACGTCGGCACCGACTCTAAAGAGTCCGGCATCATTCAGGGCGACCTGATCGCTAAACACTGGGCGGCTAACCCGGCGTGGGATCTGAACAAAGACGGCCAGGTGCAATTCGTTCTGCTGAAAGGCGAGCCGGGCCACCCGGATGCGGAAGCGCGTACCACTTACGTTATCAAAGAGCTGAACGACAAGGGGCTGAAAACCCAGCAGCTGCAGCTGGATACCGCAATGTGGGATACCGCTCAGGCTAAAGACAAAATGGATGCCTGGCTCTCCGGCCCTAACGCTAACAAAATCGAAGTGGTTATCGCCAACAACGATGCGATGGCAATGGGTGCTGTAGAAGCGCTGAAAGCCCACAACAAAACCTCAATTCCTGTGTTCGGCGTAGATGCCCTGCCGGAAGCTCTGGCCCTGGTTAAGTCTGGCGCAATGGCCGGGACCGTGCTGAACGATGCTAACAACCAGGCTAAAGCCACCTTCGATCTGGCGAAAAACCTTGCCGAAGGTAAGCCAGCGGCAGAAGGCACCAACTGGAAAATTGAGAACAAGATTGTCCGCGTACCTTATGTAGGCGTGGATAAAGATAACTTGGCCCAGTTCGTCGGCAAGTAAGTCATACCGTTTTATCCGGGCGCGGGTCCCTGCGCCCGGTTTCAGACCGGCTACTCAGCGACACAGGTATAACTATGGTCGATAATAATTCAGCTACGTCGTCGGAATTTTTGTTGGAAATGACCAACATTAATAAATCCTTCCCCGGCGTTAAGGCACTGGATAATGTTAATTTAAAAGTTCGTCCACACTCTATTCATGCCCTGATGGGTGAGAACGGTGCGGGGAAATCGACATTATTAAAATGCCTTTTTGGGATCTATAGCAAAGATTCCGGCAGTATCCTTTTTCAGGGAAAAGAAGTTAATTTCAGCAGCACTAAAGAAGCGCTGGAAAACGGTATTTCTATGGTGCATCAGGAACTTAACCTGGTATTACAGCGTACCGTAATGGACAACATGTGGCTCGGGCGTTACCCGACCAAAGGCGTGTTTGTCGATCAGGATAAGATGTACCGCGATACCAAAGAGATTTTTGATGAGCTGGATATTGATATCGATCCGCGAGCCCGCGTCGGGACTTTATCCGTTTCTCAAATGCAGATGATTGAAATTGCCAAAGCTTTCTCCTATAACGCCAAAATCGTTATTATGGATGAGCCAACATCGTCCCTGACGGAAAAAGAAGTTAATCATCTCTTTAAAATTATTCGTAAATTAAAAGATCGCGGCTGCGGGATTGTTTATATCTCCCATAAAATGGAAGAAATATTCCAGCTGTGCGACGAAATTACGATATTGCGTGACGGGCAGTGGATTGCCACCCAGCCGCTGGAAGGGCTGGATATGGACAAAATCATCTCCATGATGGTTGGTCGTTCGCTGAACCAGCGTTTCCCGGACAAGTCCAACGTGCCGGGTGAGGTTATTCTTGAAGTTCGCAACCTGACCTCGCTGCGCCAGCCTTCCATTCGCGATATCTCCTTTGACCTGCACCAGGGCGAAATCCTCGGCATTGCCGGGCTGGTCGGCGCGAAGCGTACCGATATCGTGGAAACGCTGTTTGGTATCCGTGAGAAGTCAGGCGGCACCATTAAGCTGCACGGCAAAAAAATCAATAATCACAACGCGAACGAAGCGATAAACCACGGTTTTGCGCTGGTGACGGAAGAGCGTCGCTCGACCGGGATCTACGCCTATCTGGATATCGGCTTTAACTCACTCATTTCCAATATTCGGAATTACAAAAACAAGGTTGGGCTGCTGGATAACACCCGCATGAAGAGCGATACCCAGTGGGTTATCGACTCGATGCGCGTGAAAACGCCGGGGCACCGTACTTCTATCGGCTCGCTCTCGGGCGGTAACCAGCAGAAGGTCATTATTGGCCGCTGGCTGCTGACCCAGCCGGAGATACTGATGCTCGATGAGCCGACGCGCGGCATTGACGTTGGCGCTAAATTCGAAATTTATCAGCTGATTGCCGAGCTTGCCAAAAAAGGGAAAGGGATCATTATCATTTCGTCCGAGATGCCGGAATTGTTAGGGATTACAGACCGTATCCTGGTAATGAGCAACGGGCTCGTGGCCGGAATTGTAGACACCAAAACAACAACGCAGAACGAAATTTTACGTCTTGCGTCTGTGCACCTGTGATGATTTAGGGGCTATTAAAAATGAGTGTGTTAAATAAAAAGAGTTTTCTAACTTATCTAAAAGAGGGCGGCATCTATGTGGTGCTGCTGGTGCTGCTGGCAATTATTATTTTCCAGGACCCGACATTCTTAAGCCTGCTGAACCTGAGTAACATCCTTACCCAGTCCTCGGTGCGTATTATTATCGCGCTGGGCGTAGCGGGGCTGATTGTAACCCAGGGTACGGACCTTTCCGCCGGGCGCCAGGTTGGCCTTGCGGCGGTTGTTGCGGCGACGCTGTTGCAGTCTATGGATAACGTGAACAAAGTGTTCCCGGATATGCACACTATGCCTATCCCGCTGGTGCTGCTTATCGTCTGTGCGGTTGGCGCGGTCATCGGCCTGGTGAACGGGATTATCATCGCTTACCTGAACGTGACGCCGTTTATCACCACTTTGGGCACGATGATTATCGTCTACGGTATTAACTCCCTGTATTACGATTTCGTGGGCGCTTCACCGATTTCCGGCTTTGATTCTCACTTCTCTACCTTTACCCAGGGGTTTATAGCGCTGGGCAGTTTCCGCCTCTCCTACATAACGTTCTACGCCCTGTTTGCGGTGTTCTTCGTTTGGGTGCTGTGGAACAAAACCCGCTTTGGTAAAAATATTTTTGCCATCGGCGGTAACCCGGAAGCGGCGAAAGTGTCCGGCGTAAATGTCGCGCTGAACCTGATAATGATTTATGCCCTGTCCGGCGTGTTCTATGCCTTTGGCGGGATGCTGGAAGCGGGGCGTATCGGCTCGGCTACCAACAACCTGGGCTTTATGTATGAGCTGGATGCGATTGCGGCGTGCGTGGTGGGCGGCGTGTCGTTTAGCGGCGGCGTGGGTACGGTTGTGGGGGTGGTAACAGGCGTAATCATCTTTACGGTTATCAACTACGGCCTGACCTATATCGGCGTGAACCCGTACTGGCAGTACATCATCAAGGGCGGGATCATTATCTTCGCCGTTGCGCTGGACTCCCTGAAGTACGCGCGCAAGAAGTAATAGTTCCCCGCAGGCTAATCCTCTCCCGGAAAGGGAGAGGATTTTTTTATTTCTTCTTCTGTAATTCCAGCAACTGCTCCGGCGTCACCGCCGGGTAGCCCTGCGCATCTTCCGGCACTTCCTGCTGCGACGGAATCGGCACCAGCGGGCCCAGGAAACGAGGCTCCCGCTTGAACAGATACAAATCCGCCAGCGCGCCGAGGCGTGCGCCAAACTCGCGAACGCGCACCGTCAGCATGTTTTTCGGCGAAGGCACGGCATAACACTGCGCCTGAATCCCCATATGCTGGGCGATAAATAGCGCACGCTCGCAGTGAAAGCGCTGGGTAATGATGATGAAATCGTTGGTATCAAAAACTTTGCGGGTGCGAACGATAGAGTCCAGCGTGCGGAAGCCGGCATAATCAAGCACGATATCCGCCGGATCAACGCCGCCGGCAATCAGGTCTTTACGCATCGTCATCGGCTCGTTGTAACTTTGCTGGGCGTTATCCCCGCTCAGCAGCAGATAGTTAACTTTCCCGCTGTTGTACGCGTTCAGCGCGCCCTGAATGCGGAACAGGTAATACTGATTAATCACGCCGGTGCGGTAATACTTGGCTGTGCCCAGCACAACGCCGACCTGGCGGTAGGGCAGGTCCTGGAGTTCATCATAAACGTAGGGGGCGGTTTTCCAGCTAATCCAGCGATCCAGCCCGAGCGCAGCCACCAGCGTTAAGCCAATAAGCACCAGCAGGCCGTAAAACACTCGCTTCAACATTAACTTGCAGACTCTTTCGCGGGGGGAAATTTCATCCAAGGCTACTTTACCAGGCCCTCAAGAGCAAGAAACGCGGGTTCGGTTGGGGCAAATTTCAACAATGCGGGTGTGGGTACACCCGCAGAGGAGGATTATTGGCCGAGCAGGAAGCGCTCAATGTTGTTGCAGCCCAGCGCTTTCAGGGTTGCGGAAGTGGCGTCCCATTGCAGCAGAGGGGCATCGGCTTTCTCAGCCAGAACGGCGCGCTGAATGTCCGGGTAGTCGTAACCGTTAAGCGAAAGCAGGTTCAAAGCGGCCTGTAGCGGCGGTAAAGACGGGTTGAATGCGGCGTTTTCGGCATAGCTGCCGGTAAAGATTTTACCATCGCGCATTTGCAGCGCTACGCCAGCCGGAGCCTTGCTATAAGGCGCGTGGCTGCGGTTTGCTGCGGTAATTGCGGCCTGCTCAAGCGCGTCACCCTTAAGCGCAAAGCCGTGGTTTTCTTCGTCCAGCAGCAGGGTTTTAATCTCAAGGTCACGCGGGCCGAAGGCGTCCGGCAGATAGTCGCCAAGGGTTGAAGCCTGGCGGCCCGGGAGATGAATGCGTAGCGCAACGCCGCTGTTCAGCTCGTTCATAAACTGGCGGCAGTGGCCGCACGGCGTGTAGTTGACGGTGATATCAACCAGGCCTTTTTCACCGCGCATCCAGGCGTGGGTGATGGCGCTTTGCTCTGCGTGCACGGTTTGCTGCATGGTGGCACCAAGGAATTCCATGTTGCCGCCGAAATAGAGATTACCGCTAACGCCGCGCGCAACGGCACCAACGTTAAAATGCGAGAGGTCAGCGCGGGCACAGGCTGCGGCCAGCGGGAGTAAAGCAAACGCCAAATCGTCATCGCCAAGCCCGGATTGATGTTTCAGCGCTTCCACTTCTGCTGCCGTAAACATCGCCGGAAAGTGTTCATCGGCAAGCAGCGGTTGCAAAGCGGATTGCAGCGCAGCAGGGAGCTGCGCAAAAGCAGCATCAAAACGTGAACGCATGTTTAAGCCTCATAACAGGTAACGGGAACCTAGTTTACGGAACTGATAGGGCTTAATATGTGATCTGAATCTCATTAACAATGCAACATATGCAATGAAAAATACAATTTCGCGATCTGTTGCAGGTTTTAGCCAAAGAGTTTCAACAATACCGGGAATAAAAACGGTGCGATAAGGGAGGTTATTACCCCGCAAATCACCAGCGCCAGCGAGCTAAAAGCGCCTTCCTGGAAGTCGAGTTCGGCGCAGCGAGCCGTACCCAGCGCATGTGAAGCGGCCCCCATAGACAGCCCGCGAGAAGCTTTAGTCTTGATGTGCATCAGGTTCAGCAGCGTGTGGCCGAACACCGCACCCAGAATGCCGACGAAGATAACGCAGACTGCGCTAATCGCAGGAATACCGCCGATGCCGCCGCCAACGGCCATGGCAATTGGCGTGGTTACTGACTTAGGCAGCACCGAAGCGGCGATTTCCGGCGAAGCGCCCATCAGCAGCGCGATTGAAGTCCCTGTGGTCATCGCCACCATGCTGCCGATAAAGCAGATGGTAATAATTGATTTCCAGCGGGCGCGGATCTGGTGGATTTGCTCATAAAGCGGAAAGGCGAGCGCCACAACGGCGGGCTGTAGCAGGTCGTTAAGCACCTCGCTGCCTTTAAAATAATGGTCGTAGGGAATGCCGGTTACCAGCAGCAGCGGAATAATCACCACCATACAAACCAGCAGCGGGTTCAGCAGGGGAGACTGCACGCGGGCGGCAAGCTTGCGGGCGGCAAAGAAGACGATAAGCGTCAGCGGCAAGGACCACCATATATAATGCATCATTTGTTATCTGCCTCGCTTTCGCCAACCACTTTTCTTTCGCCGTGAACCAGGTGCGAACTCCAGCTCACAATCACCAGCACCACCAGAGTGCTGATTAAACAGGAAATGACCACCGGACCGAACTGCGCCTTCAGCACGTCGTAATACTGCATAACGCCCACGCCGATGGGCACAAACAGCAGCGCCATATAGCGAATCATCAGGTGGCAGCTGGGTTTTACCCATTTCGCCGGTAGGATTTGCAGCGACAGCAGCACAAACAGAATTAGCATGCCGATAATGCTGCCGGGAATGACGATGGGCAGCAGCGAGGCGACAAAAATGCCTGCATATAAGCATAAGTAAATTAAGACAAAAGAACGAAGATACTGCCAGATTACCGTGAACGAGTTACGCATAGAGGTTACCCTTTAAGAAACGCATTCATCATACAATTAAACCCAAATATGTGCTATCCATCACATCATGAATTATCAGCATAACAAATATTCCCTGCGTGAAGGTTTGCTGTTCTTTATTACGGCAATAAAAAAAGGCGACCCGGAGGCCGCCTTATCGAACAATCGTGAGGCAAATTAGTTCAGACGAACCGGCATCCCGGAACGGTTCTGAATCGCCTGATCTACCACGCTGGTATCCACGTCAGACTGAGCGGTGACTTTCTGTACGCTGCTGGTCAGAGTGATTGGCACGATTTCACCGGAGTTAAACTGCGCTTCTGTTGTAGACAGCGGGTTGTGAACTTCGATGTAGCGGCTGCCGTCAGGCTCGGTGGTGGCTTTAACCGGTTCGTCGATAAACTGAACGCGGGTGCCAACCGGCACGTTGTCGAACAGGAACTTGATGTCTTCGTTACGCAGACGCACGCAGCCGTGGCTTACGCGCAGGCCGATACCGAAGTTGGCATTGGTGCCGTGAATCGCGTACAGGTTACCGATGTACAGCGCGTACAGGCCCATTGGGTTGTCCGGGCCAGCCGGAACCACTGCCGGAAGTGGAGTGCCTGCTGCCGCGTATTCAGCGTGCATTTTGGCGGTTGGCGTCCAGGTTGGGCCGTTTTTCTTGCGCTCTACCTTAGTCGTCCAGTTAATCGGGGTATCTTTACCCAACTGGCCGATACCGATTGGCAGCACGATAACGGTGTTGGTGCCTTTCGGGTAATAGTAGAGGCGCATTTCGGCGCTGTTAATAACAATCCCTTCGTGCACGGTGTCCGGTAGGATCAATTGCTGAGGAATATTCAAAATCGTACCCGCTTTCGGCAGATACGGGTCAATACCCGGGTTAGCTTCCAGCATGTTGGAAAGCCCCATCTGGTACTGCGCGGCATACTCTTCCAGCGGCGCGGTGCTGCCTTCCGGAATAGTGATAACCTGATTTTGACCAACCACACGGCTGCCGTTAGTCGGCAATGGATAGGTCACTGCGGAGGCTGTTTTACAGAAAGACGCGACAGCCACAAAAGCCAGTAAAAGCGAGCGTAATTTCATATTCATGTTGTGCGAGTGTTATGCCAGACGGGCCAGCTAGTGAGTGTTCATGGACGATTTAGCCGCGCATTATATGTGCATTACCTTCATCTGGGAAATCAGATGTGGATGAAATCACATTTTTTTCACATTGCTTAACTATTGTACGGTTAAGATGCGGGGCGACCCTTTATCATAGTTATGGCATAATGTGGCCGAAATCACATTCCAAAATCTCGACAACTTATTTCTCCAGGACATACCAGTGCTTGTATCCAGCAACGTTACCATGCAGTTTGGCAGCAAACCGCTGTTCGAAAATATCTCCGTTAAATTTGGCGGCGGCAACCGTTATGGCCTGATCGGCGCTAACGGTAGCGGCAAATCCACTTTCATGAAAATCCTCGGCGGAGACCTTGAGCCGACTCTGGGCAACGTTTCTCTCGACCCGAACGAGCGCATCGGTAAGCTGCGTCAGGATCAGTTCGCCTTCGAAAAATTTACCGTGCTTGACACCGTTATCATGGGCCACGGCGAGCTGTGGGAAGTGAAGCAGGAGCGTGACCGCATTTATGCTCTGCCGGAAATGAGCGAAGAAGACGGTTACAAAGTTGCCGACCTCGAAGTGAAATACGGCGAGATGGACGGCTACACCGCAGAAGCGCGCGCCGGTGAACTGCTGCTCGGCGTGGGCATTCCGCTGGAACAGCATTACGGCCCGATGAGCGAAGTGGCCCCGGGCTGGAAGCTGCGCGTACTGCTGGCGCAGGCGCTGTTCTCTAACCCGGACATCCTGCTGCTCGACGAACCAACGAACAACCTGGACATCGATACCATTCGCTGGCTGGAAACCGTGCTTAACGAACGTAACAGCACGATGATTATTATTTCGCACGACCGTCACTTCCTGAATATGGTCTGCACCCACATGGCCGACTTGGACTACGGCGAGCTGCGCGTTTACCCGGGCAACTACGACGAATACATGACCGCGGCCACCCAGGCTCGCGAGCGCCTGCTGTCTGACAACGCCAAGAAAAAAGCGCAGATTGCCGACCTGCAATCTTTCGTCAGCCGCTTCAGCGCCAACGCTTCTAAATCTCGTCAGGCAACCTCTCGCGCCCGCCAGATTGATAAAATCAAGCTGGACGAAGTGAAAGCCTCAAGCCGCCAGAACCCGTTCATTCGCTTCGAGCAGGACAAGAAACTGTTCCGTAACGCGCTGGAAGTGGAAGCCCTGACCAAAGGCTTTGAAAGCGGCCCGCTGTTTAAAGGCGTTAACCTGCTGCTGGAAGTCGGCGAGAAGCTGGCAATCCTGGGCGCTAACGGCATCGGTAAAACCACGCTGCTGAAAACCCTGGTAGGCGAACTTACTCCGGAATCCGGCGGCGTTAAATGGTCTGAAAACGCTCAAATCGGCTACTACGCTCAGGATCACGAATACGAGTTCGAAAACGATCTCACCGTGTTCGACTGGATGAGCCAGTGGAAGCAGGAAGGCGATGACGAGCAGGCGGTGCGCAGCATCCTTGGTCGCCTGCTGTTCAGCCAGGACGACATCAAAAAGCCGGCCAAAGTGCTGTCCGGTGGTGAGAAGGGCCGTATGCTGTTCGGCAAGTTGATGATGGAAAAACCAAACATCCTGATCATGGACGAACCGACAAACCACCTGGATATGGAATCCATCGAGTCGCTGAACATGGCGCTGGAGATGTACCAGGGGACGCTTATCTTCGTATCCCACGACCGTGAATTCGTTAGCTCCCTGGCGACTCGCGTGCTGGAAATTACGCCAGAACGCGTGATTGACTTCACCGGCGGCTACGAAGATTACCTGCGCAGTAAAGGGATCGACGGGTAATTTTTCCCTCACCCGAACCCTCTCCCTGAAAAGGGAGAGGGGACAGATCGAATTATAGGTATTGCTCCCACCTGTTTTCCCCCTCGCCCCTTTGGGGAGAGGGCCGGGGTGAGGGGCAATTACAACGCCCACACCTCGCGTTCCACTCCGTTCACCAGCAGACGCCGTTTTTCCCCCGCAGGCAGAGATAAGTTAATCTCGCGCCAGGCCGGCTGGTAATCGCCTTTCCGGCTAAAGACCACGTTAATCTCTTGAGCAGAGCAGCTAATTTCCCAACTTAGCCACAGCGCATTGCCCGTTTTATATCCCCAGGATTCACCGTCGTCTTCAAACAACGAGCCATGAGAAACCCCGGTGCCGGGTAGCGGATAAATCTTCAGTTCGCGAAGGTCATCAGCCTTAATATCGACATAGCTAATGCGGCTGCTGTGCGGCAACGCTGCCCCGGCACGCACCAGCAGCGGCAGATGTTCCAGCGGAGCCTGAACGGTGATGTGCTGCCCGCCGCTATACCACTGTCCGGTGTAATAGTCATACCAGCCGTGTTCGTTTTGCGGCAGCCACAAAGTACGTTCGCGCTGGCCTGGCTCCACAACGCTTGCAACCAGCACATCGCGGCCCAGCATAAATTCATCGCACTCTTCGAAAGTTTTTTCATCGTGTTCGTGGTCGAGGAATGTCGGCCTCAGCATCGGCTCATCGTCGGCGTGAGCCTGCCACAGTAGCGTGTAGAACCAGGGCAGCAGGCGGTATCGCAGTTCGATGGCGGCGCGAATGGCGGGAGTGACGGCCGGGTACATCCACGGTTCGTTTACCGTGGCATCGTCATTCCATGAATGAATGGTGAAGCGGGGATGCATCACGCCGTTTTGCACCCAGCGAACAAACAGCTCTGCGTCCGGTTTGTCGCCCGAGAAGCCGCCGACGTCATGGCCGACGTTAAACAGCCCGGACAAACTCATGCCCACGCCCATGCGGATGTTGTAGCGCAGTGTTTCCCAACTGGTGCGGTTATCGCCGCTCCAGGTCTGAACATAGCGCTGCATCCCGGCGCAGCCCGAACGGGAAATAAGATACGGGCGTTTTTCCGGGGCAAAGGCCTGCTGGGCTTCCATTGAGGCGCGCATCATCAGCAGCGGCATAACAGGGCGAATATGTTTTATGGCAACAGGCTGCCCGAAGCCGTGGCAGCGCGCCTCACCGTCCCAGACTTCATATTCGTTGTTGTCGTTCCAGGTCGAGCCGATCCCCATTTCCAGCAATTGGGTGGTGACGCCGGTTTGCCACCATTTCACCGTGGCCGGATTGGTAAAGTCGAGATGCGAGCCTTCGTCGTCCCAGAAGCTTGAGCGCTCCGGCGAGTCGCTTTCCGAGTCCCGAATAAACAGGCCGCTCGCCGCCGCTTCCTGGTAGCGGGGATGATCTTGTAGCAGGCAGGGCTTGATATTCGCCGCCAGCCTGATGCCCGCATCGGCAAAGGCCTGGCTCATCAGCTTCGGCTGCGGCACCTTGTCGTAATTCCAGTTGAAGACATAGCGCTTGTTGTCGATCGAAGTATACCCGGACGACAGCTGGAATGAGTCGCACGGAATAGCGTGTTCCTCGCAAAGCCGGATAAAGTTCATCAGCTGATTCTGGGCATCCGGCGCGTCGGTGTAATGCATTGTCGAGCCGCTGTAGCCCAGGCTCCATTTCGGGCCGAAGAAGGTTTTACCGGTCAGGCGCACAAAGGCTTTGGTGACGTCCAGCACGCGCGGGCCGAGGAACATGTAGTAATCCACATCGCCCGCCTCTGCCTGCCAGCGGCGGTAGGCAACGTGGTAGTTGTCTATCTCATTCCCGAGATCCAGCCAGCAGCTGCTGAGGTTGTCGTAAAACAGGCCAAAGCTGACGTCGTCGCGGCGTGTGATGGTAAAAGGGATGTGCTTATAAAGCGGGTCGGTGGAGGCTGCGTTGTAACCCATTGCGTCCAGATTACGCATTTCATAACGCTTGCCGCTGCGGTTCAGCGGGCCAGCTTTTTCCCCCAGTCCGTAAAAGCGCTCGTCTTTGAAGCGGCGCTGGTAGTGTGCCACGCCGTCGCCGTGGGCATTGAGCTGGTAGGCGCTGGTGGGGCGGTCGCTGGCTAAAGGGTGCCATTCATCCTTCGCGTTTTTATATTCCCACTCCAGCCACAGAGGCTGGTGAACGGTGACGCGCATTTTTGAGGTACTGATTAACAGAACATCGTCGAGCTGTTCAAGGCGGAAGCCGGGGAGGGTGAAACCTTCCAGACTTTCACGCTCGCGCCCCTCCCAGGGCACATCCTGCTGCGGCGCAATGCTCCAGGTTCTGTTGAGCGCCAGTCCGGTCTGGCGTTTGATAAGCACGCGGAACATGCCTTCTTCCAGCACATAAAGGTGCAGTTCATGCTTGCCGTCCAGGGTTAACACCGCCCGGTTGGCATCGTGATTTTTCAGCGTCCAGTTTTTCAGCGTTTTCATCGTGTTCTGTCCATTCAGGTACGTTTTGCGCGGCGTTCGGCGATAAAGGCGACCAGGAATACCGCGCCTATCAGGTCAAAGAAGCCCATGGCGACAAACAGCGGGTTGAAGCCAATTTTGTCGGCGGTGACGCCGATAATCAGCGAGAAAATAAAGCTGGCTATCCAGGCGCAAGAGCCGCGCATTCCGTTGACGGTGGCCATCTGGCCCTTGTCAAACGAGTCCACCACCAGGGCGCTCAGCATGCAGGAGATAATCTGGTGTCCGAACCCGCCGACGGAGATAAGGGCGATGGCGACCCAGGGATCTTTTGTGAGCGCAACCAGCGCGAGGGAGAGCATCAGAAAAGCGCCGGTGACCGAACTGGCAACTACCGAGTTGGTTCGGCTACAGCCAAAGAATCGGGCGTAAATTTTGGTTAAGTAGCCGCTGGCGATGCTGCCGAGATCGGCGGCCAGGAACGGGAGCCAGGCGAACATGGCAATCTGTTTCAGATCCATTCCCCGCTCATTCGCGAGATACAGAGGCACCCAGAAACTCAGCACCGCCCAGGCCGGTTCGGCCATAAATGCCGGAATGGCGATGCCGTAAAAGCGCTTGTTTTTAGACACGGTTTTCAGGGCAGTGAAAAACGGCAGCTTCACCGCTGGCGGTTCGTTGTCCTGTTTAATAAACGCCAGCTCGCTTTTACCGAGATTGGGATGCTGTTCCGGGTTGTGATAGAACAGCCACCACAGCACGACCCAAACCAGACCCAGCGCGCCGCTAAACATAAAGGCACCCTGCCAGCCAAAAGAGGCGTGGGCGAAGTAAATAATCGGCGGAGCCAGCATCGCGCCGATTGAGAAGCCGACGCCCGCCCATCCTGCGGCGATCGGGCGTTCCTTTTTCGGGAACCATTCGCCCAGAGTTTTGGCGTTAGCCGGAGTAGCCGCCGCCTCCGCACCACCCATCATAAAGCGCAGGATTGCCAGCTGGAGCCAGCTACCGGCTCCGGCGTGCAGCATGCACATCACCGCCCAAATAGTGGCGCAAATCAGAAAGCCAATCTTCAGGCCGATTACGTCTATCAGCCAGCCACACAAGGGCTGGAACAGGGTGTAAGCCAGCTGAAATGCGCCCACTATCCAGGAATATTGCTCGGTCGTTATTCCCAGGGAGGTTTTCAGTTCAGGCGCGAGGATGCCCAGCGCGTTGCGGGTGATGTAGTTGACGGTTACGCCCAGTAAAAACAGCACCAGCACCCACCAGCGCAAATTGCGGAAAATACGCCTGGTTTTGACTGCGGTCACCGGTTGATTGATGCCATGACTCATAGTTGTGCTCCACCTTGTAGGGGTAATTAGTGGAATTGGTATGCCAACACACGGCATACTTTGTTTTTTTAACTAATTGATTTTTATTTGTTTAAATTTATTTTCATCAAAGCTAAGCGCTTTGTTTAGTCGACAATGGCAGCGTAGATGAGTTATAAGCCAACCAATAGCGTATTTTTTGCAAAAGTTTTCATATCCAGCATCTGGTGAGCGTTTAATGCTCTTTTTTCACGCAGAATCTGCAATTGCCGGGTATGAAAATTTTTTCATTTCATAAATGGGCATCGATCACAAAATGAGTAAAACGCTAAAAATCACCGAAATTGCTGCCCATACGGGGCTATCGATAAGCACGGTTTCGCGAGTCTTAGCCGGTAAAGCCAATACCAGCGAAACGGCGCGCCAGCGGGTGCTGGAGTGCGCCCGGCAGAAGGGCGTATTGCAGGGAATAGCGGCGGGACGGCTGCTGCTGAATAGCCTGGTGATTTTTGCTCCGCAGCGGGCGTTTGATGAACGGTTGGACGTATTTTACTACCGGGTTATTCAGGGCGTTGGCAGGGCGCTGGAACCCCATGACGTGCGGCTGCGGTTCTGCGCGCTGGAGGAAAACGACAGCGATGCCAACCTCTTTTTAAGCAAGATGAACCAGCCGGACAGCGAAGCGGCTATCTTGTTGGGAATAGATGACCCCCACATTCACGATCTGGCGGCAGATCTCGGTAAACCGTGCGTGCTGATCAACTGCCGAGACCGCAAAATGCGGCTGCCCGGCATCGCGCCGGATCATCAGCTTATCGGCCAGTATGCCGCCAGCTACCTGTTCGATATGGGGCATAAAGGCGTACTGACGCTGCTGTGCCTGCGCCGCTATACCATGGAGCTGCGCCTGGAGGGCATTCGCGATGCCTGGGACAGCCGAAACCTCTCGTTCGATGAAACCCGCCACCTGATTACCGCCCAAAGCTTTAGCGCTAAAGAAAGTGAGGCGTTGGTAAGCGACTATCTGGCAAATACACCACGCCCCGCCTGGCCCAGCGCGCTGCTGGTGGGCGGCGATTTTATGGCGGCGGGGGCGGTTAGCGCCCTGCAAAAGGCCGGGCTGCGCGTGCCGCAGGATATGTCGGTGATGAGTATCGACGGTTTCAATCTGGCGGAAATTCACGATGTGCCCCTGACGTCGGTCCATGTTCCACGGGACGAGCTGGGGGAAGAGGCGGTGCAGCTTTTACAGCAGCGCCTGATGCGGCCTGACGCTCCGGTGGTGAATATCCTGCTGGCAGGATCGCTTAAGGCCCGTGAGTCGGTGCGGCGTATACGCTACGGAAAGGGGCACTCGGCGGTAAATAGCGACGGGCTGTATGACTGAAGCGGCACAGGAAAGCATAAATAAACCCTAAACAAAGCAGGCTCTTTGACTTGCGCCCCGGGCTGAGATCCCTACTATAGGCCGCGGAAGACTTGCAGTATCTCGTTAGGCGAGGCTCCTGTACAAACACAGGTTACTGATCTGACGACGTCGAGAGACGCCCAAGATTAGGACAGGTTATATCGAGTCAAGGTATAACCCCAGGTAACTTCCCCCGCATTTGGGGATACGTTGTACAGTGCTAAAACCGAGACATGGAGATAGCGTCAGCACTCTCATATCTTGCTTCGCCCCAGGATGAGGACTGTTTATTTTTTAAAACAGTAACCGGGGAAAAATCATGACCTTTTCAACCAATACTTCTGCGCACTCTCGCGCATCTATACTCCTGCCTGCTAAACAGCCCTGCTCAGAAGCGCATAGCACCGTTCTGGGTTATCTGAGCCAGGATTTTATCGCTCTGCCGCCGGGAACAACGGTCGGCCAGGCGCGGGAATACTTCTGTTCGGAAATTAAAAACGAGCAAATTCCTTCTCAAATCTTTGTTGTGGATGATGAGGACCATCTGTACGGCCTGGTGCCGGTAAAAACCCTGCTTCAGGCAGATAAAGAGCTGTTGCTGAGCGAATTGATGAGAACGGTTCATTTCTCGCTGCCGCCTGAGAAAACGCGGCATGAAGCCTGCATGGAGATTAAAAAATCCGCCTCAAACTACATTCCGGTACTCAGCTATGGAAAACTGAAAGGGGTGCTTGGCCCGCAGGAAATCGCGCAGCTGCTGGAAGATGAAAACACCCTCGACAGCCAGCTACAGGGGGCTTCATCCCCGCTGGAAACACCCTATCTGCAAAGCAGCGTCTTCACGCTGTGGCGCAAACGGTCGGTGTGGCTTCTGCTGCTGTTCGTTGCCGAGGCTTACACCAGCTCGGTGATTAAATCCTTTGAGGATCAGCTGGAAGCGGCGATTGCGCTGGCCTTCTTTATCCCGCTCTTAATCGGCACCGGCGGCAATACCGGGACGCAAATTACCTCGACCCTGGTCAGGGCGATGGCGCTGGGAGAAGTCGGGCTGAAGGATCTTGGCGCGATATTAAGAAAAGAGATTTCCGCTTCGGTATTAATTGCCATCACCATCGGCACCGCCGGATTTATCCGGGCGTGGATGCTGGGCGTGGGGATGGAAGTGATGATGGTCGTGAGCCTGACGCTGATAGCGATTACCGTGTGGAGCGCTATCGTATCTTCGATTATTCCGATGCTGCTGCGTAAAGTAAATATCGACCCGGCGGTGGTTTCCGCCCCGTTTATTACCACTTTAATCGACGGCACAGGGCTGCTTATTTACTTTAAAATTGCCGAACTCATGCTGACCGATCTCGCCATCTAAGATAAGAAACGGGGATAATATTATCCCCGTTTATTTATTCGCAGCCGCAAATCTCACATTGAGGATTACGCGCCAGCTTCATCTCTCTGAACTGGCAGGTCATCGCATCGTAGAGCACGATTTTCCCGCTGGCTGGCGTGCCGTAATTTGCCAGCAGTTTGATGGCCTCCATCGCTTCCAGCGAGCCAATAATTCCCACCAGCGGCGACATCACGCCAGCCTCCACGCAGCTTAGCGTGCCTTCGCCAAACAGGCGGCTCAGGCAGCGGTAGCAGGGCTCATTGGCCTGATAAGTAAACACGCTTATCTGACCTTCCATGCGAATCGCCGCCCCCGATACCAGCGGTCGCTTATGCAGGAAGCAACTGCGGTTAAGCTGGTTGCGGATCTCCACGTTATCGGTGCAGTCCAGAATCACCTCATGCTGCGCCACCAGCCCGGCAAGCTGCTGCTCGTCCAGCAGGGCGTTCACCGTCTCCAGCCGGATATGCGGGTTAATGGCGGCCAGCATCTCCCGGGCCGAGTCAACTTTGGGCCGGCCGATAGCGGCGTCGCGGTGCAGCGTCTGGCGCTGGAGGTTAGAGAGCGAGACGGTGTCGAAGTCCAGCAGGGTGAGATGCCCGACGCCCGCGGCAGCAAGGTATTGAGCCGCCGCGCAGCCCAGCCCGCCAAGCCCGACAATAAGCACCCGCGAGGCCTTCAGCTTTTCCTGGCCGTCAAAGTCAAAGCCGCGCAGGACTATCTGGCGGTTGTAGCGCAGCATTTCTGCATCGCTAAGCTCGACCACGTTAGCCTCCGAACAGCGAGTTAAACGGCTCGACTTCTACCCATTCCCCGGCTTCGACATTGCCGCGCTCGCGCTCGAGCACCACAAAGCAGTTGGCCTGGCTGAAGGAGCTGAAAATATGTGAGCCCTGATGGCCGGTACTCAGCACTTCCAGGTCGCCCTGCTCGTTGCGGCGTAAAATACCGCGCTGGAAGTCGAGGCGGCCAGGCGATTTTTTCAACCTGCCGACGGTGCGCACCCGCATCCGCGGCGGAAGAGGGTTGCCCTGTTGGCCGCCCATCGTCGTCAACAGCGGCTGTACGAGTTGATAGAAGGTCAGCGCCGCGGAAACCGGGTTGCCCGGCAGGCCGCAGAACCAGCTGTTTTCCAGGCGGCCAAAGGCGAAGGGTTTGCCAGGTTTAATCGCCAGCTTCCAGAAGCCCACTTCGCCCAGTTCCTCGAGGATTTGTTTGGTGTAATCCGCCTCGCCAACCGACACGCCGCCGCTGCTGATAACCACGTCCGCACGGCTGTCTGCCTCTTTAAATGCGGCGCGCAGAGCGTCCTGGTCATCGCGAATAATCCCGAGGTCGATAACTTCCGAGCCCAGCTCTTTCAGCATGAGATGCACCGCCAGGCGGTTGGTATCGTAGATTTGGCCTTCGGCCAGCGGCTGGCCCGGCAGCTGTAATTCATCCCCGGTGGAGAACACGGCGACGCGAACCTTGCGGTAAACGGTGACTTCGGGAATGCCCAGCGAAGCAATCAGCGGCAGTTCGGCCGCGGTGAGTTTTGTTCCTGCGGCTAACACGCTTGCGCCCTGGCGGATGTCTTCCCCACGGCGGCGAATATTCTGGCCGTTTTGTACCGTGGCGTTAAAGCGTACGCCGGACTCGGTAGATTTGGTTTCTTCCTGCATCACGACGGCTTCGGCACCCTGCGGTATTGGCGCACCGGTCATGATGCGCACGCAGGTGCCTTCCGGCCATTCGCCGCTAAACGGCTGCCCGGCGAAGGCTTTACCCGCTATCGGCAATGCGCCCCCGGCTTTGATATCCGCCATGCGCACCGCATAACCGTCCATTGCCGAATTATCAAACCCCGGAACATCCAGCGGAGAAATCACCGGTTCGGCGGTAACCCTACCGGCTGCCTGTAGCAGCGGCAATGTTTCCGTTTCGGTAAGCGGTTTAATGCGGGAAAGCATTTGTCCAAGTGCGGTTTCAAGCGGGATCAGCCCGGCGGTAAATTCCATGCATAACTCCTGGGGCAGGGGCAAAATAAGGGCTTAGTATGGCAGAAAATGGCCGTGGGCTGCATGTCCCGGATCAGCAAAATCATTTCCCCCTCTACTCCCTATGCGTTACATCACGTTGTCACGTTTCTTGCTTACTCTCGGCCTGCACGCAAACGGCTATTGGCTATAGTCATTGTGGCTACTCAAAACCTCTGCAAGGAAGAACTGATGACAGACATAAAAAAAGCATTTCAATTCAGTACGCTAGCCGTGGCAATAGGACTCACTTCATCTGCATTCGCCTTTGACTCGCTGACCGTATTCGGCGACAGCCTCAGCGATACCGGTAATAACGGCCGCTGGACGTGGAACAGCAGCCAAAACAAACTTTATGACGAGCAGCTGGCCGACCGCTACGGGCTGACGTTAACCCCTTCACGCACCGGCGGGAGTAACTATGCGGCAGGCGGCGGGACCGCCGTGCCGGGGCTTAACCCGGCTGATAATACCCAAAGCCAGGTGCAGCAATATCTGAGCCAGACCGGAGGCAGGGCGGACGGCAACGGCTTATATATTCACTGGATTGGCGGGAATGATTTGGCCGCCGCCGCAACGCAACCGGCGCTGGCGCAGGGCATTGCCGCGAACAGCGCTGCAAATGCCGCAGCCCAGGTTGGTGCATTACTGGATGCTGGAGCCGGGCTGGTGGTCGTCCCGAATGTGCCGGACATCAGCGCGACGCCAACGCTGATGGAGATGGTGCTGAGCGTGGGGCTGGGCGCGGCGGCAACGCCCGCGATTCAGGCCGCTTACGCCTCGCTTGATGCCGCAAAAACGCCGGATCTCGCCAGCCGCCAGCAGGCTATTCACGATGCGCTTCGCGCCGCGGCCTCGGTGGTCAGCGTTAATCCGCTCGTCCAGCAAGCTGCTGCCGCTCAGCTTATTGCCGCCTATGACGCGGCGGCACAGCAGGCTTCTGCCTTAACCGATTTTTACAACGGTGCTGAGGATAAAGCCCTGTCGCAGCGCGGCGGAAATATTGCCCGCGCGGACATCAACGGCGTGTTCCAGGAAATCCTTGTTAATCCGCAGGCGTTTGGCCTCACCAATACCGCCGGCATGGCGTGCCCGGCTGGCGTGTCTGCCAGCGATTGCACCAGCTCAACGCCGGGCTTCAACCCGTCTCAGGATTACCTGTTTGCCGATCACTTCCACCCCAGCCCGCAGGTTCACAGCATCATCGCCCAGTATATTGAGTCAATTATTGCCGCTCCGGTGCAGGTCACTCGCCTTAATCAGGGCACGCTGGCGATGGTGCGTGGCAGCAGGGCAACGCTCGACGGCCGCTACCAGCAACTGCGCCATAACGATAACGCTGTAGGTTCGCTGGGCGTGTTCGGCGGCTACGGCGGGGGCTATCAGCGTTACAGCGGTGAAGGAAAAGGAAATACCAACAACCTCACCGTCGGGGTCGATTACCAGCTTAACGACAGCCTGCTGGTGGGCGGGCTGATTGCCGGTTCGCTGGATAACCAGCGCCCGGACGATAACTACCGCTACGACACCCGAGGCGTTCAGGCGGCGCTGTTCAGCCAGCTGCGCGTGGGCCAGGCGTGGCTTAACGGCGACGTTCACTACCTCTCTGCGGACTTCACTAACATCCAGCGCGATATCACTCTCGGGCAGCTAACGCGCACTGAAAAAGGTGATACCGACGGAAGGCTCTATGGTGCGAGGCTCACCGCGGGCTATGACTTTGCGCTGACCTCCTGGATGACCACGGGGCCGACGCTGCAATATGCGTGGGATTACAGTCACGTCAATGGCTACGGTGAAAACGGCAGCAGCAGCACGGCGATGCGTTTTGGCGACCAGAACGGGCATTCGCAGATTGGCAGCGCGGGCTGGCGGGTTGATGCCCACCCCGGCGTCATTAATCCGTGGGCGCAGGCAAGCTACCGCCACCAGTTTGGCGACCGCGAGTACAGCGTGAACGGCGGGCTGAAATCCACCGCGCTAACTTTCAGCCGTACCGGCGAAGAGCAGGATAAAAACTGGGCCGAGCTTTCTGTCGGCGCGGACATGCCGCTTTCCGCTACGGTTTCCGCTTTTGCCGCCGTATCACAAACGGCCGGCCTGAGCGACGGTAATCAGACCAGTTACAACCTTGGCATTAGCGCGAAGTTCTAACTTTTTCTTATCCCTTAGTAAGTTGGCCTCTTTGCTGCGGCGAAGGGGCCTGCACGCTGCCTGCCGCGTCCCGAAGACTAAAGTCAATTTTCTTTACAACACATTTACGTCTTTCTATATTCAAAAATCGTATCAATGTTTGGCAACTATTCTGATATTTATAGAAAAAACGCTGCCGGATACCACTCTTTGCAGGCAATGCCGAATGACTAAAGCCGTTATCGCTATTCACGGTGGGGCCGGGGCTATAACCCGCGCCCGACTGACGCAGGAAAAAGAGCTGCAGTTTATCGCTGCGCTATCAGACATTGTTGTTGCCGGGCAGCAGATCCTTGAACAAGGGGGAAGTGCTCTTGACGCCGTTACCGAAGCGGTGCGCCTGCTCGAAGAGTGCCCGCTGTTTAACGCCGGTATTGGCGCGGTTTATACCAGCGAGGGCAAGCACGAGCTGGATGCCTGCATAATGGACGGCAACACGCTTGAGGCCGGAGCGGTAGCGGGCGTCAGCCATATCCGCAACCCTATTCTGGCCGCCAGGAAGGTGCTGGAGAACAGTCCACACGTCCTGTTGATTGGCGTGGGGGCAGAGCATTTTGCCGCCGGGCAGGGGCTTGAGCCGGTAGCGGCGGATATCTTTTCAACCGAAGAGCGCTATCAGCAGCTGCTCCGCGCCCGTGAAAGTCAGCAAACCGTGCTGGATCACGACGGTGCCGAGCCGATAGACGCTGATAAAAAATTTGGCACCGTTGGCGCAGTAGCGCTGGATAAGTTCGGCAATCTTGCGGCGGCAACCTCAACCGGCGGGATGACTAACAAACTGCCGGGCCGCGTGGGCGACTCGCCGATAGTTGGCGCGGGCTGCTATGCCAATAACGCCAACGTCGCCGTTTCATGCACCGGCACGGGTGAAGTCTTTATGCGCACGCTGGCGGCTTACGATATCGCCGCCCTGGTGGAATACGCTGGCCTGAGCCTTCAGCAGGCTGTAGACCGCGTGGTGCTGGAAAAACTGCCCGCACTCGGCGGCAGCGGCGGCATGATAGCGATTGATAATCAGGGCAACGTGGCGCTGCCTTTTAACAGCGAAGGAATGTATCGCGGCTTTGGCTTCGTGAATGATGCCCCGAACGTAGGAATCTATCGTGACCAGGAGAGTTAATGTCGCAAGGCCATGAACTACCGGACGAGCAGGTACTGGCTGTCAGCGACCTGAATATTCGCTTTCGTCAGCAGCAGCAGGTCACCGACGCGGTGCGCCACCTCTCGCTTACCCTGAACCGCGGTGAAACGCTGGCCATTGTCGGCGAGTCCGGTTCCGGTAAGTCGGTCACCGCAATGGCGTTAATGCGCCTGCTGGAGCAGGGTGGCGGTGAGGTTAACTGCGAAAAGCTGCTGCTGCGCCGCCGAAATAAAGAAGTACTCAGCCTGCCGGAACTCAGCAATTCGCAGATGCGCCGCGTGCGCGGTGCGGATGTGGCGATGATTTTCCAGGAGCCGATGACCTCGTTAAACCCGGTGTTTACCGTGGGCGAGCAGATAGCAGAGTCTATTCGTCTGCATCAAAAACTTGATGGACGGGCCGCACTGGCGGAGGCGAAACGCATGCTTGAGCGCGTAAGGATCCCGGAGGCGCAGTCGATCCTCAGCCGCTATCCTCATCAGCTTTCCGGCGGTATGCGCCAGCGGGTCATGATTGCGATGGCGCTTTCATGTCGCCCAGCGGTATTGATTGCAGATGAGCCCACTACCGCGCTGGACGTCACCATTCAGGCGCAGATCCTGCAATTGATCCGCGTATTGCAAGACGAAATGCAAATGGGGGTGATTTTTATCACTCACGATATGGGCGTGGTTGCAGATATTGCCGACCGGGTGCTGGTGATGTACCGCGGCGAGGCGGTAGAAACCGGCCCCGTGGATCAAATATTCAATCACCCGCAGCACGCTTATACCCGGGCGCTGCTGGCCGCCGTTCCGCGTTTAGGCGCGATGAACGGCAGTGATTTACCGCGAAAATTCCCGCTGGTGGTAGCGGGCGAGCCGAACCAGCAGGAACCGGAAATCGAGCAGGACACCATCCCGCCCGGCGCGAAGCCGGTGCTTGAAGTGCGGGACCTGGTCACCCGCTTCCCGCTGCGCAGCGGTATTTTTAACCGCGTTACGCGCCAGGTTCATGCCGTAGAAAAAGTGAGTTTCGACCTGCTGCCCGGTGAAACGCTGGCGCTGGTGGGCGAGTCCGGCTGCGGGAAATCGACAACCGGGCGTTCGCTGCTGCGGCTGGTGGAAACTCAGGGCGGGACTATTACCTTTAACGGCCAGCGCATTGATAACCTGCCCAACGGCGAGTTACAGCACGTTCGCAAAGATATTCAGTTTATTTTCCAGGATCCTTATGCTTCGCTGGATCCGCGCCAGACCGTCGGCTATTCGATTATGGAGCCGCTGCTGGTGCATAACGCAATGCCGAAGGAAGAAGCCCAGCAGCGCGTAGCCTGGCTGCTTGAGCGCGTAGGATTGCAGCCCGAACACGCCTGGCGCTATCCGCATGAGTTTTCCGGCGGCCAGCGGCAGAGGGTCTGCATTGCCCGCGCGCTGGCGCTGAACCCGAAAGTAGTGATTGCCGATGAATCCGTTTCGGCGCTGGATGTCTCTATCCGCGCGCAAATAGTGAACCTGCTGCTCGACTTACAGCGCGAGTTCGGCATCGCTTTTCTATTTATCTCCCACGACATGGCCGTTGTGGAACGCATCAGCCACCGCGTGGCGGTCATGTACCTCGGCCAGATTGTCGAGATTGGCCCGCGCCGCGCGGTGTTTGAAAACCCCCAGCATCCGTATACCCGCAAGCTTATGGCGGCGGTGCCGGTTGCAGACCCATCCCGCAAGGGACGTAAGCCTGTTTTAGTCTCTGACGAGATCCCCAGCGCCACGCGCAGCCTGGGGG
This sequence comes from Cedecea davisae, assembly GCF_044095835.1. NCBI lineage: Bacteria > Pseudomonadati > Pseudomonadota > Gammaproteobacteria > Enterobacterales > Enterobacteriaceae > Cedecea > Cedecea davisae. Next base: position 1,476,811 of record NZ_CP172054.1, read on the forward strand.
ATGAACCGCATGTAGCACCGCTGGTTGCCGTGGGGCCGGGGCATTTTGTCGCCCGTCACGCCATCGGCAGCAGTGAAAATCGACTATAAGGAAAACAATAATGACAGCTAACACAACGCAAAAATGGCTGCTGGCGGCGGGGCTTGCCTCCACCGTTATAGCCGCGCCCGCCTTCGCTGCTAAAGATGTCGTCGTAGCGGTTGCTTCCAACTTCACCACGCTCGACCCGTATGACGCCAACGACACGCTGTCGCAGGCGGTGGCCAAGTCTTTCTATCAGGGGCTGTTCGGGCTTGATAAAGATATGAAGCTGCAAAACGTGCTGGCGGAAAGCTATAAAGTTTCTGATGACGGCCTGGTGTACACCATCAAGCTGCGCTCCGGGGTGAAGTTCCAGGACGGTACCGACTTTAACGCCGAAGCGGTAAAAGCCAACCTCGACCGCGCCAGCAACCCTGACAATCACCTCAAACGCTATAACCTGTATAAAGCCATCGCGAAGACCGAAGCGGTTGACCCGACCACGGTAAAAATCACCCTGAAGGAGCCGTTCTCGGCGTTTATCAACATTCTTGCCCACCCTGCAACGGCGATGATTTCCCCGACCGCATTGCAAAAATACGGCAAAGAGATTGGCTTCCACCCGGTTGGTACCGGCCCGTATCAGCTTGATACCTGGAACCAGACCGACTTCGTGAAGGTGAAGAAATTCGGCGGCTACTGGCAGCAGGGCCTGCCTAAGCTCGACAGCATTACCTGGCGCCCGGTGGTGGACAACAACACCCGTGCGGCGATGTTGCAAACCGGTGAGGCGCAGTTCGCCTTCCCAATTCCTTACGAGCAGGCAGGCGTGCTGGAGAAAAACAGCAAGCTGGAGCTGGTGGCTTCTCCCTCCATCATGCAGCGCTACATCAGCATGAACGTCACCCAGAAGCCGTTCGATAACCCGAAAGTGCGCGAAGCTATTAACTACGCCATTAACCGCCAGGCGCTGGTGAAAGTGGCCTTCTCCGGTTTTGCAACGCCGGCCGAAGGCGTGGTGCCACCGTCTATCGCCTACGCGGAAAAATTCAAACCCTGGCCTTACGATCCAGCCAAAGCAAAAGCGTTGCTGAAAGAAGCCGGTTTCCCGAACGGATTTGAAACAACGCTCTGGTCTTCCCATAATCACAGCACCGCGCAGAAAGTGCTGCAATTTACCCAGCAGCAGCTGGCGCAGGTGGGGATCAAAGTTAAAGTGACGGCGATGGACGCCGGGCAGCGCGCGGCTGAAGTGGAAGCTAAAGGGCAGAAAGAGAGCGGCGTAAGAATGTTCTACACCGGCTGGTCCGCCTCTACCGGTGAAGCTGACTGGGCATTGTCTCCGCTGTTTGCCTCCCAGAACTGGCCGCCAACGCTGTTCAACACCGCTTTCTACAGCAACCCTCAGGTAGACAAAGACCTGACCGGGGCGCTGCAAACCACCAATCCACAGGAGAAAGCGAAGCTGTATAAAGACGCCCAGGACACCATCTGGAAAGAGTCTCCGTGGGTGCCGCTGGTGGTAGAAAAATTGGTTTCCGCCCACAGCAAAAACCTCACCGGGTTCTATGTGATGCCGGATACCGGATTCAGCTTTGATAATGCGGACCTGAAGTAGAGTGGCTTTTACCCTCACCCCATCCCTCTCCCTTAAAGGGAGAGGGGGAAAACGAGGTCGGTCTCTGCTCCCTCTCCCTTTGTACATACCGGAGACATGGTGAACACTTGTTCGGGGACATGGTAGACACTTACAACTACGGCATAAGAACCCTCTTCCGGAGTCGCTTATGCCCTGGGATGCGAGAGATACCATGTCATTACGTCACGAGTTTGTTCACTTTGCCTCGCAGGACGGGGCTAACATCCGGGCGCTCTGTCGCCACTTCGGCATCGCGCCCGCCACCGGATATAAGTGGCTTTGCCGCTTTCTCGAGGCCGGACTTCCCGGCCTCGCTGACCGCTCACGGGCTCCCCATCATTCTCCCAACGCCACCGCCGCTCAGGTGGCTGACCTGTTACAGCAGGCACACCTGGCCCATCCCCGCTGGGGAGCCCGCAAGATTAAGGCCTGGCTGGAAGCGCAGGGGCACCACCTTCCTGCCGTCAGTACCGTGCACAACCTGATGCACCGTCACGGCCTGCTACCCGGTGTACCGCCGGGTATCCCCTCTGCCGGTCGCTTCGAACACGGCAGGCCGAACGCCCTCTGGCAGATGGATTTTAAGGGACACTTTCCCTTCGCCGGTGGGCGCAGCCATCCCCTCACGCTGCTGGACGACCACTCCCGGTTTTCACTCTGCCTGACGCACTGCGACAACGAGCGGCGTGAGACCGTGCAGTCACATCTGACAAAGGTGTTTGAGCGCTATGGCCTGCCGGAGAGGATGACCATGGATAACGGGGCGCCCTGGGGAGACACCACCGGGACCTGGACCGCGCTGGAGCTGTGGCTGATGCGTCAGGGTATCCGGGTGGGGCACTCGCGGCCTTATCATCCCCAGACGCAGGGCAAGCTCGAGCGTTTTCACCGCAGTCTGAAGGCGGAGGTTCTGCAGGGGAAATGGTTCACGGACAGCGACCAGCTCCAGCGGGTATTTGACCACTGGCGGGAGGTCTATAACTTTGAACGCCCGCATGAGGGACTGAATATGGCGGTCCCGGGTTCGCGCTATCAGCCTTCGGCCAGACAGTACAGAAGCGATGCTCCCGGGCCGGAGTACGATGACGGCGTGGCGGTAAGAAAAGTGGATATCAGTGGAAGCCTGAGCATCAGAGGTATCAGCCTGAAAGCGGGCAAAGCGTTCAGGGGAGAGCGAGTGGGGCTGAAGGAAAGCGGTGAGGACGGTTGTTATGAGGTGTGGTGGTACAGCACGAAAGTGGGAATGATCGACCTGAAGAACCGGTCGATCATCATGGGTAAAAGATGTTAAAAGGTGTTCACTATGTCCCCGAACATCTGTCTACTATGTCCCCGGAACGTACACCCTTTAAGGGAGAGGGGGGCCATGCTCTGCCTTTCGTCCCCTCGCCGTTTATGGGAGAAGGATTCCATACTCTGCCTTTCGTCCCCTCTCCCCTCTGGGGAGAGGGTTAGGGTGAGGGGTCTCGATGTTTAACTATTTCCTCAAACGCCTCTTCGGCCTGATCCCAACGCTGCTTATTGTGGCGGTGCTGGTATTCCTGTTTGTGCACCTCCTGCCGGGCGACCCGGCGAGGCTGATTGCCGGGCCGGAAGCCGACGCCACCGTCATCGAACTGGTGCGTAAACAGCTGGGGCTGGATCAGCCGCTGTGGCGGCAGTTCCTGCACTACATCACCCACGTTGTGCAGGGCGACTTTGGTACCTCGCTGGTTTCTCGCCGCCCGGTTTCTGAAGAGATTGCCAGCCGCTTTATGCCAACGCTATGGCTGACGATAACCAGCATGGCCTGGGCGACGCTGTTTGGCCTGGTGACCGGCATTGTGGCCGCCGTCTGGCGCAACCGCTGGCCGGACCGCCTGAGTATGACGCTTGCCGTTTCCGGGATCTCGTTCCCGGCTTTTGCGCTTGGCATGCTCTTGATGCAGGTTTTCTCGGTCGAACTGGGCTGGTTGCCGACGGTAGGCGCCGACAGCTGGCAACACTATATTCTGCCGTCGATAACCCTTGGTGCTGCCGTCGCGGCGGTGATGGCTCGTTTTACCCGCGCCTCGTTTGTCGATGTGCTGCATGAGGACTATATGCGCACCGCGCGCGCTAAAGGCGTGAGCGAGACGCTTATCGTGGTTAAGCACGGCCTGCGTAATGCGATGATCCCGGTTATCACCATGATGGGACTACAGTTTGGTTTCCTGCTTGGCGGCTCGATTGTGGTCGAGAAAGTGTTTAACTGGCCGGGGTTAGGGCGCCTGCTGGTGGATTCGGTAGAGATGCGCGACTACCCGGTGATTCAGGCGGAAGTGCTGCTGTTTTCGCTGGAGTTTATTGTTATCAACTTAGTGGTGGACCTGCTTTACGCCGCCATTAACCCGGCCATCAGGTACAAATAAGGATGCGACTTTTAAACTGGCGACGCCAGGCCATAGTAAACGCGATGCCCACCGTTCGCAGCGGCCAAATTCGCACTCCGTGGAGCGAGTTCTTACGCCGCTTCCGCCAGCAGCCGGTGGCCATGACCGCCGGATTGTTTGTGCTGCTGCTGATTGTGGTTGCTTTGATTGCCCCCTGGATTGCGCCTTTTGATGCTGAAAACTATTTCGACTATGACCGGCTGAACGAAGGGCCTTCGATGTTGCACTGGTTTGGCGTTGACTCTCTCGGGCGCGACATCTTTAGCCGCGTGCTGGTGGGGGCGCAAATTTCCCTGGCCGCCGGGGTCTTTTCGGTGCTGATTGGCGCGTTGATAGGCACCTTCTTCGGCCTGCTGGCGGGGTATTACGAAGGCTGGTGGGACCGCATTGTGATGCGCATTTGCGACGTTCTGTTTGCCTTCCCCGGTATTCTGTTGGCTATTGCCGTGGTGGCGATAATGGGCAGCGGCATGACCAATGTCATCATTGCCGTCGCCATTTTCAGTATTCCTGCGTTCGCTCGCCTGGTGCGCGGCAATACACTGGTGCTTAAACAGCAAACTTTTATCGAGTCTGCTCGTAGTATTGGCGCTCCGGATGCGATTATTATCTTCCGGCATATCCTGCCGGGGACCGTCTCATCTATCGTGGTTTACTTTACGATGCGCATCGGAACTTCTATTATCTCCGCCGCCAGCCTGTCGTTTCTCGGGCTTGGTGCTCAGCCGCCAACCCCTGAATGGGGCGCGATGCTGAACGAGGCGAGGGCGGATATGGTTATTGCCCCGCACGTTGCTATTTTCCCGAGTCTTGCCATTTTTCTTACCGTGCTGGCGTTCAACCTGCTGGGGGACGGACTGCGGGATGCGTTGGATCCGAAGATTAAAGGGTAGCGATACGCCGTAAAGCCGTCGCCCCGGAGTGAACAAATGCGAAAAATTACCGGGGCTCTGCTGTTAAGCCCGCTCCTTGTTGCCACCTCCAGCCCTGCCGCTAACTGGTCCGCCGGGGTGCAGGGCGGCCTGTATCAGTTACCCTACCAGACCCGCCATCAGGAACGCTGGGCGCTGCCCTATATCGGCTACGACGGAAAAACCTGGTATATCGACGGCACCGAGGCTGGCTACAACTTCATCAATACCGACACGCTCCTGCTGCGCGCCAAAGTCTATTACTACGACACACAATACCGCGCCTCAATGGGACAAACGCCTGCGCTGCGTGGGCTGAATAATCGTAACAGCACCATGATGGGTGGCATGCAGCTGCTATACACCACGCCGCTGGGTGCATTGAGCGCCACGCTGGCGGCGGATACCCTGGGGGTCAGTAATGGCGTGGTTGCTAACGCCGGCTGGATAGCGATGGCGCAGTGGGGCGGGTTTACCCTGGTGCCGGAAGTGGGCGTGGATTTCTCTAACGCGCAGAATACTCGCTACTACTACGGTATCTCTGATAAAGAATCGGCGAAGACCGGGTTAGCGACCTGGCGGCCGCAGGCAAGCTTCCTGCCTTATGCCCGGCTTGCCATGAACTATGCCTGGACGCCGCAGTGGAATACCTGGGCGCAGCTTACCCAGCGCTTTTACCCGGATACGATAAGCGACAGCCCGATGGTGAATAAGAATAATTTGCGTGAGCTTACAGTGGGGATGAGCTATACGTTCTGAGTAGAATTGTCCTCCTCCGGGTGGAGGAGGACAGAAAGGATTAAACGACTGAACCCCAGAGATCGTATTCGTCCGCGTTTTCAACTTTCACGCGTACTACGTCGCCCGGCTTCAGCTTAGTTTCACCGTTCAGGTAAACCGCGCCGTCGATTTCCGGGGCGTCTGCCATACTGCGGCCAATCGCACCTTCTTCATCAACTTCGTCGATCATCACCAGAATTTCACGACCCACTTTTTCCTGCAGGCGTTCGGCGGAGATCTTCTGCTGGAGCTGCATAAAGCGATTCCAGCGCTCTTCCTTCACTTCTTCCGGTACCTGGTCCGGCAGCTCATTGGCCGTTGCGCCGTCAACCGGGCTGTACTTGAAGCAGCCAACGCGATCCAGGCGAGCTTCTTTCAGGAACTCGAGCAGCATCTCGAAATCTTCTTCGGTCTCACCCGGGAAGCCGACGATAAAGGTCGAACGCAGGGTCAGATCCGGGCAGATTTCGCGCCACTGCTTAATGCGTTGCAACTGGCGGTCAGCAGAACCCGGGCGCTTCATCAGCTTCAGAATACGCGGGCTGGCGTGCTGTAACGGGATGTCCAGATACGGCAGGATTTTGCCTTCGGCCATCAGCGGAATTACGTCGTCAACGTGCGGGTAAGGGTAGACATAATGCAGGCGCGTCCACACGCCAAGCTTAGCCAGCTGTTCGCACAGGCTCACCATACTGGTTTTGACCGGCGCGCCGTTCCAGAAACCGGTGCGGTGCTTAACGTCCACGCCGTAGGCTGAGGTATCCTGGGAGATAACCAGCAGCTCTTTGACGCCGGCTTCTACCAGGCGCTTAGCTTCTGCCAGCACGTCGCCAATCGGACGGCTATCCAGATCGCCACGCATAGACGGGATAATACAGAAGGTGCAGCGATGGTTGCAGCCTTCGGAGATTTTCAGGTATGCGTAGTGGCGCGGAGTCAGCTTCACGCCCTGTTCCGGCACCAGGCTCAGGAACGGGTTGTGCTGAGGTTTTGGCACATAGTGGTGAACGTGCTCCAGAACCTGCTCATAGCTGTGTGGGCCGGTGATTTCCAGCACTTTAGGATGCACTTCACGGATCTGATCTACCTTTGCACCCAGGCAGCCGGTGACGATCACTTTTCCGTTTTCGTTCAGGGCTTCGCCAATCGCTTCCAGCGATTCCTGCACGGCGCTGTCGATAAAACCGCAGGTGTTGACGATAACCATATCGGCGTCGTCATAGCTTGGCACCACGTCGTAGCCTTCGGTACGCAGTTCGGTCAGGATACGTTCGGAGTCCACGAGGTTTTTCGGGCAGCCGAGGGAGACAAAGCCGATACGCGGCTGGTGGGTTACATTGCTCATAGCTTAAAAAGTGTTCAATTATTAGAAATATTAAGGCAGCGATTCTACAGAGGTTGGGCCGGAATTTGTACTGGATAATTGCAGTTCGTTTTTTGAGCGTGCACCCCTGCGTTCAACAGGTGTTGCTTTAACCCTCAGTCCTGGGCGCTGATTGAGCGGTGAAAAATGCTGGATATCGACTGCGATTAATCTCATTGTAGATTTTAATCTTTCCTTAAATCAACCAGATGGATATACCACTAAAATTGGTAGGTTTTGCGATAACGATCAATTTTATTTGATTGATTGGTAAAAGCGATCAATTATCAGTGGGTTACGATAATAAGGGAATATTAATGAACATGCAGCATTGGGCGCTGCCAATCTCCTCTCCGGATGGGCAATTATTAGGCGTTGAACTGGAAACCCGTGTTGAGGTTAACGGGTGTCGGGTGTTAACAAATTACGCTATGCAGGACGAAAGTATCGGCGGGCGTATTTTTGAGGAGGAGGCCGGGTGGCTGGATAGAAAAGCCGGCTGGTTTATCGATAACGGGTTGTTCTGCATTGTCAGCAGCGAGGCAAAATCCCTGGCGCAGGGGCTGCCGTTTATTAAATTTTTCAGTAATCACTCCCGCGAGCGGCCAGAGACTGGATTCTGGATTGATGAGATGGGAGCCTTCAATAGCAGCGCGATCCCCTTATTCACTCAGGGTTGTGAAGTTGTCCGCTTTAATAAGCATTACGCCACTTTGAACATCAGCAGGCCCATTTTCCCGGTCCTGATTAGTAACATCAGGCGCTACTGCAATAAGGTTATCGTGCCGGTTCACAACGGGCGTCACTTCGCTATGCTTGGCCAGGCAGGCGTCTGGGCGGTACAGCAGGAATCTAGCCTGGTTCACTTCAGCCACTGCGAGTCATTGCTGGACGGCAGTGAGTTTCCACATTGTTCCCGGTAACAATTTTTCTGCTCTCAGTCACAGATTCACAAACTGTTGATTGTTAGCCACGAGGGAGTTTTATATAACGAAACCTGATTAAGGACGTTATCGGGTAAAGCCCGAGCGAAACCTGACCAGCAGCATGTTGCCCTGTGCCGACATGCTGCTGGTCAGGTTTTTTTTTGGCCCATGGATAACAAAAGCGCGCTAAGCGAAAGGTAAATAATATGAATATCAAATGGTTGGCTGAAAATGTTTTGCGCCTTGTTGGCGGAGAAGATAACGTCGTGACGGTGGTGCACTGCGCTACACGACTGCGTTTTTCTCTGCGTGATATCAATAAAGTGGATGTGGCTGGCCTCGAACAGCTCGAAGGCGTGATTGCCACAATGAAGGCTTCTGGCCAGTTTCAGGTGGTTATTGGCAACCGGGTTTCGGAGGTATATCGCCAGATTGGAGAGATCTCATCCCTGCTGGATGACTCTCACGCTAGCCAGCAGGGCAGCCGGTCCAATAACACCAACGTGTTTAGCAAAATGATCGACATTATCTCATCGATCTTTACCCCGCTGCTGGGGGCGATGGCCGCATCCGGCGTGCTGAAAGGGCTTTTGAGCATTGCCCTGGCAGAAGGCTGGATGAGCAAAACCGAAAGCACCTATGTGATTTTGGCGGCGGCGGCGGACAGCCTGTTTTACTTCCTGCCGATCATGCTGGCAATTACCACGGCGCGGAAATTCCAGGGCAATATTTTTGTTGCGGTGTCGATAGCCGGGGCGCTGATTTACCCCTCCATTATCGAGCTTTTCAATACCAAAGCGGACGTTAGCTTTGCCGGTATTCCGGTAGTGCTGATGAAATACACCTCAACCGTCATTCCGATTATTTTATCCATTTGGGTGATGTGCCAGCTGGAACGACTGTTCAACAAATTCATCCATGAAACGGTGCGCAGCATTGTCACTCCGTTTTTGCTGTTAGTGATTATGGTGCCGTTGACGCTGATAACCATCGGGCCAATCGGTATTTATACCAGCGAACTGGCGGCCAGCTTCTTCGTCACCATCTTCGGTTTTAACTCGATTCTGGCCGGCGCGCTGATTGCCGCGGTTTGGCAGATTCTGGTTATCTTTGGGATGCACTGGGCGTTTACGCCGGTGATCATCAACGACATCACGACTATCGGGCGCAGCACCCTCAAGGCTGCCACCGTACCGGCGGTATTTGCCCAGGCCGGGGCGGTGCTGGCGGTTATGCTGAAAACCAAAAATAAGAAAATGAAGGCCCTGGCAGGAAGTACCTTTATTACGGCTCTGTTTGGCATCACCGAGCCCGCCGTGTATGGCGTGACCTTAAAGCTGAAAAAACCGTTCGTTTGCGCCGTTATTGCGGCGGCGGTCGGGGGCGGCATCGTTGGGTATTCTAACAGCGCGGCGATTTCTACCGGTATCCCCAGCCTGCTGACGCTGCCGATTTTCTATGGTGAAGGTTTCGGCGGGCTGATCCTTGGGATTTGTGTCTCCTTTGTGCTTGCTGCCGTTCTCACTTATATCGTCGGTTTCGAGGATATTCCCGAAGAAGGCAGCGCCGGGGCGACGGCAGATAATAAGCCTGCGGCGACCCAGACTGCTGCCGTGAGTGCCGAAAAAATTGTGGCACCGATGAGCGGCACTATCGTTCCGCTGGAGCAGGTTAACGACAAGGTCTTTTCCAGCGGCGTCGTCGGCGACGGCCTGGCCATCCGGCCTGACGGAAACAAAGTTTTTTCCCCGGTCGACGGCACGGTTTCGGCCACTTTTGACTCAGGCCACGCGCTGCAAATTCTCTCCCAACACGGGGCTGAAATCCTGATCCACGTTGGCCTCGATACCGTGCAGCTCAACGGCGAGCACTATCAAATCCACGTAGCAGAAAACCAGCAGGTTAAGCGCGGCGATCTGCTGCTCGAGTTTGACAGAGAAGCGATAGAGCAGGCGGGATACGACACCATTACGCCGGTCATCATTGCCAATGCCGACAGCTATCAACAGCTGCAAAAACAGACCCAGCCGCAGGCTCGCGTTGGCGACACGCTGCTCTCTTTATCATGATTCATTAAGGAGTTAACTATGAGATATCGGGAACTCAAACCCTTTCCAAAAAACTTTCTCTGGGGAGCCTCAACCTCGGCCTATCAGGTTGAGGGCGCATGGAACGAAGACGGTAAAGGGCCGTCGGTAATTGATGCCCGTGAAAGCTACCCCGAGGGAACAACCGACTTCAAAGTCGCCAGCGACCATTACCACCGCTACCGCGAAGATATCGCCCTGTTTGCCGAACTGGGGTTTAAAACCTACCGTTTCTCAATTGCCTGGACACGAATAATCCCGGACGGAGAAGGGGACGTTAACAAAGCCGGGGTAGATTTTTACCGCAACCTGATAGACGAACTGCTGGCGCATAATATTGTGCCGATTGTAACGATGTATCACTTCGATCTTCCTCAGGCGCTTCAGGAAAAAGGCGGCTGGCATAACCGCGCGAGCGTCGATGCTTTTGCCCGCTACGCCAACGTTCTGTTTGATGAATTTGGCGATAAGGTGAAGTACTGGCTGACGATCAACGAGCAGAACTTAATGATCCTTCAGGGCGAGGCGCTGGGAACGCTTGATCCTAAACTCTCGACCCAGGCCGATAAAAAGAAAAACCTGTACCAGCAAAACCACCATATGATGGTGGCGCAGGCGATGGCGATGCGGGATCTGCATACTAAATATCCTGATTCAAAAATTGGCCCCGCGCCCAATATTGCGGTGATTTACCCCGCCAGCAGCAAGCCGGAAGATATTCAGGCGGCCTTTAACTACAACGCTATCCGCAACTGGCTGTATCTGGATGTGGCGGCGAGAGGCGAGTACAACACTCTCGCCTGGCGCTATATGGAAGAGAAGGGCTACACCCCGGAGATGCTGCCTGGGGATGCCGAAGTACTAAAAAGCGGCCGCCCAGATTTTATCGCGTTTAACTACTACACCACGCAGGCGGTTGAGGCCAGCCGCGGCGACGGCAACGATGAAGTGGTGCGCGGCGGCAATAAGCTGCTGAAGTCGGGGGAAGATGGCGTACACCGTGGGGCGGCGAACCCGCATCTACCGCGTACGCAGTTTGGTACGGAAATCGATCCGGTGGGCTTCCGTAATACGCTGCGTGAAATCTGGGACCGCTACCATCTGCCGCTGTTGATAACCGAAAACGGGCTGGGCGCATTTGATAAACTCGATGAGAATGGCGAGATTAACGATGATTACCGTATCGACTTCCTGCGCCTGCACATTGAACAGATGCAGCTGGCTATCACCGATGGGGTTGAGGTCTTTGGTTATACGCCGTGGTCGGCGCTGGATCTGATTTCCACCCACCAGGGCTGCGCCAAACGCTACGGTCTTATCTATGTTAATCGCGACGAATTTGACCTGAAGGATCTGCGTCGAATCCCGAAAAAAAGCGCTGGCTGGTATGCTGACGTTATGAAAAATAACGCGTTATAACAACCAGCCAGCGACGAGCGGCAGCGCCGGAGTGCTGCCGCCGTCAATCAGTAACGGATAGGGGTTTCAGTGATTACAGTCCTGAAAGTTTTGAGCAATAACGCGGTAATTGCCGTTGATGACAAACACTGCGAGATTGTGGCGGTTGGCCGTGGGATCGGGTTTGGTAAACGCGAAGGCGACTCGCTTGCGGCACAGGAAATAGAGAGCCAGTTTATTAAAAAAAGCGGCGGCATCAGCGAGGTGCTCAGCGAGCTGGTGAACTCTATTCCGCTGGAACACTTGCTTATCACTCAGGCCATTTTGCAGCTGGCGCAGCAGCGTCTGGCTATTGAAGTACAGGAGTCGCTTATTTTTGCTCTTAGCGACCATATTAACTTTGCCGTGCAGCGCCATAAAAAAGGGCTGGCGATAAAGAATATGCTGCTTTGGGATATTAAAAAGTTTTACGCACCAGAGTTCGAGCTGGCGTGCGAGGCCGTCGCGTTAATCAACCGCAAGCTTGAGGTGGAACTGCCGGAAGACGAGGCCGGATTTATTGCATTGCACCTGGCTAATGCCAAAGTGAACGATATGCAAAGCACGATGCAGAGCGCCAATATCATCAAAGATGTTCTTTCGATTATTAAGTATGAATTAAAAATTAAATACGATGAGAGTTCTTTGAACTACCAGCGCATTATTACCCACCTGAAGTTTTTCACCCTGCGAATGATGAATAACCAGGCGGTCAGCCATGAGGATCAAAGCCTGTACGAAGGCATTAAAGAGGCGATGACGCAGGCCTGGCAATGCGCTCATAAAATTAACGCTTATCTCAGCAAAAACTATAACTACAGCCTGAGCCACGATGAAATCATGTTTTTAACCATTCATATCAACCGGCTGCGCGATTAAACCTTCTAAAAGGCGGCATCGGGCATCGCCGGGTGTTGTTATTGAAACATTAAGATTTCACTCATTCCTCAACGTGAAAATATCACGTCTAAAGATAATGGCTTAAACTCTGTGAAAAAATATCCCTTCAGGCTGAAAGGTTCTGGAAATTATTACTTTACTTTTTATTTCGAGGTTTTCGCATGAAAGTTAATGAATTATCATCTCAGCATATTGTTACTGATGGGCGCGCCTATAATGATTCAAAAGGTAGGCCTGTCGGCGTTGCGGGTATAGTTAACAGAGTTACAAATGCCGTTGATGTACCGAAAGTATATCCGTTACAGACGCCCGAAGATAAAAGGCAGATTGATATGCTTTTTAATAAGTGCTTCAGTAATACAGGGAAGTATCTATAATCGAAAAAATAGATTGCTTATTCAATCAATGGTTAATTCACCCTTTATGCAGTCAGGAGCATTTGAGACTGTGCTATTTTTTGAAGCTTGTTCTTAATTATTCGGGATTAGTCGCCGTGCGTTTGACGGCAAAGGCCATTTATTTATCGCGCAGGGAGAAAACAGCGCATTCGCGATGTAAGAGTCGGCCCGGACGGCTATCTGTATGTCCTGACCGACGAAACTCACGGCGAGCTGTTAAAGCTGAGCCCGTCAGCTTAGCGGGATCATAATGACTTTCTGGAATGCCGGGCGCTGGGTCAACTGCTGATACCAGCGCTGTAGATTTGGCACCGCGTCCCACGGAATGTCGAGGTTAAGCAGGCTGTAAATCTGCGGGCCGAAGGCGATATCGCCGGTGCCGAATGCATCGCCGCCGAGCCACGGTTGTCTGGCGAGTTCCGCATCCGCAATGGCGAACAGCTTATTGCAGGCGATGATGCCGCGCTCAATTTGCTCCTGGCTGCGCTGCTCGGGCGGCAGGCGCACCATATTGAAGAAGACGTCGCGGTAAGGGCCGGAAACGGCCGTTGCCGACCAGTCCATCCATTTTTCCCCTTTCGCTCTTCGGGCGGGTTCATTCACCCATAATTTATCGCGGCCATATTCAGCGGCGAGATAGCGCACGATGGTATTCGACTCCCAGAGCGTCAGCCCGTACGCGTCGTCATGCAGGCAAGGTACCAGCCCGTTCGGGTTCATCGCCAGGTATTCTGCATCGTGCGTCAGGCCAAACTTCCCTCCGGCGGGAATAGAACGGTACGGCAGGTTCAGCTCTTCCAGACACCACAACACTTTTTTAACATTAGTGGAATTATCTCTGCCCCAAACGGTAATCATGATGGTTCCTTTTTTTGCTGGTGGAGGTTGAGTATCGCGCAGCTTGATGACGAAAACACCACAACAACTCAACCAAAGCTAAAAAAATAAGCGCAACGGCGGCAAGTCGGCCAGATATCGAATAAACTTAACAAACTTTACCAACTCTATGTTTCTTTAAGTGGATTCGTGCGTTATTACTCACATCCTGACATATGGGTGGCGGCGCGCGCCGTGATTTTTAAGAATGGATACTCAGGTGGTTTTATGAAGAGCTTGCAAATGCCTGCAACGTTACGTGCTTTAGCGGCGGGAACGACCCTGCTGTTGGTGGCGGCTCCTGCGCTGAGCGCTGAGCAGACCGCAGATGCTCCCCAGGTAGACGCCAAAGCCTGGATTTTGATGGACTACGCCAGCGGGAAAGTGCTGGCCGAAGGGAATGCTGACTCGCAGCTGGATCCGGCAAGCCTGACCAAATTGATGACCAGCTACGTGGTGGGGCAGGCGCTCAAGGCCGGCAAAATTCACCTTACGGATATGGTGACCATCGGTAAAGATGCCTGGGCTACCGGCAACCCGGTGCTGCGCGGCTCGTCGCTGATGTTCCTGAAGCCGGGCGATAAAGTCTCGGTTGAGGATTTAAACAAAGGCGTGATTATTCAGTCCGGCAACGATGCCAGCATCGCCATTGCCGATTATGTGGCGGGTAGCCAGGACTCGTTCGTCAGCTTGATGAACAACTACGCGCAAAAGCTGAAGCTCACCAATACCACCTTCAAAACCGTGCACGGCCTCGATGCGCCTGGCCAGTTCAGCACCGCGCGCGACATGGCGCTGCTGGGGCAGGCGCTGATTCATGATGTGCCGGACGAATATGCGGTACATAAAGAGAAAGAGTTCACCTTCAACAACATCAAGCAGCCGAACCGTAACCGCCTGCTGTGGAGCTCTAACCTGAACGTGGACGGTATGAAAACCGGCACCACCGAAGGGGCGGGCTACAACCTGGTCGCTTCTGCAACTTCCGGGGATATGCGCCTTATCTCCGTGGTGCTCGGGGCTAAAACCGACCGCATCCGCTTTAACGAAAGCGAAAAGCTGCTGACGTGGGGCTTCCGCTTCTATGAAACCGTAACCCCGATTAAGCCGGATGCCACTTTTGTGACCCAGCGCGTGTGGTTCGGTGATAAGAGCGAAGTGAATCTTGGTGCGGGCGAGGGCGGCTCGGTCACTATTCCTCGCGGCCAGCTTAAAAACCTGAAAGCCAGCTTTACGCTGAATCAGCCGCAGCTTACCGCTCCGCTGAAGCAGGGGCAGGTTGTCGGCACTATCGACTTCCAGCTGAACGGCAAATCTATCGAGCAGCGCCCGCTGATGGTGATGCAGCCGGTAGAAGAGGGCGGCTTCTTCAGCCGCATGTGGGACTTTGTGCTGATGAAATTCCACAGCTGGTTCGGCAGCTGGTTCTCGTAAGGCTTACCACTCGAGAGTAATGCTTTCCGCCGCGGCGTAGTCCACAAACTCTGCGGCGGGAGGCTGATTGCTGATTATTGTATCAAACGCCGTCAGCGGTCCCATGCAGGCGGCGCGCACCTTGCCAAACTTGGTATCATCCACCACCAGAATGCTCTGCTGAGCCATGCTCAGCGCCCAGTGTTTAACCGGTAATTCATCGAGATTAAAACAGGTCGCGCCGTGGCGAAGGTGAACCCCTGCCGCGGAAAGAAACGCGATATCCGGGCAGATATTGCCGAGGCATTCCTGAAAGTTTATCGGCTTAAAAATCGCATTACTGGCGTGAAACTCGCCGCCGCTTAAAATCACCCGGCAGTTGGGTTTGTCCTGCAAGGCCAGAAAAGTGTTCAGCGAGTAACAAACGCCGGTGAAGACCAGCTCGTCGTCCAGCGCATCGATGATATAGGGCGTGGTGGTGCCGCAGTCGAAGAACACCGTCTGGTGAGCAACAACGTGGCGGGCAGCAAGCTGCGCGGCGTGGCGTTTCTCATCAATCTGGCGTGTTTTCTGGTCGCTTAACAGGTAATGGCTGGCACCCGCGCTTCTTGGCTCAAGCACCACATAGCCGCCAAGCAGCACGACCTGGCCCGGCTCGCTGTTCAGGTCGCGGCGGATGGTCATTTCCGACACGCCAAGCAGCTGCGCCGCTTCTTTAAGATGCATTTTATCGCTGCGCTTTAGCGCCTGTACCAGGCGGTTAATGCGCTCGTCACGGCGGGTTTCCATAGCGGCCTCTGAACATTAAAAAGCCCCGCTAAGGCAGGGCTTTAGTTAACGTATTTTACCTGCCGCAAGAGGCTTAGTCACGCACCCAACCTTTACGGATAGGCAGCGCAAAGCAAAAACGGTAGATCAGGTGCAGGCGTCGGTGGATTTGCGGCCCGCGCAGGTTCCAGACCAGCTGCGATAGCAGGCAGGCGCTCATGCCGACCAGCAGGCCGCCCAGCATATCCAGCGGCCAGTGGACGCCGAGATACACGCGGGACCATGCAATCGCGCAGCCGATAACAAACAGTAAAATACCGGACCAGACGCGGTGCCAGCACAGGAAGGCCAGCGCGAAGGTGAAAATCACCGTGCCGTGGTCGCTCGGGAAGGAGTCGTCCGGCGCATGATGCAGGAAGTTATAGCCCAGCCCGGTAACAAACGGGCGGTCGTGCGGGAACAGTTGCCCAATGACCCATGAGAGGATCACGCTGATAATCAGCGCCATCGCCGTCTTGATAACCACCTGGCGCTGGGCGTTCATTTGCTTACGTTGCCCCCAAAGCCAGAGAATGGCTATCAGCAGCGGGACGATGCTTATCAGGTCTTTGGCGAAGAAAATAGCCAGCTTGATTATCCATTCCGGGGAGGCCGGAGTGGCATTAATCAGCAAAAACAGATTCTGGTTGAGACTTTCCATCATAACGTTTCCTGTTCCTTTACAAGCCAGGTGGACAGCAGGCCATAAATCGCCACCTGGGTTAACCATACCCACCAACCCGCCCACAGGTTGTGGCTGAAAAAGTGCGCGCCGCGCATCACCTGGCCGTAGCCCATCATCTGGCCGAGAAAGACACCGGCAAACAGGCAAAACCACGCCAGGCGCGGGCGTTCGCGATAAAACAAGAAGAACAATGCCATCACCCCAAAGCCGCTGGACGCGTGGCCGCCGGGAAAACATCTCCCTGGCCCGCTGCCTGCCGGAACGGCGCCAAACAGCGGGTAAGAAACGGCATTACCGCCGTATTCGGCCAGGCTCCACGGGCAGGAGTGGTGGCTAAAATCCTTCAGGATGCCGACGGTTAAGGCCCCGAGGCCGATTAAGAGCGCCACGACCACCAGCCGTGGCTGGCGGCGCCAGAGGCCCCAAATCAGGGACAGCGCTCCCCCGACTATCACCAAATCCTTTAACAGGCGGTGGTTCAGCAAATCCAGCAGCCGGTTGTTCTGTAGCGGGAACTGCCGGGTGGCGGCATCAAACCAGTACCCGGTTATCCAGCGATCCAGCCCTTCATCTCTGGCAAGCCAGCTAAAAATGACAGCCAGCATTATCAGGATGAAAAGCTGGAAAAGATAGAAGCGTGGCGGCAGTCGGTAAAGCAGTTTTGTCTTATTTACCGTTGGTTTAGGAAAACTTTGCATTATGTAAACGGCGAGTGCTGCGCGGGTAGGAAAATGATGAGGAGAGAATATTCATCACAGATTAAGAAATCCTTAATACAATTGGGTTATCATATGCGCGCTTTTACAACCCGTGCTTTTCATCTGCAACAAACTGTTATCCGCGCGGGCAATTGAATACACTCTGCGCGTTTTTTTATCTTCTGAGTTCCTAATGCAAAATAATACGATAGCTAACAAATCGTTAGGCCGTCAGGCGTTGCTGTTTCCGCTCTGCCTGGTGCTCTACGAATTCTCAACTTATATCGCCAACGATATGATCCAGCCGGGAATGCTGGCCGTGGTGGATCAATACCAGGCCGGCATTGAATGGGTGCCGACCTCGATGACCGCCTACCTGGCGGGCGGCATGTTCCTGCAATGGTTGCTGGGGCCGCTGTCCGACCGTATCGGCCGCCGTCCGGTAATGCTGACCGGCGTGGTGTGGTTCATCGTCACCTGCCTGGCGACGCTGCTGGCACAAAATATTGAGCAATTTACTTTCCTGCGCTTCCTGCAGGGCATCAGCCTTTGCTTTATTGGCGCGGTGGGGTACGCCGCAATTCAGGAATCGTTTGAAGAGGCGGTGTGCATTAAAATCACCGCCCTGATGGCAAACGTAGCGCTGATAGCGCCGCTGCTCGGCCCGCTGGTAGGGGCTGCCTGGATCCACGTTGCGCCGTGGGAAACGATGTTTGTGCTGTTTGCCGTGCTGGCCGCTGTTTCCTTCTTTGGCCTGCACAAAGCGATGCCTGAAACTGCGACCCGCCTCGGCGAAAAGCTCTCTTTGCCCGAGCTTGGCCGTGATTACAAGCTGGTGCTGAAGAACATCCGCTTTGTGGCGGGCGCGCTGGCTACCGGCTTCGTAAGCCTGCCGCTGCTGGCGTGGATTGCCCAGTCACCGGTTATCATCATTAGCGGCGAAAACCTCAGCAGCTACGAATATGGCCTGTTGCAGGTGCCGATTTTTGGCGCACTGATCCTCGGTAACCTGGTGCTGGCAAAACTGACCGCACGCCGCAGCGTCCGCAGCCTGATTATTATGGGCGGCTGGTGGATTGTGCCTGGTCTGATTGTGGCCGCTGTCGCGACGGTGGTTTCGTCCCACGCTTATCTGTGGATGACCGCCGGTCTTAGCCTGTATGCATTCGGGATTGGCCTTGCAAACGCCGGCCTGGTCCGCCTGACGCTGTTCGCCAGCGACATGAGTAAAGGCACGGTGTCTGCGGCGATGGGAATGCTGCAAATGCTGATCTTTACCGTGGGTATTGAGCTGAGCAAGCACGCTTATCAACTTGGCGGTAACGGGCTGTTCAGCCTGTTTAACCTGCTGGGTGGCCTGGTGTGGTTGGGGCTGATGTTCTTGTTCCTGAAGGACAAAACGGTAGGGCAGGCCAGAGACGCCTGACAAAAGAAAAACCCCGGATATCCGGGGTTTTGTTTTTTATTTAACCGCCATACCAGGCTGAGCACCGCTGTCCGGGCTGAGCAGGAAGATGTCTTTCCCGCCAGGGCCTGCGGCCATCACCATGCCTTCGGAAATACCAAAGCGCATTTTACGCGGCGCAAGGTTCGCCACCATCACGGTTAAACGGCCTTCCAGCTTCGCCGGGTCCGGGTAAGCGGAGCGAATACCGGAGAACACGTTGCGCTTCTCGCCGCCTAAATCCAGCGTCAGGCGCAGCAGCTTGTCAGAGCCTTCCACAAATTCTGCTTTTTCGATCAGCGCAATACGCATATCGACTTTGGCGAAATCGTCGAAGGTGATGGTTTCCTGAATCGGATCGTCGGCCAGCGGGCCGGTGACCGGAGCAGACAGCGCCTTAACTTCTTCTTTAGACGCTTCTACCAGGGCTTCCACCTGCTTCATCTCAATACGGTTATACAGCGCCTTGAAGCTGTTCACTTTGTGATTCAGCAGCGGCTCCTGAATGCTGTCCCAACTCAGCTCGGCGTTGAGGAAAGCTTCAGCTCGCTCGGTCAGGGTTGGCAGCACCGGCTTCAGGTAAGTCATCAGCACGCGGAACAGGTTAATGCCCATGGAGCAGATGGCCTGCAGGTCGGCATCGCGGCCTTCCTGTTTTGCCACCACCCATGGAGCCTGCTCGTCCACATAGCGGTTAGCGATATCGGCCAGCGCCATGATTTCGCGGACCGCACGGCCAAACTCGCGGCTGTCCCACGCTTCACCGATGCTTGCTGCCGCGTCGGTAAAGGTTTTGTACAGGTCGGCATCGGCAATTTCCGCCGCCAGCTGGCCGTCAAAGCGCTTGGCGATAAAGCCAGCGTTACGGGAGGCCAGGTTAACCACTTTGTTCACGATGTCGCTGTTCACGCGCTGTACGAAGTCTTCCAGGTTAAGGTCGATATCGTCGATGCGTGAGGAGAGCTTGGCGGTGTAGTAGTAGCGCAGGCTGTCGGCATCAAAATGCTTAAGCCAGGTGCTGGCCTTGATAAAGGTGCCGCGAGATTTGGACATCTTCGCGCCGTTTACCGTCACATAGCCGTGCACAAACAGGTTGGTCGGCTTGCGGAAGTTGCTGCCTTCCAGCATGGCTGGCCAGAACAGGCTGTGGAAGTAAACGATGTCTTTGCCGATGAAGTGATACAGCTCGGTAGAGGAATCTTTCTTCCAGTATTCTTCAAAGCTGGTGGTGTCGCCGCGCTTGTCGCACAGGTTCTTGAAGGAGCCCATGTAGCCGATTGGCGCATCCAGCCAGACGTAGAAATATTTACCCGGCGCGTTTGGAATTTCAAAGCCGAAGTAAGGCGCATCGCGGGAGATGTCCCACTGTTGAAGGCCGGACTCGAACCACTCCTGCATTTTGTTCGCAACCTGCTCCTGCAGCGCGCCGCTGCGGGTCCACGCTTGCAGCATTTCGCTGAAGGAAGGCAAGTCAAAGAAGAAGTGCTCGGAATCACGCATCTCGGGCGTTGCCCCGGAGACCACGGATTTAGGGTCGATAAGCTCGGTTGGGCTGTAGGTTGAGCCACAGACTTCGCAGTTATCGCCGTACTGGTCCGGCGCTTTGCATTTCGGGCAGGTGCCTTTTACGAAACGATCCGGCAGGAACATGCCTTTTTCCGGATCGTAAAGCTGAGAGATGGTGCGGTTCTTGATAAAACCGTTTTCTTTCAGGCGGCCGTAAATCAGCTCCGACAGCTCGCGGTTTTCGTCGCTGTGGGTGGAGTGATAGTTGTCATAGCTGATGTTGAAGCCGGCAAAATCGGTCTGATGCTCCTGGCTCATTTCGGCAATCATCTGTTCCGGGGTAATGCCCAACTGCTGAGCTTTCAGCATGATAGGCGTGCCGTGAGCGTCATCGGCGCAGATGAAGTTGACCTCGTTGCCGCGCATTCGTTGGTAACGGACCCAGACATCAGCCTGAATATGCTCCAGCATGTGACCGAGGTGGATTGAGCCGTTTGCGTACGGCAGGGCGCACGTTACCAATATTTTCTTCGCGGTTTGAGCCATAGTGGGAATTGCATCTTCTGATTTAAAAAAGGGGTTTTGATATTACCGGATTGGCAATTGATTAGTAACCCCAAAGCCCGCAATAACCGGATATGAATAGCTGTTCGCCTTTCTGGTATGCTTAGCACACTGCAATGTCCGATAAAAACATAAGGAGCCGGGATGAACTCTCAATCCCCGTCCAGCAAGTCCCCGGAACAGCTACGCGCGATGGTCGCCGGGACCCTGGCAAATTTTCAGCACCCTACCCTGAAACACAATCTCACCGCCCTGAAAGCGCTGCACCATGTTGCGATGCTGGACGACACGCTGCACGTTGAACTGCAAATGCCGTTTGCCTGGTTAAGCGGGTTTGAAGCGCTAAAAGAGAGTTGCAGTTCGGATCTGCTGCGCATCACCGGCGCGAAGGCGGTGGACTGGAAGCTGACTCACCAGATTGCCACCCTTAAGCGGGTGAAAAACCAGCCCGGCGTGAACGGCGTGAAAAACATTATCGCCGTCAGCTCCGGCAAAGGCGGGGTAGGTAAGTCCACCACGGCGGTCAATATGGCGCTGGCGCTGGCTGCCGAAGGGGCGAAAGTGGGCATTCTGGATGCCGATATTTATGGCCCGTCTATTCCGAACATGCTGGGCGCGGAGCACGAGCGCCCAACCTCGCCGGACGGCAAACATATGGCACCGATTGTCGCTCATGGGCTGGCAACCAACTCCATTGGCTACCTGGTGACCGACGAAAATGCCATGGTCTGGCGCGGGCCGATGGCGAGCAAAGCGTTAATGCAGATGCTGCAGGAAACCCTGTGGCCGGATCTGGATTATCTGGTTATCGATATGCCGCCCGGCACCGGCGATATTCAGCTGACGCTGGCGCAAAATATCCCGGTAACCGGCGCGATGGTGGTCACCACGCCGCAGGACATCGCGCTTATCGATGCCCGCAAAGGCATTGTGATGTTCGAGAAAGTCGAAGTGCCCGTGGTCGGCATCGTCGAGAACATGAGCATCCACATTTGCAGCAACTGCGGCCACCACGAGCCTATTTTCGGCACCGGCGGCGCGGAGAAGCTGGCGCAGCAGTACCACACAATCCTGCTAGGCCAGCTGCCGCTGCATATTTCGCTGCGTGAAGACCTGGACGCCGGTAAACCAACGGTGGTTAACCGCCCGGAAAGCGATATCACCACGCTTTACCGCGAACTGGCGGGGAGCGTTGCGGCTCAGCTTTACTGGAATGGGGAAGTTATCCCGGCTGAAATCGCTTTCAGAGCGGTATAATACGGCGGACTTCGCTATAAACCTC
The DNA here is from genome assembly GCF_044095835.1 of Cedecea davisae. Classification (NCBI taxonomy): domain Bacteria; kingdom Pseudomonadati; phylum Pseudomonadota; class Gammaproteobacteria; order Enterobacterales; family Enterobacteriaceae; genus Cedecea; species Cedecea davisae. The sequence continues at coordinate 1,498,959 of NZ_CP172054.1, forward strand.
TCCCGCTAAGGGGGAGGTTTAGCATCAGCGGCCCAACACAAAATGCATTAAATAATACTCGCCGTCCGGGCTGTCCCCGGTGGCTTCAATATGCCAGCCGTTACGCTGATAAAACTCGGCGGCATGCTGGTTTTTCACCAGGCATTTCAGCGAGCCGGTGCTGGTGAATTCACTTTGTACTTTCTGCAATAACGCCTTGCCCGCGCCCTTACCGTGGTAGTCCGGGCTAACAAACAGGTTATGTAAAAAGTTATCCGGCTCCCATACCGAAGCAAAGCCGATGCGATGCCCATCATCTTCGGCTACCCAGATTTTTTCATCCTGAGTCACGCTATCAAAATCTTCGAGGTGCCAGCTGCTGCTATCGAGCCAGGGCCAGGCTTCGCGGCGGGAATGGAGGTAAAGGGTGCGTAAGAAAGGGCGGTCGGATTCTTGCCAGAGTCTTAAGATCAAATGTCTACCTTTTAGCGTGAAAATGTTTATCAGCCTGAGCCTGACTTTACGCCATCAAGCTTCCAATAAATAGCCACTAATTTAGGCTCTGGCGGGTAAATACGCTCGGTTTTTATTACAATGGGCTCGCTTATCTATATACTGCCCGCTTTTAGACCCTGAGATTGCCCCATGTTGAATAATGACGTATTGCTAAGCGTTCGCTATATGCTGAACCTGAATAACGATGGAATCGTTAAGATCCTTGCCCTGACCGGCACCGACGTCCCCGCGGAACAAATCGTTCCGTGGCTGAAGAAAGAGGACGAAGAAGGCTTTAAGGCCTGCCCGGATCTTATCATGGCAAACTTTCTCAACGGGCTTATCTACTTCAAACGCGGCAAAGATGAGAGCAAGCCGGAGCCGAAGATCGAGCGCCGGATGACCAATAACATCATCCTGAAAAAACTGCGTATCGCTTTTGAGCTGAAGTCCGACGACGTGCTCGAGATCCTGACTGCCCAGGAGTTCCGCATTTCTATGCCGGAAATCACCGCGATGATGCGTAACCCGGATCATAAAAACTATCGCGAATGTGGCGATCAGTTCCTGCGCTACTTCCTGCGTGGCCTGACCCAGCGCGTTAAGCCGGCTAAAGCGGAATAAACGGTGCAGCGGGTGAGGCAAACTCACCCGCCTGAAAGCGTGGTTATTTTTGGACTGGCGCAATCATCCCGTTCGCCCGGCGTTTGCCGTTCCAGCTCACCGAGGCCGTCCCGTCCGGCATGATAGCGATAGACAGAACCACGCCCTGACCACGCGCTTCATAGAAGTTATCGTTCACCTTCTTCAAAACCATCTCTTTATCGTTAAGGTATACCGGCCCGCCGTTGTCGATATGCACATCGCCCGGCGCACCGTGCCCGTTAAACAGCGGCAGCGCGGCGTTTGCCATACCGCTGGCCAGACCCAGCGCCAGCACCAGTAATTTCAGCTTACTCATCATTCACTCATCGACCCTGTTAGATTATTTGTTTCGTTACGGGATAATAAGATATCTATTATTTCCGCCGCTGCATCTTGCGCTTACGGGGGCTTTTCGCGTTGACCGAAATCAAACGGGTCGTACCCGCCAGATGAAATATTCACATGTTTCAGGAGTCGCGCTCGGTGCAGAAGGATATACCTCTGATGTTATCCCGGTCAGTACAGCGTAACTTCGCGCATCATCTCAATTAACTTTCTCAAACCCGGATGCAGCTGCCTGCGGCTGGGGTAATACATCACCATCGGTTCGTCTTCGCACACCCATTCCGGGATAACCTGCACCAGCTTGCCGCTCTCCAGCAGCGGGCGCACGCGCACGTCCAGGCAGTAGGCAAGCCCGAAGCCGTTTAAGGCAGTATCAATAATCATCTCGCTCTCGTTGAGGATAAGCGAGCCGGGCACATCCAGCGCCAGCGCCTCTCCCGCATGATTCAGCTCCCATTTATAAAGCGTTCCGTTGCCGAGCCGCATGCGGATGCATTGGTGCGCCAGCAGATCGTTGGGATGTGATAAGGGCAGGTGAGCGCTATTCTTCAGATAGCCGGGCGAGGCGACGACAATCCATTTCAGCTTGCGCGTCACCGGCATGGCAATCATGTCCCGGGGAACGCTTTCGCCGTAGCGAATGCCCGCGTCATAACCGCTGCCGATAATGTCTACCAGCGTATTGTCGACGGTGATTTCCAGCTGGAGCCGCGGGTACATGGTCATGAATCGCGCCAGCACCGGAGTGAACAGTAGCTGAGCCGCGTCGCGCGGGATGTTAATGCGCAGCCGGCCGACGGGGGATTCGCGGTAATGATCCAGCTCGTCCAGCGCCATGCGGATATGGGAAAAGCCGGTTTCCAGGTGGCCCAGCAGCGCCTCTCCGGCGTCGGTGGGCACTACCGAGCGGCTGGTGCGGTTGAGGAGGCGGACGCCAAGGCGCTCCTCCAGCCCGCGCATGGTATGGCTCAGCGCCGAAGTGGAAACCCCCAGTTCAGAGGCCGCCAGGCGAAAGCTTTTGCGGCGGCAGATAGCAAGAAAAACGTTCAGATCGGCGAGCTCGCCGCGTACCGGAACCGGCATAAAAGTGGCCTCAATCATCAAGGGTTCGTTGAAATTAATTCAACCTGACATGAGTTATTATAGATTCACAGAACAGACGGGAGTCAATAATGGCAGTCGAAACGATTCACATCGCAGGCATTTCTAAACCGGTCAGCCGCGTCGGGCTGGGCACCTGGGCAATTGGCGGCAGCATGTGGGGCGGGAGCAACGACGACGAGTCGATTGCCACACTGCACGCCGCGCTTGAGCGAGGCATCAACCTGATTGATACCGCCCCGGTTTATGGTTTTGGCCATTCTGAAGAGGTGGTGGGCAAGGCTCTGCTTGGCCGTCGTGACGGGGCAATTATTGCCACCAAAGTGGCGCTGGACTGGGACGATGCCGGGCGCGTTACCCGTAATTCCACCCCGGAACGCATTCGTAAAGAGATAGAAGACTCGCTGCGCCGCCTGCAAACCGACTATATCGACCTGTACCAGGTTCACTGGCCGGATAAGCTGGTGGCGATAGAAGAAACCGCCCGTACGCTTGAAGACCTGCACCGCGAAGGCAAGTTCCTGGCGCTTGGCGTCAGCAACTATTCTCCGGCTCAGATGGATAAGTTCCGCAGCGTGGCCCCGCTGGCAACGCTTCAGCCGCCGCTTAACCTGTTCGAACGTGGCGCAACCGAAACCGAACTGCTGCCCTATGCGAAATATCATCAACTGGTGGTGTTGGCTTACGGCGCTATCTGCCGCGGCCTGCTGTCCGGGCGTATGGATCCGCAAACCACCTTTGGCGAAGGCGACCTGCGAAGCTTCGATCCTAAGTTCCAGCCGCCGCGCTTTGGGCAGTATCTGGCTGCGGTTGAAGAGCTGAAAGCCTTTGCTCACCAGCGCTACGGCAAAAGCGTCATGGCCCTGGCGCTGCGCTGGGTGCTGGACTCCGGCCCAACTATCGCACTGTGGGGCGCACGCCGCCCTCAGCAGCTTGAAGGTGTTGAGGAAGTGTATGGCTGGCAGCTTAGCGCTGACGACATGCGCGATATCGACGCTATCCTGAATAAGCATATCCCGGAGCCGCTTGGCGCCGAATTTATGGCACCACCGCACCGCGCATAACCTGGCGTAAAAGAGTCCCGCGCCTCATGCAGACCGCTGCCTGAGGCGCATTTTTTTGTTCACCTGCATAAGTAAAAAACGCTATGTCATCACTCAATGAACAGACCGCAAGCGCGGAAGCGGGGTCATCCTCTCTGTCGCGTGCCGGGCTGCTGAAAGCGCTGTTCGCCCTTGGTATGGGCGGCTTTGCTATCGGCACCGGCGAATTCGTCATCATGGGCTTATTGCCCGATGCGGCCAACGGGCTGCACGTTTCTATTCCGTCAGCCGGTCACCTGATTAGCATTTATGCGCTCGGCGTGGTTATTGGTGCACCTCTGCTGGCCGTGCTCGGCGCACGCATGGCGCGCCGTGATTTTCTGATTGTCCTGATGGCGATGTTTGCCGTCGGCAACCTGCTGAGCGCCTTTGCGCCGGGTTATTACTCGATGATGCTGGCGCGTTTTCTCGCCGGTTTCCCGCATGGCACCTTCTTCGGCGTTGCCGCGCTGCTGGCGGCAAGTCTGGTTGACCGGGCGAAACGCGCCCAGGCGGTGTCGATGGTGTTGCTCGGCCTGACGATTGCCAACCTGCTGGGCGTGCCCGCGGTTGCCGCTATCGGGCAGCTGTTTGGCTGGCGCAGCGCGTTCGCCATCGTCGGCGGGCTTGCAGTGCTGACGCTTATTCTGGTTCGCGCCTGGGTGCCGTGGAGTGAAGGCGACAAAGACGCCAGTCCGCTGCGGGAACTGACGGCGCTTACCCGCAAACAGGTGTTGTTGACGCTGGCTATCGGGGCCATCGGCAGCGGCGGTATGTTCTCGGTATTCAGCTACGTTAAGCCAACCATGCTGGAACTGGCTCATCAATCCGTGGGCATGATCCCGGTGATTCTGTCGATGTTTGGCCTCGGGATGATCGTCGGTAATATCGTGGGCGGCCGCCTGGCGGACAGAGGGCTGGAGAAAACCGTTCGCCTGCTGCTGATATGGGCCATTCTGGTGCTCAGCGCCTACGTCTATACCTCGCATTATCCGTGGCTTGGGGCGGTAACCGTGATGCTGGTCGGCACTATGGTTTCGCTCTCTTCGGTGCTGCAAATTCGCCTGATGGACGTGGCGGGAGATGCGCAAACCATGGCGGCGGCGATGAACCATTCTGCGTTCAATATTGCAAACGCGCTCGGCGCATGGCTTGGCGGGGTGACTATTTCTGCGGGCTTTGGCTGGCAGTCCACCGGCTGGGTTGGCGCGATTCTGGCGGCCTTCGGCCTGATTATCCACACCTGGGCGGTTATTGACGCCAAAAAACAGGCTCCTTTAACCCATTAAGGTTTCCCCGTGATGTTAACTCTTACTCTCGCAGAAGCGCTTCTCGACGGCGTTAAAACCGTGGTGAAATCCCATGATTTGCCGCCCGTGTCGGCGGTGGTGCTGGACGCTGGCGGCCACCTGACCGCGTTTGCCCGCATGGACGGGACTTTCCTGGCAACCATCGATATTGCGATGCAAAAAGCGCGAACAGCGGTGCTATTTCAGGCAAACAGCGGTGATGTCGGGGCGAATTTACATCCCAACGGACCGGCTTATTCGCTGGAAAACAGCAACGGGGGGCTGGTGGGTATCGACGGCGGCGTTCCGCTGCGCAATGCTCAAGGCGTAGTGATTGGCGCGCTCGGTATTTCCGGGGCAACTAAAGAGCAGGACGGGCAGATTGCCGCTCTTACGGTTGAAGCGGTGATGGGCGCTCCGGCATAAAAAAACCGGCAAAAGAGCGGGGTGAGTCTCCTTTGCCGGTTTTACTGAGTAAGGTTATTTCGCCATAAAATGCGGACCTTTCGCCACCGAATCCCGCACGATCAGGTCAGAAGCGTAAAGGTTATCTTTGGAGAAATAGCCCCCGTCCAGCATCGCCGTCAGGCGGTTTATCACTTCATGAATCATGTCGCTTACCGGCTCTTTCACGCTGGACAGCGCCGGGCTGAGAAATGCGCCGGTGGGTACGTTATCAAAGCCGATAATCGAAACATCGTCGGGAACCCTAAGCCCGGCGTTGCTCAACTGCTTGATGGCGCCAATGGCCATGTCGTCGTTGCTGGCAACCAGAGCGCTAAACTTTTCCCCGCGGGCAAGCAGGTTTTCAACACCCGCAGCGCCGCTTGCTGGCGTCCATTTTCCGGCAACAATCAGCTCGTCACGCGGGGTTAAACCCGCCTGCTCAAGCGCCTCTTTGTAACCCGCCAGACGCTCCCGCGCGGTAGGGGAGTCCAGCACCCCGCTGATAAAGGCGATTTCACGGTGCCCGTTATCAATTAAATGGCGCGTGGCGTTGTAGCTGGAGCCTTTGTGATCGCAGCAAATACAGTGGCTCTGGTGCTTACGAAGTTTGCGGTTCATCACCATTATCGGCTGCTTGTGCTGCCCGATAAGCAAGTCCATTTCATCCACGCTCAAAAAACGCGGATAGATAATCACCGCATCGCAGTGGAGGTCGAGCAGAAACTGCACCGCTTCCTGCTCCTCCCTGGCGCTGTGTTTTCCGTCTACCAGAATGAGCTGTCGCCCGCTGGCCTCAAGTTTAAGCGCCGCCTGCGACAGCAGCTCGCTGAAGTAATTGCCGCTATACAGGGTGTTGGTTACCACCAGGCCGATATAGCCTGATTTGCTGGTTGCCAGGTTACGGGCCATCAAATTTGGCCGGTAACCCGTTTCTTCAATGGCTTGATAAACCAGCGTTTTAGTGGCTTCACTGACGTAGCCTTTTCCGGTCAGCACGCGCGAAACGGTCGCCTTCGAGACGCCTGCTTTTTTCGCCACTTCCTGCATTGTTGACATAAAGGCTTCCCGTAGCTTGTTCATTTTCCGCCATTTTACACTTTTCGCCTCACGGACGCAGTGTGCGTTATCGGGCGATCTGAATCACAAATTTAGATCAATATAAAAATAATTATTGTGATCTAATTTTCAACTTAACATGATTGTGTGGAACCGGTTACCTACGAAATCATAACAAGAGAACCCTACTTCATGGCGAACAAATATGTGGATGTATCCCGGCAGATTGTTGAGGCTTTAGGCGGGCCAGGAAACGTAGTGGCGGTGACCCACTGTATGACCCGTTTGCGCTTCGTATTGCGGGATGACGCCGCAATTGACGGCGCAAGGCTGAAATCTATTAGCGGCGTGCTGGGCGTGGTGAAAAGCGACCAGCAGTGCCAGGTTATTATCGGCAATACCGTTTCTCAGGCTTATGCCGAAGTGCTGAAACATCTGCCCGAAGGCTCGCGGCCCGCGACAGTGCCTGCCGGAAAAAATAAGCTGACCTTAAAGCGAATTGGCGCGGGAATACTCGATGCGTTGATAGGCACCATGTCGCCGCTTATTCCGGCCATTATCGGCGGCTCGATGGTTAAGCTGCTGGCGATGATCCTTGATATGGCGGGCCTGTTCGAAAAAACCTCCTCCACGCTGATTATCCTGAATCTTATCGGCGACGGAGCATTCTTCTTCTTGCCGGTGATGGTGGCGGCCTCCGCTGCGGTGAAATTTAAAACCAATATGTCGCTGTCGATTGCTATTGCCGGGGTGCTGGTTCATCCGGCGTTTATAGACCTGATGGCAAAAGCGGCTCAGGGCCAGCATGTTGATTTTATGGGCGTACCGGTTACGGCGGTGAAATATACCTACACCGTTATTCCGGCGCTGGTGATGACCTGGCTGCTGTCTTATATCGAAAGAGCCATTGACCGTATCACGCCAGCGGTAACAAAAAACTTCCTTAAGCCGATGCTTATCGTGCTGGTGTCCGCTCCGATAGCAATTCTGCTGATTGGCCCGCTGGGTATCTGGATTGGCAGCGGTATTTCCTCGCTGGTTTATACCGTTCACGGCTATCTGGGCTGGCTGTCCGTTGCCATTATGGGGGCGATTTGGCCGCTGCTGGTGATGACCGGGATGCACCGCGTATTCACTCCAACCATTATTCAGACCATAGCCGAAACTGGAAAAGAGGGCATGGTTATGCCGTCGGAAATCGGTGCCAACTTATCTCTGGGCGGTTCTTCGCTGGCCGTTGCCTGGAAAACGAAAAACCCTGAACTGCGCCAGACGGCTCTGGCCGCTGCGGCTTCGGCGATTGTTGCAGGTATTTCAGAACCCGCGTTGTACGGCGTGGCGGTGCGGCTCAAACGCCCGTTGATTGCCTGTCTGATTAGCGGGTTTATTTGCGGTGCTGTTGCCGGTATCGGCGGGCTGGCAAGCCATTCGATGGCCTCGCCGGGTTTGTTCACCAGCGTGCAGTTTTTTGACCCGGCTAACCCAATGAGCATTGTCTGGGTCGCCGCTGTAATGATTCTGGCCGTGGTGCTCTCATTTATCACTACGCTTATTCTTGGCTTCGAAGATATCCCGGTTGAGGAAGCGAAAACGGTAGAGCAGGGCAGCGCCACGGCGTTTGCAGCACCAGATAATGCAGTAAAAACACTTTAAGCAGAGGTAAACATGGCAGAGACAGCATTTCCAAAAGGATTTTTGTGGGGCGGAGCAATAGCGGCTAACCAGGCGGAAGGCGCTTATCAGGAAGGCGGAAAGGGGCTGAGCACCGTGGATATGATCCCTCATGGTGAAAACCGCCTTGGGGTAAAGCTCGGCGTGGAGAAACGCTTTGAGCTGCGCGATGATGAATTTTATCCGAGCCACCAGGCGATTGATTTTTACCATCGCTATAAAGAAGACATCGCCCTGATGGCCGAAATGGGTTTCACCGTGTTCCGCACCTCTATCGCGTGGAGCCGTCTCTACCCGAATGGCGATGAAGCTACGCCAAATGAACAAGGGATCGCTTTCTACCGCGAGCTGTTTGCCGAGTGTAAAAAGTACAATATTGAGCCGCTGGTTACCCTGTGTCACTTCGACGTACCGATGCATCTGGTGCGTGAATACGGCTCATGGCGCAATCGTAAAATGGTGGATTTCTTCAGCCGCTACGCCCGCACCTGCTTTGAGGCTTTTAACGGCCAGGTGAAATACTGGCTGACCTTTAACGAAATCAACATCATGCTCCACAGCCCGTTTTCCGGGGCCGGGCTGGTGTTTGAGAAAGGCGATAACAAAGAGCAGGTGATGTACCAGGCCGCGCACCACGAACTGGTCGCCAGCGCCCTGGTGACCAAAATCGCCCACGAAGTTAATCCGGAAAACCAGGTCGGCTGCATGCTGGCGGGCGGCAACTTCTACCCTTACAGCTGCAAGCCGGAGGATGTTTGGGCTGCGCTGGAAAAAGATCGTGAAAACCTGTTCTTTATTGATGTTCAGGCTCGTGGGGCTTACCCGGCCTATGCCGGACGCATGTTCCGTGAGAAAGGTATTGAGATTGTGATCGAGCCGGGCGACGCGGAGATCCTGAAAAATACCGTAGACTTCGTCTCCTTCAGCTATTACGCCTCGCGCTGTGCTTCAGCAGACATGAACGAGGGGAATACTAATCCGGCTAATATCATTAAGTCGCTCAAGAACCCGCATATTACTTTCAGCGAATGGGGCTGGGGCATCGACCCGCTTGGCCTGCGCATTACCATGAATATGATGTATGACCGTTACCAGAAGCCGCTGTTCCTGGTGGAAAACGGGCTGGGCGCGAAGGACGAGCTAAATGCGAAGGGGGAAGTTGACGACGAATACCGCATTAGCTATCTGCGTGAGCATATTAAGGCGATGGGCGAGGCAATTGAGGATGGCATCCCGGTGATGGGCTATACCTCCTGGGGCTGTATTGACCTGGTTTCCGCTTCTACCGGCGAGATGAGCAAGCGCTACGGCTTCGTCTACGTTGACCGCGATGATGCAGGAAAAGGCACGCTTGCGCGTACGCCGAAGAAGTCATTCCACTGGTATAAGAAGGTGATTGCCAGCAACGGCGGAGATCTGGAGTAAATCTCCTTTGTTTCCCCCTCCAGGCGGATGGGGGAAAACCCTCTCCGTCAGGAGAGGGTGAGGATGTTTATCAGAACGCGATAGAACCCTGTACGAAGAAGGTTCGCGGCTCACCAACGTATTTGCCCGAGTTGTTGTCGCTTGAGCGGGTGTAATAACGCTGATCGAACAGGTTTTTAATCCCTGCGCCCAGTTTCAGGTGAGACAGAGACGGGCCGAAGTCATATTCGCCGCGCATATTCCACACCATATAACCCGCGATATTGCCGTACTGGCCGTCCGCGCTTTCGTCGGTGATGTAGGTATCGCCGGTACCCGGAGAGCGTTGCTTAGACTGGGCAAAGCTGTCCAGATTCCACACCCAGTCTCCGGTCGCATAGCGGGTGCCCACGGTGTAAACCTGGCGCGAGTAATACGGCAGGTCTTTATCCGCAAAGGCGCCGTTGTCGCTGGTGGCTTTGGTGTAGGTATAAGTCGTGTAAAGGCTCACGCCGTCCAGCGCGCGGTTCAGCTCGCTCAGATCGTAGTTAAGCGCCAGCTCAATCCCCTGGTGTTTGGTTGCGCCAAGGTTAGTCCAGCCCACGGTGTTGCTGATGTATTGCAGCTGATCGTCAAAGTCGATGTAGAACAGCGTTGCTTCGGCTTTGATTACCGTATCGTCGTAGCGGGTACCCACTTCGTAGGTATGCGCTTTCTCCGGCGTCAGGCCCGGTGCAGGCTGGCTGCCGTTGCCGCCTTTGGTCAGCTGGAAGTATTGCATGCTGCCAAACGAGGTGCTGGCGTTGGTGAAGACATTCCAGGAATCCGTCAGGTGGTACATCACGCTGATAGAAGGCAGCGGCTGGCTGTAGTTCTTCTCGCGGCTAATGTTGTTAAAGTCGTCGCTTATGTGGGTCTTGATGCTTTCATAGCGCATGCCCGGCGTAATGGTCCAGTTGCCGACGTTGATGGCATCATCAATATAAAATGCGTTTGCCGCCGTGCCGCCGTAAGTGTGCTGATAATAGGTCGATGCATCAGGCTGTTGCCAGGTTTTGTCCGGGTTGTAGCTGGTCGAGCGGAAGGCTTTTTCATCCGCAGTTTCGTTCAGGTAACGATAACCGACGGTGACTTCATGAGACATATCCCAGAAGCGGAACAGCTGTGAATAAGAAGGTTCGAAAGCCCAGGTGGTGTAATGGCGCGGGAAGGAGCCCATCTGGAACAGGCCTTTGTTACCCACCTTTTGCGCGATATCGCTGCCGCGATAGCTGTCGGTGAAGTAGGTCAGGACTTCGAGCTGCTTGTCATCTTCGCTGTGCTTATATTTGAAGGACATATCCTTGCGGCGGCCTTCAAACTGATCCCACGCGCGGGTGGACTGGAACGGATTAGCCGCATATTGCGCGCTGGTCAGGCCGCCCGGCATGCCTGCTTTAGCATCGTAATAGTGGAAGTTAGCCTGGAGTTCATCGCGTTCGGTGAAGGCGTACTTCGTCTTCAGCATAAAGTCGTCGATGTCGGTATTGTCGTTGCTGTCGCGGTAGCCCTGGCCGTGCAGGCCGGAGTACAGCAGCTCGGCACCCAGACCGTTATCGGACGTGCCGCCGACGGAGGCGCTGGTCAGCGTTTTCAGGCCGCCGTGGCTTGCGCCCTGGGTCTGAGCGCTAACGGTGCCGCCAAAATCTTTTGGAATGTCGCGGGTGACGAAGTTAATCACGCCGCCGACGTTTTGCGGCCCGTAACGCACCGCACCGCCGCCGCGAACCACGTCAACGGACTGAATATTGCCGATGCCCAGCGGAGCCATAGAAAGCTGAGGCTGGCCGTAAGGGGCGACTGCCAACGGCACGCCGTCCATCAAAATGGTGGAGCGTGGAGACAGGCGCGAAGTCAGGCCGCGCACGCCAACGTTGAGGGAAATATCGCTGCCGCCGGTGCCGTTGCTGTCGCGAACCTGAACGCCAGGAATGCCCTTCAGCGCATCGGCGACGGTTTCGGAACCCTGCTCGCGCAGCTGCTGCTCGGTTACGATCGAGCGGGCACCCGGGTGGTTAAGCAGTACGGTGCTGTTGTCCGGGTTATCCAGCCAGTTACCGACGACGGTAATGTCATCAGCCGGTTTCTCGGTTTTGGTTTTATCAGTTTGAGTTTGTTCTGCGGCAAGCGTCGGTAACGCAAAGGCTATCGCACTGGCCAAGAGAGAGACACGAAAGAGGGGGCGCATCATCATTCCTTTACAACGTGGGTTTGCTGTTATGTTATTTTTTTGGAAATGACAATCTTAATGATAATTATTTTCAAGTAAATAGTTTTGTTGCGGAATAATTCGGGATAAGGCGAAAAGTAAGCAAAGAAAGCCGAGTCTTTATTTCAGACCCGGCTCGGGTTGGATTAAGGCGTTACCCAGAACACGCCGCAGTAGTCCAGGGCGGTGAACTGTTTATGCACCTGTTCGATGTCGGCCTGCGGGTCGATATCTTTAAACAAATCCGGGTGCAGGAATTTGGCGATGGTTTCCACGGCGATATAGTTCAGCGGTGAGTCGTAGAACTGGTGGTAAATCGCCATAACACGCTTCTCTTTTACCGCCGTAAGCACGTTGATTCCGGTGCGGTTCATCAGCGCTTTGAGCTTCTGCTCTGCAACTGCTTTATCGGCAACGTAGCCCAGCGGCACGGCCTGAGGCGAACGGTTGCCGCGGTTCCAGTCGGCACCGGTCATCAGGTAGAAGTCCGGATTGCTGGTGATAACCTGCTCGGTGTTCACCTGGCCGCTCATTTCAGGGAACAACTTGCTGCCGATGTTATTCCCGCCGGCGGTATCAATAAACTGCCCATAGCTACCTTTGCCGAAGGTCTGGCAGCATTCGTCGCCGCGAATGCCTGCCGCACGTTCAATAAACACGCTCGGGCGCTGCTCCGGCTTCAGAGTGGCAACGCGCTCGCGCACCAGGTTCATGCGCTGCTGGTAATACTGAATAAAAGCATCGGCGTTTTTCTGCTCATCAAACACTTTACCCAGCAGTTCGATGCTTGGCAGGGTATTGGTCAGCGGCTGCTGGCGGAAATCGATAATCAGTACCGGAATACCTACCTTTTCCAGTTGGCCCAGCACGCCGCTGTTCTTAAGTTTTGGCAGGACGCCAATATCAAAAATGATTAAATCCGGCTGCAGGCTCACCGCTTTTTCTACGCTGAAGTCGGTGTAGTAGGGGTTTTCAAACATGGTGATTTTGCTGACCTGCGGGAATTTTCTCGCGTAGGCCTCCGCCAGATCCGGCGCTTTGGTTTTTAGCGAGTTATCCCAGGCGATAACGTCCTGGAGAGGATCTTTCGGGTGGATGATATTCAACGCCAGCAGGGCGCGGGCATCGGCCAGCATCACGCGTTTTGCCGGGCCTGGCAGGGTAACTTCGCGCCCGGCGACGTCGGTAACTACAATCGGTGCAGCCTGGGCCGCGCAGCTCAGTAATGCAACGGCGGCAAGCAGCCAGCGAGCTTTGGCGGTAAACACTGTGAACATGGATGACCTTCAGAACGGGGAACATTTCGAAAGGGAATGATAATCGATCTCATACCGTTTGGAACGGGGCTGCGGGAATTTTTCTGAGCGCCAGGATGCGGCCGCGTGTGGAACCTCAGGATTTAGTGCTGGTGATTAACGGACTCAGTGAGCAATAAAGCGCCGTCCTCCAGACCGGAGCTTTATCTATTCACACGCGCTTTGTTTACTGGCTATCAGTACAGCGTAGCCAGTTTGCGCCTCACGCTGGCGGGCGATATATCGCCATTGTTGTTGTACTGAAAGTCAATCTCGCCCAGGAGTTGATCATAGGTAATACCGTTGGTGCTGGAGAAACTCAAAATCGGCAAAGGGATTGTTGATTTTTTTAGCAGCAACGAACTGACCCGGCGAAATTCTAGTTTTTTTAATCGATAGGATCTTTTCCCATCAGCACTGTGTATCGCTCCTTCCGGGGATTTGACGTTGATTGAATCATGTAAGGCTGGGGGTGTGCCGGGAATAAGCTCGTAGTGAGACACAACATTGATCACGCAAGCCTTATTTTGGCTATCTCTCTCCTGGGAGAGTAAAGTTTTTCTCAAATGATCGATTGTTTCATTCACCAGACTTATTCTTTTATCCACCATCGCCATTTTTTTCAGAGAAAGAACTTTCTTGAGATTTTTCTTACCATCAAGAGTGATGAATATTGGGGTTTTTTCTACGCTGCTAATGTTTTTTGTGTTGTGAAAAACATTATCTAATGCCATTTTTTTATTATTGGTTTGTTGGGTGTCAACCAGAGTCAGACCATCCTTGCTGTAGACTTTACCTAATGCCTTATTTTCCTCCAGTAAGGGTAATGGCTGGCACAGATGCATTCCATTCTCTGTCTCGTACATGGCAACGGGCATGATTTTCCATTCAGCAAACAAATTGGCATTCTGAGAGAGTGTTGTGATCTTTACGTTGCTCTTCTTAGCCGAGAATTCATTCTCTTTACCCACTACTGATTTTGATGTTTTACTCTTTATATTTAATAACTCTAAAGCGAGTCGGGCACCAACGGCGGTACGCGGCATAACCATATACGTGCTGGCATTGGCCATTCCACCTGCCTGTAGTCTGAGTTCACTTTTCGCTTCTATTTTAATAACAAATTCTTTTTCCTTTATTTTTTCAGCCTCAGATTTATTAATAATTATATTCTTAATCTCTGATTTTTTTTGCGGGTTGGAAAATTGCGTGGCAAACTTATAGAAGTTATCTTCCGACAGATCAAATGAAAAATCATTTCCAGAAATACATTTCGCCGCCATTATAGCATTGGCCTCGAAAGGCATTATCGTCATGAAATCTAGACCGGTTGCACTAAGCATAGTTTTTTCTAAGCCCTGCCCACCCCCTGCCAGACCAGTGACAGCAGACTTACGCCTGTTGCTAAATGATAACTTAATATTACCCATGTCTGTTTTTGAAATCGTCAAGTTATGGCTGTTTGATAGCTCACCGACCACACCAGCAAACCACCCGGGAGCGAAAGGTATGCCGCCGGAGGATATACCGAAAAATGCAGCGATTCTGTCAGTTCTGGTCAGATGAATCGCCTCTTTGGGCTTTATTTGTTTTGCCAGATGAAGTAACGACTCTGACGTTTCCGTCCTGGATTCAATACCCAGAGCGTTATCAACCGCTCTGGATAAAGGGTGATTCGGTGACCCTAATATATTGATATTGCGGTCGTATAATTCACCTTTACGAGTGACTTTGCTTCCTTGCAGCCCGGAGGCCGCCCTGATTTTTGCCGAGACGGTAGCGCAAATGCCGCTTACGCCCGGATCAATAGCTTTTGCTGCATGGATCAGGGTTCGTTTCTTTAGACCTTCCGCAGAACAGGACCTGGAACGCTTTATATGAGTTCTAAAATTATCGACGATTGAAGAAAAGAGAGGGATCGTCGTGCTGCTGAAGTTGGCTTTGCGGTCTGAAGTAAACGGGAGACCGGCGTGGTACTTTTCATGTGGGTCATTGCCCAAACGTGATGAGAAATTCTGTGGCGGTTTATGGCTTATTCTACTTACTGAAAGCCTCCTGTTTGATATGTGTTTGGGGTTAATGAAAAATACTCTTCCCTTTTTCCCATTGCTGGTGTTTATTTGCAGGAAGCCCATGGATTTTTTTATACTTATTACGCTAAATCCGAACGGAAGAGGGATTTTTATTTCATATTGCATAAAAGAGTAGTCCTTTATGCTGTTTTCTTTCTTAATAGACTTCAGGTAAAGCTTTCCATTTTTGCAAAAATAAGAAGAGGAAGTGTTTTCGTCAGTTTTAAATGCCAGTTCATCAATTTTATTGTTTTTTCTATGTTCTGAAAAGTTGAGGTTAACAAATTGTTCGCTGGTGTTAATGTTGGTTTCAGGGGCGGATATTTCAATGGAATAGCTTTTTTCAGTTTTTTTGTCAACGCCGATTAATAGCCCATCATCATTTATATAAAGCTCTTTAAAACGTATGTCACACTTGTCATTTATAAGCTGTGCTGTTTTGTATTTATAACCAGAAGTGTTTTTTACGACTAAGCCTTTAAATAAATCATATTGCTTTCCCTTGATTAATACAAGGTGACCCTCATCGTCAATAGACATGCCTAAACTATTTATGGGTAGCATTTTTGCCATGCCACAATATACATAGTTTTTTGAGCTGATATTTTTAGCTAAGGTTTCGTTGTATTTTATTTTCGCCATATGCCGAGTGGATTTGTTATTGCTGGTAAGTGTTAGGCCCTCCTTTAATTTTTCGTGCATCGGTGTTGTCGATGAGTTTTGTATCTCTTTTATCTTGTCGGTGAATGTAACTGCATCGCCTACAGAAAAGGAATGGCGTCGGATTAAATAGTCATTTTTTGCAAGTGTGTTTGCGCTGTAAATATTAGGGGTTAGGTTTAGCATTTATCCTCCGGTTGGGGTTATTCCCTCAGTGATAATGAAGGAGAGGGTAATTGCAAATTACTTTGAAATAATGATTGAGTTATAAACGCGTGAACTTGATCATAGAGTTTTAAGAGCAAATAAGATCTCAATCAATATTGAGTGGCTAATATGTTGGCTATTTTTTATTGTCTTTAATGAAATTCTATTAAAATGAATGATAAATGTTGTGGGGATGTATATAGAGAATAAGCCGCTCCCCTCTGATATAAATAATACCGCTGACTACCGGCTAAATTATAGCTATCAGCGGCTAGCTCCTGCTCTGCCTGGCGGCCAGCTTCGCCGGGCATAAATTTTTCAGCCGCTCTATCAGCCAACGTCCTGCGGGGCCTGGAGGTGAAGCGATGGGGTAAACGCCAAACATTGGCAGCGCCAGCCCGCCCGGCGGAACATCCTCAATAGACAGCTCAACCAGCCGACCTTCCTGAATATCTCGCTGCACCACGTGCGACGGCATACTGCCCCAGCCCAGGCCGTCCAGCAAAAATGCATGCTTGGCTAAAAGGTCGCCCAGCCGCCAGGTGGAAGGCGACATCACGCCAAACTCTTTTCCTTTGGAAAGTTCGGAGCGGTCTGTCAGCACCAGTTGAACGTGTTTACTCAGTTCTGCTTTTGGCACCATGCCTTTGATCTGCGCCAGCGGGTGCTCGGGCGCGGCAACCATCACCAGTGAAACGCCGGTCAGACGTTCGCCGGTTAATGAGTCGGGCATATCCGGCAGCGAGCCGAGAATACCAATGCCCGCGCTGCCGTTAAGTACCGGCTTATAGCCGCCGCCCAGGGCTTCGACAAGCAGTCGCAGCGGCGTGCCCGGAAACTGTTCCCTGAAGGCTTTTGCCGCCGAGGTGATAGCTTCCAGCGGGAAGAAAACATCCACGACTACCGAAAGCTCGGACTCCAGCCCGGAAGACATGCCGCGCGCCCGGGCTTTCATAAAATCAACGCGTGAGACAATGCCCCGGGCATCGGCCAGCAGCACGGTCCCTTCTGCGGTTAACTTCGGATAACGGCCCGAACGGTCGAACAACTGCACGCCAATTTGCGCCTCAAGTCCTCTAATCAGATCGCTTATAACCGACTGCGCCCGATACATTTTGCGGGCTGCGGCAGAAAAGCTGCCCTCATCTACGGCGGCAATGAAAGTTCTGAGTTGATCGAGCGAAATACCGTCCAGCATGGTTGCGCCTTGTTAGCTGTGGCAGGGGGAGAAGCGGAATATAGCCCTAACGCCTGACTTTGTCATCGCGGACATTGGTAAATTCATCCATCGGCTGAGGCGATGGATTGCATCGAAATATAACGGCTATTCGGGTGAAAAAGGCGGTGGCATAGTGGCAGCCATGTTCAGCGAATGCCAAAGAATTGAGCGCGCCTATGTTCACTGCCCTGAAAAAGCTCTTTACCCGTTCATCCACTACTCAGAGTTCCAGCCCGGAGGCTAAAACCATGTCGACCATTCTGCATATTGATACCAGTATCCTTGGCGGTTACTCCGTCAGCCGCCAGCTGTCGGCCGAGATTGTTGCTCGCCAGAAAACCTTGCATCCCAACGCGACAGTTATCTATCGTGACCTGGTCGAAGCGCCAGCGCTGCATCTTTCCGATAAACACATCGCCGCCTTCCAGGGCGCAGAAGTAACCGATGCCGCACTGGGTGCCGACCTGGCCGTTGGCGGCGCTTACATCGACGACTTGTTTGCCGCTGACGTTATTGTTCTCGGCGTGCCGATGTACAACTTCTCCATTCCTTCACAGCTGAAAGCGTGGATCGACCGCGTTTGTGTGGCGGGCCGCACCTTCCAGTACGGCGCTAACGGCCCGGAAGGTCTGCTGCCAAAAGGCAAGAAGGTATTTATCGCTTCCTCGCGAGGCGGCCAGTACACAGGCGACAGCCCGGCGGCATTCCTCGAACACCAGGAAACCTATCTTAAAGCGGTGCTTGGTTTTATTGGCCTGACCGATGTGACCGTGATCCGTGCCGAGGGCGTAAGCCGCGGTGATGAAGTTAAAAACGCGGCGCTTGCCGAGGCAAAAGAGCAGATTGCCGCGCTGTCCTGATAACTGACCTCGCGCCTTAAATCAATTTAACGAGAAACCCGAATGGACAGATACGCTACTAACTTCGCGACCGTGGGTCGTATTGTGATTGCCGCGATTTTTATCGTCAGCGGTCTTGGGAAGATTGCCGCGCCTGAGGCGACGCAGGGCTATATTGCCTCGGTAGGGCTGCCGTTCCCGTTGCTCGGGTACATTATCGCCCTGGCGGCTGAAGTGGGAGGCGGCGTGTTGCTGCTGGTGGGCTATCGCACTCGTTTGATTGCTGCGTTACTGGCAATCTTCACCGTGGCGACGGCGGTATTCTTCCACCACAACTTTGCCGACCAGAACACCGTGCTGCACTTCCTGAAGAACCTGATGATCGCGTCAGGGCTGCTGCAAATCTCCGCGCTGGGGGCAACTTCACTGAGCTTTGATACGCGCCGCCTGCGCCGTCAGCTGCGGTAATTCGCTTTATCAGAGGCCTCTTCAACAGAGGCCTCAATCCGTATTAAAACGCCCGCCAGATAAGTACCGCGATACCGCCAAACAAAATCCATTTGACGATGTAATAAACCGTCTTATTCCAGCTTTTCAGCTTCTTGCCAACGATGCGAATCTGGTAGATATAGCGGAAAGCCCGGTTAATTCCCCCGATCCGATCGTTTTCATCATTAGGCGCAGAGGCGGCGCTCATCAGATTACGCCCCAGCCAGTGGTTGACCCACTGCGCCCAGCGGTAGCGCATCGGTCTTTCGACATCGCAAAACAGGATCAGGCGGTTCTCGCCGCTGGTATTTTCCGCGTAGTGAATATAGGTTTCATCAAACAGCACGCCTTCGCCGTCCCGCCAGCTGTAGCGTTTGCCGTCCACTTCGATAAAGCAGCGGTCATCATTTGGCGTTGCCAGACCCAGATGAAAACGCAGAGATCCTGCGTAAGGATCGCGGTGGCGAGGCAGTCGGCTGCCGTCCGGGAGGGTGGCAAACATCGCCGCCTTGACCGAAGGAATGGCGCGCAGCAGCTCGGTTGTTTTCGGGCAAAGCTGGCTTGCGGATGGGTGGGCGTTTTCATACCACTTCAGATAGAAGCGCTTCCAGCCGGTTTTAAAAAATGAGTTAAACCCGGCATCGCTGAATTTCTCTGCGGCTTTAATTTGCTCCAGCCTTTGCAGGTTTATCCCTTCCTCGCGAATAACATCCCAATTCTGCTGCAAAATTGCCAGCTCGGGGAAAGTCTGCACGTTTAAATAAGGCGTATTGGGCACCCTGGAAAACAGATACATAAAGCCGTTGAGCGGGGCGGTAAAAGTTGAATGATCGGAGAGCTGCCGCCAGAAGCGGAAGCGAACCCGGCCGCGATAATGCACGTAGACCACTGAAATAACGAGAATAAGCAAAATGATATATTTCATATTCTATTATCTGACCGCTGTGTGTTTTTTATCGTTCCCAGCCGAACCTTTATAAAGGTTCAGAGTACCCTGAACACTAAATTCGCATCTGTTGCAGGAATACAGCTTAGCAGTGGTTTTAGCGAAGTAAATAATCGCCGGACAGGTTTGGCGCTTGTCTAAATGCTTGCCCGCTGGCATTATTCTGAACGCGATTAACACAATGTATTAATCACAACATTTTGATTTTAAATGACTCGGGGTGCCCTTCTTTGTGAAGGCTGAGAAATACCCGTACCACCTGATCTGGATAATGCCAGCGTAGGGAAGTCAGATGCCTGTCCGGCGTCCCTTCTTTCACGCCGGACAGGAGCCTTAACCTTATGCAACCTGACCTGCTACCCGGCGCCAGCGCCGCGTCCGTTTTACTTCATCTTCGCCATCATTCCCCGCTGGTTCACTGTATGACCAACGATGTTGTGCAAACTTTTACCGCCAATGTACTGCTGGCGTTGGGGGCCGCGCCTGCGATGGTCATTGAGGCCGAAGAGGCCGCTCAGTTCAGCCCGCTGGCAAGCGCATTACTGATTAACATCGGTACGCTGACCTCTGAGCGGCAGGGCGCGATGCTGGCGGCTATCCAGGCCGCGAACCAGGCGGGTACGCCCTGGGTGCTCGATCCCGTTGCGGTAGGCGGATTAGCATTCCGCACCCGTTTTGCCCATGAAGTTATCGCCCTGAAACCCGCAGCAATACGCGGTAATGCCTCTGAAATCCTCGCGCTGGCGGGTGAGCAGGCCGGCGGGCGCGGCGTGGATAGCACGGACGATGCCCTTTCCGCGCTGCCTGCGGCGCAGAAACTAGCGCGGCAAACCGGGGCGGTGGTCGCCGTAACCGGGGAGACAGACTACGTCACCGACGGCGAAAGGATTATTGCGGTGAGCGGTGGCGGGGAGCTGATGACGCGCGTGGTAGGCACCGGCTGTGCGCTGTCGGCGGTAGTGGCAGCCTGCTGCGCTTTGCCCGGCTCAATGCTTGAAAACGTTGCCAGCGCATGTCGGTTTATGTCACTGGCGGGGGAGCAGGCTATCGCCGTCAGCCGTGGCCCGGGTAGTTTTACGCCCGCGTTTCTCGATGCGCTCTACCAACTGAATGCGGAGGTGCTGGCATGAAACGAATCAACGCCTTAACCATCGCAGGCACCGACCCAAGCGGCGGGGCGGGTATTCAGGCCGACCTTAAAACCTTCTCGGCGCTCGGCGCCTATGGCACCAGCGTGATTACGGCACTGGTGGCACAAAACACTCGCGGCGTGCAGTCGGTCTACCGTATCGAGCCAGAATTTGTTGCCGCCCAGCTGGATTCGGTTTTAAGCGACGTGCGCATAGATACAACCAAGATAGGCATGCTTGCAGAGGCCGACATCGTTGAGGCGGTGGCGGAGCGGCTGGCATTTTATCAGGCGCAAAATGTGGTGCTGGATACGGTTATGCTGGCGAAAAGCGGAGACGCGCTGCTGGCGCCTTCGGCGGTGGAAAGCCTGCGCCGTAGGCTGCTGCCCCGCGTAGCTTTAATTACGCCAAATCTTCCTGAGGCTGCCGCGCTGCTTGACGCTCCCCACGCCCGAACTGAAAAAGAGATGCGTGAGCAGGGCGAAGCGCTGCTGGGTATGGGCTGCGAGGCGGTACTGATGAAAGGCGGCCACCTTGACGATGAGGAAAGCCCGGACTGGTTGTTTACCCGGGGCGACGCTCAGCGTTTTACCGCGCCACGCGTTCAGACCAAAAATACCCACGGCACCGGCTGCACTTTATCTGCCGCGTTAGCCGCGCTGCGTCCGCGCCATGATGATTGGGGGCAGACCGTGGCTGCGGCAAAAATATGGCTATCGAAAGCGTTGGCGCAGGCGGATTCGCTGGAAGTCGGGCACGGCATTGGGCCGGTGCATCACTTCCATGAGTGGTGGTAACCGGTGTCATGCTGGCTTTACTCCTGGAAAGGGTGCAAAAGTGCGCTTTAACTGGCGAATCTGCGCTGCGGGTACCAGGATTAGGGCTGCCCACATTTTTTGACTGCGTGGGCCGGGATTTTTCTTGCGCGGAGGGCAGGGTGCCCGCCGCCGTTACGGGAGCGTATTATGACTGATATTGCGCAGTTGCTTGGCAAAGACGCCGACGGCTTGTTACAGCATCGTTGTATGACTATTCCGGCAGATCAGCTTTACCTGCCCGGTGCGGACTACGTTGACAGAGTCATGGTCGACAATAATCGCCCGCCAGCGGTGCTGCGAAACATGCAGACGCTGTACAACACCGGGCGTCTTGCCGGAACGGGTTACCTTTCTATTCTTCCTGTCGATCAGGGTGTTGAGCACTCCGCCGGTGCTTCTTTCGCCGCGAACCCACTCTATTTTGATCCGAAAAACATTGTTGAGCTGGCCATTGAGGCCGGGTGTAACTGCGTGGCTTCAACTTATGGCGTGCTGGCCTCGGTTTCACGCCGCTACGCGCACCGCATCCCCTTCCTTGTGAAGCTTAATCACAACGAAACCCTTAGCTACCCAACGACTTATGACCAAACGCTGTATGCCAGCGTTGAGCAGGCGTTCAATATGGGTGCCGTAGCGGTTGGGGCGACGATTTACTTTGGTTCACCCGAGTCTCGCCGGCAGATAGAAGAGATTTCTGCCGCCTTTGAGCGCGCGCATGAACTGGGGCTGGTTACCGTACTGTGGGCCTACCTGCGCAACCCGGACTTTAAAAAAGACGGAGTGGATTACCACGTAAGCGCCGACTTAACCGGGCAGGCTAACCACCTTGCGGCAACCATCGGGGCCGACATCGTGAAGCAGAAAATGGCCGAGAACAACGGCGGCTATAAAGCGGTGAACTTTGGTTATACTGACGAGAAAGTCTACAGCAAACTGACCACCGATAACCCAATCGACCTGGTTCGTTATCAACTGGCAAACTGCTATATGGGGCGCGCGGGGCTGATTAACTCCGGCGGTGCGGCGGGCGGTGAAACCGATCTCGCGGATGCGGTTCGCACGGCGGTTATCAATAAACGAGCGGGCGGCATGGGTCTGATTCTGGGGCGTAAAGCATTCAAGAAATCAATGGCCGACGGCGTGAAGCTGATCAATGCGGTGCAGGATGTCTATCTGAGCGGCAAAGTGACGATAGCGTAAGAATGAACAGCCGTACCTTCGCGGTACGGCTGAGTTTTCTTTATCCCAATAGCGCGCAGTTTGGCGGTAACCGGCAGGCCAGAGCGCCGGGATGTACTTCGATTCGGAAGCGCTTGCCGCTCAGCGGCTCTCCGTCCAGATTAAAAGTAATATCGTGCGGAGCAGAAATTTCAAACCACGCCGATTTTGCTTCTACCACATTGGGTTTTTCTTCCGGCCGCGTTAACGTCGTCAGCAGCGCCGGGAGTAAATCTTCCCCGGTAAAAATTCGCAGTTCAAGCAAACCGTCGTTGATCAGCGCCTCGGGGCAAAGCTGCTGGCCGCCGCCAGCCTGACGCCCGTTGCCGATGCCGATCACCAGCGCGTCGCCCTGCCAGCTAAAATTGTCTCCACGAATATCACAGCGATCGGGCTTTAGCATATCCATACGCATGAGTCCGTGAATGAAGTAGGAGACGCCGCCGAGTGCCGCTTTCAGCTTTTCAGGCGTTTCAGTGGTGATGCGGGTGCCAAATCCACCGGTCGCCATGTTGATGAAAAAGGCGTGGTCATTGACCTGTACCAGATCAATATCCGCCGCTTTGCCAGCTATTGCCAGGCGCAGCGCTTTTTCAAGATCTTCCGGGATACCCGCGCTGGTGGCGAAGTCGTTGGCCGTCCCGAGCGGTAAAATACCCAGAGCCGGGCGCCTGTCAGGGGCGAGTTTTGCGAGGCAGGTAGCGACTTCGTTGATGGTGCCGTCGCCGCCTCCGGCCACCACGGTATCCACGCCGAGCTCCAGCCCTTCTTCGATATAACGTTCCGCGTCGCCCTTCTCCCAGGTCACTCTGATATGCAGCGTGTAACCTTCCTCGCGCAGTGTTTTCACCGCTTCACGCAGCAGCGGGTCACCGGCACCCTTGCCGTTTAATACCAAAAGTGAAAGTGGAAATGTCTCCATGACTTACCTCAGAAAAATGAGCATTATCAAAGTGTAGAGCAAACCGGAGCCGGAGGAGTAAGAACTGGCTGAATCAGCAGAAAAAAGCGTGTGTTTAAGAGGAACGCGAAGGCTTTCAGTATCGTTGCGGTAGTGCGATATATGTACAATTAATTGCTATTGAAGTCGGTTGGAGATAAAATAACAGCAGTTAGTGGAAGCAGTACGCGTTCTTACTGAGGCGACCAACCAAAGTGGAGCGATAAAAACCCAACCTTACCCGTTGGGTTTTTTTATGTCTGCAAGCGGGCTTAATTGTTTGAATTTTAATCTCCCACCCCTATAATCCATTTTGTTAGTGTGGTTAATCTCTGGTGTAGCTTGTTCGCGTTTATGGCCATTGAAATGGATTTCTGCGCTTATGCAAGGTTTGCGGAAATGTGTTCAAGTCCTGGCTGGGTTACGAGTGGTGTCGGTTCAGAGCCTCAACCAGAGTGCGTACTGTTTCCACTAACAATGAAGCGACGCCGTTAATCAGGCGATTCAAAGGCTTTAACAGCGATATCGCGCTCCTGTTACTGGAGCAGACGGATGAAAGCATTCCTTGAAGTAGCTGTCATCGTTCTGAAAGCACTTGTTGCTTTTATCGAGCTGATTCTGGCTTGCTTGCCATAAGCAGCCTGGAAACGTAACTAAGGCCACCGGTTTACCGCCGGTGGCCTTTAATATTTATGCTCACAAAAAAGAAAGCCTGCGCAAGGGAGATTGCGCAGGCCAAGGAGGTGGTTCCTGGTACAGCTAGCATTTATCGGTTATGTTTTTCAGCTCGCGGATAATAACGTCATCTTGTGTAACGGTATGTGATCGGTTTCTAAGAATGATCTTAGCGCGAAAAAATAACCTTAATTAACTAGTTAGCGTGCGGTTTACGGGTTGTCTGACCAGCCAGATTGCGCATCAGCAGCGCATAATCCAGCGCGATGTCCTGGGGTACAGGTATCCATACGGTATGACCGTCGCCCGGGGCCACTTCAATCGGTTCCGCCTTGCCGTTTTCCATTTTATCCAGCTGGAAGGTGATGTTGCCCTGCGGGGTCATCATTTCCAGGCTGTCGCCAAACAGGAATTTGTTTTTTACCGCCACCGCAGCAAGCTCGCCGCGGCGCTCGCCGGTGAATTCTCCGACGAACTGCTGGCGCTCAGAAATAGAATGGCCGTATTCGTAGTTCTGGTGGCTGTCGTGGGTGTGGCGACGCAGGAAGCCTTCGGTATAACCGCGGTGGGCCAGGCCTTCCAGCGTTTGCAGCAGCGTCGGGTCGAACGGCTTGCCCGCGGCGGCATCGTCAATGGCGCGGCGATAAACCTGAGCGGTACGTGCGCAGTAGTAGTAAGACTTGGTGCGCCCTTCGATTTTCAGCGAGTGTACGCCCATTTTGGTCAGGCGCTCTACGTGCTCGATGGCGCGCAGGTCCTTCGAGTTCATGATGTAAGTGCCGTGCTCGTCCTCAAAGGCGGTCATGTATTCGCCAGGGCGCTGGGCTTCTTCCACCATAAACACTTTATCCGTCGGCGCGCCGACGCCGAGCGTAGGCTCTACGGTTTGTACCGGAATCGGCTCGTGAACGTGAACGATATTGCCGATATCGTCCTCTTTGCCTTCCTGAACTTTATATTCCCAGCGGCAGGCGTTGGTGCAGGTGCCCTGATTAGGGTCGCGCTTGTTGATATAGCCGGAGAGCAGGCAGCGGCCAGAGTAGGCCATACACAGCGCGCCGTGAACAAAAATTTCCAGCTCCATCTCAGGAACCTGCTCGCGGATTTCGGCAATTTCGTCGAGCGACAGCTCGCGGGAGAGGATGACGCGCGTCAGGCCCATCTGTTTCCAGAATTTCACTGTGGCCCAGTTGACGGCGTTGGCCTGCACCGAGAGGTGAACGTCCATCTCCGGGAACGCTTCACGCACCATCATTATCAGCCCAGGATCGGACATAATCAGGGCGTCTGGCCCCATGTCGATGACCGGCTTGAGATCGCGAATAAAGGTTTTCAGTTTGGCGTTATGCGGGGCGATGTTAACCACCACGTAGAATTTTTTACCCAGCGCGTGGGCTTCATTAATGCCCAGCTGCAGGTTCTCGTGGTTGAATTCGTTGTTGCGCACGCGCAGCGAGTAGCGAGGCTGGCCAGCGTACACGGCATCTGCGCCATAGGCGAAAGCGTAACGCATATTTTTCAGCGTTCCCGCCGGGGATAGGAGTTCCGGTTTAAACATGAATTTCTCGTTCTGATATCAGGTCAGAACCGCCCCACCAGGTGGAACGGCTAAAGTCGAGTGGATTACCACAATTTAAGGGCGGGAATTGTAGCGCCGTGGGGCGGGGGAGTAAACCTTCTTGCTAAGTCAGGCTATCAGCGGGATGCCGACAAAAAGCAGCGACGCGAAGGCAATGTTCTCCGTGTATTCTTTTAACGCCTCGGTATTTTCTTTGAAGTGAGCGATGAAGTTTTCCAGCGCCTCGGCTTCATCCGCCGCCCGAGTTTCGAAACCGATTTTTTGAAACCCGTCGGCGGCCAGCTGCTTTTTCTCTTCTGCACCGAGAGATGTTTTCGGGTAGATATTGAAGGCAATATCTTTGCTATAGAAAACATACTTTTCCACGATGAACTCCTTGAAGGGAAGTGCCGGTCAACAAGGCCGGCTAATAACCCATCGTAGAGTGTTTTTGACGTGCAGGGCAGTTACTAAAAGTAGTAGTCGCCCATAACGTTAGATAACCCGCCCCGCGTCGGCTTCCCAACGGTAGCCAACCCCGTAAACTGCACGAATAAACGATTGATCGGCATCCAGCGCCTCAAGCTTGCGCCTCAGGTTTTTGATGTGGCTGTCGATGGTGCGGTCGGTGACCACGCGGTAATCGTCGTAAAGGTGATTCAGCAGCATTTCGCGTGAGAACACTTTTCCCGGTTCGTGGGAGAGCGTTTTTAGCAGTCGAAATTCGGCTGGCGTGAGGTCTAACAGCTTGTCGCGCCATATGGCCTGGAAACGGCCTTCGTCGATGATCAGCGGGCTTTCTTCGGAGCCGGGAATATTGGCGGCCTGGCGCTTGCAGCGGCGCAGAATGGTTTTTACCCTGGCGACGACTTCGCGTGGGCTGTAGGGTTTGCAAATATAGTCATCCGCGCCAATTTCCAGCCCCAGCAGGCGGTCGATCTCTTCGATTTTAGCCGTCACCATTACGATGGGCACCTCGGAGAAGCGGCGGATTTCCCGGCACAGCGTCAGGCCGTCTACGCCGGGGAGCATCAGATCCAGCAGGATCAGATCCGGCGGGGTCTGGCGCACATAAGGCAGCACCTGGTCGCCGTGGGTCAGTAGAGTGGGCGCATAGCTGGCCGCGCGCAGGTAATCAATCAGCAGCTGCCCGAGCTTTGGCTCATCTTCTACTATCAAAATGCGCGGCGTGTTTTCATCAATCGGTAGCTCGGTCATAGTGTTCTCGACGTTTCGGCTTCCAGAGGAAGTTCTACTGTAATGCTAACCCCGCCCAAACGCGAATGGTCGGCGCTTAGCGTACCGCCGTGGGCGGTAACGATGTTCTGGCAGATAGACAGGCCAAGGCCGGAGCCTCCGCTGGCCCGGTTTCGCGACCCTTCGGCGCGGTAAAAACGGTCAAAAAGTTGCTTCAGCTGCTCGTCGGAAACGCCCGGCGCGCTGTCGTCGAAGTTCATCACAAACTGCTGGTTCACCACTTTGCCGCTAATCACAAGTTGGCCGCCTGCGTCCGTGTAGCGCAGGCTGTTTTCCAGCAGATTATTAAACAGCTGCATCAGGCGGTCGCCGTCGCCAAAGATCATCGCGCTGTCCGGCAGCGCCAGGCGTATGGTCAGGCCTCGTGAATCAAAGCGGGAGCGGAACGCCCCGGCAACCACTTCGATAAGCGTAATGATATCGAGGGATTTCTTCTGGTACGCCAGTGCGCCTTCGTCGGACATCGAGAGCTGGTGCAGGTCATCCACCAGCTTGGTTAGCGTGGCAACTTCCATTTGCAGCGAGGTCACCGACTCAGGGGTAAATTTGCGCACGCCGTCCTGAATAGCCTCCAGCTCTCCGCGCAATACCGCCAGAGGCGTTCGCAGTT
Source organism: Cedecea davisae (assembly GCF_044095835.1). Taxonomy (NCBI): domain Bacteria; kingdom Pseudomonadati; phylum Pseudomonadota; class Gammaproteobacteria; order Enterobacterales; family Enterobacteriaceae; genus Cedecea; species Cedecea davisae. The sequence continues at coordinate 1,526,654 of NZ_CP172054.1, forward strand.
CGTGGGAAATATCCGCCATGTAGGCGCGGCGCATGGTGTGGTTTTTCTCCAGCGTGCTGGCTAACTGGTTAAAGTCCTGGGCCAGACGCCCCAGTTCGTCGCCGCTGCTGACGTCTACGCGAGCGGTAAAGTCCCCGGCGGCGAGTTTATGGGTTCCCTCAACCAGCCGTTTTACCGGGGCAAGCAGCCCGCGGGCGAGCAGGAAGGTAGCCGCCGCCGCAAGCAGACTCGAGAGCGCGACGATTATCCAGCTGGTTCGCCGCTGCTGGCGATCAAAATTGATATCCGTGCTGCGCGTCAGGCGCTCAACCGGGGAGGCGATAACCCAGCCCACGTCTTTGGCATCGACGTTGATTGCTTTACGCATGCCGTCCATCGGCGGCTTTTCTCGCGGGCCGACCAGCACGCGATAATTCTGGTCAACGACCCAAAACTGGGTGCGCCAGCCGTGAGGCGGCAGGCCACGTCCTTCGTCGCCGTCACGCTCAAAAGAACGCAAAATCTGAAACACAAAGCGGTCATTGTGGCGTAAAAATTTCCAGTCTCCGTGAAGCGCGTACTGCTCGCCGAGAGCGTCGCTTAACATCTCAAGCCGCTGGGCGTTGCCGCGTTTGATGTAGTCGATAAAACCGTGTTCAAAGCTGAGCCGGACCCCCCAATGCATGATGGCCAGCAGCAGCAGGCAGGTGGAGAAAATCGCCAGGAATAACTTGCTGGTAATACCAGAGCGCCAGAGTTTCATGTTTCGCTCCTTTTACGGCGGGCGATAACGGCATTTTGAGAGCCGTCTTTCGGCACGCGGGTAAACAGCAGGGCGGGCAGGGCAATGACCAGCGCCATGCAGAAGTAGGTGTACATAAAGATGCTGTGGGCCTGAGCGCCGTCGGCGGGCAGTTGCTGGTGGCCGAACATGCCGAGCAGCAGCCCGGCCACGGTCACGCCGATACTCATTGAAAGCTGCATCACCATCGACAGCATGCTGTTGCCGCCGCTGGCCAGGTCGTCCGGTAAATCTTTAAGCGTCAGGGTATTCATCGAGGAGAAGCGCATCGAGTTGACCATGCCCTGCACGAACAGCACCACCGGCAGCAGGTAGTACCAGCCCATCAGCGCGACGGCCATAAACATCAGGGTTATCAGCGCCAGCCCGAGCGTGGCCGCCACCAGCACATTGCGGTAGCCAAAGCGGTTTACCACCTGCACCACAATACGCTTCATTCCCATACTGCCGAGCACCATTGGCACCATCATCAGTCCGGCGTGGAAAGGCGAAAACCCGAGGCCAATTTGCAGGAATACCGGCGTCATAAACGGCAGCATCCCGCTGCCGATGCGCCCGCACAGGCTGCCAAACAGGCCGATTGAGAAAGTTTTGGTTTTAAACAGATTCAGATCGAATAGCGCGTTGGGGTTGCCGCGCGCATGCCACAGGTAAAGCACAATCGCTATTATTCCGCCTGCCACCAGCAGGGACAGGGTCTGGCTGGAGATACCAAGGCCTTTTTGCCCGTCGAGGGCGATGGTCAGCGCCGCCATGCCGAACGCCAGCAGCAGGAAACCAGAAATATCAAAGCGGCGGGTCTGCATGGTGTAGTTCGGCATCAGCCAAAGGGTAGCGATGGCCCCGACGATGCCAACCGGAATATTAATCAGGAAGATCCAGTGCCAGGAGGCATATTCTACCAGCACGCCGCCGAGTGCAGGCCCCAGCAGCGGGCCAACCTGGCCGGGAATGGTGACGAAGGTCATCGCCGCCATATACTGAGTGCGCGGTACGATTTTCATCACCGTTAAGCGCCCGACGGGCACCATCATCGCGCCGCCGATGCCCTGAACCACGCGCGCCAGCACCAGCTCATTGAGGGTGCTGGCGTTGGCGCAAAACAGGGAGCCAAGGGTGAACAGGATAATGGCGGTGAAAAAAATATTACGCACGCCCACTCTGTCCGCCAGCCAGCCGCTGGCGGGTAACATCACCGCAACCGTCAGTACATAGGCCACCACCACCGAGTGCATATGCAGCGGGCTGACGCCCAGACTGTGTGCCATAGAGGGCAGGGCGGTGTTAACAATCGTGGTATCCAGCGCCTGCATAAAGAAGCCAAAGGCGACAATCCATAGCTGCCAGCGAACGGCGGGGGGCAAATCAATCATATGGACAGAGCCTTACTTTCACGGGGCTTGCGGCTAAAGCGCAATCTCAGTCGATCAAAGAACAGGTAAACCACCGGCGTGGTGTAAAGCGTAAGCAACTGGCTGACAACAAGGCCACCCACGATGGTTATCCCCAGCGGCTGACGCAGCTCCGCGCCGTCTCCGCTGGTCAACACCAGCGGCAATGCGCCAAATAGCGCGGCGAGGGTGGTCATCATAATCGGGCGGAAGCGCAGCAGGCAGGCCTGGAAAATAGCCTCTTCCGGGGTCAGGTCGCCCTTGCGCTGAGCTTCAATCGCGAAGTCCACCATCATAATGGCGTTTTTCTTCACGATACCGATCAGCAACATGATACCGATTAGCGCTATCAGGCTGAAGGGGGCGCCGAAAAGTTCCAGCGCCAGCAGCGCGCCGACGCCCGCGGAAGGCAGCGTGGAGAGAATAGTCAGGGGATGCACATAGCTCTCGTAGAGCATACCCAGCACGATATACACCGTGGCGATCGCCGCCAGAATCAGGATCACCTGCGAATTCATCGTCTGCTGGAAGACCTGTGCCGTACCGGCGTAGCTGCCGCGCACGGTGGGGGGCACGCCAAGCGAGGTCATGGTGCGGTCGATGGCGTCGCTTGCTTCTGACAGCGAAACGCCATCCGGCAGGTTAAACGAAATGGTCGACGCGGCGGACAGGCCCTGGTGGTTTACCGCCAGCGGGGCGTTCGCAGGCTGCCATTTTGCGAAGTACGAAAGCGGAATCGACTTGCCCTCGCTATTAATCACAAACATCTGGTTCAGCGAGCTGATGTCCTGGGTGTAGCGCGGGTCAACCTCCATCACGACTTTGTACTGGTTCAGCGGCTGGTAGATGGTCGAAACCTGGCGCTGGCCGAAGGCGTTGTTAAGCAGGTTGTTGGCGTCAGAAACGCTGATCCCCAGCCGTGACATGGTCTCGCGGTCGTAAATAAGATCCATCTCCGAGCCGTTATCCTGCTGGTCTGAGTTAACATCGGCCAACTCCGGCAGCGCCGCCAGCGCTTTACGGATTTTTGGCTCCCACTCTCGCAGCGCGCTTAGATCGTCGGACAGCAGCGTGTACTGATAGCTGGCGTTGGCCTGCCTGCCGCCAACGCGGATGTCCTGCACCGCCATTAAATACAGATTGGCTCCCGGCTCTTTGGCCAGCTTCCCGCGCAGCCGATCGATGACCTGCTGGGCGGTTTCGGTACGCTCGCTCAGCGGCTTGAGGGAGATAAACATCATGCCGCTGTTAACTCTTGAACCGCCGGTAAAGCCGGTCACGTTGTCTACCGCAGGATCTTCACGAATGATTTTCATAAAGTCCTGTAGCTTACCGCGCATCGCCTGGAAGGAGATACTCTGGTCGGCCTGAATATTGCCCATCAGCCTGCCGGTATCCTGCTCCGGGAAGAACGTCTTCGGAATGGCGATATACAGCCAGACGTTAAGCGCGATGGTAGCAAGCAGCACCACGCCTACCAGGCGCGTATGGTTCAAGACCCATTTCAGCGAGCGGGCATAGCCGCCCTGCATGGCAATCAGCAGGCGGCCAAAGCCGCGATTTTTGTTTCGTTTTTCCGGCGGGCGGCTCTTCAGCAGCCAGCCGCACATCATTGGGGTTAGCGTCAGGGAAACCACCAGCGAGATGCCTATCGCCACCGAAAGCGTCACCGCAAACTCCCGGAACAGCCGCCCCGGCAGGCCACCCATCAGCAGCAGCGGCAGAAAGACCGCAACCAGCGACAGGCTCATGGAAAGTACGGTAAAGCCGACTTCACGCACCCCTTGCAGCGCCGCCTGCATCGGCTTCACGCCCGCTTCCAGATGGCGCGAAATGTTCTCCAGCACCACGATGGCGTCATCCACCACAAAGCCGGTGGCGATGGTTAATGCCATCAGCGAAAGGTTGTTCAGGCTAAAGCCGCATAAATACATGGCGGCAAAGGTGCCAATCAGCGAAACGGGCACCGCGATCGCCGGGATAAAAGTCGCGCGCCCCGAACGCAAGAACAGGAACACCACCAGAATGACCAGCGAAACGGAAATTACCAGCGACTGCTCGACTTCCTCCAGCGAGGCGCGAATGGTGGGGGAGCGATCCTGTGCCACCTGTAAATCAATCGAGGCCGGAATCGTTTCCCTTAGCTCAGGGATTTTGGCGCGAATGCGGTCCACGGTTTCGATGATGTTGGCTTCCTGCGACTTGCGGATCATCAGCAAAATCGCCGGTTTGGCGTTGGTCATGCCCGCGTTGCGCACGTCCTGTACGCTGTCGGTAACGTTAGCGACGTCTTTAAGCCGCACCGCGGAACCGTTGTTGTAGTGGACTATCAGCGGCATATATTCTGCCGCTTTCTTCAGTTCGTCATTGGTCTGGATCTGCCAGCGATTTGTGCCGTCTTCAACCGCACCCTGCGGGCGGCGAACGTTGGCATTGGTAATGGCGGTGCGTACCGCATCCAGCGAAACGCCCTGGTTGAACAGCGCCTGCGGGTTGAGATCCACGCGTACGGCCGGAAGCGAGCTACCGCCCACGTCAACATCGCCCACGCCGTCGATTTGCGACACGGTTTGCGCCAGCTGCGTGGAGGCAAAATCATACAGCTCGCCCTGCGACAGCGTGTCGGAGGTGAGCGTCAGGATCATTATCGGCGCGTCCGACGGGTTGGCTTTGCGATAAGTCGGGCGGCCCGGCATGCCGCTCGGCAACAGGCTTTGGGCGGCGTTAATTGCCGCCTGCACGTCTCGCGCCGCGCCGTTGATGTCGCGGTCGAAATTAAACTCCAGAATAATGCGGGTGCTGCCGAGCGAGCTGGAGGAGGTCATCTCGGTCACGCCTGCGATGCGGCTCAGCGACCGTTCAAGCGGCGTTGCCACCGAAGAGGCCATGGTTTCCGGAGAAGCGCCGGGCAGCGAGGCGCTGACCATAATCACCGGATAATCTACCTGCGGCAGCGGGGCGACGGGCAGCAGCCTGAAGCCAAGCACGCCACAAAGCGTAATGGCGACGGTCAGCAGTATCGTCGCCACCGGGCGGTAAATGAAGAGGGCAAAAAACTTCACTTACGCCTCCTCATGCTGTCGGCCGAAGCGCCGACGAGTGTAGTGCGACAGACGGTCAAACAGCAGGTAAATCACCGGCGTGGTGAACAGCGTCAGCACCTGACTCACCAGCAGGCCGCCCACCATGCCAATACCCAGAGGGCGGCGCAGTTCAGCCCCAACCCCGGTTGATAACATCAGCGGCAGAGCGCCAAGCAGAGCGGCGAGGGTGGTCATCAGGATCGGACGGAAGCGCAGCAGGCAGGCCTGGTAAATGGCCTCATAAGGCGCCATACCCTGTTCACGCTCGGCCGCCAGGGCGAAGTCGATCATCATGATGGCGTTTTTCTTCACGATACCAATCAGCAAAATGATGCCGATGATGGCGATAACGTCCAGTTCCGCACCCGCCAGCATCAGCGCCAGCAGCGCACCCACGCCCGCCGTTGGCAGAGTGGAAAGGATAGTGACCGGGTGAATAAAGCTCTCATACAGCACGCCCAGCACGATATACATCGCCACTACTGAGGCGACAATCAGCCAGATAGTGCTGCCCAGAGCGGCCTGGAAGGCAAGAGTGCTGCCCTGGAACTGGGTGGTAATGTCCGACGGCATGGAGAGATCTTTTTCCGCAGCGGTAATCGCGTTAACCGCATCGCCCAGGGACTGGCCCTCAGGCACGTTGAACGAGAACGTGGTCGACGGGAACTGGTCAAGGTGGTTGATGGAAAGCGGGGCAAACCGCTGTTCCACTTTGGCGATTGCGCTGAGCGGGATATTGCCGCCGTCGCTGCTGGTCAGGCGAATATTGTCCAGCGCGCTCAGGCCCGGCGTAGTGCTGGTATCGTGCTCCAGAACCACGCGGTACTGGTTGGCCTGGGTATAAATCGTCGAGATAAGCCGCTGGCCGAAGGCGTTATACAGAGCGCTGTCCACGGCGGACATGGTAATGCCGAGGCGGCTGGCGCTGTCGCGGTCAACATTCACGTACGCCATCAGCCCTTTGTCCTGCCAGTCGCTGCTGACGTCGGAGAGCTGAGGCAGCTCTTTGAGCTTATCTTCTAATTGCGGAACCCAGGTGCTCAACTCATCCAGAGAGGTGGCCTGCAAGGTGAACTGGTACTGCGTGCGGCTCACCGTGGTGTCGATGGTCAGGTCCTGAATTGGCTGCAAGAACAGCTGCACGCCCGGTACGCTGGCAACATTCTGCTGGAGCCTGTCGATAACCACAGGAATGCGGTCATCTCGCTCGCTCAGCGGCTTAAGGTTTATTTGCAGGCGAGCGCTGTTCAGCGCCGGGTTGGTGCCGTCAACGCCGATAAAGGACGTCAGGCTTTCAACCGCCGGATCTTTCAGAATGACGTCTGCAACCTGCTGCTGGCGCTGCGCCATACTGGCAAAGGAGACGGACTGCGGTGCCTGAAGCGTGCCCTGGATAATGCCGTTGTCCTGGATGGGGAAGAAGCCTTTAGGAATGAACACCCACAGCACGACGGTAAGCGCCAGGGTGCCAAATGCCACGCCAAGCGTCAGCCACGGGTGGTTTAACACCTTGCTTAGCAGACGGCCATAGGCGGCAATAATATTGTCGAACATTTTCTCGCTGGCGCGGGAGAAGCGGTTCTGTTTGCGCAGCGATTCGTGGCTCAGCATTCTGGCGCACATCATCGGCGTCAGCGTCAGCGAGACCACGGCGGAGATTAATATTGAAATCGCCAGCGTGACCGCAAACTCGCGGAACAGGCGGCCAACGATATCGCCCATAAACAGCAGCGGAATAAGCACCGCAATCAGCGAGAAGGTGAGAGAGATAATGGTAAAGCCAATCTCGCCCGCGCCTTTGAGGGCCGCGGCCATCGGCTTCTCGCCTTTCTCTATATAGCGCGAGATGTTCTCGATAACGACGATGGCATCGTCCACCACAAAGCCGGTGGCAATAGTCAGCGCCATCAGCGTCAGGTTGTTGATAGAGAAGTCGAGGAACACCATCACCGCGAAGGTGCCAACCAGCGACAGCGGCACGGCGACGGCGGGAATGATGGTGGCCGGAACGTTGCGCAGGAACAGGTAAATAATCATCACCACCAGAGCAATAGCCAGCATCAGCTCGTGCTGAGTGTCGGTTACCGAAGCACGAATGTTGGTGGTGCGGTCGCTAAGCAGTTTTACTTCAACCGACTTCGGCAGGCTTTGGGTCAGCGTCGGCAGCATCTGACGGATGCTGTCTGCGGTATCAATAATATTGGCGCCCGGCTGGCGCTGCACGTTCATTACGATGGCGGGTTGCTTATTTGCCCACGCGCCGAGCCAGCTATTTTCCGCCCCTTGTTCAACGGTTGCGACATCGCCAAGGCGAATAGGCGCGCCATTTTGATAAGCAATGATGAGGTTTCGGTATTCCTGCGCGGACTTCATCTGGTCATTGGCGGAGAGCGTGACCGCGCGCTCCGGGCCGTCGAGGCTACCTTTAGCCGAATTGACGTTTGCGCTGGTAATAGCCGTGCGAATGGTTTCGCTGGTCAGGCCCAGGGCGGCAATCGCCGGAGCATTAAGCTTAACCCGCACCGCAGGGCGCTGGCCGCCCGAGAGCGTAACCAGCCCGACGCCGGAAACCTGCGAAATTTTCTGCGCAACGCGGGTCTCAACCATGTCTTCAACCTGAGTCATCGGCAGAGCGCTTGAGGTAACGGCGAGGCTCATAATCGGCGGGTCAGCCGGGTTAACCTTGCTGTAAACCGGCGGATTTGGCAGGTCGGTCGGCAGCAGGTTAGTCGCCGCATTGATAGCCGCCTGTACTTCCTGCTCGGCGACATCCAGCGGCAGGGTTAGCTGGAACTGGAGCGTGACGACCGATGCGCCCCCCGCGCTTTGGGAAGACATTTGCTTGAGGCCGGACATCTGGCCGAACTGCCGCTCCAGCGGCGCGGTTATCGCCGAGGTCACGACGTCCGGGCTGGCGCCAGGGTAAAGCGTTACTACCTGAATGGTCGGGTAGTCAACTTCCGGCAGCGCCGAAACGGGCAGGAAGCGGTAACCGATAATCCCCGCCAGCAGAATGGCCACCATCAACAGCGTGGTGGCTACCGGGCGCAGGATAAACAGGCGGGAAGGGCCGCCCGTAGCCCCTGGAGGTAACACCTGCATCAGGAACCCGCTCCGTTATGTTTACGGCCGGTTTTTGTTTCAGCGGCCGGTTTGGCGGCGGTATCCGCATCCGCGCTGTGCGGCGCAACAACTTCAACCTGAGCGCCTTCCGTCAGGCGGTCTATGCCGTCCGTCACGACCCGGTCACCGGCAGAAAGCCCGGCGCTGACCACCACTTTTTGGCTGTCCTGAATCCCCGGCGTGACCAGATGCTTGCTGACTTTATTGTCGCTGTTCAGCACCCAGACAAAGTGGCCTTCATTGCCCATTTGCAGCGCCCCGGCAGGAATAACCACCGCATTTTCCTGAGTGTCTACCAGCATGCGGGCGTTGACGAACTGGTTCGGGAACAGGGCATCGTCCTGGTTATCAAAACGTGCTTTGAGCTTGATGGTGCCGGTGGTGGCATCTATCTGGTTATCCAGGCTTAACAGCTTGCCGCTGCTGAGCTTGATAGAATTAGTACGGTCCCACGCTTCTACGCTGAGCGTCTGGCCTGCTTTCTGCGCTTTAATGACAGTAGCGATGTCGCTTTCGGGCAAGGTAAACACCAGGTCAATCGGGTGTGTCTGGGTCAGAACCACGATGCCGTTGGTGTCGCTGGTGGAAATCTGGTTGCCGATATCGACCTGTTTCAGGCCAACCCGGCCGTCTATCGGAGCGGTTACGCGGCTCCAGGTGAGCTGTAATTGAGCGCTGGCTACGGCGGCTTCATCCGCTTTGACCGTTCCGGCGCTGGAGTCAACCAGCGACTGCTGCGTGTCCAGTTCCTGGCGGGAAACTAGATTGGTTTTCACCAACTGCTGGTAGCGGGCTAAATCGCGGCGGGCGTTTGCCAGTGTAGCCCGATCTTTTGCCAGCTGGCCCTGGGCCTGAGCGAGGGCGACTTTAAACTGGCTTGGGTCAATCTCTGCCAGCAAATCTCCGGCTTTAACCTGCTGACCTTCCCGGAAGTGGATAGCCAGAAGTTGCCCGTCAACGCGGCTGCGAACCGTAACGGTATTGGCGGCGGTGATGGTGCCGAGGCCCGTCAGGTAATGAGGCACGGCTTCACTGGTTGCCGCTGCCGCCTGAACGGGTGCCAGCGCACCGCGCATGCCGCGACGCCCGCCCTGGGAATGTGATTGCCCGGCCTTAGCCTGGGGTTGAGCATCGGACGAAGCCGTATGGCTGTGCCAGAACCAGGCCGCAGCAATAGCAACGAGAATGAGTCCTGCAATCCATAACCAGCGAGGTGTGTGCGTGCCTTTCATAATGTGGCGAGTTCTCTTCCTGAAACGATTATTCGTTGATGATACTAGTTTAGTAATCGATAGCCCCTCAATGATGGAGGAAATATGAAATACTGTCAGATTAGTAAGATATCGCCGAAGCACGGCGTTTTGATGAGCGTATTCGTGCTCTAAAACAACCTTCTTCCGAGCCCGTTCCCAATCATGTGATTAACCGATAGCCATGTCACGACTTGAAAAATAAACTGTAGTTTATCTTTTATTTATAAACTATAGTTTATGGAGTTGGTTATGATATGGACTGTTATTTTTACCGATTACTTTTATTTCTGGTATCAGGCCCAGCCGCTGGCCTTGCGTAAAAGACTGGCGGCAGCCTTCGGCAACATAGGTTTCTGGGGGCCGGAATTAAGCAGGCCGCTGGCGGATACGCAGTTCGCGCTCCATCTTGCGGAGCAGGAGAAAATAAAATGAAAACGTTAACGGAAGTGATTGCCGAATTTTCGCCAGAAGATCAGGCCGAAATTCATAAACTGACCGAGGCGCTGATTCTGGAAACGGGTTTACAGCTGGTACGCGAAGATCTGGGGCTTTCCCAGAAGCAGGTGGCGCAAAAAATGGGCGTGTCCCAACCGGCAATAGCGGCGATAGAGCAGCGCGGCAATGATTTAAAAGTATTGACCCTGAAGCGCTATGTTGAGGCGCTGGGCGGCAGGCTTTCGCTACAACTTGAGTTCCCGGAAGGGATGAAGCAGTTTCGGATATAAAAAACCGCAGGAAGCCTACGGTTGATGTTTTAGAACATAGATTAGCGGAAGACAACGTCCGACCAGCGGGCCAGCCCCTGGGTTACGGAGCCGAAGTCATCGCCGCCCGCAATTGGGATGCCGGGAAGCTGCTGCGCAAGCGCATGTTTAAGCAGCGGTGAGCGAGCGCTGCCGCCGGTGAGGTAAATCACCTCTGGCTTCGCGCTGCTGTTTTCCATCGCCAGCGTAACCTGCTCCAGAATGCGCTGCAGCGGCTGGCTGATGGCGGTTTCCAGCGCCTGCTGGCTGATATCACAGCCCACCTCTTTGGCGATAAACGGCAGCAGAGTGGCAACCTGCTGGCTGTCGGAAAGGGCTATTTTGCTCTCTTCCGCCGCACGTACCAGCCGGTAGCTCAGGCGCTGACGCCAGACTTTTTGCAGGTAGGCCACTTTCTCCGGCTCACGCGAGTCGCGCACCATCTCATTGAGCGAGCGGCCATTAGCTGCGCTGTAAAAGTCGTTTTGCGCCGGAACGTCGTTTATTGCTACCGCGTTCCACCACGGCAGAACCGGGAGCGCGATGCCTTTTTCCGTCTGGCCGCCCATGCCGAGCAGGGGAGCCAGCTGCTTGAAGGCCAGCATAATATCGAGGTCGTTACCGCCAACGCGGCAGCCGCTGTGGCCCAGCAGACTTTGCTCGCGGTCGCGACGACGGTGCCACTCAGGCCCCATCAGCAATACCGAGCAGTCGGTGGTGCCGCCGCCGATATCGACTACCAGCACCTGTTTTTCCTGCTGCAAAGTGGCTTCATAATCCAGCCCGGCCGCTACCGGCTCGAACTGAAACACCACATCGCGGAAGCCTGCCCGGTGCGCTGCGCGTTCCAGAATCCCCTGGGCCTGCCGGTTAGCGTCTTCGCCGCCCAGCCCCTGGAAGTTAATCGGCCTGCCGATAACCGCCTGGTTGATGCTTTCGGTCAGCTGGCTTTCGGCCTGCTTGCGGATATGCAGCATCATGGCGCAAACCAGGTCTTCAAACAGCGCAACCTGCTGCGGTTTCAGGCCGGTAGCGCCGAGGAATGACTTCGGTGATTTAACGAAGTAAACCTCTTCCGGGTCTTCCATATACTGGCGCAGCGAGTCCAGGCCAAACTTCACGCTGCCCGGCAGCACTTCTATGTCTTCTTCGCGGTTGTAGCTTACCGCCCGGCGCAATAGCGCCTGGGTTTCATCCCCGTTAGCCGGGACTTCGTGATGGCGATAAAGCCATTCGCTCACCGCTTCACGAGTCGGGGCGCAAAGCATGGAGGGAAGCAGCGACGAGCCGTTTTCCATCTCCAGTAATTGTGGCTTGCCGTCGCGCATAATTGCGACCGAGCAGTTCGCCGTTCCGTAGTCAAAACCAATATTCATTTTTGTTTATTTATCCCCATGCCGGTGAGAAGGGGGGCGACTTTAGCCGAATGGCGGGCCGCGGGCAACTGAATATCAAAGCAAGGCAGAAATCGCCGTTTAGCAGTATGATAAATAGTCGATGTATTCTGGCTAATGCCATCATTCTATTCAGGATTATTTATGTACACCCTTAGCTATCAACCTCCATACGACTGGTCCTGGATCCTCGGTTTTCTGCAAGGGCGTGCCGTAGAGGGCATTGAAGTTGTGACCGCGAGCCGCTACCAGCGGAGTTTTGCCCTGCACGGACATGCCGGGCTGGTCACGCTCGAACCCGACGAGGCTAACCATTGCCTCAGGGTGACGCTGAGCGAGGGTCTGATTGCGGTAGCCGATGAGGTATCAGGACACGTAAAACGGCTGCTGGATCTCGACCGAGATCCGCATCAGGTGCTTCACAGCCTCGGTGAGCTTGCGGCGGCTCGCCCTGGCCTGCGCCTGCCCGGCTGCATGGACCCTTTTGAGCAGGCCATACGGGCTATTCTTGGGCAGTTAGTCAGCGTGGCGATGGCATCGAAGCTTACCGGGAAAGTCGCCCGGGCTTACGGTAAACGGCTTGCAGGGCATGAGGACTGGTATCTTTTCCCGGAGGCATCAACGCTGGCGCGTTGCGATGTGCAACAGCTCAAATCTCTGGGAATGTCGCTGAAGCGGGCGGAGGCCATCGTGCATCTTGCCGGTCTGGTCGAGCAGGGGCTGTTCCCGCTGCTGCTGCCCGATGATGTGGAGCGGGGCGTAAAATCGCTGATGGCTCTGCCGGGCATTGGCCGCTGGACCGCAAGCTACTTTGCCCTGCGCGGCTGGCAGGCCAGCGATGTTTTTCTGCCGGATGATTATTTGATTAAGCAGCGCTTTCCATACATGACGCCAGCGCAAATCCGGCGCTATGCCGAGCGCTGGCAGCCGTGGCGCTCGTACGCTTTGCTGCATATCTGGTATAGCGACGGCTGGTCGCCGGTCAGTTAATCCCGAAGTAGCTATTGCTCAGCAGAAGCTCAAGCGGCTGCGGCTGAACAATCGTTTCCCCGTAGATTAAATCGACTCCGATCCCGGATAACGTATCCATTACCAGCGGCATATCCGCCGGCCCGGCAATAGTTTGCAGCGCCAGGCGCTGGGCGTGGCCGTGCACGATGGTTATCATCATTTCGTCCATTAAATTGCAGTGAACGTTGAGGATAAGTTCCGGATCAATCATCACATAATCAAACAGCTGGTGGCTGAGGGTATTAAACAGTTCCAGGTCGCGCCCGACGTGGCTCAGTATTGTACGGCAGCCCGCCGCACGTAGCTTTTTCAGGTTGGCGTGAACGGGCTCAGGGTTTTCGAGCAGGTCGGCGCTGTTTATCGTTAAATGCAGCAGGCGCGCGGGCGTGCGGGTTTCCCTGAGCCGATCCAGCAGCTCATCAACAAAGCTATTGCTGGCGAGGCCGGCGCCGGATAGCGGCAGCGCGATGCCAAATCCTTTCATCGTTACCTGCGCGGCAAATTTAACAAAGAACTCGTTAAATACCCGGCGATCCAGGGCGAGATGAAGCGCCGGATCGGCAAGCCCCGCCCGGAAAGCGGGTTCATCGATGACATCACCTTCGCTGCCCCAGAAGCGCAGGGAAAGCAGATAGAAGCAAGTAGACTCCGGGATGCGCGGCGGAGCGACGGCCAGGGCGACCATCAGCAACGGGTTGTCATCAATCACCCGCCACTGCTCATCCAGCGGCATAGTGTCGCGGCCTTGCTCCATATAATGGCGATTCGGTTCATAGACGGTAACCTGCCCGCGGCCGCTGTTTTTCGAGGCGTAGCAGGCGATATCAGCCTGGGAGATCACTTCAGAAGCTATCGCGTTATCGCCGTCGATATGCGTTATCCCGGCGCTGGCGCCGATGCGGTGCAGACGCCCGTCCCACATGAAATGATAGTCGTTGATGCTGCGAATAATACGTTCGGAAATATAGCGGGCGTTTTCCGTTGAGCAGTCCGGCAGCAGCAGGCCGAATTCGTCCCCGCCGAGGCGCGCAAGGAAATCTCCGGTGCGCAGCATACCCAGCATCATCGCCGCCAGCTCCCGCAGCAGAGCATCTCCGGCGGCGTGGCCCGCCGAGTCGTTAACGGCCTTAAAGCGATCGAGATCGATAAAGACCAGCGCATGGCGCTGGCGGTGATCGAGAGCGCCCTGTAGCAACTGCTTGAGATGGTTTTCAAAACTCACCCGGTTGGCCAGGTGAGTCAGGCTATCGTGCGAGGCGCTGTAGCTCAGCTGTTTCAGCATTTTACGGGATTCGGTCACGTCCTGAATAACCAGCACGGAACCAATACTCTGTCCGTCAAGCGTGGTCAGCGGCGTAATGGTGTAATGAATATCGTAGCTGCCGCCGCTGCGGCAATGCAGCACCACATCCTGCTCAATGGCGGTACGAGAGAAATCGCCGCTGTGGATGTTTTCCATCACCGGGCCGTTGTCGCCGAAGGTGATGCGCAGTATCGCCAGAATATGCTGGCCGACGGCGTCTTCCTGCGCCCAGCCGCTGAGCTTCTCGGCAATCGGGTTCATAAAGCTGACGTTCATATCGACATCGGTACAAATCACCGCCTCGCCGATAGAGTCGAGCGTGATGTGCAGGCGCTCTTTTTCCTGGTAAAGCGCTTCATTAAGCTGCTTAACCTCGGTCATATCCATATTGATGCCAAGCAGTCTTTCCACGTCGCCGTTTTTATTCAGCACGCGGTTGGCGAGAGAGCGAATATGGCGAATGCCGCCTTTCACGTTGATGCGGAACTCAAGCTTAAACGGGAGGCGATTTTTCAGTGAGTCGCGGATCACCTGCTCTGAATGGGCAAGATCCTCTTTCACCAGGCGCTCAAGCCAAAGCTGGTAGGTCGGCTTAACGTGCTGCGGAACGTCATAAAGTTCGAACATCCGCTTATCCCAGCTGATCACGTCGCTGGTCAGGTCCCACTCCCAAATACCGATCCCGCCCGCCTCGTTGGCAAGCGTAATGCGTTCCATCAGGCGTTTGTTGATCCACTCGGTATGCTTCAGGTCGTTAATGTCTTCAATCTGTGCAATGTAGTAGAGCGGGGAGCCGTCGGTATTGCGCACCACGGAAACCGTCAGCATCGCCCACACCACGTTGCCCGCGCTGGTGTAATAGCGCTTCTCCATTGAGTAGCTATTGATCTGGCCGGCGGCAAGCTTGCTAAGGTGCTGAAGGTCGAGATTTAAATCTTCGGGCCAGGTAATTTCCTGAAAGGTGAGGTTGCCCAGCTCTTCGCCGGAATAGCCGAGGAACTTGCACAGCGATTTATTCACCTGGATCCATTTACCTTCGGTAGAGACCAGCGCCATGCCGATAGCGGAATATTCCATCGCATTGCGAAAACGAGTTTCGCTCTCGGTGATGTGCTTACGCTCTATGCGCGAAGAGTACATCACCATGGTGATGACGTTTGCCGGTAACAGAATCAGCAAGAACGGCAGCCACGGAGCATACTCCAGCACTTTTGGATGCGGCGTGGAAAGCGGCATTTTTCCGATCGCGATTATCGCGGAAACCATCATCAGTGTGGCAAGGAAGATAATAAAGGCTTCCAGGCGAGGCAGGCGGATAGCGCTCCACATCAGAATGACGATAATAAAAGTGAACGGCCACGGCAGGTAAATAAGCGATAAATAGCTCAGGCCCAGGGTAATGGCGAACGTAGCCAGCGTTTCAAACAGCAGTGAGGTTTTACGGTGGCGCAGCAGGTAGTAAGGCTTGAAAAGCAGGCCCGCAGGCATCAGAGCCAGCGCACCTATTGATTCCGAGAGTACCCAGATAAGGAAGGTTTTCAGGGTTGTGGAGTCAACCGGGGTCGGCAGCAGAACGACCAGCAGCCCGCCAACCAGCGGCGGGATCGCCGCGCTGCAAATTGCCAGCTTGCTCCAGTTATTAAGCGTTTGCAGCGGATTTTTGCGCGGTAAAAAGCGGCGCAGCAGTATGGCCCCGAGCAGCGCCTCAAGCACATTAATAGAGGTGAGGATCAGGTTCAGCCAGCTCGGCGGGTAGAGCAAAAGACTTGCCGCCAGGCTCCCTGCGGCGCAGGCCAGAGCAATAACCGGCCAGCGATGCAGCGGGTTACGGAAGAAGGCGGCCATCATCACCGATGTCGTGAACCAAATAGGAACCAAATCAGTTCCCTTGAGGGTCAGCTCCATCGAGTAAAGGGTAAAAATAAAACTTAAAATCGCCAGGCCGACCAGCAGTATCAGCAAATGGAGGGCGGTATCAGTTTGTCTGTTTTTTATAATCATAACCGCAAATCCGCTTAGACACTGCCGCCAGGAGCAACGCCCGGATGCATATAAATAAAGAATCGGTTTATGCTAGTACAAACGTTTTACAATTCCTATGCTCGGCTGTCAGAATTTACCTACAGAGCGTCAGAAATTGCGTAGTCAAATCACGTAATTAAATAATTCCACTCTAACTGACCGCTTTACGCCTCCATGAGGCGATTACACCGCAACTTTCTGTTGAGCAAGGCGGGTAAATTAGCGAATGCGGCGGGTAAGAGGCTGGTATCAAACGGCGGTTGTCCCTATAATTGCCGCGTTTGACGCCCTCCGCGTCGTCCTTCCATCACTTTTAGTATTCAGGCCGTAAATAATATGACCGATCAGTCTCATCAATGCGTCATCATCGGGATAGCCGGCGCATCGGCTTCAGGGAAAAGCCTCATTGCCAGCACGCTGTATCGTGAACTGCGCGAGCAAGTCGGCGATGAACACATTGGTGTCATTCCGGAAGACAGTTATTACAAAGATCAAAGCCATCTGTCGATGGAAGAACGTGTAAAAACCAACTACGACCACCCCAGCGCAATGGACCATAACCTGCTGTTTCAGCATCTGCAAACGCTGAAGTCAGGCAAGGCTATTGAACTGCCGGTGTACAGCTATGTCGAGCACACCCGTACCGACCAGACGATTCACCTGGTGCCAAAGAAAGTTATTATTCTTGAAGGCATTTTGCTGCTGACAGATGCCCGTCTGCGCCAGGAAATGAACTTCTCTATTTTCGTTGATACTCCGCTGGACATCTGCCTGATGCGCCGCATGAAGCGAGATGTTAACGAGCGCGGTCGTTCAATGGACTCGGTGATGGCGCAGTACCAGAAGACGGTTCGTCCAATGTTCCTGCAGTTTATCGAACCTTCTAAACAGTACGCCGATATCATCGTGCCTCGCGGGGGTAAAAACCGCATTGCTATTGATATTCTGAAAGCCAAAATCAGTCAGTTCTTTGAATGATGACCGTCCGCGAGCGAGCGTAAGCCGCTCGCCTTTATGTTGAACCCCATGCTGAACGCCCGGTGGCTATCGAAGCCGCTCTGTGGCAGTGTGGGTAAAACTGAGATTGATAAGGAGAATTTGCGATGCGTCTTTGCGATCGTGATATCGAAGCCTGGCTGGATGACGGCCGTTTAGCAATTACGCCACGCCCGCCGATTGAACGCATTAATGGCGCAACGGTGGATGTCCGCCTGGGCAATAAATTCCGCACCTTCAGCGGCCACACGGCTGCCTTTATCGATCTCAGTGGCCCAAAAGATGAAGTTAGCGCTGCGCTCGAGCGCGTAATGAGCGACGAGATTGTGCTAAAAGAAGGGGATGCGTTCTTTCTGCATCCCGGCGAACTGGCGCTGGCGGTCACGCTTGAGTCGGTCACCCTGCCGGACGACTTAGTGGGCTGGCTCGATGGACGCTCGTCGTTAGCTCGCCTCGGCCTGATGGTTCACGTAACCGCGCACCGTATCGATCCCGGCTGGCATGGCTGCATCGTGCTCGAATTCTACAATTCAGGCAAACTGCCGCTGGCCTTGCGCCCGGGCATGATGATTGGCGCTCTCAGTTTTGAGCCGCTCTCCGGCCCGGCCGCTCGCCCTTATAACCGCCGCCAGGACGCCAAATATCGCGACCAGCAGGGCGCGGTAGCAAGCCGTATCGATAAAGACTAAATCGCCGTCCTTTACCCGCAAACTGGCGGGTAAAATGGAGAATGTTATGAGACGACTTTTAACCACGTTGATGATTCTGCTGGTCGTGCTGGTGGCAGGCCTGACCTCACTGGTGTTGATGGTTAACCCCAACGACTTTCGTGGTTATATGGTGCGTCAGGTTGAAGCCCGCAGCGGCTACAACCTTCAGCTCGACGGGCCGCTGCGCTGGCACGTCTGGCCGCAGCTCAGTATTTTATCCGGCCGCATGTCGTTAACCGCACCGGGCGCCAGCCAGCCAGTGGTCAGCGCCGACAATATGCGCCTTGACGTGGCGTTAATTCCGCTGCTTTCCCACCAGCTACAGGTGCGCCAGGTGATGCTTAAGGGCGCGGTGATTCAACTGACCCCTGAAGCAGAGGCCCAGCGCGCAAAAAATGCGCCGGTAGTGCCGAAGGGAACCATCAGCGAGCCGGATGCCACGCGCGGCTGGTCGTTTGATGTTTCCAGACTGAAAGTCGTCGACAGCGTTCTGGTATTCCAGCGCGGCAGCGACGAGCAGGTGACCGTTCGCAATATTAACCTGCAAATGGAGCAGGACGATAAGCGGCAGGCGCATGTTGATTTCAGCAGCCGAATCACCCGCGACCAGCGTGATTTGACGCTGTCGCTGACCGCCGATGTTAACGTCAGCGATTACCCGCAACAGATTACCGCCAACCTTAGCCAACTTAACTACCAGTTACAGGGGGCTGCTCTTCCGCCTTCGGGCATTAGCGGCGCGGGTTCGTTGCAGCTGGGATGGCGCAGCGAAAATAACCAGCTTTCCCTGAGTCAGCTCCAGATAACCGCCAACGACAGCGATTTGCAGGGAGATGCCAGCGTTCTGATGCAGGATAAGCCGGAGTGGAAGGTGAATCTGCACTCTCTCCTGCTAAACCTCGACAAGCTGGTAGTAAATTCCTCCTCTGCTGCGGGCAATGGTGCAAATCAACAGGCTCAGCAGGCGGCGGCGCAAAACCGGCCCAGCCCGGTGATTGCCCAGGAAGCGGGGGAATCCGATTACCGCGACCTGCGTGATTTTAATGCCGGGGTGAATATCACGGCTGACGCGGTGCGCTGGCGCGGGCTGGCGTTTAGCGATGTTCATTCGGCGCTGGCTAACCAGGACGGCATACTGACCATTAGCCAGCTCAACGGTAAACTGGGGCAGGGCACGCTCTCGCTGCCCGGCGTGCTTGATGCCAGCGGCGCGCAGCCGAAACTCAGCTTCCAGCCGCAGGTTAAGAACATTGAAATTGCCAGTATTCTGACCGCCTTCGACTATCCGATAGCGTTAAGCGGCCAGTTCTCCATGAGCGGTGAATTCTCCGGCGATCATCTTAACGCCGAAGCTTTCCGCAGCAGCTGGCAGGGCGATGCTCAGCTTGAGCTGGCGCATTCCCGGCTTCAGGGCATGAACTTCCAGCAGCTGATTCAGCAGGCGGTGAGCCGCAGTAATTCAGGTGTGGATGCTCAGCAGAGCAGTGAAAACGTCACCGAGCTTAACCATTTCACCACGCAGGCCTCGCTGGATAACGGTGCACTGGCGCTGAATAACATGGTCGGCGAGTCCAATGTGCTGTCACTAACCGGGCAGGGAACGATGGATCTGGTGAAAGAAACTTGCGACACCAATTTTGCCATCAAAGTAAATGGCGGCTGGCAGGGAAGCGACAGCAAGCTGATTGAAGTCCTGAAAACGACCCCGATTCCTCTACGTGTATACGGCCCGTGGCAGGAGCTGAATTACACCCTGCAGGTCGATCAGGTGCTGCGTAAACAGCTTCAGGATGAAGCCAAACGCCGCCTCAATGACTGGCTGGATAAGCATAAAGATAGCGATAATGCGAAGGATGCGAAGCAGCTGCTTAAAAAGCTTTAGCGTTCTGGCAGATGCAAACAAAACCCGGCAAATCGCCGGGTTTTTTTATACTTCATAATCCAGCGCATCATCCGCTAGCAGCGTTTCTATCTGCACTTTATTGACGCGGTGATTTTTCACCTCCAGCGTTTTTAGCCGATAATTACCGACCTCAACGCTCTCACCCTGAGCAGGAATATGCTGCAGGTGCTCCATCAGCAGCCCAGCGATGGTGTGATATTCACGTTTTTCGTCGAGGGGCAGCGCAATATACTGCACCAGATCTTCGAGCGGCATGTGGCCGTTGGCGGTCCAGCTGCCGTCCGGGTTTTTCTGAATATCGTGGCGGGCATCAATCTCTTCGATTTCGTTTGGCAGGTTCCCGGCAATGGTTTCCATCACGTCGCTAAGCGTCACCACGCCTTCGACCGAACCAAATTCATCCACCACAAAAGCGAAGTGGGTACGTGCGGTGCGGAACTGCTCCAGCGCCTGAAGTAAAGGCAGCGCTTCCGGGAACACCAGCGGCTGGCGAATCAGTGGGGCAATGTCCAGCGTTTCGCCGTGAAGCGACTGGTGCAGCAGGTCAATAACGTGCACAACGCCAAGAATTTCGTCCCCCTCATCGGTGACGACGATGCGCGTATGCTGGTTTTTGTCCAGCAGCTCAAGAAGCTGTTCCTGAGGGGCGGCAATATTCAGATATTCCACGTCATGGCGGGAAGTCATAATGCTGCTGACGCTGCGCTGGTTAAGGTGCAGCACGCGTTCAATCATCCGCGTTTCCTGAGGATTAAACACTTCGTCAAACGGACTGCCGTCGGCTATCAGCGAGGCGGTTTGCGCATCAAGCTCGGCTTCTTCCTTCTTACCGTTTAGCAGCCGCAATACCGCTTCGGCGGTGCGCTCGCGCAATGACTGGTTGGCGGAAAGAAAGCGCCGACGGTTGAATATAGCCAGCTGGTTCAGGGATTCAATCATCACCGAGAAGCCTATCGCTGCGTAGAGATAGCCTTTGGGGATTTGGTAGCCAAAGCCGTCCGCCACGAGGCTAAAACCAATCATCAGCAGGAAGCTGAGGCAGAGGATAACAATAGTCGGGTGGCTGTTAACGAAGCGTGTCAGGGATTTGCTTGCCAGCACCATCAGGCAGATAGCGATAACCACGGCGGCCATCATCACCGCCAGATGATCGACCATGCCCACGGCGGTGACTACGGAATCAAGAGAGAAAACCGCATCAAGAATCACTATCTGGGCGACTACCGGCCAGAATTTAGCCCCGCGCTTTTGCGCGTGGTGCTCTGAGTCCTTACCCTCGAGGCGTTCATTAAGCTCCATCGTCGCTTTAAACAGCAGGAACAGACCGCCCAGCAGCATGATTAAATCCCGGGCGCTAAAGCTGAACGACTGAATGCTGAACAGCGGGCGGGTAAGGGTGACCAGCCACGAAATAGAGGCCAGCAGCAGCAGGCGCATCACCATCGCCAGCAGCAGGCCGGTGACGCGGGCGCGGTCGCGCAGCTTGGCAGGGAGTTTTTCGGCAAGGATGGCAATGAACACTAAATTATCAATGCCAAGAACCAGTTCGAGAACGACCAGGGTAACTAACCCGGCCCAAATTGAAGGGTCGGCAATCCATTCCATACGGGGTTTACAACCTTTTGACCTGTGGCAAATGCCACAGTGAAATGATGGATAATCGTGTGACAAAAAGCAACGCCCGACTGAGATTAATCCGTAATGGCTTATATTTTTTCTCAGACTAATACCAACAACTTCCCGTTAATTAATGTGGGTAATTAATTGGGCTTTGTATTCATTTATTTTAATTGGCGTTGATAGGCTATGAGATATATCTGTATAGGTTAGGGTTGTTTGTCTGATTATTTTATTGTCAATATAAAGAAATTCCTAAAAGGTTATTATTGGGCGGTTCATATTATTCTTAAAAGTCCGGTTGCGGCCTTTTGTCTCCTTGCCTGCACGGATTTAAGCTGCAACAATCTTTATCGATGATTAGCAATAGATGTATTTTTTATACATTGGTTAATGGTTCGCCTCAGCGTTTCTATAAGCTCTGATTGTTAGAATTGAATATCTTTATGGATATTTCAACGCGTCAATCAATTAATATTGTTTAACTTTTCAGTAGGTTGGTGACTGTGAGCCAGGGGCGGTAGCGTGCCCGGATGCGGCCAAATAAAAGCAGGTCATGGAGTCATCGGAGTGCCGGAAAATATACTGACTTTAGGAATAATGCCAGTTATCTCGCTCCTCGAATATGTTCAATTCTGTACTTCATTCTCTCGGCTAATTGCTTGCTTTATTCGCTCAGGATAATTACTCAGCCATAGTGATAAATACTCAATGATAAAATACAAACTTAAGTTGATGCCTTTATTGGTGTCGGTAACCCTGATGAGCGGCTGTACGGTATTTCCGGGCAGCAATATGTCCAGCTCGGGAAAAGACGTCATCAAACAACAGGATGCGGACTTCGATCTTGACCGAATGGTGAATGTTTATCCGCTGACTCCACGCTTGGTTGAACAGCTGAGGACGCGCCCGGCCGTTGCCCAGCCAAATGTAGAGCTGGATAAAGAGATTGCCAATTATCAGTATCGGGTCGGCCCGGGAGACGTGTTAAGCGTCACGGTCTGGGATCACCCGGAATTAACCACCCCCGCCGGTCAGTACCGCAGTTCCAGCGATACCGGCAACTGGGTACAGTCCGACGGCACGATGTTCTATCCGTACGTGGGCAAAATCAGCGTCACCGGAAAAACATTGGCAGAAATTCGCAGCGATATTACCCGCCGCCTTGCGCAGTACATCGCCGAACCTCAGGTAGACGTTAATATTGCCGCCTTCCGCTCCCAAAAAGCCTACGTTTCCGGGCAGGTCAATAAATCAGGGCAGCAACCGATCACCAACGTTCCGCTGACTATTCTTGATGCGATAAATGCCGCCGGTGGCCTGACGGATGCTGCGGACTGGCGCAATGTCGTTCTGACCCATAACGGACAGGAAAAACGTATTTCGCTCCAGGCGCTGATGCAAAACGGCGACCTTAGCCAGAACCATCTGCTCTACCCGAGCGATATTCTGTTTGTGCCGCGCAATGACGACCTGAAAGTGTTCGTGATGGGTGAAGTGAAAAAACAAACCACCTTGAGAATGGACTTCAGCGGCATGACGCTGACCGAGGCGCTGGGCCAGGCCGAAGGTATCGACCTTACCTCCTCAAATGCCAGCGGCGTCTTCGTTATTCGCCCGCTCAAAGGCAAAAACCAGCAAAACGGCAAGATTGCCAGTATCTACCAGCTTGATATGTCCGACGCGACTTCGCTGGTGATGGGTACCGAATTCCAGCTACAGCCTTATGACGTTGTTTATGTCACCACCGCGCCGGTAACCCGCTGGAATCGCCTGATCAACCAGCTTCTGCCAACCATCAGCGGCGTTCGCTACATGACGGATACCGCCAAAGATATTCACACCTGGTAACCCGCTATGTTCAACAAAATACTTGTAGTTTGCGTGGGGAACATTTGCCGTTCCCCTACGGCTGAACGGCTGCTGAAACAGTATCAGCCGGGGCTTAGCGTCAGCTCTGCGGGGCTGGGGGCATTAGTAGGCAAAGGGGCCGATATCGGCGCGGTTGAGGTGGCGGGGCGGCATAACTTGTCGCTGGAAGGGCACCTTGCCCGCCAGGTTAGCGGGCGGCTGTGCCGGGAGCAGGACCTGATTCTGGCGATGGAAAAACGCCATATCACCGCGCTATGTGAAATAGCGCCGGAGATGCGCGGCAAAGTGATGCTCTTTGGTCACTGGGATGCAGAGCGGGAAATTCCCGATCCGTACCGCAAGAGCCGCGATGCTTTCGAAGCGGTCTATAGCATGCTCGACCTTTCTGCCCAGAAGTGGGCTAACGCACTTAAAGCTCATCAGGGATAACAATGACAGACAAAGCACGCCGTTCGAGCGCCCCGACCGAGGGCAATGATGAAATTGATATCGGCCGTTTACTGGGCACCGTGCTGGAGGCTCGCTGGTGGGTTATCGGCATTACCGGCCTTTTTGCCGCGCTGGCGATAGTTTACGCCCTGTTCGCCACCCCGGTTTATAAAGCCGATGCGCTGGTGCAAATTGAACAAAACGCGGGTAATACACTGGTCAACGACATCAGTTCCGCACTCAGCAATAAACCACCTGCCTCGGCTGCGGAAATACAGTTGATTCAGTCCCGCCTGGTCCTTGGCAAGACGGTTGATGACCTGAACCTGGATATTTCGGTGACTAAAAACACCTTCTGGTTGTTTGGGGCCGGCTGGGATCGGCTTCACGGGCATCAGAACGATACGGTCAACGTGACGACCTTCAACCTGCCGTCGGGAATGAATAAAGATACCTTCACCGTCGAAGTTCTTAACGGGAAGCAATATCAGCTCACCAGCGATAATGGTTTTAGCGCCAAAGGTGAAGTGGGGCAGACGCTGAGTAAAAACGGCGTCACCATGAAAGTGGATGGCATCCAGGCTCGCCCGGGCGACAGCTTTACGGTGGTGAAATATTCCACGCTCGGGATGGTAAACCAGCTGCTGGGGAACCTGACGGTAACTGAAAACGGCAAAGATACCGGCGTACTTAGCCTTTCTTACACCGGGGAAGATAAAGACCAGATCCGCGCTATCCTCGACAGCATCACCCGTAATTACCTTGCGCAGAACGTCCAGCGCAAATCGGAAGAAGCGGCGAAAAGCCTGAAGTTCCTCGCTGAACAGCTGCCCGAGGTTCGCCACAATCTGGATGCCGCAGAAAACAAGCTTAATGCTTATCGCCAGCAGCAGGACTCGGTAGATCTTTCTCTGGAAGCGAAGTCGGTACTCGATACCATGGTTAACATCGACTCCCAGTTGAACGAGTTGACCTTCCGGGAAGCAGAAATCTCCAAGCTGTATACCAAAGCGCACCCGGCTTACCGCACCTTGTTGGAAAAACGCAAGACGCTGGAAGACGAGAAAGCCCGCCTGAACAATCGCGTTACCGCGATGCCAAAAACCCAGCAGGAAATTGTGCGCCTGACCCGCGACGTGGAGTCCGGCCAGCAGGTTTACATGCAGCTGCTGAATAAGCAGCAGGAGCTGAAAATTACCGAGGCCAGCACCGTAGGCGATGTACGTATCGTTGACCCGGCGATTACCCAGCCGGGCATTGTTAAGCCACAGAGAGCACTGGTGGTGCTGGGCAGCATTATTCTTGGCCTGATTGTTTCGATTATCGGCGTGCTGCTGCGTTCGCTGTTCAACGGCGGCATCGAAAGCCCGACGACGCTGGAAGAGGCTGGCCTCAGCGTTTACGCCAGCATCCCGCTTTCCGAATGGCAGAAAACTCGTGACCACGCCAATGTGCGCAACGTCAAAGGGGCTAAGCGCCATAAACAGAGTCAACTGCTGGCGGTGGGTAATCCAACCGACCTTGCCATCGAGGCTATCCGTAGCCTGCGAACCAGCCTTCACTTTGCCATGATGCAGGCGCCTAACAACGTCCTGATGCTCACCGGCGTCAGCCCGTCAATCGGTAAAACGTTCGTCTGTGCCAACCTTGCGGCGGTCATCAGCCAGACCAACAAGCGTGTGCTGCTGATGGACTGCGATATGCGTAAAGGCTACACCCATGAACTGCTGGGAACGACAAACGCCAACGGTCTGTCAGACGTGCTTTCCGGGCAGGGCGATATTAGCCGTTGCGCGCAGAAAACCTCGGTGCCGAACTTCGACCTGATCCCGCGTGGGCAGGTGCCCGCTAACCCTTCAGAGCTGCTGATGAACGAACGGTTTGCTCAGCTGGTGAAATGGGCAAGCGAGAACTACGACCTGGTACTGATAGATACCCCGCCAATCCTTGCCGTAACGGACGCAGCAATTATCGGTCGCCACGCGGGCACCACGCTGATGGTGGCTCGTTACGCCGTGAACACGCTCAAAGAGGTTGAGACCAGCGTTGGGCGCTTCGAGCAAAACGGTATTACGGTTCGCGGCGTGATCCTTAACTCGATCTTCCGCAGAGCAACCGGTTACCAGGATTACGGTTACTACGAATATGAATATAAGTCGGACGCTAAATAAGGTGATGACCATGAACAGCAGCGCAGACTGCCCGCTTATCTCTATTTATATGCCTACGTGGAACCGGCAGCAGTTGGCCATTCGCGCCATTAAGTCGGTATTGCGTCAGGATTATACTCACTGGGAAATGATTATCGTCGACGACTGCTCGGCTAATTTTCAACAGCTTCAGCAGTTTGTTGAGGAGCTTGGCGACCCGCGCGTGCGTTACATCCATAACGACGTTAATAGCGGTGCCTGTTCGGTGCGCAACCAGGCTATCGGGCTGGCGCAGGGGCGGTTTGTCACCGGTATTGACGACGACGACGAGTGGACGCCCAACCGGCTGTCTACTTTCCTCTCTCATCAGCATCAGCTGGTCACGCATGCCTTCCTGTATGCCAACGATTATCTGTGTCAGGGGCAGGTTTATTCCCAGCCGGGTAGTTTGCCGCTGTATCCGAAGTCGCCTTACTCTCTGAAGCTGTTTTATAAGCGTAATATTATTGGTAATCAGGTGTTTACCTACGCTGAACGCTTTAAAAACTGCCTGTTCGATACGACGTTAAAGGCGGCTCAGGATTACGATATTTTCCTGCGTATGGTGGTCGAGTACGGCCAGCCGTGGAAGCTGGAAGAGGCCACGCAAATCCTGCATGTGAACCACGGGGAAATGCAGATAACCCAATCGCCGAAGAAGTTTTCCGGTTATTTCCACTTCTACCGCAAGCACAAGGACAAGTTCGACCGCGCCAGTAAGAAATACCAGCTCTACACCCTTTACCAGATTCGTAATAAGCGCATGTCGATGCGTACTTTGCTGGCGCTGCTGACCGTGCGTAATACCAAGCGTCTGGCCGACAGCCTGCGGGGGAAATAAGCGTGCTGGAAGACTTACGAGCTAATAGCTGGAGCCTGCGGCCCTGCTGCATGGTGCTGGCCTATCGCGTCGCCCATTTCTGCTCGGTGTGGCGCAAAAAACACGTCATCAACAACCTGTGGGCTGCGCCAGCGATACTTTTTTATCGCTTCGTTACCGAATGCCTGTTTGGCTACGAGATCCAGGCCGGAGCCACGATTGGCCGCCGTTTTACTATTCATCATGGCTACGCGGTGGTTATCAATAAATTCGTGGTTGCCGGGGATGATTTAACCATCCGTCACGGCGTAACGATTGGCAACCGCGGCAAAAGCCTGGCCTGCCCGGTCATCGGTAACGGCGTTGAGCTGGGTGCCAATGTCGTTATCGTTGGCGATATCACCATTGGTAATAACGTGGCGATAGGGGCGGGCAGCGTGGTGCTGGACAGCGTGCCGGACAATGCGCTGGTAGTCGGTGAAAAAGCACGGGTGAAGGTCATCAAATGAACATTATGCAATTTAACGTGCGGCTGGCCGAAGGCGGAGCTGCTGGCGTAGCGCTGGACTTGCATCAGCGCGCGCGCCTTGCGGGATTATCTTCGCGTTTTATTTATGGCTACGGCAAGGGCGGTAAAAAAAGCGCCAGCCACGATATCTACCCGGATGTGGTGAAGCACACGCCCCGCCTGGTTTCTATCGCCAATATCGCGCTGTTTCGCTTTTTAAATCGCGACCCGTTCGGCAACCTCAATAAGCTTTACCGAAGCGTTATCCGCAGCCAGCAGCCGGTGGTTCTACACTTCCACGTCGTACACAGCTACTGGCTGAATCTCGATGAGATGGTTTCTTTCTGCCAGCGGGTAAAGGCAAACAAGCCGGACGTGACCTTCGTCTGGACGCTGCACGACCACTGGAGTATTACCGGCCGCTGTGCGTTTCTTGACGGCTGCGAAGGTTGGAAAACCGGCTGCACAAAATGCCCGACGCTGAACAACTACCCGCCGGTGAAGGTCGATAAGGCTCACCAGATGGTAGACGGCAAGCGCCAGCTGTTTCGTGAAATGCTGGCGCTTGGCTGCCAGTTTATTTCCCCGAGCCAGCATGTTGCCGAAGCTTTTAACCAGCTGTACGGGGCAGGGTGCTGCAAAATCATCAATAACGGCATCGACGTAGCGACCGAAGCTATTCTGGCGGAATTGCCTGAAAATTCGGCCAGTACCGCGAAACCGCGGGTAGCGATTGTTGCCCATGACCTTCGCTACGACGGCAAAACAGACCAAAAGCTGGTGCAGGAACTGATGGCACTCGGCGATAAAATTGAGCTGCATACCTTCGGCAAGTTCTCTCCGTTTAGCGGCAATAACGTGATTAATCACGGCTATATGACCGACAAACGGGCATTGATGAGCGAGCTGAATACCATGGACAGTCTGGTGTTCAGCTCCAGGGTGGACAACTACCCGCTGATCCTCTGTGAAGCGCTGTCCATCGGCGTGCCGGTAGTGGCAACCCGCAGTGAAGCCGCGGACGAAGTGCTGCGAAAAGTAGGCGGAAAAACCTTTACTTCCGATCGGGTTTCTGCCCTGGTTCAGCTCAAAAAAGCTCAGCTTGCCCGGCAGATATTTGCCACCGATTTAGCCACCTTCCGCGAAGCGAGTCGCCAGGCCTACAGTGGAAAACAGATGCTGGAGGAATATGTCTCGTTCTATCAGGGTCTGTAGCTATCTGCTGCTGCCGTTCATCTATCTGGTGGTGAACATCAAGCTGGCCTCTCTCGGGGAGAGCTTTCCCATCACCATCGTGACGTTTCTGCCCGCTATCCTGTTTTTATACATCGAGCGCATTAATCTGAAGAAGTTAATGATTGCGTTGGGAGTAGGGGCAGGGTTGACGGCGTTTAACTACATCTTTGGTCAGTCGCTTGATGCCGCTAAATACGTGACTTCGATGATGCTGTTTGTCTACATCGTGCTTATCCTCGGCATGACGTGGAGTTGCCGTTTTAAAACCATTTCGCAGCGTAACCACCGAAAAATCCTGCGTTTCTTTTACTGTGTGGTGGGGATTATCGTCACCCTCGCCGCTGCCGAAATGGCGCAGATTATTCTTACCGGCGGCAGCACCCTGATTGAGAAAATCTCGAAGTTTCTTATCTACAGCAACAGCTATGTACTCAACTTTATTAGCTTTGGCGGGCGGCGAACTACCGCTCTCTATTTTGAGCCGGCATTCTTCGCCCTGGCATTAATCTCAATTTGGCTCAGCATCAAACAGTTTGGTATCAAAACGCCGAAAACTGATGTTATGATTCTTTTAGGGATAATCCTTTCAGGATCTTTCTCCGGCGTAATGACTTTTATTCTGTTTTATTTGCTGGAGTGGGCGTTCCAATACCTTAATAAAAGCGCCATTAAAAAGAAGTTGCCGTTAGCAATTATTTCTTTGGCGGTTTTTTTAATCGGGCTGGTGTTTGCATTTCCTTATATCGCGACGCGAGTCGGCGATTTGGGGACCGAAGGATCATCTTCCTATTATCGTATAATAGGTCCGCTGGCGATGGTAGGTTATTCCCTGGCCAACGTTGATGGCGTGGTACGTTTTGGCTCACTTTATGAATATGTCGCATCATTCGGAATATTTAACGGTGCGGACGTGGGTAAAACCGTGGACAATGGTCTTTATCTGCTGATTATTTATTTCTCATGGTTTGCAGTATTGATGACCGCCGGTTATATGTGGCGCGTTTTGAAAATGATGCGTAATGCTTTCGGTAATAATGAGAATTATCGGGTTCAGCTTTGGCTGTTTATGCCTGTATCCTTGTTTTTTACCGGCTCAATTTTTAGTCCGGAATATGCTTTCTTAATTGTTTGCCCATTTATTTTGCGCAAGGCAATTAATTCGACGCTGCCAGGAGGTGCGCAATAATGTTATTAAGTGTTATTACAGTCGCATGGCGTAATTATGACGGCGTGGTGAAAACCTGGCAGTCTCTGGCTCATTTAGCTCAGGCAAAAGGCGTTGAATTTGAGTGGATTGTCGTCGATGGCAATTCGCCGGACGGCACCGCAGAATTTCTTGGCAGCCTGAACGGCCAGTACAACCTGCGCTTTGTTAGCGAAAAAGATAACGGTATTTATGATGCCATGAATAAAGGCATCGCGATGGCGCGCGGGCGTTATGCTTTATTCCTTAATTCCGGAGATGCCTTCCACCCAGAAATCACCGAAGTTATTCAACAGGTTGTGGTGCTTGGTGAGCGAGATAACGCGATGGTCATCGGCGATGCGCTGCTGGACTTCGGCGACGGCAACAAAACTCGCCGCAGCGCCAAGCGCGGCTGGTATATCTACCACAGCCTGCCTGCCAGCCATCAGGCGATATTTTTTCCGCTCTCCGGGCTGCGTAAACATCCTTACGATCTGCAATATAAAGTCTCTTCCGATTACGCTCTGGCAGCAAAAATGTATAAAAGTGGTTATGCATTTAAACGCATTAAAGGGCTGGTGTCTGAGTTTTCAATGGGCGGCGTATCTACCTCCAATAATATTGAGCTGTGTCGTGATGCAAAAAAAGTACAGCGCAAAATATTACGAGTGCCGGGGTTTATTGCGGAGCTTTCTTTTCAACTGCGGTTGAGAACCACCGGTAAAGCCAAGGCGCTTTATAACAAAGCCTGAGCGCACGGGGATCATTATGCAGGAATTAAGCGGCTTCAGCGTGCCGAGGGGGTTTCGCGGCGCTGGTGGCATTAAAGTGCAATTGTGGTGGGCCGTTCAGGCAACATTATTTGCCTGGTCGCCGCAGGTTTTATATCCCTGGCGTGCATTTTTATTACGTCTGTTTGGCGCGAAGGTGGGCAAGAAAGTTGTTATTCGTCCATCGGTTAAAATTACCTATCCGTGGAAATTAACACTTGGCGATCATGCCTGGGTAGGCGATGACGCAGTGCTTTATACCCTCGGCGAAATTGTTGTCGGGGCTAATTCGGTCGTATCGCAGAAGTGTTATTTGTGCACCGGCAGCCACGATTATATGAGTAAGCATTTTGATATTACTCAGGCGCCAATTGTGATTGGGGAAAAATGCTGGCTGGCGACAGATGTATTTGTTTCTCCTGGCGTAACCATCGGTGATGGTTGTGTAGTTGGGGCACGTAGCAGCGTTTATAAATCATTACCGGCGAATGCCATTTGCCGGGGTAACCCGGCAGTAAAAATACGCGAACGCGCGTAATTATTTTCACCCTCGCTCTACTCATTAGCGGTTCTCGCCCTCTCTCCATCGGGGAGGGGGATGGGGTGAGGGGTAAGGGCCAATAAAAATGTTCATAGAGGATAAATTATCATGACTAAAGTAGCTCTCATCACGGGTGT
Source organism: Cedecea davisae (assembly GCF_044095835.1). NCBI lineage: Bacteria > Pseudomonadati > Pseudomonadota > Gammaproteobacteria > Enterobacterales > Enterobacteriaceae > Cedecea > Cedecea davisae. The sequence goes on from NZ_CP172054.1 coordinate 1,557,672, forward strand.
CACCGGACAAGACGGCTCTTACCTGGCGGAATTCCTGCTGGAAAAAGGCTATGAAGTTCACGGTATCAAGCGTCGCGCCTCTTCTTTCAATACCGAGCGTGTTGACCACATTTATCAGGACCCGCATGCGGGCAACCCTAAGTTCCACCTGCACTACGGTGACCTGACCGACACGTCCAACCTGACCCGCATTCTGTCTGAAGTGAAGCCGGATGAAGTGTATAACCTCGGCGCCATGAGTCACGTAGCGGTTTCGTTTGAATCGCCGGAGTATACCGCTGACGTTGATGCGATGGGCACTCTGCGCCTGCTGGAGGCTATCCGCTTCCTTGGCCTGGAAAAGAAAACTCGCTTCTATCAGGCTTCTACCTCCGAGCTGTACGGCCTGGTGCAAGAGATCCCGCAGAAAGAGACCACGCCTTTCTACCCTCGCTCTCCTTACGCGGTTGCCAAACTTTACGCTTACTGGATAACCGTAAACTACCGCGAATCCTACGGTATGTACGCCTGCAACGGCATTCTCTTTAACCACGAGTCCCCGCGCCGCGGCGAAACCTTCGTGACCCGTAAAATCACCCGCGCTATCGCCAACATTGCTCAGGGTCTGGAGAAGTGCCTGTACCTCGGCAACATGGACTCGCTGCGCGACTGGGGCCACGCCAAAGACTACGTGAAAATGCAGTGGATGATGCTGCAACAGGACAAGCCGGAAGATTTCGTTATTGCCACCGGCGTACAGTATTCCGTTCGCCAGTTTGTGGAAATGGCCGCCGCTCAGCTCGGCATTAAGCTGCGCTTTGAAGGCCAGGGCGTGGAAGAGAAAGGCATTGTGGTTTCCGTTACCGGCCACGACGCACCGGGCGTAAAACCTGGCGACGTTATCATCTCCGTTGACCCGCGTTACTTCCGTCCTGCCGAAGTAGAAACCCTGCTGGGCGACCCGACCAAAGCGCACGAAACCCTGGGCTGGAAACCGGAAATTACGCTTCAGGAAATGGTCGGCGAAATGGTAGCCAAAGATCTGGAAGCGGCGAAGAAACACTCTCTGCTGAAGTCCCACGGGTACGAGGTAGCCATCGCGCTGGAGTCCTGAGCATGAATAAAAAACGTATCTTTGTTGCCGGCCACCGGGGAATGGTGGGCTCGGCCATCGAACGCCAGCTTGGGCAGCGTGATGACGTGGAGCTGGTACTGCGCGGGCGTGACGAACTGAACCTGCTGGACAGCGCAGCGGTGAACGCCTTTTTTGCCGGTGAGAAAATCGACCAGGTGTATCTTGCGGCGGCAAAAGTGGGGGGTATTGTTGCCAACAACACTTATCCGGCGGAGTTCATCTACGAGAACATGATGATTGAGAGCAACATTATTCATGCCGCACATACGCACGGCGTGAACAAGCTGTTGTTCCTCGGTTCGTCCTGTATTTATCCGAAGATGGCGCAGCAGCCTATGGCTGAAAGCGAGTTGCTGCAGGGCACGCTTGAGGCGACTAACGAGCCATACGCGATAGCCAAAATTGCCGGGATCAAGCTCTGCGAGTCCTATAACCGTCAGTATGGCCGCGACTATCGCTCGGTGATGCCGACCAATCTGTACGGGCCGAACGACAACTTCCACCCGAGCAACTCGCACGTTATTCCGGCGCTGATGCGCCGCTTCCACGAAGCCACGCAGGATAACGCGCCGGATGTGGTTGTCTGGGGCAGCGGCACGCCGATGCGCGAATTCCTGCACGTTGACGATATGGCGGCGGCAAGTATTCACGTAATGGAGCTGGACCAGGAAGTGTGGCAGGAGAATACCGAACCGATGCTGTCGCACATCAACGTCGGCACCGGCATCGACTGCACCATTCGGGAACTGGCACAGACCATTGCAAAAGTGACCGGCTACCGTGGTCGCGTGGTGTTCGACGCCAGCAAGCCCGACGGCACGCCGCGCAAATTGCTGGATGTTTCCCGCCTGCATCGCCTCGGCTGGTATCACGAGATTTCACTGGAGGCCGGCCTCGCCAGCACTTATCAGTGGTTCCTCGAAAACCAGCAGCGGTTCCGGGGGTAAGCATGTTTCTGAGCGCTGAAGATTTTGCCACCGTAGTCAGCTCTACGCCGCTTATCTCCATCGATCTTATCGTCGAAAACCAGGCCGGAGAATTCCTGCTTGGCCTGCGCACCAATCGCCCTGCAAAGGGCTTTTGGTTCGTGCCCGGCGGACGTGTACAGAAGGATGAAACCCTGGCTAATGCCTTTATTCGCCTGACTGAGGCGGAGCTGGGCACATCCTTCCCGCTTGCGGACGGGGAGTTTTACGGCGTCTGGCAGCACTTCTACGGCGATAACTTTTCCAGCAAGGATTTTTCAACCCACTACATCGTGCTGGGCTTCCGCCTGCGGGTGGATGACAAGCAGCTAAGCCTGCCGGGTGAGCAGCATAAAGCTTACTGCTGGCTGACGCCGGAAGCGTTGCTCAAGCGCGAAGATGTGCACGATAACAGCCGCGCTTACTTCATTAAGCAGGGCAAAGGGAAGGTACCGGGCTTATGAAAATTCTGGTCTACGGCATTAACTATTCACCCGAACTGACCGGCATCGGCAAGTACACCGGTGAAATGGTGGAGTGGATGACCAGCCAGGGCCACGAGGTGCGGGTGATAACCGCGCCTCCCTATTATCCGGAATGGAAAGTTCACCCGGACTACTCGGCATGGAAATACAAAAAAGAGCAGGGCAGAGCGACCGTCTGGCGCTGCCCGCTCTATGTGCCGAAGCAGCCTTCTACGCTGAAGCGCCTTATCCATCTCGGTAGCTTCGCGTTTAGCTCTTTGTTCCCGCTCCTGGCGCAGCGCCGCTGGAAGCCGGACCGCATTATCGGCGTGGTGCCTACGCTGTTTTGCGTACCGGGTATGCGCCTGCTGGCAAAACTCAGCGGCGCACGCACGCTGTTGCATATTCAGGATTATGAAGTGGACGCGATGCTTGGGCTGGGAATGGCGGGCAAAACGCCCGGCAAAATCGCTCGCCTCGCGCAGCGTTTCGAACAGAGCGGCCTGCATAACGTGGATAACGTCTCCACTATCTCCCGCTCGATGATGAACAAAGCCGTCGAAAAGGGTGTCGATCCGCAGCGGGTTATTTTCTTCCCGAACTGGTCGGAAGTTGCGCGTTTTCGCGGCGTGGAGCCAGAACAGCTGCGAGCTTTACGCGCCAGCCTGAATCTGCCGGAAGATAAAAAAATCATTCTCTACTCCGGCAATATCGGCGAGAAGCAGGGGCTGGAAACGCTGATTGAAGTTGCGGGCAAGTTCGCCGAAATGCCGTACCTTTTCGTGATTGTCGGGCAGGGCGGCGGCAAAGAGCGTCTCGAAAAGCTGGTTTATGTGCACGGGCTGAATAACGTGGTGTTCCACCCGCTTCAATCTTATGAGGCGCTACCGGCGCTGCTTGGCCTGGCCGATTGCCATCTGGTTATCCAGCGGCGCGGCGCGGCGGACGCCGTGCTGCCTTCAAAACTGACAAATATTCTGGCGGTTGGCGGCAATGCGGTGATTACCGCTGAACCGGAAACCGAACTGGGGCAGCTCTGCGAAGCCTATCCGGGAATTGCGGTCTGCGTTGAGCCTGAGTCCGCGGACGCGCTGGCAGACGGGATTGAACGCTGCCTGCAGCTTCCTGCAAACAACACGGTGGCGCGTGAATATGCCGAACGCACGATCGAAAAAGAGAACGTGCTGAGTCAATTTGTTGCCGCCATCTCTTCAAAAACAGTCGGGGATAATTTATGAGTACCTCACAACTCTATCCGGTAATTATGGCAGGCGGTAACGGCAGCCGCCTCTGGCCTCTCTCCCGCGTGCTGTACCCGAAACAGTTCCTCTGCCTGAAAGGGGAACTGACCATGCTGCAAACGACCATTAATCGCCTGAACGGGGTGGAATGCGAAAGCCCGGTGGTGATTTGCAATGAGCAGCATCGCTTTATCGTGGCCGAGCAGCTGCGCCAGCTGAACAAGTTAACCGAAAATATCGTGCTGGAGCCTGCCGGGCGCAATACCGCTCCGGCCATCGCGCTGGCGGCTCTTGCCGCTTTGCGTAATCAGCCGCAGCAGGATCCGCTGATGCTGATCCTTGCCGCAGACCACGTTATTCAGAATGAAGATGCGTTTCGCGATGCGGTGCGCAGTGCGATGCCTTACGCCGAAGCGGGGAAGTTGGTGACCTTTGGCATCGTGCCCGATCTGCCGGAAACGGGCTATGGCTACATTCGCCGGGGCGGCGTTGCCAGCCCGGAAAACGGGGCTGATTCGCTGGCCTTTGGCGTGGCCCAGTTTGTTGAAAAACCGGACCTGTGCACCGCACAGGCCTATGTCGCCAGCGGTGAATATTACTGGAACAGCGGCATGTTCCTGTTCCGCGCCGGGCGCTATCTTGAAGAGCTGGCGAAATTCCGCCCGGATATCCTGGCCGCCTGCGAGAAGGCTATGGCAGGCGTTGACCCGGATCTTGATTTTGTGCGCGTTGACGAGCAGGCCTTCCTGGACTGCCCGGATGAGTCCATCGACTATGCGGTTATGGAAAAAACCGCCGATGCGGTCGTGGTTCCGATGGATGCGGGCTGGAGCGACGTCGGCTCCTGGTCATCGCTGTGGGAAATCAGCACCAAAAATTCTGAAGGCAATGTGCATCACGGCGACGTTATCAGCCACGAGACTGAAAACAGCTATATCTATGCCGAGTCCGGCCTGGTGACCACCGTAGGCGTGAAAGATCTGGTGGTGGTGCAGACCAAAGACGCGGTGCTGATAGCCGACCGCGACCACGTTCAAAGCGTGAAGAAAGTGGTCGAGCGAATCAAAGGTGACGGCCGCCATGAACATCACAACCACCGGGAAGTGTATCGCCCGTGGGGCAAATATGACTCTATTGATTCCGGCGAGCGTTATCAGGTGAAACGCATCACCGTTAAGCCGGGAGAAGGGCTGTCGCTCCAGATGCATCACCACCGCGCCGAGCACTGGATTGTGGTGGCGGGCACCGCGAAGGTGACCCTCGGTGATGAAGTGAAATTGTTGGGCGAGAACGAGTCAATCTACATTCCGCTCGGCATGACGCATTGCCTGGAAAACCCCGGGAAAATTCCCCTCGACCTGATTGAGGTCCGCTCCGGCACCTATCTGGAAGAAGACGATATCGTCCGTTTCCAGGACCGCTACGGGCGCATTTAACCCTTAAATCCCCATAATTCTCCGCGGGCCTCAGGCCCGTGGGTTGGGTAACTGTTGCCCGAAGGAGCGAAATGATGCAGCAACTGACCTGTTTTAAAGCCTACGACATCCGTGGCCGCCTGGGCGACGAGCTGAATGAAGATATCGCGTGGCGCATTGGCCGGGCCTATGGCGAATACCTGAAGCCAAAAACCATCGTGCTGGGCGGCGACGTGCGCCTGACGAGTGAATCCCTGAAGCAGGCGCTGGCTCGCGGCCTGCAGGATGCGGGCGTGGACGTGCTGGATATCGGCCTGTCCGGTACCGAAGAAATTTACTTTGCCACCTGGCACCTGAACGTGGACGGCGGGATTGAAGTGACCGCCAGCCACAACCCGATGGACTACAACGGCATGAAGCTGGTACGCCAGGGCGCCCGCCCAATCAGCGGTGATACCGGCCTGCGCGACGTGCAGCGCCTGGCGGAAGCCAACGACTTCCCGCCGGTTAACGAAGCCGTACGCGGCAGCTACCGGAAGGTGTCGGTGGTGGAAGCCTACCTCGACCATCTGTTCTCCTATATCAACGTCGACAACATTAAGCCGCTGAAGCTGGTGGTGAACGCCGGTAACGGCGCGGCAGGCCCGATTGTGGACGCTATCGAAGCGCGTTTTAAGGCACAAAACGTCCCGCTGACCTTCGTGAAGATACACAACACGCCGGACGGCAATTTCCCGAACGGTATTCCTAACCCGCTGCTGCCGGAATGCCGGGCAGACACCCGCAATGCGGTGATTGAGCACGGGGCGGATATGGGCATCGCCTTTGACGGCGACTTTGACCGCTGCTTCCTGTTCGACGAGAAAGGGCAGTTTATCGAGGGGTATTACATCGTTGGCCTGCTGGCGGCGGCCTTCCTTGAGAAACAGCCCGGGGCAAAAATCATTCACGACCCGCGCCTGTCATGGAACACGGTGGACATCGTCGAACGCGCGGGGGGCAGGCCGGTGATGTCGAAAACCGGGCATGCGTTTATCAAAGAGCGCATGCGTGAAGAAGATGCGATTTACGGCGGGGAGATGAGCGCCCATCACTATTTCCGCGACTTTGCCTACTGCGACAGCGGGATGATCCCGTGGCTGCTGGTGACCGAGCTGCTGTGTCTGAAGGGTAAAACGCTGGGCGAGCTGGTCCGTGACCGCATGGCCGCCTGGCCCGCAAGCGGGGAAATCAACAGCAAACTGGATGACCCGAGCGCGGCGATTGAGCGGGTGCGTGCCCATTTTGGGCCACATGCAGAAGAAATCGACCACACGGACGGGATCAGCATGGCGTTTGGCGACTGGCGATTCAACCTGCGCAGCTCCAACACCGAGCCGGTGGTGCGCCTTAACGTGGAGTCGCGAAGCGATGAGCCGCTGATGCATGCGCGAACGCAGGAAATTATGGCTTTGCTGAACCAGTAACTCGTCGCCTCCGGGTGTTTTAACCCTCACCCTGGCCCTCTCCCTGGAAGGGAGAGGGGATAAGGTTCCAGTTATTCCCCTCTCTCCCATGTGGGGAGAAGGAATGGCTAAGTCCTGGTTATTCCTCCCTCTCCCCCGAGGGGAGAGGGCTGGGGTGAGGGGGAAACACCGATGCGACTTCTTTCAAAGGTAAAACGATGACAAATCTAAAAAAGGGCGAGCTGCCAAAAACCAACGCATCGTTGATCTCTATGGTGCAACGTTTTTCCGACATCAGCATTATGTTTGTCGGGTTGTGGACTATCTGCAAAGTCAACGGGTTGCCGTTCCTCTACATGCATTTGCTGATGGCCTTGTTGACCCTCGTTGTGTTCCAGATGATTGGCGGCATTACGGATTTTTACCGCTCATGGCGCGGGGTGAAAATCTCCAGCGAATTGCGCCTGTTGCTGCAAAACTGGACATTAAGCCTGATTTTCAGCGTCGGCCTGCTTTCATTTAATAGCGATTTTGACGGTTCTTTCTGGATTTATCTGGCCTGGTATTTGTTAACCAGTACCGGGCTGGTGGTTTGCCGATCGCTGATTCGCTATGCCGCAGGCTGGGCGCGCAACAAAGGTTACAACACCCGGCGCGTGGCCATCGCCGGTTCGCTGCCGGTGGGGCAGCTTCTCGCGCAGAGCTTCAATAATGAGCCATGGCTCGGTTTCAAAGTGCTTGGCGTTTATGACGATGAACCGCCAGCGGGCGGCCTGATTAACTATGCAGGTAACTTCGATAATCTGGTTATCGATGCCCGCAACGGCGAGATCGATAAAGTCTATATCGCAATGGCGATGAGCCATGAGTCCCGAATTAAACAGCTGGTTCGCGAGCTGGCGGATACCACCTGCTCGGTGTTGCTGATCCCCGACGTTTTCACCTTCAACATCCTTAACGCCAGAACCGAAGAGGTTAACGGCGTGCCGGTTGTGCCGCTGTTTGAAACACCGCTTAGCGGCATCAACAGCGTCATTAAGCGCCTCGAAGATATCGTGTTGTCCTCCTTTATTCTGCTGCTGATTTCGCCGGTGCTTATCTGCATTAGCCTGGCGGTGAAGCTGACTTCGCCGGGGCCGGTTATTTTCCGCCAGACTCGCTACGGCATGGACGGAAAGCCGATTAAGGTCTGGAAGTTCCGCTCCATGAAGGTAATGGAAAACGACGCAGTGGTGGTGCAGGCCACTAAAGGGGACAAGCGCATTACGCCTATCGGCAGTTTCCTGCGCCGCACTTCGCTCGATGAGCTGCCTCAGTTTATCAACGTGCTGTTTGGCGGCATGTCTATCGTCGGTCCGCGCCCGCACGCGGTGGCGCACAACGAACAATATCGCGCGCTAATTGAAGGCTACATGCTGCGCCATAAGGTGAAGCCCGGCATTACCGGCTGGGCGCAAATCAACGGCTGGCGCGGTGAAACCGATACCCTCGACAAGATGGAAAAACGCGTTGAGTACGACCTGGAATACATTCGCGAATGGAGCCTGTGGTTCGATATCAAAATTGTCTTCCTCACCGTGTTCAAAGGTTTTGTGCACAAAGCGGCCTACTGACGGAAATCACCATGAGCCTGAGAGAGAAAACCATCAGCGGAGCCAAATGGTCCGCCATTGCGACGGTGATTATTATTGGTCTGGGTCTGGCGCAGATGACGATTCTTGCCAGAACTATCGATAACCATGAGTTTGGTTTATTGACGGTATCGCTGGTCATTATCGCCCTTGCCGATACGCTGTCCGATTTCGGCATTGCCAACTCGATTATTCAGCGCAAAGAGATTAGCCACCTTGAACTGACCACGCTGTACTGGCTGAACGTGGGGCTGGGCGTGGCGGTGTGCGTGGTGGTCTTTTTGCTGAGCGACGTGATAGCCGGGGTGCTTCACACTCCCGCGCTGTCGCCGCTGATTAAAACGCTGTCGTTTGCCTTTATTATTATTCCTCACGGGCAGCAGTTCCGCGCCCTGATGCAAAAGGAGCTGGAGTTCTCCAAAATCGGCTCGATTGAAACCGTGTCAGTGCTGGCCGGGTTCACCGTTACCGTGACGGCGGCGATGTACTACCCGTTTGCGATGACGGCGATTATTGGTTACCTGGTCAATACTCTGGTACGCACCTCGCTGTTTGGATTCTTCGGGCGCAAAATTTATCGGCCGGGCTTCCATTTTTCCCTGAAGTCGGTGAATTCCAACCTGAAGTTTGGTGCCTGGCTGACGGCGGACAGCGTGATTAACTACGTTAACACTAACCTGTCTACGCTGGTGCTGGCGCGTATTCTCGGGGCGAGCGTGGCGGGCGGCTACAACCTGGCCTATAACGTGGCGGTTGTTCCGCCGATGAAGCTCAACCCGATTATCACCCGCGTGCTGTTCCCGGCCTTCGCAAAAATTCAGGATGACACCGCGAAACTGAGGGTGAACTTCTACAAGCTGCTGTCCATTGTCGGCATTATCAATTTCCCGGCGCTGCTGGGGCTGATGGTGGTGTCGAATAACTTCGTCCTGCTGGCGTTCGGTGAAAAATGGCAATTTATTACGCCTATTCTGCAACTGCTGTGCGTTGTTGGCCTGCTGCGCTCCATCGGAAATCCGATTGGTTCGCTGCTGATGGCGAAGGCGCGAGTGGACATCAGTTTCAAATTCAATGTGTTTAAAACCTGCCTGTTTATTCCGGCGATTATCGTCGGCGGCCAGCTGGGCGGCGCGCTGGGCGTGACGCTTGGTTTTCTGCTAATTCAAGTGGTTAATACCGTTCTCAGCTACTTCATCATGATAAAGCCGGTGCTCGGCTCCAGCTATCGGGAGTACATCCTTAGCATCTGGCTGCCGTTTTATCTCTCGCTACCGACCCTGATTGTAAGCGCGGCCCTGGGCGTTGCCCTCAAAGGGCACCTGCCGCCTGGCGTCCTGCTTTGCACCCAGATTGCCGCGGGAGCCGCCGCCTTTATCGCCATGATTATTTTGTCCCGCAATGCGCTGATCGTCGAAATGAAGCGACAGTTTTGCCGAAATGAACGCCTGAAAGCGCTGCTTCGCGCTGGCTAAGAAACCTAATAAGAGGTCAACATGAAATTACTTATTCTTGGCAACCACACCTGCGGAAACCGGGGTGATAGCGCCATTTTGCGTGGGTTGACCGACGCGATTACTTCGCTTGATGCCGGCGTGCATGTGGATGTAATGAGCCGTTATCCGGTCAGCTCCGCCTGGCTACTGGGGCGCCCGGTGCTGGGGGACGGCCTGTATAAGCAGATGAAGCAGTACAACAACGCCGTTGGCCTGATGGGCAGGGTGAAGAAGGTTTTACGTCGTAAATATCAGCATCAGGTGCTGCTGGCGAAGGCGACCAATTCCGGGCGTCTGCGCAATATTGCTATTCCGCAGGGGTTTATCGACTTTGTGAAGTCGCTACATCAGTACGACGCCATTATCCAGGTTGGCGGCTCGTTTTTTGTCGACCTGTACGGCGTGAGCCAGTTCGAGCATGCGCTTTGTAGTTTTATGGCCCGCAAGCCCGTGTACATGATTGGCCACAGCGTTGGCCCGTTCCAGGATCCGCAGTTTAACCAACTGGCAAACTATGTTTTTGGCCAGGCTCAGTCGCTGATTTTACGTGAAAGCGTGAGCCTGGATCTGATGAAGCAGAGTCAGATAGACACCAGTAAAGTCGAGCAGGGCGTTGATACCGCGTGGCTGGTGGCCCAGCACGAGGATGATTTTGTGCCGAGCTACGCTGTTAAGCACTGGCTTGGCATGGTAGCGGGCAAGAAAACCGTGGCAATTACGCTGCGCGAGCTTGCCCCGTTTGATAAGCGCCTTGGCACCACGCAGCAAGCCTATGAGCAGGCATTTGCCGAAGTGGTTAACCGCACTATAGAGCAGGGCTACCAGGTGCTGGCGCTTTCCACCTGTACCGGTATCGACAGCTATAACAAAGATGACCGTATGGTGGCGCTCAATATCCGCCAGTACATTAAGCAGCCCGATGATTATCACGTCGTCATGGATGAGCTCAACGATCTGGAAATGGGAAAAATCTTTGCCGCCTGCGATCTGACGGTAGGCACGCGCCTGCACTCGGCGATTATTTCCATGAACTTTGGTACGCCCGCTATCGCCATTAACTACGAACACAAATCAGCGGGCATCATGCAGCAGCTTGGTCTGCCGGAAATGGCGATAGATATTCGCCAACTGCTGGACGGCTCGTTGCAGGGCGTAGTAGCGGATGTGTTAGGGCAGTTGCCCGAGGTTAACCAGCGGCTGAGCGCTGCGGTTCGAGCCGAACGTGAAAACGGCATGCGGATGGTTGAGTCGGTTCTGGCGCGAGTTAAGGAGGGAAAATGAAGGTTGGCTTCTTCCTGTTAAAATTTCCGCTGGCTTCGGAAACTTTTGTTCTGAACCAGATAACCGCCTTTATCGACATGGGTTATGAAGTTGAGATTGTCGCTCTGCAAAAAGGCGATTTAACCCATACCCATGCGGCGTTTAAAAGCTACAAACTTTCGGAAAAAACCGTCTGGCTGCTCGACGAGCCTGAAGGTAAATTCGGCAAGCTGAAAAGCCGGGCCCTGAATACTTTGCGGGGAGCATGGCATACAAGAACCTGGAGGGCGCTGAGCCGCGCCCGCTATGGCGATGAGGCAAGGAATTTAATCCTCTCATCGATTTGTGGGCGACAAAAGAAAACGCTGGAGGCCGATGTGTTTATTGCCCACTTCGGCCCGGCAGGCGTAACGGCGGCGAAGCTCAAGGAGCTTGGGCTGCTGAAAGGCAAGATTGCTACCGTTTTCCACGGCATAGACATTTCGCACCGTGATGCTCTGGCCCACTACACGCCGGAGTACCGGCAGCTGTTTGAGCGTGGGGACCTGATGCTGCCGATTAGCGATCTCTGGGCGAGCCGCCTGAAGCAAATGGGCTGCCCGGACGGCAAAATCGCCGTCTCACGGATGGGCGTAGATATGGATAAATTCTCGCTGCGGCCGATGAAAACGCCCGGAACGCCGCTGGAGATAATATCCGTGGCGCGCCTTACCGAGAAGAAAGGGCTGCATATCGCGATTGAGGCCTGCCGCCTGCTGAAAGCCCGCGGCGTGGCGTTCCGCTACAACATTCTCGGCATTGGGCCGTGGGAGCTTCGTCTGAAGACGTTGATTGAGCAGTTACAGCTGGACGACGTGGTATTTATGCCCGGCTTCAAACCCAGTCACGAAGTTAAAGAGATGCTCGACAGCGCCGATTTATTCCTGCTGCCGTCTATCACCGGCGAGGACGGAGATATGGAAGGCATACCCGTTGCGCTAATGGAGGCGATGGCGGTCGGCATTCCCGTTGTCTCTACTATTCACAGCGGTATTCCCGAACTTATCGACGCCGGAGAGTCCGGCTGGCTGGTGCCTGAGAAGGACGCCTTTGCCCTTGCCGACAGGCTACAGGCCTCTGCTGCCGTTTCTGAAAGCGAGCTACAGCTGATGCTTGCCCGGGCAAGAGAGAAGGTTGCGAGCCAGTTCAATCAGCAGGTCATTTATCGGCAGCTCGCCCGTCAGCTTCAGACGCTGTAAATCACGAATCTTATGATGAGGACTTATGTCGAAAAGCATTGAACCGAAGCGCCTTCCGTATTCTCTTTCCCGCCGTAAGTTGCTATTAGCAGGCTCGGCCATCGCCGCCTCCTCTCTGACACCCCGCGCGGTAATGGCGGCGGGACGCGCGAGCGAAGTAAACGTCAAAGACTTCTATCAAAATGACTGGATCGCCGCTTTTAAACAGGCATTTGACGCTTCAGACCGCGTGCTGGTTCCGGCAGAACTGGTTTGCGACAGCATCAATACCGCGATATTTATGCCGCAGGGTAAAACATTACACGTTGCTGGTGGATTGAAGGGCAACGGTAAAGGGCGGTTTGTTTTGCAGGATGGCTGCCAGATTATCGGCGAGCGGGGAGGGCGGTTTAACAATATCACGCTGGATGTGCGCGGCTCCGACTGCGTTATCAAAGGCATTGATATGAGCGGGTTCGTTAACGTCGCGCAGATTTACATCGGCGGTAAAGATAAGCGCACCATGCGCAACCTGACTATCGACGGCATCACGGTACATGATGCCAACTACGCGATTCTGCGGCAGGGTTTCCATAACCGTATGGAAAACGTCCGAATTACTAACGGACATTTTAGCAACCTGCAGGGCGATGCCATCGAGTGGAATGTGGCGATTAACGACCACGATCTGCTGATTTCAGACCACGTTATCGACAACATTAACTGCACCAACGGCAAGATTAACTGGGGGATCGGCATAGGCCTGGCGGGGAGTACATATAATAATAACTATCCTGAAGATCAGGCGGTAAAAAACTTTGTAGTAGCCAATATCACCGGCAGCAATTGTCGCCAGCTGGTCCATGTTGAGAATGGGAAGCATTTTCTTATTCGCAACGTAAAGGCGCGCAATATCAACCCAACTTTCAGCCGCAATGCCGGTATTGATAACGCCAGCGTGGCGATATACGGCTGCGATAATTTTGTGATTGATGATGTTGATATGGTCAATAGCGCTGGGATGCTGATTGGCTATGGCGTGATAAAAGGCAATTACCTGTCAATTCCGCAAAACTTTAAGCTTAGCGATATTAAGCTCGATAATAGCGAACTGAATAATACGTTGCGGGGTATCCAGATCTCCTCCGGCAATGCTACCTCCTTCGTTGCTATGACCAACGTCACCTTAAAGCGGGCAACGCTTGAGTTTCATAACAAACCGCAACATCTTTTTATGCGTAATATCAACGTGATGCAGCTTTCAACCGTCGGCCCTGCGCTGAAGCTGAACTTCGATCTGCGTAAGGATGTGCGCGGTAAGTTTATGGCCAAAGACGATACGCTGCTTTCGCTGGCGAATATTCACGCGGTAAATGAGAAGGGGCAAAGCTCGGTCGATATTGACCGCGTCGATCAGCTTCACGTTAACAGCGAAAATCTCAATTTTGCGTTGCCCCTCGCACGTAAATAATAATGCAAACCCTTTTGCGAGCAATCCGAGCCCGTGGCAGCAGAAATGCGGCCTGTAGCGTATTTCGTTTCGCGAAGGGGAGCGATAACATGAATCATTGGCCTGACGAATTCATGCTGGCATCAGAGCACGAAAAGACTATAATCGGCGGATCCGCTAGTTAAAGTTAGGACTGGGGCGTTGGCAGTTGCGATCCAGGGAAGAATCCAGCTTTATCTCAAGTTTTGTTCAATGCAAACAGACTAAGTGATTTATGAACGAAAAAGTTTTGTTAATCGGCGCATCTGGCTTCGTAGGCACCAGACTTCTGGAGACAACCCTTTCCGACTTTGCTATTCATAACCTGGATAAGCAGCAAAGTCATTTCTACCCGGAAATAACTACTCTGGGTGACGTGCGTGACCAGGAGACCCTCGACAAGGCTCTTAGCGGTTATGACACAGTCGTTCTTTTAGCTGCTGAACACCGTGATGATGTTAGTCCAACATCGCTTTATTACGACGTAAATGTTCAGGGTACGCGCAACGTGCTTGCCGCTATGGAAAAAAACTGCGTCAAAAACATCATTTTTACAAGTTCAGTGGCCGTTTATGGATTGAATAAAACCAACCCTGATGAAACCCATCCCCATGATCCTTTCAACCACTACGGCAAGAGCAAGTGGCAGGCTGAGGAAGTATTGCGTGAATGGCATCAGAACTCTCCAGGCGATCGTTCACTGACTATCATTCGCCCTACCGTTATCTTCGGTGAGCGTAACCGCGGCAATGTATACAACTTGCTCAAACAGATTGCGAGTGGGAAATTTGCGATGGTTGGGGCGGGTAATAATTACAAGTCGATGGCTTATGTTGGTAATATTGTTGAGTTTATTAAGTATAAATTAGCTAACGTGCAGGTTGGCTATGAAGTTTACAACTATGTCGACAAACCCGATCTCAATATGAATCAGTTGGTTTCTGAAGTAGAAAAAAGCCTCAATAAAAAGATCCCTTCTGTACATCTTCCATACAGCCTTGGCATGCTGGGTGGCTTCTGCTTCGATATGTTAAGTAAAGTCACCGGTAAGAAATATCCTATTAGCGCTGTTCGGGTGAAGAAATTCTGTGCAACGACTCAGTTTGATGCTTCGAAAGTGCACAGCTGTGGTTTTGTTGCTCCCTATTCGCTCTCTCAGGGACTGGATCGTACGCTGCAGTACGAATTTGTGCATGATAAGAAAGACGACATTACGTTTGTGACTGAGTAACGCACATTACTGAAGATGGCCTGCAATCTACGAAAATTCGGAATTAGATCAATCAACTAGCACTTATGATTGCTTTCCGATTTTTCTGAGTAAAGCTTCTGGCTGTGGGAGAGTATCTTAGCTAAACAGTGGTCTCAGATTGTTCAACTGCGTTTAAACCATCAAAGACTGTTCAAGTTAAGCGTGAGTATGCATTTTCTCAGTTGTTATGAGGTAGGAGCGAAATGACTAATTTAAAAGCAGTAATCCCGGTAGCTGGTTTAGGCATGCATATGCTGCCCGCTACGAAAGCTATCCCAAAAGAGATGCTGCCTATCGTTGATAAGCCGATGATCCAGTACATCGTCGACGAAATTGTTGCTGCTGGTATCAAAGAAATCGTGCTGGTGACCCATTCTTCCAAGAATGCCGTTGAAAACCACTTCGACACCTCTTATGAGCTGGAAGCGCTGCTTGAGCAGCGCGTGAAGCGTCAGCTGCTGGCTGAAGTTCAGTCTATCTGT
Source organism: Cedecea davisae (assembly GCF_044095835.1). NCBI lineage: Bacteria > Pseudomonadati > Pseudomonadota > Gammaproteobacteria > Enterobacterales > Enterobacteriaceae > Cedecea > Cedecea davisae. Next base: position 1,573,140 of record NZ_CP172054.1, read on the forward strand.
CCGCCGGGCGTGACTATCATGAACGTGCGTCAGGCCCAGCCTCTGGGTCTCGGCCACTCTATCCTTTGCGCTCATCCAATTATTGGTAACAATCCGTTTGTGGTGGTTCTGCCAGATGTAGTGCTTGATGATGCCAGTGCTGACCCGCTACGCTACAATCTGGCGGCGATGGTTGCCCGCTTCAATGAAACCGGGCGTACCCAGGTGCTGGCTAAACATATGCCAAACGAAGACCTGGCTGCTTACTCCGTTATCACCACCAAAGAGCCATTGGCTAATGAAGGGCAGGTGAGCCGGGTTGTAGAATTCGTTGAAAAACCGGATCAGCCACAAACTCTGGACTCAGATCTGGCAGCGGTGGGTCGCTATGTATTGTCTGCGGATATCTGGCCGTTGCTGGAGAAAACCGAGCCGGGTGCCTGGGGCCGTATCCAGTTAACCGACGCGATCGCGGTGCTCAACGAGACTCAGCCGGTTGAAGTCATGCAGATGACCGGTGAAAGCTACGACTGCGGCAAAAAAATGGGTTATATGCAGGCCTTTGTGAACTACGGGCTGCGTAACCACAAGGAAGGTCAGAAGTTTCGCGAAAGCATTCAGAAGCTTCTCAGATAGCCTGGTGAGTCTGGAGTGAGAGGTCATCGTCAGGGATGATAACGTGATAAGCGGTGGCATAGCGTTCAGTCTGCGATAAATACTGAACGATTAGCCGCCGTTTTGCTTTATAAACTATCGCTGAAATAGTGTTCTTTCATGGGGTTAACATTTTTTTTGGGCGCTGTATAGACCAAATTTTTCCCTTGAGAATCACGCCATGCCAGATCAGAATTACTGGGATTTATCCTAAATCCTTTTTGAGAGGCCTATCGCCGAGTTGTGCAGTGTACTGGTAGCTGTTGAGCCAGGGGCGGTAGCGTGATTAACATTCAGATATTTATGAAATATATTTTATTTGGGACATTACTTCCTAAATAATAATCACAAGATTATAGAGAGACTGCTCAGTGAAAATTCTTGTTACAGGCGGTGCTGGCTTTATTGGCTCAGCCGTTGCTCGTCATATCATAAACAATACCCAGGACAGCGTAGTTAACGTTGATAAATTGACCTATGCCGGTAATCTGGAATCTCTGGCAGAGGTCGCTGGCGACGAGCGTTATCACTTTGTGCAGGCCGATATTTGCGATGCCGTAGCAGTTGAACAAATTTTCAATGAACAGCAGCCGGATGCCGTTATGCACCTCGCCGCAGAAAGCCACGTCGATCGCTCTATCACTGGCCCTGCGGCCTTTGTTGAAACAAACATCGTCGGCACTTATGTTCTGCTAGAAGCTGCGCGTAACTACTGGTCTGGACTGAACGCAGAGAAGAAAACTGGTTTCCGCTTCCACCACATCTCTACCGATGAAGTCTATGGTGATTTACCTCACCCGGATGAAGTGGAGAGTGGTAGCGTGTTGCCCCTGTTTACTGAAACCACAGCCTATGCGCCAAGCAGCCCATACTCTGCCTCAAAAGCGTCCAGCGACCACCTGGTTCGCGCCTGGTTGCGTACCTACGGTTTGCCAACTCTGGTGACTAATTGCTCCAACAACTATGGTCCATACCATTTCCCGGAAAAACTTATTCCGCTGGTCATTCTGAACGCGCTGGAAGGTAAGCCGCTGCCAATTTATGGTAAAGGCGATCAGATTCGTGATTGGCTGTATGTAGAAGATCATGCACGCGCACTCTACAAGGTCGTGACGGAAGGGAAAGTTGGCGAGACCTATAACATCGGCGGCCATAACGAAAAGAAAAATCTCGAAGTGGTGCAGACTATTTGCGATTTGCTGGATGAGATGGTGCCTAAAGCAACTTCTTATCGCGAGCAGATTACCTATGTGACAGACCGTCCAGGGCACGATCGCCGCTACGCTATTGATGCAGAAAAAATCTCACGTGAACTTGGATGGAAACCTCTGGAAACATTCGAGTCCGGGATTCGTAAAACAATAGATTGGTATTTAAAAAATCAAAAGTGGTGTCAGAGAGTGCAGGACGGCAGCTACCAACGTGAACGCTTAGGACTAGAATAATGAAAGGTATCATTCTGGCTGGAGGATCCGGCACTCGTTTGTATCCAATAACTATGGGTGTCTCTAAGCAGTTACTCCCGATCTATGATAAGCCAATGATTTATTATCCGCTGTCAGTACTTATGCTGGCGGGAATTCGTGACATTCTGATTATCACGACACCGGAAGATCAGGACAGCTTTATTCGGTTATTGGGCGATGGCAGTGCGTTGGGCATTAACCTGACGTATGAAGTCCAGCCAGCCCCGGATGGCTTAGCGCAAGCATTTATTATTGGTGAGAAATTTATCGGCAATGATTCAGTTTGCCTTGTACTCGGCGATAATATTTTCTTTGGGCAGGGTTTTAGCCCTAAATTGAGAGCGGTGGCACAGCGTGAGGCAGGCGCCACTGTTTTCGGTTATCAGGTTATGGATCCTGAGCGTTTTGGCGTGGTCGAATTTGATGAAAATAACAAAGCTATTTCGATAGAAGAAAAGCCGGCTGAGCCGAAATCTCACTGGGCTGTCACCGGACTGTACTTCTACGATAACTCGGTTATCGATATTGCAAAAAATGTAAAACCATCTGAGCGGGGTGAGCTAGAAATAACCTCGATTAACGATGAGTATCTAAAGCGCGGGCAATTGAATGTTGAGCAGCTTGGGCGCGGATTTGCATGGTTAGATACCGGCACGCATGACAGCTTGATTGAAGCTGGCAGTTTTGTTGAAACCGTACAGAAAAGGCAGGGAATGATGGTTGCCTGTCCTGAAGAGATTGCCTGGCGTAATGGTTGGTTAAGCGATGCAGAAATTGAAAGTCGCGGAACGCTGCTTAAGAAAAACCATTACGGCCAGTATTTACTAAAGCTAATTAAATAAGAAAATATGAAAATAGAATTTATTCCGCTTCAAATGCATGGTGATGAGCGTGGTTCATTGGTGGCTTTAGAGGAAACCAAAAATGTACCATTCGAAATTAAACGGGTTTATTACATGTTTAATACGCAAGATGGAATAAGAAGAGGGTTTCATGCACATAAAAACCTAATCCAATTGGCGATACCAGTCAGAGGATCTTGTAAGTTTTTGATGGATAATGGGTATGAGAAACTTGACGTTATTCTTGATAACCCTGCTTCTGGTTTGTTAATTGAGCCAATGATGTGGCATGAAATGTATGATTACTCTGAAGATTGTGTGCTATTAGTCCTTGCCAACGATCATTATGACGAATCTGATTATATTCGTAATTATGATGAATTCATAAAACAGGTAAATCATGGATAATAAATTTTTCAAAAGTAAAACGATACATATTCGCTTAGCAGAGATTTCAGATGCTGCGTTTATTTATTCATTACGAATGAATGAGAAGTTGAATAAACACATATCAAAAGTTGACGGCTCTGTTGAAGACCAGACTGTATGGCTTGAAAAATATAAAGAAAAAGAACTGGCCGGACTAGAATATTATTTTATCATTGCTCGAAATGACAATGGTAGAGCCATAGGCACCGTACGTCTATATGGTATTACTGAAGACAATCGTTTCTGTTGGGGCAGTTGGATCTTAAACAGTGAAAAAACTGTTACTGCTGCGATCGAAAGTGCTTACCTTCTCTATAAGTTTGCTTTTGAATACAAAAAATATAATTCGGCATATTTCCAGGTTGATAATAATAATGCCCAAGTTATTTCATTTCACAAAAAAACAGGCGCAATTTTTGTTGAAAAAGATGAAGTGAATGAGAATTTCATCTATACCAATGATTGTTATGATAAATTCAAAAGCCGTTATATAAAAATCGTGGAAAACAACTAAAATGATAAACTTTTTAAACCTTAAAAAAATAAATGAGCAATATCGTGATGATATCATTGAGGCAATGACCAGGGTCCTTGACTCAGGATGGTATATTGCGGGGAATGAACTTTCTGATTTTGAACTAGCATTTGCAAATTATTGTGGTGTAAAGCATTGTATCGGTGTAGCAAATGGTCTGGATGCGCTTAATTTGGTACTTCGCGCCTGGAAGGAGCTTGGCAAACTTCAAGCTGGCGATGAGGTCATTGTGCAGGCGAATACCTATATTGCTTCAATATTAGCTATTACTGAAAATGATCTTGTGCCAGTATTAGTCGAACCTGACCCTCATACCTATAATCTTTCACCTGAAATCGTACGTCAGGCAATTACAGATAAAACTCGTGCTATTTTGCCAGTGCATCTTTATGGCTGCATTTCACCCATGAAAGAGCTTTGTAATATTGCTGAGCAGTATGGTTTGTTAATGTTGGAGGATTGTGCACAATCGCATGGAGCTAAGTTAGACGGAAAATCAGCGGGTAGCTGGGGAGACGCAGCTGGGTTTAGCTTCTACCCTGGTAAAAACATAGGTGCCCTGGGTGATGCTGGTGCAATTACAACTAATGACGATGAACTTTCTGATGTATTGAAAGCACTCCGTAATTACGGCTCACATAAAAAATATCAGAATATATATCAAGGTGTAAATAGCCGTCTGGATGAACTCCAGGCCGCAGTATTATCCGTGAAATTAAAACATGTTGAGCAGGAAACAGCTCGTCGTAGAGAAATTGCCAATAACTATTTGAAAAATATAACTAATAAATTTGTTCAGCTACCTGTATGTGAAAATGAAGACATGCATGTGTGGCATCTCTTTGTTATTGCTACACCTGAAAGAGAGGCGCTACAAACCTGGCTCTCTGAACGCAGTGTTCAAACCCTCATCCATTATCCAATTCCGCCGCATAAACAACAAGCTTATAAAGAATGGAATCAACGCCAGTATCCATTGACGGAAAAAATTCATCAGCAGGTTATCTCCTTACCCCTGGACCCAACTATGACGGATGACGACGTCAAATATGTCATTGATGTTCTTAATGGGTGGGAAAGGTGAATTTTGCGAAGATAACAATAATGAGTGGCATCTTAACTTTGTTAAGGCTGCTCTGTGGTTTCTTTATTTCTAAAGTGGTCGCTGTTTACACTGGTCCAGTGGGGATGGCGAGCTTAGGTCAACTACAGAACCTTGTAACGTTTGTTAATGGATTTGTTTCTTCGCAAGTATCACAAGGAATCAACCGTTATTCATCAGAATATAAGGGTGAGTACCAACAAGCAAAATACTATTGGCGTGCAGCGATAAAGCTTTCCGCTGTTGCATGCTTTTTTATTATCTCTGTTGGTGTTATTTTTTCTTCTTTTATATCAAATTATTTATTTCACAACAACGCTTTTTTTTGGATAGTTATTGTAGCACTGTCCGTTGTGCCCTTGAATGTAATAAATAATATATTTTTAGGGGTGTTAAACGGTGTAGGTGAACACAATAAATTTTTTCTGGCTAATGCATTAACTATTGTAGCATCGGTCATATCCATGGGGCTGCTTGTATATTTCTTTGGATTGGTTGGTGCATTGGTAGCAACAGCATTAAACAATGCAATATCAGGCATAATATTAATTTTCATCATACGGAAATGTGAATGGTTTAAGTTCACTTATTGGTTTGGCGAGGTCTCACCGAAACATATCAAGGAAATGCGAAACTATTTCTTTATGGGGGTAATAGGAGCGCTTACTGGGCCTATATCACTTATTCTGGTTAGGGGGATTATTAGCAATAGCTTGGGGCAAGATTACGCTGGTTACTGGCAAGCCGTTTTCAAAATATCTGAAGCCTATCTGGCCGTATTAACAACTGCACTAACTGTATACTATTTCCCAAAAACAGCAGCAGCAAAAACCATCGAAGATTATTTATCCACTTTAAAAGTTGGTGCCGCAGTCGTTGTGCCTTGTGCATTAATTCTTTCTGGGATTATATTTTTTAGCAAGGATATAATAATTCATTTGTTATTCACCGCTGAATTTTATAAATCGCGAGAATTGTTTTTATATCAGAATCTAGGTGATTTCTTCCGCATTACAAGCTGGCTATTTGCAACAATCCTTCTTGCTAAAGGATATTTTAAAATAAATGCAATTCTAGAAATTTCATTCTCTTTGTTGTTTCCTGCATTGACCAAGCTGTTGATTATGGAATTAGGTTTCTCAGGCATAAGTCTATCGTATTTTATTACATATTCTCTATATTTTATTACGACAATGTTTATCTATTTGGTACATTTAAAAAGACTGAGAAACGTTAATGAATAAAGAATGCAATTTATTAAAGTATCAGTGTGCGGTTGTTATGCCAGTTTATAATGAAGAAAATAATATATTAGATTCTTTGTTGCGACTCAAATCACAGCTGACAGCTGACATGCAGTTGATTATAGTAGATGATGGTTCAACCGATCGGACTTCTGGCATAATAGAAACATTCATTGCACAAGAAAAAATAAATAATTTTTCTTACATAAAGAAAGGCAATGAAGGTGCAGCACGTGCTCGATTAATGGGGATAAATAATTCCTCAAGTAAATTCATAGCATTCATTGATTGTGATGATCAAATTGATTCGTCTACGCTAACGTGTGCGATGGCTGAGTTTGATAACAATGATGATATTGACTTTGTTTTATTTGATTATTATTCGGTTGATTCCCGAGGAAAACAAAAACGATTTAATTATACTATAAATGAATGGCCAACAACCGGTGCGAATGCTTTTAAGCATACCATCGATGGTTGGGGAATTCATGGCTTTGGTATTTATAGAAAAAATGTGATTTTAGATGGTTATAAAAAAGCTTTCTCTTTCATAGGGAATGAAAATAATGTTAATGATGATGAGTTAATAGCCCGTTGTGCAATTCTCGAATCAAGACGAGTGATTCTCTCTGAGGGGCGATATTATTATAGCAACAATGAATTTTCAACAACGCGGCGAGTAAACAATAATCTCTACCGAATGCTATTTACAGGGCAATCCTTAAAAGAAATAATTCAAAAGAATAATAACATTTCCTATTTATTACCAGCAATCAACCTGTATTTACTGAGAGTATGTACAAATCTTGCAATTAAACAATTTAAATGGAGGGAATCGATTGATAACAATAAACTATGGTCCATGGCGATAAAGCAAGTTTTGGCTGATATATCATTTATATCGATTGGTAGATATACTAATAAAAATTACAAACTGTTTTTGTGGTCAATGTTTAAACTGTGTGCTTTAAAATTACGCTACAGGTTTATGTGAATGAAAAAAGAATTAGAACTTGTATCAATCATCATTGTTACATACAATTCAGCTGAATATGTTATTGAAACGTTGAATAGCTGTATTGAGCAAACTTACGCTAACATTGAAATAATTATTAGTGATGACGGATCCGTTGATGAAACACTCTCACTTTGCAATGCCTGGCTTGTAAATTTATCAGTAGATGTAAATGTCAAAATAATTACACATACAGAACGGCGAGGAATTCCGGCTAACTGCAATCGTGGTGCAAATGTTGCGTCAGGACAATGGCTTAAATTTATCGGCGCCGATGACATTCTCGAGCCTGATGCGATATCTAATTTGATGCGCTGTACCACAAAAGATACCGGAGTTGTCTTTTCCAGGTTTAAAACGTTTGGAAAAAGTATTTTTAAAGAGGATATTTATCCGTATCCACTTACATGGGACCTGGTTAAAAAAAGAGCTTCAGGCTGGAATGAAAGAATGGAGTGGCTATTTTTACTGGGTTTTTCAAATGTGGCACCTGGTGCATTCATTAATAAAGAAGCCTTTTATGAATTGGGTAAATATGATGAATCATACTATTTGTTGGAAGATTTACCTCTATGGTACAAGCTCTTCGAAAGCAAATATAGTGTACGACACTGCGAAAGTATAACTGTTAATTATAGGATTCACCCTAAACAGGCTACAAGTAATGGCATCAGTGATTTACTTAAAAAAGATTTGCTAAAATTCACCAATGAAAAAAGGAATAAGTATATTATTCCTTATTATCATAATATTGCACAAATAAAATTCTTATCCAATAAAAAAGCTGCCAGATTTAGATATTTAAATATTGTTCAAGTAATGATACATATTTACAACAGGCTTGGTAGATAATGTTTAATTTATTGGTGTGCACTCCATTATTTATAATGTTTCCATTTTGGAAACAGTTTACTGCGAGAAGCAAGGCACTGATCTGCTCATTAATTGTCATGTTTTTGACACTTATGTTTTCGTCATTTTACTTGAATGGCCAGGACTGGGTGAATTATTATATGACTTTTTTTGAAGACGTCCATTCATCATGGTTTGAACCGGGTTTTTATCTTTATTTTAAATTACTTTCCTTTGTGACCTTTTATAATTTTGGGCTCACAATAATAGTATTTTATGTAATCGCATTTATTTTGTTAATTAATATACTTCGACGATTAACAAGAGTAAATGTCCCTCTGTTTTTAATTCTTTTGGTACTCTACTTTGGTAATACATTAGTACTTGAACAGTTACGGCAGTTCTATGCTGCAATTTTTTCGCTTTATAGCTTCTATTATTACGTCAATGGCGAAAAAAATAAATTCCTACTATTTGTTTTATTATCAATTTCATTTCATATTTCTGCTATCGTTTTATGCTTGTCTTTTTTGGTCATTTATCATAAAAACACTTTATCTTTTACTGTTACGTCATTAGTTTCTGTAGGACTCATTTTATTGCTTTTTGTTTTTCCGAATATTGTGTTACCGGCTTTGTCTTTCTTCCCTCAGCTTGCTATTAAACTAACACAGTATCTTGAGATTACTGCTTTAGGTTTTCATTTGGGGCCATCTTTTATTTTTGCATTTTTGGCTTTATTCTATTACCTAAGCAACACGAAAAAGATGTCACCATCTTTAAATGCTAACTGGTTTATTCATCGTCAAATATTTATTGGTATATTGGTTTTTATTCTTGGACTATATGTACCATTTGCTACAAGGTTTAGTGTTTACTACATATTATTAATCTTTTTATATACAAGTACGATTCGGTACACAGGTGAAAGAAAACTTAGTTTTATCAAATCAAGACTTCTTTATGTGATGTTGATCTTTGTTTTTGTCTCCTCAAACATTATGTCTTATTACAAAAATGAAATAGCACCAATTAAATTTCGCCAACTTGACATGCACTTACTGTCCTTCATTAGCAATGAGATTGATTACGGACAGCTGGCAAAAGACATATACAGAAGAAGTTATGAGGATTTAAAAGACTATAAAGACTCACAAGGTAAGTGAAATGAAAATTGCTATAATTTTACCCAGTTTGCATAGAAGCGGCCCCGGTATTCAGATAACTAGTTTAATCCGTCCGTTAATGGCTTTAGGGGCTGAAATAGATATTTTTTATATTAAAGACATTAGTGATGATGATGAAAAGCTTACCTTGGGTAATATTCACTATGAAAAGATAAATTTAAAAAAAATAAAAAAACAATTGTCAAATTATAATGTTATTCATTCAAATGGTTTTTATCCTGATCTTATTACTGCATGCGCAAGTTTTTTGTTTAGAAAAACATCAGTAGTGAGCTCAATGCATAACTTTATATTCGAGGATTTCAATAATAGATACGGCTTAATCAAAGGTGCTTGCTTTTCATTACTTTGGGCAACCATTCTGTTACTAATACCAAACAAAATAGTCTTCACAAAAGTTGCTGAGTCCTATTATAAGAGAATTACAAATGGTCATTTTTATATAACCGGTAGCGGTGTTTCTGTTTCAACTATATCTGAGTTAGCAACTCACAAAATGGATTCAATAAACGATTCTCTGCTAATTGAAAATTTCAGGTCTAGAGGCTTTAAAGTAATTGGTTCAACCTCGATTATTTCAAAAGTAAAAAATTTAGATCTTATTGTTAAGGCATTGACCACTCTGGATAATCACATTGCCGTGTTTATTGGTGGTGGACCGACTGAATCTGAATTGCGAAGACTTAGCCAGGAGCTTGGTGTTGCCGACCGCGTATTATTTCTTGGCTTTAAAAAAAATCTATTTTGTTACATGAAATATTTTGATGTTGTTGCGATGCCAAGTGTAAGTGAGTCATTTGGTTTGAGTCTTTTTGAAGCAATAGCATGCAAAGTACCTGTTATCTGTAGACCTCTCCCTATATTTAAAGAACTGCTTAATGAAAATGATGTTCTTTTTTTTGATGGGTCGGTTGAAAGTTTTGTAGAGAAAGTAAACATTGATAATAAAAATGAGTATGCGAATAACGCATACAATACACTTTTAGAAAAGTATGAAATTAATGTTATCAGTAAATGTTATTATAACGTATATGCTCAGTTGATTAAAAAATGAATAAATTTAGTGTATTAATGTCATTATATGCAAAAGAGAATCCTCATTATTTAGACTTGTGTTTGGAAAGTATTTCATTACAGACGCTAATGCCCGATCAAGTCGTCATTGTTTTAGATGGTCCTGTTGGCGTAGAACTTGAAGATGTAATAAAAAAATGGTCAGGCTTTTTTAATATATTACCCGTAAAGCTTGACGAGAACGTGGGTTTAGGAAGGGCATTAAATTATGGATTGAATTTTTGTGATAATGAATTGGTCGCAAGAATGGATACCGACGATATTTGTATGCCAGATAGATTTGAAAAACAACTTGCAGAGTTCAATAGTAATATCACTCTTTCTCTTCTTGGGACAGCAATACAAGAATTTGATGGGGATGTCGAAAATGTGACGAGTGTTAGAAAAGTTCCTGTATCTTCTGAAGAAATATGTAGTTTTTCAAAATATAAAAACCCTTTTAATCACATGACAGTAATGTTTAAGAAGAAGAATATTCTGGATGCGGGGGGCTATCAGCATCATCACTATATGGAAGATTATAATTTATGGTTAAGATTGATCGCGTCTGGTATTGAGGCTCGAAATTTATCTGAAGCCTTAGTTTTAGCGCGAACCGGCGATGCTATGTTGAAAAGACGGAAAGGATTTTCGTATATTTACAGCGAGTATATTTTGGCGAAGCTTAAATATGATTTGAAGTTACAAGGGGCGATCGCTGCTTGCTGCATTTTTTTACTTCGTTCTCTGCCAAGACTTTTACCGACAAAATTGCTGTCACATATTTATAAAATCTCCCGTAAATAGCTTTCATGGTTCATGGTTCATGGACATGATCAGAAAATACACCCGCATTGACAGTCTTACCTCATTGAGATTTTTCGCAGCACTTGGCGTCTTTTTACACCACATGGGCATTTTCAATAGTGTAGAAAACGAAAGCATAAAAAACATGGCAAAATATTTTTTTAATGATTATGTTGGTGTTACTTTCTTTTATATACTGTCTGGGTTTATCATTAATTATAACTACAATAATCACCTTGCGGGGAAGCGCTTTGATATAAAGGATTTCCTTGTTTTCCGTTTTGGTAAAATTGTACCAGTTCATTTGCTTACGCTAATTGTCTTTGTTTTTTTATTTAACAAATTCAGTGAATTACCAGGTTAATTATCAGTGCTTGCGGTAAACGGAATGTTAATTCACTCTCTAATACCATCCTCAACATACTATTTTTCGTTCAATGCCGTAAGTTGGAGTATCTCTTGTGAGCTATTTTTCTATGTTTCATTTTGTTGGCTGACATTGCTTTCAAGTCGGACACTGATAGTATTACTTTCACTCATCATTGCCATTCAAATTATTTTCATTGTATATCCTTTGCCTCTTAAATCAACACGCTGGCTTTTTTATATTAATCCTTTCTTTAGAGTGTCTGATTTTATCATAGGAATGCTTTTCTGCCGTTGGTACTGCTCTAATCAATATACACCAGATAGTAAATCTATCTTCTCTTCTGGAACTCCTGTCTATTGCGCTGTTGGGTGTGACAATATTTATTGCTACTAATGAAATTCAGAAAAAGAATGTCAGATATGATTTATTGTTTATAATTCCATGTTAATAATATTAATTGTATTTTCCTTTAATAATGGTGTTATTTCCAGACTGCTGTCCTGCCGACCATTTGTTTTTCATGGGCAGGCCTCATTTGCTTTCTACATGACACATCTTATGGTTATTAATAAATTGCCCGAGTTTCTTGCAATAACATCTACAAATGTAAATTCTGTGCTAGTGTATGCTTTCGCGGCCTTTATAATTTCTTTAACTCTTGCTCCTTTTGTTTTTATATTTATCGAGAAGCCCATCAATAATTATGCTCGTTCCGTATAGGGTTCTTACCGCAATGGCAAGCTTTCTTGAAACATGGTTAACCAGCCAGAAGTTAATTGTTGCAAAATGCTTACAGCAATTATCCTATAAAAAGAGATTTATCTGAGTTAACATCACAGCCACATTTCAAGCCGCGTGTAGGGCGCGGTGAGCACACCTGACAGGAGTATGTAATGTCCAAACAGCAGATCGGCGTTGTTGGTATGGCCGTGATGGGGCGCAACCTGGCGCTGAACATCGAAAGCCGTGGCTATACCGTTTCCGTATTCAACCGCTCCCGTGAGAAGACTGAAGAAGTCGTCGCAGAGAACCCTGGCAAGAAGCTGGTTCCTTATTACACCGTAAAAGAGTTTGTTGAGTCCCTTGAAACGCCGCGTCGTATCCTGTTGATGGTGCAAGCGGGCGCTGGCACTGATGCTGCCATCGACTCCCTGAAACCGTTCCTTGATAAAGGCGATATCATTATTGATGGCGGGAACACCTTCTACCACGACACCATCCGTCGTAATCGTGATTTGTCTGCGGAAGGCTTCAACTTTATCGGTACCGGTGTTTCCGGCGGTGAAGAAGGCGCGCTGAAAGGGCCATCCATCATGCCTGGCGGCCAGAAAGACGCTTACGAGCTGGTTGCCCCTATCCTGACTAAAATTGCTGCTGTTGCAGAAGACGGTGAGCCATGTGTGACCTATATCGGTCCTGATGGCGCAGGTCACTACGTGAAGATGGTGCATAACGGCATCGAATACGGTGACATGCAGCTGATTGCTGAGGCGTATTCTCTGCTGAAGCACGGCCTGAACCTGTCTAACGAAGAGCTGGCCGAAACCTTTACTGAATGGAACAAAGGCGAGCTGAGCAGCTATCTGATCGACATCACCAAAGACATCTTCACCAAGAAAGATGAAGAAGGGAAATATCTGGTTGATGTGATTCTGGACGAAGCTGCCAACAAAGGTACCGGTAAGTGGACCAGCCAGAGCTCTCTGGATCTCGGTGAGCCGCTGTCTCTGATTACCGAATCCGTATTTGCTCGTTATATCTCTTCCCTGAAAGAGCAGCGTGTTGCGGCATCTAAAGTGTTGAGTGGCCCACAGGCTAAGCCATTCTCTGGTGATAAAGCCGAGTTTAGCGAGAAAGTTCGCCGTGCTCTGTACCTGGGTAAAATCGTTTCTTACGCTCAGGGCTTCTCTCAGTTGCGTGCCGCGTCTGAAGAGAATAACTGGGATCTGAACTACGGTGAGATCGCTAAGATTTTCCGTGCGGGCTGCATTATTCGTGCGCAGTTCCTGCAGAAAATTACTGATGCCTATGAAGAGAACCCGGCTATTGCTAACCTGCTGCTGGCGCCTTACTTCAAGAAGATTGCCGACGATTACCAGCAGGCGCTGCGTGACGTGATTTCCTATGCTGTACAGAATGGTATCCCAACGCCAACCTTCTCGGCTGCTATCGCATACTACGACAGCTACCGCGCAGCGGTTCTGCCAGCTAACTTGATTCAGGCACAGCGTGACTACTTCGGGGCGCACACTTATAAGCGTACCGATAAAGAAGGTGTGTTCCACACCGAATGGTTAGATTAATCTTAAAATCTGGCTACTAACTCTAAAGGGTCCTTCATCAGGGACCCTTTTTATATGATTTCGATGATAATATAGAATTGATGCATAGACTAAAAAATAGTCGTTTTAACGAATTTATTGTCTTTCTGTCTCTTAGCAATAAGCACATGTCTACTGGTCCGCGGTTAGCGCAGATCAACTTATAAATATTAGGGTTATTATGAGCATAAATGATACTAACGTGATGAGGGATCGCGCCGGCAGCCAGGCTGAAGAGTCAATTGATTTAATCGATCTTGTTATACAACTGTGGCGTGGTAAAAAAATAATCATCGCTTTTGCTGTCATTTTTCTTATTGGTGCCGTTGCATATCTTTTTGTTGTCAAAGAAAAATGGACATCAGCAGCGATTGTGACCTATGCAGATGCCGGACAGGTTTCAAACTACAGCAATGCTATGAATATTCTTAGCCTCCAGCATTCAGAAGCAGCACCATCACTTCTTGAAATCCAGCAACGCTATTTTGGCCGATTTAACTCTGCTCTTGCAGCGCTTTCCGATCAGTTAGATAACCAGCAGAAGCCTGAGAAATTAATCATTGAAGCGGCAAGCAAAGATCAGCCGTTACCGCTGAAAATTAGCTACGTTGCTAACTCTGCTCAGCAGGCGCAGCAAACCCTTAACGCATACATTCAGCAAATTAATAAGCGTATTGTTACTGAATTGGATAGCGACCTTAAAACCTCTGTTGATGCAAAAATCAGTGATTTAAAGGACCAGCTATCTACTCAAGAAAAAGTCGCCAAAGAGAAGCAGCAAAAACGCCTTGATGAGTTAAACCAGGCGCTGGTTGTCGCTCAGCAGTCAAACATTACCAAACCTGTGGTTTCGCAGGCGGAAACGTTATCTGAAGACACCCTGTTTGTACTGGGTAGCGAAGCACTCTCTTCGATGATTAAAAATGAAGCTTCTCGCCCGTTACCTTTAGATAACTCTTACTTTAACGCGCGTCAGGCGTTGTTAGCGGTTAGTGAGCTGAAATCCACACCTGAAACGACTTACGCATTTCGCTACATTATGAAACCGACCCTGCCTGTTCACAGGGACAGTCCTAAGAAAGGGTTAACGCTTGTATTAGCTGCTCTGTTAGGCGTCATTGTGGGTTCTGGCTATGTGCTTGGCCGTAACGCATTGCGGAATTATAAACCCGCGGCATAAATGCCCGAAGCAAACAAAAGGCCGCATCAGCGGCCTTTTTTACGTCTACAGCGAGCCGTTATTTATGCCGGGCGCGTAAATTCTCAATCACAGTGCTCAAGTCCAAATCCTGATCCTGGAGCAGTACCAGCAGGTGATACATCAGGTCGGAGGCTTCATTGGTCAGTTCGTGGCGGTCGTTCACGGTGGCTGCCAGTGCGGTTTCCACGCCTTCTTCTCCCACTTTTTGAGCAATACGCTTGGTGCCGCTGGCGTACAGCTTCGCGGTGTAAGAACTTGCCGGGTCCGCGGTTTTACGTGAGGCCAGCAGTTGCTCGAGCTCAAACAGGAAGTGCCAGTCGTGATGAGCTTCGCCAAAGCAGCTTGAGGTGCCAAGGTGGCAGGTTGGGCCGATTGGGTTCACCAGCACCAGCAGCGTATCGTTATCGCAGTCCGGGGCAATACGCACCACGTTCAGGAAGTGGCCAGAGGTTTCTCCCTTGGTCCACAGGCGCTGTTTCGTGCGCGAGAAGAAAGTCACTTTGCCGGTATCGAGCGTTTTCGCCAGCGCATCCTGATTCATATAGCCCAGCATCAGCACTTCGCCGGACACCGCATGCTGAACGATAACCGGCATCAGGCCATCGGTTTTTTCCCAGTCCAACTGGGCAAGCTGTTGTTCTGTTAACACACTCGAATCTCCACGCCTTGCTGAACCAGGAACGCCTTCAGTTCACCAATATTGATAATTTGCTTATGGAACACGGAAGCCGCCAGGGCGCCGTCAACATCCGCATCGCGGAACGCTTCATGGAAGTGCTCCATCGTTCCCGCGCCGCCGGAGGCTATCAGCGGGACGTGGCACACTTCACGCACTTTCCTTAATTGCTCCAGGTCGTAGCCATTACGCACGCCGTCCTGGTTCATCATATTCAACACAATTTCCCCCGCGCCGCGCTTTTGCACTTCCTGCACCCAGTCCAGCGTTTCCCACTGAGTGACGCGAGTGCGGCTTTCGTCGCCGGTATACTGGTTAACGTGGTATTTGCCGGTTTCGGCATCAAACCAGGTATCAATTCCCACCACAATGCACTGCACGCCAAAGCGTTCTGCCAGACGAGTTATCAGCGTCGGGTCGGCCAGGGCAGGGGAGTTGATGGAGATCTTATCTGCGCCGAAGGAGAGGATCTGCGCCGCATCTTCAACGGACTTGATCCCGCCCGCCACGCAGAACGGAATATCAATCACTTCGGCCACGCGAGTGACCCAGCTTTTATCTACTACGCGGCCATCGCTGGAAGCGGTGATATCGTAGAACACAAGCTCATCGGCACCTTCCTGCGCGTAGCGCTGAGCCAGCGGAACGATATCACCGATGATTTCGTGGTTGCGGAACTGCACGCCTTTTACGACCTGGCCGTCTCGCACGTCCAGGCAGGGAATTATCCGTTTTGCCAGCATGAAATGGCCTCCGTTACGTTGAATTTACCTTCCAGCAGCGCGCGCCCGACAATCACGCCCTTCACGCCGCTACCCCGCAAGGCTGCTATATCGTCAATGCCGCCGATACCGCCGGAAGCCTGGAAAGCCACCTGCGGAAAACGAGCGCATACTTCCTGATAAAGCTCCACGTTGGAGCCAGCAAGCGTCCCGTCGCGAGAAATATCCGTACACAGGACATGCTTCAGGCCGAAGGGTAAAAACTGTTCGACGAGCTGCTCAAGCGTGGTGCCGGAGGTTTCCTGCCAGCCGCTGACCGCCACCTGTTTGTTGCCTGCGGCGTCAATGCGCACGTCCAGGGCCAGCACCAGCGCATCGGCGCCAAAGCGTTTAAACCAGCCCTGCACCAGCTCCGGGGATTTAACCGCCGTTGAGCCAACCACTACGCGGGCCGCACCGGCTTCCAGCAGGGCTTCCACATCTTGCTCGGTACGCACACCGCCGCCAACCTGCACCGGCACGGTTACGCCAGCCAGCAGTTTTTGCAGCAGTGGGATCTGGCGGGCGGCCGGATCTTTTGCACCTGTCAGGTCAACCAGGTGCAGCACTTGCGCGCCCTGGGCCTGGTAATCCTGCAAGCGTGGCAGAGGATCGCTGCCGTAGTCACGCTGCTGACCGTAATCGCCCTGGTGGAGACGCACCACTTTGCCGTCGATTAAATCAAGAGCCGGGATAATCATGGCTTACATCTCCAGAAAGTTTTTCAGCAACTGAGCGCCAGCCGCGCCGGAACGCTCCGGGTGGAACTGCACGCCCCAGAAGTTATCTTTTTGTACCGCAGCGGTGAACGGCTCGCCGTAGCTTGCCTGAGCGATGGTGTTTGCGCAGACCGGCATCGCGTAGCTGTGAACAAAGTAAAAATAAGCCCCGTCTTCAATGCCGCGGAACAGGCGATCGCCCGCTTTCGGGTAAACGCGATTCCAGCCCATATGCGGAAGCGGCAGGCCGAAGTCTTTCATCTGCAATACCGGCTGGTCGATGATGCTGAGCATCTCAACGCCGTTGCTTTCGTCGCTGCGGCTGCCCAGCAGCTGCATGCCGAGGCAAATCCCCAGCACCGGCTGGGTACAGGCTTTAATCAGCTCGACCAAATCACGTTCGATAATTTGATCCATTGCCGCCTGTGCGGTGCCCACGCCGGGTAAAAAAAGTTTGTCGGCGCGCAGCACAACGTCAGGGTCGCGGCTCACCTGCGGCTCATAGCCGTGGCGCTGAATCGCCGATTTTACCGAATGAAGGTTGGCGCAGCCGGTATCGAGGATAACCACATTCATCACAGCACTCCTTTAGAGGAGGGGAGCGTATCGCCTTCAACGCGGATCGCCTGGCGCAGGGTACGGCCAAAGACCTTGAACAGGCTTTCTACGCGGTGGTGATCGTTCTTGCCTTTGGTTTTCAGGTGCAGCGTTACGCCCATAGTGTAAGAAAGCGAGCGGAAGAAGTGTTCGACCATTTCGGTGCTCAGGTCGCCAACGCGCTGATAGTTGAACTCGGCTTTATATTCGAGGTGCGGGCGGCCAGAGATGTCCAGCGCGCAGCGTGCCAGGCATTCGTCCATCGGCAGCACAAAGCCAAAGCGGGTGATACCGCGCTTGTCGCCGAGCGCCAGTTTCAGCGCTTCACCGAGCGCCAGGCCGGTGTCTTCCACGGTGTGGTGATCGTCAATGTACAAGTCGCCTTTCACCGCGATCTCCATGCGGAAGCCGCCGTGGGTACAGATCTGATCGAGCATGTGGTCGAAGAAGCCCACGCCGGTGGCAATCTTGCTGCCGCCTTCGCGATCCAGCCAGACCTTCACGTCAATCTGTGTTTCTTTCGTATTGCGCTCAACGTGCGCATAACGGTCGCGTTTTGTCAGCTTCTCGGCTATCTGCTGCCAGTTCAGGGTATCACCGCTATAGCGCAGCCCCTGAATGCCCATATTTTCCGCCAGTTCGATGTCGGTAGCGCGGTCGCCAATCACGTAGCTGTTGGCTTTATCCAGCACGCCTTCCTGCAAATAACCGGTGACCAGCGCCAGCTTAGGCTTGCGGCAGTCGCAGTTGTCGGCCGGAAGGTGCGGGCAAATCAGCACTTCATCAAAGGTGATGCCCTGAGAAGTCAGTACCTGCATCATCAGGTTGTGCGGGCCGTCGAAGTCAACCTGCGGGAAGCTGGCGGTGCCGAGCCCATCCTGATTGGTAATCATCACCAGCCTGAAGCCTGCTTTTTGCAGTTGCAGCAGAGCCGGGATAACCGCCGGTTCAAAAGCGAGCTTATCCATGCGATCGACCTGATAGTCGCTTGGTGGTTCGGAAATCAGAGTTCCGTCGCGGTCGATAAAAAGAACTTTCTGGCTCATTTGCTCTCCGTGGCCTGCAGGCCGGGTTGCTGGCGCAGCGCGTCGATAGCGCGCTGGCACTCTTCGCGTGTGCCGATGCTGATGCGCAGGCAGCCGCTCAAAGTCGGTTGTTTATTTTGATCACGTAAGATAATGCCCTGATCCCACAGCGATTTAAAGACCGCGCTGGAAGCCGTAATTCGCGCCAGAACATAGTTGGTTTCGCTGTCGAAAACTTGCTCGACGCAAGGCGTATTTTTAAGCTCGCTAATCAGGAACTGGCGGTTAAGCAGCACCTGGGCAACACGCTCACGCATGGCGTTTATACCCTGAGGGCTAAGCGCCTGTGCGGCAATGTCGGCCACCGGAGTAGAGAGCGGGTAAGGGGCGATGACTTTCAGCAGCAGGTTAATGACCTCTTCACTCGCCAGGGTAAAGCCGCAGCGCAGGCCAGCCAGCGCGAAGGCTTTTGACAAGGTGCGCAAAATCACCAGATTCGGGTACTCTTCAAGCCAGCCCGCCAGCGTCGCCTGCGGGCAGAATTCGATATAGGCTTCGTCGGCCACAACCAGCGCTTTGCCACGCGTCATTTCCAGCAGCACGCGTAAATCCTGCGGGTTAATCAGCTGGCCGGTTGGGTTGTTTGGGCTGCATACATAAACCACTTTTACGCCGTCGAGCTTTTCGGCAATCGCGGGCAGGTCCAGCTGCCAGTTATCCAGTGTGGCTACCGTGCGGCACTCCACGCCGATAGTTTCGGCGCTGACGGTGTACATTCCGTAGGTCGGCGGGCAGTAAAGAATCGCGTCTTTGCCCGGCTCGCAAAATGCGCGGATCAAGAGTTCTATGCCTTCGTCCGCGCCGCGGCTGACCAGTACCTGCTCAGGCTTGAGGCCTGCGTAGCTGGCGTAATTGGCAATGACCTGCTTAGGCTGGCATTCCGGGTAGCGGTTCAGCGTGTTGGCGCAGAGTTCATACTCAACCGGCGTCGGGTATTCGTTGGCGTTCAGCCACACATCGCCGCTGCCGCCGAGGCGACGGGCAGACTGATAAGGGGTCAGGGCGCGAACGTTGGCGCGGGCTAACTCTTCGATGCTCATGCTTGCTCCTTCAGGGCGGTGACGCGTAAGGTAACGGCGTTTTTGTGGGCGGTAAGCTGCTCGGCAGCGGCCAGAATCTCAATCGTTTTTGCCAGCGAGGCGAAGCCCTGCGGGGAAAGCTCCTGCACGGTCATGCGCTTCTGGAAGTCCGCCAGCCCGAGGCTAGAGCAGGTGGAGGTATAACCGTAAGTCGGCAGCACGTGGTTAGTGCCGGAGGCGTAGTCGCCAGCGGACTCCGGCGACCAGTCGCCCAGGAACACCGACCCGGCGCTGGTAATGCTGTCTACCAGTTCACGGGCGTTACGCGTCTGGATAATCAGGTGCTCCGGACCGTACTGGTTAGAGATTTCGATGCATTGGGCAAGATCGCGGGCAACAATCAGGCGGCTGCTTTCCAGCGCCTTACGGGCCGTTTCGGCACGCGGCAGGGCGGCAAGCTGGCGCTCAACGGCCTGGGCTACGGCTTCGGCCATCGCGGCGTCCGGCGTCAGCAGAATAACCTGCGAGTCCGGGCCGTGCTCCGCCTGAGAAAGCAGGTCGGAGGCCACGAAGTCCGGCGTTGCGCCGCTGTCTGCGATGACCAGCACTTCTGAGGGGCCTGCGGGCATGTCGATTGCCGCGCCGTCAAGACGCTGGCTGACCTGGCGTTTCGCCTCGGTAACAAAGGCGTTGCCCGGACCAAAGATTTTATCCACTTTCGGGATGCTTTCTGTACCCAGCGCCAGAGCGGCAATCGCCTGTGCGCCGCCAACCTGAAACACTTCCTGCACGCCGCACAGCTGAGCGGCATAGAGGATCTCGTCGGCAATCGGCGGAGGTGAGCAAAGCACCACTTTTTTGCAACCGGCAATGCGGGCAGGCGTTGCCAGCATCAGTACCGTGGAGAACAACGGCGCAGAACCGCCGGGAATATACAGGCCCACGGAAGCCACCGGGCGGGTAACCTGCTGGCAGCGCACGCCGGGCATGGTTTCCACATCAACCGGAGCCAGCTGCTGGGCGAGGTGGAACTTTTCGATATTGGCAACTGCAACGGCCATCGCTTCTTTAATATCGACGCCCAGGCGGGCTACCGCCTCGTCGATTTGCTGCGAAGTCACTTTGAGCTGCCGGACTTCGGTTTTATCAAACTTTGCGCTGTATTCACGCAGCGCGACGTCACCGTTGCTTTTTACGTTATCGATAATTTCGGCGACGGTGCGGGTAATGCTGTCAGAGGCGGAAATTGCCGGGCGCATCAGCAGGGCGCTGCGGGCGTTTTCATCGCACTCGTTCCAGTTAATCAGCGTGTTGAAGTTGCTCATCGGGTCACTCCATCATCTTCTCAATCGGCAGCACCAGAATAGAACTGGCGCCCAGCGCTTTCAGCTTCTCCATGGTTTCCCAGAACAGCGTCTCGCTGCTCACCATATGCATGGCTACGCGCTGCTGGTCACCGGCCAGGGGTAGAATTGTCGGACGCTCGGCACCCGGCAGCAGGGCGATAACTTCGTCCAGGCGGGAGCTTGGCGCGTGCAGCATGATGTATTTGGACTCGCGTGCCTGAATCACACCCTGAATACGGGTCAGCAGTTTGTCGATAAGTTGCTGTTTGGCTTCCGGCATTTCGCCGTCGCGCTGAATAAGGCAGGCTTTGGAGCGGTAGATAACTTCAACTTCACGCAGGCCGTTGGCTTCGAGCGTTGCACCGGTGGAAACCAGGTCGCAAATTGCGTCGGCCAGGCCCGCACGCGGAGCCACTTCCACCGAACCGTTAAGCAGGCAGGATTTAAACTGCACGCCTTTCTGGTCGAGGTAGCGCTTGAGCAGGTGCGGGTAAGAGGTGGCGATACGTTTGTTATTCAGGCTTGCCGGGCCGTCCCACGGTTCGTCCACGGCGGTTGCCAGAGACAGGCGGCAGCCGCCGAAGTCGAGCCGACGTAGAGTGAAATAGCGCGGGTCGTCACCCTGGGCGCGGCGGGTCAGCAGCTCTTCTTCAAGTACGTTTTCACCGATAATACCGAGGTCGACAACGCCGTCCATCACCAGGCCCGGGATGTCGTCATCGCGTACGCGCAGAATGTCGATAGGCATATTTTCTGCCAGCGCAATCAGGCGCTGAGTGTGCAGGTTGATTTTTATGCCGCAGCGGGCGAGTAATTCGCGTGAATCATCGCTAAGGCGGCCAGATTTCTGCATAGCTATGCGTAAACGGTTGTTGTCGGTCATCGGTTGTTACCCCTTATTAATTCCTGTCTGACGCCCAAAAAAAAGCCCCCGGAAGAAATCTTCCGGGGGCTTTATCTCGCGTTCTCGCACCACTGGAAGATCTTTTCGTCTCCCAGCACCAATCGCCTGAAAGACTAGTCAGGGTGATGGTGATGATGGTGGTTTTTAAATGGAACGCGTGTCATAAAATTCTCGTATGAATGACTATTCATTATGTGCCAATTAACGTAAACCAGATTACGCGTTGAGCGCAAGGGGTTTTTTCCCCTCTGGTTAATATTCTGTTGGGGAGAGTTAATTGTCAGTTACGCGCCGGTGGCGTAGCCTTAATAGAGAGTCAAATTCACTCGTCAGAAGATAATGCTGTCAGGTCAGGAGACAAGGCATGAAAAGGGTCGCAATAGTCGGATTAGGGTGGTTGGGAATGCCGCTGGGGCTGTCATTAGCAGCGCGCGGTTTTCAGGTCAGCGGAAGCAAAACCACGCTGGATGGCGTAGAAGCGGCGCGTATGTGCGGCATCGAAAGCTATCAGCTGCAATTACAGCCTGAGCTGGTTTGCGAAAGCGAAGATCTGGACGCTTTGCTGAACGTTGATGCTCTGGTGATAACGCTGCCGGCTCGCCGCAGCGGCGAGGGCGATGACTTCTATTTGCAGGCGGTGCAGGAAATCGTTGATAGCGCGCTGGCCCATTCGGTGCCCCGCATCATCTTTACCAGCTCGACTTCCGTATACGGCGAGGGCGAAGGTAACGTTAAAGAAACCGCGCCACTTCGGCCGGTTACCGCCAGCGGGCGAGTGTTAAAAGAGCTGGAGGACTGGCTGCATCGCCTGCCCGGTACTTCGGTTGATATTCTGCGCCTGGCCGGATTGGTCGGGCCGGAGCGCCATCCCGGCCGGTTCCTGGCAGGGAAAAAGGATGTGGCGAACGGGCATCACGGCGTGAACCTGGTGCACCTGGAAGACGTTATCGCCGCCATTACGCTGCTGTTGCAGGCGCCTAAGGGCGGGCACGTTTATAACCTCTGCGCGCCTTCGCACCCAACGCGGGCCGAGTTTTATTCGCACATGGCGCGGCAAATTGGGCTGGAGGCTCCGCAGTTCCGCAGCGAGACGCAAACCGGCCACGGCAAGTTGATTGACGGCAGCCGCATCTGTAATGAGCTAGGCTTCGAGTATCAATACCCCAATCCGCTGATTATGCCGATGCAATAACAGCCGCGCGGCAGGCTCCGCGCACCCGGGAGCGAGTATGAAACCTTTGCTTGAGGTCCTGATCATTCTGGATGCGCTGGATAAAGAAGGGAGTTTTGCTGCTGCGGCGGCAAAACTCTTTAAAACACCGTCTGCGCTGAGCTATAGCGTGCAAAAGCTGGAAAGCGATCTCAATATCCAGATCCTTGACCGCAGCGGTCATCGGTCGCGTTTTACCCGCACCGGCGAGCTGCTGCTGGAAAAAGGGCGGGAGATCCTGCATTCGGTGCGCGAGCTGGAGCAGCAGGCCATCAAGCTACAACAAGGCTGGGAAAACGAGCTGACCATCGGCGTCGATAATGCTTTCCCGTTCTCTCTGCTTACCCCGTTAATCGAAGCCTTCTATCAAAGTTACAGCGTGACGCGCCTTAAATTTATTAACGACGTGTTGGGCGGTTCGTGGGAGGCGCTAACCGAAGGCCGGGCGGATATTATCGTCGGCGCGATGAGCGACCCGCCGTCCCTGAGCGGCTTTGGCTTTACGTTGCTGGGAAGGCTGGAAATAGTCTTTGTGGTGGCCCCCCACCATGCGCTGGCGAAAGCAGAGGAGCCGCTGACAAGGCGCTTAATCAAGCGTTCGCGCGCCGTGGTCGTGGGGGACACTTCCAGAATAGAGTCTGCCCGCGCCATGCATCTGCTGGAAGAACAGGAAGCCATCACGGTGTTTGATTTCAAAACCAAGCTGGAACTGCAAATCAGCGGCATTGGCTGCGGCTACATGCCGCGCTATATGGCCCAGCGTTTTATCGACAGCGGGGCGCTGGTGGAAAAGCAGGTGGTCGGGCAGGTGCCTTTTGTGCCGGTCTGGATAGGCTGGAACGAGCAAACTGCCGGGCTTGCCAGCGAATGGTGGCGGGAGAAAGTTGTCAGCGACGCGCAAATTGCGCAGGTTTATGCCCGCCCGGAAAAATAGCACTTTCTTACCTGGCAACAATCCAATACAAGGACTAAGGTCTATGACGGCGAGCCGGTGAAAAAGAAATTGCCAAAGATGATTCTAACATCTTGTCATTGTGCCCGTTAATGGTGCAAAATACGCGCCAGCAAAAATAGAAGACTAACCGACGTTTAAGAGACGTCGGTTATTTTTTTGCAATCAACTAAGTCAGACAAACGGCATTTGCCAAAAAAACCAAGAGGCCGGGCTTCGTACCGGATAGATACTAGCTTTTAAAAAACGACAGTCGTGTCGCCGAGGAAATTGAGATGGGGCAGATTTTTGCTTTTGCGCAGGCTTTCTCTATTGAGGGAAACAACCATGTCGCTTAACGTCACCGCAGGTGCAAACACCCGCCCAGGTCTGCATAAGACCCTGACGCTGGTTCCGGTAGTTATGATGGGCCTTGCCTACATGCAGCCGATGACCTTGTTTGATACTTTCGGTATTGTTTCCGGGATGACCGATGGCCATGTGCCGACGGCTTATGCCTTTGCTCTGGTGGCGATTCTGTTCACCGCGCTGAGCTATGGCAAGCTGGTGCGTCGTTTCCCGTCTGCGGGTTCCGCTTATACCTACGCTCAGAAATCCATTAACCCTCTGGTCGGTTTTATGGTGGGCTGGTCGTCGCTGCTGGACTATCTGTTCGCGCCGATGATCAACATTCTGCTGGCGAAAATCTATTTTGAAGCTCTGGTACCCGGTGTCCCTTCGTGGATCTTCGTGGTGGTGCTGGTCGGCTTTATGACGGTCTCGAACCTGCGCAGCGTCAAAACCGTTGCCAACTTCAACAGCGTCATCGTGCTGCTGCAAATCGTGCTGATTGCGGTCATTATGGGCATGGTGGTTTACGGTGTTGCCGGTGGTGAAGGCGCGGGTACGCTGACAAGCAGCAAACCGTTCTGGTCTGAAAACGCACACATTGCACCGATGATTACCGGAGCGACTATTCTCTGCTTCTCATTCACCGGCTTTGACGGCATCAGCAACCTGTCTGAAGAGACCAAGGACGCCGAGCGTGTTATTCCGCGGGCTATCTTCCTGACCGCGCTGATTGGCGGCATGATTTTCATCGTCTCGACCTATTTCCTGCAGTTGTACTTCCCGGATATCTCTCGCTTTAAAGATCCGGATGCATCTCAGCCTGAAATCATGCTGTTCGTTGCGGGTAAAGCCTTCCAGGTTGGCGCGCTTATCTTCTCCACCATTACCGTGCTGGCTTCCGGTATGGCGGCGCACACCGGCGTTTCTCGCCTGATGTACGTGATGGGCCGTGACGGCGTGTTCCCGAACCGCTTCTTCGGCTATATTCACCCGAAATGGCGTACCCCGGCGTTTAACGTACTGCTGGTTGGCGCGGTAGCGCTGATGGCTATCGACTTTGACCTGGTAACCGCAACCGCGCTGATTAACTTCGGTGCGCTGGTGGCCTTTACCTTCGTTAACCTGTCGGTTATCTCTCAGTTCTGGATCCGCGAAAAGCGCAACAAGTCCCTTAAGGACCACCTGAACTACCTGGTTCTGCCAACTATTGGCGCGCTGACCGTTGGTGCACTGTGGATTAACCTGGAAGAAAGCTCGATGATCCTCGGCCTGATTTGGGGCGCAATCGGCCTGATTTACGTTGCCTGCGTCACCCGCAGCTTCCGTAACCCGGTGCCTCAGTACAACGAAGACATCGCGTAATAGCATTCAAATATAAAAAAGGCTCCCGTCGATGGGAGCCTTTTTTTTACCTGCCGGAAAAATTAACCCACCAGATATTGAGCGTATTCGAACAGCGCTTTGAGTAACGCCAGCTTCTCTTTGTCGCCTTCATGTTGGTTGTAAAGTGCCTCAAGCTCCTGGGCGTAGGCCTGCAGAGCCTCCTGAGAAAGCACTTCCTGGCGATGCTGTAGCCAGCGGTTCTGCTCGTCTTCGCTCAACGTGCCCGGCCAGTTACGCGCCCGGTAGTTGAAGAGCAGCTTCTCAATACGTTTGTCGGCGAAGGTGATATCTAGCGCCGGAAGGTTTTGTGGGTCGGTTTGCAGCACAATGCGCATTGCAGCGCGGTCTGCATCGCTGAAGAAGCCGTTATACAGCTGGGCGTCTACGTTATCAGAAGGAACAAAAGGCTCTGCCTCGGCAAACAGGGCGACTACCTTCTCGCGTACTTCAGGGTGCTCGCGCAGCACTTTCAAATTATCGAGACACTGCTGGCGGTTGATCCCCAGGCGTTCGGCGTCTTCCGGGCGCAGGGTATTAGCGACCGCAAGCACCGGGCATTTATTCAGATGTACCAGCTTAATGGGCACCGCTGCCGTATCGCCCAGCGCCGCTTTTGGCGTATACAGGCGCTCGCGCAGCGTATCGGCGTCCAGCTCCAGCAGCGGAGAAATATCCCCGGCCAAATCCACCATAATCACCGCATTGCGGTTATCCGGATGCCAGGCCAGCGGCGCAATCCAGCTGGTATTCCCGCGTGCGGCGCCAAACATGCCCGAAACGTGAACCAGGGGCTTCATTTGCGGAATATCAATCAGCGTTTGCAGTTTTTGCTTCGAGCGGTGGCTGTAGAGATAGTCGAACAGACGCGGCTGGCGGGTTTTCACCAGTTGAGCCATAGCAATAGTTGCGTACACATCGGACATCGCGTCGTGGGCGTTGGCGTGTTCAATTCCGTTAGCTTTGGTCAAATGCTCAAGACGGAAGCTCGGTAGCCCGTCTTCGTTTTCCGGCCAGACAATGCCTTCCGGGCGCAGGGCATAACAGGCGCGCATCACGTCCAGCAGGTCCCAGCGCGAGTTATCGTTTTGCCAGCTCCAGGCGTACGGATCGTAGAAGTTACGGTAAAAGATATTGCGGGTAACTTCATCGTCGAAGCGCACATTGTTGTAACCCACCACGCAGGTCTTCGGCACGGTAAAAATAGCGTGAATGCGTTTTGCAAAAGCCGCTTCGTTATCGCCCCGGGCCAGCGCCTGCTGAGGCGTTATCCCGGTTATCATCACGGCTTCCGGCTGGGGCAGGTAGTCATCCGCAGGCTTGCAGTAAAACACTTCGGGCTCGCCAATAACGTTGAATTCGCCATCGGTTCGAATGGCAGCAAACTGCGCCGGCCTGTCCAGGGAGGGGCTTTTGCCGAAGGTCTCGTAATCGTGAAACAGAAATGTAGCAAGCGATGCGGAGTCAGACACTGAGGTTACCATTGAGCTAGTTGTAATCTGACCCAATGGTAAACCATCTGTCTGCTCATCAGAAGGAAAAGCGCGTTTAAGGTGCCGTGCGCCCGGCGGGAAGCCCGGTGCTGACAATCAATCGCTTACCTAACGCAATCCCTCGTTTTTCGACCTTATGGTAGAGCACCAGGGCTATCAACCACACCAGCGGCAGCGTGATGGCGGCAACAATCAGGGCGCGTATCAGCGAGGGTTGATGAGCAAACGCCGTGTAGCGCACCAGCAGGCCGATTAACGGGATGACTATCATCAAGTGCAGTAGATAAACCGAGTAAGAAACATCGCCCAAAAACAGGCTAAACCGGCAGGTTAATAGCCGACGCGGCAGGGCGGTGATGGGGCTCAGCCGCGTTTCTTGCCCGTGCGGCCAAAGCAGCACCGTCATACCGATTATCATCACGCACTCCGCCACCAGCCGCAGATGATTTTCGGCAATATGCATCTGCCATGCAATGACAGGGGCGAGCAGCGCCAGCGCACAATAGCGCAGGTTATTGTGCATTACGGCTCTGGAAATCAGCATTCCGGCAATAAACAGCGGCAGCTTAATCAGGATCATTGACGGCATCGGGAAAGCCTCGAAATAACCCGGCAGCAGCCAGCGGGCGGCGAGGCAAACGATCATCAGCAACACCGAGCTCAGTGCGAACCCGTAGCGCATCACCAGCAGCATAATAAACGGGAACAGCAGGTAATATTGCATCTCCAGGCCGATGCTCCAGTCCGGCAGAACGGTGCGGAAAGAGTAGGCCGGGATAAAACCAAAAATAAACGACAGATGACTGACAATATTGATAAATGAATGGTCGGCATAGCGGCTGCTTGCGGTGGCGGTTGAAGGCCAGGCGCTGGAGATAATATCGCGCATTTCGCCAAACCAGCCGCCAAATAGCAGCGCCACCAGCAGCAATAAATAATAGAGCGGGGCGATGCGGAAGAAGCGTCTCAGCCAGAAGACACGAAATGTTGATAATTTATTCCACGGCTCTCGCTCACGCCGTTCCTGATAATTCTTCGCCATCAAATAACCTGACAGCAAAATAAACAAATCGACGCCCATCCCCGGATCGTAAAGCAGCGGTATTTTGCACTGCACCAGCAGGCAAATGTGGCCTAACAGCACCCAAAGCGACGCCAGGCCGCGCAGCCCTTCAAGCTCTGGAGACCAGGGTTTACTCTCCACCATAAGGTTACCTTCAAAGTGTATTTTCTTTGCTTAGAGTAAAAATGAATCGCCGGGGCGACAATCCCAAACTTGCACAAATTGAGAATCCAGGAATAAACGCAGCACGATAAATGAAGGAATATATTCCGTACAATTATCAGTCATTATTATTACCAAATATGAAATGTCATATTTTCTTGCAATTTAAAGAGGCAAAGTAACAAGAACTCCCGTAAAACGAGCCGCTGTAAATTAAGTCTTTGAGGATATTCCGTTGAAAACCCGCCTGCTTGCCGCTCTGAGCTTTGTCTCCCTTTCCGTCAATACCGCATTTGCTGATGATATTTTTGCCCATCAGCCACAGCCGCCGCAGGTTCAGGCCGGGGCATGGGTATTGATGGATTACACCACCGGGCAGGTTTTAACCGCGGGAAATGAACACGTACAGCGCAACCCGGCGAGCCTCACCAAGCTGATGACCGGCTACGTGGTAGACCGCGCTATCGACAGCAAACGCATCACGCCGGACGATATCGTCACCGTGGGTAAAGACGCCTGGGCGAAAGGTAATCCGGTATTTGACGGTTCATCGCTGATGTTTATCAAACCCGGCGACAGAGTGACCGTGCGCGACCTCAGTCGCGGGCTGATTATCGACTCCGGCAACGACGCCTGCGTGGCGCTGGCGGATTATGTGGCCGGCGGTCAGAAGCAGTTTGTTGCCATGATGAACCACTATGTTGAGCAGCTTGGCCTGCATGACACCCATTTTGAAACCGTTCACGGCCTTGATGCGCCCGGCCAGCATAGTTCGGCTTACGACCTGGCGGTGCTCTCCCGCGCCATCATCCACGGCGAGCCTCAGTTCTACCATATGTACAGCGAGCGCAGCCTCACCTGGAACGGCATTACCCAGCAAAACCGCAACGGCCTGCTGTGGGACAAATCCCTTAACGTCGACGGGCTGAAAACCGGCCATACCGAAAGCGCCGGATTTAACATCATCGCCTCCAGCGTGCTGGGCCAGCGCCGCCTGATAGCAGTGATCATGGGCGGCGAAAGCTCAAAAGGGCGTGAGGAGCAGGCGCGTAAGTTGCTGCACTGGGGGCAGGATAACTTCGACACCGTGCAGGTGCTGCAAAAAGGCAAAGCTATCGGCAGCGAGCACATCTGGTATGGCGATAAAGCAAACTTCAGCGTAGGCCCGGATCAGGATGTTTTCCTGGCGTTGCCAAAATCAGAGCTGCCGAACATTAAGGCGAAATATGTGCTGAATAAACAGGACATGGAAGCCCCGCTCGCCGCCAATGCGCCGGTGGGTGAAATTGAACTCTATGATGGCGACAAGCTTATTTCTCACTGGCCGCTGGTTAACCTGACCCCTATAGATAAAGGCGGCGTTTTCTCTCGCCTGGGCGATTTCATCAGCCGCAAGTTCTAACCGGAACCGGACTTCCTGCTAACGGGCTGCGCTAATCACGCGGCCCGTTTTTTTGGCCTAAGCTGATTGCGAAGCTGCTCCCAAAACTGGCAGCTTGTTTGCTCGCTCCAAAAAATATAGTGTATAAATGTACAGTGTATTTATTCATCAGCGTGGAGGCAGTATGACGTTCAAAGTTCAGCAAGTTCCGGCGCGCAAAGTAGCCGGGTTTCATCTGGTGGGGCCGTGGGAAACAACGGTTCCACAGGGCTTCGGTCAACTGGCTCTGTGGGCGAAATCCCACAGCCTGAACGGCGACTGGCTGGCCGTTTATTATGACGACCCGGACGTTGTCCCGGCAGAAAAACTCCGCGTAGACACGGTAATGGGCGTGGCGGATGACTTCGTCCTCCCGCAAAACAGTGAAGGCGTAATTATCACCTCAATTGCCGCGGATACTTATGCCATCGGCCGTGCCGTCGTTGAAAACGACGCATTCCAGCAGGCCTGGGAAAGCTTCTTCGACCAGATCGAAGCCGACGGCGGTTATCGGTTAACCGGCAAGCCATGCTACGAAATCTATCTTAGCGACGGCTCTGCTTCCGGCGTATGGGAAATAGAGATGTATATCCCGGTGGCTAAAGCCTGAGTGAGGTACTGACCATGGTGGATGCGATTGCCGGGCTGAAGGTTTTATTTGTCGCCGGATATGGCCCAATAACGCGAGACGTGGCGGCAAGCTCTGCTTTTTATCAGCAGGCGCTTGGGTTGCCGCTAAAGGCGATGGACGGCAATGAAGATTATCTGGCTACGGAACACGGCGAGCTGGACGGGGTGAAGCACTTTGCCCTCTGGCCGCTCGCCCAGGCCTCTCAGTCATGCTTTGGCCTGGCGTCGTGGCCTGCTGACCAGGCCACGCCGCAAAGCTGGGTGGAATTTGAAGTTGAAGATGTCGGGCATGCAACGGCGGTGCTTAAGCAGGCGGGGTATCAGCTGTTGATTGAAAACCGCCTGGAGCCGTGGGGGCAAACGGTATCTCGCCTGCTCAGCCCGGAAGGGTTGCTGGTGGGCGTCACGGTAACGCCCTGGCTGCGCTAAAGTTCTATAAGGCGGCGTTATGCCGCCTGATTTCTGATATTCAGCAAGGAAATGTGAAATATCGCTCGTAAAAGGCCTGCGGGCGGCGGCTTTATGATCTCGTTTTTGGAAAAACGAGTACAATCGCGTTTTTGTTTCCGGAGAGCCGGGTGTGCGTCCCGACAAATCACTGACCCCGTTTGAGATCCGCATCTACCGTAACTATCGCATCGTGCACGGTGTGCGTATCGCGCTTGCCTTTGTTCTGACTTTCGTTCTGGTTCGCATGCTGCAAATCCCCGAAGGGACCTGGCCGCTTATCACGCTGGTGGTGGTGATGGGGCCTATCTCGTTCTGGGGCAACGTGGTGCCGCGCGCTTTCCAGCGCATTGGCGGAACCATTTTCGGCGCTGCCGTGGGGCTGATAGCCCTGAAGCTGGAACTTTATTCCCTGCCGCTGATGATTATCTGGTGCGGGCTGGCGATGTTCCTGTGCGGCTATCTGGCATTGGGCAAACGCCCGTATCAGGCGCTGCTGATAGGCATCACGCTGTCGGTTGTGGTCGGTGCGCCAGCCGGGGATATGGAAGTGGCGCTCTGGCGCAGCGGCGACGTCATTTTTGGCTCATTGCTGGCGATGCTGTTCACCAGCGTTTACCCGCAGCGCGCCTTCATCCACTGGCGTATCCAGATGGCGAGCTTCGTGCAGGCGCTCGGTAAAATCTACACCGCCGGGTTCTCGCCCAACCTGGTTGAGCGGCCAAGGCTCGAGAAGCCGCTGCAAAAAGTGCTCAACGACGTGGTAAAAATGCGGGCTTTGATTGGTCCGAGCAGCAAAGAAACGCGCATTCAGAAGTCGGTTTTTGAGGCTATTCAGACCATCAACCGCAATTTGGTTTGCACGCTTGAGCTGCAAATCAACGCTTACTGGGCAACCCGCGCCAGCCATTTCCTGATGATTAATGCCCATACGCTGCGCGATACTCAGCAAATGACCCAGCGCACCTTGGGGGCAATTGCGAAGGTGCTGCATGAGGGGAACCCTTCGCCTATCTCGGCCAATAGCGAAAAGCTTAATGAGATTGTCTCCGAACTGCGCCAGCTGATGGAAGACGGGCAGAACGGCCAGCTACAGGAAACGCCGATCCACGGTTATGTCTGGCTTAGCCTGGAACTGGCTCGCCAGCTTGAGCTGCTGTCGAGTCTGATTTGCCGGGCGCTGCGCAAATAGCGCGCGTAAAGCACAGAAATCATAATGCTTGTTTCGATTCAGCAGAATTTGAGGTTAAGATAGGGCAAGCCCGTTAGTGAGACTGACAAAAAATTGTAATCGTCAACCGCTACTACTAAGGTTATGGCGGTTGTCTTAACGAATCCGAGTACCAATTTAGCAGGGGTGTAAAAATGGAAAATATCAAACCTACCTTCCAGGACGTTCTGGAGTTTGTTCGTCTGTTCCGTCGTAAAAACAAACTGCAGCGTGAAATCCAGGACGTAGAGAAAAAAGTCCGTGACAACCAGAAACGTGTTCTGCTGCTCGACAACCTGAGCGATTACATCAAACCTGGCATGAGCATCGAAGCGGTGCAGGGCATCATCGCCAGCATGAAAACCGACTACGAAGACCGCGTGGATGACTACATCATCAAAAACGCAGAGCTGTCTAAAGAGCGTCGTGAAATCTCTAAAAAGCTCAAAGTGATGGGCGAGCAGAAAGTTACCGACACCAAGTCTGAGTAACCGTTGCTGATTTGAAGAAGCCGCCTGAAGGGCGGCTTTTTTATGCCTCGTCCACCATCACCCGCAGCAGCGTTTCCAGCAGGCCGGGAAAACGCGCATCCAAATCTTCACGCCTTAACGAAATCAAATTCTCTCGCCCCTGAGGGCGCTGCCAGATAACGCCGCTATCGCGCAGTACGCGCCAGTGGTGGGTCATCGTCGATTTAGCCACGTCTTTACGCAATGCCCCGCATGACAGCTCCACGCCGTCTGCCAGCGATTTTACAATCTCCAGCCTGAGGGGATTCCCGAGGGCAAAAAGCACATTTTCAAGGCGGATTTGTTCACGTTCCGGATGGTTGGCGATCATACTGTTCCTGTGTCGGCGGTGGCGGCTCGGCGGCCGGCTACTATAGCAAAACCCGAAGGCTAAGCGAGCATCGGGATAAACTATAACTAAAATAGTTCGAATATACTCGTACAGTTGTACTATGATGATGGCGAACAAACGAACCGGCCATTCCGGCCGCAACTAAACAGTCGATAAGACTAAGGACGCATCATGCCCCGACCCATCCCTCTCGAACGCTATCGCAACATTGGTATTTCAGCCCATATCGATGCCGGTAAAACGACGACTACGGAACGTATTCTGTTTTACACCGGCATGAGCCATAAACTGGGTGAAGTTCACGATGGCGCAGCAACGACAGACTGGATGGCTCAGGAGCAAGAGCGCGGCATAACCATTACTTCCGCCGCGGTGAGCTGCTTCTGGCCGGGTATGGATCGCGGTTTTGAACCGCACCGTATCAACATCATAGACACTCCGGGACACGTAGACTTCACCATCGAGGTAGAACGCTCTATGCGCGTGCTGGACGGTGCCGTGATGGTTTATGACTCCGTTGGCGGCGTACAGCCACAGTCGGAAACCGTCTGGCGGCAGGCCAATAAATATGGCGTGCCGCGCCTGGCTTTCGTCAACAAAATGGACCGACCGGGAGCCGACTTCTTCCGCGTGGTACAAATGATGGTTGACCGACTGAAGGCTAATCCGGTGCCGATCGTTATCCCGATTGGCGCAGAGGATCACTTCACCGGCGTAGTCGATCTCATCAAAATGCGGGCCATTTTATGGGACGATGCGACCCAGGGCATGACCTTTGATTATGCTCCGGTGCCGGACGAGCTGCTGGAAACGGCGCAGCTGTGGCGCGAAAAAATGGTTTCAGCTGCGGCCGAGGCCAACGACGAGCTGATGGACAAATATCTGGAAACTGGCGATCTGGACGAAGCAGATATTATTGCCGGGCTGCGCGCCCGCACGATTGCCGGTGAAATCCAGCCGATGCTGTGCGGCAGTGCTTTTAAAAACAAAGGCGTGCAGCGCATGCTGGATGCGGTGGTTGAACTTATGCCGTCTCCGCTCGATATCCCTTCTATTCAGGGTGTTGATGAAAAAGGCGGCGTGATTGAACGCCACGCTAACGACGACGAACCGTTCTCGGCGCTCGCGTTCAAACTGATGACCGACCCGTATGTCGGCCAGTTGACCTTTATCCGCGTGTATTCCGGGGTGCTGAAAAAAGGCGACTCGGTTTATAACCCGGTGAAAGGGAAGAAGGAGCGCATTGGCCGCATCGTACAGATGCATGCTAACGACAGGCATGAAGTTGACGAGCTGCGTGCCGGTGATATCGCCGCCTGCGTGGGGCTGAAAGATGTGACAACGGGCGACACGCTGAGCGACCCGGATGCCATTATTACTCTGGAACGCATGGAATTCCCGGAGCCGGTTATTTCGCTGGCTATCGAACCGAAGACCAAAGCCGACCAGGAGAGAATGGGCATCGCGCTACAGCGGCTGGCGGCTGAAGATCCGTCTTTCAGGCTACATACGGACGAAGAGTCAGGCCAGACGATTATCTCCGGGATGGGCGAACTGCATCTGGAAATCATCGTTGACCGCATGAAGCGCGAATTTGGCGTGGAGGCTAACATAGGTCGTCCTCAGGTGACTTACCGCGAAACCATCCGCAAAACCGCGAAGGACGTTGAAGGCAAATTTGTTCGCCAGTCCGGCGGTAAAGGCCAGTATGGTCACGTTGTATTGACGCTCGAACCGCTTGAGCCGGGCAAAGGTTTTGTGTTTGAAGATGCCACCAAAGGCGGCGTGGTGCCGCGCGAGTTTATTCCCTCCGTGGAAAAAGGCCTGCGTGAAGCCATGAACACCGGCGTGCTGGCCGGTTACCCGGTGGTGGACATCAAAGCGACGCTGACCTTTGGCTCCTATCATGACGTCGACTCTTCGGAAATGGCGTTCAGGATGGCGGCTATATTTGGCTTCAAGGATGCGGCACGCAAGGCGGACCCGGTTATTCTGGAGCCGGTGATGCACGTCGAGGTGGAAACGCCGGAAGAGTATGCCGGTAACATTATGGGCGATCTCTCTTCCCGCCGCGGCATGGTACAAGGCATGGAAGAGCGGTTTGGCAGCCAGATCATTCGCGCCGATGTTCCCCTGGCAGAAATGTTTGGCTACTCCACCACGCTGCGCTCCATGTCTCAGGGCAGGGCGACTTACAGCATGGAGTTCCATCACTACTCGGAAGCACCGCGTAACGTGGCAGACGCTATTATTGCCAGCCGGAAATCATAATCAGTAACCCGGGGTGGATGAGGTTCTCTCATCCACCCTTCACCCCTGCAAATTTGCGAGCCTCTTCCCTGGAACGCTGCAACCCGCTGAACTTTAATCTTTATTTCTGAATCCCACTCGGCCATTCACTGAATGTCAGATGATTAACCTGGCTGCTGCTCACATAATAGCCGCATAGGCTTGTGCCTATATAGGAATTAACCTATATTGCGGAGGGTGATGTGTGGTCGATTAAAATGACGGATACGTTTGATGCCTGGATTAAAGCATCGGATGACATAACCAAAGCCTGTGTCATGGCGGGGGTGGTGTTGTTGAAAGATAGAGGGCCTTTGTTAGGCAGGCCCTATGCTGACACGGTGAAAGGGTCCCAATACGCAAATATGAAAGAGCTGCGCGTTCAGTGCAGAGGAGAGCCGTTAAGGATTTTTTTCGCTTTTGATATAAGACGTTGCGCCATCCTGCTGTGTGCCGGGAATAAAGTGGGGAACGACAAGCGATTTTATGACGTTATGGTGCCCTTAGCAGACAACGAGTTTCGTGCTCATCTGAACCAGTTAACGGAAAAGGAACAAATAGAATGGGTAGAACACTAGAGGAATGGATTGCTGAAGAAAAACCGGAAGTCGTGGCTGCGGCGCAGGCTATGGCCGATGAAATGCTGCTTAATATCCACCTCGCCGAGCTGCGCGAGCGGGTGAGAAAAACGCAAAACGAAATGGCAAAACAGCTTGGCGTTAAGCAGCCAACCGTGGCCGAAATGGAGAAAAAGGGGCGCGATATTAAGCTTTCCTCGCTCAAACGCTATGTCGAGGCGGCGGGCGGTAAAGTTAAGCTTGATATTGAGCTGCCGGACGGCAGTCACTTCAACATCGCGCTGTAATTCAACGGGGCGGCTTTCACCGCCCGGCCTGCCTTAAATTTGCCCGGTTTCGTGCAGATGGCGCCATAACACGTTGTCGCCCTCGCGGCGGAAAATAACCGTAGACCAGCGCACAGTGCTTGACCCGTTCAGGGTCTGCATTTCACGGTAAAGCACCGCCGCACCCTGCGGCCATTCATCCAGCAAGGTAAGCTCATCCACCTGAATTTGCAGGCCGGAACGGCTGCCACCCTGAGCCTTAAAAAAGCCACACAGGCCAGGATAATCCAGCTTTGCACCGCTTAACGCCACCATTGAGTAATCTGCACTAAAGCGTGCCAGCAGGGCCTCAACGTCGCCTTCTTTGGCGCCAAGCCACTGTTCTATCGCGACGTGGGCGTCGATAACTTCTTTAAACCAGATATTCATTGCTCAGGGCTCCTTTTTGACAAGTTGATTCTTAATTTGCTGGTTATTAAGCCGTAAATGATAAGCCAGCGGAATAATCGTCCCGGCGGCGGCAAAGCTAAACGTGAGCAGATAAGCCTGCTGTGCCGGAAGCTGGCTTTGCAGCACCGTCAACAGCAGGCTCAGCAGCGCAACGCCGAAGCAAAAACTCAGCTGGCGGTTGATGTTCCACAGCGCGCTGGCCTCCGGCATCGCCCGCGCAGGCGTCGAGATAAATGCGGTGCTTTGCGCCGTGCTGCTGGAAAGGCTGCCGCCGAGGCCCATCAGAATATAAGCGGCAATCAGCAGCGCGATTTGCTCCCCGGATGTGACCTGAGTCAGCAGCAGAATGCCAGCCGCCTGGAGTAAGCCGCCCAGCGTAATCAGCGGACGCGGGCCAAGGCGGTTAAACATCCTGCCGGTAAAAGAGATGGCGACGAAGGAAGCCAGCGCCCAGGGAACCATCAGCGCTCCGGTTTGCGTGGCAGTCATCCCCAGCTGTGTTTGCAGATAAATAATGCTCACCAGGCTGGTGCCCATAAACAGCCCCGGTATGCACTGGTAAACCAGCATCGCATAGCGTAATAGCGGGTCTGCCAGCAGCGGGAGGCTGAACAGCGGATGAGGATGTTTACTGTTGTGGCGAACAAATAGCCACAGCATTAGCGCTCCGGCGGCCAACAACAGCAGCGCCGATAAATGAGCGCCAGGACTGCTTGCCTGAGTCAGGCCGAGCAGGATGGCAAAAAGCCCGACTGAGCCAAGTGCCAGCCCTTTTGCGTCCAGCGGCGTGTTGGATTTCTGCACCGGGGAGGGCTTTAGCCACAGGCTCGCCAGCAATAAAGTCAGCAGCGCCAGCGGCAGGCTCGCCAGGAAAATCCACCGCCAGCCCAGCGACTCAACCAGCAGCCCGCCAACGGTGGGTGAAAGCGCCGGAGCCAGCAGGGCCACAATCATAATGACCGAGGAAAGTTTCGCCCGCTCATGCACGGCAAAAAGCTGCCAGGTCAGCGCCTGGCCGACGGGGATCAGCAACCCGCCGCCGATGCCCTGCAAAATACGCGAGGCAACAAGCGCCTCCAGCCCGGGAGACATGCCCGAAGCCAGCGTGCCGAGAGAAAATAGCCCGAGCGAGAGCATAAACAGCCGCTTAGCGCCCAGGCGCTGATTCAGCCAGGCGCTAATCGGGATAACCAGCGTCAACCCGCAAAGATAGCCGTGGCCAATCCACGCCAGCTCGGCGACCGTAGCGTGCAGCTCGCGCCCAATTTGCGGATAGGCGACGTTGGAAATAAACATATTAATTAAGTCGAGAAAGAAGCCGAGCAGATAGACGGCGGCGACCTTATGACGGTAGGGCATGATGGCTCTCGTACAAAGTAAAACGCGATTTCAGCAGGTTCCGCCCGGCGGATAAATCCCGCATCTGCTGATACACTGTCAAAAATATTTTGATAATGCGATGGATTAACATGCTTAACCTACAGCGGGTAGCGATGTTTGTTGCGGTGGTTGAAGCCGGGGGCTTTACGGCGGCGGCGCAGTCTATGCGCCAGACCAAGGCGGTTATCAGCTTTAATGTGCGCCAGCTGGAAACTGAGCTGGGTGTCTCTCTGCTGGTGCGCTCCACGCGGCGCGTGGCCTTAACCCAGGCCGGAGAAGTCTTCTACCAGCGGGCTTTATTGCTGCTGAAAGAAAGTGACGCTCTGGTCGAAGAGGTGCAGACCCACCACGGCGGCTATTCCGGGGAGCTGCGTATTTCGACTACGCCGGAATACGGCCAGGCAAAGGTCATCCCGGCGTTAAGCGCCTTCGGCAAGCTGCACCCCAAATTAACCATTCGGCATGATTCATCCTCCGCGCCGATAAACCTGATCTCCGAACAGTTCGACCTGGCTATCCGCCTCGGTAAGCTGGCGGACTCCTCCTACCGTGCGGCGCTGATCGAGCGCTTTGAAATCGTGCCGGTTGCCGCTCCTGAATGGCTTGCCCGCAATCCAATTAGCAGCCTTGAAGCACTAGCCGAAGCAGAATGGGTTATCCATCGTCGTCTACCAACCCCGCGCGAATGGCAAGTCATTGGCAGCGACAGAGAAACGCGTGATCTGACAATTACCGGGCCGTCCCGCTTTATGACCGATACCGCTGCGGCGTTAATGGCCTTTGTGGTTCAGGGATGCGGCGTGGGGCTACTGCCCGAGTGGCTGGTGAGAGAGGCTATCGAGCGCGGTGAATTACGGCATATTTTGCCGGAGTACCGTTTCCCTTCTCAGGGTATTTACGCGGTTTACCCAAATACGCGGCACGTTCCGGCTAAGGTGCGGGCGCTGATTGATTTCTTGCAGGAGTGGGAAAGCAACAAGCCCGCTTAGGCGCGGCGGGCTTGTTTTTAGTGGTTAAACCGCTTTTTGTGCTTTAGCGGGGCGAGCAGATGCTGCCTGCGCGGAAGAGATCCCCGGCAGTTCAATCTTCAGGCCGAAGGTCAGCAGAGAGTAAATCACGCCGCCCGTCAGCATCGACACAATTACGCCAAGGTTAGCCGTGGCAAAGACGCTGTGGCGGGTTTCGTCCGTCAACAGGAACCCTACGATATGCGCGATGTACGGGTCGCCGGAGGTAATCGAGCCCAGGCCAACCACGGTGGCAATGCCCAGCGCCAGCAGCGCCGTCCAGCGGCCATCTCTGCCGCCGAAACCGGCTTTATTAGCCATTGTCACATCCCAGCCCAGGCGTTTCTGGCGTATGAAGTCGATAAGCTGAATAGCGCCTGCGGAGCCGATAACCACCGAAATAGAGGCCAGGAACGACTGGAACGTTGCCAGGAACGAGTCGGAAATAAACATCAGGTAAAATGCGCCGAAGCCGATGATTGCCGCGTTAAGCGTGGTGGTTGTGGCGCGGCTGGCGGGAATGCCGAGCGCCAGCAAAGCCAGCCCGGAACTGTAAACCCCGGTAATGGCGGCGGCCAGCAGGGAAACGATAATCACGATGGAAAACGGCACGTAGAACCAGAACGGCAGCAGGTTTGTCAGCGAGGCAATAGGCGACTGCGCCGCCGCCGCGCCCAGCTCCGGGTTACTGTCGACCAGGAATGCACCCAGCACCAGCAGCACGCTAACCGGGAGTGAAATCCCCGTCGTGGTCCAGAAAATCACCTTCGAAGCCTGAGTTTTCTTTGGCAGATAGCGGGCGAAGTCGCCGCCGTAGTTAAGGAAGCCCAGGCCGACCATCGTCATCGCCATAACCATGCCGCCAATCCAGGTCAGCAGGTTGCCGTGTACCGCGCTCTGGCCCAGCTTGTCCCAGTGAATATGCGGCAGCATCAGGAAGATAAAAATGATGCTCATAAACCCGGTCAGCCAGGCGATGTATTTTTCCACCTTCATGATCAGCTGGTGGCCATAAATCGCGACCGACATGGTGAGCGCCAGGCTGACGATAAACCAGCCCAGAACACATACCAGCGTCGGTTTACCGTCCGCCAGCGCAAAGGCCGCAGGCCAGAGTTTGGCAAACAGCGCCGCGCCGGTGGAAGAGGCGAGGGTAATAATGGTTATCTTCCAGCCCATATTCGAGATGTAGGCGAACAGAGTCGGGAATTTATTGCCGTGGTAGCCAAAGCTAAAGCGGGTCTGGGTCAGCGTTGGCAGGCCGGTTCTTGGACCGCCGACCGCCAGCACGCCAACCAGCATGCAGGAGAGCAGGTAGCCAACGATCCCGGCGCTAATAGACTGCCAGACGCTAAGGCCGAGGGAGTAAACGTAAATACCGTAAGTCATGCCCAGAATAGAAACGTTCCAGGAAAACCAAATCGGGAACAGGCCCGAAGGTTTGCCGTAACGTTCCGCTTCGGGCACGGCATTAACGCCGTTTGATTCAACTTTCATACCGCCAGAGGCAGGCTGTTGTGTAGAGTTTGTCATCGGAGAACCCTTATGGGAGAAATCAATCGCAGAAAACTGCGGTTTCTAAAGCGAGCTCAATCATGTTGTCTAACGTGCTTTGTAGTTCTTCTGCCGTTGGCTCTTCGCCGCTAACGCTGTTTACACAGGCTGTCAGCAGGCTCAGGGCCTGGGCGCGGTACTGCGCGGCGATAGTAAAAAGCGCCGAGGTCTCCATCTCCACCGCAAGGATGTTCATTTTTTTGAGGGCGGGAAGCATGCCTTCGGGTTTGTCGTACAGCAGGTCGTTGGTAAAGGTGTTGCCGAACTGGGTCGGGATATTGTGTTTTTCGGCTACTGTCCAGCAGCGGCGGAGCAGGTCAAAGTCCGGCACTGCCGCATAGTCGTAGCCGCCGAAACGATCGCGGTTAACGGAAGAGGAGGTGCCTGCCCCGGTGGCGACAATCACGTTGCGCATATCCACGCTTTCGTTGATGGCTCCGCAGGTGCCGATGCGGATAAGGCGTTTAACGCTAAACTCATTGATCAGTTCGTGAGCGTAAATAGAGACCGACGGAATGCCCATGCCGTGCGCCATCACGGAAATACGCTTGCCTTTGTAGTTGCCGGTAAAGCCGAACATATTGCGGGTGTCACACACGCGTATGGCGTCAGTTAAGTAGGTTTGCGCGATGTACTGCGCGCGCAGCGGATCGCCCGGCATGATCACGGTTTCGGCGAAGTCGCCCGGGTTGGCGTTAATATGTGGTGTCATCTGGCGATCTCCTGGTCTGGTTCAGGCCACTACGATAGAAAGACGTTTGCTTGCAGAAAAAGGCAAATGTCCGGCCAGGCTGACGGCGATCACAGTTTTGATTTTTCCCCGCTAAACGGGTGAGCGATAAATCCGGGTGAATAGCGGCAGTGCTGGCCTGGGCGGAGTGAAGAAAAATGCGGAGTATTGACAATACCGCAGAGTGATAGTTAATCTCGTGCGCCTTTTCGCCCCGGATGGCTGGAGAACCAGGCAAGAAAAATCGACTATTTACCCTGGCTGAAAGCCTACATACGGCGCAGCGGAGAGCGACAACACTATGAATATTATTCAGCAATTCGCTCAGCGCGGGCATCAGCTCCTGCGTGATGCCGTGCTCGCCGCGCCGCTAAAGAATAAAGAGATCGGCCCCGGTGAGTTTATTCTGCGCCAGGGCGAAGAGATCAAAGCGCTGTACTGGATAACGCTCGGCGAATACACCATGCACTACAGCGCGGAGAACGGTAAAACCTTCAGCCTGGGGCAGCGCTTCGTTAGCGACACCATCATCGGCGAAATTGAATACCTGACCCACACCCCAAGCCAGTTCTCGGTGGTTGCCCACGACACCATGACGGTAAAAGTCATCCCGCTGGCGATGATGGACACGCTACTCACCGGGCATGCCGAAGTGGGTGTCTGGCTGAGCCAGCTACTTTCTACCAGCTATCAGCGTGGGATGGCAAAAACCATGGAGCGCTTCCTCCAGCCGCTGGTATTGAACATTCTTGCTGACCTTTATGAACGCTATCAGCAGCAAAAACCGTTAGTGGATTTCTCCCAGGTATCCCGCGAAGCGGAGCGCTTTGGCTGCTCGGAAAGAACTTACCGCCGGGTGATTAATCAGCTGATAGAAGAAAAATACATTCAGAAAGTCGCACATGAATATGTGATTTGTGATGTAGAGAAATTCCGCATAGTGCTCGCTAATCCAGGGCGGATTGCTTAGCGGTATTAACATAATTAATCGCTGAATATATCGAATGATTGTTCGATATATGACCGGTTTATTATAGTAAGGTAGTCAGCCATTCTGTATTCAATTCCTTTTCCAGCGAAAACGAGTTAAACCACCATGGATAACAGAATCAACAATATGGCCACGCCCGGTTGTTCTCACTGGGCGCCTTTACCCGTCGCCGAGGCACACCCCGCCTTACCCTCATTGCAGACTTTAAGCGGCGTAAGAAATACCGACCAGGCCATACGGCGCTTGCCGAATCGTATACCTGCCCCAACTGGTGCTCTGGCTCGGACAGGCGGTATTAGTAATAAAGTCCGACAGAAGTTAAGGGACGTGCTTTTGTCTAGTCCGCACGTATTTTCTCAACCGCCCGGTACGCTAAACTCCTGCTTAGTTGATCCGACTCCATCTCTCTCCAGAGATTTGTATCTTCTCTGCTGTAGGGATCTGGCTATAGAAAATAGCCGAGCGATGTTGCAGAACGACAAAGTCCGGGCAGATATACTGCGCAGTAGTTACCCTCGGCTGGAGAGTGAAAATAATACTCGCTACCTCCGCCGTCTTGTATTGCTGAGCAATGACGTCCCGGCTATTGCGATTGTTTGCAGGCGCTCACGGAAGTATGTAGCTGAATTAAGGTATTTGGTTGAGAAAATAAACTATGCTCAAATGGAAAATCTTTGGCAGACTTTTCCCCGCAGCAACCATGAAGGCGATAGCGAATACGCCCGCCGTCTGCTTATGGTAAGCAAAGACCTGGAGTCTATTGCGTTTCTATCCGGAGTGACGATGGGGACGGTTTATCGGCTAAGGCGTACGATAATAGCTGAGCTGGAGGGGCGGGCCGCAAATATCAGCAATACCGTGCCTAAGTTGAGTCATGAAAATGCACAGGAGTATGCGTGCCGCCTTATTCCATTGAGCGAGGATACAGAGGCTATATCAGCCGCGTCCGGCATGTCTCTGGGGCATGTTCAGTTATTAAAACGCAGAGCAACTGAGAACATGTAAGATACACTCCGGCATATTAACCGGTAACCAGGGCATTGAAATGAGCGAGTCTGTAGAAAATCAGAACGAAAACGCGTTTAAGCATGCATTTAATCCTGCTCTTTTGCAGGAGATGGCAAGCGCCGTTGCGCGGCATTATCCGTCATTCAATACGCGCGCCTTTCTGTATAAAAATGCCCAGCTGGATAAGTTAGAAATGAAGGCCAGAGTCCGGGTTATTCGGGATGCGCTGGCTGCGGAACTGCCCCTGGAATACCCGAAGGCGCTGGCCGTGGTTATCTCCGTGCTTAAAGAGAACAATTTGCGTGGGTTTGCCGTCTGGCCCTTTGCCGAATTTATTCAGGTTTACGGCCTTGAGCACCGGGATATTTCTCTGAATGCCCTGAAAGTCGTCACCACCTGTTTTACCTCTGAATGGGCGGTGCGCCCCTTTATCAAAAATAACCCCGCCGAAACAATGCGTTTTCTGCTGCAATGCGCCCAGGATGACAACGTGGATATTCGCCGCTGGGCATCTGAAGGCACACGCCCGCGCGTGCCGTGGGGCGAAAAGCTGCACATGTTTATTACCGACCCCTCAGGGACAAGAGAGATATTAGAGGCGCTGAAATTCGACCCTGAGCTGTTTGTCAGAAAAAGCGTGGCAAACCACCTGAACGACATCACCAAAGACCACCCGGACTACGTTATTGAGCTATTACAAAGCTGGCAGCGGCAGGCCAAAAATGACGATGTGAAAAAGGTGGCCTGGATAACCCGCCACGCGCTGCGTACCTTAATTAAAAACGGCCACCCGGACGCGCTGGCGCTTATTGGCGTGCAGCACGGTGCGGACGTAGCGCTTGATGCGTTTGCCCTGAAACAAAAGCAGATCCTGTTAGGTGAAAGCCTGGAATTTAAAGTCAGCCTCCGCTCGACCAGCTCCGCCCCGCAAAACATTGTGGTGGACTACATCATTCACTTTATGAAAGCCAACAACAAAACCGCGCCAAAAATCTTCAAGCTCCGCGCGTTTGAACTCCCGGCTAGCGGCACGGTAACCATCGAGAAAAAACACGCGGTAAAGAAAATCACCACCCGCCAGTATTACGCGGGCGCGCAGTTTATCGAGATCCAGGTTAACGGCAAGGTGCTTGGGGGAGTGGAGTGGGAGCTGGGGATGTAGGTTTTAGAACCCGCCCCCTGTACAGTATTAAGTTAAAACGCCCTGTTTTTATCTGAGAAGTGCCCGAGTTCGGCCATAAAGGCGTTAACGTCTTTTATGGCCTGTTCGTTTTCCTGTGTCCATTCTTCTGTTGTTCTTGTCGAAGGGTGTGCAAGGACTTCAGAGCAGCCAGTTTC
Organism: Cedecea davisae; assembly: GCF_044095835.1. NCBI lineage: Bacteria > Pseudomonadati > Pseudomonadota > Gammaproteobacteria > Enterobacterales > Enterobacteriaceae > Cedecea > Cedecea davisae. Next base: position 1,618,053 of record NZ_CP172054.1, read on the forward strand.
CAGTGGCAGGTTTATACGTTCTTCTTTGGCAGGAATAGACATAGCAATTTCCCTCAGTGAATACTTCCTGTGCAATATACCTTATCCTGGCATCAGCCACCGATAGTGTGATCAAATACCGGTGGCGATGATTTTACAGATCCTTAACCTTACGCTGGCGTGACGGCCAGATTTGCTCAGGCGCAACGCCTATCTCTTCAGCAATCAGTCTTTCCCCTTTTATCTTGTGACGAAGCCGTCAGCCTTATTTTCCACAATAATGATGTGTTCAAAATTTTCAGAGGGCTTTTAGAACACATGTTATGATGTAAATTTATAGGCTTATAATGTATAGCGTTTCCGTATTTGCATCGTGAGCCATGTTGTATGATGGTATTCGTAGGGTTTTAATATGACGCCGCTTACATTTTAACGAAAACTCTATAAAATTTAGATGAATTTTATAGAATAGTATATTAATTAGTTGAATGTATTCAACCTGCTCATAGCTCATAGCTCATAGCTCATAGCTCATAGCTCATAGCTCATAGCTCATAGCTCATAGCTCATAGCTCATAGCTCATAGCTCATAGCTCATAGCTCATAGCTCATAGCTCATAGCTCATAGCTCATAGCTCATAGCTCATAGCAGAAATTAGGGCTGCTCTAGGTTTACAGCATGCATAAAACAGGGAAGGGGGATTCAGAGATAGCTACTTAAAATGCATGAGTGGTATCCCAATGGTTGGGACACTTTGTAATTCCTTCAAAAGAGGCGGTTATAAATGGTTTTTATTCGGTTTCATAATTCGTAATGTATGTCAACTACGTGAAATGGTATTGTGTTTTGCATGTTTAATGCGAAAATGAAACTCTTGTCTGGTTCATATTATGGTTTAGATGGAAACATTCCTATCAACATCATGATAATATATAATATTGAGATTCTAAATGTTTACGAAAATAAATGTTAAAGACTTTAAATCCATTACGATGCTTACTCCAATTGATTTGCATGGGTTATCCATATTATGTGGTTCAAACAGTAGTGGGAAAAGCTCCTTAATTCAAGTTCTTTTAATGCTCAGCCAAAGTTTCTCAGGTAGATACCAGGATGAACCAATTACATTGAATGGCCATCTAACTCAATTAGGATCTTTTAGAGATATTAAAAGCTATGCTACTAAAAATGATGGTATTTCTATATCGTTCACCTTAGAGATGAAAGATGATTATTTTGGAAATGCTAAAAGTACAATGGTAAATTATGATATTACATTTGGTGCGATCAGCAGAGGGAAGCAAGGTCGAGATGATGAATACCATCCATCCATACTGAAAAATAAAATTGTTGTTTATAATTTAAGCGAGGATGGAGAGAAAATAGAAACTGATAGAATTGTTATTGAACTGGATAGTAGCTCCGAAGAAATCATGTATACAGTGACGGAGTTTGAAAGTCCGGAAAATAATAGAATAAAAGTGGAGTATCCTGATTTCAAAATCCTAGGAAGTAAAAGATGTGAACTGGTACCTACAGCCTTTATTCTTGAATATAACTATATAAAAAAAATCAGTTCTCATGTTATTAATTTTGCGACAAATTTTATGGATTCATCTCGTTTCCAAGGTACAGATATTTATCATTTGGATGAGCAATATTTAGTCCTGACAAATAAATTTATGCGTACTATATTATCAATAATAGTTAAAGAGCGCCAAGAGATATATGACTCTATAGTACTTCCTGATAGTTTGATTTCGAGTCAATTTTATAAAGATGATGAAAGTTCGCATAAGAGTGTAGAGTTATTAAATCTAAAAGAAAATATAGTTAATTCTACATATAATCTAAGAACACAGGATATACCCCCTTCTTTTTTACATGCCGAAACAATCTCATTACTCGATTGGCATGGGTTTTTAGGTAAACTTGAAGACAAAACAAAGAAAACACTGCTGGAACTAATTGATAAAAATAGGGCTTTGTTACAAGAGTTATGGTGTGAATCTATGCAACAAGAAACACGGCAGACCTTTTTCAATGTTAGAAGTCTATTTGATGTTGAAAATTTGTTAAATGTCTATTTTTCCCGATCAGTGAAGTACCTAGGGCCATTGAGGATGGAACCCCAGGCTATATATTCTTCACGAGGTCAATATGACCCGAATAGTGTTGGCCTCAAAGGAGAGTTTACAGCCGCAGTATTACATAAAAATAAAGATAGAGTCATTAGTTACTTATCTCCTATTATTACAAATGGGGACTTGGAATTTCATACTAAAGCCAAGCCTCTTAGATTTGCATGTCAAGAATGGTTGTCCTATCTTGGTGTGATCGAAGAGTTTAGTACAAAGGATAGAGGTAAGCTTGGTTATGAATTGTTAGTAAAAACTAATAAAAATGATAAATGGCAGGATCTCACGCATGTAGGCGTCGGTGTCAGTCAGGTTCTACCAATTGTTTTGATGTTTTTGATTTCTGAACAAGATGATGTGTTGATATTTGAGCAACCTGAATTACATCTTCATCCACAAGTACAGTCAAGATTATGTGATTTATTTATTGCTATGGTTCAGTCTAAAAGACAATGTATAATAGAAACGCATAGTGAGTATTTAATTAATAGACTTCGGTTGCGTATAGCTCAAGAAAGAGATGGCAGTTTAAATAAAAATACTGCGATGTTTTTTATAACTAAAAATAATGGTTATTCTGAATTCTCTCAAATAGAAATAAACCGTTTCGGAAGTGTTATTGACTGGCCAACAGACTTCTTTGATCAAACGGATAGGGAAATAGAAAAAATTCTCTACGAAGCAGGTCGCAAAAGAAAGTTAGAAATTGGTGATAAGGGACGATTTTCATTTGAGGTGAAAAAATGAATGGAGTAATTAACTTCGAGTTTATTGTTTCACCCATTCTATTTGAATCTTCAAAAATCGAGAGTTTTGTTGAAGATTTGATTATGTTGAAAAATTTCATAAATACTGGCGTTGTTAATATTAAAAAGGAGAAAGATATAATAGGGGCTATGATCGATTATGATCTTTTCCCAAGTGACAAGATATTCATGGGAAAGATCCCAAAAGATAATTTCCCATACTGCTCAAATGATATTGTACGAATGATTAATAATATTCTCTCAGGCTCAACTTCATATGAGAGTGATTATTTAGTTGAGTGGGAAAAACCAATTGAAGTATCGCCTGATTTTGATGCTATAAATCAGGATCGTAAAAATGAGCTCGTCGATCAATTTAGTCATATGGCAATAAATAATCATTTCAGTGTAAACAAATACTTTCCATTTTTCAGTCATTCTAAAGAATGTTTACAAGAGAATACTATTGAGTTTGAGGGGGAAATTAAGTTAATAATTCCAGATCAAACGCACGTGGTTCCTTTTGATTTTAAGAAACAACTCGACTACTTTACTAATGTAAGTAAGTTTATACTTAATCTAGATGGGATGAATATATACGCAGAAGCGGATACTCCATTAAAAATGAAAATGGCACTGTATATCGGTGCAGTAAAGTTAATAAACATTCATAAGCTAACTACTAGGCTAGAATGGGAGGATTTTAATGTAAGTGATAAATTTATTAGCTCATTGAAAGACAATGAGAGTTTCGGGCGCCAAAAATATGCATCTGCAACTTACAACTCTATAATTAATGTGCTTGCTAATACTGGAAAGTCAGAAATAAATTATTTTTATAAGAGTGACTGTCCCACAGAGGCGAGAACTTATGGCAATTACACTGCATATAGGGTACACATTAATAAACAAGGGCGAGGCTTGCGTTTTTTATTCTGGTCAGATGGTAATGAAATTGTCATATCGAATGTTGGAAATAAAAATGAATTGTTAATATATAACCCATAAAATATAAATGACTGCCAGCGAGTAGACTGTGGTAGTACTTTAAACTCGCTGGTTATTGATTGTTAAGCAGGGAAGCAGAGGGAAAATAATTTAGCATTTTGATAGGTGTAAATATATGAAAGGTGACGCTCAAGAATTGAATAATAGTTGATTTTATTTTTGTAATGCCTTATATGTTGTTTGTTGATGCTTTAATGTTTAGCTAATTTATCTGGATTGTTCGGCTATTTATAAATTGCTCGATATACTTTCATTTTTTTTCCTCTCTGGCATTCAACATCAATAACTAAGAAGAATAAAAGTTGCGATTCGTATAAACTTCAATCTCTTATTAATTTCTGTGTGGTTCTAAACAAAATACTTATTATCCTTAGATAATTCACTTATTATCGAAATAAGATCAAGCGACAATAAATTAGCTATGTGGACAAATTCAACAATGTCTAGCCTTCGCTCACCGTTTTCAAATTTAGCAACAAAGGATTGTGGGCGTTCCAACATACGCGCTAGGCTCTCCTGCGTCAGTCCTTGCGCAAGACGCGCTTCGCGGAGTGTTTTGATCACTAACTGATATTCATCCGAGTATATAGAAGCCATTTCCCTGCCTCATGAAAAAATATTACCGGATGATCAGCTAGTTAATTTTTTATCCCAAAACAGGATTTTTACGATAATGATGAGTTTCAGAGTGGTTTCAGCTTATGAACGACTCGCTCCAGGAGTGGGGCAGGGTTAACTCCCAGCAGCTGTGCCACATGGGCGAACTCGATGACGTCCAGTCTTCTTTCTCCGCTTTCAATCTTCGCAATGAATGACTGATGACGCCCCATCGCCTGTGCCAGCTGTTGCTGTGTGATGCTTCTTTTTACTCTGGCATCACGTAGTTCTTTGATAAATGATTGATATTCTTCTGAATAAATTGATGACATGGCTAAACTCCGATCAATATCCCAAAATCGAATATCAACCACTTGTAAAAATATCCCAAAACGGGATAATTAACAGTGTCAGTTATGCAAAGGAGTAGCAGAATGAAACGAGAAGATTGGCATCCCGCAGATATCGTTGCCGGAATGAGGAAAAAAGGGACATCTTTGGCGGCGGTATCTCGCAAGGCAGGGTTAGCGTCATCCACATTGGCAAATGCGTTAACGCGCCACTGGCCTAAAGGTGAGAGGCTTATTGCAACAGAGTTGGGCATATCACCAGAGCAGATTTGGCCTTCGCGCTATAGTAAAAATGGATGCGAAAACTTGGATCAAATTGAGTTGTAGAGAGAAGAACTAAACGATGATATGGCGGTATAAAGTAAAAAGCCCGCTCAGGTTTCCCTGAGCGGGCTCTCGAATATGGCTCCTCTGACTGGACTCGAACCAGTGACATACGGATTAACAGTCCGCCGTTCTACCGACTGAACTACAGAGGAATCGGTTAGGAGGCATATCTTAGCGATTACGCCCGGCTTGTCAAAGGCAAAATCGCCCGGCGCGGTGCGTTTGCGGAAACTATCAACATCTTGTTGCCTTTTCAGGCAATCCGCGACAAAAAATCCTTTGCAGGATAACGAATTGTCGCCCATTATTTGAAATGCCGTTTTATCTTTCCTTGCAGGTCCTTTCTTGAACTTACATGCAGTCCTTCGCCAGGCCGTGGCGAAAACGCCGTGGTACGCCAAACGTAAGAGTTACCGGGTGCTGTTCTGGCGAGAAATAACGCCCCTGGCCGTGCCAATCTTCCTCGAAAACACCTGCGTATTGTTGATGGGCGTGCTCAGCACCTTCCTCGTCAGCTGGCTCGGCAAAGAAGCCATGGCGGGCGTGGGCCTGGCAGACAGCTTCAATATGGTGATTATGGCGTTCTTCGCCGCCATCGATCTCGGCACCACGGTGGTGGTGGCGTTCAGCTTCGGCAGGCTCGATCCGGAGCGGGCGAGGGCGGCGGCCAGGCAGTCGCTAATTTTAATGACCATCGTCTCGTTCATTATGGCGGCAGGCATTCACCTGGCGGGCACGCACATCATCGATGTTATCGCCGGGAATGCCACGCCAGAAGTAAAAGGCCTCGCGCTTTCTTACCTGCAAACCACGGTCTGGAGCTACCCGGCGGCGGCCATCGCGCTTATCGGCAGCGGCGCGCTGCGCGGGGCAGGGAACACCAAAATCCCGCTGCTGATTAACGGCGGCATGAACATCCTCAATATCATCATCAGTAGTATTTTGATTTACGGCATTTTTGGCTGGGGCGGGCTGGGCTTCGTTGGCGCGGGTCTGGGGCTGACCATCTCGCGCTATATCGGCGCGGCGGGCATTATCTTCGTGCTGATGATTGGCTTTAATCCGGCGCTGCGCATCTCGCTGAAAAGCTACTTTACGCCGCTTAACTGGGGCATTCTCTGGGAAGTGCTCGGTATAGGCATTCCGGCAAGCGTGGAGTCGGTGCTGTTTAACGGCGGTAAGCTGCTCACGCAGATGTTCGTCGCCGGGATGGGCACCAACGTGATTGCCGGTAACTTTATTGCCTTCTCCGTTGCCTCGCTTATCAACCTGCCGGGCAACGCCCTCGGGTCGGCCTCGACCATCATCGTCGGCAGGCGGTTAGGGAAGGGACAAATAGGTCAGGCGGAGCGCCAGCTGCGCCACACCTTCTGGCTGGCAACCTTTGGCTTAACCGTTATCGCGTGGGGAACCGCGCCGTTCGCCGGGCTTTTTGCTTCGTTCTACACCAGCGAAGATGACGTAAAAGAGGTGGTTAAAGTCCTGCTGTGGATGAACGCCGCGTTTATGCCTATCTGGGCCGCTTCCTGGGTGCTGCCCGCCGGGCTGAAGGGCGCGCGAGACGCACGTTTTGCTATGTGGGTGTCAATGGCCGGGATGTGGGGCTGCCGCGTAATCGCCGGTTATACGCTCGGTATTGTGTTGGGAATGGGCGTGGTGGGCGTCTGGCTTGGCATGTTCGGAGACTGGGCGGTGCGCGGGGCGTGCTTCTACTGGCGAATGGTCAGCGGCCGCTGGCTGAAAAAATACCCGCGACCGCCAAAAGAACCGCTTATTGCAGCAGGCGAAAAGCCCGTTTAGCGGCTAAAGGCTCCGGCCAGAGAGCGAATATCGTTCCCGGTCGGCGCCTGGTGAATACGCAGCCCAAACTCTTCTACCACGGCAAAAATATGGTCGAAGATATCGGCCTGAATACTCTCGTACTCCGCCCACGCAACAGTATTGGTGAAGGCGTAAATCTCAATCGGCAGGCCGTCGTTTTCCGGTGCCAGCTGGCGCACCATCAGCGTCATATCTTTGCGAATACGCGGGTGGTTGCGCAGGTATTCATTCAGGTAAGCGCGGAAGGTGCCAACGTTGGTCATCTTGCGCTGGTTCAGCACCAGATCGTCGGCGTGTTGCCGGTTGTACTCTTCAATCTCTTTGCTGCGCTCCGCCATATAAGGCTGCAACAGCTTCGCCTTCAGCAGCTTGTCCTGCTCTTCGTGAGCCAGAAAACGAATGCTGGTGGTGTCGATGTTAACGCTGCGTTTGATCCTGCGCCCGCCGGAAGCAGACATCCCGCTCCAGTTTTTAAACGCGTCAGAAACCAGGGCGTAGGTCGGGATCGTAGTGATGGTGTTATCCCAGTTGCGCACTTTCACCGTGGTCAGGCCGATGTCGATAACTGCCCCGTCAGCGCCGTATTTCGGCATTTCCAGCCAGTCGCCCAGCTTCAGCATGCTGTTAGCCGAAAGTTGAATACCCGCCACCAGGCCGAGGATCGGATCTTTAAACACCAACATCAGTACCGCGGCCATCGCGCCAAGGCCGCTGATGAGAATGGCGGGAGATTTACCAATCAGGAGCGAAACCATCATGATGCCGACAACAATCGCGGCAATCAGCTTCACGCCCTGGAAAATGCCTTTCAGCGGCAGCTGGGAGGCGAAAGTGAATCTCCCGGACAGGCCAAACACCACGTCGAGCAGCGAGAAGAACGACATCAGGGCGTAAAGCATGACCCACAGCTGGGCGCAGGTGGTGAGTATAGTCGCCGCGTCGCTGCCTTTTTGCAGCCACAGCACCGCCTGTACGTTGACGATAATCCCCTGCAATAAAAACGCCAGCCGGTGGAACAGCTTATTCTGGGTAATTATCTGCAAAGACAGGCTGGTACTTGCCTGGGCGCGTTTTTCAAAGGTGCGCAGCACAATGCGATGCAGAATAACGTGAACAATTAGCGCAGTGAGAAAAATGATGCCGAAAATGACGATCAGGGAAGTGGTGTGGTCTGGCTGAAAGCCGTATTGCTTCAGTGCGGATATCAATTCCTGCATAACGTCTCCTTAACAAACAAGAGGACATGATGCCTTGCCGGGGCGGCGGTCGCAACCCGGCCGCCTGGTTAATGAACATATTTCCCCGCAAGGCTTACAGAAAACGCCCACGGCGGTTATGCTTAGCCTAATCACATCATGTTTAATAACAGGGAAATTATGATTCGTTTCTCCAGCCTCGCTTTTGCGCTGGCAGCGGTAACCCAAAGCGCTCTGGCCGTGACTTATCCGCTCCCACCGGAAGGCAGCCGCCTGGTGGGCCAGCCAATTACCATCACCGTGCCGGAGGGTAATACCCAGCCGCTTGAGCACTTTGCCGCCCAGTACGGCCAGGGCTTCAGCAATATGCTGGAGGCTAACCCCGGCGTCGATCCGTTCCTGCCAAAAGTGGGCACGCAGCTGGTTATTCCGCAGCAGGTGATCCTGCCGGATACGGTGCGCGAAGGCCTGGTGGTGAACGTGGCCGAGATGCGTATTTATTACTACCCAAAGGGCAGCAACACGGTTGAGATTTTGCCTATCGGCATCGGCCAGGCCGGGCGTGAAACCCCGCGCAACTGGGTCACCCGCGTGGAGCGTAAACAGGATGCACCGGCCTGGACGCCAACGCCGAACACCCGCCGCGAATACGCCAAAGAGGGCAAAACGCTGCCTGCTTTTGTGCCGCCGGGGCCGGATAACCCAATGGGCCTTTACGCCATTTACATCGGCAAGCTGTACGCCATTCACGGCACCAACGCCAACTTCGGCATTGGCCTGCGCGTTAGCCAGGGCTGCATCCGCCTGCGCAACGACGATATTAAATACCTGTTCGACAACGTGCCGGTCGGCACCCGCGTACAGCTGATAGACCAGCCGGTAAAAGTCACCGTCGAGCCGGACGGCAAACGCTGGTTAGAAGTCCACGAACCGCTGTCCCGCAACCGCGCGGAGTTTGAGTCAGACAAGAAAGTCCCGCTCCCGATGACCACCGTACTGCGTAACGAAACCCAGGCCGCAGGCGTAAATGCCGTAGTAGTCAGCGAGGCGCTAAACCGTCGCTCCGGTATGCCGGTGCAAATTGGTTCTGCTGGTGGGACGCTTTAAGCGGCAAGCCGTAGATAATAGCTAATCGCGAAAAGGCTGAGAGCAGACAATAAAATCCCCGTATAAATATTGTGCGACGGGGGTTTTATTATGTCTTTATCGCAATATTCAGGATGTAACTAGTAATGCTTTTGTAAATTATTCCAGAACGCTAAAAGCGCTGGAGTCTTTCTCCTTTTTATCTCCGCTGCGGCATCCAGCTATTATTCTGACTCTCTTTTTTGGTAGCTTACATTTAATAAATAAAACGTAAAACATACCTAATACATTCCCCCCGGCGGTAGCCGGGCAATGTGTGCTTTAAGGCCATAAAAGAGCTATGGTTGGTGAAAATATAAACATATTTAAGGTGTTCTTTTTATGTGCCGATAAGAATAAATCGAAGGGCTACACAAGGAAGGGCTCCAGCAGCACATATATTGCGTCTTGCCAGCCCAACAGGTTTAACGATTGAGTCCATGATATGCACATAGAGAAATTTTTGACCGAATACGACGACTCGCTGACCGGTGAGTTGAATATAGATCCGCTTGGGCAACTGGTTATTTGGTCATCCTGGGGGCAGAGCATCTTTCACAGCCGCATCACTTCGATCGCCAACGACGTGCGACAGTACACGCTGAACCTGCTGCATCACAGCGTAATGCGGCAGCTCATGGCGGATGAAAAGCTGCAAACTGCGGGCGCGATGAAAAAAGCCTACCCGAAAAAACAGGCACGGGAGTTTACCGCAGCCTGCCTTATTCACTTCGAGAATATCTACATCTATTCGATGATTGGGGCAGAAAAAAAAGGCGTTATGTTGACCGGAGTCCAGGGCATAAACAAAGCCCGGCTAAGGTGGAACACTGCAAATAATAACCCAGTGTTGCCCTTTGGCCATGACGGAGACAGTGAGATACTGACAAATCAGCTGGCTCTCGGGACTAACGGGCGTTACAAGTCGCCGATGATAAACATGCAGTTTTTCAGCACCGAATACCACTACGATCTCCCGGATAATAAACATGTCTGGCAAGCCGCCGAAGCATTTATAAACAACGTGCCTGCACTAAAAAAATTACGTGCGCAGGCGTTAGCGTATTTAACATCGCTGATGCAGGTCTCTTACAAACGCGATCTCGAGCCGGCCTGGGATAAGGTTCCGCCCGCGCTTAAAAACGCTTATGTGAAGGCTTTCCGAGATCCTGAAACAGTAGGAGACTACTCGCAGGAATTCTGGTTGCAAAGAACAGAGCTGAATAAAAACGCCGCGGGGGCGATTTATCAGGTTCTGAAGCAGGAACGGAAGGTCGAGTCGAAACTTTCCGACGCAGAAGTCTTTAGCCGTGCTATCCGGATTGCAGAGAAAATGCCGGAAATAGATGAACATGAGCGAATGGCGCTGCAGCATATTAGCCGGGCTGAGCCGTTCCTGGCGCTTATCGACCTGATGTTCTCTGGCCTGCGCCGTCAAAGCAGCCAGACGCTGGCAGAGTTCAGCCAATTCTGGCATCAGCATAAACTTACTGCGCAGGATCTCCCGCAACTAGCGGCAAAATTGCAGCAGGACAAAGGGCTGTTAGCCTCGCTTACTGGTACGCCTGCCCGGCGTTTTCAGCAACTATTAACCCTTGCCAGCGCGCCAGAGCTTGAAGAACAGGTGCGTGGCCTGCTGGCTTACCACCAGGCGTTGATGGCAACACGCGGCCAGTTCCCGTGGTTGATACTGGAGGGGGATAACATCTCTTTGCAGGTTCCACCGTTGCAGCTGAATGCTGAGCGCACGAAGAGCGATTGGGTTAACCATTACTACCTGCCGCAGTTCCGGCACCTGTTGAGGGGATTGTGGGGGAACGCGGCATGAAGCTATTAGAAGCCTTCAAAAAACAGATTTCACAGATGGGTAAGTTGAAGCGCGTCTGGCTGACGACCTTCAACCTGGATATCGCTTTTGTCGAAACCTGGGTTCTGCCCGCCGTATTGGGGATAGACCCGCCGGTTAGCCGCATGGATTACGAGGCGCTACAGCAGGCGATAAATGAAAGCGGTATCGACTTCCGCATTTACTGCGACCCGCGCATGATGGCAAAAGATAAGCCCAAGCGCACATCCGTAGCCGTGTATCCGGTTTCAGTTCGCGAACTTGCAGGGAGTGGTGCGCCATCTGCTAAGTATCTGGATGAAAATCGCAGCCTGTTCCATCCCAAAGTTTTTTACCTTGAAGACGAGGATAAAAAAATCGTCGTGGGTGCCGGGAGCGCTAACCTGACCCTCAGCGGCTGGGGGCGTAATCAGGAAGCGGTGGATTTCCGCTGTATTGCCAACAACCAGCAATATCAGCAGGTAAAACAATTTTTCATCCATACCGACAGCGACCTGGATCATAAAGAGTTTTTCCCTGTCCGCCGTACATTTATCGGCAAGGATGATGATTGGTCATTTATACATAGTCTGGGGGGGCGCACTCTGCTGGACGAGCTTAAGAAAGGTGGCAAGTTGATGACGCTCAGCGTTTGGTCGCCCTATCTTGCCGAAGACATGGCCAGCTTTATCGATAAGCTTGACGAGCCTGATTTGAGGATTGAGCTGGTGCCCGATCTTGTCCACGGGCGCTATATTCGCACCCGATGGGACGCCCGACTACAGGCGCTTATAGCCGATAACAGACTTGCGCTCTTCCACTCCCCGGTAGCCAAAGATAGCCGCGCCCTTATGACTCACGCCAAGCTTTGGCTGGCGGAAAGCAGCAAGAGTAAAAGGCTGGCCATCGGCTCCTGGAATTTCACCTGGCAGGGCTGTAGTAGCCTGGAGGAGAAGGGCCGGAATATAGAAGCCGGTATTGTGCACAAAGTGCCTCGCAGTACCGAAATCAGTGGCAACGAGTGGGATGTTGATGCCGATGATTTTGCCAGTGAAGAATTGCTGGAAGAAGAGAAACTGGAACCGGAAGTCTTACCTCCATTTGACCTTACCGTGATTTTTAACTGGGCTCGTTGTGAATATGAGATTACCGGAAAATGGTTCGGCGCCAGGAAAGATGAGGTCTATCAGCTGCTGTTGCCGGGTATTAATGGCCCGGTGGAACTGGTATGGAAAGCCAGAGGCAACGAACTTAAGCTCCCGCAAAAGTTGGGTGTACTCAAGAGTGATGCCGTGCTGAACAGTCCGTTTTATTCCTTGCGAACGGCCGGTAAAACGGACTGGCAGGGCATAATAGTTGAAACGGGCACTGAGTACCGACGTGCGTTGAGCTTCGCCTCTCTGGACGATCTTCTGAATAGCTATTTGAGTTCCGCAGATCCTGCGGCAAGTGAACGACTCATGCTGAGAGCCGCTGGCGCACAGGATGAGCTGCAGGGTGAAGGTGAGGCGGAAATTGTCTCTTCGGACGCGATCAGCTACTTCCGGCTTTTCCAGGCGACGCAGCAACGGCGTAACTGGCTTGCGCAGACCCAGGAGGGTGCTCAGCTTTATCGCCGTTTATTCACCGAACCTGGCTGCCTGCAGGAGCTGGCAGAAATGGCCAGGGAGCGTGTTGAACTGGCGAAAAATACGGTCTTCGACTGGTTTCTGGCTCAGGAGGTTAACAGCCTTGCAGCGCTGGCAAAAAAACGAGTCGGTAGCATTCGCCGTCAGTGCGGGGCAGACGCTATCACGGTGACACCGCTCCAGTGGGAGTCTTTGCAAGTTACCGCTCCCCGCCTGGAGGGAGATGCGGAAAGCCTGAGTTACATCACTGCCATCACAAAGGATTGCGGCTATGTCGAATAAGTTAAAAAAAATCATCACGCCGATTGAAGTCTCTGCCGTAATGAACTTCGATGCTTCAAACCCGCATTGGGAATACCAAAGCGAGGCGTCCAGCATGGCGGCTAAGCAGGCCGAAGGCGTGGCCGGGCTCTGGAACCTGCTGAATAAGCGCCGCCTGGCGTTACTTGCCGATGAAGTCGGCATGGGGAAAACCTACCAGGCTATGGGCGTGATGCTGCTGTTATGGCAGGTAAAACCCGATGCGCGTATTTTAGTGATGGCTCCTAACTCGACGCTTTGTAATAACTGGAAAACGGAATTTGCTACCTTTACCCGGCAGCACTATCGGGCAGTAAACAATGCGTTTACTTCTCCACAAGGAGAGGCGAAATATGCTCCGCAAATTCACCCGAGATTAGCGTGTCTGGTAGAGGCTGTAGAGCAAAAAAAACATCACTTTTATCTGACTACCATTCATTCATTAAGCGGGCTTGTGCCCCCGGATGAAAAAGAGAATGCCTCCGACGCTGCCAGGGATTATGCAGAGAATTATCGGCAGCGAATAAAACAGGCTCTGGGGAAAGGCGGGTTTGATCTGCTTATTATCGACGAGGCCCACTACTTCCGTAACCGGGGCGATTCTCAGCGTGCCGCGGCGGGGGAGGCCTTCTTTGGCAACGAGCAGGACAGGCTGGCCAGTAATGTTCTGCTGCTAACTGCAACGCCAAATCACTCTCAACCGCGCAATATCTTCGACATCCTGAGCTATTTCAGCGAGCTCTCTAAAAGCTTTGATAAGGATGATGTTCGGGCACTAATGAAGCATTTTTCCATCCGCCGCCTGCGGAAGATGCAGGGCAAAGAGGGCAATCACTGTAAGTATGAATACCGCCATGAGCACGCAAGCGCAGCGAATTTTAAGGGGCGAATGGATGCCGAGTTGTTCTTCGCCCTTTACCAGAAGCAATTGGTGCTGGAGCTGGACAAGGAGAAAAAGTCTGGGGGTGATAAGCGCATGCTCTACGGTTATCTCGAAGGGTTTGAGTCCACGGGCAGTACCGCCAGCGCAGAGCAAAGTCAGAATGGAAATAGCGATGAAAGTATCCATGAGGATTTTAACCACGCTCGCGACTCGACGCTGTTAAGCAAACTGACCCGGCAGTTTCACGATATCTATCATCGCTTCCCCGATCACCCCAAATACGATGCGTTGGTTAAAGCCTGTATGGCGCACGATTTGTTCGACCACAAAGTCCCGCTGGACAGCAGTAAACATCTGGTGTTTGTTCGCCGGATCCCCTCTGTACGTGAAATTACTCAACGTATAAATGCCCGTTACGACGAAACAATGGCAGAGCGGTTAATGATTGCCTGGCGTCTGTCCGATGAAGAAAAGGCGGAGTGGCGCAGATCATCCTGGTCCCGGGAGGTGCTGGCTAAACTCCAGCCCGGCAAACATGGGGAAAACCAGGATCCGGACGACCCTTTGCCGGAAGAGAGTGCGGATGATGAATCCGACCCCAATAACGATATAAAGCTCTTCAGTAAAATTGCTGACCTGTTTGTCACCAAAAATACCGGCCTGCGCCGCACCGACTGTACTAATGTCAGCCTGCGTTTCCGCCGCCCGGAAAGTCTGTTTTCTCTGTTCCTGGAGCCGGCCCTGGACGGTACAAACGGTGCTTATCACTATTATTATCGTAAAACGTCCGGGGATCGGCATCGTGATAACTACGGAGATGCCGCTCGCGATGCCCGCGCTCAACAATCTGGGCCTCTGCCGGGAGTGAAATATACCCGGCCGTTGCCCACCGCCTGGGGATTGATGTTTGACCTCCTGCCTGAATCGGCAACGCGGCAGCTGGAGCAGTGGCGTGACCGCCCGGACGGGATGGCCATCATTGAAAACTTTGCCAACTATTTGCGTACCGGCTACCTGTTTGCCAGCCCGGTGATGATCGAACTTTATTGTTGGTTTACTGAATTTAACCGCGAGCCACAGCGGGCCGATGTTCAGCAGCGCTACCTGCATTTTATTAAGTGGGTTAAGCCAAAGCTAAAAAATTCGCTGATGCTGCGCTACTTTGTGGATGCCGTTGGAACGTTTGAAACCCTGTGCGTGAAAATTGTTGGGCAGAGGCTGGAAAACAACGGGTACAGCTGGCGTGAATTAACCAGCCTTAATAGCCCGGCCTGGTATGCCAGCGGGCAGTCTGGCAACCGCGAACGCTTGATTCGTGGCTTTAATTCTCCCTTCTTCCCGAATGTTCTGGTGGCGACCTCGGTGATGCAGGAGGGGGTGAATCTTCATCTGCATTGTCATCAGGTGCACCATTATGGTATTGCCTGGACGCCGGGTGACAACGAGCAGCGAAACGGGCGAGTTGACCGCCTCTTTGGCCGCATCAATTCGCTGTTGCAGGAGAGGGGGGAGGCAAGGATGAGCATCAATTATCCTTACCTCGAAGGCAGCTTCGATCAGGATCAGCTGGCCTCATTTATTCGCCATAAACACGGTGTTGAAGAGAAGCTGGATAGTTGCGAATCCCACGATTTTGACCGCGAGATAGACCTACAGTCGGATACGCAGGGCTGGCGGCGCTGGCTACGGCAGCCATCAGATGACCGGCTTATTGAAGATCCCTATCCCGCAAAATTTGATGTGGAGTAGTGCGCAACGCAGAAGGCTGCTGAAAACCGCCTGAAGTCCTGAAGATGTACAGCGGTGATACGGCTCAGGGAAGGTAGAAAAAAACGCACGGAGGAGACCGCTCCGTGCGTCGGGTTTATTTAAACCCCAAGGCGATCGCGGAGGCTGTAATAGGCCGCACCCATAGCGGTAAACGGAATACGGAAAGTACGGCCACCGGGGAACGGGTAGTGCGGCAGATTCGCAAAGGCATCAAACCGTTCAGCATCACCGCGCAGCAGTTCCGAAATCAGGCGGCCCGCCAGGTGGGTGAAAGTGACGCCGTGGCCGCTGCAACCCTGCATGTAATAAATGTTGTTATCCAGACGGCCAAGCTGCGGCAGGCGTGACAGCGTCAGCAGGAAGTTACCGGTCCAGCTGTAGTCAATTTTTACGCCCTTCAACTGCGGGAAGGTTTTCAACAGGTTTGGCATTACCAGGCGCTCAATATCCGCCGGATCACGAGCGCCATACACCACGCCGCCGCCGTACAGCAGACGGTTGTCGCCGGTCAGGCGGTAGTAATCCAGCAGATAGTTACAATCCTCCACGCAGTAATTTTTCGGGATCAGCGAGCGGGCCAGGTCTTCACCCAGCGGCTCGGTGGTCAGCACCTGGGTGCCACACGGCATGCTGCGTTTCGCCAGTTCTGGCTCCAGCTTGTTGCCCAGGTAAGCATTACCGGCAACGATAACGAAGCGTGCGGTAACCTGGCCTTTTGCGGTACTCACCACGGCCGGGCTGGTGTGCTGAATATGGGTGACCGGCGACTGTTCGAACACGCGTCCACCGTTGAGGCGAATCGCGTTAGCCTCCCCAATCGCCAGATTGAGCGGGTGAATATGGCCGCCGCTATGATCGAGCAGGGCGCCCACGTAGCGGTCGCTGTTCACTTCGCGCTTAAGCTCTGCCTCGTCCAGCAGTTCGAGTTGCGTGTTGCCGTAGCGCTCCCAGTTAGCCTTCTGCTCTTCCAGGGTTTCCATCTGCTTGTGGTTCATGGCAACGAACAGGCCGCCAGGGCGATAGTCGCAGTCGATCTGGTAGCGCTTGATGCGCTCGCGAATAATTTGCCCGCCTTCAAACATCATGCCGCCGAGCAATTTGGCCGCTTCAGGACCATAGCGGCGCTCTATTACGTCAATGTCACGGCTGTAGGAATTTACCAGTTGCCCTCCGTTGCGCCCGCTGGCGCCAAAGCCGATGCGCGCGGACTCAAGCAGCACCACGTCATAACCCATTTCAGACAAATGCAGCGCGGAGGATAGGCCGGTATAGCCCCCCCCGACCACGCAGACATCGCAGGTTAAGGATTCGGTTAGCTGCGGAAAGGGTTCATATTTATTGGCGCTAGCTGCGTAATAGCTGGTGGTATGTTCAGTCATGATTAAGGCTCCAGGGCAATCCAGATAGTTTTCAATTCGCTAAATTTTTCGAGGGCATGCAGGGACTTATCGCGTCCGTTGCCGCTCTGTTTGTAGCCGCCGAAGGGCACGGTCATATCGCCGTCGTTGTAGTTGTTGACGAAAACAGAACCCGCTTTAAGGTTGCGGCTCATGCGGTGAGCGCGGGAAAGATCGTTAGTCCAGACGGCAGCGCCAAGCCCGTAATCGCTGTCATTAGCTAATGCCAGCGCTTCGGCTTCGGTTTTAAAGCGGGTGATGACCAGCACCGGCCCAAAAATTTCGTCGCGGCTTACGCGGGCGTCCGGCGCGGTGTCTATAAAGATAGTTGGCCCGATAGCGGCGGGGTGCGTACCGTTGCGGCCATCCAGCGCCAGCCTGCCCTGACTTTCGCCGTCGCGAATAAAGCCGTGTACGTTGTCGGCGTGTGCGCTGTCGATAAGCGTGCCCATGGTGGTTTCAGGGTCGAGAGGGTTACCCGGCAGCCAGTTTTTGGCCTGCGCTTTCAGTTGGGCAATAAAATCATCGGCAATGCTTTCTTCAAGCAGCAGGCGAGTTCCCGCGATGCAGACCTGGCCCTGGTTATAGAAGATCCCCGCTGCGGTGGCTGCGGCTGCTTTTTGCAGGCTCGGGCAGTCGGCAAAAACGACATTCGCACTTTTCCCGCCCGCTTCAAGCCACACGCGCTTCATGTTGCTGTCCCCGGCGTCTTTCAGGAGCTGTTTGCCGGTGCGGGTGGAGCCGGTAAAGGTCATGACATCCACATCGGGATGCTGAGAGAGCGCCTGGCCCGCCTCGTGGCCGAACCCGCTGACGACGTTTAACACACCGTCCGGCAGGCCCGCCTCTTTTGCCAGCGCCGCCATGCGGATCGCTGATAGCGGGGATTTTTCGGAAGGCTTGAGGATAACGCTGTTGCCCGCCGCCAGTGCCGGGCCAAGTTTCCAGCAGGCCAGCAGCAGCGGGAAGTTCCACGGCACGACGGCGGCAATTACGCCAATTGGCTCGCGCACAATCAGTGCTAGTTCGTTGACGCCGGTTGTCGCCACTTCACCATACACTTTATCAATGGCTTCCGCGTACCAGCGAATAGCGCGAGCCGCGCCGGGAATATCGTCGCGCAGGCTGTGGCGAATGGGCTTGCCGGTATCGAGCGTTTCCAGCAGCGCCAGCTCTTCGCGATGTTGCAAGATTAAATCAGCCAGTTTATTGAGAACGGATTTGCGCGTGCCGGGAGATGCCTGCGACCAGTCTCCTCGTTCAAATACGTCTCTGGCGGCGCGTACGGCACGATCAACGTCTGCCTTTTTCCCACGGGCGACCTCTGCCAGCGCGTGCTGTGCAAAAGGATCGGCAGTGGTAAAAGTTCCTCCGTCCTGTGCAGAACAATATTCACCATTAATAAAGAGGCGGGTTTCCGGCGAGGTGTGTTTTGCTTTCTCCTGCCAGTAATTCAGATGCTGAAAGTCCATGTTTACTCCTTTTATTCAATCGGATAAATGGCCTTACTGGGTCTCTTCAGGCAAATTTGGGCTGCAAAAAGCCCCAGGAAATCATTCCTGTTAAAAACGTTGTTTAAATAAGGCCTGAATAATTCAGGCCGTCGGAATATTAGAACGTGGTGGGGGTGTGGGCGCTGATAATGCGGCAGATGCCTGCCGAGGTGTTGCTGAAGCTATGAGGTATGCCGGTGTTGATGGCATAACTTTGCCCTGCAACGAGGTGCCAGGTCTGGCCGTTGACGGTCAGTACCACTTCACCCTCCAGTATCGTGCCCGTTTCCTCACCCTGGTGTTTGATCCTCTCGCCGGTCGTTGTACCTGGCTGATAAGTCTCGATGATCATCGCCAGCGTTCGGTTAGGGTTCCCATTGTGAATCAGTTTCATTGAAACCCCCTGACTGCCTATCTCAATCAAATCTTCTTGATCGATGACTACCTGCGGCTCATCAGGTTTTTCTGGTTCTGCGAAGAACTCGGAGAGCGACAGCCCGTAGACTTTCAGCAGCTTTTGCAGCGTACTGATGGCAGGACTGACTTTGTCCTGTTCTATGGTGCTGATGGCGCTATGCGTTAATCCAGACAGTTCGGCGGCACGACGTTGAGAAAGACCCAGTTGCTGGCGGATCTCTGACAAACGTTTACCCGGCGCCAGGCCGTCATCGCTCATATTGGCATTTCCTTAACAGTAGTGGTCAGAGCCGCTGCTTTTCAGCGAGATAGCTCTGACAGGCGGTGATAAAACCTTCTAGCAACAAACGCGACAGGGCGTATTCGCTACTGTTCCATTCAGGATGCCACTGCACGCCGAGGGCGAACGGGTGGTCGTGAACGCTTGCGGCTTCCACCAGACCATCCTGCGATCGCGCTTCTACGCGCAGCTGCGGCCCCATTGTTTTCGCTCCCTGGCCGTGTAGTGAGTTAACCCAAAACGTGTTGCAACCCGGTATCAAATGCGAAAGCAATCCTCCTTCCTCTACCTGAACTTCGTGGGATGGCGCGTACTGCTGCTCCACCGGTAGCTCAGGATCTTCACGGTGTTCCAGAAGCTGAGGCTGATCGCACAGGCGACGATACAGAGTCCCGCCGGTGGCGACAACCAGTTCCTGTAAACCCCGGCAGATGGCGAAAATGGGAATGCGCCTTTTGAGCCCGGCGGCAATAAGCGCCATGCTCAGCTCATCACGCCCGGGATCGGCGTCAGGCTCATCGCCATTTTCACCATAGAGGCCTGGCTGGACGTTGCTGGGGCTGCCTGGCAGGAAAATGCCGTCAAGTTTGGGCAACAGGGCATTGAGCAGTTCTGGCTCCGCGAGAGCGTGAGGCAGAGCAATCGGTAATCCACCCGCATTCAATACGGCATTCAGGTACTTTTCCTGCAGAGTTTGGGTCTCATGACCCTTAAGTCTGTTCCTGCACATCACAACACCAATAACTGGCTTGTCAAATATATCGACCATGATCACCCTCACATAATGGACTAAATTATTGCCAAACGATTCCTTGTTGCCCGTTTCCGTTCAATATTTTTTCAATCTAGCAGCGGTGTAACGTGTTTGCAAACTTCAATTAACATTTGACAAACATTTTGTTTGGATCAAAATTCAAAGTGGACATTATATTTAACGGTCGAAATCGACGGTCGGCATCCAAAGCAACGGCGGTGAATAATGGAAACCAATATTGTAGAAGTAGAGAATTTTGTTCAGCACAGTGAAGAGAGGCGAAGTAGCGCGTTTGCACGCGAAGTAAAAAACTACCTCGAGCGTTACCCTAATACGCAATATGTTGATGTTCTGCTCACTGACCTTAACGGCAGCTTCCGTGGCAAACGCATTCCGGTTGCCGGGCTGCGTAAAGTAGAGAAAGGCTGCTACTTCCCGGCATCCGTATTTGCGATGGATATTCTGGGTAACGTAGTAGAAGAAGCGGGGTTAGGGCAGGAACTGGGCGAGCCGGACCGCAATTGTGTGCCGGTGCCGGGAACATTGACGCCGTCGGCGGCGGACCCGGAATTTATTGGTCAGATGATGCTGACCATGCTGGATGAAGATGGCGCTCCCTTTGACGTTGAGCCGCGGAACGTGCTTAACCGCCTCTGGCAGCAACTGCGCCAGCGCGGTCTTTTCCCCGTGGTAGCGGTAGAGCTGGAGTTCTATTTAATTGACCGTCAGCGCGATGCTGAAGGCTACCTGCAGCCGCCGTGTGCGCCGGGTACGGATGACCGTAATACCCAAAGCCAGGTCTACTCCGTTGATAACCTCAACCACTTTGCCGACGTCCTGACCGACATTGATAATCTGGCTCATTTGCAGCTGATCCCGGCAGATGGCGCGGTGGCGGAGGCTTCGCCGGGGCAGTTTGAAATCAACCTGCATCACACCGACAACGTGCTGGACGCCTGCGACGATGCGCTGGCGCTGAAGCGTCTGGTCCGCACCGTGGCAGAAAAGCATAAGATGCACGCCACCTTTATGGCTAAGCCGTACGAAGAGCACGCGGGCAGCGGGATGCACATCCACATCAGCATGCTCAATAATAAAGGTGAAAACGTACTCGCAGACGCGGACGGCGAAGATTCAGCCCTCCTCAAGCGTTCGCTGGCGGGGATGATCGACCTTATGCCTTCTTCTATGGCGCTACTGGCGCCGAACGTTAACTCCTGGCGCCGTTTCCAGCCTGGAATGTATGTCCCGACCCAGGCTTCCTGGGGGCACAACAACCGCACCGTTGCGCTGCGTATTCCCTGCGGCGACCGGGATAATCACCGGGTCGAATACCGCGTTGCCGGAGCCGATGCGAATCCGTATCTGGTCATGGCCGCTATTCTCGCGGGGATTTTGCACGGCCTGGATAACGATCTTCCGCTGCAAGAAGAGGTTGAGGGTAATGGCCTGGAGCAGGAAGGGCTGCCGTTCCCGATTCGCCAGAGCGATGCATTGTGGGAGTTCACGGAGAACGACTCGCTGCGCAAGCTGATGGGCGAGCGTTTCAGCCATGTATTCCACGCCTGTAAGAACGATGAGCTGGTTCAGTTTGAGCGTCTTATCACAGAAACAGAAATTGAGTGGATGCTGAAAAACGCCTGATTTTCTCTCCTGCCCGGCGGATAGAAGTAGCCGGGCGAGCCGAAAAGACAAGCAGCATCATTCGGGCTGAGCGGAGCCAGGCCGGACATTTACAGGGCAACCTGTCATTTCCCGAAGTCGCGTAACGGAGCGCAGGCGGCAACGGGTCTCCAGTTAACGACAAAGCGTACGACGAGGAAATGAGATGATGCAGACGCAAATGTTTAAATACCCGCACGGCGAAGGTGAGCGCTGTTGCCACATTGATAACGACGGGCCAGCGGAGCACGCCAGCCAGACCCTCACTCCCCGACAATTACGATTAACCCCCAGGCTAAGCAGACTTGTGCGAACGAAGATATCTTCGCGAACCTGCATCCGCGTGGGGGGAAATCGTCATGGCGATTAATTCTCCGGTCGAACTCTCTTCGCAGGCGGGCAAACCGCAGTTGCGTAAATCGCTAAAACTCTGGCAGGTTGTGGTGATGGGGCTTGCCTATCTCACGCCGATGTCGGTGTTTGACACTTTTGGCATCGTCTCCGGCATCAGTGATGGCCACGTTCCAGCTTCTTATTTGCTGGCGCTGGCGGGCGTACTGTTTACGGCCATCAGCTACGGCAAACTGGTACGGCAGTTCCCGCAGGCCGGGTCCGCTTATACCTACGCCCAAAAAGCTATGAGCCCGCACGTCGGGTTTATGGTGGGCTGGTCATCGCTTCTGGACTACCTGTTCTTGCCGATGATTAACGTTCTGCTGGCGAAGATTTACCTGTCGGCGCTGTTCCCGGAAGTGCCTCCGTGGATTTGGGTGGTTGGCTTTGTCTGCATCCTCACTGCGGCAAATTTAAAAAGCGTGAATCTGGTGGCGAACTTTAACACTCTGTTTGTGCTGGTGCAGGTCGCTATTATGGTGGTGTTTATCTTCCTGGTGGTACAGGGTCTGCATAAAGGGGAGGGGGTGGGCACGGTCTGGTCGCTTCAGCCGTTTATCAGCGAAAATGCGCACCTGATCCCGGTTATTACCGGGGCGACGATAGTCTGCTTCTCTTTCCTGGGTTTTGACGCTGTGACCACACTTTCCGAAGAGACGCCGGACGCCGCCCGCACTATTCCTAAAGCCATTTTCCTGACGGCGGTTTATGGCGGCATTATTTTCATCGCCGCGTCGTTCTTTATGCAGCTGTTCTTCCCGGATATCAGCCGCTTTAAAAATCCGGATGCGGCGCTGCCGGAAATAGCACTCTACGTGGGTGGGAAGCTGTTCCAGTCGATATTCCTTTGCACCACATTTGTGAATACGCTGGCTTCTGGCCTCGCGTCTCATGCCAGCGTGTCGCGCCTTTTATACGTGATGGGGCGTGATAACGTGTTCCCGGAAAAATACTTCGGCTATGTACACCCGAAATGGCGCACTCCGGCGCTGAACGTCATTATGGTGGGCGTGGTTGCGCTGTCGGCACTTTTCTTTGACCTGGTGACGGCAACGGCGCTGATCAACTTTGGCGCGCTGGTGGCCTTTACCTTCGTCAATCTGTCGGTGTTTAACCACTTCTGGCGGCGTGAAGGGCGCAATAAAACCTGGCGGGAAAAACTGCATTATATGATTTTGCCGCTGATTGGCGCGGCTACCGTCGCGGTGCTGTGGGTAAATCTCGAAGCCACCTCACTGACGCTTGGGCTGGTGTGGGCTGCGGTTGGTGTGCTGTATCTCACCTGGCTGACCCGCCGTTTCCGCAGGCCTCCGCCGGTGTTTGACGCCAGCAAGGCCGAACGCGCCTGGGAGTAATACAGGCCGTTTGCCATAGACAAAAGCAAAAAGCCCGCTCGGGTTTCCCTGAGCGGGCTTCTCAAATATGGCTCCTCTGACTGGGATCGAACTCGCCATTAAATGGCTAATAAATAAGCTAAGCTTGAATTTCCCTTCAGTCAAGACCACCAGAATGACCACCAAATAAAACGCTGTTCATACAGCAGATGTGCGACAAGTAAATGAGCATGAGATGAGGTACTTATCAAGCGCTAGTCGATCAACACGCCATGCGACTTAAACGGAAAATCTCTCTAATCGTACCCTCGTCATCAAGTTGTCAGGCTGATACAATTCACTACATCTTTTTGTGCAGCCAAACCATCCGTCTGTAAGTGTCGCATCCCCGGAAACGCCATAAACACAGTGTTTCATATCCTTCCCTGAGGCAGGGCAACGGTCGAACCGAACGTTAAAAACAGCGACCATGATTTTGCTGGCTGCTATGAACAATGGGATCAAAACCTGTCTCATTGCGCTTGTGATCAACTTTCTGATGGGGTTGGGTTAATCCCAGCGACAATCAAATCCGAGGTACAGATTCAACCATGTCGTCTCCAAAACTTACACTCTCCCGCCTTGAAAGCCTGCTGTTGACTGCATGTGATGACCTGCGCGGCAATATGGACGCCAGTGAATACAAGGAATATATCTTTGGTATGCTGTTCCTGAAGCGTGCCAGTGACCTGTTCGATCAGCGTCGTGAAGAAATCAGGAAAGAAGGCAAAGCAGCTGGCCTGTCTGACGCGGACATCGCCCTCAACCTGGAAGATCCGGACCAGTATTTCGGCAAATATTTTTACGTTCCGCCGCGTGCGCGCTGGAACGACCCCTGGGTAAATGCTGCGGGCAAGCCTCAGCCTGCGCTAAAACATGTTAAAGACAACGTTGGATCTGCGCTTACCAAGGCTCTGGAAGAACTGGAAGACTGTAACACTGATGCTCTGCAGGATGTGCTTAAGGGCACCATCAACTTCAACCGCAAGATCGGCCAAAACACACTTGATGACGATACGCTGGTTGATTTCATTCAGAACTTCGAAAAGATTCCGCTGCGCGATGACGATTTTGAATTCCCAGACTTGCTCGGTGCTGCCTATGAATGGCTGATTAAGCACTTCGCCGATTCCGCGGGCAAGAAGGCGGGTGAGTTCTACACCCCTGCAGAGGTGGTGCGCATCTGCGTTGAGATTTGTGACCCGCAAGCTGGCATGAGTGTCTATGATCCAACGGTAGGCTCAGGCGGTATGCTGATTCAGGCGCGTGACTATCTGCGTGAGTGCGGCGCGGATGCCAGCGAACTGTCGCTTAACGGACAGGAAAAAATGGGCACCACATGGTCTATCTGCAAGATGAACATGCTGCTGCACGGGATCTCGCACGCCGATATTCGTAATGCCGATACGCTGGTTGACCCGCGGCATAAAGCTGAAGATAACGAACTCAGGCGCTTCGACCGCGTGCTGGCCAATCCCCCGTTCAGCCAGAACTACGCCCGTAGTCAGTCCAAAGACGACGGCACAGGTACTAAGAAAAAAGTCCCCATCGCTTACCCTGGCCGTTTCCACGTGTGGATGCCGGAAAAAGGGAAAAAAGCCGATCTGATGTTTGTACAGCACATGTTAGCAGTGCTCAAAAGCGATGGCCGCATGGCTACCGTGATGCCGCACGGCGTGCTGTTCCGGGGCGGGGAAGAGCGCGAGGCGCGCCAGTATTTTATTGAGCGTGGCTATCTTGAAGCTGTGATCGGCCTGCCCGGCAATCTGTTCTATGGTACCGGTATCCCGGCCTGCATTCTGGTGCTCAACAAGGCGGGTGCAGCAGAGCGTAAGCATGTGCTGTTTATTAATGCCGATCGCGAATATCGCGAAGGCAAGGCACAGAATCACCTGCGTCCGGAAGATATCGACAAAATCGTGCAGGCTTATCGTGCCGGGCAAGATATCCCGGCCTACGCTAAGCGCGTGTCGGTGGCAGATATCAAGGCCGAGGACTACAACTGTAACATCCGCCGCTATGTCGATAACGCCCCGCCGCCGGAACCGCATGATGTTCGTGCTCATCTGCACGGCGGCGTACCGGTGAGCGAGGTGGATGCTCTCGGCCATTTCTGGCACAACTATGCCGGTCTGCGTGAGAGCTGCTTTGTTCCGCGTGACGCCTGCGCGTCTTTAGACGATGGTGCCGTGGCCTATGCCGATTTCTCTGCAGCGCTGCAAGACAAGCGTGCTATTGCCGAACATATTAATAGCCATCCTGGCGTTTCCGAGCGGCAAGCTCAATTTATGGCCGGGCTGCAAAGCTGGTGGCAGCAATACCTGCCCGTGGTTGAAGCGCTGGCACCCGATGCCGACAACCAACAGGCCAGGACCACCAATGTCTATCAGATGCGTGCCACTCTGCTCGATAGTATTGAACGCACTTTTTCCAGCCAGCATCTGCTCAACAACTATCAGGTGCGCGGTGCCTTCGCCAACTACTTCAAACTGCTTGCCTCTGATTTTAAATCCATCGCCGCCAGCGGCTGGGGACCTGAGCTGATCCCCGATCAGGATATCCTGCAAAGCCAGTTCCCGCAGGTGCTGGTCGAACTGGAGCAACAGCATGCTCGTCTGGCTGAACTGCAGGCCCTGTTTGCTGCCGCTGGCGAAGAAGACTTTGAAGACACTGACGATACCGGCGTTCTGCCTGCCGACGAAGTTAAGGCCCTGAAAGCAAGCCTGAAAGAAGCTAAGAGCACAATGAAACTGGCCAAGCGCGACAGCGCCTTTGGTAACTGGCAAAGCCATCAGCGGGAAGTGGTTCGTATTGAAGCACAACTGGCTCGCCATAAAGCGCTGGAAGATGAAGCAAAAATACTGAAGACAGCAATTAAATCCACCGAGTCGAAAAAATATGAACTGGTTGAGCAGGCGCGTCTGAAGATCGGTAAAGATGACGCGAGGAAGGTGATTGTCGAGCGCTTAGGTAAAGTACTGTTCGACAGCTATCGCCAGTATCTGCGCGCCGATCAACGATCCTGCATTGCGGCGATTGAAAATCTGTGGAGTAAGTACGCGGTCACGGCTAAGCAGATTGAGGCAGAGCGTGATGATGCAGCCAAAGCCTTGCAGGCGTTTTTGATGGAGTTGGGCTATGAGTGAACTGCGTTATTCAGCTTGGAAAAAAGTCAGACTTGGTCAGTTAGTTAAGGGATTTAGAGGGGTTTCATATCACCCTGAGGATCTTCTGGCTCATGAATCAGAAACTTCAATTACTTTGTTAAGGTCAACAAACATCCAGAACGGTAGTTTAGTGTTCGATGATGTGCAGTTTGTACCATCTTGGTTAGTGTCTCCAACACAGATATTGAAAAATGGAGACATTGCCGTTTGTATGTCAAACGGGAGCAAAGCCCTCGTTGGAAAGTCAGCCCAGTATCACGATGAAAACGTCACTGTGTTTACGGTTGGAGCTTTTTGCTCAATTTTTAAACCGATTGAAATAGCTGAGGCTGATTTCATTTTCCATTTGTTTCGTAGTCAAACTTATCAGCATAATGTTGACTTGGTATTAGCCGGAAGTGCAATAAACAATCTCAAAAATTCAAGTATTGAAAACATTATTTTTTCTGTGCCAACATGCGGAACGTTACGCCAAAAAATTGCGACAATTCTCACATCAATCGATAGAACCATAGAAAAAACCGAAGCTTTGATCGCCAAATATCAGCAAATCAAGGCTGGTATGATGCACGACCTGTTCACCCGAGGAGTGTTGCCTGATGGCCAACTTCGTCCTTCTCTCAGTATGGCTCCCGAACTATATCAGGAAACGGCGATTGGTTGGATTCCGAGAGAGTGGAAGGTCCCCACTCTCGAAGAATTGCTTGCACCACTACCGAACAATATCCGCAGCGGACCATTTGGTAGTGCCTTACTTAAACATGAACTGGTTGAGAATGGCATTCCATTATTAGGTATCGATAATGTTCATGTAGAGCGCTTTGAACCTGAGTTTCGTCGGTTTGTAAATGAACGGAAATTTAAAGAGTTAGCCAAGTACAGAGTTCGTCCCCGTGATGTGGTCATCACCATTATGGGAACTGTCGGTAGATGTTGCGTCATACCTGATAATCTTGAACTAGGGCTCTCTTCCAAGCACCTTTGGACGATGACATTTGATCTTGAGAAAGTTATCCCTGAATTGATCTGCTGGCAGCTTAATCATTCAGCTTGGGCTAAAGCGTGGTTTCGCCGTGCTATGCAAGGGGGGATAATGGATGCAATTCAGTCCAGTACATTAAAGACTCTGCATTTGCCTGTTCCCGGTATTAACGAGCAAACATTAATTTATGCTCGATATATCAAGATTTCGGAGCAAATTCAGCATGAAAGTTCGCTACTGAAAAAACTCAGAAAACAAAAACAAGGCCTTATGCAAGATCTGCTCACCGGCAAAGTGCCGGTGCAGATTGAGGAACCTAACATAGAGGTAACGGCATGACGCCAGAGCGCCCGGTTTCGATGACACCAATGCCCAGTGACTACGCCGATTGGCTGGTCGACCTCAAGGGCCGTATCCATAGCGCCCAGCAGCGTGCTGTACTGGCGGTCAACCGGGAACTGGTGGGACTGTATTGGCTGATAGGCCGGGATATCCTGGTTCGTCAGGCTGAACAGGGCTGGGGGGCCAAAGTCATTGAACGGCTGGCGCATGATTTACGCGCAGCCTTTCCTGACATGAAGGGATTTTCACCGCGTAACCTCAAATACATGCGTGCTTTTGCCGAAGCCTGGCCGGATGAGGAATTTGTGCAAGCGGTGCTTGCACAATTGCCCTGGTATCACCAGCTAGCCCTGCTGGACAAACTTAAGCGCCCGGAAGATCGTCGATGGTATGCCACCAAAGCTATCGAACACAGCTGGTCGCGCAACATACTGGTGATGCAAATCGAAACCGGTTTGCTGCAGCGTAGCGGTACAGCAGTAACCAACTTCGATATCAGCCTGCCTCAGGCGCAGTCTGACCTGGCTCGGGAGTCACTGAAAGACCCATACCGTTTCGATTTCCTCGGGCTGACTGAGGAAGCACAGGAACGTGAGGTGGAAAACGCGCTGGTAAAACATGTGACCGAGTTTCTGCTGGAGCTGGGCGCGGGCTTTGCCTTTGTCGGGCGACAGGTGCTGCTGGACGTAGGCGGTGACGAGTTCTTTATCGACCTGCTGTTCTACCATCTCAAGTTACGTTGCTATGTGGTAATTGAACTCAAAGGCGGTAAGTTCAAACCCGAGCATCTTGGGCAATTGGGGTTCTATCTAACGGCGGTGGATCGGCAGGTGAAAGACGAGCAGGACAACCCGACCATTGGTCTCCTGCTCTGTAAGAGCAAAAATAAAGTCGTTGCCGAATATGCCTTAGGGGATAAGTCCCAGCCGATGGGTATTGCTGAATACAAGTTAGTTGAATCGCTGCCGGTGGAGTTGCAAACCAGTTTACCCAGCATAGAACAACTGGAGCGGGAATTGGCTGGGAATGTAGAAGGGGATTCTGTATGAGCGAATACAGCGAAGTCGAAAAGCCGTTTCTGCACCAACTGGCTGAACAGGGCTGGACGGTGATCGACCAGGGCAGCGGCATCCCACAGCAGGCGGGTCTCAGCCTGCGCAGCAACTTCCGTAGTTGGCTTTTGCCGCAGGTGTTCGACAACGCTGTGCGCGCCATCAACCGCACTGATGATGGTCGCGAATGGTTAACGGAAAGACAACTGGAAGACATACGTGGCCAACTTCTTCGCCAGCCTAACCGTACCCTATTGGAGGCCAATGAGGCGGTGCAGGCGCTGCTGTTCAAGGCACAGACCGAAAGCAACGAACTGACCGGTGAAACCGATCCGGTTGTGCGCCTGATAGACTTCCACACCCCAGAGAACAATCAATTCCACGCCATCAACCAGTTCCGCATTGACACGCCGGGCTGTGTGAAGGCATTTATCATTCCCGATATTGTGTTATTCGTGAATGGTATTCCTTTGGCGGTGGTGGAATGTAAGAAAGGGTCGGAAACCTGTGCGAACCCGATGCAGGAAGCCTTTGTGCAGTTACAGCGCTATATGGGTCGACGGAAGGAAACGATAAATGCGGGCCTGAAAGAAGGTGAACCACGGCTTTTCCACAGTAACCTGTTGCTGATTCGCAGTTGTGGCCTGGAAGCGGACTACGGCAGCATTACCTCCGGCGAAGAACATTACTACGCCTGGAAGACGCTCTACCCGCAAGATGATGCCGCCCGCGAGGGAATGAATGCCCAGCAGCAACTGATTGCCGGGATGCTGAATAAAACCAATCTGCTACAGATTTTGCGTACCAGTGCGGTGTTTATGGATACCGACGGTGGTCCGCGCGTCAAAGTGGTGTGCCGCTACCAGCAATTTCGTGCTGCAGGCAAGATTATCGAACGTCTGCGTCAGGGCGATACAGCGCTGGAGCGAAGCGGTGTTGTATGGCATACCCAGGGCTCAGGCAAGTCGTTGACCATGGTGTTTTTAGCCCGAACGATCCGTGCCAGTCTCGACCTGAGCGATTACAAGCTGGTTCTGGTGAATGACCGACA
Source organism: Cedecea davisae (assembly GCF_044095835.1). Lineage (NCBI taxonomy): Bacteria > Pseudomonadati > Pseudomonadota > Gammaproteobacteria > Enterobacterales > Enterobacteriaceae > Cedecea > Cedecea davisae. Next base: position 1,648,110 of record NZ_CP172054.1, read on the forward strand.
GGACCTGGAAGAACAGTTGTGCAGCACCGCGACCCTGATCGGCGGGCGGGTGAATGTGATTGAAAGCCGGCAGGGCTTGCGTGCACATCTTGCTACTGATAGCTCGGACGTAAGCATGGTGATGGTGCACAAGTTCCAGGAGCAAAAGCAGACGTTGACTAATGCGGTCGCCGAGGCGCTGGGCACCTATCTGGCCATCCCCGCAGGTAAGACCTTTGGCGTGGTGAACAGCTCTGAACGCATCATTTTGATGATTGATGAGGCACACCGTACTCAAAGTTCAGACCTTGGTGATAACCTGTTTGAGGCCTTTCCCAACGCGGCAAGGATTGCATTCACTGGCACACCCTTGATTACCGATCGTCATGGCGAAAAGAAAACCCGCAAGCGTTTTGGTGAGTACATCGATACCTACCGGCTGATGGATGCGGTGAACGATGGCGCTACGCTACAAATCCTCTATGAGGGTAAAACCGCTGACAGTGCGCTGAACGAGAAGCATGCTTTTGATACGGCGTTTGAAGATCTATTCAAAGACCGCAGTGATGAGGAGTTGCTGGCGATCAAGAAAAAATACGGCGCTACCGGTGACATTCTGGAGGCAGAAAACCGTATCAACGCCATTGCTCGTGATTTGGTTGCGCACTATGTGGACAACATCCTGCCAAATGGCTTTAAGGCACAGGTGGTGTGCCATTCTAAGCTGGCCTGTGTGCGTTACCGCAACGGTATCGAAGCGGCATTAGCTGAACGAATAGCCAGGGAAGAAGGGCTGACTTTGCCAGATACAGCGTTGATTGAGCGTCTGCGTTTTCTTAAAACTGCGGTGGTTATTTCCAGCGATGGCACTAACGAAGCAGCCTTTATCACTTCTGCGCGCAAACAGGCACAGCGCATGAATGCAGTGGAGAACTTCTGCCGTAGCTTCGATTTGAATGATCCCGACAAAACAAATACCGGCATTGCCTTTCTGATTGTATGCGACATGCTGCTAACGGGCTTTGATGCGCCAATTGAGCAGGTGATGTATATCGATAAAAAATTACGCGAGCACAGCTTGTTACAGGCTATCGCGCGTACCAACCGTGTGAAAAAGGGCAAACAGCGGGGTTACATCGTTGATTATATCGGCCTGGCCAATCACTTGACAGAGGCGCTGACGTTGTACGCCGCCAGTGATGAGTTGCAGGAACTGCACGACGGAATGCAGAATATCACGTCAGAGTTGCCGGTACTGGAGGAGCGCTATCAGCGGTTACTGCAACATTTCAGCGCCCTGGGGATCAGGAAGATTAGGGCCTTCGTTAATGGTGAGTTGCCTAATCTGGATGCTGAGGCAGGCGTCGTACATGAGGCGGTTAAGGCGCTCAAAGATGAGAAAAAACGTGCGGACTTCGAGGTCTATCTCAAAAAGTTTCTGATGAGCCTGGATATCATCCTGCCGCATCACTCTGCCCAAACCTATCGTGTACCTGCAAAAAGGTTCGGTTACATTTTGCAGGTCGCCAGAGAGCGTTATAAGGACACCAGCCTTGACCTTGGGAGTGCGGGTGAAAAGGTGAAGGCCCTGATTAATGAGCATCTAATCAGTCTTGGAATCAACCCGAAGGTACCACCGGTAGAGCTGTTATCAGAAGACTTTCTTGAGAAGCTGGCCAGTCATGCCGGGCAGAACAGTGAAGCCAAAGCGAGCGAGATGGAACATGCTATTCGCAAGCACTGTACTGTCCACCACGATGAGGATCCTGCCTTCTATAGGAGCCTGTCTGAAAAGGTAAATGCACTGATAGAGAAGCATCACGACGAATGGGAATTTCTGGCTGAAAAACTGACTGAGCTACGCAAGGAGGCTATCGCAGGTCGACAGCAAGGTGAAGGGGGGATGAGTAAGGAAGTGACCACTTTTTACCAGCACATTGCTCAGCTTGGCTTTGTCAGCGGTGCTGTTAATGATGCGGATAAGCCCGCGTTCAAGGCATTGATGGGTACCTCGGTGACAATACTGCAAGAAAGCATCGCCAGCATCGACTTCTGGCTGAATCCTGACAAACAAAAACGCGTGCGTGGTTTGATTAAAACCGAGATCGCCAGGACTGGAATCGAGGAGTTGAAGCTGAATCGTGAGCGAGTGGCCGTGGAAATCATGAAACTGGCTAAAAATCGCCATAATGAACTGATTAACATGGTACGGACGGAGGATGCATGATGCAACGCCGGCAGGTTCGCGATATTGAATATCAATTATTGGCAGGAAGCGATCGTCAGACTACCGACATTGTGATTGAACGCAACGGTGCTATTACCGTGCGGCCTCCCCAGCGAATGACACCTGAGCAGGTAGATGAAACCGTGTTCAGCAAGCGCATGTGGATTTACCGTAATCTGGCTGAGTGGCGCGATCTTAATGCTACACGAGTAGTGCGTGAATGGGTTAACGGTGAGACTTTTCTCTATCTGGGAAGCGGCTACCGACTTCAGTTAATCACCGGACAAATTGACGATCTCAAACTTAAGGATGGCCGCTTCTGCATGCGGCGTGAGATTATCGAAGAGGAGGGCTATTCCGCGGCTCACCAGGCGTTCGTACTTTTTTATCAGATGAAAGGTTTGCCTCGTATCCGCAGTCGAGTGGCGTGGTTTGCAGCCAAAGTAGGTGTGAATCCCGGTACAATACAAATTAAGGATCTGGGTTACCGCTGGGCTTCATGCGGCACGAGCGGCGATCTCTATTTCCACTGGAAATGCCTGATGGCGCCGCTAAGCGTCATTGACTATATCATCGTCCATGAGCTTTGCCATCTGCGTTATCGGGATCACTCAGAAGCGTTCTGGAACGAGGTGGACAAGGTATTGCCGGATTATCGCGAAAGAAAAGAGTGGCTCAAAGGCCGTGGGGCTGGATTAGATTTGTGAGAAATTATTCACCTGTCGTTTTATTTGACAATAAATATCTCTCGTTAAATTAAAGCAAAAAGCCCGCTTAAGTTTCCTTAAGCGGGCTTCTCAAATATGGCTCCTCTGACTGGACTCGAACCAGTGACATACGGATTAACAGTCCGCCGTTCTACCGACTGAACTACAGAGGAATCGTGTGAACGGGGCGCATATTAACGGCGGGGGGGCGGGTTGTCAAAGCCTGTTTTGGCGAAATGCGCTCAACTGCCGATTAATCCAGCAAATCAATGAAAAAGGCCGCATTTCTGCGGCCTTTGAGCGGTTACCGGCTGCGCTGAACGCTGACCGGCTCCGTAGCTGAAGCAAGCCAGTGGCGGGTTTCTTCTCCAACGCGAGGGGAGAGCGTCTCGCGCACCTGCCGATGGTAATCGTCAAGCCAGGCTATCTCCTGGGTACTCAGTAAATCAAAATCTACCGCCGCCAGGTCAATAGGGATGAGCGTCAGCGAGGCAAACTTGCAGAAGCCGGGCTGCGAAGCGACGACTTCCACCTGGTTTTCAATACGAATACCGTAATGGTCCGCCAGATAATAGCCCGGCTCGATGGTAATGATGTTGCCCGGCAGCATCGGCCACGGGTTCACCTTTTTCGCCATGCGGTGCGGGTTTTCATGGATCATCAGGCGGTGGCCCACGCCGTGCCCGGTGCCGTGGTCGTAATCCAGCCCCAGCGCCCAAAGCGGGGCGCGGGCAAACGCATCCAGTTGGTGGCCCTGAGTACCCTGCGGGAATTGCAGGGAGATAAGCGCCAGGAAGCCTTTGAGTACCGCGGTGTAATGCAGGCGGCGGTTCGCGTCCAGCTCGCCAAAGCTCAGGGTGCGCGTGGCGTCGGTGGTGCCGTTGAAATACTGGCCGCCGGAATCATTCAGGTAGAACCGATCGCCGGTAAGCGCGAAGTTGGTTTCCGGGGATGAGTGGTAATGGCACATCGCGGCGTTACTGCCCGCGGCGGAAATAGTGCTAAAACTCTGCTCGGTAAAGTTAGCGCTCTGCTGGCGGAAGCCAAGCTGTTTTTCCTGGGCTTCCAGCTCCGTTACAGGGTTGCCTGCGGCCTCGCGCAGCGGAACTTCCCGGGTCAGCCAGGCCAGGAAATTCACCCAGGCTACGCCGTCATCAACGTGGCTGCTGCGGTAGCCCGCCAGCTCGGTTTCATTTTTATTGGATTTGATAAACGTTAGCGGGTCTGCGGCCCATATCACCTCGCCGCCTCCTTGTTCAACGGCGAAGCGAACCGCCACGGGCGCGTAATCGGCGTCAATAAGGATGCGTTTTCCCGCCGCTACCTGCTGGCAGCGCCCGATAAAAGCCTCCATCGGCTGGTGCGTTATCCCTGCCAGCGCGGCGTTATCCAGCCCGTGCAGTTTGGCCGGATCAACAAACCACTCGATGTCGCCGCTGGCGCTCACCAGGGCGAAGGAGTGCGGGACGGGGTTCATCGCAATATCGGACCCGCGCACGTTCAGCAGCCAGGCGATGTTGTCCGGCAGCGTCAGCGCCAGGTAATCGGCACCGGTTTTATTCAGCGCCTGAGCCACGCGAGAGCGTTTTGAGGCAGAACTTTCACCGCTCAATTCCTCCGGCATGGCGCTAATGGCTCCGCAGGGTGCCGCCGGGCGATCGGGCCAGATAGCATCGAGCGGATCGTCATCCACGGCCACCAGGTCGCAGCCGCTGGTACGCAGATTTTCGTACTGGCTGTTTACCATTAGCAGCGGTTCGAAGGCGATACGTTTTCCTGCGGGGAGATTGTCGCGCAGCCAAAGGTGAAGCGGCTCGTCATGCAGATGGTGAATGTCGAACTCCTGCAAATTCACCTGGTGGCGAGCCTGTACCTGGTAGCGGCCATCAACGAATAACAGGGCGCGGTCGGCGAGGATCAGCGCCAGCCCGGCCGAGCCGGTAAAGCCGCTGATAAAGGCCAGTTTATTGTCGTGTGGGGCGCAGTCTTCGCTCTGGTGAGCATCGGCACGCGGGACGATAATCCCGTCCAGTTCGCGCTCCGTGAGCCGCGCACGCAGTGCGGCGAGTGTGGAGGTGTGTTGCATCCAGTTTCCTTATTATTGTTGTTAGCGGAACGGCGGTTCGTTGAAGGTGCGTAGCTTGCGCGAATGCAGCTTTTCACCTTCGGCGCGCAGGAGATCAATGGCCCGAATGCCGATTTGCAGGTGCTCGGAAATCGCCCCTTCATAGAAGCGGTTTGCCTGGCCCGGCAGTTTTATCTCGCCGTGCAGCGGCTTATCGGATACGCAAAGCAGAGTGCCGTAAGGCACGCGGAAGCGGTAACCCTGGGCGGCAATCGTGGCGCTCTCCATATCGATTGCGACCGCGCGGCTAAGGTTGAAACGCAGCGCCGAGGCGGAATAACGCAGCTCCCAGTTACGGTCATCGGTGGTGACCACCGTCCCGGTACGCAGGCGCTGTTTGACCTCTTCGCCCGGCATGCCGCTGACCTGTTTGGTGGCGTCGTAAAGCGCACGCTGTACTTCGGCGATGCTCGGGATAGGAATATCCGGCGGCAGCACGGCGTCGAGCACGTGGTCGTCACGCAGGTAGGCATGCGCCAGCACGTAATCGCCAATCTGCTGGCTCTCGCGCAGGCCGCCGCAGTGGCCAATCATCAGCCAGGCATCCGGGCGCAGTACCGCAAGGTGGTCGCAGATGGTTTTGGCATTGGACGGGCCAACCCCGATGTTGATAAGCGTGATGCCGCTGCCGTTTTTGTCGATCAGGTGCCAGGCCGGCATCTGGTGTTTCTTCCAGGCGAGGTCGGAAATCGCTTCTTCCGGGGCTTCCGTCTCGGCGGTCAGCCAGGTGCCGCCCGCGCAGGAGAGCGCGATATACGGGCTGTCCGGGTCAAGAATTTGCTGGCAGCCCCAGCGCACAAACTCATCCACGTAGCGGGTGTAGTTGGTGAACAGCACAAAGGGCTGGAAGTGCTCAACCGGCGTGCCGGTGTAGTGGCGCAGGCGAGCCAGCGAGAAGTCAACGCGGCGTGCATCAAAGTGCGAAAGCGGCCAGGCCTCGGTCGGGTGGAACAGCCCGTCCGCCGTTTCGTCGCCAATTTGCGCCAGCTCGGTGGTCGGGAAATGGCGCGTCAGCCCCGCGCTCATGGTGCGGTCGAGGTTCAGGCCGTCCAGCACGTACGGGTAAGGGATTTCGTGCTGCGACGGGCCAACTTCAATGTGGACGCCGTAATCTTCGCACAGCAGGCTTAATTGCTCATTGAGGTAGCTGCGGAACAGCGCCGGGCGCGTTACCGTGGTGGTATAGCTGCCGGAATGGGTAAAACGAGCGTAGGAGCGGGTGTTCTTCGGGCCTCTGGGAACGCCGTCCCAGCTTACGCGTAGCTCCGGGTAAACGAACAGGCCGTCGGAGCGGGCGTCAACGTCCGGCAGCGTGCCCTGTTGGGTATAGAGGGCTATTGCATCGCGCAGCGCGGCGACCGAGTTTTCGTACAATTCTTCCAGCTTTTCCAGAGCCTGCGCAGGCGTCAGCCCCTGATTTGCAACGTTATTATCCATTGATTCTCCTTTACCGGTTCAAACCGGGTTAGACCCTCAGTATGTCATGCCGTGGCGAGAACGGAAGGGGAAGACAGCCCGAGTTGTGTGCCTCATAAAAAAATCATCACAAATAGATGAATACCCGGGCAGGCATTGCCGATAACCAAAGTGATACCCGAGGTAAATGGGATAACGACAATAACGAATTGGGGATACACATGGGAATGTTAAAGAACTTTACCGTACGCCGGGTGATGCTTACCGTTTTGGGGCTGTTTTGCCTGCTGTGGTCTGCCGTGGGCGTGTTTACCGTCTATTCGCTGGCTAAGCTCGGTGACGGCAACGCCGTTGACCGTCAGCTGGTGTCCCAGATGACGATTCTAAGCAAGGGTAACGACCAGTATTTCCGTTTTATTACCCGCCTTTCACGCGTTATGGAGGCGAAAGCCGCCGGAGAAGCCACAGATTTTAAGCCGGTGCAGGAAGCGCTGGATAATATGAAAAAAGAACTTGAGCGGCTGAAAAGCGTTTCGCCAGGGCCAATGGACCCGGCAGTTTCTGCCGACGTTATCGACAAGTGGCAGAAGCTACTGGATAACGGCGTGGCCGTTCAGATGCAGCTCGCGCAGCAGGGTTCGGCTGCGGACTATCGCCAGCAGGCAACGCAGGTGACCCCGCCGTTAAGCCGGGCATTTGGTGCCAGCAGCAGTAAATTCACCTCGGTAGCCGAAGAGCGGCTGGACCGCACCAGGGTCGCGGTAGACGGGCTGACGCGCCTGATGAAGGTGACCGTGGTGGTGGCTATCGTGATTGGGCTGCTGATCCTGCTGTTTACCGACCGCTACCTCGTTAACCTGCTGGTCAAGCCTCTGGATCGCATTCGCGAGCATTTTTCGACAATCGCCAAAGGCGACCTGAGCCACCCGATAGAGGATTTTGGCCGCAACTGCGTGGGTAAACTGTTCCCGCTGCTTGCCGAGATGCAAAGCAGCCTGCGCGAGGCGGTTAGCGCTATCCGCAGCGGCACGGAAAACATCTATCGTGGCTCGGCGGAGATTTCCTCCGGCAATAACGATCTCTCGTCGCGCACCGAGGAGCAGGCGGCGGCGCTGGAAGAGACTGCCGCCAGCATGGAACAGCTGACCGCAACGGTGAAATTCAACGCCGAGAACGCCCGCCAGGCCAGCAGCATTGCCGAGAAGGCTTCTCAAACCGCGAGCCGCAGCGGCAAGCTGGTGGGAGACGTGGTGGTCACAATGGAAGGGATTTCCAACAGCTCCAGAAAAATCAGCGAAATCACCAGCGTCATTAACAGCATTGCCTTCCAGACCAACATTCTGGCGCTGAACGCCGCCGTTGAGGCCGCACGCGCGGGCGAACAGGGACGTGGTTTTGCCGTGGTAGCGGGTGAAGTGCGCAATCTGGCTAGCCGTAGCGCAGGTGCGGCAAAAGAAATCGAAACGCTGATTGCCGATTCGGTCAGCCGCGTCAACAGCGGTTCGGCGCTGGTCAACGAGGCGGGCAACACAATGAAAGAGGTGCTTAAGGCGGTGTCCGACACCACGCAAATCATGAAGCAAATTGCCTCCGCGACCGACGAGCAGAGCAAGGGGATTTCGCAGGTCAGCGTGGCCGTCAGCGAGATGGACAGCGTGACCCAACAAAACGCCGCCCTGGTCGAGCAGATTTCGGCGGCGGCGGCGGCGCTGGAAGGCCAGACGGAAACATTGCAGAAAGCGGTTGCCCGCTTCCGCCTCTCCGGGCGTGATGAAAACTTTGTTCCTGAAGCAAAGGTTAAGCCGTTAGCTAAACCCGCCGCAGCGGGCGCGGCGGCGGATGACTGGGTGGCGTTCTAATCTTTAACGGCGGGAAGGGTGCGCATCTCAATTTCGCAGCGCGCTTTTACCGCCTCATGCAGCAGCCGCACCGTGGCAGAGAGCTGTTTGCGGTGCGGGCAAATCAGGTTCAGCGGAATGCTGTCCCCCTCGTACTGGGGCAGCAGCAGCTTTAAGCGCCCGGCCCGCACATCTTCCGCCACATCCAGCCACGATTTATAAGTAATGCCTTCGCCGTGGAGCGCCAGCCGGTGAATAACCTCCGCGTCGTCGCTCATCATCGTCCCTTTTACCGCTACGTGGTGCTTGTTGCCGTGGCGGGTAAACGTCCAGTTGTCATAAACCCGCCCGCGCAAAACGTAGGTCAGCGCGTTGTGCTGGGCTAAATCACTGATGGTTTTTGGCTCGCCGTGGCGTTCAATATAGTCCGGAGAAGCAACGACCACGCGGCGGTTTTCTGGCGCAACCGGGAGCGAAATAAATGAGGCATCGTCGTTGTTGCCGTAGCGGAATGCCACATCCACCGGATCTTTAAAGACATCGGTTATTTGATCGGAAAAGAGGATTTTCAGGCTCAGGGCAGGGTGGCTGCGGCGAAACGCCTGGAACACCGCCAGCAGCATATTGCGCCCGAGGTCGGACGGCACGGCGATTTGCAAAATGCCCCGAACTTCGTCGCTGGGCGGCTGGATCTGTTCATAGCCCGCCTCAAGCGTTTGCAGCACCTGTACCGCATACGGTAGCCAGGCCTCGCCTTCCGGCGTCAGCCTCAGGCTGCGGGTGGAGCGGGCAAACAGGCGAATATTGAGGCTTTGCTCAAGCCGCTTAATGGCGGTGCTGACCTGGGCGGGCTGTAGCCCGGCCTCTCTGGCGGTATCGCTAAAACTGTTTAACGCCGCGGCCCTGACGAACAGAGTAAGGTCTTCCAGCCTGAGCATTTTCACTCTCCGAGTATAAGTGTTGTTTCCTGGCGCCTGTTTTTCGCGTTTAGCGCTCCTTGTACCATGATTTTACTAAATTGATGAACCCATTACCTCGCTGGAGTCGCTATGAAAGCTATCGCTATTACCCGTGCCGCCGAAAACGGCAGCAATCTCGAAGCGCTACAGGATATTACTTTACCCAGGCCTCAGGCTGGCGGCCACGATATTCTGGTAGAAGTTAACGCTATTTCCGTTAACCCGGTGGACACCAAAGTTCGCGCTGGTTATGCGGGCGGCGAGCCTCGTATACTGGGCTGGGACGCCGTAGGCAAAGTGGTTGAAGTCGGCGAGGCCGTAACCCTGTTCCAGCCGGGAGACGAAGTCTGGTATGCCGGGTCTTTGACTCGCCCAGGCAGCAACAGCGAATATCAGCTGGTGGACGAGCGTATTGCGGCGCTGAAGCCTAAGTCCGTTGATAACGCCGCCGCTGCTGCATTGCCTCTGACGGCCATCACCGCCTGGGAGATGCTGTTCGACCGTCTTGGGATTAAGGAGAACGGCAGCGAAAATGACGTGCTGCTGATTGTTGGCGCGGCTGGCGGCGTGGGGTCAATTCTGACTCAACTGGCGCGTAAGCTGACAAAAGCGATCGTTATCGGTACGGCCTCTCGCCCTGAAAGCCAGAAATGGGCCACCGAACTGGGCGCGCATTACGTTATTGACCACGGCAAGCCGCTGACCGAAGAGCTAAAACGCATCGGCATCAAGCAGGTGACTCACGTTGCCAGCCTGACCAATACCGAGCAGCATTACGGCCAACTGATCGAAGCCCTTATTCCGCAGGGGAAATTCGCCCTGATTGACGACCCAGACGCGCTGGACGTTCGTGCCCTGAAAGCGAAAAGCATTTCGCTGCACTGGGAATTTATGTTTACCCGCTCCATGTTTACCACCAGCAATATCATCGAGCAGCATAACCTCCTGACTCGCGTGGCAAATCTTATCGACCAGGGCGTGCTGCGAACCACTCTCGGCGAACATTACGGTACAATCAGCTCCGCCAACCTCAGGCGTGCCCACGAGCTGCTGGAAACCGGCCGTGCCGTTGGCAAAATCGTGCTGGAGGGGTTTTAACATGGCGAGCACGGAAACGCTGACGATCATCGCCATGTTGAAGGCGAAAGCAGGGCAGAGGGAGAACCTCAAAGCGGCATTAAAAGCGCTGGTGGCGCCGAGTCGGCAAGAGCCGGGCTGCCTGGATTACGCTTTGTTCCAGCTAAAAGACGAACCGGACGCCTTTTACGTTCGCGAGTCCTGGCGCGGGCAACAGGCGCTTGAGCTGCATAACTCGCTGCCGCACTTCCAGGCTTTTGTTAAGCAGATGGACGACCTGCTGGCGGAGCCTCTGAAGCTGGTGCCGCTGGAAGCGATAGACATTTAATTGGCCTGCGGTGGCCCGCCCGCCGCCGCGGAATTAAGAAATCCACAGGGAAAAATGATGAATATTATTGATGCAGCGTCTAAACGCTATGCGACCAAAGCCTTCGATGCTTCTAAAAAAATAGCCGCCGAAGAGATCGAAAAAGTTAAAAATCTGCTGCGCCTCAGCCCGTCGAGCACCAACTCGCAGCCGTGGCATTTCATTCTGGCGAGCAGCGAAGAAGGCAAGGCGCGTATTGCAAAATCCACATCAGGTTTTTACGTGTTTAACGAGCGCAAAGTGCTGGATGCCTCTCACGTTGTGGTGTTCTGCACCAGAACCACCATCGATGAAACGTACCTGAAAGCCCTGCTAGAAAAAGAACAGGCAGACGGGCGTTTTGCCAGCCAGCAGGCGATGGAAGGCCAGCATAAAGGCCGCTCTTATTTTGCCAATATGCACCGCTTTGACCTGAAAGACGCCCAGCACTGGATGGAGAAGCAGGTTTACCTCAATGTGGGCAACTTCTTGCTGGGTGTTTCCACGCTGAACATTGATGCCGTGCCGATTGAAGGCTTTGACGCCCGTATTCTGGATGAAGAATTTAGCCTGCGTGATAAGGGGTTCACCAGTTCGGTTATCGTGCCGATTGGCTACCGCAGCGTGGAAGATTTCAACGCCGGGCTGCCGAAGTCCCGCCTTGAATTCAGCCAAATCCTGACCGAAGTGTAATTATCGTGTTGCAGGCGAACCGTTGCTGGCTCGCCTGCATCATCCACTATTTCAGATAGCGGTAAATAGTTTGCTCGGAGGTTTCAAGCCGCCTTGCAACTTCCGCTACCGCTCCTTTAAGCGAAAACACGCCTTTGTCGTTCAGCTTGCGGACTATCTCTTTCTTTTCCTCCATCACCAGCAGCGCGGGGGAGCGGGGAGACGTTTTCAGCACATCAGAAATCAGCTCGTGCAGCATGTCGGTCATCGAAAGGCTGCTCAACGTTTCCTCATCAACTTTGTTTTCCTGCTCAGTGAACAGTAATCCCTCAATCACCTTCTTCGCCATTGAAAGCGGGGTGAGATCGACATTCATGCACAGCATGGCGATGATCTCGTTTTCTTCATCGCGGATGAAAAACGTTGAGGATCGCAGATTTTCAGACTTCCCGGGGATCCGGCCCTTGTAGTTCGTGATGAAGTCCTTGTCTTCCCACAACCTGTCCTGAATGATTTTCAGCGCAAAATCGGTAATCGTGCCGCCAGGCTGCCGCCCGGAAATAGGGTTCTGGCTGATGGCGACGATGGATTTATCGATATTCCGCAGGTCATGCAAAATCACTTCGCAATGTTCGCCGTAGGTGAGGGCGATAAAATCAACCATCGGAGTCCATGACTTAATAATTTCATCCTGAGTCATATTGGCTACTCTTTCTCCGGCTGGGTAACGGCTTCGCCCCGGCTATTTTCATAGCGGCGGCCCCAACCCACGACGATGGCAAACGACATCACCACAAACAGCGCCAGCGGGTAGAACGAGGTCAGCGACAGAGAGATCGGGTTGACGTCGTTAATAAACGGATAGTCTTTGTGCAGCGAACTGATAATTGCGGTGACGATAAAAATAAACGCGCTCAGGAACGGAAGGATTGCGGCCAGCGTCATTGCGAAGCAGTCCAGCAGCACCGCGCGGCGGTAAGGATGCAGCGACCGGCGAGCGCCAATTTCGCTCGCTACCGGGCCAAAGGCCAGAATAGAGGCGCTGGTCACGCCGCCCACTAAAGCGGTGGCAACAATAGATCCGGCAGCAATGCACCATTCCGCTCCGCGTGAAGACTGAGCCAGACGGCTGCGGCATATCGCGGAAGAAATACGCTCCATGGTGTTGCTGGCTCGCAGAATACCGATAATGCCGAACAGGGAAAGCACGAACAGAATAGTGCTTACCATGCCGCTGAACCCTTTATACAGAAAGCCTCCGGCGTTGCCGTTATCCAGCGTGAAGATGTCCTGGAGGTGAAAAATACCGGCCAGCAGGCCAATCACAATCCCGGCACAGATCCCGGAAGGAATGGCTTTGAAGATGTTTCGCGTCTTCATGGCAACCAGCAGCAGAACCGCCATAGGCACCAGCATCCACAGGCTACGCCAGGAAGCTTGGTCATGATGGGTGACCGGCAGAGAAGGAACCGGGCCGCTGTGAGTACCGAACAGATAGAAAAATACGCAGGCAATCAGAGCGCTGACTATCGCGAACGGGAAACGCGCGGCCACTACGCCTGCTATTTCTGCGCTGCCGCGGCGATGGGTATAGCTTTGGGTTGAGGCAGAGGCTACCGTGGTGTCCGAGATTGGCGCAATGTTATCGCCAAAAATTGCGCCGCACAGGATCGCGCTGGCCAGCACCACCGGGTCAGCGCCCAGCAGAATGCCGGAAGGGTAGAAAACCGGGAAGGCGGTAAAAAGGGTGCCGATGGAGGTGCCGGTCGCCGTTGAGACCACGCACACGGCCACAAAGGTAAACAGGGTAAAGGCTCCGTCATGCAGGCCAAGGTGGCTTGCCAGCAAAGCAAAGCTGTCCGCCACGCCGGACTGGGCAATCATTTTTGCATACATGCCGATGACTAAAAGAATGGTGGCGATAGTCACCGCCATTTCGCTCCCGATACCCTGAGAAACGACTGCCCTCCAGTATTCATTGACGTTGCGGGAAAAAACAGCCCCGATCATAATGGCAATAAAAGCGCACATCGCCAGCGCGGTTAAATCAAAAACGTGGTAAACCGAAAAAAACAGCGAGCATGAAATAATAAAGAGTGCTATCGGCAAGAGTGCAATATTCTTCCCGCCGTGAAAGGTGAGTTCATTTTCAATCATTGCTTATCCCCTGGTGCTGCGCTAATAAAGTGAGTGTATCTTTTATTTTATTGAGGACGGCATACAGCTTGTCGTCATCTTTATAACAGCCGTGAACCAGACGAATAAAACCTTCTCCACCTTCGCCGTACGGCGTGCCGGCATTAACAATAACCCCGGCGTGTTCTAATAAATAATCACAGATAAACGCGGAGCTTCCCAGGCTGGAAATATCTATCCAGGATAAAAATCCGCTTTCCGGCAACGCCATGGAAACACCGGGGATTGAATTAATTATCTCAAATGCCTTTTTTCTGCGTGCATCGAATATCTGAATGTATTCATCCATAAATTGTGGCTTATCCAGCGCGGCCAGCATGCCCGCCTGCGACGACGTGTTGGTGGCGCCAAGCACGTTAACGGTACAGCCAAACAGCACATCCATAATCCGGTCGTCCGCCACCAGGTAGCCCACGCGGAACCCGCTCAGCCCCATGCCTTTGGAAAACGAAAATACGCTAACCGTGCGCTCCCACATACCGGGCAGCGAAGCCACAGAGCAAAAATCAATATCGTCGAAAATGGCGTCTTCAAACGCCTGGTCAACCACCAGCACCAGGTCATGGCGGATAACAAAGTCCGCAATCTGTTCCAGACTTTCGCGGCGGAATACCGTCCCGGTAGGGTTATTGGGGTTGGTGAGCACCACCATTTTGGTTTTTACGCTCAGCTTTTCTTCGAAGGCGGCAATATCTATCTGATAGTTATTTACCGCCTTCAGCTCCACGGAAACCGGCTTGCCGCCGAGCAGCTCCACGTTTAGAAAATTGCTCGGATAAGAGGGCGCATGGATCAGAACCTCATCGCCTTCATTAATAAACGGCATCATCGCGAAGAGCAGCCCGGAGTCAGAACCAGGGGTGATAAGAATATTGCGCTGCGGATCGACATTTAAATGATTATAACGCTTCAGTTTCTCGGCTATTTTCTCTTTTAAATAAGGGTTGCCAATCGGCATTGTATAATGGCTGGCGCTTCCGTTAACCATCGACTGGCTTACGGCATCGGCAATATGCTGGGGTAATACGTGGTCGGGAAAAAAGGGATCCGCCCAGCAAAGCATGTCCACGCCGTTATTCATTAAGTCGAGTATGGCGGTGCCGACATCCGCTTTTTTTACGCTGCTAAAGAGCCCACCCTGCAATACGCTAAAATTCGGGTTCATCTTTTCACGAATATCCTGCATGGCACTTAGCCCTCAATTAATTAAATTGGCGTTAATTGATTTGGACTAAAACACGGTGATAAAAAATTATCAACACGATAAATGTTTATTATAAGAAAACGGAATGCGTGATTTTCAGGGGTATATTTTTAGCTTTCATTAATTAAAACGTAGGTGGGTGGCGTTTGTTTTTCATGCAATGAGCAAGGTGGCGCTCTGGCGGGGAATTGGGTCGGTGGATACGTTGAGCGAGCGGCCAGATTGCACCATATCTAATGCTTATCCGGCGAGCGGCTTTATGCCCTGTAAATCGCTTTGGCTGATGTAGACATTGAACCTGGGGAGCAAACGAAGAAAACATCATATATTCTTATCAAAGGATCGGGCGCACAATGCGCCAGGCATCCCTGCCCGTAAACATCCATCCGTGGCTAATCATTTGGTTTTCTAATCATTATGAAAAGAAACCTGACCCGCCACGCCAACACGTCTGCGGATCAGGTGGTCAACGACCTGAGCAACACCAGGGAAAATGTTTAGATATTATTATACCTTGCTCTGCTTTCAGGATGCAAAAGATTGTGTGCGGTTTAAACGGTGGAGGGCAGTGGGGGAGGGGTGGCGAAGCCAAAAGCAAAAAGCCCGCTTAAGTTTCCTTAAGCGGGCTTCTCAAATATGGCTCCTCTGACTGGACTCGAACCAGTGACATACGGATTAACAGTCCGCCGTTCTACCGACTGAACTACAGAGGAATCGTGTGAACGGGGCGAATATTAGCGAGGCAGGTCAGGCTTGTCAAAGCCTGCAATGCGCCTTTTGAATCGTTTGCCGATAAAACAAGCAAACCGGGCGATAAATCGCGCTCAGACATAACTTTACAGGGCAAAGATTGCCAATATTTCGCCAGCGGTTAAGATAAGCCGGGTTAAACAGTGAGGGCGTAATGGTCAAACAGCAGCGTATAGGGATTTGGTTTCTCTGCCTGGCATGTGTAGTGGTACTGGTGTGTACCGCGCAGCGCATGGCGGGTATGCACGCGCTGCAAATGGAAGCCGCCGCTACTACCCTGGTTGCCCAGCAGGATAACCCGCAGGCTGAAGATGCCGCCCCGGTGACCCCTTGTGAACTCAGCGCCAAGTCGTTGCTGAGCGTGCCGCCGGTACTGTTTGAAGGCGCGCTGCTTGCGCTTTGCCTGCTGCTTTCTCTGCTGGCACCTGTGCGCTCCACGCGCATGCCGTTCTTGACCCCCAGAGCCACTTCATCTCCCACCCTCAGGGTGCATCTACGCTTCTGCGTATTCCGTGAATGACAAACCGGCTGTTACCGACAGTTAGTTAATCATTTACGGAGAAAAAACATGTTTACTCGCTTCAGGCTGGCGCTGCTCAGCTTGCTATTGCTTTGGCTGCCCGTATCCTGGGCGGCGGAAACCGGCTGGCTGACTTCGCCGGACAACGATCACGCCAGCGTCAGGCTGCGCGCGGATACCGCACCTAATAACGAAACTCGCCTGCTGCTGGACGTGAAGCTGGAGAAAGGCTGGAAAACCTACTGGCGCTCGCCGGGCGAGGGCGGCGTTGCGCCGTCTATTGCCTGGCAGGGAGAAATGCCAAAGGTGGAGTGGTTCTGGCCAACGCCGGCGCGCTTTGATGTTGCCGGGATAACGACCCAGGGCTATCACAACCAGGTCACCCTCCCGATGGTTATCAAAGGCACCGCGCCGGAGGCTATAAGCGGCGTGCTGACGCTATCCACCTGTAGCAACGTCTGCCTGCTGACCGATTATCACTTCAGCGTAACGCCTACGCATCAGGACGCTCAGTTTGACCATGACTTCGCCCAGGCAATGGGGCAGGTGCCGGTTGCCAGCGGGCTGACGGACTCTCTGAAAGTGGGCTATCGCCAGGGCGAGCTGGTAGTGGATGCCGTGCGTGCGGGGGGCTGGAATAAGCCCGGTCTTTATCTCGACCCACCGGAAGACGCGGACCTCGGCAAACCGCAGTTCCGTATCGAAGGCGATAGCCTTCAGGCGACGGTGCCGGTCAGCGACAGTTGGGGCGAAGGTGCGCCGGATCTGCGGGGTAAAGCGCTTACTCTGGTGCTGGAAGACGGCGGTATTGCCCAGCAAAGTACGCTGACTATCGGCTCCGCTTCTGCTGGCGCAGGAGGCAACAGCGGCATTCCGCTTTGGCAGGTCGTGTTGATGGCGCTGGTTGGCGGGCTTATCCTCAATCTGATGCCCTGCGTGCTGCCGGTGCTGGGCATGAAGCTCGGCTCGATCCTGCTGGTGCAGGAAAAAGACCGCGGTCTGGTTCGCCGCCAGTTTCTTGCCTCCGTGGCGGGTATTCTCGCCTCCTTTATGGTGCTTGCGCTGCTGATGACGGTTCTGCGCCTGACGAATCAGGCATTGGGCTGGGGTATTCAGTTCCAGAACCCGTGGTTTATCGGGTTTATGGCGGTAGTGATGCTGGTGTTCAGCGCCAGTCTGTTTGGCCTGTTTGAGTTCCGTCTTTCTTCGAATATGAACACCCGCCTGGCAACGCAGGGCGGCAGCGGCATGGCGGGGCATTTCTGGCAGGGCGCATTTGCCACGCTGCTCGCTACGCCTTGCAGCGCTCCGTTCCTGGGGACGGCAGTTGCCGTGGCGCTGACCGCTTCTTATCCGGTGCTGTGGGGGCTGTTCCTGGCCTTAGGGCTGGGTATGAGCCTGCCGTGGCTACTGATAGCTCTGCGCCCCGGGCTTGCCATGCGCTTGCCTCGTCCGGGCAAATGGATGAACTGGCTGCGCCGGATCCTCGGCCTGCTGATGCTCGGCTCCGCTATCTGGCTGGCGAGCCTGCTGCTGGTGCATTTTGGCATTTCCTCCGGCAAGCCTGCGCAGGAGAACATCGCCTGGCAGCCGCTCAGCGAGCAGGCTATTCAGGACGCGCTTGCCCAACACAAGCGGGTATTTATCGACGTCACGGCCGACTGGTGTATCACCTGCAAGGCCAATAAATACAACGTGCTGAATAAAGAAGATGTGCAGGACGCATTGCAGGCCCCGGACGTGGTTGCCCTGCGCGGCGACTGGACGCTGCCTTCCCCGCAAATTACCGATTTCTTAAGAAGCCGCGGCCAGGTTGCCGTGCCTTTCAACCAAATTTATGGCCCGGGGCTGCCGGAAGGCAAAGTGCTGCCGACGCTGCTGTCTCGCGATTCGGTGCTGAGCACCCTGGACGATGCCAAAGGATCTAAACCATGAAATATATCTTCATTCTGTTTTTCGCGCTGTTCTCCGGGCTGACTATGGCCGCTAAAGAACAGGCCGCGCCGTTTTCCGCCGAGCAGCAAAAACAGCTGGAGGTGCTGATTGAGCAGGCGCTGTTTAACGATCCGGCCAGCCCGAGCTTTGGGGCGAAAAAGCCGGTTTTAACCCTGGTCAACTTCACCGATTACAACTGTCCTTACTGCAAGCAGCTGGACCCGATGCTGGAAAAAATCGTCCAGAAGTATCCGCAGGTTGCGGTGATTGTGAAACCGCTGCCGTTTAAAGGAGAAAGTTCGGTGCTCTCCGCGCGTACCGTGTTGACCACCTGGCGGCAGCATCCTGACCAGTTCCTGGCTCTGCATGAAAAACTGATGCAGAAAAAAGGCTACCACGATGCCGCAAGCATCGCCGCTGCGGTTGAGAAGAGCGGCGCAACGCCGGTTACGCCGGATGAAAAAAGCATGGAAACGCTGAGTACTAACCTCCAGCTGGCCCGGATTGTTGGGGTTCAGGGAACGCCTGCCACCATTATTGGCGATGAGATGATCCCCGGCGCGGTGCCGTGGGAAACGCTTGAAGCAGTAGTAAAAGAAAAACTGGCGGCGGCCAATGGTCAGTAAGCTGAGGCGCTGGCTGCGCGAAGGATTGATTTTGCTGATGCTGCTGGCCGCCGTGATGCTGGCGATGGACTGGTGGCGAGCGCCGCACTCGCCGCCGGCTTTTGACAGCACGCCGCTGCACACTCTCGACGGGCAGACCGTCACGCTGGGGGCGCTTAGTGCCGAACGCCCGCTGCTGGTCTATTTTTGGGCCAGCTGGTGCGCGGTTTGCCGCTTTACTACGCCGGATGTGGCAAAGCTGCAAGCTGAAGGGAACAACGTCATGACGATTGCGCTTCGTTCCGGGAATGAAAGCGAAGTTGCCCGCTGGCTGGCGCGTAAAGGCGCGAGCTTCCCGGTGGTTAACGACGCGGACGGCGCTATTTCCCGAAGCTGGCAGATTGGCGTAACGCCAACGCTGGTGGTGGTAGATAAGGGTAAAGTGGTCTCCAGCACCAGCGGCTGGACCAGTTACTGGGGCATGAAACTGCGCCTGTGGTGGGCCGGAGTGTGACCGGGCGTGTCGGAACCTATCCGGCACGCTGTTTTCAGTCTCAGAATGCACCTTCGTGGTGCATTCATACCTCTTATGGGGCATAAGCAAAACCCCAGTTTCATTAATCATCCCCGAAGTCTTTATTAGTTTCTCTTATTATCCAGCCTGTTAACGCGTTTGTGCCATAAACGAGAAATGTGGCAAGCATATTGCAAAACCCATTACGACATCACTGCCATGACTGGCGCTGGCATTCCGTAATAGGGGGCAAAATGAATTTAAGACGACTGAAGTACTTCGTGAAAATTGTTGATATTGGCAGCCTGACCCAGGCCGCAGAAGTACTGCACATCGCACAGCCGGCTTTGAGCCAGCAGGTTGCCACGCTCGAAGGGGAGCTGGACCAACAACTGTTGATCCGCACCAAGCGCGGCGTCACGCCGACCGAAGCAGGCAAAATTCTTTATGCCCACGCGCGCACTATTCTGCGCCAGTGCGAACAGGCCCAATTGGCGGTGAATAACGTCGGCCAGACGATTAACGGGCAGGTTGCTATCGGCCTCGCGCCTGGGATGGCGGCTTCCTCAATTACTATGCCGCTGTTACAGGCGGTTCGCGCCGAGCTGCCGGACGTGCAGGTTTATCTCCACGAGAATAGCGGCTCGCAGCTGAATGATAAATTACTGAGCGGCCAGCTCGATATGGCTGTTCTCTACGATCGCACGCCAACGGCGGGGCTGATTAGCCAGCCGCTGTTGAAAGAAGATTTGTTCCTGGTCGGCACTCGCGATTGCCCCGGAACCACGGTTGATTTATCCGACGTAGCGGCGATGAACCTGTTCCTGCCGCGTGACTATAGCGCGGTGCGCAAGCGCGTGGACGAAGCTTTCTCCCTGCGCCGCCTGACGGCAAAAATCATCGGCGAAATTGAGTCTATTTCGACCTTAACGGCGGCTATCGCCAGCGGAATGGGCGTCACCGTGCTTCCAGAGTCTGCTGCTCGCTCTCTGGCTGATTCCTCAGGCGGCTGGATGGCGCGTATTACCAGTCCGTCGCTTAATTTGCCGCTCTCCCTCAACCTTTCTGCTCGTCTGCCGCTGTCGCCGCAGGCCCAGGCGGTAAAAGATATTCTTATGTCTCTGGTGACCCGTCCGGCGCTGGAAAATCGCGAGCTGATGTTGGTGGGCTAAGCCTGCTTATTACTAAATGGAATAGGTTGCTGGTTTTTATTATTTGTCCCGCCGGGGCTGTGACTTTAACAATGGTGTAAAGAACAGTTACGATCCCGGGGGCGATGTGAATTTCCAGCAACTTAAAATAATCCGCGAGGCGGCGCGACGGGACTACAATCTCACCGAAGTCGCCAATATGCTTTTCACTTCTCAGTCGGGCGTCAGCCGCCATATACGCGAGCTGGAAGAAGAGCTTGGGATTGAAATTTTCATCCGTCGTGGCAAACGGTTATTAGGTATGACCGAACCGGGTAAGGCGCTGCTGGTGATTGCCGAGCGCATATTAAATGAAGCCAGCAACGTGCGACGGCTGGCCGATTTATTTACTAACGACACCAGTGGCGTACTGACCATTGCCACCACCCATACCCAGGCGCGCTATAGCCTGCCGGTTGTTATCAAAGCCTTCCGCGCATTATTCCCCGAAGTTCGCCTTGAACTGATTCAGGGAACGCCCCAGGAAATTGAATCTCTGCTGCACAGCGGCGCGGCGGACATTGGCATTGCCAGCGAACGCCTGAGTACAGATCCGCTGGTGGTCGCCTACCCGTGGTTCCGCTGGTATCACAGCCTGCTGGTTCCGCAGGGCCACCCGCTGATTCATGCCAGCCCGCTGACGCTGGACGACATCAGCCGCTGGCCGCTAATTACCTACAGGCAGGGAATTACCGGGCGTTCACGTATTGATGAGGCTTTTATCCGACGCGGGTTGACGGCGGACGTGGTGCTGAGCGCGCAGGACTCCGACGTGGTGAAAACCTATGTTGAGCTTGGCTTAGGCATCGGGCTTGTTGCCGACCAGGCCAGCGGCGAAGAGGGAAGCAGCCTGGTGCGGCTTGATACCCGCCACCTGTTTGACGCCAACACCGTCTGGCTGGGTATCCGGCGCGGCCAGCTTCAGCGCAATTATGTCTGGCGCTTTATCGAGCTGTGTAATCCCGAGCTGTCGGTGGATGAGATCAAACGCCTGGCGCTGGAGCCGGAAGAACCTGCGATTGATTATCAAATTTAGTAATTCCCTTTCCCCGCTGTGGTATTTCCAGCCATTGTTAATGAAATATTAAGTAATTAAATAAAGCAGCAGCGCAGTGCGTTTATATACACTGTGCTCTTGCTGTATTTGAAAATTTAGTGTGCGAAAAATTCTTCCCTCTGCGAAATATGATTTAAAAATAATCCCTATCGCAAATTATCGATCAATCATTAAGCCATTAATAGTCCAGGGCTATCCATGTGGCCAGGCCATGCGAAAAAACCGATCAAATTCATAAAGTTAATCTGAATGTATCCGATAAGCCTGTACGAGGTGATTCCATCCCTTTGTGTTTATTTCATCTCTGTGGTTTCGGCCACAGGGGATTTTGCACATTCATAAAAATATGCTTCCCAGGGAGAAAAAATGTCACTACATGATGTGAAAATTCGCAGCAAATTAACGCTGGCGATTGCCTTTTTTATTTTATTGATGGTCTTCAGTTCGGTACTTTCTTTGTTAAGCCTGAACCGGGCAAATACCGGTATTCAGACGATTGTTAATAGCGATTACCCCACCACGGTTAAAGCGAATGACCTGGTTGATAGCTTTCAGGAATTCGTTAACACCCAGCAATTGATGCTGCTGGACGATGCCGGTACGTTCCGTGAGAAGTCAGAAAAGCATCTGGGTGAGCTAAGTGCGCACATTACCGCTCTGCTTGCTGACCTGAGCAAATCAAGTACCGACGCGGCTTCGCAGAAAGCGTTGCAGGAATTGGCCGCCATTCGTAAAGAATATCTGGACTCCCGCTTCCGTATTTTGCAGGCCGTGCAGCAAAACAATCGCCCGGCTGCATTACAGGAGATGATGGGAACCACGATTCAGGTACAGGAGAAATACAAGGCTAAAGTTCAGGAACTGATCGCTATTCAGAACCAGAAAATGGACGCCGCCGGGCAGCGTGTGGATAAAGATTACCGTTCCAACCGCCTGATTATGATCCTGCTGACGCTGCTCAGCATCGCGCTGGGTACGGTGATTGGCATCTTTATTGTCCGCTCTATTACCCGCCCTCTGGTGCAGGCGGTCGAGTTTGCCGAGGCGATTGCCGAAGGCGACCTGACGCGCAGCATTACCGTAACCCATAAAGATGAAACCGGAGAACTGCTGCAGGCGCTGATGAGCATGAAAGTGCGCCTGCAAGAGATTGTCCATCAGGTTCAGCAGGGGTCAGAAACCATCTCCTCGGCGGCGGCGCAAATTGTTGCCGGTAACCAGGATCTGGCGGCGCGAACCGAAGAGCAGGCCAGCTCGGTTGAGCAAACGGCGGCTTCAATGGAGCAGATTACCGCGACGGTTAAAAACACCTACGATCACACCAACGAAGCGACCAAACTTTCTTCCGAAGCGGCATCTGTGGTGAAAAACAACGGCCAGATGATGTCCCAGGTCACCAGCAAAATGCGCGTGATTAACGAAACATCTAACCGTATGTCGGACATTATCAATCTTAT
Source organism: Cedecea davisae (assembly GCF_044095835.1). Lineage (NCBI taxonomy): Bacteria > Pseudomonadati > Pseudomonadota > Gammaproteobacteria > Enterobacterales > Enterobacteriaceae > Cedecea > Cedecea davisae. Next base: position 1,670,884 of record NZ_CP172054.1, read on the forward strand.
CGACTCCATCGCCTTCCAGACCAATATTCTGGCCCTGAATGCGGCGGTTGAAGCGGCTCGCGCCGGGGAACATGGGCGTGGTTTTGCGGTGGTTGCCGGTGAAGTTCGTCAGCTGGCGCAGAAAAGTGCCTCTTCTGCGAGCGAGATCAGAAGCCTGATTGAAAACTCCACCACTCAAACCCGCGACGGCATGGGGCTGGTTGAGAAGGCAAACGCCCAGATTGCCGGGATGATCAGCAACGTGCAGGAAATGGACAGTATCCTCGGCGAAATCAAGCAAGCGAGCCAGGAGCAAACCGACGGTATTTCGCAAATCAATAGCGCCATCGGCATGATTGACTCCACTACACAGCAGAACTCAGCGCTGGTGGAAGAGTCCGTTGCCGCCGCCGCGTCGCTCAACGATCAGGCTCAGCAGCTGCGCGACCTGGTTCGCGTCTTCCGCCTGCGGTAATCTCCTCGTCACTTCCGTTAAGCCAGCATCCGCTGGCTTTTTTCATTTCTCCTGCCCGCTTTTTTTAACCTTCGGCATGACAATACAACTCATTGTTGTTATGTTATAACATATCAACAATGACTATGAAGTCAGTAAGGAGTTGCAATGTCATCGTTAACACAGGCGAATAAAGGGGCGAAAAAGCTGCCCGTTACCGTGCTGTCCGGGTTTCTGGGCGCCGGGAAAACCACGCTACTGAACCATATTTTAAATAACCGGGAAGGGCGACGCGTCGCGGTGATTGTCAACGATATGTCCGAAGTGAATATCGACGCTGCGCTGGTGCGCGAAGGTGGCTCAAGCCTGACGCGCACCGATGAGAAACTGGTTGAGATGAGCAACGGCTGCATTTGCTGCACGCTGCGCGAAGACCTGCTGGTGGAAATTAGCCAGCTTGCAAGGGAAGGGCGCTTTGATAACCTGGTGATTGAGTCAACCGGGATTTCCGAACCTCTGCCGGTCGCAGAGACGTTTACCTTTGTGGATGACAAAGGCGAAAGCCTGTCTGATATCGCGCTGCTCGATACCATGGTGACGGTGGTGGACGGTTTTAACTTCCTTCGTGACTATGAGTCTTATGAGAGCATTCAGTCGCGCGGGGAATCGATGGGGGAAGACGACGAACGCACGGTGGTTGACCTGCTTATCGACCAAATTGAATTTTGTGACGTGCTGATCCTCAATAAAACGGATCTTATTGGCGAAGAAGAGAAAAAGCGGCTGATGTCCGTGCTGCATTCCCTCAACCCGAGGGCCAAAATCATCACTTCGGCGTTTAGTCAGGTGAGCCTTGACCAGGTTCTGAATACCGGGCTGTTTGACTTTGACGCCGCCGCACAGGCTCCGGGCTGGCTAAAAGAGCTACGTGGCGAACATACTCCTGAAACGGAAGAGTACGGTATCCGCAATTTTGTTTTTCGCGCTCGTCGCCCCTTCCATCCGGCGCGTTTCCAGATGGTTGCCGATGCTGGGTTAAAAGGCGTTCTTCGCTCTAAAGGTTTCTTCTGGCTGGCGAGCCGCCCGCAGTATGCCGGGTCGTGGTCCCACGCTGGGGGCGTGATGCGCCAGGGGCTGGCGGGGATGTGGTGGGCAAGTATTCCCCGCGAACAGTGGCCGCAGGATCCTGAAAGCCTCCGGCACATCATGAACAACTGGAAGGACGGCATCGGCGATGCGCGCCAGGAAATTGTCTTTATTGGCATTGATATGGATGAAGCTGGCCTGCGCGAGAAGCTGGAATATGCTTTGCTGACCGATACCGAAATGGCGGAAGGTCCGCAAGCCTGGGCGAAATACTACGATCCAGTTGATGCGTGGTTTGAATAGCAGAAGCCTTACCCGGCCCGGCTGCCAAACCTGAAGGCAGCCGGGTTTGTCAGGTTTAATGCAGTTCCAGAGCGTAATCGTCCACCGGCGTGATTTTCTTAATCAGCTTATTATCAAACAGGAACTGCTCGTAGGCCTGATAACGTGCGCGATCGAGCTTTGCCGGGTCTGCGGCAAACAGCGGAAGGCTGGCCTGCCAGGCCAGTTTATTCAGCGGGGTGTTTAGCTCAGGATGTTTTTTGGCGAATGCCAGCCAGGTTTCCTGCGGGTGTGCCTGAAGATACTCATTGCCTTTCTTCAGCGCGGCGAGGAATTTCTTTATCTTCGGCTCTGCCGCCGTTTTACGGTTGGCAACGATAATCAGCTCGTCGTAGGCCGGTACGCCGTAGTCTTCAACGTTGAACACGACCGGATCCTTGCCCTGAAGTTTTAGCTCCTGCGCCTCAATATTACGATAGCCGCCAATTACCGCATCCACCTGGCCCGCCAGCAGGGCGCCGGTCAGCTGGAAGTTCACGTTAATTAGCTTCATATCGTCAGGCGAAATATGCTCATGGGCGGCCATAGTCGCAAGCGTGGCCTGCTCGATGCCGCTAACCGAATAGCCTATTTTTTTGCCTTTCAGGCCCGCCGGGGAAGTGATGCTTTTATCCAGGGTCATCACCGTGTTCAGGGGGGTGTTGATAAGCGTGCCAACGCGAACCAGAGGCAGGCCCTGGTCGGCAAAGAAATGCAGCTGCGGCTGGTAGGTAATAGCTAAATCCGCCTGCCCGGCGGCGACAAGGCGAGGCGGCAGAGCCGGGTCGGAAGGCGGGACAATTTTGACGTCCAACCCTTGTTCTTTAAAAGCTCCAATCTGCTCGGCGACCAGGATTGGCGCGTGATCCGGATTAATGTACCAGTCGAGCACCAGAGTCAGTTTTTCAGTAGCGCCAGCCTGAGCGGCCATCGTCGCGCCGAGCAGCAGCCCGAAGGCGGTTTTCTTCAGCATTTTGTTCCCTTAATAAATAGAGACATCATTCGTTTTCCGGCACCCAGGTAATCAGGTGCCTCAGCAGCGCATCCACCGCCAGCCAAAGCAGGACGGTCATCAGCACCAGAATAAACAGCGCGGCAAAGCAAACGTCGGCCTGCATGCGCGCGTTGGCGTTCAGCATCACGTAACCCAGCCCCTCGGCCGAGCCGACCCATTCCCCGATAATCGCGCCGATTGGCGCAACGGCGGCTGCCATGCGCAGGCCGGAACCGAATGCGGGCAGCGCCGCCATCAGCCGGACATGCCTTAACTGCGCCCGGCGTGAAGCGCCCATGGTTTGGGCGAGATCGAGATAGTCGCCGTTGACCCGGCGCATTCCGTCAAAAAAGGCCGAAACCACCGGGAAAAAGATAACCAACACCGCCATCGCCACCTTGGCGCTCATCCCGAACCCAAACCACAGCACCAGGAGCGGCGCGAGGGCAAACACCGGGATCGCCTGGCTGGTGAGCACCAGCGGCATCAGCCAGCGTTGCAGGCGGGGCGAGAAAATCATCCCCAGCGCCAGCAACGCCCCCAGCAGTATGCCGAGCAGCAGGCCGCTGATAATTTCAGATGCGGTAACCAGCGTGTGCCAGGCAAGATAATCCCGGCCATTCCACAACGCCTGCGCTACGGCAGTGGGAGAGGGCAGCAGAAAAGCAGGAATATCGCCCAGAGTGGCCAGCCACCAAAGCACCACCAGGCCGACAAATACCGCCAGGCCGCGGCGCAGGCGAACCAGGACGTGTTCTTTCTCCCCGGTCATTGCGCGGCCCTCATCAGCTGTTGCAGCAACCCGGCCTGGCTTTTCAGCAGATCGGGATCGTCCGGCGCACGCGGAGGCTGCCCGGCAACAACGTGCGTATCGTCGATACCCGCAGGCCAGCGCGACAGCACCAGGATACGGTGGCTGAGGCGGCAGGCTTCCATCGGGTCGTGGGTTATCAACAGCACGGTATTCTCCGCCAGCAGCTCGGCGGCCAGATCCTGAATTGCGGTGCGGGTGATGGCGTCCAGTGCAGAAAACGGCTCGTCCATCAGCACGATGGGCCTACGTTCATATAGCGTCCGTGCGATGGCGGCGCGCTGGCGCATACCGCCAGAAAGCTCTGCCGGTAAGGCGCGAGCGTGACCGCTCAAACCTACCCGCTCAAGCAGATGAGCCGCCCATTGCTGGTCAACCGTTTCACCCCGCAGGCGTGAGCCAAGCGCCACGTTTTCTTCGATAGTCAGCCACGGATAAAGCAGGTCTTTTTGCCCCATCCAGGCCATTCGCCCGGCAATGGGCTGCCCATCGCTGCCGGTAACGCTCCCGGCGTCAGCCTGCGCAAGCCCGGCGATTATCTTCAGCAGGCTGGTTTTTCCCGCGCCGCTGGCCCCGAGCAGGGCAACAAAACTGCCGCCTGCAATATCGAAGTTCAGCTTCTCGAAAATGACCTGCTTACCAAAGTGCAGGCTGAGATCCCGTACCTGAATGCCGGGTGGGGTTAGCTTGCCGGTCATGAGGCGTTTAGCCCCATCTGCCAAAAGGCCGACTCCAGCCGGGTGGCGGTGGTGAAAATCTCCGCCAGTTCAGGTAAGCGGCTTTCGGCACCGCGCTGGTGGCCGACGGTTTCAAGCAGGTTGATAGAGGCCTGCACTCCGGCCAGATAACCCTCATCACCGTAATTGCGTATCCACGAAGCATAAGGATTGCCTTCCATCACCGTGGCAGGGCTGTGCAGCAGGTTCAGGCCAATTTCAGCGTAACCTGCCACGCAGGGCATCAGGGCTGCCAGCAGATCGAGCGCGTCGCCGGAGTGGCCGATGTCCAGTACGTAGCGGGTGTAGTTTATGGTTTCCGGCGCTTCCTGCTGGGCCACAATTTGCTCTTCGCTTAAGCCCCAGCGGGTGCAATAGGCGACGTGCAGCGGTAGTTCGGCAACGATGGCATTGAGCGACGCGGTGGCGGTGCGCATTTCCGGCAGGGTGCGGAGTTTGCTGACCAGCAGGGCATAGGCTCGGGCAAAGTGGATCAGGAATAGATAATCCTGGGTCAAATAACGGCGAAACGCGGCTTCGGGCAGGGTGCCGACGGCTAATTGCTGGATAAACGGGTGAGCAACGTAGTCCTGCCAGTGGCTACCAGCCTGCTGGCGTAACCGTCCGTAAAGACCCTTTTCGAAAAGTGGGGTGAACATTGGACCTCCTGAATAAGTGGAGATCCGGGCACGCTGGGGGTGAGAACAGGCCATAGGCTAAGCGCTATGGCCGACCGTCCCTTCGCTGGCATGACCCAGATCAGGTTCAAAGGGTTCGGCTTACGCCATCTCAGCCCATAACAGGACACCCCTCGGAGGTGCCTGTTATACGATATTTACTTTTTGATTACAATCGCCGTCGGGGAGCCTGGCGGCTGGCGTAACTGTTTCGTTTAGTGCGGTTTACGGAGATTTCGCTGGCGCAGGAGGCGCAATTTTTGTCACTGTAAGCCTGTGATTTCGAGTCTGAGGATAGTCCCCGATGAAAAAAATTGGTTTTCTGTCGTTCGGCCACTGGTCGCCTTCTCCCCAGTCCGGCACCCGTTCAGCGGCCGACGCGCTGTTGCAGTCCATCGATCTTGCCGTTGCCGCCGAAGAGCTGGGCGCGGACGGCGCTTATTTCCGCGTTCACCACTTCGCCCGGCAGCTTAGCTCCCCGTTTCCCCTGCTGGCGGCCATTGGTGCAAAAACTAAACGTATAGAGATTGGCACCGGCGTTATCGACATGCGCTACGAAAACCCGCTCTATATGGCTGAAGATGCCGGAGCGGCAGACTTGATTTCCGGCAGCCGTTTACAGCTCGGCATCAGCCGCGGCTCGCCCGAGCAGGTGATCGACGGCTGGCGCTACTTCGGCTATGTTCCTGTCGAAGGCGAAACCGAAGCCGATATGGCTCGCCGCCATACCGAAGTCTTTCTTGAAGCGCTGAAGGGGGAAGGCTTCGCGGAGCCTAACCCTCAGCCGATGTTCCCAAACCCGCCGGGCCTGCTGCGCCCGGAACCCTATTCCGCGGGATTGCGGGAGCGTATCTGGTGGGGCGCAAGCTCTAACGCCACCGCCGTGTGGGCCGCGCAGCTGGGCATGCATCTGCAAAGTTCGACGCTGAAAAACGATGAAACCGGCGAGCCGTTCCACATCCAGCAGGCTAAGCAGATCCGCGCCTACCGCGAAGCATGGAAAGCGGCGGGGCATACCCGCGAGCCGAGAGTTTCCGTCAGTCGCAGCATCTTCGCCCTGATGGACCAGCGGGACCGCAGTTACTTTGGCGGCAGCGGCAAAGAGGGTGACCAGGTCGGCTATATCGACCAGCAAACCAGAGCTATCTTCGGGCGCAGCTACGCCGCCGAGCCGGAGCTGCTGATCAAACAGCTGGCGCAGGACGAAGCCATCGCCGAAGCCGATACGCTGCTGTTAACCGTCCCGAACCAGCTGGGCGTGGATTATAACGCGCACGTTATTGAATCTATTCTCAAATACGTCGCGCCTGAATTGGGCTGGCGTTAAGCGAAGGCAGGAACCAGAAGGGCGTCGTGATGCATACGGATTTTTACTGGATTAATGAACCTCAGGTGTGGAAACAGGAAAACGGCTCTCTTGCGGTGATAACCGATGAAAAGACCGATTTTTGGCGAAAAACCTGGTACGATTTTGAAAGATTCTCCGGCCATTTTTATGGACGCGAAGTCGCCGGTGATTTTACTTTCCAGGTGAAAGCAAAAGCAGATTTCAGCGCGCTCTATGACCAGGCTGGCATCATGTTTGTGGCGAATAAAGAGCGTTGGCTAAAGGCCGGGATTGAGTTTAATGATGGCGCACCGGCTATCGGCAGCGTGTTAACGCTTGACCAGTCTGACTGGGCAACCGGGCTTTTCCCCGGTGATGCCCGTCAGTTCTGGATGCGCCTGACCCGTAAAGGTGACAGCCTTCGCCTGCAATATTCGGTAGACGGTAAAACCTGGCCTTTGTTGCGGCTGGCGCATTTCCCGGTGACGGAGAAATGCAGCGTAGGAGTTATGTGCTGTACCCCGGAGCGGGGAGGGCTGGCGGTAACGTTCGAAGATATTGTGCTAAGTGATGCGCTGGATAAAGACCTGCACGATTTAAGCTAATGTCTGGACATTCTAAAGCCTGCCCTGGGAGACATGGCGGGCTGTTTTAGCGCGGCTTTAGCTGGTAAATCCAGGCGGTAACCTTCTGGCCCTCAAGGGTTGTGACCTCGACCTTAACGCGGTCGTAGCCATCTTCAAATTCGTCCAGCATCAGCCAGTGCGCATGGAGATTGCTGGATAAGAACAGGTAGCCCTGAACCTGAGGGCCATCTTTATCCAGCACAATGCCGGGGAAGTCAGCGGCAGCTCCCCAGCCTCTCTCATAAAAGGTACCGGTCACATAGCCCGGCAGCCACTCACCGCCGATGTTTTCCATAATATGAGCATTGGAATGACCGGGGCGCAGCGTACCGTAGACAAATAACGAATCCATATTTCCTCATCATTTAAAGCAATAAGAAGCCAGCAGGGAGCATCGCTCTCAAAATACGGTTTAATGATTTGGCCCGCAACTGAAATGCAAAACAGCAAAAAGCCCGCTTAAGTTTCCTTAAGCGGGCTTCTCAAATATGGCTCCTCTGACTGGGATCGCCTTTGCCATTAAATGGCTGATTGACAAGCTAAACCTAAAAATTGGGGTTGTCAAGACCACAAAAATGACCACTAATTTGGTTCATGAGAGCATTCAATGAGTTAGCTTAATAGTTTCAAAGTTTCTATGTATTCTTAGCATGACGAGACTTGTTCTGGTATCCAGACTGATACTCATCGTAATGACTGTATAAGAAACTACATTTGAGCTTTTTCTGTTTTGTCAGAATGATGTACGATACATAAAGAACACATTTTTAATATGATAAAACACTCTCTGAAGAATAAACTGATTTTTTTAAAAACATACGATTAAAAAAAATAATAGTTCCTTATGAATATTACTGTTGCTATGGGGTATTTATAGCAACAGCGTCGTTATACGAAATAGTAATATCACTATTGAGTTAAATCACGAATATTCCAACCTGCAAGTTCATGTTTTGAAATATGCTCGACCGGAAACCCTGATTTATTCATTGCAATACACAATAAATATTTAGGTCTTGTGAGTGCAACATATATTTGCTTCATGAATTTCTTTTTTCTGGCTTCTGACGGTTGTGTTAGATTTTCTAAAAGAATGTAGTCAATTAAGGTTGTTATATCATTAGTATGATATTTTGTTTCTAGAAGTAAAGTTGCAGCATGCGTCTCTCCTTTTACAGAATGAATTGTTGCAATTTGATTCTCTATAACCCTTCCCTCAATTTCAAAAGGGATAATATTTCTAGTTGGACTATCAAGGGTTTCATTTATTAGATTATGCTCAAAAGATAAAAAATGTGATTTCGATAAGAAACATTAATACCTAAGTAAGCCAATAACAAGGCAACAGAATCCCCCCAGGTTTCTTCGGATATTTCATTTGTTATTAAGGACATCGCTAACAAGTTAAAATCAACAAAAAGTGAAGATAACTTAAGGTGTTTTTTTATGTTTGCAACTGATATATCAGATTTTGAACCATCTTGCATTGTGATCTGAGAATTAGATACTCTCCCAAAATGAATAATTCCATCAAGGATTGTACGGTAAGATTCACTGTTACGATTTTGTTGTCGAGCAACATATATATATTGAATTAATTTAGTGTTTTTGAATCCTACCGTAGAATCAGTTTTTTCAAAATTCTCATAATAACTGTAAATCGTTAAAGAGTTTTCATTTTTTTTACCAACTGCACCAACAGATTTTATTGGATATTCACATTTAATAGGAACTGTTTGCGAGCATAAATTAGCGAAATGCTCAAATACACTAGTGCGAGAACTATCATCAACAAGAAATATTGTATGTAGTGGTTGATTGGGATGAGAGATTTCTGATGTTAAATTTATGCGATTATAACTTAGATTTCTAGCAATTGATGCGATAGAACTATTAAAGCGATGACTATTTTTTATTTTTTCTAACTCTGCTTGATTATAGGTTTGGTTCTCTTCCTCATTAGTCCCATAAATAGCTTGGTCAGGATCGCCAAACCGTTGCATCTTAACTTGATCATTATCATTTCGAAAGATTGTGTTTAAAAATTCATCTTGAAATTTTTGGGTGTCTTGCATTTCGTCGATAAAAACGATAGGAAAACGAGATTGAATTGCTTTTATAATATCAGGGTTATTGTGGATATAGTCTTTTGAAATTTCATACATTTCATGATAAAAGAAATAACCTTCTGCCATAAGTGTATTTTTTACATTTATCAAATCTTGATAACTGTTCGACTGTGATTCTCTACGGAAACCAGGGATGTTAAGGTTAAGGTATCCATCTATAAATTTATATTGCATAGCTTGGATGGATATTATTCTGTTTCTTTCAAGGTAGTTTTTCGTTCCTCTATGAAGCAAACTCCAGCCTCTTGCACAACATATTTCATCATCGATGTGAGTTATTTTAAATCCTTGAGAACGAAGATAAGGTATTGCAAGAAATTTATTAACGAACTCTTGAATAGTGCCGATGAAATGTGGTGAAGTTAACAATTTTCCACCATGTATACTCGTTTGGAGACGGTCTGTAATTTCTTTTTTAGCTACATTAGTATGCGTTAGGACACACACACCTTGATGTAAACTCATCCATTTTTTCGCGATAATTAACAACTTGGCCGCTACCATTGTTGTTTTTCCACTACCAGGACAAGCCTGGACATCATTATATGATTGTATTATCTCGCGTCTGGCATCATCAAATAACAAGTTTAACTCTTGCTCAACATCGTTGATGTCTCTTTCAGTAATTTCAATGTTCATTCGGCATCTCCTCGTCATTAGAGAATTCTTCTGTTACATATTCGATAGCTTCTATAATATAAGGAGGTAGCTTAGACCTTAACTCTGAAGGTCGCTCACTATATTTTGATAAAATCTTTGCAAGAAGATAACTTACTTCGCTCTTTCCATCACCTTTATTTTCGATTTCTCCATATAATTGCACAGACCTTATTTGTGCATCAGTGCTAAGATCTTCATAGCCTATAAGGTTACCATGGAGGGCCTCATATAATTCTTCACTTAGCCCATATTTAGCAAGGCAAAATTCAAATGTCCAGTCATTTGATATAAATGTTTTAACAAGTTCTCCGTCAAACTCGGCTTTACTATTTTTTTTCTGATTTATTTGTTCTGATGTCAACTCATTCAGCCAATGTTGAAGGTTTCCCCCTCGGCCGGTGGTTTCATTAGGCTGTATTTTTTGTTTAAACCCATAACTGTTTGAGGTTGTTGCCTCCGCTTCATCTGGCCATAGGTCTAAATCAGTAACACACCCAACTTTAATTGGGAGATGAGAAGGGGACGTTGAAGCGGTGTTAGAACGATAAACTTTAGCGTACCTCTTTCTGGATAAACCATTGACATTAACCAGTGATACGGCATAATCCTCTAGAGGTCGCCCTAGTAATTCAGCTATTTTAGGTATTAACACCATCTCTGCAATACCCTCAACAATTAATATACCTCTTGCAAAAAACATATTTGCCTTAGTTGAGTCTAAGAATTTCTCAAGAAATATATAGTCATCACCACTTAGAGCGGTGCATTCCTTTCTTAAAGGAAAGGCTTTTCCATCTTGCATTAAAATTAAGCTTTCCAAGGGGGCTTTTGATGAAAGCACAGGACTGTGAGTAGATAGAATACATTGCAGTTTACTATTTTCAGTCCTGAGGTAATTAATGAATTTCAACTGTAGTTGGGGATGAAGATGGGCCTCTGGTTCCTCAACTAGCAAAAGTGAATACTGATCCTCCTCCTGACGAATTAACATTAGTTCCGTAGCCATAAACAATAGACTGTTATAACCTAATCCATGTTTAATTCCTGAGGTGTTGAGTTCAAGTGATAATTTCTCTAAAATAGATTTTAGAGCAAACGTTTTCTCCGGGGCACTCATTTCAGTATATTCTTTACTCCCAAATAAACTTAAGAAAGGTGTAAAGATATTGGATTTGAATGTTAAAGAGTTCAAAAGAGTTGAAATTTTCTCTTGAGTCATTTGAATCGAAGAATCATTTTGAATTGCCTGTGTGGCGCGAATTAGTAATTCAATAATCCGCTGTGTCGCCCTTTCATCTCCAGCTAAACTGACATTACTTCCTAAAATCTGTGAGAGCCTTGAAGTTCGCCCTGCCGATAGTTCAACCTCAGCATCGCGTAGCGGTTTTAAATATGTTGTAGCAAGATATTCTCTGATGTCTCTTTCTATGATGGGACCATCGTTACTCAAACCAGATCGAATTTCCGTCTTGATAAATTGAGTCTTTTTGAATGGATTGATTGTTATGTTTGCTGAGAGATTTATATATAAACAGCTCTTGCTAACATCCGTTGTCACTTCTTCGTTGGTTAAGTATTCTAGAAATAATCCTAGTTCACGGGCTGACAGATCTTCAAATTTTAATTGGATATATAGTTCATTCTTGCCGCTGAGGAAATCGGTACTTTTTATACTCACCCATTCCACAGATGTAGTATCAAGAACAATCCGGACTGCATCAATGACGGAACTCTTCCCTGCATTATTTTCACCAACAAGTAGATTAAGCCCTTTATTTAACGCTAAGGAAAAATCTTCAAATTGTCTGAAATTGTTTATTTTTAGATTTGATAAATACATATTTTCACCAATGTGTTTTAACTGTGTGTAATTTAACTTGCTTTCGGAGTAATCCGTTTTTATATATTGATATATACGAAAAGATAGCACTGAGAACTGAATCATTGCAATGTCGAAGATTCAGTTGAGACCAGTTTATCAGCTTTAGTTCTTCGCCAGTTATTCCAGCCGCAACCTCTCTCTAAGCTCTTTCACCAGTGACACATCATCAAGCTCCGCGCTGATCTCATGACGAATAGCATTACCGAACTGCTCGCTACGCTCACAGCTATCATGATAACCATGTTGCAGCCAGTTCCAGCTCCCGAGAACGATGTAACGGCCATTGATATAAGCACCTTTTTCATGGGAAGCTTCAGTCAGGCTGATAACATTGTCTTTTCCAAGCTGTTCTTTGTACTCAGTAACCAACATCTCATCGTTATCATCCGCACGATCCAAGCGCTGATGATAGTAGCCGTAATAGACTTTAACCCTGATTCTGCGCCGCTGTGTTGCTACCAGTTGCGCCAGTTCTGGTCTTTGATATTGTTTACCCCCCGACGGCTCCAGGGAGTGATAATAACCAGCTCCTGTTCACACTGGCTACCCAGCGCACTGAATGCGGCTATATGTTCACAGTCAAGGTAATAACGTTGTAGGCGCGGTGTCTGGCTCAGACTGTCGAAATTTGGATGCTGGCTACCCTGCCCATAAGGAAATCTTCAGCTACAGTGTCCGCAAGAACTTTCAGGTATCCACCTGCTTGCTGCAACCGGTGGTGGTTACCTACCATGATAAACTGCTGTTTTGCGCGTGAAACCAGGCTGGCCGGTATTTTTCTCTTTTCCGCACCACTAAGTTTCAGATAATCTTGCCATGCGAAAAGAATGTCGTTAGATGAATTTTTCATTATTCTGATAGTGCTATTATTAGCCGATCTCCTTGAAATCAATGATCTCAGGATAACACAGGCATGTACACTTTAACCTAGGCCATATGTCCTTCTCTGTATGAAAATATGTAATTAGTTACAACATACTGAAGAGAGAATTAGTTTGAATGGGTCAGTGCTTTGCCTTGTGTTGTGTCTTTGCAGATAAGAATATCCAAGTCTGAGTAAACCTGTAACTATGTAGAAAGAGAACGGCAGGTTGAGTATGTAGATGTTGTGATCGACATCACTCTGCCCAGTTGGCGATTGATCTAATCGCACTGTCGGGGCTGCATTCCTTCAAAGTGATTTACTATTTGGTGCGGCTATTTAGATAAGAATACTGAGTTTACTGGCTAACAATTGTCTATGGACAGTTATAGGACAGAACAAAACCAACATGAAAGCCATTGCTGTAAAAATGATATTTTTATTATCAATATCAAGAGAAAAGATAGTCAAGAAACATAGCTGTTCTTAATTGATATCGATTTTTTTCAGAAAAATCGTTAGGATAGTCGTTTTGCATACAGGAGCAACGATGCGCGAGAATAAACTTATCTGGGTTGTTGATGGTGATGATTTAAAAACAAAGCACCGACAAGGTGGAATGATTGCATTAAAAGGATTTGGATATCAGGAGGCACATGCATTAAATTATGTTATAAAATTATTAACATGCGATGATGGCTTAGTACAGCTAAGATATGAGGGGGCTCAAGATGTAGATATTATGTTTGGGGATGGAAAACAGCTCTATATACAATATAAAGAAACTGCTGGGACAGAGTACACATTCACTGAAATGCGTGATATTTTGCATGGATTCATGCGTGATACTATAGATGCATGTGGACATCCAGCTAATACTAAGCATCTTGATACTCTACAACTGAGTTTTTTGTTTGTCTCTACGGGAGTCTTTGTCGGTCCCGAGATGATGAAATTAATTAGAAACACATCAACCAATACACTTGCAAACACACTCTCAAAAGGATTTACATACGAGAAAAACCCGCTTTCTACAAAAAATGAGTACAAAGCAGTTGCTGAATATGTTCTTAATCATGTGCAAGTTAGCCTTGATCAAAAACAGGAAATTAAGAAAGATTTAGAGTTGTTAGCAATAGCTAGATTGGCTTTATTTGGCGTCCCAATTGAACGAATCAATGATTCTATTTCAAGAATTAAGGAATTATTTATAAAACCTTGTTCGTTATTTGCATATGATATATCGCAATGCCTAACAGGTCTTGCTCCTTACCACCCATTACATAATGATTCTCCATTTAATCTTCTTCCCGGCGATAATCAATTCACAGCAAAAGAACATGCTGCTGAAGAGTTTAGAGAGAGTGGCAGGGGGTCATGGGAAGTTGTTCATTATGGCATGGATATTATTCGTGACCAATCTGATAAAGTTTATCAAGACTTTAAAAATATGGGTAAATCTTTATCGTTGATCCTAATTTCGGGTGCATCAGGAACCGGTAAATCAACTCTTATCCGTCGTGTTGCTTGGGATATACATCGTTCAGGTCAAGCTCTTGTTTTCGAGATGACAAATCCATCAAAATTAATTGAGCAGGCATGGGATGAAATTGCACGTCTTGCTAAATTAGCTGGCAAACCCGCTCTAATTGTAATTGATGATATCTCAAATCACTCGCAAATTTTTGAAGATCTAAAGCGTCATACCTATAGTAATATAGTCATCATCGCAACTGACAGGTCGGCGAACTGTATCCCCAAAAATTACCCGGCATCCCTATGCATCCATACTCTTGCTGCGGTATCTGAAAATGAAATAGATGAACTAGCTAATGTTCTTGATAGAAAAGTAAGTCCAGGTAATAAAATAAAATTACTATCTTTAATGCAATCAGGGGAGATTTTTCCCCTTTCCTTGCTATTAATGGGATCAAGTCTAACAATAATAGCTAAGCGAACTATACAGAAAGCTAAACAACATGGTAATAAAGCATACGAACTTTTTCTCAGTCTTTGTGTGTGTGGTACTTATGATCAATCAGTACCCAAAAGTCTGCTAATGCGTATGGAACCATCTGTTAGTTTTTGGGCAGAAGCTAAAAAAGAACACTTAGTTTTTGATGAAGTAAATCGTCGGTTTAGATCTGGACATGCGAAACTTGCAACCAGTATTTTAGAATGTGTTGAACCTGACATCATGGCTTTGAAAATATCTTTGTTGAAGAATATTGATGCCAGAGATATTGATGAGCGACGTTTTGGATTGGGATTGTTGCAGAATGGACTGGAAAAACAAGCTCCTGAACTGAAATATTTTACACGTCCTCTTATGGAATTTTCCGAGACTATAGTTGAGGTCGGTGATTATCTGGATATTGTCCGTTGTCAAAAAATTATAGATGCCGCGATAAAAATGGAGGCATATGATCTAAATGTAATTTGTTTACGTTTGCAAAGCGTCCGTACGTCAGAACGCGTACGAACAGGCCATGATGCTGTAGTTTACTTAACTGATACTCAAGAAGATGTAGAAATAACATTTGCCGTAGTTTCAAGAGTTTTTGCTAAAAACGAGATTTTTTTTGGTCGAAGCAAGTTTATGCGCTGGATTAGTGAACATACCCGAGGACGAGAAGTGCTTCAGCAGCAAGCAGTTGTCCTTCATTTTGAATGGCTAAAACTTAATAGATATCCTTTCTCTGAAACCTTAGCACTAATCAACTGTATAACACATGGTAATGCTCAGCTGTCAAATACTACAAATACAGAATTTACCGAAATAATACTAACCATTTTAAATAATCTCGATTTTTCAACAAAGGCTCAGATTGAATTATTAGATAAAATATGTGAATCTAATATAAGTCGATTGCGTGATGAGCGAGCGGTAGGTTGTATTCTGGATAGGGTAAATGAATTTTTAGATAACCTGAAATTGGATGAGAATACTGAGGTTTTACGTAAGTTAGCATCATTGTCGATAAATATTGGAGGAGAAGGTGACAAAAATAAAATGTCAAAATTACTGATTGAATTGTTACCATCCCTTCCTCCAAAATTTATGAGAATAGCTTTTTTTTGGTTGGTAAAATTATCGCCAGGTAATCAAAATTCCATAATGACAGCTTGGACAGCTATTTTCCAAAATGCGGATGAATCTGACTTGCCTGACTTGATAAATAATTTTATCAAAGCGCTATCACCCGGTTTTGATGTTAGTTGATTAAAACAGTTAGCTTGATTTAGTAAAAATGGCACTCATTCCTTCTGGTGAAAATCGGAGTAAGATTGCGTGGGGTAATTACATCCCGGAATCGGGCTAGCATTACAGCCCCCTAAAGGCGTTGTTTGCAAAGGTTCATGTTTGTCTGAGTAACTATATTCCTGAATGTGTTGCTCCGAATTTACGGATTGCCTTGAAGAAAAGGGCTGTTCTGGCGGTGTGCTTTGAAAGGCGTACACCTGAGCAGCACAGAGCCACAGTAAGGACAGTAGGGTGCAGCGGGTGAGTGCATTCATATATTCTCCAGACGGAAGTTACGCTAATTGTATAATATGCGAGATTGACTTAATAAAACATCAACGAAGTACTGAAAATATAAAACCAGGTATAGAACTCTACATGCCGATAGTCGCCGGGAAATATCGTGGCCAGATTTTTCGTTAATGCTCATAGTCAGGCAACAAGGGTCGCTGCAGTAATGACTTCTGAACCTTATAACAAACTTCGGCACGACACTTTTATCGTCTTTTTCATAATAAAACCTCCGTTTTTTGTTTTAATTGTCCTCCGGATGTTTCGGACATTGGATGCCCGTAACATCCGGAGGCTGCGGGGACGGGCGGCAAAGAGCCCGTGAAGATGCCCGTAATGAATGGCAACCCCCCTCAGGAATGAAGAAAATACGTAATCAATGCGGGGTATGCTTTGTTGACCACTTTTACCGAAGTACTTTTCTATCTCAGAAGTAGGTTGTCCAGAAAGAGGAAACTGGCATCGCCAGTACCAATGCAGGAAGCATACTGGCTACCGGGAAGACCTTGATACCGGAAATACGCAGGCCAGTCGCCACCATTAGAACGCCACCCACAGCTGAAAAGTCGGCCTGCATGGCAGGCGTGGTCAGAGGCAATATATATATCGCACTGTAGGCGAGTGCTAACTGAATGACAAGCTGGGGGAAAGCGACTAATGCCACGGCGTAACCCAGGGTTGTGGCAAAAATGAGGGCGGTCAACAAATCTAGGAACGCTTTCGCGATAAGGATGCTCGAGTCCCCGGTCATGCCTTCGTGCATCGCACCAAAAATACCGGTGCCACTGGCACAAAAAAGGACGATGATCGCCACATAGTTTTGTAAAAACTGCGCCTGTGAGTCTTTGTCTCCGGGATCGCTTTTCGCGACGAGCTCCACCAACCCACGGGCTTTTCCGCCCAGGTGGCTTATCCCTTTTTCCAGATAGCAGAGCTCGCCCACCAGTGTACCGAGAAGGACCGAGAGAATCATGACGGGCATATGGCTGACACTTGTCACCAGGACGATCCCCATACACAGGGAGGCTGCACCAAAAATGAGCGGCATTGAAGTACGTAACCTTTCAGGTAGACGTGAGCTAATGATGGCTCCTGCCATCCCGCCGATCACGACGGCAGAGCCGTTGAACCATGGGCCTGTAATCATAGCGATTTACTCCTGTTATTCAGGTTGGGAGTTTCACCCCAGCGCGGCAATGTGTCGCAATCAAGGTCGAGTAAACTCAGCGCCCGCGCAACACTATGAGCGATGATGTTCTCAGTACTCGCAGGGCGTGCATACCAGGCAGGTACGGGCGGAAAAATGATGCCGCCGGTTTCGGTAACCTGAAGCATGTTACGAAGGTGCCCGGTATGCAGCGGCGTTTCCCGGACCATCAGAACCAGCCTCCGGCGCTCTTTCAGGGTCACATCGGCTGCTCGCGCCAGCAAACTGTTGGTAAAGCCCGCCGCAACAGCGGCGAGGGTGTTCATCGAGCAGGGGGCAATCAGCATCCCGGATGCCCTGAACGAACCGCTGGCGATGTCGGCGGCAATATCATCAAAGGGATAAATTACATCAGCCAGCTTATGAACGTCGTCTTCTGACAGAGTGGTTTCCAGACTGCGGGTCAGATGAGCGGCAGGAGAAATCACAACGTGACTTTCCACGTGAAGTTGTCGCAGATAACGCAGGGCCTGCACTCCATATAAAAAACCGGATGCACCACTGATCCCAATGATGACGCGCTTGCGAGGAGAACATTCAGATGTCGACATTATGGCGTCCTCAGTACTTGAAGTTATCCGGGAGGAAACGACTGATCTCGACCTCCATGAATTCGCAGCGGCGAAACTGGCTTTTCATCGTGAACGGAACGGTACAGTCGAAAATAGTTTTACAGGCGATCCCGTGGTCGCGGACGGAGTAGCTAAAAGCCGGGTCAGAGGACGGATCGAGGGGGTGGCACCTTACGCCGGGTATGAACACCGTGCTGATATCGCCCTGATAGCGTGTCGTCATTGCCCATATCACGTCATTGAGATCGAAACTATCCACATCGTCATCAACCAGAATCACATGCTTGAGTTCCGAGAATGCGGAGAAGGCCAGAAGAGCCGCCTGACGCTGACGACCTTCATCGTTTGGCAGACGTTTTTTAACCTGCAATACGGCAAGATATTTTCCGGTCCCGGGTGATGGGCAGTGAACATTTTGCACAAAGCCGGGAAGGGCGCGCTCCACCAGTTGCAGAATACTGGCCTCGGTGGGGATCCCCGCCATATTGGTATGCTCGTCACTTGGACCAATACAGGTCTGCAGAATTGGGTGACGGCGGTGGGTGATGGCTTTCACTTTAATCACTGGCACCATTTGCTGCGCCTGTCCGGTATAGCCGGGGAATTCCGGCATGGCTTTACCACTGTTGGTATTTTGATCTTCCCTGACCCGATAGTTAGGAATGAGTTCCCCCTCGATAACGATTTCTGCGTTCGCAATGGCCCGGGCATTCACGGTCAGACACTGGCATAGCTCGACAGGCTGTTTACGCAAGCTCCCTGCCACTGACAGTTCGTCAAAACCAAGTGGAGTTGTGGGCGGTTCGAAGCAGGCACCGATTTCAATGGCTGGATCGACACCAATGCTGATCGAGATAGGAAGTGGAGCTCCGTCTTCCTCGGCCTTCTGGCGGAACACATCCAGATGCCTGCCGGGAACGAAGTACATGGATATTTCATCCCTGTTTTGCACGCACAGGCGGTGAATAGTGATGTCGTGATCGTCGGTATGTGGATCGGCGGCGTAGCACATCCCGAGAGTGAAGTAAGGACCGGCATCCTCCGGCGTATTCGTGGGGGCAGGCAGGATATTGAGGATACTGAAATCCGGATCGGATGCCAGATGGACTACTTCCTGACAGACGGCATTTTCCTGCGGAATAACGACAGGGCTTATCGGGGTGCTTACCGCGTCTTTCAGTAAAAAGGCCAGCTTATCGGGTGTGGTATCCAGTAGCCGGGCCACGCGTTTTCGCGAGGCGAGAAGGCCTATCAGCACTCGCATATCGGTATAGCCTTTAATCCGGTTAAAGAGCATGGCTGGACCGATACGGGTCGGACGCATGACCGTACCGTGTGCCCCAATGTAGCGGTACACCCCTGACAGTTCTGCACTTGGATCAACGGGTTCATCGGTTTCGATAAGCTCATCATCAAACTTGCGCAGTACGGCCAGCGCACTGCGCAGGTCAGTCACTTTTTGTGTTTGAGACATTACGTTTTCCTCAGTAAGTCGCCGGGAGACAGCATGCCCGGTGTGCTTTCATCTTCATCCTGCAGGCAATCACAGGACGAGCCGTTACATCACTGACAGTATGTGAGGCAACATAAATCCCCGTCTAATCACATTAACGACGTTTTTAATGTGGGATTGTTATCGAAAAATAGTGATTGGAGGAACGTGTGGACTATCGGTATTTGCATGCATTTGTGGTGCTTGCCAGAGAACTGCATTTTGGAAAAGCCGCACTGCGGCTCAACATCACGCAGCCAGCTTTAAGCCGTCAGATTAGAGTGCTGGAAGATCAGCTTGGCATGGTGCTATTTACGCGTGATCGTCGTCATGTGGCGCTGACTGTGGAAGGAACTCAGCTTGCAGCGGAGGCGCGGAGCGCTGTCAGTCATTACGAAAAAATGCTGAGCCGTGCGAGTAGCCTTCGAAAAGGCTATAAAGGACAACTCATACTGGGTTATGTCGGATCTTCCATTCTTGATCCCGCCCTGACACGGTTAATCACCTGTTTTCGCGAGACTAAACCGGATGTTGAGATTGTTATTGAGGAGCACAACGTTGACGAACAGCTCACCCTCCTGCTCGACCATCAACTGGATATGGGGCTGCTCCGATCGCCTGTTCCGCATTTTGCCAACCTGGACTACGTGGATATCGCCACCAGGTCACTCATCGCCGCAGTACCGCACACGCATCCGCAGGCAGGTGCCGGTAAAATAGAGCTGGGGACGTTGTCCGGGGATACATTTATGATCCAGAAAGATCCGCCCGGGGTCGGGCTAGGCTGGTCTGCATTACATGCCTGTGAGATGGCCAGTTTTGTCCCGCCAAAAATCTATTTTACTCGCGATGTTGCGGTGGCTATTGGCATGGTGTCGATGGGAATAGGAGTTACGCTGGTGCCAGAAACCCAGCGTTCTGTAACGTTGCCTAATGTCTGCTATTGCCTGCTGCACGGTCCCGAGGCCACAACGACCCTAACGCTTTGCTGGCCGAAATTCAGGAAAAGCAGGGAGCTGATCGAGTTTGTCCGCTCTTTAACGCTTGGTTGAATCTTAAGAAACACCCTGCCTCATATCTAAATAGCTGCAGTTGAGTCATAGCCAGCGATCAAAATTGAGAAGACAAATCCGGGGAGAGGTGCCCCAGCTTCCATCTTCAGGAAGATGTGTTTCAGGAATGCATTCGTGATGCTGGGGATACCGGCAAGACGATTTTCTCATCGGGTAGCTCTGCGGTATCGGAACAGTTGACGACGGCAGGGTGGTGAATGGGAACCTCGGGATGAAGCGCTCGGGCAAGAGGGATGGACTGTGCTGAAGAGAACACTGACAGAGCGAGCATGATGCTGGCAAAAAGGGGACTCTGGATATTCATTGTTTATCTCCTGATGATATTCATCGCTCCAGAGAATACGCTTGTCACTCTTTTAATTTGTTTTCCTGAATTAAAAATGCCCGGTTTTATGTGGTTCTTCCGTAAACGTTATTACATTAATTAACATCAAGTTTCTATCTCCGAAATGAGGTAAAAAAATAATTGTCGTGGTTTTTATCAAACAAATTTACCGGCAGCTCAGATCCGAACTAATACCTGTAAATTCAAACCCCAAACCCCAAACCCCAAACCCCAAACCCCAAACCCCAAACCCCAAACCCTTTCTCACCGCTGGCGAGTAAGGGGCTCTATATCTGTCTATTCAGGGATAGTTTTTTCTCCCGCGTGATTTCCGTTCATGTATCTGCTTCCGGTTAATCGTTTCCCAGCACAACCCGTCCCGCAAGGGTAAATGGCACGCATGCTGCGCCCTTGCGGGATGGAACGATGCCGGGAAAGCGAACCGTCAGGCGATACGAAGACGAAAATCACACCACTGACGGAGAAAAAACATGACTATTTCCCTTCATACCCAGATAAGTGCCCCTAACACGACAGCGGCGACCAGCGTATCCTCGCTGGATCTGTCAGGCTCCTCAAAAACGAAATGTTCAACGACCAGAACCGACATTTATCAGACTGTTACCGACAGCATAATTGCTGCGCTGGAAACCGGGGTTAAACCTTGGGTATGTCCTTGGCAGCAAACTCCCGGTATGTCCGGCTTACCGTCCAATTACGCCACCGGTACGGCTTACAGCGGAATGAATATCATGTTGCTTTGGTGCAGCGCGTCAAAACAGGGATTCTGTGATTCACGCTGGATGACCTACAAACAGGCAAAAGCGGTCGGTGGGCAGGTGCGCCAGGGAGAACACGGCACTACCGCCATTTTCTATACCACGCTGGAAAAGGAAAATGATAACGGAGAAACTGACTATATTCCGATGCTGAAAACATTCACTGTGTTTAATGTTGAACAAATTGACGGTTTGCCTCTGAGTGCTGAAGCCGTTTTTCCGGCAGAGACCTTTGAGCCATTACCACGTGCAGAAGCACTTTTTCATAGTAGCGGTGCAACCATTATTGAAAAAGGACAGAATGCCTTTTTTACACCTTCAACCGACGAAATCCGCTTACCGGAACGGTATCTTTTTGCCGATGCTGCCAATTTCTACGCAACTGGCCTGCATGAGCTCGTTCACTGGAGTGGGGCAAAAAGTCGGCTGAACCGTGAAATGAAAGGGAAATTTGGCAGCGAGGGATATGCGTTTGAAGAGTTGATCGCTGAGCTGGGGAGCGCATTCCTGATGGCGGATCTGGGGATAGTTGGAGAAGTTCAGCATGAAAGTTATATCGCTTCCTGGCTTAAAGCACTGAGGAACGACAAACGCTATATTTTCAAGGCCGCCAGCGCGGCATCGAAAGCACATTGCTATTTGATGGATAAAAGCTGAGTAGCAAAAAGCCGCAAAGGAATGCGGCTTTGCGAGCTGGGGTGCTAAACCAGTAAAGGTTTAGTTAGTAATATTGGTGAAGCAGAGCGAGCACCGAACAGTCATGTTCCTGTAGTGGAATTAAGACAATCCTAAGAAGGAACTTATGTACGGTTACTGTAACATATCAACGGATATGTTGTATTATTGTTTCCATAGGAAAAATCTGCTTAAAAGCGGTTGCTGATAGTGATTATTCGTATTGGAAGGTAATGGAAATGTGCGAAAGGATGTTTGAAAAAGAACTTTATTCTGAATGGGTTATACGCAACAGCCTATACTGGATGACTCCACTTACTCAATGGAAACTCCGTGAGGATCCATCCTACTGGACAATCTCTTTTGAAAGCGATAGCCCCGAATGCCTCTATGAATTCCAGAGGCTGCTGAATGATTACACTTTGCGAGAAAAACTAGAGCATAAAACAGGGGCGTTGAGAGATTCTATTGTCCATAAAGTGCTTCGCAGTGTCGATGAAAGGCTTTCTTAATGGAATTGATGCCTTTCAATTTTGACAGATTGCCCAATGGACAGGTGTTTTTAAGCAATCTCGCTGGGTTTCATCACTTCATTGATGAGAAAGGCCTGCTTGATCTGGCTGATGAGCAAATAAGTGCGGAACAATCAAACGCCCTAGAAAGTAAGCTTTTCATAACCAATGAAAGCTCATCTGCCACAACCCCCTATGCTTTAAGTGCTGCTTTTGCAAAACGATTGATGAATGAACTGGCAGTCAGGCCAATTTTCATGATTGTGCCCACATTACGTTGCGACCATACTTGCAAGTATTGTCAGGTCAGTAGAGCTTCCGTAAACGCCTCTGGTTATGATCTAAATCCCAATCTCATCCCTGACATCATTTCTACTATCAAAAAACTCTCGACGCCACCTTACAAGATAGAGATACAGGGTGGAGAGCCACTCTTGCGGTTCGATTTAATCCAGTCTATCTATGAGCAATGCGCTGAAACTCTGGGAAGCAACGATTTTGAGATGGTGATAGCATCAAGCCTGTCTGTCTTGAATGAGGATATGCTTGAATGGTCGAGAGACAGGAACATAACGTTCTCTGTTTCGCTTGATGGTGAGGAAGTTGTTCACAACAGTAATCGAATTCTTGGTCATGGGCTTGCTTACAGTAGAACAGTATCAGGAGTAGAGGCTATCAAACGGTCTTTAGGCTCTGGTCGCGTTGCAACGGTTACTACAGTTACTAAAGATCTTATCAGGCATCCTGAATCGATTGTCCAGGCTCACTTGTCTCTTGGCCTCAAGGACATGTTTATCCGACCTGTTAGTCCCTATGGGTTTGCACAAAAAGCATCGTTCACCTTTTCTATGGACGAATACTTAAGTTTCTATGCCTCGTTGATAGATGAAATCCTTAAGATCAACATTGAAGGGATAAGGGTTGTGGAACATTCGGCCTCCATTCATCTGAAAAGGATCTTCAATCCCGGTTTTAGTGGTTATGCGGATTTGAAGTCGCCAAGTGGGGTCGTGCTTAACAGTATTCTTTTCAATTATGACGGTCGAGTATATGGTAGCGATGAGAGCCGTATGTTGCAGAAGGTGAATCCTGAAACGGAGTTCAGTGCGGGTGAGGTTAAGACGCTATCATTTTCCAAGAGTCCTTACTATAACGCAGTATTGAGTTCATCGTTCAATTTTGCTCTGCCAGGTTGTGATACATGCGCGTATCAACCATTTTGCGGTGCAGACCCATGCCAGAACATAAGTGTACAAGGTGAGCCTGTCGGTGATAGGAGTCGGTCAACGTTTTGTCAGTATCACAAGGGGATGTTCAGGTATCTGCTGAACTCCATCTCAGAAGGTGGTCCGAAGGCTGAGATGCTAAAAGGATGGGCATATGTCTGAGGTTATCAGGAACGATATCTTTCATTTTGCTTCAAAAAAGAATGTGCCCACGGGGTTCTATCGGTTATGCAAACAAAAACCAGTGAACCCTTTATTCTTTTTGCCCAATTTACTGGTTGTTGCTGAAGGCAATAATGATGCCATTCAACCATGCTTTGATTACTCTGTTATTAGCACTGAATTATTTGAGTCAATTGAAGATGGAGATATTGGGATAATCAACAATGGCAATATGATACGCGTTATTCTGTCCCGCAGAGCCAATCATAATACTGTCTTAGTTACAGAACGCTGCAATAACCTGTGCCTGTTTTGTTCCCAGCCACCAAAGAAAGCAAATGATGACTGGCTGCTTACCCAATCAGCCCTTGCTATAGCTTCATTTGGTTTGAATGGAGTTGTTGGGGTCAGCGGTGGTGAACCCCTTCTGTATGGAGATGATTTCCTACATTTCATTGATTTTATCATCGAGAACTCACCAGATACTGCTTTGCATGTTTTAACAAACGGACGCAAATTTTCTGATACAAACTTTACTCAGGAAATGGCAAAGCGAAGCAAAAAGATAAAAATCACCTTTGGTATCCCGCTCTACTCATCAAGACCACTTGTGCATGACCATCTTGTAGGGAGTGATGGCGCATTTAATGAAACGGTTAAGGGGGTAATTAATGCAGGAAACTCAGGGATTAATATCGAACTTAGAGTTATTCCGACACTGGCTAACTATACAGAATTGGATGATATTGTAGAGTTCGTTGGCCGTGTGTTCTCCAACATCAATCAGATTTCCCTGATGGGGTTGGAATCTATCGGTTGGGCACGAAAGAACTGGTCAACAATCTTCATTGAGCACAGCAGTTATAGTGAGAAAATAACCTCCGCCATAGACGCTGCACACAGGTCAGGCATACCTCTAACAATTTTTAATTATCCTTTTTGTCATCTTCCTGAAAGAGCTTGGGAGCTTGCTGCTCAGTCGATCTCTGATTGGAAAAATTACTATCCGAAAGAATGTGATGAATGCACTCAGAAGTCTTCCTGTGCTGGTTATTTCAGTTCCTCAAAAGGCCGTTTTCATCAACCACCGAGACCAATTTTATGAAAAAATTTAATTTCGCTGCTTTACTTCCGGGATTTTTGGCACTCAATAATTCTGTATGGGCAAGTGATTCATCTACCGGAGCGAGTGATTTGCCAGGTATGACTCTTAATGAACATGATTTAGTGATAGCCCCACTTAACACCGAAGTTCCATTCTATATTGCAGGGCATCGCAGTCATAGCTCCCATCGGAGCCATAGTTCTCACAGATCATCATCAGGTGGCGGGTACTATGGTGGAAGTACACCCTATTATCCTAAAACATACAGCTCACCAAGCTCATCTGGCTCTTCAAGTTCAGGTACAAGTTCCTCATCGTCCTCTTCCTCTGTGCGTGCACTTCGCTCTAACGACAATAACATAACCACGACCACCAATTCTGTTGGAACTTCAGAAGTTAACCGTGCAAGTAATGGGCTGACTTCTGGTGCAGAGAAACGTAAGCGTTTGATCATGCGTGTTCAATTCGCATTGCTGGACAAGGGATTTTACAACGGGAATATTGACGGCATAATGGGGCCATCTACAAGGCTGTCTGTGAAAAATTACCGCATTGCGAACGGATTACCAATTCCTGCAACTGAAACACTCGACACTCAATTATTGAATTCTTTAAATATTTTGGCTCGTTAAATCTCAGTGGAGCATAAAATGAAAAGTAATAGCTCGGCTTTACCGTTTTTGGCTCGATTCGCTACCGAGAGAATCGAGGGGGAAAACATTCCTGGTTGGTACTCGTATGAGCAAGACCTTTGGGTAGTTGAAGAGGATAGGATAGAAACCCCAATAATATCTAAATATACTCTTACACAGACAGTAACTAAAACTAAAGTAAGGCAAGAAAGTGATGATGATTCATCAATTTCTATGCTTGAGTTAACCACTAAAACAGAGGCGCAGCTTGAAAGGGATGATGCTGATTCAAGTATGAATCACCTATTAGAGTTAATGACGAAAACAGATACAATCCAAGAACGAGACGATGATAACTGGAATAAAGGAAATTTTCTGGAGTTATCTATTAAAACATTTGTTGCAGTAGAAAGAGATGAGGATTTCTCTATGCATACTTATGATCACCAAGGGGAAGGTGTAATTTAATGATATTATTAGTGACTAATAAGCGCGATATAACTATGGATTATATCGTAGTTGAGTTAAAGAAACGAGGTGTCAAGTACTTCCGTCTTAATACAGAAGACTTGCCAAGATCATACAGTTCTATGTCAGATTCATCATTTATGGATTGGAGTATATCTATTAATGGAAACACGATAAAAGGTATCGATGTTAAAGCTGCCTACTTTCGTAGACCTGGGAATCCCGAAGTTCCTGCCTCTATAACTGATCCTAGTATTGCTGATTACATTCAGGGAGAATGGAATAGTTTCCTTAAGAGTCTTTATTCGCGACTTGATTCTTTTTGGTTTTGCTCGCCTGCTAATATAATTTTAGCTGAAGATAAACCAAAGCAACTGGTTGTCGCTAAACGTTTGGGTTTTAATGTTCCTGAGTCGATTGTCACTAATTCATTTGAAGAAATAAAAAGATCTAGCACTAGTTCTCAAATGATCGGCAAACCTTTACGACAAGCTCTATTTATAAGTGATGATACTGAAAGTATAATATTTACCAACAGGTTAGGTCAGCTAGATGAGGCCGATTCGAGTTCACTTTCTTTGGTGCCTATTATAGTTCAGCATGAGATAATAAAAAAGTTTGATGTCAGAGTAACGGTAGTTGGAAAAAGAGTTTTTTCTGTGGCAATTTACTCCCAAAGTCATAAAGAAACTAAGGTAGACTGGCGCAAGGGTTCTCGAATTGACTTAAAACATAAATCTTTAGAGCTACCTCCGTCAGTGAGTTCTAAGTGCATAGATTTAGTCGAATCACTTAATCTTCGATTTGGGGCAATAGATTTGATTTGCGACGAAAATGATGTTTTTTGGTTTTTAGAAATTAATCCTAACGGTCAATGGGCATGGATAGAAAATCAGACGGGTCTTCCTATTGCTAGTTCTATAGTCGATGAACTGATGAGGATCGGTAGATATGAATTTTGAATACATCAGAGAATTCTTTTGGCCAGTTTTAGTTGAACTTAATCTTGAAGAAATAAGACAAGACCAAGAGAAGCTGGATAACGATATCTTAAATATTAAAAATACTGACTGGAATAATGAAAGTGAACTAGCCCTAGATGAGGCAAAAAAACTCAATGAATTAGAAAATCAAAGAAGATTAGGTGCAGAGAGTAAAGCTGCCATATATTTAACAGCAATCACTGCTCTTGCTCCTGTATTGGTCTCGTTAGTTCCCGGTATTATTAGCAGTGATAAAAATAATGCTTTTGTTAATTTTTTGTCATTCGCAATTTTTGTCTATGCACTTGCTAATTTGCTTAGAGCTGCATTATGGGCTTTTAATACCTTAAAAGTTTCTGCTTCCAATAGAATCGACACGGTAGATTTAGTCAAAATTTGGGGGGGGGATGGAGATGAATACAAAAAAGATTTAATTGTTGAAAATCTTTGTGCTGTTAGAAAAAATAGAGACGGGGTTAATCGTAAGGTAACATGTATTAAAATGACGCATGAACTTCTACTTAGAACATTTCTTGCGTTTGTTTTGCTCCTATTTTTACAAACTTCCATGGCTTTTATTCCTAATATTGACATTGCTAATCAGATATCTTCAACTACATGTAATGATAAACATGATATTATTCAATCTCCAGTTAATGTTTATAAAATAGAGTCAATTTGACCGATGCGAATCTAAATGCTGAATTGTATTAGTCGCGTGTCCACTATTGGAGGGTATGATCAAGCAATGTCTGCTTCTGGCACGGAGCGAACAGAAAGCAGGGCCACCAAATCCGCCACGTGCCAAAAAACTAAATTATGATCTGACAGATACATGTATCAATGAAACTGTCGCTGCCAGATCAATTACGCCATTTTCTGTATTTTGCATTCAAATTAACAATATTCAGGAGGCATAAACTGAAAGGAGCTCTTTAGCTGCCAATTGACCAAGCGCATTGGCCGCAAAAGGACTGTCACCTGTCAGTACCTTACGATCCTTGTACACGCTTCCTTTAATATCATCATTAACAATATTCATCCCCATTTGCTTAAGCACCTCCCCAAAATACCATGTGAGATGGCCCGGCATATAACCTATATCGGGCGTCTGCTTATCAGCTGAATCAGGGAAAGCACAAATAGAATATCCTTTTAGAGGGTTTTCACCATTGCGCAGCGAAAGGAATGCTGCTGGGCCATGGCAAATGGATATGACGAAGCGGTCATTGTTCATGAACCAGCGAAGAGTATCGGCTACTGCGCTGCTTTCTGGCAGCCCAATCAGTGCGCCGTGGCCACCAGGAATAAACACGGCAGCATATTCACTTTGCTTGTTCAGGCTATTCAATACATCAGACAATTTTTCAGGATTTTGGAACTTGTCTCTATACCGGCTGAAAAATGGCATAACTTTCTCATCCTTATGCGGCATCGCCCAGTATTCGAACTTGGTCATGTAACCTGAGATTGTCGCAATGTCAAAATCAAAACCAGCGGCATGCAGGTGATACATTGGAATAAGCGTTTCAACAGGATGGTTTCCCGTTGAGAACAGAGCCCCGCTATCAGTCATCAGGTAACGCTCATCCGCAGCAATGACCAGCACCTTCTTCCCTCCCATGCACTTTTGGGGATAGTCATAGTCACTAAGGTCAGATACGGGACTGGTAAACTGACTAAGAGAATAGTCAGAGGGGAAAAATGCGTTTTCTTCAGCATGATCCACTTTCGGATGTTTACTTTTATCATTTGTCATTACGTATTCCTCGTTGATTGGTGTTAACTCTCTTTCTCGGGCCTGAATTCGCGGCTTATAATGGCGACCAGGATAGCCTGAGTAGTGGTAGTCTCTTCCATACGGTTGCGTACGTATCTCAGGTGGTTTGCTACAGCATGCGGAGATATTTCCAGTAAACCAAGAACCACTTTAGCTTTTGATGACTTATACCCCCAAACTTAACGCTCCATTAATACCCATATTTCTGAATACAGGAATCATTTGTCGCGCAAAATGCCACTAACAAAATTATAACAATTTAATGACTTTGAAAGTGGCTTTGTGTTCCAGTTTTATGCCAGGAGAAATCACTCGATATCTTTATTAAATATCAATTTAACTGTAAGTAATTCATGTGTTTTTTTTATAAAAACAACTTAAAATCAGTTCGCTTCAGCCCGGAGTAAGCGTCCAGTGAACGACCTCTTCATGAACGAAACCGAGAAAAATAGGCTACAGTCACAACCACACCGTAGAGCAATTTCTCTCACATGCTGTTTCAGAGAATAGATCTTCTTGCATCTGAAGAATGGTATCCAAAGCTATCCTGATCACCCCTGAATGCAATAGTTCCTTATACTAGGCGCATGACAGAATCATAAAATGAGAGCTGTCGCTTATTATCATGAGTTCAGTAAAATTTAAATTTGTATTGAGGTAGCGATATCGAGACGTTGCAGTTCGTCAATCGTGTAGATGCGGAACACATTCCGGTGGCGGGTTTCCAGTGGGATGTGCTGATGGTTAACGATGACGTACTGGATGCTGTCAAACAGCCGTTCAAGACCGCGTTTTTTTTGCGGGTCTGGCACAATATAAAAAACGTAGATCCAGTCTTTACGCGTTCGGGCCAGTAAATGACTGGCGATGATCGACTGGTAGCGGGCTTTGGTTTTCAGATGGCGCTCGGTCTCGATGGCGATCACCGTGCCGCTGGGGAGGACAATTAGCCCGTCCGGGCGGTGACTGACCTGATAACGGCTCAGGAAAGTTGTGCGATCGCCATGTATCCAGCCGGATGCGCCTTTTTTTTCGAGAATGATCCGCGCCATCTGATTATCAAGGTGATGCTCCAGCGTCCAGCCTGTGAGTTTTGAAGGCTCAAACCGGGCCGGGAAAATTTCATAGTCAGGCTGGATTACAACCGCTAGCCCGTCGTTGGTAATTCCCCACAATGAAATTTTCTTCGTACGTGATACCAGGACGTGTTTTTGTATTAACCCCATTTCATCAACTTTTGAAAGCAGGGAATACAGTGATTTATGATCCCTGAAGCCGAACAGCAGCATCAATGTTTTAAAATCACTATACGTTTCTTCTTTCAGGAAATTCAGCAGTCGTTTTATCTTCTCGCGATGTCGGGTCTGGCGCTCGCGGTATGCGGTGATAAGCATCATCCCCCCTTTTAAAAGTTCAGTGACGAGGGATTATCCTCTTTACCTGCACTCGTTGTTGTTGTGTGTTTCTCGTCCGCCTTATCAAAAGAAAGGTCGGATTGCGCTGTCGTGATAACTGATGTTGATGACGGCCCGGATGACATTTCCTCCTCGTCAAAATTCAGGGAAATGTTGATTCTTGCGGCGGTGGCGGCAACAGCGGGCGATACGGCACAGATCGCCAGTTCCCTTTTTTTTACCCTGATGGGAGAAATCAGTGAAGCAGAGGGGAGGGCTTTGGTGGTAAAGATAAAGCTGACAAAATCAGGCAGGTTCAGCACCATATTACTGTCGATAAAGAAACGCTCGGCCTGCCTGATGGTGCGTTCGCTGTCGATAGTCTCTGTCAGCACCGCATCTGTTTTCGCTTTGCGGACTTCATCATCGACTAATATGGTACCCGACATCCTTGCCACCCACTCAGCGGTATCAGGGTCCATGACACGATAAACCAGCTTGAATTTTGCATTCTCCACGACAGCACCCACTACGGCATCGCTTTTCAAATCCGCCGGGCAATCTTTTAAATCGGCAATGGATTGGTGGTCCATAATAATGTGTACCCCTTTATCCCGTGCCGCACCTAAGCCTTCCAGCGCAGGCTTGGATAAATGGTATTTCAGTTCGGAAAGGTAAATAGCAATAGGGCGGGGTGTGTGGTTTACTCGGTCGCGCCTTTCTGCCAGCTGGTACAGGCGAACCAGCAGCATGCGCTGAGCGGTAATAATTTTGCTGTTGCGCATCGAGCCAATCACATAGCAGCAACCACCGTTATCAAATATTGTATTGAGGGAAAATCCTGTCGGTGCATTGATGGCATTGAGTAAGGCCAGCTCCTCAATTTTCCCGAAAAAGGCTTTTATCTTATCAGCGATACTTTGAACGTATTCCCCGTTATACACATCCCGAATGGTTGAGGTCGTATTACGGGCGACAAATTGTGCAGCTATTCGGGCTGCTTTGCGATCGTCAATGCGATAAAAGTCGGACTCTTGTCCTTTCTCTGCCAGACTGAAACCCGCGACAAAAAGTTCTTCCAGTTCATCAGCGGTGATATCGTTAATCAGGTTTAGCTGGTATGCCTGTTTCCTCAGGTCAATGAGGGCAAAGGATTTCCCTGCATCCTCGCAGGCTTTCCGGTAAAGGTGTGGGGCCCACTCATCATCTTTGGGGTCCATAACAAATACGCCTTCACCGGCCAAAATACTCTGATAAAGTAATATCCCGGTAGCCACCCCTTTACCGGCCCCCGTGGTCCCGATGATATCGGCATGTTGTTTTTGCCAGTCTTTTAACGGCAGGTACATCGGCTGTTTCATTCTGTTCATGCCGATAAAAATACCTTTACTCAGGTTAATATAATCCTCCGGGTTATAGTGCAATGTTTCCGGTAGCAGCGATTTCACCGTTCGGACATCAGTACGTAATTCCCTTTCCAGAGTGGTTTTTCTGACGAACCGATTTTTTACTTTATCGAGTTCAGGTGTTAACACCCTGCGCAGAAGAATATGGAAAACAAAACCGGCTGCGGTAGAGGTAATCAGTATCAGCCAGGAGAGGACGGTATTGCTGGTGGCTATCTTTATTCGGTATATCCATTGAAATAATTCGTTCACCACGGGCGCTATTGTGCCAAACAAAAAGCACAGTATGGAAAAAACTATCACCAGCTTTTTCCATAAAGGGGCTTTGAGTCGTTCATCGCTTTTTATCGACGCGAAGAATGGCATGGTCAGCCCTGAGAATAGCGCCAAAATAGGTTGATGCTGGTGCATAAAAACGAGCAGTCCCAGCATGCCGTCCACTATCGGCGATAGTGAAACGATCAGCTTATTTAACACCATAATGCCTCCTTTATCGGCCATTCGCCCCATGACATCACCCTAGCTCTTCGCCCCACGGTGTTGGGCGAAGAGCTAGGGTGAAAGCAGGGGCAAACAGAGGTGGCTGCGGTGCAGCCATGTGCCGGTAGATAGACATTCCGGCCCGAAACGACGTGCGCCAGTTTATGCGGGCTGGACGCCCTTATTGCCTGGTGCATGGGGGTAATGTCGTGGCTGAACGCCGCGCCAAAACCCCCAGGGTCAACGGCGGCACACCGTCGCCCGCTACGCGCGACCAACCCCTTTAAGACGCACGTTTCGCCTGTTTTTTTCTCGCAAGCTCCAAAAAACGGGAACGCTGCTTTAAAGGGGTTGGTCGCGCCTGATCGGTAATATCCCCGCTGGGGCGGGAAATATTACCTGGCTTGACGGTGTGCGGGGCAAGCCCCCCACAAAAAACGGCACGTGGGCGTGCCTTTTTGCTCGCTGGGGCGGCAAAATTTTTGCGGCTCCCCCGGCCTGCTTAATTCGCTGTGGGCGAATGTTCGCAGGTGGATGCGGTGCCTGAAAATTAACAATTTCTGTCCGCGTTCCACTGGCTTATTTCACGGCTTAACAATTTCTCCAAAATTGAAGCCAGAAATTAGCCAGCCTGAACCCTCGTCTGTCAGTCTGTGGCGCTGTGAAGCATATTGTAATTACTGGTGGTTCACACCTGTTCGCGATATATTTCAGCCCGGCATTCCTGTTCAGCCTTTAATACCTCCCGGTAGGTTTCATCATCGACTTTCGTTCCCTGATTTTCGGCGTATCGTCTGAGTTTGTCAGCATCCTGTTCATTAAGACGCGAAAGATGATGTCGCAATAAACTGATCAGTCTACTTTCATAGATCTCATAGTAAAGGCCGCATCCCTGATTCGCTTCCTCAGAGAACTTTCTGTATATGGCTCCGACCGATATTCTGTCATGATGCATTGAGTGGATGTTGGAAATAAAAAGGTTTTCTTTATCCATATTTATTTCTCCCCAAAAAATGTACTAACATAATGGTCGGGTGGTTATTATCCTCTGAGCCTGCCAAATCTGGAGAGGATTTTATTCACCGCCTTCGGGTCGGCACTGACACATTCTCCGAGGAAAGCTTTTCTGGCATTCAGTGTATGACCGGGTAAAAATCCGTGTTTATTCTTTTTGACGATATTAAAGAAAGTTTTTTCAGCTGAATGGCACTCACTCCCTCCACTGTTTCCGGTCGCTTTCCCGTACATACAAAGCACGACTTCGCATGGGGCCGCGGCGAAGCAATAAACAGGGGGCACAATGGCAATGCACAGTATTACCATCGCAATGGTGGCGTATTTCATGATGAAGTCCTTACCGTAATGTCTGTACAAGGATATCGGTATATTTAATGTGAAAAATAAATATAGGTATCGCTACACGTCAGGCACTGAGTTGCAGGTTGATATTCAATAACACCTTTTGCGCCATGCTGGCGAAGCCAGCTTGTTGCAGTAAAGAATGCTGTACCTGATGGTGCAGCAACAACAATACGCGTCGAATGCGCAACTGCGTAAAATACATCGGGGGTCCAGAGTGTCTCGTTAAACTGCGTTGAGTGAACGGACAATAACCACTTCCCATTAACGACTGGGGAAGGATTAATAACGGGGGTGTCATTCCATTGCGATAAATTGATATTCACTGACTCGCCCGATTTATCCCATTCAACAGATACTGGGGCGGGCGGTGACGAACAGCCGGTAAGCATCATTAAAAATAACAGTATATTGATGGTTTTCATTATGCTTTCATCTCCTCGAAGAAGGCATTACGGTGCAATGGCCGGAAATAGATATCATTCATCCGGCGCACGTTGCCGTCTAAATCAATACTGACAATAACATCCAGACTGTCCAGCACTTTGCGTAACATAAACGTGTAGGGCAGCCGGGCGCATTGTGGGTTTTCATAACAGCGAGTAATAAAACCGTCTACCGCTTCTATTGCTGAACCCGCATGAAGGGAAGTCATACAGCCTTCATGGCCGGAGCCGGTTATTTTGAGAAAATCCCAGGCTTCACCACCGCGCACTTCGGTCAACAATATACGGTCGGGATTCATGCGATAATTCCAGCGCAGAAGACTGGCTGGCGTCACAATCGAGCCTTTTTCATCTGCTGATTCGGACGGATAGAAGAGGTGGACATAGTTTTTATGAACAAAAAAGGTGATTTCCGGATTATCTTCAATGGTCGTAATACGCAAATGGCGAGGAATAAAACCAATCAGCATCTTCATGTAGGTTGTTTTCCCGGTACTGGTTTCCCCGGCCACTGCGATAGTTTTACCGTACTCCACGCACTTCTCCATGAAACGCGGGATATCTTTGGCGGTATACAGGCCCAATAATTCCTGGTCGTGTGTCTGAGTGGTTTCTGCGCCTGTTACCCTGTTATAAAAACCGGCGTCGATGTAGCTCTGGTGGGGAATTTGTACCCGTGACGGCTTTCGGATAGTAATGGAGACGGTGTTGCGCTCACAGGCCGGAGGGACAATAACCTGACAACGTTCACCGGATTCCAGCGTGGCTGACAGCCCCGGTTTGATATCTTCAATATTGTCGCCGTGATGCTTTGCCAGGCATCTGGCGAAGTTGTAGCACCCCTCATAATCCAGCGAAACACTGTGCAGCTCCCAGGCACCATCAATTTTGGTAAATAGCTCGCCCGGGCGGTTGACGGCGATTTCTGTTAGTCCA
Source organism: Cedecea davisae (assembly GCF_044095835.1). Taxonomy (NCBI): domain Bacteria; kingdom Pseudomonadati; phylum Pseudomonadota; class Gammaproteobacteria; order Enterobacterales; family Enterobacteriaceae; genus Cedecea; species Cedecea davisae. The sequence continues at coordinate 1,705,955 of NZ_CP172054.1, forward strand.
GGATGAGCAATAAAATCGCCAAAAAATCGCTGTGTATAGCGGTCGAGAGAGATGTTTTTCATGTGATATCCTTGTATCGGATACATTTGTGGAGGGAGTATGTCGAAGACGAAAGTACTGTTCGCTTATTGCCATGAACTCGGGCGCTGTTTGTCCATTGATGAAGCGCGAACGGAATTTTTTTCCAGAAAGCCGGAAGAAAGGAAGCGGTTCACTTTTTCATGTAGCGATCGCAACTGTGATGTCACCATTAGCGGTGTTAACTATCACGTCAAAGCTGAAGATGGTGAGAAATTCAAGGCTGCGCACTTCCGTTCACCTCATCCTCACAAGTTCGGATGTGAATGGCTCGAATTCACCGAGGATGCGGATCAGGAACGGCGTCCAGACGAGTCAGAGGCTGATTTCACAGAACGAAAAGCAAAGCAAAAGCTGACGGACTATATCAACTGCTTTGACCCTTCAATAGATGATCCTGATGGCGAACCATCCGATCCCGTGAAGCTTGTTACGCCTGTTCACACAAGAAAAACGGTCGGGGATGATGATAAAACGGGCACAAATGAAGAGCCCCGCTGGAGTCGCTACACGCGAACCAACCAGCTTCAGCGACTTATCGATACATGGCAGGAAGCGAAAGAAACGCTGCCTCAGGATGAGTTCAGAGCGTTGAGACTCAGGATCATGCACCACGATCAGGTCTATCTACATGAATATATAACGCATATACAGCGTGGATTGGCTAATCCGTATTCGGGCGTCATCTATGGTGGTGGGACCCTCATGCATCGGTATGGTCGGGGTTTTCTGATTAATTTCTTTGATAAACATGAGGGGAAGCCTGTTCGTCTGTATGTCAGTAAAGATCTGATGGCGAAAGGGCGGTTTGGTCATTATATCGATGAGATTCTGGACACTAAAAACGTCAGATATTTCCGTATATTTCTACTCAATCCGGTTGTTTCCGAGCGGGAAAACAGCACAGGAAAAAGCGTTATCAACCTTGAAATATCAAAGCTGCGTCAACTGGCGATTTACTACGAGCTGAACTCCAGCAGGGAAGATGAATCTTCATCGCCGGAGACGGAGGGGGAAAGCCCGGCGTAGCGGGCTAATGTTGTCACAAGAATGAGTATATCGGTGACGTCAGGCAGCGATATCTGCTTATGTGCCAGCCGGATATCTTCCGAGGAAAAAGGCGGTGCATCCAAAGGGCCTTCACTGATGGTGATACAGAAGGGTTGCTCTTCTCCTGAGTCAATACTGAGTTCTATCAATGCGCCCCCGGCACGATAGCATGTCATGACTATTCTTCTGATTCCGGTAAGGTGTGACAGTAAGTCGTTGACGACAGCATTGCTGAAATCGTCCCTTACGATGACGTCTGTCGCCGTAACACCAAACAAAAACTTTCGATTACTCACTCTTCATCCTCAGCGTGTAGATGCCTGAAAAATCAATATCCTGCCCCGTGACCAGGTTGATGATTTCACCCTGATTTTTGTAGAGAGTCGGTGGGATATTAATGCTGTTTTCCAGCGTGGTACGTGCCATATCCGCCATAGCCTGACGGCTGTTTTCTGTATAGTCGGTATTCCGATCTTTCTGACCGGCGCTGTTGGATGCCCATGCGCCAATATCGGGGATCATACCGACCAGCAATGCGCCTCCAAATCGCTCCCTGAAATGCGAGTCGATCCAGCCATCAACGCCAGCCTCGCCAAGCTCTCCGGCAGCACTCGTATCGACCAGCGGAATATCAAGGAAAGGGGGCTGGCGGGTACGAAGTTTAGTGATGATGATGAAGGCGCGTCCCTGTCCATGCGTCATTCCTGTTTCTGCGCCAGTCTGGTACATCCCCGTGGCAGTGGTCCCTTTTTCAATCATCTTTGTATTACCGCTGGCGCTCCAGATGTCTTCGGCTATCGTGCAGCGGATTTTCCCAGCCCGATCTGAGACAAAACGGTAATCCAGTGAGCAGGGAATAGCGGTATTTTCCGGCACGTACAGATCGGGATTATAAGGAATTCGCCGGACCGCTGTCGGGGACGATTCCGGCTGTGGCGACGAGGTGTTTAGCGGCTGACCGGTATCAGAAGATTGTGTCCCTGACGGCTGCCCGGTAGAGGATACCTGCGCCATTTCCTGATGCCGGGTCCGTACCGGATTTCGTACCGCCGAACCTGAACCCTCCCGGCGCACCAGAAAACGGGCTTTATCTAAGTCGGGCAGAGCCTCCGATCCGTTGGGTGTCGTACTACCAGGGTTGTTGTCCACCGGTTCTGGTGTTTTCGCGTCGATATAGTGCGTACCCAGATCGGTACGCTGTCGGGAATCGGTCCGATCTGTCGGGGCCACAGTTTCCTGAGGCTTTTCTTCACCGGGCTGCCAAAGAAGATTGCGGTATATCCAGTTCCCCCCCCACGTCAGTGCAATCAGGACAACGGCAGCGAATGCCAGAAAAGCGGTGGCTTTCCCCCGCCGGCGCTTTTTCAGTTTATTGACAGTCGGCTGTATGGGATCGTTATTGTCATCATCCTGCCAGGTGTGAAGCACAGCTTCACGCTTTGCGCGGGCCTCGCGCTCAAGCGCAGCAATATCATCATCCTTCTGTGTCGGACAGGACCTGGATTCATCTGGCACAGGATGCAGATGCTCGTCGTTCATGTGTACAGTTCCTCAGCTGTTAATGGGTTGGGGTTTTTTCCACTCGCTCAACCTGCGGGGAGACTGTGGCACCATCTGCGACCTGAATCCTGCCGAAACCACGATTTTCCAGGCCGACCACAGCGGCATCGGAACGCAGGACCAGATGGGGCGTGACCTCCTGAATAACCAGTACGGTGAAGTTGCCTTTCCTGCGGACACTGCTGTTAACCACATGCTCCTGGCCGTTTAGCTCTTTCGTCAAAGAGGGAATGGATTTAGCTGGGGAAAAGCCCACGAACGTAAAGCGACCATCGTCATAGGCGAAGTCCGGAACGATACGTGCGCTATTGCTCCCCGGATATTTGAGATAGTCCCAGTTTCGTGGCGTCTGCGCGGCGTTAAGAGCCTGCTGGATATCGGCCTGCTGTTGTTTCTGCTCTCGCTCCCGCGCTTTGGTTGTGACTTCACGGCCCGCTTTTTCGTGTGCTTCATCGGGATAGCGATAACTCACCTGAAAAGCAGGCTGCTGCGATGATTTTTCATCGATGACGTTTAGCTCGACGTTATACAGCCGCCGAGTGGTAACGATTAGCATGTTGGTATGCCAGTCGTGACTGTTGGGAGGAATGACCTCCTGCGCTGTATTACCGTCCACTCCGGGGGCACCCTGAATCAGGGCTACCGGGCGAATACTGACCCGGTTTGCGTCTGTTGTGGCTTCCCATGCGTCCTCAAAACCTGGTTTAGCACTGATAACCGCTTCGTCATTGTCAAAGATGAGCGTGGTTACGAAACCGGGTCGGGTATTGACGACAGTGACGTTAAACGGGTTATAGACAACCTGCTGGAGACGGGCGTCGTAGCGGCTTGCTTGTGGTATTGCAGCACCCCAGGCTATACCGCACATCGCCAGTGCGAAAAGGATGATAATTTTCATTATTCAACTCCTCTGATTTCACGATCTGCCTGCCAACTGGTCACCGTAAAACCGAACGGGTTAACTTCCCGCTCTGTATCGCTCATTTCCTTACTTGGGTCGGAGTGGAATGTCAGGTGGGCATCCCAGTATTCTGTACGCGTACTGCTATCAGCGAGGCGGCGGATAGTTTTTTTGTAACGGAGGGTGGCGACGTTATCGGGGGCAGTGCCTTCGGTGATCTGATTAGACAGGATGTCGATATGTACGGTGTGGGCCTCATTCTGGTACACCTTATCCGGGGCGTCTTTTCCTGCATAAAGTGCCAGATAATCATCATTAACCTGAGGGCTGTTATAAACCTGTACCGTGGAATAATCGTCCTGTAGGGCAGGGTAAATGTAACGTTCACGCACTCTGACGTAACTTGAGGTCATCGCCTTCTGATAAGCTTCTTCCGCTGTCAGACTCGTTTTTGACGCTCGGGTGACGTGCTCCACCCGTCCGGTATGATTATCTACAGCGTACAGCTCAATAACTGTCTGTTTCAGCGGTAATAGCAGCACCATAATTGTGAGTGCCAGTATGGCAATGAGTAAGCCCGCGCCGCCAACCATAAACCCGGCCTTCGTGACGCGTTTGTCCCGCTCAATCATTTTCTGCTCAAAGGTACGGGACTCCGCAATGATTGACTGTTCACTCATGATTGTTTAACTCCGCCATCATCTGAGGCGTGTTTACCGGGATGCCATGCCCACTAAAGGCCAGGGGATGGGGAGACTGCGCACAGCCGTAAAGCGCGCACAGTAAAATCAGCGCAATCAAGCGTTTCATGGGATGTTTCCTCAGTGGGTTGGAGAGAGGGTTGTGTTAGCGTTGTGGGGATTGACGGAAATAGTATGCAAGGGATGACAAGTTTAACGATGGAATTTCTGAACGGTTGTTTCTCTTGATTTTGCCAGACGCCGGGCCTCGTTCCTGGCGATCATTTGCTCAATGGCATACTTACGTGCCTGAGCAGCTCTGTATCCCGGGCCGCTGCCGGGTTTATCTGTACTGGCATCTCTCCATCCCTGAAGATTGTGCTGAATTGCGCGGGTTGTCTGCTTCCCGGCTCCTGCGGCCAATTTCCCTGCACCAAACGCCGCTGCGCCTATACCCACGGCGGCCAGTCCCTGCATGGAGACAGTGGCTCCCGCCCCGGCTAGCGCTCCGGCCAGTTTTGCGGAAAGGTATACCATTATTGCCGCGCAGACCCCGGCGAGACAGACCTGAGCACCTAGCTCCACAATATTAGATTGTGCAGATATTTGTGTGGCAATATCTAAGCGTGAGTTTAAATAATTGACAACCACTCGTAGCGACAATGCAGAAAATAGAACCGTTAATATGGCGGCGAAAATATTTTGCAGCCAGTTGTTAAACATGGGACGTAAAAAGCCATACATGAGACAAAAGATAAATACGGGGGCTGTGATGCTGAGCAGCAAAACCATGACCTCTGCGATCATTGCAACAAAGGCTGTAATAGTCATTAATACGAATATCCCAAGCCATACATAAAATTGAGCTGTGATGCCCTCGTCTTTTATGTACGTTGAATTATCCATGTCATGTAACGTTTTGCCTAATACCTTCGCTTTATCCCATAGGCTATCCAGTAGTTGCCATATATTATCGTTGCCGGAAAAGCCCTCTTTTAAGCCATTGATCGCGTCAATGACCCCGTCGAGATAACCGCTGACATTGGCCACAAAGGACAGGATGATGGCAATCCTTATGATGTCCCACATGATGTCCTCCATGGGTGTGGACAACTTACCTGCCAGGCTCTGGTATCCACGCCACATGATATAAAGTGTCGCTGACGTTGCCGCCAGTCCCAGCATCATGGCGGAGTATGACATCATCAGTCCCTTTGTTGCGTCGGTGACTCCCCCTATCAGGTGTTTTTCAACACCGATAAATACACCACCAGGCATATTAACCTCACTATGAATTCAGGTTGGGAGTGGGGGAATTTAACTGTTGAATCTGAAAATGAGCTTCATTGGCATTTTTACAATTTTCAGAGGCATCGCCGGTTTTCAGGCATTTTTTATACACTGTTTTCAGCTCATCGGGATGATCTTTGTACCACTGGGTCGTTTTGGTTTCGTCTCTGCAGCCGCAAATGATGAGGAATAAAATGGACAGGAACGAAAGGGTTAATAAACGCATGTGAAACTCCTTTAGCGGTTTAAATCGGGGGTTGGTGCAGTTAACTGCTGCTGGTTCCACTGTTTGAGACGCTCATCCTCCAGCACTTTTCCGCGTTTTTCTGCCGCCTTCACACTCATTTCCCACTGATCAGTGAGCGTGTTCAGCATCACTGATTTCAACTGAATACTGTTGGCAAGGTCCTGCGACTCCTTTGAGTCTTTAGAGAGTGCAATACGGTTCGAAAGGTTGTTGATCTCGCCCAGTGCCTGGCTGACCTGATCCTGGATCTCGTCAGTCTGCTCAAATTGAATTGCCTTATTGATGACCTGTTGTTTGCAGATATCGGCATAGCTTCCGGACTGCGCCGCGTTGCACGTATCAAAAACCCGGTACTTTGCGTATAGCGCATCGAACTGCCCGGCGGTGCCGCCAGAAAGTAGCAGGTCGTTGAGTGTCTGGCCCGGCTTACGCAGTTTTTCCAGATCTGATTTAAGACTCTTCGCCTGATCAACGAAATCAACAATATTCCGGACACCGGTGGCCGTTGCTAACTGGTCTTTATATGCCTGAATTTGGCTCTCATAATGCTGCGCTGTTTGTATCCAGCGTTGTGCCTCTTTCAGCCATTCGAGCTCACGTAGTGGGTCAGCATCCACCAGAACAGGGATACCTGCGTGTGCCAGCGGGTTGATGATCACAAACGCAATAATTAATGCATGAAAACGCCGTTTCATCATGAATCTCCTGTGGGTTTTCAGAGTGCCTGAGCCAGGTAGGTATCCAGCCATTCATCGGGCTGCATCCCTTCACGGTAGAGAGAGTCGAAGATTTCCAGGTTGTCGGCGCTGCCGCTCATGACTTTTGTGTACTTGCCGATACCGGAAAGATCGAGCGTCACACGTGCAGCAAAACGCTTTATGTCGCCGCGTCTAAATTGATTTTTTACCACTACATACTGACGGGCCTGCGGATCCAGGGCTTTCACGACGTCGAACACCTCCGGTTCAAACTTCATTCCGTCGACATAGTGTGCCCGGTCGGCACTGGGGTTAGCTGCCAGAATCTGCGTCCCACACTGCTCAATCACGGCGGGCGCAATTTCATCCCTGATGATCTCCGCCGGGGACTGGGTTCCTACAACCAGCATCCCGTTTAGCTTACGGATAGTTTTCAGCCGGTTATAGGCAAAATCCTTAAATACCGGATCACGTAGCCATTTCCAGAACTCATCCATGAAGATAACCAGTCGACGTCCGTCGAGTAGGCTGGTAATGCGGTACAGCAGATAAAAGGAGATCGGTGCGCAGATATTCGCATCGTCAAGGAACTCTGTGCCGTCAATGCCAAAGTTATCGCAGCGATTGATATCGAAGGTGTCTGATGCGTTATCAAACACCCAGCCAAACTCGCCACCCTGCGCCCACTGCGACAGGCGAATACTCAGGCCATTCTCCTGGGCTTCTCGGGTCGCAGGCTCCGGAAGATTCTCCAGTAAACGGGTGATCCCATGAATACGGTACTGTGGTTCATTACCAATCACCGCCAGTATGGCGTCATTTAGACGTCGCTCATTGCGGGGTGTGATAGTCGCACCGTTACGCGTACACAGCAGTTTCATCAACTGACTGATAAAACTGATATTGCGTTTCGTGGGCGACAGCGAAAATGGGTTCCACCCGGTGGGCTCGCCATGTGTAATACGGTAATAACGGCCTTGCAATGCCCGGATATTTATTTCAGCGCCACGATCCTTATCCAGATAAACGGTTGTCAGTCGTTTGGTTTTTGCGTCAGGAGAAAAACTCTCCATACGGCTATATTTCTGCTGCATGTTTTCCAGAAACGTCATGAGCATGGTTTTACCCGAACCGTTGGTACCGAGAATGCAGGTACTGGCTGGATTCTTCTCGTTGAATTCATCCTTGTCAGCCAGCGTATTGTGAAGGTTCAGATAGTAGCCATCCCCTGAGGGGGCACGCAGTATGGCCATCGCATTCCCCCAGGGCGCATTATCGCGCTTGCCGGGATAGAAATTGTGTAGCGAAGCCAGCTCGACAAAATTCTGACTGCTCAGCTCACCCTTGCGGGGCCGCAAATGATAATTGCCGGGCAGTTGTGCCATATACCCGGCTGAAAGCGAAAGCGCGGCGGGAACCGATATAATGCCGAGGTTGTTCAGGGCATTGCTGATTTCGCTGGTATCGGCTACCAGACTATCCAGCGTGTGGGAAAACACCATGATGGAAAAATGGTGTTTTCCATACGCAATTTTTCCCGATGTCAGCAGGTCAAGTGCCACATCCAGATCCAGCCGCTGTGACACCGCATCATCATCTGAACTCATTAACAGACGTCGGGTGCGTTTGATGGCCTTCCGGGCTTCTTCCCGTGACATGCAGGTGTAGGACTGTGTGATGACATAATCGCAGGGGGCATAAAGCAGCGAATCCATCATCCCAGTCGCTGTTTCTTCAGGGAACTCTTTAACTTCCAGACCCCGGAAATACTGGGTGCCGCCGGCATGGTTTATCTGTCCAGACTCCCCGGAGAAAAACAGCGCTGCCGATCCCATGACCGAATATGCAGGAGCACGGGTGACGCGGATTCTACGCCATTGGTGCGTCAAGAGGTACTCGTAAAAAGATAACTGGGAGGAGAATACCGCCTGTTCTTCGCTGAACGTACCAAGAGAGTGTGCGGCGTAGCGTGACAGAGCGGTATCGAGGGTACCTTTAATTTCCAGCATCTCCTGCAACGCACCGTCAAGCTCTTTCAGTTTCTGGCCGTCTTTCATACGCCGGTGTCCGGCTTTTTCCAGACTGGCAAAAGGGCGGTAGCAGGCAGTCAGGAACAAGCGGTTACGGCGAAACGGGTTAGCCTCCAGCGAGGCATAATACAGACGGCTGACTTCATCAGCGTAAGAGTTGCCGGATACCTTATGTAGCGAATCGGTAAATGGCTCCCTTACGTTATGGATATAGAAGGTGATCGGCATCCCCTCGAAAGAGCGGATAAGTCCGTGCAACTGGTTACGGTCAATATTGAGCGTTTCTTCTGATTCACAATCGAACGGAGTGCCCGTCAGTTCCCAGGTACAGTAGAGGTCACTATTGGGTGAGCGGACGACATGTTGATGAATATGCGATGAATACGGAATGTATTTCCTGAGCGTGGCACTCTGATTCAGTTTCATGACGTTGAGAAACTCCGTAATATCAACAGCATCATGCTCAATGGGCATAAATGCTGTTGCGCTAAATAGACGGTTTGCCGCAGGTTTTCCTCTTGCCCTGAGCCAGACGGCTATCAGGCTGAACCGCATGGGTTCATTCCTGGTGAGCGATTTCATCAGCAGAAATTCAATCGGGAGTAGGGCAAGGAAAGCGACGGAGGTCCAGACAGCAATGATGATGGTGATACCCGTGACAGCCAGTAGAGGCACCATCGGCACCCCCCATAGTGCCGCCGGACGTTTCATTGCCTTAAGCAGCTTTGCCATAGATAACCTCTCAGCTCATCAGCAGTGCGCCGATTTCACTGCCTCCACCAATCAGGATGCCGCCAATGATGATGTAGGCGCACTGGGACAGGCTTTCGCCTTTCCAGAGTGTCTTGTAACCTACCCAGATCACGGCCACGGTAATGGTGATGGCTGCCAGACCATTAAGGCCGGTGGCGACTTTTTCCATCACGGTATTTGCGCGTTGAAAGCCGTCGGCAAAAACCGGGGGTACAGAACAGACGATGAGTGCAAATGCGGAAACAGGACTGAAAGCGGCCTTAAGTATGCGGCAAAGTGTCATTATTCTTTCTCCTCACGGGGTGACAGGGAGAGGCTCCGGCGCAATGACGGCGTAGAGATCTTTTCGAGGGCAATTTTCTTCTGGCGGAATTTTGGGGGGACGCCACGAACCACGCCCTTCGGCCAGATCACGCAGGGACGTAACTGGTCACCTACAGGCGTAGGCTTCAGGAACGGCGGGGATGTCAATTTATCCTCGTGGGTTGCGGGTACGGCATAGTGGGGAGCTGCAGCGTAACCAATCCGTTGCACATAGCTGGTTCCGGAAAAAGCCGCTTCCGGCTGTTCTCCGGTACGAAAATTGCCGGAGTAGTAGCAGCTCAGTGCTCTTTTCAGCGAGCCGCCGCGTCGGTAACAGTCGTTGAGGATGTATTCGAAAACAGACAAATTGGTACAGGGATCAAGCAGGTCAGAGGCTGTCACACCGTAATGATGGAAATTGGTGCTGGTAATTTGCATCAGCCCCACAGAGTAACGGCGGCTCTGCGCCACAAGGCGACGTATGATTCGCTCTGCTCTTTCCCGGCTGGTGGGCTGATGAGAAATGATTTTATTGTGACTGAAGGTGCCTGAGCCCCTTGGGATAATTTCTGCGATCGCATAAGGGTTAAAATTGGACTCCACCCTTACGACGTCGAGTGCTGTGGATGGATGAATGCTGGCGGCACACTGCATGGCCACCGCCAGAAAGGCAGATGTGGAAAGCATAGTAGCCTCGGGAATGCGGGCAGCGTACATAGCTAATGTACCATGCATGCTGAGGGAAACTTGAAGGGTTAAATGTGTGGTTTCGAGATTGTGAGCGCTTTGCGCCGGACTGCCGAAACCATAATAAAGAGTGTCATGGAATATTCTTTACAGGAATTTTGATTCGGATAAATGCTGCACTAATGTTTTTGCGGTAGATGTTGTATTTCAGCGTATCAGTTGAAAATTCCAGATCGACAAAAATATGTCACTTGGTTTTATCTGGTTAGTTCTCCAATCAAAATAATAATAAACGGGTCACATCCCAATTCTGCATTCCGATTTCAACGGGTCAGCGAGAACATTCAGCGGCACACTGAATTAAGGTTGTGTGATAGCCTGATATAAATTATTAAAGAACGGTGCTCTACCAAGGCTGAATAAATTCCTTACTGTCAGGTCGATGAGCAGAAACACTATCAGGATGGATTTAATTACTATAAAGCGGAATGATAAAGTGAAAATGAAATGCTAAGAGTTTTTTTTGGGATGAAATTTAGTAGTGTAGGGGGGAGGGAAGATATAATCGGTGATTGTTTTTTTACTAATAGTGAAATATAAAGACGTGCGAGGTGTTAATTCCCTGCACGTCTTGCTGTTAATATTAGCGTTTACGTCGTTCAAGCATTTCCTGGCATTCTCTACACGTTGTTACTCCTGGGAGAGTGCGCCTCCGCTTTTCAGGAATTGGTCTGCCGCAGAACTGACAGTGATACAGGGAAGGCGTTGCTGCTGGTTTGAAACGGCTTTGTTCAATCATTTCCTCCAGACGTTGCTCATTGAATTCCTGGTCGCGATCAACTTCGTCAGGCATATCATGTCCTCCTGTCTGTCCTTCCCTGCTCGCAAAATGTGATTCGGTTACAGACAACAGTGAGTGAGGGGGGATTGGGCTCCGAGGCTAATTCTTCGGTGATCTGCATCATGATATTAAGTGCTTCATTAGCATCAGGGCTTTTTCCTTTTAACGCCTTCCATCGGCACCATATTGTGGCATCCATGGTTTCATCAGGTAGAGGTGTGCGCCCATACGGTACAGATATGCCTTGTAATCTGCGGTTGAGACAGACATCGTTAGAAGTAAGACCGAAATAATGCTTTAGTAATGCTATAGATCCACCTAATCGGATCGCCCGATTAATTTGCTGATGATACTGGGTTTCAGTACGTACTCTTTCCAACCGTTTGCGTAAAATGTCATGGTGAATTTTTACCGCAATAAATGATACGGGAGAGTGGCAGATAGAAAATAATGAATCAAAGGGTAACTGACTGATTTCGTTGATTTCTTCAAGGGTAAATCCAAGTGTTTCAGCGTAAGATAAGTCACCTTCCTTCAATGCATATATTACATCCGTGAGTACGTAATAATTCAGCGAGGGAAACATAAGTTATCTCTCTTGTCTTAGCGGTTAACTAATTTACGATTAATCCATTCGTCAATCTCCGACTCGAGCCAGGCTACGCTGGCTGGGCCGATTTTTATTGAGAGTGGGAAACTCTTGTCTTTCATATACAGATAGATTTGTGAACGTTTAAGACCTGTTTTTTGCTCGACTTGTCTGAGGCGTAATAATTGATGAGATGGCATTTGTTCCTCCAGGGGCTTATGGCATTGCTATCATAAAGGAACACAGAATGATGTTTAGATAAAGACCGTGAACCCGTATCACGAAAATATTGACTCGTAATACGGATCTGAGCGATATATACACTGAGGATGTACTACTTCACTGTAGTTTTATACGATAAAGGGGAGCCACGCTCCAGCGCCGTTTTTAGCGTATCACCGCTGAGATGATCGGTGATGCCATCAGCAATTGCCCATTCCTCAAATATAGACAAGAGTTTGTAAGGTTGTTTCACCAGAGGGCGTATAACCTCATTATGATGACAGGCTAACCAGAAAAGCCGGGATAAGGGCGTAGATATTCTCGTCGGAGATAACGTGGAGTTTTTGTCAATGGTTAGCTTTTCTATTAATCTCTCAATTTCAACACATTTGATAACGAAACAAGCATCTTGTGGCAAGTCATGCATTGGGAAGTAGCATGGAGCCGTATATTCCCGCTTTTCATTCCGCCAGGAAGACTCTTTGATTATAGAGGTGGCCTCATCCGATAAGTATTTTATCTTGCTCTGAATTTGTTCTTCCCATGATATTTTATTGAAAAGCAAAAATAGATGATTTGCATTCGTAACAGTAATGCCAAAATTAATGGCGTCAGGATTGTTAATAGGTGGTGATATTCTGAGTGAGTCTGCTAGATACCTTTGAATGATAATGTATTCAAATCCAAATAGGTTAGTATCAAAAATATTTCTGCGAGATGAAAAGTAATCACCTTCAGTAGATATGATAAGATTCCTATTATTTATGAAACACTGCTTATCAAGAAAGCAGAGTCTCTTTAGTTCTGAATTGTCCAAAATAGATATTTTTACCTTTTCTCCATTTTTAGCTATTTTTCGTAATATTACCGGAGACTGGAAGTAAATGGATAGATTGATTTGCCCATAAAGTGCACATCGATATATGGTACTTTCTGTAATTGAAGTGTCGAATGTCTCATTAATCACTTGCACAGCTTCATGTATTGTTAACCAGTTTTTTGCCATAAGCTTGAGATTGCTATTCCAGGACATGAATAATTTTCCTTTATTTGTTTTTTTTGGGTATTATCTGATGCTATATGTTAATTGATTGCTATCAATGTGAGACATACTCCAGTGTTTATAGGCATGCGAGGTTCAGAAAAATAAATTATCTTATTGATGTTTCTTCTTTATAGCTTGTAAGTGGCTGTCACCAATGGTGCAAGGGAAAGGGTCTTTATCGGTATATATCATATCCGTTAATTTCAGCCATGCTCTGTTGTCCAGAGTCAGAATCCATCTAACTCTGGATACGTTTTCACCAGTGATAACTTATCCCTGTATCAAGTTTATCTGCATAGTCAATCCCGGCAGGGCTATTTCTGATGTTATTAAATTTATAATCTAAAAATATCTGCATATTTTTGTTGAAATAGTAGCTAAAGCCTATTTCTTCATAATCCAGTACTCGGGTTCGTTGGCCAGCGATTGTTTGCGTCAGGTGAGTGTAACCAATGCTGGGCTGAAATTTGTCGGTCAGCATAAATTTACCCAGGGCTTCATAGCTGAAGGCGTTGGTATTATTATTGTGAGGTTGGGGGTTGATGGCATCATTACTCTGCGTGAAAACAGTGGCCAGATAAAGTTTTTTGCTCTGGTACTTAAGCCCCTCTGCGAAAGTCCGAATATTTTTTTTGTAACCGGCATTTTGTTGCTGTGAAAATGTGGTCTCGGAAGATGACGCAGCAAAAAGTGCACTGAGCTTTGGCGTAAAGAACCAGGACAGGGAAGTACCGATACCATTGCCGTTCTGTTGTCTTAAGGCTCGATTTCCGTTGTTACTTTTGAACTGATATTGCATCGCTAATTTCACAGTCTGTTGAAAGACCGATAATTTTTTGCGCCACGTCATAAGATTAAGGGCTCGGCCGCGCATGAAATTGTCAATGTAGTTATAGGACATTTCCCTGAATAAGGGAGAGCGGTCGGTTATTGAGGTTACGTCGTACAGTACCCCCCAGTTCCGGCCGATATCCAGGCTTCCCCAGTACGGGTTGTCTACACCCAGAAACGCTAGCCGGGTTGCATTTCTGCTGGCATCTGATGCACTAACCGTATATTCCCAGTGAGCATAGGTTTGCCAGTTGTGGGTAAGGTCATGCTTCCCAATCAACCCAAAATAGAGATAGCTACGATCGCCATCATCTTTGATGTTATTACTGGTAAAACGTCTCGCAATAATAGTGCCATAAAAATCGAGATTTTTACCGTCCTGGTTAAGAACGTTGACTGCTAAAGAGTAGGGTGAAAAGAGTAGTGTGATTGATATAAAATAATAGCGTAGGTAATGCAATGTCATGATAAACATCCCTAAAGATGGCTCAGCATCTGAATGGTGGCAGGGTGGACAATTTACCGCGACATATGCTCATTGCTTAAATCCAATAGAATGAGATTATTATCGTTATGCTGAAGCGTTTTGTTTGTTGCTAAAATAACTGATGATGCCATTAGAAATGGCGGATGCAATTTTGTTGCGGAATGCCGTTGTGCCTAATAATTTTTCCTCCTGTGGGTTGGTAATAAAAGAGGTTTCAACCAGGACAGATGGGATATAGGGTGATTTAAGTACAGCAAAAGCTGCCTGTTCTGTATGGTTTGAATGCATATGGTGGACAGGAGAAATGTGGTGAACTAAATGTGATCCCAGTAAAAGACTTTCCCTGATGGTTTCAGTCTGTTCCAGATCGAAGATGATTTTGTCGAGATACTTGTCTCTGTGAATGATTTGTTTTCCAGCAATATTATCAGCAGCATTCTCACTTTTGGATAGATACCTTGCCATAGCACTGCTGGCTCCCCGTGTTGAAAGTGCAAAAACGGAAGCTCCATGGGCTGCAGGACTTGCGAAACCATCGGCGTGAATGGACATAAATAGATCGGCTTTGTGTGCATGGGCAATCTGTACGCGATCGTATAGTGGAATAAATGTGTCATCCGATCGCGTCTGTAGTGCATTAATACCGTGGCTATTGAGAATGGCTTTTATCTTAAAGGTTATATCCAGTACTACATGTTTTTCCAGAGATCCTTCACAACCCACTGCGCCGGAATCAATCCCCCCGTGTCCAGGATCTAGCATTATCGTAAATTTCCTGCGCCCATTTGTTGGGAGGGAGGAATGCTTATGACGTAGCTGAGGTCGCATATGTGCGTATGTAAGCGGTATAGCCAGTGTATTGGTTGCGAGGGCCGCTAAACCAGTAAGAATAAGTTTTCGTCGGGTAATGTTGGTGTTCAATGTTGCCGCCTCATACGGATTGATTTGTTATGTTATAACGTTATGAATTATTTGAGGTCGAGGACTTGAATGTTATTTTTTGTTGCTTCGGGTTACTTAATATTAATCACTGGAAAATCACGTGGCTCCCAATGTATTGATAAATTGGATTTTTAGTATCCATCACTACCTCTCATCGCTTGAATCATGATGACATCAGGCCTCCAAGTATGATCGTAATCTGCAAGACCACTGCTGATTAGCCCTTGTCCCATCTGTTTACTTTAAATCCTGAATTATCAAAAAGGACAATGGACTCCTGCTGGAAACATATTGATATAGTTCCTTTCAAAAGATAATTATTCTCATTATCATAAGTTATGTTATAACGTAACAATTAAAGGTGTGCCGACATATAGAATGAGTCTGTCCATTATTTGATGACTTATTCTGGGGAGGAATTATGTCAACTGAACATATCAAAGAAGAGAAACTCAACATTGGTGCCGTGCTGGCTGTATCACTTAGTACAGTGATTGCGATGCTGGACAGCACTATCGCAAATGTTGCCTTACCTGTTATTGGCAAAGATTTTGCCGTCTCAGAAGCTGCATCCATCCTGATAATCAATGCTTACCAGTTTGCTGTGGTCGCTTCATTGCTGGTATTCGCTGCATTAGGAGGCAAAATAGGTAACAAACGTATTTTTATTCTTGGAGTGATTTTTTTTGCGCTTTCCTCGTTAGGATGTGCACTTTCTGAAACACTGATGATGCTGACGGCTTTTCGCGTCATTCAGGGCTTTGGGGCTGCGGCCATTCTAAGTGTGAATGCGGTGTTGATTAAAGAGATCTATCCTGCCCGGTTGTTAGGTCGTGGATTGGGGATTAATGTAATGGTGGTCTCTGTTTCCGCAGCGGCGGGCCCGTCAATTGCTTCAGCTATTATGTCAGTTGCGAACTGGAACTGGTTGTTTTCTATTAATGTACCGATCGCTTGTATTTCATTGCTGCTCTGTATTGTATCGTTCAAATCGACGCAACGTACCGAAAACCGGTTTGATAAAGCGGGTGCGTTGCTGGTTTTCCTGACGTTCGCTTCGTTTTCAATGATGATGCTGGGTCTGGCGAGGAACAACGTGTTAGACATTATCCCAAGCTCGATTATTCTTGTCGTGCTGGCAATCACTTTGTATCTGAATCAAAAAAGAAAGGTTACTGATGCTTTGATCCCGGTTGCGATATTTCGCAACAGGACATTTTCTCTGTCGTTATTAATGTCTTTGTTATCATATAGTACGCAGTTACTGGCATATGTCTCCTTACCATTTTATTTTCATAATGTATTAAACCGCAATGTCGTTGAAATTGGCATGCTGTTAACGGCATGGCCGCTGGCGACAATGTTGACGTCATTGGTCGCGGGTGAACTAATCAAAAAGTTCGAGCCCAACCTGGTAGCATTTACCGGACTATTACTACTTTTGATAGGCACTCTTTTAATGACATGGCTGCCCGTACAACCCTCGAATCTGCAGATCCTCTGGCGGATCGCTATTTGTGGTTTTGGTTTTGGACTATTCCAGTCCCCTAATAATTTTCTCATTATGACTTCGGTCCCACATGAAAATAGCGGTATTGCCAGCGGATTATTAGGCAGTTCACGTCTGATTGGGCAGATTATTGGTTCTGTGCTGGTGGCGTTTTTCTTTAATAACTTTGGGCGTAATGTAACAAATATTAGTCTTTTCGCCGGAGCATTGTTCTCATTTATGTCTCTGGCGGTGAGTTATCTCCGCTATAAATCTGCTTCTCATGACGTTGGTTTTGTTAAGAAAGTAATGTAAATCTTTCAATAAAATAATCATGTGATGCTATTAAATTACAATTCATTTAACTCATTGAGGTGCTAAGTATGCTTAATGGAAAAGTATTATTCTCATTATTCATATCATCGATAATATTATTATCAACGGCAAGCTATGCCAATAGTAGTGAGGTGAGTAAGACGATAAATGACCAAAATATGAAAAATACTGAAGAAATACCCATAAAATTCAACCGTATTATTATCACCGGTAATTGCCCCTTTGGTGTAATTATGGCAAATGATTTGGCATATAAACATGTTGTGGGCGTAGGACCTTGGGCTTTTCTGCATTCAAACATGAAACTTCTCAAGGATATGAAGCCAGATATCGACCGTATCACTACTGACTTTATTAATAAAGACTATGTTGTAAATATGGAATCCTTACTAAATTTACAACCAGATATTATTTACTATTATGGTAAAAGTCAGAATGATAATCTGGAGCGGGCAGGGATCCCAACTATTAATCTTGATGCTGGTGGTGACACGAAATTTGAGCCAGTAGTAACGCAAACGTATTGGGAAAACGAATTTAACCAGACGCTTGGTTTACCTCACAGTCACAAATTTTCGGAAGCATGGAAGAGAAGTCTTAATGA
The DNA here is from genome assembly GCF_044095835.1 of Cedecea davisae. Lineage (NCBI taxonomy): Bacteria > Pseudomonadati > Pseudomonadota > Gammaproteobacteria > Enterobacterales > Enterobacteriaceae > Cedecea > Cedecea davisae. The sequence goes on from NZ_CP172054.1 coordinate 1,723,618, forward strand.
GGCAAAACCCTATGCCGAGAAGATCAAATCACAACATATTCGTGCATTGTATCTTGAGCAGAGTGATGGGAAAGAACTCAAGGTGAGTGGGCCGAAAACATATGGTGATACCTATCTTAAGATGGCGGGGATGGAAAACGTAGCAAGTGATCTAGTCGTAAAAGGGGATGCTGGCAGGTACATTAATGTTTCAATGGAGCAAATAATTCAGTGGGATCCCGATATTGTATTTGTGGTCTTTGGTAGTGCGAAGGATATTCTTAACAATAAAAATCCTGGGCAAGACTGGCATAATGTAAAAGCATTCAAAGATGGGAAAATATTTTCCACGCCCGTGGGGCTACATAATTGGGGAGGATTGTCTGCTGAGACTGCGCTATTACCATTGTTTATGATTAATAAATTTAACCCTGACTATATAACAGATGCAGAATTGAAAGTTGCAACGCGGTTACACTATAAAAAAGTATTTGATTATGAAATTCCGGACGCGCTATTAACCGATGAGTTAAGACAGCGGTAATAAAATAATTCGGCGCATAGGTTTTTATTTTGAAAGGTTAGTTATGCAGGAAAGACAAAAATACCGCATGCTAATGTGGATTACAATCGTATTGTTACTGATTGTGGCTATGATTTCTTTGTTCATAGGTCGCTATACATTATCTTTCCCCGAAATAATGACGGAGGTATTACATGATAATGGTCGCCGTTGTTTGAGCGCAGGATTCTCGGTTATATGCAATCTACGGTTGCCAAGGATTATTGCTGTAATGATGGTAGGGGCAGGGCTATCAGTAGCAGGCGTGACGTATCAAGCAGTGTTGCGAAATGCGCTGGCGAGCCCGGATGTGCTCGGTACATCTTCCGCCGCAGCGTTCGGCGCAGCACTTGGCATACTGCTAGGTTTTCCACTACAGCTCAGCGCTTTTTCCTCTTTCTTCTTTGGCATTGTCAGCCTTTTATGCGTGATGGGACTTTGCCATTTCAAGAAAAACAATGGGGAGCTCACGACTATCCTGTCGGGCATCATAGTGGCTTCGGTGTTTATGTCTTTTGTATCAATCATTAAATATGTTGCCGATCCACAGGACGAACTTCCGGCTATCGTCTTCTGGCTTATGGGGAGTTTCGCTTCTTTGGTCAAAGAGCAGGTTTATGGACTCATCCCGCTATACATCGTTTGTTATCTGGTTATCTACAAACTTCGATGGAAAATCAATGTGTTGTCTCTGGGAAATGATGAGGCCAAAATTGCTGGAATGAACCCACAATTGTTGAATGCAGTTTTGCTAATCACAGCCTCAATTTTGGTGGCAGCATCAGTCACCATCGCTGGCGTGGTGGGTTGGGTTGGTCTGGTTATCCCGCATCTGGTTAGAACGCTGGTCGGGTACAACCATAGCAAGCTGATCCCGGCTTCGGCTGTATGTGGTGCGTTGTTTTTATTGGTCATCGACAACATTGCCAGGACCCTGACTTACGCAGAGATCCCCATTGGAATACTTACTGCTCTGGTTGGTGCGCCTTTATTTGCTGTACTGTTCATCATGAGTAACCGATATGATCGAAGTGAATAATCTGACGTTCGCGTTCAAAAAGAGTAAAACTGCCTTTAACAATATCAGCTTCTCCATTGATGAAGGTGAGGTACTGTGCGTATTAGGACCGAATGGTGTTGGCAAAACAACATTGCTTAAAACGGTTACCGGTCTGTATCAACCGGTTAGTGGCTCATGTCATATTGGCCGAGTGGGAAACCGGAAAGCTCGTATGGCGTATGTCCCGCAGGCCAAACATGTTCACTTTTCTTACAATGTACTCGATTTCATCTCCTTTGGGTGCCCATTACGGGGCGGAATGCTGGCATCTCCTGGGGCGAGGGATATCGAAAAAGCGGGGCAAATATTGTCGGAACTTGGTGCTTCATATCTTGCAACCAAAGATGTTAACCAGATCAGTGGTGGTGAGCTACAGATGTGTTATATCGCGAAGGCGCTGGTCTCAGAGCCGGACATCCTTGTGCTTGATGAACCTGAATCAAATCTTGATTTTAATAATCAGTCTCTCATTATCAATTGGTTGCACACGTTGTCGCGGGAGAAAAATGTTACTATTATCCTGAATACGCACTTCATCAATCATGCAAATAACATTGCAGATAAATGTCTGCTAATGGGCAAAGATAGTTACTGTTTTGGAACTACACAGAGAGTCTTACAAGAATCTCTCCTCGCCGATTATTTCCACGTCCCCGTCAAACGTTGTCATTTTGAACACAACGGAATACAGAAAGAATCATTTATTGTTGCATTGTGAAAGGTAGCCAATGTCGCGGTGAGAACGAGAAATGGGCGATTATGATTTAAGCCCAGTCGGGCTTTACGAAGCTACTGGTATTAAAAATTATAATATGTCGTTCTGATTGAATAACCCGCATGCGTCAAGTGAATCTACGACGCAGCGTTTTTGCTTTTTGCTGGAGAAAGCAAAAAAGCCGCATCAGTCTGCACTGATACGGCTTTGATTTATCAAGACTATTAAATCACTAGCCAGCTAGAAGCGTCGTTTTTCCTCTCCCCAGTATGTAGGGCGGTACATAGCATTTGCGGCAAGTATCCAGATAATCCGACCACCACTGCATCATCGCCTTTCTTGCTTCCAGATGCTCTGCTCTGTGAATATATGCCTGACGTACGGAGTTACGTTCCTGGTGGCTCATTTGCCGTTCAACAGCATCCTGTGACCATATACTGGATTCCATAAGGGCACTGCATGCCATTGTCCTGAAACCGTGACCGCAGATTTCCATTTTCGTGTCCCAGCCCATCAGGCGTAGTGCCTTGTTCACTGTATTTTCACACATCGGTTTATACGGGTTATGGTCCCCGGGGAACACGAGTGCATTATCTCCTGAGATATTCTTAATCTTTTTCAGAATCGCGATCGACTGATGTGAGAGGGGGACGATATGAGGCCTGCGCATTTTGGCACCACGACCAGAGTAACGCACTCCTTCAATAGCTTCGCGCGTGGCGGGTATTGTCCAGACCTGGTTTCCGAAATCAATTTCATGCCAGCGGGCAAAACGCAATTCACTCGAGCGAATGAACAGATGCAGTGTTAGCAGGATGGCAAGGCGGGTGAGTTCACGGCACTGCTGAAAACTCTCAATGCTCTCAAGCAGTTCAGGAAGACGCTCCAGTGGTAGAGCGGGGTAGTGACGTTTTACTGGTGGAGCCGTCACGCCGTCAAGGTTTGCTGCCGGATTAAAATCGATTAATCCATGATGTACGGCGTAGCGCATGATATTCCGGAGATACTGCCGTGTACGGGATGCAACCTCCAGTAGCCCCTTTTCCTCAATTCCTTTTAATAAAGTGATGAAGTGTCGGGGTTTCAGTTCTGAAACTGACATGGTGCCAATGACTGGGAAGATATGATTACTCATGCTAGCCAGCAGACGGTCGGCTGTATTTTGTGACCATTTTTTATTGCTCTTGTGCCATTCAAGTGCAACGTTTCTAAACACTTTCTTTGGCATGCGAGAACTGCGTTCGGCTGCTCGCTGCTCTGCTGGATTGATGTTCAGTACCAGCATTTTGCGAATACCTTCACGTTGACTACGGGCGTCTGAGAGGGAGATGACTGGGTAGGCACCGAGTGCAATGCGGGATTCTTTACCTTTAATACGGTACTTGAGATACCAGTGACGTGAACCGCTTGGTTTGACCAAGAGATACAGACCGTGGGAATCGGAAATTTTAAAGGGTTTATCAGATGGTTTGAGACTGCGGATTTTGGTGTCGGTAAGAGACATATGGGGTCACTCCATAATAGAACGAACCGGACCCCAGATTTGACCACCAATTTTTCCCGATGCGGAGGATAAAATCAAAATGCATCAGGAGAAGTTTTCACGCTAAGCTGTTGTATTAAAACAATACAGGCATTAATGAAGCTGCACGAAAACAAGAATTTGGCTCCTCTGACTGGACTCGAACCAGTGACATACGGATTAACAGTCCGCCGTTCTACCGACTGAACTACAGAGGAATTGTTTCAACGGGGCGCATGTTATCGTTAGCCATAAAAACTGTCAATAGTAAAAGTAACGTATTAATTCGTATGATTAATTTTGCGCCGTGTTGTTGATTTAATGCACCGTGTTTCCGGCCACTCCTGGGGTGTTTTCCCGATCAACCAGCCGTTGCAGCGGGTCTTGTCCGTAGAACTGGCAAAAACGCTGGTAAAGCGAGGCGAAGCGAGGCGTGAAAAGCTGTGGGGCGCTGAAGAAATATTCGGAGAGCACCGCAAAACATTCCGCCGGATCGGTGGCCGCATAGGCATCAATGCTGGCGGCGTTTTCGCCCACCATATCGATCTCATCCTGGATGCTGTCCATCGCCGCATGGAGGTCGTGCTCCCAGCCTGCAACGTCGCGCAGGGCAATCAGCGGTACGCCGCTGGCGCGGTCGCCGTTGCGGGCGTCCAGCTTGTGGGCGACTTCGTGGACTATCAGGTTAAAACCGGAGGCGTCGAAAGAGTCCTGCACGTCCAGCCAGTTAAGCACCACCGGACCCTGCTGCCAGCTCTGCCCGGACTGCACCACGCGCTGGCTGTGCACCAGGCCAAAATCGTCCTGCCATTCGTCATCGACGATAAACGGCGCGGGGTAGAGCAGCACTTCATGAAAGCCGTCCAGCCACTCGATACCCAGCTCTAAAACCGGCAGGCAAAATAGCAGCGCAATACGGGCGGACTTTAGCTCATCCAGTTCAAAACCCTGTACCGGCACCAGCCGTTTTTGCTGTAAAAAACGCTCGCCAAGGGTAATAAGTTTTTGCTGCTCGGTTTCACTGAGTGGCGCCAGCACGGGAATGGCTAACGCCTGCTCCCACGGCAAAGCCGGGGCAGCGGTTGAATCACTTGCTTTCCAGGGCCACTTAATCATGTTACTTGCTCGCAAAGTCATCGTTTGAACAGAAACGAAAGAACGCAGGCTGTTAAAATGCCGCATAACCTGGCATTATGGCAACCACCAGAACGGAGAGATGCCGGAGCGGCTGAACGGACTAGTCTCGAAAACTAGAGTAGGGGCAACTCTACCGGGGGTTCAAATCCCCCTCTCTCCGCCATTCTTCGCCGCACAACTTATCACCTGGCTTGTGCAGCAGGGTAGTTGTTTACCCACCCTTAGTTCATTCTGTGAACCAGATCTTGTAACCTCTTCATTCGCGGAGCATTGCTGCCGTGAACATCGCATTTATTTTAATCTGCCTTTCATTTTCTTCTTGTTGATATTTTGGCCTGGGTTAAGTTCTATAATTCAACCAGGATTTTCAACTCAAGGAAAAACAATGCCTAATACCTGGATTATTCTCGCTATTTCTATCTGCGCAGAAACGCTGGCTACCACCATGATGAAAGCCTCTGACGGTTTCAGTCGATTAGTACCCAGCATCGTGGTGGTGGTGGGCTATGCCGTCTCATTTTACGGCCTGTCGCAGGTTGTCAAAACCATGAATATCGGCATCGCTTACGCCATATGGGCGGGCATGGGGATCTTCCTGGTTTCCGTGATGTCATTCCTGTTTTATAAGCAGAAACTCGATCTCCCGGCCCTGGCAGGCATGCTGTTCATTGCCGTGGGGATTATGATTATTCAGCTGTTTTCGAAGTCCGTTACCCATTAACAGGCACTTTCAGGGCGGCTACTTCTCCGCCTTTTTGTCTTCGCGCCATTTGTAGGACACACGCTGATACCATGGTTCCGGCACGGGATGAACGATGCTGCGCAGCGCTCTGGCGTAATCCATCACCAGCCCCGGCGTCCAGGCCATAGACACGGCGCGTTTACGAACCTGAGCGGCTATCCAAAGTTCGGGCATTGCGAGTGTTCTGAGTATGGATAGCCAGCTTTTACTGCGCCTGGACAGCACGCCATCCAGCGAGGCCTCCAGCGCATAGGCAACGCTGCTTGAGCAATTGCGATAGGTCAGATTATAGGTTTTGGTGAGCTTGTAGGCGCTCCAGAAGCGCTGTAAGGCTTTGCCGTTGTACTGGTGGAAGTAGATTTTGCGATCTGAATGGCACCACTCAGCTGCCTCCGTGGCATAGTCCGGCTGGAACGTGCCCGGAACGTCGTTATCGCGTGTTGCCTTGAGGGTATTTAAAAACTCAGACGGTGAGCGGTCGATGTCCTCTGCCGGATAAAGACTGATGTAGATACCCGGCGGGACCTCCAGCGCGGCATGGCCGGTTGAAATCACACCTTCGGTATCCACGGCGGCGATATAGCGATTGATCACCGGCCGGGGGATGGTCGAAGCGCTGGCCGTGCCTTCCGGGGTCCAGATATGCACCGTTAATGGTTCGCTAAAATCAGCGCCAGACGAGTCTACCGGCTTAGCTTTTGTTTCAGCACCTTTCTTCACTTCAAAGTTCATTCCCGCGGGCACCAGAAGCTCAAATACAGAGGTGCCTTCTTTCAGACGTGCTACACGAAGCGCAAGCCGCACGGTATGGATGCCGCTGAAGATCATTAACGTTCCCAGGAAGAAGGAGACGGTGGCTTTGTAGTGAGTCGGCCAGGGGCTGAACATGAAAATGGCGAACACGATCTGCGCCATGCCGGTGACCAGCGTGCTCTTCCAGTGCGGGAAACGAACAATCCACGCGGAGAAAATCACAAACAGGCCAATCACGAAGTAGGCAAAGCCGAATACGATTGCCAGCAGCAAGTTGCTATAAGATTGATTCGATAAGATAAGCAGCGAGACGAAACAAAAGACCCCGCCTTTAAAGTAAAGCACGGCCTTTTGCGCCCCAACGCCGCCGGAGGCAATGCTCAATGTGACCAGGCTTTCCATCAGTAATAGCAGGCCAAAAAAACGCAGAGGAAAATAGGTCACGCCGTCCAGGCCATCAAGAAATATAGCCAGCCCGAGCAGGCCCCAGAGCCCACCCAGCAGGATCAGGTATTTAACCCGGGAGCGCATAAAATCAACGCCGAATAATAACAGGGCAATCTGAATCACAAGCTTTCCGCTCCTTAAAAGTCATCACATCCGTGTTTAGATAGCCAGATCGTAATGACTGGTCTGCCAGTTTCCGACAATAATCCGCGAGCCACCGTTGGACATGGCAACGCCGCCGCTGTCAACCAGCGTCAGCCACTCGTCGTTATTCGTTTTTATACGGAATATCAGCGCTCTGTGCCTGGCCTTAGCCGGGGTAAACCAGTGTTGCCGAAGTTTTTCCCGATCTGAAGGGTGCACATGCCGGAGCACTCGCTCCACGGTGTTGAACTCATCCGGGGAGGCTGAACCCAGCAGGGAAGAGAGATCGTTCTCCCAGTTAAATACGCCCGTGGCGGGCTCCAGTCGATAAAGCACGCCGTTCCCGGCTAGCCTGCCGGTGTCCGGGTTGAAACGGTTAGTTGAACGTCTTACTACACGCACAAACACGATAAGCAAAGCCGCGGCTGAGAGATAGCTCAGCGCCAGCAGCAGTGACTCCGTGAAGCTGAGGCCATGGAGAAAGAAAGGCCCCTGATGCTGGTCGGTAAAGTGGATAACGATTGCCCCCAACGCCACCAGTCCGATGGACCCGCCGCGGTTACCCCATACCAGAGAAAGCATCATGGTCAGCACAATCGGCAAGCAGGAGAGAGCGAAATAGAGCGCGGCGGCTTCGGTTCTGAGCCAGGTCCCCTTGTAGTCGAAAATAAATGCCGTTGCCACGCAGAGCAACAGCAGCAGCGCAAGACCGGCCAGGCGGGTGGGCCAGGAGGCGGAAGCCGCGGGCCCCCGTTTATTCACGAAACCCATCACTACGGTCGTGGCAAAGAAGATCCCCGTGACATCGGCAACGAACCCGTTCCAGATGGTTTTTGTCATCGGCTGGTCGGTGATAAAGGCGTAACCTCCGCCGACCAGCAGCGCATCTAACAGGCTGACAATAAAGGTGGAGCATATCCACAGAAGGATGACATGCAGGTCGTCATTAGCGCGCGAGAAGCGTCGAACAATCCAGGCGATGAGCACGTTAGCAGGCATCGCCAGCAGCGAATACCCCAGCGTGGTGACAAATATGGGAACGCTCTGCCATGCCTCATCAAGCAACACGCTCATTAATGCGAAAATAAGAATAAGTACGGGATAGTCGCGCCAGCGGGCGGACAAAAAAGCCGCTACGGCAACGCCGGAAGGAAACCAGACGATAGCAATGGCAGAATTTGGATCGTCAAATTTAAGCGATATCAGTCCCGAGAGATAATATACCCCGCCCCACAAGAGCAGGATAAAGGTTCGCTGTAGCCAGGAGGGGAAATACGTTTTCATTTCTCGTCCATTTTTGATTCAGAGAAAGCGCGCTGCATTCCGCTGTGGATCTATGTTTAGCTTTAATGCTAACAACCCTTTGCCGAAAAACAAAGGGGGGCCGTATGTCGGCCCTCAGACCGCATGCCGGGTGTCAATTTTGTTCGGCGAGGAAAGATGCCCGGCGCTGGCTCCGGTAGGCTGAATCTGCGCCTCATCCTGATTGCTCTCTATGACGGAATGCTCATGTATTTGCCCATAGGGTCTGCTATCTGCGGCGATACTTTGTTTATTGAAGCCTGACCGTGATTCTGCGTCAGGGCGCAAGCAGCGGGCAGCAGGAGAGGGAAGTAAAGCTACGCGCAAGGTTTCCCTCAGCCCTCTTTGTACCCATTTCATCGCCTGATTGGGCATGGCCGAGACGGATATTTTACCGGCCAGCAGGCAGGGCTTAACGTTCCAGACCATCAGCAAAATGTCCTTTCGGGTTCCGGCGTCGGTGGTATGGCGAATCTTTGCCGCAGATAAATGCGAGCTGGCCTGTGCTTCCCAAGTGTAAACAAGCAGGGAAGCCGGAGGATTCAGGTCATTTGTCGCCTTCACCGGGAGCTTCAACATGCCGGTAACTATCAGTATAGCCAGTAAACCCGGCAGTATTATGCTGCACAGAAATAGCAGGCGCTCGCTGATTCTTTTCAGAAAAAATAAACGTGTTTTGAACCCGGACATCCGATGCTACCCCAGGGCTGGATCCGCCGTTTTCGGTGAGGAAACGGCCATCAAGCAACCCAAACTTAATTAACGAATCAGCAAACCCGGTTATGAAAAAATTAATTTGCTGTAGATAAAATGATCTAAAAACGAGGGTTTATTATTCTTTATCCCAACGATCATCCTCTTACTGAGTAAATACCGGCTCAACGAAAAGGGATAAACCTCATTTCATAGCGATTTTACACTTATCCGGCTTTCATTTCTGGAGTTTTATTATGGATGTGGTGTTTTTTGTGGTTTTATATTTTTCTTGTTTTCGATTGGGCGGGTGGATCGATTGTATCCTGAGCAACGGTGGAAAACGGTGCCGATCGATAAGCAGCGCCGTTTTCCTGTAGGGGCTAAATCTCAATCACTCTGATTCCGGCTTTTTGCGCCATTCTTATGCATTCCGCGGTATCTTCCCCTCCGGGGAAAGCCAGCAGTACGTCGGGGCGGCTGTCCTGGAGCATAAACAGGTTACGGCGCACTTCGGCATATTTCCCGTGTAGCGCCCAGTTTGCCGGGTAGCGGATGACGTGGATATCGGTTCCGCGCGCCCAGGTCTCGATTATTCCCCCCAGCGCCTGATGGCCGCCGTGGATTAAAACGTTGATGCCCTGCGTGCTGGCGTAAAGCTCCAGTACGCGGGTCACGGTATTGGTGTCGGCATAAAACCGACCCGAGCAGATTAATACTCTCACTGGTCTGTACCTTAAAGTTGCTTTCCCTGAAAAAACGTTCTTCCGCACACGGCGGTTATTGTTTTTTTACACTTCCGCCGGAGGGTCAATAAACAGCGGTTCTTTGTCGCCCAGGCGGTCAATTACCGGATAGGCCACGGCGGCGATGTGGTGATGTACCCGGCGGTAATCACGCAGCACGCGCTGGAAAATATCGCCGGACTCAGCCCAGGTATTTTTGTCGTCGCGCAGATTTTTAAAATGCTCGCGGCTGGCAGAGGCTTCGAGCTGGCGAATAGTCTCTTTGCGCTGTACCAGCTGGTGCGCGGCGGACAAATCTTCCCCCATGAAGGCGGCAATCCCCAGCCGCAGGCTGGTAAGGATCTCGGCGTGCAGCAGGCGGATATTGTTCAGCTCAAAATCATTAAACACCTCGCCGCGTCGCGCCCGTCGTGTAGCCAGCTGGGTCAGGTTGCTGGAAAGAATGTCTCCGGCATGCTCAAAGTTGATGATAAACATCAGGATCTCCTGCGAGCGGTCGGCGTCTGCATCGTTTAGCCCGTCCTGGCCGATGTCCGCGAGATAGGCGCGCACCGCCGCGCTCAGCAGATCAACCGACTGGTCAAGGTGGCGAATTTCATCGGCGGCCTGTTTCTCCTGGGTGACAAACAGCACCAGCAGGCGGTCAAGCATGATGGTCAGCATGTCCGCCGCCCGCAGCGATTCACGTACCGAATTAGAGAGTCCGATATAGGCCACCTCCAGCCCGGCCTCGTCCAGATACATCGGCATACCGGGGTCGCCAACGCGCTCTTCCTCGGGAAAAATACGCTCCAGCATGCGCGCCATTGGCGCGGTCAGGCCGATAAACAGCAGCGCCAGCACCGCGCTAAAAGCGGTATGGAACCAAACAACTAACTGCGGCGTGCTCAGGGCCATTTTCGCAGCTATATCCGTCAGCAGCGGCAGCAGAATCAAAGCCAGCGCGCAGCCGGACAGGCGTACCATCAGGTTACCCATCGGCAGGCGGCGAGCCACGGCGGAACCGACATTCAGTACCGGCGGCAGCGCGCCGCCTATATTTGCCCCCAGCACCAGGACCATGGCGGTCGCAGGCGATATTGCACCGGTTCCGGCAAGGGAGGCGATCAGCAGAATAATCGCCACGCTGGAGTGGCAAATCAGGGTCAGCATTAAGGCAACCAGCAGCGCGATAAGCACGTCGCCCTCCAGCCCCTGCATTACGGCGTGGAACACCGGCGTGGTTTCAATTTCTCCCAGCGTGCTGCCGAGCATATGCAGGGCGAGCAGCATCAGCCCGAGGCCAATCAGCGCGCAGCCCACGCTCTCGAAATTCGAGTGATCGCGCAGTTTAAACACCACAAAACCGGCCAGTATCAGCAGCGGAATGGCGATTTCGGTATTAAAGCTCATCAGCTGTACCACCAGCGTGGAGCCGATGTTCGCGCCGAGCATGACCGCCAGCGCCGGGGCGAGGCTAAGGGTTCCTGCGGCGGTAAACGAGGTTGCCATCATGCTGACCGCGGTGCTGCTTTGCAGGATGCCGGTAATGCCGATCCCCGAGAGCAGGGCGGTCCAGCGGTTGGTCAGGTGGCGGCCCATCCAGTTTCGCAGCGGCGTGCCGAAGCCGCGCTGTAACGCGGTGGAAATCATATGGCTGCCCCAGAGCAGCAGGGCAATGGCGCCAGCCAGGTTAATTAACAGAGTAGTTCCGGACATCATTTATTCCCCCTCTTAAGGGCGGGTGTAGTAACAAAACGCAATAACCTGATCGAAAGACGATTTATGGCGCTGGCGAGATTGAGTAGTGATTTAGAGTGCTGATAGTTAATTTTTCCCCCGGCGTACCATGCCAAAGCACGAACGCGCAGGGTGCGGGTTATTTTCATTAAAAATAAAATCATCAAGGCGATGATTCTATTTTTAATCAGGAAAATAATGGAATGGTGCTTTTCCATAATGCATTCCAGCTTTTATTGCTTACCTGAAAGGTGCCGCCGCAGCGGCACCGTATGGCATTGTTTTAAAAAGAGCTTAGTGCCACTGTTTGAAACGACGCATGTAGAAGGTTTTCATTCCCTGAGCCACACAGCAGTAGGCGAGCAGGGTGCCGACCAGCCACGGGAAGTACTGCCACGGCAGCGCCTGCAGCCCGACCAACGGCCCGAGCGGAGAGAACGGCACGTAAATACCCACAGCCATAACCAGCCCGGTCATCATCATTACCGGCCAGGCGGCAGTGCTTTGAATAAACGGTATTTTCTGGGTACGCAGCATATGCACGACCAGGGTCTGCGACAGCAGGCCTTCCACGAACCAGCCGGACTGGAACAGGGTCTGCATATGCTCGCTGTTGGCGCTAAAGACGAACCACATCAGGGCGAAGGTCGTCATGTCGAAGATGGATGAAGTCGGGCCAATCCACACCATAAAGCGGCCGATGTTTTTTGCATCCCATTTGCGCGGCTTGCTGAGGAACTCTTTATCCGTTTTGTCCCACGGCAGCGCGAGCTGGGAGATGTCGTACATCAGGTTTTGCAGCAGCAGCTGAATGGCCAGCATCGGCAGGAACGGAATAAAGGCGCTCGCCACCAGCACCGAGAACACGTTGCCGAAGTTGGAGCTGGCGGTCATGTTCAGGTACTTCATGATATTGCCGAAGGTTTCGCGCCCTTTGATAACGCCTTCTTCCAGCACCATCAGGCTCTTTTCCAGCAGGATGATATCGGCGGACTCTTTGGCGATGTCCGTGCCGCTGTCTACGGAGATACCGACGTCGGCATCGCGCAGGGCAGGGGCATCGTTAATGCCGTCGCCGAGGAAGCCGACCGTGTGCCCGTTGGCCTGTAGCGCTTTCAGTACGCGGGACTTTTGCAGCGGCGTCAGCTTGGCAAATACCGTGCGTTCTTCCACCAGCTGTTGCAGAGAAGCATCGCTCAGTTGCTCAATCTGCGGCCCTAGCACCGGCTCGCCCGGCTCCAGGCCGACCTGGCGGCAGATGCGCGTGGTGACAATCGCGTTATCGCCGGTCAGCACTTTTACCGCCACGCCAATATCCATCAGAGCGGCAATCGCCGGGCCAGCGCTCTCCTTCGGTGGATCGAGGAAGGTGAGGAAGCCGCGGATAATCAGGTCATGCTCATCATCTGCGCCGTACTGTTTTTTAGCTTCGGCTTTAGGAATATCGCGTGTGGCAACCACAAGGACGCGGAACCCGTCCTTGTTATAGTCGTTTGTCATCGCCAGCATGGCGTCCCGGCGTGGCTGATCGAGGGCGATAACCTTGCCATTCTCTTCCATGTGGGTGGCAATGCTCAGCATCTCCTCCACCGCGCCTTTGCACACCAGCAGATGGTTGCTCTGGGCATCTTTCACCACAATCGACAGGCGGCGGCGCACAAAGTCGAACGGCATTTCGTCCACTTTGCTAAAGCCCTGCGGTTTCACAAAGCCCGGCTCATTTTCGGAGAAGTAGATCACCGCCTGGTCCATCAGGTTTTTGATGCCGCTCTGGTGATGGCTGTTGAGCCACGCCAGCGCCAGCACGGACTCATTTTTCTGGCCGTGGGTATCAACGTGATGCTCGAGAATAATTTTATCCTGCGTGAGGGTACCGGTTTTGTCGGTACACAGGACGTCCATCGCGCCGAGGTTCTGGATAGCGTTGAGACGCTTAACCACCACTTTGCGCTTCGCCATGGCGACCGCGCCTTTTGCCAGATTGGCGCTGACTATCATCGGCAGCATTTCAGGCGTCAGGCCGACGGCAACTGCCAGAGCAAACAGCAGCGCATCCCACCATTCGCCTTTCATCAGGCCGTTAATCAGGAACACCACCGGCACCATCACCAGCATAAAGCGGATCAGCAGCCAGCTAACGCTGTTTACGCCGCGGTCAAAGGCGGTTTGCGCCCGGGTGCCGACAATCGCTTTAGCCAGCGAGCCGAAGTAGGTCCGTGGCCCGGTTGCCACCACAACGGCCAGCGCCGTGCCGCTAACCACGTTGGTACCCATAAAGCAGATATTCGGGAGATCCAACAGGTTTTCGCTCTCGTCGGCTTTGTCGTGAGCGGACTTCTGCGCCACGTCCCCGAGGGTGTCGTACTTCTCGATAGGCAGCGCCTCACCGGTCAATACCGCCTGGCTGATGAACAGGTCACGGGATTCGATCAGGCGAACGTCTGCCGGGATCATATCCCCGGCGTACAGCTGCACGATGTCGCCAACCACCAGCTCGCGCATCGGGATTTCACGCGGGGTTCCTTTTTGCCCTGCGTGTTCACGGCGCACGACCGTTGCGGTGGTACGCACCATCGCTTTCAGCGCTTCGGCAGATTTTGCCGAGCGGTGCTCCTGCCAGAAACGGACCAGGCCGCTAAGGGCAACCATGGTGCCGATGATGATAACCGTGGTCAGGTCGCCTTCTTCGCCGTGGCTGGTCGGCAGCCAGTAGTCGGTAAAGAAGCTGATACCGGCCAGAATGGCCAGCACGTAGATAAACGGGTTGTTAAATGCCATTAGCAGCTGGAGCAGCGCGTGAGGCGGCTTGTCGTGGGCGACTTCATTCAGGCCATCTCGTTCCAGACGAGCGCTGGCGTGGGCTTCCTGTAATCCTTCTCTGGTGGTGTTGAGGTTAACCAATGTTTCAGCGATGCCGTTTTTGGCTTCCTGGGCCGCACGCATAGAGAGCGTGCTTTTTTTATTACGGTTCTTGGTTTGTACGGTCATGGTGGTGCTCCTGTCGCCGGGCAGCAGCCGACCATTTTGCGGTTAGCGCCTTATTAAGGGCGGCCGAAAATAGTCTGCGGTAGCACAAACGATCGGTTTCAAATTAATTTCGGACACGGCTTCCCGCTATTTATTATTTGAAATAAATTGAACGGAAAATTATTTATTTTTATTTGGGCATTACTAATCCGCCTGATGTTTATGTGAAAACATCAGTGAATATTCAGGCACCAATAATGGCTTAACTCAGCGTAACGTGCAGGCGCAGGCGGCTCGGTAGAGCGCGCACGGCATCACAACGCAACGGCTGAATCAGGCGGCGGAGGGTCGACTTTGTGGGTCTTCGCTATCGGAGAAGCTGCAACGGCGCTCCAGCTGGCCGGTCACAGGACTGACGCGCCAGTTAGTGATGCGTTGCTTCAACTCACTGATTTTCGAAGAGAAAATTGAGTTTGGCTGTTTTTTGCGTGCGGACAAAACCCGATCGCGGGGCGGCCGGACACGCAAAGTTGATGTCACTGTTTTGACACCAGGAAAAAGGGTAGATTTGAAGTTCATAACACACCTCGGGACCGTGAAAACCCTGGTCGAGGTGGGACAACACAAGAGCATCAGGCTCCGGCGAGACACACCAAAACGAAGAAGTGATCACAATCGATTTCATGTTTACTTTCCCGAACAGCCTTTAAGGCAATATTCGGGCAGCTACTAAATTCAGTATCCATTAGTCTCTTATGTCAGGTTAGGAAAGGCCGCAACTTCGGCCCGTGAAATCTACCCATGCCTAATAGTATTGTCAACCCGTCAGGGAAGATTAAATTTATTCGTTTATATTTCAGTTAGGAAATATTGAGGGTTAAGGAATTAAATATTAGGGATTTGAGAATATGTCTGGCTTACCCGGACATGTGGCCGAAAGGAGAGAGGACGATCGGTCGTGCTGTTTTTGCCTTCCTCCCGGAAAAACGAACAAGGATGAGGAGGCAACCGCAAAAGCAGCATTAAGAATTTTCCTTAAGCTAAATCAATTCCGGGCTGCAATGCTGATTTTTGGCCCACAAGCCTTGATTTGAAACAAAATTTAACGCTTATGGCGGTTGATATACGCCGTTAGTGTGATAAAAATCACATTCAGGCGGCAGGGGAACTGCTGCCGGCAACCCGTCTTGTTTAGTTGATTAAGTTAGGTCGAACGTTATGGATGCGAAACCAACTCGCAGTCCCGGCGGTAAAATCGCGCTGTGGCTGTTTTATGCTTTTTGTTTGTACATTGTCTGGGCGATGATTCGCTACTTTTGGGTGGTCAGCAACGTAACCGGCGGCGATCTCGGGACTTTCGGCGGAAAACTGCTTGGCGCGTTAATGGGGCTGCTGGTGCTTGGCTCCGTGGCGGCTGTGCTGGGATGGCTTGCGTGGTACACCCGGCCGCGGGCTTATCCGGCCCGCATCAGGGATAACCGCCTGCGCTGAATTCGAAAACTTGCGCTCTGAATGGCATTCTTATGCATGTGATTCAGAGCGCAAACCCTCCCTCTGGTTTACCTCTTCCGGTCTTTGATTTAATTCCCCGCGCGCACGCTCTTTTTATTAATTAACATTTGTTAAGCTCGTTATAAATAATCCCTTGTAAAAAACAGGCATATAACTCTGTGTTTATATCTGTGCGTAAAGTCACGTTTGTTATTTTTCGAACTGTCTACACTGCACTCATATTTTCAGGAGAAGCCATGCACGCTTATATTGTTCGGACCTTTATAGTTTGCCGCCTGATGTTGCTGTCCGCCAGCAACAAGGTGCGCATCTGTCTGAATAATAGCTGCTGGTTCAACGTGGTTAACGAGCTGGAAAAAGATACCTCAGTTTATTCCGAATGTATCGATAACGAGTTCGCCGCAAATTGGTCACGGCTGTGGTGCAGCGCCGGGAAATTGTATAACGAGTTATGCCATGGTCATGCTCAGTTATTAAAAACGCAGCGCGCTGTCAGTCGGCCATGCCGCCTGGCTATCCGTAAGCGCTACGAGCTTGCCTTCCTGTTCCGTATTTCCAGTCTGCATCAGCTGATGATGTGCCTCCACGCCAGCGGCGACTCGGGAGATACAGCTATGCAGCAAGTCGTTCTCCCCCGAAGCACAATGCGCTTTTCAGCCATTGTGCTTTTTTTATTGCTTAAATTCAGCCCGATAAGGAGTTGTTATGTATATCGTTTGTGTTGCAGCCTGTCCGACGGGCGTCGCCCATACCTACATGGCTGCGGAAGCGCTTGAAATGACCGGCAAACAGCGCGGCCATGAAATTAAAGTTGAAACCCAGGGCAGCATGGGCGTTGAAAATGAAATCAGCGCCGAAGATCTCGCCAGAGCCGATGCGGCGATAATCGCCGCGGACGTGGCGATTACCGGCCGGGAACGTTTTGACGGCATGATGAAGCTGGAGTGCAGCGTAGCGGACCCTATCAAGTTCGGCGACGCCGTTTTTGAGGCGATAGAGGCGGAGTGTGCAAATGGCTAAATTCAGGGCAGAGGGGAAATCCCAAACCGGAACCGAGATTAAGAATGCCATTATGACCGGGGTGTCATGGATGCTGCCGTTTGTTATCGCCGGGGCGGTGATTATGGGCATCGCGCGCATTGGGGCATCCCTGTACGGCATCGACAATATCTGGGACGCCAGCCATGCCCAGGCGGCCAGCATTGCGGTGCAAACGCTGCATAAATTCGACGGTTTTGGCGGCCTCGCGCTTTCCCTGATGCTGCCGGTTGTGGCCGGGTATATCAGCTTTGCCATTGCCAACAAACCCGGTCTGGCTCCGGGGATGATTGGCGGCCTGCTTGCCAGCAGCCTCGGCACCGGGTTCCTCGGCGCACTGGCTGCGGGGTTTGTGGCGGGCTACATCGTGCGTGGGCTGGCGACTTATATCAAACTGCCGAAGGTGCTGGCCTCCGCCGGGCCTATCTTTATTTTGCCGGTAGGCGGGACGCTGCTGACCTGCATTGTTATGGCCTTTATCATCGGTAACCCGCTGGCGGCGCTTAACCACGGCATGGAAAACTGGCTGCTTGCTATGTCCGGTACCAACAAAATTATTCTTGCAGCAGTAGTCGGCGGCATGGTGGGCTTCGACCTCGGCGGCCCGGTGAACAAAGCGGCTGTAACAACCGCTATGGCGCTGCTGGCCTCCGGTATTTATGACCCGAACACGGCGGCGCAGGTGGCAATTGTCGTCCCGCCAATCGGCCTGGGCGTCGCTACTTTGCTGTGGTCAAAGCGCTTTCCTGTATCGCTGCGTGAGGCGGGGAAAGCCTCTACGCTGATGGGGCTAATCGGCGTATCTGAAGGGGCAATTCCCTTCGCACTTGCCAACCCAAAAATCATCCTCATCAACGTTATTGGCGCCGCCACCGGGGCGGCCATGGCTGTCGGGCTGGGGGCGGTGAATCATGCGCCCATCTCCGGTTTTTACGGCTGGCTGGCGGTAGATAAATGGCCGATATACGTGCTTTCCATTGCTACCGGATCGGCGATTATTGCCGTTGGCTCATTATTAGTCTTCCGCGGCGAGAGCGTTATTGAAAATAAAGCGGCGGCACCTGCGCCTAAATTCAAGGTGGGGCGTTAGATGCGTGCCTGATTAATTCAGGACGGCAATTTTCATATTCACGGCAGTATTTACTGCCGAGGTTTTTTACACCCTGAATTTCGCTATTAAGGTGACAAAATGAAGACCGTACATTTGGTTCAACACACGCACTGGGATCGTGAGTGGTATTTCACCGAGAATGATTCAAAAGTTGTGCTCTATTATTTTATGCTGGATTTACTTACCCGTATGGAGCAGGACGAAACGCTGGGGCCTTTTATTCTCGACGGGCAAACGGTGATGCTGGAAGATTTTTTGGCGGTGGCACCGGAGCAGCGTGAGCGCCTGCAAAAATTAGTTACCGATGGCCGGGTGTTGATTGGCCCGTGGTACACCCAAAGCGACTTTTTAGTCGTTGGCGCGGAGTCTATCGCCCGTAACCTGCTGTTTGGCCTGGCGGACTGTAAAGCCTGGGGCAGCTATATGCCGGTTGGTTATGTGCCGGACTCCTTCGGGCAAAGCGCTCAACTGCCGATGTTCCTTAGCGAATTCGCTATCGACAGCGCGGTTATCTGGCGCGGATGGTGTGAACGCGACGTCGCCAGGAGTGAATTTTACTGGCATGCGCAGGGAGGACAGAGCGTGTTAACCGCGGTGCTGCCGTGGGGCTACGGCTGCGCGAAGTGGCTCCCGACCGAGCCGGGAAAGGTGGACGAAGCGCTGCCGCCCATTCTTGAAAAACAGGCCCGTTTCTCGGCCACGGATCACCTGCTGTTGCCGAACGGTAACGATCAGTCGCCTTTCGAATACGGCGTGCCTGAGGCGCTGGAGCGGCTGAACACCCGCCAGCAGGACTATTGCTTCAAGCGCAGCAGCTTCAGCGATTTCTTCAGCGCCTTACGCGCCAGCGGCGAAAGCCTGCCCGAGTGGCGCGGCGAGCTGCTTAGCCCGAAATATATGCGCATCCACCGCGGTATTTTCTCCACCCGCGCCGACATTAAACAGCTCAACGCCTCGCTGGAGCAGTTCCTCAGCCAGACGCTGGAACCTTTGCTCGCCGTGGGCTGGCGGCTTGGCCTGCCTTACCCTCAGCATGCGGTTGAAACCCTCTGGCGCGAGGCGATGAAGTCCCACGCCCACGACAGCATCGGCGGCTGTAATTCAGACCGCGTAAATCAAATGGTGAAAGGGCGTTTGCAGTCCGGGAAAGAGAGTGCGCAGCAGTTGTTTGACCTGAATATGAAAATGCTGGCGGAGGGAATAGAAGCCCGGCAGCAGGGTAAAAAAATTCTGGTCTTCAACCCGCTTCCGCATACCAGAGATGCTGAGGTCAGCCTGACGTTGTTCACGCCGGAGCAGGCGTTCCGCATCGTCGATGAGAACGGCAACGCCTGCGTCTGGCAACTGCTGCATGAAGCGCCGCAGGACATGTCGCTGGTGGTGCAGGAACTGTCCAACAGCACCAGTCCAACCTGGTACCGCAAGTGCCAGATCCTGCTGGCGGCACGGGATCTTCCGGCCTGCGGCTATCAAACTTTTTACCTTCAGGAAGGGGAGTCCGCCGGGTTCGCGCTGCCGGAGCCGCAGATTGACGCCCTGGAAAACGCCTGGCTGCGCCTCGAGATTAATGGCGGCGTGCTGACGCTTATCGATAAGCGTTCCGGCGAGGTTTACCCGCACATTCTGCGGTTGGTGGACGGTGAAGATGCCGGGGACAACTACAACTACTCGCCGCCGGAAGAGGACTGGAAAATTACCGGCGACGGCTGCCTGCATCACAGCAAGCTCGAACGTGGCCCGCTTAAAGACACGCTGCTGCTGGACTGGCGTATTCCCGCGCCCGTGGACTCGGCTTCTCGTCGCGCACGCCGCCTGGATGCTCTGCTTGAAGTGACGATGACCCTTTCTCTGCCGCACGACAGGGCGTGGCTGGACGTGGAAATTGAGATCAACAATACGCTGCGCGATCACCGTTTACAGGTGGAACTGCCGACGGATATTCACCAGGCGTTTCACTTTGCCGACCAGCCTTTTGGCCTGATCCAGCGGGAAAATATTCCGGGGGCATTAGCGGTCTGGCGGCAGGAAAACTGGACCGAAGCGCCCGCGTCGCTTTGGCCGATGCAAAGCCTTGCTTTGCTCCATGACGGGCAGCGTGGCCTCGGCGTGGTGACTGCCGGGTTGAGGGAGTATGAAATCCCCGTCGGGCAGCCGGACACCCTGGCAATCACCCTGTTCCGCTGCGTGGGCTGGCTGGGGCAGGCGGCGCTGCCGTGGCGGCCGGGGCGAGCCTCAGGGATGGTGCTCCCTTCGCCAGACTCGCAAATGCCGGGTATTCACCGCTTCCATCTTGCGGTATTGCCGATGAATAACGGGCAGGATGGCGCATTCTGGCATGCAGTTGAGCAATGGCGCACGCCGGCCTCCGGCTATCTGGACACCGGCTGGTCGCGCTTTCGCACAAACCCTCATGGTCGAAATTTCCCCTCTCGCTTCAGCGTCCTCAACTGGGAGAGTCAGCTGCATTTCAGCACCCTGAAAAAAGCGCAGAACGAAGAGGCGCTGCTGCTCAGAGGCTGGAATCCTGGCCTGGAGCCGCTGGAAAACATTGCCCCGGAAGCTGACGGGCTGCTGGAGCAGGTCACGCTGGCGGAACTTCCGGTCGGCAATTCTGCGGGCCCTGTGGCCGCCGGAACGCCGATCTCCTGGCTGATTCGATAATCTGAACAAGGTGGAACACTTATGCAGACTCTTTTATTTCGCTGCCGGTTAGCCAACGGGCTTCACGCCAGGCCCGCCAGCGCGCTGGAGCAGCAGGCGGCGCGGTTCGCCGCAACGGTGACCCTGATAAACCTGACTAAATCACGGCGGGCCAGCGCCAAAAGCGTGCTTGCTATGGTGGGAGCCGACGTGGCTCCGGGGGATGAATGCCAGTTGCAGATAGAGGGCGAGGACGAGCAACAGGCGCTGCTGGCGCTGCGGCATTTTATCGAAAATGAATTTGAGCATAGCGATGGGCCGCTGGCCGGGGGAATCGCAGGCGGCGAGCAGCTTTTGCCGGTCTTTCTCTCCCGCAGCCGGTCGAAAATCTGGCAGGGAACCGGCGTCAGGAAAGGTATTGCCATAGCAAAAGCCGTTTACTTGCAGCATACAGACCTCGATGAACTTGCCCGCCAGCAGGAGGAAACGCCGCCAGACGTTCAGCAACGGCAGCTGGGCAAGGCGCTCGAAGATGCCCGCCGGAAATTGCGGGCCGATATTGCCCGCCACGAAGGAGAGGCGGCGCAGATCCTCGATGCCCAAAGCCAGCTGCTGGAGGATGAAACCGTTGAGGAATGCCTGCTCGGGCAGTCGGGAACGCCTAATGCGATTGCCGCTCTGGCGCGAGCCGTTGACGCGCTGCGGGAACCGTTCCGGCAGAGCGGAAGCGACTACCTGCGCCAGCGCGAGCTGGATGTTTACGATCTCGGGCTACGGCTTGCCTGCCAGCTTACCGGGGAGGCGAGGATGTGGCTGCCAGAGCTGAACGAAGGTTCGATTTTGGTATGCCGTAGCCTGCTGACGCCCGGCCAGCTTCTGCTGCTGCGCGGTGCAAATCTGCGGGGCATTGTGATGCCCAAAGGGGGCGAAACGTCCCACACCGCTATTCTGGCCGGGGTCTTTGCTATTCCGCTGCTATGTCCTGACTCAACGGGCGAGTTATTCGCTCAACCCGCCGGGGAGCTTTTGCTGGCTGCCGATTGTGGCCTGCTGCTGTCGGACCCGGATGAGGTCGCCCGGCGCTGGTTCCAGCTTGAAGGCGAGAAACAGCGGCGTTTGCCCACCGCGAGCGGTGACGAGCCGGAGGGGGATATGCTCTCTGAGTCGCTGGTGCTGCTTAATGAAAACCTGCGTGACAAACACGAGGTGATAAAGCGGCTGACGGATAATCTTGAAGTTCAGCAGAGGGTTGCTTCGGCGACGCTGGCCGAGCATTCCATCTGGCAGCGGGAGGAAGTTTTCACCACCGCGCTGGGGTTTTCCATCGCTATCCCCCACTGTAAATCGGCGGCAATAACCCGCAGCAGCATCTCCGTTTTACGGCTGATCGAGCCGCTGGAGTGGGGGAATGGAGTGGCGGTAAAACTGGTGATTATGCTGACCCTCAGCGAGGGCGAAGGGCAGCAGCATATGCGTATTTTCTCAGTTTTAGCCCGGCGGCTGATGCATGAATCTTTCCGCGAACGCCTTATGGCCGCCGGTTCGCCGCGAGAGATGCTCAACCTGCTGCGGGATGAGGTCATGATATCGTCATAAATCTGGGTATACTCGGACATGCGCTTTTCACGAAAACGGGAGTACGAGTATGCCGATTGCCCACTGGCAGCAGCAGTTTGAGCAGTATTTGATTGAAAATTGGGCGCAGGACGACAAAGCCCATGACGTGGCGCACTTTCGGCGCGTGTGGAAAACCGCTCAACACATTATCGAAGGCACCGAGGCGGACAGGCTGGTAGTGTTGACGGCCTGCTATTTTCACGACATCGTAAATTTGCCAAAAAATCACCCGGAGCGCCATCTGGCGTCGACCCAGGCGGCGCAGGAAACGCTGCGCATTCTTGACGCTCATTTCCCGGAGTTTCCGCGCGAGCTGTACGACGACGTCGCCCACGCGGTGCGCGCCCACAGCTTCAGTGCGGCCATTGAGCCGCAGACGCTGGAAGCCAAAGCTGTGCAGGATGCCGACCGGCTTGAATCTCTTGGCGCTATCGGCCTGGCGCGCGTGTTTTACGTTTCCGGCGCGCTCGGGCGCTCGCTGTTTGACAGTGAGGATCCGCTTGCTGAAAGCCGCGAGCTGGACGACACGCTTTATTCCCTCGACCATTTCCAGAGAAAGCTGCTGCGCCTTCCGGGGTCAATGCAAACCGAGGCTGGCCGCGCGCTGGCTCACCACAACGCCGATTTCCTCGTCGGTTATATGGCTAAGCTGTGCGCTGAACTGAAAGGGGATTATCTGACGCTGGACGACCAGGTTATACGCCGTTTTAAATCACAGCCTTAGCGCCCGCAGGCTTAATCTATAAGGCTCGCCGCTAGCGCGGGCCGTTTCCGTTCTCTCTGGGTCAAATCAGTGATACAGTCTCACTACCTTTTCCCATTTTTGGTTGATAATGAACGACCTCGACGCGATTGCAGAACAACTCTCCCTCCAGGCCCTGCGCCATAAACAGACTCAGCAAGAAGAAGACCACGCTCTGGTGAGCCGCCTGCTGGAAATCTACGATCAGAAAACCGTAGCCCTGCGCCTGAAGCAGGTAGGAGGAGACTGGACGCGTGAGTCTCTGAACCGCTGGTATAACGGTAAATCGAGCCCGCGAGGGCTGACCGAAGTGGAAGTCCGGATGCTGCAAAGTATGCTGCCGTCGCCACCCGCTCATCACGGAAATTATGCGTTTCGCTTTATCGATTTATTTGCCGGTATCGGCGGCATTCGCAGCGGTTTTGAAGCTATTGGCGGCAAGTGCGTGTTTACCAGCGAATGGAACAAACACGCGGTTCGCACCTATAAAGCGAACTGGTATTGCGACCCGGCCGAGCACCAGTTTAATGAAGATATTCGCGACGTTACGTTGAGTAATCGCCCCGAAGTTACGGACGAGCAGGCAACGGCGCATATTCAGGCCACGCTGCCGGATCACGACGTATTGCTCGCCGGGTTCCCCTGCCAGCCGTTCTCGCTGGCAGGCGTCTCGAAGAAAAATGCGCTTGGCCGCGCCCACGGCTTTGCCTGCGAAACTCAGGGAACGCTGTTTTTCGACGTGGCGAGGATTATCGCCGCCAAACGTCCGCCGGTGTTTGTGCTGGAAAACGTTAAAAACCTCAAGAGCCACGATAAGGGCAACACCTTCCGTATTATCATGCAGACCCTCGATGAACTGGGTTACGAAGTAGCGGACGCGGCGGTCACAGGGCGCGATGACCCGAAAATTGTCGACGGTAAAAACTTCCTGCCGCAGCACCGCGAGCGCATCGTGCTGGTGGGGACGCGGCGCGACCTCAATCTGCACCCGGACGTCACGCTGACCCGGCTTAGCGAATTCTATCCTGCCCGCCGTCCCGCCTTTGGCGAGTTACTTGACCCTGAAGTTGACCCCAAATACATCCTGACGCCGACGCTGTGGAAATACCTCTACAACTACGCGAAGAAGCACCAGGCCAAGGGCAACGGGTTCGGGTATGGGCTGGTGGACCCCACTAATCCTGCCAGCGTCGCCCGCACGCTTTCGGCCCGATATTATAAAGACGGGGCGGAAATCCTTATCGATCGCGGCTGGGACAAAGCGCTGGGAGAAGTCGACTTTAACGACTCGACAAATCAGCTGCACCGGCCTCGCCGCCTGACGCCGCGCGAATGCGCAAGGCTGATGGGATTCGAAGCGCCTCAGGGGAAAGCGTTCCGTATTCCGGTTTCCGATACTCAGGCTTATCGCCAGTTTGGCAACTCGGTGGTGGTTCCGGCTTTTGCCGCCGTGGCGAAGCTGCTTGACCCAACCATCAAACGCGCGGTGAAAAAGCGCTAGCGGAGGCACAATGGCGGATGTACACAGCAAGGCGATACGCAGTAAAAACATGCGGGCGATTGCAACGCACGACACCGCCATTGAAAAACGCCTTGCGGTTTTACTCGCCGAGTGCGGCTTTAGCTTCCGCATGCAGGACGCCTCGCTGCCGGGTAAGCCCGATTTTGTTGTCGATGATTACCGCTGCATTATCTTTACCCATGGCTGCTTCTGGCACCACCACGACTGCTACCTGTTTAAGGTTCCGGCTACCCGCACCGAGTTCTGGCTGAGTAAAATCGACAGTAATGTCAAAAGAGATAAACGTGATATCGGGCTGCTGCTGGAGCAGGGCTGGCGGGTGCTGGTGGTCTGGGAGTGCGCGCTGCGCGGCCGCGAAAAAATGAGCGATACCGGGTTGGTCGAGCGGCTGGAAGAGTGGATTTGCGGCGGCGGGCAGGGAGCAGAAATAGACACTAAAGGCATTCATCAGCTTGATGACGGCGGCCGGGGGCAACCGGCCGCAGAGTAGCTACTTTTCAGGCTCGCAGGAAGCAACAACGGGTGGAGCCGGGAACAGATATTTACCCAGCGTCACCAGCACCACCGCGAAGATGATAATAGCCAGAGCCAGCCATTCAACGCCGGAGAGGCTCTCCCCGGCAAAGCTGGTGCCGAGCAGGACGGCGACCACCGGGTTAACGTAGGCGTAGCTGGTGGCAACCGCCGGGGAAACATTGCGAATCAAATACATATAGGCGCTGATGGCGATCATCGAGCCAAACACGGCCAGATAGCCAACCGCGAGGAAACCCGCAGCGTCCGGCATAGCGGTTAAGCGCTCGCCGCTAAGCGCCGAAACGCAAAGGGCGACAATGCCCGCCGCCAGCATCTCGATAGCCCCGGCCATCATCCCTTCGGGTAGCTCGATGCGCGAACCGTAAACCGAGCCAAACGCCCAGCTCAGTGAGCCAATCAAAATCAACAGCGCGCCCGTCGGGTTACCGCTGAGGTTGCCGCCGCTGTTCAGCAGCACAATTCCCGCCAGCCCGATCGCAATCCCCAGCCATTCCAGCTTGCGGGTTTTAATCCCGAACAGGCGGCTGAAGCAGAGGGTAAACAGCGGCACGGTGGCAACCATTACGGCGGCAATGCCGGAAGGAACGTGCTGATGCTCGGCAAGCGTCACAAAGCCGTTGCCAACCGCCAGCAGCAGAACGCCTATCAGTGCGGCATTCAACATCGGCCGCAGGCGAGGGAGCTTATGGCCTCTGAGCAGCAGGATGGCCGTTAATATGGCCCCGGCACAGAGGAAGCGCACGCCCGCCATCATAAACGGCGGCCAGCTTTTCACCCCGATGGCGATAGCGAAGTAGGTGGAACCCCAGATGATATACAGTGCGAAAAGCGCCGCAATCAGCGGCAATAATTGACCAGAACGAAGACGCATAATCCCTCACCAGGCTTCAATAGCAGGCCGATAGTTAACGCCAAAATCGGGGTGATAGCGAGCATTATACTTGTTGATATATTGTTAATTTTCATTGACAAGACGGCCCGATTTTCGCGGCGGCGATTTTGCTTCATACTGAGAGGTAAATCATTCAAGAAGGACTTTATTTTGGCTGGAAGTAGTTTACTGACTCTGCTCGATGATATTGCCACGCTGCTGGACGATATTTCGATGATGGGCAAGCTGGCGGCGAAGAAGACCGCGGGCGTGCTGGGCGACGACCTCTCCCTGAACGCGCAGCAGGTTTCTGGCCTGCGGGCCAACCGCGAGTTGCCTGTGGTGTGGAGTGTGGCAAAAGGCTCGTTTCTCAATAAGCTCATTCTGGTCCCGCTGGCGCTTATCATCAGCGCCTTTGCGCCGTGGGCGATTACGCCTTTGCTGATGGTGGGCGGGGCATTTCTCTGCTTTGAAGGCGTGGAAAAAGTTATCCATAGCCTGCAGGCGCGTAAGCATAAGGAGAGCGCGGAAGAGAAGCAGGAACGGCTGGAGTCCATCGCCTCTCAGGATCCTATGGAATTTGAAAAAGAGAAAGTGAAAGGGGCGGTGCGCACCGACTTTATACTTTCTGCGGAAATCGTCGCCATTACGCTCGGCATTGTGGCGGAAGCACCGCTGCTTAACCAGGTGCTGATCCTCGCTGGAATAGCGATTCTGGTCACCATCGGCGTCTATGGCCTGGTGGGGATGATAGTCAAAATCGATGACCTGGGTTACTGGCTGGCGGATAAACGCGCCGCGCTTGCCCGGGCGGTGGGCAAAGGGCTGCTGGTGCTGGCTCCGTGGCTAATGAAGGCGCTGACGATTGTCGGCACGCTGGCTATGTTCCTCGTCGGCGGCGGCATTCTGGTGCACGGTATTCCGGCGCTTCACCATGCTATCGAGCAGGGGGCTGGCCAGTTCGGCGGCGTTGTGGCGTTGTTGGGGCCGACGCTTGTGAACCTGGTGCTGGGCTTTATCGTCGGCGGCATAGTGTTGCTGGCGGTTAACGGCATAAACCGCCTGCGGGGACGCGCTTCGGATTAATTTTTCGCAGAAAAATATCCCTTTAAGCAGGCAAAAACGCTGACCCCTGGCTATAACTTTAGAGGTTTTCACCCCTGATGCCGGAGGCGGCGATGGTCTATATGGTCAGTGATGAGGTCCGGCGTAAAAACGGTGGCCCACGCATGGTTGTCACAGGTTATTCCAGTGGCATGGTTGAGTGCCGTTGGTACGACGGATTTGGCGTTAAACGGGAGGCGTTCCGCGAGGAAGACCTGGCTCCGGTTAATGCCTTAGCGCAGCAGCAAAGCTAGTTGACACCCGCAGGACGAAGCCTTACTTTCGTTTTATGTTGGTGACCTGAAACCCGGTATATACCGGGTTTTTTGTTGGGTAATCACCGCATAAAGGCGCCGGCTCAATGGCAGAATCTGTGTATTAAAAGCCCCGTTAGGATTTTTCCTGGAGGGCTGTAAGCGTTATTTATGCATAATACGCGGCTGTTGCGCCCCGAGAGGCGCAAAAAACGTAACGGGTGGTTTGAAAAAATAGCGGCTCGATTCGTCCGCCAGGGAGCACCCACATTGATTGGTAACGCATTTGAACGTTTTTTAAGCCGCTACAAAAGACCTCAGCGTGTGGTAAATATTTGTTTTATCGCCGTATTGTTGTTTTCTACCGTGTTGACCTGGCGCGAAGTCTCTGTCCTCGAGTCGGCATACGTCTCCAACCAGCGCAACAGCCTGGACAACATCGCCACCGCTTTAGACAGGCAGCTTCAGCACAGCATCGATAATTTGCTGTTTTATCGCAATACCATGCATTACGCGATGCAATCGCCGATTTCTACCGACATTTCGCGTAAATTGCTGGCGAATTTTGATATTGAGCGCACCCAGCCTTACTGGCAGCTCCGGCTCGATATCAACCGCAGCATGCCGATTAACGGCATTTCCGATGAGTCAGTTTCCCGTAGCCCTTTGCTGAAACGCGATGAGGCACTGCTGCACCCGGAGCTTGCTGCCGCGCTGGAGTTTAGCTATATCATCCAGCTTGCCGACGGCAAAAGGGATTTGCAGCGCAGAGTGTTCTACGCTTCGCGCGCGGGGTTCTTCCTTTCAAGCACGCCGCCGGAAAACGATCCGGGCATCGTCGCGCTGTATCACCGGCTAATTGACCAGCCCTATTTCGCCGCCCAGTCGCCGCAAAACAATCCCCGCCGCTGCGTGCAGTGGACGCATACCTTCAATCCTTCCAGCCAGAGCGGGCAGATAATTACCGCCGCACTACCGCTGGATTTTGAGCAGCGCTGGTACGGCGTATTGGCTATGGATTTTCCTATCGAAGCCATGCATCAATTTTTGCAGAACTCATCGCGCGACCGCTATGAAGGCACGGTGATGCTGTTTGATAAGCAGTTTAATTTGATTGCCACCGGCGCAGACAAGGTGCCTGCGGGACCGCTGTTCGATGACAAACAGCAGGCGGAAATTGCCCGGTCGATGGCGGACGGGGAAGAAGGGGAACTGAGAATGGATACCCGCTTCGTAACCTGGGCCAGGTTGACGAATTTTGACGGCGTATTGATCAAGGTGCATACCCTGGACGAAGGCGTGCGCGGCGAGTTTGGCCGCATCAGTATCGTGCTCACCGTGCTCTGGATGCTGTTTACCCTGATGCTGTATATCTCCTGGCGGGTCATCCGCCGTCTGGTCAACAGCATGTTGGCCTTACAGGAGACGCTGAGCTGGCGGGCTAACTACGATACCCTGACCCGAATTTATAACCGCGGGGCCTTTTTCGAGACGGCCCGCGCTCTTGCGAGCGATTGCCAGCGTCGGCAGGAGCCGTTTTCGGTTATCCAGATGGATCTCGACTTTTTTAAAGGAATAAACGACCGCTACGGGCATATTGCCGGGGATAAGGTTCTGGCTCATGCCGCGGCTCTGCTAAGTTCCGCGCTGCGCGAGGAGGATGTTGCCGGGCGCGTGGGCGGCGAGGAGTTTTGCGTAGTGCTGCCGGGGGCGAACCTCGCGGCGGCGGCGGGCGTGGCTGAGCGGATCCGAGTACGAATCAATAATAAAGAGCTGCTGCTGATGGCCGGGCAAAGCATAAAAATCAGCGCATCGTTTGGGGTGAGCTGCGCCCACGAGCGGCATGATTATGATTTTGAGCATCTGCAATCGATAGCGGACGGGCGGCTGTATAAGGCCAAGCAAAATGGTCGGAATCAGGTTTGCGCCGCTGATAGTTCAGCCGGGCCGGATAGTTCCGGCGTGTAATATAAACAATCTTGATGCTTTTACTTCGTCTACTGCCGTTCTGGACGGAGCAAGCGTAAAGCATTTACGTTTGGTAAGACGAAGTGGCGAGCCGTTGGTCGCCGGGGTTCCCGATCCGCAATAAGAGGGCGTGACATAATGTTTAGGATAAATCCCATTTTAAGAAATCATTTTTTTGAGCTACAGCGCGATTAGTAACTAAAAAAACTGATTTTCCCAACAATTACAATGAATTCCCTCGATCAATGACAATCGAGGTAAATATTCACCAAAAGAATATATTCTTGTGTTCAATAAAATTTAGGGTAATGTGGTCAACACATCAGATTTCCTGATGTAACGAATTTAAAATGCTTCTTGCATATGCAAGTTTTCATCCCGGCTCCCCGGCCGGGATTCTTTTATCAGCGATTTATCTCATTCACGCTGAAATCTCGAATATCCAGTTCAAACGCATCTGCCAGCTCCCGGTAACTATGCCATTCCCGACCATCAACGCTGACGCGCTGCGGGTGCTCCTCATTTCCGGCATGCTGGACGTTGCTTTCGCTTATCTCATTAATTGCCGCCAGCAGCGCATCAACATCGATCTCTGCCTGCGGGCGCGCGCCATCGGCGCTCATCTTCACGGTTTTCATTGCATTCACCTCCCGCCCATGTGCATCTGTAAGTATAGACGCTTTAGATAATGCGCCTGTCCCACGGGGGAGCAGGGCGTTTAGCCCTTTTTTGATCTACAATGGCAGGCAAAGAATCTGGAGGAAATTGCGATGCAAATCAATGACCGAGTCACCGTTAAAACCGATGGCGGGCCGCGACGTTCCGGGGTTGTGCTGGCGGTTGAGCCGTTTAACGAGGGGACCATGTACCTGGTGTCGTTGGAGGACTACCCGCTGGGGATCTGGTTCTTTAATGAGTCCGGGCATGAGGACGGTATTTTTGTTGAGAAAGAAGAGTAGGGTATTCACTCACGCCGGGATTGTTTCCCCTCGCCTCCGCTGGGAAGGAAGAGGGGAAGATTTTCCTACATTACGCTTGGTGCGATAATTGCCGCAAAGATGAGCGTTATGACGGAATATTTCATCGTGTAGTAAAGTTTGCGGTTACGCTTTTTGAGATCCTGCCCGCCATTGCGCAGCGCATAAACGTATTTAAAAATTTTGTTCACCCCGCCGGTGCGATCGGTTGCGCTATTTGGCGAACTGGCGGCGGACATCAGCGTTGTTCCCACCCAGTGATTTACCGCCTGCGCCCAGCGCCACTTCATCGGGCGTTCTATATCGCAAAACAGAATAATTCGCGTTTGTTCGCTTTGGTTTTGCGCCCAGTGAACGTAGGTTTCATCAAAAATGACGGCTTCACCGTCGCGCCAGCTGTGGCGCTGCCGATCAACTTCAATAAAGCAGCGGTCATCGTTTGGCGTGGCCAGCCCGAGGTGATAGCGAACTGAACCGGCGTAAGGGTCGCGGTGTTTACCCAAATGAGAGCCCGCGGGTAATTCGGCGAACATTGCCGCTTTAACCGACGGGATCTCGCTGACCAGGCGGGTAGTCACCGGGCAGAGTTCCTTAGCCGAAGGGTGTGCTTCGCTGTACCATTTTAAATAGAAACGTTTCCAGCCGCGCTTGAAGAAGGTATTAAACCCTGCATCATTGTGAGTTTCCGCGGCCTTTATATGACCCTGCAGGCGTAACGCCTCCTCGCGGATAATTTCCCAGTTGTCTGTGAGTTTTTGTAACTCAGGGAAGTCGCCGGTCGGGAAATAGGGCTGTTTTGGCGGCAGGCGCGAAAAGCGGGTCATAAACATATTAATCGGCGCCATAAACGTTGAATGGTCAAAAAGCTGGCGCGAAAGTTTTTGTTTTTCTACGCCGCGGGAGTGAGCGTAGATGACGCTGATGACAAAAATGCCAATGATAATGACGGCAACCATAACTGCAAATCTCTCCTTGTATAAACATGCGCTACAAGCGTAGTAAGACTCATCCGCTTTTGTTTAGCGATGGTTGCTATTTTGTTACAATGGTGGATCTTGTTTAGCTTGTATTTAATCTCTGACAGGCGTCAGAGATTAAATACTACGGCCACAGGGGCGTAGGGGGGAGGCGCAAGTAAAAAAACTACCGAAGATTAACAAATATACCGTTGGTGACGTTATCGGTAAGACGCACTACATGATATATAACTTGTTTATTGTGGGTCTTGATTTTGCGTTTGATATTCCCTTTATGCGACGAAACGGTTTTTGCCTTGATGTTCATCTGGTCGGAAATTTGAATTGTTCCCTGCCCGGACATCCACATTTTCAGCATGCTGGATTCAGTGCGACTTAGAGAAAGCGTTGGCAAATTAATATGTCCAATACATTGTGCATTTTTTGCTAAATACTCCGCTAAAATATCGTCTAATGATTCCGGCTTGATGGATTTCGAACTGATCAGCAGATTTTCCCTGACCAACAGATATTCATCAAAATGAATATTGGCAATAGCCATAAAGACTAAAAAGAGCGTGCCCGGATGCTGATTAATGATCTGCTTTATTTGCTGGCTGCTTTCTGGGTCGTGAATAAAGCAGTCTTCATTAATAAACACCACGCTGGGCGCCTGCAACCGGCATGCCTGTGCCAGCTGCTCTACCGTTTCTACATCTGTAATATGCCGTTTTCTAACCCCGCGGCTGGCTAAATAGCCGACAAGCCCCAGCCGGGTATAGCTGCATAAGTCCATAATAATCGTTGACATAGCAAACCCTCACTAAGCGCGTTATACCCGCAATAGCCCGGAGAGCAGATTGTTAGCTGTACTGGTATTACCAGATGAATGACCGTGTCAATCCCAGGGCAAACCAGTGCGCCGCATTTCCGCAGTTCGAATTATTTGGGGTAACCCATTATTAATAATCTAAAAGGCGAAATCACTATCCCGTAAAGTTGCCTATAATTTGCCAGGAATGTTCTTAAAGTAAAGTGAATGTTACGTATTGTGAGCCAGGTAAAATCATATATTCCGCGCCAGATATATCGTGGCGGATGTTATTAGGGATTATTTTTAGGAATATCCTCAGAGAGACATTATGAAATCCAGGGGGATTAATTTTTGGGAATTTCGCTAACTATATCCGCCAGTAGATCAAAAATCTCGCCGAATAAATGCTCGGTGAATGGAGCGATAAGCGGCATCAGTGCCATAAGAATTAGCATGCCGATAGACAGGGTTACGGGAAAACCAATAACAAATACCGATAGCTGAGGTGCCATACGGTTTAGCAGACCCAGGGCTATGTTAAGCGTAAGTAACAAAGTGATGAGCGGAAGGGCCAGCATCATGCCGTTGAGGAAGATAAGTCCCCCGGCGCGGGTCAGGGCCATAAAGGCGTTGCTGTTGATAGGCTCTCCGCCGATGGGCAGGGTATGAAACGTATCCACCAGCATGGAAATCAGCCATAAGTGGCCGTTAAACGTGAGGAACAGCAACATCGCCAGGATATCAAGAAATCTCGCCAGCACCGGCATGTTCAGGCGGCTGCCGGGGTCGAAGAAGGTGGCGAATGACAGCCCCATTTGCAGGCCAACAATTTCCCCGGCGGTGCGCACCGCAGCAAAGGCAAACTGCATGGTGAAACCCAGCGCCACGCCGATAAGAATTTGCTGGACGGCGAGCCAGAAACCGGCGGCAGAGAAAATGGTCACGCCGGTTAGCGGCAGAGTCGGCGCGACGGTAAAAGTTATCATCAATCCCAGAGCCAGCTTCACGCGTTTTGGGATTGAGCGCTCGCTGAGTATAGGCGCGGTCATGACCAGCGCCAGCACCCGCAGCAGCGGCCAGAAATAGAGGCTTAACCAGTCAAGCCACTGATTACTGTCAACGTGGATCATCCAATGATATTCGGCAGATTGGTCAGCAGCGAACGCATATAGTCGAGCAGCAGGTTGAGCATCCACGGCCCGGCGATAACCATCGTGATGAACACAGCCAGAATTTTTGGAATGAACGACAACGTCATTTCGTTAATCTGCGTCGCCGCCTGCAGCAGGCTGATTATCAGGCCGCTGATAAGCGCGACCAGCAGTAAAGGCGCGGCGAGGGCAAGGGCAACCTTCATCGCTTCGGTGCCCATCATCATGACCGATTCTGGCGTCATTCTCTCTCTCCGCTAACTGTAGAAACTTTGGGCCAGCGAGCCGACCAGCAGCTGCCAGCCGTCCACCAGCACAAACAGCATCAGCTTGAAGGGCAGGGCAATGGTTGCCGGGGGCACCATCATCATCCCCAGCGCCATCAGTACGCTGGCGATCACCAGGTCGATAATCAGGAACGGAATAAACACCGTAAAACCAATCTGGAAGGCCGTTTTCAGCTCACTGGTAACATAGGCAGGCAGCAGGATGCGCATCGGCACCGCTTCCGGCCCCTGGAGCGGCTGGGTGTTGGCCAGGCGAGCAAACAGCGCGAGGTCGGCTTCGCGGGTCTGACGCAGCATAAATTCGCGCAGCGGCTGGGCACCTTTATCGATGGCAACTTCCATCGAAATTTTGTCCTGGCTAAACGGCAGATAGGCGTCGGAATAAATCTTGTCAAAAACCGGCGACATAATGAAAAAAGTCAGAAACAGCGCCAGGCCAACCAGCACCTGGTTTGGCGGTGCCGACGGGGTTCCCAGGGCGTTACGCAGCAGGCCAAACACGATGATGATGCGGGTGAAGCTGGTCATCATCAGCAAAATAGCCGGCAGGAAAGTGAGCGAGGTAATAAAGACCAGGGTCTGGACCGGCAGCGACCAGCTTTGACCGCCGTTGGCGAGAGGCTGGCTTATCAGCCCCGGCAGCTGGGCGAAGGTCGAAACCGGGATAAGCAATAATGCGCTAAGTAACGAGAGCGGCAGCAAACGTTTCATCAATCTTTCCCGTTACGTTTAAGCAAATTCTTCATCAATTTCTGGAAGTCGGCAGGGGCGGGTTTCGCCTCTGCTTCTTCGGTTACCGGTGCGGGCGGTAGAGTGTGCAGATGGGTGATTTGAGTGGCGGTTACGCCGAGCACCAGGCGCGCATCCTCGACGTCAATTACCACCACTCGCTCCCGCGGGCCAACGCTGACGCTGGCGCTGATGTTCAGCGACTTTTTCACGCCAACGCCCGCGCCGGTGAAACCAAAGCGTTTCGCCAGCCATGCGGCCACCAGAATAAAAATAACAATGCCCGCTAAGGCTCCGCTCACCTGAACAAGCGGCGAGCTGGCGTTAACGGACGGTTGGCTGACGGTGGCTCCGGTTTTCATTTAGCGGCTCAGGCGACGCATACGTTCCGACGGCGTGATGATGTCGGTGATACGCACGCCATATTTGTCGGCGACGACCACAACTTCACCCTGGGCAATCAGATAGCCGTTGATCAGAATATCCAGCGGCTCGCCTGCCAGGCCGTCCAGCGCCACGACGGAACCCTGCGTCAGGCGCAGCAGTTCTTTAATGGTCATGCGGGTGCGGCCCAGTTCCACGGTCAGCTTGACCGGGATGTCCATAATCAGGTCAATATCCTGGATGTTGCCTGCAACATCGCTGCCTTCCAGCGCGCGGAATACGTTATCAGCGGCGCTTTTACCGGAACTTTTCTGCTCGTTTAACGCATCAGCCCACAGATCGTCCACTGAGCCTGCATTGTCATCGGACGGTTGATTAATATCACTCATTTGGGCTGTTCCTCATTCAGCGAATTCAATATCGGGTTGATCAAATGTTCTACGCGCAGGGCATACTGGCCGTTGACCGTGCCGTATTGGCTGGTCAGCACCGGCACGCCGTCGACATGCGCGATAATGCGATCTGGCTTTTCGATGGGCAGCACATCGCCAGGTTTCAGTTTTAGGATTTGGGATAACCGCAGCGGGATATCGGCAAAATTCGCCACCAGTTCCAGCTCGGAATGCTGCACCTGGCGCACCAGGGTGTCGCGCCAGCTTTGGTCTTCCTGACGAGAGTTCTCCAGCGGCGGGTTCACCAGCAGCTCGCGCAGCGGCTCGATCATGCTGAACGGCAGGCAGATGTTGAACTCACCGGTCAGGTTGCCAATCTCGACGTGGAACGGGGTATTGACCACGATGTCGTTTGGCGAAGTGGTGATATTGGTAAACTTAACCTGCATCTCCGAACGAACGTATTCCACGTCCAGCGGGTAGATGGCTTTCCACGCGTCGCTGTAGGACTCGAGCGCCAGCTTCAGCATGCGGTTGATAACGCGCTGCTCGGTGTGGGTGAATTCGCGGCCTTCCACTTTCGTCGGGAAGCGGCCATCACCGCCAAACAGGTTATCGACCGCGATAAACACCAAGCTTGGGGAAAACACCAGCAGCCCGGTGCCGCGCAGCGGCTTCAGATGGATCAGGTTAAGGTTGGTCGGCACCGGCAGGTTGCGGGCAAACTCGTGATACGGCTGAATACGGATAGCCCCGACGGTAATGTCCGGGCTACGACGCAGCAGGTTAAACAGCCCCATACGGAACTGACGAGAGAAACGCTCGTTGATGATTTCCAGCGCCTGAAGGCGCTCGCGCACTACGCGGCGCTGGGTGTTCGGGTCATAAGGGCGAATATCTGTTTCGCCCACAACACCGGCCTTTGGCTCGTCGTTATTCTCACTGTCGCCATTTAACAGCGCATCGATTTCGGCCTGAGAAAGAATACTGTCGCCCATGGAGTTACCGCAAAATGAAGGCGGTATACAGCACGTCGCTGACTACCTGTTGGGGTTGACCGGCTACCAGCGGAGGAGCCAGCGTGGTTTTAATTGCTTCGACCAGCTTCTGCTTACCGGCGTCGGTGGCAAGCTGGTTGGCGTCCTGACGAGAAAACAGCAACAGCAGGCGGCTGCGGACTTCCGGCAGGAATTCGCTCAGGCGCTGACGAGTCCCTTCATCTTTCAGGCGCAGCGTTACGCCGATGTACAGCACGCGGTCCGCATCACCCAGATTGACGGTGAAGGTATCCAGTGCGAAAAACACCGGCGCAGGAGGTGGCTCAGGAGCTTTAACCTGTGCGGCTGCCGGCGCTTGTTGCATCCGCCAGTAGCTGTAGCCTGCGGTAGCGCATGCGGCAAGTGTGATAAGAACCAGTATCGGCACCCAGATGGCGCGTTTACGGCCTTTCGTGATAGCGGTATCAGTCATTGAACGCTTTATTCCTGTATCGGTACTGCTGAATGGCGATTATCCCGTGTATCCGGGCGGTCAAAGCCCGGAAAACACACGTTTATTGTCGCTAGCTCTGGCGTTTACCCGTGGGTAAGCCTCAGGCAAAAATATCCACCGCGCCGTTGTTGCTTGCCAGGCGCTGCAAACTTTCGGCCACCGGGAGCGCCTGCGCGTCGTCGCCGTTAAGAGAGAAACGCTCGGCGCTGCGGGCAGTTTGCTGCTGTTGCTGCTGGCCGGATTGCTGCTGCGCAAAGCTCTCGCTGCTGATGTTGCTCTGGCCCAGTTGAATACCGCTCTCCGCAAGCGCGGTACGCAGCGTTGGCAGGGCTGCTTCCAGCGCGGCCCGGACGTGGCTGTGCGGCGACATCATCTGAAGCTGAGCCTGGTTATCTTCTAGTTTTAGACTAATTTGCACCTGTCCGAGATCTTCCGGATGCAATCTTAGTTCGGCGCTGTGCTGGCCCTGCTTGGTGAACAGCGTAACGTGCTGAGAAATCTGCTGTTGCCATTCATGGCTGCCAAGCTGGGAACTTATCATCGGCGCGGTCGGGGTGGCGATGTGCGTTGTGGTCGGTGCGGCAACGGTCGCGCTGCTGATAGCCGGTGTGATTTGCGCGGTTACCGGAGCGGTGTTATTGGCGTGCGGCGATGCGTTATCGCGGCTGTCGCTATTGGCTGCCAGCTGAATTTTATCGTCACCGTGTTGCTGGCCTGGCGCAGAAGCCGGAGCGGTTGAGGCTTTGCTCTCGGCAAGCGTTGCCGCCGTTGCTGGCGCTTTTTTCGCGCTGCCGCTGGTGGATAGAAGGCTTTCCGTCGAGCTCTTAGCGCCGGCTCCCTGAGGGGAGATCAGGCCGGAGAGCGGGGAGGTTTCAGCGTCGGTCTTGCTTAGTGCAGCCGCAGAAGCCGCCGTAACGGGCTGCGGCAGCATGGCAAACAGCGCGCTCAGAGCCTGTAGATCGGCATTGCTCAGCGGCTTGTCTGTGCCGTCATCTTTGGCGGTCAGGTCGAGCTTATCTTTGGCATCGGTTTTGCTGACAGAAGCCAGCAGGGACGAAAGCGCTTCCGGCTGGCCGGGGTTGCTGAGCAGTTCGCTGAGTGCGGCCTGGCTCTCTTTCCCGTCACCCTGAACGCTATCTTTGCCCAGCACTTTGCTTAACGCGGCGCTCAGCGGCAGGGTTTTGCCGTCTTCAAGCGTCACTTTGCCCGGCAGAGCTTTACTGAACAGCTCCAGAAAATCCGCGCCAACGCTTTTGCCGTCGGTGCCTTTTGCGTCGCCGCCCGCAGCGCCATCGGCCGCGTTGCTTAACAAAATTTGTGGCAATGTGATCATTCGCCTTTCCTCAGTGTGGCCCGCTGGGCGTATTCATCCATCTGTTTTTGATCAAGCCTGTTCTCTGCAAGCAACAGCTCCGCTGCCTTCCTGTCCTGCAGGGTTTGCCAGGCCTGCAGGCGCTTTTGTTTTTCCTGCCAGAAGCTTAGCGCCTGGTCTACTTTGTTGCTCCACTGCATCAGCTGCTGGCGGTGCTGATCGATAGCTTTCTCCAGCGTGCGGATAAACTGCTGGTAGTTATGCCAGCGTGTGCTGGCGATACCCTGACTCATGTTGTCATTAAGGCTGTTGCTGTACTCAAACTGATAGTTAATCAACATATTGAGCTGCTCTTCCGCTTGCTGGCAGCCCCGGCGCATCTCACCTAAACGAATCGCTGCTTTTTCAACTTCCTGGGCGGCGAGATCGCGCAATGTATCCAGTGCGCTGTTTTGGTTCATGGTCACCTCTTATCAAAGAGTCGGGAAGAGCGCCTCCAGTGCGAGGCAGGCTTCTTCCCAGCTTGCGCGTTCAAAAATGCCTTGTTGCAGGAATGCTTCCAGCTGTGGCCACAGATCAATGGCCATATCGAGCATCGGATCGCTGCCTTTGGCGTAAGCCCCCACGCTGACCAAATCGCGGTTGCGCTGGAAGCTGGATAACAGCTGTTTGAAACGACGAACCCGGGAGTAATGCCGCTCGGTGATTAACGATGTCATTGCACGACTGATGGAAGCTTCGATGTCGATGGCCGGGTAGTGGCCTGCTTCCGCCAGGCGGCGCGACAGCACAATGTGGCCGTCAAGGATGGCTCGCGCGGAGTCGGCGATCGGGTCTTGCTGATCGTCGCCTTCCGTGAGCACGGTATAAAATGCGGTGATAGACCCGCCGCCGTGAATGCCGTTCCCGGCGCGCTCAACCAGCGCGGGGAGCTTGGCGAATACCGAAGGCGGGTAGCCTTTGGTTGCCGGAGGCTCGCCGATAGCCAGGGCAATCTCACGCTGCGCCATGGCATAGCGGGTTAAGGAGTCCATGATCAGCAGGACGTGCTGGCCCCGATCGCGGAAGTCTTCCGCAATACGTGTGGCGTAGGCGGCTCCCTGCATACGCAGCAGAGGTGAAACGTCGGCAGGAGCGGCAATCACGACCGAACGCGCACGGCCTTCGGCTCCGAGAATATTCTCGATAAAGTCTTTTACTTCGCGGCCACGTTCGCCGATAAGCCCGACCACGATGACGTCGGCCTGGGTATAGCGCGCCATCATGCCGAGCAGGACGCTTTTACCGACGCCGGAGCCTGCAAACAGGCCCATACGCTGGCCGCGGCCAACGGTGAGCAGGGCGTTGATCGGGCGCACGCCTACGTCGAGAACGTGTTCGATTGCGGTTCGCTGGAGCGGGTTAAACGGTGCCGCGCCCAGGGCACCCATCAGGCCGGTATCCGGGGAAGGCAGGCCATCCAGCGGACGGCCGCTGCCGTCGAGTACGCGCCCGAGCAGAGCCGGGCCGAGCGGCAGTTTTTTCCCGCTGTGCAGGCCTTCAGCCGTGGTGACGCGGGCATAAACGCGCGCTCCCGGCAGAATGCCTTCCACTTCTTCCAGCGGCATCAGGAACAGCTTGTGGCCGTTAAAACCGACCACTTCGCATTCAACTTCACGGTCGTGTTGCTCGATGATACAAGTTGCGCCGAGCGGCAGCTGAAGCCCGGTGGCTTCCAGTACCAGCCCGGTTGCGCGTGTCAGGCGGCCATAGCGGCGTACCGACGGCAGCTCTGTCATCCGCGCTTCAAAATTGTCCAGCGTGTTCAGCCAACGCGTGAGGCGGGCGGTCATCAGAGCACTCCCGGAGCGGCCAGACGGCACAGCTCCTGCCAGCGGGTGGCAACGCTTGCGTCAAGGTCGCCTTCGTCGGCGGAGACTTTGCAGCCGCCCTGATGCAGGCCTGGGTCGCCGCGCAGACGCCAGCCGTGCAGGCTCAACGTCGCGCCCAGCATCTCTTCCACGCGCTGCAAATCGTCCGGATGTACGCGCAGCTGTGGTTTACCGCTAAACAGAGGCTCCTGCATCAGCAGGCCCTGAATTTGTTTAATCAGGGCGTTGTTATCGACCGCAGGCGTCTGGCCAATAACCTGGCGCGCGGCTTCCAGCGCCATCTGCATCAGGCGGGAAGCAATAACGCTGTCCAGCGCGTCCAGCGTGTACTGGAATTCACTCACCAGTTGCTGCATGCGCGCGTGTACCGGCGCCTGCTGCTGTCTGGCTTCGTTAAGACCCTGCTCGACGCCCTGCTGGTGCCCAACCTTGCGGCCTTCTTCCACGCCCTGGTCGTGCCCGGCGGCAAAACCCGCGCTGTAGCCCTGTTCGCGGGCCTGAGCCTGCATCAGCGCCAGGGACTGCTGTAAATCAGGTTCGCTCTCCTGCTCTTCGGCGGCAGGGGAGGCTTCCGGCATAGAAATTTCTTCGAATACCGGCGTAGGGAAAGCTAAATCGTCCGGCTTCCAGCGTTGCCATGGCAGCGAATTAGACATACGTATCCTCGCTGGTGCCGATTACCATTTCGCCGGTCTCCGCCAGGCGACGTACGATAAGCAGGATGGCTTTCTGCTCGTTTTCCACCTGAGACAGACGTACCGGGCCACGGTTGGCAAGGTCGTCGCGCAGGATATCCGCAGCACGCTGGGACATATTGCGCAGGAACTTCTCGCGCAGCGCCTGTTCCGCGCCTTTGAGGGCGACAAGCAGGGATTCGGACTCCACTTCCTGAAGCAGGCGCTGGATGCTGCGGTCGTCCACGGCCACCAGGTTTTCGAACAGGAACATTTCGTCGATGATTTTCTGCGCCAGTTCTCCGTCGAAGTCGCGCACCGCGGTGATAACGGCTTCTTCCTGCTGACTTTTCATCAGGTTGATAATCTCGGCTGCGGTTCTCACGCCGCCCATTTTGCTGCGTTTGAGATTCTGGCCGTCGAGCAGGTTGTTCAGCACTTCGGTCAGCTCCGCCAGCGCGGCAGGCTGTACGCCGCCGAAGGTGGCAATACGCAGCATCACATCGTTGCGCAGGCGTTCGTCGAACAGCGCCAGAATGTCCGCCGCCTGGCCACGTTTGAGGTGGACCAGGATGGTGGCGATGATCTGCGGGTGCTCGTCGCGAATCAGGTCCGCGGCGCTCTGCGGCTCCATAAAGTTCAGCGTCTCGATACCGCTGGTGGTATCGCGAGTTTCGAGGATGTCTTCCAGCAGGCTGGAGGCACGCTCTTCACCCAGCGCTTTAATTAGCACAGAGCGCAGGTAGTCGTTGGCGTTGATGCTCAGGGCCGCGAACTGCTCGGCTTCCTGCTCAAACTCCGCCAGCACTTCGGTCAGCACTTTATTAGAAATCTGGTGAGTGTTAGCCATTGCCGCACTCAGGTGCTGCACTTCACGCGGGCTGAGGTGTTTGAACACCTCGGCGGCGCGGTCTTCGCCAATGGTCATCAGCAGGATGGCGCTCTTTTCTGTTCCGGTAATACTCATATTTCGGTACTCATCCATTGGCGGATCACCAGCGCAACTACGCGAGGATCGTTATCAGACATGTCGCGAATACGCTGACTCATCACTTCTGCGCTCAGGCGCTGGTTTGCCTTACGCTGTTGCTGCTGCTCGTCGCGGCTCAGGCTGACGGCAACGGCTTCCTCTTCGGCTTTCTGGTTTTTCTGGCTCTCGGTAACGGCTTTCATTGCTTCTGCGCGACGAACCAGCTGCGGGCGAATGCCTTTACGCCACAGCAGCCAGGCAACAATCAGCACAATCAGCCAGCGGCCGGCGGAGAGCAGCATGTCGAAGAAGGCCGCAGACTTCCAGAATGGCAGGCTGCTGCCGCTGTCGTCTTCGGTAGCGGTGAACGGTGAGTTAACCACGTTCAGGGTATCGCCGCGGGTTTCGGAGTAGCCCATAGCCTCGCGGGTCAGGTTC
Organism: Cedecea davisae; assembly: GCF_044095835.1. NCBI lineage: Bacteria > Pseudomonadati > Pseudomonadota > Gammaproteobacteria > Enterobacterales > Enterobacteriaceae > Cedecea > Cedecea davisae. The sequence goes on from NZ_CP172054.1 coordinate 1,765,468, forward strand.
TCGATTTGCTTCAGCTGGTCTGCGGTCAGCGGCAGAGGTTTGCCGTCTGCCAGCGTGCGGTAGTTCACAACCACGGCGACGGACAGCCGCTGGATGTCGCCGACATTCAGCTTGGTATGACGAATGGTGCGGTCCACTTCATAGTTAGTGGTTTCGTCACGGGAAGTATTGCTGCTGCCGTTCTGGCTGGAGGTTGAAGTCGTGCTCTGATTCTGCTGGCCGTTGTTGGCCTGGTTGTTCTGATTATTCTGCTGCGGCGTAGTGATAGGTGCCGTGTTGGCCGGAGCAGGCTGGTTAGACAGTGCGCCCGGCACGCCGCCAGGGAACTGGCCGTTAACCTGAGACGTCTGGTTCAGCTGACGCGAACGTACCGCGGTTTGAGCCGGGTCGCCGTTCGGATGATATTGCTCTTCGGTCTGCTCTTTATTCGCAAAGTCAATCTGAGCGGTAACCTGAGCGTGTACGTTGCCGTTGCCGACGATTGGTCCAAGGATCGATTCGATGCGGCGCTGGTAGCGGCTTTCCACATCGTTAGCATATTTAAGCTGCGCGTCGTTAAGATCGCGGCCCGCGGTGTTGGACTGGGTCAACAGATGGCCGCCCTGGTCCACTAAGGTCACGTTACCCGGCGGCAGGCCAGCTACGGCGCTGGAAACCATATGCACAACGGCGTTGATTTGGCCTTCATCCAGCGCACGGCCGGGTTCAAGACTCAGGGTAACGGAAGCGGAAGGTGATTTTTGCTCACGGACAAATAGCGAAGGTTTTGGCATGGCGAGGTGAACGCGGGCGCTTTTTACCGGGCCAAGCGTTTCAATGGTGCGGGCCAGTTCGCCTTCCAGCGCGCGCTGGTAGTTAACCTGCTCGCTAAACTGACTGATGCCGAATTTTTCCTGATCCAGCAGCTCAAAACCAACCGCACCGCCTTTTGGCAGACCCTGCTGGGCAAGACGCAGACGCAGGTCGTAGACGTTGTCTGCCGGAACCATAATCGCGCTGCCGTTATCGGAGAAGCGATAAGGAATGTTCATCTGCGTGAGCTGGGTAACAATCGCGCCGCCGTCCTGGTCGGCAAGATTGCTGTAAAGCACGCGGTAATCCGGGGCTTTTGCCCACAGCACCAGAGCGACCACGATGGCAACGGCGGCGGCACCGCCCATCATCAGCGGTATTCTGGGGTTAGCACGAATGCGGTTCAACCACTCAAGAGTCTTGTTCTGCGGCGTTTGCGCCTGAGCAGCAGTGGTCATTGGGCACCTCGCGGCTTAGCGTTGACATAAAATTCTGAGTAAAGAGTGAACAAGACAGACTCCCGGGTCGACAAACACGACAAAAGTTCCATATGGATGGCAGTGTCATTATTTTCTTTTCGGAAGATTTCGATGGCTGAATTAGCTCTATTTTTTACGTCTATTTACCGCCTTTATCCTATTGACAAGGTGTTAATCTTCACCCGCTTAATAAAAATGGGGCTAAGAAATGGCTATTCAGGGTATCGAAGGCGTACTGCAACAACTCCAGACCACCGCACTGGCGGCGACGAATCCCGCGGCGTCTACCGCTGCCGCGCCGGGAGTGAGTTTTGCCGGTGAGCTGCAGGCTGCTTTGGGCCGCGTCAGCGAGACGTCTAACACCGCTCGCGCTCAGGCAGAGAAATTTGCTCTCGGCACGCCGGGCATTGCGCTTAATGATGTAATGGTTGATTTGCAGAAATCATCCGTTTCTCTGGCGATGGGCGTGCAGGTGCGTAACAAACTGGTTTCTGCCTACCAGGAAATCATGAACATGCAGGTGTAGTTGATTAAGCTATTTGATTTTACTGAATAATTTAATCAAACAACTTTTGCGTGGGGCATGGATGGGGCAAATGACGATAATTTCTGGTTCAGGATGGCAAGCTGCTCACGGTCATTATCAGTCATCCATCTATCATAAACCTGATAAACCATCTGGGCATTGGCGTGCCCCATTTGAGATGCGATGAAGTTCGGGTTTGCCCCTGCTGTAAGTGACCAGCATGCATATGTGTGCCTGGATTGATATGCCTTTCGGTATCTCAATCCAGCCCTTCGCATTGCCGCTTCCCAGCTTTGGTTTACTGACTCTACAGCATAATGATGACCTGCTCGCCCATTCTTTGCGTGAATGGATGGGTTAAACACAAATGTACATTTGTGGAGCTCCTTCTTTTTGTACTCCCTCAAAACCACATCGACCTCATGCTGTTTTCCTAATCTGGTTAGTTCCGCCTGATCGCGAAGAACTTCCAGAGCAGCATCAATCAGTATGATCACCCTGTCTGTGCCAGCATCAGTTTTTGGCGGGGTAGCTGCGACATTCATAATCGCGCTGCGGGTCGAGACGGTGTTGTTTGCTGCGACCCCGGCCAGATAATCGTTGTTAGCGAAAATCAGCATTGCGAACTCAGACTCGCGCTTAAAGTTGATCGACGGTTCGCTGCATACCTGCTCGAATTCCGCTTTAAGCGGGTTAACGATATCGAAAACCCGCTGAACGATGTTGCTAGCCATTACGCCGCCTCCCTATGTTCATGTCTTGCCTTAAAGATACCGAAGGCATACTCAGCAGTTACCCGCGCGGTTAATGCATCCCAGAACCACTCAGAGGACTTTTCCTGATAATCCACATCATCACCTTCGAGATATTCAACGGCGTCTGCTGTGTGCTCGTCAGGCCTGAAATTGCGTAGAATGGTGGTTATCGGGTCAGCACCTTTCGCCAGTCGCTCAACTTCTTCGGAAATGCGCTCATTGTCGCGCTCGCTCAGGCCGGAAATGATGGCCTTAATTTCCTGCTTATCTGCAAAAGTCAGTCTCATGATTCCTCCTTCACTGGCTCAGGAATTTTCACGAGTACGCCGAGGTCTTTCATCAGCCTGGCGAATTGCGTATCTGACCATTTCTTCTCAGGTGACTGACCGCTCATGGCTGCCCCTCCTGACGAAGAAAATCGACCAACTTATCCAGTCAGCTCTTTTTCGGTGGTGGAGTGAAGTTGGCAGAGTTGAGAATGTTTGACGGGTGACGTTCGATATAGCTGAAAGCGTTGAATTCAGGGCATACCGATGCCGCCCCTGCAATAGAGAATTGCATGGTTGATGCTCCTGTTTAGTTGTGTTCATTCCTCAGCCTTTAGCTTAGGAATGGACACGAAATATCTGAAATTAAGATTTCTGGCGGGGGCGAAATTAATTCAATGGATGAGGCGTGCTAGTATTACTAAAAATTAATTGGGAATTAACAATGAAACGGATTTTGCTCCTTATTTGTATGTCATCTCTTCTTTCTGGTTGTGGAATGATGTTTGGCAGACATGATGGCGAATACTCAGGAGGAATTTATCCTGCAACACAATTCGACTTTAGGGCTATGGGGGCGACTCCTTTTCCTGTGCCACTTCTATTAATCCTTGATCTTCCGTTTTCAATTGTCTCCGATACCATCATGATCCCTGCTGATATGTAGACCAAAAAAGCCCACAGGAGTGGGCAACAGGAACGATTTACTTTAATTAGACGGTGTGAAGAATTCAGCCCATGTGGAGGAATTTTTGAATTATCGGAAGTGCGGCGGGAGCCGCCGAAACCGCCTTCGAGATTAGTTCATTCGTCAAATGTGTTATGGCGCTTGCCGGAAGCCCTCGAAGTTTTGAAGCGACACTCGCCTGTTCTTGTTCAGTAAGGTTGGATAACTTAACAAGGTCTTCAATAGCAGTAATTGTGTCATTGTGGAGATTGATGGTCTGTACTTTCAGTATTGCACTAAGACCGCCATCATTGAGTAAAAAATCAACCCCTGTGACTGTGGCTCTCATGTGGTCAAAGTATGTGTACGGGTCGTCGCTTGAGCGATTGCGTATTGTTATCAGTCTATGTTCTTCAAGATAATTTATATTGGCAGAGATGACATTTTCATCATACTTGTCATGAACCTGAATGAACTGTGTGAAATATGTATAATCAGGATATGCAGAAATACATTCCTCAAGGATTTTCTCTTGTAAGCCTCGGTCGAATTTATTCACGTTTAACGCTCCTTGTGTGTGATACCAGATTACCATAGTGACTATTGATTCTAACTCTGACAAAAGATCAGGCTACCAAAAGTGGTGGGTAATGTTATTTACAATTTGTTACTCATGCCTGATAGAGTTGTTTTTCCAAACAACAAAGGGCGTTAGAAATGAAGTTAAAAATCAGAACCATTCATGCGCACGGTAAGGCATCAGAAGAATATGTTGTATTAGATGTTTTGGAAAATTGTAACCTCAATCGCTATATTGTTGCTGATACAACGTACACAAAAGATGGGTACATATCCAATAAGGTCAGGCACACTCATTGGTTCACTGCGTCAGAAGCAAAGAAAGATGACATTGTCATTTTGTATACTCGTGAAGGCCTAAATAATGAAACTAAGCAATCCAATGGCTCTACGATTTTTCATTGCTATTGGGAGTTAAGGTCAGCTGTATGGAATGATGATGGCGATGGTGCCGTACTGTTTGAGGTCAATGACTGGAGCACGACTAGAGTTGCATATACAAAATAAGTTTATGCCATAGCACCATCAACCATTCTAAAAAAGCCCACTCAGGTGGGCTTTTTGTTAAAAGGCATCAGCTTCGCGTGAAATAGCAAATAACACATTAACCGCTAGAAGGTAGGCGTTGTCGACTACGCCATAAGTACCCTCTGTAATAACATTGACATGACGAGAAAGCGCGTTCTCCATGTATGCAATTAGTTCCTTATTACTGTGTTCACTTCGATGATCTAGCAAATGCAGCCCTAGGATGAAATGTCCGTATTTATCAAACATTGTGCTGATGAATTTTTCATCCTCAGAAAGATCAAAGAATTCATCGATAGAAAGGGGGCGGTTTAACTGCTCAAGCCGGCTAAGTTCTCTTGATAACCATTGGCATCCGTCACGAAGGGTTTCTGCTTTTATGCTCATTTGTCTTCCTTATCATTTTTGATGTTTTTCTCGTAATAAAACTCAAGCATCTTTCTTGCAAATTCATGCGGGTAGATGCCAAGTTCTGATGATTTTGCATCTATGTAATCAGCAACTTCGACCGGAACAGTCAATGAGTATTCAATCTCCCCATCAGTCAAAGGAGTCTGAATGAATTCAGAAGTGTCACCATATGCAAGCCATGAGAAAGGAACCATCAAACCCTTTGCCAATTTAGCAATAACATTAGCTCTTGGCTTGTTAACCCTTGCCTCATAACGTGATATTTGCGCAGCTGCAACATCGCTCTCTTTCGAAAGCTGCTCCTGAGACCACCCTAGCTCAGCCCTTCTGGCTATTATACGTGCAGCCACATCATCATATTTAGTCATAATTAGTATTGAAGTGTATTGACATGGTTAAGTTTGCGCCATAAGATTCACTATACATGATATTTCATGACACTTAAATACTAATGATGACGAAATGCGAACCAGAAAATCAATTGCAAATATCAAGGACGTACGTTTGCTTAAGATGAAATTTGGGCGAATGGTTGGATCTAAAGATAGTTCTGGTTGCATGGAGTGGAATGGCGCTCTGAATTATTGCGGCTATGGTCAGTTCTCTTTCGAGGGGCGCACTTGGTCACACATCGCCTGGCTTTTGAGATTGCAAACGGGAAAATAGCTCAGGATGAGCCAAAGTGGTGGGTTCTCCATAAATGCGACAATCCAGCTTGCTGCAACCCAGACCATCTTTATCTTGGAGATGCGAAAGACAATGCGGACGACATGATAGACAGAAAGCGGCAGCGTATGGGTTTCAAGAGATATGGTAGTGGAGAAGACATTCGGTTTGGTAGAGTCTTCTATGAAATTGGTGGAGAAATTAAAACCTTATATGAATGGGCTGAGCAGTTAGACGTTAACCCGAGCACTTTAGAACAACGCATTTCGGCGGGTTGGCCAGAAAAAGATCTGGGCTTGTCCTCAACGGTATTTAAACGTCATTTGAAGTCTGATGGGCAAACACAATACAGAAGATTTTCTGGTTTAGAAGAAGTAGAGAAATATAAGAGCGAAGCCCCGGTAGCTGTAACTACCAAGGCTTCTGAATCAACAAACCTTGATGGGAATATTGACATGACAAGTATAGCAATACTTGAAGCGGTTAACACCTCTTACGTGCCGTTCAATGGACAGCAAATTATCACTGCAATGGCAGCAGGTGTGGCCTATGTGGCCATGAAACCAATCGTCGAAAACCTCGGAATGAGTTGGTCAACTCAGGTTCGTAAGCTGGAGTCATCAAAGGACAAATTCAACTGTGTTCATATGAACATGGTTGCCACGGATAGCAAATTTCGCGACGTTATTTGCCTACCACTGAAAAAACTTAATGGCTGGCTGTTCAGCATCAACCCTGAAAAGGTTCGCGCCGATATTCGTGACAAGCTGATCCAGTACCAGGAAGAATGCTTTACCGTTTTGCATGACTACTGGACGAAAGGTGAGGTTAAAAATCCGCGAAAGGTTAAAAAAACACTTCGCGGTAAAATTACTCATGAACAGCAAGAGGCGATCAAGCAATTGGTGATGACTCGCGGTAAAGCACTGCCAAAAGAGAATCAGGCCAAAGCGATGATTACCATGTGGTCATCGCTGAAAACACATTTTGGATGCAGCTACAAAGAAATCAGCGATGACCAGTTTGCCGAGGCGCTTTCTATCGCTGCTCGTGTTCCACTGGAAGGTGAATTCTTAGGCAGACAGGAAGCGTTACCCGCCCCAACGCTGGACGTTAACTTGCCGATTCAGTGGTGGATTGATAACAACCCTGTGGTGCGTAGTGGAAATCTGTCATTCGGTAAGTCCTTTGGTGCCCCTGCACTGGATGTCACAATGCCTATGCTGTGCGGTGACAACTCAACATCTTCCGCAATACGCCTGATTAACATTCTGGAAGAGGCTGGATGTGATGTGTCTGCCCCGAAAGCTGAGATTGTGGCCATGCGCAAACACCTGACGAATGTCGAATATGGCATGAAGGCTATTGCGGATGCCTGCCAAAGGGCGGGTAACAAAACCATATCTTTCCGTGGAAAGAAAGCCGACTACGTCATTAATTGATACTCACCTACATAAAAAGTGTAGGTGACCTACGCTAAAGGGCCTGTTGAAGGCCTTTTACTTGATCGTGGCAAGACAATTAAATTTAATAATCATTCGTATTTTAATTTCATTAACATCCCGCAGCAGAACTTTTCAACAATATTCAATTAACAATTGCCTATTTCATATGAAAGGCATTAAGAATATTCCCACCTAAAGCTAAATAAATGCTCAATAGCATGACGTAGATCAAACTTCATTCCCCTCACGCAATGCATATTCAGCGCATCAATTATCACGCAATATTATTATTTTATTTTGTTGTTGCCATATCTCCTGGTGGCAAAGTGTGCAGATTAATTTAATAACTAAATAAAGTAAAAGAGCATAATTAACAGGTGGTTGTGCGGGTTTGTGCTGCGCGGCTTGGGTGTTTTATGTCGCTATTCGGCGTAATGGAAGTGATTCAGATAATTAATTTCGGGCGAAATTATTAACCCGCTTTTATTAACTGGTGTGTTTTTGATAATTGAATAAATAAATTACTGAAGGGTGATAGTTAACCGGTTGCAGCCGGTTAACTATCAATTTGATCGGATATTATTAAATCTTCACAAGCAAATATATAGTAGGTTTTTAGAATGAAAAAGGCAACTTTGGCTTTAATTATTGGTTCAACTCTGAGTTCTGTAATCAGTTTCGCTAACGCAGCGACGGTGATCGATGCTCCAAATAATTATGATCCGGTGTTTACCTCAGGTGAGTCCTCTCTGTTGGAGAATACGGCGCTTACCGTTTTCCAGCACGATAGCGCAATTAATAACCTGACGGCTCAGGCCAGCGACCAGGGTCAGCAACTTACAGCTCAGAGCCTGCGAATCGATCAAAATAATTACGATATTAACCAGCAGCACAGCCAGCTAACAGAACTCAACAACCGCGCCGGTAAAACTGAAAAGGACGTCACCCTGCTTGAATTGCAGCGTCAGGGTTTGCAGGCTGCCATTATCGATCATGGCGACCGTATGAACAGCCTTCAGGAGCAGACCGATGCGGAGGTTTCGGCGAGGACAACTCTGGGAAACCAGGTCGATGGTAATAAGCAGGCGATCGTAAATCTTAGCTCAACCACCAAAACCGCGTTGATCAACAATGCGACAGAAAACGAAGAGCAAAACAAAGCGCTGAATGTGCTGAATGGGCAAATTCAGATGACCGGTACTTATGCAAAATCCAGAACCGATGCCGCAATTGCCAATATAGAAAGCAATAAAGCGGCGCTGGCTAAAACCAATCAGGCTGTAGCGGCACATTCTGCGGAACTGGCTAACCATGAATCCCGTATTGATGCTTTAGAAGCCAATACCGGCGCAGGCAATAGCTTTGCCAGACTCAAAAACCAGGTAGACGATAACCGCCAGCGTGCCTCTGCGGGTATTGCGGGCGTCGCGGCGATGGCAAACATCCCGCAGGTTACTCAGGGCGCTACCTTCTCTGTTGGCGCAGGTGCTGGTACAACGGATGGTGAAAGCGCTCTGGCCGTTGGCTTTTCCGCCCGTGCGACAGAAAACACCGTCATTAAAGCCTCGGTCTCGAATGACTCGCAGCAGAACTTTGTCGTGGGTGCAGGCGCGGCATATCAGTGGTGATGTAAGCTTATAAAGCCTCTTCGGAGGCTTTTTTGCGTAGAGAGTGGCGATGCGGTCTTATTGGATTTTTATCTTTATTGCGTGCGGCGTTATGGGGATATGTGCTGCAGCGATGTTCTTTTTATCACGGATAATTGAGACATATATCTCAGTTTGTTGAGCCAGGTATCGTTTTAGCCAGCAAAGCCGGGGCGTTGCGCGCATTTGTTTGACGCAGTAAGCAATTCCACTGCAAAATCAGGGTGATATCTTTTGGCACCGGTTTGTAATTCCGGTCGCAACCGGAGCACCTTATCTGCCTATGACCCCGCAACAGACGATAGAAAGTAACTACTCCACTTTAACGCCGGAGCTGCAGCGTGCGGCGGATTTGACCCTGCATAATATCAACGACCTGGTTACGCTTTCTATGCGGGCTTTTGCCTCGCGTATTGGCGTTAAACCTGCCACTTTGCTGCGCCTGGCCCAGCGCCTGGGGTATGTTGGCTGGGGTGAACTGAAAGAGGCGTTTGTTCAGGGGCTGGGGTTAAGCCTTGAAAGCCATCAGGCGAGGGCGGAAAAACTGGTAGATAAAGGCAGCACGGCTTCGCTTTATCAGGAAGTTTTTGATGCTCACGCCGCCAATTTGTCCCATACCGAGGCGGAAAACCAGCAGGCAATGACGGTGGCTGTAGAAGTGCTGGATGCGGCGGATCATGTGTATGTTTGCGGTTTCCGCGCCAGTTATTCGGTTGCCTACACGCTGTTTTATATCTACCGCCTGTTTAATAAGAACGTATCCCTGATTGACGGCCAGGCCAGTAACTACGAGATATTCACTCGCGAGCTGACGCCAAAGGATGTGGTGCTGATGATTGGCTTTGCGCCTTATTCGCGGGAGTCGCTCGACGTTCTGGGTGCGGCCAGGCGTGCCGGAAGTAAAATTGTGGCGCTGACCGACTCGCCGCTTTCGCCTCTGGCTCAGGATGCGGCCAGCACGCTCTATTTTTCCGCACACAGCCCGTCATTTTTCCCTTCGGTGGTGTCGGCTATGGGAATTGCGGAATGCCTGCTGGCAATGATGGTTGCAAAGCACGGTGACAGAGCGGTAGAGAAGATTGCCAGCGCCGAGCGCTTTCTGCTGGACTCGGGCGCGTGGGTGAAGCCGGTTCGTTAATTGAAGGGGCAAAGTGTTGCCCCTTTTTACTGATTAACGCTGAATAAGGTAGCGAATGGTCGGCCCGTCCTGCTGGATATCGAGCACCGTGTAGCCGTGGTTTTTTGCATCCAGCGGAATGTTGTTGATGGACTGCGGGCAGTCGCTTACCACTTCAAGGATTTCACCTTTCTTCAACTGTGGCATGGCTTCAAGCGTGGCAACCGCAGGGTAAGGGCAGGGTTCGCCCACCATATCGAGACGATAATCAGGAACAATATTCTGGCTCATGCTGCCTCCCCGGTAGCGTTAGCGATAGCCTGATTTTTACGCCGGAAAAAGCGTTTTTCCCAGCCGACAATCAGTAAATAAGCTGCCAGCAGCATCAGGTAGGTGACCAGCAGCCCGCCCAGCGGCCCAAAGGTGTTGAGCAGGTTCACTTTATCCCAACTGGTGGCAAGCGCGGGTGAAATATCATCCCAGAACCAGGCCAGCAGCGTGGAGCCGATAACGTTCCCCAGGCCAACCCACCAGTAATGCACCTGGCCCTCAACGGCGCGATACATCCAGCCGGTTTCGCAGCCACCGGCCAGCACGATACCGAAGCCAAACAGCAGGCCACCGATAACCGCATTTGGCCCGGCCCACATGATTTTGGCTTCTACGCCAAGCTGCACGTAGCTGAAAATACCTATCGCGCTTACCGCCATGCCGAGAATAATAGCCTTGGCCATATGGGTACGGCCGGTTATCCACATATCGCGGAAAGCGGAGGTAAAGCAGATTTGCGCCCGCTCGATAAGCAGCCCGAAGCCAACGCCGAACAGCATCGCCAGCCCCAGCTTAGGCTGGTTGATGGCGGTAAAGCCTCCCCAGCCGAGCATACCGATAAACACCAGCATGCCGATGCGGAAGCGGCGTTTAGCCCGGTCAGGCTTTTGCGTCAAAGGAGAGGCGGCAGAGACTTTTTGCAGTTTCACCGGAATGCGGAACATCGGCAGCAGGGTGAAGCGTGCGCCAAACCAGCAGCCGATTGCCGTTGCCAGAGCAAAGAACCAGGCGTGCAGAGAAAACTGAGGAATACCGGTAAAGAAGGCGGCGAGGTTGCAGCCCATGGCAAGCCTTGCCCCGAAGCCTGCAATAATGCCGCCCGCCACTGCCTGAATGATGCGGATCCGGTGCTGCGGCAGCCTGAGCTTGACGTTATTGGCCCATAGTGCTGCGGCGAAACAGCCGCCGAACATGCCGATGATCATCATGCCGTCGATGCGGGTCAGCGGGCTGCCGTCGAGATGGATAAGCTTATAGTAGCCCCACTCTTCGGCGTGAACGCCCATCAGCTGTAGCAGCTGGCCGCCCCAGCGGGTGAATTCTCCGGTGACCGCCCAGAAGGTGCCGGTGATGCCGAAATAGTAGGTGGAGAGAATGCCGGCGGCGATTACCGCGGGCATCGGTTTCCAGAAGGTTACCAGGTATTGGTGTTTGAAGTGTTGCCAGGTCATTTTTTCGCCTCTGAACTCAGAAGAACGCGCCACATGGGACGAAGAGGGCGCGATCATACGCCGATATCCGGGGGTTAACAGGCTGAAAACATGAAAAATCAATCTGGATCAATTTTTCGGCCAATGGAGGAATTGCTGGCGAGGGCGTGGCTTTAATGCCAAAATTATTTTTTCTCCGCAGTCAGGATAGACGATGAAGAAGGTTTTACTTTTGGCGGCGCTGGTAGCCCTGAGCGGCTGCGCCGAGGTCAGAGATTATAAGCAAGTCGTTCGTGAGCCGGCTCCGGCAGGCCTGGCGGGCTACTGGCAGTCGAACGGACCGCAGAGCAAGCTGGTCAGCCCGGAGGCGATTGCTTCGCTGGTGGTCACCGCCGACGGCGATACTCTCGATTGCCGCCAGTGGCAGCGTGTGCTTGCCCTGCCGGGCAAGCTGACAAAGCTTTCCGGCGAGCTTAGCAACGTGACCGTAAAACGTGAGATTTACGCTATAGAGCGCGACGGCGACACGCTGGAGTACGCCGGAATGACTTTGAAGCGCGTTGATCGTTTGACGACGGAGTGCGCTGATTTCCTCGCTAAAAACCCTTTGGACAGCAAGCTGCCCAAAGAGTAAGCCCTCATCCGACCCCTCTTCCTGATGTGGCGATGGGAGGGGGTCGGTGAGATAACGCTACAGAACATCCTCCAGTACCCAAACGCTGACGCTCCCGCCGTTGCAGGTGAAGGTTGCGCTGCCGCTCTGGTCGGTGGAGATTGTTTCCTCGCGGTTGCCGAGGTAATCACGCCAGTTTTTCCCGCCGAAGTTTTCGCCCAGCGTCAGGTTTTTCTCGCCGTTATCCCCGTTAGACATGACCACCACGCAGCCCGGATCTTCATCGGTTCCGCTGCGGCTGAAAGCGATGCAGTTGGGGTGATCGAACCACAGCGTTTGTACGCCGTGGGCGAAGCGTTCCCGGGCGTGAATCAAGTCGTCCAGCTGTTCAATAACCGGCATCTCAATCGGGTAATTTTGGCCGTCTCCGCCCTCATCCTCGTAGTGGGCACCAAAAAGGTCCGGGTAAAACACCGAGGGCACGCCGTTTTCACGCAGCAGGATCAACGCATAGGCCAGTGGTTTAAACCACGGCTCCACCGGAGCTTCGAGGGATTGCAGCGGCTGGGTATCGTGGTTGGCAACCAGGGTGACGGCATGGAACGGGTCGGCTTCCACCAGGGTGCCGGTGAAAATTTGGCTCATGTCGTAATCGCGGCCCTGGCGGGAGGCCTCATGAAATTTCATTTGCAGGGGCGCGTCGAACAGCATGGTTTTGCCCTCGACCTGGGCGATGTATTCCTGGAGTTTATCGACCTCGTGCGACCAGTATTCGGCAACGATAAATAGCGGCTGAGCGGCAACCTGCTGTACGTGTTCAATCCACTCTTTATAGAACCAGGCCGGAATGTGTTTTACCGCATCCAGCCGGAAGCCATTACAGCCTGTTTGCTCCATGACCCAGCGCGCCCAGTATTTCAGCTCCTCGGTGACCGCGTGGTTGCGAAAATCAATGTTTTCGCCCATCAGATAGTCGAAGTTGCCCAGCTCGTCGTCCACCTGGTCGTTCCAGCCTTCGCCCGTGTAGTCGTTGACGATTTTAAAGATGCCGTCTTCGTTCGGGTTTTCAATGTGGTCAACGCCGCTAAAGCATTTGTAGTCCCAGATAAACTGCGAGTATTGCCCGGCGCGGGCGGGGAAGGTGTAGCGAGTCCAGGCCTCGCATTCTATGACTTCTTCTGAAATTTCGTTGCGGTTTTCTTCGTTGACCCGGTTAACCCGCACCTGTTCTTTTTCATCGGCGCCCATTTTGTGGTTCACCACCACGTCCAGCAGCACCGCAATGTTGTTATCACGTAGGGCCTGAATCGCCGTCAGCAGTTGGGCCTTATCGCCGTACTTGGTCGGCACGCTGCCTTTCTGGTCGAATTCACCGAGGTCGAAAAGATCGTAGCTGTCATAGCCTACGGAATAGCCGCCAGAGCTGCCTTTATAGGCGGGCGGGAGCCAAACCATATTGATGCCGATGTCGCTGAGGCTGCCTGCACGGTCCGCAACTTCGCGCCACAGACTGCCGTCGCCGGGGGAATACCAGTGGAAAAACTGTAACAGGGTGGGGTTCTTCATATCATCCGTGCTCCAGAAGTCATTTAGCTGACCTCTGGAGTATGGAGTAAGAAGCGAAAACAGGCAGGTTTACTGATTTAAATCGCTGGGCATTAAAACATTACCGGAAAGAAATCCGTAGGTGTTGTTGAGCGATTTCTGGCGGCCGCTTTGGTCGATAAGGTCGCGCAGTTCGCTAAGCCGACCGTGCAGCAGCGCTTTGATCTGGTTTTCATTCGCGAGGATCATATCCAGCAGTCCCTTCGCTTCTTCCTGGCTTCTGTTGCTGGCCTGGGCAATAGGATTATTGGCAATCGCCTCCACCAGCTGAACGTATTTCACTTCCTGTTCTATCAACTCATCCCACTTTCCAGAATGAGCAAGGTCAAGCATGGTTTGACTGAGGGCATGAAGGGCATACCATTCATTTAGGGATGAGATGAAATCATTCATCAGATAGCATCCTGAAGTGTAGAGGGAGAAGGGCCTATTTGTTTCCATGCATCCGCAATATTGGCGAGCAACCTTTCTACTTCGCTGATTGCGTCGACATCGTTGCGCAAATTAGCGTGCAGGAGACGCCGCACCATATAGTCATAAAGATTCGCAAGGTTAACGGGCAATTCCCCTCCGATCTCCATATCCAGACCTGCTTTCAGTCCGTTATCAATAATATTAATGGCTTTGGAGAGCGCCTCGCCTTTGGGGGCCATTTGGCCCTGCTCCAGAAACAGGCGCGCCCGCACAAGGGCACTGAGTGCCCCGTCGAACAACAACACCACGAGCTGGTGTGGACTGGCACTCATAACGGCGCTTTCCAGACCGACCTGTTGATAGGCTTGTACACCAGAACTCTTGTACATATTAAATCCTTAACTTTTGGTGAACTGCTGCGTCAGGTAGTTCCCCGTATTGGTCATCTTGCTGACAAGGTTTGCCAGAGAGGTAAACTGTGCCTTGTAACGTGCCATGGTGGCGTCAATACTGTCGCTCATATCCTGCTTACGGTCAGCCACGGTCTTCAGGGTTGAAGTGAGGCCGTCCTGCGCATTTTTAATCACGCCGGCATTGATTGAGCTGGTGCTCAGCATGTTGTTCAGCTTGGTATCCAACTGGGTAGCAAAACCGGTGGTTTTACCGTCGCCAACAAAGTAGTTGATCACGCCCTGCGGGTTATCCGTCAACGCTTTGGTCAGCTTGGCATCATCCACTTTCAGCACGCTGGAGCCGTCTGGAGCCAGAACCGGATCCTGGCTAACGCCAAGCTGAGCCATGATGCTGTAATCGCCAGCCTGAACGTTGGTTAGCATGCTGCGAATATCGGCCTGAATGCCGCGAACCGTACTGTCTCCGACCAGTGCGCCGTTATTCGGGTCCTGGGCGTTACCTGCGGTAACTTTCACATACTTGGTGACGCTGGCAATGGTTGACTGTAGGGAGTTATAAGCTTTAACCCAGTCATTAATAACCTTTTTGCTGGCATCGCTGGTACGCGTAACGCTGAGCGTCTCGTCAGCCGTGCTTTTTGCTTTCAGGTTCAGCGTCACACCCGGCATGGCGTCGGAAATGGTGTTGCTCTGGCGTTCAATGACGACGCCGTTGACCTGTACTTTGGCATTCTGCGACGGCGTTTGCTCATTTAACGCGCCGGATTTGCTGGCCGAGTTGTAGCCAATAACGCCCTGAAGTTTGTCATCGCCGGTCACGGTGACGGTCATGTCAGACTGCACGCCGGTGCTCTTGGAGGAGAGCATCAGGCGGTAATCACCGTCGCTTGCTTTAACCACGGAAGCGGAAACATTCCCGTTGGCCGCATTAATGGCTTTGGCGATACCGTTCAGCGAGGTATCCGAGTCGGACAGCGTCACGTTCAGCGGGGTCGTTGTCCCTGGCTGAGTAATGGTGATTGTCCGTGTTCCACCGGTCGTCGCTCCTTGCTGCGCGGTGTTACTGGCAATGCTACCGCTCATCAGCACCTGGGATTTCGCCATCTGCTGTACGTTAACCGTATAGTCAGACAGAATCGCATCGCTGGTGGTTGTGGCGCTAAATGCGGTGTTGGTGCTGCTGACGGATGTTGCCAGCAGTGCGCCGCTTTTTGTTAACGCAGCGGTCGCCGTTTCCAGACCCGATATCGCCGTTTTTAATTGACCGAAGGCGCTAAACTGAGCCTGATACGTTTTGGTCTGGGTATCAAAAATCGTTAATTTAGTCTGTTCTGCCGCGTAAAGCTTATCGTATGTGTCCTGGAGGTTCAGGGTCGTGCCTGCTCCAAGGCTAGAGATCGATGCCATTGATGTCTTCCTTTAAGTCGCTGGTAGTTACACTACTTATCGGCGGACTGGACGAAAAGTTTACTGCCAGTTGAAAAAAATAATCAGTCGAATAGCCGGGTGGGAATTAGTCTTATAAGCCGATTGTCGAAGCGTATGTCTTCATTAATAGAGTAGTCGGTTCGCATCAGAAGGCCGGGGAGTATTTATTTTCATTTCCGCCTGTTGATATAAACCGGCGGAGGGAAATGCAGGTATAAACGAAAGAAAAAAGAATATATTGATATTAATTTTTCTTTTAATTCAATGGTTTGATATTTTTTCTGTGATTATTTCTAAAGTTGGAACTGAGGGCGTCGATAACCTTGTTGACGGTGAGAGACGCCGTGAGTGTTAGGCACCGAACCTAAACCCAATTTTTAAGGAATTAAAACTATGTCAGTTATCAATACTAACCTGCTGTCCCTGACTACTCAGAACAACCTGAGCAAATCTCAGAACTCACTGGGTACCGCTATCGAGCGTCTGTCTTCCGGTATGCGTATCAACAGCGCAAAAGATGATGCTGCTGGTCAGGCGATTGCCAACCGTATGACTTCCCAGGTTAAGGGTATGACTCAGGCCGCTCGTAACGCTAACGACGGTATCTCTCTGGTTCAGACCGCTGAAGGTAACCTGAACGAGATCAACACCAACTTACAGCGTATCCGTGAGCTGTCTCTGCAGGCTGCTACCGACACCAACGGTTCCACCGACCTGAAATCCATCCAGACTGAAATCACCCAGCGTCTGTCCGAAATCGACCGTATCGCTGGCGGTGCTTCTTTCAACGGCAAAAAACTGCTGGACGGTTCCGTAGGCAGCACCGGTCTGAACATTCAGGTTGGCGCTAACACCACCTCTAACGACACCATCGTTATTGGCAGCAACGCGCTGATCGCCGCTTCTTCCGCTAGCCTGGACGGCGGCCTGAGCACTACAGTCTCCGACCACTCTACTGCACAGGCTGTTGTTTCTGCTGCTGATGCTGCAATTGCAAAAATCGATGAAGCTCGTTCTAACATGGGTGCGATTCAGAACCGTTTCGAATCCACTATCAACAACCTGAACAACTCCATCACCAACCTGTCTGCTGCACAGTCCCGTATTCAGGATGCTGACTACGCGACCGAAGTTTCCAACATGAGCCGCGCGCAGATCCTGCAGCAGGCTGGTACTTCCGTACTGTCCCAGGCAAACCAGGTTCCACAGGCAATGCTGTCCCTGCTGCGTTAATTTCGCAGACTGCTACAAGAAAGGTTGCTGGAAACAGCAGCCTTTTTTTTGTTTTTGTCGAAAATAGCCGCCGACTGCCGTTTTTTAATATGAAGGATAAGGCGCTAATTTCAGTTTTGTTCTGCGCATTATGCCTGCCGTGCGAATGCTAGCATCAGACAATCACCGGTCTGGCAAAAAAATGCACATCAAAGGACAGTTATGAACAGTTTCTCTCGCACCCGGGCGCTGCAACAATATTACCGCGATCTGTTTACCCGCACTATTTTCCTGCCGGAAGCGGATGTTTTGCCCGCGTGGTTGGTGACTGAAGTCCTTAATTTCGCCAACCCTGATTTTGCCTCCCTGAACGACAAATTAACCCTTGCTCAGACCGGGCTGAATCCGGAACAGGATAGGGCGCTGAAGCTAATGATGGGGGCTATTATCCTCTCGAATTCAGCGCTGGATATGCATCAGCATGCTAATCCGGAGCCTGTCGATGCCGATAAAATTGAGAAAATAACTCATTATATTGTTGAAGCCCTGAAGCTCGACGGCAATAAAAACTATCTGGTTGCTGGCGTTCAGGTCTTGTTCCGCATTAATGAAATTAGCTCTGCGATTTTCCTGATCTCCAATAACCTTTCCGAGCTTAGCGAATCTCCGGTGGCGTTGAAAATCCTGCTGCTGGTTTGCCTGATGGAAGAAGATTTTAATCAGGCCTATGTCATTATTGAGCAGCTCACCGGAAATATGGCGCTTATTGGCGAAGATCCTATGACGTTATTGATGGTGGTTTCGGCTCTCTACCGGCTCGGTGGCTGCCCGGATTCATTTATCGATTTTCGCCCGTTGGCAGACACGCTCTACCGGCCGGATAGCGAACGCTACCAATGGCTGATTGAACCTGCTAACAATAGCAAAACAACCATTCTGGTCGGCTGCGACAAAGCCTATTTCTCGGCGCACGGCCTGCCTTTGCTGCTCTCAATCTTTAATACCAACCGCAGCGAGCTTAACGTTCACTTCCACATTTATAACTGTGATGCCGGACTGGAACAGCAGATTTCCGGGCTGCGTGAGGCAATGCCCGAGCTGGGTATTTCGCTGAGTAGCGAAGCGTTCAGGACGGGTAAGGCGGACAAAGTGCATTACGCCAGCCGTCGCCTGGTCTTCTTACCGCATGCCCTGAAAAAAATAGCTTCTCCTGTTCTGCTGCTGGATGCCGATAGCCTGGTAAGAAAACCGTGGTCAGCTTTGAAAGAGACCCTTGAAGCGAAAGATCTGCTGCTGACCTGGGATGAAAATGCCCCGTTCTGGGAGTCCATTCTGGCGGCGTTTATCTATAGCGAAGGCGGCGAGCCGTCGGCGAAATATCTTGCGACCGTCGCGCGGTTTATCGATATCAATCTGCAAAACAATAACGCCGAATGGTTCCTCGATCAGGTAGCTCTTGCCGCGGCAGAAAATGAACTTAGCGCCATGGAAAAAATGGCAATCGGCCGTGAAGCAGTCAGCAAACTGGCGGATGCCGGGCACGGTGAAGATGCATTTTGCTGGGTGCTGGGTAAGTCCCGGCAGGAAAGCGAGGCCTACAGAGAATACAAATCTTCGCTGTTGGAAAACTACAGCGCATTAATCGGCTGACCCCAGGTCATTTCTCCTGAAAATAATGGATAGCGTAACGTGAGTCAGTATTACCCGGATCGCAATATTTCTCCCGCGGCCATTCAGTGCGCGGCCCACCTCTACCATCTGCCTGTGGCGGCGCCCGAGCGTGCGCGTATTCTTGAG
The DNA here is from genome assembly GCF_044095835.1 of Cedecea davisae. Taxonomy (NCBI): domain Bacteria; kingdom Pseudomonadati; phylum Pseudomonadota; class Gammaproteobacteria; order Enterobacterales; family Enterobacteriaceae; genus Cedecea; species Cedecea davisae. Next base: position 1,784,308 of record NZ_CP172054.1, read on the forward strand.
CTTGGCTGTGGTGAGGGGCAGGGCATTGTGGCCCATGCGCATGCGTGCCCGGAAAGCATTGTTATTGGCATAGATATTGATGAGGCCAGTATTGCCGTGGGGCAGCGGCGTGCGCTGGCGCATGGGCTTGCAAATGTTGAGCTGTTTAATGCGGGGCTGGGAGATATTCTGGCTATTGAAGGCGGTGAATTTGATTACATCATCGTACGCGGCGCTTTCTCATTGCTCGGGGCTCCTGAGCAAGAAGCGCTGCTGGCGTGGTGTCGCCAAAACCTCTCCAATTCAGGCGTTGTCTGCCTGCACTGGTACCCTTCGACGGGAACTGGTGAAACCGAGGCTATCCGTGATGCTCTCAGCTACCATGCCATGCGTGGGGGCAATAGCGATGCTGAGGTACAGGTCAACGCCGCGCGCGGCATGCTGAGTTATCTGGCGATGACGTTGCCGCAGGGCCCCCTTAAAACGCGGGTGGAAGAGGCCGAGCGAGAGAGCGATTTAATGCTGACTCTGCGTTACCTTGCGCCTGCCGTTGAACCGCTTACCTTTAGTGAGTTTTATAGCAAAGTCGATGAGCTGGGCTTCGGTTATGCGGGAGATGCCGTACCGCAGTATGAATTACCGGGCTATTACGGTGACAAAGTTGCCACGCTCCATGGTCTGGTTGCCGGGCAGGATCGGGTAGCGGCTCAGCAATATCTGGATTTTAGCGTATTACGTAGCGAACGTTTCAGCCTGCTGGCTGCCGCACGAGAAGAGGCGCATTTTCCGCCGCTTCCCGATCTGGCGAGCCTTGAAACGCTTCACTGGTCGGGGAGCTTTACGCGCAGAATCAATGACAATGCTCAGATTGTTAAAGGGCATACCAGCGGCAGCGGGGAAACGTTAAGTAGCGACAATCCCGTTACGCTCCGGGTGCTGGATCTGCTGGGCGCGGCATGGCCACTCAGCCTGAGCGTCGATCAGCTAGTCTTTAACTGCCGTATGCCCGAAGAGCATGCCGACGTTCGTGAGCAAGTGCTGGCGACGCTAAAGGAGCTCTACCTTAAGCAGCCTTCCGGCCTTTACTGGAGCGCATCACCAGGTGCCTACAATCGGGCAGAAAACGATACGCTAAGCGCCATCGTGCCGCCGGAGTCCTCCGATGCGGAAGAGGGTGAAGCGCTGACGCTGCAAAATTATTGGGGCGAAGACTTTACTCTGACGGTGGAAGAGCTGTGCTACTTGCGCGGCGGGATGGCCGGTGTCGGCGATGATGCGTGGCAATGTTTTCTCTCACTGCGCAATAAAGGCGCGCTGACGGGATCTCCCCTTGCCTGGAAAAAACATTATCAATCTTTTCTGCGTACAGGAAACACTCAATATTTACGGCAGTTGCTGAATACCTTACTCCTGCTTAGCGTTTCCACCAATCGGGGCGGACTCCTGAGTGAGGATGTTAATGACGTGCCGCGTACGGAACAAAGCGGCGACGATATTTATGATGAGATAAATCAGCTCATTCAGGCTAAAGATATTCAGCAGGCCAAAGCGCGCTCTGAGCAATTACTGAGCGATAATCCCGAGGATATCTCAGCGTTACGCTGCTATTCCCGTACCTGCATTTTGTCCAATCAGTGGGATGACGCGATAAATGCGCTGTGTCGCCTGATGGGCTATTACTTCTCCAGCCTGGATATTTATTACGACCTGGCGACTGCATTCCAGAAAACCAGCGATCACTATCATGCACGGGTGGTTTTACAGGGGTTATTAAGGCTTGAGGACAAAAATGTCAATTTCTGGCATAGCCTGGCCTACTCCTATTATCAGCACGGAGAGATGGCGCTGGCGGAGCAATGTTCCCGAGCCTCCCTGCGCAGTGAGGGCGTTAAGGCCATTCATCTTGCGACCATGGGGGTGATTTTAAGCGACAGTCAAAAGCTCGACGAGGCGGCCTGGTTCCTTAACAAGGCAATAGAGCTTGAGCCGGGCAATTTTGAGTACTTCACCAGCCTGCTGTTTGTGCTGACTCACGACCACAACGTGACGGCTGAACAGCTGTTTGAAAAACACCTGCAATACGGGCAGGCGGTGGATAAATGGGCCAAAGCCTGCGATCTGCATTTTTCTTACGCCGGGGAAAAAGATCCGGCTAAAAAACTGCGTGTGGGCTTTGTCTCCGGGGATCTGCGTAAACATCCCGTCAGCCATTTCCTGGAGCCATTCTGGGATGGGCTGAATCGCGAGCATTTTGAACTGGTGGGCTACAGCGTATCGCCAATTCGCGACGAGGTAACCGAGCACTTAGAGGCCGGTTCCGTATTGTGGCGCCATGTTGACAAGTTGAGCCAGCGCCGGCTTGCCGAACAGATTAATGAGGATCGCATAGATATTCTGTTCGACCTTTCCGGCCATACCTCAGATAACCGCCTGCCCGCGTTTGCGCTACGCCCGGCACCGGTGCAAATTTCTTGGATTGGTTACCCCGGGACAACCGGCCTGAGCACCATGGATTATCGCATTCTGACCGCGACGCTTGCCCAGCCTGCCGACCTCGAACAGCAACTGACTGAAAGCATTATGTTTATTGAGATGCGTAAGTTCTTCGAACCCCATCCGCAAAGCCCGGATATTCAGCCGCTGCCGGCGCTTAAAAATGGCTGGCTTACGTTTGGCAGCTTTAATCGCCCGAAAAAAATCAACGATGAAGTCCTCAGGGTCTGGGCCAAAATTCTGACCCTGTATCCCGAGTCGCGGTTTGTCATTGGCTTTATGAACGATGACAAGATGGTAGCGGCTATGACGAAAAAGTTGCAGCAGCTGGGTATTGATGAGTCGAGGCTGATTTTCAAGAGAAGAGCCTCGCTGGTGGATTACCTGGCCTATCACCATGAAATCGACATTTTGCTTGATGCCTTCCCTTACTCCGGCGGCACCACCAGCAACCATGCTTGCTGGATGGGCGTGCCAACTCTGACGCTGTGCGGCGCGACCATGGCCGCCCGCCAGGGTGTGGACATTATGCGCTCATACGGGCTGGAGCAGTTTGTTGCCTACAGCGTAGAAGATTACATCAACAAAGCAATCGGCTGGCGCGATAACGTTGACGAACTGAATGAAATACGTATGACGATGCGAGGCAATCTCCCGAGGGAAAATGAAAACGGTTTCAACGCGACGGCTACCTTTGAACGGGCGCTACAGGAGGCCTGGCGCATTTATTGCGCGGGCGAGGCGCCCCGTACTTTTACCGTAATGGAGTGATGTGGCCGCGGCGGGTAACGATGCACTCGCCGTCCCCGCCGTCTCTACGCTGAGGTGTATGCACTATGAAAGATATCTTTGTAACCAGCCCGCTGCTGCCGCCGCTTGAAGAGTTTATTCCGTATCTCGAGCAAATTTGGGGCAATAAGTACCTCACCAATAACGGTCCGTTTCATCAGCAGCTTGAGCAGGCGTTGGCCGATTATCTGGGGGTTAAATACTTATCGCTATTCTCTAACGGCACGCTGGCGCTGTTGACGGCATTCCAGACCCTGCGGCTGAGTGGCGAAGTCATTACCACGCCTTACTCCTTTGTGGCCACCTCGCACAGCCTGCTGTGGAATGGCCTGACGCCGGTATTTGCCGATATTGACCCGCAGACATTTAATATTGATGCGGACTCTATCGAGGCTCTGATCACCCCGCAAACTACCGCGATTATGCCGGTACACTGCTACGGCATCCCGTGCGATGTGGATAAAATTCAGCGCATCGCAGACACGTACGGTCTGAAGGTTATCTATGATGCCGCCCATGCGTTCGGCGTGAAGCAAAACGGCTCCAGCATTCTTAACTGCGGAGATCTGTCTATTCTGAGCTTCCACGCCACCAAGGTGTTTAATACCATCGAGGGCGGGGCGATTATCTGCCCGGATGCCAGAACTAAAAAACGCATCGACTACCTGAAAAACTTTGGCTTTGCCGATGAAACCACGGTGATTGCACCGGGCATTAACGCCAAAATGAATGAAGTACAGGCGGCTTTTGGCTTGCTACAGCTCCAGCATATTGACGGGGCATTAAACGCTCGCGCCGCTATTTATAAGCGCTATTGCGAAGGGCTGGCCGGTATTCCCGGGCTGGAGTTTTATACCCAGAAAAGCGACTATGAGTGGAACCACTCCTATTATCCGGTTCTGGTGGATGAGCGTTTCCCGATTAGCCGCGATGCGCTTTATGACGCCCTGAAAGAAGAGGGCATCTATTCACGCCGTTACTTCTACCCGCTCATCAGCTCGTTTGCCATGTACCGGCATCTGCCTTCTTCCGCCCCGGAGCATTTGCCGGTAGCCAATGAGCTTTCTCAGAAGGTGCTGTGCCTGCCTATTTTCCCTGACCTGGGCGAAGAGGAGCAGCAGCGTATTATCGCCGCGGTAAGACGTATTAGCCTTGGGCAAAACGCCGCGGCATAGCGTGCTGGCGGAGTGAATAACAAAAAAGGGCTTTGTCGTAAGACAGAGCCCCTTTTACAGGCGACAGTTTAGGACTACATTTCGGCAATGCACATCAAACGTTCGCTGCGCTCGAGAAAGCGGTCGCCGGACCATTTAAACATGCCGTTTATCAACAGCGGGTTGTGCAGGCCGTGGCGGATGAGCCAGTCTTCATGCGTTTTTTTGCCTTTGCCAACAGGAATGATAATAACTCTACTGGAGATACGCCCCAGGATTTCCTGCATTTGCTCAATGGTAAAGAATTTGATGTCGAAAACAGCATCACTTGCTTTTTTAGAATTGAAGTAATTCACGAAGGATTTATTGTGTGCATTATGAACGGTAACGATCATTCTTCCTTTCGTGATTCTTGCTTGTTCAGTTGCCATTTGATGAATCTCTTCTTCAGCAAAATATCCCCAGAACCCGTTGTGGTAGGTCAGGTCAAAATGCTTATCCGGGTATTGCAGATTGAAGGCGTTCATTACGGAAAAACGATCCTGCAAAGAAGGATAGAGTTTTTTCGCCAGGCTCACCGATTCGGGTGAAAAGTCGATGCCGTGGCCTTCAACGCCGCGTTTTGTCAGCTGCACGATATCGCGGAAACTACCGGCGGCAATCTCAAGCACGCGTTTTTCATGGCTCTTTCTGACGGCATCAATATAGTAGGCGTGCCGAATATCATTCTGATAATGGTCGAAAATTCCCTGCCATTTTTGGTCCCAGTCCTCGGCCGTAATCAGCTTAGCTGGCTCGGTGGTTTGGCTCATTTTCTCTATCCTGTAATTGATTTTTCAGCGACGTAGTGGCGCGTAAATACGGCATTTTGTACCGCAACAGAGGGTTGGATCGGCTGACGAGTAAAGCAATGAATATGGTTAATTATCATGTCGTAGCCTGCCATCACCGAGAACTCGACTCCCGCCGAGAAGCGAGGGTTAATGTCCATCAGGTAATCGCCGGTCTCATGGCGCATAAATTCAATATTGATACAGCCGTTCAGGTCCAGCAGCCGGGCGACTGCGGCGGCTTTTGCAACCAATGCGTCGTCTGGCAATATTTCAACGGTTAAGCCAGCCCCGTTGGCGGTACGCAGCAGCTCTTTACGGGCGATACCTGCCCATGATCCGGTTTCACGCTGACGTACGATATCAATGACGTGGACCTCTCCTGCCAGAAATGGCTGCACAATCCAGTCGTCACCGTTAAGCCTGCCACAGAGTTCGAGCAGTTCGACTTCAGTCTCAATACGGCGCAGCCCTTCGCTGCTGCGGCCATCCCTGCGCTTGAGAATAACCGGGAAGCCGAGCGCCTGCGGCCGGTAGTCGGCCAGCAGTATCGAGGGCAGCGGCAGAAAGGTATCGTTGCCGGCAAAACGCTGGCTCCAGGCGAATTTGTCCCTGGCAATAGCGATAGACTCCGCGTCCATCAGCGTTAGAGCCGAAGGCGAGCGCAGCCGAGTGCGGTGCAGGGAAAGTACGTCAACTTCAACATCGGTAAGCGGAATAATCAGGTCGATGTCATGGTCGCCACAAATAGCATTGATGCTTTCAATATAGGCTTTGGTATCGGTAGCGCGGGGGACCTGAATGAAAGCGTCAACCCGTTGGGAACAATAAAGCCAGTGGGCAGGATAGATATCACATCCTATGACGGTATGAGATTCGCGTCTCAACGCATCTATCACGGCGTTGGTGGACATTGAACCTAAAGCCGTAATTAAAATCTTCATGCGGGTAACCTGCCTTGTAATCGAACCGGCTCGGGAGGCATGGGAACCAGTTTTTGGCGCGTAGAGACAACACGTATATTTACCACTTTAAGATAAAAGGGCGCGCGCTCAGGCCCGGAATAAAAGGTTTTTTTCCATCTTTTTTGGACGATAGATTGTCCGGCTTAATTAGCGAGGAATAGCTATAGTATGTGGCGTTAATAATTAACAACCAATTGATACTTTTAAGTAAGCCTGAACACGATTTGCCATAGCTTATGGCTAAAATCCGAGAGGTTTATTTCTTCATAACCCCCAAATAACCCCCCATTTCACCCACTATTCTGACGATTAAAACCCCTCCAGAAACGGATAATCATGCCGATAACTCAATTAACGCAGGGCTGTTTATCGTGAATTCACTGTATACCGCTGAAGGTGTAATGGATAAACACTCGCTGTGGCAGCGTTATGTACCGCTTGTGCGTCACGAAGCATTGCGCCTGCAGGTACGTCTGCCGGCGAGTGTAGAGCTTGACGATCTGCTACAGGCAGGCGGCATCGGGTTGTTGAATGCAGTCGAACGTTACGATGCCCTGCAGGGAACGGCATTTACTACCTACGCGGTGCAACGCATCCGTGGGGCGATGCTTGATGAATTGCGCAGCCGTGACTGGGTGCCGCGAAGCGTCAGGCGTAACGCCCGCGGCGTGGCACAGGCGATTGGTCAACTGGAGCAGGAGCTGGGGCGCAACGCTACCGAGACGGAAGTCGCGGAGCGGCTGGAGATCCCACTCGACGAGTATCGCCAGATGTTGCTCGACACAAACAATAGCCAACTCTTCTCTTATGACGAGTGGCGTGAAGAGCACGGCGATAGTATCGAACTGGTCACCGAGGAACATCAGCAGGCAAACCCGCTGCAGCAATTACTGGACAGTAATTTGCGCCAGCGCGTGATGGAAGCCATTGAAGCTTTACCGGAACGCGAACAACTGGTGCTGACGCTGTATTACCAGGAAGAGCTGAATCTTAAAGAGATTGGCGCGGTGCTTGACGTTGGTGAGTCGAGGGTGAGCCAGCTGCATAGCCAGGCGATTAAGCGCTTGCGCACCAAATTGGGTAAGTTGTAAGGAGTGCCGCACAATTATCTGACGACCTGGGAATTATCATGACGGTGCAGCAGTCAAAAAGACGGCCATTAAGCCGCTATCTCAAAGATTTCAAACACACCCAGACACATTGTGCACATTGCAGCAAGCTTCTTGACCGTATCACGCTGACGCGTAGCGGGGTCATTATTAATAAAGCCACCATTGCTCAACTGGATACCTTAATTGACGAGGCCACCTGGCTTATCGAGCAGAAGGAATGGGTTGCGCTGTGTCGTTTTTGTGGCGATTTGCACTGCAAAGAACAAAATAATTACTTCGATATTATCGGTTTCAAGCAATATCTCTTTGAGCAAACCGAAATGAGCCACGGGACGATACGTGAGTATGTGGTGCGCCTGCGTCGCCTTGGCAACCATTTAAGCGAGAATAAAGTCCCGCTTCCCGGCTCGCCGCAAGGGCTGCTGGATGAAACTCTGGATGCCTGGTTGCCGAGAACCAGCACCAATAACTACCGCATTGCATTGCGAAAGTATTGGCAATTTCAGGTGCAGGGGTATGCGATCCCGCGTCAGGAAATTAGCGCAACTTCCGATATATACTAAATTTGCATAAGTTGTAGCGGACTGGTTTTGATATATCCTAGGCCGGGCCGCTACACTACAAAAAATGTAAATTATCGGGGTAAACATGAAACTAGCAATGGCAGGGCGTCAGGCGCTGATGGGCGTACTGGCAGTGGCGCTGGTGGCTGGCGCCAGCGTAAAAACCTTCGCGGCAGAAAACCTTCTTAATAAAGTCAAAGAGCGCGGCACGCTGCTGGTTGGCCTGGAAGGCACCTATCCTCCGTTCAGCTTCCAGGGCGATGACGGCAAGCTCACCGGTTTTGAAGTCGAATTTGCCGAGCAGCTGGCTCAGCATCTTGGCGTTAAAGCGGCGCTGAAACCCACTAAATGGGACGGCATGCTGGCATCTTTAGACTCCAAACGTATCGACGTGGTCATTAACCAGGTCACTATCTCCGAAGAACGTAAGAAAAAATACGACTTCTCCACGCCTTATACCGTTTCCGGTATTCAGGCGCTGGTTAAAAAAGGCAATGAAGGCGGCATTAAAACCGCAGCTGACCTGAAAGGTAAAAAAGTGGGCGTCGGCCTCGGGACTAACTACGAGCAGTGGCTGCGTGAAAACGTGCCGGGCGTAGATATTCGTACCTACGACGATGACCCAACCAAATATCAGGATCTGCGCGTAGGCCGTATTGACGCTATTCTGGTTGACCGCCTTGCCGCGCTGGATCTTGTCAAGAAAACTAAAGATACGCTGGCGGTAGCGGGCGATGCATTCTCCCGTCAGGAATCAGGCGTTGCCGTGCGTAAAGGCAATGAAGATCTGCTGAAGGCCATCGATGCGGCTATCGCTGAGATGCAGAAAGACGGCTCTCTGGCGAAGCTTTCCGATAAGTGGTTTGGCGCTGACGTGACTAAATAGCGTTCGCTCACCGTAAAAAGGTGCTGATTTCAGCACCTTTTTTATTTACCGGGGCGGGGCAACGTGCTTGTCTGGTGCATAATGAAACTGGATATCGATATCGGCTCAGGAGGCCCTATGTCACTGCATCATTTAACGCGTTTTCCGCGTCTGGAATTTATCGGCGCGCCTACTCCGCTGGAATACCTGCCGCGCTTTTCTGATTATCTTGGCCGCGAAATCTATATTAAACGTGATGATGTTACGCCGATGGCTATGGGCGGCAATAAGCTGCGTAAGCTTGAGTTCCTTGCGGCTGACGCACTGCGCGAAGGTGCCGACACGCTGGTCACCGCGGGTGCTATTCAGTCGAACCATGTGCGCCAGACTGCGGCGGTAGCGGCTAAGCTGGGCTTAAACTGCGTGGCGCTGCTGGAAAACCCTATCGGCACCAGCGCGCCAAACTACCTGACTAACGGTAACCGTCTGCTGCTCGACTTGTTTAATGTTGAAGTTGAAATGTGTGAGGCGTTAAGCGCCCCGGACAAGCAGCTTGAAGAGATTGCCGTTCGCCTGGAAGCTCAGGGGTTCCGCCCTTATGTTATTCCGGTTGGCGGTTCTAACGCATTGGGTGCGCTGGGTTATGTTGAAAGCGCGCTGGAAATTGCTCAGCAGTGTGAGGACGCGGTTAATCTGTCCTCCGTAGTCGTGGCTTCCGGCAGCGCCGGTACTCATGCGGGCCTCGCGGTTGGCCTTGAGCAACTGATGCCGGACGTAGAGCTTATTGGCGTAACGGTTTCAAGAACCGTCGCGCAGCAGAAACCAAAGGTTATTGCCCTGCAGCAGGCGGTTGCCCAGTCTCTTGAGGTCAGCGCTACCAGCGACATCATCCTGTGGGACGACTATTTCGCGCCGGGTTACGGTACGCCGAACGATGAGGGTATGGAGGCGGTAAAACTGCTTGCCAGGCTGGAAGGGATCCTGCTCGATCCGGTTTATACCGGTAAGGCAATGGCCGGGCTTATCGACGGCGTGGCGCAAAAAAGATTTAAAGACCAGGGCCCGATAGTCTTTATTCATACCGGCGGCGCGCCCGCGTTGTTTGCCTATCATCCGCACCTGTAGAGGGCGGAGCAGGGCAAGACTTGATAATCAGGAACCATAATGCAAGAAAGTCTGCAACTGGTGCTGGACTCGGCACCTTATCTGCTCAAAGGGGCAGTTTTTACCCTGGAGCTGAGTATCGGCGGGATGTTCTTCGGCCTGATCCTCGGTTTTATGCTGGCGCTGATGCGCCTGTCTTCGTTTTTACCGTTCTCGCTGCTGTCGCGCTTTTATGTGTCGATTTTTCGCGGCACGCCGCTCATCGCCCAGCTGTTTATGATTTATTACGGGTTGCCGCAGTTTGGCATCGAGCTGGATCCTATTCCATCGGCGATGATTGGCCTGTCGTTAAATACCGCAGCTTATGCGTCAGAAACGCTGCGCGCGGCTATTTCGTCCATTGATAAAGGGCAGTGGGAAGCGGCTGCAAGTATCGGTATGACGCGCGGGCAGGCGTTGCGCAGGGCTATTTTACCCCAGTCCTTGCGCGTGGCGCTGCCGCCTCTCGGGAATAGCTTTATCAGCCTGGTGAAAGATACTTCGCTGGCGGCGACGATTCAGGTGCCGGAGCTGTTCCGCCAGGCGCAGCTGATTACCTCCCGCACCCTGGAAGTGTTTACTATGTATCTTGCCGCCTCGCTGGTTTATTGGGTGATGGCGACGGTGCTCTCCTCGCTGCAAAATTATTTCGAAAACCAGCTTAATCGCCAGGACAGGGAGCCGAAATGAGCGCCATCGATATCAAAAAACTGGTGAAAAAGTTCCACGGTGTGACCGTGCTGCACGGCATAGATCTCGAGGTGAAGCCGGGTGAAGTGGTGGCGATCATCGGCCCAAGCGGCTCCGGTAAGACCACGCTATTGCGCAGCATCAACCTGCTTGAGGAGCCGGAAAGCGGCACGATTCAGGTAGGCGATATTGTTATTGACGCCGCCCGGCCGTTGGCAAAACAGAAAGAGAAAATCCGCGAACTGCGCCAGCAGGTGGGTTTTGTATTCCAGAACTTCAATCTTTTCCCGCATCGCACGGTGCTGGAAAACATAATTGAAGGTCCGGTCATCGTTAAGGGTGAGCCGAAAGAGCAGGCGATTGCTATGGCCCGCGAGCTGCTGGTAAAAGTCGGCCTGAGCGGGAAAGAAACCAGCTATCCGCGCCGTTTATCCGGCGGGCAGCAGCAGCGTGTCGCCATTGCCCGCGCCCTGGCGATGCGCCCGGAAGTTATCCTGTTTGATGAACCAACCTCGGCGCTTGACCCTGAGCTGGTGGGAGAGGTGCTGAGCACTATTCGCCAGCTGGCGGAAGAGAAGCGCACCATGGTTATCGTCACCCATGAGATGAGCTTTGCCCGGGACGTTGCCGACCGGGCAATATTTATGGATCAGGGGAAGATTGTAGAGCAGGGGCCGGCAAAAGAACTTTTTGCCAACCCTCAGCAGCCCCGCACGCGGCAATTTCTGGATAAGTTTCTCGCTCGCTAAAAGGCCCGTGGCCCGGCGCGGGCCATTGCTTTACCAGCCGGGAGAACCAGATCCCAAAGCCACCGGCGCAGTAGCCCAGGCGAGAGGTGTACCGGCCAGCATCAGCGGGAATTTAAGGCGGCTTCCGCAGCCAAAGGCCGACCACTCCATCAGCGGCTGTAGATCCCGTTTATTTATTGCGGCAAGCGGCCGCTGTTCTCCGGCATCGTGGGCGAGCAGCAGGGCGGCGGTGCGGGCAAGGGAGAGCCGGGCGCTATAGCCCCGGTGCTGCTCTTGCCTTATTTTTAGCCCCCGAAGTACGGCGGCGGCCATCAGATAGCCGGTGGCGTGATCCAGCGCCTGAACCGGCAGCGGGTGAGGCCTGAGGGCATTTTGCCAGCGCTGGCCCGCTTCGGCGATTCCGCAGGCCATTTGCACCAGGCTGTCGAACCCTCGCCTGTTACGCCAGGGGCCGGTCCAGCCCCAGGCATTGAGCGAAACGTCAATCAGGCCCGGAGATATCGCCTGGCGGTTTTGTTCGTCAAAGCCCAGCGCTTCAAGGGCGTCCGAGCGGTATCCGTGCACCAGCACGTCGGCTTCACAAAGCAGGGCTTTAAATTGTTCGCGTCCCGCTGCGGATTTGAGATCAAGGCGGGCGCATTTTTTACCGAGAGTGACTTCCTCGGCAAGGGTGGGCTCTTCCCAGCCCGGTGGGTCGAGGCGTAAAACCGTTGCGCCAAGACCGGCAAGAAAACGAGTGGCCACCGGCCCGGCAATAATCCGGGTCAGATCGAGTACCTTTATGCCCGCCAGCGGGCGAGCAACGGGAAGAGGCATTTTTATACGTGGCGCTTCGTCGTGCAGGTTCTGCCAGAATAAGGGTTCTGTGGCCACGGTTTTACCGTGTGGGTGGCTAAGCCATTCATCGCGGCTGAGCATCGCGGCGGCGCAGCCACCGGCGTTAACCACAGCCTGTTCAAGCTCGTCTTTTTTCCAGCCAGCTACCTGCCGGGCGAGCGCGCTTTTGTTCTCGCTGATGCCGAGGATCTGTTCCATCGCTATGCGGTGGTGGGGCGCATTGGTGTGCAGCCTGATCCAGCCGTCTCGCGTTGCGTAATCTCCGGCGAATTCGTCCCACAGGGCAGCCGGCGCGCGGTTAATCGGCATATGGCTCGAGGAAAACCAAAATGAGGCTAGCCTCTGGTCCAGATACATCGGGGCATCGGGGCGTGATAACAAATCTCTCAGGGCTATCCCTGCGGCGGCGATGCTTGCCGTCGCCAGCCCGGTGACCGGGAAGCAGGAAGGTAATTCACCTTCTCCGCCAACGATAACGGGAAGCACAGGCGTCCTCAGCCCGAGGGCGTTTATCATTGCGGTAAGAAGAGGGGAAAACGCAGAGGTAACCATACTCAGCTCCAGTAAATTTTTCCTGACATTCGTTATAACCGAAGAATTGTGCGATCCAGACAATAAATATCATCAATAACTTTAATAAATGTGTTAGCGTATTACATTCTATTAATGAATTCATTTTTAGCGCCAGGAGACACGCCAGATATAATGCTGGATCGCGACTTTTTTAGCTGGCGACGGGATATGCTCGAGCAATTCCTGTCAATTACTCAAGCCAGCGAATTACAAACTTTAGTTCAACGACAAACTCAGCAGCTTGAGTTTGATTATTTTTCACTGTGTGTCCGGCACCCGGTGCCTTTTACCCGGCCTAAATTATCGCTGCAAAGTTCTTATCCGCAAAAATGGCTGGATTGTTATGTCAGCGAAAATTATTTCGCCGTCGATCCGGTGCTTAAACAGGCTAGCTTTATACGCGGGGAAATAATCTGGAGTGACACATTATTTGCCGATGCCAGAGACCTTTGGGACGCCGCACGCGACCACGGGCTGGCTTCTGGCCGATCGCTTTGCGTGATGGCGCCTAACCGCGCAGCAGGCTTCTTCTCCGTGTCACGGACGTCGATTCGCTCAGAGCTGATGCCGGATGATGAACTTGGATTGCGTCTTAATTACCTGGCGGAACTGAGTTTATCCACCATGGCTCGCCTGGAAGATCCGGCGCTGGAAATGCTGGAAATGAAGCTTAGCAAGCGCGAACGTGAGATTTTGCAATGGACGGGGGAAGGGAAAACCTCGGCGGAAATCGCTATTATTTTGTCTATTTCTGAGAATACGGTGAATTTCCACCAGAAGAATATGCAGAAGAAATTTAATGCCCCTAACAAAACGCAGATTGCGTGTTATGCGGCGGCGATGGGGATTATCTAAGCACAATACAGCAGTGTGCGTCAGGCGCTGACGGCTGGCGAAACGCTACTTGCCAGCCGCCCCCGGCTTATTGACGGTAAGCCTGTTTAATTTGCTTAACGGTATTAGTGAATACCTCAGCCTGAGTTTGGTCTTCCAGTTGAGCGATTTGCTTTTCCATTTTCAGGATAACTCGGCCCGCATCAGCCTGGCCCATAGCCTGAAGCATCAGGGTTAACAGCGTTTTCATACAGGCAACTTCTTGCGCCAGTTCGCTGGTGTTTTCGGCTGTGGAAAAATCAGGAGTGCTCATTTACTTTCCTCAATGCTTAGTTAGTTCGCTGCCATTATGCACAGTGATATTCATACGGCGGCGGAGTATAGCATAAGCTTTGGCAAAGTTATTCATGTTAAGGCAGGGGAAAGCGTTCAATGTTTATGGTAATAAACAATGAAGCGCTGTTGCTTATTAGCCGCACTCATTTTTATGGAAAAAACAAATTGTTTTACTGTCGTTTAACCAGTGTTAAATAAGGCAGGAGAATAAGAAGATTATTCTCCCTCGTGCCCAATTGGGATAATAAGCTGTGTTTTATTGTCGGGTAATAGGGTGTCGTCAGGGTGTGAAGAAAGTTGACGCATGCCACAGAAGTGCCATCGAAAGTAAAGATATATTCTCCGTGTGGTTAGCAAAATGTTGCTGGCTGCAATTTGGATTTTAATGTGGCCTGAAAAAAGCTAATATATGCCTCAATTAGCTATCAGCAGCGTTATCCCCTTCTGGAGAATAGTCCTTTGATCAACGTTCTTCTTGTTGATGACCACGAACTGGTGCGCGCAGGGATACGACGCATTCTTGAAGAGATTAAGGGCATCAAAGTCTCGGGTGAAGTGAACTGCGGCGAGGATGCCATCAAATGGTGCCGCAGCAATCCGGTCGATGTTGTCTTAATGGATATGAATATGCCGGGCATCGGCGGCCTGGAAGCCACCCGCAAAATTGCGCGTTACTCTTCAGATATCAAAGTTATCATGTTGACTATCCATACCGAAAACCCATTACCTGCCAAAGTGATGCAGGCGGGCGCGGCCGGTTATTTGAGTAAAGGAGCGGCGCCGCAGGACGTGGTGAACGCTATTCGCTCGGTTAATGCTGGGCAGCGCTACATCGCCTCCGACATCGCGCAGCAGATGGCCCTGAGCCAGATTGAGCCAGAGGCCGAATCCCCGTTTGCCAGTTTGTCTGAGCGTGAATTACAGATTATGCTGATGATAACCAAAGGCCAGAAGGTCAATGAGATCTCTGAGCAGCTTAATCTCAGCCCGAAAACGGTGAACAGCTACCGCTACAGGATGTTTAGTAAATTGAATATCAGCGGCGATGTGGAACTGACTCACCTTGCGATTCGCCACGGGCTATTCAACGCGGAGACGTTAATCAGTAGTGAGTGAAACCTTTGATTCCCGGGCTTTTCTTAAGACGGTAACCAGCAAGCCCGGCGTCTACCGTATGTACGATGCCGGCGGCACCGTTATCTACGTCGGCAAAGCCAAAGACCTGAAAAAACGTCTGTCGAGCTACTTCCGCACTAATCTGGCAAGCCGCAAAACCGAGGCGCTGGTGGCGCTGATCCAGCATATCGATGTGACCGTTACCCACACCGAAACCGAAGCGCTGCTGCTGGAGCACAACTACATCAAGCTCTACCAGCCGCGCTATAACGTGCTGCTGCGTGACGATAAGTCTTATCCCTTTATCTTCCTGAGCGGCGATAGCCACCCGCGACTTGCTATGCACCGTGGGGCAAAACACGCAAAGGGTGAGTATTTTGGCCCTTTCCCTAACGGCTACGCGGTGCGCGAGACGCTTGCGCTGCTGCAAAAAGTCTTCCCGATTCGTCAGTGTGAAAACAGCGTTTACCGCAACCGTTCGCGCCCGTGCCTTCAGTACCAAATTGGCCGCTGCCTCGGCCCTTGTGTGGCGGGCCTGGTCAGCGAAGAAGAGTACGCCCAGCAGGTTGATTACGTGCGCCTGTTCCTGGCCGGTAAAGACGACCAGGTGTTGACGCAGTTGATAGGCCGAATGGAGCAGGCAAGCCAGAATCTGGCTTTCGAAGAGGCCGCAAGGATCCGCGATCAGATCCAGGCCGTGCGGCGCATTACCGAGAAACAGTTTGTTTCGAATACCGGTGACGATCTCGATGTTATCGGCGTATCGTTCGATGCGGGGATGGCCTGTGTTCATGTCCTGTTTATCCGCCAGGGAAAAGTGCTGGGGAGCCGCAGCTACTTCCCGAAGGTTCCGGCCGGAACCGAACTCAACGAAGTGGTGGAAACCTTTGTCGGGCAGTTCTATTTGCAGGGCAGCCAGATGCGAACCTTGCCGGGCGAGATCCTGCTCGACTTCGCCCTGGCTGATAAATCGCTGCTGGCGGATTCTCTGAGTGAATTAGCCGGGCGCAAAGTGAACGTGCAGACGAAACCGCGCGGCGACCGCGCCCGTTACCTGAAGCTGGCTCGTACCAACGCAGCAACGGCATTGGTGACGAAACTGTCCCAGCAGTCCACCATTCATCAGCGCCTGAAAGCGCTGGCGGAAGTGCTGAAGCTGCCGGAAGTGAAGCGGATGGAGTGTTTCGATATCAGCCATACGATGGGCGAGCAAACCGTTGCCTCCTGCGTGGTGTTCGATACCAACGGACCGCTGCGTTCGGAATACCGGCGCTACAATATCACCGGCATTACGCCGGGAGATGACTATGCGGCGATGAATCAGGTACTGCGCCGTCGCTACGGTAAAGCCATCGAGGAAAGTAAAATCCCGGATGTGATTTTGATCGACGGCGGGAAAGGGCAGCTGGGGCAGGCGAAGGCGGTATTTGCCGAGCTGGACGTGCCATGGGACAAGCATCATCCTTTATTGCTCGGTGTAGCAAAAGGCAGCGACCGCAAGGCCGGGCTGGAGACGCTGTTCCTTGAGCCGGAAGGTGAGGGCTTCGCTCTGCCGCCGGATTCACCGGCGCTGCACGTTATTCAACATATCCGCGATGACTCGCACGACCATGCTATCTCCGGGCACCGTAAAAAACGCGCCAAAGTGAAAAGTACCAGTTCGCTGGAGACTATCGAGGGCATTGGGCCTAAGCGCCGCCAGACCCTGCTAAAGTATATGGGCGGATTGCAACCGTTAATCAATGCATCGATAGAGGAAATAGCAAAAGTGCCGGGGATCTCGCAGGCATTGGCAGAAAAGATCTACTACTCGTTGAAACATTAGGGCCTCTGTAGCAACATAGAGACAATTTCCACTTATGACAGATAGTTAACCGGCACTATGCGATTCAATATCCCAACACTGCTCACGCTGTTTCGTGTCATCCTTATCCCATTCTTTGTGCTGGCATTTTATCTGCCGTTCACCTGGGCCCCTTTCCTCTGCGCCTTTATCTTCTGGCTGGCGGCGATTACCGACTGGTTTGACGGTTTCCTGGCGCGGCGCTGGAACCAGAGCACCCGCTTTGGCGCGTTCCTCGACCCGGTGGCGGATAAAGTCATGGTTGTGGTGGCCCTGGTGCTGGTGGCTGAGCACTATCATGCCTGGTGGGTGACCCTGCCTGCGGCAACGATGATCGCCCGCGAGATTATTATCTCCGCGCTGCGTGAATGGATGGCTGAAATCGGCAAACGTAGCCGGGTTGCCGTCTCATGGATAGGTAAAACGAAAACCATGGCGCAGATGCTGGCGCTGATCGGTATGCTGTGGCATCCGAACATGTGGATCGAGTACACCGGGATCGCGCTTTTCTTCATCGCGGCGGTGCTAACTTTCTGGTCAATGTTCCAATATCTTGCTGCCGCACGCGGCGATTTGCTCGAACCGTGATCTATCCGGCGCAAAATTCAGCAAACGATTCGCGGTGTTAGAAAATTTCATTGACTCATTGCGTCAGGTAAGTAGAATGCATCGCATCGAACGGCAGCACGGCTTGCCGGATGATAACAAAATCAAGTGATTAGCTTAACGGCCACCAACAGTCACTTGTACAAATTGCGGGAATAGCTCAGTTGGTAGAGCACGACCTTGCCAAGGTCGGGGTCGCGAGTTCGAGTCTCGTTTCCCGCTCCAGATTTAAGTAATAGATATTTGTCTGTTACAGCCTGCAAAGGCAAGAGATTTTGGCGCGTTAGCAAAGCGGTTATGTAGCGGATTGCAAATCCGTCTAGTCCGGTTCGACTCCGGAACGCGCCTCCAATTTTCCCCGAGCCCGGATGGTGAAATCGGTAGACACAAGGGATTTAAAATCCCTCGGCTTATGGCTGTGCGGGTTCAAGTCCCGCTCCGGGTACCATGGGAATATAAAGAATAAAATCAATGATAAGCAGTGTCGTGTAAACCACCTTCGGGTGGTTTTTTATTGCCTGCAGAATGATGAAAATCCATTTTCCTAACATCCTTCCTAACATCTTTTTCAATAATTCGAATAGGTAATCACTTATTCTGCCCGCCTACAACAGGGACAATCTGCACTTTACGATCATATCTTGCTGTCTGCGTGAGTGTCTTGTGACCAGACAGTAGAGCGCTGGGGCTGGGCTGCTAAGGAAGGAACGCAGGTGGATTGGTCGCCGATAACGGGCGGATTAAGGGGCATGCTGCCGTCGGAGAGTAAATCCTGCCAGCATTTTTAGGATTATACTGTTTCTATATGCTGAGGAATCCGAAAGCCGCCCGCTTCAATTGAAGGGGAAAAATGGTTTGTGTATTATCCTCGCCTCGGTTCTTTATATAAGTTAATTAGATCGTTCGACTTAAAATTGTCCAGTTACTGGCTCTGGGCCAGTAAGTGTTACCAACCGCCACTAGCTCATCAGAAAGAGCGACAACCACGGTGTTGTAGTACGAGGTTCGAGGCCCCGGTGGCGGACCAAACTAAGACGATTTAGCTCATCAGGTATAGCAACTGATTTGTAATCAGTCGGTCACCAATTCGACTCCGGTAGTCGGTACCAGAAATGCGGCCATCGTATAATGGCAATTACCTTAGCCTTCCAAGCTGATGATGTGGGTTCGATTCCCACTGGCCGCTCCAAAATAGCTTTTCAGTCTGCGAAGAAGGGGGGCCCCGGAGTGACTGGAAAGCACAAAAGAAAGAAGCACCTGGATTTGATAAGCACCGTTCATCCCTTGGTGAGGACTTAATGCGCCCCTCTGATGTGAACAATTGTTGGTGGGAGCAGTTTAGGGTTTCAGTAAGGGCACCAACTATTTAAAAGGAGTTTGATATGTTCTCGTTTTCCAGGACAACCCCAGGAGCTCGCAATTATGCTGTTGCACTCTGGGCTGGTTTTTTGGGTGGTAATCTCTCTAGCTTTGTTAAGTGGGGAACTGAGAATCCTCTACCACCACGCACAGCAGACCGAGCCATACCTCCAGCCGAAATGCTTCAAGACATTGGTTTAAACGTTAATGAGATGGTCTATACCTACTCCGGGCATATTGTTAACTGGGGTGTTGCGGGTGTTCATCACTTGTTTTCAATTGTTTTCGCGATGTTCTATTGTGCGGTTGCTGAGGTGTTTCCTGCAATCAAGCTTTGGCAAGGGGCTGCTTTCGCGATACTGGTAACTATAGGATTCCATGGTGTGCTGCTACCTGTTTTCCACTGGGCCCCTCCTTTATGGCAACTACCTTTCAATGAGATTTTTTCAGAGACGATAGGGCATATTCTTTGGATGTGGGCGATTGAGATAGTACGAAGAGATATAAGAAATCGCATCACGAAAAAGCCAGATCCAGAATTCCAATAAAGTAATAAACGATCGCTTTCATAGCAGGAATGCTACTCATGGGAAAATCCGAATCTGTTATCCCTATAACCGATCAGGATTTAACCATGAGTAGGTTAGAAAAAGCATCGCATGTGCTATTGAACAGCTCGGGATAGTAGCGGTAGATCTGAGTGTCCAGATTGATCATGTCCATTTATTGCCTGCGATTTAGCTAACGCTTTTCCTCGATCCATTCCGCCGCTGGCCTCCCGCAAATAAAAAAGGGAGCGCCGAAAATCACGCTCCCCTTTATTAGTTGGATCTCTCAATAACTGCTGACGATAAACAGCCCGGCAGCGGCCAGCACGTTAATGGATAGCAGCAGCTTGACCGGCGCTCTGCGCTCAACCAGCAGGTAGCTGAGAGTGCCCAGCACGACAGAGGTGACGAGTGCGGCGACCATCAAGATGCCGGTTATCTGCTTTTCAAAGAAATAGGTAGCGCCGACAATGACCGGCCAGTGCCACAAATAGAGTGAATAAGAGATAAGCCCCAGCGGGGAGAGCGTGGCCAGCAACCTGTTTGCCGGAGCGTTCGGCAGCGCCAGGATCAGAGCCGCAGCCAGGCCGGGCAGTAAAGACCAGGCCGAAGGGCTGGCAAAGGCGTTGTTATACAGCAGGGCGCAGGCGACGATAGCCGCAGTCGCCATACAGTAAAACAGCGAGTTTAGTTTCGAAGACAAGCGAGAGAGCGGTAGCCAGGCAACAATGCCGCCGAGGGCAAACTGCCAGAGTCGGTCTACCAGACCGTAATATCCCATGCTCCAGCTGGACTGCGAGACGGCAAAAGAGATGACCGCGATAGCGATTAGCGTGCCCCAGCGCCTTCCTGCCATACCCAGCAGCAGGATAAGCAGGTAGAACTGCATTTCCAGCGACAGAGACCAGGTGTGCAGGAACGGATAGGCGAGCGACTGCCCGGCAAAATAGCCGACGTTCTGATGAGCCCAAAAATTAGATAAATAAAAGAGGGCGGACATGCCGTTGGAGGCAACATCAGCTCTGTCTCTCGGCAATAGCCACCACAGCATTAGGGCTGAGACCGTTATCACCATGCATAACAGTGCTGGTAATAGGCGTTGTATACGCCTGACCATGAATTTAATCGGGGCGAAAGGCTGCTGCATAAGCGCCATCTTGCTCATGTAATAGCCCGAGATGACGCAAAAAACATCTACCCCAACAAAACCGCCTGAAATCCATCCGGCATGGAAAAACATCACCAGCAGCACGGCCAGCCCGCGCAGCCCGTCAATATCGTTTCGACGTTGAGTAATCAGCTTTTACTCCCGTTCCCGCTTAGTAGCGGCAAAGTCGCGTCCACAATCCCTGCGCCCCAGGCTTTGTAGCTTTTAGGCGTCAGGTGAAGGCCATCTACGGTTTCAACCGCTTTATTTTGCATAAACGACGTGCTGTCGATGTAGGTGCAGGGCTGAACGTGGGATGACAGGAAACCGGTGATGCGTTTGGTGGTTTCTTCGGTTTTACCGTAGCGTGGGTTAAACGTGCCCCATGTCGGCCCCACCCACAGGCATTTTGTTTTGGCTCCGGCCAGCGTGGCTACGGATTTCACCTGGTTTTCAATCCACTCGGCAGGGAAAGGGTCTGCGGTGTAGCTGCCAATGGTGTCGCCGTAGATAAACATCACCGCCGTCGGCTGCCATTTATCAATCAGGCTGGCGACGTCCGGGAAGGGAAATGTGGCGGCAGAAGGGTCGGCTATCGGGCCGGTGCCGTTTCTGACTACGCCGCCGCAGCCGGTGTCTTTCGGGCCTTTTACCCAACCCGCCGGGCTTGAAGAACAAACGCCATAGGTAACAACTTTTGCCCCCATGCTTTCATAGGCTTCGGGTAAAACAGAAAGCAGAGAATCCTTAAATGCGACATGACTGTCGCCCAAAATAAGCAACGTGACGCCGGCAAGTAATGTATTCACGTTTTAAAACTCCCAGAGATGAATCAATAAATTACTAACATTACGTGACAGTAACGTTATTAATTACCAGATAGCGCAAGGTTTTTATGGAGTGACTTTGTACTTAAGGTTGGCATTATCTCACCGCAATTATGCTGTGGCAAAAGCAAATTCCCCAGGCGCGCCTTTCCCATTATATTTTTGTGCCTACTGCCTGTTTTTTATTCTCTAATTGCAAGTGTTTCTGCTTACAGGAATAAATGTCATTCTACAATTAACACTAAACTTCATTCTGGTTACGGCGGTAAGCTTTTGGTGATTGCTGCTGGCGATGACCAGGTTATTCCTGCCGGAATCTCGCAAAAGCTGTATGCTTCGGCCCCGGTGCAGATAAATAAAGCCCTGCTAATGGACTGTTTATCGCCGGAGTGAAAGCACGGCAATCATTTAGGCCCCGGAGCGGGTAGAATACATCTCATTTTATTAAAAAGAGCTACGCAGAGGAGCCAGCATTATGACCCAGGGACCGTTAAACGAAGACGAAATTGTATGGCTTGACGATGTGCTGATGAAGTACGGGACCACCCATTCCGTCATCGATGTGGCCGAACTGGACGGGCTGCTGACGGCCATCCTGTCCGGCCCGAAAGTGACCGAGCCAGCAACCGTGCTGAGAGCAGTATGGGGAGGCGATGCCGAGCCAGAGTGGGAAAATGCCGACGAGTTAACCCGTTTTAACGTGCTGGTATTCCAGCATATGAACGATATTGCCGAGCGTCTTGCCGGGTATCCCGAGCAGTTTGAGCCGCTGTTTGGCACCGACGAAGTGGATGGGCGTGAAATTACCATCGTTGAGGAGTGGTGCTACGGCTATATGCGCGGCGTTGCTCTGGAACAGTGGCCTGCGCTCCCGGCAGCGCTGCAACCTGCGCTTGAAGCCATCGCTTTACATGGTCTTGAAGAGAATCTGGAGAAGTTTGACACGCTGTCGCCGGAGGCATTCTGGGCGAGTATCGAAGCGATTAAACCGGCTGCATTGGAACTGTACGGCTACTGGCACAGCCAGCGCGACGGCGGGGCGTTACACTAAGATAAAACATCAGCAGGCCGCAGTGGCCTGCTGAGTAACAGCGACAATTAAGCCTGGGTGTCCAGGGTTGCCAGCTCTTTGTCGATGAAGTACAGGCCTTCACCGCTTTTGCCCACCAGGCTGAGTTTATCCAGTACGGATTTAAACAGCTTCTCTTCTTCATGCTGCTCGGCAACATACCACTGCAGGAAATTAAAGGTTGGGTAATCCTGGGAGATCATCGCTGAGTGGGTCAGCTCATTAATCTGACGAGTAATTAACTGCTCGTGTTCGTAAGTCGCTTTAAATAACTCATCAAGAGAGGCGTACTCTAAATATGGAGACGCAATGGCGTTAATGCGCGGCATATTTCCGGTGTCGCTTAAATATGCGAACAGGCGCTGCATATGTTCCATCTCTTCCTGTGCATGGCGACGCAGGAACGCGGCCGCTCCCTCAAAGCTGTGATAACTGCACCAGGCGCTCATCTGCTGGTAGAGCAGCGAGGAGTAGAGTTCGAGGTTCATCTGCTCGTTCAGTTTTTCGATCATTTCCGTCTTCAGCATCACAGGCTCCATAAATTGTGGGGGGCGTTAATGGCGCTACTTTAATTATTTATTTTTACGAATGCAAAGGAATTGTTAATTATATTAGTGTAATGAGAATGGTTGTTACTATTATTTTATTTGTGAAGAAATGAATTAATAATGAGAATTAATCGTGTTTCGTTTTTACTGTTTATTTGCTCTGAAATTTTATTTTCTCTGCAATATTTAACGTTAAAAAAAGTAACCATGCTAAGTGTAAGTCTATGCTGTCATTGGGAAAACTTATGGTTAAATATTCTTATGGCCACCATTTACCTCGCGCGGAGGCTGTGGCTAAATACCTTTCTTTCAAAATTAGACTGCACATGAATATCCTTCATTTTCTACTCGCACTTTTTGTCATTATGGGACTGGCGTGGCTGGTGAGCTTCGATCGTAAGACCATTCGCATCCGCTATTTGTTACAACTTGTCGTTATTGAAGGCCTGCTGGCTTTCTTCTTCCTGCACTCCGACAGCGGCCTGTGGGTGATTAACGGCGTATCCGGCTTCTTTGGGCACCTTCTGACCTTTGCCGGGCAGGGGAGTGACTTTGTGTTCGGCGGTATGAGCAAGGCCGGGCTGGCGTTTATCTTCCTCGGCGTGCTGTGCCCGATTATCTTCATCTCCGCCCTTATCGGGATTTTGCAGCACTTCCGCATTCTGCCGATTATTATCCGCATTGTGGGCACGCTGCTTTCTAAAGTTAACGGTCTCGGCAAGCTGGAGTCGTTTAACGCCGTCAGCTCGCTTATCCTGGGCCAGTCGGAAAACTTCATTGCGTATAAAGGCGTGCTTGGGGATCTCAGCTCCCGCCGTCTGTTCACCATGGCGGCTACGGCGATGTCCACCGTTTCGCTGTCTATTGTCGGCGCGTACATGACGATGCTGGAGCCGAAGTATGTTGTGGCGGCGCTGATCCTCAATATGTTCAGCACCTTCATTATTGTGTCGATAATTAACCCGACAAGCCCGGGCGATGAACCCGAAATCAAGCTTGAGAAACTGCACGAATCGCAGAGTTTCTTTGAGATGCTGGGGGAGTACATCCTCGCCGGTTTCAAAGTAGCGATGATAATTCTGGCGATGCTGATTGGTTTTATTGCCCTGATTAGCGCCATCAACGCGCTGTTCGCGACGGTGTTCGGTCTGAGCTTCCAGCAGATCCTCGGCTACGTGTTTTACCCGTTTGCCTGGCTGGTAGGCATTCCAGCGCCGGATGCTTTGAAAGCCGCCGGTATTATGGCAACCAAGCTGGTGGCGAATGAATTTGTGGCGATGATTGAGCTGCAAAAAATCATGGCGACGCTGACGCCGCGCGGTCTGGGGATCTTATCTGTATTCCTGGTGTCGTTTGCCAACTTTGCGTCAATCGGCATCGTAGCCGGGGCAATTAAAGGCCTGAATGAAAAGCAGGGCAACGTTGTTTCTCGCTTTGGCCTGCGCCTTGTTTATGGCGCGACGCTTGTCAGCCTGCTGTCTGCGGCATTTGCCGGGCTGGTGCTGTAAATAAAAAACGGCGGGGAAACCCGCCGTTTGTTTAACGCTATCTCGTTATCAGAATGCGGCGCAGACCGGCTGGTCAACGCGCATTACGGATTCCTGCGCAAAGCGGGTTTTATAGATATTACGCAGTTCGTCTACTTTCTTGCTGCTTTCCACATCGCTGCCGCGAATTAACATCAGCGCTTTACTTGGCTCGTGGGTCACTTCGCCTTTCGCATTAAGCCACTGGCCCTTCGCATCATACTCTGTCAGCCCGTCGCGGAAGCGTGGGGTCACGTCCTTATCAACAAAGCTGCGCCATTCTTTGGCGGTGATGATTACACCTGAAGGGCGGCTAATACCGAAGTAGAGCGTGGTTTGCGTCATTGCGTCACCGACCTGGCACTGTTTAGCCGGGGCGGCGGCAGGTGCTGGTGCTACCGGTGCGGTTGTTTTAGCCGGTGCCACGCAGCCAGCCAGTGTCAGAGCCAGCGCTGCTGCCAGTGTTGCTTTATAAAATGCCATTATCCACCTGTCTTACTGTCATCATCATTATTAAAATTAAGTGCGGAAATATTCCGCCGCGTTATCAAATTACAATTCCGTAACTTTGGCAAGCTACCGAGCATAAACAGGGCAATAATAATCCCGAAGATGCCGCTTCCCAGCAGTACCCACTGCGGCGGGAAGTGGTTAGCCAGCGCGCCGGTAAGCGTCGGTAGCAGTAGAGTGATGCCAAGCTGAAGCCGCCAGCTTGAGGCCATCGCCGCGCCAACATGGGCCGGAGCAAAGCTGTCCATAACGTTGAGCGTTGCCACCAAATAAAACCAGTTGCTGAACAGGTGGGCGAGGATGATAAGCGGCACGGCAATCCACAAGCTACCGGACTGCGCAACGCCGAAATAGCAAAGAGTGAAAAAGAGCAGGGCCAGCAGCAGTGGGGCGGTTTTACCGGCACGATGACGAACCTTGTTTTCGCTCAGCACCAGCGGCGCCAGCAGCTGACCCGTGCTGCGGGCGAAGAGTAAAATCAGCCCGTTGTCGGTGTTATCCCCGGGTAAAGAGGGAGCTAAAGCGGGCAGCAGCGCCATTGCAGGGGCGCCAATCATCGCCAGACACGGCAGCAGAAGCAGGCTGCGTCTTTGCTGCGGCTTAAGCGTGCGCCAGCGGAAGCGTGCTAATGAAGATGAGTGCGGGTCATTCTCGTTGGGCATAAAGCAGGCAGCAGCCCGCCAAAGCAGCATCACCGCAAGCAAGAAGCTTAGCGCATCCAGCATCAGCAGTAGCCAGAGGCTCACTTTCCCGTAGAGCAAAGTACCTATACCCACGCCGAAAATGACATTTGCGGCGAACACCAGGGTTTCAACACCCGCGGCGGCAGGCATCAGCTTTTCCGGTAATCCCTTTTTGAATAGCTGGCTGAGTACCGGCACCGTAAGCCCGGTGCTGAAAGCCGCTGCGGCCTGGCTTAACAGCAGCCACACCGGGTGATGGTCGATTAGCGCCCAAAGTGGCAGCGCAAGGCCGCAAAGCCCCGCCATTTCCGCAACGATCAATATCTTAAACGGCGGCCATCGGCGCAGTAGCCGGACGCCGATAAAGCTGGCCGGCAGGCCAGGAGCAAGCGCGAGAACGTAAGCGAGGGAGAGCCAGGCGGGCGTTGCCTGGCTTTGGAGCAGCTGGCTAAAGACCAGCACATAGGTCAGTCCGTTGCCAACGGAAGAGAACAGCAGGGCAAGCCCGATCAGCGCAAACCAGCGGTGCTGGCGCAGGGCGCGTAGCACTAAAAGAGTCATCATCAATTCCTGATAAACAAATAGGTGCAGGCTGCCGTTCCGGGAGCGGCAGCGTGAGATATTTATCGTCAGGCGTGGGTTACATTGGCGAGATGACTCTTTTGCTGAGAATGTGTCAAAAGTAGATGAATTTGCCGGTATTTACCAGTTGCTGGTGACGCCTGCAAATTGCGGCCCGCTAACTCCCCGACACTGGTACTCCAGCACAACCTGGGTATTCAGACACAAGCTGCCGCTAAACGTGGTGCAGGTTTTAATATCGCTGCCGTAAGGCAAGGCGCTGGCATAGCCCCACTGCTGGCACTGGCGGGATGCGGTAGATTGCGCGAGGAATTTGTCTACTTTCGCATTCTGTAACGGCGGCAGATTGTAGGCCAGGCGAACCACGCCGGAAGGCTCGTTGGCATTGAGCGGAACGGGCGTTTTATTCACGGTGCAACCGCCGAGTAACAGGGCGGCCGCGGCCAGATAAATGAGCTTCATCTTTATTTATTCCTCATGCTTAACCCTCGTCATGGTAGCACGCGGTGAGAAAGGAAAAGCCCATTCCGGCAGGCGGGAGCTGAATTTGGCAAAATTCGAGCTTTAAATAATCCCTAATTCAAATTGCAATATAAATGCGTTTTACATAACGGAAATTCCCCACAAAACACTCGGTTATTTTTTGATCAAATAGACGTCAAGTTTTGCTGAAACGTGCCGACAATAGCGCTACGGCGCGATTTAATTTCACTTATGAAGCTATACAAGCGGATAAATCAGGACGGGCGGCGTTTAAAACAGCACAGGATATGCCTTTTAATTTTTGACCGGGGAAACACACAGATGAACGTTATTCGCAATATCAAGATCCGCGCTATGGTGGTATTGATACAAATCCTCTCGACCGTCGCATGGATTAGCGTGGCCGGTATAATGCTATGGCTGCTGTACAGTCTTGAGCAGACCGCGGCGCTGACTGCGGAGCAAAAAAGCTGGATTACCGACGCGCAGTTTATGCTGATGCTTTCGGTGGTGGTAAGCATTGCTATTACTATTTTCACCGAACGCTATCTGTGGTTTTGCCTGGTGAAGCCGGTAAATACCATTCGTAACCATATGCACGTCCTGGCGCGCGGCGAGCTTACCGTGGCTTTGCCCGATCTTGGCCGCAACTGCATTGGCCTGATGGTTCCGCCGATTCAGAAAATGCAGGCCAACTGGGAAAAAGCCGTCAACAGCATTCGGGATAGCGCGGACGCAATACGCGCCAACGCCACGGAAGTCTCAGGGGTCAATACCGATCTCTCTTCCCGTTCGGAGCAGCAGGCTGCCGCGCTGGAGCAGACTAGCGCCAGCATGGAGCAGCTTAACAGCACGGTAAAGCTCAACGCCGATAACGCCAACCACGCCAGCCACCTGGCGCAGAATGCCACTAACACGGCGGTGAACGGCGGCGCTTCGGTAAAACAGGTGGTGAAGACCATGGACGTTATCGCCAGCAGCGCTAACAAAATTGTCGATATTACTACCGTGATCAACAGCATCGCTTTCCAGACCAATATTCTGGCGCTGAATGCGGCAGTTGAGGCCGCAAGAGCAGGCGAGCAGGGAAAAGGCTTCGCCGTGGTCGCCAGCGAAGTCCGCAATCTGGCAAGCCGCAGCGCCGGGGCGGCGAAAGAGATTGAAACCCTGCTTAACGAATCCGTCAGCAACATTCATACCGGCTCGCAGCAGGTTAAAAAGGCCGGTGAAGCGATGGATGAGATCCTGAAAGCCGTTAAGCAGGTTAACGATATTATGGGCGAGATAGCCAGCGCTTCGCTTGAGCAAAGCCAGGGGATTGGGCAGGTCGGCGTGGCGGTAAGGGAAATGGACAGCGTGACCCAGCAAAACGTCAATCTGGTGCAGAAATCCGTACTCTCATCGGGTGAGCTTGAGAAGCAGGCACATTATCTTCACGATGTAGTTGCGATGTTCCGTTCGGGGGAAAGCGCCACGCAGAGATAACCCGCTCGTTTGACTCTACTAAGGCAGCCATATGGCTGCCTTTTTTACGTCTTTTAGCCCTGGCTGAATACCTAAAGGGTGACTGTGTAGCAACTATTTTGTGACGCAGGTTGGTTAAATAATATTCCCTGCTTGCGGGCAGCACAGGCGGCGTGCGGTTAGTCAAAATTCGACTAAGGTTATGCTTTTTAGGTGCATTTACAAGTAGTTACCTGTACCTCACTATGCGGGCTGCAACTTAATAAGGAGTTCCTGAAGCAATGCGTAAACCTTTGATTTTGTCGGCGCTGATAGCCGCCCTGGCGTTAAGCGGCTGCGATAACCCTAAGAATGACACAGCGGCAGCACCTGCCCCGGCGAAAGAAGCCAAACAGGGCGGTAGCCTGATTATCGGCATCACCTCGGGCGACCCGCTGGCGCTGAACCCGCTGTACGCCAGCGACCGCACGACGTTGACTATTATGCAGGCGCTTTATTCGCCTCTTTATAGCTACAACGGCGACAAAATCGAATGGGGGCTGGCCGAAAGCCTGACGCCCGCCGCGGATAACCTCTCCTGGACGCTGAAGCTAAAACCAGGCCTGAAATGGCAGGACGGCCAGCCGATTACCGCTGACGACGTCGTCTTTACCTTCAATAAACTGCTTGATGAGAAGCAGCACAGCTTCTTCCGCAGCATGTTTGTTTACGGCAATAAGCCGCTGGGCGTGAGCAAGATAGATGACCTGACGGTTAAATTTACCCTGCCGCAGGTGAGCGCCGCCTTTGCCGGTACGCTGGTGCAGGTATTCCCTATCCCGCAGCATATTTTTGCCTCCGAGAACGGCGACCTGGAAAAGAGCAGCAAAAACGATGCGCCCGTCGGATCCGGGCCGTTCAAATTTAAAGAATATCGTGCCGGTCAATTCTATGCTCTGACGCGTTTTGACGATTACTGGAACGGGAAACCGAAGCTGGAGTCGGTGACTTATCGCTTCGCCAAAGACTCAAACTCGGCGAACCTTGCGCTGCAAAACGGCGAGATCAACCTCAAAATGGTGGATCCGCAGGACGTTTCCCGGCTGAAGTCGACCGGTAAATTTGACTTTGTGATTTATCCGGAAGGTCGTCTGGCTTATATGACGTTTAACCAGAACGTCGCAAGTATGAAGAGCAAAGCGTTACGCCAGGCCATTGCCTATGCGCTGAACAAGGACGATCTTGTGCAGACGGCGTTCACCTCGCTGGATTATGCCACCCCAGCTGCCTCGATTTTAACGCCGGACACGCTCTACCAGACCAACGACGTCGAGCCGTATAAGTTTGACCTCGAAAAAGCCAAAGCGCTGTTTAAAGCGTCCGGGCAGCAGGAAGGGTTGAAGCTGCGCCTGGCGTATATCAATAGCAACAAGACTCAGGAAAGCATGGGGCTGTATATCCAGCAGCAGCTGAAGGCTATTGGTATTAACGTGGAGTTGTTGCCACTGGACGCTAATGCCATGTCTCAGCGCAGCCAGGATATGAACAATACCGCCTATGAGCTGAGCCTGGGAGGCTACATTATGGGCGCGGAGCCGGACGGCTATAAGTCTTTGTATATGAGCAACGAAGCCTATAACTATGCACACTACAAAAATCCGGCATTTGACGCATTGTGGGAGCAGGGAGCAACTGAAACGGATGCGGCCAAACGCGGTGCTATTTATAAGCAAATTCAGCAAACGGTAGCGAACGATATGGCATGGTATCCCATAGCGTATACCAATGCGGTTGTCGCGGTGGATAAACGTTTTGGCGGCACCAAAGAAGCCGAACCTAAGCCGGTCTATATGTTCCAGGATCTGTCGAAGATTTATCAACAATAACCAGCATTGACCCTCATCCGGCCTTCTCTTTGGGAGAGGGCGGGGTGAGGGGAGTAGAAAATATGAATAACCTGTTCCTCCGGCGGCTGCTGCAACTGCTGCCAATGTTGCT
Source organism: Cedecea davisae (assembly GCF_044095835.1). Classification (NCBI taxonomy): domain Bacteria; kingdom Pseudomonadati; phylum Pseudomonadota; class Gammaproteobacteria; order Enterobacterales; family Enterobacteriaceae; genus Cedecea; species Cedecea davisae. Next base: position 1,814,508 of record NZ_CP172054.1, read on the forward strand.
ATTTATCTCGCTGGTCTCTTTCCTGCTGGTGAAGCTCGCGCCGGGCGATCCCTTACAGGCGTATATTACGCCGCGCATGAGCCCGGAAGACATTGAGCGTATTCGCCAAAGCATGGGGCTGGATAAGCCCTTGCCGGTGCAGTATTTACTCTGGCTGAAAAACCTGCTGCACGGTGACCTTGGCTACTCGCTGATTTACCATCGCCCGGTGCTCACGATGATTGCCGAACGCATTCCCGCTACGCTTGGGCTAATGGGGGCTTCGCTGCTGCTGGCTATCGTACTTGCCATACCGCTTGGTCTGCTAGCCGGGGCGTATAAGCATCGCTGGCTGGATAACGTGCTGAATCTTTTTGCCTATGTTGGCATTTCTGTGCCGATTTTCTGGTTTGGCATTTTGCTGATTACGGTATTTTCGGTGCAGCTGAACTGGCTGCCGAGCATGGGAATGCGCACCATCGGCATGGAGGACTCCTGGCTTGACGTTGTGCGCCACGGTATTTTGCCCTGCATCGCGCTGACCTTTTACAACCTCTCCAGCTATGTGCGCTACATCCGCTCCAACACCATTAGCCAGCTGTCGGCGGATTACGTGCAAACTCAGCTGGCCTACGGGGCAACCCGTCGCTCGATTCTCTTCCGCCATGTGCTGAAAAACGTTTTGCTGCCGGTGATTACGCTGTTTGGGCTTTCCTTCGGTGAACTGGTGGTCGGCGCTTACGTGACCGAAAGCGTCTTTTCGTGGCCCGGCATGGGGCTGCTCGGCATTCAGTCCATCACCTCGCTGGACTACCCGCTGATCATGGCGATTATCCTGCTTTCCTCCATTATGCTGGTCACCGGTAATCTGCTGGCGGACCTTTTGTATCGCGTGGCTGACCCGCGCATTAAGGCGCTGAGGTAGCTAATGAGCAGAAGATGGCAACAGTTTAAACATGGGATGAAGCGAAACCGTCCGGCGCAGTTTTCTCTGGCGGTATTGGTTATTTTTACGCTAGCCGCGTTATCCGCATTTTTCAGCCCCTGGGACCCAAATCAGATGTCGCTCCAGGCCCGTATGCTTCCGCCCCAGGGCAGCCACTGGTTTGGCACCGACGAGTACGGGCGCGACTATTTTACCCGGGCGCTGTACGGCGGGCAGATATCGCTGATGGTGGGTTTTCTGGCGATGGTGTTCTCAACGCTTATCGGCACGCTGGTGGGGACGGTGAGCGGCTATTTTGGCGGCAGAATTGATAACCTGCTGATGAGGCTGGTGGATATTCTGATGTCGATTCCGGCGTTTTTCCTGCTGCTGGTGCTTAACGCCTACCTGAAGCCCGGCATCGCCAATATTATTTTGATTATCAGCGCGCTAACGTGGATGAACATGTCGCGCATGATCCGGGCCGAAACGCTGTCGGTTAAAGAGCGTGAATACGTCATCTATGCCCGGGCTTCGGGAGAGCATCCTTTGCTGATTATTGCGCGCCATATTATTCCAAATATTTTACCGACGATTATCGTGGCGGCGACGCTGAATATCGCTTCAGCCATTTTGATGGAGTCAACGTTGAGCTTTCTTGGCCTTGGCGTTCAGCAGCCGCATGCTTCCTGGGGCAGTATGCTGAATAACGCCCAATCTTATATCGGGGAAGCATCCTGGCTGGCGATGTTCCCCGGCGTTTTGATCCTGCTGACGGTGCTTAGTTTTAATGTCCTCGGGGATGTGTTCCGTACCGCTTTTGAACCGGGGGCGAACCGCAATGAGTAACCTGCTGGAAATAGACAACCTCAAAACCTCATTCTTCACCCGAGAAGGCGAAGTTCACGCGGTGCGCGGCGTCAGTTTTAATCTGCGGCGCGGGGAAGTCGTCGGGATTGTCGGCGAGTCCGGCTGCGGTAAAAGCGTGACCTGTAAATCGGTCATCAACTTGCTGGGAGCAAACGGCAAGATAGTTGGCGGGCATATTCGCTTTCAGGCAGAGGACCTGGCCCGCAAAACCGCCGGGCAAATGCGGCAGCTGCGCGGAAATGAAATAGCCATGATTTTTCAGGATCCGATGACCGCCCTGAATCCGGTGTTGACCATCGGCAAACAGATGAGCGAGATCCTGATTCGCCACCAGCGGCTAAGCAGAAAAGCGGCTAAAGAAAAAGCCATCGCCATGCTCGGGCAGGTCGGGATTGCCCAGCCAGAAAAACGCTATGAGCAGTATCCGCACGAGTTTAGCGGCGGCATGCGCCAGAGGGTGATGATAGCTATCGCGCTCTCCTGCCGTCCGTCGTTGCTGATTGCCGATGAGCCAACAACGGCTCTGGACGTTACCATCCAGGCGCAAATTCTGCGGCTGCTCAAGCAGCTCCAGCAGCAGACCGATACCGCTATTTTGCTGATTACTCACGATTTGGGGGTAGTGGCGCAGGTTTGTTCGCGCGTGGTGGTGATGTATGGCGGGCTGGTGATGGAGCAGGGCAGCGTTGAAGATATCTTTTATCGCCCGGCGCATCCTTATACTCGAGGGCTTCTGGCATCGCTCCCGCGCCCTGACGGAGAAGGGGAGCGCCTTTCGCCGATCGAGGGCAGCCCGCCGGGGCTGCTTAATCCGCCGGCCGGTTGTCCGTTTGCCGCGCGCTGCCCGCAGCGTATGGCAAAGTGTGCTGAGCCTGTAGATAAATACGCCGTGGCTCCGGGGCACGAAGCCAGCTGCTGGCTGTGGGAGCAGGAGGCCGCCCATGTCTGAAACTAAACCGCTGATCCGCGTTCGCGGATTGAGTAAACATTTTACTTCCAGCCGGGGATGGTTCGGCAAAAACACAGCCTTAAAAGCGGTGGATAATGTCAGTCTTGATATTCTTCCGGGAGAAACATACGGCCTGGTGGGCGAGTCCGGCTGCGGTAAGTCCACGCTCGGGCGCAGCATATTACGGCTGTTCGACGTCACTTCAGGCGAAATCGAGTTCGCGGGGCAAAATATCGCGGAGCTAAGTGAGCGGCAGCTTAAGCCGCTGCGTCGCCGCATGCAGTCAATTTTCCAGGATCCGTGGTCGTCGCTGAACCCGGGCATGACGGTCGCGCAGCTGATTGCCGAGCCGATGCGGATCCACGGTTATGACGCGCAGCTGCGAGCATCGCGCACGCTTGAATTACTAAAACGAGTTGGGCTGAACGAGGAACATCTTGACCGCTTTCCTCACGAGTTCAGCGGCGGCCAGCGCCAGCGGATAAGCATTGCCAGGGCGCTGTCGGTTAACCCCGAGTTTGTGCTGTGTGACGAGCCGCTGTCAGCGCTGGATGTCTCGGTGCAGGCTCAGGTGGTCAATTTGCTTCAGGATTTGCAGCAGGCATTCGGGCTGACTTATCTCTTTATTGCCCATGATTTGTCGATGGTGCGCCATATCTCTGACCGCATCGGCGTAATGTATCTCGGTTCGCTGGTGGAAGAGGCGCCGGCGGAGCGGCTTTATCATCAGCCTGCCCACCCTTATACCCGGGCGCTGCTGGCCTCTATTCCGGTTGCCGACCCTCATGTTCAGATGCTGGAGCAGGGGAGCTTAAAAGGCGAAAATACCGGGGAGTTTGCTTCGCAATCAGGATGTAAATTTGCGGGCCGCTGCCCACGGGCTATGGAGCAATGCCGTGAGCAGGCACCGCAGATGAAAGAGATAGCCCCCGGGCATCGTGTTGCCTGCTGGCAGTTTGAAAAATAGAGACTGCCGGGGTATTCAGGCCCCGGCGTCCGGTGGGGCAAGTGCCGGGATGACATGAAGCGGATCGTTCTGAATTGCCCGCAGCAGCGCACGGGCAGGGCCGGTAGGTTCACGGCGGCCCTGCTCCCAGTTTTTTAACGTATCGACACTAACGGCGATAAGCGCGGCAAATTTTGCCTGTGAAAGCCCGGTTGCCTGGCGAATAGTCTTCACCTGTATGGCGGTAACCAGCGTGGTGCGGCCTGCTTCACGCGTCCCCTCTATTATTTCGTTCATTTCCGCCATGCTGGCGGTCAGACGTTCAAAAAGCTGCTTATCCATTTACCACCTCTCATTTAGTTTGCGCAACAGCTGCTTCTCGGCCTCGCTCAGGTCGGTTTTTATCCCTTTTTGATAAATCAGCAGCAATCTGATGACATAAAAGGCTGACTTATGAAAATAGATAACCCGCACACCGCCGCGTTTTCCTTTGCCTTTGGAGGGCCAGCGAATTTTACGCAACCCACCGCTATCAGGGATTACGTCTCCGCTGTTGGGGTTGAAGGCCAGGTACGCCTGAAACTGGGCAAACTCCTGGTCCGTGAGTAAAGTCGCGACATCATGGGTAAAGATGGGGCTTTCTATAAAGAGCATATTATCCGCCATTGGCGTATGGCCAGGTCAGGTTATCAAACTGAGGGTGTAAGTCAATGGCTTAGTTAAATATCATACAGTTTTATTTTTTTCTTACTTTGATGCGGGTTTTCCGAGGCGCTTTCCAGCAATGTTCTGTTGCCTCGTCAGGAGGGGCGCGGGTAGACTGTCGCGCAATTAAAACAGGAGATTAAAATGGCCGAACAACTTTCCGCTGACCAGGAACTGGTTTCCGATGTCGTGGCTTGCCAGCTGGTAATTAAACAAATTCTTGATGTGATTGACGTGATTGCTCCGGTTGAAGTGCGCGAAAAAATGGCGGAGCAGCTGAAAACTATCGACTTTACCACCCACCCGGCGGCGGTAGATCCGGTAACTCGCCGTGCGATTCAAAAAGCGATTGCCCTGATCGAACTGAAGTTTACTCAGCAAAAAGACGCTCATTAAACACTGCACCCTCCCTTCCGGGAGGGCGTATTTCCTGCTTATAAAAATGTCTGCACCAGCAGATAGCTGGCAACGCACGAACTAATCACGCCGATAAGCCCCGGCAGAATAAAGCTGTGGTTAAGAATAAATTTCCCAATTCGCGTAGTGCCGGAGCGGTCAAATCCGATGCAGGCCAGGTCGCTTGGGTAGGTCGGCAAGATAAAGTAGCCGTAGGAGGCGGGGAAAAAAGCAATCAGCATTTTAGGCTCGACGCCGAGCATTAATCCCATCGGCGCCACCGCTGTTAAGGCTGCGGCCTGGCTGTTTACCAGCTTCGAAACCAGAAACAGCACGATAGCGTAAGTCCACGGATGGCTCTGCACGACGCCTTCCAGCGCCTGCTTGAGTTCGCCCAGATGGGCCTGGAAAAAAGTGTCGCTCATCCACGCCACGCCGAACACCGAGAAGATGGCAACCATCCCCGCCTTGAATACCGCGCCGTTAGATATTGCGCTGAAGTTCACCTTGCAGGTGACGAGCATCACCGCCCCGGCGATCAACATCATCATCTGGATCACGAGATTCATCGACAGCGCCTTCATCACGCCTTTTACCGCAAACGAAGGGCGCAGCTCTGGAAAGGCACCGAGTAACACGACGGCGAGAATCGCGAGAAAGAAGATCCACGTTGACCACCATGCCTGCTTCGGGAAGGTCTGGTTCATTAATGTGTCGGTACTGCCGAAGATGAATTCGCGCTGCTTAGGATCCCGAAGTTTTGCCTGAAATTCCTCGTCGTCTTCCAGTGCTTTGCCGCGACGAAGGCTCCAGAGCGCGGCAATCAGTACGCCAAACAGCGAGGCAGGTACGGAGATGGATAGGATCTCAAGAATTCCCCAGGCGTGTGGAATAACGCCGTGTCCTGCCGCCAGTATAGAAACCAGAGAAACGACCGCTACCGAGACCGGTGAGGCGGTAATAGCCATCTGAGAGGCAACGGAAGCGACCGCCATTGGCCGCTCCGGACGGATGCCTTTTTTCAGCGCAATATCGGCAATAATCGGGAACATGGTATAAACCACATGCCCCGTGCCGCATAAAAAGGTCAGCATCCACGTGGTAAAAGGGGCCAGCAGCGTGATGTGCTGCGGATGCCGCCGCAGCAGGCGTTCGGCAAACTGCATCATGACGTTCAGCCCGCCTGCGGTTTGTAGCGTGGCGGCACAGCCGATGACCGCAAGGATCGTAAGCATCACGTCTACCGGGGGTTTGCCCGGTTCCAGCCCGAAAATAAAGGTCAGAATAAACAGGCCGATACCGCTAATCAGGCCCAGCCCCATCCCGCCAAAACGGGTACCGGCCAGCAAACATAAAATAATGACAATAAATTCGATGGTTATCATAAGTGCCTCTGAAAGTGATGATTAACAGAAGCATTACAAAATGTAAGGTTATATTTTGTGGAATAGATCTTATTTGTTAAATGATAATAAAAACATCTGCTTGGTAACTATTTATTAACATTCTGGCGTGGGGGGGAGGAAATCAACACCCCGGGCTGAGCCGGGGCCAACAACAAAGGCTAAGCTTCAGTGGCAGCGGTCTATTAGTTCGAGCAGCTTTCGGTCCGCCTGATTCATGCACAATCCGGCGCTTTTGGCCTCCTTCACCTGTTCAAGAATGGCCAACAATATCTTCCCATCCCGATCCTGCTCTTTGCTTAGCGACACCAAAAAACTCTCCACCTTTCCGGCATTGGCGGCCCGGGCTTCTTCTTTCAGCCCGGACAGCGTGTCATGCCGAAGGTAGTAATCATCCAGCGTTTGCTGGAACAACTCTTCCAGGTTCAGGCATTCGCACTTTGGCGGCGGCATAGTCCCTACGCTCGGCATTCCGCCTGACTGCTTCATAAAGTTGAAAACCCGCATCATGTGGGTCACGTTGTTTTGAGCCTGGCTACGCAAAAAATTGGCGCTGCCGGTCAGGCTGTGTTGAGTGCACCAGGCGCTCAGGTGCAGGCAGAGGTGTGAGGAGTAAAATTCCCGGTTTATTTGGGCATTAAGTCTCTGGATCAGGCTGGCAGCAGGCATATTAACATCCTTATTCATGGAACATGTTACGGGCAATTAAGTAAACATACTCTGCAATTAATAGCGGTAAAAGTCTTAAAAAGAATTATTTGTTTTTTATTTTAAAGCAAATGAATTCATTCCTGCGCAGGCATGAGGTGCTAATGTAACTCATTGTTATTGATGTATAATATATTCTATATATCATTGTTTTATTTATTTTTTTTTGAAAGTTGAGGAGGTGTGTGGATGAGGATTTTAAATTTATTGTGTTAATACAGTTTTATTGCATGAGTAACTTTAGCCACACTTAAATAGATCGGGTTGCACGTCATTTTTTGCACAGAACCCCCCGCTGTCGATATTTTAAAAAATTGCGTTCGGCCAATAAATAGCAAAAGATTGATCTGGTCATTTCCTGTTCGGTGTGCTTTCAGGGGACCAACATCCGCTGGCCCGGCTAATGAATAGGTTCCGACCGACTATCGTAAATCCTTATGACCGGGCGAGTGTCGTTGGGGTCTCTGTTGGGGACCGGAGTGGATGATTTTATGGGCAAAAATATATCGGTTATTTTAAAGCCGTGCGGGCGGAAGAAAATAAAGATGGAATCAGGGTAAAAAGTTGCTCTTTCATAAACTGACGAAATTAGTCTCTATGGAATAACCTGGAATATAGAGAACAACATTGCCGGGAAGCGGAAGCTTCTCCGCTTCCTGTTGTGGCCGGAGTTAAAGCGGGACCAGCAGAACGTCTACCGCGCTGGCGGCGACTACGGCTTTGGCCGAGCACATGATTTTAGAGAAAAAACTCTGGTTATGATTGCCGCAAATGACCAAATCAACATCCTGCCTTTCGCAGATGTTGAGGATATGTTCGCTTAGTTCCCCACTGGAAATAATTATATTTTCAATAGGATATTGCGCTTTTTCTCTTATCTCATCGAGAAAAAGATGAGTCTCCTCCAGCATCAACTCGCGCAGGTTTTCCATCATCGGAGCGGCAAGCTGGTTATACAGTTCCGGATCTGAGGCGAGGGTGACCAGAGTAATTCGCCCGTTGACGGGTTTAACGATGGAGACGGCCTTCTGCACCAGGAGGTGGCTTTCAGGCGTGACGGCAACAGCAACCAGTACGTGGCTATAGCTCATAATCTCACCCCACATTTAGCGTGAATTGTTAACATTTTCTTACACCAGATGTTGCTCAGGCGCAACGGCAATCACCATACGAATTGTGAAGCTAATCATAGAAATTGTTCAGTTATTCTTATGAAACGAATTTGCAACATTACTGAGTAGTAGATCTGTGAAAATTTACCATCAGTCTCGCGGATTAATTTGCGAACCTGGATCGGGCGATAAGTTTCGATAACTGCCTCTTTTGAAATCCCTGCACTCGGATAAACTTCAGTTATAATTTAGGTTAAGTCCATGAATATAAGCAGATTACTCCTGACTGCATTCGCAAAATGTGATCGCTTATGCATTCCTAAGCAACGGTATCGTATAAAAAGCTACGGTAACTCATGCAGTTGTGAGTTTTTGGTATAACTATTCACTCCTGGCCGTGAGGAAAATTCTTGATCTGGCTAATAATTATGCAAATGAAAAGCGATTCTGATGCTTCTCACCTCTTTGGGTGATGTATTTATGTGATCTGCGTCACATAAATTCCAAAATCGCAGGTGGCTGCATTGTATGTGCCAGGGGCTACGAGTAGAGTTTGCCCGAATTAGGAAAAATCTTAGTTTTTTGTAATAAAATGATGAACGACAACATACGTTCGGGCTTTGTCAGGGAAAGGGCTTCTACCGCAGAGTGCGGGGAGTTTAGTCAGAGCGTAAGATTTATCCGTGCATTTTGGCCGTAACGATTGTTTTAATTCTACCGGGGCAACCCGGCGACATCGCGGGGTGCGGTAACAACCCCCTAATAGTTCAGAAAACAGGTATGAGTGCGACAGGTTCGCTCCGGTTTCTTGCAGCCGTAAGTTTCTGGAGAATTTTCTGTGTTTGACACTGTACTGTCATCCGAAATATTTAGGCTAGGCCGCATACAATAATAGTTGGTTATTCGGGATGGAAAAAATGCATACTTCCGAGTTGCTAAAACATATTTACGACATTAATTTGTCGTACTTATTGCTTGCACAGCGTCTTATTAGTCAGGACAAAGCTTCAGCAATGTTTCGATTAGGAATCGCTGAAGATATGGCAAATACTCTGGGCGAATTAACGCTGCCACAGATGGTTAAATTGGCGGAAACTAACCAATTAGTGTGTCAGTTTCGTTTTAACGATCACCAAACGATTACTCGCTTAACGCAAGACTCCCGTGTGGATGATTTACAGCAAATTCATACCGGTATTTTGTTATCTACCCGTTTACTGAATGAGGTGTCGACGCCTGCCGAGGCACCTAAGAAAAAAAGGGCATAACAAATGAGCGAGAAAAGTATTGTCCAGGAAGCTCGCGACATTCAGCTTGCAATGGAGCTGATAACACTCGGTGCACGACTGCAAATGCTGGAAAGCGAAACGCAGTTGAGCCGGGGTCGCCTGATCAAACTCTACAAAGAACTCCGTGGAAGTCCTCCTCCAAAAGGGATGCTGCCTTTCTCTACCGATTGGTTTATGACCTGGGAGCAAAATATTCATGCTTCCATGTTCTGTAATGCCTGGCAGTTTTTACTTCGAAGTGGGCTATGTACCGGCGTTGATGCGGTTATCAAAGCCTATCGCCTGTATCTTGAACAATGTCCTTCCCAGCCGGAAGGTCCTCTGCTGGCGCTAACCCGCGCCTGGACGCTGGTGCGTTTTGTTGAGAGCGGCATGCTCCAGCTCAGCCAGTGCAACTGCTGTAATGGCAATTTTATCACTCACGCGCATCAGCCGGTGGGCAGCTTTGCCTGCAGTCTGTGCCAACCGCCATCACGAGCGGTAAAAAGACGTAAACTTTCCCAGAACACTGCCGATATTATTCCACAACTGCTGGATGACCAGGTGGAACAGGCTGTTTAACAGATTCTGTGTTTGAGCATTCCAGCAGCGGTGAGTGATTGCCGCTGCTTTTTTTATGCCCGCACATAACGCTGCTTCTGCCTTCCTGGGCATCCTCGCTACACTCAACGGCGTAAGGATGATCTCGTGCTGATTTTAATAGGTTACCTGGTTGTTATAGGGACAGTGTTCGGCGGTTATATGTTAACCGGCGGCCACCTTGGCGCACTTTATCAACCAGCTGAGTTTATCATCATTGGTGGGGCGGGTATTGGGGCGTTCATTGTAGGGAATAACGGTAAAGCGATTAAGGGCACCTTAAAAGCGCTTCCGCTGCTCTTCAGACGTTCAAAATATACCAAAAGCATGTATATGGATTTGATGGCATTGCTTTATCGGCTGATGGCTAAGTCTCGTCAGCAGGGTATGTTTTCACTTGAAAGAGACATCGAAAATCCCAAAGAAAGTGAAATCTTTGCCAGCTACCCGCGTATTTTAGCGGACACTATGATGCTTGATTTCATTGTTGATTATCTGCGTCTTATCATCAGCGGAAATATGAATACCTTCGAAATTGAAGCGTTGATGGATGAAGAAATCGAGACTCATGAAAGCGAGTCGGAAATACCTGCCAATAGCCTTGCGCTAATGGGGGATTCATTACCGGCATTCGGTATCGTTGCCGCAGTAATGGGCGTAGTACACGCTTTGGCTTCTGCCGACAGACCCGCTGCGGAGCTGGGCGCGTTAATTGCGCACGCAATGGTAGGGACCTTCCTGGGTATTTTACTGGCCTACGGTTTTATTTCCCCGCTGGCGAGCGTGCTGCGCCAAAAAAGCGCTGAAACCACTAAGATGATGCAGTGTGTAAAAGTTACATTATTGTCCAGTCTCAACGGGTACGCGCCGCCTATCGCCGTCGAATTTGGCCGTAAAACGCTCTACTCAAGCGAGCGTCCGTCGTTCATTGAGCTTGAAGAGCACGTCCGGGCCGTACGCTCTCCGAACGGACAGCGCGCGACGGAAGAAGAAGTATGAAAAACCAGGCTCACCCCATCGTTGTTGTAAAACGCCGCAAGCACAAGGGCCACGGTGGGGCGGCCCATGGCTCATGGAAAATTGCCTATGCGGACTTTATGACCGCGATGATGGCCTTCTTCCTGGTGATGTGGCTGATTTCTATCTCCAGCCCGAAAGAGCTGGCGCAAATTGCCGACTATTTCCGTACTCCGCTGGCGCAGGCGATTACCGGCGGCCAGCGTATCGCCGACAGCGACAGCCCGATCCCCGGCGGCGGTGATGATGTCACCCAGCAGCAGGGCGAAGTTAAAAAACAGCCCAATATCGAAGAATTGCGCAAGCGTATGGAAGCCAACCGCCTGAAGCGGATTAAAGGCGACCTGGATCAGCTAATTGAGTCCGATCCGAAACTGCGTGCGCTGCGCCCGCATTTGCAGATAGATCTGGTGCAGGAAGGTCTGCGCATCCAGATTATCGACAGCCAGAACCGCCCGATGTTTAAAAACGGGAGCGCGGAAGTTGAGCCGTATATGCGCGATATTCTGCGCAAAATTGCTCCGGTGCTGAACGGTATTCCTAACAAAATCAGCCTGTCCGGCCATACAGATGACCTGCCTTACGCCAACGGCGAGCGCGGGTACAGCAACTGGGAGCTTTCCGCCGACCGCGCTAACGCCTCCCGCCGCGAGCTGGTTGCCGGTGGGCTGGACGATGGAAAAGTTCTGCGTGTGATCGGTATGTCCTCGCAGATGAGCCTCTCCAAACGTGGGGGCGGTGACGCCATTAACCGTCGCATCAGTCTGCTGGTGCTTAATAAACAGACCGAAGACGCCATCATGCACGAGAACTCGGAGAGTGATAACCAGCCGGTTAGCGTTCTGCAACAGGTTCCTGTGGCGGCTCCGGTGAATAATACAATTGCGCCACAACCGGCTACGAGGTGATAGCGTGAGCATGGATATCAGTGATTTTTACCAGACATTTTTTGACGAAGCCGACGAGCTATTGGCCGACATGGAGCAGCATCTTCTGGATCTGGTGCCCGAAGCGCCGGACTCCGAACAGCTAAACGCCATTTTCCGTGCGGCCCACTCGATTAAGGGCGGGGCAGGGACTTTTGGCTTCTCCGTGTTGCAGGAGACCACTCACCTGATGGAAAACCTGCTGGACGAGGCGCGGCGCGGTGAGATGCAGCTTAACACCGATATCATCAACCTGTTTTTGGAAACCAAGGATATTATGCAGGAACAGTTGGACGCTTATAAAAACTCTGAAGAGCCGGACGCAGCAAGCTTCGACTACATCTGTAAGGCGCTGCGCCAGCTGGCTCTTGAGGCCAAAGGTGAAGCCCCAACGGCACCGGCGAAACTGTCAGTGGTTGAAACCGAGCAGGCCGCTCCGGCTTCGACGGATAATGGCGGCAGACTGCGCGTAGTTATCGACGGGCTGAAAGAGGCCGAACTCGATCTGATGCTCGAAGAGTTGGGCAATCTTGGCACCGTGAGCGACGTAGTGAAAGATGCCGCATCCGTAACCGCCACGCTTGAAACCAGCGTTAGCGAAGACGACATCACCGCTGTGCTCTGCTTTGTGATTGAACCAGAGCAGATTAGCTTTGTTCCGGTAACCGCCGCTGCCAGCGCTCCTGCCGTGGCCGAAACAACCGCCGTGGTGGCTCCCGAAGCTCCGGCTCAAACAGCCGTTGCCGTGCAAAAAGCCGGATTACCCGAGCCGCTGACTCCGGCAACCGGCCGCGTAGAACGTGATAAGCCTGCGGCCCGCGCCTCTGAATCAACCAGCATTCGCGTAGCGGTAGAAAAAGTTGACCAGTTGATTAACCTGGTCGGCGAACTGGTCATTACCCAGTCGATGCTGGCCCAGCGCTCCAACGAGCTTGACCCGGTGAATCACGGCGACCTGATTACCAGCATGGGGCAGCTACAGCGCAATGCCCGCGACCTGCAAGAGTCCGTAATGTCCATCCGCATGATGCCGATGGAATACGTGTTCAGCCGCTTCCCGCGCCTGGTGCGGGACCTTGCCGGTAAACTGAATAAGCAGGTAGAGCTGACGCTGATGGGCAGCTCCACCGAACTGGATAAAAGCCTGATCGAACGCATTATCGATCCGCTAACGCACCTGGTGCGTAACAGCCTGGACCACGGCATCGAGTCGCCGGAAAAACGTCTTGCTGCCGGGAAATCTGAGGTCGGCAACCTGATCCTCTCTGCGGAGCATCAGGGCGGCAATATCTGCATCGAAGTGACCGATGACGGAGCAGGGCTGAACCGCGAGCGTATTCTGGCTAAAGCTCTGTCTCAGGGGATGCCGGTTAGCGAGAGCATGAGCGATGATGAAGTCGGCATGCTTATCTTCGCGCCTGGCTTCTCTACCGCCGAGCAGGTCACGGACGTTTCCGGGCGCGGCGTGGGCATGGACGTAGTGAAGCGTAATATCCAGGAAATGGGCGGCCATGTTGAAATCCAGTCTAAGGCTGGGGCAGGCACCACCATTCGCATTCTGCTGCCGTTGACGCTCGCTATCCTCGACGGGATGTCGGTCAAAGTCAGCAACGAAGTCTTTATTCTGCCGCTGAACGCGGTAATGGAATCTCTGCAACCGCAGGAAGAAGACCTGCATCCGCTGGCGGGCGGCGAACGCGTGCTGGAAGTGCGCGGTGAATACCTGCCGCTGGTAGAGTTGTGGAAAGTCTTCGACGTTCAGGGAGCCAAAACCGAGGCGACTCAGGGCATTGTGGTTATTTTGCAAAGTGCCGGTCGTCGCTATGCGCTGCTGGTCGATCAGCTGATTGGTCAGCATCAGGTTGTGGTTAAAAACCTTGAAAGCAATTACCGCAAAGTGCCGGGCATTTCTGCTGCCACCATTTTGGGTGACGGCAGCGTGGCGCTGATCGTCGATGTCTCTGCGCTGCAGGGGCTGAACCGTGAACAACGTCTGGCGCTAACCGTCGCCTGATTAACTGCTTAAGAAAATAGGTACGCAAATGACTGCACTAACAAATGTGACAAAACTGACCGGGGAAAACGTGGGACAGGAATTTCTGGTGTTCACCCTCGGCGACGAAGAGTACGGTATTGATATCCTGAAAGTGCAGGAAATTCGCGGTTACGATCAGGTAACGCGTATCGCGAACACTCCGGCCTTTATCAAGGGTGTGACCAACCTGCGCGGCGTTATCGTGCCGATTATTGACCTGCGCCTGAAGTTCGAACAAGACGGCGTGGAATATAACGACAATACCGTGGTTATCGTTCTCAACCTTGAGAAACGCGTTGTGGGTATCGTGGTTGACGGCGTGTCAGACGTATTGTCTCTGACCGCCGACCAGATTCGCCCTGCGCCGGAGTTTGCGGTGACGCTGTCAACAGAATACCTCACGGGCCTGGGTGCTCTGGGCGAGCGTATGCTGATTCTGGTGAATATCGAGAAGCTGCTGAACAGCGAAGAGATGGAACTGCTTGATTCTGCTGTGGCTTAATCGGGTGGGAGAGTAAAAAGGGGCTACCGTGAGGTAGCCCCTTTTTTTAGGCCTGGATTTCTTTGCCGGGAGCGGTACTTACCGTTCCTTCCTCCAGCATGCCTTCGTTTTTCGACAGCATCGCCGTCGCCACGCCGTTACCCAATACGTTAATAGCCGAGCGGCCCATGTCCAGGAAGTGGTCGATGCCCATCAGCAGCAGAATACCCGCGACCGGGATATTGAAGCTTGGGATGGTTGCGGCCAGTACCACCAGCGCGGAGCGAGGCACCCCGGCAATCCCTTTAGAGGCCAGCATCAGCGTCAGCATCAGCACGGCAATTTCAGAGAATGACAGGTGAACGTTATAAGCCTGGGCAATAAACATCGAAGCGAACGAGCAGTACACCATCGAACCCACGAGGTTGAAGGAGTAGCCGATAGGCAGCACGAACGAAGCGATGTTGCGCGAGCAGCCGAAGCGGGTGAGCTGGTCGAGCGTTTTCGGATAAGCGGCTTCGGAGCTGCTGGTGGTGAAGGCAACCAGCACCGGATCTTTCAGCATCGCCAGCAGGCGGAACACATCGCGCTTCAGCACCATGTAGCCCACGCTAATCAGCACAATGCAGGTCAGCACAATCGCCACGTAGTAACCGCCGATAAATGACGCGTAGTTCAGCAGAATACCGAGACCCTGAGTTGCAATCACCGAAGAGATGGCCGCGAAGATAGCCAGCGGCGCGACGTACATCACGTAGCCGGTCACTTTGAGCATGATGTGAGAGACCACATCCAGGGCGCTGACCAGCGGCGCGTTGAACTTCTCGCCCAGAGATGCCCCTGCAATACCGAAGAACATAGAAAACACGACGATTTGCAGGATCTCGTTATCGGACATTGCGCCGGCGATGCTGGTCGGAATAGTGTGCGAGATAAACGCTTTCAGCGTCATGCCGCTCACCGCCAGGCCGGTTTGTACCGCTTCTGCCGGAACCTGCAAATTCATACCTGCGCCAGGATGTGCAAGGGTGACGATAAACAGGCCGACCAGAATCGACAAGATTGAAGAGGAGACAAACCACACCATCGCCTTCCCGCCGACGCGGCCAATGGTGGAGGTTTCGCCAAGCTTCATGATACCGACCGTCAGGGTGCTGAAGACCAATGGCGCAATCACCATCTTGATCAATCGCAGGAAGATGTCGGTAAACAGCGTGATGTTATCGGCGTAGCTTTTGATGATGTCGGCACCGGCGTATTCGTGGATAGCCGCTCCGCAGAAGATCCCAGCTATCATGAACAGAATAATGAATAGCGTGAGTTTGTTTGAACTTGCCACTGACTTAGTAACCCCGTAGTTGACTGTAGTTGAATTGTGTTTTTTTGTAACTTACTGACCCTTATATAATTATTGTGAATGGGTCATAAGTGCGCGGAGCATAACTTGAATCAAAGCGCGCCGATATACAACTCTTTTTTATAAATTCTGTAAATTGTTAATTAAGCAGCACTTAATCATTCCATGTGAATAAGATCACAAAATTGCGGATATATTCTTTTCAGTTTGCATTAAAGTGAATGGGTGTGTGTCTAATTCTTTGTTTTTAATGAAGATAACTCGTCAATACACTGTTTTACTGAATTTGACTGCGCGGTCTGGTTATTTCGCGATCTCTAAACTAAATTTCAACTAAGTGATGGCGTAACGTACTGATTTTTTTCTTACCAGTTCGTCTATGAATGTCGCGAACATAAGCCGTTGTGCCTGGTTGTAAAATGTACAATCAGGTGAAGAGAGTCCCAATATTATTGGGGCAGGGAGAGATAACGGTATTTGATGGAAAATGTATGCGACTTCAGGACGAATTATATTAACCATAAGTTAATGGAGTCAGCTGCCGGTATTAAAGTGCAATACCGGCTGGCGTTAAATCGTCCCGTGCCGCTTCGCTGCGTATCCACGAAGCATGATTGAGTCATTTTGAATAAGGGTAAGGATATGAATTCAGCCACAGCTGCACGCTTAATTCTTTCTTGTACTGCGTTTGCGATTATTCCATCGGCTAATGCGGCGGTGGCAAACGGCACGTTCCAGGTACTGATTACTATTCAGAAGTCCTGCGCGGTTACCGCCGGTAGTGGCTCGAATATTAACTTAGGGACGGTAAATGCCAGTGCAGTAAACACCTCGCAAAGCAATACTTTTACCGTTAACTGTTCAAAGACAACCCCTTATTTTATCGGTCTGGCCCCTTCGGCGGCAAACGGAGGAACGACCACCGGTTCAGGTGCAATGTCATCCGTGGCTAACTCGGCCACCAACACCGATAAAGTCCCTTATCAACTGAACCAGACATCCGCTACCGGGCCCGTTTGGGGGAATACCGCCACCACTACCGTCGTCGGTAACGGCGTAGCGGGTACGGGGTCGGGAGCCGCGCAAACTTATACCGTCTATGCGACGGCGGCGAGCGCTAACTTTACGCCAGACAGCTATGCGGACACGGTCACCGTCAACGTTAACTACTGATTTCAGGACAGCGGATGAAATTGAAATTTGGTGGACGACGTTGCGCCTGCGTATGCCTGATGCTGGGGCTGGCCGCTGGAGGGAATGCGTTAGCCGGAGGGCTGCAAATCTCCCCGGTTAATCTGATGCTGCATGCCACGCAAAACGCAGATGGCATTTGGCTCAGCAATGAAGGTGACGCGCCGCTTAACGCGCAGGTACGCGTATTTAGCTGGCAGCAGAGCAGCTATGCCGACAAACTTTCGGCTTCTCAGGGGCTGGTCATCAGCCCGCCTATCGTGACGCTGCCTGCCGGGCAGCGTCAGCTTATTCGGGTGATTCGCACGGGTCCTGCAACTAATCAGGTTGAGCAGGCTTATCGCTTGTTTATCGATGAACTTCCACCGCCAAAGCTTCAGCGAAATAAAATTCAGTTTGTGATGCGCTATTCCGTTCCGGTGTTTTTGCAGCCCGCCGGGCAGGCGGAAGCCTCGGCAAAGTTAAACTGGAAATTAATCAATATTGATGGCAAAGCGTTTGTTGAAGTGAGTAATCAGGGAAACAGCCACGCTCAGCTGTCGGCAATGACGTTTATTCAACCTAATGGCGTACGAAAAGTTATTACTTCTGGTCTGCTGGGTTATGTCCTTCCAGATTCGAGTATGCGGTGGATAATATCATCGTCTGCTAATGATGCTTACCATAGCGGGAAAGTTGAAGTCACTATCAATGGTCAACAAACAGAACAAAATTTATGACTGGCCATATTCTCTGGTAAAAATTTTATTGCTTAATGGTTTGGTTATTTCCGGCATGGCAGCAGCACAAAATACCCATAATGACCTACCTCAGAATGCGGCCACTAATAATACAACACAGCCTGTAGGCATTGATTTATATCTCGACACGACGGTGAATGGAAATCCCGTGGGTCTGGTTCATCTTGGCTACGCTGATGGAAAATTATACGGTACCGCTTTGGCTCTGCGGCAGCTGGGTTTTCGCCCGCCGGAAAAAGCTCAACCGCCGTATTATCTGAATGACATCGCTCAAATAACGATCGACTATAACGTGGGGCAGCAAACGCTGGCGTTGACCGCGCCGCTTAGCCTGTTAGACCTGAAAACCACTCAGCTTAACTCGTCGGATGTCCCTGCCCCCAGGGTGTCAAACGCCTACGGCGCGTTGTTGAATTATGATATTTACGCCGATACGGGAAAAGAAAGTAACGTTAACACCTTCAGCGAGTTCCGCGCGTTCAATGCGGCGGGCGTGCTGAGTTCCACCCAGTTGACACGTTATTCTACGGAGCAAAATGATAACCAGTCATTTAGCCGCCTGGATACCAGCTGGCGCACTTCCTTTGCCGATAAAATGCTGGCGGTTACCCTGGGGGACACGCTAACCAGTTCGCTCTCATGGTCGCGCCAGACCCGTATCGCCGGGATAAAAATTGGTACCGATTTTGGTCTCAACCCCTATATGCCCACCACGCCGCTGCCTTCGTTTCTGGGTTCAGCAACCCTGCCGTCGGACGTTGAGCTATACGTTAACGGGGTCAAGTATTACAACGGCAACGTGCCTGCGGGCAGTTTCCAGATTAATACGCTGCCGAATATTACCGGGGCGGGTAACGCCCAGGTAATGATGACGGATGCGCTCGGCAGAACCAGCGTGCAGAGCTTCTCCTTTTATAACGATCAGCTTCTGCTCCGGGAAGGGCTGACGGACTGGTCTCTGGAGCTGGGCGTGGTGCGGAAAAATTACGGTTACTCCTCATTTGATTATGCCAGCGAACCCGCAATCAGCGGGACCTGGCGGCGAGGTTTCAGCAACACTCTGACCGCCGGGGGGCATTTTGAAACCAGCGATAGCCTGATTAACGGCGGGCTGAGCAGCGACTGGATCCCGGCAAGCCAGTCGGGAACAATTTCAACCGCCCTGGCCGCCAGCTCGGACTCCGGGGCGAACGGCTATTTATATGGGCTGGGTTACCGCTGGTCCGACGGCCGCTTCAGCTTTAGCTCCAGCGCCACGGCAACCTCCGGAGATTACCGCGATGTTGCCACGCGTTATGGCTCAGCCCCCTCAGCGTTTAGCGGCAGCGCGGTGGTAGGGTATAACTTCGGCGTTGGGGGCAATCTCAGCATGAGCTACCTGCAATTCCGTTACCCGGAGCAAAGCGCCATACGCTACGCCAACGCCACCTGGTTCAAATCCATTACCGATAACGTCTCCCTCAGCGCCAGCTTTAACCAGAACATTGACGACGGCCGCGACCGCAGCGTTTACCTGATGGTGACCGTCAGTACCCGTAATAACCTGACCGCCGGGGCCACCGTTCAGCGCACCGGCGACAAGATGGGGTATCAGCTCAACGCCAGTCAGACTCCGCCATCTGAAGGCGGCGTAGGCTGGAATCTGGCCGCCAGCCAGCAGAGCTCGCAGCAAAGCGGGCAGGGCGAGGTTGGCTACCTGGGGCGCAATGGTCGGGTTTATACCGGCTACCGCAGCATTCCTGATAATAACTACGGCTACGCCGGGGCGACGGGATCTGTTGTGATGATGGGCGGCGGCATCTTCGCCGCGCGGGAGATCAATAACGGGTTTGCCGTTGTCTCTACCGATGGGATCCCGAATGTACCGGTCAAATTGCAGAATAACCTTGTGGGAAACAGCGACGGTAACGGACTGTTGCTGGTGACGCCGCTGAACAGTTATCAAAACAACCTGATCAGCATCGACCCCATGAACCTGCCCGCCAGCATGCGTATTCGTAATGTTAATCTCAACGCCACGCCTGCCGACCGCTCCGGCACGCTGGTTAGTTTTGATATTAAGCCGGTGCGTGCCGCGCTTGTGATCATTGTCGATGCGAAAGGCAACGCCATCGGAGAAGGTAGCCCCGTCAGATCGATGGCGGGAGCCGGGCAGGACACGGTGGTGGGCTTTGATGGTCAGGCCTACTTTGATGCCCTTGAACTGCGCAATCAGCTCAGAGTGACCACCGACAGCGGCATTTGTATCGCCGAATTTGATTACCCCGAAAACCAGAAAAGCGTACCGAATATCGGGCCGATAGTGTGCCGCTAGCGAATCCGTGGCCTTTTGATACAGGAGTTTCCCGCATGAGATTAAAACAACTTTTGCTGCTGGCGGTGCTCTTGCTGTCCCCGGGAATTAGCCACGCGGTGGTGTGTTCGGTGAGCAATGTGCAGACGGTAAACTTTGGCACCGTCAATCCGCTGGCGACGGCTACGCCCAATACCTCGATGACGTTTGATTACAGCTGTTCCAAGCAATTGGGCGACCTGCTGGCCGGGGTGACGCTTTGTTTTAACATTGATGGTGCCGGGGTGGGGAACCATAAAATGTCTTTTGCCGGGCCGCCTGCCAGTACGCTGAGCTATGAGCTTTACCAGGGAACCGTCAGTGGAGGGGCGTGGGGCAGCCAGTTTCAGACGGGGACGACCTTCCCGATGGTGCAGCTAAATTTGCTTAACCTGACGCCCGTCACCGGAAGCCTGACGGTCTATGGGCAAATGACGCTTCCGCAAACTTCCGCTGCACCGGGGAGCTATCAGGACATTTACACCAGCGGAATGGCGACGGTCACGCTTAATACCGGCCTGCTGGCTCCCCCCGCTGGCTGTGGGACATCTGTCGCAACAAACTTTCCCTTTAATGTGATAGCGGCCGTCAGCAAGCAGTGCAATATCAGCTATGCCAATAACGTGAGCTTCGGGGCAGTCGCCGCAATGCAAAGCAATCTGGCTTCGAGCAACACCATCGGCGTTGCCTGTACCAATGGCACGACCTATACGATTGGGCTTTCCCCTTCGAATAACAACACGGGGGGCACCGGGGTACTAAAAGGGACAGGGGCTAACACCGACCAGGTGCCTTACCAGCTAAGGCAGGCTTCGGGGACATCGGGCGCCGTCTGGGGGAATACGGCCTTGAACAATCGGTCCAGCACGGGTACGGGCGTCGCGCAGCAGTACCCGGTTTATGTCACTATCCCAAGCACTAACTACATCCCCGATGATTACGCCGATACGGTGACCATCACCGTGACCTACTAGCGCGCCCAATCGGCCAATTTCCCTGTGACTTAACGTAAAGTTCCCGCGGTACGTGCCGATAACCTCGGGAACAAGTCGTTAAAAGGGCGTCGTATGTTAAACCGTATTCGCGTGGTCACCATGCTGATGATGGTGCTTGTGGTGTTCGCGCTGCTGCAAATCATTTCCGGTGGTATGTTCTTTAATTCCTTAAAAAACAATAATGACAACTTTAAAGTTTCCCGCGAATTACGGGTTCAGCAGGCCGAGTTAAATCAGGCGTGGGTCCTGATGCTGCATACGCGCATCAACCTTAGCCGCTCCGCCGCACGTATGATGATGGACCCGACGAATAGCCAAAGCGCGGCGAAAACGGATCTGCTGAACAACGCCAAAAAATCTTTGCTGAACGCCGAGCAGCACTACAACAACTTTAAACAAGTTGCGCCGATTTCCGACGAAATGAACGCCGTCGTCAAAGATATTGACGGCGATTACCTGGCCTATCACCAGGCGCTGGCGGAATTAATTGGCTATCTCGAAAGCGGCAATATGGACGCCTATTTCGGCCAGTCCACCCAGGGGATGCAGAATGCGCTGGAGAAAGCGTATGACGGCTATCTGGCGCTGAACGACCGGATGTATGAAGCCTCTTATGTGGACAGCCGCGCCGGGTACACCTTTGCCATCTGGCAGCTTGGTGTTCTGGCCTTAGCCCTGGCTGCGGTTATCCTGCTGGTTTGGTTCGGGATGCGCCATGTGTTACTCAGGCCGCTGAACGTGGTGATTAACCATATCCGCGAGATTGCTTCCGGCAACCTGACGGAAAACATTGCCGTGGTCGGTAAAAACGAGCTGAGCCAGCTCGCGTCCAGCGTCCAGCATATGCAGCGGGAATTAATTAACACCGTGAGCCGGGTGCGCGAAGGGTCGGACGCTATTTATAGCGGCACCAGCGAAATCGCAGCTGGCAACAACGATCTCTCTTCCCGTACCGAACAGCAGGCTGCCTCTCTTGAAGAAACTGCCGCCAGCATGGAGCAGTTGACCGCCACGGTTAAACAGAACGCCGAAAACGCTCGTCAGGCTTCTCAACTGGCGCTTAACGCTTCCGAAACCGCCCAGCGCGGCGGAAAAGTGGTAGATGGCGTGGTCAAGACCATGCACGACATCGCCGGTTCTTCAAAGAAAATCGCCGACATTATTAGCGTGATCGACGGTATTGCCTTCCAGACAAACATCCTCGCGCTGAACGCCGCCGTTGAGGCCGCACGCGCCGGAGAGCAGGGGCGCGGCTTTGCCGTGGTAGCAGGCGAAGTGCGTAACCTGGCAAGCCGCAGCGCCCAGGCGGCAAAAGAGATTAAGTCCCTGATTGAAGATTCCGTCTCGCGCGTGGATACCGGCTCGGTGCTGGTTGAAAGCGCGGGGGAAACCATGAGTGACATCGTGAACGCGGTCACGCGGGTCACCGACATCATGGGTGAAATAGCCTCCGCATCCGATGAGCAAAGCCGTGGTATAGACCAGGTCGCGCTGGCGGTGTCGGAGATGGACAAAGTGACGCAGCAGAACGCCTCGCTGGTGGAAGAGTCTGCTGCTGCGGCCGCCGCGCTGGAGGAGCAGGCCAGCCGCCTGACTCAGTCGGTTGCGACGTTCCGTTTGCAAGGGAATGCGGGTAGTAAAAAGCCTGCGGCGGCGGCGGTAACGCCTGGCCCCGTGGTTCACACCCCGCGTACTCCGGCCAGGGCCGGTGATGACGATAACTGGGAAACTTTCTGATTAGATGAATACCGGCCTGCTGGCCGGTAGAGGGAAGCTTTGATGTTAAACCGTATCCGAGTCTCGACCACTCTTTTCCTGATTGTGATTATCTGCGGCGTGCTGCAGATTGGCAGTAATGGTTTGTCTTTCTGGGCTTTTCGTGATGATTTTCAGAACCTTAAAATGGTCGAGGTCAGTAATCAGCAGCGCGATACGTTAACCCAAAGCCGTGCGGCGCTGCTGGCCGCCAGCAATGCTTTAAACCGCGCCGGAACGCTGACGGCTCTGAGCTATCCGGCGGAAGATATCAAGCGCCTGATGGCTAATGCCCGCGGCAGCCTGACCCAGGCGGATTTGCTGTTTAATCAGTTCCTCGAGACCCCGCATAAAAGCGGCGAGGGCGAGCAGATGATGGCCTCCACGAAGCAGAGCTATAGCGCTTTCCGTGACGATTTACAGCATCAGGCGACCTGGCTCGAAAACAACCAGCTCTCCGACTTTATGAGCGCCCCGGTGCAGAAATCGCAGGACGTTTTTGACGCTAACTTCAACGCCTGGCAGCAGAGTATTAATCAGATTGTGGCTACCGCCAGCGGCGACAGCCAGAAAAATTACCATATCTCGGCGGTCATTTTCTTTACGGTCACGATTATTGCCGTGGTGCTGATGCTTGGCTCCCTGGCCTGGTCCCGCAAGATGATTGTTCAGCCGCTGGCGATTGTACGCAGCCACTTTGAGAGCATTGCCGCGGGGGATCTGGCGAAGCCGATTGCGGTCTATGGCCGCAACGAGATCTCTGAAATCTTTGCCAGCCTGAAAAATATGCAGTCCTCATTAAAAGAGACGGTAAGCCAGGTTCGCGGCGGTACCAGCGCCATGCACTCCGGTATTGAGGAGATTGCCGCAGGGAATAACGACCTCTCCGCCCGTACCGAGCAGCAGGCGGCCTCGCTGGCCGAAACCGCTGCCAGCATGGAGCAGTTGACCGCAACCGTGGGCCAGAACGCGGATAACGCGCGCCAGGCGGCACAGCTCTCACGCAGCGCGGCAGATACCGCTAAGCAGGGCGGGCAGCAGGCTGCAAATGTTGCCAATACCATGCGTGATATCGCCGGTAGCTCGCAAAAAATTAGCGATATCACCAGCGTTATCGACGGCATTGCCTTCCAGACCAATATCCTGGCGCTTAACGCGGCGGTGGAAGCTGCCCGTGCCGGTGAGCAGGGGCGAGGTTTTGCGGTGGTAGCGGGCGAGGTTCGCAATCTTGCCAGCCGCAGCGCGCAGGCGGCAAAAGAGATAAAAGTATTAATCGAAGAGTCCGTTGACCGGGTACAGCAGGGTTCCAGGCTGGTAGATACCGCCGCCACGACCATGGCCGAGATTGTTCGCTCGGTAACCCAGGTTAACGACATTATGGGTGAGATTGCCTCCGCTTCTGACGAGCAGCGTCGCGGAATCGAGCAGGTCGCCCAGGCCGTCAGCCAGATGGATCAGGTGACTCAGCAAAACGCCGCGCTGGTGGAAGAAGCCGCCGGTGCCACCGATGCGCTGGCAAGTCAGGCCGAATATCTCTCCGGAGTGGTCGCCGTGTTTAAGTTAAACGGCAGCGAACCGCCGCATTCCAGCGGTGAATTTGTTCCTTCCGGAGTGCTGGTTACATCGTGATCGTAATTAAGAAGGCGCTATGACATCACCAACGCCCCTTGGGCAACAGTCATTAATGTTACAGATGACACAGCGTCTGCCGCTATCCGACGCGCATTTTCGTCGGATATGCCAGTTAATCTATCAGCGCGCGGGAATTGTGCTGGCCGACCATAAACGGGACATGGTTTATAACCGTCTGGTACGCCGCCTGCGTCTGCTGGGGCTGGATGATTTTGGACGTTATTTAGGCATGCTGGAGGCTAACTCCAGCAGCGCCGAGTGGCAGGCGTTTATCAACTCGCTGACCACTAACCTGACCGCTTTTTTCCGGGAAGGGCACCATTTCCCGATTCTGGCGGAGCACGCACGCAAGCACTCCGGCGAATACAAAGTCTGGAGCGCGGCGGCATCCACCGGGGAGGAACCTTACTCCATCGCCATTACCCTGGCGGATGTTTTAGGCTCGGGCGCCGGACGCTGGAAGGTGTTTGCCAGCGACATCGACACTCAGGTGCTGGAAAAAGCCCGGAGCGGAGTCTACCGCCAGGAGGAGCTTAAAACGCTTTCCCCGGTACAGATGCAGCGCTATTTCATGCGCGGAACCGGGCCGCACGACGGGCTGGTGCGGGTGCGCAGCGAACTGGCAAACCACATTGATTTTGCGCCGATCAACCTGCTGGATAAGCAGGCGCCGGTGCCGGGGCCGTTTGACGCGATCTTTTGTCGAAATGTGATGATCTATTTTGACAAACCCACGCAGCAGGCCATTTTGCAGCGCTTCGTCCCGCTGCTGAAACCCGGAGGATTACTGTTTGCCGGGCATTCGGAGAACTTCAGTAACCTCAGCCGCGACTTCTGGCTGCGTGGCCAGACGGTTTACGGGCTGAGTAAGGAAAGAACATGACGAAAATACGTGTCTTATCGGTCGATGACTCTGCGCTAATGCGGCAGATAATGACGGAAATTATCAACAGTCATAGCGATATGGAAATGGTGGCGACCGCGCCGGATCCTCTGGTGGCCCGCGACCTGATTAAGAAGTTCAATCCGGACGTATTAACGCTGGATGTCGAAATGCCGCGTATGGACGGCCTCGACTTCCTCGAAAAACTGATGCGCCTGCGGCCGATGCCGGTAGTGATGGTTTCCTCGCTAACCGGAAAAGGGTCGGAGGTGACGCTGCGCGCGCTGGAACTGGGCGCCATTGATTTCGTCACCAAGCCGCAGCTGGGCATCCGCGAAGGCATGCTGGCCTACAGCGAAATGATAGCCGAGAAGGTGCGTACGGCGGCAAGAGCAAAACTGGCCGCACGTGCGCCAGTGGCTGCTCCGGCTACCCTGAAAGCGGGGCCGCTGCTGAGCTCGGAGAAGCTGATTGCCATTGGGGCCTCCACCGGCGGCACCGAGGCGATTCGCCATGTGCTACAGCCGCTGCCGCTTTCCAGCCCGGCGCTGCTGATAACCCAGCATATGCCGCCCGGCTTTACTCGCTCATTCGCCGAGCGCCTGAATAAGCTGTGCCAGATTAGCGTGAAAGAGGCAGAAGACGGCGAACGTGTGCTGCCGGGGCATGCCTATATTGCGCCGGGTGATAAGCACATGGAGCTGTCGCGAAGCGGTGCGAACTATCAAATCAAATTACATGACGGCCCACCAGTGAACCGGCACCGCCCGGCAGTGGATGTGCTGTTCCATTCGGTGGCGAAGTACGCGGGGCGAAATGCCGTCGGCGTTATCCTCACCGGGATGGGTAATGACGGTGCCGCCGGGATGCTGGCGATGCACCAGGCAGGGGCGTGGACCATCGCCCAAAACGAAGCAAGTTGTGTGGTGTTCGGCATGCCGCGTGAGGCCATCAATTCCGGTGGCGTCAGCGAAGTGGTCGATTTAAGCCAGGTTAGCCAGCAAATGCTGGCGAAAATTAGTGCCGGACAGGCAATACGTATTTAACTGAAGGAGCCCGGATTTTATGGCGGACAAAGAACTTAAGTTTCTGGTCGTAGACGACTTTTCAACTATGCGCCGCATCGTGCGTAACCTGCTTAAAGAGCTGGGTTTTAACAACGTTGAAGAAGCCGAAGACGGCGTAGATGCGCTGAACAAACTCCAGGCTGGCGGCTTCGGGTTTGTTATTTCTGACTGGAACATGCCGAACATGGACGGCCTGGAACTGCTGAAAACCATTCGCGCCGACGGGGCGATGTCAGCTCTGCCGGTTCTGATGGTCACGGCGGAAGCCAAGAAAGAGAACATCATTGCGGCAGCACAGGCCGGGGCGAGTGGTTACGTAGTTAAGCCATTTACCGCGGCAACCCTGGAAGAGAAACTGGGCAAAATTTTCGAAAAGCTCGGCATGTAAGGAGGCGCAAATGCACTCATCAACAAACCCGGCAACAGAGATACACGAGCATTCACCGACCGATATTATCGCTCGTATCGGCAGTCTGACTCGTATGCTGCGCGACAGCCTGCGTGAATTGGGCCTGGATCAGGCGATTGCCGAAGCAGCAGAAGCTATCCCTGATGCCCGTGACCGTCTGGACTATGTGGTGCAAATGACCGCCCAGGCCGCAGAGCGCGCCCTGAACTGCGTGGAGCTGTCTCAGCCTCACCAGAACCAGATGGAGAGTGAAGCAAAGGCGCTGAGCGGCCGCTGGGATGCATGGTTTGAAAACCCAATCGAGCTGAAAGATGCCCGTGAGCTGGTAACCGATACCCGCAGCTATCTGTCGGAAGTGCCGGGACACACCAGCTTCACCAACGCCCAGCTGCTGGAAATCATGATGGCGCAGGATTTCCAGGACCTTACCGGTCAGGTTATTAAGCGCATGATGGATGTTATCCAGGAGATTGAGCGCCAGCTATTGATGGTGCTGCTGGAGAACATGCCGGAGCCGGACGCGCGCGCCAAACGCGTGAACGAAGGCCTGCTTAACGGTCCTCAGCTTGACGCCAGCGCCGCAGGCGTGGTGGCAAGCCAGGACCAGGTCGATGATTTGCTGGACAGCTTAGGCTTCTAATCGACACCACCGCCTTTCCCGCGTGCGCGGGGGAGGCGGTTTCTTAACGTCAAAATAAACGTACAAAAACGTTTGTAATTCCTCTATTAGCCCAACCGTGCTCTGGCATGCTGTCCTTGAAATTGCGGCCACGGGATTGTTGCGGTGTCTGAAGATAGCGATCAGGAAAAAACAGAAGCCCCCACGGCCCACCGACTAGAAAAGGCGCGTGAAGAGGGGCAGATCCCGCGTTCCCGAGAATTGACCTCACTGCTGATGTTGCTGGTGGGATTGTGCATTATCTGGATGGGCGGCGCGTCGCTGGGGCGCATGCTGGGCGCGATGCTGTCCGACGGCCTGCACTTTGATCATAAAATCATTAACGATCCCAGCCTGATAGTGAACCAGATTAGCCACCTGATAAAACTGGCGGTGATGGCGTTGCTGCCGCTGATTTCCGGGCTGGTGATTGTGGCGATTGCCGCGCCGATGCTGCTCGGCGGCGTGAATTTCAGCGGTAAATCAATCAAATTCAATCTCGGCAAGCTGAACCCGATTGCCGGGCTAAAGCGCATGTTCTCGATGCAGACCGCAGCCGAGCTGCTCAAGGCGCTGCTGAAAGCCATTTTGGTGGGCTGCGTGGCCGCCTGGTATTTGTGGCATAACTGGCCGGCGATGATGCGTTTGATGAGCGAGTCCCCGGTGACGGCGCTTGCTAATGCGCTGAACATGGTCGCGCTGTGCGCCCTGCTGGTGATTCTGGGGCTGATCCCGATGGTCGGGTTTGACGTCTTCTTCCAGATCTACAGCCATATTAAAAAGCTGCGTATGACCCGTCAGGATATACGTGACGAATATAAGCAGAACGAAGGCGACCCGCATATTAAAGGGCGTATTCGTCAGCAGCAGCGAGCGATTGCGCGTCGCCGCATGATGGCGGACGTGCCGAAGGCCGACGTTATCGTCACCAACCCGACCCACTATGCGGTGGCCTTGCAGTACGACGAAAACAAAATGAGCGCGCCGAAGGTGCTGGCCAAAGGAGCCGGACTGATAGCGCTGCGCATTAGAGAAATTGGTAATGAAAACCGCATTCCGACTCTGGAAGCGCCTCCGCTGGCCCGTGCGCTGTACCGCCACGCCGAAATTGGCCAGCAGATCCCCGGCCAGCTTTACTCTGCCGTGGCGGAAGTGCTGGCCTGGGTCTGGCAGCTCAGGCGCTGGCGCGTGGCGGGCGGTTTAATTCCGAAGAAACCTGAAAATCTGCCGGTGCCTGAGGCGCTGGACTTTGCAAACGAGAAGGACTCCGATGGCTAATCTGGCTGCGATGTTGCGCCTGCCGGGCAACATGAAATCTGGGCAATGGCAGATCCTTGCCGGGCCGGTACTGATCCTGCTGATTCTGTCGATGATGGTGCTGCCGCTGCCGCCGTTTGTCCTCGATCTGCTGTTCACCTTTAACATTGCGCTGTCGATAATGGTGCTGCTGGTGGCGATGTTCACCCAGCGCACGCTGGACTTCGCCGCGTTCCCTACCATTTTGCTGTTCACCACCTTGCTGCGCCTGGCGCTGAACGTCGCCTCCACCCGTATTATCCTGCTTGACGGCCACACCGGCGCGGCGGCGGCGGGGAAGGTGGTTGAAGCGTTTGGCCACTTCCTGGTTGGCGGTAACTTTGCCATCGGGATCGTGGTGTTTATCATCCTGGTTATCATCAACTTTATGGTTATTACCAAGGGTGCCGGACGTATCGCCGAAGTGGGCGCGCGTTTTGTGCTGGACGGGATGCCGGGCAAGCAGATGGCCATCGATGCCGACCTGAATGCCGGGATTATTGGCGAAGAGGAAGCTAAAAAACGCCGTTCGGAAGTGACTCAGGAAGCCGACTTCTACGGCTCGATGGATGGTGCGAGTAAATTCGTGCGCGGCGATGCCGTTGCCGGTCTCATTATTATGGTTATCAACGTGGTGGGCGGCCTGATGGTCGGCGTTATCCAGCACGATATGGCGATGGGCGCGGCGGCGCAGAGCTATACGCTACTGACCATCGGCGATGGTCTGGTTGCCCAGATCCCCGCGCTGGTTATCTCTACTGCCGCAGGCGTTATCGTTACTCGCGTAGCCACCGACCAGGACGTTGGCGAGCAGATGGTCACCCAGCTGTTCAACAACCCGCGCGTTATGCTGCTTTCGGCTGGCGTACTCGGCCTGCTCGGCATGGTGCCGGGAATGCCAAACTTTGTCTTCCTGCTGTTTACCGCAGCGCTGCTGGGACTTGCCTGGTGGATGCGTGGCCGCCAGATGGAAGCGCCAGCCGCGCCTCAGCCGGTGAAATTACCCGAAAATACTCAGGCGGTTGAGGCAACATGGAATGACGTTCAGCTCGAAGATCCGCTGGGTATGGAAGTGGGCTACCGCCTGATCCCGATGGTGGATTTCCAGCAGGACGGTGAATTGCTGGGCCGCATCCGCAGTATTCGTAAAAAATTCGCTCAGGAGATGGGCTTCCTGCCGCCTGTGGTGCACATCCGCGACAATATGGACTTGCCTCCGGCGCGTTACCGCATCCTGATGAAGGGCGTTGAAATTGGCAGCGGCGACGCTTACCCTGGCCGCTGGCTGGCGATTAACCCCGGCACCGCAGCGGGCACATTGCCGGGTGAGGCAACCATCGATCCGGCCTTTGGCCTCGCGGCTATCTGGATTGAAAGCGCGCTGAAAGAGCAGGCGCAGATTCAGGGCTTCACCGTGGTGGAAGCCAGTACCGTGGTGGCAACGCACCTTAATCACCTGATTGGGCAATTTGCTCCCGAGCTGTTTGGCCGCCAGGAAGCGCAGCAGCTGCTGGACCGCGTGACGCAGGAAATGCCGAAGCTTACCGAAGATCTTATTCCTGCGGTGGTGACCTTAACCACGCTGCATAAGGTGCTGCAAAATCTGCTGGAAGAGAAGGTACCGATCCGCGATATGCGCACCATTCTTGAAACGCTGGCCGAGCATGCGCCGATCCAGAGCGACCCGCATGAATTGACCGCCGTGGTGCGCGTGGCGTTGGGCCGAGCTATTACCCAGCAGTGGTTCCCGGGCACCGGCGAAGTGCAGGTTATTGGCCTCGATGCTTCCCTTGAGCGCCTCCTGTTGCAGGCCTTGCAGGGCGGCGGCGGGCTGGAGCCGGGCCTTGCTGACCGCCTGCTCGAGCAGTCGCAGGAAGCTTTACAGCGCCAGGAGATGATGGGCGCGCCGCCTGTACTGCTGGTGAACCACGCGCTGCGTCCGCTGCTTGCCCGCTTCCTGCGCCGCACGTTGCCGCAGCTTGTTGTGCTGTCGAGCCTTGAGCTGTCCGACAACCGCAATATCCGCATGACTTCAACGATTGGAGCGAAATAATGCGCGCTTTATTTTTAATGATGTTCATTCCCTTCGGCGCGCTGGCGCTGGGCGACGGTGCCTGGCAGGGTAGCGGAGTAGGGGTAACGCTGGATCATCGCGGCGTGGCCGCCTCTTCCCAGCCCCTGGCTCCACCGCAGCCGGTCAGCGGCAGAATGTCGCTGATTGCCTGGACCTACGTGCTGGATGGCCCGACGCCCGCCGGGCTGACGGTAAAACTGTGCTCGCAAACGAACTGTACTTCTATTGACGGGCAGAGCGGCACGACCCGCGGGCTGACCAATACCGATGCCAATGAGCCTCTGCGCTTTGTCTGGGAGGTGCCGGGAGGCGGTTCTATGTATCCGCCGCTGCGGGTTCGCAGTAATCAGGTCATCGTTAACTACACGCGTTAAAACAAAAAAGCCCGGTCCAAAATGACCGGGCTTTTTTGATCCAGGCCCGCAGAGTGCAGGCCGGTCGATTACATACGTTCTACGGTTTCGATACCCAGGGTATCCAGACCCAGTTTCAGTGTTTTCGCCGTCAGCAGCGCCAGCTTCAGGCGGCTATTGCGGGTTGCTTCGTCGGCAGCGCTGAGGATCGGGCAGTGCTCGTAGAAGCCGGAGAACAGGCCAGCTACGTCGTAAAGATAGGCGCACATAACATGCGGCGTACCGTCGCGCGCGACCACGTTCAGCGTCTCTTCGAACTGCAACAGGCGTGCAGCCAGCTGCGCTTCGCGCGCTTCGGCAAGCACCACTTTGGCTTTCAGCAACTCGGCCTCTTCGATATCCGCTTTACGGAAAACGGAGAGCACGCGGGTATAGGCGTACTGCATATATGGCGCGGTGTTGCCTTCAAACGCCAGCATGTTGTCCCAGTCAAAGATGTAGTCGGTGGTGCGGCTCTTGGAGAGGTCGGCGTATTTGACCGCGCCGATGCCAACCGCTTTCGCCAGGTTTTCCAGCTCGTCGGCAGGCATGTCCGGGTTTTTCTCCGCGACCAGGCTGCGGGCGCGTTCCATCGCTTCATCAAGCAGGTCGGTCAGTTTTACCGTACCGCCTGAGCGGGTTTTGAACGGCTTGCCGTCTTTGCCCAGCATCATGCCGAACATTTGGTGTTCCAGCGTGACCGACTCAGGAACATAACCTGCTTTACGCACGATGGTCCAGGCCTGCATCAGGTGCTGGTGCTGGCGGGAGTCGATGAAATACAGCACGCGGTCGGCGTGCAGGGTTTCGTAGCGGTATTTTGCACAGGCGATATCGGTGGTGGTGTAAAGGTAGCCGCCATCTTTCTTCTGGATGATAACGCCCATCGGGTCGCCGTCTTTGTTCTTGAACTCGTCAAGGAACACCACGGTTGCGCCTTCGCTTTCTACCGCCAGCCCTTTGGCTTTGAGGTCGGCAACAATGCCCGGCAGCATCGGGTTGTACAGGCTTTCACCCATCACGTCGTCGCGGGTCAGGGTAACGTTAAGGTGGTTATAGGTTTGCTGGTTCTGGGTCATGGTGATATCGACCAGCTTGCGCCACATCTCGCGGCAGTATTCGTCGCCGCCCTGGAGTTTTACCACGTAGGCGCGGGCGCGTTCGGCAAAAGCTTCGTCTTCGTCGTAGTGCTTCTTGGCGGCACGGTAAAACTCTTCGAGGTCCGCCAGGGCCATTTCGCCTGCATTTTCCTGCTGCTGTTTCTCGAGGAACGCAATCAGCATGCCGAACTGGGTGCCCCAGTCGCCGACGTGGTTAGCGCGAATAACTTTATGGCCGAGGAATTCCAGGGTACGCACCGCTGCGTCACCGATAATGGTGGAGCGGATGTGGCCGACGTGCATCTCTTTGGCGACGTTCGGTGCGGAATAGTCCACGACGATGGTCTGTGGCTTAGCCGCAGCAACGCCAACGCGCTCGGAAGCAACCGCTTCGTCAACGCTTTTCGCCAGGAATTCCGGCTCAAGGAAGATGTTGATAAAGCCCGGGCCTGCAATCTCAACTTTGCTGGCAATGCCGGTCAGGTCGAGGTTAGCGATGACCTTCTCTGCAACTTGTCGTGGCGGCATGCCCAGGGTTTTAGCGACGGACATCACACCGTTGGCCTGATAGTCGCCGAACTGAACTTTTGCCGACTGACGAACCTGCGGCTCGCAGTCCGCTGGCGCGCCTGCAGCAATCAGTGCCTGACTGACTTTTTCTGAGAGAAGAGACTGAATATTCACCGGGATACCTTACAATTTGTACTGGGCCGCCGCGCACTGGGCCGCCTCTAAATGGGGAAAGAAACAGGGCGAGAGTATAACGTTATTTGCCGCCCGACGTCAGCAAAAGCCTTGCCTGCCGCCTTTGCAATTATTATCGACGGTACAGTGAATAACCATTCACGCATTCCCGGCGCTTTTGGGGTGTTGGTTAGCGGCCGGGAACGCGGTAGATTACGCGCTTTCTAAAGATGAGGAATGCAGCATGGCAAACTGGCAGGCGGTTGATGAACTGCATGATATTTCGGCAGATCTGCCGCGCTTTACGAAAGCGTTAACAGAACTTGCCACCCGACTCGGGCTGGAGATCGCACCCCTTGAGGCCGATCACATTTCTTTGCGCTGCCACCAGAACGCGACCGCCGAACGCTGGCGCGCTGGCCTGGAAAAATGCGGCACGCTGCTGAGTGAGAATACCATTAACGGCAGGCCAATCTGCCTGTTCAAATTAGACCAGCCGGTGTGCGTGGAGCACTGGTGCTTTACGGTGGTTGAGCTGCCGTGGCCGGGTGAAAAACGCTACCCGCATGAAGGCTGGGAGCATATTGAGATTGTGCTGCCGGGCGAGCCTGCAACGCTTAACGCGCGGGCGCTGGATTTGCTGTCCGACGCCGGGCTGCGTGAAACGGGGATCTCGGTCAAAACCAGTTCGCCAAAAGGCGAGCGCGAGCGGCTGCCGAACCCAACACTTGCGGTCACCGACGGCAAAGTGACCATCAAATTCCATCCGTGGAGCATCGAGCAGATCGTGGCCAGCGAGCAGGTCGACTAGCGGGTTGCTGTCGCCTTTTGAATGCGCTCGATAGCCTCATCAAGCAGGGCGGACGTACAGCCGAAGTTGATGCGCACAAACTGCGGCTCGCCAAAGTCAGCGCCGGGAGAAAAGCCCAGCCCGGCGTCCAGGAAGAATTGCGCCGGGTTATCTACGGCAAGCCCGCTGGCATCTACCCAGCCCAGGTAGGTCGCTTCGGGCGCGTGCATTATCAAGCCCGGCATGGCGCTGATGGCGGCGGCCAGCTTGTCGCGGTTCGCTCTCAGATAAGCCCGCAACTCCCGCAACCACGCTTCGCCGTCTTGCCACGCGGCTGCGGCTGCCGTCAGCGCCAGAACATCAACTTCCGGCACCATTCCTGCTCTCTCTGCCCTGAATCTGCGGCGCAGTTCGGCGTTGGGAATCACCGCAACCGATGCGCCAAGCCCGGCAATATTGAACGTCTTAGATGGCGAAATCAGCGTGATGGAGCGCTGCGCCGCATCCTCGCTTAAGGTAGCAAACGGAATATGCTGTACGCCGGGCTCCAGCAATAAATCGCAGTGGATTTCATCTGAGCAAACGACCAGATCGTGCCGCTGGGCAAAAGCCAGATGCTGTTTCAGCTCTTCGCGCCGGTAAACCGTGCCGCCGGGATTTTGCGGGTTGCAAAGCATCAGTAATTTCTCGCCGCCCGTCATGCTGGCTTCTGATGCATCAAAGTCGACAATCCAGCGTTTTTCTTTCAGCCTGAGCGGGGCATTAAGCTGCCGGCGTTGAGCGTAAGCGGAAGAGTGACGAAACGGCGGGTAGATCGGCGTGGGGGCAATTGTTGATTCGGCTGCTGAGGTGAAAGCGCGAACGCATAAATTGAGGCCGGTTACCACGCCCGGCAGGAAAACCAGCCATTCCGGTTTGACCTGCCATTGGTAGAGATTTGCAACTCTTTGGGTCACAACTTCGGCAAGTTCATGCGGGCGACCGCCGTAGCCAAACACGCCGTGCTCAACCCGCGTGCGGAGCGCTTCAAGGATACAAGGGGGCGAGCGAAAATCCATATCTGCGACCCACATAGGCAGCACATTCTCAGAAAATTTATTCCATTTCGAACTGTCGCTGTGACGCCTGTCGATCCATTCATCAAAATTGAATGCCATAGTACGCTACCTTTTTGTGAACCTGTTTTCAGATTATCATTCCTGGTCAGGTACACAACCGGCAGGCTGCAGGATTTTAAGGAGTAATCAATGGCTTTGCTTGAAATATGTTGTTATGGAATAGATTGTGCGGTGACTGCAGAACAGGCCGGAGCGGACAGAATTGAACTCTGCTCGGCGCCCAAAGAGGGAGGCCTTACGCCTTCTGCTGGTCTACTGCGCGAGGTGAGGCGAAAAGTTTCGATTCCCGTGCACCCAATTATTCGCCCGCGCGGCGGGGACTTTTGTTATACCGACGGCGAATTTGCCACCATGCTGGAAGACATCGCCTTTGTGCGCGACCTGGGCTTTCCGGGGCTGGTGATTGGTATGCTGGATGAAGACGGCAATATAGATTTACCGCGCATGGAGCAGGTTATGCAGGCCGCGGCGGGAATGGCGGTCACTTTCCATCGTGCTTTCGATATGTGTCATCACCCGCTGCTGGCGCTGGAGCAGCTGGCCGATTTGGGCGTGGCAAGAATACTGACTTCCGGGCAGCAGCAAACCGCCGAAACGGGAATCTCGCTTCTTCGGGAACTAAAACAGCATTCCCGTGCTCCAATTATCATGGCCGGTGCTGGCGTGCGTCTCAGCAACCTGAACAAGTTCGTTGAAAACGGAGTTGAAGAGCTTCACAGCTCGGCAGGGCGCTCGGTTCCATCCCCGATGCGTTACCGTAAAGCGGGCGTTTCTATGAGCGCTGACGCCGAGGCCGATGAGTTTAATCGCTACTGCGTGGATGCAGATGTAGTAGCGGCAATGAAAAACGCTCTGGCGGCAAACGCGCCGTGCTGAGCAGAAGGTTTCTACCGCGCATCATGTCGCCCAATATGATGCTTGCTCGTACCAGGCCCCGGCGGATTGCGCGGGGCTTTTTTTATTTTGTAACGGGTGAAGCGTTATGTAACCTTTCCATCACTTTCTCCACACATTGTTTAACTTCGTTTTCCAGCAACTTACGTTCCAAAACGCTCAATTGTGAATAATCCTCTCCGACAACTATCAACGTTAGAGGGATTTAAAAATGAAAAAATTAACAGCAACTGTGATTCTGGCTCTGTCTTCCGTTTTCGCCTCCGCCGCTTTTGCCGCGCCGTTGCCTGAACTCATCAATAGCGGTTCCGTAAACCAGGATCGCATCGGCGTGGTTTCAGTCAGCGGCGTGCCGGGAAGCACTGACGACGCCATCAACCAGTTGAGAGAAAAAGCTCAGAAAATTGGCGGAAGTAAAATTCAAATCGTAGGGTTGGGTACGCCGGGTGACTCCAGCCTGTGGAGCGGAACGGCTCAGGTTTACCGCTAAACTTTAGAGAAGATAAAAAAACCGGCGTTAAGCGCCGGTTTTTTTATTAGCTTGTTATGGCTTACGAGCCACCAGCACGGCGCGCAGTGGGGCAGGGTAGCCTTCGATAGTTTTACCGCTGTCGTTCGGGTCGAGGAAGTCGCCCAATGACTCGGTTATCATCCACGAGGTACGGCGCTGCTCTTCCTGGGTAGTCAGGCTGTGGTCAACAATTTTCACGTCAACAAAACCGCATTTCTCAAGCCAGTTTTTCAGCGCCAGAGCGGACGGAATATAATAAACGTTACGCATCTGGGCATAACGCTCGCCCGGCACCAGCACGGTATTCTCATCGCCTTCAACCACTAAGGTTTCCAGCACCAGTTCCCCCTCTTTGACCAGTTGGTTTTTCAACTGCCAGAGGTGATCCAGCGGGGAACGGCGGTGATAAAGCACGCCCATGGAAAACACGGTATCAAAAGCGTTCAGCTCGGGAAGCTGCTCAATGCCGAGCGGCAGAACGTGGGCGCGCTGATCGTTACCCAACAGCTTACGCACCGCTTCAAACTGGCAGATAAACAACTGCATAGGATCGATACCGACCGCCAGGTGTGCGCCCGCGCCTATCATGCGCCACAGGTGATAGCCGCTGCCGCAGCCTACGTCGAGAATGGTTCTGCCCGCCAGCGGGGAGATGTGCGGCAGCACGCGATCCCATTTCAGGTCAGAGCGCCATTCCGTGTCGATATCCACGCCGTACAGGGAATACGGGCCTTTACGCCACGGCATCAGGTTACGCAGCAGTTTTTCAATGCCTAGTTTTTGCCCTTCGCTCAGGGGCGCTGCCGCTTCGGCGGTCACGCTATGCAGCAGGTCAAGGCGGTGCGGGGTCATTTCCGGCAGGTAGTTAACCGTGTTGTACCAGTGCTTGAACTGGCCGTGCAGGGACTCGCGCTGCCAGCTGGCTATCTGAGCTGGCAGCGTTTCCAGCCACGGTGCCAGATGGTTTTTGGCGATAAGCTGATAAAAATTACCAAAATCAATCATGCTGCTTCTCCGGATTTGACGGCGACCAGAGAGCCAAAGTTAAAGCACTGGAACCAAAGTTCGGCGTGTTCAAAGCCCGCTTGTTTAAGTCGTTTTTTATGGGTTTCCACCGAGTCGGTGAGCATAACGTTTTCCAGCATGCTGCGCTTCTGGCTGATTTCCAGCTCGCTGTAGCCGTTGGCACGTTTAAAGTCGTGGTGCATGTTAAACAACAGCTCGCCTACTTCCGCGTCTTCAAAACTGAATTTTTCCGACAGCACCAGCGCGCCGCCCGGCTTCAGGCCCTGCCAGATTTTATTCAGCAGCAGCTGGCGGTCGTCAGGCTCGAGGAATTGCAGCGTAAAGTTAAGCACCACCATCGAGGCGTTTTCGATAGCAATATTGCGAATATCGCCTTCAATGACGTCGACCGGAGTCTGGGCTTTAAAAGCGTCCAGATGGCGACGGCAACGCTCAACCATCGCCGGGGAGTTATCTACGGCGATAATTTTACAGCTATCGTGATGGATATTGCGACGCACGGATAATGTTGCCGCCCCCAGCGAGCAGCCGAGGTCATAAACCTGGCTATGCGGCTGCACAAAGCGCTCTGCCAGCATGCCTATCATAGAAATGATATTGGAGTAACCTGGCACCGAGCGCTGGATCATATCGGGGAACACTTCGGCTACCCGCTCATCAAAGGTCCAGTCGCCCAGTTTGGCAATCGGGGCGGAAAACAGCGTATCGCGGTCAGACATAACGTTAAATCCGGAAATTCGAAAGGGGCGTATTTTGCGTTAATGGAGCGAGAAAACCAACTCCCACGGCATATACCATAAGTTGGCCAGCACCATCAGCAGCAGCGAACACCAGGTCGCGCCCATGCCGGAGCGACGCCAGCGAATCAGGCGGTGGTGATATCCATAAGCGTGCAGCAGGCGTCCCGCCAGCAGCATGATGCCGCAAAGGTGCACCATCCATGTTTCTGCGCCGTCCATTTCCATGAGCAACAGCAGCAGCAGGGCGATGGGAATATACTCTACGGCGTTGCCGTGAATACGAATCACGCTCTGGAGTTCGCTGAAACCTCCGTCACCGTAAGAGACGCGGTATAGCGTGCGCAGGCGAACGACGTCGAACGAAAACTTTATTAAAAGCAAAGCAGCCAGCACCGCGTAAAGCGCGCTTACCATATTAACTCCATGTCGAAACAGTTACGGCTCCCGCTATGATAGCTCGCAACCGTGGTGCTGTCGCTAGTGCTCAGAAAAGTGTGTTTTGTTGAGGAATGGCCGGAGGTGGCCCAAGATCGGGGAAAGCCTGCCGCAGCGCGGGCCAGAGCGTATGAACCAGTTCGGGTGCCTGTGCGATGTCCGGGGTATGCAAAAACAGATATGGCGTGGTGTTTGCTGCCCATTCAGGCAGTTTTTTTAGCCAGACGTCAAACAGCGCGGCGTTTTGCTCCATATTGTCGCTGCCGATAAAGCGCACCAGCGGGTTAGCGGCGGTAACCACGGCATGAACCGGTACTTTGGGCTTTTTTCTCTGCGCTTCGCGTACGGCTTCGCTGTGTGGAGTCGCGCTATGTACCGGGCGGCTGTCGAGAATTGCGCGGTTAACTTTACGTTCATGCAGCCCGCGGTTTAGCGCCTGCTCGTCGGCCCCTTTGCTGAAAAACAGCGGGTGGCGCACTTCAACGCCGTAGGTAAAGCTGGACGGTAAAGCGTCGAGAAAATTCCATAGCGCGGGCAAATCGCCTGGGCCAAAGGTTGCCGGGAGCTGAAGCCAGTATTGCCCGATGCGATTTTCCAGCGGCGACATGCGCTCTAAAAACTCGGCGGTTAAATCGCCGCAGTTGCGCAGGGCTGCATTATGGGAAATGGTGGCGGGAAATTTAAAACAGAAACGAAAATTATCGTCCGTCATTTCCCGCCAGCGCTGCACGCTTTCTGCTTTTGGCAGCGCGTACAGCGTGGTATTGCCCTCCACGCAGTTGAAATGACGGGCGTAATCCTCAAGCGAGGATATGCCGAGGCGATTCCATTTGGCGTGCTGCCACTGCGGGAGGCCGATATAAATCATAACGCGGCGATGATTTCGTCGGTGCTGCGAACACGAGAGATGCGCGGGAAGATAAACTTCAGGCTGTGGTTGTGCTGCTCGGCGCTGGACGCGCTGCAGGCATCTTCCGCCAGTACCAGCGAAAAGCCCATTTCCCACGCGTTGCGCGCGGTGGACTCAACGCCGATGTTGGTTGAAATCCCGCACAGTACAATGGTGTCGATGCCGCGGCGGCGAAGCTGTAGCTCAAGATCGGTACCGTAGAATGCGCCCCACTGGCGTTTAGTCACTTCCAGGTCGCTCTCTTTTTTGCCCAGCGCGGTTGGGTAATCCCACCAGTTCGCGGGTAAGCTATGGCCCGGAGGTGCCGCATCAACCGGCTGTTTCAGGGCTTCGCCATAATCAGCAGACCAGCCAACGCGGACCATAACCACCGGCGAGCCGTTAGCGCGGAATTTGTCAGCAAGGCGCGCAGCGCGAGCCACAACGTCGTCGGCGCTGTGCGGCCCACCGGCAAACGGCAGAATGCCGTCCTGCAAATCAATCACTACCAGGGCAGTGCGGGATGCGTTGAGTTCTGTCATTGTGACTCCGGTTCAGATAGAGGGTTGGGGCAATACCTTACGCTGGAAGCCAGGTTGCTGAGTTTACAAATTTTGTTAATTTTTGTGAGAATCTGCAATACCGGCGCTTCGATTCGCGCCAGTCGGCGGTTTCGGGGTTATCGCCAGCCATTATTTCCAGTATAATAGCCCCCTTTTTTCATCCAGTTGTGACAGTCGAAATAGCTGCCACCAAAGCGCCTGCCGTCGCAGGTGGCGGGTCGCGTGCAGCTAATTAAGGGATATCTCATGCGTACAGTATATTGCGGGCAGCTCAATCAATCCCATGTGGGACAGCAAGTAACGCTTAGTGGGTGGGTCAATCGTCGCCGTGACCTCGGCAGCCTTATCTTTATCGATATGCGCGATCGTGAAGGCATCGTGCAGGTGTTCTTCGACCCGGACCGTCAGGAAGCGTTCCAGCTCGCCTCTGAACTGCGTAATGAGTTCTGTATTCAGGTCGTCGGCACCGTCCGCGCTCGCGATGAGCGTAACGTAAATAAAGATATGGCTACCGGTGAAGTTGAAGTTTTCGCCACCGAATTGATCATCATCAACCGTTCAGACGTGCTGCCGCTGGACTCCAACCACGTTAACACCGAAGAAGCGCGTCTCAAGTACCGCTATCTGGACCTGCGTCGTCCGGAAATGGCACAGCGCCTGAAAACCCGCGCGAAAGTGACCAGCTTCGTGCGTCGCTTTATGGACGATCACGGCTTCCTCGACATCGAAACCCCGATGCTGACCAAAGCGACCCCGGAAGGCGCGCGTGACTATCTGGTGCCTTCTCGCGTACATAAAGGCAAATTCTACGCGCTGCCGCAGTCTCCTCAGCTGTTCAAACAGCTGCTGATGATGTCCGGCTTTGACCGCTATTATCAGATTGTGAAGTGCTTCCGCGATGAAGACCTGCGCGCCGACCGCCAGCCTGAATTTACCCAGATCGACGTAGAAACTTCCTTTATGACCGCGCCGCAGGTTCGCGAAGTAATGGAAAAACTGGTTCGTGAGCTGTGGGTGAATATCAAAGGCGTTGAGCTGGGCGACTTCCCGGTAATGACCTTTGCCGAAGCCGAGCGTCGTTACGGTTCCGACAAGCCTGATTTGCGCAACCCGCTGGAACTGGTGGACGTTGCTGACCTGGTGAAAGACGTTGAGTTTAAAGTGTTCTCCGGCCCGGCTAATGACGCAAAAGGCCGCGTTGCCGCGCTGCGCGTGCCGGGTGGCGCACAAATCAGCCGTAAACAGATTGACGACTACGGCAAGTTCATCGAAATTTACGGCGCTCGCGGTCTGGCCTACATCAAGGTTAATGAGCGTGCTAAAGGTATCGAAGGTATCACCAGCCCGGTGGCTAAATTCCTGAATGCGGAAATCGTGGAAGCGATTCTGGCGCGTACCGGCGCAGCCGACGGCGATATGATTTTCTTCGGCGCGGACAGCAAGAAAGTGGTTGCCGATGCGCTGGGCGCTCTGCGTCTGAAAATCGGTAAAGATTTGCAGTTAACCGAAGAAGCCAAATGGGCGCCGCTTTGGGTCGTGGACTTCCCGATGTTCGAAGACAACGGCGAAGGCGGCCTCACCGCAATGCACCACCCGTTCACCGCGCCGAAAGACATGACGCCGGAAGAACTGGCGGCGCAGCCGGAAACCGCGATTGCTAACGCCTACGACATGGTGATCAACGGTTACGAAGTGGGCGGCGGTTCCGTACGTATCCACAGCGGCCAGATGCAGCAAACCGTGTTTGGCATTCTGGGGATTAACGAGCAGGAACAG
Organism: Cedecea davisae; assembly: GCF_044095835.1. Lineage (NCBI taxonomy): Bacteria > Pseudomonadati > Pseudomonadota > Gammaproteobacteria > Enterobacterales > Enterobacteriaceae > Cedecea > Cedecea davisae. The sequence continues at coordinate 1,856,135 of NZ_CP172054.1, forward strand.
CGCGAGAAGTTCGGCTTCCTGCTGGATGCCCTGAAGTACGGCACGCCGCCGCACGCGGGCCTGGCGTTCGGTCTGGACCGTCTGACCATGCTGTTGACCGGCACCGACAACATCCGTGATGTTATCGCCTTCCCGAAAACCACGGCTGCGGCCTGCCTGATGACCGAAGCACCAAGCTTCGCGAACCCGGCATCTCTTGCCGAGCTGGGCATTGAAGTGGTTAAAAAGGCAGAGAAAAACTGATGACTTATAAGCGTCCCGTTTCGGTTCTGGTAGTGATATTCGCGCAGGACACCAAACGGGTGCTGATGTTACAGCGGCGCGACGATCCTGAATTCTGGCAGTCGGTTACCGGCAGCCTGGAGGAGGGGGAAAGCGCGCTGCATGCCGCCCAGCGCGAAGTAATGGAAGAAGTCGCTATCGACGTGGTCGAAGAGCCGCTCCCTTTAGTTGACTGCCAGCGCTGCGTGGAGTTTGAGATATTTACTCATTTGCGTCATCGCTATGCGCCGGGGATAACGCGCAATACCGAATCCTGGTTCTGTCTTGCGCTGCCTCATGAACGCCAGATTACCATTACGGAACATCTGGCCTGGAAATGGGTGCCCGCCGAAGAGGCGGCCCTGATGACCAAGTCATGGAGCAACCGGCAGGCGATTGAAGAGTTTGTAATTGATGCCGCCTGATACAGGCGCTTTTGGAGATTGTTATGGCAGGTCATAGTAAGTGGGCCAACACGAAACACCGTAAAGCGGCACAGGATGCCAAACGCGGTAAGATTTTCACCAAAATTATTCGCGAGCTGGTAACCGCTGCCCGTCTGGGCGGGGGCGATGCCGGGTCTAACCCGCGTCTGCGCGCCGCTATCGATAAAGCGCTGTCTAATAACATGACGCGTGACACCCTGAACCGTGCGATTGCTCGCGGCGTGGGTGGCGATGATGATGCCAACATGGAAACCATCATTTATGAAGGCTACGGCCCTGGCGGCTCCGCCGTGATGGTTGAGTGCCTGAGCGATAACCGTAACCGTACCGTTGCCGAAGTGCGTCACGCCTTCAACAAATGCGGCGGCAACCTCGGGACCGACGGCTCCGTAGCCTACCTGTTCAGCAAAAAAGGCATTATCTCCTTCGAAGCTGGCGATGAAGATCAGATTATGGAAGCGGCGCTGGAAGCCGGTGCTGAAGACGTTGTGACCTTTGACGACGGCGCTATCGACGTTTACACCGCCTGGGAAGAAATGGGCGCGGTGCGAGATGCACTGGAAGCCGTAGGCCTGAAGGCGGATAACGCCGAAGTGTCCATGATCCCTTCTACTAAAGCGGATATGGATGCGGAGACCGCGCCTAAACTGATGCGCCTTATCGATATGCTGGAAGATTGTGATGATGTGCAGGAGGTTTACCACAACGGTGAGATCTCTGACGAGGTGGCGGCTACCCTTTAATGGTGCAGCCCAGCCTAATTGACCTGTATTCAGGAGACGCGTGATGGCGATTATTCTCGGTATCGATCCGGGGTCACGCGTTACCGGCTATGGCGTTATTCGCCAGACCGGACGGCAGCTGACCTATCTCGGCAGCGGCTGTATCCGAACGCAGGTCGCCGACTTACCCTCGCGTTTGAAGCTTATCTACGCGGGGGTGAGCGAAATCATTACCCAGTTCCAGCCTGAATACTTCGCTATTGAGCAGGTATTTATGGCGAAGAATGCGGACTCAGCGCTCAAGCTGGGGCAGGCTCGCGGCGCGGCGATTGTCGCCGCCGTGAATGCCGACCTCCCGGTGTTTGAGTATGCCGCTCGTCAGGTAAAGCAGACGGTGGTTGGCATTGGCAGCGCGGAGAAAAGCCAGGTGCAGCATATGGTGCGAACCTTGCTAAAACTTCCGGCTAACCCGCAGGCGGACGCGGCGGACGCGCTGGCTATCGCCATTACCCATTGTCACGTCACCCAGAATGCGGCCCAGATGAGCGAGTCGCGGCTCAATCTCGCCAGGGGCAGATTAAAATAATTAAGGCTGGATATTTATCCAGCCTTTTTCGTATTATAGAACTCATTTTCGCGCATCAACGTAAATCCCCAGGAGCACAATGTGATAGGTCGACTCAGAGGCATCGTTCTAGAAAAACAGCCCCCGCTGGTTTTGCTGGAAACTAATGGCGTAGGCTACGAGGTTTATATGCCGATGACCTGCTTCTACGAGCTGCCGGACATCGGCAAAGAAGCGGTGGTGTTTACCCAATTTGTGGTGCGTGAAGACGCTCAACTGCTCTACGGTTTTAATAATAAGCAGGAACGCACTCTGTTCCGCGAGCTTATCAAAGTTAACGGCGTCGGGCCTAAGCTGGCGCTGGCTATTCTTTCCGGCATGTCGGCCCAGCAGTTTGTTCACGCCGTCGAACGTGAAGAAATTGGCTCTCTGATCAAGCTGCCGGGCGTGGGCAAGAAAACCGCCGAGCGCTTAATTGTTGAGATGAAAGACCGCTTTAAAGGCATGCATGGCGACCTGTTTACCCCGGCAGCCGACCTGGTGCTGACTTCCCCGGATAATGGCCAGACGGACGATGCTGAGCAAGAAGCCGTTGCCGCATTGGTATCCCTGGGCTATAAACCTCAGGAAGCCAGCCGAATGGTAAGCAAAGTGGGCCGCGCCGGTGCCGATAGCGAAACCCTGATCCGCGAAGCGCTGCGCGCTGCGCTATGAGGTAGAGGATGATTGAAGCAGACCGCCTGGTATCGCCAGGAAACGTTACCCAGGACGAGTTGATTGACCGCGCGATCCGCCCCAAATTGCTTGAGGAGTACGTCGGGCAGCCGCACGTCCGCTCGCAGATGGAAATCTTTATCCAGGCGGCGAAGCTGCGCGGTGACGCGCTCGATCATCTGCTGATTTTTGGCCCTCCGGGGTTGGGTAAAACCACGCTCGCCAACATTGTGGCCAATGAAATGGGCGTAAATCTGCGTACGACCTCCGGCCCGGTGCTGGAGAAAGCCGGTGACCTGGCCGCGATGCTGACCAATCTCGAACCTCACGACGTATTGTTTATCGATGAGATCCACCGTCTTTCGCCGGTTGTAGAAGAAGTGCTTTACCCGGCAATGGAAGATTATCAGCTCGATATTATGATTGGCGAAGGTCCTGCGGCGCGTTCCATCAAAATAGACCTGCCGCCGTTTACCCTGATAGGCGCGACTACGCGTGCAGGGTCGCTGACGTCGCCGCTGCGTGACCGTTTTGGTATTGTGCAGCGCCTCGAATTTTACCAGGTTGCTGATTTGCAACATATCGTCGGGCGTAGCGCCAGCGTGCTTGGGCTGGAGATGAGCGAGGAAGGTGCGCTGGAAGTGGCCCGCCGCGCCCGCGGTACGCCGCGTATTGCAAACCGCCTGCTGCGCCGGGTTCGCGATTTTGCGGAAGTGAAACACGACGGGGCAATCACCGCCGAGATAGCATCCCAGGCGCTGGATATGCTCAACGTTGACAGCGAAGGCTTTGACTACATGGACCGTAAGCTGCTGCTGGCGGTCATCGACAAGTTTCTCGGTGGCCCGGTAGGGTTGGACAACCTGGCGGCGGCAATTGGCGAAGAGCGCGAAACGATAGAGGACGTGCTTGAGCCATTCCTGATCCAGCAAGGGTTCTTACAGCGCACGCCGCGCGGGCGAATAGCCACGCCGCGAGCCTGGACCCACTTCGGCATTGTGCCTCCGGCTCAGCCTTAAAATCCCGATAAGAAAAAAGGCGCTCAGGGCGCCTTTTTCAATTCAATAGCACAGCGGTATTAAGCCGGCTGTTTCTTCGCCATGCTGAGAATAAACAGCGCGGCGGCGGCCAGCACCACAGAAGGGCCCGCTGGCGTATCGTAAACCGCCGAGAAGGCCAGCCCGCCCGTAACGGCCAGCATACCAATCAGCACGGCAAACCCGGCCATCTGCTCCGGCGTGCGTGCAAAGCGGCGGGCCGTGGCGGCAGGGATAATCAGCAGCGACGTGATTATCAGAGCGCCAACAAACTTCATCGCAACGCCAATCGTCAGAGCCGTTATCAGCATCAGCAGCATCTTCACGCGCTGTAAATTTACGCCGTCTACGTGCGCAAGATCCGGGCTGATGGTCATCGCCAGCAGGCTGCGCCACTGCCACGCGAGCACGCTTAACACTACCGCAGTACCGATGGCGATAGAAATAATGTCCGGCAGGGTGACCGAGAGTAAATCGCCAAACAGATACGCCATCAGGTCTACGCGCACGTTCGACATCAGGCTCACGACCACAAGGCCGAGCGACAGGGCGCTGTGGGCCATAATGCCGAGCAGAGTATCTATGGCGAGGTGAGGGCGTTTTTCAAGCCAGACCAGACCAAGCGCCAGCAGCAGCGTCACCGCAATGACCGCATAAAAGGGATTGACGTTGAGCAGCAGGCCGAAGGCTACGCCAAGCAAAGAGGCATGCGCCAGCGTGTCGCCGAAGTAGGACATACGGCGCCAGACCACAAACGAACCCAATGGACCAGCCGCACAGGCGAGCAGTATCCCGGCCAGCCAGCCGGGCAATAACAATTCAAGCATTACTGACCATTCCCTCTGCGCAAAACGATGCGACCCTGCAGATCGTGACGATGATTATGATTGTGACGATAAATCCCCAACTGCTCGGCGCCTATCGGGCCAAACATGGCGATAAACTCCGGGTGCATGGACACCACTTCCGGCGTGCCTGAGCAGCAGATGTGGTGGTTAAGGCAAAGCACTTCGTCGGTCTTTGCCATCACAAGGTGAAGGTCGTGCGAAACCATCAGCACCGCACAGTTGAGTTCCTGGCGCAGCCGATCGATCAAATTGTAAAGCGCCAGCTGGCCGTTAACGTCGACACCCTGGGTTGGCTCATCCAGAACCAGCAGATGTGGTTTGTTGAGAAGCGCCCGCGCCAGCAGCACGCGCTGATTTTCGCCACCCGAGAGCTTTTGCATCGGGGCATCAATAAGGTGAGCGGCCTGGACTCGCTTTAACGCGGGCAGGATATCTGCTTTTTTCACGCCCGGGCGCAGCCTTAAAAAACGGCTGACCGTCAGCGGTAAAGTGGCATCAAGATGCAGCTTTTGTGGCACATAGCCAATACGCAGATGCTGGTCACGCTTAATCACGCCCTTATCCGGCTTGACCAGGCCAAGCACAACGCGCACCAGGGTAGATTTACCTGCGCCGTTTGGCCCAAGCAGCGTAAGGATGCGGCCCGGCTTTAGCGCCAGAGAGATATCGGCCAGCACGCGGCGCTGGCCGAAGGAGACCGAAATATTTTCTAGTTCAACCAAATTAGTCATGACAATTTCAGGGGTTGCATAAGTTAGCGAATGTTATAATATCACAATTCTTAAGGCATTCACGATGATAAGTTGCATTATGTTACATAAAAAGACACTTCTTTTCGCTGCATTTTCCACCGCTCTCTGGGGCTTCGGCGCAACCGCGGCCAGCGCCGCCGTTGTCGCCTCGATTAAGCCGCTCGGTTTTATCGCATCCGCCATTGCCGACGGCGTCACCAGCACAGAAGTATTACTGCCAGATGGCGCTTCCGAACATGATTATGCGCTACGTCCGTCAGATGTAAAACGCTTACAGGGCGCGGACTTAGTGGTTTGGGTCGGGCCTGAGATGGAAGCTTTCATGCAAAAGTCCGTTCGCCAGCTTCCCGAGCAAAAACAGCTGCAGCTTGCGGCGCTGGGCGGCGTGAAACCTTTACTGATGAAAGGCGGTGACGACGACGAGCACGACCATGGCGAGGAACAGGCTCATGGAGCAAAGAGTGACGAAGATCACCATCACGGTGAATACAACTTGCACATTTGGCTCTCCCCAGAGGTGGCGCGGCTGTCAGCGGTTGCAATCCACGATAAATTAGTGGAACTTATGCCCGAAAATCGAGCCAAACTTGACGCCAACCTGAAACAATTCGAGTCAGGCTTAGCCGACGCCGATAAGCAGGTGGGTTCCGTGCTGGCACCGCTGAAAGGAAAAGGGTATTTCGTTTTTCATGACGCCTATGGCTACTTTGAAAAACACTACGGTTTGACCCCGCTTGGTCACTTTACCGTAAACCCTGAAATACAGCCTGGTGCGCAGCGTTTACATGAAATCAGAACACAGTTGGTTGAGCACAAAGCGGTTTGCGTTTTTGCTGAACCACAATTCAGGCCAGCGGTCATTAACGCCGTAGCCCGAGGCACTAATGTTCGCTCCGGCACGTTAGATCCTCTGGGAATGAGTGTCGCATTGGGTAAAAACAGCTATATGCAGTTTATGACCGGACTTGCGAACCAGTACGCGAGCTGCCTGAAAGGAGATTAACGAGGAAGTGAATACGTGCAACAGATAGCCCGCTCTGTCGCCATGGCATTTGACAATTTGTCACGACCCCACCGCGTTATGCTGGGGTCCCTTACGGTTCTTACTCTCGCGGTCGCCGTGTGGCGACCGTCCATCTACCATCCGCAGTCTAGCCCGATAATTAAAACTATCGAGCTTGAGAAAAGCGAAATCCATTCGCTGCTGCCGGAGGCCAGTGAACCTCTTGATCAGTCTCCCGACGCCGAAGATGACACCATCCCGCAGGACGAGCTTGACGATAAAACGTCCGGCGAAGCGGGCGTTCATGAATATGTTGTTTCTACCGGCGATACGCTGAGCAGCATTCTTAATCAGTACGGCATCGAGTTGGGCGATATCAGCCAGATTGCCTCGGTTGATAAAGACCTGCGTAACCTGAAAATCGGCCAACAGATCTCATGGACACTTACTCCGGATGGCGATCTCCAGCGCCTGACGTGGGAAATGTCTCGCCGCGAAACGCGCACCTACGATCGTACTGAAAACGGTTTTAAAATGAGCAGCGAAACCCAGCAGGGCGACTGGGTGAACAGCGTTCTGAAGGGCACTGTGGGCGCAAGCTTTGTTGCCAGCGCCAGAGACGCCGGTTTAACCAGCGCTGAAATTAGCTCTGTTATCAAAGCGATGCAGTGGCAGATGGACTTCCGCAAGCTGAAAAAAGGCGACGAGTTCTCGGTGCTGATGTCCCGTGAAATGCTGGCCGGAAAACGTGAGCAAAGCCAACTGGTTGGCGTGCGCCTGCGCAGCGACGGCAAAGATTATTACGCTATTCGCGCCGAAGACGGTAAGTTCTACGACCGCAGCGGTGCGGGCCTGGCAAAAGGCTTTATGCGCTTCCCGACCGTGAAACAGTTCCGTGTTTCTTCTAACTTTAACCCTCGCCGTCTTAACCCGGTTACGGGCCGCATAGCGCCGCATAAAGGCGTGGACTTTGCGATGCCGCAGGGCACGCCGGTTCTGGCTGTGGGTGACGGTGAAGTCGTGATGGCTAAGCGCAGCGGCGCGGCCGGTTTCTTCGTGGCCGTTCGCCACGGGCGGACCTACACCACGCGCTATATGCATCTTAAAAAGCTGCTGGTGAAACCGGGCCAGAAAGTGAAACGCGGTGACCGCATTGCGCTTTCCGGCAACACGGGGCGCTCAACCGGCCCGCACCTGCATTATGAAGTGTGGATCAACCAGCAGGCCGTAAACCCGCTGACGGCGAAGCTGCCGCGCTCTGAAGGGTTGACCGGTTCCGATCGCAGCGATTACCTGGCTCAGGTAAAAGAGGTTGTCCCGCAGCTGCGTTTTGACTGATTCTGCTTAAAGAGTATAAAGCCGGTACCTGTTACCGGCTTTTTCTTTTGTCTGCCAGCCTTTGCCCCGCTAAAATAGCCATAAATTCGTATCGTCAACGCGTTGGCGAAATACTGAGAGCCGCATGGAAAAAGCAAAAAAAAACCACAGTGAGTTCATCCCAGAATTCCAGAAAGCCTTTCTACACCCGCGCTACTGGGGCGCATGGCTTGGCGTGGGCGCGTTTGCCGGGCTGGCGCTGCTGCCGCCGGGGCAACGCGACCCGCTGCTGGGGAAAATTGGGCGCTTAGCCGGGCGGCTGGCCAAAAGCGCTCGTCGCCGCGCCCAGATAAACCTGCTTTACTGTTTCCCGGAGATGCCGGAAGAGCGCCGCGAAGCCATTATCGACCGGATGTTTGCTACCGCCCCTCAGGCCATGGTGCTGATGGCCGAGCTTGGCCTGCGCGATCCGAAGAAAGTCATGCAGCGCGTGGACTGGCATGGAAAAGAAATCATCGATGAAATCCGCGAGCGCGGCGAGAACGTGATTTTCCTCGTGCCGCACGGCTGGGCGGTAGATATCCCCGCTATGCTGCTGGCTTCTGAAGGCCAAAAAATGGCGGCAATGTTCCACAACCAGGGCAATCAGCTATTCGATTACGTCTGGAATACCGTTCGCCGCCGCTTTGGTGGGCGTATGCATGCCCGCAACGACGGTATCAAGCCGTTTATCAGCTCGGTTCGCCAGGGTTACTGGGGTTATTACCTTCCGGATCAGGATCACGGCCCGGAGCATAGTGAATTTGTTGATTTCTTCGCGACTTACAAAGCGACTCTGCCGGCCGTTGGCCGCCTGATGAAGGTTTGCCGGGCGCGAGTGATCCCGCTGTTCCCGGTTTATAACAGTGAAACCCATCGCCTGGACATATTTATTCGCCCGCCGATGGACGACCTGCTGGAAGCCGACGACCACACCCTCGCGCGGCGCATGAACGAAGAAGTGGAGCTGCTTGTTGGCCCGCACCCTGAGCAGTACACCTGGATCCTGAAGCTGCTGAAAACCCGCAAAGAGGGCGAAACAGAGCCGTATTGCCGGGATGAGCTATACCCGAAAAAGAAGAAGTAGTGCAGAGAAGAACCGCGCCGTGTATGGCGCGGTGACAATCGTCAGGATTTAACTAACACCGGTTTGTCACTCCACAAAACCGGGAAGAACTGCTTTAGCTGCTCAACTTTTGGAATATCGTTGATAGCAATGTAGGGGTAATTCGGGTTGTCGTTGAGGAAATTCTGGTGGTATTTCTCCGCAGGGTAAAAGTGAGCGTCTTGCTCAACGGTCGTTACCAGCGGTGCGCTAAAGCTATGACTTTGGTTCAACTGGGTGATATAGGCCTGTGCTATCTTCGTCTGAGATTCATTCATCGGGAAAATGGCGGAACGGTACTGCGTTCCGTAGTCCGGCCCCTGACGGTTTAACTCCGTCGGATTGTGGGCCACGGAAAAGAAAATTTGCAGTAGCTGGCCGTAGGTCACCTGAGTGGGATCGAAGATAACCTGCACCGACTCCGCGTGGCCGGTCATCCCCATACTCACAGTTTCGTAATTTGCGGTTCGGGCCTTGCCGCCGGTGTAGCCGGATATTGCGCTGGTTACGCCCTTAACGTGCTGAAAGACGCCCTGAACGCCCCAAAAACACCCTCCGGCAAAGACCGCTGTCTCCAGATGTGCGCCCGCAGGTGCTTCATCCTGTTGTGGTGCCGGGATGCTCACCGCCGATTCGGCCTGAGACCACGCCGTGTTTTGAAAAACCAGCGTCGCAATCATCAGCGCTGGAGCGGCTAAAATCCATTTTGAACGAATAAATGATTTCATTTGATTCCCGCCTGATTTAACCAAAGGTGAAGGCATAAGCGTTGACGTCCGCATCTTCAAACTCAATGCTGAAGGTATGCTCGCCGTCGCCGCTTGATTGACGAATAAGCTGATACAGACGCTGTTCGGTTACCGTTCCGCTGCCGTCGGGCGCGACATCGCTCCCGTGAACGCTGCCGGGTGCCTGGCCATCAATAGTGACTTTAAAGCGGGCAGGCTTGCCGATGTTAACCAGCGGGCGCATTACCCGCTCGGCAATATGCGGAAACAGCAGCGTAATACCAAACAGCGCCATCAGGACCAACGCCACGCCCCGGCCGCCAGGGTTGCAAACAGGGTAAAGGTTATCGCCATTCCGGCCAGCAGCGGCAACCCGGTTCGGGCAAAGGGCTGGTCGGAGCGAGCGAACACAAAAGGCAGCACAGGCAGGATACAGGGGCTGGCGATGGTCAACAGGCCGCCCAGATAAGCAAGAATAATTACCAGCATCGTCAAAGCCCCCGTGGGGTGAAAGAACGGAAAGTCGGGTGAAATTGACCGGACTCTTCATGAACCTGCGCCTGTACTTTATTAAGAGAATACTCACTAAATCCTCCTCGAGAGTTAACAATTTCGTGACAACTCCAGGGGCGGCGTAAGCGGAGGGCTCTCAGGCCTGCGTTTTTCTACACAGGGAGTTAAGGATTTGGGCGACGGTGGAGGGCGAGCAGAAATACCGGTACGCCAATAAGCGCCGTGATGATGCCCGGAGGAAGCTCTCTTGGGGAAAATAGCGTACGCGCCAGCGTATCGGACACTAGCGTCAGCATAGCGCCGCAGAGAATGCTGGCAGGCAAAACCCATTGATGGCGATTGCCGATTATCAGTTTTGCCAGATGGGGGACTGTCAGGCCGACAAAGCCAATTGCCCCGCAGAACGAAACCAGCGTGGCGGTAAGCAGCGTGATGGCCAGGTAGAGCGATATCTGCAGGGCGATAACGTTAACCCCCAGGCCCTTAGCAGCTACATTTCCCAGCGCCATCACGTTCAAGGTTGGGGACATTGCCAGGCAAAGCGCCCCCACAAAAAATAGCGCGGTGGCACAGATAGCCACCTGCGCCCATGTTGCCTGCCCAAACGCACCAAGCAGCCAGAAGGTAAACCCACGCGAGGTTGTCGCATCCGTTTGCCAGAAGACGATCAGTGAGGTTAATGCGCTCAGCAATTGCCCAACGGCCACGCCGGAAAGAATAAACCGGGCGGGCTGCGTCACGGCCAGTCCGGCTAAAAGTAGTACCAATCCAAATGCGCACAGCGCGCCCGCAAATGCCCCGGACGGGATGGCCGTTAACAGCGGCTGGATACCCAGCGCAATGATAACGACCGCCCCCAGGCCAGCACCGGAAGATATGCCAAGCAGCCACGGATCGGCCAGTGGGTTGCGGGTTAACGTCTGAAGCACGGCTCCCGCCAGTGCCAGCCCGCCGCCGCAGGTCATCGCCAGGAGGGCTCGGGGTAAGCGTAACGACCAGACGATTTTATGGTAAAGCGCCATGTCCGGCTCTTCGGGAAGGGCCGGGTTAAGGAGCTGAATCACATCGTTAAGCGACAATGTAACGGCCCCAAAACGCAGGCTATACACCAGCGCTGCCAGAGCCGCTATGCCACATAGCAACAGGCGAAGTAGCTTCACGCGCCTATTTCCATCCGGCAATCAGATAATCGTCCATCAACTGCCATAGGGTTCCTGTCTCCTGGAAACCGGCCTGGCTGAGGCTCGCCAGCTGGAAGGTTAGCGAAGTGGGCGGGGGAACCGGGCGACCAGAGAACACGGCTTCCCGCGCCGGGATCAACTGGGCAATTTCTGGTATCTCTTTGGCAAGAGTAAACCACGCATCCCAGTCAACTACGCCGTTATCCCAGGCCTGCTGCTGGGTGAGTGCGTCATGGCGCTCACTGAGGGCTTTCTTGTTAACTTCAGCCGGGTTAAAACGCTGGTGATCGGCATTGAGAAATACCCCGTTATCGGCCAGCAAGCTTTGAATCTCACAGTGTAGAGCGTGCTGCCTGTCAGGCATCAGCCAATGCAGCGCGGTGCTGGACACGATAGCTTGCGGGCGCAGCCCGACAATTTTTTCCTGCCAGCTTGGGAGGGCCAAATCGGCGGACAAAATACGAACGCGGTCGCCGAACGGAAGGAGTGTTTCACGGGCGATGGCCAGCATGACCGGATCGAAATCCACCGCGGTGACGTGTACGGACGGGAAACGCTGAAGAAGGCGTCTGGTGAGAGAGGCTGGCCCGCATCCCAGTTCAAGCAGTGAGAAATCCCCCTCAAATTGCAGTGCAAGTATGTCCATCAGGGCGTCGAAGCGTGCTTCCCTGCTGGCAATGTAGGCGCTTTGTTGCCTATCCCAAAGTGTGACAAGGGTGTCCAGGGTGATGTCAGTCATGATTTTCCTTAACAGAAAGTGAGGCGATGAGCCTGTCCAGAGCGTCCAGCGAGCGGATCGAGGGATCCATGTCATAGCCGGACAAAATGATGAATTTTTTTTCTTTTACGGCGCGCAGGCCGGCGGTAAGAGGGAATTGATTGAGGAAAGCTATTTTATCTCCCGCACTGTCTCCGGCACCGCCCCTCGGCAGATCTGCCAGTACCAGGATATCCGGGTCCCTGCGGGCTATCTCTTCCCAGGAGATATTTGGCCAAAGCGCTGGCACATCAGAGAAAATATTGCGGCTGCCGCTTTCCTCACTCAGCATTTCTGGAACGCCACAGCACCCCGCAACGTAGGGTGAGTCCGTGCCGGAATACCACCAGAGTAGCCGCGCCGGGGGCAGGAGGCGCGCACGCTGGCGCAGAGTGGCAAGGTGCACTTTCGCCATACTAACGAGCGCCTTGCCCTGTTTCTCGAGACGTAAAATTTTCGCCAGATCCTCAATTTCCCGAAACAGGTCGGCAAAGCTGATTTTTTGCTGAGGTGCACTCTGCTGTCCTGTGCAGGCGCCGGGCGAGAGCCAGCTTGATATTCCCCAGGCCGTCATTTGATCGCGTGTTGCCCCTTCAGGTGACCAAAGCCAGTACCAGCTTGAGGAGTAGACCATTTCAGGGCGTAGCAGCAGCAGCGCCTCGGCGGAAATCAGGCCATTCCCGGCTACGACGGGAAGCGAAAGGGCGGTTCGGGCCGCTCTGCCTTGAGGATCTTTGTGCGGCGCGTAGCCTACCACGCCAACAATTTCTGTCCGTGCGCCCAGCGCCAGGAGGTTTTCCAGAGCCGGATTGCCGTAAACCACAATACGCTTAGGTGGCGCGGTAAACGTCTGCGGCTCGCCACAATTGCTCAGGCTTATGGCCGGGGCCGCTGGGGAAAATAACAGGCCGGTCGCCGTAAGCATTAAGGTTGCTAACTTCAACCTCAGAACCATACCGTCACCCAGCCTTCCCAGGTGCGAGACGGAGCAATCAGAACCTGGCTGTCGTAAGTCCGCTGGTAAGAATAGAAAGTATTGGTCACGTTGCGTACGCGCGAACCCACCGTAACTTTAGGCGTTAGCTGGTACTCGGCAGTCAGATCCAGCGTGATGTAATCGTCCATTTTTCGGCTATTGGAGGAGTCATTGTAGCTGCTGCCAACATAGCGGAGAGCGCTCATCAGGCTGAGGGGGTGGATAGGGTGCCAGGTTATTGCGAGATTACTGCTCCATGTCGGGACGTAGGCAGGCTGATTCCCGTTCAGGTTTTCAGGCGGAGAACCCGCGCTAAAGCGGTTAAACCTTGCATGTGTCCATGCGACATTACCCGCCACTTCCCAGCGCTCGGTGGGTTGTATCGTAGAAGAAAGCTCAATGCCACGGGACGTTTGTTGCCCCACGGCGAGAAGCTCGCCCGGCGTGGAGGCTGAAGGGGTAAACAGGTTGTTTTTGCGTAACTGATAGAGAGCAAGATTAACCGATGCTCTGCGATCCCAGAACTGACTCTTGATCCCAGTTTCCCACTGTTGCGAGTTTGTCAGAGGCAGGTGCGTCTGGTCGGCGCTAAGAAAGAAGATGTCGCCGCCCGCTTCCTTGCCGTTAGCATAGCTGGCATAAAGCGTGGTGTTGCTGCTGATGTCCCAGTTCAGGCCGAGGCCGGTATTCAGGAAACTGCGATTCTGGCTTTCACTGGCCGCTGGCGTGTAGTAGCGCCAATCCATATTCAGTCTCGTAAGGCGCAGCTGGCTCAGCAAGCTAAGACGGTCCGTCAGTTGAAGACTGTCCTCCAGAAAGGCCGCATACTGGCGCTGGGTAACTTTGCTCCATGGGGCACGCGTAATGTTGGTTTCAGCGCTAAAGGGCTCGCGCGCAGGGCTGAACATGGGGATATCCTGCGAGCCGGGAAAGCCGTTTTTTTGGTAATCAAATTGGCCGGTCTGTAGCTCTATCCCGGCAACCATTCGGTTATCAAGGCCCAGCAAAGTATGGTCGATTGAAACGCTTGAACGGTTGGCTAACAGCGTATTTTTGTGGCTTAAATCGCCCCATGAGTCACGGTTGATCGTGTCCGGTGAGGCGGTGTCGTAGCGATAGCGTTCAACGTTGTGCCAGTAGCGGTAGCCAGAGTAAAACCAGGTATGGTTATTAAACGTGAGCCCGGGGGCCAGAGCACTGTCCAGCACGGCCTGCAATACCGTGGCATGGCTGGCTATCTTTGCGTCGGTCAGGTTGTTGTAGTTGATGCCGCGTAGATTCTTTTGCACTTTACCCTCTACCAACGGTGTGCCGAAGTAGGGGTTGTCGCTGCTGTTGTTCATCCTGTCGCCGTACAGCGTCAGAGTGGTTTCGTCAGTGAGGCGGAAAAGCAGCGAGCCGCTGATTCTGGACTGGCGGTTGCGCTCGTGCTGAACCTGGCTATTGCCGCCGCTCCCGGAAGCGTCAAGACGCCAGGCAATCTTATCCCCCGGCAGCGTACCTCCGCCCCCGCCCAGCAAGGACTGGGTGCTGTGGCTACCCAACTGATAGCTAAGCATTGCAGGGGATGGCACGAAACCCGGCTGGCGCGAAACCAGGTTGACGCTTCCGGCGGTTGCACCGATGCCGTTGAGTGCGGAGCCGGGGCCGTGCAAAACATCCACCTGCTGATAGTGCGCGGGGTTACCCAACTGAAGCGTGCTGCCCGGCATTTCCATTCCGTCCAACAGCCAACTCACCGGCATAAAGCCGCGCAGTGAAAAGCTGTTTGAAAGTGTAGGGGAGGCTACGCCGGACATCCCGGTAGCATGGGCGACCGTCTCGGCAAGCGTGCGGTCGCCGCGGGCGAGGATCTCTTTTTGTGAAAAGGTTTCTACATAGCGTGGCGTTTCTTGGTCGGTCAGCCCCAGACGTGATGCCGTGCCGCTGGCAGGGGCAAGCCCGGCAGGCGCGTTGCTTTCTACGGTAATATTTTCTTCACATGAAGCTGTGTTGCACTCTGAGGCAAAAAGTTGGGGAGACAAAAGCGTAAACAAAATGCCGGGAAATAAGACGGTGCGTTGGATTTTCATAGCGGTATGTGTGTACTCAAATGAACGTGCCTGTTCAAAAAATGGCGGAGCTAAGAATCACTCAGTCACAATGTGTAATGTTATAACATATCATTACACATTGATTATAATTTTAAAATAATGGGTTTTGTGTGGATTTGGCGGCGGCCCGTGACGCAGGAAATAAAAAAGGCCGCGATGATATCTCGCGGCCCTTGCAGAGCTTGCCCGGTTATAGCGTGTGCGGATTACTCAACGCAAAGAATACGGGTGGTATTGGTGGTGCCGATGGTGCTCATCACGTCACCCTGGGTCACGATAACCAGGTCACCGGAAATCAGGTAGCCTTTATCGCGCAGCAGGTTTACCGCGTCGCTTGCGGCCACAACGCCTTCGTTAACGCTGTCAAAATAGACCGGCGTGACGCCGCGGTACAGCGAAGTCAGGTTAAGAGTGCGTTCGTGGCGGGAGAGGGCGAAAATCGGCAGACCGGAGCTGATGCGCGAGGTCATCAGAGCGGTACGCCCGGACTCGGTCATGGAAATAATGGCGGTAACGCCCTTCAGGTGGTTCGCCGCGTACATGGCCGACATGGCAATCGCTTCTTCCACGTTGTCGAACTGCACGTCCAGGCGGTGTTTGGAAACGTTAATGCTTGGGATCTTCTCTGCACCAAGGCAGACGCGAGCCATTGCGGCAACGGTTTCCGCAGGATACTGGCCCGCAGCGGTTTCGGCAGACAGCATTACCGCATCGGTCCCGTCCAGCACGGCGTTTGCCACGTCCATGACTTCGGCGCGGGTTGGCATTGGGTTGGTAATCATCGACTCCATCATCTGGGTCGCGGTGATCACGGCGCGGTTAAGCTTACGGGCGCGGCGAATCAGGGTTTTCTGAATACCGACCAGCTCCGGGTCACCAATCTCTACGCCGAGGTCGCCGCGGGCAACCATTACCACGTCAGAGGCGAGGATGATGTCGTCCATCGCCGCTTCATCGCAGACGGCTTCGGCGCGTTCAACTTTCGCCACGATCTTCGCGTCACAGCCTGCGTCGCGCGCCAGACGGCGGGCGTAGTTCAGGTCTTCGCCGCAGCGAGGGAAGGAAACGGCCAGGTAATCAACGCCAATTTTCGCCGCGGTCAGAATGTCCGCTTTATCTTTATCGGTCAGCGCCTCGGCGGAAAGCCCGCCGCCCAGCTTGTTGATGCCTTTATTATTGGAAAGCGGGCCGCCAACGGTCACTTCGGTGAACACTTTCAAGCCCTGAACGTCCAGCACTTTCAGCTGTACGCGGCCATCGTCGAGCAGCAGGATATCTCCTGGCACCACGTCGGCAGGCAGGCCTTTGTAGTCGATACCGACTTTTTCTTTGTCGCCTTCGCCTTTACCGAGGTTGGCGTCCAGCAGGAATTTGTCGCCGATATTGAGGAATACTTTACCTTCTTTGAAGGTTGAAACACGGATTTTTGGACCTTGCAAATCGCCGAGGATCGCGACATGCCGCCCCAGTTTTGCGGCGATTTCACGAACTTTATCCGCACGCAGCTGATGATCCTCAGCCGAGCCGTGGGAGAAGTTCATACGCACCACGTTAGCGCCGGCGGCAATAATCTTTTCCAGATTATTATCGCGGTCGGTTGCCGGGCCTAAGGTGGTAACGATTTTGGTTCTGCGTAGCCGTCTGGACATGTATTACTCCGTTGACTGAAACAACTTGGTGTTGCGTGAACAAAACTCGGTGGGTCAGGGTGCGCTGTGAGCACCCATGACAACGTAACCGAACAGCCTAATAAGTTACAACTTTGTTATCAAAATTTAACGTTCATCGCCTGAGATAAGACGTTCTTTATCAAAGCGCGATTCTTTGAGCGCTTCCTTGACTCGCTTCAAGTTATCCCTGAATTTTGCGCCCCTGCGCAAAGTAAAGCCGGTTGCCAGCACGTCAATTACGGTTAACTGGGCAAGCCGCGAAACCATCGGCATATAAATGTCGGTATCTTCCGGGACGTCAAGCAGCAGTGAAAGCGAGGCTTCCCGGGCAAGCGGGCTGCCCTCGGACGTGATAGCGAGCACGATGGCATCGTTTTCACGCGCCAGCTGCGCCAGCTCGACCAGATTTTTGGTCCGCCCGGTGTGGGAGATAAGCACCACGACGTCCTGTTCGGTACAATTCATGCAGCTCATGCGCTGCATGACGACATCGTCCGAGTAGATAACCGGCACGTTAAAACGGAAAAATTTGTTCATTGCGTCATGGGCGACGGCGGCGGAAGAGCCGAGGCCAAAGAAGGCAATTTTCTTTGCCTGTGTCAGCAAGTCTACCGCGCGGTTAACGGCGGACATATCCAGCGACTGGCGCACGCGGTCGAGGCTCGCCATTGCGGACTCGAAAATCTTGCCGGTGTAAGACTCGACGCTATCATCTTCATCAACATTGCGGTTTACATAAGGCGTGCCATTCGCCAGACTCTGGGCGAGATGTAGTTTAAAATCAGGGAAGCCTTTGGTTTCCAGGCGGCGGCAGAAGCGGTTAACGGTCGGTTCACTGACATCAGCGCTGCGGGCGAGGGTGGCGATGCTGGAGTGGATGGCATCCTGGGGAGCGGCGAGAATCACTTCTGCGACTTTGCGCTCTGATTTGCTAAGGTGTTCCAGCTGAGACTGGATTTTTTCCAGCATATTCATAAAGACGGGCACTCATGGGTTTTAGCGATTTCATTAACTGGAGAAATCGTGGGCCGATTTAGCAAGAATATACTCTCGCTAAAATGTTAAAGGGCGTGTCACTGACATAATGTTGTTGTTTTTTTTCATTACATGATCGGCGTCTAACTTTGGCACCGGTTACATTGTACGAAAAAACGGCATCAAATAACGATTTAGTGCGGCATTCTGGGAAAAGTTAGCAAATGTGGCGATCAAACCGGGCTTAACGGTTGTCGTCAATTCAGCAAAAGCAGTACATTGCAGCGTAATAAAATTACAAGAGTTGCCCGGCTTAATGCTATCCGCGCCCTTCAGGGGCGGTAACGGCCGGGATATCCGAAACGAGGAGACAAACATGGCGGTAACGCAAACAGCCCAGGCGTGCGATCTGGTCATTTTCGGTGCAAAAGGCGACCTGGCGCGCCGGAAACTGTTGCCATCCCTGTATCAGCTGGAAAAAGCAGGTCAAATCCACCCGGACACCCGTATTCTCGGTGTTGGCCGCGCGGAGTGGGATAAAGAGACATACACCAAAGTGGTACGCGAAGCCCTCGAAACCTTCATGAAAGAGAAGATTGACGAGAGCCTGTGGGAAAAACTGAGCGGTCGCCTTGATTTCTGCAACCTGGACGTCAACGACACCGGCGCTTTCTCCAAACTGGGGAAAATGCTCGACCAGCAGAACCGCGTCACAATCAACTATTTCGCGATGCCGCCAAGCACCTTCGGCGCCATCTGCAAAGGTTTGGGTAAAGCGAAGCTCAATGCCAAACCTGCTCGCGTCGTGATGGAAAAACCGCTGGGAACTTCGCTGGAAACCTCCCAGGAGATCAACGACCAGGTTGGTGAATACTTCGAAGAGTGCCAGGTTTACCGTATCGACCACTATCTGGGCAAAGAGACGGTACTCAACCTGCTGGCTCTGCGCTTTGCTAACTCCCTGTTCGCCAACAACTGGGACAACCGCACCATCGATCACGTGGAAATCACCGTGGCCGAGGAAGTGGGCATTGAAGGCCGCTGGGGTTACTTCGATCAGGCCGGGCAGATGCGCGACATGATCCAGAACCACCTGCTGCAAATTCTCTGCATGATTGCTATGTCTCCGCCGTCCGATCTGACTGCTGACCATATCCGCGATGAGAAAGTGAAGGTTCTGCAATCCCTGCGCCGCATCGACCGCACTAACGTGCGGGATAAAACCGTACG
The DNA here is from genome assembly GCF_044095835.1 of Cedecea davisae. Taxonomy (NCBI): domain Bacteria; kingdom Pseudomonadati; phylum Pseudomonadota; class Gammaproteobacteria; order Enterobacterales; family Enterobacteriaceae; genus Cedecea; species Cedecea davisae. Next base: position 1,875,067 of record NZ_CP172054.1, read on the forward strand.
CGGTCAGTACACCGCAGGCTTTGCTCAGGGTAAAAAAGTGCCGGGCTACCTCGAAGAAGAGGGCGCTAACAAATCCAGCGCCACCGAAACCTTCGTGGCAATCCGCGTGGACATCGACAACTGGCGCTGGGCCGGCGTGCCGTTCTACCTGCGTACAGGTAAACGTCTGCCAACCAAATGCTCTGAAGTCGTGGTTTACTTCAAGAACCCGGCGCTTAACCTGTTCAAAGACTCCTGGCAGGAGCTGCCGCAGAACAAGCTGACCATTCGCCTGCAGCCGGATGAAGGCGTGGATATCCAGATCCTGAACAAAGTGCCGGGTCTGGAGCACAAGCATAACCTGCAAACCACCAAGCTTGATCTGAGCTACTCCGAGACCTTTAACGAATCGCACCTGGCGGATGCCTACGAGCGTCTGCTGCTGGAAACCATGCGCGGTATTCAGGCGCTGTTCGTTCGTCGCGATGAAGTCGAAGAAGCGTGGAAATGGGTCGACTCCATCACCGAAGCCTGGGCTGCGGACAACGATGCGCCGAAACCTTACCAGGCTGGTACCTGGGGGCCGGTAGCATCGGTTGCTATGATCACCCGCGACGGACACTCATGGAACGAATTTGAGTAACAGTCGCGAAGGTTAACGGCAAACAGGCGATAACAAATCGCTTTCATTTTACCGGTAACATGATCTAACACAGAAGTGGCATAGTTTTTTATGAATTAAAGCCCCGCGTGGATTCACCTGCGGGGCTTTTTTATTTACACTAGCTGAAGCGATTTTGCTCCCGATAGCAGGGTTGATGGGCGGTAAGTCAGTTTTTTGCACCCAAAACGAACCTTCTGTAATACGGGAGAACAGCCACTTTCTGAGGAATTTTTATGAATCCAAATTTGTTACGGGTAACATCGCGCATCATTGAGCGCTCCCGCCCAACGAGAGAAGCCTATCTGGCACGTATCGAGAAGGCTAAGAGCCAAACCGTTCACCGCTCCGAACTGGCCTGCGGTAACCTGGCGCACGGCTTTGCCGCCTGCCAGCCGGATGACAAGGCCGCGCTGAAAAGCATGTTGCGTAACAATATTGCGATCATTACCTCTTACAACGACATGCTCTCCGCCCACCAGCCGTATGAGCATTACCCCGAGCAGATCCGCAAAGCGCTGCATTCCGTTGGTGCAGTCGGGCAGGTTGCTGGCGGCGTTCCGGCCATGTGTGACGGCGTAACCCAGGGGCAGGACGGGATGGAGCTTTCGCTGCTCAGCCGCGAAATCATCGCTATGTCTACCGCCGTGGGTCTGTCTCATAATATGTTTGATGGCGCGCTGTACCTCGGCGTGTGCGATAAAATTGTCCCCGGCCTGACGATGGCCGCGCTCTCCTTTGGCCACCTGCCGGCGGTCTTTGTGCCATCGGGCCCGATGGCCAGCGGCCTGCCAAACAAAGAAAAAGTACGCATTCGCCAGCTGTATGCCGAAGGTAAAGTCGATCGCCTTGCGCTGCTGGAAGCCGAAGCGGCCTCTTATCACGCCCCTGGCACCTGTACCTTCTATGGCACCGCTAACACCAACCAGATGGTGGTTGAGTTTATGGGGATGCAACTGCCGGGCTCTTCATTTGTACAGCCGGATGCCGAACTGCGTCACGCGCTGACCGACGCGGCCGCTCGGCAGGTCACCCGCCTGACCGGCAACGGCAACGAGTGGATGCCGCTGGGCAAAATGATCGATGAAAAAGTGGTGGTGAACGGTATTGTGGCGCTGCTGGCAACCGGCGGCTCTACCAACCACACCATGCATCTGGTGGCGATGGCTCGCGCGGCGGGCATCATTATTAACTGGGATGACTTCTCCGACATTTCTGAGATAGTGCCGCTGCTGGCGCGCCTCTACCCGAACGGCCCGGCGGATATTAACCACTTCCAGGCGGCTGGCGGCGTGCCTGTTCTTATGCGCGAACTGCTGAAAGGCGGCCTGCTGCATGAAGATGTGAATACCGTTGCCGGTTTTGGTTTGCAGCATTACACCATGGAGCCGTGGCTGGACAACGGCGAGCTGGCGTGGCGCGAAGGTGCCAGCAAACCGCTGGACAGCGACGTTATCGCGACCATGGAAAAACCGTTCTCGCGCCACGGCGGCACCAAAGTGCTGAGCGGCAACCTGGGACGCGCGGTGATGAAAACCTCTGCCGTTCCGGTTGAGAATCAGGTAATTGAAGCCCCGGCCGTTATCTTTGAAAGCCAGCATGACGTATTACCGGCCTTTGAGGCAGGTAAACTCGACCGCGACTGCGTAGTAGTGGTGCGCCATCAGGGGCCAAAAGCCAACGGCATGCCAGAATTGCATAAACTTATGCCGCCGCTTGGAGTATTATTGGACCGCTGTTTCAAAATTGCTCTGGTGACCGACGGAAGACTGTCCGGCGCCTCTGGCAAGGTTCCTTCTGCTATCCACGTTACCCCGGAAGCCTACGATGGCGGGCTGCTGGCGAAGGTGCAGGATGGCGATATTATCCGCGTTAACGGCCAGACCGGCGAACTGACGCTGCTGGTGGACGAGGCTGAACTTGCCGCCCGTACCGCTTATCACCCGGATCTCAGCGCAGAGCGCGTGGGAACGGGGCGCGAAATGTTTGGTGCGCTGCGTGAACAGCTTTCCGGCGCTGAACAAGGCGCAACCTGCATTAAATTTTAATCCCGTGGCGGCTTGGCCGCGGCGGTTCACAAATTACAAGTTGGCTGAAGAGGCGCTCAGATGAAAAACTGGAAAACAACAGCGGAACAGATCCTGAAAACAGGACCGGTCGTTCCGGTTATCGTGGTAAACAAGCTGGAACACGCTGTGCCGATGGCAAAAGCGCTGGTAGCCGGTGGCGTGCGTGTGCTGGAAGTTACGCTGCGTACCGCGTGTGCGATGGACGCCATTCGCGCCATCGCCAAAGAAGTGCCGGAAGCCATTATCGGTGCCGGTACCGTGCTGAACCCGCAGCAGCTGGCGGAAGTGACGGAGGCAGGCGCACAGTTCGCTATTAGCCCTGGCCTGACCGAGCCGCTGCTGAAAGCGGCAACCGAAGGCACCATCCCGCTTATCCCGGGTATCAGCACCGTTTCTGAACTGATGCTGGGCATGGACTACGGCCTGAAAGAGTTCAAATTCTTCCCGGCTGAAGCCAATGGCGGCACCAAAGCCCTGCAGGCTATTGCTGGTCCGTTCTCCCAGGTCCGTTTCTGCCCAACCGGCGGTATCTCCCCGGCTAACTACCGTGATTACCTGGCGCTGAAAAGCGTGCTGTGTATCGGCGGCTCCTGGCTGGTTCCGGCGGACGCGCTGGAAGCGGGCGACTACGACCGTATCACCAAACTGGCTCGCGAAGCGGTAGAAGGCGCGAAACAGTAAGCAATAAAAAAGCCCCGCCGCGATGGCAGGGCTTAATCAACAAATCGTCCTTAGTTAAGGGCGATTTTTTTAGCCTTCAACTTTTACCTGAGCCGCAGAAGCAATCGCTCTGGCAACGGCTTCGTCAACGCTATTCCCGGTCGCCAGCGCTACGCCCATGCGGCGTTTACCGCCGATTTCCGGTTTCCCGAACAGGCGCAACTGTAATCCGCCGCCTAATGCCGCCCCGACATTCGAGTATTTAACATTGTCGCTCTGCAACTCGGGCAGGATAACCGCCGAAGCGGCAGGACCGTATTGGCGAATATCACCGACAGGCAGGCCGAGGAAGGCGCGAACATGCAGGGCGAACTCGGACAAGTCCTGCGAGATAAGCGTTACCATGCCTGTGTCGTGTGGGCGAGGGGAGACTTCGCTGAAGATAACCTCGTCGCCGCAAACAAACAGCTCTACGCCGAACAGGCCGTGCCCGCCGAGTGCGGTAACCACTTTCCCGGCAATCTCTTTAGAGCGCTCAAGGGCAAGGTCGCTCATCTGCTGCGGCTGCCAGGACTCGCGGTAGTCGCCATCTTCCTGACGATGGCCAATAGGCGCACAGAAGTGGATCCCGTCCACGGCGCTGATGGTCAGCAGCGTGATTTCAAAATCAAAATTAACCACGCCTTCAACAATCACGCGGCCTTTACCGGCGCGCCCGCCAAGCTGGGCATATTCCCACGCCTGCGGCAGCTGGTCGGCGGTGCGGATGAAACTTTGCCCCTTGCCTGAAGAGCTCATCACCGGTTTAACAATGCACGGCAGGCCGATTTCCTGCACGGCCTGGCGGAACGCCTCTTCGCTGTCCGCAAAACGGTAACTTGAGGTTGGTAACTGTAATTCTTCCGCCGCCAGACGGCGAATACCTTCGCGGTTCATGGTCAGCTTAGCGGCGCGAGCGCACGGCACAACGCGCTGGCCCTGTTGCTCAAGTTCCAGCAGGGCGTCGGTAGCGATAGCTTCAATTTCAGGAACGATAAAGTCAGGCATTTCGGCGGCAACCAGCGCTTTTAGCGCGGCGGCATCCAGCATATTGATGACGTGGCTGCGGTGCGCGACATGCATCGCAGGCGCATTGGCGTAGCGATCTACGGCGATCACTTCCACGCCGAGGCGCTGGCATTCAATGGCCACTTCTTTACCCAATTCACCGGAGCCAAGCAGCATTACTCGAGTAGCTGCCGGGCGCAGAGCTGTTCCCAACGTTGACATGTGATTTAGCCTTAACAGAGAAAAAAGACCGCGGCAGTATAAACGAAAACGTTTGCGTTGGCAGCGCCTTTCCGGCTTGTGTGTTAAAATGAATGACGTTATACTGGATAAATAAACAGGTAAATGGAGCTGCAAAATGGCGGTCGAAATTAAATATGTGGTGGTGAGAGAGGGACAAGAGAAAATGGCCTTTGCCAGTAAAAAGGACGCTGACGCTTACGACAAAATGCTGGATCTAGCCGAAGTGCTGGGTGAATGGCTACAGCAAAGCCCACTCGAGCTTGAAGAAGGGCAGAGCGACACTCTGGCGATGTGGATGGCGGAAAACAAAGACCTGCTGGCAGGCGTGCTGAAAAACGGCAAGCTGCCGGAGCCAGAAACGGCAAGCGTCGGGGCAGAAGCTGCCGCTGCTGAACCAAAAGCGGATGCACAGGAACCGGCTGCGGTATCTGAAGATAACGTTAGCGAACACACCGGGCGCAAACGCACCAAAGCGGCATAACACGGCATGCTGGCGCCGGGCTACCGGCGCGATTCTTTTCCCATCTTTAGCCCTCTGATACGTTTCTTGACGTGCCGTGGCCTACTCTCGACGAGTTAAGCCAATAAGGGGTGCCTGTCATGAATAACTGGTTACAGCAGCTTCAGTCGTTACTGGGGCAATCAACGTCCTCTCAGCAATCTTCCCAGCCAGGCGCTGGCCCGGAGGGGCTTAGCAAGCTGCTGGTGCCCGGCGCACTCGGCGGGCTGGCGGGGCTACTGCTGGCAAGCAAGTCTTCACGCAAATTGCTAACAAAATACGGCACCAGCGCTCTGTTGGTCGGCGGCGGTGCGGTAGCCGGTAGCGTGTTGTGGAACAAGTACAAAGAGCGGGTTCGCCAGAGCCAGCCGCAGGCCAGTGGCTACGGGCATCAGCACTCTTCCGTCGATGTGCGCACGGAGCGCCTGATAACCGCCCTGGTGTTTGCCGCCAAAAGCGATGGTCATATCGACGCCAAAGAACGTCAGTTCATCGAGCAACAGCTGCGCGAAACGGGCATCGACGGCGAAGGCAAAGCCCTGATTGAGCGAGCCATCGACCGGCCGCTGGATCCGCAGCTGCTGGCGCGTGATGTGAAAAACGAAGAGGAAGCGCTGGAGCTTTATTATCTCAGCTGCACCGCTATCGACGTCGATCACTTTATGGAGCGCAGTTACCTCAGCGCGCTGGGCGATGCTCTGAATATCCCGCAGGATGTCAGGGCGAGCATTGAGCAGGACATTCAGCAGCAGAAGCTGGCTCTTCCTGCCTGACGCCTGATTTTCTCCGCTTTTACAGTGCCGGGCTTCCCGGCATTTTCGTGTTATCCCTCACGTTTCGCTTGCAAGCTCGCCTGAATTTGCCACCCTTACAGGGTGTTAAATGACAAATGAAGAAACTGATGCCGCCAAAAGCTAAAAAAATTCCCCACGCTATGACCACTCATGGCGATACCCGCACGGACAACTATTACTGGCTGCGCGACGATGAGCGTGCCGACCCGGCGGTGCTTGAATATCTGAACCAGGAAAATGACTACGGCAAAACGATAATGGAGAGCCAGCGGGCGTTGCAGGACAGGCTGCTGGAAGAGATGATCGCGCGTATTCCGCCGCATGATGTCTCGGCTCCTTATGTCAAAAACGGCTATCGCTACCGGCAGGTGTATGAAAAGGGAAATGAGTACCCGATTTATCAGCGCCAGTCCGCTATGCGTGATGAGTGGGAGGCCTGGGAGCTGCTGCTGGATGCCAACAAACGTGCCGCCCACAGCGAGTTTTACACCATGGGCGGGTTAGCGATTACGCCGGACAATGAAGTCATGGCCCTGGCCGAGGACTATTTATCACGACGCCAGTTTGGCATTCGCCTGCGTAACCTGAAAACCGGCAACTGGTACCCGGAACTGCTGGATAATGTCTCCAGCAGCTTTGTCTGGGCTAATGACTCGGTAACGCTTTACTACGTGCGCAAACACCCGAAAACACTGCTGCCTTACCAGGTCTGGCGGCATACGCTTGGCCATCCGGTTGCGGATGACCAACTGGTGTATGAGGAAAAAGACGATACTTTCTACGTCAGCGTGCATAAGACAACGTCTAAGCACTTTATTGTGATTCATCTTGCCAGCGCGACCACCAGCGAGGCACTGCTGCTGGATGCCGAACTGGCGGATGCTCAGCCGCAGGTATTTGCCCCCCGCCGCAAAGATCACGAATACACGCTTGACCACTACCAGCATAATTTTTACCTGCGCTCCAATAAAGACGGGAAAAACTTCGGTCTTTACCGCAGCGCGGTCAGGGATGAAAAACAGTGGGAGACGCTGATTGCTCCACGCGAGCAGGTGATGCTCGAAGATTTCACCCTGTTCAAAGACTGGCTGGTTGTCGAGGAGCGCCAGCAGGGGCTGACCAGCCTGCGCCAGATTAACCGCCACACCAGAGAATCCACCGGGATTGCTTTTGATGACCCGGCCTATGTGACTTGGCTTGGCTACAACCCGGAGCCGGAGACCGCGTGCCTGCGCTATGGTTACTCTTCCATGACCACGCCGGACACGCTGTTTGAGCTAAATATGGACAGCGGCGAACGCAGGGTCATCAAACAGACCGAAGTTGCGGGCTTTGAGGCCAGCAACTACCGCAGCGAGCATCTCTGGATAACGGCGCGGGATGGCGTTCAGGTACCGGTTTCGCTGGTTTACCACCGCAAGCACTTCCGGCCCGGCAAAAATCCGCTGTTGGTTTACGGCTATGGCTCCTACGGCAGCAGCATGGATGCCGATTTTAGCGGTAGCCGTCTGAGCCTTCTGGATCGCGGCTTTGTCTACGCCATCGCTCACGTACGCGGCGGCGGTGAGCTGGGGCAGCAGTGGTACGAAGACGGTAAATATTTGAAGAAGATGAACACCTTCAACGACTACCTCGACGTCTGCGATGAGCTATTAAAACTAGGGTATGGCGATCCTGACCTGCTCTATGGCATGGGCGGTAGCGCGGGCGGAATGTTGATGGGCACGGCGATTAATTTACGCCCGGAGCTTTTCCACGGCGTGGTGGCCCAGGTGCCGTTTGTCGATGTTGTTACCACGATGCTGGACGAGTCTATCCCGCTGACGACCGGCGAATTTGAAGAGTGGGGCAATCCGCAGGATGAAGAATATTACCGCTATATGAAGCAATACAGCCCTTATGACCAGGTTAGCGAGCAGGCTTACCCGCATTTGCTGGTGACGACCGGCCTGCACGACTCGCAGGTTCAATACTGGGAGCCGGCTAAGTGGGTAGCAAAACTTCGCGATCACAAGCGGGACGATACATTGCTCCTGTTGTGTACCGATATGGACTCAGGGCACGGCGGGAAATCGGGGCGTTTCAAAGCCTATGAGGGCGTGGCGCTGGAGTTTGCCTTCCTGATAGCCCTGGCGCAGGGAACTCTGCCAGGGCGAATGCATTAATCGGCAAGATAATGTTTTAGCGTCATCCGCAGATCCGGGGCCAGCTCTTTGATGTTATTCAGCATCCAGCGAAGATAACCCGGATCGTCCTCGGCGATTTCCGCGATAGGCTTGCCGCGGTATTTGCCAAACATCATGGTGGTCACCAGCGCCGGGCGGCCGGTAACGGTGACCATTTGCTCGGCGCTCCAGCCGGAAACTTCCATTATTTTCAGCAGTAGCGCCGCGGTGATGTAGCAGTCAAACAGCGCCCGGTGCTGATGCAGCCCGGCAGGCGTTTCTACCTCAAGCTTCAGCGATTTATACAGCCCCATATTGCTGTACTTAATCCCCGGCCAAAGGCGACGAGCCAGCTTGACGGTACATATCCAGTCACCCGGCATTTCCGGCAGCATTCGCCTGTCGAAGCTGGCATTGTGGGCGACGTAATAAGGGCTGCCGTGGTAGCGAGGGATAACATCTTCAATCCACGGCTTATCGGCGACCATCTGTTCGGTGATTTTATGAATAGCCATCGCCTGATGGCTGATGGGGCGGTCGGGGCGTACCAAATCGCTCATCGGGTTAACTATCTGGCCGTCGATAATGTCTACCGAGGCCACTTCCACCACGCCGCCCTGCAATCCGCAGGTTTCGGTATCGATAATGCGCAGCATTCGAGGCTCCATTAACAGGTTTTAGCATCCTGCCATACAGGCGTAACGTTTCCGTACCCTAACAAGAAACAGAGTAATATCCATTTCGTCACTTGTTGAGCAGCGGTAATGATTTATTTTTGCTTGGGTTCATACGGCAGGCGAGAGAGTTTTACCGAAGCCAGCCGGTGGGCAATTAACCGCTCGCGGAACCAGGTTCTGAGATGTTCAGGCTGTTCGCGCTCAACCACTTCGGCAACGATCGGCATATTATAACGTTCTTTAAAGGCCACGCCCGCGGCGGCGAGATCGACGTTGACTTTGTCCATCTCTTCCTGGGGCAAATCGGCGAGATTGTAGCTCATCATATCCTCCTGCAATGTCAGCGCAGAAGTTACTGTTTTGCGCCACGGATGACAAGTAACAATAGCTTATCCCGTCTCGACTTGATATCGGGGTGGAGTTATCCTTTCCGCCTTATCACATAACAAAAAGGAATAGTTAATATGGCGTTCATCTCTTCCCGCATCGCAACCGTGGCCGCGTTTGTTGCCGCAATGGCCGTTTCCCCTGCCGTCCTTGCTCACGCACATTTAAAGCAGCAGTCCCCGGCAGCCGATGCCGCTGTTACCGCTTCGCCGCAGGCGCTGACGCTGAGTTTCTCTGAAGGCGTGGAGCCAGGCTTTAGCGGCGTGACCGTTACCGGCCCGCAGCAGGCGAATGTAAAAACCGGCAAAGTGAAGCTCAATGCAACGGATAACAAACAGCTTATTGTGCCGGTAGAAGAGGCGTTAAAGCCGGGTGATTATTCGGTGGACTGGCATGTCGTGTCGGTTGACGGGCACAAAACTAAAGGCAACTACCACTTCTCCGTGAAGTAACCGCCATGCTGTCGGCGTTTTACATCGCGCTGCGCTTTGTCCATTTCACCGCGTTGATGGTGCTGCTTGGCAGCGCCATTTGCTGCTCGCTGTTGGCTCCGCAACGTTTTAAACCGGTACTGGTGCGCCGCCTGCAAATGCAGTGGCGGCCGGCGGTCTGGCTCTCTCTGCTCAGCGCCTGCCTGCTGTTTATGGCTCAGGCCGGGCTGATGGGCGACGGCTGGGCGGATGTGTTCTCCCCGGATGTCTGGCTCGCGGTTGCGGGCACCCGCTTTGGCTCGGTGTGGATCTGGCAACTGCTGCTGGCGGTGGCTACTTTTGGCGTGGTGCTGCTCAGGCCTCGTGCGCTACAGGGATTATTATTGCTGTTGGCCGCCGCCCAGCTCATCTTACTGGCCGGAGCAGGGCATGCCGCAATGCACGACGGCGCTCTCGGCGCTTTTCAACGCATCAATCACGCTATCCATCTTCTGAGCGCGGCCTGGTGGGCGGGCGGTCTTCTGCCGCTGCTGGTCTGTATGCACATGGCGCGCAAACCACGCTGGCGAGGCCCGGCAATTACGGCGATGATGCGTTTTTCCCGTTATGGGCACCTTGCCGTGGCGGCCGTTCTGGTCACCGGCATTGTCAACGGCCTGCTCATTTTGGGCTGGTCTCTGCCTGTGGAAAGCGGGTACTTTCGGCTGCTGGCGCTGAAAGTAGCGCTGGTGGCGGTGATGGTCATTCTGGCGCTGGTTAACCGTTATTTGCTGGTGCCGCGTTTTGATTCCGCACGGGCCGGGGCGCAAAAACGTTTCATCCAGCTGACCTGGCTGGAAGTTATTTTATCGGTGGCGGTAATTCTGCTAGTCAGTATATTCGCGACCTGGGAGCCGTTCTGACGGCAACGAACTGGTTAGATGAGAGATTCATGAAAAAGAGCATTTTGACTTTACTGCTGATGGCCTGCGCCAGTTCCGCGCTTGCCGCCCCGCAAATTATCACCGTGAGCCGCTTTGAGGTGGGTAAAGACAAATGGGCGTTCAACCGCGAAGAGGTGATGCTCAGCTGCCGCGCGGGTAACGCCCTGTTTGCTATTAACCCGAGCACCCTGATGCAGTATCCGCTGAACGATGTTGCGGAACAGCAGGTGAAAAGCGGTAAAACTACCGGGCAGCCGATCGGCGTGATTCAGGTTGATGACCCGCAGCATCCGGGGCAGAAAATGAGCCTTGAGCCATTTGTAGAACGCGCTCAGAAGCTGTGTAAAAGCTAAAAACCGCATAAAATCTCGCCATAAAAAAACAGCAATAACCTCAAGGGGATATTGCTGTTTTTGCATAAACAGTCACCTTAAATGCGGCTTTTTTCTGACCACTTTTGCTGCGGACTGGAAAACCTGCGTCGGTAATCTATTCTTAAGAGGCAAGGCGACTTAGCCTGCATTAATGCCAACTTTTAGCGCACGGCTCTCTCCCAAGAGCCATTTCCCTGGACCGAATACAGGAATCGTGTTCGGTCTTTTTTTATTTGCAAGTCATTACAAGCACTTACAGAGGCCGTTCCGAAATTACTCGAAATTTACTCGAATTTCTATATTCCGGCCTTTTTCCGTTATACCACACTATTTTTCGGTTTAACATTTTTCTAACCGAGAAAAATTAAAGCAAAACGTAACTTTTTTCTCGCGGGTCCAGATACATTTTTGTCGTTTTTTCGGAGGTGTGGCCCAGCAGCTTTTGAGCAAATCAACGAGCGTCTGGGTGATGTGCTGCACGATAATCACGTTGGCGAGAACCCACAGCAGAGAATGACGCGCAGCCGGTGCAGCTTTACGCAGGCGGCCGACTTATCAGAGAGTAGCAGCAATGAGTGACCTGGTGCTGGTCAACGACCGCCTGAATGCGCTGATTGGCAACCTGTCCACACCTGCACGTAAAGAGATGGTGCATAACATCGCGAAGTAGCTGTGTGCCAAGCAGCAGCAGAACACCAAACGTCAGCAGTTACCGGAGATACTCCATATCAGCCGCTCAAAGAGCAGCCGGTACACGGCAGTAAAGACCGGGTAAATGCGAGATGTTTGCGAAGCTGAGCACGGCAAAACAATTGAAGGTGCGGGCAACCTCCGGCCAGACCGTGGTCGAATTTGCCGGGAAAGTACAGCGGTTAGCGCGGGGGAATCATTATGGCCTACGCGAAAGGCAGTAGCGGAAAAGCAAAGATGTGCGATACGAAGCCACCCACTTTTAGGCATTAGTTGTGAACGCTTAGAAATTATTAAGACGATAATAGTCAACGTTCCTAACGTGAAAGCATTCCATGCAGATATCACGTAAATAAACATCACTGCGCACTATTAAAAAAATGAAAAATTAGTTATAAATACTTATTTGAAGTTGAAAATAATCCATTTAATCTTCATCACACTGTAGGGGGTAATTCTGTATATGTCTTTTAGACTTGAACATGTATCTTTTTATGGTAGGTCAGAGTTTGAAGCTAAGAGTGTTTCATTCACTAGTAGGGAGCTTTTTTCGTCTGTCAACGAGAACTATTATACTGTGGTTATAGGTAATAATGGCATTGGAAAAAGTCGGTTATTAGGTAATATAGTCAGGCTTTTTTATTACATTAAGAGAGGTAGAGTACCTAGGGATTTTCCTTATTTTAGCTGCCGGTATGATTTCAATGGCTCCGGATTTGAAATAAACCGAATTGAAGGTATGCGCTGGGATTCTGATTTTTATTCTTCTCTTCCAGGTCCTGAGAGAATTTTCGCAATAACGAACAGCATCTCAGATACATTCCCTAATGATGTGTCTATGTTTTCGCCACTATTTAGGCAAGATGGTGATGTTATCAATTATCACAAAGAAGATTATTTGTATTTCGGCGCTCGTGGGCGAGCAAATAACACATCTTCATATGCTTTGGTTAATAAGTGTTTTGATGTTTTTTTTGATTCTAAAATAACAAAGATCCATCAATCTAAATTCATTCATCTTTTTTCTTTTTTGGAATATTCCCCCTCATTTGAAGTTATTTTCCCATTGAGAAATCCTTATTATGAAAAAGGACGAAGCGGTGATGTCCTTGAAGCCATTAAATCAGAATTGGAAAGGGTTGAGAGGCGGTTGGCATCGGGACGGTCGAACTATTCAAATGAGTCATCATTAAAGCGAATAAAAGAGACCTTGGCAAACTTAGATAAAGAAGATATAGGTGAGCTTAATTCATTGTATATTGATGCCATTAATAATGAAGGTGGTGAGGTTAAAATTAAAATAGACTTCCGTGGAACATTGAAAGAGATCTCTTCACAACAAAGAAAATACAAAATGATAGGGATTCTTATTGATGCGGGCCTTTTGCATAAAAGAATTATCTCTTTTACAAAAAATAATGGTTCAACTTTCTCATTTCAAAAGGCTAGCTCGGGAGAAGCAGGGCTAATTGCCATGTTTATGGGGCTAATTCCAGTGTTAAAAAATAATAGCCTTATTGTTATTGATGAGCCTGAGCTTAGTCTACACCCCTCATGGCAGTTTAAATATATTGAGTTGCTCGACTCTATTCTTAGCGAACTTAAAAGTTGCCATGTCATTATAGCTTCGCATTCGCACTTTATTCTTTCTGATATTCCTGCTGAACGCTCGTGTGTGATCACTCTTAAGGAAGGCGAAGAAGGATGTATATACTCTGAGGAGATTGATGAAAACACTTACGGTGCTTCCGCAGAAAATATTCTATTGAATGTGTTTAAATTGCCCACCACAAGGAATTATTATCTTTCGTCAATGGTTACTAAAGCATTGGAGCTTGTTGCAACGGGACAAAAAAAATCCGATGAATTTAATATCGTCTTGAATAAAATTTCGGAGATAAGAGTAAATTTAAGAGATGAAGACCCATTAAGTAAAGTCATAGAAAATCTGCTTTCTATTAGGTGACATATGACAAGTAAAATAAATAGTCATTATGTTTTGACTGCTCAAGATGCATTTTTAATCAAGACTCATTTTGTGTCTCACAAAGATTGGAATAAGGCTGTTTTCTCATCTTTTAAGGAGTCATTGATTGAGCACTTGCGAAAAGAACAGGGGAATAAATGTTGCTATTGTAAAAGGACGCTAGGATTTGATCTTAAAGAAGTGGAGATAGAACATATAATTCCTAAAAGCGAATATGAAATATTCACCTTTCACACAAAAAATTTGGCGCTCTCATGTCCCGGTTGTAATGTCTCTAAGAATGCCGAGGATGTCCTTAAAGTTAAAATAAAAAGATACCCGACTACAGGAAAGAACTTTAAAATAGTTCATGCTTATTTTGATGATTACTATGATCATATAGAAATTCATAGCAATTCCATATATGAAGGGTTGGATGAAAAGGGGCTAAATACTCTTTCAGCCTGCAAAATATATCGATTAAAAGATGTGTTGAGGCGGCAGCGAGAGAATGATCGTCAACAAGGTTCTGTGCTAGCTCTGCTTATTCAAGCTTTGACACATGCAACACCTGAGCAGCAACAGGATCTGAATCAAGCAATTGAAAGTATCATTATGTCGAAGTAAATGGGAAAAGGAGTACTTTGCTCATCTCTTCCTTCACTGATTGATGAGCAAACACCAACACTTAGATGTTGATGATCTGATGTTTCATTATTTACTTATGAATAATGAAACTATCTCCGAAATCCTGCGCCTGCTCCGTAAACGGATGTCAGCGCTTACCGTTGTCATCTAAAATCCAGCCATGTCCGTAGGACATTAACGGGCTTTGTCTTTTGAGCTGTGCAGCAAATGAAATTATGACGGCACCTAAAACCACGAAAAACGATGAGCCAGGACTGAGGATTGCATCGATTGTTGAAACACAAACCGGGTTAGCCAGTATGCGTACTTGGACGGTCAGTGTGGCGAGGGTTAAACAACGCATACCGCTGTTAATGTTTTGCTGCAGGCTACGTTTGCAGCTAGCACTCAATTGCTCAGTGGAGATCGTGCCGGCAACTAACTGACCAACCTCAGCGGTGTCTTTCATCACATATCTTGGCAGTTTGTTGTTGGCAACCTCGATGACTGGCGTGCCAGGCAGCTACATGGATTAGTAGATTGCCATGTTTGGTCATGGTGGTTTCTACCACTTGACCAGTCTTACGGTTTGTGCAGTTCTGTGTGTAGGTGAAGGGTGGAAGTAGGAGCGAGCAGCACAACTCAGTTAGCTATCGATTTCTACCGTGTAGACAGGCTGATGCGGTTAGCGCTTGCGAAGTCTTGCTTGGAGATAGTTGGGGACGTAGCCATATTCACGGCTTTGTTAACGGCATCATTCGCCGCTTCGCTGATAGCAGGCATTAAAATGGCGGCGACATTGGCAATAAAGTCTTGTTATTAAACTAAGTCAAATGCGTTCTGGGTGTTTGCATTTTCAGTATGCATAACGCAAGTTCCGTATTAATGGTTGTGTTCTATGGTGTTACATGTGGTGTGTAGTCACTTTAGGTCCGTTTTATTATCTTTAAAAATAAAAAACAAATATTAGGTGGTTTTTCTATGCGAATTGAGAACGCGAGAGCATCAGAGGTGCTGGAGCGAATCTTGTCTGCTTATGGGTTTACCATGCAGAAAGAACTGGCAGATCGCTTAGAAATTGCTAAAAGTAATGTTGCGGGTTGGCTCCAGAGAGGGCTGATTCGAGGAAACGTCATTGTTCAATGTGCTTTGGATACTGGTGCGGATGTACAATGGTTGGTTACAGGTGAGTGCGCAAATGCAAGTTATGGTATTGTCGCATCGAAAGTAAAAGGCAAATATTTATACGATGCCGTAATGTCTACCGGAGGCCGTCCTGTATTACGACGTATCTTTGATGCCTATGGATTTACAAATCAGAAACAGCTTTGTGATTTGTTAGGGATATCTTCGGGAACGGTTAGTACTTGGATCCGACGCGAGTTTTTCCTAGGAGATGTGGTCATTACATGCGCGTTGGATACAGGCATATAGATTGAATGATTAGTGATAGGTAAAAACTCCTCAACAAAACAATACCAAACTGACATCATTTCGCTTACAAAAATTAGAATTGATTCAGGTCCATGGGAGCCTGCGGGAGAATGGATAACCGACCTCGGCTTGCTTTCTTCAAATCATTCCAGCAAGTACAGTATACAAAAAATAATAATTTTTGGCTTGTTGATTTCGATGGCAAAAACTTTATAAATGGATGTTGGCTAATGTTAATTGATGACTTGCATGACATTTATAATGTGCTAAAATTACCAGAAAATAGATTGAGAATAATTTCCAATGATCATCACTTTAAATGTGATGAATCAGATGTACAATGTATTGGTAAAGTTAAATATTCAATTTTAAATGATGTGTGATTGAAATTTCAGCGAGGGAGCAAAGAATGCGAAGCATTGAAGTCTTAGGTCTATTTGGTCGGCTTGATTATAAAATAAAGTGCAATGAGAATGAAATAATAATAATTACTGGCCCCAATGGCTATGGTAAAACAACTCTCCTTAAAATAATAAAATCCGTATATAGCAATAACTACGATATGTTTGCAGGGTTGAATTTTAAAAAGATAACAATTAAATTCCAAAATGGAAATTCTGTAGAGATTGTAAAAGATAACGAAAACGTTAAAGTTAAAATTGAAGATATAATTAAAGAGCAGTCTTTTGATTTTCTTGGTTATTATTATAACCAGGCGAAAAGTAAAGATTCTGAAGAAGTAGAGTTTTTCAAAAACGGTAAGACAATAAAGTTCAATATTGGTGCTGAAAGTAAAAAAAATTAGCTATTTTTGTGCTCCCCGAAGATGTGCATAACGAGTTTTTAGAAAACACTCAATGTCGTTTCATAAAAGCACAACGTCTATATGATGAAACCTCCAAAGAAGTAAAAATAACAGACTTCTCAAATGATTTAGTTAATAAGATTAAAAACGTTTCTCTTGAAGCAGCAAAAATAAGTCAGGTATTAGACTCATCATTTCCAACCAGATTATTCAGCAATCTCACAGATGATACTATCCAAACCTCTTCCGAGGCAATTGCTGATAGATTGTATGGCTTGGAATTACGAAAAAGGAATTATATAAAATATAATTTAATCGAAAGTGATGATATGTTTGGATCTTTGGGGTATCTAAATGAAAAAATATCAATTAATTCAAGAGATATTTTAGATTTGTACATCAATGACGCACTAGATAAACTAGCACCTTATGAGCCACTTTATGAAAAAATAGATTTATTTTTTAACCTAATTAATGCTAAAGATTTCGCATTCAAAAAATTAGGCGTTAGTAAGGTCAAAGGTTTCTTCTTTATGGATGAAAATAAAGTGGAAATTCCTTTATCAGAACTTTCATCAGGTGAGCAAAATCAGGTGAATTTATACTATAATATGATTTTTGGTATAAATAAATCATCAATAATATTAATAGATGAGCCTGAGATTTCACTCCATGTGGGTTGGCAAAAAGAATTTATTGAATCTATAGAGAAAATACAAAAAATCAACAAGGTGGCTAACGTCATTATCGCTACTCACTCACCACAGATAATAAATAATAGATGGGATGATGCATATTTCGATCTGTTTGAGATGAGTGTAAAAGGTATATAACGCATGAGCTCAATGAGAGATACTCTAGATGTTTTAGATTGGGTTGATGCGATAATGCTAATGTTCAAGCAACCTAAATTCATTGGCAAAAAATTAGTTGTGGTCGAAGGTCGCTCGGATATTGCATTGCTTAGAAAAACATTTTCTGAGGAAGGCATTTATTATGATTCTCCATGTGAAGGAAAAGAGTCGGTCATAAGAAGTGTACGTAAGTTTCGTGAGCATGGATTATCTCATGCCATCGGTGTTTGTGACGCTGATTTTGACCACATTCTAGGTAATAATTATGACCATATTTATTTAACTGATTATCATGATATTGAAATGATGATGATAACGGATGATTTCATATCTGCATTTTTTCATGAACATACTGACCACAGAAAGTATCCGTCTGAAAATGCGCAATTAATCTGTGAGCGTATCAAAAATTCAATTTTTGAAGTGTGTTATAAAATTGGAGTGTTAAAATTCATTAATCTTGAGCGTTGCTTACGATTAAAATTTGCAGGAATGACATATTCTGCCTTTATCACGATAGACGGCTTTGATATTACATTTGACCTGCATAAATACATTGGTCATATTTTGGCTAGAAATAACATTGAGGTTCAGGATTATAATTTCTATGCCGATCTCTATGAGAATTATATACGTGAAGATCGTGACAAGATGCATATGTGCAATGGGCATGATTTCACATATATATTAGGGATGATATATAAAGAGCCACACACGTTGGATAAAAATATTAGTCAAGAAAAAATTGAAAGAGTACTTAGAATGTCCTATCAAAAAGATGTGTTTGAGAGAACAAATTTGGCTCGGAGTATTATCACTTCGTTACATAGTAATGCCGGGGCTGATGCGTAGACAAAAAATAGTCATACAGTCTATTGCCAAATAATAAACGCATGAATTTTAAAGTAAAAAGGCTGGATTATTAGTATTCGGTCTTTTTTTTGCCCGGAAACCGGCGAGGCTGCCTGCGCAAGAAAGATTTCCCATCACCTTCCTGACCCCACCTGTGCGCTAAAACCATACCATAACTTGCGGGCTTTTCGTCCAGCGTTTTTTTCTGATTTTGTTAATTATTTGTTGCGCAAGAGATTCTGTCGTATGAGGGGGAACCTACCTAAAAGAGTAGGGCTTTTATTCAACTTTTTTCATCGCTAAGTTTTATCATATCGGACTTGGTGGTTTTTTTAGTTTGTCTGTCTCAGGGAGGAGAGCGTAAGGATGAGTAATGAAAATAATAATGTTTACCGTGGGGCTTTTGGCGGCTTCGCTTTCAGGCGCCCACGGCGCAGAGCAGCAAAGAGAATATAATACCTGGCATAAAAAGAATGGCGTGCTGTATGGCATGACGCAGACCGCCGAGCACGAGCCGGTGCTGGTCAGTATCGGTAACGCCGGGTTTGAGTCGGCAAATATGGTTGTTTCGTATACCCGAAGCGGTAACTGTGACGAAGCCGGGCGCAGCGCAAAACTGGAAATTGACGGCAAAATTGTTCCTGCGGAATATCGCTGTTTTCCACTCAAAGATAAAATTCTCGAGCATTTTGTTATAGCCGAAGCCGCGCAGGCCAATTATGTGGTCGAACGGCTGACTTCAGATTTCACGGTGTTAATTCAGAAGGACATCAAGCTGTGGGCGGCAAACGTTAAGTCTCCTAAATTTGGCGTCGGCCCGCGTCTTTAAATTCGTGCTTTGCTTTCCGGCATCGGAGTATGATGCCGGTCACAAAAATTCGCATCACGCCCGGGACGAAGCTACAATCCCCAGCCTTGCTGACCGTGTTCCCGTAGAGGCGCGGCGTTCATAACAAATAAGCCTGCATTTCACTATGACAAACCAAACCGAGCTTGCCGCTCAACATGCGCGTGAAAATAATCTTCGCGCCGTGCTTCGTTCGCCGCGCCTGATCCAGCGCGAAATTTTAGCCGGGGTGGTCACTGCCCTGGCGCTAATCCCCGAAGTTATCTCTTTCTCGCTGATTGCCGGAGTTGACCCCAAAGTCAGCCTAATCGCTTCCATTGTCTTGTGCCTGGCGATGTCGATACTTGGCGGACGTCCGGCGATGGTCACCGCCGCTGCCGGGTCTGTTGCTTTGGTTATTGGGCCGATGGTGCACGAGTATGGCGTGGGCTACATCCTGCCCGCGGTTGTGCTGGCCGGAGGTATTCAGATCCTGTTCGGCGTGACCGGCCTGGCGCGCATGATGCGCTACATTCCGCTGTCGGTGATGACCGGTTTTGTAAACGCTCTGGGGATACTGATTTTCTTTGCTCAGGTGCCGCACGTCTGGGGGCAAAGCCAGCTGGTCTGGGTGCTATTCGCTATTACGCTTGCCGTGGTTTTACTTCTACCCAGAGTGCTCAAATCCGTGCCTTCGCCGCTGGTGGCGATTGTGCTGGTGACCGCCGCCAGCGTTGCAATGGGCTGGACGCTGCCTACCGTTGGCGACAGCGGGCCAATGAAGGCAGGGCTGCCGGGGTTAACTGAACTGCTGGTTCCGCTCAATATGGAGACGCTGCACATTATCTGGCCTTGCGCGCTGAGCATCGCATTCGTCGGGCTTATGGAGTCACTGCTCACGGCCAAACTGGTGGATGAGCTGACCGATACGCCTTCCAGTAAACGCCGCGAGTGCTGGGGGCTTGGCCTGTCCAATATCTTTGCCGGTTTTTATGGGGGGATTGCGGGCTGCGCGATGATTGGTCAAACCATTGTTAACGTGGAGCTGGGGAGAGGGCGCACGCGGCTTTCTACTCTGTCTGCGGCGCTGGTACTGCTGCTCCTGGTCACGGCGTTAAGCTCCGTCATGGCAAAAATTCCTATGGTGGTGCTGGCCGGAATCATGATGATTGTTGCGGTGAAAACGCTGAACTGGCACAGCGTCTCGCCCGCGACTCTGCGCAGGATGCCGGTCCCTGAAACGCTGGTGATGCTGACCACCGTCGCTGTCACCGTTTATACGGACAACCTGGCCCTGGGCGTGCTGGGCGGAGTGATTTTCGCTATGATGCTGTTCGCTCGCCGCATTGCGCATGTGGTAAAAGCGGAGCGTCAGCTTTCTGATGATGGAAACGCGGTGACCTACCGGGTCCGTGGCCCGCTATTTTTTGCCAGCAGCAATGATTTGGTGGAACATTTTCACTATGCCGACGATCCGCAGCGGGTGATTATCGACTTGACCCATGCTCAGATTTGGGATGCCTCAACGGTTGCCGTCCTGGATGCGGTTGAAACCCGCTACCGGCGTTACAATGCCGACGTCGAGATTATTGGCCTGGATGTACGCAGCGCCGATTTCCATCAGCGTTTAAGCGGCAAGCTTTAGTCTTTTAATCGGCAGCTTTTGGCTGCCGATTTCACTTTTTATTGATGCAGGATTAAACACCACTTTTTGAGCAGTACGTCACAATTTTTCACTACATTTCGCTGCCTTCCAGACCCTTTGAATCATAAGCTCGGGAATTAAACAATCCTGCAACATTTCCGTTGCGGCACCTTTCGGAATATCTTATTACTATTTAACCGCTTATTTATCTGCAAGCGGCCCCGCCTCCACTATAACGATAATTAACAGGAAAAATTATGACGACAAAATATGCCGTCCGGGAGGACGTTACGCCGGGTTTTATTCAAACGCTAAAAACCTTCCCGTCTACGGTGATTGCGCTGCTGTTTTTTACTTTGGTTATTCGCTTCAGTTATTTTATGGCATGGCCGTTTATGACGGTGATAATGACCCGTAATTACCATCTGTCGCCCGTTTCGGTCGGAATAGCGATGACCAGCAGCGCGCTGCTGGCAGTAGGGCTGGGCATGTACGGCGGCCAGCTGTCGGACAAGCTGGGGCGGCGCGGCATATTGTCGCTTGGGTGCGCTTTATCTTTTGTCGGTTATGCCCTGTTGGGGCTGGCGGGCGGGATGACTCTATTTATCATGGGATTAATGATTGTCGGGGTCTGCTTCGCCTGGGTTGAGCCGCCGATCAGAGCCCTGATGAGTGATTTATTAGGCGACCGCCGCCGCCGCGCGCTGGCGCTGCAAATACGTTATTACCTCGTCAACGTTGCCGCAGTAACCGGCCCGCTGGTGGGAATAGCATTTGGGCTTACGTCGCAAAAAGGCACTTTTGTTATTACCGCAATAAGCTATTTGCCGCTGCTGGTTTATACCTTGCTTTATATTCCAGCGGGAAAGTTAATCAGTGATAATACGCAGTCAGCGCCGACTATAAGGCTGAGGGATATTATGCTTATCATTGCCCGCGATAAACTTTTTGTCGCCGCGCTGATGTGCAGTATTTTATGCGCCGTGGTGTTTGTTCACTATGAGTCCGTGGTGCCGCTTTACCTGCTGACGCTCGACGCGGAGGCCGCGGTGAAGCTCATCACGCTGATCCTGGTTTCTAACGCCTGTACCGTGCTAATAGCCCAGCTTTTCCTGGTGCGCTTCCTGGCCCGGGTCAGCTTGCCTAACCGTATTCTGCTGGGCGGGGCTATTTTCGCGCTTTCCCAACTGCTGTTTTGGTCGGTGCGCGCCCCGGATGCCCTGTTATGGGTGGGCGTGACTATCGTTTTCAGTATTGGAGAGGCGATTTTGATGCCGAACCTGAACATCCTGCTGGATCAGTTGGCCCCGGATGAACACCGGGGGGCTTATCTGGGCGCTTCCACTTTGTCCACGCTTGGTATTGCGCTGGGGCCGTTAATCGGCGGAGTGATGTTAACCCTGACCGGGGCGGGCGTTTTTCTCAGCACCGCGCTGTTTAGCCTGCTGCTGTGCGCTATTATCTACGCCAGCAAAGCGGGCATACGGCAGCGATTACAAGAATAAATTTTGCGGGAGTTATTATGTTTACCGAAGCACCACGAATTGAAACAGAGCGTCTGATCCTGCGTCATTTTACGCTGGACGATTACCCGGCCCTGGTTGCCTGCTGGTCTGACCCGGAAATGGTGAAGTTTATCGGCGGCGGCAAACCACAGGATAAAGAAATGAGCTGGGGAAGGCTGCTGCGTTACATCGGCCACTGGCAGGCTCTGGGCTATGGCTACTGGGCGTTGTTTGAGAAGCAAAGCGGTCATTTTGTCGGGGCATTTGGCTTTCAGAATGCTCAGCGCGACCTGACTCCTGCGCTGGAATACCCTGAGGCGGGCTGGACGTTAATACCAGCGGCTCACGGCAAAGGTTATGCGGTGGAAGCTCTGGAAGCGGTGCTGAGCTGGGCGGATGAGTGCTTCGATGTGCCGGTATGCTGCATTATTGATGACGACAATCAGCGCTCGATTCGGCTGGCGGAGCGTTTTGGCTTCCGTTTTCAGCACTATGTGGACTATCACAATAAGCAGGTAAGAATGCTGGTTCGCCCGCTTAACCGCTAATCCCTTAACAGGCGGCCTGAATCCACTCAGAAATCAGCGTATTCCTGAGCAGGCCGCCAGAACCCATCGATAAACTCTTCAACCGGATAACAGCCGCCGTGGCGCATGCGCTGCTCGCTCATCGCGCTCAGGCACTGGCGTTCGGTATTAAACACCTCAAGAACCAGATCGTCGCAGCCGCCATCCAGGTAACAAACGAATAAAACCAAAGCAAACATTAGCGCCTCTTAACCGCTTCGTTTGGTTTAAGTGTAGGGGAGCTGGCAGGATAGGGGGAATAAACCTTTAAAATAACCCGTCATGAGGACGGGGAGACTGCCGACAAAGTTCATTGATTTAAAAATCCTGAACTTCGGTCTGACAAAAACAATGAATAATGTCCTCTGACTTGCCCCAAACGGTCGAAAACCACGTTTTTCGGCTGTTTGTCATGGAAATAACCCGTCCGGGAGACGGGTTCATCTTGAGTCAGGCAAGGCGCATGACCCAGGCATCACGCTGCTGGTCGTAATGTTGAAGGTAAAGAACGGAATGTTCACCGTCCAGTACGGCGGGAATGGAGGTTTTATCGTCCCACGCATCCAGCTGCATGCACAGGTCAGGGTCGGATTTGCAGGGGATGCTTAACGTTCGATCCCCCTGCTGTTCACCGTGTAATTCGGCATCGTCGATTTCGAATATACCGATTCGGACATTGGTTTTTGTCATCTCGCGCTCCTTGTTATCTGCGGCAGGTGGTATGACCAGTAGGTCGCCCCATTTTCAGCGTAGTCAAGGCAGCACAAATTGCCAAATAAAAAAGTGCTTATTTCTTTATTCGGCTCGGGGAGCGGCAAATAACTTACCGTCGCGCACCAGATCCCGCGGGTAGCTGTTTTTCAGGCGTGAACCCACTTTGCGCGCAAGGCCGAGTGGTTGCCTCTGAAAAGTGACAATCACCTCATCGCGTGACGGTGTCACTTCAGGGTAAATGTCCCGCCCACGATACCACTCTTCGGCCTCCGGTTCGCTCAGCTCGAAGCAAAGCGGATTGTCACTTTTTACCAGGGCAATCACAGCTTCGTGCTGCCAGCGGAAGCCTTTATTGTGCTGTTCAGCCAGGCGCAGGCCAATTCGGGAGAAGCGCACTTTGCCGATAAGCGGCTCTATTTCAGTCGGGAACAGCCAGATCTCTTTATCCCGCTGCCACAGGCGAAGCTGGTCTCCCCAGATTAAGCCCGATTTTTCAGCCGCCGCCGTAACATCGGCTGCCGCTTTGCCTTTCATTGGCGCAAAGGGGAATTTCCCTACTTTATAACCCGGCTCGGGAAGCTGTTCGATAGATGCGGTTTTGCGCAGGCGCGCAACGAAAAAACCTTCACAGTCGTAGATCTGCGGGAAGACGTGCAGGAAACCTTCCGGCGTAAGGGCGCGCTTCGCTTCGGGGAAAAGCTCGCCAAGAGGCGCAATTTCAACCGCCTGCGGGTAAGTGTCCAGTAGCCACTGGCAGATTTGCTGGTTTTCTTCGCGGTTTAGCGTGCAGGTAGAGTAAACCAGCGTGCCTCCTGGGCGAAGAGCATGGAACGCGCTTTCAATCAGCTCACGCTGCGTATTGGCAATCTCCGCCGTGCTTTCCGGTGACCAGTTGCGAAGCGCATCGGGGTCTTTACGCACCACGCCTTCGCCGGAACAGGGGGCGTCCAGCAAAATAGCGTCAAAAGCTTCCGGCAGGGCTGCACCAAAAACGCGGCCGTCAAAATGGGTCAGGGCAACGTTGCTGATGCCGCAGCGGCTGATGTTGGCGTGCAGCACCTTTACCCGGCTGGCCGAATACTCGTTGGCGAGGATCGCTCCATTGTTGCCCAATCGGGCGGCTATTTGGGTGGTTTTGGATCCCGGGGCAGCGGCCACATCCATGATGCGTTCCGGCTGGTTACCATCGGCAAACAGGGCGGCAACCGGCAGCATCGAGCTGGCTTCCTGGATGTAAAAAAGGCCGCTTAAATGTTCGGCGGTGCTGCCCAGGGGAAGCGTATTTTCATCATCGCGCTCAATCCAGAAGCCCTCTTCGCACCACGGAACCGGCGTCAGCCGCCAGCCGTAAGGCGCAACAAGCGCTAAAAAGTCGCTCACGGTTATCTTCAGCGTGTTCACCCGAAGGCTGCGGCGCAGCGGTAGCTGGCAGTATTCGATAAAGCTTTCCAGCGTCTGGTCGGCGGGAAGCGCCTCACTAATAGCGTCGAGGAAAGCTTGCGGAAGATAAACGGCAGTAGGTTGAGCCATGAAAAACGCCCCTGGAAAAAATAAGGGGCGCAGTTTAGCACGGAATCGCCCCGGTTGAGCACCGGGGCCTGAGGGTTAACGCGGCAGAGCGGTTCCCCACTGACGCCACTCTTTTGGCTCGCTTTCCAGCAGCAGGAAGTGTTTGCCTGGCTCGGCTTTCGGCGCCAGCGGCGTACCCGGCGGTGTTGCAAAGGCGATACCGCCGCGAATGAACTGGTTGAAGGTGCCGGTTTTCACCACGCCGCCGGTCAGGCCAAAGTCCAGACTGTAGCCAGAGGCCAGCCAGAATACCGAGCTGTCGCGGACCAGATGCTGGAAGCGCTTACTGATGCGCAGGCCAACCATCACGCGGTCGGAGAGGTTGCCCAACGTCATTCCGGTTACCGTCCCGACTTCAATGCCGCGGAACAGAACCGGCGTGCCGATGCTCAGCGCCCCAGCTTCCGGAACTTCGACCACAATGCTCAGGCCGTCTGAATAACGGGAATCGGTAATCGAAGCTTCCTGGAGCTCGAAGTCGCGGCGCGGGCCGCCATTGCCCGGCTCTACGTTGATGTAAGGCTGGAAAATGGTATCCAGATGGTCGACGCCTGCCGCAGAGATTTGCGGTGTCACTACCGAGAAGCGCGTACCTGCCCGGGCAAAGGTGGAAACATATTCCGGGTACAGCACTGCCTTGGCTTCAACCTCACTACGCGACTGGGTAAGATTCAGGGACTCAAGCTGGCCGATATTAATCCCCAGGTAGCGAATTGGCATGCCGGCGGAGAGTTTCCCTGCGTCAAAGGTGTGAAGCGTTATCTGGCTACCTACCGCCCGCGCGGCGGTTTCTGATGCATAAAGCACGCGTTTCTCGCCTTTCACCTGCCCGACGCTTGCGCCTGAGAGGTTATCAAAGCTGATGGCTCCCTTCAGCGCACGGGAAAGCGGCGAGGCCTGAACCGTCAACCCGCTGCCGTTGAGCTGAACGCGAGCGCCGCCTTCAGCCCAGAACACGGTATTCGGCGTTAGCAGGCTGCGGTACTCGGGCTTGATGTGTACGTCGATATCGAAATTATTGGCGCGTGGGCGAATGGTAATGATTTCCCCAACCTGGAACTTACGATACAGCACCACGGAGCCGGTCTGGATATCAGGCAGGCTGCTGGCCGTGAGGGTCAGCGTGGTGGTCGGGAGATCGCTCAGGCTGTTTTCAACCGCTTTATCAATGTTGGCAAACAGCGGATAGCTGCTTTTCATTTCACCTTTGCTGCCGGGCAGTACGCGAATACCGCCGTTGACCCACTCGCTGGCGCTGGCGCCCAGGAATTCAACGCCGTCCATACCGAGTTTGACGTCGATGCGGCTGTTAACCACGAACTTGCTGTCGCCCTGTAACAGATGGCGATACTGCGGGTCGATGGCAACGGAGAAAGTGACCCCCTTCGCCGTCAGGCTGCGTTCAAGCACCTGACCAATCTGAATGCCGTGCAGAATAACCGGCTGCCCGGCGTCGATGCCGTAGCTCTCCGGCGCTGTGAGCGAGAGGGTTAACACATTCGGCTGCTGGAGCGGCGTTTTATCGCTCGGCAATACCGTGAAGTGGTCCTGCGGTTCACCTTCCCCCGGCACCAGCTCAAAGGTGCTGCCGGTAAGCAGGCTGCTGATGTTTGGATTATCGAGGGAGATTTTCGGGCTGCGTAGCTCGATACGCGTTCCGCTGCGCATCAAGCTAACCACGCCCGGATCAACGGTCATCTCGCCGGTTACCGTGCCTTCAGGATTGAGGTTCAGTTTGGTCAGCGAGCCGACTTCCAGGCCCTGGTACATCAGCCGGGTCGAACCCGCTTTGAGGCCGCTGCCGCCCGGCAGGCCGAGTTTGATTATCACCCCGCGCTGGCTGTGGGCCAGGTCTTCATACAGGCCGAACTCGTCATCGGCTTTAGCCGGGGCGGATTGCTCCGGCGAGTCGAAGGCGATAGCCCCGTTGACCAGCGCCGCCAGGCTTTCAAGCTGCACTTTAGCTCCGCCCAGGCCCACGTCTGCCTTCACGCCAGAAACGTTCCAGAAGCGGCTGCCTTTTTTCACCAGATTGGTGAAGCGGCGGTCGATAAGCACGTCGATGGTGACGCCCTGTTTGTTCTTATTGAGGGCGTAGTCATACACCCGGCCAACCGGAATTTTGCGGAAATAAACCAGCGAGCCGCTATTGAGCGAACCGAGATCCGGGGCGTGGAGATGAATCATCAGCTCGCCGTTATCCAGCCGATATTTAGGCTGGGTATCGAGCGCGGTAAAGTGATCCTGCGGTTCTCCCTTACCCGGCATCATGCCGATGTAGTTCCCGCCGACAAGCGCATCGAGGCCGGAAACGCCGGCGAGCGAAGCTTTTGGCGTCACCAACCAGAACTGAGTATCTTCACGCAGCGCGTCTTTCATGTCGCTTTTGATGCTGACCTTAACTTCAATTTTACGCAGGTCATCGCTCAGGCTAATGCTTTGCACCGTGCCGACTTCCACGCCCTGGTAGCGCACCGGCGTTCGGCCAGCGACGATGCCGTCGGCGGAAATAAAGTCGATAGTAACGGTGTTGCCACGTTCCTGGTAAGTCGTCCAGATAAGCCAGCTGGCTATCAGTAACGCAATAATAGGTAACAGCCAGAAGGGTGAGATCCGGCGTTTTGTTTTAATTCGCGCCTCAGTCGGTGAAGCGTGCGTTTCCTGACTCATGTGCGTCCCAAAGTAGTCGGCTATCCAGCCATTCAACGGCAAGAATAGTTAATATAACCGCCGCGCCGAAAAACACCGCGGCGGGGCCCATCGTAAAAGCTAATAGCTGGTCACGATTAACCAGCGACATCATTAAGGCGATAACAAACAGATCGAGCATTGACCAACGGCCAATCCAGGTGACAAAGCGTAGCAGCAGCATGCGGGTTCTTAACCCCTGCTGGCATTTAAAGTGAATACTGATAAGAAGCGTAATCAATACGATAACTTTAGTAAACGGCACAAGGATACTGGCGATAAATACCACCGCAGCCACGCCGATATTACTGTGAGCTAATGACAGTATGCCCGACATAATCGTGTCTTCCTGGCGCGCCCCGTTGACGTAGATAATCGAAATAGGCAGCAGGTTGGCAGGAAGCAAGAAGACCAGAGAGGCTATCAGCGCCGCCCAGGATTTTTGTAAGCTCTGCTTGCGGCGGTGACGCATTGGAATATGGCAGCGCGGACAGCGGCCGCGGGCGTCCGGGATGCCGGTAAAATGGCAGCCGAGGCAGACGCGCAGCTGGGCGTTGAAGGCGCGGGGAGCGCGCTGGGGATAGAAGCGTTCCCAGAGCTGCTCAATATTCAGGTGGATCATGGTCAACAGGCTGAGAATAACCAGCGCGATAAAAGCGACAAGCCCCGGCCCCGGCTGGATAAACGCATATTCTTTGACTTTAATGCACGCGACGCCGATGCCCACCAGATAGATATCGAGCATCACCCACTCTTTGAGCTTATCCAGCATCAGCAGCACCGGACGCAGATTCATGCCGAGGATATTGCCAAAGCAGAGATAAGCAATCGCCGCCACCAGCGTTGCCGGAGCGCCTATTACGCAGAACAAAACGACGGCAGCGGTCAGCACATCGCCCTGGTTGGCCATTTGCCAGATCCCCTGGAACACGTTGGCATCAATGCGGGTGCCAAGCAGATAAATGCGTAAAAGCGGGTCGGAAAAGGCAACGGGCATCAGTACCAGCATGGCAATCGCCATCGCCCCGAGGCGAGTTAATGACCAGTCGCGGCCGTGGTGGACGCGAGCGTTGCAGCAGGGGCAATAGGCACTTTGTGTTGATTTGACCGGCGGCAGTGAGAAAAGGGTATCGCATTGAGGACAACGCTGATAACGTGCCTGCGGCAGAACCTGACTGATGGCGTATATTTTCATGTTGCGTCGTAAGCCGGGAGCGTTGTTATCTGAATTATTCATTTAGCCTATAGTAATTCATAAAATGATACACCTTGTGGCACAGCGCATTTAATGCTTATTTTAGTATGCTATGAAGTTGAGTAAGACAACATAACGGTTATTAAATGAACAAAGAGCAATTTTACGCGGATTTGAACCGCGATTTTAGTGCGTTAATGGCAGGAGAAACCAGTTTTCTCGCAACCCTCTCCAATACCAGTGCCTTGCTGTTTGAGCGCCTGGAAGGGGTGAACTGGGCAGGATTCTATCTTCTTGAAGCAGACACGCTGGTACTTGGCCCGTTCCAGGGCAAAATCGCCTGCGTGCGCATCCCGGTAGGTAAAGGCGTATGCGGCACCGCGGTAGCGACAGCCACCATCCAGCGTGTTGAAGACGTACATGCCTTTGACGGCCACATCGCTTGTGACGCTGCCAGTAATTCCGAAATCGTGCTGCCGCTGGCGGTAGACGGCCAGGTTATCGGCGTGCTTGATATCGACAGCACCGAGTTTGGGCGTTTTTCAGAAGAAGACGAAATCGGCTTAAAAACCCTGGTTTCTCTGCTTTCAGATGTGCTTAGCGGCACCGATTTTAAAAAATTCTTCTCCCGATAGCATGATAAGCAACGGATAACGTGGCATTTAGCGATGGCGTCATTATAATGTCGCCTGTTCATGCCTGCGGCTTATTGGCAATTCCGTTGTAATCAGGAAATTTCATGGAAAATCAACCTAAGTTGAATAGCAGTAAAGAAGTTATCGCATTTTTGGCAGAGCGTTTTCCGCACTGTTTTAGTGCTGAAGGTGAAGCACGTCCTCTGAAGATTGGTATCTTCCAGGACTTAGTTTCTCGTGTTGAAGGCGAAATGAGCCTCAGCAAAACTCAGCTTCGCTCGGCATTACGTCTTTATACCTCAAGCTGGCGTTACCTGTACGGCATCAAGGCTGGCGCGACTCGCGTAGATCTTGATGGCAACCCGTGCGGTGAGCTGGACGAGCAGCACGTAGAGCACGCTCGCCAGCAGCTTGAAGAAGCAAAAGCTCGCGTGCAGGCACAGCGCGCCGAACAGCAGGCGAAGAAGCGTGAAGCTGCCGCCGCCGCTGGCGTAACGGAAGAAGCGCCACGCCGCGAACGCAAACCGCGCCCGGCCGCTGCACCGCGTCGTAAAGAAGGTGCAGAGCGCAAACCTCGCGCAGAAAAACCGGCTCCTAAGGCAGTGCGCGAAGAGCGCCGTACGCCGGTGACCGATATTTCAGCTCTGCAGGTTGGACAGGCCATTAAAGTCAAAGCAGGCAACAACGCAATGGATGCAACCGTCCTGGAAATTACCAAAGATGGCGTCCGTGTACAGCTGACTTCTGGTATGGCAATGATCGTACGCGCAGAACACTTGCAGTTCTGAAACGGAGGCCTGACTCAGGCATGAACAAACTCTTTAAGCTTACGGCTATCGCCAGCCTGCTGTTCGTGGCAGGCAGTGCCCTGGCCCTGGACAACATCACTCGTGCTGACCAAATTCCGCAGTTAAAGGAAGAGCCTCAGCACGCGACGGTGAGCGAGCGTGTCACCTCTCGCTTCACCCGCTCGCATTATCGTCAGTTCGATCTGGACGCTAACTTCTCGGCAAAAATCTTTGACCGCTACCTGAACCTGCTCGACTACAGCCACAATGTGCTGCTGGCAAGTGACGTAGCGCAGTTTGCCGCCAGAAAGGGGCAGATTGGCGATGAGTTACGTTCCGGCAAGCTCGATGTGTTTTACGATTTATACAATCTGGGTCAGAAGCGCCGTTTTGAACGTTATCAGTACGCGCTGAAGGTGCTGGCTAAGCCGATGGACTTCACCGGCAACGACACTATAAACCTGGACCGCAGTAAGCTGCCGTGGCCAACCAGCGTTGATGAGCTGGATAAGCTCTGGGACGCAAAGGTTAAATACGACGAGTTAAGCCTGAAGCTGACGGGTAAAACCGAGCAGGAAATTCGCGAAACGCTGACCAAGCGTTATCAGTTTGCGATTCGCCGCCTGGCGCAAAGCAACAGCGAAGACGTGTTCTCGCTGGCAATGACCGCCTTTGCGCACGAAATCGACCCGCATACCAACTATCTTTCTCCGCGCAGCACCGAGCAGTTCAACACTGAAATGAGCCTTTCTCTGGAAGGGATCGGTGCCGTTCTGCAAATGGATGATGACTATACGCTGATCAACTCTATGGTTGCCGGTGGTCCGGCGGCGAAGAGCAAATCGATTACCGTGGGTGACCGCATTGTTGGCGTTGGCCAGACCGGTAAGCCGATGGTTGACGTTATTGGCTGGCGTCTGGATGACGTGGTTGCGCTTATTAAAGGCCCGAAAGGCAGCAAGGTTCGCCTTGAGATCCTGCCCGCAGGCAAAGGCACTAAGACGCGTATCGTCACGCTGACCCGCGAGCGCATTCGTCTTGAAGATCGCGCCGTGAAAATGTCTGTAAAAACCGTCGGCAAGGACAAAGTTGGGGTGCTGGATATTCCAGGCTTCTACGTTGGCCTGACGGATGACGTCAAAGTTCAGCTGCAGAAGCTGGAAAAACAGAACGTTAAGAGCGTGATAATCGATCTCCGCTCCAACGGCGGCGGGGCGCTGACTGAAGCGGTTTCGCTCTCCGGCTTGTTTATTCCTAGTGGCCCGGTGGTTCAGGTTCGCGACAACAACGGTAAAGTCCGTGAAGATAGCGATACCGACGGCGTGGTTTACTACAAAGGGCCGCTGGTGGTTCTGGTTGACCGCTTCAGTGCCTCGGCTTCGGAAATCTTTGCCGCCGCGATGCAGGATTATGGCCGCGCGCTGATTGTCGGCGAGCCGACCTTTGGCAAGGGCACCGTCCAGCAGTACCGTTCCCTGAACCGCATCTACGATCAGATGCTGCGCCCGGAATGGCCTGCGCTTGGCTCGGTTCAGTACACCATTCAGAAGTTCTACCGCATCAACGGCGGCAGTACCCAACGTAAAGGTGTCACTCCGGACATCATGATGCCTACCGGCACCGAGCAGACGGAAACCGGCGAGAAGTTTGAAGATAACGCTTTGCCGTGGGATAGCATCAATGCCGCAACCTACGTCAAGACCGGTGACTTAACGCCATTTGAGCCGGAGCTTCTGAAGCAGCATGAGGATCGCATCGCTAAAGATCCTGAGTTCCAGTACATCGTGAAGGACATTGCCCGTTTCAATGCCCTAAAAGAGAAGCGCAACATCGTTTCCCTTAATTACGCCCAGCGTGAAAAAGAGAACCTGGAAGACGATGCTACGCGGCTGGCTCGTATCAATGACCGCTATAAACGCGAAGGCAAGGCACCGCTCAAGAAACTGGACGATCTGCCAAAGGATTACCAGGAGCCCGATCCGTATCTTGATGAAACGGTTCATATCGCCATCGATCTTGCCGGTATGGAGCAGGACAGGCCGGCAGAGCAGCCGGCACCCGCAAAATAACTCCCCGATGGGCACCCGAAACGGTGCCCATTTTTTTACCTGTCTCCAGCGATGTAAGACAAATGCATACAAAATGTAAAGTTATGTATTATTAATCACTTGGCGGCTCGAGATGCTTGAAAATAGGCGGCGCGCCCCTACGATGTTGTGGAGCGCAAAGAGCGTGTTTTTAACCGAGGTAAAAAGAAAATTATGATGCGTATCGGGCTTTTCCTGCTGACCAACCTTGCGGTGATGGTCGTTTTCGGGCTGGTGCTAAGCCTGACGGGGATCCAGTCGAGCAGCGTTCAGGGTCTGATGATCATGGCGGTGCTGTTTGGCTTTGGCGGCTCATTTATTTCCCTGCTGATGTCAAAATGGATGGCATTGCGTTCCGTAGGGGGGGAGGTGATTGAGCAGCCTCGTAACGAAACTGAGCGCTGGTTAGTTGAAACCGTGCGCCGGCAGTCGCAGCAGGCGGGCATCGCGATGCCGCAGGTTGCGGTTTATCACGCGCCGGATATCAATGCGTTTGCTACCGGGGCGCGCCGTAACGCCTCCCTGGTGGCGGTCAGCACGGGTCTGTTGCAGAACATGAGTCGTGACGAAGCCGAAGCGGTTATCGCCCACGAAATTAGCCACATCGCCAACGGCGACATGGTGACCATGACCCTGATTCAGGGCGTAGTGAACACCTTCGTTATCTTCATCTCTCGTATCATCGCTCAGGTGGCTTCCGGCTTCCTGTCCGGGAACAGAGACGATAACGAAAGCAGCAACGGTAACCCGATGGTCTATTTCGCTATCGCTACGGTGCTGGAGCTGGTGTTTGGTATTCTGGCCAGCATCATTACCATGTGGTTCTCACGTCACCGTGAATTCCATGCGGATGCAGGCTCCGCGAAGCTGGTAGGTCGTGAGAAGATGATTGCCGCGCTGCAGCGTCTGAAAACCAGCTATGAGCCGCAGGAAGCCAGCAGCATGATGGCGTTTTGCATCAACGGTAAGGCGAAGTCGATGAGCGAGCTGTTTATGACTCACCCGCCGCTAGACAAACGTATCGAAGCGCTGCGCAGCGGCGAATACCTGAAATAAACGAAGTCTTGAAGTAAAAAGCGTGCCCTGAGCGGCACGCTTTTTTTATGCCTGCGCGCGGGGCTGGGACATTCGTAATCCGCTGACGATGGCGGCAACGGTGGCAAAAATACCCGCCAGCACCAGCGAAGCGTGAGTGCCGCCGGTGGTAAACAGGTTGAACATAAGCGCCACCAGCGCAGCGCCGCAGCTTTGGCCAAGCAGACGCGCCGTGCCCAGCATTCCGCTGGCTCCGCCGCTGCGGTGAGGAGGAGCCGAAGAGATAATAGTGTGGTTGTTAGGCGACTGGAACAGGCCAAAACCCGCCCCGCAAAGCACCATGCGCCAGATGATATCGATATCGGACGGATTATGCGGCAGCAGCGCCAGGGCGAATAATCCGCAGGCCATAACGGCCAGCCCCACGGCCCCCATCAGCCCGGCATGGAGGCGCTCGATCAGGTAGCCCGCGAGCGGAGCCATCACCATTGTTGCCAGCGGCCACGGAGTCAGCAGCAGCCCCGTCTCCACTTCACTGCGCCCGAGGGTGGTTTGCAGGAAAAAGGGCAGAGCAACCAGGGCCAGCATTTGCGCGGCGAACGAGCATATGGATGTGCCTATCGACAGCGAAAAAATTGGGATGCGCAGCAGATCAACCGGCAGCAGCGGGAAAGGAAGTTTGAGCTGGCGGCGAATAAAGAAATAACCCACGACCGCAAGCGCGACCAGTTCGCCAATGATCAACGGGGCGGGCTGACCCTGAGAAAATCCGCTGATAGCCGAAATCAGCAGACCAAAGGTCAGGGCGTTCATTATCGCACTCGGCATATCGAAACGCTGGCCCTGAGATTTTTGCTGATTAGGCGGCAAATAGCGCAGCGCCAGAACCAGAGCCACAATACCAATCGGTACGTTAATCAAGAACAGCCACTGCCAGGAGGCAACGGAGAGGATGGCGGCGGCCACGGTCGGCCCGGCTGCGGAGGATACGGCAACAATAAACGAATTCAGGCCCATGCCACGGCCAAGCTGGCGCTGGGGATAGATCAGGCGGATAAGCGCGGTATTGACGCTCATTAATGCCGCACCGCCAAAGCCCTGCAATACGCGCGCAAAGGTTAACATCGGCAGAGAGTCAGAAACCGCGCAAAATAACGACGTCAGGCAGAACAGCATCAGCCCGCATTGATAAATACGCCGGTAACCAAAGATATCGCCAAGGAAAGAGAGCGAAAGCAGGGAGACAATAATCGCAATTTGATAGGCGTTTACCACCCAGATTGATTCAGCCGGGCTGGCATTAAGATCGTGTGCAATCGTGGGCAGGGCAACGTTGGCGATAGCGCCATCCAGAACGGCCATCATGATACCCAGCGCTATGGTGAGTATTGCGCCATAGCGCTGAGGCGCAGGGATGCCGTCGGACAAGAGTTTATCCATACTATAAATTGTGCTGTCTAAATTCGTCAGGAGAGTAGCTAATTTATCATTAATCCCTTCGCGTTATGCCGCAGATTTGTAACGAATCAGCAGGCTTTGATTGCGGTGCTCGCGGGGCGACGCATATACTAAAAAGCAGTTCCGATTTTTATAAAATAAACAAGATCGAGGTGATGAATGGCGCTTGTAGACCCCGATAAGCAACCAGATTCAGTTTCTTCCGTGTTGAAAGTGTTCGGCATTTTGCAGGCCCTCGGCGAAGAGAAAGAAATGGGGATCACCGAGCTGGCTCAGCGCGTGATGATGTCCAAAAGCACCGTCTATCGCTTCCTGCAAACCATGAAATCCCTTGGCTATGTTGCCCAGGAAGATGAGTCGGAAAAATACTCTATTACCCTCAAGCTGTTCGAACTGGGCAGCAGCGCATTGCAGAATGTCGATCTTATTCGCAGCGCCGACGTGCAAATGCGAGAACTCTCCCGCCAGACCAGAGAGGCCATTCACCTTGGGGCGCTGGATGACAGCAGTATCGTCTATATTCACAAAATCGATTCGCTCTATAACCTGCGTATGTACTCCAGGGTAGGGCGACGCAACCCGCTTTATAGTACCGCGATTGGCAAAGTCCTTCTGGCCTGGCGCGAGCGGCCTGAGGTGCTTGATATTCTCAGCCCGGTGGAATATTTCCGCAGCACCGATCGCACGATTTGCAGCACTGAAACGCTATTACCGGTGCTGGATATCGTTCGCAAACAGGGCTACGGCGAAGATAATGAAGAGCAGGAGGAGGGCATTCGCTGCGTGGCGGTGCCGGTATTTGACCGTTTTGGCGTAGTGACGGCGGGTATGAGCATCTCTTTCCCAACGTTGCGCTACAGTGAAGAGCGGCTGGAGGAGTACGTTAAAATTCTTCATCAGGCCGCCGGCAGCGTCTCCCGGGAGCTGGGCTACAATCACTATCCTTTCTGAGCGGCTGGCTAAGCCGCGCGGCGGCTTCATTATTAGCCGTTATCAATGGGTGTATCAGTTTTGCGTAGTATCGGGCAGTCGGTTAAACCGATGATACCGCTGTCTGTGTGAATAAACTGCGCGGTAACGGTATTACGTGCGGTCAGATATTTGCACTGCAATCCAAGCCCTGCGGCATTTTCTTTGCTGCCAATGAGAACGCCATAGCCGGATAGCAATAATCCAATCCAGATCAATGCGATAACGACAACAGTACGGATAATAAAGCGCATAGATACCTCATGTATCAATCAGGAACAGTAAACATCTTACTTTGATCTATAGGCGTCACAATCTGATGATTCTGAAATAAAAAAGCAGGAATCGTTACTTATAGTTTATGTGGATGGTGTTAAATTGGCGAAATTATACGGTCAAAAGGTGGCGTAGCAGTGAGAAAGTACAGATGGGTGATTGTTTTAGTTATTGTCGTTGCCTGCCTGCTGTTATGGACTCAAATGATAAATGTGATGTGCGACCAGGATGTGCAGTTTTTCAGCGGCATTTGTACCATTAACAAATTTATCCCCTGGTAGTGATTTTTCTCTCCCTGCCTCAGGTGTAGAATGCTTTTTTTATTGAGGTGGTAAGATGAACGAATTGAGTTTTGGTGCTTTGAGTTTCATGCCGCTGGCTATCTCGCTGGTGACGCTGATTATTGGCCTTGTACTGTGGTTTTTTGTGAATCGAGCCAGCGGTCGTGCAAACGAGCAAATCGCGCTGCTCGAAGAGCTGGTTGACTTGCAAAAACGTCAAAACGCACTGCTGCGCCGTCTGTGTGAAGCAAACGAGCCGGAGCAGGAGCAAAAGCCTGTTGCGAAAGCGCAGGAAGAAGATGTTGACGACGATTTTGTTCGTCTGGTAGCAGAGCGCTAAGCGAGCTGGAGGTGGGATGAGCTGGAAAAACCCCTGGTATAATCCGCAGTTATCCCACCATCTTCCCGATGGGTTCCGCAATCCGGAGCCCTCTGTTCGCCAGCCGGGTGCCGTAAAGCGCTGGCGCCAGGAACGTAAAGCGCAGCAGCTTCCTCACCCTCCGGCTTCAGGCTACTCCGCTTTTATACAAAACTGGTGGCAGCAGGTAAGCCTTAGCGGCAGCGATGACCGCGCCTGGTGGCTGGGACATGCCAGCCTGTTATTGAGACTCAATGGCAACTATTTACTGACCGATCCCGTCTTTTCACGTCGGGCATCTCCGCTTTCCTTCGTTGGCCCCGTCCGGCGAACCGACGTTCCGTTGGATATTAAACAGCTACCGCGGCTGGATGTGGTGCTTATCTCCCATAATCACTACGATCATCTGGACACTAAAACCATTCGCCAACTGGTGCGTCGTTTCCCGAACGTGCATTTCTTCGTGCCGCTCGGCCTGAAGTCCTGGTTCAGCAAACGCGGAATTGAGCAGGTAACGGAGCTGGACTGGTGGCAAAGTTTTAACTGGCAAGGGATGGCTTTCACCGCCGCGCCTGCAAAGCACTGGAGTATGCGGAGTTTCTGGGACAGGAACCGCTCGCTGTGGTGCGGCTGGGTAGTGGAGCAGGGGGCGCTGCGGTTTTGGTTTAGCGGCGACTCGGGTTATACCGAATCGCTGGAGGAAATTTACCGTCGGCTTGGGCCGTTTGATATGGCGGCGTTGCCGATTGGAGCCTACGAGCCGCGCTGGTTCATGGGCGACCACCATATGGACCCGCAGCAGGCGGTGAAGCTGTGGAGATCGATGGGTAAACCGACTACGATTCCAATCCACTGGGGTGTGTTTGAATTAGCCGATGAGACGCTGGATAAACCGCCGCAGGAATTGCGCGAAGCGCTGGAACAGGCCGGGGAAAGCCCGGAAGGCTTTTCGCCGCTGCGCATTGGTCAAAGTTTGCCCTTATTGAAGAAATAAGGATTAAATATTATTCCCCGTCATCACTATTCTATTTTGTTAAATTAAATCACCTTCCGTAATCGCGGGATAATTCATCGAAACGTTTTTATTGCCTTATCATGGGGCAATATGTCATTAAACTTTCATTATTTTGGTGCAGTATTATTAGCCGACTGCGCATGTTTTATTCCTTTGTTCAGAAAAAACACAGCGGTGAAATTGGCCCGCGTTTCGCTGTGACTTGCGTTAGGTCATTTTGTGCATAGATATGCATAAAAAATCATAAAGATATATTCTCAAAATATGATTTTATTGGCCTGACATCTGGACGAAAAGTAAGGTTTAGGCTAAGGTTCAAAAGTTGCCAAAATTTTCTTGTAACACAGTCTGTTGCGGCAACTTTCCGTGGTTAAATTTATATTCAAAAAGCGCGAGTTGATTACTTAAAGCAACCGTGTAATTTTCTGAATCTGTGCGGCAGATCGACACATGCTTAAAAATGGCTTGCCATTGTTTACGTTGTGTGTGATAACACGTTGGGTTAAACGAGGTACAGTTCTGTTTATGTGTGGCATTTTCAGTAAAGAAGTCCTGAGTAAACACGTTGTCGTTGAATACCGCTTCTCTGCCGAGCCTTATATTAGTGCCTCATGCAGTAACGTCTCTGTTTTATCTATGTTATGCCTGCGGGCGAAGAATACAATCTAAGGAATTTTGCAAAATGGCAAAGATTAAAGGTCAAGTTAAGTGGTTCAACGAGTCTAAAGGTTTTGGCTTCATTACTCCTGCAGACGGCAGCAAAGATGTATTCGTACACTTCTCTGCTATCCAGGGTAACGGCTTCAAAACTCTGGCTGAAGGCCAGAACGTTGAATTCGAAATCCAGGACGGCCAGAAAGGCCCTGCTGCAGTTAACGTGACTGCCATCTAATTCTGCTGGATTAGAGCTCAGGCGCGAATAACGCCGAATTGAGATAAAAGCCCCGCTTCGGTGGGGCTTTTTCATGTCTGTCATTAAGCCACTGTTTTGCAAAATATTAACAAACTGACGCATTTGTTGCCTCTTGTTGCAAACCTGCGAAGGTTTTAGCACTGTTGCCCCGGTAAAATTTCCCCAATCTGGTTAAATCTTTCAATTGCTTAGGTCGTGCAAGGAGTGGTTGTGAAGAAGGGTATTCCGGCGTTAACCGGTAATTTTATCCAGTGGCGATTTGGGCTACTGTGCGTAGCCATCACCGTGAGCCTGGTGTTTTTGCTCGGGCGTATTGCCTGGCTGCAAATCATCTCTCCGGATAATCTGGTTAAGCAGGAGGACATGCGCTCCCTGCGCGAAGAGCCGATCGACGTCCCTCGCGGGATGATTGAAGACCGCAACGGTAAACCTCTGGCGGTGAGCGTGCCGGTAGAAGCCGTGTGGGCTGACCCAAAAACGGTGATGGAGAAGGGCGGCGTGCTGGTGAACAGCCGCTGGCAGGCTCTGGCATCGGCGCTGCACGTTCCCCTCAGCGAAATTTCCGCCCGCATTCATAGCAACGAGCGTGGCCGCTTTATTTATCTGGCCCGCCAGCTCGATCCCCAACAGGCTCACTATATTGATAAGCTCAATATTCCTGGTATCGCCCTGCGTGATGAGTCGCGGCGTTTTTACCCGGCCGGGCGCGTGGGCGCTAACCTGATTGGCTTCACCAATATCGACGACCAGGGCATTGAAGGGATTGAGAAAAGCTTTAACCAACAGCTGACCGGGAAAGAAGGCGAGCGCCTGGTGCGCAAAGATCGCTATGGTCATGTTGTGGAGAATATTACCGAAACGCCAGCCAGCCCGGCCCACAACATTATGCTCAGCATTGATGAGCGCCTGCAAACCGTCACCGAAGATGCATTGAGCAACGCCGTTTCATGGAACAAAGCGGAGTCCGGCGCGGCGGTGGTCATCGATGTGCAAACCGGTGAAGTGCTGGCGATGGCAAATTATCCAACCTTCAACCCTAACAACCGCGATAACGCGAAGCTGGACGACTTCCGTAATCGTGCCATCAGCGATACCTTCGAACCCGGTTCAACGGTGAAACCTATGGTGGTGATGACCGCGCTCCAGCAGGGCATTGTCAGGCCGGACAGCGTTATCGACACGCATCCTTTCACCCTTGATGGTCACCATATCCGCGACGTGGGCTACTATCCGCAGTTGACGCTCACCGGCGTGCTGCAAAAATCGAGCGATACCGGCGTGTCTCGCCTTTCACTGGCGATGCCGATTCAGGATATCTGGGATACCTACCACAAATTCGGTTTTGGTGTGCCAACCGCTATCGGGCTGACCGGAGAGAGCCGTGGCCTGCTGCCGGTGCGCCAGCGCTGGGGCCAGCTGGACAGGGCAACTTTCGCCTTTGGCTACGGCCTGATGGTGACGCCGCTTCAACTGGCGCACGTCTACGCCACCATCGGCAGTTTCGGCATTTCGCGCCCGCTGTCGATAACGCGCGTCGATCCCCCGGTTGAAGGCAAAAGGGTGATGTCGGAAGAGATAGTTCACCAGGTCGAGCATATGATGGAAAGCGTTGCTCTTCCTGGCGGCGGCGGCGTCAAGGCCGCAGTTCACGGCTATCGTGTGGCGGTAAAAACCGGTACAGCCAAGAAAATCGGCCCTGACGGTAAGTATGTCGATCAGTACATCGCCTACACGGCGGGCGTGGCGCCTGCCAGCAACCCGCGCTATGCCCTGGTGGTTGTCATTAACGACCCGTCAAACGGCAAATATTACGGCGGCGCGGTTTCTGCCCCGGTCTTTAGCCAGATCATGGGCGACGTATTGCGCCTGGAGAACATTGAGCCAGACGGCCTGCCGGCGGGCGACAACAGTATGATGGTGCTGAACAAAATAACCAACGATCGCGCGGCAATGTAGCGGTTTGGCAAACGGGGCGTTACACTTGCGCCCTTTATTGCCTCCGGAGTTTTTTATGTCCTGGCTTTGCCCGCTCTGTCATACCGTGCTTGCCAACAGCGCGAACAGCTATCGCTGCCCTCAGGGGCATCAATTTGATATCGCCAAAGAAGGCTATGTTAATTTGCTGCCCGTTCAGCATAAACGTTCGAAAGACCCCGGCGACAGCGGCGAAATGATGCAGGCGAGACGCGCCTTTCTGGATGCGGGGCATTACCAGCCATTACGTGACGCAATTTGTGGGATTTTAGCCGGGATTAAACCTGCCGCTTTGCTGGATATCGGCTGCGGTGAAGGTTATTACACCGCGGGCTTCGCTGATGTCGTCGCGGAGCAGGGCGGCGAAACCTGGGGGCTGGACGTATCAAAAGTCGCCATTCGCTATGCCGCTAAACGCTACCGGGACGTTCATTTCTGCGTGGCTTCAAGCCATCGTCTGCCTTTTGCCGACGAGAGTATGGACGCTATCGTGCGTATCTTTGCCCCCTGCAAACCGCAGGAGCTGGCGAGAGTGGTTAAAAGCGGAGGCGTGGTTATTACGGCAACGCCCGGCCCGCGCCATTTGATGCAGCTAAAAGGGCTTATCTACCAGGATATCGTGCTGCACAGCGAGGAAGTTGAAGAAATGCCGGGCTTTACGCTACAGCAGACGCTTCAACCCGCCTGGCCGATGACCCTGAACGGTGATGAAACGGCAGCGCTGCTGCAAATGACGCCGTTTGCCTGGCGCGCCCGCCCCGAAGTATGGGAGCAGCTCAAGGCCCAGGCGGCGTTTATCTGTGAAACGGATTTTGTTATTCGGGTCTGGCTGCGCGACTGATTAGCTAAACGCTGCGAAATGGCTGTACATAATCTGGCAGCCAATACCAATCAGCACGATACCGCCGAGGATCTCGGCACGTTTGCCGAGGATAGGCCCAATAAAGCGGCCAACCATCATGCCAAGGGTAGACATAATGGCGGTTGCGCAGCCGATGGCTAAAGCCGTTTGAATGATATTCACCTGAAGGAAGGCCAGGCCCACGCCGACGGCCATTGCATCAAGGCTGGTGGCAATGGCGGTAGTCACCAGTAGCCAGAATCCGTGACGGTGAATTTTGGGTGCTTCTTCCGGCCCCACGTTGCGGCAGCCTTCCAGCACCATACGCCCGCCGAGAAATACCAGCAGAATAAAGGCCACCCAATGGTTCCACTCAAGCACCACCTGGCTGGCCAGCAGGCCAAGCCCCCAGCCGATAAGCGGGGTAATGGCTTCAATGACGCCAAAGATAAGGCCGGTGCGAAGTGCTTCGGAAAATTTGGGTTTATGGAGCGTGGCGCCTTTACCAATAGAGGCCGCGAAAGCGTCCATGGACATGCCAAAAGCAAGAAGGATTGTTGCGGAGATATTCATCGGTGCGCCTCAGTTGGGATATCCATATACACGCAAACCATCCCCAACTTTACGATGGCGCGTGCCTATGGTCTCGCCTACTCAGAACTCTGAGGCGTACATGCCACGTTTATCTCTTAAGCGGATATAACGAGTATGTTGACATGTACATTTCCATCCAGCATGGAAATCGGCTACTCCCCAACGACGGGCGCAACCTTAACATATTTTTTTAAACTAAAACAATCTTTGAATTTTAATTTATCGACAATTAGTTGAT
The DNA here is from genome assembly GCF_044095835.1 of Cedecea davisae. Classification (NCBI taxonomy): domain Bacteria; kingdom Pseudomonadati; phylum Pseudomonadota; class Gammaproteobacteria; order Enterobacterales; family Enterobacteriaceae; genus Cedecea; species Cedecea davisae. The sequence goes on from NZ_CP172054.1 coordinate 1,917,374, forward strand.
AACGATTTTCATTTAAATGCAGATGCTAAAATAAAGTTAAAAATATAGACGCACAAAGCTTATGAAATAGCCAAGGCTATGTTTTTAATGGTGAAAAATAACCCACAAATATAGACATTGCTATAATTTTAACTTATTGAGTTTTAACCATTAACTTGTAAATCTTCTCAAGATCATCAATATTCTTTACCCGCACCAGTAAGCGCCGCTGCTCTAATTGCATCACCAGCACGCCATCTTCCGATAAATTCATCTCTTTAATACGGTTATATTCCACCCAAACATTGGCGAAGAAAAAACCATGGCTTTTGAACAATATCTTCGGCTGCCTTATCCACGACAGATAAATGGCCATCAGCGCCAGAGCAGATAATAACCATGTGGTCAGCGGGGTGCCCTGAGCGGTAACGTTGTTGTAGATAAGAATGCCAACCAGGAAAACGAAGATAGCGCTGTCGACGCGATTGCGGCGCAGAAGAGGGATTTTCAGCAGGGTTTTACCTTTGAGCTTGTCCATTACAAACTCGTCATAGATAGCGAAAGCCAGCAGCAGAGCGATAAAAACGACCAGTACGACATCCGTTAACGTCATGACACCTCCCGTTAGAGATAAAAAAACCGGGAGCGATATGCCCCCGGTTAGTAAAAACCGATTACAGACCCAGCAGGCCGATAGCGTAACCGACAATACCGATGACGAAGAAGCCCATAATGATCCACAGCGCGTTGACCTTTTTGCGCAGCAGCCACATACAGGCGAAGGTCAGCAGCAGCGGCACCAGACCCGGCATCAGCTGGTCAAGGATTGTCTGCACGGTGGTCACTTTTACCGCCCCGGTCTGGTCGGTGATTTTCGACACCACCAGCGGGATGTTAACGTGGGTCCACTTGTTAACCAACGCCCCCATGACAAACAGGCCGAGGATTGACGCCCCTTCCGTCAGTTTTTGCAGGAAGCCGCCGCCCATATCTTTAACGATATCGACACCTTTGCGGTAGCCGTAGGCCACGCCGTAGTAGCGGGTCAGCAGGCGTACCGCGTTGAACAGGATAAAGAACAGCAGCGGGCCGAGCAGGCTGCCGCTCATCGCGATACCCGCGCCGAGGGCGGCGAATACCGGACGCACGGTGCCCCAGAAGATAGGGTCACCGACACCGGCCAGCGGCCCCATTAAACCGACTTTGATACCGTTGATGGCACCATCGTCGATCTCCGCGCCGTTGGCACGCTGTTCTTCCATCGCCAGCGTAACGCCCAGTACAGGGGCCGCAACGTAAGGGTGGGTGTTGAAGAACTCAAGGTGACGTTTAATCGCCTGGCGGCGCTCTTCGTTGTTTTCCGGGTACAAACGCTTGATAACCGGAACCATACAGAAGCAGAAGCCCAGCGCCTGCATACGTTCGAAGTTCCATGAACCCTGGAACAGGTTGGAACGCAGGAATACGCCACGGATATCGCTTTGCGTGATTTTCTTCTCAGTCGCTAATTTAGTGGTATCAACCATTTCGCTCACCTGTTAGTCCAGTTCGTTATCAAGATCGTTAGCGGCAGCGGCCTGTGGAGCACCCGCGCTACGGTTATATTTCGGGCTCAGCTGGATGTAGAGAATGGCCATCACTGCGCCAATCACGCCCAGCGCCACCAGGTTGAAGTTGGTGAACGCCGCGGTAACGAAACCGAGGTAGAAGAACGGCATCAGGTAGCCTGCGCGCATCATGTTGATGACCATCGCATAACCGACAACCACAATCATACCGCCGGCGATGTTCAGACCGCTGGTCACCACTTCAGGAATGGCGTTCAGCATGTTCTGGACTTCGCTGGTGCCTACGGAAATCGCCACGATAACCGCCGGAATAGCGATACGCATAGCCTGCAGGAACAGAGAGGAAACGTGGATCCAGGAAAGCGCCGTCAGGTTGCCGTTATTGGCCGCCTTATCCGCTGCGTGCTGGAAACCTACGGTGATAGTACGAACAATAATGGTCAGTACCTGGCCTGCCGCGGCAAGCGGAATAGCCAGTGCGATACCCGCCCCAATGCTTTGGTGACCGGCAATAACCAGGATGGTTGAGATAATAGACGCGAGAGCGGCATCGGGCGCTACGGCGGCACCGATGTTCATCCAGCCCAGGGCGATCATTTCCAGCGTACCGCCGATGATGATGCCGGTTTTCATGTCGCCGAGTACGGCGCCAATTAAGGTACAGGCGATAAGCGGACGGTGGAACTGAAATTCATCGAGCACCGACTCCATACCGGCGATACAGGCTACGACAAACACCAGCACAATCTGAAGAGTGGTAATCTCCATTGTACTTCTCCTATTGACGATGACTTATGTGTGAAATCTGAGCAATATAGTAAGTAATTAAAATCATTTAACTTTAGCGATCAGATCCATCATTTTCAGTTTTTGATCGGAAGAGACTTTACGCGCTTCAAGTTCGATACCGCGTTGGTTCAGTTTTTTGAAAGCTTCGATATCTTTTTCATCCACGGAAATAGCGTTATTCACCTGGGTTTTACCCTGGCGGAATGCCATGCCGCCGATATTGACAGAGGTGATTTTTACGCCGCCTTCCACGACGCGCTCAACATCGGTAGGGTTGGTAAACAGCAGCATCACGCGATCGCCTGCATATTTCGGGTTGTTGTAAACGCGGATCATCTTCGCCACGTCGACAACGTGCGCGGTTACGCCAGGAGGCGCGACCTGGGTCAGCAGCGTTTTACGAACCGTATCGGCCGCGACCTCATCGCTTACCACGATGATGCGGGTGACGTTGGTTTCTTTGGTCCAGCGGGTGGCGACCTGGCCATGAATCAGGCGGTCATCGATACGCGCGAGGCCAATATTCATGTAGTCATTTGGCCCCATGGGTTTAACCGGTGCGGCAGCTTTTGGCGCGGGAGCAGCCGGCGGAGCGGCTTTTTCCTGTACTTTAGCTTTCAGCGCCTTCACGCCTTCACGGCCCGTTTCTACCGCGTGGGCGACCAGGTCGTCGAAGGTTGGGTTGTCGTCGCGCGACATCAGCGTTTCTACCAGCATCGGGATGTTAACCCCGGCGACCACTTCGTAATGCTCTTTATCCACAACGATTCGGCTTGCCGCGTTAAACGGGCTGCCACCCCAGGTATCCACGAGGAATAACACGCCTTTGCTGGTGTCGAGTTTCTCCAGCTGAGCGTTATATTTCTCAATTAGGGTTTCAGCATTTTCACCCGGGACGAAATCTATCCAGCCAACGTTTTCCTGTTCGCCCAATAGCATTTCGGCGGTTTTCAGCAATTGTTCCGCTGCCCAGCCATGTGTGCCTATGACAATAGCAATAGTCACTTGCTACCTCCTGTTTTTGTCATTACATCACCCCTTGAAGGGTGCGGTGGTGTTTCGGAGTCGCTCTTAGCGAATCGATTCAGATAACACGTTCAAAAAAGAACAAACCATTTGCCGGAATTATTTTAGACAGTGAAAAAATAATTTATGTGATGAAGATCCGTAATTTAACTTTGTTACGGATGCGAACAATTACGCTGTAAAATATGGTCAGCGTAAGTTGCAAAAAAATTGCAAAGAGAGGTAAATCTTTGCCAAAACCCGTTTTCCTTTGATAATGTTAGCGTCCGATTAATTTTCAGGAGTAGAGGGCAGTAGCCCACCGTATGGACCGTCACCGACGTCTTTTCACTGCCGGGATCGTTAAATCCCCCCATCTCAGCGGCGTTTCGCGCCCGAAAACACAGTTAATTAGCCACTTCGCGCCCTCATTTGACGGGATGCCGATTTGTCACATCACAACCAGGAGCCTGACATGGAATTGTTAATGGACCCGCAAATCTGGGTCGGTTTGCTTACGCTGGTGGTGCTGGAAATTGTGCTGGGTATCGACAACCTGGTCTTTATCGCCATTCTTGCGGATAAACTTCCGCCGAAGCAGCGCGATAAGGCGCGACTTATTGGCCTGTCGCTGGCGCTGTTTATGCGACTGGGGCTGCTGTCGCTGATCTCATGGATGGTGACCCTTACCCAGCCGCTGTTTAGCGTTGCGGACGTGACCTTCTCCGGGCGCGATTTAATTATGCTGGTGGGCGGTCTCTTCCTGTTGTTTAAGGCGACGACCGAGCTGCACGAGCGGCTTGAAAACCGCCAGCACGATGGTGGCCACGGTAAAGGCTACGCCAGCTTTTGGGTGGTGGTGCTGCAAATTGTGGTGCTGGATGCGGTCTTCTCCCTCGATGCGGTTATTACCGCCGTGGGTATGGTGAACCATCTGCCGGTGATGATGGCCGCGGTTGTCATTGCCATGGGCGTGATGCTGCTGGCGTCGAAGCCGCTGACCAACTTTGTGAACCAACATCCGACCGTGGTTGTGCTCTGTCTGAGCTTCCTGCTGATGATTGGTTTAAGCCTGGTCGCGGAAGGCTTTGGTTTCCATATTCCGAAAGGCTATCTGTACGCGGCAATTGGCTTCTCAATCATTATTGAGCTGTTTAACCAGATTGCGCGCCGCAACTTTATTCGCCATCAGTCCAACCTGCCGCTGCGTGCCCGTACGGCTGACGCGATTTTGCGCATGATGAGCGGCAAGCGTCAGGAACGTGTGCAGAATCGCGAAGACAGCAAAGCCATGACGCCAATCGAAGCGGAGTCCTTCGCTGAAGAAGAGCGCTACATGATAAACGGCGTGCTGACGCTGGCCTCACGCTCCCTGCGCAGCATCATGACGCCGCGCGGTGAGATATCCTGGGTTGACGCCTCGAAAAGTATTCCTGAAATCCGTGCCCAGCTTCTGGAGTCACCGCACAGCCTCTTCCCCGTGTGCCGGGGCGAACTGGACGAAATTATCGGCATTGTGCGTGCCAAAGAGCTGCTGGTTGCTCTGGATGAAGGCGCTGATGTGGCGGCGATTGCCGCCCAGTCACCGGCTATTGTCGTGCCGGAAACGCTGGACCCGATCAACCTGCTCGGCGTACTGCGTCGCGCTCGCGGCAGCTTTGTTATCGTCAACGACGAATTTGGCGTGGTGCAGGGGCTGGTTACGCCACTGGACGTACTGGAAGCCATTGCAGGGGAATTCCCGGATGCCGATGAGACGCCGGAAATCATTCGCGACGGAGACGGCTGGCTGGTAAAAGGTTCCACCGATCTGCACGCATTGCAGCAGCGCCTGGACATTCCCCGACTGATCCATAACGAGGAGGATATTGCCTCTATCGCCGGTCTGGTTATCGCGGTGAATGGCCACATCCCTAAACAGGGTGATGTGGTGGAAGTTCCGCCGCTGCGCATCCAAATCATTGAAGTGAATGATTATCGCGTTGATCTGGTGCGGGTGGAGAAAGAACGTTCTCCACACGAGGATGAAGAAGAGTAATTAGCCTTGAGGGAAGGCCGGAATAGTCCGGTCTTCATGGCGAGGGGGCGGCGGCGAGTTGCCCTCGAGCCAACGGGCAAAATCATGCAACGGCATTGGTTTCGCATATAAAAAACCCTGCAACACCGTCACGCCATTGCGGCGCAAATAGTCCGCCTGCTGCTGCGTCTCCACGCCTTCCGCTACTAAATCAATACCCAGCCTTTGCCCCAGAGCAATAATAATATCCGTTACCGTGGAGTTCACCGCGTCGGTGCCGATGGCGGCGGTAAACGACTTGTCTATCTTCAGCACGTTTGGAATGAGCGTTTCGAGATAGGCCAGCGAGCTATGCCCGGTGCCGAAGTCGTCAATCGCCAGATCGATTCCCAACTGGTGCAGCTCATTCACTACGCGATGATCCATCTCCGGCAAGGCGTTTCGCTCGGTAAGCTCAAGAGTTAATTTTTGTATCGGGCGGGCTGGGAACCAATACCGTTTTAAATCATCGATAATCGCTCCGTCGTGGAAATGGCTGGCGGCGACATTAAGCCCGATGTGGAACTGCGATGATTTTGGGAATAGATCGAGGTTTTTCACCGCTTCGTCCAGAACAAAGCGGGTAAGTGGGGCGATCAGTTCCTGCTGCTCGGCCAGCGGAATAAAGACCTCAGGAGAAATCCAGCCCTGGCGCGGGTTATTCCAGCGTAATAGCAGCTCTACGCCAACACATTGCAAATCGCGCGCGCTGACGAGCGGCTGGCAAAATACTTCAAACTCGCGTGCGGCCAGGCCCAGATTTATCTCCCATGAAAAACTCATACGGTTAGCCGTAGCAAGCCAGGCGATGTAGCCCACCAGCAGGCTGAGGAGCAGCGCCAGCGGGAGTTGCCCCGGCAGGTTTTCGAGCGTCAGGCGATTTGGCGAAGGGCCAATTGCGGTGATTGAGTATGGGTAAAGGTGTGATGCCGTTCGGTGCATCACTTCTCCGTCGGCGAGCTTAATTTCGCCGTCCAGACCCGCACCGTATTCCAGATGCGAGTCTTCAACATTCAGCATCGCCCGGGTAACCCACGGGTGCTCAGGCTTGAGCACTAAACTGGTTAGCATCTGGATATTGACGATAAGCATCACGCCATCGGCCGTTTGGCCTGCCAGCGGCCGCCAGTAAATAAGCACCGGCGTCCCCTTAAGCAATGAGCTGTCACGCGATAGAAAAAGCAGCGGGGTAGTGGACGGCAGCCTGGCGTGCAGCTGGTGGATGGCAACGTTTCGCGAACCGTAAATACTGGAGCAATAAAGTACCCCGTCTTTAATTAGGCCGATGGCGCGTACCGTTTGCATTTTTGCCGCATGCTCGCGGATTTTTAACTGTGCGTCTTCGCAGCGGGATCCCACCATCTGCATAACGTCATCGCTGACGGAATTTAGCGGCGAGAGAAGGGTATCAAGGGTAGTAATGATGCGCTGGTTAAACTGGGTGATTCGTTGCTCATTAAGATTGCGCTCGGTGACATACCTCACGCCAAGCGTGACCAGCAAAACCATAATGGCCAGCGTGGCACAGACAATAACTCGCCTGCGGCGATAGTCAGAAATAATCCTCTGTGCCGTTTGCATCCGTGTGTCCCTGGTTTTCGCCGCAATTTGTGATGCGTAACGTTATCATCAAAGTGTAGTGGGATATCAGGGTGGCAAAGAAATAAAGGGCGTGAAATGGGGGAAAAAGCGCCGCCTGGGCGGCTTGCCGCGAGTACAGGTGGTAAAAGGCCCTCCCGAAAGGGAGGGCCTGGGGGATTAGTCGCACTGCACCTTAATCGCCAGACCGCCGCGGGAGGTTTCGCGGTATTTGGCGTTCATGTCTTTACCTGTTTCGTACATCGTCTCGATAACCTTATCGAGGGAAACGCGTGGGGCGCTGGTGCGGCGCATTGCCATACGCGTGGCGTTGATAGCCTTAACCGACGCAATGGCATTACGTTCGATGCACGGCACCTGTACCTGCCCGGCAACAGGGTCACAGGTCAGGCCTAAGTTGTGCTCCATGCCAATTTCTGCCGCCACGCACACCTGCTCCGGGCTTGCGCCAAGCAGTTCCGCGAGGCCTGCGGCCGCCATTGAGCAGGCTACGCCGACTTCACCCTGGCAGCCCACTTCGGCACCGGAAATCGAAGCGTTCATTTTGTACAGCACGCCGATTGCGCCGGAGGCGAGGAAATAACGGGTCCAGGCGTCCGGGGTGACCGGTTCGATAAAGTGGTCGTAATAGGCCAGCACCGCAGGAACGATACCGCATGCACCGTTGGTCGGGGCTGTGACCACGCGCCCACCGGCGGCGTTTTCTTCGTTAACCGCCAGGGCAAACATGTTTACCCAGTCCACAACGTTCATCGGGTCGCTGGAGAGTTTATCGCTGGATACCAGCAGGCGACGCAGCGCAGAAGCACGACGCGGCACGCGCAGCGGGCCAGGCAGCACGCCTTCGGTGTTAACGCCGCGGTCGATACAGGCGCGCATGGTCTGCCAGATATTAGCGAAATAATCGTCAATCTCCTGGCGACTGTGTAGCGCCAGTTCGTTCTGCATTATCATGCCGGAGAGCGAAAGGCCGGTCTCTTTACAGTGATCGAGCATCTCCTGCGCGGAGTTGAACGGATAAGGCACGCTGACTTCGTTTACCGAGTCCTTACCAAAATGCTCTTCATCAACAATAAAACCGCCGCCGATGGAGTAATAAGTTTTGCTGTAGATCTCTTTATCGCCGCTATAGGCGTGGATCTGCATGCCGTTTTCGTGCAGCGGCAGGTTGTCGCTGCGAAAGCGCATGCCGTTATCCTGCGGGAAGTCGACTTCATGGCGGCCCTGAGCAATCAGCAGTCGGCCACGGGCTTCAACATCGCGGATAAACGCGGGAATGGAGTCGATATCAACGTTATCAGGCTGGTTACCGGCAAGGCCCATAATAATGGCGATATCGGTATGGTGGCCTTTACCCGTGAGGGAAAGGGAACCGTAGACGTCCACCGCAATGCGGGTGGTAGCGTCCAGCAATCCTTTTTCGACCAGGTCATCGACAAACTGTTTCCCGGCTTTCATCGGCCCGACGGTATGGGAGCTGGATGGCCCGATGCCGACTTTGAACATGTCGAATATACTAATCACTCTGGAACTCCTCTGATAGCACCCTGTTTCATGGAACATGATGCTTTGAAATGGCTATGCGCTAGTTTAAAAATTTATTGCTTCCACCAGGAAACTATTCACATGATTTAAACTAATGCTTAACGATAAACCACCTAATAGCAGGCAGTTTATGGCCTTTATGTCCTTTTAATATAGCCATTTTCAGCGATTTAAAGTGTCGCCTGGATCGCTCTCTACTTGTAAAGAAAGCTCGCGAATGATGCCCGCCGTCATACCCCAGACAAAATAGTGCTGATACCAGGAGAGCCAGACCCGGTGGGCATTGCCCCGGCGATGAATATCCAGCGGATGGTAGCGGCCCAGGCGCAGAGCTTCGGCCAGCGGCATCTCGAAAACCGCCGCAACTTCATCTTCGCTGGCGCGCCAGGGTAAATCGGGAGGGATAATGCCGACAATCGGCGTGACCTGGAAACCTGTTACGCTGTCTACCGGCGGGAGAATACCAATCACTTCAACCGCCTCCGGGGGAATAGCGACTTCTTCCTGTGCTTCCCGCAGCGCAGCGGCTATTAATGAACTATCGGTGGCGTCAACCGCGCCGCCCGGAAACGCAACCTGCCCGGCATGTTTACGCAGCATGATTGAACGCTGCGTAAGTAATAGCCCCGGCTGAGGACGACGCACAATCGGCACCAGCACCGCAGCCTGACGTTTATTGCTGACAGGCAGGGCAGCGGCCGGGCGCAGCAGTTGAAAACGAGCCAGGAAGTCATTCAGCGTCAGGGGCGAACCAGCCATGCATTATTTCTCCAGTAGGGGCAGGATGCGGTTAACTTTATCGAAGGTTTCCTGATATTCCGCCGCTTCGTTACTGTCGGCGACGATACCGCCTCCGGCAGAGCAGTATAATTTCCCGCCTTCTGCCGTGAGCGTACGGATGGTTATGCTGGTATCCATATTGCCGCAGAAGCTAATGTAGCCGATGCTGCCGCACCAGGCATTGCGGCGCTGCGGCTCAAGTTCCTCGATAATTTCCATCGCACGGACTTTTGGCGCCCCGGTAATGGACCCGCCGGGGAAAGTGGCCCTAAGCAAATCGCAGGCGCTAAGCGTAGCAGGAAGTTCGGCGATAATGGTGCTAACCAAATGGTGAACCGCAGGGAAGGGTTCAACCACGAACAGCTCCGGCACTTTCACGCTGCCCGGCACCGCCACGCGGCCAATATCGTTGCGCAGCAAATCGACAATCATCAGGTTTTCGGCGCGATCTTTTGGCGAGTTGGCCAGCCTGCGGGCCTGTTCTGCATCCGCGTCAGGACTGGGCAGGCGCGGCAACGTTCCTTTGATGGGACGAGTCTGAATTTGTTGACCTTCCAGCAGCACAAAGCGCTCCGGGGAGAGGCTAAGAATGCAGCTTTCCGGCAGGCGTAGAAATGCGCTGAATGGCGCTCCGTTTGCCAGGTTGAGCTTCTCAAAAGCCTGCCATTCGTCGCCCTCATAGCCAACGCTGAAGCGCTGGGCTAGGTTGACCTGGTAGCAGTCGCCGCTGCGTAAATATTCCTGAACCCGGCGGAATTTCACGCCGTATTCCTCGCGGGACATATTCGACTGCCATTCGCCGGTGAGGCGGAAAGGTTCGCCTGGCTCCGGCCCGGAGAGCGAGTTGAGCCACGCAAGCCTGCTGTCTATATCTCCCCAACTTACCAGCGTCAGTCGCTGTAGCTGGTGGTCGGCAATCAGCGCCCAGTCATAAATGCCCACCGCCATATCCGGCGTGCATAAGTCCTGCCCGGCGGTTGTCGGCAGCTTTTCAAAGCGGCGGCCAAGATCGTAACCCAATAACCCCAGCGCGCCGCCGCAAAACGGAATATCCGGACGGGGCTGAGCCTTAAGTCCGAAACCGTCCAGAGTTTTTTGCAGCAGGGCGAGGGGGCAATCTTCGTGCGTCGTCGTGCTGCCATGCTGTTCAATAACGGTTTGCTGCCCGCGGGTCACCAGGGTGGCAAGCGGCTCTGCCACCATAATGTCAAAACGGTTATGCGGGTGGTCGGCAAAACCAGAATGCAGCATCATCGCCCACGGTTGATGAGCGAGGGGGCGAAAATAGTGTTGTACGGCGTCGGGTTGCCAGCAAAGTTCATGAAAAGCAGGAAACATCATAACTTTCATCTTGGTGGTGTAGGTGGATGCGGCGTAAAATGGCGGATTGTGCAATGTAACAGGAGTTCAACATGATTTCAGGATTACCGGCACTTAGCCACGAACAGCAGCAGCAGGCTGTCGATCGTATTCACGAACTGATGGCCGATGGCATGAGCAGCGGCGAAGCTATCGCTCTTGTTGCCAGTGAAATCCGTGCCTCCCATACCGGCGGTAACGTCGTCGCACGTTTTGAAGACGAGGACGACGAAGAAGAAGACCCGCAGGACTAGCCGGGCCTCAACGGCTCTGCGTTACACCGCTGCGATGATTTTGATTTCCACTTTGTAACGCGGGTTCATCAATTTAGCCTGTACGGTGCAGCGTACCGGCGCCTGACCAGCCACCACCCACTCATCCCACGCTTTATTCATCGCAGCAAAATCCGCGCCGTCCGGCAGGAAAATGGTGGCATCGAGAATGCGCGTTTTGTCGCTCCCCAGTTCTGCCAGCAGGGTGTCTATCTGTTCCAGGGTATTGGCCGTCTGTTGGTAGGCGTCGGCATCGAGGTTTTCAGGTACGCCGGTGTAGTACAGGGTCTGGTTATGAATAACAGCATCAGACCAGCGGGCTTCAGGTTTTATACGCACAATACTCATGGCAACTCCTTAACAACAAACGATATGTGGTGCACAGCCTGCCACAATCCCGCTTTGGGTTCCACCGGCTTGCTGGATTAACCGGGCCGGGGCTGACATAATCACTGGCAATTTAACCAGGGGGTAACGTGACGGACGATTTTGCAGCAGACGGCCAACTGGCTACGGTGATCCCCGGCTTCAGGCCGCGAGAGGCCCAGCGCGAGATGGCGCAGGCGGTAAGCAAAGCAATTAAAGCCGGCAGCGAGCTGGTAGTCGAGGCGGGAACCGGGACGGGTAAAACCTACGCTTATCTTGCTCCCGCGCTGCGCTCTGGTAAAAAAGTCATTATCTCCACCGGGTCCAAGGCGTTACAGGATCAGCTGTTCTCCCGTGACTTGCCAACCATTTCGGGCGCGTTGAAATTCAACGGGCGCGTGGCGCTGCTGAAAGGCCGCTCCAACTATCTTTGCCTTGAAAGGCTTGAACAGCAGGCGCTGGCGGGGGGCGATCTCCCGGTACAGGCGCTAAGCGACGTTGTTCATCTGCGCAACTGGGCGATTGAAACCGTAGACGGCGATATCAGCACCTGCGGTTCGGTAGCCGAGGATTCCACCGTCTGGCCGATGGTCACCAGCACCAACGATAACTGCCTGGGGCAGGACTGCCCGCAGTATCAGGACTGCTTTGTGGTGAAGGCGCGCAAAAAAGCGATGGATGCCGACGTAGTGGTGGTAAACCATCACCTCTATCTGGCCGATATGGTGGTGAAAGAGAGCGGTTTTGCGGAGCTTATCCCGCAAGCAGAAGTCACTATCTTCGATGAAGCGCACCAAATTCCTGATATCGCCAGCCAGTATTTTGGCCAGTCGATCTCCAGCCGCCAGCTTCTGGACCTTGCCAAAGATATCTCCATTGCCTACCGCACCGAGGTGCGTGACGCTCAGCAACTGCAAAAAAGCGCCGACAGCCTGGCGCAGCGTACCCAGGACTTCCGGCTCCAGCTCGGCGACCCCGGCTACCGGGGCAACCTGCGCGAGCTGCTGGCCGAACCTACCATTCAGCGTGCGCTGCTGCTGTTAGATGACGCGCTGGAGCTTTGCTACGACGTGGCAAAGCTCTCCCTTGGTCGCTCGGCGTTGCTGGATGCCGCCTTCGAGCGAGCGGTGGTATACCGCGGGCGCATCAAGCGCCTGAAAGAGATTAACCAGCCGGGCTACAGCTACTGGTACGAATGCAACTCGCGCCATTTTACCCTCGCGTTAACGCCGCTTTCCGTCGCCGACAAGTTCAAAGAAGTGATTCGAGAGAAGTCCGGCTGCTGGATATTCACCTCGGCCACGCTGTCGGTGAATGACAAAATGAGCCATTTCACCGAGCGTCTGGGGATAGAAGAGGCGGAAACGCTGCTGCTGGCAAGCCCGTTTGATTATGCAAAGCAGGCGCTGCTGTGTGTCCCCCGGGGGCTGCCAACGCCAAACCAGCCGCACGGCGCTCGCCATCTGGCAAACCTGCTGCGCCCGCTTATCGAAGCCAACAACGGGCGCTGTTTTATGCTGTGTACCTCCCACGCGATGATGCGGGACCTTGCCGAGCAGTTCCGCGCGACCATGACGCTGCCGGTACTGTTGCAGGGCGAAACCAGTAAAGGGCAGCTGCTACAGCAGTTTGTTGAGGCCGGTAATGCTTTGCTGGTGGCGACCAGCAGCTTCTGGGAAGGTGTTGACGTAAGAGGCGACGCGCTCTCGCTGGTGATAATCGACAAACTGCCGTTTACCTCGCCGGAAGATCCGCTGCTTAAAGCGCGCATGGAAGACTGCCGCCTGCGCGGCGGCGAGCCGTTTGACGACGTCCAGCTACCGGATGCGGTTATTACGCTAAAACAGGGTGTTGGCCGCCTGATCCGCGACGTGGAAGACAGAGGCGTGCTGGTTATCTGCGACAACCGCCTTGTAATGCGTCCTTATGGCGCGGTTTTCCTCAATAGCCTGCCGCCGACACCCCGCACGCGGGACATAAATCGGGCAGTTGAGTTCCTCAATGCCACAGCCCGGCAGTAATTTGTGCCAGGCTATGGTATGATGCGCGCCGTTTTTTGACCTTATCTCCGCCAGAGGTTGGCAAGTCCATGCGAATTTTAGCCATCGATACCGCAACAGAAGCTTGTTCTGTTGCCCTGCAAAACGACGCGGCGTCGTACGCCCATTTCGAACTCTGCCCGCGCGAGCATACTCAAAGAATTTTGCCAATGGTGCGGGACATCCTGAACCAGGGCGAAATTACTTTGTCTGATGTGGACGCACTCGCCTACGGGCGCGGCCCGGGGAGTTTTACCGGCGTGCGAATTGGTATTGGTATTGCGCAGGGACTGGCGCTGGGTGCCGAACTGCCGATGATTGGCGTATCTACGCTTGCCACAATGGCACAGGGTGCGTTCCGCCGTACCGGGGCGACCCGCGTGCTGGCGGCTATCGACGCCCGCATGGGTGAAGTTTACTGGGCCGAATATCAGCGAGACGAGCAGGGCGTCTGGCACGGTGAAGAAAGTGAAGCCGTGCTTAAGCCGGACGCCGTTGCCGCCCGGTTGAAACAACTCAGCGGGAGCTGGTCTACAGTCGGTACAGGCTGGCAGGCCTGGCCTGATATGGCTCAGGATAGCGGACTTATATTGCAGGACGGTGAAACCACGCTGCCCGAAGCGGAAGATATGCTGCCGCTCGCGCTGCTGGCCTTCAACGCCGGGCAAACCGTCGCCGTTGAGCACGCCGAGCCGGTCTATCTGCGCAATGAAGTGACCTGGAAAAAGCTTCCCGGCAGAGAGTAATGCCCGCGCCCTGAACGGGGCAGAGGTAAGGAGATGAGGTATGGCTGTTCGTAATGTTAAAAAGTGCAGTTGGCTGCTTGCCGCCACGGCAGCGCTGGTTTTAAGCGGCTGTGTTAGCGTGCCGGATGCCATTAAAGGGACTTCCGCGACGCCTCAGCAAGATTTGACCGCGGTAATGAGCGCTCCAAATCTTTATGTAGGGCAGGAAGCTCGCTTCGGTGGTCGGGTGGTCAACGTGGATAACCTGAAGGGGAAAACCCGTCTGGAGATTGCCACCGTTAGCCTGGATGAAGGTGCCCGGCCGGCCCTGAACGAGCCTTCTCATGGCCGCATTTATGCGGACGTGAACGGTTTCCTCGATCCGGTAGACTTCCGAAACCAGCTGGTGACCGTAGTTGGGCCGATTACCGGCACCACCGAGGGGAAAATCGGCCAGACGCCTTATAAGTTTATGACCATGCAGGCCATCGGCTATAAACGCTGGAATGTTACCCAGCAGGTGGTGATGCCGCCGCAGCCAATTGACCCGTGGTTCTGGGGCGGGCCTTACCCGTACCGCGGCCACTACGGCATGTGGGGCGGATGGTATAACCCGGGGCCCGCACAGGTGCAAACCGTTGTAACCGAATAATCTGTTGTTTTAAAAATACTTTCAAACAGCGGCCTGGCCGCTGTTTGTTTTTATCCAGGACGGATGAAAAAATTTAGTGATGCGCTTCGCAACCTTTAATCAGGCTAATTAATAAACTGGTACGCTGAGTTAATATTATGTTAACGAAATGTGTGTTGCCTGGGGTTGTGATGACGACAAATAATAATTTCAGAGGTGGATCCTTGAATAAGGTTTGGCTTAACCGCTACCCGGCCGACGTTGCGGCTGAAATAAATCCCGATCGCTATCAATCCCTGGTTGATATGTTTGAGCAGGCCGTGACTCGCTATGCCGATAAGCCCGCCTTTATCAATATGGGTGAGGTGATGACCTTCCGTAAACTGGAGGAGCGTAGCCGGGCATTTGCCGCTTACTTGCAGCAGGGGCTGGGTCTTAAGAAAGGCGACCGCGTAGCGCTGATGATGCCAAATCTGCTGCAATATCCGGTGGCGCTATTTGGTATTTTACGTGCCGGAATGGTGGTGGTTAACGTTAACCCGCTTTATACCCCGCGCGAGCTGGAGCACCAACTGAACGACAGCGGCGCCAGCGCTATCGTGATAGTGTCGAACTTTGCCCACACGCTGGAAAAAGTTGTCGAAAAAACGCAGGTTAAGCATGTGATCCTGACCCGGCTTGGCGATCAAATCTCCGGGGCAAAAGGCACGCTGGTTAACTTTGTGGTGAAGTACATTAAGCGTCTGGTGCCAAAATACCATCTGCCACACGCTATTTCCTTCCGCCGGGCGCTGCAAAGCGGCTACCGCATGCAGTACATCAAGCCTGAGATCCTCAATGACGATCTTGCCTTCCTGCAATATACCGGCGGCACCACCGGCGTGGCGAAGGGCGCAATGCTTACCCACCGCAACATGCTGGCGAACCTCGAACAGGTGAGGGCGGCATACAGCCCGCTGCTGCACGAGGGCAAGGAGCTGGTGGTGACCCCGCTGCCGCTGTACCACATCTTTGCTCTGACCATTAACTGCCTGCTGTTTATCGACATCGGCGGGCAAAACCTGCTAATCACCAACCCGCGTGATATTCCGGGCCTGGTGAAGGAGCTGGCGAAATATCCGTTCACCGCCATGACCGGCGTAAACACGCTCTTTAACGCGCTGCTGAATAATAAAGATTTCCAGCAGCTCGACTTCTCCAGCCTGCATCTTTCGGCAGGCGGAGGGATGCCGGTTCAACATGCCGTTGCCGAGCGCTGGGAAAAGCTTACCGGCCGCTACCTGCTTGAAGGCTACGGGCTGACGGAGTGCGCGCCTCTGGTCAGCGCAAACCCGCACGACATTGATTACCACAGCGGCTCTATCGGCCTGCCCGTGCCGTCAACCGACGTGAAGCTCATTGATGATGAAGGCAACGAAGTGCCGCCGGGCGAGCCTGGCGAACTGTGCGTTAAAGGCCCGCAGGTGATGCTTGGCTACTGGCAGCGCCCTAAAGAGACCGATGAGATCCTCAAGGATGGCTGGCTGCGCACCGGTGATATTGCGGTAATGAACGACGAAGGTTTTATGAACATCGTTGACCGCAAAAAAGACATGATCCTCGTTTCCGGGTTTAACGTTTATCCAAACGAAATCGAAGATGTGGTGATGCAGAACGAAGGCGTGCTGGAAGTTGCGGCCGTGGGCGTCCCTGCTGGCGTTAGCGGCGAAAACGTAAAAATCTTCGTGGTGAAGAAAGATCCGGCCCTGACCGAAGAGGCGCTGATTGCCTTCTGCCGCCGCCAGTTGACCGGCTATAAGGTGCCGAAACTGGTAGAATTCCGCACGGAACTGCCTAAATCTAACGTCGGGAAGATTTTACGACGAGAACTACGTGACGAAGCGAGCAAGACAGGCAACAATAACGCCTGAGCTCCAAGTCACTCGTCCTGATGCCGGTTCGCCGGCATTTTTTATGGGCGCAACCTAAGAGAACTGAATTTGACCTACCAGATGATTACTACCGATGAAGGACTGGCCGCCGTCTGCCAGGCCGCTCGTCAGTTCCCCGCGCTGGCGCTGGACACCGAATTTGTCCGCACCCGTACTTATTACCCGCAGCTGGGCCTGATCCAACTCTATGACGGCCAGCAGGCCTCGTTGATAGACCCGCTAGCCATTAGCGACTGGTCGCCGTTTAAAGCGCTTCTGCAGGATCCCGATACGGTTAAATACCTGCACGCCGGTAGCGAAGATCTCGAAGTCTTCCTGAACGCTTTTGGCATGTTGCCGGATCCGTTTATCGATACCCAAATTCTTGCATCATTCACCGGGCGCCCGCTCTCCTGCGGCTTCGCTACCATCGTTGAGTCATATACCGGCATCGCGCTGGACAAAAGCGAATCCCGCACCGACTGGCTGGCACGCCCGCTGACCGAGCGCCAGTGTGAATATGCCGCAGCGGACGTGCTTTACCTGCTGCCTATCGCGCAAAAGCTGATGGCAGAAACCGAAGCGGCAGGCTGGATGAGCGCGGCTCTGGATGAATGCCGCCTGATGTGTACACGCCGTCGCGATCAGCTGGATCCGGAAGAGGCATGGCGCGAAATTAGCAACGCGTGGCAGCTGCGTACTCGCCAGCTTGCCTGCCTCAAAAAGCTGGCGGCCTGGCGTCTGCGTAAGGCGCGCGAGCGTGATATGGCGGTCAACTTCGTGGTACGCGAGGAAAATCTCTGGCAGGTTGCGCGTTATATGCCTGGCTCGCTCGGAGAGCTGGACGCTTTGGGCCTTAGCGGCAGCGAAATCCGCTTTCACGGTAAAGCGCTGGTGGCGATGGTAGCCGAAGCTCAGGCGTTGCCTGAGAGTGAATTGCCGGAGCCGTTACAAAATCTGGTAGATATGCCGGGTTACCGCCGGGTATTTAAAGCTATCAAGGCGCTGGTGCAGGAAGTTAGCGAAGCAAAAGGGCTTAGCGCCGAGCTGCTGGCTTCACGCCGCCAAATAAACCAGCTGCTGAACTGGCACTGGAAATTGAAGCCACAGGCCGTTGAGCCGGAATTAATTAGCGGCTGGCGCGCTGAATTAATGGCCGAAGCGTTAACAAAACTGCTGGCTGATTATTAAGAAAGTCTCGTCACCTGGAAATAATCACAGTATTATTTTCAGGTCGAAATATATGGGCAGGGTGTTGCTAAGAAAGATCTTAATAAGATTTTAGCGATCTCTGAAAAATAAAACCCCCTGACAAATGCAGGGGGTTTTTTAATTCAGGCAGACTTGCTTGCTTCTTCCGCTTCCGGCAGCGTAACGTTCAACTCCAGGATCGAAATATCACCGTCCCTTTGTTCCAGCTGTACGCTGACCATTTCCGGGTCGATCTGCACGTATTTACAAATCACCTCAAGAATATCTTTGCGTAGCTGAGGCAGGTAGTGCGGCTCTGCATCACTACGACGGCGCTCGGCCACGATAATCTGTAAACGCTCTTTGGCGATGTTGGCGGTGTTCTTTTTTCGTGACAGAAAAAAGTCGAGTAATGCCATAACTTATCCTCCGAACAGGCGTTTCAGGAAACCCTTCTTCTCTTCTTCAATGAAGCGGAAAGGGCGTTCTTCTCCGAGCAGGCGTTCAACGGTATCTGAGTAGGCTTTACCCGCATCAGACTCGGCGTCAAGAATAACCGGCTCGCCCTGGTTAGACGCGCGCAGCACCGACTGGTCTTCCGGGATAACCCCAACCAGCGGAATACGCAGAATTTCAAGCACATCTTCCATGCTCAACATGTCGCCTCTGCTGACGCGGCCCGGGTTGTAACGGGTTAACAGCAGGTGCTCTTTAATCGGATCTTCACCGTTTTCAGCGCGACGGGATTTGGAAGAAAGGATGCCGAGAATACGGTCCGAGTCACGCACCGAGGAGACTTCCGGGTTGGTGGTGATAACCGCTTCATCCGCAAAATAGAGCGCCATCAGCGCACCGGTTTCGATACCTGCCGGGGAGTCACAAACGATAAACTCGAAGTCCATGTTTTTCAGGTCTTCCAGCACTTTGGCCACGCCTTCGCGGGTCAGTGCGTCTTTATCGCGGGTTTGTGAAGCAGGCAGAATATAAAGCTGTTCGGTACGCTTATCGCGGATCAGCGCCTGGTTAAGCGTCGCATCACCCTGAATAACGTTAACGAAGTCGTACACCACGCGGCGCTCACAACCCATAATCAGGTCGAGGTTACGCAGACCGATGTCGAAATCGATAACCACGGTTTTTCTTCCCTTTTGGGCCAAACCCGTAGCGATGGCCGCGCTGGACGTGGTCTTACCGACGCCCCCTTTACCCGATGTAACAACAATAATGCGTGCCATAAAGGATTTCCTTGTTAAAAGGGCTTAATTCAAAGGTTGAACGGAAAGTGCGCCACCCGCCAGGCTAAGGCGGGCCGCTTTTCCATAATAATCGGCTGGGATCTGCTCACTCAGCCAGTATTCGCCCGCTATAGAGACCAGCTCTGCTACCAGGTTAGTACAAAATATTTGTGCATCACGTTCGCCGCTGGCACCGGCCAGCGCACGGCCACGCATCACGCCGTAGATATGAATATTACCATCTGCTATCAGTTCTGCACCGGCGCTAACATGATTGGTCACAATCAGGTCACAGTTTGGCGCATAAATGCGCTGCCCGGAACGCACGGGGGCATCAATTAAGCGTGTTTTTGTGACAGGGGTAACAGTTGGCGCAGCGACCACCACCGGCTCAGCGGGGGCGGCCTTTGGCGTTCTGACAACCTTTTCTTTCCCTTCACTTAACAATGGCAGGCCAGCCCGCTCGATTTCGGCTTTTAAGGCCTCATCTTTACAGCCGCTGATCCCCACCACGCGCAGGCCGGTGGAAGTCACGGCCTGCTGTACTTTTTTCCAGTTGACGGAACCATCGAGGCTGGCGACGTTAACCACTACCGGGGCATTTTTTAAAAACGCCGGCGCCTGGGCGATTTTGTCTTCCAGAGCCTGGCGAATAACCTCGGGTTGTGCATCATGCAAATGAACCACAGATAAGGTAAAACTGCTGCCCTTTAACTCGATTGGCGTGTTTGACATCCTGGCCTTACTCAATTCAGTTTCAATCCCCACAATTGTGGGACGATATTCCGAAGTACACCAGGCATGTTATAGTCCAGCTTATATTCAGGCAAGCCACAAGCTGGCGAAAATAGAGTAAAAAAAATGTTTTGTGTGATCTACAGAAGTACCAAACGTGACCAGACTTATCTTTATGTCGAAAAAAAGGACGATTTCTCCCGCGTGCCGGAAGAACTGATGAAAGGCTTTGGTAAACCCGTGCTGTCGATGCTGCTGCCGCTGGATGGCAGTAAGAAACTGGTTAACGCCGATCTTGAAAAAGTTAAACAGGCACTGGAAAGTGAAGGTTATTATTTGCAGCTGCCGCCGCCGATTGAAAGTTTGCTGACAATGCACCTGGAAAATAGTCCTAAAAAATAAAATTCGGACTGCCGGTAAATCTTTTCCGGGCATTAAGCATGAAGATGTGTAAAACAAATAATCGCGGGAAGGATGATGAAAACTTCAGCATTTTGTTTGACCCTCAGCGCCTTAATGCTTGCCAGTTGTTACGGCCAAACGTCTAAAGCGGAGGCGGCACCCGCCGCCTCCGCGACTCCTCAGGCAAAAGCATCTCCCGCACCGCCCGTTACCACACTGGCCGAACAGGGGCGCGACCCCGCTGAATTCCCGGCCTTTGTAGCAAAACTAAAAACCGAAGCCAAAGCTCAGGGGATCGGTAATGCCACCCTGAAGTCGGCCTTTGCCCATATTCATTTTGTTGACCGGGTAATTAAATCCGACCGTAATCAGCTGGAGAAGAAAATAACTCTCGATGATTACCTGAAGCGGGTTATTACTCCGGCAAAAATAAAGCAGGCGCGAAGCCTGGCGTTACAGCACCGTGAAGAGCTTGCCAGAGTCAGCGCCAGTAGCGGCGTACAGAGTAACTACATTGTCGCGTTATGGGCGATGGAAAGTCACTTTGGCAAGCTTCAGGGCAAAGAGGATGTTATCTCCGCCCTGGCAACGCTGGCTTTTGAAGGTCGGCGCGAGGCGTTTTTCACTAAAGAACTGATGGCCGCTCTAAAAATTATTCAGCGTGGCGATATTAGCGCGGAGCAGATGAAAGGTTCATGGGCCGGGGCGATGGGGCAAAACCAGTTTATGCCCAGCTCTCTGCTGCGCTATGGCAAAGACGGCGACGGAGACGGCAAGATTGATATCTGGAACAACACCAGCGACGTTTTTGCCTCCACGGCCAACTATCTGGCGACCGAAGGATGGCGCTCTGGAGGCAACTGGGGATTTGAAGTCAGGCTTCCCCCCGGTTTTAACAGCGCGCTGGCGGGCACCCGGCCGGGGCAGGGGAAAACCGTAGCCCGCTGGCAAAAACTGGGGGTAACGCTGCCGGGCGGTTTAATGCTGCCAGCCTCCATGCAAAAAGGCTGGCTGGTGACGCCGGATGATAGCCAGGGGCGAACGTTTCTGGTGTTCAACAACTTCCGCACTCTGATGCACTGGAATCGCTCTTATTACTTCGCCATCAGCATCGGCAAGATGGCGGACGCGATTGCTAAATAAGCTACGGTTAGAAACACTTCCCCGGTATTCACCGGGGATTTTTTTATCTAGTATCAAGCTGAGTTAACACAAACGACGCAGAGGAAAGGCATGTATCAACATCATAACTGGCAGGGTGCGCTGCTGGATTTTCCGGTTAATAAAGTAGTCTGTGTTGGCAGCAACTATGCCAAACATATTAAAGAAATGGGCAGTGCAACCCCGGACGAACCGGTGGTGTTTATCAAACCTGAAAGCGCGCTGTGCGACATCCGCCAGCCGCTGGCGCTGCCGCATGACTTTGGTTCGGTGCATCACGAGGTTGAGCTGGCAGTTTTGATTGGTTCGACCCTGAAACAGGCGAGTGAAGAGCATGTGCGCAAAGCGATTGCCGGTTATGGCGTCGCGCTGGATCTCACTTTGCGCGAGCTGCAGGCCAAAATGAAGAAGGCAGGCCAGCCGTGGGAAAAAGCGAAGGGCTTTGATAACTCATGCCCAATTTCCGGTTTTATTCCGGCCGCGCAATTCACTCACGATCCGCAAAATACGCCGCTTGAGCTGAAAATTAACGGTGAAGTACGCCAGCAGGGCAATACCGAAGACATGATCCATAAGATAGTGCCGCTTATTGCCTATATGAGCAAATTCTTCACCCTGCGCGCCGGAGACGTTATCCTGACCGGGACGCCTGAAGGCGTTGGCCCGCTAAACAGCGGCGACGAGCTGGAAGTCAGCTTTGCCGGACACGCTCTGACGACGCGCGTGCTGTAAACAATTTGCCGCTTCAGGGCGGCAAAACTTGCATCCGGGTGTCAGACTGTTTATAAGGTGCAGCTTAATTTTTAAATGCAGGAACCGCTATGACACCCACTCCCTTCTGGCAAAGTAAAACTCTCGACGAAATGAGCGACGCCGAGTGGGAATCACTGTGCGATGGCTGCGGCCAGTGCTGCCTGCATAAGCTTATGGACGAAGATACCGACGAAATTTATTTCACCAACGTCGCCTGTAAGCAGCTCAACATCAAAACCTGTCAGTGCAAAAATTACGTCCGCCGCTTTGAATATGAGCCGGACTGCATCAAGCTCACGCGTGACAATCTGCCGACCTTTGAGTGGCTGCCGCATACCTGCGCTTACCGCCTGCTGGCCGAAGGAAAACCGCTGCCTGAGTGGCACCCGCTGATTACCGGCTCAAAGGCTGCAATGCACGGCGAGCGTATTTCTGTACGCCATATCGCAGTGAAAGAGTCCGAAGTTCGCGACTGGCAGGACCATATCCTGAACAAGCCCGAGTGGGCTGATTGATAGCCCGCTTCTGCCGGCGCGAGTCGGCAGATAAATAAATCCTTCTTATAACTAATTTTGTGATAGGATGGATTTTCAATAACCAAAAACAAGAGAGTTTTATCCTGAATTTACTATTCCAGTGTCCGTCATGCGGCGGATCGCAGTATCGCACTTCCTCCTACGATGTCCGAGAATCAAATCCCCATGGCGCAGTCTGTATCTTTTGCAAATCCGCAATGCAGGTTTCCGCTCATCGTCCGTTAAATGCGACCTTCTCCGGTTTTAGCCCGCTGGCGCAACAGGCTTTGCCTTCTTCCCAGCCTCGCTGCTAATATTCCTTCTTCACAGGAGGGATAATGAAAAAACTGACGATAATAATGGGCATGCTGCTGTTAAGCGGCTGTGCAACCGCCGAGCGCGAAGCGCCAAAACCACCGGGCAGTATCGGAATGGCGAATCCGGCATCGGTTTACTGCCAGCAGAAAGGCGGTAAATCCATTGCGGTGAAAACGCCGCAGGGCGAGCGAGCCGATTGCCTGCTACCGGGCGGCGAAAGAATCGACGAGTGGGCGCTGTACCGACGCGATCATTCATAAAAAAAATAACCCACCGAGAGGTGGGTTATTGTTATCTGCGGGCGGCTAAATTAGCGGCCAAACAAATCGCGGCGTTTCGGTTTGAAAAACTGGCCAATCAGTACCAGAACCGCAATCACCAGGAACACGGCAAAGATCCCCAGCAGCCACTGCACCATATCCAGCGACAGGAACTCCCACTGACGAACGGAGCAGTCGCCGTTAGCAACAAATACCTGCGGCAGCCATTTATCCAACGGCAGCCAGCTCGGGAAACGAGCAAAGAAATCACAGGTCACAAACGGCGACGGATGAAGCTGAAGCATGGTGTGATCCCACGCGAGCTGAACGCCTTTCCCTGCGCTGTACAGCCAGATAGCCAGTGCGCCATAGCGCAGCGGCGTTTTTGGGGCGATTGCGCCAACCAGACCCGCGCCCATCACGCCGAACAGTGCGCAGCGTTCATAAATACACATCACACAAGGTTTCAGCCCCATAACGTGCTGGAACCACAATGCCACCATTTCAAGAACGAACGCCGTAAAGGCCAGAAGCAGCCAGGCGGTACGTCCTTGGGAGCATTGGTTTAAATATCGCAACATAATCAGTTTCCCTGCAGCATGCGTAGAATCGGCAGTGTAAACCAAATCCTTTTCTGCGCCAGTAGCGTAGATGAAAATAACGTACTAATCGGATGTTTATAAGGAAAAAAAATGTAACGGGAAGCGGACTTCCCGTTAAATTGCCTTAGTGCGGTGCAACCACGGTTTCCGGGGTGGTTAACCAGCCGCTGGCAAGCATCCAGTCCGTTGCGGGCGCAAGAGTATATTCAACGCAGAGCAGGCCGACCAGAGTCAGCACCAGCGTATACGGCAGCGCCATGACGACCATCCGCCCGTATGAGAGACGAATCAGCGGTGCAAGGGCGGAGGTTAGCAGGAACAGGAACGCAGCCTGGCCGTTCGGCGTAGCCACCGACGGCAGATTTGTACCGGTATTGATAGCCACCGCCAGCAGTTCAAACTGCTTGATATCGATAGCGCCATTTTGCAGCGCGGTTTTTGCCTCGTTGATATAAACGGTGCCGACAAAAACGTTATCCGATATCGAAGAAAGCAGGCCGTTAAAGATATAAAACAGCGAGAGCTGAGAGTGTGGGGAAGCGGCGAGCACATACTGAATTATCGGGCTAAACAGATGCTGGTCGATAATCACCGCCACAATGGTAAAGAACACGGTCAGCAGGGCGGTAAACGGAAGCGCCTCGGTAAAAGCTTTGCCGATGGCGTGCTCGTCGGTAACGCCGCACAGCGAAGTCGCCAGAATAATCACCGACAGGCCAATCAGGCCGACTTCCGCAAGGTGCAGGGCAAGGGCGATAATCAGCCAAACGCCGATCAGGGCCTGAATCAGCAGTTTCATTTTGTCCTGCCGGGTACGTTTCTGAGCGCTGCGGGTATCAAACTCCTGCAAAATGCTGCGCACTTTTTCCGGCAGCACTTGCCCGTAGCCCAGCACTTTTGAGTACTCCAGCAGCACGCAGGTCAGCAGGCCGCAAACCAGTACCGGAACCGTCACCGGCATCATCCGCAGGAAGAAATCGCCAAAGTGCCAGCCGGCATTTTTCGCGATGATAAGGTTCTGAGGTTCTCCTACCATCGTCATCACGCCGCCGAGCGCGGTTCCCACGCCCGCATGCATCATCAGGCTGCGCAGGAAGGCACGAAATTGCTCAAGCACCTCGCGGTTTTCGGTTTTAATCCGGCTGTCATCCTGCAAATTGCCGCTTTCAGTGCCTTCAGAGGCCACCTGGTGGTAAATGCTGTAGAAGCCGACCGCGACGCTGATGACCACGGCGACAACGGTTAAGGCATCGAGGAAAGCGGAGAGAAAAGCGGCAGCCACGCAAAAGGCCAGCGAAAGCGCTATTTTTGAACGAATACCCAGCAGCAGGCGGGTGAACAACAGCAACAGAAGCTGCTTCATAAAATAGATCCCGGCGACCATAAACATCAGCAGCAGCAGGACTTCAAGGTTAGATGCAACCTCGGCGCGAACGTGGTCGGGGCTGGTCATACCGACGATAACCGCTTCGATGGCCAGCAGGCCGCCCGGCAGCAGCGGGTAGCACTTGAGTGCCATCGCCAGCGTAAAAATAAACTCCACAACCAGCATCCAGCCCGCGATAAATGGACTGACAAACCAAAAGACCAGCGGATTAACCACTAAAAAGAGCATCAGCGTTAATTTGTACCAGTCAGGAGATTGACCCAGAAAATTGCGGTACAAAGCCCGCCCGGCAGACATTTCCATCGTTAAGTTACCGTTATCCATTGTATTATATTGATGTATAGGAAAATAACCTCTCAGGTTACTCCTATATGGGGTGGGCTATCAAGCCGCAGAAAATCCCGAGTTAAGGCATTTATCCTCAAAATTCAACACCGATCCCGCATTTGTCCCTTGCCCCCGCTATCTGGAGCGTATGGCATCTGGTATGATGAGTCCAATTTGCAAAACCTGAGTAATGGAAATCTTACTATGGTCATTAAGGCGCAGAGCCCAGCGGGTTTCGCGGAAGAGTATATTATAGAAAGCATCTGGAATAGTCGTTTTCCTCCGGGGTCAATTCTCCCGGCAGAACGTGAATTATCAGAGCTTATTGGCGTAACCCGAACGACATTGCGTGAAGTGTTACAGCGCCTTGCCCGTGACGGCTGGTTGACTATCCAGCACGGCAAGCCGACCAAGGTTAACAATTTCTGGGAAACTTCAGGTCTGAATATTCTGGAAACTCTGGCCCGTCTCGATCATGACAGCGTGCCGCAGCTTATTGATAACCTGCTGTCGGTGCGTACCAATATTTCAACCATCTTTATCCGCACGGCGATCCGCCAACACCCGGATAAAGCGCAGGAAGTGCTGGCGACGGCCAACCAGGTTGAAGACCATGCCGATGCGTTTGCCGATCTTGATTACAACATTTTCCGCGGCCTGGCATTTGCCTCCGGTAACCCAATTTACGGCCTGATCCTCAACGGGATGAAAGGGCTGTATACCCGTATCGGGCGGCACTACTTCTCTAACCCGGAAGCTCGCAGCCTGGCGCTTGGTTTCTATCATCGTCTGGCGGAAATCTGCCAGCAGAGCCTTCACGATCAGGTGTTTGATACCGTGCGTAACTACGGTCGCGAGAGCGGTGAGATCTGGCACAGGATGCAGAAGAATCTGCCGGGTGACTTAGCGATGCACGGTCGCTAATAGCCTGAAATAAAAAACGCTTCCAGACGGAAGCGTTTTTTTGTCTCTTAAAGCGACGTTCGCTGCGGGCAACGCTCAAGCAACTCCACGCTGCCATCCGCGTTTTGCTGCTCCATAATCACGTCAAACCCCCACAGGCGATGCACATGCTTGAGCACCTCTTTACGGCCTTTGTCCAGCGGCGCGCGGTTATGCGGAATATAGCGCAGCGTTAGCGAACGGTCGCCGCGCAGATCCACATCCCACACCTGAATATTCGGCTCAAGATTGCTGAGGTTGTACTGGGCCGAAAGCTGGGCGCGGATCTCGCGGTAGCCTTCTTCGTTATGGATAGCCGCAATCTCGAGATAGTTATTGCGGTCGTCGTCCAGCACGGTAAACAGGCGGAAATCGCGCATCAGCTTGGGCGACAGGAACTGGCTGATAAAGCTTTCATCCTTGAAGTCGCGCATCGCAAAATGCAGAGTTTCCAGCCAGTCTTTACCTGCGATATCCGGGAACCAGTAACGGTCTTCTTCGGTAGGCGTCTGGCAAATTCGTTTAATGTCCTGGAACATCGCGAAGCCAAGGGCATACGGGTTAATGCCGTTGTACCACGGGCTGTTGTAGGGCGGCTGGAACACCACGTTGGTATGGCTGTGGAGAAACTCCAGCATAAAACGCTCGCTGACTTTTCCTTCATCATAAAGATGGTTGAGGATGGTGTAATGCCAGAAGGTCGCCCAGCCTTCGTTCATCACCTGGGTCTGCTTCTGCGGATAGAAATACTGGCTCACCTTACGCACGATGCGCAGGATCTCGCGCTGCCACGGTTCGAGCAGCGGCGCATTCTTCTCCATAAAGTACAGCAGGTTCTCCTGCGGCTCTGAAGGGAACCGGTGGGCGGACTCGGCGGTTTTCTCTTCTTCCTTACGCGGCAGGGTACGCCACAGCGTGTTCACCTGGCTTTGCAGATACTCTTCCCGGCTCTTCTGGCGAGCTTTCTCTTCCTGCAGCGAAATCTTCTGCGGGCGCTTATAGCGGTCAACGCCGTAGTTCATCAGCGCGTGGCAGGAATCAAGCAGGCGCTCAACTTCATCCACCCCGTAACGTTCTTCGCATTGGGTAATGTAATTTTTGGCAAAAATAAGGTAGTCGATAATAGAGCTGGCATCGGTCCAGCTGCGGAACAGATAGTTATTTTTAAAGAATGAGTTATGGCCGTAGCAGGCGTGCGCGATAACCAGCGCCTGCATGGTGATGGTGTTCTCCTCCATGAGGTAAGCGATACAAGGGTTAGAGTTGATGACGATTTCATACGCCAGCCCCTGTTGCCCGTGCTTATACAGACGCTCGGTTTCGATGAATTTTTTGCCAAAAGACCAGTGCGGGTAGTTAATTGGCATCCCGACGCTGGAGTAGGCGTCCATCATTTGTTCCGAGGTAATCACTTCAATTTGATGGGGATAAGTGTCGAGTCTGTAGAGTTTTGCTACCCGGTCAATCTCGGCCAGGTAGATGTCCAGTAGCTCGAACGTCCAGTCGGGGCCGTCACTCAGACGGTTGGGATCCTTTGTGGCGAAATCAGTTACGGTAGCCATCAGCGCGCCCTCATTGTTTTCGGCTCTCTCTGGATGGAAAGCCTCACTTTCAAGAATAGACAACTCCTGAAAGATAGCGCCGACAAGTAAAATTTTTTCTGCACGATTTATCGATCCCGATGACGCGATTTTAGCCGCATGCCCAGCATTTTATTTTGGCGAAAATATTTTCCATCGCAGGAGATGCTAATTATCTCGTGCCAGTCCTGGCGGGCAAAGATGTGAGTTTAGTCACCATAATAAAGCCGTATGTTGAATAACATTTTCAACTGAGTTATCAATATGTAATCAGAAGATTATTCTTTTAGCTAAATGCGGAGCAGATATGCGTGTTGTGGTGCTGGGAAGTGGTGTTGTCGGCGTGGCAAGCGCCTGGTATTTACGTCAGGCCGGGCATGAAGTCACCGTCATCGATCGCGAATCAGGTCCGGCGCAGGAAACCAGCGCCGCCAATGCAGGGCAAATCTCACCGGGTTACGCAGCGCCGTGGGCGGCTCCTGGTGTGCCGCTAAAAGCCATCAAGTGGATGTTCCAGCGCCATGCTCCGCTGGCCATCAGCCTCGACGGCACGCAGTTTCAGCTCAAATGGATGTGGCAGATGCTGCGCAACTGCGACACCCGTCACTACATGGAAAATAAAGGCCGCATGGTGCGCCTCGCGGAATACAGCCGAGACTGCCTGAAAGAGCTGCGTCACAGCACCGGCATTCAGTATGAAGGCCGCCAGGGCGGCACGTTGCAGCTGTTCCGCACCGCGCAGCAGTATGAGAGCGCGGCAAAAGATATCGCCGTGCTGGAAGAGGCAGGCGTGCCGTACGAGCTGCTGGAGGCTAGCCAGCTGAATCGGGTTGAACCGGCGCTGGCGGATGTCGCCCACAAGCTCACCGGCGGGCTGCGCTTACCCAATGATGAAACCGGCGACTGCCAGTTGTTTACCCAAAATCTTGCGCGCATGGCGGCGGAGGCGGGCGTTGAGTTCCGTTTCAATACGCCTGTTGACCGCCTGTTGTGTGAAAATCAGCAGATTTCAGGCGTACAGTGCGGGCAGGAAGTAGTGAAGGGAGATGCCTATGTCGTGGCCTTCGGCTCTTATTCCACCGGGCTGCTCAAGGGGGTTGTCGATATTCCAGTTTACCCGCTAAAAGGCTACTCTCTTACTATTCCCATTGCCGACGAGCAGGGCGCGCCGGTCTCGACTATCCTCGATGAAACTTACAAAATCGCCATTACCCGCTTCGATAACCGAATCCGCGTCGGCGGCATGGCGGAAATCGTCGGCTTTAATACCAAACTGCTGCAACCTCGCCGTGAAACGCTGGAAATGGTGGTGCGCGACCTGTATCCGCGCGGCGGGCATGTAGAGCAGGCGACATTCTGGACCGGCCTGCGACCGATGACGCCGGACGGCACGCCGGTTGTAGGCCGTACGCCGTTTAAAAATCTGTGGCTCAACACCGGCCACGGCACGCTTGGCTGGACCATGGCCTGCGGCTCCGGCCAGATGCTGAGTGACCTGATCTCCGGGCGTACTCCGGCTATCCCGAGCGAAGATCTGGGTGTTGCACGCTATGCGCCGGGCTTTACGCCGTCAGGTGCTCAACATCTTCACGGCGCACATAATTAAAAGGAGCAGTCATGTCCCGTCCTGTAGTGGCGACGCTGAGTCTCAGCGCGCTGCGCAATAATCTCGATGTGGTGCGCAGAGCCGCGCCTCATTCCCGGGTCTGGTCGGTCGTGAAGGCCAATGCCTATGGGCACGGCCTGGACAGGGTTTGGTCCGCGCTTGGCGCTACCGATGGTTTTGCGATGCTTAACCTCGAAGAAGCCATCCTCCTGCGTGAGCGCGGCTGGAAGGGGCCAATTCTGATGCTGGAAGGCTTCTTCCACGCCGACGAACTCGAACTGTTTGATAAGTACCGGCTGACCACCAGCCTGCATAGCAACTGGCAGGTGAAGGCTCTGGCGAACGCGAAGTTAAGCGCGCCGCTGGATGTTTACCTTAAAATCAACAGCGGGATGAATCGCCTTGGCTTTACGCCGGACCGCGTTCACGGTATCTGGCAGAAACTGCGTTCCGTTGACAATGTTGGGCAGCTTACGCTGATGGCGCATTTTGCCGATGCGGAGCTGCCGGAAGGCATCATCGAGCCGATGACGCGCATAGAGCAGGCTGCGGAAGGCATCGACGCCCCGCGCTCGCTTTCTAACTCGGCGGCGACCCTGTGGCACCCCGAAGCGCATTTTGACTGGGTTCGTCCCGGCATTATCCTTTATGGCGCGTCCCCAAGCGGCCAGTGGCAGGATGTTGCCACCAGCGGCATTCAGCCTGTGATGACTTTGAGCAGCGAAATTATTGGCGTTCAGAATCTAAAATCCGGGGATACAGTAGGCTACGGCAGCCGTTATACCGCAGGCGGCGAACAGCGAATCGGCATCGTCGCCGGCGGCTACGCGGACGGTTATCCACGTATCGCACCGGATGGAACGCCGATCATGGTAGATGGCGTAATGACCCGCGTGGTGGGTAAAGTTTCGATGGATATGATAACCGTAGATCTCACGCCTTGCCCACAGGCGGGGATCGGCAGCCCGGTTGAACTGTGGGGTAAAAACGTCAAGATTGACGATGTTGCCAGCGCGGCGGGAACCGTTGGCTATGAGCTGATGTGTGCGTTAGCGCCGCGTGTACCGGTGGTGGTAAGTCAGTGACTCGAACCCTCTCCCGGGAGGGAGAGGGACTAAATGAAATCCTTATTGGAAGAGTAAGTGCCGTTTTCTCCTGAGCCCGAGCTGGCCGAGGGGATATTACTCCTCTTCCTCCTCCATCACGCGGACGCCAATTTTGCGCACCAGATTGTCTTCTTTTTCGGCAACCGTCCAAATCATTCCGGCAAACTCTACCTGGTCACCCACGACCGGCGCACCGCCCAGCATGCCAAGAACAAAGTCACCCAGCGACTGCTGAGTATCAACGGTCTCATCCAGCGTCAGGCCGTAAATCATCGCGACGTCAGAGAACTGCGCGCTGGCTTCCAGAATAAAGTCGCCGAAGAAGCGCTGGTCGAGATCGACGGGCGGTGACTGGCTAAATAGCTTGCCGAGTGCGGGCAGGTCACGTTCCCGGCCGATGACGCAGAGCACATCGCCTTCGCGCAGCCGGGTGCTGCCCGTCGGGTGCAGCAGGGCGTTATCCCGGAACAGCGCCGCGATTCGCGTCTCTTTGGGCATATGCAGGTCGCGTAACGCCGCGCCCACGCACCATTTTTCTTCACTAAGCTGGTAAACAAACTGCTCCCACGGGTTATCAGGATGAATATCCAGCCCTACGCGGGAAACTGGCCAGCCGACGGGCGGCACCACCACTTTCGCTTTTTTGGCCGCCCAGCCAAGGGATGTGCCCTGAAGCAGGAGGGAAACCAGTACCACGAAGAATGCCACGTTGAAGAACAGACGCGCGTTATCCAGCCCGGCCATCATCGGGAAAACCGCAAGAATGATAGGCACCGCGCCGCGCAGGCCAACCCAGCTGATAAACACGCGCTCGCGCAGGTTAAAGCCGCGGAACGGCAGCAGCCCGGCAAAAACGGAAAGCGGGCGGGCAAAGAAAATCATCCAGGCAGAAAGCAGCAGCGCCGGAACCGCAATCGGCAGCAGGTCGGAGGGGTTAACCAGCAGGCCGAGCACCAGGAACATACCGATTTGCGCCATCCACGCCAGGCCATCGAAGGTTTGCAGGATGCCAAAGCGGTTGCGGATTGGGCGGTTGCCCATAACAAAGCCGCAGAGATAAACCGCCAGAATGCCGCTGCCGTCCAGCGCCGTGGTCACGCCAAACACCATGATACCGCCGCTGAGCGCCAGCATCGGGTACAGCCCCTGGGGCAGGGTAATGCGGTTAATCATCTGCAACAGCAGGTAGCCGCCGCCGAGGCCGAGCGCAATACCCAGGCCGAACTGCTGAATAATATGGACCAGGAAAAGCCAGCTCAGGCCCGTCTGGTGCTGCTGGATCATCTCAATCAGCGTGATGGTAAGAAATACCGCCATCGGATCGTTACTGCCGGACTCAATCTCAAGCGTAGCGCCCACGCGCTCGTTCAGGCCTTTCCCGCCCAGCAGCGAAAACACCGCCGCAGCGTCGGTAGAGCCGACGATAGCGCCTATCAGCAAGCCGTCTATCAGGTTGAGATGAAACAGCCAGGCTGCGGCAAGGCCGGTCAGCCCCGAGGTAATGAGTACGCCAACGGTCGCCAGCGAAAGCGCAGGGCCCAGGGCAACGCGAAAGGAGCTTGCCTGAGTGCGCATCCCGCCATCAAGCAGGATAACCGCCAGCGCCAGGTTACTTATCAGATAAGCGAAGGGATAATTATCAAACGGGATACCGCCCAGACCATCAATACCGGCCAGCATGCCGATAGCGAGGAAGATAACCAGAATGGGGATGCCCAGACGAGAGGAGAAAGAACTTAATAAAATACTGCAAGTTACCAGAACGGAACCCAAAATAAACAGACTGACTATCGCCCCTGCGTCCAAAATCATCACTCTCCTTCATCTAATATTTCTGTTTAGCGTGTTGCAAAAGGTTAACACGTAAGTTGCGGATTAAACGCCCAAAAAGGGCGCTTAAAGCTCTTTTCTTTAGCGCAGTACCGGGTGGCCGCTAACGCTCAGGCGGGCGGTGTGGCCGTCGTGCTGTAGTTCGGCAAAAGCACCGAGAGGCAGCGTTACGGTTTGCGGTTCGTGACCAAACGGCAGCCCGGAGAGAATTGGCACCCTTAAGCGCTGCTGTAGGGTACGGCGCATCTCGTCAAAATCATATCCTGCGTCATAATCCGTTGCCGTTGTACCGTTAAAGCTTCCTAAAATAATCGCTTTCTGGCGCGCCAGTATTCCGGCGTGGTGCAGCTGCAAAAGCATGCGCTCGACGCGGAACGGATGCTCATTAATATCCTCGACCACCAGGATACCGCCGTGAATCGTCGGCAGCCAGGGAGAGCCGATCAAAGAGATTAGCATCGCCAGATTGCCGCCCCAGAGCGTGCCAGCGGTTTGCGTTGCCGGGGCATCGCTTTGCCAGGTGACGGTGAACTCCGGGTCGCGCATCGCCATCCAGAAGTGGCGCAAAGTGTATTCATCCACCTCATCAGCGCCGAAGTTTCCGGCCAGCATTGGCCCGCTGAAGGTGATAGCTCCGCACTGGGCCAGTAGTCCAAGCTGGATGGCGGTAAAGTCGCTATGGCCGCAAATAATTTGCGGGCGGGCGCGCAGCGCGGCGCCAATGCGCGCAAAATCAATATTTTCAAGCAGGCGGCTGGCTCCGTAACCGCCGCGCACCGCCAGCACAATATCAGTCTCCGGCGGCAGGCAGGCCAGCTGATTTATCTCTGCCAGGCGTTCGCTATCGGTTCCGGCAAAGCGTTGAAAACGTCTCGTTACGGCCTGCTGATTCGTTACCTGATGCCCGGCCTCTTCAAGCCTGCGGATGCCGCGCGCGGCGGCCTGCTGGTTGATGCAATAGCCCGACGGGGCGATTAAATGAATCAGAGACATGGCATTTCCTTGCTGAATATGAATTGGTTATCATGCCGCTATCGAGAGCGCTTGTCATCGCCGTTATGGCGAGCCATATCAATAAGGATAGATGCGTGAAATTAAGATGGTTTATCGTTCTGGTGCTATTTCTTGCCGGCTGTTCCAGCCATTCGCCGCAGCAGCAGGCGCCGTGGGACCCGACCATTCCTACCCAGCGAGCGCTGACGTGGATGCCGCTCACCGAGCAGTCCGGGCAGCAGTGGGGCGTAAGCCCGCGTCTGATCACCGCTATTATCGCCGTTGAGTCCGGCGGCAATCCTCAACTGGTTAGCGGATCGAACGCCATCGGCCTGATGCAGATCAAAGCCTCGACTGCCGGTAAAGATGTTTATCGCAATCAGGGGTTTAGCGGGCAGCCCTCCAACAGCGAACTGAGAGATCCGGCGCGCAATATTGATATCGGCACGGCGTATCTTAGCATTCTGGAGCACGGAATTCTGCGAGGGATTAACGATCCGCAGGTGATGCAGTATGCGCTGATCGTTTCATACGTTAACGGGGCGGGCGCGCTGCTCAGAACCTTCGACTCAGACCGGCAGGACGCTATCGACAAGATAAACCGCCTCAGCCCGGACGAGTTCTACCGCCACATCGAGACTAATCACCCTGCGCCACAGGCTCCGCGCTACCTGTATAAGGTGACGCGGGCCATGAACGCTATCTGATTATTTAACGCGGTTGGCCTTTTCCCGGGCCGACCGCTCCAGTGAAAAGATAATCTTTTGCAATTCCCGCTCAACCGCCGGGTTGACGTTCAAAAAGCGGAAACTCAGGCGCGGCGTAGAGATGGTTTCATTTTTGCTGTCCACCACTTTACGCTCCGACACCATCACCAGCTGCATGTCAAAATAGAACTTGCCCCATTCGACGAGATCCATCTCTACGCGGCCAAAGCGCAGGCCCGGTGAAAGCCCCGGCGGCAGAGCGCCCTCAACCAGCGCGCCCAGGCCTCCCAGCGAAAGGTCGCACATTCTGAAAGCGAACTGAGAACCGTCCGGCAGCTCGGTACGGCAGTAATATTGCGGCTGCATCGGGGCGCTGATGCGGAAGTATTCGCGGCGCTGAACGAACCACAGCGACGGCGGCAGCGGCGTGGTAAACGCCGGTAATTTTTGATATTCCATCGCCTTCAGGCCCGGCAGGGAAAACTCCACCTTTGCGCCCTGCGTTTCGGCGATAAATTCGATGTGGGTGGCCTTTTGCACGGAAAGGTTTTCCTGCGCCTGGCTACCGAAGTCCAGCACCAGACCCTGGGCCGAAACGTCGAGAATTTTGCTGATGAACTGGCCGTTCGACCATTCAAGCCGGACAGGAACCTGCTGTTTGTGTAAGTCTCGTAGCACACCTAATACAGCCAGAGGGGACTGCTTCAAAAACTGCTCGTTATAGTGACTCAAGGCTCAAGTCCTTGTTGTGTTTTCAGGTTGTGGTATCGAAGCTTATCGGCAAAATCGGGCAAAACTTAATACAAATTTATGATTTTTTTGTCTGAAAATGAGCATAACCAGGTGAGATGCATCACATTTTTTGCCAACAGGACTATAATCATTCTGACAGCAGGCGGCTTTCTCGACGCGTATGGCGTCAGGGCGAGCCTGCTAACGCTCACAATATAGAAGAGGACGTTCTAAAATGGGTATCCTGGCCTGGATTATTTTTGGTCTCATCGCGGGTGTGGTTGCTAAGCTGATTATGCCTGGTAAAGACGGCGGCGGCATTATCCTTACCTGTATTCTGGGGATAGTGGGTGCGGTAGTTGGCGGCTGGGTGGCAACCGCGCTGCACCTTGGCGGGCCGGTAACCGGCTTCAACTGGCCGAGCTTCTTTGTTGCGGTGATTGGCGCCATTATTGTGCTGGCAATTTTCAGGATGGTTCGACGGTAACAGCAGGTCATACATTATAAAAAAACGGCCCTTCGGGGCCGTTTTTACGTTTAGCGCCGGGCGTTAGAAATCGTAGCCAACGGTAGCCATTACAGAGCGCTCTGCGCCCCAGTAGCAATAGCCCGTGCCGTAGCAGCCTGCAACATAATCGCGGCCGGTCAGGTTGGTGGCGTTAAGCTGCACAAACGCGCCTTTCAGCGACGGCGTCCACGCGCCCATATCGGCGCGAACCATCGCATCCAATAAGGTCGTAGAAGGCACGCGCAGGGTATTCTCGTTGTCGGCCCACTGGCGGCCAATATAGCGAATACCAGCCCCGAAACTGATGCCGTAATCTGCTTTGAACGTGCTCCACAGGCTGGCCATCTGGTTTGGGGTCACGTAAGGCGTGTTGCCGTCGTTGCCGTCAATCGCATCTTTGTAGCGAACGCGGTTGAGGGTATAGCTGGCAATAGTGGACAGGCGAGAGGTCAACTGAGTTCGGGCCTCAAGCTCCAGCCCCTGGGAATGAACCTTCCCGGCAGGCTCAAAGTAGCCGCCCTGAACGTTACGGTTGCCGACGTCTTTCTGAGTCAGGTCGTAAACGGCCGCGCTGTAGAGGTCGCTGGTTCCCACCGGCTGGTATTTAATCCCCGCTTCATACTGCTCGGCGGTTGTCGGTTTCAGCAGCTTGCCCTGGGCATCGGAAAGCACCTGCGGCGTCACGGCCTGGCTGTAGCTTACATAAGGCGAAATGCCGTTATCGAAGGCATACAGCAGCGAGGCGCGTCCGCTGAAGTGGTTATCGCTGCGGTTATCCGTTACGTCGCTGTCGATTTCCGGGGCCACGAGGTGGCTTTTGGTGGTCAGATGGTCGTAGCGGCCTGACAGCGTCATATGCCAGCGATCCCACTTCATTTCGTCCTGCAGGTACGCCCCGGTTTGCTCATACTGGCGGCGGCCAGATTTCACCAGCAGCCCCTGATTAATCGTCGCGTAGCTAGTGTCGCGCGGATCGTAATAATAGTAGCCGCCAACCCCGCCGGAAACGCCGGTCCATGGATTCAGCTTAGTGGTGTAGCCCGTACCGTCGGTCAGGTCGTTGGTGAATCGATGATATTCGCCGCCCAGCACAACTTTATGCTGAAGGTCGCCGGTGGCGAAGTCTGCTTCCAGCTGGTTGTCGATGGCCCAGGCGTCGAGGGATGAGTTCTCGCTGCTGTAATAGCGGTTGAGTTCATTGTGTTGAGTATCCGCCCAGCCAATCTGGTAAGCCTGGCGCAGCGCTACGTTGGAGTGGGTGTAGCTGGCGTTAGAGCGGAACGACCATACGCTGTCGAAGGCGTGGGCGAACTCATAGCTGTAGATCTGCTGGTGGCGCTTGAAGGCGTCATCGCCGGGCTGCACGTCGGAGAAGCCGGTATCAAGCTTGCGCCCGGTGGTGGTGTACAGGCTGCCGTCCCCCGGCACCGAGCCGTGGTAACCGCCTGAAGGATCTTTTTCCAGATAAGCTCTCAGCACCAGCGAAGTTGCATCATCCGGCTGCCACAGCAAAGAAGGTGAAATAGCGTAGCGTTCGTCGCGGGTGTTTTCGTATTGGGTATCGCTATTTTTGGTCAGGCCGGTAATACGGAAGGCCCACTGGTCGTTGATGGCGTTGGTGTAATCGAAAGCGGTGCCGTTGGTATTGTGGTTGCCGTACATCGCCCGTACGTGGCCTTCTTCAACAAACTGTGGGCGCTTAGAGGTTTCCATCACCAGGCCGCCCGGCACGGTCTGGCCGTAGAGCGCGGAAGAAGGGCCTTTAATCACGTCAAGGCGCTCAAGGAACCACGGGTCGACCTGAACGACGTTAAAGCTGCCCGCATCGCTCATCAGGCGCAGGCCGTCGAGGAAGATATTGTTGACGTCGCCGCCGTGGAATCCGCGCAGCGCAACGGTATCGTAGCGGGTTGCGCCGCCGGAGAAGCCGGTGAACACGCCCGGCGTGTAGTTAAGGGCGCTGTTAATCGTCATCGCGCCCTGGTCTTCCATCTGCTGACGGGTGACCACGGAGATGCTTTGCCCGGTAGTTATCAGCGGCTCATCGGTTTTTGTTGCGCCGCGGGTGGTGGTAGCGGTGTAGCCGAGCGTTGGGGAGGTAGCGGTATCGGCGGGTTTCGCCGTGACAACCAGGGTCTCTTCAGCCAGCGCGGATGCAGGGGCGATGAGGGCGAGCGCGCAGAGTAAAGCGGAGCGCTTTACGGTAAAAGCCTTTATCATTTTATTTGTCCAGGGAAGTATTGGGGTCATCATCCTGATGGAATTCCACCGCCGTGCCGGAAGGCGGGAAAGCGCAAAGTATCTACATGCGATTTCGAATGCGAATTATTATCGTTATTATTATCTCATTCAAGCGAAGTTATGATCTTTTTTGCGCGTAAAGTCCATGAAATGATTGGTGATTTAGGCCACTGATTGTTGAAAATGAAATAGTTCAGGAAGGAAAAGGCGGCCGCAGCCGCCGTATTATTAACGGGTAGGAGCCGGTTCCGTAGTCGCAGCAGGCTTTCCGGCAGCCGCGTCTGTTACCGGCCCCGGAGTTGCGGAAGGTAATTTATCCGGGGCGTTGTCGCAGGGTTTTTGTGTGCCGCAGAGTAAATCCAGCATCTTCAGGGTGACGCCGTTGGTCCAGCCGAATCCGTCCTGGAGAGGGTATTCACCGCCGCCGCCGGTTCCTGCTGTGGACACATTATATTTCTCAACCAGCTTCTGCTCGCTGTTATAAACCTGCTGCACGTTGTTCAGGAAGCGGAAGCTGACTTCCAGCGCCAGGTCTTTATGCCCATAGTTCTGTAAGCCTTCGGTTGCGACCCATTGCAGCGGCGCCCAGCCGTTTGGCGCATCCCACTGCTGGCCGGTTTTGACGCTGGTGGTGGCCAGGCCGCCGGCTTTGAGCAGAGACTGGCGCGTTGCTTTAGCCACTTTGTCCGCCCGCTCCTGGGAAGCCGCATGAACATAAAGTGGGAATAATGCCGCGGCGGTTAGCTGATTACGCACGCTATGGCTTTTAAGATCATAGTCTGCGTACCAGCCTTCTTTTGCATTCCACAAGTTTGCTTCGATAGCTTTTTGACGAGCGGCGGCTGCTTGCTTATAGGTCTTCGCGGCGGCGTCATCTTTTGCTATCAGGCTTGCGTGAGCGAGAGTTTGTTCGAGCTGGTAGAGCAGGGCGTTCAAATCAACCGGCACAATGCTGGTGGTGCGAATGGTGCCGAGCTGGGCCGGGTTATCCATCCAGCGCGAACTAAAGTCCCACCCCGAGGCCGCGGCGGCCCGCAGGTCGCGATAAATATCGGTTGCCGGTCTGGCAGGGGTATTTTTCGCAGTGGCGACGTCATCGAGGTAAGCTTCCGGGCGCGGCGTGTCTTTGTCATCCCAGTAACGGTTCAGCAGAGAGCCATCTTTAAGCTTCACCACCCGTTCGTGGGCTTCCCCGGCTTTAAGGGCGTCTGCGCCTTCCATCCAGTAAGCATATTCCTGTTTCAACTGCGGCAGATAAGTGCTGTAGACCTCATCGCCTTTCTTCTGCGCCAGCAGTTCGACCATCATCGCGAAAAACGGCGGCTGGGAGCGGCTCAGGTAGTAGCTGCGGTTGCCGTTAGGAATATGTCCCCAGCTATCAATTTCGTGGGCGAAGTTGTCCACCATATCCTGCACTTTATCCCACTGGCCGCTTTCCGCCAGGCCAAGCAGGGTAAAGTAGCTGTCCCAATAATAAACCTCGCGAAAGCGCCCGCCGGGAACCACATACTGCTTCGGAAGCGGCTGCAAAGAGTCCCATTTAGTCACGTTGTCTGCCGGGTGCGTAAGTATCGGCCACAGCCCGTCAATATGCTCGCGCAGGCTTTGCCCGGCAGGAGGAACGTACTTCTCAGGCTCCTGAGGCAGAATAAAGTTAACCTCCACAAAATGACGTAAATCGAACCCGGAGAGCCGCCGCTGCATGCGGTAATCGGCAAGGATCATCAGCGGGTCGCCTTTGGGCACCGCATCGGCAAAGGTTTTTTGGTCAGGGAACAGTTTTGCCGTTTGAACATCAACAAACAGCGGGCCAAATAGCTCATCAGGCCCCTGGGGCTGGGTTTGAGGCTTGCTCTCTTCAGCGGCATTAACGGTAAGCGGCGTGAAGCTAAAAACGGCGCCGGTAAGCGCCACCTGAACGGCAAGAAATAGCGTGTGGGATCGGCGCAAAACGGGTTTTATCATCTTGAAATCTCCTTAACGGGACGCAACGCAAGTAAGTTGCGATCAACCCTCTGAAAACCTTAGCTGAATTTTCCGAATTTCGCGGGGGGTGGGTGGCAAAATAGCAAAATCCAGACTATTTACCGGCGTAAAAAAGCCCCGCATGCGGGGCTGAGTAAAAAGTCGGGTGGCGAATCATCACCCCTGCGGATTAACCAACCAGGTGCCGGGGTTGGCCACCACGATGGTTTGCTTTCTTGTTTGCTCGCCGCCGCTAAGCGTCAGCAGGTACTTCCCGGCGGGTAGCTGTAATGAGGCGAAACCGTTGGCCGCAGGCGTGACTTTTTGCTCTTTACCATTAATCAGCAACTGCTCACCGTCGTTCATGCGGATATAAATCCGCGCAACCGAGCCGTCAGGAGCGGCGGCGACAGGTGCCGGGCTGGCAGGCGCTGTGCTGGCGGCGACAACAGGCTCGGCTGAACTCACCTGCGGCGCGGCAGGCTCCGGGCTGCGGCCAAATAGCAGAGCGCCAACCACCAGGCCAGCGACGGCGGCAGCGGCAGTTTGCAGCGTTGACCGGTGGCGCTGCCAGAGCGGAAGGGCCGTTGCGGTTTCCGGCTCTTCAACGGCGACCAGCGCGGTGCCGGTTTTTTTATTGCTAACCAGTTCACGCACGTCGCCAACCGGGATATCCAGCAGCGCGGCGAACTCATCGATGGATTGGGGTCTGTCTTCCGGCTTAAGCGACAGCGCCTTATCTATGGCCTGCAATAGATTAAGCGAATAACCTTCAGGGTGATTTTCCGCGAGGATCAGGCAACTGTCCTGGATGCTGCGGGCGACGCTTGCCGGAGGCGCGCTGCCGACAATCAGCGTGTAAAGCACCGCGCCAACGGCGTAGATATCGGTCCACGGGCCAAGCTGGCTTGCCAAATCGCCGGTGTATTGCTCCAGCGGGGCGAAACCGGGATGGAGCAAGGTGTTGCCCTCATCGAGAGAAGCCCCCTGGCCGCGGCGCGTAGCCCCGGCATTGAGCAGAATAGGCAACCCGTTATCCTGAATCAGAATGCTCTTTAGCGACACATTACGGTGCAGGTGATCCGCCGAATGAAGCGTGGCCAGCGCGCCGCATAACATCGGCAGTATGCGGCGGATCCATGCCTCATTGATGACCGAAGGTTGCTGTTTTTGCAGTTCGTCGAGGCTCACTCCGCTGTAGAAAAGCGTAATCAGATAGGCGGTATTATTATCGCTCCAGACCCGTAATACCTGAGGCAGATTGGGGTGATTAAAATGCGCCAGCTGGCGCGCTTCCTGGATAAATTCGTTCAACCCGGTAGCAAACACCAGATGATCGCGCTCGCTGTGCAGCACCAGTTCCATTACGTCGTTGCGCGTGACGTAGGCTTTGGGCATGTATTCGCGAATCGCGACTATCCGCTCGAGCTGGCTATCCCACGCCCGATACAGAATGCTGGTCATGCTGGCGTCGATAGCTTCCTGAATTTCGAATTCATCAAAGCGATAGCCTGGCGGCAGGGCGTTGGGCACTTTGGGAATAAAATCGTTATCTGTCATGATGTTCTCTGCGCGAAATCGTGCAACATGCAAAATGAT
Source organism: Cedecea davisae (assembly GCF_044095835.1). Classification (NCBI taxonomy): domain Bacteria; kingdom Pseudomonadati; phylum Pseudomonadota; class Gammaproteobacteria; order Enterobacterales; family Enterobacteriaceae; genus Cedecea; species Cedecea davisae. The sequence goes on from NZ_CP172054.1 coordinate 1,958,692, forward strand.
TATTTTTGGACGCGCCACGCACCGGCTGCCGGATCGCGCAGCTGCGGATGCAGAGACTCGATCAACACCAGCGTAATGGTGGTATTGGGCGTCAGCCAGCCAGCCCATAGCTTACGCACGTCGTTTAGCCTCGCCTGAAGGCGTTGTTCATCGAGAGCCATGTCGCGAGGCACTTCGACGGCGACGGTACCGCTGGTTTTCCAGCCGTTAATTTCCGGGCGGTAGGGCAGAATCAGCCAGCTCTGCGGAGCATGCTCATTGCTGACCACCATACGCTCATTATTCACGCTGGTGATAAGCAGGCTGTCGGCATCTGCCGCCGGATTAAGGCCGCTCACCGGGAAGCCGTGTACAAAGGACATCGTCATGCGCTTTTGTGCGCCGTTGCTGGCGTTTTGCACCACTTCGCTGCTGCCGTTTAGCCAGCCGCCCTTTTCACATTTGCCGTTTTCTTTACTCGGAATAAACAGCGCGCTGCTGCTGGCATCGCCCTGCCAGAAGGTGCGCAAATGGCAGCCATCCTGCAGGGTAAATTCCAGCCACGGCGTGCGGTCCAGCGGTGTTGAAAGATCTTCAGGGCGCTCGCTGGTAGCGGCAAGGGAAGAGAGCTGCGAGTCAACCGAGAGCTCCCAATCTTTAGCTTTGCTGGCCGTACCGTGGGCGACGGTGGTGCCGCCGGTATCTTCCAACTGCCAGTTTACACGCTCAATCTCGCTGCATTGGTTTTCCAGCAAAACCCCAAGGCGAGGCATAAAGCTTTTCAGAACCTGAGGGTTTTTATCGCCGTTGGCCACGATGCGCAGCGGAAGCTCACTGCCGCACCAGCTTTGCGGGGAGTTGCTTTTAACGTTGTCTATCCAGACGTCCAGCTTCTGTGACGGGGATTGAACGATGCGGTAGTTCCCTGCCCAAACGGTAGTGGAGGCAAACAGCAGCGCCATACCCGAAAGCCAGAGTTTCATAAAAATCCTTGTTAGCCTGTGTGTAGGGGGGAGGGCTACAATCAATGCCTGCTCAGACTGCCTGGCCGACCGTCGCCGTGCTCTCACGGAAACAACTTTTTATAAACTTCCCCTGCGGGAAGCTTAATTAATTATCCAGGTTCCGCTATCCGCGTTCTGGCACGCTTTGCTTTTGTCATCTACCGCAACGCAGGTTGATTTTTTTGATGCGCGACGCGGGCGTGGGCGATCTTTTTTCAGAGTCTGGGCGTACAGCTCGCTTTTTACCAGCGCTCTTAGCGGAACGTAGCCCAGCAGCTCCTGCTTATCCTGCTCGGCTATAGCGAACCAATGATTTTCAACTTCGCCAAGTACCGTATAACTCTGGCCGTTTTCAAGCTGGCCAATCACCTTACCGCTAAAGTCAGGTTTGCTCATAATGGAGCCGGGGTAAAGTGCGCGATAGCTGGCATCAACCGGCGTAAATTCGCCAGGAGCTTCGACAATATAGCGGTGTGTAAGGGTGACGCCGTTCACCGTGCTGGTCACAATGGTGTCGTCGGTCATCTTAGGCGGTGGCGCTTTGCAGCCGACAACCGTAGTGACAACAAGAAGGACTAACAGGCTTCGCAATTTCATTGAGACGTTCCCTGAGAAAAAGGTTAAAACCCAACCGCCGCGGGATGCCAGGAGCGCCGCACAGGAAAATGGTCCACGACGTGAGATACGGCCACGCAAAACCGTGCAACGGCTTTATCGGCTCGTCGCGTTAAAGGAATTTACGTGGTTTCAGCATAGTAGCGTGATTTTACATAGCCTGGTTAACAATTCAATGGCGAGATAACACCTGAGTAACCTATAAGCCGGATGCATGTTTCACGCCATGAGGGCGAAGGGGAATTTTTGCCTGTTGTAAAATTGAACGGCGGTTTGGCTAACGGCGGCGATAAACAGTGAAATAAGGCTAATTTTTTGAATTTATTTGATAAATTTAACTATTTCGCCGTGGCATAAATTTCATTCTTTGGTCAATCTCTGCGGGCGGGGCGGGTTTCCCTGAGGTTATTCTTAAATCAAAAAAAATGCCGGGATTTGTCGTCTAAAGGTCAGTGCAGAAACGATTTGGCCCCGGCGCGGATCGCTAAACGTCTTTCAATTCCGAAAATAGCCGCAAAGCGCGCTCTCCAACTTCATCTATCGGTAAATAAACCAGCAGGCGCGAGCCGTCGCGCGGGGCTGAATACCAGTTAACCTGCTGCATACCGAAAGTGCCAATCTGCGGGTGTGTATAGTGCTTAATGTGGTTTTCAATATTGCGAATTTCGTAGCGCTGCTCCCAGAGCGTCCGGAAAGCCGGCGAGACGCTGAAAAACTGCTCCAGCAGCGCCTCCCAGCGGGGATCGCCCCGATACTCGGTTATTCCCGCCCTGAACCAGCCCACGAACTTCGGGAGCACATCTTCATTGCAGTCTACCCGGCTGCGCCAGGTTTCATTGGTCAGATACTGATAAATGCAGTTGCGATGTTCCGGCTCAACGTCGTCAAGATTAACGCCCATCAGGCGGCAAAAGTGCGTGTTATAGCCAAGGATATCAAAGTTTGGCTTCTGAATACTGGCCGGGTTGGGCATCAGCGCGTCCAGCATACGGCGAGAGGCGTGGCTCAGGTTTTCACATTGGGCCGCCGCGGGCGCTTCAGAAGGCGGTAATCCGGCGAGAATGAACAGGTGGCGGGTTTCCGCCGGGGAGCACTGGAGCGCGCTGGCAATGGCCGCCATGGCGACGGAAGAAGGGTTTACCTCACGCCCCTGCTCAAGCCAGGTATACCAGGTCACGCCGATGTCGGCGAGTAGCGCAACTTCTTCACGCCTCAGGCCCGGCGTCCGCCGCCGCCCGCTGCGCGGCAGGCCGAGCCGCTGGGGATCGAGGCTTTCGCGCCGGGTGCGTAAAAACAGCGCCAGCATTTTTCGACTGTCGTCCAGCGGGCCGGTTCGCATCTCCGGTTGAGTGAGCAGCATCACAAATACTCCAGAATAGTAGTGCCAGTACCAGTATAAGCAGGAACTGGTACCCGGTTAAATTATCAGGAATGCTACGTCGGTATCCCGAACTATGCAATGGAGTCCCTGATGAATAATTCGCCTGTTTCACCCGGCCGCGCTGGCCTGGTGCTGTTGTTAACGGGCCAGATGCTGCCGCTAATCGACACCTCGATAACCAACGTTGCGCTGGACTCTATTACCCAGTCACTCGGCACCACGCCGACCCAGCTGGAGCTAATTGTGGCGCTGTACGGCGTGGCGTTTGCCGTTAGCCTGGCGGTAGGCAGCAAGCTGGGCGACAACCACGGCCGGCGGCGCATTTTGCTTTGGGGCGTGGCCTTGTTCGGCATTGCTTCTTTGCTATGCGGGATAGCCGGGTCGGTAAGCGAACTGCTGGCGGCGCGCACGCTTCAGGGTATGGGGGCAGCGCTTATCGTGCCACAGATCCTCGCCACGCTGCACGTTACATTGAAGGGGACGGCGCACGCCCGCGCCATTAGTCTCTACGGCGGAATAGGCGGTATCGCGTTTATTATCGGCCAGATGGGCGGCGGCTGGCTGGTCTCGGCGGATATTGCCGGGCTGGGGTGGCGTAACGCTTTCTTTATTAACGTGCCGATTTGCCTGCTGGTGCTGCTGCTTAGCCGTTTCTATATTCCCGAAACCCGGAGTGACGCTCATTCTCGTATCGACTGGCAGGGCACATTGACTCTGGCGCTGATGCTCTGCTGCCTGCTGTTCCCGATGGCGCTCGGACCGGAGCTACATTGGCCGTGGCAGCTGCAACTGATGCTGGCGGCGACGCTCCCGCTGGGCTATCTGATGCGAGTCGGCGCGCTTAGCCAGCAGCAGCGCGGCTTGCAGCCTCTACTGCCGCCGCGCCTGCTCAAACTGGGCAGCATTCGCTTCGGCTTGCTGATTGCGCTGCTGTTCTTCACCTGCTGGTCGGGCTTTATGTTCTGCATGGCGCTGACGTTGCAGTCTGGAATGGGCATGGCACCCTGGCAGTCGGGCAACAGTTTTATCGCTATGGGTATCTCTTATTTTGTCTCGGCCTGGTTTGCGCCAAGGCTGATTGCTCGCCATTCGTTAAGCACGATTTTGCTTAGCGGGGTAGCCATTCAGGTGGCTGGCCTGCTGGGGCTGATAGCGACGCTTTATCACTTTGGCGTTCATGCCGGGCCGCTGGCCATTGCGCCCGCCACGCTGGTGGTGGGCTACGGGCAGGCGCTGATAGTCAACAGTTTCTACCGCATCGGGATGCGTGACATCGAGCTAAATGATGCCGGAGCGGCGAGCGCCATTCTCAGCACTTTACAGCAGTCGGCTCTGGGCCTCGGGCCTGCCATACTCGGGGCGTTATTCCTGCATTTGCACCAGCAAAGCGGAGATTATTCGCTGGCGATGATTGGCTTCCTGTCCGTGGAAGTTGTGATGATGCTGGCGCTGGGCGCTGCGGCCGTTACCCGGCGTCAGCTCTTATCTGGCCCTAAGGTCGCTTTAAGATAACGTGCAGGCGGTGAGCCGATTATTCGGGTAAAAGCGGTAGTAAAGCTGCTGGCACTTTGATAGCCCATATCTCCGGCCACCCGGATGATGGGCTCACCATTAACCAATTTTTCTACGGCACCGATCATCCTCAGCCGCTCGCGCCAGCGGGTAAAGCTCATGCCGGTTTCATTCTCAAACAGCCTGCCGAGCGTCCGTGGGCTGGTAAATGCTTGAGCGGCCAGTTGAACAAGGGTCTTATTGCAGGCCGGATCTTCCCTGAGCAACTGAGTGATTATCCTCAATCGCTTATCCTTCCCTTCGGCCACAAACAGCTCCACTTTCAGCACATGTTTGCGGATCTGAAAGTGAATTAACTGCGAAATAGGCTCGAGCTGAGCGTCAGCTTCGCCCGCTTCGTAAATAGCCAGCGCCTCTTTCGCCAGTTCGGTTAATAGCGTAGACGCCACTACCAGCGTGCAAAGCTGGGGCAACTGGCTCTCAAACCCTCCGGCAAAGCGCAAATTAATGAGCCGCGATTGCTCGGCATACACAGCCCTGTGTGGAACCCCCGGCGGCACCCAGATGCCATTACCCGGCGTTGCCAGCCACCATCCGCTTTCTGTTTGCAGCCTGATGGTGCCTTGCAGAGCAATGCTCAATTGCCCCTGTGAATGGTGATGAAAGGTTACCTCATCTCCCCGGGGATGGGACATTCCCGAAGCGACGATGGTCGGCAGCGGCGATCCTGACATAGTGGCGCTCCAGCAAATAATCATGGCGGATTGGCGAAAGAAGTTTGTGTTTCTTTCGCAGATAATACGCCCATCGATAATATTTAAGGAGAGTAAATATGAAAACATTAAGATTGATTGGGCTGGCTGGCAGCCTGCGGGCGGCTTCTGTCTCCCACGCGATATTGACCAGCATTGGCGAGTGCCTGCCGCCGCAGGTAAGCCTCGATTCGCTCGATATCGGTGCTTTACCGCATTATTGTCAGGATCTGGAAAAAGGTGAACTTCCGGCGGCCGTCATCGCCGCGAGAGGGCGGGTTGAAGAGGCCGACGCCGTCATTATTACGCTCCCGGAATACAATCACGGCATGCCGGGAGTATTAAAGAACGCGCTTGATTGGCTCTCACGGCCCGTGCGCGCCAGCTGCATGATGGGCAAATATGTCTTCTTTGTGTCGCAGTCCACGGGGGCATTAGGCGGGGTTCGCGCGCAGTATCAACTGCGTGAAACGCTGGCATCCATGCTGTGCAATATGGTGCCGCTGCCGGAAATCGCGATAAGTTTTGCCGAACAAAAAATTGAGAATGGCCGTCTGACCGATCCGGCGACGAGGGCGCATATTCGCGCTCAGCTGGAGGTGTTTTTAAACGTGGTAGAGAAAAATAGCACAAACGGCTAACCCTGAAAGCAAATCATTAATGTCCTGCATACGGGATTCAGAATCCATGCTGCGGCGTGGATTTTTTTGCTAATAACATCCCGATAAATAAGCGGATTAGCCGATAATAACGCAACGTTACAGGATATATTTTACCGGAATATTAAATCAAATTACTGAAAGATATTTGGTTTTTTTAATTAAAAAAATCATCGGCATTAATTGTATGGACTATTAAAATTGTGAATGAGATTTTAAAATATCGTGAAACTGGGTTAACATAGAATGACTTCATTCACCTGCGATGCAATATTAATATTATGCCTGCAATGAAAAAGACAATTATTTCCCTGACTACACTTGCGTTATTGGCAAGCTCAGCTAGCTACGCTAAAGACGACGCCGCGCAAAAAACCGACTTCCTGCTAATTGGCGGTGGGATCATGAGCGCCTCCCTTGGCACCTGGCTTCAGGAGCTGCAACCGGACTGGAAACAGGTCATGGTTGAGAAGCTGGACGGCGTTGCGCTTGAGTCCTCTAACGGCTGGAATAACGCCGGTACGGGCCATTCGGCGAATATGGAACTGAACTATACGCCGGAGCGTCCGGACGGTTCTATCGACGTGAGCAAAGCGCTGGAAATTAACGAACAGTTTATGATTTCCCGACAATTCTGGTCGGCGCAAATTCAGCGCGGTATTTTGAATGACCCGCATTCGTTTATTAATTCCACTCCGCATATGAGTTTTGTCTGGGGCGATAAAAACGTCGAGTATCTGACCAAACGTTATGATGCGCTGCAAAAAACAACCTTGTTCCAGGGGATGAAATTCTCCACCGATCACCAGCAAATTAAGCAATGGGCTCCGCTGGTAATGGAAGGCCGCGACGCAAACCAGAAAGTCGCCGCCACCTGGACGCCGGTAGGCACCGACGTTAACTACGGCGAAATTACCCGCCAGCTGATCGGCAGCCTGAAAAAAAGCCCGAACTTTGCGCTGCAAACCTCTTCTGAAGTTACCGACTTCAAACGCAACGGCGACAATTCCTGGCACGTCACTATTAAAGACGTAAATAGCGGCAAAGAGCACGCTATCGACGCTAAATATGTGTTCATCGGTGCCGGCGGCGGCGCGCTGAAATTATTGCAGGAAACCGGCATTCCGGAATCTAAAAATTACGCTGGCTTCCCGGTAGGCGGTTCGTTCCTGATGACCGAAAACCCGGCGGTGACAAGCAAGCATCTGGAAAAAGTATACGGCCAGGCTTCCGTTGGCGCACCGCCAATGTCCGTCCCGCATATCGATGCCCGCTTTATCGACGGCAAGCGCGTTGTGCTGTTCGGGCCATTCGCAACCTTCTCAACCAAGTTCCTGAAAAACGGCTCGTTCTTTGACCTGCTGAGCACCACGACCACCAGCAACTTTATGCCGATGACCGACGTGGGCCTGGATAATTTCGATCTGGTTAAATACCTGATTGGCCAGGTTATGCTGAGCGATGAAGACCGTTTTGAAGCGCTGAAAGAGTACTACCCGGACGCGCGTAAAGAAGACTGGAAACTTATTCAGGCGGGCCAGCGCGTACAGATCATCAAAAAAGATGAAGATAAAGGCGGCGTGCTGAAGTTGGGTACCGAAGTGGTTGTTGACCAGCAGAAAACCATCTCTGCACTGCTGGGCGCATCTCCCGGTGCTTCTACCGCAGCGCCAATTACGCTGAACGTGCTTAAGAAAATGTTCCCTGAGCAGTTCAACTCGCCGGAATGGCAGAGCAAAATCCGCTCCGTGGTGCCAAGCTACGGCCAGGAGATGAACGGCAATGTTGAACTGACCCAGAAGGTCTGGAACGACACTGCGGCGACGCTGCAACTGACCAAACCTCCGGTTATTCAGATGAACGACCAGAGCGCGATCCCGCAGGCCAAACCGGCGGAGCCAAAAGCTGAAGCATCCCCGCAGCACGATATGGCGCTCTAAACCTCCGCGCTATAGCGAACTGAATCAAGCCTCCGCCAGCGCGGGGGCTTTTTTTTGCCTCTCAGACTCGACAACGCTATCTGGCGGGGGATATTCCCCCGCTAACCGATATCAATTATTGAGATCTCTGCCCTAAAGTTCCTCGGGTTAACAGGCCATTACGCCAATCTGAAGGAAAACACTATGACTAAAATGAAAACCGGAATTTGCCTGCTTGCCCTCTGCCTGGGTGCCGCCATGCAGGCAAATGCGGCTCCCGCAACGAGCGACTGCCAGACTCTGCAATTGACCCACTGCCCGGCACCGGCTGACTCTCAGCTGCCCGCGGTAAAAGATATGCTGACGTGGAACCAACAGCAGCGGGTGATTGGTTTTCGCAATGACTATCGCTCTTATGAAGGCGATGTCTTTAAAGCCGGAAAGGCGGTGCCAATCCCGCGTGCCGGGCAGGATTTATCCGGCGTAAGTTATCAATACCAGGGGCACGATTTTAAACTGGCGGATTACCTCAAGCGCAACAGCGTGACCGGCATGATGGTGATTAAAGACGGTAAAGTTGTCTCGGATTATTACGCTGAGGGGAATACGCCAACCACGCTTTGGACCTCGCGATCGGTTGGTAAGTCTGTGGTTTCCACGCTGGTGGGCGTGGCGCTCAAAGAGGGCAAGATCGCCTCGCTGGACGACGAAATTGTTAAATATAATCCTGACGTCAAAGGGACAGCCTGGGAGCACGTCACCGTGCGGCAGCTGTTGCAGCACACTTCGGGCGTGACCTGGGGTGAAGATTACACTAATCCAGAGTCCGACTTTGCCAAACTCACCCAGTGCGAAGCCAGCAGCAATACTTACGACTGCGTGAATAAGCTGGTAAAAGATCCTCAGCGTAAAGCTTACGCTAAACCCGGCGAGGCCTGGTCTTACTCTTCCGGCGGCGCGTGGCTGCTGGGCGATACCCTGGAAAAAGCCACCGGCAAGTCGCTGGCGCAGAACCTGCAGGACGCTATCTGGCAGCCGTACGGCATGACGAATGACGGCGTCTGGCACAGCTACCTGAAAGGCAAACACGACGTGGGCGCGCACGGCTTCAACGCCACTCTTGAAGACTGGGGCAAATTTGGCCTGTTCATTATGAATAACGGCGTCTTGCCGAACGGCAAGAAAATGCTCCCGGATAATTGGGTTGAGCAGGCTCGAAGCTGGAATAAAGCCGAGAAATCCGTCACCGCCGCGCATCCGGACGGCAGCTACGGTTATGAGTGGTGGAACAATAGCGTCCCGGCTAATGCGGGCGATGTGGGGCCGAAGCACGGCCTGGAAAGTAAAGACTCCATGTGGGCGCTTGGCATCTACGGGCAGATAATTATGGTCAACCAGAAAGAGAAGCTGGTCATCGTGCAGTGGTCAACCTGGCCGAAGGCGGAACCTTCCTTCAGCGCTCAGCCGCTTGAGGCTTCGCTGATGTTTAACGCCATTGCCAACCATCTGAAATAAAAAATAAAGCCAGTCAAATGACTGGCTTTTCTCACCGTGCGGGTGAATTACAGCCCGCGTTTTTCCATCAGCACCGCGAGGTCAACCAGGCGGTTCGAGAAGCCCCATTCATTGTCATACCAGGCCAGGATTTTGACCAGGTTACCGCCAATCACCAGGGTGGAAAGCCCGTCGATAATTGACGAGCGCGGGTCGCCCTGATAGTCGCTGGATACCAGCGGTTCGTCGCTGTAGCCAAGAATGTCTTTCAGCGGGCCGGATTGAGCCGCTGTTTTGAATGCCGCATTCACTTCTTCAGCCGTGACGTCGCGTTTCAGCGTTACGGTCAAATCCACGATAGAGACCACCGGTACCGGCACGCGCAGGGAATAACCCGTCAGGCGGCCGTCCAGCTCCGGTATCACCTTGCCGAGCGCCTTCGCCGCGCCGCTGGAGTAGGGCACGATGGAGAGTGCCGCCGCGCGAGCGCCGCGCAAATCCTTTTCAGGCTGGTCATGCAGTGCCTGGCTGTTGGTATAGGCGTGGGTGGTGTTCATCAGTCCGTGCTCAATGCCGAATACCTGATGCAGCACCTGAGCCGCCGGCGCCAGGCCGTTTGTAGTACAGCTGCCGTTGCTGACGACAAAGTGCTTTTCAGGGTTGTAGCTATCGTGGTTCACGCCAAGGACGATAGTGAGGTCATCATCTTTACCGGGAGCGGAAATAATGACGCGTTTTGCTCCGCCGCTGGTGATATGCACCGTCGCCTGTTCGCGGGAGGTAAAGAAGCCGGTTGCTTCGATAACGATTTCAGCGCCGGTCTCGTGCCACGGAATACGCGCAGGATCTCTCTCGCTAAATACGCGGACAGGTTTACCGTCAACCAGCAACTGGCCAACACCTGCCTCAACCGGAGCAGGGAATTTCCCCATCAGGGAATCGTGCTTCAGCAGGTGAGCGAGCGTTTTACTGTCCGTCAGGTCATTAATCGCCACGATTTGAATATTCGGGTTACCCTGCGCGGCACGCAGTACGTTGCGTCCGATCCTGCCAAAACCATTAATGCCGACCTTAACCATGATTGACTCCTTCTCTTTAATGTCTGGAGTCACTGTATGCCCGGGGCCTCCTGGCGTAAACGACGAAAAAGGATCAATTCAGGCCATTCTGCGGCAGTGAAAACGCTCGCGATACTCACCCGGCGTCAGGTGGAGATGGCGCTCGAAAACGCGGCGCAGATTAATCGCGCTGCCAAAACCGGCCGCAGTGGCAACCCGCTCCAGGGTTTCGTTGGTTTGCTCGAGACGATGGCGAGCGGCGGCGAGCCTGGCCTCTTCAACATAGCGGGCGGGCGATACGCCGGTCTCACGGGTAAACACGCGGGTAAAATTGCGCGGACTCATGGCGAGGCGCTCCGCCAGTTTCTCCACCGACAGGTCTTCGGTCAGATTATCCAGCAGCCAGTCTTGTAACTGAGATACCGGCCCTGAGTTTGCCGCCTGCCGCAGATGGTAGCGGCTAAATTGTAGCTGCCCGCCGGGGCGATGCAGAAACATCACCAGGTCCTGCGCTACGTCGCGGGCGAGGGTAAAGCCGTAATCGGCTTCAACCAGGGCAAGGGTGAGATCAAACCCGGAGCTGACGCCGCCGGATGTCCAGACGGGGCCGTCCTGAATATACAGCGGCCCGGCTTCCACTTTTACCTTCGGCCAGCTGGCCTGCATGCTCTCGAGTAGCCGCCAGTGGGTGGTTGCCCTGCGGCCGTCCAGCAGCCCCGCCTGGGCCAGTAAAATCGCGCCACCGCAAATAGAGGCGATGCGCTCCGCGTTTGGCGCTGCTCGTTTCAGCCAGCTAACCACCTCGCTGCCCTCAGGCTCGCTCAGACCTTTGCCGGTTATCATGATGGTGTCGCGCGGCTCATTCGGGTCGAGATCCGCCAGCCGGTGGTCGGCCAGCAGGTTAAGTCCCGAACGGCCATGAACTACGTGGTGGGGTTGAGTGGTGGCGATGCTTACCCGGTAGCGCGGCGGGGCGGATTCATCCACATGCAGGCAGTTAGCCTGCATCAGAATATCGGCGATACCGGCGGCCTCGAACAGCATGCCGCCGTCAGGAACAATGATCAGAATCGTTTTCATGTCCTGAAACGTACTCTTTTGACAAATTAAGTCAATAGCGGTTAGCCGTAGTGCCGTTTTCCCCAGTCGAGCGCGGTGCCAATCAAACGGGTCAGCAACTGCTGGAACGGAACGCTTTTCTCGTCGGAGTAAACGAAGGTTTCTTCATCCATGTAACAACACTGGGCAACTTCAAGCTGTACCGCATGAATATTGTTCTGCGGCGAACCGTAATGCCGGGTGATATAGCCGCCTTTGAAGCGCCCGTCCAGCACCTTGCTGTAATCCGTAAAGTCAGCGCTGGCGTGCAGCAGGGCATCGCTGAGTTCCGGGGAGCAACTGGTGCCGTCGGCGGTACCGAAGTTAAGGTCCGGCAGGCGGCCTTCAAACAGGCGTGGCACCACGGATTTTATCGAATGTGCATCCCAGAGCAGGGCATAGCCAAAGGTTTCCCGCAGCCGCGCCAGTTCCTGCGCCAGAGCCTGATGGTAGGGCTGCCAGATGTTTTCTAAGATTGCCGCTTTGGCCTGTTCATCTGGCGCTTTACCGGCCTCAAACAGCGGTTCACCGTCAAAGAAAATATCCGTAAATAAGCCGGTGGTTGCGCTGTTATAAAGCGGTTTATCGTCGGCAGGGCGGTTTAGATCAACCACATAGCGTGAATAACCGGCACTAAGAATACTGGCGCCCATTTCGCGAATGGGTTGATAAAGCTGCGGAATATGCCAGTCGGTGTCTTCGAGCTTTTTGGCTCGTTCGGTTAGCCCGTTTGCTACTTCCGTCGTCAGGCGAGTGCCGGGGTGCGGCATGCTGATAAGCAGCGGCAGGTTGCCTTTGTGTAGTTCAAATGCGTTAGTCATTCCACACCTCTTTACCCTGATAAATAACCTGTTTTGACAATGTGCCGCCCAGCCAGTAGCTAAGCTCTGCGGGATGGTCGATTTCCCACGCCACGAAGTTCGCTTCTTTCCCCGGCTCCAGCGAGCCTGCGGTATCGCTGACGCCAAGCGCGCGTGCAGCATGCAGCGTAACGCCAGCCAGGGCTTCTTCCGGCGTTAGCCCGAACAGCGTGCAGGCCATGTTCATCATCAGCCGCAGGGACAGCACCGGAGAAGTGCCGGGATTAAGGTCGCTGGAAATCGCCATCGGCACCTGATATTGGCGCAGCAGCTCAATCGGCGGCTTTTTGGTTTCGCGCAGGAAATAAAATGCACCCGGCAGCACCACGGCGGTAGTGCCGTGTTCGGCCATCAGGGCAATATCTTCTTCGCAAAGGTATTCAAGATGGTCGGCAGAAAGCGCATTGTAACGGGCGGCAAGCCCGGCTCCGTGCAGCAACGAGAGCTGTTCGGCGTGCAGTTTTACCGGCAGGCCAAGTTCGCGGGCCTTAATAAACACACGTTCAACCTGGGCAACCGAGAACGCAAGGTGTTCGCAGAAGGCATCTACCGCATCAACCAGGCCTTCGGCGTGCAGCGCCGGTAGCCAGCTGTCGCAAATCTCGGCGATGAACTCGTCGCTGCGGCCTTTAAATTCAGGGGGCAGGGCATGGGCGGCAAGGCAGGTGCTGTGTAGCGTTAACGGCAGGCTTTGCCCCAGTTGGCGAATAACGCGCAGCATTTTGCGCTCATCTTCGAGGCTCAGGCCGTAGCCCGATTTCACTTCAAGGGTGGTAATGCCGTCTTTGCGCAGGGCGTTAATGCGGCGGCGGGCGCTTTCCAGCAATTGCTGCTCGCTGGCCTCGCGGGTGGCTTTCACCGTGCTGGCGATGCCGCCGCCGGCTGCGGCAATGTCGGCATAGGTTGCACCGTTAAGGCGCATTTCGAATTCCTGGCTGCGGTCGCCGCCAAACACGCTGTGGGTATGGCAGTCGATAAGCCCCGGTGTCACCAGTCTGCCCTGCAAATCTTTGTATTCATCAACGGCAATGTCAGGCCGGTCGGCATCTTCGCCGACCCACAGTAGTTTGCCGTCTCCGGTAATCAGTGATGCCTCTTTTATCAGGTTGTAACGGCCTTCGGCCATGGTGACGATTTGGCAGTTGTGCCATAAAATCCGCATAGCATTCTCTCTTGAGGATGTGGCGCGACATCTGCCGCGCCACGGGGACATTACTTAAGCATAGGCAGATTCAGGCCATGCTCTTTTGCGCACTCGATAGCAATTTCATAGCCAGCGTCCGCGTGGCGCATTACGCCGGTCGCAGGATCGTTATTCAGCACGCGGGCAATACGTTCGGCTGCTTCATCCGTGCCGTCACAAACGATGACCATCCCGGAGTGCTGGGAGAAGCCCATGCCTACGCCGCCGCCGTGGTGCAGAGAAACCCAGGTTGCGCCGCTGGCGGTATTCAGCAGGGCGTTCAGCAGCGGCCAGTCGGAAACCGCATCGGAGCCGTCCTGCATGGCTTCGGTTTCGCGGTTCGGGCTGGCAACGGAGCCGGAGTCAAGGTGGTCGCGGCCGATAACAATCGGAGCAGAAAGCTCGCCGCTTCTGACCATTTCGTTAAACGCCAGACCCAGGCGTGCGCGCTGGCCCAGGCCTACCCAGCAGATGCGGGCCGGTAAACCCTGGAAGCTGATGCGCTCTCTCGCCATATCCAGCCAGCGGTGCAGGTGCTTGTCGTCCGCTATCAGCTCTTTCACTTTAGCGTCCGTGCGGTAGATATCCTCCGGGTCCCCGGACAGCGCGGCCCAGCGGAACGGACCGATGCCGCGGCAGAACAGCGGGCGAATATAGGCCGGCACAAAGCCGGGGAAGTCAAAGGCGTTGCTGACGCCCATCTCTTTTGCCATCTGGCGGATATTATTCCCGTAATCGAAGGTCGGAATGCCCTGCTGCTGGAAGGCAAGCATCGCTTTGACGTGCTCCGCCATAGAGGCTTTAGCCGCCTGAATCACTGCCGCAGGTTCAGCGGCAGCTCGCTCGCGGTACTCTTCCCAGCTCCAGCCTACCGGCAGATAACCGTTGAGCGGATCGTGGGCGCTGGTCTGGTCGGTGACGATATCCGGGCGTACGCCGCGCTTGACCAGCTCGGGTAAAACTTCTGCCGCATTGCCGTGCAGGGCGATAGAAACCGCTTTGCCTTCGGCCGTGTAGCGTTTGAGGAGGGCCAGCGCATGGTCGAGATCTTTGGCCTGCTCGTCCACGTAGCCGGTACGCAGGCGGAAGTCGATGCGCGACTGCTGGCACTCAATATTCAAGGAGCAGGCTCCGGCCAGAGTTGCGGCCAGCGGCTGAGCGCCGCCCATGCCGCCGAGGCCCGCCGTCAGTACCCAACGCCCGGTCAGGCTGCCGCCAAAATGCTGGCGACCAGCTTCAACGAAGGTTTCGTAAGTGCCCTGCACAATTCCCTGGCTGCCGATGTAAATCCAGGAGCCTGCCGTCATCTGCCCGTACATCGCCAGCCCTTTGGCGTCCAGCTCGTTAAAGTGCTCCCAGTTTGCCCAATGGGGAACCAGGTTGGAGTTGGCAATCAGCACGCGCGGCGCGTTGGTATGGGTTTTAAATACCCCGACCGGCTTGCCCGACTGCACCAGCAGGGTTTCGTCATCATTAAGCTCTTTAAGGGCTTCAACCATTTTATCGAAGCATTCCCAGTTTCTCGCCGCCCGGCCAATACCGCCGTACACCACCAGTTCTTTTGGATTTTCGGCGACGTCGGGATCGAGGTTATTCATCAACATGCGCAGCGGGGCTTCGGTCAGCCAGCTCTTTGCGTTCAGCTTTGTGCCACGCGGCGCCCTGATTTCAACATCGCGGTAACGAGAAAACTCACTCTTCATGGGGTTCACCTTGTTTAGGAATAGCGGGAGAAATGCTCACGAAAAATAACATGTCATTTTTTCGTCTGCTTGTATATACATGATTAGCATATTTCGTGCCGGGTGCAATATTGAAATTATTTATCAATAAAAACATGCGGTTATTTCTTGTAGTAGCTGTGTGTACATCATATATGCTTTCGTTAAGCCCCCTTTACGCACCAATTTGGCGCGCTTTACAAAGAGATTGATCCTTTTTAGGGCAAAAATAGCAGTTCAGATAGCTGGTAAATCACTCTTCATACCCCGTTTAATCCTGATAAAAATCACGTATTGATCACAATTAAAATTACATAAAATAATTATATGTATGTTTTAAAACAATATTATTTGTTTTTGTTGATGTTGCCATTTTGTTATGGCACAGGCTTTGCAGATTGTACATACAATGCTATACATAGCTTTTTTACGCAGCCGTTCATTTATTCGGCAGCCAGATGACCATGAGGCGTAGCGATGATTACTTTCAACAATGTGACCAAGTTTTACGACGACGGAACGGTAGTGGTGGATGGCCTGAACCTGGTCGCTCCCGGGGGCAAAATCACCGTGCTGGTTGGCCCTTCCGGCTGCGGCAAAACGACGTCATTACGCATGATCAATCGGCTGATTGAGCCTTCATCGGGTGAAATCCTGCTTAACGGCGAGTCCACTTCAGGAATGGATGTGGTGCAGCTGCGGCGGCGTATCGGCTATGTCATCCAGAACGCGGGACTGTTTCCGCATAAAAACATCATCGACAACATTGCCACCACGGCAATCCTCAATGGTGCGAGCAAAAACAAGGCCAGGACCAGAGCGGCCGAGCTGCTGGAAGTGGTGGGCCTTGCGCCGCAGTTGGCAAAGCGTTACCCGTGGCAGCTTTCGGGCGGGCAGCAGCAGCGCGTTGGCGTTGCCAGAGCCCTGGCCGCCGACCCGGAATTTATGCTGATGGATGAACCTTTCAGCGCCGTAGACCCGGTCGTGCGTGAGCAGCTCCAGGAAGAGTTTCTGCGTATTCAAAAAGAGGTGAGTAAAACCATCATTATGGTCACCCACGATATCGATGAAGCGATGAAGTTGGGTGACCTGGTGGCGGTGCTGAAACCCGGCGGCAAACTCGGGCAGCTGGCTTCGCCGGGGGAGCTGCTTAATGCCCCGCAGAGCGATTTTGTGGCGGACTTTATCGGCCGCGACCGCGGCTACCGCAAGCTGAGCTTCTACAACTCCGGGCCGCTGGCCTCAATGCTGATGGAACCCACCGCCGAACTGGGAACGCCAATTGAGATGGCGCGTAATATTGCCGACCAGCGCTGGCTGCTGGTCACCCGCGAGGGGAAAGCCTGCGGCTGGTTCGACACCCATCAGCAGGTTGAGGCCGTTGTGCCGGAACACGTTAACCTCGGGGCGACCTTCTACCCGCAAAGCGGCACGTTGCGCCAGATGCTGGACTCCGCGCTTAGCTCCCCCTGCCACCGGGCGGTAGTGATTGGCGAGCGCAGCGAAGTGCTGGGCACCCTGGCGCTCGACCATGTGCTGGACGCCTGCAAGAGCATGGCCCGGGAGGCGGTATGAGGTTTGACTGGCTGTGGTCGCAAAGCGACAAGATCTTCAATCTGCTGCTGTGGCATCTCTATCTGTCGGTAACGCCGATTCTGATTGGCCTGCTGCTGGCTATTCCCGTGGGCTGGCTGGTCAACAGCATGCCGCGAGTGAAGGGCGTGGTGCTCAACCTGTTTGGGCTGCTGTACACCATTCCGTCCCTGGCGCTGTTTGTGCTGCTCCCTCCGCTGCTGAATACGCAAATCCTCGACCCGATAAATGTGGTGGTGGCGCTGACCATTTATAGCTTTGCGCTGCTGGTGAGAACGGTGTGCGACGGGCTGGACTCGGTGCCAACCGACACCCGGCAGTCGGCGTTTGCCCTGGGATACAAGCCGATTCATCAGTTCTTCCAGGTTGACCTTCCTCTGGCGGTGCCGGTCATCGGTTCCGGGCTGCGCGTGGCGGTGGTGTCTAACGTCAGCATTGTTTCCGTTGCCGCACTCATCGGCGCGCCGCAGCTGGGTTCGCTGTTTACTCAGGGTTTCCAGCTGCAATTTCTTACGCCAATCATCGCCGGCATCGTGCTGTGTATCGTGCTGGCGTTTGTCCTGGACTGCCTGGTGGTCGCCGGCACCCGCTCATTAAGCCGCTGGCAGCCGGTAAGGGGATAACGTATGTCTGACTGGTTCTTCACGCTCAGCCACTGGTATGGCGACGACGGCATCTTTCCTCTGCTGGCGCAGCACATCGGCTACAGCGCCGCCGCGCTGGCGATTGCTATCGCTATTGCTTTCCCGGTTGGCTGCTATACCGGCCACACCGGGAAGGGGGAAGCCTTGCTGATCGGCTCCACTAACGCGCTGCGCTCGCTGCCATCCTTTGGCCTGATAATCCTGCTGGTCATCGTGATGGCGGGCTATTTCGAGTCGGATATGGCGTTTATCCTGCCGTGCATCATCGTGCTGGTGGTGCTGGCGCTGCCGCCGATTGCGCTCGGCGTTCACGCCGGAATTCGCTCCGTAGACCCCAGCGTTCATGATGCGGCAAAGGGCATCGGCCTGACGCCTTTCCAGATACTGACTCAGGTTGAGCTGCCGTGCGCCACGCCGCTGATCCTTTCCGGCATTCGAAGCGCCACGCTGCAAATTATTTCTACCGCCACTATCGCGGCCTATGTCTCTCTGGGCGGTCTTGGCCGCCTGATTATCGACGGCAGGGCGGCGAACGATTTTGCCCAAATGACAGCCGGTGCGTTGCTGGTTGCCCTGCTGGCGCTGTTTGTTGACGTGTTCTTTTCAGTAGCGGTGAAATTCGTTGTGTCGCGCGGCATTTCCCGACGTATCAAAACCCAGTGATCTCCAGCCCGTTAATTACACAAGGTGAATGCGATGAATATGAAGAAACGTTGTTTGACGCTGTTAAGTGCCGCGATGCTGTCCGTTGTCTCCTCCGCCTGGGCGGCAGACTCTGCTCAGAAAGTGATTATCGGCTCGGCTGACTTCCCTGAAAACCAACTGCTGGCGACCATCTACGCCGGAGCGCTGGAGGCGCAAAACATTCCGGTGGAGAAAAAACTCAACATCGGCAGCCGCGAAGTTTATATCCCGGCGCTGCTGGACGGCTCCATCAACGTGATCCCGGAGTACAGCGGCGCGCTGCTTAGTTACCTGGATGCTAATAACAAAGCCCATAGCTCAGAAGAAGTGGCGAGCGCGCTGGCGGCCAAACTGCCTGCTAACGTGAAGATGCTTAACACCTCGGTGGCGCAAAACAGCGACGTTATCGCGGTAACCAAAAAAACGGCGGATAAATACAAGCTCAAAACCATTGAAGACCTGAAGCCTTATGCCAGCGAGCTGGTACTGGGCGGCCCCGCGGAGTGGAAGACTCGCCATGAAGGCGTGCCGGGGCTGAAAGAAGTCTATGGTCTGAATTTCAAAAACTTCAAAGTGCTGGACGTGGCGGGGCCGTTGACGCTGACCGCGCTGAAAAACAATCAGATTCAGGCCGCGGACTTAACGTCCACCACGCCGGAAATCCAGAAAGATCATCTGGTGGCGCTGGGTGACCCTAAAAACCTGTTTGCCGCTCAGAATATTGTGCCGATCGTAGCCAGCGGCACGCTCAATCCGACGATTGAAAACACCCTGAACAAAGTCTCCGCCCAGCTGACCACCGCCGATTTAATCGCCATGAACGGGCAGCTTGCCGAGTTTGTGAATATTGATGACGTGGCTCATCAGTGGCTGGTTAAACACGGCCTGAGCAAGTAAGGACAGCAAGATGACAACACAAACTGGCTCCTCCGGGCAGCAGCATAATGCCGTAACCCTGGGCATCACACCGACCACCATCGAACAGCTGGTGCGCATTGCCGACGGCGCGCAGGTTGCACTCGCGCCTGACGCGCTGGCGAACATGGAGAATGTGAGCGGCTATATTCGCCGGGCAATTGATGAAGGGAAGGTTATTTATGGGCTGACCACCGGGGTGGGCGACCTGGTCACGGAAAGGCTTTCTGCGGACCAAATTGCCAGCGTGCAGCTCAATATGCTGCGCAGCCACGCCTGCGGGATGGGGCCAGATTTGCCGGTGCGCGAGGTGCGCGCCATGATGGCGGTGATGCTTAAGTCGCTGTTGCAGGGGTACAGCGGGGTTAGCCCTGAGCTGGTGCAGCGTATGGCCGAAATGCTTAACCGCAGGGTGACGCCCTGGTCACCGGCCAGCGGCTCTGTGGGTTACCTGATTGCTACCGCGCATATTGGCCTCTCGCTGTTTGGCGAAGGAAAATGTTGGTATCAGGGCGAGCTGCTGCCCTCTGCCGAAGCGCTGGGAAAAGCGGGGATTGCGCCACGTATTCCCGGCCCGCGTGAAGGGCATGCGCTTATCAGCGGCACCTATGAAATAACCGGTCTTGCCTGCCTGGCGATACATGATTTTGAACGCCTGCTGCCGGTGGCCGATATGGCCGGAGGCATGTGCCTGGAGGCGCTGAAGGGCAATACTCGCGGTTACGACGCGCGGCTGCACGCTCTGCGCCCCCATGACGGGCAGCGGCAAACGGCCGCTATTTTGCGCCGCCTGCTGGACGGCAGTGAAATTTTTGCTCGTTACCGCGACCACCGCGTGCAGGACGCTCTCAGCCTGCGCTGTATTCCGCAAATTCACGGTGCGGTGCGCGACCAGCTGGCTCATTGCCGCCGTATTGTTGAAATCGAACTGAACTCGGTCACCGATAACCCGGTGTTTTTAATTGAGCACGACGAGCTGGTTATTCTGCCGGGCGGCAACGGGCACGGCGCACCGCTGGCTCTGGCGCTGGACTCGCTGGCGGTTGCTATCGCGCAGGTCAGTACCGCTTCGCAGGCTCGTTCCGACCGCATTACCAACGTGCATCTCAGCGGGCTGCCCGCCTTCCTTGTCGGCAGGAGCGGTGCCAACTCGGGCATGATGATCCCGCCTTATGTTGCCGCCGCGCTTGCCGGGGATAACCGTAGCCTGGCCGCGCCCGCCAGCGTGCATACCGTTACCACATGCGCCGGGCAGGAAGACCACATCAGCATGGGCGTTTCCTCCGCGCGTAAGGCTTTACTGGGCGTTTCGAATGCGGTCGATATTGTCGCCATTGAACTGCTGTGCGCCTGCCAGGCGCTGGAGTTTCATCGGCCGCTGCGGGCTTCCGTCGGCAGCGAGCTGACGCTGGGTATGGTTCGTGAGCGCGTCCCGTTCCGCGAAACGGACACCGCGCTTTATCCCGACATGCACGCCGTCCGCGACCTGATTGCGGCCGGTGAACTCAGCCGCAGGCTGTGCTCCCTGATTGAGGAGAACGAAAATGAGTGAAGCTTTGCAGCCGCTGAAGGGCATTCGGGTGCTTGATTTGTCCCGCGTGCTGGCCGGGCCGTGGTGCGCCTCGCTGCTTAATGACCTCGGTGCCGAGGTTATTAAGATTGAAATGCCGGGCAGCGGCGACGACTCGCGCAGCTTTACCCCGCATATCGCCGGGGAGAGCAGCTATTTTATGCAGCTCAACCACGGCAAAAAAAGCGTCACGCTGGATTTAAAAACGCCGGAAGGGCTGGAAATTCTTAAACAGCTGGTGGCACAAGCCGACGTGCTGGTGGAGAACTTTCGCCCCGGCGTGACTAAGCGTCTCGGCATTGATTACCAGACCCTTCAGGATATTAACCCGCGGCTGGTTTACGCCAGTATTTCCGGCTTTGGCCAGCAGGGGGCGATGGCGCATAAGGCCGCCTACGACCACATTGTGCAGGCTTACGGCGGCATTATGCAGGTGACCGGCTGGGCGCAAGGCGAGCCGACCCGAGTGGGCGACGCCATCGGGGATGTGGTCGCCGGGCTATACGGCAGCTGGGCGGTACTTGCCGCGTTGTTGCAGCGTGGAATTAGCGGTAAAGGCCAGCATCTGGATGTCTCAATGCTCGACACCATGGTGACGCTGCAAATGGTTTCCCTGACCCAGTGGATTGGCGGCCAGCCTTCCGCCGGGCGGCTGGGCAACGCGCACCCCATCAGCGCCCCGATGGACAGCTACCCGGCTCAGGACGGACATATCGTGATTGCCGTGGCTAACGACAAGCTGTTCCGCCAGCTGTGTACGGCGATGGAAAGGCCGGAGCTGGCAGCCGATCCGCTCTACCTTACCGATCCGCTGCGGCTGGCTAACCAGCAGCCATTGCGTAAAGAAATTGAACGCTGGCTGGCAGATAAAACCGTTAGCGACGCTCAGGCCCTGCTGGATAACGCGGGGGTTCCTGCCTCTGCGGTTCTGCGTCTTGAGGAGATCCTTACCAGCGATTATGCACGCGAGCGCGAACTGGTTAAGCGGGTTCAACACCCAACCGCGGGTGATATCGCTATCGTGCCGCAGCCGGTAAAAATGAGCGCGGTAACGGTCGAGCCGTCCCTGGTTCCGCCGTCTCTTGGGGAGCACACCGACAGCGTGCTGAGTGAAATTTTGGCTATCGACCAGGCCACTCTTACTCAGCTAAGAGCGCAGGGCGTGATTTAAGCGGCGGAGAAAGCAAATGGCTCAAATGAAAAAGGTGGCGGTTGTGGGTGCCGGAACGATGGGTGCCAGGATTGCCGTAGTAATGGCCCGCGCCGGGTTTAGCGTAAGCCTGTGGTCACGCTCGGAGCAGACGCTGGATAAAGCTCGTTCGATTGTGGAATCGCTCGGCGCGCAGAACGGCGTTGAGTTTACCACCGGGCTTGAAATCTGCCTCGCCGGGGCCGACCTGGTCTCTGAAAACGTGGCGGAAGACGTGGCGCTCAAAAAAAGCGTGCTGAAAACCGTCGAACAGCTGGTCGGCCCTGAGTGCCTGATAACGACCAACACCTCCAGCGTTTCTATCACGCTGTTGGCTTCGGGCCTTAGCCAGCCGCAGCGGCTTATCGGTATGCACTGGTTTAACCCGGCGGATACCATGCCGATGATTGAAATTGTTCGCGGCGAGAAAACCGCCGATGAGGTCTGCGAGCGGATACGTGATATCTGCCGCCAGTTGGGTAAAGAGACGATTACCGTTAACCAGGATATTCCCGGCTTTATCATCAATCGGCTGCAATACGCGATGCTGCGGGAGGCGCTGTATCTGGTGGATGCGGGGATCGGCTCGGTCGAGGACGTTGACCGTGCGGTACAGCGCACGCTGGCTCCGCGCTGGGCGGCGATGGGGCCGATGAAGCTGATGGATTTTGCCGGTCTGGACACGGTTGAGAAGGTTGCGGGGATTCTGCTTCCGGCGCTGGACAATAGCGACAGCCTGCCCGCGTGGCTGAAGCAAAAGGTTGCGGATAATCAGCTTGGGGTCAAAAGCGGGGAGGGCTTTTACGCCTGGACGCCGGAAACGGCCGCCGCCGCAATGCGCAAGCGTGATGAAACTGTGAAGGGACTCACCGGCGGGAGCGCGGCAGATGAGTGACATTTTATGCCGCCTCGAAGGCGCGGTTGCCGTCGTCACGCTTAATCGCCCGCAGAAATACAACGCGCTTACTGCTGAGATGCTGGACGAGCTGGTAAGTACTTTAAAGCAGCTGGATGGGCAGCCGGAAGTCCGGGCAATTGTGCTGCTTGGCTCTCCGAAGGCTTTTAGCGCCGGAGCGGACACCGGCACCCTGGCCTCTGCTTCCGCCACTGAGTTATGGCGCAGCGGCTTTAGTGAAAAATGGGACCGGGTTGGGGAAATTGAAAAACCGCTGATTGCCGCCGTTTCCGGATATGCGCTGGGAGGCGGGCTGGAGCTGGCGCTGCTGTGCGATATCATCATCGCCGACGAGACGGCGCAGTTCGGGCTGCCGGAAAGCCATATCGGCATTATCCCCGGCGCGGGCGGCACGCAAAGGCTGGTGCGGGCGGTGGGCAAGTCGCTGGCGATGGAGATGCTGCTCGGCGGCAGAAGGATCAACGCCGGGGAGGCTATTCAGGCCGGGCTGGTGAGCCGCATTGTTGCCGCCGATGAACTTGAACAGCAGGCGCTGGCGCTGGCCGGGCAGGTTGCAAAAGCAGCTCCGCTGGCTGCGGTAATGATTAAAAAAGCGGTGGCCGCCAGCTACGAAATGCCGCTTAGCGCGGGCGTAGCTTATGAAAGGGTGCTTTCGGCGTTAATTGCCGACAGCGAGGACCGCACGGCGGGGCTTGAAGCGTTTAAAAACAAACAGCGGCCCGAGTTCAAAGGCCGCTGAAGATTGCGCCCGGCAGCCTGGCTGCCGGTATTTACTGCCCGATGACTACGCGGGCGAACCGGGCATTCTGGCCTGATGCGACCGCCACGCTTGCCGGAGCGCCAATCAGCAGGCTGTCATAATGCCCCAGAGCATAATGCTGGCCGTTCACCTCAAGCTCCAGAGTTTCTCCGGCATTGAACAGCAACTGGGTATTTTGTTGCTCCGTCCATTCTCCGTCTCGCAGCCAGCTTACGGCAGCCGTAGTTGTTTCTGCTTTATAGATAACGTTGAAGTCCAGCAGCGGGCCGCCGTGAATTTTGCAGGAAACCTCGCTCTCGCCGTTAAAGTCGGTGGCCTGAAACGGCGCAATTAACCCGCTTTCTTCGCCGTCGATAGTCAGGAACATGCCTTCGCCTTCCAGCACGCTGATATTGCGCAGATAGCCGCTGAAGCGAGAGAAGGGGCCATCGTCGCGAATAGTGGCGACCGAAATACGCCAGTCATAGGCTTCCACAGCCGGATGGCGAGAGATCTCGCGCGTTACGCCCAGGCCGTTTTTCCACGGCATCTCCGGGCAGTCGGCATAGGGCAGCAGGCGAATCATTTGTGCATGCTCCCTTCAAGGCGGTAGCGCGAGCCGGGATATACGAGGCGCACGCTGGTGACGATTTTTTTATTTTGCCGCCCGGTCCAGGTGCGGCGGTTAACCTGGAGGCACGGTGTCTGCTCGTCTATCTCCAGATAAACGCACTCTTCGCGCGTAACGTTTACCGCCTCGATGATGTGCTCACCTTCGACAATAGGCGCGATAGAAGAAAGATAGGCGTTTGGCGTAATGCGGGTGAAATCCTGCTGGAAATAGTCGGGCACGATGAGCGAGTTAACCAGCCTGTCTTCCAGCATCACCGGCACGCCGTTTTCGTAGTGGCAAATCAGCGAGTGGAACAGGCGGCTGCCTTTTGGCAGGTTGAACGCCAGCGCCTGCTGCGCGTCGGCATAGACCTGAGTCAGCTCCAGAACGCGTGCGTGGTGGCGGTGGCCGCGGCTGGCAATCTCGTCGGCAATATTATTGATTTCCAGCAGCGCAGACTGCCCGCGGACTTCGGCTACAAAAGTGCCGATGCCCTGCATGCGCACCAGAAGGCCTTCGGAGGTCAGCTCGCGCAGGGCGCGGTTGATGGTCATCCTGCTGTAACCGAACTGATTTACCAGCTCGCTTTCGGACGGCACGCGGTAATTTACCGGCCAAAGTCCGCTATGAATATTGGTCTTAATGATGCTTTTGACCCGCTCATAATAGGGGGCCGGCTGTTCCAGACTTTCCGTCTCTGCCGCTGCTTTAAAAACGTCGCTTTGTGCCATTCATCATTCCTCGCCCGGGTATGCTTTAAAGTTTACTCTACCGTTATTTGGATGTATATATACATGCATGTATATACAATTGATTAACATCGAACCGGGGTGCTGATATGGCGGTATATTTCGCGGCGAAGGCGCTTCTGCCGCAGGGCTGGGCAGAGAATGTCAAACTAAGCGTTTCAGGGCAGGGCACTATTACCGCCGTTGAAGTTAACGCCAAAGCGGATGACGAAAGCATCCGGCTGGAAGGCTTTGTGGTTCCCGGTATGCCTAACCTCCACTCCCACGCTTTTCAGCGTGCAATGGCGGGGTTGACGGAAGTGGTCGGCGACCCGGCGGACAGCTTCTGGACCTGGCGAGAATTGATGTATCGGCTGGTGGGTAAAATCACCCCGGAACAGCTGGAAACCATCGCCAGCTATTTGTATATCGAAATGCTCAAAGCCGGGTATACCTCGGTGGCCGAGTTTCATTACCTGCACCACGACAGCGGCGGCAAAGCTTACGCCCAGCCTGCCGAACTGGCGCTGCGTATTTCTCAGGCCGCAAAGACTAGCGGAATTGGCCTGACCCTGCTGCCGGTGCTTTATACCCATTCCGGCTTCGGCGGGCAGCCTGCCTCTGCCGGGCAAAGCCGCTTTATCAACCAGACTGACGGTTACCTGAAGCTGTACGACAGCATTGTCTCTAAGCTTGCCGCCGAGCCCATGCAGCGCGCCGGGCTGTGCTTCCATTCGCTGCGCGCCGTTACGCCCGAGCAAATGCGGGCCGTACTGGAAAGCCAGCCTCATCCTCAGCCTGTTCACATCCATATTTCCGAGCAGCAAAAAGAGGTGGACGACTGCCTGGCCTGGTCCGGTCTGCGCCCGGTGGAGTGGCTTTATGAGAATATGCCTGTCGATGAAAACTGGTGCCTGATACACGCTACGCACATTACCGGGAGCGAAACTAAGCTCATCGCTGACTCCGGTGCGGTGGCCGGGCTTTGCCTGACGACCGAAGCAAACCTGGGTGACGGCATTTTCCCGGGGCAGGCTTATCTGCACCAGGGCGGGAACTGGGGCATCGGCTCCGACAGCCACATTAGCGTCAGCGTCAGCGAAGACTTGCGCTGGTTCGAATACGGGCAGCGGCTGAATAACCGCCGCCGCAACCTGCTCCACCTGGCAAAGGAGCCTTATGTTGGCAATGTGTTGTACCAAGGGGCATTACGAGGCGGGAAAATGGCGCTGGGCCAGAATATTGGCGAGCTGGCCGTGGGCGGGCGCGCTGATCTGCTGGTGCTGGACGGTGGTGACCCGTTCCTTGCTACCGCGCAGGATAGCGAGCTGCTTAATCGCTGGATTTTTGCCTGCGCGGCTAACCCGATTAAGGATGTGATGACCGGCGGAAGCTGGGTTATCCGCGATGGGCGTCATGCAAAAGATGAAGAGATAAAAGCTGACTTTACCCGGGTTCTGAAACAGCTGACCCGTTAGTCTGCGGGTAAAAATGCTTATCCGTTATTGAGATATCCCGCCTCCCGGTTTCAGGTTCTAATGCTGCCTTGCGACTCAACAAGGCAGCAAACATGGCAGACTCTCTTTACGCTATCGTCGGCGGCAGCTCGGGCATTGGGCTGGCGCTGGCGCATAAACTCACCGCCCGCGGTAACAAAGTGCTGCTTGGCGGCCGCTCTGAAGGCAAGTTGAACGCCGCGATAGAGCAGCTTGGCCCGCTGGCGGAAGGGAAAACGGTTGATATCACCGACCGGGATTCTCTGAAAGCTTTCTTTTCCGGGAGCGCAACGCTGACCGGCCTGTTTACCCCCGCCGCTTCCTACTCCACCGGTAACTTCCGCGACGGCGATATCGCTACTTCTGAAGCTCTATTCCAGGCAAAATTTTGGGCTCAATACTGGGCGGTCTATGAAGCTTTGCCCTATTTGCAGGAGTCTGCTGCGGTGGTGCTTATGTCCGGTGCGGCGTCCGCTCGCCCGATTGGCGCACCCGCCTATGCGGCCTGTAATGCGGCGTTAGAGGGGCTGGCTCGCGGGCTGGCGGTTGAACTTAATCCTATCCGGGTAAACTGCCTGTCTCCCGGCACCACCGACAGCGAACTCTGGCGTAACCGTGATGCGGCGCAGCGCGAGTCCGCTTATCAATACTGGAACAGCCTGGCGCTGGTTGGCCGCCCGGCCAGCGTGCAGGAGCAGGCCGCCTCGGCATTGTTTTTACTCGATAACGGCAACATGACGGGCAGCACGCTGTACTGCGACGGCGGTTACACCCTACGTTAGATGCCCACGCTTCGGCGTGGCTTTTTAGTTTCTCCCGCCGGGAACCTGCCCCGGCAAGACTCCACTCAGCCTGACAAGTACAACGAGTGGAATCCACCTTATGAGAAACTTCATTAACACTTTTCGCCCATCGCAACCTGACCCACGCCTGCAAACCCAGAGCGGCCAGCATAGCCGTGTTGCCCGTACCAACGCTCCGGCATCCGCTTCGCGGAGCGCCAATAACCCCTCAACCCTGCATTTGCAGGACTTTGCAAAGCTGAGCGCTACCAGCCTCAGGGCCAACGTATTGCTAAATAGCGACGACGGCGATACGCCGATTCATCGCAAAAGCCCTTCAGCGTTGCTGAAAGCCATTGATGACAATATTGAACAGACCGCCCGCGACTGGGGATGCTCCAAACCGGAGGTTGAGGCGATGCTGGGCAGCAGTAAGCGCTTTAACGCGCCGGTCTGTGGGGTGACCGCCAACAACGTGATGAAACTGTTTCTTGATGACGATCGGCACAGCTACAGTTTTGAAAAAGGGCATTCTATTTCGCTTTCTCAACTGCAACACCAGCTGGCGAAGCTGCCGGCCGATAAGCATTTTATTCTGCGGGTAAACGACGGCGGGATGGGACACGCCTACGTTATCGATCTCCCGGCCAGCGCAAAACCTCATCGTGACGCTTTTCTTTATCAGTCCGATCTCGGTGACGGCGCTACCAGGCCGCTTCGTCTGGAGGACTGGATGAGCCGCAAAGCCGCCCATCCAATCGCTCTTAACGATATCAATAAGCATTTCAATAACATGGCGAGCGGCAAGGTGGATCCCGAGCATATCGCAAAGCTGTTTGATATTGACGGCAACGTGAAGATGCTGCGCCCGGAACGCCTCAACGTGCATAAGAACAACAGTTTCAACTTTCAGCTGGCCGAATATTCTCCTAAAAATCTTGAAAAGAATATGACATTAATTAAAGCCCGCTGCGCCTGATTTTTAATCACCTCTGAAAAAATCCACGTTTTGGCGTGGATTTTTTTATGGCGGAAGTGGCGGGTTAAATTTATTTGTGGAAACGTTGAGGTTATTTTTATTGGAGTTTTTAATCCTGTTATTTCCTGAAGCTATATAAAAACGCTTATCCATTGCACATTTTTGTTCGGATGTTTCATGGTTTTTATTCTTTCGGCGGTAATTATCCTGGAAATATTAAGATAATTCCTAACTCTGATGTCTGAAAGGATATATCTTTGATTTAGATCAAGTAAAAGTGAAGTTAAGCTTTGTTCTCCGGTATTGTGATTTTTTATAGCTTAGTCTGCTGCTATTTATTTTCATTATGGTGATAAGTGCCATGAAAAGCGTCTCATCTGGTGATCATTTGCTCACTTGTTGGTGGAAAATTCTTAATAAAGTGAAATGCCAGATCTTAGATCTTTGTATTTG
Source organism: Cedecea davisae (assembly GCF_044095835.1). NCBI lineage: Bacteria > Pseudomonadati > Pseudomonadota > Gammaproteobacteria > Enterobacterales > Enterobacteriaceae > Cedecea > Cedecea davisae. The sequence continues at coordinate 1,987,228 of NZ_CP172054.1, forward strand.
ATCATTGGCAGAGCAATGTTCTATCATCGGCGCGTAAAGAAATGTAGTCAGACGGCTACCACATGGCGATGAAAAGAGGGAACTATGAGCGACAGCTTCCAGAGAGAGATACCCAAGGCGCGTATTAATTTAAAACTTGATTTACATACCGGCGGCGCACAGAAAAAAACTGAACTGCCGCTGAAATTACTGGTTACCGGTGATTTCAGTAACGGAAGAGAAACGGCTCCGTTATCCGAACGCAGCAAGATGAACATTAATAAAAATAACTTTAACAGCGTTCTGGCAGATTATTCTCCTGCGCTGAACCTGACGGTTGAAAATACGTTGGCAGGTGACGGTAGCGAAGAAAATGTAAATCTGAACTTCCGTGACATGAATGATTTCACACCCGAGCAAGTTGCCCGCCAGATCCCGCAATTAAAAGCCATGCTTGCCATGCGCAATCTCCTTCGTGATTTAAAAGCCAACCTGTTGGACAACCAGGCTTTCCGTAAAGAGCTGGAAAAAATCCTGCTCGACTCTTCCCTGAGCGCAGAACTGCGCAGCGAGCTTTCTGCCCTGGCGCCAAAACAGGCATAGCGGCGGCGATGTTTAACGGATTAACGAGAGAAAATGCTGATGTCTGTAAAAAATGAAAATGCAACCTCCGGCGAAAGCGTGGTTCTGGAACGCCCGGAAGCGGGCGGCGTTTATGCTTCCCTGTTTGAAAAAATTAACCTTAGCCCCGTTTCCGAGCTGAGCGAGCTGGATATCTGGCAGGACAGCCAGGCGATGTCTGACGCTACCGCCGACGAGCGCCTTACCGCCGGGATGCAGGTATTCCTGGAGTGCCTGAGCAAAGCGGGTACCAAAGTGGATAAGCTTGATAAGACGCTGATTGACCATCATATCGCCGAGCTCGACCAGCAAATTGGTCGCCAGCTGGACGCGGTGATGCATCATGACGATTTCCAGGCCGTTGAGTCCCTGTGGCGCGGCGTGAAGTCGCTGGTGGATAAAACCGACTTCCGCCAGAACGTGAAAATTGAGCTGCTCGATCTGTCTAAAGACGCGCTGCGCCAGGACTTTGAAGACAGCCCGGAAATTATCCAGAGCGGTCTCTACCTGCAAACCTACGTGGCAGAATACGACACCCCGGGCGGGGAGCCGATTGGCGCGCTGATCTCAGCCTATGAGTTCGACGCCTCCGCCCAGGACGTGGCGCTGCTGCGTAATATTTCTAAAGTTTCTGCCGCTGCCCATATGCCGTTTATCGGCTCCGCCGGGCCGCAGTTCTTCCTTAAAGACAATATGGAAGACGTCGCGGCCATTAAAGACATCGGCAACTATTTCGACCGTGCGGAATACATTAAATGGAAGTCCTTCCGCGACACCGATGACAGCCGTTACATCGGCCTGGTGATGCCGCGCGTGCTGGGCCGCCTGCCGTATGGCCCGGATACCGTTCCGGTGCGCAGCTTTAACTATGTGGAAGAGGTCAAAGGCCCGGATCACGATAAATACCTGTGGACCAACGCCTCGTTTGCCTTTGCTGCCAATATGGTGCGCAGCTTTATCAATAACGGCTGGTGCGTGCAAATTCGTGGCCCACAGGCCGGCGGTGCGGTGCAGGACTTGCCGATTCACCTCTACGATCTCGGCACCGGCAACCAGGTGAAAATTCCGTCTGAAGTGATGATCCCGGAAACCCGCGAATTCGAGTTTGCTAACCTGGGCTTTATCCCGCTGTCGTACTACAAAAACCGCGACTATGCGTGCTTCTTCTCCGCTAACTCCACGCAGAAACCGGCGCTGTACGACACGGCGGATGCTACGGCTAACAGCCGGATCAACGCGCGCCTGCCGTACATCTTCCTGCTCTCACGCATTGCGCATTACCTGAAGCTTATCCAGCGTGAAAATATCGGCACCACCAAAGACCGCCGCCTGCTTGAGCTGGAGCTGAACACCTGGGTTCGCAGCCTGGTGACCGAAATGACCGACCCGGGCGACGACCTGCAGGCTTCCCACCCGCTGCGCGATGCCAAAGTAACCGTAGAAGATATCGAAGATAACCCGGGCTTCTTCCGCGTGAAACTCTACGCCGTGCCGCACTTCCAGGTGGAAGGGATGGACGTCAACCTGTCGCTGGTTTCTCAAATGCCGAAAGCGAAAGCGTAAGGCGGCTACTTGTGAAGACAGAACAGCCGCTATGGGGGAGAGGGATCATGGTCTCGCCCCAGCATTTTCAACAACAGGCCGCCCACACGGCCTGGTTCACCGAATGCATTGCGCAGATGGGCCTCAATCACCCCTGGGGGGTGATTGATGTTTCATTTGAACCGGATGCGTTGAAGCTGGGGCGCCTGCATGCCCGCAGGCTGCATCTGCGTTTTCAGGACGGAACGCTGGTTGATACCGACAATGCCGACGCGCTCCCTGAGGCGTTGCAGCTTAACGCTGAACAGCAGGACGTTCTGGTTGTGCTGGCGCTCCCTTTGTTGCGCGCCAACGGCGGCAACTGCCTGAGAACCGATGAGGTTGCCGAACGCCCAATCCGTTATCGCCAGCGCTGGCGTGATGTTCGCAATCAATTTGGCGAAGATACGCGGCAAATTGCCGTTCTCCAGCCTGAGCTGACGCTGCGCTACGCTCATCAAAATAACAGTGATTACCTGACCTGCCCCGTTGCCCGTTTGAGGCAGAACTCGCAGGGAAGCTGGGAGCTGGATAGCCATTTCCTGCCCCCTGTGCTGATGGTACAAAGCAGCCACTGGTTGATGATGCAGCTAGAACAGCTGATGACTCAGTTACGCGCGCGCCTTAAGCGGCTGATGGCTATGCGTAGAGAAAGCAATGAGCGCATGGCCGATTTTGCCGTCGCTGATGTGTCTCTTTTTTGGCTGCTGAATGCGCTTAACAGCGCCGAGCCGGTACTGGGGCAGTTCCAGCGTGCCCCTCAAAGTTCCAGTGAGCGTTTATTCACTGAACTTGCCCGGCTGGCGGGGAGCTTGCTGACTTTTTCACTGGAGCATCAGGTCAGCGCCATTCCTGTCTACCAGCATGAACAGCTGAATGCGACATTTCCTCCGCTCTTCGATTTGCTCGGTACTCTGCTGGAAGCGAGCCTGCCTTCGCGCGTGGTTTCTATTGAACTCACTCACGATAAACGTCTTCGCCAGTGGTTGGCTCGCCTTCAGGAGCCGCGCCTGCGTGAAGGGGCTGATTACTATGTCTCGGTTCGTTCTTCTTTGCCGGTGGCGCAACTGCAAGAGCAGTTCCCGCGTCAATGTAAAGTTGGGAGCCCGGACGAGGTGACAAGCCTGGTCAATTCCTCCCGACAGGGCATTTTGCTCAAACCTATGCAGCACGTGCCTGCGGCCATTCCGCTGCGCCTGGAAAATCAGTATTTCTCGCTGGATCTCTCTCATCCGTCGGCACAGGCAATGCTTGAGGAGGGCAACTGTATGTTCTACACCCCCGGTACGCTTGGCGAGGTTGGCCTTGAACTCTTTGCGGTACTCAGATCATGAAAGAGAACAAACGAGCGACAACCGCCGATGGCGATATCGATATGCTGCTACAGGATACCTGGCTACAGGTCATCAGCCTGCGGAAAGGGGCGGTATTTCAGGATGGCGAAGGGCGAGTGCTTTGGGATCGCTGCGTGGCAAATGTTGAGCACATTCAGCAGTCGCTAAAAGAACAAGGCGTGGATGAAGTCAGCCGCAAGGATATTCTGCTGGCGCAATGTGCTTTGTTGGATGAGGCAGTCAAAACCCGTGGGACCCAGGATGATGCCTGCGTTCAGTGGTATGACATTCCTTTGCAGGGCCACTTTCTGGGCACCATTGAATCCGGAGACACGCTGTCTACCCGAATGCGCGAAGTTCTGCGTGAGCCGCAGCCAAACGACAGGGTGTTGACCTGTTTTCATCGCGTGATGATGTTGGGCCTGGTGGGCGATTTTAGCTCTCTGAACGACCCGGAACGCAGCAAGCTGGTGAAAGCCCTGGAAGCTAAAGTGACGCCATTTTCATTACCGCAAAGCCACCCGGTTATGGTGGAAAGCCCGTTGAGTTTAGGGCGAAGCGGCTGGCTCACTTCATGGCCCGCGGTGATTTTCCTGAGCGTGCTGGTGCTCGCTGGAGTGTGGTGGGGCCTGGATAGCTGGCTGGACAGGACTCTGGCCGCATTGCTACCGGGAATAGTGGAATGAGCCAAAATCAACTCCGTTTCCTGGCTTTGTGGGCCGCGCTGCTGGCTGGCTGCGTTTGCGTTGGATACCTGACGGTCTCCGTGCTGGCAAAAGTTTTAATTTTGCTTGCTGCCTGGGCCTGCGTGGCGCTGGTCTGGTTCGCGCTAAGCCGCAAAACGAAGCCCGCCCAAACGGAGCAACTGGACAACCTGCCGGACGCTACCTACAGGCAGCCCGTCGTTCTGGTCTGCGGTGATTTACCGCACGACTGGCCGGAAGGGGGCAGCGTCCTGACGGTGACTCAGGGGTGTTGGGTTCGGGTCGAAGAGGCTCAGGCCCTGGCAGAGACTGCACGGCAGGTTCTCTACCGGCGGCCCGGCTGGGGTGGCCAGCTTTCGATAATGGTTAACGTTTGCCCGCAGAGGCATAACGATACGGAGGCTCTTACCAGCCAACTGCTGGCGGTGCGCTGGCAGATAGCCAAACTCCGCCGCGACACGGGGCATGCGTTTCCGCTGGTGCTTAGCTGCTACGCCGGAACCCCCCTTGTTAAGGATGTTCTCTGGCAGGCAGTGGTGCCGGGCGAAGGAGCTAGCGTATGGAGAGCGTCTTCATTACCGGGTGCTTCCGCTGCTTTGATAACGACTGGCAACGTGATGGAGATTTCATCTCAGGTGCTGATAAACAGCCTGGTAGCCTGGTGTCATCGTTATGTCGAAAGCATCTTTACGGATAAAAACCTGGACGCTGACGTGCTCCCGCCTGCGGCAAAATTATGGGGGTTATTCCCCGTGCTTGCCCGCGGCCTGAGCGTTTCGTCATGGTCCGATTGGTTAACAATGCAGACGGCCATGCCAAACGTGGCGGGCTGGCATCCCGTGGAGTCCGGGGCGGCAGATGCAGCAATTTTGCCAGATTTTATCCTGCCCCTGCTGCCCGTACGCAGAAGCATTACGCCCGGAGAGAGGGCTTTTTGCTGGGCCGGGGCGATCTTCACCCTGGCCGCCATTGCGGCGCTTTGCGGTAGTGCCTGGAATAATCGGCAATTGCTGCTGCGGGTGGGCTTCGACATTCAGCACTACAGCCAGATCCCCATGAATGATTATGACCCGAAGGCCTTGGCGGTCGGTCGGTTGCGCGAGCATGCGTCTCGGCTTGATAACTATGCGCGCAACGGGCTTCCCGTCCATTTGGGGTTAGGGCTGTACAGGGGCGAACAGCTGCGCCTGCCGTTGATTAACGCTCTACGCGGCTACGTTCCGCCGCCTCCGCCACCTAAGGCGCCGAAGCCAAAACCGGCTCCGGCAATCATCCGGCTGGACAGTATGTCGCTTTTCGACTCGGGTAAAGCATTGCTCAAACCCGGCTCCACGAAGCTGCTGGTTAACTCGCTGGTGGGCATTAAAGCCAAGCCCGGCTGGCTGATTGTGGTCAGCGGCCACACCGACAATACCGGTAATGCAAAGCTGAACCAGACGCTTTCCCTGAAGCGTGCCGAAGCGGTACGTGACTGGATGCGTGACACCGGAGACGTACCGGAAAGCTGTTTTGCGGTTCAGGGCTATGGCGCAGGCCGCCCTGCCGCAAGCAACGACACGCCGGAAGGCCGCGCGCTTAACCGCCGTGTCGAAATCAGTCTGGTTCCGCAGGCGGATGCCTGCCGGTTACCGGGCGAAACCCTCGCGCTATCGCAGGATGATGGCGTATTAAAAAACGAAATGGAGTAAATCTCATGGCAATTCCTGTTTATCTTTGGCTGAAGGACGACGGTGGTGCGGACATTAAGGGGTCCGTTGATGTGCAGGACCGCGAGGGCAGCATCGAGGTAGTCGCTCAGGAGCATAAGCTGTATATCCCAACCGACAACAATACCGGCAAGCTGACCGGCACCCGTATCCACACGCCTTTCCTGTTCACCAAGGAAATCGACTCTTCCAGCCCGTATCTCTACAAAGCGGTAACCACCGGCCAGACCCTCAAGTCTGCTGAATTCAAGTGGTACAAAATTAACGATGCTGGCCAGGAAGTGGAGTATTTCAACACCAAACTGGAAAACGTGAAGGTGGTGAAAGTGAATCCTGAAATGTACGACGTGAAAGACCCGTCGAAAGAGAAACACAACCACCTCGAGCGCATTGAACTGCGTTACGAAAAAATCACCTGGACCTACAAAGACGGCAACATCATTCATTCCGACTCCTGGAACGAACGCGCTACCGCGTAAGCCGATGCGGACGGGGCAGCCCGTCCGCAGTTTTTTTCCCCAGCGTCTGCCGTGCGGATGTTGAGCAAAAAATCACATCATTCCACCTGCCTGACCTGATGCGCTTGGGTTCCTGATTACCGGGAAAGCGATGGGCGGTAGCGTGCCCGGAACCGAGAAAGAGAGAGAATTATGGAAAATTCAGCCATCCTGCTACGCCGCCTTAACCCTTACTGCGCCCGCGCGCTGGAAGGTGCCGCCTCCCTGTGCCAGACCCGCGCTCATGCGGAGATCCAGCCCGAACACTGGCTGCTGAAATTGCTGGAACAGGGCGAAGGCGACCTGACGGTACTGGCCCGGCGTTACGAATGGAATATGGATACGCTCTGGCAGGAGCTGCTGGGCTGGCTGAACAATTTGCCTCGCTCGGTGCGCGGCCGCCCGAAACTCTCGGACGGCATTCAGGCTCTGATGCAGGAAGCCTGGCTGCGGGCTTCCCTGGCGGGGGAAGAGCAAATTCGCAGCGTGCATCTGCTGATGGCGCTGGTCGATAAACCCAAACTGCTGCGCTGCGACGGCCTGTGGCCGATGCTGAGCCTCGGGCAGAGCCAGCTGGAGCGGCTGCGCCCGCTGCTGGATATGCAGTCGGACGAACGCCCTGAAGTACAGCAGGAAGCGGAACTGGCGCAAAACTACGGCGGTGAAGTTGAGTTTGTTGGCCGCCCGGCGGGGGCGGAAATCAAAGAGGGTGAACTGAACCCGGCGCTGCAAAACGCGCTGGACAAGTTCACTCTGGATGTTACGGCTAAAGCGAAAGAAGGCAAAATTGACCCGGTGTTTGGCCGCGATACGGAAATCCGCCAGATGGTGGATATTCTTTCCCGTCGCCGTAAAAACAACCCCATTCTGGTGGGCGAACCCGGCGTGGGCAAGACGGCTTTGGTGGAAGGGCTGGCGCTGCGTATCGCCGAAGGTAATGTGCCGGAAAGCCTGAAAAGCGTTAGCCTACGTACTCTCGATCTCGGTCTTTTGCAGGCCGGGGCCGGAGTTAAGGGCGAGTTTGAGCAGCGGCTGAAAAACGTGATTGATGCCGTGCAGCAGTCCCCCACGCCCGTCCTGCTGTTTATCGACGAAGCGCACACTATCATCGGTGCAGGCAACCAGGCGGGCGGCGCGGATGCGGCTAACCTGCTGAAACCAGCTCTGGCTCGCGGTGAGCTGCGGACCATCGCCGCCACGACGTGGAGCGAATACAAACAATATTTTGAGCGCGATGCTGCCCTGGAACGTCGCTTCCAGATGGTGAAAGTGGATGAGCCGGACGACGACACCGCCTGCCTGATGCTCCGGGGCCTGAAATCCCGCTATGCGGAGCACCACGGCGTGCACATAACCGACGACGCGGTAAAAGCGGCCGTTACGTTATCACGCCGCTATTTAACAGGCCGCCAGCTGCCGGACAAAGCCGTTGATCTCCTCGATACCGCCAGCGCTCGCGTGCGCATGAGCCTTGATACCGTGCCGGAACCGCTAACCCGAATCCGCGTGCAGATCACCGCCCTGGATGTAGAAAAACAGGCGCTGCTGGAAGACATTGCCGTGGGCAACGATGCCTGCGGCGAACGGCTGGCGGAAATCGAGCAGGAAGAAGTGAGCCTGATTGTTGAGCTGGATGAGCTGGAGACGCAGTACGGCCGGGCGCTGGAGCTGACCGAACAGCTGCTGGAAAGCAGACAGGATATCTCCCGCCAGAGCGAAACTCACCGCCTGCAACAGCAGCTGAACGAGATGCAGTCCGGTAACCCGCTGCTTTCCGTGGATGTGGACACCCGCACGGTGGCCAACGTGATTGCCGACTGGACGGGCGTACCGCTGTCTTCGCTGATGAAGGACCAGCAGACGGAATTGCTGACGCTGGAAAATGAAATCTCCAAGCGCGTAGTGGGTCAGGACGTTGCCCTCAACGCTATTGCTCAACGGCTGCGTGCCGCAAAAACCGGTCTGACCTCGGAAAACGGGCCGCAGGGCGTGTTCCTGCTGGTTGGCCCTAGCGGCGTGGGTAAAACGGAAACGGCGCTGGCGCTGGCGGATGCCCTGTACGGCGGCGAAAAATCGCTTATCACGATCAACCTTTCTGAATACCAGGAGCCACACACCGTTTCCCAGCTTAAAGGTTCGCCTCCTGGTTATGTGGGTTACGGCCAGGGCGGCATTCTTACCGAGGCCGTGCGCAAGCGGCCTTACAGCGTAGTGCTGCTGGATGAAGTGGAAAAAGCGCACCGCGACGTGATGAACCTCTTTTATCAGGTATTCGACCGCGGCTTTATGCGCGACGGCGAAGGGCGTGAGATCGACTTCCGTAACACCGTTATTCTGATGACTTCCAATCTCGGCGGTGACCACCTGATGCAGCTTCTGGATGAGCAGCCCGAAGCGGGCGAGTCAGATCTCCAGGAGCTGCTGCGCCCCCTCCTCAGGGATCACTTCCAGCCCGCGTTGCTTGCCCGCTTCCAGACGGTAATTTACCGCCCGCTGGATCGGGCGGCGATGCGCACCATAGTCGAAATGAAGCTGGCGCAGGTTAGCAAACGCCTGAATCGCCATTACGGTCTGGCAACCCATATTGAAGAGAGCCTGTATGGCGCCCTGACCGACGCCTGCCTGCTGCCGGATACCGGAGCGCGCAACGTAGACAGCCTGCTTAATCAGCAAATCCTGCCGGTACTTAGCCAGCAGCTGCTCACCTGGATGGCGGCAAAACAAAAACCAAAATCACTGGCGCTCGGCTGGGATGAAGAACAGGGCATTGTGCTGGAGTTCGATCCTTCGGAGGATGAAAGCGTATGAGTACCCATCCCTTAGTGATGTTCAGCCATAGCCACCACCTGCTTGCGGTGCGTGATTACGACGGTTCTCTTGACGTGCTGGCGTTTGAAGGCCGGGAAGCCCTGAGCCTGCCGTTCGGCTACCGTATAGAGTTTACCAGCCCGGATCACGCCATCAGCCGGGAAGCGATGCTGATGAAAACCGCTTCTCTGACGCTGCAGGCCCCGGTTGATCAGGGGGCGGGCATTAAAATCCAGCAGCCCGTAAGAGTGGTTCAGGGTGTGGTAACCGCTTTCGAGCGTTTTGCCACCTCAGAAGATCAAACGCACTATGCGCTCACGCTCCAGCCACGCCTGGCGCTGCTCAGCCGCTCGCACCAGAACGCCATCTACCAGGATGCTTCCGTGCCGCAGATAGTGGAGAAAATCCTCCGCGAGCGGCACGGCATGCAGGGGCAGGACTTTCTGTTTTCTCTCAGCAAAGAGTACCCGCGGCGGGAGCAGGTGATGCAGTACGGCGAGGATGACCTGCACTTCATCACCCGCCTTCTGGGAGAGGTGGGTATCTGGTTCCGCTTTACCGCGGATACCCGCCTTAATATTGATGTGGTTGAGTTTTACGACAGCCAGCAGGGTTACGAGAAGAGCCTGGCGCTGCCGTCCGTTCCGCCTTCGGGGCAACATGCTAAAGGCGTGGACTCGGTGTGGGGGATGGAGAGCCATTACCATGTGGTCGAGAAGCAGGTCAGCACCCGGGACTATAACTACCGTCTGGCGACCGAAGATATGAATGTGCAGGTGGATGCTACCCGGGATGACAGCACAACCTACGGAGACGCCTACCATTATGCCGACAACTATCTGACGCCGGGCAGCCCGCAGGAACGTAACCCCGCTCCGGAGTCGGGGGCGTTTTACGCCCGGCTGCGGCATGAGCGCTACCTTAACGGACAGACGAAGCTGGCAGGGATAACCAGCTGCCCGACGCTCTCTCCGGGCGCGGTACTGGCAGTCAGCGGTGGGGATGAAGTGACGGAGGTATTTGCTAAAGGTGTGGTTATCACCGGAATGAGCAGCCACGCCCGGCGCGACAGCGATTTTGACGTTCATTTCAGCGCTATTCCGGCCGGCGGTGACTACGGCTTTCGCCCTCAGCCGGGCAGGCGACCGGTGATGGCGGGCACGCTGCCCGCTCGCGTCACCAGCACCACCGAAAATGATACCTATGGCCATATCGACAAAGAGGGCCGCTACCGCGTCAACATGTTGTTTGACCGCGACAACTGGGATACCGGGTTTGAAAGCCTGTGGGTACGCCAGTCCCGCCCGTATGCCGGAGACACTTACGGCCTGCATCTGCCGCTGCTGGCGGGCACAGAGGTGGCGATTGGGTTTGAAGACGGCAACCCGGACAGGCCATACATCACCGGCGTGCTGCACGACTCGGCGCACGGCGACCATGTCACCATCCGTAACTATAAGCGCAACGTGCTGCGCACCCCGTCCAATAACAAAATCCGCCTCGATGATAACCGCGGCCAGGAGCACATTAAGGTTTCGACCGAGTACGGGGGTAAAAGCCAGCTAAACCTCGGCCACCTTGTCGACAGCGAGAAACAAAAGCGCGGCGAGGGCTTCGAGCTAAGAACCGACAGCTGGGGGGCCATCCGCGCCCGCAACGGCATGTTCATCAGCGCGGACGGGCAGGAAAAAGCGCATGGGGAAGCGCTGGAGATGGGGGCGGCAATTAGCCAACTACAGCTGGCCTTGAACCAGGCCGAAGCCCTGAGCAGTGCGGTTGAAACTGCCAGGGCCGAATTGGCCGATATCCAGGCTCAGAAGACGCTGCTACAGCAAACGCTTACCGATTTGAAGCAGTCTGCGTTGTTACTCTCCGCCCCTGAGGGGATTGCTCAGAGCACGCCAAAAAGTGTGCAGCTGGCAGCGGGGGAGAATATCATCAGCACCAGCGGAAAACATACTGATTTCAGTGCATTGAAAAGATTTACCGTGGCGGCCGGGGAGAGGGTCAGTTTGTTTGCCCACAAGTTGGGTATCAAAATTTTTGCCAGCAAAGGGAAGGTGGAGATACAGGCGCAGGGCGATGAGATGACGCTGGATGCATTAAAGGACATCCGCATCAGCAGCAGCGAGGGCAAGCTGGTCATCAGCGCGAAGCAGGAAATCATTATCACCAGCGGAGGCGGCTATATCCGTATTGCCGATGGTACCGTGGAGTGCGCGGCACCGGACAAAATTATCCAGCGAGCGGCGGTGTGGCAGAAGTTTGGTGGGCAGAGTATGAGCCAGGCGGCACAGAGCTGGAAAAGTGCTGATTTTTCTTATACGCCCAAAGCGATTCACGCTTACGATGGTTCGGCTCTGTCGGCGCAGAAATTGGCCATTCAGGCTGAGGATGCGGCAAGCCAAACCGTCTCAACATCTGAAGATGGGAAGAGTGTGTTAATGAAGCAGGTTGATGTGGTGACGGATAAACTGCGGTTCGAGGAAGGAAAATAACCATGACGCAAGCAGCAGAAAAAGAGATCGTTAGCCGGCCTGAATATGATGCAAATGGAAGGGCTTACTACAGCCTGCCTAATGCCAGAGCTGAAGACAATCTGGTGGTTGCCTGCCCTAAAATGGCGGAAAAGGTGATCCCGGTTATTTTTCTGCCGGGGGTCATGGGATCGAATCTTAAAAAGATAGATTCTGATAAAAAAGTCTGGCGTGCAGATCTGTTTCAAGGCGCAGATGCTCTGGCATGGACAGCTAAATCAAAAGAACAAAGAAAAGCGCTGCTGGATCCCCTCTCCACAGAAGTAGATTTAACAGGGAAGGTACTTTACGACGATCTCGATGGCAGGGTGTTTCCCTCCAGGACGGCTCGTGGCTGGGGCAGTGCACTTTATAAAAGCTACGGTGAACCTCTCCATGTTCTGCAATGCATGCTGAATGATGGTCATATTTTGATTGATAATCTGATCAATGGTACCACTAGGCTAACGCCCCGACAGTTACTTATTGGTGAAGACTTAGGAGCAGAGAAAGGCGAAGATGTACTGACTGAGATGGAGGTCAGGCGGAGTTACGATTTTCTTTTTCCTGTACATGTTTTTGGCTATAACTGGTTACAGTCAAACGTCGATTCGGCGAGGCTTCTCGAATGCTATATCAAAGAAGTTTTAGGTACTTACCACGACAGGCTTGCCGCCAATAAAGTCATTCTGGTTACTCACTCCATGGGAGGTTTGGTGGCCCGGCATTATTCAGAAAACATGAACGGTAGGGAAAATATTCTGGGCATCGTTCACGGCGTTATGCCGGATCTGGGATCTCCGGCGGCATATCGCCGAATGAAAACCGGGGAGCGGGGTATTGTCGGGGCGGTAATTGGTGCCGACGCGGCCAACCTGATGCCCGTGCTGGCCCAGTCACCCGGACCGCTACAGCTGCTGCCGGGTAAGGCCTACGGGCCGGGCTGGCTGAAAATTAACAGCGGCATGGAAAGTGTGAATAAGCCTGAGTCTGACCCTTATACGGAAATCTATCTTAATGAAAGCGACTGGTGGCGACTGTGTGAGAAAGAGTTATTACTGGATGATATAGATAATGAATGGAAAGCTTATCAAAATAGAATCAATAAAATTGTCCTGGATTTTATTGAAGGATTAGATGGGAAATATCATTCCAGTACCTACGCATTTTACGGTGCAAGTGGAAAACATCCTTCGGACGATTATCTAATATGGCAGCAGATCCCAGCACCGAGGCCGGTTATGGGCGTGCCGCTGGAGCTCCCCGTTTACCGTCACATAGCGGGTAAAACCTTTGAGCTGATCTCCTCTGGCAGCGCTGGGGACGGCACCGTACCTGTACGCGCCGGGCGTATCACATTTTCAGGGATCCGCTCGCTGCTTGCTACCGACGTGGATCATGAAGGCGCTTATGCTGTGGGGGATATCGGTACGGAAAATGGCCTTTCCGCCGCGATGAAGTTCACGTTACGTTCGATTATAAAAATGGCCGGGGAGGTCACCACATGCGGGTAAGGCATTTATGGTTTGGACTGATTGTTATCGTCCTCATTCTCGGTACGGTTTTCTGGTTGCTCACCCGCTCGTGGCAGGTAGCCCCTTTAACGGCAAAGGAGAAACAAATGATGGATGAACTTTTTGAGCAGACTAAACCCCAGTGTATTGGTCGCTATCTTTTTGATGTGCCCGTTTCATTCAACAATGCAGCGGTGGGTCAGGTAAAGATTAATGAGATGAGAATTGCCAGCAAACGGTTGTACCCACCGGCGTTTGCGCAACGTGTCAATCTGCGCGAACAGGAGTTGGGAGAAAGTCAAACGGTTAATCCGAGAGATCAGCCTTTTCTGAAGCACGTATACCGGATCGATAGGAACACCGTCATTTTTGATCGCAACGAAAACGGGAGTGTTCCCGGTTTCGGACGGATTCTTGAAGGACACCTTTATAACAATGGTATTGCATTTGTTGTTACAACTGAAATTACTGACCTGTCCGATCCAACATATTATAAATACAGAGATAATTACTTAAATAGTGGGTCGAAGGAAAGCGATCTAAACGATAAACCTCAGAAGCTGGCAGAAATGCAAAGCCTGCTTTCCAGGCTAAAGGGAAGAAAGGATGATCAGGTGCCAGCACAGCCAGGCATCTGTATCCCGGAAGGTTTTATTCATGATGAAGGTGTGATATCAAAGGATGATATTACTTTGATATATAAGCAGGGTGATTTTGAAATTATTGTTAATAGTAATAACGTCTTGGCTAAAGGCGACACATTATTGGAGCGAGGGAGTGAAATAAATTCCACCATCATCAGGGTTGGGGCTCATACTCTGAAAAAAGGGACTGTAAGGTTGCCAGATATAAATGCAGAAGAGTGGCTGATGAAAGGACGGCAGGATATCTATCATCCGGAAGAGAAAGTCGTTCCCTACTATACGTTCCATTTTTACGGTAATGAAAAAATTGGCAATTTGAAACATCCGGTATTTTCTCTTGAGTTGCATAATTCTGGTAAGGAAACGAAAAATTATACTGACTCACAGTTGGTTGATATCTGGGACAGAATCACCAGAACATTCAGATATCGCCCCGGAGCGTTCTGAGTCGGGTATGAACAGGAGTTATACTCGCTGCATGGAGTTAACGCATTTGCACAGTTTTACGATTAGCTCTATTCTCATCAAAATGCTGAATTATGGTACGATGTCGGCGGATTATCTGAGTGCAATATACCGTGGTTTTGTATTGAATTCACCAGTGAATATAAACAAACGCGCTACAGCGAAGCGCAGATGATTGAAATCTGGGACAGGCTGGTGAATTCCCTGCGCTATAAATAACGGATAAAGATTTTTGCCTGGCCTGGCTTTGCTTTTCACCTTCTTCGGGGAGTGAGCCAGGCATACCGGGAAAGGAGTCCTCATCATGCAGTATATTCTTGCGCGTACGGTCTTATCGGTGGCTGCCGGGTTACTTTTTATTGCCCAGGCTATGGCATCTACGCCAGTGCAGAAGGACAGTCCAGTGATAAATACTTTGTTTGCGCAGACCAAACCGCAGTGTATCGGGCGCTACGTGATTGACGCTCCTGAATCGGATGATCTTTATAGAAGACTCGAAGACCATGTATATTTAAATGGTATCTCTTTTGTTATAACTACAGATATTCGAGATTTTTCCGCACCTAAATATAAAGAAAGGCTGAATATCTTAAAACCACAACAGAAGAACAAACAAATATCAAACCAGCCAAGCTGGCGACTCTGTAATCCCTGATTTCACGGCTGAGCGCCAGAAAAGATGAGGGAGCGTACAAATCTGACAACACCATGGATGCACGCTGGTTTACTCTTCGGTCAATTATCAGAATTGCACAGCAGGTGAAAAATACAGGGCTTGCTTACCATGAATAATATAAAGAAAAAAGTAGTTATCGTCGCCGCTTTAATTGCAGCGGGATATGGGCTTTATCAATATTTTCGCCCTTATGACCCATCGCCACAAACACTGACGTCATCACAGCAGGAAGCCATGAACAAGATAAACGCTGAAATGAAACCATATTGCGTCGGGCGCTATATGCTCGATCTGCCATCATCCTTCGTGGCCTACAGTGAAACAGCACCGCTGGATAACAATATCTGGGCAGCAGTAATATCAAGACCAGAGGATATGTATAAAACCTATCTGGCGACAAAGAAAATGTATCGCCCTGGTTTTGTACAGTTGCTGGCGAGACGGGAGGGGGAGTTACGTGAAGGTCATACTATCAGAAGTGAGAATATGCCATTTTTGAAAAAAATCTGGCAATTGCAAAATGGATTGGATGGTGTGATTTTTGAAAGAAATACGAATGAAAGCGCTGCGGATGCAATGCGCATTCTTGAAGGATATCTGTATACCAACGGCGTGATTATCAAGTTACAGAAGCAGACTTTCAATGATTCAGCTTCACGTTATGAAAGGCAACGCAATGGTGATCCAATTCAGAACTATGTCGCAAAAGATGTCAGCCAGATGCAGTCGCTGATGGCGAGGATTAGCGGCAGGGATAATGACGTTATTCCGACGAAGCCTGGCTCTTGTATCACCCATGCGTTTATTGCCACAGACCCGACAGAAAGGGATCGCGAGGATATTAACATAGGACTGATCAGTAATACTTTCGACAATATACGCGTTGTGGTTTCCAATGATAACTTTACGCGTGAAGAAAACACGGTGCTGGAGAGAGCTGGTGAGATAGAGAGTAACTTGTACCGTGGCCGGGTGGAAAGAAAAGGGGCCTTTAGTGTGAACGGGTTGCAGGCGCAGGAGTTTCTGGCAACGGGTTTACAGGCATCTCAGGACGAGCCGCGTTACGGTTTTGATATGTTCATCAATGAAATGACGGCCAGTTACAAGACCCCCAATTTTATTCTGACTTTGGAGAATGATTCCATGCCGCAGACCTCCTATAGCGAGGAAGAAATCATCGCCTTCTGGGACACGATCAGCCGTAGCGTACGCGTGCGCCCTGGCGCGTTTTAACGGGTCGGAAAGGATAGCGGATAGATAACAATCAGGTGTGTATAATAATATTAGACTCACCAGTGAGTATAAACAAACACGCTACAGCGAAGCGCAGATGATTGAAATCTGGGACAGACTGATGAATTCCCTGCGCTATAAATAGCCGCTGGTGAAATTGTTAATTCTTTCCATAATTTTTGAAAATAAAGGATGCACAATGAGCGTAGGTTATTTTTTAAGAGTTGGTGATAGCACCACCTGCGGTGGGAGGATCCTTACCGGCGATCCCACTTTTCAATGGTATGGTGTTTCTGCTGCCAGAGAAGGTGATATGGTCAACTGCGGTAAACACTCGGGAACTTATAACATCTTAGGCGGAGTCAAAGATACATTCGACGGAGGTCAGGTTCTCGCGGGGTCACTTGATAGTTTTAGTTCATGCCCGTGCCATGCAAAGTTTATCCCTGGCATTCATGATAGTTATTCTAAGACCTAAGAAAGAGGATAAATAATTCGAAAAATACATATCCGCAGAAAAAATATCAAAATACAGCATGCCTCTGATGCAGAACACAAAAAGGAATGATTAATGAAATATAAACCTCAATACGGATTATTGCTTGCCAGCCTGATGTCTCTGATTTTCATCACCGCTTGCCAAACGAAACCGATCACAGTCGAACGTAATAAAAACATTCAAATAGTCAACCCATTCTCAGGTTCAAGCCCTGATGGACAATGCTATAAAATAACTGCTGAAAACAAAGATTATTACGGTCGTCTGGATAAAGATGGTCACCCCCTGCAAATTCCTGAAATTGAAAATAAAGATATAAAGATCAGCCTAAGACTATTAAGCGATAGCGATTGTAAGGAAAAAGGCATCTGATTTTTCTGCCACATTAATCACAGATATTCGAATGGGTTGATCCGTTCGTTACGCTAATCTTCTTGCGCAACTCCCATGGTATGGAGCAGATTTGATAAAAAATCGCTATGGATTGATATTTGTGACTAAAAAAAAGAATAATTTTCTAAAATATGCGAGCGTAAATTACTTATGTCTATTCTCAAAATAATCTACGAAAAGAATGGATAACCCTGAAGTATGAAATGCAATGATGATATCAATATAATATCACATGGCTTATTGTGTTATTCAATTTATTAGCAGGAATTGTAATGTTCAGGTAATAATGAATGTTACTCAGAGTTATCTATTACCTTCCTCTTTGGATTTTAAATATAAGACAAAACATCGAGTTCTATTATGGCATGGCCTATACCTGATATTCCTGAAAAAAAATCACTTCCAGCACCCAAATATTGGCTCTGGATAATGTTACTGCTTTTGATGTTAATTACAGGGGCTATTTTCAGCTTAGAGATCTGGAATGTGTCAACCTACGATAAAGTTTTCTTCTACGGTATCCTGCCAGCATTGCTGGTTTGGCTATGTTTCTTTGGGGTAATGTTAAACCGTTATGAGCAGTCTGTCGTAGCCAGTCGGGCCTGGAACCTTGAAACAGAACAAACCAAAGCTGAATGGCGCAGTTGGAGTCAGCG
The DNA here is from genome assembly GCF_044095835.1 of Cedecea davisae. NCBI lineage: Bacteria > Pseudomonadati > Pseudomonadota > Gammaproteobacteria > Enterobacterales > Enterobacteriaceae > Cedecea > Cedecea davisae. Next base: position 2,005,054 of record NZ_CP172054.1, read on the forward strand.
GCAGCTTGCCGTGATTGGCAATGTTTTGTTTTGCCCGGAAGAGAAAGGAATGGAAGCCCTGTTGGGTGAGTTGGATAAGGTGCCTGCATATCCAAAGAAAGCCCGTCCATTATTTAATTCCCCGCATAGTTTTTCGACATTAATGAGAGAAACCGACCAGAGGCTGGAACTGCAATGTCCAGGATACCGTCATTTTCTACACTCTATTTATGTTTTTCAGTCGCCAGGCAGATTTGATGAATATCACAATGAGTCTATTTATCAACAATGGGATCTTATACCCGCTTCAGTCTATTCAACGGAATTATTAGAGTCTTTCTATGATGCTAAGATATCTGATGGGTTGATATTAATTCTCTGTCTTCAGGACTGGCGTGCCGGAGTCATTGGGCAGTCAAGTGAATTTATTTCTGCCCAGCTTATCGCGTCACCCACCTTTGCTCGCCAGCATTCACTGCCTGTTATTGCTGGCATAACTCGTATGATGCCGCTAGAAGTAGGGCAGCTTATAAATGAGTTAGATATGTTATTTGAATTTATACGGCCTGACAGGGAGAGCCTGGAGTATGTTTGGCTGTCTGGAGCGGCTGAAAAGACTGCCGCTGAAATTATGCAGTACGCAACCCGGCATCAATGGCAACTGCCGGAAAAAAGGCCTCTACATTCTATCGATCTCTCCTTTGGGCCGCCTGGGGAGATGGCTTTACCACTTTCCTTAGCCATGCTGGCCGAGGCCGCCAACAAAACGGGTAAGGATCAGCTGCTTGTTAATCAGACGCCGCAGCAAACAGGGACACTTTGCTTGATTAACAGGGAGCTTTACACATGAGCGAACAAAAAATATTGCCAAAATCACGCTATGGCTCATGGGGATACTTCCTGCTGGTTATTGGTCTGGCGGGGATAAGTGCTTTTTTACTTTTTATCAACCAGGACAGTTTGAACAGTTTCGGGATTTCAACGCCCAAAATCTGGACCATTTGGGGGGGCGTATTTGCCGTCTTGCTCCTGGGCCTGATTGGCTCGCCTGTTTGGTGGCGATGGAAGCAGAGACGAAATCAGGCCCGCTACAAACCACAGGTACATGGTGAGAAGGTTGAGCCGCTCTCCGTTGAAGGTATTGATATTGCTCCCTCTTTTCCCGGCCTCAAAAAACACCTTCGAACCCGCTACAGTTTTTTCTGGCGCAGCAAAGTCCGCCTGCTGTTGGTCACCGGTGACCAGGCGGCCATTAATCTACTGCTTCCGGGGCTGGAGGAAAACCAGTGGCTGGAAGGTAACCGTACCGTTCTGATCTACGGCGGCAGCCTGTCTGCGGAAATTAATGCCGAAAAATACGCTTCACTACGCAAGCTACGCCATGGCCGCCCGCTGGACGGGATTGTCCGGGTTATTGGTCAGGGGCTTAGCCTCGATCCGGGGCAGAGTGATGATGACCTGCGCGGGCTGGAGAAGATTGGCGAGCTGCTGCGCTACCAGCCGCCGGTTTGGCTGTGGCAGCTGTGTGCCAGCGGCTGGTCTCAAAGTGGCCGAACCGAACAGGCGGTTGGCGTTGCCTTCCCGCTGCGCGCCGCGCCGGATGATATTGCTCACCAACTGGAAAATTTACTGCCGGAGCTTAGCAGCAGAGGTATGAGTCAGGTTGTGGAGAATAACGGCCATGACTTTTTGCTGCGCCTAGCTCAACATCTTAAGAACGGAGGCATCTCCCTCTGGGGGCAGCAACTGGCACCCTGGCTGTATGCCAGCCAGCAGCGCATTCCGCTACGAGGTTTGGCCTTTAGCCTGGAGAATCGCGAGGGAGCAGGGGAAAGCGCGGCGGCGCCGCTGGCCGCTGGTCGTAAAAATACGCTGCCACTTCCCGCTACCTGGCAGGCCATTATTGACGATTGTGGCCGCGTGCGCGGGCGCCGTGTTGGTTTTGCGTGGGAGCGAATGCTTGCCTGGGGGTTGATGGGCGTTATCGGGATATGGGGCGCGGGGCTGCTTATCTCCTTCGCCCTGAACTGGCAGCAAATATCTACCGTGGCAAGCAAAGCCCGGGATTTGGTGGAACATCCTGCTGTTTCTGACGCTCAGTTGACTTCCCTCCACAGTCTGCGCAACGACGCGGGCAGCCTGCAGAACCATCTACTGCATGGTTCCCCGTGGTATCAGCGTTTTGGGCTGGATCACAGCCAGCAGCTGCTTGGCGCGATGTTGCCCTGGTATGGCGTGGTTAACAATCGGCTGATTCGCGACCCGGCCAATGCCGCCCTGGCCGGTAAGCTTGGCGCATTGGTCAATTCTGCCCCGAATAGCGACCAGCGCGCCCAGCTTGCGAAACCGGGTTACGACCAGCTAAAAGCCTGGCTGATGATGGCGCGGCCGGACAAAGCGGACGGCACGTTTTATGCTCAAACCATGAAGGCCGTACAGCCTGAGCTGAACGGCGTCTCCAAAGGTTTATGGCAGAGTTTGTCGCCCGATCTCTGGGCATTTTATATCTCTGAGCTGCCGCACCAGCCGCAGTGGAAAATCACCCCGAACGCCGCCCTGGTTAACCAAAGTCGCCAGGTGCTATTGCAGCAAATTGGCCGCCGTAATGCCGAAAGCACGCTGTATGAAAACATGCTCAAATCGGTGCGCCGTAATTTTGCCGATGTTTCGCTTGAGGATATGACCCCGGGCACGGACGCGCGCCGTCTGTTCTCGACCGAAGAGAGCGTGCCGGGCATGTTCACCCGTGAGGCATGGGAAGGCGGCGTTAAGCAGGCCATTGATAAGGCTGCTAATACCCGCCGGGATGAAATTGACTGGGTGCTGAGCGACAGCCGTAAGGCGGTCTCCGCTGACCTGGCTCCGGAAGCGCTTCGGGAGCGGCTAACCCAGCGTTATTTCACCGACTTCGCCGGCAGCTGGCTCAACTTCCTCAATAGCCTGCGGCTTAACCCGGCAAATAATATCGCGGATGTCACCGATCAACTGACGTTGATGAGCGATGTTCGCCAGTCGCCGCTGATTGCGCTGATGAATACCCTGGTGCGGCAGGGGCAGGCGGGGCAGAAAAGTGAAGGTTTGTCCGACTCGATAATCAAATCGGCTAAGGACTTAATCAACAGCAAAGATAAACCGGCCATCGACCAGAGCGCTTTGGGGCCACAAGGCCCGCTGGACGAAAGCTTTGGGCCGCTGCTTCAGCTTATGGGAAAAAATAAAAACAACGATGCGATATCGGCGGACAGTTCGCTGAGCCTGCAAACATACCTGACCCGCATTACGCGCGTGCGGCTGCGCCTGCAACAGATCGCCAGCGCGTCGGACCCGCAGGAAATGATGCAGACTCTGGCGCAAACCGTATTTCAGGGAAAAAGTGTCGATTTGACCGACACCCAGCAGTACGGCAGCCTGGTGGCCGCAAGCCTTGGGGAAGAGTGGAGTGGTTTTGGCAACACGTTGTTTGTCCAGCCTCTGAATCAGGCCTGGGAAACCGTGTTGCAGCCCTCGGCGGCCAGCCTCAACGAGCGCTGGAACCGGGCCGTAGTGGCAAACTGGCATACGGCATTTGACGGGCGTTTTCCGTTCGCGGCAAGCAAAAGCGATGCATCTTTGCCGATGCTGGCCGAGTTTATCCGCAAAGACACGGGCCGCATCGATCGTTTTCTCTCCACCGAACTCAACGGCGTGCTGCATAAAGAAGGCAGCCGGTGGGTTCCGGATAATGCTCATAGCCAGGGGTTGACCTTTAATCCTGCGTTCCTCAAGGCGGTCAATCAGCTCAGCCAGTTGTCGGACGTTCTCTTCACCGACGGCGGGCAGGGGATCGGTTTTGAGCTACAGGCGCGCCCCGTGCCGCAGGTGGTGGAAACGCAGCTCACCATTGATGGGCAAAAACTGCATTATTTTAACCAGATGGCTGACTGGCAAAGCTTCCGCTGGCCGGGTGAAACCTATAAACCCGGCACGCTATTGACCTGGACTACAACCGGGAGCGGCGCCCGCCTGTTTGGCGACTATGTGGGGGCATGGGGCTTTATCCGCTGGCTTGAGCAAAGCAAGCGGCAGCGGCTGGACAGCAGCCACTGGATGATGAACTTCACCGCGCCAGATGGCCGAACGTTACAGTGGGTGCTGCGCACACAGTTGGGGAATGGCCCGCTGGAACTGCTGTCATTGCGTAATTTTACCCTGCCAGCGCAAATATTTAGCGTGGAGCCTGGCGTGTTGGGGCAATTTGCCGATGAAGGCGATGCTATACCCATGGATGGAGTGAATTAATGGCCTCTCTACACAATTTAGTTTTAGCCTGCGGGGCTGATGAAAATAAGCTGATCCAACAATCTCTTACGCGTCTTCAGCTGTGGGATAACTGGCTTCAGCCGCTGAGCGACGACAATCCAGTGGGGGAAGATCCCGGTTATGACGACGATTTTCAGCGCATTCGTGAAGAAGTTAACCAGCTTTCGGGGATTGATACCGGCCTGATTTGCTCTCTGACTGAAAAGCTGCTGACCGGCGTCAGCAAGGATTTACGTGTCGTCACTTTTTACGTGTGGGCTCGCCTGCATCAGGACGGCGAAACCGGTCTGGCTGAGGGGCTGGAGCTGCTGGCCGGAATGCTTAAGCATTTTGGCTCCAGGCTGCATCCGCTCCGCGACCGCAGTAGAAGAGCTGCTCTCCAGTGGCTGGGCAGCAGCAGAATGCTGGACAGCCTGTCGCTGTACCCGGAAGTGGACGTTGCCGTGATGCAGCGCGTGGTGGGAGCATTACTGCTCTCGGAGCAGATTTTGCAGCAAGGGAGTGAAGAGGCTCTGCCCGAACTCAATCCCTTGTATCAGGCGCTCGAAAACCGGCTGGCGCAAAGCGGTGGCGCGCAGAGCATGGTGCCGCAAACCAGCCGGGACGAAGATGCTCTTCCGGCGTCAACTTCCGGCGGCGCGGCAGTCCCGGGCATGACCGATGTGGCGTCCGGGCGCGATCTTCTTGACCAGGCAAAAGTGCTGGCTCAATACCTCCGTAACCAGCCCGGCGGCTGGCTTGCCGGGCATCACCTTATCAAAAGCGTGCGCTGGGATACGCTGACACAGCTTCCTCCGCTTGATGCTAACAGCCGTACCCGGTTGCTGGCACCTAAGCCCGATCATCGCGCCCGGCTTAAGCGTTTATACCTGCAGCAAAGCTGGCTGGAGCTGCTTGAACAAACCGACAGCCTGTTTGTGCGCGGGGTAAATCACCTGTGGCTGGACGTGCAATGGTATGCGTGGCAGGCGCTGCTGAAAATGGACTCCGATAGTTGCCGGGCAGATATCCTGTGCCATGACCTTAAAGGGCTGCTTGCCCGGCTGCCGGGCCTGGAGTCGCTTGCTTTTGACGATGGCACGCCGTTTGCCGATGAAGTGACGCTTAGCTGGATAGGTGAAAAGATCATCGCCGAACCCGACAGCTGGCAGAGCGAATCGCTTAGTACGGCTCCTGCAGCACAGGATGACATCCTCGCTCTTGAGCCGGAAGTGCTGGCAAAAGCCGATGGGGAAGGTATCGAATCTGCTCTCAACTGGCTGCAAAACCGGCCGGGCATGGCAACCCCCCGTGACCGCTGGCTGATGCGTTTGCTTATGGCGCGGGTCGCCGAACAATACGGTAAAAACGAGATGGCGCTGCATCTGCTCGGGGAGCTGGATGCCGCCGCCCGGCAGATAACCCTGCAACAATGGACGCCAGATTTGCTGTTTGAAGTGAGGGCGCGCCGCCTGAAGCTGCTGCGTATGAAGGCGGCACGTAGCGAGACGGATAAAATCCGCCTCCAGCCAGAGATGGATACTTTACTTGCCGGGCTGCTGTCTCTCGATCCCGCACGCGCCGCAGTATTGTGCGGCTAACCTACCGAACAAACAGAATATAAATTTATGGACGATTTAACTCTGCGTTATTACGACGCTGAAATGCGCTATCTGCTGGAAGCCGGGGAGGAGTTCGCCCGTGCTCACCCTGAACGTGCCGCAATGCTAAACCTCGATAAAGCCGGTGCGCGGGACCCGTATGTGGAGCGGCTATTTGAGGGATTTGCCTTTCTTATGGGGCGGCTGCGCGAGAAGCTTGACGACGATATTCCCGAGCTGACGGAGGGGCTGGTCAGCCTGCTGTGGCCACACTATCTACGCACCATTCCTTCTATGTCGATTGTGGAGTTCACGCCTGACTGGCGGGAAATGAAAGAGAAGATGCGCATCGAAAAGGGCTTTGAGGTTCTTTCCCGGCCCATCGGCGAGAAGAATACCCGCTGCCGCTATAGCACCACGCAGGAGATAAACCTCCAGCCGCTGTCGCTGGAAAACGCCAATCTGGCGACCGACTCAGAGGGGCGGTCGGTGATTAACATGCGCTTTCAGTGCAGCAGCCTTGCGGACTGGGGCCGCATCGATCTTAGCTGCCTGCCGTTGTATTTCAACGCCGATGCGCCGCTGGCATGCGCGATGCACGAAACTTTTACTTTGAATGTTGAACGCATGTGGATACGTCTGGCCGGAGAAGCAGAACGTCGGCCTCTTGCGGGATATTTCACGGCTTCGGGTTTTGACGAGGAGAGCGGCTTATGGCCAAAAGGAAGTGCCAGCTTTAGCGGCTACCAGCTGCTGCTGGAGTATTTTACCTTTCGTGAAAAATTCATGTTCGCCGGTCTTCATGGACTGGATAGCATTGATTTTCCTCCTCAATTACCCTGGTTTGAAATTGAGGTCGTGCTTTCTGAGCGCTGGGAGCATGATTTTAGTTTCACCGAGAAGCATTTACGGCTGAACTGCGTGCCGGTGGTTAACTTATTTTTGCTGGAATCGGACCCACTGACCATTAACGCTTTGCAAACGGAATATCTGCTGCGCCCAATGCGTGTTCAGGACGGGCACACCGAGATCTATTCGGTTGACTCGGTCCTGTCTTCGGGGAAAAACACCTATGTGCCGTTTTCCAGCTTCCGCCATAAGGGCGGGATGATGCGGCACGAAGCGCCCGAATATTATTACCATACTCGCGTGCGGCGCGGCCCTTCGGGGCTGCACAACACCTGGATAATCCTCGGCGGCGAGGCATTTGATAACCATACCGTGCCGGCAGATGAAAGCCTGTCTTTAACGCTGACCGGCACTAACGGGCAACTCCCGCGCAGGGCGCTGCAAAGTACGGTGCTTGATAGCGTGATGAAAACCACCTCGGCAAGTATTGCCGTGCGTAATCTTTGCGCGCCAACACTGCCCTGTTACCCGCCGGACAGAGATCGCTTTCACTGGCGTATTTTAAGCCACCTCGGCAGTAATTTTCTTTCCATGATGGATAACGCAGAGGTGCTGCGCGGCACGCTGGCTCTTTATGAATGGACGGACAGTGAAATGAATCGTCGCCGCCTCGAAGCGATTATCGATGTCAGCCACGGTGAAACGGAGCGCTTCGAACAGGGCCATTTGTTACGCGGCGTGCAAATAGAAGTGACCCTCGACAGCGGCGGTTTTGCCGGGCACGGCGATATCTGTTTGTTTGGTGAAATGCTGAGTCGATTTTTTGCCCTCTATACCGATATCTACTTGTTTAATCGCCTGATTATCATTCTGCAACCAACCGGAGAGCGCCTGGAATGGGAAGAGAAACACAACCGCCGCATTCCGGGTTAAGCCGCGACCTGGCAAAAGATATTTCGCGGATTAACTTTTATCGTTTTTGCCAGCTCATTGAGAAGCAGAACCCGGAGAATGCGCCTTTGGGGGGCGGTAGTCCGGCAAACGATCCGGTGCGATTCAGCCCCTGGCCGGGCATGGGCTTCCCGGCCGGTGAGCTAAGAGCGGTTGAATACGATGAGGATAATGCCGACAAGCCCCCGGTTATTCGTACCACGTTCATGGGGTTGTACGGCGTGGACTCCCCGCTGCCTACCGCTTACCTGGATGATATTACCCAACGCAGGGAAGGGCACGAGGCGCTCCAGGGTTTTCTTGATATTTTCAGCCACCGCATCCTTACGCAATTTTATCGCATCTGGCGGAAATACTCCTATCCGGCCACTTTTGAAAATGGCGGGACGGATGCTATTTCACAGTCGTTGTTGGGGCTGGTGGGGCTGGGGATCCCCGGGACGGCAAACCACATTGCCACGCCGGTATCCCGTTTTCTCGCGCTGCTTGGTGTACTGCGCCAGCCCGGTAAAACGCAGGAAGGGGTGCGGGCTCTGGTTCAGCTTCTGGCCCCGGAAACAACGGCTTGTGTTAGCCCTTATTCGCTGAGGCCGGTTGCCGTTGCACACCCTCTGGCATTCAGCGACGAAGAGGACATTCTGTTGGACGGCAACTCCCCCCTCGGCGATGAGGTGATGGACGCCAGTAGCCAGCTTCTTATTGAGCTGAAGACCGGATCTGCGGACGAAGCTCAAGGCTGGATGCCAGACGGGCAGCTATATCAGGACTTTATGGTGATGCTGCGCGTCTATCTGGGCTGGCGTTTTAAGGCGCGTATCACGCTGACGGCCGCGACGCATTTGTTAACCATACCGCCCCTGGGCGAAGCGCCTTTTTGGCCTGGAATGAACGGCGTTCTGGGGGGCGATGAGGGCTGCCCGGAAGAGGAAGTGCCGGGAACGTTTACCACGGAGCTTGGCTACTACGGCGGCCTTAAACCGGCAACACTGCAAAAAGGAAATCGACGTGTTACCTACAAATTTGACTAAATCAATGCTGATGGCGCTGCTTGCCTGCGGTTTGTCCGGCTGTGGTCTTGGCCAGAGCGTTGCGGACGGGACTAAATCGGCATTTAGTTCAGTATTTTATAAGCAAATCAAAGTGCTGCATCTCGACTTTACCGCCCGTGAGGCGCTTAACACCGATCCAACTGAAATTCGCTCATTTTCCGAACCTATGGTGGTGCGTATTTACCAGCTAAAAGATCGCCAGGTATTTGATAAAGCGCTGTATCAGCAGTTATTAGCCGAGGGTGATAGCCTGCTGAATGGCGACCAGCTTGCGAGCCGCAGCCTGGTGATAAAACCGGGTGAGGATGCCTCGCTGGATATGCCGATGGAGGCTGAGGCTAAATTTGTTGCGGTGGTTGGGTTCTTCCGCCATCCCGACATGGAAAAAAATAACTGGAAACTGGTGATGAGCCGCGAAGCGCTCGATCCGGATAAGGCCAGAGTTATTGAGGCAGGAAGCCATGGCCTGAAACTCCTCCCGCTTAAGGATGAATGATGCCCGATAATCATAATGGCCCTTCGCTGTATGAAATGCTGACCGGCAGCTACAGCGGCGGCCTTGAACTGCACAACGTGAGCGAAGAAAACCAGGTGGTGCTGTCGGTGCTGGATAATATGCAGCGCATCCTCAACGCGCGGGCTGGCACTCTGGCACACCTGCCGGATTACGGCTTGCCGGATATGACCAAAATCCTTCAGGGCATGCCGGGTACGGCGCATCAGCTGATGGCGACGCTGTCCGAAGTGCTGCTGAAATACGAGCCAAGGCTTAAGGCCATCAAGGTGGTGATGCTCGGGCAAAATATCCCCGGCGAACTCCGCTACGCCATAGACGCGGAGCTAAAAGGCATTGGGCTGGTGCGCTACGGCACCGAGTTTATGCCGGAGGGCAAGGTGATGCTCAGGCACCTTAAACAGCAAAACTATCTCGAGACCAGCCAGTTTATTTAATCCTCACTTTGTCATTTACAGTCGAAATGGATATCACTATGTCCCAGGCATACGAACGCCAACTCAAAACCGGGGGCGACCCCCGAACAATGCCGGATTACGCAGCGCTGCGCGATGAACTCGGCAAGCTTTCCCACCCGGCGCGGCCCGATGTTAACTGGGCCTATGTTGAACGCCTGGCGCTTAATTTATTTGACTCTAACGGCGTCGATCTTCAGACGGCGGCCTGGTTCACTCTGGCAAGAACCCAGCTTGCGGGGGTTTACGGTTTTAACGAAGGGCTGGCGATAGTGGATGCCCTGGTTCGCTACCAGTGGTCGGCCATGTGGCCCGCTTCGGTACACGCCAGAATTGAGATTATCAGCGGCCTGAGTAAAAGGCTTCAGCAGGTGTTCCGCACGCTGAGCCTCCAGCGCGTGGATCTTGCGGCGCTCTACAGAAGTGAAAGGTTACTGGCGGCTATAGGCGAGGTATTACAGCGCCTCGAATTGCGTAATGCGGCAGGGATTGAGGCGCTGCGCCAGATGCTGCAAAACGACATTACCCGGCTTGAAAACAGCGATGCGGCAGCGCCCGAGGAACATCAGCCTCAGGCCGTGGTTTTGCCGATCCATACGGTAAATTCAGAAGCGAGTGAAGGCGCTCCGCGCTGGGTTTATGTGGTACACGACAGGCCAGAAGTAGAAGTTGAGATTAAAACCGAAGCCCCACGCCGTATCACGCCGCTTAAAGCCTTCGTTTGTGGCCTCGCGGTTTCGGCTGCCCTTGCGGGACTGGGTGGCGTAGCCATTCCTGCTCTGCTTAATCATCCGGCGGAAAATGCGTTGATGGCCTCGGTTGCAGAATTACCGGCAACTCTGCCGGCGGCAGAGGTCGAAACACTGCACCGTGAATCCCCGGGCTGGCTGCATCAGAACGTGGCCTATGGCAGCCAATTGCAGTCGCGCCTTGAAGAGCTTGGCAGGCTCCCTCCGTACTGGCCGCTGCTGCACGGGGAGCGGCTGGTGGAGCAAACCTGGCAGCTTTACCCTGGTTCAGAAATGGCGAAAAATGCCGCAGGAAAATGGCGGGCGATGATGGTCGCCAATGCGCTACCGGCATCCGGCGCGGCAGGCTGGCGTCACGGCGTGGCCGAACTGCAAATGCTCCAGCAGCGCCTGAACCAGCTGGATGAGAAGAAGGGAAAATACCTGACCGTTAGCGAGCTAAAAACCGTGGTGTTTTCTGTTTCAAAATCGCTGAATGACGAAGTGCCTGCCGAAGAGCTGGTTCGCCGGTTACAGGATTTGCCCGCCGATGAGCCCGTACCGCAGGCGTTACAAGGCCAGCTGGAGAGCAGGCTACGCCAGCTGCTTAACAGCTATATGCTTATTAAAATGCGGCATGAGGATGAGCAAAGTGGCGGTTAAGGGCGACCAGAAATCTCTCTTTTTGGCCGCAGGGACTGGACTAACTGAATGTGATCTTTATCATGTCGTGGTCAATACAGAATAAGAGAATGTGCTATGCAACATATCATTGAAGGTTTTCTGAGCTTCCAGAAAGAAGTTTTTCCGCAACGCAAAGAACTCTTCCGCAGCCTGGCTTCCAGCCAAAATCCTAAAGCGCTTTTTATTTCCTGTTCCGACAGCCGCCTGGTGCCAGAGCTGGTGACTCAGCAGGATCCGGGGCAGCTCTTCGTTATCCGTAACGCAGGCAATATCGTTCCTTCCTTCGGCCCTGAGCCGGGCGGCGTGTCGGCGACGATTGAGTACGCGGTGGTTGCGCTTGGCGTGACTGATATCGTTATCTGCGGCCACTCTAACTGCGGAGCCATGAAGGCCATCGCCTCCTGCCAGTGTCTTGACCCGATGCCGGCCGTGGCGCACTGGCTGCACTATTCAGACGCGGCGAAAGCGGTAGTTGAAAAGAAAACCTGGAATAACGAAACCGACAAAGTTAACGCCATGGTGGAAGAGAACGTTATTGCCCAGTTGAATAACATTAAAACCCACCCATCGGTTGCGGTTGGCCTGCGTAACGGCGGCCTGCGTCTTCACGGCTGGGTTTATGACATCGAAAGCGGTGAAATTCGCACGCTGGACAGAAACAGCAAGACCTATATTTCCCTGGCCGATAACCCGGAAGTGTACTTCGAATAAATCAACGCCGGTCACATCGCATCGACTGATAAATCCACGCCCCGGCGTGGATTTTTTACATTTGGGGATAAATAAAAATACCTGAAGGGGGATTGTGGAGATTTTGGGGATTTACCATTCCTCTACGGTAAAGCGCGGCAGGGCAGGCTTATAATCGACAGATGACGGGCTAAAAGTTACGCCCGGCCACGGGAGTGGAGGGTTAAGATGAAAAAACAACTTTATGTTATAGCGATGTCTGCGCTGATGGTTGTGCCGCAACTGGCATTGGCCCGCCCGGGACCGTGGTGGGGGCACGGGCCAGGGTTCTATCGCGGGCCTCACTACTTTTACCCGTGGCCACGCCTGACCGTTCTGCCCGGTCTTGCAACCGCGATTATCGTTGGCGGGCTGACTTACTACGTCGTCAACGGTATTTATTATCAGCGGCAGGGGGCGGAGTACGTTCGGGTTGAAACCCCATCCAGCCCGGGGGCCGGCATCAGCGTGCTGGATTATAACGGCAAGCGATACTACGTGCGTAACGGGAGCTACTTCCAGAAAGATATCAACGGTAATTACTTCGAAGTGCCTCGCCCCGCAGGGCTTTAGCCGGTAGCCGTTCACCTGGTATGAGTGTTCACCGCGGCAGTTGTACAGATTTCCGCGGTGAACCTCTCCACGCCTTTCCATACATCTTGCTTATCCTTCGGCTTGCAGCCATCACCGTTTTGTATTGGCACATGTAAGCATCAATTTGGTTACATAAAATCTACAATCAGCTTCTCACTTTCACCTTTTCATAGGTGTTTACTCGCGAGAGTGGTTGTATATACATGATTGGTCATGTGATGTTTACCCGATATGGCGCCGTTTAAACAGGTTTTAGCGAGGTAGTTATGTCTTCCCTTTCATCTACAGAAGAGCAGTCTAAGAGCGCAGCCCGGCTTACGGAATCCCGTTCCATCGATTATATCCCCGACGGCGAGCGTCACGGGCATCCCTTTAGCCAGTTTACGCTGTGGTTCGGCGGCAACCTGCAAATCACCGCCATTGTGACCGGCGCGCTTGCGGTGGTGCTGGGCGGAGACGTGGTCTGGTCATTAACAGGATTATTGGTCGGGCAAATCATTGGCGCGGTAGTGATGTCGTTCCATGCGTTGCAGGGGCCGCGGCTGGGATTACCGCAGATGATAATTACCCGCGCACAGTTTGGCGTATACGGAGCGGTCATTCCGTTGGTGCTGGTTTGCATAATGTATATCGGCTTTTCGGCTAGCGGCACCGTGCTGGCGGGGCAGGCCATGGCGCGGCTGCTGTCGGTAAGCGACGTTAGCGGGATGATCTTATTCAGCGCCATTATTGTTGTTATTGCCGTGCTGGGATATCGCGTTATTCACAAGCTGGGCAAGGTGGCGAGCATCGTCGGCGTGCTGGCATTCGCCTGGCTGTTTGCCTCGCTGCTATTGAATACCGACCTCAGCGTGATTATGCAAAACAACCATTTCTCTCTACCGATGTTTTTACTGGCGGTGTCGCTTTCATCGTCCTGGCAAATAGCTTTTTGCCCGTACGTGTCCGACTATTCGCGCTACCTGCCGCGCGGCGTTTCAGGCCCGAAGGTGTTCTTTTCTGTCTTTAGCGGGACGGTGTTAGGCACCCAGGCCTCAATGTCTCTTGGGGTGATTACCGCCGCTATCGCGGGTAGCGCTTTCTCGGGCCACGAGGTGAGCTACATTGTCGGGTTGGGGAAAACCGAAACCATGGCGATGGTCATCTATTTTGCCATCTGCTTCGGCAAAATTACCTTTACCACGCTCAATGCCTACGGCAGCTTTATGTCGCTGACGACAATCGTTTCCGGGTTCCGCAAGCAGGTTACGCTGAGCCAAAAAAATCGTGTTCTATTTGTGGTGCTGATGGTGGCGGCCTCCTGCGTTATTGCATTGCTTAGCGAACCGGCTTTCCTCAAACACTTTACGCATTTTCTGCTGTTTCTACTGGCATTCTTTGTACCCTGGAGCGCGATTGGCCTTACCGATTACTACCTGATCTCAGCCCGCGCCGTAGATATTCCTGCGCTTTTCGATGCCGATAAACGCTACGGGCGCTGGAATCTATTTGGCATTGGCGTGTACGTTTTCGGCGTCCTTATTCAGCTGCCTTTTATTGAAAACCCTTTATTCCATGGATCGTTAACGTGGATTTTCGACGGTAACGACGTTTCCTGGCTTATCGGCTGGTTTGGGACGGCTATTCTGTATTACGGCCTTCATCGACTGGATAAACGTGTGTTGCCAAAAACAACCCTCTATCCTGAACATTCTGACCAATAATCTGGTTATAGAATTAAACCGAATCCACGCCTTTGCGTGGATTTTTTTCATTTGAAGGTTGTGACACCTTCGGGCCATTTAATGTTTACCGATCGGCAACAGAGCGTTTAGCAGATAAGGATTTATAGAGCTGGAATTTTAACCTATCGTCTGTCCACCCAGTTAAACCAGAGTATTGATATACTGATGGAAAAAACACTCACAACGCCTCTGGTGGTGTTGATCGTTTGCCTGTCCGTTGGCGGGTTAATATCTACCGATATTTTCTTGCCTGCGCTCGGAAGCATGAGCCATTACTATAAGGTTACCGAGGCACAAATACAGAATGCTATCGCAATATTTTTATTTGCCGTCTCTTTTTCTCAACTGATATATGGCCCATTAAGCGACAGTCTCGGAAGGAAGAAGGTACTCATCGTCGGGGGCATTATTTGGCTGATTTCAACGATAGCCGTAATCTACACCACCAGTATTAACCAGCTATTGGTTTTACGCCTCTTTCAGGGGATAGGCTCCTGCGCCGGGATAACTATTAGCCGGGCATTGATAAATGACATGATGGATAAAAAGTCTGCCGCGCAATTGTATCTGGTGATTTTTCCTTTTGTCGGCATGTCGCCGGCGATTGCACCTATGATAGGTGGCGTACTGACGCAGTATTTTGGCTGGCATGCATGTTTTATTTTCTTAACCTTATTTATCTTGCTGACGCTGGGGCTTTGTTTTACGTCATTAAAAGAGACTTTGCCGCCAGAAAAAAGACACAGGCTGAGTTTGTCCGCATCACTTATTAATACCTGCAATGTTTTACTGAATAAAAAATTTCTCTATTACGCGGCCATTCCCTGTTTTGCCTATGCGGCTTACTTTGCCTACATCGTAGAGTCACCGTTTATGCTGGGTAAACTGGGACTCTCACCCGTGTACGTGGGTTATACCTACGTGCTGCTTTCGGTGAGCTATGTGGCGGGTAACCTGACGGCCAAAAAAATATCCCGCAAGGAAGGCGTTGAGGCAACTCTGCGTAAGGGATATATCGTTTTTGTTTTCGGGGGGATTATATTTGCATTACAGATGTTTATCAGTCCGCAGCCTTTGGTTTCCAGCGTTATTGCTATTTCTGTTCTTACTTTTGGCAACGGTTTCTTACTGCCGTTGGGCACGGCGTCCGCTATTGCTGCCCACTCACGGGCGTCCGGCACGGCGTCCGGCGTGATGGGGGCGCTACAGCTTGGTAGCGCCGCATTGTCAGCCTTTCTTATCGGCAAAGTCTCAGCGCATAACCCTGAAGTGACGGCGCTTATTATCGCCGCCGTAGCGGTAATTGGGTTTGTGATTTATTTGCTCGGCCAGGCACGGCTGGTTAATTTTATGGAAAATAAAGAGAGTGAAATAAAGTGATAAATAATATTGATGTAACTTTGCGCGACGGCGGCTATCAGAACGGTTTTTGTTTTCCCTCTGACTATGCAGCAAAACATGCTCAGATGCTGACCGAAAGCGGCGTTGAATGGATTGAGGTTGGCTATCGCAATGGATCTTTTAAACCAATCCCGAATATTGGCATGACCGGCCTGTCTCCGGACAGCTATATACATTTTATTCACGCCGCTGCCCCCAATGTTAAAATAGTGGTGATTGCTCACCCGCATAATATTACGACCGAAGATATTAAAGAAATGAAAGCGAGTGGCTTAAGTATGCTTCGCCTTTGTATTAAAGCAGATAAACCACAACGTGCTATTGAATTATGTAAGTTTGCCAAATCAGTTGGCCTGAAGGTCAGCATTAATTTAGTGCGCGTAAGCCAGGTAAGTACCGATACGATGATTGAGATTGCGCATCTTTACCAGGATGCCGGGGCGGATATTTTTTACCTTGCCGATTCAAACGGTAGTTTACTGCCGGAGCAGGTGTCGCACATGGTGTGTCTTATCAGGCTCAAGACTCATCTGGACGTTGGCTTTCATGCCCATGATAATCTTGGCCTGGCCGTGGCTAATTCAATCGAGGCGGTTAGGTCAGGCGCCACGTTCATTGATAGCTCGCTGACCGGGATGGGTAAAGGCGCAGGGAATTTAGCCCTGGAAAGCTGGCTCGCATTGCTTAATTTTTACGAGCAGCAAGAGAAATACAACATCGGCGTAGTTTTAAACCAAATTAATATATTACAGTCCGGCGACTTCTTTAATGCTTCTAAGCGCACCGTGCTGGATATGATTATGGGGCTGTCAAACCTCAACGCTGATTACAGGGCAATAGTAGAAGCTACCCTTGGGCAGGATGTCCCTTCGGTTTTTAAAGAAATTAAAAAGCTTATGGCGGAGAAAGTGGCATGAGTAAAATGGACGTCGTTATTATGGCGCCGGTAATGCCGCTTTGGGACGATGGCATGTTTTGTAAACCGTTGCTTTCGCTGCTGTCGAATAAAGGCTTTAAGGTATCGCTTGTGGATACGTTATCACTGATCCACTCCGCTGACCCAAAAGAAACTATTGAATCGGTCCATCATGAGCTTATTGCCAGAGCGGGTTCACCTTTCCTGCTGGTGGGTTTTGCAATGGCAGGGACACTGGTACAGATATTATCGCCAAGAATGGATTGCCTGACCGGAGTTATTTCTATCAGCGCGCCGGGCTTTGCTGACTATCTATTAAATGAACGCGTCGGTTATTTGGTGTCGTTGCTGAGCAAAGGGTATCTGGATGAGGCCGTCGAGGCGCTGAATCAGTTTGTGGTACCCAAGGGGCAAACGTCTTTGCACGCTGTAAATACTATCCCCGAGTCGCAGCGGAAAGTGGCGATAGAAAGAATGCTGCGCGGGTTTTCTTTATTGCGCAGGTTAGATGCCAGGCCCGCAATGGCAAAGTTCAGCGGAAAATATCTCGGCATTGTTGGGGAAAAATCACAGCTGGCGACCTGGGGTAACCAGACCCACAGCGGTAACCCAAATCACCGCTATGAGCGTATACCGGGGGCGGGCATGCGGCCATGGAATGATAACGCCTCCGCCATCAATCTGCTGGTTAACGAATGGATTGAAGAACTATGAAAAAGGTACTGGTTCTACCTGGCGATGGTATCGGTCAGGAAGTTTGCGAGGCGGCGCTGCCGGTGATTAGCTCGTTAAATTTGCCAATAATGCTCTCGTGGGGAGAGATAGGCTGGGAGTGCTGGAAAGCTGAAGGAGACCCTGTCCCGGCCAGAACGTGGGACGAGATACAGCAGGTGGACGCCATACTGCTGGGTGCGGTTACCAGCAAAGGTAAAGCCGAAGCCGAGCGCGCTCTGCCTTCACACCTTCAGGGCGAGAATATTGCTTATTTGTCGCCCGTTATCCAGCTACGGCAAAGGCTGGGCCTGTTCGCCAATATCCGGCCGGTTAAATATATTGAAGGCGACCGGCGTCCTTTCCGCTGCTGCGTTATTCGTGAAAACACCGAGGGGCTTTATGCCGGGTTGGATTTTAAAGGTGTTGGCGAGGAGGTTTCCGACTGGCTAAAACATCCAAACATCGATCAATATGGCCCGGAAGAGGCAGCGTGGACGGTGCGCCTGCAAACCCGTTTTGGGCTTGAGCGCCTGTTTTATACGGCTTTTGATTATGCCCGTCAGCACCATTTTAGCCGCGTAACCTTTGCCGATAAACCCAACGTTATGCGCGAAAGCGGCCAGTTCGCCGCAGAGGTCTTCTACGAGGTTGCGGCGCAGTTTTCAGATATCGCGGCGGATATCCAGAACGTTGATGCCGTAGCGCTGCGGCTGGTACTCAAGCCTGATGAATACGGCGTTATTGTTGCCGAGAATATGTTTGGCGATATTTTATCCGACCTCGCGGCGGGTATTATGGGCGGTCTGGGACTGGCT
The DNA here is from genome assembly GCF_044095835.1 of Cedecea davisae. Taxonomy (NCBI): domain Bacteria; kingdom Pseudomonadati; phylum Pseudomonadota; class Gammaproteobacteria; order Enterobacterales; family Enterobacteriaceae; genus Cedecea; species Cedecea davisae. The sequence continues at coordinate 2,023,035 of NZ_CP172054.1, forward strand.
CCAAGCGCCAACGTCGGGAGCCATATTCCCTATTTTGAACCTGTACACGGCAGCGCGCCGGGCATGGCCGGGAAGGGCAAAGCGAACCCTTCCGCGATGTTTTACAGCATCGCCCTGATGCTGGAGTATCTGGGATTTAACCGTCAGGCAGAGGCGATTAATCGTGCCGTTGACCGGGTTATTCGGGAAGGCAAAATAACCACCTATGATCTGGGGGGCGCGGCGACCACGCAGCAAATGGCCAACGCTATAATCCGCGCCATTATTGCACCTGCGGTAATGCGCACGGCCAGCGTGATAACCATCGGCGACGAGCTGCTGTCGGGGCAGTATCAGAACAGCAATCAGCAGCATCTGAGCCAGCAACTGGCGAAGGCCAATTATCAGGTCAGGTTGCAGGCGGTCTGCGCGGACAATATCCGGCAAATCAGCAGTGAGATTAACGCCTGCTGCGGGCAGGATGAGCTAATTGTGGTGTGCGGAGGGCTGGGGCCAACTTCGGACGATAAAACCCGCGAGGCGGTAGCGCACGCCGCTAATCAGCCGCTTATTCACCACGAGAATGTCTGGGTAACCATCCAGCAACAGCTGCGTCAGCTTGGAGTGCAGGATGATAAATCGAACCGCCAGCAGGCTTTATTCCCTTCGGGCGCCCGCATTCTCGCTAATCCTTCCGGTACTGCTCCTGGATTCTATATTGCCTGTGAAGGTAGCCAGGTTGTTGTGTTGCCGGGGCCGCCGTCTCAGGCGCTCCCGATGATGGACGGTTTTTTATCGCTCACGGAGAAGCGTGAGGCGGGCAAGAACAAGTACGACTGGATGTTGATTGGTATCTCAGAGGGCGAAGTGGGGTCGAAGGTCAGGGAGTTGCTGCCTTTTACCGAATGGGATATCCATTTTTTGTGGAAAAGCCCGTATGTGCTGGTGCAAATAGAAACGCCGCCGTCGCAGCCCATGCCGCAGGCGATGCTCAATACCCTGGATGAAATCTTCGATGCGCAACTGGTCAGTAAAAATAATAAAACAGCCGTTAACCTGCTGAATGATATTTGCGATATCCGCTGGACTACGCCGGACGCCGCCCTTTCAGTTTTGCTCCTGAATGAGAGAGATACGGCCGGAGGCAAGCCGCTGCTTGCTGCCGAGATCAACGTTAACCCGACGCTGGCAAGCGTTGTCACCGGCGATAACCTGTTGGGGAAAATGAAGATGTCGGTGCGCCTTGAAAGCGGAATGATACAAACGGCTACCTTCCCGTATAACAAAACCTTACTGCCGCAAAGTATCCCGGAATATGCCGCATGGTGCGTTCTGAATGCCCTGGCCGCAGATAATGGATAAGTGCATGATGAACAAAACTCTGACGAATATTCGCCGGCGCCTGTTGGCGCTGGATACGGCGGCGGTATCGGATGCGCTGGACAGCATTTATATCGCCGGGGGAATTCCGGGCATTAAACCGCAGGTTGCGGGGCGTAAAATTGCGGGTCCGGCTTTCACTGTTCAGTATGAAGCTTATGAGCCGGAAAAAAACACCTTTATGAACGCCGGAACCTACATTGACGATGTGCCGGAGGGGGCGATTATTGTCGTTGATAATCAGGGGCGGGAGGATTGCACCAGCTGGGGCAACATCCTGACGACCAAAGCGTTGCAGAAAAAAATAGCAGGCACGGTAATTCACGGTTCGGCAAGGGACATCGCCGATATCCGCAATATGAATTATCCGCTGTTTGCGGCCAATATTTTTATGGTTTCCGGGAAAAATCGGGCGCGCGTCAGGGCAGTACAGTGCGGCCTGGAGATTAGCGGCGTGAAAATAGAGCCGGGCGACTGGATTATGGGCGACGATAACGGGGTGGTAGCGATACCGCGCGACAGGTTAATGGAAGTCGTCTTACTTGCCGAAAATGTTGAAAAAACCGAGCATCAAATCCTCAGCAGTATTAACGAAGGCACAAGGCTTGAAGATGCCCGCCGCACGCTGGGATACGCGGCACCATGGGGGCTAAAAGGATGACCCACCCTTTTTTTGCCCGCTGGTCACAACGGCTGCGCTTTCTGGACGTACATTATCATGCCAGCCCGGACAGCTACCTGCGGCGCTACACCGCGCTTGAGGCCGGGCAGCGCTATGCCGAACTAAAGGGCGGCGTGGTGCTGAAAAGCCATCTGGGCAGCGTATCGGCTCTGGCCGCCGGGCTACAACAGCAGGGATTGCCGGTCTTTGGCTCAATCGTTCTCAATGCTCTGGCAGGCGGGTTCAGCCTTGAGGCTATAAAACAGGCGCTAAGCCAGTATCAGTTCGACGCGGCGCCCCGGCTGCTGGTTCACCTGCCGACCATTGTTAGCAGCGAACACCGGAGCGCGTTAACCCGGACATTCGCTAATAAATATGCTCGTGAAAATGCGCAACAGCCGTTATCTATTACTGACGACGATGGCCGGATCCGCCCCGAGGTGGAAGCGATTATAGCGTTCGCCCGGCATCACAATATCGTGCTTTCTTCGGGGCATGCGGGCAAAGGGCAGACTTTGCGGCTTATTGAGGCCGTGGAAAAAGCGGGCGGCTGCCGGTTAATGCTGAATCAGCCGGCTAATCCTATGACCGGATTTTCCGCCCCCGAGCTTAAGGCGCTGGGGCGCTACAGCTGGCTTTATATCGAGCAATGCGCGCTCACGGTTTACCTTAAATATCAAACCGAAGAAGATATGTATGACGTGCTGTCGGGTGTGAATAATGTGGTTTACAGCTCCGATCTCGGCCAGCCGCACCAGCCGGGTATCAGCCACTGGCTGGCCGACAGCGAAACCTGGTTTCGTCGGGCCGGGCTGGGAGTGGATAAAGTTGACGCGGTCAGGCGGCTTAATCCTCTCAGGATGCTGGATCCGCAACCGTCGCCAGATTAAGAGTGCGGATGAAATCGATAAATGCCTGCTCTTTTGGCGAAGGTTTGGGATTGACGTGCACCACATACATCGGGAGCGGGGGCGGCATAAACTCGCCAAGTATGGAAATTATCTCGCCTGAATTAATTCCGTCCCTCACGGTAAAGTCGGGCAGGTACGAAATGCCGAGGCCATTTTTCACCATTTGGTAGAGATCCAGGCTGTTGCTCACTCTCGAGGTGCTGGCGGGGCGAACCTCCGTTAACTCGCCGTCAATCATAAACTTCCACGAGCGGCGGTGATTATCGAAGTGGAACAGGCAGGTGTGGCTTAGCAGCTCATCAGGGTGGCCGGGCAGGCCGCAGCGCCGTACATAATCGGGCGTGACGCAGGCGTGCTTTCGCCAGTAGCCGAGCAGAGAATAGTAAAGGTTGCTGTCCGGCAGAGGGCCACATTGTAAGGCCAGGTCGAAACCGTGGCTGAACAGTTCCATGCAGTGATTGCCGGTTACCGTCTCCAGCCGGAGTCTGGGGTACAGTTCGAAAAACTGGCGGAGGTTAGGGATAACGTGCAGGTGATTGATGGAGTGGGGAATACCCACCTTCAGGCAGCCGCTGACTTCGGCATTAAAGCTTTTCACGTCCCGCAGGCAGGATTCGTAGTCATCAATAATGGATACGCAGCGCTGATATAACTGTTCTCCGGCAGTTGTCAGCAGCACTTTGCGCGAATTACGCTTAAAAAGCTGCGTTTTTAACTCATGCTCCAGCTTCTCAATACGGCGGCTGACCATAGCAGGGGAGATTTTCATGGCCAGAGCCGCAGCCCTGAACCCCTTGCACTCCACCACCATTCTGAACGCTTTCATGTTTTCCATCACGGCCCGACCCTCCAGTTAATCCATAACTTTAGTGGCGTTAATGTATCGCATTTACCGGGGGAGATCCTGACGGCGCTCGGGAATTGATGGACAGGATTCAGAAAACAAAAAAATCCACGCATTTGCGTGGATTTTTGTTGAAGCGGGGAAGGGGATTAGACGTTGAACAGGAAGTTCATCACGTCGCCATCTTTAACGATGTAATCCTTACCTTCGGCACGCATTTTTCCGGCTTCTTTCGCGCCTTGCTCGCCTTTATAAGTAATAAAGTCTTCATAGGCGATGGTTTGTGCGCGGATAAAGCCTTTTTCGAAGTCGGTGTGGATTTTACCGGCGGCCTGCGGAGCGGTTGCGCCAACAGGGATGGTCCACGCGCGCACTTCTTTCACGCCAGCGGTGAAGTAGGTTTGCAGGTTCAGCAGCTCGTAGCCCGCACGAATTACGCGGTTCAGGCCCGGCTCTTCCAGACCCAGCTCGGCCATAAACTCATCGCGGTCGGCATCGTCCAGCTCGGCGATGTCGGACTCTACGGCAGCGCAAACGGCAACCACAACGGAGCCTTCCCCGGCGGCGATTTCGCGAACTTTATCGAGGTACGGGTTGTTTTCGAAACCGTCTTCGTTAACGTTGGCAATGTACATGGTTGGCTTCAGGGTCAGGAAGCTCAGGTATTTGATCGCCGCTTTGTCTTCTTCGGTCAGATTTTTCAGGGCGCGAAGCATACCGGCGTTTTCCAGCTGCGGCAGGCATTTTTCCAGCGCGGCCAGTTCGGCTTTCGCGTCTTTATCGCCGCCCTTGGCTTTCTTCTGTACGCGGTGAATCGCGCGTTCGCAGGTGTCGAGGTCAGACAGCGCCAGCTCGGTGTTGATAACGTCGATATCGTCAGCCGGGTCCACTTTGTTGTTTACGTGGATGATGTTATCGTTTTCGAAACAGCGTACAACGTGGCCGATAGCTTCGGTTTCACGAATGTTGGTCAGGAACTGGTTGCCCAGGCCTTCACCTTTGGAAGCGCCTTTTACCAGGCCTGCGATGTCCACGAACTCCATGGTAGTCGGCAGAATACGCTGCGGTTTAACGATCTCGGCCAGCTTGTCCAGGCGCGGGTCCGGCATCGGCACAACGCCGGTGTTCGGCTCGATAGTACAGAACGGGAAGTTAGCCGCTTCAATACCTGCTTTGGTGAGCGCGTTGAACAGAGTGGATTTACCAACGTTCGGCAAGCCGACGATACCGCATTTGAATCCCATGGTTTAAATCACCTTAATTGCTTGATAATCAATGAGTTTGTTTGTTCTCATTGAAAAAATGTAGATAACTTTGCCCATTATACACTTAAACCACCGTCAGCGGGGGCGGAAATCGCTGCCCGGTGCCCGCTGACGGGATTATTGTGCTTTAAAGGCGTGCAGACGATTGGTCGCTTTAGTCAGGCCTTCTTTCAGCCAGACTTCGGTGCAGCGCGCCGCTTCGTCAACCGCGTCGTCAATCAGCTTCTGCTCGCTAACCGGTGGTTTGCCAAGTACAAAGCCAACAACTTTGTTTTTATCGCCCGGATGGCCGATCCCGATGCGTAAGCGATGAAAGTTGGGGTTATTGCCCAGCTTGCTGATGATGTCTTTCAGGCCGTTATGGCCGCCGTGGCCGCCGCCAAGTTTGAACTTAGCCACGCCTGGCGGCAGATCCAGTTCGTCATGCGCGACCAGGATTTCGTCCGGCGCAATGCGGAAGAAAGTGGCCATCGCGGCAACTGACTTACCGCTGAGGTTCATAAACGTGGTCGGGACCAACAGGCGCACGTCTTCTCCGCCGAGATTAATGCGGGCGGTATAGCCAAAGAACTTCGCTTCTTCTTTCAGCGACTGATTATGGCGCTCGGCCAGCAAATCCACGTACCAGGCTCCGGCGTTATGGCGGGTAGCCGCGTACTCAGCGCCCGGGTTCGCCAGGCCGACAATTAATTTAATGCTCACGTTTAGCTTCCTGAAAACCGTTCACAGCCGCGTAGTTTACTGTGCTGCCGCCGCGTTGACAAAGCGCAATGGGCGCCGCGCTGAAATATTGAATAGTTGAGGGGTTGAACCATTAGAATTTCATGTAACTCAGCAGCTTATTTGTAAACTTTTGTAGAGCTTTCGTTCGTAATTGTGATCGCCCGCGCATATGGTTTGCAGGGGCATTGTCTATACTTTAGCCACAAGGAAGGGGATGTTCCCCACCGACCCGTAATCTTGCGGAGGTGACATATGAAACGCAAAAACGCTTCGTTACTCGGTAATGTCCTCATGGGATTGGGGCTGGTTGTGATGGTAGTTGGCGTAGGCTATTCGATTCTGAACCAGCTTCCGCAGCTGAATTTACCGCAGTTTTTCGCCCACGGTGCCGTGCTTAGCATCTTCGTTGGGGCGGTACTGTGGCTCGCCGGGGCCCGTATAGGAGGCCGCGAGCAGGTGTGCGACCGCTACTGGTGGGTTCGCCACTACGATAAACGCTGCCGCAGGGATGAACACCACCGCCACGGTTAATAATTATCGGATTTAAAAAAACGGTTCCTGAAAAGGAGCCGTTTTTTTTATGCTTAGCGTGTTGACCCTAACGTAACGTCAGGCTGCACACTTCCCGGCAGCAGAAGCACAAGGAGCAGGTATATGTTGTTTAAAGTAGGCGAACTGGCAAAGCGCGCCGGTATTACGGTACGCACCTTGCACCACTACGAAGCGATGGGCCTGCTGCTCCCTTCTGCCCGCACCCCTGCCGGATACCGGCTTTATAACCGGCAGGATATTACCAGGCTCCATCACATTCAGGCGTTAAGCCGCATGGGAATGAGCCTGAGCGAGGTGCGCGACTGTCTCGAGAGTCAGGCCGTGTCGCTTAACGAGATCATTGATTCACAAATCTCGATGCTGGACGGCCAGCTGGCGGAAATCACCACTTTGCGCCAGCGCCTTGTTTCGCTACGTGAGACGTTAAGCCGCGGCGCGGAGCCTGATCTCGGGGAATGGCTAACTACCCTGGAGTTAATGACGATGTACGATCGCTATTTTTCAAAAGAAGAGTTAGGGCGTCTGCCCTTTGCGCAGCCCGACAGCGGCCGCGATGAAGAGTGGAAACAGGTTGTTGCTGAAGTGGCCGCCCTGCGCCAGCAAAACGTGCCCCCGGAGGATAAACGGGCGCAGCAGCTGGCTGCCCGCTGGATGGAGATGCTGGTACGCGATACCGCGGGCGAGCCAGATTTTCTGGTGCGCCTGAATGCAATGCATCAGGTTGAGCCGGAAATGAGCAAACAAACGGGCATCACTGCCGAAATGACCGGCTATGTCACCCGCGCTTTCGGGCAAAGCAAGCTGGATATTTATCGTCGCTATCTGGACGATGAGGAATTTGCGTTCACCAGCCGTCACTATTTTGACCGGATGCAGGAGTGGCCGCCGCTGGTGGCTGCCGTATGCCAGGCCAAAGAGCAGGGCGTGGCCCCTTCGTCGGACGAGGCCCAGCGGCTGGCCCGCCGCTGGCTGGAACTCTTCCAGTCTTTTGCCGGTACAAGTCCGCAAACCCAGATGAAGTTCCGCGCGGCTATGACTCAGGAGCCTGAGCTAGCCCGTGGAACGTGGATGACGCCCGAGCTGCTGGTCTGGCTACAGCAGGCGGTGGGGATTATGTTCCAAGCCGCTGGGCTAAGAAGTCAACAAGGCAGCGAACCCGCAGCGACAGGTGGCGGGCGTGAGGGTAAAGCAAAATAAAAGGCCGCGAGCTGCCGCCGTATTCGGGTAGCAGCTCCACCAGGCTTCCGTCGGCCAGGTCTTGTTCAACAATAAATCGATAGGTCTGAACAAGGCCTGCGCCGCTGCGGGCCAGGGTGACTATTCCTAAGAAGTCTTCACAGCAGGTAAACCCTCCGCTGGTAAAAACGTCGGTGCTCTGGCCATCGAGGCTGAACGTCCAGGGGACTTTGCGCCCGGTGCTGGGCAAATCAAATTGAATGCATTCGTGCTGGCTTAACTCATCCAGCGTTTTTGGCGTTCCCGCACGCCGCAAATAATCGGGCGAGGCGACCAGCACCAGTTCCGCGTCTTCGAGCTTGCGGGCTATCAACGACGAGTCCGCCGGAGAGCGCCCGCGGATGGCTATGTCATAGCTCTCGTCGGCGAAGTCGATATTACGGTTGCTGATGTGAATTTGTACCGATACGCGGGGATAAAGCCGCCTGAACTCGGGCAGCAGCGGCAGAACGCGGTAATGAGAATAGGGCGTGGGAACGCTAATGCGAAGCATGCCCGCAGGCTCCATCTGCGCGCCGGTGACTTCCCGCTCGGCCTCTCTCAGCTGCTGAAATGCCTGTCGGCACTGCTGATAATAGCGCTCGCCGCTGTCCGTCAGGCGGATTTGGCGAGTGGTTCGCACAAACAGGCGCACGCCCAGCCGTTCTTCCAGCCGGGCAATGGAGCGGCTTACCGCCGCGGGCGTGATGCCGATAAAATTCGCCGCCGCGCTGAAGCTCAGGCGTTCAGCTGCCTGGCAAAACAGTTCGATGGTGCCGAGCTGCATCTCTTCGAAGTGGCGTTTCATGCCGGTTTTCTCTCCGTATTTATTACATGATGTATCTATTCATGTTACAGGTAGCTGATTTATCGTCCATTATGTCACAAGTATAGTCGGCTCCACATCCACAAACAGGAGCACTATCATGCAGGCAACACCAACCGTTATTGTCACCGGCGCTTCAAGCGGCATCGGCCTCGCCATCGCCGGAGCGTATCTGGCTCGAGGTTATAACGTGGTCGGCAACGGCCGTACCCTTCAGCGCTTGCAGACCGCAGCGGCAAGCCTGGGCAATCCGCCAAATTTCCTGCCGATTGCCGGTGATATTTCGCTGCCGGCTACGGCAGAAAAGCTGTTTAAAGAGGCGATTGCCGCTTTTGGTAAGGTCGATATTCTGATCAACAACGCGGGCATTTTTATTCCCAAACCGGCGACCGAATATAGCGAGCAGGATATCGACGCGCTGATCAATACCAATCTGAAAGGCTTCCTGTTCCCGTCGCAGCAGGCCGCCAGCCATATGAGCAAAAACAAAGCGGGGCATATCGTTAACATTACGGCCAGCATTGCGCTCCAGCCGAATGTTAAAGTCCCCGCGCTGCTGCCGGTGATGATTAAAGGCGGGTTGAACGAAGCCACCCGTGGCCTGGCGCTGGAACTGGCGGCTGACAATGTAAGAGTGAACGCCGTTGCGCCTGGGATTATCGAAACGCCTCTGCATTCAGATTACTCGGGATCTATCGGCTTTCTTAGCACGCTTTCACCGAGCGGGCGTACCGGTAAAACGCAGGATGTGGTTGATGCGGTGCTCTACCTGACTGATTCCACGTTCGTCAGCGGGACGGTGATGGCGGTGGACGGCGGCAGCACCGCCGGAACCTGGTGATGTTTGGCCGTTAATGAAAGGGTAAATTTATGCCGTATGTGAATATTCGGGTGACGAAAGAAGGGGTCAGCGCGGAGCAAAAGCAGGCGCTGATTGAAGGCACCACCGACCTGCTAATGAGGGTGTTGAATAAAGATCCCGCCACCACCTTTGTCATCATCGACGAGGTCGAAACCGATAACTGGGGCGTTAACCGCGAAAGCGTCACCAGCAGACGGCGGCGGGAAGCCAGAGGGTAGCCGGGCTAGCCGTTATTCAGCGGCCAGAGCCGCCTGAACGTCAGGGAAGAATGCAAGACGGCCAGGGATTGGCTGTACGCCAGCCCGGGCCAGCGTGCGCAGCGGCTGGAACTCCAGGTTGGTTACTCTCAATTCGCAGCCTTCCGGCAGTTTTTCAACAAAGCGCTGGAAGGCATCGAGCCCGCCCGCGTCCAGCACCGGCACCGCATCCCACTGCAAAATAATCAGGCGATGCCCGGCAACCTGCCGCGAAAGCTCGGTGAACAATCCTTCGGCGGCGGCAAAAAACAGCGGACCCGTCACGCGCAGCGCCAGCACACCTTCCGGTACCGAAACGTTGCTCAGCAGAGCCAGGCGGGTCATTCGCGCCACTCGGCGCATAAACAGCAGTGAAGCCAGCACAATCCCAACGCTTATCGCGATAACCATGTCGAACAATACGGTCAGCGACATGCAGATGAGCATCACGATAATGTCGTCTTTCGGCGCTTTACGCAGCAGGCTGACGACTTTGTGCGCCTCGCTCATGTTCCACGCCACCATCAACAGCAGGGCCGCCATGGCAGAAAGCGGCAGCCAGGAGAGCAGCGGTGCCAGCACCAGTAATGCCAGAATAACCAGCAGAGAGTGAATAATTGCCGCCACGGGAGAAGTGGCCCCGGCGCGCACGTTTGCCGCCGAACGGGCAATGGCCGCGGTGGCGGTAATTCCGCCGAAGAATGGCGCAATAATATTGCCCAGCCCCTGGCCGATAAGCTCGCCGTTGGCATTGTGTTTGGTGCCGGTCATTCCATCCAGCACCACGGCGCAAAGCAGCGACTCAATCGCGCCCAGCATCGCCATAGAGAATGCGGCAGGCAGCAGGGCACTGAGTGAATCCCAGCTCAGGGTAAAGTTTGAATTTGGCATGTCCCACGGCAGCATTAGCTGCGGCAGCAGCTGAGGAATGCCGTTGCCCTGGCTACCGTCGGCCAGAATATAGTGGAAGCGCGATCCGATAGTTGCCACTTCGCCGCCGAGCGCGGTAACAATAGCCATTACGGCGCAGCCCGCGAGCAGCGCAGGCAGGTGGCCGGGCAGGCGAATGCCAAGGCGCGGCCAGAAGATAAGCACCGCCAGGGTAACAATTCCGATAGCCGCATCGCCGACGTTCACGGTCGGCATCGCCATCGCAAGGGCGGCGACTTTATTCAGATAATGCTCGGGCACATGTTCGAGCGTCAGGCCGAAGAAGTCTTTCACCTGCATAGTCGCGATGGTGATACCAATCCCGGAGGTGAAGCCGAGGGTGACCGAAAGCGGAATGTACTCAATCAGGCGGCCAAACCGCGCCAGGCCGAACAGGATCAGGAACAGGCCGGACATCAGCGTGGCAACCAGCAGCCCGGCCAGGCCAAATTGCTGCGCTACCGGATAGAGGATAACCACAAAGGCTGCGGTAGGCCCGGAGACGCTAAAGCGCGAACCGCCGCTCAGGGCGATAACAATCCCGGCAACTGCCGCGGTGTAAAGGCCGTATTGCGGCGCTACGCCGCTGCCGATAGCCAGCGCCATCGCCAGGGGAATAGCGATTATGCCTACGGTTATGCCGGCGATAGCATCACGGGTAAAGCGGGAAAGGGTGTATTTCTCGCGCCAGCAGGCGTCAATAAGGGCGCGAAAAGGCATTACGTGAGAAGAAGATACGGTTTTCACTATGATTCCATCCGTGAGCGCATCATCTGTCATTCAGGCAGGTGAAGGAGGCATTTAAAAAGAGTAGTACAAAAACGAAAAAACCCGCCGCAGCGGGTTTTAAAAGCAATGTCGATTAATGTTCGAACATCGCAGAGATAGATTCTTCGTTGCTGATGCGGCGAATAGCTTCGGCCAGCATACCGGACAGAGTCAGGGTGCGGACGTTTGGCAGCGCTTTGATTTCGTCAGACAGCGGGATGGTATCGCATACGATAACTTCGTCGATAACCGAGTTTCGCAGGTTGTGAACCGCATTGCCGGAGAAGATCGGGTGAGTTGCGTAAGCGAATACACGTTTCGCGCCACGTTCTTTCAGCGCTTCCGCCGCTTTGCACAGCGTACCGCCGGTATCGATCATGTCGTCAACCAGAACGCAATCACGGCCGGACACGTCACCGATGATATGCATAACCTGGGAAACGTTAGCGCGTGGGCGACGCTTGTCGATGATAGCCATATCGGTGTCGTTCAGCAGCTTAGCGATAGCACGGGCACGTACCACGCCGCCGATGTCCGGGGAAACCACGATTGGGTTTTCCAGGCCGATTTGCAGCATATCTTCCAGCAGAATTGGGCTACCGAAGACGTTGTCTACCGGCACATCAAAGAAGCCCTGGATTTGTTCAGCGTGCAGGTCCACGGTGAGAACACGGTCAACCCCTACGCTTGAGAGGAAGTCAGCGACGACTTTCGCGGTGATTGGCACACGAGCGGAGCGCACGCGGCGGTCCTGACGGGCGTAGCCAAAGTAAGGGATAACAGCGGTGATACGGCCTGCAGAAGCGCGGCGCAGGGCATCGACCATGACAACCAGTTCCATCAGGTTGTCGTTCGTTGGTGCACAGGTGGACTGGATGATGAAAATATCACCACCGCGTACATTTTCGTTGATTTGTACGCTTACTTCACCGTCGCTAAAGCGACCGACGGCGGCGTCACCAAGGGAGGTGTACAGGCGGTTGGCAATACGTTGTGCTAGTTCCGGGGTGGCGTTACCAGCAAAAAGCTTCATATCAGGCACGAGAAGAACCTCAGGCATGCGTCCAGTGGCGGATGGTTGCTACCGCAAATGTGCGGGCGGGGTAGCCCCCATCCAGGCGGTGTATTAAAGAGCACGATGCAACGTCTGAAACGAGGTGACGTTGTCACCAATGCCCAGCTTGCCCGGATATGGCCTGATGCAGCGGAGATCTATTAACGCCTCGCGCAACAAACCCATGCAGCCATTCCGGGGCTTGCTCAAGCACCTGCCGGGCGGCCTGCTCGGTGTCGAATTCTGCAAACACACAAGCGCCGGTGCCGGTCAGGCGCGACGGCGCGTATTCTAACAGCCAGGAAAGCGCCGCATCAACCTCGCGAAAACGTTTTCTTGCGATAACCTCACAATCGTTGCCAAATTCACATTTTAGCAACGTGTCAATTGACCTTATCGGGGTTTCGCGCGGCAGTTCCGGATCGCCAAAAATGATCGGTGTCGGAATACTCACGCCGGGGTGGGCAACCAGATACCATTTTTCCTCCGGCTCGACCGGCGTCAAAATTTCGCCAACCCCTTCGGCAAAGGCCGCGTAACCGCGAACAAAGACCGGCACGTCCGCGCCCAGGCGAATGCCCAGTCCGGCCAGCTCGTCTTCGCTACAGCGGGTATTCCAGAGCTGATTCAGGGCAACCAGTACCGTCGCGGCGTTGGATGAGCCTCCGCCCAGTCCACCGCCCATCGGCAGTTTCTTCTCCACGCCTAGATCGGCTCCTGCGCCCGCGGGCAAAGTGCCTTTCTCAGCGGCAAAGGCTTGCAGCAGGCGGGCGGCACGCACGATAAGGTTTTCTTCGTCCGGTACGCCAGCGATGGGCGTCACCAGACGGATAACGCCGTCCTGGCGCGGTTCAATTGTCAGCGTGTCGCCGTAGTCAAGAAACTGAAACAGCGTCTGCAAATTATGGTAACCGTCCGCGCGGCGGCCGGTGATATAGAGAAAAAGGTTCAGTTTTGCGGGAGCAGGCCAACGGGAAATCATTATTTCACCGTCCAGCTATCCATTTTCAGCTTGATGCGCTGGTCGCCCTCACGCAGCTCCATATTGGACGGCAGGGAAGGCTGGATTTTACTGTCGTAGTCGCTGTACACCACTTTCCAGGTTTTACCGCCCTGGGTGTAATTGACTTCACGCAGGCGATACTGGTCGTCAAGTTTGTAGTCGGTGGACTCGCCCGGCAGGCCCAGCATCCACTGGCGCAGGCTGTTAAGCGGGATCGGCATCCCGGTCAGCTTGCCAATCATCTCTTCGGCATCCGTCGCAATGTAGCGCTTGCCGTCGCGGTCGGTTAGCTGAACCTGGTTCGGCTGGGCATTAAGCTCAAGTTCGGTGCTGCCAAGCGGGTTGGTAAGCAGCAGGCGGTAGCGGTCCGGGGCGGTTTGCTGCCAGTTAAAACGGGCATATACCTTTTGGCTATCGGAAAGATAAGCAAAAGCGCCGCGCGTTTGATACTGGGTGATTTTTTGCACTTGTTGCTGATGTTCTAACCACTGCGGCGAGTCAGGGCTTTTACCCGGCCCGCTCGGCTGGTGAACTGAACAGGCGGCCAGAACCAGGCTGGCAAGGGGCAGAAGGCGCATCAGACGGGCTTTGGGCATAAACATAGCGGCAGCAAATCCTTAAAGTCATTTTGGTGGTCAACCGTTCATGCTAGCGGCCAGGCGGGAAGGCGTCTACGGTCAAGTTGTCTTAAATCATAAATCATCCGCATACTCCGCAAGGGGAAGCTCTCTTTTATTGACCGTGCTCATCCTGTATGATGCGACCAGAAATCCTTATCAACATCGGTATTACTCAGACCGCTCCATGACCCTGTTAGCGCTAGGAATTAACCACAAAACGGCCCCAATATCGCTGCGAGAACGTGTTACGTTTTCGCCGGACACGCTCGACCAGGCGCTGGGAAGCCTGCTGGAGCAGCCGATGGTGCAGGGCGGCGTGGTACTTTCTACCTGCAACAGAACCGAGTTATACCTGAGCGTTGAGCAACAGGAAAATCTTCACGAACAGCTGGTGCGCTGGCTGTGCGACTACCACAACCTCAATGAAGAGGAAGTGCGCAAGAGCCTCTACTGGCACCACGATAACGACGCCGTCAGCCATTTAATGCGCGTGGCGAGCGGTCTGGACTCGCTGGTGCTCGGTGAACCGCAGATTCTCGGCCAGGTCAAAAAAGCCTTTGCCGACTCGCAAAAAGGCCATTCGCTTTCCAGCGAGCTGGAACGCATGTTCCAGAAGTCCTTCTCTGTCGCCAAGCGCGTTCGCACCGAAACAGATATCGGCGCCAGCGCGGTGTCGGTCGCCTTCGCCGCCTGTACTCTGGCGCGGCAAATTTTTGAATCCCTCTCTTCGGTCACCGTGCTGCTGGTCGGCGCCGGGGAGACTATCGAACTGGTTGCCCGCCACCTGCGCGAGCACAAAGTTGAGAAGATGATTATCGCCAACCGCACCCGCGAACGCGCTCAGGTGCTGGCGGACGAAGTCGGCGCGGAAGTGATTAGCCTGAGTGAGATAGACGAACGCCTGGCGGACGCCGACATCATTATCAGCTCCACCGCCAGCCCGCTGCCGATTATCGGCAAAGGGATGATGGAACGCGCCCTGAAAGCCCGCCGTAACCAGCCGATGCTGCTGGTGGATATCGCCGTGCCGCGCGACGTGGAGCCGGAAGTCGGCAAGCTTGCAAACGCCTATCTCTACAGCGTGGACGACCTGCAGGCCATTATTCAGAACAACCTCGCCCAGCGTAAAGCGGCGGCGGTTGAAGCTGAAACCATCGTGGCCCAGGAGTGCAGCGAATTTATGGCGTGGCTGCGCGCGCAAAGCGCCTCCGAAACCATTCGTGAATACCGTAGTCAGGCAGAGCAGGTGAGAGACGACCTCGCTGCCAAAGCGCTGGCCGCCCTTCAGCAGGGTGGCGACGCGGAATCCGTCTTGCAGGATCTGGCCTGGAAACTGACCAATCGCCTGATCCATGCTCCAACCAAATCGCTCACGCAGGCCGCCCGTGACGGGGACGACGAACGCCTGCAAATCCTGCGTAACAGCCTCGGGCTGGATTAGCACACACAACTCTTATTACAAGGTGAACCACCGCCCATGAAGCCTTCTATTGTTGCCAAACTGGAAGCCTTGCAGGAGCGCCATGAAGAAGTTCAGGCCCTGCTCGGCGATGCCGCGACGATTGCCGATCAAGACCGTTTTCGCGCGTTGTCTCGTGAATATGCCCAGTTAAGCGATGTATCACGCTGTTTCCTGCAATGGCGCCAGGTACAGGAAGACATTGAAACCGCAGAAAGCATGCTCAGCGACCCGGAAATGCGCGAAATGGCGCAGGAAGAGCTGGCAGAAGCCAAAGCCAACAGCGAAGAGCTGGAGCAGCACCTTCAGGTTCTGCTGCTGCCGAAAGATCCCGATGATGAGCGTAACGCGTTCGTTGAAGTCCGGGCCGGAACCGGCGGTGACGAAGCCGCGCTGTTTGCCGGTGACCTGTTCCGCATGTACAGCCGCTATGCGGAAGCCCGCCGCTGGCGCGTTGAGCTTATCAGCGCTAACGAAGGCGAGCACGGCGGCTTCAAAGAAGTTATCGCAAAAATCAGCGGTGACGGCGTCTATGGCCGACTGAAGTTTGAGTCCGGCGGCCACCGCGTGCAGCGCGTTCCCGCTACGGAATCTCAGGGGCGTATCCACACCTCGGCCTGTACCGTTGCCGTGATGCCGGAGATCCCGGAAGCAGAACTGCCGGACATTAACCCGGCGGATTTGCGCATCGACACCTTCCGCTCCTCGGGCGCGGGCGGCCAGCACGTTAACACCACCGACTCCGCCATCCGTATTACCCACTTGCCAACCGGCATCGTGGTTGAATGCCAGGACGAACGTTCCCAGCATAAGAACAAAGCCAAAGCGCTTTCGGTGCTCGGGTCGCGTATTCGCGCCGCTGAAGTGGCTAAGCGTCAGCAGGAAGAGGCTTCTACCCGCCGCAACCTGCTTGGCTCCGGCGACCGTTCAGACCGTAACCGCACCTATAACTTCCCGCAGGGGCGCGTAACAGACCACCGCATCAACCTGACGCTTTACCGCCTGGATGAAGTGATGGAAGGCAAGATTGACGCCCTGATTGAGCCGATAGTCCAGGAATTCCAGGCTGACCAGCTCGCGGCGTTGTCCGAGCAGGATTAATGGAGTTTCAGTCATGGCTCCGCCAGGCCGTACAGCGCCTGGCGCAGAGCGAAAGCCCAAAGCGCGATGCGGAGATTTTGCTCGGGTTTGTTACCGGCAAGGCGAGAACCTATATTCTCGCCTTTGGCGAAACCCGGCTGACGCAGGAGCAGCAAACCGAGCTTGAAGCTTTACTGGTTCGCCGCGAGCGCGGTGAGCCGATTGCGCACCTGGTTGGCGAGCGAGAATTCTGGTCGCTGCCGCTGCGCGTTTCTCCGGCCACGCTTATTCCCCGGCCCGATACCGAATGCCTGGTCGAACAGGCGCTCACAAAGCTGCCTTCTACGCCGTGCTCGATTCTCGACCTGGGCACCGGCACCGGCGCTATAGCGCTGGCCCTTGCCAGCGAACGCCCGGACTGCAACGTGACGGCGCTGGACCTGGTGCCGGAGGCAGTAGAGCTTGCGCGCGCGAATGCACAAAATCTGGGCATTACCAATGTTAAGGTATTGCAAAGCTGCTGGTTTAGCGCGCTCAATAATCAGCGTTTCACGCTGATCGTCAGCAACCCGCCTTATATCGATGAGCAAGATCCGCATCTGGCAGAGGGCGATGTTCGCTTTGAGCCAAAGAGCGCTCTGGTGGCCGACAATCACGGTCTGGCGGACATTGAAATCCTGGTGAGCGATTCACGGCGCTTCCTTGAACCCGGCGGCTGGCTGATGCTGGAACACGGCTGGAAGCAGGGAGAGCAGGTGAGGCAGCTATTGTGCGAAGCCGGTTTTCAGGATGTTGAAACCACCAAAGATTATGGCGGCAATGAACGCCTGACGTCAGGACGCTATCTTTGAATTAAGGAACAGATGCTGTGGCGACTTATTTTTCACTTAAATATCTGCATATTTTCACCGTCGTAATTTCAATTAGCCTGTTTGTATTACGCTATTGGTGGCAATATCGCGGCTCGGCAATATCCGCTAAGCGCTGGGTGCGCATTGTGCCGCACGTAAATGATACCGTGCTGCTGTTGAGCGGCTTCGGGCTGGTTCTGATTACGCACTTCTATCCGTTTACGCCTCAAGGAAGCTGGCTGACGGAGAAACTGTTTGGCGTTATCATCTATATCGCTTTGGGTTTTATCGCGCTGGGCAAACGCCCGCGCAGCCAGCAGATCCGTTGGTTTGCTTTTCTGCTGGGGCTGGTGGTGCTCTACATCATCATTAAACTCGCCACCACTAAAATACCGATACTGGGGTAAGCATGAGGTCGTTAGCCGATTTCGAATTTAATCAGGCACCGCTTTGCGAGGGCATGATTTTAATTTCGCAGCTGATTCGTGACGATTTTCCGACTGAAGAAGTACAGGCGCAGCTCGGGCAATTAGTCAGCCTGGCAAAAGAAGAAATTTGCCAGGGGGCACACCCTGATTTGCAGCTGGAAAAACTGCTGGAACTTTTTTACGGCGAATGGGGTTTTAAGGATTCAGGCGGCGTTTACCGCCTGTCCGACGCCCTGTGGCTGGATAATGTCTTAGAAAGCCGCCAGGGGAGCGCCGTCTCTCTTGGGGCCATTTTATTGTGGGTTGCCGGGCAGCTCGACATCCCGCTGATGCCGGTGATTTTCCCTACGCAGCTGATCCTGCGCGCCGACTGGATGGATGGCGAAATGTGGCTCATCAATCCGTTTAACGGCGATACGCTGGACGAGCACACGCTGGAAGTGTGGATCAAGGGCAACATTAACCCGACCGCCGAGCTGTTCGACGAAGATCTCGACGAGTCGGACAATGCCGAAGTTATCCGCAAGCTGCTGGACACCCTGAAGTCCGCGCTGATGGAAGAGCGCCAGATGGAGCTTGCTCTGCGCGCCAGCGAAGTGCTGTTGCAGTTCAATCCGGAAGATCCGTACGAAATTCGCGACCGCGGTTTGATCTACGCCCAGCTGGACTGCGAACATGTGGCGCTCAGCGATTTGAGCTACTTTGTTGAGCAATGCCCGGAAGATCCGATTAGCGAAATGATTAAAGCGCAAATCAACTCGATTGCGCACAAGCAGATTACCCTGCATTAAGTTCACACCTGATAAGGCGAACATATGAAACAAAAAGTGGTTAGCATTGGTGATATCAACGTCGCAAACGACCTGCCGTTTGTGCTGTTCGGCGGCATGAACGTGCTGGAGTCTCGCGACCTGGCGATGCGTATCTGCGAACATTACGTGACCGTTACCCAGAAACTGGGCATTCCGTACGTGTTTAAAGCCTCTTTTGATAAAGCCAACCGTTCATCCATCAACTCCTACCGCGGTCCGGGTCTGGAAGAGGGGATGAAGATTTTCCAGGAGCTGAAGCAGACCTTCGGCGTGAAAATCATCACTGACGTGCACGAATCTCACCAGGCTCAGCCGGTGGCCGACGTGGTTGACGTTATCCAGCTGCCAGCTTTCCTCGCTCGCCAGACTGACCTGGTTGAAGCGATGGCAAAAACCGGCGCGGTCATTAACGTGAAGAAGCCGCAGTTTGTTAGCCCGGGCCAGATGGGCAACATCGTTGATAAATTCGCCGAAGGCGGCAACGAAAAAATTATTCTGTGCGACCGCGGGACGCAGTTCGGCTACGACAACCTGGTTGTGGACATGCTGGGCTTCAGCGTGATGAAGCAGGTTTCTGGCGGTGCGCCGGTGATTTTCGATGTGACTCATGCTCTACAGTGCCGCGACCCGTTTGGCGCTGCATCCAGCGGCCGCCGCGCTCAGGTTACCGAACTGGCTCGCGCCGGGATGGCTACGGGGCTGGCGGGTCTGTTTATTGAAGCGCACCCGGACCCGGACAACGCTCGCTGCGACGGCCCGTCCGCGCTGCCTCTGGCCAAGCTTGAAGCTTTCCTGACCCAGATTAAAGCCATTGACGAGCTGGTGAAAAACTTTGAGCCGCTGGATACCAGCCACTAATTGCTGCAAAAAACAAAACCCGCCGCGGCGGGTTTTTTTATATCTGTCCCTCTTCCTTGAGAGAGGGAGCAAACACTAAAGACTGCTCTTACAAGCAGTCTTGCTGTTTATTTAGGCAAATATCGTCATCAAATAAGCGGCAAACAGCGCCAGGTGAGCGGTACCGTTAAGCACGTTGGTACGCCCGGTGGAGAAGGATATCTGGCACAGCACCAGCGCCGCCAGCATCACTACCATCTGCGGCATGCCAAGCGCGAAGACCAGGTCATTACCGGTGAACCAGGCAATCAACGTGACCGCCGGAACCGTTAATGAGATTGTTGCCAGTACCGAACCGAAGAACAGGTTCATGGCACGCTGTACCTGGTTGCTGAGCACCGCCTTCAACGCTCCCAGGCCTTCAGGGGAGAGAATGAGCAGGGCGACCAGGAAGCCGGTGAACTGTGCGGGAGCACTAACGGCTTCGAGCAGGTGCTCCAGCGGGTTCGCATTCATTTTGGTCACAGCAATAACCGCAACCAAATGCACAATCAGCCATACGGTATGCCAGGCCGAGCTGTGCGCCGACGGTTTGCCGTGGTGCGGGTCATCGTCATCGCCTTCATCTTCATGCTCGTAAACAAACAGGCTCTGGTGCGTTTTGGTCTGAATCAGCAGGAACACGCCGTACATAGCGGCGGAAATCAGCGCCACCAGCAGCGATTGGGCCAGCGAGAAGTTACCGCCCGGCAGCGCCATCGGAAACACCAGCACGATAACCGCCAGCGGGAACAGGGCAATTAAATACTGTTTGATGCCGAACAGGTTCATATACTGAGTGGCAAATTTACGCCCGCCCATCAGCAGCGAGAAGCCCACCAGGCCGCCGGTAACAATCATAATGATGGAGTAAAGCGTATCGCGCATCAGGGTCGGCGCGGCGTCGCCCGTGGCCATCAGGGCGGAAATCAGGCTGACTTCAAGAATAACGACAGATAAGCTCAGGATCAGCGAACCGTACGGTTCACCGAGACGGTGAGCCAGCACGTCCGCATGACGAACAACGCTAAAAGCGCTGCTTAAAATTGCCACCAGCGCCAGAATATTGATTCCGACCACCACCGGCAGGGACTGGCTTGACCCCCACATCGCCAGTACCGCCAGTGCCAGTACCGGGAAAATGAGAGAACTCTCCTTGTGGCGGGTTTTTACCGCCTCGTGTTGTGTTTTTGTCATTCAACTTCTCCATCTCTGCAGGCGATAACCTGTTTTGATCATTATAGTCAGGTTTTTGAACCCGCATAAGTTAGCAAAAAAACCTCTCTTTTAGTTAAAATTTACTTACTTTTACCGCATTTCTATTAAAAATGCTCTAATCAATTAAAATAGTTAGTGTTCGTTATTTAATGCTTATAAAACATATTGATATGTTTTTGTTAAATACAAATAAGCTATGCTAAAGGGCGAGATTCTGGCCTTAACGCTGTGTGAGAAAGCGATTCGGGAGTATAAGAGACTGATAACGGAGCTAATGCGGAAATAAACCCTTAATTCCGTGTGCCTTTTGGCGATGTAACGCTGTTCTGCGCGCCAGTATGGCAAGTTAAAATGACAATTTTGCTGTTATGTGATCATCATCATACTTGCCAGTACGCGACGAATTGCTTATGGTCTTGATATGTTGCTCTATTAGTAAGCAAAAGTTGTCAATAAAAGCCGGGAAGGCGCAGCTTGTGCAGTCGCACGGAAGCATGCAGTGGCGGAGGTATATGGTGTTAACGCGTGATTTCTTAATGAAAGCGGATTGTAAGACGGCTTTTGGAGCCATTGAGGAATCGTTATTGTGGACCCCTGAGCAGCGCTCGGCATCTCTTGCCGCGACGCTTGCTTGTCGCCCCGACCAAAGCCCGGTGTGGCTTTTTGGTTACGGTTCGTTGATGTGGAACCCGGCTTTTGAATTTGAAGAGTCTGCGCCCGGCACGCTGGTGGGGTGGCATCGCGCCTTCTGCCTGCGCCTCACGGCGGGGCGAGGTACGGCTTGCCGTCCCGGACGCATGCTGGCGCTGAAGGAAGGAGGGCGCACGACGGGCCTTGCTTACCGCCTGCCGGAAGCGATCCTCGAAGAGGAGCTTACGCTGGTCTGGAAGCGCGAGATGATAACCGGCTGCTATCTGCCTACCTGGTGCAAGCTGGAGCTGGACGATGGTCGGACGGTAAATGTCCTGGTGTTTATTATGGACCCGCGTCATCCGCTCTATGAGGCAGATACCCGTGCGGAAACCATCGCGCCGCTTATCGGCTCGGCCAGCGGCCCGCTCGGCACCAACGCTCAGTATCTTTTCTCCCTGGAACAGGAGATGAAGAACCGCGGTATGCAGGATGACCGAATGTCGGAGCTGGCAAACCAGGTGCGCGCGTGGCTGAACGGCCGTGGCGAAGAAGGTGACAGCGGGCTACAGCCCGGTTTTGTGTAAGTATTAAAAAGGCCACCCTGCGGTGGCCTTACTATTTATCAGGCCGGAACAAAGCTGATGGAGTGCTCAAGCGACTGGCTGTGGCTGTCGATCAGCACTTTCCATGTGCCGCTATAGGGCACGGGGATGTAGGCAGACTGGCGGTTTTGTACGCTCAGAATATCTTCCTGCGGCCTGCCGCGGTTTTCCGAGGCGCACATCAAATGGATATGACAGCTATCCGAACAGCGAACCACCACGGTATCGCCGCCAAAAAGTTTCAGACTGGCTTTTACTACAGGCATTTTTCACTCCGCTCCCGCATCAATCATGGCCTCAGGCCCCCAAAAGTACCGCTTCAGTAAGTGATGTTGTTCACAAATCACTCTTTGCATCACACCAGAGCGAAGGGGGAGCAATGCTGATTTTGATCAAAAAACGTCGCAACGATTCAACAATAATGACATTGTGCCTGAAACCATTCAGCCGACGAGCGTTTCGTTGGCAAACGCCCGCTGGCACATCATTAAATACGGAAATGCCCGGCGGTTTCCGCTAATTCCCCGGCCTGGGTTTGCAGCGCTTGTGCGGCGGCGGCGGACTGTACAACCAGCTCGGCGTTTTGCTGCACCATGCGGTCAAGATGGCTCACCGCGTGGTTAATTTCCTGGATGCCTTTCATTTGCTCCCCGGTGGCGATATTTATCTCCCGCATAATACCCAGCACGCTTCCCACGCTGTGCTCGATTTTGCCCATCGCTTCACCCGCCTGACGAACGTAAAGAGAGCCGTCGGCGACGCTGCCGGTGGTGGAGTCAATCAGGCCTTTAATCTCTTTTGCCGCCTGGGCGCTGCGGCTCGCCAGGTTACGCACTTCACCCGCTACTACGGCAAAACCACGCCCCTGTTCTCCGGCGCGGGCGGCTTCGACTGCGGCATTCAGCGCAAGAATATTGGTCTGGAAGGCAATGCTGTCGATGACGCTGGTGATATCGCCAATTTTGCCGGAGGCCTGCTCGATAGCCTGCATGGTGGTAATCACTTTGGACACGACTTCGCCGCCGCGTTCTGCCGCTTCGCTTGCGCTGTGGGCCTGAGTATTCGCCTGGGCGGCGGATTCGTTGGAGTTGGCAACCGAGGCGGTGATTTGCTCAACGGCGCTGGCGGTTTCACGCAGGCTGGAAGCGGCCTGCTCGGTACGGGCAGAAAGATCCTGGTTACCGGCGGCAATTTCGTTTGCCGCAACTTTTACCGAGGCGCTGGAATCCCTGAGCTGCATCATTACCAGCCCCAGCTTGTCGCTAAAGGCGTTAAAGGCGTGCGCAATTTCGGTCACCTCGTCGTGGCCGGTTTCCGGCAGGCGCTGCGAAAGGTCATTGGTGCCGCTGCTGATGGCGCGCATGCCGTCCCGGATAGTGCCCAGGCGAGCCATAACTTTGCCCACCAGCAGGTGTACGACGCCGCCGGAAATCAGCACCAGCACCAGGAGTGCTATCGCCGAAGCCTTCAGCAGGGAGCGCATCCCGGAGGTGGCATCTTGCTCATCCAAAGCGACCACCAGATACCAGTGCGTACCGGCGATGGGGCTTGCCATCAGCTGTTTCTCCCGGTCGGCAATAGTGCCGCTGGTACGGTGGTCGCCGCCGAGCAGCTGATTCAAATCTGCCTGTTTTACCGCATCGGTAAAGGGTTTGAGCGTCAGCGCTGGATCCTGGGCTGCAATCAGGGTGCCGTCGTTATTAAGCAATAATCCGCTGCTGTTGGGGGTAGGATGAATGCTGCGTACGTTGGCGATAACGCTGTCCAGGGCGACATCGCCTGCCACAACGGCTTTTAACGCGCCGTCCTGTTTGATTGGCACAGCAAAAGTCACGACAAGCTTGCCGGTTCCCGCATCGACGTAGGGAGCGGTAACCACGGGCGCATCGTCTTTAACGACCTGCTGATACCAGGGGCGTCCCGTAGGGTCGAAGTCAGCCGGAACCCCGGTTGGGTCGGAGAACTTCGCGGTTTTGCTGGCATAGCCAACGTAGATATTGGTAAACCCTCCCGCAGCGGCAAGCTGGCGGAAAACCGGGATAGGATCATCGCTTAACGCTACGCCTTCGAGGGAATGGATGATGGTCATTTTACCGTTCACCCAGTCGCTAATCGCTACCGAATGGCTGAGACTGGTGCTGGTTAATGTCGCGCTGAGGGACTGCTGATTATCGCGGCTGGTGACGTAGTAGTTGATAAAGGTGTTGAGACATAAAGCTGAGACCAGGCAAATCGCCGTAACTAAAAGAATGCGTGTACGAATAGATCTAATCATATTTATTATCCTGCTGTGTTGTCCTAACTGAAATATCGGCAACTTAAGCAGGTAACTTGATGGCGCGGCAGGGAGTATAAGCAAAAAATATTGCCGCGCCGGAACTATTAGAATGTTAAGACTTTATCTGCCTCCAGCGTCCACTCTGCCAGCTCAACCAGGGTACCTATAAGCACGCCGTCAACCAGCGGCAGCCCGCTGATACCGCGCCCGTCGGTGCAGGTTTTGCATAATTTTACCGGCACGTTTTGAGCGGTGAGGATCTCCAGCATTTGCTGAATATTGTAGCCCTCGGCCGGTTTTTGCCCGCGCAGGCCGGCGGTTACCGCGTCGGACATTAAAAATAGCTTCACTTCAGGCTGCGGTTCACGCTCACGCAGGGCGATAGCCAGGCGCAGGCTGTTAAACAGCGACTCGCTGCCGTAGGCCGCTCCGTTGGCAATAATCACGATTTTTTGCACTTGATTCTCCTTTGACTTGTGGCAAGTTAGGGTGCCGTCAGTGTAGCGCTGAGGGGCGCAGGCGGGTACTGCTTACTTAACAAATCATTATGTTATAATTAAGAAATGCGTAGATTAGTCGTTCCGCTTATCATTTTGCCTGGCCTGCTCCCTGACGTGGGAGGGGCGATGGATACCTCAAACCGATTCATTCAGGCCGCCGAAAATCCCTTCTCACAATCTTCAGAGGAATTGCCCAGTCTGGGGCTGGCTCCTGAGTCCGATGCCGCCGCGCGCAAAATTGCGGCGATGGCAAAAAAGTTCGGGGAAGACAGCATGACCGACAACGGGCTGGACGCCGGTGACCAGGCGCGCCTGTTTGCCTTTACCAGCCTGCGCGATGTGCTGGCCGATAAAGTCACCGACGAAGCCCAGTCGCTGCTCTCGCCCTGGGGCAAAGCCAGCTTTAATTTGCTCGTGGACGAGCACGGCAGCTGGGCGGGAAGCAGCGGGGCGCTGTTTACCCCCTGGCAGGACAACAACCGCTATCTTACCTGGAGCCAGCTTGGCCTCAGTCAGCAAAAGAGCGGCGCCGTGGGCAATTTTGGCGTCGGGCAGCGCTGGGTTGCCGGGAAGTGGCTGCTTGGCTACAACACCTTTTATGATAATCAGCTGGTCACCCGGCTACAGCGGGCAGGCTTTGGCGCCGAGGCCTGGGGAGAATACCTGCGGCTTTCCGCCAACTATTATCAGCCGCTAAACGGCTGGCGCGGCGAAACGGAAACGCTCGAACAGCGGCTTGCCCGCGGCTATGACGTTACGGCGCAGGCCTGGCTCCCGTTTTACCGGCACATCAATACCAGCCTGAGCTTCGAACAGTATTTCGGTGACAGTGTAACGTTATTTAATAACGATACCGGTTATCGTAATCCGGTGGCCGTAACAATGGGGATAAACTACACCCCGGTGCCGCTGGTGACGCTGACCGCGCAGCACAAGCAGGGGGAAAGCGGGACGGCGCAGGAAAACCTTGGCCTGAAGCTTAACTACCGCTTTGGCGTGCCGCTGCAAAAACAGCTCTCGGCGGATGAGGTGGCGACCACCAGTTCCCTACGCGGTAGCCGCTATGACAGCGTAGAGCGAGAATCGGTGCCGGTGATGCAGTATCGCCAGCGTAAAACCTTGTCGGTGTTTCTGGCTACGCCGCCGTGGCAGCCTCAGCCGGGTGAAACAGTGGCGCTTAAGCTACAGGTTCGCGCGCCTCACGGCATCCGTAATGTTTCGTGGCAGGGGGACACCCGGGCGTTAAGCCTGACTCCGCCAGCCCAGGCGCGTAGCGCTGAGGGCTGGAGTATCATTCTGCCAGCGTGGCAGGAAGGGGCGGATAACGAATACCGCCTGTCGGTCACTATCGAAGATGAGAAAGGGCAGCGGACGACCTCGAACTGGGTAACGCTCAAACCTGCCGCGCCGCTGTTGATCAACCCTGAAAACGACTCGCGCTATTCGCTGATGCCGGGAGAGTAACCGGCATTCAGAAAATGCGCTCCTGGTGTACCCAGACCGCTGCTTCAACGCGTGATTTGAGCTTCATCTTCTTCAGCAGGTGCTTAACGTGGACTTTCACCGTGCTTTCGGTGATATCCAGGCGGCGGGCGATCATTTTGTTCGGCAGTCCCTGGGCAATCAGCTTCAGAATGTCGCGCTCGCGCGGCGTAAGCTGGTTAACGTCCCGGTCGGAAGTCGAGCGGTTGGCCCTCAGGCTTGCCGCCAGCACCGGCGTCAGCGCTTCGCTCAATACCATTTCACCGGCAGCGGCCTGCTGGAGCGCCTTGAGCAAATCTTCTGGCTCCATATCTTTCAGGAGATAACCATCCGCACCGCGTTTCAGGGCTGTCACCACATCTTCTTCGTGGTTGGAGACGCTGAACACCACAATTCGCCCGGAAAGCGCTTTCTCGCGCAGGCAGTCGAGGGTTTCCAGGCCGTTCATCCCCGGCATGTTAAGATCGAGCAGGATCAGGTCCGGATCGAGCGACTCGGCAAGCTGAACGCCCTGTTCGCCGTTGCCGGCTTCCCCCACGACGGCAAGCTCCGGTGCCATGCTGATAAGCTGTTTAACGCCGGTACGCATCATTGGATGATCGTCAATCAGCAAAATGGTTGCTGCTTCCTGGTGGCTCATTCTTCACTCCTTGTCGTGGAAGAAAGCGGTGATTCGGGCATAAAGTTGACTATCACTTCCGTGCCGCCGCAGGGGCGGGCGCGGACCTGGCAGTCACCCTGTAAGGTTTGCGCGCGGTCACGCATGATTATAAGGCCGTAATGGTTGCTGCGCTC
The DNA here is from genome assembly GCF_044095835.1 of Cedecea davisae. Lineage (NCBI taxonomy): Bacteria > Pseudomonadati > Pseudomonadota > Gammaproteobacteria > Enterobacterales > Enterobacteriaceae > Cedecea > Cedecea davisae. Next base: position 2,049,878 of record NZ_CP172054.1, read on the forward strand.
CGCGCTATCGGGAATGCCGCGGCCGTTATCCCATGCCGTCAGGCGAACCTGATTCCCCTGGCGGGTCACGCTGATGCCGCAGGCGCTGGCATCGGCGTGTTTTAAACTGTTATTCATTGCCTCGCGGGCGATTTGCACCAGGTGAATTGCCTGGTGGGAAGGCACCAGACGGGGAGGAAGCTGATAGTCCAGCGTCACCGGGAAGCCGAATTTTTCGCTGAACTCCTGGCAGCTGGCCTCGAGCGCCGGGCGCAGGCCGGGTTCGGTAAGCTGTAGACGGAAGGTGGTCAGCAGTTCGCGCAGCTGTCGCCACGAGGTATTCAGCTCGCCGCGAATCTGCTCCAGCAGTGTTTTGCTCTGCTCGGGTAACGCTTCGCCCTGCATTTGCAGGCAGCTAACCTGCATCTTCATACAGGAAAGAGACTGGGCGATAGAGTCGTGCAGCTCCCTTGCAATAGCCGAACGCTCTTCCATCACGACCAGCTGCTGCTGGTGCTCATACTGGCGCTCCATGGCGAGCGTGGCCGTAAGCAGCTCCATCAGCGTGGCGATAAGCTGCTGCTGGTCGTCGGTCAGGCTGCTGCCCTGAGGCAGTTGGGCCAGCACCAGGCCGTACTGAATCTGGTTATCCGTCAGCCGCCATTTTAGCGTGCTGGAGCCCTGCGGCACGCTGTAGCCGCTGGCCGGGCAAAGCTGGCAGCCCTGGGCATTACAGCGTGCGTCCGGCTGGAAGGTAAATTCCTGGTAGTTTTCTTCGTCTTCGTATTCATAAACCCGCAGCTCGATGCCGTGTAGCGGGGTTAATTCCTGCAGCTCGCTCAGCACCGGCGAAATGCGCTGGCACAGCGGGTTTCGGGAGTGCAGGCGACGGTTTGCCTGGTAGAGGAACGACAGCATCTGGTTTTTTTGTTCCAGACCGGCGGTCTTTTCCCGCACCCGGCGCTCAAGCACGGCATAGCTCTGCGCCAGCTCGCCGGACATGCTGTTCAGCGCAATCCCCAGGGTAGCCATCTCGTCACGGCCACGCACGTTCACGCGCTGGGTGAAATCTCGTTTGCCAATAGCAACGGCCATGGCCAGCAGCTGGCGCCAGGGTTTCAGCAGCCGTTTTCTCAGCCAGATAAGGGTGAAGATAATCAGCAGGCCAAGCAGCAGGGCCATTCCCTGCTGGAGCAAAATAACGTGATGCAGACGCATTTCCGTGGTGCGGTCGAAGGAGCTAACCAGTTCATCAATACTGGCGACGAAATGTTTGACCTCGGGTTCGACCTGATGGGGCGTCTGGGCCTGCGTGAGCGCCGGTTCAAGCGTGGTACGCCAGTAGTCTTGTAGCTGTTTGAGCTTCGCCTGCTGGCCGTCGCGCTGGGCGGCGAGGCGCAATTCGTCGCTCCAGGTGGTCTGTTCCATTTCGCGAAGTAATACCGAGTCCTGCTCCGAAAGAGGAATTGCCGACAGCAGGCGGTAACTCTGCATACGCATTGAGCCGGTTTTGTTAATAGCGTGGGCGTTACCGGATATGCCCTGCGCCAGCCATCCTGCCGCTCCCATTCCCGCCACGCTCAGCAACGCAAGCAGCATCACGACCAGCGCCAGCTGGTTTACCAGCGAAAGGGGGGAGAACAGGCGTTTTAGCATTGTTGTACGGGCTCCGGGCGGTTGATTCGGAAGGTGGCGCTATTTTCAGGCATCCCCTGGAGTATACCCATACCCCCTAAGGATTACCCCTAAATTGCCAAAGGTGGCAGGTTGTTCTATTCGTTTAACCATAACGTTAGTCAGGGATGTGAAAAACCACATATTTTTTACCGAAAAGGCTTACTCACAAAGAATGAGGGGGCATTTTTGCCCCGCGCAGAGATGGATTATCCATTGATTTGCATCAACTAATCTCCACTCCATAACCCTAAGGTTGCAGCAGTTACTCACACAAATTGAGGTGTTTATGTCACAGTCCCCCGCAACCGAGAAGTCCTCGGACGCACTGATTACCGACTGGCGGCCGGAGGACCCGCAGTTCTGGCAGCAAAAAGGTCACCGTATTGCCAGCCGTAACCTGTGGATTTCAGTTCCCAGCCTGCTGTTGGCGTTCTGCGTCTGGATGTTGTTTAGCGCCGTAGCGGTCAACCTTAACAAAGTTGGATTTAATTTCTCTACCGACCAGCTGTTTATGCTTACCGCGCTGCCTTCGGTTTCCGGCGCACTGCTGCGCGTGCCGTATTCATTTATGGTGCCGGTATTTGGCGGCCGCCGCTGGACGGCGTTCAGCACCGGGATTTTAATTATTCCGTGCGTGTGGCTGGGCTTTGCGGTGCAGGATACCAGCACCTCTTTCAATACCTTCATCATCATCTCGCTGCTGTGCGGTTTTGCCGGTGCGAACTTTGCTTCCAGCATGGCTAACATCAGCTTCTTCTTCCCGAAGGCGAAGCAGGGTGGCGCTTTAGGGATTAACGGCGGCCTGGGCAATATGGGCGTCAGCGTGATGCAGCTGGTGGCTCCGCTGGTTATCTCTGCGTCAATGTTTGCGGTATTTGGCGGTAAGGGCGTTGAACAGGGCGACGGCACGATGCTGTTCCTGGAAAATGCCGCGTGGATCTGGGTGCCGTTCCTGGCCATTTTCACTATTGCCGCCTGGTTTGGCATGAACGATCTCTCCGCCTCGAAAGCGTCGCTGCGTGAACAGCTCCCGGTGCTTAAACGCGGGCATCTTTGGGTGCTGGGCGTGCTCTATCTGGCGACCTTTGGCTCGTTCATCGGCTTCTCCGCAGGGTTTGCGATGCTGTCCAAAACCCAGTTCCCGGACGTGAATATTCTCCACTTTGCCTTCTTCGGCCCGCTCTTTGGCGCGCTGGCTCGTTCGGCCGGCGGTGCTATTTCCGACCGCTGGGGCGGGATCCGCGTCTCGCTGTATAACTTTATCCTGATGGCGGTATTCAGCGCGCTGCTGTTCACCACGCTGCCGACCAACGGCGAGGGCGGCAACTTTATCGCCTTCTTCGGCGTGTTCCTGATGCTGTTCCTCACTGCGGGTCTGGGCAGCGGCTCAACCTTCCAGATGATTTCCGTTATCTTCCGTAAGCTGACTATGGACAGAGTCAAAGCGGCGGGCGGCAGCGATGAGCACGCGATGCGTGAGGCGGCAACCGACACCGCGGCCGCGCTGGGCTTTATTTCGGCCATTGGCGCGATTGGTGGCTTCTTCATTCCTAAAGCCTTCGGGACCTCTCTGGCATTAACCGGCTCTCCCGCAGGGGCGATGAAAGTCTTCCTGGTGTTCTACATTGTCTGCGTGGTGATTACCTGGGCGGTTTACGGCCGTAAATCTTCACGCTAAACGATTTAACCTTTGGTTATCCCTTTGCGCGGCTTCGGTCGCGCTTTTTTTTGCCTTATGCAGCGGAAAGCGACGCATTTGTGAGTCTCTACCCCTTAATACCTGTAGGGATGAATCCTTTACCCCCATGATAACGAGGTGTTATTTTTAATCCTTAAAATACATTAAGTTAGAGGATTTTCCGTGATTATACTTTGGTGGTAGATCTTCGTTTCTGGTGAAAGACCACACCCGGAGCAGTTGATCATCATCAAATATCCTATGCTTTCTAAGCGTTAACTTTCCTGTCATTCAGCAATGTCGATTTCACCAGAAGAGCCTGCAGGCTCCACATCAGGAGAACCCCGATGAGCAAATTCCTCGACCGGTTTCGTTACTTCAAACAGAAGGGCGAAACTTTTGCCAATGGACATGGCCAACTGCTCGACACCAACCGCGACTGGGAGGAAGGTTACCGCCAGCGCTGGCAGCACGACAAAGTGGTTCGTTCTACTCACGGCGTGAACTGCACCGGCTCCTGTAGCTGGAAGATTTATGTTAAAAGCGGCCTGGTCACCTGGGAAACCCAGCAAACCGATTACCCGCGCACCCGCCCCGATATGCCTAACCACGAGCCACGCGGCTGCCCTCGCGGCGCAAGCTACTCCTGGTATCTTTACAGCGCCAACCGCCTGAAATACCCGCTGATGCGTAAACGCCTGATCAAACTCTGGCGTGAAGCAAAAGTGCAGCACAGCGACCCGGTAAACGCCTGGGCTTCAATTATCAACGATCCTGAAAAAGCCAAAAGCTATAAGCAGGCGCGTGGACGCGGGGGCTTTGTGCGCTCAAGCTGGCAGGAAGTGAACGAACTGATTGCCGCCGCCAACGTTTTTACCGCAAAAACCTTCGGCCCGGACCGCATCGCGGGCTTCTCGCCTATCCCGGCGATGTCGATGGTTTCTTATGCTTCCGGCGCGCGCTATCTGTCGCTTATCGGCGGTACCTGCCTGAGCTTCTACGACTGGTATTGCGACCTGCCGCCGGCTTCGCCGATGACCTGGGGCGAGCAAACCGACGTACCTGAGTCCGCCGACTGGTACAACTCCAGCTACATCATCGCCTGGGGCTCTAACGTGCCGCAGACCCGTACGCCGGATGCTCACTTCTTCACTGAAGTTCGCTACAAGGGCACCAAAACCGTTGCCGTCACCCCGGATTACGCCGAAATCGCCAAGCTTTGCGACCAGTGGTTGTCGCCTAAGCAGGGGACCGATGCCGCGATGGCGCTGGCGATGGGCCACGTTATGCTGCGCGAGTTCCATCTCGATAATCCCAGCCAGTATTTCACCGACTATGTTCGCCGCTACACCGACATGCCGATGCTGGTGATGCTCGAAGAGCGCGACGGCTTCTACGCCGCAGGCCGTATGCTGCGCGCTGCCGATCTGGTGGATAACCTCGGTCAGGAAAACAATCCGCAGTGGAAAACCGTAGCCCTGAACGACACCACCGGCGACCTGAGCGCGCCGAACGGCTCCATCGGCTTCCGCTGGGGCGAGAAGGGTAAATGGAACCTTGAGCAGCGCGATGGCACCAGCGGCGAAGAAGCCGAACTGCGCCTGAGCCTGCTGGGCAGCCATGACGAGGTAGCCGAAGTCGGGTTCCCGTATTTTGGCGGCGAAAGCTCCGAACACTTCAATAACGTTAAGCTGGAAAACGTTCTGCTGCACAAACTGCCGGTCAAACGTATCCAACTGGCGGACGGCAGCAGCGCGCTGGTCACCACCGTTTACGATCTCACCCTGGCTAACTATGGCCTTGACCGTGGCCTGGGCGACGAAAACTGCGCCAGCAGCTACGACGATGTAAAAGCCTATACTCCGGCCTGGGCTGAGCAGATTACCGGCGTGCCGCGTCAGCATATTATCCGCATCGCACGCGAATTTGCCGATAACGCCAACAAGACCCATGGCCGTTCGATGATTATCGTCGGCGCCGGTCTGAACCACTGGTTCCACATGGACAGCAATTACCGTGGCCTGATCAATATGCTGATCTTCTGCGGATGTGTTGGCCAGAGCGGCGGCGGCTGGGCGCACTATGTCGGCCAGGAAAAACTGCGTCCGCAGACCGGCTGGCAGCCTCTGGCGTTTGCGCTCGACTGGCAGCGTCCGCCGCGCCATATGAACAGCACCTCGTTCTTCTACAACCATTCCAGCCAGTGGCGCTATGAGTCGCTGACGGCGGAAGAGCTGCTGTCACCGCTGGCGGATAAATCCCGCTACAGCGGCCACCTGATTGACTTCAACGTGCGCGCCGAGCGTATGGGCTGGTTGCCTTCCGCTCCGCAGTTGAACACCAACCCGCTGCACATTGCACAGCAGGCGAAAGCCGCCGGTATGTCCCCGGCTGATTACACCGCCGAACAGCTGAAATCAGGCGGGATCCGTTTCGCCTCCGAACAGCCTGACGCGGGCAATAACCATCCACGCAACCTGTTTGTCTGGCGTTCCAACCTGCTTGGCTCCTCCGGTAAAGGGCATGAGTACATGCTCAAATACCTGCTGGGAACCGAAAACGGTATCCAGGGTAAAGACCTGGGCCAGGAAGGCGGCGTGATGCCGGAAGAAGTTGAGTGGGTCGATAACGGCCTCGACGGCAAGCTGGACCTGGTGGTGACTCTGGACTTCCGCCTGTCCAGCACCTGCCTGTATTCCGATATCGTGCTGCCGACGGCAACCTGGTATGAGAAAGACGATATGAATACCTCGGATATGCATCCGTTTATTCACCCGCTTTCTGCCGCAGTTGACCCGGCCTGGGAGTCAAAAAGCGACTGGGAAATTTATAAAGCCATCGCGAAGAAATTCTCAGAAGTCTGTGTTGGCCATCTCGGTAAAGAAACCGACGTGGTTACGCTGCCTATTCAGCATGACTCCGCCGCCGAACTGGCTCAGCCTTACGGCGTGCAGGACTGGAAGAAAGGTGAATGCGACCTGATCCCGGGGAAAACTGCGCCGCACCTTATGGTGGTTGAGCGTGATTATCCGGCAACCTACGAGCGCTTCACCTCGGTTGGCCCGCTGATGGAAAAAATCGGCAACGGCGGGAAAGGCATTTCCTGGAACACCCAAAGCGAGATGGATCTGCTGCGCAAGCTCAACTACGAGAAAGCAGACGGCCCGGCAAAAGGCCAGCCGATGATCAACTCCGCGATTGATGCTGCTGAAGTGATCCTCACCCTGGCACCGGAAACCAACGGCCAGGTTGCGGTGAAGGCCTGGGCCGCGCTCGGTGAGTTTACCGGCCGCGACCATACGCATCTGGCGACCAATAAAGAAGACGAAAAAATTCGCTTCCGCGATATTCAGGCGCAGCCGCGCAAAATCATCTCCAGCCCGACCTGGTCAGGCCTTGAGGATGAGCATGTTTCCTACAGCGCGGGTTACACCAACGTTCACGAGATGATCCCATGGCGTACGCTTTCCGGCCGTCAGCAGCTTTATCAGGATCATCAGTGGATGCGCGACTTCGGCGAAAGCCTGCTGGTTTACCGTCCGCCAATTGATACCCGTTCGGTAAAAGGCGTGATGGGCACCAAGTCCAACGGTAACCCGGAGAAGGCGCTGAACTTCCTGACGCCGCACCAGAAATGGGGCATTCACTCTACCTACAGCGACAACCTGCTGATGCTGACGCTGTCGCGCGGCGGGCCGATTGTCTGGATGAGCGAGTCGGATGCTAAAGATCTTGGCATTGCGGATAACGACTGGATTGAAGTATTCAACAAAAACGGCGCCCTGACCGCGCGTGCGGTAGTTAGCCAGCGTATTCCTGACGGGATGACCATGATGTACCACGCCCAGGAGCGCATTGTGAACCTGCCGGGTTCTGAGATAACCGGCCAGCGCGGCGGTATTCATAACTCGGTGACCCGTATTAGCCCTAAACCAACGCATATGATTGGCGGTTACGCCCAACTGGCATACGGCTTCAACTATTACGGCACGGTGGGCTCCAACCGCGATGAGTTCGTGGTGGTGCGCAAGATGAAAGAGATTAACTGGTTAGATGGCGAAGGTAACGACCAGAAACAGGAGAGCGTAAAATGAAAATTCGTTCACAAGTCGGCATGGTGCTGAACCTTGATAAATGCATCGGCTGCCACACCTGTTCGGTGACCTGTAAAAACGTCTGGACCAGCCGCGAAGGGATGGAGTACGCGTGGTTTAACAACGTCGAAACCAAACCCGGCATTGGCTACCCGAACGACTGGGAAAACCAGGAAAAATGGAAAGGTGGCTGGATCCGTAAAATCAACGGTAAGCTCCAGCCGCGCATGGGCAACCGCGCCATGCTGCTGGGCAAAATCTTCGCTAACCCGCACCTGCCGGGCATCGATGATTACTACGAGCCGTTTGATTACGACTACCAGCATCTGCATAACGCGCCTGAAGGCAAGCATCAGCCGATCGCCCGTCCGCGCTCGCTGATAACCGGCCAGCGGATGAACAAAATCGAAGCAGGCCCGAACTGGGAAGAGATCCTCGGCGGCGAGTTTGAGAAGCGCGCTAAAGATCAGAACTTCCAGAACATGCAGAAGGCGATGTACGGCCAGTTTGAAAATACCTTCATGATGTATCTTCCGCGCCTGTGCGAACACTGCCTTAACCCGGCGTGTGCGGCGACCTGCCCGAGCGGCGCTATTTACAAGCGTGAAGAAGACGGCATCGTGCTTATCGATCAGGATAAGTGCCGCGGCTGGCGCATGTGCGTAACCGGCTGCCCGTACAAAAAGATCTACTTCAACTGGAAGACCGGCAAGTCTGAGAAGTGCATCTTCTGCTATCCGCGTATCGAAGCGGGTATGCCGACGGTCTGCTCCGAAACTTGCGTAGGGCGCATCCGCTACCTCGGCGTGCTGCTTTACGATGCGGACGCGATTGAAGAAGCGGCAAGCACCGAAAACGAACAGGATCTCTATGAGCGCCAGCTCGGCGTGTTCCTGAACCCGAACGATCCTGCGGTTATCGAGCAGGCGCTGAAAGACGGCGTGCCGCAGAGCGTTATCGACGCGGCCCAGCAGTCGCCGGTTTACAAAATGGCGATGGACTGGAAGCTGGCGCTGCCGCTCCACCCGGAATACCGCACGCTGCCGATGGTCTGGTACGTGCCGCCTCTGTCGCCGATCCAGTCCGCTGCCGATGCGGGCCAGCTGCCGCATACCGGCATTCTGCCTGACGTAGAAAGCCTGCGTATTCCTGTGGAATATCTGGCGAATCTGCTGACAGCAGGTGACACCGCACCGGTGCTGCGCGCCCTGAAACGTATGATGGCTATGCGCCACTACAAGCGTGCTGAAACCGTGGACGGGGTGAATGATACCCGTGCGCTGGAAGAGGTGGGCTTGACCGAAGCTCAGGCTCAGGAAATGTATCGCTATCTGGCTATCGCCAACTACGAAGACCGCTTTGTGGTGCCGACCAGCCATCGCGAGCTGGCGGCAGATGCGTTCCCGGAACGTAACGGCTGCGGCTTTAGCTTCGGCGACGGCTGCCACGGCAGCGATACCAAGTTCAACCTGTTCAACAGCCGCCGCATCGACGCCATCGATGTGTCCGGTAAAACGGAGCCGCACCCATGATTGAACTGTTGATAATCTCCCGCCTGATGGAGTACCCGGATGCTGCTTTGTGGCAGCACCATGATGAACTGGCGGCCGCGCTGGAGGAGGGCACCGCCCTCAATTCGGCCCAGCGTGCAGAGCTGGGGAGCTTCATTTCCTCGCTTTGCGGCCGCGAGCTGCTTGATGCTCAGGCCAGTTACGGCGAGTTATTCGACCGTGGCCGCGCCACTTCGCTGCTGCTGTTTGAACACGTTCACGGCGAGTCACGCGACCGGGGCCAGGCGATGGTGAATTTGATGAATCAGTATCAGCGCGCCGGGCTGGAAATCGACAGCCGCGAACTGCCGGACCATCTGCCGCTGTATCTGGAATATCTTTCCCAGCAGCCGGAAGGCGAGGCGCGCGGCGGCTTGCAGGATATCGCCCCGATTCTGGCGCTGCTTAGCGCACGCCTCAAACAACGGGAAAGCGACTATGCGCTGCTGTTCGATATGCTGCTGGCTCTGTCGGCAAGTGATGTCAGCGCGGAAAGCGTAGGCAAGCAGATTGCCGATGAAGCACGCGACGATACCCCGCAGGCGCTGGACGCGGTGTGGGAAGAGGAGCAGGTCAAATTTATCGCCGAGGCGGGCTGCGGAGAGTCTGAGATCTCCAGCCATCAACGCCGCTTTGCCGGGGCGGTTGCTCCGCAGTATCTCGAAATCGGAGGGCAGCAATAATGCATTTCCTGAGCGTATTCTTCTTTGATATCTATCCGTACCTGTGCGGGACGGTATTTCTGGTGGGCAGCTGGCTGCGCTATGACTACGGGCAGTATACCTGGCGCGCCGCCTCCAGCCAGATGCTGGATCCGAAGGGTATGAACATGGCTTCCAACCTGTTCCACTTCGGTATTCTGGGGATTTTTGCCGGCCATTTCCTCGGCATGCTGACGCCGCACTGGATGTATGAATCCTTCCTGCCCGTGGACGTGAAGCAAAAAATGGCGATGATCGCGGGCGGTGCCTGCGGTGTGATGACGCTGGTGGGCGGCCTGCTGCTGTTGAAACGCCGCCTGTTTAACCCGCGTATTCGTGCAACCTCGACGCCAGCGGATATTCTTATCCTCAGCATTTTGATGGTGCAGTGTGCGTTAGGCCTCGGCACTATTCCGTTCTCCGCCCAGCATATGGACGGCAGCGAAATGATGAAGCTGGTGGGCTGGGCGCAGAGCGTGGTGACCTTCCGCGGCGGCGCGTCTGAGCACCTGGAAGGCGTGGCGTTTATCTTCCGCGTTCATCTGGTGCTGGGCATGACTATCTTCCTGCTGTTCCCGTTCACCCGTCTGGTGCACGTCTGGAGCGCGCCGGTAGAATATCTGACGCGTAAATATCAGATAGTACGCGCCCGCCGCTAACCGCGAGTAGCGCATCGAATACCCGGCTCAGGTCGGGTATTTTTTTGCCATAACAAATATGTTTTTTCGAATGTGTTTATTGACATTCCTTGCCTCAGGTTTACCATGGCGGGGTTAATTCATGAGGTCAGGTTTATGTCCACGTTGACGCCGTTACAGCTTTTTAAAAACTTATCCGACGAAACGCGGCTGGCGATCGTTTTGATGCTCAAGGCTAAGAATGAGCTTTGTGTCTGCGAATTAACCGCCGTGCTTCAGGAATCACAACCCAAGGTTTCCCGCCATCTTGCGATGCTGCGTGAAGGCGGACTGCTGCTGGACAGGCGCGAAGGAAAGTGGATTTACTATCGCCTCTCGCCCCATATGCCGGCCTGGGCCGCGGCGGTGATTGAGCAGGCCTGGCACGGCCAGGGGCAGGACGTATTGGCGCGGCTGAAGCGCATCGAAGCCGACGGTTCGACGGCGCTTTGCCGGTAAAAAAATTTATCTAATCATATTCATTTTTTCATATATGTTTGCGTCGGATCTTCACGGCGCTAACGGGAGGCAGGATGTTTTTGGCAGCGGCAATTTTTATTCTGACCATTGTGCTGGTTATCTGGCAGCCGAAAGGGCTGGGGATCGGCTGGAGCGCGCTGCTAGGCGCGGGGCTGGCGCTGGCTAGCGGCGTGGTGCATGTCACCGATATTCCTGTGGTATGGAACATCGTCTGGAACGCGACCGCCACCTTTATCGCGGTGATTATTATCAGCCTGCTGCTGGATGAGTCGGGCTTTTTTGAGTGGGCGGCGCTGCATGTTTCCCGCTGGGGAAACGGGCGAGGGCGGCTGCTATTTACCTGGATTGTGCTCCTCGGAGCGGCGGTCGCGGCGCTGTTTGCCAACGATGGCGCGGCGCTGATCCTGACGCCAATTGTGATAGCGATGCTGCTGGCGCTGGGGTTCAGCAAAGGGACGACGCTTGCGTTTGTAATGGCCGCGGGTTTTATCGCCGACGCGGCGAGCCTGCCGCTGATCGTTTCCAACCTGGTGAATATCGTCTCGGCGGATTTCTTCCATCTCGGGTTTACCGAATATGCTTCTGTCATGGTGCCGGTCAACATCGCCGCGATTGTTGCGACGCTTATCATGCTGCATCTGTTTTTCCGCAAGGATATTCCGCCGGTTTATGACCTCACGCTGCTGAAGACGCCCGCTAAGGCAATTAAAGATCCGGCGACTTTTATCACCGGCTGGGTAGTGCTGGTACTGCTGCTGGTGGGCTTTTTTGTTCTGGAGCCGCTTGGCGTGCCGGTTAGCGCGATTGCGGCGGCCGGAGCGTTGGTTCTGTTTGTGGTGGCGAAAAGAGGGCAGGCAATCAATACCGGGAAAGTGCTGCGCGGCGCGCCCTGGCAAATCGTTATCTTCTCGCTGGGCATGTATCTGGTGGTCTACGGCCTGCGCAATGCCGGTTTGACCGAACAGCTCTCCGGCGTGCTGAACTGGCTGGCGGAAAAAGGCCTGTGGACGGCAACGCTGGGCACCGGTTTCCTGACGGCTTTCATGTCGTCGGTGATGAATAATATGCCTACAGTTCTGATTGGAGCGCTTTCAATCGACGGAAGCAGCGCCAGCGGCGTGATTAAAGAGGCGATGATTTATGCCAACGTTATTGGCTGCGATCTCGGCCCTAAAATTACCCCTATCGGCAGCCTTGCCACGCTGCTCTGGCTGCATGTGCTTTCCCAAAAGCAGCTGACCATAAGCTGGGGCTACTACTTCCGCACCGGAATAGTGATGACGCTACCGGTGCTGCTGGTGACGCTTGCCGCGCTGGCGCTGCGTCTCTCCTTTACTCATTAACGGGCAGGGCTATGAGCAACGTAACGATTTATCACAACCCGGAGTGCGGGACGTCCCGCAATACGCTGGCGATGATCCGCAATAGCGGCGAAGAGCCAAAGATTATCTATTATCTGGAACAGCCGCCCTCAGGCGAGGAACTCAGAAAGTTGATTGCCGATATGGGCATTACGGTACGCGAACTGCTGCGTAAAAACGTGGAGCCTTACGAAACCCTGGGGCTGGAGGAGGATAAATTTACCGACCGGCAGCTTCTTGATTTTATGCTGCAATATCCGATTCTGATTAATCGCCCGATTGTCGTCACGCCGCTGGGAACCCGGCTTTGCCGGCCGTCCGAGAAAGTGCTGGATATTTTGCCTGCGGGGCAAACCGGGGCGTTTAACAAAGAGGACGGCGAGCGGGTAGTAGATGAAAAAGGCCAGCGACTTCGGTCCTGATCCATGCCTCGCTATCATTCTTAAGCAACGGACTCAGACTTCTGAGTCCGTATTTCGATTAGGCTATTCGGCCATTTTCTGTAATAACGCTATGCCGATGGGTTCTTCACTTTGTAGCGATGCCAGCGCTACACGCCCGGCATGAGTCTCTTTGACCTCCCGGATAAGCGGCAGCTCATTACCCGCCCTGGCTTTTAACAGCGGGGAGGAAGGCCTGGCTGCGGCGATACTATTATTAATAACCCATGCCCATGGTTCAATTCTGGCCCGGCGGAGGTCGTTTTGCAGGTTCACTGCCTCAAGCACCGGAGTGGTTTCGGCAAGCGTGACGATAATAACTTTTGTCCGTGCGGGATCCTGGAGCTGCATCATCGGGGTGATCATTCGCTCTTCCGACTGGCCCATCTGCCTCACCATTTCTTTATGGTAGGCACCGGTGGCATCGAGCAGCAGCAGCGTGTGCCCGGTGGGGGCGGTATCCATAATCACAAAACTGTCTTCCGCCTGTTTGATAATGCGGGAGAAGGCCTGAAATACCGCAATCTCTTCGGTACAGGGAGAGCGAAGATCTTCTTCCAGCACAGCCCGGCCTGCGGCATCGAGCATTTTCCCCTGGTTATCAAGAACGAAACGGCGATAGCGTTCCGTCTCGACTTTAGGATCGATACGGCTCACGACCAGGCCGGGTATTGAGTCGGCCAGAGTATAAGAAAGATGTGCTGCGGGATCAGCGGTTGTCAGGTGTACTTTATGGCCGCGTTTTGCCAGAGAAACGGCAATCGAGGCGGCTACGGTGGTTTTCCCTACTCCGCCTTTGCCCATGGTCATCACCAGACCTTTGCCGGACTGGCTAAGTTCATCCACCAGAGTTGATAGCGCCGGGAGCGCTATTTGGCCGTCGGCGTCAGGCGCAGTATGTGGCTTGATTTCACCGCTATCTTCCGTAAGTAATGTCCTGAGCGCTTCCACACCAACCAGATTAAACGCTTTTAGCGGGAGTTCTGTTCGCGGCAGGCTTGCCAAATTAGTCGGCATCTCGTGCAGCGCTTTTTCTTCCCGGGTCAGGATGCTTCGCACCAAAGGATCGGCCTGTTCTGCCAGAGGAGAAAGCACGCCATTTATCGCAAGATGTTGGTGTTTCAGGCCAAGCTGATAGAGTTCATCATGGGTGTGCGCCACCTCTTTTAGCGTCGATGTTTGCGCTCTGGCGACCAGCACCAGCCTGGTAAGAGCGGCGTCCGACAGGGCTTTCACCGCGTTGGCATATTGATGCTGCTGTTTTTCCAGCCCGACAAGCGGTCCGAGATTTGCGGCGGCATCCGGGTTGGCGTCGAGATAGCCGCTCCAGGCTCCCGGCAGCTCAAGCATGCGGATGGTGTGTCCTGTAGGCGCGGTGTCGAACACGATATGCTGGTATTTCTCACGCAGTTCAGCGCTTGTTAGCAGGGCGGTGAATTCATCGAAAGCGGCTATTTCGGTGGTGCAGGAGCCGGAAAGCTGCTCTTCAATACTGCTGACAACATCGGCCGGCATTTGGTCTCGTACCGGGTCAAGCACCCGGTCGCGGTAGGCCTGGGCGGCGGCCATCGGATCAACTTCCATTGCATCCAACGGCGGGACCTGGCTGATTCCGGTAATTCGGTGACCGATCGGCTGGTTGAACACCTGCGCTATGTTGGAAGCGGGGTCGGTGCTGACCAGTAAGGTTTTTTTGCCCTGGTCAGCCAGCCAGACCGCCGTTGAGCAGGCCAGCGACGTTTTGCCAACGCCGCCTTTGCCGGTGAAAAAAATAAACTGGGGAATGTCTTTTAGAAAAGAAATGTTCATCATTATCTCCGGGCAAGTTAAGGCAGGCGGGGAATGTTACAGCAGGCTGGTATGGCGCGGTCATCGTCCCAGTCCTGACTGAAAGGGACGTCCGCCCAGCGGGCGAGATCCGCACGGCTCGGGAGTTGACCGGCCATAACCTGAGCACCATCAAGCAAGATGAGGGGCAGAGCGCCTGGCCCAGCGCTGTTAAGAAACGCCTGAGCTAGCGGATTGGTAATAAAACTCTGTGGGTTTTTCGCCAGGCTATAGCGCTGAATGCTAATACCGTTCTGCCTGGCCCATTGGAGGTCCGCGTTCCACTGCAGGGCGGAGTCCTGGACCGTCACGCCACTGGTAGCGCAGCAGCCCGCGGCTTCAAAGATTTCAATACGGGACATAGTGTTTGCCTCAATGTTTAGCCACGAAGTGTGGCAATGAGGTAAACGAATGAATGGCGGAAAGGATGCGCGATTAATTCATATTTTTATGACAGCAAACGGCAGAGCCGCCGTCCGGTTCGATTTCGCATAGCTCAATCAGCTTTTCTCTTAACCGGGTTCTGGCTCGTAAAAGGCGGGATTTCAGTGCCGCAAGCGTTATATTCAGCTCGTCCGCCAGGTGCTGTTGAGGGCGGCCAAAGATATCGCATTGCTCAATCAACCAGGCTTCGTCCTCGGGCATCGCCTGGAGCGTTTCAGGCAGGCAACGTTCAAGCTGAGCGACGGGATCGGTGTCTGACAGGGACTGCGGCATGTCGTCCGTTAGTCCGGTGAACTCTTTTTTCAGGCGATGTTGGTCAATCAGCATATTTCTGGCAGCCCGGTATAACCAGGCGAGCGGATGCGCCATATCGCAAAATGTGTCCGGGGTGGCTCGTGCCTTAAGGAAAAGCTCCTGCATCATATCGGCTGCCTGGTCCGGGCTGGCGGTTCTGGCGAGCAAGAAATGATAGAGCTCCGCCTGATGCTGGTGCCAGAAAGTGGTCATGCAGGCGTTGAATTCTTTTATAACGGACATCTTAATTTCTCCGAACAATAGCCGGAATAGCATAACGCAGTTTGGATTATGTCAGGAATGGTTTGCAGGTCTGATTTGGTTTTTTCTGAGAGAGGGTGGCGGGGGAAGGATGATCGCGCAGTACGCGTTCTCACTGGCGTGAGTCGAACCTTAGTCGCAGCTTCTCGTCCTTCCCCAATGGGAATTTGGAAGATTGCGCAAGTTTGAAGATTTGGAATTTTTCTTGGGAATGGTGGCGGGGGAAGGATTCGAACCTTCGAAGTCGATGACGGCAGATTTACAGTCTGCTCCCTTTGGCCGCTCGGGAACCCCGCCAGGGGTATGATACTTTGAGCGTGGTACTGATTATTGCTGCTTTACTGCGTATTGAATGGTGGCGGGGGAAGGATTCGAACCTTCGAAGTCGATGACGGCAGATTTACAGTCTGCTCCCTTTGGCCGCTCGGGAACCCCGCCTGGGGCAATGCTTTTACTGGCCTGCTTCCTTGCGGGAAGCGGGGCGCATCATATCAAATGAAGCGCCGCTGTAAAGCTTTCACTTTAAGAAAATGAATCGTTTGCCGTTTTTTTACTCGTAACGCCGTAAAGCTAAACAATTCATTTTCCGGGTGATTACAGAATAATGGTGCGGTTGCCGTAAACGAAGACCCGCTGCGCCAGCACTTCGTACAGCGCGCGGCTGAGCACGTTTTTCTCTACGTCACGGCCTGCGCGCATCATATCGTCTGCGGTATAGGTGTGGTCGACGTGGATAACGTCCTGCATGATGATTGGGCCTTCATCGAGATTATCGTTAACGTAATGCGCGGTGGCGCCGATAATCTTCACTCCGCGTTCATATGCCTGATGGTACGGGCGCGCGCCGATAAAGGCAGGCAGGAACGAGTGGTGAATATTGATAATCTGGTTCGGGAAGCGGGAGACAAATTCAGGCGTCAGCACACGCATGTATTTCGCCAGCACCACGTAATCCGGATTGTGGGCGGCAATGGCGTCGGCCATCAACGTGTCGTGCTCTTCACGCGTCATGCCTTCGTGGCTGACCAGTTGGAACGGAATATCAAAACGTTCCACTAAGGTGCGCAGCGTTTCGTGGTTGCCGATGACCGCGGCGATTTCTACATCCAGCCCGCCATAGTTGGCCTTCATCAGCAAGTCGCCCAGGCAATGAGCTTCTTTGGTGACCAGAATGACGATGCGGCGGCGGCCCGCAGGCGTTAATTCGCGAATGGAGCCTTCCGGTAATGCGCTGTCGAGGTCGGCCAGCAGCGTGGTGTCGTTGAAAATGCCTTCCAGCTCGGTACGCATGAAAAAGCGCCCGGTGCGATGATCGACGAATTCGTTATTCTGAACGATATTGAGTTCGTGCTTGTAGCAAATATTAGTGATTCGTGCGATCAATCCCTTCTGATCGGGGCAGATAGTGCGGAGAACTTTACGTTGTAATGCCTGCATGAAGTGGTAAATCCTGTTGAACGGTGTTTGCAAACAATAATGCTGTTAGGCGGCGAAGGCTATCATCCGCAGCATTTTTTATATTTTTTACCTGAGCCGCAAGGGCAGGGGTCATTACGACCAAACTGAGGCCGCTGGCCGTCTATATAGTACCACCGGCCATTTTCTCTGACGAAGCGTGAACGTTCGATTATCGCGCTTTGCTTGCCGTTTTCATTAAAACGGGCAACAAAGCTGACATATCCTTCGTTTTCGTTACTGCCTTCGGCTTCTTCATAGACGGTAAGGCCAAGCCATTCGGTGGCGCCAAAACCGCCGGATATTTCTGATTTAAACGTGGGGTGGCGGCAGCTCTCGTGCCAGCTGGAAACCAGATAGTCCGCATCTTGTAGGACGAAAGCGGTATAACGAGAGCGCATAAGCTGTGACGGACGTTGCGGATGCTGGCCGGCGCTTAGGTAAGGCTGGCAACATAAGCTATACTCCAGACCGCTGCCACATGGACAAAGTTGCAACATTGCATCTCCAGGAAAAAATATAAACGGCGTCAATAACACTACGGCAGCGGTTATGTTAACTGAGCAGTGGCGTTGGCGTCACGGAGTGATTACCGGGGAAGATTGACCGAGGCGTGATGAGACAGGTAAAGATCGGCCTGGCATTAGGGTCGGGTGCTGCAAAAGGATGGGCGCACATTGGCGTTATCAATGCGTTAAAAAAAGCAGGGATCCAGATTGATGTCGTGGCAGGTTGCTCCGTAGGTGCGCTGGTGGGCGCTGCCTATGCGAGCCAGCGCCTGCCGGTAATGGAGCGTTGGGTTCGCTCATTTAGCTACTGGGACGTGTTGCGGCTGATGGATCTTTCCTGGCGTCGCGGCGGCCTGCTGCGAGGCGAGCGGGTGTTCAATAATATCCGCCATATTATCCCCGAAACGATGATTGAAGGCTGCGGCCTGCGTTTCGGCGCGGTGGCTACCAATCTTAGCACCGGGCGAGAGCTCTGGTTTACCGAAGGCGATTTGCACCAGGCCGTTCGCGCCTCTTGCAGCATGCCGGGTTTACTGTCGCCCGTTGCCCACAACGGCTACTGGCTGGTGGATGGCGCTATTGTGAACCCTGTGCCCGTTTCATTAACCCGCGCGCTGGGAGCTGATATTGTGATAGCCGTTGATCTACAGCACGATGCGCACTTGATGCAGCAGGATTTACTCTCGGTGAATATGACGCCGTCCAGCGAGGATAATCACCCGCAGGCCACTAACTGGCGTGGCCGTTTGCGCGAACGGTTAGGGAAAATGACCTCCCGCCGGGCTAACGTGACGCCAACGGCAATGGAAATAATGACGACCTCTATTCAGGTGCTGGAAAATCGCCTCAAGCGTAACCGTATGGCGGGAGACCCGCCCGATATTCTTTTACAGCCGTTTTGCCCGCAAATTTCCACGCTCGACTTTCACCGCGCATCTGAAGCGATTGCAGCGGGCAGTCTCGCGGTTGAGAAAAAGATGGATGAGCTTCTACCGCTGGTTCGTACTCATGTATAAGTTACGGCTTCAGGCGATTCTTACAGGCGCTTGTTGCAATACCGTGCCACTATTTAATTATTGTCGGGCAGGGGAGTGCGCATGAGCCAGCCGCTGGAAGGAAAACAGATCCTCATTGTTGAAGACGAGCCGGTTTTCCGCTCCCTGCTGGACAGCTATCTGACTTCACTTGGTGGAATGACCCATCTGGCATGGGACGGCGTGGATGCTCTGGAGAAACTCGCCGGCCATTCAGTGGATTTGCTGATTTGCGATTTAGCCATGCCGAGAATGAACGGCCTTGAGCTGGTGGAGCACATTCGTAATGAAGGCGACCAGACGCCTATCTTAGTGATTTCTGCTACCGAAAATATGTCCGATATCGCGCAGGCGCTGCGTCTTGGAGTGCAGGATGTCTTGCTGAAACCGATTAAAGATCTTAATCGGTTAAAAGACACCGTTTTATCCTGCCTCTACCCGACCATGTTTAATTCCCGTGTGGAAGAAGAAGAGCGGCTGTTTCAGGACTGGGACGCCCTGGTGCAGGACCCCCAGGCGGCTTCTAAACTATTACAGGAGCTGCAGCCGCCTGTTCAGCAAGTGATATCGCATTGCAGGATAAATTATCGCCAGCTTATCTCGGTCGATCAGCCGGGGCTGGTGCTCGATATTGCACCACTTTCGGATAATGACTTAGCTTTTTATTGCCTCGATGTTACCCGCGCCGGAGATAACGGTGTATTAGCCGCGCTGTTGTTACGCGCGTTATTCAACGGGCTATTGCAGGAACAACTTTCTCATCATGGTCAACGCCTTCCGGAATTAGGAAATTTACTTAAACAGGTCAATCAGCTATTGCGCCAGGCAAACCTCAGCGGGCAATTTCCTTTAATGGTTGGTTATTATCACAGCGGATTAAAAAACCTTATCCTTGTTTCCGCCGGGCTTAATGCCACGTTAAATACCGGAGAACACCAAATTCAGGTCAGCAATGGGGTGCCGCTTGGTACGCTGGGTAACACCTACCTAAACCAAATCAGCCAGCGCAGCGCCGCCTGGCAGTGCCAGGTGTGGGGTTCCGGAGGCCGCTTACGGCTGATGTTGTCCGCAGAATAAACAGCGGAACAACTGATTACATTTAGCTTTTCTTCTGTAAGCAGCGTGGTGGTAATATCGCGCTCAACCTAATCGTATTTGTCTTAAATTAACCGCTGCCGGGGTAAACAGGGGCGGTTTTTGTTTTTAAGCTGATATACTCAACCGCGTTTTTAAATTGACGACAAGTGTGAAACTTGAACAGTCCTGGAGGTTTTTCAATGGCTGCCATTAATTCTAAAGTAACGAAAGCTGTTATCCCGGTTGCGGGATTGGGAACGCGCATGTTGCCGGCAACAAAGGCAATTCCAAAAGAGATGCTGCCGCTGGTTGATAAACCGCTGATTCAGTATGTCGTTAATGAATGTATCGCCGCCGGTATTACCGAAATCGTGCTGGTTACCCACTCTTCTAAAAACTCCATCGAAAACCATTTCGATACCAGTTTTGAGCTGGAAGCGATGCTTGAGAAGCGCGTTAAACGCCAGCTTCTGGAAGAAGTTCAGTCCATCTGCCCGCCGCACGTTACCATCATGCAGGTGCGTCAGGGTCTGGCTAAAGGCCTCGGCCATGCGGTGCTGTGCGCACACCCGGTTGTGGGCGACGAGCCGGTAGCGGTTATTCTGCCGGACGTTATCCTCGATGAATTCGAATCCGATCTTTCCCAGGATAACCTGGCCGAAATGATCCGCCGTTTTGATATAACGGGCCACAGCCAGATTATGGTTGAGCCGGTTGCCGACGTTACCGCCTATGGCGTAGTTGACTGTAAAGGCGCCGCGCTTTCTGCAGGCGATAGCGTGCCGATGGTTGGCATCGTCGAAAAACCAAAAGCAGACGTTGCGCCATCTAACCTGGCGGTTGTGGGCCGCTACGTGCTGAGCGCCGATATTTGGCCGCTGCTGGCGAAAACGCCTCCGGGCGCAGGGGACGAGATTCAGCTGACTGACTCTATCGCCATGCTGATGGATAAAGAGACCGTTGAAGCCTATCACATGAAAGGCGTAAGCCACGATTGCGGCAACAAACTGGGCTATATGCAGGCGTTTGTTGAGTACGGTATTCGTCATAAGACGCTGGGCGAAGACTTTAAAACCTGGCTGGAAGCCACCGTTGGCTCGAAGAAATAATTCAATTCAACGCAGGATGGTAAGATGAAAGTTACCGTATTTGGTATTGGCTACGTTGGCCTGGTGCAGGCTGCCGTACTTGCCGACGTCGGGCACGATGTTATGTGCATCGACGTGGACGCAAAGAAAGTGGAAAACCTTAAAAAAGGTGAAATCCCTATCTTTGAACCCGGCCTGACTCCGCTGGTAAAAAAGAATTTTGAAGAAGGGCGCCTGCAGTTCAGCACCGACGCTGAGCAGGGCGTTCATCACGGCGAAATGCAGTATATCGCCGTAGGCACGCCGCCGGACGAAGATGGCTCTGCCGATTTAAAATATGTGACCGCCGTAGCCCGTACTATTGCTCAGCATATGGACTCGCATAAAGTTGTTATCGACAAATCTACGGTGCCGGTTGGCACGGCAGATAAAGTTCGTGCGGTAATGGCTGAAACCCTCAAGGCGCGTGGCGTTGAGATCGGGTTCGACGTGGTCTCTAACCCCGAGTTCCTTAAAGAAGGTGCCGCGGTTTCTGACTGTATGCGTCCTGAACGCATCGTTATCGGGACGGATAATGAAGAAGTCATCGATCTGCTACGCGAGCTGTACGAGCCGTTTAACCGCAATCATGACCGAATGATCCTGATGGACATCCGCAGCGCGGAGTTGACCAAGTATGCGGCTAACTGCATGCTGGCGACTAAAATCAGCTTTATGAACGAGATTGCCAACCTGGCGGAACGTCTGGGCGCGGATATCGAGAAAGTGCGTATGGGTATCGGTTCTGATTCCCGTATCGGCTACAGCTTTATCTATCCCGGCTGCGGTTATGGCGGTTCCTGTTTCCCTAAAGACGTACAGGCGCTGATTCGCACCGCAGAGCAGATTGGCTACACGCCGCGCATTCTGCAGGCGGTGGAAGAAGTGAACTACGCGCAGAAGCAAAAGCTTCCTGAATTTGTGACCCGCTATTTTGGCGATGATCTCAAAGGGAAAACTTTTGCGCTATGGGGGCTTTCCTTTAAGCCAAATACCGATGATATGCGCGAGGCTTCAAGCCGGGTGCTCATCGAGTATTTGTGGGCGCGCGGTGCTGAAGTGCAGGCATTTGACCCTGAGGCGATGGATGAGGCCCAGCGTATTTATGGTCACCGCAGCGATTTCAGGCTGATGGGAACTAAAGAGGCCGCTTTACAGGGGGCCGATGCGCTGGTGGTCTGTACCGAATGGCAAAGCTTTAAAGCGCCGGACTTCGAGTTGATTAAGAAGTCTCTGAAACAGCCGGTTATCTTTGATGGTCGTAACCTGTATGACCCTGAGAGATTGAATAAGCGTGGCTTCGTCTATTATGCGATTGGCCGCGGCGCTTCCATCAGTATTGCTTAAATAACCCGTTCTGACGTTATTTATAGTTACCGGCGCTACAGAAACGCTTAAGTATCTGTACGCTGCCGGTAACGTGTTAACCACTTCTGTTATTCCTGCTCCGTTTAAACCTCTCCTGAGCGCTTCTACGCTTAATTTCGGCCTTTGGTTTACTATCTCGTCAAACATAGCCCGGACGTGGCCGTTTCAAATGAAATACTGCTCTGGGATAGATGTGTTCATTATTTAATCTGCCGGGGTTTCCTGCCAGGGTTGGGGAGCGTGTTAAACAAAAGGGGGGGGACGGCATTCCACGCCGTGAGTTAATAGGGGCGTATTGAGGGAGAGAGAAATAAAAGTAAAGAAACTTACGTTAAACCTAAGGCTATGGTCGTGGCGGTGGCCTGGCTACGTTATCCCGTCCATCCAACTTTATGCAGTAATATCCTGCCTGGCTCGGATAATTCTTATGGGTTATATCGGAGCTAAGAAAAGGATTAGTCTTTAGAACGATAAATCGATTTTATCCATAAGTTTATGATTAACGCAGGAAAGCAACAGCAGTTGCCGACGGGTATTGAATCAAAAAATATTGGCATCTTCGAGTTAATAACAAATGCAGGCCGCGTCATGCCTGGCCTTCGGGGGAGGGGCAGTTTGTGTTGTCCGGGGACTGAAAATAAAAATCCCGCCGAAGCGGGATCTTAATAAGCAGCACTGAAGGTAATTAGATCAGGAAATCTTCCAGCTTTTTACCTTGCTCTTCCATTGCTTTTTTGATTACTGCTGGAGTACGGCCCTGGCCAGTCCAGGTTTTGGTTTCGCCGTTTTCATCGATGTACTGATATTTAGCCGGACGTGCAGCGCGTTTAGCTTTGCCTGCAGATTTAACAGCAGCGATGCTGTTCAGCAGTTCGTTCGGGTCAATACCGTCAGCAATCAGCATTTCGCGGTATTGCTGCAGTTTACGGGTACGCTCTTCAATTTCAGCGGCTGCCGCGTTTTCTTCTTCGCGACGTTCGTTAACTACAACTTCTAATTTTTCCAGCATCTCTTCCAGAGTTTCCAGGGTGCATTCTCTTGCCTGGGCACGAAGAGTACGGATGTTGTTCAGAATTTTAAGTGCTTCGCTCATTTTAGTAATCTCAAACTTATTATTGGGGGGTGACGTTTGAGCTAATAATAGAGCGTTAAATTAAGTTCTGCAATAGCCGTGAATGTAAGGAATTCAAAATTTGCTGATATATATGCGATGGTTTAAATTTGGTTAACTTAATTTTCGCCTGCCAGGTCACAGAAAATGGCGCTTTGAGACTCAAATTTTAGACAACAACCCTTGTGCTTGCAGGGGTTGTTAGCGAGTAGAAAAGATAAAAATTTCGCATTAATCATCAAATATTCCTGCTGCTTATTAATGGTTATGGGTCTTAGCGACTGTTTACAATTTATAATAATTGAGTGGCTGAACAATTACTCCGGTTGGCGATAAAAAAGCCGTAACCTCCTCTGTTAAGGGCTTTTTGCTCAGATAAACGCTTACTAATAGGCAGGGCGGCGGCGGCTATTATTAATATATCTGATGTTATTAATCCTGATGTTTAGCAAGGAAATCGGGAATCCCCAGCCTCCTGGAGCTGTGGTACAATCGCCAGCAACAATATTTACATTTTGATTCAGGCTAAAGACGCAATGGCTCAACTCTATTTTTACTACTCTGCAATGAACGCGGGGAAATCAACGGCACTGCTTCAGTCTTCCTACAATTACCAGGAAAGAGGGATGCGTACTCTGGTGTATACCGCAGAGATCGATAATCGTTTTGGGGTTGGCAAAGTCAGCTCGCGTATAGGCCTGTCATCCCCTGCAAAACTTTATAACCAGGCGACAGACTTATTTGCCGATATTCGTGCCGAGCAGGAGTCCGCTCCGGTCCACTGCGTGCTGGTAGATGAGAGTCAGTTTTTAACCAAAGAGCAGGTATACGCTTTATCTGACGTGGTTGATGATTTAGATATTCCGGTTTTATGCTACGGGCTGCGCACGGATTTTCGCGGCGAGCTGTTCAGCGGCAGCCAGTATCTTCTGGCGCTGTCAGATAAGCTTGTTGAGCTGAAAACTATTTGCTTCTGCGGGCGTAAGGCCAGCATGGTATTACGCCTTGACCAATCCGGGCGGCCATATAATGAAGGTGAGCAGGTCGTGATTGGCGGCAATGAGCGCTATGTATCCGTCTGCCGCAAGCATTATAAAGAGGCGCTGGCTAAAGGCTCTCTACAGGAGCTTCAGGGGCGTTAAAAGAGGGATTGAGGCCATAGCCCCAGTTTCTGTATTTAATGCCTTACCGGCGTCCGTAATGATTATTCGGCAATAAAAAAACCCGCCTTTCGGCGGGTTTGTTATTTAAGGCAGAGGCAATTAAGCGGTTTTCTTCGCTTTCTTGTCTGCTTTAGCTGCCGGAGCGGCTTCTTTTGCTGCCGCGCCTTCTACGTATTCACGTCCGTAGAAAGTATCCAGCAGGATCTGTTTCAGCTCGGAAATCAGCGGATAGCGCGGGTTAGCGCCGGTACACTGGTCATCGAATGCGTCTTCAGACAGCTTATCAACGTGGGCCAGGAAGTCAGCTTCCTGCACGCCAGCTTCACGGATAGATTTAGGAATACCCAGTTCAGCTTTGATGGTGTCCAGCCAGGCCAGCAGTTTCTCAATCTTAGCCGCAGTACGGTCGCCCGCAGCGGTCAGACCCAGATGGTCGGCGATTTCAGCGTAGCGACGACGTGCCTGAGGGCGGTCGTACTGGCTGAAAGCAGTCTGCTTGGTTGGGTTGTCATTCGCGTTATAGCGGATAACGTTGGAGATCAGCAGGGCGTTCGCCAGACCGTGAGGAATGTGGAACTGAGAACCCAGTTTGTGAGCCATTGAGTGGCACACACCCAGGAAGGCGTTAGCAAACGCGATACCGGCGATGGTTGCCGCGTTGTGAACACGTTCGCGAGCGACCGGGTTTTTGGAACCTTCATTATAAGAAGCCGGCAGGTTTTCTTTCAGCAGTTTCAGCGCCTGCAGAGCCTGGCCGTCAGAGAATTCGCTTGCCAGAACAGAAACGTAAGCTTCCAGGGCGTGAGTCACGGCATCGAGACCGCCGAATGCGCACAGGGACTTAGGCATGTCCATAACCAGGTTGGCATCAACAATCGCCATATCCGGGGTCAGCGCGTAGTCTGCCAGCGGATATTTCTGGCCAGTTGCGTCGTCGGTTACAACCGCAAACGGCGTAACTTCAGAACCGGTGCCGGAGGTGGTGGTGACCGCGATCATTTTCGCTTTCACGCCCATTTTCGGGAACTTGTAGATACGTTTACGGATGTCCATAAAGCGCAGCGCCAGTTCTTCGAAGTGGGTTTCAGGATGTTCGTACATCACCCACATGATTTTAGCAGCATCCATCGGGGAGCCGCCGCCCAGGGCGATAATCACGTCTGGTTTAAAGGAGTTAGCCAGCTCTGCGCCTTTGCGAACAACGGTCAGCGTTGGGTCAGCTTCAACTTCAAAGAACACTTCGGTTTCAACGCCAGCGGCTTTCAGAACAGAAGTAATCTGGTCCGCGTAGCCGTTGTTGAACAGGAAGCGGTCGGTGACGATCAGCGCACGTTTGTGGCCATCAGTAATCACTTCGTCCAGCGCGATTGGCAGGGAGCCACGGCGGAAGTAAATAGATTTCGGAAGTTTATGCCACAACATGTTCTCAGCTCGCTTAGCAACGGTTTTCTTGTTGATCAGGTGCTTCGGACCCACGTTTTCAGAGATGGAGTTACCACCCCATGAACCACAGCCCAGCGTCAGGGAAGGGGCCAGTTTGAAGTTATACAGGTCACCGATACCACCCTGAGAAGCCGGGGTGTTAATCAGGATACGTGCAGTCTTCATTTTGTCGCCGAAGAACTTCACGCGCTCAGGCTGGTTGTCCTGGTCGGTATACAGGCAAGAGGTATGGCCGATACCGCCCATCTCTACCAGTTTTTCCGCTTTAACCACGGCGTCTTCGAAGTTTTTGGCGCGGTACATTGCCAGCGTCGGAGACAGTTTTTCGTGAGCGAACGGTTCGGACTCGTCAACAACTGAAACTTCACCAATCAGAATTTTGGTATCAGCCGGGACGGTGAAACCTGCAAGCTCAGCAATTTTGGCAGCTGGCTGGCCTACGATAGCGGCATTCAGTGCGCCATTTTTCAGGATGATGTCCTGAACGGCTTTCAGCTCTTTACCCTGCAGCAGGTAGCCGCCGTGGGTAGCGAAGCGCTCGCGCACTGCGTTATAAGCAGAGTCAACCACGATAACGGACTGTTCAGAAGCACAGATAACGCCGTTATCGAAGGTTTTGGACATCAGAATAGATGCTACAGCACGTTTAATGTCGGCAGTTTCGTCAACCACAACCGGGGTGTTACCCGCGCCAACGCCGATAGCAGGTTTACCGGAGCTATAAGCCGCTTTAACCATGCCCGGGCCACCGGTAGCCAGAATCATATTGATATCCGGGTGGTGCATCAGAGCGTTGGACAGCTCAACGGAAGGTTGATCGATCCAGCCGATCAGGTCTTTTGGTGCACCGGCAGCGATTGCAGCCTGCAGCACGATATCCGCTGCTTTGTTGGTTGCATCTTTAGCACGCGGGTGTGGCGAGAAGATAATGGCGTTACGAGTCTTCAGGCTGATTAAAGATTTGAAGATAGCGGTAGAAGTTGGGTTGGTGGTTGGTACGATACCGCAGATGATACCGATAGGTTCAGCGATAGTGATGGTACCGAAAGTGTGATCTTCAGACAGCACACCGCAGGTTTTTTCATCTTTATAGGCGTTGTAGATATATTCGGAAGCGAAGTGGTTTTTAATCACTTTATCTTCGACAATACCCATGCCGGATTCGGCAACGGCTAATTTCGCAAGTGGGATTCGAGCGTCGGCAGCGGCCAGGGCGGCAGCTCGGAAAATCTTGTCGACTTGTTCTTGAGTAAAGTTGGCATATTCACGCTGGGCTTTCTTTACGCGCTCTACGAGGGCGTTCAGTTCCGCGACATTAGTTACAGCCATAATGCTCTCCTGATAATGTTAAACTCTTTTAGTAAATAAGCTGCGCGAGTCGACAGTATAGTCAGCAGGCAACAGGTTGCGTGTTAAGACAAAAAGTGACCGTGTAAATACTCAAATCGTCCGCTGATTTACTAAAAGAGCCTGACCCTGAATAAGCCGCTGGAGATATTATTTCTGCTCTTCAGGTGACCCCAAGAGTACCCACTTCTGAGTGGGTTTTTCGTGATCTGCATCACAAGTATCTCATGCTGACACCTTTCAGCTAACAGTATCCAGGTGTTTGAAAAATCATTAAAATTTTAGTCACAACGGCGACAACTCACGTTACCATATTTTCAACATTCGGGTAACAGTTTGCCATGCTGCTAAAATTAGTTGTCAGGACAGTCGATTATGCAGGGAAATAGCGTGGCGGCGGGGGTGTTTTTCCATTACATTACGCCTGCTTTTGCTTTGTTCATATGCGGAGTCTTGCGTGGCCCAATCCTTTTTCGACTTGCCAACCTATATTAAGTTTTTTATCGGGATGTTCGCCCTGGTCAACCCGGTAGGAATTATTCCTGTCTTTATTAGCATGACCAGCTATCAGAGCGCGGCTGCAAGAAATAAAACCAACCTCACCGCCAACCTTTCCGTCGCCATTATTCTCTGGACCTCGCTGTTTCTTGGCGATGGCATTTTGCAGGTGTTTGGTATTTCAATCGACTCATTCCGTATTGCCGGCGGCATTCTGGTGGTGACCATCGCCATGTCGATGATCAGCGGTAAACTGGGCGAGGATAAGCAGAACAAGCAGGAGAAATCGGAAAGCGCAATTCGCGAGAGCGTTGGTGTGGTACCGCTGGCGCTGCCTTTAATGGCGGGGCCGGGGGCAATCAGCTCCACCATCGTATGGGGAAGTCGCTACCATAACTGGGGTCACCTGCTCGGTTTCTCTATTGCTATCGCGCTGTTTGCCTTCTGCTGTTGGTTGCTGTTCCGCATTGCTCCGTGGCTGGTGCGCATGCTCGGCCAAACCGGCATCAACGTTATCACCCGTATCATGGGCCTGCTTTTAATGGCGCTCGGCATCGAATTTATTGTGACCGGCGTGAAAGCCATTTTCCCTGGCTTAGTAAGTTAATTCGACTGCCCCTTTCAAATGAAAAAGCAGAATCTCTATTCTGCTTTTTTTCTCTCCACAGATTAAAAATTCAAATAAACATTGCTTCATTTTCGCAAAAGCATATGCGAATCATTCATAAGAAAATGCTTTGGAAAACCGCTAATTAGCCGTTGACCTTGTAACAAGCTGTACATAAAAGTGGCGATCGAAATTATATTTAGCCGCCGTTATGCAATCAGGCTTGCTGCGGGTTTATTGAGATGATATTAGTAATTCATGCCTTCCCGCAGAGGAATGTGCTAAAAAATAACCAATTGTTAATTTTTTGTGAGTGGTGTAGCGGGTGAGTCATGTTCTTCCCTCCTGATGAGGCGATGTCATAGTAACTCCATGATTATAAAGATTATGCGTGGGTTACTGTTGCAGCTTATTAAGCATCGCTTCCCCCACAATCTCTCCATAAAAGAGAAATGGTTAACAAATTTGCAAATTGTATTGGCGGGTATCTGAAGCTTTTGATACTTTCCGGGCAAAACAATTCGCTGAAAAAAGTTTCTTTTGCAGATGAGAATGATTACGCAGCGTAATCATGCCGATCGCGATAACGAACAACCGGCCGTCGACCACGCAATCGGCGGCATAACAGAATCGACGTAATGAGGCTGTCGTATCGAACGGCCCGAAAATAAAGTCGGTGATAGCGAGAAGTAAAAGCAGCATCCCGTACGGACGCTTAACGCTCCTGCGCTGTAAGGGACCCCAAGGGGAAGAGGCCGGCTTTCGGGCCGGTAATTATAATGAGTGGAGTACCAACACAATGACAAATATCACTAAAAAAAGCCTGATTGCAGCAGGCATTTTAACTGCGCTAATTGCCGGCAATGTCGCGATGGCGGCTGACGTCCCGGCGGGTGTTCAACTGGCAGAAAAACAAGACCTGGTTCGTAACAACGGCTCAGAGCCACAGTCTCTGGATCCGCACAAAATTGAAGGCGTGCCGGAGTCCAACATCAGCCGCGACCTGTTTGAAGGTCTGCTGGTTACCGACCTGCAGGGTCACCCAACCGCCGGCGTTGCCGAGTCATGGGATAACAAAGACTTTAAAGTCTGGACCTTCCACCTGCGTAAAGACGCTAAATGGTCTAACGGCGAACCTGTTACCGCTCAGGACTTCGTTTACAGCTGGCAGCGCCTGGCTGACCCGAAAACCGCTTCCCCGTACGCAAGCTACCTGCAATACGGCCAC
Source organism: Cedecea davisae (assembly GCF_044095835.1). Lineage (NCBI taxonomy): Bacteria > Pseudomonadati > Pseudomonadota > Gammaproteobacteria > Enterobacterales > Enterobacteriaceae > Cedecea > Cedecea davisae. The sequence goes on from NZ_CP172054.1 coordinate 2,079,308, forward strand.
CTCGCTAATATCGACGATATCATCGCCGGTAAAAAACCAACCAGCGATCTGGGCGTAAAAGCCATCGACGCAAATACTTTGGAAGTGACTCTTAGCGAGCCGGTTCCTTATTTCTACAAGCTGCTGACTCACCCGTCCGTTTCTCCGGTTCCTAAAGCAACCATTGAAAAATTCGGCGACAAATGGACTCAGCCAGCAAACATCGTGACCAACGGTGCTTATAAAGTAAAAGACTGGGTTGTTAACGAACGTATTGTTCTGGTGCGTAACACCGACTACTGGAATAACAAAAAAACCGTTATTAACCAGGTGACCTACCTGCCAATCTCTTCTGAAGTTACCGACGTAAACCGCTACCGCAGCGGCGAAATCGACATGACTTATAACAACCTGCCGATTGAGTTGTTCCAGAAGCTGAAGAAAGAGATCCCAACTGAAGTACACGCCGACCCGTATCTGTGCACCTATTACTACGAGATCAACAACCAGAAAGCACCGTTTACCGACGCTCGTGTACGTACCGCGCTGAAACTGGGCCTGGATCGTGACATCATCGTAAATAAAGTGAAAAACCAGGGTGACCTGCCTGCTTACGGCTACACCCCACCGTATACCGATGGCGCGAAACTGACCAAACCAGAGTGGTTCACCTGGTCTCAAGAAAAACGTAACGAAGAAGCTAAGAAACTGCTGGCCGAAGCGGGTTACACCAAAGACAAACCGCTGACCTTCAACCTGCTGTACAACACCTCTGACTTGCACAAGAAGCTGGCTATCGCCGTGGCTTCCATCTGGCAGAAAAACCTGGGTGTGAACGTCAAGCTGGAAAACCAGGAATGGAAAACCTTCCTGGATACCCGTCATCAGGGGACCTTCGACGTGGCGCGTGCTGGCTGGTGTGCGGACTACAACGAACCGACCTCCTTCCTGAACACCATGCTGTCCGACAGCTCGAACAACACCGCTCACTATAAGAGCCCGGCGTTCGACAAGATCATTGCCGATACTCTGCAGGTGACTGACGAAGCTCAGCGTACTGCGCTGTACGACAAAGCAGAGCAGCAGCTTGATAAAGACTCAGCAATCGTTCCGGTTTACTACTACGTTAACGCCCGCCTGGTTAAGCCGTGGGTAGGTGGTTATACCGGTAAAGACCCGCTGGATAATGTCTACGTCAGAGACTTGTACATTATCAAACATTAATGGCAATTCGTGGGGCAGGGCTCACCGGCTGCGGCTGGTGGCTCAGTCTTGCCCCATCGTGTCTTATTTACATCGCACTGCAAAGGCACAGGCCAGAAGGTACGGGCAATGTTGAAATTTATTCTACGTCGTTGTCTGGAAGCAATTCCGACACTCTTTATTCTTATAACGATCTCCTTCTTTATGATGCGTCTCGCACCGGGTAGCCCTTTTACCGGCGAACGTACGCTGCCGCCGGAAGTGATGGCGAACATTGAAGCGAAGTATCACCTGAACGATCCTATTACGACCCAGTATTTCAGCTATTTAAAACAGCTGGCGCACGGGGACTTTGGGCCGTCGTTTAAATACAAAGATTATTCTGTGAACGACCTGGTGGCTTCCAGCTTCCCGGTTTCCGCGAAATTAGGCGCAGCCGCCTTCATCTTTGCCATCGTGCTGGGCGTAACGGCGGGCGTAGTCGCGGCACTTAATCAAAACACCAAATGGGATTACACGGTAATGGGCTTTGCCATGACGGGGGTGGTTATCCCCAGCTTCGTGGTGGCCCCGTTGCTGGTATTGATATTCGCCATCACCCTGAAGTGGCTTCCCGGAGGGGGCTGGAACGGTGGGGCGCCGAAGTACATGATACTGCCGATGATTGCCTTATCCCTGGCCTACATCGCCAGCATCGCGCGTATTACCCGCGGCTCGATGATTGAAGTTCTGCACTCGAACTTTATCCGTACCGCCCGCGCTAAAGGCCTGCCGATGCGCCGCATCGTACTGCGCCATGCGCTGAAACCCGCTCTGCTGCCGGTACTTTCCTACCTGGGGCCAGCATTTGTGGGGATAATCACCGGTTCAATGGTTATTGAAACGATTTATGGTTTGCCGGGTATCGGCCAGCTGTTTGTAAACGGAGCGCTGAACCGTGACTACTCACTGGTTCTCAGCCTGACCATTCTGGTCGGTGCGCTGACGATTCTGTTCAACGCGATTGTTGACGTGCTGTACGCCGTTATCGATCCGAAAATCCGTTACTAAGCTGGAGTGGCCATAATGTTGACTAAGAAAAACAGCGAGGCGCTGGAAAACTTCAGTGAAAAACTGGAAGTTGAAGGCCGCAGCCTGTGGCAGGATGCGCGTCGCCGTTTTATCCATAACCGCGCGGCAATCACCAGTTTGGTTGTGCTGGTGCTGATTGCGTTGTTCGTGGCGCTGGCTCCGGTTCTGTCGCAATTTACCTACTTTGATACCGACTGGGGCATGATGTCCGCGGCGCCTGATATGGCATCCGGGCACTACTTCGGCACCGACTCATCGGGCCGTGACCTGCTGGTTCGCGTAGCCATCGGGGGGCGTATCTCACTGATGGTGGGTGTTGCAGCGGCGCTGGTGGCCGTCGTCGTCGGGACGCTTTACGGCTGCCTGGCGGGTTACCTCGGCGGCAAAACCGACTCGGTAATGATGCGCCTGCTGGAGATCCTGAACTCCTTCCCGTTCATGTTCTTCGTTATTCTGCTGGTGACCTTCTTCGGGCAAAACATCCTGCTTATCTTCGTGGCTATCGGCATGGTTTCATGGCTGGATATGGCGCGTATCGTGCGCGGCCAGACCCTGAGCCTGAAACGCAAAGAGTTTATCGAAGCGGCCCACGTTGGCGGGGTATCTACCATCAATATCGTGCTGCGCCACATCGTGCCGAACGTGCTGGGCGTGGTGGTGGTTTACGCTTCGCTGCTGGTGCCGAGCATGATCCTGTTCGAATCTTTCCTGAGCTTCCTCGGTCTGGGTACCCAGGAGCCGCTGAGCAGCTGGGGCGCGTTGTTAAGCGATGGCGCCAATTCCATGGAGGTTTCACCGTGGCTGCTGCTGTTCCCGGCAGGCTTCCTGGTGATTACGCTGTTCTGTTTTAACTTTATCGGCGATGGCCTGCGTGATGCCCTCGACCCGAAAGATCGTTAAGGAGTCCTCCATGAGTACAATTGAAACCTCTGCGGTGGCCACTCCACTGAACACATCCGGGGCGCTGCTCGACGTTAAAGACTTGCGAGTAACCTTTGGAACGCCTGACGGTGACGTAACGGCGGTCAATGACCTCAACTTCAGCCTGCGTGCCGGTGAAACTCTGGGCATCGTGGGTGAGTCCGGTTCAGGTAAATCCCAGACCGCGTTTGCGCTGATGGGCCTGCTGGCGGCTAACGGCCGCATCGGCGGCTCGGCTAAATTCAACGGCAAAGAGATCCTCAACCTGCCGGAGTCGCAGCTCAACCGCCTGCGCGCCGAGCAAATCTCGATGATTTTCCAGGATCCGATGACCTCCCTGAACCCGTATATGCGGGTGGGCGATCAGCTGATGGAAGTCCTGATGCTGCACAAAAAACTCGGTAAAGCGGAAGCGTTTGAAGAGTCCGTGCGCATGCTGGATGCGGTAAAAATGCCGGAAGCGCGTAAGCGTATGCGCATGTTCCCGCACGAATTTTCCGGCGGTATGCGCCAGCGCGTGATGATTGCTATGGCGCTGCTGTGTCGTCCAAAACTGCTGATTGCCGATGAGCCAACTACCGCGCTGGACGTTACCGTTCAGGCGCAGATAATGACGCTGCTCAACGAGCTGAAGCGCGAGTTTAATACCGCGATCATCATGATCACCCACGACCTGGGCGTGGTAGCCGGTATCTGCGATAAAGTGCTGGTGATGTATGCCGGGCGCACCATGGAATACGGCAAAGCCCGGGATGTGTTCTACCAGCCGGTGCACCCTTACTCTATTGGCCTGCTGAACGCGGTGCCGCGTCTGGATGCCGAAGGGGAAGCGCTGTTGACTATTCCCGGCAACCCGCCGAACCTGCTGCGCCTGCCGCAAGGCTGCCCGTTCCAGCCTCGCTGCCAGTTCGCAATGGAAGCTTGTAATAGCGCTCCGCCACTGGAGCAATTTGGTGAAGGCCGCCTGCGCGCCTGCTTTAGACCGGTGGAGGAATTAGTATGAGCACCGTTGCAGATGAGAGAAAAGTTCTGTTAGAAATTGCCGATCTCAAGGTTCACTTTGATATTAAAGACGGCAAACAGTGGTTCTGGCAGCCTTCAAAAACCCTGAAAGCCGTGGACGGCGTAACGCTGCGCCTGTACGAAGGGGAAACCCTCGGCGTGGTGGGCGAGTCCGGCTGCGGTAAATCGACTTTTGCTCGCGCCATCATCGGCCTGGTAAAAGCGACCGAAGGCCGGGTGGCCTGGCTGGGTAAAGATCTGCTGGGAATGAAGCCGGAAGAGTGGCGCGACGTGCGCAGCGACATCCAGATGATTTTCCAGGATCCGCTGGCGTCCCTGAACCCGCGTATGAACATCGGGGATATTATCGCCGAGCCGCTGCTGACTTATCATCCTAAAATGCCGCGTCAGGAAGTCCGTGACCGCGTAAAGGCGATGATGATGAAAGTCGGCCTGCTGCCGAACCTGGTGAACCGCTATCCGCACGAATTCTCCGGCGGCCAGTGTCAGCGTATCGGGATTGCCCGCGCGCTTATCCTCGAGCCTAAGCTTATCATCTGTGATGAGCCGGTTTCCGCTCTGGACGTGTCGATTCAGGCGCAGGTGGTTAACCTGCTGCAAAAACTGCAGCGCGAAATGGGCCTGTCGCTTATCTTCATCGCCCACGACCTGGCGGTAGTTAAGCATATTTCTGACCGCGTGCTGGTAATGTACCTCGGCCATGCGGTAGAGCTCGGCACCTACGACGAGGTTTACCACAACCCGCTGCACCCTTACACCAAAGCGCTGATGTCGGCTGTGCCTATTCCCGACCCGGACCTGGAGAAGAACAAAACTATCCAGCTGCTGGAAGGTGAATTGCCGTCGCCTATCAACCCGCCTTCAGGCTGCGTGTTCCGTACGCGCTGCCCGATTGCCGGGCCGGAATGCGCTAAAACGCGTCCGGTACTGGAAGGCAGTTTCCGCCACGCGGTTTCCTGTCTGAAGGTTGACCCGCTATAATCCCGCTAAGGGCCGGCACCGAGCCGGCCCTTTTTTTATGCGAGGATCATCGTGTCAGGGACTAGTTCATCATTTCGGGCGCTGCTTTACCGCTTTCTGTTCGACCAAAACACCCGCTCCGGCCGCCGCTTTGAGGCGTTCTGTGGCCTGCTGGCGCTGCTTAGCGTTGCCGTTGTCTTTACCGAATCCAGCGTGGGAAACGACCCGAGCCTGACCTATGGCGAATGGCGCCTGTTTATCTGGCTGGAAATTATCTTCACGCTGCTTTTCACCTGCGAATATTTTCTGCGCGTGCTCACCTGGCCGAAACCCATCCGCTATGTCTTTAGCTTCTGGGGGATTATCGACCTCGCCACCATGCTGCCGCTTTATGTGCTGTGGCTGTGGCCAGAATTCGCTATTCACTACTACTTTGCCTGGCGGGCGATGCGGGCGATACGCGTGCTGCGTATTCTCAAGCTGCTACGTTATATGCCCGCCCTCAAGAGCCTCTGGCGCAGCCTGATTAACGCCAGCAATCAGCTGATTCTGTTCTATTCGTTTATCGCTATCGTGATGGTGGCGGCGGGCGCGCTGATGTACGGCATAGAAGGGAAGGCCAATGGCTTCACAAGCCTGGGTGTCTCGGTCTACTGGGCGGTTGTTACGGTGACGACGGTGGGCTACGGCGATATTGTGCCGCATACGGCCATCGGGCGTTTCGTGGCATCGCTGCTGATTTTGATTGGCTATTCGGTGATTGCTATTCCGACAGGTATTTTAACCTCTCAGATGTCTCAGGATATGCAAAGAAGGCGTTCAGTGCGGGAATGTACGCGCTGCCATCAGCAGGATCATGCGGCCAATGCGCATTACTGTAAAACCTGCGGAGAGCATTTACCGAAGCTTGATGAAAAATAACGCGGCCAGGCGGCCGCGCTACGGTTACTCACGCCACAGAATATGGCAAAGCTTGTGGTCTTTATCGCGGCACAGCAGCACGCGGGCAAAGACATCGTTCAGCTCTCCGCCGTCGGTTTCGGCCAGCCCGATAACCACTTCTGCAAAGAAGTCCGGGTTCAGGTCGAAATCGACGTGCTCCTGCCAGTCTTCGGAAGGATCGAACAGCTCCGCGCCGCCGCGCTCTTCAAATTGTAGGTTGAATAAAATAATGTCGGCAGGGTCGAGGTTATCGCCCGCCAGCTCGAGAAAAATATCGTACGCCTGCTCTAAAGTCTCGTCTTCGGTCAGGCGGTTGTTCAGATCCATTTCCATGTCTACATCCACTTATCGAGTGCTGATGCGCCACGTTTTACAGCAACGGACTAAAGAAGTAAAACAGTCGCTCTGTCACCCGCTGCCACAGCGGGCGTTTTAGCCACAAATGCTCATCTAACAGCCGTGAGCGGGAGATATAGTCGTCCTGTACTGCGGCCAAATCACCGGCAAAACCTTCGTCGTCAATCACCAGCGTTATCTCAAAGTTGAGCCACAGGCTGCGCATATCCAGGTTCACGGTGCCGACCAGACTTAACTGGCCGTCAACCAGCACGCTCTTGGTATGCAACAGGCCGCCTTCGAACTGGTAGATCTTCACTCCGGCGGCGAGCAACTCGGTAAAGAAGGCGCGACTTGCCCAGCCGACCAGCAGAGAATCGTTCTTGCGTGGAACAATAATGCTGACATCCACGCCGCGCTGCGCTGCGGTGCAAATCGCGTGCAGCAAATCATCGCTCGGCACGAAGTAGGGGGTGGTCATTATCAGATATTCACGCGCCGCATAAACCGAGGTCAGCAGTGCCTGGTGGATCAGGTCTTCCGGGAAGCCCGGCCCGGAGGCGATGGTGTGAATAGTGTGGCCGCTGGCCTCTTCGAACGGCATGATATTTTCGTCCGGCGGCGGCGGAAGAATGCGTTTGCCGGTCTCTATCTCCCAGTCGCAGGAGTAAACAATCCCCATCGCCGTGGCGACCGGGCCTTCCATACGTGCCATCAGGTCAACCCACTGGCCCACGTTAGAGTCCTGCTTGAAGAACCTCGGGTCGACCATGTTCATACTGCCGGTGTAGGCAATATAGTTATCGATCATCACCATTTTGCGGTGCTGGCGTAAATCCATACGGCGCAGGAAGACACGCATCAGGTTAACTTTAAGCGCCTCAACCACCTCAATACCGGCATTGCGCATCATATTAGCCCACGGGCTGCGGAAGAAGGCGACGCTGCCCGCGGAGTCGAGCATCAAACGGCAATGAATACCGCGCCGTGCCGCCGCCATGAGCGACTCGGCAACTTGATCTGCCATACCGCCGGGCTGCCAGATGTAGAACACCATCTCGATGTTGTGCCGGGCCAGCTGGATGTCACGGATCAAAGCCTGCATGGTGTCATCCGAACTGGTGAGTAACTGAAGCTGGTTGCCTTTTACTCCGGCAATGCCCTGGCGCCTTTCGCAAAGCTGGAACAGGGACTCGGCGACCTTACTGGTCTCACTGGCGAAGATATGCTTGCAGTTTTTCAGGTCTTTCAGCCATTTTGCCGTCGAAGGCCACATCGCTCTGGCGCGTTCCGCACGCCGTTTGCCAAGGTGGAGTTCCCCAACCGAGAGGTAAGCAATAATGCCGACCAGCGGCAGAATATAGATGATCAAAAGCCAGGCCATAGCTGAGGGTACGGCGCGGCGTTTCATCAAAATTCGCAGCGTAACGCCGGCAATCAGCAGCCAGTAGCCGAGAATGACCAGCCAGCTCACCACGGTATAGAAGGTTGTCATGCCTTAAAAATCCTTTTGAAACCGAATAGTTGAGAGTGTACGCAGAACTTTCAGCGCTTAACACTAAAAGTATACGCAAAACGGATGGTTTGCCCGGCAGAAGGTTCTATAATGGCGGGTCTTTTTTAGAAAGTTGAGTGGTAAAAATGAGGCGTAGCAGAACGGAAGTCGGGCGTTGGCGGATGCAGCGCCAGACGCAAAAACGCAGGGCGCGTTGGCTGGAAAGCCAGTCCCGACGCAATATGCGCATCCATGCCATTCGAAAGTGCCTGGTGAACCAGCAGCGTAATACCTTGCTGTTTGCCATCCACGATCGTTGGGCATAAGGCCAGGGCACCGCATGCGGTGCCCATCAAATATATATTCCTGTAAATGAGGAAATAACGCTTCCTCTAAGCTGGAAATTATCTTTCCAGACGGCGGAAGTTTGTTTTTTTCATGATCGCGATCATCCCATAAGCCGGTTGTAGTGGCTATTTTGTGCTTTTTAATTTACAGCACACGGAAGCGAAATAATTTGATTGCCGATTTAGTTAAAAAGGATTTCTCTTACGCTAAAAGAGTGAATTTTTTATTTGTGATTATTGTTGTCGTGCTAATTGTTTTTAGTATGGCAATTTCCGGTGTAAGTTATAGTCATCAAAAAAGAACGCTACACAAAGAAAACGAAGGCTTCGTTCATAATGTTGCGACATTCTATCTTGAACAGCAATTGAAGGTTTTAGAAAATACTCTATGGCAAAACACTATTTTACTGGACAGTAAAAATGTTGAAGCCCTGGTAAATAATCAAAACCAGGAAATGGAGAAAAAGTTGACGACTTCAATAGCGGTGATGCCGTCCGTTTCCGGCTATATCGTGGCGAAGCGTGATGGCCGCTATAACAGCATACCCAAATCCTATATCGACAGCAGTTTTGAGCTGGTCGGGCGGGCGTGGTACGAGAATATCAGCGCTAAAAATGCCTTTATTAACTACTCTGCAATCTATGCAAATGCGAGGGATAACGCAGCGGTCATAACCATGTCAAAGCTGCTCCACAGCGATACAGGTATGCGCTACGGCGTGTTTGCAATGGATTTGAACCTTATTAACATGAGCTATCCGCTGCGCCAGCTCAAAAGCCCGAGCGTCGGCCATTTCTCCATCGTGGACAGGCAGGGAAAAGCCATACTCGATGCGGATAGCGACGCTATAGGCACCGGCGTTATTTCACCCGCAATTATGCAGAAAATGAGCAATGGACTGGGCTCGTTTTTTGATAAAAATGAGCGTAAGTATTATTACTATTATTCCTACTCTAACCCCGACTGGTTTGTGGTGTATGGGGTAAGTGAAAATGAAATTGAAGGCTTTGCACTTTTCGAAACCCAAATTATCATCCCGGTATTTATATTTTGCCTTACGATTTATTTGATGCTGTGGTTCTTTATGCGTCAGTCAATCAAGTCAATGATCGTTGATATTGTTTCGATGATGCGTTTTGGCAGGCTGGCGCTGGATGAGGGCGCGGATAATAAACTCATCAGCGAGATAGCCGAAAGCAGCCAGCAAATAAAAAATGCCAAACATATTTCCCTCACCGATGGGCTCACCGGGCTGCTAAACCGCCGCAGTTTCGATAACGATCTCGACTACTTAATCACCCGTGAAGCCCCTTTCAGTATCGGTATCGTCGATATTGATAATTTCAAAAAAATAAATGACGGCTTCGGCCATCTGGTTGGCGACACGGTGCTGAAAGTTGTGGCCGATATGGGAATGGGCCTGCTCGACGACCGCGCCAAACTCTATCGCTACGGCGGGGAAGAAATTGCCTTTATCTATTTTTCGGACAACCAGGTCAAGGCGATGGAAATCATGGAGAGCTGGCGTAAACAGCTGGAGGCCAAAGTCTGGCGTGAGCCAGGGCTTACGGTAACGTTTAGCGGCGGCCTTTGCCCGTGGCGGGGGGAAGACTACGCGCGCCTTATCGAGAAGGCGGACAAGCTGCTCTATAAAGCCAAATCCAGCGGTAAAAATAAAGTTGTCATCGCGACCAGCTAAGGCGCACCTGCACGAGGAGTTTTAATATGGAAAAAAGCACTGAATTTATCGTTAATCGGGTGATGAAGAATAATTTTAGCCTGGCTTTTGAGTCGCTATTGCAGCCGATTTTTGACACATCCAGCTTTAAATGCGTCGGGACCGAAATGCTAATCAGGGGCGTTCATCGCCGTAATCTGATTGCCCCGAACCTGTTTATTAACCGTCTGGAAGAAAATGGCGGCATCGTTTCCCTGGGAGAGCATGTGATTGAAATGGCCTTCAGCTATATGGCGGAGGTCATTACGCCGCACAATGCGGCTTATCCGCTGCATCTGAACCTTTCCCCGGTGCAGCTGAACGACGAGGGATTTGCCGGGCGAGTTTGTGCCCTGGCGGCCAGGCTTGCGGTTCCCGTTGGGCGCATTGTTTTTGAAATTACGGATAACGATATCGCGCTGGATGATACCGGGCGCGAAAATGCCCTGCGCCTGCGTGAAGCCGGCTTTTTGATGGCCTGGGATAATATTCATGGGGTGAATCAGATCCAGGACAGGCTGGCGCTATTAAGCGTTGACTTTATTAAGCTCGACCGCTCCTGTTTTAAAGCTTCCTGCACCGATGAAACGCTGAACATCGTGCGCTGTGCTCAGGATCATGAGGTAGATGTGATTGCCGAAGGGGTGGAAACCTTTTCCCAGATGCAAATGCTGTTTAATAACAATGTCCGTATGGCGCAGGGCTTTCTCTTCTCGCGCCCGCTGGACAGAGACAGCTTTCGCCGCAAGTATCTGCTGATGGTTGAGGCATAAGCGAACAGCGAGCCTGCGAATGTCACAGGCTCGTTTTACTTCCTGTCAGAATACTTTTTTGAAAAGTTAATCCTGCCGTTTCGATAAATTTCTCTCTGAAACCTACCGTTACCTTCCGCTCCATGCCTGCGGAGGCTTCGTCCATCTAACCGAGTCAAAGCGATTCCAATTGTTACCTTTCGGGTATCTTTGAGGACTAGCTTTTGTGTACACTTTTGTGCACCAAAACAAAAAATGTGTACTCAACTCATGCTCACTGATACGAAACTTAAAAAGGCTCTCGGTAAACGTCGCGATGAAATCGAGGTGGTAGCCGACACGCACGGCCTGAATGCAAGAATAAGCCAGGCCGGTAAGGTCACGTTCTTCTACCGGTATCGCTGGGATAACAAAGCGGTAAAGCTAAATATCGGCGAGTACCCGGCAATGAGTATCGCCCAGGCCAGGGAAAGAAGGCAACAATTTCGCGGCTGGCTGGTGGACGGCTTCGATCCTCGCGAGCGCGTTAAGCTTGAAAGAATAGAGTTGGTCGAATCGCTGACAACCACAGAAGCATTCTCTTACTGGATAGAAAAGTATTGCCGCCCTTCAGGCCTGGCGAAAACGGATTACTACCTTCAGGTCTTTAATAAGCATGTTGCTCCAGCGCTTGGTGATGTGAAAATAGACGGCACAAACCGGAAGCACTGGGTGAGTGTTTTTGACTCCATTGATAGCCGAGTCATGGCCCACTACATGGTTTCACTATGCAAGCGGGCATTCAGGTTCTGCATGAATAGAGAGGCCATAAAATCAAATCCGCTGGAAGGAATACTGCCGTCTGACGTGGGAAGTAAGCCAAAGCGCAAGGATCGCGTACTGAGCAGTGATGAGCTTAAAACTATATATTACTGGCTTAAATTCAGGCAAACGCCTGAGGCTAAACTTCTCATAAAATTTGTCATGCTTACCGGCTGCCGGACAGCGGAAATACGTCAGGCAAAATGGAACTGGTTTAACTTTGAGGAAATGACCTGGACCATACCGGAAAAATATTACAAAACTCGGAAGGCAATCAGAAGGGCGCTTCCCGCAGCTGCGGTGCGTCTGCTCCAGGCTCACCAGTCCCGGGTGAATACTCAGCACGTTTTGACCTCCCCGAGAAAAATTGATGGTAAAAATAGTGACACTCCAATATTGCCTCAGGTGGCCGCAAACTTTGCGCGGAGCGCGAGAGATGGTGCGAAGATGGACGACTGGTCACTGCATGATTTCCGCCGGACATTAGCGACGACACTATCAGAACTTGGCTGCCCGCCACATGTGGTAGAAAAAATCCTCGGTCACCAGATGGTCGGGGTTATGGCTCACTATAACCTTCACGACTATCTGGAAGACCAGAGGCACTGGATTGAAGTGTGGGACAAACACCTTGAGTCGGTGCTTGGTGAGCCAATGGCCTAATGCTCCCGGCTGCGGTCCTCCCACTCCTTCACTGAAGATAGCTTCCAGCGGTTGGGATTTCCCGGGAAGTCAGGGGAGGGAAACGGCCTGGCAAATCCCTTTGGCATTGTTTCGTGGTTCTGCCACTTCCACAGAGTTTTACGCGAAATGTGATAGTGCTCAGTCAGATCGCGCGTAACAAGAATTTTTTTGTCCATAGAAATTACCTCACGCAGCCCCATGGAGTGGGTAAACTTTCATGTCGATTGCCTTTCCCGGCTGCAACTGCACTGCCGGGCTTTCACACTGGTTGCCCCATACGTCGAAACCGTGCGACGACTGGCGGGCGAATAACTCAATGCGTGGCACATCGCCCAGCAGTTGAACCAGCTTCTCGCGCACATAGTCTGGTTTACGTGAGTGCTCCAGGCGCGGAGCCGTGAAGGACTGCACGATCCCGGCATTCATCCTGTCAGGCAGATTTCCCCGGTAAGCGAAAAGGCAATCTTCACTGTTCGCCCGCGTCATGTGGCCCATGCCTAATACCAGTTTGTCAGCCTGCCGTTTTCCGCACTTGTTCCAGGTGAAACCCTTCATCGTCATAAATTTGAAGCCCCAGGCATCAACAACCTTCAGGGCTTCTGCTGGCTGGGTTGGAACCCACCACATTGCCAGCAGGCAGTTTTCTGCGGCCAGTTCCCACACCGGCAAGCGGCAGATATCTTGCACGCTCATAACCGGATACTTGAAACCGGCGCCGCGGTCGCCGTCGGCAGCCTTGTCGCGGTATGACCACGGCGGGTCAGCGTACACAAGAGAGTATTTTCCGATGCTCATCCGATAAACCTCCCGGCCATCTCGTAAGCCGCTTCACTGAACCGGCGGGTGTTGCTCAGTGTGATGCACTGATCCCGGCGCATTGCTATGCGCGCACGCTCTACGTCACCGGATGCTGCGTCGAATACGGCTAGCCACTGACGTGCCGCAAGGCGGAATTTACCGCCGTGTTCCAGTTCTCGCGCCCGGGCCTCAAGTCGTATTGCCTCAGGTGACGTAGCCACAATCGCAGACTGCCGGCGGGAAACGTAATTTGCGTGATACTTCTCAAGTTTTGTTTTCAGGCTTATTGTCATTTCAGCCAACCTTCTGTTGTCAGTACCGCTGCCAGCAGAGCCAGCCAGGCGGCCACTGCGCCGAGGAATATCATCCACCCGGCGCACTTAGTAATCCTGTTCCTGATGGCGGCAATCATGCCGCCATACCTGCTGGAGTCGGTCGGAATCGGCGTTTATCCACTGGCGGCTTTTTTCCTGTGAACACCTCAGGGCTGTTTGCCTGGCGCTCATCAAGCCAGCGCTCTACCTCGTCCGCATTCCACGTTGCGCGCCGGGCAGTAATGTAAAAGCGCTTTGGAAATTCACCTGCCTTTTCCAGTGCATCAATAGTCGACATTGACAGCGAGGTTTTCTCTACCAGCTGGTCTTTGTTCAGAGCCCCTTTCATGATTACCTCTCTCGTTCTTATTTCACTGCGGCGCCGAAGCGCCGCGCAGGTGATTACATAGGGACTTCGTTTAATTCGTCGCGACGGATGCCGTAAACGTCGGTTGCTGATTCCAGCAACTCAGGATGGTCTGCAAGTACGCGAGAGGCATATTTGTAAGCCCGCTCCAGCTCGTCCAATGATCGAGCTTGCATTGCAGCCTCGGAGAACCCTGACAGGATTTCCTCAGGTGCTCGAGCATCTCCCGTCTGCTGACGGACTTCCTGATTACCAGACTGCTCAGGCTTGGCGTTAATCAGTGAGTTCATACCGGCGGCAGTGTTTGCTGGTGGTGTGATGTCGCGCTCTACACGCGGCTGTGTTTCCTGAAGTTCATCGGGGGTGTAAACACCAAGGATTACGTCAGGGCAATAAAGGCGGGCCCATCGCTTAACACCAAGGTAAGCAAGTTGTTGCTTTGGATCGCTGCCCCATAACGTTGAATTTCTGACCTGCGCCTGAGTTAAAAGAAGCTCAAGAACTCGAGGCTCGCTTTCTCCTTTCATTGTGGCCCAAACTTTTACTCCGCATCCTTTTTCGTCACTGAGTGTCCAGTCAGGAGAAAGATATTTTTTCCCCTTGTCGGAGGTTTTTTCTTTGAACTTGCCGATCACGTTTTCCCATGGTCCAAACCATTCGAAATGGACGCGGTCTTTGGTCGGCGCCAGAGCAGTAATTGCGGCATTCACCAACTGAGCTTCATAGCCAAGTGCGCCGTTGATAACGTGTGTTTTCTGAGCCACAGCGAAAGGGTTCATTCCCCACTGTGCCGCCTGCATAGCAACGGCGAGGCAATCAGCTGGCTTTCCTGCAAGATGTGCAGGAACGGTAACCCTGCTGTCAGCCATCAGAGTTGCGAAGCGAACCAGTTGGTTCATACCTTCCGGACTGAAAATTGCGGCAGCAGTGCCGACGGTAGCGCCAGGCTGCGATGTGATTGCGATGTCATTGCTCATAGGTACTGATCCTGTTTACGTGCCCATTCCGGGCGTTTAATAGTTTCCACGCCGCCCCAGTCATCGCTGATACGGCACTGATGGTATGTGTTCAGGTCACGACGGAAGAGGGTGTGCCCTGTGTTTACGTCGTCTGCATCAAGCTCAAATACACGAACCGGATAGCGGCCGCAGTCGATGGTTTCGCTCACGGCCAGGAAGAAGAATCCCGGCTGCTCACCAGTGGATTGCTTAAATCCTTCGCGGTACATGGCGTCCTGAACGTGATAGCGAAACTCCTCAACGTGTCGCGCAAAACGATCCATATCTGCGACCTTTTTCACGTCCAGGATTACCGGGTGCTTTGTCAGGTAGCGGTCTGGGCGAACGCGGCAAAGCTCTCCGGTTTCTTCGTCATTCCAGTAGAAAGAGGATTCGACATGGCCTTCCGCCTCCAGTAGCCAGCGCGCCGCCGGGTGTGCCATTGCGCTGTCGCGCATAAGCTGAAGTTTCCGGCCCTGTTCAGCATCCATAACAGTCATTCCCATGCCTTCCACATCGCGCAGGAATGCTGCTTCGTCTTCTTTCCCCTGGTTTGTGCGGCGATTAAACTGCGGCGCCACGATGAAGCGCTTATCGAATTCATCAGGCTCCAGAAGGATGCAGTGCAGGGCGCTACCCATATCGAGGTCTTTCAATTTTTCGGTATCTACCGGTGCTGATTTCTGCCAATTCAGCAGCGCCGGGCTCATGGCCACCATATCCAACTGCGACTTACTCACGCCGTTCCCGGCGTGGTAATCTTCGTTGCTGATGTCGTGATAAATTCCTGTTTTCATGCTGCATGCCTCGCGCTATCGATCTGGTCTGCGATGTCGTAGCGGGCAACGATGCCGGTTAACTCGCGGATCATTGCCGCTGCCGTTTCCTGAAACTCCATGTCATCCATTGCTGCTTCAATCACTCCCTGGCGAATGCCGAGGGATTCAAGCGCTGCGAAAATAGGTAATACTTTTCGCAGCGGGATTGCGGCATCCAGCTCGTCGTGACGGGAAAGAACCTGTTCAGACAGTCGATCGTCATCACCAAATTGCCTCATGATTTTTTTAAGATTCGCTACATGTTTGATATTCATGACAACCTCAGTAGTTAATCGCGGTGTGTGGAACCTTGCCCAGCGCGATGGCCTTGATGCATTCTCTGGCATATTCCTCAGGGATCCCGGCATCAAACAGGGCCTGGAAGGCTGCACGGTTTACGTCTCGCTGATGTTCAACATCAGCCGCACGTTGCGCCGCTTCTTTGGCTTCGGCTTCCCGGCGAATGCGATCAGCTTCTTCCTGCGCCTTGCGTTGCTCGGCCGCAATAGCTTCCTGCTTTTCGCGCTCAGCGCGTTCAGCGGCTTCTTTCTTCTCACGCTCCGCTTTCTCTGATGCCTCTTTGGCTTCACGTTCAGCGCGCTCTTTAGCTAATGTCGCCTCGCGCTCCCTGGCTGCTGCCGCGTCGATTTCACGCTGAGCTGCCTCTGCTGCTTCACGCTTTGCCTGTTCCGCTGCCTTGCGCTTCAGTTCTTCTTCGTGAGCAATGCGCTGACGCTCGACTTCAGCCTTTTTCTCTGCTGCGTCGCGGTCGAATATTTCGTTCATGAGAAGCGCTTTTTCGTGATCTTCTTCGAACTGTATTCTTGCCGCTTCGGCTGCTTGTTTTGCTTCCTCTTCAGCTTTAATGCGCGCCTGGGCTTCCTCCCACTCAGTGGTAGGTCTGCGAATCTCTATTGCCAGTTCATCAAGTGCATCGCGGACCTTCTTGCGGCTTGCATCTACCATGGCCGGGCGCTTTTTCATTTCTGCTACCAGCGCCTTACCGGCATCATCAATCGCAGTTTTTGTTTTGCGTACGTTCGAGGCCATGCTGATGTAGACGCCGCGTCCCTTAACCGTTTTAACGTCGCCAACAACTGAAGATGCCTTTTCGCGGATCTCGCTAATCAGGTTGCTGATGTATTCGTCATTGATAAAAGCTGCTTCCAGTTCTGTCGGTGCTGAAGGAAGACTAAAAAGCACCAGTTCTTTTGATTCACTCATCGGATGATCCCGTCCATCTCATCGGCCACGTCGCGGGCCTCTTTTGTTATGAATGCCCACGCGATACCGTCGTGCAGGCTATGAAATTTCCAGCTCATCAGGCCGGAAATGGTGACTCGATACATGCCGTCTACCAGCTGCCATTTCATGGCTTTACCCCACAATAAATACCAAAATGGTACTTGTTGATTCGATTAAAAAGCCGCAATGCGGCTGGGTTTGGTGTTGGCCAGTGGCTGCTGTGTGCGGCATGACGTTTACCAATGTGGTAATAATTATCCCTATTTGATTTTTAGTCAATAGTTATTGAGATATTAAATTACCAAAATGGTACTTTGTGTGGGGTGGGTGAGGGGAGGGAACTGGCGTGTTATTGTTTATTTGTTTAATTAAAACAGTTAGTTATTGGTTCTGCTGTAGAATAAATTCGATGAATGAACGCACTTTCTCTTTTTCTGAGTCGGGTAGGGCGGCGAATCGAGCATGGTCATAGTTGATGATTCCAGGATGCTCTTTTGGCACAAGAAGCTCAAACGCCTGCCGCCCGAATGCATCCGCAATGGCCGCCAGAGTGCCGATTGTCGTGCTGGCCTCTTTGCTTAAAAGTCGCTGCACTGTCGCCTGTGCGATACCAGCTTTCTCACCAACCCGCTGTTGAGAGTTCAGCACAGAATCACCGAGCATCCACCGGCGCAGGTTCTCTGCCGCGACTTCACCGATAAAACTACGAGCTTCATATTCCTGAGGCTCACGGCTATCTTTAAGCGAAAGAACGTGGTCGGTGTCCAGCCAATACTTTGGCCGCCCGGAAACTTCCTCTATCTTGCGAGCAGAAGAATTTCCGACATTGCGATGACCTTTAACCCAGCGACTTATAACGCTCTGCTGGACGCCCATACTTTCCGCCATACGCGTCTGATTGTCGTCAAAATAACGCCGAATAACTTCGGTAAGGTTCTCTCGCCTGATGTCTGAAATGCTCTTCATTGTAACGTAAAACCCTTAAAGGAATGGATAATTACCTAAATTTAAAGCGTTATTACCGAAAAGGTAAAGACACCAAATTGGTAATAGTTGTTGCTTTTATCTACCTTTGCGGTAATTATTTGTGGATAGAAATAGCTATCGGGAACCAAAAAATATGCCATTTAATTTTAAAAAATTTTGGCTGGACATGAACAAAGACGAGCGCGAGGCGTTTGCCGACGACGCCGGGACGACCAGCCACTACATTCAGACGCACCTCACCGGGCGGCGCCGCGTTCCAGCTAAGAAGCTGATGGAAGGGCTTTTTAAGGCGTGTAAATCCCGCCAGGCTGTTTCATCCAAAGCTGAGCTGGTGGATTTTTTCTACTCCTGATCCCCCCGTTATACCTCCGCAAGCGGGCCGCCAATGAGCGGCCTTTTTTATGCTCGCTAGAAAATGGTAATTAAAATCCGTTTGTGGTTGATCTTTGCGTGCTGTAGTGCAAAATAAGCTGTAACAAAAACACAAAACCAAGGGGTGAGGCTTGAAAATTATTACTCGCGTAGAGGCGGCAAAGCTCGGCCTCAACAAGTTCTATACCGGAAAGGTGTGCAAGTACGGCCATGACAGCGAGCGCTGGGTAGCGAACGGCGGCTGTGTTGAATGCACCGTTGCGCGTGTATACCGACACCGTAATGAACTCATCCAGACGATGAAGGCAGCTCAGGGGGCGGCATGAAAGAGCGCGGGATGATTTTCAATGCTGAGATGGTGCGCGCCATCCTCGATGGTTTGAAGACGCAGACGCGGCGGATTATGAAGCCGCAGCCGGAAAAAATAGAGCCTGAAGATGAATGCGGTGAGCCTGGATACTGGATTCCATTCCATGCCGGCCGAACGATGGTCCGCAACGGTGATATGCCCATAGCATGCCCATACGGTTATGTGGGGGAGCGCATCTGGGTGCGAGAGACGTTCAGCACCGTGCCCGACCACGACGAACCGGCAGGATGCTCTGCAATTCTGTATGCCGCCGATGGCAATTGGCCGTACGGGAAATGGACGCCATCAATCCACATGCCGCGCTGGGCAAGTCGCATAACGCTGGAGATTACCGGCGTTCGCGCTGAGCGGCTTAATGATATCAGCCAGGAAGACGCTCAGGCTGAGGGGATGGAGCTCACCGGCTGGCGACCAACTTACTCAGATCCAGATAGCGGCGGAGACTACGAAACCCCATACGATAACTTTGCTGCGCTTTGGGAGTCCATCTACGGCGAAGAGAGTTGGCAGGCTAACCCCTGGGTCTGGGTTATCGAATTCCGGGTGGTAACCCCTGGAGGTGATTGATGGCTGGTGACTGGATCAAGATGCGCGCTGACCTCCACACGCATCCTAAAGTTGTCCGCATGGCGTCCGCATTGAAAGCGGACAGATTGCGGATAGTTGGCGGACTACATTCCGCATGGTGTCTTTTCGATGTCCACTCTGTTGATGGTTTTCTGGATGGTTACAGTCCTGAAACGTTGGACGACCTGATCGGCTTCCCCGGTTTTGCTCGGGCAATGATTGCCGTCGGCTGGTTATGTGAAGAGGAAGAAAACCTAGTCATGCCAAGGTTTGAAGCCCATAACGGGCAGTCGGCAAAGCGTCGCGCACAGGATGCAGACAGGAAGAGAAACGTCCGCAAAGTGTCCGCATCAGAAGCGGACAAAATGAAGACCAGAGAAGAGAAGAGAAGAGAAGATCTAAAAGATAAACCCCTCTCTAGCGCGGGTGCGCGCGAAAGCGTTTCGCCTGGACCTGCTGCGGCTAACTCGATAATCGACAACCGCCCCCCTTCACCAGGCGGATCCGGCATCACCGGAAAGTTCACCCTGCACCAGGGCTGGCGCCCGGACGATGACTTTTTGCTGAAGGCGGCACAGTGGGGCTGCGTGATGACAGAGCCACCACCAGAAACGGCGCTGCGGGAATTTGTCACGTACTGGCAGGCAGAGGGTAAGGCATTCCACCACGTTCAGTGGGAACAGAAATTCGCCCAGGCGCTGAAGCGCAATCAGGGCCGTAACAAACCAACCGGAGACAAACGCGATGAAACCAATATCCGAGCTGATGGGTACCGTGGGCCGTGGCGGGGTGATGCCGTCGAGGACTCAATCGCAGCCATGGCAGAACAGCTTCGAGCCAACGGCAGAAGCGAACCAGAGATCCGCAGTATTTTGGGCAGAAATGACCGGGATTTACTCGGACAAGTGGAAAGCCAGGAACGGCAGAGCGCCGTCATTACGCTGGAACCAGGTGATTTCAGCGCTCACTGACCAGCAGTTACAGGCTGCGGTTGATGCATGTGTGCAGCGCTGCTGCGCTGGCAACCAGTTCGCACCAGACCTGGCTGAGTTCATGGGCATCGTCAGCAGTGACGTGACAAACCCGTTTGGCCTGAAGGTCGAAGAAGTCATTACAGAGTGGCGACGGTACTGCCGGACCCGGCATCAGTACAGCTGCCCGGAAACGTTCAACTGGAAACAGCCTGTGCTGTATCACATCTGCTGCACACTTCGCTCAGAGATGATTGATCGCAACCTGAACGACATAGAGATTGAGAAGCGAGCTGTGGTCCATCTAAAAGCCTGGTCTGACAAAGTGCGTGCAGGTGGGAAAGTGCCAGAGCCTCGCCCGTTGCTCTCTGAAAAACCAACAGGGCGCAGGACTCACGACGGCGGAACGGGGCGTGCTGAAGTGCTGGCGATTCTCGAAAAGTTGAGACATACAAACCGCAAATGAATTACGAATGGTCAAAATCCTGCACCAGCGGCATCAGTTTCAACGATTAGGCGTCAGGCCGTCGTTTTAGTGTGGTGACATGTAAAACAGCTCTGTGAGCTTCTGAGAGCGTTTAAGCAGTGGTTGCGATTATCGCTGTTTACGCATTTTTTATATTGCCAACTATTACCAAATAGGTAATTATTACCAGTGAGGTAAATCATGAAGAAGTCAGTGCAAGCCCTTGGCCGGTTGAAAGCCGGGGCCATGAACAAAACCGAAGCGGCGTATTGCCAGTTGCTGGAAATGCGCAAGCGGGCAGGCGAGATAGCCTGGTACCGGTTCGAAGGTATCAAGCTAAGACTGGCGGATAACACGTTCTACACGCCTGATTTCGCAGTGATGCTGGCGAATGGACAGATGGAATTGCACGAAGTGAAAGGTTTCTGGACTGACGATGCCCGGGTGAAAACCAAAGTAGCCGCAGACCAGTACCCGTTTCGAATCATCGCTATTACCCCAAAACCGAAAAAGCTCGGTGGCGGGTGGAAGATTGAAGAATTTTAAAACGGTTTAGTAATCAATTAAATCAATAGGTTATCAAGGTAAAGAGAGGTAACTATGCACAGCGGAAACAATGAGTTAGTCAAGGCGGGGTATGACTTCGCCAAAGCCATATCGAACGACACGCCAATCATCGAGATAGCGAAGATTGTTTCACGTTTGGCGGCACAGCTTGATGTAACAACCCTGGCTCTGCGTGAAAAGGGTCATGAGGTAACTGCCTACGAAGCCACGGTGACGAACCTGGAGGCTCAGGTGCAGGGGCTGGCGGCGGAAATGGAAAAGTATCGTAATGCCCATCCTCAGCCATTCGGCAGAGAAATGATGAAGGCTCTTGATGCGTACGAGGCGCATCAGGACGATGTTCCAGAAACTGGAATGCTCAACGCTTTCTTCATTCTTCGTGACAGCATCCGCGTAGACACTGAAACCACCGACGCCGCGCTGGCACAGATACGCAACGATGCGCGGGCTGAGGGTATCTACTTCACCGCTAATCGTCTGCTTGCTGCCTGGGATGCCGGGTTTATCGACTCGCCAGCAAAAGAGGTTGTCGACGTTGCCCGCATGATTCTTAGCGCTGCTGACATGCTGAAAGATGCAACCAAGGGTGATTTTAGCCGCAAATTCGCTGATGAAATCATGGCAGAGATGGCGACAGAACTGCGCAAGGAGCAAGGAAAATGAGCATGAAAATTCAAGCATTGCCGGTTGAACGCGATCAGTACGGCTACTGGACGCACCCGGAATACGACAAGTTCTGTGATGGGCGCGAGCGCATCCCAATGTCAGAGTTTAATTCCTGGATGGTCGAAAACGGCCTCGAATGGATCATTGAATACCGTAGCGAGAACGAAATTGATCCGAGCGCAGACGGCTACGACATTTCGTCCTGGCAGCCGGAGCTATCAGCGCCTGGCGATGGCTGGTTTGTTGGCTCTATTCACGATACCGAAGATGGTGCGGTGTGCATCTGGCTTCGTCACAAGGAGGCCAGCGATGAGCAATAACACCGAAGCGCTGCCGTCGATTCTCGACATGTGCTGCGGCAGCCGCATGTTCTGGTTCGATAAGCAGGACGAACGCGCTGTATTCAGCGATATCCGCACCGAGCAGCACACCCTTTGCGATGGTCGCAAGCTGGTTATCAGTCCTGATGTGATTGCAGACTTCCGCTCGCTGCCGTTCGCCGATAACGCCTTTCCGGTTGTCGTGTTCGACCCGCCTCATCTTGAGCGTGTCGGCGAGAATGCATGGATGGGTAAAAAATATGGCCGGCTCAATAAAGACACCTGGCGCGATGACCTGCGCGCCGGTTTCCGTGAAGCATTCCGAGTGCTGCGGCCACAGGGCGTACTCATCTTCAAGTGGAACGAAACGCAGGTTCCGGTTAGCCAGGTTATTGCCCTCACTGACGAGAAGCCTGCTATCTGGCAGCGCACCGGCAAAGCCGACAAAACCCACTGGATTATTTTTGTTAAAGCCGAGGCCAGCAATGACTAAACAACTCGAATACTACAACCTCGAAAACGTTTACGACGAGAAAATCAGTCCGCTGATGAAGCAGATTATCGACATTTGCAACGAGCACAACCTGCCGATGGTTGCTTCATTTGCTTATGAGAACAGCGAAGAAAAAGGAATCGGCTGCTGCACTACCACACTACCTTTTGACGGTCGCCACATAAAAGCATTTGCAGAGGCTACGTCAATTATTCGCGGCAATCCTCAGCTTTCAGCATTCACGATTATGTCCGGAGTAAAGAGTGATGAATAAACAACTCGAAGCGCTGCGGATGCCTGAGCGCATCCGCCGGGATTGGTCATCGTCTGTTATGCGCACATGTGATCATTGCGACGCATGGCGCATGACGGTTATCCATACCGATGACAGCGCCATGTGCGCTAGTTGCTGCGACGATTTCTACTCAGACCAGCTGAAAGACACTTTAACCGCGGCGTTGGCTCGCATCGCAGAGCTGGAGGTGAAATAGTGAGTAACGATGAAATGATAGCGCTGGCTTACTCTGACAGCGATTTCCTCAACTGGTTTGAGCGTTATTTTGGTTACGGCCCTAAGGATGAGGTTCCCTGTAATCACCCGGTTTTAGTTGCTACCGCTGTGGCCTGGGTTACTTCAAGGCACATGGATAAGGTCAATTCCGATGGCTAAATCCGCAGCAGAACGCAAAGCCGCGCAGCGAGCGCGGCAGTTAGCTGGTGGCGAGCGACGTATCGATCTGCCGCTGGATGCCCAGGAACTGGAGATGCTGACGCAGAACTGCGCCGCCCGGCGCCCGGGTAAGGCGCCGTACGATGCAGCGGAGTACATCGCGCTGCTTATCCGGCAGGACAATGCCCGCATGAATGGCCTGATTAAATCCATTGCAGCCGGGCGCTGCGGGAAATGCGGTGATCGGGTTCCGGTTAATTCGTGCCCGTGCGCCGGTGATAGTCAGTGCTGGGTAACCGCAGGGTGGCGCGACATGAAGCTAAAGTTGTGACTGGTCACGGTGGTAAAAATGTTTGATGAATATGATGGATTCTGAACAATGGCCGCCGACTATGGCGGCTTTGTTTTGCGTGTTAATATTACCAAAAAGGTACTTATAACCAGGTGGTAACGATGGTCGCTAACCCGAAACGGAAATCAACGCAGTACAAG
Source organism: Cedecea davisae (assembly GCF_044095835.1). NCBI lineage: Bacteria > Pseudomonadati > Pseudomonadota > Gammaproteobacteria > Enterobacterales > Enterobacteriaceae > Cedecea > Cedecea davisae. The sequence goes on from NZ_CP172054.1 coordinate 2,103,021, forward strand.
CCGCTGACGGCGAAGGTCGAAGCGTACTGCCAGGAATACATTAAATGCCCGGAGAACCAGACCCAGGCCGCGATTAATGCCGGGTATTCGCACAAGACGGCGGCCAAGTTCGCCAGCCAGAACATGCGTGATGAGCGCGTGCAGAAGCGTATCGCTGAACTAATGGCAGAGCGCAATAAGCGCCTGTGCGTCAGCGCTGATTACGTCCTGCTGCGGCTGGTGGAAATCGACAAGATGGACGTGCTGGATATACTCAACGACGACGGCGGGTTAAGGCCGGTTAGCGAATGGCCAAAAGTATGGCGGACATCAATCAGCGCGATGGATATAAACCGCATAACGATGGCTATGAAAGAAGGTGAGGACGATATCGAGTCAACGCTACAGAAGGTTAAATGGCCAGACAAGGTGAAGAACCTCGAGTTAATCGGTAAGCACGTCGATGTAATGGCGTTCAAAGAGCGTCTGGACGTTAACGTCAATGTCACCATTGCAGACCGCATGGCCGCCGCCCGCCGCCGCCTGGCAAAATCGAAAGGCGGTGATGAATGACCGATGCCGCCAACCTTTCCCCGGAAGAGCAACTGATCGAGGACATAGCCGGGTTTACGCATGATCCGCTCGGCTATTCGCTCTACGCATTCCCATGGGGTGAGGATGGCACCGAGCTTGCTCACGCATCTGGTCCCCGCCAGTGGCAGGCCGACGCATTCCAGGAGATAGGCGAGCACTTGCAGAACCCGACCACCCGGCATCAGCCGCTGATGATTGCCCGGGCATCCGGGCATGGTATCGGCAAATCCGCTTTTATCTCGATGCTGATTAACTGGGGCATGTCTACCTGCGAGGATTGTAAGGTGGTGGTTACCGCAAACACCGATAACCAGCTGCGCACCAAGACCTGGCCGGAAATCATCAAATGGTCGAACCTGGCCATAACCTCCGAGTGGTTCACTACCACAGCCACGGCGATGTACAGCAACGATCCCGGCCACGATAAGCGCTGGCGCGCCGACGCCATTCCATGGAGCGAACACAACACCGAGGCGTTCGCCGGGCTTCACAACGAGCGTAAGCGCATCATCGTGGTTTTCGATGAGGCATCGAACATCGCGGATCTGGTGTGGGAAGTAGCAGAAGGAGCGCTGACCGACGAAGACACGGAAATCATCTGGGTGGCGTTCGGTAACCCGACTCGTAACACCGGGCGTTTCCGCGAGTGCTTCCGAAAATACCGGCACCGTTGGAAGGCAAAGCAGATAGATAGCCGTACGGTGGAAGGCACCAACAAACAGCAGTTGCAGAAGTGGGTGGATGACTACGGCGAGGACAGCGACTTTGTGAAAGTTCGTGTCCGCGGCATATTCCCTGACGCGTCTGAGAACCAATTCATTCCCTCTGGCCTTACTCAGCCAGCGGTGGGAAGGGTTATCACCGAGGCGCAGGTAATGCATGCAGCAACGGTTATTGGCGTTGACCCATCACACCAGGGTAAAGACCCGGCAGTTATATACCTCCGCAAAGGTTTACACTGCAAGAAATTGGGCGAGTATCCACGCACAACAGATGATGTATGGTTCGCCAAGGTAATTGCCGACTTTGAAGACCAATACCAGGCTGACGCGGTGTTTATCGACTATGGATACGGAACCGGCCTGAAATCCGTGGGTGATAACTGGGGGCGTAACTGGACGCTGATAGGGTTCGGTAGCGGCACATCAGATCCTGAGATGGGAAATAAGCGCGGTGAAATGTACAAATCAGCCCGCGACGCGCTGAAACTCGGAGCTCAGCTTGATACTCAAGACCTTGCCGACGAGCTAAGTGCACCTGAATACAAAGTTCGCCTTAAGGACAGCCGGAAGATTTTACAGGACAAGGATGAAATCAAAGAGGTGCTTGGACGGTCGCCGAACAATGCTGATGCTTATGTGCTTACCTACGCTTTCCCTGTCGTGAAAAAACAGTTTGGAATGCCAGGCCAGCAGCAGGGTAGAGCCATCACGGATTATGATCCGTATGCATGAAAAAGCCCGCGCATCGGCGGGCTAATTGTGACTGGTCACGGTGTTAGTCTCTTAAATATCTGTCGGTATTATGAACCATCTCCCCGGTTACTAATTCAGACGTGATGCTGTTTACTATCACTGATGTGTGCGGATGGTGATTTTCGCTAAGATATTTCATGAGCGGCTCAACTGCGGCGATAAATAAATCCTTTTCGATAACCTTCACCGGTTCACTAGGCATGATGAATGGCTTGGATATTTTGTCAAATCCAGCATTGATGGCCTCAGCCAGGCCTTCGGCAGCTGGTTTGCTGAATGCGCTGGTTTGCAAAATCGCTTTATCCAGGCATTGCAACTTAGCGTTGAAGCGCTGCTCTTCTTCAGTGGTGGTATTGGAGATGTTGCAGGTTGTATCAGTGGCGCTTTCGGCTTTTGCTGCTAACCAATCGGATTCAGTAACTGAAATTCCGGCATCATCAGCAACGGCTACACCCACGAGATGGGCAGGGGAGAAGATAGATGTCGAGTATTCCTCTCCATATGGAGTGCCATGGAACACGCCATCGCGTGACTGTGTCAGGCGAATCATACTGAATGGCCACTGGTGAAGATGTTTCGCCAAAATATTAACTGTTTTCATAATCTCACCTTAAAAAAATGCCCGGCGAACCGGGCGAACTGGAAGCAATAGGAGTTTGGTTTTCACAGCAGGAAGTCATCGCAATGGCGTCCTGGTGTAAAAAGGGCGGTGGTCAGTAAGGGAATAACTGCCACCGCCAAGACTACACACAGCATTTCTTACTTCTGGTACCACGCTGGCTACGTGATTGGGTTGTGGTGGTGGTGCCTCCACCTGCCAGGCTGGCAACACCCGGCGACGTCAGACTATCTAAAGCGTTTCATTTTCAGTGTTTGAAAACATGCCTCGCCGCGAGCGCTTAGCCGCAATTGCCACAACGGTAGGCATCTTCCAGTTGCGTTTAACTGCCAACCACATTAGTGAAAGGGAGTTCTGAACGATGCCTGCCGTTGTGCCCTCGTCTCTTCCGAGGTGCCACACCGTATCGCCGCGATGGTGAGTCGCCATGTCAGGTAGTTACAAGACCCGGCTTGCACATTCCGGTTTATCCCGTCGGTATGAGTACGCAAAGGAGCCTTCGGGACCGCTAGCGATGCATGTGCCATACACCGTGTTATTACCAATAAGGTAATAATTACATTGTAACCTGTCAATATACTACGTCAAATAATTCTTATGTGGTTTAATTGGTAATAATTAAATCGCATTGGAGTTAACGCTATGTGCATGGGAAGTACACCATCAGCACCGGCAGCGCCGGAGATTCAGGCAGCACCTCAAGAGCAGGATGCTGCTGTTACTGGCGCGCGTGATGATGAAGAGCGCCGCCGCCGCGCTGCGGCTGGCCGCAACTCTACGCTGCTGACTGGTGCCCAGGGCGATACGTCCACAGCAACAACCAGCGGCAAAACGCTGCTCGGCCAGTAAGGGTTAACGATGCCGGATACTCTGAAGGAGCAGTTGCAGAAAGAGCTGAGCCAGCTTAAGCAGGACAGAAGCTCTTTTGAGCCGCACTGGCAAGACCTGAGCGAGTGGATTAGCCCGCGCAGCAGTCGCTTCCTGAAGAGTGACGTTAACCGCGGCGACCGCCGCAACACTAAGATTGTTGACCCGACAGCCACCATGGCTAACCGTACTTTGGCCTCCGGCATGATGTCCGGGATCACAAGCCCGACGCGACCATGGTTCAAGCTGGCAACACCTGATCCCGAGATGATGGACTACGGCCCGGTGAAGATGTGGCTGGAGACTGTACAGAACCGTATGAACGACATGTTCAATAAGTCGAATCTGTACCAGTCACTGCCAATCATGTACGGCAGCCTTGGCACCTATGGCACCTCTGCTATGGCGGTACTCGAGGATAACGAGGACATAATCCGCACGTATCCGTTCCCGCTTGGCAGCTTTTACATTGCGAACAGTCCGCGTCTTAGTGTTGATACTACATACCGTGAATTTTCCATGACCGTGCGCCAGATGGTGCAGATGTTTGGCATCGATAAGGTCAGCACCTCCGTTAAGGGTTTATGGGAAACCGGCGCTTATGAAACGTGGATTGAAGTTGTCCAGGCCGTTTACCCGAACCTGAACCGTGATACAGGAAAGCTGGACGCGAAGAACAAGCTCTACAAGTCAGTGTATTACGAGGCTGGCGGCGACAATGACCGCGTGCTGCGTGAATCTGGTTTTGATGAGTTCCCGATTCTGGCGCCACGCTGGGAAGTAAACGGCGAGGACGTTTACGGCTCTTCATGCCCTGGCATGCTGGCGCTGGGTCAGGTTAAAGCGTTGCAGCTTGAGCAGAAGCGCAAAAGCCAGCTTATCGACAAGGCAACCAACCCGCCAATGGTGGGACCTTCTTCGCTGAAGAACCAGCGCGTTTCTCTGCTGCCAGGCGCTATTACTTATATCGACCAGATGGGTTCTCAGGACGGCTTTAAGCCTGCATACCTGGTTAACCCTAATACCGCCGACCTTCTGGCCGATATCCAGGACACGCGCAGCATTATCAACAGCGCCTACTTTACTGACCTCTTCATGATGCTTCAGAACGTGAATACCCGCTCTATGCCGGTTGAAGCGGTGATCGAGATGAAAGAAGAGAAGCTGCTGATGCTCGGGCCGGTACTTGAACGCCTGAACGACGAGTTTCTTGATCCGCTGATCGACCGCTCGTTCTCCATCATGGTGAAAAAGAACCTGCTCCCGCAACCGCCGGACGTGATGCAGGGCATGCCGCTTCGCATCGAATACATCTCAGTTATGGCTCAGGCACAGAAAGCTATCGGGCTGGGCAGCCTTGAGCGCTTTGTTGGCTTCGTAGCGAACATGGCGCAGGCCAAGCCTGAGGCACTCGACAAGCTCAACGTTGACCAGGCGATTGACAGTTATGCGATTATGTCAGGCGTTTCTCCGACGGTTGTTGTCCCTGAAGAGGACGTGCAGGCCACACGGCAGCAGCGCGCCCAACAACAGCAGCAACAGCAGGCTATGCAAATGGGCATGGCAGCAGCGCAGGGCGCTAAAACGCTTAGCGAGGCGCAGACAGCTGATCCGAGTGTTCTTTCCGCAATGGCCGGAGTTCCCCAGCAATGACCGATTTTGATGAAGATAAGCTGAGGGCTGAAAGAGAGATAAATGCGCGTGACCTGTCACGTCAAGAGGCTGAAGACATCAACCTGGTGATGAGCACTGAAGCTGGCCGCCGCGTGATTTGGTCAGTGCTGGAACAGGGGCGCGTGTTCTCTGCAATTCCCCCAATGGACGCTCTGGCAATGGCATTCAACGAGGGGCAGCGCAATCTGGCGTTGGCGCTGTTTCAGCGCGTTATGCAGCACTGCCCGGATCAGTACCTGAAGATGGCCACAGAGGCTAGCGAGGAAAAATCATGACACAGGTTCAGACACAAAGGGTTGTCCGTTTCGATGGCTCAAACCAAATCGTGGAAATACCAGATCCGGCACCAGCTGTGATTGGTGCTCCAACTGCTTCTGATTACGGCGGTGTGAAGTTGGGTGCGGCAATTGCAGCTCCAGCAGCTATGACGGCAACAGCAGATACCGCATCTACCGCAAGCGATGTAGCCGGTTTACTGACTGACCACAACGACCTGGTTTCCAAGTACAACGCGCTACTTGCTGACACTACTGCTTTGCGTACCGTGCTCGCCTCTGTGCTGGCGCAGCTTAAAGCAAAAACAATCCCGGTTTAACGGAGAGAAATGATGAATTTGTTTGAACGTCTCATGTTCCGCCGACTGTGTAATGAGCAGGCAGGTGAAGGCGGTGAGTCTGCCGCAGCATCTACCGGATCAGAATATTCTCAGGGATCCGGTGAAGGCCAGCAGCAACAGCAGAATCAGGAGCAAACCCAGGGGCAGAAAGATGAGGAAGGCACTGAAACTCAGAAGACTGAAACTGAGCTAGCTGCTGAAAAAGAAGCAACAGAGAAAGCTGCTAAGGAGCAGAAGTCTGACGGCGCACCGGAGAAATACGAGTTCAAAGCCGCTGAAGGCCAGGCACTTGATGAAGTCGCGATCAAAGAGTTTGAGCCAATTGCTCGCGAGTTGAACCTGACTAACGAACAAGCTCAGAAATTCGTTGACGTCTATTCCTCTAAAATTCTGCCGCAACTGCAACAGCAACAGGTAGAGAAATGGACTAAGCAAACCGAGCAGTGGGCAGCCGATGTCAAGTCTGACAAAGAGATCGGCGGCGACAAGATGACGGCTAACGTCGGTCTGGCTCAGAAAGCCTTCGACCAGTTCGGCAGCCCAGAACTCAAAGAATACCTGAACACCACCGGGCTGGGTAACCACCCTGAAATCATTCGGGCGTTCATGAAGGTCGGTAAAGCCATGTCAGAAGACGACATGGTTATGACCGGTAACACTGGCCAGCGTAGTGCGGCCGAAGTTTTGTACGGCAAATAAGAGGATATGAACTATGGCTGTTAAAGGCGTAATTGCGCTGACGCTGGCCGACTGGGGCAAGCGCATCGATTCCGGTGGCAAGGTAGATAAAATCATCGAGCTACTGGGCCAGACCAACCCGATTCTCCAGGACATGCTGATTGTTGAAGGCAACCTGCCTACCGGGCACAAAACAACCATTCGCTCCGGGCTGCCGTCGGCAACCTGGCGTTTGCTGAACTATGGTGTGCAGCCGAGCAAGTCAACCACTGTCCAGGTTACTGACGGTGTCGGCATGCTGGAAACCTATGCCGAGATTGATAAGTCTCTGGCTGACCTGAATGGTAATACCGCTGAATTCCGTCTGTCCGAGGATCGCGCCTTCATTGAAGCAATGAACCAGCAGATGGCGCAGACGTTGTTCTACGGCGACTCCAGTATCAACCCTCAGCAGTTTATGGGCTTGTCATCTCGTTATTCAAGCAAGACGGCTGGTAACGCTCAGAACATCATCGACGCAGGTGGCACCGGTACCGATAACTCATCCATCTGGCTGGTGGTTTGGGGTGAAAACACAGTCCATGGCATTTTCCCTAAAGGACAGAAAGCTGGATTGCACATGGAAGACAAAGGGCAGCAGACGCTGAAAGACGCCAACGGCGGCCAGTACGAAGGTTATCGCACGCATTATAAGTGGGATAACGGCCTGGTGCTGCGCGACTGGCGTTACGTTGTTCGCATCGCCAACATCGATATTAGCGACCTGTCAACACCAGGGTCAGCGGCAAACATCGTTACCCTGATGATTAAAGCGCTGCACCGCATCCCTAACCGTGGCATGGGCAAGCCAGTGTTCTACATGAACCGTACCATTGCCCAGGCTCTCGACCTGCAATCTCTGGATAAAGCCTCTCTGGCAATTTCCGTTAAAGAGACGGAAGGCGAATGGTGGACTGCATTCCGTGGCGTGCCAATCCGCGAAACCGATGCGCTTCTGGAAACCGAAGCACGCGTAGTTTAACCCCTGACTTTAACCGGCGGCCCGGTGACGGGCTGCCAAACGGAGAGAAAAAAATGATCACCGACAAACTGTTGATGTTCTCCGAAGCGCAGGCGGTAACCGCTACCGCAGCTTCAACTGATGTGATTGACCTCGGGCCAATCGACGGCACGCGCCGCGATATCGGCGTGGGCTATCCGCTGGAGTTCTGGACTCTGGTCAACACCAATGCAACCGCAGCCGGTGCGGCAACTGTTAACGTTCAGTTGCAAACCAGCCCTGATAATTCCACTTGGACCACCATTTCCAGTAGTGGCGATCTGGCGCTGTCTGCTCTGGTTGCAGGTAAGCGAATTGTTTCCCAGAAGGTTCCTGCGGGCGTTCAGAAATATCTTCGCATTAACTATGTTGTCGGCACCGGCCCGCTGACTGCTGGCGCGTTCACAGCCGGTATTAACCTGGATGTGGACAACAACACTGCATATCCAACCCGCTCGAAAATTACTGGTTAAGGGGATTTAGATGTCAGGTGAAAAAGCAAAATACCGCGTGCTTCGCCTCTCTCACATCCACAACCAGTTATGGGAAGAGGGTGCAGAGGTTGAGTACGACGGCGTGCCAGGCAGCGCCCTTGAGCCGCTGAACGATGCGGCCAAAAAGGCGAAGGCAGCAGGTAAGAAATTGCCTGTAGAAATCACCGCCGGGGGCCAGGGTGGCAATGAGCCGCTGAATGATGGCGATGATGAGCTGGAAAAGCTTCGTGAAGAGTATGAAGCACTTTTCGGAGATAAACCCCATTTCAACACCAAAGCCGAAACTCTCCGCGAGAAAATTGCGGAAGAGCGCCAGCGGCTGGGCGTGTAACCGGCACTCACAAGGGGCCGGTTGGCCCCTTTCTTTTCTGGAGCAGAACTATGGAACTCGTAAATTTAAAGACCGGCACCGATAGCTACCAGGATGAAAACGGGAAAACGCAGACCCGTGATGATTATCCATGGGGCCTTTGCATCACTCTCAACAACGACACGCTGAACAAACTGAAGGCGCAGCCACAGGCGGTTGGCACTGAGGTGATGATTACTGCAAAAGCGATAATCAAAGGTATTTCTGCTCGAGAAACTGACGATGGCACCAACCGCAGCGCTGACCTACAGATCACCGATATGGCGATTGCACCTGTCGGTGAAGCTAACCAGAAAACCGCCGCAGAAACACTGTACGGGAGTGATGAGTAATGGCTTCGGTTATCGAAATCTGCAATATCGCGCTGAGCCGCATAGGCAATAGCCGCTCTATCAATAGCCTTACCGAGCAAAGCAAAGAGGCCGGCGCGTGCAGTCTGCACTATGAAGCCTGCCGTGATGCAACCCTGAGTGATTTTCCGTGGCCGTTTGCCACCAAGCGCATTGCTCTTGCAGATACAGGTAACCCTCCTCCTGACTGGCAGTATGCCTACACATACCCGCCGGATTGCAAACGTATCATTGAAATCATGGTGCCCGGAGTGCGCAACCCAACTGAGGCTATGCGCATTCAGTATGTCGTTGGAGCTGATGATTCTGTCACTGGAAAGCTTATTTATACCGATCAGCCTCAGGCATGGTTGAAATATGTCGCCCAGGTTACTGACGTGAACATGTTTGATGACATTTTTCGTGACGCATTGGCCTGGCGACTGGCCGGAGAAATTGCGATGCAGCTAACTGGTGCACGCGATCAGGGCAGCATGCAAATGTACGGTAGCACCATTCTTAGCGCCGGTTCGCGCAGCCTGGAAGAGTCTCAGGAGCCGCCGCAGCCAGAGAGCGAATTTACTATTGCGAGGTTGTCATAATGGCTTTTAGTTTGATTCAGCCGAGCTTCGCCGGTGGCGAAATTGGCCCGTCGCTTTATGGCCGCATCGATATGGCTAAATACGCCGTGGCGCTGCGCAAATGCCGTAACTTTGTTGTGCGCCAGTATGGCGGGGTGGAGAACAGGCCTGGTACGAAGTTTATCGCCGCGGCTAAATATGCAGATAAGAAGTGCCGCCTGATCCCGTTCCAGTTCTCAACTGTGCAGACGTATGCGCTGGAGTTTGGCGACAAGTACATGCGCGTTTACAAGGACGGTGGCCAGGTTCTGGTTACCGATACCACAACTATTTACGAACTGGTCACGCCATACGCTGAAGCCGACTTGTTCCGCCTGAAGTTCACCCAGTCAGCTGACGTTTTGACTATCGTTCACCCAGCATACCCGCCAATGGAGCTTCGCCGCTACGCGCATGACAACTGGCAACTGGTGGAGGTGGAAACAAAGAACGGGCCATTCGAAGAAATCAACGTTGATAACACGGTGAAGGTTTACGCCAGCGCCAGCACCGGCACTGTTACGCTAACTGCCAGAACCGCGATATTCGGTGCCGAGCAGGTGGGCAAGCTTTTCTATCTCGAACAGCCGGCGGTTGATTCCGTGCCGGTATGGGAAACGAGCAAGACCACCGTCGTGAATGATATTCGTCGTGCGGACAGCAATTACTACCGTGCAAACACTGCGGGAAAAACTGGCACGCTGAGGCCTTCTCATACAGAGGGAATGTCGTGGGATGGATGGAGTGGAGATTCCGGCGTGCAGTGGGAGTACCTGCACTCTGGATTTGGCATTGCCCGGATCACGGCTGTGGCTGCCGATGGACTGACGGCCACGGCAACCGTTATTTCTTACCTTCCTTCGCAGGTCGTTGGCTCAGCTAATGCCAGCTATAAGTGGGCGCGTTTCGCATGGAACAGCGTCAATGGCTATCCGGGAACGGTAGTTTACTATCAGCAGCGCCTCTACTTTGCTGCGTCTACAGCATATCCACAAACCATCTGGGCAAGCCGTACTGGTGACTATAAAGACTTCGGCAAGAATAACCCGCTTCAGGACGATGACCGGATTATCTATACCTACGCCGGGCGGCAAGTTAACGAGATTCGCCACCTGATTGATGTAGGTTCGCTGGTGGCCCTTACCTCTGGTGGTGAATATCAGATCACCGGCGACCAGAACAAAGTGCTTACCCCAAGCTCTTTCGCGTTCAGCTCTCAGGGCTCTAACGGCTCGAGCAACATCCCGCCGATTGCCGTGGCAAACATCGCCCTGTTTGTGCAGGAGAAGGGGAGTGCCGTGCGGGATCTGGCTTACTCGTTCGACGTCGATGGGTACCAGGGTAACGACCTGACGATACTGGCAAACCATTTGTTCGCCAATCACACGCTGGTGGACTGGTCATTCTCCATTGTGCCTTATTCAATCGCGTGGGCGATCCGCGATGATGGCATGCTGCTGGCGTTGACATATCTCCGTGAACAGCAGGTTTTTGCATGGGCACCGCAGCCAACCACCGGAAGATTCGAGTCAACTGTATGCATCAGCGAAGGTGGTGAGGATGCTGTTTATTTCGTGGTAAACCGCACCATCAATGGCCAGGTAAAACGCTATGTTGAGCGCCTGCAAACCCGACAGTTCACCAGTGAAGAGGATGCGTTCTTTGTCGATTGTGGCTTGAGCTATGACGGTCGTAGCGTCAGCGGGCGCACAGTTACCATCTCGGGCGGCACCGAAGAGTGGAATTACCAGTGGCAGTACACGCTTACCATAAGCGGGGCAGCGTATTTTACTGCTGGTGATGTTGGGGCTCAGATCCAGTTGCCGTATACAGAAGCAGACGACGATACCGGTGCGGCAGTATATAAGCAGTTGCGCTGTGACATCGTGGCATTCGTGAACGGGAACACCGTGACCATTTCAGCTAACCGCAATGTACCGTCGCAGTTCCAGGCTATCGCCACATCTAACTGGCGAATGGCGAGAGAGCACTTTGCTGGCCTTGATCATCTTGAAGGACAGACGGTGAGCATTCTTTCTGATGGCAACGTTGAGCCGCAGAAGGTGGTTAACGGTGGTGCTGTTACGCTGGAATCACCGGGTGCAGTAGTTCATATCGGACTGCCAATCACAGCGGAATTTGAAACGCTGGACATCAATATCAACGGCCAGGAAACGCTGCTGGATAAGAAGAAGCTAATGCCGACCGTTAGCCTAATTGTTAACGCCAGCCGCGGCATATTCGCAGGCACGGATAAAGAGCACCTTTACGAATACCCACAGCGAGAGTTCGAGTTCTACGACGATCCGGTTTCCGATGCCACCGGCGTTGTTGAGGTCAAACTCGAATCGCAGTGGGATAAAGCCGGGCGCGTGTATATCCGACAATCTGACCCGCTGCCACTCTCTGTTCTGGCTGTAATACCTCGCGTCTCCGTAGGTGGTGCATGATGAACAGCACCAACATTGTCCCGGCCACTGCCGATCATGTGGCCGCGCTACTACCTAATATCCGAGAAGCTGACGTAGCAGAGTTCATCGCAGCATCCGGGCAAACTCCGGTAGAAGTTCTTGAACACGCGCTACGCGTCTCGACCAGGGCGTGGGCCGGGGTAGTTAAAGGTGAAGTGATCGGAATCTTCGGTGTTGCACCTTCATCGCTTATCGGCGGAAGGGGTACGCCATGGCTGGTAGGTTCAACGCTGATTGAGCGTAATTATCGAATCTTTCTGCGCAACTCCAGACCAGTAGTTAGCGAGTTCCTTTCACTGTATCCGCACCTTGAAAACTTCGTAGATCAGCGAAACCACGTCGCTAAAGCATGGCTGCACTGGCTTGGCTTTCATCTTGAAGACCCTACGCCATACGGTGTGCAGGGTCTGCCTTTCCACCGATTCCACATGGAGAAAAAATAATGTGTGACCCAACAGTGATCGGCGGTGCTGTGCTGGCAATGTCAGCCATGCAGGCATACAGCCAGAACCAGCAGGGGAAATATCAGGCAGAGGTGGCAAACCAGAATGCCAGTATTGCCGAGCAGCAGGCGCAGGATTCCATCAACCGTGGTAACGACCAGGCTGATGAGGTGCGCCGTCGTAACCGGCAGGCAGCCGGTACTCAAGCCGCAACAATGGGAGCTACCGGGGCAGACTTAAGTTCGGGTAATGCACTGGACATCTTCGGCGACACCGCGCAGTTCGGCCAGCTTGATGCGCTGACGACGGTGAACAATGCGCAGCGTGAAGCGTATGGCTTCCAGGTACAGGCCATGAACTCCAGGGCAGAGGCTAACGCCGCGCGATCTAATGGTCGTACCGGCGCATTAACCACAATTCTCACTGCTCCACTACAGGCATATGGCGCATACCAGATGGCGGGTGGAACATGGAACCCGTTCTCCAAGGCTATCTCTTCCGGCGGTGGAACCACGCCAATGCTTTCAGATAAGAGCTTCGTTAATAGCAGTCCACAATTCAAAATAGGGGGCTACTGATGCCAGTCGTTCCAACAGTGCAAGGCCGCCAGGTACAAAGCACCGGCGTGCAGACAGGCGGCTTTACCGCAGCACCAACGCAGGATGCGTTCGGGGCTATCGCTAATGTCGGCGAGAAATATGTCGGTGCCTTTGCCGAGGCAAAACAGCGCGCTAATGTGGCGATGGCGCAGGACGCGGGATTGAAGCTTAGCCAGGCTGAAGAAGATCTTAAAACTCAGCTCTATAGCTTGCAGGGTAGAAATGCCCTTGGTAAGGGGCAAGAATTCACACAGAAATATAGTGAGCAAATTCAGGAGCTTTCTGACTCGCTCCCTGATGATGCATCTCGCCAAATGTTCATGCAGCAGGCCAGGCAGCAGCAAATACAGTTTCAGGGGAACGTTGGGCGGTATGAATTAGGCCAGGTTAATGCTTTTGAGGATGATCAGCATAATGCTACCAGGCAATTGCAGATACAGAAGGAGGCTGACGCCTGGAACGATCCGCAGGCTGCTATTCTGGCTAAAAACACTCGTACCGTTGCCACTGCGAGGTTTGGTGCCGCGCGCGGATGGTCTCAGGAACAAATCCTTGCCGAGATAGAAAAAGACAACCAGGCAGCTACTGAGCTAAGAGCCAAAAATTATGCTGTTTCAAACCCACTCGGCTGGATGAATGGCGATTTTTCAGGTTTAGAACAAAACAGCAGCGGTATGGATTTACGAGCCATTGGCATAGTTGAGTCTGGTGGCAAGCATTTCTCCGATGACGGTACGGTTATCCAGGGGCCGGTAACGAAGTCAGGGGAGAGGGCGCAGGGACAGTACCAGTTGATGCCAAAAACAGGAAAAGAACTGGCAGCTAAACGAGGCGTTGAGTACAACCCAAATGACCCAGAGCAACATGCTCAATTGGCTAAAGATTACTTGGGTCAACTGTATTCTAAATACGGTTCAGAAACTCTTACCGGAGCGGCCTATAACTGGGGGCAGGGTAATGTTGATGAGCTTATTGCCAAGGTTGGAGATCCACGCAAGGGGGAAATTTCACAGACTGATTTTATTAGGAATCTACCTGCTGAAACGCGCGGTTGGCTGGCCCGCTATAACAAAAATAAAACCGGGATGGATCCGCTTACAGTCTACCAGATTGATAATCTTGCTAATGCGCAGATAGAGAAGCAGCGTAGCCTTGTGCTCAAATCACTGGAACCGATGTATAACAACACTCTCGCCCAGTTGAACAATGGTGAGGTGCCGGATGCGATGCCATCAATTCCATCGATAATGTTCGGGTTTGGCCCGCAGGGTAAAAAAATGGTTACCCAGCTAAATATTGCGATGGACAGCGCTAAAAAATTCCAGGCAATTCAGTATCTCGATCCTGCAAGGCAGCAAGCGGAACTGGTGCAGATGAAGCCGCAGGTTAATGACCCGGATTATGCTTTAAAGCTCGATGCCTATGGAAAGCTATCCTCTCTTGTCCAACGGTCCAATGAAGTGATTAAGGATCAGCGAGATTCCCGCAGGTTCAATGAAGCATTGTCTACAGGGGAAAAACTGGACCCTACTGATAAATCTATGCAGAAAGCGGCTGACTATACTCAGGCTGCCCAGAACTTTCGCGTAAATGACACAGGAACGCACAATGACATTGTGCAGCAGGTAGCACAAACCGGCATTATTCCTTCTCAGGTAACATCGCAACTCCAGGCGATCTCCCGTGCCAAAAGCCCGCAGGTTGTCATTGAAGGCGCTCAGCTATTCAATCGACTATATGATGCTGATATGGCTTCCGTTGGTGACATGCCGAAAGATATGCAGAGTTTTTACCTCACCGTGAAGCAGCTCAGCGACGCCGGGATGGCTCCTGAGTCCGCGGTAGATCATGCGCAGCAGGTAACCTACAACCAGACAGATGCTTTGAAACAGCAGCTAGCATCAACTCAAGGGACAAAGGATTACAAAAAAGAGCGCGACAGTGCCATGGATTCCTCAGTTAGCAAGATGTCAGGCTTCTTTAGTTGGGGTGGGCCGTCCGCTGACGATAGCAATGCTGACGCAGCAAGGTTCAGAAATGACTATCAAACCATCTACGATGTTAACTATCGCAGCTCTGGCGGTAACGCGGAAGTAGCGAAGAAGATGACCAACCAGCAAATCGCTCGCACCTGGAGCATCAGCGAGGTTAACGGCGACGCTAAGTTGATGAAGTATGCGCCTGAAGCTTTGTATAACCATGGTCCATCTGGTTGGCAGTCAGCGCAATGGAAAGCCGAGAAAGAACAACTGATGTACGGCGACCGCAAAGAAACCATCACCACAAGCCCTACATCTTTGGGTATCACTTCAGGTAGTGCGCCAGAAGCACAAACCACGATCCCTAAATCCCGCATCGGTGGCGAGCTTGAAATCACGCCTGACGTACTTACTCCTCAAGGATTTGGCTACGCAATTATGGTGCGCACAAAGAGTGACGAAGGAGTTGAAACCGTACAACCACTATACGACAAGTCTGGACAGGTAAGTCGCTGGAAACCTTCGCTGGAAGACTGGGGGCCATATCAGAAAATGCAGCAGGAACGCGAGCAGCAAGAGCAGCAGGAACTCATCAGAGGCCAGGAAATTCGTGGCTTTAAAGATAAGCACAACGCCATCGATGAGCAGTACAAAACTTTCCACAATGACCGTGTTAACCGTTTCAAAAACTACTTCTCATGGGGTGATGAATAATGCCTGTGTTTTCTTTACCAGATGAATTCTCAAATGGTTACACTCCTGGCGGGAGTATATTGCCACAGCCAACAGGGTTTGATGTTCCTCTCCCGGCGGGTCAAAATCCCGCACCGCCGGAAGAACAACCTTCAGTGTGGGGCGCTGCTTTTCGCCAGAATAACCTGCTGGCCGGGATGTTTCGCCCGTCGAAGCAGTTCGAAAACCAGGACGGGTACAACCCGTACACGGACAAAAATGAGCTGCACGGCTACGAACAGTGGGGATCCGCATTCGTTGATTCGCGTTCTCCGGAAGAAACGGCATGGATAAAACAGCAAATTGATTACGAGAACGAAGACCGTCGCGTACTGGCAGATGCTGGCGGCGAGGGTGTGCTCGCCAGTATCGCGGCTGGCGTTGTTGATCCGGTAACTGTCGCATCGATGTTTATCCCCGGCGTCCAGGGCGGGGCCGTTGCCCGCATTGCTTCACAGGTTGCTATCGGCGCAGCCGGTACCGCACTAAGCGAGATCGGGCTTAATAACCAGCAGATTACCCGCACATGGGGCGAAAGCGCGTCTCATGTCGCCGCAGGCGCTTTGCTTAGCGGTGTGTTTGCCAGTGCCGGTGCGGCGTTGTCCCCAGCCGTCAGAACAGCGGCCACGCGGGAGGTGGAGGACGCGCTGGATAATATGCGAGTAACCTCGCCGGTGGATGCAGCGGCAGATGCCCTGCCTAACGGGGGGAGTGTCGGCGCGGCGCGGATCAGCGAAGCCACCCTGGAAGATTTAACCCCTGCTGGTGGAGCGGTCAGTAAAGCCGCCCGCAAAGCAGGTAGCTATCTCACGCCGATTACCCGCTTGATTGAGTCTCCGTCGCTGACCTCCCGCCGCACTGCGCTCGAGCTGGCAGAGAACAATTTCACGCTAGAGGGAAATTTACGTGGTATCGAAACGCCGGTGGCCGCAGAAACTCGCGTTCGTGGCTGGCGCCGGGAAGAGGCGGCTGTAGTCGTCACCAATAAACAGGCATACACCAAATATAAGGCTGGCGGTGGCAATCTTAGTTCCAGTGAATTCAGGGAGGAGGTTGGTAACGCCATGCGCAACGATGACATACACAGTAACCCTGTGGTGCAGGAATCTGCCCAGGCTATGCGGCAGGTAGTGAATAAAGTCAAAGTCGCGCAGCAGAAATTAGGGCTGCTGCCGGGTGACGATGAACTGAAAGCTATAGGTCAGACCAGCTATTTCCCGCGAGTGTACAAAGTCGGCAAAATCATTAAAGAGCGGGACCTGTTCAGAAACTTGCTTGTTAACTGGTGGTCACGCGGTGCCATGGCGATGACGCATGAAGAAGCTGGAATAGCAGCAGATGTGGTTATTAATAAAATAACCGGAGCTAAAATACCTCAAGATTTTGCAAATGTTTTCGCGGTCAAGGCTGCTGGTAGCACAAAAGAAAGAACACTTAATGTTCCTGACAACCTGATGAAAGATTATCTCGAAAGTGACGCTAACTATGTTTTGCAGCGGCATGTTCGTGAGGCAGCATCGGAAATTGAACTTACCCGGGCATTTGGCAACAGAACAATGTCTGAAAGGTTGAAAGATATCCAGGACGAATATGATGATTTGTTACGTGCACTACCTGGTAAACTGGAAGATGAGCAAGCAAAAAAATTAGAAAACATGAAATCAAATATGTCTCAGGAGGATTACGACGCATTTATTGAGAGCAAACTGGAGTCTTTTGATAATAAGCTTTATAAGAAAATTGAAAGGGAACAGGCCAAACTGGCGAAGGCGCGTGAAAACGATATTCGCGATATCACAGCGTTACGTGATCGCCTTGCTGGCACATACGGGATGCCAGATGACCCATCATCGTTCTTTGTTCGAGCCGGCGATTTTCTGCGTAGCGCTAACTTTGTCACTAAGCTTGGCGGCATGACTGTTTCGGCAATACCCGATCTGGCTCGCGGTGTCATGGTGAACGGCTTCAGTAATATCGCCCGCGGCTATGGCGCTCTGATAACCAAGTCACCGGCATTTCTCGCCGCCCGGGCAGAGCAGAAAAAGATGGCGGTGGGACTAGAAACCATTCTGCACAGCCGCGCACGCACAATGGGCGACCTTGTAGACAGCTCATCACGCACTACCGCTGTGGAAGCGGGCATGGAACGCGTTACTGAGGCTTTCGGTAAACTCACGATGATGGGCCATTTCGATGACATGAACAAATCAGTAAACGGCCTGATAACCTCTGACGGCATTCTTTCAGGCGCGTTCCCGGCGCAACGCCTGGCAAAGCTCGGCATTAACGAAAATATGGCGTCGCGCATCCAGGCGGAATTCAGGGTACACGGCGAGAAAATCGATGGCTGGCATATCGGCAACTTTGATAAGTGGGACGACCAGCACGTCGCTGGGATATTCCAGGCAGCGGTGCTGAAGGACGTGAGCAATACCGTTGTTACTCCTGGGATCGGTGATACGCCGTTGTGGGCCAGTACGCCGCTTGGCAAAACCGTATTCCAGTTTAAATCCTTTACCACTGCATCGTATAACCGCGCCACGCTTGGCGGCTTGCAGGAAGGAACAGCGCAATTTTATTACGGAACCGCTTTCCAGATCGGTCTTGGCGCGTTGACTTACGCTTTGAAGCAGGCGGCTAACCAGCGAGATATTGACTGGTCACCACAAAAGTTGGTACTGGAGGGTATCGACCGTTCCGGCATCCTAGGCCCGCTCATGGAATATAACAACATGGCGGAAAAGGCGTCCGGCGGCATGGTTGGCCTGGGGGCAATTCTCGGCACCGGCACGCAGTCTCGTTACGCCAGTCGCGGATTCATTGGCTCAGCTTTGGGCCCAACCTTTGGTCTGTTGGATACCATCACCGATGTAACCTCTGGTGTACTCAACGGCGATGCTGGCGACAGAGTGCTTCACAATGTGCGCACCCTGCTGCCTGGAAATAACCTGTTCTGGATTGCCCCCCTGATTAACCAAGTTGATCCTGGGATGCGATAGCTGTTACTCACATGAGGTGATATTTACAGTATTATAGATTTTTCCTGAGGGGTGGGAATATATGTAACTAACCTCGCCCCCGAGACGAATAAAAGAACGAAGAGGGTTTTTACCAGCGCAAACTCCTGACTTTGCTAACTCAGACATTCTAGTTTTTACCACTCCAGGTTGAATATGATTCTTAATGGCAGCATCGATCATTTGCTCTTCTGTCATGTCTATTCTAACGTTGGCAATGATTTTGTTATCACTTGCGTCAATTGCAAGCATTTCAACGGAATCAGATAGCGTAATTGGCAAGTGAGGCCTAACTTCATTAACTATTTTAATTGCTTTTTGGCATATGTCTGTTTCTATGATGTTTGGTGCGCACGCGCTTGCTGCTAATGTCGTTGAAGAGGTTAGCATGCAAAAAACAAATAAAACTATATTTTTCATATATTACCCTGAGGTTACCATGTTAGGACGATTGATTAACAGAATAATGGGCAAAGGGAATGCTGGCAACGATGATCACTTTCTCAGCTTCAAAGATAACCAGTCAGCATTCGACTACGCCTGCCAGTTTATGGACAGCAAGATACAGATGGATAAACCGATGCTAGCAATCGTCGAGCCGGGCCCGACAGGAGAGCAGCCAATTCAAATGGACTCGGGTAGACAAAGGACTATCCTCAGAGTCTGTTCTGATGATGGCGGGTTTATGGTTGTGGCCGATTCTGCTTACGATAAAGGTCCACGATTGAGGATTGGCGATTTGGTGGCTTGGTTGCCAGTTGATTATGCAGCGGAGCTTAAAGGGCAGGTTGATGATCCAAGGTTCGCAATCATGGGTTTTATCGTGGGAACGTTACATCCTGTTCTTAGCGGAGAGGGTTGGAAAGCGAAGGATAAATTTCACAACTAGCGTGACCAGTCACAAGGGAAAAAACATGAAAAATATCTTTTTAATTTCGGCACTCCTTTTACCTATTTCCAGCTATGCAGCCGTCTATGGTGGCTCTAACCTGGGGTACTCTGGCTATCCTGAGTTCTCAGAGATTGAACCGTCTCAGCCTTACTCAAGCGATCAGTATGCAATGGATAGCTATAAGCGTGAGGTTGAGAATTATGTGGCTAAGGCAAAGCAGTACGTTGAGGATGCTGATTCAGACGCCAAGAGAGTAAGGAAAGCTCAGCAAGAGGCCATTGATAAAGCTAATGCTGTAGTAGCAGATTACAACAGAAAAATGAACAGCTATTAACACCCTACAAAAAAGCCCGCGCTGCGGGCTTAGTTTTTCCACTTATCGGAAAATAAATCCTCATCAAGTGGCATTTCTTTCGTTTTGGTTTGTTCGAAGAACTTATAGCTGATTGAAATCATCGACTCTGTTAACTCTTTCTTTTCGCTTGAAGAGTGAGCATTTTCATCGACAAAAAACATTACTAATGCATCCCTTTTTTCGTTTACTGAGTAGATAAGAAAACTGTCACTGGTTGGCGCATAACGTACTGCTACAGATCCAATATTTCTCCATGCATCCCAGGCGGATTCTTTCCCCCTAATATTTTTATCACTTTCTTCTGGAGTATAATTTTTCGTATCTACGTGACTATGTCTTACGTGCAGGTTCAAAATCTCTGCTGGCCTGGCGAAGGCTGCATTCTTCCCAAAATCAGGGTGGTAGCCATTTTTCCAAAATTGAGCGAAGGCATCTGCAATTTTTTGTAACTCTGGGTCAGAATTACAAAGGGTCGAGAAATTCTTAGTATGAAAGACTCGACCCTTATATGTATAAACTTGTTCTTTATCATTCTGCGACGCAGACGAACTCATAGTTATCCTTATCGTTACGAGAGTCATAGAAAGCGTGAGACACATAAGCCGAATGTTCTGCGGTCATGGTTACCCTAGTGTACTCAACACCTTCATTTTCGGAACGTCTTGCGGCACTACGTGCGTTCTGCACTTGCAGCTCTTCGTTGTAGCGCATGACACCACCTCATAATTTAAAGATTCATTACTGAACCCGTTTACCAATAAGGTAATTCTACATTAGTTGACGGGATCGTCAATGTGTAGTTTATGAGCGCATCCTTGCGCTGCATTACTCAGTGGCTCTTCGCCTGCTTAATGATGTATTCCGCATGAGTCAGCATGTCACCAATCGCCTTGCGCTGCTGAAGCAGGCAGTAGCGGATCACCTCCAGTTCGCGGTATGCACCGGCCACCTCATGGTTATTGCTTCCCAGTTCGCGCAGCAGGGCGTGAAGCTGTAGCCCTTCGCGTTCCTCAGAGAGCAGGGCAGGAAGCACTTCGTCCGGCCCGATCTCGCAGTTGGAATAGTGGTACTGGTAATCTCGCATCTCGCGCAGGATCATCGGCACGCACTTCTCGGCAATGCGTTCTGCCGCTTTGCGGTCCGTTTCCTTCTTACTGCGGCGGCCGTCGCGAACGCTCAATGAGCTGGACACTTCCGGCAGTTGCTCCTGTACCGGTTTAGAGTAGCTACCCGTGCGGCGAATCTGCGGCAGCACCTCGCTGGTCACCCACTTGCGGAATCGGTAGGGGATTGTGCCTTTTCTTACTGCGTCACGGCAGCGAAGAATGAGGGTATAGAGGCCGGACTCGGAAATGATGGAAATGCTCTGAGGCCCCATTCCTGGCTGACTGTCGGTTAAACCGACGGTATCTTTCTCGTCATCATCCAGCTTAAGAAGTGCGTCTCGGTTGTTGGTAAGCCCGAGCGCATTACAGACATCAATTGCAACAAACCAAGGAGAACCGTTAATGGTAATAGCACGGATTTGAGTATTGGATTCGAAGGAAAAGACAGCAGGTTTAGCGTTCATGTGATCACCTTTGTAGTTCGGTTAATCACCACCGCTGAGACCAATCAGTTGGTGGTGAACTGTGCGGAGTTGGTCTTACCGGCTACAAAGGACCCGGCGCACCTTTCGGTGCCACCACACAGCCCACCATAATGCGAATGTGGCCGTGCTTAACGCATAAAAAAACCGCTCGCGCGGTAGATGCGCCTTTGTAGAAATCCGGGAGACCAATCCCGGCACCGGATTTTGCCGATGCAGGATCACTATGGCACACGTTTTTTTGTATGTAAAACCACCAAATTGGTAATTTAGGCAATTGGCCTATCATTGTAATTACCATTTTGGTAATGTTTTATGGCAAAACAAACGGGCATTACGCCCGCTTGATGTGGGTGGCGCTAACGACGCCAGCCTGACAACCATAAAACACTGGAGGTGCTTCATGCACAATCTACCACTGCATCAAAATAATGTCACTAACATCGATAGCCAGAGCCTGCTCGCAATGGTGAACGATGCTCGCAGGCAGTGCGGCGAGCCGGAAGTTCGCAACAATAAATTCATCGAAAAGATCGAGGATGAACTGGAGGGGGAGTTTTACACAAAAAGTGCAAAACCCTCTGGCATCAGTGGCGGTCGCCCTGTTGAGGTGATTGATATGTCCATCAAGCAAGCCCTCCGGGTTGCTGCTCGCGAGTCAAAAGCCGTTCGTCGCGCCCTGGTCGACAGGCTGGAGGATATGCAGGCAGCCCGGCCCGCATCACTTTCTCAGAATGAAATCATTGCCGCGATGGCAGTGGCGAACGTTGAGCAGGACAGGCGCATCCATGCTCTCGAGAAGCAAGTAAATGATATGGCGCAGGGCGCAATACCGGCAGGTTATCAGGGCTACTCTTATCTTTCAGGTAGAACGGGGCTTAGTGACAGGAAGTGTCGACAGCTTGTGGCTGCTTACGATGTGGAGCATAAGACCGTTCCGCATGTTGCCCCGACAGGTGCAGTTACCCGAATGACTGTGGTTCTTGAGCAAGATTTTATGGACAGCTTTAACCAGATGGTTTCTGAAGCCGAGAGGCGTGGATGCTATCACTTCCATGCTGCAATAGGTAAATTTATGCTTGCCGGGGGATTGCCAGCTTAAGACATCGACAGGCCGCGCATGCGGCCTTAGCTCATCACTGGTCGTGATTAAGGTTCTTTTTGATGATCGAAGTACAATAGTCCAGGTGAGAAAGCAGGTCCCCCATCGAAACATTGGTGCTACTGACGTAGTTTATCAGCGCCGTCAGCTCAGCCGCCGCCCCGCTAACGTCGTAACCGTCGCCGTCCAGAGCACGCAGCAACTTCATCAGGTTTGATTCGTAAACCAGTGCGCGAACCCCGGCATGGCTATGTATCCTCTCTTCGTCGCCCTCAATGAGCGGGTAGTTATACGGCGATGACATCCGATTACCTCCACCAATATACTGTATATTTATACATATATCAGAAGAAGATTAAACCTTCCAGAAAAAACTGATTACCAATAAGGTAATTTCTTAGCTCAAAAGGCAGCCGTTAATTCATATAAGGTTTTTTGGGCTATAGAATAACTGTCAGCGGCCGCGCCGGGCGAGCCGGTTCTCCGGAGTGAATAGAGAAATGACAGTCTCAACCGAAGTAGACCACAACGAATATACCGGGAATGGCGTTACCACATCTTTTCCGTACACCTTCAGGATTTTTAAAAAAGGCGATCTAGTAGTCCAGACGGTTGACCTGAGTGAAAACATCCGCGTGCTTATACTGGATACCGATTACAGTGTGACGGGAACCGGTAAGTACAGTGGAGGTAATGTTGTTCTTACCTCACCGCTGGAGAACAACTGGCGCATTGCTGTATCACGTGAGCTGCCGGTTACCCAGGAGACGGATCTGCGCAACCAGGGCAAGTTCTTTGCTGAAGTACATGAGGACGCTTTCGATAAACTTACGATGCTGATCCAGCAATGCTTCGGCGGTTTACGTCTGGCCCTGCGCAGGACGTCTTTTGTCGCTAACTTCTATGACGCGATGGGATATTACATCCGAAACCTTCGTGACCCGTCACGACCGCAGGATGCTGCGACAAAAAACTATGTTGATAGCGTGGCAAATACGAATCTTAGCCATACATTGAGGACGCCAGAGGCAATACCGCCGCTACCTGGAGTTGAGCAGCGCAAAAACAAAATTGTTGGCATGGACGATAATGGCAATCCGATTATGCTATTGCCAGAATCTGGCTCTGCTGCTGATGTGCTCATTGAGCTGGCTAAACCCACAGGCGCTAAGCGAATTGGCTACGGTGATGTGACTGTAGATGATGCCTTAAACAAGCTTGAAAAAACGCAGGGCAAGGATGGTTTTAACGCGGTAGGGCGGTTCCTTAATCTTGCAGAACTGCGAGCATTCCCGCCAGCGGCTGTTGGTGACGTGGTTTATGTTGTATCAGCAGCAAGCACCTCAATTGAAGATATCCATTATGGCGGAGGACATTTTCAGGCTGTAAGGAAACAATCACTCGCTGATGATGGCGGGGTGACCATTTTTCCATTAGGCGGAGCCTTGGCGTGGAGGAGGATAATTGAGGATGGCTATTATTCATTAGATATGTTCGGCGCGAAGCCAGATGGCGTGACGGAATCTGGTGATCAGATATTGAATGCCATGAAATTCGCAAGGATAAACCGAGTTGTTATGAATGCGTCTGCTGGAAAATATCTATCACATACCGGTATCCCAATCTGGAAGAGAAGTGGCCTTAAAGGCGGTGGGATAGGTGTTACAACAATAGCCAGAACAACTAATGATAAATATCACGTGACCGCCGGTAAAGACATCGATGCATATGTCCTCTTCCTCGGTGATTATATGGACGCTGATGATTACACTGCTGACTGTGAGAACGCCACTTTAACTGGTATAACTTTTATTAGAGAAGGATTAACCGGGAGGGGAAATAACACTTATTACGGCCTATGGCACCCTCGGCTTAACGTATCCTCATATTATGATCTTAGATTGGAATGTCCATATATCGGAGTCTACTTTGAAGAGGCGTGGTTTAACAAAATGCACGCACAAATTGTTGGCCTGGGTGTTAAGCAGTTTTACGGAGTTTATGGCGCAAAGTTAAGGGATGGTAAATATCTTCCATCAGGGACTAGCAACGATATCTGTATTGGCGTCACAAACTATCAAGTCGGACACTTCCTTGCTGGCATGCAGTACACCACTCTAAATTGTTGCACCTGCGATAACTGCGAGCCGATGTTAGACCTTGGTGAAACTAACGCAACAGCGTATCAGTTCATAAACCCCACTGGAATTACAATGAATTCATGCGGTTCTGAAGGGGTGGCCGGATCAAGAATTTCTTGCTCAATGACAGCAGATTACATTTATGATTGCACTGTTGTTGTTAACACATACCAGGGAATGATTGAGCAAAGAAACCCATCAGTAACGACACCGATTTTTAGAATACAAAGCGAGCATTTAACTAAAAATCTTTCAGTTATTTTTAATGCATGCAACATAAAAAAAGATGCATCACTTTCCAACCAAACTGTTGGTTTCGTTGGCGGTGCAAATACTTACCTTAATAATATAGGCAGTGTTATGGATCCTCCGACACTATCCGGGGGGGCTGTATTTAAATCTCTGTAAATAAATTGTTTTGTTACGGAGTTTTTTCATGCCAGCGCTGCCATTAAAAGGTAATTATTAACCGTATGCGGTTTATTGTGTACTATGTGATCACCAACTAAGGGGGTCTATATGCACATTGAACGGTGGCTGCTATGTCAGCATCCATAGCCAGCACGGCGCTTAACCAGACGCTGGGGGTCGCCGCGGTGGCGGCCTGGTTTGCAGGTGTCCCGCCAGAGGTCGCCCTCGGCGCACTGGCTGGGGCTATCATCTTCGTAACATCGGCTGTCGAGTACCACATTCATCGGCGGCTACTACTCGCAATATTCAGCTTCCTTTGCGGGCTTCTCTTCTTCAAACCCATCGCTTCGGTACTGATCGGCGTGGCCAGCATCATTCCGTCTATCACTTCCAGTTCGTTTGAGCGCGGCAGCGTAGACGCAGCTGGCGCTTTTGTGGCAGCGATTGTCGCCGTCCGGATCGGCACATGGATTTACCGACGTTCTGACAATCCGGGGCAGCTTATCCCAGGGGGAAAAGATGATGGTAAATCATGATCCGTGGACAACGTTTAACGCGCTTATATGCGCAGTGATTGCTATCCGTGTCCTCACCTTCCGACGGGGCGAATCCCGCCACAGGCGCTGGGGCGGGATCCTCGCTTACGTCCTGATATTCATCTCGGCCAGTATCCCGGTGCGCACAGTGCTGGGCGACTACCCGCAGGCCGACTGGTCAGAAGTCATTCTCAATGCCGTCATGATGGTTGCCGTGCTGCTGACGCGGGGCAATGTCGTACAAATTTTCAAAGTTACGAGGTCACAATGAAGATTTCCCAGAACGGCCTGGCCGTCATCAAGTATTTCGAAAGCTGCTCTCTGGCCGCTTATCCGGATCCCGGCACCGGCGGTGCCCCATGGACAATTGGCTGGGGCCATACCGGCCGGGACGTAGTGAAGGGCATTGTCTGGACTCAGGCACAGGCAGACTCAGCACTGTTGGCTGACCTGGACAAATTCGAGAAGGGTGTTTCCTCTCTGGTGTCTATCGAATTGAAGCAGGGCCAGTTCGACGCGCTGGTATGCTTCGCATTTAACGTTGGCCTTACGGCGCTGGAGAATTCAACGCTGCTGGAGATGGTGAACAATAAACGTTTTGATCAGGCGCTTGCACAATTTGCGCGATGGAACAAAGCAGGTGGCCGGGTGATGAAAGGGCTGATCCGTCGCCGTGCTGCTGAATCCTGGTTATGGCGTGATGCAACCGGCGCGGAGGCAATCAGGAAGGGAGTGGCAGCCGCATGATTGCCGCAATCCTGAAGGCCTACTGGAAACCACTACTGGCGCTGGCGATTATAGTCGCGGTAGTTGCCGGTGTGCGGCTAGCCTGGGTTGGTCATGGTGAAGCCCAATACGCCGCAGGCTACGCTCAGGCAAAAGCAGATCAGCGTAAAGACGATGATGCAGCGAAGAAACAACGCGAACAGGAGAAAGCTAACGATGAACGCGACGCGCAGCAGCGCATTGACAAAGCGCGTAATGATGCTCTTGATGCTTCCAGTCGCGCTGGCCGGTTGCAGCAGCAGATTGCCGCCATCAGGAAACAGCTCGGAGAGTATAACGCCGCTGTCGGCGCTGGGCCGTCAGCCGGAGAAACCGGCGTTCTGCTTGCCGACGTGCTCAGCAAATCTCTCGAGCGAAACAGACAGTTGGCAGAATACGCTGACCGGGCAGCCGAAGCCGGGCGAGTCTGTGAACGGCAGTACGATTCCATGACTGCCGCCAGGTGAAAGAAGGGCACCTTAAAATATTGTGTACTTAAGTGTGCCCTTTTATTGTTTTGGTTTGGTTATTGATTCAATAAATAATACTTAAAACAGATGCTTGCAATACATCTAAAACACCTTTTTGAACGGCTTAACCGAAACCTGCTCATAGACACCGGCCGCAACATACGGGTCGGCATCAGCCCAGGCCTGGGCTTCTTCAAGCGAGGCGAACTCGGCTATCACGGTGGAGCCGGTAAAGCCAGCTGCGCCCGGGTCGTTACTGTCTACGGCAGGCATCGGGCCTGCGGTAAGCAGTCGCCCTTCATCACGCAGCAGTTGCAGTCTGGCCAGGTGAGCAGGGCGCACTGCCAGGCGTTTCTCCAGTGAGTCAGCAATATCCTGGGCATAAATTACATACAGCACGAGCACACTTCCTTCTTAATGTTGGGTTGCAAAAACACGGTAAGTGAACGGCGCGAAGACTGCAATTGAAAGATAAACAGGATGTTAAATCCTTGAGATAACTGCGGGAAATTAGCGCACACAGCATGAAAAAGCGCGCCTTTACTCGATGCGTTGTTGAATATGATTGCTATTTGCATTTAAAATTGCGGTCTCTTAAAGATACTGAAACCATTATGACGTCAATGACCCTCGATTTACCTCGCCGCTTTCCGTGGCCGACCGTACTCTCCGTCGGGCTGCACGGTGCCGTTGTGGCCGGGTTGCTCTACACCTCGGTACATCAGGTTATTGAGTCCCCGGCGCCTTCGCAGCCTATCAGCGTCACCATGGTTGCGCCAGCCGACCTTGAGCCGCCGCAGCCTGAAGTTGTTCAGCCGCCGCCTCAGCCGGTAGCGGAACCCGAGCCGGAGCCTGAACCGATCCCCGAGCCGCCAAAAGAAGCGCCGGTGGTTATTCACAAACCTGAGCCTAAACCAAAGCCGAAACCTAAGCCGAAACCGGTTAAGAAGGTCGAGCAGCCGAAGCCGGAAGTTAAGCCGGTAGAACCGCGCCCAGCCTCGCCGTTCGACAACAATGCGACGCCGCACCCTTCACCGACTCCGGCAGCTAAACCGGCACCAGCCGCACCTGCACCTTCGGCAAACGTCGGGCCGCGCGTTATTAGCCGCGACAGGCCGCAATATCCTGCTCGTGCCTTCGCTCTACGCATGGACGGAAGCGTGCGGGTTAAGTTCGATGTAGATTCGGACGGGCGCGTCAGCAACGTCGAGATCCTTTCGGCCCAGCCGGCGAACATGTTCGAGCGCGAAGTTAAACTGGCGATGAAGAAGTGGCGCTATGAAAGCGGTAAGCCCGGGCAAGGGATTGTCGTGAACATCAAGTTCCGTATCAGCGGCGGCGCAAGCATGGATTAACGCCCGGCGTCCAGCCGTTATTAAAAAGCCGCGGCATTTTGTGTCGCGGCTTTTTTATATTTCTCTACTCAAGTCACATAATTAAAATAAAAATCATATCTTTATTATTATATTTCCCGGCAGAGTCATAAAAATAATTTAGCGGTTTAAAAACAATGAGTTGAAAATTCACCCTGAACTTATCTTAAATTATATTTTTAACTTAACTGAAATTAACTACCAATTATAATAGGGGTGTTTATTTAAGACTTTTCTTATTTCGGCAGGAGGTGGCATACTGCCAATAATTCGAAATAAAATATTAGCTACTTTATGCGCAATTACCGTAAGGCCGCATTACTGTGCGTGCTGGTTTATTCCTCATTAAATAATGCCGCTCCGTTATCACCTGCCGACAGAGATACCGTGCGCCAACAGCAGGAAGACCTGCTATTACAGAATCAGCAGCAGCGAGAAGAATTACAGAGAAGCCTTCAGCCACGGCTGGAGCGGCCTGCAACCGTGTCTGATCAAGGCCCCTGTTTTACCATAAATCAAATTAATATTGATAATGCCACGCTGCTTTCCAGTAAAGTCCAAAAAAAACTTATCGCGCCTTATATTAATCAGTGTCTGGGAATGGCGAAAATTAATAATCTGACGCGTGATATCTCCGACTGGTATATCAACCGGGGCTACATAACCAGCCGCGCATTTCTTACCGAACAGGATCTTTCCGGCGGGGTTTTGCATGTAGCTGTGCTGGAAGGGCATTTGCAGGATATTCGTATCGAAGGCGCGCCGTCCCGTCAGCTAAAAATGGCGTTTCCGGGGCTCATTGGCAAAATCCTTAATCTGCGCGATATCGAACAGGGAATGGAGCAGATTAACCGCCTGCGTACCGTACCGGTACAGATTGAAATTCTGCCGGGAGATAAAGCCGGGGAATCTATTGTTAATCTTACGGCTACGCCCGAATTCCCGCTTTCAGCCGCGGCAGGTTTCGATAACAGCGGGCAAAAGAGCACCGGGACCGGGCAGCTTACCGGCTCCATCACCGCCAACAACCCACTCGGGCTTGCGGATAAATGGTTTATCAGCGGCGGGCGCAGCAGCGACTTCGCAAGCAGCCATGACGCGCAAAGTTTCCAGGCCGGAGTCAATATCCCCTGGGGCTACAGCCTGGTTGATTACAGCTACAGCTGGAGTGACTATCTCAGCACCCTCGACAACAAAGGCTACCTGTGGCGTTCGTCCGGGCGGGCGGAAAGCCACCGCCTCAGCTTCTCTCAGGTGCTGTACCGCAACGGTGATTTAAAAACCGCGGCCTCCATCGGCCTGTCCCATCGCATCAGCCGCAACTACCTCAACGATGCGCCGCTGCTCAGCAGCAGCCGCAAGCTTAGCAGCCTGCAATTTGGCCTCAATCACACCCAGAAAGTGCTGGGCGGCGTGGCAACTTTTAACCCTTCTTTCAGCCACGGCATGCCCTGGTTTGGCGCAGAAAATGATAACGGCAAAAGGGGGGATGTGCCGAAGGCTGAGTTTAAAAAGTGGAGTCTTAACGGCAGTTTCCAGCGCCCTCTGGCGCAAAAAATATGGTGGCTGACCAGCATTTACGGCCAGTGGTCGCCGGACAAGCTCTACGGCAGCGAGCGGTTGACTATCGGCGGCGAAAGCTCGGTACGCGGCTTTAAAGAGCAATATCTTTCTGGCGACAACGGCGGCTATCTGCGCAATGAAATCAACTATGCGCTCTTCAGCCTCCCCTGGCTGGGAAACGTCAGCGCAGTCGTGGCGGTTGACGGCGGCTGGCTGCGTAACGATAGCGCCGACCAGCAGGCATCAGGCACGCTGTGGGGCGCTTCCGGGGGCTTAACCGTTTCCGGGCGCTACTACTCAAGCCAGTTCAGCGTGGGCACGCCACTTCAGTATCCCGGCGAGCTCGCGCCGGACCACCTCGTCATTTATTACCGCCTCGGTTTAGCGATATAGGAAATTAAAATGGATAAGCACCCCGTTGGAGTAACAAAACGTCTGGTCAGTTACCTTGTGATGTTCCTGGTGGCGGGGCAGCCGGTGTTTCCTGCGGTGGCGGCGACGATAAACCCGGTGACGCCGGGTGCGCAGATGGACCAGGCCGGAAACGGCGTGCCGGTGCTTAACATTGCCACGCCGAACCCGGCGGGCATTTCCCATAACCAGTTCCAGGACTACAACGTCGGCAAAGAGGGGCTGATCCTCAACAACGCCACCGGGCAGCTTACCCAGACCCAGCTCGGCGGGCTTATTCAGAACAACCCGAACCTGAAGGCGGGCCAGGAAGCCAGCGGCATCATCAATGAGGTGATTGGCGGCAGCCGCTCGCAGCTGCAGGGCTACACCGAAGTGGCGGGTAAAGCCGCCAACGTGATGGTCGCCAACCCGTACGGCATCACCTGTAACGGCTGCGGCTTTATCAACACGCCGAACGCGACCCTGACCACCGGCAAACCGCAGTTTGACGCGGCGGGCAACCTGCTGGCGCTGGATGTCAGCAAGGGCACCATCACGGTTGAAGGCCAGGGGCTGGACGCCAGCAAAAGCGACGCCCTGTCGATTATTGCCCGCGCCACGGAAGTGAATGCCGGTATCCATGCTAAGGATTTGAAAGTTACCACTGGCGCAAACCGGGTTTCCGCTGGTGGGGCGGTGACGCCAGTCGCAGGTGAAGGCGCAGCACCAACCGTTGCGGTGGATACCGGGGCGCTGGGCGGGATGTACGCCAACCGCATTCATTTGGTCTCGAGCGAGAAAGGCGTGGGCGTGAACCTCGGCAACCTGAACGCCCGTCAGGGGGACATTATCCTCGAGGCGAACGGCAGGCTGGCGGTGAATAACAGCCTGGCGAGCGGCAGTCTGACGGCGCAGGGCGAAAGCGTAACCCTGACCGGGGACCACAAAGCGGGTGGCCCGGCGCAGGTTAACAGCCGGGGCGACCTCGCGCTGGCCAACGGCAAACTGGTTAGCGACGGCAATATCACGCTTAACGCCAGCGGCAAACTTACTGCTTCCGCTGCCGCTCTGACGGCGGGGAATGACGTTGCCCTGAATATCGGAACGCTAAACCAGGATGCGGCCAGTGAAATCAACGCGGGCGGAGCTATCCGCTCTGCCACAGCGGGCGCTGCAAACCACGCCGGGAAGATGACGGCGGGCAGCACTGTGAGCCTCTCCGCGTCTCAGTTGGCCAACAGCGGGAAAATCGTCGCCGGGGGCGAACTGAGCGCGAAGACAGGAAATCTGACTAACAGCGGCACGCTGCAAAGCCGTCAGAACATGCGGCTGGAGTCGAGCTCGCTTGATAATACCGGGCAGGTACTGGCGGGTGACGGGCTGGCTATCTCAACGGGCGATGCGCGGGTAGGCGGGACGCTCAGCAGCGGCGGAGACTTGAACCTCAGCGCTACCAACCTGACTTCTTTCGCCGGAGCACAACTTCAATCTCGGGGCAATATGCTGCTCGAAGCGCGGAGCGCGGCTACGTTTGAAGGCGTTCAGGTAGCGAAAGGCGACCTGACGATAAACGCCGGAAGCCTGACCCACCGGGGCAGCAGCAGCGGGAGCAACGTCTCGCTGCGGGCAAATCACATCGACATCAGCGGTAATATCCAGGCGGATAACGCCATGACGCTTAATGCTGACACTATTGTTCAGCAAGCTGGCAGCGCGCTGCTGGCGCAGAAAGCGTTACAGGTTAATGCGGGGCAATTTACCAACCGTGGCTCGCTGGACAGCGATGCCTTAACCCTCGCCATTGCGGGCGCGGCGGATAACCAGGCGGGGGGTAAACTCACCGCCCGTAACGGCCTGACGTTAACCGGCAACACGCTCACCAACGGCGGCCAGATGGCGGGCAGCACCCTCTCTCTGACGCTGAATAAGGGCTTCTCTAACCTCGCAACCGGTAGCGTACTGGCCGAGAAAACTCTCGATGTTTTCGCTCCGGCTCTGACTAACGCCGGTCGGCTTGCGGCGGCCTCGCTTAACCTTACAACCCAGACGCTTGATAACGGCGGGCTGGTGCAGGGCGGTCAAAGCCTGGCGCTGAGCGGGGCTGAGTTAACTAACCGGCTCGGGGGCAAAATCATCAGCGGCAGCGGGCTGACGCTGAGCATTCCGCAACTGGTTAACGCCGGGCTGATTTCGGTGAAACAGGGGCTGGCAATAGACGGCCTGACGCTCGCCAACGGCGGGAATATCGAAGCAAAGGCGATGACGCTAAGGGCGGGCGAGCGGCTCAGTAACCAGAAAGGCGGCGTATTGCTGGCGGAAGATGCGCTCACGCTGGCGGCCCCTGACTTTGATAATGCGGGCAGCGTACAGGCTAAGACGCTGGCGGTTGACGTCAGCGGCACGTTTGGCAATGCAGAGGCGGGGCGGCTCAGCGGCCAGCAAAGCGGCAGACTAACGGCTGGGCAGCTGGCAAACCAGGGCGGTATCAGCGCAGGCAACCTGGATATTACTGCCGATGGCCTGAACAACAGCGGGCTGCTGCAAAGCGAGGGTGAACTGAGCGTCAGCGTCCGCCAGTTGGTAAATGCCGGGTTTATCACGGCAAAACAGGGCGCGGCGATTGATGGCCTGAGCCTGGATAACCGCGGGCATATCGAGGCGCATGCCTTGCGGCTGGCGCTGGGTGACAAACTCACCAATCAGGCGGGGGGCGTCCTGCTGGCTGAAGGCCGCCTGAAGCTGAACGCTCCGGCGCTGGATAACGCTGGCAAAATACAGGGCAATGAGGTGCTGCTGAGCCACCGCCGGGCGGATAATAGCGGCCAGATACTGGGTTTGTCCTCATTGAGCCTGAATGCGGAGGATGGGGTAAGCAACAGCGGGCAGTTACTCAGCAAAGGCGGGTTTGTTCTGTCCAGTGGCTGGCTGGACAACCAGGGGCAGCTGGCGGCGACGGATCTCAGCGTGGATGCCCGGCGACTTGCTAACGCCGGACTGATGCAGGGCGACCAGTCCTTTAGACTTATCGCCACCGCGCTTAACAACCTGCGGGGCGGAGAAATCATCAGCGGCAGCGGCCTGGCGCTGAACATCCCGGAGCTTATCAACGCCGGATTAATCTCCGTGGAGCAGGGGCTGGCTATTGACGCCGCAACTCTAGAAAACAGCGGGAAAATAGAGGCTCGTGATCTCCAGCTCACGCTGCGTGACCGCCTGATAAACCAGTCAAAAGGCGTGCTGCTGGCGGACGACTCACTGCGGCTGTCTGCCGCTATGTTTGACAACGACGGGCAGCTGGTTGGCCGCACCGGCATCTTACATGCGGACAACCTTACTAACAGCGGCATCTTGCACGCTAAGCAATCTCTTACGCTTAGCGGTCAGACGCTGAATAACGCCACCGGGGCGGAAATAAGCGGCGAAGGCGGCAGTCTGCATGTTGAACAGTTGGTTAACGCCGGGTTGATTTCGGCCAGGCAGGGATGGGCAATAGACGCTCTGTCGCTGAAAAATAGCGGCAATATTGAAGCGGGTGACCTGACGCTGAAGCTTGCACAGAAGCTGGATAACCAGACCGGGGGAGTATTGCTTGCGGACAATACCCTTGAACTGGATAGCGTAAACGCGGAGAACGCCGGGAAACTTATCGCCAGCAATGCTCGTCTGGCCGTTAACGGATTAATCAACGGCGGCCTGATCCAGGGGAATCAGGCCCTGAGCTATCGGGGAAACAGCCTCAATAACAAGGCCAATGGCCAGCTACTGAGCGAGGGAAATCTCGCCATCAATGCGGCGCGTCTGGATAACGCCGGGCGAATGCAGGGGCAGACGCTGACGCTTGACGGCGGACAGTCCGGCGGCACAAACAGCGGTCAGATGCTCGGGAAGGAGGCGCTGACTATTCTGTTCGGCGGTGCGTTTAACAACGACGGGAGGCTTATCGGGCTGAGCGCTGTTAGCCTGAAAGCAAGCCAGTTGGATAATACCGGCATCCTGGCGGCTAAAAGTATCACCCTGGATGGCGGAGCCGGGCAGGTAAACAACGCGGGGCTTATCCAGGCCGACGGCAGGCTGGTGTTTTCCGCCGGTTCACTGCTTAACCAGAAAAACGGCTCGCTGACAGGCGGCGATGATGTGACGCTGACCGTTCCGCTCCTTACGAATAGCGGGCTTATCTCATCGGACAAAGTGCTTCACCTCGACGGCACAACGCTCGACAACGGCGGCAATATTGAAGGCGCTGGGTTGCAGCTTAATCTGGCCGGTAGGGCGAATAACCAGACGAGCGGGATTTTACTGGCGGACAATGGGCTGACGTTGCAGGCGTCAGAACTGAATAATAGCGGTAAACTTTCGGGTGACAACGTCACAATTACCGCTTCACAGGGGCAAAACGATGGGCTGATGCAGGGACAGTCTTTAACCCTGAACGGCGGGAGTATAAGCAACAGGGGTTCTTTGTTAGGCAAATCCAGCCTGACGGCGACCCTGGCCGACCAGTTGACTAATAGCGGGCAATTGCTCAGCCAGGGCGGGATGCAGGTTAGGGCAAAAAACCTCGCCAATAACGGATCCCTGGCGGCTGATGCAATTAATGTTCGGACCGGCACGCTGGATAACCAAAGTAGCGGCAAGCTTCTTGCCACACATGAATTGAATATCGCAAGTGGTTCATTCACCAATAGCGGTACGCTTGCGTCGGAGAATGCCCGTCTTGCGGTCAATATCATGACCAACGGTGGACTTGTTCAGGGAAACAATAGCCTGACGGTAGAGGGTTTCAGCGGCGCGAGAAGCTTCGCTATTGCGCAACTGGCAGCCGTTAACGTGCTGAACAACCTTAGCGGCGGTCAGCTATTAAGCGATGGCGAACTCCGGGTTACGGTGGGTAAAGGCGACAGCTCAGGCAAGCTTCAGGGCAAAACGCTTAATCTTACGGCGGGAAGCTGGAGCAATGGCGGCACGGTGCTTGGTAGCAGTGCGCTAACGCTGAATACCGGCGAACTGGAAAACCGGGCCAGCGGGAAGATTCTTTCCGGCAGTTCGCTTAATTTGCAGCTACCGCAGCTGACCAACGACGGTGTCATTCAGGCTCAGCAGAACCTGATGCTGAAACTCGACAACCTCAACAACTCGGGCACGCTGTCAGGGAACAATGTCATTCTGAGCATCGCCCGGCTGCTTAATAACCAGACCAGCGGCAGGCTGCTGGCAACCCGGCAGCTTACCGGCAAGAGTGGCACCCTGAATAATAGCGGCGTACTGGCGGCGGATAATCTCGACCTTACCGCTAATCAAATTGATAACCAGGGTGTGCTCCAGGGTGAAAACGTTCTGGGGTTGAATACTTCGGCACTTCATAACCTGGAAGGCGGCCAGCTTATCAGCGGCAGTTCGCTGAGCCTGAGCATTCCGCAGATGGTCAACCTTGGCCTGATATCGGTAAAAGACGCGCTGACGCTCTCGGGCAGCACGCTGGATAACCACGGAACATTACAGGCCGCCAGCCTGGCGCTGAATTTTGCGGATAGCATTCTCAACCGCAATAACGCGCGGCTGCTGGCGCAGAAAGATCTCACCCTGCGCGCTGCCAGCCTCACCAACCAGGGGACGCTGGCGGGTGATACCGTGGCGGTAACCACCAATGTCCTGACTAACGGCGGCCTGCTGCAGGGCAATAACGCTCTGACTCTGGACTCTCTTTTACCTTCAGATCTTATGCTCACTAACCTGGTCAGCGGAAAAATCCTGACCGGTGGAGCGCTCTCCCTCTCCCTGCCGCAGCTGACAAACCAGGGGGTAATACTTTCTCAGCAGGGGCTGACGCTGACGGCAACTCAGCTGGATAACTGCGGGCGGCTGGCGGCGAATAACGCCACGCTGGCGGTGAATATTCTCAATAATGGCGGTGTGGTGCAGGGCGATAACGGGCTGTCGATAACCGCCACGACGCTGAGCAATAATGCCCCCGGCAAACTGCTGAGCGGAGGACTGCTGTGGTTGAAAGCCGGGCAGCTCGGTAACGCGGGGCTGATGCAGGGCCAGCAGCTGACGCTGGCGGCTGGCAGCTGGAACAACGGCGGCAGCGCCCTCGGCCTTAACGGCCTGACGGCGCAGGTGGACAACCAGCTGATCAACGGCGGGCGGGTGCTTAGCCAGGGCAACGCCCGCATCAACGCCGGGGCGCTGAACAATACCGGCTCTCTGCTGGGGGAAGGCGATGTCATTCTTGAAGGCGGCAGTCTGCTTAACGGGGGCAACATTCAGGGAGACAGGCTTACCGCCAGCAACCTAAACATCGATAACGCAGGCTCCGTGATTGGCCTCAAGTCCCTGACGTTGCAACCTCAGCAGGGGCTGACCAACCGCGCAGGCGGGGCGATGCAGACCCAGGGAGCGTTCGTCGTGGGCGGGCGGGATATCGTCAACGGCGGGCTGTGGCAGGCGCAGTACCTGAAGCTGAACGCCCAGCAACTACAGAATAATGGCATGCTACAGAGCACCGGCAATATGGACCTGGCGCTCACATCCGGGCTGAGCAATACCGGAACGATGGTGGCTAACGGGACGGCTATCCTGACCGCACCTACGCTCACCAACGGCGGGCAACTGACGGCTAAAAACCTGTCGCTCAGCGGCACAACTCTGACCAGCAGCGGCAGCATCAGCGGGGTTGACGGCCTGGGCGTTACGCTCGGGGGTAACCTCGACCTGCAAAGTGGCGCAAAACTGCTGACCAACGGCCTGCTTAATATCGGAGCCAGCGTGCTGACCAACCTCGGGCATATTCAGGGCAATGCCCTGACGCTGAACGCCGCGGGCCTGAACAACCAGGGGCGCATGGAAGCAAACACCGCCCTGAATGCCAGCCTGCGGGGCAATGCGGATAACGGACGCGGCGGGGTGATGCTGAGCCAGGGTACGTTCCAGCTCGGTGCGCAGCAATTAAACAACGACGGGACGCTTCAGGGCAACGGCAACACGCAGCTCGACCTGCGCGAGCGCGGCAGTAATCAGGGGCAACTGCTCAGCGGCGGAACGCTGACGCTTAACGCGCCGGGCTTTACCAACGGCGGCTGGGTACAGGGCCTTAACTTGTGGCTGTCCGGCGGGTCGCTTGCCAACAGCGGCACGGTGCTGGCGCAGCAGCAGGGCACGCTGGGCGGGAGCTACATCCTGAATAACGGCATGTTGCAGGGGGCGAACCTGACGATCAACCCCGGCCAGATGGATAATAACGGCACGCTCTACACCGCGCAGAATCTGGGCATTACTGCCTCGCAGGTGAATAACGGCGCGGCCGCAAAACTGCTGAGCCAGGGCAACCTGACGATTAACGCCGGGACTACCGGCCTGCAGGGGCAGGTGACGGCGCTGGGCAATCTCGCCCTGACAAGCCAGGCCAGTTTTAACCAGCTTGCCACCCTGGCGGCGGGCAACACGCTGTCGCTCACCAGCCAGGGTGATATCAACGTCAACGGGCTGATGCAGGGCCAGGGGCTGCAACTCTCTGCCGCCGGGACGCTTAACAACAACGGGCAGCTGAGAGCGGGCTACGGCGAAAGCCATCTGAATGCCGGGCAGCTAAATCTTAACGGGGCGGGAAGCGTACAGGCGGGCGGCACGCTGCGCCTGACCAGCCGGAACGGCATCAACAACACCGGGTTTGTCGGCACGGCAGGCGACCTGATTGCCAGCGCGGGCGGCACGTTGCTGAACAGCGCCCTGCTGTATGCGGGCAATAATATGAGCCTGCTGGCGAACAGCATCCGCAACTACCGGGGCGATATTCTGGCAGGCAATAACCTGTGGATGCAGCGCGATGCGGCGGGCAATGCTAATGCTGAAGTGGTGAATACTTCTGGCAGCATTGAAACCCAGAATGGCGATATTTCAATCCGCACCGGGCATTTACTGAATGAGCGGGACGGCCTCACTGAATCCTGGAGCTATCAGCCTGGGAGTGATTCATCGAATAACGCGATGTCGCTAAATGTAAAAGTTGTCGATCTTGGCGATGGCAATTGGGGATTCTACCAGGATTTTCATGGTTCAACTCAGGGGGGAAGTATTACATCAACCGTTGCGCCAACGCAGCAAGGGTCGAGAAAAAGAGTTCTTAGTGGTTCAACAGTTGTGGATGTTGTCGCCAGTGGCGGAGTATCCCGCATTGCTGCGAAAAAAGATTTGCATATCTACGCTAATTCTCTGGATAACCAGGCCAGCAATTTACTGGCTGGAAACGCAATAGATCTCTCTGGCTCCGTCTTAAATAACCAATCTTATTTTGGTTACGCAGAAGATGAATATCGTGTTTATAAATACACTGGTCGTTTGGCCACAATAGTCGCTACGCCGAAGACTATGAAAGATATTTATAATAAACGAGCCTCTAAAAATCGCACGGTGACATATTATCTGGATGGCGCACCAGAAACTCTTCGACGTGATACAGATCAGGTTTTCCGGTCGGTAATCCAGGCCGGTGGCGCGGTTGTTGCCAACTTTAGCAATAATATCAGTAATACTTCATCCGCTGCTTATGCCGGTGGCTATACGCCCGGGCGCAGCGCGCCGGGGCTAAACTTAGCTACCGGGCCGGGCGTTGGGGCTGGCTCTCAGGCCGCCGGGCTTAATAATAGCGGTAATACATTGCTCAGTGCTCCACAGGCGACTATCAATTTAGCCGGTGCCGGGAACGGAGTTGGACATGTTGAAGACCTCGCCGATAACAGTACTAAAAATAATGGCCTGAATGCGGTTGATACTCGCCCGCAGGGGGTAGGTGATTTTGGGCAGTCCGACGATAAACAGGCTGGGATCAAAGAGCAAACGACGGCCTTAATCAATCGAAATGGACCTGACGGCAAACCGATTGAGCTGGGGGGTAAGGATGCTACGTTTACCGACCTCGGCAATGCTGGCGGTAAACACACCAGCATCGGCAGCGGGGCTGTGGCGCCAGAAGCCGTCGGGCCTCAGGGTGAAACATCCGGTTCTGTTGCCCGCGATAAAATCGGCGGCATTACTTCGGCAACTGAGCAGGTTATTGCTTCGTCCAGCGGGGGAAAAACGCCCCCGCCAGCGGGTTATGATTATCGCCCGGTTTCGTTGACGGATATCTCGGCTATCGCCTCGACGCTAACCGCCAGCGGATCGCCTGTCAGGCTTAGCGACTACCCGCTGCCCGCCAGCAATAACGGCTATTTCGTGGCGAATAAAGATCCGAAAAGCCCGTATCTGATTGTCACTAACCCGAAGCTGGATGGCCTGGGGCAACTGGATAACAGCCTGTTCAACGATTTGTATAAGCTGGCCGGAACTTCTGCCCCAACTGCTCCGCAGGAAAACCGTTCAACTTACACTGACAGCAATAATTTCCTCGGCTCGGATTACTTCCTGGCGCGCCTCAACCTGCGCCCGGAATACGATTATCGCTTCCTCGGCGATGCCGCTTTCGACACCCGCTACGTCAGCAACCAGATCCTCAACCAGACCGGGAACCGCTACGTTAACGGCATTGGTTCCGACCTGGAGCAAATGCAGTACCTTATTGACCATGCGGCACAGGCGCGTGACAAGCTCGGGCTGCAATTAGGCGTTAGCCTTTCTGCGGAGCAGGTTGCCGCTCTCGACACCAGTATTATGTGGTGGGAAACGGTGGTTATCGACGGCCAGAAAGTGCTGGTACCGAAGCTCTATCTCTCACCGAAGGATGTTGCGGTTAATAACGGGAGCGTTATAGCCGGAAACCAGGTCATCCTGAACGGCGGCAGCATCACCAACAGCGGCAGTACCTTACAGGGTAAAAATCTGCTCGCAGCCAGCAGCCAGAACGCGATTAATAACATTAATGGTGGGGCAATCAATTCTGCCGGAAGCCTGCAATTAAGCGCTTTGGGTGATATCAACAACATTGGCTCCACTATTGCCGGGCAGAAAGTCAGCCTTGAGAGCGTGGGCGGCAGCATTATTAACCAAACGCTGACCAACCAGTGGAATGCTTCAAGCCCCACAAGCGGATGGAAAGGGCCGTCCCTCTCATTTACCAAAACTGAACTTGGTTCGCTCGCCTCAATCAGCGCCGGCGATAGCCTGAGCATGAGTGCCGGGAAAGATATCGTTAATACCGGGGCGAATCTTAGCTCCGGCGGGGATATGTTGCTGAAAGCCTGGGACAATATCGCTATTACCGGCAATCAGTTGGTCGATAACAAGCACCGTGGTCGCAATATCAACGACAGTATCGGTAACCAGGAAAGCCTGATTACCAGCGGCGGTAACTTAAGTCTTTTGGCCGGGCAAGATCTTACCGTTGCGGGCAGTCGCCTGAACGCCGAAGAGAGCGTACGTTTACAGGCAGGAAGGGATATAAGCCTGCTCGCGGCCGAGACCAGCCGTAGCGATAAATACAGCGCGAAGAAAAAGGTCGAAATTAATGAGTCCGTACGCCAGCAGGGCAGCGAAATTGCCAGCGGCGGCAGTACGATGATACTTGCCGGGCGCGATGTGAATACCGAAGCGGCGCAGGTTACCGCCCACGGGAATATTGGCGTGGGGGCAGGTCGCGATATCAACCTGCTGACCGCCACCGAAAGCGATTACCACTACGACGAAGAAACCAAAACCAAAAAAGGGTTCCTCAGTAAGAAAACCACTCACACCATTAACGAAAGCAGCTCGACGCGTGAAGCCGGGACGCTGCTGAGTGGCGATAACGTCACGCTCAAAGCGGGCAATGACCTGCTGGTGAAAGGTTCTTCGGTGGTTGGCGACGGTAGCGTGGCGCTGCATGCGGGTAATAACGTCGATATTGTGGCCGCCACCAACACCGATTCCTCGTGGCACTTTAAGGAAACTAAAAAGAGCGGGCTGATGGGCACCGGAGGCATCGGCTTCACCATCGGCAGCAGCAAAAGCACGCACGATCTTCGTGAGCAGGGCACCACCCAGAGTCAGAGCATCAGCACCGTTGGCTCAACCGGCGGAAACGTCAGCGTGAACGCGGGCGGCGTGGCGCATATTGGCGGTGCTGACCTGGTGGCGGGTAAAGACCTGTCGCTTTCCGGCGAGAGCGTGCTGATTGAGCCGGGCCACGATAAACGCACCCGCGATGAGAAGTTTGAGCAGAAGAGTAGCGGGCTGACGGTGGCGCTTTCGGGGGCGGTAGGAGACGCCATCAACAATGCGGTGACTACGGCTCAGGCGACTAAAAATGAGAGCGACGGACGTTTAGCTGCCTTACAGGCGACTAAAACTGCGCTGGCCGGTGGGCAGGCGTATCTGAATTCTCAGCAGGCTACGGCCTCAGCAGATCCCAATAACGGCATCGGCGTCAGCATCTCGCTCACGACACAGAAATCCAAATCTGAACAGCATATGGAATCGGATTCGGTTAACGGCTCAAGCCTGACGGCGGGCAATAACCTGAGTATTGCGGCGACCGGGAAAAGTGAAGGCAGCGGCAATATCGTGATTGGCGGCAGCCAGCTTAAAGCCGGAGGCGACACCACGCTGGCGGCGGCTCAGGACATCGTGTTGAGCGGTGCGGCCAATACGCAGCTAACGACGGGGAAAAACAGCAGCAGCGGTGGTGGCGTGGGCGTCAGCATCGGCGTGGGCGGC
Source organism: Cedecea davisae (assembly GCF_044095835.1). Classification (NCBI taxonomy): domain Bacteria; kingdom Pseudomonadati; phylum Pseudomonadota; class Gammaproteobacteria; order Enterobacterales; family Enterobacteriaceae; genus Cedecea; species Cedecea davisae. The sequence continues at coordinate 2,144,830 of NZ_CP172054.1, forward strand.
GGAAGCGGAGGGATCAGCGTATTTGCCAACGTAAATGCGGCGAAGGGCAAAGAGAAAGGCAACGGCACGGCGTGGACCGAAACTACGCTCGACAGCGGCGGCACGGTGTCTCTGACCAGCGGTCGCGATGCGGTTCTGAACGGAGCGCAGGTTAACGGCGATAAAATCGTCGCGGACATCGGCCGTGACCTGCTGATGAGCAGCCAGCAGGATTCCAACCGCTACGACAGCAAGCAGACCAGCGTGGCCGCGGGCGGCAGCTTCACCTTCGGGAGTATGACCGGCTCGGGCTATATCAGCGCCAGCCAGGACAAGATGAAGAGCACCTATGATTCGGTGCAGGAGCAAACGGGCCTGTTTGCCGGTAACGGCGGCTTTGATATCACCGTAGGGCGCCATACCCAGCTTGATGGAGCGGTTATCGCCTCTACCGCCTCGGCAGATAAGAACAGTCTCGATACCGGGACGCTGGGCTTCTCCAGTCTTGGCAATAAAGCGGACTATAAAGTTAGCCACAGCGGGATAAGTTTGTCTGGCGGCAGCAACATGTCGGCTGGCTCCATGCTGGCGGCAAATGGGATAGCAAATGCCGGGTCATTGCTGGCGGGGATGAACGGTAAAGGACATGCCGAGGGAACCACGCAATCCGCCGTTGCGGACGGCACGATAACCATCCGCGATAAGGCGAACCAGCGGCAGGACGTTGCGGCCCTGAGCCGTGACACCGAGCACGCCAATGACAGTATTGGCCAGATCTTTGATAAGGAAAAAGAACAGAAACGCCTGCAAACGGCGCAGCTGGTGGGTGAGATTGGCGGGCAGATGACCAACATGGTGTCGACCTACGGCGACACCCAGGCGCTGGAAGCCGCGCGTGCGAAGGGCGGGCAAAATGCGAGCATGACCGCAGAGCAGTTGCGCAAAACCGATGACTACCAAAAAGCGTTTAGCGAGTATGGCATCGGGGGTAAATACCAGATGGTGGCGCAGTCGGTCAGCGGGATCCTGGCAGGTGCGGCAGGGGGCGACCTTAAAAAAGCGCTGGCGGGTGGGCTGAATCCGCTCATGGCACAGACCATTAAGGGCGCAACCACCGAAGACGGCAAGGTGAATGAATCCGCTAACCTGATGGCGCATGCGGTCTGGGGAGCGCTGGCAGCCCAGCTTTCCGGAGGCAATGCGGCAGCGGGTGCGGCAGGCGCGTTCAGCGGAGAGCTTGCGGCAAGACATATCGCCGCGGAAATGTTCCCGGGCAAAGATCCTGGCGATCTGAGCCAGGATCAAAAACAGGTCGTTAGCCTGCTGGGCACCATGGCCGCGGGCCTTGCCGGAGGCGTTGTGGGTAACAGCACTGCATCGGCAACGACCGGCGCTCAGGCCGGGAAAAATGCGGTTGAGAATAATGGACTGAGTTTTGGTACCGGTATGGACAGTTACGGAGCTTCGGTAGCCTCCTGGGGTCAGTATGCGGAGAATAATAACCTGACGCCTGAGCAAAAGCAGGCAGGGCTGGATAAGCTGGCAAGGGGAGATTTGCCTGAAGGTCAAAGCCCAGCTACCGGCTTGTTAAAAGCGTGGGGTGCAGGAGCGAGCACGGTAGTGGCTCCGGTTTTATTACCCGCTACAGCAACGGCAGGGAGTGTTATCGCTGCGGGTGCAATCGGCGGTTCGGCTAACGTGTTTAATCAACTGAATAGCGGGGAGCCATTCAGTGCCACTGATGCACTTATCGCTACCGGCATCAGTGGATTAACTCAGGGCAGAGGATTCTGGTTCACTGAAGCGGCAAGTATCACTGGCGCCTATGCAGGGGCTAAGTTGCAGGGAAAAGATGTTACAGCTCCAATGATTGGTGCAGGCTTTGGTACCCTTAGCGGTGCTGGTATAGGAAAAGGTGTGGAGCGGCTGCAAACGGCAATACCGTTTACTATTCCTAAACTAACGGGAGCGGTAGCTGAATCTGCTGGTTCTGAATACATTGGAAGTGCCGTACAGAATCTAGCTGAAAAGGTTCAGAAGAAACTGGAGAAGACGAGTGATGCAAAATAAGAAAATTAAACTTTTATTATTACTGGTCACTTTATGGACCGCTGGTCTTTTCATTACTCTCACAGGTGGGCGATTGCTTATAGCTTTGGCTTCCTATTTTTTAGTGGGTGATTTTGATTTTGATCGTAGCACCCTGATCGGGGGGGCTGAAATATCAATCGGGTGTGGAGTTGTTATTGGCGTCGGACAATGTCTTATGTCGAAAGAAAAACCGAGCTCGCCTTCAAATCCCGGTTAGTTTTCTGCAATCCCAATCTTTGATGAATTGGCTTGCTGGTTGCTATGGCTATGAGGTTTTTATAAAAAACCCGGCAATGCCGGGTTTTCTTGAGCTTTAATCTACCTGAGGTATAGCGCGAGGTTTGCCCGCTTTATCCACGGCCACGTAGATAAAAATGGCCTCGGTGGCTTTATAGCGCTGGCCGATAGGTTCGGAAGAAACCTTTTTCACCCACACTTCCACATTGATGGTAATGGACGTAGTACCGCGCTTAACGCAGCGCGCGTAGCAGCAGACTACGTCGCCAACCGCTACCGGCTTCAGGAAGGTCATCCCGTCCACGCGCACGGTAACCACGCGGCCATGGGCAATTTCTTTGGCCTGAATTGCGCCACCCATATCCATCTGCGACATTATCCAGCCGCCGAAAATATCGCCGTTGGCGTTGGTATCCGCTGGCATCGCCAGGGTGCGCAGTACTAGTTCACCTTGCGGTAATTCGTTCGGCATTACTTCTCATCCTGCGGCATATGGCGGTAGATATACACCCCGCTCAGCAAGGTAAATACCAGCGTGAGGGCGGTGAGTCCGAAGACTTTAAAGTTAATCCAGATGCTTTCCGGGAGCCAGAACGCAACGTAAATATTCAGCAAACCGCAGACGATAAAGAACAGCGCCCAGGCGATGTTAAGGCGAAACCAGACCACCGTCGGGAGTGAGATCTCTTTGCCCAGCATGCTCTGGATAAGCAGCTTGTTCATGCCAAACTGCATAAACAGCAGCGCGGCGGCAAACAGCCCGTAGATTAGCGTCACTTTCCACTTAATAAACTCGGCGTTGTGGAAATAGAGCGTCAGGCCGCCAAAAACGACCACCATCACGAAGGTCACCAGGGTGGTTTTTTCCAGCTTGCGGTATTTAAACCAGCTGTACACCAGCGCTAATGCAGTGGCGATAATCAGCGCCCAGGTGCCCACAAAAATGTCGTACATCTTATAGAAGGCGAAAAAAACAATCAGCGGCAGGAAGTCGAGAAACTGCTTCATAATCTGTTCCGTAAAGAGGTGGCTCCTGACTATAACGCGCGCTCAGGAGCCGGGGAAGGTTATTGACGTATCAACATGTAAAGGCGGAATAAATAAATAAGCAGCGCGGCAGATGCCAGGTTACTGACCGTATTCAGGATGGTCACGCCGACTTCCGGCGGCAGCGCCGCGAAGGTGGAGGTCAGCAGCAACAATGCCCCTTTTACCAGCAGCCAGGCGATAACCGCCGGGGCAACCAGGCGCATATTGGACCAGACTAATCCCATACTTGCGCGCATCGAGCGGAAAATACCGATTTTATCCTGCGCCAGCATCACCGGCGAAAACGAAAGCAGGATAGCCAGCAAAACGCCCGGGACGACAACAAGCATCAGGCCAATCTGGAACAGCAGCGTTGCCAGAAACAGCAGAATAAACATTTTTGGCAGCACTGGCGCAGAAGCACCGATGGCGCGCAGGGCGCTAACCCGCTGACCGGCGGAGACGACTTGCACCAGAACCAGCACGCTGGCCGCCAGAATAGCGTTGCTAATCAGGCCAGAGAAAGTGCCCGCGGCCGAGGCCTTGAGCAGCACCTGCTGCTGTTCCGGTGTCATATTTTGCACCAGCTCGAACAGCCCAACGCTTCCCGTCAGATTATCGCCCTGGCTCAAAATCGCCATTTGTTCGTCGCTGGGCGTTAACGCGTGACCAATGACCACCGAAATTAAGGCGCAAAGTAATGCAATCAGTAAGATAGTAACAAACTGATTACGAAGAAAATTTCCCGTGTCACGGTATACGGAACCCGCCGTGATAGACATGCACTCTCCTTGGTGTTGCTAGCGGTTATCAATCTGCGGGCAATTGTACCCTGGATGCACGCGCCGTGGCACCACAAAGACTTTCTATAAGCGGTTGAATAGTGTCGATTAGCTTGTAGGTTGTACAGATATGACAGAAATTTACGAAAGTTGATAATTCAATAAAATTGATTTGGATTCTGTTTATTGATTGTTGTGCAGATGCAAAAAATTAATCCAGATCATTGAATGTTAAATTAGGCAGCAAAGTGTGATCGGCGTTAGATCACTTTGTACTTCTTTCTGAGTATATTCAGCCCGCTGTTTAAAAAACCATAACAAGGGAAGGGCTATGAAAAAACTCACTCTGGCATTACTGGCGATGGGTTGTCTGTCTGGCGCTGCGTCGGCGCATCAGGCAGGTGAATTCTTTATGCGTGCAGGTACGGCGACGGTTCGCCCAACGGAAGGTTCGGACAACGTGCTGAACATGGGCAGTTTTAAGGTGAATAACAATACCCAGTTGGGGCTGACCTTTGACTATATGGTCACCGACAACATCGGGATCGAGCTGCTGGCGGCTACGCCATTCCGCCATAAAGTCGGTCTTGGGCCAACCGGGGATCTGGCAACCGTGCACCAGCTGCCGCCTACGCTGATGGCGCAGTGGTACTTTGGCGATGCTAAAAGCAAGGTGCGCCCGTACATCGGGGCCGGGATTAACTACACCACATTCTTTGATGCCAGCTTTAACGAAACGGGTAAAAGCGCGGGTCTTAGCGACCTGAGCGTCAAAGACTCCTGGGGGGCGGCGGGCCAGGTCGGGCTGGATTATATGGTAAACAACGACTGGCTGCTGAATATGTCAGTCTGGTATATGGACATCGATACCGAGGTGAAATTCAAAGCCGGCGGCGAGCAGCAGAATATCAAAACGCGCCTCGATCCGTGGGTATTTATGTTCTCGGCAGGTTATCGTTTCTGATAGCCAGAGCCAAAAAGGCCGGGTTTCCCCGGCCTGAATGTTTTAAGCGCGCGTGGCTGCCTTCATGCCCTGAACGAAGCTTTTTAGCTCGCTCAGCATCACGTCAGGTTTATCAAGGTTCTTCTCGATAATTTTTACCACCGCCGAGCCAGAAATGGCACCCGCTGCACCCGCCGCAATCGCATCGCGAACCTGAGAAGGCTCGGATATACCAAAGCCCTGCAGCGCCGGAGCAGCCTGGAACTCTGTCAATTTTTCTACCAGATGATGCAGCGGCAGCTGAGCACGGGTCTCGGCTCCGGTCACGCCAGCGCGGGAAAGCAGGTAGGTATAACCGCGCCCGTGGGTAGAGATTTCACGCAGCAGCGCATCATCGGCATTTGGCGGGCAGATGAAGATAGGGGCCACGCCGTGGCGCAGAGCCGCATTGCGGAATTCGGCAGACTCTTCAACCGGCACGTCGGCAATCAGCACTGAATCAACGCCAACTTTGGCGCACAGGGCATAAAACTCGTCGATACCGCGGCTGAACACCAGGTTGGCATACATCAGCAGGCCAATGGGGATTTCCGGGTATTTCTGGCGAATTTTAGCCAGCATCTCGAAACATTTGCTCGGCGTAACGTCAGAGGCAAAAGCGCGCAGCGCGGCGTTCTGAATCGTCGGGCCATCGGCCAGCGGGTCGGAGAACGGAATACCCAGCTCAAGCGCATCTGCACCGCCTTCAATCAGCGCATCGATAATGTTAAGAGACTGCTCAGGGTTCGGGTCGCCAAGGGTCACAAAGGGAACGAACGCGCCTTCCTTGCGTGCCTGAAGCTGTTCAAAAAGATGATGATAACGTTCCATTACATTTCCCCTCGTGCTTTCAGAATATCGTGGACGGTGAAGATGTCTTTGTCGCCGCGGCCTGAGAGGTTCACCACCAACAGCTGCTCTTTTTCCGGATTCTCGCGCATCATTTTCAGCGCATGGGCGAGGGCGTGGGAAGATTCCAGCGCCGGAATAATTCCTTCGTTACGGCACAGCGTCTTAAAAGCATCCAGCGCTTCGTCGTCGGTGATCGACACGTAATCGGCGCGGCCAGTGCTATTAAGGTAGGCGTGCTGCGGCCCAACGGACGGAAAGTCCAGCCCGGCAGAGATAGAGTAGGACTCTTCAATCTGCCCTTCGTCAGTCTGCATCATCGGCGACTTCATTCCGAAGTAAATGCCCACGCGGCCATGCTTGAGCGGCGCGCCGTGCTCGCCGGTTTCGATACCGTGACCGGCAGGCTCAACGCCAATCAGGCCGACGCTGGTTTCATCAATAAAATCAGCAAACATGCCGATAGCGTTGGAGCCGCCGCCGACGCAGGCGATGACCGCATCCGGCAGGCGTCCTTCTTTCTCCAGGATCTGCGCTTTGGTTTCTTCGCCGATCATACGCTGGAATTCACGAACGATAGTCGGGAACGGGTGTGGACCCGCAGCGGTGCCGAGCATGTAGTGCGCGGTGTCGTAGCTTGCAGACCAGTCGCGCAGCGCTTCGTTACAGGCGTCTTTCAGAGTAGAGGAGCCGCTGTGTACCGGGATCACTTCGGCACCCATCAGGCGCATACGGAATACGTTCGGCGACTGGCGCTCAACATCTTTTGCGCCCATATAAATGCGGCACTTCAGGCCCAGCAGGGCGCTCGCAAGGGCGGAGGCCACGCCGTGCTGACCGGCACCCGTTTCGGCAATAATTTCGGTTTTACCCATCCGTTTGGCGAGCAGAGCCTGGCCCAGCACCTGGTTGGTTTTATGCGCGCCGCCGTGCAGCAGGTCTTCACGCTTGAGGTAGAGCGTGGTGTTGGTGCCGGCGGTAATATTTTTGCATTTGGTCAGCGCCGTAGGGCGACCGGCATAGTTTTTCAGCAGGTCGTTAAACTCGGCCTGGAAGTCAGCATCGCTTTGTGCCGCAACAAACGCTTCTTCGAGCTGGCGCAGGGCGGGCATCAGGATCTGTGGCACATACATGCCGCCAAATTCACCAAAATAAGGGTTCAGTAAAGTCATGGTATCTCTTCCTTAGTAAGCCCGCAGGGTCTGGAAGACCGCAGCCAGCTTGTTAGCATCTTTGATTCCCGGCGCGCTTTCCACGCCGGAATTGAAATCCAGCCCTGCGCAGCCGGCTTTTGCCGCTTCTACACAGTTATCCGCTCCGAGGCCGCCCGCCAGAATCACGTTATCCAGCTTTTGTCCGGCTAACAGTCGCCAGTCGAAGCTTTGCCCGCTGCCGCCCTGGCCGTTATCAAACACGTATTTATCGACGGACTGCAGGTTGCGTTCCGGCAGAGTTTTGCCTACGCTAAGCGCCTTCCAGATTTGTACCTTCGTCGGCAGAGCCGCACGCAGCTGGTTGATATAATCCTGGTCTTCGTCGCCGTGCAGCTGTACGGCGGTGAGAGAGAATTTCTCTGCTTTTTCTACTACTTCAGTTACAGGCGTATTACGGAACACGCCGACGTAGCGCAGCGGAGCGGCTGCAATAACCGCTTCAGCTTTTTCATCGCTCACAAAGCGCGGTGAGGCCGGAACAAAAATCAGCCCGCCGTAAATCGCCCCTGCTTCTTGCGCCGCGCGGGCATCTTCACCGCGCGTCAGGCCGCAAACCTTGTTTTCACCCAGCAACACGCGGCGCACGGCGGCGTTTAAATCATCTTCGCTCATCAACGCGGAACCAATCAGGAACCCGTTGGCGAAGTGGCTCAGCTCGCGAACCTGAGCGTAGTTATTGATGCCGGACTCGCTAATCACCGTCACGCCGTGGGTCAGGCGTGGAGCCAGCTGGCGGGTGCGGTCGAGGTCAATGGACAGGTCACGCAGGTCGCGGTTGTTGATGCCAACAACTTTGGCCTCAAGCGCAATGGCCCGCTCCAGTTCCTCTTCGTTACTGACTTCGGTCAGCACGCCCATATTCAGGCTATGCGCCACGGCCGCAAGCTGGCGATACTGCTCGTCGTTCAGCACGGAGAGCATCAGCAGGCAGGCATCGGCCTGGTAAAAACGCGCCAGATGAATTTGGTAAGCGTCGATAATAAAGTCTTTGCACAGCACCGGCTGGCTGACAATGCCGCTGACTATCGGCAGGAAATCAAAACTGCCCTGGAAATATTTCTCATCGGTCAGGACCGAAACCGCTGAGGCATAATGCTTGTAGACATTTGCGATGCGCGCCGGGTCAAAATCATCGCGGATCACGCCCTTAGACGGCGAAGCTTTCTTGCATTCAAGAATGAACACGCTGCGCGCGCCCTGTAGCGCGTGGTAGAAATTGCGCGTGGCCGGTACGATGTCATTCTGGAAACTCGCCAGCGGCTGCTGCTGCTTGCGGGCTTCAACCCACAGCGCTTTGTCTGCGACGATTTGATTCAATACTGTTTCCTGCATTGCCTTATCCTCTCCCTGCCAGTGCGGTAACGCGGTCGTATGCTGCGCCGCTGCGTAATACATCCAGCACTTTCTGCGCGTTGGCTTTCAAATCTTCGTGGCCGTGCAGCCGCATCAGCATGGCGACGTTGGCGGCCACTGCGGATTCGTGCGCTGTCTCACCTTTACCTTGTAACAGGCGGGTCAGAATGTCACGGTTTTCTTCGGGCGTGCCGCCCGCCAGCGCTTCCTGGTGGTAAGCAGGCAGGCCAAAGTCTGCGGCGGTCAGCTGGTAGCTTTTGATTTCGCCGTCGTGCAGCTCGGCAACCTGCGTTGGGGCATGGAGCGAAACTTCATCCATCCCGCCGCTGTGAACGACAGCCGCACGTTTATAGCCGAGTACACGCAGGGTTTCAGCGATAGGCAGCACCAGCTCTGCGCTGTAAACGCCTATCAGCGCCAGAGGCGGATGAGCCGGGTTAATCAGCGGCCCCAGCACGTTAAACAGGGTGCGGGTTTTCAATTGCTGGCGAACCGGCATCGCGTGGCGAAAGCCCGTGTGGTACTTAGGCGCAAACAGGAAGCAAACTCCCAGCTCGTCCAGCGCTTTTCTGGACGCATCGGCTGGCATTTCCAGGTTGATGCCAAATGCGGCCAGTAAATCGGATGATCCGGAGCGGCTCGACACGCTGCGGTTGCCGTGCTTAGCGACCTTCATTCCCACCGCGGCGGCCACAAAGGCGCTGGCGGTGGAGATGTTAATGCTGTTGCTGCCGTCGCCGCCGGTGCCGACGATATCGGCAAATTCGTAGTCCGGGCTTGGGAACGGTGCCGCATGCTCAAGCAAGGCGGAAGCCGCGCCGGCAATTTCGTTCGGGTGCTCACCGCGTACTTTCATACTGACCAGCGCCGCTGCCAGCTGTTCCGGCTTCAGCTCGCCGCGCACAATGCCGGAAAACAGCTGGTGGCTCTCTTCGCGGCTCAGGGTCTGGGCCTGGTACAGCTTGTCGAGGATAGGTTGCAGCGTATTTGCCTGTTTCAGCTTCTGCAAAGCCCAGTCCAGCGTCTGCTCCAGCAGGCGAGCGCCCTGGCTGGTCAGAATAGATTCAGGGTGGAACTGGAAGCCAACAACGCGGTCCGTTTCGTGGCGCACGGCCATGACCATGCCGTCGAAATGGGCGTTAATGGTTAGCCCGGCCGGAATATTGCTCCCGACCAGAGAGTGGTAGCGCGCAACCGGCAGCGGGTTAGGCAGCCCGGCAAACATCGCTTCGCCATCGTGAGAAATAGAAGAAGCTTTACCGTGCAGAATTTCACCGGCCTGGCCAACGTAGCCGCCGTAAGCTTCAACAATCGCCTGGTGGCCGAGACAAATGCCGATAATCGGCAGTTTGCCGCGCATGCGGGTTAACAACTCCGGCATGCAGCCCGCCTCGCTTGGCGCGCCTGGGCCAGGGGAGAGCATCAGCACCGGGTTGTCCATCGTCGCCAGGCGTTCAATCAAGGTCTGGGCCGGAACGTGGTTGCGGTAAATAACTACGTTGTGGCCGTTAGCACGCAGCTGATCTGCCAGGTTGTAGGTAAAGGAGTCGATATTATCGAGCAGCAGAATGTCAGCCATCAGAAAATCTCCTGTGCGTGATGCGCGGTGGCAATGGCGCGCAAAACAGCGCGGGCTTTGTTGCGGGTTTCATCGGCTTCGGACTGCGGGTCTGAGTCCAGCACCACGCCAGCACCGGCCTGAACTGTTGCAATGCCGTCTTCTACATAGGCGGAGCGGATGACGATGCAGGTATCCAGGTCGCCGTGGGCGGTAAAGTAGCCGACCGCGCCGCCGTAGCTGCCGCGGCGGACGCCTTCGGCACCGGCAATCAGCTGCATAGCACGGACTTTTGGTGCGCCGCTCAGGGTGCCCATATTCATACAGGCGCGGTAGGCATGCAGCACGTCGAGGTCATGGCGCAACTCGCCGACAACGCGTGAAACCAGGTGCATAACAAAGGAGTAGCGGTCAACTTTGGTCAGATCCGCAACGTAGCGGCTGCCTGGAGTACAGATGCGGGCAAGGTCGTTACGCGCCAGGTCAACCAGCATCAGGTGCTCGGAAAGCTCTTTATGGTCGGTACGCATTTCCAGCTCGATACGGCTGTCCAGGTCGCGGTCAAGAGAACCGTCGGCGCGGCGGCCGCGAGGGCGAGTCCCTGCAATTGGGTAAATTTCAATCTGGCGGTTGGTGGCATCGTATTTCAACGAGCTTTCCGGCGAAGCGCCAAACAGGGTGAAGTCGTTATCCTGCATAAAGAACATATACGGGCTCGGGTTGCTCTTTTTCAGGGTCTGGTACGCAGCCAGCGGCGACGGACAAGGTAGTGAGAAGCGGCGGGACGGTACAACCTGGAAGATTTCACCGATTCGAATCGCTTTCTGCATCTGGCGAACCACCGCGCCGTACTCTTCGTCGCTCTGGTTAACGTCGCAGCTCATGTGCTCGACTTTCTGCACCGGCAGCGCGGTTGGCTGCTCGCTAATCTGCTGGCGCAGCTGTTCGGTACGCTTCAGCAGGCGCTGCTTTTCACTCTCCGACGGAGTGAACAGGCTGGCCTGAATGCGGGTCTGTTTTTTCTGGTGATCGATGGTCAATAAGGTTTCGGCCAGGTAAAAGCAGTAATCCGGGCAGCGGTTGTCTTGCTTCAGCTGCGGCAGATCTTCAAAACCGGCGACCAGGTCATAGGCAAACAGGCCGCCAAAGAACATCGCATTGCGCTCATCGGCAGGGACGCTAACCAGCTCCTGCATCAGGCGGAAGGCGTCAAATACCGAAAGCGAGCACAGGCGGGCATCTTCATCCAGCAGGGTGCTCACTGCCGGGAAGCGCAGCGTGCGGCCATCAGGGAAATGCTGGTTTTCAACGCCCGCAGGCAGGGCGGCGTCCAGCAGCGGCAGCAGTGAAGCGCCGTTGGCGGAGAGCGCCTGTAACGTGACGGTGTCACCCAGGGCGGTAATGCGCATCGCACTGTCGACCAGCAGCAGGCTTTTTAAATCGTTCTTGCTGTCGATGTCGGCGGACTCCAGCAGCAGAGTAGCCGGACGAGCGCCGCAAAGCTGATGGAACAGCGCGGTTGGGTTTTCACGGTAGGCGGCTTCGCTGCTCAGGAGTTCTAATGCTGGTTTTTGTGTTTGCATGTCAGTTCTCAAATTTTGTTCAAAAAAAAGCCCGCGTTATTAGCGGGCCTGGTATCTGCGCTGGTAACCAGCGTTCGCGTGAGGTCCGCCCGAAGTCAGGAAGTACGCCACCAGCTAAGCAGGGAATTCATCGCTTTCATTTCAGATACCTCGTCATGTGAACTTGCGTACTAGTAAACTGGTTCGGGCGTAAGTTGTCAATAGTGATTTTTTAAAATAGCCGAATATCGTTATCATGGGCCGCTAATTTCTATTTATCCATTCCCGGAGCTATTTTGAGCGAGCCCACCCTGGCCACGATCCACGATTTACACAGCCACACAACCGCCTCGGACGGCCTGCTGTCTCCTGAAGCCCTGGTTAAACGCGCGGTTGATATGCGCGTCAGCGTGCTGGCGATTACCGACCACGATACCGTGGCGGGGCTACCGGCCGCGCGGGCAGAGATCGAACGTCTTCAATTACCGCTACAGTTAATCAGCGGCGTTGAAATTTCTACCCTCTGGGAAAACCACGAGATCCATATCGTCGGCCTCGGCATTGACGAGCAACATCCCGAGCTCAGGCTATTCCTGGAGCAGCAAAGCGAGCGCCGCCATCAGCGTGCGGCGATGATTGCCGACAGGCTGGATAAAGCCCGTATCCCCGGCGCGCTGGAAGGGGCGATGCGTCACGCAGGCGGTGGAGCGATTACCCGCGGCCACTTCGCCCGTTTCCTGGTCGAGCAGGGCAAGGCCAGTAATATGGGCGACGTGTTTAAGAAGTACCTGGCAAAGGGGAAAACCGGATATGTTCCGCCCCAGTGGTGTACAATAGAACAAGCTATTGATGTGATTCACCATTCTGGCGGGCAGGCGGTACTGGCGCACCCGGGCCGTTACGGCCTGACCGCAAAATGGCTAAAACGACTGCTGGCGCACTTTGCTGAACATGGCGGCGATGCTATGGAAGTGGCGCAGTGCCAGCAGGCCCCCAATGAACGTACTCAGCTGGCGAGCTACGCGCAGCAGTTTAATCTGCTGGCGTCGCAGGGGTCGGATTTTCATCTGCCCTGCGCGTGGATAGAGCTGGGCCGCAAGCTGTGGCTCCCGGCCGGGGTTGAACCGGTCTGGCAGACCTGGGGGCAGGGCCAGAAAGATAAAGAGAGGGCAGTATGAGTCAGTTTTTCTATATTCACCCGGATAACCCGCAGCCGCGTCTGATTAATCAGGCGGTGGACATTATTCGTAAAGGCGGGGTGATTGTTTACCCTACGGATTCAGGCTATGCCTTGGGCTGTAAGCTTGAGGAGAAGGGCGCGATGGAGCGAATCTGCCGCATTCGCCAGCTGCCGGACGGGCATAACTTCACCCTGATGTGCCGCGATTTGTCCGAGCTGTCTACCTATGCGTTTGTCGATAATGTCGCGTTTCGCCTGATCAAGAACAATACGCCGGGTAATTACACCTTTATTTTGAAAGGGACCAAAGAGGTTCCGCGCCGCCTGCTTCAGGAAAAGCGTAAAACCATCGGCCTGCGCGTACCTTCGAACCCGATAGCGCTGGCGCTGCTCGAAACGCTGAATGAGCCGATGCTTTCGACCTCTTTAATGCTGCCGGGCAGCGAATTTACCGAGTCCGATCCCGAAGAGATCAAAGATCGTCTTGAGAAAGTGGTTGATCTGGTTATCCACGGCGGCTATCTGGGGCAGCAGCCCACCACGGTTATCGACCTGACGGAAGACGCGCCGGTAGTGATGCGTGAGGGCGTCGGAGACGTTAAACCTTTCCTGTAAGGAAATCGCAATGGCCCGATTTAACATTGATGTTCTTGCTTCTCAATGCGGCGTGACGCCCACAAATATTCGTAGCTGGCAGCGTCACGGCCTGATTAAACCGCAGATGGATGAGAACGGGCACCGTTTTTTTGATATGACTCACTGCACACGCGTTGCCGAGATTGTCGGCTGGCTGGAAAAAGGCGTGGCTCTGCCTGATATGCTGGCATTGCTGAACGGCGGCGAAACAGCTTTCCCCTCCGGCTGGCTGGAGGTTCAGGATGCGCTGCTGGAACAGTGCGAGGCGATGCAGCCCACGAAACTGCGGGCGCTGATATGGCGCTACGGGCGTGAAGTGCCGCCCGGCATCTTTATTGATGAAGTTATTCGCCCGCTAAGGCTGTGGCTCAACGCCGATGCACGTTTTGATATGGCGATGAACCGCGCGCTGCTGGATACGGCGCTAATTGAGTACGCCACTTTTGTACTGGCCAGCGGGCGTAAACGCCCCGGCGGCAGCATGTTTATCCTGGCGCTGTCCCTGAAAGACCCGGTAGAACTCTGGCTGGAAGGTATTCGTTTTGCCAGCGATGGTTTTCGCGTCGAGGTATTAGACCGCGAAATCCCAATGCCGGACCTGAGTCGTATCAACGCCGAGCATATTATGGTTTGGGCCGATGAGGCACTAAATCCGGAGCAACAGGCGCTGTATTTACGCTGGCTGAGCCAGGGGCGACCGGTTTTCCTCGGCGGAAGCGAGGCGGCCAACCCGCCCAAAAATTTGGAAAGCAATAGCGGGCATTCGCCCCCGGCCCTGGCTTCGTTATTAGATAGCCTCAGTAATTAGCCAGAGTTGCTTCCGGGGAGCGGGTTTTAACTCCATTTAAGCTAAAATTCGTGTAGTATGTGCGGCCACGAAACTGCCCGTTGCGTTTGTTAACGGCCGGGCAGCGGTCCAAATCCGTATTTATACTTCATCAGGCCCTTGCCTTTTGATTTCAAAGTATCTGAGACGCCTGTGAAGGCGACACCCGAGGAAGCTCAATGAGCGAAAAGTTACAAAAAGTGCTGGCTCGCGCCGGCCATGGTTCCCGTCGTGAGATTGAAACCATTATCTCTGCTGGTCGAGTGAGCGTTGATGGCAAAATCGCCACGCTCGGCGATCGTGTTGAAATTACCCAGTCGCTGAAAATTCGTATCGACGGTCATTTGATCTCGATTCGCGAATCTGCGGAGCAAATCTGCCGCGTGCTGGCCTACTACAAGCCGGAAGGCGAGCTGTGTACCCGCAGCGATCCTGAAGGGCGTCCAACCGTGTTTGACCGCCTGCCAAAACTGCGCGGTGCGCGCTGGATTGCCGTTGGGCGTCTGGACGTTAACACCTGCGGCCTGCTGCTGTTCACTACAGACGGCGAGCTGGCTAACCGCCTGATGCACCCGAGCCGTGAAGTAGAGCGTGAATACTCGGTTCGCGTGTTTGGCCAGGTCGATGAAGACAAGGTTAAGCAGCTGTCCCGCGGCGTGCAGTTGGAAGATGGCCCGGCGGCGTTCAAAACCATCAAGTTCACCGGTGGGGAAGGGATTAACCAGTGGTACAACGTGACCCTGACCGAAGGCCGTAACCGCGAGGTTCGCCGCCTGTGGGAAGCGGTTGGCGTTCAGGTTAGCCGCCTGATCCGCGTTCGCTACGGCGACATCAAGCTGCCTAAGGGCCTGCCGCGCGGCGGTTATACCGAGCTTGACCTGGCCCAGACTAACTATCTGCGTACCCTGGTAGAGCTGCCGGAAGAAACCAGCAGCAAAGTGGCGGTTGAAAAAGACCGTCGCCGTATGAAGGCGAACCAGATTCGCCGCGCCGTTAAGCGTCACACTCAGGTGACCGGCGGCAACCGTCGCTCCGGCGGCGGCCGCAATAGCGGTAACGGCAACTAAATCTAAGCCCCTCGCCTGAGGGGTTTTTTATTAGTAATCAATCCCAATCTGCGCCTTAACCCCGGCATCAAAAGCATGTTTTACCGGGCGTAACTCGCTCACGGTGTCGGCTATTTCCAGAATCTCCCGGTGGCAGCCGCGGCCGGTAATAATCACCGTCTGGCTCTCAGGGCGGTTTGCCAGCGCGTTGAGTACTTCTTCCAGCGGCAGATAATCGTAGGCCACCATGTAAGTCAGCTCATCGAGAATAACTAAGTCCAGCGCGGCGTCCGCCAGCATTCTTTTGCCGTGTTGCCAAACCTCAAGGCAGGCGGCGGTGTCGGTCTCCCGGTTTTGCGTGTCCCAGGTAAAACCCGTGGCCATCACCTGAAATTCAACGCCGTGCGGCTCCAGTAAATTGCGCTCGCCGTTCGGCCACTGGCCTTTGATAAATTGGATCACGCCGACTGTTTTACCGTGGCCAACGGCGCGTGTAGCGGTCCCGAATGCGGCGGTAGTTTTACCTTTGCCATTGCCGGTAAAGACAATCAAGATGCCTCGTTCGTCCTGAGCGCTGGCTACGCGGGCATCCACTTTCTCTTTTTGACGCTGCTGGCGCTGTTGGTAGCGGTCATCACTCATTCTGAGATCCCCGGTTTGCGGTTAGGCTGGGCGTCAAAGCTCATGCCGGTTTTGCGACGGCTGTCGTCGCCCATCAGCCACAGATACAGCGGCATCAGGTCTCGCGGAGTTTTAAGTTTTGCCGGATCTTCCGTCGGGAAGGCGCTGGCTCGCATCGCGGTACGCGTCCCGCCTGGGTTGATGCAGTTTACCCGCAGGTTGTGCTGCTTATATTCTTCCGCCAGGACTTGCATCATCCCTTCGGTGGCAAATTTTGAGACGGCATACGCGCCCCAGCCCGCACGACCCTGGCGACCCACGCTTGAGCTGGTAAATACCAGAGAGCCTGATTCTGATTTAAGTAATAAAGGAAGCAGCGCCTGGGTCAGGAAAAAGGTGGCGTTCACGTTCACCTGCATAACGTCCTGCCAGGTTTGCGGGTCCTGCTTGTCCATCGGCGTGACGTCACCCAGGATGCCCGCATTGTGCAAAACGCCGTCGAGGCGAGGCACAATACAGGAAAGTTTAGTTGCCAGAGCGTGGCACTCCTCCGGCGTGGTGGTTGCCAGGTCAAGAGTAAACCAGTGTGCCGGATGCAGACCGTGGGCATGAATTTCGTTGGCCACGGCGCGCAGTTTTTGCTCGTTACGGCCTAAAAGGATCACCGAGGCGCCAAAGCGCGCATAAGTGAGGGCGGCTTCACGGCCGATGCCGTCGCTGGCGCCGGTGACCAGAATAATGCGGTTTTGCAGTAAATTATCTTGCGGCTGGTAGTGCATGGTTTAGCTCCTCGCGTGATGCTCAGCGCTCACGTCTTATTTCTCATTAAGTTACCCGGCTTTATGCCTGAAAGGTGGATGCATTTCAATCAGCCAGCGGGAGACAATGCCGGAGATTAACATTTTGCAAAAATTTCATCCCTTTCATGCCATTCAGGAAGCGCTCTCGCAGCCTTTATAGTTACTTACAGACGGGAGCGTATCTGCTCGGGTACACTTGAAGGTATTAACAATGCTTGGTGATAAAGGCGGTAGATGTGGATCTGATTGCTAATTATGGACTTTTTCTGGCCGAAGCGGTGACGGTTGTGGTCGCGATTGCCGCAATTGCCCTCATTTTGGTGAATGTTGCGCAACGTAAAAAGCAGACGCGCGGCGAATTACGGCTGACGAACCTAAGCGAGCAGTATCAGGATATTCAGCAGGAAATGCAGGTGGCGATGCTAGACCCGCACCAGCAGAAGCTGTGGCACAAAGGGGAAAAGAAAAAGCTCAAGCTGGAGGCAAAGCAGGCCAAAGCTCGCGCTAAACGCGGTGAAACCGTCAGCTCCGGTAAGCCAACGCTGTATGTCCTGGATTTTAAAGGCAGTATGGACGCCCACGAGGTGAGTTCTCTGCGTGAAGAGGTGACGGCGGTACTTTCGGTTGTGAAGCCAAAGGACGAGGTTCTGCTGCGCCTGGAAAGCCCCGGTGGCGTGGTGCATGGCTACGGCCTTGCGGCCTCTCAGCTCCAGCGTCTGCGTGAGAAGCAGGTGCCGTTGACGGTGGCGGTGGACAAGGTCGCGGCAAGCGGCGGCTATATGATGGCCTGCGTTGCGCAGCGCATCGTGGCGGCGCCTTTCTCTATTATTGGCTCGATTGGCGTTGTCGCCCAGGTGCCGAACTTCCACCGTCTGTTAAAGCGTAACAATATTGACGTAGAACTGCATACCGCAGGTCAGTACAAACGCACCCTGACCTTGTTCGGCGAGAATACCGAGCAGGGCCGCGAGAAGTTCAGGGAAGACCTGAACGAGACGCACCTTCTCTTCAAACAGTTTGTTAGCGATATGCGCCCGGCGCTGGATATTAACGCGGTGGCGACAGGCGAACACTGGTACGGCACGCAGGCGAAGGAAAAGGGGCTGGTTGATGAAATTGCAACCAGCGACGACCTGCTGCTGGATATGATGAAGGAGTTCGACGCCATTAACGTGCGCTACCTGCAGCGCAAGAAAGTGATGGATCGCTTTACCGGCAGCGCGGCTAAGAGCCTGGATCGGCTGCTGCTCCGCTGGTGGCAGCGCGGTGAAAAGCCGCTGCTTTAAAGCAAAAAAGCGAGGCCTGAGAGCCTCGCTTTTTTATTTAGTCTTGCAGATGATATTTCTCTGAAAGCACATGGGCCAGGTGTTTAAACATGTTAAACACCGCCGTGCTCTTCGGCGTCGGCAGGCCCTGCTCGTCGAGGAAGTATTCTCCCTTAAAGACCAGCACGCCGTTTTTTTGCTCTACGCCGGTGGCTTCCATCCCGTGCAGGAAATCCTCATGTTCACGAATGATTTTATTCGCCTCAACGAGGAGGGATTCGCGGTTAATTGGCTGAGTTGTCTCTTGCATGATGTTCTCCTTAAAAAACTGGCGCTAGTTTACGTCCGCTCGGGCGTAAAGGGCAAATTTTCCCTGTAAACCTTATGGGGTTTGCAAAGTTAACCATGCTGGCGAGAAAGGCCATTGCATGCTAATAAAGTTGCGTAACATATTTTATCAGGTAGAGTGTGACGCTTTCGCAAATCTGGCAACAGAATTGCTTGACATTCGACCAAACTTCCGTCGTGCTATGCCACTTGCGCCAGAACTCGGGTTCTCAAAAACCACTGTGTCCGCCTCGGGTGATGCAGGTTATTGAAAAAAAGAGTTGATCTCCTTCGACGCTGCCTCAATATAAAAAGGCACGTCGCCAGTGGAAGGTAAACCCGCGACGTATTCCTGGAAGAATTAAATAGGTAAAGGTGAAAATGGGTAAAGCTCTCGTTATCGTTGAGTCCCCGGCAAAAGCCAAAACGATCAACAAATATCTCGGTAATGACTACGTGGTTAAGTCCAGCGTCGGTCACATCCGTGATTTGCCGACCAGTGGATCAACCACCAAGAAGAGCGCTGACTCTGCCGCCGCCAAAGGGACCAAAAAGGTCAAAAAGGATGAACGCGGAGCGCTCGTCAACCGTATGGGCGTTGATCCATGGCATAACTGGGATGCTCATTACGAAGTCCTGCCGGGCAAAGAGAAAGTGGTCAACGAGCTGAAAGCTCTGGCAGAAAAAGCAGACCACATCTATCTCGCAACCGACCTTGACCGCGAAGGGGAAGCCATTGCGTGGCACCTGCGGGAAGTTATCGGCGGCGACGACACGCGCTACAGCCGCGTGGTCTTTAACGAAATTACCAAGAATGCGATTCGCCAGGCGTTTGAAAAGCCGGGCGAACTGAATATTGACCGCGTTAACGCCCAGCAGGCGCGCCGCTTCATGGACCGCGTTGTGGGTTACATGGTTTCGCCTCTGCTGTGGAAGAAAATTGCGCGTGGCCTCTCCGCAGGGCGCGTTCAGTCCGTAGCGGTTCGCCTGGTGGTTGAGCGTGAGCGCGAGATTAAAGCGTTTGTGCCGGAAGAGTATTGGGAAATCGATGCGAATCTGGCGACGCCGAAGGGCGATGCTCTGCCGATGCAGGTCAGTCACCATCTTGATAAGCCGTTCCGTCCGGTTAACCGCGAGCAAACTATGGCGGCGGTCAGCCTGCTGGAGAAAGCTCGTTATACCGTGCTGGATCGCGAAGATAAACCGACCAGCAGCAAGCCTGGCGCGCCGTTTATCACTTCCACGTTGCAGCAGGCCGCAAGTACGCGCCTGGGCTTCGGCGTGAAGAAAACCATGATGATGGCGCAGCGCCTCTATGAAGCGGGCCACATCACCTACATGCGTACTGACTCAACCAATCTGAGCCAGGATGCGGTGAGCATGGTGCGCGGTTTTATCGAAGAGAGCTTCGGTAAAAAATATCTGCCGGCGGATGCAAACCAGTACGCCAGCAAAGACAACTCGCAGGAAGCTCACGAAGCGATCCGTCCTTCGGATGTGAATGTCCAGGCCGAAGCGCTGAAAGATATGGAAGCCGACGCCCAGAAGCTGTATCAGCTGATCTGGCGCCAGTTTGTTGCCTGCCAGATGACGCCGGCGAAATACGACTCCACCACGCTGACGGTCGAAGCGGGCGAGTATCGCCTGAAGGCTCGTGGCCGTACTCTTCGCTTTGACGGCTGGACGAAAGTGATGCCTGCGCTGCGTAAGGGCGATGAAGATCGCACCCTGCCGCCGGTGAACCCGGGTGAAACGCTTTCGCTGGTTGAGCTGCTGCCTGCTCAGCACTTTACCAAACCGCCTGCTCGCTTTAGCGAAGCTTCGCTGGTTAAAGAGCTGGAAAAACGCGGTATTGGCCGCCCGTCTACCTACGCTTCTATTATCTCCACCATTCAGGATCGTGGTTACGTGCGCACTGAAAACCGCCGTTTCTACGCCGAGAAGATGGGGGAGATTGTTACCGACCGTCTGGAAGAGAACTTCCGCGAGCTGATGAATTACGACTTCACCGCGCAAATGGAAGACAGCCTGGACCAGGTGGCAAACAATCAGGCCGAATGGAAAGCCGTGCTGGATAACTTCTTCAGCGACTTCAGCGGCCAGCTGGAAAAAGCCGAGCAGGATCCGGAAGAAGGCGGGATGCGCCCGAACCAAATGGTGCTGACCAGCATTGACTGTCCGACCTGTAGCCGCCAGATGGGGATCCGTACCGCCAGTACCGGCGTGTTCCTCGGCTGTTCGGGCTATGCGTTGCCGCCGAAAGAGCGCTGCAAAACCACCATCAACCTGGTGCCTGAGAACGAAGTTCTCAACGTGCTGGAAGGTGACGACGCGGAAACTAACGCCCTGCGCGCCAAACGTCGCTGCCAGAAATGCGGCACGGCGATGGACAGCTACCTTATCGATCCTAAGCGCAAGCTGCACGTCTGCGGTAATAACCCGACCTGCGATGGCTACGAGATTGAAGAAGGTGAGTTCCGCATTAAGGGTTACGACGGCCCAGTCGTTGAGTGTGAGAAATGTGGTTCTGAAATGCACCTGAAAATGGGGCGCTTCGGGAAATACATGGCCTGTACCAACGAAGAGTGTAAAAACACCCGTAAGATCCTGCGTAACGGCGAAGTTGCTCCGCCGAAAGAAGATCCGGTTCCGCTGCCTGAACTGCCGTGCGAGAAGTCTGATGCTTACTTCGTACTGCGTGACGGGGCTGCCGGCGTCTTCCTGGCTGCGAATACTTTCCCGAAATCGCGTGAGACGCGTGCGCCGCTGGTGGAAGAGCTTTACCGCTTCCGCGATCGCCTGCCGGAGAAACTGCGCTACCTGGCCGATGCCCCTCAGGAAGATCCTGAAGGCAATAAAGCCGTAGTGCGCTTTAGCCGTAAGACCAAGCAGCAGTACGTGGCTTCCGAAAAAGAGGGCAAAGCTACCGGCTGGTCCGCCTTCTTCGTGGAAGGCAAGTGGGTTGTTGGCAAGAAATAATCCCGCCTGAAGTGATGAAAACCGGAGCCTGGCTCCGGTTTTTTTATTGCGCCATATATAACTTGTTTATTATCTTTTTATCACATCTATACAAAGTAGCTATAACTGATATAGTGCGTAAAGCAATGTCAATTTTCGCTTTCACTGCGTCTCAATCCCCGCCATTTCCGTGCCGGGGCCTTTTTGACCCTGGACGGTAATTCATGAAATTACAGCAACTTCGTTATATCGTTGAAGTGGTAAACCACAATCTTAATGTCTCCTCCACCGCAGAGGGGCTTTATACCTCCCAGCCCGGCATCAGCAAGCAGGTGCGTATGCTGGAAGACGAACTTGGGATCCAGATTTTTGCCCGCAGCGGCAAGCATCTCACTCAGGTCACTCCGGCGGGGCAGGAAATCATCCGCATCGCGCGCGAAGTGCTTTCTAAGGTGGACGCGATTAAGTCCGTCGCCGGGGAACATACCTGGCCGGATAAAGGCTCTTTGTATGTGGCAACTACGCACACCCAGGCACGCTACGCGCTGCCGGGCGTTATCAAGGGCTTCATTGAGCGCTACCCACGGGTTTCTCTCCATATGCATCAGGGCTCGCCTACGCAGATTGCTGAGGCCGTTTCTAAAGGCAATGCGGACTTTGCCATTGCCACCGAAGCGCTGCATCTTTACGACGATCTGGTGATGCTGCCATGCTACCACTGGAACCGCTCTATCGTGGTAACGCCGGATCATCCTCTGGCGTCCAAAGAGTCGGTAACGATTGAAGAGCTGGCCCAGTACCCGCTGGTTACCTATACCTTTGGCTTTACCGGCCGCTCAGAGCTGGACACGGCGTTTAACCGCGCCGGGCTCACGCCGCGCATTGTATTCACCGCAACCGATGCCGACGTAATTAAAACCTACGTTCGCCTGGGGCTGGGAGTAGGGGTTATTGCCAGCATGGCCGTTGACCCTGTTTCAGACCCGGATTTGGTCCGCATTGAAGCGCAGGGCGTCTTTAGCCACAGCACCACAAAAATTGGCTTCCGCCGCAGCACCTTCCTGCGTAGTTATATGTATGATTTCATTCAGCGTTTTGCGCCGCATTTAACGCGTGACGTGGTAGATACCGCCGTGGCATTACGCTCCAATGAAGATATTGAAGCGATGTTTAAAGATATTAAATTACCTGCTAAATAATTCCCCCGGGTATCTTCGGCTAAACCGGAGATACCCTTCTAAATATTAAACAAGAATTAAACGCATTCTTCTTGCCGGTTCCCTTTCATTTAATAAGCCACATCCTGCCAATGGTTATTGTGTCGCAATAAAGAGACACAGCTAGTAAATAATTAGTAGTTGCGCAAATTTGGCACTTCAATTATTTATTTCAGGTCAAAAGATTAAATCTTTTCTCCTTCTGAGGGCGCAATTTCGCTGGCTTTTGCGCTAGAGTTTCTTTAGGATTAATCCCAACTGGCGATTAGTTATACCGATTGTTAAGAATTATTACGATAAGTGGTGTCGATTGTATGAGGCTAGCAATGTCATCAGGAAGTGAACAACCGCAAAGGGATCCGGCCCTGAAACGTAAAGCCTGGATTGCGGTCTTTTTGGTTTCAGCCCTGTTCTGGCTGGTTGTGGCATTAGTTGCCTGGAAATTTTGGGGGTAGCTATGTCCGCCAGAGCCAGACTCTCTGCACCAAAAACGGTAACCCGCAGCGACAGCAAGCCGCGCAAGGTTGACAGGAAAAGCGCAAACGCCACGCCCGATGGCTGGGAGCTGACTAAACAGCAGCAGGCGTTTATAGATTTGTTTTCCGAAGACGACAGTAAAAAACAATAAGATTAATTTAACATTGCTTATTTTATCCGCGACCCAAAGACACAATTTATTTACCGCGGCTAAACGAACTATTTACTGATAATTACACACAGCAATAATCCATCGAGACTGATTAATTAATCAGTCATATTGCATAGCGCAACATTGAGTAATGTTTATGAATAGCCGTTGTGGCACTAAATACTGGGCATGGCTGGGAGCGTTTTTGCTCTCTTCTTTGTTCTGGTTAGAGTTATTCCGCATTTTTACTAATTAATCTCTCAGCGCCCCGGCTAACACCCGGGGCGTTTTGTTTTCTCACCTCCGCTTGCATAACGTCCATTTATCAATTCGGGTTGTTATCAAATCGTTACGACAGGTTTGTGTTATCTTTAATAGTGACCCTGACGATAATCAGGGCACTCGCTATCCCTGTCATAAAGGAGGAGCTATGTCGTTAACCCTACGCGAAGCCAGCAAGGACACCCTACAGGCGCTAAATAAAACCTGGCACTACTACAGCCTGCCGCTAGCCGCGAAACAGCTTGGGGATATCAGCCGTTTACCTAAGTCGCTAAAAGTTCTGCTGGAAAACCTGCTGCGCTGGCAGGATGAAGACTCCGTTACCCGGGAAGATATCCACGCCCTTGCCGGATGGCTGAAAAACGCCCACGCCGACCGTGAAATTGCCTATCGACCCGCCCGCGTGCTGATGCAGGACTTTACCGGCGTACCTGCCGTTGTTGACCTCGCGGCAATGCGTGAAGCCGTGAAACGCCTCGGCGGTGACGTGGCTAAAGTGAATCCGCTCTCGCCGGTTGACCTGGTGATTGACCACTCGGTTACCGTTGACCATTTCGGCGACAAAGATGCATTCGAAGAAAACGTGCGTCTTGAAATGGAACGTAACCACGAGCGCTACGTCTTTTTACGCTGGGGCCAGCAGGCGTTCAGCCGCTTCAGCGTTGTACCGCCAGGAACCGGCATTTGCCACCAGGTAAACCTCGAATATCTCGGTAAAGCCGTATGGAGCGAACAGCATGAAGGAGAATGGGTTGCGTACCCGGACACCCTCGTCGGCACCGACTCCCACACTACGATGATTAACGGCCTCGGCGTTTTAGGCTGGGGCGTAGGCGGCATAGAGGCTGAAGCGGCGATGCTCGGCCAGCCGGTATCGATGCTTATTCCCGACGTCGTTGGCTTTAAGCTCGACGGCAAACTGCGGGAAGGGATAACCGCCACCGACCTGGTGTTGACCGTAACCCAGATGCTGCGCAAGCATGGCGTGGTGGGTAAATTTGTTGAATTTTATGGCGATGGGCTGGATTCGCTCCCGCTCGCGGACCGCGCGACTATTGCCAATATGTCCCCTGAATATGGCGCTACCTGTGGTTTCTTCCCGATTGACGGCGTGACGCTCGACTATATGCGCCTTAGCGGCCGCAGCGAAGAACAGGTTGCGCTGGTTGAAGCTTATGCCAAAGCGCAGGGCATGTGGCGTAACGCGGGTGATGAGCCTGTATTTACCAGCACCCTGGCGCTGAATATGGACGATGTTGAGGCCAGCCTTGCCGGGCCAAAACGCCCGCAGGATCGCGTGCCGCTTGGCGGCGTGCCGAAAGCATTTGCCGCCAGCAACGAGCTGGAGGTTAACGCCTCGCATAAAGATCGTGCTCCGGTGAATTACACGCTTAACGGCAAAGAGTATCAACTGCCCGATGGTGCGGTAGTCATTGCCGCAATCACCTCCTGTACCAACACCTCCAACCCAAGCGTGCTGATGGCCGCGGGGCTTTTGGCCAAAAAGGCGGTAACGCTTGGGCTTAAACCTCAGCCGTGGGTCAAGGCTTCGCTGGCTCCCGGCTCGAAGGTCGTATCTGACTACCTGGCAAAAGCGAAACTGACGCCTTATCTCGATGAACTGGGCTTTAACCTTGTCGGCTACGGGTGTACCACCTGTATCGGCAACTCTGGCCCGCTGCCCGATCCTATCGAGCTGGCGATTAAAAAGGGCGATCTTACCGTTGGCGCGGTGCTTTCCGGTAACCGCAACTTTGAGGGCCGCATCCATCCGCTGGTGAAAACCAACTGGCTGGCTTCACCGCCGCTGGTGGTGGCTTATGCCCTGGCGGGCAATATGAACATCGACCTGACCAAAGAGCCGCTTGGGCATGACCGCAAAGGTGACCCGGTATATCTGAAAGATATCTGGCCGAGCAGCCAGGAGATAGCCACTGCGGTAGCTCAGGTCACGACGGATATGTTCCGCAAAGAGTATGCGGAAGTGTTTGAAGGTACTGAGGAGTGGCGGAGTATTGAAGTTGAACGCTCGGCGACCTACGGCTGGCAGGATGACTCAACCTACATTCGACTATCGCCGTTCTTTGACGATATGGGCGTGGAGCCTAAGCCGGTGGAGGATATTCACGGCGCCAAAGTGCTGGCGATGCTTGGCGATTCTGTCACCACCGACCACATCTCTCCTGCGGGCAGTATAAAACCGGACAGCCCGGCAGGGCGCTACCTGCAAGGGCACGGCGTTGAGCGCAAAGACTTCAACTCTTACGGTTCACGGCGAGGTAATCACGAAGTAATGATGCGTGGGACCTTCGCTAATATCCGCATTCGTAACGAAATGGTGCCGGGCGTGGAGGGCGGGATGACGCGCCTGCTGCCGGGGGAAGAAGTCCTCTCGATTTATGACGCAGCCATGCGCTATAAAGAGCAGGGCACGCCGCTGGCGGTGATCGCCGGGAAAGAGTACGGCTCCGGTTCAAGTCGCGACTGGGCGGCAAAAGGCCCAAGGCTGCTGGGCATCCGGGTCGTTATTGCCGAATCCTTCGAGCGTATTCACCGCTCCAACCTTATCGGGATGGGGATATTACCGCTGGAATTCCCGCAGGGCGTAACGCGTAAAACGCTTGGCCTGACCGGCGAAGAGAAAATAGACATTAGTAATCTTAATCAATTAAAGCCTGGCGCCACGGTGCCGGTAACGTTGACCTTTGCCGACGGACGCCAGCAGGTAATTGACTGCCGCTGCCGTATCGATACCGGAAATGAATTAACCTATTTCCGCAACGACGGCATCCTGCACTATGTCATCAGAAATATGCTGAAGTAAGAAAGAAACTCCCCCCGAAAGGGGGGAGCCGTAAAGCAAGTTATTACTCGGACAGCAGGTGGCCCATTTTCGCGGCTTTGGTATCCAGATAATGCGCATTTTTCGGATTGCGGCCAACGATAAGCGGCACGCGCTCAACGATGTTTATTCCTGCTTCAGTCAGAATTTCGACTTTTTTCGGGTTGTTGGTCAGCAGGCGCACGGCGTCTACTCCCAGCAGCTTGAACATATCGGCGCACAGCGTAAAGTCACGCTCGTCGGCGGCAAAGCCGAGCTGGTGGTTAGCTTCCACCGTGTCGTAGCCTTTATCCTGTAACGCGTAGGCGCGAATTTTATTCAACAGACCAATGTTACGGCCTTCCTGGCGATGATAAAGCAGAATGCCTCGACCCTGTTCAGCAATGTGGGTCAGAGCGGCTTCAAGTTGAAAGCCACAATCACAGCGCAGGCTGAACAGCGCATCGCCGGTCAGACATTCGGAGTGAACGCGAGCCAGCACCGGCTCTTCTCCGCTAACATCACCAAAAACCAGGGCTACGTGGTCGTGCCCGGTCGCTATTTCTTCAAAACCCACCATCAGGAAATCGCCCCATGGGGTTGGCAGTTTGGCTTCTGCCACACGTTTAAGCTGCATGTGATTCTCCAGGTACTTATATCGACACCGCCTGCGGCGTCTGCCAGAGGTCTGGCTTGTACGTTAATGCCGGATATTTTGCCATAACGCACGCCACTTCGCTCCATTGGCAGGTTAAAAAGCCATTTTTGCCAATTACCTTGCTGCGTTTTCGCCATCTCCGGCATTTATCAGTTATTCTTGAACGGCTTTCATTATCACGAGGTTTTCATGCAGGCAATAGTAAAACGTATTACCGCAGGTGCAATTCTTCTGTTAATCATGCCGTTACTCGTCTGGCTGAGCGGCTGGCAGTGGGCGCCGGGTGGCAATGAGAGTGTATTAAAATTGCTTTATTGGGTGACAGAAACCGTGACCCAGCCCTGGGGCGCAATTACCCATATTGCCCTCTGTGGGTGGTTTCTGTGGTGCCTGCGTTTTCGCCTCAAGCCCGCCCTGATGTTATTTGCTATTCTTGCAGCTGCTATCCTTATAGGTCAGGGCATTAAGTCCGTTATCAAGAATAAAGTGCAGGAACCCCGGCCGTTCGTTGTTTGGCTCGAAAAAACTCACCATATCCCGACCGACGAGTTCTACAATTTAAAGCGTACCCAGCGTGCAGACCTGGTCAAAGAACAGCTTCATAATGAGCAGGCTATCCCCGGCTGGCTGCGCAACCACTGGCAGTTTGAAACGGGGTTTGCTTTCCCTTCCGGGCATACGATGTTTGCCGCCAGCTGGGCGCTGCTGGGCGTCGGCCTGTTGTGGCCGCGCAGGCGGACGATTACGCTGGTGGTTTTATTAGTCTGGGCGACGGCGGTTATGGGCAGCCGCCTGCTGTTGGGGATGCACTGGCCGCGTGATTTAGCCGTGGCGACGGTTATCTCCGCGCTGCTGGTAATTTTAGCTACCTGGCTTGCTCAACGCTGGTGCGGGCCGCTTACGCCGCCGGCTCAGGAAGAGCAGGAAATAGCCGAACGCGGCGAATAAGCTTGATAATAGTGTTTTAACCCCCATTTCTTACGAATTGGAGGTGGTTAATGGATTCCACGGTTTGGCCTGAAATGGTAGTTTATACATCCGGGATTCATTTTTGGCATAGCTGAGTCACCTGTGACCACATAACGGGACGTAATGTGAAATATTTATTCATCTTCTTGCTGGTACTCGCCATCTTCGTGGTTTCGGTCACTCTGGGCGCACAAAACGATCAGGTTGTTCACTTTAACTATCTGCTGGCGCAGGGCGAATACCGGGTTTCAACCCTGCTGGCAACGCTGTTTGCCGCTGGTTTTATCCTTGGCTGGTTGATTTGCGGCCTGTTCTGGCTGCGCGTACGCGTCTCACTGGCTCGCGCCGAGCGCAAAATTAAACGTCTTGAGCAGCAGGTTACTCCCGCCGCTGATGTTCCGGCGCCCGTCGCGCCGACCGTGAAGGAATAACCCTCTATGTTGGAACTGCTGTTTCTGCTGTTACCCGTTGCGGCCGCCTATGGCTGGTATATGGGGCGCAGAAGTGCGCAACAAGATAAGCAGCAGGAAGCCAGCCGTCTTTCCCGTGATTACGTGGCAGGGGTCAACTTCCTGCTGTCAAACCAGCAGGACAAGGCGGTCGATCTGTTCCTCGATATGCTCAAAGAGGACACCGGCACCGTTGAAGCCCACCTTACGCTGGGTAATCTGTTTCGCCAGCGCGGTGAGGTTGACCGCGCCATCCGTATTCACCAGTCGTTAATGGAAAGCGCGTCGCTTAACTACGACCAGCGCATGCTGGCGGTTCAGCAACTGGGTAAAGACTACATGGCTGCCGGGCTGTACGACCGTGCAGAGGATATGTTTGCCCAGTTGATCGACGAGACCGACTTCCGGGTCAGCTCGCTGCAACAGCTGTTGCAAATCCACCAGGCTACCAGCGACTGGCAAAAAGCCATCGACGTGGCAGAAAGGCTGGTGAAGCTCGGCAAAGACAAGCAGCGAGTTGAAATCGCGCATTTCTACTGCGAACTTGCGCTGCAAAATATCGGCAGTGACGACTCGGATAAAGCCATGTCGCTGCTGAAAAAAGGCGCGGCGGCGGATCGCAACTGCGCCAGAGTCTCCATCATGATGGGCCGCATCTTTATGGAGAAGGGCGAGTATGCCAAAGCGGTAGAATCACTCAAACGCGTTATTGAGCAGGACAGCGAGCTGGTAAGCGAGACGCTGGAAATGCTACAGGTTTGCTACCAGCAGCTCGGGAAGCCCGAAGAGTGGGAAGCGTTCCTTAGGCGCTGCGTGGAAGAAAATACCGGCGCGGTAGCCGAGTTGATGCTGGCCAGCATTCTGGAGCAGAAAGAGGGGGCAGAAACCGCCCAGCTCTACATCAACCGGCAGTTGCAGCGCCATCCGACCATGCGGGTCTTCCATCGCCTGATGGACTACCACCTGCATGAGGCGGAAGAAGGGCGCGCCAAAGAGAGCCTGATGGTGCTGCGTGATATGGTGGGCGAGCAGATTCGCACCAAGCCGCGCTACCGCTGCCAGAAATGTGGCTTTACCGCCTACACCATGTACTGGCACTGCCCGTCCTGCCGCGCGTGGTCAACGGTGAAACCAATCCGCGGGCTTGACGGCCAATAGCCCGCGGCTATTTATAAAAAAACCGCACTTTAGTTACAACATACTAATGGTGTCAGTCATCACCAAACCTCAGCATCCGCGCAGTTATCGCTTAGCAGGAGGCAATGGCGGCTGTAAATTTTCCGGCCTGGCGAGTAGAATGCTGCCGTTTAACTTTTTGCGCCGCGCCGGTGCCCAACAGTCAGAAGGTTTTGCCATGAACTCAACTGCGTCATCCTCCTCCCGTGTTGCCACTGATTCACCGATTGTCGTCGCACTCGACTATGATAACCGCGATAGCGCGTTGGCCTTTGTCGACCGTATCGATCCTCGCGATTGCCGCCTCAAGGTAGGCAAAGAGATGTTCACGCTGTTTGGGCCGCAGCTGGTGGGGGATTTGCAGCAGCGCGGCTTTGACGTATTCCTGGATTTGAAATTCCACGATATTCCGAACACCACTGCCCGGGCGGTTGCTGCTGCTGCGGAACTTGGCGTCTGGATGGTCAACGTCCACGCGACAGGGGGGGCAAGAATGATGCGTGCCGCCCGCGAAGCGCTGGTGCCGTTTGGCAAAGATGCGCCGTTGCTGATCGCGGTAACCGTGCTCACCAGCATGGAGGCCAGCGATTTGGCTGATTTGGGTATTGCGTCCAGCCCGGCAGACTATGCCGAACGCCTGGCTGGCTTGACGAAAGAGTGTGGCCTGGACGGCGTTGTTTGCTCCGCGCAGGAGGCCGTGCGATTTAAAAGCGCCTTTGGCCGCGAGTTTAAGCTGATAACTCCCGGCATTCGCCCGGTAGGCAGCGACGCGGGCGATCAACGCCGCATTATGACTCCGCAACAGGCTCAGCAGGCAGGCGTAGACTTTATGGTAATCGGGCGTCCGATCACCCAATCTGCCGACCCGGCACAAACCCTGCGTGATATCCGCGCATCGCTGGCACAGGAGGCTTGAGGCTTAATGAAAGATGAGAACAGCCGTCTGGTTTATTCCACCGAAACCGGGCGTATTGATGAGCCAAAAGCGTTAGCCGAGCGCCCAAAGGGTGACGGCATTGTGCGGATCCAGAAGCAAACCAGCGGACGCAAAGGAAAGGGCGTGTGCCTTATCAGCGGGATTGATGAAGACGACGCTACCCTGGCAAAAATCGCGGCAGAACTGAAAAAGAAATGCGGCTGCGGTGGGGCGGTTAAAGACGGAATAATCGAAATTCAGGGCGATAAACGCGACCTGATAAAGTCACTGCTTGAAGCGAAAGGGATGAAGGTCAAACTCGCGGGCGGTTAATATTTAGCATTATCTATTAATGGGCCACGGAAATACCGTGGCCTCTTATTTTTGACTGCTGTTTGTCAGACCTGAAAATCATGCACAATTAATTCGTCAAAGCGTGTTAGCTTTTGCTGGCGTCATGCCTTATTTACCCACCTGGTGACCGATAATACCGCCTACTGCCGCACCGCCGAGTGTACCCAGAGTGCTGCCGTCGGTCAGTACCGCGCCGCCAAGCGCACCGGCACCTGCGCCGATTGCTGTGTTGCGATCGCGTTTGGACCAGTTAGAACAACCGCTCAGGGAAACTGCGAGAGTAATAGCCAGCATTGCAGCGGCCACTTTTTTGTTATTTAAGGTCATCATACTTTCTCCAGAATAATTGATTCACGGAAGCCAGTCTCAGATAAGTATAGTGCTTATTGAGCACTTTTCCGGGCCGGTTCGTGAAACGATGTTGCGATATAAGCTCAAAAAACAGCAGGTGCGTTTATTACTCCCTGTTATATCGCTAAATTCTATTCTAAATTTCCCGCGGAATTAACACAGGTAAAAACTCTTAATTAACGTGTGGGATAATTCTGAGAGCAATGATGCCCGTGCGGCGCACGGGCCGGAGAGCGTCAGGCAGGAAGGTACGGATCTACAATATCTACCTGCAAATCAGCGGCTTTGAGCTGCTGTAAGGTTTCTGCATCCAGCGCTGCATCGGTTATCACGCGGCTAAAGCGCGATATCGGCCCCAGCGTATAAGGATGGAGATTGCCAAACTTGCTGCTGTCGGTGAGCACGATAGCCTCACTGCCTTTTTCCAGCACCGAATTGACCACGTCGGTGCGCAGCATATCGCGCCCGGTAAAGCCGGTTTCCGGCATAAATCCGTCTATACCGATAAATGCCCGGGTAAAATGCAGCTGTTTGATAAACTGCCGGGTCAGCGGGCCAACCATGCTTTCACTTTTCTTCTGGTAGATCCCACCCACCAGAATAACCTCGCAGGAGGTATCCTTCAGCAAGTGCGCAATGTAGCTGCTGACGGTAATTATCGTGACATTTTTTTGCTCCGCCAGCGTGCGGGCAAGCAGGGCATTGCTACTGCCGTTCTCGATAAATACCGTCTCGCCATCGTTAACCAGAGAAGCGGCGTAATTCGCCAGTTGCAGTTTGAGCGTGTAGTTATTCATCATTCGGGTTTCAACGTCGTCGCTATCAAGCGGGACCGCGTAACCGTGGATGCGTCTCAGGTAGTTATTTTTCTCGAGCAGATTTAAATCCTGGCGGATCGTGACTTCTGAAACGCCAGTCGTTTTCGCCAGAGAAGCCACGCTTACCCGGCCTTGATCGATAACCATCTGCAGAATAATTTGTTGTCTTGAGTTCATGTCAGCCAGTAGTCAGGCGGCGGGGTAACCGCCGCCTTCTCGTCAAAGTGTATGTTCAGTACGGGCTATAATATCATCCTGCGCGTCAGGAGATAAGGCAGTAAAGAAGGCCGAGTATCCCGCTACCCTGACCACTAAATCACGATATTTATCAGGATTTTGTTTGGCATCTATCAGGGTTTCACGGGAAACAATGTTGTACTGAACGTGCCAGCCTTTGTGTGCCTCAAAGAAAGTACGCAGCATAAACATTAATTTTTCCCGATCGCGTGGATTATCCAGCGTCGAAGGATTCAGTTTTTGGTTGAGCAGAACGCCGCCGAGGATTTTGCCGGTAGGCAGTTTTCCAACCGAGCTGATGACCGCCGTTGGACCGAGTCTGTCCGTACCGGAGGCAGGGCTTGCACCTTCGGCCAGCGGGGTTTTCGCTTTTCGGCCATCCGGAGTCGCCATCGTTGCCGCCCCAAACGGCACGTTAGCCGAGATTGAAGAGGTGCCGGCGTAATAGGTTCCGCCAATTGGGCCGCGGCCAAAGCGGGTATTATGGTACTGCTTCAGTTCGTCAATATAGGTCTGGTAAGCGCGGGACAGCAGCATATCCACTTCGTCGTCATCGTTACCGTATTTGGGGGCGCCGTTGATTAACCGCTGGCGCAACTGCTCGCCGCTCAGCCCGTCAAAGTCGTTGGCTAATGCTTCCGCCAACTGCTGCTGGCCGATAATTCCCTCATCGAATACCAGCTTGCGCACCGCCGAGAGGCTGTTTCCAAGGTTGGCAATACCGACCTGAAGACCCGACACCCAGTCGTATTTCGCGCCGCCTTGTTTAATACTTTTGCCGCGCTCGATACAATCATCCACCAGCGCCGAGCAGAGAATATCGTGGGCATTTTCTTCCAGCACCGTGTCCACCACGCACTCTATTTCGATGGATTTTTTAGTGTAATAGCGAATCTGCGTATCCCAGGCGTCCATCACCTCATCAAATGAAGCAAAGTTTCCCTCTGAGAGCGCCTTTTCCTGAGGCAGGAAGATTTTCCCGCTGGTTGCATCGCGGCCATTTTCAAGGCTTGCCAGCATCACTCGGGCAAAGTTAATGAAGCTCATGCCGGTACAGCGGTAGCCCCACTTGCCGCCCACCGCGGTTTCAATACAGCCGATGGCGGCGTAGTCGTAAGCATCTTCGCGGCTGACGCCGATTTTAATAAATTCATCAATGACGATTTCATCGTTGTTAAACGCCGGCATCCCAAATCCGCAGCGGATAACCTGCACGCAGGCGTCGAGGAAGTCATTGCTCATGCCTGCATGGTAGCGAACGCTCAGGTTTGGCTGCGTGGAGCGCAGGCGGCCGCAGGATTCAAGCACCGCGTAAGACAGAGGATTGACGGCATCTACCGCCACGCCGTGTACCAGCGTCTGCCCGCCAATGGTGACGTTCTGGTAGAGCGGGCTACCTGCCGACGCTTTTGAATGCGACCCGGAGCGGATTTTGTTTACCTCGAGTAGCTTCAGCCAGCAACTTTGCAGCAGCTCAATCGCCTGTTCGCGGCCCAGCGTCTGCTTAAGCTCAACGTCACGGCGATACCACGGGTAGAGATACTGATCAAGGCGGCCAAATGAGACGGAGTGGCCGTTGGACTCAATTTGCAGCACCAGTTGAATAAAGTAGCTTAACTGTAGCGCCTGCCAGAACGTTACCGGAGGCTGAGAGGCAATGTGTTCGCAATTCTCCGCTATCGCCAACAGTTCATCGCGACGAGTTTCTCGCGTTTCCTCAGTCGCCATTCTGTTGGCCAGCTCGGCGTAACGCAGGATATGGTCGCTAAGGGCGCTAAAAGTCATATCAATGGCTTTAAGGAACTGCTCTTTATGCAGATCCTCCTGGTCGGTAAGATTCAGACGAGCACGGCGCTCGGTCACCTTATCGCGCAGGCCATTAAGGCCAAGCTCCAGCAGGAGAGGGAAGTTAACCGCCAGATGGGCATCGCCGGAAGTCATATTGCCTTCGGCTTTAATGATGCCGGTTGCGAGCAAGGCTTTTTGCTCGTCGGTAAACATGCCGTAGCACCTGTCCTGCACCGTTTGCCCGCGCCACCACGGGCAAATTTTATGCATCACGGCTTTGTCCGAATCTGAAATCGAGAAGCCTGCGCCGGGACGGTCGCCGAGCTCGTCAATCTCACTTTCTATCCAGCCGACGGTGTATTCCGGGAAGAAAGGTGCGCCGCGAACGTGGCTGGCCTGGTTACCGACAATCAGCTCGTCGTGTTTTATCCAAATGGTACGTTCGGCCAGATGGTGAGCCAGCGCCATCGCGCGGCGAACCGGCAGCGGTTTGTCCTGATGCTGCTGATAAACCTCGGTGTAGTGTTGAGCGCGCTCGGTGCAAACCGGCGGCTTAACGATGTGGATCAACGCTTCTTTATGCGCCTTGATACGCGGGCTAAGAAAGTTCAGGTTCAGTTCGGTCATGATGTTTATCCTCTTATCCAGGCCGTCATGCCTTTTTGGCTGGCGTACTGTTCGGCAAAATGCAGGAGATCCGGCGCATCAAGCGGCGAGCGCGCGGCGCGGTAAGGCTGAGCCAACAGGTTGTATTTGTTGATACCTAAGGTGTGGTAGGGCAAAAAATGGATAGCTTTAGCGCCAATTTCATCGGCGGCAAAATCGCTGATGGCGCGAATCGACTGCTCATCGGCGTTAAAATCGGGGATCAGCGGTACGCGGACCGTCATCTCCACGCCACGCGCCGCCAGTTTGCGGAAGTTATCCAGCACGCGCTCCGCGTTGCCGTCCGTCCATTGGTGGAAGCGCTGCTTCTCTACGTGTTTAAGGTCGGCGAGCAGAAGATCTAAAAACGGCAGCGAAGGCTCGATGTATTTCCATGGCACATGCAGGCAGGATTCAACGGCGGTATTCAGCCCGGCTTGTTTACTGCGCTGCAAAAGTTCGCGAGCCAGCTCAGGCTGCATAAAGGGTTCGCCGCCCGAAAGCGTAATGCCCCCGCCGCTACGCTCATAAAAAGGTTTGTCGCGTAGCGCGGCGGCCATAATGTCGTCGGCGGTTTTTTCTTCTCCGCAGACGGTCAGCGCCTGGGTCGGACAGCAGTTCCTCAGCGTGCTTATTGCGTTTTCGTCGAGTTTGCCGCGCGCAATAATCAGCTCCTGACCCACTCGGGTAACAATCTCAGGTGCCGCCTGCTGGCAGAGATTGCAGTCGGCCAGGCACAGGCGAGGATCGAACAGTAGGTCACATTCCCGGGAGCGGCTTTCCGGGTTCTGGCACCAGCGGCAGCCGAGCGAGCAGCCTTTCAGGAAAACCACGGTGCGTATCCCAGGACCATCGTGTGTTGAGTAACGCTGAATATTAAACAGCATGGCTTCATCTCATTCGTGTTTCTTTCGTAAATTAAATTACTTTCGAATGAAAGTTATATTGATATTGATCAGCTAAACATCCGACAGCCGGGTTATGATGCCCGCAGTGAGAGATGACTCTAAATGTGGAGAGCGTGATGGAACTGTATTTAGATACCGCCGATGTTGCCGCCGTTAAACGTCTGGCGCGTGTCCTGCCATTGCAGGGCGTAACAACCAATCCTTCAATTGTTGCTAAGGCAGGCAAGCCGCTTTGGGACGTTTTGCCCGCGTTGCAGGATGCGCTGGGTGGCGAAGGCAAACTTTTTGCCCAGGTGATTGCCAACCGGGCGGATGAGATGGTTAAAGAGGCTCAACTGCTGACGACGCGAGTGCCGGGGCTGATAGTAAAAGTGCCTGTTACACCGGAAGGTTTGGCGGCGCTAAAACAGCTAAAAATTATGGGCATTGCGACGCTGGGCACGGCGGTATATGGTGCGGCTCAGGGGCTGCTGGCGGCGCTGGCCGGTGCGGAATACGTGGCGCCTTATGTTAATCGTCTGGATGCCCAGGGTGGGGACGGCATACAAATGGTGCAGGATCTCCAGCAGTTGCTGACGCTGCATGCCCCGGATTCAAAAGTGCTGGCAGCCAGCTTCCGCACGCCTCATCAGGCAATGTCCTGCCTGCTTGCCGGGTGTGAGGCGATCACGCTCCCGGTTGATGTGGCCGAGCAAATATTGGTTACGCCAGCGGTGACGGCGGCCATTGAAGGCTTCGAAAAAGACTGGCAGGGTGCGTTTGGCGCATTAAAGCTGTAAAAAATAATAAAGCCGGTGGTTACCGGCTTTTGCTTAAATTTCCCACGGCGACTTTTTCTGCTCGCCGTTCGTTTTATTCCCGTCATTATCTAAACTCAGCAGCTCGGCCTTGAGGATCTCAAGATTATTTATCGCTGAGGCATAATCTTTGGCAACCAGAATATCCAGCACGGTATCAATACGTTTAGCAAGCTGCTGCGGATCAAGCGTTGGCATAGTAAATCCTGTCTGTGTTGGCGAACGAATCATAAATCCATAATGCAAAAAAAGGCCGCCAAAGAGAAGGGCGCACGGCCAATTCTTCGCCTTATCCTTCAATAAATTATCGCACAATATATAAGCAATAATTATTAATCAGCGCATCACATTCATCAAACTACAGCCGTGGATTAGTCTGATCCTGCGATTAACGCACATTCATTTGATGAGGATAAGGCTATGACAGTTATTGACCAAACAACCTGCAAGTTATTTACCGATACTGCACGTTTTACGCAACTGTCTGGATATTACGAAGAAGAGCGACGCACCGTCTGGATGATGCTGCGCTCACGGCCGCGCCCCTGTTTCAATCATGCACTGATAGAGGAAATCATGAATCTGGGATATATCGTCCAGAAGGCCGGATTTAAAGTTGATTTCTGGGTCACCGGTTCGCTGGTCCCCGGGATGTATAACACCGGCGGCGATTTAGGCTTTTTTGTCGAGACGATTCGTAATGGGCGGCGCGAAGCTTTACGCGCCTACGCAAGGGCCTGCGTTGACTGCGTTCATGCTGCCTCTCGAGGATTTGATACCGGAGCAATAAGCCTTGCCATGGTAGAAGGCAGTGCGCTCGGCGGCGGGTTTGAAGCCGCCCTGGCGCACCATTTTCTGCTGGCTCAGCGCGACGCCAGGCTCGGCTTCCCGGAAATTGCGTTTAACCTGTTTCCCGGCATGGGGGCTTATTCTCTGGTGGCGCGCCGCTCCGGCATGAAGCTGGCGGAAGAGCTTATTTATAAAGGGGAGTCACATACGGCGGAGTGGTATCACCAGCACGGGCTGGTGGATCAGCTGTTTGAGCCGGGACAGGGCTACCTCGCCACACGGACCTTCATTGATACCCTGCTGCCGAAATTAAACGGCGTGAGAGCGATGCTGCGAGCGCGCCAGCGGGTGTTGCAGTTGCCGCGCTCGGAGCTGATGGATATCACCGAAGACTGGGTGGATGCGGCATTCTGCCTTGAGGACAAGGACATCGCCTACATGGAGCGCCTGGTACAGTTGCAAAACCGCCACACTTCGACGGCGATGCGTAAGGCCGGTTAGCGCTTTGTCCTCGCCTGATAGCGCTTAAACCAACGCTCGAATACGGCCGCGGGCATTGGTTTCGCAAACAGAAATCCCTGCCGTTCGTTGACGCCGTTCTTGGTAAGAAAGGCGTCTTCTTTTTGATTCTCCACGCCCTCCGCAATCACCTGCAGGTTCAACGCCTGGGCTACCGCCACAATCGCCCGCACCAGAGACTGCGAAACCGAATGTTTGTGAACATCGCGCACAAAAGACTGGTCGAGCTTAATGGCGTCGATGGGGAAGCGTGCAAGCTGGGAAAGCGAGGAGTAGCCGGTGCCAAAATCGTCAAGATGTACCTGAGCGCCAAGCTGGCTGAACTGCTTGATAACCGACAGCGCCAGTTCTTCGTTCTCAATCAGGCAGCTTTCGGTAAGCTCCACGTCAATCGGGCAGTATTCAAAATTAAGATCTTTAAGCGCCTGCTTAAGATCGCTAAAAATCGTCTGGTCCGCTAGCTGACGGGCAGAAACGTTAACCGCCACGCGCAGATTAATACCTTTATCGCGCCATTTCGCGACCTGCTGCACCACGCTGACCATCACCCAGCGACCGAGCGGCACAATCAGCCCGGACTCTTCCGCGTAGGAGATAAACCCCTGAGGCGGGATCAGGCCGCGTTCCGGCGACTGCCAGCGCACCAGCGCCTCCAGGCTACGCACCTCGCCGCGCCAGGTCATTTTCGGCTGGTAGTGAATCACCAGTTGCTCTTTATCGAGCGCCTTGCGCAAATTAGTATCCAGCCATAAATACTCAAACACGCGCTGGTTCATTTCCGGCGAAAACACACAAAACTTGCCGCGGCCGCTCTCTTTAGCGGTATACATCGCGGTGTCGGCATTGCGGATCAGGCTCTCGCGTTCCTCACCGTGCTGCGGGGCGAGCGAAATACCCAGAGAACAGCCGCTGTAAACCTCAATCAGCCCGATGCGGAACGGCACCCTGAGGCGGGTCAAAATGCGGGAGGACATGGCTTCAAGAGAGCCTTGAGAGGTATTGGTCGCCAGCACGATAAATTCATCGCCGCCGAGACGTGCCAGCACCTGGCCCTCTTCGAGGCAGCTTAAAATCGCGAGCGAAACCGCCTGCAACAGCTGGTCGCCAAACATATGCCCGTAGGCATCGTTCACTTTTTTGAAGTTATCCAGGTCAAGATAAACTATGCCAACCTGGCCCGACCCGCGATTTTCGATGGCTTCGGCTATCAGGTCGTAAATGGCGTTGCGGTTGGGCAGGCCAGTGATAGTGTCGGTATTTGCCAGCACGCGCAGCCGCTCCTGAGCGCGGCGCTCTTCGGTAATATCGGTGCCCGAACAGATAAGATAAATTTCATTTTTACCGCTGCCGCTGTGAACGAATTTATTGCGGAACAGAAACAGGCGCTGCCCTTTGCGGGTTTTTACCCAACGCTCCACTTCGTAAGAGCTGCCATTACGAAAAAAACCGCTGATATTACGCTTCGAGGCGGCGGCTTCGCGGCGGCTCATAAATAATTTAAAGACGTTCTGACCGATGACTTCATGCTCTTTCATCCCGGTGTATTCTTCGCTCAACCGGTTGAAACGCTGAATATTTCCCTGTTTGTCGAGGATGACGATAACCGAATTAGCTTCGGAAACCACCTGCTCTGCAAAAGAGAGGCCCTGCACCAGATCGCGAGCGACCGAGTGGGTATCATGCCAGGAGGAAGCCGTGCCGGCCCACTCGCGTTTGGAAACCTTGCGGCCAACCATATGCACCGGCACCTCAATGCCAAAAAGCGAAAGCGTCATGGTCAGGCTGGAGGTAATCACCGTCATTTGGCGAATTTCATCGGCCTGAGCCGAGTCTAATGCCACGACCTGGCCGATGTCGGCGTCTTCGCTGGCCGAAAGCTGCAAAGCGTTACTGTCCGCCGGCAAACGCCAGTACGGGCTGGTTGTTCCCAGATAACGATAAAGCAGGTTCTGCTCCAAATCGTCTTTCATTCTTACTCCTGAGCCTCAGGGAAAAAAATCACCTAAATCTACTATTTATAGTAGCAACAGAAAGCCGATGTTAAAGCCCAGGTGAAAGAGAAAAGATATTGTTTTTGCAGAGGATGTACCAAAAAACAGCCGCCGGGATTTATAGAAATAAAAAAACCGGGCACGTGGCCCGGTTTTGCTGGCTTTGCTGCGCTATCAGGCGGCAGGGCGAGCGATGACGCTGCGAGTTTCCATACGCACTTCTGCGATGGTGACATCGATAACGTCGGTCACTTTATAGGCCACTTCGCCTTTAATTTGCACGGTGCCGTTTTCCTGGCTGCAAACCAGCTCATCACGCACCGCGTGGATGAATGGCGCAGGGATAAACGCAACCGCACCGTTCTCCACCAGGCGTACGCGCATGCCACCGCGGCTGACGTCGATAATTTCCGCCGCAAAGCGGGTATCGGTGCCTGCTTTGGCGTTCAGGAAGCGGGCATACAGCCAGTCGCCGACGTCACGTTCGGCCATGCGGTTCAGGCGGCGGCGTTCCGCCATCTGTACGGTGGTATCTTCGCCAGGGCGCGTGGCGCTTTCGCCTTTGATAATCGCTTTCAGCAGGCGGTGGTTAACCATATCGCCGAATTTACGAATCGGTGAAGTCCAGGTCGCGTAGGCTTCCAGGCCGAGGCCAAAGTGCGGGCCTGGCTCGGTGCTGATTTCCGCGAATGACTGGTAGCGGCGAATGCGGCTGTCGAGGAAGCCGGTTGGCTGGGCATCCAGTTCGCGACGCAGTTTGCAGAAGCCGTCGAGGGTCAGCACTTCCTGCGCGTCCACGGTGATACCGTGAGTTTGCAGCATCGCCGCAAGCTGTTCGGTATTGGCCGGGTCGAAGCCGGTATGGACGTTATAAACGCCGAAGCCAAGTTTTTCGCGCAGCACGATAGCGGCACAAACGTTAGCGGCGATCATTGACTCTTCAACGATGCGGTTGGCGATGCGGCGCGGCTCGGCCACGATATCCAGCACTTCGCCTTTTTCGCCGAGAATAAAGCGGTAATCAGGGCGGTCTTTGAACACCAGAGCATGGTTGTGGCGCCATTCGCCGCGGGCCAGGCAAATGCGTTGCAGCAGACGGATTTGCTGAGCAATCTCTTCGCTCTGCGGCTTCCAGTCGCCTTTTTCTTCAAGCCAGTCGGACACTTCGTCATAAACCAGTTTGGCTTTAGACTCGATGTTAGCGGCGAAGAAATGAATATTGTCCCCGATTGCGCCGTCCTGCTCGATGGTCATGCGGCAGGCAAGAACAGGGCGGGTAACGTTGGCGCGCAATGAGCACAGGTCATCAGACAGTTCGCGCGGCAGCATCGGGATATTGAAGCCCGGCAGGTAGTTGGTGAAAGCGCGCACTTTGGCGATGCCGTCCAGCTTGCTGCCTTCGGCAATCCAGGCCGTCGGGTCGGCGATGGCAACGGTCAGTTGAAGCTTGCCGTCGGCCAGCTCTTCAACGTACAGCGCATCGTCCATATCTTCGGTGCTGGCGCTGTCGATGGTGACAAAGTCCAGGGCGGTTAAATCCTCGCGCACCAGGCCTTCGTCAAGCATTTCGGTCGCCACGCCGTCCGGCGCTTCACGCTCGAGGTTGTGACGTGACAGTGTCACCCACCACGGCGCAAGATGATCGTCCCCGAAGGTAATAAATTGGGTTAACTCCGCGTAAAAACCGCGATCGCCTTTCAGCGGGTGACGGCGCATTTCCGCAACCGCCCAGTCGCCGTTCTGGAAGTCATGCGTCACGCTGCGCTCGGCGCGGCATGGAATGGCGTCTCTTAACAGCGGGTGGTCAGGCACAATCGACAGGCGGTCGTCTTTCTTCTGAACGCGGCCAACAAAACGCGACAGGAAAGGCTCGATAAGCTCTTCCGGCTCGGCAGACTCGCGGTCTTTATCTTTGTGAATAACGGCGCTGATACGGTCGCCATGCATCACTTTTTTCATCTGCGGAGGCGGAATAAAGTAACTTTTATTGGCATCGACTTCGAGGAAGCCGAACCCTTTTTCAGTACCTTTTACCACACCTTCAGCGCGTGGAGTCTGGGAATGCAGTTGCTGTTTTAGCTGCGCGAGCAGCGGGTTATCCTGAAGCATATCGTTTCGTTTTCGTGGCCAAAAGAGCGGCTGACAGTTTTACGCGAAACCACACCCTGCGGCAAGCGCTGATTGCCTGAAAGCCTCAGGGAGCCAGCGTTTGAGCGGTATTCCCGAGGCCAATTTTCAGCCGATTTATCCAGCCCGCAAGCCCGGCGCCCACCAGCAATTTCAGCACTTCCTGTTCGCTAAAACCTTGCTCATACAAAGGTTGAAGCTGGGCGGCGCTGAACCTGTCGGGTGCCCGGGTGAGCAACTGGACTGCCTGGATGATCGCTTTTTCACGCGGGTGATTATGACTCCATGCGTTCAGAGCGCGTTCGCCATTGCGCATCGCGTCCGGCAGGCCTGAATCGCCTTGCCATGCGGCTACCGCATCGCTAAAGCAGGCGGGGCTGCCGTTAATGCGCGACGTCAGCATGATGACCAGCAGTGAATCGTGTGAAACCTGAGGTGTTATCTGCCAGAACAGCCGCGTTAGCTGGCTGAGCGAGGACAAAGCGCGTTCATCGTGGGCCAGCAGCCAGGCAATATCCCGCAGCGCACGTAAAGGCTGGCTGATGCTTAAAATTTCCAGTTGCTCCGGGCGGGCATAGCGCGATTCAACCGGAGCCAGCCCCGGCTGCCAGCTGGCTGGCTCCGGGCCAAACAGCGCAGGGTCGGCATCCTGGAGTCCGTCCAGGCCCGGCAGCCAGCGTACGGGCAGGCCCTGTTGAGCCTGTAAGACGGCAATCGCGCGCGCCTGGAAGCCCACGAAGCCGATAATCTGAGTAAAGGTGACGATATCGTCCACCGAAAGCCCGCATTCATCGAGCTGGGCCAGCGCCACGTCATCAATCAGCGTCGGCTGGCTGGCAAGCTGGCGGGCAAATTGGGTTATTTGGGTCAGGCGGCGATTGCTTTCACGCGAGGAGTCCGGGCCGGGCTGGGGGGCAAGACGAGCGGCATAGTGATTACAAAGACGCTGCACGCCATAAACCTGAGCGACGGTCAGAGCGGTGCTCAGGCGGTCATAGCTGCTCAGGGTATGCAGGCGCGTCACGGCGATGCTGTCGGGCAGCAGAACATGGGCCGCGGCTCTGGCAGCGTCAAGCCACGGAGCCTCAACGACTAATTGCTGTTCTGAAGGCGTTAAATCAAGCAGGAAGCGGTCATCAACCTGCGCCGCTTCGGGAACTAAGGGCAGTACATCCGCCGGGCACAGACTGGACTGGGTTTCATGATACCAGTGGCTTTTACCAGAAAAGCGGCGTTGTTCCATTGTCGTTCCTTGGTCAAAAAGTTTGCAGACCCGGATACAACGTGAATGCCGGGCCTGGTTCGCTGTTTTATCCTGGCGCAAGCTCGGGAGGTGACAAAAGAATGATCGGTGATAATAAATATCGGAAAGCTATAACAAATTCGGGAGCGGGGGAGGAAGGCAGGGGGAAATAGCGAAGCGAGCCTGAGCCCGCCCCGCTAAAGAACCGAAATTAGTCTTTCAGTTCCAGTTCGTTCATTGCTGCGATGCTGAAGCCGCCGTCAACGTGAACCACTTCACCGGAGATACCGGCAGACAGGTCGGAACACAGGAAGGCCGCGGAGTTGCCCACGTCTTCGATGGTAACGGTACGGCGAATCGGGGTAACCGCTTCGCAGTGGGCCAGCATTTTACGGAAGTCTTTGATACCGGAAGCTGCCAGGGTGCGGATTGGGCCAGCGGAGATAGCGTTAACGCGAACGCCTTCAGGACCCATAGCGTTTGCCATGTAGCGAACGTTAGCTTCCAGAGAAGCTTTTGCCAGGCCCATAACGTTGTAGTTAGGGATAGCACGTTCTGCGCCCAGGTAGGACAGAGTCAGCAGGGCAGAACCCGGGTTCAGCATTTCACGGCAAACTTTTGCCATCGCTACAAAGCTGTAGGCGCTGATGTCGTGGGCAATTTTAAAGCCATCACGGGTCACGGCGTTCACGTAGTCGCCATCCAGCTGGTCGGCAGGTGCGAAGCCGATGGAGTGAACGAAGCCGTCAAATTTCGGCCAGCTCTTCGCCAGTTCGGTAAACAGCGCTTCGATGCTCTCATCTTCAGCCACATCGCAAGGCAGCACGATGCTGGAACCCAGATCGGCGGCAAAACCTTCCACACGGCCTTTCAGCTTTTCGTTCTGGTAGGTGAAGGCCAGCTCGGCACCTTCGCGATGCATCGCCTGCGCGATACCGTAGGCAATGGAGAGTTTACTGGCGACGCCAGTGATCAGAATGCGTTTACCGGTAAGAAAACCCATAGCTTTTAATCCTTAATAGTCATTGTTGTTGCGGCCAGCAGGTGAAAAAACAGGCAGGCCGACGTTAAGACCGGGCGATTCTAACATGAGTCTAACGTAAGCGTTAATCCGACCACTTTCCCGCTGTGGGAAAAGTGGGGTTTAACGATCTTTACGCCAGGCGTCAGCGGTTAAAGCCTCGCCAAAGTGGCTGGCAATCAGCCGCTTAGTCAGTTCATGAAGTGGCGAGGCCAGTACATCGGCGGTGCTGCCGCGCTCGACCACTTCACCTTGATGCATCACCATTACCTGGTCGCTGATGTGTTTCATCATGCCAATGTGCTGCGTGACGTAAATATAAGATATTCCTTGTTTTTCCTGCAATTCCAGCATCAGGTTGATCAGCTGGGAGCGCA
Source organism: Cedecea davisae (assembly GCF_044095835.1). Taxonomy (NCBI): domain Bacteria; kingdom Pseudomonadati; phylum Pseudomonadota; class Gammaproteobacteria; order Enterobacterales; family Enterobacteriaceae; genus Cedecea; species Cedecea davisae. The sequence continues at coordinate 2,189,206 of NZ_CP172054.1, forward strand.
TCGACATATCCAGCGAAGCCAGCGCCTCGTCGGCGATAATCACCTTCGGTCGCAGGATCAGCGCGCGGGCCAGACCCAGGCGCTGTTTTTGCCCTGGCGCCAGCATATGCGGATAGTAACTGGCGTGATCGGGCAGCAGCCCAACCATACGCAGGGTTTCCAGAATGCGCTTTTGCCGCAGCTCCGGCTCCAGCTCGGTATTCAGGCGCAGCGGAAAGTCCAGAATCTGTGAGATACGCTGGCGCGGGTTAAGCGAGGTGCTGGGGTCCTGAAATATCATGCGTATACGCTGACTGCGCCAGGAGTAATCGCCGTAATGCAGCGGATGATCGTCAATCACCAGTTCGCCGGTGGTCGGCTCTATCATTCCGGCCAGCATTTTCGCCAGCGTGGACTTACCGGAACCGTTCTCGCCGATAATGGCCAGCGTCTGCTTCTCGCGCAGCGTAAAATTGAGCGGCTTTACCGCCTCAACATGCTGACGCCGGAACAGGCCGGTGCGGTAGCGAAACGTCTTACTTAAATTGCGGACTTCCAGCAGCGTTTCGACCATTACTGACTCTCCATATTCAGCGGGAAATGACAGGCATACAGATGATTTTTCACCCCTTCAAGCCGCGGCGCTTCAATACATTTGCGCTGGGCGTAAGGGCAGCGCGGGCCAAGGCGGCAGCCCATCGGCAGTTGTTCCAGCAGCGGGATAGCGCCCGGCATAGTGTTCAGACGGCTTTTATGCGGCATTGAGCTGCCAAAATCAGGGATAGCGCGGATCAGCGCCTGGGTATAAGGATGGTGCGGCGTCGTCACCAGATCTTCGCTGTTGGCGCTTTCCACCGTTTGCCCGCAGTACATCACGTTAATCTTGTCGGCCCACTGGCTGAGCATTTGCAGGTCGTGGCTGATAAGCAAAATCGTGGTGTTGTTGTTCTGGTTCAGCCGCGTCAGCAGGCGGAAAATCTGCGACTGCGTGGTCGGCTCCATGGCATTGGTCGGTTCGTCCGCAATCAACAGGCGCGGCTGGTTGGCAAGCGCGATGGCAATCATCACCTTCTGGCATTCGCCGTCCGTAAGCTCATACGGATAGCTACTCAGGGCGTCTTTATGGTCTTTGATCCCGACGCGGTGTAGCAGCTCGATGGCGCGGCGTTTACGCCAGCCAAAACGCTGCCACCAGCGGCCTTTATAAGTCCAGCCGGGGATGTTTTGGGTAAGCTGACGGCCGATTTTTTCCGAAGGGTCGAGACAGGACTGCGGCTCCTGGAAAATCATCGATACGTTATGGCCCACCAGCCTGCGGCGTTCGCGGGAGGAGAGGCGCAGCAAGTCGATGTCGTCGAAGCGCATGCGGTCGGCGGTTACGCGCCAGTTGTCTTTGGTAACGCCGCAAATCGCTTTGGCTATCAGGCTTTTGCCCGAGCCGGACTCCCCGACCAGGCCACGAATCTCGCCTTCCGTCAGCGTCATGCTGACGCGATCTACCGCTTTCACCCAGCCTTCTGAAGTCATGAACTCGATGGTCAAATTACGGATATCAAGTAATGGCATTATTGCACCCCCGCATTAATTGCGCGGCGCAGGCCGTCGCCCAGCAGGTTGATAAGCAGTACGCTTATCATAATGGCCGCGCCGGGCAGCATCACCGTCCAGGGCGCAACATAAATCAGCTCCAGCGCATCCCCGAGCATCGAGCCCCATTCAGGCGAGGGCAGCTGTGCGCCGAGATCGAGAAAGCCGAGGGCGGCAATATCGAGAATCGCCATAGAGAGCGCGCGCGTAATTTCCGTCACCAGCGTTGCGGTGATGTTCGGCATTATCGCAAACCATAAAATATTGAGGGTAGAAGCGCCGTCGAGGCGGGCGGCCACCACGTACTCTTTCTCCAGTTCGTCATGCACCGCGCTGTAGACCGAGCGCACCATACGCGGCAGCAGAGCCAGCCAGACGGCAAACATCGCGTGGCTGAGGCTTGGGCCAGCGAAGGCCACCACGATAATCGCCAGCAGCAGCGAAGGAATAGAAAGCAGGGTGTCGAGAATATGGTTGAGCGCCGCAGAGCGCAGCCCGTGAGTCGCCCCGGCAATCACGCCGAGCACGATGCCGAAAAGCGTAGCGGCCAGCGTGACCATAAAAGCGCCGCCAACGGTCGGTGCCGCACCGCTTAGCAGGCGGCTAAGCACATCGCGACCAAGATCATCGGTGCCGAGGAAAAACGAAACCTCACCATAGCGCGACCATGAAGGCGGCAGCAGCTGATAGCCGAGGAATTGCTGATCGATTTGATAAGGTGCGAACAGGCCGCCGAACAGACACAGCAGCACCAGGCCGCCGCAGCCGTAAAGGCCAATCATCGCGGTAGTATCACCATAGAATTTACGCCACGTCAGGCGCAGCGTACTGGGCGGCCGCTTCTCGCGGTAGACGCTATCGTAAGGCATACCATTCCTTATGCTTCAGTGGGTTGGCCATAGCGCCCAGAATGTCGGAAATCACGTTAACAATAATTACCAGCGAGCCGATTACCATCACCCCGGCAGAAATCGCCGAATAGTCCTGCTGGCGAATGGCGTTGATCAGCCAGCGGCCAAGGCCCGGCCAGCTAAACACCACTTCGGTGATCATCGCCAGCGTCAGCATGGTTGAAAATTGCAGGCCAAGACGCGGAATAACCGGCGGCAATGCATTATGCAAAACGTGGCGATGCAGAATAGTAAAGCGAGAGAGCCCGCGCGTGGCGGCAGCTTTCACATAGTTCTGGTCGAACACTTCAATTGTGCTCAGGCGCATCAGGCGAATGACTTCGGTGGTCGGCGCCACGGCCAGCACCGCGACCGGGAGCACCATATGGCGTACGGCGCTGACGATCATCTCGCTGCGGTAAGGGGAGTCGGAGAGCCAGGCATCCACTAACGCAAAACCGGTAACGGATTTTACCTCGTACAGCAGGTCAAAACGCCCGGAAACAGGGAACCAGCCGAGCGTCAGGGAGAAGAACAGCGTCAGCAGCAGCGCCAGCCAGAATACGGGGATGGAGAAGCCCACCAGCGCCAGGGCGCTGATCAGTTTATCCTGCCATTTATTGCGCATGACGCCGGCCAGCATTCCCACCGGAATGCCGATCAGCAGCGCGAAGCCAAAGGCCAGAATGCACAGTTCCATGGTGGCCGGGAACACGTCTCGCAGCTGCTCGTTAATCGACTGGCCGTTAATATTTGAGACGCCAAAATCCCAGTGCAGCAGGCTCTCGCACCAGAATACCCAGGCATTCCACAGCGAGGCACCCTGCAGCGGGGCGTGAGGGGTAAAGTAGTTGAGGCTAAAGCCGACCAGCGCCAGGAAAACCAGGGTGATCAGCAGCAATAGCAGGCGGCGTAAGGTAAAAATTATCATTATTTTTTCACCTCAACATTTTCCCGCGACACCCCGGCAAAAGAAGCATTGCCGAACGGGCTAAGCACCAGACCCTTCATGTCATAGCGGTAAGCCTGAAGGCGCAGGGATGAAGCGAGCGGCAGTACCGGCAGCTCCTCGGAGAGAATATCCTGTGCTTCGTTGTAGGCTTCGATGCGGGCGGCCAGTTGCTGTGAAGCGAGGGCTTTTTGCAGCACGCTGTCGAAGTGCGGATTACACCAGCGGGCGTAGTTAGTCTGGGAGCCAATAGCGGCGCAGCTCAGCATCGGGCGGAAGAAGCTGTCCGGGTCGTTACTGTCCGTGGCCCAGCCTGCCAGGGTCAGGTCGTGGTTCATGTCCATCAGCCTGGCCTCCTGGAAGCGGCCTTCCATCGGGACGATAATCACTTTTACCCCAATTTGCGCCATATCGGCCTGAATCAACTCCGCGGTCTTAAGCGGGCTTGGGTTCCAGGCCTGGGAACTGGTCGGCACCCACAGGCGCAGTTCAAGATTATTGACCCCCAGCGCCTGAAGCTGCTGGCGGGCTTTCGCCGGGTTGTACTCGGTAATTTTTGCGTCGTTGTCATAGGCCCATGAAGCACGCGGCAGAATAGAAGCCGCGGTTTCTGCCGTGCCGTAATAAATCGACTGCATCAGACGCTGGTTATTAATGGCCAGCGCCAGCGCGTGGCGAACGGCGGGATTGTTGAGCGGCGTTTTGTTGGTATTGAACGCCAGATAGGCAATGTTCATCCCGGGGCGGAGCGTCAGGCGCAGGCGCGGATCGTCACGTAAAATAGTCAGCTGGCTTGCGGCAGGCCAGGCCAGCACGTCGCACTCGCCGGTCAGCAATTTGGACAGGCGGCCCGTGCCGCCTGAGCCGAGGTCAACCACCACCTGCTGCATCAGCGGTACGCCGCGCCAGAAGTGCTGGTTACGTGCAAGGCGAATGTACTGCCCGGCGCGATATTCGCTAAGCAGGAACGGGCCAGTGCCCACCGGCTGGCGATCCATCAACTCCTGGCGGTCGGCTTTGCTCAACTGCGCGGCGTATTCGGCGGACATTACGGACGCATAATGCGTCGCCAGGTGCCAGAGGAAGGATGCATCTGGTTTGTTGAGACGAAACTCGACGGTGTTGTCATCCAGCTTGCGCACGCTTTTTACCGTTTCCGGGAATTGCAGGCTGTCGAAATAGGGATAACTGCCGCCGTTAACGTTGTGCCACGGGTGGTTGCGGTCGAAGATGCGCTCGAAAGTGAACACCACATCGTCGGCGTCCAGCGGGCGAGTGGGTTTGAACCAGGCCGTTGTCTGGAACTGGACGTTGCGGCGCAGGTGGAAGCGGTAGGTTGCGCCGTTATCCAGCACTTCCCAGCTTTCCGCCAGCTCCGGCACCAGCCGGTAAGTATAAGGGTCTACGTCCAGCAGGCGGTCATAAAGCTGAGCTGCCAGCGTATCTACGGTCAGGCCGCCGCTGGTCATCTGCGGGTTAAAGGTGTTGACCTGCCCGTTGACGCAATAAACGAACCCGCTCCGGCGAATATCTGCCGGCTTTTCAGCAGGCGTTGCGGCACGCGCCGCGCCGCTCAGGCAGCATAAACCCAGTAACAGGGTGGAGAGCATTCCGCGCATAAGTTTTTGAGTTATCTCAGGTGATAGGCAAAGTGTATCGCACTCTTGCCTTGTCCCCAAAATTACTGGTGACGATCGGCAATTTTCTGCGCAGAGCGATGAAAAAATCGGCGCTTATGACGGCGTGGCCGGGTTTATCTGGTGCTTTTTCATCATCGCCCTTAACTGATGATAACTCACGCCCAGCAGTTCTGCAGCACGGCGCTGGTTAAATGCCGCCTGCTTCAGGCTTTGTTCCAGCAGGCTTTTTTCCTGCTCATTTTGCCAGCCGCGTAGATCGAGCGGCAGCGCGGGCAGGCCGGACGGGGGGCTCTTATCGGCCTTGTGCAGAGGCGCGAGCCTGCGGGTAAAAGGATTCAGAATAATGTTATCCAGCTGCTCATCGCTCGAGCCATGCCGATAAACCGAGCGCTCCACCACATTCTTCAGCTCACGAATATTACCGGGCCAGGCATAGTCGAGCAGCGTTTCGCTGGCATAGTCGGTAAAGCCGGGGAACAGCGGCAGGTTCAGCTCGCGGCACATTTGCATGGCGAAGTGGTTCGCCAGCAGCAGGATATCCGAGCGGCGCTCGCGCAGCGGAGGCAGCATCACCACGTCGAACGCCAGCCTGTCCAGCAGGTCGGCGCGGAATTTCCCCTCTTCGGCAAGCTGTGGCAGGTCGGCGTTGGTGGCACAAACCAGCCGGGTATTAACCTGTAGCGGCTGGCTGCCGCCGACGCGCTCAAGCTCGCCATATTCCACCACGCGCAGCAGCTTTTCCTGTACCAGCATGGGGGCGGTAGCCAGCTCATCAAGAAACAGCGTCCCGCCCTCGGCACGTTCAAAACGCCCCTGATGGCGTTTCTGGGCGCCGGTAAACGCTCCGGCCTCGTGGCCAAACAATTCGCTGTCCAGCAGGTTTTCATTTAGCGCGGCGCAGTTGAGGGAAATAAACGGCCCCTGCCAGCGGCGGGACAGGAAGTGCAGGCGGCTGGCTATCAGTTCTTTACCCGTGCCGCGCTCGCCGATGACAAGAACCGGCTTGTCCAGCGGCGCGAGCCGGGAAACCTGCTCCATTACCTCGAGAAAGCTGTTGGCCTCGCCGATTAGGTTATCTTTGTTATCCGACATGGTTAAATTCACTAATAGTTAGTTAATTTAACCAATATAGCGGCTTTATTTGATAGGTCAAATTTTATAAAATTGATTAAAATCAATGCATTAAAAAGTTGGCATGAACTCTGCAATATCCACTGCGAACAGAGTGCCTGGCACCTGAGATAATGACTAAGAGGATTGAATTATGGGTATTTTTTCTCGTTTTGCCGACATCGTGAACGCTAACATCAACTCGCTGCTGGAAAAAGCGGAAGATCCGCAGAAGCTGGTGCGTTTGATGATTCAGGAAATGGAAGACACGCTGGTGGAGGTTCGTTCCACTTCGGCCCGCGCGCTGGCCGAGAAGAAACAGCTTGCCCGCCGCGTAGAGCAGGCCGTGACCCAGCAGGCCGAATGGCAGGAAAAAGCCGAGCTGGCGCTGCGTAAAGATAAAGAAGACCTGGCTCGTGCCGCGTTGATTGAAAAACAGAAATTGACCGACCTGATTACCACGCTGGAAAATGAAGTGGTTCACGTTGACGAAACGCTGGCACGTATGAAGAAAGAGATAGGCGAGCTGGAAAATAAACTCAGCGAAACCCGCGCCCGCCAGCAGGCATTGACCCTGCGCCATCAGGCGGCTTCTTCTTCACGCGATGTTCGTCGCCAGTTGGACAGCGGTAAGCTGGATGAGGCGATGGCGCGTTTCGAATCTTTCGAACGCCGTATAGACCAGATGGAATCCGAGGCGGAAAGCCACGGCTTCGGCAAGCAAAAATCGCTGGACTCGCAGTTTGCCGAACTGAAAGCGGATGATGAAATCAGCGCTCAGATCGCCGCGCTGAAAGCAAAAATGAACCAGGATAATCAATAATAATCCAGGCCGCGGCTGCGCATGGCGCGCCGCGAGTCGAGCCTGACCCGTAAGGAGTACACATGACCGCGCTTTTTCTTGCTATACCGCTGACCATCTTTGTGCTGTTCGTCGCGCCTATCTGGCTGTGGCTTCATTACAGCAACCGGCCCGATGGCACTCAGCTTTCACAAAGTGAACAGCAACGACTGGCGCAGTTGACTGATGAGGCGCGGCAGATGCGGGAGCGCATTCAGTCTCTGGAGCAGATCCTCGATGCCGAACATCCGAACTGGAGAAATAACTAATGGTGAACTCATTTTCCGGTCGTAAGCTGTGGCGCATCCCTGAGAAAGGGATGGTAAAGGGCGTTTGCGCCGGTATTGCCCAGTACCTTGATGTGCCGGTCAAACTGGTCCGCGCCATCGCCATTTTGTCGATATTTTTTGGCCTGTCGTTCTTCGTGCTGGTGGCCTACATCGTCATGACGTTTGTTCTTGACCCGATGCCCTACGGCGCGGATGAGAAAAGCGACCAGCCTACCAGCCGCGACCTGCTAAACGCGGTGGATGCCGAACTGGCGGCGGGGGAGCAGAAGTTGCGTTCGATGGAGCGCTATATCACTTCTGATACCTTCACGCTGCGCAGCCGCTTCCGCCAGCTATAGTCCGAAACCGGGAGGGCGACCTCCCGCCGTTGTGAGGAGTTATGATGACTAAGTTTCAATCCGTTTCGCAAAAAGCAAAACCCGGCCTGCAGCTGGCGGGGAAACTGGCCCTGCTGGCCGCGCTGCGGTTTGGCCCGGCCGGGTTTGCAGCATGGGCGATAAAGTCCGTTGCCCGCCGCCCGCTAAAAATGGTGCTGGCCGTGGTGCTGGAGCCGCTGCTGACCCGCATTCTGCGTAACGTTTCCGACCGTTACGATCGCCGCATGGCAAAATAACCTCCCTCCCAACGGCGAGTTTTTTCGCCATAACGCTTTGATTCGTGGCAATCAGCCCTATTTGATATTATCAATGAAGGTATTTCCCCCAGGCCTAAGGCAATCAGGACGCTTATGAACCGAATCAAAAATGAACTTAACGCCCTGGTTAACCGGGGCGTCGATCGTCATTTACGTCTCGCGGTAACCGGGCTTAGCCGCAGCGGCAAAACCGCTTTTATCACCGCAATGGTTAACCAACTGCTCGGTATTCATACCGGCGCGAGGTTGCCGATGCTGAGCGCCGCGCGTGAAGAGCGGCTGCTTGGCGTAAAACGCGTGCCCCAGCGCGATCTCGGTATTCAGCGCTTTACCTACGATGAAGGGCTGGCACAGCTGTACGGCACTCCTCCGGCATGGCCTACGCCGACTCGCGGCGTCAGCGAAATGCGCCTTGCGCTGCGCTATCGCTCCAACGATTCGCTGCTGCGCCATTTTAAAGACACTTCAACTCTCTACCTGGAAATTGTTGATTACCCGGGCGAGTGGCTGCTGGACCTGCCGATGCTGGCTCAGGATTACCTGAGCTGGTCGCGGCAGATGACCGGCCTGTTACAGGGCCAGCGTGCTGAATGGTCAGCCGAGTGGCGCCGCCTGTGCGAGGGGCTGGACCCGTTAGCGCCCGCCGATGAGAACCGCCTTGCTGCTATCGCAGAGGCGTGGACCGATTATCTTGTGCGCTGCAAAAAAGAAGGGCTGCATTTTATTCAGCCGGGGCGCTTTGTACTGCCGGGCGACATGGCTGGTGCGCCCGCGCTGCAATTCTTCCCGTGGCCGGACGTGGACGGCTTCGGCGAGTCCAGACTGGCGCAGGCGGATAAAGGCAGCAATCTCGGAATGCTGCGCGCACGCTTTGACTATTACTGCGAAAAAGTGGTCAAAGGTTTCTATAAAAATCATTTCCTGCGCTTTGACCGACAGATTGTCCTGGTCGACTGCCTTCAACCGCTTAACAGCGGCCCGCAGGCGTTCAATGATATGCGCCTTGCGTTGACTCAACTGATGCAGAGCTTCCACTACGGGCAGCGCACGTTGTTCCGCCGCCTGTTTTCCCCGGTTATCGACAAGCTGCTGTTTGCCGCGACTAAAGCCGACCACGTAACGGTTGACCAGCACGCGAACATGGTTTCGCTGCTCCAGCAACTGGTGCAGGACGCATGGCAGAACGCGGCTTTTGAAGGCATCAGCATGGACTGCATGGGGCTGGCTTCGGTGCAGGCCACGCAAAGCGGCATGGTGGAAGTGCAGGGTGAGCAAATTCCCGCCCTGCGCGGGAACCGCCTTAGCGACGGCGCACCTCTGACGGTTTACCCCGGCGAAGTCCCTTCGCGCCTGCCGGGTAACGCCTTCTGGCAAAGCCAGGGGTTTCAGTTTGAACAGTTCAGGCCGCAGGTTATGGATGTGGACAGGCCGCTGCCGCACATCCGTCTGGACGCGGCGCTGGAGTTTTTGATTGGAGATAAATTGCGATGAGCGATCCTATCAAACCGCGCATCGACTTTGCGCAGCCGCTTGAGGCGGTGAAGGAGCAGGACTGGAAGGCGGCTCATGCCTTTAGCGAGCCGGAGGCGGAAAAATTCACCCCGGTTGCCGCCACCTTTGATGAGCTGGCCGAAGACGAAGGGCAGGCCGAGGCGGCGGTTGAAGCCGCGCTTAGGCCAAAGCGCAGCCTGTGGCGAAAAATGGTCACGGCGGGCCTGGCGCTGTTCGGCGTTAGCGTCGTTGCTCAGGGGATCCAGTGGACGCACAACGCCTTTGTGGCGCAGGACTGGATTGCGCTCGGCGGCGGCGTTGCCGGGGGATTAATTGTCGCCGCCGGTGTGGGGTCGGTTGCCAGCGAATGGCGGCGGCTGTGGCGGCTGCGTCAGCGCGCTGAAGAGCGTGACGAAGCACGAGATCTGCTGGCAAGCCACGGCAGCGGTAAAGGGCGTGCATTTTGCGAGAAGTTGGCCGCTCAGGCCGGGCTGGATAAAGGCCACCCGGCGCTGCAACGCTGGTACGCTTCTATTCACGAAACCCATAACGATCGCGAAGTGGTCTCGCTGTATGCCCAGCTTGTGCAGCCGGTGCTGGACGCTCAGGCAAGGCGCGAAATCAGCCGGTCTGCCGCCGAGTCCACGCTAATGATAGCCGTCAGCCCGCTGGCGCTTGTCGATATGGCGTTTATCGCCTGGCGTAACCTGCGCCTGATCAACCGCATCGCCACGCTGTATGGCATCGAGCTTGGCTACTTCAGCCGGATTCGCCTGTTCCGCCTTGTGCTGCTGAACATCGCCTTCGCCGGGGCCAGCGAGCTGGTGCGGGAGGTCGGAATGGACTGGATGTCTCAGGATATTGCCGCCCGGCTCTCCGCCCGTGCCGCTCAGGGCATTGGTGCGGGGCTGCTAACCGCGCGCCTCGGCATTAAAGCGATGGAGCTTTGCCGCCCGCTCCCGTGGCTGGAGGGCGATAAGCCGAGGCTTGGCGACTTCCGTAAACAGCTGCTGGTGCAGTTGAAAGAGACGCTGGCCTCGGGGAAAAACAAAGCGGCTCATTAAAACGAGTATCAGCGACAACAAAGGCGGCTGCGGCTGCCTTTTTTCATTTACAGCTTTGGGTAAAAATAATCTTCTCGTTGACCAGTGGTTTGCCTTTCAGTGTCAACTTTTCATGACAGGTATCTTCTTGCCGGGGACTAACTGAGTTATCATTCTCTCAACTCTATGAGAGCTCAGCCTCAGGCTGACGGACATAGGCCGTTTACTGCAAAATAAGGTCACCTGCATGCGTCTGGAAGTCTTTTGTCAGGACCGCCTTGGTCTCACACGCGAACTGCTCGATCTATTGGTACTGCGCGGTATCGATTTGCGCGGCATCGAAATTGACCCGATTGGGCGTATTTACCTTAATTTCTCCTCCCTTGATTTTGAATCCTTCAGCAGCCTGATGGCTGAAATTCGCCGCATTCCCGACGTTACCGACGTGCGTAAAGTGCCGTGGATGCCGTCCGAGCGTGAGCACCGCGCCCTGAGCGCGCTGCTGGAAGCGCTGCCGGAGCCGGTGCTGTCGCTGGATATGCGTAGCAAGGTTGAGCTGGCAAACCCGGCCAGCTGCACGCTGTTCGGGCAGAGTGAAGACCGCCTGCGCAATCACAATGCCGGGACACTTATCAGCGGCTTTAACTTTACCCGCTGGCTGGAAAGCGAGCCTCGCGACTCGCATACCGAACATGTCGTGATCCATGGGCAAAACTTCCTGATGGAAATCACCCCGGTTCACCTGGACGGGGAAGATAAACAGCCTCTGCTGGTGGGTGCGGTAGTGATGCTGCGCTCCACGGTGCGCATGGGTCGCCAGCTGCAAAATCTTTCCAGCAGCGATTTCAGCGCCTTCGACCAGATTGTTGCCGTTAGCCCTAAAATGCGGCAGGTGGTTGAGCAGGCTCGTAAACTGGCGCTGCTGAACGCGCCGCTGCTGATTGTTGGCGATACCGGCACAGGCAAAGATTTGCTGGCTAACGCCTGCCACCTGAGCAGCCAGCGCGCACAGAAACCTTATCTGGCGCTGAACTGCGGCTCAATTCCTGATGATGTGATTGAAAGCGAGCTGTTCGGCCACGCGGCGGGTGCTTACGCGAACGCCGTCGAAGGCAAAAAAGGCTTCTTCGAGCAGGCCAACGGCGGCTCCGTATTGCTGGATGAAATCGGCGAGATGTCGCCGAGGATGCAGACCAAACTGCTGCGCTTCCTGAATGACGGAACCTTCCGCCGCGTAGGCGAGGAGCACGAAGTCCACGTCGATGTGCGCGTGATTTGCGCCACGCAGAAGAACCTGGTTGAGCTGGTACAAAAAGGCGAGTTCCGCGAAGATCTCTATTATCGCCTGAATGTGCTGACGCTGAATCTGCCGCCGCTGCGCGATCGTCCGCAGGACATCATGCCGCTGACCGAACTGTTTGTTGCCCGCTTTGCCGACGAACAGGGCGTTCCGCGTCCTAAACTGGCGCATGACCTGAGCAGCGTGCTTACTCGCTACGGCTGGCCGGGCAACGTGCGCCAGCTTAAAAACGCCATTTATCGCGCGCTGACCCAGCTGGAAGGCTACGAACTGCGCCCGCAGGACATCCTGCTGCCGGACTTCGATACCGCAAGCCTTGCGGTGGGCGAGGAGGCGATGGAAGGTTCGCTGGATGATATCACCAGCCGCTTCGAGCGCTCGGTGCTGACCCAGCTTTATCGCAGCTATCCAAGTACCCGCAAACTGGCAAAACGCCTTGGGGTTTCACATACAGCGATAGCCAATAAGCTGCGCGAATATGGCCTGAGCCATAAGAAGAGCGAAGAGTAGAAAAAGAAAACCCCGGCTCGCCGGGGTTTTTTGTCTGTAGCGCTTACAGTCTTAAGCCTTCAGCGCTTCCAGAGCCGCGGTATAGTCCGGCTCGTTGGTGATTTCATTCACCAGCTCGCTGAATACCACTTCATCTTTCTCATCCAGAACCACTACCGCGCGGGCGGTCAGGCCTTTCAGAGCGCCTTCGGCGATGCTCACGCCATAGGCCTGCTGGAACTCAGGGTTGCGCAAGGTGGAAAGGGTAATGACGTTGTTCAAACCTTCTGCGCCGCAGAAACGAGACTGGGCGAATGGCAGGTCGGCAGAGATACACAGTACAACGGTGTTATCCAGCTCGGTTGCCAGTTGGTTGAATTTACGCACGGATGCGGCACAGACGCCGGTGTCGATGCTCGGGAAAATATTCAGCACCTTACGTTTGCCGGCAAACTGGCTCAGCGCAACGTCAGAAAGGTCTTTAGCGACCAAAGAGAACGCTGCTGCTTTGCTGCCTGCCTGCGGGAGCTGACCTGCAACCTTCACCGGGTTGCCCTGGAAATGAACGGTTTGTGACATGTTTGATCTTCCTTTTACATAAAATTAACGCCCGGGACAGTGTATTCCATGAATTCCGTGATGAACATAAAAAACTGATACTCCTGATAAAAGCCCGGGCTCGCTATACTCAGGTGATAAGCCCAAAGGGAGACAATGATGAGAACAGTGAAAGTTTACCAGGAAGCATGGCCGCTCCATACGCCATTTGTTATCTCCAGGGGGACGCGCAGCGAAGCGGTTGTCGTGGTCGTTGAGCTTGAAGAAGACGGAGTAAAAGGCGTTGGCGAATGCACGCCTTACCCCCGCTATGGCGAAAGCGATGCCTCCGTGCTGGCGCAAATTACCACCGTTTTAGCCGAGCTTGAACGCGGGATGACGCGTGCCGGACTACAAGAGGCTTTACCGCCCGGAGCCGCCCGCAACGCTATCGACAGCGCGCTTTGGGATCTCGAGGCTCGACAGAAACACACAACAATCTCCGGCCTGGCCGCGATTGAGCTGCCGGAAATGATTACCACCGCGCAAACCGTCACTATTGCCGCTCCCGAACAGATGGCGGCATCCGCAGCGCTTTTGTGGGAAAAGGGCGCTCGCTTGCTAAAGGTGAAGCTGGACGACCGGCTGATTACCGAGCGAATGGTCGCTATAAGAGCGGCGGTGCCTGAGGCCATTTTAATTGTTGATGCCAATGAGTCCTGGCGCGGTGACGGGCTAGCCGCTCGCTGCCAACTGCTTGCCGACCTTAACGTCGCGATGCTGGAGCAGCCGCTGCCTGCGGGGCAGGACGAGGCGCTGGCAAACTTTATCCATCCGCTGCCGGTATGCGCCGACGAAAGCTGCCACACCCGCAGCAGCCTGGCAACCCTTGCGGGGCGCTATGAAATGGTGAATATCAAACTGGATAAAACCGGCGGCCTGACAGAAGCGCTCCTGCTGGCTAAATCGGCGCGTGAACAGGGGTTTGACGTGATGCTCGGCTGTATGCTTTGCACTTCACGCGCGATAGCCGCCGCCTTGCCGCTGGCGGCTAAAGTTCGCTTTGCCGACCTGGATGGCCCGACCTGGCTTGCCGTTGACGTCGAGCCGGGGTTGAATTTTGTAACCGGCAAGCTTTATCCGTAGCTATTTACGCCAGTGAAGCAGGCCGATCATCGCCTGGAGATAGCGCTCGCTGGCCTCATCCGCTGAAATTGGTGGGAACTCTGCGGTAATACAGGGCAGGCTTAAATCCGCACACCAACTGCCAAATGAACCCGGCGTTTCGTAACCCACGCTGGTGACCAGCGGCAGGGTGAAAGCCTCAGACAGCCAATGACCGAGAGCAGAGCTGTGCGGATCCTCAATACAGCCCAGAGGATCGTGGAAAGAGACAATCCATGCGGGCTGTAGCCGGTGAATTAATTGGCACAGGGCGGCGGTTTCAGGCTCGGAACCGGGCGTTTTGCCGGTTGAAAGCACTACATCCCGCAGTTCTGCACTGCTGTTCCAGCGGTAGACCGTTTCGCCTGCCTTCCAATTTGCAGAAGGGAAATTACGATTAAGATCGACGCCGTGAGCGTTGGCGCGCAGCCCCAGCTGGCAGCCGTCCGGGTTAACGGCGAGAATCACATGATGGCGGCGAAACTGCGGCTCAAGCGTACGCAGCGCGCAGGAAAGTGCAACCATCGCAGCGTTTTCGTCGCCGTGCGTACCGGCAATAATCAGCCCACTGGGCTCGTCGGTAACGGCGGCAGGAAACCAGAGCAGCGGGGCGCCTAAAGCGGATTTTCCGTAGCGTTCACAGCCCGGGGGCAGATGTCCACGCTGGGGACGAGGGCGGGTCGTGGGCATGATGTTCCTCTGCTAAACAGGAAGGTTTTAACATTATTAATAGCAATGTTTTCAGCAAAACTCACCTTAAACCATAGATGTGAGCATCTTCCTGGCAACAGAATAATAAATTGCGCTACAGTAACTTACATTAATCTCCTGATTGCAAAAACACGGAAGGATAACGATGAAAAAAAGCGTCAGTTTAAGCTATTGTGCGGTGGCCGTTGCCTGCATGCTGCAAAGCGCGTGGGCGGCGGACGTTCCGGCCGGAACCCAGTTAGCTGCCCATCAGGAGCTGGTCAGGCATATTAAAGACGAACCCGCGAGCCTTGATCCGATAAAAGCGGTCGGTTTGCCTGAAATCCAGGTTATACGTGACCTTTTTGAAGGTTTGGTTAACCAGAATGAAAAGGGAGAGCTGGTGCCGGGCGTTGCCACCAAATGGCAGAGCAACGATAACCGCATCTGGACCTTTACGCTGCGGGACAACGCGCGCTGGTCCGACGGGACGCCGGTGACGGCGCAGGACTTCGTCTACAGCTGGCAGCGCCTGGTTGACCCGAAAAATACATCTTCATTTGCCTGGTTCGCTACGCTGGCGGGCATCACCAATTCACAGGCAATTATCGACGGTAAAATGCCTGCGGATAAGCTCGGGGTTACTGCCGTTGATGCTAAAACGTTGCGCGTCCAGCTTGATAAACCGGTACCGTTTTTCCCGAGCCTGACGGCCAACTTTGCTTTCTACCCAACGCCAAAAGCGGCGGTTGAGAAATTTGGCGGGGAGTGGACTAAGCCCGGAAATCTGGTGGGTAATGGCGCGTTCACGTTGCAGGACCGGGTGGTCAACGAGAAGCTGGTGGTTGTACCGAACAAAAACTACTGGGATAACGGCAAAACGGTGCTGACCAAAGTCACCTTCATTCCGATTAACCAGGAGTCGGCGGCCACTAAACGCTACCAGGCCGGGGATATCGATATCACCGAATCCTTCCCGAAAAACCTCTACCAGAAGCTACTGAAGGATATTCCGGGCCAGGTTTACACGCCGCCGCAGCTTGGCACTTATTACTATGCTTTTAACACCCAAAAAGGGCCGACGGCTGATTCGCGCGTTCGCCTGGCGCTGAGCATGACAATCGACCGCCGCCTGATGGCGGAAAAAGTATTGGGAACCGGTGAAAAACCGGCGTGGCGCTTTACCCCGGACGTGACCGCCGGATTTACCCCCGAGCCTTCACCGTTTGAAACCATGAGCCAGCAGGAGCTGAACGCCCAGGCGAAGATGCTGCTGCGCGCGGCGGGCTACGGCGAGTCCAGACCTTTGAAGCTGACGCTGCTGTACAACACTTCTGAAAACCACCAGAAGATCGCCATCGCCGTCGCCTCAATGTGGAAGAAAAACCTCGGTGTAGACGTGAAGCTGCAAAACCAGGAGTGGAAAACCTATATCGACAGCCGCAATACCGGCAACTTCGACGTGATCCGCGCTTCGTGGGTGGGTGACTACAACGAACCTTCTACTTTCCTCTCGCTGCTCACGGCCACCCACAGCGGTAATATTTCGCGCTTTAACTCCCCGGCTTATGACAAACTTCTGGCTCAGGCTGCTCTGGAAACCACCGATAAAGCGCGTAATAGAGACTATAACGAAGCGGAAAAAATCATTCAGGAAAAAGCCCCGATCGCGCCAATTTATCAGTACACCAATGGCCGCCTGATCAAGCCTTGGCTGAAAGGCTATCCGATAGATAACCCTGAAGATGTCGCCTATAGCCGGACGATGTACATTATTAAGCACTAGTCCCGGCTAAAATTTGCACACTGAAAGTGTTATAATCCTCTCATCAGGTTAGCGATTGCGGAGGTGAGAATATGGCATCAGGTTGGGCCAGCGACGACGCCGTTCAGGAGCAAATCGACAGCACCATAGACGATGCTGTAGCCAGAGCGCGCAGCGAACTGCCAAAGGGAGAAAGCCTTGCACACTGCGAAGAGTGCGGGGAGAGCATCCCGGAGGCAAGGCGAAAAGCGATTCAGGGCGTGCGGTTGTGCGTTAAATGCCAGCAGGTGGAAGACGCCCACCGGGCAACGTTTTCAGGCTATAACCGCCGCGGCTCTAAAGACAGCCAGCTACGCTAATTAAACCGGGCACCCGCCCGGTTTTTTCTGCCCGAAACAATACTCCGCTTAAGCTTTGTTTACTCTTTTTCCTGCGAATTCAGAACGTTTGACCCGCGCTATCTGTTGCCTTAGCTCCAGAGATGGCTAGACTGTCAGAAAGAACAGACTCAGTTTGAGGATTGCGCAGTGGATGTAATTAAAGGCAGCGAGCTGCATGTACCGGACGCGGTTTTCGCCTGGCAACTTGATGGTAAAGGCGGCGTCAAGCCGCTTGATAATAATGAGATTATCGACAGCGAGCACCCCTGCTGGCTGCATCTGAATTATACCAATGCCGATAGCGCCGACTGGCTGGCCAATACGCCGCTGCTGCCTAATTATGTTCGCGATGCGCTGGCGGGCGAGAGTATGCGCCCGCGCGTATCAAGAGTGGGTGACGGCACGCTGATTACGCTGCGCTGTATAAACGGCAGCACGGATGAGCGCCCGGACCAGCTGGTTGCCGTGCGTCTGTACATCGACGAGCGCCTGATTGTTTCCACCCGCCGCCGCCAGGTTCTGGCGCTTGACGACGTGGTTAACGATCTCAATGAAGGCACAGGACCAACGGACTGTGGAAGCTGGCTGGTGGATGCCTGTGACGCTCTGACCGACCACGCCAGCGAATTTATCGAGCAGATGCACGACAAAATCATCGATCTTGAAGATAACCTGCTTGATCAGCAGGTTCCGCCTCGCGGCACGCTGGCTCTGCTGCGTAAACAGCTGATTGTGATGCGCCGCTACATGTCGCCCCAGCGTGACGTTTATGCCCGGCTTTCCAGCGAACGCCTGAGCTGGATGAGCGACGATCAGCGCCGCCGCATGCAGGATATTGCCGACAGGCTGGGCAGGGGGCTTGATGAGATTGATTCCTGCATCGCACGTACCGGGGTAATGACGGACGAAATATCCCAGGTGATGCAGGAGTCGATGAACCGCAGGACTTACACCATGTCGCTGATGGCGATGGTCTTTTTGCCAAGCACCTTTTTAACCGGGCTGTTTGGGGTCAACCTCGGGGGCATTCCCGGCGGCGGCTGGGCATTTGGCTTCAGCCTGTTCTGCATAATGTTGGTAGTTCTTATCGGCGGTGTTGCCTGGTGGTTGCATCGCAGTAAATGGTTATAAATTTGCGCGATTTTAGCGAGGAAATGGCCTGGAAACGGCGCTGTTATTGAGCGAAATCAAGAAACAAAAAGCGCCACAAAGGCAAACTCTCTCTCGCAGGTGAATGCAACGTCAAGCGATGGGCGTTGCGCTCCATATTGTCTTACTTCCTTTTTTAGAATTACTGCATAGCACAATTGATTCGTACGATGCCGACTTTATGAGTCGGCTTTTTTTTGCCTGCGATTTGTCGGCTATGCTTTAAAGGGTGATTCACTGACCCAGGAGATGACGATGCTGTATCGCAACAGCCTGACAATGAGCGACCCGGCGTTCCCGAACGAACCCATCCCGGTACCCGACCCCATTCCCAGACCTCAGCCGCTACCCGACCCGCCGACCGAACCCGATCCGCATCCGATAATCGACCCGCCTGCGCATCACTGAAGTTTTCCCTCTCCGGGCGGAGAGGGAATGAAAGGTTATTTGATTTCCAGAATATCCAGGCGTTGCAGAGAGGTTTCTGCGCCGTCTTCTTCCGGCTGCCAGCCAACGGGCTGCATCGGCAGCTCTTCGCGGTCGAACGCCAGATCGCCGCCGTTAACCACTTCAGAACCGTGAGTGATACCAACGAAGTCGAATAGCTCTGTATCGCACAGGTGCGATGGCACCACGTTTTGCATAGCGCTGAACATGGTTTCGATTCGACCCGGATAGCGCTTATCCCAGTCACGCAGCATATCGGCAATAACCTGACGCTGCAGGTTTGGCTGCGAGCCGCAGAGATTGCATGGAATAATCGGATATTCACGCGCGATAGCAAAACGCTCGATATCTTTCTCGCGGCAGTAGGCCAGCGGGCGAATAACGATGTGTTTGCCGTCGTCGCTCATCAGCTTCGGCGGCATGCCTTTCATTTTTCCGCCGTAGAACATGTTCAGGAACAGCGTTTGCAGAATGTCATCGCGATGGTGGCCGAGGGCGATTTTGGTGCAGCCCAGCTCGGTTGCCGTGCGGTACAGAATACCCCGGCGCAGGCGCGAGCAAAGTGAGCAGGTGGTCTTGCCTTCAGGGATCTTCTCTTTAACGATGCCGTAGGTGTTCTCTTCGACAATTTTGTACTCAACGCCGATGCTTTCCAGATACTGCGGCAGAACGTGCTCAGGGAAGCCCGGTTGTTTCTGGTCGAGGTTCACCGCTACCAGGCTAAAGCTGATAGGCGCGCTCTTTTGCAGACTGGTGAGGATCTCCAGCATGGTATAGCTGTCTTTGCCGCCGGAAAGGCAGACCATAATGCGGTCGCCGTCTTCAATCATGTTGTAATCGGCAATCGCTTCGCCCACGTTGCGGCGCAGGCGTTTCTGTAACTTGTTCAGGTTGTACTGTTCTTTCTTTGTAGCTTGCTGATTTTCTTGCATTATTTACTGTCTCTGAAACCAAAAGGGGCATGTAAGGGGCAAAGTTTTTTCAAAGTGCCAGCCTGCCGTTAAGCATATTCACCCGATCACCGCTCAGTTCTTCAATCCACGTAGCGTAGACCTCATAAACCATTTGCGCGTTTTCATGCCCCATTTGATTCGCAATAAAAGAGGGGTTCGCACCGGCCGATAACAGCCAGCATGCGTAAGTGTGGCGTGTATGGTACGGATTACGGCGGCGAATTCCAGCACGTTTTACAGCGGCGTTCCACCTGGCGCCGATACTGGTGACAGAATAATAAGGTTTTTGCTCTCCTTTACGCATTCGCGGCATAAAAACGAAGTGCAAAAACTGTGTTTCGGTGCGGCCGTACTCCCGGTGATGAAATATTATTTTGGTTTTTGGGTGCAGAGCCGTCAACTCACGCTGCGCCTTCAGGGCTTCCAGCGTGACCTACGCGTCCTCGGCGTGGATGCTGCGACAAGTTCCAGACTTACTGACGCCGCTAAACGGGATTATTTCCAGCTCAGGGAGCTAATTGAAACCAGCAACAAGCGGGGCCGCAGGAGTACATAGGCAGTAGTGTTTACAGTAAATTTTAAACGTTAATTTTTTTCATATAGCCAACCCAATCAGAAAAACTCAACGAGCTAAGCTGATAATTTTCGACATTATGATCTTCAGTTATAGGCAACCGACACTTGTAGATAACAGTGATTTCATTGTCGTTACCATTGCAAGTAGGGAGATACCCTATAACGATATTTTTCCTACTCATAAAAGGATGGTTAAAGAGCAGGTTTGTGGCTTCACTTTTACGATCTTAAACCGGCATATAGCCATTGAAACCGGAATGAAAAACCGTTGCCACTTTGGTGTCGGAAAATAATGAACGTTAATGATCGAGTAGCCATTCTGTAGAGCTAGTCGCTGTAGTATCGCCAGTCTCTTTGAGTCAATAAGGTGGCTCTTCATCGATACGCTGGCATAACTTTTGTTTTTCATATTTTTCAATGCATTAATAAATGATGTTGTGAGTTTATGAACACCTTTTTTATTTCTTGGTGTGCCAAAAATGGCCATATGCAGAGTTACGTCTTTTTTTCTTTTATCAACATAGAGAAACCTTCCTGCGATTCCATGTGTGAATAAAACACGCAAAATTAACGCAACTAGCACTAGAAATAGCGCCGTAAGCAACCAGTCCATTTAACACCCACATCATAAATAAAATTAATAAGGTTACTATCGGCAAGCTCTTCATAAACTTGAACTGAGAATAACCACTGAATTCATCCGCCCGGCAGGTTATCGAGACCGTCTATTGGGCGCTGCACCATACTGAAGTGCCGAATCATCTACAAAATTGAATATGGGCCTGGATATTTCTTGCTCTGGTGCTTTGTATCTAATTGATGAGGCGCCGATCTTCGATGCGACGTGATACGATTTTTGAGTACACTATCCATTGTGGATGAGCAAAAAAACTGCCGTTTGAGTGCCGTTGCAATGAAAATATCGACAAATCGGGGGCTTGTATTTTAATTTAATTGAGTTGGCTCTTGTTTTTTTATTATAAATTTGAAATGTATATTCTAAGTTTAATAATACATCCTGTTTGATGTATTGGTTTTCATTAATATATTGTTGATATTTCATTTGTAGTGGCTTATATATGTAGATGTTATCTATTGCTGTTAAATAAAGGAGAGTAAAAGTGAATAGCACTGATGTGAATGTTAGATATGAAGTTATAGGGAAGTGGCCTGATATTGGTTTGCAGAAACCACTGTCAGTTACATTTGACTCTAAGCTCTACCATATATCCAGCCCGGTTTTTGAACAAACCCCTGGTCAGTTTTCTTACAACTATATGGTATTGAGGGAGCCAGAAACATCCACTATAACATATGGTTATGGTGATAACGCAGAAAGGATTGATGTTGAGTTTAAGGCTAAAGGAGACGAAAGGTCTTTTGTTTATATTCTACAATGTACAGATAAATACTTGGGGAGTACACAAACCGGAAGTGTAAGGATTTTCCCTGTTTAATATATTGCAGATTCTCAATGCAATGCTGTTCATATAGTTGTCAGATGTTTTTTTCTATAATAATATTGTCTTGCCGGGTGAATTCTTCACAACACATATATTTAATATGTGCCTTGCCTATTTGCACATCTGACACCGAACACTTATAAAAACTCAAAAGAGCCAGGCCGTTAGTAACGACCTGGCCTCCGGCGCAAAAATACCCTGACTGCGCTATGAGGATTAGCGCCCGGTCAATATTTGCCACAAAAACTCTTCAACCATTGCCTGGTGAAAAGCCCGTTGGCTATTCTCCGGCGCGCTGCCGTGGCCCGCTTCAGTTTCCTCGTACAGCCAGACATCCTCGTGACCCTGCTGCTGCATACGCGCCACCATTTTGCGTGCATGCGCCGGGCTTACGCGGTCGTCCTGCGTACCAGTGGTAAATAGCGTCGGCGGGTACTGTTTTTCGGCACTAACTTTGTCAAACGGAGAGTAATTCAGCAGCCACTGACGCTCTTCGGCGATCTCCGGGTCGCCATACTCGGCAATCCACGAAGCGCCCGCCAGCCAGCGATGATAGTTGAGCATGTCCAGCAGCGGGACTTCGCACACCAGAGCACCAAACAGCTCGGGATAGTCGGTCAGCATATTGCCAATCAACAGTCCGCCGTTGCTGCCGCCCTGAGCCGCCAGCCTTGCCGGGCTAGTGACTTTACGAGCGATTAAATCATCAGCAACGGCCGCAAAATCTTCATAGGCTCGGTGGCGATGTTGCTTTAAGGCGGCCTGGTGCCAGGCTGGCCCGTATTCACCGCCGCCACGAATATTGGCGACAACGTAAACGCCGCCTTTTTGCAGCCAGGTAGCGCCTTTGGGGCCTAAATAATCGGGCGTTAATGAAACCTCGAACCCGCCATAGCCGTAGAGCAGCGTTGGGTTATCGCCTGAAAGTGCCAGATCTTTGGCCGCTATCTGAAAATAGGGGATGCGCGCGCCGTCCGGCGACAGGGTAAAGTGCTGGGTGACGTCAAATTCACGTCCCTCAAAACAGGCCGGGTCTTGTTTTACAAGGGCAAGCGAGTCGTCGTCCAGATCCCCATAACTGAGGCTGTAAGGTTGAAGGAAACCGTGGCTTACCAGCAGGTAGCGGTTGCTTTCGCGATCAATACCGCCGGCCGAAACGTTAGTAAAATCAGGCAGAGCCAGGATCTTCAAGCTTTGCGGCTGACCACCCTCAATTTTCATGATTTCGACTTTTTCTACCGCATCCTGAGTGAGGTTAAGCAGGAGATAATCGCGGGTCGTGCTGAAGCCCAGCAGGCTGGTTCGGGAGTTTGGCGTGAACAGAGTAATGAATTCACGCCCGCCACGCTGGAAGGTCGCGAAATCAATAGCCAGTAAAGATCCGGCGGGCCAGGTTTTATCCTGAATAAGCCAGTCGGAGTTCAGCGTTACCAGCAGCCAGTCTTTAAAGAACCGACATGAAGCATCATCCGGGATGTCGATTAGCGCCAGTTCGTTCTGGCCGCTCAGTAGCCAGGTCTTACCGTGGTAAAAATCCTGGCGACAGTACACCAGGTCTCTTTCAAAGCCTGGCGTAGCGTCGTGCCAGGCTGAAACCATCATATCCGTTGCTTCACCGGCGTAAATCAGCCCGGCCTGCTGCGGTGAGGTTCCCCGAATCCAGCGGTAAACGCAGCGTGGATAGCCTGATGTAGTGAGCGTGTCGCCGCCTGCGTCCAGCGCCAGCAGCAGCATATTTTCATCAAGCCAGCTTACCGAGCTTTTACTTTCCGGCAGATAGAAACCGTCGTGGATAAAGACTTTATTCACCAGATCGAATTCACGAATCTCGCAGGCATCTCCGCCGCTTGATAAGAAGATCAGCGCCCGCGAATAATCCGGGAAGAGCAGGTCTGCGCCGTGGTAGCTCCAGTTTTTGCCTTCCTCATCATTCAGGCGGTCGATATCCAGTACCGTTTCCCATTCCGGGTTTGGCGTCCGGTACGAGGTTTCTGTGGTGCGTCGCCAGATGCCGCGAGGGTGTTCGTCATCCTGCCTGAAGTTGTAGACCATCTCGCGGTAATGACTCCCCCACGGGATATTCGTTTTGTCGTCCAGCGCCTGCAAAATAGCGTGCTGCATTTTCTCGAAACGCTCACCGCAGGCGAATCTTTCCGTCGTGCGTTGATTCTGTTTTGCCACCCAGCTTAGCGCTGCCTCGTCGTGCGGCGCTTCCAGCTTGCTGAGTAAATCCTCAATCTCTGACTGTTTCATCACGAGTCCTTTTGTAGAGTACCTGTTCCGCAGTTGAACATATCATTATGTTTATTTTCAGTACACCTGAGGGCTTTTGTGGTTTTGCTCCAGTAGCAAGGCAGCTTTTGCTAACAGATCGGGTAGCTTGACAGCCGCTGATAACCAGCGTTTCATGCGCGCTTAACGCAAGGATATAACAAGGAATAGATATGGGATTTTGGGCAAGTTATTTGCAGGGATGGAAAAAAGGACTCGTTTTTAATGGGCGAGCAACAAGGAAAGAGTTCTGGGCGTTTGTTGGCATCAATTATGCGGTGTTGCTGTTAACGCCAGTGGTTATCGGCATCCGCGCGGGCCTGGCTCAGCAGGAGCCGCCGATGTTTTATATCGGCCTGATTTACGCTGTGATGTCGCTTGTGCTGCTGCTTCCGACGCTGGCTGTTGGGATCAGGAGAATGCATGATATTGGTCGCACCGGCTGGTGGTTTGGGATTGCGTATCTGTTACCGCTGTTAAACCGGCTGCTTAGCGTGATTGCCATCAACTACGCATCGCCGTCTGCCTATGTGTACATTAATCTGACGCTGAGCGTTGTTTTATTCTGGGCGCCGGTGATCCTTGTCATCACGCTATGCTGTTTTAAATCTAAAAATATTCCTGACTAACGGGCTATCCCGTTATCCATAAAGTCTCAGGGAGCCGGGCCGATACTAACGGTCTGGTCTTCCCCGCAAGATGCCCCGGCTGTGTGAGATAGTAACATCGCGGAACTTTTTTTTGCCCGCCCTGTCAATATCACCGCGAGACCTACTGGAGAGTGTTACGAAGTGAAAGGATTTTTGACGGCATTGATACTTATCGCCAGCTTTTTGATCGGCTGCGCAATGTATTACAAAGTAGGCTGCTGGTTTGAGGATGACATTCTCAGCCTCTACGCGGGAGATGAGTGGTAGTAAGGGCAGGGTAATAATACGGCGCATTATTACCCCGGCGATTAGCCTTTAAACACTGAGAATTTTTTAGTCACCGGCTTCAGTTTTTCCGTCTCGCCGTACAGGGCGATGGCCACGAAGTCCAGCCCGGCAAAGGGCGCTTCAAGCGTATCTTTAATCTGCTGTTCAGAGGAGTGGGACAGCATAGTCGTGGTGAAGAAGTTATACAGCACGCCTTCCTCTTTGCATTTTTCAAGCGCGGTAGCCAGCTGGCTGCTGTTTTTGGACTGCAACACCACAACCGGATAGTGGTTCATATAGGCGCTTAAGCCGCTATCCTGGTTGAGGTAATCATGAAATTTCGGCTCTTCGGCTTTTAGCATAATCCCGCCGCAAAGGTGGCCAACGGCATTCATCTGCACGCTAATCTCGGCGTTACGGTTGACGATAACGTAAAGCTTATAGTCATTATCCTCGAACATTCTGATTCCTTATCTTTTACCGGGAAATACCTTGTTGATTTAGCTTAAGGCGCAAAGCACAGCATAATAATCATTTCTTTAGCCGAATTTCTGTTTGGGATCAATCTTTAAACCTTTATTGCCGCCAGACCCGCAGAAGCAGAAGAAAGGGCCATTTTTATTGATTTGTCCGTTAAAGCAGCAAAATCGATAAACTGACGCCTGAAGCCCGCGAATCTGCTAGCATACGCGCCTGCCCGTTATTATTAAGAGATGACCATTGTGACCGCTTTTTCCGCACTGAACGCTTTACCTGAAGCACAACTCGCCAACCTTAGCGAACTGGGGTATCACGAAATGACGCCCGTTCAGGCCGCGGCTTTGCCCGCTATTCTTGCCGGAAAAGACGTCCGCGCTCAGGCAAAAACCGGCAGCGGTAAAACCGCAGCTTTTGGCCTCGGCCTGTTGCAGCACATCGACGCCAGCCAGTTCTTAACCCAGTCGCTGGTGCTGTGCCCAACGCGTGAACTGGCCGACCAGGTCGCTAAAGAGCTGCGCCGCCTGGCTCGCTATATGCCGAATATTAAAATTCTGACGCTGTGCGGCGGCCAGCCGTTTGGCGTCCAGCGTGACTCCCTGCAACACGCCCCGCATATTATTGTGGCAACGCCCGGCCGCCTGCTGGATCACCTCAAAAAAGAGACAGTCCGCCTGGATGCTCTGCAAACGCTGGTGCTGGATGAAGCTGACCGCATGCTGGATATGGGCTTTGCCGATGCTATCGATGAAGTTATCGCCCATGCGCCTGAAAAGCGCCAGACATTGCTCTTCTCCGCAACATGGCCAACCGCGATTGCGGCCATCAGCCGTCGCGTGCAGCGTGACCCGCTGACCATTGAAATTGACACCGTGGACGAACTTCCTGCCGTTGAGCAGCAGTTCTATGAAGTTTCCCGCGGCGGTAAAGTTGGCCTGCTGTTGGCGCTGCTGAGCAAGCACCAGCCTGCTTCCTGCGTGGTGTTCTGTAATACCAAAAAAGATTGCCAGTCCGTGTGCGATGCGCTGAATGAGCGTAACCAAAGCGCGCTTGCGCTGCATGGCGATATGGAACAGCGCGACCGTGACCAGACGCTGGTACGTTTTGCTAACGGCAGCAGCCGCGTGCTGGTGGCTACCGACGTTGCCGCCCGTGGCCTCGATATCAAAGCGCTTGAAATGGTGATTAACTACGAACTCTCCTGGGACCCGGAAGTTCACGTTCACCGCATCGGTCGTACAGCGCGTGCCGGTCAGAGCGGGCTGGCTATCAGTTTCTGCGCGCCGGAAGAAGCCCAGCGTGCAGGCGTGCTTGCCGAAATGCTCAACCTGTCCCTGAACTGGCAGCAGGTGCCGTCCGGCGTTTCGGTTAAACCTCTTGAAGCCGAAATGGCGACCCTGTGCATCGACGGTGGTAAAAAAGCCAAAATGCGTCCGGGTGATATTCTGGGGGCATTAACCGGGGAAATGGGGCTGGAAGGGGCGGATATCGGTAAAATCGACGTGCATCCTGTTCATGTCTACGTGGCGGTGCGCCAGTCCGTGGCGCGTCACGCGTGGAAGCAGCTCCAGCAGGGCAAAATCAAGGGTAAATCCGTGAAGGTTCGCCTGCTGAAGTAAATCAGTTTTCCCCTCACCCCACGGGGGTGAGGGGCATTCCCCAATTACTCGCTAACTTTCTCCGCTTTGCCCGCCAACTGCGCCAGGAAATCATAACGCTTCTGCAAATCAGCTGCGGCATCCTTCCATAGCTGTTCGGCAACTTCCGGCTGCTGTGCGTTCAGGCGGCGGAAACGCTGCTCTTTCATCAACGTATCTGCCAGCGCGTCCGACGGCGGACGAGAGTCCAGCGCCAGTGGCAGTTTGCCTTCATCTGCACGGCGCGGGTCGAAGCGGTACAGCGGCCAGAAGCCGGTCGCCGTGAGCTGGCGCATCTGATCGTGGCTCAGGGCCAGATCGTAGCCGTGCTCTTCGCAAGGGCTGTAGGCGATGATCAGCGACGGGCCAGGGTAAGCTTCCGCTTCCTGAATCGCTTTTATCGTCTGGTTCAGCTGTGCGCCCAGGGAAATCTGTGCGACGTAGACATGGCCGTACATCATCATGCTGACGCCCAAATCTTTACGCGCTTTGCGTTTGCCGTGTTCGCCAAACTTGGTTACTGCCCCAAGCGGCGTGGCTTTAGAGGCCTGGCCGCCGGTGTTGGAATAACATTGAGTATCCAGCACCAGAATGTTGACGTTCTCGGTCAGGCTCAGCACATGGTCAAGACCGCCAAAGCCGATGTCGTAGGCCCAGCCGTCGCCGCCAATCAACCAGATGGATTTATCCACCAGCGCATCGGCGTCGGTCACCAGCTGACGAGCATCCGCATCGTCAACATTAGCCAGGTGTTTACGCAGCTCGGCAACCTGCTCGCGGCGAACTTCCGGCGTTGCCTCAGCGTGCAGCTGCTCGTTCAGCTCTGCCGGTAGTTTGTCGGCAAATTGGCCCAGCAGGCGCATTACGCGGGCGCGGTGCTGGTCCACGGTCAGGCGGAAACCAAGCCCGAACTCGGCGTTATCTTCAAACAGCGAGTTAGCCCAGGCCGGGCCACGGCCATTGGCGTCCGTAGTGTACGGCGTAGACGGCAGGTTGCCCCCGTAAATAGACGAACAGCCGGTGGCATTAGCGATAAGCATGCGGTCGCCGTACAGCTGGGTGAGGATCTTGATATAAGGCGTTTCGCCGCAGCCGGAGCAGGCGCCGGAGTATTCAAACAGCGGCGTCAGCAGCTGAGAAGTACGAATATCGATGCGCTCCAGGCTGGAACGGTCGATTTCCGGAAGGTTGAGGAAGAAGTCATAATTCTTTTTCTCTTCTTCAACGTGCTCAAGGCGGGACAGCATATTGATGGCCTTGATTTCCGGGTTCTGGCGATCTTTAGCCGGGCAGACTTCCACGCACAGGTTACAGCCGGTGCAATCTTCCGGCGCAACCTGCAACACATATTTCTGGCCTCGCATATCGCGGGATTTTACATCCAGAGACTGTAGGGCTTCCGGCGCGTTTTCCATCGCGTCGGGCTGAACCACCTTGGCGCGGATGGCCGAATGCGGGCAGGCGGCAACGCAGTGGTTACACTGGGTACAAAGATCCGGTTTCCAGATTGGGATCTCTTCCGCAATATTGCGTTTCTCCCACTGGGTGGTGCCCATCGGCCAGGTGCCATCCGGCGGCAGAGCAGAAACCGGCAGGGCGTCGCCCAGGCCGGCCAGCATGGCAGCGGTGACGGTTTTAACAAAATCAGGTGCGGCGTCGGAAACCACAGGAGGGCGCATTGCGCTGTCCGGGTTAACGGCCTGCAGCGGTACTTCGGCGAGGGAGTCGCGCGCCAGCGCCAGCGCCTGCCAGTTACGTTCGACTATTTCCGTGCCTTTGCTGCTGTAGCTTTTGGCAATCGCGCCCTGCAATTCGGCAAGTGCGGTATCGCCCGGCAGGATCTGCGTCAGGTGGAAGAAGGCCATTTGCATAACGGTATTGATGCGCGCGCCCAGATGGCATTCACGGGCGATTTTCGCCGCGTTAATCACGTATAAACGCGCCTGCTTCTGGTTAAGCACCGCCTGCACTTCCTGCGGCAGACGGCTCCAGACTTCATCGGCGCTGTACGGCGTGTTAAGCAGGAAAATGCCGCCGGGCTTCAGGCGCTCCGCCATTTGATACTTGTCGATAAATTGCAGCTGGTGGCAGCCGACGAAATCCGCTTTCTCAATCAGGTAAGTGGAATTTATCGGCTGCTCGCTTACGCGCAGGTGTGAAACCGTCAGGCCTCCGGCTTTTTTGGAGTCGTAAACGAAATAGCCCTGGGTAAACCACGGCGTCGAGTTGCCGATAATCTTGATGTTGTTTTTGGTGGCCGAAACGCTGCCGTCGCTGCCGAGGCCGTAGAACAGGGCTTCAAGCTTAGCGCGGTTGGGCAGGGTGTTTTGCCCTAACGGCAGCGACAGGTTTGTAACGTCGTCATAAATACCGACGGTGAAACGAGGGCGAGGTTCGTCTTCGCTCAGTTCGTTAAAGACGGCGAGCACGCATTCCGGGCCGAACTCTTTAGATGACAGGCCATAGCGGCCACCAATCACGCGAGGCAATGTTTCGCGGTCGCCGCGGCTGACGGACTCGGCCAGGGCTGTCATCACGTCGAGATAAAGCGGCTCGGCCAGCGCTCCCGGCTCTTTAGTGCGATCCAGAACGGCTACCCGGCGGGCGGTTTGCGGCAGCAGTTCCAGCAAATGCCCGGCTGAGAATGGGCGGAACAGGCGGACCTTCAGCACGCCCACTTTCTCGCCGCGAGTCAGCAACTCATCCACGACTTCTTCGCAAGTCCCTACCGCGGAACCCATAACGATAATCACACGCTCGGCTTCGGGGTGCCCGTAATATTCAAACGGACGATAGCTGCGCCCGGTGGTAGAGGCAAAATCGTTCATCGCCTGCTCAACGTGGGCGTAAACGGCGTTGTACCACGGGTTCGTGGCCTCGCGGGACTGGAAGTAAGTGTCCGGGTTTGCCGAGGTCCCACGGATAACCGGGTGCTCAGGGTTCAGAGCGCGGGCGCGGTGCTCATCGATCTCTTTTTGCGGCAGCAGGCTGCGGATAGTGTCGTCCGCCAGCGGCACGATTTTGTTGATTTCGTGCGAGGTGCGGAAACCGTCAAAAAAGTGAATAAACGGGACGCGGCTCTTCAGGGTGGCAATATGCGAAATCAGCGCGAAGTCCTGTGCCTCCTGCACGCTGCTGGCGCAGAGCATGGCGCAGCCGGTCTGGCGCACGGCCATCACGTCGGAATGATCGCCAAAAATCGACAGCGCGTGGGTGGCTACGGTGCGGGCGGCAACGTGCAGCACAAACGGGGTCAGCTGACCGGCCAGTTTGTACAGCGTTGGGATCATCAGCAGCAAACCCTGAGATGATGTAAACGAAGTTGAAAGGGCACCCGTTTGCAGCGCGCCGTGGACGGCGCCAATCGCGCCCGCTTCGGACTGCATTTCTACCACGCGAGGCGTGTCGCCCCAGACGTTTTTCCTGCCGTCACCGGACCAGGCATCGGCCTGCTCGGCCATCGTCGAACTGGGGGTGATAGGGTAGATGGCAATAACTTCGCTGGCACGAAACGCCACGGAGGCGACTGCACCGTTGCCGTCGATAGTGATCATAAGACACCTTTACATTGCGCAAAATAAAGGGACCCGCCTGCTAACCCCGAGTCCCGTAATAATTAATCCCTCAATTATAGTACGTCCACCTGGCCCCTTGAAGTTGTTCGGGCCAGGAGTGCACAAATTGATCCATCGTTAACGACTGCGTTACCCGGCGCAATAGTTCGTGAATATCTTATGGTTATTAAGAATTTGGCCGACGGGAAAAGTGCGGTGAGGATAGGGGCTTACCCTACAAGGAGACGGCATGAATAGCGGATCGTTAACACAGATGGCGTTTGAACTACCGGATATCTGGAAGTCGCAGGTGCTGGGGAAAATCGGCGGCGCCAACATTAAGCTTATCAAAATGGGTGGGGAAGGCATTCCGGTTGAGTCCCATGCCGGGTTTGATGAGCTTCTGGTGGTGATTGAAGGCGAGATGGATCTCCAGGTCGGGAGAGAAACCATCAGGCTTAAATCCGGGGATTTTTATCTTATTCCGGCCGGAGCTGAACACCGCGTTTTGCCCGGTAGTCACGGCACGTTATTGCTGGTTGACCGGGAGTGATGGCGTGCTTGATTTAGCGAGATAAAAAGGCGGGGCGCTAAGAAAACTCTGATGTTTTGTTTTAAAAGGTGATCGACACCACAAAAAGCAACACATTTTATTGCTTTATGCCCTCGACGCAGCGGTAACCATGCGCCATTATGCAAAGGTTTTGCATATTCAGCCAGGAGAGAGAAGCCATGCGCGCTGCGTTTTTAGCCGGTTGTGCCGCACTATTATTATCAGCTTGCAGTAATGAACCCCCGCAACAGGCCACTGCGGCCCACGTTCCACCGGGCCTGAGGGCAGCGATGTCGAGCCAGGGCGAAGCGAATTGTGCGATGATCGGCGGGACGATGAGCGTTGCGCGTCAGCTGGACGGCAGTGCGATGGGCATGTGTGCCATGCCAAACGGCAAGCGTTGTAATGAGAACTCGCTCGCCGCCGGCACTTGTGGCAGCTACTGATTAGTTAACCAGATCGGCCAGTTTGTACGTCAGCGTATGTTGGCCGCTTTTCAGCACCAGTTGCTGATTTTCCAGCGTAACTTTTGCTCCGGCAGTGAGCATGTCGTTGATGCGGTGATCCAGGTCGTTAAGCTGCGGCTCTACGCACAGCATCATGGTCATCCCCAGACCCTTCGCCTTCAGCGTGTCGCCCTCAAGCGTTGCCTGACCCATAAAGCGGTTACACATCGCGCCTGAAATATGCATGTTCTCACCAAAGCTCAGCTCGGGTGCGCGCTTGCTGTTTTTCACATCCAGAGGCTTGCCGTCAACGCTTTGCAGCACAAAACGGTGGTGCTGCAAGTCCTGCGCGGTTACGGAGCCTTTATCGGCTGATTGGGCACAGCCCGCCAGAACAACGCTTGCCAGCATAAGTGAAGCAAACTTTTTCATCTCTTCTCCCTAAGGTTTATGTGTCATCAATGAAAGGGCGCCACTTTCGCAGGATGTGGCGCATGAAGCAGTAAGGATAATCTTAAAAAGCCCTCTCCGGCGTGAAGAGGGCGGCAAATCAGTTCAGCTGGTTCGGGCAGGCTTCGCCTTTTTCAAGCTGGCGTAGGTTCTCGAGCGTGGTTTCGGAGATGCTGGTTAACGCCTCCGCGGTTAAAAACGCCTGATGTCCGGTAAACAGCACGTTGTGGCAGGCGGAGAGGCGGCGGAAAATGTCGTCCTGAATTACGTCGTTGGACTTATCTTCAAAGAACAGATCGCGTTCATTTTCGTAAACGTCCATCCCCAGCGCGCCAATTTTCTGATGCTTGAGCGCGTCGATGGCCGCCTGGGAATCAATCAGGCCGCCGCGGCTGGTGTTGATGATCATCACGCCGTTTTTCATCTGGTCGAAGGCGCTCTGGTTCAGCAGGTGATAGTTTTCCGGCGTCAGCGGGCAGTGCAGGGAAATAATGTCTGACTGGGCGAACAGCGTTTCCAGGTCAACATATTCCACGCCTAGATCCAGAGCCGCCGCGCTTGGATACGGATCGAACGCCAGCAGGCGCAGGCCAAACCCTTTCAGAATTCTTAGCGCCGCAACGCCGATTTTGCCGGTGCCGATGACGCCAGCGGTTTTGCCGTGCATGGTAAAACCGGTCAGCCCTTCGAGCGAGAAGTTGGCATCGCGGGTGCGCTGGTAGGCACGGTGAATGCGACGGTTAAGGCACATCATCATGCCCACGGCGTGTTCGGCGACGGCTTCAGGCGAATAAGCAGGTACGCGGACTACCGGCATGCCGAGCTCTTTTGCCGCTTCCAAATCCACGTTATTAAAACCGGCGCAGCGCAGAGCGATAAATTTAACACCGTGTTTTTTTAGCTCTTCGAGCACCGGGCGACTACCATCATCATTAACGAAGATGCAGACTCCGTCGCAGCCGTTGGCGTTTTTGGCCGTCTTCTCGCTCAGCAGGAAGTCAAAAAATTCAAGATCAAAGCCATACTCCTGGTTAACCTGCTCCAGATACTTTTTGTCGTACTGTTTTGTGCTATAAACCGCAAGTTTCATAAGACTTATCTCCAGAAAGGGTTGGTTCCAAAATTACCATGCTTAAAATAATCATACAATTTCTTAAAAGAAATTTTAACGCCGGGTGACTATTACACTTTCCGGGCAAGCTAAGCTTAATGCAGTCGCCGCCTTCACGTCCGGCCATAATCGTGCCAGAATAATGACATATTTCGGCTTAAATTGTCGCTGAATCAGGATATTAACCACCCATGAAGGGTAAATACAAAGCCGCCCTTGCGCTGCTGCTGGCGCTGATTTTACTGCCGCTTTCGCTGCTGCTGACGCTCGCTCACTGGCTGCCGACGCTTGCCGGTATCTGGCTGCCGCAGGGAACGCGCATCGCGATGGAAGCCAGCCCGCGCCTGCATAACGGCGCTATTGTTATTCCCGATCTCCGTTATCTGGCGGGTGAGTGCGAACTTGCCAATCTCAGGGATGCCACCCTCAGCCACCCAAGCCGCTGGCGCCTGCAGGTTGCGGAACTGAATCTGAACCCGGACTGTATCGGCAAAATCCCGCAGGATGATGCCTCGTCCGCCGCGCCGCGTACCCTTGAAGAATGGCAGAAAATGCTGCCCAATACCTGGTTGACTATCGATAAGCTCAACGTGACTCCGTGGCAGCAGTATTCAGGGGCGCTGCGCCTTTCGCTGACGCCGGAGCAACAGCACCTGGATTACCAGGGCAAGCTGCTTACCGTTGCCGCGACCCTTAAAGGACAGAGCCTGAGGATAGGCGAGCTGAAGGTTGGCGCATTCGAAGGTCTTCCACCGCTGGAGCTGGTGGGCGAGTTAACCCTGCCTCTGGTTCCCGACGGCCTGCCGACCGATGGCCAGGTTGCGACTCAGGTACAAATTCCGCAGGAGCCGGACAAGCTTGACGTGATGCTGAACTGGCATGCCAGCTCGGGTACGTTAGCGGTCAAAAAAGCCGCCTCAGACGAGATGTTGCTTTCAGTTCCGTGGAGTCTTAGCGAGAAAATGCTGGAGATTAACGGCGGCGAGTGGAACTGGCCCTACGCCGGTTTCCCTCTGCGCGGCGGCCTGGCGCTGAAGGTGGAAGACTGGCAGCAGGGGCTGGATAACGCTGTTTTCACCGGGCGAATGAACGTGGTGACCCAGGGCGAAGCCGGGAAGGGTAACGCCGTGCTGAACATCGGGCCGGGCAAGCTCAGCATGACCGACAGCACCTTACCGTTTCAGTTAACCGGCGAGGCCAAACAGGATCAGCTGATTTTTTACGCAGTGCTGCCCGGCGAGCTGACCGGGGCGCTTACCGACCCGGCTTTACTGTTCCGCCCCGGCGCGCTGCTGCGTTCACGCGGGCGGCTGATTGAAACCCTGAATATAGATGATGTGCGCTGGCCGCTGGCCGGCGTGCGCGTCTCGGGTAAAGGCGTGGATGGTCGCCTGCAGGCAATACTGCGCGCTCACGATAACGAAATGGGCTCCGTTGAACTGCATCTTGACGGCAAAGCTAACGACTTCCTGCCGGACGCCGGGCTGTGGCAGTGGCGCTACTGGGGCAAGGGCAGTTTCACGCCGATGCAGGCTAAGTGGGACGTCAGGGGCCTTGGCGAATGGCGCGACAGCGCAATAGAGCTGAGTTCGCTCTCAACCGGATTCGACAAACTGGAATACGGCTCGATGCTGATAGCCAAGCCGCGCCTGGTGCTGGAAAAACCGCTGCGCTGGGAGCGTAACGATAAAAAAGAAACCTTTAGCGGCGACTTCTCGCTGGATGCCGGGGCAGCCACCTTCAGCGGCGGCAGCGCCTTGCCCCCTTCAACGCTCAAGTTTAGCGTCAGCGGCCAAAATCCGACTTCCTTCCTGTACAAAGGCGATCTCCATGCGGGTGCTATTGGCCCGGTGCGGGTGGTGGGGCGCTGGGATGGCGAGCGCCTGCGCGGTAATGCATGGTGGCCAAAGCAGGTGCTGACCGTGTTCCAGCCCCTGCTCCCGCCGGACTGGAAAATGGATTTGAAGGGCGGCGCGCTCTACGCTCAGGTTGCTTTCTCGGCCGCCGCCGGGCAGGGCTTTGAGGCCGGCGGCCACGGCGTGGTAAAAAACGGCAGCGTCTGGATGCCGGATAACCAAATCAACGGCGTAGACTTTGTATTGCCGTTCCGCTTCAGCGACTCCACCTGGCATCTTGGCACCCGTGGGCCGGTCACTCTGCGCATCGCAGAAGTGCGCAACCAGATTGCGACGCAAAATATTACTGCCGATCTCGAAGGCTGGTATCCGTGGAGTGAACGTCGGCCTCTGCTGCTAAGCAACGTGAATGCCGATGTGCTGGGCGGCAAGATATCCATGCAGCAATTGCGTATGCCGCAGCATGATGCGGCGCTGCTGCGCCTGCAAAATCTCTCCTCGAGCGAACTCATCAGCGCGATTAGCCCGAAACAGTTCACCATGTCCGGGCGCTTCAACGGTGCGCTGCCGCTGTGGCTTAACCATCCGCAGTGGATAATCAAAGACGGCTGGCTGACAAACCCCGGGCCGATGACCTTCCGCATGGATAAGGATATGGCCGACGCCATCGTCGATAATAATATGGCTGCGGGGGCGGCAATTAACTGGCTGCGCTATATGGAAATTTCCCGCTCCTGGACACAAATCAGTCTTGATAATCTCGGCATAGTGAAAATGCGCTCCAGCGTGACCGGCATCAGCCACGTCGAGGGGAAAACAAATACCGTCAATCTCAACTATACCCATCAGGAAAACCTGTTTACCCTGTGGCGCAGCCTGCGCTTTGGCGATAATTTACAAACCTGGCTGGAAGAGAATGCCGCGCTACCGTCAGCGCGCTGTACCCAACCCGGCGAAGCCTGTGAGGACAGACAATGAAAATATTAACCGCCGCGCTGCTGGCACCCTGCGCCATGATGCTGGCGGGCTGCACGCCGCGAATCGAGGTAGCGGCGCCGAA
Organism: Cedecea davisae; assembly: GCF_044095835.1. Lineage (NCBI taxonomy): Bacteria > Pseudomonadati > Pseudomonadota > Gammaproteobacteria > Enterobacterales > Enterobacteriaceae > Cedecea > Cedecea davisae. Next base: position 2,224,905 of record NZ_CP172054.1, read on the forward strand.
AGAGCCAATAACCATCAATATGAATGTCAAAATTGAGCATGAGATCCATATCAAAGTGGATAAAGATGTCGAAAGCCTGCTCAAAAGCCGCAGCGATCTGTTCTGATGAGGGGAACGGGGATGAAATCTATTCTTAAAGGGGCGCTGGCGCTGGCCTTGTTGTTCAGCGCGTCGGCAATGGCTCTGACATTGAATGAAGCTCGTGAACAGGGGCGGGTCGGCGAAACGCTAAGCGGCTATATTGCGCCGATAAAACAGGACCAGGAAACCCTGGCGCTGGTAAAAAGCATCAATGATGCCCGCGCCCAGCATTACCAGCAGCTGGCGGACACCAATAATATTTCGATCAACGAAGTGGCGCGGCTTGCCGGGCAGAAACTGGTCGATCGTGCGCCGGCCGGTGAGTATGTGCGTGGTCTGAACGGCCAGTGGATGAAGAAGTAGTTTTGGTATTTTACTCTCACCCCCGGCCTTCTTTCAGGAAGGCTCAGGGTGAGAGGGCTCTTTTCAGGCGGCCTGAAAACGCTTCCGATATTCCCCCGGCGAAAGCCCAAACCTTCCTTTAAAAGCCGTTGAAAAATGGCTGTGATCGGCAAATCCCCAGCTGTAAGCAATCCCCGCGAGTTTCTCGCTTTGCCCGGCGGTGCGCAGCGCCTGGGCGCACAGGTCAAGGCGGCGATTTTTAATATATTGAGCGACTACCAGCCCTTTATCTGCGAACAAGCGGTAGAGGCTGCGTACCGACATGCCGGATTCGCTGGCAATCCATTCCGGGCGCAGCGTTTCGGACTGAATATGCTCATCAATCAGCGACATGACTTTTTGCAGATGGCGGTCGCGCCTGGAGTGAGGAAGGCTGCGGTTGATAAGCGCAGGGGTAAGCAGGCAGGTAATCGCTTCCAGCATAGCTTCGCTCTCACTATTGCTAAGAGAGTTGCTCCCCATGCTTTCGCGCAGCAGGCTATGGCTAAGCCGCACCATCGGTAATTCCGCCGCCAGCCTTTGCGCGCAGGGAATTTCACCGAAACGCAGGTTCTGTTCAAGCAGGTGGCGGGGCAGCAGCAGAGAGACCTGTTTTGCGCCGCTGGTATAAGTAAAACGACTGTGCTGAGAGGCGTCGATAAGCGTGATGTCGCCGCCTCGTAGCACGGCCTGGCTTTCGCCTTGCTCCATTACGGCCTCTCCAGCCAGCTGGAATACGGTGTAAAACCAGGCGTCGTTGCTTTGTGAAACCTCGCGCCGGGTTCTCACCAGGCTGGCCTGGCTTATCTCCACGACGCTAAGCTTCATGGCATGCATCTGCTGCTCGCTCAGGCTGCCGTGAAATTCACTTTTCAGCGCCGCACCGGCAAAGCGCCCGCATGCACGATTAACCTGATCCAGCCATTTTTCGAATCGCTCGTTGTATTGCTCTTGTGCCATACATCCCCACCTTTCGTCGCCCGACGCCAATAACTATAGGTAAACGTGATTCAAAAAAAGCAGCATGATTTGTATTTGTGTAGCGTGTCACAGCCAGCAAAGCGAATGTCAGCCGCAGCAAACCCGGAATTCAACATAACGCCTAGAATGAAGAGGTGCTACCCGATAATGACTTTGATAAGGAGATGCTATGTCTGAGCAAGAAACGGTAAGCGTGCTGGGCAATGTGCGCCAGTTTCTTCAGCGTTCTCATGGGCTTTACATTGATGGCCGCTGGCAGGAGTCCGACAGCGCCTCCCGGCTGGCGGTTTACAACCCGGCGGACGGGCAACAAATATCCAGCAGCGCTGATGCCAGCGCAGAGGATGTCGATCGCGCGGTAACCTCCGCCTGGCGCGCATTCAGCAGCGGCGTTTGGGCAAATATGCTGCCCGCCGGGCGGGAAAGGATCTTACTGCGTTTTGCCGATTTGCTTGAGCAGAATACGGAAGAGCTGGCGCAGCTGGAAACTCTGGAGCAGGGTAAGTCGATCAATATTTCCCGCGCTTTTGAAGTGGGATGCACTTTGAACTGGATGCGTTACACCGCAGGCCTGACCACTAAAATTAGCGGCCAGACGCTGGATGTATCGATCCCGATGCCGGAAGGGGCGCGTTACCAGGCCTGGACACGCAAAGAACCAATTGGCGTGGTAGCCGGTATCGTGCCGTGGAACTTTCCGCTGTTGATAGGTATGTGGAAAGTCATGCCCGCACTCGCCGCCGGCTGTTCCATAGTGGTGAAACCCTCAGAGACAACGCCGCTGACGTTGCTTCGCATGGCGGAACTGGCGAGCGAGGCGGGCGTGCCGGATGGCGTGTTTAATGTAGTAACCGGCAGCGGAGCAGGCTGCGGCAAAGCGCTGACCGAACATCCTCTTGTGGCTAAGGTTAGCTTTACCGGCTCGACGGCCACCGGAAAAGGCATTGCCAGAGCGGCGGCTGACCGTCTGACCAGGGTCACACTGGAGCTGGGCGGTAAAAACCCGGCCATCGTGCTGAAAGACGCCGACCCGGCAATGGTTATTGACGGCCTGATGGCCGGAAGCTTCCTGAACCAGGGGCAGGTATGCGCCGCCAGCTCGCGAATTTATATTGAAGCGCCGCTGTTTGATACTTTGGTTAGCGGTTTTGAGCAGGCGGTGAAATCGTTACAGGTTGGTGCGGGCCTGGATCCTCGGGCGCACATTAACCCGCTGGTTTCTAAAGCTCAGCAGCAGAAAGTAGCGGGCTATCTGGCGGATGCGCAACAGCAGCGAGCTGAAATTATCAGCGGTAACTCGGGGCCGCAGGGCGACGGTTTTTACATTGCGCCTACGCTGGTCGTGAATCCTTCCGCCAGCCTGAAACTCACTCGTGAAGAAGTCTTTGGCCCGGTAGTCAATCTTGTTCGGGTGGCGGATGCACAAGAGGCTTTACGCCAGGCCAACGATAGCGAATACGGCCTGACTGCCAGCCTCTGGACCAATAATTTGCAGGCCGCAATGCAGTATACCGGGCGTATCCAGGCCGGAACGGTGTGGGTTAACAGCCACACGCTGATAGATGCCAACATGCCGTTTGGCGGAATGAAGCAGTCCGGAACCGGGCGTGATTTTGGCCCGGACTGGCTGGACGCCTATACCGAAACTAAAACGGTATGCGTGCGCTACTAAATAGCGACACATTTTGGGTCTTATCACGACCCGTTATTATTTGTCGCTGCTAGTGTTGAACTCCCTCGCTTGCGGGGGAGGCTGTTAACCAGTCTTGACCATTAGTCTAATAAAATCTGTAGCTACCTTCAGGCCGGGATCTCCCGGCTTTTTTTTGCGTTTTTTTGTCAAGAAACCGCTATTTTGGTCATGAAGTGACTTTCCCTGAGGGGTATTCAGCGGCGTTGAAACGCATTCTGGCGACCGCAGCATACCCTTGCATCAACAAGAAATTAACATCTATAAAAAAACAACCAAAAATGAGCAACCTGATATTATCGGTCTGTTAATACGAAATGTAAATTTGATGTAAATCAATTTATGTAAGCTAACTCTATGAATTATCGATCTTCGACGTTTTCGTTTTTAGCGCAGATATTGTCATTTTCTCCTAAGTTACTGTCACCACTTTGCTTTTTCGTAACATGTCTTTAACACAAAATCGTTGGTGAGGTTAATTTTTATCTGGTAGGATTTTTCTTACAAACAGGTAGGAAAAAGCATCCTGGTTATTTGCGCCGCTGAATAAAATAAGTCATATTTAATTCGTTGGTTATTTTTTCAAATCGCCGGAAGCCTAAAGGAAATAGCTATTCGATTATGGGTTTCATTTATTCATGGGAAGCGAAAGTGCGAAGAAAAAACACTCATTGATAGTTGAAGAAATCAGATGGTGTGCTGGTAAGAAAATGAATCGGCCACGCAATAATAAAATCTTTGTCTTTTTATATATTTAATACGCTCAATTTATTGGGCTGCTTAGTCATATCCGCCAATCTGCAGGCGGAGCTTTTGCCGCATCTCTGTATTTATTTTGAGTAGAAGGATCTTGCGATTATGGCCCATTTTTATTCTCTGTCAGGCGTCATTTTCGCCCTTATTTGTATCGGGGCCAGCGCGGGTGGAAATGCCGCCCCTGCGCCGGAGTGGGCCGCTGCCCCCGGCGTTGCTCAGGCCACCAGCCTGACGCTCGGAGAGAGCATTTTGTTTGCCCTGGACAGAGATCCTGCGGTTTCCCGGCAGGCTGCGCAGCTCGGCATCGGCCAGGCACAAATCGACCAGGCCCGGAGCGCATGGTTCCCGCAGGTTTCTCTTAGCGGCAGCACCGGCCACTCCAGCACCACTGACTCCAGCGGTTCATTAAAAAATTCGGCTGCTTACGGTCTCAGTCTTACCCAGCTGGTGTATGACTTCGGCAAAACCAGCAGCAATATTAGCCAGCAGCAGAGCCAGCGGGAAAGCTACCGTTACCAGTTGATGGCAACGTTAACCGAGGTGGCGGAGAAAACCGCCCAGACGTATATCGAGGTCAAGCGCTACCAGGCGCTGATTGCTGCCGCCGACGAGGGCGTTGCCGCGCTGCAAACCGTGAACAACATGGCGAAGCTGCGTGCTGACGCCGGGCTTAGCTCCAGCTCGGACGTGCTGCAAACCCAAACCAGGATAGCGGGTATGCGCTCGACGCTGGAACAATATCAGGCCGCCTTACAGAGCGCGAAAGCGCGGCTGGTGGTGCTGACAGGAGTGAAAGCCGCTCAATACCAGCCGCTGCCGATGAAGCTGGCGCTGGAGCAGGAGCCGCTCGACAACATTGACTACTCGATTATCCCGGCGGTACTAGCGGCTGAAGCCATGCGCAACTCCTCGGATTATGCCGTCGATAAAGCAAAGTCCGGCCACTGGCCCACGTTAAGCCTGAGGGGCGGGCGCACCCGCTATCAGTCCAACAATAACGCTTACTGGGACGATCAAATTCAACTTAATGTTGATGCCCCAATCTATCAGGGGGGCGCCGTTTCGGCCCAGGTTGAGCAGGCTCAGGGCGCGCGGCGTATTGCTACCTCGCAGGTAGAGCAGGCCAAATTTGACGTGTTGCAGAAGGCCTCGGTAGCGATGGCGGACTGGAGCGGTGCCAGAGGCCGGGAAGAGGCCGGAAAGCTACAGCTGGACAACGCCCGCCGCGCCCGTGAGGTTTATAAAAACGAATACAAGCTCAGCAAACGCAGCCTCAACGATTTATTAAGCGTGGAGCAGGACGTTTTTCAGGCGGCGTGGGCACAAATTAATGCCGATTATGACGGCTGGCTGGCAGCGGTAAATTATGCCGCCGCCGTAGACAATTTATTGCCGCTGACGGGGATTGAAAAAAACGCCGCATCGAAATTACCTGAATTGAAATAAATACCAACAGAGCAGCAAGTTAGCGATAACTGAAAAAATAAGTTGATGTGAAATGAGATCCAGATTTCTCAGGGATACGCACATTCAAAAATAAGCGTATATGCCCCGTTTCGGCATATTTAAGGAGAAGTGCTATGAGTAAAGTTGTTGACGTTATTTCGCGCAAAAATGCAGAGAAAACAGTATTAACCAGCGACGGCAATCTTTCCGTTTCGCTCTCTTCCCCGTCGATCATCCAGGTTCACGGCAGCGCCCAGGACGTGGCTCGCTATGTGCGCCAGGGTAAAGACCTGCTGATCTACATGAAAGACGGCAGCGTGATGCGCTGTAACGGCTATTTCGCGGAAGAAGAGGGGCAGTCCGGCCGCCACTCTGAGCTGGTATTCGACGACGGCAACGGGCTTACTCATATCACTTTCGACGACGCGGGTGCGGCGCTGGGCGGCCAGGTCATCGAGCTTACGGCAACGGCTATGCCGATTGAGTCCGTACAGCCTCTGCTGGATGGCTCCGTACTGAGCGATGTTCCCTGGGGCTGGGTTGCCGGTGCTATTGCCGGCGGCGTCGGGGTTGGCGCACTGCTCGCTCACGGCGGCAGCGACAAAAATCACACCGAAATAATCGATAATACCAAAGAGGTTGAGAGCGCAAGGCCGACCTTTGCGGTGACCGATAACAAAGGCGACAGCAAAGGGCTGCTGAGCAGCAATGCGGTCACCGATGACGCCACGCCAACCTTTAGCGGCTCCGGCCAGCCGGGCGCGACGATTCAAATCAAAGACGCTAACGGCAATACCATCGCCAGCACCATGGTAGATAAAAACGGTAGCTGGAGCGTGCTGCTCGGCGAACAGCCTGACGGCACCCATACCTACAGCGTAGTGCAGATTGACGGCAGCAAAGTCAGCTCTGCGGGCGACATCACGCTGAATATTGTCACCGCAGAGGCCGCCATCGACGTCGCCGTTACTGCCGACAAAAACGTCATTAACTCGGCCGCTCAGGCAAATGATCTGCTGTTAAGCGGCAGCTCAAAAGAGCTGGCAGCGGGTACGGCATTAACCGTGACCCTTAATGGTAAAACCTACGCAACCACCGTTAACGGGGACGGCAGCTGGAGTCTCAACGTTCCTGCAGCGGATGCAAAAAACCTGGCCGACGGCAGCTGGACGGTTGCCGTAAGCGGCAAAGATGCCGCCGGGAATACCATCTCCGCCAGCCAGACGATTGTCGTTGATACCAAAGCGCCAGTTCTGACGGTAGATACCGTTGCCGGGGACAATATTGTTAACGCGGCGGAACACGGCGGCTCTGTCATCGTCAGCGGTAAAACCGACGCTGAAGCGGGACAAACCGTAACCCTGAAACTGAACGGCCTGACTTACACAGCCGTAGTCGGCGCGGACGGCAGCTGGAGCCTGGAGCTCCCCGCCGCCGATGTTCAGGCCATGGTGGACAACAACTACACGCTTAACTTCAGCGTCAGCGATAAAGCGGGCAATACCACTAATACCAACACTTCGCTTCTGGTAGACACCACTCCGCCAGAGGCCAGCGTCAATACCGTTGCCGGTGACGACATCCTCAGCGTGACCGAGCAGGGGCAGGCACAGATCGTCTCCGGCACCAGCCGCGGCGCGGCAGAGGGCGATAAGATAACCGTCTCCGTGGGCGGCGCAACCTACGGCACTACCGTTAAAGCAGACGGCAGCTGGAGCGTGGGCATTCCTAAAGAAGTTGTTTCCTCGCTACCGGAAGGCCAGAACACTATTACGGTGACCATCACCGATGCGGCAGGCAACAGCGCCAGCGTAAACCATGATATTACCGTTAGCTCCACGCCTCCGTCGTTTAGCTTCGACGCCATAAGCCACGATAACGTACTCAACGCCAGCGAGGCCGGGCAGCCGCTTACCCTGAGCGGCACCAGTAACCTGCCGGACGGCAGCGCGATTACCGTTACGCTTAACGGCGTGAACTATGCGGGCGTGGTGAACCATGGCGCGTGGAGCGTAGAAGTGCCTGTCACCGATGTGGTTAAGCTCGGCGATACCAACTACACCCTCAGCGTTAGCGGCACAGACAGCAACGGCAATACCGGATCGGCGGGTGCGACCTTGCTGGTTGATACCGCGCTGCCGACGGTGATTATTTCTGCTTTTGCCGGGGATAACCGGGTTAACAACAGCGAAATAGATAACGATCAGCTGCTTAGCGGCCGGGTCACCGGGGCGCACGAAGGTGATACGGTCACCATTAAACTCGGCGGAAAAACCTATACCGCGACGGTGCAAAACGATCTGAGCTGGAGCACCACGGTGCCTGCCGCTGACTTAAAAGCGCTGGGCGACGGCGATGCGTCTATCGTTGCCTCCGTGACTAACGGGCACGGAAATACCGGCAGCGGCAGCAGCGAAATTAACATTAACGCCCAGCTTCCGGGGCTGCGCATTAACACCATCTCCGGCGACGACGTGATTAACGCCATCGAGCAGCACCAGGATCTTACCGTGACGGGCAGCAGCGCGAATCTTAGCGCCGGAACCACCATTACGGTGCGGATCAACAACATTGACTACCAGGCCGTGGTTAACACAAACGGCAGCTGGCAGATTGGCGTTCCCGCCGCTGATTTAGCCTCCTGGGCAAACGGAAAGCTGAGCATTGTTGCCAGCTCCGCAGACGAATGGGGCAACCCGGCAGTGATGTCCCGCGAACTGGAAGTTGACCTGAATTCGGTGGCAATAACCGTCGAAGCTGTCACCGGCGACGATATGCTAAATGCGGTCGAGAAGGCGGCAGACCTGACGCTCAACGGTAAAACCCAGGGCGTTGAGCCAGGGCAGACCGTGGTTATCAAATTTGCCGGTCACACCTACACCACGACGGTGAATGAAGACGGCAGTTGGAGCTACACGGTTCCGGCTTCTGATATGGGCGCAATGATTGACGGCCGCGCCGAAGTGTCCGTTAGCGTGACTAATACTAGCGGTAACAGCGCCAGCGGGGCGCGTGAAGTGCTGGTGGATACTCAACCTCCGGCCATTACCTTAAACAGCATCACCGCAGATAATATTCTTAACCACGCCGAGGCGGCGCAGGATCTGGCAATTACCGGCACCAGCACCGCCCAGCCGGGCCAGACGGTTACCGTCATTCTCAATAAGCAAAGCTACACCGGGCAGGTTCAGGCGGACGGCAGCTGGAGCGTCACCGTTCCGGCGCAGGATCTGGCCAACCTTCACGATGGCAGCTGGTCGATAAGCGCCAGCGTCAATGACGTTGCGGGCAACCCGGGCAGCGCCAGCCACGGCATGCTGGTGGATACCACGGTGCCGGTTGTCACTATCAACGCCTTTGCAGGCGACAACATCATTAATCAGCTTGAGCATGGCCAGGCGCAGATGCTTACCGGCAAAGCGACCGGCGCGGCGGCTGGCGATGCGGTCAAAATCACCATCAACAACGTTGAATATACGACGGTGCTGGATGCCAGCGGCAACTGGAGCCTTGGCCTGCCAGCCGATGTCATCGGCGGCCTGGCCGACGGCAAATACAGCGCAACCGTAGTCGTTACGGATAAAGCGGGTAACAGCGGCAGCGGCGCGCTTAACTTCGAAGTGGCGACCGGGCTACCGCAAATCAGCATCGACACCGTTGCTCAGGATGACGTGGTTAACGCGGCTGAAAAAAGCGCTTCACTGGTCGTCCGCGGTACCAGCGATCAGCCTGATGGTACGGGGGTCACCGTCACGCTTAACGGCGTGAACTACAGCGCCACCGTGAGCGGCAATCGCTGGAGCGTAGAAATCCCCGCCCAGGACGTTGCTAAGCTGGGTGAGGCTAACTACACCGTCAGCGCGGCGGTCACGGATGCCAGCGGCAACGGCAATTCCACCAGCCACAACGTGCTGGTAGACAGCTCGCTGCCGATTGTGCTGATCGATACCGTGGCGGGCGATAACACCGTCAATCTTGCTGAAGTGAACGCCGGGCAAACCCTGCGGGGCAGCGTGATGAACGCGAAGGCCGGTGACACCGTGACCGTGCTGCTGGGCGGCAAAAGCTACAGCGCCGTGGTTCAGGACGACCTCAGCTGGAGCGTGCCGCTGTCGAAAGAGATTCTTACCGCGCTGGGCAACGGCGAGCTAACGGTTCATGCCTCGGTGACTAACGGACACGGCAACACCGGCAGCGCGGAGCGCGATATCACTATCGACGCTCAACTTCCGGGGCTGCGCATCGACACGGTTGCGGGCGACGATATTATTAACCTCGCGGAACACGGCCAGAATCTGATAATCAGCGGCACCAGCAGCTATCTCACGGCAGGTAGCGTCGTCACCGTTACCCTGCATGGCAAAAATTACCCGGCCACGGTCAATGCCGACGGCAGCTGGAGTGCGGCGGTGCCTGCCGCCGACGTTGCCGCCTGGCCGGATGGCGTGCTGACGGTCACCGCTTCCGCCAGCAGCAGCGCCGGAAACCCGGTCAGCATCGACAGCATCGTGGATGTAGACCTGGCTCCGGTTTCAATCAGTATTAATAGCGTCACGGCGGACAACGTGCTGAACGCCGCCGAGAAGGGCGCCGATCTTCTGCTCTCCGGGATGACCACTAATGTGGAGCCGGGGCAGACCGTGACGATTACCTTCGCCGGGCACAGCTACACCACCACCGTTAACGATAACGGCACCTGGAGCTTTAGCGTTCCGGCGGCGGACATGGCTAAGCTCAAAGACGGTGATGCACAGGTCACCGTTAGCGTCAGCAACGCCAGCGGTAACCCGGCGAGCGCCGGGCAGGAATACAGCGTTGACACCAGCGCTCCGCTGCTGACCATCGATCCGCTGAGCGACAACAATATCCTTAATGCGGCAGAAGCGAAGCAGCCTCTGACCATTACCGGGAGCAGCACCGCCGAGCCGGGCCAGGAAGTGACGCTTACCCTGAACAACATCAGTTACAGCGCAAAAGTTGGGGCCGATGGCCGCTGGAGCATCACCGTCCCGGCAGACGCGCTGGCGGCGCTTAGCGACGGGAATGTCACGGTTCATGCCACGGTTGCTGACAAAGCCGGCAACCCGTCAAACGCCGACCGCAGCATGCTGGTAGATATCACCGAGCCGAAGCTGACGATTGAAACCGTTGCGGGCGATGACACCATTAACGCTACGGAACACAACTACGCGCAAACCATCAGCGGAAGCAGCACCGGCGCAGCCGCCGGGGACGTTGTGACCGTAAAAATTACTAACGATTCCGGCGTTTCATTCAGCTACACCACGACTCTGGACAGCAATGGCGACTGGAGCGTAGGCATTCCTGCTGCCGTGATTAAAGGGCTGGCGGACGGAAGCTATACGCTCACCGCCAGCGTTACCGATGCTGCGGGCAACACCGGCAGCATCACGCATGGCATAACGGTGAATACCGCTCTGCCGACGATCGATATCGCAACGCTTGCGCACGATGATGTGATCAACGCGGTTGAAAAAGGTCAGGATCTTCAAATCTCCGGCACCAGTAATCAGCCAGCGGGCACCGTCATCACCGTCACGCTAAACGGCGTGAACTATCAGGCCATCACCCGGGATGACGGTAGCTGGAGCACTACCGTGCCCGCTTCTGCGGTAGGCAAGCTGGGCGAAGCTAACTACCAGGTTAGTGCAAACGTGACCGACGCCAGCGGCAACAGCAATAGCGCCAGCCATAACGTGCAGGTAGACAGCGCGCTGCCTACGGTAACCATCAACAGCGTTACCGCCGACAATATCCTCAACGCCAGTGAAATCGCCAGCGGCCAGACCCTCAGCGGTACGGTGACCGGTGCCGCATCAGGTGACGTTGTCACTATTAATCTCGGCGGCAAACTCTACCAGGCGATTGTGCAGGATGATTTGAGCTGGAGCCTCCCGGTTTCTAAAGAGATCCTTACGGCGCTCGGCAACGGTGATTTGACGCTGACGGCTTCGGTTACCAACGGCCACGGCAATACCGGCAGCGGCAGCCGCGATATCGCTATAGATGCCAATTTACCGGGGCTGCGTGTGGATACCGTGGCGGGTGATGACGTGATAAACGCCATCGAGCATGCCCAGAACCTGATTATTACCGGCACCAGCACCGGCCTGAAGGCCGGGAGCGCGGTGACCGTCACCATAAACGGCAAAGATTATGATGCCACCGTTCGGGCAGACGGCAGCTGGCAGGCCGCCGTGCCGGGCAACGAGGTTAGCCAGTGGAATGAAGGTTCCATTAGCATCGAGGTAAAAGGCAGCAGCAGCGCGGGTAATGATGTCGCCATCCAGCACCAGGTCGTTGTTGATTTGAGCGAGGTGGTTATCAGCATCAACACCGTTTCAGGTGACAACGTGCTGAACGCCGCCGAGAAAGGCGCCGATCTGCTGCTTTCCGGCAACACGCAGAATGTGGAAGCAGGCCAGACGGTAACCATCACTTTTGGCGGCCACACCTACACCGCTACCGTGCAGCCTGACGGCAGCTGGAGCCACAAGGTTCCTGCCGCGGATATGGTAGCCCTGAAAGACGGCGATACCAGCGTGCAGGTCAGCGTGACCAACAATAACGGCAACACTACCGGCGCGGCACAAAACGTCAGCGTGGATACGCTTGCCCCTACGGTCACGCTGGACCCGGTAAGCCAGGACAACCTGCTGAATGCCGCCGAGGCGAAGCAGGCGCTGGTTATTAGCGGCACCAGTTCCGCAGAAGCGGGCCAGACCGTTACCGTGAAGCTCAACGGCAAAGATTACGAAGCGAACGTTAAGGCCGACGGCAGCTGGAGCCTGACGGTGCCGGCGGAAGATGTCGGTAAGCTGGCCGACGGCAATATTGTCATTACGGCAAACGTGGAAGACCGCGCGGGCAACGCTGGCTCGGCCAGCCGCGACATGCTGGTTGATATTACCGTTCCAAAAGTCACCATCGGCGCGATTGCCGCAGACGATGTGATAAACAGCGGCGAGCACGGGCAGGCGCAGATTATCTCCGGCACCAGTACCGGCGCGGCGGCGGGTGATATTGTCACCGTGACGCTGGGTAATAAGAGTTACACCGGCGTGGTTGACGCGGCGGGCAACTGGAGCGTGGGCATACCGCGCGGGGATATCGGCGCGTTAGCGGACAGCGGCTACACCGTTACCGCTTCCATTACCGATAAAGCGGGCAACACCGGCGACAGTTCGCGCGAAATTACCGTCAACACGGCCGCTCCGACCCTGGCGATAGATACCATCGCCGGAGACAATATTCTTAATGCCGACGAAAAAACCGGCGACGTAGTTATCAGCGGCTCATCGACCGGGCTGGCTCCTGGCGCTCTGGTAACCGTAACCCTTAACGGCAAAAACTATGCCGCAACGGTTGATGACCAGGGCAAATGGACGACGACCGTTCCTGCGCAGGATGTCGCTCATCTCGGCGAAGCTTTCTACGAGGTTTCCGTTAGCGCCAGCAATGCCGTAGGGAACAGCGGCGGCCAGACCAGCACGCTGGAAGTGGCTTCGACGTTGCCGGGCGTAACCATCAATGTTGTTGCTACAGACGATGTTATCAACGCGGGCGAACTGACCGCGGGGCAGATAATCAGCGGGCGAGTCACCGGCGTGCAGGCCGGAGCGGACGTTACCCTCAATATCGGCGGCGTTAACTACACGGCAAAAGTTCAGGATGATCTGACCTGGAGCCTGCCGCTGGGTAAAGACGTACTGGAAGCGCTGGGCAACGGCGATCTTAAAATCAACGCTTCGGTGACCGACGGCGCGGGCAATACCGGCACCGGATCGCGCGAAATCACCATTGATGCCGCGCTGCCGGGGCTGCGTATTAACACCATTGCCGGGGATGACGTTGTTAACGCCATCGAACATGGCCTCAATCTGATTATCAGCGGCACCAGCTCCGGCCTGAGCGTGGGCAGCGCGGTGACCGTAACGGTCAATGGCAAAGAGTATGGCGCGGTGGTCAGCGCTGATGGCAGTTGGCAAACCGTCGTCCCGGGCAATGAAGTTAGCCTGTGGGCCGCCGGGGATATTACCGTTTCAGCTAAAGGCAGCAGCGATACCGGCAACCCGGTATCCATCGACCATACGGTGAATGTTGATCTCAGCGCCGTGGCGATTTCCGTCAACCAAATTGCCGGGGATGACGTGCTGAACGCCGCCGAGAAAGGGGCGGATCTGCTGTTGTCCGGCACCACGCAGAATGTGGAAGCGGGGCAAACCGTCACGATTACCTTTGCGGGGCACACCTATACCACTCAGGTACAGGCGAACGGCAGCTGGGAATTTACCGTTCCAGCCGGTGATATGAAGGGCCTGAAAGACGGCGACACTTCGGTTGAAGTTAGCACGGTGAACGTTAACGGCAACGGCGCTTCTGCGGGGCGCGAAATCAGCGTCGATACCGCAGCGCCGACGCTGCAAATCAACGTTATTGGCGGAGACGACGTGCTGAACGCCGTCGAAGTCGGGCAGCCGGTGGTCATTACCGGCACCAGCAGCGCCGAGGCGGGGCAAACCGTCACCGTGGTGCTGAACGGCGAAAGCTACACCGGCACCGTGCAGCCGAACGGCTCGTGGAGCGTAACCGTGCCAGCGGACAAAGCCTCCGCGCTTGCCGACGGCGTATATACCGTAGCGGCCAGCGTCAGCGATGCGGCAGGCAACGGCAGCACAACCAGCCATAACGTGAAGGTGGATGCTACCGTGCCGTCCGTCGGCTTCAACACCGTGGCGGGCGACGATGTGATTAACCTTGCCGAACACGGCCAGGCGCAGATAGTTTCCGGCACCAGCAGCGGCGCGGCGGTGGGCGATAAAATCACCGTCACCCTCGGCTCTGAAAGCTGGACTACAACCGTTGACGCCGCAGGCAACTGGAGCATAGGCGTCCCGGCGGAAGTGGTGAGCCAGCTTGCCGACGGCAAAGTGACAATAACCGCCAGCCTGACCGATTCGGCGGGGAATACCGGCGGCGGAAGCCACGAAGTGCTGGTTAATACGGGCCTGCCGTCGGTTAACTTCAACGCCATCAGCGGCGACAACGTGCTTAACGCGGTGGAAAAAGGCGAAGCTCTTACCCTGAGCGGAACCAGCGCCAACCTTGCGGCGGGAACCCGTGTAACCGTCACGCTGAACGGCAAAAACTACAGCGCCACTACGGATGCAGACGGCAACTGGAGCCTTGAGGTTCAGCCCGGCGATCTGGCCGCGCTGGGTGAAGCGAATTATACCCTGAGCGCCACGGCGACAAATTCCGTCGGCAACAGCGCCAGCGCTAATGCCAATCTGCTGGTGGATACGGCGGCCCCGGCCGTCACCATTAATGCGATAACCGCTGACAACGTGCTGAATGCGGCTGAAGTTGCCGCCGGGCAGACGCTGAGCGGGAAGGTAAGCCATGCTGCGGAAGGTGACGTTGTCACAATTATGCTGGGTGGGAAAAGCTACACCGCAACGGTCAAAAGCGATCTGAGCTGGAGCCTCGAACTCCTGGCGGACGTGCTGGCCGCGCTGGGTAACGGCAAGCTGACGGTGAGCGCATCGGTCACCAACGGCCACGGTAATAGCGGCTCCGCCGAACATGATTTTGCTATCGACGCCGGCTTGCCTGGCATCCGCATCGACACCGTGGCGGGCGACGACGTTATTAATGCCATCGAACACGGACAGAATCTGATCGCCAGCGGCAGCGCCAGCGGCATGGCCGCGGGCAGCACCGTCACCGTAACTATCGGCGGCAAAAACTATCTGGCGACCGTTAGCGCCAGCGGCGTCTGGTCTGCGGCAGTACCGGCAAATGATGTAAGCCTTTGGCCAGCGGGCGATGTTACCGTCAGCGCGGCAGGCAGCAGCAGCGCGGGTAACCCGGTTTCCATCGATCATATCGTCAAAGTAGATCTCAGCCCGGTAGCCATCAGCGTGAATAGCATTACGGCCGACAATGTGCTGAATGCCGCAGAGAAAGGCGCAGACCTGCTGCTTTCCGGCAGCACTCAGAACGTGGAAGCCGGACAAACCGTCACGATTACCTTCGGCGGGCGCAGCTATACCACTCAGGTTAAAGACGACGGCAGCTGGAGCTACAGCGTTCCGGCGGGTGACCTCAGCGGCCTGAAAGATGGCGATGCTTCGGTAAAAGTTAGCGTTTCGAATGTGAACGGTAACGGCGCATCGGCAGAGCGTGAATATAGCGTGGACGCAAGCGCCCCAACCCTGACAATCGATACGGTTGCGGCAGACAACGTGATTAACGCGAAAGAAGCTGGAACCGGCGTAACGGTAACCGGTAGATCAAATGCGGAACCGGGCCAGACCGTTACCCTGACGCTGGATGGAAAAACACATACCGGCGTTGTGCAGGCGGACGGCAGCTGGAGCATCACTCTCGATGCAACGGCTTTGGGTGCGCTGGCGGACAATAATTACCAGATTAGCGTCAGCGTTAACGATGCGGCTGGCAACGGCACAACAAGCAGCAAGAGCATCACGCTGGATACCACCGCGCCGACAATCAGTTTCAACCCGATAGCGGGCGATGACATTATCAACCTGAGCGAGCACGGGCAGGCGCAGATTATCTCCGGCTCCAGCAGCGGCGCGGCTCCGGGGAATACAATTGTTATCACCCTCAACGGCATCAAATACACCACAACGGTGGATGCCAGCGGAAACTGGAGCGTCGGCGTTCCGGCATCGGCCATCTCCGCTCTGCAAAATGGCACCGCCACCGTCAGCGCGGTCTTGACCGATGCCGCAGGTAACGAGGGCAGCGCGTCGCATAACGTGCTGGTAAGCGCTTCAACCGTCGGGCTGACTATCAACACCATCAGCAATGATGACGTGATTAACGCGGCCGAAGCCAGCCAGAGTCTGATTATCAGCGGTGGCAGCAGCGAACTGGCAACGGGGACGCAGGTTACGGTCATCCTGAACGGCGTGAGCTATAGCGCTACTATTCAGGCGGGCGGCGGCTGGTCGGTTACCGTTCCGGCGGAGCAGGTGCAGAATCTGACGCACGGCAGCGGCTACACCGTGACGGCTTCGGCCACCGACAGCGCCAACAATTCGGCTTCAGCAAGCCATAACATCAGCGTGGATACCTCCGCGCCAATTATCACTATCGCTGACCTGTCTGGCGATAATGTGATTAACGCCGTGGAGCAGCAGCAGCCGCTGACGATCCGCGGAACCAGCAGCGCGGAAGTTGGGCAAAAAGTGACGGTAACCCTGGGCACTGAAAGCTACGAAACCACCGTTCAGGCGGACGGCAGCTGGAGCCTTACCGTACCTGCCCAGGACCTGGCGAAACTTGCCGAGGGCGACTTTATCGTTAATGCCGCGGTAAGCGATAAAGCCGGTAACCCAGGCAGCGCGGACCGCACCCTGACGGTGGACACGGTGGCGCCAACCATCACCTTCAATAAGGTGGCGGGCGACGACATCATTAACAGTGGCGAACAGCAGGCGGGCCAGGTCATCAGCGGCACCACCAGCGCACAGCCGGGCCAGACCATCACCGTTACCTTCAATAACCATAGCTACACCGCTAAGGTTGGCGACGGCGGCAGCTGGTCGGTTACCGTTCCGGCGCAGGACTTCCTCGGCGCGGCGGACGGCAGTTATGTTATTTCTGCCACCGTCAGCGACAAGGCGGGCAACGGCGGCAGCGGCAGCACTCAGGTCACCCTGAGCGGCGAAGTGCCGACCATTAGCGTAGGCACCTTTGCCGGAGACGATATCGTCAGTGCCGCGGAGCACGGCACGCCGTTGGTAATCGGCGGGACAACCAATGCTCCTGCCGGGCAAACCGTGACCATCACGCTGAACGGACAGACTTATAGCACTACGGTACAAAGCGACGGCAGCTGGAGCTACACCCTCGGCAGCAGTGCGGTAACCGCTCTGGCAGACGGCGGCTCGTATGTGATTCACGCCAGCGTCAGCAACAGCATCGGCAATAGCGCCGGGGCCGACCGCACCATTACCGTGGATACCACGCCGCCGCAGATGAGCATTACTATTGATGCGCTGCAAAACGATACCGGGCTGAGCGCCACGGACTTTATTACCGCCGATAACAAGGTGGTGGTGAAAGGCTCGCTGGGCGCAGCGCTGGGCAATAATGAGAAGGCACAGATAAGCCTCGACGGCGGCGCAAGCTGGATCGATCTGGTGGTTAACGGCACCGCATGGAGTTTTGCGGATGGCCGCACGCTGCCGGACGGCACGGTAACCTATAACGTTCGCGTGATAGACAATGCGGGCAACGTAGGCGCGACCGCCGCGCAAAATGTGGTTATCGACACCGTCGCCCCTGATGCAAGCAAAACCATCACCGTGGAAGCCGTTTCCCGCGATACCGGCCTGGACGCACATGACTTTATCACCAGCGACAATACCCTGACGCTAAGCGGTAAACTTGGCGCGCCGCTGGCGGCCGGGGAGCACGCGCAGATTAGTATTGACGGCGGTAAAACCTGGGTTGATGTCAGCATCAGCGGCACCAGCTGGAGCTATATCGATGGCCGGGTCCTCGCGGACGGCGATTATCTTTATCAGCTTCGGGTTATTGATGCCGCGGGCAATATCGGCTCAACCGCAAGCCAGCTGGTAACGGTGGACACCGTAGCGCCTGACGCCAGCAAAACCGTCACTATCGACAGCATCAGCGACGATACCGGGCTGAGTAACAGCGATTTTGTTACCAACGATACTTCGCTGACGCTGCGTGGAACCGTGGGCGCCGCGCTGCTGGACGGCGAGTATGTCCAGATAAGCCTCGATGGCGGAACGACCTGGCAGACGGTGACTACGCTCGGAACCAGCTGGTACTTCAACGACGGAAGAACCCTTAGCGACGGCACTTATCAATACATCGTGCGCGTGGTGGATGATGCCGGAAACGTCGGGCAGAGCGCTTCGCAGCAGGTGACGGTGGATACCGTCGCCCCGGATGCGGCGATAACGATTACCGTCGATAGCATCAGCAACGACAGCGGTTTCAGCGGCAGCGACTTTATCACCAACGATAATACGCTCACGCTGAACGGCAGCCTGGGCAAGGCGCTCGGCAGCAACGAGTTCGTTCAGATAAGCCTGGACGGCGGCTTAACCTGGGTTTACGCCACCTCCGTGAGCGGAACCAGCTGGCACTACACTGACGTGCGGGTTCTGGCTGACGGAAATCACACTTACCAGGTTCGTGTGGTCGATCTCGCCGGGAACGTGGGTGATACGGCCACCCAGACCGTGACCGTTGATACCGTCGCGCCTGTCTACGGGATTACTATCGACAGCATCTCCGAAGACACCGGGCAGAGCAGCAGCGACTTTATCACCATGGATACCACGCTGACCCTGAACGGTACGCTGGGCCATACGCTGGCAAGCGATGAGCGAGTGCAGATAAGCCTGGACGGTGGCAAAAACTGGGTCGATGTCGTGGTTAACGGCACGGCGTGGCACTACGTTGACGGGCGCACGCTTGCCGACGGGGATTACCTCTACCAGGTTCGTATTATCGACCAGGCCGGAAACGTTGGCTCAACCGCCAACCAGACCGTCACGGTTGATACCCTGGCGCCGGACACGCTCGGCACTATTGTGAGCTACACCGATGATACCGGCGAACGTACCGGTAACTTCGACGGCAGCTATCCGACGGATGATAACTCTCCGGTGCTTAACGGCACTCTGAATCATGCGCTGGCGGACGGCGAAATAGCCCAAATTTTCCGCGACGGCGTGCTGGTGGGCAAGGTGACTATTACCGGCGGAACCAACTGGACGTTTGCGGATTCCGGCCTGCTGGACGGCAATTACAACTATGTGCTGCGTATCACCGACAAAGCCGGGAACTACACCGACTCGAACAAGTTTAGCCTGACGGTAGATACCTCGATACCTACCACCAAAGCGCTGGTTGACGGCCTGACGACGACGGACACCACGCCGATTATTACCGGCACCGTAAATGCCGATTTGGTCAACGGGCAGTATGTGGTTGTCACGGTAGACGGCAAAACCTACAGCTCTGAACGCGGCGGCGCGGTGGTGGTCGATCCTTCGTCTAACACCTGGTATTTGCAGATCCCTGACGGAAATGCCCTGGGGCTGAAAAGCTATGACGTAACGGCGCAGGTAATGAGCAGCGCGGGTAACGGCAACAACGCGGGTCTAACGCACGGCACCGTCGTGGTCGGCGCTGAGGCATCCATGACGCCGGGCTGGTCCTTCACCAGCGCAACCAACGCTTATTCAGCAAGCTATATGCTGGATACGGACGGTATGTGGACGTTTGCCAGCAACCAGCAATTTGCCTCCGCTAACGACCGCAACAATTACAGCGTCAGCGGCAACTTCATCATGACCGGGAGCTACACCACCGGCGCCTATGCTGACATCAACCGCGATGGGCTGGCAGATATGCTGGTGGAAAGCACCAACTATAGCTACATCGCCCAGTTGATAAACAACGGCGACGGGACCTATACGTCGACCAGCACCGGCAGCAGCGCGGCGGTTGGCGCACTGCTCTGGTACGGCGCGGTGGTGGCGATTGATTTCCAGGGCGACGGCTACGTTGACTTTGTGATGGGCGACGCGGGCGGGCCGGACTCCAGCACCTTTATGAACAACAACGGCGGCAAGCTGACGGGCACATCCGGCAGTGGAACCTACAGCAACTTCGTGACCGGCGCAAAAGTGGGTAACTACAACAGCCTGATTGAAGCTTCCGGCGTTGACCTGAACAACGATGGCATGGTGGATATTGCCCAGCACACCACCAACGGCGGCAATAACTACGCGCTGTCCACCATGTTCAGCAAAGGTGATGGGACGTTTACCTGGAGCCAGAACTTCATTAACACCATGTACAGCGCAACCGGCTCTGCGGCGGCGAGTAATGCGGTCAGCATGACCTGGGCCGACTTTAACGGCGACGGTTATATGGATCTGTATATGGGCATGTCCCGCGCGGGAACCGGCGGCTTGCTGATGCTGAACGACGGCAAGGGCAATTTGCAGACCGGAACGGCGGTAGGCACAGAGAAGTATAACGGCACCGTGAGCGTGGCGGTGGACTGGAACCTCGACGGCAGGATGGACATCATCAAGCTGGCGAATACCGGGCAGTCGTACATTTACACCAACGACGCGCTGCCGGGTGCGGCGAGCTTTACCTCATCTAAGTTTGGATCGGCCACCGCCAGCCAGGTTTCCGGCGCGGCGCTGGTGGATTACGACTGGGATGGTGCGCAGGATCTGCTGATCTTCCGCCAGAACGGCAGCGTAGTGCTGGAGCGCAACACCAACACCGTTGCGCCGGGTACGGCTATCCACCTCAAAATAGTCGATGGCGAAGGGATGAACGTCTTCTACGGCAACACCGTGAAGCTGTACAACTCCGCGGGCGTGCTGGTGGCAAGCCAGGTGATTAACGCCCAGTCGGGCATCGGCATTAACGATGCTTCGGCGCTGGTGAGCTTCTACGGTTTGAGCCCGTCAGAAACCTACAGCGCGGTACTGGTGCGCGCCATTAACGGCGTTTCCAGCAACGAAACGTGGGACGGGTTAACCGCCGGAGACGGAAAAGAAAGCTATGCCCTGACGGCAGACGCTGCAACCGGTATTCACGGCGGAACCCTGACCGGAACCGGCTACAACGATACCTTTGTCGCCGCACAGGGAACCTACGTCTACAACGGCGGCGGCGGATGGGAAACCTCTTCGGATCACCAGACCTGGAGCACAACCGGCGGTATGGATATTGTTGACTTCAAAAACTCCACCGTTGGGATCAATGCGGATCTGAGTAAAACCGGCGCGCAAAACACCGGGTTTAACACCGCAACCTTCACCAATATCGAAGGCATTGCAGGCTCTGACCACGATGATGTGATAACCGGAAACAGCGGGAATAACGTCTTCGAAGGTCGCGGCGGCAACGACATCTTCAATATCGGCAACGGCGGCCACGATACGTTGTTATACAAGTTGCTGAATAACGCGGATGCGACCGGCGGGAACGGCAGCGATGTGGTTAACGGCTTCTCGGTTGGCACCTGGGAAGGTACCGCAGACAGCGACCGTATCGACCTGCGCGAACTGTTGCAGGGCAGCGGCTATGCCGGAGATGGCTCGGCGCATTACATCAACGGCGTGGCGCAGCTGGGCGCGGGGGCAGGCAATATCGGCGATTACATCAAAGTGGTGCAGAACGGCAGTAATACCGAAATCCAGATCGATCGTGACGGCAAGGGAGGAACCTTTGACCCAACTACGGTCGTCACGCTCAACGGCGTGCAGACCGATCTGGCTACGCTACTGGCCAACCACCAGCTGTTGGTTATCTAGCGTAACAGGCCCCGCCGGAGTTAAGCCCGGCGGGGCAGCTGTCGCTTAAAAGATATAGCCGCAGATTTATTTTTCTTTCGCAGGACGTGAAACGTAATGACTTCAACGCATACCCGCTACGAACCCTGGCTGCAGGCGATGCTTAGCGTCGCGCGCCACTATCGTCTGGATTTCTCCGAGGAACACGTTCGCGTGGGCATCAATCAGGAGAGTCAAAGCCCTCATCATCTGGTGCTGGAAGATATCGCTCGCCAGCTTGGGCTCGCCATGCGTACCGCACCGGCAGACGTTTCGCTTATCGATCCGTGGCGACTGCCGCTGGTGGCCGAGTTTACCGACGGGCAAATGGCCGTTTTGACCCGTATGGATAACTATGGGCAGATTAGCGTGCAGCTCAGCGGAGACGGCGGGCTGGAAACCGTCGTTAGCCGTGACGAGCTGGCAAAGCGCCTTAAAGGCATTATTCTGCTGCGCCCGCTGAACTCCATTCCCGATGCGCGCGTGGACGATTACGTTAAGCCGTATCAGAAAAACTGGTTCTGGACGCTGGCCCTGAAAGACTGGAAGCGTTACGGAGACATCATGCTGGTGGCAATGGCGGCCAACGTGCTGGCGCTTGCCGGGATGATTTTTTCGATGCAGGTATATGACCGCGTCGTACCTTCCCAGTCGGTACCGACGCTCTGGGTGCTGTTCGGCGGGGTGATGCTGGCGATTATTTTTGAATTCACCATGCGTATGCTTCGTGTACACATTGCCGATGTGGTCGGCAAGCGGGCCGACCTGCGTATTTCTGACCGGGTTTTTGCCCGCGCGCTGCGCATTAAAAATAACGCGCGGCCAAAATCCACCGGCTCGTTTATCTCGCAAATCCGCGAGCTGGAATCGGTGCGCGAGTTAATTACCTCCACCACCATCAGCACGGTTTCGGATATCCCGTTCTTCCTGCTGTTTGTCTTTATCCTGTGGCTTATCGGCGGCCCGCTGGTGTTTGTGGTGCTGTTGGCTATTCCGCTGTTGCTGATCCCCGGCCTGCTGGTACAGCGCCCGCTGGCGCAG
Source organism: Cedecea davisae (assembly GCF_044095835.1). Taxonomy (NCBI): domain Bacteria; kingdom Pseudomonadati; phylum Pseudomonadota; class Gammaproteobacteria; order Enterobacterales; family Enterobacteriaceae; genus Cedecea; species Cedecea davisae. The sequence goes on from NZ_CP172054.1 coordinate 2,247,681, forward strand.
CTTTCCAATGAAGGAATGCGCGAGTCTGCTATCCGCAACGCAACGCTGGTTGAAGCCGTGCAGTCCATCGAAGACATTAAACTGCTGCGGGCGGAACAGCGGTTCCAGAATCAGTGGAATAACACCAACGACGTGGCGGCGGCGGTAGGCATGAAGCAGCGCTGGCTGACCAGCATGCTGATGACCTGGACTCAGGAAGTGCAGTCGATTGTTTACGCCGTTGTGCTGCTTGTCGGCTGTTATCTGGTTATCAATGGCGATATGACCACCGGTGCGCTGGTGGGAACCTCGATCCTCGCATCTCGCACTATTGCGCCGCTGGCGCAGATTTCCGGCGTTCTTTCGCGCTGGCAGCAGGCGAAAGTCGCGCGCAAGGGGCTGGACGACCTTATGCAGCGCCCGCTTGACGATCCCGAGCAGGGTAAGAAAGTGCATAAATCTCACCTGCGGGGCAATTATCAGCTCAACTACGCCGCGTTTTATTACGACGAAGAAGAGAAGGTTAACGACCTCGATATCGCCAGGTTGACCATTCAGGCCGGGGAAAAGATTGCGCTGCTGGGCCGCAACGGGTCGGGGAAAAGCACGCTATTGCAGCTGCTGGCAGGAATGCAGACGCCGCAGCATGGCCAGATCCTGCTAGACGATATTAGTCTCGGCCAGCTGGATACCGCCGATCTGCGCCGCGATATGCATCTGTTGAGCCAGCAGGCCCGGCTGTTCTTTGGCTCGGTACGCGACAACCTGACGATGGGGCGCCCGCTGGCGACCGACGAAGAGATCCATCGGGCGCTGGTTCTTAGCGGCGCTCTGAGCTTTGTGCAGAAACAGAAAAATGGCCTCAATTATCTGATTACCGAAGGCGGCGCGGGGCTGTCCGGCGGGCAGCGGCAGGCGCTTTTGCTGGCAAGAGCCCTGATAACCCAGCCGCAGATCCTGCTGCTTGATGAGCCAACGGCCTGGCTGGATGAGGTGAGCGAGCGGCAGCTGATTGCTAATCTTGGGGGCTGGCTCGGCAACCGAACGATGGTGGTGGCGACTCACAGAATGCCGATTTTGCAGCTTGTTGACCGCATTATCGTGCTGGATCAGGGCCGTATCGTCATGGACGGCCCGCGTGACAAAATTCTACAACAGCACGGCATGATGGAGAAAAAGGCCGCGCCGCGCCGTACCGCAACTCTTAAAACGGCCGAAGCCACGGAGGCACAGGCATGAATGACATCACGCGTTATAACAGCCGCCTCAAGGAGCCTGCGCTTCCTCGCTCCAGCCTGGTTGTCTGGGCCCTGGGGCTGATGCTGCTGGTTTTTGTTGTCTGGGCAAACTTCTTCACCCTCGATGAGGTGACAACAGGTTCGGGCAAAGTTGTGCCTTCCGCCCGTGAGCAGGTCATTCAGTCGCTGGAAGGCGGGATCCTCTACAAGCTCGAAGTCCATGAGGGCGATATTGTGGAACGCGGGCAGGTCCTGGCCCAGCTTGATCGCACCAAAACCGAGTCCGGCGTGCAGGAGAGCGAATCACGTTTACACGCCGCGATAGCAACGGCTTCTCGTTTAAAAGCCGAAGTTGGCGGTACGCCTCTGACTTTCCCTGACATTCTGGCAACCGACAGCGAGCTGGTCAGCCAGGAGACGGCCTTATACGAATCACGCCGTAGCAGCCTGGAAAAAGGGGTTGCTGGTTTACGCGAGGCCGTGGCGCTGGTGCAGCGGGAGTTGGCCATGACTCAACCGCTAGTTAAGCAGGGAGCGGCCAGCAGCGTTGAGGTGCTGCGCCTGCAAAGGCAGAAAAATGAGCTGCAAAACAAAATTACCGAAATGCAAAACCAGTATTACGTGCGCGCGCGTGAAGAGCTGGCAAAAACCAATGAAGAAATAGAAACCCAGCGCTCGGTTATGCGTGGGCGAACGGATTCCCTGACCCGGCTGAAGTTCACCGCGCCGCTGCGGGCTATTGTGAAGGGCATCGAAGTGACCACCGTTGGCGGAGTGATCCCGCCGAACGGCAAGCTGATGACGCTGGTTCCGCTTGATGACCAAATGCTGATTGAAGCGAAGATCTCCCCGCGAGACGTAGCGTTTATCCATCCGGGGCAAAAGGCTTTGGTCAAAATAACCGCTTACGATTACTCCATCTACGGCGGGCTGCAGGGCGTGGTTACGATGATTTCGCCTGACACCCTTCAGGATGAAGTGAAGCGGGACGTTTACTACTATCGGGTTTACATTCGCACCGACGCCAGCCAGCTTGAAAACCGCGAAGGAAAAGCGTTCCCGATCTTCCCGGGTATGATAGCGACGGTAGATATTAAAACCGGCAGCAAATCGATACTCGACTATCTGCTGAAACCGCTGAATAAGGCGAGAGAGGCGCTGCGGGAGAGATAATAGAAAAGCCGGCTTTATGCCGGCTTTTCTTACACTTCACAAGGATTGATATTAAGCCCGTAAAGGATAAATGAGAAGTAATACCCAAAATAAGATTCGGCCATTTCAATAAAGCTCTGATGAATTTCCAGCAGACCTTCATTATCCTCGCTGAATAGCCCGGCTAAGATGCCACAGTTAATAATGCGGCGAAGATGCATGCGCGAAATTGACAGCTCTTTTGCCGTTTTATTGTAGTTGGGCTGTAGCCACCAGCGGCCATTTTCATCCTGGCGGGCGTTAAGTAATATTCTTAACATGATAATATGCCCGGCATCTTTATCGACAAACATCGCGCTGTTGTCTACCAGTCGGCTCAATATTACTTCATCAAATAACAGCCCGGCGCTGCGACGGAAAAACTGTGTGAAGGTTGCCTCATCTTCCAGAGCGTGAATCGAAAGCGTATTTTCCGGGAGTAAAAGTTTCAGCGAAGGTATGGAAATTTGCATATAACTGCGCGTTTCATTGAGGCCTTTTTCGCTGGGGGTATAGAGCAAAACCCGGCGGTCATCCTCGCTTTTTTCCAGCGTCATACGCCCGGTGATGCGCAGCAGAGTCACCAGCGAATTCACGGTGTTCAGGCTGGTTAACTCCATTCTCACGCAAAACTCTTTAATATCCGCCAGCACCGCACGACGGTCGCCATAGTGGAAGCAAAGCAGCGCCAGCACAACATGAAAGCGGGAGCTTTGCAGAATAGTTTTATAAAATAGCGGCTGCTTTTTATAAGTAACTAACAGTGAGTCATAATGATGCCGCATAGCCTCCCGAAATCGGGGGTGGCTTTTTATTTTCTGACTGTATGTTGCTATGGTGTTTTGAAGTGGATGGTAGGTCATAATTATTTATTGTCCCGGTCTTTCAGTTACGGGGGATCGAACCCATAAAATGAGTGCCAGATTGAGGTTTTGTAAGGCCAGATAACAAATGGCCTGATTATTATTAAATGGTTTGCAAACCGTCTGGCAGTATATCACTAGTTGCCTATAAATAAAAAAGATCGTCTCGGAATTATTTGATCTTTACTTTTTCGTGACTAAAAATGCTTATTTTTACTCAGGTAATATTTTGTTTCATTTTGCGGAAAAAATTATTCCGACAGCGGAAAAGAAATTTCATTAGGGGCCGTTTTATTTGCCTGGATATTAATCAATTGGTTATTTAATCGGATATTTTTCAGCGGAGAATCTGTTCTGAGAGGCGTTTATGGCGCTGAAGAAAACGATTTTTAAACCTTCATCTCATGTGCTATCGTAAGTTACATGAGTTGTTAAAGCCGTGAACCGAGGCAGCCTGATGAACGATACCAATGACATTTTTAACGCTGAGTTTTCGCGCCACTACGACGTCAGTAACCAGCGGCTGAAGGAAATTTCGGACAACCTGCACCTGCTTATCTCATTGCTGCTGCGAGATTTTCCGGCTGATTCGCATGTGCTGTGCGTGGGTGTCGGCACCGGAACAGAGATAGTCAGGCTGGCAAAAGAGCACCCGACATGGCGTTTTACCGGGGTTGATCCTTCGCCGGATATGCTGGCGGTATGCGCTGAAAAACTCGAGCGGGAAGGGCTGAGCGAGCGCTGCGAATTGATTGTTGGCCATGTGGATGATGTTCAGCCGCAGAGCGAATTCGACGTGGCGCTTTGCCTGCTGGTGGCGCATTTTATCCAGCACCCACGGCGCGGCGGAATTTACCAGCACATTGCTGACAGGCTGAAGCCAAACGGGCAGTTGATAGCGGCCGAGATAGCCGGTGATATGCAGGACCCGGCTTTTAACGGGCAGTTGAAAAATTGGGTAGCGTTGCAGCAGGCGTTCACCCAGCGCCCGCGCGATATCGAAGAGGTTAAGGCTGAGCTAAACCGTCGCCTGCTGCTACTTGCACCGCGGCAAACGGAGGCGCTGTTGCTGGAAGCGGGTTTTGCGAGCAGCGTCCAGTTCTTTCAGTCGCTGCTTATCCACGCCTGGCAAGCTGTTAAGTCTGCGGAATAAAAAGTGGGCGCTCGTTGCGGAGCGCCCCTGTTAACTACTTCCCGTCCTTATCCGCCGACTGCACCAGGGTTGGCGTTTCGTTAAAGAAGTTCCACGGTTTCAGCAGGGCATGTACCCATTCCGTTGGCATGATTGGCCACTCTTCGGCACGCGCAATATGCGTGGTGCCGGTGGTCAGCCAGACTACATTATCGCTGTTTTCCAGCGACTGGTTGTCTTTGGTATAGGCTCCCAGCCCGGTATCGTGGGCGGAGCGGTTAGGGTATTTGCCTTCTGAATAGCGTTCATCCGGGTTATAGCGGGTCACCCACAGCTGTTTATCCATAAAACTCAGGCGGTGGTAAATCCATTCGTCCGGAGCAAATTTCGCGCCGGTGGCCACCGGATGAGTGCCTCCCGCATAAGGGATCAGTTGATAAGAAACCGGGTTGCCCATGCGGTTTTCTTTATTAGGATTGCTCAACAGGCGCACGGTACCGGGGTCAAATTTCTGGGCCGCATCCTGCTCATTTTTAATCGCATATTCATCGATCTGCATGGTGCTGGTGCGTGGCCCGCCGCTGGTATTTGGCTTCACTACCGGATCGATAGCAGTCAGGCTATTATTTTCGCCATCAATATCCAGGCCCAGGCGGAAGTTATAAATATGCTGGTGGGTGGTGCCGACGATATTGTGGTCAATCAGCGTGCCGTAGCGCGTATCTTCCTTCGCGCTGGCATCGTGCATGGTTTTAGCCTTCACGCCTTTTACCGCTTCAATGCCCGTAGCGCCCGCGTCGATACCGATGGTGCCGTTCTGGTGGAATACCCAGTCAAAGATATAGTCGTAGTTGCCGACGGTACTAATCCAGCGCACCACCAGTTCGCGGCGTTCGCTGCTGACGTTCGGCTGGCCCATTTCCTGATGCTTGTACTCCGGCCCGGCATAGCGCTCAAAAACGGCGATAGCGCGTGGTATCGTGGTTGGTTTACCTGTGTAATCGGCAATGGTTTCATCCAATAAAACCGCATTGCCCGGTGCGTCCTTACCGCGTGCTATTGGCGAGGTCAGCGTGCCCATGCCGTAATCACCTGCATCCAGATAGGCCTTGAAGTACCAGCCGATATCCGGGTCGCCATATGGCACAATCATCCCGCCCAGCGAACCTTCATACATTATTTTGCGTTTGGTGCCGTTGTCGTTATAGGTCACGGTAGAGATGATTGGCCCGACGCGGGAATTGAGGCGCAGGTGAAAATCCCAGTTTTGCCAGCGGATGGTGTCGCCGGTAATGGTGTAGTTTTTGCCCTCCGGTTCGATAATTTCCAGCGGTTTATGACTCGGGGCAGCGCGGTCGCGCCCGTCATAAGGGCGCGGTGTCATCGGTACCGGGATAGTCGGGCCTTCTTCAATCTTGATGATTTTCTTCTGCTCGAGGTCTACCACTGCGACCAGATTTTCAATCGGATGCGCCCAGTAGTTCCCGTCGCCAACGTCAAGATAGCTGATGACCTTCAGCAGACGCTGATCCTGCTTCAGGCCGTCTTTACCGTCAAAATAGCCAACCGTGAGCGGGGTGGTCACCACTTTAGACGGATCGTTAATACCGCGTTTTTTCACCGCCTCGGCAAATTCTTTACTGCCGTTGATTATTGACTGTACGCTGGCAAAATCGTCCAGCAATACCATGCCGTGAGCACCCTCTATGGGCTTCCATGAATTCACTTTTCCGGCGCTTATATCCACCGTGGCCTCAATAATATGGCGACCATCGAGCATAATGACATCGGCCTCGCGTGGCTGACTCACGCTGGTGCCGTCCATCACAAACTTCCATACCTGTTCTTTAGGCGGCTCGCGCAGTGAAATCTCGGTAAAGCGGATATTGGCTTTGTACTCCGCCGCTGTTTTGATTATCTCCACCGTTTTATTAATTTCATCGGCGCTGAGGGAATTAAGCGGGTGTGGTTTTTTCTCTACGGCGAAGGTTTGATCCAGCCCGGACTGGAAAACTTCATTGATAAAGCCTTCGGAGATAAACGCCGTTTTGTCTTTAAAGATAACCGGCACTTCAAGTTTCAGCGTTTTACCGTTAACCACCGCCGTGGTGGCGTTTGGCTTCACTTTTACATAAGCGCCGTCTTTGATGAGGGTAAACATTTGCGCGTAATCGTCCCACTGGACGTCCGCGCCAAAATCAGCGAGCGTTTTCTGCATGGGCACCATATGCGCTTCGCCGCCGTGGGCGAAGGCTGGGGCGTTAACACCGGCAGAGGTCAGGAGCGCAATGGCCAGCGCCAGCGCTTTTTTTCCAGTTTTAATTGTCATCACGTTCTCACCTTCAGAGTGTGTTGTGTTGTTATCTGCATGCTGGATAAAGAGTGTCGGATCCAACATAACAACTTCCGTTGGCGCTTCCCTTGTCGTGCCTGCCAACCGTTTTGTTGTGGTTGCCAGAATGCGGATTTGGAGAGGGAGAGCTATTCGCCCGGATCTGTTCCGTTCACCCGTCCGGCGGAATCTTTTGCCCCCTCGCCCCTTTGGGGTGTACGTTCCGGGGACATAGTAGACAGATGTTCGGGGACATAGTGAACACCTTTTAACATCTTTTACCCATGATGATCGACCGGTTCTTCAGGTCGATCATTCCCACTTTCGTGCTGTACCACCACACCTCATAACAACCGTCCTCACCGCTTTCCTTCAGCCCCACTCGCTCTCCCCTGAACGCTTTGCCCGCTTTCAGGCTGATACCTCTGATGCTCAGGCTTCCACTGATATCCACTTTTCTTACCGCCACGCCGTCATCGTACTCCGGCCCGGGAGCATCGCTTCTGTACTGTCTGGCCGAAGGCTGATAGCGCGAACCCGGGACCGCCATATTCAGTCCCTCATGCGGGCGTTCAAAGTTATAGACCTCCCGCCAGTGGTCAAATACCCGCTGGAGCTGGTCGCTGTCCGTGAACCATTTCCCCTGCAGAACCTCCGCCTTCAGACTGCGGTGAAAACGCTCGAGCTTGCCCTGCGTCTGGGGATGATAAGGCCGCGAGTGCCCCACCCGGATACCCTGACGCATCAGCCACAGCTCCAGCGCGGTCCAGGTCCCGGTGGTGTCTCCCCAGGGCGCCCCGTTATCCATGGTCATCCTCTCCGGCAGGCCATAGCGCTCAAACACCTTTGTCAGATGTGACTGCACGGTCTCACGCCGCTCGTTGTCGCAGTGCGTCAGGCAGAGTGAAAACCGGGAGTGGTCGTCCAGCAGCGTGAGGGGATGGCTGCGCCCACCGGCGAAGGGAAAGTGTCCCTTAAAATCCATCTGCCAGAGGGCGTTCGGCCTGCCGTGTTCGAAGCGACCGGCAGAGGGGATACCCGGCGGTACACCGGGTAGCAGGCCGTGACGGTGCATCAGGTTGTGCACGGTACTGACGGCAGGAAGGTGGTGCCCCTGCGCTTCCAGCCAGGCCTTAATCTTGCGGGCTCCCCAGCGGGGATGGGCCAGGTGTGCCTGCTGTAACAGGTCAGCCACCTGAGCGGCGGTGGCGTTGGGAGAATGATGGGGAGCCCGTGAGCGGTCAGCGAGGCCGGGAAGTCCGGCCTCGAGAAAGCGGCAAAGCCACTTATATCCGGTGGCGGGCGCGATGCCGAAGTGGCGACAGAGCGCCCGGATGTTAGCCCCGTCCTGCGAGGCAAAGTGAACAAACTCGTGACGTAATGACATGGTATCTCTCGCATCCCAGGGCATAAGCGACTCCGGAAGAGGGTTCTTATGCCGTAGTTGTAAGTGTCTACCATGTCCCCGAACAAGTGTTCACCATGTCTCCGGTATGTACATGGGGAGAGGGCCGGGGTGAGGGGGATAATGAGAGCTGGAGGCAAAAGCGTGGTACTTGTTCCGGCTTAAATCGCCTCAGTTTTCTCTCCGACTGACCAGGGTCCGAACGCCGGGAGCGGGCGGAGGCTGTGAGCGTCGGGAACGCATCGCAGCCGACCCAGGGCTGGGAGATAAAACGGAGGTTTACCGCTTGCGGCGATTTATCTCGCCGGGAGTCCGGGTTCTCAGGGGAGTGACGGTGATTCCCCTGAGACGTTCACCGGTTCGGTGGCTGCATATAAAGCAGATCTGGAAGTGAACGGAATCATCTTCGGGCGTGTATAAACGTCTGTAATCAGAAAAGATAATCTCTGTGAGCGCGGCTATGTTCCGTTCACCCGTAAATCTGTTTTCTCTGCACGCGCAGAGAACGGTGAACGTGTCAGGGGGAAATACGCCTTTCCCCCTGACCACCCCCGGCGCCGGCAAGCTCATCGCCGCTAAAGCGGTAAACCCCCGGCTATCACCCAAACATTCGGGGTCGTTCGCGATCCGTTCCCGACGATCGCTCTCTTTTGCTGCTCCCGGCAGCTCAACCCCGCCTGAAATGGGTCAAAGCCGGGGGCGCTGAGAGCCGGGGACAAGGGCGTGGCTGCGAGACTTAAAGCAACACTGACTTTCAGGATGGCTGCGAGATTGAAGCGCGGCACTTGTTCCGGCTTAAATCGCCTCCGTTTTCTCTCCGACTGACCAGGGGCCGAACGCCGGGAGCGGGCGGAGGCTGTGAGCGTCGGGAACGCATCTCAGCCGACCCAGGGCTGGGAGATAAAACGGAGGTTTACCGCTTGCGGCGATTTATCTCGCCGGGAGTCCGGGTTCTCAGGGGAGTGACGGTGACTCCCCTGAGACGTTCACCGGTTCGGTGGCTGCATATAAAGCAGATCTGGAAGTGAACGGAATCATCTTCGGGCGTGTATCAACGGCTGTAACCCGGAGAGATAACTTCCGCAAGGTTGGTTATGCTCCGTTCCCCACGATCGCTCTCTTTCGCTGCTCCCGGCAGCTCCACCCCGCCTGAGTTGGGTCAAAGCCGGGGGCGATGAGAGCCGGGGACAAGGGCGTGTTGCGGAATCTAACGCAATCTGGTACTGGCGATACAAATCTATTTTTGCCCCCTCGCCCCTTTGGGGAGAGGGCCGGGGTGAGGGGGATAATGTGCGTCGGGAACGCAGCTCTGCGAGAAGCAGAGCTGCAAGGTGAGTAAAACTACAAGGCGAAATCACCGTGTAAACGGGCCACTAAAGTAAGAATCGAATAGCGGGCGACAATCTGCTGATGCTGGTTGGTGATATCCACCGCCCATTCCACCACGCCAACCGGCTTATCTTCCGCGCTTTTCTGTGGCTTTGCCGTTTTGCGTTTGCAGGTCAGGCGCACCTGAATGGTATCGTCAATTTTGACCGGCTCGATAAAACGCAGGTTTTCCATGCCGTAGTTGGCGATAACCGGGCCTACGCCTGGGTCAACAAACAGCCCGGCTGCGGCAGAGACAACAAAGTAGCCGTGGGCCACGCGCTCGCCAAAGAAAGATTCCGCCGCGCCTATCTTGTCGGTATGAGCATAGAAACGGTCGCCGCTGAGGTTCGCGAAGTTCGCAATATCGGCTTCGGTAATCGTGCGGCGGGCTGTAAGAATACTTTCGCCGACGCGCAGTTCTTCAAAGTGCTTGCGGAATGGGTGAACCGCATCTTCCTGAACTTTAGCGCCGTAGTTCCACTGCTGGCTGATGGCCGCCAGCATCGTCGGGCTGCCCTGAATTGCCGTACGCTGCATATAATGCTTCACCGCCCGCAGGCCACCTAGTTCCTCGCCGCCGCCTGCTCGCCCGGGGCCACCGTGAACCAGCATTGGCAGCGGCGAGCCGTGGCCGGTAGATTCGACCGCTGACTCCTGGTTGAGTACCTGAATTCGGCCATGCGCGCGCGCCGCGCCAAGAATAAATTCGCGGGCGATTTTCTCGTCGGCCGTAACCAGCGTTCCGGCAAGGCTACCCTGGCCTGCGCGAGCCAGCGCCATGGCGTGGTTCATATCGCGATACGGCATAACGGTTGCCACCGGGCCGAAGGCCTCAAGCTCATGTACCGCAGGCATTTCGTCCGGCTGCTGACAGAGCAGCAGGGTTGGCGGGAAGAATGCGCCGCGCAGCGAGGCATCAGCCTTGCCGCCGAGCACAGCTTCGCAACCGGCCTCGACAAGTTGATCGACTCTGCGCTGAACGTCCTCGCGCTGCTCCACGCTGACTAATGCGCCCATGCGCACGCCTTCCACTGCCGGATCGCCGGGCTGAATTTTTTCCAGTTTAGCTTTCAGGGCACTAACCACGGCATCAAGCTGCTTGTGGGGAACAATGATGCGGCGGATGGCGGTACATTTCTGGCCGGATTTGGCGGTCATTTCGCGGACTATCTCGCGAATAAACAAGGCAAATTCAGGCTGCTCCGGCGAAACATCCTCCGCAAGCACGCAGCAGTTAAGCGAGTCTGCCTCCATGGTGAACGGGATGGATCGGGCGACAATATTTGAGTGACAACGTAACTTTTGGCCGGTGCTGGCGGAGCCGGTGAAGGTCACCACATCCTGCTCGTCCAGCTGTTCGAAAAGGTTGCCAACGCCTCCGCAGATCAGGCTGATAGCGCCGTCCGGCACCAGGCCAGACTCAACAATCGACTTCACCATGGCATGAGTCAGCTGCGCGCTGGCGGTGCCGGGTTTGATGATGGCTGGCATACCCGCGAGCCACGTCGGTGCCAGTTTTTCCAGCATGCCCCAGCAGGGGAAGTTAAAGGCGTTGATGTGCAGCGCCATGCCGGATTTTGAAGTCAGTACGTGGCGGGCGGCAAAGCCTCCTTGTTTTGACAGCGGAATTAACTCATCTTCCGGCCAGAGGATGTCGTCCGGCAGTTCGCGGTTGCCCATTCCCGCATAGGCAAAAAGGGTAGCAATGCCGCCTTCGATATCGACCCAGCTATCTGCTTTGGTTGCGCCGGTCTGGTAGGAAACCTCGTAAAACGCCTCTTTGTTTGCCATCAGATGTTTGGCAACCGCCTTTAGCATCGCCGCTCGTTGAACAAAGGTCATTTCCTGAAGCGCTTTGCCGCCTTGCTCTATGGCAAAGCGGCGCGCCTGCGCCATATCCGCACCTTCGCTGGTGACCTGCCACAAAGGTTCGCCGCTAACGGCATGAAAAATAGTTCTTTCTTTACCGTGACCGATAAACCACTGCCCGGCCAGATAACTGGTTAACTGTTGCATCACACTCTCCATGATTCACTGCATTTAATTCATATAATGTTTGTTTTGTGAATCATAAAAATCAAGTCGTAATTTAATAATTTATTAACAATGTGATTTTGTGTTTTATCCGTCATTAGGTTATCTCAATGATAAATAGACATTTGTAGATATTTATCGTGATAAGCCTCACAAACGTGTGGTGATGGCTTTGCGATCTCCATTAACTTATCTGTAACTTTTAATCATTACGTGATTCACATTTTAGTGATTTGTGGATTTAAACTGAATCATAAGGTGATGCCGTGACAGAACAACAACGCTTTGAGGAGCGGATCCGCCAGGAAACCGCTATAGAGCCTCAGGACTGGATGCCGGAGGCCTACCGTAAAACGCTGATTCGCCAGATTGGGCAGCACGCCCACTCTGAGATAGTTGGCATGCTGCCGGAGGGGAACTGGCTTACTCGCGCTCCAAGCCTGCGCCGTAAGGCGATATTGCTGGCAAAAGTGCAGGACGAGGCGGGGCACGGTCTTTATCTCTACAGCGCGGCCGAAACGCTGGGCTGTGCGCGGGAAGATCTCTACCAGAAGATGCTCGACGGCAAGATGAAGTATTCATCAATCTTCAACTACCCGACGCTGAACTGGGCCGACATCGGCGTCATTGGCTGGCTGGTAGACGGGGCCGCCATCGTTAACCAGGTTGCGCTGTGCCGCACCTCTTATGGCCCTTACGCCAGAGCAATGGTGAAAATCTGCAAAGAAGAAAGTTTCCACCAGCGACAAGGATTTGAAGCCTGCGCGGTGCTGGCAAACGGCAGCCCCGAACAGCGTCAGATGTTGCAGGACGCCATCAACCGCTTCTGGTGGCCGGCGCTGATGATGTTTGGCCCGAACGACGACAACTCGCCAAACAGCGCACAAAGCCTGGCCTGGAAAATCAAACGCTTTGGCAATGATGAACTGCGCCGGCGCTTTGTGGACAACACCGTGCCGCAGGTTGAACTACTGGGCATGACCGTACCGGACAAAGACCTGCACCTTGATGAAGAAAGCGGTCATTACCGCTTCGGCGAAATTGACTGGCAGGAATTTAATGAAGTGGTTGCCGGGCGCGGGGTCTGCAACGAAGAGCGCCTGGCCGCCAAACGTAAAGCCTGGGAAGAAGGGGCATGGGTGCGCGAAGCCGCCCTTGCGTATGCCGAAAAACAACAGGCACGCAACGCCGCCTGAAGGAGAGAAAAATGAGCAATGTTTACTGGCCGCTGTACGAAGTTTTTATCCGTAATAAAAAAGGATTATCCCACCGTCACGTAGGCAGCCTGCACGCCGCCGACGATCGGATGGCGCTGGAAAACGCCCGTGATGCTTATACCCGCCGCAGCGAAGGCTGCTCTATTTGGGTCGTCAAGGCCAGCGAGATAGTGGCTTCCCAGCCGGAAGAGCGCCCGGAGTTCTTCGACCCCGCGGACAGCAAAGTTTACCGCCATCCTACTTTCTACACGCTGCCTGACGGCATTGAGCATATGTGAGGCAGCCAATGACACTCGATCCCGTAGCAACATACAGCCTGCGCCTCGGCGATACCTGCCTGGTGCTGGCCCAGCGCCTCAGCGCCTGGTGCGGCCATGCCCCTGAACTGGAAATCGATCTCGCGCTGGCAAATATCGGCCTCGACCTGCTGGGACAGGCCCGCAATTTCCTGACTTATGCGGCGGAACGTGAAGGCAGCGGTCTGGATGAAGACAAGCTGGCATTCGGGCGCGATGAACGCGAATACAAAAATCTGTTGCTGGCCGAGCAGCCAAACGGCGATTTTGCCGAAACTTTAATGCGCCAGTACCTGCTGGACGCCTGGCACGTAGCACTGTTCAGCCGCCTGGTGGAGAGCAAAGACCAGCAGCTTGCGGCCATCTCTGCCAAAGCGATTAAAGAGGTGCGTTACCACCTGCGTTTTAGCCGCGGCTGGCTGCTGCGCCTGGGTAACGGGACGGCGTTGTCGCAAGAAAAAATGCAAAACGCCCTTAACAAACTGTGGCGCTTTAGCGGCGAAATGTTTGTCGCCGACGAGCTGGAGATTGCGCTGGCGGAGCGGGGCATTGCGGTTGACTCGCGGGCTCTCAGAGACGAATGGCTTCTGGAGGTCGTCGCCGGGCTAAGCGAAGCCTCGTTGCAGATACCGGCAGAAGCGCCGTACCGCACCGGCGGCAAGCAGGGCCTGCACACCGAACACCTCGGCCCGCTGCTGGCAGAAATGCAATACCTCCAGCGCGCTTATCCGAATCAGCAGTGGTAAGGAGAACAGGATGCAAACCGCAACGCTTCAACCCGCAGCCGTGCGCGACGTATGGCGCCTGCTTGGTGAGATAAGCGACCCGGAAATTCCGGTGCTGACCATCACCGACCTGGGCATGGTTCGCAGCGTGGAGCACCGGCAGGACGGCTGGCACATCGGCTTTACGCCGACTTATTCAGGCTGCCCGGCGACCGAGTTTTTACTCTCTGCGATTCGCGAAACGCTGGAAGCGGCGGAGCTAAGCCCGGTGCATATCAAGCAGGTTCTGCATCCTGCATGGACAACAGACTGGATGACGCCGGAGGCTAAATCCCGACTGCGTGCCTACGGCATCAGCCCGCCTCAGGGGCATTCGTGCCACGCGACTCTGGCGGCACAGGTGACCTGTCCGCGCTGCGGCAGCGAGCACACCTCGCTGATTAGTGAATTCGGTTCCACGGCCTGCAAAGCGCTTTACCGCTGCGACAGCTGCCGCGAACCCTTTGATTACTTTAAATGTATTTGAGGTTGCCATGACGACGTTTCATTCCCTGAAAGTGGCGCGTATTGAACCTGAAACCCCGGAAGCGGTGGCTATCACTTTTGCCGTTCCCGACGAGCTGCGCGGCCATTATCGTTTTCGTCCCGGCCAGCACCTTACGCTGAAGGCGAAGCTGGGCGGCGAAGAGCTGCGCCGCTGTTACTCCATCTGCCGTGAGGAAAAGCCGGGCGAAATTTGCGTGGCGGTAAAAGCCATTGAAGGCGGGCGCTTTTCTCAATATGCGTTAAGCGACCTGGCGGCAGGTATGTCGCTGGAAGTGATGGTTCCGCAGGGGACATTTGGCTACCAGCCAAACCCGAAAACCACCGGCAATTATCTGGCGCTGGCGGTTGGCTCCGGCATTACGCCAATGCTGGCAATCATCGGCTCTACGCTCGCCGCTGAACCCCAAAGCCGCGTCACGCTGGTTTATGGCAACCGCAGCAGCGGCAGCATGATGTTCCGCCAGGCGCTGGCCGATCTTAAAGACCGCTACCCGCAGCGGCTACAGCTTATCTATCTGTTCAGCCAGGAAACGCCGGAAAGTGACCTGCTCAGCGGGCGTCTGGACGGCGCGAAACTCCGGGCGCTGGGCGACCACTTGCTGGATCTCAAAGGCTTTGATCGCACCTTTATCTGCGGCCCGCAAAGCATGATGCAGGAAGCCGAGGCCACGCTGCTGGAGCTTGGCGTAGCGCAGCAGAATATCTATATCGAACACTTCAACACGCCGGGCATCACCCCGAGTTCCCGCTCGCGGGCGCAGGCCGCAGGCAAAGTTGTCACTCTGCGCCAGGACGGAGTCGCTCGCCAGATTACGCTTACCGCCGGGGACGAAAGCATTCTTGATGCAGCGCTACGCCAGGGGGCTGACCTGCCTTATGCCTGCAAGGGCGGCGTCTGCGCCACCTGCCGCTGCAAAGTAATAAGCGGTGAAGTGGAAATGGGCGTCAACTACAGCCTGGAGCCGGATCAGCTGGCGGCGGGCTATGTGCTGAGCTGCCAGGCGCTGCCGAAGGGTGACGATGTGGTGCTTGATTTTGACGCGCAGGGGCTGTGATGAGCGAAATATTGAGCCACCAGATCGGGCGAGTTTTAACCCTGACGCTGAACCGCCCCCAGGCGCGTAATGCCCTGAATAATGAGCTGCTGACGAAGCTCGCCGAAGCGCTGGAAGCGGCGCAGCAGGAGCAAAGCATTGGCGCCGTTGTTGTTGCAGGCAACGAACGTTTTTTTGCCGCCGGAGCGGATTTAAAGGAGATGGCGAGCCGCGATATGCCCGCCACGCTCAACGACCCGCGCCCGCAGCTTTGGGCGCGCATTGAACGCTTTTCTAAACCGCTGATTACCGCCGTTAACGGCTATGCGCTCGGCGCAGGCTGCGAACTGGCATTGCTAAGCGACATTATTATTGCCGGGGATAATGCCCGCTTCGGCCTGCCGGAAATTACGCTCGGCATTATGCCGGGGGCAGGCGGTACGCAGCGGCTTATCCGCAGCGTAGGAAAAGCGCTGGCCTACCGCATGGTGCTGAGCGGCGAGCCAATTGATGCGCAGCGGGCCTTGCAGGCCGGGCTGGTTGCGGAGGTTCATCCTTCGGCGCTCACGCTCGAGTATGCGCAAAAGCTGGCCGCGCAAATTGCCCGCCACGCTCCACTTGCGCTTCAGGCGGCAAAAACGGCTCTTCGCCAGGCTCAGGAAACCGGCCTTAATCAGGGGCTGTTGCAGGAACGCCAGCTGTTTACGCTGCTCGCCGCCACCGAAGATCGCCAGGAGGGCATTGCCGCCTTCCTGGAAAAACGACCTGCCGCCTTCAAAGGACGTTAATCATGAATTTTATTGTTAGCGATGTGCAAAACGGGGTAATGACCCTGACCCTGAACCGCCCGGAGCGCCTCAATAGTTTTAACGATGAGATGCACCGCCAGCTGGCGGAAGTTCTGACCCAGGCCGAACGCGATGAAACTATTCGCTGCCTGTTGATTACCGGCGCGGGGCGCGGGTTCTGTGCCGGGCAGGATCTTAATGACCGCAATGTTGACCCGAGCGGCGAAGTGCCCGATCTCGGCTATTCGGTAGAGACTTTCTATAACCCGCTGATGCGCCGCCTGGCTAAATTGCCAAAACCGGTCATCGCCGCGGTAAACGGCGTGGCTGCCGGAGCGGGCGCTACGCTTGCGCTGGGCTGCGATATGGTTATCGCCGCACGTTCGGCAAAATTCATTATGTCTTTCAGCAAGCTGGGCCTGGTTCCCGACTGCGGCGGTACCTGGTTTTTACCCCGGCTTACGGGCCGCGCACGGGCAATGGGCCTGGCGCTGATGGGCGATACGCTTAGCGCCGAACAGGCTCACCAGTGGGGCATGATTTGGCAGGTAGTGGACGACGAGCAACTGGGCGATACCGCGCGCCAGCTGGCGACCCATTTTGCCAGCCAGCCGACCTTCGGCCTTGGGCTAATCAAAAAAGCGATTTATGCCTCAGAAACCAACACGCTTGATGCCCAACTGGATCTGGAACGTGATTACCAGCGTCTCGCCGGGCGCAGCGAAGATTACCGTGAAGGCGTTTCTGCGTTTCTGGCCAGGCGCCCGGCAACCTTTAAGGGGAAATGATCATGCTGACGCCTGATGCAGTTATTGCGGTGATCGGCAGCGGCACAATGGGCGCGGGTATTGCGCAGGTTGCCGCCGGTGCCGGTCATCGCGTCTGGCTCTACGACATTCAGCCCGGCGCGGCTAAACGCGCCATCGACGGCATTGCCACCGCGCTCAGCGCCCGTGTGGCAAAGGGAAAGCTTGATGAAGCCAGCAAGCTGGCAACGGTAGCCCGTCTTCATGCGGCAGAAAAGCTGGCAGACCTCGCCGATGTGGGCCTGGTCATCGAAGCCGCCGCCGAGCAAATAGATATCAAACAAGCAATTTTCCGCGATCTTGCTGCAATTTGCTCTCCGGATGCGGTTTTTGCCAGTAATACCTCATCGATTTCAATTACCGCTCTTGCCAGCGGAATTGAAAACCCTCAGCGCGTGGCCGGACTGCACTTCTTTAATCCCGCGCCGGTCATGAAGCTGGTGGAAATTGTTAGCGGCCTGGAGACCTCTTCTGAGGTTGCCGGGCAGTTGAGCGAGCTGGCTCTGCGCTGGGGAAAACAGCCGGTGTGCTGCCAGTCCACGCCGGGCTTCATCGTTAACCGAGTGGCTCGTCCTTATTACGCCGAAGCGTGGCGAGCGCTGGAGGAGCAGGTTGCTCCTGCGGCAGTGATTGATGCCGCTTTACGTGAGGGCGCCGGTTTCCCGATGGGGCCGCTGGCGCTGACTGACCTGATTGGTCAGGACGTAAATTTTGCCGTGACCTGCTCGGTGTTTAACGCCTTCTGGCAGGAGCGCCGATTCCTGCCGTCCCTGGCTCAGCAGGAATTAGTGCTGGGCAAACGTCTCGGCAAGAAAACCGGGCAGGGCGTATATCGCTGGCCGCTGGATGCCCAACCGGAATATCAGGCCGGGCAGCCGGACGATAACGCCGCTACGCAGGTGGTACATACGGGTAAAACGCTCGAGCTGGATGAAGTTCTGGTGGCGGTGACCAGCGGGATTACCGCAACGGCGCTGTCGGCAGAGCTAAAGCGCCCGGTGGTGCTGAGAGACAGGCTGGCCGACACCTCGCTGGAGATACTGGCGGCATCTGCATCGGTCACGTCTTTGCAGTTGGCGAAAGTTATTCATTATTACCAGCAGCAGGGCAAGCGCGTGCTGGTGATTAAAGATTACCCCGGAATGCTGGTCTGGCGCACGGTCGCGATGCTGGCAAACGAGGCTCTGGATGCGCTGCAAAAAGGCGTCGCCAGCGAGGCGGATATCGATACCGCTATGCGCCTGGGCGTCAATTATCCGCAGGGGCCGCTCGCCTGGGGCGCAAAACTCGGCTGGCAGAACGTGCTAACGCTGCTGGAAAACCTCCAGCGCCACTACGGAGAAGAGCGTTACCGGCCAACCTCACTGCTGCGCCAGCGCGCGCTGCTGGAGAACCAACATGAGCACTAATGCATGGGCTAACGCCCGCGAAATGTACGCCCGTGACAACTGCGCAAAGCAAATGGGCATTGAAATCATCGAAATGGGCGAAGGGTTTGCGGTGCTGACCATGACGATTACCGCCGAAATGCTCAACGGGCACCAGACCTGCCACGGCGGGCAGCTTTTTACCCTCGCCGATACCGCTTTTGCCTACGCCTGCAACAGCCAGGGGCTGGCGGCGGTCGCTTCGGGCTGCAATATCGATTTCATGCGTCCGGGTAAAGAGGGTGACCGCCTGAAAGCGGTGGCTCAGGTGCGCCATCAGGGACGGCAGACCGGGGTCTACGACATCGAAATTATCAATCAGGATGAGAAAACGCTGGCGCTGTTTCGCGGCCGTGCGCATCGCATCGGGACTACCGTTTCGGGAGCAAAATTATGAATCAGGCTTTTATATGCGACGGCGTTCGCACTCCTATTGGCCGCTACGGCGGTGTGCTTTCCGGCGTGCGTGCGGATGATTTAGCGGCGATTCCTCTCCGGGAATTGCTGGCCCGTTACCCGAATCTGGACTGGAGCGCGGTGGACGACGTGATTTTCGGCTGCGCCAACCAGGCCGGAGAAGATAACCGCAACGTGGCGCGCATGGCGACCTTGCTGGCGGGATTAGGTCAGAACGTGCCTGGCACGACTATTAACCGCCTGTGCGGCTCCGGGCTGGATGCCGTGGGCTTCGCTGCTCGTGCGATTAAAGCGGGCGATGCACAGTTGATGCTGGCGGGCGGAGTGGAGTCCATGTCGCGGGCGCCGTTTGTGATGGGCAAGGCCAGCTCGCCGTTTCAGCGCCAGGCGGAGATGTTCGACACTACCATCGGCTGGCGTTTTGTGAACCCGCTCATGGCCGCGCAATTTGGTACTGACAGCATGCCGGAAACGGCAGAGAATGTAGCGGAATTGTTAAATATAAGTCGTGCCGATCAGGATGCCTTCGCCTGGCGCAGCCAGCAGCGCACCGCGCAGGCTCAGCAGAAGGGAATTCTGGCCGAAGAGATTGTTCCGGTGACCCTTAGCGGGCGCAAGGGGGCGGTAACTGAAGTGCGTGAAGACGAGCATCCGCGAGCGGAAACGACGCTGGAACAGCTGGCAGGATTGAAGGCCCCGTTCCGTGCAAACGGCGTGGTAACGGCTGGTAACGCATCCGGGGTGAACGACGGGGCGGCGGCGCTGATTATTGCCAGCGAATCTGCCGCTGTACATCACGGTCTGACCCCAAAAACTCGAATTGTTGCTATGGCGACCGCCGGCGTCGAACCCCGTCTGATGGGGCTTGGCCCGGTCCCTGCGGTACGAAAAGTGTTGGAAATCGCCGGGCTCAGTATTCACGACATGGATTTAATTGAATTAAACGAAGCGTTCGCCGCGCAGGCGCTCGGCGTGCTTCGTCAACTGGGGCTCCCGGATGATGCCCCGCATGTGAATCCTAACGGCGGTGCCATCGCCTTAGGGCACCCGCTGGGGATGAGCGGAGCCAGACTGGCATTGACGGCCAGCCTGGAGCTGCACCGGCGCGGCGGGCGCTATGCCCTTTGCACCATGTGTATCGGTGTGGGTCAGGGCATTGCCCTGATCCTTGAGCGTGTGAGCTAATCAAACCTGCGAGTACCCTATAATGATAACCTCTGCAACCAAGCTGGAAACGATTGAAACCGCATCGCTGGATGAACTTCAGGCCCTGCAAACGGAGCGCATGAAGTGGACCCTGAATCACGCTTATAACAATGTCCCAATGTATAAGCGTAAATTTGACGCCGTTGGCGTTCACCCTGATGATTTTAAAGAGCTGAAGGATATTCGCCTGTTTCCTTGCACCACTAAGCAGGATCTACGCGATAACTATCCTTTTGACACTTTCGCGGTGCCGATGGAACAAGTGGTGCGTATTCACGCTTCTTCCGGCACCACCGGCAAACCCACGGTAGTGGGCTATACCCAGAACGATATCGATACCTGGGCTAACCTGGTTGCCCGTTCTCTGCGTGCCGCTGGCGGAACGCCCAAAGATAAAATCCACGTTTCCTACGGCTATGGCCTGTTTACCGGCGGGCTGGGTGCGCATTACGGCGCAGAAAGACTCGGTGCTACGGTGATCCCGATGTCAGGCGGTCAGACCGAGAAACAGGCGCAGCTGATCCGTGATTTTAAGCCCGATATGATTATGGTGACGCCGTCCTGGTGCCTGAATCTGATTGAAGAAATGGAGCGCCAGATGGGCGGGGATGCCAGCGGCTGCTCCCTGCGGGTTGGTGTGTTCGGCGCGGAGCCCTGGACTAAAGCCATGCGCGCGGAAATAGAGCGTCGCCTGGGTATTACCGCCCTGGATATTTATGGCCTGTCGGAAGTGATGGGGCCAGGCGTTGCCATGGAGTGCCTCGAATCTCGCGACGGGCCGACCATCTGGGAAGATCATTTTTACCCGGAAATTGTCGATCCGCAGAGCGGCGTGCCGCTGGAAGACGGTGAGCAAGGCGAACTGCTGTTTACCACGCTCACCAAAGAAGCATTACCGGTTATTCGCTACCGCACGCGCGACCTGACGCGCTTACTGCCCGGCAGCGCGCGCACTATGCGCCGCATGGACCAAATCACCGGGCGTTCGGACGATATGCTGATTATCCGCGGGGTAAACGTCTTCCCGTCGCAGCTGGAAGAAGAGATCCTCAAATTCCAGCATCTTGCGCCGCACTATCAGCTGGAAGTGCATCGCCGCGGGCATCTCGACACCCTGGCAATCAAGGTGGAACTGAAGGAAAGCAGCCTCTATCTCAGTCATGAACAGCGCTGTGGCGTGTGCCACGAGCTGCGTCATCGCATCAAGTCGATGGTGGGGATTTCTACCGATATTACTATCGTTAACTGCGGCAGCCTGCCGCGTTCGGAAGGGAAAGCCATTCGCGTATGTGACTTGCGCCAGGCTGCGAATCAGTAGCCGGGATTAATTCCCTCTCCCCGGGCCGGGAGAGGGTTCTGGCCTACTGTGCGGTAGGCTTCAGTAAAGTGTTTTCCGGCGTTTTTTTTGCCAAAAATTGATGCTGGAAAATGCACATGCGGATAGCGTCCCGATACTGGCCGTTAATAAAGAACTCGTGAATCAATTCGCCTTCCACAATAAAGCCCAGCTTCTTGTAGATATGCACCGCTTTTTCGTTCTCTTTATCGACAATCAAATACAGCTTATAGAGATTGAGCACGGTAAAACCGTAATCCATCGCCAGCTTGGCGGCGCGTGAGGCCAGGCCTTTGCCCTGATAATCCGGGGTAATAATTATCTGGAACTCCGCGCGGCGGTGAATATGATCTATTTCTACCAGCTCCACCAGGCCGGCGTTCATGCCGTTGCAGTCGATAACGAAGCGGCGTTCGCTTTGGTCGTGAATGTGCTTGTCGTAAAGGTCGGAAAGCTCCACAAACGCTTCGTAAGGCTCTTCAAACCAGTAGCGCATCACGCTGGCATTGTTGTCCAGTTGGTGAACGAAGCGAAGATCTTCGCGCTCAAGCGGGCGAAGGCGAATTGTTAATTCCTGACTCATGGCTTGTCCTTGCGCAGATGGGGAAGGCTCCCGGCGGCAGGAGCCTTTAAAGACGAGTGAAATTATGGGTTAGCAATGCGGCCGGTACGGCGGTCCAGGCAGCGCATTGTGTTTGGCTCCCAGTAGACGTTGACGTTGGCGCTTTGCTGGCATTTGTCGAAGTTGTCCTGGGCGGCATCTTCTTTGTCCCAGTTTTTATCACCACGGGCAGATTCACGATCGAATACTTTTTCGTTGTGGCGGTTAATCTTCTGGCGCAGAGTGCGGGTGTCGTTCCACTGTTCTTTTTCTTCAGCGGCGCGCTGGCGGGTCAGCGAATTTTCCTGACCGCCCACGGTGTTGCCGGAGCCTGGCTGGACGACGACAACGTTCGTATCTGCCTGCACCGGAACGGAAACCATGAGCGCTGCACCCAGCAAGGCTAACGGCATCCATGACAGAGGCTTACGAAGGATTGAGTTCATTGCAATTTCCTTTTAGGGTTAAGCAGTTTTCAGAGCGAATAATACCATTCGTCCAGGATTGCGCCTATATGCGTCAATCTTCTGCAACCATTATTACTGAATAAATCACAATATGATCAAAACGACATTGCTGTTTTTTGCCACCGCGCTTGCGGAAATTATCGGCTGTTTTCTGCCCTGGCTATGGTTGAGGCGAGGCGGTTCGGTGTTGTTACTGCTGCCTGCTGCGCTCTCTCTGGCGATTTTTGTCTGGCTGTTAACGCTGCATCCGGCGGCCAGCGGCAGGGTATATGCAGCCTACGGCGGAGTCTATGTGGTCACCGCGCTGCTCTGGCTGCGCATTGTTGATGGCGTAAAACTTAGCGTTTATGACTGGACCGGGGCGGCCATTGCCTTCTGCGGCATGCTGATTATCGTCGCCGGCTGGGGCCGGGCCTGATTCTCTTTTTTTTCCCTTCAATCCTCTTCCCATTTCGGATGTATACGTTGCATTGAGTCATACATAAAGTGTGACTCATCTTCGGATATCATTATTTGCATACTTGTATGGTAGTTGCGTTGAAGGTAATTTCTGCCTCAATAATTGTCGCCGCTGCAATCTGCCGCAAGGAATCAGGTAATGAAAATAGTGAGTGCCGAGGTGTTTGTCACTTGTCCGGGGCGTAACTTTGTCACGCTGAAAATAACCACCGATGAGGGAATAACCGGGCTGGGGGATGCCACGCTCAACGGGCGTGAATTGCCGGTCGCCTCCTATCTGCGGGATCACGTCTGCCCGCAGCTTATAGGCCGCGATGCCCAGCGCATCGAAGATATCTGGCAGTTTTTCTACAAAGGCGCCTACTGGCGGCGCGGGCCGGTCACAATGTCTGCCATTTCGGCTGTGGATATGGCGCTGTGGGATATTAAAGCTAAGGCCGCCGGAATGCCGCTCTACCAGCTTTTGGGGGGGGCATCGCGCGAAGGCGTCATGGTCTATTGCCACACCACAGGGCACTCCATTGATGAAGTGCTGGAAGACTATGCCCGCCATAAAGAGATGGGTTTCAAAGCTATTCGTGTCCAGTGCGGCGTGCCGGGCATGAAAACGACTTACGGTATGGCGAAAGGCAAAGGGCAGGCATACGAGCCAGCGACCAAGGGTGACTGGCCGGAAGAGCAGCTGTGGTCTACGGAAAAATACCTCGACTTTACGCCAAAGCTGTTTGAAGCGGTTCGCTCGAAGTTTGGCTTCGAGGAGCATCTGCTGCACGACATGCACCATCGGCTGACGCCGATAGAAGCCGCGCGTTTTGGCAAAAGCGTGGAGGACTACCGCCTGTTCTGGATGGAAGACCCAACGCCTGCGGAGAACCAGGAGTGCTTCCGCCTGATTCGCCAGCACACGGTGACGCCAATTGCCGTGGGAGAAGTGTTCAACAGCATCTGGGACTGCAAGCAGCTGATTGAAGAGCAGCTTATCGATTATATCCGCACCACCATCACCCACGCGGGCGGGATTACCGGCATGCGCCGTATTGCCGATTTTGCCTCATTGTACCAGGTCCGCACCGGCTCGCATGGGCCGTCCGACCTCTCGCCGGTCTGCATGGCCGCAGCGCTGCATTTTGACCTCTGGGTGCCGAATTTTGGCGTGCAGGAATATATGGGTTACTCAGAGCAGATGCTGGAAGTCTTCCCCCATAGCTGGTCGTTCGACAGCGGCTATATGCATCCCGGCAATAAGCCCGGCCTCGGCATCGAATTTGACGAAAAGCTGGCGGCTAAATATCCCTACGAACCAGCCTATCTTCCGGTGGCTCGCCTGGAAGACGGCACGCTCTGGAACTGGTGATCGAGCCTTTATCGAAACTGGATGGAGTAAAAATAATGCAATCTATTACCGTCAGAACCCCGAATGATTTAGTTATCGAAGAGCGCGAAGACCCGCACCCGGAGGCGGGCGAGGTGCGAATGCGTGTTGCCAGCGCGGGAATTTGCGGCTCGGACCTGCACATCTGGCGCGGGCATAATCCTTTTGCTAAATACCCACGCGTGATCGGACATGAATTCTTTGGCCACGTTGATGCCGTTGGCGAGGGCGTTGACACAAACCTGCTCGGGGCGCGAGTGGCGGGGGACCCGGTAGTAAGCTGCGGGCGCTGCTATCCCTGCTCCGTCGGGCGGCCTAACGTCTGCGAAGAACTCCAGGTTATCGGCGTGCACCGCGACGGCGGCTTCAGCGAATACGTGACGCTCCCCGCTAAAAATGTCCACATTGTGCCGGATGCAATCTCCGACGATGAAGCGACGATGATTGAGCCTTTTACCATCGCCGCCAATCTTTGCAGCCAGCTGACTCCCGGCAAGCTGGACACCGCCCTGGTATACGGCGCAGGGCCGATGGGACTGACCTGTATTCAGGCTCTGCGCGGCGTGTATGGCGTGAAAGAGGTGATTGCCGTCGACCGCATTGAGGAACGCCTGCAAATGGCAAAAACCTGCGGCGCGGATCACGTTATCAACAACGCAGGGCTGGATCTGGTTGAAGAGCTCACCGTGCTTGGCATCCTCCCGACGGTTATTATCGATGCAGCCTGCCATCCTTCCATTCTGCCGGAGGCGATTCGCCTCGCATCCCCTGCGGCGCGTATCGGCATTATGGGTTTTTCCTCCGAACCCTGCGTCATTAGCCAGCAGGGCATTACCAGCAAAGAGCTAACTATCTATAGCTCCCGTCTCAACAGTAATCGCTTTTCTCAGGTCATCAGCTGGATGCTGGCCGGGCTTATTCAGCCTAAGAAACTAATCACTCATCATTTTAATTATGTTCAGATTATTGAGGCGATGGAAACCTTCGAAAAAGACCAGCAGCACTGCTGTAAGGTCTTATTGAATTTCTGAGCCACAGCTGCTGTTTCTGAATATTTTCTGTACCTACAACAATAAATTTCAGAGATCAGAACTATGACGACAACCCTATTAACTCCGCAACAGCCGGAAAGAAGCACTTCAGACTTGATAAAGGCCGCCGTTTCAGGCTGGCTGGGCACCGCGCTGGAATTCATGGACTTCCAGCTTTACTCTCTTGGCGCAGCGCTGGTGTTTCACGAAATATTTTTCCCGGAGCAGTCTGCTGCCATGGCATTAATTCTGGCAATGGGAACCTACGGTGCAGGTTATATTGCCAGGATAGTCGGGGCTTTTATTTTTGGCCGTATGGGTGACACCATCGGGCGTAAAAAAGTCCTGTTTATTACCATCACTATGATGGGGATTTGCACCACGCTGATTGGCGTATTACCGACGTATGCACAAATCGGGATTTTTGCACCGCTGCTGCTGGTTGCCCTGCGTATTATCCAGGGTTTGGGGGCGGGAGCCGAGATTTCCGGAGCGGGAACAATGCTGGCGGAATATGCGCCAAAGGGCAGGCGCGGCATTATTTCTTCCCTGGTCGCTATGGGCACCAACTGCGGTACGTTATCGGCTACGGCAATCTGGGCGGTGATGTTCTTTGTGCTGGATAAAGAACAGCTGCTGGCGTGGGGCTGGCGCGTGCCGTTCCTCGCAAGCGCTGTGGTGATGATATTTGCGATCTGGCTGCGGCTTAACCTGAAAGAAAGCCCGGTGTTTGAGAAAGTCAGCGAGGAGGAGGCAACGGCTGGCGTAAAAGAGCGCGGCGACACCCATTCGCTTAGCGCCATGTTCACCAGCAAATCCTTCTGGCTGGCAACCGGCCTGCGGTTTGGTCAGGCGGGTAATTCAGGCCTGATCCAGACTTTCCTTGCGGGCTACCTTGTACAGACCCTGCTGTTTGATAAAAGCATTCCGACCGATGCCTTAATGATCAGCTCGGCTATCGGATTCATCACTATTCCGCTTCTTGGCTGGCTGTCCGACAAAGTGGGCCGCCGCGTACCTTATATCATCATCAATATTTCGGCGATTATTCTCGCCTGGCCAATGCTCTCGATGATTGTTGATAGCAGCAAGGGGGTAAGCGTGATTATGGCCTCCATTATCATCATTCATAACGTTGCTGTCCTGGGGCTGTTTGCGCTGGAGAACATCACGATGGCAGAAATGTTCGGCTCGCGTAATCGCTTTACCCGCATGGCCATCTCCAAGGAAGTGGGCGGGCTGGTGGCCGTTGGTTTCGGGCCGGTGCTGGCCGGTATTTTCGTGAATATGACGGATTCCTGGTGGCCCGTTGTGGTGATGCTGGTTTGTTACTCGATTATTGGGCTGCTTTCCGCGCTGTTGATGCCGGAGGTCAGGGATCGTGACCTCAGTATTGAGGAAGACGCCGCCGAGCCCAAAGCCACGCCAGCGCTTGATCAAGCACGTAGCTACTGAAGCGCTATACACAGCGCAATCCACAGGAAATCTATTATGGAAAATAAATTACTCGCGGCCAGGGCGGTTGTTCCTGGCTACGACCGAAGCCGGCTGGTTACGCGCATCGTCCATCTCGAATTTGGGGCTTCTCTCTGGAGGAACTTGTTTTATTTCCGTGCACTTCAAAGAATTTATTCTGCGTTAATTCATTAATTGTATTTAGCTACCGGAGACCGTGATGGAACAGACGTTAACAAAAGAACCAATAATAGATAAGCCTGCAAGGATACGCCGTATACAAACCGTGACTCTGGTTCTTCTTTTTATTGCCGGGATCGTGAATTTTCTGGATCGTTCATCATTAAGTGTCGCAGGGGAAGCCATCCGCGGCGAGCTTGGACTGTCGGCAACGGAATTCGGGGTATTACTCTCGGCTTTCTCCCTGTCTTATGGTTTATCGCAGCTGCCATCGGGAATATTGCTCGATCGTTTTGGCCCTCGTATCGTTCTCGGCGCGGGTCTAATCTTTTGGTCTGCAATGCAAGCTGCCACCGGGGTGGTGAACTCATTTAGTCATTTTATTATGTTGCGTATTGGTCTGGGAATAGGCGAGGCGCCGTTTATGCCTGCCGGTGTGAAGTCGATTACTGACTGGTATGTGCAAAAAGAACGAGGAACGGCGCTCGGTATTTTTAATTCATCAACGGTAATAGGGCAAGCGATAGCACCGCCTGCGCTGGTTGTTATGCAGCTCGCATGGGGATGGCGCACGATGTTTGTGGTCATCGGGCTTGCCGGGGTCCTTGTCGGTATTTGTTGGTATATTTGGTACCGCAACCGGGCGCAGTTTGCATTGGACGAAACCGAGAGAGAATATTTGTCCGCCCCCCTTACGCCGCGCCCAAAGCTTCGCTTTAACGAATGGTTAGCCTTATTTAAATCCCGTACGACCTGGGGAATGATTTTAGGATTCTCAGGGGTGAATTATACCGGATGGTTATACATCGCCTGGCTGCCAGGATATTTGCAGGCGGAGCAGGGTTTTAGCCTCGCAAAAACAGGCTGGGTTGCGGCTATTCCATTTTTAGCGGCGGCGGTGGGCATGTGGATCAACGGTATCGTGGTCGATGCCTTTGCTAAACGTGGGTATGATCTCGCCAAAACTCGCAAGACAGCGATTGTCGCCGGTTTAGTGCTTTCTGCGCTTGGTACGTTACTGGTTGTGCAGTCATCCACCCCAATGCAGGCTGTGGCATTCATCTCGATGGCGCTATTCTGCGTCCATTTTGCTGGCACATCAGCGTGGGGACTGGTTCAGGTTCTGGTTTCAGAAACAAAAGTCGCGTCCGTTGCGGCAATACAAAACTTCGGCAGTTTTATTTTTGCCTCCTTTGCGCCGGTAGTCACGGGCTGGATCGTCGACACGACCCACTCCTTTAATATGGCGTTGGTCATTGCCGCTTGTGTGACCTTTATCGGCGCACTCTGCTATCTGTTCATTGTGCGTGATCGAATCGAATAATCCCTTCGATGACAGGTAGGCGGGGCCGTAATGGCCCCGCTGTGGTTTCCGCTGTCCAGCTACTCGTCGCTAAACCAGTCCTGTTTTTCCTGCCTGATTTGCAAGATAGACTGGCTTATTTCATGTAAATGGCGGTGCATTGCGGCATCAACTTCTTCTTCATTCTGCGCTTTCAGCGCATTAAAAATGTCGTGGTGCTGCTCCAGCAGCATCGCCGGGGGCGAAACGTGATCGAGGCTCATGTAACGCACACGATCCATAGTTGCTTTAATATTTTCGACCGTTTCCCACGCCAGGCTGCAATCCGCAATCAGCGCGAGCTGCTGATGGAATTTATCGTCAAGAGAGAAAAAATCATCAATTTTACCGTCGCTGATAGCTACGCTTTGCTGATTGAGTAAATGCTCAAGCGTGAATAAATCCGAGTGGGTTACTTTCGTCGCCGCGCGTTTTACCACCGCTCTTTCGATGGCCTCGCGGATAAAACACCCGTTTTTTACGTGGCTGATGGATATTTTACTTACCCATGTGCCGCGCTGAGGGCGAATTTGCACCAGGCCCGTTTCCGCCAGTTTGATAAACGCTTCCCGCACCGGCTGGCGCGAGACGTCAAAGCGCAGCGAAACTTCTTTCTCCGAAAGTGGCGTACCTGGTGCTATCAGGCAGCGCACAATTTCGTGCCGCAGGATGCGATAAATTTGCTGATTTACCGGCTGAGTGGGATTGATTTCGCTGGAAAGTGGCATGCGTTTTTCTTATTAGAGCTTTTAGGCAAATTTAACATCGAATAACGTTAAAACCTATACCCGGAGTAATCATCCGGGTACAGGGGGAGGATTAACCTTCGCGGTGAATACTCAGCCCGGCAAAAGATTGGCTAACCGGCATCATCTCCAGCGTGTTGATGTTAACGTGCTTAGGCAGCGTTGCAACCCACCAGACCGCCTCGGTTACGTCTTCCGGGGTCAAAGCATTGGCATTTTCGTAGGTTTTACCCGCCATATCATCGTCGCCTTTGAAGCGCACGTTGGAAAACTCTGTGCCGCCAACCATGCCCGGCTCAATATCGGTCACGCGCACGGCGGTTTTATGCAGGTCGGTACGCAGGTTCAGGCTGAACTGGCGCACAAACGCCTTAGTTGCTCCATAGACGTTACCGCCCGCATACGGCCAGCTTCCTGCGGTGGAACCTATGTTGATGATATGGCCGCGATTGCGCTCGACCATGCCGGGCAGCACGGCGCGGGTCATGTAAACCAGGCCCTTGTTGTTGGTGTCGATCATGGTTTCCCAGTCGTCAACGTTGGCTTTGTGCGCTGGCTCCATGCCCAGCGCCAGACCGGCATTGTTCACCAGGATATCAATCTGCTGCCATGCGCCCGGCAGGCTTGCCAGCGCTTCTTCGATAGCGGCGCGGTTGCGCACATCGAGTTGCAGCGTCATCAGGTTATCCCCAAGCTCTTCTTTCAGCTCTATCAGGCGCTCCTGACGGCGGCCGGTGGCGATAACCTTATGGCCATTCTTAATAAAGCGGCGGGTAATGCTTTCACCGAAACCTGCCGTAGCACCCGTAACCAGTACAATCATCTCTTCGTTCCTCAATGATTTTGTTTTCCCCTACATTAGCACGCCAGCGGGCTGCGGTAATCTTAGTTTTATATTAAGAAACAGAGTCAAATACGCTATAACTAGAGATCTTTTCAGGTCACCGGGAGTAAAGAATGCTGCACGACAACCCATTTTTACAGCCGAGTTTATTGCCTTATCAGGCTCCGCATTTTGACGTCATTGCTAACGAGCATTATCGTCCTGCCTTTGATGAAGGTAAGCGTATAAAACGGGAAGAGGTTGCCGCTATCGCCGCTAACCCGGATGCGCCAACGTTTGAAAACACTTATCTGGCGCTGGAGCAAACCGGCGCGATACTGGGGCGGGTGACCAGCGTTTTTTATGCCATGACGTCGGCTCATACCAGCGATTTTTTGCAGCAGCTCGATGAAGCGTTTTCAACCGAACTGGCGGAACTGGCCGATGACATTCGCCTTAATGACAGGCTGTTTGCCCGTCTCGACGAGGTTTATCGTCAGCGCCACGGTTTAGAACTGGATGCGGAATCGCTGCGCCTGATCGAGGTCACATGGCAATACTTCAAGCTGGCCGGGGCAACGCTTAGCGAGGGCGATAAAACGCGTCTGAAAGCGCTGAATAAAGAGAGCGCGCAGTTGACCAGCCAATTCAACAATCGCCTGCATGCGGCAGATAAAGCCGGCGGGCTGGTTGTTGATGATGTCAGCGAGCTGCAAGGCTTAACCGGCGCTGAAATTGCCGCCGCCGCTCAGGCCGCAGCGGACAAAGGGCTGGAGGGTAAATGGCTTATACCTCTGCTGAACTTTACCCAACAACCCGCGTTGCAAAGCCTGGCTAACAGGGCCACGCGTGAAAAACTGTTTAACGCGGGCTGGGAACGCTCTCAGCGCAACGACGTCAACGACACTCGTTCCATTGTGGCGCGCCTGGCGGTACTACGGGCAGAACAGGCCAGGCTGTTGGGCTTTGACAATTATGCGGCCTGGAAAATGGCCGACCAGATGGCAAAAATGCCCGATGCGGCGCTGCGCTTTATGAGAAATATTGTGCCTGCCGCAACCGGGCGCGCCGGGCGCGAACTGAAAGACATTCAGCATGTTATTGACCAACAGCAGGGTGGTTTTCAGGCAGCCGCCTGGGACTGGCAGTTCTACGCCGAACAGGTTCGCAGCGCTAAATACGATCTCGACGAAGGCCAGATTAAACCCTACTTCGAGCTTAACGGCGTGTTGCACAACGGCGTGTTCTGGGCGGCCAGCCAGCTTTTTGGCCTGAACTTCGTCGAGCGGTTTGATATCCCGACTTATCACCGGGACGTGCGAACCTGGGAAATATTCGATAAAGACGGGCGCGGCATGGCGCTGTTCTACGGCGATTTCTTTGCCCGCGACAGCAAAAGCGGCGGGGCGTGGATGGGCAACTTTGTCGAGCAGTCAACGCTATTTGGCGCTATGCCGGTTATCTACAACGTCTGTAACTACGTTAAACCGGCGGCCGGTGAGGCGGCGCTGATTTCCTGGGATGACGTAGTGACGCTATTCCATGAATTTGGCCACACGTTGCACGGCCTGTTTGCGACCCAGCGCTACGCAAGCCTTTCCGGTACCAATACGCCGCGTGACTTTGTGGAGTTTCCTTCGCAAATCAACGAGCACTGGGCCAGCCAGCCGCAGGTGTTTGCAAACTACGCCCGCCATTACCAAACCAATGAACCTATGCCGGAAGCGCTGCGCAGCAAACTGTTCCGTGCCGCGCAGTTTAACAAAGGCTATGACATGACCGAGCTGCTGGCGGCCGCGTTGCTGGATATGAACTGGCACAGCCTTGAGGCGGGAACGCAAATTGAGGATGTCACACTCTTTGAATCTCAGGCGCTGGAAAAAGAGCATATCCGGCTGGCCGAAGTTCCTCCGCGTTACCGCAGCAGCTATTTCGCCCATATCTTTGGCGGCGGCTATGCGGCAGGCTACTACGCCTATATCTGGACGCAGATGCTGGCGGATGATGGCTATCAGTGGTTTGTGGAGCAGGGCGGGCTGACGCATGAAAACGGGCAGCGTTTCAGGGAGGCTATTTTATCGCGCGGCAACAGCAGCGATTTGGAAGCGCTGTATCGCGATTGGCGCGGTCATGATCCACGCAGCGAGCCGATGTTAAAAAATCGCGGGCTGGCGGGAGAATAACGCTAAGAAAGCGCTCTCATTAATGTAGCCACAGTGAAATCGCACTTAACGCAAACTGCAAAGCTATGATTTGCGTTAAGTGCCTTAAAAATCAAATAGAATATATCCGTGCAATTTACAGGGTTGCTGACTATAAATTGCAGACCTGCTCAGGAAAGTGCAGGGGACTTCTGGGATTTACTGAGTAATTACGGGGCCTGACTGATGTCGGCAGGCTCCCGGATTTTTAACCCCACCGCACGCTCGTTCACCCGCCCCGTTTATTTATGCCTGCGAAGTGTCGTCGTCTTTGCCGTAGTAAAGCTTGCCTATCTTAATCAGCGGGCGATCGTTGGCTTTGCGGTGCAGGTTGGTGTCGCGCAGGGAATAAACGCAGCCGCAATACTCCTGCTGGTAAAACTGCTCGCGCTTGCTTATCTCAATCATGCGTGCAGAGCCGCCCTGTTTACGCCAGTTATAATCCCAGTAGCTCATGCCTTCATAAGGCGCAGCCGCACGCTGGCCGCAGTCGTTGATCTGCTGCATGTTTTTCCAGCGAGAAATACCGAGTGAACTACTGATGACGTTAAACCCGTGCTCGTGGGCATACAGCGCGGTGCGTTCAAAACGCATATCGAAGCACATCGTGCATCTGACCCCGCGCTCAGGCTCCCACTCCATCCCTTTTGCCCGTTCAAACCAGTTATCGGTATCATAGTCGGCATCCACAAACGGCACGCCATGTTGCTCGGCAAAGCGGATATTCTCTTCTTTACGCAGCAGATACTCTTTCTGCGGGTGAATATTAGGGTTGTAGAAGAAAACGGTGTATTCGATACCGGAAGCCTGAATCGCCTCCATCACTTCGCCCGAGCAGGGGGCACAGCAGGAATGCAGCAACAGTTTCTTTTCGTTATTAGGCAGTTGCAACATTGGGCGGATAAATTCTTGCATAGCAATATCCTGAAATTGAATTCACGTATCGGCAAAGGTTAGCAGGATTTGGGCAACAGAATAACCATAAATAATTAAAGATATTAATGTTAAGGCCATTTTTCAGGCCTTAACGATGCTCAGAGTTGCTCTAACGCACTCATCACGGCTTCCGGCATAGAAGGGCGGCCGTTTGCCAGGCAGGTTGCGACAAAAGTCGCCTCGGCATAAACCACACCGTCGACTTTTATCTGTTGGGCGAAGTTCACGCGGTTACGCTTCTCATTGCGCTCTAATTGGCAGGTGACTTCGACGCTGTCGCCTTTTTGCAGGCTTTTGCGAAAGCGCAGGGAGTATTCCAGCACCATATAGAGCTTGCCCTGGCGAAACTCTTCTTCGATATCAATCCCCAGCGCTTCACGCATATACGCGTGGCGGGTCCACTCCATATAAAACGGGTAATAAAGGCCGTCTACCACGCCCTGAAAATCAATATGGCTTTCATCAACTTCATAATGCTTTGAAAACATGCTTCGTTCCTGATGTCGTTTAGGTAAGAGTTAAAAGCGCCAGAAAACGCCGTTTTGACCGTTTTTTGCACAGCTCATTTGTGATACAATCGTCCTGATTTCACAACCAAACAGAGGATTAACATGGACACCGAGATAACCCCAACCACCTTAGCGTTTGAATTTCTTCGCCGTGAGCAGGAGCAGTTGACCCCCGCACAATTCCTGATCCGCCTGCAGCAGCTAAAACTGGAGTTTGCCGATCTACTGGGCTTAACCCACCTTGAGCTGCGCGAAGAAATCTCCCATGCGCACCGGTTGGGGATTCATTGATTCCTCTCGAATGAGCCACCGTCTGCGGTGGCTTTCTGTTTTCACGCTCAGCGTGAAAAGAAAATCAGCTTCAGCCCCAGAATCCCCATCACGCCGCCCACCAGCCTGTCGATAACCGTCTTAAAGCGCAGATACGCGTTGCGTGGCCTTTCAGATGAGAGCACCAGCGTAACAATCGAGTACCAGCCTGCGTCAATCACAAAACAGAGCAACGGTAGCACCACATAATAGAAGGTCGGGATCTCTCGCGGCAGCAACGCGGTGAAAATACTGGCAAAAACTACCGCCGTTTTCGGGTTACTAAGCTGGGTGAAAAGCCCGTCGCGAAAGGTCGAAAACATGCTCTTCTCACTTTTGCCGACATTGCCTACGTGTAGCGGCTCGCGTGAATGGCGAATGATTTTATAAGCCAGCCACAGCAGATAAATGCCTCCCGCAATTTTTATTCCGGTATACGCCACCGGAACCGCCAGAAGAAAAGCCTGTAAACCCAGAAGCGCCATCAGCGAGAACGCCGCAGCACCAACGCCGGTGCCTAAAGCCGTCACCAGGCCGTGCGCCCGTGAACGAGCAACGGCATTCTGCGCCACATAAACAAAGCTGGGGCCGGGGCTCATCGCCCCCAACGTAACGGTGGCGGTAATTGCGAAAAGGGTGGTAATAGCGCTCATCTGCGGCCTTTCTGTGAGTGGGGAAACAAAACTTTTAACCTGAAAATACAAAGGCTGACAACTGAAACTGTGTGCGCATTTATTACTGCCGCTCCCGTAACCTGTCTATCATCCATCGCCCGGCAGGGCCCGGCGGTGTTTTATTCGACCATGCAACGTCAACTTCCAGCATTTGAGGCCAGCCTTCCACCGGCAGCGCCTTCAGCACGCCGTGGCCAAACTGTTTCACCAGCCAGCTCGGCAATATTCCCCAGCCAAATCCCTGTTCCGCCATCTCCAGCAGCAACAGCAGAGAAGGTGAAGACCAAACGGGCCCGCGCTCGGCCACATTACCCGGGCGAACAAAAGTTTTCAGCACCAGCTGCCGTACGGTATGTAACTCGTCCATTCGCACCTCTTTACGGGCGGCCAGAGGGTGATCCCGATGGATAAAAATGGTCATCTCGGCGCCAACCTGCAGGCGTGCGACGGTGATATCCGGCGGATAATTTTTCTGCACACGCAAAACGCCTACGTGGGCGCGGCCGGATTGCAGCAGGTCGATAACGTCTTCATCTTCGGCAATCATGCACTCGAACTCTATATCCGGGTAGAGCGCGGAAAACTGCTGAAGAATCGACTCATGATGGGCGGTTTGCCACATGTCGGAGAGCACAAAGCTCAGGCGCGGTTCGACGTTATCCGCCAGCCTTACCGAGACCTCATCAAGCCGCTCGCTGGCGGCAAATATGGCCTGTACGTAGGGCAGAATCCGCTGACCGTGGGCGGTAATCGTTGGCTGGCGGGCGTGGCGGTCAAACAGCGTCACGCCCAAATCCGCCTCAAGATTGGCAATCGCGCTGCTGATGGTGGACTGGCTCTTTTTCAGCTTGCGCGCGGCGGCGGAAAAAGAGCCCGTTTCAACGGCCTGTAAGAAGGCTTCCAGAGATTCCGGTGAGTAACGCATGAACTATCGCTTTTATCGATGGCTGTTAGCTTAATCATATCAGTAATTGCGATGATAATGGCGACCTTGTGAAACAGGAGTCATAAAAATGAAATCGCAAAACAGAACCTTCGCCGAACGTATCGTGCACGCCGTCGGTTTTGAAGTTATCGCCATTGGTATTTGTGCACCCACGGCCGCATGGCTGATGAATAAACCGCTGTTCCAGATGGGAGCGCTGGCGATCATGCTGTCCACCGTCGCCATGGTCTGGAACATTATTTATAACACCGGGTTTGATAAATTCTTCCCGCCGTCCCGCAAACGCGGCATGCCTCTGCGCATCGCCCACGCGCTGGGCTTTGAAGGGGGCTTTATTCTGATCGGTCTGCCGCTGGCGGCGTGGATGCTTAACGTTACTCTGCTGCAGGCGCTGATGGTTGAAATCGGCTTCTTCTTGTTCTTCCTGCCGTATACCGTGCTTTATAACTGGTGTTACGACTGGGTACGGGCGCGTCGTTTCCAGACCGCAGAGAACAGGTAGTTGAAAATTTAATCCGCTTTTGCAGGATTGTGCAATCATCCAACAGGATTGCGCTACAGGAAAATGGCCTGAGTCACCGAGACTTAAACGGTAGACACAACCCCTGGAGCGCAACCCATGAAAACCCTCAATACTATTTATATCAACGGTCAGCACCTTACGCCGCACGGCACCGAGGTGCTGACTTTGCTTCACCCGGTCAGCGAGCAGCCCGTCGCCCACGTTCGCCTGGCGGATGAAGAAGATACCCGCCTTGCCATCGCCGCCGCAAAAGCAGCTTTTCCCCAGATGCGCCTTTCAAGCCGCGAACAGCGGATGATTTGGCTGCAAAGGCTGCATGATGCACTAAAAGCGCGTGAGTCCGAGCTTATAGAAACTATGGTAGAAGAGTACGGTTGCCCGACCGGCTTTGCCCAAAGCACCGTCGTCCGCTCATATACCGGCTTTCTTCAGGCCAGCGAATTGCTGAAAAACTATCCATTCGAAACCCAGGTTGGTACGGCTACAGTAGTTATGGAGCCGCTTGGCGTTGTCGGCCTGATTACGCCCTGGAACGCTAATTACGGTTTTATTGCCAATAAGCTGTCCATGGTTATCGCCTCCGGCAGCACGGCCGTTATTAAACCCAGCGAGCTAAGCGCACAGCAAACGGCCTTGATTACCGAATGTCTGCATGAGGCTGGCCTTCCTGACGGCGTGATTAATATTGTCACCGGCCTCGGCAATGTGGTGGGAGCCGAGATAACGCGCCACCCGGACGTTGCCAAAATCTCCTTCACCGGCTCAACCGACGTGGGCAAAACTATTGCCCGTGACGGCGCGGCGACCATGAAGCGCGTAACGCTTGAATTGGGTGGAAAATCGGCCAATGTGCTGCTCGACGATGTGGATCTTGAGCGGGCAATTCCTCTGGCCTTGCAGGTTATGTCGTGGAACAGCGGCCAGGCCTGTATTGCCGGAACGCGGCTGCTGGTGCATGAAAACCGTCTGGAAGAAGTTAAAGAGCAGATACTGAAACACCTGAATACGCTGGTGGTGGGTGACCCGAGCGACCCGCAGACTACTATCGGGACCGCCGTTACCGCCCGCCAGTATCAGCGCGTGCAGAATTACATTCGTACCGGCATCGAAGAAGGTGCGGAGCTGCTGTGCGGCGGGGAAGGTCGTCCGGCGGGCTTAACCAGCGGCTATTTTGTTAAGCCTACGGTATTCGTCAACGTGCGCAATGATATGACTATTGCCCGGCAGGAGATCTTCGGGCCGGTATTGTCTGTTATAACCTACAGGGACGATGCCGAAGCGGTGCAAATTGCCAACGACACGGTTTATGGCCTACAGGCTTATGTCAGCGGGAAAGATGCTGAACGTACGGCGTCTATTGCCAGCCAGCTGATTGCCGGGCGCGTGTTTATTAACGGCGTTTACGACGAGCCGCTCGCACCGTTTGGCGGCTTCAAACAGTCGGGTCTGGGGCGGGAGTTTGGCGTCTACGGGCTGGAAGCGTATCTTGAACCAAAAGCCATTATGGGGCGGTGAGATGCAACAACAGGAGCGGCCTGCGGGCCGCATTATCAGTGAATTATGCAGGTTGGTTGCCGGGCGTTTTTCGCCACAAGACTCAGGCCTGAAAGAATTGGGTAGCGCCTTGCCGTGGCTGAGTTTTATTCGCCTGGACGGCCCGACGCTGCTTAACCGCGGCATGCTTTCGCCTTCTATGTGCATGGTGCTTCAGGGCAGCAAAAAAATGCTGATTGGCGAACGCGTCAGCGAATACGGGCCGGGCAGCTACTCGCTTGCGGCGGTGGATATGCCGGTTTCCGGGCAGGTAACCGAGGCCACCGCTCAGAAACCTTATTATGGCGTGCGCATCGATCTTGACGGCAAAGAGATAGCCGACCTGGTAGTGAACATGAAAGTTACGCTCCCGGACGGCAGCGGGGAGAAAACCGGTGCCTGGGTTGCCGACGCGGAAGAAGAGCTTCAGGCGGCTTTTTTGCGGCTGGTTCAACTGCTGGACAGCCCGGAACACCTTTACGCCCTTGCCCCGCTTATCAAGCAGGAAATCCTTTACCGATTGGTCGTTGCCCCGGTGGGAGCCGCTTTCTGGAAACAGGCCCTGGGCTGGGCGCAGGGTAAAGGCGTAGGGGAAGCTATCGCCTGGATAAAACAAAATTATGCCGAACCGCTGATAATTGATGAGCTGGCGAAGCGCGTGGGCATGAGCACCTCTGGCCTGCATCATCGCTTTAAAGCGCTGACCATCATGAGCCCGCTGCAATATCAAAAACAGATAAGGCTGCTGGAAGCGCGCCGTCGCTTGCTGAGCAGCGAAGGCGATGTGGCAAGCGTTGCCTGGAAGGTGGGCTATGACTCGCCCTCGCAGTTTAGCCGGGAATACCGCCGCGCGTTCGGAGCATCTCCTCTTCAGGATATCGATGCCCTGCGCCAGCAGGGCTCCTCGCTTTAGGCTGGTTTACGCGCCACGATAAACAAACGTGGGAAAGGCATCAGCACGTTGCCGTCATGTTGCTTGCGGTAGGCTCGCTGGAGCAACTGATGATAGCGTTCAAGAAACGCCTCCTGCTGATTACTGTCCAGCCCGTTCAGATAAGGGCGCAGGCCGGTGGAGCTGAGCCATTCGATGATCGCGCGGGCAGAGGGCATGACGTGGAAGTAGGTGGTGCGCCAGATATCAACCAGGCAGCCGGATCCCGCCAGCAAATCGTAATACTCCTGCGCAACGAGCAGCGCCTCGCGGCTGGAACGCGAAATGCCCAGTTCGTCCGCCACCTGGCGCATCAGGCTATGCGTCGGCTCCTGCCAGTTATCCGGCATCTGTACCGCCAGCACGCCTCCTGCGGCAAGCTGTGAGGCAAGGTGCGGAAACACCTGCTTATGATTCGGTATCCACTGTAACGAGGCGTTGGCAAAAATCACATCCTGCTTCACTTCCGGCTGCCAGCTGGCGATATCAGCCTCTTCAAAACGGCAGTCGGGCAGCGCGGCGGCGGCTTTGGCCAGCATCGCCGGAGAGTTATCAAGGCCGATAATCGCGGCCGTGGGGGCAAGGTTGCGCAGCAGGGCGGTGGAGTTGCCGGGGCCGCAGCCTAAATCGGTAAACGTTTTGGCATCAGGGTGGTTAATTCGGGCAACCAGCTCGGCCGCCGGGCGGGTACGTTCAGCTTCAAACTGCAAATAGAGCGCGGGGTTCCAGTCCTGCATCGTTTTATCCTCGTTGCTTTGCTAACATGCCGACAACTATTTTATACGCTATTGAAGGTAACGCATGGCTAAACATCCGGTAGGCAAATATTTAAGACTACAACTTAACCATAATGGCAACGAGCTGCTGATTTACGTGGTGAAAGGCAGCCGCATCGAGGACATGCCTCCCGATGAGGACGAAGATTATCCGGGCGAAATGCACCTTGCGATGCCGAAGATGAACCGCGAGCTGGACGCCGAACTGGAGCGCTTACTGAGCGAAGCCTCAGGCGGAGACGTCATTGTCATTATCTGCGCCGCTGACAGCGTGTTTGAGCACGGCTTTTCCCAGGTACGAGCGCTGCGCAAATAGTTTTATTACCCGGCACAATGCCGGGTAATTTTAATCATTAGTGAAGCCCAAGACGGAATAATTCCGTTGGCTCATATTGTCCTTCACAGCCTTCTACTTCCACGCACTTGCTACGGCGAATCTGCTCGGCACTTTTCCCTTCGCCGTGAATAGCCTTAATCACGCCAGTTTTGCCCGTGCCGTTAATCAGCACACGGCTACCTGCGGTAATGGCATTGCGATTGCGGTCCCAGGTCATCATCATTTTCAGTGCTCCTCTTTGCGAATGAAAAAATCTGACGGCCACTATTTTAAAAAATCCGGTGGCAGCTGAACATTAATCGAGATCAATACTGGTTCATTTGTATGATGAATGTTGGGTGCTGATAGTTACACCTGTAAACTATTAAAGTGTCGTTTTTTTAACTAATTTGGAGCATGAGTTGACATAAGTCTGGCGGCTGAATATCTTTCTCCGATCGTCTTTTTATACAGCGTTGTTTGTAATGCAACCTTTCTTTGCTGCTTCAAAAAATACACGAATTTCGGTTTGTGCAGGATATTTTAAGGGAGATATTCTGTTCGAGGTGGATGGCTTAACAGATGAATGCGGAGCCGTACCTGATTATGTGGCAAATAGTTTTGCTATTTTAACTCGAGGTGCTCCAACCCGGCCAACTCCTCAGCTTCTTAAGCTTATGAGCTGCCAGTGGGAACAGCTGGCCCAGACTTCGCTGTTATTATCGACGCAAACCCACCCTTATTGGGGAGAGACTATTCTCGGTGGCGACGATGGCTACAACCCTGCCCTGGAATTTTTTGATGAGATAATCCCCAACTACCTGAGAGGGTGGGAATTTGTCTGCGGCCTTATGGTTCCCGAGTACCCGCTTTTCAGCGCACTGGGTGCGTCTTACAAGCTGATGTCCGGAGCCAACGCTGAACGAGTAGACTTCTATTTGCCACAGGCAGAACTGGTTATTGAAATCGATGGAGGGCAGCATGGAGAAACTCACCAGAAACTCAAGGACCGGCAAAGAGACGGCTTTCTGGTACAGCATGGTATTAAAACGCTGCGCCTAAAAACTGAGGATATGCGCCTTAAAAACAATCATTTTTATGATTTTATCGGCCAATTAACTGCACATTTTGAAAAGAGCAAGCAGCTTGCTGGATATAAAAAGATGCTCTCAGACGGAGAGCAGCAGCAACCCTCGGTGCGGTATGAATTAACCGCCATTCTTAGACTACAAATTGCAATAATGCTGGCCATTTCCTGCGGCAAATTAGATTTGCTGTCATCCAGCTGGCGAGTGAATATCAAACAAGACTTCATTTCCGATCCAGAGCGCAAATGGATTGGTCGGGCGTTCGAAGAGTTATTTGGTTGGTTTTCACTGTTTTCAAAAATACGCAACCAGGCGTTTACTCCTCCCGACCTTGTTTTTGATG
Source organism: Cedecea davisae (assembly GCF_044095835.1). NCBI lineage: Bacteria > Pseudomonadati > Pseudomonadota > Gammaproteobacteria > Enterobacterales > Enterobacteriaceae > Cedecea > Cedecea davisae. The sequence continues at coordinate 2,288,585 of NZ_CP172054.1, forward strand.
ATGATGGGTTGCTTTTTGATATGCGACTTTTCAGCCGCCCGGATGATAATGCGGGAAATACCGCCGGTATAACGATATATACCAGCCCGGTGCAAAGTCACTCATTCTCTATAGGGACGCAATCTCCAGCTAAGCTAATCAGGCTGCGGTGCTCCGGAAAATCTTATCTAAGCGCGAAAAATCCAGATCAAAGGTTTGTTGGTTTATATTCTGGTGAATGCCTGAATGAATTAAATTATCGAATCTTTGGGCATGGCAGTTTTCGCCCCGGGCAGGAAACGCTTATCTTAAATGCGCTATCAGGACAAAAGTCGCTGGGGCTGATGCCGACAGGAGGTGGGAAATCCCTTTGCTTTCAGATTCCTGCGTTATTGAGCCAGGGGGTCACCATTGTAGTGGTCCCGATCAAAGCTCTCGGCCGGGACCACTGTGCAGAACTAGAAAATGCTGGCTTCTCTGGCCGAGTCGTCAATATTGACAGCGACATGCCCGCAGCGTTGAGAGATAAAATTTATCAAGAACGAATCTTAAGCGGCGATATGCGCTTTGTATTTGTTTCTCCAGAGCGTTTTCAAACAGAAGGGTTCCGCCGTATCGTTCTCCGGCTACGCCAGGCCCATTTGCTGAGAATGTTTGTTATTGATGAAGTCCATTGTATGAGTGAGTGGGGGCACGATTTTCGGCCTTCCTATCTCACCCTACCGGGTACACTCCGCAAAATTGCCGGTGATATTCCCGTTCTCGGGCTTACGGCAACGGCAAGCGTGAATGTGTTGAAGGATATTCAAACCGAATTCCAGATTCCGGATGAGTTCATTGCCTACGAAATGCACCGAAGCCGCACTGAGTTAAATTTCTCTATCTATAAAGGAGATAACTCGTCCAGCGAAGTAATTAAAAAGATTGAGAAAATAGCGCCAGTAAATAGTGATGAGCCAGCGCCGGCTGTGCATATATTTTCGAGGTACGCCAGTGGAAAAAATGGTGTCGAATTATTATCGCAAAGCCTTGCGAAGAAGCGTGGTGATTTAAAAATAGGGTTCTTTTCCGGCTCGATGCCTAAGAGCTTTAACCCTGAAAATGCGTGGCGGATATTGCAAAATAAACCTCTGACGGCGTCAAATGATTATGAGCAATATAAGCAGGTGGTTCAGTCATGCTGGAAGAAAGGTCTGCTTGATATCATTATCACCACCAAGGCTTTTGGGATGGGCGTCAACAAGTCTAATGTTCGGCATACGCTGCATGTCGGAATGCCTGGCTCAATGGAGGCATTTTACCAGGAGGCTGGCCGCGCCGGGAGAGATCGCCGTCCGTCGCACTGCCATATGTTATTCCGCGCAGAAACCGATGAGGCGGAACAAATCTGGCTCAAGCTGCAAGCAAACCTGACACCTGAAGCGGTGGAAAACGAAATATCCTCAAGAGGCCAGGCTTCCAGAGGTGATTTCCGTTCACAGCTTTGGTTTCTCAGGCAGGGATTAATTTCTCTGGCGGATGAACAGGATCTGGTTACCCGCCTCCATGGGATTATCCGCGATTCAGAGAAAGACAGCTTAACAATACATATAAAGAGCGTATGTGGAGATTTGCACAACGGTTTGCGTTTCCAGTTGACGCTTTTCCGCCTCTATCAAATGGGATTAATTGAACCCTGGACCGTCATTGACTGGGGGAGAGGACAAGGTGAGGAGCTTTCGGTGCAGGCGGTAGAGGTTCGACGGTTAAAAACCAGCTTCTCTCAAGCTTGCGGCACGGTTAAAGCTCGTATCCAGTCCATTGACGGTAGAGCGGCCGAGTCAGTGGTGATAGAGAAATTGAATGTCCTGGCCAAAGAAACAGAAAACTGGCCAGGGCTTTATTCATTGCTGCTGGATTGGGTGCGCAGGACTCAGCTTGGCAGCAGGCTGCAATCTACCTGGAACTTGTACAATGCTTGTTTGAAATACACGCCCGAGCAGGCCGTTGCCTTTCGCGACACGCTCGAATCGTTTTTTAAAGTGGACAATAATGCGTTCCAGCTGGCCTCATTGCGAGACATGACGCTGGCCGAGTCGGCGGAGGCGCTTTGTGCATTAATTACATCAAAAGATAGCGAGGAGCTCCTCGATGCTTCTATCCTGAGAAAATTATCCGCCCAGTTGGCTCGTTTACTTGAGGGCACTCAGGAAAGCCCCGGTCTGAATCTTGCGGCTGCCTGCCTGCAATTATTAAATGAAACGGCATCAGACACTGAAACACGTATGCGTTTTCAACAAGCTGTCCCCGAAGGTGTTCTTCGCTTTTGGGAAGAGGACGGGCATACGCTCCTGGCCAAAGTTGCGGGAAGTAACGCCTACGCCCGGGAAGCTATCGCCCATTGGCTGCTCGAGGCTAAGCCAACACGATACCAGCTTTTATCTATACATAAAGATCTCCCGGCGGCGGCCATCAAATCCGCTCTTTTCCGGGAAGTTGCTGACGAATTAGCTCAAATAATCTGAGGAAATAATGTCTTTTGAAGAAGGTTTTGATGCCATTGCCAAAGTGAAAGCATCCAGTGAAAAGCTTGGCGAAGTGATAAGCAAAGTAGAAGAACTTAGAAATTTACTGACGGATGTTCATGATGCACAGAAAAACGCCGGCAGCACATTTGAACAGGCAAATATCACAATTGCTGCATTAACGGAAAAGAGCGCTGAAATACAAAAGCAGCAGGAAGAGATTGAGAACAGCCTATCCCGGCTACCGGCCATTGTTGATGAAGTTATTGAGCAACGGCTAAGCAGAATTATGGAGCAAATGGAAACCCGCATTAGCGAAAGGCTGCGCGATGAGTTGAAGGAAACACGTACCACTCTACGTGAAGCCCATGAGAGCAGGGCGGCTCAAACTGAGTCGCAGATGGAAAAAATCAAAAGCGATATCATTGCTGAAATGCCGCGCGGTATTCTCGGGAGGCGCGGCGCCTGATAACAGTAGTCAGATAAATTCTGATGAAACGGCTGGTTACCTTATTAACGTTTATCCTGCTAGTTTAGCAACACTGTTTTGGCATATTACAAAGCCTGTGTTGCCAGGAGCTTAATATGGATCGTCGTCATTTTATTACCTGTATTACCGCCAGTCTGTTAGCCGCAAAGGCTGGCGTATCCTTTGCTTCATCAGGCATTAAACGCTCGGTTATTCCGCTGTGGAACGGCTCGCCTCCCGGCGGAGGTGGGCCTTCGGGGAGTATTCAAACCTCCGCGCGCGGCGCACAAAGCAATGTTGCGATCCCTGTCCTTACCGTTATTGAACCCGCTTCATCAAACGGCCATGCGGTGCTGGTCGCGGCCGGTGGAGGCTATAAGCGGATTGAAATGGGCTCAGAAGCCTGGCCCGCCGCCGAATGGTTGGCGGAGCGGGGGTATACCGCCTATGTACTCAGCTACCGGCTGCCGGGGGAAGGCTGGGCCGATGGCAATCTTGTGGCGCTCCAGGATGCCCAGCGGGCATTAAGAGTGATTCGCCAGCGCGAAAAACACGTCAGCGTGCTGGGGTTTTCAGCCGGAGGCCATTTGCTTGGCCTGGCCGCCACACGGCAGGATTATCGTTCGTATCCTCGCCAGGACAAGCTGGACGACACGGCGGCGTTTGCAGACCGCGCGGCGCTGATTTACCCGATAATTACCCTGGAAGAGCCCTATAGCCATACCTCAACCCATAAAATTCTGGTGGGCAAAGATGCACCAGCGGCTCAGAACGCTGAATGGTCGGTGCAAAACTATGTTACGCCGCATTCTCCGCCGTTCTTCCTGGTTCAGGCGGAGGACGACCCGGTGTCCAATCCTCAGAACACGCTAATCATGGCGGCAGCCTGCGAGCAGCGGCATGTGCCGGTAGAAATGCACCGCTACAGCAGCGGTGGTCACGGGTTCGGAATGGGTAAACCCGGAACGCCAACCGTAAAATGGCCGCAGCATTATGCCAAATGGCTGGCTGAAAGTTAGAGAACGATCGTTATTTAAAAATACAGCTGATAATTCCCCTCAAGAAATTCCCTCGTAATCCGATATCCCAAAGGATGTATTTCGGCAGGATGCCGATCCTCTTACGCAATGATGGCACGCAAATAACAATTAACTTTACGTGGTCAACATGGATATCAACGAAAAAATTAAAACCTTTGGTGAGGCTCTTAAAAACCGGCTCGATTCGTCGCTTATCGACTTTGCGCTGGAATATATCGACTTTTCTGAAAACGTACTGGCGTTTGAAACGCTATGCGGACATATCGCAAATTATCAGGTGCGCATTAGCCCGGAGGAATACAGACAGGTATTAGATATTGCCGGGCAACTGGAGATCGACAATCAATATTCTGATATCGATCCCCTGCGAAATTTATTGAAATAAACCATGGTCACACTGAGGATATCCGGCCTTAGGGTTGGGTAATCCTTAGTGCTGGTAGAATATATCCCCGGCCATTGCCTGAAGTATTTTCCCTTCGGCATCGGTAATCAACACGTAATTGCCGCCCATATAGGTCCAGTGGCTTCCAGCCTGCGGAGCGGGAAGGTGGCGCAGCTGCCAGCTTTTGATGTTGTAAGGCTCGCTACGGTAGATTTCCGGTGCGATATCGCCAATCTTATACATTTTGAAATCTGAGGAGAATTCTTTAAGTTCGTAGGATTGCGCGGACGTGCCCGGCGCCGTTGCTTTAAGCTGTTTATCCCCCGAGTAGGCAAAGGCCAAAGAGGGCAACGCGCCCGCCAGCCATACCGCTGTCAATACTGCCACTTTCGTCGACTTGCGCATAAATTCTCCAGAGTGAAATCCAGTCCGCTTTTGTTTAATCGTTTAACGAAGACAACGAATTTTCCTGATTTGCTCATTACGCACTGTATTTTTTTGTTAGCAAATCCTCCGTAAGGTGCCGATATCTACCAAATTTAGGAGGGGCGGTTGCGGTAAAGAAGAATGTCGCACTGCCGATATCCTCAGGGTTATTCACGATTTGCAGAGGCTTATCGTTCATTTGACAAGGAAATGAAGACGTAATGTATAAAAAAATATCTTTCGGCGCGTTGTGCGTTGCTACGCTGGTGCTCAGCGGCTGTGCACAGGAAAGTTCCCGTACGCTCGAAGTGGCTAAAGTAGCTAGCTACAACACGCCGTGGCAGGGCCCTCGCAGTCCGATCTCCATTGGTAAATTCGACAACCGCTCTGATTACATGAACGGTATTTTTTCGGATGGTGTAGACAGATTAGGTAACCAGTCTAAGACTATTTTGCAGACCGATTTGCAGCAAACCGGGCGTTTCAACGTTCTCGACCGCGCAAATATGCAGGAAATTAAAGCAGAAGCCGATATTAATGGCAAAAGCCAGCAGTTGAAGGGCGCCACCTATGTTATTACCGGTGACGTCACGGAATTTGGGCGTAAAGAAACCGGTGATCGCGCACTGTTCGGTATTCTGGGGCGCGGTAAATCGCAAATAGCCTATGCCAAAGTTGCTCTCAATGTCGTTAATGTAAAAACTTCTGAAGTGGTCTTTTCGTCTCAGGGGGCCGGCGAGTACGCGCTTTCCAGCCGCGAAATTATTGGCTTCGGCGGCACCGCCAGCTATGACTCCACGCTAAACGGCAAAGTGCTGGATCTGGCTATTCGTGAAGCGGTGAACAATCTTGTTGCTGGTATCGATTCCGGCGCCTGGAACCCGGCAAAAACAAACTAAACGGAATTTATAATGACTGGTTTATATAAAGTTACACTTGTTACTTTTGCATTATTATTGGCAGGTTGCGCCGCTAAGGCACCCACTCAAATCTATAAATGGGATAATTATCAGGACACGGTATACAAATATTACTCGCAGGATGCGAACCCGCAGGAGCAAATTGCTGCTCTGCAGCAGCTGATTGAAAAAGCGAAAGCCAGCTCAAAACCAGTTCCTCCTGGCGTACATGCTCACCTTGGCATGCTTTATAGCAATACGGGGAAAATGGATCTGGCGATGACTGAATTTAATAGTGAGAAAAGGGCATTCCCTGAATCTGCTACTTATATCGATTTTCTCACCAGCAAAAATAAGAGCGCCCTGAAATGAAATCATTATTAGCTTTATTTGCCGTAGCCTCTGCTCTGGTCTTAAGCGGTTGTGCCCAGAATTCTAACGCGCCTAAAACGGACTATTCAGCTTTTAAACAGAGCAAACCGCGCAGCATCCTGGTGTTGACGCCGAAAAATGCCTCCCCGGAGATCAATGCCGGGCATAGCTTCCTGAGTGAAGTGACAATGCCACTGGCAGAGTCTGGCTATTACGTTTTCCCGGTAGCGGTGGTTGAAGAAACCTTTAAGCAAAATGGGGTGAGCAATGCGAATGACATTAACGCTATCCCTGTTAAGAAGCTGCACGATATTTTTGGCGCAGATGCGGTTTTATATCTTAACGTGACGGCCTATGGGACTTCATACCAGGTTATTAATAGCAGCACTCGCGTAACGGCTGACGCTCGCCTGGTTGATTTACGTTCCGGTAAAGAGCTGTGGAAAAAGAGCGCTACCGCGTCGTCCGACGAAGGTAACAATAACAGCGGCAATAACAGCCTGTTAGGTATCTTAATCACCGCAGCCGTGACGCAGATTGCCAATACGGCTACCGATAAATCGCATGATGTTGCGGGCGTGACCAGCGCGCGTTTGCTGTCAGCGGGTGGGGGCAACGGCCTGCTGTACGGGCCTCGCTCACCTGAATATGGTAAAACAGCGCTGTAATAGTTGACCGATTCATTCACAAACCGTCAGCCTGCTGGCGGTTTTTTATTTCTGGTGCAGTACAAAAGAAAACGCCTCCCGGAAATATTATTTCGCGAGAGGCGTCGTAGGTGGGGGAAGGTCACCGTTCATTAGTCATCCCATTTGTGGCTAAACCAGGCGGCAAGGAAACCGGAAAACAAGATTATTCCGAGTACTGCCATAAATACGTTCATGTTCCCTAACATAATTAATCCTCCAGATTACTGCATTTCTATAGAAATACCTCGCGTGATAAAAAAGGGTTTACTCAGATGAGTGGAGCCATCATAGCGTACACAACTTAAACAATGCCTAACCGGTGGTAAATTATTCGTTTTGAGAAGTAAATGTACTTCTATAAGCGCCGGGAGAGGTGCGTAAATGTTTCCGGAAATGATGCCGCAGGGTCGCAGCGGAACCAAAACCGGCCAGTTCGGCTATCTGCTCCACCTGCATCTGGCTGTTCTCCAGCAGTTCGCGACTGCGTTTGAGCCGGGTTTGCAGCAGCCAGCGCGCCGGAGTCATACCGGTTGCGGCCTCAAACCTGCGTAAAAAAGTTCGTGAGCTCATACCGACAAAGGCCGCCATGCTCGCCACGGAATGATTATCAGCCAAATGACGCTGGAGATGGTCAAACAGCGGAGCAAAGCGTTCGCCTTCATACTCAACGGGCACCGCTTGCTCAATAAACTGAGCCTGGCCTCCGTCACGGTGGGGCTGAACGACCAGGCGCCGTGCGACGCTATTGGCCGCGGCAGAGCCAAAATCCTGGCGCACCAAATAAAGGCACAAATCTATTCCTGCCGCGCTACCTGCCGAGGTCAGCACATCGCCGTTATCCAGGTAGAGCACGTCCGGCATAACTTCAATTTCCGGGAAGCGAGTCTGCAAAGCTGAGGTGTAGCGCCAGTGGGTGGTTGCCCGCTTGCCGTTGAGCAGCCCGGCAGCCGCCAGGACAAACACGCCGGAGCAAATAGACATGATGCGCGCTCCGCGCCGGTGAGCAGCCTGCAACGCCCGGATAAGCGCTTCCGGCACAGGCTGGTCAACGCCTCGCCAGCCGGGAACAATTATCAGGCTGGCCGTATCGAGCAGCTCGGGCCCTCCGTCCACCGTCAGCCTTATGCCTCCCATTGCCCGGAGTTCGCCGGGTTCAACCCCCGCAACGGCAAAGCGATACCAGTTTTCGCCCATTTCCGGGCGCGGCAGGCCAAAGATCTCGACGGCAACGCCGAATTCGAAAGTGCAAAGCCCGTCGTAGGCGATTGCGACGACCAGCGGGTTTTTAGCGGCAGCGATTAATTTTGTCATAATCTTTACGCTAATGGTCATTTATGCCAGCTGTCAAGAGGGGGCCTGTCCGGCACAATCAAAGCTCACTCTAAAAGGAGGACTATGATGAGCTATGTTACCGATTACCCGGCCGCTGCACCTGATATTGCCGCCGCGCATTACCTGCACAAATTGTCTCTGGAAACCGACTGTGCGGATGTGAATGCCGCTATCCAGAGCGGCGAAACAGACTTCGTTATTCTGCATGTGGTTGGAACAGAACAAACGTTTTCCCGCCGCCATATTCCCGGCGCAATTCATTTACCCCATCGTTTTATTACCGCGGATCGCATGGCTGAATGGCCGCTGGATACGCTGTTCGTTGTTTATTGTGCCGGACCGCACTGCAACGGTGCCGACCAGGCCGCGCTAAAACTGGCCCGCCTCGGCAGGCCGGTAAAAGTGATGCCGGGCGGCATCACCGGGTGGGAAAATGAAAAACTGGCCTTTGCCTAGAGCAGCGCGCGTAGCACCATATCCGCGCCAAGCAGTATCAGGCAGACCAGAAAGCCGCGCTTAAACGCAACCGGGCTGATGCGCTTGCGAATACGCTGCCCGGCAAACAGCCCGATAAGCGCGGCGAGTACCGCCATTACCGAAGTGCCCAGGGCAATATCTTGCAGAGCTCCGTGCCACCAAAGCCCGGCGGCCAGCGCGAGAGTGGAGAAGGTGAACGACAGCCCGAGAGCCTGTACCAGCTCATCGCGCTGTAAACCCAGCGACTGGATATAAGGCACGGCGGGGATAACAAACACGCCGGTTCCGCCGGTCAGCAGGCCGGTTAGCAGGCCTATCAGCGGCGAAAGCCAGGGTTCATGGCGTGGGGGAATGTGCAGGGGACTGGCAAATAGCGTCCACAGCGCATAGATAATCAGCGCTGTGCCCAGGGCGATAGTCGTGGCGTGGCTACTCCCGGAGGCAAGCAGGCTGCTGCTGGCCAGCGTGCCGAGCACAATGGTCAACATCATCGGCCACAGGCGCTTCAGCAAAGCAGGCAGGTTGCCGCCTTCATAAAGCTGGAACAAATTGGTCAGGAAGGAGGGTAGAAGCAGCATACCTGCTGCGGCTAGCGGAGAAATAAGCGAACCAAGAATGCCCATTGCAACCGTCGGCAGCCCCATTCCGGTTACGCCCTTAACCGTGCCCGCCAGCACGAAGGTTGCCGCAATTGCCAGCGTTAGCGTCAATTCATTCATGAGGATTTCCTTCGTGGGCGCTGCGGCTGTCCTGAGGGGCCTGCTCCCGGTCAAACATGCCGTAATCACGTACGACGTGAGCCACCCGCAGACGGTAATTTTCAAACACGGAATTGCGCCCCTGGCTTTGTACGCCCCGGTGCATCTCCTGATTGCGCCACTGCAACACGGCGGCTTCATCACGCCAGAACGAGAGCGAAAGAATTTTCTGCGGTTCGCTAAGGCTCTGAAAACGTTCGATTGAAATAAACCCGTCTATTTCCGCCAGCAGCGGTTTAAGCTCTGCCGCCAGGTCAAGATAGCGGTTATAGTTATTCTTTGCTGGCAGAACTTCAAAAATCACGGCGATCATCAGGTTGCTCCTTGTTGTTATGTCGCATTAACCCTAAATCATCGCCGGACCGGACGCTTCGCTGAGCATCGAAATATGGAAACCAATTTTCTCGAAACCCGCCTCGCCGCCGTCGCCTCCGCGATTGCCGATAAAACCCGTGCCAGCATGCTGTGCGCGCTGATGGACGGCCGCGCCTGGACGGCTACCGAGCTGAGCGTGATGGCAAATGTTGCGCCTTCTACCGCCAGCAGCCATCTGGCAAAGCTGATGGAACAGTCGCTAATTGCCTGCGTGCAGCAGGGGCGGCACCGCTACTACCGGCTTTACAGCAGCCAAATAGCCGGGGCGCTTGAGGGCCTGATGGGGCTTGCGGGGATGGATAGAGCATCTTTGCGCAGCAAAACCCCCGACAATTTACGCTACGCCCGAACCTGCTACGACCACATGGCCGGAGAAGTTGCGGTAGCCATTCACGACTCGCTGTTTCAGCTTAACTGGCTGGAGGGTGAGGGCTACGAGTTAACGAATCATGGGCGTGAGCAACTGCTTGGGCTTGGGGTAAATATAGATATCGGCTCGTCGCGGCGGCGCCAGGCCTGCGGCTGCCTGGACTGGAGCGAAAGGCGCGAGCATCTTGGCGGCCAATTGGGAAAAGCGCTTCTGCACACCTGCGAGCAAAAAGGGTGGGTAAAACGCGATTTAGTCAGCCGTGAACTGCATATTTCCGACACCGGCAAGCGCAGGCTGGGGAAAGTGTTTGGCGTGGTGTTTTAGCGTTTTCCTCTCCCACACCGGGAGAGGATATTTCAGGCCCAGCGCAGCTGATTAGTTCAGCCGATAATGCCGGTTAGGCTTCAGGGCTTCCGGTTTCTCCGCCTCGTCATTCATATCCCGCAAATCACGCTCGATGGCTACGCAAATGGCATCCAGCGGCAGATCGTTATCCTCGGTGCCAAACGGATCCTCCAGCTCTTCCGCCAGCGAGTCCAGCGAGATAAAGGTGTAGGAAACAAAGACCGAGACAAACGGCGTCATGTAATGCAGGTCGGTCACCAGGGCAAACGGCAGCATAATGCAGAAAATATAGACCGTGCGGTGCTGGATAAGGCTATAGGCAAACGGCATAGGAGTGGAGATGATGCGCTCGCAGCCGCCAGAAACCGCAGACAGCTCGTTGAGATGATTATCAAGGCTGCGCCACAGCACGTCCGAGATAACACCGCGCCTACGCCAGTCGTTCAGCCAACTGCCCATCAACATTAAAATACGGTTGCAGGGCGCGTGGCTCTCGCTCACCCAGGCTAAATCCTGCGGCGTAAGAAAGCGGCTCAACGTTTCGTGCTGCGGCTTTTTACGCAGCGTCATGCGCAGGCTGTTGCAAAAGGCAACCTGCAAATTGACGAACTGCTGTACCGCCTCTGGTTGCTCACCGGACAGCGTTTTCACCTCGCGCAGCAGCGAGCGGGAGGTGATTGCCAGCTGGCCCCAAAGCAGTCTCGCTTCGTTAAAACGGGCGTAACAGGCGCTATTGCGAAACCCCAGAAAGATAGCAATAGCAACGCCGAGGATGCTGAATGGCGCAATGGTCAGCTTGATGCCAAGCGTTTCATACCACGGCAGAAAGAAAATCACGCTGATTGAAAGTGCGAGGTTCAGCAGCAGGCGGGAATAGATTTTTTCCAGTACCGAGCCGTGCCAGACGAACAGGCGGGCCAGCCAATGTTGATGCGGACGAACGATCATGATGAGTAACAGAATAGTAACAAGAGCCTGTATTTAACGGCAGACCGTGACCCAGATCAACATTTATCACTACAAAACATTAACAAGATGCCGCCGCGTTGAGATACGAGGCGGCACTTTGCCAGCCGAATCAGGCCAGTTTAAATACCGATACTGATTCATTTAGCATCTGCGACTGCTCTTTTAACGACATCGCGGCGGCGGAAGCCTGCTCCACCAGGGCGGCATTCTGCTGGGTTACCACGTCCATTTGCAGCACGGCCTGGTTAATCTGTTCGATGCCGCGGCTCTGCTCGCCGGTGGACACCGCAATTTCTGCCATCAGAGTCGTGACCTGATTAATGGAAGAGGAGATGCGTTGCATACTCTGTCCGGCGCGGTTCACCAGCTCGCTGCCGTTGGTCACCTGCTGCCCGGAAAGCTCAATCAAATCCTTAATCTCTTTCGCGGCGACGGAGGAACGCTGTGCCAGGTTACGCACCTCGGACGCAACTACCGCGAAGCCACGGCCTTGCTCTCCTGCGCGGGCGGCTTCAACCGCCGCGTTGAGAGCCAGAATATTCGTCTGGAAGGCAATATCCTCGATAATTGAAATAATGCTGTCGATTTTGCCGGAGCTGGTTTCGATATTGCGCATAGAATCAATAACCTGATTGACAATCTGCTGCCCGTCGTTGGCGGCGGCCAGCATGCCGTTAGCCAGTGTATTCGCCTGGTACGAGCTTTCTGAGGTGCGTTTTACCGTCACCGTAAGCTGTTCCATACTGGCGGCAGTTTCGCCAAGTGAGGCGGCTTGCTCTTCGGTTCTGGCGGATAAGTCGGTATTGCCCGCGGCTATCTCTTCGGAGGCGTGAGCCACGGTATGGCTGGACTCGCGCACCTGGCCGATGATTTCGGTGAGGGAAAGACGCATCTGCTCGAGGCTATGCATCATTTCACCAATTTCATCTTTAGACTTGATCTCAATCGAGCGATGCAGCAGGCCGTTAGCAATTTCAGTGCAGTGGGCTTTGGCGGTATCCAGTTCTTTAAGCACGCGGACTTTAAGCAGAATAAAGATAGCGGCCAGAATAGCGATAAACAGTGCTGCAAACAGGGCGAGGGTGACCAGGCTTGAGTGGAATCCGCTTTGCGCGTTCTCATTTAGCTGGCGGGCATGTTGTTCCCGGAAGGCAAGCAGTTTATCCAGCGTTATCTCAAATTGGCGATCGAGCATTGGAATTGTCGCCGTTACCAGTTCGGTAGATCGCGTTTTATCATTGGCTTTTGCCGCATCCAGCAGGGGTTGCAGGCCCCGGTCACGATAGGCGAGATAAGCTGCTTTGTAGTCATCGGCAAGCATCTGCTCTCCGGGCTGTTTAACGGCGTTGATATAGCCCTGGAAGCTGGAATCAGCTTTGCCCAACGCTTCGCTTGCGCCTTCAAGGCTCTTTGTTGCCTGTGCCGCGTTACCCAGGTCCATCTCCTGGACTGCCTGCATCGCGCGTACGCGCATGGTGCGGCTATGGTTGATCGGGTCGATAACCGATAACACAACGCGAATTTCGCTATTTACGTCATTTAGGGCGTGGTTGCTGCGGGTGAGAGACCAGATATTGGTGGCGGTGCTGGCGAGAAAAATAAGCAGTAACGTACTGAAAACTAAAATCGAAAAACGCCTGACTGACATAATTAATCCTTACATCGATAAAATATTCTTTCCCTGCCAGCGGCGAACGCTCTTCGTCATTGCTGGCTGTAGGGTTATCGGCAGAAGGAGCCGGATATTTACCGTCGCGCGAGTTAAGCGCACAAAGTGTAATCTTACTGTCATCTGTCTATTTTATAACTCCGGTACTTCAACCACTGATGTGTATAAAAACCATGAAATTAAAAACACTTGCCTTGCTTTGCAGTACCGTTTTACCTCTGGCCGGTCACGCTGCTGATGCGCAGACTGACCGTTACGTTGTCACGTTCCCGCAAGGTGATAGCGTGGAATACAAAGGTGAATACGCCGCTAACTTCCCGCATGGCTTGCCGGTGGGCGTGGGTTCAGGCCTGACATTTATCGGCAAGCAGGGCGATGATCTGGTGTTCGCTACGGTAACCGACCGCGGGCCAAATGCTGACTCGCCGAAGGCGGGTAAAAAAGAGTCAAAGATTTTTGCTAATCCCAAATTTACTCCGCTGATGATGACCATTCGTGTCGGGAATGGCAAAGCCGAAGCCGTGGATGCCAAACCACTGCATGATGACCAGGGGCCAATTAGCGGCCTGCCGCTGCCGGAAGGTCTTATCGGTGCGACCAATGAAATCGCGCTAAGCGACACGTTGAAACAGCTCAGCAGCGACAAGCGCGGGCTGGATACCGAAGGCATCACGCCGGACGGTAAAGGCGGTTATTGGATCTGCGATGAATATGGCCCGTTTGTGATAAATATCGACGCTAACGGCAAAATTCTGAAGAAATACGGCCCGCAGGCGGAGCATGGTGAGCAAGGCGTGGCTGGCGGGCTGCCAAACATCGTCAAATGGCGCCAGCCGAACCGCGGTTTTGAAGGCATTACCCGTATGCCAGACGGCCGTATTATCGCTGCGGTGCAAAGCACGCTCGACATCGACGGTAAAACCAAAAACAGCGCACAGTTTACTCGTCTGGTCAGCCTTGACCCGGCGACCGGCAAAACTGAAATGTACGGCTACCCGATAGACGTTGATGTCTACAAAAAGGCCAAAGATGCCAAAATCGGTGACATTGTGGCGCTGGACAATCATCGCCTGCTGCTGATTGAGCAGGGTGGCGACAAGAATAAACAGATGCGTAATCTGGTCTATGTTGTTGACCTGAAAGACGCTTCTGACCTGGCGAACTTCGATAAAGAAAAAGCGCCTGAATTTGATGACGCGGAGCAGTTGAAAGCGCGCGGTATCAAACTGGCGAGCAAGAAAGAAGTTGCCGACCTGCGCAAGCTTGGCTGGCAGCAGGAGAAAGCCGAAGGAATGGCGCTGATTGATAACCAGACTATCGCGGTTATCAACGATAACGATTTTGGCCTACAGGCGGTGCTGGATAAAGCCGACGACTATCAGGTTGACGGCAAGGGTCACCTGCTGAAAGACGGAAAAGAAGTGGATGCTAAAATCGAGCTGAAGCCGCTGGAGAAGCCAGAATCACAGAATGAGCTGTGGGTGATTAAGCTGGCGGAGCCGCTGAAATAATTATTTGGAGCGTTCCCTCTCTTTCCTTAAGAGCGGGAACGCTAATGCTTCGTTTTGGGTCATCGGGCAAAAAATTTCACTGATGTGGCTGACACCACGCAAAAGTAGAAAATAAAAACTAAATAAAGGGCTATTGTCGGGTAACGGGCGTAAGGTTGCAGACCCCTTCACGAGATATGCCTGATGTCATATATCAGCTTTATTAAAGCGTTTTTCTCTCCCTCGGTGAGTCTGGCCTGTCCATGGTGCGGGCACCGGTCACGGCAGAGTTCGGCGAAGGTAAAGAAAGGCAGAATTCTGGTCTGCACCCACTGCGGCACGCTATTTCTTCCCTCTGAATGCCGCCAGCAAGACAAGAGGTAACGTTTTTCACGAAAACATCCCCCGGGCAACATAAAACTGATATGAACCCAGGGGGAGGTTGTTGAAAAACCTGGGTTTATCTTCCCGTCGCGTTAAGGAAGTTTATGTTTTCTAAGTGTTTGCTATAGGTGGCTACTTTGTTTTTTAAAAGAATCTTTTCCTTACTGCTTAGATTAGCGTTAGCTAATTTAAATTGAGCATTTTCGTTTTTTATCGAGATGACAAAGGTGGCGAAGCGGCTGAATCGCGGGTTGCCTAAAACTAACCGGTATGCTGCTTTCCCACTATTGCAAAACAAGGCTCGCGTTAAATTTACTATTTGCATAGTCGTATCCTTTCGTTTTTAGTCGATCCAATAAGTACATCAGCTATTTAAAATAACGACTTGCCGTCGGCGATAAATAGCATAAGGTTATCTCGGGGTGTTTAATGTTAAGTAAGCCGCGCAAAAAAGAAAAGAATATATTAGGGAATTAATGGCGCTGATGTATTTCATGAAAAATAAGGCCACCATTACAGTGGCCTTATTAGTTATATCGCTAATTTTTTATTTAACACTTCAATCTCACTTCGCCACTGACTTTGCAGCGCCGGTTTCTGGTGCTTTTCCTTACGCGCCATATCCTCAGCCAGCTTTTCCTCCAGCTCGATTAGCCGTTCCAGTAGCTCATCGCTTTCGTGCCAGGATTTTGGCCTGTCCTCCCGGAGAGGAGGACGAGCTTCGGAAACCGGTTGGCCGGTTTCTTCGGCGGTAAGCAGGTCGTACAGCGCATCCAGGTCGTGCCACTCGCTAAGCTCGCCGTTATCCACCAGCCAGAAGCGATTACAGCCTCTGGCTATCAGCTCGCGGTCGTGAGTCACCAGCATCACGCCACCTTCAAAGCTTTGCAGCGTTTCAGCCAGCGTTTCTTTACCTTCCATATCCAGATGGTTGGTCGGCTCGTCGAGCATCAGCAGCGAGTAGCGCGCCAGCGTCAGGCCTACAAACAGCAACCGTGAACGCTCTCCGCCGCTTAGCGTGCTGACGGTTTGCTGGTGGCGCAGCCACGGAAAGCCAGCGCTAATCAGCGCCATCTTCCGGTCCTGTTCGCTAAGCGCGGCAAAGGGCTCAAGCGCTTCGAGCAGCGTGTTGCCGTCTTTTAGCTGGTGCAGCGTCTGGTCATAATAACCGAGATGAACGCGAGGATGCAGGCGGATGCCTTCCTCCTGCTGCGGCTGCTGATACTGTTGCCAGAGTAGGCGCAATAGCGAAGATTTCCCGCAGCCGTTGCGGCCAATAATCGCCACGCGGTCGCCGCTTTTAATCCGCTGTAAGGGGAGATTAAACAGCGGCTCGCACTCGGGCGCGGGGCGTACATCCAGCGCTTCCAGCTCCAGCAGGCGGTCGGCCGGTAGCGCTTCGCCTTTCAGCCGCAATTGCCACTGTGTCCCGGCGGTTAGCTCGGTTTGCTCATCCTTGAGCTTGTCGATGCGCTTTTCCATCTGCTTAGCTTTACGCGACAGATCTTCGTTGTCGTAGACCTTGCCCCAGATAGCAAGGCGTTTGGCGCTGGCGGCGATACGGTCAATTTCCTTCTGCTCCGCCTGCCGGCGGTGGGCATCGGTTTTATCTCGTTCATCCAGCGCGGCACGCGCCTGAGAGCAGGGCAGAGCAAAGAAATGCAGCGTGCGGTCGCGCAAAATCCAGCTGCCGTTGGTGACGTTATCCAGCAGGCTGCGGTCGTGTGAAACCAGCACGAAGCTGCCGTTCCAGCCACGCAGGAACTGCTCAAGCCACAGCAGCGTAGGCAGGTCGAGGTGGTTGCTCGGCTCATCCAGCAGCAGCAGGTCCGGTTCGCTAATCAACGCGCGCGCCAGAAGCAGGCGCGTATGCTGCCCGCCGCTCAGCGTGCCGGAGGTAAGCAGCCAGTCGGTCTCGTTAAAGCCCATGCTTGCCAGCAGAGCCTCCACGCGCCAGCGTTCGCTATCACGCAGCCCCGTCTCAATTTGCGCCAGCACGGCGTCCAGCATAGTCATCTCATTGAGACTTTCCGGCAGATGTTGTTCAACCCTTGCCATCAAGCAGGCGCTGGCCCGCGTTACCGAGCCGCTATTTGGCAAGAGGGTGCCGTCCAGCAGTTTCAGCAGGGTACTTTTGCCGCAGCCGTTATGGCCAATTAAGCCAATTCGGTCGCCTTTCTTCAGGGTAAAAGTGATGGACTCCAGCAGCGAACCGAAAGCGGTGTCGAGGTGCAGAGATTGGGCGGTTAATAAAGTGCTCATAGGTACTTACTCAAGAGTTAGGGCGTAAAAACGCCTCGTCGTATAAAGCTGACGATAACCCGGTAAGCCCGAGGGAAGGGATTTAGTGAATGTCTTCGCTCAAGCCGAAGTTATCGCAGCACGGAACCGATAACGCTTGAGCAGTGACGATCGCCAAAAGTATGCGAACGATTAAAACGCTCACAAGACAACATGGGGATCCTCCTTATATTCAGTTGGTTTATGGGTGAAGCGATTGTAGCGGGAAATTCAGCTGGCTGCCAACTGCCAGAATTCCGGGCTGCATAAACGGCTGTAACCAGAAGATATAAGCTCTGCAAGTATTGTGATGTTCCGTTCACCCGTATATCTGTTGTTCCTGCACGCGCAGAGAACGGTGAACGTGTCAGGGGGGCAAGGGCGTGGTTGTGGGACCTGAAGCTACTGTTATTTTCAGTATTGCTGCGGGCTTAAAGCGCGGCACTTGTTCCGGCTTAAATCGCCTCCGTTTTCTCTCCGACTGACCAGGGTCCGGACGCCGGGAGCGGGCGGAGGCTGTGAGCGTCGGGAACGCATCTCAGCCGACCCAGGGCTGGGAGATAAAACGGAGGTTTACCGCTTGCGGCGATTTATCTCGCCGGGAGTCCGGGTGCTCAGGGGAGTGACGGTGACTCCCCTGAGACGTTCACGGGTGCCGGAGCTACATAAGCAGCGGGATATTGCGTGAACGGAATCCCCTCCAGATTGGCATAAACGGTTGTAAGCAGAAGAGATAACCTCTTACTGTTGCATATATGAACTTGGCTCAACCCTGGGGGAAATGTCCGCCAGGGTCAGGACAACCTCATTTACCCCAATAATTTCAACAATGTCTGGCGCTGCTTATCGTTTATATCCTGCGGGTTCTGGTAGCCGATGTTTTCTGTCGCTCGGGTGTAGAGCGCAACCAGCCAGTCGTAAACATAGCTGGCATTGCCCCGTGTTGGCTGCTCGCCAAGCTTTGTCAGGCGGCGGCTGATGTCGGCCTGAGCCGGGGGCGCAAATACCGCCTGGCCTTTGTTTACACGGCTCGCCGGGCGGCCAGAAACGGGAACGCTGGCATAGCCCAGCCAGGCGATGAAGTCACCCAGCACCGTGCTGGCGCGGGAAATGTCCAGCTCAAGGCCGGACTCGCCGCTCTGCATGCTGCGTTCCAGCATGGCAGGAACATCCAGCCGGTAGCTGGCGACAATCAGCACCTCACACAGCGCCTGAAGCTGAATGCCGTCGAGGCCAAACTGGTGCGCGGCTTCGCGGCGATGACCGAGCAGGCGCAGGTGATTAACCCAGAGCTGGTGCACGGCGCGGGCATAACTGATGCCATCGGTCACCGGCGCTTCGCTCTCAACGGTGTCGGCAAACAGGTCTATCTCCAGGGCAAAACCTTCCGGCTTCGGCTGATGCTGCTGTTGGTGCTGAAGCCAGCGCTGCTGGAGCGCATCGCGGGAAGGCACCAGGCTGGCAAGCAGGTTGCCGTGCTGGGTCGCTCGGGATTGCAGGGCGCGAACAAGATCTTCTGCCTGCTGGCGAGCCTGCTGCGGCGTGACCTGATGGGCTTCGCTAAAGCGCTGGAACAGGGCCACGGTTTGCGCGTCCAGCTCGTTACGCAAAGCGGCAATGCGCTGTTCGCGGCGGGCGTGATTCAGAGCGTCTGTCAGCCATTCAAGCAGGCGGTGCATATTTCGGCTGTCCAGCGCCTGTAGCGTTCCCCAACGTTTGCCGGGGTGGCCGACCAGCCTTTGTACGCCATCATCGAGACTGGCTCCGCTGGTGAAACGGGCGTCGAACGGCGTGATTGTCCAGACCAGACCCGGCAGCGAACTGTGCCCCGGGCTTTGGGTGCTGTCCACCCACCATGCCAGCGCTTTACCGGTCGCCTGAACTTCAGCGCGCTCGCTTACCGCGTTGCAAACCAGCAGCGTATCGGGCTGAAGGCGGTTGGTGTACCAGGTGAGCTGGTGCCCGGGAATGTCCAGCAAATCAACCAGCGGCAGCGCGGATTCCTGGTTCAGGGTAAACACAACTTCGGCGCACAGCAGGGCAAGATCGCTCTGCGGCAGGCTAAGATGTGGGCCAGGCTGGCGCTCCGAGAGCGGGCAAACCATTACGTCGGCCTGCTCCTGAGGATCATCAGGACTTGCCGGGATCAGGAAGCCTTCGGCTGGCAGCAGGAAGCTGTCCACCACCAGGCTTGCCGGAGCCAATACCTGCTCCACGCCGCCGAGATGCTGGAGCGCGTGAGCCAGCCGCAGCCAGGTCTCGGTCAGGGCGCTGTCTTCTCCCCACAGCAGGGCAAACAGCGAAGCACGATCTTCCACCGTAAGCAGCGGGGCGAGCTGTGCCATCTGATAACAAACGTTAACGTCGAGGTGATTCTGGCGACGCTGCAAGCGGTGGTAGCCGCGTAGCAGATCGGCTACCTGTTCGGCCGTTAGCCCCTCTACCGGCGTGGCCTGACGGCGGGATTCAAGTTCGGCTAAGCGCAGGGTTACCGCGCTGGAAGTGGCAAGGCGCGGAGCCGGAGCTGCGTGGTATTGGTTAATAAACTGCTGAGCCAGCTCGACTTCGCTATACAGCGTCAGCAGCAGGGGGTAATTATCCACTTCCGGGGGCTGTTGTGAGCTAAAGCGTACCGCCATTGCAGCCGGAGTATGGCCCGGATTAAGGTGCGTCAGGTAATCGAGGCGTTTGTCGCCAAGCTGAATATCAATGCGGCCATTCGGGCTGCCTTGCAGAGTATTCAGCAGATGATTTTTACCGTCCAGCGCGTGGCCGTAGATGCCGAGCGTTAGCGGCGCGTCTTCAAGCGAGGTAATGCGTCGATTTCGTTCGCTAAGCTGCTGGAGTTTTATCAGCAGGCTGTCGGCTTCGCTGTCCAGCAGCGGAGCAAAAGTACGGGTCATCTGAACCCAGTTCACCAGATGGTTAAGCGAGGTGGTTGACTGCTTCATTTTTGATACACGCTCCCGCTGTCTATCCAGTAATGCGTCGCGCCGCTGTAGCTGCCGGCGAGGGTATTCAATTTAAAACTCAGTTGTTCAAGCGGCACTTTACTGCCGTCTGAAAGCCACGCCTCCGTCAGATGGAACGACTCGGCCTCACGGGTTTGCTTCAGCCTGACGTTAAGTACGCCGTCTCCGGCGATGGACTTGGCCAGCTGCGGCGAGTTGATAGCCAGGGTATACAGCGGCGTGGCGGGCCAGCGCGCATTATCCAGCTGACGGAAACCGAGGCAGGCGTTGCCGCGCAGCGGGAAGTGGACTCGGGTGTCCAGGCTCGCCTGCGGGCTATCAAGATCGATATCGCGATACCAGACGTTTTCTTCCAGCAGGCGGTCGTTGCCGTCCAGCATGCCGAGATAACGCACCGTGGAGTAGGCCTGAATATCGGCGGCCTTAAAGTTAAAGCTGGGCAGGCGCAGATCCATCGCCAGGCTGCACAACATCGCACCCACCGCAGCGGTAGATTTCGGGTTGCCGATGCGCCCCTGCTGGCTGAACGGATACCATTCGTGGGTCTGGTAGTTATCCAGCCAGACGATGCGGTTGACCGGCACCGGCTGCAAATGGCGCAGCAACGCCTGCACGCCCGGCAGGCAGCCAGGGCGGCCGGTGACCAGCAGTACGTCGCAGCAATAATGATTGATCACTTCGCACAGCGCCTGTAAAGGGGCGGTGAGGGTAAACTGGCCCGCCAGCAGCGCATCCTGCAGGGCGGCAATTTCTGCCTGTAACGGCACGCTCATCACGTCGAACTGCGGCGCGTCGGCGGGGAGCTCATGCTGCACCGCCTGCTGAACGTAATTGATGACGTTGCGGGTTGGCATTTGCGTCAGCAGCTCGCCAAAGGTGGCTTCCAGCACCGAATCCGGCTCTTCCGGGTCGCTCTCTTCCCAGAACGAAAGCACCGCATGACCCAGCGGGATAAACAGCTGGAGCGCGGTTTGCTGGCGCAGGGTGGCGCGGGTATCCATGCGGCCTGACTCGCCGAACAGCGTCGTCATCAAACCCGGAGCATCGGCCACGCCGGATTTATGAATATGAGCCTGTAATGCGGGCAGTACGCAGCGCTGGATAACGTCCAGCAGGATGTCGTCACCGGCAACCTTAAACCCTTCGCGGAACAACAAACGCGGGGCGATTTTCACGTTGCTGCCTACGCCGTCGTCCAGCTGATACTGGGTGATGGCCATATCCGTCGTGCCGCCGCCGATATCGATAGAGGCCACGCGCAACGTTTTGCCTGCTGGTTCGTCTGGCGTCAGCGCGCGGTCGGGGCGGGCCAGGCTTTCAAAGAAGCGCCCGGTCTGCCCGGCGTAGTTAACCAGCGCCTCATTGTACAGCCAGACCAGCTGGCCGCAGGTCGCTTCGTCCCACTCCATCTGCACTTCCGGCACCGGCACAATGCTTTTTTTCTTATCACGCTCGAGCGTGAAGCCTTCGTCCGTCGGGTGCCAGTCCATTGCTTTCCAGACCAGGCCTACCGCCTCCTGCATGCGCTGGCGGAACAGCTCGCGCTCGGGCTTCGGCATTGCCGAAGGCAGGGTAAGAATGAGGTTACGCAGCTGACGCGGCGACGTCGGGTGGCCCATGCTCTGGCGCGAACCGATGCTGTTGACCTGCATCAGCGCCTGAGACAGCAACTCGCACAGCATCAGGGTCATCAGTGAACTGCGGCTGTACTGCGGGGAAAATACCGGCAGGCGCTCGTCCATCGGAAGGGCGTAAAGCGGCTGGCCGTCGTCGTTCATCAGGTTCATCAGCGGGAAGGCGGTCGCGAGCGGCTCACGCTGGCTTTTCACGCCCATCTGGCTGAAGCGCCAGTCCTGGCTTGCGGGCGTAACGTCCCACAGATAGCGGCGCGGGCTGGAGATGCCGCTGGCACCTTCCGTACCCAGGCGGGCGCAGGCCATGCGGCGGGCTTCGTCGCCCACGCGGGCAATAGAAGGCCAGACGAACGCATCGTCGCGGCCGCTCTCCACGGAGAAATGCTGCTTGCCGAATTTGGCTTCGCTGAACTCCAGGCGGCTGGTAAACATTGCGTCGTTGATCAACTGCGGTTCGCTAAGGGAGCGGATTTGCAGTTCGGCTGTCTGGCGCAGGCCGTCGTTCTCTTCGCCGTGGTCTTCAATCAGTACGCCGCAGGTGTGGGTATTGCCGACGTCGAGCACTAAATCCACGTCAATCGCCGGAGATTGCAGCGTAGCGGTGACGATTTTCACTTCCGGTACCGCAAGCTGATTGCCGATAAGCTCTAGAATGTTCAGGTAATGCGCCTGGTATTCGAACGCTTTCATTGCCACGCTCAGGTCGCGTTCGGCGCGCTCTTCCACGCGTGTGGCAAACTGGCTAAAGGCTTCACGCAGCCAGCCGTCGACCCAGGTCTGGTCGAGAAAATCTTTGATTTCGTGGTTGTGCCATGCCAGCGCAAAACGGGTGCCGTTGCGCACGTCGCTCTCGGTCGGCGCGAGGTGCGCCGCGGGATGATCGTCGGCGTAGATTTTGCTGTCCAGCGCAATGCTGATACGCACCGTGTTGCCAGCAGAGTCCGGCGTATCGAGGACACGAACCTGCACGCGCGCCCAGTTATCCGGGCCGCCCACAAAGGTACGCGGCGGGTTAAAGCGCAGGAACGGCAGCGGCAGCCAGGTTTTGTCCATCACCCGCAGAGAGTGGCCAAGCGTAATGGTGCTTTCGGGTTTCACCACTTCAGGCGCGGAGCCGTTCTCCCCGGGCAGGGTAAATTT
This sequence comes from Cedecea davisae, assembly GCF_044095835.1. NCBI lineage: Bacteria > Pseudomonadati > Pseudomonadota > Gammaproteobacteria > Enterobacterales > Enterobacteriaceae > Cedecea > Cedecea davisae. Next base: position 2,311,543 of record NZ_CP172054.1, read on the forward strand.
GCCAGGAACTACGTCGTAGTCGAGGCGCAGCAGCGGGCCGTTGGCCGTCTGGCGCACAAAGCGCCCGGCGTGGGCGGCATTTGTTTGCGGCGCCAGGCCAAAATCCAGGAACTGAATGCCGCTGTCTTTGATGAGCGTAACGCTCGGCTTGTAGTTAAAAAGAGTCGCCAGCATTATCAGTTACTCACTTTACGGAAGGTGATAGGCACGACTTTGTCGTTTTCATAGCGGCCCGTGCACTCTGCGGCACCGTTGCTGCCGGTCTTACAGGTGACTTCCGGCATCGGGTAGCGGTTGCCGTCGCTGCAACGTGCGCTACCGCGAGTTTTAATCATCAACGCGCCGGACTGATGCAGGCCGGAGAAGACTTCGGCTTTACAGACTACATTGTCGCCGTAAACCAGGCGCACGCTGCCTTTGTTGTTGGCAATCTGGTAGCGCAGGCTCGGCGGCTTGCCGGTGATAGGATCGCTAAAGTTGATCTGTGCCCGCCAGGTGCCGTTGAGGAATTTGGTGGAGCCAATCTTTAACGCCTCGGCAGGGAGGATCAGCGCATTCTTCGGTACGTCGGCGGCCACGGCAATAACTTCAGGCTCCGGGGCGGGTACTGGCGCAGGCTCGGGTTTTGACGGCACCACGACTTCGGCCTGGGTCAGCGGCAGGCTACTTTTAGCAACCTCGACCGCCTGAACGGGCCGCGGGGCACCAGGCTGAGGCACAACCTCGGCCTGGGCAACGGCGACCGGTGCGGGCTGCTGGCCTGAAATCAGGAAATAACCAACGGGAACGGCAACGGCGAGAACAACCACGGCGGCTACCGGCAGTAGCCAGCGGCGTCGGGCCTGAGGCGCGGAAGCGGGCTGCGGTTGAACTTCAGGTGTTTCTTCAACCACGGCGGCGTTAGCAGGGGCGGGGCCAATGCTGTACACCGGCGATTCATCTGAGGCCTGGAGCGCAACCGGCGCTTCGAGCAGCGGTTTTTCCGGCTCGCTAATCACTACCGGCAGAGGCTCCGGCTCCGGCATTTCCTCTTCCGGGATAAAAGCAATCTCCGGCTCACGCGGTTCGACCGCACGCAGGCATTCAAGCACATCGTCACGCGCGCCCTGGTTCAGGTTTACAAAGCCCCAAAAAGTGATAACTGGTTTACCGTTCACCAGGTAAACGTGCTGGCTGCCGGGAAATTGCAGCGCTTTCTCGAGCAGGGCACCAAACAGGCGAATGGAGGTTTTTTCCGCCTGCTGGCAGCGGGCGCTAAGCGAAGCCACGTTAGACAGACAATTATCGAGGTAGCGTAGGGCGGTGCGGCGTTCTTCATCGCTGGCGGCGGCCCAGCTGGTCACGCTGCCTTCCTGCGGAGAATACCAGTCTACCCGGTCACCTTCATCGTTCGGCTGGGGAATAGCCAGCGCGTCGGCGACGGCCTGCTGCTTACGAAGGCGTAAGGTTTCGCGTATCTGAAACGCCGAATCAAACACCGCCTGACCGTTTTCGCCCAGTGCGAGAAAGTCATCAAGGCATCCACTGCGCAATAATGTTTTTGCCACGTCATCAATCCTGCTGTTAACGGCTCACCCGAGAGCCACCTTCACGCTTAGCATTTTAACCAGGCGGCCCTAAGTCAAACGGCAGAAGAGACGGCAAAATGGGTAAATTATCTGGCTATTAGATAAAACAGTGGCTTAACTACAAAGCCGATACTTACCCGCAGGTAAGTAACTTACGGTCGGGTAACTTCTTGACCTGTAAGTAAAAGAAGGTGAGGATGGATGAAGTTTTGCGGCCATCTGGCCGGAGCCTTTCCACTAACCATGTCGAGAAAAATTATGGCTAAAATCGCTGTTATTTACTTTTCCGGATACGGCCACACCAAACGAGTGGCGGAGCATGTCGCCAAAGGCGCTAGCGCCGAACTTATCGCCGTTGACAGCAATGGCGATATTCAGGAAGCAGACTGGCAAACGCTTAACGACGCCGACGCGATTATCTTCGGCGCACCAACCTACATGGGCAACGTTCCGTGGCAGTTCAAGAAGTTCGCCGATGCCTCTTCCAAAGTCTGGTTCACCCGCGGCTGGCAGGACAAAGTGTTCGGCGGCTTCACCAACAGCGCCAGCCTGAACGGCGACAAGCAGGTTAGCCTGCAGTGGATGCAGACCCTTGCTTCCCAGCACGGCGGGATCTGGGTCAGCCTCGGTCAACTGCCTTCTAACACCCTGGCGGCAACCCGCGACGACGTTAACAACCTCGGCGGCTCCGTTGGCCTGCTGGTCCAGTCTCCAGCCGATGCCAGCGCAGAGCAAATTGCCCAGGGCGATCTGGACACTGCGGTTAAATATGGCGCTCGCGTTGCCGATGTAGCCGCTCGCCTGAGCTAAATCCTGCCTTTTACCTTCTAAGCGCCTGCGGGCGCTTTTTTTTGTTTTATCCCACCCGCTATTTCCCCGTATTGATTACCCCTGGTGATTATCAGTTTTAATTTCCACAGTTATAGTTATCATGATAACTATCAGAGTAACTATTTCCCGGCAGGAACCCATCATGCATGAAGATAAGTACGATATAGCAGGCTTTGCCGACCGGCCGCTGGGTATGCGTCTGGCGATGCTGGTTCGTCTGTGGCGAGGGATTGTTGATGACGCCGTCGCTTTTACCGGCCTGACCCAGTGCAGCTGGACGGTGCTGATGCAGCTTAGCGTCGCGGCGGATAAAACGACCGTGACGGATCTTGCCAGGGCGCAGGGCATTGATTTACCTCCGCTGACCCGAACCCTTGCGGTGCTGGAGAAGGAGGGCTATGTGACCCGCACGCCGGATGAGAAAGATCGCCGGGTGAAGTTTATCTCGCTGACGGAATCGGGGAAGCAGGCGATTAAAGCCGTGAGCGAAACCGTCGAGCGCTGCCAGCTTGAGGTTGCGCAGGACATTCCTCAGGAACAGCTCGAGCAGTTTAGCCAGACGGTTAACCAGCTCGCGGCCAACATGATCAAAATTCGCTAATACCTTTTTTCTGGCTGCGGCATGAGCGGCCCGTTTTTGTCCTCTTTTTGTGAGTAGTTATGACCCCTGAACAACGATTTACCCGCTGGGTAAAAGTGACGCTGGCGCTGTTTGCCGCAATGTTTTTCTATTTTCTTGCCGCTGATATCTGGGTGCCGCAAACCCCGGACTCAACGGTTATGCGTGTTGTTACCCCGATATCTTCCCGCGTTTCCGGCTACGTGACGCATATCTACGTCAGCAATAACAGTCTGGTGAAAAAGGGCGACGTGCTGTTTGAAATCGATAATAAGCCTTATCAGAATCAGCTCGAGCGCGCGGAAATTGGCTACCGGCAGGCGATTCTGGATAACCAGCAAATTGATGCGCAGATTGCTGCCAGCCGGGCGAAAATCAAAGCGGCGCAGCTCGACGCCGATAACGCCGGGCGCAGCTATCACCGCTACAACGGCCTGAGCAGCGGCAACCTGATATCCAGGCAGGATTTAGATACCGCATTCACGCGCTGGCAGAGCGCTGAGCAAAACGTCAATAACCTGAAGGCCGCGCTCGATCAGTTGGTTATTTCACGCGGCAGCCGCGATGAGCAAAACGTCACCCTACAGAAGTACCGTAACCTGCTCAACGATGCCCGACTGAATCTGGATTACACCCGCGTGGTAGCAAGCAGCGACGGGGTAATCAGTAACCTGCAACTGAAAGAGGGCTGGTATGCCGGAGCCGGAGCGCCCGCGCTGGCGCTGGTGAGCGATAATCTCGATATCGTGGCCGATTTTCGCGAAAAAAGCCTGAGTAAAACCCTGCCCAATACCGCCGCAGATATCGTCTTTGACGGCCTGCCGGGGCAGGTGTTTAAAGCACATGTCTCCAGCAAAGATGCGGGCGTTTTACCGGGGCAGCAGGCCATCAACGGCCAGCTATCGGCCCCTGAAACCTCAAACCGCTGGGTGCGTGACGCGCAGCGAATGCGTATCCACCTGACGCTTGAAGGCGAGGCCATGCCCGCTCTGCCTGCGGGTGCCAGAGCAACGGTTCAGCTATACAACTCTCCCTCGGCATTTGCCTCGTTTATCGGCAGCATGCAGATAAAACTGGTGAGCTGGCTGCACTATGTTTATTAAATTTATCCTCGGCCCGCTCAAGCGTAATAAGCCGACACCCTTCAGCGGTAATGACTTCCGCCATATGCTGCGCATCGTGATGGCGGGCTGCATCGGGATGTTTGTCTATAGCTGGGTGAATACTCAGTACGGGGTGTTTTACGTTGTCTACCCGATAATGCTGACCGGGCTGGTGCCGATATTTAACGGCCACATTGCCCGGCAGATGATAGCCAACGCCCTGATTAACTGCGTTGAAATGACGGTGCTGTTCACCGTGCTGGCGACATACCCGCTGCCGATGACAATTATCGTTTTTCTGATGTATATGGTGCGGTTCTACCTGATGAGCCGCGGGCCGCTGTTTCTTTTTGGCTCAATGGGCGTGGTTTGCCTGAGCGTGATGGCGAACTTTCTCAGCTATCCGACAACGGACATGAGCGACCTGATGATTTCAAACATCATCGGCAGCCTGTTGGCCGTCGGGCTTTCGGCGCTGGGCTGTTACCTGCTGCCCGACCTGGAGCCACGGCAGCCGCCTCCCGCCATCCAAAAGGATGGGGCGAGGGTAATGCATGAAACGCTGCTGGCTTCGATTACCGCTACTCTCCTGTTTACGGTGTTTCAAATCTACACGCTGAATGATTCGCTGGCGGCGCTGATGGCCGGAATATTTGCGCTGTTCCCGATGCACTTTCGCGGGGCGATCCTTTCTTCGTGGTGGCGCATTGTTGGTGTGGTGGCAGGCTGTATTTATGCTCTGTTGGTGCAGTTGGTTATTTATGACTTCAGCCGCCACCTGATTTTGCTGATGCCGCTGATTAGCCTGGGCTTTTTACTCGCGGCGCGTATACATGTGTTTGAGAAAGTGGGGCCGGGCGTTGGTTTCTCTATTCTTACCACCCTGGCGCTGATGTTCGGGCAATACATGCACCCGAATCAGGACATTGTTTTTAGCGCGTTGTACCGCATTTCATCGGTTTCGGTGGCGATTATCGGCACTCTGGCGGTCACTTTTATTGTCCATAAGTTGCTGAATAATTTCGCCTCAACGCGCTATGTGATGAAGTAAGGCTATTCCTGCCCCGGCCAGTCGCTGGTGATGCCGGGCTGAACGGGGCGTTCGAGGTAGGTCGAAAGCACAATGTAGGTTCTGGTCGCCAGCACGCCGTTAATCTCGTAGAGGTGGGCGAGCAGGGCCTCCAGGGCATGTGAATCCTCGGTACGGACTTTCAGCAACATTGAGGTATCGCCCGCCACAGAATGGATCTCTTCTACCTCCGGGTAGGCGGAGATACGCAGCAGATCCGGCGTCTTTCCCCAGCCTTTGGTGTCAATGTGGACAAAGGCCAGCAGGTTCTTGTTGATAGCTTTCGGGTCAATAATCGCGGAGGTCTGCTGAATGACGCCTGAGCGCCGCAGCCGCTTAACTCTTTCGTGCACCGCCGGAGCGGAAAGCGCCACCTTTTCACCCAGATCCGCATAGCTGATGGTGGCATCTTCCACCAGCGCGCTTAATATTCTTCGGTCGGCGGCATCGATATTTCGCTCCGCCACGCCGTTCTGCTTAATACTATCTGTTTCTTTTTTCATATTGCCTCTGGCTGATGATCCTGAATTTCATTCGGTTAAAATTGGTTTTTATCGAATATAATTCAAGTTCTAATCGTTATCCTGGAAGAAATATGAAAACTAGCCAGTGTCTGGAGTGTCATCCGGAGCCGTCTCTGACATCCTCTAAAGCCGTGTATGTACTCACCGGCTGCGTCGGCGTAATCGGCGCAAACTCAATGGTGCTGGGGCCTATTGGCCCTGAAGTGGCCGCTTCACTCGGCGCGACGGTGCCGGCGGTCATGATGGCCGCTGCGGCCTTTGGTCTCGGGACGGCAGCCAGCGCGTTATTCCTGGCCCGGTTTATTGATTTGGTTGGTTCGGCCAGAATGCTGAAATTCACCATGAGCCTGCTGGGTGCGGCTCTGCTGTTCTGCGCATCTTCACCGTCCGTCACGTTGTTCGTTGCTTCTCAGCTTATTGCCGGGGTTGCCTCAGGGATCGCCTTACCCGCTATTTATGCCAGCGCCGCGGCCATCGCTCAGCCGGGCAGGGAGAGCCGGACCATTGGCAAAGTGCTGACCGGCTGGACGCTGAGTATGGTGGCGGGCGTTTCCTTCTCGGTGGTTCTTACCGAGCTGATTAGCTGGCGCGCGGTTTACGTTTCTGTGAGCGGGCTGGCGGCCTTGGCGTTATTCGCGCTTATCCGCTTAAACATGCAGGATCGCCCGGCTGCCGGGATCGCGCCGTCTCCGCTTTCTGCGCTGAGTTTACCCGGCATAAAATCCTTGCTGGTGGTTTGCGGCGCTTTTATGACCGCTTTTTATGGGCTGTATGCTTACCTTGGCGATCATCTCCATCAGGGGCTGGGCCTGCCGGTTACGGCAAACGGCGTAGTAGCCGTGGCCTACGGCGCAGGGTTTGGCTGTGCGGCATTTCTTAGCGGCATGGTGGATAAGCTTGGCACCCGAAGGCTGATGCCGCCCGTGCTGCTGGTAGCGGCAGCGGTTTACCTCGGGCTGGCCTTGCTGGGCGGCAGCTTTATGGCCGTCATTTTCCTGCTGTTTACGCTTGGGCTGGTTAACCATCTGGGCGTCAATCTGCTGATCCAGCGGCTTACGGCAATCGATCCGGCAAAGCGCGGCACGCTGATGGGGCTGAACAGCGCCGTAACCTACCTTGCGGTCTTTGCCGGGAGCAGCGGCTATGGGCCACTCTACACTCATCATGGCTTTGCACTGGCGGCCCTGGTTTCGCTGGGTTTAACCGTTCTCGCGGTGCTTACCTGCCTGTGGAGGGACTTCGCCGGTCAGGCAATCAGGGCAGCAGATTGAACATTCTGGCTTACATTTTATAGCTTTTTTGTCTGAGACAACCCCGGCGGCCTGTGCTAATTCTGGAGCATCGGGATGACTCTGAGGATGACTTACGCATGAGTGAAAAATTGCCAGTTCTGCTGGTGCAGATGGGGCGGCCGCCGGTCGATATTCGCAACGCGGTGGGCGACCAGCCGTCGTGGTTTGAGGCGGCGCTAAAGCACCCGGAAGTCGAGCTTAAAATTGTTCGCCCGTTCCTGGATGAGCCGCTGCCTGCGCCGGAGACCTTTCAGGCTGCGGTAATTACCGGCTCCTGGTCGATGGTGACCGAGCACGAAGCCTGGAGCGAGCGCACGGCGGAATGGATTAAACAGGTGGTGGCCGCCGGAACGCCGCTGTTTGGCGTCTGTTACGGACATCAGCTTATGGCCTATGCGCTGGGCGGGCGCGTGGATTACCACCCGCAGGGAAGCGAAGTCGGGCAACTTCAGGTTGAGCTTAACGCGGCGGGCCAAAAAGACCCGGCGCTCGCTCATCTTCCCCCGGCGTTTCCGGTATTTTTAAGCCATGAGCAAAGCGTGCTGGAACTGCCTCCGGGCGCGGTCTGCCTGGGAGCGTCCTCCCACGACGCCAACCAGATTATCCGCTACACGCCGAGCGCGATTTCGGTGCAATTCCACCCTGAATTCACCCCCTCGGTGATGAACAAGATAATTGCCAGCCGCAGCGAGCGGGCGGCGCTGAAGGGCAAAGACAAACAGGCCTTGCTGAGCGAGGTCAGTGGAACGCCTGAAGCCAGAGCCATTTTGCAGCGTTTTGTATTGCCATCTGCCTGAATACACACCTTAACCGCCACAATTACACAGGAAACCGGATGTTTGCTGTTTGATTGTGGCGCCATGCTGTGCTGTTATTACTGTGAGTAATAATAAGTTGATCAACCATTTGGCAAGCAAATAAAAGGCAAACAACATGTCTACAGGGAAAACTCTGCTCGGCCTGCTGCTAAGCGCGCTCCTCCCGGCGAGCGGCGCAATGGCGGCGGCAAACAGCACTCTGGTCTACTGCTCTGAAGCCTCTCCGGAATCCTTTAACCCTCAAATCGCCAGCTCCGGCCCAAGCTTTGTCGCCAGCTCGCAAACGCTCTATAACCGCCTGATTGATTTCAACCCGAGCGACAATACGCCGATCCCTTCTCTGGCAACAGAATGGAAAATCAGCCCGGACGGCAAAACATATACCTTTACGCTGCGTCAGGGCGTGAAGTTCAACAGCAATAAATTCTTTAAGCCAACGCGCGACTTCAACGCCGACGATGTGGTGTTTTCGGTTATGCGCCAGAAAGACGCCAACAACCCGTACCACAAAGTCTCCCAGGCGAATTACGAATACTTTAACGACGTCGGGCTGGACAAGCTTATTGTCGATGTGAAAAAACTGGATGATTACCACGTTCAGTTCACCCTCAGCGAGCCGAACGCCGCCTTCCTTGCCGACTGGGGCATGGACTTCGCTTCTATTCTTTCGGCGGAATATGCCGATGCGATGCTAAAAGCGGGCACGCCGGAGCGCGTGGATAATAACCCTATCGGCACCGGGCCGTATGCGCTACAGGATTACAAAATCGATTCGGTGATCCGCTATGTTGCCAACCCGAACTACTGGAAAGGCGAGGTGCCGACTAAGCACCTGATCTTCTCTATTACGCCTAACGTGCAAACGCGCCTGGCCAAGTTGCAGAAAAACGAATGCCAGATTATCCCGGCACCCAGCCCGGTGCAGTTTGACGCCATCAAGGCGGATAAAAACCTGGCGCTGCACAGCATCGACGGCCTGAACGTAGGCTATCTGGCGTTTAACACCGGCAAAAAGCCGTTTGATAATGCTCTGGTGCGCCAGGCGCTGAACTACGCGGTGGATAAAAAAGCCATCGTTAACGCAGTGTTCATGGGCTCCGGCACGGTGGCTAAATCCCCGATCCCGCCGACCATGCTCGGTTATGATAAAGATCTGAAAGATTACGATTACAACCCGGAGAAAGCTAAAGCGCTGCTGAAGCAAGCCGGGCTGGAGAAGGGCTTTGATACCGACCTGTGGTCGATGCCGGTGCAGCGTCCCTATAATCCAAATTCACGCCGTATTGCCGAGATGATCCAGAGCGACTGGGCGAAAGTTGGCGTTAACGCCAAAATCGTGACGTACGAATGGGGCGAATATCTGGCCGGGATGCGCAAAGGCGAGCACTCCTCCGCGCTGTTCGGCTGGATGTCCGACAACGGCGACCCGGACAACTTCGCGGATACGCTGCTGGGCTGCGGCAGCGTTGCCAGCGGCTCCAACGTTGCCCGCTGGTGCGATAAAAACTACGATGCTCTGGTACAGAAAGCTAAGTTAACCAGCGACCCGGCCGCCCGCGCTAAACTCTACGTTCAGGCTCAGCAGGTTTATTACCAGCAGGCTCCGTGGATTGCGCTGGCTAACGGAAAAACCTTCTACGTTACCCGCAGCAACGTCAGCGGCTATAGCGTGAGCCTGGCCGGAAGCGACTTCTCTAAGGCTAAGCTGGACTAAGACACTCTCGCCCCTCACGAATGCAGGTGTGAGGGGTGAAACACTGTAAGAATCGTAAGGAATATCTATGGCTCATCTTGAAGACGTTATCAGCCGTGTAGACGCGGCAATTGCCGAAGACGTCATTGTTCATATGAACGAGTTACTGATCGAATTAAGTGAAGACGCGGAGTTAACGCGTGAAGATCGCTACGCCCAGCAGCAGCGCCTGCGCATCGCCATTGCCCACAAGGGCAATCATCATAAAAAAGAAACCGAAGAACGCCGCGAGTTACTGACGCGCAGCGGAACTATTATTTAAACTGCTTGCTCGCGGTATCACTTCAAATAATATATCCGGCGGCAAATGCGGTCGCCGGATATCTGCTGTGAATAAGCCATCCGCACTAAAATAAAGCGCCATAACGGTGCGATCAATATAATTAAAACTTATGTTTAAATTCTATCTTATTGTTAATTAATGAATTAATTATTCTGGCATTGTAATTGCTTTATCTATTCCATCTTGTATACCAGTTGGGATGCCAGTTTATGACAGTCGCTCTGTTATCGCAGTGGATTAATGATTACCGCCCGCAGCCCGACCTTCTCGTCGGCGCTTACCGCCGGCTGATGACGGATATTTCCCGGCAGGATAATGCCTGGATTTATATTGCCAGCGAGCAGCAAATAGCTGACCAGCTAAATTTTCTGTTGCAGGCGTTAAATGCCGGAACGAAAACGGTGGATGATTTTCCCTTATTAGGCGCGCCGTTTGCGGTTAAAGATAATATCGATGTTGCCGGGATGCCAACCAGCGCCGCCTGCCCGGAATTTACTTATCAACCGGGCAAAGACGCCACTGTAATTGCGCGCCTTAAAGCGGCCGGGGCAATCGTGGTGGGCAAAACCAACCTCGACCAGTTTGCTACCGGCCTGGTGGGAACACGTTCGCCTTTTGGGGCGGTGGTAAACACCTTTAACCCGGATTATGTGAGCGGCGGCTCAAGTTCTGGCTCTGCCTCCGTGGTGGCCCGGGGCCTGGTTTGCTTCTCGCTGGGAACCGACACAGCAGGTTCCGGCCGCGTACCCGCCGGGTTTAACAATATTGTGGGCTTAAAGCCGACCAAAGGCTGGCTTTCAACCACGGGCGTGGTGCCCGCCTGCCGCCTTAATGACTGCGTATCTATTTTCGCCCATACCGCAGCAGATGCCAGCCTGGTTGCCAGCGTGGCTGGCGGCTACGATCCGCTCGATCCCTATTCGCGCACGAATCCCAATACCGCTCCGGCACGTTTCAGTCCGGCTATGCGTTTTGCCATTCCCGACAGGCTGGAGTTTTTCGGCGATACGCAGAGCGAAGAGGCGTTTCAGCGTTCTCTGGAGCGACTGATGGCAATGGGCGCGGAGCTGGTTGCCATTGATTTCAGCGACTTCATCACGCTCGCAGAGCAGCTCTATTACGGCGCATGGGTTGCAGAACGTACCGTGGCGGTAAAAGAGATTTTTGAAAAACACCCGGAAGCCATGGACCCAACCGTGCGCGGCATTGTTGCGGGCGGGCTGAATTACTCAGCCTGCGATGCCTGGCAGGCCGAATATACCCGAGCCGGGCTGTCGCGCCGTATCAATCAGCAACTGGCGGAGTTTGACGCGCTGGTCGTGCCGACTTCGCCAACCATCCATACCATCGCGGAAATGCGGGATGAGCCTGTGCGCTACAACTCGCAGTTTGGCACTTATACCAACTTCACAAATCTCGCCGATCTCAGCGCATTGGCGCTGCCCGCCGATTTCCGTGCCGACGGTTTACCTGCGGGGATAACGTTGATTGCGCCAGCCTGGCATGACGCCGCGCTCAGCCACTTCGGGTCGGTCTGGCAAAACCAGTCTGGTCTGCAAGCAGGAGCCACCTCGCAGAAATTGCCTGCGACCCGGCCTTTTACTCCGAATGAGGGCTACGTGCGCGTGGCGGTCGTTGGCGCTCATCTGCGCGGTATGCCGCTGAACCACCAGCTTACCGATCGTAATGCGGTGTTTATCGAAGAAACGCACACCGCCGAAACCTACCGCCTGTACGCCTTAGCCAATACCCAGCCGCCAAAACCTGGCCTGGTGCGAGCGGCAGAAGGGCAGCCGATTGCCGTTGAGCTTTGGGACATCCCGCTGGCTCGTTTCGGGGAATTTGTTGCCGAGATCCCGGCTCCGCTTGGCATTGGCACGCTCACCCTGAACGACGGGCGCAGCGTGAAAGGCTTTATTTGTGAACCGTGCGCAATCGAAGGCGCGACGGACATTACCGCGTGGGGCGGCTGGAAAGCCTGGCTCGCTCGCCATCATAGCGCCTGAGGAGGGAACATGTTTAGCAAGGTACTGATAGCCAACCGCGGTGAAATTGCCTGCCGTGCCATCCGCACGCTGAAGCGAATGGGCATTGCCAGCATTGCCGTTTATTCGGACGCCGACGCCAGCGCGCAGCACGTTATTGACGCCGATATGGCGATTGCTCTGGGCGGAGACAAAGCCGGTGACACATACCTGAATATTGAAAAAATCCTGGCTGCTGCCAAAGAGAGCGGCGCGGAGGCGATTTTCCCCGGCTATGGTTTTCTCTCAGAGCGGGCCGAGTTTGCCGAAGCCTGTGAGGCCGCTGGCATCGTTTTTATCGGCCCAACCGCGCAGCAAATAAGCGATTTTGGCCTGAAACACCGCGCCCGTGAACTGGCTTCCGGGGTGGATGTCCCCATGACGCCGGGAACCGGCCTGCTGACATCGCTTGCAGAGGCGCAGCTGGCGGCGGCAAAAATTGGCTATCCGGTGATGCTAAAAACCACGGCAGGCGGCGGGGGCATCGGCCTTACGCGCTGCGATAGCGAAGCAATGCTGCTTGAGGCCTGGGAAAGCGTTAAGCGCATGGGCGCGCAATTCTTTAGCGATGACGGCGTGTTTATCGAACGCTTTGTCGATAAGGCTCGTCATCTTGAAGTGCAAATTTTTGGCGATGGTAAAGGGAAGGTCGTGGCGCTCGGCGAGCGTGATTGCTCACTACAGCGCCGCAATCAGAAGGTGGTGGAAGAGACGCCCGCGCCAAATTTGCCGCAGGCAACCCGCGAGGCTATGCATCGTGCTGCCGTGGCGCTGGGTGAATCGGTCAACTACCGCAGCGCCGGTACGGTGGAGTTTATTTACGATGCGGCCCGGGATGCTTTTTATTTCCTCGAAGTGAATACCCGCTTGCAGGTTGAGCACCCGGTAACCGAGTGTGTAACCGGTCTTGACCTTATTGAATGCATGCTTCGCGTGGCGGCGGGAAACTCCCCGGACTGGCAGAAAATGGCGGAAGCCCCTCAGGGCGCAGCCATCGAAGTTCGTATTTATGCGGAAGATGCGCTGAAAAACTTCCAGCCGTCGCCTGGCGTCTTGAGCGAAGTGTATTTCCCGCCGAATGTCAGGGTAGACGGCTGGGTCAGCACCGGCAGCGAAGTGAGCGCGTTTTACGATCCGATGATCGCCAAGATCATCGTTCACGGCGCAGACCGCCAGCAGGCGTTAAGTAAACTAAACGCGGCTCTGGCGGCGACCCGCCTGCACGGCATTGCCACCAATATCGACTATCTGCGCCAGATTATTCAGCTGCCGGAGTTTAAAGCGGGCGTGATGTGGACGCGCCTGCTGGATAGCGTGAGTTATCAGGCTCATGCCGTTGAGGTGCTGGAGCCAGGCACCTGGAGCAGCATCCAGGACAGCCCGGGTCGCCTGGGCTACTGGGACATCGGCGTGCCGCCCTCCGGGCCTATGGACGATTATGCCTTCCGGCTGGCTAACCGTATCGTCGGCAACCATCCTTCCGCCGCCGGGCTGGAGTTTACGTTGCAGGGGCCAACGCTGCGCTTTCACAGCGAGGCGACTATTGCGCTCACCGGCGCGCCTTGCCCGGCCACGCTTGACGACCAGCCGGTAAGTTTCTGGCTGCCGACGGTGGTTAAAGCCGGGCAGGTTCTCAAGCTGGGTCGCGCCAGCAGCGGGTGTCGCACCTATCTGGCGGTGCGTAACGGTTTCGACGTGCCGGTTTATCTCGGCAGCCGCTCGACCTTTGCCCTCGGGCAGTTTGGCGGCCATGCCGGGCGCACTCTGCGCATTGCGGACGTGCTGGCTATCTCGCAGCCGGGTCTTACGGCCTGCACCACGCCTGCGCCTATCGGCCTGCCGCAGGCCCCGGAACCGGCGCTTATCCCGCAGTACGGCGAAGTCTGGGATATTGGCGTGCTGTACGGGCCGCACGGCGCGCCGGACTTCTTCACGCCTGAGTCGATGGAAACCTTCTTCAGCGCCGAATGGCAGGTTCACTACAACTCTAACCGTCTCGGCGTGCGCCTGGTGGGGCCAAAACCCGAATGGACGAGAGCCGACGGCGGCGAGGCGGGGTTGCATCCCTCTAACGTTCACGACTGTGAATATGCCATCGGCGCGGTGAACTTTACCGGCGATTTTCCGGTGATCCTCACGCGAGACGGGCCAAGCCTCGGCGGCTTTGTTTGCCCGGTGACGATTGCCAAAGCCGAGTTGTGGAAGGTCGGGCAGGTTAAGCCCGGCGACCGCATTCGTTTTCACGCCATCAGTTTTGAGCACGCCCAGTCGCTGGAAATTGCCCAGCAGGTGGCCGTCAACCATCTCTGTGCGGTAAACACCTTGCCTGACTTGCATCCTTCCATCGAGCCGGGTGCGACGACCAGCGCCGCTATTCTTGCCCAACTGGCCGCCGAAGGGGCGCTGCCTGCGGTGACTTATCGCCAGGCGGGAGACAACTATTTGCTGATTGAATACGGCGACAACGTGCTGGATCTGGCGCTGCGGCTGCGCATTTACCTGCTGATGAAGGCGATTAAACAGGCCGGACAGACGGGTATTGAAGAGCTGTCTCCGGGCGTGCGTTCGCTGCAAATTCGCTATGACGGCCAGCAAATTTCCCAGAGCCAGCTGCTGGCGCTGCTCTTGAGTCTGGAAAAACAGCTTGGCGACGTAACCAGCCTGAAAATTCCTTCTCGCGTGATTCACCTCCCGCTGGCATTTGAAGATAGCGCCACGCTGGCTGCGGTGGAACGTTACCGGGAGACGGTGCGGGAGGAGGCGCCCTGGCTGCCAAACAACGTCGATTTTATTCAGCGCACTAACGGGCTGCAAAGCCGCGAAGAGGTGAAGCAGATCCTGTTCGACGCCAGCTATCTGGTGCTGGGCCTGGGCGACGTATATCTCGGCGCACCCTGCGCGGTACCGCTCGACCCGCGCCACCGTCTGCTGAGCTCCAAATATAACCCGGCACGCACCTGGACGGCAGAAGGCACGGTGGGCATTGGCGGCATGTATATGTGCATCTACGGCATGGACTCGCCCGGCGGCTATCAACTGGTAGGGCGCACGCTGCCTATCTGGAACAAATTCCTCAAAAACGAGCAGTTTGGCGACGAGCCGTGGCTGCTGAAATTCTTCGACCAGGTGCGTTTCTACCCGGTGAGTGAAGAAGAGCTAACCCGCTTGCGTAGCGCATTCCGTGAGGGGCGAGCGCAGATTGAAATTGAAGAGGTTGAGTTCGACTTCGCCGAATACAGCCGCTTCCTTGCCGACAACGCAGAAGATATCGCCGCATTCCGCAGCCGCCAGCAGACAGCCTTCCACAGTGAAGTCGCGCACTGGAAGGAACAGGAAAGCGCCGCGGTTGAAAGCGCGCTGCTCGCCGCCGGAGTGCCGGATGAAGAGCAGGAAGGGCAGCTGGTTAGCGCTGACCTGAACGGCAACGTCTGGAAAATTCTCGTGGAGCCGGGTCAGAGCGTGAAGCAGGGCGAGCCGCTGATTGTGGTCGAGGCGATGAAAATGGAGTTGCTGGTCAGCGCCCCGTGCGACGGCAAGGTGGTGCGTATTCAGTGCCAGCAGGGGCGACCGGTGGGGCCGGGAGATGCGCTGCTGTGGCTGGACGCGGTGTAAGCCTATGCCAAAGCGACCAGAAGCCGTAGCCGAACGCATTTACCAGCAGCTAAAGCAGGAGATCTTCGACTTCCAGCTGCTGCCGGGCGATCGCTTCAGCGAAAACGAAATTGCGGACCGCATGTGCGCCAGCCGCACGCCGGTTCGCCAGGCGCTCTATGCCCTGCAACAGGAAGGCTATGTCGATGTGCAGCCCCGCAGCGGCTGGCAGATCAAAGCGGTGGATTTCGAAAGTCTCGAGTCACTTTACGACTTGCGCATCGTGCTGGAGCTTGAGGCGGTGAAGCGGCTATGCCAGCGAGCCGAGCCGGACTGGCCGCAGCCGTTGCAGGCGCTTAAACAATTCTGGCTCGACAGCCCGCAGCTCGACGAGGGCATGAATGTTGCGCCGCACGATGAGGCTTTTCATATGACGCTGGTTTCCTCGGCGGGCAACCCGGAAATGGCGAGGATCCACCGGGAAATCACCGAAAAAATTCGCATTGTGCGCAGGCTGGACTTTACCCGCCAGCCCCGAGTCACCGCGACTTACGCAGAACACGGGCAGATTTTGCTCGCCGTATGGGATCGCAATCTTCAGGAGGCACAAATCCGGCTACACGACCATATCGCCGCCAGTCAGAAAGAGGTTCGTCAGATAACGCTTCATATGCTGCACCAGGCCCGGCAGCTCAAGCTGGGCTAACTATCTATTTTTCTTTTAGGGGAGTCAGACTTATGCAACGTCGTACCTTTGTTAAAGCTTTCGCGCTGTCCGCCTCGGTTGTCAGCTTTGGGCTGGCCTTTGCGGCTCAGGCCGCCGACACCATCAAGGTCGGAATTATGCACTCGCTGTCGGGCACGATGGCCATCTCCGAAACGCCGCTAAAAGACGTGGCGCTGATGAGCATCGACGATATCAACGCGAAGGGCGGCGTACTGGGGAAAAAGCTTGAGCCGGTAGTGGTTGACCCGGCATCCAACTGGCCGCTGTTTGCCGAGAAGGCTCGCCAGCTGTTGAGCCAGGACAAAGTAGCGGTGGTTTTCGGCTGCTGGACCTCGGTGTCCCGTAAGTCGGTGCTGCCGGTATTTGAGGAGCTAAACGGCCTGCTGTTCTACCCGGTGCAGTACGAAGGCGAGGAGATGTCACCGAACGTGTTTTATACCGGCGCGGCGCCAAACCAGCAGGCCATTCCCGCCGTGGAGTACCTGATGAGTGAAGACGGTGGGGCGGCAAAACGCTTCTTCCTGCTCGGTACTGACTACGTTTATCCACGCACCACCAACAAGATCCTGCGCGCTTTCCTGCATTCTAAAGGCGTTCAGGATAAAGATATCGAAGAAGTTTATACCCCGTTTGGCCACAGCGATTACCAGACCATTGTTGCCAACATCAAGAAGTTTTCCGCAGGCGGCAAAACGGCGGTTATCTCCACCATCAACGGCGACTCTAACGTGCCTTTCTACAAAGAGCTGGCTAACCAGGGGCTGAAGGCGACCGACGTGCCGGTTGTGGCCTTCTCGGTGGGCGAAGAGGAGTTGCGCGGCATCGACACTAAACCGCTGGTGGGCAATCTTGCGGCCTGGAACTACTTCGAGTCCGTTGATAACCCGACCAATAAACAGTTTGTCAGCGAGTGGAAGGCCTATGCCAAAGCCCACAATTTGCCGAACGCCGGAACCGTTGTGACTAACGACCCGATGGAAGCGACTTGGGTTGGCATCCATATGTGGGCGCAGGCCGTTGAAAAGGCGGGAACCACCGACGTGGATAAAGTCCGTGCCGCCATGGCCGGACAGACGTTTAAGGCTCCGTCCGGTTTTACTCTGACAATGGACGCTACCAACCACCATCTGCATAAGCCGGTGATGATCGGTGAGATCGAAGGCAACGGCCAGTTCAACGTGGTCTGGCAGACCGACAAGCCGGTTCGCGCCCAGCCCTGGAGTCCTTTTATTCCGGGGAATGATAAAAAATCGGATCTACCGGTGAAGACCGCCAGTAACTGATTTTTACCCTCACCCCGGCCCTTTCCCTGGGAGGGAGAGGGGGAAATACTTTATTCCCTCGCCCCTCCGGGGAGAGGGTTAGGGTGAGGGGCAACAGGATGAAATCAAACAGGAGAAAGCCATGACATTAGCAACACTGGCCCGGCTGCTGCTGGTTGTGGCCGCGCTGCTGCCGGGGCTTGCCGCCGCCGGTGATGCGGAGACATTTGCGGCGGCTAACCGCAGCCAGCAGGCCGGGCTGTTGCAGGCCTGGGCGGTTAAGCCCGATCCGGCTCGCCTGCCGCTGCTAAACGCCTTGCAGCAAGAGACGCTGGTTACCGACGGGCATAGCGCGTTTAACCAGACCAGCAGCGGATTAGCTCCGCTTGGGCAGGAGGTCGCGCCGCAGGGAGAAACTAAAAAGCTGCGCCTGACCAACAGATTACGCGTTCTGGCGGCGGGGGCGCTTGCCAGCCATCAGCTGGTAAGTGACAACGTCACTACAAGATTGCGCGCTGCCAGGGCGTTGCAGAAAGACGCCGCGCCTGAACTGCTGCCCGTCTTGCAGCAAAGGCTGGGCATGGAAAAAGACGATGCCGTTCGCGGAGCGCTGGAGGCCGCCATTGCGCGGCTTGAGCTTGCCAGCCCGCAGGCGTCCGATCGCCTGGCTGCCGTGAAGCTGTTGAGCCACTCGGCTGACCCGGACACCGAGGCATTACTCAAACCCTTAAGCGATGCCGCAGGCGAGCCGGATGCTGCTGTACGCCAGGCCGCCATCGACGGGCTGCGCAAGATTGAGCACCGGCAGTGGCTGGGCGAGATTCTGGGCCAGGCGTTTATGGGCCTGTCACTTGGCTCGATATTGCTGCTGGCGGCGCTTGGCCTGGCCATCACCTACGGCCTGCTCGGGGTCATCAACATGGCGCACGGCGAGATGCTGATGCTCGGGGCTTACTCCGCCTGGCTGGTGCAGGCTGGCTTCCAGCAGTTCGCCCCGTCATGGCTGGCGATTTACCCCCTGGTCGCGCTGCCGGTGGCTTTTGTCGTGACCGCAGGGATTGGCATGGCGCTTGAGCGCAGCGTTATCCGCCACCTTTATGGCCGCCCGCTTGAGACGCTGTTGGCGACGTGGGGCATAAGCCTGATGCTTATCCAGATTGTGCGTATGGCGTTCGGCGCGCAAAACGTTGAGGTGGCGAACCCCGCGTGGCTCTCCGGTGGGCTACAGGTTCTGCCGAATTTGATTCTACCGTGGAACAGGCTGGCGGTGCTGGGGTTTGTGCTGCTGGTGCTGCTGTTTACCTGGCTGCTGCTGAATAAAACCCGCCTCGGGATGAACGTGCGTGCGGTCACTCAAAACAGGGCGATGGCCGCCTGCTGCGGCGTTTCTACCGGGCGTGTGGATATGCTGGCCTTTGGCCTCGGGTCGGGCATTGCCGGCCTGGGCGGGGTCGCGCTTTCCCAGCTTGGTAACGTCGGGCCGGAGCTTGGCCAGGGCTACATCATCGACTCCTTCCTGGTGGTAGTGCTGGGCGGCGTCGGACAACTGGCGGGGAGCGTGGCTGCGGCTTTCGGCCTCGGTATCTTTAATAAAATCCTCGAGCCGCAGACGGGCGCGGTGCTGGGGAAAATCATTATCCTGGTGCTGATTGTGTTGTTTATTCAGAAACGTCCGCAAGGGCTGTTTGCGCTGAAAGGGAGGGTAATTGACTGATGAGCATGCCGCTGACTTTAACGCTGAGCCGTAAAGCTCCGCGCGCCACTTTGGTTCTGGGGGCGCTGCTGGTTGCTCTGATGCTGACGCTGCCGTTTCTTACCCTGCTGCCTGCGGGCAGCCCGCTGAGCCTGTCAACCTACACTATGACGCTTATCGGCAAGATCCTCTGCTATGCAACCGTTGCCGTGGCGCTGGACCTGGTATGGGGCTATGCCGGGCTGCTGTCGCTCGGTCACGGGCTGTTTTTTGCCCTCGGCGGTTATGCAATGGGCATGTATCTGATGCGCCAGGCCGCGGGCGACGGGCTGCCGGGTTTTATGTCTTTTCTCTCGTGGAGCGAGCTGCCGTGGTACTGGTGGGGCACTCAGCATTTTGCCTGGGCGCTGGTGCTGATAGTGGCGGTGCCGGGGCTGCTGGCGCTGCTGTTTGGCTTCTTCGCCTTCCGCTCAAAAATTAAAGGCGTCTATTTTTCGATAATGACCCAGGCGCTGACCTACGCGGGAATGCTGCTGTTCTTTCGTAACGAAACCGGCTTTGGCGGCAACAACGGTTTTACCGGCTTTACCACGCTGCTCGGTATGCCGGTTACTGCCACCGGCACACGCATCGGGCTGTTTGTCGCTACGGTGCTGCTGCTGGTTGCAAGTCTGGGCATTGGTTTTGCGCTTGCCCGCAGCAAGTTTGGCCGGGTGCTGACCGCGGTGCGCGATGCGGAAAACCGGCTGATTTACTGCGGCTACGATCCGCGCGGATTCAAGCTGCTGGTCTGGACGCTTTCCGCCGTGCTGTGCGGCCTGGCCGGAGCGCTGTACGTGCCGCAGGTCGGCATCATCAACCCCGGCGAAATGTCGCCGACTAACTCTATTGAGGCGGCTATCTGGGTGGCCCTGGGCGGACGCGGCACGCTGATTGGCCCGGTTCTGGGGGCCGGGCTGGTTAACGGGGCGAAAAGCTATTTTACCGTAGCCGTGCCGGAATACTGGCAGCTGTTTCTCGGGCTGATTTTCATTCTGGTGACGCTGTTTTTACCGCGCGGGGTAATTGGCCTGCTGCGCAAAGGAGAGAAGTGATGCAGCCTGCTGAACCGCTATTCACCCGCCAGCACCCAACCGACCGCTTCCGGGAGCAAACCGATCCGGTGCTTGATCTTGAGAATATTAACGTCAATTTTGATGGTTTCCAGGCGCTCACCAATCTGTCTTTAAAGATTGGCGTCGGCGAACTGCGCTGCGTTATTGGCCCCAACGGCGCGGGGAAAACGACCCTGATGGACGTGATTACCGGCAAAACAAAGCCGCAGAGCGGGCGCGCATTTTACGACCAGTCAATCGATTTGCTGCGCCTTGAGCCGGGTGAAATTGCAAGGCGCGGAATTGGCCGCAAGTTTCAGAAACCCACGGTGTTTGAGGCGCTGACGGTATTTGAAAATCTGGAGATAGCCCAGAAAGGCAATAAATCCGTGTGGGCCAGCCTTAAGGCAAAGCTGAATAGCGACCAGCGGGATCGCATCGACGAGATGCTCACTACGCTGCGGCTTTCGGGCGAACGGCACCGCCGGGCCGGGCTGCTGTCGCACGGGCAAAAACAGTTTCTCGAAATCGGCATGCTGCTGGTGCAGGAGCCGCATTTGCTGTTGCTGGACGAACCCGCTGCGGGCATGACCGATGCGGAAACCGAATATACCGCCGAGCTGTTTCGCGCCCTGGCGGGAAAACACTCGTTGATGGTGGTCGAACACGATATGGGCTTTGTGGAAACCATCGCCGACCATGTAACGGTGTTGCATCAGGGGCAGGTGCTGGCGGAAGGATCGCTGCGCGAGGTGCAGGGTAACGAGCAGGTCATCGAAGTTTATCTCGGACGTTAAGGAGCGAGCATGCTGCGGGTGAGCGAATTAAATCAATATTACGGCGGCAGTCATATTCTGCGCGGCGTCGGCTTCGAGGCTAAGATCGGCGAAGTGACCTGCCTGCTGGGGCGCAACGGCGTGGGTAAAACCACGCTGCTGAAGTGCCTGATGGGCCTGATCCCGGTGAAAAGTGGCAACATAAGCTGGCAGGACAGCGTGATAACCCAGCGCAAACCTCACCAAAGGGTGCAGGCCGGAATCGCGTATGTGCCGCAGGGACGCGATATTTTTCCGCGCCTGACGGTTGAGGAAAATTTGCTGATGGGGCTTTCACGGTTTCCCGGTCGCCAGGCCCGAACGGTGCCGGATGAAATCTACCAGCTATTCCCGGTGCTGCATGAGATGAGGCAGCGGCGCGGGGGCGACCTTTCCGGCGGGCAGCAGCAGCAGCTGGCGATTGGCAGGGCGCTGGCGTGCAAACCGCAATTGCTGATCCTCGATGAGCCAACCGAAGGCATCCAGCCTTCAATCATCAAAGAGATTGCTCAGGTTATCCGCCATCTGGCCGGAAAGGGCGATATGGCTATCCTGCTGGTTGAGCAGTTTTACGACTTTGCCGCCGAACTGGCGGATAATTATCTGGTGATGTCGCGAGGAGAAATCGTCCAGAGCGGGCGCGGAAGCGAGATGGAGCAGGAGGGCGTGCGCGGGCTGGTCGCTATTTAAGTGGTCTGCCAAAAATTAATGATTGTGGTACTTCTGGCTGAACCTCTGCGCGCCTATAGTTTTCGGTATTCCCTATCGAATTCCTGAGGTTATCATGTCTTTTACCGTTAACAGTTTTCAGCAGCCGATTGGTTTCTCTCTTCCCGACTGGCAGCGTCGCCCGCTGCCTGAGCGGGTCACTCTCAACGGGCAATATTGTTGCCTTGAACCCCTGAGTGCCGATAAGCATGGCGCTCAGCTCTGGCAGGCGTGGAGCCAGGCCGAAGACCAGCGCGGCTGGACCTACCTCAGCGTGGGGCCTTTTGAAACCGAAGCCGATTTTATGGGTTATATTGCCGGGGCTGAGAAAAGCGCCGATCCGTTCCATTTTGCGGTGGTGGATAACGCAAGCGGCCAGGCCATGGGCACGCTTTCACTGATGCGAATCGACCCGGCAAACGGCTCTATCGAAGTCGGCTTCGTGGTGTTCTCCCCGCTGTTGCAGCGTACCGTTCAGGCAACCGAAGCGCACTACCTGCTGATGAAGTACGCATTTGAAACCCTCGGCTACCGCCGCTACGAGTGGAAGTGCGATAGCCTTAACGGGCCGTCTCGCCGCGCGGCATTGCGTTTAGGTTTTCGTTTTGAAGGCGTTTTCCGCCAGATGAGCATTTATAAAGGCAGAACCCGCGATACGGCCTGGTTCTCAATTACAGACGGTGAATGGCCGCTGGTGAAAAGCGCTTTTGAGCGCTGGCTTTCGGCGTCGAATATCGTTGGTGGCGTCCAGCAGCAGGGGCTGGCCGCTATTCGCACGGAGCTTAGCGGCGGCAATACTGAACTCAATCCTTCGCTGAACGTGCGCTTGCTCAATGACGGCGATCGCGAGCAGTGGCTGGCGCTCTGGCAGGGTTACCTGACGTTTTATGATGCGCAAATCAGAGACGAGGTCACGGCGCTCACCTGGCGGCGCATGCTTGATGACAAAGAACCGATGTGGGCGCTGGGCGCGTTTGACGGCCAGGGCAGGCTGCTCGGCTTCACCCACTTCCTCTATCATCGCAGCACCTGGTCTGAGACTCACTACTGCTACCTTGAAGATTTGTTCTCGGCTCCACAGGCGAGAGGCAAGGGCGTAGGGCGTGCGTTAATCGAGGGCGTACGCCAGCACGCGGAGGCGAATAACAGCGGCCGCCTCTACTGGCACACCCACGAGACTAACGCCACCGCTCAAACCCTGTATGACAAAGTAGCGGCGAAGTCCGGTTTTATTCACTACCAGAAAGAAGTCTAACCTGGGCGCCCCGTCAGGCCGCTATCGGCTGGCGGGGCGGCGCTTTCATCCCGACCACTACGGCGTAGTAAGCCAGCAGGATGGTGGCCATCAGCACTACAAACAGCATATACGGCGGCAGCCAGCTTAACAGCAGCCCGGTGACCAGCGGGTTACAGGCTCCGCCGAGCCAGCCAAGCTGCTGGGCGGCAAAGTAGCTCGACTTCAGCCCCGGCGGCGCAATGTTGTCGATCAGCATATATTCGCCCGGAGCATAGATAAGCTCTCCGATGGTAAACACCAGTGAAGATAGCCCCCACAGCCAGAGATTAGTACCGGAGAGCATAAAACCGCCCAGCCCGCAGACGAAAAAGAGCGTGCCGTAGAACATCATTTTTTTGATGTTATCGGGGCGGATGTTTTTGCCGAGAAAATATTGAAACGCCACCACCACGATAGCGTTAACCGAAAGCACCACGCTGACCACTTTTTCCGCCAATCCTGCGTCACCGATGACGATGGCATATTGAGACAGGCAGCCCGCGAACGCGCCGTAGACCATCGAGCCGAGGAACGCTGAACTGGTGAACCACATCAGCTGTTTGTCGCGCAGCATGATGCGCGGTGAGGGCAGGACTTTGTCCGAGGCATCAGCGGTAGAGGCGCTCATCGGCAGGGGTTTAACCCAGCGGCCAATCATCAGCAGCGGCAGGACGGCGGTGAGGCCGGAGAGCAAAAACGGCAGGTTGGTGCTGTACATCACCACGAAGGTGCCAAGCGGCGGGCCAACCGTCCAGCCAACGTTCACGAAGGTGTAGTTGAGCGAGAAAATTTTGGGCTTCAGGCTGATATCGAGCGTGTCCGAGAACCAGGCTTTTACCACCACGGAAAACACCGTGTAAGAGCAGTTGATGATGGAGTAAAACAGCACAACCAGCCCGGCGTGATGCACCATCGGAATAGCAAGAAAGCCGCCGAAGAAGATAATGACCGCCAGCAGCATGGTTTTTTTCTTGTCGAACTTATCCGCCAGAATACCGAACCACAGGCTGAACAACACGCCAGCAACCAGCGCGGCGGTGATGGCCATGCCGATGTCCTTCAGCGGCATATGGTATTCGCGCGAAAGATAAATGGTCATAAATGGCAGGGTCAGGCCGCGCCCTATTGTGAGTAACAGGGAGGAAAGAAGTAACACAGTTGTTGCTAATTGCTTGCCGGAAAACAGTTTGCTCAGGGTGGTCATGGTTGTGTGCATTATTATAGGTTTATGTGCGTGGGGAACAGATTTATCATGAAGAATCAGCCGAGTACATACAATAAAAGGCGGCAAAGCACGTTACAACACATCTGTATCCCAACAAAAAAGTGCGATCTGTATCTGTTTGATTTCGCGCATCGGGATTATTTTTTTACATACTGATAATAAATACAGGGCAGGGTTATGACGCGTAAAGATGGGCTACTGGCATTGCTGGTGGTGGTGATTTGGGGCGTGAATTTTGTGATTATCAAGCTGGGGCTGCACAACATGCCGCCGCTGATGCTGGCGGGTCTGCGTTTTCTGCTGGTGGCGTTTCCCGCGCTGCTGTTTGTCGCCCGGCCAAAACTTCCTTTTCGCCTGCTGGCTGGGTATGCGCTGACCATCAGCTTCGGGCAGTTTGCCTTCTTATTTTCCGCTATTAAGTTCGGCATGCCCGCCGGTATTGCCTCGCTGGTCCTGCAATCACAGGCCTTTTTTACCATTATTCTCGGCACTTTTTTCTTTGGCGAACGGCTACAGGGCAAGCAGCTGGCGGGGATAACTCTGGCGGTGTTTGGCGTGCTGGTGCTGATTGAAGGCAGTCTCGACGGGCAGCATGTTGCGCTGCTTGGCTTTATGTTGACGCTGGCGGCGGCGCTATGCTGGGCGTTCGGCAATATCTTTAACAAGATAATTATGCAGCATCAGCCGCGTCCGCAGATTATGTCGCTGATTGTCTGGAGCGCGCTTATTCCCGTGCTGCCGTTTTTTGCCGCAAGCTGGCTGCTGGATGGCCCGGCCGTGATGCTGACTAGCCTGGTAAATATCGACATCACGACCGTTTTGTCGCTTGTTTACCTGGCGTTTGTCTCGACCATTATCGGCTACGGGATCTGGGGGACGCTTCTGGGGCGCTACGAAACATGGCGCGTGGCGCCGCTGTCGCTGCTGGTGCCGGTTGTCGGCATGGCGAGCGCTGCGCTGCTGCTGGATGAGAAGCTCTCGGTAATGCAGTTACTGGGGGCGGTGCTGATTATGGCGGGGCTGTATATCAACGTTTTTGGCCTGCGCCTTCGTCGTTCGGTGAAGGGCCTATCTTCATAGCTCTTGCGGCACCCGCCCTGAGTCGGGCGGGTTAGCCTCAATCCTGGAAACCGGCGTTACCGTGGTAATAAGGTGAGCCAAGTTGTTCAGATTTTTCGGCAGCGGTGTGCTGTGGGCCTTTAGACAATTGACCGCCCGAGCAGGAGATCATGTTGCCGTAATTGGCCTGAGACGCGGTGAAGCTGCCGGATTGCTCCGCAAGAGCGTTTGCCGATGCCAGAGCCAGAATAAGGGTGGCTGCGGAGATGAATTTCATATTTCCTCGTTTACGCCTGCAAAAACAGGCGGCGATACTATTAATTACACAAACTACAATACTGGTTGTACGGATGCAGATACTTGCCTTCTCCGGCAAGTCGCGTCACCCGGTACTTATGCGGTGGCACCGAAAAGTAGTTCTTAAAGGTGCGGGTCAACGTCTGTTGCGACTCAAAACCGTAGCGTTCTGCCAGGTAGAGAATCGGTTCGTTGCTCTCTTTGAGCTTCAGCGCGATTTCCGTCAGTTTGCGATTACGGATGTACTGGCCCAGTGAATGACCGGTCTCTTTTTTAAACATCCGCTGCAGATGCCATTTAGAGTAGCCTGAACGCTCAGAAACCTTCTCAAGCGAGAGGGGGGTTTCCAGATTCTGTTCTATCCATCCCAAAATGCTATGAATCGTAATCGCATCATTGTTGCGTCTGGACATCGTTTCACCTCTTTTGCAGGTTTACGGCAATACCTTTGTTAACAGTCGATAAAGCGTATCCACTTCGTCTTCCGTCAGGTTTTTTGTGAGTTCTTTATGGAGGCTTAGCCCCACAAGGTTGCGGCACTCTTCGCAAAGCGCAACGCCTTCCGGCGTCAGCTTGATAAGCACGCCGCGCTTATCGTTGGGATTCGGTAAACGCTCAATCCAGCCTTTGCACAGCAGGCGGTCGAGCATGCGGGTTAGCGCACCGAGATCGACGGAAAGCACTTTTTTCAGCTCGACAGGGGTGATACACACTTCAAAGTGAATGGAGCACAGCACCTTAAATTGGGTAGCGGTGATATCCAGCGGCGACAGTGAATCGTTTAACAGGCGATCTTTATGTTGATTCACCATATGGATCAGCCGCCCGAGGGGGATGATTTCGTTAAACAGATCACAGGTGCTTTTCACTATGTTTGCCCAGGCAAGTAGATTAGTCACGGCAGATATTATTGCCGGGGCAAGTATAAGTCAACTTGATGATTTACCCGATGCCACGAAAAGCTAAAACGCTTCACCTGCCGTCGGTAAACTGCTTGCTGCTATACTCAGACCCGCTAACAGCCCGCTATTAAAAGGACAGAAATATGATGGATTTACTCAGGGCCATTGGCCTGGGTCTGGTGGTTTTGCTGCCGCTTGCCAACCCGCTGACGACCGTGGCGCTTTTCCTCGGGCTTTCGGGAGACATGAACACCCGCCAGCGTAACCGCACGTCGCTGATGGCATCGGTGAATGTGTTTGCCATTATGATGGTGGCGTATTACGCCGGGCAGGTGGTGATGAACACCTTCGGCATTTCGATTCCCGGGCTGCGTATTGCCGGGGGGCTGATAGTCGCCTTTATCGGCTTCCGCATGCTGTTTCCGCAGCAAAAGGCGCACGAATCGCCGGAGTCAAAAAGCAAATCAGAAGAGCTGAGCGAAGAGCCTGAAGCCAATATCGCGTTTGTTCCTCTGGCGATGCCGAGCACCGCCGGGCCGGGTACAATTGCGATGATAATCAGCTCGGCCTCTACCGTCCGCGCCGGGTCAGATTTCCCGGCATGGGTGATTACCGTTGCGCCGCCGCTTATTTTCCTCGCTGTCGGCCTGATTCTGTGGGTAAGCCTGCGCAGCTCCGGGGCAATTATGCGCATGGTCGGCAAAAGCGGCATCGAGGCTATTTCCCGCCTGATGGGCTTCCTGCTGGTGTGTATGGGCGTTCAGTTTATTATTAACGGCGTGCTTGAAATCGTTAAGACTTACCATGCCTGATAGCAAAAACGCCCCTCGGGGCGTTTTTTTTAATGCGTCGTCCGGGCCTGTTCTTCAAGTTTCACCGGCCAGCGGCGGAACACCAGCACCGACCAGATTAACGCCGCCAGCGCCGGAACCGCCCCGGCAAAGCCAATGTTCGACATAGAAAGATGCAGGCTGACCTGGTTACCCAGCAGCGCGCCTGCCCCAATCCCGATATTGAAAATCCCCGAAAACAACGACATCGCCACGTCGGTGGCATCCGGCGCCAGGGCCAGCACTTTAACCTGCATGCCGAGGGTGATAATCATAATCGCCACGCCCCAGACCAGGCTCAGCATCCCAAGATTTAGCTCACTGCCTGCGGCGGGCAGCAACAGCGCCAGGCAAAGGGTCAGCAGAGCGATAGCCGAGCTGACTAATAGCGACGCGTATTTATTGCCCAGTTTGCCGAACAGCACGCTGCCGACTATCCCCGCGCCACCGAGCAGCAGAAGCAGAAGGGTGGCAAAGTTGGCGCTTAGCCCGGCAACCTGCTGAACAAACGGCTCAATGTAGCTGTAGGCGGTATAGTTTGCCGTTACCACGACTGCGGTCAGAACATAGATGCTGACCAGCGCCGGGCGGCTGAATAATTTTGGCACGCTGGAGAGCGATCCCGAATGCTCGCTGGGCAGCTTCGGCAGTAGTTTTATCAGGCAGAACAGGGTGATAGCGGCGACAACGCCGATGGCGAAGAAGGTGGTGCGCCAGCCGAAATATTGCCCGACGATGCGGCCAAGCGGCAGGCCGAGCACCATCGCCAGCGCGGTGCCGGTGGCAATCAGGCTCAGCGCCTGGGCTTTTTTACCGGCTGGAGCCATACGAATAGCCAGTGAGGCGGTAATCGACCAGAAGATAGCGTGGGCGAAAGCAATCCCAATGCGGCTTATCACCAGCACGGTAAAGTTCCAGGCAAGGAACGACAGCACGTGGCTTGCGATAAACAGCGAAAAGATGGCAATAAGCAGGCGGCGGCGCTCTACCTGGCTCGTCATCAGCATAAACGGCAGCGACATCAGCGCCACAACCCAGGCGTAAATGGTCAGCATGATGCCAACTTGCGGCGTTTCCATGCCAAAACTTTGGGCGATATCCGACAGCAGGCCAACCGGCACAAACTCGGTGGTATTAAAAATAAAGGCCGCAACGGCAAGCGTCACTACCCGCAGCCACGCCGTTTTGCGTGAAACTGTATTGATAGTCATATTTTATCGCGCAGGTGAACAAAGGAAGGAATGAGCGGATGATAAAACCATCAAAACACACAGACAACCCATTTTGTGATTTAAGTCTCATTTGATGGCGCAGAGAAAAAATGGGTGAGAAAAAACAGGCATGCCGGAAATGAGTATGTCATGGTAGACAGGACGAAAATAATAACGACAAACAGAGGAATGACTTATGCAGGCAATTGACTTTTATATGGTAGATGCTTTTGCCGACACCACGTTTGGCGGCAATGCGGCGGCGGTTTGCCCGCTCACCGAATGGCTCCCGGACGAAACGCTGCTGAAGATGGCGCAGCAGCATAACCAGTCGGAAACCGCCTTCTTTGTTAATACCGATGAAGGCTTCGAGCTGCGCTGGTTTACCACTCAGAGCGAGATCAACCTTTGCGGGCACGCCACGCTCGCGGCCTCGCACGTTATTTTTGAACATCTTGATTATCCGGAATCGGTGATCCACTTCAGCACCCGTTTTGTTGGCCCGCTGACGGTGAGCCGCAACGGCGAGTGGCTAACGCTGGACTTCCCCGCATGGGAAACCGAACAGATAGCGCCGCTGCCGCAACTGCTGGAAACGCTGGGTATTAGCGAGTGCAAAGAGCTGCGTGTGGGCAGGGATTATATGGTTGTGCTGGCGAGCCAGGCGGAAGTAGAGGCTATCAAGCCGGATATCAACGCGATGATCCCGCTGGATAAAATGGTCTGCGTGACCGCGCCGGGCGAGGGGGAATACGATTTTGTTAGCCGTTTCTTCTGCCCCGGTGAGTCGGTGCCGGAAGATCCCGTGACCGGTTCTACCCACAGCATGCTTATCCCGTACTGGGCGGATAAATTAAATAAAATAAAACCCATCTGCTGGCGCGCCAGGTTTCTTACCGCGGTGGAGATTTACGCTGCCAGTATAAAGGTGAGCGAGTGCTGATTGGCGGCAAAGCGGTGACTTATTTGATTGGGAAAGTGTTATTGCGATAGTGCAATAAAGAATAAATAACGGGTGGAAATAGTTTTAATTTGATTATTAAGCCATAGAAATCAAACGAGCCTTTTTGAAAGCAAGTTACCGTTCGGAAGGCTCGAGTATGGCTAAATGATGGTTGGAAGTTCTTTCATCAGTTTATGCCAATCTTGAGACTGTAATTAAAATTGTGTAATTGCCTGTTTTTGATATGTTCACTCCCACAACGGAGACAGGCAAATTATGGACGAGAAGAAACTTAAAGCCCTTGCGGCTGAGCTGGCCAAAGGCCTTAAAACTGAGGCTGACCTCAATCAGTTTTCCCGCATGCTCACGAAGCTGACCGTTGAAACGGCGCTCAATGCAGAGCTGACTGACCACCTCGGGCACGAGAAAAATGCCCCTAAAACTGGCACCAACACCCGCAACGGTTACTCTTCAAAAACGCTGCTGTGCGACGACGGTGAAATCGAGCTGAACACGCCGCGCGACCGGGAAAATACCTTTGAGCCTCAGCTGATTAAGAAGAATCAGACGCGTATCACGCAGATGGACAGCCAGATTTTGTCCCTGTACGCCAAAGGCATGACCACGCGGGAAATCGTCGATACGTTCAAAGAGATTTACGATGCCGATGTGTCACCGGCCCTGATTTCAAAAGTCACGGATGCCGTTAAAGAGCAGGTCGCCGAATGGCAGAATCGCCAGCTGGATGCACTCTATCCCATTGTTTATATGGACTGTATTGTTGTTAAGGTTCGCCAGAACGGCAGCGTGATTAACAAAGCGGTGTTCCTGGCGCTGGGCATCAATACCGAAGGCCGGAAAGAGCTTCTGGGGATGTGGCTGGCTGAAAATGAAGGTGCAAAGTTCTGGCTGAACGTGCTGACGGAACTTAAAAATCGCGGCCTTCAGGACATCCTGATTGCCTGCGTGGATGGCCTGAAGGGCTTCCCGGATGCGATAAACAGCGTCTATCCGCAGACTCACATCCAGCTGTGCATCATCCACATGGTGCGTAACAGCCTGAAATACGTGGCGTGGAAAGACTACAAAGCGGTCACGGGCGGGCTGAAAGCCGTTTATCAGACCCCCACAGAAGCTGCCGCGCTGATGGCACTGGATGCGTTCGCAGAAAAATGGGATGACAAATATCCGCAAATCAGCAAAAGCTGGCGTGCGCACTGGGAAAATCTCAATACGTTCTTCGGCTATCCGCCTGACATCCGAAAAGCTATCTACACCACGAATGCCATCGAATCGCTGAACAGCGTTATCCGTGCCGCTATAAAGAAACGCAAGGTGTTCCCGACGGATGACTCGGTGCGGAAGGTGGTGTATCTGGCGATACAGGCAGCATCGAAAAAATGGAGCATGCCGATCCAGAACTGGCGGCTGGCGATGAGCCGTTTTATTATCGAGTTCGGTGACCGCCTGAGCGATCACCTTTAACACGATGGCAGTTACACAGAATTATTTACAGGGTCCCAATCTTCATTTTGTTTCTGACCTTCTTTTCTGACCCCGTAAAACTGTGCGATGTGGTTTTCTTGATGATCGAAAATCTCCAGGCTAGTAATGTAATCGTCATTTGATCTCTTATTTACCACCCATGCCTGAGCAATATCTTTTTTTGATAAATTGATGACTGCTGGTTCTCCTTCTTTTGTTACTCCATGAATAAATATTTTATCACTGCCTTTCACTTCGGCGATCTTTAATACCGGACCGGTATATATCTGTACAACGGCATTGTTGCCAACGAAGGCCATGATGTTATCTTTTCTCTTATGTATATTCTGTAGAGTCAGCCCTAAACTATCGGTGTCAACCCGGGAGGCCAGATCGGGCGGCACACGCCGAAAAGCGTCCAGCTTGCTTATCCCAAGCTGCTGTAACATAGGATAAAAATGATGAGGGTCCGTCATGCCTCTCCAGAGTTCCTCAATGCTTTTTTGACTGTCGATACTCTTCATTTGGATTTGTCTGGAGTAGACAGGCCTGGCGCCGCTATCAATTTTTTCATTAGAGGTAAAGCTCATGCTCATCACATCATTGCTATCACAATCTTTAAACCGGGCCTTGTATCTATCACCTGAAACGTTCTCGTATTCAACGTTATTTATTTTCCCTGGTATTATTCTGACGTCAACACCCTCCGGATTGAGGATTAAATGACCATTTGCGGAGGGTTGTTTTACCCGCCCACACACGCGTATGTTCGAACGATTAAGTGGCCCTGGGGTAGCGACCTCAACATTTGAGTTAGCGACATTTTTTATACTTTCTATTATATTTTTTAATGATGAGGGGGTTGGTGTTTTGTTTAAATCAACGCCCCAGGCATTACTCGTTTCCTTTATTGAATAGTTTACATTGTTAATCATAATGAACTCCTGTTTTAAAAAATATTAAAAATCATTTTACTTTTAGTTTACCTCCATAAAATAATCTATCAAAAAAAGGCTATATTAAATAAAGTGACGATCGGTTAGTTATTGTCGTAATAATTAGTGGCAATGCTCAATAAATAACCCGATCGCCATGTTTCCTGTGCGATATTTAATCAATTTGAGCCCGATCGATAAGGGAAATAAAAGCCTCAAGCTGCCGCGTTTTAGCATCCCGTCGCCACAGCAGCCAGGTGTCCAGATAGCGCTTCTCCTCCGGCAGCGGCCAGGTGCTCACCTGATGACTGCCAGGCATACTCTCCAGCATGCTTTTGGGCATTAACGCCAGCCCGGCTCCGGCAATAACGCAGGCCAGCATGCCGTGATACGACTCCATTTCGTGGATTTTCCCCGGTATGGCTTTGTCATCGTGAAACCAGCCCTCGAAGTGGCGGCGATAGGAGCAATTGGCCCGGAAGGCGTAGATATTAGCGCCGTTCACCTGGCTTCCCCGCAGAATTGGCGGATGGTCGGCGGGCGCGACGATAACCATCTCCTCCCGGTAAACCGCAATGCCTTCAAGCGACGGATGCAGCACCGGCCCGTCAACAAAAGCGGCGGAAAGCCTGCCCTCAAGCACGCCGTCGATCTGGTCCCCGGAAGGCCCGGTAGCCAGTGAAAGATGGATTTTGGGATAGCGCTGGTTAAAGTTCGCCAGCAGCCCGGGAATGCGTACGGCCGCTGTGCTTTCAAGCGAGCCTAAAGCCAGCGGCCCCTGAGGCTCATCGCCGGAAACGACCGTTCGGGCCTCATCCACCAGCGCCAGAATGCGTTTGCTGTAGTCGAGGAAGCTGTGGCCGGAAGGCGAAAGCCTCAGCCGCTGGTTTTCGCGGATAAATAGCGCAACCCCGAGGTCAGCCTCCAGTTGTTTGATGCGGGTAGTGAGGTTAGACGGTACGCGGTGTACCTGCTGCGCGGCGGCGCTGATACTGCCCGTTTCGGCCACGGCGTTAAACATTTCCAGCTGGGTCAGGTCCATGAGCTTTCTCAAATCGTGAATGGTTTGCTCAGTATTATTCATTTTTAAACTTCGTGCCTCAAGGCTACTGTTAACATCTCATTCACCTGTCGAGGCACCACCATGCAATCAGTAACCGGGCAAACCCACGCCATTTCACGCAATCCCGCTACCGGTGAGCGCATTGCGGTTTATCCTTTCGAGAACGCAGAGCAGATTAATGCCGCGCTTGCCCGCAACCACCAGGCTTTTAAACAGTGGCGGGCTACGCCGCTGGAAGCCCGCGCGCAAAAGCTGCGTGATTTAGGTGAAGCGGTGCGCCAGCACGGTGAGGCGATGGCGCAGATGATAAGCGCCGAGATGGGTAAGCCTATCCTTCAGGCTCGTGCCGAAGTCGCTAAGTCGGCCAACCTCTGCGACTGGTATGCGGAACACGGCCCGGCGATGCTCGGCGCTGAGTCCACGCTGGTTGAAAATAATAAAGCGGTTATTGAGTACCGTCCTTTGGGGCCGATCCTTGCCGTGATGCCGTGGAACTTCCCTTTGTGGCAGGTGCTGCGAGGTGCGGTGCCGATTTTGCTGGCCGGTAACAGCTATGTGTTGAAACACGCTCCAAATGTGATGGGCTGCGCCGAGATTATTCGCCAGATGTTTATCGCTGCGGGTTTCCCTGCCTCGCTGTTCGAATTGCTTAACGTCACGCCGGAAGGCGTTAGCCAGGCGATTAACGACCCACGAATTGCCGCCGTCACGGTGACCGGCAGCGGCAGAGCGGGGGCGGCAATTGGCGCTCAGGCAAGCGCGGCGCTGAAAAAATGTGTGCTGGAGCTTGGCGGTTCCGATCCGTTTATCGTCCTGAACGATGCCGACCTTGACGAGGCGGTAAAAGCCGCGGTGGCGGGCCGTTTCCAGAATACCGGGCAGGTCTGCGCCGCGGCGAAAAGATTTATCGTTGAAGCGGGTATCGCCGATGCCTTTACCGACAAATTCATTGCCGAGCTTAAACACTACCAGCTGGGTGCGCCGCAGGAAGAGTCAACCCGTATCGGGCCTATGGCTCGCTACGATCTACGAGATGAGCTGCATGAGCAAGTGACAACGTCACTTAGTCAGGGTGCAAAATTGTTGATTGGCGGCGAAAAACTGGCCGGAGAAGGCAATTACTATGCGCCAACGGTGCTGGCTGGTGTTACGCCAGATATGACCGCCTTCCGCCAGGAACTGTTTGGCCCGGTGGCCGCTATTACCGTTGCCCGCGATAGTCAACATGCCCTGGAATTGGCTAACGACAGCGATTTCGGCCTGTCGGCAACGGTCTTTACCGCTAACGAGAACCTGGCGCTGGAAATGGCGGCTGGCCTTGAGTGCGGCGGCGTATTTATCAACGGCTACAGCGCCAGTGACCCACGAGTAGCATTTGGCGGGGTGAAAAAGAGCGGTTTTGGCCGCGAACTTTCCCACTTTGGCCTGCATGAGTTCTGTAACATTCAGACCGTATGGAAGGATCGTCGCTAGTTTAAACCACACCAGACTGCCGGCGGATAATGCTCCATTGTCGCCTCAAATTAAGAGATAGAGCTGGATTTTGGTGATTTAACCAGCACTAAACAAGGTCACTCTTCAGGTGGCCTTGTTTGTCATGGGAATGAAATATTTCTGTCATTTTCGCTCAGTACACTCGCGGCATCGTTGTGTTACTGAAGAAAATCATGAACATAAGTCAAATTTTTCGCCGTTTAAATCCCCTTAACCTGTTCATCGGGCGGCCGCGCGAGTTTGGGCTGTTGAGCGGGGTTGTTGGCGTGATTGCGCTGTTTTCGGTGCTGCAAATTCTCTCGACCGTTTCGCTTTCCAACATCCTCCGTGATACCCGCCAAAGCGTGCTTGAAAGCGGCCAGCTTCACCAGCAGCAGGTGGTAATGGAAAAGGCGAGAACTTCATTGTTAATGACCAGCGACCTCTTAAACCGCGCGGGTGTCTACTTTATGCAGGATAAAGAAACCGGCTCGGTCGGCAGCTGGAACAGCCTGGTAGATGAAGCCGATAAGTCGTTAAAAGAGTCGCAGCAAAACTTCTCCGCCTGGCAAAAACTGCACCCGGCAAGCAGCGACGCGCTGGCCAGCAGCTATCAGTTATTTTTCAGCGGCCTGAAAGAGCAACTAGAAGGGATGCAGAAACACGCCTCGATAGACGCATTCTTTGAAGTGCCGATTCAGGCGTTTCAGTCCGATTTCAACGAGCAGTACGCGCGCTACCAGAGCGAGGGTGAGAAGCAAACCGTGCAGGCCAGCGGCTCGCTTCTGAGCAGCCTGAGCCAGGCGCAGACTTTGTTTATTATCGCGTTGGGTATTCTGTTGGTTGTTGCAATCGCGGTATGGCTCGGCGTCGCACGCTGGGTTATCCGCCCGCTTAGAGGGTTGATTGAGCATCTGCATGTGCTGGCAGCCGGAGATTTATCGCGCCTGCCAGCCGAACGCAGGCTGGTAAACCGCGAAGTGAAGCAGCTCCACGGCAGCGTGCTGGAAATGCAGCAGGGAATACAGCAGCTGGTGCTGGAGGTGCGAGAATCTTCCGCTACGCTGCTGAGTAATATCGGCCAGCTCGCCGAGAGTAATAATGAGCTGTTTAACCAATCCGCTCAACAAGAGCAGGAGCTGGAAAGGGTGACGCAGCACATTACCGAGCTGGAATCTCGCGTTCAGGAAAACAGTCAGTATGCTATTCAGGCCAACCAGCGCGCCGATGAAGCGCGGGAGATGGTAGCCGGAGGTGACCAGATGATGCATACGGTTAACGCCTCGATGCAGGATATTGTCACCCGTTCGGCGGAAATGCGCGGCATTGTGGCGATGATCGATAATGTCGCCTTCCAGACTAATATCCTGGCGCTTAATGCCGCAATTGAGGCTGCTCATGCCGGTAATCAGGGGCGTGGCTTCGCCGTTGTGGCGCGTGAAGTTGGCCTGCTGGCGAAGCAGAGCAGCCAGTCAACGAGAAATATTCAGGCGCTTATCAACAACTCGTTGCAGGGCATTGAACAGGGCAGCGAGGCGGTGTCGGAACTGGAGAATCAACTCAAGAGCGTTATTGCTCAGGTCACTCGTCTGAGCGGGTTGTTAAACGAAATTTCCAGCGCTTCGGTAGACCAGGGGACCAGCGTACATCATGTGACTAGCCGTATTACCACGCTCAACCAGGCGGTGAATCAAACAGGACGGCTGATTAAGGCTTCGACGCATACCTCCCAGCGGCTGCTCAGCGAGTCGCAGCGACTGGAAAAAGCCGTTGCTCGCTTCCAGATGACGGCCTGAGTTCGTTTTATTATCGGCCCGTCGCTCTGATATACT
Organism: Cedecea davisae; assembly: GCF_044095835.1. Taxonomy (NCBI): domain Bacteria; kingdom Pseudomonadati; phylum Pseudomonadota; class Gammaproteobacteria; order Enterobacterales; family Enterobacteriaceae; genus Cedecea; species Cedecea davisae. Next base: position 2,347,848 of record NZ_CP172054.1, read on the forward strand.
TGCGCCGCTTAACACATCGCTCAGGAGAGCACGGTGCCGGTCCAATTAAATAATCAGTTACTGGAAGAGATCCTCGAACAAGTCCGTCCTTTGCTCGGTAAAGGGAAGGTTGCCGACTATATTCCCGCGCTGGCAGAAGTGTCCGGCAGTAAGCTTGGCATCGCGGTGTGTACCGTTGACGGGGAATTCTTTAGCGCCGGGGACGCCGCTGAACGCTTTTCTATTCAGTCGATTTCAAAAGTTCTGAGCCTGACGCTGGCGCTGGGCCGCTACGAAGAAGATGAAATTTGGCAGCGCGTGGGCAAAGAGCCTTCCGGCCAGCCGTTTAACTCGCTTGTGCAGCTGGAGCTGGAGCAGGGAAAGCCGCGAAATCCGTTTATTAATGCCGGGGCGCTGGTCGTGTGCGATATGCTGCAAACGCGGCTCAGCGCGCCGAAACAACGCATGCTGGAAGTGGTACGCCAGCTTTCAGGCGCAGACGATTTGGTTTACGACACCCGCGTGGCGCGTTCCGAATTTGAACATTCTGCCCGCAACGCCGCCATTGCCTGGCTAATGAAGTCCTTCGGCAACTTTGAAAATGACGTAATAACGGTGCTGCAAACTTATTTCCATTATTGTGCGCTGGAAATGAGCTGCCTTGAACTGGCTAAAACTTTCCTGTTCCTGGCAAACCAGGGGCAGGCATTGCATCTCGATGAGCCGGTGGTTTCGGCCCAGCACGCAAGGCAGATTAACGCCCTGATGATAACCAGCGGGATGTATGACGGAGCGGGCGAATTCGCTTATCGTGTTGGCCTGCCGGGTAAGTCCGGCGTCGGCGGCGGGATTATCGCAGTGGTGCCGAACGAGATGTCTATCGCGGTGTGGTGCCCTGAACTGGATGCGTCAGGTAACTCTCTGGCGGGCACGGCAGCGCTGGAAATACTTTCTCAGCGCATTGGGCGTTCAATTTTCTAAACTTGCCGGGGTTTACAGCAGCAACAATCCCGGCACACGCAACCACAGGACGCCAACCAGGCTAACGGTTGCCAGAACGGTTAGCATAATGGCGGTGATGATTAATCGTTCCGCCCACGGTGTTTTGCGCATTTCATCTCCGGGAAAACCTGTATGCTGTGACTATAAGGCAGTCACTTTAAACATCGGTTAAACCTGAGGCTGCTAATTATTAATTGGCAATAAGTCTGAATTTTTAGTCAGAAATCCCGAAGCTTTCCATCACCAGGTTATCAAGTGGCGAGAATTTAGCTTATGAGTAATAGTTGATGCGGTGAGTCGGGCCAGGGCGGTGATTTTCCCTTTTTCTCTCAACAACCGGGCTCCTGGCCGCAGCAAACATGCTAAGCTATTGCTTATTTCCGCAATCACCTGATGGCGCTATTCTTTTCAGCGGTGAATGAATAAACATGAATCATGATGGCATGATTAATCGACCTAAGTTTTTATTCTTTTCCCCGGAAAAGATGCTGTTAAATGCTGTCAGTATCTTCGTTTTTACCACGCTGTTTTACTTCTTCGGCGCCTCATTGCGGCTGGTTAACGATCTGTCGCTATTTTGGCCGTTGAACGCGGTGCTGGCCGCCATTTTTGTGCGTAATCCGTGGCTCAATAAAGCCGTATATTACTTTATTAGCTATGCGGCAATGCTGGTTTATGACGCGTTCACTACGCAGTGGGGCTGGCAGTCAACCATCATTAACTTTTCCAACATGGTGTTTATCGTTACCGCGGCGCGGCTATTATTGCGCTATTCGCGGAATATGGACGAGAGCAACTGGGCGCTAAACGCCTTTAATATTTTCAACTTTTCGCTCATTGCGGCGATATTAAGCTCGTTGTTCGGTGCAATAGGTTCACTTGGCATAAGCGGCGACTACCATGAAAAATTTATGCCGCTGTACGCCGACTGGGTGAGCGAACAGTTCTCAACCGGCGTGCTTATGTTGCCTTGTTTGCTCAGCGCGAGTTGGCCGAAATGGCGCAAAATGCCCTCATTGGTGCCTTCCGATCTTTATCCGCTGTTCGCTGTGGTTATCGCAGTCGGCACCGCTATTGCTATCGGTGGGGCGGGTAGCCTCGCTTTCCCGCTTCCGGCGTTAATCTGGTGCGCCATTCGTTATCCGCTGCCGGTCACTGCGCTGCTGACGCTTATCACGGGTGCGACGGAGATAGTGCTGGTTTCCCACGCCGCGATTAACCTGCATTCCGAGCAGCCTTTACTGCTGGTCGATCAGATGTTTTCCGCCCGCCTGGGGATTGCAACAATTGCCATCTGCCCGCTGATTGTGTCTATCAGCGTGGATGCGATCAATCAGCTAATAAAGCAGACCTCACTGCGCGCCGACTTCGACTATCTTACCGGCGTTTATTCTCGCTCCGGCCTGTTTGAAGCATTAAAACGCACCGGGCATCTGCCGCTGAACAAGCAGCCGCTGCTGTGTGTAATGCTGCTTGATATCGATTTCTTCAAGCGCATAAATGACAGCTGGGGCCACGAATGCGGAGACGCGGTGCTGGCATCTTTTGCCGCCAGGGTACTGGACACCGTAGGCGATCGGGGGATGGTGGCTCGTATCGGCGGCGAGGAGTTCGTGGTGGTTTGCCGAACCCATGATCTGCAGGAAGGCTACGAAATTGCAGAGCAGATCCGTAAAACCATCGAGCAGGGCAGTTTCTTGTACCAGCAGCAGCCGTTATTTATTACCGTGAGCATCGGGCTTGCAGCCGGAGAAGTGGCAGAAAAAACGCTGGAAGATACCTTTAATATGCTTATCCCGGAAGCGGACAAGAATCTTTATTTGTCGAAGCGACAGGGGAGAAACAAGACGAGCATCACGGATAGCGGAGGCGAAGAGATGCCCGCGACGCCTCGGTAATCTTATGGCATAGCTTTGTCCATATGAGATCTCTTACACTCTATTGTTAGTGTTGCTGCCGGTCTGTTTGCCTGAGAAATTTATGATAGCCCCCGATCCTGCACCAAAAGCCAGAAAAAAAGGCTCACGATTCGTCAACCGCATGTATCTGATGCGGATGTTGGGCACGCTGCTGTGTTTCTTTCCTATCTTGTCGGTGCTGAACCAACACGGCGCGTCGTTACCGGTTATCTGCCTGCTGGTGGCTAACGCCTTTGTGTGGCCGCACGTTGCACTGCTGAAGGCTCGTTTCTCACGCTCCCCGGTAAACAGTGAAAAGCAAAACCTGGTGATAGATGCTGCCGCTGGCGGTTTCTGGATTGCCATGATGGCGCTAAGCCCGCTGCCATCGGTTGCCATCGTCACTATACTCATCTCCGACCGCCTGGCCGCCGGGGGAAAACCGCTGATGATCAAAGCCATGTTGGCGATGGTCGTGACGTTCCTGCTCACCTGGCTGAGCCACGGCATGCCGTTTGAGTCTGCCGTTTCGACGCGAACGATGTACGCCACGCTTCCGCTTATTTCCGTTTACACCATCGCGCTTAGCATGCTTACCGCCTCGATTGCGGTAAAGCTGCGTGAGAAAAGCCGCGAGCTGGAAAGCATTGCGATGATGGATCCGCTGCTGGGTATAGCCAACCGTCGCCTGCTTGAGAAAAAGATTGATAATGAACTCGCCAGGCTGCGCAGCGCCTGCGGCAGCTCGGCGTTAATGTTTATCGACATCGATAACTTCAAAGAAGTTAACGATCGCTTCGGGCACAAAGTCGGGGATTCAATTCTGATGGCGGTTTCTGACGTACTGCGGGTCGTAACACGCTCGACCGACACCCCGGCCCGGCTGGGGGGCGATGAATTTGTGGTGCTTATGCCGATAACCACGCTGGAAGAAGCAGAGGGCATTGCACAGAGGATATTGCTGGAGTCGATTAACGTACGTGTATTGCCGGAAAAGAACGCTTACTGCACGCTGAGCATCGGCATTGCCTGCGCGACTAAGGAGATGCCGGATGCCGTTGAATGGCTAAAGGCCGCCGACGATGCGCTTTACAACGCGAAGCGGGCAGGCAAGAACCGTATCTTTGCTTCCTGAAAATGGCTTAGTAATGAAAGCACGCCTGCGGCAGGTGCAGGCGTGCAACCGGGTTATTCTTTATTTGTTTTAGATATAATACGCATACCGATAAACGCAGTGTAAAGGTCACTTAAGGTATCCACTGAGGTATCAAAAATTGAATCATTTATTGTGGAGTCTATGCCGTTTAATCTTTGATGCTGGCTGAAGAGAGTGGTTAAATCTCCGTTCGCATGGTTTATTAACAGGTCTTCTGAATAGGCTGAAACATTAACAACTCCCTTGTTTTTGCTTAGCACAGCATAAGCGAGCGCCGTTCTGGATTGATCCTGATTTGTATGATATTTATTGTAGTCAAATGTCGTTACGTTAGTATATAAGTTTGATGTTATTCTCGTACTTCCTGTTGTTTTTGTATTCTTCCCTAAATAGGTTATTAAAGAACTGGAATAATCAGAGAAAATTGATGGCAGATCCTGGTTTTTTAATAGTGCTGTCTCAAAGCCAGATACCGACGTTCCTTTCATTAAAACATGAGCATTATAGATGCTCCGGACCCCTTGTTGGCTTGTTAGCCACTCGGTATCACCGGGTTGTTGCCCGGCATGATAAGCATAAAAATAGTGGTTGTCAGTTGCATAAATCATTGTGCAGCCACTGAGATTTCCGGCTGAAACAATCACCGGTTTGCCTTCAGGTAGTAGGTCAAAGGCTATTTTTATTGCTACACACCCTGAGTTTCCATTAGATATTTGTATGAATTCTACATTTTCATCCAGCTCTCCGAGTTTCCATTTTCCGATAATAGGCCCATTTATAGTTTGAGACGACAGATGATTTCCAGTTGTTGATTTTATTTTTCCTTGTAAAGTGCCTTTTAGATCAGAATGGGCGAACTCTTTTGTTATTGCCATATTAAATTTATTATCACGACGAACGTATGTAAATGGCGTTAAGATTTTTGTATTGCTCTTAACATCAAGAATGCCTTTGCTCCTAAAAGGAAGCGTCGAACCTGAAATTAATTGTTTCTGTAACGCATTGGTTTTGGCCTTGCCAGGAATTGTAGAGCGGTGATCAATAACCCATCGGTAATCGATAAAGTTCATGCAAATGAGGCTGGTATCTAACTCTATTAATGCTGTTTGTCTGGCCATCGCTCTCCCGGTATATATTTTATATAATTTTCCATCATTGATAACATAACGTATGTTTGACACTGTGGCTAAACCATACTCATCAATAGATTGTATCGAATTCATCACAGGTGATGTGATATCCTCTGAAATAGATATCGCCTCCGGGGTTGATAAGAATGATGCAATTTCATCAGAAACCGGGGTGTTAAATATAATTTTATTGTGTTCGGTTAATAGGTTTACTTTGTTGAAATATAGATAGTTAGATAGCCTGATTGGTAAACGTTGCACGCACTCCAATTCTTCTATTATTCTTCTGGTTTTTGTTAGTGTAGTTTCAATCCTATTGGGTACGGAAATATTTTTATTGACATATTTAGTTTCTTCATCCTGAAGATGTTGCAGAATGGTTTTCTGCGTATCTATTTTCTCATCAATTGAGTCAAGCATACTTAAGGTTGTTGCATTTTTGACTCTATGACTATCTGTAGAGTATGTGTGTGCGAAATCATTAATAAATCCCTTTGGGATATTTACCATGTGGAAATCAGGATCTTTTACAAATGATGATTCAAGGTAATTATAACTGCCAACATTAGATAATTCATAGTTTGCGGCGGTAAGATTATCATATTCCTTTAGGATAATAAGATTGTTTTTTAACTTATCAGATTGAGTAATATCTCTAACCCATTGCTCCCAGGATGTGATCCTAATCTTATACTTCCGATCCATTAAGGAAACAAACTGTTCAAAAGTTGCATCGATGAGCAATTTATCATCAGCTTTATTAGCTAAAACAGTATAATGGGTAAGTGGGGCGGTATCTGACGGGAATTTGTATACCAGACATCCGATGATTTTTGTGTCGTAGCCATGACTTTGCAATATATTAGACGCTTGTTGGCAGGCTTTATCAGATTGCCCCTGAGGTATTCGAACAAATTTTTCTAGTATTTGATCTGTAAATAATTTATTGGGGGCTCGTGATATCATTTCATCCAGTTCAATACCTGTTATTTCATCAATATATTTGTAATTATAGGCCGGGTTTCCTGTAAAATATTTTGATTCTGGATTGGTAATTGTCATACCTGTAGCGGGTATTTTGATCGATATATTATTACTATCACCGAGAATTGTCCCCCTTGTTCTGGTTGATGTTTTTATTATGGCACGGTTACCCAGACCTGCTAATTTAGAACCCATAAGTATAAAAGGATCAATAGGGTTTAGTAGAGAAGCGGAGAATTCAATGGTATTAACAATAGCATCCTGAATTCTGGGTATTTTTTTTCGCACCATAGGTAATGATAGCTGGAGGGTTTTTATATATTTTTCTGTTCCTCTAAGGGTGGGGTCAGATTTTAATAACATTTTTTGAGTTTTTCTTGTGATTTTTTTAAAAGTGTGGAAAGCAGAATTTGCGAGTTTAATGCCGGGAAAAGAAAGTCCTGCGCCGACATCTATAATATCCCACACCATGTCTGCCATAACAGGTTGATACTGTGGGTCGTAAATTTTTCTTTTTAGCATCGAATAGAATGGTATTAATGAAAGTAAATCGTCGAAAATAGATTGATTACCTTTGTTTTTTAACTCATTAGCGGCGTGGGTGTATCTTTTATGGAAATCATCGATAATTACATTCTTGAAGATCACAGAATCTGAATGATTTTTTTTGTCAACCTCTATCAAAATCTCCGCAATTGTTATGTTATCATTAAAAGGCATTTTTGCCTGGAATGAAAGGTCATCGCCAATATTCAATGCTTTATACACATGGGTGTATAATTCCTCATATTTTGGTGTTGCACTGATTTTCTTTGTTAGTTTTTTATCGAGGTTAATTAGTGCCGGATGACCAAGTATGTTGGTATATAAATATTTTTCTGAGCCTTCAAGTTCTATGGTTATCGCTGAACCAAGATACTCTCTTTTTATCGGATAATGGCCCACCCTGGAGTCTTTTATCGAGATTTCACGTATGTATTTATATTCCTGTGTGCTTTCAACTGTTTTTATAAGACTTTCCCATGAAATAAATTGCTCTCCAAATAAATAAAAGAAATTTGTTGCCGTTATAATAGCCTCTTTTTTTGCATCGCTGACAATGTAGTCATTGTAAATCCTGTACAATTTTTTTGCGGTTATAGAAGCACCGTGAGCTTCTCTCTGTACCTGTTCAAGAGGATGTAGGTTTCTTTCAAAGAAGCTGCCCGTTAATAATGGAACGGATTTTATTTCAAGCATGTTGCGGTCTATTGAATAGAATGTCTCAGGGGAAAAATCTGAATTTTTATACTCTTTGGTGCCTTTCGACATGTATTGATACAGCAGGTAACTTCCTGTTTTTATATAATTATCAATTTCATATTTTAACGTTATTGCTCTATTGGATAGATCCAACGCCAGTGCATCATAGAAGTCATGTCTAATTTCAATGCTTTGGATTTTTTCTACTTCGTCTAATGTCTTTTGAATAGCGGTTGATTTTAAAATCTTTAGAAAATTAGATATATTGTCATCTTTAGTATTATAAAGAGCGATTACTTTTGAATTTATTTCTTTATCATTAATAAGATCTCGCCAATACAACATTATTTTATCCCATTCCTGTTTGAAAGAGGCTATTTTGTTTATTTGCAACGAAAGCGTAATGTATAATGCGTACTGCTGATAAGCATCTGGTGGACTAGTGAAGTTTTCAATTAAAAGAGTTGAGATTTCATTTCTATCGTTTAATAAACTATTGATGGCTGAAGTTGCGGCAAGAGAATATAAATTACCATTATTGCCTGTTGTTGTTTTGGGTAAATTATTTTTTATGATCTCCATATAATCAATGCTACATTTTGCCCATTTTTTCCGGTAGTTTAATAATTTTGTTGAATTGATAAAGCTTACATCAGTTTTGAGTGCTATAGACTGAGAGTTTTTTATAAATCCATCATAATCACTTGTGAGCATGATGTTAATAATTTTATCTCTGCCGCGTATTAGCATGTATTCCATCTCATCCAGAGACACATCATAACGATCATCCTGTTGTAAGGAATTTACTTTCTTTATTAAGAAATCAAAGGCTGATTTTTTATCAGTGATGACATCATCGGTTTTATCAAGTTTAAATAATTCTTTCGATATCAACTCTTCGAGTTTTTTATAAGTGTCTTCCGCGTACGGACCAATCTGATTACGGAATGAAAGATTTTTATTTTCGGACTCCATTAAATCTCTGAGGTGTGGAAATTGGTTAAATCCAAAAATAATACTATTGCACATAAAGTCGTAAATTATCTCAGGAATGTTATTTTTTGTTGCGTGTTTTGTATATAAATTTGCAGAGAGATTATTTTCAATAAAATAACATAGGATGTGATATTCAATGGTTGCTGAAACCCTTTTATTTATGTCCACACCAGGATTTATTCTATTTATCCTCGAGATCATTTTATCCAATAGAATGAGGCTGTAGATGAAATACTCTGCATCAAATTGAGTTGGTGATAAAGATGAAGATGAGTTACCTTGTGGATGAAGATTTTGCACATAATTACTGAGGGTTTTCATGAAAAATAAGATTGCTCCAGAAACAATTTTCGTTTCCTCTTTGATGGGGGGATTTTCAGCATTTAATATATTAATAAATGTGCTGATGTGTTTATTAATTATCTTATTGGACGAAATATTCCATGTTTTGAAACGGAGATTAATATCACTGAGGCCTAACTCTGGCTCTGGCTTGTTGTAATTTTGAGCAATTCGTGTTGCATTGCCAGGACTTAACTCGCGTTTCACCCTGGTTGCTCTGGTATTTAATGCTGGTTCGTGATGTTTAGCCTGGTCGCGGTACTCATCATTAAGTATATCCCTGAAAACCTGCTGCAACGTTAGCGTCTTTTCTGCTCCCCAGTTCTGCCAGGCAACCCAGGCTGTAGCGGCTCCCATACCTGAAAGAAGTGCTATTGGTACAATATATTTATGGCCATGAGCCGGTGCAGTAGTCGGGGGGATCGTCGTTACGCCCTGTGGTTGTAGTTCCTGCATCTCGGCCCCGGTTGCGATTTCCCGCTGAGGAGCCTGGGGATTATAGGCGCGCCAGAACATATAGAGCGAGGCCAGCCACCCCGCAGACAACCCGGCAACCACGCCAATTTCTTTTGCGGGAGAGGTATCACCTTTTGCCCATACTGACTTATTGCCTTTGTCGTATTCCTGGGCAATTTCGAAGAGTTCCAGTAGGAATTCGCTTTCCTCCTTTTGAACTACACCGTCGTTTTCTTCTACCAGGGCCTGCGGTATAACGGCCGCGTCGGCTTCAGGAAAGCGTAATGGGTCGCTGAATTCCGGCAATTGCGCCCAGAGAGAATCAAAAGTCGCGACCAGACTGTCGCTAAGGTAATTGGCTATTCGTGTTTCCATCTCTCTACGCAAAGTTGCCAGCCCGGGATGAGGATCCTGCTCTATCGCCGCCAGCAGATTGGTGGTCCAGGTTAACCAGCTGTCGGTAGGCGGTATTTGTTTTATTGCGTCGTGCAGGTTCGAAAGCAGCGGCAGGTAAGGCACCAGATCGACTAATCCGGTAAGCTCCGAGTTTGGCCGGATTGCAAAATAATCTTTCAGGTTAACAGTAAGATCGCGCAGTATGGCTTCACGCTCCAGGGCATCACCTTGCAGCAAGGACTCATAAATGCCCCGAATCAAACACAGCTCAATATATCGCTGACAAAGCCAGTCATTAACCTGGGACAGGCCAAGTTTTCTGATGGCCCAGCGCAGCGTATCCTGCCACGGCTGGTCGACGGGCAGTTCAACAAGGGCTGAGAGCGTTTCTGCACTCTGTAGAACATAGTCGGGCAGTAATTCCCTGAGCAGGTCAGGCGTAGTGTTAATCTCTCGCTGAAGATCGGTAAAAAATCGCTCCATCGTTTGTTGCCAGGTGAGCCTGGCGGGAAGCTGTTGATACCAGTCCCAGGTGCTGAGAGCCAGCGAGCCCCCTGAAAATGTTCGCACTGCTCCACGCATGGCATAGGCAACTCCCGCACGAAATTTAAAATTTCTCAGGCATAGTGAAATAATACGGTTGGATTTCTCCCGGATAGATGATTCCGGGTTGGCGAGGATAATAAGCGCATTAAAAAGGGTGGGATTGACCACTCTACTGTCGACCTGCTGGCGGAGCGCGTTAATAAATTCACAGAGGGGCTGCTGCGCCAGCAAAGGATTTAGCTCGCTGGTAGGAGCATTTGCATTCTGCCTGGCCCATTCCAACTGCTGAGCCAGCGTTCCTTCTGCAGGAAACTGGCTGACCATACGCAGTAACGGCGTGCTCAGTTTTACCGCATCAATTAAAGCTGAGGGGAGTTCTGCTGCAATATGGCGTACAACACGCGGATCGTTTAAAAGCCGCAAAAACCAGTTGATGCGCTCCGGCCAGTCGCTGCCGGTAGGTAAAGGAAAGCGACTGGCCAGCTCTCTGCTGCTTTCATGTAGCGCACGCAGTTGCGTCCAAAGCTGCGTATAACTGGCGAGCATGTGCTGTAAGGGCTTTGGTAATATGTCATGCTGCTGGATAACCAGTAGCCATTCTTCTGGGGTGGTGCCCTCCGGCATAAGGCGGGCCTGAAGCAGTACATCAGCCACCTTGCGCAGCTGCGTGGGAAGCGCGGATAACTGATGGAGCAGAGTGGTAGGTAATTGCTCTTTCACAACTCCCAGTGACAACAGGTATTCAGCCTGGCTGGCGAATTGCCGTATTTCAGCACAAAGCGTGGGGAGCCTGGTGGCAGAAAGCTGGTAAATACTCAGTCCTGCACGAGCCAGTTCATTGAGATTAGTCAACAGGGGCCGGTAGTGCTCAGGAACATGTTGGTGATAGCGGGACAAGAGCTCGCAGAACATCCTCAGGCGAGCGCTTAATACATCATGGCTTTGCGCCAGGGTGCGTAACTCGGAATGTAACTCCTCCAGGCCGCCCAGCCGCGAGAGTACCCTTAGCGATATATTATAGAGCATTTTATCCACTATATGCCCGAAGAGCGCATTAACGGGGGAAACAGCGGGGGCGTTTCCACTGTTACCCAATACTTCAGGTTCAGATGCCGTTGTTGTGGTTTGGGGGAAATGGTCAAGCGCGTCAAAATATATTTCGTCTTCGGAGTCTACATTTTCCACCGCGTCGGGTTGATGCGAGGAGGCATTATTTATTCCTTGCCAGGATGTTCCTTTACAATCAGAAATATTCATATCCATTTTCTCTTTGTCAGTTGTGAGGGAAAACCGCGCCAGGGACTAACCGATTCAGAGATTTCAAGAATCATATTGACCCGTAATATCGATTAACCGGCCTGATACTATGCGCGGTTTTATGCGCAATGCCAGGTAAGCTATTTGCAGAAAAAGCGCCTTTACCACGGCGTATGGCACCATTGGCCCAAATAAGAGTCTATTGACCAGGATGTTCGTGCTTTGGGCATGGATATCGTCTACGCCATAGATATGCCGGAGTGGGTTATGGACCGCAGGGACTGTGCTTTGCAATGTTAAGTGCAGGGGAAAGCATATTTTTATTTGCCCGGAAGAGCCAAAATAATGGGAAGTACGCCTGCGGGTGTAACAGGCGTAGACAACAACATCAAGCAAGTTCATAGCGCTTCGTAGATGATTATTTCTATCGAGTCGTCGCAAATGCAAAATAAAGATCGCTTAAAGTGTCCTCCGAGGTATCGAAGATTGAGTTATTGGTGTTGGTTACGTTCCCCGTTAATCTTTGGTGAAGTCTGGAGAGGGTTGTCAATTTATTATTTTCAACAGATATTGATAGATCTTCCGAGTAAGCTACGGCATTAACAACACCATCGCTTTTACTTATTACGGCATAAGCCAGACCCACTCTGGCCTGATTCTGAATCGTGTGATGTTTGTTATAATCAAAAGCTTTGATATCAGAGAACCGATCAATTGCTATGCGAGTATCACCTGTTGCCTGGGTATTTTTTCCCAAATAGGTTATCAAACTGCTGTTATAATCAGAAAGTATTGTAGGGAGATGCTGGTTTTTAAGGTCTGCCGGTGCAACTGAATCTATGGTCGTTCCTTTTAAAGCGAGATGCGCCTCATAAATACTGCCGACGCCTTGCTGGCTTGTGAACCATTGTGCGTCGCCGCGTTCTTGCCCGGCATGGTAAGCATAAAAATATTTATTATCAGTAGCATAGATCATAGTACAACCGCTCAGGCGACCCGCGGAGATGATTAATGGCCTGTCTGGCTGTAAGTCTGCGAAAGCGATTCGTATACCAACACATCCAGAACTACCATTGCTAACATGGATAAAATCTACGTCATTATTGATATCACCTTGCTTCCATTCTCCAAGAATGGGACCCTCGAGAGTTCTTGATGTGAGATTATTTCCTGTAGTGGTGCTTATTTTTCCTGCCAGTAAATCCTTCAAATCAGAACGAGAAAATTTTTTTAAGCCAGCCATACGCGTTTTCTCATCTGTTCTAAAAAAATCAAATGCAGTTTGGATAGGGCTATTTTCAAGCGTGTTTAATAACCCTTTGTTTCTTAGTGGCAAGGTTGAGCCAGAAAGCAAAGTTTTCGTTATCGCCATGTTTTTTTGTTGAATAGTCATGGTTGACCCTTTTTCAAGAACCCATCTGAAATTGACGAAATTCATATTAAGAGTTCTGCTTTCGAGCTGTAAACGCAGGCTGTTTTTGAACCCGCGATTGCTTTTATCTACCCTGAAAAGCTTACCATTATTGGCGAGATAAGTTAGGTTATCAGCATAGACCAACCCATGTTCATCGATGGTTTCAATCATCCTCATCAAAGGGTGGGGGATGTTTTCAGAGGTGGAAAGGGCACCGGGAGTTGAGAGCAATGTCACTATTTCATTAGAAACCGGGGTGCTAAAGGTAACTTCCTTGTTGTCGGTCAGAAACTGTCTTTTATTATAATAAGGATAGTTATACAGCCGATTAGGTAAATGACTGGTTTCTTCAAGGGAATACAATGTCTCTTTGACTTTTATTATCTCGTCAGAAATTGATTGCGGTACTTCTATTCCTTTTAGAATGTAAGATGATTCATTTTTATAAAGTTCATTTAGTTTTATCTGCTGCTCATCTATCTTCGAATCAAGTGAGTCAAGCATACTTAGCACCGCAGGGTTTTTCATCCATTGCATATCTCTAAAATAAACCTGGGCATAGTGTTTTATAAATCTGGTTGGAGTGTTAATAATCTGGAATTCATCATCTTTTATATTATTAGCCTCAAGGTAGTTAACACCATCGAAAAATGCAAGATCTGACTTTGCATCAGTAATATTTTTAAACTGCTTAATAATAATCAATTTGTTTTGCAGTTTTTCTGAACTAGTTATTGACTTTACCCAGTCTTCCCATGAAGTAAACATTGGCTGGTGTTTTCTTTTTGTTTTAGCGATGAATTGCTCATAGGTTATATCAATCATTAATTCATCGCCTTGTTTGCTGGCGTAAGCTGCGTAGTAGTTAAGAGGTGCCTTATCCAGTGGGTTCTTATATATGAGGCAACCAATAACCCGGGTGTCATATCCGTGGAGCTGTAATACATTAATTGTAAGTTGTGTCGCTTCCGCACTTTGCCCCTCAGGTGAAAGAGTAAATGCTTTTAATTGTGCATCTGTCACCAAAGTATCAGGAAGTTGGTTCTTTGCTATGGACAGATGCTCGGGTGGAATTTCATCGATATATTGAAACTCGTCGATAATATTCGCTCCGATTGATTGAAACGCCTGATAAGGCGGCGTAATATTTAACTGTGGCAAGAACACTGACATATTGTATAGCTCACTGTCCTCGGCTAATTTTCGCGCACGAGCGGGTACATTTCGAATGCTCTGCTCAAGAATCTGGGAAATTTTGGTGCCAACGTACTTAAAAGGTTCGACCGGGTTGAGAGCATTAGCCGTAGTCTTCAGGGCGTTTATCATCGATTCCCTTGCTATGGGTAGTTTCTCTCTCAAGGAGGGTAATGAGAGCTGAACTATTTTTTGATACTTCTCAAACCCTTTCAGTTCGGGTTCAGATTCTTCTAATACCCGGGTTGATTCAATGAATATTCTTCGAAGAGTTAAAAATGCAGTGTTACCAAGCTGGATACCCGGTAGGGATAGAGCCATGCCGATATTAATAATGTCCCATTTCATATCTGCAAACGTAGGATGATACATTGGATCGTTAATTTCCCGCTTAACTATAGTGTAGAATGGTATAACACTGAGTATTGAATCTAATATTGAACCGTTACCTTTTTCCCTTTGCGCCCTGGCAGCATTTACATATTGCTTGTAGAACTCATCTATGAAGATGTCTTTGATGGTAGTAAAGTCTGTTATATGATCGGTAATAGCATCAACTTTAATTGAGGAACTCAGATTTTCATTTTTATAAGGGGTTATTAACTTGAATTTATCGTGATCAATTATGTCTGAGATTTTGTATAAGATCTCATATATTTGGTCATATGTTGGTGGGGTACTTAACCTATTTTTAGATTGTTTACTGAGAAAAGCAATTGCAGGGTAGCTAAGAAAGTTAGCATACAAATACTTCTCATTATCGTTAATTGTAATGATTTTTGCCTCGCCAACATTGGTCCAATCAGACACATAGGCGGCTGTATCTGGCGCGTGGATAAAAAAAGCATGAGTAAATTTAAAGTTTTCAATACTTTTTATTTTTTTCACAACGCTATGCCATGTCAGTAACCGATCTCCATATTTATAAATCATATTAGTTGCAGCAATCCTTGCCTCTGCTCGTGCATCACCTGCGATATAATTATCGTAAAGGTTGTAAAACATTTTAGTGGTTATAGATGATCCGAGAGACTCTCTGCTTACCTGTTCCAGCGTATGAATATTTCGGTCATGAATGCTGCCAAACATATAGGGAATAGCTGCTTTTTCAAGTGTATTAAGGTCCAGCGAATAATAACTCTCTGGAGAGAATGTATTTTTTGTATATTCATGAATTTTTTTCGTCAGATATTGGTAGAGTAAATACATTCCAGCTTGTACATAGTGTTTAAGCTCTTCTTTGATTATTATCACATCTTTATGGCTGCTGGTGGTGATTTCATTATAAAATGCAATTGCATCATTGTCACTTGGCGTGATGTTTATCTTCTTAAGCGTTGTTTTAATTGATTGTATTTTTATAACCCTGATTGTTCGATCTACGCTGTAATCAGTTTGCTGATAGAGAGAGATGATGGCTTTTTTTATTTCCTGGTTTTCAATGACGGTTTTCCAGTAAAATTGGATTTTATACCAGTCCTGCCTGAATGAAATTATTTTGTTGACTAGTGTTGATGTTATTATATACAAGGCATATTGCTGTTCAGCCCCAGGAATGTCTGTAAAGTTGTTGAGAAGATCTTTAAAAACCATAACTCTTTCATTAAATAAACAATTGATCGCATCCGATGCCGCTAATGTGTATGAATCAGCATTATGCTGATTGACTTTTCTATCCAGAAAATCATTTATCACATTCGTATAGTTTTTATTAAATCTTTCCCACTGCTCTACATATATATGCAGCTGCTCTTCATTTATTATGCCATAAAGATTTTTAGATATATTTTCCTGCGCGTTATTTATTATTTTTTCGTAATCGGAGAGGGTAAGCATGTCTATAATAGCGGTTCCGGCACGCATCATAATATCTTCCACTTCGTCCAATGATGCATCAAGGGGAGCATCATTCTGCATTTCATTTATTTCTTTCATGAAAAACTTAAAGGTTTCCTTTTTGTTGGAAATAACACTTTCGCTTGTCTCAAAGGGTAACATTTGCGCGGAGACCAACTTCCTCACTGTTTCAATAGTTTTACTGTTATACACTCCTACGGCATTCCGTAGAGAAAGGCTTGGGTTGTTTTTCTCCATTTCACTTTTTATTTGAGGAAACTTTATAAAGCCAAAGGATGTGTCATTACACATAAAATCATAAGTCGCAGTATAAACATCATCCTTATGGTTGTATTTTTCATTAAGAATCGATGATAATTCATTCTCTATAAAATGGATGATTTTTTTATAAGGATCAGTTTTTTCCAGTCTTGATATTATTTTTATATCTGAATTTATTTTATGTAATCTGTTTATTATTTTTGAAATCAATATAAGAGTGTAAGTGAAAAATCTCACATCGAATACATTAATTTTGACTGAAGATTTGATGCTTCCCTTCGGGTATACTGCGTTGATTTTTTTTCCCAGAGCCTCAACCAAATGCATTATCATTCCAGCAATAATGATTTCTTCTTTGCGTATATCTTTTCGGGTGTTCTTTAACACCCGAATAAGCGCGTCAGTATGTTGTTTGATTTCAGTGTTAGCTGAGACATTCCAGATACTTAAGTTTGCCTCGAGGGCTTTATAATCTATCTCATGATCGGGCGATAAGGGGGCTTGTCTGACTGTTCTGCTCTGAATATTCGGCAACATACGTTTTGTTCTGCCATTATTTGTACCCAATGTTAGCTTATGCTGGTTATTCAGATATTCCCGTTCGTCACCAAGCATATCCCTGAATACCTGCTGGAGCGTTAAGGTCTTTTCGGCTCCCCATGCCTGCCAGGCAACCCAGGCTGTAGCGGCCCCCATGCCTGAAAGGAGCGCCATAGGTAAGATATATTTATTGGCATTAGCGATACCTGCCGAGGCAGATGTAATAGCAGGAGTCATTCTCGGGCGCGCCCCGGATATGCGCTGCGGCTGAAGTACCTGCATCTCTGTGTCAGAGGCTATTTCCTGGTGTGACACAGGGTAATTATAAGCACGCCAGAGCATATAAATAGAAGCCAGCCATCCGGCAGACAACCCGGCAACTACGCCCGCATCCTGCGTAAGAGAAGCATCCCCCTGTACCCATACTCGCTTATTGCCTTTGTTGTATTCCACGGCAATAGAGAAGAGTTCCAGCAAGAATTCTGTTTCTTCTTTTTCATCATTCTGTACTTGTGGAAAAGCGGCCGCGTCGGCTTCAGGAAAGCGTAATGGATCGCTGAATTCCGGCAATTGCGCCCAGAGTGAATCAAATGTCATCACCAGGCTGTCGCTGAGATATTGGGCTATCTGCGTTTCCATCTGGCTGCGCAAAGCTGCCAGCGCAGGGTGAGGATGTTGTTCTATCACCCTCAACAGGTGGGTCGTCCACGTCAACCAGCTGTTGGTAGCCGGTATGTGTTTTATGATTTCATGCAGGCTCGAGAGTAGAGGCAGGTAAGGCAATAGATCTACTAAGCCCGCGAGTTCCGAATTTGGCTGTAATTCAAAGTAATCTTTCAGGCTGATGGCCAGATCGCGCAGTAAGGCTTCACGCTGTACGGCATCACCATGCTGCAATGACTCACAGACACCACGGATTAAACATAGCTCGATGTAGCGCTGGCAAATCCAGTTATGGGCCTGAGAGAGGCCCAGTTTTGCGATGGCCCAACGCACAGTATCCTGCCAGGAAGAGCCGACGGGTAGATCAATCAGCGCCGAGAGTGTGGATGCGCTTTGTAAAACGTAATCTGGCAGTAGTTCTCTGAGCAGTTGAGGGGTAGTGCTAACCTGCTCGTTTAGCTCGCTAACAAATCGTTCTATCATTTGTTGCCAGGTGAGACCCGCCGGAAGTTGCTGGTACCAGTCCCATGTGCTGAGGGCCAATGCACCACCGGAAAATGTTCTTGCTGCCCCACGCATGGCATAGGCAATTCCCCCGCGGAATCTACAGTCTCTCAGGCATAGCGCGATAATATTATTGGATTTTTCCAGTAAGGAGAGGTCAGGGCTGGCGAGAATGAGCAGAACATTAAAAATGATGGGGCTGCTGATTCTGTTGCCAGCCTGCTGGTGCAGAGTGTTGATAAATTCGGCCAGAGGTTGCTGTGTAAGCAACTGTTTCAGTTCTCTGGAGGGAAGTGCGGCATGCTGCCTGGCCCATTCCAACTGTTGAGCCAGCGTTCCTTGTGCAGGAAACTCGCCGACCATGCGCAGCAAGGGTTCACTCAACTTGACCGCGTCTACTAAGCCGGAGGGTACATTTGCCTTGATTTGGCGTGCGGTTTGCGGATCTTTCAAAATCCTCAATATCCAGTTAATGCGCTCCGGCCAGTTGTCCTCAGCCGGTAAAGGATAGCGGCGGGCCACGGCAATATTGTTGTCGTGCAGTGCGCGCAGGCGCGCCCAGAGTTGCGTATAGCTGGCCAGCATTTGCTGTAAGGGCTCAGGTAATACGCCATGCTGCTGGATAACCAGCAACCAATCCTCCAGGGATGAGTCCTGCGGCATTAATTGCGCCTGCAGCAGAATATCGGCCGTCTTTCGCATCTGCATTGGCAAACGGCATAATTGATTGAGCAACGCGGCCGGTAATTGCTCTTTCACAACCCCCAGGGACAATAGATATTCAGCCTGGTTGGCAAATTGTTTTATTTCACTGAAAAGCGTGGGCAGCCTGGTTACAGAAAGCTGATAAATGCTCAGCCCTGCGCGAACCAGTTCATTGAGATTATTCAGCAGGGGTTGGTAGTGCTCAGGAACATGTTGGTGGTAGCGGGAAAGGAGTTCGCAGAGCACCCTCAGGCGAGCGCTTAACACATCATGACTTTGCGCCATGACGCGCAACTCGGAATGTAACTCCTCCAGGCCGCCCAGCCGCGAGAGGAGCCTTAGAGAAATACTGTAGAGAATTTTATCCACCATATGCCCGAAGAGCGCATTAACGGGGGAAACAGGGGGGGCATTTTCACTGTTATCCAACTCTTCAGATGCAGATGTTATGGTTTGGGGGAGATGGTCAAGCGCGTCAAAATATATTTCTTCTTCGGAGTCTACATTTTCCGCCGCGTCGGATTGATGCGAGGAGGCAATATTTATTCCTTGCCGGGACGGACCTTTGCAATCGGAAATATTCATATCCATTTTCTCTTTGTCAGCGATCGGGGTGGAGATACTCATTTCTTATACAGCCAATTTTTAAGCCCGGGCTCCGGGGGCTGGGCTGGTAAGCCCTGTTGCGGGATCAATCGAGGGAGGTAGTCTCTTCTTCGCCGGGTGAGGGGCCTGCCGCCGACGAACTTACCCATATGTTTCTTGAATAGCTGGAGAGTGAATTTGCGGTTAATCTGGCTTCTTAATATGCGCCGTTTTATTTGTCCGGGCGGTTAAGTTTGATGCAAATAACGCTCATTGCTTTGCCCGGCGCAATCAACATAAAAATAAATCATCTCAATAATCAGGAGCAGCCGTGCCGGAGTATCGTATTCGTTCGCTTAAGGCGACAGAGTTTGAAAGCGCTAACAAAGCATTGACCGACGTGCTGATTGATTGTGTAGAGGGGGGCGCCTCGGTCAGTTTTATGCATCCGCTGGCCCGCGATAAAGCGACCGCCTTCTGGCTCAATGTCGGGCAAAGCGTGGAACGCGGCGAAAGAACGGTAATCGTCGCGGAAGATGGGGAGGGGAAAATCATCGGCACAGTGCAGTTGATCACCAGCCAGCCGGAGAATCAGCCTCATCGCGCTGATGTGGCTAAACTGCTGGTCCACAGCAGTGCGCGCCGCAGGGGTGTCGCCCAGCGTCTGATGGCCTATCTCGAGGCCGTTGCCACCACTCAGGGCAAGTCTGTTCTGGTGCTGGACACCGCAACGGGCAGCGATGCCGAAACCTTTTATCAAAATATGGGCTGGCAGAGGGTGGGCGATCTGCCGTTTTATGCCCTTATGCCAGACGGCAGCCCGTGCTCCACGACTTTCTATTATCGCCATTTGTAGGCGGAATGGGGTGACGCCGTCACCTTTCTCCCATAACGATACAGCATGTTATAGTGCCCGCATTACGGTTGTTGCAGGCACTTTGTATGGATAACTCGGCACTCTGGTTTCGCCAGTTTGGTGAGCCGGAACAGGTTCTGACCCTCGAAAAAACACGGCTTCCCCCCCTTTGCCCCGGCACGCTGCGGGTGAGAATGCTTTATGCGCCAATAAACCCTTCCGACCTGATTCCGATTACCGGCGCCTATAGCCATCGGGTTTTTCCTCCGCTAGTTGCGGGCTATGAGGGCGTTGGCATAGTTGAGCAGGCGCATGAGCCTGAATGGCTGGGGAAACGAATTCTGCCGCTGCGCGGAGACGGGACCTGGCAGCGCTGGGTTGACTGCTCTCCACGGTGGGCCGTGCCTGTTCCGGACACAATATCCAGTGAACTGGCGGCGCGCGGCTATATTAATCCGCTGGCTGCCTGGCTAATGCTTACTCGCTGGCCGGTCGCCGGTAAAAAATTACTGGTAACCGCGGCAGGATCGGCCTGCGCCAGCTTGCTTATTCAATGGGCAAAAGCGCAGGGCGCAGGCGAAATATACGGTGTCTATCGATCTGAGCAGCATGTTGCCGAATTACTCGGCCACGGCGTAATTCCGTTGAGTATTAAAAACGGCGCGGCCATTGCAGAAGCAGCAGAGCGGGTAGACGTGGTATACGATGCGGTAGGCGGCGAGCTGGCTACTCTGATGCTTGAGAATCTGAATCCCTCAGCGGCCATGGTCTCTTACGGTTTGCTAAGCGGCAAAGCATTTTCCCCACGAGGGAAAAACGTTATTGCTCAACGTTTTCATCTGCGGGACGTGCTGGCGGTTACGCCAGTGGAAGTTTGGCAGAGCTGGTTTGTCACCATGTGGCAACAGCTGGATCACTGTAACCTTCCCGGCACGGAATGTTACCCGCTGGAAGAATGGCGCCAGGCACTGGCGCTGTTTCGCAAGCCTGGCCGCCAGAGTAAGCCGCTGCTGGTGCTCTAGCGGTTATTTCTCGCCCATAATGGTTTTCATCGTTTCTGCATCCGGCATGCCCTGGTGCTGCTGCAAGCGGCCTTCCGCATTGAGGTAATAAATCGACGGGGTGGCGTTTCCTCCCAGGTCGTCCATCAACGTAAGGTTGGCTTTTATCGCCTCACCAACTTCAGGCGTGATTTTTTCCGGTTTTTGCAGCGCAATTTTGCCTTTACTGTTCTCGTAATCGGCCAGGGTTTTAGACGGATCTTTTGCCATCATAATAGCAGCAGCTTTCTGGCCGCTGTCAGGGCGCAGCATGCCGACCAGCAGCACTCGGAGTTGTACCTTTCCGGACTTGAGCCACGGCTGCGCCTGCTCCCAGAACTGAGTGCAGTACGGGCAATAAGGGTCGGCAAAGACATAAACAATCTGCGGGGCTTTTGCGTCGCCGGCCGCTATCCAGCGATGTTTTTCCAGGTTCTGCCACATTGCCTTCGCCATGGGAGCATAGACAAACTTTTCAACCTGCTCGTCGCTCAGGTTTTTGCCTGCCGAATCCACCAGGTTGCCCATAATTGCGTGCTGCCCGTCCGGCGTGAGGTAGACGGTGGTGCCCTGGCCCTGGTACTGCATCGCATAACCCTTTAAGTCACCGGGCGCTTTGAACTCGCCTTTTATCTCAAAGCCTTGCTTTTCCAGAGCCTCAATGGGCGCTGGCTGTTTGCCTTCGGCGGCAAAGGCGGAGGACGTCACCAGCAGGCTTAGCGAAACGGCGAGGGCAGCGTTTTTTTTCATCGGGCGGTCCTTGATTAAATGTTATCTTCAAGCGCAGGGTAACATTCCTTTTTATGCTAAGTAATCACTCTTACTTTCAATTACGTAACCAGGCATCAGGAGCGGGGCGATCCGATTATCCGCCCGAAGTAATGACGGCGCTTTGCGCTGTTTTGAGATGATTTGCGAGCCGTAGCACCGGGCAATGATGGGAAGGACATCGTTATGAGCAATCGCATCGACTACCAGATTGAAAAATACAGTTTTATCGAGATTGAAGAGACGCCGCGGCTCGCCCGCCAGTGGGCCGAGGTCAGGGACGAGTATCAAAAAGATCCTACGGATAGCGAGCAGCGCCTGCGCCTTGCGTTACTCAATGTGGATTACGTCACCAGTTTCGAACTGCCTTTTCGCCTGCTGCTCCTGCGGGCGCCGCAGCTTATTGATAAATTACGAGACGAACTCCAGCTTAGCCAGAAGAGCGTGCTGGTGAACGGCAATAAACGCGGGCAGGTTTACAGTATTAAAGCCGATCTGAGCGCCGTGCCGGATACATTTCGCTATCGGTTCTCAAACCGTATCCGCAGGACTGAGGCGGGAGGCGCAACCGCAGCGGCCTACCAGCAGGTTGCCCTACAGGTAAAAAATCCTCGCGGGCGTTTGAAGCTGGCGCTGGAGTCCGGGCTGGAGGTTACCGCCCTCGACGGTCTTTTCTGGCTGGGGCAGCAGCGTATTGCCGCCGATGTGTCGGTGCTGAGGCAGTCCGGTCTGCCCATTTCCACGGTGGAAAGAGAAGTTTTCGACAGCCTGACCGGCACGACCAGAGCTATTCCGGCCTACCGGCTTGAAGAGAGTGTTCCTGAAACATCAGGCTAAATATTCTCTTTTAACGTCCGGAAGGTTCGCAGACCGCTAAAGGCGATGGCCAGCAGAGTCGCGCAGGCCGCAATCCAGAGGCTGAGGCGGACCGCCTGCGGCTCTTGCGTGAGCTGGTTGCCATAGAGGGCCAGAATAATGCCGACAACCGCCGCCCCAAGACACTGCCCGAAGGTACGCATAATAGCCAGCACGCCGGAGGCATAACCGCTGTGTTCACGCGAAGCATTGGCCATCATCTCTCTGTTATTCGGGCTCTGGAAAATACCAAAGCCAATACCGCACACCAGGCTGCGCAGGCCGATATCCCAGGCCGATGCGTGCTCAGGAAGTAGAGCTAATAGCAGTAACCCGAGGGTAAAAACGCTCAGGCCGAGCGTGGCAATAATCGCCGGCGGATGGCAGTCGGCGAGGCGCCCGGCATAAGGAGCTGCCAGCATGATACCAACCGGCCACGGGGTAAAGAGCAGCGCGGAACCAAAGGCGCTATAGCCGTAAACGTTCTGGAACAAGAAGGGCAAAGCGACAAAGGTGATACCCTGGCCAACGAACGAAGCGAGTGAAGTCAGCGCCGCGAGTGAAAACCTTGAAGAGGCGAAGATCTCCAGCGGCAACAGAGGCTGAGAAGCGCGGCGCTCACGCCAGATAAAGGCGACGATGGCCACCAAAGCCGTGGCGCTGTAACACAATGCAGAAACCAGGCCGCTAGCTTTCGTGAAACTGTCCGCAGCCATAATCAGCGCCCCCAATAAAAGAGCGGAGAACACGCCGCCGGCATAGTCAAACCGTTTGCTGTTCCGGGCCGGGTTGCACGGTAATGCACGCAGGCTCAGCAGTAACGCCACCATTCCCAGTGGAAGATTGATTGCAAACAGCCATTCCCAGCCCAGCGTCGAAAGCAGCGTGCCGCCCAAAAGAGGCGCAACGGCCGTACTGGTGGCAATAAGAAATGCGTTCAGCCCGAGGATCCGCCCCAGCAACCTGTTGGGGAAGATAGACCGTAAAATAGCGGGTGAAATACTCAGAACCGCCGCGCCGCCGATCCCCTGCAATACTCGCATAAAGACCAGCATATCAAGAGATGAGGAGAGTGCGCAGCCAGCGGAAGCCAGGGTAAACAGGCTCAGACCAAATACGAATATCTGCCGGAATCCAATGCGGGTAGCCAACGCCGCGAAGATGGCAAGCGTCATCGCGGCGGCAAGCAGGTAGCCATTTGCCACCCAAACGGCATCGCTGGCGGAGACGCCCAGCGCCCTTGAGATTTCCGGGAGCGCGATATTGACCATTGAGCCGTCAAATACCGCCATGGTTACCGTCGTCATCACGGCAATCATCGCCAGCAGACGCGGACGCCCCGGTAAACCCTCATCTCCGGGCCGGGTTGAAAGTAATTCCATCATCGTTCCTTGCCGCAAAGCAGCGCATTCGGTTGTCAGTGCTGAGAATATAGTGATACTTGATACAAGGCGGAAGACGCACCAGTTGCAATTAATAGCTGCATGAGACGCCATGTCTTTTTACAGGAGCCATAATGAGCGAGCCAGATCTGAATTTGCTGTTGGCGCTGGATACCTTTCTGGCAGAAGGAAGCGTGGCCGGGGCAGCACGCAGGCTGGGTTTAAGCGCCTCTGCCATGAGCAGGACGTTAAGCCGCCTGCGTACGGCCACCGGTGATCCGTTGCTGGTGAGAGCCGGGCGAAATATGGTGCTGACGCCCTATGCGGAAGCCATTCGCGAGCGGGCAAGAAACGCGACGCTTGAGGCTCGTAGCTTGTTAAGCCCTTCAAGAACAGAACTGGACCTGACGACGCTGGATAGCGTTTTTACTCTTCGGGCCAATGACGGTTTTGTTGAGGCCTTTGGCCCGGCGCTGATTGCCGCTGCGGAGCGTGAGGCTCCGGGCGTACGGTTGTGCTTTATGCCCAAACCTGAAAAAGGCTCCCGACATTTGCGCGAGGGGCTGGTTGACCTTGAGATTGGCGTGCTGGGTGAGATGGGGCCGGAAATTCGGCTTCAGACGCTGTTCCGCGATAGCTTTGTGGCAGTGGTACGCGCCGGGCATCCACTCGTGCAGTCGGAAAATATCACTCCCGAACAGTATATTGCCTGGGGGCATGTAGTCACTTCCCGCAGGGGAGGTATTCCTCACGGCCCCGTGGACGTTGAGCTGGCCGAGCTGGGCCTGAAGCGTAATATCGCCGCCGTTGTGCCAAGTTTTCCCGCTTCATTGCGAGTGGCGCAGGCCTCAGACTTGATAGCCCTTGTGCCTGCATCGTTTGTGGTTAGCCAGCCCGCAGGCCAGCTTTATGCTTTTGCGCTTCCGGTCGCTACGCGGCAAATCACCGTTTCGCAGATGTGGCACCCACGCTCGGAAGCGGATCTCGCCCATCGCTGGCTGCGGCAGCTGGTATTAAGCGTTTGCCGGGAACATGCAGCGTGACCGGCGGCGCAGATTTATAACCTGCCTGTTACCGCGGTCAGTATTTTTTTTGCCCCTTCCAACAGATGAGGTGCTGATTGGTACGAAGTATGGATCAGATGGATGTTGCCGTTTATCGTGGCAACGCCGATGGTTTGCTCACCCTCGGTACCGATTAGCACATTAGGCCCCCACAGTGATTCCAGGGTTAATTCCCCAATATTTCGTGAGAAATTAAGCACGCCAAGATTTGAGATTAAAATGTCCGGCGCACAGATCCTACTGTCAAAATGAATCATCTTATTGAGTCCGTGATTGTTCATAAACGGCTCAACCAGACCTATCAGGGCAGCCATTCCCGGCTGAATTCTGTAGGCTTCTAAGTCGGCGGTCACCGAGCGAGCAATCTCCCAAAAATTTTCTGCTTCACCGTCGTGATAGCCATAGGTTGGAAACAAGGCTAAAAAACTGAGGCCGTAATCCAGAGAAGAATATTTCCTGGCGTTAATGGGCGTGCAGATACGAACCGGGCGACTTGTCCGGGCAGGGGATTGAGATAAAGCAATAACAAAAGCGGCGGCCAGGGCTCCATGAACCGTCGTGTTCTCCCGTTTGGATTGTTCCCGTAAAGAGGCAGAAAGTTCAGGGGAAAGCCGCTGGCGAACAACCTGGAGCTTATCTAAACTTCGCTCCGCGTAAGGCACCGGTTCATTTGTAAAAGCGGGCGAATTAATTGCTCCAGCGGCCTGGTTATTGGTAGAGCAGATCTCTTCAATGGAAGGTAGCAAGGCCAAATGCGGCAGGGATTCGCCGGCTAATGTTTGCAGAATGTCATGGATAAAATGAGCCAGAGACATGCCGTCTGCGATGGCGTGATGTGCGGTAATAATTATCACGCAGCGCTCTTCACCATAAAGCAACGCGGCTTTAAGCAGAGCCACATCTCCCGTTCCAAAAGGGGCCGAGAACTCTCTTTTAATTTCGTGTTCAATAGATAAGATTTTATCTATCCGCGCGATGCGCAGCGGGATCTCCACGGATTGATCGTGCAAAAAATACAGGCGGCCATCGCTGCCGCCGTCCACGCGTGCATTCACCAGCGGGTGCCTTAGCTGAACCTTTTTAAGCGCGACCTGCCAGTCGGCGGGTTTGGTCCTGCCGCTAACTTCTGCGGTCACCGTAAAATGTTTGGGGCTGGTGGTGTCAATCTGCCAGGCGTAACTTTCAAGTGCGCCAAGCGCGCGAAGAACTGATTTACTTTGATCTGTATTTATCATTTACCTGTCCACAGTGAATGGTTTAAATATATTCTAATTGTTTCATTGATATTGATTGTGAATAAAGCGTGACAATGGGAGGTTTAAATATTTATCAATGCAGAGAATGCTGAAATCGCATTTTATCTATAATTGGCCTGCTATCAACAGGTATTTTATTATATGAAATTAATATGCATGTATATGGAATATATTCAGGATATATAATGAATAATATATTTCAAAAAATAAGGTGCATGAGCGAGTACACCCGCATGAATATTACCTGTGTTTTGCATCTGGCTAAAGATCCAGGGTTACCCTGGTCGGGCCGTTAAAGTGCTGGCTATCTCCGCAGGGCTGTTATCCCCCGGCTCGCCCTTCAGCCACTGTGCAGCACTCAGGCTCAAAATGCACGCCTCCTCGGGATCGGAGCTTTCCTGGAATGCTTTTACTGCAAAACTGGGAGGTAAGCCGGAGCAGCACTATATGCTATACTCCCTCTCATCCTGAAAGGCAGAATTTTCTGAGGGAATACATCATTTTGTCGCCGACTAAATATATAAACGCAGTTATTGTTATTTTTATTTTAACGACTGCAATCTTCGCCGGTTTTGCACTCCGGGAGTATCGTAGTCTGGAAGGCTACATGGGGTATATTGCCGAGAACGGTAAGTCAGCGCTGTTTCATGAAGAATATATTAACCAGAACATTGCCTTTCGGATGTCACGTGTATTCTCAACTGCTCCGGCGGGTATCAACGCGGCAGGAAATAATCTGGATAATGTATGCCAGTATGCGGAATCACTGAATGGCGTTTACGGGGTAAATCTATCCAGTCAGCGTTTCAGGGCATTAAGTGGCACTTTGCAAACGAGGAACCCCGCCTGCGATAGCTGGAAAAACGACGTACTTGCCCTGCATCTGGTTCAGGGGAACAGTTCGGATACCGCATCAAAATACAGTTTCTCGAACTATAGCGGCTATCTGTTCAATAATGTCAGATACTACATCGATATTAAAAATAATTATATTTACATCAATAAGTTAGTTGACAGCAATCACTATACTTTTAGCAACTGGCTGACCAGCGAAAACGGGGAGATAGATATCGACCGGAGCGGGGAAACCATCAACATCGATGCTGCGGCGTTACATGATTTGCGCCTTGGGGAAAATATTGTTTCCCACATCTATCATGATGGCTATACCCGGAAAAATATCATTAGCATGATCACTCCTGTTTTCCAGCACGACACCATTAAAGGGCTGGTGCTTACTGATATCAATATTGACGATCTTGCGACCTCATTTTATACAGCAGAGAGACCTTTGCTGTGGCGTTTCCTTTCGCTGTATGTGACCGATAATGCAACCGGCGATAAAATCAGCTTCCACCACCCGGTGTTGAAGTCATTCACGCCGATTACGCGCCAGGAAAAAATAACCGGCTATTACACGCTACACATAAAACTGGATGCGCTCTATTTCCTGATCAACATCTTCTGGCTGATAGTGATTTACGCTGTAGGCACCTGGCTGTTGTGCCGCTATGCCAGAAAGCAGCTGGACAAGCATCGTTCCTTGTCCCGGGACAATATGACCGATGCGATGACCGGTCTCTATAACCGCAAGGTACTGACGCCCGCGCTTGAACAGAAAATTCAGGCTCTGCTACAGGCAAACATTGCTGTAACGGTGATTTCCGTCGATAGCGACGGCCTGAAAAAAATTAACGACACCCTTGGCCACCACATGGGGGACAGGGCTATTCAGTATCTCGGCAGAGCGCTGGCGCAGTCGATTCGTAAAAGCGATTACGGTATTCGGCTCGGTGGCGACGAGTTTAGCCTTATTTTAATTGATTACAGTCTGGCGAAATCGCATGAAGTGATAAACCGCATTCAGGCGTATCTGGCCGGGATTGATGAGGAAAAAATGGTGGCATTTTCCTACGGAAGCTACCAGTTAGTGCAGGGTGATACTCTGGAAACCGCGTTGCTCAAAGCCGATGAGTTGCTATATCAACATAAGCGCAATAAATATGGGGAAACATCTACCAGCAGATAATGGGTTGAGCGTTAACGCTTTGGTAGATAGGATATTGCCATTCCTCCAACCTCAGCACAAAGTCGCTAATTTTCCTGTCGCACAAAAACTACCACTCATTGATTATCATCACCCGGTCTTCAGAAAGCTTTATCCTGGTTATCTTCGGGGGTAGCCGGTCGGACATTATGGTCATGCTGACCTGGATACTGGCCGTTACCGAGGCAAAAGAGAGCTTCAGGGGAACAAGCATAAAGAGGGCCAGCAGCAGGTGTTTCATAATGATATGTTCTGTTTACAGTTTTTTTAACCAGTGAAAGTGGTCAAAATTATATCATATATGATGTTTGCTGAGAACGGTCCCGAGGTAGCGCCGGTAGTTGTGTTCGATTTCTTCCAGCAGTTGGCTCTCATTGCTTTGGTGCAATAGCGCGGTGCGCTCCGTTCCTAAATCAATGCTCTTGCATAGCGGATAATAGACGGCCCGGAGTGATGATTTGATGGCGTTGAAGTAACAAACCGTTGGCACTGCAAACGCTGCGGCAACATGCAGTGCGGAAGAGTCGCAGGTATAGAGCGCGCTGGCATGCCGGATAATGGCGATAAAATCGAGGGTGGATTGCGAGCGGGCGGAGAGGTCAATAAAAGACGGGTGGTCTACCGCCGTAAATCCGGCCACAGTTATCTTATGCTGTCGGTAAATATGCTCCACGAGATCCACGAGCACGCTTTGCGGAATACTGCGTAGAGGCGTGCTCGCATTATGGCTGAGTAAAACGTAAGGCGTATTTAGCGGGGAGGGTTGCTCCGGAATAGATTCACGCAGCCAATGATTAGTCCTGATACTGGTCTCTACCGTCGCAGGTTCGATCCCGAGGTGCCGCAGGAAGAAATCGTGCATCTCCATTGTGCCGAAATCATCCCGGAACAGCTGGTTCCCCATATCAATCAACACATCTTTTTGCGCCAACATGCTTTGAAGATTTGCCGGCAAGTAGCGCAGGTCATCAACTACTGCATCTGCAAGCTGGTAAATTTGCTCAATATAGGTCGGGCAGGTATGCGGGCGAAGCAGGGTAAGGTGAATTTCAGGATTGATCGCTTTTATCGCCTGAAGGGCGCTGATGCCTATAATCGAATCTCCAAGCGTCACGCCCATGCCGTTAATAATGCAGAGACGCCGGATAGTGCGGTAATCAACAGAAAATGGCCGTAGAGCATAGTTATAAACTACAGGCTCGTGCAGCGGCTTTAGCTGCATAGCGGTATCTGCAGGGAGCGGTGACTGCTCGAGGTCGTAAGAGGCGACAAGCGTCTTTCCATTGAGAAGCAAACTGCCTGCAAAGGTCTCAAGCTCTGGATTCATGTCATTCCTGTGCTTATGGTGGAATCGTAACAGGCATTAAGACACCAGCCTCTGGTAAATTCAACGGGGCTATCTTTGTGGGTAAAGACGGGGCGGATTACCAGTCAGGAGAGGCAGTCAGGCGCTATCTGATAATCCGGAGCCGCGCAGGCGTTTGCGAGGTAGTGGGGCACATCTTAATAGGGGAACAAACCCAGCTCATGTAAGGCTCCCACCACAAGCAGGACAAACATACAGGCATCAAGTGGATTAGGCATTTTGCTTCACCTTAACGTGTTACTCACCGCTATATAGTATAGGTGATGAATAGAAACCTGTTGATGATTGAGAACCGTTGTAATGCGTATATGGACTGGCGAGAGAGCCATTAGACAGGGCTAAAAAGGCCGCTAAAGATAATGTGTTTCTCCAAAGTGGCCTTTGAGTTTTATTCCTGAAAGGTTAAGGAGTTATTTCTTCTCCAACCCTGGAATGTTATGAATTAAGTCTTTTACTTCGCTATGCTTTGTATTAGCGGGCAGGTTGTTTTTTAGCAGCGTTCTGTTCGCCGCTGTTTCTCTGTAACCATACTTGCTCAAGAGATCGTTTAATTCATAATCCTGACTTTTGTTAACGTAATCCCAGTCTGATTTTGGCATATCCTTTTCCCTCTATTTAAAGCTGTGTGATTATATAAATACAATATATTTTCTTTGTGAATGAAATATAAAGAAAACCATAAAACAATACTAAATGAGCTTCTTATCTTCAAGCTTAAATGCTTAATTTCCTTATATTTTTACTTGAAGTTAATAGCTCGCTAGTGCTTAATCTTTCCTGAAATGGCCACTAAATTAACCCCCAGGCCTGTTTTAACCTTTATCGGCGTGGGGGCCAGTTGTATTAAATATTTCCTGAACTATCACAGTCTACTGCGCCTGAAGTTGCCAGCGGGATTCTTCAAGCAATAAACGTCCGGTGAGGTTGAGGTTGTTAAGAAACACCTCGTCATGCGAAACCACCATAAAGGCACCCTGGTAACCTGAAAGCATGCTCTCAAGCGCGTGAAGGGATGCTAAATCCAGGTGGTTGCTGGGTTCATCAAGCAGCAACAGTTCAGGAGCAGGGTCGGCATACAGCACGCAGGCCAGAGCCGCCTTCAACCGTTCGCCGCCGCTTAATAAGCCGCTGGCTACCTGAATTTTGTCTGCATCCAGTCCTAGCTGTGCCAGCCGCATTCGTAGGTTACCTTCTCCGGCAGTGCGGTTGGCCTCGAGCATTTGCTCCAGGACGCTACGCTGTGGGTCAAGGGTTATGAGGTGTTGATCGAGCCACGCGTAATTAGCCGTTATCCAACAATTGCCACTCAATGGCTGAGTCTGACCGGCCATAACTTTTAGCAGCGTAGATTTCCCGCCTCCGTTACGCCCGACAATTCCTATGCGCTGGCCGCTGGTCAGCATAAGAGTTAATGGTGGGGTAAAAGGGCGGACGAAGGGAAGTTGTACTCCATCCAACTCGGCAACGCGGCGGCGGGAAGGCGCATTTACCGGGAGCGAATGCAACGCAATAACCACGTCTTCATCAATGACGGCTGCGGCTTCGCGAACCCGCTCGTCGAGTAACGTCTGCGTAGCCTGATGTTGCTGGTTTAATTTACCTGCCGAATTTTCACTGCGCTGTTTTTGCCCGCCAAGCAAAATATTGGCCTGATTTGCCTCACGCCCCCGGCGGTTACCGCGGGATTGCCTTTTTTCAAGGCGTTCTCTTTGCTCACGAAGCGCCTTTATTTCACGCTGACGCTCCTGTTTACGTTGATCCAGAAGCAAAAGTGCGCTCTGCGTTTCCTGTTTTTTCTGCCGTGCATAAAACGAATAATTACCGCCATAGCTGTTTAAACCAGAAGGCGTCAGTTCAACAATCCTCTCCATTGACTCCAGTAGTTCACGATCGTGGCTCACTACCAGCAGCCCGCCGCGCCAGCGTGTGAGTTGGGAAATAAGCGACAGGCGAGAGGCGTGGTCAAGATGATTGCTTGGTTCATCGAGGATGAGAAAATCCGCTGAAGATAGCCAGGCCCCGGCAAGTGAAGCCCGCATAGCCTCGCCTCCGCTTAACTGAACTGCGGGCGTGGATGAATCAAGATGCCCAAGCCCGCAACGTTCCAGCTCCATGCGTAGCTGCTGGTGGATATCCCAACGCTGGCCGACAATATCGAAATCCTTCTCGGATGTACTACCTTGCTCAATGCGGGAAAGGGCATCAATTATCGGCTGGACGCCTGCAAGATTGGCGACCGTGGCTCCCTCAGGGTAGAGAATTTGCTGCGCAAGATAATATGCAGAACCCGGGCAAGTGGAGCGCCCGGATGACGGCGATAATTGCCCGGCCATGATCTGCGATAGCACGCT
This sequence comes from Cedecea davisae, assembly GCF_044095835.1. Classification (NCBI taxonomy): domain Bacteria; kingdom Pseudomonadati; phylum Pseudomonadota; class Gammaproteobacteria; order Enterobacterales; family Enterobacteriaceae; genus Cedecea; species Cedecea davisae. The sequence continues at coordinate 2,379,940 of NZ_CP172054.1, forward strand.
TTTACCCACGCCATTGCGGCCAACCAGGCCCGTTGCGCGTGTGTCGAAAGTTTCGTTTAGCTGCGAGAACAGCGGCGTACCGTCGGGTAAATTAAAAGACACGCCTTCCAGCGCAAGATAAGAATTCGTCATGGGTAATACTCCATAGATGCCGGAAACTGACCCGATAAATCGGGACAACTTAATCGGCCGTCAGAAAGACGGCGGCATCAATAGCGCATTGGACGAATACCTCTGAAGAAGAAAATGACTGCGGGTATTTTAGCCGGGCTAAACACAAAGTAAAGAGGAGAAAAGGCCGGCTAATAACATCATTGCTGGAGGTCTTCTCTGTAGATATTTTTTATAATAGTGATCTGGATAACGGCAAATTAATTTATGCAACATTTTCACAGAATAAATCCAACGAGGTTGTTTTTACTCTGGCATAAATTCACGCCACGGCTAAGATATCACATGAGGTATATGAGCATGGACTCCTGAATTATATAATATATCCAAACGCCTGTTTTATTGACTCTTAAATAGAGAGAAGAATATGAAACAACGTATTGTTATTGTAGGCGGTGGTACCGGCGGGACTATTTTAGCTAACCTGCTGGCCGCAAAGCTTCACAGAGAAATCATCAATAATAAAATTGAGCTATTGATGATTTCAGACTCTCCTGTTCACTATTACAAGCCTGCATTTATGTATGTGGCTTTTAATAGCTTTTTCAAACAGGAGTTAACGCGCTCACAGCAAAGCCTGCTGAGGCCAGAAGTAAGGTTTGTTGTTGATCGTGCTGACTATTTTGACCTTACTCAGCGTTGTGTGCATACCACAAGCGGGAAGCATTACTCTTATGATTTTCTGGTCTTTGCTACGGGTTGCGTTCCGTGGCCTGATAAAATAGAGGGGCTGGCCCAGGCTGGCGATCATTTTTATCAATACCGGCCCGCACGTCAACTGGCGCAAAAGCTGGCGACAATTGAAAAAGGACGAATATTTATCACCGTCTCTTTCCCTCAAACGCCGAACGTACCTCATCAGTGCGGTATTGCCCCAATAGAAACAACGCTGATGCTTGATGATTATCTCCGCAGGCGGGGTGTACGTAAAAACGTTGAAATTGTTTATACCTATCCAACGGTTTCTCAGCTATTGCGTAATTGTCTTTTCTTACAGCGCCCAACCGGTGATATATTGCCATCCATTTTTTCTTCCAGAGATATAAAACACCAACGAGGTTTTACTTTAAACAGAGTCGATGCGGAGAAAAATATCGCTTATTCGGAAGAAGGAGAAGAACAGCCGTTTGACATTCTGATGGCGACGCCGCCAATCCGGGCCGTCGAGGCCGTACGAAATACCGGCCTGAGCGATATAGATAACGGGGAAGGGTGGCTGCCAACCGATCCACAGACTTTGCAGGTTTACGGCCAGCCTGGTGTTTATGTCCTCGGGGACACGGTCGATCTGCCGGTGAGTAAAGCTGGCGGATCTTGCCATAATCAGGCCCCGGTGGTTGCAGACAATATCGTGGCGGAGCTGCGCCTTGGGCATACTGTCAGCGAATATGATGGCAAAGTTCAGGCGGTGGCGCAGATGGGATTAAATGCCGGAATGCCGCTGGTTTACGATTATCGCCACGATGTGTTACCGACGCCGCCAACCAAAATCGGCGGCATGTTGCGCAACGGTTTTAATCGAGGGTTGTACTGGGCTACCGTGCGCGGGCTAATCTAACCGGAGAATAAGATGAACGCTTCAACAGAGGCATCTGAGTCTTTTGCCGCATTGATTGAAAAATTACAGCCGTTACTTTCTGGCGGTCGGCTCGATAACGTGGTTGATATGCTGTCATTACTTTCAGATATTGCGGATATTGCCGATAACGCGCTGGTAGAAAAATTAGCCGGTGTTTTCGAAGGCGTGGTTGCCGCGGGTTGGGAAAGTGGCACCGCGCTAAAGATGGCTCATACCGAGTTACAGCTGGGCGATCCGCAACCCAGCTATCGTGCAGTTTATTCGTTGCTGCGCCAGCCGGACACTTTACTGGGAGTGATGCTGGTACTGCGCACGTTACAAATAATCGGTCAGCGTATTCGTACCAGTTCGGTAACGGATGAGCCTTCGGCCAGTTAATAATGTTGAGCCGCTGCATCCAAGCCGCGGCTCATGTCAGGTCGGTTCGATAAGATGAAAGAGCCTACGGCACTTAAAAACAACCAGGCCAACGATGAACGATGCCCACAAAACGCCAGATTCTGCCTTACCTCATGTCGGTGCGCATAATGTATATTATGTTAAATTGCATTTATTAGTGCGCAGTCAGGCTAACCCAGCTTCATATCAAGCCTTCCCTCTGGTGAAGCCAACACGTTCTGGCTCATTAGCTCGGCCTTCAACATACAACCCGTCAGTTCCTGAGTCTCTGCATCGTCTACAGTTAAAGTTATCCATTACTCTTAGAAAACTTATCCTCATGGGATTTTCGCTAAGGACTCACCTGTTCGCCAGGCTGCGGCTGCTGATTTCAATTCTTGCAGGCGTTATCTGTTATTTCGCGCTTCCGGCTCAGACCGGCACTCTGCAACGCATGTTGATCGGCTGGAATGTTCTGGCGTGGCTGTATCTGATTTTTATCTGGTTTCGTATGCTGCGTACCGACGTGAAAGACATCCAGCACATCGCAAAAATACAGGACCAAAGCGCGGCGCTTGTTTTGGGCATGGTCATCCTGGCTTGTATGGCCAGCATTGTCGCTATTCTGAGCGAGCTTTCTTCACTGCACTCTCTTACCGGAACGCCGCGTATACTCCATTTATTGCTGACGGCAACTACGCTGATTGTCTCCTGGGCATTGCTGCCAAGTTCATTTGCTATGCATTACGCTCACAACCATTACCTGCACCGGAGCGAAGATGTCACTCCGATGATCTTCCCTGATAAACCAGCCGCTCCCGGCTACTGGGATTTTCTCTATTTCGCCTTTACTATCGCCGTTGCGTCGCAAACTGCGGATGTGGCAACGGGCACCACTGAGATGAGAAAGATTACGCTGCTGCAATCGGTTATCTCATTTCTCTTTAACCTGGCTATTCTGGGGTTATCGGTCAACGTGGGTGCCGGATTGCTAAGTTGAGGGAAATACAGGGCTGACGGCGCTACCCTTCTGTCTCGACTCATCTTCAGCAATGAGCTGCCTGCATACCGTCAGGTTTAGCGCCACAAATTCGTCCCATGTATAAAGGTGGACATAATTAAGTTTGTATTGCAGGTCCACACGGCATATGTCCGGGCGTTCGTTGTAAATACTGCAACCCCTGCTGGCCGCATTATAGTATCGGCAAGTGCCGTCTCCCCGATCAAGAGCGCGGGTTTCCTCTGCAAAATTTACGCGCTGGCAGCAAAGCCCGCACTGGACACAGGGAAAGGAAGAAAAGTTGTCGTTGCAGTGCATAGGCAGGTCTCGCAATCAGGCCCGCCTTTTCAGCGAGCCTCAACTTAGACTATGCGATAACTTCGTCGAGTTCGTCTTTATTGCCCTCGGCCACAGCAGCAATATCAATGATGCGACGTTCGGTTGAGAGCACCAGGTTACCGTCCTCGTCAAGGATAGGCGTATCGATCATCGCTTTCAGCAATTGCGCATACTTAACGGACTTGAACACAGCTTCTTTACTCTCCTGCGGGAAAGCTTTGAAGTCTTCACCGTAGCTTTCCAGAGCTTCTTTCATTTCATGCACGGTTCCACGCAGGCGACCGCTGGTGTGAGAAAATACGTTGTTTGCCAGCGCCGTGACCTTTTCGATAGCCTGAAGTTTACTAACCATCAGCAGTCCCTCAGCTCGAATTGTTTGAGCCTGCTCCATATTGGTTCGGGCATTGTTCAGCGCCTCCTCACCTTTACTCCCCAGGATATGGCCGAAAATTGCCAGCGCCGGCCCGGCGATAATGCCGCCCAACACCATCATGCCGCCGGCCATTCCAAAACCGCCGGTGGCCAGGGAACCGCCGCCCAACCATGCAAGTGTAGCGTTAGTTGCCGCGACGCCTGACAGCGAAGAGATTGCTGTACCTGTGCTTGCAGTGGCCAGTAACATTGTGCCGTTATAGGCTCCAAATGCCAGAGCCGCACCGCTTCCCATCCCAGCACCAAGCCCAAGCCCTGCATCCTTAAGCATTTGGTAATCTTGCCTCAGCCCGGCTAAAGTCGTGGTCGTAAAATCACCGGCATTAAGTTTGTCCAGCTCTGCGCTACTGGTCAATTCAACGTTTTTGAGGCTACTAAAAGTGACGATAAATTCATTAATGACGCCATTAAATGCGCGAAGTTTACGCTGACCATAATCTTCAATGATGTCATTGGTCGCTTTACGGCTTAAATCAATTTCAGCGCTGGTGCTGTCCACCATATTTTGTGCACTTTCATTGAGATCTTTTGCATCACTGTGATCTTTCGCACCGCTAACGCCTTTGGCGATACCGTAAATCCCGGCGGCGGCAGCTATAGCGCCAACAATAATAGGAATAGGCATTTAATAACTCCGTTATTCAAGAATGAGAGCAAGTGTTTTACTCATTTCACTATTCAGTGATTCGGCACGATCCAGTAAATCTTTAAAAATAAAATCGGGTAACTTGTAATAAAGTTGAATTTCTTTCAGCAGCATCCACTCAATGTTGGAAATTTGACCATCGCGCAGCGCCACCAGGAAAAGCTGGAAAAGAATGATTTTTGGCGTCGCCAGGTCTTCCGTTTTCTTGCCCTCCAGCATCGCTTTTAACACCGATGTTGCAGCCTGGATACGGCTTTCAGGCTCATCAATTTTAGAGAGTGGGAATCCCTTAAGCTTTTCGATCAACCGCTTTTCAGTGTCCTTATCCCATTCCACTTCAAGGATACCTATCAGCGGATAAGAACGTGCAGGAGCATATTGCGCCATCTCTTCCAGCAATTCGGTTTCCAGCGCGTTTTTCTGTATGGATAGGTTATTCAGATTGGAGTCCGACGTTAGCTCATCTTTTGCTTTCCCATCCCACAGTAGCGGGTTATCGGATAATGCCAGCAGCCTGGCCAGCTCTACCAGCAGGACTTTTTTCTCTTCGGGTAGCATGTTGATAAACATCGAGATCGTATTCCTTTTACAGCATTAATGGTTTATCGGAGTCCATAAAATCTTCAAATTCAGAGATAGTCTGGAATTGCATATTAGTGCCCAGCAAAGTAGCAAAGTCATTTATTGCAAATGCAAAATCATCAACGCTATTAGTGTTACTGGCCATCGTTCTAAATAGGTGCTGAGTGTCTTTTTGTAATTGAGGGATTTCTCTTTCGGTAAATTCGTCGATTAGTGTCTGCTGTCGGGCAATCTGCGCCCGAGCTTCACTCTCTATTCCACGAATATAGGCCAGACGTTCGCGTGACAATGCCGCTGCTCGCGTAGCCTCAAGGGCACTTTGATAAAACATAGATGAGAGTGTGTAACCGATCATGCCGCCAATTATCCCGCCAACTACAGGGATCGGAATGGCTATCTGTCCAAGGGCAGCCATCATGCCGCTGGAGAGCATACCTGCGCCCTTCTCTCCGATTTCTTCAAGCAGTTCAGCACCATCAATTTCATCGTTGATATAGCGCTTGATCGATACACCCAGAGACAGGCAGATATTGACTACCAATGTAGGAGCGGATGTTCCGGCTATGGCCCTTAACCCCTGGCCCCCGGATTGTTGTAGACCTGCTTTGATTGCGGAACCGGCAAATGCTGTACCGTAGCCCAGAGCGGCAGCTTTCGCCGTATCGATCGCGATATCTTCAATTGCTTCACCCAGCGCCTTTTCATGCTGGGCAACACTGAAAATATTCGTGAATAATGAAATAGCGGCCCCTACCATTGCCCCATTCTTTGCCCCTTCTATGCCGGCGCGGTGGCTGGTACGTGCGATATCCATCGCCGTTGCAATCTTAGGATGCTCGCGATAATAGATCGCTTGCTCCGTTGTCAGGCCGCTGTCACTAACATTATCAGCCAGTTGCTCATAATTATCGGCTTCACGGCGAAATCGATCGGCTACATCCTGCTTACCTTCGGCTTCAACCCTGTCTGCCTGAGTGCGCAATGAGGATGCTTTTGCACGACAATGTGCAGCAGCCCCCTCATATTGTTCTGATGGTAATTCCAGTTTAACCCCGCGATAGCGGCTGAATTTCCCCTCTTCTCCGGCGATATTTTTAAAAAGATCGTCCCGGTTACCAACAAATTTCATCTGGCTCTGAGAGCCTTCAATAACTACGCCATCCTGAATTTTTACGCGGTCGACTACGTTGTGATTACGGCCATACTGAGGCAAATCGTCACTGCGGACGGTGCGAGCGCTATCGCCGTTAATAATGGCTTCAGCGTTATCTCTGCTTGTGGTTGCTATCTCGGCAGAAAATCCTGCCTGTTGCTTAATATTTTGCTTAGCGTAAGCGGGATTAACCTTATGCTTCGCAACGTCCGCCAGACCTTTAGCAAACTGTTGTCCCGTTTCATTATCAACGCCGCGGTATCCTTTGAGGTACTCAGCGCTTGCACTCCCAAAACGCTTTACAACCTCATCTCCCGCCAGCGCAGTGGCGGTACGAATACGATCTCGTTTTACTTCATCGTTATTATCGTTTTGTTTTCGGCCTGAATCTGAAGGAAATAACGAGTCGTTCGCTTTTTTGTCCATAGTAATCTCACCCAGATTTCTATTGAATCAAGGTACATCCAGAGCCAGAGCTATTGGCTCTGGTTAAACATAAAAGTGTCAAAATGTTACTTCGGAAATGCTCGCGGTCAATACATCAATCAGATAACTACTAAAATTTGTAGTTATCCCTCTTTAAACTTGATTATCTCCCCACACCACATTGACAGATCTTTGACAAACACCGGGCAAGCTAAACCTCATATCGACGTTAAATGGGAAAACTATATGTATCAGAAAATCGTGTGTCACCTGGTGGTTTTATGTTCAATTTCTATGCTGAGCGGCTGCGTGTCGCTTTTCTAAACGCCGGGGTTATTCAATGAAGCGGTTAACAATCTTGTTTGTACTGTCATCCCTGTTTCTGCTCAGCGGGTGTCTTTCTGTTGGCACTCATCTTTTCGGTAAATAAATGCACTCAAATAACAGGCTCAAAGAGCCTGTTCATACTTTCAATTGATTCATAAAAATCTTGTAGTCCTGAGCCTACAGATCAAAGATGCCCTGTCCTATTTTAAGTTTCTGCCTTCGACATTATATTTCCCCATAGCAAAACAAGACTGGCGGCCATAGAGTCAGAGCATTGCTAAAAATATAAATTTGTCTTTTTAATAAAGCATTAACGGGCAGGGAAATAATGCGTAGCGAATCAACATTGGCTTTTTCTGAACAGCAAAACGATGCAAAGAAGATAGTTGTTGTAGCCCGCTGCGTGTATACGTTGCTCGGTATCAAAGCTTTGTGCGACGCACACCGTGACTGGCAATTCTCCGATGCCCGCGCCGATCTGGACGAGCTGGAAGACATTCTGGTAAGGCCGCAAGTAGATTTGCTGATTATAGAGTCGGATAGCCTTTGCCCGGAAATCTCGACGTTGTTTAGCGCCCTCAATGATTATTCGGGCAAAACAATTTTATTGACCACCAGCTATTCTGGCGGGCAGCGCAAGGTCAGCTCGAAGGCGGGAAGCATGACCGTAATAGATAAATCACGCCCGCTGGCGGTATTAACAAAACTGGTTCAGAAGATCGTTAGCACCCCTCAAGGTAACTCATCGCTTTCAGCCAGAGAATTTCAGAGGCACCCAAGAAAAATGGAGCGTGAAGTAGTCTGTGCCCTGCTGGATGGTCAAAGCCCAGGAGAAGTGGCCCTGAGAATGGGTATCAGCTATTCCGCGGTGAGCCGCTATAAAATGATTGCCCTGCGCCGCGCGGGAGCCAAAAGCCTGAATGAAGTTATCACCGGTCATTACCAGACTTTATTTAGTGGTTAATGAATATAAAACACCTGATTATTAATATCCCTTCCAAACACTGACAGGTAAATACCGGCGGTAAGGCCAACGCTACTATAACGTTATAACTAGCGTTGGCCTGCGGCAAAGCGTTACCAGCCTTTTACCGCATCGCCTTTATAAATTGCGTCGGCCGCGGCGGCCACTTCATCGGTCTGGTAGGCTTTCACCAGATTCTTCACCTTCTCGCTGTCTTTATTGTCTTCCCGGGCGACGATAATGTTCACGTAAGGCGAGCTTTTATCCTCAACGAACAGGCCATTTTTCGCCGGGGTCAGGCCAACCTGGCTCGAATAGTTAGTGTTGATGATGGCAAGGTCTATCTTGTCGTCATCAATGGCGCGGGTCAGCTGAGCCGCTTCCACTTCCACAATTTTCAGATGTTTTGGGTTTTCCACAATATCCAGCGAGGTGGGCAGCAGGCCAACGCCTTCTTTAAGTTTGATAAGTCCCTGAGCCTGTAACAGCAGCAGCGAGCGGCCAAGATTGGTTGGGTCATTTGGCACAGCTACCTGAGCCCCCTCTTTTAGCTCGGCCACTGATTTGATTTTGCGTGAATAACCGGCAATCGGGTAAACAAAGGTATTGCCTACAACCGCCAGCTTGTAGCCACGCTCGGCTATCTGTTTTTCCAGATACGGACCGTGCTGGAAGGAGTTGGCGTCGATGTCGCCGCTGCTCAGCGCGGAGTTTGGCAGAACGTAATCGGTGAAGGTGACCACCTCAACATCAAGATTGTATTTGTCTTTAGCGACTTTTTTAACCGTATCCCACAGCGGCTGGTCGATACCCGCGCTGATGCCCACTTTAATGTGGTTATCGTCTTGTTTTGGGCCGCAGCCGGAAAGCAGCATCGCGCCTGCCAGAGAAACGGCTAATAGAGAAACTTTCACAGTATGTTTTATCGCCGTACGCATAAACAATGTCTTCCTTAAACCAGTAAAAACAGCAAAATTGAAATTACCCACCAGTCGGGTGCGGCTGCGAGAGTTTTTCAAACCGTGCTGATACTGGCAAATAAGAAAAAGACATAACCTATGCATGAAAAAATATGAAAGCAACCGTGCTAGCTGCGCCCAGGCAAAATAGCACATTCTTTATCCAGCAAAGATTCTACCGATGCGCGATTCCCGCTGTCCGAGCCTCTCCTTGTGGCCAGTAGAATAAAACCAGGCTGACCTGAGAATGTGGTTGAGACTACCGCCACGCCCCACTCTGCCAACGCCTGAGGCCATAAATTGAAATAACTGGCCAGGGATTTAACCGGGTAAATCCCCATCGCGGTGGGCTGTATCACTCGGCGGGCATAATAGGTATGTCGTAATAATTTATCCGGCAGCGGTCGCCAGCTTTCCTGAATATAGGGGCGTTCAGCAAGAAGCTGCCGCCGCACGTCTTCCCGCAGGCAGGTAAGGTGAATATGAAGCTGATTCTGGCTGCGGCCATAGGCTGAGTTAAGCGCCATCCCGAGCATGTCGTCGTCAACCGGACGATGATATTCATAAGCTAAAAGATTGCGCATCAGCCAGGCATAACCGAAGTAGTCCGTGCGCCCATCTTCTAAAAGCAGCGGGCTTTCAATACCCGATAGCGCAACCGTAGGTACCAGAATGAAGTGATAAGGATAACGCGGGTTCTGGATAACGCTGAAGCCGCGCTCTTTCCCTTCTGGCATATAGATTTGCTGGCAGGGTGCCGGATTACTCGTATGTTGATAATTGCTCATACAGACTTTGTCCACCACGCCCCACAGCGCGTCGGAGCGTGCGCAGCCCGTGAGCAGAAATATCCCCAGCAGAAAAATCGCCCGACGCAGGTTTCTATAAACCAAGACCATCACCATCCATTGATAAAAAAATTAACAGCAGGCAGGCAGCAGTTTAGCAGATAGCGAGTCGCAAACTGCCCGGTTCGGGCGAATAAAGGGTATGCTGATTCAGTCATAACACGGCAGGTCACGATAAACCCTGCTCCACTCAGCGCCAGGAGGCACCAGAAATGGCACGTATTTTTATTACCGGATCTTCAGACGGACTTGGACAGATGGCGGCGAAACTACTCATCGCGGGCGGGCATCAGGTTGTATTGCATGCACGCAATGAATCACGTGCGGCGCATGCTATAGCCCAGGTTCCTGAAGCCGAAGCGATTTTTACCGCCGATCTTTCGAGCATTGCTGAAACTAAATCGCTGGCGGAGCGCGTCAATGAATATGGCCGCTTCGATGCCATTATTCACAATGCCGCCGTCGGCTATCAGGAAAGAGAACGCATCGGCACCGTTGATGGTCTTCCTCAGGTTTTTGCCGTTAACTCGCTTGCGCCCTATATCCTGACCGCCCTGATAAATCGTCCAAAACGCCTGGTTTACCTTAGCTCCGGGCTGCATCTGAGCGGCGACGACTCGCTGGCGGACCTGGCATGGGAAAAACGACGCTGGAGCGGCGGGCAGGCTTATTGCGATTCAAAACTGCATGTCGCCCTGCTGGCATTTGCCGTGGCGAAACGCTGGCCTGAAGTGATGTCTAACTGCGTTGAGCCGGGCTGGGTGGCAACCAAAATGGGTGGCCCGGCGGCCACGGATGACCTCGCGCAGGGGCCGCTAACTCAGGTCTGGCTGGCATCCGACCCTTCTTTATCATCGGAGCCAACGGGCGGGTATTATTACCATCAAAAACCGGGGAAAGTGGCGAAAGAGGCCTACGAGCCGGCTTTACAACAGCGCTTTTTAGACGCCTGCGCGGAGTATTCCGGCGTGATACTGGTTTAAGCCTCACCAACGGGCGGAAACTGCCGGAAGTATTCAGTCAGAAAATCAATACTGGCCTTGAGCTTTGCCGAACCGCTGGTGCGGTTGGAATAAACCGCCCAGATATTGGCGCTCTGGTACCACTCCGGCAGGATCTGCACCAGTTCACCGCTCGCCAGATGCCGCTGCACTTCCCATAGCGAACGTAAAATAATGCCGTGGCCTTTTAGCGCCCAGCTCAGCACCACGCTTCCGTTATTAGAGGAAAGCTGGCTGCTGACGTGGGCCAGCACGCTTTTGTCACCGTTGGTTAGCGGCCAGGCACCAAATTGCGAGCTACGTTCCTGAATGACCAGGCACTTGTGCTGTTTAAGCTCGTCGAGACTCTGCGGCGTGCCGTGTCGCTTGAGGTAAGCGGGCGCGGCGCAAAGCACACGACGGTTTGGAGCAAGCTGGCGGGTAATATAGAAATCTTTGATATCGTCCCCAACGCGGATCTCGATATCCACGCCCTCTTCCATCAGGTCAACCACCCGGTCGGTCAGAGTCAGCTTGATGTTTAAGGCGGGGTAACGTTCGGCCAGCGCCGAAAGCACTTCGGGCATATAGGTTGAGCCGAAGCCAAACGAACAGCTAATTTGAATATTCCCTTCTAGCGTGTCGCGCCAGGCGGCAAGTCCGGAAACAAAATCCCCCATGCTTTCCAGAACCGAAAGTGCGCCGGTCAGCGCTTTATGGCCGTCCGCCGTGAGGTGAATTGCGCGGGCGCTGCGGTGAAAGAGCCGCATGCCCAGGCTTTTCTCCAGCAGCGCAATACGTTTACTGACGTAGGAAGGCGAAAGCCCCAGTTCGGCGGCGGCGTTGGCAAAGCTCTCTTTGCGTACCACGGTAACGAATACGTTCAGGTCTTCAATCAGCGGCAGCGGTGCGCGCGGCGTTTCGTTGGGGCTCATAGTTATGCCATTGCTCAGCTCGGGTCATGTGAGAAAAGGCATGATGGCGGCAAGTAACTCTTCCGGGCACTCTTCCTGCGGACTGTGCCCGCACGGCATCGCTTTGCCGCGCACATCCATCGCCTTTTCTTTCCAGGTTGATGTTACATCATAAAGCTGGCCAACGGTGCCTTTCTCTCCCCACAGCACCAGCAGCGGGCTGGTTATGCGTCGGTGCTTATCCTGCTCGTCATCCTCAAGATCTATGGTTGCCGAAGCACGATAATCCTCGCAAACCGCATGCAGCATTTCCGGCTGCTGGTAGCAGCGCAGGTATTCTGCAAAGATTTCTGGCGATGTCGCCCCCGGCGTTTTGAGCTGCCCGTCGATGTGCTTACGCAGGAAGAATTCAGGATCGGCGGCGATCATTTTTTCCGGCATCGGCGCGGGCTGGATCAGGAAAAACCACCAGAAATAGCGCGTTGCGAACGTTTTGTCGGTCAACGCATACATGGTTGCGGTTGGCGCGATATCGATAAAGATGCTGCGCTTAACCTGCTGAGGATTATCCAGCGCCAGGCGATGGCCAACCCTCGCGCCACGGTCGTGGCCTATGAAGGAAAAGCCTTCTTCAAAGCCCAGACGCTGCATCAACAAAACGATGTCTTTTGCCATCTCCCGTTTTGAATACGCCAGGTGCTGCGCGTCGCCCTCGGGTTTGCTGCTGTCCCCGTAGCCACGAATATCGGGCATTATCACGGTAAAATGCTGCGCCAGCACCGGGGCGATGTTGCGCCAGGTGACATGGTTTTGCGGGTGGCCGTGCAGCATTACCAGCGGTTCGCCTTTGCCGCCTACCGCCGCTCGTAGCGTTACGCCGTTATCCAGCGCAACGTCAAGCAGTTGAAAGCCGGGAATAAACGGAGATTCGCCCTTCCCGCTAATACAGCCAGAGGTCTCTTTCATCATTGAATTATCGTCCTAGGCCACCAGCCACGGGTGAGTGGCAAAATAGTGCTGCTCAAACTCGCGAATGTCCTGCTGGTACTGCAGGGTATAGCTAATAGCGTCGTGGCCTTCAAGCAGCATGTGTTTTTTCAACTCATCAACCGCAAATGAGAGATATTCTCCCGCCATGGCAATCTTCTGTTGCGCAAGGTCAACGGTAATACTGTTGTTGGCAGGGTTGCCTGCTGCCTGCGCCAGCCTGGCGATATCTTCTGCCGGTAACGTCAGGGTCAGCACGCCGTTACGCTGGCAGTTATCGTTAAAAATCCCGGCAAAACTGGTGCCGATAAGCGCCCGAATACCGAGCTGGCGCAGTCCCCAGACCGCATGTTCACGGCTGGAGCCACAGCCAAAATTTGGCCCGACGATAAGGAACGTAGCGCCGCGCCATTCCGGGCGGTTAAGAATAAATGCCGGGTTTAATTTGCCGTCGGCTAAAAAGCGCCGATCGAAAAACACGCCTTTATCCAGGCCGCTACGGTCAATACCTTTGAGAAACTGCTTAGGCATGATGACATCGGTGTCTATGTTGGCCGCCATCATCGGGGCGGCAATCCCGGTAACGCTGTTAAAGGGTTCCATTGGCTATTTCCCCTGCTCTAAAAATTGACGAACATCCACCAGATGACCGGCCACCGCCGCCGCGGCGACCATAGCGGGACTCATAAGATGGGTTCTTGCTCCTGCCCCCTGGCGACCGGCAAAATTACGGTTAGTGCTCGAGGCGCAGCGATCCCCAGGCTGCAAAACGTCCTCGTTCATGGCAAGGCACATAGAACAGCCCGACTGGCGCCATTCAAAACCAGCATCAATAAAGATTTTTGCCAGACCTTCCTGCTCCGCACGCGTCCGCACCTGGGTTGAACCCGGCACGATAATGCCTCTTACGCCAGGCGCGATTTTTCTGCCGCTCAGTACCTGAGCTACGGCTCTCAAATCTTCTATGCGGCCATTCGTACAGGAGCCGATAAACGCGTGGGAAATCGCAATTTCACTCAGCGGTGTTCCGGGCTCAAGGCCCATATAGGTCAACGCATTTTCAATGTCGCGGCGTTTGGCCGGATTGGTCTCAGCAACCGGGTCGGGCACTAAATCAGTGATGCTGCCCCCCTGATCCGGGCTGGTTCCCCAGGTCACTCTCGGCGCAAGCCTTGCGCAGTCCAGAGCCACTTCTTTATCGAACACAGCACCGGCGTCGCTGTGCAGGGTGCGCCAGTAAAGTAGCGCCTGCTCCCACATCTCGCCTCTCGGCACGCGTGGGGCCGGTTTGATATAGGCATAAACTTTCTCATCCGGGGCCATAAAAGCTCCGCGAGCGCCCGCCTCAACCGCCATATTGCAGATGGTCATACGCCCTTCCACGCTCAGGGCATCTATGGCGCTGCCGCAAAATTCAATCGCGTAACCCGCCGCGCCGTCAGCACCAATATCTGCGATAAGCAGCATCACGATGTCTTTAGCCGTGGCGGCAAACGGCAGTTCACCGTTCACGGTCACGCGCATAGTTTTGAGCTTTTTATAAGCCAGGGTTTGCGTTGCCAGCATATGCTCAATTTCGGAAGTGCCGATCCCGAAGCCAAAAGCGCCGAATGCGCCATAGGTTGTGGTGTGGCTGTCACCAGCCGCAATCACCATGCCCGGCAGAACAATGCCCTGCTCGTGGGCCACTACGTGCTCAATCCCCTGGCGGGCGTCCATGACGTCAAACAGCTCCAGGCCGAAATCGCGGCTGTTGGACTCAAAATAACGCACCTGTAATTCGCCGCCAGGGTCGGTCATTTCGGGAGTACGATCCGGACGTGTCGGGTTAACGTGGTCGACGTTAAGCAGGATGCTGTTTGGTTTCCATACTTTGCGGTTGGCATCGCGCAGGCCGCTAAACGCCTGCGGGCTGGTATACTCGTTGAGAATCGAGCGGTCGATGTAGAGCAGCACGTTGCCCTGGTCGTCCAGCGGGCGGATAACGTGGGTGTCGATGAGTTTGTCGTACAGCGTTCTGGCTTTCATTTTGGGGGAACCTTGCTTCGGATTACGCTAAATCGATAGTAGCAACCCGGCGTCAAAGCTGTCAGTAAACCCACGATGCACAACCGTGATAGGATAAAATACGAAATGTGTTTTGTTTTTTGTGATTTGACTTAACGTTGAATCGTAAGAGAATGCCTGTTGTTCAATGGCTGGCTAAAATCTGGAGCATATTATCGCCCGTACTCAGCGCTTCCTCCCCGTGGCTCAGGTTAAAAAGTTAGGCGTAGTTGTCGCTACGGCTTTGCTGCTTGCCAGCTGTGCTTCTAAACCGCCGGTTTCTCTGGTGACGCCGCTTCCCGGCGTGCAGCCAAAGCCCAACACCCAACAAAATAACCAACCAATGCGCGGGGTGTGGCTGGCAACGGTTTCGCGCCTGGACTGGCCGCCGGTGGCTTCGGTTAACCTTAGTAACACCGCCCGTATCAGCCAGCAGCGGCAAGCGCTAACGGACAAGCTGGATAAGCTGAGAACGCTTGGGATCAATACCGTTTTCTTCCAGATAAAGCCCGATGGAACCGCGCTTTGGCCGTCAAAAATTTTGCCCTGGTCAGATATGCTGACCGGCAAGATTGGCGAAGATCCTGGTTACGATCCGCTCCAGTTCATGCTGGATGAGGCCCACAAACGCGGGATGAAAGTCCACGCCTGGCTGAATCCGTATCGCGTTTCAACCAATACCACATCGGGGACGGTATCAGCGCTTAACCGCACGTTGTCGATGCAGCCCGCCAGCGTGTTTGTATTGCATCGTGACTGGATACGCACTTCCGGCGACCGGTTCGTGCTCGATCCCGGCATTCCAGAAGCCAGAGACTGGATAACCAGCATCGTCGCAGAAGTGGTTTCGCATTACGCGGTCGATGGCGTGCAGTTTGATGACTATTTCTATACCGAATCACCAGGATCGGCGCTTAACGATAATCAGACCTTCCGCACATATGGCGCGGGCTATGCGTCAAAAGCAGACTGGCGGCGGCACAACACCCAGCTGCTTATCGAACAGGTTTCCCGCACCATCAAACAGCTAAAACCCGGCGTTGAATTTGGCGTAAGCCCCGCCGGCGTCTGGCGCAATATTTCCCACGACCCGGCGGGCTCCGAGACTCGCGGCGCGGCGGCTTATGATGAATCCTTCGCCGATACCCGCCGCTGGGTGCAGATGGGGCTCCTGGACTACATTGCGCCGCAAATCTACTGGCCGTTCTCCCGCAGCGCTGCTCGTTACGATGTGCTGGCAAACTGGTGGGCAAATGTAGTGAAGCCTACGCATACCCGGCTGTATATCGGCGTGGCGCTGTACAAGGTAGGTGAGCCTTCGAAGAATGAACCAGATTGGACGGTGAACGGCGGCGTGCCGGAGTTGAAAAAGCAGCTCGATTTAAACGAGTCCGTGCCCCAAATTAACGGCACCATCCTGTTCAGAGAGAACTATCTTAATCAGCCTCAGACGCAGCAGGCGGTGAATTACATCAGAAGCCGCTGGGGAGAATAAATAAACAAAAAAGCCAGGCCGCCCTTCCCTGAGCGTGCCTGGCTGCTGGCCTAGCCGCCAGCAAGTTCGTCGTAGAGGTCGCGCAGCCGCATGCGCAGATAGAGAACGGTTTTGTGCTTGCGGGAAAGCAGAGCCTGGACGCTATCCCCGGTTTCTTCCGCCAGCTCTTTAAAGCTGTAGCCCTGCAATTCCGTTTTTTCGAACACCTCACGCTGCGCTGCGGGTAATTCAGACAGCGCGGCGTTTAGCTCTTCCCACAGAAGTTGTTTGAGATATTCATCCTCCGGCGTTTGCGGCACGCCAAAGAGCGTTTCGGCCAGTTCGTCTTCGGGGTAATCATCGCCTTCGTCGCCGCCGCCAAAATAAGCGGTTAGCGGCAGTTCTCGCTTTTTACGCGCCCGGTCAGTCATTTCGTTGCGGGCGGCGCGGAACAGCCAGGCAGCGACATTCTCCACCGGCTGGTCCACCCTCATGAGTTGATAGCTTATTTCCTGAAGGATATCGTCGGCATCTTCCCGTACCGCGGTGCGACCGCGAATAAAGGCTTTAAGCCGCGTCCGACAACCGTTAAGCGCGGAGGCAAGCAGCGAGTCTCCAGCCGTTGCGGCTTTCATGGGTTTCACTCAGCATCCGGTTTTTTCGGAGCGTTCTCGTCCGCTGGCTTCTGCGGGTGCTCCCCGGCAGCCTCATCGCGGCGAGTATGCCAGCCGCAGCGGTCACGCTGCCCGAAGCCGAAACGCTCGCGGCGATGCTGCATAAATTCTTCGCGCTGCTCCGGCGTCATCTGCATCCAACGCTCGTGCATTCGGCGGTGTGCTTTCCCCCACATGCCGGGGCGAAAACCGAGGCCACCAAACAGAATGCGGCACAGCGCAAGCAGGCCTAAAGACTGCCAGAAGCCGATGGTTTTAACGCCCAGCAGCTCCGGCAGTAGTGCATTCCAAAGCGTCATGACGACCAGGCCGAGCACAACAACCAGCGCGGCGCAAAGCAGAAGCGGTTTACCCATACGCGTGTGGCAGGATCCGCGACGGCGGTGATGGTGGTCCCGGTGCATATCAAAATCTCTCATCGTTATTACCTCATTACAGTAGCTGATTATCACTTGTGATGAGGTAGACGATTGGGCAACGGAAATATTGCTGAAAAAATAAAAATTTTTATTCAGCGGTCAGGACAGCGCTCCCGGCGGGTTAAGCATATCCTCCCCCATCTTACTCAAAGCTATAAAAGGGCTTTCCCCTTTTTGCAACCTGGCCAACGCATACATGGCGCGGGCGGTTCTGCCGTTTCCATCGCCAAACGGGTGATAGCGCACAATAGTTGTATAAAGCGCATCGGCAAGATTCATCCCACCGGTGAAGCTTCTGGTTTCGAGCCGGTTTAACATTTTTAAGAATCCGGAGCGCGCAATATCCGACCCCATAAATATGGGATCGCTGCTGGAGCGAAAAGCTCTGAAAGTATGGCCCTCAATCGGCTGGTAAACGGCGTTATGGAGGCTTTCGATGGTGCTGATATCCAGCAAATCCGCAGAATGGTGGCTTATCAGCGCGGTTTTAATTCTGTTTTTCAATTCGGCGCTCTGTGCCAACGTTTTGGCCGAGCGGCTTTTAGATGCTATCCAGTCAGTTGCCACGTCAACAGGCTTGCCCAACCACTTTTGCCGGGGAATGATCGGTGGGTTGTCCAGCAGCCTATGAACATGAGTATTTGTATTGACCAGACGAGTATAATCAGAGTTCAGCCTCCTTTGAGCACTGGCCTGCTCGACGGCATATGTTCCCCAGGCCAGCCGTTTTTTTTGTAATCCTTCGTAGTCCAGCATCAGATTGTTGCGTATTGACTGCTCCACGACTTTCCGGCTCGTCAGCTGTGCCAGTCTCCGTGCACGCTCCCCATCCTGAAGCGTAGTGACTAACTGCTTTACCTTGCGGCCGTCGGGCAGTCGATTCCAGTTCATCTCGCTCAGCACGACAGGCAAAACCCGGCGTGAGGTGGCTCTTGCGCTGCGGTAGAACTGGATGGACTGATTAACGTTCTTTATCATAAACGTTCTTTTAGCGCTTTGCCGAAGCAGCGGCAAAGCGCCGGTTACCAGGTCTACACTTGCCATCACGCCCGCGAGAGTGGCATCGGTCCGGAAGGATTGAGCCTGGTCAGGCCGTTCGGATAGATGGGACTGTAATGCGCTGGTGCCTACGTAGAGAGCATTCAGCGTCAGAGAGGTCATAAACAGGCTAAAACGTGCCAGCACCGAGCCGGTACCGGGTATAAATGTCGATAGTGCCATGGAACTGATGCCAAAAACCCTTTTAGCTGCTTCCAGTATTTGAGTGGTAATATGCTCAGAATAGCTGAAAACTGAGGTATCGATGTCCGACTCAATCCTGGTCATCAGGCCGTCGAACAGTTTGCTGACCAGGACATCCCTGCTGCTGCAGTCGGCAAAGGTAAATGGGCGATCGATTACTTTATTGATGAACTTAGGCCCTGAATAGATACCCGGCGTCATTAAGTTATTGGTCAGGTACCGAAACGCACGCTCGTCATTTTCATGTTCCATGGCATGCCAGGCAGGAATTTTACTCAACACCCACTCTTTGAATCTGGCGTTTTGTGGAAATGCCGTCAGCATTTCAACTTTCGTTACTGTTTCCCAGTATTCATGCGGATAACTGCCGAAATGAAAAAAGATATCTTCATCCACGCAAAACAGGACACCGCCACTCGGCCCTGCGGGAATTAAAAACACGCCATTTAACACCGTGCCCCGGAATAACACCGTCCTGGCATTTATTTTACCTTCAAGGAAAGCTTTCACCTCCCGCCAGTAGATCGGTACCTGATGAGGGCGACTGAGGTAATCGAGGCAGCGCAGAGTGATCATTTCATTATAAAAGGACTTCATACTGACTACATTAGCGGGGTTATTCCGGTAGGCCTGAAGCTCCTCTTCCATTCGTGATTGCAGATTTACTGAGGCCAGGTCATCCACCAGCGACTGGTGATCCATTCCCGTTATTTCATATTCACGCCTGACGGGGTCTCTCATCTGGTTGCTTTCGTACAAATAATGACCTGTGACAATTTCTGTCAAGGTGAAGAATCGTTTGACGGGCACCGGCCCCGCATGACCATTCGCATTCATGTTGGGGTGAACTTTGGGATAATAAGTCACCCAAATGTAGCTGTCCGGCAGTAAATTCATCACCGTCCCGCTGCGTTGTTCATAATTTCTGATCCCCGTTCGGATGTAATCTTCAATATAAGATTCTGGGTTCAGGATAGGATGGTACAACTGTGCCACCTGCTCCAAAGCCACCTCGCTGAGGTTTTGAAATGCCAGATCGGAGATACTGTGCTCACCGTTAATTGTCGCTACAATATTTACCGTCTCATCGGCCGCTAGCCTAAAACTACGGCGATAACGGTCGACAATCGATTTACTGAAGTCGTTAATCTGCCCGTCAGCAAGCGCCAATAGTCCGGCCTGAATTTTGCTATTGAGGCTGCTATACACGCTCATGCCTGGAGCACTTCTTGCGTCATTAACGAATGCGTCAAACAGTTCCATCGTTTTAAGTAATTGCCGGATCTCTCGCGTTTTGCCTGGTGGAACCTCCAGAACCTCACTTTCCCGTTTTGCTCTTGTGAAAATACGCTGATACTCGGTGCGAATCGCCCTGCCCATATCCTCGTTATGCAGTACTTCTTCAATCTGAAACGCCAGCCCCTCTTCTTCGGTCTCGCTTTCATCCTCCGCGCTTCTTCTTTCCCGGGAAGCGACATGAATGGACTCCACGGCAGGCTTGCTGACAAACTGCGGCGAATCAAAAACAAACTCAAGACTGTCCACCTCAAGTTCAGAGATTAGCTGATGTATCCTCCGCAGATCATCAACGCTGGTCCGGGGAGTCGCTACCCGGCGATAAAGCAAAACACCGCCCACGGACATAGCCGCGACGCCGAGCAGCAGCGGCGTTTTCTGCTGCCATAGCGCCCCAAAGTCTGAGGCAGCAATTTCATCTTGCCTGGCACTCCATAAAGCATAACCGACGGCAGCGAGGCCCAGGGCTTCCAGGCTAACGCAGGCCGCCACTTGCCCCCACCCGCTGTCCAGCTGCGGATCGTAATTGCGTGGCGGAGCAATACTTGCGGCCTCGGCTCCGGGCAATAGCCCCCATGGCTGCTGTACCAGAGAATCACAGGCTGAAACTATGGCGTCCGCCAGCCATGCCTCCACCTGCCGGGATAGCCTTTCACGCACCTCGCGCACGCTGGTATTGTCGCTGTTGGCGAGCGAGTTTAGCCATTGGCTGCCCCACTCAATCCAGCTCCCGGCGGCAGGGCGTTCGCCCAATGTTTTGCCGACTTCTCTCAGCGCCGGTAGCAGAGGAAGCATATCGACCAGTTTCTCCAGCTGCGGGTAATAACGCACCAGCTGGCAATCTTTAATCTGGCGCGCCAGCAGCCGCAGGCGATCCTCAGTCTCTTGCGGGTATTGGCTATTGAAAGCCTGAAAAATCTGGCAGGCCAATCGGGCGTTCAGATATTGGGCGTAAGCAAAGTGAAGCGCGGGGGCCTGCTCTTGAGCCTGAGTCACAAACCATTGCAGCGTCTGCTCCCAGTTAAGGTGGTTTTGTAACGCCTCCGCATATTGCACGGTGGCGGCGGCAAGCGGGTCGCCCATGAGCTGTTCTATCAGGTACGGTTTCGCTACCGTCATGAAACCAGATGCCATCCGCTGGAGCAGGCTGGTCCAGCTTTCATCGGCGGAGGTTTCGCGATAGAAGGTTTCCAGCGCCTGAGCGGCATGAGTCGGCAGCCAACGGCCCACAGCCCAGAGACCAATTCCGGGAGCGGCAGCCCTGGCAACATCTCGCATCAATAACGCCCAGCTCTCCGGGGTGGAGTTAAGCGTGAGCAGGCGGTTCAGCAGAGTTAGCACTTGCGAATCGATATCGAGAGCGCGCTGAAACTGCCGTAGCCACGGCAACGCTGGTCTCTCCTGATTAATGATGTTGAGCAGCCATATTGCCTGCTCGCCTGAGCAGCTCTTTGCCGGAAAACCGCCCAACAAGGAGGTAAACTTGAATACGGCGAGCAACGAATCGGCCTGGACTGAACCGCCTAATAACGATACCAGCTGTGGGCGCAGGAGTTCATCCATCCCGGGTCGGGCCAGGATTTGGCTTAGCCACCCCAGACGTTGGCTAAGAGACCCTGCTGCGGGATAAGGCTCAGCGGCTAGCGTTTGCCTCAGCGCCTGACCCAACTGCAATAATGAGGCGTCAAGCTGCTGTACCAGCTGCGGGTTGCCCATCACAATGTCCAGATAATCCGCCAGATTTGCCCCCGGAGGTAGTTTTTGCCACAGCACTACCTGGCTTAATATCTGCCGCAGCACATCGACCGATTGGGCGATGCCGCCAAAATAATCCTGATGCAGCAGCGGGTCCGCCAGCAGCTTTTGTATTGCTGACATCAGTTCCAGAGCCTTACCTGGCAGCGAGGGCTGATTTTGAATCTGTTCAAGCGCCATCCACCGTTGGCTCACGCTTTTTAGCCACGGCCTTGCCGCCTCAAGCCAGGCTCTCAATCCGCGGGCTTCCTCGGGTGTTACGCCGTTAGCGCTCACCAGCAGCTTATCCAGCCTGTCCAGTAGCATCTCCAGCTCTTCCAGCCTGCGTTGCAGGGTGTAATTACCCTTCCATATTTCGATAAGTTCTTCGTAGCACGCCTTAAAGATGCCAAGCTGCGGCAGCGGACTGGCTTCAATAAACAGGTGTTCGAGTACCCGCTGAAGGACGTTGTTTGCCATCGCGGACATAATCCCGCATGGGGTGATACCGGGAAGAGGTTCGGGTGGGGTTGCCCCACCCACAGGAGAAAAATCTACAGATCCCAGAGGCGACAACGCGGAATGTACAGCAGGTATTTCAGTGGAAGGGCCGGAATACCGGGGGGGAAAGTGTACTAACCTCGCTGAAATCATCAGATTTACTCCCTTAATATTTGATGATTTTAACACCAAATGCCGGGGACTTTTTTCTACAGCCCCGCTTCACATGCCAGGAGGTGAACCAACTCCCTTGCCGGCATTTCCCTGATTAAGTTAATTCCTTGTCCCGCCCAGTGAGCGCCGTAGCCCTGATGACCTACTGCTTTCGCAGCGTTTGCCAGCGCCTTTCCCAGATCGTAGGCAACGGGATAAGCAGGTATCGAGTGCGGGGAAAAGGTACGGCCATGGCGGCAAAAATCGTTATCGAGGCTCCTGGCCGCACGGCCTGAAATGGCGCGGGTCATAAAGGTTTGATGCTCGCGGCTGGACTTTATTACGCTCCGGTAGCCATCATCGGCGGCGGACTCCGGGCAAAGCAGGAAAGCGGTTCCCATCTGCACGCCGTCCGCACCTATAGCCATCATGGCCCGAATGCCTGAACCGTCCATAATTCCACCCGCTGCAATAATCGGCACCGAGAGCCGGCTCTTAAGTAACTGTACCAGCGCGAAGGTGCTTAACCTGGCATCCAGAGCCGTTTCGTCAAACATGCCGCGATGACCGCCTGCCTCATAGCCCTGGGCAATAACAATATCGACGCCGCTTGCCACAATCAGTAATGCTTCTTCAAGGTTGGTTGCGCTTGCCATCGTCACGATTTTTTTAGCGCGTAAAGCCTGAATAACGTGGCTTTCCGGCAGGCCAAAATGAAAACTAACCACCGCTGGCGCGGTATCGAGCAGCATCTCAAGCATCTCGTCATGCCCGATAAAGCTCTGATAGATTTCCGCCAATTTTACAGGCGGAATGCCGCCAAACGAGGTAAAAAGCGGGCGAAGCAGCTCAATCCATTCCTTTTCTAACGCCTCGTCCCGTGGTGCTGCAGCGTGGCAAAACAGATTGACGTTGAATGGCCGGGAAGTCAGTTCACGGGTTTTTATGATTGCCGCCCTCGCCTGAGCCACGCTACTGGCTCCTGCGCCAAGCGATCCAAGCCCTCCCGCATTGCTTACCGCTGCCGCAAGTTCGGGGGTTGAGACTCCGGCCATAGGAGCCTGGATGATGGGGAAGTCGATAGCGAGTTCTTGCGTAACGCTGCGGGTCATGGCGGTTCCTGGGAAAAAATTGATGACTAAACATCTTATTGTGAGATGTTAATATCAAGATCATTTTCATATTGAGAATTAAAAGTATGAACCACACCACATTGCAGATTTTTCAAACCGTAGCCGAAGAGCAGAGCGTAACAAAGGCGGCGAAAAGACTGGGGCGCGTGCAATCGAATATCACTACCCGCATTCGCCAGCTTGAAGAGGAGCTTGGGGTGACGCTGTTTGTCAGGGACAGCAAAAAAATGACGCTCTCAGCGGAGGGGGCAAGCTTTCTCTCCTACGCACAAAAAATATTGAGTCTCGCGGAAGAAGCCCGCCAGGCGCTACATCCGGCCAAACCTGCCGGAACCCTGAATGTAGGCGCGATGGAAGCTACCGCCGCGAGCCGCCTGATGCCGATACTCCAGCAGTTTCATCGCCACTACCCCGACGTCGCCGTGACGCTAAAAACGATGCCGACCGGACAACTACTGGCAGGAGTTCGTAACGCTACGCTGGACTGCGCCCTGGTAAGCTTACCGCCAAACGCCAGCGGGGAACCGGAATGTCCAACGGATATTGAGTGCGTTAACGTTTTTACCGAGCGCCTGGTATTGCTCACACCGCGTCAGATGATGGCAGGCGGTGAAGCAAAAATTCGTTTCGCCGCATTCCCTAAAGGCTGTTCATACCGCGCCAGAGGTGAAGCGCTGCTAAACAGTCTGAGCGAAGGCGGTAAAACCGTTGAAGTCCAGGAGGTTGGCTCCTATCACTCGATGATCGCCTGCGTGGCCTCCGGCGGTTACAGCTGCCTGCTGCCGGAAAGCGTTGCTGCTACGCTAACGCTTCCGCAGGAAAGCCAGCTTCAGTTCGTCGATGACGCCCTCACCCAGCTGGTCTGGCGCAGGGGTTATGCCTCACCGGCGCTGGGTGAAATGCAAAAGATTTTAGCTACGGC
This sequence comes from Cedecea davisae, assembly GCF_044095835.1. Lineage (NCBI taxonomy): Bacteria > Pseudomonadati > Pseudomonadota > Gammaproteobacteria > Enterobacterales > Enterobacteriaceae > Cedecea > Cedecea davisae. Next base: position 2,404,219 of record NZ_CP172054.1, read on the forward strand.
CAGCAATCTTTGAACTTCCTGCCACCGCCGAATGAGCAATGACTGAACCAACAGCGGATTACTGACGTCAGTCATCAGGGAAAAAAGTACGTCGAAATATTTTTGTCATATTGAGTATCCAGGGGCGATCCATTAAAAAGCTATTGATAACGTAGCTTTAATATTTGGTAGAAAACCTATTAACAATGCCTGGTGATTTGTAGAGTAAAAATTTAGGGATTGTTGAGTTCCGGCTCATTTTAAGACCGGTTGAAATTAATGATAAATGGCAAGGGTAAGGACATAAGATGAAGAAAAGTTTGTTATGTGGCGCAATAGCGCTGGTGCTGGTAAGCCTCACAGGCTGTGCTAATCAACAGCAGGCGGCGGACCAAAAACTGGCCAGCCAGACGGTGATGGCGGTTGACTGGTTCCAGCAGTCCGGCGAGTACCGCGCGCTGGCTTACCAGTCGTTTAACAGCGCCCGCGCTTCGTGGGATCTGTCTGCCAAACAGGGCGGTGCTAAACGTGCGGTTATCGTCGACCTCGACGAAACCCTGATGGATAACAGCGCCTACAGCGCCTGGCAGGCCAAAAATAATAAGGCCTTCGATGATAAAACCTGGTCCCAGTGGGTTCAGGCTCACCAGGCGCTGGCCGTGCCGGGTGCGGTGGATTTTGCTAACTACGTTAACAGCCACGGCGGCACCATGTTCTACGTGTCAAACCGCGACAGCAAAGACTTCGACGCCACCGTTGCCAATATGAAAGCGCTCGGCTTTACCGGCGTGAGCGACAAAACCGTGCGCCTGAAAACCGACAGCTCCAACAAACAGGCCCGTTTCGACGCGATTAAAGCCGAAGGCTACAACGTAGTCATGTATATCGGCGACAACCTGAACGACTTCGGCAAGGCAACTTATCATAAAGATCAGAGCCAGCGTCAGCAGTTCGCCAGTGACAACCGCAACAAGTTCGGCACCCAGTTTATCGTGCTGCCGAACCCAATGTACGGCGACTGGGAAGGCGCTCTGGCCCCAAACTACTTCAAGCTGAACACCGAACAGCAGGCTCAAGCTCGTGAAAACGCGCTGCGCGCCTGGTCCGGCAAATAAGGCTGCCGACGCCAGCATAGTAAAGGCCGATGGGAAACCATCGGCCTTAGTTTTATCGAACGTTCAGCTCATTAACGACGTCCAGAACACTTTTGATTTCTCTGATACTGCCGATTCCGGTGCCAAGGGCGATATAGCCCTCATCCGTGTTGCCTTCCAGCATCCCAATACGCAAGCCGCGCAACCCGCCCATCTGCTTAGCAATCTCCTCTTTGCTGGCCCCGTCTTTATCCATCGTCACCAGCTTATCGGCCAGCTTGCCGGGCAACGAGCGGTAGTAATCCGGCACGGTGCGAAACAGCTGCATATCCAGGCCGTTGGCGGCGATGATTTTCTCTTTCACTGAAAGCGGTACGCGGCTTTCAACCGTGCTGATAAAAACCGAACCAGCAAATACGCCTTGTGCGCCAAGCGCGTGGGCGGCCAGGGCTGTTCGGCTATCGGTAATACCGCCGGCCGCCAGCACCGGGATATTTGTTGCGGCGTCTGCAATCAGCGGCACGATGGAAAAAGTTCCCAAAGCAGTGGCCGGTAAGGTGCCACCTTCATCAAAACCCGTTGCAACAATGATGTCCGCGCCTGCGGCTTCCGCGCGCCGGGTATTTTCCGGGGTTGGGTTGATATCCCGATAGATGATCTTAATTCCGGCGTCTTTGAGCTCATTAAACAGCTCTGGTTTCAGAGAACCGTCTCCATAGCCGGTATAAACCACGGCGTGGACGCCCTCTTCTTTTATGACGTTAACAATGGGCGCCGTCCAGATGTCATTTTCAGGCATTGGGATAAGGTTAACGCCGAAAGGCTTCTCGGTTAGCTTTTGGGTTTTGCGAATTTCTTCGCGCAGTTTTTCGGCCGTTTCTTCCGGCGTAGAGACGGCGGTTTCAGCCGTTAATCCCGCGTTTGGCCCCAGCACGCCGAGACCACCAGCGTTGCTCACCGCCGCCACCAGTCGGGCATCGGTTAACCAGGAAAGCGGGCCCTGAATAACGGATTTTTCGATACCAAGAATTTCGCTGACAGTTAGTTTATTCATCTCGTATTTCCTCCGAAGTATTAGCTTCCGGCCACTGTGAGCCGGGAATGGAGGAAGTGTAATAACCGCTATTGTTTAGAAAAATAGCCAAAGTTATTCATCACTGTTATTAAATAAGTAATAATTGGCGTAATCTTCACCAGCAAGTTCCACTAAAAAAGAAGCGCTTATGCAAATAAACTTATTTGAATCCATCAGGATTTTTATAGAGATAGTCGAATCTGGTAGCTTCTCCCAGGCCTCTGAAAATCTTCAAATTCACCGTCCGGCGGTGACCAAAGCACTGCAACAGCTGGAGCAACACTGCGGCGTGCGCCTGATGCAGCGCACAACGCGACGAATAAACCTGACGCCCGAAGGGGAAGAGTTTTACCGCAATAGCAAACCATTGCTGTCGCAGGCGGATGATTTAATCGGGTCTTTTGCGCCCAATCGCCCTCTGCGCGGGCAGTTGAGGGTTGATATGCCGGTGGCCTTTGCCGCGCTTTGGGTTGTGCCTCATCTGCCCGAGTTTTACCAGGATCATCCTGAGATTGAAATTATCCTCAGCGGCTCTGACCGCAGAAAGGATATGTTGCACGACGGGCTGGATTGCGTATTGCGGATGGGCGAGCTGGAGGACGGAGATTATGTTGCCCGGAATCTCGGCAGTATTAAAATGGCAACCTGCGCCAGCCCAGCTTATCTTGAAGCGCACGGTGCACCCGAAACACTTAGTGATTTACGGGATCATCGGGCCGTGAACTGGATCAACAGCAGCAGTCGACAGGTTATGCCGTGGACATTTCAAGCGGCGGACGGGCCGGAAGAAATTTATCTCCCCGGTAAGCTGGTGCTGGATAACTCCGAAGCCTATATCGCCGCTGCTGTCGCCGGGTTGGGGCTGGTACAAGGAATGCATTTCTACTTAAAGCCCCATATCGAAAACGGCAGCCTGGTCGAGGTTTTGCCCGGCAACCCGGCTCCGCCGCGCAGGCTATCCCTGCTCTATCCGCACCGCCATATTTCGTACAAAGTTCGCGTATTTTCTGAATGGCTGGAGAAATTGCTCCTTGCTTTGCGCTGAACCCACTTTTTCCTACCGGAGCCTTGTTTCACACTTAAACCCCTTGCCTAAACAATAAGTCCAGATATAGATTAATAGTCCAATTCTGGTAAAAGGCTGAGAGGCAACCATGGCTCCCGATATCACTTTGCGCAATATCGAAAATTCTCCCGCGCCCGTGGGGCATTATTCTCATACCACGGCAGCCGGGGGCTTTGTCTTTATTTCCGGGCAACTGCCGGTGACGGCTGAAGGTGAGCCGCAGTGCGATGCTCCATTTAAGCAACAAGCCGCGCTGGTGCTGCAAAATATAGAAGCTTGTCTGGCCTGCGCCGGAGTGACAAAACGGCATCTGGTTTCGGTTCGCGTCTATATCACGGACATCAGCCTTTGGCCGTTATTTAACCAAATCTATGCGCAATGGATTGGCGAACATCGCCCTTCCCGCGCGATGGCGGGCGTTGCGCAGCTACATTATGGGGCGGCTATTGAGGTTGAAGCAGTCGCGCTCGGTGAATAAATCAATCTTTTGAAGGTAGCATGATGAAATTAGTTCTTCCTGTTTATGCGGACGTAGTGGCGGCGGCCGGGCGCATTGAAGGCCATGCAAACCGCACTCCTGTAATGACTTCCCGAACCGTGAATGAAGAGTTCGGCGCAGAGGTGTTTTTCAAATGTGAAAACTATCAGCGCATGGGCGCGTTTAAATTCCGTGGGGCAATGAACGCCCTCGCCCAATTTACGCCGGAGCAAAAAGCCGCTGGCGTGGTGGCGTTTTCGTCCGGCAACCACGCGCAGGCCATTGCGCTCTCGGCAAGGCTGCTCGGTATTCCTGCTACTATCGTGATGCCGGAAGATGCCCCGGCGGCGAAAATCGCCGCGACGAAGGAGTATGGCGGAAAAGTCATTCTGTATAACCGCTATACCGAAGATCGGCAGCAGATTGGCGACGATCTTGCGCAAAAACACGGCATGACGCTGATTCCGCCATACGACCACCCGCACGTTATCGCGGGCCAGGGCACTGCCGCTAAAGAATTGTTTGAAGAAGTTGGCGACCTGGACGCGCTATTTGTCTGCCTCGGCGGCGGCGGTCTTATCTCCGGCTGTGCGCTGGCGGCGCGCCATCTGTCGCCGAATTGCAAAGTCTATGGCGTGGAGCCTGAAGCGGGCAATGACGCCCAGCAGTCGTTCCGCTCCGGAAAAATCGTGCGCATCGACACCCCGAAAACCATTGCCGACGGCGCACAAACCACGTTTCTGGGCAATTATACTTTTGAGCTTATCCGCCAGAACGTGGACGACATTTTCACCGCCAGCGACGCGGAACTCGTTCAGTCGATGAAATTCTTTGCCGAACGTATGAAAATGGTGGTTGAGCCAACCGGCTGCCTCGGCTTTGCCGCCGCACGCGGGCTTAAAGATGAACTGCGCGGAAAGAAAATCGGCATTATCATCAGCGGCGGCAACGTCGACATTGGCCGCTACGGTGAATTCCTCACCCAGGCCAGCCAGCTTTAACCCCAAGGAGAGAAAAGTGCCAAAATCCCAAACCAGCCCCCTGCTCAGCCAGCTCGATGCCATCGCCCAGGGCGTGAGTGAGACTTTCGCGCCGTTTTGTGAGGTTGTGGTTCACGATCTTGGCAATCCTGAGCACTCTATTCTCTCCATACACAACAATCTTTCTGGCCGCAAAGTGGGCGATGCCGCCACGGAGATGGGGCTGGCGCGCATCGCCTCACCCGAGTTTCCAAACGTTATCGCCAACTATGCCAACCAGTTTGCGGACGGACGTCCGGTAAAAAGCACCTCCATCGGGTTAAAAGATGAGGCCGGGAACTACGTCGCCGCGCTTTGCCTGAATGTGGACATGACGCTGTTCCGGGGCATGCAAAGCGCCCTGGCCCGCTTTACCGAAACCGGCAACAGCCCGGTAGAAGAGCATATGGAGCCTGCCGGAGCGGAAGCCATCAGACAGCGCATCGACAGCTACGCTGCGCGCCTGGCAAGCACGCCAAGGGCGCTGAAAACGCCTGAAAGAATTGAGCTGTTGCAGGTGCTTAAAAAAGAAGGATTACTGGAGATCCGCAAATCAATGGAAACCGTTGCCCAGCACCTCGGCGTGTCCCGGGCTTCGGTTTACCTGTATGCGAAACAGCTGCCTTCTGCGGAGAATAGCGCGGAGGGCAAAGAGTAATTTATGGTTAAGGAACATGTGGGGCTACCGTTTTAGCCCTCAGTTGGAAAACGCGCTCTATAAATCTCCCTCAGCCAGTCGATGAACACGCGTACGCGCGGAGAAAGCTGGCGATTTTGGGTATATAGCGCCGAAACGGTGATTTTCGGGCTTTGCCAGTCGCCCAACACTTCCACCAGGCTTCCCTCGCTTAACGCCTGCTCTACGTGGTAGCGAGGTAGTTGCACCAGCCCGCAGCCGCGCAATGCGCAGATAACGTAATTTTCCGCTTCGTTGACCGTCACCCAGCCTTTTGGCGAGTAGGCGCGTTTCTGGTTATTCACTATCAGCTCGATGGGATAGTTGATTCCGCCGGTGGTCGAGAAAAAGTTAACGCACTGGTGGAATTCCAGCTCGTCCGGGTGAACAGGAGCGCCGAAAGCGGCAAGATAATCCGGGCTGGCGCAGATTATCTGCGGGAGATCGGCGAGATGGCGCGCCACCAGAGAGGAGTCCTGCAATTTACCGGCCCGCACCACGCAGTCTATCCCCTCCCGCACCAGATCAACCAGCCTGTCGCCGCTGCTGATAATCAGCTCGATATCCGGGTAGCGGCGATGAAATTCATCCAGCTTCGGCAGGACTATTTGTGATGCATGCGTACCTTGTAAGTCAACCCGCAGAATACCGCGTGGTTTAGCCACAACCGGGCGCAGCGCCGCCTCCGCCTCGTTGAGTTCAGCAAGGATATATACGCAGCGCTGATAATAGGCTTTGCCGTCCTGCGAGGGACGAACATGGCGCGTAGTCCTTTCCAGCAGGCGGCAGCCGAGTCCATTTTCCAGCTCTTTTATCGCATTGCTTGCCGTCGCTCTTGGAATACCAAGCTGGTCGGCGGCCTGGCTGAAGCTGCCCAGCTCCACAATGCGGGTGAACAGTTGCAGGGTGTCGAATTTATCCATGCGCTGTTATTAACTAAATTGGAATTATCATATCAAATTAGCACCATTTATCCCGTAATCAAAAACATTAACAATGGCTCCCACGCACCCATCCCGGGTGAATCTTGAACCCTATCTGGAGAGCATGATGACAACAACAAACAAAACAGCCCTGGTCACCGGCGCATCACGCGGTATTGGCCGTGCTATTGCTGAACGACTGGCGCGCGACGGTTTTACCGTTATCGTCAACTATGCGGGCAACAAGGCCAGCGCCGACGAAACGGTACAGTCAATCCAGTCTCATGGCGGCGAGGCGATAGCCATTCAGGCCGATGTCTCTTCTGAAGCCGACGTTTCTCGCCTGTTTGCCGAGGCGAAAGCTGTTAATGGCCGCCTGGACGTAGTGGTTCACAGCGCGGGCGTGATGCCGATGGTAAAAATTACCCCGGCGGGCCTGGCCGATTTTGACAAGGTGATAAATACCAACCTGCGCGGCGCATTTATGGTGCTGGCTAATGCCGCAGAATCCCTTGCCGATGGAGGCCGCATAATCGCTCTTTCTACCAGCGTGATTGCTAAATCCTTCCCTGCTTACGGCCCTTATATCGCCTCAAAAGCCGGCGTTGAAGGCCTGGTACATGTTCTGGCCAACGAACTGCGTGGCCGCAATATCACCGTCAACGCCGTCGCTCCGGGGCCAACCGGCACCGAACTGTTCTTAAACGGTAAAACGCCGGAACAGATCCAGGCGATTGCCAGCCTGGCCCCGCTCGGGCGCATCGGCGAGCCTGCTGAAATTGCAAGCGTGGTCGCCACGCTTGCAGGCCCGGACGGCAGCTGGGTTAACTCCCAGGTGATCCGCGTAAACGGCGGCTTTGCCTGAGCCTGAATTGAACAGGAGATAACCATGCAACAGATCATTTTGATAACCGGAGCCTCAAGCGGCTTTGGGGCGCTGTCTGCCCGTGCGCTGGCCCATGCCGGTCATATCGTCTACGCCAGCATGCGCGACACTACCGGGCGTAATGCCCCGCAGGTTGAGAGCCTGAATGAATATGCCGAACGGCACGGAGTTGATCTGCGAGCCGTTGAGCTGGACGTACTTTCTCAGGCATCAGCGGACGAAGCCGTGGCGCATATTATTGCCGAACAAGGCAGGCTGGACGTTGTAGTTCATAATGCCGGGCATATGTCCTTCGGCCCGGCAGAAGCTTTCCTGCCGGAACAGTTTAGCCAGTTGTATGACATCAACGTTCTTGGCACTCAGCGGGTAAACCGGGCCGCGCTGCCTCAGCTGCGTAAACAGGGCAACGGCCTGCTGCTGTGGGTAGGAAGTAGCAGCACCAGAGGCGGCACCCCGCCTTATCTGGCACCCTACTTTGCCGCAAAAGCAGCTATGGACGCCGTGGCGGTCAGCTACGCCGCAGAGCTGAGCCGCTGGGGAATTGAAAGCTCGATTCTGGTTCCCGGCGCGTTTACCAAAGGCACCAATCACTTCCTGCACTCCGGCAAACCGGCTGATAGCGAGCGAGAACTGGAGTATACCCGGCAAGGCCCAACCGCCGGACTGGAAGATGAAGCCTTGAAGGGGCTTGCCGCCTGCGAGCCGGAAGATGCTGACGTAGCAGATGTTGCCGCCGCGATGGTTGATATTGTCAATGCGCCTTACGGAAAGCGCCCGTTCCGGGTACACGTTGACCCTTCCGATGACGGTGCCGCGGTAGTCAATGCGGTGGCGGACCGCATTCGCAAAGAGTTTTTACAGCGCATAGGTCTGGGGGATCTGCTGCTAACACATCGGCCAGCTTCTGTTTAAACCATAATCGCGGCCCCACTGTTTAAGACGCCGGGGCCGCATCAAGCGGACTCTTTATGCGCACGCTCACTTTTTTACTTAGCGGCTTTTTACTCTCCGCCGCCTGCTATTTGCTTATCAGATTGTTTACGCCCGTCTACCCACCCGCCCCGGTAATTATCGCCCGAGGCTTCGCCGTGCTGTGGTGCGCTATCGCCGCCGTCAATATGTTTTTTGGCGTAATTAAAGCGGGATACGGATGGGGTGAAGAAGCGGTTATTTTCATGATTATCTTCGCCCTGCCGGTTGTTCCCCTGCTGTGGGTCGCGGAGAGTTGATCAAGACACCAGCCCGCTAACAAAGTCCAGCAAAGCGCGGGTTTTGGCGGGAACGTGGTGACGTGAAGGATAGTATGCATACAGGGGGAAGCGGTGATCTGACCAAAACGGGAACAGCGGCTTCAGCCGCCCGGAAGCGATGTACTCCTCGCTCCCCAGTTCAAAAATTTGCGCCACGCCAAGCCCCGCAAGGCAGGTACTTAACACGGTTTCGGCATCGTTTACCGTGAGCCGTCCCTGGGGCTGGATCATCAGTTTTTCCCTGTTGCGATGAAACTCCCAGCGGAAAGGTTTTCCGGTTGTCGGTTCCCGGAACAGAATGCAGCGGTGGGCGTTTGTTTCCAGCTCCTGCGGCTCTTGCGGTGTGCCAAAACGGCGCAAATAATCAGGCGATGCCATAGCGATAACACGCGTTTCGAACAGTTTTCTGGCTATCAGCGAAGAAGACTGTGGGTGGCCGAAGCGAAGCGCCAGGTCGAAACCCTCAGAAATCAGGTCGCCCAGCTCATCACGGGTGCGTAGCTCAATCTCCAGCTCTGGGTGAGCATCCATCAACGCGCCCAGCCTCGGCCCAAGGATCTGGCTTGCAAACAGCGGATCGACGTTAACGCGCAGGCGGCCACGAATTTTTTGCGCATCGCCCGCTGCGCCGCCGGTCACTTCGGCAAGCTCGGCCAGAAGCGGCATCACCTGCTGGTAAAATTCCCGACCTTCATCGGTCAGGCGAACGGAGCGCGTAGTGCGCTCAAAAACCCGGATGCCCAACCTGGCCTCAAGCCGTGCAATCGCCCTGCTGACGCCGGATTGGGACATATCCAGCACTTCGGCAGCTGCACCAAAACTCAGCGTATCAACGACCGCCGCCATGACATCCACGCCTTCCAGCAGTTGGGAACTTAATACCCTCATTGATGCGCCTCAGTCATAAGTCTTATGTCTTTCATGCTATCGCATTCTGAACGTCGGAACCGCAAAATTCTCTCGTCATCTCGACCCGTTCACATTTTCAGGATGCTTTTATGCAATCAGGTACTTCCCATACCCATTCAGACGCACATCATCATGCGGGGAAAATCTCCCGCTCACGCAGTATCGCTGCGGTGCTGGCGCTTAGCCTCGGCTGTTTTTCATTTGTCAGTACCGAGCTGATGCCGGTCGGCGTGCTGCCCGGCATGGCCGCCGGGCTTAACGTTTCGCTTGGCGTTGCCGGTTATCTGGTAACAATTTTCGCCTTTATGGTGGCGTTAACCGCCGCCCCGCTCACCGGCCTTCTCGGGCACATTAACCGCAAGGCGCTGATGGCCGGGCTGCTGGCCGCCTGCTTTGCCGGTAACTTGATAACCTATCTGGCCGTAGATTACTTCGTGGTGTTTATTGGCCGCATTCTGGTAGCGGCAGCCATCGGCGTCTTCTGGTCTACCGCCGTTGTCACCGCGGTCCACTTGGTTGCATCGCGCAATGCGGTTAAAGCTACTTCGGTAGTGTTTGGGGGCGTTTCTCTGGCTACGGTGCTTGGCGTACCGGCAGGCACAATGCTGGGCGAGCTCTACGACTGGCGAGCGGTGTTTGCCGCGCTCTGCTTCCTCTGCCTGGTGGTGTTTACCCTTATTGTCTGGTCAGTTCCTGCGGTACGTATCGCAAAATCAGCAAAACGTGGGGCGATGTTAGCGGTATTTAAAAGCCGCGCTTTACTGGCCGTTTTTGGTATTACCGCGCTAGTTGTCACCGCTAATTTTCTCGCCTACACCTATATCACACCCTTTCTTGAGCAGATGGCCGGGCAAAGCGGAAGGCAAATCAGCATGTTGCTGCTGGTCTACGGAGCCGCCGGCGTGATAACTAATTTTGCCATTGGCCCCTTTGCCGCCCGCTCGCCTCGAACAAGCCTTGGCATCGTCGCGCTGTTGTTCGCGGCAAGTCTTGCCTGCCTGAATATGGCCGCTGCCAGCCATACGGCAATTTTTATTACTATCGCGTTTTGGGGAGCGGCATATGGCGCCCTGCCGGTGCTGCTGCAAACCCTGGTGTTTAAAGAGGCATCACGCCTGGAAGGCGGCGCGGATGCGGCAACATCAGTCAACGTGTCGGTGTTTAACGCCGCTATTGGCCTCGGTTCGCTGCTTGGCGGATTGATGATAAACCTTACCGGCATCCGCCCTATTCCTTACGTGGCCGCCGCTTTCGCGCTGGCCGGACTGCTGGCTGTAGTTATTAGCCGGGAAGGTAAACAGACATCGTAAAGGTTTAAATAATCAGCGTTTTGTTAAATCGCTACCCGGCAATCAGATGTTATATACGCCACTGTTTTCTTAATTGAGGATTTGCGATATGGATATCATCGGCATTTTTCGTTCCGCCCCTGTACCCAAAGTTTTGTCTGAGACTGAATCAAAAATATCAGCCTCTGCAAAAAATATGATGTTGGCTCTGAAAAGCGTTAAGAATGATGCAAATGCAAAGGGCATCAAAGTTGAGAGGATGTATGAAAAAACAGAGTCAAGCGCCAGGAAATTAATTAAAAACACTGCGAGAGGTGATATAAAAGCCGCATTAAAATATGTGAAGGTTTATGAGAAACGCTCTGGCAAATTATTTGAGAACATTGGCAATCCTTTTTATAAGGCAAATATCTCTGTCGCCGAGCGCGAACGTCTGTTTATCACTACGTCATTATATAAACTGCACTACAAAAATTAAATCTTAGTACCCGGCCAGGCACGGTTTTAACGCGCCTGGCTTGTCATTTTTTTGTCATTTCCACGTCAGCAGTTTGTTGGCCTTCGGCGGCTACATTGGCTCATGAACCCCTTTGTTGAACCCCGAGGATTGAACATGAAACTGCGTCATCTCTCTACCATCGCTTCCCTTGTCCTGGCCGCTCTTAGCGCCACCGCCGCACATGCCGACACGGCAACACCCCAGGAAGTGAAAAACATCGTTCTGGTACACGGCCTGTTTGCCGACGGCTCAAGCTGGGGCAAGGTCATCCCGCTTTTGCAGGCCAAAGGGCTGCACGTCACGGCGGTGCAGAACCCAACCACCTCTCTGGATAACGACGTAGCGGCGGTAAAACGCGCCCTCACGCAGCAAAATGGCCCGGTCATTCTGGTTGCCCATTCTTACGGCGGCATGGTCATCAGCCAGGCAGGCGACGAGCCGGAAGTGAAAGGCCTGGTTTATATTGCCGCCCGCGCCCCTGAGGCAGGGGAAGATTACCCGGCGCTCACTAAAAAATACCCAGCGGCTCCAGCTTCGGCGGGCCTGAAGTGGAATGACGACGGCTATGGCGCGTTGTCTGAATCAGCCTTTATTCACGATTTCGCTGGCGACCTGCCGGAGAAAGAAGCTGAGGCTTATTACGCGGTACAGCAGCCGATGGGCAAGGCAGTCACCATGGCAAAAACCACCGTTGCCGCGTGGCATGACAAACCAACATGGTACGCGGTGTCCACCGAAGACCGCACTATTAACCCGGATCTGGAACGTTTTATGGCTAAGCGCATGCATGCCCAAACCATCGAGCTGAAGTCCAGCCATGTGTCGCTGATTTCCCAGCCGGAAGCAGTCGCCAGCCTGATTATGAAAGCCGCACACGTACCGGGCTACTAAGTTATAATCTCGGGATTGGGACGGTCTCCACGCCCTTTTCTCTCCTTATTACGGGATTGCCGCCGCTTGAAAATCCTCATTATTGAAGACGAAGCTAAAACCGCAGCCTATCTGGTCAGCGGGCTTAATGAAGCGGGCTATACCGCCGACTGGGCCGCTAACGGGATCGATGGCCTGCACCTGGCGCGCGAATCGGCCTACGATCTTATTTTGCTCGACGTGATGCTGCCGGAAATGAACGGCTGGACGGTGATGGAGCGCCTGCGCGCACATAGCCAGACGCCGGTGCTGTTCCTCAGCGCACGAGGCACGCTGGAAGACCGCCTTCGCGGGCTGGGTCTGGGGGCCGACGAGTATCTGGTTAAACCCTTTTCATTTGCCGAACTGCTGGCAAGAATTCGCATTATTCTGCGCCGCGGTTTACCGGCCGCCGAGTCTGAAGAGGTGTTGTCACTTGCCGATTTAACGGTAGATGTGGCCAAGTTTCGCTGCGAACGCGCGGGCAAACGCATCACCCTGACCAATAAAGAATTTAAGCTGCTGGTCTGTTTCCTACAGCATCCGGGCCAGGTGCTGTCCCGCACGTTCCTGGCCTCCCGAGTCTGGGATATGAACTTCGATAGCGACACCAACGTGGTTGACGTGGCAGTACGCAGGCTGCGGCAAAAAGTGGACGATCCTTTCCCCCTGCGACTGATCCATACGGTTCACGGCGTGGGCTACCGCTGTGAGACAGAATCATGAGGCGTGCTTCTCTCACTTTTCGCCTTGCGGTGCTGCTGGCGGCTTTCTCTTTTGTTGCCTTCACCGTGATGGGCGGCGCGCTGTATTACGCGCTTCGCCAGCAGCTATCGATTCGTGACGATGCGGCGCTGGTTTCCCGCGTTGACCAGATTAGTACGCTGCTACGCGACCTTGATGCTCAGCAACTGATCCGTGAAAAGCCGCACCTGTTTGCCAATATGCTCGGGAATACCGAGTCGCTGCTGGTGGTTCGCTACGTTGGCGGCGCGACGTTATTAGAAGTGAACCCGATGCAGCGCGATATCCCGTCCGTGACTCCCGTACCCGCTAACCAGCGGCTGACGCTTGAGGCGGTGCATCATGCCAATACCCAGGACGGCACGCCGATGGTTTATATGGCGGCCGTTAGCCCGTCGGCCAATAATCTGCCGCCGCTGGAGATCCTGTCAGCCAGAGTGCTGGCCGACCGCACCCATATTCTCGAAGAGTATCGCAATAAAATTATTCTTTTTGCCTCGATGATGGCGGCGATCTCCGTGGTGCTGGCGGTGATTTTTGCACGGCGCGGCGTTTCGCCGCTGCGCAGGCTTGCCGAGCGAACGGCGCAGATCGGGACCGGAACGCTCTCCTCACGCCTGAACAAAGACGATCTCCCGCCCGAACTGGATACGCTTATCGACCAGTTTAATGCCATGCTTGCGCGGCTCGAGCGTGGATTCCAGCAGTTAAAACAGGTCAGCGCCGATATGGCTCACGATCTCCGAACGCCGATAACCACTCTGCTGGGGCAAACAGAAGTTGGCCTGGGAGCCGCGCGTGATAATGACTATTATCGGCGGCTGCTCGGCTCAAATTTTGAAGAGTTGCAGCGCATGTCGCGGATGATCGACAACATGCTGTTTCTGGCTCAGGCGGAACAGCCCGACCAGGAAATTGAGCGTGGTAATATCGACGTAAGCGACGAAATTGGCCGCATTTGCGAATACTTTGAAGATCTCGCCGCCGACCGGGAAGTGACGATTCAGACCCGCGGCAACGGGCTGGTGTACGCCGATGCTCTGCTGCTGCGCAGAGCGCTGGCCAACCTGCTTTCCAACGCGGTGCGCTACGCCAGCCCGGAAAGCCAGATTGAAATTAGCGCCACATCCACGGCAGAGGGAATGGAAATTCTTGTCACCAACCACGGGGAAACTATCACCCCATCACACCAGGAACGCATCTTCGACCGCTTTTACCGCGCCGACCCGTCCCGCAACGACTCGGCGCACTCCAGCGGCCTCGGTCTGTCTATCGTGAATTCGATCATGCTGCTACATCAGGGGCGCTGCTGGGTTGAAAGCCGTGACGGTGTCACTACTTTTGGCCTGCGGTTTCCCGACTCAAAACGGTAGCTATTTGCGCCGACGAAGCAGCTTAGCAGGCAGATAACGCTGGAGCGGCTGCGGCGATGCCCCCTCGATAAGCTGGCTAATCAGGTCATAGCAGTGGAAAGCGAGCTGGCGATTATCCTGCTGAATAGTATCGATGCGAACCGAGAGAGAGTCATACAGGTAATGGTCGTCGAAGCTTGCCAGATGGATGTCGCTGTCCAGCAAATTATGCTGACTCATATAGCGCAGCACCCCTTCAAGCAGGCCACATGCCGCGGTGAATAACGCTTTTGGCGGCCTGCCAAGCTGCGCGCAAAGCGCCGCAAACTGTTCATAACCCGAGCTGGGATGATAGTTGCCGTGAATTATCCATTCCGGGCGTAGCGTTACGCCCGCGCGGGCCAGCCCCTGAGTGAATCCCTCAAGGCGGTCGCGGGTTGGCGAGAGGCGCGGCTGCCCGCCAAGAAAATAGATTTCATCGCTATGCGCTCTGGCGATTGGCTCAATCAGGTCGGCGGTTGGCTGGATTGAGTCGGTGATAACCAGCGGCAGCGCGCTGTCGTTCATGTGGCGGTCAAACAGCACAACCGGCAGTTGCTCGCTCAGCTTATGGTAGTCCGCCGCCGTCAGCATACTGGAAGCAACAATCAGGCCGTCAACCTGGCGGGCAATCATATTACTGACCACCATGTTTTCCTGGCCGGGATTTTCATCAGTACAGGAGATTAGCAACTGCACGCCTGCCTCGCGGCACAGCATCTCAAGCTCGTGGGAGAAAACGGCAAAACCGTAGTTGGTTATCTCAGGCACCACCAGGCCAATGGTGTGGCTACGGTCGTCGCGCAGGGAACGCGCGTGAATGCTCGGCTGGTAATGTTGTTGCTGCGCAATAGTCATGACGCGTTCACGGGTTGCCTGAGCCACCCGCAGCTCCTTGCCTCGCCCATTTAATACCAGGCTGGCGGTAGCCTTTGAGACGCCCGCCAGTTCGGCAATATCTTTAATCGTGACGCGTTTGTTTTTTTTCACAGCGCAACCGTGGCAGTTAATCCAAACCGCTATTCTACCATGGCGGAACGCAGCGACCAGTAGCGCAACGTGACTTCAGACGCACCGTTGAAACAGACCCGTGATGGATGCTGCGGAAAATAGCGGTTACTCATCACGCCTTCACCCTGATTGATAAAAATTTCGACGCTGGAGCTGTCACAAAGAATTTGTAGAGATGAGACGGTTCCTTTCCAGTAGCGAGAAAGCCACTCGCCGGAAGCGAGGCTGCGTCGTTGCAGCGTCACCCCCTGCTCGTTGATGCTCAGCTTTAAAGCCCCGCCAAAATCCATATCCAGGCTCCCGCATATGTCTACCAGCAGCTCCAGCCGTAGCGCATCGAGGGACGGCGCTTCACCTGCAATACCTTGCCAAAACTGTTCTTCTTCACGTAGAGCCGCCAGCTCGGCGATGGGCCGCTGGTACAACTTACCGTTTTGCAGCGTAAGTTCTCTCAGGCAAGTCATCTGATGGATCCAGCCGTTGGCCAGCGTTGGCTGCAACATCTCCTCCCCGTCCGGCACGCCCATCCAGCCAACCAACAGGCGACGGCCGTCCGGTGCCTGCGCCGTTTGTGGCGCATAGAATTCAAAACCGGCATCTAATTCGTTTAGCTCCCCGTGCCTGAAGCTCGCGGTTGCGTAATCAAAGTCGCCGATTAAACAGGCCGCGGGGTAAACATTAAGAAAGCGCTCCGGCTCGCGGGCGATGCCCTGGGGGCAGCAGATCAATACATGCCTGCCGCCAAGCTCAAACAGGTCCGGGCATTCCCACATGTAACCCGCATCGTCGAGGCCGTTAATGCCGTTCCCGGCGATTTCCCCTTCAGACTCCCAGGCGTGCAGGTCAGGCGATGAGAAGAGTAACACTTTTCCCCGTTTGTCCTGGTCCTGCGCGCCCAGCACCATGTACCAGCGCCCGTTATGCTGCCACACTTTCGGGTCACGAACGTGGCCGGTATAGCCTTCGGGCAGGGCCAGCACCGGGCCAATTTTATCAAACTCACCGCGCTCATTTTCAACGGCCAGGCACTGCCAGGCGGTGCGTCCGCCGTCACCAAACTTTACGTTGCCGGTGTAGCAGAGCGTAAGCCTGCCCTGATTATCAACCGAGCTGCCGGAATAGCAGCCGTTGCGGTCGTAATCTTGACCCGGCATCAGCGCCAAAGGTTCGTGCCGCCAGTGCAGTAAATCAGCCGAGCTCCAGTGCCCCCAGCATTTGTATTTATGATCGGGGGCCAGCGGGTTCCACTGGTAAAACAGATGCCAGCGCCCGGAAAACCACACAAATCCGTTCGGGTCATTCATCAGCCCGGTTACCGGCGCGTGGTGCCAGCGCGGATAGTGCTCGTCCCGCAGCGCACGCGTTTGCCCTTTCATTACGGCCTGCAAAATGGCAGGCATGCTGGAGGATTGCGTCATTATTCAGAGTCCGTGTTGTACTTCAGCAGCAGTGAAATGATAAACGCCACGCCAAAGGCGATAGCCATCCCGATGATGTAGTTAAGCAGCGAGCTTGCCTGAACAATTGCCATACCGGGCAGCGCGGTTAAGCCAACCGCCGTCATATAAACGTGAACCGAAACGACCCAGGCTCCGCCCGCCGCACCGCCGATAAGCGCAGCAATAAACGGTTTAACAAAGCGCAGGTTGATGCCAAAGATAGCGGCTTCGGTTATTCCCAGCATCGCCGAAAACGCGGAAGGCAGCGTAATAGCCTTAATTTTTACGTCTTTGGTTTTAAACCAAACCGCCAGGCAGGCACCGCCCTGCGCTACGTTGGCCATTGCCCAGATAGGCAGCAGGAAGTTTACGCCAATAGATGGATTCCCCAGCAGACCCGCTTCGATAGCGTGGAAGCTATGGTGGATGCCAGTTATCACGATAACCGAGTAAAGCCCGCCGAACAGTAACCCTGCCAGCCAGCCCGCGTGAGCAATCAGAGTGCTGAGCACCAGAGAAATTCCGTCGCCAAGCGCTCGCCCGGCCGGACCAATAATCAATAGTGCGATAAAGCCGGAAATAATAACGGTGAGGAAAGGCGTCAGAATAAGATCCAGCGCGTCCGGAATCACGCGGCGCAGCTGTTTTTCAACAATACTCATAAACCACACCGCCAGCAGCACCGGGAACACCGTGCCCTGGTAGCCAATCATCGCCACTTCCAGCCCGAAGAAGTTCATGGTGTGGAACCCTGCGGCCACGCCCCAGGCGTTGGTTAACGCTGGATGGGTAAGAATACCGCCCAGGGTTGCCCCGAGATACGGGTTGCCGCCAAATTCCCTCGCGGCGGTAAAACCGATCAGGATCGGTAAGATAATAAATGCCGCTGAGCTGCACATATCCAGCATGATATACAGCGCATTTTCCGGGTTGGCCCAGCCGTAGGTTTTAACCATCCCCAGCAGCCCCATCAGCAAACCGGAGGCAACAATGGCCGGAATGATAGGCACAAAGATATTCGACAGCAGGCGCGCTATGCGTTGGAACGGGTTCAGTTTCTTAGCCGCAAGATTAGCCGCTTCGGATTTGCTGGATTCGGCAATACCGGCAGTTTCGATAAAGGCTGCATACACCTTATTCACTACCCCGGTACCAAAGATAATCTGCATCTGGCCGGCATTGCGGAAGCAGCCTTTTACCCCTTCTACTTTTCCTATTGCCTGCTGGTCGGCCAGTGAATCATCCACCAGAACCAGGCGCAGACGAGTGGCACAGTGGGCCGCGCTGCCGATATTCTCCTTGCCTCCCAAAAGCGGTAAAAGCTCGTGGGCAATTTTCTTGAAATCCATAGTAACCTCTAAAACTTTATTGTTATTAATCGACTCTCCCGCCGCAGCGGGAGGTAGATGGGTTAAAACCAGGTTTCCATCTGCACGCCAAAGTTCCATTCCCCACCGGCGTTAAAGCCGCTGCTGCCGAAGGCGTCGTTGCTGGCGTAGTTGTCCAGCTTGCTGCTCCAGTCCATCCAGGTGGCAAACAGGCGCAGCTCAGGGCGGCTGAAGAAATCCCCGATGCTGCCTGCTTTCAGGGTCGGTGCGAAGGTCAGCTTGTAGAAGCTGCCGTTAACCGCATTGCGCTCCTTATAGCCCTCGGGCTTTAAGTCCATATACTGATAGCTGCCTTCGAAAGCCAGGGCAAAGTTCTGGGTCACTTCTTTTATCAGGCGGGCATTCAGGGTTGCCCACTGATAGCTGTCGCCTTTCACGTAGCGGTCTTTACTGCTTTGCGCCAGCAGCGCCGGAGCGATATGCCACCCGTTACCGATTGGCGTTACGCCAAAGCTTGCAAACCGCCAGGTATTTGCCTCAGACAATAGCGCGCCGTCTGAGCCAATGCCTTTAACTTCGGCCCCAAGGCCATGCCCGTAAAGCAGCGCGGTTTTAGCCGTGCCGTCACGCAGCCCGTAGAAGCTTTCGTTATGCAGGCCAAGCAAAGTGTGCACGCCGTTATTAGCCGCCTCTTTCTGAATAAGTTCGCCGCTGGCGTCTTTGCGGTCGTCGTTATCTTTAGCGCGCAACCCGGTGACCATCAGCTGGAACGGTCCGGCAAAGTGATTCATGGTTAGCATGTAGTTTTGAACGGTATTGCCCGTATCTTCGAGACGGCCAAAGTTGCGGCCATACACAGCAAAGTTACTACGCAGGCTGTCGTTCCACTTCACGTCATACACACCGCCGCCGGTCCCGGCAAGAAACACCACGTCGGAGTCCAGCCAGTGGATATCGAAATTATCGCGGTCGAAGCGTTTACCCGCCCACCAGGTGCTGCCCTTCAGCGGCCCGTCCAGCCCCGGCAGGTTTCCCAACTCCGCAAAGGCCTGGCGAATATTGAGATCGCTCGAGTCCGCCGACCAGTCGTTATAGGTTTTTTGCCCGTCCGCCAGCATCGCCTTAAAGCGCGTGGTTGCGCCATTATCCAGCGTTTGGTGATGCTCAAGATTCAGCTCGACGTAAGTATCGGCCTCATTACCCAGGCGGCCAATTGCGCCGCCGGTTTCTCCCGCCGGAGTCAAATAAGGCCCGCTTTTACTACTGGAGGCAGAGTCGTTCATCAGCAGCCCGGAACGCGCATAGCCATGAAACTCAAAGCCGCTCGCCTTATCGGCCTTGCTTTCAAGCTTTGCGGTGCGCTGAGCAACCTCCTCTGTGGAAGCCTGGGTTTGCTGCTGCCGGGCTGCAAGCTGCTGCGCCTTTTTCTCCGCTACCGCAGCGCGGCTCTCTGCCGCCTGTGCCCTGCTTTCCGCATCCTGCAAACGCTGTTCCAGCGCGGCAAGACGGGATTCAATGGTGTTTAAGTCCGTAGTAGCCTGGGCGGAGGCCGTTCCAATAAGCAGCGCTATCATCACCGCCAGTTTGCTTTTCTGGTACATGTTTGTCGTTTCCCTGAGAGGCTGGTGCCATTTGTAATTTTGCTAAACCGGTTTAGTTAAAAAATCTTAACCAGGCATAAAGAGGCGGATCAATGAATTTTGCTAAACCGATTTAGTAAATGTGACAAACACGACAAACAGAATATATTTACAGCAGTTTCTCAACCTCTTCGCGGTGAGGAAGCGCCGTCATTGCGCCTTTGGCTGTGGTCGCCAGCGCGCCGCATAGCTGGGCAAGCTCAATGGTCTGCGCAAGCTGCCCGGTGTTTTCCGGCATTCCCCTGGCTGCCAGCGCGTTCAGCAACCCGCCCACGAATGCGTCGCCCGCCCCGGTGGTATCCACGCAAACCACCGGCCGGGCGGCGAAGTGATGAACTTCTCCCCGATAACTGGCCATTACGCCCTCTTTACCCAGGGTGACCAGCAGCAGTTCCGTGTTGTAGCGGCTCGCCAGCTTTTCAATGCCCGCCCGCAGGTCAGCCTGCCCGCTGATGAACACCAGTTCCTCTACGGACAGCTTAACCACGTCTGCCAGCAGCAGCGCGCGGGTGAGGCACGCCTGTAGCTCGGCGCTATCGTGCCAAAGATCGGGGCGAATATTGGGGTCGAAGCTGACTTTGCCCGCGGCCTTTTTTATCTGTTCCATTGCGCCAAAGGTGGTGGCCCTGCTCGGCTCCGCGCTCAGGGCTATAGAGCAGGTGTGCAGCCACTGGCCGCGTTTAAACGGCGGCAAATCGGCAGGTTCGAGGAAAAGATCGGCGCTCGGGCGGACCATAAAGGTGAAGCTACGCTCGCCTTGCTCATCGAGACTGACAACCACGGTTGAGGTGCGATGTTGTGCATCGGCATGCATAAACGTTGTATCGACCTTCTCACTCGCCAGCGTTTTCCTCATAAAACGACCGAAGGGATCGTCGCCCACGCGGCCAATAAATCCGCTGCTGCCGCCGAGGCGAGCAATACCCACCGCTACGTTAGCCGGTGCGCCACCGGGGCATTGTAATAATCTTCCGTTGCCGTCCGGCAGCAGGTCAACAACCGCATCGCCCAGCACCCAAACATGTGCGCTCATGGTTCCTCCATCTGTAAGCTAAATATTGCTAAACTGGTTTAGCTATTTAACCACACTCTGATTATGCTCAGAAACAAAATTCCTGATGATTTGGGGACTTGTGTAACCAAAGTTCTTGGACAGGCTGTGTCGGATGCGGTACCGCTGTGCCATAATATCGCGCGACAACTCACCGAATGAGCCTTACGGCAAGACATTACGTCGAAAAAAAGAGTATGCACATGGACATCAAACCAAAAAAACATCGCTCGCTTTATATCCCTTACGCCGGACCCGTTTTACTCGAATTCCCCCTACTCAACAAAGGCAGCGCTTTTAACATTGAAGAGCGCCGTAACTTCAACCTGCTCGGGCTGCTGCCTGCCGTTGTTGAAACCATTGAAGAGCAGGCCGAACGCGCCTGGATCCAATACCAGGGCTTCAAGACCGAAATTGATAAGCACATCTACCTGCGTAATATCCAGGACACTAACGAAACGCTGTTCTATCGCCTGGTAGAGAACCATCTCGAAGAGATGATGCCGGTGATTTACACCCCGACCGTTGGCGCGGCATGTGAGCGTTTCTCCGAGATTTATCGTCGCTCCCGCGGCGTGTTTATCAATTATGAAAATCGTCACCATATGGACGATATTCTGCAAAACGTGCCGAACCACAACATTAAAGTCATCGTGGTGACCGACGGCGAACGTATTCTTGGCCTGGGCGACCAGGGCATCGGCGGGATGGGTATTCCTATCGGCAAGCTGTCGCTCTACACCGCGTGCGGCGGCATTAGCCCGGCTTACACCCTGCCGGTCGTGCTGGACGTCGGCACTAACAACCAGCAGTTGCTCAACGACCCTCTGTATATGGGTTCTCGCCATCCTCGTATTACCGGCGACGAATATTACGAGTTCGTTGATGAGTTTATTCAGGCCGTGCGCCACCGCTGGCCGGATGTGCTGTTGCAGTTCGAAGATTTCGCGCAGAAAAACGCCATGCCGCTGCTGACTCGTTACCGGGATGAGATCTGCTCGTTTAACGATGATATTCAGGGCACCGCTGCGGTAACCGTTGGCACGCTGATCGCCGCCAGCCGCGCGGCAGGCAGCCAGCTTAATCAGCAGAAAATCGTGTTCCTTGGCGCAGGATCCGCAGGCTGCGGTATTGCCGAGCAAATCATCGCCCAGATGCAGCGTGAAGGTCTGAGCGAAGAAGCCGCCCGCAGCAATGTATTTATGGTTGACCGTTTTGGCCTGCTGACAGACAACATGCCTAACCTGCTGTCGTTCCAGACCAAACTGGTGCAAAACCGGGAGCATCTGTCTGACTGGGATCTCGAGAGCGAAGCAATTTCGCTGATGGATGTCGTGCGCAATGCTAAGCCGAATATTCTGATTGGCGTTTCCGGCCAGACCGGCCTGTTCACCGAAGAAATTATTCGTGAAATGCACAAGCACTGCCCGCGCCCTATCGTGATGCCGCTGTCTAACCCAACTTCACGCGTGGAAGCCACGCCACAGGACATCATTACCTGGACCGACGGCAATGCGCTGGTTGCAACCGGTAGCCCGTTTGCACCGGTTGTCTGGAAGGATAAAACCTTCCCAATCGCCCAGTGTAACAACGCCTACATCTTCCCAGGCATCGGCCTCGGGGTGATTGCTTCAGGCGCGTCACGCATTACCGATGAGATGCTGATGGCGGCGAGCGAATCGCTGGCGCAGCACTCTCCTCTGCTGCAAAACGGTGAAGGTATGGTGTTGCCTGAGCTGAAAGATATTCAGAAAGTATCTCGCGATATCGCCTTTGCGGTAGCGAAAATTGCCCAGCAGCAAGGCGTGGCGGTTGTCACCTCTGCCGAAGCGCTGAAGCAGGCAATTGACGATAACTTCTGGCTGCCGGAATACCGCGACTACCGCCGTACTTCGATTTAATCGGCAGTGAACTGCTAAAACCCGCCTTTCATTCCGGCGGGTTTTTTATTGGATGATTTTAACCGTAAAATATAAAATCTATTTAATACATGCTATTTTTTGGTCGAACAACAAACGATCCCAAAGATAATCAACACTAAAGTAATCATGTGATGTGCTTCCAGGCTATCGCCGAGGAACAATATTCCCATAAGACCGCCTGATACAGGGATCAGATGAGTATATATTTCACTTCGGGTTGTACCGATAAGCGCCACACCTTTGTTCCAAAAAACATATGAGAGCCAGGATGGAAATAAAATAAGATAGAATACTCCTATTATTAACAAGGGTGAAAAGCTAAATCTAATCATTTCAGGAGGGTCTACCAATGTGATTCTAACCAGAACTATTGGCACTAAAATAATTGTACCAATCAATGAACTAAAAGCCACAAATGAGGTGCTATTAACCTGTTTGTTTTTCAGCCTCAACAGGGCACAGTAAAATGCCCAACTTAATGCCGATATTATCGTCAGAACATCGCCCCAGCCGAATGCCTGCATATCTTTAGCATCCTCCCCCCCAGAAAAGGCAAGATATACAACACCAGTAGTACTGGCTAAGACACCGACTATATTTCGCCAGGAAATATTTTCATGAAAAATAAAATAGTTAATCAATAATACCATGCATGGAGTACAGGATATATAGATTGCTGCATTAAGTGAGGAGGTGTATTGAAGTCCTATATATAATGTTAAGGGAAAACTCACCTGGCCAAGAAATGAAAGCACGATATTGCCCCCGAGATTATCAGCCAGAACCGGCAGATCTTGTCGAAACGATCGCCAGTAAAAAGACAGCATCAATATCGTGGTCCCTCCCCAACGGACCAGGCTCAAGATATAGGGATCAATTTCCTGTACCAGCATATGGCCAACCACATAGTTACCGCCCCAGAAAATGGCCGCCAGAGTAAGTAATAAATACGCCATACACTCCCCTTTAATATATAATTATTTGCATTCCATTATTTTTAAATCAATCCTCTCAGGGTTAACAGTAACCAATCATAGTAACGTTCTGCGGTGCGTAATCTTAACAAGCTTCCGATATAGAACTCTTTTTTTGTTTCTGGATTTTTTTGTGCAATGATATCAATCACATTATAAAGCCAATCGTCTCCATGTTTTATATCTATCGTAATATGTTCAGTATAGTATTTTACATCACGGTCTATTAATCCGAGACGCAAACAGCCATTTACTAATTTCTCATACTGTGGAGGGTCAAGAACTTCTGTCATTGCCATAACACCCAATAATTTATAATAATGGTTGCGATTAACAGAACCCAGCATGAAAGCGTTATAACCGCAAAGTGCATCTACCCCATAAATATCAATGTAATGATTATCTGGCAAGACTATGTTTTGCCGTAACAGCACATCCTTATAGAGGTTCACATGTGTGAAGACTTTGTCTCCATTTCCTATTTCATCCCATAGATTTTCACTAATAGTCGCTCTGGTTTCCGGTTCAGAGCCAATAAGAGTATAGGCAACCAGATCAAAAAACACTAAATTGAGCGCACTATCACTTTTCAGGAAGTAATAAAGTTGTTTTTTTGATGCGTCATTTTCCAAAAAATCAAACAGGGGATGGTGAGAAGCATTGTGTCCATGCCATACCGTTTTTAAATAATCACCGAAACGTTGTGAATTATAAAGATCATCAGGAACAACAAGGTCTGAAAACTCGTTATCCAGCCAGGATTTTTCAATCCTTTTTTTCATATCTAACAACTCATGATCATCTTGCATAGATGCAGCTATTGATAACGGATTTGTCAGCCTGATTTGATAGATTAGAAACAATGCATGTTGTAGGATTTTTTGATCACTGAAAGAATTATATTCATAAGCACTTTCAAGTATACGATCGAACTCTTCTCTTTTTGAGAATGACTCATTCCCCTTGTTTATATAATTCAGTAACTCCTCGGTAAACCCATAACTATCATCAATAAATACCGCTTTAACTTCCTTTAGATCGAACATATTACTCTCCTTGTTATCTGAAGAGTTTATTATGAAACGTTCAAATAACCATTATTGCGAGATTGGTCACATGAATAAATATTTTTAACCAAAGCGTTAATTGCATGCAGATTTATTAACATGATATTAAAGAAATGGCTACAGAGTGAAAGCAACCCCTACTTACCAAATATTTGGCTTTCGGGGCTGAATTACAGCGCAGGCATGATTAATTTTTGCTTAGCGAGTAGCTCAGCAATATCGGATCGTCCGGCAGCTGGGTGAAGCGGGTAATGATTTGGTGATAATCCGCGGTCGGGTCGAGATCTTTTAACTGCTGCGGATAAAGATCTTTGGCGAGAATTTCCATGCCGATAATATTATACGGATGGTTATAGAAGTGGTGATAAACACCGTAAACCTTCCCTTCTTTCACCGGCTCAATGCTCTGGAAAGTCGGGCGTGCCAGCAGTTTATTAAGAGCGGCACTTACTTCCTGCTCGTTGCTGCCATAACCAAACGGCAACACGCTCGGGTTAGGACGCTTAGAGCCGGACATAATATAAACGTCCGGTTTCATGGCAATAATCTGCTCCATAGGCACAAAACCGGCGCTGCCAGGCAGCAGCGTGGAGCCAATGTTTTTACCGCCGACGGCCTCAACAAGCGCCCCCCAGCCGTTATGCCCGTGAGTGAAGCAGCAGTTTTCACTGTTCCCGGCTATAGGTTCAATGAATACCGTTGGTTTGTTTTCTACCCCGGCAGCAACCTTCTGAATATTAGTCAGATGCTGCTGATAAAAGTCAGCGTACTCTTTGGCGCGTTTTTCCTGGTTAAGCACCGTGCCTAACAGCGTCACGCTGCTGGCGGTGTTTTCCACAGGATGCAGTTCGTAATCAACGAATACCACAGGGATATTGAGTTTTTTCAGTGATTTTATAACGCCGGTCTGCTCGAGCGCAGGTTTAGCCCGCAATTGCGCAATCATCATGTCAGGCTGCTGCGCCAGCACGCTTTCAAGGTTTACTTCTCCCTGATCGCTAAAGCCCATATCGATAATTTTGCTCGCTTCCGGCCATTTACCCTTCAGCACATCCCAGGTCTGAGTGTCCTGTTTTTTCGGAAGGTTGTTCCACGCCACCACGCGTTTGAACGGGTCTTCCCTGTCCAGCAGCGCCAGCGAAAGAATATCGCGGCCATCCTGCAAAATAATGTGCTGTGGTTCTTTTTGGATAGTGATGCGCTGGTTATCCATATCGGTAACGGTGATGGGATAAGTCGTTGCGCCGCAGCCCGCCGAAGCCAGCAGTAACCCTGTCATAACAAAACTTGCTTTCATTGATGCTCTCCATGAGAAAGAGATTAGTTATTATTACTATTTATATTAATAAAGCCTTAACGCAGCCTCATCTGGCAAGTATTCAATGGTTTAATTTTATTACGTGACATCGTCACTTTTATATTACCCCCAAAACGTAAAGATAACTGTACACAGGCCGTAACCCTCATTTGACGCCCTAGTGCTTTTCCCTTACCCTGCGCGGCATAATTGCATACAACTATTCGTAAATTCAGAGGGAAGCGTGAAGAACAGGACTCTTGGCAGTGTTTTTATCGTGGCGGGAACCACAATTGGCGCAGGAATGCTGGCGATGCCGCTGGCGTCCGCCGGGGTGGGCTTCGGCGTCACCCTACTGATGCTCGCCGGCCTCTGGGGGCTGATGTGCTACACCGCGCTGCTGCTGGTTGAAGTCTACCAGCACGTCTCCGCCGACACCGGTCTGGGCACCCTCGCCCGGCGTTATCTTGGCCGCCCGGGGCAGTGGCTCACCGGATTTAGCATGCTGTTCCTGATGTACGCCCTCACCGCCGCCTACATCAGCGGCGCAGGTGAACTGCTGGCCGCGAGCCTCAGCCAGTGGCTTTCAACCTCCATTTCGGCTACTTCAGGCGTGCTGCTGTTTACCGTGGTTGCCGGGGCTATTGTCTGTATCGGCACGCACATGGTGGATATGTTTAACCGTGTGCTCTTTACTGCAAAAATTGTCCTGCTGGTCGTGATGCTGACGCTGATGATGCCGCACATTCATCACACCAACCTGTTAACTCTGCCGATTGAAAAGGGGCTGGCGCTTTCCGCTATTCCGGTTATTTTCACTTCGTTCGGCTTCCACGGCAGCGTGCCGAGCATCGTCAGCTACATGAATGGCAACATCCGCAAGCTGCGCTGGGTGTTTATCGTCGGCAGCGCCATTCCGCTGGTGGCCTATATTTTCTGGCAGCTTGCTACCCTTGGTGCGATTGATTCCGCCACTTTTACCGGGCTGATGGCCGAGCACTCGGGTCTAAATGGTTTCCTGCAGGTTGTGCGCCAGGTTGTGGCTACGCCGCACGTTGAGCTGGCGGTGCATCTGTTTGCCGATTTCGCGCTGGCAACCTCTTTCCTCGGGGTTTCTCTGGGGCTGTTTGACTACCTTGGGGATTTATTTGCCCGCAACCGCAAAGCCTCAGGCCGCCTGCAAACCGGGTTGATGACATTCCTCCCGCCGCTGGTGTTCGCCCTGTTCTACCCTCAGGGCTTTGTGATGGCGCTCGGCTATGCTGGCGTGGCGCTGGCGGTGCTCGCCCTACTGGTGCCGTCCATGCTGGTGTGGCAGAGCCGTAAACAGCACGCGGATGCAAAATGGCGCGTGGCGGGCGGCAAGCCTTTACTGGCCCTGGTCTTTGCCTGCGGTATCGCGGTTATTGTTATTCAGTTCCTGATTACCGTCGGCCTGCTGCCGGAAGTCGGCTAACCCTGCTTTCTCACCGCGAGGTATTCTCCTCGCGGTTCCCTGAATCCTTCGCAGCATTTCCCTCTTAACTATCAGGATTTTGTATATAAAACCAGTACTTATGTAAGCAGAGTTAATATTGTAAATGCTAATTATTGTCATTATCATCTCAATTCCCATTATAAAATCGCTTCAGCATCGACAATAAACATCATGACTCGCATTCCATTTGGTTCTACTTTCGTTCGCCAGGCGCTGTTAAATTCAAAATTACTCATTCTTTCAACATTCATCATCGGCGGGCAGGCCCATGCCGCCGACAAGCCGAAGGAAGACACGTTAACGGTGGTGGCAAACACCAACCCGGACGGTTCCCCGACAAGCTATACCCAGGATGAATCTTCCATTGCCTCGCGCAGCAAAACGCCGCGCAGCGAAATTCCGCAGTCCGTCAGCGTGGTTACGCCTCAGGTTATTGATGACTACGATGTCACTTCGGTGAATGACGCCATGAAGTTCGTCAGCGGCGTGACCCAGAGCAACACGCTGGGCGGCATAGAAGACGGCTTTGTCAAACGCGGCTTTGGCTCTAATAGCGACGGCTCGGTGTTTATCGACGGTGTGCGAAGCAATCAGGGGCTGGCGATGGACTCCAGCATCGACCACGTTGAAGTCCTGAAAGGCTCAGCCTCTCTGCTGTACGGCATTCTTAACCCAGGCGGCGTTATCAACCTGGTCAGCAAGAAACCGCAGTACAGCTGGAACACCCACGTCAGCGGCACCAGCAGCAGCAACGGCGGGGGCTCCGGTATGGTTGACGTTACCGGGCCGCTCGGCAATGGTTTTGCCTTCCGCCTGGTGGCGGAGCGCCAGCACGAAGATTACTGGCGTAACTTCGGCAGCGACGAGCACACGCTGATCGCCCCTTCCCTGAGCTGGTACGGGGACAAAGCCTCGTTCAATATCAGCTACGTGGAGTACAAGTTCGATATTCCGTATGACCGCGGTACCGCATTCATCAACGGCAAACCGCTCGATATTCCCTACAACCGCCGCATCGACGATTACGCGAACCACGCCTGGGGCAAGAACAAACGCCTGACAACCAACTATTCGTACAAGCTGGACGACACATGGGAAACCAACCTCAACTACGCATGGATGCAGCGCCGCTACGACAGCAACGAAGTTCGCGCCACCGCGGTCGATCCTAAATCCGGGATTGTTTCCCGCCGGGCCGACGCCAACCGGGGCTTTAACCACCAGACCGATTACGCTTCCTGGGACATCAGCGGCAGCCCGGAACTGCTGGGTATGACGCACGACATCACCCTCGGCGCGGACTACGAGCAGAACGAAACCTACAAGAAGTATTCGTACCGCGGCAAGGTGTCGAAAACCTTCAATATGAACAGCCCGGTTTACGGGGAAGCGCCGATCGTTGGCAGCAGCACATACAATGACTCCAACAGCAACCTGCGCACCAATCTCTATAGCCGCTCGCTGTTTACCAAAGACAGCATCCATCTGACCGACCAGTGGATTGCGGTGCTCGGCGGCCGCCTCCAGCGCTACACTCAAACCTCAAGTTCGGGTTGGGTAAAACCTCAAACTACCCTCGAGGACAGAGGCAATGCCTTCCTGCCTCAACTGGGCCTGGTGTACAAAGTCATACCTGATGTGTCGCTTTACGGTAGCTACAGCAAGTCGTTCACCCCTTCGACGCAGACCGATGATAACGGCAATGTGGCCTCAACCGAGAAAGGCACCACCTGGGAAGTTGGCGCGAAGTGGCAGATGATGCCGCATCTGAGCAGCAGCCTGGCGCTTTATCGCATCGACGAGAAAGATATGTCGGTGTTTATTAACGGCGTCACTCGTAACATTCCAAAAGCCCGCTCCACCGGCGCAGAACTTGAGCTGAACGGTGAAATTGCACAGGACTGGAACCTGACGGCCAACTACAGCTACGACAAAACCGAGATCGTCGAAGATAACGTTAACCCAATCAACGTCGGCAATCGCCTGGTGAATGCCCCAACGACTATGGGCGGCCTTTATCTCAGCCACACCCTGCGCTTCTCCTGGTTGCCGGGTGAACTGCGTCTGGGCGGCGGCGGACGTTATGTGGGAAGCCGTGCGGGCGATCCGGAAAACAGCTTCACCATGCCTTCCTATACCGTGGCCGATGCGTTTATCGCGTGGGACAGCAAGCTTATTGGCAAAAACACCGAGCTGAAACTGAACGTAAAAAACCTGTTTGACCGGGAATATTACGAATCAAGCGCCGGTAACCTGCGCGTGATTGAAGGTGAACCTCGCACCGTATACCTGTCCGCAAGCGTGGATTTCTGAGATGAAAAAGTCGCTGTTACTTGCGGCCCTGCTGGCACTCAGTGCCGGCATTCAGGCCAAAACCATAACCGATATTCTCCAGCGTAAAGTCGAAGTGCCGGACAATCCGCAGCGTCTGGTGGTCGGCGAAAGCCGCATGATCTATACCCTGGCGCTAGTTGAGGACGGCAACCCGGCTAAACGCATCGTCGGCTGGCCTGCGGATTTAAAGCGCCTCGACCCGCAGACATGGAACCGCTATAGCGCGGCGTTCCCGCAAATTAAAGATATTCCGATCATTGGCAATAATAACTTCTCGCAGATAAGCGTTGAGAAAGTTATCGCCCTGCGTCCGGATCTGGTCATCCTCCCGATTTATGCCAAAAAGGAGAGCAACCACGACAGCTTCCTCGCCCAGCTGACTCAGGCGCATATTCCGGTCATTTATGTGGATTTCCGCGTCGATCAGTTAAATAACACAGCTCCGAGCCTGCGCATTCTTGGCGAGGCGCTGAATGACGAGGTGAAAGCGCAGAAGTTTATCGCCTTCTATCAGCGGCATATGGATAAAATTGCCAAACGCTTAGCCGATGCCAAACCGGTAAAGCCAACGGTGATGCTCCAACTGCACCTTGGCGATAAAAGCGACTGCTGTACTACCGTCGGGCGCGGCAATCTGGCCGACCTGCTGGCCTTTGCCGGAGGCGACAATATTGCGGCAAGCCACTTCCCCGGCGTCTACGGCAAAATCGCCCCTGAAGCCTTGCTCGCCGCGAAACCTGATATTTATATTGCCACCGGTAGCGCCGGACCACAGCAGGACGGCAGGTTACAGCTTGGCTCCGAAGTGACGGCGGCTCAGGCGCAGCAAAGTTTTACTCAGGTCGTTGGGCAGCAGAAGATTATTTCCGGCCTGAGCGCGATTGAGAACGGCAATGCATGGGCGATGTGGCACAATTTTTATCTCTCACCGTGGCACCTGCTGGATGTGGAGTTCTTCGCCAAAACCTTCCATCCGCAGCTGTTCGAAGATATGGATCCGCAGCAAACTCTCGATGAGATGAATCGCGAGTTTATGACGGTGAAAGAAACCGGAACCTACTGGACAAAGCTGAAATAATCCTCCGGCGGCCCGGGTTCGGGCCGCTACATTTTCGGGTTAAGAATGGCCGCGATTTGCTCGCCGCTAAGCGTCAGGCCAAAGAAGCTGCGGTAAAAATCTCTGGTCTCTTTTTGCATATCCACATCGCTGAATTGTTCCGGGTAGAGTTTTTTTGCCAGCCACAAAAACTGTAGCGCCTCTTCACTCGTTTCCCGGCACCACCAGAACATCCCTTTGGGATTCACATAGACGCGATGATGAAGCACCGCATCAACACTTGCCCACTGCGGGGAAGAGAGGATCTCGTCCGCATCTCGCTTGTTCATCGCCACTATAACTGCGGGATTGGCCGCAACCAGTTGCTCCATTGAGACTTCGCCCGGGCGATTTTTCCTGCCATCAAACCAGTTTTCAGCCACGTTTTTGGCCCCGGCCAGATCCATCCAATCCTGATTTAGCGACGGTCGCCCTGTCGTGGTCAGCGGGCCACCCATACTGTGATACACCGTCAAGCGTTTATCATCGGAAACGTTCTGAAGGCGCGTTTTGACCAGGGCCACATTGCGGTCGAAATAGCGCTGATACAGGCCGGCTTTTACCTGCGCATCCTCACCCAAAACGTCCGCCGTTTGCTGCACCCTACGCGTTAATGCCTGCATGGAATTAGCCTCAAAAGCCAGCACGCGTACGCCAGCCTGCTCCAGCGTTTCCTGCCGGGGTATTTGGGTGCCTTCCGGGATAAATACCAGCTGCGCCCTCAGGGCAATAAGCTGCTCCGGGTCGAGTTCTCGCCCGCTATTCATACTGACTATTGGCACGTTTTTAATTCGCGGCAGGCTCTGACTGAACAGCGGGATTTGCTGAGCAATCTTCGACGTGCCGACAATGCTGTCGCCGTATCCCAGCATGGTAATAATGGTGTTTTGTGCCGGCCACGGCGAAGCAATTCTCAGCTCGCCGTGAGGAAGAGCAGCTCTCACGCTGCCCGTAGATAACGCACAAACTCCCATCGCTAATGCGAGGAAAATGCGCTCAAGTTTCATTTTGTCACCCGTCAGAAATTGAAAGTGACAGAGGCGCGAACTTCTCGCCCGTTGCCGAGGAATGCGCTTGGGGAACCGCCGTCACCGTCGGTGCCTGACGGGAAGATCGAGGCCCAATAATGCTCATTGGTCACGTTGTTCACCGCCACGCGCAAGGTGGTGGGGACTTTGTGGAACGTTGTGGAGTAGCGTGTGCCGAGGTCAAGCGTGGTATAGCTCCCCGCCCAGGCGGTGTTGGTATCATTCGCAGCACGTTTACCGGTGTAATGAACGTTGGCGCTGTAGACCCATTGCGGGAGTGAAGGCAGGCTGTATTCTGCCAGCAGGTTGGCCTGCACTTTCGCGACACCGACAACTCGTTTGTCGCTGGTGCTTTGCGAAACGGTATCTTTTAATTTCGGATTAAGGAAAGTTACACCGCTATAGATATTAAGCCCCTGCCAGGCTTTGCCGGTAGCCGTCAGTTCAAGGCCATTATTCATCTGCTCGCCCTGGTTTTTATAAACCATATCAGCAGCATCCACATAGGCGAACGGTCGTTTCAGGCTAAACAACGCCGCGCCGAGATTCATCCCGCCGACATCCGCCTTTAAGCCAATTTCATACTGCTGGCTGCGATATGGATCCAGCGTTTGCCCTTCGTTTTTAACACCCATCCCTGTTGGGGCGGTTCCGCCCTGCTCCAGCGAGTCGGCATAGCTGACGTAGGCCATCAGCTCGGGAGTAATTTTGTACATCAGAGCCGCATTCGGGCTTAACCCGTTCTGATCGTTCTGCCCGGTTTTTTGCCCCTGTTTATTAAAACTTTGCGTCTGTATCCAGCTCTGGCTGAGGTAGAACATGGCAGACCACTGCGGGTTAAAAGTCACCGTATCGCCAAGAGTCACGCTCTGCTGGCTATTTTCGCCGGATTTGTAGCGCGCGCCGTGTTTATTGATACGCCCGTCGGAAGGCTCTGCCATCGGCGTGGAGTCATACATGTTAGAGCTGCCAAGGTTATAACGCGTGTTGGCGCCTTTCCCGCTGTATAAAGACCAGATATAGCCGGTGGTGGAGAGCGCCAGATCGTGCTCAATTGAGCCGGTATCGGCATGGCCGTTAAGCGTCAGCGTATTGCTCAAAACACGGAAGCGGCCTGCCGCGCTGGAATCACTCAACGAGCGGGAGATATCGCCTTTGTCATTCAGAATGGTGCTGGAAACCGAGCGCATGGCTCGATCGGCCTGCTGCCAGCCTACTCCGGCAGTTACCGACCAGTCATCATTGAGGTAATGAATCAGGCGCGTACTGACGGTATCGGTGGTGAG
Source organism: Cedecea davisae (assembly GCF_044095835.1). Lineage (NCBI taxonomy): Bacteria > Pseudomonadati > Pseudomonadota > Gammaproteobacteria > Enterobacterales > Enterobacteriaceae > Cedecea > Cedecea davisae. The sequence continues at coordinate 2,437,356 of NZ_CP172054.1, forward strand.
ATCGTTCCCTGCGGTGCTAAGCGCCAGATTTTTGTTTTTCGGATCCGGTGCCGAAGGGAGTTTGACGTTCGGGCCGTAGCTAAAGCCGCCCGGATTCCCTTTTTGCACCATCTCATAGTGGCTGGCGTCCAGTTGGAGCTGGGTGCCGGGCCGGATATTCCAGTCAAAGGCGACGGAGAGCAGCTTGCGGCGTAACGTGCTGTCGTCGATGTTGCCTTCGCCCTCCTCGTTCAGCAGGTTTACGCGGTAGCCAAAACGGTGCTCGTCATCGAAGTGGCCGCCCAAATCCGCATGCCCGCTAAAAGCGCTGCGGCTTTGGTAGCCCAGCGTCACGTTATTCAGCGTTTCTTCCGTTGGCCGCTTAGCGATAAAGTTAAATTGCCCAGCAGGACTCGCCGGGCCATACAACGCTCCGGTCAGGCTATTAAGCACATCCAGGCGCTCCAGCATTTCCACCGGGAAAGCCGTCGTGGAGACAATATTCAGACCATCAAGTCGGCTATTGGAAACAACATTACCCTGCATACCGCGGCTTTGCGGGCGGCCAACATCCATGCCACCACGCGCCTGCATTTGCGTACTCGGAGAATATTTTAATAATTCACTGACGCTTTTTGCCTGCTGATTCTCAATCATCTGTTGAGTCACGGTGGTTGACGAATAAGGCGTATCTATCCAGGCTTTATTTCCCAAAGGCCCAACGTCAATATCCGCTGTTTTAAAACCAGCGCCAGCCGCATTATCTTCCGCGGAGGCGGGTGTAGCGGTGACCAGAATCTGATCTTCTTGCTTGCCGGATGTTTCCGCTTTTTTATCCGCAGCACCTGCGCCCGGGCTAACCAGAGACGTGAAAAGCGGCAATGCCACTGCCGACTTGAATAGAAACTTCATTACGCACCTACCGTTATATAAATAATTATATTTCGAAAGCGTGCGATACTAAGCGCCCAAAAGTGACAGGCAGTTGATCGAGATCAGATTGGCTTCGATTATGCGTTAATTACTCCTTTAGGGTTATTGTTCTGAACAAGGAAAAATTGGAAATAGCGTTTTTGTTTTATCAAAACATATTAATAAAAAGCCTTAAGGCAGCGGCTAAAATAATCAAAAATTCGTCTGCCATTTTTGATAGTTGCTTCTTTTTTCCGACCGGTAGAAAGTAAGTTCAGGCATAACATCCCATGAGGCACAAATGACCCCATCAAAACCGACTCTTCATTTGCTGTGCGGCAAAATTGCCGCAGGCAAATCCACGCTCTGCGCGCAGCTTGCGGCTTTGCCGAATACCGTTGTAATAAGCGAAGATAGCTGGCTTGCGGCACTGTATGGCGAGCAAATGCAGACGGTTGCCGACTATGTGAACTATTCGGGCAAGCTTAAGCAGGCGCTGGGGCCCCATCTTGTTTCGTTGCTGAAAAATGGATTATCGGTAGTGCTGGATTTCCCGGCCAACACGCTGGCTACACGCCAGTGGATGAAAACGCTTGTTGACTCTTCCGGCGCAGACAACCGGCTGCATTTCCTTGATGTCCCGGATGATATTTGTCGCGAAAGGCTACGCGCCCGCAACGCCAGCGGAACCCATGATTTTGCCGCCACGGACGCACAGTTTGATTTGATTACCCGTTATTTTATTGCTCCGGGCGAAGAAGAAGGCTTTAACATCGTAAGATATGAATGAGATTGACGCCTTCTCCAGGCACGTTTATTCCGCCTCTATTATCAGGTGATAACATCTGCAATAGAGGTTTTGTGGTTTTTTATTTCTTCCAGGATCTTATTGAAATCATCCTCACTCATAGTATTAAACTGTACCTTACTTTCGGCGCTGGCATCAAAAAAGGAATGCTTGCCATTGTTTATATCAATGGGGAAAAAAGATTGTGAAGCGTCATCCCACAAAATATTTTCGAGATGAAGATCGTCATGCGTTATTCCAAGGCTATCAAGCCTGTTGATCATATCAAAAAATCTTTGCTCTGCATCATATGGTAAACTGCCAGCAGGTAAAGAATCCAACGCTTTCCCCGGCACACGGAGCATTCTTATGTAATGATCCCCATGTTCATCTACCAGCAGCGATGCCGAGTCCTCACCGTAATAGAGTTTAAACATAGCCGTTTCATGCCTTGCTATCTCTGGCACATCATCCATAGTTTCATTATGATAACGTTTGATTAAATATTCTTCATCGTCGGCATCTATATAAACATCTCCTACTTCACCGCTACCAATAAGATCCCCAAAATTGAATGTTGATTCTTGTTTGGGATGACCGGGTTCAAAATGAGCTTTTTTAGAAGTCACTGCGGTGACATCAGGTTCGCCTGTCACAGATTTTCTTTTTCCTGTGCGCGGTTTGTTATCAACCCCATGCTCATCGGCAAAAGACTGCTTATGTATTATCGCTTGTTTCACCGGCGAAGAAGAGCGTGGAGCCGTCCCCTTAAACTCCTCCGGCACGTTGCTCAATCTATTGATTTTAGAAGTGAAAGAACAGTTCAGGCTAGCGTCAGACATATGTTCGGCAGATGTTCTTTTAACTTGTGAGGTACTACCGCTCTGAGCTATATCATTTTGTTGCTGACAAACTGCCGCTCGTCCCGTTGTCGTTCCCGGCAGCAAGGCTGAATAAGGCATGTGTCGCTCCTTTTCTATCATGACGCATTATTATCGGCCAGTGTATTTATCCACCAGCGCATAAATTATTGCCGCCGTTTCAGCATCTATTTCGCCAGCGTAATCACTCTGGCGGAAATGGAGCTGGAAGGCCTGAAACAATAACTTTTTCCCTTCATCTGTACCGGCACCGGATACGTCATAACCGTAGGCGGCAAGTTTTTCTATTACTTCACTCTCCGCCGGCATTTGAGCAGTAAACTGGCGAAGATAACTATCTTTAATATCTTGCTGATACCATGCCCCTACGCCTGCCTCACTAAGTTGTTGCCAGGGGAATGCCGCACCGGGATCATTTTTACGGCCGGGGGCAATATCTGAATGCCCGACAATATTATTCGGTGAAATATCCGGGTAGCGCTGGAGGATATTCAGGCTGAGTTGCCTGACGGCTTCTATTTGCTGTTCATTAAAGGGAGGGAAATTCAGATTACCCTGGCCATCATCCGAGGCAAGATTAACAATTTCAATACCTATCGAGGTGTCATTAATATTGCTCCGTCCGGCCCAGTTGCTGACGCCCGCATGCCAGGCCCGCTCTTTTTCATCAACAAGGTTAAAGATGCGCATATCGTTGAAACCTGAGGCAAGATAGGTTTTGTCCGTAGGATCGGGTATCAGATAATGGGCACTTACGCTATTCCCGGTTAGCGAGGTTACTGAGTCTGCGAAATTCTGCGCCGTATAGTGCATGACCAGAAAACGAACTCTGGGATTGTAACTTTTGACGGAACGGTATGCGTTATAGTCAATTTTGACCGGTACTGGCGGGTTAAACTTCATTTCCGGGCCAGCCTGCCCGGCATGTTTTAACTGGCTCAGTGAGGATTTTGTCTCTCCGGTGCTCTGTTTGTCATCCGGAACGCCTGGACCCTTTTGCATACCGGGAACGACACCGGCAGCTATTTTATCTATCGGCATGTTTAAGCACCTTTGTTTTCAATAAGAGGTCGCCCCTGTTGTTCAGCAATCTCAACCAAAACGTCAAGTTGCCGATCTTTCTGGACCATAAAACCACTGCGGGTATTGCGCATATCGGTGACGATTTTCTCAAGACTAATTTGTTTATCCTGTTTATCCATCGCCATTGCGGCAATAATCTGCCCGGTGCGGCCTACTCCGGCCCGACAATGCACTACCGGTAACATTTTATCCGGGTCGTTAGCCGCGAGACTGCCTTGTTCCTTAAGTTTTGCAACCCCATTATCGGTCCATTTATTAATTGTCCGGGCGAGCTTTTTAGTTAACCTCGAACTTAAAGCCGTTTTATCTGGCCAATTGTGCACATGCAAAACATGGGTTGAGATGCTCTTATCATAACCGTGAATATCCAGGCGATAAACATTTGCTTCGACGCCATCGCCTAATAATTCTGTCTTCATTAATGTGGATTGCGTATTTACCCCGCAAGGATATCTATTCGACGTGGTGAAATAGTCCGGCATTTGATTGCTGCTATCATCGATTTCCTGACGTGATGCCAGAACAGCCATCACAGGCGTGCGGTTATCAACCAGCATCTTTAAATGGTTTTCAATTTGATGTTTTAATGGGTATTGACTGGCAATGGCGAGATTATTTTCATTAACCACGACTCTGTTTGCATTGAGATTATTGCCAACACGAGTAAAAACATCTGCCCCGATGTCTTCAAAACGGTTAATCCTGCATTCATCCGGCACCTTATCGCTTTGCGCCTGGCTTGACAGGAAATATCGACCAAAGTTACGACGGGCACTGGGTAGCAACTGCTGCTGTAATTCTGTTAGTCGTGTCTTCAAAATATCACGATCGCCAGGGATGTTTTTTTCTGGAATCTGGATTTTCTTTAAATCCCAAATAACCTTGTAAAGTACATCATATTTTTCACCCTTACTTACCTTCCTTCCCATAAACTCAATGATTTTATCTCTATTGAATCGAGATGAAGATTGTCTTGCACAGAGCAGCTTTTCTGCAAAACGAATATTTCCGGGCGATCTTCTGTTCTCCGCCAGCATAACAGCTGATGTAACATTCCTGAATAAATAAGCTTTTATACCAAGAGATATATTATTCATTTCAATCCCCATTTAATCTTAGCAATTCACATTGCGTGTGTAATACGAGATAACGAACCGGGATGAATGTTAAAGGTTAGGGGCTGGTTTTCTTGCATAAAACGATGTTTTACTATGAATAATATAGATATAAGCCCCCGTTGCAGGGGCCAGTCACGATAAAAACTACAGGCTATAACCCGGTTTTTTCAATAGAGAATCCATTTCAGGGGCAAGCTGCGTGTCCCAGACCTCCTCTTTCCAGCGCGCCTGCTCAATCATTTTTAGCGCCACGGACAGCGACTCATCCTTGGAGCCAAAATGCTTTTTCAGCACATCACACATTTCGCTGGCAATGGCCTGCTTCTGCTCTTCGCTCAGCTCACGGGGAAAACATTTGATTTCGATATGCGGCACGGTGACTCTCCATCTTGTTGTTGAACAGTAGTTTTACTGCTTATTGAACGAGTGAAGCAAGCGGCACAGAGAAGAAAGGCCAGCAAAGCTGGCCTTTAATGGTTACTGAATTTTGCGGGCCGGTTCGTTTCTTACCGGTGCACCTTCTGCTTTATAGTAGCTGGCGCTGCTGCGCGGGAGCGGGGCTTTGCCGCGTATGGCATCGGCAATTTTCTCGCCAATCATAATGGTTGTCGCATTCAGGTTGCCGGTAATAATTTGCGGCATGATGGAAGCATCCACCACCCTCAGCCCCTGCAAGCCGTGTACGCGCCCTTCTCCGTCAACTACCGCCATGTCGTCGTGGCCCATTTTGCAACTGCCGCACGGGTGGAAAGCGGTTTCGGCATGGTTACGCACAAACTCGTCCAACTGCTCGTCGCTCTGGCAATCCAGACCAGGGCTGATTTCGCGGCCACGATATTTATCCAGCGCGGGCTGGGCCATAATTTCACGCGTGATGCGAATCGCGTCCCGGAATTCCTGCCAGTCCTGCTCGTGAGCCATATAATTAAACAGAATGCTCGGATGCTGGTGCGGATCTCTGGATTTAAGCTGTACGCGCCCGCGGCTTGGCGAACGCATAGAACCAACGTGACACTGAAAACCGTGCTCTTTCACCGCATTGGAACCGTTGTAGTTAATCGCCACCGGCAGGAAATGATACTGAATATTCGGCCAGCTAAACTCTTCGCGGCTGCGAATAAATCCGCCAGCTTCGAACTGATTACTGGCCCCCACACCGGTGCCTTTAAACAGCCATTCCGCACCTATCTGCGGCTGGTTATACCATTGCAGCGCCGGGTATAACGATACGGGCTCTTTACATTCATACTGCAAATACATTTCCAGGTGATCCTGAAGGTTCTCCCCCACGCCGGGTAGATCGTGAACCACCGGGATCTCCATACTTGCCAGCAATTCGGCATTACCCACGCCGGAACGCTGCAAAATTTGTGGGGACGCAATAGCGCCCGCGCTCAACAATACCTCTTTACGCGCTTTTGCAACCGAGTGGATAGTGCTCTCACCGGCCAGATATTCAACGCCAACCGCACGCAGACCGTCAAACAGAATACGGTCAGTCGTCGCGTGGGTCACGATAGTCAAATTGTCGCGCTTTTTCGCTACGTCAAGATAACCACGCGCGGTACTGGCGCGGCGGCCCTTCGGCGTTACCGTGCGGTCCATCGGGCCGAAACCTTCCTGCTGATAGCCGTTCAGGTCATCGGTTCGCGGATAACCAGCCTCAACGCCCGCCTCTATCATGGCGTGGAACAGCGGGTTATTTCCCTGCTTTGGTGTGGTAACCGAAACGGGGCCTTCACCGCCGTGGTAATCGTTCGGCCCGATATCGCGGGTTTCCGCCTTGCGGTAATACGGCAGGCAGTCAAGATAGCTCCAGTTTTCAAGGCCTGGCAATGTTGCCCAGTTGTCGAGATCCATCGCATTACCGCGGATGTAGCACATGCCGTTAATCAGCGAGGAGCCTCCCAGACCTTTACCGCGCCCGCACTCCATGCGGCGGTTGTTCATAAAGGGTTCAGGCTCGGTTTCATAGGCCCAGTTATAACGCTTTCCCTGAAGCGGGAAGGCCAGTGCCGCAGGCATTTGGGTACGAAAATCAAAGCGGTAGTCCGGGCCACCGGCCTCCAGCAGCAGAACTGTGGTCTGCGGATCTTCGGTTAAACGTGCAGCTAAAACATTACCTGCGGAACCGGCTCCAATAATGATGTAATCAAATTCCATTCATCCTCCTCAGGTGGGGTTAAAAGACTGATTGATAAGTGCCCATCTCCAGTTGGATTGACTTAACTTGCGTATAGCTTTGCAGGGTCATCAGGCCATTTTCGCGACCGATACCGGAGTGCTTATAGCCCCCAACCGGCATTTCTGCGGCAGACTCACCCCAGGTGTTGATCCAGCAAATACCCGCTTCAAGCTGATGAATAACGCGGTGAGCACGAGTCAGGTCGTTAGTCACCACGCCCGCCGCCAGGCCGTAATCTGTATCATTGGCACGGCGGATAACTTCGTCTTCCGACTCGTAGCTAAGAATTGCCATGACCGGGCCGAAGATCTCTTCGCGCACGATTTTCATCTCGTCACGGCAGTCGGTAAACACGGTAGGCGCGACCCAGGCTCCGTTATCGAACCCTTCACCACGCAGCCTGTCGCCGCCGCACAGCAGCGTAGCGCCCTCTTCACGGCCAGACTCGATGTAGCGCAGCACGTTTTCACGGTGTGGGAAGCTGACCAGCGGGCCAAAATTGGTCTGGGGATCCATCAGGTCTCCTGCGCGGATACGACCTACACGCTCGATAATTTTCTGTTCAAACTCGGCTTTAAGCGCGGCAGGAACAAAAACTCTGGTTCCATTGGTACAGACCTGGCCGGAACTGTAGAAGTTGGCCATCATCGCGATATCCGCCGCCATGTTGAGGTCGGCATCGTCGAAAATAACCAGCGGAGATTTACCGCCAAGCTCCATGGTGACTTGCTTCAGCGTGGAGCCCGCCGCGTTGGCCATCACTTTTTTGCCGCTGGCTACGCCGCCGGTGAACGACACTTTGGCAATCCCCGGGTGCTCGGTCAGCAATTGCCCCGTTTGAGCGCCAACACCCGGCAACACGTTGAATACGCCATCCGGCAGGCCCGCCTCGGTGTAGATTTCCGCCAGCTTCAGCGCGGTAAGCGGAGTCACTTCGCTCGGTTTAAAAATCATCGCATTACCCGCGGCCAGCGCCGGAGCGGACTTCCACAGGGCAATCTGAATCGGGTAGTTCCACGCGCCAATCCCTGCAACCACGCCCAGCGGTTCGCGGCGGGTGTAGACAAACGAACTGTCTCGCAGCGGGATCTGCTGCCCTTCGAGTGTGGTGGTCAGCCCCGCGTAATACTCCAGCACGTCCGCGCCAGTTACGATGTCCACGCTCGCGGTTTCGCTAAACGCTTTGCCCGTGTCCAGCGTTTCCAGTTCCGCGAGTTCGTCATTGCGTTCGCGCAAGATTTCCACCGCGCGGCGCAGCACGCGGGAGCGTTCCATCGGCGTTTTTGCCGCCCACTCTTTTTGCCCTTTTTTAGCCGAGGCAACGGCACGATCAACATCTTCCCGACCGGCGGCCTGCACGACCGCCAACACTTCACCATTCGCCGGGTTGATGGTTTCGAAAGTCTCACCGCTTAAAGCGGCAACGTAACCACCGTCGATATAGAGCTGTTGTTCACCGAATCGGGACATGTTTTCTCCTCACTAAATTACTTTTTGACCGTAGCAAGATGCTGGTCGATAAATTGCGTTGTCAGCACGCTCGCGGCTTTACGATCGAACGGCTTGCCGCTTAGTGCAGCCCGCAGCCACAGGCCGTCTATCAACGCCGCCAGCCCGTAACCGGCAAGTCTCGCTTCCTGCTGAGGCAGTTCGCGCCGGAACTCTGCGGTTAACGTGGATAGCAGACGGCGGCTGCTGACCTGCTGTAGCCGGTAGAGCATCGGCTGGTGCATGCTGCTGGCCCAAAAAGCCAGCCACGCCTTCATCGCCGCGCTGTGCGTCTGGGTCTCATCAAAGTTACCGTCAACAATCGCACACAACCGCCTTGCCGCTGGTGCACCGGGCAGAGCCTTTAACCTGCCGACCACCGCGTCTCGTAGTTGCCTGGTCACGTCGCGCATGGTGGCTTCCAGCAGGCCGTTCTTATCCTGAAAATAGTGGCTGATGATGCCGGTGGATACCCCGGCGCGCCTGGCAATCTGGGCAACCGTCGCGTCGTGCATTCCCACTTCATTTATTGCATTCAGGGTGGCGTCAATCAGCTGACGCCGCCGTATCGGTTGCATACCTTTTTTCGGCATGGCTCCGCTCCATCCATCAATTATGGTTATCTATTTAAACTTTTATTGATTGAACGTTCAATATAAAATGTGTATTAATTGTTACGTTACGGTAGGAAAACAGCGAATCATTCGCATCCACGACAAGAAAAAGAGGGTTTAATTTGATTTATTTCAATGAGATAATAATAAAGGCCTTTTAGAGACCCAACATTCATTATGGATTTGTTAAAAATCCACCTCGCATGAATCCACAAGAAAAACTTAACTGCTCATTAGAGTAGTCACCGTTACTTAACCAGAGGTAATCGATGACGAAGCCCGTTATTGCCGAAAGCGAAAAAGACAAAATCAACCCGGTGGTGTTCTACACTTCCGCCGGGCTGATTTTGTTATTTTCCCTGATGACCATTTTTTACAGCGATCTCTCCGCAAACCTGATTGGCCACACCCTGAACTGGGTCTCCTCCCGCTTCGGCTGGTATTACCTGCTGGCCGCCACGCTTTATATTGTATTTGTGGTATTTATTGCCTGTTCACGCTTCGGTTCCATCAAGCTTGGCCCCGAGCAATCTAAGCCAGAATTCAGCGTGCTTAGCTGGGCCGCAATGTTGTTTGCCGCCGGGATCGGCATCGACCTGATGTTCTTCTCGGTTGCCGAGCCGGTGACGCAATATATGCAGCCCCCGGAAGGCCAGGGGCAAACCATTGAGGCCGCCCGCCAGGCGATGGTCTGGACGCTTTTCCACTACGGTCTCACCGGCTGGTCGATGTATGCTCTGATGGGCATCGCGCTTGGCTACTTCAGCTACCGCTATAACCTGCCGCTGACGATTCGCTCGGCGCTATATCCCATTTTCGGCAAGAAGATTAACGGCCCAATCGGCCACACCGTGGATATCGCCGCCGTTATCGGCACCATCTTCGGCATAGCGACCACGCTCGGCATCGGCGTAGTGCAGCTTAACTACGGGCTGAATGTGCTGTTTGATATCCCGGACAGCATGGGCGCAAAGGCTGCATTAATCGTGCTTTCGGTGATTATCGCCACCATTTCAGTGACGTCTGGCGTAGATAAAGGCATTCGCATCCTCTCCGAGTTAAACGTGGCGCTGGCGCTTGGCCTGATCCTGTTCGTGCTGTTTATGGGCAATACCGAGTTTCTGCTTAACGCCCTGGTGCTCAACGTCGGGGATTACGTCAATCGATTCATGGGCATGACGCTGAATAGCTTTGCCTTCGACCGCCCGGTGGAGTGGATGAACAACTGGACCCTTTTCTTCTGGGCCTGGTGGGTGGCCTGGTCGCCGTTTGTCGGCCTGTTCCTGGCGCGTATTTCACGCGGGCGTACCATCCGCGAATTTGTACTCGGAACGCTGATTATTCCGTTCACCTTCACCCTGCTGTGGCTTTCGGTATTCGGCAACAGCGCCCTGTACGAAATAATCCACGGCGACGGCACCTTTGCTCAGGAAGCGATGGCCCACCCGGAACGCGGTTTCTATAGCCTGCTGGCTCAGTATCCCGGCTTTACCTTCAGCGCCTCGGTTGCCACCATAACCGGCCTGCTGTTCTACGTGACCTCTGCGGACTCCGGCGCGCTGGTGCTGGGGAACTTTACTTCGAAGCTGAAGGATATAAACAGCGATGCGCCAAACTGGCTGCGCATTTTCTGGTCCATTGCCATTGGCCTGCTGACCATGGGCATGCTGATGACCAACGGCATTTCTGCGCTGCAAAACATGACGGTGATTATGGGGCTGCCGTTTAGCTTTGTTATCTTCTTCGTGATGGCCGGGCTGTATAAATCACTGAAGATTGAGGACTACCGCCGCGTCAGCGCCAGCCGCGATACCGCACCGTATATGATGACGGCGCAGGATAGACTCGGCTGGAAGAAGCGTCTGTCACGCCTGATGAACTACCCCGGTACCCGCTATACGCAGAAAATGATGGATACCGTCTGCTACCCGGCAATGGAAGAGGTTTCTCATGAACTGGAACTGCGCGGCGCGAAGGCCGAGCTTTCTATAGAGCCGCCGCTACCCGACGAGAAACTGGGGCATCTGGAACTGCGGGTACATATGGGCGATGAGCAAAACTTTGTTTACCAGATCTGGCCGCAGAAATATTCGGTACCGGGCTTTACCTACCGGGCGCGCAGCGGTAAATCGACCTATTACCGGCTGGAAACCTTCCTGCTGGAAGGCAGCCAGGGCAACGATTTGATGGACTACAGCAAAGAACAGGTAATCATCGACATTCTTGACCAGTACGAACGTCACCTGAACTTTATCCACCTCCATCGTGAAGCGCCGGGAAGCAACATTACTTTCCCGAACGTATAATCCAGGCGCGTTTCTGTTCGAGCAGGAACGCGATTAATAAAGTTTCTTATATGCGGCGGGCGTTATCCCCATGCGGCGAACAAATGCCCGCCGCAGCGTATCCACTCCTGAAAAGCCGCTGGCGGCTGGGATCGCTTTGACCGGCAACTCGCCCGCCTCCAGTAATTGCCTGGCCTTTGCCACCTTCTCCGCTTCCAGCCACTCACCCGGCGTCATCTGCATCTCCTGATGAAACAGACGCGTCAGGTGGCGCACGCTGAGATGTATATGCGCGGCCATCTGCTGCACCGTGGCAACATTTGCAAGATTAGCCAGCGTCCAGCGCTGAAGATCCTGTAAAGCGCTGCGCCCGCTCAGAGAAGTTTTCTGCTCGCGAATAAAGTGATTTTGGTTCACCGGGCGCTTGAAGAACATGACCAGATTCGCCGCCACGTCCTGGGCAACTTCACGCCCCAAATCTTCTTCCACCAGCCGCAGCGCCAGATCCAGGCCTGATGTCACGCCTGCCGCGGTGCGCAGTGGCCCGTCCATAACGTATAAAGCATCGGCGGTAACGTCAGTTTCCGGGTAACGCGCCGCCAGCAGCGAAGCCGTTGACCAATGAGTAGTGACCTTCTTTCCGCTCAGCAAACCGGTTTGCGCGAGCAGCAGTGCGCCGGTACATACCGAGCCAAAACGACGGCTACGCTTGCAGAGACGGAGAATATCAGCGCTCTGTTTTTCGCTAAGAAAACGCTCCCCCGCGTCCGGCGCACCGGCCAGTAAAAACGTGGCTTCTCGCCCCGCTTCCACATCGGCCAATAGGCAGTCCGCCAGCAATCTTACCCCGGAGGAGGCCACAATGATGGTTTCATCCAGGCCCACCACTACCGGGAGATAAACCTCGCGCCGCAGGATACGGTTTGCTTCGGCAAACACATCCAGCGGGCCGGAAACGTCGAGCAGCTGAACGCCGGGGACTGCCAGAATCAGTACGTTATGGGCCATTGCCGTCTCCACGTCGCTTATTACGCCATATGTCTATAATCGTCGCCATACGATCATTTGAGACATTTTGAATGCGGCCTATGCTACCTCAACACCAACATGAGGAGAAAGAGATGAGCTTGAATATTGATGGCGTCGCCATTCCGGACAGCAAAATGGCCCGCGATGCCACGCAGCTGGTGCGTGATACCGAGTCAGAGCTGCTGTTTCACCACTCCAGCCGCGTTTACTACTGGGCCGCGCTTGCGGGGCAGCGCCGCGAGCTTAACGTTGACCATGAACTGCTCTACATCGGCTGTATGTTTCACGACATGGGGTTGACCCACGAGCACTGTAGCTGCGATAAGCGCTTTGAAGTAGACGGCGCTTTTGCCGCCCGGGACTTTTTACGCCAGTACGGCGTAAAACAGGAAGATATCGACAAAGTGTGGACGGCAATTGCGCTGCATACCACGCCGGGGATCCCAGAATTTATGGCACCGGAAATCGCTCTGGTCACCGCAGGGGTCGAAATGGATGTGCTTGGGATTGATTATGAGAAATTCAGCGACCGACAGCGCGAACAGGTTGTGAACCAGCACCCTCGCCCGGCGGCGTTTAAAGAAGAGATTATTCAGGCGTTCTACGACGGGATAAAACACAAACCAGCCACCACGTTTGGTAACGTGAAGGCCGATGTCATAAAGGATAAGGAGCCAGCGTTTGCGCCGCTGAACTTCTGCAGTATTATCCGCGCCTCCCGCTGGGTAGGTTAAGCTTTTCCCGGGCGGGTGGCGAAGCCGTTACCTGCCCTGAACCGCCGCAATAGCGTCAAGCCCGGAACCAGGCTGCGGATCGTGCGCAAATGCGCCAATAACCATAAGAGAGAGAACGATTGCCAGAAAGATGTTTTTCATAACGTTTGTTTGTTAACCGGTGTGCCAGGCTGAGTTAGAACCGCCGTTATGCTAAAAGAAAAAAGCTCAAATTGATAAAGGAAATTTTCAAAGTATCGTCAATTTTTGAATATTCATCATATTATCGCTGCCGCAGCGCCACCCTCGCGCGCGAAACCAGATAATTTCACTGCCCTAAAAAATAAAAGCACAATTTTATGCCGCATTTTAAACGAGGTCACAGGGATCGTTGGCGATCTCCGCGCCCCGTTTGGCACAAATACTGCGGTTCATCGGTCAGGCGTGAGGAATAACGCCAATTCGATCCAGCATTGTTGAGAACTCATCAAGCTGAATACCGTGGCGCGGGTGATCCAGCCTCAGATTGAAATCGCTTTGAAGATGATGGTAAAGCTGCTCTGCGCTTTCAAACGCGGGAGCATTTTCCCCAGCGCTATAGAGCGTATTTTTCTCTCCGTTTGGCAGGTAAAGGCTCAGAGTCAGGCAGTGGCGGAAATGCGACTGTGGCCAGGTCGCCACATAGTGATTACCCATTTCATAATCAGAGAGATATTGCGGTTCGAGATTGAAGCGATAAAGGTTAATAATTTTGTCGTCGCCGTGGAATTTAAGCAGCCAGTCATTTTCCACTCTTTCCAGGCTGTAAACGCCGTGAGTGGTGGCCTGAAGCTCGCCTTCAACCAGCCGTACCGGCGCGGGCAAAGTTTTGCCTCCGAATCCAACGTCGGCAATCCACGCTTCGCCATTGAGGGTAACTTTGGTCAGGCGATGGCTACGGGCGGGCATCTGCGGCGGGTTTGCCAGCAGCACTCGGCCTGACAAATTCTCCACCTCAAAACCCAGTTCAGCGAGCACGTTGCGAAACAGTCCGTTTTGTTCAAAGCACCAGCCGCCACGCCCAGCAATAACCAGTTTTTCAAACACGCTATCGTCGTCAACTTGAATAGTTCTGCCGAGCAGGACGTCCAGATTCTCAAACGGAATAGCACAGGTATGTGCCAGATGAAGGGCTCGTAAAGTTTCGAGAGAAGCGGCGCGTGGCCCACGATAGTGAATACGCCTGAAGTAGCGGTCGAGATCTAATGCCATTTTGCTGATTCCATGCTGTAAATAATGGCATCACTATAAATGCGCCTCCTGCAGAGGAGATGATCGTTAGTGCTCTGGTACCAGAAATTTTTCGCAATAGCACACCGCCTTTACCATCGTTGAAAACAGTTATGGGCGTTTTTTAATAATTAGCATGACCGGGGTGTGTTGCACTACTCACTCCACAGTTGAATTTTTAAAGGAAATCATCGTGAATACTACAGACACCTCAGCTACGAAATCTGTGAGCCCTGGACTAAGGACCGTGGCATTAAATGCATCACAACAAAACTCCCAAAAAAACAAATTACCACTTCATATCACTGACGTTTGCAATAGTAATGAAAAAATAATTTTTGATGAAAAAGATACCTGTGCTAAAAATCAGCACCAGTATACTAAGCCGCTGCGTAAAATAAAATTCAATCCAGATGTAACTTTCAATAAACCCATCCCGGGCGCAGTCAAGAAACTCTATGACATGGGAGAGTTTTAGTCCATAAATCGTAATGACAGGTTTGTATCACTACACAAACCTGCCTTAATCTAGCGCTAACTCTCTATTTTGCAGCCAATTCCAGTCAATTTATGGCTACATTCCGTTTTTCTCACCCCTTTCCATCGGGTTTTGCAATAAGCGTGAACGAACAGGCTTTGCGGGCGACCTGCCCTTCAACAAAGGCCTCATCCCTAAATGGCTTCGCCATAATAAAGCTACAATCATTTGTATTTGCGGCTTTTAGCAGATTTTCACCCACTGGCGAAACGCTCCTCGTTTCTTTATTACTTAACTTCTCTTTTTGATGCACTGCCTCAACGTTCACCATAGTGCGGGATGATTGAGCGCAGCCTGATAATTTAACCATTAACAAATCCACTCCTGACATAGATATTAAAATTTTTTTATATCCTTTGGTGCCCGCCAAGCTAAGCATATGGGTAAAATTAAATTTGCATAAAAAGATCATTTTTATGGGTGATTATTAAAGTGATATCAGCATTTATTGGCAGTGAAAATGGATTAGCTGCTGATCTAACGATATTAAATTAACTCTATTTGTAACTTTAACGACTAATTCCCCCTGAATTTTATTGCCTGCCTGGCTTCTGTGCTCGGGGCGCTTTGCCTGGTTTTCACCCAGAACAAGACGGGATATACATTTTGCAAATTTGTTTTCTTCCGAACCCGGTCACCTATTTACTTCATCGGCTTTCGGCAACATATTGCCCTGAACTGTGTAGACAGTAAAAAAAGAGGCCCGGCGAAATGAGTCACAGAACACTATCACTAAGCGCTATTCTTGCCCGGCGAGACTGGGAATCTCCGGCGGTTACGCAGCTCAATCAGCTGGCAGCGCATCCCCCCTTTTCCAGCTGGCGAGGTGCAGAAGCCGCGCGCAACGATGCACCGTCACCGTCGCTTAAAAAGCTTAATGGCATCTGGCAGTTTAGCTATTTTCCTCGCCCTGAGTCGGTGCCGGAAAGTTGGTTAACGCAAGACCAGGGGGATGCGAAAGAGATTCCCGTGCCCTCTAACTGGCAAATGCTGGGCTACGATGCGCCGATTTATACCAACATTACTTATCCAATCCCGGTGACCCCTCCTTTTGTGCCGGAAGAGAATCCCACCGGTTGTTACTCGCTCGTATTTGATATCGAACAGGCGTGGTTAAGCAGCGGCCAAACGCGCATCGTGCTTGACGGAGTGAATTCGGCTTTTCATCTGTGGTGCAACGGCATATGGATAGGTTACGCCCAGGACAGCCGCCTTCCCTCAGAATTCGACCTTAGCGCTGCGTTAAAATCCGGCCAAAACCGCATTGCGGTTATGGTGCTGCGCTGGAGCGACGGCACGTATCTGGAAGACCAGGATATGTGGCGCATGAGCGGGATCTTCCGCGACGTTTCGCTATTGCATAAGCCGGATGTCCGAATCAGCGATATCCGACTGGTGACCCATTTAAATGAAGACTTTACCCGTGCCGAATTAGAAGCGTTGGTAATGATTGAGGGGCCTGAGGTTTCAGGCTGCGAAATTGCCGTTCAGCTCTGGTATGCAGACCAACTGATTGCCGTTCATCAGCAGGCCATCGGTAGCGAAATCATTGACGAACGCGGCAGTTATAATGACCGTACCTGCCTGCGTCTGCCCGTTCAAAGCCCGCTGCTCTGGAGCGCAGAGGTACCGAACCTCTATCGCGCCGTAGTGCTGCTCAAACGCGGGAATGATGTCATTGAAGCCGAAGCCTGCGATGTTGGCTTCCGTAAAGTTGAAATCAGCGGCGGATTATTAAAGCTTAACGGCAAGCCGCTGCTGCTTCGCGGCACCAACCGCCACGAGCATCACCCGGAAAACGGCCAGGTGATGGACGTCGAAACCATGCGCCGGGATATTCTGCTGATGAAGCAGCATAACTTTAACGCCGTGCGCTGCTCCCACTATCCTAACCATCCACTTTGGTATCGCCTGTGCGATTACTACGGGCTTTATGTGGTGGATGAAGCGAACATTGAAACCCACGGCATGGTGCCGATGAACCGCCTGAGCGAAGACGCACGCTGGCTACCGGCGATGGCCGAGCGCGTCACCCGCATGGTGCAACGAGACCGTAACCACCCGTCGATAATTATCTGGTCGCTGGGCAATGAGTCCGGCCACGGCAGCAATCACGATGCGCTCTACGGCTGGATTAAATCTAACGATCCTACCCGCCCGGTGCAGTACGAAGGCGGCGGCGCAAACAGTGCGGCAACCGACATTGTTTGCCCTATGTATGCCCGAGTTGATATGGACCAGCCCTTCCCGCAGGTGCCGAAGTGGTCGATTAAAAAGTGGATTGGCCTGCCGGAAGAGAATCGTCCGCTGATTTTGTGCGAATACGCCCACGCCATGGGCAACAGCCTCGGCGGCTTCAGCAAGTACTGGGACGCCTTCCGTCAGCACCCTCGCCTGCAGGGCGGCTTTGTCTGGGACTGGGTAGACCAGTCGCTCACGCGTTACGATGAAAACGGTATGCCGTGGGCGGCCTACGGCGGTGACTTTGGCGACAAGCCAAACGATCGTCAGTTCTGTATGAACGGCCTGGTGTTTGCTGACCGCACGCCTCACCCCGCGTTGTACGAAGCAAAACAGGCGCAGCAGTTTTTCCAGTTCCAGCTTTTGCCCGGCAACCGGCTGGAAGTGACCAGCGAATACTTGTTCCGCCACTGCGATAACGAACATCTTTTCTGGGCGCTGAAGTGCGAGGGGGAAACGTTAGCAAGCGGAGAATACTCGCTCGACTTGCCACCGCAGGAAACCCGGATTATTGAGTTAAGCCTGCCGGAAGTTAGCCGCAGCGGGCAGCTTTGGCTCAATGTCGAAGTGCGGCAGGTGGCCGCTACGGCCTGGAGCGATGCCGGTCATATTTGCGCTAAAGATCAATGGCAGTTGCCGTCAACGCTGGCCGCCCCGCAGAGCGGCAAACCGGGTATTGCACCCGTCCTGCAAATGGATGAGCGCTATGCGGAGGTATTCCACGGCGAGCAACACTGGCGCTTTGAGCGCACAAGCGGCCTGTTTTGCCAGTGGCTTAGCCATCAGCGTCCCGTTCTTCTTACGCCGCTTGAGGATAACTTCACTCGTGCCCCGTTGGATAACGATATCGGCATCAGCGAAGCCGCGCATATCGATCCGAATGCCTGGGTAGAGCGCTGGAAGGCGGCCGGTATGTATAGCCTTACGACTGAACTGCTCGGCTTTGAAGCCTTCTCGTTGGGCAAGGAAGTCCTGATTCGTAGCGAACATGCTTTCCGGGGCAACGGCTGCACGCAGTTTATTAGCCGAAAAAGCTACCGTATGGACTGCGAGGGCGAACTGCATATTAGCGTGGACGTTGAGGTTGCCTGCGGCATTCCGGCTCCGGCGCGAATTGGCCTGAGCTGCCAGCTGGCAGAGATTGAACCGGAGGTTAGCTGGCAGGGGCTTGGCCCGCACGAAAACTACCCCGACCGCCAAAGCTCTGCGCACTACGACCGCTGGACGCAGCCGCTTGCGGCCATGTATACGCCATACGTCTTTCCGGGTGAAAACGGCCTTCGCTGCGGCACAACGTTGCTTGAGTATGGTGAGAACCGGCTAAGCGGTAATTTCCAGTTCGGTATAAGCCGTTACAGCCAGCGCCAACTGCGCGAAGCTACTCACCGCCATCTGCTTAAAGAGGAGGCAGGTTGCTGGCTGAATATCGACGGCTTCCATATGGGCGTCGGGGGCGACGACTCCTGGAGCCCCAGCGTCTCGCCGGAGTTTCTGCTTTCCGGCTCGCGTTACTGTTATGCGATAAGCTGGAAACGCAATTAGCGGGTCAGGCTAAAGCTTTCATCAAGCAGCCCGAGGATATCTTCATCGGGCACCTTATCCAGCAGCACCGTTATCCAGTGCTCTTT
The DNA here is from genome assembly GCF_044095835.1 of Cedecea davisae. NCBI lineage: Bacteria > Pseudomonadati > Pseudomonadota > Gammaproteobacteria > Enterobacterales > Enterobacteriaceae > Cedecea > Cedecea davisae. Next base: position 2,456,106 of record NZ_CP172054.1, read on the forward strand.
ATTCATATGATAGCCGGGCAATATGCCCGGCTGCATTCTTAACGAGCCCACCGCCGAGGGCATCACCTTAACGTTAACGATATCTACTATCTCATCGCTCTCGAGTCCGAGTTTCGCCCCAGAAATGCTCAGCACCACGCCAAACCACTTTCTTTTGTAGCGGTGACGCAACACAGCGTAATCCTTAAATTTATCCCACGGATAGTCAGGCTCAACCTGGTATTTTTCAAATACGGCGGCAAAGAGGGCTTCACGTTTCATCGTTTCTCCTTGAATGCGTGCCAGAAACCGGGTGCCTGCACGCTCCGATTATAACGCCATTAGAGGGGGCTCTGCCGCAACGGCTAACCGTTTACGGCTACCCTTTTCTTTTCCGGGCTGATAACCAGCCAGACTGAAACACAGACAATCAGCGCGCCGATGATAAACCCTTCGCTGATGGTCTCGTTTAGAATCAGGTATCCCCATAAGACGCCAAAAGGAGGGATTAAAAAAGTCACCGTCAGGCTACGCAGTGGCCCAATATCAGCAATTAAGCGGAAATAAAAAATATAGGCAACGGCGGTACAAATAATACCGAGCCCAAGCACGCTTAGCCACACATTACCCTGCATCCAGTTTATGGTTGGGCCTGTGCTTACGCTCCAGGCAAAGAATGGAAGCAGGAACAGCGTCGCGCCAACCTGGCTGCCAAAAGCGACAATTTTAGGATCAAGCCCGCCTTTATCAGAGATCCAGCGGCGGGTTAAGAACCCGGCAACGCCGTAGCAGGTAGTCGCCACCAGGCAGGCAATGATGCCAAAGATCTTCTCGTTAGTTGAATGAGTATCGCCGACTGAGGTGATGACCATTATCCCCGCCAGCCCCAGCACCACGCCGACCCATTTTCTGGCGCTAAGCTTCTCGCCAAAGAAGGAAAAGCCGACGATCGCACCCATTAACGGAGTTGTTGCATTTAAGATTGCCGAATACCCTGCGGGTAACAGTTGTGCAGCAAGGCAATACATAAAAAATGGCAGCCCGGAGTTTATTGCTCCCAGCACAAGCGCGGAGCGAAACTTGCCGTCAAAGTTAAAGGATGATTTCAGAATAAAGAGAATAACGGCCAGCCCAAAAAATCCGAAAAAGACCCTTAAAAACGCCGTATTAATAGCGCCAAACTCCGGCGCGGCTATTTTCATAAAGAGAAAACTGGCGCCCCATACCGCGGCAAGAAACAACAATCGGAGATAATCTGATGCTCGCATGCTCTATCCTTCCCCTGTAAAAAGAACTTGTTTTTTCTATGTGTAATAAGACCTTACAAGCATTAAGCCTGGTGGCGACTGTAAACCAGACGCCCGGGTAAACAAACAAGTTTTTCGTCTTCAGGCACGAGTTAGCAAGATTTGGGGTAAGCAGGTAAAGAGCTACATGCGATTTTTAAGACTCACCTTCGTTATGCCTCCGCTCCTTTCTCGCCCTTTCAGAAGCGTTTCTTGAAAGCTTTCCAACATTAACTAACGCATTATCGGAAAAAATATATCGTTGAGTAATTTTTTTTGCCTTTTACCTTTAAAGAGAACACACCTATGAATATGAGTGTCAATAATAATCGTCCTACACACATCTCAAGCCAGTCTTTGCAGCCGGCAAAAGCGGAGCTGCAAAATAAAGAACGTACGCTGGGTTCGGAGATCAGAGGCGTCAAAAACTCGATTGATAAATTAGATACGTCAATCAAAAGTAACCAATCATCACTCAATACGCTCAATGCCATCTCGGATAAGCACGGCGGGGACGCCAGCATCAGACTAAAAGGCAATAACTTCAAACCCGGTTCAGGAAATGCTCTATTCAGCGGTAGTCGCTACCAAAAGGAACGCGCGGATGCGGCATCAAAGCTCGGCGTGCCGGGCAAAGAAGTCTCCGCCTCAAAGGCAATTTCCATCGTTTCTTCGGAGATCAAAAACGACAAAGCAGAACTCACCTCCCTGAGGCAGGATCTTGGGCATAAAGAAGCCGAACTCAAAGACGTCAGGATTATGCAGATTAAAGACGGAAAGCTGGGGAACGTGAGTACCGCTAAAACCGGCACAGACAGTGTTGACCCGCAAACAAAAAAAACCAGGCAGGAATTCTCACTTATTTATCAAAGTGATGCAGGCTGCAAAGCGTTAAATACCGAGGCGCGCTACCAGTCCGGGCAGTCAAAAACACCGGGCAGCCTGAGCGGCAGCAAAGTTATCGCCGAGTACCAAAGAAGCAAAGGCGATGATATTTTCTCCGGCGGGAATAAAGATATAAAAAACACCATTAATGCCTGTTCGACTAACCTCAGTTCGCTGGTCAAAGCTGGCGCTAAAGCGTGGTACACACCGGGCGGTGAAACCATTAAAACACACCGTGGGCAGGGAATGACGCAGGCCGGTTTTAATGCCCTCACCAACGGCCAGACCTATAAGCTGGGCCAGTTTTTCTCCACTTCAAAGAGCGCCAACGTGGCCAAAGAATTCGCCAACGACAGCAAAGATGCGGTAAAAGTCATGTTTGAGGTTGAGGGCAACAGCTCGAGAGGGATCTTTGTGGCTAACGGACTTTCATTCGGTAATAGCGTGACCGAAGAAGAAAAAATTTATTCTCCGCTGGCAAACTTCAAAGTCACCAGGATAGTGCCAGCCGGAGCCAGCGGCATCAACAAAGTCGTACTGAAAGAAGTAAAACCGTCAGATAACGCCAGCCTGCTGCCTTACTGATCCCACAATCCTCTATAACTAATCGCGAAGCGGCAGTAAGAATGCAAAACGACTGCCGCTACATCCCCCATTCAGAACAGGCTGGATAACGCCTCAAGTCTGAGAATGTTACCCGCGTCACAGCTACTGAATATCATCAGTAAAATGGCAAGTTTGTAATTTTGCTTCTCATTCAATTTTCTGCCAGGATTCCTCGCCCTCTTTTTCACGGCCTCCGCAGCCAGAATTAACGGGCGGAAAAGGACGGCGCTTTTTAACTCAAAGGCAGACAGGAATCTCAATGAAAACAAAGACTGAAGCGGAACACCGCGCCGCCAAAAGGCGTTGGTTAAATTCACAGGACTCGGGCTATCACCAGGCGATGGGCAACCGCCACGTACAGATGATTGCCATCGGCGGCGCTATCGGCACCGGCCTGTTCCTCGGCGCAGGCGCCCGCCTGCAGGCAGCCGGCCCCGCGCTGGCGCTAATCTACTTAGTTTGCGGTATCTTCTCTTTCTTCATTCTGCGTGCGCTGGGCGAGCTGGTTATTCACCGCCCGTCGAGCGGCAGCTTCGTCTCTTATACCCGTGAATTTCTCGGCGAAAAAGCGGCCTACGTTTGCGGCTGGATGTACTTCGTCAACTGGGCGATGACCGGCATCGTGGATATCACCGCCGTTGCGCTCTACATGCACTACTGGGGCACGTTTGGCGATGTCCCGCAGTGGATATTCGCCCTGGGTGCGCTGGCCGTGGTCGCCGCCATGAACATGATTGGCGTGAAGTGGTTCGCCGAAATGGAGTTCTGGTTTGCGCTAATCAAAGTGCTGGCGATTGTCGCCTTCCTGATTGTCGGCACCATCTTCCTCGGCACCGGCAAACCTATCGACGGCAACACTACCGGTTTCCACCTGATAACCGACAACGGCGGGCTGTTCCCGCATGGACTGTTGCCTGCACTGGTACTGGTACAGGGCGTGGTATTCGCTTTTGCCTCCATCGAGCTGGTAGGCACCGCCGCCGGGGAATGTAAAGACCCGAAAACCATGGTGCCCAAGGCAATTAACAGCGTTATCTGGCGTATCGGCCTGTTCTACGTGGGCTCGGTGGTGCTGCTGGTGCTCTTGCTGCCGTGGAACGCCTACCAGGCAGGCCAAAGCCCGTTTGTTACCTTCTTCTCGAAGCTTGGCGTACCGTACATCGGCGACGTGATGAACATCGTGGTGCTGACGGCGGCGCTTTCCAGCCTGAACTCGGGGCTGTACTGCACCGGGCGTATTCTACGCTCTATGTCGATGGGCGGCTCCGCTCCGCAATTTATGTCGAAGATGAGCAAGAACCAGGTGCCGTATGCCGGTATTCTGGTAACCAGCGGCGTCTACGTTATTGGCGTATTCCTCAACTATCTGGTTCCTTCTCAGGTGTTCGAGATTGTGCTGAACGTCGCTTCGCTCGGCATTATCACTTCCTGGGCGTTTATCGTGCTGTGCCAGATTCGCCTGCGCAAAGCGATTAAAGAAGGAAAAGCGGAAGAAGTAAGCTTCAAGCTGCCGGGTGCACCGTTTACCTCATGGCTGACGCTGCTGTTCCTGCTTGGCGTTCTGGTGCTGATGGCGCTCGACTACCCGAACGGCACCTACACCATCGCGTCTATTCCGGTACTGGGTGTGCTGCTGACTCTGGGCTGGTTCGGGGCGCGCAAACGCGTGCATGAAGTGGCTCAGCAAGTTCACGATCACCACGAGTAACCCGCCTTACCCCAATCCTCTCCCCGCCGGGAGAGGATTAATCGCTACAGCACTCCGCTATACACCACCGGCCCGGTTGGCTGACCCGTTGGCGAACCGCCCTGCGGCTCAAGGCTGATGGCGATAGTCACCCCACGTGACAACGTCACGCCTCCGTTACCCACTTTGCTCTGTGCTCTGCTATCCAGCAGCCCCAGAGAAACCGGCTTCGCCCCCACCGGAATAGCCCACAGCTGTAGACTATTGTTGGCGGAAATCGCCGCCGTCTGGAGCGGCGTCAGGCTAAGGGTTTTACGTTCGCTGTCTGCACTAACCAGCCACTGCCCCTGCTGGTGCGCGCCGTTAAGCACCACCAGCGGAGCCAGTTCCGGCGCTTTGCTGCTGAAATAAGGCACCAGCGCCACGGCCGCAATACCGGCGGCCAGTGCCCAGCCGAGATAGTTCCAGCTCCAGCGTGAACGCTCATTGCTGCGCTCCGGCGGCAGGCTAAGCTGAATTTTCTTCCACACGCTTTCGGGCGGCTGCTGTGGGGCAAGATGGCTGTCCAGCCCGCCCAGCAGCGTCTGCCAGCGGCCCGTCACGGCGGCAAGCTCCGGCTCAAGCCGAAGGCGCTTTTCAAACCGTAAACGCGCATTGCCGCGCAGCGTGCCGAGGGCATATTCGGCGGCAAGGGCGTTATCTCTTTTTTGGCTGCTGTTCATAGGCCGACACAATCCTTCAGATGATCCAGCGCCCTGCGGATCCAGCTTTTAACCGTGCCGAGCGGCTGTTGAAGCCAGTCGGCGATATCGCCGTGGGACATGCCCTGATAATAGGCCAGCACCACGCTTTGCCGTTGCTCACTGCTTAGTCCGTCGAGGCAGCCACGCAGTCGGCTGGCCTGCTGTTCATCGCACCAGCCGTTATCCTGCTGCTCTTCAACATCCGGCGTTTGATCGCTCAATTCATCTTCCTGATTTGCCGCGCGAGACTGCCCGCTGCGCAACCAGTCAATACAGCGGTTACGCACGATATGGGTAAGCCAGGTGACCGGAGAGCTTAACGCAGGGTCGTAACCTGAAGCCCGGTTCCATACCGTAAGGAATGCGTCATGCAGGCACTCTTCTGCCCAGGAGCGGCGCTGAACGGTACGCAGCGCCACGGCAAAAAGATGGGACGAAGTCTGACGATAAAGTTGCTCAAATGCGCGACGGTCGCCTTCCGCGACCGCCTGCATCAATTTTACCTGCTGTTCTACCAGAGTTTTATCCATAGAGTTCCCGACCGGGCAACAAGCCTGAATCGAGTATAGACACTCACTTCGGCATCAGTACGGTATCAATAACATCGATTACGCCATTTTTCTGATTAACGTCATAAGTGCTGATATTGGCAATGTTTCCTTTGCCGTCTTTAAGCTGAATATTGTGCGGGCCGTTGCTCATAATCCACAGCGGCTGGCCGTTAACGGTTTTCAGTTCCGCGTGCCCGCCGCCCTGCTGAATTTTTTTCTCCAGCGCTTTCATGTCGTACCTTCCGGCAACAACGTGATAGGTAAGGATAGAAGTCAGCGTGGCTTTATTTTCAGGTTTTACGAGATTACTCACTGTTCCAGCCGGGAGTTTGGCAAACGCCGCATCGGTAGGTGCAAATACGGTAAACGGCCCTTTGCTCTCCAGGGTATCCACCAGGCCCGCCGCCTTAACTGCCGCAACCAGCGTGGTGTGGTCTTTGGAGTTCACGGCGTTTTCAACGATATTTTTTGAGGGATACATAGCCGCACCGCCGACCATGACTGAGTCATTATTCATCGCGGCAATGCTGATAGTGCTGAAAAAAGCGGAAGCACACACGGCAGAAGCAAAGTATTTGTTCATTTTGAATTCCTCAGTTGTAGGAGCAAAAGTTGCTCACAACTGGATATACGTTTGAGGTACTCCCGCCGGATGCAGCAATTTTAAAAAAAATTTTGCCCTCTTTTTCATCACTCGCAACCAATAGTTAACGTTACGTGCGCTAATAATTTTCAAAATTTACACACAACCACTAACATATACCCTTCCTGTCCAGAATAACTGGCGCCAGCCGCAAAACACTTCCTGATGAAAATAGCCCTGAAAAACAAGCCTCACAGAATGAAAACCGCGTTCCCTCTTCTTTTAATCCCGGCTCTTACGCCCTGCTTTGCCCACGCCGCCGAAACGGCTAAAAGCGACGAAACCACCCTGCTGGTTACGGCAAAACCGGCTACCGTCTCAGAACTGGATACGCCAGCGGCGGTTAGCGTGGTAAATGGCGACGATATGCGCCTGGCTGCTCCGCGGATAAATCTTTCCGAAAGCCTTAGCAGCGTGCCGGGGCTACAGATACAAAATCGCCAGAACTATGCCCAGGACTTGCAGCTCTCGGTTCGCGGCTTTGGCTCGCGCTCGATGTACGGCGTGCGCGGAGTGCGCATGTATGTTGACGGTATTCCCGCAACCATGCCCGACGGACAGGGGCAAACTTCGAATATTGACCTGAACAGCGTGGAAAGTGTTGAAGTGCTGCGTGGGCCATTCTCTGCGCTTTACGGCAACGCTTCCGGCGGCGTGGTAAACGTTAAAACCCAAACCGGAACCCAGCCGCCAACCCTGGAAGCCAGCAGCTATTACGGCAGTTTCGGCAGCTGGCGCAACAGCGTGAAAGCAACAGGCTCCACCGGCGACGGCACCCACGCCGGAGACGTGGACTACGCGATTTCAGCTTCCAGGTTCACCACCCACGGCTATCGCGACCACAGCAGCGCCCAGAAAAATCTCGGCAATGCGAAATTGGGCGTTCGCCTGGATGACGCCAGCAAGCTGACTCTGATGTTTAACAGCGTGGATATCGATGCCAATGACCCGGGCGGCCTGACGGAGCAGGAATGGCGGGATAACCCGCGCCAGGCTCCGCGAGCAGATCAGTACAACACCCGCAAAACCACCAAACAGACTCAGGGTGGCCTTCGCTACGAGCGCCAGCTCAGCGAGCACGATGATTTAAGCGTGATGATGTACGCGGGCGTGCGAGAAACCACGCAATATCAGTCAATCCCGCTGGCTCCGCAGAAAAACCAGACCCACCCCGGCGGCGTTATTCAGCTCGCGAGGCACTATCAGGGGATTGATACGCGCTGGACGCACACCGGCGATCTGGGCGTGGTTCCGGTGACCTTCACCACCGGTCTGGACTATGAAACGATGACCGAAAAGCGCAAAGGCTACGAGAATTTTGTGGTTGAAAACGGCGCACCGGTATTCGGTGAAAAGGGTAATCTGCGCCGCAATGAGCGCAACCTGATGTGGAATCTCGATCCGTATCTGCAAACCGCATGGCAGTTAACCGACAAACTTAGCCTCGATGCGGGCGTGCGCTACAGCTCGGTCTATTTCGACTCAAACGACCATTACATCGTCGGTAAAAACGGGGATGACAGCGGCGACGCCAGCTACCATAAATGGCTACCTGCGGCCTCGCTCAAATACGCGATAAACGACGGGTGGAATGTTTACACCTCAGCGGGGCGCGGCTTTGAAACGCCGACAATCAATGAACTCTCCTACCGCGATAACGGCGAATCCGGGCTTAACTTTGGCCTCAAACCGTCCACCAGCAACACCTTTGAGGTTGGCAGTAAAAACCGCATAGGCAACGGCCTCTTCACCGCGGCCCTGTTCCAGACCGATACCGATAACGAGATCGTTGTCGATCAAAGCAGCGGCGGTCGCACAACCTACAAAAATGCCGGAGAAACTCGCAGGCGCGGGCTTGAGCTGTCGCTTGACCAGCAGTTCGGCTATGACTGGCGCATGAAAATGGCATGGACTTACCTTGATGCGACGTACCGCAGTAACGCCTGCGGGGCGAGTGACTGTAATGGCAACCGCATGCCGGGCATCGCACGCAATATGGGCTATGCCTCTCTGGAATACGCCCCGGAAGAAGGCTGGTACGCCGGAGCAGATGTGCGCTATATGAGCGATATTCAGGCCGACGACCAGAACGATGCAAATGCGCCAACTTATACCACCGCCTCACTGAATACCGGCTACAAATTGCATGTGAAGCAAAACTGGCTGCTGGACGTCTGGGGCCGGGTAGATAATCTGTTTGATCGGGATTATGTTGGTTCGGTGATTGTAAACGAAGGAAACGGTCGCTATTTTGAACCGGCTCCGGGCCGTAATTATGGCGTGGGCGTTAACCTGAGCTACAGCTTCCAGTAATCATCTCCCCTTCGGCTAAACCCGGAGGGGCGATATAGAACAGGATTTGATGATGGATGCCCGACTCAAAATCTGGCGAGTCGGACATTCGTTTTGAGAAATCACGTTCACCTGCCGAAGGACTTTGACACGTCATCTATGCGGTGAGTAGCTTAACGCTGACATTAAAAGAGGCGTCAGCGGAAGCTTTAAAACGATCGGCACATATACAGATGAAGCGTTTTATCTTCATCAGACAGAGAAGATATATCGCGGAGTAAATTTTTCAACGTCACCTCACCATGATCTTTAATCTTTATAATAATTTTATTTGATTCAACCGCTAACTTAGCGTAATTAATTTGTGAATCATGATCAAAAGCTATATCGTAAGCCTCAATGTACTCACCTCCGTTTTTTGTTTCTACCGTATTAAATTTTCCATTCACTAAATCTTGCAAATCATCAACATGGCCATAAAGAGACCTCCCTTTCTCTGTATAGAATTTTAATTCGAGGTTATCAGGTATTCGACTGAAAAGATTAATATCCTGTGCAGCATGTGCTGCAAGGTATACATCGCGGGACGTTTTTTTAGGAATGTACAGATCAAAGTTTTTGAACTCTATTTTATTTAGTTGTTTATTTATATCATGTATCGAGATAGCATGAGTGTTAACCAAATTGTTTTTGTTTTTATCATATTTCATAACCTGCGCTTTTTCTGTTACCATATCAGTGCTGATATACAACCCGGTATCTCCATGATATGTCAAAATGGACTGGTCAAGGTATTCATCGATATTTTTTATGCTACCATCCCCCACCCCATATATGCAGGCAAAGCGAACTTCATTTGGTGAGCCAATAAGAACCACTCGTCTATCCTTACCCATAAACTCGACTGGATAATGTTCACCGTTTAACTTTATATAAAGACTGCCATTATCTGTAATGTAAATATTTTTATAATTTGGAACAGAGTGAACGCCAAGTGCGGATATATCTATGTTCGCTAGCTTTCTGGCATCAAATCTATCTGTAATCTTATTCCCATGCAAAAAGAACTCATCTTTCTTAAAATAAATAAATAAATAAATTATCACCATTATTTTTTCTGATGCAATATAACTGCTCATGTTTATAAACATTAACAAAGTTATTATCGATTTTAATATATCTATTTTCATCAGCATCATATCTTAACCCCTGATGGTCAGGGGCCGAAATTTTTCCCACGTCCACTTTCGCAACAACAATTTCGGGATCAATTATTTTCTCTAAATCTTCAGATACATGAGCAGATGTTTTTCGCTCAAATAACCAGCGTTCACCATCCCACTCAATCCGATGGCCTTTTTTCTCAGGAAACGACCGGTCGTACACTTCATAATGGGAACCATGTCCCGGTGTTATCATTTCTTTAACTGGAACCAGTTCACCGTTCATTTCAACATAACGCCCCCAGGGATAGCGATTGTAGTCACCTATTTGTTCCTGTACATATATATTACCATTCCCGTAGTAGTTCTGATTATTGTTTCCTCTGCGGGTATAATAAAATCCATTTTCTTTTTTTACTTTTATTTCTGTAATGGTATTAATTTGTTTGTTGCTGAATACAGAGTGTTCATTATGCGTGCTGAGGTGCCATGTCCGTGATAATGGCTCCATATAAATCGGAATAAACTTCCTCACCTCTGATTCTTTATTTACAACGATTTCATATTTACCGACAGCATTCTGCTGAAGTTCATAGTTTTCACCATGCAGTCTTACCTGTCGCTTTCCTTCACTGATTTCGACATTGAGACCCGATGAGTCAAAACTATCCGCATAACGCCATGACATATTACTTTCATCAACAATAACTCGCCTGTCCAGTAACTCCGGATTTACCGCATCAGGGTAATATGTTGTGAATTCATTTGTTTTATCAGTTGGTTTGAGATAAACCTTGCGTCCATTATCATTTATTGCTCCATTTCCCTGTTTCAGCTCCAGCAGAATTTCCTTTCTGATGCCGGAGTGTGGGTTACGGGTATAAAAGGCAGCCCTCTCTTGTTCCGGCAAAGCGTGGAAAAGTTCTGATGGTTTCACTTTCCCGGTACCTCCCCGCTGCGCAAATGTCAGCCCGTCCACATCAAGAGACGTTGCCACTTCCGCAATAAACAACCTTCTGAATCGTTCTGCACAAATTTCATCCCCTTTGTTCTGATAATATTCCCGTCGTTTGGCGTTTGCTATAAGTCCCCCGAATAAGGGCAAAATTCCCAGCGTAAGAATGCCGGCAACTATGTTAAGGCCATTTGCAACGCCACGGGCTTCCGGAGAGGGGCCTCCATCAGTATCATCATATATCATGCGAAACGGATTTTCGGCCCTTTGGGCCTCGAATAAAAGCAGCTTTCCCTGGTTCTCCCCCCTTGCATTAAGTATGTCTTCTTCAAATGCGCAGTGTTCTTTTATATGTTCTCCAGTTCCAGGGTCAGACTCTTCGACCAGAGCCCGTCTCGTGCGGGTGGTGCCCGAACTCTCATTATCAAGGCGGGCAACAACCATCGGCATGCCGGCGGCTTCCGACCTAAGCCACAGTTCAGTATCTCCGCTTTCATCTGCGGTCAGTTGCCCGTCAGAGACCCAATACTTTACCAGGCTGGAAATTAATTCGCTCTGCTTCCGATCGCCTGTAACAATATAGCCATCGCTTTTCAAATCCCGGAAGATATCTGCTGCCATGGTTGATTTTGTTTCAGCCAGCGGCAGCGGCGATGCCTCCGCTGCCGGAAATCTCAGTAGGTCAGTTGAAAACGGGATAGCATCAAGTCTTACCTGACTCAACAGCAACAACAGCGGTGCGGCTATGCCCTGCCGCGGCGCTGTAGCCTGGTATGATGGTCTGCTTAGCTCTTCGTAGGAATTGACTACTCTGTTGATGCTGCTTCCTACATTGCGTATTTCATCCGGAATGCCAGAGCGGTCCGGGTTTATGTCCTGGGTCTTTATTGTGGAATTTACCCTGAAATTATCGTGAAGTTTTTTCTGGTAAGCTCCGGCTGAAACTCTGTGCTGCGGCGCTGATACTGGCATGATTAAGCCTTTTTCCATGTAAATATAGCTTATCGCATATCAGCGCCGGTATTACTTTCAGTTAATGGCTTTTAGACTCAACTGCGTTCTATATCTTTCGCCGCCTGGTCAAGGGTATCGACTATCTTGTACAGCGTTTCCTGCGACAAGCCTGCACTCCCCAACTTTGTATTCAGCGCCATTTTAAAGTTATGAATGGCGCGCTGCACTTCGGGCAGACGGCGGTTATCGCCAAGCAAGCCCAGCGTGGCCAGCCGCCCCGTGACCGCCTCAAACTCCTGAGACTGCTCTGCCAGAGACGTTTTCCCTTCATCTGTTAACACAAATACTTTTTTGCCACTTTGCCCTTCGCCGGCAACGATCAGCCCCATCTCTTCCATCAGCGTCAGGTTCGGGTAGATGATGCCGGGGCTGGGAACATATTCTCCCTTTGCCAGTCCTTCAATGGATTTGATTAGCTCATAGCCGTGCGCCGGGCCACCGGAAAGTAAATGCAGGATCAGCAGACGAATATCGTTGGCGTCAAACAGGCGCTCACGGCGATGACGGGCGCGACCTTCCGGGTTGCTTTGCTCATGACGACCGTGGCCGCCCCTTCCTCCGTGGCGTTCATGACGTTCGCATTTTTGCTGCATTAAATGATGAATTCGCATCGCCCGCTCCTTATTTACCGTGCCAGTAAGCGACGGTGCGCACCAGGTCTGCATCCAGGCCGCGAACTTCCAGCAGATAGTCGCCCAGCTGTTTAGCCTGCTGGCCTTCGCCCACTATCCAGATGAAATAATCTTCAGCGGGGATCTCAAGCTCTTTCAGTAGCTCAACGATTTCATCATGCTTTAGCGCCTGTACCTGTGCGGAGGTGAACGCTTCAAGATAGCTGAGGCTTTCTGCTTTGTGGCAGTTGACCAGCACCAGCGGCCGCGCTTCAGCCGGGAGGGATTGCAGGCGGCGGCGCACAGCCGGAAGTCCACTTTCGTCGCAGATGTACAACTGCCAGCGATAATCGGTTGGGATAACCAGCGAGCCGCGTGGCCCGCCAATGGTGAGCTTATCGCCCGGCTTCGCGTCCCTCGCCCAGTTGCTGGCAACACCGTCTTCATGCAGATAGAAATCTATCGTCAGCTCCTGGCGTACCGCATCAAAGTCCAGCGGCGTATAGTCGCGGGACTGTGGACGCGGCCCGTCGCCCCAGACGATACCTTCGTCGGTGATTTGAGGTGGAGTAAAAGCACTCTCCACCGCCGGGAAAAACACTTTGATATGGTCATCAAAGCCCCGGGAGGAAAAGTCGGCCAGCTGCGGGCCGCTGAATACAATACGGAAGAAGGTATTAGCGATAAAGTCTTTGCTTTTTACCGTCAATTCACGGAATTTGAGTTCATTTCGCACCCTTACAGGCACTTTTTTGCCGCTATTTTGTATCGTCATAGGTTATTCTCTTGAGGTGTAAGATATATCATAGACATATCTTAGAGCACAAAAGTGACTCCGTCTTTAGCTTTTTACGGCATTATTTTTCGCTGATGAATGAGAATGCATGTCATTACATGCTGGAACAACCTGGATCGCAAATTGACAATTCGATGCTTTTTTAACCTTTCCTTTGCGGGCCTTCTGCTTCTACACTGAACTCTGGCATCTGCCAGTTTCATTCCATTCACCTACCATCCGACCAGGGAGGCCTGACATGTTTCCTGAGTACCGTGAATTGATTTCCCACCTGAAATCCGAAAACCCCCGCTTTCTCAGCCTGTTTGACAAGCACAACCGTCTCGATAGCGAAATTATGCGCAGGGAGGGTCCGCAAGGGACGGGATATAACGATGAAGTCGTGCAAATGAAGAAAGAAAAACTGAGGCTTAAAGACGAGCTTTATCAGATGTTGAAGCGGGCGAGCCAGCCTGCCTGACCGCCGGAACCTGAAACCGGAAAGACTAAGGAAGGGGCTTCCCCTTCCTTATTTGTTTATCAGATAACCACTCTTAATCTGCGCAACTCTGCCGCCATCCTACTGGCACCGGTAAAGTTCAGATGATCGCCGTCGCGGAAATCCTCGGGCCGGAACGCCTGGTTTTCTGAAAGATCGATAAAACGCGAACCCGCACTCTCCAGCCCGGCAAAGCAGCGCCGATGGGTGGACTTCATCTCCTCATCAAGATGCTCCACGTAGGCCGGAGGGAAAGGCGGTGTCAGCCAGACTACCTGCTTTCCGCGCTGCTCCAGCTCCGTCGCCAATGCTGTTACCCGCAGCTCATTCTCATTCAGCGTTAAATGATGGCGAATCGATTTCGAATGTGAAACGCCCCGCTGCTGAGCGGCCTGCTGTTGCTGTTCAAAAGGCAGATAACCGGTGCTGGCAAATATCGCCCGGGAGTTGTCGCACACCTGGTCGCGCGCGTTTAAATCCTCTAACCCGTCTATTTTCATCCCCTGAGCGGGAGACGGCATCGCCAGCCGGCTGAATACCAGGCAGCCATCCATTGCCGACTCGCTGACTTCCTTTATCTGGTAATGGCTGTTCAGCTGGCTCCAGACATGGATTATCTGCTGATTGAAGTCATCTTTGCTTTTTAATAAATCGCAGTAGAGGTCAAAAAAACCGAGGCAGTACACAAAATTTTCAATATGGGGAAAGCGGTCAAGAATATGGCGGGTCAGCTGCTGCGCCTGCTTAAGGCCAAGGCTGTGGGTAGAGATGTTAACGCTGTGCTCAAGGAGCGTTTCAGGGAAGCCATAGAAGCTATAAGAATTACCGATAATCGCCGTTTTTATCTGCGGATTAGCCAAATCACAATAGGGTTTCGCCAGCAAATGCGTGAGGCTCCCGGCATCGGGGCTTGCCGGAATAAAATTATCAATCAACAGGTCAAAAAAGGAGAGGCAGGCAATAGCCTGGGAATGTTCAACGGCCAGGGCCAGCTTGAGCCCCTGAGGATCGTAAATGACAAATGGCGCTACGCTCCCGGCAATCTTCGCGTAAAAATCGTCAATTTCCTGCCTGTTGGTCTCTGCCGCACTGAGGAAATAAAGATTATTAATCACGGGCGTGCTGAAACGAGCGCCCAGAAACTGCAGATGATTCAAATCGCCAAAATAAAAGACCTCGATACCGTTACGGGTCATTGCGCTAATCCAGTACAGGTATAGTGCGAGGTAAAGCTGGTTCGGCTGCAATTCTATTCCGTCCAGCCAGTCGCCAAGGGTATTTATTAGCGTCAGCGTTGTTTCGGCATCATCCAGTAATTGCTGATGTGAGAAAAGATAATCAGCCAGGTAACGAGGTAAATCAGGGTTCAGGGGCGCGCTTTCAAAATCCACCAGGAACTGCTGAATCTGTTTTAGAAAGTTATTTTCCATGAGGTTTTTTAGTAATAGTAAGAAGTTATTTACTGATACTAGCACCCCAAAACCCCGGCAAACGGACGATAACCGCCCATCTGACCACCCTTTCTCTAAGGATTAGCGTTTAATTTAGGGCAGCCCGATTCGGCAGGCTACCCCAGCGCTGTCGCTTAAACGAAAGGTGCCAGCGGGTCAGCCGTTTCAAACGCAATTTTTCTGTCGGCTACCGGCGGGTAAATCAGCTCCTGGGTGATTGAGAGCTTAATTTTCTTGGCCTCTTCGCGAACGTGCTTCACTTCCTGCTGCCAGCCTTCGGTGAACACCGCTCCCCAGTTGCCGAGATCGAGGCAGGTGACGTAATTAATCTGGCGATAAGGCAGAGGCGCAACGTTGAGCAAGTCTGCCGCCACGTTGTAACCGACGAAGCGGCCAAGCATTATTGCGTGCTGGCAGGTCATCAGCGCCAGGTTACCTTTATCATCGGTTGCTGCCCGGGCTACGTCGCCGGTGGCGAAGATTCCCGGCTGCCCTTCTACTTTGAGGAATTCGTTTACATGCAGCCGCCCTTGCTTATCGCGCGGGGCTTTAATCTGCTCCGTCAGCGGGCTTGCCTGTACGCCAGCGGTCAAAATAACCGTGCTCGACTGAATTCGCTCCCCGTCGGCGAGGACAAGACCTTCGGCATCCACTTCACGCACTTCAGCACTAAGACGCCATTCTACGCCCAGCGCCTCGCTGGCGGTGGCGATAACTTCACGCAATTCGCTGCTGTAGCGGCCGCCAATCTTATCGCCCCTCTCCACCACAATGACGCGGGCTGCGGCATCGGCTCCAAGAATGGTGCGCAACCTTGCCGGGAGTTCAGTCGCCATTTCAATTCCGGTGAAACCGCCGCCGCAAACGACAACCGTATTACGCGCTTCGCTGTCCGGCCGCTGTGCCAGAGCGGAAATATGCTGCTCAAGGCGCAGCGCGCTCTCCAGTTGGTCGAGGTCGAAAGCGTGTTCCGCCGCCCCGCTAATCAGGTCGCGTTTGAGGTTGCTGCCGGTAGCCAGTACCAGCCGGTCGTACTGGCGCGGAGTGCTATTTCCCTGCTCATCGCGATACCACACACAATGATTTTCGCTGTCGATGCGCTGCGCTTCTCCTTTAACGAACGTCACGCCGGTCACGTCAAACAGCGGCTGCAACGGAGCAACCAGCGAGGCAACCTGGGTTTCATAAAAACGTGGGCGAACCCGCAGCTCCGGCTGGGGTGCAAGCACGGTAATCTCAATATCTTCACGCTGGTGCATTGCCGCCAGGCGCGCTGCGCTCAGGGCCGCCCACATACCGGCAAAACCGGCGCCAAGAATCAGGATCTTCTGTTGCATTGCTCTACTCCAATAAAGGCCCTCGATGGCCAACGACTGCGACTATACTTGTCGCAGTTGACTACGACAAGATCTTTCGTAGTTAATTTTATATACCGACACTTCACGCCTGCGGATTGCATCCCGGGCGTAAAATCCCTACATTACCTGGATTAAATCAGTCGGAGGCAGCATGGCGTTTTACAGTTCGGGCGTGGAGTACGGCATTCACAGTCTGATATGCATGGTGGACAGTAAAGGCGAAGGCCGCGAAATGAGCGTGCGTGAAATTGCCGAGCTGCAGGGCGTGCCGTACGACTATCTTGGCAAAATTTTTACCCGGCTTTCTAAAGGTGGCCTGGTAGTCAGCAGCGAAGGTAAAGGCGGAGGTTTTAGCCTCGCCCGGCCCGCGGACCAGATTAGCGTGCTGGATATTGTCGAAGCCATCGACGGTGAAAAGAGCATTTTCGACTGCAAAGAAATTCGCCAGCGGCTCGCCATTTTCGACGAACCTGCGCCCAAATGGGCCTGCGAAGGTATTTGCGGCGTGCGCGCCGTCATGAACATTGCCCAGCAGCGTATGGAAGAAGCGCTGGCCCAGCACACCGTTTTGGATCTTGCCCGCCGCATGTATCGCAAAGCGCCGGATGAGTTCGTTGTAGAGGTTCAGGAGTGGATCCGCGACCGCCGCAGCAGCTAGTCGCTCGGACATTTTCCCGTTAGTACAATTTCGCAAATACTAAGCCAGCCCGTGCATAACAGGCTGGCTTTTTTGTATATAAAACGAGCCGGATCCCGCAAAAAACGTATCTTTTAGCCATCCCCCACTCTGGACATCCAAACGGCTTTCCCTCCCTACCGCCAAACCAGCAGATTATATTACTTTCAGTTCTAAACAGCGGGTTTATGTTCTTTAGATGGGGCAATTGGCCGCCCTATCATTCCATACATGAACACTTTTCATGTTGCGAGAGAACCATGATTGCCGACTCTGTACTTGACCTGATAGGCCACACTCCGCTGCTGCGGCTGAACCACCTCGATACCGGCTGCTGCGAGCTGCTGCTGAAGCTGGAAAACCAAAATCCCGGCGGCTCAATTAAAGACCGCGTTGCGCTATCGATGATTGAGCAGGCTGAACGCAGCGGCAAATTGCGGCCAGGCGGCACGATAATCGAAGCAACCGCCGGGAATACAGGGCTGGGCCTGGCGCTGATCGCCACGCAAAAAGGCTACCCGCTGATTCTGGTGGTGCCAGACAAAATGAGCCAGGAGAAGATTTTCCACCTTCAGGCGCTGGGCGTTGATGTGCGCCTGACCCGCTCCGACGTCACCAAAGGCCACCCGGACTACTACCAGGACTACGCCCTCAGGCTGGCGGCGGATATTCCCGACAGCTTCTACATCGACCAGTTTTCCAACCCGGCAAACCCGCTGGCACATGCCCGGGGTACGGGACCTGAACTTTGGAAGCAGGCCGAAGGAAAAATCGACGCCATTGTGGTAGGCGTTGGCTCCGGCGGTACGCTTGGCGGGCTACAGCAATTTTTCCACCAGCACTCGCCAGATACCGAGTTTGTCCTCGC
This sequence comes from Cedecea davisae, assembly GCF_044095835.1. Taxonomy (NCBI): domain Bacteria; kingdom Pseudomonadati; phylum Pseudomonadota; class Gammaproteobacteria; order Enterobacterales; family Enterobacteriaceae; genus Cedecea; species Cedecea davisae. The sequence continues at coordinate 2,474,148 of NZ_CP172054.1, forward strand.
CGATCCGTGCGGTTCGATCCTTGCCGACGTAGTTGAACACGGGAGCTACGGCGAAGTGGGAAGCTGGCTGGTTGAGGGCATAGGCGAAGATTTTGTTCCCGAACTGGCGGACTTTAAGAGCGTACGGCATGCCTACCGCATCAGCGACCGCGAAGCCTTTGCCACCGCACGCAACCTTTTGACTCACGAAGGGGTACTGGCTGGCTCTTCGACCGGTACCCTGCTCGCCGCCGCCCTTCGTTACTGTCAGGCGCAAACCTCACCGAAGCGCGTGGTTACTTTCGCCTGCGACAGCGGCAATAAATACCTGTCGAAAATGTTTAACGATCAATGGCTCAGCCAGCAAAACCTGGCATGAATACAAAGGAAATATGATGACTAAGTTTGCCACCCAAAGCGTACACAGCGGAACTTTTGAGGATGCACACGGCGCGGTAATGCCACCGATCTACGCCACATCCACCTTCGAGCAGCCCGCCCCCGGCCAGCACACCGGCTTTGAATATTCCCGCAGCGGCAACCCAACGCGCCAGGCGCTGGAAACCGCGATTGCCGAGCTGGAAGGCGGCAAACAGGGGTATGCCTTTGCTTCCGGCCTGGCGGCTATCTCCACTGTGCTCGAAATTCTGGACAGCGGCAGCCACATTATCGCCGTTGATGACGTTTATGGCGGAACATGGCGACTGATTGAAAACGTGCGCAAGCGCAGCGCTTCTCTCCAGGTTAGTTGGGTAAAACCGGACGATCTCGAAGCGTTAGAGGCGGCCATTCGCCCGGAAACTCGCATGATCTGGGTCGAAACCCCGACCAACCCGCTGCTTAAGCTGGCCGATCTCGCGGCCATTGCGGATATTGCCAAACGCCACCGCCTGATTAGCGTGGCCGATAATACTTTTGCCTCTCCTGCATTGCAGCGCCCGCTGGAAAGCGGGTTTGATATCGTGGTGCATTCGGCAACCAAATACCTGAACGGTCATTCTGACGTTGTTGCCGGGCTGGCGGTAGTGGGGAATAACGAGGATCTCGCTCAGCAGCTGGGCTATTTGCAGAATGCGGTTGGGGGCGTGCTTGATCCGTTCAGCAGCTTCCTTACTCTGCGCGGTATACGTACCCTGGCGCTGCGCATGGAACGCCATAGCACCAATGCCCTACAGCTGGCTAAATGGCTGGAAGCGCACCCGGCGGTGGAAAAAGTTTATTTTCCGTGGCTGGAAAGCCACCCGCAGCACAGCCTGGCGCGCCGGCAAATGTCCCAGCCTGGCGGCATGATCTCTATTGTGGTTCACGGCGGCGAGCAGCGTGCGGCAGAGGTGATTAAGAAACTTAAGTGGTTTACCCTGGCCGAAAGCCTCGGCGGCGTGGAAAGCCTGGTCAGCCAGCCTTTCACCATGACGCACGCGTCCATTCCTCTTGAGCAACGTTTAGCCAATGGCATCGTGCCGCAGCTGATTCGTTTATCTGTGGGTATTGAAGATGCCGATGATTTGCAGGCCGACCTGGCGCAGGCGCTGAGCTGAAGTTAAATACTGGCAATAAATATTGCCAGTAATATAAGAAATGGCCTTTTGTTTGCGTTAGCTGAAAAAATTCAGTGCAACAAAAGGCCATTTATTTATCGGGCCTGAATAAAATAACGCTGTGTGTTATTTAGCCAAAATACTGGCGACGTAAAATATCCGCGCCATCATCAATTGCTTTATGAATTGCCTTCACGCTGCGGGCTTCATCTTTCTCGGCTAAAGCCTCGAGCAAGTCATCATAATTATGATGACCCTGGCTCATTACTTCCGACTGCGGGTAGAGATAATTGAAACAAGGGCCAATACGCACCCACAACTGTTCAATTAAGACGGTCAGAGTCGGCATATCCGCATAGTCAAAGAGCTGGAAACGGAACTCTCTGTTTGCCTGTAGGGCGGCTTCAACGCTTTCCTGTTTTGCCTGAAGAAATGCATCGCACAGCTGCTGTAAGCGGGCAAGTTTGCTTTGATCCATATGCCGTGCAGCCTGCTCTACCGCCATTCCTTCCAGGTTCTTCCGGATGACGGTTATTTCATGATAACGGCCAAGCGAAATTTCAGGGACCAAAAAAGCCTGAGCCGGGGTCGCATCCAGCGCCCCCGAAGAGACAAGTCGAAGCAGAGCCTCACGCACCGGCGTAATGCTGGTTCCAAGCTGCTCCGCAATCTCTTTGGTGACTAATCTGGCTCCGGGTTTTAGCGTTCCCACGATTAATGCACCCTTTAACCTTGCTTCAACCTGCATGGTTAAACTCATTCTTTGCGCTTTTTCTAAGTCAAGCATGTTTATTTCCTATAGCAAAATAACTACTTTGTATTTGCAGTTTAATAACTGGCTTGTCGTCCATGGAGTATATAGGATATATCATGTACTCTTGCTACTTAATTTATACTGCCATGCGATTAAGCCTGAAAAAACATTCGATACTCATCAATAATTTAGACGGTAACGTATAGGGATAGACCAAAAATGAAAGCATCCGGTCGTAAACTTGCAGCTCTGGCTGTATTAATGAGTCTGGTAACCCCCTTCAGCTACGCCAGTGAATTAGTCATTGCTCAACCTGCTTCCGCCACCGCAATGGATCCCGGCTTCCTGAAAGAGGCCGCCACTCTGGTGGATAATATTTTCGACACTCTGGTGCTGCGTGATAAAAACATGCAACTCCAGCCAGGACTTGCGACATCCTGGAAAGCTCTGGATGACACAACCTGGCAGTTCGATTTGCGTCCTGGCGTCAGTTTTACTAACGGTGAGCCGGTCAACGCAGCTGCGGTAAAATTTTCAATCGATCGTATTCTTGATCCGGCCAACCATGCGCCGACCATTTCCTATATTCGCACCATCAAATCCGTAGAGGTCACCGGCGAATACCAGGTTCGTATCCATACCGACGGCCCGGATCCTCTTCTACCCACTCGTATGAGCCGCTATCCAACCTATATCGTGCCACCGGCCTATGTAAGTAAAGTCGGTGCCGCAGAGTTTGCACGCAAACCTATTGGTAGTGGCGCATATACATTAACAGAATTTATACCAGATGAGCGTGTAGTTATGCAGTCTAACCCACATTACTGGCGCGGGAAACCAGTAATTGATCGGGTGACATGGCGGCCTATTCCTGAAGCGACCGCTCGCATTACTTCCTTGCTAACCGGGGAAGTTCAGCTGGTTGATAGTGTCCCTGCGGACCTTGTTTCTGCCCTAAAAAACAAACCAGGCGTTCATCTTGAGCAGGTAAAAGGTGGTGGGTTAACCATTTACCTTGGCCTCAAGAATAGTGAGAAACCTTTAAGTGATGCACGCGTACGCCAGGCACTTTCGCTGGCATTAAACCGCCAGGCTTACACCAGCCAGCTCTTGCACGGTTTTGGCACTCCAACCGGCACCATGGCGGGCGCTAAAGATTTCGGCTATCTCAATATTCCGGCCACGCAGCAGGACGTAGCTAAGGCCAAAGAGCTGCTGAAAGAAGCCGGTTATCCGAATGGGTTTACGCTGAAATTCCAGGCGCCACGTCGCTATATTGCCAGTGCAGAAGTGGCTCAGGCCATCGTTCAGGATCTGGCCGCTATCGGCGTGAAGGCGCAGCTTGAGGTGCCTGAATGGTCGGTTTACACCCAGCAGGTGGCTTCCGGTAAGCAAGCGGAAATGTACATGCTGGCCTGGGGTTCAACCCAGACCCTGGACGCCGACGCCGCGCTGTATCCCATTCTGCACTCCGGCGAGCCGTACTCCACGGTGAGCAACCCGGAACTGGATAAACTGCTGAACGCCAGCCGCTCCACGGTTGATGCAAAAAAACGCGAGCTTATTCTGCAAGATATCCAGAAAGTCGTCGCCAAAGAGCAGCCGCTTATCCCGCTGTATCGCGAAGATTCGCTGTATGCCAACAGCGATAATCTCACCTTTACCGGGCGTGCCGATGCGCGTATTCCGCTGTACGACCTGAGGCTGAAATGATTTTCCCCCAACGCGCCCTTGCCCGCCGCCCTCGCCGCCTGATTTCTGGCGACGGGGCGCTGGGGGGCTTATTGTTAGGCATAGTGATTTTGCTGGCGCTGGTGGCCCCGTGGCTACCGCTGCCCGACCCGCTCACCAATAACCTGGCGGATATTTTCCTGCCGCCGGGTAGCGAAACGGCAAGCGGTATGCACTGGCTTGGCACCGATCAACTCGGGCGCGATTTGCTGTCAAGAATATTGGCGGGTACCCGCCTTTCCCTGACGGTAGTGTTACTGGCGGCGGCTATTGCCGCCGTTATTGGCACTCTGCTTGGCATGCTGGCGGGCTACGTTGGCGGCTGGCTTGATGCCGTCATCATGCGCCTGATGGATATTCAGCTGGCGGTGCCGTTTATTCTGCTCATCCTGCTGGTGATGGCGTTATTTGGCACCTCGCTGGAAAACATCATTCTGATTATGGGCGTCACCAGTTGGGCGATTTATGCCCGCGTGGCCCGCGCTAAAACCCTCGAGATCCGCGAACTTGAATACATTGAGGCGGTCAGGGCGATGGGCTTCTCCACGCCGCGCATCCTGCTGCGCCATATCCTGCCTAACCTGGCCACGCCGCTGATAGTGCTGCTGACGCTGGATATCCCGCGCCTCATCGTGCTGGAGGCCTCAATCGGCTTCCTCGGCATGGGGATTCAGCCGCCCACGCCAACGCTCGGCAACCTGATTGGCGAAGGCCGTTCGTATATGCTGCTGGCCGAATGGCTGGTGCTGTGGCCGGGGCTGATTATTGCCGCGCTGGTTGTCGGCTGCAATTTGCTCGGCGACAGCCTGCTGCGTAAAACCCACACGAGGCTCGACTGATGCTGCGCTATATTCTTTCTCGCTTCGCTCAGGCCGTGCTGGTGATGTTTGGCGTGTCGCTGCTGATTTTTTACAGCCTGCACCTGACGGGCGACCCAGCCGCGGTAATGATGCCGCCGGGCTCGTCAAATGAAGAAATTGAGACCTTCCGCCATGCTATGGGTTTCGACCGTCCGCTGCTTTGGCAGTACGGCCATTATCTGAATAGCCTGCTGCACGGCGACCTCGGCCTGTCTCTGCGCTATGAACAGCCGGTTACCGACCTTATTGCCCAGCGCGTTCCCGCCACATTGCTGCTTGCCGTTTCCGCCCTTGCCTGGAGCACGCTTATCGGCCTGCTGCTTGGGGTAATAAGCGCGGTATGGCGCAACAGCTTTTGGGACTTACTTGCCCGCCTGCTGGCCTTCAGCGGCCAGGCGGTACCGGTCTTCTGGCTCGGCCTGCTGATGATCCTCTATTTCAGCCTGCATCTGCGCTGGCTGCCCTCCAGCGGCTACGGCAGCTTCAGCCACTTGATAATGCCCGCCATTAGCCTTGGGGCCTACTATATGAGCGCCATCGCCCGCCTGGTGCGCGCCAGCCTGATAGATGTTCTGGCCCAGGATTATATCCGCACCGCGCAGGCCAAGGGCCTGAGTTCATGGCGCATTCTTATCCGCCATGGCTTACGCAATGCGCTTATCCCGGTAGTGACCGTGCAGGGCATGTATTTTGCCTCGCTGCTCGGCGGCGCGCTGGTCACCGAAATTATCTTCGCCTGGCCGGGTATTGGCCGCCTGGCGGTGCAAGCCATCCAGAACCGCGATTTCCCGCTGGTACAGGCTATTGTCCTGCTCGCCGCGCTGGTATTTGTGATGATGAATTTAGTGATTGATTTACTGTACGTGGTGCTGAACCCGAGGATCCGGCTATGAGTCAATTAGAGGCAACGCTGGATCTGCTGCGCCAGATAACGCCATTTGAAAGCGTGGCCGGAAACATAGGCCAGCAGCGCGAACTGGCCGCCTGGCTGGAGCGCTGGCTGGTTGAAGAAACCGATGCCGAAGTGCTGTTCCCGGTAGCCGGACAGCTTCAGGATAGCGCCCCGCCTCTGGTTCATGTCCGGGTCGATATCGGTTCGCCGCGCACGCTGGTGCTGTACAACATGTACGACGTAATGCCTGCGGATACCGCGGGTTGGGAAGTTGATCCTTTTGTTGGCGGCCTGAAACACTGGCCGGACAAAGGCGAGGTGTTTATTTCCCGCGGCGCTGAAAATAACAAAGGCCCGCTGGCGGGCATGCTTATGGTAGTGCGCGACCTCTATCACTCGGGACGGCTGCACGCCAACATCGAAATACTGCTCGAAGGTGAAGAAGAGATCGGCAGCGGCAACCTGCGCCGCTATCTTGCGCAGCAGCCTTGCCCGATTAACCCCGCCGAAGCCGTGCTGTTTCCCTCACTTTGCGAATACGGCGGGGGCGCACCTCGTCTCTATCTCGGCTTTACCGGCCGCAGCGGCGGACGCCTGCAAGTAAAAGGGGGAAGCTGGGGCGGCCCGAAGGCGGCCATACACGCCAGCAATGCCGCCTGGATAGATAATCCGGTCTGGCGGCTGGTGCAGGCTCTGAATACCCTCGCGCCCGCCCACGCTAACGGCGTGCTCGAAACCGGCAAACTTGATGAAGAAGCCCGTTCAATTCTCGACGAGCTTGCGGCCAATTTTAATCCTGACGACGAGCTAACCTTTCGCCGCAGCGAAAAATTCTCGATTGAAGGAGACAGCTACAGCCTCCTGGCTTATCTGCTTGGTAGCGCGGTGCTGAACATTTCTGAAATAGCCAGCCTGCCGCACGGCGCGCAGGGCGTTATACCCCCGGAAGCCTTTGCCGACCTGGTGCTAAGAACGCCGCCTGTAGTTGACGGCGAAAAACTTATGCGCCGCATTGAGCAGCAGGTCGCCGCGCTTTCAGGAGTGGAACTGGTGCCCGGCGACAGTTACCCCGGTTACCGCTTTAGCATCGACGATCCCGGCGTAGCAGAGCTTATGGTCAGCTATCACCAGCAACACGCCAGGCCGCAAATTTGGCCGTGGGCGCCGGGCTGCGCCCCCGCCTACGCTTTCGCTCCCGTTGCCCCCGCTTTTTTAATCGGCGGGCTTGGCTACGGCGGCAACGCTCACGGGGTGAACGAATTCGTTACGCTTCTCGGGCTTCAGCGCTTCCAGCAGTCGCTTAACGACTGGCTTGTCGCTTTTTAACGACCTCCGGCATCAGGGAACCAGACAGGATAATGCATGAAAAATGTGAATGATTTTGAACGTGTTACGCTAGGATTCTTCCCCACTCCGCTGGAATCATTGCCGCGCCTGTCCCAGGCCTTAGGCATTGAATTAACCATCAAACGCGACGATTACAGCGGCTTCGGCGGCGGCGGGAATAAAGTCCGCAAGCTGGAATACCTGATGGCAGAAGCCTGCCGCGAGGGCGTAAAAGTCGTTATCACCACCGGCGGCCACCAGTCTAACCATGCCCGGATGGTTGCGGCGGCGGCGCGCAAATTCGGCATGAAGCCGGTGCTGGTCCTGCGCGGCGATGAGCCGCAAACCTACCAGGGCAATTTACTGCTGGACAAGCTGTTTGGCGCGGAGCTGCAATTCCTCGATCCCGAAGGCTACTTTACCCAGATTGAAGGCGCGATGCAGGCTCATGCCGACGCGGCCAGCGCCCGCGGTGAAAAACCTATGATCATTCCTCTCGGCGGCGCAACCGCGCTTGGCGCACTGGGCTATGTGCGAGCGGTGGAAGAGATAGATGCTCAATTACGGGCGCAGGGTAAATCCGCGCCTGACGTTATTGTCGCCCCAACCGGCTCCGGCGGCACGCTTGCCGGGCTGTATGTTGGCGCGCGCCGCTACTGGCCAAAAACACAAATTGTTGGCATCAGCGTCAGCGCCAAAGCGGACTGGTTCCAGGCCCGCATCTCCGCTATGGCGGACGACTGTGCGCGCCTGCTCGACTGGGATCAAAGCTGGCAGCCGCAGGATATCTGGATTGAAGACGGCTTTGTTGGCAGCGCCTACGGCGTACCTTCTGAAGGCGGCATTAATGCTATTTATCAGGTTGCTCAGCAGGAAGGCGTGCTGCTCGACCCGGTTTATACTGGTAAAGCGATGCACGGCTTAATGACGCTTGCAGAGCAAGGTCAGATTCGCCCCGGCAGTTCGGTTATTTTCATGCACTGCGGCGGCTCTCCGGCGCTCTATCCCTTTGCCCAAACGTTACTGGAACACTGAGCATGCAAATACTGAACCGTCAGCAGGTTACCGGCCTGGGTGGAAGTGACCCTGTCACGGCCTTACGGGATATTGAGGACACCGTCCGCCTGCTGAGAAGCGGTGAAGCGGTAATGCCCGCCGAAACGCATGTCGACCTCGCTACTCCCCTGGGCAAAGTTTACGCCCTTCCGGCCAGAGTTGGTGGGCGGTTCAATGCCACCGGCGTGAAGTGGACAGCTCACCGTCCCCGCGCCAGCGACGGCTACCCGCAGGCAATGGCGATGACGCTGCTCAACCGCGCCGACAACGGCCTTCCCATCGGGCTGCTGGAAAGCGGCAGCCTCACGGCAACCCGGACGGCGGCGGTTTCGGCCCTTGCGCTACAGAAAGCAGCCCCCCGTGCGCCAAAACGTATTTTACTGCTTGGCGCAGGCGTTCAGGCTCGCGCTCACCTTGAGATGCTGAGCGCGCACTTTCCCGACCTTGAAATGGTCTACTGCTGGAACCGCACGCCAGAGCACCTGGTGAAAATGCTGGGCCAGACCGGCGATTTACCCTGGCCCGTCACGCAGTTTGAAGCGCTGCATGATGCGCTAAGCCAGCACTGGGATGCGCTCATCACCTGCACCAGCGCCAGCGAGCCTTTTCTGCGCCCCGGTATCTGGCGAGCGGGCACCATGGTGCTACAAATCGGCTATCACGAAGTGGCGTTCGAAACGATTGCCACCGCCGACCAGGTGGTGGTGGATCTCTGGGGCGATTTCAAACAAACCAGCGCCAAGAGCCTGTTTCAGATGTACCGCGCCGGGCTATTTGACGAGCTAAAAGTGGCGGCTGACTTAACCAACCTGGTGGTTGACGGCTGGCATGCCAGCCCGACGGACAAAGTTTATTTCTCCTCTTTCGGCCTTAACGTCTTTGATATCGCCCTCGCCGCCCGAGTTCTGCAGGAGGCGCTCTCGCGGGGCGAAGGCTGCAAGCTGCCGTTTGGCTGGGAAGCTACTGATGATAATTAGCGCCAACGATTTGCGTCAGCGCCTTGCCAGCGGCGAGCGGCTGGCGCTGATTGATGTTCGGGACATTGCCGCCTGGCGAGAGGCCTCCTTGCCTGGCGCATACGGCCTTAACGTCTACGACTACTTTGTTCCCGACTCCACGCAGGAAGACTACGCGGCGATGGCCGGGGCTTTTATCCAGGCCTGGCAGCAGCTAAATATTGCCGATGACGCAACGCCGGTCTTTTTTGAGCAAGAAGTGGGAATGCGTTCTCCACGCGGCCTGTGGTTTCTGTGGTTCGCTCTGGGCAGGTCCGGCCTTGTTCTGGACGGCGGTATTAATGCGTGGATGGAGGCTGGCGGCAATTTAGCGCCGGGTAGCGGCACCTGGGCTGATGTTTCCCCAGTTAATGCCCCTGCCATTCCGCCTGCCATGCCGCAGCTGGCCGCAACCCGCCAGGAAGTGCTTGAGGCTGATACGCAGACGGCTGTCTTACTCGATGCGAGAAGGCCAACGGAATACGCAGGCAGCTTTGTTCATGACTGCTGCGCACGGGCGGGAAGGATACCCGGCTCGACGCTATTGTTCTGGGAGGATGTAGTGGAGAGCGGCAGCTTTAAATCAGCCGAAGCTATTGCCCGCCTCGCCGCCGAGGCCGGGTTTAATCCTTCTCAAAGAATTATCGCCTGGTGTCATCGAGGCGCGCGTGCCGCCACGGTTCTTGTGGCTCTGAGGCTTGCCGGATACCATGACCTGGCGGTTTATGTCGGCTCGTGGCACGAATGGGCCGGGCACCCGGAATTACCTCTGCATAGCGGAAGCTAACCCGGCATTTTCACCGCTGATTAACCGGCCGCACGGAGCTTCAGCGCCTGCTGAATATCCGGCGCGGCGGCCAGAAGCTGTCGCGTGTATTCGTGCTGCGGGCGGTCAAGCACCTGCTTTGTAGCTCCGGTTTCCACTATTTCACCACGATACAGGACAACTACGCGGTCGCACGCCTGGCGCACCGCTCCGAGATCGTGGCTGATAAACAAAACGGTTAAACCCAGACGGTTGCGTAGATCCGCAAGCAGCGCGAGGATCTGCCCTCGCACCGAGAGATCCAGCGCGGAAACCGCCTCATCGGCCACCAGCAGTTCCGGCTCCAGGGCCAAAGCTCGTGCAATAGCGATGCGCTGCCGCTGCCCGCCGGAAAACGCAGAAGGCAATCGCGTCGCCGCGCTGGCTTCAAGCCCCACCAGTTCCAGCAGCTCAATTACCCTGCTTTGGATCTGGTCCGCCGGGCGCAGCTTGTGTACGCGTAGCGGCTCGGCAATCTGCTCTCCAACCGGCATTTTGGGGTCAAGGCTGGCGTAAGGGTCCTGGAATATGATTTGCGCCCTGCGCCGCATACCCTGCTGCTGCTCGCGGCTGGCGCGGCGTACATCGAGACCGTCAAAAATAATAGTGCCGCTGTCTGCCGGAATTAAACCGATAGCCGCGCGGCCAAGCGTGGTTTTTCCCGAACCGGACTCGCCAATCAGCCCAACAATTTCACCCCGTTCGATCTCAAGACTTGTTGGCTTGAGTACCGTCTGCCGTTTGGCCGGGAAGAACGGCAGCGCGTGAGCCTGCGGGTAGCTTTTGGTTAGCTGAGAGAGCTGAACCAGCGGGGTACGAGTCACATCTTTACGCCTGCAGGGCCTGGATTCGGGCTGCGAGGCGGCAATCAGCCTGCGGGTATAGTCGGCCTGGGGTGAAGTCAGCAGCGTCGGCACGTCGCCCTGCTCAACAATATTGCCCTGATACAGCACGCAGGCGCGGTCCGCATAGCGGGCGACCACGCTTAAATCGTGGGTGATAAACAAGATGCCCATCGCCATTTCACGCTGTAGTTCCTGGAGCAGGGAAAGGATCTGAGCCTGGATGGTAACGTCCAGCGCGGTGGTAGGCTCATCGGCAATCAGCAGCGCTGGCTTGCAGCTAATTGCGCTGGCGATCATCACGCGCTGGCGCATCCCGCCGGAAAGCTGATGAATATACTGTTTTGCACGCTGCTCCGGGTTAACGATGCCCACTCTGTCCAGCAACGCTATCGCCTCACGATGCGCCTGTTTCCAGCTTAATTGTTGGTGGCGCACCAGCACCTCGGCAATTTGCTCACCCACTTTCAGCACCGGGTTCATGCTGCTCATCGGCTCCTGAAAAATGGTGGCAATTTGCTGCCCGCGCAGCCGCCGAGGATAGGTTTTCCCGGGCGCGGCAATAAGCTCGCCGTTGAAACTGATTTCACCGCCGCTCTGGTACACGCCGCCGGGCAGCAGCCCCATGACCGCCAGAGAGGTTAAGGTTTTACCCGAGCCGGACTCACCTACCAGGGCCACAATTTCGCGGCGCTCGACGCTAAACGAGGCGCTCTGCACCAGCGGTTTTCCATCGGGCGTATTAATGCAGAGTGAGCTAACGGTTAATAGCGGATTCTGGGCGGCCATAGCGGTTCCGGGTCGGGGCTAACATCGTGATTTTTGAGACTATAGTATCTGCCCGGACACGACAAGATGATTTGCTGATAGCTTATTCAGGAGGGAGTTAATGTCGAAGGCCCGGCAAACCGGGCCGCAGGGAGGCTCAGAACAGCGAAAACATCAGCGCCACCGGGAAGCTCATCGGCCAGGTCGCCCCAACCAGCACGGAACTGAGCAATTTGATGCGTTTAGAATCTTTGGCCAGCAGCCAGGTGATCCCGGCGCAGATTAACGACATTACGGCGTAAAAAACCAACATATGTTGATAAAGGGTCATACCAGACATGACTACTTGTTAAAAAATTTTGCAAAATATGCTCTTTTTTATGACGCAGATCAAGTTTCACAACCTGTTTTTTTAGTGTAAAAACCCACCGAAGTGGGTTTATTTGCAGCGCTACAGCTTAGGAATGATCAGCACCTGCCCGGGGTAGATTTTGTCCGGATGGCTGAGCATAGGTTTGTTGGCTTCGAAGATTTTGTTGTACTTATTGGCATCGCCATAAACATGTTTAGAAATGGCGCTTAGCGTATCGCCGGATTTGACGGTGTAATACGTCGCCTCCTGCGCGGAATCCGTCGCTTTAATGTTGTTTTCAACGCTGCTGATACCCGCAACGTTGCCAACAGCGACCTGGATTTTCTCTTTCAGCTCCTGCGTAAGCCCATCCCCGGTTATCACTGCTTTGCCGTTTTCGACGCTCACGCTCACCTTGTCCGCGCCCTCAATGCCGCTCTTTTTCAGGTGCTCTTCCAGTTTGCTTCCCTGATCGCCGTCATTTCCTTTCAGCGAATCCCACAGTTTCTCACCTGCTTCTTTGACAAAATCAAATAAACCCATGGTCGTCTCTCCTGTTTACAAGTCCCTGTAAGCCTGGCAAAGGAAGCCAAAAATGCCCACTTTTGCGGACAGGTGAATCGTGTTAATGCTTTATCATCACATGGCGAATAACGGTGTAATCCTCCAGGCCGTAGAGCGACATATCCTTGCCGTAGCCGGAGAGTTTCTGGCCGCCGTGCGGCATTTCGCTGACCAGCATAAAGTGCGTATTAACCCAGGTGCAGCCGTATTGCAGGCGGGCGCTGAGGCGATGGGCGCGGCCAACATCCTGCGTCCAGACAGACGATGCCAGCCCGTAGCTCGAGTCATTTGCCCACTCCAGCACCTGCGGCTCATCGTCAAAACGGGTGACGCTGACCACCGGTCCAAATACCTCTTTTTGCACGATAGCGTCGCTCTGCTTCGCGCCTGCCAGCAGCGTAGGCTGGAAGTAATAGCCGGAACCTTCTACCTTCCCGCCCCCGGTAATCACCTTAACGTGGGGCAGCGCCTTCGCCTCCTGCACCGCCTTATCGACCCGCTCCAGATGCGCCAGCGAGCTTAACGGCCCAAGCTCGGTGCTTTCATCGTCCGGGCTGCCGTATTTAAGACTGGCGACCGCAGCGCCCAGCTTTTCCACCAGCCGGTCATAAATTCCGCTTTGGGCGTAGATTCGACAGGCGGCGGTGCAATCCTGCCCGGCATTGTAATAACCGAAGGTGCGCACGCCTTCGACCACCGCTTCCAGTGAGGCATCGTCAAAAACAATGACCGGCGCTTTGCCTCCCAATTCCATATGGGTGCGTTTTATCGACGGCGCGGTATGGCTGATAATGTGCTCGCCGGTGGCGATAGAGCCGGTCAGCGAAACCATACGCACTTTTTCATGACCGGTCAGCACATCACCAACGGTTTGCCCCCGGCCAAACAGCACGTTCAGCACGCCAGCAGGAAAGATATCTTTTGCCAGTTCGGCCAGCTTAAACACCGTCAGCGGCGTGATTTCCGAAGGTTTGATAACCACGCAGTTACCGGCAGCTAACGCAGGCGCAAGCTTCCACGCGGCCATCATCAGCGGATAGTTCCACGGGGCAATAGAGGCGACAACGCCCACCGGATCGCGGCGGATCATCGAAGTATGCCCGCTAAGGTATTCCCCGGCGGCCAGCCCTCCCAGACAGCGGCTGGCTCCGGCAAAGAAGCGGAAGACATCCACTACCGCCGGAATTTCGTCGTTAAGCACGCAGTGATAAGGCTTGCCGCAGTTTTGGGACTCCAGGCGAGCGAAGACTTCGCTATGCTGCTCGATAACATCGGCCAGCGCCAGAAGGTGCTCAGCGCGCTCCTTCGGCGTTGTCTGCCCCCACCCGGCAAAAGCCCGGTCCGCCGCCAGCACCGCATCATTTACCTGTTCCACCGTCGCCTCAGCGACTTCAATCAGAACCTTGCCGGTTGCCGGATTGTAGACCGGCTGCTTTTCCCCGAGGCCATCCACAAGCTTGCCGTTAATCAACAGTTGGCTTTGCATTCCGCTCCCCTTACCCAGTCTGGTTTTTATGGCCCGCAGGCATCGATGATTCGTGGTAAAAAGCTTAGCTTCGGCATTCCGGGCGCAGTCTGCCGCATCCGAAAATTTCACCACGTTGTGACGCACCACGCAGTAAGCTGCGCCAGTTTTGCTCTTTGCTCTGGTATAACAGCTGCGCGGTCAAATTTGATATCTATAGAAAATTAATATGAATCAGCGGCCGCCGGTTCTATGCTTTATCTCATCCCTTTCAAGTTGAACGCCAGGAGGCACCATGACCATTTCTGCCCGTAATCAGTTAACCGGCACCATCAGCCACGTCACGGATGGCGCGGTTAACGACGAAATAGAATTAACGCTCAACGGCGGCGGCAAGCTGGTGGCCGTCGTCACGCGCACCAGCAAGGATGCGCTGGGCCTGGTCAACGGCAAAGAGGCTATCGCCCTTATCAAAGCGCCGTGGGTAATGCTGGCAAGCGAAGATTGCGGCTACCGCTTCTCCGCCCGCAACCAGTTCCCCGGCGAAGTGAAATCCGTGCTGGCTGGTGCGGTAAATACTACCGTGCACATTAAAACTGACGCAGGTTTTGAGCTGACCGCCGTAGTAACAAACGAGGCGGCAGAGGAGATGGCACTTAAGGCCGGAGGCCGCCTGTTGGCTCTGGTAAAAGCCTCTTCTGTGCTGATAGCGGTTAAAAAGTAATAGGTATTTGAGAGGCAATCTGGCGACGACTACGCCAACTTTAATTGAGCGGGACGATTAATTTAAAGTTGGCGTAAGTTTTTTTGGAGACTGTAATTAAAATTGTGTAATTGCCTGTTTTTGATATGTTCACTCCCACAACGGAGACAGGCAAATTATGGACGAGAAGAAACTTAAAGCCCTTGCGGCTGAGCTGGCCAAAGGCCTTAAAACTGAGGCTGACCTCAATCAGTTTTCCCGCATGCTCACGAAGCTGACCGTTGAAACGGCGCTCAATGCAGAGCTGACTGACCACCTCGGGCACGAGAAAAATGCCCCTAAAACTGGCACCAACACCCGCAACGGTTACTCTTCAAAAACGCTGCTGTGCGACGACGGTGAAATCGAGCTGAACACGCCGCGCGACCGGGAAAATACCTTTGAGCCTCAGCTGATTAAGAAGAATCAGACGCGTATCACGCAGATGGACAGCCAGATTTTGTCCCTGTACGCCAAAGGCATGACCACGCGGGAAATCGTCGATACGTTCAAAGAGATTTACGATGCCGATGTGTCACCGGCCCTGATTTCAAAAGTCACGGATGCCGTTAAAGAGCAGGTCGCCGAATGGCAGAATCGCCAGCTGGATGCACTCTATCCCATTGTTTATATGGACTGTATTGTTGTTAAGGTTCGCCAGAACGGCAGCGTGATTAACAAAGCGGTGTTCCTGGCGCTGGGCATCAATACCGAAGGCCGGAAAGAGCTTCTGGGGATGTGGCTGGCTGAAAATGAAGGTGCAAAGTTCTGGCTGAACGTGCTGACGGAACTTAAAAATCGCGGCCTTCAGGACATCCTGATTGCCTGCGTGGATGGCCTGAAGGGCTTCCCGGATGCGATAAACAGCGTCTATCCGCAGACTCACATCCAGCTGTGCATCATCCACATGGTGCGTAACAGCCTGAAATACGTGGCGTGGAAAGACTACAAAGCGGTCACGGGCGGGCTGAAAGCCGTTTATCAGACCCCCACAGAAGCTGCCGCGCTGATGGCACTGGATGCGTTCGCAGAAAAATGGGATGACAAATATCCGCAAATCAGCAAAAGCTGGCGTGCGCACTGGGAAAATCTCAATACGTTCTTCGGCTATCCGCCTGACATCCGAAAAGCTATCTACACCACGAATGCCATCGAATCGCTGAACAGCGTTATCCGTGCCGCTATAAAGAAACGCAAGGTGTTCCCGACGGATGACTCGGTGCGGAAGGTGGTGTATCTGGCGATACAGGCAGCATCGAAAAAATGGAGCATGCCGATCCAGAACTGGCGGCTGGCGATGAGCCGTTTTATTATCGAGTTCGGTGACCGCCTGAGCGATCACCTTTAACACGATGGCAGTTACACAGAATTATTTACAGGGTCTTTTTTTGCAACCGCTATTTCCTGCCTTAAGGGATTGTTAAATCGCTCAAAGCCGAGAGCTGCGTATGAATTATTCACTATGCCACTTCGGTTGGTTGAAAAAACATTATTATATTTCTGAGCTTCTCTTTGATGGCTGAACTAAAACCCATCTGCCATCAGCATTCATCCCTTGTTTCCATTCTCCCAGGGGGGATTTTTTCCCTGTATTCATTTGCCCAAAATTCTCTGCCTTATCTATTAACTTGTTTCTCACAAGATTTTTTGATAACCCGCTTGCATCCAGGTAAGAAGCTACAACTCCCGGACCTGTTGCAGAAACAGTCACCAGATGTCTGAGTAATGGAACAGATCTTTTTCCCTCCCACATAAGATCATCAATAGTAAAACCTTGTTTGGAGTAATCGTTCATTAGCTTTGTGAGCTCACCTCTTCCTGCTGTTTTTCCGAACCCCATTTCAGGTAGTGTGCCCTCGTAGGGAGCAACCGCAGCATTAAGCATTTTTTCTATTCCTTTCGAATGTTTTGGTGCCGCAATCACAGCATTTGAAAATCTTACACCTCGTTCGGTTTTCTCCTGAAAAATAAGGCAATCAATTTCACCTGTACTGCTTTGCCTTTGGGCTTTTATTTCACCTAACGGAGCTTTCATGGCGACATCCACATCCATATAAATACCACCGCAGTCTTTTAATACTGCCAGTCTCATGATATCAGACGCCGCCGCATAGTTTTTGAAATTGTTATCAGTACATTCCCGATTAATTGCAGCCGCAACTTTTGTTGATAAATTTGGTTGTTTGATGTTAACTCTGGAAAAAATAGCTTTGCTATATCCTGCATTTAAAATTTGGCTCTTTATCTTTTCTGGATTATCTGACCACAGCATGATGTTGTAATCTGGATTTTGTTTTGATGCACTAATAACATTACTCATTGCCGCGCGAGGAATTTCCTCCTCACCCAGTCATATATAGTGAATTTCTCTTGGGATATTTACGAATCTGGTTGGCAAACTATTTTTATGTTTTTTAAATTGAGAAGCGTCATTCCCGCCCATAATGCCTATAATATTTTCAGCTAAATTTGACTTAGTGCCCTCGCTGCTTTTTTCATTAATTTCAATGGTATTTTTAAGTAAGGATAAATCACTAGCATTAGCGATATTCATGCTTATACACCTATATCATTTAATACATTAATTCTTTATAACATACCATTGCATTAATCTCTTTCAATATTAGCTTAGGTTTATTTTAATTAATAAAAAACAAAGAGTTGTGTGTTGCGCGTATTTTTTCGCAACTCAGATCATATCAGGCCAGATATGTTCAAGAATTTTCCTACGTTCAGCCTGAGTCACAGCAGGCAGGGAGAAGAAGACGGGAATGAGGGCATCGCCCGATTATTCCCGCTGATGTAGGGCATTATTACCGATTGCCTGCCCGGCAGCCTCCAGGCCGCCGGGTTTAAAGCCATTACTGGTAACGTACGTCCAGCTTGCTGTAGGCTACCTTCGCTTCTGTACCGTCTCTGTCTTTGTCCTGATTATAGTTCCCGGCCTTAAAGTACAGCTGGATGCCCTTCCAGCCCTGCTCCGGGTAACTGAATGTTTTACTGGCCGTTTTCCCGTCTGCGCTGACTTCAATCGTGACTTTCATTCCGCCCGAAGTCCCTTTAGCCTTCAGCTTGTAATCAATCTTTTCGTTCAGCCCGATGCCGGATAACAGCGTGCTTCTCTTCTCCGCATCGCCATAATTTTCTTTAACGCCCGCAACCACCGCCCCGTTTTCCCAACGCAGCTTGAACATCTCCGATCCGCCGGGCTTATCGCCGTGGATCTGGGCGAAGATAATCGAGCGCGTAGACGGTGCCTGCACGATATAGACCGAGCCGCTTTGCTCGTTATCAAACTCGCTACCGTTAACGAAGTTCTGCGTGGCTCTTAATTCAACGCGCGGGAACTCACTGTGCGCCGTTGAACCGAACCCGGATGGCGCTTTAAACATGATTGCCCCCTCAGGGAGCGCCGAATCACAACCTTTGGAGCCGCCGCAATTGCTGTAAAAATACTGATTTTGCAATTCCGGGGTAATCTTCTCTTCCTTCACTTTTTGGCTGCTATCAAACGACTGCAATAAATAACTTTGGGTTAATACCGGGTAGTTTTCACCCGGCGCACCCTGTTCGCTTTTCGCCCAGGCACTGGCGCTCAACGCCGCCAGAAGCAGACCCGACGTTAACCCGTAAAGCTGGCTTTTACTCTTCATCTCTTACCCCAATGCAAATTTAAAACCGCTCGACAAGCTAATCATTAATTCCCGTAACGGCTTTACTTTAAATCTGTTAGCAATGGCATATCAGTAGTAACAACCGGTGTCCGGGTTCAAAATTTGATGAATTAAGGAAATAAACGGACAATTGCTCATGCTAAAGAGCAAATTTTAGCGCCGGGGGTGTGGTTTCAGACAACGCCAGAAATGAACACGCTGGCCCGGTGAACTGAGCCAGCGTTCTGAGTGACAGCAATTAGCGATATCTGTTACGCCATCGAGCTAAACTTATGCTTCAATTCCGGGTTGGAGTTAACGCGGGTCAAAAACTCTGAAAACTGGATTTTTTTGTTCGTTTCGCTACTGGATAAAAAATGTGATGGCATATGCAGGTGCTCGATATTTGCATAGCCTACGCCGTTTGGGAATGTTGCCCTTTTCCACTCTTTACCTTTAGTTGGCCGATTATCGCTATTGCTGATCCGGGTTAAGCTGCTGACTAGCTTACTCACGCCGCTACCAAATTTAGTCGCTCTTGATTTAATTGCGCTCAGCCCCTGCACAATCATTCTCCCTGCCAGCGATATGCCGATATTCATAATTTCCATTCCGTAAAAACATTTTTGAAGGCGTAGTTTTGCAGAACTCACGCCGTGATTGCTCTCAAAAATTGTTCATTTCTTACGGCTGGCGGGGCAATATCGACAGCTACCGCTGAGTTTGATACCAGACGTGCCGCAGCAGCGGGTGGCCTTCAGACACCATAGGATGGTCGAACTCACCTTCTCTCGTCATGCCGAGCTTCTCCATTACCCTCTGCGAAGGCATATTTGGCAGCGCGGTAAACGCCACAATGCTTTCAAGCCCGTACTCTTCGAAGCCGACACGCAGCGCCCGCGCCGCAGCCTCTGGCGCATAACCCTTGCCCCAAAAAGCCTTCCGCAGCCGCCAGCCTATTTCCACGCAGGGAGAAAATGGCAGCGTATAACCCGGCCGGTTTAACCCGACAAACCCGGCCAGTTCGCCGCTGCTCCGCTCTTCCAGAGCCCAGAAACCAAATCCGTTTTCAGCCATGCGCTGACGAAACGACTCAAGATAGTCCCGGCTTTCGTCCTCGGTTAGCGGATTCAGGAAATAGCGCATTACTTCCGGGTCAGCATTCATCTCGGCAAACGCGGGTAAATCTTCCTCGCGCCACGGGCGCAAAATAAGTCTTTCCGTTTGATACATTACGCCTTCTCCTCAAGTTGTCGGGCGATTAAACGTGACAACGTCACCGCGGCCTGCTGCTCTCTTTCCCCCCACGCCCATGAAGCGTTAAAGCGGAAGTAGTTGTCCCACGCTTTGCCGGTGGTAAACATTTTCCCGGGAGCAATGCTGATTTTATGCCCCAGAGCGCGCTCGCTTAGAAGGCTGGCATCGCAGCCTTCAGGAAGCTCGACCCATAAAAAATAGCCGCTTTCGCTGCGGTGAATTTTAACCGCCTCCGGCAGCAACTCTCTCAGGGCCTGCCACGCCTGCTGTTTGCGTTCGGCCAGCATGCGGCGAAGTTTACGCAGATGCGTGTCGTAGCGACGGGTCGCCAGGAAATCGACCAGCGCCAGCTGCATCGGCGAACTGGTGGATAAGGTACTCATCAGTTGAAGCTGCTGAATGCGGCGGGCATGTTTCCCGGCGGCTACCCAGCCAATGCGGAATCCGGCCACCAGACATTTGGAGAAGGATGAGCAATGCAGGGTCATTCCCTGCTCGTCATACGCCCTGGCCGGTAACGGCCTTTCCCGCCCATAATAAAGCTCGGTATAGACATCGTCCTCGATAAGCGTGACGTTATGGCGCTGCAATAGCTCAATCAGCTGCGCCTTTTTCTCCGCCGAAAGCGTCACGCCCAGCGGGTTCTGGCTATTGGTCATCAGCCAGCAGGCTTTCACCGGGTACTCCTTTAGCGCTCTGGCCAGCGCCTCAAGATCGATACCGCTGACCGGGTCGGTCGCCACCGACAGCGCTTTAAGCCGCAGGCGTTCCAGCGCCTGTAACGCGCCATAGAAGCACGGATTTTCCACAATAACCCAATCCCCCGGCTCGGTAACGGCCTGTAGACTGAGGTTTAGTGCCTCCAGCGCCCCGGCGGTGATAACAATCTCATCCGGGGAAACCTGAATCCCCTGCTGGGCATAGCGCTGCGCAATAGCGTGACGCAGCGCCTCATTACCCGGCGGCAGGCTTTCTATCACGCTGATGGCGGTCGCGGTCTTGCTCACCGCAGCCATTGAGCGGTTTAGCTGCTGTAAAGGGAAAAGGCGCGGGTCGGGAAACGCGGAACCGAAAGGCACTACCGAGGCGTCGCAGCTCGCCTGTAGCACATCGAAAATATAGGTATTGATATCGACAGTTTCATCGCTGGTGACCTGCACCGCAGCAGGTATACTGCGCGCCACAGAGCGAGGTGCAACGTAGTAGCCGGACTGAGGCCTGGCAACGATTGCGCCCTGGCTTTCAAGCATCTGGTAGGCGTGACCGACGGTCATAAAACTCATGCCGCTGTGCCGCACCTGCTCGCGCAGAGACGGCAGACGGTCGCCGGGCTGCCACACGCCAAGAGCAATCTGCTCGAGGATTTGCTGTGCCAGCTGCTGGTATTTTTTCATGCCCTGCTCCCTGTCTATATCAGAGCGCTAAAAATACGCTTTTTTACGCAACTGTTATAGTCAGAAAGTGATTTTTGTCGATGATAATCGAAAGTGGAAAATCGGGCGACGGCCGCCGCCCGATCGATAACGCTGGTTACCTGGAATCAGCTAAAGCCGTTTTCTCAACATAAGGCTTCATTAACTCATCCGCGGTTTTCTGAGCGGATTTCGCAGCCGCCTCCGGGTTCACTTTCTGGTCGTTAACTACCGCCGCCAGCTGGTTTTCCATCGCCTGGCGTACCGCCACCGTTTCGTAGGTCGAATACCACGGGTGGGCGTACTTAAGCTGCTCGAGGGCGATTTCCGCGCGCGGATCTTTTTGCAGATACTCTTTCATCTCCGGCGTGTCGTAAGAGGCTTTGAGCGGCGAGAAGTAGCCGGTAAAGCGGCTCCACTCTCCGTTGACTTTCGGGCTGACCAGATAAGTCAGGAACTGATAAGCCGCTTTTTTCTGCGCGTCGGAAATACCTTTGAAGCTGACCAGGCTGGCACCGCCGATAGGCACAGCGCGTTGCTCTTTGGCTGGCATCATGGCAACTTCCATATCGAAGTCTTTGCTGTTTTCACGCATAAAACCCAGCGCGCCGGTACTCAACATCGCCATACCCAGCTTGCCGCTAAAGAATGCCGCGCTGATCTGCTTAGAGTTCAGTACGCCGGAAGGCATTACCTTGTCGCGGTAGATCAAATCCTGCCAGAAGCGCAACGCGCCGATGGTGGTCGGCGAGTCGTAGTAAACTTCGCCCGGATAGTTTTCGTTGAAGTAGTTGCCGCCGTTGGCGCGAACCAGCGACGAGAAAATCCAGCCGCCGTAATCGTCATTGGTGGACGGCAGCATAATGCCCCACTGCCCTTTGCTGGCGTCGGTCAGCTTCTTCGCATCTGCCAGCATTTCCGCCCAGGTCTGCGGCGGGTGCTTGATCCCGGCCTGGTCAAACAGAGTTTTGTTGTAATAGAGAATTGGCGTGGAGTTGTGGAACGGAATGGCATACGTCACGCCCATCACCTGAGCATTCTTATGCATTGCGGGCCAGAAGTCGTTCATCAGGAAGTCACCCGCCTTACGGTTGCCGTATTTAAACAGCTCGTCCATCGGCAAGATTTCATCTTTTAGCGCCAGGTCGGTAGTAAAGTTGGCGGACATAATCACCAACGCAGGCGGTTGACCGGCCTTCTGCGCTGACTCGGCTTTGATTTTGGTGGTGTCGTAGCCGCCGGTGAAGATCCCGCGAACCTCAACATCCTGCTGCGAGTCGTTAAACGCTTTAATGACGCGGGTCATCTCCATCGTCAGTTTGCCGTCTACGGGCGCAGGGAACATAAAGTCGATTTTTTCTTTCGCCAGTGCCGCGCCGCTTAAAGCCAGCGAACAGCAAACGGCAAGCGCCCGCCATTTATGCATCAGGGGGTTAAACATGGTCAATCTCCTGGTGTAAGTTGTGGTGTTGGTCAATATGAAAAAGATGAACATCAGAGGGTGAAAAACCGAGGGTTAGCGTATCGCCTTTTTCTGGCACCACACCGCGATGGCGGCGGGTATAGCGTAACGTTCCCACGGGCGTGCTGACATGGAGCAGATAATCTGCCCCCATCAGTTCTCGTTGTACCACCGTGGCAGACAGCGTCAGTTGCCCTTCTTCCGGGCTATCGGTGATATGTTCCGGGCGAATACCCAGCCAGACGTTTGTCTGCGTAGAGGCAGACGGCGGCAGCGGCAGGTTTAAAACGTCGGGCTGCACCCGGGCTTCCGCGCAGGGTAAAGACAGCAGGTTCATCGCCGGGGAGCCGATAAATCCGGCTACAAAGAGGTTGGCGGGCCAGGCATAGAGATGTTCCGGTTTCCCCACCTGCTGCACCACGCCGCCGTTCATCACCACGATGCGGTCGGCCATAGACATCGCTTCCGTCTGGTCGTGGGTGACGTAAATGGTGCTGGTTTTAAGCTGCTGATGCAGCGCCATAATGCTGTCACGCACTTCGGTGCGCAGGCGTGCATCAAGGTTAGAAAGCGGTTCATCCATCAGAAACAGGCGCGGGTTACGCACGATGGCTCGCGCCATTGCCACGCGCTGCCGCTGGCCGCCAGAAAGTTTGGCCGGTTTTCTGTCCAGTAATTCTCCCAGCTGTAACAGCTTAGCCACCTGCTCAAGCCGTGGCTGCCAACTGCATTTATCTTCTTTGCGGATCTTCATGCCAAAGGTGATGTTGTCCCGCACCGTAAGATGAGGAAACAGCGCATAGTTCTGGAAGATCATCGCAAAGTTACGCTCGCGCGGCGACATAGCGGTGATGTTCTCATCGTTAAGCCAGATTTCCCCGGCGCTCACCTCTTCCAGCCCGGCCAGCATGCGCAGCAGCGTGCTTTTCCCGCAGCCGGATGGCCCCACCAGCACCACAAATTCACCGTCGTCAATGCTCAGCGACAGGTCATTAAGCGCCGCTTTGCCGTCGAACTGCTTGCTTACCTGATTCAGTCTTAACATGGCGATTAAAGCTCATCCGTTGGGCAGCTAATACTTGCGTCGTAAAGCCAGGGCCCGGCATAGTGCGCCAGCGAGTGCTGATAGCTGACCCACTGCGCGCCCACCTGGCGATGCATCAGGCAGGATGGCGGCGACAGGTCGTAATAAGGGCGGCTGTCTTCAAAGTGATACGGAACCTGGTGAACCGTTCCGGGAATAGTGGCGATGGTGGCCTGGCGATATTGGGTCATCGTCAGGCTGTGATTATGGCCGCAAAAAATGCGCACCAGCGCCGGGAAACGCTCGATAAGGTTCAGCAGCAGATGGCCGTTTTCGCAGGCGATAGGGTCCATCTGCGCGTTGCCCAGGCGCAGCGGCGGGTGGTGCATAAATACCGCCGTAGGCCGTTCGCCGCCGGCAATAAGCTGAGCTTCGAGCCAGGCAACGGTCTCCTCCGTGAGCCAGCCTTTGGACTGCCCCGCCAGGCTTGAGTCAATAAACAGCAGGCGAGTAGCAAAATCATCCACCGCGTAACGGATGTTTTGCGGGTCGTTGCCGAGCTGCGGGCAGAGCGGACGGAGGTATTCGATAAACTGCTCTTTATCGTCATGGTTGCCGGGAATCAAATACAGCGGCGACTTTATTGTGCCGAGAACCTGTTTCGCAACCTGGTACTCTTCCGGGTGACCGCAGTTAACGATATCACCACTGACAATCACCGCATCCGGGCGCTCGCGCAGGGCGTTAAGCTGTGAAGCCACGTCGGCATTCCCGGCATTGATATCAATAAAACCGTAGAGCTTCTGGTTCTGACTGCGGAAATGGGTGTCGGAAATATGCGCTAATAACATCACTCAACTCCTTATTTAATGCCTGAAAAACCAAAACTTCGCAGAAACTGCTTCTGGAAGGCGATAAAGGCCAGCATCAGCGGCAGGCAGACCATAATGGTCCCGGCGCTGATGGTGCCCCACTGGCCGCCGGACTCGGCGCCCATAGCAAAAGAGACCAGCCCGACGGTCAGCACCTGTTTATCCGGGTCGTTCAGCATCATCAGCGGCCACAGATATTCGTTCCAGTGATAGGTAATGCTCACGGTGGCAAACGCCAACACCGACGGCCAGCACATCGGCAGCAGTACGCGGTAGAGCACCTGCCACCAGCGGCAGCCCTCCATCAGCGCGGCCTCTTCAAGCTCTTTCGGAATGGCCAGAAACGCCTGACGCATCAAAAACACCCCGAAAGCCGAGGTGAAATACGGCATCATCACGCCTGTTAAGGTGTTGAGCAGCCCGAGGGCTTTCAGCGTCATCATGTTCGGCACCATCATCACCACAGGCATGACCATCAGCTGCACCAGGAACAGCAGGAACAGCGTCTGTTTGCCGCGAAACTCATGGCAGGCAAACACATAGCCAGCGGTGGTAATAGTGATTAACTGCACGAAGAATGTGCCAAAGCTGAAGATAACGGTATTGGCGTACAGACTCAGCCAGTCGGCGCTTTGCCAGGCGTCGCGGAAATTGTCCAGCGTCAGGGGGAAACGAGGCAGCACGGAGGCCATGCCCTCGCCAAAAGTGCTGGCGCTGAACGCAGAGGAGAGCATCCAGATAAACGGGCTGATCCAGAGCAGAGCCAGGCAGCACATCAGCACGCTGAGGGTGATGCCCTTCGATTTTCGCAGGCGAAACCACAGCGGTTGCGCCACGCTACGCGCGTTGACAACCGGGGAAGAAAACTCAACGCTCATGGTGTGCGCCCCTTTCCAGCAGCTTCAGATTAACGAATGAGAAGATAAACAGGCCAGCCAGCGTCAGGAAAGTCGCAGCGGAAGCTTTACCCAGATCGTGCGTATCCCAGGCAAGGCTCTGGATGTAATAAAGCAGCACCGTGGTCGAGTTGTCCGGCCCGCCCCGGGTCATTACCGCAACGTGGTCAATTTGGGTGATCGAGTAGATAAGCGCGGTGGTAATCACAAAGCTGAGCGTCGGGCGCAGCAGCGGCAGCGTTACCTTAAAGAACACCTGAGTGGAGCTTGCGCCTTCCATAATCGCCGCTTCACGGGCAGAGGACGGCAGGCTTTGCAGCCCGGCAAGGAAAAACAGCATGTAGTAACCGGCAAACTTCCACACGCCAATCAGCGCCAGGGCATAAAGCGCGCTATTGCTACGCCCCAGCCAGTTGTTGTTCATCGGCCCAAAGATTTTTGCCAGGTAGTAATCCAGCATTCCCATCCCCGGCATAAAGATAAACAGCCACAGCGCGGCCGCGCTGACCATCGGGATTATCATCGGAAAGAAGAATGCGGTGCGCAGCCAGCGGTTAACACGATGGTTTTCCCACAGCGAAACGGCCAGCAGCAGCGCTAACAATACGCCGGGAACCACGGTCAGCACGATGTAGACCAGGTTATTGAGAAGCGACTTCCAGAAAACCGCATCGGCAAACAGCCGAATATAGTTTCCGGCGGCGACATAAACGCCGGTATCGCTCGCCATGCGGGTATCGAACAGGCTGTCATAGACCGAACGTACCAGCGGAAACCAGGTGAAAAGCAGGAGAAAAATGAGAGACGGCGAGAGTATCAGCCAGGGGAGCCAGGGTCTTTTTTCCATTGTCCGAAGCCTGTAAGGGGGTCAGAAGTCAGGAAGTATGGGAGCGATATATGGCAAAAAAGTTACGGAGAAATGGCAGTTCAGCGACCATGAAACCTTGCTGCATCAGGGTTTATCGGGTAACTGCTTCTGGCTAAAGGAGAATCTCTTCACACGGATATATTCTCCGTGTGAAGAAAAATACGGCGGGACTAAAACGGATTACTGCATTTCAGCGAGGCTGGCGGATTGCGTTTTTCGGTTATACAGGCAAAGCTCTTTTCCCGGAGCCGGGCTGCTGTTCTTGGACTTGTAGCTTCCGGAAATAACCACTGCGGAATAGCCTACGTCATCGCTAAAATCGATACGTTTGCCCTCCACTTTTTTCTCCTGCAGGGCGCTAATTGCCAGGCAGCTCTTTTGAACATCTTTATCCAACGCCTTCCACGCCTCGTCGGAAGAGGCGAAGCTGCTAAAGGTAGCCAGCAGGACGGGAACAACGGCAAACGGCAGAATTTTCATACTCACCTCTTAGGCTGTTTTCCCCGGCTTTGCTAAGCCAGGTGGCTGATAATCTAT
Source organism: Cedecea davisae (assembly GCF_044095835.1). Taxonomy (NCBI): domain Bacteria; kingdom Pseudomonadati; phylum Pseudomonadota; class Gammaproteobacteria; order Enterobacterales; family Enterobacteriaceae; genus Cedecea; species Cedecea davisae. The sequence continues at coordinate 2,500,798 of NZ_CP172054.1, forward strand.
AACATTATCAGTGCGGAATTATCTGTATTGTAGCCAATAACCCGCCCTACTTGCCCATTTTCGCCAACATTTCCGGACGCATAAACTTATTGATAACCAGCATAAACAGCAGCGAAGGCACCAGCAGGATCAGCGCGGTAATCGACGAAACCTGATAATTGCCGGACATGCTGGCGTTATACAGCAGCAGCGGCAGCGTGGTGATGTCCGGCGCGCCGACAAAGAAAGTACCGGTAAACTCATCCAGCGATTCCAGGAACACAAAGATCCCGGCGGCAACGATGCCCGGCGCAGCCTGCGGCAGCACGATATGCCAGAAGGTAAACAGCGGCCCCGCGCCCAGGTTGCGTGAAGCCCGGGCCTGTAGCGGGTCAACGGACGAAAACGCGGCTACGCAGATCCATACCGAATACATAAGCCCGTGTACGCTGTGCACCAGCACCACCCCGGCGACAGTGCCGTTAAGCCCCCACTGATAGAACAGCCGGGCGATATTCATATACACCGTCAGGTTCGGGAACGCCTGTGGGATCAGGAACAGCAGCATAAATAGCACCCGCAGCGGCATGGCACGGCGTGAAAGCGCAAACCCGGCCGGGATAGAAATAGCCAGGCAAACCAGCACCGACAGCACGGCAATAAAAACGCTGGTTAACAACGAGCCGGAGACATCGCTGTAGGGGCTGAACACCTGATACCAGTATTTAAGGCCCCACTGGCTGGGCAAAACATGCGGGTAAAACCAGCTTTCGGTCACCGTCCAGATAAGCAGGTTGAGCAGCGGGCCAAACATGGCGAACAGCATAAAAGCCAGCAGCAGCGCCTGCAGCAACCGGCCTGGCCGGGCTTTACGCCAGAGATAATTAAGCTTCATTTATTCGCCTCCTTTCTGGCGCAGGCTGTAGCGCAGATAAAACCAGGAAAGCGCGCCGCAAATCAGCAGTGAAATTACGCCCAGCGCGTTAGCCACCGCATAATCCCCGTAGGAATTCACGCGGAATGCCATATCCACCGTCACCATGGTTGGCGAACCGGTGCCTATCATCAGCGGAACGGAAAGCACCGACATCATAATCACCGTAGAAAGCACCAGCGCGACGCCCACGGCGGGCAGCACCTGAGGCAGAACAATGTCGAACAGAATGCGAGGCTTTGAAGCGCCAAGGTTTCTGGCCGCCAGAATTTGCGACTCGTCTAGCGCGGCCATCGCGCCGGAGATAAGCAAAGTGGCAAACGCCAGCTGCTTCCAGACAAAAGTAATAATGATGCCCTTCCAGCCCAGCCATGAAATAGTGTCCAGCGGCCCCACCATATCGGTTGCCACCAGCAGGTTATTCATCAGTCCGTTTTTGGCGAGAAAAGTGCGCATCATCTGGGCGGCGACGATAAAGGGAATAAACAGCGGCAGACGGTACAACACGCCCAACAGGCGCACAATCGGCCGACAGGATGAAAGCGTAATCACCGCCGACAGCGTGATGGAGAGCAGCGCCAACAGCGCCACCGAAACCAGCACCATTATCACGGTAAAAACGATATCGCTCGAATAGAGCGTAAATACCTTAGCGAAGTGTTGCAGAGTAAAAGCCTGAGTGTCCGAAGTAAAAGCGGCCACCAGCGAAAACCCAAGCGGGTAGAGAAATAACAGCGTAATCATCAGCGCGGCGGGACTGACCAGCAGCAGATATTTTAGCGAGACGCGCATAAGAAACCTTAATGCTCAGACAATAACGCTCAGGGCTGGCCTGAGCGTTCGGGAGTGATTAGTTGGAAACCTGGCTTTCATAGCCTTCTTTGATGTCGTCGAAATAAGGCGCAATCGGGAAGCTTTTACCGTAGTCGGCCAGCGCTTTCGGCGATATTTCTGCAAACAGCTTCTGCCAGGTTGCATCATCCAGCTTCGGCTTGACGTACTGCGCGTCTATTCCCGGATACCAGTTAAACTGCTTCACAATCCCTTCGGCCTGCACTTCCGGGCTGGTCGCCAGCTCGATAAATTCACGCGCCAGCTGAGGTTGTGCCGCTTTGGCCGGCGTCACGTAATACATTGGCTGCCCCGGCATGCCCGGTGCCAGCAGGGAAAGCTTGATTGAAGGCGGCAGCTTGCCCTGATCTTTCCAGGTGTAGAACATATCCACCCACACCGGCCCCATGGCGATTTCGCCTCGCGTCAGCATGTCCAGTGTGCCCGCGTTGCCCGGCGTAAAAGTGACATTTTTATTGAATTCTTTCAGCTTCTCAAAAGCCTGCGGCCAGTTTTTCTCCACGCCTTTATCGTAAGGCAAAGCGGAGAGGCGCTGGGCGTCGGTGCCATAGGCGTAAATCCAGCCCACCACGAAGCTGACGCCGGACATGCCGTTTTTAATACCGTTATAGCCGAACGCCTGCGGATGCTTTGCCGCCCAGGCGACCAGCTCGTCGTAGGAAGCCGGAGGCGCCTTCATGGTTTCGCTGTTCCACGCGATTGCCGTCTGGCTCAGGAACATCGGCATCACATAGCCTTCAACGTTCACGCCCAGCGCGTTTTTGGCGTTATCAGCCGTTACCATAGAACCGGTTTTAATCTGCTGACGATATTTTTCCAGCAGCCCTTTTTCCACCAGTTCGCCCCCGGCTTTCTGGTGCACCACCGCTACGTCGATATCCCAGGTTTTCGCTCCGCTTTGCTGCTGGGCGCTGAGTTTTTCAATTATCTTGTTCGAACCGGCATCGCCTGGCCCGGTACCGACTACGCGCACCTTAACGCCGGGGTGCGCTGCCTCAAACTTAGACCCGAGCCAGGTTTTAACGTAATCAACCATATTCTGGTCGCCCGCGGTGGCAACGTTGAGAATAGTTTCTGCATGAGCGCCGTAGCTCAGAAATAAAGCCGTAACTGCCGCAATCCTGGTTTTATTAAACATGACCAACCCTCAGAGTAATATAATGTTATCAAGCTGCGTGAGACGAACTAAAAATATGAAGCGCCGAGACAGGAACGGATAGCCTGACCTCACTATTTATTGAATAATTACCGACAGAATCAGCCAGAAGTAATTTTTCACCACAGCGAACGCCGTAGCGATAGTTATGCCCAATAAAAGCATGCTGTTCAACGATGCCCTCAAAGGTTAAACCGCCATCTGGCTTTTGATCATTTAATGCTGAAAGGAAAACATCCGAGCTGCGGAAGTAAATAAGCTGTCCATCGGCGGAAATAATATTATCCGCACCCATAAAGTCGGCGACAAAAGGCGTAGCCGGTCGCTGGTAAATCTCTTCCGGGGTACCAATTTGCTCAACCTGGCCGTTGTTCAGCACCACGATGCGGTCGGCCATTACCAGCGCCTCCTGCTGGTCGTGAGTGACGATAACCGAAGTGAACCCGAGCCTTTTCTGCAACTGCTTGATTTCGTGACGCACGCTGAGCCTGACCTTCGCATCGAGGTTAGACAGCGGCTCGTCCAGCACCAGCACGTCCGGCTCTATGGCCAGCGCCCTTGCCAGCGCAACCCGCTGCCGCTGCCCGCCGGAAAGCTCGGTTATTTTTGCCCCATCCAGGCCGTCCAGGTTAACTATCTGCAACAACTCTTCGACCCGCTTTTTAATATCTTCCCGCGGCCATTTACGCAATTTCAACCCATAGCCAATATTTTGCGCCACCGTTAAATGTGGCCACAAGGCATAACTCTGGAACACCATAGTGATATTTCTTTGCTCCGGCGAACTTTGGGTAATATCTCGCCCGGCGACGTTAATCTCGCCCTTCTCCACCGGGATAAAACCGCATAGCGCATTTAATAATGTTGTTTTCCCGCAGCCCGAAGGCCCCAGCAGCGCAATCATTTCACCTTTATTCACGGCGAGATCGATATTTTTTAACACCACCTTATCGCCGTAGCTGATTTGGAGGCTTGTTATATTCAGGTAGCTCATGGGCAATATCCGAAAATCTCTGTTTGGTGCATTTTCTTTCCAAAATGAACACGTGTTCATTTGACTGTAAAAAAAATGAAACGCCGCTCATGGATGATGTGAGCCTACTGTGGCGTGTGTTTGTGACACTTTAATTAACCGCGAAAAATTTTTAGCGAGGGATAATGAAAATCGACGTAATTGGCTGCGGCAGCGCCTTCTCCCGCTGGCAAAACACTTCTGCATTACGGGTCATTGATGATGAAAATCGGCAATGGCTCATCGACTGCGGCCCCACCGTTCCCAGGGCGCTGTGGCAGCGCGGCGGTGGAATTAATGACATCGACGTGCTGTTTTTTACCCACGTTCACCCTGACCACTGCACCGGGCTGACCGCCCTGCTCAACCACTGGAAGAGTTTTTCGCGCCACAAGCCGCTGATTATTTACAGCCAGCCCGGGCAAAGGGCGGTGCTGATGCAGCTGGCGCTTCTGGCTAACTGGCCGGAAACATCGCTCTGCTTTGCCATTGAGTGGCGAGACAGCCAGCCTGAGTTCAGCTGGCAGCACTGGCAAATTCGCACCGCACATACCCGCCATGAAATGGCTAACCTCGCGATACGCATCGACATCAGGGAACACAGCCTGTTTTATAGCGGCGATGGCCGCCCCACGCCAGAGTCCATTGCGCTGATGGCCGGAGCCGAACTGGCGTTTCAGGAGTGCGCTTCGCTATCTGAATTAGCCGATGACGCCTCCCACGGCGACTTCCCCGGCTGCCTGAAATTGTTTAACGACCTGGCGTTACCTGCGCTGGGGCTGTACCACTGCAACGACGCCATTTTACCGGCGCTAAAGCTGGCCTGCCGCCCTCACCCCGGGCTTTTCGTCAGCCATGACGGGCTGCAATATGACTTCCGCCAGCAGCGTTTTTACACCGAGGATTATCTGCCTTGAGTTCGTTGATAAAACAAAGCGTCACCGCCGAAGACGTGGCCCGCCGCGCCGGAGTCTCCCGTGCCGTTGTTTCCCGTGCGCTTAGCAATAACGGCAGCATCTCTCCCGCAACCCGCGAGCGCGTGCTACTGGTCGCTAAAGAACTGGGTTATCAGGTTAATTTTCTTGCCCAGGGACTTAATCGTCGGCGCAGCCATCTGATAGGCGTCATCGTATCGCGCATTAACGATCCTTTCCGCAGCAGCCTGTTGGACGGCCTGCTGGGTGAAATTCAGCGTCACGGATTTCAGGCTCTGGTAACCGAAATTCGCAGCGAGCAGGAGCTGGCAGACACTCTGCGGCATTTCGCCCAGTTTCGCGTTTCCGGCGTTATCGTCACCTCCGGCAAGCCGCCGGAAGCGCTGGTCAACGAGTGCGTACAGCAGCAAATTCCGGTGGTGGGCATCAACCGTCAGCCCGATATTCCCGGCGTTGATTACGTCTGCTCCGACAACGCGGCAGGCGCGGCGCTAGCCGCTGAGCAACTGGTACGAGGCGGCTGCCGCCGGTTTGGCTGGCTGAACAACGACAATTCGACCTGGGCGGGAAGAATGCGCGGCGAGGCATTCAGGTTGGCGTTGGACGAACTTGGCGTAGATACCGCGCGGAATCTGGTCACGCTTCTTGCCCCGCTGGAAGGTTATGACGGAGGCATGCAGGCAGTTGCGGCAATTGAACCGCCGCCGGAGGGAATTTTTTGCGCTAACGCCCAGCTCGCCTGTGGCTTTCTCGACGGCATGCGCCAGCAGGGTAAAGATGCACCTCAGGACTTCCAACTGATTGGTTTTGACAACACGCCGCAAACGGCGCAATACGGTTATCGACTTACCACGCTTAATCAGGATGTGGCCGAGATTTCCCGCCTGGCGCTGATGCACCTGCTGGAAAGAGCCCGCGATCCGTTACAGCCTTCGCGCACCAGCTGGGTGAAGGTTGACTTAATTCATCGACACACGTCGCTACCCACCACATAAGAGCAGAACATGACCGAACAGCAGCAGCAGGAACTATGCGAGTTAATACGTCAGGCTGGCGCCCATGCCCAGGCGCTGCGCGACAAGGGATTGCAGGTAGAAACCAAGGGGCGCCAGGACTTTGTCTCGCAGGCGGATGTTTTAGTTGAGCAACAGATTAAAAGCTGGCTACAGCAGCATTGCCCCGAAGACGGTTTCCTCGGGGAAGAGAGCGGCCTGGCCGAAGGCGAGCGCGGCGTGTGGGTGCTCGACCCGGTTGACGGCACAACCAATTTCATTCTCGGCATGGACTACTGGTGCGTATCTCTGGCCTATGTTCGCCAAAATACAATTGAGCTGGGCATTATCTATGCCCCGGATCGCGATGAATTCTTTTTCGCTCGCCACGGCGCAGGTTCCTGGCTCAATGGCAAACGGCTGAAACTGCACGACCCCGCGCCGGAAAGCGTGGTTATAGGCCTTGGCCGCTCCAGCCGCGCGCCGGTGCCGCTCTACGCACGCACTATTGAAGACTTGCTCAATGACGGTATGGAATACCGCCGCTTCGGCGCGGGCGCATTGATGCTGGCTCACGTTGCCGCGGGCCAGGTCCACGCCTACTACGAAGAGCACATGAACAGCTGGGACGCGCTGGCCGGGCTGCTGCTGATTACCGAGGCGGGCGGAACCAGCAATGCGTTTCTCGCCAATGACGGACTACTGCGCGGTAACCTTGTGCTGGCGGGCTGCAACAACGTTCAGGAACGGCTGTCGGCTTTGCTGGAAGCCTGAGTATTTTCCCCTGTTCCCGGCCCGCAACGTTATGCGGGCTGAGTTCTCTCAACGTTCGATAACAAAATCTTCATCATTGGTTCGCCAGCGCAGCGGAGGCGACAGGCTGTAGTTGCCTTCCTCCAGGAATCGGCGCTGCTCAAGATTGACCCTCGAAGTCTCTTCATGCGCCTTCTCTTCGCGCATAATTTTGACTCGCTCGTCGAGAAACGTGCTCAGCCAGGCTTTTTCATTCCCACCCTCTGCGGGCGGCAAGGTGCTGCGCAAGGCCGCAGAACGTATCCCGCCAAAAGCTTCACGCTGGTTGCCGGGGCCGTGCATAACCAGCGCATCGTAATAGATAAACTGGCCGAGAATACCCAAACCGTCAGCCTTCGCCTGCTTCACCGCCGGTGCCAGGTACTGCTCGTCAAGAATGCGGTCCTGCGCCGCCCGGAACTTTTCATCCCTAGCCGCCGCCTTCCAGTTTTGGATAAAGTCGGGTTCAAGCCCTTCGTGCGAGTCGTCATTATTTTCAGCCAGCCTGCGCAGCGCGGGTAAATACTCCGCCAGCCGGTTTGACGGCGCAAAGGAGGTATAGCGCTCAACCACGTCGAGCATATCGCCGTTGGCAGAAGTAAAGCCGATAAGCCCGGCGGTATAGCCGCGCCCGTCGTCAATATCCTCGATATAAGCATACTGCTTGCGCCAGTCCAGCGATGAGTTTTCGGCGCTCGAAACTAACTGCATCGCAATCTCTCGTTTTGCCGGAGAAAGCAAATCCTCAGCGCCAGCGGCACCCGAGAGCGAGATCCCCAGCAGCAAAGCAACCCCATAAACTCTCGGACACATAAGCCTCTCCCGGCTAATTAACTACAGGTATTTGGCAATTTCTTTGAATTCGCTAAGCGTCTCGTCCGCAGGGTGATGTTCACCGTTAAGCGCATCTTTCAGGCAGTGATCCAGATGATCGTGAATAAGCGTGCGCTTGGCGTTGGTTATTGCCTTCTCGACCGCCTGAAGCTGCTGGGTAATGTCCAGACAAGGTTTTTCATCCTCCAGCATCTGAATGGTGCTTTTCAGATGCCCGGCCGCCCGCTTCAGCCGCTTAATAATATCCGGGTGTGAGCTATGAATCGTCATTGATTAGCCTCTTGTGTTTTATGTTCCTGGGGCCAGATAGCAATGGCGGCGGCCAGCGATACCGCCGCAATCGTCGCCATCAGGGCGAATGCCGCCTTAACGCTAAAAGCCGCGCCAACCCAACCGGCCAACGGATAAGTTAGCAACCAGCATGAGTGTGAAAGCGCAAACTGAGCCGCAAATAAGGCCGGCCTGTCCTCTGCGGAGGACGAACGTTTGAGCAGCCTGCCGACCGGCGTTTGAGCCAGGGAATAACCTACCCCAAGCAGTAGCCAAAGTGCGAGCAGCATCCGGTAATTATGGATAAATATTCCTGCCCCCAGCCCCACAACCAGCAGCAGCGTTCCTGCCAGCATCGGCAGGCGATCGCTAATGGAATCCAACAGCCTGGGCAGGAGTAACGCGGCCAGCATCGAACCGAGGCCAAACAGCGCCAACGCGGCGGCAGTCGAGCTTTGCGGCAGGCCGAACCCCGCCTGTACCAGCACCACGGTATTAACAATAACCATCGAACTGGCGGCGGCGACCGCCATATTAAGCGCCAGCAATCCCCTTAGACGCGGCGTAGCGAGAAAAATGCGTATCCCGCTGGTCGCTTTGTCATAAAAACTACGCGGCGCGACGGCGGAACGGGCTTTTGGCAGGCTGGATGAAACCACCAGAGCGGCAGAGGCCATAAACCCCAGCGCGGTTCCGGCAAACAAATTATGAAAGCTCATCATCGTTAGCAGCGCGGCGGCCAGTACCGGGCTTATCACACTCTCAAGATCGTAGGCCAGGCGGGAAAGTGAAAGCGCCCTGGTATAATCCCGCTCCTGCGGCAGAATATCGGGGATTGTGGCCTGAAACGTCGGCGTGAACGCCGCGGATGCGGACTGAAGAACAAAAATCAGAATATAGATTTCCCAAACCTGGCTGACGAACGGTAACGCGAGAGCGGCCAGAGCCCGCACCAGGTCCAGCGCCACCAGCATACTACGCCGGGGGAATCGTTCAGCAAGAGCCGTCGCAAAAGGAGCGACCAGAATATAAGCGCTCATTTTGATAGCCAGCGCGGTTCCCAGCACGGCCCCCGCTCTGTCTCCGGCCATATCGTAAGCCAATAGCCCAAGCGCCACGGTTGCAAGACCGGTGCCGATAAGCGCGATAACCTGCGCCATAAACAGATGTCTGTAAGTACGGTTGGCAAGAATAGCTAACATATAACACCCCCGAAAACATGAGATCAAATATCCCCCACGGGGGATGCAGGGAGCATAGAGAGGCGCAGTAAAAATGACAATCAATATCCTGGGTGGGGGGATGTAAAATATGGTAAGCAATTGAGAGAAATGAAGTTAAAAATTGAGCCTTTGATAGCAGTGTGGGAAGCAAACCATGACGCACCGGCCAATCTATAACAGGGCCTTAAGAAAACGTGCTATTCGCAAACTGTTATACCTTTATCCCGCCTCTCTGTTTCTACAACCCGAAAGAGACGAGGCCTACAATCGAGCCGAATAATTTGCTATGCGGAGTTCTGCATGTTCGGTTTAGACGCTTTCCACCTCGCGAGGATCCAGTTTGCTTTTACTGTCTCCTTCCACATTATTTTCCCGGCTATCACCATCGGTCTTGCCAGCTACCTCGCGGTGCTGGAGGGGCTGTGGCTGAGGTCTAAAAATCCGGTGTACCGCTCGCTGTACCAGTTCTGGTCAAAAATTTTTGCCGTTAACTTTGGTATGGGCGTGGTCTCCGGGCTGGTGATGGCTTATCAATTTGGCACCAACTGGAGCGGGTTCTCGCAGTTTGCGGGCAGTATTACCGGCCCCCTGCTGACCTACGAAGTTCTCACCGCCTTCTTCCTCGAAGCGGGTTTCCTCGGCGTAATGCTGTTCGGCTGGAACCGCGTTGGCCCCGGCCTGCACTTCTTCGCCACCTGTATGGTGGCGCTCGGCACCATTATCTCGACCTTCTGGATCCTCGCGTCTAACAGCTGGATGCAAACGCCACAGGGCTTCGAGATCCACAACGGGCAGGTGGTGCCGGTAGACTGGCTGGCGGTGGTGTTTAACCCCTCCTTCCCTTACCGCCTGCTGCACATGTCGGTGGCCGCGTTCCTCAGCAGCGCCTTTTTTGTTGGCGCCTCTGCCGCATGGCACCTGCTGCGCGGTAATAACAGCCCGGCAATCCGCACGATGTTTTCAATGGCGCTGTGGATGGCAGTCATTGTCGCCCCGCTTCAGGCGATGATCGGCGATATGCACGGCCTGAATACTCTCAAGCATCAACCGGCGAAAATAGCCGCCATTGAAGGCCACTGGGAAAACGTTCCAGGCGAACCTACTCCTCTGCTGCTGTTTGGGCTGCCGGATATGGAACAGGAGCGCACGCGCTACGGCCTCGAAATCCCTGCCCTTGGCAGCCTGATCCTGACCCACAGCCTGGACAAACAGGTTCCGGCGCTGAAGGAGTTTCCAAAGGAAGACCGGCCTAACTCGCCGATTGTTTTCTGGTCGTTTCGCATTATGGCCGGGCTGGGCATGCTGATGATCGCACTCGGCATTGCCAGCCTGTGGCTGCGTTATCGCCAGCGCCTGTATACCAGCCGCCCGTTCCTGCATTTTGCGCTGTGGATGGGGCCTTCTGGGCTGATTGCCATTCTCGCCGGATGGGTCACCACCGAAGTTGGCCGCCAGCCGTGGGTCGTTTACGGCCTGCTGCGCACTAAAGATGCCGTCTCAGCCCACGGAACGCTGCAAATGAGCATCAGTCTCGCCGCCTTCTTCGTGGTTTATATGTCGGTGTTCGGCATCGGGTATAGCTACATGATCCGGCTTATCAGAAAAGGGCCACAGCCATTTGACGGCGACTCACCGGCCACCGGCACTCCGGCACGCCCGCTTTCTGCGGTGACAGAATCTCTTGAGGAGCAGCGCTAATGGGCATCGATTTATCCGTTATCTGGTTCGTTATCATCGTCTTTGCCACCCTGATGTATATCGTGATGGACGGCTTTGACCTGGGCATTGGCATTCTTTTCCCCTTCATCCGCAGCGGAGAAGATCGTGACGTGATGGTCAACAGCGTTACGCCGGTATGGGACGGGAACGAAACCTGGCTGGTACTCGGCGGCGCGGCGCTGTTCGGGGCATTCCCTCTGGCTTATGCCGTCATCATAGATGCGCTGACTATTCCGCTAACGCTGATGCTGGTGGGTCTGATTTTCCGCGGCGTGGCGTTTGAGTTTCGCTTTAAGGCAACGCCCGCTCACCGCCCGTTCTGGGATCAAGCCTTTCTGGGCGGCTCTATTCTGGCGACTTTTTGCCAGGGGATTGTGGTTGGCGCGGTGATTTCCGGCTTTGAAGTTAGCGGCCGTCAGTTTGCCGGGAGCCAACTCGACTGGCTTACCCCTTTCAACTTGTTCTGCGGCGTGGGGCTGACCATCGCTTATGCCCTCCTTGGCGCAACCTGGCTTGTGATGAAAAGTGAAGGCGCTTTGCATCACAAAATGCGCATCCTGACCTCCGGCCTGCTGCTGGGTCTGCTGGCGGTGATTGCCGCGATAAGCATCTGGACGCCACTGCGCCACCCGGCCATTGCGATACGCTGGTTCAGCATGCCAAACCTGCTGTTCTTGCTGCCGGTTCCGCTGCTGGTTGTGTTGTGTAGCCTGTGGCTGTGGCGCAGCGTTCGCTCGCACCAAAGCCTGCACTCAACGCCGTTTGTGCTGACTCTGGGGCTTGTCTTCCTCGGTTTTAGCGGCCTCGGCATCAGCATCTGGCCTAATATCATCCCGCCGGGCATCACGCTGTGGGACGCGGCCGCGCCGCCGCAGAGCCAGGGCTTCATGCTGGTTGGCGCGCTGTTTATTATCCCGATAATCCTGGTTTACACCTTCTGGAGCTACTACGTGTTTCGCGGCAAAGTGCAGCCCGGGGAGGGATATCACTGATGAAACAGACGGCCAAAAGAGTGATGTGGATGGTGATTTTATGGAGCGCCAGCGTATTAGCGCTGGCCGCCGTAGGAATGGGGTTTCGTTTATTGATGAACGCAGCCGGATTTAAGTCATAGCTATTCTCGGGTATAAACGAAGCGGATCGAATCATAAAAACGTGAATATCGAAGTCTTCAAAAAATAAAATTAACGGCCCTTTTTTCATTGAATAAAGGGCCGTTAATCATTTTACTTTTTCTCTGCGTCAATATTTACCGGCGGAGAATTGCGATATTGTAATATTCCGGCAGCGGCGCCCATATAGCGCAGCGAGAAGTACACCCTGTCTTTCCCCGCCGGAGGGCGAGTCTCCAGCAAACGACGCTGTTCAGACGAGTCGAGCGGCGTAGCGCTAAACCCGGCGGCATTTTTATCCTGACGGAACAGTTCAACCACCTGCCCGCCGCTGTTGGTTTGTAAATACAGCGCCCGTGCCTGAGGCGTCATGACGCCGGTTCCCGCTCCGTCCTGCACCCAGACTTTAACCCCGCTATGGCTCAGGTTTGTGACCCATTTCTGGTAACCGTCCGGCGACATATTTCCGGCAAAGAAGCTGCTGACGGCAATCGGCTTATCCGCCACCGCCGCCAGAGATTCGTGGGTCTTCGTGAGCCAGGCAAGAGCAGCCTGCTGCATTTCCGGGCTACGCCAGCGGCGGTCATCAAGTTCGCTGCTGATGTACCACCCGGCGATATTTTCTTCCCCGAGCACCAGCTTCCAGCGAGCGGCCACCTCAGCATCACGCGTGCGCAGGCCGTTAAAGTAATTTTCCAGCGCGGAAAGCGGCTGATTCTGGCGCTCAAAGAATTTATCGTCCGCCGCCAGGCCCATCACCAGCTTCAGCCCGCTGTCTTTCACCAGCATCGCTTTGTTTTCGAGCCAGTGCTGCGGCTCTCCGCCGTTAAAGGCGTCGCCATAGCGGCTCCACTGGAACACCAGGGTGTCGATGCCCTGCTGTTTCAGCTGCCCGAGGATATTTTTCCACTGCTGGTCGGTCATCGACATATCGCGCAGCTGCGGCTGGTACATCACCGCGTTGATGGCAAGAGCGTATGTCGGGCAAAGTAGCGCGGCCGCCAGCGTTAATGCAGGAGTAAATTTCATTACCAGCGCACTCCGATTGTGAGGAACAGACTATTTTTGGAATCAACATCGCGGTTATGACCGTCGATCACCCGCTGGTATTCCAGACCTACGCTTGCCTTGTGGGGGAATGCATCGTAATGCGTTTCGCCAAACCAGGTATTAAAGCGAACGCCAACCCCGGCAAGTTTGGTATCGCTGCTGCGTGAATGTTTCGTCTGGTTGTTGTACTGCACATGCCAGTACGGTTCGAGCGTTTGCCTGCCGGAAACCTTCTGATGCCAGCTTTGACGGTAATCAGCGGTATATAGCTGGTTATCACCTTTCACATAGTGCGCGGCATCCAGATAGATATTTTGCGCAAACCAGCCTTTACCAAGCGGGTGCCAGTCATCGCTGTGGGTGCCGCCGTTCAGGAACGAGGCGCTGGCGCGAACCATTACGTCGGCTTCGGTCGTGGCTTTGTCGAGCGGCAACTGCTGCTCTACTGCCAGATAAATGACCTGCTCACGCAGCGGCTTCCAGCGCACGCCCAGCCCCAGCGCAGGCATGTAAATCGGTGCGATATTGGTATGCTCGCCGCTGCCGCCAAACACGCGGCTGTAGACCGAAAGCGTATCGCCTTCCAGAATTTTGTTCTGGCCGATGCGGTATTCCGCCTCGAGCTGGCCATAGCTGCGGCTGCTTCGGTTGCGTGGGCCGGAAGAGTCGGCACCGGCCACGTTTTTGGATGCGGTGGTCAGGCCCAGGGAGCTATCAAAGGAGAACGTCCAGCCGCGCTGGCTATCTTCATGCACGCGGCGGAAGGCAAAGCGGTCTTTCTGCTGCTCGTCGCTCAGCCCCTTAGACGGAGTTACCGTGTTATCGATATCGTCGACTACGCGTTCGCTAAAGCGACGAGTTTGCACCCCGTCGTCCAGGCGCTGATTGATGTAAACCATCTGGCGCATGATTTCCGGGGAGTCCGGCATGGTGACGAGCGCTTTTTCTAACTCACTGCGTGCGCCGGGCATATCGTCCGCTTTAAACAAGGCGAACCCGCGAGTCGCGGCATCTTGTGCCGGCGGCGTTTCAAAGTTCTGCTCGGGCATTCCGCGCTGCCAGGCAACCTGCTGCCAGTACTCCTGCGCCACGGTGTCTTTTGCCAGCCATGCGCTGCGTGCTGCGGCGGTGACATCTTCGTCGCTCAACTCTTTAGCGGGCACGCTGCGCATACTGCTTTGAGCCAGTTCATAATCTTCTACCGCAAACGCAAGGTAAGAAACCTGGCGGGCATAATAAGGATTGTTGTCCCGCGAGTTTGCCTGCTGGGCAGCATACAGCGCCATTCCCGGCGCGGTCTGCTGGTAGCACTGCGCCAGATGAGACCAGCTTTGGGCGTCATACTGAGGCGACATATCGCCCAGAATCGAAATGACTTTATCGCACTGTTCTTTGAGCACGCGCGCCTGAGCCATGCGCATTTCAGCGGCGGTAAGCGGCTTAGGTTTATACACCGGCAGCACCGGAGCGGGCTCTTTCATGCCGCCCCAGGTCACCATCAAATAGCGCCAGTTATGCTTCTCGCTTTCGGTGGCCAGCTCGGGCTTATGGCTGGCCAGATAGCTTTCCAGCTCTGGGATTTTTTTGCGCTCGGCAAGAGAGCGGGCATAGGCAAGCTGCATACCGGGCGAGTTCATCACGCCCTGCTGCTGAAGGTCGAGAATACGGCGGTCACGCCCAAGGTGCAGCAGAATAGCGAACCATTGCTGATATTGCTCTTCTGTGAGCGTTGCTGAACGATCCTGAAGAGCGAAACCACGATCGGCCATCTGCCAGTTTTGCAGGTAAATCGCACGCTGGATCAGGCCATTGATAAGCTCATGGCCCGCCGGTGACGTGCGAAACGCAGTATCGTTTATCTGGGCGAAAGCCACTTCAAGCTCGCCCAGCTTCAGGGCATAGTTGCCCACTTCAGACCGGCATTCAGCGTAAGGCTCGGCGTTACATTCCGCGCTCAGCGCCAGCAGTTGATCCCGGGTGGTGATATTTTTAACTTCCCGGGGAATAGCGTTAAGCGCGAGGCGCACCTGCTTATTATCCGGCGTTTTGCGCAGCTGTTCTTTGAGCAGTTCTCTCGCTTTATCATCATGGTCAAAGTGGCGATACGTTTCCGCCAGCCACAGCGTCAGGCGAACGCTGTCCGGCGCAAGTTCATGGGCGTGACGGAAGCTGCTGATGGCGCGCTGCTCATCGTTGGCTTTAAGGGCTTTTTGCGCGCGCTCAATGTGCGGGTAAACTTTAAAATAGCGATAGTCGCTCAGCCCAAGGTCTTCTTTTGAGCCTTCGGTTGCCGCCAGGCTTTGCCCGGCAATTAACAGGCCGCACGCCAGCGCGGCCAAAGGTTTCAGGCGAAGCTTCATGCTCCCTCCCCGGCAAGGCTGGACAGCTGCAGGCTGCTCAGTCCGGCTTTATGCATCAATGCGGTTAAAGAAGGCTGTAGTTTTTTCTGCTGCTCCAGCGCGTGGTCAACAACCTGCTGACTGATTACCCCTTCCTGAACCAGGAATTCGCCAAACAGCATCGGGCTGCGCTCATAGCGTAGTAACACGGCTTTAAGCACCGCCTCATCGAGGTGACTTTCAGTTATCAGCACTTCGGCAAACAGGATTTGCCTTGAGACATACTCCTGCCAGATTTCAGCGGCCTGCTGCTGGCTAAGCATTCCTGCCTCAACGGCTTTGTTAAGCAGAACGGAAGGATCGTTTTTCTGCTGGCTGTACCAATAGCGCAGCCCTACGACAACCTCACCGCGTGGAACGATGACATAGCTTACCGGGCGCTGAACTTTGCGCCCCAGCGCCGCGAGGGAAACCGGGTCGATGGCGCTTTCGCTGGCAAAGATAAGCGTGCCTTGCACTTCACGCAGCGGCAGAACCGCGTAATGCAGCGCCACGCTTGCCGGAACCCTTTTAATTAACGCTTCATCTAAGCGACGGCTGTCGATAATTTCCATCGGCACGCTCGCCTGCTCGGCAAGCGCTTCGGCCAGCTGCACGGAGGTGATCATGCCGCTGTTCACCAGACTACCGCCAAGCTTCAGGCCTGGCGTTCGGGTTTGCAGCGCTTCCGTCAGTTGTTCCTCGGTGATAACCCCGTTGGCTATCAGGATCTCACCCAGCGGGCGCAGCGCGCGGTTACGGGTGTTGACGGTCGGGAAGTCGTGGGTGGTTTTATCCCAGGCCACGCGGCGCGGGTCACCGTGCTGGATAACCTGACGAATCGCACGCCAGTTAGCCATAAAGTTGATCAGGTTGCCCCAGAATAGGCGCGGAATAGACATCAGCCCCTGCCATATTCCGTAATAGCCGGTAACGAAGATAATGCGCTGTAAAATTCGGTTCGCCATCAGGAAGAAGTTGATCCACAACAGCGTGCTGAGCCACGCCCCGCCGACGAAAATCGACAGAAACTGCCAGGCTCCTTCCACGCTACGCTGATAGATAAGCAGCGCAACCAGCTGCAACATCACCAGCATCGCGGCAAAGCTAAGGAAGTTAGCGATAGCGCCTTTACGATCACGCCACAGGAAGTAGTTCAGCACCCAGCTGCTGCTCCAGCGGTGCGTTTTAAACCCCTGGAAAACGATGCCGATAATCCAGCGGGATTTCTGGCGGACCGCCGTGGTGTAGGTATCCGGGAAGTACTCGCGCACGCAGATAACTTTAGAAGTGCGTTTACGCTGACCGAACGGCCTGGCCGATTTGTCCGTATCGTCCACCACCGGGAAGCGGCAGAAGATTTCTTCCATGCCTTTTTGACGCAGGCGGAAGCCGATATCGTAGTCTTCCGTCAAACTCTGCACGTCAAACGCGATGCCGTCACCGTCCGCAAGCAGCGCCAGCACGGCACGGCGGCTGAAACACGTGCCGACCCCGGCGCTTGGCACCTGGCCCGCCAGCGCCTCACGCACCGGGACGTCTTTCCCGTGCAGCTCTGAAAACTCATCCAGATAGCTGAGGCTGGTAAAGTGGGTCCAGCTGCGCTCAAACGGGTAAACAGGGATCTGAATCAGGTCTTTACGGTCAACCAGATAGTTGAACAGTCTTAATTCCAGAGGCGAGATAACGTCTTCTGCGTCGTGGAGAATAAAGCCGGAGAAGGAGAAGCGAGCGTTACGCTCAAACTGCAAAATCGCATCAAGAATGTTATTCAGGCAGTCGGCTTTACTGGTCGGCCCCGGACGAGCGCAGACCACTTTGTGCACGTTAGGGAAACGAGCGCAAACTTCGTCGACGTCGCGCTGGGTATCCGGATCGTTAGGATAGGTCCCCACAAAAATATGGTAGTTCTCATAATCAAGCGTACTGGCCGCAAGGCTTGCCATATTGCCGATTACGCCGGTTTCATTCCACGCGGGCACCATAATCGCCAGCGGTTTTTCCTGCGGCTCATAAAGCTGTTTATGGCCTAAATGATTATGCCGACGATAAACCGTACAGGCACGCCATGCACGGCGAACCCAGAACACAATATCAATAAAAAGATCGTCGATGCCGCTGATAAGCATCAGGATAGCCAGCCCAATCGCTATCACTTTCAGTCCGTACAGATAAGTAGAGAAATAATCTACTAACCAATCCATGCCTCACCCCTGAGGTTAATTACCGTTAACGACGCCGCTCACCAGAGGCGGGCTAATCGTGCCTGACCGCATCTCAATGTTACCGGTATCATAATTGAATTACATAATGTTACAAAGGACAATATACTAAATAATTTATGACTTTAATTAAAGAACAACTCCAAATTAACATTCAAACCAGTCAGATAATCTGCAATTAACAATAAAGGCAGTTGATTCATAAGCCAGATGATAATCACTCTTTTTTACCTTCAGGGGGCTTCCGCAACCGCCGTCCGCCAGGCAAAATGGCGCTCCGCAATTGCCCTCTCTCGTTGGAAACAAGACATGACCTACAGCTGGCTTATTCTCGCAATCGTTGCCGAAGTGATTGCCACCACCGCATTAAAACTCTCCGACGGCTTCAGCCGCCTGTGGCCCAGCGTGGTGACCATTTTGTTTTACGGCGTGGCATTCTACGCGCTCTCTATTACTATGCGCACTATTCCAACCGGCATAATTTACGCTATCTGGTCCGGCGCGGGAATTGTGCTTATCGGCCTGATTGGCTGGTTTTTCCTCGATCAGAAGCTCGACTGGCCTGCTATTGCAGGGATGGCGCTGATTATTCTTGGCGTGCTGGTGATTAATCTGTTTTCCAAATCCGTCGCCCATTAATAATGCCCGGTTGCGGGGAAAACAAAAAGCTACCCGTTTTTAATTTTGCTCGGCAATCATAATTGCCATGGTATCCGGCTCCAGCGCATTAAATATATGCGGCTGGTCAGCCGGGTAACAAATGTAATCTCCAACGCCTAATTCTTGCGGGGCATCCACCAGGCCAATTAGCGCCCTTCCCTGAGTCACAATAATATGCTCGACCGATCCGGGCGAATGAGGTTCTGAAAGCCTTGGCGTGCCGGGCTGCGCTTCCAGTAAATAGATATCCCGCCGCGCGCCTGGCGGGCAGGTAGCGAGCAATATTGCCTCATAATTAGCGTGCTCCGAAGAAACCCGGCTCCCTTCCCCTCGCCGTATAATCTGCGTTCTGGCACTTTGTGGCTCCAGCAGCGTGGCAAAAGGAATATTCAGCGCAACGCAAAGCGCCCACAGCGTTTCCAGGCTCGGATTACCGTTCCCGGCCTCAAGCTGAGAGAGCGTAGATTTTGCAATTCCGGCGCGGCGGGCAACTTCCGCCAGCGACAGCCCGGCGCGGTTTCTCTCCCGGACCAGGCTCAGGGCTATAGTGTCTATCGGCTGCGTCATGGCATCACCCGCTGTTCGGTAAAATGAACGATTCGTTCGCTTGATATAGCATCAGATTGCGGTCATTATAATGAAAAATTCGTTCGATATGGAAAACATTAGATGATGCGCAAACATCTTGCCGCTCTGCCGGGCGACACCAAAAAGGCGATTTTCCTTGTCTGCCTTGCCGTGGGCGTGGTCGGTGTCTCTTACGGCTCGCTGGCAATGGCCTATGGCTTCCCGCTCTGGCTGCCGGTTTTGGCCTCTTTTGTGGTGCTGGCCGGGGCTTCTGAATTTATGTTTATCGGTATTATCGCCAGCGGCGGCAACCCTTTTGCGGCAGCCATGGCCGGTCTGCTGGTTAACGCCCGCCATATTCCCTTCGGCGTAGCGGTGCGCGAACTAGTCGGCACTCGCCTGTTAAGCGCCGTCGGCTGCCATATTATGAATGACGAGAGCGTTGTTTTCGGACTTTCCCAATCCTCACCGGAAAAACGTAAAGCCGCCTACTGGCTATGCGGTACCGGCGTGGCGCTGTTCTGGCCGGCGGGAACCCTGCTCGGCGCGGGCGTAGGCAGCCTGCTTCCTTCTCCTGAAGTTATCGGCCTTGATGCCGTATTCCCGGCTATTCTGCTGGCGCTGGTGATCCCGGCGTTTAAAAGCCGCACCACTCTGGTTCGCGCTTCAACGGGAGCGGCGATTTCGCTGGCGGCTACGCCGTTTGCGCCGGTCGGCCTTCCGGTACTGCTTTCGATGCTTGGCCTGCTGGCGAGGAAAAAATAATGAACAATACCCTGACGATTATTGCCGGGCTGGCGGTGCTTTCGGCCGGTACGTGGCTGATGCGCTTTAGCGGGGCAAAACTTGGCGGCAGAATGGCGCTTTCTGATCGCTCGCAAAAGCTGCTTAACGACGCGGCAACCACCCTGCTGTTCTCGGTTGCGCTGGCGACAACCTTCTTCGAAGGCTCCCACTTTGCCGGATACGCACGTTTTGCGGGCGTGGCCGTCGCCGTGTTCCTGGCCTGGCGTAAAGTGCCGCTTATCTTCGTTATTCTTGCCGCCGCGCTGGTTACCGCGCTTCTGCGACTGGCCGGGCTCCACTAAGCTGCACACTTCGCCTTAACCAGACCACAACAAAACCGGTTCCTTGCCGGTTTTTACCTTGCTGACAAACCTTTAACGCACTTTTGAAAAGTCGAATAGTTTCGCGGTGGCATTATCGTTAAAGTGGCTTCGTTTCGCCGAGGAGAAGCACGATGGCCAAAAAACACCGACTCAACACAATCCTGTTATTAATTGTTACCGCTCTGTTCTCCGGCCAGACCATGGCAGAGCGCCAGGGGCATGAATACTTCGTAGTGAAAGATGTGGATATCCAGCTGAGTCACCAGGCCGACAGCGATGAACTGCGCCAGGCGGCAGAGGATTCTGCCGATGATTTTCGCGAACACCACCATGAGGTGACGCACAGACGTCCAGCCAGCTATTTGCGTTAAGTGAATTTCTGACAATCGTTAGCAGTTTTTCTTCGTTCTCATCCTTTATTGCCTGAGTTGTTATGAGTTTCAAGGCGCGCCAGCGCCGCTAACAATCAGACAATAAAGGATAACACCATGCCATCATCGCCTCGCCGGACCGCGCTTACCCGCGGCCTGGCATTAGCAGCAACTTTTGCCGCTTTCCACGCCAGCGCCGCCCCGGTAAAAGGCGGGGAATTGGTTTACCTTGAGCAACAGGCACACACCAACCTTTATCCGCCAGCCGGGGGCTTCTACCCGAACGGCGGCATTCTGAACCAGATAACCGACAAGTTAACCTGGCAGAACCCGAAAACCCTCGAGGTAGAGCCGTGGATTGCCGAGTCCTGGACCAGCAATGCCGACAAAACCGAATACACTTTCAAACTGCGCCCCGGCGTGACGTTCTCGGACGGCACACCGCTGGATGCCAACGCGGTAGCCAAAAACTTCGACACTTACGGGCTGGGCAACAAAGCCCTGCGCCTGCCGGTTTCCGAAGTCATTAATAACTACGACCATAGCGAAGTTGTCGACCCGCTGACCGTTAAGTTTTTCTTTAAAAAACCGTCGCCTGGTTTTCTGCAGGGCACGGCCACCATCGGTTCCGGCCTGGTATCACTCAAGACCCTGGGGCGAAATTTCGACGAGTTGGGCGACGCCCGCAATATCATCGGCTCCGGCCCGTTTGTGGTGCAAAAAGAAACGCTGGGGCGTGAAGTCGACTTAGTGGCCCGCAAAGATTATCAGTGGGGGCCAAAGAACAGCCCGCAGCAAGGCCCGGCTAACCTCGACGGCATTAAAATTCTGGTCACGCCTGAAGATAGCGTGCGCATCGGCGCGCTGCTGGCGGGCCAGGCGGACTTTATTCGCCAGGTACAGGCCTATGACGAAAAGCAGGCTACTGAGCAAAAATTCCCGATCTATGCGGCACCGACTCGCGGCGTCAACGACGGCATAGCCCTGCGCCCTGACAACGCGCTGGTTGCCGACGTAAAAGTGCGCCAGGCGCTGCTGCACGGCACCAATACCCAACAAGTGGTCGATACGCTGTTTTCCGCTAACTACCCGGTGGCAACCTCGGTTATCGCCAGTTCTGCGGCGGGCTACGTTGACCTGCGCGACAAGCTGAAATATGACCCGGAGCTTTCTAACAAGCTGCTGGACGAAGCGGGCTGGAAAAAAGCGGCCAACGGAATACGCGAGAAAGACGGCAAGCCGCTGTCGTTCACTATCTATGAATCTCTGCCGCAGCCGCAAAACAAAGAAGTGCTGCAACTGGTAGCCCAGCAGTGGAAGCAGATTGGCGTCGGCCTGGGCGTGCGCGCCGGTGACGCAGGCAGTCGCGTGCTGGACACCAATAATCCACAGAAAACGGCGGTAAACGTGATTGAAGTTGGCCGCGCCGACCCGGACGTTATCAAGAGCCAGTTCCACCCGGCAAATCGCGATGCCCTGCTGCAAAAAGGCGGCCTTAGCGCCACATCTCAGTTTAGTGACGACAAGCTGAACGCCCTGCTGGTGGGCATCTCGTCCGAAGTCGACTCGCAAAAGCGCCTCCAGCTTGCCGGTGACGCTCAACGCTACCTTATCGACCAGGCGTATGTGATTCCAATTTTCGAAGAGCCGCAGGTCTTTGCCGGTGCGCCGTGGCTGAAAGGCGTGGCCTTTGAAGCCGTGGGACGACCTTCATTTTATGCCGCATGGCTTGAGAAACACTAAGGGGAGCGACGATGACACGTTATCTGACCGGGCGTTTTGCTCAGGCGGTGCTGGTACTTTGGGCGGCCTATAGCGTGTCGTTCATTCTGCTCCAGCTGCTGCCGGGCGACGCCATTTTGATTAAATTCCAGAACCCTGACCTGGGCCTGAGCGCGGCGCAAATTCAGGAAATGCGCGTGGTCTACGGGGAAAGCACCCCAATCTGGCAGCAATACCTGACCACGCTCGGCAATATGCTGCGCGGCGAGTTCGGCTACTCGGTGGAGGCCGGAGTTTCGGTCAGCCAGCTGATCGCCGCTAATCTGCCTTCGACTTTACGGCTGGCGGGGCTGGGTTTTGCCGCTGCCATCGTGCTGGCGGTGGCTATTTCTGCCGCTTCCACCCTCGCCCCTTTACGCTGGCTACGCACCCTGTTTGCTAATCTTCCGGCGCTGTTTGTCGCGGTGCCGACTTTTTGGCTCGGCATCGCGCTTATTCAGCTGTTTTCCTTCCAGTGGCGGCTGATTCCGGTTATCAACCCCGGCTTCTGGCAGGGATTGATTTTACCCGTTGCCACCCTCGCCGTGCCGATTAGCGCCCCGCTGGCTCAATTGCTGATGCGTAATATCGACCAGGTGCTGACTCAGCCCTATGTCTCCGTTGCCAGAGCAAAAGGCGGCAGCCGCGCAGGAGTGCTGTGGCGGCACGTTGCCCGCAATGCGATTCTGCCGGTGCTGACGGTTGCCGGGCTGCTGCTGGGCGAACTTATCGCCGGGGCGCTTATCACCGAAACCGTATTTGGCCTCAACGGCCTGGGGCAGCTTACCCAGCGGGCGGTGAACAACCAAGATGTTGCCGTTTTGCAGGCGGTAGTGATGATTTCCGCCCTCAGCTTTGTGGTGATTAACCTGCTGGTGGATCTGATTTATCCGCTACTCGATCCGCGTCTTCAGTCCGTTCGGGGGGCTACCGCATGACTACCGTTGATATTAATACTCCGCTGCCTCGCCGCTCTTTACGTCGGCTTTCCGGCTTTAAAACTGACTTCCAGCCCGGCCTGTGGCTTGCCTGGCTGACGGTGATTGTCGTCGCGCTTTGGGCGCTATTTCCTTCGCTATTTACCGCCTGGAGCCCGACCGAAGGCGTTGCCGGGGCGCAGCGGCTTGCGCCCCAGGCCGGACACTGGCTCGGGACAGATCAGCTTGGCCGTGACCTTTACGCCAGAATTGTCTGGGGAGCTTCTCATTCGCTTTCAGGTGCGCTGGTGGCCGTGGCGCTTGGGCTGGTTGTCGGCAGCGCACTTGGGGTACTGGCCGGGGCAACAGGAGGCAAAACCGAAAGCGCTTTAATGCGCGGCGTTGACGTCCTGCTGGCTATCCCTGGCCTGCTGCTTTCCCTGAGCGTGATAATCCTGCTCGGCTTCGGCACGGTCAACGCAGCCATTGCCGTGGGTATTACCTCTATCGCCAATTTCACGCGTCTGGCGCGGGCCGAAGTGGTTCGCGTGCGGCACAGCGACTATGTAGAAGCGGCGGTGGGCAGCGGCGGAACCTTCTGGCAGGTGCTCTGGCGCCATATTCTGCCGAACGCCCTCACTTCGGTATTCGCCTTTGCCGCGCTGCAATTTGGCAGCGCCATTCTCGCACTCTCTACCCTGAGCTTTCTCGGCTACGGCACGCCGCCGCCTACGCCGGAATGGGGCCTGCTGATAGCCGAAGGCCGTAACTATCTGGCAACCGCCTGGTGGCTCTCAACCTTCCCCGGCATCGTCGTGGTTGCCGTGGTGCTGGCCGTTAACCGTTTAAGCCACTATTTTGCCGGGAGAGTTGCATGAGTACGCCGCTGTTAAAGATTGAAAATTTGAGCATCGCCTGGCGCCAACGCGGGGGGAACAAGCGCGTGGTTCACAATGCCTCGTTCAGCCTGAACGCCGGTGAAGTGCTGGCGATAGTCGGCGAATCCGGCTCAGGAAAGACCACGCTCGCCCAGTCGATTATCGGCCTGCTTGGTGAAAACGGCGTCATCGAGTCCGGGGAAATTCGCCTTAACGGCGAACCAATTAGCCGCTGGTCTGAACGCCAGCTCGACGCCCTGCGCGGCGCCAGCATTAGCCTTATCCCGCAGGACCCGGGCAGTTCGTTAAACCCGGTCAAAACTATCGGGCAGCAGGTTGCCGAGGTGCTGAAGCTCCATACCCGCATACCAAAAATGCAGCGTGACGAGCAGGTTGTTGCCCTGCTGGAAAAAGTCGGCCTTAGCTACCCGGCGCAGCGTGCTGGCCAGTACCCGCACCAGCTTTCCGGCGGTATGAAACAGCGGGTTTTAATCGCCATGGCTATCGCGCTTAAGCCCGCGCTAATTATTGCCGACGAGCCGACCAGCGCCCTGGACGTAACGGTACAAAAACGCATCCTGGACCTGCTGGATAACCTGCGCCGTGAATCCGGCACCGCCGTGCTGTTTGTCACCCACGATTTAGCGCTTGCCGCCCAGAGATCTGACCGCATTCTGGTCTTCCGTGACGGCAGGATCCAGGAGTCAGGGTTGACTGCCGACGTGGTACAGCGACCCAAAAATCCTTATACGCGACAGCTGTTTGCCGACGCGCCGGGCCTGTCCCGCACTTTACGCCCGTGGCCGCTACGTGCGCCACAGACGGCGGCTATCGAGATCCGTAATCTCAGCCTGAATTTCTCACTGGGCAAAGGCAGCGAGCAAACATTACGTGCATTGGATGACGTGTCATTTACCGTTGCCCGGGGAACAACCCACGCCCTGGTGGGCGAGTCCGGCTCGGGTAAATCGACCCTGGCGCGCATTCTGCTTGGCTTCCAGAAACCTGACTCCGGCAAAGTGTTGATTGACGGCATCGACACCACGGACCTCAGCCCTGAAGCCCGGCGGCAGCTGCGCCAGAAGATTCAGCTGGTGTACCAGAACCCCTTCGCTTCTCTGGACCCAAGCCAGACGCTGTTTCGCATTATTGAGGAGCCACTGCTCAACTTTGGCAAGTATTCAAAAGCGGGCCGCCGCAGCCGGGTCGAAGCTATTACCAAACGGGTAGCGCTCCCGCTGGAGGTTTTAACCCGCAGGCCGCGCGAGCTTTCCGGCGGACAGCGTCAGCGCGTTGCGATCGCTCGCGCGCTGATCCTGGAACCTCAAATTCTGGTGCTGGATGAAGCCACTTCTGCGCTGGACGTCACGGTGCAGGCACAAATCCTGCGCCTGCTGGACGACCTGCAACGGCAGCTCGGGCTTAGCTACCTGTTTATCTCTCACGATCTGGCGACCGTACGGCAGCTTGCGCACAGCGTTTCGGTGCTCCGCGCCGGTCAACTGGTGGACAACGGCCCGATAGCCGACGTGTTCAACGCGCCTGCCAGCGATTACACCTGGCAGTTGCTCAACGGCATTCCCGATACCGGCCTCATTCATAAGGACGTAGCATGACGATTAAACGCCTGGGTTTCTTCACCCGCCTGCTCGACCACGCGCCTGCCGCAGAGCGCTACCGGCTGGCAGCCGAGCAAATTATTCACGCCGAATGGCACGGTTTTGATGCCGCGTGGGTGGCGCAGCACCACTTTCACGAAGCGGAAGGCGGCCTGCCCGCTCCGCTGGTTTTTCTCAGCCACGTTGCCGCCCATACCCGCCGTATCCGGCTTGGCACCGGGATAATCACCCTGCCGATGGAATCGGCGCTGCGCGTTGCGGAAGATGCCGTGGTGCTCGATCTTTTGAGCAGTGGCCGCCTTGAACTGGGCGTAGGCTCCGGCGGAACACCGGGGTCATTTCCGGCATTTGGCCTGCAAAGCAGCGAACGCGGT
The DNA here is from genome assembly GCF_044095835.1 of Cedecea davisae. Classification (NCBI taxonomy): domain Bacteria; kingdom Pseudomonadati; phylum Pseudomonadota; class Gammaproteobacteria; order Enterobacterales; family Enterobacteriaceae; genus Cedecea; species Cedecea davisae. The sequence goes on from NZ_CP172054.1 coordinate 2,526,514, forward strand.
AAAATTTATGCCCAAAACCTGGCGCTGCTGCGCTCGGCGCTTAACGATGAGCCGCTCAGCGGAACGGATAATCATCTCTACCCGGCGTCTCCGCTGCTGAAAAGCCGTATCTGGCAGGCAACATTCTCGGTGGACGGCGGTGCAAGAGCGGGTAAAGCCGGTGACGGACTGATGTTATCGCGCACCCAGCCCCGAAGCCCGGACGCGCTCGACACGCCGCTGGACGCGATTCAAAACCCGATAATAGATGCTTATCTGGATGCCTTACCCGACGGCGTGGAGCCCAGGATTCTGGGTTCACGCACCGGGTTTGTTACCGACGACGGTCAACTGGCTCGCCAACTTGCGGCCAGAGGACTTCGCCAGCAGGCAGAGCAGCACCGCGCGCAGGGTCACCCGGTTCCCGGTGACACGCTGGACCACCACATCGCTGCATTTGATGTCCACCTCGGCACGCCGCAGCAGGTCATCGAGTCATTACAGCGGGACAGCACATTGCAGCGCGTGACCGATCTTTCGTTCCAGGTTCACTCCATCGATCCACCGCACTCCTACATTTTACGATCCATCGAACTGCTGGCGGAGCACGTTGCCCCGACGCTTGGCTGGGTGCGCAGCGGCGCTCGCCCCGGCACTACATCTTCGACACTGGCTAAGGAATCATTATGAGTCATCAGGATTTGCTCGAACGGTTGGCAGACATTACCCCCGGCTCCGCGCTGGCGGAGGCACGCAAAACTCGTGAAGCCGCAACGGCACATGCCCAGGGCAGCTATGACGCGCTGTTTGGCGAACTCAGCGCCAGCGGTCTGACCCTGGCCGAACGCCTGCACCTCGCCCGGCGCGTAGCCGAATGGCATGACGACGCGCAGCTGGCAGAACACTACGCCGAACGCCTGGCGGGAAAAGCCGCAAGCGAACGCTTTGAACAGGCTCTGGATCAAGCAGAACGGCTCAGCTTCCAGCCGGTGCAGGCCACCCCGAACGACGTTCAGGCCCTGAGTGAAGCGGGGTTTAGCGAAGAAGAAATAGTGACACTGTCACAAATTATCGGCTTTGTTGCCTTTCAGACCCGCCTGCTGCGCGGCCTGCGCCTGATTGGGCGACAGCCGGTTAACGGCGAGCAGGTCCGCATTCCGGGCGCGGGAGAGTGGCACCGCCAGCCGCAGTCCCACACTGGCAAACCGGCACCGCAGGCCTTCACCCAGGCCGAGCTTGGCTGGGAACCGTGGATTGCCGCAAAAACTTACGCGGAGTTTACACCTGAACAGCAGGAAACCCTGAAGCGCTTCGGCCACCAGGACTCCGACTACTTCCGACTTCTGGGGCGCAACCTGCCGGTGCTGGAACAGCGAACGCTAACCGATAAAGGCATTTTCTATACGCCCGGCGGCCTGCCGCGCGCCGAGCGTGAATTAGCTGCGACCGTTGCCAGCAAGGTTAACGGCTGCATCTATTGCGCGTCGGTTCACGCCCGTAAAGCCAGCCAGCTTTCTAAACACAACGAATCGGTTGAGCGCCTGCTGGCTATTGCACCCGGCAATACGCTTAGCGACGGGCAGTCTCCACGCTGGCAGGCGGAAATTAACTTTTCAGCCGCGCTTTCTGCCACCCCGGCCAGCGCCAGCGCACAGCAAATAAACGCCCTCAGGGAGCAAGGCCTTAGCGAGCTGGAACTGCTTGATCTGGTGCAATCAACCGCATTCTTTGCCTGGGCAAATCGGCTGATGCTAACCCTCGGCGAACCGTTTAACTGATAGATAAATAACCCCCTTGCCCTCTTCGCTGGGGGCAAGGAATATATCCCTCAAGCCACTGCCCCCTATTAAGAGCGTTTTCTTTAATTAAAGATCTTAATTAAAGAGTTAAATGTGAATGTTATTTTCATATTAGCTTTTACCAGAGGTAACATGCCGAATGCTCATATCAGCCCCCCTTGCAACTCCCACATTTTATATTTATCTACATTCAGGCCGTCAGGGGACAATGCTATTCCGATAGCGGAAGAGCCGGACACCTGGTTCGATGCTGAAGACAGCATCCGGGTGGAGGAAGCCTGGTTTGATGCCAGCGACACCACCTGTAACGGGAAAAATTCACCCGAACAAAATGCAGACTCACTTGTTCCTTTCACCGAGGATTGCCGACGTAGCATTCAGCAGTTGATGGCAACCCTGGGCAACCATGAAGAGAGCAAAATCCTCTCTTTCTGTCTTTCAAAATTACTCCCCGGTGTTCCCGCCAATCTCGCTATTGCCGCCAACAGTCTTTATACCGCCATTACCGAGCGCAGAAATATAGATACAGCGATATTGCAGGCGCTCGGGCTGGCTTCCTGGTTCTTGCCCGACAACACTATCTTTTCTCAATCTGCCTGCTATATCAGAGAGACGGTGACCGGCTGGCTTGGAGAGGCCTTCGTGCACCAGTTTCTGGGCGATGAGGAAAATCAATCATCCAGCACGGTGTTCACTGCTTTGGCCGTCACCGCTCTGGTTGCAAAACACTGGATGAGTGACCGGGGAGCGGCCCAGCGCGGATTGCTCAGGCTTCCGGCCTCCATCGCCAATCTTTTTATCCGCCTCAGCCACTGCTGGAATGCGCTGGGCCTGATGGCTCGTAATAACCTCCCGAGGGGGTCACTACAACAGGCACCTGCTTTTGAGGTTGATAGCTGTATTGAAGTATCCGGCGCGACCTCAGCTTCCAGGATTACCGCGTTTACGTCGAATTCAACCGCCACTCCCCAGTCTTTCATCCGTGGTACGGTGCTGAACAGGCCACTAGTCGTTCCGGAAGCAGACGGCTCTCTGGCTGAACAGGCACACCTGCTGGCCGTAGATAAATTCAGGCAGCAAAGTGGGCTTTCACTGCTGATGAACTGTGCCACCCGCAGCGCTAAAACCCATCAGCAGGTGAACAATAGTGTTATTACGTACACCCACCTCAATACCCAATGCGATGCCACAACCCACCCGAAACCGCTGCCTCCGGAGATAGAAGGCAGTATTGTGCAGGCTTATTCTTCCCCGGCGGCGCAAAGGTCTGGGGGGGAAGCCCTGCTTCCTCTGGTCGCGGCGGCAGCGGCTGCGCCATTGGTGACTTCATATGTGCGGGCATTAAAGAGCAAAACGGTCATTGCCGCCGGTACCGTAGCAGGTCTGACAGGGCTTGGCCTGGCCGGAAAAGTGCTGTGGGACAGAACCGGGTCACCGCATCAGGCAGAGGCAACAACAGCAGATGGGCAAAGCAGTGAACTCCCGCCGGGTAAGGTCAAACGGCACCCGCCGGATAAGCCACCTAGAGTTATGAATAAAGAAAATCACAGCATTATCAAAATGCTTAGTAAAAAAGGCATTCTATTCTTAGATGAAACGGAAAAAATCAGTACTGTGAGTAAAGAAAAAATGCTTGCTGCGCTGGCCAGTTATCTATTCAACCAAAATCACAACGCAACTGAATATAAAACAAAAATAAAATTACTCGCCAGTAAAATTTTAGCAGCCAGCTATCAATATGGGGGAGCGAAAGATGAAAAAATTTCTTTTGCTCAAGCAGGCTCGGTGGTGCGGAGGTGGGCATTTAATAATGTTCTCGGCTGCTCCCCAGAAAAGATCCTTATAGATAAGGTGCGTTCATATTATTTTAAACAAACCTCAACCATTAAAGATGCTTATATTCAGTTAACAATAAGCCGACTATATAGTACTGGAACATTAAAAGACGACAAGGTTCCTTTATCACAACGTAGCGCATTAGCTGATATGTGGAACGCCTTCCTGATGGAAGAAATGCCTTTTCTTAACTTCTCACACGGACGAGTAGCCAATCTCAAACTAAGCAATTACGATTTAGCCAATCTCTATACTGGCTCTCGCTTTTTACAACTCAACTCTGACAAAGCCTATACTTATCAGGAGGCGATGAGTACAGGTGAAAAAATGTGGCAGTTAGCCGTCAATGAGGGAATAGCGGAAGATAATATAATTTATTATAAATTCCCGGCACTGCTATTTTCAACTTTCTCCCCTTCAACAGAGGGATATTGGGCAAGTGATAATGAATTTGATGATATCAACCGCTACATCCTGTACAGAAAAGAAATAATGACATTAGAGCAAGATATAGAAAATAAATATACAGCCTACCATTCTGCAACTCTACAATGGCTCAATAAAGGCAAGTTGGCAGAGAAGATAATTTCTCAGTGCCCTGAGATCCCTCATATACGAGCTATTCGCACTCCTGGCTTCGGTGCACAAGAGATCGACTGCAACAAATTTCCGGAATCATGTAAGGAAACAGACCAGAAAGCAGCAATAGAATTTTATTTACGTGGCACAAAAAAACCTTGTGGCGAGGCTCCTGATAGTCTTGACGTCGAATATAAGAAACTTACCGCCGCCGTGGCCGACACGTTTCGTGAAATAGATCCATACCTCATTCAATCGGCGATGAAATCGCTGAGCAAAGATGATTACGATATGATTTCATCGCCCGAGTCCTTTGTGTACCCTGCGGATATTCACGTACGCTCTCAGCGACCTGCATGGGGTTCTATGGGCGGCGGCGTTCATATTAATGACTTCGATATCCGACTCAACAAAACGGACATCTTCGCGGTTCATAACAATGGAATGGAACGAATATATGCATTACAGGGAGTCAATAGTGATACAGAGGGTTACAGAATTATCCGTGTAGACCGCAATATTGCGAATTTTATCAACCACGGCCTGTTCGATTATAGTTTTGATAAGAATTTTACAATTAATGATAGGGACTTAACTTTCACAGCTGGCTCCGACAAGTTCAAATATTCATTTAGTATAAATAAAACCGCAGGAAAGTATAATGATGAAGCCGCTCTTGTTAACTGGCTCAAGAACAAACACCGAGAAGCGCTTTTCAATAACCTTTATCAATCAGGCAATGACCAATCTGAATTCCAAAAAATTTGGAGTTTCATTAAACACTTAATTCCTTTTTATGATTGCATTGAAAGTATAGTTAACAAAGATCCTTTACAGGCAATTCCGGCATGCCTTACGGATGCCCTTTCATTCCTTCCCGTTTTTGGCCAGGCCACCCGCCTGAGTACAAAGTTTGGTATGCAAGTTGCAAAAGGGCTTAGTCACGCCCCCGCTCTGGCAGGTATAAGGAGCTGGTCAGTATTAGGGAGAAATATACTTCATGAAACGCGTTTGCCCACTTTGAAAGAGCTGGCTTTGCTTGGAGCAAATACTCTCAGAGCGGCCGATCCTGGCTTTGAATTACTCACTTTTACCGGCAGGGCTTTTCGTCAGAGTATTTTGCACCTGCTCGCCTCCGACAAAAAAACGGCTGAACTGGCAAATCGGCTTGGCCAAAATAATGGCTCCGGCTGGTCACAAAAAAAAACGCCCCCAACTTCAACGATGGCAACCCTTCCGCGGACCAGCTTGCAAGTTCCCGTCATCCCGGTGGGAATAAAGGGAGGTAAAGCCATTTATGCGCGGGTTAATCCGGAAACCGGGGAAGCTTTCGGGAGTAAATACTGGCTTAATAGAATGGGGGGCCTATTTGAAATAAAACCCGCATATCGTGAGTATGGTGGCGTGAATGTCGGACAAAAAATCCCGACAGAGTTACAAAGTGATGTTGATATATTCCGCAAGTACATCAAACAACTGGAGTCCACATCATGCAATTTATCCTCTGCAAGACAAAAACGGCAAATAAATTGCCAGCCGCTGAGTTTATCAACCCACTCGCTAGCGTGCGTTTTGAAATATGCAACTATTTATGAACTTTTACACCTGTCACATATCCCGGAGTTTCGTCAGTCTATAGCTCGTGCAATATATGATACCATTGCTCATGAACCCATTTCGGCAGAAGGGGTACTTCACAGTATTGTCTATACCGCAATGGAAAATGATGACACCCATCTTCTGTCAGCCATATTGGCAGGACATGTACCCGAGTATATCTATAACCATATACTCAGCTACCACCGGGCCTTCTGGCCAAATTCAGGTGTAAGTCAGGGCATAGAGTCGCCAAGAATACTGGATTTTTATTCTACTACTGGACAGACTACCGGAATCCCGGATTTAAGTGATAAGGTATCTTTTACGGCAATTGATATGGACGGTTCTGAGCGTCGGTTGAATATTCTCGCTCACGGTTGTCCGGGAATAGCATCGCTTGATATGATCCATTATATGAATGCTGATGATTTTTATAACACACTGTATATGCGGGGTATCTTATCACAGAATTTCGACAAGATAAGGCTCTTCGTTTGCTCTGGTGCCGATTCTTCTCCCGGAAAAATTAGCATTGCTGAACGCCTTGCACAACTGACGGGTAAGCCTGTTGAGGGATTTTCCGGTGCCGTAGTCAGTTCCGTTAAATTTATTTTCGGACAATATGAATTCCCATTCTATGAATTTATTGCCAGAGAAAATTTAGCTGGTGGGTTTGTCGGCGCTAATGCTATTATAAACCATTATCGCCATTTTATCACTATTGGGATTAGCCCAAATAATCCTTACCACTCCAGAATATTCAACCCTCCTGATTAATTTTTCTCACACTAATTTTTTATAGTGAACAAGTAGCATCAAACTACTTGTTCACTACTCTGACATAGATGTTGAGTGCGAATAAAACCTTGCCACAAGTTGGCACCTTATCGCTTCATCTAAAAATATTCATCGTCATTTTTTAATCAATTTGTTATTCAGGATGAAATATGCCAAATATTCATATCAGCCCCGCCGCATATTTCGACTTTTGGTGTAGATGCCGCGGAAATCACCATGAATCCAAATGATCCCTCTCAAGGGCCAGAAACTCAGGTTACTCTCTTTTCAGCCAATTCAACCTCGACTCCTGGCACTTACGCTACAGGAAACGTTCAGACCAGGCGACCGCCTACCGCTCCAGAAACGACATCGTCTATGCGGACATTTAAAACCGAAATAACAGTAGCTGTCAGCACCGAAAGCCAAGGCCAGACATCCGGACAGCTTATCTCCCCAATACAAATGAAGAACGATAAATTTATGGATATGCTCCGGGAGAAAGATGTTCAGGAAGCATGAGAGGACGGGTTCCCCAGGAGTATGGAATGAAGCCAAACGCATGATCCCTTTTTATGCCTGTGTAGCGGGTAGTAATAGCGCCCCGTGGCAAGTGGTTCCTCAATGCCTCCTTGAAGCTGTTTCATTCATTCCCACTGTTGCCCAGCCCACAAATTTGAACACGCGGTTTGGCGCAGAGATTGCCAGCAGGACTCTCAGTCCACACTCGACGAAATGAAGGTTTTTTCGCACACTTAGCGCTCGTTTGCCCGGCAAACCGACCAATCGGTTCTAAAATAAGATGGCGGTAAATTTTTGCGTTTAAAAGGTAACAACTATCAAATTCGTAGGCTCATCCAGATTCTAATTATCAATCGTAAAGACTATGGTTAACGGGCACATATAAAACGGAGAGCAAAATGAGCAATTCTACAGACTTACACAACGCTTCCCCGGCGGGCGCTGGAAAGTGCCCCTTTCATCAGGGCCAGAGCACGGACATCGCAGGCGAGGGAACCAGCAATCAGGACTGGTGGCCGCATCAGCTACGCGTCGACCTGCTAAATCAGCACTCTAACCGTTCTAACCCGCTGGATGAAAACTTCAGCTACCGCAAAGAATTCAGCAAGCTTGATTACTACGCCCTGAAAGGCGACATCAAAGCCGTATTAACCGACTCTCAATCATGGTGGCCTGCCGACTGGGGCAGCTATATCGGCCTGTTTATCCGCATGGCGTGGCACAGCGCAGGAACCTATCGCTCCCGCGACGGCCGCGGCGGCTCCGGGCGCGGCCAGCAGCGTTTTGCTCCTCTTAACTCGTGGCCCGATAACGTCAGCCTCGATAAATCCCGCCGCCTGCTGTGGCCAGTAAAACAAAAATACGGACAGAAGATTTCCTGGGCTGACCTGATTATTCTGGCCGGTAACGTGGCGCTCGAAAACGCAGGCTTCCGCACCTTCGGTTTTGGCGCAGGGCGTGAAGACGTGTGGGAACCAGATCTCGACGTGAACTGGGGGAGCGAGAAAGAGTGGCTCGAGCACCGTCATCCGGAATCCCTGGCGCAGGCACCTTTAGGCGCAACCGAAATGGGGCTGATTTATGTCAACCCGGAAGGCCCTAACCACAGCGGTGACCCGCTTTCCGCCGCCCCGGCTATTCGCGCCACCTTCGGCAATATGGGCATGGACGACGAAGAGATTGTCGCCCTGATAGCGGGTGGCCATACGCTGGGTAAAACCCACGGTTCCGCGGCGGCAACGCATGTTGGTTCCGACCCGGAAGCCTCCCCTCTTGAGGCCCAGGGCCTTGGCTGGGCCAACAGCTACAACAGCGGCGTAGGCGCGGATGCGATAACCTCCGGCCTGGAAGTGGTCTGGACCCAAACACCTACCCAATGGAGCAATTACTTCTTCGAAAACCTGTTCGGCTATGACTGGGTACAAACCCGCAGTCCGGCCGGAGCCATCCAGTTTGAAGCGACTAACGGACCGGATATTATCCCCGATCCGTTTGACCCGTCGAAAAAACGTAAGCCAACCATGCTGGTTACCGACCTTACGCTGCGTTTCGACCCGGAGTTCGAAAAAATTTCTCGCCGCTTCCTGAACGATCCGCAGGCGTTTAACGAAGCGTTCGCCCGCGCCTGGTACAAGCTGACGCACCGCGATATGGGGCCGAAGGCAAGATACATTGGGCCAGAAGTACCAAAAGAAGATCTGATTTGGCAGGATCCGTTACCGCAGGCAGTTCACGCGCCTACCACCGCCGATATCGAAGCGCTGAAGCAGGCGATTGCTGATTCCGGCCTATCGGTGAGCGAATTGGTCTCCGTGGCGTGGGCTTCAGCCTCAACCTTCCGCGGCGGCGACAAACGCGGTGGCGCGAACGGGGCTCGCCTGGCGCTGGCTCCGCAGCGCGGCTGGGATGTGAACGCCATCGCCGCCCGTGCTCTTCCAACGCTTGAGGCAATCCAAAAAGCGTCAGGCAAAGCCTCTCTGGCAGACATTATCGTGCTGGCAGGCGTTGTCGGGATCGAAAAAGCCAGCGGTCGCAAAGTACCGTTTACTCCGGGCCGTGTCGATGCAAGCCAGGAGCAAACGGATATTGAATCCTTTGAGCTGCTTAAACCCGCTGCCGACGGCTTCAGAAACTATCGCCGCATCGCCAATGCGACTTCTACCGAAGCTCTGCTGATCGACAAAGCGCAGCAGTTGACGCTGACCGCGCCTGAACTGACGGTATTAGTGGGCGGGCTGCGTGCGCTCGGCGCTAACTTCGATGAGAGCCAGCACGGCGTGTTGACCTCTCGCCCTGGCGTGCTGAGCAACGACTTCTTTGCCAACCTGCTGGATATGCGTACCGAATGGAAAGCGACGGGAGAGGGTTCTGAACTGTTCGAGGGCCGTGACCGCCTGAGCGGTGAAGTGAAGTACACCGGCACCCGCGCTGACCTGGTGTTTGGTTCAAACGCGGTGCTGCGCTCGCTGGCAGAAGTCTACGCCAGCCAGGACGCAGAAGAGAAATTCGTTAAAGACTTTATCGCCGCCTGGACTAAAGTCATGAACCTTGACCGTTTCGACCTGCAACAGTAATTAGCTCACAAAAAGGGAGAGCTTTACGCCCTCCCTTCATTTGCAACCTGAGGGAAAGCATCGCGCTTTCCCTTTTTTTGATTATTTGTCGCCGAAATGAATAACGGTACGAATAGACTTGCCTTCGTGCATCAGGTCAAACGCCTCGTTGATCTGCTCCAGCGGCAGGCGGTGGGTAATGAACGGGTCGAGGTTAATTTTCCCGGCCATCGCATCTTCTACCATACCCGGCAGTTGAGTGCGCCCTTTCACGCCGCCAAACGCGGAACCGCGCCACACGCGCCCGGTCACCAGCTGGAACGGACGAGTTTTGATTTCCTGACCGGCACCGGCTACGCCGATAATCACGCTCTCGCCCCAGCCTTTATGGCAGCATTCCAGCGCGGAACGCATCACGTTCACGTTGCCGATACACTCAAAGCTGAAGTCCACGCCGCCGTCGGTTAATTCTACAATCACGTCCTGGATTGGTTTCTCATAATCCTTCGGATTGATGCAGTCGGTGGCGCCCATTTCGCGTGCCAGCTTGAATTTTTCCGGGTTGGTATCAACGGCAATAATGCGGCCAGCTTTTGCCTGTACCGCGCCCTGAATAACCGCCAGGCCAATACCGCCGAGGCCGAACACAGCAACGCTGTCGCCTTCTTTCACTTTAGCCGTATTGTGTACCGCGCCGATGCCGGTAGTGACGCCGCAGCCCAGCAGGCAGACTTTATCCAGCGGCGCCTGCGGGTTAACTTTAGCCAGAGAGATCTCGGCCACCACGGTGTATTCGCTGAAGGTGCTGGTGCCCATATAGTGATAAATAGGCTCGCCGTTGTAGGAGAAACGGGTGGTGCCGTCCGGCATCAGGCCTTTACCCTGGGTAGCGCGAACCGCCTGGCAGAGGTTAGTTTTGCCGGACTTACAGAACTTACATTCGCGGCATTCGGCGGTGTATAAAGGGATAACGTGGTCGCCCGGCTTCAGGCTGGTAACGCCCTCGCCCACTTCTACCACGATACCGCCGCCTTCATGGCCCAGTACCGCAGGGAAGACGCCTTCCGGATCATCGCCGGACAGGGTAAACGCGTCGGTATGGCAAACGCCGGTATGGGTGATTTTTACCAGCACTTCGCCTTTCTGTGGTGGAGCAACATCAAGTTCAACAATTTCCAGTGGTTTACCCGGCCCAAAGGCCACCGCAGCACGTGATTTCATAACTCTCTTCCTTTTGGTGAGGGTGTTTTTATTTTAGATAAGAGCGGATTAAAGTCCCGACTTCCGCCATACGCAGCGCGCGCTGGTCTTCTGAAGTGTCGCCGGTGACCAGCTCATCTTTGAGGTGAATTTCCATCATTTCGCCCATCAACCCGTTGGCTGCGCCGCGAACGGCGGCGATCTGCTGCAAAATAGCGAGACACGGCTCGCCGCTTTCCAGCGCGCGCTCCAGCGCTTCCGTCTGGCCGCGAATACGCCGGACGCGGGTGAGAATGCGTTTTTTGTCTTCGGGTGAGTGTGGCATATTCGCCCCCTATATACTGTAGGGGGGTATAGTACATGAGTTTACAGCAGATTGATAATTTACTATTAACTATGTTGTTATGCGGTCTGAGAAACACAGGAAGAGCAATGCGCGCCTATCAGGCGATATTCGGATAATTCCTGGGTCAGGGGAGAACAATCAGCCCCTGCTGATATAAAGAATACAGTGGCATACGATAGTCTGTTGTTAACCCGTGATTAAGGATGTCCCTTTCCGTTCGTTCTGAGTCGATGTCACAGGTGGCTTTACTCTTCTTCAAATTTTCGGGCAGATAACCTCTCTGCCCATTTTTTTGTGCATGGCATAAAGAACTCATATACGGACTGTCCCCTTCCACCGTATCAACAAAGTAACCATGGACCCAAAATTGTTGCCCTATAGCTTCTTTTTTATGTGTGGAAAACGAGTGCAGAGTCTGGCGCTACGGCCTTTCAGATTTTATATCGAGATTTTCGGTGGGATAATTACAAGCAGATGCACGCGATCAGGCTGAACATTTTATTTCAGAATCTTATAATCTTTTTTCCGCAGAGAATGTAGATTGCCGTGTAAAACACCACCTCCCCAGGAGGTGGTATATAATTACGCAGTTATCTTTTAATGCTGTTGACTCTCCAGCAAAAGAAGATAATCAGGAAGATAAGAGCGACCTGTTATTATCTCCAAAGAATGTATGCAGCGTATCACCATATCCACTGAGCCGTAGCAATAATGCATTATTATAGCCATCTGTTTCAGCTGCTCTGCTGTGAACACGGACATATCAGTAAAGTCTTTAACATACACCATATCCATTTCCAGCAACTGATTTGCGGGTTTGTCTCCACAGTGGCTGACGGGATACAAAAACATATTTTTTTGAGCAGCAATACAATGAGGCAAAAAGCCCTGCCTGCGCATCTCAAGATCAATATCACCAAACGAGGGCTGGCCTAGATACAGAGGGAGGAAAGAGACCTCAAGCTGAACAACCAATGTGTTCCTGAGTGTATCCACGCCATGTTGTAATATACTTAACTCACTGCCCTGCACATCCATTTTAAGTAAATCAATGCGTTCTATTTCATTGATATCATCAAGACGCCGAGTCGAAATAGGTATTTGCTCTTTGACATCACTATATTGCCCGGCACGATAATTGGAGCTGAGGCCAAACATGACTGGGTTAGCGAGAAAAAGGGACGCTAACCCGCTGTATTTATATAGATAGAGTATATGTTCATTTCCATCCCCAATAGCATAAGGAAGGAAAGTAACCGAGGCGCTAGCCATCTCCATAAGTGCAGCATAAGCTTCCGGCTGCGGTTCAAACCCGACAACATTGGCAATCCCTTTTTTCATTAATATACTGTATGGCGGGTCACCGTCACATGGGTTTGCACCTATATCTACAACTCTGGTTTTTTCTTCAGCGCTTAATATTTGCTCCAGTGATAGTTTATGCATTACTACTCCGCCCTTTGACTATTTTGAAAGGAAAGAAAACATCAAGCAATCTCTGATTAAATGTATACATAACAAGGCAGAGGATGTCGGGAATCAGCAATATGAGCGCAAGTTCATTATCGAATCCTGGCCCACCCAGCCACATTCCGGTAGTCATAAAGATACTGATGATGCTACCTGCAAGTATGGTAAAGTAACAAACTCTCCATATATTGCTTGCTTTGCTGCGGAAGTAATAAACAAACGCACATATCAGGCACGGCAGACCCGCTAATAGCGAGATATAAAAGCATATTGCATAAGGCCAAAATACAGATGAGATATCTTGCGGGATATCGATCCCAATATAAGCAAAAACCAGGGTTGTTACCCATGCTTTACCCTGTATCAGCATCAGCACCCAATGATACCACGGAAGCGTTAGCTCCCCATTAGCATTATAATCATGCTCCGAAAAGTAAGAGTGCTTCATGATTTTTCCTTATACAAGGACAAAACAATTGGCCCAAATTGTTCGGGGTGCCCCTGGAATAGAACATTATCAGGATTAATATTCATGATATGGCGAGCAATACGATTGCGTAACACTGTATCATCAATCAGTTTAATTACCATATCAGTATACTCCTGCACGGAGCGAGTCACTAACTGAGCAGGTAAATCAAGTCGATTGAACAAACCTTCATCTATATGTTCATGAACTTCAGGCCCGGTAAGACAAACCCCCGGAAGCCCCTGGCGTACGGTATCAACAATGCCATTCGTATTACCAAACGGGAATGGGTTGATAAACATATCACAAGAATTAATTACGCCGAGATAATCGTTATACCCTAACTGAGCATACACCTTTGCATCTGGTAAATAATTATGGACAGCTTTTTCAAGCGCCAGGTGCATTAATCCATGGCTAAAACCGACAAGAAAATGAAATTCAATCATTCTTTTAGAATCAGCCTGAATGCGCTGGCATGCATGCAAGAATCCGGGGTTGATTTTCATAATTGAGGCACATACAGCCACATGAATTTTATCACGCTTTGGTTTAGGCCAGATTATCTCGGGTATCTTAATATTTGCCGGTGGTACATAAGGTAAACAATCTTTAGGCAACGCGACAACCCGCTCACTAAAGCAGCCAGGGTCACCAAGATAATCTTCTTCTACAAGAACCGCATCAATAAATGCAGAGTTTGTGGTAGCGGGGTGCCCAAGTGCCATAACTTGCAATGGTGCCAGTCTTAGATTTGTTAGCAGTATGGTTAACGGGAACATTCCAATACTTGGGAAATAAATTACATCTGGTTTTATTTTATTCGCTAGCTCAACAATTTCGGCCACAGAACTGCCGTAATTAACCTGTGTAAATTCATCAAATACTCCGCGTGTTATCTCGTCAGTTGTATCCGGTAACGCTACGCCGTGTGTGACGAACTGAGCCCTGGCGGCTCGCAGGGTACTGGAATGTGTTCTATAAATAGAATGGCCGCTATTAAACCATTCCAGAACGACCAGCATGACGGGTTTTTCACGCACCGGCGGAAGACTGGTTATATCACTTAACCCTTTTTTATGGAGCGATTTACGGAGATGGTAGTTCAGGCTGCCTTTAATTGCATGTTTTTCTGGCAGGTCTGCATAGCTGCAATGCATATAAACATCGTGAATGATATTTTCAGGCAAACCTGAGAGATCGTCTAACTCAAGTAATTTAGGTGGCAGCCATGCGAGAAGCTGCTCTTTCTTTGCATGACTCTGCTCGCTAACGGCCATACGGGGAGACAACATAGCAAGGCATAGCGCCGCAGTAGCTTTCGGCTTATAACTCCACAATGCGTCCGGCTGTAGCGGGATATTTGAATCTGGAAAATACATCATGCAAAACTTATAAAAGTTATTGCCTTCAAATCGCAATGGATGAGCCTGTGCCTCACCGGCCTGATTAAGACTTGTTATAACATGGTCAGCATGCCCAAACGAAGACCCGGCAAATAACGCTGCCATCCAGCGATGCAGGTTCATCATCAGAACAAATCCATTTTCTGAAAGTTCAAAATCCGGATCTGAAAACAGTGCAGATATAGCCGCTGCCGCTCTGTTGCAATAAACGTATGGTTCAATATTATTTAAATCTTCACCAAAAGCGGTCCACTTTCCGTAATGGCGATCGAGGGCATTCAATAAAGACATCAGCGAACGGCCAGCATCTTCATGTCTACGATGGGCTACCTGATATTCAAATAGCGCAAGGGAAAATTCTTTTTGAGGACTGGACATTCTATTCCTTGATATATAAATGCTTTTCTAAGCAATGATCTGTTTCACAGAAAAATAAAGCCCTACCCTTCACAATGCATTAGATAAGATGCTTTGGAGAATAAGACATTCAATCGCTCTATAATACAGACTATTCCCACCCGAAAGTATGGGACAACCGCCCCCTGGAAAAGTAATTACCAGGAAAAATCCTAACAACTGCGTTCAATAAAAATGCCGCCCCAGTTAGGGCGGCATCACATTACTCAAGAAAGATATTGTTACTGCGGTTTTTTCGTGTCCAGGGTGATAATTCTGCAATCATTGCCGCTTTCGTCACACAGGCGTACGGTCGTGACCGCACTCTGCGATTCATCATTCAGCTTGCTTAATACAACCGGTGTATCTTTCTGTTTCTCCAGCGCAGTGCCGCTCTGACCATAGGCTGCATTTCCAGGCTTAGGTGGAATCACCGGGCCGACCGGAGTAACCGGGTCAACCGGAGTTACCGGACCGACTGGGTTAATAGGTTTAGGCTTAATAACCAGCCCGGTAGCATTTTTGGTAACATTCTCCCCTTTTCCATTGACTGAATGCCCCGATATCGTATTGCCTTCAAGATCGTAGTCACTGTCAATCCCGTTTCCGTCAATACTTCCGCCGGTAATATTTGCATCTATAATGGTTGACGGTTTTCTGAACATAATGCCATCTTTATGCGTTGATTCACCCGTAATATTACCCCCCGTTATTGATCCATTATCAACCAGCGTACCCGTCCCATTGGTGGAATTACCATTGATGGACGACCCATTGGTGTTGGTCACATTGCCATCAATGTGGGTCCCGTTACCGTTGGTCGAGTTGCCGTTAATGGTCGAGTTGTTGTTGCTCAGGTTACCCGAGATATCCACGCCCGCGCCGTTGGTCGAGTCGCCGTTGCCGGTGACATTGTTCAGCGTACTGTTGCCGTTGATATCCAGACCGGTGCCGTTGTTCGACTCGCCGGAGATATTCCCGCCCGTCACCGTTCCGTTGTCGATCACCAGGCCACTGCCGTTGTTGCTGGCATTCCCGTTGATGGACGATCCATTGGTATTGGTCACATTGCCGTCGATCTGGGTCCCGTTACCGTTGGTCGAGTTGCCGTTAATGGTCGAGTTGTTGTTGCTCAGGTTACCCGAGATATCCACACCCGCGCCGTTGGTCGAGCCGCCGTTGCCGGTGACATTGTTCAGCGTACTGTTGCCGTTGATATCCAGACCGGTGCCGTTGTTCGACTCGCCGGAGATATTCCCGCCCGTCACCGTTCCGTTGTCGATCACCAGGCCACTGCCGTTGTTGCTGGCATTCCCGTTGATGGACGATCCATTGGTATTGGTCACATTGCCGTCGATCTGGGTCCCGTTACCGTTGGTCGAGTTGCCGTTAATGGTCGAGTTGTTGTTGCTCAGGTTACCCGAGATATCCACACCCGCGCCGTTGGTCGAGCCGCCGTTGCCGGTGACATTGTTCAGCGTACTGTTGCCGTTGATATCCAGACCGGTGCCGTTGTTCGACTCGCCGGAGATATTTCCGCCGGTCACGGTTCCGTTGTCAATCACCAGGCCGCTGCCGTTGTTGCTGGCATTCCCGTTGATACCCGCCCCGTTGGTGTTGGTCACATTGCCGTCAATGTGGGTCCCGTTGCCGTTGGTCGAGTTGCCGTTAATGGTCGAGTTGTTATTGCTCAGGTTACCCGAGATATCCACACCCGCGCCGTTGGTCGAGTCGCCGTTGCCGGTGACGTTGTTCAGCGTCGTGTTGCCGTTGATATCCAGACCGGTGCCGTTGTTCGACTCGCCGGAGATATTCCCCCCGGTCACGGTTCCGTTGTCAATCACCAGGCCGCTGCCGTTGTTGCTGGCATTCCCGTTGATACCCGCCCCGTTGGTGTTGGTCACATTGCCGTCAATGTGGGTCCCGTTGCCGTTGGTCGAGTTGCCGTTAATGGTCGAGTTGTTGTTGCTCAGGTTACCCGAGATATCCACGCCCGCGCCGTTGGTCGAGTCGCCGTTGCCGGTGACGTTGTTCAGCGTACTGTTGCCGTTGATATCCAGACCGGTGCCGTTGTTCGACTCGCCGGAGATATTCCCGCCCGTCACCGTTCCGTTGTCGATCACCAGGCCACTGCCGTTGTTGCTGGCATTTCCGTTGATGGACGACCCATTGGTATTGGTCACATTGCCGTCGATCTGGGTCCCGTTACCGTTGGTGGAGTTGCCGTTAATGGTCGAGTTGTTATTGCTCAGGTTACCCGAGATATCCACGCCCGCGCCGTTGGTCGAGTCGCCGTTGCCGGTGACATTGTTCAGCGTACTGTTGCCGTTGATATCCAGACCGGTGCCGTTGTTCGACTCGCCGGAGATATTCCCGCCGGTCACGGTTCCGTTGTCGATCACCAGGCCACTGCCGTTGTTGCTGGCATTCCCGTTGATGGACGATCCATTGGTATTGGTCACATTGCCGTCGATCTGGGTCCCGTTACCGTTGGTGGAGTTGCCGTTAATGGTCGAGTTGTTGTTGCTCAGGTTACCCGAGATATCCACGCCCGCACCGTTGGTCGAATCACCGTTGCCGGTGACATTGTTCAGCGTACTGTTGCCGTTGATATCCAGACCGGTGCCGTTGTTCGACTCGCCGGAGATATTCCCGCCGGTCACGGTTCCGTTGTCGATCACCAGGCCACTGCCGTTGTTGCTGGCATTCCCGTTGATGCCCGCCCCGTTGGTGTTGGTCACATTGCCGTCAATGTGCGTCCCGTTCCCGCTGGTCGAGTTACCGTTAATGGTCGAGTTGTTATTGGTCAGGTTCCCGGAGATATCCGCACCCGTACCGTTGGTGGAATTACCCTTGGCCGTCGTGTCCTTCACGGTACTGTTGCCGTTGATATCCAGGCCGGTGCCGTTGGTTGAGTTCCCGGTAATGTTCCCCCCGGTCACGGTCCCGTTGTCAATCACCAGGCCACCTTTGTCGGTGGAGGTCCCGTTGATACCCGCCCCGTTGGTGTTGGTCACATTGCCGTCAATGTGCGTCCCGTTGCCACTGGTCGAGTTGCCGTTAATGGTCGAGTTGTTGTTGCTCAGGTTACCGGAAATATCCGCACCCGTGCCGTTGGTGGAGCCGCCGTTGCCGGTGACGTTGTTCAGCGTACTGTTGCCGTTGATATCCAGGCCGGTGCCGTTGGTGGAGTTCCCGGTAATGTTCCCGCCCGTCACGGTCCCGTTGTCGATCACCAGGCCGCCTTTGTCGGTGGAGGTCCCGTTGATGCCCGCCCCGTTGGTGTTGGTCACATTGCCGTCAATGTGGGTCCCGTTGCCGCTGGTGGAGTTGCCGTTAATGGTCGAGTTGTTATTGCTCAGGTTGCCGGAGATATCCGCACCCGTCCCGTTGGTCGAGCCGCCGTTGCCGGTGACGTTGTTCAGCGTACTGTTGCCGTTGATATCCAGGCCGGTGCCGTTGGTGGAGTTCCCGGTGATATTCCCGCCCGTCACGGTACCATTGTCGATCACCAGGCCGCCTTTATCGGTGGAGGTCCCGTTGATACCCGCCCCGTTGGTGTTGGTCACATTGCCGTCAATGTGGGTCCCGTTGCCGTTGGTCGAGTTACCGTTAATGGTCGAGTTGTTGTTGGTCAGGTTCCCGGAGATATCCGCACCCGTGCCGTTGGTGGAACTGCCGTTACCGGTGGCATTGGTCAGCGTGCTGTTACCGTTGATATCCAGACCGGTGCCGTTGGTGGAGGTCCCGGTAATATTGCCGCCGTTGACCGACCCATTGTCCAGCACCACGCCCGCGCCGTTATTGCTGGCGTTACCGGTGATGGCTCCGTTACCGTCCACTTTACCGTCAATGTGGGTCCCGTTGCCGCTGGTGGAGTTACCGTTAATGGTCGAGTTGTTATTGGTCAGGTTGCCGGAAATATCCGCACCCGTGCCGTTGGTGGAACTGCCGTTACCGGTGGCATTGGTCAGCGTGCTGTTACCGTTGATATCCAGACCGGTGCCGTTGTTGGAGGTCCCGGTAATATTCCCCCCGGTCACGGTCCCGTTGTCAATCACCAGGCCACCTTTGTCGGTGGAGGTCCCGTTGATACCCGCCCCGTTGGTGTTGGTCACATTGCCGTCAATGTGCGTCCCGTTGCCACTGGTCGAGTTGCCGTTAATGGTGCTGTTGTTATTAGTCAGGTTCCCGGAGATATCCGCACCCGTACCGTTGGTGGAACTGCCGTTCCCGGTGGCATTGGTCAGCGTGCTGTTGCCGTTGATATCCAGGCCGGTGCCGTTGGTGGAGTTCCCGGTAATGTTCCCCCCGGTCACGGTCCCGTTGTCAATCACCAGGCCGCCTTTATCGGTGGAGGTCCCGTTGATCCCCGCCCCGTTGGTGTTGGTCACATTGCCGTCAATGTGCGTCCCGTTGCCGCTGGTTGAGTTGCCGCTGATGGTCGAGTTGTTATTGCTCAGGTTCCCGGAGATATCCGCCCCCGTCCCGTTGGTCGAGTTCCCGTTGCCGGTGACGTTGTTCAGCGTGCTGTTGCCGTTAACGTCCAGACCGGTGCCGTTGGTGGAGTTCCCGGTGATATTCCCCCCGGTCACGGTCCCGTTGTCGATCACCAGGCCACCTTTGTCGGTGGAGGTCCCGTTGATGCCCGCCCCGTTGGTGTTGGTCACATTGCCGTCAATGTGCGTCCCGTTGCCACTGGTCGAGTTGCCGCTGATGGTC
This sequence comes from Cedecea davisae, assembly GCF_044095835.1. Classification (NCBI taxonomy): domain Bacteria; kingdom Pseudomonadati; phylum Pseudomonadota; class Gammaproteobacteria; order Enterobacterales; family Enterobacteriaceae; genus Cedecea; species Cedecea davisae. The sequence goes on from NZ_CP172054.1 coordinate 2,546,166, forward strand.
GAGTTGTTATTGCTCAGGTTCCCCGAGATATCCGCACCCGTGCCGTTGGTCGACCCGCCGTTGCCGGTGACGTTATTCAGCGTCGAGTTGCCGTTAACGTCCAGACCGGTGCCGTTGGTGGAGTTCCCGGTAATGTTCCCCCCGGTCACGGTCCCGTTGTCAATCACCAGGCCGCCTTTATCGGTGGAGGTCCCGTTGATCCCCGCCCCGTTGGTGTTGGTCACATTGCCGTCAATGTGCGTCCCGTTGCCGCTGGTTGAGTTGCCGCTGATGGTCGAGTTGTTATTGCTCAGGTTCCCGGAGATATCCGCCCCCGTCCCGTTGGTCGAGTTCCCGTTGCCGGTGACGTTGTTCAGCGTGCTGTTGCCGTTAACGTCCAGACCGGTGCCGTTGGTGGAGTTCCCGGTGATATTCCCCCCGGTCACGGTCCCGTTGTCGATCACCAGGCCACCTTTGTCGGTGGAGGTCCCGTTGATGCCCGCCCCGTTGGTGTTGGTCACATTGCCGTCAATGTGCGTCCCGTTGCCACTGGTCGAGTTGCCGCTGATGGTCGAGTTGTTATTGCTCAGGTTCCCCGAGATATCCGCACCCGTGCCGTTGGTCGACCCGCCGTTGCCGGTGACGTTATTCAGCGTCGAGTTGCCGTTAACGTCCAGACCGGTGCCGTTGGTGGAGTTCCCGGTGATATTCCCCCCGGTCACGGTCCCGTTGTCGATCACCAGGCCACCTTTGTCGGTGGAGGTCCCGTTGATACCCGCCCCGTTGGTGTTGGTCACATTGCCGTCAATGTGCGTCCCGTTGCCGCTGGTGGAGTTCCCGTTAATGGTCGAGTTATTGTTGCTCAGATTTCCGGAGATATCCGCACCCGTCCCGTTGGTAGAGCCACCGGTGCCGGTGACGTTGTTCAGCGTCGAGTTGCCTTTAACGTCCAGGCCGGTGCCGTTGGTGGAGTTCCCGGTAATATTGCCCCCGGTCACGGAAGCATTATTAATTACCACGCCGGTACTTTCGGTGCTTTTACCATTAATGGAACCACCATTGGTATTAGTAACATTCTGGATAAATTCAAGACCTAAACCGCTGGTGGATGTGCCATTAACGGTGCTGTTATTATTGTTTAGCGCCCCCCAAACATACCCACCGTGCCCAGAATCAGAAACCCCGCTCAAGGTAGAATTAATTAATCTGTAGCCCATGTCCTGGATAAGAAAACCAGCAGCGCTAGTTGACTTTCCGGATAGAGTGCTATTTGTCGCTACACTGTAACCCCCTAGCTCTACTCCATAACCATTCGTACTGCTACCAGTAACACGAGTGTTTGTAAGATCTGAATATAGTCTTACTCCTGAATCCTCCTGGCTGGTGCCAATAATAGTACCTCCAGTAATTGTTGAACCACTGAAATACACACCGACACCAGTATCAGTTGTTCCTGTAATAGTTGAATTATTCATTACTAAATTGGGTGTATTTACCCCATCACTTCTCCCCATGACCCCAACACTTGATGTTGAAGTCCCGGTTATTACGCTATTGCTAACAGATATGTTACCACCCTCGAAATAAACGCCACTGTTATTGTCAGATGTACCATTAATCGTCGCTGATGACGCATTAATTGAAGATCCTAATAATAAAGAAATTGCATTGCGCCCAACAGCCGTTACCACGACGGTCATATTACCCGCAGTATTCAGGGTACTATTACTCATAGAAAAGGAATGATTACTGGTGCCCGCCTTCCCCTTCGCGCTGAAATCCCCACCGTTTAAATTCAGGGTGCTGTTCGCCAGCGTGATGGTGCTGTTATTGCCCGACTGCAGGTCCACACCCAGCTTGCCGGTGGTGGAGGTAATATTATTATTAATATTGATGTTACCATCCGCCAGCATCGACAGCGTTGCATCTGTCCCCGCCGTTTTTTCGATGGCCGCGTTCAGCGTAATGTTCCCCAGTTGGCTGCCGGTCGCCGGGCTGCCGTTGGTGGTGATGGTGACGCTGGTCCCATTGTTCAGCTTGTTATTGATGCTGGTATTCAGAATCTGTGAGCCGTTCGCGGACGGCGTAAATGTGGTGTCCGTCCCCACGGACGTAGTTACATTCGCATCCGCACCGGTACCCACGATGGTCACGTCCGTCGGGTCAAGCAGCCACAGTCCGCCCTGGCCCTTCGTTGCGCCGGCATCCGCTTCGCCAAAGGCCTGGAGATTGTTTTTGCTCGAGGTTTCCACCCTCCCGCCGTTGCCGCCCAGCAGGCCGCCCCGCGCCGCGATAGTACCGTGGAACGCCGTATAATCATCTGACCAAAGTACCACCTCACCGCCGTTACCGTTGCCGGTAGCGGAGGCATCAATGGTGGCGCCTTTTTGCATTACAACGGCACCGGCGTGCTTAATAGCCGGATCTTTCCCCTGCCATCCTCCGCCAATATGAACCGCGCCGCCTACGTCACCGCGCGCATCGATACGGCTCTCTTTAGACAAAAGAATGTTTTGTCCTTCAATAAGCACTCCACCAGCTTTCTCACCCGCCGCGAGGCCTCTCGCATCAAGAAAGCCTGCCTGGTTCACCACGCCGCTTTCCCCGCCATCCAGCACGATACTGCCGTTGTGGGTGCCGATCGTTTGGGCCTGAAGAATGCCGGTGTTATTCACCACCGTATCCATCAGCATGTTTTTACCGCGCGCGGTCAGCTGGATAGTACCGCCATCCGCGCGGATAAGCCCGCTGTTGCTGACCAGAGCATTAATCGTCGCGGTGTTAACCACCACGCCAATCAGCTGGGACTGGTTAATTGACAGCGATACGGTATCACCCGCGGCCAGCGCCGTGCGCCCGCCGGGGGTATGGATCTCACCGCTGTTGCTGACATGCTTGCCCAGCAGGGCTATATAGCCATTGGGGGCGCTTTTCAGGTTCCCCTGGTTGATAACTTCGCCCTGGCTTCCGTTCGCGTCCAGCACGTAGCGGCCTTCAGCAAAGTTTTTGTCGCTCATGGACAAGGTACTGGCGACCAGGCCCCCCACGTTGACCTGGGCGCCTTTGCCAAACAGCACGCCGTTCGGGTTCAGAAGGAAGACCTGGCCGTTGGCATTAAGCGAGCCCAGAATTTCTGACGGAGTATTCCCCACCACCCGGTTAAGGGCAATGCTGTTGGCATCCGGCTGCACAAACAGCACGCCGTGGCCCTTGGCGATATCAAAGGTATCCCAGTTAATGCCCAGCTTGCCGGTCTGCTGCTGGATAGTCATGTTGGTGCCGTCGCTGGCGATGCTGCCCTGGCCGTTAATAATCTGCCCGTTGGTCGGCAGCGCAGGGTTGGCCATTACCAGGTTGGGTAACGTTCCCAGTAAGGCACCTGTCAATAATGCCAGTTTGCTCAGGCGCGAACCCAGCTTGCCCAACGCACCAGCGGAGGGAGAGGAAGTCCCAAGGAAGGATCCCCCATAAGATTTGGTAAACTCACTTACAGCAACCAGGCATCCCAGGCGCTTACAGAAAACTAATTTATATAAATTCTTATTCATAATAGATATCCATATGTGAATAAACTCCCCTCAGCAGGTGAATGCATAGAGAAGCGTTAAACATGGGGGGTCAGAATGCCTTGTAGGCGCTGAGCCACAGCTGATCGTTATCTGGCGCAACGCTTGCAGCTTCACCGGTGCGGTGTGCCCAGGTCAGGTTCACGCTGTAATCAGCGCTGCGCGCAAGCGCTACATACGCCCCGTAGCCCGACATATTCAGATTATTGTCTTTGGTGGCGCTCATAGGGTTGCGGTTGTACTGGCCAATACCCTGGTCGAAGAATGCAGCAACGGTAACGGTATGCCCCTGGCCCGCCCACTGCGGCAGCGCGGGTGTCCAGTAAGAGCGAATCTCGGTGGTAAAGACGGCGCCGTTATCCACCGCGCCATCGTCCAGCCCGTAAGCGCGTACGCCATTAGGTCCGCCCATCAGCATCTTCTGGGAGCTGTCGAGGTTTTTGCTGGCCAACTGGCCACTAACCTGGTTGTAGAAGGAGAAATGGTCGCTCAGCCCCTGGTCATGATTAAGCTGGTAGTTCATACGGCTGAACGCGCCGCTGGTTTTTAACGTAGCATCGTCATATTGCTGGGCCAGACCGTCGCGAAGCGTCAGATTACCGGCCGTCCCGCTCAGGCTAAAACCGGTCACGCCCTGCGGCGTAGAGGCAACAGCCCCTTTAATCCCGGCCGTACCTGCATTAACCACACGGCGCTGGTTTGTGGAGAGAAGCGAATCTTTCAGGTTCTGGTTGAATACGTCGACGCGGAGATCAACACGCGCTTTTGCGGTACGGATAACGGGATGAGTCACAAATGCATCCCAGGTTTCGGAATACCCATGGGCATCCAGCGGCGAAAAACGCCCTTTCAGCTCATAGTTAAGGTGGCTGTAGTTCAGGCCGGCACGGGTGCCGTAATGGTTTACCGGAGCGTTATATTCCAGCGAGCCGGTAAAGATATCGGCAGTACTGGACAGCATGAGGTCGGTTTTCAGCTGGTCGCCATAACCCGTCAGGTTATTAATGTAGGCCCCGCCCAGAGCACGGTTATGCCCTGCGGACTCATTGCCCATATTATCGGCACCAATGTAGCCACCGTAGGGCTTACCCGGGGTGAGCTCGGCCTTGATTTGCGTACTCCCCGGCCTGCCACCCGGCTGTAGAGATAAGCCAGCCAGTACGCCCGGCAGTTCGTTGAGCAACAGCGCCGTACGCTCAATGCGAGCCAGCTCGGCTACCGAATCTGCACAGTCGTTCTTGCAGGTGTTGGCTTCAATCATGCCGACTGCAAAGTCTGAATTCAGGCGGGATGTGTTAGCCACGACCGGAGTATCCAGGGTGCCCTCGATCACACGAATGACCATGTTGCCCTGGCCTAAGTTCTGCGGAGGGAGGACGGCACGAGCCACCAGGTAGCCGCGCTCACGATAATATCTGGTGACCTGAGCAGCCATAAGCTGAAGTTCAGAGAAAGACAGTGGTTTTCCCAAAGACGGGGCCAGTAACGCCTTAAGAGCATCATCGTCTTCAGCTTTATGCAAACGGCCAGACTGAACATCAACCGTGCGCAGCACTACGCGTTTGCCGTTATCAGACGATAAACCAGCCGCACTACCCGGCTGAGCGGGAGCCTGAAAATGAACGGCAGACGGACTCACCGTGCGAACAGGCGCAGCCTGGCGAGCTTCATTCCCGAGGGAACCCGCGTTGGGTGGCACAAAGAGGCTAGCCGACGCCTGGGGGGCAAGCGACAGGAACAGCGCCGCAGGGATATAAAGTGCAAGGGGTTTCTTAGCGAAGATAACCCGGCGGGCCGGAACAGCTTCCTTTGACATGATGTACTCCTTTTATTGAAGATATGTATACGCGTGCAACCTGGAAGGGATAAAAAAAAAGCCCGGAAAAGCAGGGTCTTTACCGGGCGAAACAATGTAGAAATACAGAACAAATACAGACAATAAGTAATATCCCACAAGGTTGCTTTCTGCTTACACAGGATAAGCTTCATATGAATGCATGGACATCAGCCGGAGATTAAGTTAGCCTCTTCAGCCAGGAATAATCCTATATTGCTATTTCTTTTCGCCTCGACCAGGATACGCAGGCTCTGAGCCCGTCGCTTTCAGCGAAAATTTAAAAACAGGTATCACGTTTAAGATTTCTTTCTCTCAGAACATGACACCACCATTTATCAGAGGCATAGCTACCATTATTTATCCTGGGAAAATCGAGTGATGACGCAGAAAAAAAAGTACAACATTTTGCTGGTTGACGATCATGCATTTATTCGAATGAGCGTTGCCGGCATGCTGGCCGGTGAGGACATTGTTAATAGCGTCACCGAAGCCGAAAGCAGCCAGCAGGCGGAAAAATTGATCGGTGAAATGGCCTTCGACCTGGTTATTCTTGATTTGTCTATGCCCGAGCGGGACGGTTTTACGGTGATAAAAAAAGTAAAAACGTCCGCTCTCAACCGCAGCGCCAAAATTCTTATTTTTTCCAGCTTCTATGAAACCAACTACATTAACCGGGCCGTTCAATTTGGCGCCCACGGCTACGTGTGTAAAAAGGAAGATATCAGCCAGCTGATCCTGGCAATTAAGGCCGTATTGTCCGGATATAGCTGCTTTCGTTTTGATGATATGGCACATATGAGAAGTGATGACATCGACCCGGTACGGCTCACTCCTCAGGAATTTGATATTGCACGGCATATCTCTAACGGCCTGACGAATAAGGAAATTGGCCGACGGCTTAACCTAAGCGAAAAAACCATCAGCTCCCACAAGCTAAATATCATCCGAAAAGCCGGCACCCGTAATAAAGTCGAGTTTCTTGACTTTCTGAAAACAATTAATAATGAAATTTTGTAATGCCTTTAAAAAAATCACCCTGGTAATAGTCATACTGTTTTCTGGTTCTGTATTAGCCGCCCGGGATACGCTCCTCGTCGGCTATATGGAGGGAATGAAACCCCTTATTTATCAGGAGTATGACGGGCGAATCAAAGGGTTATCTGCTGATTATTTCAATCAATTTTCAAAATCCCATCCCGGCATTAATTTTTCATACCAGGCATTTAGTGATGAAAAAAATCTCTGTACCGCCTTCAGAAAGGGCGAGGTCAAAATAGCGCTGGGATTCACCCAATATTCATCTTGTAAACTTAGCACTCATCCGCAGACGCTCTGGCGCTCATCGCTGTACGAGGTAAGAAACCGAAAAAAAGAAAATACCTCCTACTCCACCGTTTATTACTCTGATAAAGAAATTGACAACGCCACCCTTGCTGACCAATACCCTCATGCAAAATTAATCCCTACAGACAATGAGCAAACGATAGTTGAGGCACTGCTGACCAAAAGCAACGCCGTCTATATTTCCAGCCTGCTACAGGCGGACAGGTTGCTGGGTGAATACCCCTCACTGTTAACAGCCAATCTTATGGAAAATATGGAAAAAGTCAGATATAGCATGAGAGTTTCCTGGCAAGTTCCTCAGACCGTCGCTACAGATCTGGCTGAATTCATCCGTATCCAGGGTGAGCATGTACCTAACAATTTTGAAACAAAATGGTTTAATTATGCCAATTTCTATAGCCAGAAGCCGCTGTCATTATCCTATGAACAGCAACAGTGGATAAAGGCTCATCCGGTGATTAAAGTTGCCGTTCCCCGCTACGCCTATCCCTTAGGTTATATTGATGATAGTGACAATTTTCAGGGCGTTTCCGCTGAGATTTTGAAGTCAGTATCGAATAAAACAGGGATTACTTTTATACCGGTTCCGGTCATTACCGTTGGCGACATGATGGATGATATTAAAAACCATCGCGTTGATATGGGTGCCCACAGAGCTATCGGCGATAAAAACGATAAAGCCATATTCTCCGACCCGATTTTAATTACCCGATTTGTCGCAATGGTCAGGAAAAATGCCACTATCACCAGCGAAATACTCTCATTAAACAATAAACGCCTTGCCCTACCCAGAGGCCAGACTCTTAGAGACTATTTCCTAAAAAAAATACCCGGCGTTCGCCTCATCACCATTAATGGCACAATGATAAATGGCCTGAATTTAGTTGTGAATAACACGGCAGATGCCGTTATCGCGCCCGAAATTATTGCCCGTTATTGGGTTGACACCTATTACTTAGGAAAGATTAAGCTAGTGCCGCTTGCTATTCCGGCAATTAATATTGCTTTCCCTGTGCGCGAGGATTTTGGGATACTGAAGTCCATACTTAACGACACCATGAGCGACATACCCTACAGTAGTTTACGCACGGTTGACCCCCACTGGACCGATAACATTACTCCTCCCACGACCATTATCCCCAAAATTTCATTATTTGTAGGGCTGGCAGTCTCCTTTATTCTGACCTGCATGGTTATTATTAGCCTGATTATCTACCGCGTTAAACTCAGTAAGCAGCAGCGGAAAAACCTCGAGCAATATAACAACACCTTAACAACAATCCTCGACTCAACGCCTTTCCCTGTCTACATTTCCGATTGCTCCGGAAAATTACTATTTCGAAATAAAGCGCTACAATATCTGGTGATGAAAGTAGATAACCACCGGGCAAGCTCTGAAAATTTATTTAACCTGTTTAATGACAAAACCGGTGCAATCAGCGATCTCCATGCCCTGGCCCTGGAAAAAAACAGTGATGTGATGTCAGAAAATCGCTTTGTTCTGGGTGATCGAAACGTATTTTTAAAGTTCTGGGCACTGCCCGTCAGTTTTCAGGATAATGCCGAAACGCATATTCTCGGTGGATGGATTGACCTTACAGAGAAGAAAATACTTGAAGACAGTCTGAAGCAGGAGAAGCAGATTGCTATCAACAATGCCGAAGAAAAAACGTTATTCCTGGCTAAAATTAGTCATGAAATCAGAACCCCCCTGTCCATTATCATTGGCTTAATGGAGATTATCAGCAGTAAAGCCCGAACCCTGCCGAGAGCCAATCTGGAGCATCAGGCTCAGATTGCCTTTCGTAATACATCTTCATTACTCGGCCTGCTTGACCAACTCATTACTTTTGCAAAAGAAGGTAGCGAACATAGCGACCGTGACGATGAAAAAACATCGGTAAATATCCAGCAATTGCTTGACGATACGCTGGCGCTATTCGCCATCAGGGCAGCTGAAAAAGGCCTGGAATTTAATCAGCATTTTGAATCTTCTTCCGGTACGCAATTTTTGTGCGATCGACTTAAAATTCAACAATTGCTCAGCAATTTATTGTCCAATGCCCTGAAATTTACCCATTATGGCTCAGTATCAGTTTCTACCCGTATTCAGCCAGTAAGCGACACATATTCAACCATAGATATTGAGGTAAAAGATACCGGCCCCGGTATCAGGGAGGAGCATGTCGAGCGCATATTTGAGGTATTTGAGCAAGAAGATACTCTGACAGACCCTCGCTATGGCGGGTTTGGGCTGGGACTGGCCATCTGCAGACAGATTAGTCTGGCTCTGGGGGGAACGATAACCTTAAGCAGCAAGTATGGTCAGGGAACTTGCGTAACAATGACGATCCCTCTTCAGCATACCCTTCAGAAAGAGACTGATATCCTCGTCATTCCGCAGGAGGCTGACTTTACGCTACTGCACGTCGCGATTTTAGAAGACAATCGTGCCAGCCGATTTTTACTCAAAACCCAGCTCGAAACGCTGGGCGTTGTCGTTTCAGAGGTGGATTCTATTGACGCGCTGGACACCCTTAACCAAACCGATATCCCCGATGCCATTATTAGCGACTTTGAGATGAAGACCTTCACCGGGATTGACGTTCTTCGGCATCTACGAAGTAAATTTGTCTTCCCTCCATTGTGTTATATCCATACCGCGAACGCAGGTCATAAAGATGCCGGGTTGTATCTGGATGCCGGTGCTACCGGCGTCATCATCAAGCCCGTTTCTGTCCAGCACCTGACAATGATCCTGTCAGATATTGTCACCAAACAGCCCGCCCAGCGCTTCATGAGGCAGATTGAAAGGTTGGCCTCGGGCAGGCACGGTACGATAAAAGCCATGCTGCATGAGTTACGTGAATCAATCTATGAGGATGTCGCCATGCTCGAGATTAAGGACAATATGGATGAAGAAAGGACGCGGCACCATATTCATAGCTTAAAAGGGGCCATGAGCATGATCAAGAGGCTGGATATCGTCTCCTGTTGTGATGATTATCTCGCGGCTGTCCGCTCTCACACTGCAAACACACCACAAGCCTGGTTAGCCCTCAAGTCTCAGTTGGATCAGTTGACTGGAATAATTGATGAGTGCACAGAATGTTTGTAGCCCCTCGAAACACACTCCAGTCGCGATTAGTAGGGTGGCCTTAAACAACTGCGACTAAAAATTACAGACTCATTTTAACGCTTCTTATTACTACAACCAGGATAATTCTGATAAGGCAGTCCCCATACCGGGAACTGCCGATAGCATTATCGCGCCTGCCCGCTCAGACTGAGCTCATTCAGTTCACCGGGAATTCTGTCGCCTTTATTCAGTGGCTAAGTCGGGTTACCTGATTATTATCACGGACGACAATGAGTAAGAAATGCGTACCCATATAGAATTTGCTCTCTCTTATTTCACTAAAGTCCCTTTTCTTTCGCTTTATATTGCCTCATTTTCAGCAACACTCCTTGGCCTGAGCTTCCCCGGTTATACAGCGGCACCGCCTGAGGATGTACACCACAGGATTAGCATCTCTTTGCAGCAGGCGCTGGAGAACGAAAAAATCAATTCACAGGCCGCTCTCGCAACCTCCTTTCGTGCCATGGGCAGTAATCTGCAAACCCAGTCCGCGAAGCAAAGTACCCTTTCATTCGCCCAGAGTACCGCCCAACAGCACGTCAGCAACGCCGTGGGATCCTTTTTAAGCCAGTTCGGCACGGCGAACTTACGGCTGAATGCCGGAGCGGGACTGCAAGCGGAAGGGAGTGAGTTCGATTTTTTACTACCGCTTTATGATACAAACGACTCGCTATCATTCAGCCAAATCGGCACCCGTCGGCTAGATAGCCGAACCATGGTCAACGCGGGAATGGGACAGCGGTACTGGTTTTCCAACAAAATGGTAGGTTTTAATCTTTTTTTCGACCGCGACCTTAGCCACCAACATAGCCGCCTTGGGATCGGCTTTGAATTTTCTCGTGATAATCTCCGTTTCCTGGGGAATGCATATCTTCCCCTGAGCAACTGGAAAACATCGCCAGCAATGGAGGATTATCTCGAAAGACCCGCCCGAGGCTTTGACCTTCGCAGTGAGGCCTGGCTGCCAGCCTTCCCTGCTCTGGGTGGGAAAATTGTCTACACTCGCTATTATGGTCAGGAGGTTGGTCTCTCCGGGCACGCTAATCGCTTTAAAAGCCCTGAAGTTATTGATGCCAGCATACTCTTTAACCCTATTCCATTAGTCACCTTTGAAGCTGGACAACGGACGCTGCCGGGCAAGGGGCGCAGTGAAACCCTGTTTGGCCTCACACTTAGTTATTCACCGGGAACACCGCTGAAACAGCAGTTGAGAACAGATGCCGTCAGGCAGCGCCACCTGCTTTCAGGCAGCCGATATAACCTTATCGAGCGCAACAATTATATTGTGCTGGAATATCAGAAATCCTCCCCGCTGACGCTAGCCCTTCCCTCCCACCTTGTACGTTCCGGGGACATAGTAGACAGATGTTCGGGGACATAGTGAACACCTTTTAACATCTTTTACCCATGATGATCGACCGGTTCTTCAGGTCGATCATTCCCACTTTCGTGCTGTACCACCACACCTCATAACAACCGTCCTCACCGCTTTCCTTCAGCCCCACTCGCTCTCCCCTGAACGCTTTGCCCGCTTTCAGGCTGATACCTCTGATGCTCAGGCTTCCACTGATATCCACTTTTCTTACCGCCACGCCGTCATCGTACTCCGGCCCGGGAGCATCGCTTCTGTACTGTCTGGCCGAAGGCTGATAGCGCGAACCCGGGACCGCCATATTCAGTCCCTCATGCGGGCGTTCAAAGTTATAGACCTCCCGCCAGTGGTCAAATACCCGCTGGAGCTGGTCGCTGTCCGTGAACCATTTCCCCTGCAGAACCTCCGCCTTCAGACTGCGGTGAAAACGCTCGAGCTTGCCCTGCGTCTGGGGATGATAAGGCCGCGAGTGCCCCACCCGGATACCCTGACGCATCAGCCACAGCTCCAGCGCGGTCCAGGTCCCGGTGGTGTCTCCCCAGGGCGCCCCGTTATCCATGGTCATCCTCTCCGGCAGGCCATAGCGCTCAAACACCTTTGTCAGATGTGACTGCACGGTCTCACGCCGCTCGTTGTCGCAGTGCGTCAGGCAGAGTGAAAACCGGGAGTGGTCGTCCAGCAGCGTGAGGGGATGGCTGCGCCCACCGGCGAAGGGAAAGTGTCCCTTAAAATCCATCTGCCAGAGGGCGTTCGGCCTGCCGTGTTCGAAGCGACCGGCAGAGGGGATACCCGGCGGTACACCGGGTAGCAGGCCGTGACGGTGCATCAGGTTGTGCACGGTACTGACGGCAGGAAGGTGGTGCCCCTGCGCTTCCAGCCAGGCCTTAATCTTGCGGGCTCCCCAGCGGGGATGGGCCAGGTGTGCCTGCTGTAACAGGTCAGCCACCTGAGCGGCGGTGGCGTTGGGAGAATGATGGGGAGCCCGTGAGCGGTCAGCGAGGCCGGGAAGTCCGGCCTCGAGAAAGCGGCAAAGCCACTTATATCCGGTGGCGGGCGCGATGCCGAAGTGGCGACAGAGCGCCCGGATGTTAGCCCCGTCCTGCGAGGCAAAGTGAACAAACTCGTGACGTAATGACATGGTATCTCTCGCATCCCAGGGCATAAGCGACTCCGGAAGAGGGTTCTTATGCCGTAGTTGTAAGTGTCTACCATGTCCCCGAACAAGTGTTCACCATGTCTCCGGTATGTACACACCTGGAGGGAGTGGAAGAAACCGCAATATCTCTAAATGTTATGCTCCAGTCGAAACATCCCCTGGCAGGAATTGAATGGCACGCTCTGGAATTTTTCGAATCCGGAGGAGCAATAACCGGCACCGCACAGGGATATCAGGCGCTATTACCAGAATGGAAAGAGAACTCGACGAATCAATATATTATTAAAGCCATTGCTCATGATATTAAAGGCAATGTTTCACAACCCGTTTCTTTAACCCTGACCGTAACGCCTGAACTAGTCAGGGTTTCACTGGCGGGGAATATCAGCGGTGAAGAAGGCCAAACGCTGCCACTGGGACTAAACGCCAGAACAGCCAGCCAGGTCGCACGAGTCGAATGGGATGCCCGCGAGTTCAAGGCTGCCGGGGGGAAAATCCAACAACAAAAGAGCCGCTCTCCGGGTGCTGTCAGCCTGAATTATTACGCCGTATTGCCGGCTTTCCGTCCGGGTGAACGTAATACCTTCCCACTCAATGTAACCGTGTGGGACAGTGAGGGACATTATTCAGAAAAACAAAGTATTACTATCACTGTTGCCCCCGTATCGGTTCGAACTGAGCTTCCGGCCATCATCAGTGCGTCCGAGGGGAGTCGCGTCGTCATTCCTTTAAAGATAACGGCAAACTATGGCCTGGAGCATCTGGACTGGCAGGCTACTGAGTTTTATAGCGCCGGAGGCAGCATAGAAGAACATGCGGGAGAATATATCGCCGTAATGCCTGCCTGGCAGCCGTCCGGAAATGACTACCCCCTGACCGTGACCGCCATTGATAAACGTGGAATTTCCTCTCAGCCCACGACGACGATGCTTCAGGTTTCCTCTTCGGCTATTTCACTGGCCTTCGATGGCAATATTGAAGCAGAAGAGCAGCAACAACTTGTGCTTACCCCGCGGATCATTTCGTCCACTGATGTTGACCGCATAGACTGGCAGGCAGATTCTTTTTTCACCGCGGGGGGAAAAATCGAGGTGGGTGAACAGGGTAACTATTTATTATCTTTACCTGCCTGGCAGGCAGGCCAGCCCAATAAATATGAGATTTCCGCACGAGCGGTTGACGTCCAGGGGCGTTTGTCAGCTATTGCTCGCTTCAGCGTGAATATCATTGCCCGGACGCTAACGGTCACCTTACCTGCAGATATGGCTGCCGGTGAAGGAGAGCAACTCCCTTTTGAAATGGTGACCTCTTCCAACATGGAGGTTGATAGTGTGGACATCCATGCCGATGAGTTTATTGCGGCAGGAGGGAAAATCAGCGGCACCGGCCTCCTCCGTCAGTTAACGCTTCCTCCCGTTCAGCATACAGCGGCTGATACCTATTTACTCAACGTTGTGGTTCGGGATAAAAACGGGCGCGCATCTCCACCTGCCAGCGTCCACCTGACCGTACAGCCTCGCCCAATGGCCCTGTCTTTTAGCGGAAATACTGGGGGGCCTGAAAGCACCCTGCTCCTCCTTGCCACACATGCAAAAGGGCCTTTTGCAGTGCAAAGAATTGAATGGGAAGCAGCAGCGTTTTTGTCGGCTGGCGGCCAAATCACGCCGACTGATGAAGGGTTCAGCCTGAAATTGCCACCATTTAGCATCACCGGTTCGAATGCCTATGATCCTGTTGCAACAGCAATCGATATTTATGGCCGTCATTCTGAGGGCGTTCCTCTGCACATTACCGTTACCAGCGCTCTGTTAAATAAAGTGGGCCAGTGTGACGTTGTTGGCGGCGGTGCGGGATATACAGGGCTTATTGACAAAGCGGCGGTAGATTATCGGGAGGCAACGGATTTCCCAACGTTGCAGGCGCTGGTGGCCCGGGGTGAGAAGTATATTTATATCCCGGGGAACGTCACCATTGACGTCCCTAACCAGGGTTCCGCATTGAATATTCGCAGTGGCACGACTATTTTCAGCGACAGAGGCTTAAATGGAAGCCAGGGTGGGCGGCTGCGTGTGGCCTACAACGGTGAGACGGACAATAAATACGCCGTTATCATTGCCGACAGCGACACAAGAATGTCAGGTTTACGCTACGAAGGCCCCTATAAAGGAACCACTACGCGGAACACAACTATTGGTATTCAAAGCAGGCCGGGGAGTAAAAACATCGAAATAGACAACACCGAGCTATGGGGCTGGCCCTGGGCCGCGGTGAGCGCCAAACAGTCAAAAAGTGTACGTGTGCATCATAGCTTCATACACGACAACATTCGCACAGAGAGAGGATATGGCGTAGTCACCCAGAATGGGGATACTTCGGCTGAAGTAGCCTGCAATATTTTTGATGCTAACCGCCACGCCATTGCCGGGGAAGGCAAAGCAGGTGAAAGCTATAATGCTCACCATAATCTGGTGCTGAACGGCGGTGGCAGGGGCGCATACCATCAGTTTGACATGCACGCCAGCGCAGGAGGGATTGCAGGAGAATTTATCGGCATCCGTGAAAACTGGTTTGATTATGGCCGGTATGGCACCAGCAACCGTTCCTCCGTACTGGTTCGAGGCCAGGCCACCAGCGGACCGATTATTGTGGAAAATAACTGGTTTAGTCAGCCCTGGCTGAACGGCACCAATAAGCAGGTCAGCGGATTGTATGGCCAGTGGGTAGCATCGGAAGAAGACATCCTAAGCCACAACAGCTTCAGCACAGCCTTGCTGTATCACCAGTTTGCGCCGGAGCACTGTGTGATGAACTGGCTCAATTTCAGCCAAAATATCAACTGTTCAATTCCAGGCCTTAAATAAGGCCTGGAAATTAAGATAATACCGACATCATGCAAAGCAAACCAGCATTGTCTGCATAAATGACAGGCATTATTATGCTACGCTAAATCCTCAAATTTAATAATGAAACGTTCCCATTACTGGGGATAACACAAACCTGGTGATACAGTGGTTTATTTAATAAGTGATGATAACTATTTTAGTCTGGGCGTTATTAGTTACTTTGAGGCAATAAATATTTCCGTAGCCCAACTTAACCTACAATTGCCTCAGAACGTTCATTTCAACTCCAATGATAGTATTCTTCTGTCTGTATCGGAACATAGTAGAATAATGGAATTATTGAACATTATCAGCCTCCACCCTTGTCAAATTATTTTTTGCATCGACGCACCTCATGAATTTGATACCGTTAACTTACAGTCGCTGATTGTGTGTCAAAAAAACCTATCCTTTCGCAAACTAAACTCAATGTGCCGTAAACGAAGCCGTAAAACAGCGGTCATGTTAACGCCTGTACAGAAATGTATTCTGGCCAGTTTACTTTCAGCCCCTCTGGTCGGCACAGAAAATGCCGACCACGCGTATTCCAGACGTACTGTTAGTTCAATGAAGCATAGAGTTTTCAAACAATTAGGACTGAGAAGCTTCACCTCGCAGACTATTGCATTATTACGCTTCGTCATCGCTCAAGCAGCATAAAACATATTCACTACTGATAGGTTTGACGGAACAGTATCAGAGCATATTAATAAAGGAAAATGTTATGAAGAAAATCATCCTCTCCGCGATCGCCCTGTTATCTTTTCAGGCTAGCGCACAATTATCAGAAACATGTGCATTAAAGGACAGAGATATTCAAATTCAAATTGACTATGCCAGGCTAAATCACAATCAGAATCAGATAGCTGGCCTTGAGGCAGCAAGAAATAACCTACGCCTAAACTGCACAGAAAAATCAATTGCTGAAGAAGGCAAAATTAAAATTGCAGAAAAAAGAAGAAAAGTAGTAGAGCGTGAAGAAAAACTTGCTGAAGCCAAACGAGATGGAAGAATAAATAAAATCGCCAGGGCCGAATCCCGGTTATCCGAGGCCCGTGAGGAGTTAAGCGATACTCAGGATAAATTTCAGTCGACTCAGTAGATTGAACTTGATAAAGAGATAGAACTTCAATTGCGGCTACTACAGCGTTTTCCGGGCCATCTTAGTGAAGCGGTTGTTCACCAGGATGGCAAGGTGGGAGAAGAAGCCTGGCAGTATTAGCCAGCCAGTTCAACAGGTACTTCTGGGTAGCGATAAATTCGCCACGATTAGAGATTATTTAATTTTTTTAGTCAGGTTAAAGATGATAATAATTATCCTTTTGATTTCCTGATATCGAGATAGGAGAGCAAATCGGTATTCACATTTTCTCTGGCATCGGTATTTAGCGCGACAAGATAAAAATCTTCGCTCTCACTCTCCGGATAAACCTGGTACTGAAAGCTGTGCTTGTCATAGCCAACATCGCAGATGATATCCCATTCTCCGTCGGGCTCCTCGCGGCTGTCGCAGTTGCCAGGCCCAAAGGTGTATGTCAGATTCGATTCCAGCTTCTCTTCTGCATCAGCGACATAGGGCGGTTTAAAATGAAGATTGAAAGCAAAGATCGATACACCCAGAATCCAAAATACGGCAATAAACCACAATGATTTTCTTTTATTCATTATCACATCCCCAGGAATATCCCGGAGCCTGAATCATAATTGTTTTCAGGTATTATCCACGCGACCAAAACCATGTAAAGAATAAGGGTAGATGAAAAGTCTGAAATATTAAATGCCGCGCTTGCCGGTCTGGATGCCGGGGAAAAAGTCACCCTCCCTTCCCTACAGGAAGGAAGCGAATGGGATGCCTGGGAAGCAGACCGCCGGGCGATTAGCGGCCGCCTGAGTTCAACTCATCCCGCCCCACGTTACGCTCGCTAGCGCCTTTCACTATTTTATCCCGCCAAAAGCCGCTTACATGCGGCATTTTCTCTGTAACAATGAGGTTTTACGGTAAAAAGATAACCTTACAAATTAAATGCAAATGATAATGAGTATCATTCGGTAAATTTATTTGTTAACATCCCGCCCGCTATAAACCGATCGGTATCAATAACAGCGGCCAGTGAAGGCCACCTCCGGGCAAAGATATGCATAAAAAATTGATCCTTAGCTCTTTGATAGCGTTAGCCAGCCTGGGCCTCAGCGCCTGCAGCCAAACCACTCCCCCACAGCCGAAAGCATCGGCACTCAAAGCCGCCGTTGTCGAAGGACAGATCCTCGACTTGCACAGCGGCAAAACGCTGACCGAAAGTCAGCTATTAACGCAGCTTGCGGCCGCACCGCGGCTTATCGTCGGCGAGAAACACGATAACGCCGAACATCATGAAATTGAGCTTTGGCTTATCCAGAACCTGGTTCGCCAGCGCCCTCAGGGCAGCGTGCTGCTTGAAATGCTCACCGCAGGCCAGCAGCCGCGGGTTGCCCAGGTTAAAAACTGGCTGAAAGAAGATCCGGTCGTACGCGATGGGCGTATTCAGGAACTACTAAGCTGGCAAAAAGGCT
The DNA here is from genome assembly GCF_044095835.1 of Cedecea davisae. Taxonomy (NCBI): domain Bacteria; kingdom Pseudomonadati; phylum Pseudomonadota; class Gammaproteobacteria; order Enterobacterales; family Enterobacteriaceae; genus Cedecea; species Cedecea davisae. Next base: position 2,563,991 of record NZ_CP172054.1, read on the forward strand.
GGCCGTGGGAGATGTATGGCGGCGTCGTTACCGAAGCTTTACGCGCGCCTTACCCGCTGCTTAATGCCAACATCGACCGCAGCCGGGTTATGGAGCTATATAAAAAGCCCGAATTCCCCGAAGGCAAAAAATCTACCGCTCCCGCCGTTCAGGACGCACTGCGCACAACCATTATCGCCATGCATGATGGCAATATTGAGGGTCAGCAGCTTAAATCGATGCTCTCTATTCAGCAGCAGCGCGACCGATATATGGCCCAGCAGTTGCTGAACGCCCCCGCTCCGGCATTGTTGATTGCCGGCGGTTATCACGCATCGAAAAGCATCGGCGTACCGTTGCATATGGAAGATCTCGCTCCATCATCCCGCCCGGTTGTGCTAATGCTCGCGGAAAAAGGCATGAAGATTACCGCTGACCAGGCTGATTACGTGTGGTTTGTGAAGCCAGCTGCTGCAAAACGGTAAAAGCGGATGACGGATATTCTCTACGCGCCGCGGACGGGAAGATGGAGCGGCGGATTTGTTTTCTCTCTGCTGCTCCATAGTCTGCTTTTTCTTGCACTTTTCTGGCAGGTTGCCGACGTACAGCCCTCTCTGCCTCCTGCTCCGGCGGTCATGCTGCAATGGTCGGACAATATCGAAGCGCCCGCGACTCCGGTTAAGCAGCCAGTGGGAATTGCCCAGCAGGAATCTGCTGCCGCCGAGGAAAAGCAGCAGGCCGAAGACAAGCAGCAGCAGGCCATTCCTGAAGACAAGGATGCGGTGATTGAAGTCACGCGGCAGAAAAAAGCTGCCGAGGGTGAAAAGAAGAAGCCGCGCCCGCAACACAAAGTTAAAGATCAAACCAGCGACAGCAGCCAGGCCGCCGTTTCCAGCGATGCCGCGCCCCAGGCTGCGGTTGTTTCATCCCGTATTGCCGCCCCTTTCAACAGTGACTCGCCAAAGCGAGACAACCTTGAAGACTCATGGGAAAGCCGGGTGAAAGGCCACCTTAACCGGTATAAACGCTACCCGGCCGATGCCCGCAGGCGAGCCCGTATCGGCACTGCCGTTGTAACGTTTACCGTTAATGCAGACGGCACGGTCATCGGCAATTCTCTGGCCGCCTCCTCGGGAACAATCTCGCTGGATCGCGAGGCGGTTACGGTGCTCGAACGGGCCCAGCCACTGCCCAAACCGCCGTCGGAAATATTACAAGGCGGGGTTTATAAAGTGAAAATGCCGATTACTTTTGACCTTACGGATCTAAGGCGAAGCTAGCGCCTTAGCCCCTGTTCCACCGAACTTACTTTTATGCTGAATCTCCCGGCAGGCTGCCCCTCAGCCAAAACTAAAGGATGCATCATGGAAAACCTATGGAAAGCTACGCCGCTGTTTATCGCCTGCTCGCTCTACGCCAGCTGCCTGACCGCCGCCGTTGAGCCGCCCGTTGCGCAAAAAATCCCTCACCAGCTTACCGGGCACGGTGATGTCCGTATCGATAACTATTTCTGGCTCAGGGATGACAGCCGCAGCAACGCCAAAGTTCTGCGCCATCTGGAAGCGGAAAACCGCTATGCCAGCGAGGTGCTGCGCCCTTCTTCAGAGCTAAAAGACAAGCTCTACCAGGAGATGGTGGCCCGGATGAGCCCGGAAAACCGCTCCGTGCCCTGGCAGCAAAACGGCTATCGCTATCAGGATATTCACCCGGCGGGGAAAAACTACGCCGTTAGCCAACGCCAGCCGGTGAGCGGTGGCCAGGTCTGGCAAACGCTGGTAGACGGCAACCAGCGAGCCGAAGGCCAGGCCTATTATCAACTGGCGGGCCAGGTAGTCAGCCAGGATAACCGGATGATGGCGATTGCCGAAGACACCAGCGGGCGACGCCAGTATCGCCTGGCGCTACGTGATTTGCAGAGCGGAAAATGGCTGCCCGACGTTATCGAAAACACCTCGGGGAATATGGTCTGGTCGAACGACGGCAGCGCTCTGTTTTACGTTCGTAATAACCCGCAAACGCTGGTGCCTTACCAGGTTTACCGGCATAAACCCGGCACACCAACCGCCGAAGACCAGTTGGTCTATCAGGAGCAGGACGGCGGCTATTATATCGGGCTCTCCCGTTCCTCCTCCGACCGCTACTTGATCATCACGCTTAGCGCCAGCACCTCATCTGAAGCTCGGCTGCTTGACGCGGATAACCCGGAAGCCGCGCCGGTATTGTTTAGCGCCCGCAGGCCTGGTGTCGAATATTACCTCGACCACTTTGACGGTAAATTCTACCTGCGAGCTAATCAGGAAAGCGCAAACTTCGGCCTCTACCAGACCGCGACCATCGGCGACTCATGGCGCGTGGTTGTTGCCCCGCAGCAGGATAAAATGGTTGAAGGTTTTAGCCTGTTTAAAGACTGGCTGGTGCTTGCCGAACGCCGCGACGGACTGAGCCAAATCCGTAAAATTAAATGGGCCAACAGCAGCGAAGAAACGCTGAAGTTTGACGATGCAAGCTATATGGCATGGCTCGGCTATAACCCCGACCCTCAGTCCGGCAAGCTGCGCTACGGCTATTCCTCCATGACAACGCCAACCAGCACTTATGAGTGGGATTTGGCAAGCGGCGAGCGGACTCTGCTCAAACGCCAGCAGGTCAATAACACCGAACCGCAGGATTACCACAGCGAACGTATCTGGGTCACCGCGCGCGACGGCGTAAAAGTGCCGGTCTCGCTGGTTTGCAACAAGCATAAATTCAAACCGGCCCACAGCCCGCTGCTGGTCTACGGCTACGGCGCATACGGCATGAGCATGGACCCGGCGTTTAGCGCTAACCGCCTCAGCCTGTTGGATCGGGGCTTTGTGTTTGCTCTGGTACATGTGCGCGGCGGCGGTGAGCTGGGCCAGGCGTGGTATCAGCAGGGGAAACTGGAGCATAAGCAGAACAGCTTCAACGACTTTATTGATGCCACCCACGCTCTGGTCGAACGAGGGTACGGGCAGCCGGGCAGGCTCTACGCCATGGGCGGCAGCGCGGGCGGCCTGCTGGTCGGCAACGTTATCAACCAGCAGCCGGAGCTGTTTAATGCCGTGGTCGCTCAGGTACCGTTTGTCGATGTTGTGACCACCATGCTTGACGACTCACTCCCGCTGACGTTGGGCGAATATGATGAGTGGGGAAATCCGCACCATAAAGCAGATTATCTGCGGCTCAAATCCTGGAGCCCTTATGACAACGTGAAACCGGCCGATTATCCAAATCTTTTGGTGACCAGCGGGTTAAACGACTCGCAGGTGCAATATTGGGAGCCCGCGAAATGGGTAGCGAAGCTACGTGAGAACCAACGGGGCGACGGAAAAATCTTGCTGCTGACCGATATGCAGGCCGGGCATGGCGGTAAATCGGGGCGCATTAAACGCCTGGAAAATACCGCCGTGGAATACAGTTTTATTCTGGAAGCAGATAAACAACGGTAATTTGGCGCCCTCCTCTTAACCGGGGAGGGAAAGCCCGACACCGCATAATTATAAAAATAACAATTATTCTTTATTACAATACTTTCAAGGACATTTATGAACGTTAATAAGTTAGCGGCCGCTATCGGCTCGGGCATGCTATTGCTCAGCAGCGGCACTTACGCACAATCGGGAAATGAATCATCCGGCAGTGATAAAAAAGGCTCGGCGGAATTTAGCCCGCTCAACGTTTCCGCCGGGAATATTACGCCCGAGCAGCAGGCGCTTGAGAAAACCGGAGCAACCAGCTCCCGTTCCACCGACAAAAACCTGCAATCGCTCGACGCCACCCTGCGCAGCATGCCCGGCACCTACACGCAAATCGACCCGGGTCAGGGAGCGGTAAGCGTGAATATTCGTGGTATGAGCGGTTTTGGCCGCGTGAATACCATGGTGGACGGCATTACCCAGAGTTTTTACGGCAGCTCAACCTCAGGCACCACGCAGCATGGCTCTACCAATAACCAGGCCGGGGTGCTTATTGACCCTAATTTTTTGGTGGCCGTTGACGTTACGCGCGGCGACAGCAGCGGTTCAGCGGGTATTAACGCCCTGGCCGGTAGCGCAAATATGCGCACGATCGGCGTGGACGATGTGGTGTTTGACGGCAATGCTTACGGCCTGCGCTCGCGCTTCTCGGTCGGCAGCAACGGCGTCGGGCGCAGCGGAATGATTGCGGTAGCCGGGAAAACAGAGGCATTTACCGATACCGGCAGCTTCGGGGCAATGGCCGCCGTCAGCGGCAGTTCTGTTTATTCTAATTTCTCAAACGGTTCGGGCATTAGTAGCGAGGAGTTTGGTTATGATAAATATATGAAGCAGAATCCAAAATCCCAGCTGTATAAGATGGATATCAAGCCAAACGAATTTAATAGCTTCGAACTTTCTGCGAGAACCTATGAAAACAGATTCACGCGCCGCGACATTACCAGCGATGATTATTATCTTAAATATCATTACACGCCGTTCTCAGAGTTAATTGATTTCAACCTAACGGCCAGTACCAGCCGGGGCAACCAAAAATACCGCGACGATTCTCTGTATACCTTCTACAACACGTCAGCGCAAAACCGCTCCAACGCGCTGGACATCAACAACACCAGCCGCTTCACCTTAGCGGATAACGACCTGGAATTTACCCTCGGCAGCAAACTAATGCGCACCCGCTACGACCGTATTATTCACTCGGCGGCGGGCAACGAGAAAAAAAATCAGGAATCAATTGAAAACAACCCGTTTGCCCCTTCCGGCGAGCAAGACATTTCGGCGCTGTATACCGGACTGAAGGTGACGCGCGGCATCTGGGAGGCGGACTTAAATCTCAATTACACCCGCAACAGAATCACCGGCCACAAACCAGCGTGTGATACCCGCGTTATTTGCGTCCCGCAGGGCAGCTACGATATTGACGAAGAAGAAAGCGGCTTTAACCCATCGGCCCAGCTTTCGGCCCAGGTAACCCCCTGGCTTCAGCCTTTTGTGAGCTACAGCAAGTCGATGCGTGCCCCAAATATTCAGGAGATGTTCTTCTCCAACTCCGGCGGCGCATCCATGAACCCGTTCTTAAAACCTGAACGCGCTGAAACCTGGCAAACCGGTTTTAATATTGATACCAAAGATCTGCTGGTCGATAGCGACGCCCTGCGCTTCAAGGCATTGGTGTACCGCAGCAAGATCCAAAACTATATCTACAGCGAGTCGTACCAGGTCTGTTCCGGCGGACGTAAATGCAGCATGAGGGAGCTGCTGGGCAACAACTGGCAGGATATGAGCGAAGAATATAGCGACAACATGTACATTTACGTTAACTCGGCCAGCGGCGTTACCGCGAAGGGCTTCGAGCTGGAAATGGACTACGACGCGGGCTTTGCTTTTGGCCGCCTGTCGTTCAGCCAGCAGCGCACCGACCAGCCCACTTCTATCGCCAGCACCTATTTTGGCGCAGGTGACATCACCGAGCTGCCGAGAAAATATATGACGCTGGATACCGGCGTGCGCTTCTTTGATAAAGCGTTAACCCTGGGCACCATCGTGAAATACACCGGGAAGGCGCGCCGCCTGTCGCCGGACTTTGAAACCGACGAGAACACCGGCGACATTATCAAGCAAGACTTGCCGCAGATCCCGACGATTATCGATCTCTACGGCACGTATGAATTTAACCGCAACCTGACGCTGAAGCTCAGCGTGCAAAACCTGATGAACCGAGACTATTCGGAAGCGCTGAATAAGCTCAATATGATGCCGGGCCTGGGGGATGAAACCCACGCGGCCAATAGCGCACGCGGCAGAACCTGGATATTTGCCGGGGAAGTTCGCTTCTGATGAAAAAGCCGCCCGGTTTAACACCGGGCGGCGCACATTTAGCGGTAATTCATGTTTCTGAGATCGTCGAGCAAAGTCGGCCCCACCGGCTGCCAGCCGGTACGCTGGCGGGTCAGCTCGCTGGAGGCCGACATATCGTGCCCGGCGAACGTGTTAAGCCAGCCGAAATGCGCCTCCGCTTCTTGTTGCGTAATACTTTGAGCGGGAATGCCCAACCCCTGGCCGATAACCTCCGCTACTTCCCTGGTCGTGATGCCCTCTTCCGCAACGGCATGGTAGCGCGCACCCGGCACTTTTAGCCCCAGCGCTAAAACATAAAGGCGAGCGGCATCTTCCAGCGGCACCGCAGACCAGCGGTTTTTCCCTTCTCCAATCCACGCGGCAACGCCCTTCTCCCGCGCCAGTTCGATAAGCGGGCTAATCAGGCCCTGCTTAACGGTGTTATGCACCTGCGGCAGGCGGACAAACGAGACATTCCCCCCCTTTTCAAGCTGTGCAACCCCGGCCATTTCCGTCGCTTTACGCGGGTTCGGCGTTTGAATGTTATATCCGTCTTCCGTTGCTGGTTTTCCTGGTTCACTGGCTCCCATCGCAACAAAAGAAGTGATGATTAAAGGCCGGTCCGATCCGGCCAGCGCATCCCCGAGAGCCGCAATAACCTTGCCATCCGCCTCGCAATTTGCGGCAAATGTCGAAAAATCATGGTTGAAAGCGGTATGGATAACGCCGTCAGCCGCCTGCGCTCCACGCTGAAGACCCGGCAGGTCATCCAGATTGCCAAAGTGTGCTTCAGCCCCCAGGGATTTCAGCAGCTCGGCCCCGCGTTCGGAACGCGTTAAACCCAGAACCTGGTAGCCAGAAGCTATTAGCTGCTGAACGATAACTGTGCCAAGAAAGCCGGTCGCACCGGTAACAAAAATACGCATATCTGTTATCCCAACGAGTAACTAAGGACTGAGTTGCCGTCCAACGGGATTTACTGTAAACAGGGTGATAAATACGAACAATGTTCAAAAGTCGCTACTTTTGGTCTTATCGTCCGGAGTTAATATGGATCCGCTCTCCGATCTGCTCTCGTTACTGAAACCGCAGAACTATGCCTCCGGCGGTGTCGCGCTGCTTGAGAATATGGCTATCCGGTGGCCGGAACATGCAGGCATCAAATGTTACGCCGTGGTGTCCGGCAACTGCTGGCTTACGGTCTCGGGTATCAGTCAGCCCATACGCCTGGAGGCCGGAGACTGTTACCTGCTGCCGCCAGGCCCCTCTTTCAGCCTGACGACGGACCTGAACGCAAGTCCGGTAGATTTCTATACTCTGCGCCAGCAGGGGAAATTGGGGCCGGACGTCCTGCCCGGCGAGCAGGAAAGCTGCTTTCTTGTTGGCGGCCATTTTGTCCTAAGCGGGGAAGCGGCAGACCTGCTGCTGAGTTCGCTGCCGCCGGTAGTCTGCATCCAGCAGCCGGAAGGTAAAGCGGCGATGCGCTGGTCGCTGGAACGCATTGCCGACGAGGTGCGTCACCCTCAGCCCGGTAGCGCGCTTATTACCCGGCAACTGGCATACATGATGCTGATCCAGGCTTTACGGCTGCACCTTGCAAACCGGCCCTCCGTGGGCTGGCTGTATGCCCTGGCCGATAAGCAACTTAATACCGCGCTGAGCTGCATGCATAAAGATCCGGCGTTTAGCTGGACGCTGGAATTACTTGCCGAACGCGCAGGCATGTCCCGCTCGGCCTTTGCCGCACGCTTTAAAGAAGTTACCGGAACATCCGCCATCGATTACCTTACGCGCTGGCGCATGATGCTGGCCTGCAACCTGCTGAAACAAACGGGCCAGTCGTTAGCGCAAATTTCAGCCGAGCTGGGTTATGAATCGGAAAGTGCTTTTGGTAAAGCGTTTAAGCGGGTAATTGGCTGCTCGCCGCGGCAATATGCCCACGGGGCGAGCAATGAAGACTCCGACAAACATTATCAGTTAGCCTGAAAAACCAGCGTATTGGTCAGCGTGTAACTCGCGCTTGTCGCCTGGGGAGCAAACACTATTTTCTTCGGCGTACTAACGCTGATTGAGGCCGGCGTCGCGGCGCTACGCGCCGGCAGCAAGTTTAATTCAGGCAGGGTAAAACCCGTCTTAAGATTAGTCACGGTTAAATAATATGAGATCTGCGAAGTATCATATATATAGCTGGTGTTTGGCATGCCCTTCATCACTAAAGAAGGGTTGCCGCTCAAATATAATGCAACATTCATCGTCGCCGCATTATCAACGGTAAAACTTTTATCCGTTATAATTTCTAAATTAGTATCTGTTTGCCCATCAAAATAAGGTGTGCCGGAATAAAACCCAGCCTGATTATACTGAACCGGTAGCGCATTACTTCCGCCAGCGACGTTTGGCTCTACCGAGGCTGGAGCCTGGCCGCTGGTAAATAACACGCCCGCATCAATTGGTCGCGTAGTATTCCCCCAGCCAAGCCCAAATGCATTTTCATCCCATGAAAAGATATAACACACTTCATTATTTACTGAGGCAGACTGCCAGACCAGGGAGTACACTCCGCCACCGGATGCATCATTAATAAAAAGTGCGATATTCTGACCAACTCCGCTGCAATTAGTGACCGACACGCTTTTCATATATCAGTGCCTCATCATTAAAATATAAAAAACAGTAACAGGCAAGCCAGACTGCGTGTCAGGCAAACCGGCCTGCCAAATTACATTAAGATATTGAGATTAAAAATAAATAGCGGTAGCAACTGAATTAAATAGGAACAAACTTCAGAGTTTCATCGAGTTTAAAATTCAGCGAGCTGATGCCGTCTGCAAAGGCAAATTGGGTTGGGCTACTGACAAATGTCCCGGATACCGCAACGCCCTGTTTTGAGTCGGTAGTACAGATCCAATAAGTAGGATGGGTATCAAACAGGAAATTACCGTTTGGTTTCCCCTGCATAGCAAATGCAGGCAGCGAATTCATATACACTGCCAGGCTCATAGCAAGAGATTGTGTCACGGTAAAAGTGGAGTCCGTTTTGACTAACATACTCCCTCTTGGTACAGCATCATCATGGAAAGCCGGGGGTTTTGTCTGGAACTGACCGCTGCTATAGGTCACCCCCATTTCGTTATTACCGCCCGTTGTTATCGGGTCCATTTGCTGAAGCGGCCCGCCCGAACTCCAGAGTACGCCCGGGGCCAGAGGCTGAGCCGTGGTCCCCCAGTTTAGCGCCCAGTCAATTGTCCAGTTGTAGGTATTGGTATTACCGTTGTTGACCGTTTGCAGCAGCCAGACCAGCGGCAGCCCGACGATGCTCGGGTAAGTCTGATAAATAGCAACATTTGCCGGCGCACCGCTGGCATTTAACACAGAAATAGAATAGGAAGACATAATGTTATTTCCTCTTAGATATATATGCTGTGTGAGTCTTTATCCCGCCTCGGTACATTGCAATGTGATGCGAGACAAATTCATTATCAGCGATATTTTTAAATTAGCAATGACGGTAATTAAATATATCCTAAGCGAGGCGATAAATATATTTTCAATCATTAAGCGGCGCTACACATAATGCAAAACCAGTAAACTATAAAAAGATAATTATTTTCCTGAACGAATTGCAGTTTTCCATTCGTTCATTACGCTTAAATGCACAGGTCGCTAATGGCCTGCAATTTTATTGAGGTGATAACATGTCAGAAGAAATTGAAGTCGTTAATTCTTTTCAGGTTGATCCTTCGGTGAATAACGAAACGGTTCAGGTTTCAGGAACTATTACGCCGCTTTTGGGTATTATCAGGCTCGCAGCCTCCCCGGCTTTTCGCGTGACGACCCTTATTGCATTAGGTAGCAATGTCGAGCTTAGCGTCAAAGAAACATCGGTAACTAATGAATTTAAATGGACATATACTGGCCCGCTCTCCATTGCCGCACTAAAAACTTATTTTGCTCCAGGAAAAGACGTGAACGCAAAGTCATGAAATAGAATTAATATATTGTGCAATAAAAAGGCATAGAGCTATTTATCTTATTAACCAGGATAAATATAAAATCTCTATGCCTGTTTGCATTAAATTATGATTCGCGGTCGCGCTTGCCCGGCATCATGCGCAGTAAAGTATTATCTTTCCAGACGTAATGGTGGAACAGCGCACCAAAGGCGTGAATGCCGATGATAAAATAACCGGTATTGGCGATAAGCTCATGCCAGGATTTCAGATCGAATTCCCTGTCTTCATCCGGAACGGAGGCAACCGGCATATGAATACCAAAAGCCACCCATTCGACACCCCTGAAATAGACCGTCAGGAAGCCCAGCAGCGGTAGCGCAATGAACATCAGGTAAATCACCGTGTGTACCAGATGAGAGATGCCGATAATGGCCGGATGCGGCTTTGGCACGATTGCCGGAGCGCGAAACTTAATGCGCACCAGAAGGCGGGCTACCATTAACACCAGTACCGAGATCCCGCAGGTAAAATGGATAGAGTTGATTAGCGGCCGGTAACTGCGCGGCGCGAATCCGCGCAATTCCATCGCGCAATAAGCGCCCACCACCAGGAGAAACACCAGCCAGTGGAGCGAAATCTGTAGTGAGGTGTATTTGTTGCGCATAATCTGCCCTGCCCTTGAAAACGTTAAATACCAGGATAACGAAGAAACATTAAAAATTCATTAACATCAATGAATTATGGTCGGCATTTTGTTTCAGCGTGTAATTTTTTTGGCGATAACGGTAATCAGGGCAAGGCTGGGGAGTTAAAGACCCCTTTCCCGCATGTAGGCGCTTAGCGCCATATCCTGCTGTAGGGCGTGCCAGGCGGCCATAACCTCCGCCGGAATATCAACATGCACGATAAAATCGCGCCCCTGTGGGCCATAGCCGCTGGCGTCGTCACGTAGCCGGGGGATCTCACCGAGCACCAGTGAAACGTAGCGCTCCGGCGGCCACATTCCTTCAAGGTTACCGGCAAAAATGTCTCCCCGCTCGTCGGCTATCAGCTCAGGCACGACGCCGGGCCAGCTTAACCATTCAGGCTGCTGCGGCTCATCCTGCCAGACACGGGCAAAGGTCGCGACCGTACGGCGCTGCATGGTTGGGTCCTGTACCAGCAGAACGCGCCCCGGGTTAAGCCCGTGTTCAGCAAGCGTGGTAAAGCTGAAGCGCGCGTTTTCACCGCAGTTGGTCGATTTCTCTTCGGTAATGATTTTTTCGTTCGGCACTTTCCAGAACTGGTGGGCGATATCACGGATAATCGCCGCTTCTGAGCGCCCGGTGGTAGGAATAGTGTTATAGCGCGAGTGGCCTGCGATAGCCCCATAAAGGTAAGTCGTGGAATGCCCGATACCGCCGGTTATCAGCAATGTTTTTTCACCGTTTGCGGCAAATTCACAGGCTGCGTCGAGGGTCGGCATCACCGCGTTACCGGCAAGAATAATTAAATCGGCCTCCTGGGACTGCGGTGCAGAGGAAAAATCATTCTCTGCCAGCCAACGGCCCACGGTGTTAATAGCCTGGATGGTCGGGGTGCTCAGGGTCGGAAATGTCATCATCAACTGGTCCCTCCATGTTAAAAACCAGCAGGCAGCATAGCCCGGCCTTTATGCCGGGCCTATCAGATGCGGCTGAAAAGGCCACTAAGCATAATTAGTCGCCTTTTTTGCCCTGCCAGTTGGCCCACGGGTTATCCGCTTGAGTATCAGATTCCTGCGGCTCATCGAGGGAAGCGATATACAGTTCCTCAACTTCCTTGCGCGCCCACGGCGTACGGCGCAGAAATTTCAGGCTGGACTTCACGCTGGGGTCGCTTTTAAAGCAGTTGATGTTGATTTGTTTCGCCAGTTCAGCCCAGCCGTAGCGCGCCACTAAATGATTCAGCAGCGCCTCGAGCGTAACGCCGTGCAGCGGATCTTTTGAATGCTGAGTGCTCATAACTTATTCCGAAATCTTGTAAATTTGCGCACACCTTACTGATTCTAAAACCCCGGCGCAACCGGGCACTCCCGTTAATCACTACGCGGGCGGCGAGCCGTTGCGAACGCCGCCCGGTTGATGCCGTCAGAAGGTTTCCCAGTTATCGGCGGAGACGGCGACCGGACGAGCAGGTGCACCTTTAGCGGCGGGCGCAACAGAGCCGCTTTTAGGCTGTGAAGATAAGCCAGCTTTCAGGCGGAAGGTCCCTACGGCCTCGGTCAAGCGAGCGGCCTGTTCTTCGAGTGATACCGCCGCAGCGGATGCCTCTTCCACCAGCGAGGCGTTCTGCTGGGTCACATTGTCCATTTCATGAATTGCCTGGCCAACCTGCAAAATTCCCCGGCTTTGTTCGTCGGAGGCGGCGGCTATTTCCAGCATAATATCCGTCACGCGGCGCACGGCTTCGACGATGCCGGTCATTGTCGTTCCTGCCTGAGCTACCTGCCGCGAGCCATCATCAACCAATGACACTGACTCGCTGATTAACCCTTCAATTTCTTTGGCCGCCTGGGCGCTGCGCTGCGCCAGGGTGCGAACTTCGGTAGCAACAACGGCAAAGCCTCGTCCCTGCTCGCCCGCCCGTGCAGCCTCAACCGCGGCGTTGAGCGCCAGGATATTAGTCTGGAAGGCGATGCTATTAATGACCGCGGTTATTTCGGAGATTTTCTTCGAGCTGGCGGAGATATTATCCATCGTGCTGACCACGCCAGAAACGATACGCCCGCCGTCGCTGGCTTTTTTCGAGGCGTCTTCGGCAAGCTTAGTCGCATGGTGCGCGTTGTCCGCATTCTGCTTCACCGTGGCGGTAAGCTGCTCCATGCTGGCGGCCGTTTGCTCAATCGCAGAGGCCTGCTGTTCGGTACGGGAAGAGAGATCGCTGTTGCCCGCAGAGATTTCGCTTGACCCCTGGTAGATAGCCTCTGCGCCCTCGCGCACCGTGCTCACGGTAGTGACCAACTGCTGCTGCATATGTTGCAGATGCTGGCTTAGTTTGCCGATTTCGCTGTTGCCGCAGGCTTCTTCGGGCTGCGTCAGGTCACCGGTGGAGATATGTTCAATTCGCAATGCCGCTCTTTGCAGCGGACCGATAACAACCCGGCGCAGCATGATAAAGGTAAACACCGTCATAAATAGCGCGAGGCCAAATGCTCCGGCCATTAGCGCCACGCTCAGACGAGTACGGCTCTCGGCTTCTGTCCGCAGCAGATTTGCCCGCTCGGTACGGATAGCAACGGCCTTCTGAAGTTTATCGCTGTAGTCGTTATCAAGCTTGCGCACCACTTCGCTTTCGTGAGTGATGATCGCCTCAAACATGCCGTTTTTGGCAAACTTCAGCATCGGCTTCATCCCTTTTTCAAGGTAGGCCGCGAAGTCATCCTGTAGCGCCTTGTCCAGCGCCTGGTCCGCTGGCGTTTTTACCTGCCGGGCCATATAGGTATTAAAGCCCTGCTGAGCCTGCTTAATTAACGCTTCTGCATTGGCATTATTCAGCTTCACCTGGTCCATATCCGCCACGCGGCTCGCCGCCCCGGCGTTAATCAGGTTAATTCGCGCCGAGCGCAGATGGTTAACGCTGTCCGCAATCCCCATTCGCACCTGAATCTCTTCCGTTACGTCCTGCAAAGCCTGGTCACTTTGCACCAGGAAATAGCTGGCGAAGCCGATACACAGCGCAAACAGCAGCAGAATGCCGCCAAGAATAGAAGAAAACAGCGGCACCAGCCTGATGTGATGCCAGAAACGCACGCCGCCTTGTGGGGTCAGAGTTTTTATCGACATATCCGTGACTCGCTTTGCAAAGGGAAATCCCTTCCCGGGTCATCGGCCCCGTCGGGGAAAAACATTACGCGCTACGTCACAGATTTGAGTTAATGCCGCTAAATAACGTTCGGATAGTTAAGCAGATCACACCTTAGCGATGAATATTCTTGATGTCGACCGGCTGTCCGAACAGGAACCCCTGAATCTCGGTGCAGCCCTCTTCTTCCAGAATGCGCAACTGCTCGCTGGTTTCTACGCCTTCGGCAATCAGCGGGGTATTGATCGAATTGCCCAGCGAGATTATCGCGCGCACAAAGGAGCGAGCCTGGAAGTTGCTTTCCACGTTGGTGAGGAAGCTACGATCCAGCTTGATAACGTCGAAATGAAACTCCCGCAGGGTACTCAGCGAAGAGTAGCCGGTGCCGAAGTCGTCCAGCGCGATGCTGATGCCCATTTTCTGGAACTGATGCAGAATGTTAAACGTCAGCTTTTTGTTCACGATAAAGGCGGTTTCGGTCACCTCGAACTCCAGCAGCGTCATCGGCCACGCGGTGCGCATTAAAATCTCGCGCACGTTGTCGATAAAGTTCAGGTTTCGCAGCTGTACCGGAGAGATATTGATCGAGATTTTCTTGTCGATTTTATTGGCCAGCGACTCTTTGCACACCGTCTCGATAACCCAGTAACCGAGCGGAACAATTGCACCGCTCTCCTCGGCGACCGGGATAAATACATCCGGCGGAATAAGCCCGTGATCGGGGTGATTCCAGCGCAACAGGGCTTCATAACCGGTGATGGCCTTATCCTTCAGCGAGCGTTTTTCTTGATAATGAATGAAAAACTGCCCTTCTTTCAGGCCGCGTCGAATGTCTGCCGCCATCAGGTTACGCAGGCGCGTCTTCTCATCCATGTCTTTTTCGTACCAGCAAATCTTGTTATCCAGATTGGCTTTGGCGCGGTACATAGCAAGATCTGAATTACTGATAAGCGTGTTGATGTCCGTGGCGTCGTCGGGGTAAACCGCCACGCCGATGCTGGCGCTAACGAGAATATCGCTGTGGGCGAAAGTTTGCCTGCCCACAAAACAGCCGTGCAGGCGCTCGGTGAAATTACGCAGCTCGTCATCGTGGTTATAGGGCTTGGCCGCAACAAACTCATCGCCGCCAAAGCGGGCAACGATCTCGTCCTTTTCAATCGCCTTCAGCACCGAAGCAGACACGCGCTGTAGCAGTTGGTCGCCCACGAGATGACCTTCCGTATCGTTAATTTCTTTAAATTTATCCAGGTCAACGGTGCAAATTGCGATGTGGTTATAGTCGGACTCGGTAAACAATTTTTCGACAAAAGAGAAAAATTCGACCCGGTTCGGCAGGCCGGTTAGCGCGTCATAGCGGGCAAGCCACGACATTTTGTCGATGACCACTTTCTGCTCGCTGACGTCGCGGGTGATTTTAGCGAAGCCAAGTAATGCCTGGTTGTCGTCATAAACAGCGTCGATAACCACATGAGCCCAGAAGCGTGTGCCATCTTTGCGATAGCGCCATCCCTCGCCTTCAAACTTGCCGTGTTTCAGGGCGATGGTCAGATTCCGCGCCGGCAGGCCGTTTTCCTGCTCGGCCTCGCTATAGAAGATACCGAAATACTGCCCCACAACTTCCTCACGCTGATACCCTTTTGCCCGCAGCGCGCCCTCATTCCAGGTTGCGACCGTGCCATCAATATTTAGCATGTAGATAGCGTAATCTTTAACGCTCTCCACAAAGTGACGATAGGCGATATCAGTTAAGCTCTCAGTACTCATCTTGCCCTTGGATTAATTGTGGTTTTCATTAATAAAAAGAAAAATTTACCGCATTATCGGCAGCGTAGCTATGAAGCTTTATGCGTTCACCCCTCTGGTGAAATCAATTTTTACGCTTTACCCGCAACAGATAATTTTCCATCTGCTGGGTCACTTCCCGGCTCAGCGCGTACTGATCGTCGCCGACATGATAAACATAGTTGCTGAGCCGCCGGAGATCCCGGTAAATCGTGCGTTCGCTTACGCCAAATTTGCTGGCCAGTTGATGGCGGGACACGCGCTCGCAGCTCAGCATTTCACAAAAGATACCGGCAATCCGGTCCGCCAGCAGCGTGTTTTTTTCGGGGGGGGTCATGAGTGTTTCTCCCGCAAGTAGGTGTCAGGAATATTAGCGCAGTCAGATGACAGGTCTTGTCACCCGCTGTCAGAATATATCGCGCGACAGCAAAGTAATTATGATGCAACTTTTTGACAAGATTAGATTTTTTTGAGCAAAAACAGAGCAGCCGTGGAGATCGGACGACATGTCGCTGGCTTTGCGGGTTATAATCGCCCCCCACAATGAGCTAACAGACGATGACAGTGAGCAAACATCGGGTAACGAGACCAGACGAAATAGAGATGAAGCGGCGGGCCTGGCATCAGGCGCGGCGAGCCATTCTGTGCGCACGGCCGGATGAATCTCCCTTAACGCCGCCCGCCACGCTGTATGAAGAACTGGCTATCGGCTACCACATTCGCCAACTGAGCAAGTTGCAGCGCTGGTTTAAGGAAAGAGAACTGCCCTTACCCGAGTAAATAACGCATTGCGCAACGCGGTAACACCATCAGCCCTTCCTCCTGCTGGTGCCGCAAACATTCCGCCAGTTCCGCAGAAAGTTCATGCGTTTCAACCCTCTCGAAGCCGTGCCGCCGATACCAGGGCGCATTCCACGGCACATCCCGAAAAGTCGTCAGCGTAACCTCCTCAACGTTCAGGCGCCTGGCGTGTTCGAAAACGGCTTCCAGTAGCGCGGTTCCCACTCCGGCACGCTGGAAATCCGGATGAGTGGAGATCTCGGCCAGATAGAGAGAATCCTGCTGCATCTGACAGTAGCAAAATCCCATAATCGGCCCTTCGCTTCCGGCTACCAGCCAGGAAAGATTTTGCTCTATGGCACGGCGATGCGTCGTAGCGTCCGTCACGCCTGCCTGCGCCAGGAAAGCCAATTCGGGTGCGCTCAAAAAAAGCCGGGCCGCCGCGGCTTCAACTCGCCGTAGCGCTTCGATATCTCCGATAGTGCTGGCTCGTAAAATCATTGTCGATGTCCTTATGCTTACCGCCATACGAGTGTCGATTCTAACAGGCTTAGGGGTCATCCCGGCCGTTTCGTTGACGGCGGATTGATGCTTTGCTCTTTCACTAATGTTAATCAGGAGTAAACTAAAGGTAAGCAACCTAACTGTGTTATTGCGCAACGCTAACCATAACAAGTGACACCTGCCATATGAAATTCAAATCAGCGATTAAGCCTTACCAGGCCGCAGCGGGCGGCTGGGGCTCTCTTGAAGCGACGACCCGCTTCGTTATCGACAGCAAGCATGCCCTGAAAAATCTGCGCAATTTGTTGCGCATGAACAAAGCCAAAGGCTTCGACTGCCCGGGATGCGCCTGGGGCGATGATAACAAAAGCACCTTCAGCTTCTGCGAAAACGGCGCAAAAGCCGTGACCTGGGAAGCCACCCGCCGTTTCATTGTTAACGAGTTTTTTGCCCAGCACAGCGTGAGTAAACTTTACCAACAAAGCGATTACTTCCTGGAATACCAGGGCCGCCTCACCGAGCCGCTAAGCTACAACTCCGAAACGGACCATTACGAACCCATAAGCTGGGCCAGCGCGCTGAGAATGATTGCGCAGCACATAGGCCAGATGGACAGCCCGAATCAGATCGAGCTTTACACCTCGGGGCGCGCCAGCAATGAAGCCTCTTATCTCTATCAGCTGTTTGGCCGTATGCTGGGAACAAACAACTTCCCCGACTGTTCAAACATGTGTCACGAAGCCAGCGGCAGCGGCCTGAAGCGGAGCATCGGCGTAGGCAAAGGCACCATCAGCCTCGACGATTTCGATAAGGCGGACGCCATTTTCGTCTTCGGCCAGAACCCCGGAACCAACCACCCTCGTATGCTGCACAGCCTGCGCCATGCGGCGGAAAATGGCGCTCAGATTGTCACTTTTAATACCCTGCGCGAACGCGGCCTTGAGCGTTTTGCCGACCCGCAAAAGCCGCTGGAAGTGGTTACCTCGCTGGCGGGAACCATCAGCACCAACTATTACCAGCCTAATCTGGGCGGCGATATGGCCGCCCTACGCGGAATGGCAAAAGCGCTGCTGGAAACTCATCGCCGACGGATTACCGATGGCGAAGACGGAATTTTTGATCTTGAGTTTATTGCCGCGCATACCCACGGCGTAGAGCAGTGGTTTGCCGCCATTGATAACACCAGTTGGGAACACATTACTCGCCAGTCGGGGCTTAGCGAACTCCAGCTGCGCGACGCGGCAGCGGTCTGGCAGCAGTCAAAACGAGTGATAATCACCTGGGCGATGGGGATAACCCAGCATAAGCATTCGCTGAATACCGTGCGCGAAATCGTCAACCTTCAGCTGCTTGGCGGCCATCTTGGCAGGCCTGGCGCGGGCCTGTGCCCGGTACGTGGCCACAGCAACGTGCAGGGTAATCGCACGATGGGTATTGATGAAAAGCCGCCCGTAAGCCTGCTCGACAGCCTGGCGCAACACCTCAACTTCGAGCCTCCACGCGAGCACGGCCACAATACCGTTGAAGCGCTGGCCGCCATGCTGCGTGACGAAGTAAAAGTGCTTATCGCCCTGGGCGGTAATCTGGCCGCTGCGGCACCGGACAGCCCGCGCACCGAGGAAGCCATCAGCCGCTGCGGCCTGACCGTTTTCATCAGTACCAAGCTCAATCGCAGCCACCTGGTTCCGGGGAAAGCCTCGCTTATTCTGCCAACGCTCGGGCGTACCGAGGAGGATATGCAGGTTTCCGGCCGCCAGTTCGTCACGGTGGAAGACTCGTTCAGCATGGTGCACGCTTCCGAAGGCATCGGGAAACCCATTGCCGCGACTCAACGTTCGGAAACTGCAATTGTCGCCGGCATTGCCGACGCGGTATTAGGCAGGAGCCAGCTAGACTGGCTGGAACTGGCGGATGACTACAACCTGATCCGCGACCATATCGCCGCTACGCTGCCGGGCTTTAAAGACTTTAACCAGCGCTGCGAGCACCCCGGCGGCTTCTACCTGGGTAATGCTGCGGCAGAACTGCGTTTTAACACTCCGACGGGCAAAGCAGAATTCTGTGCCGCACCGCTGCCAGACTCGCTCTGGCAAGACGTGGAAGCCCCGTTCACCCTGCAAACTCTGCGCTCTCACGACCAGTACAACACCACGATTTACGGGCTGGACGACCGCTATCGCGGCGTTTACGGCCAGCGGGAAGTGCTGTTTATTCATCCCGATGATATGGGTGACCTGGGGCTGAACGACGGCGATAGAGTCGATATTGAGACCATCTGGCACGACGGCATTACCCGTAAAGTCAGCGGCTTCAAGCTGGTTGCCTACGACATTCCACGCGGCAATCTCGCGGCCTATTACCCCGAAACCAACCCGCTGGTGCCGCTCGGCAGCGTGGGCGACGGCACGGGAACGCCAACTTCAAAATCTGTACCGGTCAAAATCAGCCGCAGTGAAGAAACTGAAACCCGACGTATTGCCTGACCAGGAATAATAGCCCCTCTCCCCACAAGGGAGAGGGAGAAAGCTCTCTCTTAACGTGGAGTAAGCCATGCAGAAACAATGGTCCGATGTTGATGAGTATCTTGTCTGTTCTTTAATCCCCACCGATTCCGTTTTCCAACAAATCCTCGAAAATAATTACGCCGCAGGGCTACCCGCCCACGATGTAGCCCCCAACCAGGGGAAATTCCTTCAGTTGCTGGTGGAGATAACCGGCGCGCGCAAAATCCTCGAGATTGGTACTCTGGGAGCGTACAGCTCGGTCTGGATGGCGCGAGCGCTACCGGCTGGAGGCAAGCTGGTCACGCTTGAGGCTGACCCTCACCACGCGGAAGTTGCGCAAAAGAACATTCAGCTGGCAGGCCTTGAAACTATTATCGATCTGCATATCGGTCCGGCGGCAGAAACACTTGCGCATTTGGGCGGCGAATCACCGTTTGATTTGATTTTTATTGATGCAGATAAACCCAACAACCCGGTTTATCTTGAATGGGCGCTGAAATACTCCCGCCCGGGGACGTTAATTATTGGCGACAACGTGGTGCGCGACGGTGAGGTTGCCAACCCCGAAAGCGGCGATGACCGCGTTCAGGGTGTGCGAACGTTTATAGAAATGATGGGTAATAATCCTCGCCTTTCCGTCACCGCGCTACAAACGGTCGGCAGCAAAGGCTGGGATGGTTTTACGCTGGCCCGGGTGTTGTGAAAGAGGATTATCCTTTGTGTTGAGAGGCTGCGTTAGCGGCAATGAATTGGCCCGGCGGGGTGGTGTTGCCGGGAGCAGCTGTGTAAATATCCCCCTCACCCCGTCCCTCTCCCCAAAGGGGCGAGGGGGAAAACAAATCGCTTTATCTCACCAGCACCAGATCGCATTCGATTCCGCAGCCACGCCCTTGCCCCCGGCTCTCATCGTCCCCGGCTTTGACCCAACTCAGGCGGGGTGGAGCTGCCGGGAGCAGCGAAAGAGAGCGATCGTCGGGAACGGATCGCGAACGACCCCGAATGTTTGGGTGATAACCGGTGGGTTTACCGCTTTAGCGGCGAAGAGCTTGCCGGCGCCGGGGGTGGTCAGGGGGAATGGCGTATTTCCCCCTGACACGTTCACCATTTTCTGAACGTGCAGAGAAAACAGATTTACCGGTGAACGGAACATAACCGTGCGTGCAGAGATTATCTCTTCAGGTTAAAGCCGTTTATGCCAATCCGAAGAGGCTTCCGTTCACGCACTATCCCGCTGCCTATGTAAGGCGCACACGAAGACTTAAAGCGCTACCTGCTCCATGGCCTGCAAAATACGCTTATCGGAAATCGGATACGGGGTTCCCAGCTGCTGGGCAAAGTAGCTGACTCGCAGCTCCTCTATCATCCAGCGGATCTCCTGTACCTCTTCGTTTTCGCGGCTGGCCGGCGGCAGTTTGTTCAGCCACTGCTGCCACGCCTGCTGCACGCTTTCCACTTTCAGCATTTGCGCACGATCCCGGTGAGGGTCGATGGCCATCTTCTCCAGCCGCTTCTCGATAGCCTGCAGGTAACGCAGCGTATCGCCGAGGCGCTTATAGCCGTTGCCGGTCACAAAACCACGGTAAACCAGGCCGCTCATCTGGGCTTTAACATCCGACAGACCGAGCGCCATCGTCATGTCCACGCGCCCTTTCAGGCGTTTGTTGATGTTAAACACCGTCGTGAGGATCTGCTCAACCTGTTTGGCAATCTCAACCACCGTATCGTTAAGCTCGGCGCGCACTTTTTCATGCAGCGCGGCAAAACCTTCCTCGCTCCATACCGGCCCGCCGTTTTGCGCAATCAGTTTGTCGATGCCGCAGGAAATGCAGTCGTCGATAAGCTCCAGCACCTTACCGTAAGGGTTGAAGTAGAGGCCGAGCTTCGCCTTGTTGGGCAGCTTCTCGTGCAGGTATTTCACCGGCGACGGGATGTTCAGCAGCAGTAAACGGCGCAGGCCGCGCCACATCGCCTGCTGCTGCTCGAGCGGGTTATCAAATAACTTGATTGCCACGCTCTCTTTTTCATCCACCAGCGCCGGGAAGGCCTTCATCCTGTAACTGCCGCGCTTTTGCTCGTAGCTTTCCGGCAATGAGCCAAAGCTCCAGATATGCAGCCCGCTCTGCTCGATGCCGTCATCCGCCACCGCAGACAGCGTTTGCTGTACTTTGTCTTTCAGGCCGCCCTTCAACTCGTGGAGGTCTTTACCTTCTTTCAGCTTTTTGTTGTGCTCGTCCACTACCCGGAAGGTCATTTTCAGGTGATCGGGGACCTGATCCCAGTGCCAGTCTTCCCGGTCGATGGTCACGCCCGCCATGCGGCGGAATTCGCGCTCCAGGCTGTCCAGCAGCGGCAGCTCCAGCGGCGTTGCGCGGCCTAAAAACGCTTCGGCATAGTTCGGGGCAGGAACAAAATTACGGCGTACCGGCTTCGGCAGCGATTTAATCAGGGCAATAATCAGCTCCCGACGCACGCCGGGGATTTGCCATTCAAAGCCGGATTCCTCAACCTGGTTAAGCAGCGGTAGCGGAATATGGACCGTGACGCCGTCGGCGTCCGCGCCCGGCTCAAACTGGTAGGTAAGCCGCAGCTTGAGGTTTCCCTGGTGCCAGAAGTTCGGATAGTCCAGCTTGCTGACCTGCTCCGCGCCTTCCCTGATAAGCATACTTTTTTCGAAGTTCAGCAGATCGGGGGTTTCACGGCTGGCAGTTTTCCACCAGTTGTCGAAGTGGCGGGCGGAAATCACTTCATGAGAAATTCGCTGGTCGTAGAACTCAAATAGCGTTTCGTCATCCACCAGGATGTCCCGGCGGCGCGACTTATGCTCAAGATCCTCGATTTCCGCACGCAGTTTGAGATTCTCGCGGAAGAAGGCATGCCGGGTTTGCCAGTCGCCCTCCACCAGCGCGTGACGGATAAACAGCTCGCGGCACAGAGCGGGGTCAATCTGGCTGTAGTTGACCTTACGCGCGGCCACAATCGGCAGCCCATAAAGCGTCACTTTTTCCTGCGCCATCACCGCGCCCTGAGCTTTTTCCCAGTGTGGTTCGCTGTAGGAGCGTTTAATCAAATGCTGCGCCAGCGGCTCGATCCATTCCGGGTCGATACGGGCGGCTATGCGCCCCCACAGGCGGCTGGTTTCCACCAGCTCGGCGACCATCGTCCACTTCGGCGGCTTTTTGAATAAGCCCGAGCCGGGGAAGATGGAGAAGCGAGCATTGCGTGCGCCGGTATATTCTTGTTTCTCAGTGTCTTTCTGGCCGATATGCGACAGAAGCCCCGTCAGCAGCGCTGAATGCACGGAGCGGAAGTCCGCAGGCTCGCTGTTTACCGGCAGGCCAAGTTCTTTAACCACCTGGCGTAGCTGGGTGTAGATGTCCTGCCACTCGCGCACGCGCAGGTAATTGAGGAAATCCAGCTTGCACTGACGGCGGAACTGGTTCGAAGAAAGCGCTTTTTGCTGCTCGCCGAGGTAGTTCCACAGGTTCACGTAAGCCAGGAAGTCTGACTCTTTGTCGTGGAAGCGGCGATGTTTTTCGTCCGACGCCTGCTGCTTGTCCATTGGCCGTTCGCGCGGGTCCTGAATAGAAAGCGCTGACGTAATGATCATTACTTCGCGCACGCAGCCAAATTTTTGCGCCTCCAGCACCATTTTTGCCAGGCGCGGGTCAACCGGCAACTGGGCGAGCTGGCGACCGGACGCCGTTAGCTTATAAACGCTGTGATCTTCATCGCTGGTGATGGCCCCCAGCTCCTCCAGCAGGCGCACGCCGTCCTGGATATTGCGCTTGTCAGGCGCTTCAACGAACGGGAACGCCTGGATATCGCCAAGCCCCAGCGCCGTCATCTGCAAAATAACCGACGCGAGGTTGGTACGCAGGATTTCCGGGTCGGTAAATTCCGGGCGAGACAGGAAGTCATCTTCGGAATAAAGACGAATACAAATCCCTTCCGAAACGCGCCCGCAGCGGCCTTTACGCTGGTTAGCAGAAGCCTGAGAAACCGGCTCAATCGGCAGACGCTGCACCTTGGTGCGGTAGCTGTAGCGGCTAATACGCGCCGTACCGGGATCGATAACGTATTTAATGCCCGGCACGGTGAGCGAGGTTTCCGCCACGTTAGTTGCCAGCACAATACGGCGGCCAACGTGAGGCTGGAACACCCGGTTCTGCTCGCTGTTGGACAGGCGAGCATAGAGCGGCAGGATTTCAGTATGCGGCAGGTTCAGCTTCGTCAGCGCATCTGCCGTGTCGCGGATTTCCCGCTCGCCGCTCATAAAGATCAGGATATCGCCCGCGCTTTCGTGGCCCAGCTCGTCTACCGCATCAAAGATGGCCTGTAGCTGGTCGCGGTCGGTATCGTCGTTATCTTCCACCATCGGGCGGTAACGCACGTCCACCGGATAAGTCCGGCCGGACACCTCAATGATTGGCGCATTATTGAAGTGGCGCGAAAAACGCTCCGGGTCAATGGTTGCCGAAGTAATGATGATTTTGAGATCGGGGCGCTTAGGCAACAGTTCCCGCAGGTAGCCCAGCAGGAAGTCGATGTTCAGACTGCGCTCGTGCGCCTCATCGATGATGATGGTGTCGTACTGCATCAGCAGCCTGTCCTGCTGGATTTCCGCCAGCAGGATCCCGTCCGTCATCAACTTGACCATGGTGTTGTCGCCAACGTGGTCGGAGAAGCGCACCTTATAGCCCACGCAGCCGCCCGGCTCGGTTTGCAGCTCTTCAGCAATGCGGTTTGCAACGGTACGCGCTGCAAGACGGCGAGGCTGCGTATGGCCTATCAGCCCTTTTATGCCCCGCCCCAGCTCCATGCAGATTTTTGGCAACTGGGTGGTTTTCCCGGAGCCGGTTTCCCCGGCCACGATAACCACCTGGTTGTCGCGTACCGCATTGAGGATGTCCTGCTTTTTCTGGCTTACAGGCAGATTTTCAGGATAGGTAATAGCCGGGCGCGCAGCTTCGCGCAGCAGAACCTTGCCTGCTGCGGCGTCTATTTCTGCGGCCAGGGAGTCGAATAAGGCCTGCTGAGAGTCAGCATTTTTGATCTTCTTTGCGCCGTGCAGGCGGCGGGAGAAGCGTTGTCTGTCGCGGAGCATCAGCCCGTCAAGGCGCGCAAACAAAGAGGACAGCGAGTGTTTTACGGTTTCCATTTTTTCTATCTTTATTTCGCTACCGGGCACAACCGGTTAAGTCATGGCTCTGATTTCCGCTATTTTACCACACCACGATTTAGAGCGCCTTGTTCAATAAATTCGAATATAGGGTTCGATATATTGCGCTATCACTGTAATCAGATTGTGAATACATTAACTCTCAGCGAACGGGCACAACGCCCGACTGACCAAACACTAAGGAATCACTCCATGAGCAAAGTATTAGTTCTGAAATCCAGCATCCTGGCAGGTTACTCACAGTCCAACCAGCTGTCCGACTATTTTGTTGAACAATGGCGTGAAAAGCACAGCAACGACGAAATTACCGTTCGTGACCTGGCGGCAAACCCAATTCCTGTGCTGGATGGTGAACTGGTTGGCGCGCTGCGTCCTTCCGATGCGGCTCTGACTCCGCGTCAGCAGGAAGCTCTGGCGCTGTCTGACGAGCTGATTGCAGAACTGAAAGCGCACGATGTGATTGTTTTCAACGCGCCGATGTACAACTTCAACATCCCAACTCAGTTGAAAAACTACTTTGACCTGGTCGCTCGCGCTGGCGTCACTTTCCGCTACACCGAGAAAGGCCCTGAAGGTCTGGTGACCGGTAAACGTGCTCTGGTTGTGACCAGCCGCGGCGGCATCCACAAAGATACCCCGACCGACCTGCTGGTGCCTTATCTGAACGTATTCCTGGGCTTCATCGGCATCACCGATGTGAACTACGTGTTCGCTGAAGGCTTCGGCTACGGCCCGGAAGTTGCGGCTAAAGCGCAGACTGATGCAAAAGCAGCTATCGACAGCATCGTTGCTGCGTAATATTTGCTTCCTGAGTGACTGACCCTCACCCTAAAAGGAAGAGGGGAAAAAAACAGGCATTACCCTGAAGGGTGTGAGGAAACTTGCGCCCTTTTTTGATTTTGTATTACAGGTGTTTACTCCCTCGCCCCTTTGGGGAGAGGGTTGGGGTGAGGGGGATCAACAGCTCTTCTTAGGTTGATGCAAATCTTCAAACACCAGCCGTTTACGCCCCGCTTCCGCTTCACGCAATGGCTCGACCTGATGCATTGTCTGCTGGCAGCGAATCACCAAATCCTGATACTCCTTCGTTCCCTGCTTTTTCCATTCCAGCTCTTCCGGTCTTAACTCGCGAATCGCTTTCGCCGGGCTGCCGATAATCATCGTATTGGCCGGAAACTCCGCTTTGCCTTTAACAAAGGCCGCCGCGCCGACGATAGAATTCTCGCCAATTTGCGCCCCGTCGAGGATCACCGCGTTCATGCCGATTAGCGCATTCTTACCGATGCGGCAGCCATGAAGAATTGCGCCGTGGCCGATGTGGCCGTCCTGCTCCACCACCGTATCCTGCTCCGGGAAGCCGTGCATCACGCAGTTATCCTGCACGTTAGCGCCATCTTCGATGATAATGCGCCCAAAGTCGCCGCGCAGGCTGGCATTGGGGCCAATATAGACTCGGTGGCCCAGGATTACGTCGCCAATCAGCACCGCCGTGGGATGCACATAGCTGTCTTCCGGGACAACCGGCGTCAGGCCATCAATCTGGTAAACAGGCATAAAGGCTCCTTAAGAGTGATTGAGTCCGCCAAAACGCTGCAAATAGCCATTGCCCGGCACCGGCAGAGAGCCAACCGAGGTTTCCCCCAGTTCACTGACATAAGCCAGCGCGCCTGGCGCAACGCGTTGGTAGATATTGATACAAAGCTGGCGTGCGCTCTGCCCCAGCCAGTGCGGCGGCAGCAGTTCATCCGGCAGAAGCGGATCCTTCAGCACTACGCGGCGGTAGAAGTGAATCAGCAGCAATTGGATCTGGAAGCAGCGCCGGGGCGTCAGCTCTTCGCTTCCGGCCTCGCGCAGCAGCGGCAACAGCGGGCGGAAGGAGCTGATGAATTCGGCGTAGCGCTCGTTTTTGTCGGTCAGCAGCCAGCATTCTTCCACCCGAGACTTTAGCGCGGCGCGGGAGGTTTGCAGCGGAGAATCGGCTTCAAAGCAGATAACCTGTTCGGCCACGCCCGCCTCATGCAGCAGGCTTTGAATATCCGCCAGGCTCTGCGAAGGCGAAGCCATCAGGCTCGGTGCCAGGGCACCAAATCCCTGCCAGATCAGCTGTTTTTTTACCTGCTGGAGAGTGCTTTTATCCAGCCCCTCGGATAGCAGCAGCAGCCACTTTCCGTCCCAGGCGGGCTGCCCGGCACGGTAAATTTTTGACTCGGCGCGGCGCGACATGCGCTGGCCTAAATCCGTCAGGCGATAAAAACTCCGACGCCCCACCCGCTCCACATCCAGCCAGCCTTCTTTATTCAGGCGAAACAGTGAGGTTCGAACAAAGCGTTCGCCAAAGCCGAGCGGCTCCAGCATCGCCGCCAGGCTACCAAGCCAGATTTCTCCTCCCCGGTGCGCCAGCGCATCGCCGTACAAAGAGACAATCAGCGAGGTGCCGCTAATGGGAACCGCGCTGACCGCCTGCTGAATAAACTGATCGAGTTTGCCGCTCATCCTGTCTCGCCGCCGTGGTTAAATTTGCCAGCGAAAAACATAACATAAATAAAGCGGCGAAAAATCATTGCATTAGAAAATGTGATTCAGAATAGTCGCTGACTCAATTCAGCCTGAACCACTTAATCATCCGCGTTAGTGGCTCAACCTGCGGCTAATCGGCTCGAACTCAGGCGTCGCACGGCGCGGCAAAGTATCCGGCTGCTGTTTATCCATCGCCTGCCAGTAAGACCAGGGCACCTTGCCTTTACCCAACTCGTAATCCATTCCGTCCCAGGCGTCCTCCCGGAAGCTGTAAAACGCCCAATGGGCCTGGGTTTTATCCAGCACGGTGAGCACATCCTCAAGATATTGGCGACAGCCGTCCAGCTGGCGAATACAGCCAAATTCCCCGGCTACCATACGATTTTGCTCAATGCCCCGCTGTTTTGCCCATACGAAAGGCTGCTGTAAATACTCGGCAACGCGCCCGGCATCCCATTTTTCCTTCCCTCCGGCAAAAGGCACTACGCCGGGGTAAGCATAGGGCTTAGCTCGTTTCAGGTTAGGCGCGCTGGTGGCGTCGTACGGTTCGTACATATGGAAGCTGTACAGCACCCGCTTGTCAGCGAGCGCGTGCGGCCAGTAGCTAAAGGCGTCCGCCGCCGCATACCAGCCGCTATCGACCATAATTGGCGTATTCGGGTCCACTTCGCGAATCGCTTTAATGACGGTCTGGTAGAACTCCGGCAGATCCCGTGCCGTACCCTGATGCTCTTTATACCAGGCCAGCATCTCTTGCGGCGAAGCGTGCTCTTTCAGGCCGCCGCGCTTTTCAGGTGCCGGTTCATTAACCAGGTTGTAGGCCCCCACCGCCGGGTTATCTTTCAGCTCTTTTGCGAGGTCACGCCAGAAAGCGGCGCTCTGCTGCCAGTAACGTTTATCCTGCCAGAGTCGATCGTCGAAGCGGCCTCCGTTGTTTTGCGACCAGCGCATGCCGGGCAGCGAAAGCGGCGTGATGACCACTTTCAGCCCGGCGGCGTGAGCCCGGGCCAGCGTATCCTTAAGCGTTTGCAGATCCTGCTTCATCAGGCCCTGATAATTGTCGGCATTGCCAATCAAAAAATCGCGCTGTTCCGGCTGCCATTTATCCCACGAAAGCCGCACCCAGCTTGCGCCGTAGCCTTTTAGGGCGGAAAAGTAAGCTTCCGTTGGTGCAAGGCGATTAAAGCTGTTACCGCCGTGCTGCGGCGTGTTCCAGAAGGCGATATTGTCGATGGCGAAGGCCGAAGCGGAAAGCAGCGCGAGGCTGGCCAGCAGGGGGTTTAATTTCATGGCAAATATCCCGTTAATAAAAGAGATGCCAGTATTGCCGGTTAACTCAGAGCAATTGTCAGAGGAATGTCAGGATTACGGCCCGGCCGCTAGTTTTGTAATGTTGCCAGCGGCCCGGCAAGGCGATGCTCGGTGCGCACGGTTACGCTACCCCGGTTTTCAGCGCTGACCACCGCAACCGTTGCCCATAAATTTTCTACCTGCTCCGCGGGCCAGGTCACCAGCGCCATTTTGTCGCTGCGCTGCCACCATACCTGGCTGTAGTCATCCCGTTTAAGCAGCGACTGCTCAAGCCACGGCTGCGGGCAAGAAGCCGCAACCCGCGGTGTATGGAGGATTATTTTATGCCCCTGAAGCTGAGCCTGGCTCAGGCCGTTAATGCCCTGCAAGGCCAGAGACTGCCGCCATTGCTGACCGCCGCTGGAAACGGTGAGTAAATAAACGCCTTCGTTAAACGGCTGGTTAAATTCCTCACTCTCAACGCGAAATTCCCCCTCTGGTTCGTGCTCTACCGGCATCGCGGACAGTGCCTCTTTGCCTCCGGGCAGAAGCAGCGAAACCCGCAAGTCGTGGCGCGGGCTATTGCCGCTGAGGGTAATGCGGTATATGCGGCTTAGCGGCATATCGCGCTGCATCAGCGTCAGCGTGATGTCATCCAGCCACGCCGGAACCGCCGAAGGGAGATCTTTGCCGCATTGATGGCTCACCACGGCATTAAGCGCCTCCTCCCACGCCTGACGCTGTGCATGGCTGTTCAACCGAGGCCAAACATCTGTCAACTGGCCGTAGGCAAGGTCACCACGCTGGTTAAATAGCTGATGATAAACCGGCTCCAGCGGCGTTTCCGGCAGCGCGGCTTGCAGGTTTAAAGGAAAGAGTAAGGCGGCTATCAGGCGTAATTTCATTCCATCCGCTCCAGCCGGTAGCCAATGCCTCGGACGCTGGAGATCGGCAGTCCGGGGAGCTTCTGACGCAGTTGCAAAATATGCGTGTCCACCGTTCTGGTGGAAGGAAAGCTCTGGTAACCCCAGACCTGGTTTAACAGCTCGTCTCGCGTGAACACCCGCCCGGCCATCTGCACCAGCATCGCCAGAAGCGAAAACTCCGTTGCCGTTAGCGCCACATCATTTTGCTGCCAGCACGCAACCTGCCGCGCCGGAACCAGAGTAAGTTCGCCGCAAACCAGCACGCCCTCGCCCAATGGGCGCAGCTGAGCGCGAATGCGGGCCAGCAGCTCAACGTGAGCAAAAGGTTTGCTGATGTAGTCCCGCGCTCCGGCTTCAAGCCCGGCCACTCGCTCTTCTACGCTGACTCTTGCCGTCAGGACGATGACCGGCAGAGCTTTCCTGGCAAGCCACTGGGGCAGCAGGCGCAGGCTGTCGCCGTCCGGAAGCTGCCGGTCGAGAATAGCCAAATCCGCCAGATACCAATAATCGGGCACCTGTTCCGAACCGCGTAGCCAGCGGCAGGTAAATCCTTCCTGCCGCAAAAATGCCGCCAGCCCCTCGCCAAGCGTAGGATCGTCTTCAATCAATAACAGCGAGGGGGTATTAGCTGACATCGCAAGGAAGCTCCAGGGTAAAAGTGGTTGGCGAAGCGCTGAAAGTTAGCCTGCCGTTCAGGCGGCGGGAGACTCGCTGGACGATGGTCAGTCCCAGGCCAAGGTTATTGTTTGACCAGCGCATGCGGCGCGAGTTTAGCAGCGGGTTTTTACTCATCCTTCCGGCATCACTGACCTGGAAAAGCAGGCTCGTTTTGCTTCTGCGCACGGTTAAGCGCACGGGGGCGGCTCCGTGACAAAATGCATTATCCAGTAAATTCGTCAGGCAGAGACTGCTCCAGTATAGCGCTACGCTAACCGTCATATCTTCTTCAAGGCAGTAAATCAGGCCGTCCCGTGTTGCACAAAGGTTATCCAGCCACTCGCTGAGCCGTACCCGGACTGGGGCTTCCAGCGCCTCACGCTGATGCTCCGCTATAAGATAATGCTTGCTGGTTTCGGCCATCTGGCGCATGCGCTGTAATGTATCTGCCAGAGCAACAAAATTAAGCTGCGCCCGGTCAGGGAGCTGGTCAAAGTCGCGGCGAAAATGCTCAACAACATTGCTAAGCTGGGCGATCGGCGTGCGCAGTTCGTGGGTCAACATTTGGGTAATAAAACGCTGCCGCTCGCGTAACCGGCGGCGCTGCCAGGCCGTCCACGTAAGACCAGCGGCGGCAAAAATTGCCAACAAAACAAACAACCAGCGCCAGACATCGCGATACCCATCATTAGCGTTGGCGCATAATGCCCCGAGGCGGACATCACAGCGCCCTCCCGCACTCACCAGTTCAAGCCCGGCCTGCTTAGCCAGCGGCTGCCAGACTGGTTGTTCATAGCGCTGCCATTGCTGGCGGCTAAGGTGCCACAGCTCGCCGTTTTGCAACAGCCAGCGCTGCCCGCCGACCAGCGCCTCAAGATTGTCATCGGAAAGTGTTCCCACGCCGCCCAGGCTACCGGGTCTTTCCCGGACATGCAGAGCGTTTTGCAACGCCGCTGCCGCATCAGGATGGCGCAAAATATAGTGCCACGCGCTGCTTCCTCCGAGCGGATAAACAGGATGCGTGTTAAACCACGACGCGGGCGGCCTGCCTGCCTGGCACAGCGCCTGAACGAAAGGTAAAACCGATTCTGGAAGTGAGGGACCGGAAACGCAGCGATTGTCAAACTGATAAAGCGCGCTCAGGTCGGCAGCTGAATATGCCTGAAACTGAGGATACATTGATTCAGGCTTTAACAGCGTAGGATCCAGCTGTTGCAGAGCCTGTAGCGGCACCTGCGCCGCAGGGCTGGCTTTTTCTAACGCCGCGCTAAACTGGCTCACCCCGGCGGCAAGTTCAGCCGCGTGCGCCGCCGGAGCCAGCAACAAGCCCAGGCACCAACAGAACAACGATGAACGAAGTATCAGAGCAAACCGCTGGGCCACGAGCAACACCTTAATTTTTAAACGTGGGTTGGGCGGCAAACGCGCCGCTATCAATAATACTCGATAGTATTTTTAATCGTATAACGCACGGTGGTTGGCGGCGTTACGGTTTCATCGGTCATATCCAGATCGCAGGACAGCGGGTTGAAATGCCTGTCGTAGTCGCAGCTTTGCTTGGCCATCCCGATGTTTTTACCGTTCAGCGTAGTCACCGCGCTGTAATCCAGCTTTTTCTTTTTGTCGGTTCCGGCCTTCGCAATAATCGCCAGCTCGCTCTCTTTGGCTTTGGATATTTTGCCCAGCGGATAGCCCTCATCGTCATATTTATAGTCGACCAGGACATCTTTACCCCGGGCAACCGTGACGAAACCATTGTCATCCGTATCGTAGCTGATGCCCACCTTCGGCAGCCCGGCAAGCTGGCATTTCCCCTGCAACTCCACGCGTTTTTCGTGACTAACGGCGTCAATGTAGTAATTCGCATCCAGCGCCAGCGAAGCGCCGCTATTGTTTTCCAGATCGTGAAACTCAAGACTGTCGAAGCAGCCTTCCTGCGACAGCACGCCGCTAACCCGCTTCACCACTTCGCCCTTTTCGTTAATCAGCGTCTGGCTAAAATCTTTTACCGGCCCGCGCAGCGGATCGAAGTCGAACTCGTTAGAAAAACTGGCCATTTCCGGCGTATACGCCTGCGGCGACTGCGAGTTGTCACATCCGACAAGCCCGAAAACCAGCGCGCCAGAGATAATGATTTTCTTCACGTTTTGCCGCTCTCCTGTTTGGTGTCATAACATGATATAAGCAAATACAACCCTTTACACTAAAAGCGCTATTCTTATAGTTCACCTCAACATAAGGAAGAGATGATGAAACGTTCCGTTTGGTTAAGCACGATACTGCTGATCGCTGCCGCCCCGGCGTTGGCCGCGCAAGGCAGCTGCGAAAGAGTGAAATCGGATATCCAGCAACGTATTATTAATAACGGCGTGCCTGAGTCCGGATTTTCGCTAACCATCGTTCCGAACGATCAGGCAGACAAGGCCGGCGGCCAGGTTGTTGGCCACTGCGCTAACGACACGCAAAAAATCGTTTATACCCGCATCGCGGGCGGCGCCGCAGCTGAAAACGAGCCTCAGTAATCTCCAGTGGGGCGCGCCGCGCCCTGCTTTCCCGCAATTTCCCCCGCAGACTGCCCTAACTTTGATTGGCGTTAATAACCTCTACTCCTAAATAAGTAACACTCTTGCCGGAGTGAATATTCGCCCGCTAAGCGGCGAGACTCCACCGCAATCATCAACCCTAAAAATTCAAAAAAATAACGTCTTCCACGCGACAAAACAGTCATGGAGTGAGCGATGTCGAATCTCAACAATCCGGGCGGGATTAGCCGCCGCAGCCTGGTAAAATCTTCCGCTATAGGCGGCCTGGCGCTTGCCGCTGGCGGTATTTCACTGCCGTTTGCTTTACGCAGCGCCGCAGCCGCTGTTGCCGGTGCCGTCTCCCAGGAAGATAAAGTGGTCTGGGGAGCCTGTTCGGTCAACTGCGGCAGCCGCTGCGCGCTGCGCCTTCACGTTCGCGATGAAGAGGTCTACTGGGTCGAAACCGATAATACCGGGCTGGATAACTATGGCGATCATCAGGTTCGCGCCTGCCTGCGTGGGCGCTCCATTCGCCGCCGCATCAACCACCCGGAACGCCTGAATTATCCGATGAAGCGAGTGGGCAAGCGCGGCGAGGGGAAGTTCGAGCGCATCAGTTGGGATGAGGCACTAGACCTCGTCAGCGGCAGCCTGAAGAAAACCGTTGAAAAGTACGGTAACGAAGCGGTCTATATCAACTACTCTTCCGGCGTGGTCGGCGGCAACATAACCCGCTCCTCGCCTTACGCCTCGCTGGTTGCCCGGCTGATGAATTGCTACGGCGGCTTCCTGAGCCATTACGGCACTTACAGCACGGCACAAATCGCCTGCGCGATGCCATACACCTACGGCAGCAACGACGGCAACAGCACCTCGGATATCGAAAACAGCAAACTGGTCGTGCTCTTCGGCAATAATCCAGCGGAGACCCGCATGAGCGGCGGCGGCATCACCTATTATCTGGAGCAGGCCCGCGAACGCTCCAATGCACGCATGATAGTCATCGACCCGCGTTACACCGATACCGCCGCCGGGCGGGAAGACGAGTGGATACCTATCCGCCCAGGCACCGACGCCGCGCTCGTCGCCGGGCTTGCCCACGTTTTAATCAGAGAGAATCTGGTGGACCAGCCGTTCCTCGATAAATATTGCGTTGGGTATGACGAGAAGACGCTGCCAGCAGGTGCGCCCGCAAACGGGCACTACAAGGCGTATATTCTCGGCCAGGGCGAAGACGGCGTTGAAAAAACGCCGCAGTGGGCTGCCACGATTACCGGCATCCCTGCCGACAAGATAATCAAACTGGCTCGTGAAATAGGCAGCGCTAAACCAGCCTATATTGCTCAGGGCTGGGGCCCGCAGCGCCAGGCGAACGGCGAACTGACCTCCCGCGCGATTGCCATGCTGCCGATTTTGACCGGCAACGTCGGGATTAACGGCGGCAACAGCGGCGCCCGTGAGTCCACCTACACCATCACCATTGAGCGTATGCCGGTGCTGGAAAACCCGGTGAAAACGCAAATTTCCTGCTTCAGCTGGACGGACGCGATTGTTCGCGGCCCGGAAATGACCGCCAAACGCGACGGCGTGCGCGGCAAAGATAAGCTGGACGTGCCGATAAAGTTCATCTGGAACTATGCCGGTAATACCATCATCAACCAGCACTCCGACATCAATAAAACCCACGATATTCTGCAGGACGACAAGCAGTGCGAAATGATTGTGGTCATCGAAAACTTTATGACCTCTTCGGCGAAGTACGCCGATATCCTGCTGCCGGACCTGATGACGGTGGAACAGGAAGACATTATTCCCAACGACTACGCGGGCAATATGGGCTACCTGATTTTTATTCAGCCCGCCACCGCGCCTAAGTTCGAGCGTAAACCGATTTACTGGATGATGAGCGAAGTGGCAAGGCGGCTTGGCCCTGACGTTCACCAGGCGTTTACCGAAGGAAGAAGCCAGAGCGAATGGCTGCGCCATTTGTACGCTAAAATGCTCGCCAAAGATCCGTTGCTGCCGTCCTACGAGGCGCTGCGCGAAATGGGTATTTATAAACGTAAAGACCCGGCGGGCCACTTCGTGGCTTACAAAAAATTCCGCGAAGACCCGGCGGCCAATCCGCTCAAGACGCCCTCCGGAAAAATTGAGATCTATTCGAGCAGGCTCGAGGAAATTGCCGGTAACTGGGAGCTGGAAAAAGATGAAACCATCAGCCCGCTGCCGGTTTATGCCTCTACCTTTGAAGGCTGGGACGACCCGCAGCGCGGCGATTATCCTCTCCAGCTGTTTGGCTTCCATTACAAGGCCAGAACGCATTCGACCTACGGCAATATTGACGTGCTCCAGGCCGCCGCACGCCAGGAAGTCTGGATCAACCCGATAGATGCGCAGAAACGCGGGATTACCAGCGGAGACAAGGTCAGCGTGTTCAACGGGCGCGGCGAGGTGTATATCGAAGCCAAAGTCACCCCTCGCATCATGCCGGGCGTTGCGGCCATGGGCCAGGGTGCCTGGCACGATGCCAATATGAGCGGCGACAGAATCGACCGCGGGGCCTGCATTAACACCCTGACCACGCATCGTCCTTCGCCGCTGGCCAAAGGCAACCCGCAGCACACCAATCTGGTCGAGATTAGAAAAATTTAAGGAAGCAAAGAATGTCTTCAGATTTACAACGCCTGCCCGCCATCGCCCTGACCGGTCGCGTACTCGGCGCACTTTATTATCAGCCGCCGGGCAGCCCGGAATGCGCGGAGCTTATCGCTATGCTGGCATCACCCGAGTGGGTTACGGAGTGGCCGATTCAGTCTGCTGAATTACCTGATATCGCACGGCTTATGGCTTCCGGCCTGGCGGACGAGGGGCTTGATGCGGAGTATCAGCGCCTGTTTATCGGCCCGTACGCGCTGCCTGCTCCGCCGTGGGGTTCGGTCTATCTGGACAAAGAAAACGTGCTCTTTGGCGACTCAATGCTGGCCTTACGCCAGTGGATGCGCGAGCACGGCTTTGTTCAGGAAACCGAGCAGAACGAGCCGGAAGACCATTTTGGCACGCTGCTGATGCTGGCCGCCTGGCTCGCCGATGAGGAGCAATCTCAGCGGCTGGACGAACTGCTCGCCTGGCATCTGCTGCCGTGGTCAGAGCGTTTCCTTAGCCTGTTCACCGACCATGCCGCCAATGATTTCTATCGCGGGCTAGGTCAACTTGCGCAAATTACCCTTGCCGGATGGCGGCGCGGCATGCTGACGCCGGTGGCGCAGAAGGAGCTGTTCTTCTAAGAATCCTGGTCTTTCGGGGAGCCGACGGCATTCGGTTTCCTGAAAGATCCCGCCCGTCGGCGATAATTGATATGTGACAACGTCACGTCGCATTAACATTTTTAAGACAAATCTTTACTTTCCCCTCCCAGCCCAACAGCCATAAGGCCTGCGCAATACTTTATCCCCTAAACCATTAGCCACTTAATGGTCCGCTAAACTGGAATCCTTCCCGCTGCGTTGCTATAGCTCCAGACACCCTGCCGACACAAGGCATAACAACAGGCCGTCCTTCCGGCGGCAATAACGCGTGCAACAGGGAGACACACTGCAATGCAAAACGCATCCTTCTTAACAAGGTTCCTTCTCGGCCTCCTTGCGCTCGTTGTAGTGCTCGGCCTGCTGGTCTGGGGTATCGGGCCTGAGACAATAAAAGCCCGTCAGGTGGACCTGGTTTACCTCGGGCAGCAGCACTTAATTCTGGTGTTTAGCTCTATGGCGCTGGCGCTGCTGGTTGGTATTCCCAGCGGGATTTTACTCAGCCGCCCTGCCGCCCGCCGCTGGGCGGAATACGTGATGCAGATATTTAATATCGGCAATACGCTGCCGCCGCTGGCGGTGCTGGCTCTGGCAATGGTGGTCATCGGTATCGGCGATAAACCGGCGATTATTGCTCTGTTCCTCGCTTCCCTGCTGCCCATTGTGCGTAACACCTACGCCGGGCTGTGTAGCGTGCCGCCTTCGCTTATCGAGGCGGCTAACGGCATTGGCATGACAAAATTACAGCGTCTGCGCCAGGTCGAAATCCCCAACGCGCTGCCGGTTATGCTCTCCGGGGTACGCATCGCCACCGCCATCAACGTAGGCACGGCCCCGCTGGCGTTTCTTATCGGTGCCAGCAGCTACGGCGAACTGATTTTCCCGGGTATTTACCTTAACGACTTCCCGACGCTGATCCTCGGGGCAGTGGCTACCGCGCTGTTTGCGCTGATACTGGATCTTGCTCTCGCGGGCCTTGGCCGGGTGCTCAGCCCCCACGCCGCTTAATAACAACAATAAGGAGCGTTCATGAAGATGCTTTCCCGACTGCTGAAGGCGGCTCTTACCGCCACGGCACTTCTTACCGCCCAGGCGCAGGCTGCCCCGCTGGTGCTGGCGACCAAGAGCTTTACCGAGCAACATATTCTCTCTGCCATGACCACGCAGTATCTGGCAAAAAAAGGGTTCCAGGTTACGCCGCAAACCAATATCGCCACGGTTATTTCCCGCAACGCGATGATCAATAAACAGATTGATATGACATGGGAATACACCGGGACTTCTTTGATTATCTTCAACCACATCAACAAAAGAATGTCGCCGGAAGAGTCGTATAACACGGTTAAAAAGCTGGATGCCAAACTTGGCCTCGTCTGGCTCAAGCCTGCGGAAATGAACAACACCTACGCCTTTGCCATGAAGCGTGAACGCGCTGAGAAAGAAGGCATTACCACGATGTCTCAGCTGGTGGAGCGGGTGGAGCATATTCGCCAGACCGACCCGAAACATAACTGGATGCTCGGCCTGGATCTGGAATTTGCCGGGCGCAGTGACGGCCTGAAGCCGCTCCAGCAGGTGTATAACATGCCGCTGGACCGCCCGCAGATTCGCCAGATGGACCCCGGCCTTGTGTATAACGCCATCCGTGACGGCTTTGTCGATGCCGGTCTGATTTACACCACCGACGGGCGCATGAAAGGCTTCGACCTGAAGGCGCTGGTGGACGATAAAGGTTTCTTCCCAAGTTACGCTGTCACGCCGGTGGTGCGTAAAGACGTGCTGGATGCTAACCCAGGTCTTGAGGAAGCGCTCGATACGCTTTCGTCCCTGCTGAATAACGACGTGATAACAACCCTGAACGCCAAAGTTGATATCGACCATGAAACCCCGCAGCAGGTAGCGCGTGAATTCCTGCAGCAGAAAGGCTTGCTCTGAGGAGGTATCGTGGAAACTCTGCACTATATGATTGATAACGCGGGCTATATTGGCTCCCTGACCCTGCATCACCTGTGGCTGGTGCTTATCGCCGTCGGGCTGGCCATCGTGATTGGCGTTCCGCTCGGTATTCTGATTGTGCGCCATAAATGGCTGGCCACGCCGGTGCTCGGCGTCGCCACCATCGTGCTGACCATTCCCTCTATCGCCCTGTTCGGCCTGATGATCCCGCTATTTTCGCTGATCGGTCAGGGAATTGGCGTGGTGCCTGCCGTTACGGCCGTCTTTCTCTACTCGCTGCTGCCCATTGTTCGTAACACCCATACCGCGCTGGACAGCCTGCCGCCGGGTCTGCGCGAAGCCGGTCGCGGCATCGGCATGACCTTCTGGCAGCGTTTATGCTGGGTAGAAATCCCGATGGCGCTGCCGGTGATTTTTGGCGGTATCCGTACCGCAGTGGTGATGAACATCGGCGTGATGGCGATTGCCGCCGTCATCGGCGCGGGCGGGCTGGGCCTGC
Source organism: Cedecea davisae (assembly GCF_044095835.1). NCBI lineage: Bacteria > Pseudomonadati > Pseudomonadota > Gammaproteobacteria > Enterobacterales > Enterobacteriaceae > Cedecea > Cedecea davisae. The sequence goes on from NZ_CP172054.1 coordinate 2,601,997, forward strand.
TGTTGCTGAACGGCATCAGCGGGAGCGACATTCGCATGCTGATTGCCGGAGCGGTAATGATTTGCCTGCTCGCCATCGTGCTTGACTGGCTGCTGCATCGCCTGCAAATGCATTTTACCAAGTGGTAACCGGCCATTAAATTCGTCTTTAAAAGAGAGTAAATAATGATAAAACTTGAAAATCTCACCAGACAATTTGTGCAGAAAAACGGCCAGACTTTTAACGCCGTGGACAATGTCAGCCTCAACGTACCCGAGGGGGAAATGTGCGTCCTGCTTGGCCCTTCCGGCTGCGGTAAAACCACCACGCTGAAGATGATTAACCGCCTGATTAAGCCAACCGGCGGCAAAATTTTGATTAACGGGCAGGACACTAACGATCTGGATACCGTCACCCTGCGCCGCAATATCGGCTACGTTATCCAGCAGATTGGCCTGTTCCCGAACATGACCATCGAAGAGAACATTACCGTGGTGCCGCGCATGCTGGGCTGGGATAAAGCCCGCTGTAAAGAGCGTGCCAGCGAGTTAATGAGCATGGTAGCCCTCGATCCGAATCGTTTCCTTAACCGCTACCCGCGCGAGATGTCCGGCGGGCAGCAGCAGCGTATCGGGGTTATTCGCGCCCTGGCGGCAGATCCTCCGGTGCTGCTGATGGATGAGCCGTTTGGCGCGGTCGACCCGATTAACCGCGAAACCATCCAGAACGAGTTTCTCGACATGCAGCGCCAGCTGAAAAAAACCGTGATGCTGGTGAGCCACGATATTGACGAAGCGCTGAAGCTGGGCGACCGCATCGCGGTGTTCAGACAGGGCAAAATCGTGCAGTGCGCCAGCCCGGACGAGCTGCTGGCAAAACCGGCTAATGATTTTGTTGGCTCGTTCGTGGGCCAGGACCGCACGCTGAAGCGCCTGCTGCTGGTGCAGGCCGGGGACGTAACCGACCAGCAGCCGACCATTACCGCCCGCGAGTCCACGCCGCTGCCGGAAGCCTTTGCCACCATGGATGATAACGACATGCGCTCTATTACCGTGGTAGACGGCGATGGTAAACCGCTGGGCTTCGTTAAGCGCCGCGAAGCGCGCGGCGCAACGGGAACCTGTTCTGACCTGCTCCACCCGTTCCGCGTGACCGGCCGGGCTGAAGAAAACCTGCGTATCGTGCTGTCGAAACTCTACGAGCACAATATGGTCTGGATGCCGATTACCGATGAGGACGGGCGCTACAGCGGAGAAATTTCGCAGGATTATATTGCCGACTATCTCAGCTCGGGCCGTACCCGCCGGGTGCTGAATATTCACCAAAGTTAATCGACCTGATGCGCTGCCCGGCGGCGGCGCATTTTCTTTTGAGCTTCTCTTCTTTCTGCCCCACAATAGCGCCATTCCCCCGCTACGTTATCCATTATGCACCGTTTACATGCTTTCCCCGACATCAGGGAGATGCTGCGCCGACTGGTGATTGCGGTCTTCATTGGCCTTGCCTCCGCGCTGGTTGTCTGGCTGTTTCGCCAGGCAATGTATCTGCTTGAGAATGCGTTTCTTGGCGACCACGGCGGCAGCCTGGTCGCGGCTGCGGCTTCGCTTGCCCCCTGGCGACGCGTGATGACGCCGGCCGTTGGCGGCCTGCTCGCGGGACTGCTGTTATGGGGCTGGCAGCGGGCCACCCGCCAGCGCCCTTCTGCCCCCACCGATTACATGGAAGCCATCGAAACCGGCGACGGGCGGCTCGACGTCCCTTCAAGCCTGGTAAAGTCCGGCGCTTCGCTTATTGTGGTCGCCAGCGGCAGCGCCATTGGCCGCGAAGGGGCAATGATCCTGCTGGCAACCGTATTTGCCTCGCTCTTTGCCCAGCGATTTACGCCAGACAAAGAGTGGAAACTGTGGGTGGCCTGCGGTGCAGCCGCCGGGATGGCCAGCGCCTACCACGCGCCGCTGGCGGGCAGCCTGTTTATCGCGGAGATTCTATTCGGCTCGCTGATGCTTGCTTCGCTTGGGCCGGTGGTTATCGCCGCCGTTAGCGCGCTGCTGCTGACCCATTTATTGAACGGCGGCCAGGCTCCGCTATATATCGTCACCCTTCTCGCGCCGCCCCTGCCTTCCCAGTATGGGCTGATGGCGCTGCTGGGCTTAACGGCAGGCGTGGTTGGCCCGCTGATGCTGTGGCTGCTGATGAAAAGCAGCGTGCTGTTTCGCGGGCTGCACCTGTCGCCACCGTTGCAGCTGGCGCTGGGCGGGCTGATTGTCGGCCTGCTTTCGCTGATAACGCCCACCGCGTGGGGTAACGGCTACAGCGTGGTGCAATCATTTCTCTCCAGCCCGCCCGCGCTGCTGTTTGTTGCCGGGGTTCTGCTGTGCAAATTACTGGCGGTGATGGCGAGCAGCGGCTCAGGCGCGCCGGGCGGCGTGTTTACGCCAACGCTATTTATCGGCGCAGCGCTGGGCATGCTGTTTGGTCAAATTTGTGGAATGTGGAGCGGAGGCAGCGAACCGGTGGCGATTCTGCTGGGGCTGACGGGTATGGCCTCGCTGCTTGCGGCGACCACCCATGCGCCCATTATGGCAACGCTGATGATTTGTGAAATGACCGGAGAGTTTACCCTGCTCCCCGGCCTGCTTCTGACCTGCGTTATAGCCTCTACGCTGTCGCGCTGGCTACGCCCGCAGTCTGTCTACCGACAGAGCGCTGCGCAGCCGGGGTAAGTTAATGTACGCCCCGAGGTCGCGCTGTTCGGCGCGGGGCAGGTACGGCAGCTCGCCAATCATTGGCCCCGGCAGTTTCTTGCTCAGCACTTCGATAATTTCCGCGTAGTGCGCCAGCCCTGGGTTGATGCGGTTGGCGACCCAGCCAATAAACGGCAGCCCGTCGTTGGCAATGGCCTGCGCCGTAAGCAGCGCATGGTTGATACAGCCTTCCTGGATCCCCACCACCATCAGCACCGGCAGTTGCTCCTGCACCACCCAGTCGGAGAGCGGGCGCAGATCGTTCATCAGGCTACGCCAGCCGCCCGTGCCTTCAACCACGACATGATCCATCTGGCTGCTCAGGCGCGCCAGGCCGCTGGAGAGCAAAGAGTAGTTCACCGGACTATTGTGGCTAATGCTGCTCTCTTCCTCGCTTAGCGCGATAGGATTGATAGCTTCGTAGGGCAGTTTAACCGTTGAGACGCTTTGTAATACCAGCGCATCCTTGTTGCGCAGTCCTTCTGGCGTCTCTTTACTACCCTTCGCCACCGGCTTATAGCCGACAACGCTTTTACCGCTGGCGGCCAGCGCCTGCAGCAAGGCTCTTGAAACCACCGTCTTCCCCACGGCGGTATCGGTACCCGTTATAAAGAAACGCTTAAGCATGAATCTCTCCCGGAGGTAACGCTTGCAATAAAAACAAAAAAGAAAAATTGAACCGGGAAAGTCTAAAAGAATGGCGCTGCGGCCAGATTGAGATAGCGCAATATTTGGTGAATCAGGGCGTGGAATCAGCCCTGCAACAGGCGAATTAATAAAGAGCCGTTATACATTGCGTCTTTTACCAGCGCCGCACCGGCCATCGTACCCCGATTATTAAACTGGGTACTTTCAACTACCGTATGGCTGCTGTAGGCGGGTAAAGCCTGCTGGCGAATGCAGTCGGTAATCGCCGGGTGGAGAATAGCGGCGGCGCGGTTAAGCGGCGAACCGATAAGGATCTTTTGCGGATTAAACAGGTTAACCATAATGGCCAGAATACGGCCTACGTTCTGCCCGACGCCGATAATAATGTCTTTTGCCAGCAGGTCGCCGCCAATCGCCGCGTCGCACAGGGATTCCACGCTCAGCGGCTGGCCGTGCAGCATCGACCCCATAGACTGGCTCATGCGCTGCTGCGCCAGCTCCAGAACGCTCTCGACGCTGGCGATGGTTTCCAGGCAGCCGTGGTTGCCGCAATAACAGCGCTTGCCGTACGGGTCAACCTGAGTGTGGCCGATTTCGACCAGGCTGCTGCTGCCCGCGTGCAGCAGGCGACCGTCGGTTATTACGCCCGCCCCGACGTTATGGTCGATAACGACCTGAATGACGTCTCGCGCCCCCTGCGACGCGCCAAACAGCCCTTCGGCCATGGTCCAGGCGCTGATGTCGTGCTGGATAAACACCGGCACCCCGGTATGGGTTTCCAGCGCTTCGCCGAGCGGCATATCGCAGATGTCATAAAACGGCATGCGGTGAATAATGCCGCGCACGGTATCAATGATGCCCGGCAGCGTAATGGCGATGGCGGTAAGGCGCTCCAGCTTTTCCTGGTGGCGAATAAAGAACTGATCGACCTGAAAAACGATGCGGTCCAGCAGAGGCTGAGGATCTTCTATCGGCAGGGCGACGGTATCTTCAACCACCAGCTTGCTGCTGAGGTCGCGCAGGCCGAGGGAGATTTCGCCCCGGCTCAGGCGCAATGAAAGATAGTGCCAGGCTTCGGTTTCCAGCATCAGCCCCACGGCCGGGCGGCCACGGCTGCCCGGGTCCTGAATTTCGGTTTCCTGTACCAGGTGAGCTTCAAGCATCTCCCGCACAATTTTGGTGATACTGGCCGGTGCCAGCTGCGCCAGGCGGGAAAGATCGATTCGCGACACCGGACCGTGGGTATCAATCAAACGATAAACAACACCGGCATTGGTCTGTTTAATCTGATCGATATGGCCCGGCTGACTATCAGCAACCACGTGGTACTCCCTTTATTTTCGCGCTTCGAAATAAACTTTTAGGCTATGGTTAAACACTTGAAGCGGGGTAGTCAAATATTTACTTAGGGTTGTGATTTACCGCACATAATCCCGCCATTTTGCGGCTATTTTAGCGCGGATGAGGCCTCTGTTAACAGCGCCGAGATGCGCTTTGCCGCCGCAGAAAGTTCCCGATGCTTCGGCCAAACCAGCCACAGTTCCGACTGCGCTTCCTGCTCTTCTATGGGTAACCACACAACATCGCTTAGCCGAATGCGCTGGAACGACGCGGGGAGAATAGAAACGCCCAGCCCGGCCGACACCAGACCGATAATCGTCATCGCCTCGCCCACCTCCTGGGTAATGTAAGGCACGATATCGTTGCGGTGCAGCAAGCCGACTATGTCGTCGTACAGCCCGGTGCCAACGTGTGGGTCGAAAAAAACAAAAGGCTCTTTGGCAAGCTGTTTAAGGGAAACCGAACTGGCGCAGGCCAGCGGATGCTCCCGGTGTACCATCGCCAGCAGCGGCTCACGCAGGATCAGCGTCCAGTCCAGCGTCTCCGGCAGTTTGGTGTTGCGCATCAGCCCCAGCTCCAGCTCGCCGTCGTTAAGCGGAGCAATCTGCTCCCGGGTATTCACTTCCCGCATTTGAATATGCACATCCGGGTAACGGCGGCGAAAGGCGGACAGGCTGTCCGAGACGGCTTTGATAAACGGCGCGGACGAAGTAAAACCGATGCGCAGCTCGCCGGTTTCGCCCTGATGCAAACGCGCGGCGCGTGCTGCTGCTGCGTCCACCTGGCTAAGGATGAGGCGTGCATCGGTGAGGAACTGCTGCCCGGCGGCGGTCAGATTCACGCTGCGGTTGGTTCGCGCCAGCAGTCGGGCGCCAACTTGCTGTTCAAGGGTCTGGATCTGCTGACTGAGCGGCGGCTGGGAGATGCGCAGCCTTGCCGCAGCGCGGCCAAAATGCAGTTCTTGGGCAACGGCGACAAAGTAACGCAGGTGACGCAGTTCTATATTCATATGCCAAACATATCATTTGAGATTATTAATATATTAGACATAACATTTACACTTTTCTACTCTGTAAATAATAAGTTAACGCACTTTGTAAGGATCTCCTTTGAGCCGCACCACAACCGTCAGCCCCGCCCCGACAGAGGCCGCTGGCGAAAGACCTTCTGTTCAGTCTGTCAGCTACATTAAACGAGGCACTCCCCAGTTTATGCGCGTCACCCTGGCGCTATTTTCCGCCGGTCTCGCCACTTTTGCCCTTCTCTATTGCGTGCAGCCGATTTTGCCGGTGCTGTCGCAAGAATTTGGCGTCAGCCCCGCCAGCAGCAGTATTTCGCTGTCGATATCCACCGCCATGCTGGCTATCGGCCTGCTGTTTACCGGCCCGCTTTCGGATGCGATTGGCCGCAAGCAGGTGATGGTTACCGCGCTGCTGCTCGCCTCCTGCTGCACTCTGCTTTCCACTTTGATGACCAGCTGGCACGGCATCCTGGTGATGCGCGCCCTGATTGGCCTGTCGCTTAGCGGCGTGGCCGCCGTCGGCATGACTTACCTCAGCGAAGAGATGCACCCCAGCGTGGTGGCGTTTTCAATGGGGCTGTATATCAGCGGGAACTCCATCGGCGGTATGAGCGGCCGCCTGATAACCGGCGTGCTGACCGACTTCTTTAGCTGGCGCGTTGCCGTGGCCGCTATCGGCTGCTTCGCCCTCGCCTCGGCGCTGATGTTCTGGAAAATTTTGCCGCAGTCGCAGCATTTCCGCGCCTCCAGCCTGCGGCCCAAAACGCTGTTTATTAATTTCCGCCTGCACTGGCGCGACCAGGGCCTGCCGCTGCTTTTCGCCGAAGGCTTCCTGCTGATGGGCGCGTTTGTCACGCTGTTTAACTACATTGGCTACCGGCTGATGGAAGCACCGTGGTTCCTTAGCCAGGCGGTGGTTGGCCTGCTGTCCGTGGCCTACCTCACCGGGACATGGAGTTCGCCAAAAGCCGGGGCAATGACCGCTAAGTATGGCCGCGGGCCGGTGCTGATAGCCTTTACCGCCGTAATGTTCATCGGCCTGACGCTCACCGTGTTCTCGCCTCTGCTGGTGATTTTTGCCGGGATGCTGCTGTTCTCCGCCGGGTTCTTCGCCGCCCACTCGGTTGCCAGCAGCTGGATTGGCCCGCGCGCGCGGCGCGCTAAAGGCCAGGCTTCTTCGCTGTATCTGTTCAGCTATTACCTCGGCTCCAGCATCGCCGGTACGTTCGGCGGTGTGTTCTGGCACCAGTTCGGCTGGAACGGCGTGGCCGCATTTATCGGCTCGCTGCTGTTTATCGCCCTGCTGGTTGGCACGCGTTTGCATCACCGCGCGCACTAAGGTTCTGCTGGCCTCGTTTTCAGATGCGCTTAATGCTATTTTCTTTGGCGTTAACAACCTGTTCACGAGGCCATATGGAAAAGCAAAACTATAATCACCTGACCCGTACCTTCCAGCGTCTGTCCCGCTTTGACCACCTGTACGCCATTGCAGGCTGGGATATGTCAACCATGATGCCCGCCAACGGCAGCCAGGCACGCGGTGAAGCCCTCGCTGAACTCAGTGTGCTTAAGCACCAGATCCTGACCGACAAGAAAATCGCCACGCTGTTGCAGGCCGCCGCTCAGGAAGATCTCGATGACGTTGAACGCGCAAACCTGCGTGAGATGACCCGCCATTACCAGGAAGCCGTGCTGCTGCCGGATGCTCTGGTTGAAGAGAAATCGCTGGTCGGCACCCGCTGCGAGCACGGCTGGCGTACCCAGCGCCCGGCTAACGACTGGCAGGGTTTTTCCACTAACCTGAAAGAAGTGGTGCGCGTGAGCCGCGAAGAGGCGCAGCTGCGTGCCGAAGCGAAAGGCATCTCCCGCTACGACGCCCTGCTGGACATCTACGAGCCGGGCATGACCAGCGCTAAGCTCGACGTGCTGTTTGGAGACCTGCGCGGCTGGCTGCCGGATCTTCTGCAGAAAGTAGTTGATAAACAAGCCAAAGAATCCCTTATCGCCCCTCAAGGCCAGTTTGCTACCGAAACGCAGCGCCAGCTGGGTCTCGACACCATGGCGCTGCTCGGCTTCGACTTTAACGGCGGCCGCCTCGACGTTAGCGCCCACCCGTTCTGCGGCGGCGTGCCGGAAGACGTGCGCATCACCACCCGCTACAACGAAGAAGAGATGTTCAGCTCGCTGTTCGGCGTGATCCACGAAACCGGCCACGCGCGCTACGAGCAGAACCTGCCGCGCGAATGGCTGGGGCAGCCCGTTTCTCTGGCACGCTCCACCGCGATTCACGAGTCGCAGAGCCTGTTCTTTGAAATGCAGCTTGGCCGCAGCGCGCCGTTCCTGAAACTTCTGCTGCCGAAAGTCACCGAGCGCTTTGGCCCGCAGCCTGCATTTGAGCTAAATAACTTTATCAGCCTTAACCAGCAGGTAGAGCGCGGCTTTATCCGCGTGGATGCCGATGAAGTCAGCTATCCGGCGCACGTTGTACTGCGCTACGAAATTGAACGCGCGCTGATTGACGGTGATATCGAAGTAGAGGACATTCCGGCGCTGTGGAATGAAAAAATGCAGTCCTGGCTGGGCCTGTCTACCGAAGGCAACTACCGCAACGGCTGCATGCAGGATATTCACTGGACGGACGGGGCATTTGGCTACTTCCCTTCTTATACTCTGGGCGCAATGTACGCCGCGCAGCTGTTCGCGGCCGCGAGCCGGGCGCTGCCGCAGCTGGAAAGCGACATCGCCAGCGGCGATTTCAGCGCATTATTTGACTGGTTAAAGCAAAATATCTGGCAGCACGGCAGCCGCTTCACCACCGCCCAGCTGATTACCAATGCCACCGGAGAAGATCTTAACCCATTGTATTTCCGTAAACATTTAGAGTCCCGCTACCTGTAAAATCCTCACGCCGGGTCGTCCGTACCCGGCGTTGTACATTCCGTTACACGCCGATACCAATCACTCACTGAACACTTCCATCCTCCAGCCTATAGTTCATTTCAACGGCCCCGCAGTGGGGTTGACACATAAACAAATTCGAGGATGTCGAAATGAAAAAAGTATTAGCTCTGGTTGTTGCCGCTGCTATGGGTCTGTCTTCTGTTGCTTTCGCTGCTGACACTACTGCTACCGCTCCGGCTGCTGCTCCAGCAACCACCGCTGCTGCTCCTGCTGCTAAAGCACCTGCTGCAAAAGCAACTCATCATAAAAAACACAAAAAAGCTGCCGCTCAGAAAGCTCAGGCCGCTAAAAAGCACCACAAAAAAGCAGTAAAACCTGCTGCACAGAAAGCTCAGGCTGCTAAAAAACACCACAAAAAAGCAGTAAAACCAGCTGCTCAGAAAGCACAGGCTGCTAAAAAACACGTTAAGAAACACCACAAAGCTGCTGCAAAACCAGCTGTACAGCCAGCTGCATAAGTTCAACGGGGCAAACCCGGTGGCTTAAAGCGTTAATATAAAACACCCGGCTTGCCGGGTGTTTATTTCTGGAGTGCGGATAATGTTGCGACGCTATAGTTTCGAGTTAATCCTCGCCCTGCTGGTAATCTGCGGAATTATCACCCTGAGCTTCTGGCTGGGTTAGTGTAGCCCGCTGTTTCTACTCCCACTTTCGGCCCGTTCCGTCTATAGTTACTGCATCTATAAAAACCATAATTATTAGCCCCTTCAGAGAGAGCTATGCGCAAAAGTGTTGTGTTGTTTTTAGGAGCGTTACTCCTTTTACCTCAACTGAGCCATGCGGACGAAGACGATAGCCCCGCTAACGTTAAAACGCTGTTCTTCGGCAAAGATGACCGTATTCGCGTGACCAACCAGGAAGATGCGCCGTGGGATGCCATCGGCCAGCTGGAAACCGCCAGCGGCAATCTGTGTACCGCCACGCTAATTTCACCTCATCTGGCGCTCACCGCCGGGCACTGCCTGCTTGAGCCGCCGCGCGGTAAGGCCGATAAAGCTATCGCCCTGCGTTTTATTTCCCATAAAGGGCAATGGCGCTATGAAATTCATGACATCGAAGGCCGGGTAGATAAATCCCTGGGCCGCCGCCTTAAGCCCGACGGTGACGGATGGCTGGTGCCTTCCAGCGCCGCGCCTTACGATTTTGGCCTGATTATCATCCGCAACCCGCCGTCCGGCATTACGCCGGTGCCGCTGTTTACCGGTGACAAAGACGCCCTGACCGCGGCGTTAAAGGCGCAGGATCGCAAAGTGACCCAGTCCGGTTATCCTCTGGATCATCTTGACGATTTGTATACCCATAATAATTGCTTAGTCACCGGCTGGGCGCAGGCGTCCGTGCTGTCACACCAGTGCGACACCCTGCCCGGCGACAGCGGCTCTCCGCTGCTGCTGAAAACCGACGACGGCTGGCAGCTAATTGCGGTCCAAAGCTCCGCGCCTGCGGCCAAAGACCGCTACCGGGCGGACAATCGCGCCATCTCGGTGACCGGCTTCCGCGATAAGCTCGAAGCGCTGGCGCAGTAAATCTCATGCCGGATGCTGCTGACGCCATGATGACAGCGCGCTCAGCGGCATCGGTTTGCTGAAATAATATCCCTGCAGGCGGTCGCATCCGGCCTGGCACAGCAAACGTAGCTGCCCGTCGTTCTCTACCCCCTCAGCCGTGACAGCCATGCCCAGCGCGCTGGCAATTCGTACGGTGCCGCTCACCAGAGCCAGCGCCTGCTCGTCGCTATCCACCAGGCCCGCCAGGGATTTATCTATCTTGATAGTGTCGAAGTTGAACCTACGCAGGTAGCCAATACTGGAATAGCCGTTGCCGAAATCGTCCAGCGCCATCGCCATACCCTGTGTTTTAAGATTGCGAATGGCCGCCAGCGCCCGCTCCGGGTTTTCCAGCACGTAGCTTTCGGTAACCTCCAGCTCGAGGCGCCGGGCGGGAAATTGGGTTTCTTGCAGCACTCGCGCAACTTTGTCTTCAAACTCCGGATCGCGGAACTGCGCCGGAGAAATGTTGACCGACAGTCGTAAATCCTCAAAAGCCTGTAAATCGCTGCACGCCCGGCGCAGTACAAACTGCCCGAGCGCATAAATCAGGCCGCTGGTTTCAGCCACGCCAACAAAATCGTCCGGTTGTAGCTCCCCTCCGGGACGACGCGGCCAGCGCACCAGCGCCTCAACGCCGGTAATGGCCAGACTCCGGGCATCAATAATGGGCTGATACCAGACCTCAAACTCTTCACGCGCCAGGCCATTACGAATATCGTTTTCAATCACCAGGCGGCGCTCGCGTACGCTATTCAGCGCCGCATCATAGTAAGTAATGCGGCCTTTGCCGGTCATTTTGGAGTGATACATGGCGATATCGGCGCGGCGGAACAATTCGGAGCTGCCGCAGTCCACCAGCGAACCGCAGGCGATACCGATGCTGGCGCTGATGTGGATGGTGCTTTCCCCTACCGGAACAGGCTGGCTGAGATAATCCAGCACCGAACCGGCAAATGCCGATGAGAGCTCCCCGGCGTGTTCACCGCCGATCATCATCGCGAACTCGTCACCGCCCATTCTGACCAGCATGCCGTTAACCGGCACCCGGTCGCGCAGCGAGTTGGCAATGGTGATAATCAACTGGTCGCCGATGTCGTGCCCGTAAATATCATTCACGTCTTTAAAACCGTCGAGATCGATAAACACCACGCTTTTTTCGTCCTTATCCCCGCGCTTGCTGATGCTTTCCAGCCGTTCGATCAGTGCCCGGCGATTTGGCAGGTGGCTCAGCCAGTCGGTCAGGGCAATGTTTCTCGCCTGCTTTTCACCGCGCGCCAGCTTGTAAAGCCCAAGACTGCTGATGGCGATAAAAATCAGGATTAGCAGCGCGGCCAGAATAGCGATGCGCGTAATATCGGCGGAGGCCGCGTGTGCCGCCTCTGCCCCGGGCATTCTCGGCTTCCAGTTAAGGTAGCCCAGCGTCTCGCCGGAGCTGCTTTTTAGCGGCACGCTGGATAAATCCAGCGCCCGTGATGCAAAACGTAGATTCTCAATCTGGAAGGTGTTGCCCAGCTCTTTGAGCATGCTGCTGTTAACCTGGCGGCCGATCACCAGATAGCGGCGAGTGGCATCCCGAACCTGAAGCCGCCCCAGCATCGGGCGTATCAGGCCGATGCCGATAAAGGAAACGCCCGACGAGGTATTGGTTATCCCGGCAAAGATCTTTTTATCATCTTTCAGCGCCTGAGCATGCTGGCGAACCATCGCCTCAAACCCTTTGCCGAGCGGGCTGATGCTGCTCCCGGCAACGCGCTGGCCGCGAAACGAGCCCCAAAGGATATTGAAACTTTCATCCAGGACGTATACGCCGTCGTAGAGATTGTTGATTTTGTAGCCCGCGCCCCAGGTGTTATACAGCCAGTTAACGTCCAGCTCCTGGCGATACACCTGGTTTACCGCGTCGTCCCAGACCGCGTTATCAATCACCAGCGCCCAAACGCGGTTAACCGAAGTCTGGATAGCACCCTGCACCGACAGCGCGCTGCGGTGCTCATCTATCTCATTGGTTTTACTACTGATAAGGTGCAGCGAAAGGTATAGCAGCGCGATAATAGAAATCACTAACCCGATGCCCGCCATAAAAATCATGGCAAACAGGGTTCCGGCGACGGGCGTGCTTTTCCAGCTAAGGGGATTACGCAATTTCATCTCTCTTTTAAGTGAAATAACGTTGAGCTAACCGGTGATTAATTAAGAGGAGTCTCTTTTACCGTAAAATAAGCGTAATACACTTACGGCAAAGCGCTGCCCGATAATTAACGGGCAGCGTGATAGATCAGGCAAATTTGATAATAACCATCCCTGCGAGCAGCAAGGCAAGGCCAATCCAGCCCTTACGGTTCAGCTTCTGGCCGAACAAGATCCAGCCTGCGGCGGCGGTAGCAATAATCCCAAAACCGCCCCACAGCGCATAGGCCACTGACAGCTCGATCCCTTTTACTGCCTGGGCCAGGGCGCTAAATGCCGCCAGTACGGCCAGTAAAGAGAGCACGCCGTAGAGCGGGCGACGGAAGCCATCCGAATGTTTTAATAATATATTCGCGGCGATTTCCAGCACGATAGCAAGCAGCAGCCACAGAGCATGAACCCACTCAAACGACGGCATGATCGCCTCCCTTTTCCGCTTTCTGTTTACGCGGTTTTTTGGTCAGCGTGCCGGATTTAATCAGCGCGATGCCGACAACCAGCGTGCTCAGGCCGAGTATTTTCAGCGGTGAAATGGACTCATCAAACAGCAGCACGCTGAATACGGTAATAAACAAAATACCGATGCCTTCCCACATGGCATAGGCCACGCCGAGGGCAATTTTTTTCACCGAGAACGACAGTAAAATATAAGAGAGGGCGATCATGACCAGCATGAAAATATAACCTGCGTTATTTTCGCTGACGCTTGACCATTTCATTGACAAAGTGCCGGTAATTTCGGCGACGATAGCCAGTCCCAGTAAAATCCAGTAAATCATGATTTCTCTCCTGACAGAGAAAATAAAGCTGCAAGAAGCCTGCAAGACACGTCAAACCGACGAGCAAGCCAAATTAAAGGTGCAAAAAATTTGTCAGAAGAAAGGGACTAAAGCGCGTTGCGCCAGTGTTGTTCACCAGAAAGGGAAGAGGCAGAAGTAGTAAAAATAAAAGAGTTGCTTAAAGGGGTATTGAACATATTGTCCATAATTTTTCCAACTTATCCGCGGTGTTGCTTCTCGTCAGTTGCGGATAGAAAATTGTCCTCAGTAGTTAAACACGCCAAATTTGTACCATAATTCGGTATCTTAGCCCGCGACCTTTGCAATTCTTTACGCTGCACACCCCTGGCTTCACAATGTATTAAACTGTTGGCAACGTTTAAACTAGCGTAATTAATCGATGAATTTTTTACCGGCGGTGTATTATTTTCTGCCTGTAACCGTGGAGAACCTGCAACAATGGCGAAACCAATAATAACTCTGCGCGCTCTGAAAGCCGTGATTATGCTGGGAATGTTGGTAATTATTCTTGTGGGAATAAAAGCCGCAGCGGATATCATCGTGCCGTTTATTCTGGCGCTGTTTATCGCGGTTATTCTCAACCCGCTGATTCGCCGTCTTGAGCGCCTGCGCGTTCCTCGCGTGCTTGCCATCAGCCTGGTTATCGTGATCATTATTTTGAGTATGGTGCTGCTGCTCGCCTATCTCGGCACATCGCTGAACGAGCTGGCTCGTACCCTGCCCCAATATCGTTCTTCGCTTGCCGTACCGCTGCAAACGCTGGAGCCGTGGCTACAGCGGGCGGGGATCTCGGTTTCCGTCGATCAGCTCATGAAATATGTTGACCCCAACGCGCTGATGACCCTGGTTACCGGTCTGCTGACCCAGCTCTCCAACGCCATGACCTCCATCTTCCTGCTGCTGCTCACCGTGGTGTTTATGCTGATTGAAGTCCCGCAGCTGCCGCGCAAGCTCCAGCAATTGATGTCCCGCCCGGAAGAAGGCATGGGCGCTATCCAGCGTGCTTTGGACAGCGTCAGTCATTATCTGGTGCTGAAAACGGCCATCAGCATCGTGACCGGGATTGTGGTGTGGGGAATGCTGGCGGCGCTTGAGGTACGCTTCGCTTTTATCTGGGGCCTGCTGGCCTTTGCCCTCAACTACATTCCGAATATCGGCTCGGTGATAGCGGCTATTCCGCCCGTGGTGCAGGTGCTGGTGTTTAATGGCCTGTATGAAGCGCTGATTGTGGTGGCGGGCTACCTGGTGATTAACCTGGTGTTCGGCAATATTCTCGAGCCACGCATGATGGGGCGCGGGCTGGGCCTTTCAACGCTGGTGGTGTTTTTATCGTTAATCTTCTGGGGCTGGCTGCTCGGCCCGGTGGGCATGCTGCTTTCAGTACCGCTGACAATTGCGGTGAAAATTGCGCTGGAGCAGACCGAGGGCGGCAAGAGTATTGCCGTGCTGCTTAGCGATATGAGCAAGTGATTGCTTCCGTGGCCCCCTTCAGGGAGGAGGCCACGGTGAGAAGAATATTTTACTCAGGATCCAGTTCAAAACGCTCGGCGATGTAGCCCATCGCCTGAGAAACACCGTCGGCGCTTATGGTGTGTACTACGCCAGGTTCGAACAGCGTTTCAACCTCGGCTCCGGCTTCCGTAAGCGCCGCCGCTGCGGCTTCGCTTTCCGCCCACGGGATCACCTGATCCGCCATTCCATGGATAAGCAACGCTGAAGCATCTGCCGCGAGCTGGTAAGGTTTTGGGGAAGCAAGTCGCCCGGAGAATGCCACCACGCCTGCCAGCGGGAAGCGAGCGGTCACCAGCGCGTCCAGCGCCATAATCGATCCCTGAGAAAAGCCCAGCAAAATCACCTGGTCTTTGCCCGGAACCACATCGTGCTGCTCAAAAATAGCCCGAAGTTGAGCGTCGAATGCCGCCCTCGCGTCAACGATGCGCTGCGGACGATTTTGCTCCGTCACGCCCGCCAGGCTAAACCACTGGTACGCCTCGCCGCCGCCGTCAAAAGGCTCGCTGCCGTTCGGAGAAGCAAACAGGACTTCCGGCATGACCTGCTGGAAAAATAGCCCCAGCCCTTCTAAATCCGCCCCGGAACTTCCCACGCCGTGCAACATAACGATCAGTTTTTTCATTTCCCTGCCTTCTCCTGAAACCCATATCGGATTGCTGATATGTGTTTACCCTATCGTATTCGCCATTCCAACAACAGATCCCGGGTTGTCTTTGAGCGGTTGCTCAAGTATATTTCACGCTTGAGCAACCGCTCAATTTCCGTTTTTTAGAGGCATTAACCATGCAGTTCACTAATCGCTGGCTGATTCTGGCGATCCTCACCAGCACCCTGTTTTTAATCATTATTGATATGACGGTGCTCTACACCGCATTGCCGCGGCTTACCCAGGCGCTGAACGCAACCGCGTCAGAAAAGCTGTGGATAATCAACGCCTACCCGCTGGTTGCGGCTGGCCTGCTGCCCGGCGCGGGCATGCTAAGCGACAGGCTCGGCCATAAATTGATGTTTATGTCGGGGCTGCCGGTATTCGGCATAGCTTCTCTATGCGCCGCTTACTCTCCTACGGCGGAACTGCTGATTGCATCCCGTGTGTTCCTCGCCATTGGCGCAACGATGATGATGCCGGCAACGCTTGCCATCGTCCGTCAGGTGTTTATCAACGAACGCGAGCGCGCGCTCGCCATCGGAATCTGGTCGGCTGTGGCATCCGCCGCCGCCGCGCTCGGCCCGGTTGTGGGCGGCGTACTGCTGGAATACTTCTGGTGGGGCTCCGTGTTCCTGATAAACGTGCCGGTCGTGCTGCTGGTTATCGTCTTTGCCTGGTTCCTGATCCCGCGTGATGCGGGAAACCCGCAGCGCCCGTGCGACTTTATCGCATCGCTGCTGATTATGTTCGGGCTGGTTGGCGTGATTTACGCCCTCAAAGAGCTCAGCAAAATGGACGCCTCAATGCTGACGATTGTCGGCTCTCTGCTGGTTGGCGTGCTGTTTTTGGCGCTATTTGTGCGCCGCCAGAAAAACGCGGCACAGCCGATGATCGACTTCTCGCTGTTCCGTAACCGCATGTTTGCCAGCGGTATTTGCGTGGCGATTATTACGATGATCGCGCTTACCGGCATCGAACTGGTGCTGACCCAGCGACTCCAGCTGGTGCTCGGTCTTACGCCGCTGCTGGCGGGACTGTCGATTCTGCCGATCCCGATTGGCTCCGCCCTTGCCTCCCCGCTTGCTGGCATCATGCTGCCGCGCTGGGGCGGTTCCAGGATGATGGTTTTCGGGCTGCTGGTTACCGCTCTCGGTATGGCTGGCGTGGCGCTGCTTGCCGACTATAGTCTCGCCCCGCAGCTTGCCGCCCTGTTTGTTATCGGCCTCGGGCTTGGCGTCGCTTTTACCGCAGCTTCAACCTCAATCATGCTTAACGCTCCGGAAGAAAAAGCCGGAATGGTGGCGGCGATTGAAGACGTGTCGTGGGAAATGGGCGGCGTGCTCGGCGTAACGCTGCTCGGCGGCCTGATGACGGCGGTATACAGCTCAAGCCTGGTGCTGCCGGACGGGCTGGTCAGCGGCAAGGCGGCCTACGATAGCCTGGACGAGGCGCTGCATCTTGCCCGGAATATGAGCGAGCAAGGCGCAGAGCAGTTGACCAACCTTGCGCGCGCCGCGTTTGGGCAGGCCTATCTGACGGTCGTAATCTCTGCCGCAGCGCTGGTTGCCGCCAGCACCGTGGCGCTGAAATACGCCCTGCGTCAGACGGAAAATAGCGTTAAAAACTGCTAAGATAGCTTCCCTGACGCTATAGATAATTGTGGAATAATCATGAAACAAGCAGCTGACACGCTGAGAAGCAAAATCCTGAGCGGGGCCATCGAGCTGTTCATTGAGAAAGGTATTGAGAAAGTGACCACCCGCGAACTGACCGAGCGGGTGGGCATCTCACGCAGCCACATTTATCACTATTTCCGCGACTGGCAAACGCTGTGCATTGAAGCAATGACCGACTTTTTAATGGCCGACCTGCACAGATTTACCGAAGAAACCAACGCTTTTTCCCCGGAAGAAAAACTGCGCCGACTGACTCACATTTACCTCCCCCATGCGCCGGACGCGGTCTGGCAGCTCTACGGCGCGCTGTGGCACCAGGCGGCTCACAGCCCCCTGTGGGCGGAGCTGGCGCTGGATATGACGCAAAAATGGGAAAAGGTGCTGGCGGATATTATTGCCGCCGGTATCGCCGAAGGTATTTTCAAAACGGTTGATGCCGGCCGCGTTACGCGCCAGCTTAGCGCCCTGCTAAATGGCTATGCCGACAAGCTGCTGGTTGCCTCAGCGCCTGCCGACAGAGAGCTGGCGCTGGGCGATATCGACAGTTTTATCCGCCTGGTTCTGCGCTCCGCTTAAATCGCTATGCGGCGGCTAATTTCAACCACCCGGTCGCTCGGCAGCCGATAATAATGGGTCACATGGGTGGCGTTCCTGAGCATAAAAGCAAAGCCTTTGCGCTGCCAGCCCGGAATCCCTTTCCCATCCTCACGCGGGACAATAGTTTCGTGTCCGAGATAGTAAGTCACATCCTCCACCGAAAAAGCACACGCCATTTCACCCAGCCTCGCCATTAGCTCGGGAATATGCGGCCTTTCCATAAAGCCGTACTGGGCGATACCGCGCCAGTAATCCGGTGCCTGCTCAATAATCACCAGTCGCTCTCCGGCGGGAACGCGCGGCACGTTCATAATCGAAATCGTCAGCGACAGCACCTGCTGCTGTAGCGCATGGTTACGCGCAACATGCCAGCGCATCACGGGCGGAATACCGTTGCGATTTTTAGTCAGAAACACCGCTGAACCCTGCACGCGAGGCACGCCCCGCTCTTTCAGCGCGGCGAAGAACGTGTTGACGTCGATGACCGTCTCATTCACCGCATTTGCCGCCTCGCCAGCACCTCGATGCCAGACCAGCATGGTGGTACAAACTACCGCCGCCAGCAGCAGCGGAATATAGCCGCCCTCCAGCACCTTAATCAGGTTGGCAATTAAGAAGCAGGTATCGATGATCAAAAAGCCCCCCGCCACCAGCGCGCTGGTCAGCCGCCGCCACTGCCAGATGTGGCGCATCGCCACGTACAGCAGCCCGGAGGTCATCAGCATGGTGAGCGAGACCGCAATGCCGTATGCCGCGGCGAGGTTTTCAGAGGATTTAAAGAACACCGTCAGGAACAAGGTGACGGCCATCAACAGCCAGTTAATGGTGCCGATATAAATCTGCCCGTAGCTTTCAGCGGCGGTTTGCCTGATGCGTAAACGCGGCAGCCAGCCGAGCTGAATGGCCTGCCGGGTCATGGAGAATGCGCCGGTGATTATCGCCTGGCTGGCAATAATGGTGGCAAGCGTGGCGAGGATAACCAAAGGCATCAGCAGTGCCGGAGGGCACAGCCTGAAAAAGATGTTTTGGCTGATATCCGCCCCGGAAAGGATAAGCGCCGACTGCCCGGCGTAATTCAGCAGCAGGCTCGGGAACACCACGCCAAACCAGGCCAGCCAGACCGGTTTTTTACCGAAGTGCCCCATATCGGCATACAGCGCTTCGGCTCCGGTTACGCACAGGAAGACTCCGCCCAGCACCATAAAGCTCACAAAGCCGTTAGAAACCAGAAACTTCAATCCATACCACGGATTGAGCGCCATCAACACCGCGGGATGCTGGGCAATGCCCCAGATCCCCAGCCCGGCAATCGAAATAAACCACAGCGCCATAATCGGGCCAAATACCTTGCCGATTTTCGCCGTGCCGAACGGCTGAACCGCAAACAGCGCCACCAGAATAGTGACGGCAATCGGCAGCACGTAGGTTTCGGCTTCGGGCCAGAGAATATTCATGCCTTCAATCGCCGAAAGCACCGAAATGGCCGGGGTAATCGCCCCGTCGCCGTAAATAAGCGCCGCCCCAAGCAGAGCAGCAAGCACCACCCAGCGCGAGCCTTTATCTTTCGCCACCAGCAGCGACATCAGCGCCATGATCCCGCCTTCGCCATGGTTGTCGATGCGCATGGCAAACATCGCGTACTTCACCGAAGTAATCAGGATCAGGGTCCAGATAATCAGCGACAACAGCCCGAGGATCACCGCCGGAGTTGGGTTATTCCCCGAAAGCAGCAGCACCGTTTTCAGGGTATACAGCGGGCTGGTGCCGATATCACCAAACACCACGCCCAGCGCGCTACCGGCCAGAATCAGCTTATGCGGCGATGAAACGGCGGCTTCCCCGCCGCCCGCCGGTGACAACTTTGACATACCCAATCCCTTCTGTAATTTTTCTACCGTTGGTGATGACAAAGTATAGAAGTTGATAAAAAGCTTCAGATAAACAGCGGCAAATAAAAAAGACCCGACAGTATCACCGCCAGGCCAAAAGGTACTCCACATTAAAAAGGCTATTAATTAAAGACCATACCGCCGTCGATAAGCAGCGACTGGCCGGTCATATAATCGGAGTCGGCGCTGGCGAGGTAAGAGACGCAGGAAGCCACGTCTTCCGGCTCGGACAGGCGGCCAAGAGTGATGCGTTTGGCGAATTCTGCCGTGCCGTAGCCCAGCGGTTTACCGGCGGCTTCAGAAACCTGACGGTCAATTTCAGCCCACATTGGCGTTTTCACAATGCCCGGGCAGTAGCCGTTAACGGTAATGCCAAGCGGAGCCAGGTCGCGAGCTGCGGTCTGGGTCAGGCCGCGCACCGCAAATTTACTCGAGCTGTAAACCGCCAGTTCCGGGTTGCCGACGTGCCCTGCCTGAGAGCAGGCATTGATGATTTTGCCGCCGTGGCCTTCGGCTTTAAACGCTTTAACCGCCGCCTGAATCCCCCAGATAACGCCTTTCACATTGATGTTGTAAACTTTATCGACTATTTCCGGGGTGATTTCCTCAATCGGCGTAGAAGGCGCAACCCCGGCGTTATTCACAATCACATCGAAACCACCCAGCCCTTTGCGTGCCGCTTCAACGGCGGCAAACACCTGCTCGCGGCTGGAGACATCGACGGTTACATCCAGCGCACGCCCGCCGTTGCTGTTAATTTCGTCAGCCACTTCTTTCGCGGTTTTCGCGTTGAAATCAGCAATGGCGACGGCAAAACCGTCTTTAGCCAGACGCAGTGCGATAGCTTTCCCAATTCCCTGACCGGCACCGGTCACTAATGCTACTTTTTTCATCATTTTATCCTTCTGTATTTTTTAGAGAATTTGGCTGAGGTGCAGCTGGCCCATCAGCAGATGGTTGTCGCTGTAATCAACCGGAATGGCGACCACCGCGGGACCGTTAACATCCATTGCGGCGCGTAAAGTCGGCTCCAGAGCTTCGGCGCTTTCCACCGCAAACCCTTTGGCCCCAAAGGCATCGGCATAGGCTTTAAAGTCCACCGGACCAAAGTTCACGCCGGACAGGCGTTGATATTTTTTCTGCTCCTGAATCGCCACCATGTTGTAGGCGTTATCGACCCAGATGATGTGCAGGATGTTAGCGCCCAGCCGCACCGCGGTTTCCAGCTCCATGCTGGATTGCAGGAAGCCCCCGTCACCGGAAACGGAAACCACTTTGCGCCCGGGATTGACCAGCCATGCGCCAATCGCCCACGGCAGAGCCACGCCCATGGTTTGCTGGCCGTTAGAAATCATCAGCTGGCGTGCGCGGAAGCTATAGAGGTAGCGGGCAATCCAGATGTGGAAGCTGCCCATATCAACCGTCAGCGTTACGTCGTCGTTCACGATATCCTGCATGGCACGAACGATGCGCAGGGGATGGAGAGCGAACTGGTTAAGCTGCGCGCCCCGGCGGTTCAGCAGTTCACGCTGATGCTGCCTGTCGATGAGGATTTCAGAAGCGCGTGGGCTAAGAATCAGCGGCTTTTCTATCAGCGCGGTGAGCTTGCTGAGCGTTCCGGCGATATCGCCGACCAGTTCAACGTTCGGCACATAATTGCGTTCCTCATAAGCCGGAAGCACATCGATATGCACCAGCGTAGCGTCGCCGGTATTCCACATCGCCGGCTCGTATTCCACCGGGCTGTAGCCGATGCAAACAACCAGGTCAGCCAATTGCAGCAGGCGGTCACCGGCCTGGTTATTGAACAGGCCAATGCGCCCGGCAAAGCGAGAAAAGTGCTGCTGATTTACCGCCCCGGCGGCCTGATAGGTGCTGGTAACCGGGATGCCGCTTTTCTCCAGCAGATGGCGCAGCGCCGCGCTGTTCTCGGTCTGGCTCGCCATTAACCCAAGCAGGAACACCGGATTTTTAGCCGCAGCAATCAGTTTTGCCACCTCTTCAATGGCCGCATCCGGCGCGGCACCTGACTGAATTGCGCCGCTTGCAGGCAGAATATTGCCGGTGGCCGGGCCGTCGCTAATATCCTGCGGCAGGCTGACGAAGGCGCTGCCTGGGCGGCCATGTTCGGCGGCGCGGAAGGCATTAGAGACCACTTCGGCGATAGCGTCCGGGGCGGAAACTTCAACAGCATATTTGGTCACCGGGCTGAACATCGCTACCGTGTCCATACTCTGGTGAACCTGTTTGGCTTTATCGGAACGTTTTACCGCGCCGCCGAGCGCCACCACCGGGTCGCCCTCGCTATTGGCCGTCGCCATGCCGGTAATCAGGTTTGAGCACCCCGGCCCGGAAGTGACCAGTGCCACCCCTGCTTTGCCGGTAATGCGCCCCACCGCCGCAGCCATGAAGGCGGCGTTTGCCTCGTGGCGTACCGGGATAAGCTCGATTGGCGAGTCGTTCAGGGAATCAAATACTTTGTCTATTTTTGCCCCGGGAATGCCAAATACATGCTTCACGCCCTGAGCTTCAAGTTGAGCAACAACCATGTCAGCACCGTGCGCCCACTGACGCAGAGGTTTTTTATTGTCCATCGTTTGTTTCCTCCAGCGGAACGCTAGTTTTCTACCGCACGGATAGCGGCATCAAGATTATCGGGATGAAGATCGGCATTAAGGAAAGCGCTGTCCGCCGGGAGGTCGATCATCAGTTTGTGAATTTCACCGAAGGTCAACACGCCCTGCTCCAGCTGGTAGTCGAGCAGATGCCCGCCGCCCTGGCGGTCGTCGGTAATAAAGTGTTCGTGGTAACCGGCCACATTAATGCCCTGCATGTGCTGCGGCGTGCGGAATCCCACCAGCACCCCGGCGCGGCTGTTAAAGCGGAACACCGGTTGGTCATCCAGCACGTCTGTCATTGCACGGTAAGGCGGCGTCTGGCGCGGTACGGTGCGGGTGTGCGCGTGGCGGAAGTGTCCGTCAATGCGTAAGGCGCAGAACAGGTTATCGGAAGGGATTTTTTGGTCGATGATCTGGTGCAGCTCCTGGCGGCTGGTCAGGCTGTCGATGCGTAACCGGTATTGCGGTTTAAACCAGGTCATTACCGCGAAGGGCGTTTTCTGCTGTGGACTGGCGGCTCTGGCGCTGCCGTCAGACCGCAGCTGGTAGACCTGGCTGTTAAAGGCAATCATCTCGCCGTCCAGCTCGTTAAAGGTGCCGAGGCCAAAATCCCCACGCTTGAGCAGGTCGGCCATCGTGGTTTCGCCTTCATACACACCGCTCAGCAGCGCGCTCATCAGCGAAGTTTGATATATCATGTTTTCTTTATTTCTTGCGGCAAAAGTCTCGACCATTTCTAGCAGGCTTTTCTCACAGGAACAGAGTGTTAGGTCGCTCATCGCGGTTTATCCTCGCGCCGGGACAGTTAAGAAACGTTAATAAGATGTTGACTCGATCCAGCTCACAGTTCCAATATAAAACTCCCTCAGGTTTAAGACGTTTTTGATATGGAACTTCGCTATCTCCGCTATTTTGTTGCCGTCGCCCAGACGCGCAACTTCACCCGAGCCGCCGAACTGCTTGGGATTTCCCAGCCGCCGCTCAGCCAGCAAATACAGCGCCTGGAGCGCGAAGTGGGCACCCCGCTGCTGCACCGCCTGACCCGCGGCGTGGAGCTGACCGAGGCCGGGGAGGCCTTCTACCAGGATGCCTGCCAGATCCTCGCCCACAGCGACGCCGCGCTGGAAAAAGCCCGCGGCATTGCACGCGGCATAAACGGCAAGCTTTCGCTGGGTATTGCCAGTTCAAACGCTTTCAATCCGAAGATTTTTTCGCTGCTGCGGCAATTTCAGCAGCAGTATCCCGCCATCGAACTGCGGCAGCGGGAGACGAATATGGCGGAGCTAATGCAGGAGCTGGATGAGGGCTTGCTGGACGTGGCGTTCGTGCGCCTGCCCTGCGAAAGCAGCAAACGTTTCAGCCTGCGGCTGGTGGATGAGGAGCCGACGATGATTGCCCTGCACCGGGATCATCCACTTTCTGGTGAAAATGAGTTGGCGCTGGCCGCGCTGGCAGACGTGCCGCCGGTGCTGTTTCCGCAGGAAGTCGCGCCGGGGCTTTATGAAATGATGTATAACGCCTGCCTGCGGGCCAATATTGATTTGAAAAATGCCTGCCAGGCTTCGCAGATATCTTCTTCGCTCAGCATGGTTTCCGCCGGATTCGGCTTTGCCCTGGTACCCGCCTCGATGGCCTGTATCGCCAGCCCGAATGTCACCTTCCACCCGATACGCGGCGATGAAATAAAAACCGATGTCGCCGTGGCCTGCCGGCAGTTCGAACGATCTCCGTCGGTAAAGCGTTTTTTACAGATGCTCGGGCAGTAACCTGATTATTTCTATCAGCACGGTAAGCCGTGCTGAACACCTTTTAGGATTAGAATAATCCACCGCGGGTAACCCAATGCTACAATGGTCACCATTCACCCGTTCGATTACAGGGAGCACGCATGTCCGATACCAGCGTCCAGGCAGCAGAAACCAGAGGGCCTGCCGAACACAATGTCAGGGAGCAGATTATCCACGCCGCGACAGATTTCTTCGGCCATTATGGTTTTGAAAAAACCACGGTTTCAGACCTGGCCAAAGCGATTGGCTACTCCAAAGCCTATATCTATAAGTTCTTCAAATCCAAGCAGGAAATTGGCGAAGTTATCTGCGATAACCGACTTACGTTGATGATAGACAGAGTCAGCGCCGCGGTAAACGACGTTAACGGGGCGTCGGCGCAGCTGCGGGCAATGTTTAGCGAGCTGATTGCCGCGGGCAGCGACCTGTTCTTCTATGACCGCAAGCTGCACGATATCGCCATTGCCTCCTGCCAGCACAACTGGCCGTCCGCCGAGCGCTACAAGCAGCAGTTGAAAATTATGTTAGCAAATATTATCCAGAGAGGCCGCAAGTCAGGCGAGTTTGAGCGCCGCAGCCCGCTGGATGAGACCGTGGATGCCGTTTTTCTGGTGATGCTGCCCTTTATTAATCCGGTTCAGCTGCAATACAACCTCGACCTCGCGAAGCAGGCGGAGCAGCAGCTTCCCGCCCTGATCCTAAAAAGCCTGATGCCATGACGGCATTTTGTGACCATTGACTAAATTGGTCACTTGAATAATTATCGCGTTCCTGACTCGCGTTTATAAGGGAACGTATGTTTCGTCTTCGGCCTCTTCCGGTGGTTGCTGCCCTGCTGTGCACAACCCTTACCGCCTGCGATAACTCGTCTAAGCAAGACGATCCGCGAACCCAGCCTCCGCTGGTGCGAACAAGCACCGTGCAGCCTGCAAACGACGCCGCGCGCTCATTCACCGGCGTTGTGGCCTCCCGCATTCAAAGCGACCTGGGTTTCCGCGTCTCCGGTAAGATCCTTGAGCGCCTGGTAGATAAAGGGCAAACGGTCAAAAACGGCCAGCCTCTACTGCGGCTGGACCCGCAGGACCTAAGCTTGCAGGCCAGAGCACAAGACCAGGCCGTTGCGGCGGCAAAAGCGCGTGCAAAGCAGGCCGCAGCGGACGAAACCCGCTACCGGAGCATAATCGGCACCGGGGCAATTTCAGCTTCTCAGTACGACCAGGTTAAAGCCCAGGCCGACAGCGCCAGAGCCGATCTTCAGGCCGCGCTGGCGCAGGCTAACGTTGCGAAAAATGCGATGAACTACGCCGTGCTGACGGCGGACTCCGATGGTGTGGTGGTGGAGACTCTTGCCGAACCCGGCCAGGTTGTATCCGCCGGGCAAGCGGTGATAAGACTGGCCCGCGCCGGACAGCGTGAAGCCGTAGTTAGCCTGCCGGAGACCCTGCGCCCCGATATCGGCACCGTTGCCAGCGCTCATTTGTACGGCGGTGACGGAAAACCCGTTGCGGCCACGCTGCGCCAGCTTTCCGATGCAGCCGACCCGCAAACGCGAACCTTCGAAGCCAAATTTGTTCTAGCTCCCCCGCTCTCAGAGGCGCCGCTCGGCAGCACGGTAACGGTTGATATTCCCGAGGGCGGCCACCGGTCTCAAAACCTAACCATTCCGCTGGCTTCGATTTACGACTCGGGCAAAGAGAAAGGGTCCGGCGTTTGGGTCGTCTCCGGGAAACCGGCAAAAGTGAGCTGGCAGCCGGTCACCGTTCTCAGAATCAGCGATGAGTCCGCCGTGGTTTCCGCCGCGCTGCCGGATAATGCCAGCATTGTGGCGTTAGGCGTCCACCTTCTGCACGAAGGCGAAGAAGTCAGGCCGCAGGCCCAGAGCACCCCCGACGTAGCGGGAGCGCCATAATGAGCGACCAGCGCTTTAACCTCTCCGCGCTCGCGGTGCGGGAAAAATCGGTCACCCTGTTTATGATCCTGCTGATAACCCTTGCCGGGATAATCGCGTTTCTCAAGCTTGGCCGTGCGGAAGACCCGCCCTTTACCGTAAAACAGCTAACCGTGATCACCGCCTGGCCGGGCGCGACAGCGCAGCAAATGCAGGATCTGGTGGCCGAGCCGCTGGAAAAAAGGATGCAGGAGCTGGATGCTTATGACCGCACCGAAACCTACACCCGGCCCGGCCTCGCCTACAGCATCGTATCTTTAAAAGACAGCACGCCACCGGCCGCCGTGCCGGAAGCGTTTTACCAGGCGCGTAAAAAGATCGGCGACGAAGCCAAAAACCTGCCGGACGGCGTTATCGGCCCGCTGGTGAATGACGAATTCTCCGACGTAACCTTCGCCCTGTTTGCCCTTAAGGCAAAGGGCGAACCGCAGCGCCTGCTGGTGCGTGACGCGGAAAACCTGCGGCAGCAGTTGCTCCACGTTCCCGGCGTGAAAAAGGTCAATATCATCGGCGAGCAGGCGGAGCGTATTTTCGTTTCGTTCTCACACGACCAGCTGGCAACCCTTGGCGTCTCTCCGCTCGACATCTTTAAAGCGCTAAGCAACCAGAACCTGCTAAGCCCGGCGGGATCCATCGACACCTCCGGCCCTCAGGTGTTTATTCGCCTGGACGGGGCGCTGGATCAGCTGGATAAGATTCGTAACACCCCGATTGTGGCGCAGGGGAAAACCCTGAAACTTTCCGACGTTGCCAGCGTGGATCGCGGCTATGAAGATCCGGCTACGTTCCTGGTGCGCAATAACGGCGAACCGGCGCTGCTGCTCGGCGTAGTAATGCGCGACGGCTGGAACGGGCTGGAGCTGGGTAAAGCGCTGGATAGTGAAACCCGCAAAATCAACGACGGCATGCCGCTGGGCATGACGTTTAGCAAAGTCAGCGATCAGTCGGTCAACATCAGCTCCGCCGTTAACGAGTTTATGATGAAGTTCTTCGCCGCCCTGCTGGTGGTGATGCTGGTGTGCTTCGTGAGCATGGGCTGGCGCGTCGGCATTGTGGTCGCCGCAGCCGTGCCGTTGACGCTTGCCGTGGTGTTTATCGTCATGGCGGCGACGGATAAAAACTTTGACAGGATAACCCTCGGGTCGCTGATCCTGGCGCTCGGGCTGCTGGTTGACGACGCAATTATCGCCATTGAAATGATGGTGGTGAAAATGGAGGAAGGCTACAGCCGGGTAAAAGCCTCGGCCTATGCCTGGAGCCACACGGCCGCGCCGATGCTGGCGGGCACGCTTGTGACGGCTATCGGCTTTATGCCAAACGGCTTTGCCCACTCCACCGCCGGGGAATACACCAGCAACATGTTCTGGATTGTCGGCATCGCGCTGGTTGCCTCCTGGCTGGTAGCCGTGGTGTTTACGCCTTATCTGGGGGTGAAATTATTGCCCGAGCGGCATAAAGCGGTGCTGGCAGAGCACGCGGTCTACACCAGTAAAAACTACAACCGCTTCAGAGCACTGTTGAAAAAAGTCATCGCCAGAAAGTGGCTAACCGCGGGCTCAGTGGTGGGCTTATTTTTGCTCGCCATCGCCGGAATGGCCGTGGTTAAGAAGCAGTTCTTCCCTATTTCCGACCGCCCGGAAGTGCTGGTAGAAGTGCAGATGCCTTACGGCACGGCCATCGGGCAAACCACGCTTGCCACAGAGAAGATTGAAAAATGGCTCGCGCGGCAGAAAGAGTCAAAAATCGTGACCTCCTATATTGGCCAGGGCGCACCGCGCTTCTACCTGGCTATGGCACCCGAATTGCCCGACCCGTCATTTGCCAAAATCGTTATCCTCACTCCCGACCCGGAAGCCCGCGAGGCGCTGAAATTCCGGCTACGCCAGGCGATTAGCGACGGGCTTGCGCCCGAAGCCAGAGTACGCGTAACCCAGCTGGTGTTCGGGCCTTACACTCCCTACCCCGTTGCCTTTCGCGTTATAGGGCCGGACCCGGACGTGTTAAGGGATATTTCCGCCCGGGTTGAAGCGGTGATGATCGGCAGCCCGCAGATGCGCACCGTGAATATCGACTGGGGATCAAGGGTGCCGACGCTGCACTTCACGCTGAACCAGGATCGCCTGAATGCCGTGGGCCTGACTACGACCTCTGTTTCGCAGCAATTACAGTTCCTGCTTTCCGGCGCTCCGCTTACCGAGGTTCGGGAGGATATTCGCTCCGTGCAGGTCACGGGCAGAGCGAGGGGCGAGATCCGTAACGATCCGGCGCAGCTTTCGGCGCTAACGCTGATGGGCGCGGACGGCCAGAAAGTGCCGCTTTCGCAGATTGGCAAGGTCGAAGTGATAATGGAAGACCCGGTGCTAAGACGCCGGGACAGAACGCCAACTATTACCGTACGCGGCGACGTGGTGGAAGGCCTCCAGCCGCCGGATGTTTCGACGGCGATGCTGAAGCAAATCGCGCCGATTATCGACAAGCTCCCGGCGGGCTACAGGATTGAGCAAGCGGGAGCGATTGAAGAATCCGGCAAAGCCACCGCAGCCATGGCTCCACTGTTCCCGATAATGATTGCTCTGACGCTGCTGGTAATTATTTTGCAGGTACGCTCGATTTCAGCGATGTTGATGGTGTTTGCCACCAGCCCGCTGGGGCTGATTGGCGTGGTGCCGACGCTTATCCTCTTCAACCAGCCGTTTGGTATTAATGCCCTGGTGGGGCTGATTGCGCTGTCGGGAATATTGATGCGTAACACCTTAATTCTCATCGGGCAGATACGGCATAACGAGCAGGCGGGTCTCACGCCGTTTAACGCCGTGGTGGAGGCGACGATTCAACGTTCGCGCCCGGTTCTGCTCACCGCCCTGGCGGCGATTCTGGCGTTTATCCCCCTCACCCACTCGGTATTCTGGGGCGCGCTGGCTTATACGCTCATCGGCGGTACGTTAGGCGGCACGGTGATGACCCTGCTGTTCCTGCCCGCGATGTACGCCATCTGGTTCAGGATCAAACCAGAAAACACGGCCAGCTGATTTAACCCGCACGCGACTCTCTTTCCCACGGACGGGAAGAGAGTTTTTCTCGTAACAGGTCGATAAATTTTTGCGTTCTGGGGCTTCTTTCCTGAGGCGCAGAGCCGGTAAGCGCCACAATGTCGGCATCCGGCAGTTGATACTCCGGCAGCAGGCGCACCAGGGAACCGGCGTTGATCTGCGGCAGCACATCCCACTCGGAACGCATAATGATCCCCCGTCCAGCCAGCGCCCATTCCTTCACCACCCGGCCTTCATTACTCGACAGGCGCGGCGCAATACGCTGCGGGCAATCGCCCTCCTGGCCGGAGAAACGCCAGAGGGTGACGTCCTCGCTGTTTTCACGCAGGGCGATGCAGTCGTGGTTAGCCAGCTGCTCCGGCGCGGCTGGCGTCCCCCGCCTGCTGAGGTAACCCGGCGAAGCGCAGATAAAACGCCGGTTGGCCGCCAGCCGGATGCAGTGCATGCTGGAGTCCCGCAGTTCACCGATAAATATCACCAGATCCCATTTGTGCAGCGTGGCCCAATGCGGGTCGTCGGAGAGCGTTAGTTCCACTTCGAGGTTTTCATGCTGAGCGGCGTAATCGCCCAGCAGCGGCGCGATGTAGTCGTTACCGAAGCCTAATGGGGCCAGCACGCGCAGCTTCCCTCGGACCGTTTGCCGCCGGTCGTCCATTGCCGACTGCAAACCGGTCAGTTCAGCGAGAATTTTTTCCGCCCGGCTAAGCAGCAGCGAACCCTCATCGGTAAGGGAAACCTGCCGCGATGGCCGCAGGATCAGGCTGACGCCGAGCTTTTGCTCTAGCCCTTTCAGGCGCTGCGTCACCGAGGGAGGCGTAACGTTCATCGCCCGCGCCGCCGCGGCAAGCGTAGCGTGGGCGGAGATGGTGCGGAAAAAATAGAGGTCGTCGCTGCTTATCATTAACTTAAAACCTAATCATTTATTGATTTTATATTAATTTATACCTAACCAGACGAATGGCAACATGAGCTTCCCCCATAAGGAGAATCGCTATGTTCGCTGAATGTCCGCAAGCACCCGACACCCCGTTTTTACTGATTGATAAAAGCAAATACCTGCGCAATATCGCGCGGCTGTATTCCCGCGTTGAAGCGCTGGGCAGCCGGGTAAGGCCGCATCTTAAAACATTACGCTCGCCAGATGCCGCCCGCTATCTGCTGCGCGATACTTGCTCCCCGGCAACCGTTTCAACTCTCGCAGAAGCCGAGGCTTTTGCCGCAGCGGGCTATAGCAACCTACTTTACGCCGTTGGTATTGCCCCGCACAAACTGCCGCGTGTTGCCCGGCTGATGCAGCAAGGCGTGGAGATGCACATTTTGCTCGACAGCGAGCAGCAGGCTCTGGCGGTGGCCGAGTATGGGCAACAAAACGGCGTTGTGTTTTCGGTGTTTATTGAGGTGGACTGCGACGGACATCGCGGCGGCATTCCTCCGCACAGCGAAGCTCTGCCCGAGCTGGCTCGCATTATTGAAGACGGTGGCTCACGGCTTACCGGCCTGCTTGCACATGCGGGCGAGTCTTACCAGTGCCGCACTGACGATGAGATCCGCGCCGCCGCTAAAACAGAGTGCGTGGCCATCAGAACCGCTGGCTACAGATTGCGAGAGCGGGGTTTTGACTGCCCGATATTAAGCGTTGGCGCAACCCCGACGGCGCATTTCGCCGAAGACCTGACCGATATCACCGAAGTGCGGGCCGGAGTGTTTACCACGTTCGATCTGGTAATGAAAAACATTGGCGTTTGCCGTGTTGAAGACATCGCAATCAGCGTGGTAGCCACCGTTATCGGCCATAACCGCGACAAAGGCTGGGTATTTATAGACGCAGGCTGGATGGCGCTATCCCGCGACAGGGGCACGGCAAACCAGAGCCAGGATTATGGCTACGGCATGGTTTGCAGCCCCAACGGAGATCCGCTTGAAGGTTTAATCGTCAACACTACCAACCAGGAGCACGGCATTATTGAGCTGGCACAGCAGGCCTCATTCACTGTAAATGATTTCCCCCTCGGCAGCCGGGTGCGTATTTTGCCCAACCACGCCTGCGCCACCGCCGCCATGCACCAGCATTACTACGTTGTAGACGAGAGCAGCTCTGTGCCTGAGATTTGGCCGCGTATTACGGGCTGGTGATCGGCAGGCTGGTAAAGTTAAAAAACGGCCAGAATAAAGGTCGTTAATTGATAGTTATGCGTGTGCGAAAGTTTTAATACTTTCTTTTGATTAAAAGGAAATTTTAATATGCCAATTTCAGCATCGCAGCACAGGGCTTCAACCAGAGCTTATAAGCATAACATTCATGATGCCTTTGGGAAAAACACGCTACAAACTCGGGTAACCACCTCAAAGAACCCGGCCACGCCGGATGAAATACTCCGCACGGGAAAGAATATTAATCAAGTCGCCAATTCTTATCTCGAACTGAGTCGCTCCCCTCCACAAAATACCGCTCCACGCCAGGGACTGGCTGTTCCATTAATGCTTCTTCTTAGCCAGCTCCGGTTTGAAAATAATCTGCTAACCGCTCCCTCCAATAGCACTTCATTTATCTCTGCCAACAACCTGTTACACCCCATTTCAAATGCGCTGTATGCAACAGGTGAGTTTATTTCCCGCCATGACCCTCTGATATTCCCAGGCGCTGAAGCCGATTCGGTCTGCTCTGCCTCACATCTTCCTGATGATATTGTAACCCTCCTGAATAGTGATGGTTTTAATGTTGTTACCCGAGGGCTTGATGAATTAAGATGTATTGAACGTGATAAATATGAATTTTTCAAAGGCGTTGCCTATAACGCTATAAAAACCCTGGACTCAGCAATCTTACAATTAGAAGACAAAAATAACGATGAGCTCGATAATCATCTGCGACACTATGGCATAGTCGATCCTCAGGATATTAAATCAAGACTCATTCCTTTATACAACTCAATAAAATCAGATATAGCTGAACGTCTAAAAAGCAAAAGAAACTCCGTTTATTATGGATACAGCAGCACGGGCGCAAACGCCAACATTACAGCGGCATCCATCTCAGATGGCCATAACAAAGTCATATTTCTGACAGACAACTTCTTTGGGAAATGCACTCTTAATGCGATTAACGCTCTTATTCATGAAGTAGCCCACCATCATTCTAAAGTGGATTTATTTCAGATTATAAAAGAGAAGTCATGTTTAGATGATAAATCAGGTTCAGAGATTGCCGTTCACGCTCAACTTGATGACGTATCAGATGATTATTCGTCCTCAACCAGAAAACTGGAAGAGAGGAATATCTTCACAGATCTATATATTGGCCATTTATACAATATGAATATAACGGAATTTGTTGATATCTTTAACACAAACTCGACTATTAAAGAGGAAGCACTTTTTATCAATGCTGACTCTATAAGCCACCTGGCTATTGCACTTGGTAATTATGGTTTCAAAAAAAATGGCACTATGCCGCTGCTGGATACCTCAGAATTTAAAACCGGAGAAGCTCAAGAAACATAATCATTCTCTCTTTCCAGCCTCGTAATAAAGACAGCCTGCATGATGGCGGTTTCGGCCTTACCCGAGCCGCTATTTTATTAGCGCATAGACGGGCAGCCACATTCTCCTTAGGCAATATCATGATTAATGAATAATTCTAATAAGCCCTTGCGAATTATGCCCTCTAATCGAATAAATCCCCCTGCGTTATGCTCTTCACACACAACGATTGAAGGGTAACGCCATGCAAACAGTAACACTCAATAACGGTATTGAAATGCCCCTGCTGGGCTTTGGCGTGTTCCAGATGACGGACGCCGACGAGTGCGAGCGGGCCGTGATTGACGCCATCGAAACGGGCTACCGCCTGATTGATACCGCCGCTTCTTATCAAAATGAAACTCAGGTCGGGAATGCGCTGAAGCAAAGCGGTATCGCGCGTAACGAACTTTTTGTTACCACGAAACTGTGGCTACAGGATACCCATTACGAAGGCGCAAAAGCGCAGTTTGAGCGTTCGCTTAATCGCCTGCAGCTGGATTATGTCGATCTTTACCTTATCCACCAGCCCTACGGCGACATTCATGGCGCATGGCGTGCTATGGAGGAGTTGCAGCAGGCCGGTAAAGTTCGTGCTATCGGCGTGAGTAACTTCCATCCCGACAGGCTCGCCGACCTTGTGGCCTTCAATAAAGTCGTTCCGGCCGTAAACCAGGTTGAGGTTAACCCCTTTAATCAGCAGCTACATGCCGCACCGTGGATGCAAAGCCGGGGCATCCGGCCTGAAGCCTGGGCGCCATTTGCCGAAGGTAAAAATGGCTTATTTCAGCATCCCGTTTTAACCGCCATAGGTGAGCAGTATGGCAAAACCGTGGGCCAGGTTGTCCTGCGCTGGCTGTTCCAGCGCGGCATTGTTTCACTGGCTAAATCAGTACAAAAAGCGCGGATGGAAGAGAACATCAACATCCTCAATTTCGAACTCAGCGCCGAAGACATGATGCGCATTACCGCTCTTGATACCGCAACCAGCGCATTTTTCTCGCATCGTGACCCGGCCATGGTCGAATGGCTGACGGGCCGTAAACTCGATGTTTAACAGCGACAGAAAAGGTAAATACTGATGCAAAAACGTTTTCTCGGTAACGCCAGGCTGGAAGTGTCTGCCCTGGGTCTGGGCTGTATGGGGCTTAGCCACGGATACGGCCCGGCAACGGATACTCGTCAGGCGGTGGAACTGATTCGAGCAGCCGTAGAGCGCGGCGTGACTTTTTTTGATAGCGCCGAAGTTTACGGCCCTTATCTGAATGAGGAAGTTGTCGGCGAAGCTTTAAAACCGCTGCGCGATCGCGTGGTTATCGCAACTAAATTCGGCTTTACCTTCGGGGCTGACAACAAGCAGCAGATTTTAAACAGCCGCCCGGAGCATATCCGCGAAGCGGTGGAGGGATCGCTGCGCCGCCTCAAAACCGACGTGATTGACCTGTTATATCAGCATCGCGTTGACCCGGAGGTACCAATTGAGGATGTCGCCGGTACGGTGAAAGACCTGATTGCCGAAGGCAAGGTTAAGCATTTTGGGCTTTCCGAAGCCGGGGCACAGACGATATGCCGGGCGCATGCCGTACAGCCGGTTACCGCCCTGCAAAGTGAATACTCTCTGTGGTGGCGTGAACCTGAACAAGAGATTGTGCCGCTGCTGGAAGAGTTGGGCATCGGGTTTGTGCCGTTCAGCCCGCTGGGCAAAGGCTTCCTGACCGGAGCCATCACGGCAGAAACCCCGTTCGGCGAAGATGACTTTCGCAGTAAGGTACCTCGTTTTGCTACAGAAGCGCGTGAAGCCAATGCAGGGCTGGTGGCTCTGCTGGGTAACATCGCCGCCGAAAAAGGCGTAACCCCGGCGCAAATTGCGCTGGCGTGGTTACTGGCGCAAAAACCGTGGATTGTGCCGATCCCGGGGACCACTAAACTGCACCGGCTGGAGGAAAACCTGGGCGCAATAGAAGTTACCCTGTCACAGAGTGATTTAAGCAAAATCGCCCTGGCGCTGGAAACGGTGAAAATCGTTGGCGACCGTTACCCTGCGGCGCTTCAGGACCGCACAGGCCGCTAAGGTTTAGCTGGCCTGCCGAGCATTGCAGGCCAGCTATTGCGTATAACGGAGGGCATCTATCATCAGCGCAAAAGCAGAAGGATGCTGTTTGCGGCTGGGGTAGTAGAGATAATAACCGGGGAATGACGGGCACCACTCATGCAATACCTGAATCAGCGCCCCGGACTCTACATACGCCTGAACCGTATCTTCAGGCACACAGGCAAGCCCAAATCCCGACAGCACCGCGTCTATTCTTTCCGGCAGCTGGTTTAACGTCAGTTGCCCCTCAACCCCCACGCGCAGAGGCTTCCCTTCCCTTTCAAATTCCCAGTGGTACAGGCCACCGGCGGTTGGCAAACGCATATTGATGCAGCGATGAGCCTGAAGCTCGTGCGGCGTCTTCGGCACGGAGTTTGCGGCGAAATAACCCGGCGAACCGACCACCGCCATACGCATATCCGGCCCTATTTTTACGGCAACCATGTCTTTATCAACGCTTTCCCCGAGACGAACTCCGGCATCAAAGCGGCCTTCAACAATGTTAACGAAGCCGTTATCCACCACCAGCTCGACATTGATCTCCGGGTATTCTCTGAGAAACGGTTTTAGCTTCGGCCACACCAGGCTGCGGGCGGCATGCTCCCCCGCGGACAGGCGGAGATTACCGGAGGCGGTGCCGTTCAGCTGGATAAGCGCCCCCAGTTCCTGCTCAAGATCGGCTATTCTCGGCTCCAGACAGGCCATAATTCTTTCGCCCGCTTCCGTAGGCGCAACGCTGCGTGTGGTTCTGGTTAACAGCCTGACGTTCAGGCGTTCTTCCAGCGCCTTCATCGCATGGCTGAGCGCCGACTGTGAAACGCCAAGCTTCGCGGCCGCTTTGGTAAAACTCCGCTCTCGCGCTACCACAAGAAAGCTTTGCAGTTCGTTGAAGTTCTCTTTGAGCATCGGGCACTTCCTTATTTAAACCTCCCTTCTTAGCCTTTATTGATGAAGAGAGTTCATAGATACGAGTAGTTTAGCCCTGTTAGCGACAATAATGATAACGGATGTTTTTTCCCGCGAAGAGCCTCAGCAGCCCGCTAAAACTCATCGACCTGAATTAACTTCCTTCGCCAGTATTTGCAGCGTTGTTTTTAACCACGACGTCGCGCCGCGCTTGCCGCTCCGGCTATGAGAATAAATCTTCACTTCGAACGGAGGAACGCTGAAGGGTAAGTCAAAAACGTTGATCTCCGCAGAGTGCATCAGTTTCTCAGCGGCAAAACGTGGGAGCGCCATCAGCAAATCACTTTCCGCCACAATAAACGGCGCACTCAGCATAGACGGCGTTTTGATTGCTATCTGCCGCGTGTAACCCATTTGCTCAAGCTGCAAATCCATTACGCCCTGCTTCTCATTCCACGGCGTGACGACCAGGTGCCTGGCGGCGAGATAATCTTCCAGCGTCAGCCGTGTTCGGCTTTTATTGCTGATAACGACATACTCATCTTCGAACCAGCTGATTTCTTCCAGTTCCGGATGCCGGATTTCGTCCGGCGTGCTGAACCCTAGCGCCAGATCTACCTCGCCCGCCAGCAGCTCCGTGAGCGCCGGTGTGTGCGGCAAATAAAGTAACTCAAAGCGCAAGCCGGGCGCTTCATGCTGCAATTTGTGCATCAGGGCCGGGAAAATACAAAATGCGGTAAAGTCCGTTATCGCAATCTGTAAACGCTCGGTACTGCCTGCGGCTTTAAACTCTGGCTGCGGGGCCAGTTCCTGATTAAGAAATTTCAGGGCCGAAGCAATAGAAGGCGCTAGCTGGGTGGCGTACACGCTGGGGCACATATGATGCCCTTCTCGGTAAAATAACGGATCATCAAGGGTGATACGCAGCCGCGACAGCGCATGGCTCAGCGCCGATGTGCTCATCGCCAGTTCATCTGCCGCCCGGCGAACGGAACGGTGGCGATAAATCGCGTCAAATACCGGTAGAAGGTTTAAATCAAGACGCCTCAGGGCTGGATGCATAATATTCATCATTGGGTGATTTCATTGCACTTAATTCTTCTGACAATAACCCTTATGCTTAGCGCCATCAATATCGACATCATAAAGAAATCGCAGGGAAATTCATGAACATAACTATTCGCCAGGCGCGCCCGGAAGATGCAGCAGCCATTTACGATATGATCTTTGAGCTGGCCGTGTATGAAAAGGCCCCGGAAGAAGTCGTCACTACCCCGGACGAGATCCGGGAAACCCTCTTTGGCGCAGGCAGTAATAGCGAAGCATTGATTTGTGAGATTGATAATAAAATCGCCGGGTATGCCGTATTCTTTACCAGCTATTCCACCTGGCTTGGGCGTAGCGGTATTTATATGGAGGATTTATATATTTCTCCTGATCATCGCGGCAAAGGTGCGGGAAGAGCAATGCTGAAAAACATCGCGCAGTGCGCAGTAAACAGAAAGTGCGGCCGCCTTGAGTGGAGCGTGCTGGACTGGAACCAGCCCGCCATTGATTTTTACCTGAGTATTGGCGCATTGCCGCAGTCAGAATGGGTGCGCTATCGCCTTGATGGTGAGGTACTGCTGAAGTTTGCCGAATAAAAACGCCATTACATTGACATAATCCCGCCAAAGCGGGATTTTCTTTGTTGCGGTTATCGTAGCTGCCCTCTTACTGGAATTGCCTGCGTAGCCAATAATATTGTTCTTAGGGATTTAACAATGCGCAAAATTGACGACTTAAAAGTTAACTATCCTGGTGCGATTGCATGGCCATTTGGAGATACTCCAGCCATGGCAGATGAACTGGCTGCACTTGTTGTTAAGGGAATAAAAACAGCAACTTGTTGCTCACTCTCATCATTCCAGGATGAGGATGAATCCCCGACGATTGGCAGTTACAGCATTGTTCTTAACGGTAAAGGAGAGCCAGCCTGCGTTATCAGAACCATCGCTATGCGGATAGTTCGCTTTTGCGATGTAGCCGAAGAGTTTGCAAGAAAAGAAGGCGAAGGCGATCTCAGCCTCAGATACTGGAGAGAAGGCCATAAAGAGTTTTTCTTAAGAGAAGGGACATACCATGAAGCAATGGAACTTGTGGCAGAAGAGTTTGAGCTGGTTGAGGTTGTGTAACGCCCCTTTTATCTGCTCGCTGCATAGAGCTTCAGCCCTTCAGGCGGCTAGCTAAAACGTTGCCATACCAGCCATCCGCCCATACCTGTCCCTGCAACAATGAGAAGTGAATGTATGGCCAGAACGGCAGTAAAATAACGATCCCCGCGGCGGAACGTTCTCTTACGACGATTGATGTAGGTGACAATCTCGCCGGTTCTGATTCCCCGGATGATGGTATACGCCCCGTAGATACAGCCGCCAAATAAACCCACCAGCGACAAGTCATCCATTCCAATATTCATACACATTCTCCATAACTCAACCGGAATGCTATCCATAGCCAGGGCAACGTGCCGAGGTTTACACTCAGTAGAGGGAAAAGGGATAGAGCCGATACGCCGCCGTGATCGCCACAATATTCACTATAATACTGATAATGAAGTATGTTTTGAATGGCTGCTTCTGTGTTTTATGGCGAAAGAGCTGCTGCCCAACAAGCGCTCCACCCCACCCACCTACAACCCCGAATATCAGCAAAGTTGTTTCTGGCACTCTGCGCCACGCCTTACGAGCTGCCATTTTGTCCACGCCGTAAATCACCAGCGTCAGTATGTTGACAAGCAGCAACCCTATAACAAAGGGATGGGATGTGAAAATACTTCCGAGCGCCATCAGGATCAGTAGCAAAAAACAACAACGATTGAGATTCATACCATTACCACAGTAATTGTCAGAATTTATCGCGGCGTATTATACGCAATACCAACGGCGGGAAGAAACGGCTGCCTGAATTGGCCCCGGCCAGGTATTTGCAATTTCTGGCAGGTTGTCGGTAATAAATAACTTCTGCATCATGGCATGAATCTATTACCCACGCGGGAGGAAGCCACCCTGGGCAGCATGAAAAAAAGGATCGTCGTCGTCGGTGCAGGGATCGTTGGTGCTTCAATCGCCTGGCATCTTGCCCGCCTTGAATTTGACGTCACCATTATTGAGCAAAATGAGCCTGCATCAGGGGCGACCGGCAGCGCGTTTGGCTGGCTAACTGGTGCGGTGAGTGATGATGCGCCCGATGTGCTTCTGCGGCGTGCCGCGTTTGCGGACTGGCACAGGCTGGAAGAACAAATACCGGAACTTCAGATCAACTGGAGTGGTTCGTTAAAATACGGCGCAACGCCTCAGGCCTGCCTGCCGGACGAAAGCCTTCTCCGCAGAGCCGGGGTCGCCAGCCTTGAGCCTGCGTTGCTACGTCCCCCCTCTGAAGCCCGCTATGCTGCAAAAGACGGTGCCATTGATGCCGCCGAAGCGACACGTATATTACTGGACAAGGCCTGTGGTATGGGGACGGTAGTGCAAAACCAAACGACCGTTACGGGTATCTGCATGGCCGAAGGTACGATGACAGCAGTTCTGACCTCCCGGGGTAAGCTGGAGGCTGATTGCGTTGTGTTGGCCTGTGGAACCGGCATTCCCACGTTAGCTGAGGCGGCGGGGACCTCTGTTCCGGTTCTGGCATCACCCGCTATATTGCTGCGCTTTGCAGTCCCCCGGCGCGTAGTCAAAACGCTCATCGCTGGTGATGATATAGAAGTTCGGCATAACCATAACAGGGATTTATTCGCCGCTGAGGATTACCCAACAAACGGCAACGTCAGGGAAACGGCTAACGCGGCTCAGACATCGGTAAGAAACAGGCTCAGGGGTGCAGAGTCTGCCTCTCTCACCCGATACTCCGTGGGAGAACGCCCTGTCCTGCAGGATGGGTATCCCGTTCTTGGCTTTACTGATGAGAGCAAAAGCGTTTATGTGGCAGTTATGCACCCGGCGGTTACATGTGCAGCTACCATCGGAAGGCTGGTTTCTGAAGAATTACGCGACGGTAAGAACGATGAAATCCCTGAGCGTTACCGTCCCTCTCGTTTCAGAAATAATCCTTTGTAGAAGAATTAACGGCTTGTGAAGTAATAAGCAGACTGCTCCCCGGCGGATGGAGTCTGGTTTGAGCGAGGAGCGGATGTTTAGCCTGCAGCTGGACGGAGGCAACACTGCAATATTTATTGGGATTACGCCCACGTCTTGTTTTGGATAACCACCCTATATCCGTCGAGGTCAACAAATGTCCTTCCGTTCACGTCCCAGTAGGGATTGAATGACTTTATCACTTTGAAACCAGCATCAATCATTCTTTCGCAGGCTTGCACCCATTCATTTTCATCCGAGTAATAAAGAACGAGTAAATCTTCTTCCGTGTGCAAAGGTTGAACGGGATGGTTTTGGCAAAAGGTGAACTCTATGTGCCAGTCTACGTCTCCCTGCCCTAACATTATTCCATTGAAACCGTCATGATCATTGAATTCAGCAATTTTATGTAGGCCCAATCCCTGGCTGTACATCAGAAAAGATCTTTCGAGATTGGTGACGGGTTTGGCAATACGCATATGAGTAAACATCTGGGTTCTCCAATGAAAAATACTGCTTTAACGTTGAAATCCCGCCTGAGTTTACATGTGATGATGTTTTTCATTTGTCCAGAAGAGCCTCCGAAATATCCTGCTGCGACTAGCTAACGGTCCGCTTCACGCCCTGAGACATTCGACAAGCTTTCAAGTGCAGAAAGGATTGCGGCTTCCATTTTTTCCGGGCTGGTGAACGGTGCAAAACGCTTGAGCGGTTTACCGTCGCGTCCGATCAGGAATTTAGTGAAGTTCCACTTGATCCGCCCACCCAGTACGCCGGGCAATTCGTTTTTCAGATAACGAAACACCGGATGCGTTGCGGTTCCGTTCACCTCTACTTTCGCGAACATAGGGAAGCTCACACCGTAGTGAATGCGGCATGTTTGCGCAATTTCGTCGGCGCCGCCGGGTTCCTGTTTGCCGAACTGGTTGCAGGGGAAACCAAGTACCACTAGCCCCTGGGCGGCATATTTTTTATAGAGCGCTTCAAGGCCGCCGTATTGTGGCGTGAATCCACAATGGCTGGCGGTATTAACGACCAGAACTACCTTACCAGCGTAGTCGGTCATAGAGATAAGCTGGCCGTCCAGACTGGTGGCCGTAAGTTGATGAAAGATGGTCATACAGGAGCCCTCAAAGCAGAACCAGTTTAATGTCAATATTCCAGTACACAGGGCAAGCGTCGTGGAGAGTAGATCCTGTTCCTGATAACGTGGCAGGTCTGGAGCCGTGTGCGATACATCTTTGCAAAGTTGAACGAAAAGAACAACAAACCGGCAACCTTTAACCTGCTCTCCGTTTATTAACACACCATAAAGTTAGCTGTGTGCGTTTTGCATCTAGCGGCTATGAGCGAGAAGCGAATCTTTTCCTCGTTATTTATTTAAGATTGATTTCTTTAATTTTTGCCCACTTTCTTAATCTCCCGTTCGCATTTGCGTAGGGCGAAGAGGTGTTAAATGAGATCATTCGCCCCATCGTCCATTTCGTATACCAGGGTTTTGCGTACAGAGTGTCGTCAGAACGCTGATCTATAAGTTTCACAATTTCATTTTTTTCAGCCTGAAGTGCTTCAATTAATGAATCGTAATTTAGCTCCCGGTAATCAGAGTAAAATTTTTGTGCGAGAAGCCCCAGTTGATTCCACTTATAGCCGGTTTCGGGGAAATCAACGGGCAAGCCTTTGGCATCCTGAGTTATCCACTTCACAACCAGCGAATTCCACCCCAGCAGGTACGATACAAGCTCCCGAACGCTCATTTCCGTACCTTTTACGTGACCATCCATCGATTTCTCAGAGGCCAACTCATACGGTATTTTGCTGAGATAACTGATTAACTTACTGAAATTTTTATCAATTGCTAAAAGTAGTTCAGATTTTGTTTGTGGCACGCTCACAAAGAATTCCCTCTCACTTTGGGTACTTAACCAGAAATGCGGTAACTAAACGGCGTACCGCGTTTCATTTCCCCGCTTTTCAGCAATGCCGGCTGAGAAAGCGGGAAGCTTTACGACTTAGTGGACACCTGAAACGATACCACCGTCTATCATTGCCAGCCCTTTTTTGGTGCGGACAAAGCGCGGCGCTTTTAAATCCTGATCCAACATGATGAACACTTCATACAGCAGGTCGGTTATCTGTATCTGCTGCCCCGCCGAAAGCTGCTGGTTCAGCAGCACCATGGATAAGGCGGCACAATAGTCACAGATGGTTTCGGACTCGGTTTCAAGCGCAGTTCGCAGCGCTTCTGAATACCCTTCTTCTACTGTTAATTGCTCAATAAGGTATTTTGGCAGCGGATTATCCAGCACAACTCTCAGAACATTGAACCCCGCAAGCAAACGCCCGCACAGCGCAATATATTCAACATGATTATCTGTTTCAATTAATTCACCGACACAACGGCGGCAAACATTCAGTACATAAAATAAATCGTCTTTTGCTCCCATGGGTATTTTTAATAAGGCAGCAATATCTCCGGCCATAAGGTTTTGTGTGCCTGTGACTTTCTGTTGGGTAAATGTGTTACTATCAGAACCAGTCATGGTGTGACTCCTTGTCAGTTGCATTGTGGTTAGCCCTCACCTGGTGTTTTGGCGCCATTTGGGGGCGCTTTTTTAAGGTACCACTCTCTCCTTACCCCTCACCCTCTGCTATTAGCACTGTACAAGTCAACAGTATTAATGTGGTTAATTATTGGAAACCTCAATAATTAGCTATAAATCACTAAAACATGATAACTGGAAACTCAGTTGCAGCGGAATATATGCTGGTGCTTCCATTATACCGATGGGCATAATCAGGCAGGAGCGCTGAGTACCTCGGTTTGGGTTTCCAATAAATAAGCTCTGTTTTTTGTTAATGCGGGTCAGATGCCTTCCGGTTTTTGATTGTGCACTGAGGGAAGATTGTGACCGGTCTTACCGGGCAGAAACCGTCGGAGGTTTAGTGGCCTTTAATGGCTTATAAACAACAAGGACTTAACCATCTGATAGTTATTTTCACTGACCAAAAAATCGATAAAACGCATGATTTTAAAAGGTTTATCTTACTAAGGCTCAACGCATGTCTCAATTCTGCACCACGCCACTTTCGCGATCATGAAATTCGTTCATGTTCTGTGAAATTAAATCACTTTTCCTCAAAGTGTGACTCAGGCATAAGATATGCAGGGCTATTAACTATTGACAATGTGAAGTTCACCGCAGAGGAAGCCACAAAATAAAAGTGGTCATTCCTGAAGAAGCCAGAAATAAAAACAGATTTTATATCAGAAATTAGGGTGCCAGATTACGATGAAAGAGTTTGCATTTACTATTAAGAGCATTAATTTCGATGAGAATTATAACCCGTCGGGAAATACGCGCATCACAACTAACTTTGCTAACCTGGCCAGAGGTGAGAAACGCCAGGAGAACCTGCGCAATGCCTTAACGATGATTGACAATCGTTTCAATTCTCTGGCGCATTGGGACAACCCGAAAGGGGACCGTTATTCTGTTGAACTTGAAATCATCTCCGTTGAGGTTGATATTCAGGGCAATGGCGAGACTTTCCCGGCGATTGAAATACTGAAAACTAACATTGTTGACAAAAAAACTAATCAGCGCCATGAAGGTATTGTTGGGAATAACTTCTCTTCTTACGTGCGTGATTATGACTTCAGCGTGTTACTACCGGACTACAATAAGCAGCGAGCTGACTTCAGCACGCCGGAGAACTTTGGTGTTCTGCATGGCAATATCTTTAAGCACTTCGTTGAGTCCGGTGTTTACAAAGAGAACTTTAAGAAGCAACCTGTTATTTGTTTAAGTGTTTCAAGTAAAAATACTTATCATCAGACCGGTAACCGACACCCTGTTCTGGGCATTGAATATCAGCAAAACGATCTCTCTTTGACCGACCACTATTTCAGTAAAATGGGGCTACAGGCTCGCTACTTCATGCCGAAAAATAGCGTCGCGCCTTTGGCTTTCTATTTTTCCGGTAATTTACTTGACGATTATAGCGATCTTGAACTGATCGCGACCATCAGCACGATGGAGACGTTCCAGAAGATCTATCGCCCTGAAATTTATAATGCTAATTCCCCAGCAGGACTGCACTACCAGCCAAACCTGACGCACCTGGATCATTCAGTCACGCAAATTGTTTATGATCGAGAAGAACGTAGCCGGTTAGCGATTGAGCAAGGAAAGTTCACCGAGGAGAGCTTCATAAAACCCTATAAAACTATTCTTGAACAATGGTCCGCTAATTACGCACGTTGATTAACTAAAAATATTAAGGTCATTTATTATGAAAAGATTATTACCGACTTCGACTGCTGGTAGCCTGCCTAAACCTTCCTGGCTTGCACAACCTGAAACTCTGTGGTCGCCGTGGAAATTGCAGGATCAGGAATTAATTGAAGGTAAACAGGATGCTTTGCGTTTAGCCCTGCACGAGCAACAACTCGCGGATATTGATATCGTCAGCGACGGCGAGCAGACGCGCCAGCACTTTGTCACCACCTTTATCGAACACCTTAGCGGCGTTGATTTTGAGAAACGCGAGACCGTCCGAATTCGTAATCGCTATGATGCGAGCGTCCCGACAGTCGTTGGCCCCGTGGCTCGCCAGAAGCCCGTATTTGTTGAAGATGCCAAATTCTTACGGAAGCTGACCACACAGCCGATTAAATGGGCTCTGCCGGGCCCGATGACGATGATAGATACGCTCTATGATAACCACTACAAGAGCCGCGAAAAGCTGGCCTGGGAATTCGCCAAAATTCTCAACCAGGAAGCCAAAGAGCTGGAAGCCGCAGGCGTCGATATCATTCAGTTCGACGAACCCGCATTCAACGTCTTCTTTGACGAAGTGAATGAATGGGGAATTGCGACTCTGGAAAGAGCCATTGAAGGGCTGAAATGTGAGACTGCCGTACATATTTGCTACGGCTATGGCATTAAGGCCAACACGGACTGGAAAAAAACGCTGGGCTCAGAGTGGCGCCAGTATGAAGAAGCGTTTCCAAAGCTGCAAAAATCGAATATCGATATCATCTCGCTGGAATGCCACAACTCCCGCGTGCCAATGGATCTGCTTGAGCTTATCCGCGGTAAAAAGGTG
This sequence comes from Cedecea davisae, assembly GCF_044095835.1. NCBI lineage: Bacteria > Pseudomonadati > Pseudomonadota > Gammaproteobacteria > Enterobacterales > Enterobacteriaceae > Cedecea > Cedecea davisae. Next base: position 2,646,698 of record NZ_CP172054.1, read on the forward strand.
ATGGTCGGCGCAATTGACGTTGCAAATCATGCCATTGAAACGCCAGAGGAAGTTGCCGACACGCTGCGTAAGGCGCTTCAGTTCGTTGATGCCGACAAGCTCTACCCTTCCACCAACTGCGGCATGGCCCCGCTGCCTCGCCACGTTGCAAGAGGCAAGCTGAATGCCCTGAGCGCTGGCGCAGAGATTATTCGCAGAGAACTGCTGGCTAAATAACCTCGTCTGCTATCCGGTCGCTCAAAGGGAGTTAATTCCCGGCCGAGCGACCGAATTTTCTGTCACTATTTCACCAAAGGCAGGTCGGTATAACGAGTGGTGTAACCCGGCGACAGCATTCTGCGCTTCATTTCCCAGCTTTTCTGAATACCCTTCCCGGCGAACCCAATGCTGCCCCGGCCGGAATGATTAATGCTGTCGATAACCTGCATTAATGCGCTGCTGTTGGCCTGCGGCTGATATTCATCGAACAGGCCGAGCTGCGCGACGCCCTGACTGTAGAAATCACTCAGCATCACTCCGGCTTTCATATAACGGAAGCCGTCTTTCCAGATGTGGTTAAGCGCCTGAGTAGCAATGCGGATAATATCCCGGGTGTCACAAGTTGGCGTCGTCAGTCGGCCTGTGGCCTGAGGAGCATAGAAGGTTTCATTCCCGGCATGCGGGCTGGTACGCATAAATAAGCTGATCATGCAGCAAAACTGCCTTTCCGCTCGCAGTTTCTCCGCCGCGCGCTCGGCATAGGCGCAAACCGCCTGGTGCATATCGTCGTATTCGGTAATCCGATGGCTAAATGAACGGCTATAAATAATCTGCTGTTTGGTCGGGGCAAATTCATCCAGCGCCAGGCAGGGCTCACCGCGCAGCTCGCGTACCGTGCGCTCCAGCACCACGTTGAAGTGTTTACGGATAACCCAGGTAGAGCTTTCTGCTAGCTGTAGCGCGTTTTCAATCCCCATCAGTTCCAGTTTTTTACTGATACGGCGGCCAACGCCCCAGACTTCATCCACGGGAATACGGGCGAGCAATTTACGCTGCCGTTCTACGGCAGAAAGATCGACAACGCCGCCGGTCTGAGGCCATTTTTTAGCCGCGTAATTAGCCGCCTTAGCCAGCGTTTTGGTCGGCGCAATGCCTACGCCAACCGTCAGCCCGGTGTTTTTTAATATCTGAGTTCGAATCTGGCGGCCAAACACTTCAAGCGAAATACAGCCGGAGACGCCGGAGAGATCGATAAAAGCCTCATCGATGGAATACACTTCTACGGCGGGAGCCAGCTCCATCAGGATAGACATTACCCGATGACTGAGGTCGGCATAAAGCGCATAGTTGGAGCTAAAAACCGTCACCTGCTGGCGGCGCAAATCATCTTTGATTTTAAAGTAAGGCGCAGCCATTTTTATACCCAGCGCCTTTGCCTCTGCCGATCGCGAAATAATGCATCCGTCGTTGTTTGAGACAACGACAACCGGTTTGCCCTGAAGATCGGGCCTGAATACCGTCTCGCAAGAGGCATAGAAGTTGTTTACATCAACAAGCGCGAACATGTTTGTTTGCTTTTAAGGTGAAGGTAACAACGCCGAAGATCTGCAACTCTTCCTCCGCCAGGAACTCAATGGGCGCATAGTCTGCGTTATGCGGCACCAGCCGGAGCAAAGGCCGGGTTTGCAGCTCCTTCACCGTGAACTCCCCCGCTACCGCCGCCACCACAATATCGCCGTGCTCTGCGCTCAGCGACCGGTCTACAACCAGCAGGTCGCCATCGCCAATGCCTGCCCCAACCATAGAATCCCCGCTCACTCGCACAAAATAGGTGGCGCTTGGGTGCTTAACCACCAGCTTGTTCAGGTCCAGGCTCTCTTCGACGTAGTCCTGGGCAGGATTCCCATATGAACTCATTCTGCCCATATCTTGTCAGTCCTAGAGAAAATAAAGCTGTTTTGGGTTATAGAAGCAGCGCTGTAGCGAGTCTTGTGCATGATTGATCATCACATAAATTTAACTGTGTTTATGTACAGTATTTAGGATTTTAGACATGGATCAAGAAGTTTTTCTGAGAGCAGCCCAAACGCGTTGAAGTTCGGAGGAATTTAGTGGACGGGGTTAGAAAAAGGTGGGGTTCTTTTCTGAATGTTTGTTTGAGTTTCAGAGAAGCCTGCGTTCACTCTTCGGACACAAAATGAATAAACCGAACTATGAAAGATCAGCAACTCAAATGATTAAACATTGCCCATTGAAACAGACTAGTACTTGCATAACCCGAGCAGAGTGAAAACCTCCTCCGATTTCTTCACAGTGATACTATGAAAGGTATAGAGAATCTTGCTCCCCCGCTTGTCACTCGACTTTAAGCGTTCTTGTTAACTCACTTCAAGAACGCTGTGCTTACAGTACTGCTGCTGTATTCCTTCCGGTCAGTTACGGTGTCCAGAGTACTTAATGAGCAGTAAAACGACTTGATTTGCTTTTGTGTGATTTTTTAGATAATTTAGCTAAATTATCTAGTGACATATATTGTAAAGGCTAATGATGAACGAAATTGAGATCTATACGCGTATTAAGCAAGTCTTGGACGACGCACCTCGCAATCAATATACCGTTGAGATGCACCTACAAATGATCAAATATGCTGATGAGCTGAATAGCATCACGTCAAAAGAGTTTTGTGAAGGGGTTGGTTTACGAAGTAGCTTTGGTACGGAGTTCAGTAAAATGCGCAACTTAACCCAGCGCTTGAAAGCTGCAGGACTTGATACTGCCAAGCTTTAACTATTTATATAAAAATATATCAAACTCAGGCTAGTCTCTGGCACAGTAAGGAATAATAATGATCATTAAAAAAAACGAACTTTACACCTCTCTCTGGAGTACTATCGATGAGTTGCTAGTTTGGACAATTTCTATTAATTCACAGGAGGGTGCCATATGAGTATCCAAATAGATATTGTTCGTATCAGCGGCTTTCGTGGCATATCTAATATCGAAATATCCTTGCCGAGAGTTACCGTATTACTTGGGCAAAATAATGCAGGTAAGACATCGATTATAAAAGCTGTACAGCTAGCAATTGGGGACTACTCGCGCTACTTAGCTGACGAAGATTTTCATATAGGAGAGGATGAAAAACGCCAAGAAATAATCACAGTCGATATTCGGTTTATAGCTGTTGATAATGATACGAGAGCGAGAGAATTTTCAGAAAATTGGCAACAGGCATTTGGTGATAAAATTCAGTCAGAGCCTGATGGGAAGCAATTCGTAGTGTTACGAACTGTTGCAAAACCAGATCGAGTAAAGGGCGGCTATACAGTTGATCGGTTTCATTTAGATATGTGGCCAGAACTTAGCGAGTGGCAAGATGCCCGGGTTATCAACAAAAACAGATTGGGTAAACGACTGGAGGCTGTACCGTTCATTTCGATTGATGCTCAAAGAGACATACATAATGAACTGAAAGAAAAATCATCTTTCGTTGGTCGTGTTCTATCTAGTGTTGAGTATAACGATAAAGATGTTGCTGAACTGGAGCGGATGGTGGCCGAAGTTAATAAAGAGGCCATCGACAAAAGCGAACCTCTTAAGCGATTAAAGACTCATCTGGATAGTATGAATCAATCATTTGAAGGTTCAGGAAAAACAGAGCTTAGCCCGTTTCCAAAAAAAATTCGTGATCTGTCAAAGCGTTTTAGTGTGAATTTCGGTGAATCTGATAAAAGCTCATTTTCTATGGAATACCATGGTATGGGTACTCGCAGTTGGGCATCCATGTTGACAGTAAAAGCCTTTACTGAGTTGTTGGCCAAAAATCACGAAGAGGAAGTCGAACCATTTTTCCCAATTATGGCCGCCGAGGAACCAGAAGCACATCTTCATCCAAATGCGCAAAGAACATTATACAGACAACTTATAGATGTTCCTGGCCAAGTGATTATTAGTACTCACTCGCCATATATTGCTGGGTTGGCTGAGTTACATGAAGTTAGATATTTGAGCAAACCAGATAATTCTGTTCAGATAAGTCAGCTTAGAAATACATTTGAAGATGACGATCTGAGAAAATTGAAAAGAGAAGTGGTTCACTCCCGTGGCGAGCTCTTATTTTCCAAAGCGATAGTCCTCTCAGAAGGTGAAACTGAAGAGCAAGCCCTACCTGAGCTTTTTGAAGCCTATACTGGAAAACATCCTTTCTCACTCGGAGTAAATTTTGTGGGCGTCAATGGTTCCGGTGCAAAATACCGTCCTTTTCTTATTTTAGCGAAAGATCTAAATATTCCAGTATTTATATTTAGCGACGGTGAAGAACAAACAATTAAAGAGCTCAAGAAAAATTATGAAAAAATATTCGGAGCTACTGATATCGAAAAGGCAGATAACATCACCATACTTGAAGGGACAGATTTCGAAGGTTACCTATTAAGCCAAGGATTTAATGAACTGATAGAAAAAACCATCTGTGAAGTTGCTGGTGAGGGTAAAATTGATAACTGGATCAAGAAACGAAATGGCACGCCTTTGAAACCGACAAAATCCGATAAGCCTGCCTGCGAAACGTGTAAGCAGCCTATTTTTGAATCAGAACTTAGAGATTATAATGGGGCGGATGGTCGTATTCGAGCGATACTCGAAATCATTGACTTAAACAAGCCACTTTATGCAAAAGCAATTACAGACAATCTAATTAAATTGCCAGCTGAGAGTTTCCCAACTAAGATTATCGAATTATTCGAAAAAATTAAATCTGGAGTATGATATGAATCTATCAAATGCTCAACGTCAGATTGTTGAAGCTCCTTTGAATTCTGCTGTACAAGTGCTTGCATCAGCTGGCTCAGGTAAAACGCGTGTGTTAACAGAGCGTGTTCGTCATATTTTGGATAAAACTAAAAAAGAAGGGATCATAGCTCTTACCTTCACAAATAAAGCAGCGGAGGAAATGAGTGCACGTTTAGCAGACTTCGAGCAAGGAGAGGATAGGGTTTGGATCTCTACCATACATTCTGTCGCACAGCGTATTTTGGAGAAATACGGACACACTGTTGGTTTACCCACGGAGTTGCACATATATGATAGAGATAAAGATCGAATGGAGGTCTTTATACAGTCTTTACGTGAAGATGGTATTAATATAGATGAGTATCTAAATATCACTGACACAAGAGAATTAAAAAGCAGAGAAAAAAATTTGCAATCCTTTATGGATATATTTTCAAAGATTAAGCGAGAGTTACTTACAGAGCTTGATGTGGCTGAGCTATATCCAGAAAGCAATATCTGGAAAATATATCAAGACTATCAGTCTGCACTGCTTAATAGTGGAGGAATTGATTATGACGATATTTTGGTATATGCCCATAAAATTCTACTAACACATGATTGGATCGCAAAAATATACCGAGCTCAGTATAAACATATTTGCGTTGATGAAGCTCAAGATCTTAATAAAGCGCAGTATGAGTTTATAAGGGTACTTTGCGGAAATGTTATAATAAGCATTTTAATGGTAGGTGATCCTAATCAAATGATTTATGGATTTAACGGGTCCTCGAAAGACTATCTCTGCACTAGATTTGTAGATGACTTCACCCCACAACGCTTTGAACTTAGAGAAAATTATCGTAGCACTAAAGCTGTTATACGTGCAGCAAACAAGTTGCGGCCAGGCTCACAAGCAGAAACTGATTATGCCTTAGAAGGTGGTGTATGGATTTCAGGATTTGATACGGAAGAAGATGAGGCTGCTGCGGTTGTTGACATTATTAAAAAACTTTTGGCTTTGAAAATTAACGATGAAATTGAAGGTGAAATTTCATTGAGTAATATGGTGATAATTGGCCGTAATCGTTTTGTTTTTGGAAAACTTGAAAGCTGCCTTAAAGAAAATTCAATACCATTCTCTTTGAGAAAAGGTGAACGACAACTAGAACCTTCAACTAGATTCGGTAAAGTATTAGACTATGCCATTCGCGTTAAACTGAATTCTAAAGATTGGGTGGATGGCAAAAAATTATGTCAGGTACTGAATATTTCCGAGCCAGAAAATTGGACGGCTAATGTATTAAAGGAAATGGAGGCTCAGATCTCATCATCAAATGATGAATACTCTGATATATTCGCAAATCTTCTTTCTGCTGTAGATTTATTGGATGTTGAAAACCCCAAAATCCCTAAATTTGTAAAATATTTTAACAGCCTACTAACATCATTGGTTGAAAAACATGACGGTATCTCAGATGAGAAAATTGAAGATGTTAAGTTGAGCATTGAAGAGCTTGAGGAGTTTAATCGCACCTGGACACGCTTCAGACGGAAAGGAATTGGGGACTCCTTAGTTGCATTCCGTAATGCATTGGCTCTTGGGCAACTTTCGCAAGATATCTCTGAGGATGGCTTAACGTTAAGTACGGTTCATACCATGAAGGGTCTGGAAAAAGATATCGTATTTTTAATTGGTATGTGTGAAGGAGTTTTCCCAGACTACAGAGCTAATACTGCAAAAGAGTTGGATGAGGAGAGAAATAACGCATTTGTTGCAGTAACAAGAGCAAAGCGATGGCTCTATGTAACTTATCCTAAGCAACGAATGATGCCATGGGGCGACACAAAGTTTCAGCGAAAATCTCGCTTTATAACGGAAATAGAATCATGAGCCATATAGGCCAGCAAAAAAGTGTACCCCAAAATATTATTATACATTTTTCAAACTAACTTAAGCTAATGCATTGTTGATCGTCCATTTCTAGAGTGCTGTGCTTGCAGCGCTCTAGACTGTACTTACGGTTACCTGTTTGAAACTAACAGTCGAATTGAGTCCCCATACAAAAAGCACATCATCGTTCGATAGTAGTTGAGACCCAACTCAATTCTTCTAATGCCGTCTTAACGTAATTATTTAATAGGATAGTAAGTTCAGAGGGGCTTATTCCTTGGCTGAGTTCAAATACAACGTCCTTGAGATTGGACTGTAAAGATTCAACAACTAGCCTTGCTTTAATTAAATCCAAAGTGGCCCCAAAATTTGTCACTTCCTCGAATGCCAAATGTATATAGGGCTCAAGGCTGCTGATTGATGTATGCCCAGTGAACTCCTGGACTTTCCTTTTAAGCGTCTCACCATCCAATAATGCACGACGGAACTCGTCCCGATTCTCATATTCATGCTGTTCAATCAATGCTACAAAAAGCTTGGTGATGAATCTGTGGCGGAACATATGTGCACATGCTTGCTCTTCAATTTTTGCTGTTTTAGCAAGCAACAGTAATTCATTCGTCAGAGTCTCAGGTGTGAGTCTTAGCCCAGTTGTTTCAGAGATCAGTAAATAGCCTAAATCCTCTTTGGAGCCCACTGTTTTCTTAATGATCCTGCTCCTGAATTTTTCGATGAAGTTTACGACTAGTTCAAGATCTATTTTAGAAATAGGTAAGTATCTGTACTCCTCCCTCCCTCCTGACCGTTTGGCTGTGAAGACCTTCAGGAGCGGCTCTTGCTTCATCAACTTTGCATTATAAATATCTTCGACTCTGATGTTTGCGACTTCAATTCGCCTTGCCCCTGTAATTTCCAAAAGCTTGACTAGGATGAAGCGTCTTCTCCGCTGATAAGTCGTCCTGCTCACATGTGGGATGGCCTCAATGAGCTTTGCGATATTCCTCGAGCTGATAGGTAAACGCCGTGTTTGAGGCTCGGGATGAGGAAAAGAATGGTGATACCAATAGGTACGGGTAACCTGCTTTCCTTGGTTTACTAGCTTGACTTCTTTGATCTCAGCTCTGATCGTGCCCGTAGACCCGATGAAGAATGGTTCAAGATAGAGTTCTCCAACGTAATCCAAAAAGCCAAGGCAGATCCTGCCAATGTTTGCTACGTGAGCTCCCTGCCGTTTTCGCTGCCCCGGTTTTCTTGGGTCCATTTCCCCCTGAAGTGTTCTGATGAATAATGAGAAAAGAGAGTCAGTAAGCTCAATAAAATTATGGTTATTGTTGAAGCAAAAGCGAATAAGAGGTGATAGAAGTTTGGCATATTGTGTGAGCGTGCCACCGTCTTCCTTACGGGACAGTCCGCGTTCAAAACAATACAGCAGATATAGATTACCTTCTGTACAAGGTCTACCATCAGGCCAACAGAGGAGAGGAATGTTATCCGCTTTAACACTCAAGACATGATTGTTACGATCAACCCCGAAAGGTAACCGTAACACGTTGCTTGTTAGATGATACAGTTTCTCATTGTTATTCAATGGATTGAGCCTCATGCGAGGATGTCAAAGACTGTTTGCTTATCGAGAGCATTGAAAGTAGCTCTCTGCGGCGTTTTTTGAAAAGGCTCAGCTCTGTCGGGTCATGGCATTTTTCGGCAAATTGCTCAGCGAGAATGATCGACTCCCTGAGAATATTCGTTACCAATGCAATTTCATCCCGGAGTTGGGTGATTACCTTGTCTTGAGCCTTAACCTTAGCTTTAAGAGCCTGCTTAGTCACTGAGGAAGGCTTTGCTATCTTGGCTGTACGGGAATCGTGAATGGCTTTAGAGGCCAAATGTCTCAGGTTATCAAATACAGAAAACCCTCCAGGAAGAAGGTCATTCGCCCTGTTTTTAAGCGTATTAAGCGACATAGGATAAATTAACGATTCGCTTATCGATAGCTTTGCAAGGCCACCTTGGCTCTTCAATGCGATTAAAATATCTGTGCTTTCATGATACATACTAGGTGTCTGAATAATCGACTCAAGGTATTTAATACGAGCAAGCACCGAGCGGTTGTTAATATCCAGCGGAGAGTTCGTTTGAGGTGAGTTTTTCTTCATGATTTATCGCCCATTATTTTAAAGAGAATTTCATAACGATTTCCATCAGGAGTATCGTAGAAGACTGGCTCGATATTTAATATCCCCTCAATGATTAGGTCTTCAATATAATCAGCAACTTCATCTGATTGCATGATTGAAAAAGATGAAACCCCATAGCGCTCTTCTAAAAGCGCCCCGAGACTCTTTGAATTACTCTGCCCTGAGACCAACGCTTCAGATGCATATTCGGCACTGACTCTCCGCAATACTTCGCCTGGTACAGTCTCAGTGATGTAGTGATAAACGTGTTCAAGGTTTGTATGGCCTAAAAACCACCGCAGAGTATCCAGACCGCCAAAACCACCGTTCCAAAAAAAAGTCATAGCGAAGAAACGTCTCATCTGGTGAGTGCGAATGTAATAGCGCCGTCCATCAGAGCTTAGTTGTGTTTCAAAATAATCAGAGAAGCGATTCAGTACTTTTGTCGCATCGACCAAACTCATCTCGGCCAGACCAACCTCGCGACACCGAGGTTTACTGAAAAGCCGATCTGAAACTCTAGCAGAACTAAGCAATGATAAATTTAGATGCAGATCTTTTAAACTCTGGATACAAAGAGCTGCGATATTAGGAATGGGGCGAAGGACTTGTTCTCGAAACTTGCCGAAATTTCGTTTTCGTAAGGCGAACTGTAAGTAATAACCATGATTTTTTTTAACCAAGCAGGTACTTGCCATAAGATCTCTTATCTCTCCTGAACGCCGGGCACTAAGAGCAGCAAGTATTATCCAGATAGCTCCATATAGCACCTCGATTAACTGAAGCAACCCTTCATTCGTCCTAAAGCGTTTAAAGAAAATAACACTTCCTCCACCCCGCTCCCTGCCACGAAAATCTGCCGAGAGATCCCAGACCTTTACTCCAATATCACTCAGCTTTTGGGGGATGAGCCGTTCTATATCAGTCGAACTTAAATCCGTGAGCGTACACTCGCGTGAATCAGCCTCTTGTGCCAATACAACATAGCCGTCGATGAGTAATTGGCCCACATCAAAATAGAACTCAACTGCATTCCTAAATGATGACAATATGACTTCCTGAGGCAAAGATCGATAGCGTCCTTTAGTTTTCATCTCCAACTGCCGAATAAAAGCTTTGTTATTCAGAGCTGAAAGCGAGTGATGACTAATATGGTCCAGCCCATTAAGCTTGAGAAACTCCATTCGCTTCAATCCTTGCAGGTAAGTATCAATCCCATTTTCAGAAGGCAGTGGATCGTCAATAAGAACCATAGACGAAACCATGGGGTATTCCCGAAAAGTTTTCTCAGATGGGCTGAAGTGCAGTTCGTCCAAGGACAGACCTCTAAATTTAGGTGTTACTAAAGTTCGCTCATGGTAAATCTCAGAATAAATGCTATTCGGAGAAACCTGGTGCATAAAAAATGAATGCCCATCACTACCCGCTTTAATCTGTACGCGCTTATAGTTTCCATTAATCCACAGGAAAATCCGTGCTGTAATAATCTCCGATTTACACAAACCAAGACTGTACTCATCTGAATTATCCAAAAAAGCGATACCAGGGACCTTAGATATAACGCTCTTTATCTGTTGTTCTGTGACTTGATGGATCTTGAGGCGAAGGAAATCCCGAAGTTCTTCACGAGCTGCATAAATGTTATTCTTCAGATATTGGCTACTAGCCAACACTGCCATGAACTCAGTTATGTTATGAGGCGTTATTAATTTGAATCCATGAGATGCTAATTGAAAGCGCTCGGCTCGCAGTAGGAAGTAGTCGATAATACCGATAGTTGTATAAACTCTGCGCTCTATTGTGCTTGGGGAAAGCTGGATACCTCTAGCCGTCAGCGAATGGGAGGAAAGGCATAAGTAAGATTTTATGGACTCTAGGAGACCCCGATGTTTTGGATGTGTGAGTAATAAACCATCATCCAGCCTAACTCTGAAATCAATAACAGTATCTCTCTTGCCATTTCGGCCAATGTGGGTGACCCATACTGGTTCATCAAATTTTGAATTGAACCATTCAGTACTGCGGAAAAAATCAGAGCAGGAATCAAAAGGGGCCATAATAAAGTCTAGTTCATGAGGAAATTGGTTATTATCAGACATAGACCAGACTCTCAAATTGTTGAGGGTTTGCTCCCCTTCTGGCCTTAACCAGACAGCTACGGAGGTATGGATCGGGGAAATTATGAGATTCAATATGAGACTCAACCCTTATAATGAACTCACTCCAATATATGGCTGCCCCCGAAGCACATGGGCCAGCATTTTCAACTGCCAGCCTGAGAGAGATAAGTATTCTAAGGATCTCTTCATCAAGAGAGATTATAATCTCTGAGCCGGATGCACCTAATTCTGGTTCAGCGGAATGATTAAGTGGTTCTGTTACCTCAGGGAGCGCCCGAAGAGCATATTTTTCAAGGAACTTATTAAGCTCAGTCATGCTGTCGAAATCAGTCGCTTTGAGCAAAAAATGGGAATCCCTCATAGCATAGACAATCACAGCATTTTGGAATATTCGAACCCAACGTTCTTGGAAAAATTGCATGATAGTGGGCGGCAGGTAATGATTCATAGCCACGCGTTTCGAATTACCAAGTGATTCGGCCATTTTGTCGATACTTAGTGTGTTGAGGTAAACGATAACTCCTGCCGTTGCACGTATCCTGGCGAGTGACAATGTGCTGATTAATTCCCCTAACTTAGCAGAGTGAGCTTGAACAAATTCTTTTTGCCTCAGAATCTTGGCGAAACTAATTTGGTTTGTAAAAACATAGGGCTCCTGAAAACCTTGACCACCTGCAACAATAAATAGCCGCCGCCACCCATCATCGTTTTTCTTTTTAAGGTAGTTTCTGAGAGGGGTTGTAATTTGGATAAGCAGCTCAACGACAGAGATTGCTTCCGAGCTTAATACAACCTCCTGCTGACTTCCTTTGCGATTTTTCTTTACTACAAGCACAGACCCTGAGTCGGTCGAGACAAAACCACTTCGTTTGCCATTTCGGTCGAAAAGCTCACATCCAAGCAGAGATGCGTCGGTCAGAATGGGATGCTGCGCTACGAGCCAAATAGCGATAGGAGCAATCATATATTTAGTAGGTAATACCAGCCTCTCGGCTAACGCCATTGTTGAGAAACTGCTTCCCGTAGCACCCACCAAACGGGCACGCATAGAGTGATCAATAACTATAAATCCTCTATGGCTCTCAACTATTGTTTTGATAAGGCAGTTCATCACCATGTGAGGCTGGCCGAATGATTTAGAGGATATTCGCACCTTTTGCTTTATCAATTCTCCTTTTTCGCAGGCTGATAAAACCGTGCCTAACCGATAATTAATGAGATCGATTTGATTCCGAGCCCATAGAACAACTTTGTTAAAATCACCTTTAATTTTCTTGAAAAGAAGTTCAGTCGCCTCTTTGTCACTGGCTGACAGCGGAATCTGAGTCAGAAGTTTCTGGGATACAAGCGCGTTACCATCGGCATATCTATGATGGCCGATTTCGTAAAGAGGCCGGGTGAGTTTTTTGCTTCCCTCAGGCCATACATCTCCTGGCGGTGGTTGCATGAGTCTGCTGTTGATAAGAACATTTTTCGCCCAAGAAATGATTCTTATCCATTGACGCTGAAGATTTGCAAGGACTCGCCCTTTTGGCTGATTTTGGTTCCTTTTGGCGTAACTTTCAAAATGCCAGCGCTGGAAGTTCCAGAAAAACTGATAAACAAATATTGGCTCTTGAAATAGTTCTGGGCATAGTGGAGGTCTGTCCTTCGAATCTTTGTCGTACAGATACAGAAAATCATCTAGTCGAGAGACTATATTTGCGTAATTGCCATAATGACTTTGAGTTAAAGCATGTCTCCGGCTTTCTTGATAGAGGGCTGTGGTAAAATCATGTCCCAAAACGTCGAATATCGCTCTCATCTTTAATCGATATGAACCTGAATTTCGATCGACAACATGCCATCCTGCTAGCCTTGATACGCGCCGAGGATCAATATACATCTCCTCAAATTGTATAATACATTGTTTTGTTTGATCATCTGTAAGGTCTGAATATACAAAAACATTGACAGGAAAAGATTCAGACAGCTTATTGAGCAACTTAAAAAAACACTGAGCAATCTTCTTTCTGCTGGAGTACTTAATCTCAGCAGATAAAAAGCTGTTTGAGTAAAGAGCTCCATAGAAAAGACGCTGAATATCCCGGAAGATGCAATTTTGAAGATCTAGAACTGTTGCTATGGGAGAATGATGGGTTATCCACAAAAAGCATTCGAAGTAAAACAAAGCGCGATTTGCACTTCGGCGTTGGGATAGAGGGAGATGGGGAAGCTGAGCTTGAATCGTCCCCAAAGCGCTACCCGATAGCGTGTTGAATTTAAAATCTTTTTCGATGTGGCCTTTAGCTATTATACCTTGAGGATAATTGTTTGAAGACACCTGACTCATCAAGATACCTCATTCGGCTTGATTTGATAGAGGGAATAACGTCAAGCACATATATGGCTACGAATTAAGTAATCACTTATGATTATTGCCACAGTTACAAAAGCAGTCGCATAGGAAACTATTGTCTTTGGTTCCATCACCAAAATCACTGATAGCCCTTATTGACACTGACATAGAAAATGCTCCTGTCATAACCAAGGATAACCGGCCTCATATTGGCTACATATTTTGGTAACCGGCAGACTTTCAGCAAATTCGTACGACGTCATCCATTCCCGCGTAGAATGAGGGCGTCTCTCGTTATAGTGTATGCGTCCGGCCTCGATTTTGCACGGTGTATCCACCGAGAACATGAACCAGTTTTCGTTCAGGCACTCCTGCCTCAATGTAAGCACACTCGCTTATGTCGTTGGATTCTCATAAAAATATAATTTACTAGTGTCGTAAGTGCTATTAAGGATATCCGGTGATCCTATGGAAAAGGCCCCGCCGGGGCCTTAGTTCGAAGTGTTGAAATAAACAAGCTCTCAGACGTGTCATCAATCCGGCTAAAAATGGTTTCTCCTGACAGACTGCTCGACCTGATCAACGAGCTCCGCGAAATGACCAGACTCTCTGATCCGGGTGATACGTTCAGTGATCACGTCACTATCCCCAAGAAATTCTGTCAGGTCTGCTAGGTTCAGCGCACGATAGCGCCCATCCACCGAACTGGTGCCAAGATACCGGAGCTGTAGTAGTAGCCGCAGAAAAGCGCCATCATCTAGGGTCTGGCGCTTTATCCATTTCTGTAAGACTTCACTTCCGCTGATATCCCGCCATGCCCAGATGTAGGCGTTTAGCAAAGCAAAACCTCCCAGCTTGTCGGTGACCTCTGGACTGTTCAGCCGGTCTGCAAGGGCCTTTCGAATTGCGTCTACATTATCGCGTTCCATCCATGCTTCCTGCTGATTGAAGGTACGATTTCCCACAATCCCGTGCTGCCAGAGCAGATGACGAACATATTCCGCGATCCAGTACCAAGCTTGGCCGTTGTTAACCTTTTCTGTCAGAAAGACCATCATATCTTCAGGGGACTCCTGTAGCATCCGTTGGATGAGCCGATCAGCTACGCTGTAGGTATCTAGGTCATGCGGCGCAAACCATTCGTTGTCAGCCCGGTAGCGTTCCAGCATGTTATCGCCGTAGTCAAAGAAGAATGCCAGAAGACCACGACACTCTGCCGGAGTTCGGGTATCAATCAGGGGGGATGTCAGTTGGGCCAGAATGTGTTCAAACCACGTCTGAGAGGATAACTGTTTACTCTGGATATACCCGAGCAGACGTTCCGCGAGTTCCTGCTGCTTTTCAGGCTGGGCGGCGCTCCCGAAGAGTTCCCCGAAAACCTCCGGTGACAGAACATTTTGGGGGGCGGAGAAGGCAAAGTAGTAGCGCCAGTATGCCTGGCTACCCAGCCGCTTACCCGCAGTCATCATGGCACTTTGCTGTGCACCTGTCACTCCGAACAAACTGAAGGGAAGGTTTGCCAGCCCGCCTGAGATCCCCGGCACCCAGCGGCCCAAGACATAAACAGAATGCGCTTCTGCAGGAAAATACTGCTTCAAGTTAGCCTTAAGGCTGTCGGCCAGGACTTTTTGTTCATCTTCACTGACATGGCCATCTCCGGCTTCCACCACGGCCCGTTCAGACAGGTATTCCTCCACCCAGTCATAGAGGCCTGAATTCGTCGTGCGGAGCAGCTGCAGGAAGCACAAATCCGGGAAATACACATAGTCCCGCATGCTTGCATAACGAAACCTCAGGGCATTGAGGACTAGCTGCACTTCCCGGGGCGTTTTCAGCGCTGCACCATAAACATCAGCAACTTTTGCCAAGTCATCCATCACGTCAGTCCCTGGCCGCTGGTCATTCACCGTAAGGTATAACTCAGCTGCCGCATCACGAAATTCCCGACGCAACACAAAGGATTCTGGGCGTGGGAGGCCGAATGAGATCTGTACAATTTTCTGTAAATACAGGCCGCCGTCTGCGACCCCAAGCCCCTGGCTGATAGCCTGTGACAACACTGATTTGTCATAACAGAGCAAGTACCGGAAGCGGGGAAAATCAGCTACCGATTTCACCAACCGGATCACCTCCACGGCCTGAGCTGGTTCGAGGCGGTCAAGATCATCCAGCAGAACAATGAAGCTCAGATCCAGCTCTGTGATTTTCTGTGCAATCTCGGCGCGCATTTCTGCCGCGGTTTTTTCTTTTTCTTTCAGCCAGCGCGACTCTGACAGGGCTTTCAGGGCGCCACTAGTGTCGGGAACACCGGGAATAACGCTGGCCATCTGAGCGAGAGGCAACAGGTTCCTGGCGGTTGCCCGGGTGTAGTCCATTACCGTCCGGGCGGTACGGGTCAGCGCTTCATTCTGTTTGAGTTCCACCAGTTCCTCATCTGTAAGCCGACGTTCTTCTTCCGCAGCAATAAGGCCCGCGACCGGCAGCAGTAAAGATGCAACCAGAGGGGTATCACTGCCGTCGAGCCAGGGGGAAATATTCAGCACATAAGTTCGGTCTTCCTGCTGTTCCTCCAGCGCAATGCGCAGCAGATTGAGCAGACTAGTCTTCCCTGTTCCCCAGGCTCCTTCGATACCGATCACTGCACTACCTTCCCGGCCTATCCCCTGAATGGCGAGTGCTAGCTGGGTGGCAATGTGTGTGAAACCATATCGGTCTTCGTCCTTATGGCAGACGGCGCGATCTGGATGTTGCCGCTTCTGTTTTTCTTCCGGTGAGAGCATCATGATCACAGAGCTCCGTATCCGTATAGGCCACGCAGGCTGTTCAGAGCGTCGAGCTCAACCAGCGCGTTCACGGAGGTGCTTTCGTGGCGGGTGCGGATTTTCAGCACCTCAATGAGTTTTTTGTAAATGCACAGAGTCAATTGGCTCAGCATGGTCTCTCCTTCAGAAAATATTCACTCTGTGAAGAAATGAATATTGAGTGTATGTGTCTGAGATGAAGTTAATCAGAAATATTTAATTCAGTTAAATAAATGATATGGTGTCATTTTCAATGATGTGAGACAACGACACTCTTCTTTGTTACACTAAGTTCCAATTTCTATGACTTTCGGATCCTCTTATCAATTCCACACATCGCCGCGACGCGTAGACACGAAAAGATAGCGGTAAGGACAAATTAGCGTATAATAGCCGAGTTATGATAGGTGGCACACGCACTTTCAATCCCGGAGGCTATCATTATGGGAATATTTAATCCGCCTCACCCTGGCGGTCTAATTACTGAATATATTGAAGATAATAATATATGTTTGCTCTGTCTAGCTAGAGAACTGGATCTATCGATAAATGTACTCAATAAAGTAGTCTCAGGTAAGATTTCCATTAATTCTGAAATAGCTTTTCGCCTAGAAGTGGGGCTGGGAATCGCAGCACCTTTGTGGTTATCAATGCAGGCCGCCCACGATAGTTGGCAGCAATAATGAAAATTGTCGCTTGAGAGAATAAAGTCTATCGATCAGTTATCGTTAAGTGCTTCAAACAGTGCCGAGTTGCACACAGGCAGACGTTGCTTTCCCTTACGGCGATAATTTAGTTTTAACAGGCAGTAAACTCGCTTATGATTCCATGTATGACACTGTCTGCATAGCACCTGAATTAGTTTATTAAGCCCATAACGAGGATGGCACTCAACTACGATGGGACCGCCGGTTCATCACGTCCGTTATCTGGACGATAAAAATATACTAGCCCGCTCAGCGACAACGCCCTACATACCTAGCTTACACTCATCGAGCATATCTCTTTCAGATAATTGACGAGTTCACACTTTATCGCTGGTTTTAAAACTTTTTTCGATAACATCTTTTAACGCGCAACTTTCCAGACGACGGATTCTCATCCGCAAGGTTTTTTTAATATCAGTCGCTTCCATCCTGCCATAATTTTCTTTCCAGCTATAATAGCTGGCTTCAGATATGGTGGCCTCACAACACACACCTGACGGTACGTCCAACTTAAACGGAGTTGAGGGCTGCTATTATTTAGTGTTAAGTCATTCGGGTCTTACGCATGGTGCTCTCCTCCTGGGACATAATCAGTATGTTGCAAAATCTCTAAAAGTAAGTGATCCGGTTTATCGGCATGCTTACAGACATGCCTTAATGTTTATGGCTTCATTTAGCCTGGTTTCAAGCTTTGATAATTGTCAGCATAAAAATCCATTTAACTCATTCTAATAAATAAAATATCATAATGATTTATTGAGATTTTTTAATACTTAGATGCATATTGACAATAATAATCAGATGGGAAAACAGCCGGGCTGGGAAAGCCGCACGGAACCCGCTCTAAAAATAGCGGCAGCTCGATGATTTGCTCTTGTTTATAAGGATAAGGGACGGTCATGATTGCTCACCTCAAAATACTGTATGCATACACAGTATTATATGGATTAGGTGAATAACTCAAGCCGCCGGGCAGGCCGTTACGCAAACGTGCTGATGTTTATGGGGATTTAGTTGTAGCTGACCACAGGCTTCGCCCGGCGCGGTTCACATTTAATGAAGGAGGTAGCTCCGCGCCGTCTTCTGTTTTAAAAAAACAGCCAGCGCTCAGTTAAGACCATCTGGGCTTTAGATATCTGCCCAACATATTGCCCGCCAGAGGGTGAAGGCCATCAAGAAATGCCCTTTCCGCACTTTCCATGGCTCTTGCTCCGATAATACGCTCAGCATCGGTATTGCCGAGCAGACCTGCCGGTTTTAGCTCTGTGTCAGACAGAATTCGGTACGTGTTTTCATAATCTGATATTTTCTTTTCACAAAGTGCTTCCCAGCTTGTCGGCTCCGTACGCTCCAGTACCTTGCGTAATGGCTCCCACTGCAATATCCACTCTGCAAACTGGCTGTTTTCGGCAGTTTTTACCTGAATTTCAGCGGACTGAAGGTCTGACTCCGTCACGCCGGATACACCAAAGAACCGCATTTCTGCCGTCACGCTGGTCAACTCAAGCGGTTGCTTCAGTTTATTCTGATAGCCCAGATAGACCTCGATCTCATCGACGAAGTACAGCGTTTTGACCTTCTCACGGGCAATCTGCTCCAGTTTCTCCAGCCGGAACATTTCACGCCCAACCGAGACCAGCCCGGGGAGATTCTCGTTAAACTCCCCTTTTTCCGCATTATGTACTAATTGCACGTTCTTCATCTTGTTCAGCGCAAGGGTAACCCGATCCTCACAGCTTGAAGTCGCCTCTGTCGCCATGGCAAATGTTTTTGCTCTCAGCTCATCATCGTCAACCAACTGTGCCAGCCAGGAGGCTATCTGTGTTTTAAAACCCGAGTCTTTTTTGAAGTTTTCCGTCTCGCTCAGCCGGTCCAGAAAACTGCTGAAGGAGGCCGCATCATCTTGCTGCTCAAACGCCTGCCACTTGCCCGCAAGGCGCGGCTCACCTTCCCTGGCAGGCACCAGCCAATCAGCGACTGCCTGATGCAGTGGGCGAGGTTTCCTGAAAACGGGAGGGCCGCCCACACCGAAATATATTCTGGGGCCAGAATAGTTAGGGGCATGGGTCATATCCAGCAGGGCCTGACGCGTACGATCTGACAGCGGGTTCCCTGACAGGTCGACCCACATATCCCCGGACAATCCGGCGATGCTTTCAGGCAGCCTGGTCAGACGGTTATTATTGACCGTCAGCGCCTGTAGCCCTGACGGCAATACCGGCAGGTAGTTCAGCTCGTTATAACTGGCCCACAACGTCTGTAGCCCTGACGGCAACTCAGGCAGGCTGGTGATTTCGTTATCATCGACCTTCAGTTCCTGCAGAGCTGGCGGCAACGCAGGCAGGGTGCTCAGATAGTTATGACTGCCAGACAGAGTCTGTAGCCCTGACGGCAGCGCTGGCAGCCTGCTCAGAGTGTTGCAATCAACCACCAGTTTCTGTAGTTCTGAAGGCAACTCAGGCAGGCTTATCAGAACGTTATGATTGATAACCAGTTCCTGTAGCCCTGACGGTAACATTGGTAGACTGACCAGCTCGCTATGGCTGGCCCGCAGAGTCTGGAGTCCTGACGGCAACGCTGGCAGGTTGGTTAGTGGTACATTATCAAGGATCAACCTTGCCATATCCGGCGGTAAACGGTCGGGTAAGGAGGTGATGTCAAAGTTGCTCAGGTTAAGCTCTGGATTGCCATTATTCAGGCAGTCACGCATTTTCTGTACCACGACTGCGCGATGGTATGACTCTTCTGGTGGAGCAATAATTTCCCACGTTGACCAGACAGCTTCATAATCTTCTGCTCTCAATTCTGTACGCAGGCTGAGGTTATGTGTTTCATTGTGTCCCTGACAATTCACGGTATACTTCCCGGCGTTATCAGGGATGACGGACAGAACCTCCCGGCTGCCTGAGTCCAGGATACAAAAGTGGCCCTCCCCGTGTCGGCCGAACTGAATGTTTCCCCTACGCCCGGCATATGCGAGCGCCCTGAGCCGTTCAAACCCGCTGACTACATCCTCCCATATCGTTCTGCCCGGTGGGTGATAAATCCTCTGAATACACTCCAATGCCTCGGGTTTATTCGTTTCGCAAAAAAAATCCTCTATTTTTTCCCATGCGCCCATTTCAGGTGGGATACCAGAGTGGGCGATTCTGTGAATGTGATTGTTGCTGATTGCGGCGGGAAAAGATCCATTACTCACTTGAAAGATCATAATAAAATTTCTCTGTAAATTTACACATAATGCCTGTCCGGTGACGTCAACGGCTGCCGTTGACGGTATCATTTTTCCCCAACCCTTTATTTCATAATACGGTCATTGGCTGACTCTCCCGCCCCGCCGCCAGCTCACTGCTTTTTAAATGAATAATTTGCCCAATCTGGTCGTGGTAAACCGTCAGCTGATTATGCTGGCTCATCTCGGATATCAACTGCGGCGGGACGTTAAAGCTCTGCGCCAGTTCGCTGAGATGCAGCGGCGCGAGGCTTTCATGGTAGCGCGCGTTATGCCTGCGCAGGCTGTACTGATACCAAAGGATCAGCAGCCAGCCGTTGACCACCGCGAGCAACAAATAAAGCAGCACCGAATTAAGCGACGAGACGATAATCTCCCCGCGCTGGCCGGGCAGCGTCATTATTTGCAGCAGCAGGTTTTTATACGCGAAGAACACAAACCCAGCCCAGGCGATAAACGTCAGCAGGCCGTCGAACAGGCGCGGGGCGATTCTGTGTTCGGTTAATATCAGGGTATTGGCGTTCATTCTGTTCTTCCTTTTCCGCGGTCAGGGCTTACCCAGCGCGCCCTTGCACGCTGGCGTTTCAGCATCACTCTGGGGAATGCCACCAGGGTGGTTACCAGGCCAATCATCCAGTACATCATCGGGAACCAGATTATCCAGAACAGCGAACCGGCTATCCGCCGCTCATAGCGCCGCTCGATAAACAGGCTGACGAGAAACTGCATCAGGCACATTACGCCCAGCAGCAGCCCGGTAAACTCGGGGGGAAACAGGCTGCGTACCACGAGGTTGGGCGGTAGTGTTGCAACCAGACTTGCGATAAACAGCAGGATGGTTATCGCGTAGGCGAACGCCCACACCGTCGATAACACATACTCAAGAAACAGCGGCCACATGCGGCGGTGCTCCCAGCGAAATAGCCGACGAACATTAACCAGGAATACTTCAGCCCCGCCCTGCGCCCAGCGCAGCCTCTGCTTCCACAGCCCGCGCAGCGTTTCCGGCATCAATATCCAGCACAGCGCCCGCGGCTCGAAGAATATCGTCCAGTGGCTTAGCTGTAGCTTCCAGCTGATATCAATATCCTCGGTTATCATATCCGTGCTCCAGTAGCCGACGTCCGCCAGCGCCTGGCGGCGAAAGGCCGCAATCACCCCGGACACGGTGAACACCCGGCCATAAATGCGCTGAGTGCGCTTGATAAGCCCGATAATCGAAGAAAATTCTCCAACCTGGATGCGGCCAATCAGGTTGGAGCGCGTGCGGATGCGCGGGTTGCCGGTCACCGCACCAACGTGTGGATGCTGGAGCAGCGGCGCGGCAAGGTAAGCCGCCGTATCCCGCTCCAGCAGCGCATCGCCGTCGATACAAACCAGCAGGTCGCCTCGCGCGGCGGCGGCACCCGCTTTTAAGGCCACCGCTTTGCCCTGGTTTTCTGCCAGATGGATAACCCGCAAGCGCGGATACTCTTGCGCCAGCTGCCCAAGCACGCCGGAAGTGTTATCCCCCGAACCATCATTGATGGCGATAACCTCAATATTTTGATAGCGCTGGTTGAGCGCCGCTTCGATGGTTTCCCTGGCATTTTTCTCCTCGTTAAAGCAGGGAATAAGAATCGAGATCAGCGGGTTACCCTCCAGCCGTGGCGGCGGAGTCTCCTTCCCCCAGGGCCAATGCCGTTCCAGCTGGAACCAAAAATAGAGCCCGCCGGTCATCCACAATACCGACATAAACAGCGGCCAGAAGAAGACGAAGTCGAGCAGAATTTTGCCGGTGAAAACGGCCGCCACGCTAAGCGGCAGGCCAAATATCAGGCACAGGATCAGCAGAGAAATAATCCGGTCAGTCATTGTCTGGGTACCACCATGAGGAAAATTCAGGCCGGATGCGCGAGATATCCGGCTGATTATTAATGAAATCGTCCGGGTAATAGCCGTAATGCATTACGCCGTTGAGCTGCAACAGACGCATCCACTCCACCAGCTGTTTATCGGCAACACCCTTTTGCCCTTTGCTACTCCAGTCCCGGGACTGGAGCTCAAAAATGGTTTTATTCAGCGCCAGAGGTTTGGCCGCCACGCGGCGAATAAGCTGCGTCAGCCAGTCGTTACTTTCCGCAGGCGGAACGGACTCCATCAGCGGCATAGCCATCGGCACCGTCCAGTCATAGGCGGCAAGGAAATCATCGAAGTTCTGCGCAAACCAGGCCTCGCTCTCCGGCTCCAGAATCGGCAGGGCAAAAATATTGCGGGCGGTTTTTATCTGCGGGCCGCGAATGTCCTTCACCGCCTGGGTCAGCGTGCGCGTGAAGCCAACCAGCGTCTGGCTTTTAAAACGCGTCCAGCGCTGAAATTCGGCGGTATTGCCGTGAATATCGGCAATATTTTGTGCAAAACCGGCACGGCGATAGGCAGCCAAAGCGTCCTGGCCGGAGTCCTCAAAGTCCGTCAGAAGGGCATCGTCATGAAACAGAATGCCGTCGAAGGTCGCATACCGGGAAAGGTCCTGATAAAGGTCGGCAATCTGGCTGCGAACCTGTTTATTCCACGGCGAAAGGCGCAGATAAGGGCTGTGAGCTCGGCGCGACTGCCGGGTTGCTGTATCCCAGCGCTCAACCCTCGGCAGAGAAGCATTTAAATCAAACGAGAGTACCGGCAGCCAGGCATAAACCTTCACCCCGCCCCTTGTCTGTAGCTGCCAGGAGACGAAGTTAAACAGGTCGGCGCGCACCGGAAGCCAGCGGTTAGGAAAATAGAGCGACTTAATATTGCCGTCTCCGGCCGGGTCGGAAAATGCCTGCAGGAAAACATGGCTAATCTTCATGTCGTAGACGCGCTGCACCAGCGTATCGATATTCTTCGTTTGCTGGGCAGGATCGCTGTCGTAGACGTAGTCCAGATCAACATGCATCACCCGCACCGGCTCGGTTTCCTGAATGCGAGTCACCGTGCTGGCAAAGGCCTTGAGCGAAGGGTTGCCGGAGATAAGGAGCCGGGGAATATTGTCCAGATCGCGAACGTTAGCCAGGCCATCGTTAAGCGTGAACGCCAGCCGGTAGCCGTGTTTTTTTATTACGCTTAACGAAGTGCCGTTTGCGGCACCGTAGGGCCAGACCCAGGCCCGAGGCGCTTTCCCGCTTACCTGCTCCAGTTTGGCGCTGATGCGGCTCACGTCGTCATCAATGCGACGGGTAAACTGCTCGTCGTCCTCATATTGGCCGGTTGCTTTGTCCCAGGCCCGGTTGGCGATAGCCGGTTCGCGGCTGCCCTGCGGGTTAGCCAGCACGCCAAAATGAGATGCCCAGGTATGGGAGCCAATTTCCACCAGCGGCGATTCACTCAGCTCCCGCACCATTTCCCAGGTGGCAAATTTTTCGCGCGGCGTTTTCAGCCCGCCAAAATCGACCGGCTTCCCCTGCGGTGTGCCGACCCAACTGCCCACGGGTGCCCAGAGCGCGGGAACATTGTAGGCCTTAAGCAGCGGCCAGACGCGGGTATAAAAGCTGCTGTAACCGTCATCAAAAGTAAGCAAAAAAGCCTTCGGCGGCAGCGGCTTACCGCCGTCATGCGCGTTCAAAATATCCTGCACGCTTACCGCGCTGTAGCCGTTATGCAGCAGCCAGATTATTTGCTCGTTTAGCGCGCTGGTGCGCACCGCCAGATAACGCTGATCGGGGTCGCTATCCTCCACGTCGTGGTAAGCCAGCACCAGAAAATTGTTCTTCGGCCAGGGTTTGCTGGCTTCGGGCTGCGGCCTGTCCTGCGGGGGCAGAAAATGAATTTCCTGAGCGCACAAACCAGAAAGGGTAAATAACCAGCCGATAACGATCAGGCTGATTCGGAAACTGTTGGTCAGCATGCTTGTCCTTAAAATCTTAAATTCGCGTCAAAGGCCACGGCGAGATTACTTTCGCGCCTGCCGTCATAGGGGCGCTTTTCCCAGTTCAGCATCACGCCGGTGTCGAGAACGTTGTTCCATTCGATCCGCTGGCCGTAGCCGAACGAGGTAGTGGCGCCTGAGCCGTAGCTTTTCTGCCGATAAACGCCCGCGCTCGCGGTAAATTGCTGGCTCCAGACGGTGTCGTAGCGCCGGTACATGACGTGGTCTGCGGAGAACGTCGGTGCCGCAGAGAAATCCCATTTCGGGCTGTAGTAAACCGTGTTGGCGCGGCTGTTAGCGCCGAAGGAAAAACCGGGCAGCAGGTCGAGCATCAGCCCCGGCATTTGCCAGACGCGCTCTTTTCCCTCGAGGCTATATTCCTGACGGAAGTTATGGTCGGTAAACCGGCTGGCGGTGGCGATGAGCTG
This sequence comes from Cedecea davisae, assembly GCF_044095835.1. Lineage (NCBI taxonomy): Bacteria > Pseudomonadati > Pseudomonadota > Gammaproteobacteria > Enterobacterales > Enterobacteriaceae > Cedecea > Cedecea davisae. The sequence goes on from NZ_CP172054.1 coordinate 2,671,027, forward strand.
GTATTCCCTGCGTTCATTCTGATACCAGCGCAGCCAAATATTGGCCTGGTTTGAGCTGATGCCGTTGCGTAACGCCCGCAGCGGCGTGCTGCGGGCCAGGCGTTCAATGCCGCCGCCCGTTCTCCAGCTGTCGCTGAAGCTGTGCCACGCCGCAAGTCTCGCACCGGGTTTATCGCCGCCGTTAAAATGGTTATTTGCCAGTTCAAACTCGGCCCAGCTGGCCCGGGGCCGCCACTCAATGCCGCCAAATACGCTGCGGTTCAGCCCTTTCCCCTCTTCAAAGCGCCCGCTGTTAAAGCGGTTGCCGCCGAACAGCCGCCAGTCATCCGCCAGCGGCGGGCCGTAAATTGCCGCATCCCAGCTAAAGTCGTGAGCGCCGCTTATCGGCGTATCGGAGGTAATGCCCTGATTGCCGCTGAGGCGTAACTCGGACATTCGGTGAACGTCCAGGGCGCGGCTAAGCTGGCGGGAGTCAGGATCCAGCGGCGCTCTGGTCAGCACGTCGTCGGTCAGCAGGCTCATCTGCCGCCATTCGTGAAGATCCTGCGCGACATAAGCCTGCTGCCGCTCAAGCTCCAGGTTAGACGGTTCCAGAACCTCCGCAGCCTTCAGTTCTCGTTCGGCGGCCTGCGGCAATCCCCGCATCTGCAACGCTTCAGCGTAACCTGTTCGTAGCCCCTGGTTGCCAGGCCCGGTCGTCGCCAGGTGATAGGCGAGCTTTTCCGCCTCCGGCAGCGCATGTGTTGCCAGAAGATATTGCAGAGAGAGCGTTTTACCCTCCAGCCAGGCGTCGTTAGGCTGGGGCGTGGGCGAGCCTGCGATGTAAACAACATACGGCGCGCTGCCGGTGATGCTCTCCACATAGCGCCTGGCAGCCAGATACTGGCCGCTGTCCAGCAGGGCATAAAACATCGCGTGTTCGCTTTCATCCGGCAAAGGCCGTGCAGCCTGGGGCGACAGAGCTATGGCCGGCTCCAGCCTTCTTTGCGCCAGATAAGCGTCCACCACCCAGCGCAGCGCCCAGTCGGGAACATCCGCCTTCTCTGAAGCCAGCGATTCATATTCAGCGGTTACCTGCGGGTAATAGTTGTGTGCATACAGCGCGCCAAGCCTGTCTATGCGGGCGCGAACAAGGCCTCTGGCGGCCTGCGGGTCGTTGCGCCAGCGGGCAAAAAACACGTCGTAGCGGTCCAGCGCTTGTTGTGCGACGGCAAAGCGTTCTTTTTCTTCGCGAGGAATAATATCCGCAATGCGTACCAGCTCTGAGGCGGCATCTATTTCCAGCCTGCGCCGCTCTGCGGGAGTGAGATTTGCCCTGCCCGCAAGTTCCAAAGCGGGAGCGCTAATTCGGTTAACGCTTAAAGCATCGGCCAGGGTACGCAACGCCGCGAGATCTTCAGGCGCGAGCGCTACCAGCCGCTGAGCTTCAAACAGCGCGGGCCATTCCTGCTGCCCGTCGGCAAGCGTTTTTATCCGCCCGATGCGGTAGTCAATATTTGCCGGAGCAAGGCGTAGCACCTGTTCCCAGAGCGCAAGCGACTCCGCCCAGCGCCGCAGGTTGCGGTATGACCGGGCGGCAGAAGCTATGCCCCGGGCGGGAATTGAAACCCGCTGCTGGTAACACTGCCAGACGCTAACCACTTCTTCATCCCGCCCGGCCCAGGAAGCCACCTGCAGCCAGTCGGCAACCTTTTCGTCGCTAAGCGCCCCCTGCATTTGCTGTCGTTTTAATGTATCCAGCAGCGGCTGATAATTCCCGCTACGGGCCAGCATCACCTGCTGCTCATAGGCGGACTCACCGCCGAAACTCTGAGCGGGAAATAGCCCTATTAAGCCCAGCAATAACGCCAGCTCTGCGCCATGACAAAAGAATAACTTATTGATATTCAGTCGTTGTGCCATAAATATCTATTCTATATTCCGTTATGAATGAGTACGCGCTTTCCATAGCGTTAAATCAGCTACTAATGGAAAATGTGCACATTAGATCCACGCGATGGATTTTATCGCGGATTATTGCGATGCGTGTGTTTTTGAGTAGCTTCACCCTTACGTTAAAAAGGAGAATTTAAATACATTCGCCTGGCCACCCGATATGACCAACGAGAATAATAAAGTACCGTTAGCCGTTTTGTGAATACGTCAAAAAGGCGGTTGCGGCGCTTTTAAGAATACTCTGCAACGGTTATTTCCAGATAAAATAAAATTCGCCAACCCAATGATTAACAAATAAAAAAACAAACAAATGGAAACCCATGAAATGGAAAAAATCCATTGTCTGGTGGTTTTCCCTGTGCCATTCAGGAAGTTTCCTGGCAAAGATTCTTAATTTTTTATTAGCCCACTTCTTTCTCCATTCATTTAATTTATAATTCGCCACATGGATAATCATAAAAAATGCACAAAGCGTTATTAATATCTTATTCAACGTCGTGTTTTGGTGGCAGGCTAACTAACAAAAAGGTTAGTTAACTCATTTTCAATGAAATATCTAAATGCCGGAAAGAAAGCTGCGGCTCTTCTTCCGCTATGGATAGCCGTTTTTGTTGATCGGATATTAACAGGATGAGCCGTGGTGAATGCGACACTTTTAGTCACTCAGGATTACTATCTTTTTCAGGGCATAAAAAACTGTTTGCCGGAAACGCTTCAGTTACGAACCGTAGACAGAAGGATTTTTAGCAGCGGATACCAGGAATACTCGCTGCTGGTTGATAGCCGCCTGCCGCTGTTTTTTTGGCAAAATATTGTTATTAGCGCGGACAAAACCGGGGCACGTATTCGCTGCATTATTCTCGATATGCGCCACAGCGAAATCCCTCCACTAAGGCTAAAACAGAGCCTGGATATGTCGATACCGTATCGGGAGATAGAAGCAATATTGACCCAATTACGCCGGATAAAGCCTGAAGTTGTGGCAAAAGAGTGGTTTCGCGAGATGCGCCTTAGCGGCGAAGAGCGGGCGATGATGCGGCTACTCAGATTGGGCGTGCCGATGGAACAGGCGGCGTTGAAATTAAATACTTCGCTTAAAAGTCTGTATCGCAGGCGTATTGAGCTATACCAGCGGCTCGGCCTGGCGAGTTTTAATGAAGCCTGCCTGCTTATTTTCAGAAATGAGCCGCCGGACTATCCATAATGTAACCGGAGAGCCGGGCGGCCGGGTAAATTACGCCTGTTTTAGTTGCAGAGTGGTCATGCAGGTCTGGCTGCCGTCATAGGTAGCAAAAGGCGAGCTGGCCGAGCGCCCCTGGTAGCTGACGTTTATCGTGCCTTCGGTATTACGCGGCAGCCACACGCCAACAAAACCGTTTTGATGGCTGGTCAGCGTTTTATGCAAAATCACCTTCCCTGCTTTATCGGTGATGTTCACCTCAAACGCCGTGTTGGCAAGCTCCCCCTGGCAGCCGGAAAGGCTGTGGTTAAAGCAGGGATGGGTTTGCTGAAGGTAAGGCGCAAACGAAAGATAGAATTTATCCCCCAGCGGGTAGCTCACCCGCTGCTTCTCGTCCGACAGGACTAAAGCTCCGCTGGTTATGCCCGCGCTATAGGCAAGCGGGCGAGCCTGCGTGGAGCCATCAATAGCTTCAACCAGTTGTTCAACGTTTTTGCCTTCCAGCCCGTGGCGGGCCAAAAATGCATCGCCTTCAGACGTAGCCGCCAAAGCCGAACCGCTCAGCATCAGCGCCACAAGCGCCGTTATGGTACGTATTTTCATCATTATTCCCCTGGAGTCAGTGTGCATAAATAACTGGCGCAGACGTTACACCTTACCCCAGGGGGAAGGTCAAAGCTCGGGGAGCATAGAAAGGTAAAGCAATGTATTTATTCAGTTTTAATTGATTTCAATCAAACATTGTTCGCCGCCATGAACCGCAATCGGACCGTTGAATCGCTGTTTTTTTTCTTTGCATGGGCATCCGTGAGATCTAAATCACAACTTTCAGCAAGTTAGCACCGCGGCGAAACCGCTTAGCCCATCCGGCAACCGCTTATCTTCGCATATGACCGCTCAGCCACTCTTTCTCCCGCCGGGCAAGAAACGGCGTCAGGCTATATACGGCATAAATTCATGCTCCTTTGTGACAAAAACCAGGTTCAGTAATACAGAGACAGGTATTACGAAAGTATTCTGACAAACGGAATTATTATGAATAAAAATAAATTTCTCAAACACATACCCTGGGTGATTCTGGGGATAATCGGGGCCTGCTGCCTGGCAGTGGTTGCCCTGAGAAGAGGGGAACACATCAGCGCCCTGTGGATAGTCGTGGCTTCGGTTTCGGTCTACCTCGTCGCCTACCGCTATTACAGCCTCTATATTGCGCAAAAGGTGATGAAGCTTGACCCTACGCGCGCGACGCCTGCGGTTATTAACAATGACGGTCTGAACTATGTTCCCACCAACCGCAACGTGCTGTTCGGCCACCACTTTGCCGCGATAGCCGGTGCGGGGCCGCTGGTTGGCCCGGTATTGGCCGCGCAAATGGGCTACTTACCCGGCGTGCTTTGGCTGCTGGCGGGCGTAGTGCTGGCGGGTGCGGTACAGGACTTTATGGTGCTGTTTATCTCGTCGCGTCGTAATGGCGCTTCCCTTGGCGAGATGATCAAAGAGGAAATGGGTCCGGTGCCGGGCACAATCGCCCTGTTCGGCTGCTTCCTTATAATGATAATCATCCTTGCCGTGCTGGCGCTTATCGTGGTTAAAGCCCTGGCAGAAAGTCCGTGGGGGGTCTTTACCGTTTGCTCGACGGTGCCGATTGCCCTGTTTATGGGCATCTATATGCGCTTTATCCGGCCCGGGCGGGTTGGCGAAGTCTCGGTCATCGGCGTTATTTTGCTTATCGCCTCGATTTACTTTGGCGGCGTGATTGCCCATGACCCGTACTGGGGCCCGGCGCTGACCTTTAAAGACACCACCATTACCTTTACCCTGATTGGCTACGCTTTCGTTTCTGCCCTGCTGCCGGTGTGGCTGATCCTCGCCCCACGCGACTATCTGGCAACCTTCCTGAAAATCGGGGTTATCGTCGGCCTGGCCATCGGTATCGTTATTCTCAACCCTGAACTGAAAATGCCGGCCATCACCCAATACGTGGACGGCACCGGTCCGCTGTGGAAAGGGGCGCTGTTCCCGTTCCTGTTTATTACGATTGCCTGCGGGGCCGTATCCGGCTTCCACGCGCTTATCGCCTCCGGGACAACGCCAAAACTGCTGGCCTGTGAAACCGATGCCCGCTTTATCGGCTACGGCGCAATGCTGATGGAGTCCTTCGTTGCGGTGATGGCGCTGGTTGCCGCCTCCATCATCGAACCAGGCCTCTACTTCGCCATGAACACGCCGCCAGCGGGCCTTGGCATTACCATGCCAAACCTGCATGAGCTGGGCGGAGAGAATGCGCCGATGATTCTGGCGCAATTGAAGGATGTGACCGCCCACGCGGCGGCGACGGTAAGTTCATGGGGCTTCGTTATTTCCCCGGAACAGATCCTGCAAACGGCCAAAGATATTGGTGAACCTTCGGTGCTTAACCGCGCTGGCGGCGCGCCAACTCTGGCCGTAGGTATCGCCCATGTGTTCCACAAGATTGTGCCGGTTGCAGATATGGGCTTCTGGTATCACTTCGGTATTCTGTTCGAAGCGCTGTTTATCCTTACCGCGCTGGATGCCGGTACGCGTTCCGGGCGCTTTATGCTACAGGATCTGCTGGGCAACTTTATTCCGTTCCTGAAAAAGACCGACTCGCTGGTCGCCGGTATTGTCGGCACGGCCGGGTGCGTTGGGCTCTGGGGTTACCTGCTGTATCAAGGCGTGGTCGATCCTCTCGGCGGGGTGAAAAGCCTGTGGCCGCTGTTCGGCATCTCCAACCAGATGCTGGCCGCCGTAGCGCTGGTGCTGGCAACCGTGGTGCTGGTGAAGATGAAGCGCACCAAATACATCTGGGTTACCGTGGTGCCTGCCGTCTGGCTGCTTATTTGCACCACCTGGGCGCTCGGCCTGAAGCTGTTCAGCAGCAACCCGCAGATGGAAGGCTTCTTCTTTATGGCCAACCAGTATAAGGCGCGTATCAGCGCCGGCGGCGCAGACCTGACCGCTCAGGAGATTGCGAATATGAACCATATCGTCATCAACAATTACACCAATGCGGGTCTGAGTATTCTGTTCCTGGTTGTGGTGTACAGCATTATCTTCTACGGTATCAAAGCGTGGAAAGAAGCGCGCCAGACCGAGCTTCGCACTGATAAAGAAACCCCTTATCAGCCGGTGCCGAAGGAAGGCGTTAAACTCTCATCCGGCCACTGATCGTTTCATCTGACTGCCCCGCCCACGCGGGGCTTTCTCCTGCCGCATAGCGGCTAAATTTCTCAAGGAGCGACGGATGTTCGATAACTTAGGCGCAGCAAAAAAATACCTCGGCCAGGCGGCCCGGATGCTGGTCGGCATTCCGGACTACGACACCTACGTTTTGCATATGCAGACCAACCACCCGGACAAACCGGCCATGAGCTATAAAGAATTCTTCCGCGAGCGCCAGCAGGCGCGCTACGGCGGAGATGGAAAAGGCGGAATGCGCTGCTGTTAAGGAATAATGTTATGGCACCGATTGCAGTGACTGTTTTAACCGGCTTTCTCGGCGCGGGGAAAACCACCCTGTTACGCCACATTCTGCATCACCAGCAGGAGAGCAAGATTGCCGTTATTGAGAATGAATTTGGCGAAGTTCCCATCGACAGCCAGCTGATTGGCGACCGCGCCACCCGCATTACCACGCTGAGCAACGGCTGTATCTGCTGCACCCGCTCAAGCGAGCTGGAAGACGCCCTGCTTGACCTGCTCGACAGCCTGGATAAAGGCGAGGTGCAGTTTGACCGTCTGATCGTCGAATGCACCGGCATGGCGGATCCCGGCCCTATTCTTCAGGCGTTTTTCTCCCATGAAATTATCTGCGAGCGCTACCTGCTCGACGGCGTTATCACCCTGGTCGATGCGGTTCACGCCACATCGCAGCTCGACCAGTTCCAGCTTGCTCAATCCCAGATTGGCTACGCGGACCGTATCCTGCTGACTAAAACCGACGTTGCCGGGGATTGCAGCGAACTCATCGAGCGCCTGCAACGCATCAACGCGCGCGCCCCGGTTTACCCGGTAGTCCACGGCGATATTGAGCTGGGCCTGCTGTTTGATACCCGCGGTTTTATGCTGGAAGAAAATGTTGTGGCAGCAAAGCCTCGCTTCCACCACATTGCGCAGCAGCAAAATCCTGTCTCTTCGATTGTGGTCACGCTCGACTACCCGGTAGCGCTGGCGGCGGTTTCCTCGGTGATGGAAAAACTGCTTTCCGGCTTTGCCGACAATCTGCTGCGCTATAAAGGCATGCTGTGGATTGAAGACCAGCCGTGCCGCCTGCTGTTTCAGGGTGTACAGCGGCTTTACAGCGCAGACTGGGACCGGGAATGGCAGCCGGACGAAACGCCGGGCAGCACGCTGGTGTTTATTGGAATAGCGTTGCCGGAAGCCGAGATCCGCGAGGCTTTTGCCGGTTTACGCCAGGGCTGACTTACAGCCCCACCGCCTCTTTCAACGATTTTAAATAGCGCCGGCTGACCGGCACGGTACGCCCGTCGCGCAGCAGCAATTCCGCCTGGCTGTTATCCTCCAGGCGGATCTCCTGAAGATAATTCATATTCACCAGATACTGCCGGTGGCAGCGCAGCAGCGGCGTGCGGCTTTCAAGCGTGCGCAGCGTCAGCTCGGTAAACCCTTCTTTGCCGTCCCGGCTGGTGACGTACACCCCGCTCATCCGGCTACTGACGTAGGCCACTTCCTCCATCTGCAACAGCCAGATGCGGCTATGCCCGCTGCACGGGATAAACTTCAGCGGCTGCTGGCTTTCAGGCAGGCCAGAAACGTCCTGCGCTTCGTGCTCCTGATGCAGTCGCGCCAGCGTTTTTTGTAATCGCGGAGCCTCAATCGGCTTCAGCAGATAGTCAAAGGCACGCTCTTCAAAAGCCTGCACCGCATACTCATCAAAAGCCGTGAGGAAGACGATGCGCGGGCGGTGCCGCTCATCGAGCATGCCGACCATTTCCAGGCCGCTGATACGCGGCATCTGAATATCAAGAAACAGCACGTCCGGGCGCAGTTTGTTTACCGCACCAATCGCTTCAATCGCGTTGGAGCATTCACCAATAATTTCAATGTCGCCGTCATCCTGTAGCAGGAGGCGCAGGTTCTCACGCGCCAGCGGCTCGTCGTCAACAATCAGCACTCTTAACATACAAATTCCCCCGCTGGCAGCCGCAGCGTGACGCGCGTAAAACGGTCAGGGTCGCAACTTACGGCGATGCCATAATCGTCGCCAAATCGCGCCCGCAGGCGCTTGTCCACCAGATTCATGCCTAACCCGTTACCGTTGATTTTCGGCCGGTACAGCCCGGCATTGTCTTCTATGTCCACAAAGACATTGTCCCCCTCGCTGCGGGCGCTAATTGTGATAACGCCTGTGCTTAACAGCTGAGACGTGCCGTGTTTAATCGCATTTTCCACAATCGGTTGCAGCGTAAAAGCGGGCAAGTGCTGATGGACAAACGCCTCCGGCACCTGTAATTCAACCTTAAGCTGCGACTGGAACCGCGCCAGCTCGATTTGCAAGTAGGCGTTAACGTGTTCAATTTCATCGGACAGCGTGACTATCTCCGACGGGCGCTTGAGGTTCTTGCGGAAGAAAGTCGATAAATATTGCACCAGCTGCCCGGCCTTATCGCTGTCATTGCGGATAACCGCCTTCAGCGTATTCAGGGCATTAAACAGGAAGTGCGGGTTCACCTGGGCGTGGAGCAGCTTTATCTCCGACTGCGCCAGCAGCGCCTTCTGCTGCTCGTATTTACCGGCGAGGATCTGCGCCGACAGCAGCTGCGCAATCCCTTCGCCAAGGGTACGGTTGATTGAACTGAACAGCCGGTTGCGCGCCTCGTAAAGTTTAATCGTGCCGATAACCCGCTGGTTCTCGCCTCGAAGCGGGATAACCAGCGTTGAGCCCAGCTTGCAGTGAGGATGCAGAGAACAGCTGTACGGCAGCGCGTTACCGTCGGCATAAACCACTTCGTTATTCTCAATCGCCCGCCAGGTGTAGCCCGACGAGATAGGTTTCCCCGGCAGGTGATGGTCATCCCCGGTGCCGGTAAAAGCCAGCAGCTTCTCGCGGTCGGTAATCGCGACGGCGCTGATATCCAGCTCCTGAAGCAGCACCTGCGCCACCTTCATGCTGTTCTGCTCGTTAAAGCCCTGGCGCAGAATACCTTCCGTAGAAGCCGCTACTTTTAGCGCGGTGGCGGAAAAAGCCGAGGTGTATTTCTCAAACATCGCGCGCTTATCCAGCAGGATGCGCATAAACATCGCCGCGCCGAGCGTATTGGTCACCATCATCGGGGCCGCAATGCTTTCGACCAGGTGCAGCGCGTCTTCAAACGGCCGGGCAATCAGCAAGATGATCAGCATCTGCACCAACTCGGCAACAAAGGTCACCGCCCCTGCCATCAGCGGGCTGAACAATTTGTCGGTACGGCCTCGTTTGATTAAATAGCTGTGGATCAGTCCGCCGATTAAGCCTTCGGCGATGGTCGAAATCATGCAGCTAAGCGCCGTCATTCCGCCCAAAGAATAGCGGTGAAGCCCGCCGGTAAGGCCCACCAGCCCGCCGACGACCGGGCCTCCGAGCAGGCCGCCCATCACCGCCCCGATGGCGCGTGTGTTGGCAATCGAGCCTTCAATGTGCAGGCCAAAATAGGTACCCATAATGCAGAAAACGGAGAAAGTGATGTAACACAGCAGCTTGTGCGGCAGGCGCACGGTTACCTGCATCAGCGGGATAAACAGGCGGGTTTTACTCATCAGCCAGGCAATCACCAGAAACACACACATTTGCTGCAAAAGCAGCAGCACTAAATTGAACTCATACATGCTCAGACATTCTCCGTACACAACACGCGACAACATAGCGCGGCTGGCAAAATATTTCCCGATCGCGCTTCACGCTTTGTTAATCCTGCGGGGAGAATTTTTAATTCGTCTCAGATATTCGGCTATTAAATAGACTTTTTTAAATAAAAAAACCAGACACAGATCTTAAAGTAAATTAATTAGCCAGAGAATAATAAATATCCAAACTCAATATAAGCAACGCTGATTATTTGCTAAAGAAAATCCAGATAATGCAGTTCAGAAACTGCCCGGCATTGCTATATGCCTTATCGCTATAACTCATGTTTTTTATATTCTTCTGGCATAGCACGTTAGCAGGTAGTATCGGCTAAACAACGGCGATTAAGCTCGCAGGACAAAGCCCACCACCGGCCATCCACAGCGGATTATGCTGCCGGAAGGCGGAAGTTTTAAGCAGTTAAGGAAAGGTAATAATGATCGTTCTATCGGGCGTGTCGAAAATATTTGCCGGGAAAAACGGCGATATTACAGCCGTGGAAAATATTAGCCTCACTGTCGAAAAAGGCCAGATTTACGGCATTATCGGCTATAGCGGCGCGGGTAAGAGCACCTTAATAAGGTTATTAAACGGCCTCGAAGCGCCCTCTTCCGGTTCTATTTTTATTGCCGGTCAGGATATCGCCAACGCCAGCAGCGAAGCGCTTCGCCAGGCGCGTTTAAAAGTCAGCATGGTGTTTCAGCATTTTAATTTACTGTGGTCGCGCACGGTGGCTGAGAATATTGCCTTCCCGATGCAAATTGCCGGGGTGAATAAACGCCAGATTAAGCAACGCGTTGGCGAACTGGTCAAGCTGGTTGGCCTGGAAGGACGAGAAGGCGCCTACCCTTCCCAGCTCAGCGGCGGCCAGAAACAGCGCGTCGGCATTGCCCGTGCGCTGGCTAATAATCCGGAGGTTTTGCTGTGCGATGAAGCAACATCCGCATTAGATCCACAAACCACCGACGCCATCCTCGACCTGCTGCTCGACATCAATCGCCAGCTCAAATTAACCATCGTGCTTATCACTCATGAAATGCACGTAGTACGCAAAATTTGCCAGCGCGTCGCGGTAATGGAAAACGGCAAAATCGTCGAAGAAGGCGCGGTGCTGGACGTGTTCACTCATCCTCAACAGCCGATAACACAAACCTTTGTCCGCCAGGTTTCCCACCACGGCGAAGGCGGCAGCCCGTTCAACCCGCAGTGGGTTCAGGGGTTAAGCGGCAGCATCCTGAAGCTTATCTTCCCCGGCGGTCAGGCTCAGCAGCCGGTGGTTGCCGAAGTCATTCAGCACTTCAACCTCGCGCTGAATATCCTGCACGGCAAGATTACCCAAACGGTGGACGGCTCGTTTGGCGAGCTTTATGTCCATTTTGAAGAGGCCAGCCAGCTGGACAATATTGTGCAATACCTGAATCAAAAGCGGGTAGAAACCGAGGTTATTCAACATGCCTGAGCAATTATTCCCGCATTTAAACCTCGATAAGCTGTGGGCCGCAACCGGCGAAACCCTTTATATGACGGCCTGGTCCGGGCTGGCGACGCTGGTGTTGGGCATCGCACTCGGCGTGCTGCTGTTCTTAACTTCTCGCGGCCAACTGCTGCAAAACCGGCTGGTTTATTCGGTTGTCACGGTGCTGGTAAACGTCTTCCGTTCGATTCCTTTTATCATTCTGATAGTGCTGCTGATCCCGTTTACCAAAACGCTGGTCGGCACCATTCTCGGCACCAACGCCGCGCTTCCGGCGCTGATTGTGGGCGCCGCGCCATTCTATGCAAGGCTGGTTGAAATTGCCCTGCGCGAAGTCGACAAAGGCGTTATCGAGGCTACGCGCTCCATGGGGGCCAAAACCCACACGCTTATCTTCCGCGTATTGCTGCCCGAGTCCTCTCCGGCGCTGGTGTCCGGGATTACCGTCACCCTGATTGCGCTGGTCAGCTACAGCGCAATGGCGGGCGTTATCGGCGCGGGCGGCCTCGGCAACCTCGCCTATCTGGAAGGTTTTCAGCGCAACCACAACGACGTCACCTTAGTGGCAACCGGCATGATACTGGCCATCGTTTTTATTATTCAGTTTATCGGCGACCGTATTACCACTCTGCTGGATAAGCGCTAGCAGAGATTCATCTTTCGGCAGTCAGGCGCGCTATCTGCCTGCCGGAGTTCCACGGCAATGCTTTTTATAATTAATCACTACTGGACGGGATAATGAAAAAACAATTTATGATGTTAGCTCTGGCTTCTCTGACCGCGCTGAGCCTGCATGCCAATGCGGCAGAAAAGCTGATTGTTGGCGCGTCTAACGTGCCGCATGCGGAAATTCTGGAGCAGGCGAAGCCAATCCTTGCGAAAGAAGGTATCGACCTGGAGATTAAGACCTTCCAGGACTACATTCTGCCGAACACCGCCCTGGCGGAGCGTGAAATTGACGCCAACTATTTCCAGCATCAGCCGTACCTTGACTCGGTATTACAGGATCATAAAGGCGATAAAAACTACGATTTTGTCAGCGCCGGGGCGATCCACGTTGAGCCGATTGGTATTTATTCAAAGAAATATAAAAGCCTGAAAGACCTGCCGCAAAACGGGAAAGTCATTATGCGTGACTCGGTTGCCGAAGAAGGCCGAATTCTGGCTATCTTCCAGCGCGAAGGCGTTATCACCCTGAAGCCGGGCATCAAGCCGGTTAACGCGCGCATTACCGATATCGCAACTAACCCAAAACACCTGCAATTTAAGGCTGATATCGAAGCCGCCCTGCTGCCGCAGATGTATGCCAATGACGAAGGCGACGCGGTTGTTATCAACGCCAACTACGCGCTGGACGCGGGCCTGAACCCAATCAAAGATCCGATTGCGGTTGAAAGCACCGAAGGCAACCCGTACGCCAATATCATCACCGTGCACAGCGCCGACGTGAAGAAACATGACGTCGTAGAACTGGTAAAAGTCCTGCACTCTAAAGAGATTCAGGACTGGATAAAAGAGAAGTACCACGGCGCGGTTGTGCCGGTTAACCAGTAATAATCTTTCTTTGTCCACATTCTGAAAAGGGGCACATTGTGCCCCTTTCTTTTATCCAATAGCATTCAGGGAGAGGATAAATAAGCGAGAAGGCAGATGGCAGATTTTGTTTTTCTGATTGGCCCCGGCGGCGCGGGCAAAAGTACCGTGGGTAAATTTCTGGCGGCTCGCCTCGGCTATGCGAAAGTCGATCTCGACGACGAGTTCTGTGAGCGAATCCTGAACATCCGCGAATTTATCGCCCTTAATGGCTATGAAAGCTATCTCCTGGAGAATGCAAAACTGCTGGAGACGCTGCTGGAAGAAGCCGAAGCTGATAGCGTCTTTATCCTTTCCTCAGGATTTCTGGCAACCGATATCCGCCCCGACATCGTGGAGCGGAACAGAAAACGAGTCGCAGAAAGCGGCACCTCGGTGCTGCTGATGCCGTCCCGCGATTATCAGCAGGCTGTTAACTGTATTGTCGAACGCCAGCTACAGCGGGGCTTCGGCCTGAAAAGAGAAAGCGAAATCGCGAAATTCAGCCAGCGTTTTGAGGCATATCTATTGTCAGGCGATGTGCAGATATTTTCTATGGCCGCCCCCGAGGCCATCGCCGCCAGCATCTTTGATGAGTTAAACAGCCGACGAGTCGCTTATTAATCTCTGTTTTTACAGCTATATTGACTGACATCTAAGCCCAAAAGCCACCGAAGGGAACGCCACGATGCGGCTGACCGCTGTTCTGCGCCTGATTAGCCTCTGCCTGCTCTGCATCGCCTCCGTGCTGCATGCTCAACCAGCGCCCTCTGCCTCATCTGGTTTGGCTAACCCTCTCGGGCTGACCCAGCAAGAGCAAGACTGGGTTGCCGCTCATCCTGTGGTGCCGGTTCTGGTGGTCAATACTCATATTCCGCTGACCTTTATAAATCAGGAAGGCAAGCAAAGCGGTTACGCCGTGGCGCTGCTGAACAGCATCGGCAGGCAAAGCGGGCTACGTTTTACCTGGCATCCCTTCAATAATCTGGTGGAGATGCGCGAACAGCTTAAAAAAGATCCCAACTCGTTAATTGCCGCCGCCGATGCCTCCGCAACGGGGCCTGATGCCGGGCTTATCTATACCCGCCCGATTCAGGTAACCGACTGGGTGCTGGTCACCCGCAAAAATTTCCCCGCCATAACCTCGCTCGCCGGAATGAACGGTAAAAAGGTGGCGGTATTTACCGGCAGTTATTATCTCCCGGATTTACGCAGGCGGTTTCCGCAGGTCGAGTTCGTCGAGCAGGACTTCTCGCTGGAAACCGCCCTCGCCCTGTTCATTCATAATCTCGACGGCGCCATCGTGCCGCAAACCGCTGCCAGCTTCGTGCTGAAAAGCTATCTCGAAGATCGATTCCGCATCGCCATAACGGTGCCCGTCCCCCCGCTGCGGCTGGCGATGGCCTCCGGCGAGCAAAACCGCGCGCTGCTGTCGATAATCGACAAAGCTCTGGAGCGAGTGCCGCCCCAGGAAATGGAGGAGCACCTTAGCGGCTGGCAAATGCGCTACGCGCTGGAGCGCTTTGAGGTCTGGGGCCATTACCGCACCGGGATTATGAGCGCGATTGTTCTCATCAGCCTGGCCGCGATGCTGCTGGTGTTCTACTTCTGGCGCAATCGCCTGCTTAAACGCACCCTCGCAACCCAGCGGGCGCTGCAAAACGAGCTTCAGGCTTCTCAGGCGCAGTTGCAAAAAGCCAGCGAGTCAAAAAGCCAGTTTCTGGCGCAGATGAGCCATGAAATACGTACCCCGATGAACGCCCTGATAGGCCTGCTGGAACTGGAGAATGCCGGGCGCAGCTCGCCGGAACAGCGGCGTAATAACATCGCCGTCGCCTATGAGTCGTCAAAATCATTATTGATGCTGGTGGGCGATATTCTCGATATGGCAAAAATCGAGTCCGGCACTTTTACCGTGCGCAGCGTTCCGCTTTCCCTGAGCGAGATGATTAACAGCGTCAGCACCCTGTTCCGCTACAGCGCGGAAGAGAAGCAGCTTTCGCTGCATGCAAGTGTTGAAGTGCAGGACGACCGGATTCTGTTCGACCCGGTTATGCTCAAACAGATCGTTTCTAACCTGGTGAGCAACGCCATCAAATTTACCGCCCGGGGCGAGGTGGAAATCATTATCTATCAGGCCAAAAAGCAGCCCGGTAAGAAAGGCGATTATGTGCTGGAAGTCTGCGATAGCGGCGTGGGAATGAGCGAAGAGCAGCAAAAAGCTATTTTCGAACCTTTTGTTCAACTCGACGCCGCACGGCGGGCGCACCACGGCAGCGGTCTGGGATTGAGTATCTGCCGCCAGCTGGCAGATCTACTGCACGGAAGCCTGGAGGTTGAGAGCACGCCGGGCGAAGGCACCACGTTTATCTTCCGTTTCTCGGCTCCGATAGCGCCTCCTGAGCAGGACAGGAGTCAACCGGAGGCCAGCCTGAGCGCCTCACACTCACGCAAAATTCTGGTTGTTGACGACCATCCGGCAAACCGTTTACTGCTGGTTCAGCAGCTTGAATTTGCTGGCCATACCAGCGTGGCGGCGGAAAACGGCGCTCAGGCACTGCGGCTTTGGGAAGCGGAACAGCCGCCGTTTGATATCGTCATCACCGACTGCAACATGCCGGACTTTAGCGGCTTTGAGCTGGTGCGCCAGCTGCGGGAAAAAGAGCAGCTGGCGGGAAGCAAGCCCCAACCGATGTTCGGCCTGACCGCCATGGCAGAGCAGCAGGTACGCGACCGGGCAATTCAGGCGGGGATGACCGACTGCCTGTTTAAGCCGGTGGAACTGGCAACGCTGCTTTCCCGCATCGATGAATCAGCTGAGAATATCGGCGAACATCCGCCGCGGGCGCTGCTTTCTCTTAACAAGCTTGCGGGTTCACAGCCGGGGGCTTTTCAAGCCCTGGTTAACACTATAATTGAGCAAAACCAGCTTGATATGGCCGCGCTAAATAGCGCCCTTGCCGGTGGGGATTTCATCCGGGTTAAAGACAGCGCTCATCGCCTGGCCGGAAGCGCACGGCTGGCGGATGCCGCCGGGCTGTCTGAAATCTGCGGGAAAATAGAGGCCGCTGCGCAGGCGCGAGATGGTGAGGCGATTAACGCTTTAATCGCAGACTGCGAACGGCTGGTAAAACAGCTGGAGAATACGCTGCGCCAGGTTGCTATACTGCCATAACCAGTTGATACCTAACCTTCGGGCCGCCCTTTTATGAGTAAGATTTATATCGTCGACGATCATCCTGTTTCGCAGCTTGCCGTCAAAGTGGTGGCGGCGAATAACGGCTACGAAGTGGTTGGCATCAGCGATAACGGCCGCGACGCGATTAACGCCCTGAGCGGTAACGCCGGAGTCGATCTGGTGGTTATCGACATCGAAATCCCGCCGCCTAACGGCCTGGACGTGATTAAACGACTGCGCCAGCAGGGATTTAACGGCGGCATTCTGGTTCTCACGGGCCATAACGATAGCCACTTTGTGGATCGCGCCCGCCGCGCCGGAGCAAACGGGTTTATCAGCAAGAATAACCATCTCGATCAGCTGGTTGACGCCTTCAAAGCTATTATCAGCGGCTACGAGTTCTTCCCTCAGCGGCCGCAGGCGGTGAATACATCGGCCGGAGCACAATCTGAAAGCGAGCTGCTCGGTACGCTGTCCAACCGCGAGCTTGAAGTGCTGGGTCTTATCTCTCGCGGCGAGATGCTGATTGATATCGCCGCGCAATTGCACGTCAGCAATAAATCCATCAGCACCTATAAACGCCGCATTATGGCCAAGCTCGGCTTCAGCAAAACGCTGGAGATGATCGAGTTCGCCAAACGCAATAATCTCGCCTGAGCCGCGCTTACTGATAAGTCATAGTGAAGGTGGCGTTCGCGTCGGCTCTGCCCGGCGTGACCTTCGCCCCGGTCTGGTAATAACGCGCCGCAAGCGGGAGCGAATAAGCGCCATCGACGCTGGTGGTGGCAATGCTCATCATCGTACCCAGCTCAAGCGGCGTGTCGTTATACAGCACCTGGATACCCACTCCGGTAGCCGTTTGTCCCGCCTGAGCCGCATCCAGATTAAGAATACCCAGGCTGCTGTTCTGCGCCCCGCCGCTTCCCGGCGCAAGCGTCAGCTTTATCTTCGTTTCGGCATCGCAGTTCAGCTTGATGGCAAAATCGGCGTCGCCGCTGGTGCTGCCCGGCCCGGAGAAATCGGTATTTTTCGCCTTGCCCATTCTCACGGTAATCGAGCTGTTCAGCACCGAACAGGCTACGGTTTGCACGCTTCCGCTACCTATGCGGTAGTCCATGATATTGGTTTCACCCACCACCAGTGCCTGAGTGATGGAGCCAATAGTAATAGGGCCTGAGCCGGTAACCGGGGCAATTTTTACCAGCTGTAGCCGGTAGTTGCCCCAGGTTCCGCCGCACAGACGCCACCAGGTGCCGGACCAGGTACAGGAAGTGTTGGAGATCTGACGCGGCAAAGGCCCGGTGCCGTAGCGCCAGGTCGTTGATCCCGCCCCGCTGGTCACCACGCGAAACGCCAGACCCGGCACCCCGGACTGATAAAGTGTCTGACCGTTATAGTTCACCGGCATAAATCCCCCGTTGCCCAGCGCCCAGCGGGTGACAAATCCTGGACTGTCGCACTGAATAAAGCTGTCGCGACTGCCGAGACGGGTATCAATGGCCGTCGCCACCACGCTGCCAACGGGCGCATCCCGCTGCACCACAACATGCCCGAAATCGAGCGTAACCGAATCATTGGCGCTGAAGCGGCCGTCCATAAAGGTGCAGCTTGCCTGGACGCTTTTTTCCGCCCCAAGCAGCAATACGCCGCCCCAGATAACTTTGCTGAATAATGTTTTCATATTTGCGGCCTGGCTCTACTGATATGTCAGCGTAAAAGTGGCGTTAGCGTTGGCTATTCCCGGCGTAACGGCGGGCTGCGTCTGGTAATAGCGAGCCTTGAGTGGAATAGCATAAGTGCCGTCTGCCGCCGTAGTGGCAACCGCAATTCTGCTGTTCAGAGCAAGGGGCGCGTTGTTATACATAACCTGCACGCCAACGCCGCTGGCGGTTTTCCCCGCGCCAGCATTGTCGATATTAAGAATGCCCTTAGCCGCATCCGCCGCGCCCGCATTGCCCGGCGCAAGGGTCAGGTTAATTTTGGTGGAGGCATCGCAGTTTAGATCGATGGAGAAGTCTGCCTCGCCGCTGGTACTACCGGGGGTGCCGAAGTCGGTGTTTTTCGCTTTGCCCATCGTCACGCTGATATTGCTGTTGCTTACCGAGCAGGCAACCGTCTGAATTACACCGCTGCCGATGGTGTAATCAATAACATTGGTGTCGCCCACCACCAGCGCCTGAACAATCGACCCCGCTGTCATCGGCCCGGACCCCGTTACCGGGGAAATTTTGACCAGTTGAAGGCTCATCCCGCCCCATGTGCCGCCGCACAGACGCCACCAGTTCCCGCCCGTCAAACAAGATACGTTCGTAATCTGCCGCGGCAGCGGGCCGGTACCGTAGCGCCCGGCAGTAGAGCCCGCTCCTGATGTCACAATACGAAATGCCAGCCCCGGTACGCCTGACTGGTACAGAGTTTGTCCACCATAAGCTACCGGTGCAAATCCTGGCCCTACTGCCCATTGGGTGGTAAAGCCGCTGGCGTTGCATTGCAGAAAATTATTACGCCCGCCGAGCGTAGAGTCACCGAGCCTTGCTACGACCGTGCCCACCGGCGTATCCCGCTGGACGACTATCGTGCCCCAGTCCAGCGCAACCGAGTCGTTAGGCCCGAAGCGGCCGTCCATAAACGTGCAGGTTGCCAGCGCGCCTTTTGAGGCAACCAGCAGCAGCGCGCAGGCGAGCAGGCGCGGGCGAAATGCTTTTTTAATTAATCTGTTCATCGTTATCTCTTATACGAAGCCGCGCTTAGCGACACTGTGCGTCAAGGGAGGCAATAGCCGCTGTCGCCTCGTCATGATTAAGGCTGTAGCTGACCCGGCACCGGCTATCTGCTCCTTTGCCCCACTGCACCAGCAGCGTGCCTTTAGGCTGTAAACCGGCGAGATAGACCTGGCCGCCGTCGCCGACAATACCGCTACCGCCGCTGCGCTCGGCTTCATTGGCGACCGTTGCGCCAAACGGGACGGCTTTGCCGTTCGCGCGAATCAGGGTCATCAACACGCGCAGGCCGACCTGGGCGCGGTAATCGGCGCGCACCACGGCTCCGCGAGTGGGGACTACGCTGCGGTTGGTTTGCTCAAGATCGACGTTTTCTTTCAGGCTTTCAGTACTCAGCGTGACGTCGTTATGGCGGTACGGCATTAAGTTCGGCACCAGGGCGTAGCCGCGATAGTCGGTTTTCACGCCGGTCTGGTTATTCACCGCCACGCCGGAAGCCCCCGGCACTTTGACCAGGCCAAATGTTTCGCCAAGCTGCTGCCCGGCAGTGACTCCGTCCGCATGTGCCACAATTGAACCCTGCACGCCGTAGTTCAGGTTGCGCTGCCCGCTGGCGTAGCTGTAGCCGCCGTTAACTTCCCCGTAGGTGCCGCGATAGTTAAGGCTGGTGTAGCCTGAATTTTCGCGCTCGCGCGAGGCATAGCCCTGGGTCACGTTCCAGTTAAGGTTATTACCTTCCAATGCGGTGCCGTTCAGGCCGACGGTATTCACCGTGCCGCGGGACTTGCTGCTGCTAATGCCGTAGCTGGCGTAGCTGTTGCTCAGCCAGCGGCCAAGCGGCAGGCTGATATTCAGCGAGACAACCTGGTCGCGATCGTAGGTTTTGCCGTACTCCGTCGCCGCTCCGGCCTGGGAGGTATTGCGATTCAGGGCGTAGTTGAGGCTATAGCTGACGCCGTTCCAGCTGTTGTTGTAGCCCACGCTCCAGGAGGAGGTTTTGCGTGCGCCATTCCAGTAATCCTCGCTAATCGCACCGACGGATAAATAGCCGCGTTCGTCACCGAGATCCTGGCTCAGCGTCAGTTCCGCCCGGTTACGTTTTCTGTCGTTTCTCAGGGTGTAGGGATTATCACGATAGGTTTCCAGCACGTCCGACAGAGAAGCAAAGCCCTCGGTGGAGTAACGATAACCGGCAATGGCGACGTGGGTTCCCGTCTCGGCGAGGCTTTTACTGTAGCGCACGCGCCACGACTGCCCCTGGCTGGCTTCCTGCTCCTTCGGCTGGCCCCAGGATTGCGTTACGTCGGCGGAAATAGCGCCGATAACGCCGAGGTTCTGCCCGACGCCTGCGGCAAACGAGCGGTAATGCTCAGCCAGCTGCGCGCCGCCGTATATCGTCATGCCTTTGCCGACGCCATAAATTGCGGTGCCCTGCCCAAACATGGTTTTTTCAACGCTGCTGTCGTAGGTGCGATACTGGCCGCCGGTCAGGCTAAAACGCAGCCGCCCTTCGCGCTGCAATACCGGCAAGGAGGCAAAAGGCACCACCATGCTCTGCTCGCTACCGTCCGCTTCTTTTACCGTGACGTACAGGTCGCCGCTGCCCCCGGTCGGGAACATATCGGTAATTTCGAACGGGCCTGCCGGCACCGTGGTCTGGTAAATGACATACCCGTTCTGGCGAATGATAACCTGCGCGCTGTTGCTCCGTGCGATGCCGCGCACCACCGGGGCATAACCGCGCTGGCTTTCCGGCAGCATTTCGTCATCGGAAGCCAGCTGTGCGCCGCGAAACGGCACGCTGTCGAATACGTCCGACGGCACGAGGCTTTCGCCCAGCGTAAGCTGGCTTTTGAACGGCACGATACTGCGCTGGGCATAGCTGTAAACCGTGCTCCATTTATCATTTTCGCCGTTGCTGCGTGACCAGGTTGAGTAGTTGCGCAGGCGCCACGGGCCAAGGTTAATACCCGGCCTCAGGTTCAGATACTGGCTACCGCCCGAACCGCCGCGCTGGCCTTCCAGCTCGCTCATGCCGCTAAAGCTGTAGTTCAGCAGGGCAGCATTAATCCCCTCATCCCACTGCGAAGGCGGGACATAACCGCGAATGCGCGGGCTAACTGCCGCCTGAGGAATAGAAAGGTCAAGGCGCTGGGCGCTGAAAACGAACTCGGCGCTGCCTTCGGGAATGGCCGCAAGCGAAGCGCAGTTTTCACCCGCCACTTGCAGTTCTGGATATAAATCCACGCGCACGCCGTACTGCGCCAGATCGGCCACGGTCAGGCACGGCTGCAGACCCTTATCTGCGGTCTGGAAAAACGTTACCGCCTTGCTGTCTACCTGCTCGCCGTTGAGGTAGATGTCCACCGGGTAGCTGCCCGGAAGCTGGCCGCCGTTTTCAAACGCCGAGAGATCGGGTGCGGTGCCGCCTTCGCCAGTGTGCTGAAGCAGCGCGGGATTAAAGTAATCCTTTGCCTCAGCCGCAAGCGAAGACATGAGCAGTGCGATAGTGGTAGCCAGTAAGGTTGGCCGCGTTTTTCCGGAGCAAGCAAAAAAGGGCATAATTTTATTCCAGCGGATTCGATTCTTTAAAGAGAGGCTTTGTGGAGTGCGCCAACGGCGCCGTAGTCGCTGATGACTTTCCATTCAACCTGGCTGCCGCGCGCGTCTGCCGGCAGTTCAATACGGGCCGAGGAGCGTGGCGCAACGTAAGTGGCCTTGTCGAGCTGACGGCCGCCGATGCTGACCGACTGGAAATTGATGTAATAAGGCGTCGGGTTGGTTACGGACAGGGCCTGGCCCTGGCGCGCCCATTTAAGCTGGCCGCTGGCGTTTTCCGGCGTTTCGCCCTTCAGCGCCGCCGGGCGATAAATCAGCTTGATGCGGGTATTAATTGCCAGCTGTAAGGTGTTTTCAGCCGCCGAAGCATCGGTCGCCGGAATAGACTTTATGTTCAGCCAGAACAGCGTTTCACGATCCGCTGGCAAACCGGCACCGGCCTGCATGATACGCAGGGTGTTCTTTTGTTTGGCGTCGAGGCGGAACAGCGGCGGCGTGACGATAAAGCTGCGCTTATCGCTATTGCCCGCTTCGTTTTCCACCCACGACTGAATCAGGTACGGAGAGGCGTCCGGGTTGTCGATACCGATTGCCGCTTCTTTTTTCTCACCGTCGTAAATAACTCGCGTGCCGCCAACGACAACGCCAGCGTGAGCAATACCGCTTCCTGCGAGTAAGCCTGCTAACAGCAGAGAAGAGAGTTTTGTCTTCACAATAGAGACTCCAGAGAGAGGGAAAAAAAGCCGACCCGCAGGCCGGCTGGAGTAATTGCTTAGAGCAATCAGTTGTAAACCACGCTGAACGTTGCGGTGGCGTTGGCCGGACCTGCGGTCACGGTTGCCGCTTTAGCCACATAGGCCGCGTTGAATTTCAGCGTGTTGGTGCCTGTCTGAGCCAGTGCGATGCTCTGGGAAGGCGTGAACAGCGGCAGCACGGAGTTGTCCGCATTGCGGATCTGAATGCCTACGCCGGTAGCTGCGCCCGGATCCTGGGTCAGCGCCAGCGCGGAGTTGTCGCCCTGATATGCTGTACCGTCGAACTTCACGGTTGCGCTGGTGACGGTCGCCGGGCAGCTGGTCACGTCAATCTGGAAGGCCGTTGCGCCAGCGGTGTCGCCCTGCGCGGCAAACGCTTTATCGCTTACCTGACCCAGAGTAACGGTCTGGCTGGCGCTTGCCGGAGAGACGGTGCAGGCTGCATCGATGATTTTACCGTTAAACTGAATGGTGCCGTCGGCTGCGTTAGCCGTTGAAACTGCCGCACCGCTGATAACGGAAAGTAATGCCAGAGCGTGTAATTGCTTTTTCATAAAACATGATTCCTGTGAATAAATGAAGTTCAACGCCGGACACCGTATTAACCTTCCTGCATAACCGTATTGGTTTATGAAAGATGCGCATTCAAAACTTTTCTTTAAAGAAAAGGCAGTGAGTTACCGGTCATTCCTGTAGTTAATTAGCAAAGCGGGTCACGCTGCGAACATCAATTAACACCAAGTAAGTATAAAAGGTTAATCAATCATTATTCCGCGCTACATGAACCAGTCGCAAATCCTTTGCGGTAAGTTTGGTAAATATACGCTCCGATATATTCCCGCCTTGTGGAACTCACTATACGCCCACCAAATAATTAAACATTCAGAATGGCGTCAGAGCATTGTCATCAAAGTCATCAATTTCTGTCAGCCCAGGACTACAAACACACCTTGCTGAGCCGCAACAGCCCCGCACCCAGCGCGAATGGCGGGCAGCATAACAATCGACAAAGGATGACAAGAAAAGTATGCATTATTTTATCAGTTGATATAAACGGCCATTTTATGTCAGCCTTTATAAAGAAAACAAACTCGAGGAAGAATAATGGCGACCCTGTTGATAATAGACGACCATCCGATGGCGCGTCTGGCTATTCGCATGCTGCTGGAAAAAGACGGTCATCAAATCCTTGCCGAATCCGGCGACGGCTCGGAGGCATTTAAATTAATTCAAAAATTAAACCCCGAAATTGTCGTCGTGGATTTAGATATTCCCGGATTGAGCGGCGTGGAATTAATAGAAAAATTAAGAAACCACGACTTCTCCGGCCGGTTATTAGTGCTAACCGGGCGCGATGATGAGCATTATTTAAGCCGCTGCATGAACAGCGGCGCGGATGGTTTTGTCGGCAAGGGTAATAATCTGGACGAATTACAGGATGCGGTACGTGCCGTAGAGCGCGGCTATGGTTACTTTCCGCTACGCCGCCAGGCCAGCGCGAAAAACACCCGACCTGCGAGCGAAGTTGAGGCCGTAAAAAGACTGTCCAACCGCGAGCTACAGGTGCTTTGTTACCTGAGCCGGGGAGTAAAAATCATGGATATCTCCGACAAAATGCACATCAGTAACAAAACGGTCAGCACCTATAAAACCCGCATCATGACCAAGCTTCAGGTCAGCAGCACCCTCGAGCTGATTGATTTTGCCCGCCGCCACAGCCTGGATTAAACAGATGTTCAATTTTTTTCTCCTGCTGCTTAGCTTGTTAATCCTCCCTCCGGCGCAGGCCGAACGCTCCGCAGAACCGGAGCGCCTGCATATCCTGAGCCGTGAAAGCTACCAGCCCAAAGCCTTTACCCTCGACGACAAGGACTGGCGCTGGCTGGGGAACAAGCGCGAGCTGCACGTTGCGGTCTGGCAGCCCGAAATCCCACCGCTTTACCTGTATACGGGAAACAGTCGCTATGAGGGGATGATAGCCGACTACATCCACCTGATAGCGCAATACCTGGGTCTGCGCGTCAACGTGCAGATGTTTGCCGACCGCGAGGCGGCGCTAAGCGCGCTGGCGCAGCACAAAGTAGATATGGTGGCCGACCCTTCGGGTAAAGTGCTGCCTCAGCATTCAAAGTTTGCCACATCCGGCAACTTTATTAGCGACCACCCGGTACTGGTTCACAGAAAAAGCAGCAATGTCGCGCCCTTCCGCTACCGGCCGGGCATGCGGCTGGCGATTGCCCGCTGGTACGTGGACGACAGCTGGATAGAGCAAAATTTTCCCGGCGTGACCATCCGCCATTTTTCTACCGACGAACAGGCCATGGCCTCGGTTGCCTTTGAGGAAAATGATTTTTACATCGGCAACCTGGTGACCACCTCCTATTTGCTCGAGCGTAATTACTCGCATTTCCTCGCTTTTCAGCGGGTCTATCCCGAGCGGGAAACCGGCAGTCATTTTGTATTGCGTAGCGAAGATCTGCCGCTGATGCGGGCGGTGAATCGTGCCCTCGAGTCCATTCCACGCATTCAGCATCAGGTGATCCTCCAGCAGTGGAGCGAGCGGGCTAACCTCTGGCGCGTCAGCAAGCAGGTTGAATTTTCCGGGGCGGAAAAGAAATGGCTGGCGCGGCACCCGACGGTAAAAGTGTCGGTAAACGCTTTCTATGCGCCCTTTACCATGATCGATGCCAACGGCAATTTTTATGGCGTGACGGATGATATTTTACGGCTGATTCGGCTGCGCACCGGCCTGCATTTTGAGCCGGTTTCGGCGGATTCCGTCAGCGCGATGGAGCACCAGCTTACGGATAAAAAGGCGATGTTTATCGGCGCGGTCAGCCACAGCGAAGAGCGGAACCAGAACCTGCTGTTTTCTCGTGCTTATTTCACATCGCCATTCGTGATGGTTCAGGCAAAGGAAAAAAACTACGCCTCCCCGCTTCCGGCAGGCACCCGCGTTGCCATCGTCAGCAAAAACAGCCTGATCCCGGAACTGCAACAGCTTAATCCCGGTATTCGCCTTATCGAAACCGCCAATGCCAGCATTGCTATGCAAATGGTCG
This sequence comes from Cedecea davisae, assembly GCF_044095835.1. NCBI lineage: Bacteria > Pseudomonadati > Pseudomonadota > Gammaproteobacteria > Enterobacterales > Enterobacteriaceae > Cedecea > Cedecea davisae. Next base: position 2,696,327 of record NZ_CP172054.1, read on the forward strand.
ATGACGGCAAGGCCGATATTGCCATTCACTCGCTGTTTGGCGCCAGCTACATGATTGACCGCTACTTCCGCGACAGACTGAAGATTGGCGGGCGCGTTGGCGGCCAGACGGCGGGGATCTCTTTCGCCGTCTCCCGCGATCAGCCGGAGCTGCTCAGCATTCTGAATAAATCGCTGGAGAATATCTCCCCCGCCGACATCAATAGCATCATCAACAAATGGCAAACCCGACCGGACGTTCGGCTGGATACGTGGGAGTTGTATAAAACCCAGTTCTGGCTGGTGCTTAGCGTAGCGGGCATCTTGATCCTGACTTCGCTTATTTGGGTCTATTACCTGCATCGCGAAGTTCGGGCGCGCCTGCTGGCGCAGCAGAAATTGCAGGCTCAGCTGGAGTACAACGAAACCCTGACCCTGGCGCTCTCGGAAGAGCGCGAGCGTGCCGAGCAGGCAAACCGGGCGAAGAGCACTTTTCTGGCGACCATGAGCCATGAAATCCGCACCCCGGTCAGCGCGATTATTGGCCTGCTGGAGCTGGCGGTAAAAGCCAACGGCAAGCTGCCGGAGGAAGAAGATCCGATTCACGTAGCCTGGGAGTCTGCCCGCACCCTGATGGGGCTAATCGGCGATATTCTCGATATGGCGAGGATTGAGTCAGGCCGCCTGGAACTGGCACCGGAGTGGGTAAGAACTACCGACCTGCTGCCGCCGGTAGTGCGCGTGTTCGAAGGGCTGGCGCGGCAAAAAAGCCTGCGGCTGCGCTGCATTTTATCCCCGCCTCTGCCTTACCAGGTGTATATCGATCCGCTGCGTTTTCGCCAGGTGCTTTCGAACCTGGTAAGCAACGCGATTAAATTCACCGACCGGGGCTGCGTTAACGTTGATATCGCGGCGCTGGAGAGCGGCCCGGCAGACAGAGTGCTGCTGAAGATAAGCGTAGTAGATAGCGGGAGAGGCATCACCGCCGAGGAGCAGGAAAATATTTTCTCCCCGTGGGTGCAGGCTAAGAACGGGCGCGGGCAAAGCGGCTCCGGGCTTGGGCTGGCGATTTGCGCCCAGCTGGTGCAGATGATGGGCGGCAATATTTCGATGAAAAGCCTCCACGGACACGGAACCGAAGTCAGTTTTACCGTACCCGTGGCGCAAAGCCAACGGCGGCCTGAGCAGACGCAGTCCGAGAGTCACCAGCAGGCGGTGCGCCATTATCCGCTGAGTATTCTGGCGGTCGACGACCACCCTGCTAACCGGCTGCTGCTACGCAGCCAACTGGCTCACCTCGGCCACCGGGTCACCGAGGCTCGCGACGGCGAAGAGGCCTGGGCGCTGTGGCAGGAAAATGCCTTCGACGTGGTGATAACCGATTGCAGCATGCCGGGGATGGACGGCCCGGCGCTGACCCGGCTTATTCGCCAGCACCAGGCCGCGCCGGTGATTATTCTCGGACTGACGGCCAACGCCTGGCCGGAGGAGCGCACCCGCTGCATGTTGGCGGGTATGGATGACTGCCTGTTTAAGCCGCTCCAGCTCCCGCAGCTGGAGGCGATTCTCGCCGGCGTGATGAACAGCAAACAGGAAGCACAGGCGGAGCCGGTAAGCCTTGAAAAACTGGTCAACATCGAAAAACTTCAGGCCATGAGCAGCCACGACGGCGGCATGCTGAAAGAGCTGCTGAGCCTGACGCTGCAAAGCAACGAGGAGGATTTGACCCTTGCCGAAGATCTGCTGAACCTACAGGACTGGCCCGAGCTGGCCTCCTGCGTGCATCGCATTTCCGGGGCGGTACAAATATGCGGGGCGGAACGGGCCGAAGCCGCCTGCCGTAAACTGGAGCTGGCCTGCCGCGAAGCCGTGGTAGATGAAGTAGAAATCGAAGATTTATGGCTACAGTGCGCCTGCGCCGTGGGGCAATTTAACCAGGCGATAAACGCCTGGTTAGCAAAGGAGCAGGCTAGTCGATGACCTTCTCTAAATCGAGCAGCTCTTCCAGCGTCAGCATATTGCTTTGCGCCACGGCCAGAGCGTCGTCCAGCCCTTTGTTATAGAGAGCCGGAGCCATTTTCTTCACCAGTTCATCGAGGAAAAATTCGGCCTCAAACTGCCCGAGCTGGAGGTCGTGTTTGTCCTCCAGCCAGTCGGTAATAAAGTCCCGCAATTTGCGGTAGTCGTCGGCGGGAAGCTCAATCTTTTTCATTATGCCTCCACGTTTGGCACAACCAGCGGCTCGCCGATAGCGTAAAAGTGGCCGCCCGCGATGTAGTGCAGGCTGCGGAACGCCGGGTCGGCGGTTTCAAATGACCAGCGGCCATTCTGGAATACGCGGTCGTCCGCCCATGCGCTAATAATTTCGCCGATAAACAGGTCGTGCGCCTGGTGGTTATGCGGTTCAGGGATCAGTTTGCAGACCATCCAGGCGGTGCAGCCCGCCACCAGCGGCGCGCTGTGCCCTGGAGCATGAAACAGCTCAACGCCCGCCTGTTGCAGTTTGTCGGGCATCTCTTTCAGGCTGTGGGTGCCGAGAAAGTGGGTCATGTTCAGTTGGGCAGCACACGGCACCTGAATCACAAAGGTGCCGCTGCTTTCAATTAACGTGCGAGTGACGGTGCTTTTATCCAGCACCACCATCAGTTTTGAAGGGGTAAAATCCAGCGCACAGGCCCAGGCTGCGGTCATTACGTCGTCCACGCCATTGTGATGGGCGGAGACCAGAACGGTTGGGCCGTGGTTGATCAGGCGGTAAGACTTTTCTAACGGCACTTCAATGATATGTGGGTTCATATACTGCATCCGGTATTCATCTGATTGCCTTCAGTTTGCCTGAACATTTAGCGCATTACTTTTCCTTTTTGTGGCGCAAATTATGCGGCAGGCAAATCAGTACCAGACCGAAGAAAATCGCCGCCACGCCGATTAGCTTTTCAGGGCTGAACGCCTCATTCAGCCACGGCAGATTGATGGCGGAAACCCACACCAGAACGTAGCTGAGGCTAAGCAGCGGATAAGCTTTGCTGAGCGGAATACGCCGCAGCGCCAGATACCAGCAGCCCATCGAGAACGCATAAGCCGCCAGCCCGCACAACAACGCAAACAGCGCGTAGCCGCCGGAAAGTACCGCCCAGGCAAAGTCGAGACTTAAAGAAGCGGCGGGAAACTGAATCATTGCCCACTTCATGGCGAGCTGCGCCCCGCTCACCAGCAGTACGCTCATTAACGCCCAGATATAACCCATCAGGCGTGTCCTCCGAGAGCGATGATGCCGAGCATAATCAGCACCACGCCTATCCAGTGGTGCGTCGAAACTTTTTCTTTCCAGATCCAGCGCGCCGCCAGGGTGACAAAGATAAAGTTCAGGCTCAGCATCGGGTAAGCGATGCTGACTTCAACATGTTGCAGGACCAACAGCCAGACCAGCATCCCCAGCCCGAGCAGCACAATGCTCAGCCCGAGCCAGGTCAGCAGGTGCCGACGCCCTTCACCCTGCGCGGCCTGCTTCTGGCACAGCTGGCCGCCGCAGCTAAGCAGGCTGGCCAGAATAATCAGCGCGATATTCATGGCTGCTCATCGTACTCGAGCAACACGAAGCGGCCGCTGTTTGCACGGTGGTCAGGCGTTGGCAATTTGAGGTCGCTCAGGTCGCTATTGTTAGACAGCAGCAATAGCAGTGAAACTTTGCCCTCTTTGCGGTGCTCGGCCAGCCAGTCGTTGAAATCTTCGTAGCTGACAAAACGCCCTTTGCCTTCCGGGTAGTCAAGGCCGTAGCTTACCTCGCCGCGCTGCCCGTAAAGGTTGATGTCGCTGCGCTTCATCTCCCAGGCAATACCCGCCCCGATGCCGACGTTGTTGGTAAAGATATAGCGGCTGTCTTCCAGCTGGGCGTGCATCTGGTGAATAAACGCCTGAGGCTGTTTAGAATTAACCACTTTAGAGGGAATAACCGCGCCCACCAGCAGCGCCAGGCCCAGCGGACAAAGGGCCGCCCAGAACCAACGTTGTGAGCTGTTGTTAAGGGTAAACAGGCCTACCCCTCCCCAAACCGCGAACGCCAGACAGCCGAGCACCACTTTCAGGGTTTCGTTGGCGGCAAACACGGGGTGTTTAGCCAGGCCCCACGGCGCAAGCACGAAGCCGACGATAATCACGCAGATCAGGCCGAACAGCATGTTGATCCAGCCGTTGATACGCAGCACCTTCGACCCCGTACGAGCCAGCTGCACGGCGTGGCGAGCCATCAGGATAGCCAGCGGCGCAAAACACGGCAGGATATAGGTCGGCAGCTTGCCTTTGGCGATGCTGAAGAACAGCAGCGGCATAATCACCCAGCCCAGCAGGTAGAACGCCCCGCTCTGCTCGTTTCGTTCCTGCCAGCCGCGCTTTAAAGCACCCGGCAGCAATGCAAGCCACGGCAGGCTTCCGGCAATCAGGAACGGAATGTAATACCAGAACGGCGCTTTGTGCTGGGCGTCTTTCTCGGCGAAACGCTGAATATGCTCCACCCAGAAGAAGTAGTTCCAGAAGTCCGGCTCGGCTTTGGCGATCGCCAGCGCCCACGGCAGCGTGATAAGTATCGCGCTCAGTACCGCCAGCGGCCCGAACAGCAGCACTTCTTTCCAGCGTTTTTGCGCAATGACCCAAGGCAGCACGCCGATCACCGGCACCGCAAGCGCCAGAAAACCTTTGGTCATCACGCCCATGCCGCAGGCCATGCCAAGCAGCACATAACCGCCAATTCTGCCGCCGGTGGTTTTCGCCGTACTCGCCAGCCAGAAGCTGCACATAGCCGCCGTCAGCCACAGGGTTATCATCGGGTCGAGCACCGAATAGGTGCCGATGCCGTAAACCAGCAGGCAGGTAAGGAAAATCACGCCGGAGAGTACGGCAACGGTTTTGTCACGCCACAGGCGGAACGCCAGCCAGACGGTCAGCAACGCGCTCAGGGTAACCGAGAAGACCGAGCCAAAACGCACCCCAAAATTGTTATGACCGAAGATCAGCTGGCTAATGTTATTGATCCAGTAGCCCGCAACCGGCTTTTCGAAATAACGCAGGTCGAGAAAATGTGGGACGATCCAGTTACCGGAGAACAACATTTCGCGGCTGATTTCCGCGTAACGCGTCTCATCCGGCTGCCACAGAGCACGAAACTCCAGCGGCACCAGGTAAAGTAAGGCAAAACAGACCAGCAGGGTCATTCCATATTTTGCTGATTTCATCGGTTCAAGACTCTATAAGTTGTTGGCAACCCAGCCAGCCTTCCCGGCCTGGGATTGTCCCGCGCACAATTTTGCCTTTCGGCAGCGTGGATAAATCGTCCGGCAGCAGCTCGCTTAGCGGGCAGAACTGCACCCCTTCGGCGGCGGCCATCGCCAGCAATTCACTAAAGGATTCTCGCATCACCATGCCCTCAACTTCAGCATGAATGGTGTAAACCGGTGTACCGCTATCCTGATGAATTTTATCCAGAATATAGCGATTAAAGTTTTCTTTATTAACCTCAGTCCCGATAACCTCGTCCCAGGTCGGCAGCGTGACGGGGATTTGCACCGCCGCCTGCTTGCCGTTTGCCAGCACCGGAATAAACGGCGCGGTACCGCGGCAGTCGCTGTTGTACTGGAACGGGAAAGCGGATTTGGCCTGCACTACGCGCTGGTCGGCACGCCAGCCTGCGACAGCCGAGCAGCTTACCGGCTGGCCGATGATTTTCTGCAACGCTTCAAGCCCGAGGCGGATCTGCTGTTCGAGCTTTTCACGCTCCCAGACGCCCGCCCAGGCCTGCCAGGCATGGTGGTCCCAGGCGTGAAGGCCAACTTCATGGTGGTCAGCCGCTGCGGCAATCACCGCGGCATTACCGGCGCCGATATTGCGCCCCGGCCATGCGGTGCCCGCCAGCAGAATGTCCCAGCCGTAGAGCGATGCCGCATTGGAGCGCAGCATCTTCCACAGGAACTTAGGCTTGATCAGGCGCCACAGGTGGCGCCCCATGTTGTCTGGCCCAACGCTGAAGAAAAAAGTTGCCTGAGTCGAGTGTAAACTTAGCGTCTCCAGAAGGTTTGGCACCCCTTCTCGGGTGCCTCGCCAGGTGTCGACATCAATGCGCAGGCCGACTTTTCTCATGAAGCAGGGTCCGTGAGTTCAACGGTTTTCAGGAAGAAGTCCAGCGTTTCGTCGATGGTTTTCTCCATATGAACTTCCGGAGTCCAGCTCAGCAGGCGCTGCGCGTTGCGGATGCTCGGCTTACGGTGCTCAACGTCCTGGTAGCCTTTGCCGTAATAGGCGCTACTTTCCACTTCGCGGAAACCGGCAAACGGCGGGAACTGGCTACGCAGCGGGTGGCGTTCGAAGCTTTCCAGCAGCATTTCTGCCAGCTGTTTGATGCTTGCTTCGTTGTCCGGGTTACCGATGTTGATAATCTGGCCGTCACAGTTGCTGTTTTTGTTCTCGATGATGCGGAACAGCGCTTCAATGCCGTCGCCGATATCGGTGAAGCAGCGCTTCTGCTTGCCGCCGTCGATAAGCTTGATAGGCGAACCTTCAACCAGGTTAAGGATCAGCTGAGTGATGGCGCGGGAGCTGCCGATACGCGCGGCGTTCAGGTTGTCCAGGCGCGGCCCCATCCAGTTGAACGGACGGAACAGCGTGAAGCGCAGCCCTTCTTTCTCGCCGTATGCCCAGATTACGCGGTCCAGCAGCTGTTTGGACACCGAGTAAATCCAGCGCTGTTTGTTGATTGGGCCAACGATCAGCGGGGAGTTATCTTCGTCAAACGAGGCATCGGTACACATGCCGTACACTTCGGAAGTTGACGGGAAGATAATGCGTTTTTTGTATTTCACGCAGTCGCGGATGATTTTCAGGTTCTCTTCGAAGTCCAGTTCGAATACGCGCAGCGGGTTGCGGGTGTATTCGATAGGCGTTGCGATAGCAACCAGCGGCAGAACCACGTCGCATTTCTTAATGTGGTATTCGATCCACTCGGAGTGAATGCTGATATCCCCTTCCACAAAGTGGAAGCGCTCGTTGCCGATAAAGCGGGAGATAGCGTCGGAACCGATGTCGAGGCCGAAGATTTCGAAGTTGTCATCACGCAGCAGGCGCTCGGTCAGGTGGTTACCGATAAAGCCGTTCACGCCGAGGATCAGCACGCGGGTGCGGCGTTTAATCGCCGATACCGGTTTGCTGCTGAGGATAGCGCCGTTCACCAGGCCCAGGGACTGAGCCAGCTGGGAGCCCTGCATGTAAACGCCGTTTTCGGCCTGGCCGGTCACGATTTCCAGCGCGCCGGTGCCGCAGGCAATAACCAGCGGGCTAACGGAGAGCACGGTCCCTGCTTTAGCGCCGTTATTGCTGTCCAGCACGCGGCTTTTCCAGACGATAAACTTGCTGCCGCCCACGTAGCTGAACGCGCCCGGCCACGGCTCGGTTACCGCACGGACCAGGTTGTTGGCTTCGGCAGCGCTGCCTTCCCAGCTGATAGCGCCGTCTTTTGGAGAACGGCCACCAAAATAGGTTGCCTGGCTGTCGTCCTGTGCGGTCTGCGGGAAGTGGCCGGTTTTGATAATCGGCAGCGCGCTGGCCAGCAGGGATTTTGCAGTTTCGCAAAGCTTGTGGTGCAGGGTCAGAGCGGTATCTTCTGCGGCAATCGCCACGCGTTCCTGAGCAACAATGTCACCTGCGTCAGCGCGTTTTACCATGCGGTGCAGGGTAACGCCGGTTTCGGTTTCACCTTTCACCAGCACCCAGTTCAGCGGCGCGCGGCCACGGAATTTAGGCAGCAGGGAGCCGTGCAGGTTGAATGCGCCTACGGATGCGCTGTTGATGATCTCTTCGCTCAGCAGATTGCGATAGTAGAAAGAGAAAATCACTTCCGGCTGGGCTTCTTTGATACGGTCAACCCAAAGCGGGTGGTTAACGTCTTCCGGCGCAAAAACCGGGATACCGAATTCTGCCGCAGTGCGGGCAACGGAACCAAAGAAGTTATTCTCAGCCGCGTTATCCGGGTGAGTATAAATTGCCGCGATGTCATAGCCAGCTTCAACAAGGGCACGAACGCCCACACAGCCCATATCGTGATAGGCAAAAACAACTGCTTTCATTATTGATTTTCCTCTGAAGATAATGCGGTTTCACTGCTAACTACGCGTTGAATAAAGTAACGAGGGCGCGCGCGCACGTCGTTATAGATACGGCCGATGTACTCACCCAGCAGCCCCATACCGATAAACTGAGCGCCAATGAAGGTGAACAGTACGGCGAAGAGCATAAACACCCCATCCGCAGCCCACTGCGGGCCAAGGGCAAGACGCAGCACCACCAGCAGCACCGCGAGGCCGAAACCGGACAGCGCGATAATGCTGCCCACTACGCTCAGCAAACGCAGCGGCGTGGTGGTCAGGCAGGTGATCAGGTCATACATCAGGTTGATAAGGCGCATAAAGCTGTACTTCGAGTCACCGAACTGGCGCTCGTCGTGGTGCACCGGGATTTCTATCGCCCGGCGGGCAAAGGTGTTCGCCAGGATAGGGATAAAGGTGCTGCGCTCGTGGCAGTGCAGCATCGCGTCGATAATGTGGCGGCGGTAGGCGCGCAACATACAGCCGTAGTCGCCCATCGCTTTGCCGGTGGTGCGCTGGATCAGGTGGTTGATCATTTTAGATGCGCGCTTGCGAAACCAGCTGTCCTGGCGGTTCTGGCGCACGGTGCCGACAACGTCATAGCCTTCGTCGGCCTTCTCAACCAGGCGAGGGATCTCTTCCGGCGGGTTTTGCAGGTCGGCGTCCAGCGTGACGATAAGGTCGCCGGTAACGTGGCTAAAGCCCGCCATAATCGCCGAATGCTGGCCGTAGTTACGGTTCAACAGTACTGCCACAATGTGGCTGTCCGGCGCTTCTGCCGCGCGGGTCAGCATCGCGGCGGAGTCGTCGCTGCTGCCGTCATCGACCAGCAGAATTTCATAATCACGGTTGAGCTTCTGGCAAGCCTCCGAGGTACGACGCAGCAGTTCAGGCAGGCTGTCCTGTTCGTTGTAGACCGGGATTACGATGGATACTTTCTTGATTGGAGCCGGGGTCATCATCTTAAAGTCCTGCTATTTCACGTAATGCGGCGATCACTCGCGTGGTGTCGTCATCAGTCATGGTCGGGAACAGCGGGATCGAACAGATCCTGTCGCTGTTCCACTCGCTGTTCGGCAGTTGAAGCTGCGGGTAGCGTTCGCGGTAATATTTTTGCGTATGGGCAGCGCGGAAATGCAGGCCGGTGCCGATGCCGCGCTGTTTCAGGGCGTCCATCAGGCCGCTGCGGGAAATACCGCAGGCCGCTTCATCAACGCGGATAATAAACAGATGCCAGGCGTGGCGATGCTGCCACTCAGGCACGGAAAGCGGCAGGAACGGCGTGTCGGCCAGCTCTTTGAGATAGCGCTGGGCAATCTCATGACGACGGGCATTCAGCTCTTTCAGCTTGCCTAACTGCACCAGCGCGATGGCCGCGTTGATGTCCGCCAGGTTGTATTTATAGCCTGGAGAGATAACTTCCGCCTGTGGCGCACGGCCATGAGTCTGGCGGTCGAACGCATCCACGCCCAGCCCGTGGAACTTCAGGCTGCGGATACGGTTGGCAAATTCGTCGTTGTCGGTAACGATCAGGCCGCCTTCCGCGCAGGTCATGTTTTTAATCGCATGGAACGAGAATATAGCGGTGCCCTGAGAGCCGACGTGTTTGCCTTTATATTCGGTACCAGCCGCGTGAGCAGCATCTTCGATAACCGGAATGCCGTGGCGTTCGCCAATCGCGCGGATAGCGTCGATATCGGCAGGCGCGCCCGCGTAGTGAACCGGGACGATGGCTTTAGTACGCGGCGTAATAGCGGCTTCGATTGCTTCCGGGGTGACCATTAACGTGTCTCTGTCCACGTCAATCATCACCGGCTCTGCGCCGAGTAACACAATCATATTCAGCGTGGAAACCCACGTCAGAGAAGGAGTGATAACCTCATCGCCAGGCTGGAGCCCCAGAGCCATCAGGGTGACGTGCATCCCGCCGGTCGCGGAGCTGACCGCAATCGCATGCTTATTGCCGGTTAGCTCACAAAATGCCTGTTCAAGCGCCTGGTTCTTTGGCCCGGTGGTTATCCAGCCGGAAAGCAAGACCTCAGATACCGCTGCAATTTCCTCCGCGCCTAACGCCGGACGTGAAAAAGGCAGAAAATCACTCATTACGTGGATTCCTTATTAAATCGCTGAACGCCAAAAGCTGACGGGATAATGAAGCAGGCTGTTTAAATAAAAGCACAACATTAGAAGAGTACGCCCTGTTTAGCTAAACGGGTAATCAATAGAAAGAATTTAACAAAGAAATCTTAGAACAGTATTAAGAAAATGAGATATAACGAAAAATCGTGAAGTTGAGCCTTGCACGACGCAAAGCGTCTAAATCCGCCGTGGATTGCCCGAAATTTAAGTTCTATTGAGCTATTGTTTAATTGGGTAATAATTTAGCCCGTCACTAAATATATTTAAATTAATGCAGATTGATTAAAAAAAAACCGCTCACGGAGAGCGGTTTGAAATATTCAGGTAATGATTAACGTTTTGCCTTGCCCGGCAGCGTTTTCATTAACTCATCCGGGCTGATGGAGGCGACTACGCTTCCCGGCAGCGGCATTTTCAGAATGTGGTTTTTCATCTTGCCAATGACGTGCATTTCGCACGGACGGCAGTCAAATTTCAGGGTCAGCACTTCGTCACCGTGCACCAGCTGCATCGGGGTTGCCTTCCAGCTCTTGATGTTCCCCTTCGCCTGTTTTGGGCACAGGTTAAAGGCGAAGCGCAGGCAGTGTTTGGTTATCATCACCGGGACTTCGCCCTTCTCTTCGTGCGCCTCGTAGGCGGCGTCAATCAGCTGCACGCCATAGCGGTGATAGAACTCACGCGCCTTATGATTATAGACGTTTGCCAGGAAGCTGAGGTGGCTGTCCGGGTAGACCGGCGGCGGAACGCTAACCGGTTTGCGGCTGCCGCGCTTATAGCTTTGCAGACGCGCTTCGGTTAGCTGCTCGATAGCATCGCGGCGCAGCTGGTTGAGCTGGGCGTTCGGCACAAACAGCGCTTCGGCCAGCATAATGTTCACCGCGCGGGAAGAATACATGGTCTGCCCAAGTTTGGTGAGGCCGTCACGCAGGCTGTCGAAGGCTTTCTGCGGATTATTGGCAACGTCAAACTGGCCGTCGAGGGTTTGCGTAACGCTGACGCCCTCTTCGCTGGTTACCTTCATCACCAGCTGCTGCTGGTGACCGCTCAGTTCAATATCCACCGCCACGCGACGTTCGCTGGAGGTTTTCAGCAGCGCCTGCTGCCAGTTATGGTCAAGGTTGCGGTTGAGCGGATGATTTGCACGCAGCTTTTTCAGCATATCCGGCATTTCATTTGGCCAGATGCGGTACTGATTTTTACCGGTTTTTTCCACCGTATTGGCGCGGAAACCGACAATTTCACGCTTGATAAGCACGTTCAGGCCGTCGCCGTTGGTTAACGTGTCGGTGGTGTTAACGTCGAGGTGATCTTTGCTGACCTTAAGCACTTCGCCCACCGGCAGGCCCACGAACTTCGGCGAGTCGAACGCGCCGATGTCGATTTTACGCTCGTTAACAAAGTAATCGGTGCTGCCGCGGTGGAAAGTCTTGTCCGGCGACGGAATAAAGTAGTGGGAGGTCACGCCCGCAGAGGCGCGGGTCAGGTCGCTGCGCCCTTCCATCAGCTCGTCGAGCAGTTGGCGATAATAAGCGGTGATGTTTTTCACGTAGCTCATATCTTTGTAGCGGCCTTCAATCTTGAAGGAGCGCACGCCCGCGTCCACCAGCGCCGCAAGGTTGGCGCTCTGGTCGTTGTCTTTCATCGACAGCAGGTGTTTTTCGTAAGCCACCACGCGGCCCTGGTCATCTTTCAGGGTGTACGGCAGGCGGCAGGCCTGAGAACAGTCGCCGCGGTTCGCGCTGCGCCCCGTCTGGGCATGGGAAATATTACACTGCCCGGAATACGCCACGCACAGCGCACCGTGGATAAAGAATTCAATCGTCGCGTCAACATCCTGGTGGATAGCGGCAATTTGTTGCAGGTTCAGCTCGCGCGCCAGCACGATTTGCGAGAAGCCCGCATCGGAGAGAAACTTCGCTTTTTCCACGCTGCGAATGTCACACTGGGTACTGGCGTGCAGCTCAATCGGCGGCAAGTCCATTTCCAGCACGCCCATATCCTGAACGATAAGCGCATCAATACCGGCCTCGTAGAGGTCAATAATCATCGAGCGCGCAGGCTCCAGCTCGTCGTCATGCAGAATGGTGTTCAGAGTGACAAAGATCTTCGCCCCATAACGGTGGGCAAACGGCACCAGTTCAGCCAGGTCTTGCAGGCTGTTCCCCGCGTTGTGGCGTGCGCCAAAGCCAGGCCCGCCGATATAAACCGCATCCGCGCCATGAAGAATGGCTTCGCGGGCGATGGCGGTATCACGGGCAGGGCTGAGTAATTCAAGTTGATTCGCGTGCAGGCGCATAGTTTGTCGTGTTCTGTAATAGTCGAAAGGCGGGTATTGTAGTCACTTCCCCGGCGCAAGAACACTGTCTCCAGGCCATAAATATCATCTATGCGGGATCGGCGACGGTTCTGTTCACGCAATATCCCGCTGCTTATGTAGCTCCGGCACCCGTGAACGTCTCAGGGGAGTCACCGTCACTCCCCCGAGACCCCGGACTCCCGGCGAGATAAATCGCCGCAAGCGGTAAACCTCCGTTTTATCTCCCAGCCCTGGGTCGGCTGAGATGCGTTCCCGACGCTCACAGCCTCCGCCCGCTCCCGGCGTCCGGACCCTGGTCAGTCGGAGAGAAAACGGAGGCGATTTAAGCCGGAATAAGTGCCAAACTTTAATCCCACAGCCATTCTGAAAGTCAGTGTTGCTTTAAGTCTCGCAGCGATGCCCTTGTTCCCGGCTCTCATCGTCCCCGGCTTTGACCCAACTCAGTCGGGGTGGAGCTGCCGGGAGCAGCGAAAGAGAGCGATCGTCGGGAACGGATCGCGAACGACCCCGAATGTTTGGGTGATAGCCGGGGGTTTACCGCTTCAGCGGCGATGAGCTCGCCGGGCGCCGGGGGTTGTCAGGGGGAATGGCGGAATTTCCCCTGACACGTTCACCGTTCGCGGAACGTGCAGGGAAAACAGATTCCCGGTGAACGGAACATAACTGTGCTCACAGAGATTATCTCTTCTGCTTACAACCGTTTATGCCAATCCGGAGATGATTCCGCTCATGCAAAATAGTGCAAAAAAGAGACGTTACGCCGTCGTCGCCGGATAGTGAATCAGCGAATGGAAATGTGCCTCATCGGCAGCGGGATTGCGGTATGCATGAGGTCGGTCACCGTGAAATTTAACCCCTTCTCCCACGCGTAAAAGCCGCCATTCACCGTCGATTTTCATCTCCAGCTCGCCAGTAATTACCACCACATGCTCCACCACGCCGTGGTCGTGTGCGGAGGACTCGCTAAGCGCCCCCGGTGCAAGCCGGATAGAGAAATGATCGAAACGTAGCTGCGGGTCATAAGGGAAAATGGGCACCACCACCATATTCTGCTGCTGCGGATCAAATACCGGGCGAGCGGGCGCGGCTTCCGCCTCAAGAAATACCGAGAACGGCACGTTAAAGCCTGTGGCTATCTTCCAGAGCGTCGCCACCGTCGGGCTGGATTCATTGCGTTCGATCTGCCCGAGCATCGCTTTCGAAACGCCGGTTTTCCCGGCGGCAAGAGTCAGGCTCCAGCCCCGCGCCTGGCGCAGGCCTTTTAGGGTATTAGCCAGATGTAATGCTATATCCATATCGCTCTCCTTTGGCGACGTAGTATAGCGCCTTGTGCGCTATAGCGCACAATGTTATATTCGCCGGACGTTATAACGCACAAGCGAGAACATCATGCGTCTTTCCTTTCCTCCGCTACCCACCGTGCTGGCCGGGTTTGTTGCCGTGCTGGTCGGCTACGCCAGTTCGGCCGCTATTATCTGGCAGGCCGCCGACGCCGCAGGGGCTAATGCCCACCAGATAGCCGGCTGGCTGACGATGCTGGGGATTGCAATGGGCGTCAGTACCCTGGCGCTTACGCTCTGGTATCGCGTGCCGGTTCTAACAGCATGGTCAACGCCCGGCGCGGCGCTGCTGGCTACCAGCCTGCCCGGCACCAGCCTTAACGAAGCCGTTGGCGTATTTATTTTTGCGTCTTTGCTTATCCTGATTTGCGGCGCGACAGGGCTATTCGCACGGCTGATGCGCGTTATTCCTCCTACGCTTTCGGCGGCAATGCTGGCCGGGGTGCTGCTGCGCTTCGGGCTTGATGCCTTCACTTCGTTACAGGGTCACTTTTTGTTGAGCGGCAGTATGTTTCTGGCCTGGCTGCTGGCTAAGGTATTTGCACCGCGTTATGCCGTAGTGGCGGCAATGCTTGCCGGGCTGGCAATTTGCCTTGTCGGCGGCGAGATTAATGCCAACGCGGTTCCGGTTTCCGTGGTTATCCCCGAATTCACCGCGCCCGCGTTCAGCCTTACCAGCCTGCTGGGCATCGGCGTTCCTTTCTTCCTGGTGACGATGGCTTCGCAAAATGCACCCGGCGTGGCGACGCTAAAGGCGTCCGGCTACAATATCCCCGTTTCACCGTTGATGGTGGTTACCGCCGCAATCGCTCTGCTGCTTGCGCCGTTTGGCGTGTTTTCCGTGTGTATCGCGGCCATTACCGCAGCCATCTGCCAGAGCGGTGAAGCGCATCCTGATAAAGACAAACGCTGGATGGCCGCCGCGGCCGCCGGGGTGTTTTATCTGATTGCGGGGATCTTTGGCGGTTCGATTTCAGCGCTGCTCACCGCGCTGCCGCTGGCTTGGATCCATACTCTTGCCGGACTGGCGTTGTTGGGCACCATCGCCGGGAGTTTGCATCAGGCGCTAAGCCACGAGCGCGAAAGGGATGCGGCAATCGTGACGTTTCTGGTCACCGCATCCGGCGTGAACCTGCTGGGCGTGAGTTCGGCATTCTGGGGGCTGGTTGCCGGGGGAGTTTGTTATACGGCGTTTTCGCTATTTAAGCGCGCGTAGCTGTGAAGGCGTTGCGCCGAATACGCTCCTGAAGCGGTTGCTGAAATGGCTTGGCGAGCTGAACCCGCAGGCCATGGCGATATCCGTCAGCGGCAACTGTCCGTGGCGTACCAGCTGCTCCGCCCTCGCCATTCTGCGCTGCATCACGTACTGGTGCGGCGCAAGGCCGGTGGACTGCTTAAACATGCGGGCAAAGTGATATTCACTCAGGCCTGCGAGCTGAGCAAGTTCGCCCAGCGTCAGCGATTCACTAATATTCTGCTCGATATAGGCCTGAGCGTTGCGTAACGCCGCAGGTGCCAGCCCGCCGCGAACCGTCGGCAGCTTCCACTGTACGCTGCTGTAGTGCTGCACAAGATGCGTCAGCAAGAGCGTTGAAGCGGTGCTTAACGTCAGATGATTGGCTCGTTGCTGCCAGTCGCTGCTCAGCAGAAAATGGCGATACAGCTGGGTTATTCGCGGATCGTCGGCAAACGTTTTTTCATCGAGATTAATCCCCGCCGGACTGCGCTCCCAAATCTGTTCGGCAATATCCCGCAGGTGTGCGTCCGTACAGTAGAGATGGACAAACGAGAACTCATCCCTCACGTCCCAGGTTGACTCGCTGTCTTCCGGCATGATGCAGAAACGATCCGGTCCTCCGCCGTTGCGCCAGCCGGAGGCCGTTTTCTGATAGGTTTCATACCCCTCAGTCACGTACAGGCTGAGCGTGTGGTGATCGCTGCGCTGGGTAATACAGTCGTCGCCGTTCGACCAGGCCGCAAGCTGAATACCGGAGCCAAGCTGAACGCTACCGTTCAGGCGGGCTTTGTGCTTTTGCAGCGTTTCGAAGGCGTGATAAGGCACGGTCATAGGGGAATTTGGCTTCTGGAACATGCCTGTTAGTTTAGGGATTGTGCATCTTAGCCGCCAGCATCACGATGAAAAAAAACCGCAAGAATATGCAAGTCCCGCAGGTGGGTGAAAGCGCTTTTAAGAGCAGCGGTTGATACTCATCCCCTGCTCTGGACTAATGAGAAATTCAATGAACGCTTTGCTTTATATTCTGGTGGTGGTGATTTGGGGAACCACCTGGATTGCTATTTATATGCAACAGGGAGTGGTGTCCGTACCTGTTTCCATTTTCTGGCGCTTTGCCGTAGCGGCCGCGGTGATGCTGGTTACGTTGCTGGCGCTGGGCCGCCTGAAGCGTATAGCGCTTAAAGATCATCTGTTTTGCGTGTTGCAGGGCGCGTGCGTGTTTGGCTTTAACTTCTTCTGCTTTTATCACGCTGCGGCCTATATCAGTTCCGGCCTGGAGTCGGTCATCTTCTCGATGGCGGTGCTGTTTAACGCCTTCAACAATATGCTGTTCTTCCGCAAAAAGCCGTCACCACGCGTTCTGCCTGCGGCAGCTCTGGGGATAGCGGGGATTATTGCCCTGTTCTGGCATGATCTGGTCGCTACCCAGCTTGCGCCTTCGCTATTAATTGGCATTGGCCTTAGCGCGCTCGGCACCTTCGGGTTCTCGCTCGGCAATATGATTAGCGCCCGCCATCAGAGCCGTGGCCTGGAAACGCTCTCCACCAACACCTACGCAATGTTTTACGGCACCGCCATTATGGGGTTAGTAGCGCTGGCAAGCGGAGAGTCATTTATGCCCGACTTTAGCGTGCGCTATATCGGCTCGCTGCTCTACCTGGCGATTTTCGGCTCGGTTATCGCCTTTGGTGCCTATTTCACGCTGGTAGGCCGCATCGGCGCGAGCCAGGCGGCCTACAGCACGCTGCTGTTCCCGCTGGTGGCGCTTTCGCTATCGACGGTTTACGAAGGTTACGTCTGGCACGTTAACGCTGTGCTCGGCCTGGTGATGATTCTGGTGGGTAACCTGGTGATGTTTGCCAAACCCGAGCAGTGGCTGCCGTGGCGCAGAAAGCTGGCGTAATAAAAAAACCGCAGCCATGAGCTGCGGTTTTTGTCTGAATTAAAGCGATTATTTATTCGGAACGTCAAACATTGTGGCATCCGTTGCCAGGCCATCAACAACCTGTTTCAGCGTATCGACGGTCACTTTGGCATTCTCATTATTGAGCGTTTTGCCCTCGCCTTTACGCACCACTCTCAGCACCGGTTTATTGGTTGCGGCGTCAATCAGCTCGCCTTCAAAGTAAAGATTGGTGTCCATGGTACGGTGGCCGGTAGCCATCTGCGTGCCCGCTACGACCATGGCAACAGGGATAACCTCATAGAACTGTAGCCCTTCCTTGCTGCTATCCACGCCGGTAATGGCCCCGCGGAAAATCAGGCTATGCGGGCCAGGCGTGGTGACCAGCGGCTTACGTTGCTGCGCCGCGGCTTTTAGTTTGGTGTTGGTATAAGCCAGCAAACCGTCCAGCGTTTTTTGGCCTATTTGCGTCGTTGGTTTTGGAACCGGGTAATAAACTACCGGGTTATAAACCAGGCTGTCGTAATTCGCCGGTTTGAAATTCGGGTCAACCCAGCGCATAACCGTTTTCCCGGTCGCGGATTTGGTTTCCTGCAGGCCGGAATAATCTTTTAAAAACCCAGAGTATTTTTCCGGCGCGGTGGTTTTTGAAGCACACCCCGCCAACGCTAACAATCCTGCCAGACAAGCAACTTTAAAACACGTTGTGGTACGCATCGTTTGATCCCTGTTAGTTGGTATAAGCCTTTCAGGTATAGCAAAAAACGACATTCCTCGTGTGGGTAATGCTGCTTTGATTTTAAAACTCAGAGCCACCGCTCGCTTCCGGCCCGGCGGCTACGCCGTCGCACAGTAAATCAATAATCAGCAGCGAGCCGTAGCGACCGTCGCCGGGTGATAGCAGAATATCTTTGGCATGCGCGATCGCGTCCGGATCGCTGGTGACCATAATCACTTCCGCCCCCTGCTTTCTGGCCTGCTGTACCGCAGCCAGCAACGCCCCGTCCGGCACCGAACTGGCAAGGACGATCATCGCCTGGCCGCTATTTAACATTGAGGCGGTAAAGCTCATCAGCGCCGGGTCAGAGCAGACGCTCGCCGGCAATCCCTGGGTTAACAACCGGTATTGCAGCAGGCTGGCGAAAGGCGTGTCCGCCGCTCCGGCGCTAAAGATATGGATTGCGTTGGCGCGTTTAAGCAGCGCTATCGCCCGGGTAACCGCTGGCTCCTGGAGCGTTTCCAGCTGCTGGTTCAGCGTTTGTTGAATGCCGTTTAGCCGCTGCTGCCAGCGTGATGACAGCCCGCTACCCGGCAGTGCCGTACTGGCCTGAGCCAGCTTCATGCGCAGGTCGCGTATATCGTCGCAGCCCGACGCCCGCGCAAAACGGGTAATCGTTGCAGGGCTAACGCCTGCGGCCTGGGCCAGTTGATCGATGGTTGCCGATGCGGCGAAACCGGGATCGTCAAGTATCGCCTGGGCAACCCTGGACTCTTGCTGGCTGAACTCCGCAAGCCGCTGGCGGATGCGCATGATGATGTCACCATCGCTATCCCGCCCGATGGAATGAGAAAAACGTTCCAGCACGTCCTTTGCCACGCCGCCACGGTTGGCGAGATATTGCAGAGTTTCGTGATCCACCCAGGCCGCGTCGCCCAGAACCTGAGACGGTGCAGTCAGCGCCTGCTGCACGCGGCTGTCGTCACGCTGGTGGCGAACCTGGCCTAGGAAGTCATTCATGTCGCTACAGCCGATGGTGCGGGCAAACTGTTGTAGCGTCGCCTGGCTTACGCCTGCCCTGGCAGCCAGCTGTTCCATGCTGGCGTCCGGTAACTGGAAGAAGTTTTCCAGGAAAAAGCGGGCCAGGCGAGTTTCCTGGGGAGATGAGTCGGCTAACCCGTGGACCAGGTGATAAACAATATCCATCGCGGTATGGGTTCCTTGCGTCTGCGTCACGGGTTGATAAGTCATCATAGTGCTTTGAAATTATTTTTCAATTGCCGTGGCGCGGTTACCGCAAGGCTTTTCCCACTTATACAGCATTCTTCTTCAAAGTGCTTTGCTATTCAGGAAATCAATAATCCAACGCAGATCACGGTCATGAAAATAATTTTCATACATGCTGAATAAACGCGCTGTTGTTTGAAACAGGTTTTCATTTTTGAGAGGAAAGGTAATGAAAAAGATCATGTTGTGTTGCGCCGCGGGAATGTCCACCAGCATGCTGGTGCAAAAAATGCGCACAGAGGCGTCGAAGCGCGCCCTGGATGTGCAGATTGATGCCGTGTCGGTCGCCGAGATTGAAAGCCACCTCTCCAGCGCGGACGTGGTGCTGCTTGGCCCGCAGGTGCAGTTCGAACTGGCTCGCCTGACCGAGCTTTCTGCCCCCCTTGGTAAGCCAGTCGCGGTTATCGACATGATGGATTACGGCACCATGCGCGGCGACCGCGTGCTGGATAAAGCCATCACCTTAATGGCCTGACCGGCCCGGGAGAGAGAGATGAAAATTACCGTTGTGGGCGGGGGCAGCAGCTACACCCCGGAACTGATTGAAGGCCTGATCCTGCGCCACGCCGCCCTGCCGATGACGGAGCTGGCGCTGGTGGACGTGGAAGCCGGGCGCGAAAAAGTAGAGATTATCGCCGCCCTTGCCCGCCGCATGTTCGCTAATAAGGGGCTGGAGCAGGTAAAAGTTTCGGTTCACTTCGATCCGGATACCGCAATTTCCGGCTCCAGCTTTGTGCTGACCCAGCTGCGCGTTGGCCAGTTGCCCGCGCGCGCCGCAGACGAGCGCCTCGGATTAAGCCACGAGCTGCTGGGCCAGGAAACCACCGGCGTCGGCGGTTTTGCCAAAGCGCTGCGCACTATTCCGGTGATGCTGGATATCGCTAAACGCGTGGAGCGCCTTGCGCCTGATGCCTGGATAATCAATTTCACCAATCCGGCGGGTATCGTGACCGAGGCGGTGTCCCGCTATAGCAACGCGAAGATCGTTGGCCTGTGTAACGTGCCGGTGACCATGCACCACACCATCGCCGACATGCTGAAACTGCCTTATGACAAAGTGACGCTGCGCTTTGCCGGGCTCAATCACATGGTTTGGGTGCACGAAGTCATTGCCGATGGGCGGGACGCCACCGCCGAAGTCATCGAAATGCTGTGCGACGGCGAGCAGCTGTCGATGAACAACATCAAAGCCATTCCGTGGCCTCCGGCGCTGCTGCGCGCCCTGAAGGCTATTCCCTGCCCTTATCACCGCTATTTCTGGCAAACCCGCACCATGCTCAAAGACGAGTTGGCCGATGCTGCCAGCGGTAAAGGCACCCGTGCCGAGCAGGTAATGAAGGTTGAAGCCGAGCTGTTTGAACTTTACGCCAGCCCGCAGCTCGACAAAAAGCCGGAGCAACTTAGCCAGCGTGGCGGTTCATTTTATTCCGAGGTGGCGCTGGAGCTTATCGACGCTCTGTACAACAACCTCGGCAGGCAAATGGTGGTCAACACCGCCAATAACGGTGCGATTCAGGGCCTGCCGGACGATGCGGTTATCGAAACCAACTGCGTGATAGACGCTCTCGGCGCTCATCCGCTGGCGTTTGGCAAGCTGCCGCCGCTGATGAACGGCCTGACGCAGCAGGTAAAAGACTTTGAGCGGCTGACGATTGAAGCGGCCGTCCACGGCGATAAGCAACAGGCGCTGCTGGCGCTGATTGCCAACCCGCTGGTGGCGGACGTCAACATCGCACAGGCGCTGCTTGAAGAAGTGCTGGAAAGTAATAAGGCATGGCTGCCGCAGTTTAACTAGCGCCGCTGCCCGGCTGGCGCGCTATGCAGGCTCGCCGGGAAACCAGACCAATAACAATAATACCCGGCCCCGTGCCGGGACAGGGGTAACCGTGTCTACAAAAAAATCGTTCCTTGAAAAATATGTGCTGCCGGTGGCGCTGAAGATCGCCGGGCAAAAACATGTGCTCTCCGTCCGCGACGGGATAATCCTGAACATGCCGTTTATGCTTATCGGCTCGTTCTTCCTGATTTTTGCCTACCTGCCGGTGCCCGGTTACCCGCAGTTGATGAGCGACCTGTTCGGTGCCAGCTGGCAGAGCAAGCTGCTTTACCCGGTAAAAGCGACCTACGATATTATGGCGATAATCTCCAGCTTTGGCATCGCCTATCGCCTGGCCGAAAAATACCGCACCATCGATCCGCTGACTTCAGGCGCGGTGTCGCTGGTGGCCTTTATTATGACAATTCCGCAGAACATTATGTTTACGCCACCTTCCGGCGGGCCTGCTGAGTTCGTAAAAGGCGTGCTGCCGATGGGGCAAATTGGTAGTCAGGGGCTGTTCGTGGCGATTCTGGTTGCCCTGCTTTCCACCGAAATCTACCGCTTTATC
Source organism: Cedecea davisae (assembly GCF_044095835.1). Taxonomy (NCBI): domain Bacteria; kingdom Pseudomonadati; phylum Pseudomonadota; class Gammaproteobacteria; order Enterobacterales; family Enterobacteriaceae; genus Cedecea; species Cedecea davisae. The sequence continues at coordinate 2,717,759 of NZ_CP172054.1, forward strand.
AGCAACCGCAATCTGGTTATCCGCATGCCGGAAGGCGTGCCGCCTGCGGTGGCAAAATCGTTCCTCGCGCTGGTGCCGGGCTTCTGCGTGCTGGCGGTCGTGCTGGCGCTGCGTCTGCTGGTTGAAGCCACACCGTTCGGCGATATTAACACCATGATTACCGACCTGGTTGGCATCCCGATGAGCCACATCGGCGGCTCTCTGCCGGGCATGATCGTTTCGGTTATTCTGATTGGTATTCTGTGGACCCTGGGCCTGCACGGAGACACCATCGTACTGGTGTTTATCCGCCCGGTGTGGCTGACCAACATGTCAGAAAACCTGGCAGCCTTCCAGAACGGCCTGCCGATCCCGCACATCATTACCCAGCAGTTCTATGACCTGTGGATTGCCCCGGGCGGCACGGGCGCGCTGTTAGGCCTGGTTATCTTTATGCTTATCCGCAGCCGCAGCGTGCAAATGAAGCAACTTGGGAAAATCGCCGCACCCGGCAGCCTGTTTAACATCAGCGAGCCGATGGTATTTGGTATTCCGCTGGTGATGAACCCGTACCTGGTGGTGCCGTTTATCCTGACGCCGGTAGTGCTGGTCATCGTTTCTTACACCGCGATGGCAACCGGCCTGGTCGCGCCGCCAGCCGGTATCGCCCTGCCGTTTACCACGCCGATTATCGTCAGCGGCTATCTTGCAACAGGCGGCCACATTTCCGGCTCGATTCTGCAAATTGTGAATCTGGCGATTTCGCTGGTGATGTATTACCCGTTCTTCCGGGTATGGGATAACCTGAAATTCCGCGAAGAACAGCAGGCTAATCAGACGGCGGCGGCTACGCCGGTAGAGGCGGTTAGCGAGCGTAGTCCAGGCTAACCGGAATCAGGGGGAATGGCATAATTCCCCCTGACACGTTTACCGTTCTCTGAACGTGCAGGGGAAAAAGCAGCCTGCCTGAGTTACTTCTTCACATCCACCTGATAAAAAATATGCTTCCCGAAAGGATCAACCTCATACCCGGTTACTTCTTTGCGTACCGGCTCAAAGATGGTTGAGTGGGCAATCATCACCGCCGGCATTTGGTCGTGCATCATCTGCTGCGCTTCTTTGTAAAGTTCCACGCGCTTGTCATGATTACCTTCGGCGCGGGCTTCAATAATCAGCTTATCAAACGGCTGGTAGCACCACTTCGATGAGTTGGAGCCGCCGTTGGCCGCGGTACAGGTAAACAGCGGGCCGAAGAAGTTATCCGGATCGCCGGTTGCCGTGGTCCAGCCCATCAGCGCGGCCTGATGTTCACCGCTTTTCACACGCTTGAGGTATTCGCCCCATTCGTAGGTGACAATTTTCGCCGTAACGCCAATTTTCGCCCAGTCGGCCTGAATCATCTCCGCCATGCGTTTAGCGTTCGGGTTATACGGGCGCTGAACCGGCATCGCCCACAGATCGATGCTCATGCCGTTGGCAAAGCCAGCCTCTTTCAGCAACGCTTTAGCTTTCTCCGGATCGTAATCGTAGTCTTTCAGCTTATCGTCCGCGCTCCACACGCCCGGCGGCAGCAGATTTTTTGCTTCAATGCCGGTTCCGTGAAAGACAGCTTCGATGATCGCCGGTTTGTTGATGGCCAGCGCCAGCGCCTGGCGAACCTTCACGTTATCCAGCGGCGGCTTTTGCGTATTGAAGGCGAGAAAACCGGTGTTCAGCCCCGCTTTCTGCATCAGGTTAATGTCTTTATTTTCCTTCATACGCGGCAAGTCAGCCGGGTTCGGGAACGGCATCACCTGGCACTCGTTTTTCTCCAGCTTGGCATAGCGCACCGAGGCGTCCGGCGTGATGGAAAATACCAGTCGATCCAGCTTCGACTTGCCCTGCCAGTAGTCCGGGAAAGCGGTAAACAGAATGCGGGAATCTTTTTGGTACTGCTTCAGCTCAAATGGCCCAGTGCCGATAGGATCGGAGTCCACGCGCTCGGGCGTGCCCGCTTTCAGCATAGAGTCTGCATATTCGGCGGAAAGTATCGACGCGAAATACCAGCCCAGATCGGCAACAAACGGCGCTTCCGGGTGAGCGAGCGTGAAGCGAACCGTATTGTCATCCACTTTATCGATGGCGGTAATTAACTTGCCGAACTCCAGGCTTTCAAAGTTGGAGTAGTTGCCGTTGGAAACGTTGTGGTACGGGTGTTTTGGGTCCATCTGGCGCATAAACGAGAAAATGACGTCATCGGCGGTAAAGTCGCGCGTGGGCTTGAAGTATTTGTTGCTCTGGAACTTTACCCCTTTGCGCAGGTGGAAGGTGTAAACCTTGCCGTCTTCACTCACGTCCCAGCTTTCCGCCAGGCTTGGCTGTAACTCGGTGGTGCCGACTTTGAAGTCCACCAGGCGGTTATAAACCGGCACCGCGCTGGCATCCACGCTGGTGCCGGAAGTATAAAGCTGCGGGTTAAAGTTTTCCGGCGAGCCTTCCGAGCAGTAAACCAGCGTGCTGGCGGCAACGCCGGTGCTTAAAGAGAGCGCCGCCACGGCGAGCGCAAGCGTTGTAATCTTTGTTCTCATCGCTATCTTCCTGTGGTGTTTGTCCTGACCCTGAATGAATAAAGCTTGTGCAAATCGCCTTAATAAATAACATTAAATTTACATTGCCAACAAACAACATCGAACAATAAGGAAACACTATGCCTTCGCCGCTCAGCGCCCAGCTTACCCAACGTTTCTTCCGTTACCTGGCGGTCACCAGCCAGAGCGACCCGCGCACCGGCACGCTGCCCAGCACGCAGGGGCAGCATGAGATGGCTCAGTTGCTGGCAGAAGAGCTGAGTCAGCTCGGCCTGGACGATATTGTTATTGACCAGCACGCCACGGTAACCGCCGTGAAAAAAGGCAACGTGAAGGGCGCACCTCGCATCGGATTTATCACCCATATCGACACCGTTGACGTTGGCCTCTCCCCGGATATCCATCCACAAATCCTGCGTTTCAGCGGCGAAGACCTGTGCCTTAATGCCGAAGAAAACATCTGGCTGCGCACCGCCGAACACCCGGAAATCAACGCTTATCCAGGGGAAGACATTATCTTTAGCGACGGCACCAGCGTGCTGGGCGCGGACAATAAAGCGGCGGTAACGGTGGTGATGACCCTGCTGGAAAACCTGACGGCGGAGCATAAGCACGGCGATATCGTGGTAGCTTTTGTGCCGGATGAAGAGATTGGCCTGTGCGGCGCGAAGGCGCTGGACCTGGCGCGTTTTGACGTGGATTTCGCCTGGACTATTGACTGCTGTGAGCTGGGTGAAGTGGTTTATGAGAACTTCAACGCCGCGCACGCCGAGCTAAAATTTACCGGCGTGACCAGCCACCCGATGTCTTCCAAAGGCGTGCTGGTAAACCCTCTGCTAATGGCGACGGATTACATCAGCCACTTTGACCGCCAGCAGACGCCGGAGCATACCGAAGGCCGCGAGGGTTATATCTGGTTTAACGGAATTCAGGCTTCACAGAGCGAAGCGGTGCTGAAGGCCAATATTCGGGACTTCGACCAGGCAAACTTTGAGCGCCGCAAACAGCAGATTGGCGAAGTGGCACAGAAAATTGCTGCTCAATACCCAACCGCGCGAGTGGAATACAGCATCAGCGATACCTACAGCAACATCAGCAATGCTATTACCGAAGATCGCCGGGCGATTGATTTGATCTTTGCCGCCCTCGAAGAGCTGGATATTGAGCCGAAAGTTATCCCTATGCGCGGCGGCACGGACGGCGCGGCGCTGTCGGCCAAAGGGCTGTTAACCCCGAACTTCTTTACCGGGGCGCATAACTTCCATTCCCGGTTTGAATTTTTGCCGCTGAGGGCTTTTGAGGCTTCTTACAATGTGGCGCTGAAACTGTGCCTGCTGGCGGCGAAGTAGTTTTCCCCTCACCCTAACCCTCTCCCCATGTACGTTCCGGGGACATAGTAGACAGATGTTCGGGGACATAGTGAACACCTTTTAACATCTTTTACCCATGATGATCGACCGGTTCTTCAGGTCGATCATTCCCACTTTCGTGCTGTACCACCACACCTCATAACAACCGTCCTCACCGCTTTCCTTCAGCCCCACTCGCTCTCCCCTGAACGCTTTGCCCGCTTTCAGGCTGATACCTCTGATGCTCAGGCTTCCACTGATATCCACTTTTCTTACCGCCACGCCGTCATCGTACTCCGGCCCGGGAGCATCGCTTCTGTACTGTCTGGCCGAAGGCTGATAGCGCGAACCCGGGACCGCCATATTCAGTCCCTCATGCGGGCGTTCAAAGTTATAGACCTCCCGCCAGTGGTCAAATACCCGCTGGAGCTGGTCGCTGTCCGTGAACCATTTCCCCTGCAGAACCTCCGCCTTCAGACTGCGGTGAAAACGCTCGAGCTTGCCCTGCGTCTGGGGATGATAAGGCCGCGAGTGCCCCACCCGGATACCCTGACGCATCAGCCACAGCTCCAGCGCGGTCCAGGTCCCGGTGGTGTCTCCCCAGGGCGCCCCGTTATCCATGGTCATCCTCTCCGGCAGGCCATAGCGCTCAAACACCTTTGTCAGATGTGACTGCACGGTCTCACGCCGCTCGTTGTCGCAGTGCGTCAGGCAGAGTGAAAACCGGGAGTGGTCGTCCAGCAGCGTGAGGGGATGGCTGCGCCCACCGGCGAAGGGAAAGTGTCCCTTAAAATCCATCTGCCAGAGGGCGTTCGGCCTGCCGTGTTCGAAGCGACCGGCAGAGGGGATACCCGGCGGTACACCGGGTAGCAGGCCGTGACGGTGCATCAGGTTGTGCACGGTACTGACGGCAGGAAGGTGGTGCCCCTGCGCTTCCAGCCAGGCCTTAATCTTGCGGGCTCCCCAGCGGGGATGGGCCAGGTGTGCCTGCTGTAACAGGTCAGCCACCTGAGCGGCGGTGGCGTTGGGAGAATGATGGGGAGCCCGTGAGCGGTCAGCGAGGCCGGGAAGTCCGGCCTCGAGAAAGCGGCAAAGCCACTTATATCCGGTGGCGGGCGCGATGCCGAAGTGGCGACAGAGCGCCCGGATGTTAGCCCCGTCCTGCGAGGCAAAGTGAACAAACTCGTGACGTAATGACATGGTATCTCTCGCATCCCAGGGCATAAGCGACTCCGGAAGAGGGTTCTTATGCCGTAGTTGTAAGTGTCTACCATGTCCCCGAACAAGTGTTCACCATGTCTCCGGTATGTACACCCCAAAGGGGCGAGGGGATCAGAACAAGAGCGAGGGAACTCAATCCCTCTCCCGGAGGCGCGGAGATCGGAGCAAGAGGGATTGAGGATTAACCTTTATCCCTTCCGCGCCAGCATAGTGGCAAAACGCAGCTTAATACGGTTACCGTTCTCATCGGTCTTATGTAACTGACCCACGTCCTCGTTGTACTTAACCAGCTCCCAGCCTTCGTAGTAATTACGCAGCTCGCCCTCTTTAAATGCAAACGGGAAGCCGACGGTACAAGGGAAGTCTTCGGTATCCATTGCCGCCACAATCAGGTTGTATCCGCCCGGCTTCGTGCAGCGCTGCATATTGGCGATCAGCCCCGGAATAGTAGAGCGCTCAAGGAACATCATCACCACGGTGGAGAGAATAAAGTCGTACTCGCCGTCAAAGGTCAGCTCATTGAGATTCACTTCCGCGGTAACAATGTTGCTCAGCCCTTCCGTCTCGATAATCCGGTTCAGGTTGGCGATACTCATCGGGTTTTTATCCCACGCGGTGACGTCGAACCCCTTCTGGTTCAGATACAGGCTGTTGCGCCCGCCGCCGCAGCCAAGATCCAGCGCTTTACCGGGCGGTACGATAGTCGCGGCATTAACAACATCGGAGTGTGTTGCGGTTAAACCATATTTTTCGCTGTAGTAGCTTTCAGACTTCACGGTCATAACAGATCCTTTTTCTCAGGCAGTGCGGAGCGCAAAATCAGCTTTCCCTGCATCAGCAGGATAAAGGTGCGCGCCAGCAGCAGGCCGATAATCACATTGGTAAAAATAAAAAGCGGAATAGCGATGATGCGGAACAGGCCGTCGGTGCTGCCGTGGCTCAGGTGCAGCGCGGTCGTTGCCAGCGCCGAGATGCCGAACGAGAAGCTCCAGAAGGACGCATTGAACGGCTGAGCCATATACCAGGGCATTAACCGCAGCATAAAGAGCAGTTGCAGCAAGCCGTAGCCGAAAAGCATTTTGGCGAAGAAGTCGGTGACGCCGCCGTTAACCGCAAGATAAGCGCTACAGGCCACCAGGGCCGGAGCCAGCTGAATACCGAGAGAAGTCCGAACCGGCGCAGGTAGCTCACCCGCGCTGCGCATGCGGTGCAAAATTGCTGGCTCCAGGCTAAGCCAGGAAAAGACGCCCGCGCCAAGAAACATAATGCCGAGGTCGTGGTAACCCAGCGCCCCGCTTGCCATCGCGCTGATAAAGTTATTGGCAACCGTGGGTAAATAAAGCCCCGGCGTGGTGGCGTCCTGGGGGTGAGAGCCACGCCATAACCCGGCGGACTGCCAGGCCGCATAACAAAGCTGCACCGCGGCACCGAAGCCAAACAGCGCCACGGCAAGTGGGCGAAAATACGGCGTAATGCCGATCGCCACCAGCATAGTGGTAGCAGGAAACAGGCTGACAAAACTGCTCATCAACGGGTGATAGATTTCTGCCTTTATGCTCTGAGGATGACGCACCAGGCGGGTGATAAATGCGGCAGCAAGAAGCAGCCAGATAACGCTGGCGAGAGCTACCAGCGCTTCGCCGATGGCCGATGGCACCGGCAAGATGGTGGCGGCATAACGCCAGGCAAAGCCCATCCCGATAATACCCAGCACCATGCCGAAGTAACCTGCGGGCAGATTGATAAAGCTGGCGGAAGAAGATTTATTCATTCTGTTTATTTTTTAAAATGTATTTTAAATGCATTTTATTCGATCCCCCGGCAGAACGCTACGCCGGTGATTTTCCTGCTACGTTTATCATCAGGCAACGGCGAGAAACTGCGATGAAAAAATACCGTCTTACCGAGGACTCACGGCTTCATGATTATCAGCCTGGGGGGGGAAAACCAGCAAGTCCGGCTCTGGCAAATCGAGGCGCTTCGCGACTTTGCCGATGTGCGTGCCGGGCAAAGCGGCGGCTGGGTGGAAAGTGAGGGAAATCTCAGCCAGGCGGGCGACTGCTGGCTGGAAGAGGATGTCAAAATCTGGGGCGGCGCAAGCGTTGAGGATAATGCCTTTGTTACGGGCGAGTCAGAGATTTGCCAGGGAGCGAGAATTAGCGGCAACGCGCGGATTGAGCACTCGCAAATCAGCGGCGAGTGCCACATTTTCGACCACGCCCGCGTGCAAAACCGCTGCCAGATTATTGCCGTGCTCGGGCTAACGCAAGACCCTGAGCTACGGCTACAGATCTACGGCCATGCCACGCTCAGCGCCTCTCGCGTGGTGCATCAGGCACAAATTTATGGCCATGCACGGGTCAATAACGCGTTTATTGAGCACCGGGCAGAGGTTTATGACCGCGCCATAATTGAAGGCAACGAGGAAAATAACGTCTGGATCTGCGACTGCGCCAAAGTGTTCGGCAGCGCCAAAATAGTTGCCGGTTTCGGCGACAGCCAAATTCCCACCGTGCGCTACTCCTCGCAGGTTTATGATAATGCGGTTATCGAAGGTGACTGCGTGCTGAAGCATCGTGTGCGCGTTTTTGGCGATGCGACACTGACTGGCGGCCCTATCCAACTGGATGACAATGTGCGCATTTATGGTGAGGCCCGATTAACGGGCAATGTGCTGATTGAGAACAACGTGCAGATTTATGACCGCGCCGCCGTGGAAGGCTGCGGCGACGAGCTTATCCATATCCGCGGCATTAAGGATATCAACGGCGAGCAGCTTATTACCCGCTCGCCTTTTTACGGCGTGTTCTGATTAGTCGACGATGCGTCCGTAAATATTCTGGTCGTGGAACTCGCCGTTCAGATATTCGGCCTGCCTCAGGCAGCCTTCAAGGGTGAATCCATTGCGCGTGGCGACGCTATTGCTGGCAATATTCGTGACGATGCATTTAATCACAAAGCGCCGCACCGTTCCCTCTGCGGAATATTTACCGATAACCGCTTCCAGCGCCGCAGAAACAATACCTTTCCCCTGCATATCTTCACTTAACCAATAACCGATGTAGGCCGTTTTGTCGGTCGGCACTATCTGGTTAAACGAAAATACGCCTACCAGCTCATCGCGATAGAGGATCATAAACATCTTCGCGTAACCGCGATGATGCAGCATAAGGTTGCTCTGAACGGTTTTGCGCGTATCTTCAGTGGTTGTGACAAACTGCGGCCAGTTCATCGCCTTTTGCAGCCAGTTTTTGTTACGTTGGATCAGTGAAAATAGCGGCTCAACGTACTTATCGCTAACCGAATGCAGCGCTATTTGACCGTCTACCTCGATGATTTCATCCCGCCATTCTTCATTATTTTCCACACTCAGGCTCCGGCGTTATTAAACAGGTGACGCTTATCTTATGTCACTTTTCCCGGAAATTGCATCCGCTGCGACAGCCTCACCAAACGATGATGCATAAAAATTCACTATGGATAATTCATCAATCAATAAGTGTCTTGAATAACCGCCCTCCTGCCCGGCCTGACTTTTATCAAAATCTGGAAAACATCGCGCAAAGTGACTTCAGAAATTGACGTCAAAACCCTGTATGATATGATGACATCATAATTTGAAGTCACGGAAGGATTCATGGGATATGGCAAGGACTACCTCAGAAAAAAACATCATCAGACGCTGATTCAAATTTTTGCCCGCCCGGTACCTTCAGGCATTAAATGGCAGGATATTGAAATGCTGGTTCTGGCATCAGGCGGTGAAGTAAGCCAGGGCAGCGGCTCCCGGGTGCGCTTTCTGCTCAACGGCAGCATCGCGCATTTTCACCGACCCCATCCCTCACCTGATACCGACAAGGGTGCGATTAATAACATAAAAGAATGGTTTGAGAGCATTGGAGTAACGCCATGACCACAGCACAAGCACTGCCTAACATTATGATTATCAACGGCCAGCCAGCGCTAATCGCCTGGATACCCGAAATCAATCTGTTCCGTGGCAAATTTCTCGGGCTGACGGGCTATTGCGACTTTGTGGCTGACAGCGCGCCGGGGCTACAGCGGGAAGGCGAAAAGTCGCTGCAGCTGTATATCGAGGACTGCCGGGAAAGCGGCATTGAACCTTTTGAGAAAGAGGAAAAAGTGAAAACCTTTACGCTTCGCTACCCTGAATCATTAGGCGAGCGCCTCGCGCTGGCTGCGGCAGAACAGCGTATGTCTCTTAACAGCTACATTATTGACGCCCTGGCAAAACAGCTAAAAGCTCGTTAAAAAAAGCCCCGCTGCTTTTACACGGCGGGGCTGGATGATTAACGCATTTCGCGGTCGTCGACGTATTTACGCTTGTCCGGCGGCGGCGGGAAATACTGATAAAGCCAGGTTTCACTGATGGCCTTGCCCTGGCAACGCAGGAACATGCGCATCTCAACCGGGTCGGTGGAGTCGTTGGTCGGATACCAGTCAAACAGAATGCGGTAACCGTCAAACGGCTCGACGTAGAGGATCTCAACCTGCTTCGCTTCGCCGTTGGAGAGCGTAATGACCGGCTCAATGCCCTTCGGCGCGGCGGCTTTCAGGTCACTGCCAACAAAGTCGATGGCAAAGCGGCGCGACCATTTTTCCGGGAAGTGCTCGCCCGGCGCCCAGCCTTCCGGGAAGCTGCCCATGCCGGTGCGGGTGGCGTAAACGCGCGCCAGCGGCGTAGTAACCGGCGGCAGACCGCTCCAGTAGAGGCGGTATTTGAAATCGAACTCATCCCCGGCTTTCACCGGCTTTTCCGGCTGCCAGAAGCAGACGATGTTATCCAGCGTTTCACCGGTGGTCGGGATTTCCATCAGGCCAACGGTGCCTTTGCCCCACTTGTTGCGCGGCTCCACCCACAGGCTCGGGCGCTTGTTGTACCAGCCCATGATGTCCTGGTAGCTGGCAAAATCGTGATCCAGCTGCAGCAGGCCGAAGCCCTTCGGGTTCTCATCCATAAACGCGTTGAATTGCAGCTTTTGCGGGTTATTCAGCGGGCGGCAAATCCACTCGCCGTTACCGCGCCACATGGCCAGGCGGTCGGAGTCATGAATTTGCGGATGAATGGTGTCGCAGGTGCGGCGTTCATTGGTTCCGCAGGCGAACATGCTGGTCATCGGCGCGATGCCCAACTGCTTGATGTCTTTGCGGGCAAACAGGTGGTTATCCACATCCATCACTACGCGCTCGGACTCGCAGCTGATGGTGAACTTATACGCGCCGGTGACGCTCGGGCTGTCCAGGAGGGCATAAACCACGAAAGTAGTGTCGGAAGCTTTAGGCGTTTCGAACCAGAACGAGGTGAAGTCCGGGAACTCTTCCGGCGTATCGGTAAAGGTATCAACGGCCAGGCCACGCGCGGAAAGGCCATACTGATATGTGCTGTCCACGGCGCGGAAGTAGCTGGCGCCGAGGAATGAAACGACGTCACGGCGGGCAAGTTCTGGCGCTTTAAACACTTTTAAGCCGGCAAAACCGAGATCGGTCTGGCCTTCAAGCTGCCTGGTATCGACGCCCGCGTCGTTGTAGTTAAACAGCTCCGGGCGGAAGTGGATTTCGCGAGCCTGGTGGGTTGCGGAGTCCAGGGAAAACATTCTGACACGGCGGCGGAATCCCATACCAACGTGGAAGAACTGCACGTCGAGCTGGCGATTGTCGATATTGTTCCACAGGGAATGATCGGCATCGTACTGGATGCTGTTGTAGGCCTGAGGCGTCAGGTTGGCAAGGGTATTTGGCAGCGGTCGGGGTGCGCCGCCCCAGGGTTTCTTCGACAGGTCATGGGCCATTCCCTGTAATACCGCAAAGTCGAACGCGGTGGAGTGGCCGTCCGCAATGCCGGACTCGGCTGCAAAGGCGCTTCGGGAGAACAGCGTGGCAAGGGTCGGCGTGCCGCAGGCAGCGGCGAGAGCCATAGAGGCCTGGATAAAACGTCTGCGATTCATGCCTGAGAAATCGTCCTTATGTGTCGATGTGTTTCGTCCCGCCCGGCGGGCAGAACAGCGGCAAGAGACTGCTACCTGTACGACCGCACACTCTAGACAAAATTCACAATGAATCCAATGGGCGGCGAAGCTTTCCGGGGATTGAACGAAGGTTTTTTTTATGGAAACCAGATATAGCCGAAAATTTTGCAATTCTCCGGCAAGAAAAGGCGGCACGCGAGGAGATATCGCCCCGGAGCTGCACGCTTATCGGGGCGATATCTGACGGGGTTATTTCACGCTAACGTCGATACCGGGGAAGAATTTCTGCGCCAGCTTCGTTACGGTGCCGTCGGCTTTAACTTTGTCGATGGCCGCATCCAGTTCTTTTTTAGTGACAGCGTCACCTTTACGCAAACCAAAACCGATCCCGCTCCCGAGAATGGTGTCGTCGCTCACCGGCTTGCCGATAAAGCCAAAGCCTTTGCCCTGCGGCGTACTCAGGAACCCGGCCTGACCGGCGGCGGACATCACCAGCGAGGCGTCGATACGGCCATTCAGCAGGTCGGCCCAGGCCATATTCTGGTCTTTGTACGACACGACGCTAACGCCCTGCTTTTCCCAGTGCTCTTTCGCGTAGGTTTCCTGAATCGAGCCTTGCAGAACGCCGATAGTTTTGCCTTTCAGCCCCTCCGCCGTGGCTTGCAGGCCACTGCCTTCTTTGCCCACCAGCTGGGAAGGAATCCGGTAGATTGGCTGGGTAAAATCAATGCTTTTCTGGCGCTGGGCGGTAATGTTCATCGCCGAGTTGATGGCGTCGAATTTCTTCGCCGCAAGCCCCGGGATCAGTGCGTCAAACGAGGTTTCAACCCAGGTGCATTTGAGGCTGGCTGCCTGGCAAATCGCTTTCCCCAGTTCAATATCAAAGCCTTCCAGCTCGCCCGCGCTGTTGCGGCTTTCAAACGGCGGATATTCGGCTTCGAGGCCATAACGCAGCTCGCCGGCCGCCAGCGCAGAAAACGAAGAGCACAGCCCAATAAGCAAACTAAGCGCATAAATTTTTTTCATCATGACCCCTTTCAGCGTGGCTTAACCCGGCACAGCGCCTGCGCGCCCGCCCGTAATGTGGCTTCATCTTTGGCAAATGACAGTCTGATAATTTTGTTATCGGTACCGTCGGTATAAAACGCAGAGAGCGGGATGGTTGCCACTCCGTATTCGGTAATCAAACGCTTCACCATTTCGCTGTCGGACTCGTCGCTGAAGTGGCCAAAACGAGCCAGCAGGAAGAAGGATCCGGCGCTCGGCAGCAGCTCGAATGGCGACTCCGCCAGCAGAGACTGCATTAAATCACGCTTGCGCTGGTAAAGGCTCGCCAGCGAGAGATAAGTTTGCGGATCGCTCATGTAATCAGCAAAAGCGTGCTGCATTGGCGTATCGGCTGAAAACATCAGGAACTGATGCACCTTGCAAATCTCATCCATCAACGCGGCGGGCGCCAGGCAGTACCCCACGCGCCAGCCGGTAACATGGAAGGTTTTGCCAAACGATGAAACGATAACGCTACGCTCGGCAAGCTGCGGGTGCGTGGCCATGCCGTGGTGCTTTTGTCCGTCAAACACGATGTGCTCGTACACTTCGTCAGACAGGACAACGATATCCGTATTACGGGTCAGCGCCGCCAGCATTTCGAGGTCATGAGCGCTGAACACCTGCCCGCTTGGGTTATGCGGCGTGTTGACAATAATCATGCGGGTACGCGGCGTTATGGCAGCGCGCACTTCATCCCAGTTGATGGTGAAGTCAGGCAGGCTGAGCTTAAGGGCAACCGGCGTTGCGCCCTGGAGCCGAACAATCGGCGCGTAGCTGTCAAAAGAGGGTTCGAAGTAGATAACTTCGTCGCCGGGGTGTACCAGTCCGCCGATAGCGGAATACAGCCCTTCGCTGGCGCTGGCGGTAACCAGCACTTCATCCGCCGGATCGTAGGTTGAGCCGTAAAGCGCCGCGACTTTTTCAGCAATAAGATTTTTCAGCGACGCAAGTCCGGTCATGGACGCGTACTGGTTATGCCCCTCCTGCATTGCCCTGGTGACTCCGGCAATAAGCTGCGGGTCGCAGGGGAAGTTGGGCGCGCCCTGAGAAAGGTTGATCGCCTTATGTTGGGCGGAAAGCTGACCGATAACCGTAAATATGGTGGTTCCTACATCCGGCAGTTTTGAACGATGTTGCACCGGGGTTTGCATGGCCATAGCCGCTCCTGAACAATATGCGATTTGCATAACTATTCAATCCGGATGCGATTGCCACGACAATCGAATTGTTGTCATAATAGCCATGCAAAAAATGCATAGCTCAACGGAGAGCATCATGACGCGGCGCAATTTTCCCCTGAATACTCTGGACGCTTTTCTCGTCACCGCCAGGCACCTGAACCTGACCAGGGCCGCGAAGGAACTTTGCCTCACCCAGGGCGCCGTCAGCCGCAAAATTGCCGCCCTCGAACAGTGGCTTGGCTTTGCGCTTTTTGAACGCCACGCGCGCGGGCTGCGCCTTACGCCACAGGGCAGCGCCCTGCTCCCGGAATTACAAAGCGCGTTCAATAATCTGCTGGACGTAGCCGACCGCGCCTGCCACAAGCCAGAAATTATTCGTCTTAAAGCGCCAACCTGCGCGATGCGCTGGCTGGTGCCAAAGCTGATTCAGCTTGAACAACGCATGCCGGAGCTACAGGTTGCGCTGACCACGACCGTTGAGCACGGCGTGAACTTCAAAAATGAGCCGTTTGACGCGGCAATTGTTTTTGGGCAGTCGGCGAAAACCGGCACGCTGTTGTTCGAGGAGGCGCTGACGCCGGTTGTAAGCCAGAGTCTGCTGCCAAAAGAAGATAGCGGCTGGGAGAGACTGACATTTTTGCATCCAACGCGGGACCGCACCGACTGGTCACTCTGGCAGACCGGGTTTTCTGCGCCCTGGCGGGCAATGAGTAAAAATCAGCATTTTGACACTATGGATCTTGCCATCAGCGCCGCTATTCAGGGGTTTGGGATCGCCATCGCCGATGAAACGCTGGTGGCAGAAGATATTCGTACCGGGCGGCTGGTCAGGCCGTTTGATCGCAGTGTAAAAACCGGTGCGGGCTACCGTCTGGCGGTTAAACCCGGCAGCGAGCACGCCGCCGGGCTTGAAGCATTTTGCCATGAGTTGCTCAGTCAAGGCTGACGTGATGCTTCATGACCCGCTTAAACAGCTGCATTCTCATGCGCATAAAGCGGTTTTCCACTTTGAACCGCGCCCGCGAGTGAACGCCTAACCGCATCGTTCGGTCCTTGCCGCGAACGCAGGCAGGCCAGCTTAGCGGGCCCGGTATCGCTTTACTGTGGGGACCGGCGCTGCGGGCAAAACGGGTCCAGTAGTCACAAATTTGCCCGGCAAACGTGAGATCGTTTTGGTTGACGTATTCACTTGCGGGTGGCGTCAGACTTAACGTGTCAAAAACATACGGCACTTCGTTGCCGTGCCAGGTGCCGTTGGCATAGGTTTTACGTTCCGCCTCCGCCACATAATCAAAATAGTAGCGCCAGCAGGGCTGATTGACCCGCTGCTGGGCCTGCATCACAACAAAACCCAGCGTGGTAAAAGCCATATCGCGGCACACCTGTCGCCCGAGTTCGGCGTCCCCTTTCACTCCGGGATACAGCAGTTTGATAAGCCCCAGTCCGAAACGCCGCTCCCGGCGCAGCAGTTCGACCTGCCCGGCAGGATCGATGCCGAAGTAGCTCAGCACGCTTGCCTCGTCGCTGTTGCTCCCGACCATCAAGGGCATGCGGTGCTGACGCCCGGCGAAGAATATATCCAGCATCGGCTCAGGCAGCACGACGTCGCCGGAGATTGGCGTTGGACCAATGTTAAGCGGCCCTTCAAGTGTCCACAACCCATCCGCAGGCAGAGCGCGGAGTTCGTCCGCTGTGGCATTTTGCAGCCCGTAATGACCGGCCAGCGCTACGCCACGTTTCAGGGCTTTCTTCCTGTCGACATCCGGCAACGTGTAGGCGCTTTGTATAATGCCTTTGTGGAAAAGGTTTTTCGCCAGCGGCGACGCCAGCAGCGAAAGCACGCTACGCGCCCCGGCAGACTCGCCAAACAGCGTGACATTCCCCGCGTCGCCGCCGAAAGCAGCGATATTTTCCTGCACCCATTTCAGGGCAGCAATTTGGTCTAAAAGCGCGAAATTATGAACCGGGCCGTCGGGATTTTCTTCATCCAGCGCCGGGTGGGCGAAAAAGCCGAGATGGCCAAGACGGTAATTCACCGTCACCAGGACTACATCCCGCGAGGCGAAGGCTGCTCCATCGTAGGGCGGCAGCGAGCCTGCGCCGATAGTGTAGCCCCCACCGTGCAGCCAGACCATAACCGGCAGCGGCTCAGCATCCCGCCGGACCGGGGTCCAGATATTGAGATACAGGCAGTCTTCAGAAAACTGGCCGGGATCGCCGCCGCCAACCGCTTTGCAGTATTCGAGGCTTTGCCAGCATGCAGGCGCAAATGTATCCGCCTGGCGGATACCCTGCCAGTGCGCCGGGGGACGAGGCGCCCGCCAGCGCAGTTCACCCACCGGCGGAGCGGCAAAGGGGATGCCGCGATAGACCGCAACTTTCCCCTGAAGAACGCCGCTCAGTCTCCCCTGAGCAACGCTAACAACTTGTTCCATCTGCTGTTCCTTGTTACTGACACTCCAGCAGGGTAGCGCGTTTACAGCAAACCGCAACGGCGTTTACTGCGATCCTCGGCCTGCTGATAGAGGGCGAACTCGTCTGCAACCTCTGCGCCAAGGGCCTGTTCAAACTCGCTGCGGCTGGAATGGCCGTGCTGCCGTTGACCGCCGTCGCTGCCGAGGTTTGACTGGAAAATACCCGCCGCGCTGACCGGGAGGAAATCTTCATAAATAACCGGCTGCGCCACCAGCCAGCCGCGTTCTATAAGCAGCTGCGGGTCGTCGCCTGGCTTGATTGACTGGCGGTGCATTTCGCCAACGGGCGTCAAACGATAGCGGAAATAGGCCAGCCCCTGGCGGCGCAGCAGCGCGTCGCTGTCCGGGAAACGGCTGAACACTTCGTGTAAATGCTGCTGGTGGCTGAGATTATCCGTGCCGTTGCCCGCCGCCAGCAGCAGTTCGTCGTACAGCGCCCGGCCTTTCGGCGTCAGCGCTACGCCGCGCTGTTCTATTTCGCCGAAACGGGCGGTATGCGTTCCGTGATGCTCACCGGCGAACAAAATAGGCTCTTCCAGCGCTTTAAAGCTGGTCTGGCGCAGTAAAATCGGGCGCTCGCGGCGCGGCGGCCCTTCGATAATGGCTTTTGGGGTAATTCCGCGCTCCGGCATCAGCGACTGCACGCGGTCGATATCGAGCGTGCGCGGGGTCAAATGGTTAATGTGGCAGCCACGGAAGCAGACTACATCGGCGATCAGCCGGTGCTCATCATGCAACGCGCGGTAGGTTTCGGCGTCAACCGTTGCGTGCTGATGCCAGCGGAATGTTTCCAGCGCCTCGGCCACAAACTCATCGGCCTGCGCTTCGCTAAAACCGCCTTGTTGCTCATAGAGATCCAACATTTCGCGACAGCGCGGGGTAAAAATATCCCGCTTCGCCAGAATGGCCGCGGCTCGGGTTCTGAGTTCGGGGTTATCAATCAACTCAAGGCGCAGCAGCGAGGTAAAAACGCGAAACGGGTTACGGGCCAGCGCCTGGTCATCCACCGGGCGAAACGCGGTTGAATGCACCGGCACGCCCGCCTGCGAGAGATCGTAATAGCCGACAGGGTGCATCCCCATCACCTGAAAAACTCGCCTGAGGATGGCCAGTTCTTCCGCTTTCCCCACCCGAATCGCGCCGTGGCGTTCCACGTTGAGCCTTGCCAGCTCGTCGGCATTTTCCAGCTGCTGATGCAGTTCCGGGTCGTTTTCCAGCACCGCGAGATTCACATCGGCCACAAGTTCTAACAAAGTGCCGTACTGCGGCACTTCTTGCTGGTACATCGCCGACATAGCTTGCGAAAATTTGTCCCGAATCTCATCGGCCGTGATGGTGTTCGCCATGATGTCATGCCTCCAGTGGATATTGCTGAAAGCGTAGAGCCTGGCGAGTCGGCCAGGTGGAAGAATTTCCGTTTTGTGATCTGCTTTGCAGCGCCTAAAAAGTAATTTGTTTCAGCGTATTACATAACATCGTGTTATGAGAAATCGCTGGCCCGCAGATTCTAAATTAACAATAAATTAACTAAAACAGGCGAGGCTAAATTCTGCTGGCGATGCCGCTTTTCGGCACTATCTGGTTATCCTGCTGAGCAAAAATTCTTCTGATATAAATCGCTTATGTTGCTATCCATAGCCAAATGTTAATGATATTTTGCAATCAGGTTATCAAAATCAAACAACGAAGCTTGTCAGCACAACCGGTCTGTTTTTAACATCGCCTATGGAAAAAAATGCTCTTTTCAGTCAGCGCATTCGCCTGCGCCATTTGCATACTTTCGTAGCCGTCGCCCAGCAGGGAACCCTGGGTCGCGCGGCTGAAACCCTTAACCTTAGCCAGCCAGCGCTCTCCAAAACCCTTAATGAACTGGAGCAGTTGACCGGCACCCGCCTGTTCGAACGTGGCCGCCTCGGCGCGCAATTAACCCTGACGGGCGAGCAGTTTTTGACCCATGCGGTTAAAGTTCTCGACGCCCTGAATCATGCCGGGCAGTCGTTTAACCGCAAAGACGAAAACGGCCCGGATGTGGTGAGAATTGGCGCTTTGCCAACCGCTGCCCTGGGCATTTTGCCGACGGTAATTGGCGAGTTTCATAAGCAACAAAGCGACGTGACGCTTCAGGTTGGCACCATGAATAACACCATGCTGCTGGCGGGGCTTAAGTCCGGTGAACTGGATTTGGGCATCGGGAGGATGTCTGACCCGGAGCTGATGACCGGGCTAAATTATGAGCTACTATTCCTTGAGTCGCTGAAGCTGGTGGTGCGCCCTAATCACCCTCTGCTGCATGAAAACATTACCCTGAGCCGGGTGATGGAGTGGCCCGCCGTCGTTTCGCCGCAGGGAACGGTGCCGCGTGATAACGCCGAATCGCTGCTGGCGGCCCAGGGCTGCAAGCTGCCTTCGACCTGCATCGAGACTCTTTCTGCCTCGCTTTCGCGTCAGCTTACCGTGGACTACAACTACGTCTGGTTTGTGCCGTCCGGCGCGGTGAAGGATGATTTGCGCCAGGGCACGCTGACCGCGCTGCCGGTCGCCATTCCGGGCGCAGGCGAGCCTATCGGCATTCTCACCCGGGTGGACAGGCCGCTTTCAACCGCCGCACAAATCTTGCTTTCTTCGATTCGGAAATCTATGCCGGGTTAAAAACAACGAAGCGCAGCCGTTTTTTCAGCGGCTGCGCTTGGCGTGTTTTTCCCAGGTTTCGAGCTTGGCCTGCTCGGACTTTTTCAGCGCCACATAGCAGGCACCGCTCCCGCCGTGGTGCGGCATCGCCACGCAAAAAGCCTGAACTTCGTCGAATTCCACCAGCCAGCGGGCGAGAAAACTGCGCACTACATTGGGGTGAGATTTATCTTCGCGCCCTTTGCCATGAACGATCAGCAGATTACGCAGGCCGTCCTGCTTCGCCTGCATAATGTAAGCGAACAGCAGTTGGCGGCAGCGTTCCACCGGCTGGCGCAGCAGGTTCAGGCTCGCCTGCTGGCTGTATTTTCCCTGGCGCAGCTTGTCCAGCACGCCGTTCTGCAGCCCTTCCCGTTTATACTCAAGCTGCGTACCCAGCGGCACGATTTCCAAAAAATCTGTAGTCAGGAAGTTATCCAGCTGGAGCAGGTCCGGCTTAGCGACGATGTGCTCTTTTTGAGGTTTGATCCACTGGCTGTCCGCGCAGTTTTTCAGCGGCTTGACATCCTCCATGGCGTCAAGAAAAAGCGATTTGTCGTCAAGGTTCACGGTCAATCCTCCTGCATTATCTGCGGCTACTATAACCTCGCATTTGCCCCGGCTCAACGGGTCTGCCGGGCGCAAAACCATCGGTTCGGCAGTTCATTATTTGGAAACCCAGATTCCGCAACCGCAAATAATCGCTTTGCCTGTTCGTTAACAAAACGTGAAATAAATAACAGACTCACGAATAAATAATAATTCCGCCATCAGGCCTGCCTGAGCAGCATTTTATTTATCTCATCTATGAATAAATCTACCCGCAGGCGAGCCCGGTTATTATGCTAATCCTTTTGGGGTCTGGTTGCCTTCCGGCAGCGCGTGCTATCTTTTGCTTCGGATAATTGGCCCGGGTATTCGCCCTCGCCTGCGTGAAACGGAGCAAGCTGTGCTGACGATTCTGGAAGATAAAATTGACACCCCGGTGGGTCCACTATGGATTTTATGCGACGAGCAATTCAATCTGCGAGCCGTGGAGTGGGAAGAGCATAGCTCCCGCATGGAGCAGTTGCTGAATATTCATTATGGCACCCGGGGATTTCAGCGTATTGGCAGCGTTAACCCCAACGGGCTGAGCGACAAGTTGCGTGACTATTTTGAAGGCGATTTGGCGGTAATAGACGCGCTGCCGACGGCAACCGCAGGCACCGATTTTCAGCGCCAGGTCTGGCAGGCGCTGCGCGATATTCCGTGCGGAAAAGTGATGCATTACGGAGAGCTTGCCGAACAGCTAGGCCGCGCCGGTGCTGCAAGAGCGGTTGGCGCCGCCAATGGCTCCAACCCGGTAAGTATCGTCGTGCCCTGCCATCGCGTTATCGGCCGCAACGGCACAATGACCGGGTATGCGGGCGGCGTTGCGCGTAAAGAATGGCTTTTGCGACATGAAGGTTATTTATTGCTGTAAGCAAATAGTGCCAAAAGTGCGGCTATTTTTTCCAGAATAAGGACGCCGTTCTTTAACGTTTCAACAAATTCAAAGAGATGGCGAGTTATTTTTTGCCGCCATCCTCTATTATCATCCGAATAGCGTTCTGCCAGACTTACTCTACCGGCAAAAAGATGTTAAAATTGACCAATATCAATTACGGTCAGAGCATATCTATGATCCCTGAAAAGCGTATTATTCGACGAATTCAGTCTGGCGGCTGCGCTATCCATTGCCAGGATTGCAGCATTAGCCAATTATGCATCCCCTTCACGCTTAATGAGCATGAACTCGATCAGCTCGATAATATCATCGAGCGTAAAAAACCGATTCAAAAGGGACAAACCCTGTTTAAAGCGGGTGATGAACTGAAATCGCTGTACGCTATTCGCTCAGGCACCATAAAAAGCTACACCATCACCGAACAGGGCGATGAGCAGATCACCGGCTTCCATCTGGCGGGCGACCTGGTCGGCTTTGACGCCATCGGCACCGGCCATCATCCGAGCTTTGCTCAGGCGCTGGAAACCTCAATGGTTTGTGAAATCCCGTTTGAGACGCTTGATGACCTGTCCGGCAAGATGCCGAGCCTGCGTCAGCAGATGATGCGCCTGATGAGCGGCGAGATCAAAGGCGACCAGGACATGATCCTGCTGTTGTCCAAGAAGAATGCTGAAGAGCGCCTGGCGGCGTTCATTTATAACCTGTCCCGTCGCTTCGCCCAGCGTGGTTTCTCTCCGCGTGAGTTCCGCCTGACCATGACGCGCGGTGACATCGGTAACTATCTCGGTCTGACGGTTGAAACCATCAGCCGCCTGCTGGGTCGCTTCCAGAAAAGCGGCATGCTGGCGGTGAAGGGCAAATACATCACCATCGAGAATATCGACCTGCTCTCTGATTTAGCGGGCCAGTCGCGCAGCGTCGCGTGATAACCGCCCTCCTTTGCCGGATCGCCTTTTCTCTGTTTTATTGATCCGGCAAGGGCTGCCCACCTGTTTCATTCCCTGCTTATGGGTTAATCTTACTTTACAGACTGTGGTTAAGCAGTTGTAAGGAGACCTGTATGGCAAACTACCAAAACATGCTAGTCGCGATTGACCCCAACCAGGACGATCAACCTGCCCTGCGGCGAGCTGTTTATTTGCATCAACGGATTGGCGGCAGAATCAAAGCCTTCCTGCCCATCTATGACTTTTCCTACGAAATGACCACGCTTCTGTCACCTGACGAACGTACGGCGATGCGCAAAGGCGTTATCAGCCAGCGCACGGCATGGATCAAACAGCAGGCCCAGTACTACATCGAAGCCGGTATTCCTATTGATATCAAAGTGGTGTGGCATAACCGCCCGTTTGAAGCCATCATCCAGGAAGTGATCGCCGGCGGCCACGACCTGATGCTAAAAATGGCGCACCAGCACGATAAGCTGGAAGCGGTTATCTTTACGCCAACCGACTGGCATTTGCTGCGCAAA
The DNA here is from genome assembly GCF_044095835.1 of Cedecea davisae. Lineage (NCBI taxonomy): Bacteria > Pseudomonadati > Pseudomonadota > Gammaproteobacteria > Enterobacterales > Enterobacteriaceae > Cedecea > Cedecea davisae. Next base: position 2,739,194 of record NZ_CP172054.1, read on the forward strand.
TGTCCTTGCCCAGTGTGGATGGTTAAAGATCAGCCCTGGCCGGAGGGCGGTAAGGCGCTGGTGGCGGTTAACCTCGCCAGCGAAGAGCTGTACCACAATGCGCTGAACGAAAAGCTGGTTAAAGAGACCCTCAAGCTTGCCGACGATGTTAACCACACCGAAGTGCATTTGATTGGCGCCTACCCGGTGACCCCAATCAATATCGCGATTGAACTCCCCGACTTTGATCCCAGCGTGTACAACGATGCGATACGCGGCCAGCACCTCGTTGCGATGAAGGCGCTGCGCCAGAAATACGCTATCGATGAAAAAATGACCCACGTCGAGAAAGGGCTGCCCGAGGAAGTGATTCCTGATATAGCGGAACATCTCCAGGCGGGGATTGTTGTTCTGGGCACGGTTGGGCGAACAGGCCTGTCGGCGGCATTTCTTGGCAACACCGCCGAGCAGGTTATCGACCATCTTCGCTGTGATCTACTGGTGATAAAACCGGACGATTACCAGACGCCGGTCGAGCTGGATGACCCCGAAGACGACTAGCTGAAGCCTCTGAAGTAATGCAGCCCGCCACCAATCTGGCGGGCTTTTTATTGGCCTTCGGGATAGCGCTCTGTTCCGTTCAGACAAAAAAAAGCCGCCCCTTTGGGCGGCCTCGTGAACAGCGTAGTGCAAACTCAGAGTGATTTGAGAATCGCCTCAACGCTTGCTTTAGCATCGCCAAACAGCATCTGCGTGTTCTCTTTAAAGAACAGCGGGTTCTGCACGCCAGCGTAGCCGGTGTTCATCGACCGTTTGAACACGATAACGTTCTGGGCCTTCCACACTTCCAGCACCGGCATACCGGCGATTGGGCTGCGTGGATCTTCCTGAGCAGCCGGGTTAACAGTATCGTTGGCCCCGATAACCAGCACGGTATCTGTGTCGGCAAAATCATCGTTGATCTCGTCCATCTCCAGTACCACGTCGTACGGCACGCGGGCTTCTGCCAGCAGCACGTTCATATGGCCCGGCAGGCGCCCCGCAACCGGGTGAATGCCGAAGCGCACTTTGATGCCGCGAGCGCGCAGTTTCTCTGTTATTTCAGCGACCGGGTACTGTGCCTGAGCAACAGCCATACCGTACCCCGGGGTGATGATGACCGAAGTGGAGTTTTTCAGCATTTCAGCGGTTTCTTCGGCGCTGACTTCACGGTGTTCGCCCGCTTCTTCCGTTTCACCGGTTGAGGAGCCATCCGTTCCGAAACCACCGGCAATCACGCTGACAAACGAGCGGTTCATCGCCTTACACATAATGTACGACAGGATGGCACCGGAAGAACCCACCAGCGCACCGGTGACGATCAGCAGGTCGTTGCTGAGCATAAAGCCCGCCGCCGCCGCCGCCCAGCCGGAGTAGGAGTTCAGCATAGAGACCACTACCGGCATATCCGCACCGCCGATGGAGGCAACCAGATGCCAGCCGAACGCCAGCGCAATAAGGGTCATCAGCAGCAGGGCTATTACCTGCAGGCCCACGCTTTCGGTACGCACAAACACGATCAGCAGCACAAAGGAAACCACCAGCGCAGCGAGATTCAGCTTATGACGGTTAGGCAGCGTCAGCGGTTTAGACGAAATCTTGCCGCACAACTTACCAAACGCCACGATAGACCCGGTAAAGGTCACCGCCCCGATGAAGATCCCAAGGAATACCTCCGTCAGGTGGATATTCTCCAGGATTGGCTCGAGGCCCGGCGCATGATCGAGGTAGCTGTTAAAACCAACCAGCACCGCGGCCAGACCGACAAAGCTGTGCAGCACCGCAACCAGCTCCGGCATCTCGGTCATTTCGACTTTCTTCGCCAGGCGAATACCGATTGCCCCGCCGATAACCATGGCGATGATGATCCACACCACGTTACCGGTTTCCGGGCCGAAAATCGTCGCCACCAGGGCAATTGCCATCCCCGCGATCCCAAACAAGTTGCCCTGTTTTGAGGTCTCGTGTTTGGATAAGCCCGCCAGGCTGAAAATAAACAGGATCGCGGCAACAATGTATGCAACTGTAACTAATCCCCCAGACATTTGTTACCCCTTAGTTCTTCCGGAACATTTTCAGCATGCGCTGAGTGACGGTGAATCCACCAAAAATATTGATACTGGCTATCAGCACTGCAATAAAGCTCAGCACGCTGACCCAGCCGCCGTGGCCAATTTGTAATAATGCGCCGACGACGATTATCCCGGAGATGGCGTTAGTGACCGACATCAAAGGAGTATGCAGCGCGTGCGAAACATTCCAGACCACGTAGTAGCCCACCACGCAGGCCAGTGCGAACACGGTAAAGTGGCCGAGGAATTCTTTTGGCGCCACGCTTGCGAACCAGCCAAACAGAATAATCGCCAGCGCGATCAGGCCGTATTTAAACCATGGTGAAGTTGGTTTTTTCTCTTCAACAGGCTCGATTTTTGCCTTTGCCGCCTGCGGCTGGGCAGAAACCTGAATCGGCGGAGCGGGCCAGGTGACTTCACCTTCGCGGATAACCGTCACGCCGCGTACCACAACGTCTTCGAAATCAACGGTAATATTGCCGTCTTTCTCTTTGCACAGCAGCTTCATCAGGTTAACGAGGTTAGTGCCGTACAGTTGGGAAGACTGAGTCGGTAGGCGCCCCGGCAAATCGGTATAGCCTATGACCTTCACGCCGTTAGGCGTAATGGTTACCTGATTCGCCACGGTGTATTCGCAGTTGCCGCCATTTTGCGCAGCAAGATCGACAATCACGCTGCCAGGTTGCATAGAGTCAACCATTTCGCGAGTGATAAGCTTCGGTGCAGGTTTACCCGGGATCAGGGCGGTGGTGACGATGATATCGACTTCTTTCGCCTGGGCCGCAAACAGCGCCATCTCTGCCTTAATAAAGGCTTCGGACATCACCTTCGCGTAGCCGTCACCGCTGCCCGCTTCTTCTTTGAAGTCCAGCTCGAGGAACTCCGCGCCCATACTCTGAACCTGCTCTTTAACCTCAGGGCGAGTATCAAACGCACGAACAATGGCACCAAGGCTATTCGCCGCCCCGATGGCCGCCAGGCCAGCAACACCCGCACCGATAACCATCACTTTGGCCGGAGGCACTTTACCGGCAGCGGTAATCTGGCCTGTAAAGAAGCGGCCAAACTCATGTGCGGCTTCAACAATTGCACGGTAGCCAGCAATGTTCGCCATAGAGCTAAGGGCATCCAGAGACTGGGCGCGCGAAATACGCGGCACGGAGTCCATCGCCATCACGGTAATATTGCGTGCGGCCAGTTTCTCAAGCAGCTCCGGGTTTTGCGCAGGCCAGATAAAACTCACCAGCGTAGAGCCTTCGCGCGCCAGTTCGATTTCGTTTTCCAGCGGCGCGTTCACTTTTAAAATTACGTCCGACTGCCAGACATCCGCGCTATCAGTGATGCCTGCGCCAACACGCTCATAAGCTTCGTCGTCAAAACTTGCAAGTTTTCCCGCATCACTCTCAATGGCGACCGTAAACCCCAGTTTTAGCAGTTGCTCAACCGTTTTCGGCGTGGCTGCTACTCGGGATTCATTGGTCAACCGCTCTTTTGGTACGCCAATACGCATAATATTCCCTTCCACCTGTTTTTGATGATGGTTTGCCAGACATTGCCGTGGCCAGACGCAAACATCCGCCCGCGCGCCGCCGGCAGATATCTTCTCCACGCTCACTTCAACAAAAATTAGATCTGTAACAAACTTTTTATAACCTACTGAAAATAACGACTGTGATCTACATCTGCATCCTGGTATTTGTATTTTTATCGCAAAAATTTAGTGCTGCGGCACCCAGGCAGTCGTTTTTACCGCTATTTAACCCTCAGAGCCTGATAATACGCTTAATAGAAGCCCGTCAACATGATTCTTACTCATAGCAAAACCAGCAATTAACAATAAATTAACCAAATAAGTCATAATCTTTAGCAGGCTTCAGGCTTCAAAGGCTATTTTTTCAACTTATCTTTTTTCTCCAGCAGCAATATAAACCTGGAGCGCCGCCGCATGCAGTCGAATCCCCTCATCAATCGCCTCAACGGACAGTGCTCGCAGTCCCGGTAACTGTAGTACACCATGCGAACCCGCAGCCATTCCTTGCACCATTCCCGATTACAGCCGGATTTACTTTTTGCTTTTGCTGGTGATAACCGCAATCAAACTACTGTGGGATGGCATCGCCGGTTATATAGGCTGAGAAACAGAAACTCCATGCCGGATTTAGACTTTAGCGGCACTTATCGCCAAGCAAACGGTTGTAGATTAGCCTTAATTTCAGTGCCATAATCGGCCGTTAACCTGTCATTATCAGAGAACGCAGTATCAGCACTCATTTTGCGCAAGGCGAAGGATTATTTTTATGAATCTCAAGAACACCCTTCTGGCGTCAGCTCTTATTTCTGTTACTTCGCTGTCCGCTCAGGCTGCGACAGAACTGACGCCTGAACAAGCATCTGCTCTTAAACCCTACGATCGTATCACCGTCACCGGGCGCTTTAACGCCATCGGCGATGCTGTATCTGCTGTTTCTCATCGTGCGGATGAAATTGGCGCGGCCTCTTTCTATGTACTGGACAGCAATTTCATCGGGGAAAGCGGCAATGCTCGTGTAATAGCGGATGTGTATAAAGCCGACGCACCAAAAGCAGATGCGATCAAAAACCGCGTAATTAACGGCATTGTGGAACTGCCGAAAGAGCAGGCCTTTAAGCTTGAGCCTTTCGATACCGTGACCGTTCAGGGTTTCTACCGCAGCCAGCCTGAAGTGAATGATGCGATAACGAAAGCCGCACGCAACAAAGGTGCCGCCTCATTCTTCATCGTGCGCCAGGTTGATGCTAACCAGGGCGGAAACCAGCGCGTTACCGCATTCATTTACAAAGCCGATGCTAAACAGCGTGTGGTTCAGAGCCCGGACCTGCTGCCGGCTAACTCTGAAGCAGGTAAAGCGGCATTAGCGGCCGGTGGCGCGGCGGCGAAACAGGTTGAAATCCCGGGTATCGCCTCTTCCGAAGCGCCGTCCAGCGACGTGGGCCGTTTCTTCGAGACTCAAAGCTCTAAAGGTGGTCGTTACACCGTAACTTTACCGGACGGGACTAAGATCGAAGAAGTGAATAAAATCACCGCAGCCCAAATGGTGCCGTTTGATAATATTCAGTTCACAGGGAACTACGGCAACATGACCGAGATCTCCTACCAGGTCGCCAAACGCGCGGCTAAAAAAGGTGCCAAGTTCTACCACATTACCCGCCAGTGGCAGGAGCGTGGTAATAACATCACCATTAGCGCAGACCTGTATAAATAAGGTGCGTTAAAAAACCTCAGGGCGGCGAAAGCTGCCCTTTTTTTTGCCATTCAGTTCATTTTATGGCTCAGCTCATTGCAAGCAGTGTTCACACTCCGTAGAATCCCGCGCCTTAGCGTGATCCTCCATTTATATGCGTAAAAGCATAATAATTATGCTGGATCCCTTAACTCTTTACAGGACCTCTATGGAAAAGAAACTCGGCCTCGCGGCGCTAACCGCTCTGGTATTAAGCTCTATGCTCGGCGCGGGAGTATTCAGCCTGCCGCAGAATATGGCCGCTGTCGCTAGCCCTGCGGCCCTGCTTATTGGCTGGGCAATCACCGGCGTAGGTATCCTGCTGCTGGCGCTGGCGATGCTGGTACTGACGCGCCTGCGCCCCGATCTCGATGGCGGCATATTTACTTATGCGCGCGAAGGGTTCGGCGAGCTCATTGGATTTTGCTCGGCCTGGGGCTACTGGCTGTGCGCCGTTATCGCCAACGTTTCCTACCTGGTTATCGTCTTTTCCGCTCTCAGTTTCTTTACCGACACGCCCGAAATTCGGCTGTTCGGCGACGGGAACACCTGGCAGTCTATCGTAGGCGCTTCGATACTATTGTGGATGGTGCACTGGCTGGTGCTACGCGGCGTACAGACCGCAGCCAGCATCAATCTTGTAGCCACGCTAGCAAAACTCTTGCCGCTGGGTATGTTTGTGGTTCTGGCCTTTATGGCGTTCAAACTCCCGACATTCACCCTCGATTTCACCGGCCTCAAGCTTGGCGTGCCCGTCTGGGAGCAGGTGAAAAATACTATGCTCATCACCCTGTGGGTATTTATCGGCGTTGAGGGCGCGGTGGTTGTTTCGGCTCGTGCGAGAAATAAAAAAGATGTTGGTCGCGCAACGCTGTTGGCCGTAGTCTCCGCTCTGGTCGTTTACCTGCTGGTCACTCTACTTTCGCTTGGCGTAGTGGCCCGCCCGGAGCTGGCGGCAATGCGCAATCCGTCGATGGCTGGCCTGATGGTTGAAATGATGGGGCCGTGGGGCGAGATTATTATTGCCGCCGGGCTTATTGTTTCCGTATGCGGCGCTTATCTGAGCTGGACAATCATGGCAGCGGAAGTCCCGCTGCTGGCGGCTACCCATAAAGCCTTTCCGAAGATGTTCGCCCGTCAGAATAAAAACAACGCTCCGTCGGCATCGCTGTGGCTAACTAATATTAGCGTGCAGGTCTGTCTGGTATTAATTTGGCTTACCGGCTCGGACTACAACACCCTGCTGACCATCGCCTCGGAAATGATTCTGGTGCCCTATTTCCTGGTAGGCGCATACCTGCTGAAAGTCGCCAGTCGCCCTCTGCACAAGGCAATTGGCGTGGGTGCCTGCGTTTATGGCCTGTGGTTGCTTTATGCATCAGGCCCGATGCATTTACTGCTTTCAGTGGTACTTTATGCTCCAGGGCTGCTGGTGTTTATGTATGCCCGCAGTACCCACATGCACGAAAAATCGCTTAACCTAAAAGAGCGAACCGTTATTTGCCTGATGCTGCTGGCAGCATTCCCGGCAACATGGATGCTGGTGGGCTAGAAGCATTACTCCCCCGGCAGATACATTCTAAGGGGAGAATTGCTATTAACCGTCCTATTCTGATAACCGGTGCCGGGAAACGTATTGGCCTGGCGCTGGCTCAACAGTTTATTGCAAAGGGGCAGCCGCTGATTATCAGCTATCGCACCCGGCACTCCTCAATCGACGCCCTCGAACATGCTGGCGTAACCTGCCTGCATGCAGATTTTTCTAGCACTGAAGGGATACTCCGATTTGCGGAGCAGGTGAAAGCGTTGACTCCTTCATTACGTGCAATAATCCACAATGCCAGCGAATGGCAGCCGGAAAGTCGCCACACGCCGCTAAGTGAAACGCTTAATGCGATGATGCAAATCCACGTTGCGACGCCCTATTTGCTCAACCACGAATTAGAAGCGTTGTTGCGCGGCCACGGCCAGGGCGGCAGCGATATTATTCACATCACCGATTATGTCGCAGAGCGTGGGAGCGACAAGCATATCGCTTATGCCGCCAGCAAAGCCGCACTTGAAAACATGACGCTCTCTTTCGCGCTCAAACTTGCGCCTGAGGTTAAGGTTAACGCCATCGCCCCTGCCCTGATTATGTTTAATGAAAGTGATGATGCGGAGTATCGCCAGCGCGCGTTAAATAAATCGTTGATGAAAATCGCGCCGGGTGAACAGGAGGTCGTTAACCTGGTGGAATATCTGTTAGCCAGCCGCTACGTTACCGGGCGCAGTCATGCGGTCGACGGCGGGCGCCACCTGCGCTAAAACTGTTTACCAACCATTAATGGTGTAATCTATTGCATCATTGTATGTTTATTTCTTTAACAGCCAACGCGGCAGGTTATGAGCAAAATTGTTTATGTGGAAGACGACCCGGAAGTAGGCGGCCTGATAGCGGCCTACCTCGGGAAACACGACATTGATGTTATCGTTGAAACCCGCGGCGATCGTGCCGAAGCGGTTATTCAACAACAGCAACCTGACCTGGTGCTGCTCGATATTATGCTTCCGGGTAAAGACGGGATGACATTGTGTCGGGATCTACGCCCGCAGTGGGACGGCCCGATTGTGCTGCTGACCTCGCTGGACAGCGACATGAACCACATCCTTTCGCTCGAGATGGGCGCTAATGATTATATTCTGAAAACCACGCCGCCTGCGGTGCTGCTGGCTCGCCTGCGGCTGCATCTGCGCCAGCGTGTGTCGGCCCAGCATACGGCGGATACAACGGCCAGTAACCTCAAGCCCCATAAAGCGATACGCTTTGGCACTCTGTGCATCGACCCGCTTAACCGCCAGGTCACGCTCGGGGCCGAAAATGTTGTGCTTTCTACCGCTGACTTTGACTTACTGTGGGAGCTGGCCACTCATGCAGGCCAGATAATGGACCGTGATGCGCTGCTGAAGAACCTGCGTGGCGTAACCTATGACGGTATGGATCGCAGCGTCGACGTAGCGATTTCTCGCCTGCGTAAGAAGCTGCTCGACAACGCCACAGAACCCTTTCGCATTAAAACCGTGCGCAACAAGGGCTATTTATTTGCCCCGCACGCCTGGGAAAGCGAAGCCTGATGAAACGCCTTCGGTTATTTACCGAAGGCGGACGTAAAAAAACCCGCAAAAGCGGGTTTAGACATGCCGGTAATCAATATTAACCGTTGGCTCTGATATCCAGATATGAGAGCAGATCTACGCCAGACGTCTCTCTGGCAGCATCATTTACAGCCGTCAGGAAGAAACCGTATGGTTCGTCTTGCGCATCGTGAACAACATAGACAAAATTATTTTTGCCATTGTTTGCAGCACAATTGATTGTCCATGCCTGTTCTTTGTCCTTCGTGCTCGAGCAATGTAGCGGCCCATAGCTGTATGAAAGATAAGATTCGAGCCTACCCTGTGCGCCAGAAACAAAATCAGGAGCGGTTGAAAAACTTAGTTGAGTTGCCAAAGCCACAACTAAAGTAACAGTGAGTGCAACAGCACCCAGAATCCATTTCCTTGTCATTTCTAAATCCGTTGTAATTTTACGCGCAGCTAATTTATCAGATTTATCTCAGTTAAAAACTACCAAAATTTTGTCTTGCGGGAAATTATTGCTGTGAAAAGCGCTAAAATCTCGCATAAGCATCTTCCAATTTATGGGCATAGATGGATGTTGTCGGCCGGGTTTAGCGTAAACCAGATGGAATTACATTCCTGATTCAGCACATCGGCAGATATAATGCATTGATAGTGCCTGACGCGCCTATGGCACCACGCCTAATCTATTAATTTCACGGTAATATTTGATGAAAAAGCTGTTTGTACAGTTTTATCTCCTGCTGTTTGTCTGCTTCCTGGTGATGACCATGCTGGTTGGCCTGGTGTATAAATTCACCGCAGAGCGCGCCGGGCGGCAGTCGCTTGATGACTTGATGAAAAGTTCGCTCTACCTGATGCGCAGCGAGCTGAGAGAAATTCCTCCGCGCGACTGGAATAAAACCATCAACGATCTCGACCTTAACCTCTCTTTTAAGCTCAACATTGAGCCAATGAGCAAGTTTAAGCTGGATGATATTGCCGCTCGTCACCTGCGCGAGGGCGAAATAGTCGCGCTCGACGAAGAATACACCTTTATCCAGCGCATTCCGCGCAGCCATTATGTGCTGGCCGTTGGGCCGATTCCCTACCTGTTTTACCTGCACCAAATGCGGCTGCTGGACATCGGGCTAATTGCCTTTATCGCTATCTCCCTCGCCTTCCCGGTTTTTATCTGGATGCGCCCGCACTGGCAGGACATGCTAAAGCTTGAGAGTGCCGCCCAGCGCTTTGGTCAAGGCCATCTCGATGAGCATATTCATTTTGATAATGCTTCGAGTTTTGAGCGGCTTGGCATCGCCTTTAACCAGATGGCAGATAACATCAACGCCCTGATCGCCAGTAAAAAACAGCTGATCGACGGCATTGCGCACGAGCTAAGAACGCCGCTGGTTCGCCTGCGCTACCGCCTTGAAATGAGTGATAACCTCAGTCCTGAGGAGTCGCAGGCGCTTAATCGCGACATCGGCCAGCTGGAGGCGCTGATTGACGAGCTGCTGACCTATGCCCGTCTCGACAGGCCTCAAACCGAACTTCATCTTGCTCACGTTAAATTCGCCAGCTGGATGGAAACCCACATTGCCGACGTGCAGCTCATTCACCGCCAGCGCCAGATAGCCCTCGCCACCGATACAGTAAACGCCATCGACTACGGCGCTATTGATTTGCGCCTGATGGAGCGAGTGACCGACAACCTGATAAACAACGCCCTGCGCTACAGCCAACAGCAGCTGCGCATCAGCCTGTGGCGCGAAGGCGACATCGCTAATTTACAGGTTGAAGATGACGGCCCGGGAATACCGGAAGAAGAACGCGCCCGGGTATTTGAGCCGTTTGTGCGCCTGGATCCAAGCCGCGACAGAGCCACCGGTGGCTGTGGCCTCGGGCTGGCCATCGTCCATTCTATCGCCGTTGCTATGGGCGGCCAGGTCACCATTGATAGCAGCCCTCTTGGCGGAGCCAGCTTCCGCTTCTCGTGGCCGGTAAACACCACTTACCTCTCCTGATAACAACTTGCCCGGCACCCCAGGCCGGGCATTTCCCTCCTGCTAAACAAAATCAAACACTATTGCCGATGTTATCGCCCCCTGCTACAGTTCATTAGTATGTTGTAACTAAAGTGAGTTTTTATGGCCCGTTACGATCTGATTGAACGCCTGACTTCCACCTTCCGCTCTCTGGAGCAGGCGTTGAACCTGCTCCGCGGGCAGCTTGGAGAGCTCAGGCTGCTTAGCGGCCGGGTCTTCACCCTGCCAGAAATTGAAAAGAGCAAGGAGCACGACCCGCTCTCGTCGATACAGGTCACGCAACGCGTGGGCCAGGATGCGCACGAAGCGGCGGCAGCCCACTTCACCCGGATGTTTATCCAGCAGCAGTCAGAAAAGGTCAGCAGCAAAGCCGCCGTACGCCTGCCGGGCGCAGTTTGCTATGCGGTAACCGAAGGCCAGTTTCGGGAAACCACGGCGCTTATCAAGCAGGTTAACCAGCTGAAACAGGCGCTGGAACAGATAATCAGCATTGAGTCCGGGCTGCCCTCTTCTCAGCGTTTTGAGTGGGTGCATCGCCATATTCCCGGGCTTATCACGCTCAACGCCTACCGCACCATCACGCAGCCTGAAACGCCGGATACCGTGCGTTTTGGCTGGGCCAACAAGCAGATAGTCAAAAACCTGAGCCGCCAGCAGGTGCTGGAAATGCTGGAGAAAAGCCTGAACGCCGGGCGGGCGGTTGCTCCGTGGAGCAAAGAACAGTGGGCAGAGCGCGTGACGCAGGAAATAAACGATGTGGCGAGCCTGCCGGAAAACGCACGACTGAAAATTAAAAGGCCGGTTAAAGTACAGCCCGTGGCCCGCGTCTGGTATCAGGCTCAGCAAAAGCAGGTGCAGCTCGCCTGCCCTTCGCCGCTGGTTGTGCTGTGCAGGCAGGACAATGGTGAAACGCCGCCGGACTTAGGAGAGTTGCTGAATTACGATGCGGAAAATATTCGCCATCGCTATAAACCGAAAGCGCAGCCGCTAAGATTAATTATCCCGCGGCTGCACCTGTATTGCGAAGAATAGATCTGCGAGTGAAAACTTACGGCTTCATGCTGCCGACCATATCTTCCGGCCGCACCCAGGCATCAAATTCTTCTTCGCTGAGATAGCCGAGCTTGAGCGCAGACGCCTTAAGGGTCAGCCCCTCTTTATGGGCCTTTTTGGCGATTTCCGCAGCCTTGTCGTAGCCGATGTGGGTATTCAACGCCGTCACCAGCATCAGCGACTCATTCAGAAGCTGGCTGATGCGGTCGCGGTTCGGCTCAATGCCCACCGCGCAGTGCTCGTTAAAGCTTTCCATGCCGTCCGCCAGCAGGCGCACCGATTGCAGGAAATTATGAATAACCATCGGGCGATAAACGTTCAGTTCAAAGTTGCCCGAAGCGCCCCCGATGTTCACCGCCACGTCGTTGCCCAGCACCTGGCAGCAGAGCATGGTCACCGCCTCGCACTGGGTTGGGTTCACTTTCCCCGGCATGATGGAACTGCCCGGCTCGTTTTCCGGGATAGACAGCTCGCCAATGCCGCAGCGCGGCCCGGAGGCCAGCCAGCGTACGTCGTTGGCAATCTTCATCAGAGAAGACGCCAGTCCCTTCAACGCGCCGTGGGAATGTACCAGCGCATCGCAGGTGGCCAGAGCTTCAAACTTGTTTGGCGCGGTCACAAACGGCTGCTTAGTAAAGTCAGCAAGTTCTTTCGCCACGCGCACCGCATATTCAGGATGAGTATTCAGCCCCGTCCCTACAGCCGTACCGCCAAGCGCCAGTTCCGCGAGGTGCGGCAGGCTATGCTCGATATGCTTCAGATTATGCTCCAGCATCGCCACCCAGCCAGAAATCTCCTGGCCGAGAGTCAGCGGCGTCGCATCCTGCAGGTGGGTTCGCCCAATTTTTACGATATCTTTAAACGCATCCGCTTTTTGCGCCAGCGTCTGCTTCAGCACTTTTAACTGCGGCAGCAAATGCTCGCGTACCGCAATAATTGCCGCAACGTGCATTGCGGTCGGGAATACGTCGTTTGAACTCTGACTTTTGTTAACGTCATCATTCGGATGCACCAGTCGCTCCATACCGCGCACGCCACCCAGAATTTCGCTGGCGCGGTTCGCCAGAACTTCATTCATGTTCATATTGCTCTGGGTGCCTGAGCCGGTCTGCCAGATGGCCAGCGGAAACTCATTGGGGTGTTTCCCCGCCAGCACTTCATCCGCGGCCGCGATAACCGCCGTACCCCGGTCGGCAGGCAGCAGGCCGAGGTCAACGTTGACCTTCGCTGCCGCACGTTTGGTCAGCGCCAGCGCCCGGATAAGCTCGGTTGGCATTTTCTCGGTAGAGATGCGGAAGTGTTCAAGTGACCGCTGGGTCTGCGCGCCCCACAGTTTATCTGCGGGTACATCGATTGCGCCCATTGAATCTTTTTCACTGCGACTGGATGCCATTTCTTTCTCCTTTGCGATAAAAAAGCCGCCACGGAGGGCGGCTCGGGTATTACTTAACGCATCGAGAGCACTGTGAAGCCTGAATCTTCTGGAAGAAGTCGTTACCTTTGTCATCCACCAGGATAAACGCCGGGAAGTCTTCCACTTCAATTTTCCAGATAGCTTCCATACCCAGTTCCGGGTACTCCACACATTCAAGGCTCTTGATGCTGTTTTGCGCCAGCACCGCCGCCGGACCACCGATACTGCCGAGGTAGAAACCGCCGTGTTTGTGGCAGGCGTCGGTCACCTGCTGGCTGCGGTTGCCTTTCGCCAGCATTATCATGCTGCCGCCGTTGGCCTGGAGTTGATCCACGTAGGAGTCCATACGGCCTGCGGTTGTCGGCCCCAGAGAGCCGGATGCATAACCGTCCGGCGTTTTCGCCGGGCCTGCGTAGTAAATCGGGTGATCTTTCACGTACTGCGGCAGTTCTTCGCCGTTATCAAGACGTTCTTTCAGCTTAGCGTGGGCGATATCACGCCCCACAATGATGGTGCCGGTCAGCGACAGACGGGTTGAAACCGGGAAGTCCGACAGCTGAGCGAGGATCTCTTTCATCGGGCGATTCAGGTTCACTTTTACCGCTTCGCCTTCACCGGCCTGGCGCAGCTCTTCCGGGATGTATTTCCCAGGGTTATGCTCCAGTTTTTCAAGCCAGATGCCATCTTTGTTGATTTTGGCTTTGATATTACGGTCCGCAGAGCAGGACACGCCCATACCGACCGGGCAGGACGCGCCGTGGCGCGGCAAGCGCACAACGCGGATGTCGTGAGCGAAGTATTTCCCGCCAAATTGTGCACCGAGGCCAAGATTTTGCGCCTCTTTCAGCAGTTCTTCTTCCAGCTGTACGTCGCGGAAAGCCTGGCCGTACTCGTTACCTTCCGTCGGCAGGCCGTCGTAGTATTTAGTCGAGGCCAGCTTCACGGTTTTCAGCGTAGCTTCTGCGGAAGTGCCGCCGATAACGAACGCAACGTGGTACGGTGGGCAGGCCGCGGTGCCGAGCGTACGCATCTTCTCAACCAGGTAATCTTTCAGCTTCGCCGGGGTGATAAGCGCCTTGGTTTCCTGGTAAAGGTAGGTTTTGTTGGCCGAGCCGCCGCCCTTCGCGATACACAGGAACTTATATTCATCCCCGTCCACGCTGTAGAGGTCAATCTGCGCAGGCAGGTTAGTCCCTGTGTTCACCTCTTTGTACATATCCAGCGCGGCGTTCTGGGAATAGCGCAGGTTATCCTCGATAAAGGTGTTGTACACCCCGCGAGACAGCGCTTCTTCATCCCCGCCGCCGGTCCAGACACGCTGGCCCTTCTTGCCCATGATAATCGCGGTGCCGGTATCCTGGCAGGTCGGCAGAATGCCCTTCGCGGCGATGTCCGAGTTGCGCAGGAATTGCAGCGCCACGTACTTATCGTTTTCGCTGGCTTCCGGGTCGGCAAGAATATCGGCCACCTGCTGCTGGTGAGCGGGGCGCAGCATAAAGGATGCGTCGTGGAAGGCATGCTGAGCCAGCAGCGTCAGGGCTTTAGGGTCAACTTTAAGGATTTGCTGGCCGTCAAACTCGGCAACGGAAACGTAGTCGGAGCTCAGCAGGTAGTATTCGGTTGAGTCTTTTTGGAGCGGGAACGGCTCCTGATAATGAAAGGGTTTATTCGACATATTTCTCTCACTTGCGACAACAGTAATGTTAATTTTTATTGTTCAGCACAGAATTTCGCGCTGTGTTCCAAAAACAAGTCATAACATCCTACACAATTTTTTAACAGAAACTGAGACTAATACGACTTTTTGTTGCCCTGGTTACTTCCCCGCGGATAATTGCTTTAATAACTGAAACTTCGACTAAATGATTACAGGGACCAGAAATGCAAAAATTGATCAATGCGGTACAAAATTATGCCTGGGGAAGTAAGACGGCGCTGACGGAACTGTACGGCGTAGCCAACCCGGAACATAAACCGATGGCCGAGCTGTGGATGGGCGCCCATCCAAAGAGTAGCTCAAAAGTCACCGCAGCCGACGGTAAACAGCACTCGCTGCGCGAAATAATTGATGCCGACCAGCCGACTTTACTCGGCAAAGCCGTGGCGGAGCGTTTTGGCGAGCTGCCGTTCCTGTTCAAAGTGCTGTGTGCCGCCCAGCCGCTCTCTATTCAGGTTCACCCGAACAAAAAAGCCTCTGAAATTGGTTTTGCGAAAGAAAACGCAGCGGGCATTCCGCTGGACGCAGCAGAGCGCAACTACAAAGATCCTAACCATAAACCGGAGCTGGTGTTTGCCTTAACGCCGTTCCTTGCGATGAACGCCTTCCGCGAATTCTCCGACATTGTTTCCCTGCTACAGCCGGTTGCCGGGGCGCACCCTTTAATTGCTCACTTCCTGCAACAGCCGGACGCCGATGGCCTGGCTAAGCTGTTTGCCGGTCTGCTGAATATGCAGGGTGAAGAAAAAGCGCTGGCTTTAGGCGTGTTAAAAGCGGCGCTGAACAGCCAACAGGGCGAGCCATGGGAAACCATCCGCGTGATTTCCGAATTCTACCCGGACGACAGCGGCCTGTTCTCCCCTCTGCTGCTCAACGTGGTGAAGCTTGAACCAGGCGAAGCCATGTTCCTGTTCGCCGAAACGCCGCACGCCTACCTGAACGGCGTGGCGCTGGAGGTTATGGCTAACTCCGACAACGTGCTGCGCGCGGGGTTAACGCCAAAATACATCGATATCCCTGAGCTTGTTGCCAACGTTAAATTTGAGCCAAAACCAGCCGACCAGCTGCTTACTCAGCCGCAGAAAAACGGCAGCGAACTGGACTTCCCGATCCCGGTGGACGACTTCGCTTTCTCCCTGCACGACCTGAGCGCTCAGGAATCGACGCTGGCCCAGCAGAGCGCGGCCATCCTGTTCTGCGTGGAAGGAGAAGCCGTCCTGAGTAAAGACCAGCAGCGCCTGGTGCTCAAGCCGGGCGAGTCGGCGTTTATCGGTGCCGACGAGTCGCCGGTAGCGGTCAGCGGCGTTGGCCGGGTAGCGCGAGTGTTTAACAAACTTTAACTTACTGATCTTTTTAGCGCAGATTGCTAAGCTAGAGCTTACATTGACGAAAACGCCTGCTCACAGGCGTTTTTCATTCGCCCGGTGGAGGACGGCTACCGGCTTCTTAACATGGACAATGATACGATGAAAAAATCTCTGGTTGCGGTTGGGATAATTGTGGCGCTGGGCGTAGTGTGGACCGGCGGAGCCTGGTTTACGGGCAAACAGCTCGAAGGCCGTATGGCCGAAATGATCGATAACGCCAACGCGGAGATCAAAAACTCGGCGCCGGAATCAGGGCTGGTTCTGAGCTATCAGAACTATAAACGCGGCCTGTTCCACAGCAGCGTGCAGCTGGTTGTTAAACAGGCTGCTGGTACCAAAAATGCGCTGCTGACCCCGGAGCAAAGCGTATTATTTAACGAAACCATCGATCACGGCCCGTTCCCGTTCGCTCAGCTGAAGAAATTCAACCTGATCCCGAGCATGGCGTCTATCCACACCGAGCTTGTGAACACCGACATTACCAAACAACTGTTCACCCTGACCAAAGACAAACAGCCTGTTGAAGTGGAAACCCGGGTGGGCTATAGCGGAGCAACCTCCTCTGACATCACGCTGGCGGCCATCGACGCCACCGAAGGCGAAAACAAGTTCAGCTTCAGCGGAGCTAAACTGAACGCCGACGTTGACGGCTCCGGCAATGAAATTACGCTTTCCGGTTCTGCCGATAGCGGGCTTATCAATACCGTTAACGAATACGGCCAGCGCGTTCAGCTTTCATTCAACGGCATCAAAACCGACGGTGACAGCAAGCGCAGCCTGTTCGACCAACGCGTTGGCTCACAAAAAGCCACTGTAGAGAAGCTCTCGATGGTGGTGGATGGCAAAGAAATTGCCGTGGTGGAAGGGTTTAACCTCAACGCCAAAACCGACGTTCAGGACGATAAAAAACACTTCACCGGCCAGTTCGACTACAGTCTGGACGCGCTTAAAGTGCAAAGCCAGAATATGGGCAGCGGCAAGCTGACGCTGAAAGTGGGCAATATCGACGCCGCCGCGCTGCGTGAATTCACCCAGAAATATAACGCTGGCGTGCAGCAATTAATGACCGACCCGGCGTTGCAGCAAAATCCTGAGCTGTATCAGCAGAAGTCCGTTGAATTGCTTGGCGCTAACCTGCCGCTGCTGCTGAAAGGCAACCCGACAATTACCGTCGCGCCGCTGAGCTGGAAGAACGCAAAAGGCGAGTCCAGCTTCAACCTGTCGTTGTTTATGAAAGATCCGCAGGGCGTAACCGGCCCGGCCAACACGCCGGAAGAACAGCTGGACCGCTATGTGAAGTCTCTTGACGCGAAGCTGGTTATTCCGATGCCGATGGCAACCGAAATGATGACCCAGATTGCTCAACTGGAAGGCTACAACCAGGATGAAGCGGGTAAACTGGCAAGCCAGCAGATCAAAGGCCTCGCGGCAATGGGCCAGATGTTCCGCGTCACTAAAGTTGACGGCGACAACATCACCACCAGCCTGCAATACGGCACGGGAAAAGCCTCCCTGAACGGCGAGCAAATGTCTCTGGGCGAACTGTTTAGCATGTTTGCCCTGCCGGCAGGCCTCGGCGGCCCGGCGGGACAGGATAACGACAGCGATGCCGTTCCTCAGCCTCAGGATGTCGCTCCGGCTCCTCAGCAGTAAGCTTAAAAATAGCCAGTCGAATGACTGGCTATTTTTTTAGTCCCTCGCGGCCATCCGGCTGATTCTTTCATGGCGCACAATCCCTTCCAGCGTTCCGGGGAAGATCAGTTTTTGATGGTTATCAGGCGGGCGGGCATTATCTGATTGCTAAAGGCAACTTCGCTCTCCTGGCCGCGCTGGAGAATACGCTGTGCCGCGCTGCGTCCAATTTCTCTGGCCGGAGTCGTTACCCACGTCATCGGGACATCATCCAGGTCGTCTTCGCCCACTTCGGCAAAAGCTGCAAGGGCGATATGCCTGTCATAATAGCTGTCCACGCTGCCGCCGCCCATCTGCCAGCCAGCACGTGTCAGGCCAAACCACGCGCCCATCGCCACCGTACTGTTGTGGCAGACCACCGCGCTGATGGTCGGAAAATTGTGCAACAATTCAGTTATCGCGTCCGCCGCCTGCTTCTGGCTCGGCTCGCATTCGAGGATCCAGTCGCTGTGGAACGGTAAGCCGTGCTGCATCAGGGTGGCGCAAAAGCCGCCCAGCCGCTCGGCCCGCGTCAGGGATGAACTGCGCCCGCCAAGCCAGGCTATACGCTGGTGCCCGCGCTTAATCAGATGTTCGGTCACCATTTGCGCTGCCTGCATATTGTCCGGCCGGATAATATCCACTTCATCGAGATAGCTGGCGCGGGAGGCAAAAACCAGCGGCAGTTTATTCTGCGCCGCCATTTCACGCAGGTCTGCCCCCTGCCCAGCCGCCCCGGCGATAATAATGCCGTCCACGCCCTGCGACACTAAGGTGTCGAAGCAGCGCTGCATATGCTGCCCTTTGCTGCCGCTTTGGGTGAGAAACAGCAACTGCCCCTGCTGCTCCAGCGCCTCGGTCAGCCCGGCGGTTAACTCGGCATAAAACGGGTTACACAAATCACGCACGATCAGGCCAATTACGCCGCTCTGCCCGCCGCGCAGCGACGCCGCCTGGCGGTTACGCACAAACCCTAACTTTTCGATGGCTTCATTGACCCGCTGGCCGGTGGCGGTGGAGATCCTCCCCTTGCCGCTAAGGACCAGCGATACCGTGGTCACCGATACGCCTGCGGCTTCGGCAACCTCGTTAATAGTGATTCTTTTGGTCAGCGTCGACATCGTTAAGTCAGATCCTCCGTGAATCGGTAAATATAAAGATAAAACGTTTTACTTATGCTGGCATATTAAGCTTCATTATGCGCGGTAATTCTGCGATCGTCCTCACGATAAAGTTTGGTAAAACGTTTTATCATCGCCAAACTTTCGTTACTCAACATCTCATTTTAACCGGGTCAAGGAGTCGTGATGGCGGCTAATACACCACAAAAAAAATCGCTTTGGGAATTTTTCCAGAACCTCGGCAAAACCTTTATGTTACCCGTGGCGCTGCTGTCGTTCTGCGGCATCATGCTGGGCATCGGCAGCTCGTTAAGCAGCCACGACGTCATTACAGAAATTCCGGCGCTGGGCAACCCTGTCCTGCAGCTGATTTTCACCTGGATGAGCAAAATGGGCTCATTCGCCTTCAGCTTCCTGCCGGTGATGTTCTGTATTGCCATCCCGCTTGGCCTGGCGCGTGAAAACAAGGGGGTTGCCGCATTTGCTGGCTTCGTCGGCTATATGGTGATGAACCTGGCGGTTAACTTCTGGCTCACCGCCAAGGGTATTCTGCCTACTACCGACGCCGCAATTCTGAAAGCCAACAACATTCAAAGCGTGCTTGGCGTTCAGTCCATCGATACCGGTATTCTCGGGGCGGTGATTGCCGGGATTATCGTTTACCTGCTGCATGAACGTTTCCATAACATCCGCCTGCCGGATGCGCTGGCCTTCTTCGGCGGCACACGTTTCGTCCCGATTATCACCACCGTAGTGATGGGCCTTGTTGGCCTGGTTATTCCGCTTATCTGGCCGGTATTTGCCGCCGGGATCAACGCTCTGGGCTATATGATCCACAGCGCTGGCGTGTTCGGACCGATGATCTTCGGCACCGGCGAACGTCTGCTGCTGCCGTTCGGCCTGCAACACATCCTGGTTGCCCTGATTCGCTTCACCGAAGCGGGCGGCACGATGGACGTCTGCGGCCACACCGTAAGCGGCGCGCTGACCATCTTCCAGGCTCAGTTAAGCTGCCCGACCACCCACGGTTTCTCTGAAAGCGCTACCCAGTTCCTTTCTCAGGGTAAAATGCCTGCCTTCCTTGGCGGCCTGCCCGGCGCCGCGCTGGCGATGTACCACTGCGCTCGCCCTGAAAACCGCCACAAGATTAAAGGCCTGCTGATTTCCGGCGTTATCGCCTGCGTAGTCGGGGGCACCACCGAGCCAATCGAGTTCCTGTTCCTCTTCGTCGCGCCGGTGCTGTACCTCATCCACGCCGTGCTGACGGGTATCGGCTTCACCTTAATGTCCGTGCTGGGCGTCACCATCGGCAACACCGACGGCAACATTATCGACTTCTTCGTCTTCGGCGTGCTGCACGGCCTGTCCACCAAGTGGTACATGGTGCCGGTAGTGGCGGCGGTCTGGTTTGCTGGCTACTACGCCATCTTCCGCTTCGCCATCACCCGCTTTAATATCAAAACGCCGGGTCGTGATATCGAAACCACCACCGCTGAAAAACCGGTTATCGGCCAGCCTGGCAAGTCCGGCTATAATGTTCCGGCGATTCTGGCGGCGCTGGGCGGCAGCGATAACATCACCACGCTTGATAACTGCATCACCCGCCTGCGCCTGTCGGTAAAAGATATGACGCTGGTTGATACCGCAGCCCTGAAGGCTAACCGCGCTATCGGCGTGGTACAGCTCAACGACCATAACCTCCAGGTCGTTATCGGGCCGCAGGTTCAGTCGGTAAAAGATGAGATGGTCGGCCTGATGCGAACCGTCGAGGCTTAATCTATAAATGGGCGCTCAGGCGCCCTTTTTAGCTGTGAGGCTTTATGTTTGATTTTTCTGTTCCTGTAGACCGCCACGGCACCTGGTGCACCCAGTGGGACTACGTTGCCGACCGCTTCGGTGCGGCAGACCTGCTCCCCTTCACCATTTCCGATATGGACTTTCCTACCGCTCCCTGCATTCTTGAAGCCCTGCAAAAACGCCTGGCCCACGGCGTGCTCGGCTACAGCCGCTGGAAAAACGAAGATTTCCTCGGAGCCATTTCCCACTGGTATCAGCGCCGTTTTAATTCCACCATCGACGCGGAAAGCGTGGTTTATGGCCCATCGGTGATTTATATGGTTTCGCAGCTGGTACGCCAGTGGTCTCAGCCCGGCGACGGCGTGCTGACCCATACCCCGGCTTACGACGCATTCTATAAAGCGATTGAAGGGAACCAGCGCCAGGTCCTGAGCGCCCCGCTGCAAAATACGGCGAACGGCTGGCAGTGTGACATGGCCGCGCTGGAAGCCCTGCTCGCCCGCCCCGAGTGCAAAATTATGCTGCTGTGCAGCCCGCACAACCCGACCGGAAAAGTGTGGACACGTGCAGAACTTGAGCTGATGGCAGATCTGTGCGAACGCCACGGCGTGCGGGTGATTAGCGATGAAATTCACATGGATATGGTCTGGGGCGAGAACCGGCATATTCCATGGTGCGAAGTCGGCCGCGGCGGCTGGGCGCTGTTCACTTCAGGCTCTAAAAGCTTCAACATTCCGGCGCTGACCGGCGCTTACGGCCTGATCAATCATGAAGAAGACCGCCAGCATTATCTGAACGTGCTGAAAGGCCAGGACGGTCTTTCATCCCCTGCGGTGCTGGCGATTGTCGCCCACATCGCGGCCTATCAGGAAGGCGAGCCGTGGCTCGAAGCCCTGCGTGCTTACCTGCAAAGCAATTTGCAGTTTGTAGCCGATAGCCTCAACCGGGCTTTCCCGGAGCTTAACTGGCAGCCGCCGCAGTCCACTTATCTGGCCTGGGTCGATTTGCGCCCGCTGGGGCTGGATGACCGTGAACTGCAAAAAGTGCTTATCGAGCAGCAGAAAGTCGCCATTATGCCGGGCTACACCTACGGCGTGGAAGGGAACGGTTTTATTCGCCTTAACGCCGGTTGCCCGCGCATCAAGCTCGAGGCAGGCGTTGAGCGGCTTATCGCCGGGATACGCTCTCTGCAATAGTTTTAGAGGGGGAGTAATACACAAACTCCCCCCTATTCACCTAGCCAATTCATCTCTCCGTCATCTTTCCGACACCCAACCGACACACTATCTTCACCCTCTCCCCTTATGCTCTTGCCCATTAAAAACAGGAGCAAATCATGCACGTTTTTTCCGGTGAAATTCCCTTCGGCCACGTTGTTCACTCCTTTGCGGTAGCAGAAAATACCCCGGCAATCAGCCTGACGGGCACCACGCTGCGCACGGGTCATCTTTACTGTTACCTCTACGACAGCCGCCAGCAATTGCGGGCTTCGGTTATGCTGCAAAAACCAGAAAAAGTGCTGGCGGTTTGCTCTGATTGGGCCTCCGTTGGCGCGCTGGCCGGAGACCTGCCTGCGGGAGAGTGGCAGCTGCACGTTTATAACGCCATCGGCGAAAGCCGTTCGCCGCAGCCGATGAGCTACCGGCTTGATATCAGCTTTGACGTGCTCGCCGCCCCGGTAGACTTTGAAAAACTGGACGTCCTGTGCGCCGATCATCAGGTCATTTTTGATTACCAGCGCACACTCAGCGACCGCCCCGGCTGGTATCGCGGCGATCTGCACGGCCATACCACCTTGTCTGACGGTAATAACACGCTGCCCCAGGCGCTGGATATTATGGCCGAACAGGGGCTGGACTTCTTTTTCCTGACCGAACACAACCTGTCTCACGCCTGCCTGCCGCGCCACGACAGCGTGCTACTGCTACCGAGCATTGAAGTCACGGCAGATAAAGGCCACCTGAACGTTCATGGCCCTGCCGCTACGCTGAATATGCACAACGCCGACTACAGCAGCCGCGGCCTGATTACTCAGGGCATAGCGCTTAAACGCCCGGACAGCGTGCTGAGCGTGAACCACGCTATGTTGCACCCGTGGAGCTGGCTGTACGACGATATGCCGCTGGCCGAAATCGACGTGCTGGAAGTGCTGAACGATCCGACGTGGAAAACCGCCGCGACCTGCAACGAACAGGTTGTAGAGATATTGACGACCCTGTGGAATGCCGGGCATCGCATTTATGCCGTGGGCGGCAGCGACTGCCATATGCAACCTCACGAACGCTATCCGCAGGCGACAGAACCCTCGATTTACGGCGACCCGAGCACCTATGTTTATGCCTCAGCGCTCAGCGGAGAAGCCATTCTTGCCGCCATTAAAAAAGGCCATAGCTACTTTGAACGCCGCTGCGGTTTGAACTTCAGCCTGAACGATGGTGACCTGCTGCCGGGCCAGGCTGCCGACGGCAAAACAGCGATCCTGACCGTAGCCGTGCGTGACGAAGAGCAGAGCTACAAGCTTCAGGTAGTCTCTGACAAAGGCATTCTGGCGGAATACCCGCTAAGAATCGCTCCGCAGGATATTCGCTGCGATATGGCGCAGCACGCTTGGGTTCGCTGGGACATTCGCCGCAGCAACGGCACGCTGGAGGGCATGATCAACCCGATTTATTGTGCGGATCATCCGCTGTTTAAAGCGCCAGTGGGCAAAACCTGGGGTGATGTCACCGCTCATCTGTCCTTCCCCCGCGGCGCAGACGATGAGTAGTTTTTTCTGCGCCAGCGCTCAGAAAAGCAGCAGCCCGTTGCTGACCGAATCGCCTTTTGTAAAATTTTGAAATTATTTAATATGAATATTTAGTCGATCTCTTTTGCATAAAAAGACTAAATGCGACGAAAATGCTCTCTCATCATAGTCATAGAAATAAGACCCGGTGACGCCTTTGCCTCCCGGGTCTTTGTGTTGTTCAGAGAGATACCAGTATGAGTTTATCTTCCGGCCACGCCTCGCAGCAGGCGATCCCTCCCGGCTCCGGCGCATTGTTCTTCATCCAGATGTTCGCCACGCTCGGCTTTGCGGTTTTGTACTCCACCCTGGTCCTGTACGTGACTAAACGCCTCGGCTTCAGCGACGGCCAGGCCGACGCCATGATGGGTATCTTCGGGGCCTTTAACTACGGGCTGCACCTGTTTGGCGGCTGCCTCGGCGGGCGTTACCTGAGCAACCGCAACCTGTTTATCCTCGGCATGCTGCTACAGGTGGCAGGCTGTTATCTGATAGCGGATGCGGGCCTGACCGGCCTCTGGTGGGGCCTGGCGATGTTCCTGAGCGGCAGCGGGCTGAACGTCACCTGCCTGAATATGATGCTGACCCAGCGCTTTGCCCCGGATGACGACCGCCGGGAAGCAGCCTTCCTGTGGAACTACGCCGGGATGAACCTGGGCTTCTTTATCGGCTTTACCGTGGCGGGCTACTACCAGCTGACCGAAAGCTACCGGGCGCTGTTCCTGTTTGCCACCCTCGGCAACGTTGCCGCCGTGGTGATAACCCTGCTCCGCTGGCCGGTTCTGGCCGACATCAGCACCCCGCTCCAGCACGTTAAGGGACGGAATTTTTACCTGCGCATGGCGTTTGGCCTGCTGATCCTCGCCCTGCTTGTGCCGGTGCTGCGCCTGCTGTTGGGGCACCCTGAATTTAGCAGCAGCTTCGTGCTGGTGCTGGGCGCTTTGGTGTTCCTGATGCTGTGCATAATGACGGCCCGCCACTCACGTAAACAAGAACGCCGCCGCATGGTTGCCTACCTGCTGCTGGCGGCAGGCTCGCTGGTCTTCTGGTCGCTGTACCAGCTCGCACCGATGGGTCTGACGCTGTTTGCCGAACATAACGTTACCCTGAACGCCTTTGGCTGGCAGGTTTCGCCGCAGTGGCTGCAAAACATCAACACGATTGTGATTGTGATTGGCGGGCCGCTGATGGCCTGGCTGTTCAAACGCCTGCGCGATCGCGGTGTACGGATTGATATCCCCGCACAATTTGCCTCCTCCCTGTTCTGCATGGGGCTTGGCATGCTGGTACTGCCGCTGGGTATTTCTATGGCGGGCGCGGACGGCATGGTTGCTCTGAAATGGATTGTTATCAGCTATATTCTGCAAAGTATCGGCGAGCTGCTGATTTCCCCGGTGGGCTACTCGATGATAGGCAAACTGGCTCCGGCCAATCTCCAGGGCCTGATGATGGGCTGCTGGATGATGGTGACCGGCGTGGCCTCGGTGCTTGCAGGCTATGTCTCCGGCCGCATGCCGCAAAATAGCGGCACCACACCGGCATTAACCGATCCGGGCTACAGCACGGTCTTCAATCAGCTGGGCTGGGGCTCGCTCCTGACAGGCGCCGTGCTGCTGTTGCTTATCCCGCTGCTGCGCCGCCTGATTGATGATAAACGCGCCGTACAGGCTTAAATATTCGGGCGCGGGCTTAGCTCGCGCCTCCCCACCGATAATTATATTGACCCGCTAATACGCTGCGTCTAAATTAAAAACCTCATCCAGAACTCCCCAGAGGCTTGCAACGAAATGAACAACTAATGCGAAACCACGCTAATTCTATGCCAGTGTGAATACGCATCATTGTTTATTATTGCAATTTCAGCCGTGGAGTCTCCGCCCCGCGTTTTATTGCTAACACCTGTATTCCCCTGGCTCTGTTTTTCAATTTAAAAGGAAAATAAGATGCCTGATACTTATACAAAACATGCCGATTTGCTCGAACATAATCGTACCGCCTGGGACACGCTTGCCCGGCAGCAGGCCGAATGGTCGCAGCCCGTTAGCCAGGAAATTATTGCCCGCGCCCGCCGTGGCGAATGGCAAATCCATCTTACGCCGGGCAAGCTACCTGCCGACTGGCTCCCGGACGTGCTGGGGAAACGTATTCTCTGCCTCGCTTCTGCGGGCGGCCAGCAGGCACCGGTCCTGGCGGCAGCGGGCGCAGAAGTGACGGTTTTTGACCTGTCCAGAGGCCAGCTTGAAAAAGACCGATACGTCGCCGAAAGAGACGGCTTAACGCTTACTCTGATTGAAGGTGATATGTGCGACCTGTCTACCTTCGGGGCCGAAAGCTTCGACTATATAATTCACCCGATATCCAACCAATACGTGCCGGACATACGCCCCGTATGGCAGGGCTGCTACCGAATATTAGCCAGTGGAGGGAAGTTATTATCCAGCTTCTTCAATCCGGTCGTTTTTATCGGCGACCGGGCGGCGGAATACGCTGAGCAAGGGATCATTCGCCCCCGCTTTAGCCTGCCTTATTCCG
Organism: Cedecea davisae; assembly: GCF_044095835.1. NCBI lineage: Bacteria > Pseudomonadati > Pseudomonadota > Gammaproteobacteria > Enterobacterales > Enterobacteriaceae > Cedecea > Cedecea davisae. Next base: position 2,765,148 of record NZ_CP172054.1, read on the forward strand.
ACATAAAAGATCTCCAGGCGGATGAATTAGCCGCAAAGCAAAAACGCGGAGAAGCGCTGATCTTTGGTCATTCGCTAAATCAGCAAATTGGAGGCCAGCTCGCGGCAGGTTTCAGGTTATGCGGATTTTATGAAGACCAGCAGCCCAACCCAAGGTTTTTAATAGAGCGCTATATGCCAACCTTTATAGCAACCTGCGCAATTAAATAAAAAATCTCCCCGCAGAATTAGACTCTGCAATATTTCTCCGGGGAGCATTTAGCTAAACCAGCCTGGATGAGCTTTAGTTTTCATCGAGATACCTCTACAAATAAACACATTTGAGAACAAACATTAACCAATTCCCAAGGCGGGCTATGGTAATATTCGCAGGCTTAGATATTTCCCCTCTCCCCGCCGACGGAAGCCATTTAATGACAGAGATAATATTTCGCAAAGCACAGCTTGCCGATGTTTCCGCCATCATCACCCTTCTGGCCGACGACGTGCTGGGCCGCCTGAGAGAAGATCCCAGTACACCTACGGACCCGCGTTACCTTGAAGCCTTCCATGCCATCAATGCCGATCCGAATCAGCTGCTCGCCGTGGCCGTATCCGGGGATGAAATCATCGGAACATTGCAGCTAACTTTCATACAGGGGTTAGCGCGTAAAGGCGCATGGCGCGCCCAAATTGAAGCCGTGCGTATCGCCCGCTCGCAAAGAGGCACCGGTTTTGGCAAAAAAATGTTTGCCTGGGCCATCGAGCAATGCAAAGAAAAAGGCTGTCACCTCGTCCAGTTGACGACGGATAAAACACGAACCGATGCGCATCGCTTTTATGAAAAGCTGGGTTTCGAAGCCAGCCATCTTGGTTACAAGCTTTCGCTGAAGTAGTTTTTATCTTCTGAACCGCAACAGGGACGTTTGCGCAACAAAGTTCTCACAACCATAGCAATTGCCCCCGGTTTCTTTTTATAATACGCCGCACTTTATAACACGATTCAAAAATCTCTTTCAAAATCAGCAAATAGTCATCATTTCAATCAGATACAGCTAATAATTAGCTGACATTTCTATGCCCCTATTCATGCCCCTTTCTCAGTATATGTCCCCATCTTTTCCCCTAAAATCCCTCTTGTAAAACATCACCCCAGCAGAGCCGCCTCTCACCTTCACCGGTTTTGAGTTGTTTTGCGCTAATTTTTTGTCCCATGTATGCACCATCATCTCGATCTGAGGTCATAGCGTGTTAAACTTGCAAAAGTTTTCAGAACCATTATTTTACGGGATTAGAATGAAAGATAAGCTACTTCACATTGAAGGTGTTAGAGGCGTTGCATGCCTGATGGTTGTATTGTCTCACCTTGCTCTGGTTTTCTATCCAGGCGTTCATGAAAAGGAGCTAATCACTAACCAAGTGGAATCATTTATATTCAACAGTCCATTGCCTTTTTTCTATTCAGGAACAGCAGCTGTATTCATCTTCTTTGTTTTGAGTGGGTACGTTCTGACCTACGGCGTTATGAAGAATAGTGATATTCTACTTGCTGTTTCAACAATGACCATAAGAAGATATTTTAGACTGGCTATCCCGGTAGTTGCTTCATGTGTGCTTTCTTTCCTCGTTATCAAATACTCTACGGTTGACACATCAAAGCTATCTGCATGGATTTCAAGCTATGGTAAATTCGATGCATCACTTTCTGGTTCAATATATTCTGGTTTGTTAGAAACGTTCTTTCGTGGTGGGTCTGCATACAATCCTGTTTTATGGACTATGAAAATAGAGTTCGTTGGATCGCTAATTATATTTTTTTACTGCGCAGTAGCGAGCAAAATTGAGAGAAAAAATCAGATTGCCCTTGCATTTTCGTTTGTGATTTTCATGCTTCCCATTTCTCAAACAGAGAAATATAGCTACATCTGCTTCATGGCAGGAACAATACTGCACAATACAAGATTTAAAATAAACACACCATTTTCAATCATCATGGTGTTAATTGGGATTTATTTTGGCGGGGTTCATTACGGGTCTTCTGCATATGCATACGCAATCAGTCTTATCTCTTATCCAGTATTTGGTGAAATGACTAATGCATACTACCTTTTCTGCGCTTTCTCCGGTATCCTCCTGGTCACTGCCATCATCAAAAATGATATGCTATCCAATTTATTTAGCATTAAACCTTTCGTTTATCTAGGCCGAGTGTCTTTTTCTGTATACTTAATTCACTTGCCAATTATGTACCTTGCCGCTCCGTATATATTTAATGCCACATCGGTATTTTTTGGATATTTTGAAGCATCATTAGTCGCATCGTTAATTACTACTACGCTGATATACTTAGCGTCAAACATTTTCTATAAAGCATTTGACGCTAAGGCTATAAAGTTATCTAAGCTAGCTCTGCAACTTGCAAAACCAGCTTACTAATCACAGCGCTTTGAAATGTGCTCCATTTTCTGTTTGGGGGGCGTCAAGACGAGTCCCCACAGTAGTTACATAGCAATTGTCCCCATCAATAAACCCAACGTGAAGATTGGTAAGTGCTCCATCAACAACCAGATTCCCCGCATTAAAAATCACGGATAGTCTTTTAGCAAAATCACTTGATATTGAAAAGACGTTTATACTTACAGGAGGGTTCTTTTGAGCGATAACCCCCATATACGAATAAATAACCATACTCCCGCTATAAATGGCTAAGTCAGCTATGGCTATTATTATTTGCGCATCCATAGCGCCTTCTGATGCACATGAATTCAAGATTATATTATGAGGATTATAAAATGTATAAGCTGGCGATGTTGTCTCACTCGCCCCTGTCATTGGAAATATTCCATCAGCCGTACAGCACGGCATTGTCGTGTACTGCTGTGATGCTGTAAGAAACCCAAGCTGATAATTTGCAACCTGAACTAAATTAATTATATTGCTAGTCCCTGATAAGGGATATATACCATTCCTGTATTTACTCAAGCTGAAACCACAGCATTGCCCAACAGAAAAACCTAAAAACTGAACTGATTCAAAAATGTTTGACCAGCAATCCTCCCCTCAAAAACCGAAGTTGCCGCATTCAAACCGTGCATCTTTGACTAATGATGCAGCTATTTTTTGGCACCAAAAGCCTTACGCTGGAGCATTTTCGCGTCCAGATACTCCTCCTCGTCGAAGTGACAGGCCGGAAAGCGTAGCAAAAATACAATATGATGATTCACTGGTACCATCAGGATCATATGCATCTGGAATGGCTAACGCCAGAGCATCAAATTCAGCTCCTGATGATATCTTGAATTGGGTATTAGTAATTTTTTCAAAAATACTTTTTTGTTTACCAAGGCCAATGCATCCACTTCGAGAATACACAGGTATACTTTTACTAAACTGAATAACCCCTGCGCGAACTTTAAGTGTTACGCTCTTGTTTTTTCCATAAGCTGCTGCCTTTTCTATCTCTGCCTGATCATCAATGCCACTGTTCGGCCGCACACCAAACCAAGTCAAACATGGGGAGCCACGATCTACTCAAGCAAACCACTTGAGGGCACAATGGTGACACCACCATCATCAACGAGCGATTGTTTCCTTACTGCCTGAAAATGGCCGCCACCATAATGAATATCTTCAATTGATGTACTTGCCGCTGAGACAACATAAACCACGTCGCCAACACTTAGCCACTTCCCAGCCCCAATACCTCCAGTAGATTCAGGTGTTGAGTTTGCAGGAACCACCTTAGCTCCTGCGGAAAATGAACCTGTCCACTTGTAATATTCATTATTTGCTTCGTTAAAAAGCACTTCGTTGGGGTTTGAAACTGTTGCGCCGGTTGTGAAAGATACACCCGTCAGCGTTGTATAGCCGAATGCATTCATCACCTGCTGAGCAAGATAGTTGATCCCCTCAATAGTGTAGTGCTTGTCACCAAAGCGATCGGTATAAGTCCAACCATGAGATGTAACGAACTCGTCGTTTTTACAGGCATTAAACTTCAGGTCGCGCGGGGATTCGCTTGGTACTGCGTTATTAGTTGGTTGGGTAGCCATAATTTTTCCAATAAAAAACCCGGCTCAGTGGCCGGGTTGTGCTGTGAAATTGGGAGGTTTACTCGTGGATTTTATCGCTGTACTCAGCAAGAGTTAATGCGGTACCACCCTTTCCATCTGGTTGTTTGGCGGTGACTGTCATTGCCCCGCAACCAGCTCCTCTGAAGTAGCAATTGCATAACGTGAAGGTATCGACGGTCGTTATTGATGGGCTCCGTTATCAACGAAAAGCGCCCTCACCTGAATAAAACTGGGCGCGCGCCCGCGACGGTAAACGAGCAAATTCGTGTGCTTTGCGCAATGCTGCGTTTCGCCAAAGTCAGCCAGCTAATCACCCACAGTCCATTCGAAAATATCGTATCTCTCCGGCTGTCAAAAAAGGCACCGGACCCTCTTAGCCAGGATGAATTTTCATTACTGATGGCCAGGCTACCCAAATCGGTCGTGAACCTGTGGAAGGTAGCCATATACACTGGCATGCGCCACGGCGAGCTTTGTGCCCTTTCTTGGGATGATGTTGACCTGGAGGCCGGGAAAATTCACGTCCGCAGGAACCTGAACAATTACGATCAGTTCGGGCCACCGAAGACCAGTGCGGGCGAACGAACGATAACGCTTCTCCAGCCAGCAATAGACGCGCTGACCGCGCAGCGTGAGTTAACCTTTAGAGATCAGGCTACGGAGATAACTTTCCATCACAGAGAGTTTTCCAATACTGAGCAACAGGTCATTAAGTTTGTGTTCAGACCGATGCAGCGTTCGGCAGACCCTAACCCCTATTACTCAAAGAACGCCTTACGGTACAGCTGGCAAACCGGATTGAAGAAAGCCGGCGTTCGTTCACGAGTTCCCTACCAGTCCAGGCATACATATGCGTGTTGGTCGCTGTCCGCCGGGGCAATACCTTCTTTCATAGCCAGCCAGATGGGCCACACGGACGCGTCGATGGTGTATCGCGTGTACTCGAAATGGATGAGCGATAAGGACGTGGATCAGATAAAGATGCTGAACGAGAAGTTAGGCTAAATGTCACCTGGATGCCCCTTTCTCCTTTTAAGTTCATATATTTATCAATGATTTTAACAGCTTACTGACCTATGTTATAATACGCCGCACTTTAATCAAAAAAAGAGTGCGACCATGATTGATACCACCCTGCCGTTAACCGATTTGCACCGCCACCTCGATGGCAATATTCGTGCGCAAACCATCCTCGATCTCGGCCGCCAGTTTAACTTATCTTTACCTGCCAATACCCTCGAAGCCCTGCGTCCACACGTTCAGGTAGTTGAAACCGCACCGGATCTGGTGAGCTTCCTGCAAAAACTGGACTGGGGCGTGAAAGTGCTTGGCGACCTGGACGCCTGCCGCCGCGTTGCCTGGGAAAACATTGAAGATGCCGCCCGCAACGGCCTGCATTACGTCGAGCTGCGTTTCTCGCCGGGCTATATGGCGATGAGCCATAACCTGCCGGTAGCGGGCGTTGTAGAAGCGGTTATCGAAGGCGTTCGCCAGGGCTGCCGTGATTTCGGGGTTGAAGCCCGCCTGATCGGTATTATGAGCCGCACCTTCGGCGAAGCCGCGTGCGAAGCCGAGCTGAATGCCCTGCTCGCCCACCGCGACAGCATTACCGCCCTGGACCTGGCGGGTGACGAACTGGGGTTCCCGGGAAGCCTGTTCCTGAATCACTTTAACCGTGCGCGTGACGCAGGATGGCGCATTACCGTTCACGCGGGCGAAGCCGCAGGCCCGGAAAGCATCTGGCAGGCGATTCGCGAGCTGGGCGCAGAGCGCATCGGCCACGGCGTCAAAGCGGTTGAAGATCCGGCGCTGATGGACTTCCTCGCCGAGCATAAAATCGGCATCGAATCCTGCCTGACCTCCAATATTCAGACCAGCACCGTTGCAACGCTGGAGAAGCACCCGCTGATAACTTTCCTCGATCACGGCGTGCTGGCGACCCTGAATACCGACGATCCGGCGGTTCAGGGTATCGATATTATTCATGAATATACCGTGGCGGCTCCGCAGGCTGGCCTAAGCGCGGCGCATATTCGCACCGCGCAGGAGAATGGCCTGAAGATTGCCTTCCTCAGCGAAGCTGAAAAGCAGGCGCTAACCGCTAAGGTTCGCGCCGCTTAACGCTATGCGGCGGCTGGCGTCAGGACGCTGATTCCAGCTGCCGTTTTTCTGCGGCAGTTTTACGCGCATAGCGCTGGGCCAGCACCGCGCAGATCATCAGCTGTACCTGGTGGAAGATCATCAGCGGCAGCACCATCATCCCCACCGCGCTTGCGGGAAACAGGACGTTTGCCATCGGCACGCCGTTTGCCAGGCTCTTCTTCGAGCCGCAGAAAACGATGGTGATTTCATCCGCAGTATTAAAGCCGAGCAGCCGCGCCGCCAGGGTATTTACCACCAGCACAATCGCCAGCAATACCAGAGAGCAGATAAGAACCATCAGCAGCGAGAAGCCGTTTACCTGATGCCAGATACCTTCAACTACCGCCTCGCTAAAGGCGACATAAACCACCAGCAGGATGGACGACCGGTCGGTCAGGCCGATAAGTTTCTTATGGCGATCCACCCATTTACCGATAAGCGGACGAGAAAGGTGGCCGATAACAAACGGCACCATCAGCTGCATGATGATTTTACCGATGGCATGCAGCGTATCGGTGGAGCCTTCCTGAGTTTGCATTAACGCGCCGACCAGGACCGGCGAAAGGAAGATGCCGAGAATGCTGGAGGCAGAGGCGCTGCAAACCGCTGCAGCTACATTCCCGCCCGCAACGGAAGTAAAGGCGATTGCCGACTGAACCGTCGCCGGGAGCGCACAGAGATAAAGGAAGCCCATATACAGCGGCTGGCTAAGAATGGCCGGAGAGAGAAAGCCCATTGCCAGCCCCAGCAGAGGGAACAGCGCAAATGTGCTGAGAAACACGACTAAATGCAGTTTCCAGTGCCCCATTCCCGCCATAATCGCCTCACGGGAGAGCTTGGCGCCGTGCATGAAGAACAGAAGCGCAATCGCAAAAGTCGTCAGATACTCAAACCCGGTTTTCACTATCCCCTCGCAGGGAAACAGCGAAGCAACCACAACTACAGCAATCATTATCAGCAAAAAATTATCAATTTTTAGTTTTTGCAACCAACCCATTGTTGTTCCTTTCCTTACCAAAACGAACCAGTCCGTTACTTTGCAACAATTTTGCCGCGCTGGCGAGTTAACAATTTCATAACCATCGAAAAATTATTTACCTTCTCGTTCTATTTTTACTGAAAAACGAAACGCTAAGTTTTTAGCACAACTACAACTAAAGTATGAATGCAGTAGCGCTTAATTTAAAACCACTCTAATAACGCACATTAGATTAAATCAAGGTGATTTAAATAAATAAATTTTGACCTCATGGTAAAAAATCAAACAATTGATAACATTGAGAATTAATACATTATCTTTACCCAGACCAATAAATAAAGAAGATATAGCTCTCATTTAGAAATTTAAATTCATATTAAATTGCCTACCGTGTGGCGATGCGTGAAATAAGCCATACACTTATTATTACGCCGTCCGGCGTGCTAATAGTGGAGTATTGCTATGCGCTCAAATAACATTGGCCGCCTCAGCGCTATTGCGATGGCGGTACTGCTTGCATTCTCCCTGTCCGCCTGTAGCGGCGGGGGCGGAAGTTCGCACAATACGGCGAAAACGGCCGGGGCGACCGGCACCAACGCCGGCGGGACAGATACCGCAAATAACGGCGGGGGTGGCTCTGGTTCAGGCGGAGACGGATCGGGTTCAGGCGGAACAGGAACCGGCGGTGGAGGCTCAGGGGGCGGAACCGGTGGTGGAACAGGTGGCGGCGGCTCTGGCGGAGGCACCGGAGGAGGTACTGGCGGCGGTGGAACAGGCGGTGGCGGTACAACCGTTGCCAACAGCGCCGGAAATAACGTGATTAAAGATGTCGGCGGGGCAACCGGCGGCGTGGGCAGCACGCTTACCGGAGTAGCCTCTCAACTTCCGGTTAATAATCCGGTGACCTCAACCGTAGCGGTTGCCGTCGGCGGAACCGGCAGCGCGGTTTCAACCGTCAGCAACGGGCTGGTTACCGGGCTGGGTAACGCCAATAACCCGAACGGTCTCGGCACAACTCTGTCCGGTTCAACTAACGCGGTTTCAGGGCTGGGAACTACCGTTTCGGCTATCGGCACTAACCTTGCCAGTAGCACGGCGAATACTCCAGCCGGTGGTTTAACCGGCGCAGCGGGCGGCCTGGTGGATACCACGGGCAAAGTGGTTACCGGCGCGGGTAATGCATTGACGCAAACCGTACAAAGCCCGGGCGTCGCCAATCTGACAACCGGCGCTACCGGTCTTGTTAACACTACGCTCGCCGACACTCAAAAAGCCACTCAGGCCGTAGGCGGCGCAACCGGGCTCGGCACGCCGGTTAACAATATCCTGACGTCGGCAGGTGGCGCAGTGAGCGGCATTGGCTCAAATATCAGCGGCAGCAACCCTTCACTTAGCGGCGTTGGGCAAGTCGTTCAGAACACCGGGCAGGCCGTTACGGACAGCGGCGCGCTGGTAAAACCGGTGCAAACCGGCAGTAGCGGCAGCGGTTCAGGTTCGGTATCGGCGGGCGCTTCCGGCTCGCTCGGCATCGGCGGTAACGGGTTGGTCACCAACCTCGGCACTACCGTCACCGGCCTGACCTCGTCGCTAACCACTAACGTCAACGCCAGCGCAGGCACAACCAATAACGGAACAGGCCAGCAAACCGGGCTTACCGGAGCGGTCGGCGGTCTTCTGAAAAGTAAATAGTGCTTAATATGGCACATGTGCTCCCGTGGTAACGGCGGGAGCACTTTTTTCACAGCATTTGATTCGCTGCGCAGTTAAGGGAGCTCACTATGGACAATCGTCTGGGTATTCTGCTGCTGTACGGAGCAACGCTGAGCATCAGCTTTGCTGACATGTCCCCCACGCTTATCGACCCCAATAACCCCGCCAAAGCGGCGCGCCCCGTTGCGCTTCCCCCGGTCGGGCAAAAAACGCCTCAGGTCAGTGTTGCCCCTCCGGCCCCACAGCTGACGCCGCAAACGCCGGTGACGGTAAAGCATTTGCAGTTTATCGGCGGTACCCGCTACCCGCTGGACTCGCTGGTTGAACCCTTTCGCCCTTTGGTAGGCAAAACCGTTCCGCTCTCGCAGTTGCTGGCGCTGACAAACGGCATCACTCAGCGCTATCAGCAGGATGGCCTCCCGCTCTCGTATGCTTATTTACCGAGCGATAATTTTCATGACGGCACGGTGCGCATTGTGCTGGTTGAGGGCTATATCGCCCACAGCAATATCAACAGCGACAATACCAGCACCAGCGAGCGTTTAAGCCGCCTTTCGGCGCTGATGATGGAGGAGAAGCCGCTCAGCCAGGCCACCTTCGACCGCTACAGCCTGCTGATGCAGCGTACTCCGGCCACTAAAGTTGAGGCTAATGCCGCCCTACCGAATAATATTTACGGCGCGGCAGATATGAAAATCGATGCCACGCAGCCGCATATATGGGATCTCTCTTCCACCATCGATACGCGCAAAGGATCTAACCTGGCGCTGGTGAACGGCACTCTGAGCAATCTCACCAGCTACGGCGATCAGCTGGGGCTGGCAACGCTTATCCCGCTGGATAACGGCACCCGCAAAACCTATTTCGGCGCAAACTATCAGCAATACCTCACCGATAACGGCCTGCTGATGCAGCTCAAGGGCAGTTTCTACCGCGAAGACCCGCGCGACTTTACGCCGCTGCTGTATCTGCCGCAGGACATTGCCATTGAAGCACGGGAAAAAACCACGCAGTACACCGGCGGGATTGCCTTCAGCTATCCGCTGCTGCTGGAGCGTAAAAAACAATTTTCCGTCAGCGGCGGGCTGGATTATATAGATAAGCGCGACGATTACGCCCTGCGGGCCAGCAGGTTCGAAAATAGTATCGACTTACCTTCCGTCAGCCAGCGGACGCGCTACCCGGCAGCCGAGTTTTCGGCCTGGGGCTACCGGGAATATGAGAAAACAAACTGGAGCACACGCCTGACGCTGCGCAAAGGCATCGACGGATTCGGCGCAAGCACCACACCGGGCTCAGGCACTAATCTCAATTTCACCCGCTGGAAAGCCAACGGCGATGCTGCCTGGATGGTGGCCGAGCGCTGGAAGTTAAGCACTTCGCTGGAGGGTGACTGGTCGAACAATAATTTACCGGAAGCAGAGCGCGTGAGCTTTGGCGCCCAGCGCTACGGGCGAGGCTACCCGGACGGCGAGGCAAGCGGTGACTACGGCTACGGCGGGCAGGTTGAACTGCGCTATCTGCATAATCTGGAGAAAGGCGTATGGCTTAACACGGTGCAGCCTTACGTGGTGGCGGATACCGCCCAAACCTGGTTTAACCAGCAGGGGTTCCGGCACCAGCGTCTGGCCTCGGTGGCTACCGGCGTCACGGTCGGCGACAGCCGCCATTATTCTGTTTCCGTTGAAGCAGCAAGGCCGCTGGCCGATTTGCCCAGCGACAGCAGCCGTCGCGACTGGCGATTCAGCCTGACGTTTACCTACAACTTTAATAATCTGCATTGAGGAGATCCCTCACCGCTGCGGTGAGGGATTTTACTCAGGAAAGGTTCAGCGTGGCGCGTTTCTTCGCCGACTCCATGCCCAGTTCAATCAACTCCATCACCTGAATTGCCTGCGCGGCCGGAACAGGGTTTTCCCCTTTGCCGGTCAGCGCATCGCGAATGCCTGCATAGTAAGCCGGGTAGTTACCGGGGACAGTCAACAAGGTTTGCTCGGCCATCAGCTCGCCCTGAGCCAGAGTCAGCACGCCGTCTCGCATATCATAGCCCCAGTCTTCCTGCGGCAGACGCTCACCGGCCTTGAGGCGGTCTTCCTGAGGGTCGAGCCCATATTTGATATAACTCCCGCGCGTACCATGAACGATGTAGCGAGCCGTTTCCGCCGCCGCCAGCAGGGTTCCGTGCAGCACCACGCGGCGCTGAGGGTAAGCCAGCACGGCGTGGAAGTAATCGGTAGCCTGAGCGCCCGCCCGCAACTGCGCGAGATCGACCGTCATGCTGACCGGGAGGCCAAACAGATTCAGCGCCTGGTCAAGCAAGTGCGGCCCCAAATCGTACCAGATACCGCTCCCGACGCCCGCCTGCTCGCGCCAGCGGTTGCGAACCTGGGGGCGGTAACGATCAAAATGAGATTCAAAATAGGCCACTTCGCCCAGCGTGCCGTCGGCGAGCAGATTTTTCACCGTCAGGAAGTCGCTGTCCCAGCGGCGGTTATGGAATACCGAAAGCAGCAGGCCGAGATTTTTCGCCAGCGCATCCAGCTCGCGAGCCTGCGACAACGTTACGGTGAACGGTTTGTCGACAACGACATGTTTTCCCGCTTCCAGCGCCGCTTTTGCCAGCGGGAAGTGGGTATCATTCGGGGTGGGAACCACAATGAGGTCAATATTGGGGTCGTTAAACAGATGCTGAGGGTCTGAAACAACCTTCATTCCCGGCCAGTCAGCGTGAACCTTATCGGCATCGCTACTGGATACCGCAGCGAGGCTCATTCCAGGCGTACCGGAGATAAGCGGCGCGTGAAAAGTTTTGCTGGCATAACCGTAACCGATCAGCCCGACACGAATGGTATCACTCATTTGTTTTCCTCTCGTCAATGGACTCCGTCATTTCACCTTATCCCCCGACTTGCCACAACAGCAAGTTACCGCGTTGCGTAATTACCGGCCGGTTGAGAGCCATTATTGCTAATTAACCTGATATTAGCTGTGGTCTTAATATCAATGTCTAATAAGATCTACAGTCTGTCAGATTAAATTAAATGAATAAGATAATTAGCCTCCTGCGTCACTATCTTCCTGGCTCCGGCAGAGAAAACTCCTAATTGTTCAGTTGCTTAATAATAGCGCTAAGTTTCTGTCCCCTTTTGCGATTATTATCCCTCATTCCCGTTAACTGATAATTATAATCTTACTCTACTTATGGAAAATGCTACCGCCCTGAGCACCCTCGATTACCTGATGAAGTTTCGTAAAATCAACACATCCGACAGTCTGGAAAAGTTGTTCGACCACCTCAATTACACGCTAACCGACAGCGGCGAAATCATTAGTATGTACCGCGCGGCCGATCATCGCCGGGCAGAACTCGCTTCCGGCGGCCGCCTTTTTGACCTTGGCTGTGTCCCCAAAACCGTCTGGCGTTACGTTCAGTAAACGCCTGCCGGTAGCAATGGCGGCAAAATCCCTTATAATCCCCCCGCTTTATTCATCATATTGGTAAATCGGGAGGAAATATGACAACGACCCAACCGCCTCGTATTGCAGGCTGGCTGCTTGCGCCCCTGGCGTGGCTATTAATGTCGTTACTCAGCAGCTCCATAGCGCTGGCGAGCTTCCTGATGCTGCTTCTTTCCCCTGAGGCCCGCCAGGCCCTCGGCAATGCGGATGCCAAAACGACCCTGCTGTTTGCCCTTTCCGTCGGCTGCGCGCTGGCGATGTGGGGCTACACGCTGTGGTTAACTATCGCTTTCTTTAAACGCCGCCAGAACGTGGTCCGCCATTATGTTCTTTGGCTACTGTTTACCGTACTGCTGGCGATTAAATCTTTTGCATTCTCGCCGGTAAGCGACAAGGTGGCGGTACAGTTGCTGCTCCCTTCCCTGATGGCTGCGGCATTACTGGTGCCCTATTTGAAGCGTTCCAGGCGCGTAAAGCAGACCTTCATTAACCCGTAATAACCCTATAGATAGCCCGTTGTCGCCGCCCTTCGATTAGTCGATAATAGGCGGCTTTTTTTGTTTCAGGTCGAATAATGTCAGATTACTTGCTGCTCTTTGTTGGTACTGTGCTGGTCAATAACTTCGTGTTGGTGAAGTTCCTTGGCCTGTGTCCGTTTATGGGGGTTTCCAAAAAACTGGAAAGCGCCATCGGCATGGGTCTGGCAACCACCTTCGTGATGACGCTCGCCTCAATTTTTGCCTGGATAATTGATGAATTTATCCTGGTGCCGCTGGACCTGATTTACCTGCGCACGCTGGCCTTTATTCTGGTTATCGCGGTGGTGGTGCAGTTCACCGAAATGGTGGTGCGTAAAACCAGCCCTGCGCTTTACCGTCTGCTGGGTATCTTCCTGCCGCTTATCACCACCAACTGCGCGGTGCTCGGCGTGGCGCTACTCAACATTAACCTCGGGCACGACTTCCTGCAGTCGGCCGTTTACGGCTTCTCCGCCGCGTTGGGTTTCTCGCTGGTGATGGTGCTATTTGCCGCCATCCGCGAACGCATGGTCGTTGCCGACATCCCCGCGCCTTTCCGTGGCAACGCCATTGCGCTGGTTACCGCCGGACTGATGGCGCTTGCATTTATGGGCTTTAGCGGTCTGGTGAAGTTCTGATGACTACGCTGTGGATGGCTATTATTTCGGTCACGCTGATGGGCCTGCTGTTTGGCGTGATCCTCGGGTATGCCTCGCGCCGCTTCCAGGTTGAAGAAGATCCGATTGTTGACCGCATTGACGAACTGCTGCCGCAGAGCCAGTGCGGCCAGTGCGGCTACCCCGGCTGCCGCCCTTATGCTGAAGCTGTAGGAAACCAGGGCGCGAAGATAAACCTCTGTGCGCCCGGCGGTGAAGCCGTGATGCTCAAGATTGCCGCTACGCTAAACGTTGACCCGCAGCCCATTGACGGCGATGCCGCCGATGCGGAGCCGGTGCGCATGCTGGCGATTATCGACGAAGCTAACTGCATCGGCTGCACCAAATGTATTCAGGCCTGCCCGGTAGACGCCATTGTCGGGGCAACCCGCGCGATGCATACCGTGGTGAGCGACCTGTGTACCGGCTGTAATCTCTGCGTTGACCCCTGCCCGACCCGCTGCATTGAACTGCGTCCGGTCAGCCCCACTACCGAAAGCTGGAAATGGGATTTGCAGACCATCCCGGTGCGTATGATCCCGGCGGATAATCATGCTTAATTTTTTCAATCGCTTTAAAAAAGACAGGATCTGGGATTTCGACGGCGGCATTCATCCCCCGGAGATGAAAACCCAGTCCAACGGCACGCCGCTGCGCCAGGTTCCTCTGCCCTCTCAGCTGGTTATTCCGCTTAAACAGCACATCGGCCCTGAAGGCGAGCTTTGCGTGAAGCCGGGTGATTACGTGCTGCGCGGCCAGCCGCTGACCCGCGGGCGCGGCAGAATGCTGCCAGTACATGCCCCAACCTCCGGTACGATAAAAGCCATTGCCCCACACTCAACGGCACACCCTTCCGCACTCGAGGAGTTAAGCGTCATCCTCGATGCCGACGGTGAAGACCTCTGGATTGAGCGTGACGGCTGGAGCGACTACCGCTGCCAGAGCCGCGAGGCGCTTATTGAACGCATTCATCAGTTCGGCGTTGCCGGGCTGGGCGGCGCGGGTTTTCCTACCGGCAATAAGCTGCTGGGCGGCGGCGATAAGATCGACACGCTCATCATTAACGCCGCTGAGTGCGAACCCTATATCACCGCCGATGACCGGCTAATGCAGGATTGCGCGGCGCAAATCGTCGAAGGCGTGCGCATTCTCGCCCATATATTGCAGCCGCAGCGCATTCTAATTGGCATCGAAGATAATAAGCCGCAGGCGATTTCGATGATGCGTGCGGTGCTGGCAAATAGCCATGACATGCAGTTACGCGTGATCCCAACGAAATATCCGTCCGGCGGCGCCAAACAGCTGACTCAGATCCTGACCGGCAAGCAGGTTCCACACGGCGGCCGTTCGTCGGATATCGGCATTCTGATGCAAAACGTCGGGACGGCTTATGCGGTAAAACGCGCGGTTATTGACGGCGAGCCGCTTACCGAACGCGTGGTCACTTTAACCGGGGAGTCCATCTCTCAGCCGGGTAACGTATGGGCGCGCCTGGGCACGCCGGTTAATCATCTGCTGGAGTTTGCGGGCTTCAGGCCGGTACAAGAGCAGAAGGTGATAATGGGCGGGCCGCTGATGGGCTTCACCCTGCCGTGGCTTGACGTGCCGGTGGTAAAAATCACCAACTGCCTGCTTGCCCCTTCGGCAAGCGAAATGGGCGAAGAGCAGGAAGAGCAAGGCTGTATTCGCTGTAGCGCCTGCGCGGACTCCTGCCCGGCCGATCTGCTGCCGCAGCAGCTTTATTGGTTCAGCAAAGGCCAGCAGCACGACAAGGCAACCGCGCATAACCTCTCGGACTGCATCGAATGCGGCGCCTGCGCCTATGTTTGCCCGAGTAATATTCCGCTGGTGCAATACTTCCGCC
Source organism: Cedecea davisae (assembly GCF_044095835.1). Lineage (NCBI taxonomy): Bacteria > Pseudomonadati > Pseudomonadota > Gammaproteobacteria > Enterobacterales > Enterobacteriaceae > Cedecea > Cedecea davisae. Next base: position 2,780,527 of record NZ_CP172054.1, read on the forward strand.
AGGAAAAAGCCGAGATCCGCGAGATTGAGCTTGAGGCTAAGCGCACCGTTGAAGCGAAAGCGCGCTTTGAAGCCCGTCAGGCAAGGCTTGAGCGCGAGAAGGCCGCCCGCCTTGAGCGCCATAAAAGCGCCGCAGTTCAGCCAACGGCGAAGGACAACGATGCTATTCAGGCTGCACTTGCCCGCGTGAAAAGCAAAAAAGCGCAGGCCAGCGAAGAGCCCATTATCGTTAAAGCTGGAAGCGTGCCGGACAATAGCGAAGTCATAGCCGCTCGCGAAGCACGTAAAGCCGAAGCGCGCGCGCGCCAGGCGGAGAAAGCTCAGCAGACGGAAGCTCCTGCCAACGCGGAGGCAGATCCGCGTAAAGCCGCCGTTGAAGCCGCTATCGCCCGAGCTAAAGCACGTAAAGCGGCTCAGGCAGCCGCGCCAGTTGAGCAAGAAGCGGTCGTTCAGGCTACTCCGGTAGACCCGCGTAAAGCTGCCGTTGAGGCCGCAATTGCCCGCGCTAAAGCACGTAAAGCGGCTCAGAAAGCCGAGTCGGAGCAGTCTGAACCGGCTGAAAAAGAACAAGATCCACGCAAAGCCGCGGTGGCTGCGGCGATCGCCCGAGTACAGGCACGCAAAGCCGCTCAGATGTCTCCAGAGGAATAAATGGTTTTTAAAATCGCAAGCTCCCCGTTTACCCATAACCAGCGCAGCACGGCGCGGATTATGATGCTGGTTTCCCTCGCCGCCCTGCCCGGCATCGCGATGCAGTGGTACTGGTTTGGCTGGGGAACGCTGGTTCAGGTCGCGCTCGGGATAGCCAGCGCCATGGCCGCAGAAGCATTGGTGCTTCGCCTGCGCAAAAAATCGCTGCAAAGCCATCTCGGGGATAACTCCGCCCTGCTCACCGGGCTGCTGTTGGGCATCAGTATTCCTCCCCTTGCGCCGTGGTGGATGGTGGTGCTGGGCATGGTATTTGCGATTATTATCGCCAAACAGCTGTACGGCGGCCTGGGCAATAACCCTTTCAACCCGGCGATGATTGGCTATGTTGTGCTGCTGATAGCCTTCCCGGTACAGATGACCTCCTGGCTGCCTCCGCAGTCGATTGCCGCTACGGTGCCGGGTTTCGTTGACAGCCTGCAGGTGATTTTCCACGGTGCTACCGCCGCCGGCGACACCATGGACAAGCTGCGTATGGGCGTGGACGGCATTAGCCAGGCTACGCCGCTCGATACCTTTAAAACCGGCCTGCACGCAGGGCATTCCGCCGAACAGCTGCTGCAAGCTCCGATTTTTGGCGGCGTGCTCGCGGGCCTGGGCTGGCAGTGGGTTAACCTTGCTTATCTGGCGGGCGGCCTGTTCCTGCTGTGGCGCGGAACGATTCGCTGGCATATTCCTGCGGGCTTCTTGATTGCTCTGCTGGTTTGCTCCACGCTGGGCTGGCTCATCGCTCCTGAGAAATGCGTTTCTCCGCTGGTACACCTGTTCTCCGGCGCAACCATGCTGGGCGCATTCTTTATTCTTACCGACCCGGTTACCGCCTCAACAACTAACCGTGGCCGCCTGATTTTTGGCGCGCTGGTTGGCCTGCTGGTGTGGCTTATCCGCACTTACGGCGGCTACCCGGACGGCGTGGCGTTTGCGGTGCTGCTTGGCAATATTACCGTGCCGCTTATCGACTACTACACGCGCCCTCGCGCCTACGGCCACCGTTAAGGAGACGCTATGTTTAAAACAATGCAAAAGCATGGCGTAGCGCTGGCGCTGTTTGCCGCCCTATTTACCGGCCTCACCGCGCTGGTGAATGAACTGACAAAGCCGACCATCGCACAGCAGTCTGCGCTTCAGCAAAAAATGCTGTTCGACCAGGTTATCCCGGATGATGTTTACGATAACAATATTCAGAATAGCTGCCTGCTGGTAAAGGACTCCCCGCTCGGGAAAGGGGCTCGCCATATTTATGTCGCCCGTAAAGGCGATACGCCGGTTGCCGTTGTAATGGAAGCCACCGCCCCGGACGGCTATTCTGGTGCGATACAAATTCTGGTTGGCGCCGATTTTAAAGGCACCATTCTCGGCACTCGCGTAACCGAACACCACGAAACGCCGGGCCTTGGCGACAAAATTGAACTGCGCCTGAGCGACTGGATAACCCACTTTACCAATAAACGTATTCAGGGCAGCGATGACGCTAGCTGGGCGGTGCAAAAGGACGGCGGCCAGTTCACCCAGTTTACCGGAGCCACCATTACACCGCGCGCCGTTGTCAACGCGGTTAAACGTGCAGGGTTGTTTGCCGAAACGCTGCCTCAGCAGCTTGGTGAACTGCCCGCCTGTGGAGACAAACAATGAGTGAAACTAAACGCGTCCTGGTTAACGGGCTGTGGAAGAATAACTCGGCGCTGGTTCAGCTGCTGGGGCTCTGCCCGCTGCTGGCCGTAACGTCCACCGCGACTAACGCGCTGGGCCTTGGCCTTGCCACAACGCTTGTGCTGACGCTGACTAACGGAACCATCTCTGCCCTGCGCCGCTGGGTGCCGTCTGAGATCCGTATCCCGGTCTACGTGCTGATAATCGCCTCGGTGGTGAGCATCGTGCAAATGCTTATCAACGCCTACGCCTTTGGTCTTTATCAATCGCTGGGGATTTTTATCCCGCTTATCGTCACCAACTGTATCGTGGTAGGCCGCGCTGAAGCCTATGCGGCAAAAGCCAGCGTGCCTTACGCCGCCCTGGACGGCTTTGCAACCGGCCTCGGCGCAACCAGTGCGATGTTTGTGCTGGGCTCAATTCGCGAAATCATCGGTAACGGCACCCTGTTCGACGGCGCGGACGGCCTGCTGGGAAGCTGGGCTAAGGTGTTACGCATCGAAGTGTTCCATACCGATACGCCTTTCCTGCTGGCGATGCTGCCGCCGGGCGCATTTATTGGCCTCGGCATGCTGCTGGCGCTAAAATACCTCATTGATGAAAAAATGAAGGCGCGCCGCGCGCGTGAAGCCGCAGCCGTCGTTGAAGGGAATGCAGAGAAGGCTTCATGAACAACAGCAAACGGATTGAGATCCTCACCCGTTTAAGGGACAACAACCCGCACCCCACTACCGAGCTTAACTTCAGCAGCCCGTTTGAGCTGCTGATTGCGGTACTGCTTTCCGCTCAGGCCACCGACGTGAGCGTGAACAAAGCCACCGCGAAGCTCTATCCTGTAGCCAATACGCCTGCCGCGATGCTGGCCCTGGGGGTTGACGGCGTAAAGGAATACATCAAAACCATCGGCCTGTTTAACAGCAAGGCGGAAAACGTGATTAAAACCTGCCGTATGCTGCTGGAGCTGCATCACGGCGAAGTACCGGAAGACAGAGCCGCGCTTGAAGCGCTGCCGGGCGTAGGGCGTAAAACAGCAAACGTGGTGCTTAACACCGCCTTCGGCTGGCCGACCATCGCCGTGGATACCCATATTTTCCGCGTCTGCAATCGCACCCAGTTTGCCGCAGGCAAAAACGTTGAGCAGGTAGAGGAAAAACTGCTGAAGGTGGTTCCGGCAGAATTTAAGGTTGATTGCCACCACTGGCTTATCCTTCACGGCCGCTATACCTGCATCGCCCGCAAACCGCGCTGTGGCTCCTGTATCATCGAAGATCTCTGCGAGTTTAAAGAGAAGGTCGAAGTCTGATTCCCCCGGCTCACGCTCGTGAGCCTGTAGCTCTTTCCCCTGGCCTGCTGGCGATTGCCGCCATTTCATTCGTTTACGCCATTAAAACCGGCCGATGATTTTATTTTGTTCGACGCATTACCTGCCCACCAGGTTAATCATTTTTTTGCGATAAGAAATTTCTATAAATTTGTGATCTGCATCACTTTGATAACTTCAGGTTAAAAAATAGTGATAAATCGGGCTCTAACGGCTTGCTATCGTTACTATTAATGGATCAATAGCAATACAATAGGCCAGGTATATTAAATAACATGGTCTATATCACTGCCTTTAAGGCTTGAAAGCAGAATATATAACTAAATAGTTAAAATTGTGCTGTAAAAAAGACAAAAAATCGATAAAGCCTGGAATAGTAAAATTTAACGCTGAATAACAAATCAGGTTAAGGCTTATTATCCGCCCAGGGTTATATGTAACAGAATATTGCAAACCCCTTGCCTGAGGCACCCGGATAGTGAACATTACCAGCCGTTTTTCCTTCCTTATAACTAGAAAGTGCATGCCGCCTCGGTATTGCAACAGCAAGCCCCTTATTAAAGCGGGATGTAAAAAAAGAGGTATATGTGTCGACTGCAAACAAAAAACCAGCGGAAAGCGTGAGTCTTAACGCCTTCAAGCAACCTAAATCGTTCTATCTGATTTTCTCTATTGAGCTCTGGGAGCGCTTTGGCTATTACGGCCTGCAAGGCATCATGGCCGTTTATCTGGTCAAAATGCTGGGCATGTCCGAAGCGGACTCCATTACGCTGTTCTCCTCCTTTAGCGCCCTGGTCTATGGCCTGGTAGCGATTGGCGGCTGGCTGGGCGATAAAGTGCTCGGCACCAAGCGCGTTATCATGCTCGGGACTATCGTGCTGGCCATCGGCTATGCGCTGGTAGCCTACTCCGGGCATGACGTCAGCGTGGTCTATATCGGTATGGCGACCATTGCGGTAGGTAACGGCCTGTTCAAGGCAAACCCTTCCTCCCTGCTGTCCACCTGCTACGATAAAGACGACCCGCGTCTGGACGGTGCATTCACCATGTACTACATGTCCATTAACATCGGCTCCTTCTTCTCTATGCTGGCTACGCCGTGGCTTGCCGCGCAGTACGGCTGGAGCACCGCGTTCTCTCTGAGCTTCGTCGGGATGCTGATTACCCTGGTCAACTTCATCTTCTGCAAGAAGTGGGTTAAAAACTACGGTTCTAAACCTGACTTCGCGCCGGTTCACTTCGGTAAGCTGCTGACCACCATCGTTGGTGTGGTTGTGCTTATCGCCGTTGCAACCTGGCTGCTGCACAACCAGGGCATTGCTCGCGCCGTACTGGGCCTCGTCGCTCTGGGCATCGTGTTTATCTTCGGTAAAGAAGCTTTTGCCATGAAAGGTGCCGCACGCCGTAAAATGATTGTGGCCTTCATCCTGATGGTTGAAGCTATCGTCTTCTTCGTGCTGTACAGCCAGATGCCAACCTCCCTGAACTTCTTCGCGATTCGTAACGTGGGCCATGAAATCATGGGCATCACCTTCGAAGCCGAGCAGTTCCAGGCGCTGAACCCGTTCTGGATAATGATTGGTAGCCCGATTCTGGCCGCTATCTATAACAAGATGGGCGACCGCCTGCCGATGCCGCACAAGTTTGCTATTGGTATGGTGCTGTGCTCCCTGGCCTTCCTGGTTCTGCCGGTCGGGACTAAATTCGCTAACGAAGCGGGTATCGTTTCCGTTAACTGGCTTATCCTGAGCTACGCGCTGCAAAGCATCGGCGAGCTGATGATCTCCGGCCTGGGCCTGGCAATGGTTGCGCAGCTGGTTCCACAGCGTCTGATGGGCTTCATCATGGGCAGTTGGTTCCTGACTACCGCAGGTGCGGCAATCATTGCCGGTAAAGTTGCAGGCCTGATGGCGGTGCCGGAAAACGTGACCGACCCGCTGCTGTCCCTGGAAGTTTATGGCCGCGTATTTATGCAGATTGGTATCGTCACCGCAGTGATTGCCGTGCTGATGCTGCTGACCGCGCCTAAGCTGAACCGCATGACGCTGAGCGAAGACAAAGCTGAGAAAGCTTCAGAAACCGCGACCGCGTAACATTCCGGGAAAAAAATCGGTCTGTAAGCCGCCAGCTTTAACGCTGGCGGCTTTTTTTTTACCTGAAGCCGCACTAACATGGATTAACTTAGTGCCCTAACGGAGTTCGTGATGAAACTGTATTTCAAGCCCGGTGCCTGTTCCCTTTCCCCACACATTATCCTGCGCGAATCTGGGCTGGACTTCTCTCTGGTCAAAGTAGACCTGGCGAGCAAACGTACCGAAAATGGTGACGATTTCCTGGCGATTAACCCTAAAGGCCAGGTTCCCGCCCTGCTGCTGGATGATGGTTCGCTGCTGACCGAAGGCGTGGCTATCGTGCAGTACCTTGCCGATAAAGTACCGGACCGCCAGCTGCTGGCTCCCACCGGCAGCATGACGCGTTACCACACTCTGGAGTGGCTCAACTACGTTGCCACCGAGCTGCACAAAGGCTTCTCTCCGCTGTTCAACCCGGCGACCCCGGAAGAATTTAAGGCTGTGGTACGCAAGCAGCTGGAGAAAAAATTCCACTACGTGAATGAAGAGCTGAAAGACAAACAGTGGCTGATGGGCTCCCGCTTTACCGTGGTGGATGCCTACCTGTTTACCGTGCTGCGCTGGGCCTATGCTCTGAAGCTGGAGCTGGCTGGTCTGAGCAATATTGAAGCCTATCTGGAACACATGAAGGCGCGGCCTGCGGTTGCCGCGGCGCTGGCTGCCGAAGGCCTCTAAACGCCCGCCGGAGCCGTTATAGCAAAACGCCCTCAAATGAGGGCGTTTTTTATTTTACAGCTTCACCGCGGTGAAGTAGTGCTCAGGTTTGGCTATACCGTCCTGAGCCGCCACCAGCTGTAGCTCGTACTCTTCCATACGTTTGGTGACCACCATAATGTCGTACACCGCCGCCGTGACGTGCTCCAGCGCTTCGCGCAGCGTTGCGCCCTGTAGCAGCTTGACCAGCAGCAGACCGCTGGTCACGTCGCCCACGCCAACCGGCTGGCGCTCGCCAAAATCCACCAGCGGGCGATGGATATGCCACGCTTCATCGGCGGTGACCAGCAGCATTTCAAAACGATCCTGCTGGTAGCCCGCGCGCGCAAGATGTTTCACCAGCACGATTTGCGGACCCTGAGCAATCAGCTCGCGGGCGGTAGCCACGGCTTCCTCAACGTTGTTCACGCCGTGGCCGCTGAGGATTTCCAGCTCAATCAGGTTTGGGGCAATGATATCGCTGGCGGGCATGGCATAGCGGGTGTGGAATTCGGCCACGCCCGGCGCAACGATGCAGCCTTTTTCAGGATGGCCCATCACCGGATCGCAGAAATATTTGGCGTTCGGGTTAGCGGCTTTCACCTGACGGACGATAGAAAGAATATGCTCCCCCTGCTCCGCAGATCCCAGATAGCCGCTCAGCACCGCGTCGCAGCGCTGCAGCTGACCGATATCGGCAATGCCCTGCACAATTTCACTCAGGTGGCTGGCTGGCATCACGCTGCCGGTCCACTTTCCGTATTGAGTATGGTTGGAGAACTGCACCGTGTTCAGCGGCCAGACGTTAGCGCCCAGCCGGCGCATCGGAAATTCGGCCGCGCTGTTACCGGCGTGGCCAAATACCACATGAGACTGAATGGCAAGGATGTTTTTCATTTTTTCTACTCGGGTGAAACGCCTGGCGTTGTGCTTGAAGAGTAAAAATAAAGGGCGTGGTTTTCGCCACGCCCTTCGGGTCTGACTAGCTTATTTCCAGCAAACGAGGCAGTAGTTCTTCTTACCGCGACGCAGCAGGGTGTAACGGTTAAACAGAATGTCGCCGTCGGTAAAGGTGTATTCCGGGTCAGACTGTTTTTCGCCGTTAATGGTAATGGCGTTCTGGGCAATGGTTTTACGGGCCTGGCCACGGGATGGCTGTAGCTCGGAGTCAACCAGCGCCTGTTGCAGGTCCGCGCCGCGCTCGATTTCAACCATCGGCACGCCGTCCTGGGCAAGCTGTTCAAAGTCCGCTTCGCTCAGGTCGCTGAGGTTGCCGTTAAACAGGCTGGCGGTAATACGCTTCGCCGCGGTCAGGCCTTCTTCGCCGTGAACCAGGCGGGTAACCTGCTCGGCCAGCACATACTGGGCACGAGGCGCCGCGCCGCTGTTTTTGTCTTCTTCTTCCAGAGCGTTGATCTCTGCGATATCCATAAAGGTGAAGAACTTCAGGAAGCGATAGACGTCAGCATCGGCGGTGTTGATCCAGAACTGGTAGAACTTGTACGGGCTGGTTTTCTTCGGATCCAGCCATACCGCGCCGCCTTCGGTTTTACCGAATTTGGTGCCGTCTGATTTGGTGATAAGCGGCACGGTCAGGCCGAAGGCCTGCTGCTGGTGCAGGCGGCGGGTCAGGTCGATACCGGATGTGATGTTGCCCCACTGGTCAGAACCACCGATTTGCAGCACGACGCCGTGCAGCTTATTCAGGCAGGCAAAGTCATAGCCCTGCAGCAGGTTGTAGGAAAACTCGGTGAACGAGATACCCACATCGTCACGGTTCAGACGCTGCTTCACGGCTTCTTTGTTAATCATCTGGTTAACGGAGAAGTGCTTGCCGATATCACGCAGGAAGGTCAACACGTTCATGTTGCCGAACCAGTCATAGTTGTTCGCGGCTACCGCGGAGTTGTCGCCGCAGTCAAAGTCGAGGAACGGTGCAACCTGGCGGCGGATTTTTTCCACCCACTCCTGCACGGTGTCTTCGGTATTCAGCTTACGCTCAACCGCTTTAAAACTTGGGTCGCCGATAAGGCCCGTTGCACCACCCACCAGCGCAACCGGTTTATGGCCTGCTTCCTGAAAACGTTTCAGGCACAGCAGCGGAACCAGATGGCCCAAATGCAAGCTGTCGGCGGTAGGATCGAAGCCGCAATAGAGTGCAATTGGCCCTTGCGCCAGTCGCTCTGCTAACGCTTCCTCATCCGTCACCTGGGCAACTAAGCCCCGCTCTTGCAATTGTTTTATCAAATTGATGTTCGCCATCAAATTCTCCATCTCTATACGACTGCACCTTGGCCGGTACACGGCTTTTCGCCCACTGGCGAAAGTAATACTTTTTGGGGCGTATAGAATAAAGCGCCGGCACGCGTAGTACCAGCGCTTAACATGAAAATCCTGACCTTACGGGGCGAGACGGTCTATTTTCCAGGCAGTTCCTTCGCGTTGATAAAGGAAACGGTCGTGCAGACGGTGTTCGCCGCCCTGCCAAAATTCCATTTGCTCAATACTTACGCGATATCCGCCCCAGAAGCTCGGGAGCGGCACTTCGCCCTGCTGGAATTTTTGCTTCAGTTCGAGGAATTTGCTTTCAAGCACGCCGCGCGCCGAAATACGGCTCGACTGCTTCGACACCCAGGCGCCTATCTGGCTGTCCTTCGGGCGGCTGTGGAAGTATTTCATCACTTCCAGCGTAGAAAGACGTTCGGCGGTGCCCTGTACCATCACCTGCCGGTCCAGCATATGCCAGGGGAAGTGCAGGCTTATACGCGGGTTGGTTTCGAGATGGTGAGCCTTGCGCGAGCCGAGGTTGGTATAAAACACCAGCCCTCTCTCATCGAAATGCTTCAGCAACACGATGCGCTGATATGGCTGGCCGTTTTCATCAACCGTGGCGACGACCATCGCGGTAGGATCGGCGAGTTTTGCCTCGCAGGCCTGCGCCAGCCAGCGTTCAAACAGCGGCAGCGGCGTGTCGGTAAGGTCACGACGGCGCAGGCCGCCCTGGGTATATTCGCGGCGCAGATGGGCAATTTGTTGCAAAGAATCGTTATCAGACATGGCGTTACGTCAGGCTATCCTCGGGTGGAGCTATTGTGCTCTCCACCCTGATAAATCTCAACGTTTGGCGGTCTGTATATGGCAATTATTCAGCACGATATTGTCTTTGCGGTAGACGGTCGCGTCATCGCCCTTAGACCAGAACACATACACGCCGTCGGTATAACGCGCCCCGGAGGCGGAAAGCCCCTGAGTCAAGGTCAGCAGCTGATTGTCATAGACGAAGCTTACCTGCTGTTTGTCGTTATTGAGCTTCACGGTCAGCGGCTTTTCGTCGCACTGGTAGGCCAGCGTGTCGGTATGCATTTTTTCAAGGAAGGCGTTGTAGTAGCTACAGCCGGCGAGCAGCAGCGGAAGCGTGGCAACAAGCAGTTTTTTCATCTTTTTATCCTGAAGGCGTTCTTATCCCTGGAGGGCATGCGCCCTCCTCAACGTCTTCAGTTTAGAAGCTTTTCCCGCGGGATAATTTCAGTTAACTCTGATTATGCGACGGGTTTGCCGGATAGATAGCGCCGAGCACCGTCGCCCTGGACGCGCCGGTGACCGACGGCAGGTTGCCCGGCAGGCCGGACATAGTACGGTAGGCAAGCCAGGCGAAGGCCAGAGCTTCCATATCGTCGCCGCTGATGCCCGCTTCGTCGGTTGTGGTGACTTCAATCCCCGGCAACAGAGCCGCCAGCCGCGCCATCAGCAGTGGATTACGGCTGCCGCCGCCGCAAACCATCACCCGCTCGCAGCCGCCGCTCAGCAGCACCTGTTCGGCAATCGTCGTGGCCGTCAGTTCGGTTAGCGTAGCCTGCACGTCCTCTCCGGCCAGCGCCGGGAACATGGCCAGCTGGCGCTCAAGCCAGCCATAGTTGAAATATTCACGCCCGGTACTCTTCGGCGCGGGAGCGGAGAAATAAGGGTCGCTCAGCATTTGCTGTAACAGGGGGATGATAACTTTGCCGCTGTTCGCCCACTGCGCGTCTTTATCGTAGCCTTTGCCTTTTTGACGCCAGATCCACGCGTCCATCAGCATATTGCCCGGCCCGGTATCATAGCCCCTGACCGGCTGGCCGGGGATCAGCAAAGAAAGATTGGCGATACCGCCGATGTTCAGCACCATGCGTCTTTCCACCGGATGCGCCAGCAGCGCCTGATGGAATGCAGGCACCAGAGGCGCGCCCTGCCCACCGAGCGCCATATCGCGACGGCGGAAGTCGCCTACTACGGTAACGCCGGTCAGCGCGGCGATTTGATTGTTATCGCCAATTTGCATGGTGTGGGCGGCCTCGCCCTGCGGTTCGTGCCACACAGTTTGCCCGTGGCAGCCAATGGCGGTGACGTCTTCGGGCCGCAGCCCTTCACGCTCCATCAGAATTTGCACCGCCTCGGCGAACAATTTTCCTAAGCGATTGTCCAATTGACCCAGTTGAGAAAGCGTAAGCTGCTGCCCCTGGCAAACGGCAAGAACGGCGTTTTTGATGGCCAGCGGCATCGGGTGGCTGTAACTCGCCTGCTGGGCAACCAGATGCTCATCGATAGCGGCAAGCACCACATCGATGCCGTCCAGGCTGGTTCCTGACATTACGCCAATATAGCGACCTGACTTCATCCAACACTCCTTATTGTTACCGGGGACTGTAACTTGACGTCGATAAACTAGCACGCAATGCTATGATTTATTAATATATTTTATTAATAATCTGTGTAACGAAGCGCAACAAAAACGGGGTGACTTAATGCAAATTCACTTCAATACAGCGGTTTAGCCATTGTTAAAGGCGGCTGGTTTACTATTTTTACAAGATTGTTGTCGAACAAATATGAACTGTGGCGAGGAATTGCCATATAATTTAGCCATAACGGATGCTCACTGAGCGTTGATGGGTACACAGGAGAGGTATAAATGATTTCACGTATTCTGGCTATTTCACTGGTAAGTCTGACGCTGGCTGGCTGCGCCAATGAATCGCTGTCCGGCGATGTTTATAATGCATCCGAAGCTAAACAGGTAAGAACCGTGACCTACGGTACCATTACCCACGTTCGCGCGGTCACCATTAAAGGCAGCGAAGGCAGCAGCACCATCGGCGCTATCGGCGGCGCGGTACTCGGCGGCCTGCTGGGTAACACCGTTGGCGGCGGTACCGGACGTACTCTGGCAACCGCAGGCGGCGCAGTAGCCGGTGGCCTGGCGGGTGATGCCGTTGGCGGCGCAATGAGCAACAGTAAAGGTGTTGAGCTGGAAATCCGTAAAGATGACGGCCAGACCATTATTGCCGTGCAGAAACAAGGCGACACCCGCTACTCCGTGGGCCAGCGCGTAGCTATCTCCGGCAGCGGCAACAACATCACCGTTGCCCCTCGCTAAATAAAAATGGCCCGTTCATCGGGCCATTTTTTTAGTACGTTATGCCGGGCGGGTTGACCTCCGATTCGGCCACTGCCTCGCCCTGCTCCCCCCATCTCGCCAGCACCTGCTGATATTCGCCCCGTTTAATTGCCCCATCCAGCGCCGCCTGTAGCGCAAACACTAAGCCGTTGCCCTTTTTCGTCGTGGTCGCGACGTAGGCCTTTTTCGGCCCAAGCCCCACAACCCGCGTGGTGCCGTTAAGCGCCGCTTTATAAGAGGCAACGGACTGCGGGCCAAAGAAGACGTCTGCCCGGCCGGACTGAATATAGAGATTGCCCGAAGCATCGTCGGTGAGATACACCGGCTGCGCAGGCTCGCGGCCCGCCTTTTCGTTTTCAGCATTCCAGCCCAGTAAAATACGCTCCTGGTTGGTGCCGGAGCCTACTATCACCCTGCGCCCGGCGAGATCTTCCGCCTTGCTGACGGCCTTTATCGGGCTGCCGGACTTCACCGAGAACGCCAGCGAATCCACGCGATAAGTGGCAAAATCGAACTTTTCTTTACGCTGTTCGGTCACCGCAATATTCACCAGCGCCACGTCATAACGCCCGGAGCTGATGCCCAGCGGCCAGTCTTCCCATGCCGTGGGGACCAGCTTTAGCTTCAGCCCAAGGCTGCCCGCCAGCAGGCGAGCGATATCCGGGTCACTGCCGATACGCGTCCGGTTATCGCTTACCAGCAACGCAAGCGGCGGCGAATTGAGCGCCGAGATAGCCACCGTCAGCGTGCCCGGCTCAATGAATTTATAGCCGGTGGGGATTTTGCTTATCGCCTGCTCGTCCCGCGTTGTCGGGAGCGGTTTTTCATTTGCTGCCAGGTCAAGACCGCCCTGCGCCGTGGAGGTCGAGGCATAAATCATCAAAGCCAGTAATCCATATTTCATTTCACAGCACCTTCGATAAAAACTGCCGGGTACGCGGATGCTGCGGATAATTGAGAACCTCATCGCTGCTTCCCTGCTCGACAATTTTGCCATCCACCATAAAGACCACCTGGTCTGCCACTTCACGGGCAAAGCCGATTTCGTGCGTCACAACCACCAGCGTGGTGCCCGAACGCGCCAGTTTCTTAATCACGTCCAGCACTTCGCCTACCAGTTCCGGGTCCAGGGCAGAAGTGGGTTCATCGAACAGCATCACGCGCGGGCTGAGCGCCAGAGCACGGGCAATAGCGATACGCTGCTGCTGCCCGCCCGACAAATGCCGCGACCAGGCGTCGGCCTTATTGCGCAGGCCGACCACATCCAGCAGGTCATATGCCCGCTCAACCGCTTCTTTACGGCTGAGCTGCTTATGGGCGATGGGTGCCTCAATCAGGTTTTCCAGCACCGTGAGATGCGGGAACAGGTTGAAATTCTGGAACACATAGCCGACGTTCACCCGCTGGCGCAGGATCTCTTTCTCTTTCAGCTCATACAGCTTGTCGCCCTTCAGGCGGTAGCCAATGTAGTCCCCGTCAATTTGAATAAAGCCTTCATCCACGCGTTCAAGGTGGTTAATTGCCCGCAGCAACGTGGACTTGCCGGAGCCGGACGGCCCGAGAATAACCGTCACCGTACCGGGCGGGATCTCCAGCGAGACTTCGTCCAGAGCTTTATGGCGGCCAAAGTATTTGCTGACCCCGGTAATCGAGATATGGCCGCTATGAGAGGTTGGCATGAATCGGCTCCTGGGTTGTGGCTGGCGGGGTAACGGCGACGTTGCGGGTTGAGGAACGAGCCTGATTAATCGCGGAGCGGCGTTCGCTGCGCGCCAGAGAGCGTTCGACCAGGTGCTGGATAATCGACAGCACGCTGGTAATGACCAGATACCAGACCGCCCCGACCATCAGCAGCGGGATCACCTGCTGGGTGCGGTTGTAGATCATCTGGATGGTATAAAACAGCTCCGGCATCGCCAGGACATATACCATCGCCGTGCCTTTCGCGAGGCTGATGATTTCATTAAAACCCGCCGGAAGAATGGTTCTCAGCGCCTGGGGAAGAATGATGCGCACGGTGCGCCGCCAGGCGGGTAGCCCCAGAGCGGCGGCAGCTTCATACTGCCCGTGATCCACGCCGAGAAAACCTCCGCGCACAATCTCCGCCGTGTAGGCGCTCTGCACCAGCGTCAGGCCCACGACGGCGGTGGAAAACTGCCCCAGCACGTTGATAGTTTCGTAGCTTGCCCAGGTGATGCCGGTAAAAGGCACGCCGAGCGAGAGCGTGTCGTACAGGTAAGAAAAGTTATATAGAACGATAAGCACGACTATCAGCGGCAGCGAGCGGAACAGCCAGATGTAGCCCCAGGCCAGGCTACTGAGCAGCCAGGAAGACGAGAGCCTCGCCAGCGCCAGCAGGCCGCCAATGACCACGCTCAGGGCCGTTCCCAGCAGGGTAAGCAACAAGGTCTGCCCCAGCCCCTCGAGAATAACGGGGTCAAAGAACCAGCGGGCGAATACCGACCACTCCCAGCGCGGATTAAACGCCACGGACTGCACCACCACCGCCAGCACAAACAGAGCAATCACCGCGCCGACGGCACGCAGGGGGTAGCGCGCGGGCACCACCTTAATGGTTTCAGAAGTTTTCATCGTTTCTCCTCAGGCCGTCTTACTCAGGCTTTGCAGTGACAATATTTTGGTGAAACGCAGCCGCCCGTCGTAAGGAGGCTGGCTGAACTCTTCCGGGTCGCGTTGCAGGTCAAATTGCGCTTCATATCCTTCGCTGAGATAGAGCCTGACGGCCTCGGGCTGGCGGAAGCCAGTCGTCAGATAGATACGGCTATAGCCCGCAAGCAGAGCCAGCCGCTCTAGCTCGCGCACGACTCGCCCCGCCAGCCCCTGCTTGCGCAGCGTGCCTTTGGTCCAGATGCGCTTAATTTCCGCCGTCTGTTCGTCATAGGGTTTATAGGCTCCGGTAGCGATGATTTCTCCATCACGCTCAAGGACGACAAATATCCCCTGCGGCGGCAGATACCACTCGGTTAGCTCCACCTCCGCATCGCGCGAAAAGTAATCCCCATAGCGGGCGGCGTACTCCCCGAACAGGCCGCTGATTATCGGCTGGAGCTCCGGCGCCTCCGGCGATAAAACACGAAAATGTTCGCTCATCGTGACCTCCTCAGTCGCCTAAACCGGCTGGGTTAATTTCCGAAGCGGGAATACGTTCCACGCCCTCGCCCCAGCGATTAAGCACTTTGTCGTAATCGCCGTTTTTAATTGCGCCGTTGAGCGACGTCTGCACCGCTTCCACCAGGCCGCCGCCTTTTTTCAGGGTCACGGCGATATGCGCGGCTTTCGGCCAGCCGCCGTCCACACTGCCCACCAGCTTCGTTTTCCCCGTCAACGCCGCTTTCCACGCTCCGGTGACATTCGGCCCAAACCAGGCGTCCGCGCGCCCGGACTGGAGCGCAAGGGTCAGCGCCGCATCGTCTTTGGTGTAGACCGGCGTAAACGGTTTCAGGCCTTTCTTTTTGTTCTCTTCATTCCAGGCCAGCAAAATCGCCTCCTGGTTGGTGCCGGAGCCGACGATAATGCGCAGCCCGGCAATTTCTTGCGCGTTGGTAATTGACTTAATCGGGCTGTTGGTCTTCACGTAGAAGCCCAGCGAGTCCTTACGGTAGGTGGCAAAATCGAATTTCTCTTTGCGCTCTTTGGTGACGGTAATATTGCTGATCGCGGCATCATATTTCCCGGAAGCCACGCCCAGCGGCCAGTCCTCCCACGAAGTCGGCACCACGTTAAGCTCAAGGCCAAGGCTGTCCGCAACCAGGCGGGCAATATCCACCTCGCTGCCGAGCAGGGTTTTATTGTCGTCGGAGAACACCGTCAGCGGCGGGGAATTCAGCGCCGCCACCGCCACGGTAAATTTACCCGGCACGGCAAAGCGGTAATTTTGAGGAAGCTGGGCAATAGCCTGCGGGTTCTTAGCGGTATGGACTGGCGCTTTGTTAGCTTCCACGCTCACGCCGGTGCCGTTAATCGTAACGTCGTTTGCCCACGTAAGCGGAGCCCAGGCCAGAGCAATAGCCAGTAATAGCGATGATTTCTGCATAGCGGTTTCTCTTTTTTATTTGCCGTAGCGATTTTTAGGTTGTGTAAGACCAAAGCTCTCCCGCAGCGTGCTGCCGGGGTAGTCCGTGCGGAACAGTCCGCGCTTTTGCAGAACGGGTACGACCTGCTCTACAAAACGTGGGAAGGTGTCTGGCGTGCCGCCCTGGATAATAAAACCGTCCGCAGCCTGTTCTTCAAACCACTGTTGCAGGCCGTCGGCCACCTGTTCCGGCGTGCCGAAAAAGCGCGGGCGCGGGCTGGCAGCTTCAAGGGCAACCTGCCGCAGCGTAAGCCCCCGTTCGCGGGCGTTGCGTTTGATTTCATCGGTTGTGCTGCGGAAGCTGTTTTGCCCCAGGTCGCCGATGTCCGGGAAGGGTTCATCCAGCGGATACTGGCTAAAATCATGGTGCTCGAAATAGCGCCCGAGATAGTTCAGCGCGTCGTTTACGGAAACCAGCGCCGCCGTAGTTTGATACTGCCGCTCAACGTCATCGGCGTCCTGGCCGACAATAACGCTGACGCCCTGGAAAATATGCAGCGAATCAGGCTCGCGCCCCTGTCCTTCCAGCTGATTTTTCACATCCCGATAGAAGACTTTTGCCTCCGCGAGGCTTTCATGGTGAGTGAAGATTGCATCGGCGTGTCGCGCCGCCAGTTTTTTACCGTCATCGGAGGCTCCAGCCTGGAAGATAATCGGCCTGGCCTGCGGAGTGCGGCCGATATTTAGCGGGCCTGCAACCTGGAAAAAGTCTCCCCGGTGGTTCAGGGCATGAAGTTTTTCGGCGTCAAAAAACTGGCCGCTCTCTTTGTTGCGAACAAAGGCATCTTCTTCCCAGGAGTCCCACAGGCCTTTCACCACGTCGAGATATTCATCAGCAATTCGGTAGCGCAGAGCGTGTTCCGGGTGCTTCTCCCGGGAAAAATTCTTTGCCGAGCCTTCAAGCGGCGAGGTCACAACGTTCCAGCCAGCGCGCCCGTTACTCAGGTGGTCCAGGCTGGCAAACTGCCTGGCCGTGGTAAAAGGATCGCTGTAGGAGGTCGATAACGTTCCCACCAGCCCAAGATTTTGGGTCAGGCTTGCCAGCGCGGATAATACGGTGAGCGGCTCGAAGCGATTTAAAAAATGCGGGATGGATTTTTCATTAATATATAAGCCGTCGGCGACAAATAAAAAGTCCAGCTTTCCCTCTTCGGCTTTTAACGCGGTTTGTTTGACGAATTCAAAATTAATACTGGCATCCGCCGTTGCTGCCGGATGACGCCACGCGGACATATTTCCCGATGCGCCATGTAATATAGTGCCAAGACGTAATTGCCGTTTTGCAGACATGCCCGATCCTTATGCGAGCCGCCCCGGCCCGCAATAATGAGTATTTAATTAAAGTTGTTTTAATGCAGCCTGCGCTAAATGTGAGAAATAGCGGGCTGCCGGTTCAATTAGTTTTTCGTCGGGATCAAAGCCCGGGTGATGCAGGCCATAACGGCTCTCGCTCCCGATGCTGACAAAAGCGCCGGGAATATGCTGGAGGTATACCGCAAAATCCTCGCCGCCCATATGCAGATCGGCGGGGCGGGTTTCGTACCCCTCGGCTGCCGCAATTTCATCGGCGAAGGCCGCCCAGCGCTCATCGTTGATCAGCGCGTCCGGGCCGGGATGCCACTCAACTTCTATTTGCGATCCAAAGGCGGCGGCGAGCCCTGCGGCAATTTCTCCGACCCGCACTTTTACGGCTTCCCGCACGGCGGCGCGATGCGTGCGCAAGGTGCCTTCAAGCTCGACGCTTTCCGGCAGAACGTTCCAGGTGTTGCCCCCGGCGATACGCGTTACGCTGAGTACCGCGGAATCAAGCGTATTCACCTCGCGGCTGGTAATGTTCTGAAGCAGGCTAACCAGCTGGCTGGAAAGCAGAATGGCGTCCTTACCCTCGTGGGGACGAGCGGCATGAGCGCCTTTGCCGGTCACCCGGATAATAAAGCGGTCCACGTTAGCGTAGAACGCTCCGCCGCGGGTGGCGAAAGCGCCAACCGGCAGGCCGGGTTCATTGTGCATGCCGAAAATAGCCGATACGCCCTGCAGGACTCCGGCGTTAATCAGCAGCTGCGCGCCGCCAAAACGTTCTTCTGCTGGCTGAAACAGGATGCGTACTCGCCCATCCAGCTCCGCTTCATGCTGTTTAAGCAATAAGGCCGCGCCCAGCATCACGCTGCTGTGGACGTCGTGGCCGCAGGCGTGCATAACGCCAGGATGCTGCGAGCTAAACGCCACGCCGCTGGTTTCCTCGATGGGCAAAGCATCAATGTCCGCCCGAAGCGCCACAACGCGCTCCCCGCTGCCAATCTCGGCCACTACGCCGGTTTTCAGTTCGTAAGGAAGCAGGCGAATATCCGCGCTTTGCAGCCAGTCGCGGATGCGGGCCGTAGTCGCCACTTCCTGAAGGGAAAGCTCGGGGAACTGGTGAAGTTCACGCCGCCAGGCAATAAGCTGTTGGCCAAAACTCATAACACCACCTCCGTCGTCGCGTGGGCTTCGGCCAGCAGCCGCAGGGAAGCAATGCGCGCCGGGCCTTCCGCCAGCGGGGTATCGATAATAAATTCATTAATGCCGTAGATCTGGTGCAGCGCTTCCAGCCCCTCACGAACTGTTTCCGGGGTGCCTTTCAGCAGGGAGGGTTCACGCCGGACCAGGCTGCGCAACGGGCTTCCCGACTGGCGGGCAAAGCTGCGGCCCTGCTCCTCGCTGGCAACGCTGACGCGCTGGCCGTTTTCCAGTTCGACGCCCCAGACTTCAACCTGTTGCGCCAGGCGTTCGGCTTCGGCAACGTCCTGGGCAACAACGGCCTGAACCGCCACCAGCACGTCGCGGCGGCTGTTAGCCCGCCAGTAGCTCAGCACCTCGTGCAGCAGCGCTTTGTCGCCGTTCAAATGGGCGGCGAAAACAAAATTCCAGTCGAGGCTGGCGGCAAGTCTTGCGCTTTGCAGGCTGGCTCCCAGCAGGAAACCCTCCGGGCGCTGGGCAGGTAGCGGCGTGGCGCGAACGCCGTCCTCTTCCGCCGGATCGGTCAGCGAAAGCCAGTTATCGAGCTGGGCGAGCTGGTCGTCGAACGTGCCTTTGGCCTCGGGCGAGCTTCCCAGTTGTAAAACCTGGGTTGAGCGCGGCAAACCACCGGGTGCTTTTCCCACGCCAAGATCGACTCGCCCCGGGGCAAGCGATGCCAGCAGATTAAAGTTTTCAGCAACTTTGTATGGGCTGTAATGTTGCAGCATCACGCCGCCGGAGCCGATGCGAATACGTTTCGTCTGCCCGGCAAGCCACGCAATCACCACTTCCGGCGAAGGGCTGGCCAGCTGCGCGGTATTATGATGTTCGGCAATCCAGAAGCGGTGATAGCCCCATTCTTCTGCCCTTTGGGCCAGATACAGAGTACGCGCCAGCGCATCCGTCGCGCTTTCGCCGTTTGCAATCGGGCTTTTATCCAGAATACTGATGCGATAAGACATAATGCAGGCTCGTTTTTATTAACATGCCTTCATTATTAAAAGCGCGGCGCGCCGGAGAGAAACAATTAAATAACATTAACACTTCTGAAATATAGATAAACAAATCGTGATAGCAGAGATTTATTATCTGTCCAGCTATCAGGCATAAAAAAAGCCCCACCCGACGGTGAGGCTTTACCTGATGAGCGAAATTAACCGCGGCTTTGCAGCTCGATAATGTTCTGCTCGAGGCGGCTTATCAGGTTAATTAATAGCGCCTGCTCTTCGCGAGAAATTCCGGTAAGAATTTCACCGCGCGTTTCGTTTATCACGCTCTCCATCTGTTCGATAATCGGTGCCGCTTGCTCGGTCAATTTAATGCGCTTTGCCCGACGGTCGTTAGCACAGGTTTTACGGGAAATTAATCCCTTCTCTTCGAGCTGATCCAAAGTACGAACCAGTGATGGCTGCTCGATCCCGATCGCTTTTGCCAACTGAATCTGCGACTGATCTGGCGGCAGCTGATGAATATTATGCAGCGTTACCCAGTGTGTCTGTGTCAATTCCAGAGGTTTGAGACGATGGTCGATCAGAGCACGCCAAATGCGTACCAGGCGGGCCAGATCCGATCCTAATGGCGATGGCGATTCCAATTTCATCTCCTTATAATTAGCTTGCTAACTTATTATACTGATTTTAGACTATTGTGCAGGCATTAATTGTTAAAAACAAATCCCTTACTTTCGCTGAAGTTATGCAACCAGCTATACTTTTATTCTACATCTAAGTGAGGGGAAACGGCAGCCATCCCCGTTTTTTAAAGGATTATCGTACGTGAGTCTCACTTTTAGCCCGTCCGGCTTCCCGCTTCAGGATCTTGTGGTCGGGGCCTCCGTTTACTTCCCCCCGCTGTTCAAAGCGGTCTTTCTCGGCTTTTTTATCTGGCTGGTGGTGCATCGCCTGCTGCGCGACTGGATCTACTCCGGTGAAATATGGCACCCCACGCTGATGGACTTATCCCTCTTCTCGCTCTCCGTAAGCGGCGCGATGGCCCTTTTAGTTTTCTGGTAACGAAATGAATTTAAAAACAATAAAATACTTTTCTACCCTGCTTGTTCTTGCCGCCGCGCTGCTGGCAGGCTGGCTGCTGTGGAACTACTACATGCAATCGCCGTGGACGCGGGACGGTAAAGTTCGCGCCGAACAGGTGAGCATTACGCCGCAGGTTTCCGGCACCATTGTTACCCTGAACGTGAAGGACAATCAGTTCGTCAGCAAAGGCGCGCCGCTGTTTACCCTGGACGCAACGCCTTACCATATCGCGGTGCTTAATGCCGAAGCCCAACTGGCAAAGGCCCAGTCCGATCTGGCAAAGGCCAGTAACGAAGCGAATCGCCGCCATAATCTGCCGCGCAACTATATCTCCGCCGAAGATATGGATACCGCGAATATCAACGTTAAAGCGATGCAGGCGGCGGTAAAAGTAGCCCAGGCCACGCTGGAGCAGGCGCAGTGGCAGCTGTCGCAAACCACGGTCACCGCCCCGGTTGACGGCTGGGTCACTAATCTTTCCTCGCGTCCCGGCAACTACGCGACCGAAGGCAAACCCGTATTCGCCCTGGTCGACAGCCACTCGTTCTACGTCGTCGGCTATTTTGAAGAGACCAAGCTGCGCCATATTCAGCCGGGCAACGCGGTGCAAATCGTCCTGTATAACGGTAACCAGAAGCTGAGCGGCAAAGTTGAAAGCATCGGCCGCGCCATATACGACCAAAGTATTGAAAGTGACAGTGATTTGGTGCCGGACATCAAACCAAATGTGCCGTGGGTTCGCCTGGCGCAGCGCGTGCCGGTACGCATTAGCCTGGACGCCGTGCCTCAGGGCGTGACGCTGGTATCGGGCACTACCTGCACCGTTAGCGTTCAGCCCTGAGCCGCCCGATGAACCTGAGTTTCCTCGAATGGCGTAACACTCCGTGGGGTAAAGCGACCGGCGGCCAATGGCGCTATGCGCTACGCAACGCTATTGCAATGGGCATGGCGCTCACCATCGCCTATGCGCTCGATCTGGACGAACCTTACTGGGCAATGACTTCCGCGGCGGTGGTCAGCTTCCCTACCGTTGGCGGCGTCATCAGCAAAAGCCTCGGGCGTATTGCCGGGAGCTTTATCGGCGCGGCCGCCTCGCTGATTATCGCCGGTAATGCACTTAACGATCCCTGGCTGTTTACCTTCGCCATGGCCAGCTGGCTGGCGCTGTGTACTTGGGCTTCCAGCCATTTTCAGAATAACGTCGCCTATGCGTTTATGCTGGCAGGCTACACCGCGGCGATTATCGCCTTCCCGATGGTGAATACCCTCGAGTCAACCCAGCTTTGGGATATCGCCCAGGCGCGAGTTTGCGAGGTGGTTGTCGGGATTTTGTGCAGCGGTTTTATGATGATGGTGCTGCCGAGCACTTCTGACGGCAGCGCTCTGGTCAGCGCGTTGAAAAATATGCACGCCCGCCTGCTGGAGCACGCCAGCCTGCTGTGGCAGCCGGAAACCACCGATGCCATACGCACCGCGCATGAAGGGATTATCGGCCAGATCCTGACCATGAATCTGCTGCGCATTCAGGCGTTCTGGAGCCACTACCGCTTCCGGCGGCAAAACAATTTACTGAATTATCTCCTGCACCAGCAGCTGCGGCTGACCAGCGTTATCTCCAGCCAGCGCCGCATGTTGCTGAACTGGCCGGAAGCTCCGGCGAATATCTGGTCGGTGCTGGACAGCCTGCTGCGCGAGCTGGCAAAGCCGGATGCCAGCAAATACGCGGTTGCAAAGCTGCTGCAACAAATTGCGCCTGGCTCTGCGGATGATTATCGCCACCAGGCGTTCTGGCACCGCCTGCGCTATTTTTGCTGGCTCTATCT
The DNA here is from genome assembly GCF_044095835.1 of Cedecea davisae. Classification (NCBI taxonomy): domain Bacteria; kingdom Pseudomonadati; phylum Pseudomonadota; class Gammaproteobacteria; order Enterobacterales; family Enterobacteriaceae; genus Cedecea; species Cedecea davisae. Next base: position 2,802,909 of record NZ_CP172054.1, read on the forward strand.
CAACAGCAGCCGCTGGCTGAGGGAGCTGGAAAACGCTACCCCGGTTTCAATTATTACGCCGCCCGAGGCTCCGCCTCTCGCCCGCCATACCGACAACGCCGAAGCGCTGTGGAGCGCGCTGCGCACCTTCTGCGTTATCACCCTTACCGGAGCCTGGTGCATCGGCACCCAGTGGGAGTCCGGGAGCGGCGCGCTGTCGCTTGCCGCGATTAGCTGCGTGCTTTATTCCTCGGTTGCTTCACCGCTTGGGTCGCTGACGCTGCTGATGCGCACCCTGCTCTGGCTGTCGCTGTTTAGCTTCCTGGTCAAATTTGGCCTGATGATCCAGATAACCCAGCTCTGGCAATTCCTGCTTTTCCTGCTGCCGCTGCTGGCAACCATGCAATTGTTAAAATTGCAGCAGCCCAAACGCGCCGCCCTGTGGGGACAGCTGATCGTGTTTATGGGGTCATTTCTCGCCGTCAGCAATCCGCCGGTTTATGACTTTGCCGGTTTTATGAATGACAACCTGGCAAAAGTGCTCGGGGTCGGCATCTCCTGGCTCGCGTTTTCGGTCCTCAAGCCGAGCTCGGATACCCGCCGCAGCCGCCGCCATATCAGAGCGCTGCGGCGCGGTTTTATCGACCAGCTCAGCCGCAAACCGCAGCACAGCGAAAGCCAGTTTGAGTCGCTGGTTTATCATCACATCAGCCAGCTAAGCAGCAGTAAAGATGACGCGGCCCGCCGCTGGCTGCTGCGCTGGGGCGTGGTTCTGCTTAACTGTTCGCATGTTGTCTGGCAGCTACGCGGCTGGGAAACGCGCTCCGATCCGCTGTCGATGGTGCGGGATGTCTGCATCCATACCCTGCGCGACGTGATGAGCGAACGCGGCGTACTGCAAAGGCCGCTGGCGGAGTCACTTAAGGAACTACAGAGGATCTGCGAAACGCTGGCGCACCATCATGATCCGGCGGCGCGGGAACTGGCGGAAATTATCTGGCGGCTTTACTGCTCGCTTTCGCAGCTGGAACAGGCACCGCCTGCCGGAACGCTGGCAGGCGGTCAATAACAGTTAAGGCACGTCGTAACCGAGAGCCGCTTTGCGGATGCGGAACCATTGCTGGCGGCTCATTTCCAGCGACAGGGAGTGGATAGCGGAGCGTACGCGCTCGATTTTGCCCGAGCCGATGATCGGCAGCGGAGAAGACGGGAGGCGCATCACCCAGGCGTAAACCACCTGTTCGATAGTGTCGGCGCCCATTTCTTCCGCCACTTTTTGCAGCTCGTCGCGCAGCGGCTGGTACGCATCATCATTAAACAGGCTGCCGCCGCCGAGGCATGACCACGCCATCGGACGAATGCGCAGTTGCTGGAGCTGATCCAGCGTGCCGTCAAGCAGCAGCGGCTGGTGTACCGGGGAGAGCTCCACTTGGTTGGTTGCCAGGGTAAACGGCAGGCGGGACTGTAACAGCGCAAACTGGGCCGGCGTAAAGTTAGATACGCCGAAGTGGCGTACCTTGCCACTGTGGTGCAGCGCGGTAAACGCCTCGGCCACTTCATCGGCATCCATTAGCGGGTCCGGACGGTGAATAAGCAGCAGGTCGATATAGTCGGTTGCCAGCTTTTTCAGGGAGCTTTCCGCGCTGCTGATAATGTAATCGCGGTCGGTAATATAGTGACCAATAGCGTTCTCTGGCTTCGCCGTAGTGGCGATACCGCACTTGGTAACAATCTCCATTTTGCCACGCAGATGCGGCACCAGGCGCATGGCTTCCCCAAACGCAGCTTCACAGGCATAACCACCATAAATATCGGCGTGGTCCGCGGTGGTAATACCCAGCTCAACGTGCTCTTCAATGAAACTCGCCAGCTGGCGAGGCGACATATTCCATTCCATCAAACGCCAGTAGCCCATCACCAGGCGTGAAAACTCCGGTCCCTGCGGGGCAATCGTAATGCGCTGTACCATAAAAATATAACCTCAATAAGGAAAAGAACTGCCCCGAGTATAACGGCGCTGAATGATTAAAACAGTGAGGGCTGCTCGGGTTCTTCAGGAGAATTTGGCTTGTTTGCTCGTAACTTGCGCAATAAACGCTGGCGGCACAGGCGCAGCACGTCCTGCTTTTGCCCGTCGCTCATTTGCTGCCACTGAAAGCGCTCATCCCGGCTGCGCATACAGCCGCGGCAAAAACCGCGCTCATCCGACTGGCAGATGCCGCGACAGGGACTCTGAATGGGGAAGAACTCAAGCTGTTCGGACACTAACCCACCTCGCTGGCGACTTTGCATCAATTGAAGCCCGACTCTTGCCGGGATGCAAGCGCGGCGGCTAAATAATCGTCGCCCGGATAAAAGCTGGCGAAATTAAGGTTGAGCTAATCTTCCCTCACTATTCTGGCGGAAATTCTGTTTTGTATTCACGGCTTATATGGATTTCCTGAGAAAGTTACGATGTAACGACGCGCAATTTAACCTCTGCTGCGCCTTTTTCTTCACCCTGATTAACTCGCTGTTTATTCGCCGCAGCTGGCAGCTGATCGCCCCGGACTCTTTTCACAGCTGGCTCTTTGCCGCCTCGGTGCCGGTAGTGCTGTTTTGCGCCTGGCTGACCATCTTTAGCGTGATTAACCTGCCGTGGCTGCGCAAACCCGTGCTGGTGCTGCTGGTTATCGGCTGCGCGGCCAGCAACTATTTTATGTTTACCTACGGGGCCGTCATCGATAAAAACATGATGGTTAACGTGTTTGAGACCGACTCCCAGGAAGCCGCCGCCCTGGTTACGCCGCAGCTGATAGGCTGGCTGACGCTGGCTGGCGTGGTTCCCGCCCTTGCACTGGCCGTGGTGAAAGTTTCGCCTGCCCGCTGGTGGCATACTGTCCTTACCCGCCTGGTGAGCATTCTGGCCGGGCTTCTGGTGATAATCCTCGTTGCTTCGGTGTTTTATAAAGATTACGCCTCGCTGTTTCGCAATAATAAAGGCGTGGTGAAAATGGTCACCCCGGCAAACTACATCAGCGCCATTAGCCGCTATAGCAAAGAGCGCTGGTTTGCAGGAGACCAGACGTTAATCAAAATTGGCGAAGATGCTCAAAAAGGCGCCATCATTCGCCACCAGGCGAAGAAAACGCTGGTGCTGCTGGTGGTTGGAGAAGCCTCGCGAGGCGAGAATTATTCCCTTGGCGGCTACCAAAGAGAAACCAATCCGCAGCTTAAAAAACAGCAGGTGATTTACTTCCAGAAAGCGTCATCCTGCGGCACGGAAACGGCGGTGTCGGTGCCGTGCATGTTTTCCGATATGCCGCGTAAAAGCTACGATGCCGACGTGGCTCGCCACCAGGAAGGCGTGCTGGACGTGCTCGCTCACGCCGGGGTAAATGTTCTGTGGCGCGACAACGACGGCGGCTGCAAAGGAGCCTGCGACCGTATACCCCATAGCGATATGACTCAATGGCGGCTGGATTTGTACTGCAAAGATAACGCCTGCATTGATGACGTCCTGCTCCACCGCCTGGATAATGTGATTGACGGATTGCGCCACGACACGGTGATTGTGCTGCACCTGATGGGCAGCCACGGCCCGGCCTATTACCAGCGCTATCCGGAAAACTTCCGTAAATTTGCCCCAACCTGCGACAGCAATCAGATTCAGGATTGCAGCCGCCAGGCGCTGATTAACTCCTACGACAACACCATTCTGCATACCGATGACGTGCTGAGCCGCACCATCGACAAACTAAAGCAACATCAGGAGAAGCTTAACACCGCCCTGATTTATCTTGCCGACCACGGGGAATCTCTCGGCGAGAACGGCATTTACCTGCACGGCACGCCTTATATGCTGGCGCCTTCACAGCAAACGCATATTCCTCTGCTGGTCTGGCTGTCCCAGGATTACCAGCAGAATTTTGCCGTCGATAACGTCTGCCTGGCCCAAAAAGCCGCCAGAGATGAGGTTTCGCAGGATAATTTGTTCTCCACGCTGCTGGGCATGATGAACGTTAATAGTTCGGTTTATCAGAAAGATATGGATATTCTTGCCGACTGTCGTCGCCGTTGAAATCCGGCAGTCGTGAAAAAAAGCGAGCGTCGGGTATTGCATTAGACTGACTGGTCTACTACATTCTGTAGCCATGAATCGACATCCTGAACACGACACTCGCGAACACCTGCTTGCCATCGGCGAACGGCTCTGCCTTGCCAGAGGCTTTACCGGCATGGGTCTTAGCGAACTGTTACGCACGGCGGAAGTGCCAAAAGGCTCGTTCTACCACTACTTTCGCTCTAAAGAAGCGTTTGGCGTGGCGATGCTGGAGCGTTATTACCAGGCGTCGAACCAGCGGCTGGCGGAACACTTTGCTAACGGTGAGGGCAACTACCGCCGCCGTTTGCTGAAGTGGTATCAGGATATGTTGAGCTATTTTTGCCAGAGCGGAAACCTGAGCAACTGCCTGGTGGTTAAGCTGTCGGCAGAAGTGTGTGACCTTTCGGAAGATATGCGCGGCGCGTTAAACAACGGCGGCGCACAGGTTATCGCCCTGCTTGCAGACGCCCTTGAAAAAGGCCGTGCGGAAAAAAGCCTGAGCTTTGAAGGCGAGGCTTTTGACCAGGCAATGGTGCTTTATGCATTGTGGCTCGGCGCCAGCCTGCAGGCAAAAATTTCCCGCAATGCCGTGCCGCTGGAAAGCGCCCTTGCGCATGTGCAAACCCTATTAGCTGAACCCGTTTGTTAACGGGTTTTTATTTACGAAATTACTAGACGACCGGTCTACTTGAGGAAAATCCATGTCAGCAGATAAACTGTTTACGCCGCTTAAAGTTGGCGCAATTACCGTACCAAACCGCATCTTTATGGCTCCGCTGACGCGCCTGCGCAGCATCGAACCCGGCGATATCCCAACGCCGCTAATGGGCGAGTATTACCGTCAACGCGCGAGCGCTGGCCTTATCATCAGCGAAGCTACGCAGATTTCTGCTCAGGCTAAAGGTTATGCCGGTGCGCCAGGCCTGCACAGCGATGAGCAAATCGCGGTGTGGAAAGACATCACCGCTGGCGTACATGCGGCGAAGGGCCATATGGCCGTTCAGCTGTGGCATACCGGTCGTATTTCCCACAACACCCTCCAGCCAGACCAGCAGGCTCCCGTTGCGCCATCCGCAATTATCGCCGGTACCCGCACTTCGCTGCGTGATGAAAACGGTAACGCGGTTCGCGAAGATACTTCGATGCCTCGCGCGCTGGAAACCAGCGAAATCCCGGGTATCGTCAATGACTTCCGTCAGGCGATTGGCAACGCGCGTGACGCCGGTTTCGACCTGGTAGAACTGCACTCCGCCCACGGCTACCTGCTGCACCAGTTCCTGTCCCCTTCTTCTAACCACCGTACCGACGAGTACGGCGGCAGCCGCGAAAATCGCGCTCGCCTGGTGCTTGAGGTGGTGGACGCGGGGATCAAAGAGTGGAGCGCCGATCGCATCGGGATCCGCGTTTCCCCGATTGGCTCCTTCCAGAACGTGGATAACGGCCCGAACGAAGAAGACGACGCTCTGTACCTGATTGAAGAGCTGGGCAAGCGCGGTATCGCATATCTGCATATGTCCGAACCTGACTGGGCAGGCGGCGAGCCGTACACCGAAGCCTTCCGCGAGAAAGTGCGCGAGCGCTTCAGCGGCGTGATTATCGGTGCCGGTGCCTATACGCCTGAAAAAGCGGAAGACCTGATCACCAAAGGTTTGATTGATGCGGTAGCCTTTGGCCGCGCATTCATCGCCAACCCGGACCTGGTTGCCCGCCTGCAGGCCAATGCTGACCTGAACCCGCAGCGCCCTGAGTCCTTCTACGGCGGCGGTGCCGAAGGCTACACCGACTACCCAACTCTGTAATACCGAAGTTCCTTTCATTGATAGCGGCGAGCGATCGCCGCTATACTCAAAGCTTGTGCTAATAACTGTTTCATTCGACGAGGATTTTATGCGTCTACTTCATACCATGCTGCGCGTTGGCGATCTGCAACGCTCCATCGAGTTTTACACCAAAGTGCTGGGCATGAAACTGCTGCGCACCAGCGAAAACACCGAATATAAATACTCTCTCGCCTTTGTTGGCTACGGGGATGAAAGCGACACCGCAGTTATCGAACTGACCTACAACTGGGGCGTGGACAGCTACGATCTCGGCACCGCTTACGGCCACATCGCCTTAAGCGTGGACAACGCGGCTGAAGCCTGCGAACGCATTCGCAACAACGGCGGCAACGTTACCCGCGAAGCGGGCCCGGTTAAAGGCGGCACCACCGTTATCGCCTTCGTGGAAGATCCCGACGGCTATAAAATTGAACTGATCGAAGAGAAGCACGCGGGCAAAGGCCTGGGTAACTGATTTTTTCGTTAGGCAATGGGCGCAATGTGCGCCCAATACTGCAACACTCCCCGAAATTTGCCATAATGCGCGCTGCATTTTCCCCGTATTAAGAGAATCTGATGTCAGACAACACGCAACTGCATGGCCTGTGCGACCGTTTCCGTGGTTTTTATCCGGTGGTTATTGATGTTGAAACCGCGGGTTTTAACGCCAAAACTGATGCGTTACTGGAAATCGCCGCCGTTACCCTGAAAATGGATGAAAACGGCTGGTTATCCCCCGATGAAACGCTGCATTTCCATGTCGATCCGTTTGAAGGCGCTAATCTTCAGCCTGAAGCGCTGGCCTTTAACGGCATTGACCCGCACAACCCGCTGCGCGGTGCAGTCAGCGAATACGATGCGCTGCACGCCATCTTTAAAGCCGTGCGCAAAGGGATTAAGGACAGCGGATGCAGCCGCGCGATTATGGTGGCGCACAACGCAACCTTCGATCACAGCTTTATGATGGCCGCCGCCGAGCGCGCCTCGCTGAAGCGTAATCCGTTCCACCCGTTCGTGACGTTTGATACCGCCGCGCTAAGCGGGCTGGCACTAGGCCAAACGGTGCTGGCAAAAGCCTGTATTGCCGCTGGCCAAAAATTTGACAGCAGCCAGGCACACTCCGCGCTGTACGACACCGAGCAAACCGCCCTGCTGTTCTGCGAAATCGTCAACCGCTGGAAGCGCCTCGGCGGCTGGCCTCTGCCCCCGGCGGAAGAACCCGAGTGCGAAGCATAAAAAAAGCGACCCGAGGGTCGCTTTTTTGTTCGCCGGGCGGGATTACTCCGCGCCTGACTCCTGAGATTTGTACTTCTCTGCGGTCTCTTTAATCAGGGACTGCAATTCGCCGCGCTGGTACATCTCGATGATGATGTCGCAGCCGCCAACCAGTTCGCCGTCAACCCACAGCTGCGGGAAGGTCGGCCAGTTCGCGTATTTCGGCAGCTCGGCGCGAATGTCCGGGTTCTGCAAAATATCAACATAGGCAAAACGCTCGCCGCAGGCGGAAAGTGCCTGAACGGCCTGAGCGGAGAAGCCGCAGCTCGGCAGCTTCGGGGAACCTTTCATATAGAGAAGAATCGGGTTCTCAGCGATCTGGTTTTGAATTTTTTCAATAGTGCTCATTGTCTTGCTTCCTCAAACCTTGATACGGCAACAGTCTGCCATTGTAGCCAGTTGCACCCCGGCCAGAAAACACCAATTTTAGAAAGGTTTTTCCCTGGAATGCGCGGCGATGCAAACATGCTTTAAGAATAACACTTTTCAGCCGCGCGAAAATTAGCAATTTGCTCCATCCACGATCAATAAAACAGCAGATAACCCCCGGGAATGATTAATTTTTTAGCACCAGCTTCCACTTTTGACCGTTAAATAGTAATTGCCTATTAACATTATCGGCTTTTATGCATTAGAATCGTCGGGTTTCGCAAAAATCATACGCAGGCATGATGGTTAGCATCGTGCTTTCATTTATCAGGGGATTGACGAGTGGCGCGGATAAATAAAATCTCTATCACGCTATGTGCTCTGCTATTTGCTTTGCCCTATACTCCTTTGGCGCAGGCGTCCGAGCACGTCCGTCACCATGCTGCACAGAAAAGCCACCCGGCGAAGACCTCAGGTAAAAGCAGCAAGGTCAAAGAGAAAGCAAAAACAAAGGTCAGCACCAGCTCCACAAAGAAGTCCGGAAAGAAAGAAACCGTTCAGGCAAAAAGCAAAGTCGCAAAGAACAAAACCTCCGGCAAAAGCAAAACCCTCGCAAGCAGCAGTAAAAAAACCTCTCAGAAATTGGCCATTCAGCCAACCGCCGCCACCTTCACTGAAAAATGTACCCACCGTAAAGGGCATAAAAAACAGTGCGTAAAGGTGAAGGCAGAAAAAAACCAGACTATCGCTCAGGCGCATAAAGTCCGGGTGCAGAAAGCACAGAAAACGGCAATGAACAAACTGATGGGCCAGATTGGTAAGCCTTATCGCTGGGGCGGCACTTCGCCTCGTACCGGTTTTGACTGCAGCGGCCTCATTTATTACGCCTACAAAGATCTGGTTAACATCCGTATCCCGCGCACCGCAAACGAAATGTATCACCTGCGTGATGCCGCGTCGGTTGGCCGTGGCGAGCTGGAAAGCGGCGATTTAGTGTTCTTCCGCACCCAGGGGCGCGGCACCGCCGATCATGTGGGTGTCTACGTCGGCAACGGCAAGTTTATCCAGTCTCCGCGCAGCGGCCGCGATATCCAGATTACCTCCCTGAGCGAAGATTACTGGCAGCGTCACTACGTCGGCGCCCGCCGCGTGATGACTCCGAAAACCATCCGCTAAATACTGAACTGCCCGGCAACGGGCAGTGCCTTTCTGCTTTTGCACACTCTTTCAATTTGTTACCCTAATAACCACAATAAAAGTAGTTATTTGGTGTACTCAAAATAACAAGGAGTGAAGCAATGTCGTTCGAACTACCCGCCCTGCCCTATGGCAAAGACGCTCTCGCGCCCCACATCTCGGCCGAAACCCTGGAATACCACTACGGTAAGCATCACCAGACCTACGTCACTAACCTGAACAACCTGGTAAAAGGCAGCCCGTTTGAAGGGAAAACGTTAGAACAGATAGTGAAAAGTTCAGAAGGTGGAATTTTCAATAACGCGGCTCAGGTCTGGAACCATACCTTCTACTGGCACTGCCTGGCACCGAACGCTGGCGGAGAGCCAACGGGTGAGCTTCTGGCTAAAATTAACCAGGCGTTTGGCAGCTTTGAGGCGTTTAAAAAGCAGTTTAGTGAAGCGGCAATTAAAAACTTTGGTTCGGGCTGGACCTGGCTTGTGAAAAATAGCGATGGCGGCCTGGCTATTGTTTCTACCGCGAATGCCGGAACGCCGCTGACGACCGACGCCACGCCGCTGCTGACCGTGGATGTCTGGGAACACGCCTACTATATCGATTACCGTAACGCTCGCCCGGTGTACCTTGAGCATTTCTGGGCGCTGGTAAACTGGAGCTTCGTGGCGAAAAACCTCGCCGCCTGATAACCAGAGAGCAAGACGTTTCTCTGTTTGCCAGAAATGTTAAGGGCCGCATTGAGCGGCCCTTATTAAATCAGTGCAGTACGGCGGTTAGCGCACCGGCAACAATCAAGCTCAGTACGACAACCGTGGTCACCACGGAAAACTTCAGATCGGTACTCATCGTAAGCTCCTTTATTTCCCTACAAAGTGTAAGTGGGGTGATTTTCCCACAATTGGCGATAAAAATCCTGCTGGATTTGCACAGATCTCGGTTTTCCCTCTTCCACTTTGCTCCGGGATAAGCCAAAATCCTTCGCTAATTTACCGCGTATCGCCCGGCAACGCCCTCCTCCCGCTGTATGTCGCATTCCCGACAGGCCTGCAACCAACGTGTTGCCCCAGGAGTTAGCGAAGGCAAACGTTTAACACATGAGTTATCAGGAGTTTACGATATGGTCTGGAGTGACATCTAATGGCAACGATTAAGGACGTAGCGAAACGCGCAAACGTTTCCACTACAACTGTGTCACATGTCATCAACAAGACCCGTTTTGTTGCGGAAGAGACGCGCAACGCCGTTTGGGCGGCCATCAAAGAGCTGCATTATTCTCCGAGCGCCGTAGCCCGCAGCCTGAAGGTCAACCACACCAAATCTATTGGCCTGCTGGCAACCTCCAGCGAAGCGCCCTATTTTGCCGAAATTATTGAGTCGGTTGAAAATAGCTGCTTCGCCAAAGGCTATACCCTGATCCTCGGTAATGCGCACAACAACTTTGATAAGCAGCGCGCCTACCTGTCGATGATGGCGCAAAAACGCGTTGATGGGCTGCTGGTGATGTGCTCCGAGTACCCGGAAACGCTGCTCTCCACTTTGGAAGAGTACCGCCATATTCCGATGGTGGTCATGGACTGGGGCGAAGCCCGCGCCGACTTTACCGACTCGGTCATCGATAACGCCTTCCACGGCGGCTATCTCGCTGGCCGCTATCTGATTGAGCGCGGCCATCGCGACATCGGCGCTATTCCCGGCCAGCTGGAACGCAACACCGGCGGCGGTCGCCATGCCGGGTTCCTCAAGGCGCTTGAAGAGGCCAATATCAAGGTGCCGGAGAACTGGGTGGTTCAGGGCGACTTTGAGCCGGAGTCCGGCTACCGCGCCATGCAGCAGTTGCTTAACCAGCCTCATCGCCCTACCGCGGTATTCTGCGGTGGCGATATTATGGCAATGGGCGCCATTTGCGCAGCGGATGAGATGGGACTGCGCGTGCCGCAGGATATCTCCATCATCGGCTACGATAACGTGCGCAACGCCCGCTACTTCTCTCCGGCGTTAACCACTATTCACCAGCCGAAAGAGCGCCTGGGTGAAACCGCCTTTAATATGCTGCTCGACCGTATTGTTAACAAACGCGAAGAGTCGCAGACTATTGAGGTGCATCCGCGCCTGATCGAGCGCCGCTCGGTTGCCGACGGTCCGTTCCGCGACTACCGCCGCTAAACGCTCAGCGGAGCCGGGTTTTGCCGCCCCGGCTCCTGCAGCCATTCCTGATTCATCGTCTCGCTGTCCCCGAGGTAGTCCAGCAGCCAGCTTAAAGCCGGCGAGGCATCGTCCTGCCGCCAGGTCAGGCAACAGGCCGCATCCGGGAACGGATTTTCCAGCGTCAGCTCCCGCCACTCGCCGCCGTCCAGCCATGGCTTAGCAATGTGGGCGGGCACCATGCCAATGCACAGGCCCGCACTCAGGCAGTCCGCCCCCGAAGCCCAGTCCGGCACCACGACTCTGCGCTGGTTATCCAGCAACCAGGTAATGCGCTTGGGCAGAGAACGTGAAGTATCTTCCAGCACCAGCGACGGCCATGCCCTTAGCTCATCATCAGGAATAACACCTTCGTGTTGCGCAAGCGGATGCCCGGAGGAAACCACGCAACGCCAGCTTAACGCCCCCATATCCCGGAACGCATAGCGCCCCCCTACAGGAATGGCCTGAGTTGCGCCTATAGCCGCCTCAACCCGCTCGTCCGCCAGCGCGTCCCACACGCCGTTGAACACTTCCTGAAACACCCGCAGTTCGATATCCGGGAAGTGACGATAAAAATCCAGCACCAGCTGGCGGGTCCGCTCCGGCTTCACGATATTGTCCACCGCGATGGAGAGATGCCCGCGCCAGCCGTTGGCTATCTGCTGGCACTGCTGGCGGGTTGCCATCATTTTTTTGATAACAGAACGCCCTTCTTTAAGAAAAAAGGCTCCGGCGGCGGTTAACTCAACATCGCGATGGCGACGTTCAAACAGCGGCACGGCCAGCCATTCTTCGAGCTGACGTACCGTATAGCTTATGGCAGAAGGCACGCGATGCAGCTCCTGGGCCGCCCCGCTAAAACTGCCGTTGCGCGCCACCGCGTCAACGACCTCCAGAGAATATTCAGACCACATGTTTTTTGCCTGCAAAAATTTTGAATGCAACTCGCAAATATTAGCGTTTCACAAGCGCTTTTGCACTCCGTAGACTCCTGCCCCGTTAACCTGCTATCAAAATCAAGAGAAAACTATGCAACCATCAAAGGGATTTCTTATCTGGCTTGCCGGGCTGAGTGTGCTTGGCTTCCTCGCCACCGACATGTATCTGCCCGCCTTCGCCGCCATTCAGCAAGATCTGGGGACTAACGCCTCGGCGGTCAGCGCCAGCCTGAGCCTGTTCCTCGCCGGGTTTGCCTTCGCGCAGTTAATGTGGGGCCCGCTGTCAGACCGCTTCGGGCGTAAACCTATTCTGCTGATTGGCCTGGGGCTGTTTGCCGTCGGCTGTATCGGCATGCTGTGGGTCGAAGACGCCGCCACGCTGCTGGTCCTGCGTTTTATTCAGGCCGTTGGCGTCTGCTCCGCCGCCGTGAGCTGGCAGGCGCTGGTCACGGATTATTATCCTGCCAACCGCGCGGGCCGCATCTTTGCCACCATTATGCCGCTGGTAGGGCTTTCACCCGCGCTTGCGCCGCTGCTCGGCAGCTGGCTGCTTAACCATTTTGAATGGCAGGCTATTTTTGCCGTGCTGTTCGCCATCGCCCTGCTGCTGATGATCCCCACCCTGCGCCTCAAGCCGCGCACCCAGCATCACCCGCAAACTGAAGACAATAAAGTCAGCTTCTTCTCTTTATTACGCTCGCGCACCTATAGCAGCAATGTGCTGATTTATGCTGCCTGCTCAGCCAGCTTCTTCGCCTGGTTAACCGGTTCGCCGTTTATCCTTAATGAGATGGGCTACAGCCCGTCTGTTATTGGCCTGAGCTATATGCCGCAGACCGTCGCCTTCCTGATTGGCGGCTATGGCTGCCGCAGCGCGCTGCAAAAATGGCAGGGGAAACAGCTGCTGCCTTGGCTGCTGGCGCTGTATGCGTTGAGCATTGTTGCCACCTGGGCCGTAGCGGTGAGCGGCTATGCCAACCTGACGCTGCTGCTGATCCCATTCTGCGTGATGGCGATTGCCAACGGGGCAATTTACCCTATCGTTGTGGCCTCCGCCCTGCTGCCATTCCCTCAGGCAACCGGCAAGGCCGCCGCGCTACAAAACACGCTACAGCTGGGGCTTTGCTTCCTGGCAAGCCTGATGGTTTCCTGGCTGGTCGCCACCCCGCTGCTCACCACCACCAGCGTAATGCTGGCGACAATTTTACTCGCGGTGCTGGGCTATGCGATGCAGTACTCCTCCAGCCGTGCATCGCAGGCTGGCGCCAACGCCGAGCTATCCCGGGCCCAATAACAGACGCGATAGTGTGAATATTGTGTGATTAGCTTGCTAACAATATTCCGTTGAACCATCAAAAAAACAGGCTTATAGTTATTGCGGTTCTACTATAAGCCTCATAAATTTTATTTTTACGGGAGCCGGAGTGCTTCCGTTTTTCCATGGATGGCCTTTCAGTAAGGGAGAATCCCCCCTTTCTCTGTTTACGTCGGATATCAGGCGCACGGAATTTTCCGTGAGAGTTCTCACAAGCCGGTAATAGCGTCTACGCTGTTTTAAGGTTCTGATCACAACAAGGTGATGGAGAAGCTATGAGTTCATCGTGTATAGAAGAAGTGAGCGTACGAGATAACGAATGGTATCGTATCGCAAATGAAATGCTGAGCCGGGCAGGCATAACCGTTAACGGCCCAAACCCTTTTGATATTCAGGTTAAAAACCCAGATTTTTTTAAACGCGTTTTGCAGGAAGGCTCCCTCGGTCTTGGCGAAAGCTATATGGACGGCTGGTGGGAATGCGAACGTCTGGATGTTTTTTTCACTAAAGTGCTGCGCGCCGGGCTGGAAAACCAGCTGCCCCATCATTTCAAAGATACTCTGCGTATCGCCGCTGCCAGGCTGGTTAACCTGCAGTCCAAAAAGCGCGCGTGGATAGTCGGCAAAGAACATTACGATCTCGGTAACGATCTGTTCAGCCGCATGCTGGACGCGCACATGCAATATTCCTGCGGCTACTGGAAAGATGCGACGACTCTCGCCGAAGCCCAGGAAGCGAAGCTGAAAATGATCTGCGAAAAACTGCAGCTTGGCCCCGGCATGAAATTGCTGGATATCGGCTGCGGCTGGGGCGGTCTGGCGGAATTTGCCGCACGAAATTACGATGTTTCCGTGTTTGGCGTAACCATTTCGGCAGAACAACAAAAAATGGCGCAAGAGCGCTGCAAAGGGCTGGATGTAACCATTCTTTTGCAGGACTATCGCGACCTCAACGAGCAGTTTGACCGCATTGTTTCCGTCGGCATGTTTGAGCATGTTGGCCCGAAAAATTATGCCACCTACTTCGACGTTGCCGACCGCAACCTGAAGCCTGACGGTATTTTCCTGCTGCACACCATTGGCTCTACAAAGACCGACAATAATGTCGATCCGTGGATTGATAAGTACATCTTCCCCAACGGGTGCCTGCCTTCTGTGCGACAGATTGCCGACGCCAGCGAACCGCATTTTGTAATGGAAGACTGGCATAATTTCGGTGCCGACTATGATAAAACGCTGATGGCCTGGTACGAAAGCTTCCTCGCCTGCTGGCCGGAAATTGCCGATAACTACTCCGAACGCTTCAAACGGATGTTTAGTTACTACCTCAATGCCTGCGCCGGAGCCTTCCGGGCGCGCGATATTCAGCTGTGGCAGGTGGTATTTAGCCGCGGTATTGAAAACGGTTTACGTGTCCCTCGCTAGTCACTAACCCGGCATCTGCCGGGTTTTTTACCTCCAATTGTCTCTCCTTGCGCACTGACGTGATACACATCACAGGTTTAAGCCTGTCTGGCCGCGACGACTTGATCTGCTTAACAGATATCATTTCCCGTCATAGAAACCGGTTTCATCAATCACAGACAATCAACATATTGACCGTATAAATGATTGCCTGTCGGAGATGACAGGCCAGACCGTGAGGATAACGATGAAATACGCATTTCCTGAGCATTTCTGGTGGGGCAGCGCCGCTTCCGGGCCGCAAACCGAAGGTGAAGCGCTGAACTTTGGTAAATCCGAAACTATTTGGGACCGCTGGTTTGCCGAACAGCCCAATCGCTTCCACCACGGCGTTGGCCCGCAAAATACCTCGACCTTTTATCAGCGCTGGAAGCAGGATATCGCCCTGCTGAAGAAGCTCAACCACAACACCTTCCGCACCTCAATCTCCTGGGCCCGCCTGATCCCGGACGGCACCGGGGAGGTGAATCCTCTGGCGGTAGAATTCTATAACAAGGTTATCGACGAGCTGCTGGCCCAGGGCATCAAGCCGTTTATCAATCTGTATCACTTTGATATGCCAATGGTTATGCAGGAGAAAGGCGGCTGGGAAAGCCGCGAAGTCGTTGACGCCTACGCCAGCTATGCCAATACCTGTTTTGAACTGTTCGGTGACCGGGTGAAGCACTGGTTTACCTTCAATGAACCGGTAGTGCCGGTAGAATGCGGCTACTTGTATGATTACCACTACCCTAACGTCGTGGACTTTGACCGCGCGGTTACCGTGGCCTACCACACCATGCTTGCCCACGCGAAAGCGGTTACAAACTACCACGCTCGCAATGAAGACGGCCAAATTGGCATCATCCTTAACCTGACGCCGTCCTACCCTCGCTCTCAGAATCCGGCAGACGTCAAAGCCGCTAATCTGGCCGACCTGATGTTTAACCGCAGCTTCCTGGACCCGGCGCTGCGCGGCGAGTACCCGCAGGAGCTTGTCGACTTCCTGAAGCAGCATGATAAATTGCCGGCCTGCCAGCCAGAGGACAAAGCCCTGCTTGCCGCCGGCGTGGTCGATTTACTCGGAATTAACTATTACCAGCCGCGCCGCATTAAATGCCGCGACACCCTGGTAAATCCTGAAAGCCCGTTTATGCCGGAGTGGTTCTTCGAGTCCTACGAAATGCCGGGCCGCAAGATGAACCCTTACCGTGGCTGGGAAATCTACGAGCGCGGTATTTACGACATTCTCACCAACCTGCGCGAGAATTACGGCAACCCTGCCTGCTACATCTCCGAGAACGGCATGGGCGTGGAGAACGAAGAACGTTTCATCAACGACGGTCAAATTGACGACGAATACCGCATCGACTTTGTGCGCGACCACCTGAAGTGGCTGCACAAGGGCATCAGCGAGGGCAGCAACTGCCTCGGCTACCATATGTGGACCTTTATCGATAACTGGTCGTGGTGCAACGCCTACAAAAACCGCTATGGCTTTGTCTCGCTGGATCTCAAAACCCAGCAACGTACCATCAAGAAGAGCGGGGAATGGTTTATGAAAACCGCCGCTGAAAACGGTTTCAACGAGCAGGATTAAGAAACAAAAACGGGGCCAATCGGCCCCGTTTCTTATGCTGCGAGAGAAGCGTTATTCGCCCGCAGGAATAGCGGCCACCAGCGCGGCTTCACGGCTCGCCAGCACGCGCTCTACGGTGTCGACAATCGCCTGAGTCTGCGGATCGATTTCGATATTAACGCGCTGCCCAAGTTTCTTAGCGCCAAGCGTTGTACGCTCCAGCGTTTCGGGGATCAGATGCACGCAAAAACGCGTCGCCGTGACCTCGCCCACCGTCAGGCTAATACCGTCGATACCAACATAGCCTTTATGCAGGATGTATTTCATCAACGCTTTATCCTGAATTTTAAACCAGATCTGACGGTTATTTTCCGAGGTCAGGATCTTAGATATTTCGGCGGTAGTCATAATATGGCCGGACATTAAATGACCGCCAATTTCATCATTAAATTTAGCCGCACGTTCAACGTTAACGCTGTCGCCAACGCTTAGCTCACCGAGATTAGTAATACGCAGCGTCTCTTTCATCAGGTCAAAGCTGATGCGGTTCCCGTTGATTTCGGTGACCGTAAGGCAGCAGCCGTTATGCGCCACCGAAGCGCCGGTTTCAAGGCCCGGCAGCATCTCAGTCGGCATCTCAATAATGTGGGTGCGGAAGTTAGGTTTCTCGTCGATGGAAACCAGGGTCGCGGTGCCCTGCACAATACCTGTAAACATCTAAAAACTCCTGGCGATTCACGCGCGGTAAAACTACCGCCGATAAAGGACATTGCCGCACTTTAACAGGTGGAAAATCACCTTGCCAGCCCTGCTCGCCGCAGCGCTATATTTTTGACTGGCGTATAAATAAACTCTCGCTACAATAGACTGGCAAATTCCCCTGTTCATCTTCTTGCTGCCTTTTATGGCGGCTTTTTTAGTCTCTCGTCTCTATAAAAATAATCAGGTGTAAACATGCAGAAGTACTTCACCGAAGCTCGCCAGCTCCTTGCCCTGGCGATACCTGTGATCATCGCTCAGGTAGCACAAACTGCAATGGGATTCGTCGATACCGTTATGGCCGGTGGCTACAGCGCCACCGATATGGCGGCAGTGGCTATAGGCACCTCTATCTGGCTACCGGCCATTTTATTCGGCCACGGGCTCCTGCTCGCCCTGACGCCAACCGTCGCCCAGCTTAACGGCTCCGCGCGTCGCGACCGCATTGCTCACCAGGTTCGTCAGGGATTCTGGCTTGCGGGTATGGTATCCGTGCTGGTGATGGTAGTGCTGTGGAACGCAGGGCACATTATTCATGCCATGCATGACATCGACCCGGAACTTGCCGATAAAGCCGTGCGTTATTTACGTGCGCTGCTGTGGGGCGCGCCGGGTTATCTGTTCTTCCAGGTTGGCCGTAACCAGTGTGAAGGGCTGGCGAAAACCAAGCCCGGCATGGTGATGGGCTTTATCGGCCTGCTGGTGAACATCCCGGTTAACTACATCTTTATTTACGGCCACTTCGGCATGCCGGAATTGGGCGGCGTGGGCTGCGGCGTGGCAACAGCGGCGGTCTACTGGGTGATGTTCTTCAGCATGCTTTCCTATATCAAGAAAGCCCGTTCGATGCGCGACATTAAAAACCCGGACGATTTCAGCAAACCGGACTGGGCGGTGCTTAAACGTTTAAGCCAGCTCGGGCTGCCGATTGCGCTGGCGTTATTTTTCGAAGTCACGCTGTTCGCCGTGGTTGCCCTGCTGGTTTCTCCGCTGGGCATTACCGACGTTGCCGGGCACCAGATAGCGCTTAACTTCAGTTCGCTGATGTTTGTGTTACCGCTTTCATTAGGCGCGGCGGTCACCATTCGCGTGGGTTATCGCCTGGGTCAGGGCTCAACGCTGGATGCCCAGGTTGCCGCCCGCACCGGCGTTGGCGTGGCGATTTGCCTGGCGATGTGTACGGCGCTGTTTACCGTGACCTTCAGGGAGCATATCGCGCTGCTGTATAACGACAACCCGGCGGTCGTAGCACTGGCAGCCCACTTGATGCTGCTGGCGGCGATTTACCAAATCTCCGACTCGATTCAGGTTATCGGCAGCGGCGTGCTGCGCGGCTATAAAGATACGCGTTCGATCTTCTTTATCACCTTTATCGCGTATTGGGTTCTCGGCCTGCCGAGTGGCTATGTGCTGGCACTTACCGACTGGGTGGTTGAGCCGATGGGCCCGGCAGGCTTCTGGATTGGCTTTATTATCGGTCTGACCTCCGCCGCCATCCTGATGATGCTGCGCATGCGTTGGTTACAACGCCAGCCCTCCATCACTATCCTGCAACGCGCTGCACGTTAATTAACCCGTAGCCGCCGTCCTGGCGGCTACTTTCTCAACACTCTGCGCAGATGCTCGGCAATTGCGTGAAATCTGGAATAAAATTGCGTTATTCCCCTTGCAAGCCCCGAAGTGTGCCGCTAATATTCGTCCCCGCTGTCGCCAAGACAACAATGCGTTCATAGCTCAGTTGGTTAGAGCACCACCTTGACATGGTGGGGGTCGTTGGTTCGAGTCCAATTGAACGCACCATTTTCAGATATTCAGTGCGTCCGTAGCTCAGTTGGTTAGAGCACCACCTTGACATGGTGGGGGTCGGTGGTTCGAGTCCACTCGGACGCACCATATTTGCAAATCTCTACTCCTCTGTCTTATCTCCTTTATTTTCAAAACTCATTAAAACAAGCCATTTATTCATCACCCAGGCTATGATTTAGCAAGCCTTAATTCGCCGTTAGTTTTTCTCTCACCCTGCCTGCTGGCATATTCGTTAAGGACAACTATGCTTCGACTCACCCTGCTCCTGATAGCGTCTGTGACGTTAAGCGGCTGTACGTTAACCCGCGTTTCGCAAGCAAGCCATGCCGAAGCGGTGCGTGAATTAAACGCCGTGGGCCTGACAATGAATGAAGCTCGAGCCAGGGCCACGCAGGCCGGGTTCGAGTGCGATGACTACGTTGATACCGATGTCCCGGTGCAAATCGGCAATGTAGTACGCCGATCCACAGTGTTGCAGTGCGGCAAGAAATCCCTTGAACTGATTTGCCCGCAACGCAGATACGTGGTGTTTAATATTGACCCGAAGACCAACAAAGTTTACGCCGTGGGCAATAGAATCAACCAAAACTCCTGCTTCTGATCGCGGGACAGAAGCTGCGCATTTTTATCGTTTTGAGCGTTTCAGGGATATTCGGGATGCAGGACGGTGGAATGTTGAATATTATTTAGAAAGCCGATAACTAAACTGCAACAGGTGACCTATGGAAATCGATCTTGAGAATCTGGTTTTTTCCGGATTAGATGAAGCCGAAGTGCGCAACGCCGAGCGTCAGGAAGATGCTGATAAAAAAGCTCAGGCCGTTGTTGCCGATGACGATTGCGGCGACGCCTGCAAAATCTGATTAATTAAACCGGCTCATTCAGCCGGTTTTTTTATACCCGAAGCCTGCTCAGGCAGACCTCCTCACCGCAAGATATTTCACATTACCCCGTAGTAAAAGAGACACCAGCAGGTGAAAATTTTTCTATTTATCGACAGGCTGGTAAAACATTCAGGCAAAGCTCTGTAAGCAGATTCTGATACGAGAATAAAAATGACGCCACGGATTTACCACGTTGATTCTTTTACCACCCAGCCATTTCGCGGCAACTCGGCGGGCGTAGTGCTCGATGCCGATGGCCTGAGCGAGAGCCAGATGCAGCTCATCGCCCGCGAGCTACGCCATTCTGAAACCGCTTTTGTACTCCGCAGTGAAGAGAGCGATGTGCGCATTCGCTACTTCACGCCAACTGTAGAAGTGCCGATTTGCGGCCATGCGACGGTAGCGGCGCATTACGTGAGAGCGAAAGTGCTTGGGTTGGAAAATTGCGAGCTTTACCAGACCTCGCTGGCAGGCCGCCACCGGGTAGCGATTGAAGTTGTTGAAGACAACGATTACCGCATCACGCTGGTTCAGGGCAGACCGGAATTTGAGCCGCCGCTGGAAGGTGACCTGCGCGCGGCAATTATCGCAGCATTTCACCTGAATGAAGACGATATTCTACCGGGATTCCCCATTCAGGTTGCCTCTACGGGGCATTCCAAGGTGATGGTTCCGCTGAAGCCTGAAGTCGCTCTCGATGCGCTGGCTCCGGACCTGGCTGCGCTTGCCGCCATCAGCAAGGAAATTGGCTGCAACGGCTTCTTCCCGTTTCAGATCCGCCCCGGCGAAAACGCAACGGATGGCCGCATGTTCTCTCCCGCCATCGGTATTGTAGAAGATCCGGTAACGGGAAATGCTAATGGCGCGATGGGCGCGTGGCTGGTGCATCACGGCGCATTGCCCCATGACGGCAAGCTGCTGCGCATTCATGGGAATCAGGGGCGCGCGCTTGGCCGCAGCGGCGTGGTCGATATTGCCGTGACCATCCGCGACAACCAGCCGGAAAAAGTGAGCATTTCCGGCCGGGCGGTGATCCTGTTTAGCGGGGAACTGGCGGTGAAGCTTTAGCGGCGGCGCTGTCTCCCCCGGCGAAAAGCTCAAACATTGTTCACATAGGTACGGCGGGGCTTGTCAATGTCCGCCGCGCCAGTCATAATAACGTCACTCCCCGCAGTGGGAGTTAAAAAGGTAATTAAATCAGTTTGTTAATTATTTTTTTAGCGGAATACTCCGTGCGTTCATAGCTCAGTTGGTTAGAGCACCACCTTGACATGGTGGGGGTCGTTGGTTCGAGTCCAATTGAACGCACCATTCTTTTCTGTTTCATTCTTCTTTCTAGCCTGTAAACATCCCGTAACCCACTCGTTACAACTCGCTGTAAAACTG
This sequence comes from Cedecea davisae, assembly GCF_044095835.1. Lineage (NCBI taxonomy): Bacteria > Pseudomonadati > Pseudomonadota > Gammaproteobacteria > Enterobacterales > Enterobacteriaceae > Cedecea > Cedecea davisae. The sequence goes on from NZ_CP172054.1 coordinate 2,823,923, forward strand.
TGCACTCTGTCGCTGAATCAACGGTTTTGGTTCCTTTCCCGACAAGATCTCTCTATAATACGCCCGTTCTTAACTTGAATGGTTTCAGCTCATTGGACTCCCTTTTTATACAACAACACTGTCTGACTTCACCCCCGGCTGAACCACAAGCACACTTTCCTCTGCACGCTTTATTTCTGTCACCTATCCTTACCAGGTGCCACTTTCAACACCACAGTATTCTTTTAAGCTCCGGCGGCCGCTGTGTCTCCCGGAACCGAGTTTTAACAATCCTCCTCAACTTATAGATAAGACTGTCATGAAAAAGACTAAAATTGTTTGCACCATCGGTCCAAAAACCGAATCTGAAGAGATGCTGAGCAAAATGCTCGATGCGGGCATGAACGTTATGCGCCTGAACTTCTCCCACGGTGACTATGCAGAACACGGTCAGCGCATCAAAAACCTGCGTAATGTTGTTGCTAAAACCGGTAAAAAAGCCGCTATCCTGCTGGACACCAAAGGTCCTGAAATCCGCACCATTAAGCTGGAAGGCGGCAACGACGTTGCGCTGAAAGCGGGCCAGACCTTTACCTTCACTACCGACAAGTCCGTAGTGGGTAACAACGAGATTGTTGCTGTAACCTACGAAGGTTTCACCAGCGACCTGTCCGTAGGCAACACCGTTCTGGTGGATGACGGCCTGATCGGTATGGAAGTCACCGCTATCGAAGGCAAAAACGTTGTCTGTAAAGTGCTGAACAACGGCGACCTGGGCGAGAACAAAGGCGTTAACCTGCCGGGCGTTTCCATCGCGCTGCCTGCTCTGGCTGAAAAAGACAAGCAAGACCTGATCTTCGGCTGCGAGCAGGGCGTTGACTTCGTTGCTGCTTCCTTTATCCGTAAACGTTCTGACGTGGTTGAAATTCGTGAGCACCTGAAGGCTCATGGCGGCGAGAAGATCCAGATCATCTCCAAAATCGAAAACCAGGAAGGCCTGAACAACTTCGACGAAATCCTCGAAGCGTCTGACGGCATCATGGTTGCTCGTGGCGACCTGGGCGTTGAGATCCCGGTTGAAGAAGTTATCTTCGCTCAGAAGATGATGATCGAAAAATGCGTGCGCGCTCGTAAAGTTGTTATCACCGCAACCCAGATGCTCGACTCGATGATCAAAAACCCGCGCCCTACCCGCGCGGAAGCAGGCGACGTTGCTAACGCCATCATCGACGGCACCGATGCAGTTATGCTGTCCGGTGAGTCCGCTAAAGGTAAATACCCGCTGGAAGCCGTGACCATCATGGCAACCATCTGCGAACGTACCGACCGCGTAATGACCAGCCGTCTGGACAACAACAACGACAGCCGTAAACTGCGCATCACCGAAGCAGTTTGCCGCGGCGCGGTTGAGACTGCCGAGAAACTGGAAGCGCCGGTTATCGTCGTTGCAACCCAGGGCGGTAAATCCGCTAAAGCCGTGCGTAAATACTTCCCGAACGCGACCATTCTGGCGCTGACCACCAACGAAGTGACCGCTCGTCAGCTGGTGCTGAGCAAAGGCGTTATCCCTCAGCTGGTGAAAGAAATTGCTTCTACCGACGACTTCTACCGTCTGGGTAAAGAAGTGGCTCTGGAAAGCGGCCTGGCTCGCAAAGGCGACATCGTAGTGATGGTTTCCGGTGCGTTAGTCCCAAGCGGCACCACCAACACCGCTTCCGTACATGTCCTGTAATTGACTTGTTAACAAGTTTATTTACGTCAAAAGCGCCTTAGGGCGCTTTTTTTATATCCGTGCCTTATGGCTATTAATAAAAATGCAAATCGGCTTTTACTATTTAAGCGTCGTTTTAGTAAGACGAATCCGATGAAAATCCCCTGTTTTCTCTCTTTTTTTTAACTTTCCAGCTCGGTTCGATGCTTCTTTGAGCGAACGATCAAATTTAAGGGTATTCCCAACAAAAAATTATTCTCATCACAAAAAAGTTTGTGTAATACTTGTAACGCTACATGGAGATTAACTCAATCTAGAGGGTATTAATAATGAATCGTACTAAACTGGTACTGGGCGCGGTAATCCTGGCTTCTACTATGCTGGCAGGTTGTTCTTCTAACGCTAAAATCGATCAACTGTCTTCTGACGTTCAGACTCTGAACGCTAAAGTTGATCAGCTGAGCAACGACGTGAACGCAGTGCGTTCCGACGTTCAGGCTGCTAAAGACGACGCAGCTCGCGCTAACCAGCGTCTGGACAACCAGGCTCACTCTTACCGTAAGTAAGAGTCACTGGTATAAAATGGCGCACAATGTGCGCCATTTTTTTTGTCCGTCATCCAGCCCTTCTTCATTACTGAGTCGCGCTTGCCGCCTCCCCCGTATTCACCGCCACGTTTTGAGCCGACTGCACGCCATTTGCCGTGACCGAAGTCTGCCCCGCGGAGACCGCAACCGGGTAACCGGCACGCCGATAGAGCGCTTTCTCAATAACCGCCTTGTCTACTTCACTCCCTTCGCGGAACTGGCTAAAACCGGCTGGCAGCACGTAAGGCATGGTTTGCGTATTTTGCTGCTCGTCCTGCGACAGCGGGCGATGCACCTCAACATAACGCACGCCGTTAGGCTCCACGGAGAATTTCACCGGATCGTTAATCACCCGCACAGGCGTGCCCGTTCTCGTCTGCTCAAACAGCGCCTTGATGTCCGGCGCGTTCATGCGGATACACCCGGAACTCACGCGCAGCCCTACGCTGTCCGGCGCGCTGGTACCGTGGATGAGGTATTCACCGTTGCCGTACGCCAGGCGCATAGCAAAGCGCCCCAGCGGGTTGTTCGGCCCGGCGGGAACAACCGGCGGCAGCTTAACGCCGCGCTCAAGAGAACGCTGACGAATGCCTGCCGTTGGTGTCCAGGTCGGGTTAGGGATTTTCTGGCCTATTTTCGTGCTCATCAGAGGCGTTTCCAGCCCCTGCAAGCCAATGCCTATCGGGTAAACCTGAACAATGTTTTCACCCGGCGGGAAGTAATAAAGCCTCAGCTCGGCCAGATTGACGACAATGCCTTCTCTGGGCACATCAGGCAGCAGCAGCTGGCTGGGAATGGTTAACACCGTGCCCGGCTTAGGCACCGGTGCTATAGCGTTATTTGCTTCCAGCAACAGCATCGCGCCGGTATCAAAACGCCGGGCAATGGCCTGCAGGTTGCGGTCACTCTCCTGAACGGTATAAGTCTGGTTTTGGCCAATCAGGCGGCTGCCTTCCGGCGGTAAAGGATAGTCCAGCGCTAAAGCCGGGCGTATGGCGCTGAGCGCGCCTATGATGGCTAGTGTGAGTAAAGACGCGTATTTCATACTTTTTATTCCTGTAGTCACGCCGACGGACGCCGGCAGGCTGAAAGACAAGCGAGGCAGAAAACCGCCTCGCAAAACAGGACCATAGGTATGATTAAGTTTAGCTAACTTAGCTGAGACTGGAGGCTTTATTACGAATCGCGCGGATCATCGCTTCCAGCCCCTGAGAGCGGGATGGGGTTAAGTGCTGAGCGAGCGCCATTTTTTCAAACCACGGGCGCACGTCAAATGCTACGATGTCCTGCGGCGTCATCTGCTGGTAGAGAATAAATACGATGGCGATCAGCCCTTTAACGATAGCCGCATCGCTATCGCCCTCCAGAGTGATAACGCCATCGGGCTGCTGGTGCATCACTATCCACACCTGGCTCTGGCAGCCCTGAATAATATTCCCGGGTCTGCGCTCCTCTTCCGCCAGCTCCGGCAGGCGGCTGCCGAGTTCGATGATGTAGAGATACTTCTCTTCCCAGTTCGCGCAGCGGCTGAAATTCTTGAGTAATTTGTCTTTATCCGGCAGCGTTGCCATGACCGTCTCCGTTATCCTAACAGGCTGTGGATACGCTGCAGGCCAGCGACCAGGCGATCCACTTCTTGCCGGGTATTGTACATGGCAAACGAAGCGCGGCACATTGCGGGTACGCCGTAAAACGCCATCAGCGGCATCGCGCAGTGGTGGCCGGTGCGAACCGCAATACCGTAGTTGTCGAGGAAGCTGCCGACGTCATAGGCGTGATGTTTCCCGAGATTAAAGGCCAACACGCCGCGGCGCTCCGTCGGACCATAAACAACGAGGTCAGGAACGGCCTGCAACGCATTCTGGGCGTAGCTCATCAACGAGCGCTCATACTCGCTAATCTCATCTAGTCCAAGGCTCTCAACGTAGCTCAGAGCGGCTCCCAGACCGATTATCCCTGCGGTGTTAGGCGTACCTGCCTCAAAGCGCCACGGCGCTGCCGCATAGGTTGTGCCCTGCGTCAGGCTGACGGTGGCAATCATCGAGCCACCGCCTTCCCACGGCGGCATATCCTGCAGAATGCTTTCGCGCACATAGAGCACGCCGATGCCCGTTGGCCCGTAAATCTTATGCCCGGAGAACAAATAAAAATCACAATCCAGCGCCGCGACGTCCGTGGCGTGGTGCATTATCGCCTGCGCGCCGTCCACCAGCACTTTCACACCTGCCTGATGCGCGGTGGCAATCATCTCCTGCACCGGGTTTTCCGTCCCCAGCACGTTGGAGATGTGGGTTATCGCCAGCAGCTTTGTGTGCTCGTCAATCAGCGTCGGAAACACATCCAGCTGCAACGTCCCGTCCTGATTCAGCGGAATGATGCGCAGCTCGGCCCCGGTCCGCTCGCACAGCATCTGCCACGGCACGATATTGGCGTGGTGTTCCATAGCGCTGATGATGATGTTATCGCCAGCGGCCACGTTCGCGTTGCCCCAGCTGTTCGCCACCAGGTTAATGCCCTCGGTGGTGCCGCGCACGAATACAATCTCTTCCGGCTTCGCGGCGTTGATGAAACGTGATGCCTGGCTGCGCACATTTTCCATCAGCGTGGTGGCCTGTGCGCTCAGCGTGTGGATGCCGCGATGCACGGCAGCATAGCCATTACGATAGAACTCCAGCTCGGCGTCGATAACCCTCTGCGGCTTCTGGGCGCTGGCGGCGCTGTCGAGATAGGCCAGCGGCTGCCCGTTGACCTCGCGGCTTAATATCGGGAAATCCGCTCTGACCTGCTCAATGGGAAAACTCATGCCTCGCCTCCTGCAAAACGCCGGGCAATACGCGCCAGCACCTGCTGTTTTAAGGCCTCGTCGCGAATGCTCTCGGTCAGCTCCGCGGCAAAGGCGAAGATAATCATCTGCTGCGCGGCCTGTTCGTTAATGCCGCGTGAACGCAGGTAGAACATCTGCTCGTCGTCAATACGCCCGATGGTCGCCCCGTGGCTGCACTTCACGTCGTCGGCGTAAATTTCCAGCTGCGGTTTAGTGTCCACTTCCGCAAGGCGGCCAAGCAGCAGGTTGTTGTTGGTCATCTGCCCGTCGGTCTTGATCGCGTGTTGAGCCACTTTGATCATGCCGTTAAACACCGCTCTGCCTTTATCGCGGACGATGGTTTTATGCAGCTGGCGGCTGTTGCAATAGCCTTTATTATGCTCAAGCCAGGTACGCGTATCGCACACTTCGTTGTTAACCGGCAACGCGAGGCTATTGATGTGCAACTGGTTATTTTCGCCGTTCAGCTGCGTGCTGGTGTTGTGGCGCAGCACCGCGGCCCCCAGCAGGAAGCTGCTGCTGCTTACCGTTGTATCCCGGGCAACCAGCAGGTCGTTGTGGGCGAAGTGGTAGCTGGCGGCATTTTCGAACGCCAGTTTGTAATGATTCAGTTGGGCATTAGCCGCAATTTCAGCGGTAAAGCGTGAGCCGGTAAAATGCGCAGCGTCATCAAGGCTGACAAAATGCTCTATTACCGTAGCCTGCGCGCCCTCACCCAGCGTCAGGTGATGGCGGTAGTGGGCGGTCGCCATTTCCTGCTGCCCACTGCCGCGGGTCACGTGCATCAGCAGCAGCGTTTTCTTAGGCTGTGTGTTGCGAGCTACGTCAATGTGGGTCACCGTTTCGGCCAGGCTCTCGGTAAGGTGCAGGAATACTTCGCCCTGCACCGGGGCGGGCAGCATCTGGCGGTTGTCGTCAATCGTAATAACAAAACCGCTGTTGGCCGTCTCGTCGCTTAACTCCGCGCTAAAATGGCCATCCACAAATACCAGCCTCAGAGCATCTACCGGCAATGCCAGCTCGTCTCGCTGCTGAGCGGTCAACCCGCCCTGCGGCGCCAGCACAAACTGATTGTTCAGCAGGCCTTCCAGCGGCGTGTATTTCCAGTTTTCATGCTTGCGCGTCGGCAGCCCAAGGCGCAGCAGCTGCTGCATATGCTGCTGAGCCACTTCTGAACGCCCCGTGCCCTGGGCTTCAAACAGATGATGCCACTGCTGGAGCGCGTTGCCGTTACTGCTGTTCGGTAAGCCAGCCATAACCCTGCTCCTCCAGTTGTTTCACCAGGCTAAAGTCGCCGGATTTAACGATGCGCCCCTGATACAGCACGTGCACGAAGTCCGGCTTGATGTAGTCGAGGATGCGCTGGTAGTGGGTTACCACAATGAACGAGCGCTTGCCGTCACGCAGGGAGTTAACCCCTTCGGCAACAATTTTCAGGGCGTCAATATCCAGCCCGGAGTCGGTTTCATCGAGAATGCACAGTTCCGGCTCCAGCACCGCCATTTGCAGAATATCGTTGCGCTTTTTCTCGCCGCCGGAGAAGCCGACGTTAACCGAGCGGGTCAGTAGATCTTCCGGCATTTTCAGCAGTTCAATCTTCTCTTCCATCAGATCCTGGAAGTCGAAGCGGTCCAGTGACTCCAGCCCGCGGTATTCACGCACCGCATTCAGCGCGGTTTGCAGGAAGAACTGGTTGCTGACGCCGGGAATTTCCACCGGATACTGGAAGGCCATAAAAATGCCTTCGCCCGCACGGTCTTCCGGCGAAAGCTCCAGCAGATCTTTGCCCTTAAACTGTACCGAACCGCCGGTGATTTCATAGTCTTCACGGCCTGCAAGCGTCGCGGATAAGGTACTTTTGCCGGAGCCGTTCGGCCCCATAATGGCGTGCACTTCGCCCGGCTTCACTTCGAGGTTTAAGCCACGCAGGATCTCTTTGTCCTCAACGCTGACCTGTAAATCTTTAATGCTTAACATAATTTTCCCTTAATCCTTAACCGACGCTGTGTTCGAGGCTGATGGCTAATAATTTTTGTGCTTCCACCGCGAATTCGAGCGGCAACTCTGAGAACACGTCTTTACAGAATCCGTTGACTATCATCGAGATAGCATCATCTTCGCTGATACCGCGCTGCAGGCAGTAGAACAGCTGGTCTTCACCGATGCGCGAGGTTGTGGCTTCGTGCTCAAGCTGAGCCGTGTTGTTACGGCATTCGACATACGGAAAGGTATGCGCCCCGCTGTCCGGGCCGATGAGCATTGAGTCGCACTGGGTGAAGTTACGGGCGTTGGTGGCCGTCGGCATGATTTTCACCAGGCCGCGATAGCTGTTCTGGCTGTGCCCGGCGGAAATCCCTTTCGAAATAATCGTCGATTTGGTGTTCTTGCCGATGTGGATCATCTTGGTGCCGGTGTCCGCCTGCTGGTGGCCGGAGGTCAGCGCCACGGAGAAGAACTCGCCGATGGAGTTGTCGCCGCGCAGGATAACGCTCGGGTACTTCCAGGTGATGGCCGAGCCGGTTTCCGACTGGGTCCAGGACATCTTGCTGTTTTCACCTTCGCATAGCGCGCGCTTGGTCACGAAGTTGAGGATGCCGCCGGTGTTGTTATCCCCCGGGAACCAGTTCTGCACCGTGGAGTATTTTACTTCCGCATCGCGATGAATGATGACTTCTACCACCGCAGCGTGCAGCTGATAGCTGTCGCGAACCGGAGCAGAACAGCCTTCGATATAGCTGACGTAGCTGCCTTCATCGGCCACCAGAATGGTACGCTCGAACTGGCCCGTTTTCTCCGCGTTGATGCGGAAGTAAGTGGACAGCTCCATCGGGCAGCGCACGCCTTTCGGGATGTAGATAAAGGTGCCGTCGGACGCTACGGCGGCATTCAGCGCGGCAAAGAAGTTATCGTTGGACGGCACCACGGTGCCGAGATATTTCTTCACCAGCTCCGGGTAATCATGAATCGCTTCCCCGAAGGAGCAGAAAATAATGCCCTGTTCGGAGAGCTTTTCACGGTAAGTCGTGGCGACCGATACGGAGTCAAAAATGGCATCGACCGCAACTTCGCTACCTTCACGCACCGGCACGCCAAGCTGCTTAAACGCCTCTTCCACTTCGTTAGTCAGAAACGCGTTAGTTGGCTGCTGCACCGCACCCGGCTGAGAGGCACAGTTGTCATCGCAGCTGCCGCACGACGGCGCGGAATAATAGCTGTAGTCCTGGTAGTTAAGCTTTTCATAATGGGCTTTGAGCCAGTGCGGCTCTTCCATCTTCAGCCACGCATGATAAGCGTTCAGGCGAAACTCCAGCATCCAGTCCGGCTCGTTACGACGAGCTGAAATGGCCCGAACCACCTCTTCGTTTACGCCCTTCGCAATCTGCTCGGTTTGCAGCTCGGTGAAGAAGCCCTCTTTATAATTGAGGTTGCCGGTCCAGGTTTTGACATCGTCAGTTGCTTCAGTATTACGAGACATAAGTACCGCCTATACCCCAAAGCTTTCGCCACAGCCGCATTCGTGCTGGGCTTTCGGGTTATTAAATTTAAAGATCTGATTCAGGCCTTCGCGCACGTAATCAACTTCGGTGCCGTCGATAAAAGGCATCGCGGAGAGCGGCACCCACAGGCGCGCGCCGTCAAACTCATACACCAGATCGTCCGGCTTAGGCTCGGTAACCGTGTCCAGCACGTAACCAAACCCCGCACAGCCCGTCTGTTTGATACTCAGGCGTATCCCCCGCAGCTCGGGCTGTTTCGCCGCCAGCTCGCGGATATGAGCGCTGGCCGCCGGGGTCAGGGTTAGCCCCTGCCAGGCAAATTCACTGGGATCGAAGGAACCGGTTTGCACATCCATTAATCACCTCATTTGTCTCTGCGCCCGAAGGCCGATACCCTTATGTTAATGATAACAATTATCAATACAACGTTCTGAAAACAGGGGTATTCGGGAAACGCTGCTTTTTTGGGCGTCTTTACTAAGGATAGACCGTCGTAAAACTCTTGCCGATGGCGAAAAGAGCTGTTTAAGCCACTGGTGTAAAAGGAAATATCAAAGTAGAAAAGCGACTGAACGCCGCAAGGGAAAAGATGTATAGAAAATATCTATTTATGTGATTGGAGGCGTGCTCGACAGGTATTAATTTGACCAAAGTATCACTAAATTTCAGTCAAGCTGCCGTAAATTTTGCTCCAGGCCCAATAGCCGATTTATCAGCTATCCTCCTGATAAGGAAAAAAGGAGTTTAGCCAGATGATAAAAATGATTATGGTCACGGCTCGCGACCGGGTGCGGTTGCAGGAGATAACCGGAGTGATGCTCCGCTACGGCCTGCAGGATATCGTGCGGCTTTTGGGCTTATCTTCTCTTCACGACAAGCTAAGCAGTAATCATCAGCATGATTTGCGCCCTGTGCCGGAGCGCTTATGCGCCGCATTCGAAGAGCTAGGCCCCACCTTCGTTAAGCTCGGGCAAATTCTTTCTACCCGCAGCGATCTGCTGGAGCCAGCCTGGACTCAGGCGCTAAGTCAGCTAAATTCTGGCGCTAATCCGCTGCCCTGGCCGATGCTTGAACCGCAGGTTACCGCTACGCTTGGCGCTCCCCCCGCCGATATATTTGCCCGGTTTGACGAAAAGCCCCTCGCCAGCGGTTCGATGGCGCAAATTCACCGTGCCCGCCTTAAAAACGGCGATGAAGTTATCGTCAAGATCCAGCGCCCCGGGATTGAAGCCACGATAAAAGCAGACCTGCGCCTGCTGCGCTATCTTGCCGAAAGCGTTGAGCAGCAAAGCGAAACGCTGGCACGATTTCAGCCGGTGATGCTGGTCCGTTATCTGGAAAATGCGCTGCATCAGGAGCTGGATTTTTGCCATGAGGCCGCTAACGGTGAAAAAATTTATCAGCTATTCACCAGCTCCGAAGACGTGGCCATTCCTAAAATTTATTGGGAATGGTGCAGTCCTACGCTGATGGTGCAGGCGTTTCTTCCCGGCGTTTCTCCCGTCGACAGCGGCCAGCTTGCTGCCGCCGGTTTTGACGGGGCGCTGCTGGCGCGTAAAGGCTCTGAGGCGTTTATAAAAATGCTTTTCGAGCACCGTATTTATCATGCCGATCCTCATCCTGGCAACGTGATGGCGCTTGAAGGAAACCGCGTAGGTTTTATTGATTTCGGCATGGTGGGTTATCTCAGTGAAGAGCGGCGTAATGAGCTGCTGTCTCTGATTTATGCCATCAGCGAACGCGACGCCAGCGGCATTGTCGATGCCCTGATCTCATGGAGTGACGAGCACTCGCTGAACCTGACCGAACTGGAACTGGCGGCCAACTATTTTCTGCAAAAACAGGGCAATCTCAGGCTTCAATTGGGCAAAACGCTGACCGATATGCTTTCCACCTCACGAGAGTTTCGCCTTACGCTTCCGCCCGACCTGGTGCTGCTGTTCAAAGCGCTAATCACCGCTGATGGCGTACTGCTCCGCATGGACCCACAGTTTGATATTATCCGCATCCTTCGCCCGGTCATTAAGAAAGAAATGTTCAGGCGCTACGCTCGCATAAGCAGCCGCAAACGCCTGCTCGCGCTGGGTAACAAGCTTCTGGACAGCGGCGATTCCCTGCCCCAGACCCTGCGGCTGGTTATGCAGAGACTGCGCCACGGCAAACTCCACGCGGATATTTCCGTGGAGAACATTAGCGATCTTGGTAAATCACTGGAACGTGCCGCAGCAACCCTTGCGCTTGCCATCGTTTTAGCCGCGCTGATGCTGGTGGTTATGCCGTGGCTGTTTGGCCTGAACTGGACGCCGTTTGGCATCCCTTTCTTCCCCGCCATCGGCTTGTTGTGCTCCATAGCCGGAACCGCGTGGCTGGTGTGGCGATTATTATCGAGATAACACTGGCCTCATCGCAGGGTTTATAAAATTCGTTGCGCAAAATAGATTATTATCATACTCTATTTTGCACGAGCAATGCCTAACCCTGAGGTAATGAAAATGAGCCATCCCGTTTATGAACCTGAAATTACCGCGCTGCTGTGCGTGGATCTGTATAACGACTTCCTGGCCGATGAGGGCAAACTCTATCCGTTAATCAAGGATATTGCCGTCAGAAACAACATGCACCAGAACCTGCTTAACATCGTAGCCGCGGCGCGCAAGGCGGGAATTAAGGTCTACCACGTTCCTCACCATCGCTGGGAAGAAGGTGATTATGTAAGCTGGAAATACCCGACGCCGTACCAGCTTAGCGGCGCAGCACGGCAGTCGTTTGCCAAAGGATCGTGGGGCGGAACCTGGCATCAGGATTTCCCTATCCACAAAGATGATATTGTGGCTTCTGAGCACTGGGGCTCCGGCGGTTTTCCTAATACCGATCTGGAGCATCAGCTTAAAAGATACGGCAAGGAAAAGATTATCTGCGTCGGGCTAATGGCGAATACCTGCATCGAAGCTACGGCGCGAATTGGTATGGAACTGGGCTTCCACGTCACCCTGGTTCGGGACGCTACATCCGCCCGTACGGACGAAGCCCTGCACGCCGCTCACGATATCAACGGCCCGACGTATGCCCACGAAATTCTGACCACCAGTGAAATCATCGCGGCGATGGGAGTTAAAGCCTGACTTGCCGCGCAGCGTTATTTTATCGCGGCCAAAACGGCCTTTTTAAGACGCTCGGCGAAGGCGGGATCTGAACTTATTTCACCGAGATAATTCGCCCCGACCATCGCAGCAAACAGCACAAGATTTTTTTCATCATCGGCGCCCTGCTCATCATGAGGGTGCCCGATAAAACACTCCATCAGGGACTTGATCCCGTCGGTACAGTCTTTTGCAAGCTGTTCAGAAGCATTACTTTTCATCACGTCGCCGCCGAAGGCCAGCATCGGGCAGCGCTTTTGTGCAGGCTTTGGCGAGAAATAATAGTCGGCAATGTTATGCTGTACGCTGCCTTTGTCATTCTCATCAATGCTGTCCCAGCGCTCCCTTGCTTTAATAAAAGCCAGTTCGGCGGCTTCAAGCACTAATGCTTCTTTTGACTCAAAGTGTTTATAAAAACCTCCCGCCGTCATGCCCGCAGCTTTCATGATGTCGGGAATGCTGACGTCCGCTATCTGCCGGGCCTTAAAAAGCTCGCTGGTTTTCTCGACGATAAGGTTACGGTTTTCAGCCGCCTGCTGTTTACTGGAACGCCCCATTTGATCCCCAGATAAATAGAGTTTTATTAAAATCTATTTTTGCATGAACGCTCAGGGCTGTCACCTGCAACGGCCCGGAAACCAGGCCGTAAACGGGAATAAATCAGTGCGGAATGTGCCGAAGCATAGGATAGGTAAAGAACAGCAAGTGAGCGGCATTCAACCCAACATGGAAAACCACTGCCACCCAAAGCTGGCCGCTCCACATCCAGGCCAGGCCGTAAATCAGGCCCGCAAGCGCGGCAAACACAATCAGCAGCGGCCCGCCGGCAAAATGAAGCCCGCCAAAAATCGCCGCTGAAATAACCAGCGCCAGAACCGGATGCATAAACCCGGACAGCCGCTGCTGGAGGTAGCCGCGGAACAGCGCCTCTTCTGCCAGAGAGACAAAGAAGATATTGGCAAACAGAAACGGCAGCAGCCACTGCGGGGCGTGAGGTTCAATCTTCAGCCCACCCAGCGCGACGGCCAGAAGCAGTAAAGCGGGGATAGAAGCAACGAGCAGGCCCCACCATGGTTTTGCCGGGCGAGACTCTGGCTCGCTTACGAACAGCGATTTCATTACCACCAGCAGGACGAAAGGCACCAGCGCTTTATCGAAGTTGTAATACATCGAGAAAGGGACACTCAGCGGCCCGGCATTGACCGAATCCAGCACCTTCGGATTATGGAAACCCGGAATAAGATGCATCGTTAACCCGATGGCGCTTACAACCAGCACAAGTTCGAGCGAATACCTGGCGACTTTATGGTGCCCAGTTTTCAAATAAGCCAGCGCGAGTGCGGCGATTACCGCCAGGGCAATAACGGCACGCCAATCGATAACGCCGCCGACTGCGGCCCAAACCAGGGTGATCAACAGCAGCCCGATAGAGGCTTTTTTATTGAACTGCAAAAGCAGCAAGGCAACTGCCAGTAATATCCACATATCCATGTCCTTAAGTTATAAACATCCTGAGGGGGGCTTTTTACCAGCATTTTCACCATGATGGCAAAAATTTAAGAGCTCAGTTTCAACATGGATATAATAGCCTGCCGTTTATTTGTCACCCATCAGGTGCAAATAATGTGCAGTAATAAATAGTATTTTCTTTATTTTATTATAGAAAACGCAATCACTCGCCCTTTCAAAAAGGCGAGTGATTGGTCTCAAAGGATTACCTTAAACCACCGCCGTGGTCAGCCGCGAGGTGCAGCACAGCCTGTCCTGTTGGTCGTAAATGTCTATTTGCCAGACCTGATGACGGCGGCCAGCATGCACCGCCCGGCAAACGCCGCGCACCACGCCTTCGTGCGCGGAGCGAATATGGTTGGCATTCACTTCCAGGCCAACAACCTTCTGCTCGCCTTCGGTACACAGGTAGCCCGCGACCGAACCCAGCGTTTCAGCCAGCACCACGGATGCGCCGCCGTGCAGCAGGCCAAACGGCTGCCGGGTACGTTCATCCACCGGCATGGTGGCCTCTATTTCGTTGTCATCAAAACGGGTAAATTCAATCCCTACATGCCCGACCATGTTATTCGCACCCAGTTTATTGAGCGCGGCAAGCGTCGCTTCACGTCGCCAAATCATCCGATAATCTCCAGAAGTGCCTGTAATGGATGCCGAACGCCGTTGCCTTCAACTCGCTTCACCTGGCTGCGGCACGAATAGCCGGTTGCCAGGCAGCGGTTTCTCGGCAGGCGCTGCATCGCCTGATGCCAGGATAGTTCATAGATGCCCAATGAATTGGCGTGATTCTTCACCTCGTGTCCGTAGGTGCCGGCCATGCCGCAGCAGCCGACGCTAACGTTCTCGAGTTTCGCGCCAAAACGGGCAAAAATTCCGGCCCACTGATTCGGTGCCGTCGGTAACGCAGTCACTTCGGTACAGTGGCCGAACAGGTACCATGCTTCCCCGCCCGCGCTCTGTACTTCCCGCTCTTTCAGCATGTCCTGGAGCCACTCGTGCACCAGCTGCACCTGAAAATCACCGCGTTCTTCACCTAAAGTTTGTTTGTATTCATCGCGATAGCATAGCACCAGCGCAGGATCGACACCCACCATTGGCATGCCCAGCTTCGCAACCCGATTGAGGAAATCGGATGTTTTACGCGCCGTGCGGGCAAAGCGTTGCAGGAAGCCTTTAATGTGCTGCGCTTTACCGTTCGGCGAGAACGGCAGCACAACCGGCTCGAACCCCAACTTGTCCGCCAGCTTGATAAAGTCCGCCACAACCTGAGCATCGTAATAGCTGGTGAACGGATCCTGCACCACCAGTACCGTTTTAGCCCTGCGTTCCGGCGAGTAGCTTTCAAGTTGCTCCAGCGTGGTATTTGCCGAGCGATGCCCCACCAGCTGCTGTTGCAACGTCGGCGTGGAAAGCATCGGCAGGTCAACCATGCCGATATGCTTCTCGGACAGGTTGCGAACCCACGGCTGGCTCATAAAGAAGTTAAAGGTCTTCGGCGCACGCGCCATCAGCGGCGCATAGTTTTCAACCGAAGCCACAACATGATCGCGCAGCGGGCGCAAATAGCGGGTGTGGTAAAGCTGCAGGAAGCGGGAGCGGAACTCCGGCACATCAATTTTAATCGGACACTGGGTGGAGCAGGCTTTACAGGCCAGGCAGCCGGACATCGCCTCTTTCACCTCGTGGGAGAAGTCGTATTCGCCTTTATTGGCGTGCCAGGAGTTGCGCGTCCGCTCAATCAGGCCGCGAAGGCTGGCTTTTTGTTCTGGTAGCTGCTTTTCAAGCTGGAGCGGATCAACGCCGCGCTCCGCCAGCAGGCGCAGCCATTCACGCGTTAGCGTCGCACGCCCTTTCGGAGAATGTATGCGGTTGCTGGAAATCTTCATCGACGGGCACATCGGGCTTTTCACGTCGAAATTAAAGCACAGGCCGTTGCCGTTACACTCCATCGCCCCGCGCCATGAAGTGCGCACCGCGATAGGAATTTGCCTGTCATAAGTCCCGCGTTTTACCGCATCCACCTGCATCATTGGGTCATCCACGCCGAGCGGCGGGCATATTTTCCCCGGATTAAGACGGTTGTTCGGGTCGAAGGCGGCTTTGATCCGGCGCAGTTCCTCATACAGCATCTCGCCAAAGAACGCCGGACTGTACTCCGCGCGGAAGCCCTTACCGTGCTCGCCCCACAGCAGGCCGCCGTATTTTGCCGTCAGCGTCACGACGTCATCTGAGATACTTTTCATCAGCATCTCCTGCTGCGGGTCGCACATGTCCAGCGCCGGGCGAACGTGCAGCACCCCTGCGTCAACGTGGCCGAACATGCCATAACTGAGGTTGTGGCCGTCCAGCAGCGCGCGGAATTCTACGATGTAGTCAGCCAGGTGCTGCGGCGGCACGCAGGTGTCCTCCGCAAACGGAATTGGCTTTGCCAGCCCTTTAGCGTTACCCAGCAGGCCAACGGCTTTTTTACGCATCCCGTAAATTTTTTCGATACCGGCCAGTTCGCTGCAAATCTGCCAGCCAATCACCCCGCCCTCGCCCGACGCTATCAGAGCATCGAGGCGTTCACACAGGGAGCTAACCTGGCTTTCAATAAGCGGCTCATCGTCACCGGCAAACTCAACGATGTTCAGGCCAAGCATCTCTTTATCCGGCACGTCGGTAATCAGGTCGCTGACCGAATGCCAGACGATATCTTCTCGCGCCAGGTTAAGGACTTTGGAATCGACCGTCTCCACCGACAGCGCTCTCGCCTCCACCATAAAAGGCGCATTGCGCAGGGCCGAGTCGAAGGAGTCATATTTTACGTTGACCAGGCGGCGCACTTTCGGCAACCGGGTAATATCCAGCTTAGCCTCGGTGATAAAGGCCAGCGTGCCTTCCGAACCGGTAAGAATGCGCGTCAGGTCGAACTTAGAAAGATCGTCATTGAATACGTGGTGCAGATCGTAGCCGGTCAGGAAGCGGTTTAGTTTGGGGAATTTGTCGAGGATCAGCTGGCGTTGTTCGCGGCAGCGCTCAAGCACCGTGCGGTAAATCTGCCCGGTTATGGTTTGCTCGCGGCCAAGTTCTTCGGCAAGCGCGGTCGCCATCTGGTGCGTGTCCAGGATCTCTCCGCCCATCAACACCGCACGCACGCCCAAAACATGGTCGGAAGTTTTGCCGTACACCAGCGACCCCTGCCCCGAGGCATCGGTATTGATCATCCCGCCCAGCGTGGCGCGGTTGCTGGTGGAGAGTTCAGGCGCAAAGAAATAGCCGTGCGGTTTGAGGAACTGGTTTAGCTGATCTTTGATGACGCCCGCTTCTACGCGCACCCAGCCCTGTTCCGGGTTGATTTCGATGATGCGGTTCATATAGCGGGACATATCCACCACGATGCCGCTATTGAGCGACTGCCCGTTGGTTCCCGTACCGCCGCCGCGCGGGGTAAAGACCAGGGTTTTAAAGCGCTCTTCTGAAGCCAGGCGGGTGATTAACGTGACGTCTGCGGTCGAGCGGGGAAACAGCACCGCGTCCGGCAACAGCTGATAAATGCTGTTATCGGTCGCCATTGTCAGGCGATCCGCGTAGCTGGTGGCGCTATCGCCGGTGAAACCCTGTTGCTCCAGTGCTTGCAAAAAATTGAGCTCCAGCTGAACTACGCCCGGTGCCTGAGAAATTTGTGGGATCATTGACGGGTCGACCCTGTGTTGCGTTGTAAGAGTTATCGTTTGCGTGTCTGTCTTGTTTTTATCATATTCCGTCAGGATTTGCGGCTGTTATTTAAGATAATGCTTCGCGAATTGCGCCTGTCCAAAATCGAGGAAATACATCATCATTAAAGCATCCGCTAAGCGAATTTAGCGCTGGCGCTTTTTATTGAGGTGATTCTTTCTATGGTCAAAGTCAGTCAGCCAAAGGATCTGCTGCAGATCCTGCTGTCCGTGCTGTTTATCTCGGTGATGATTATCGCCTGTCTGTGGATTGTGCGTCCCTTTGTTCTGGGATTTGCCTGGGCGGGAACCATCGTTCTTGCGACGTGGCCGCTGCTGATTAAATTGCAAAAACTGCTGTGGGGTAAACGCTCGCTTGCGGTGCTGGTGATGACGCTCCTGCTGCTGATGCTGTTCGTTATTCCTATCGCTATGCTGGTCAATAGCCTGGTGGACAACAGCGGCCCGGTTATCGCCTGGGCAACAAAGGGCCATATGGCGCTCCCAACCTTTGAGTGGCTGCACAGCATTCCGCTGATAGGCGACAAGCTTTATACCGGCTGGAATGCGCTGGTTAGCAGCGGCGGCAGCGCCATTATGGAAAAAGTTCGGCCTTATATTGGCACCACGACCAGCTGGTTCCTGGGCCAGGCGGTACACATCGGCACCCTGCTCATGCACCTTGGGCTGATGCTGCTGTTTAGCGTCCTGCTGTACGCCAAAGGCGAAACCCTCGGCAACGGCATTCGCCATTTTGCCTTCCGCCTTGCGGATAAACGCGGCGATGCTGCCGTGCTGCTGGCAGGCCAGGCCATTCGCGCCGTAGCATTGGGCGTAGTGGTAACGGCTCTGGTTCAGGGCGTGCTCGGCGGTATCGGTCTGGCGGTGTCCGGCATTCCCTACGCCGCGCTGCTCACCGTGCTGATGGTGCTTAGCTGTCTTATCCAGCTTGGCCCGCTGGTGATTCTGGTTCCGGCGATTATCTGGCTTTACTGGAGCGGCGACACCACCTGGGGCACCGTGCTGCTGGTCTGGAGCTGCGTGGTTGGCACCATGGATAACTTTATTCGCCCGGTGCTGATTCGCATGGGCGCGGATTTGCCGATGATTCTGATCCTTTCGGGTGTTATCGGCGGCCTGATTGCTTTCGGGATGATTGGCCTGTTTATCGGCCCGGTGCTGCTGGCCGTCTCTTATCGCCTGATTTCAGTCTGGATGCACGAGGCACCTGCCCCGCAGGACTCTCCGGAAGAAGTCGTTGAACTGCTCGAAGAGCAGGATACGTTAAACGTTAAAAAATAATCTCCCCCTGACTCCCCCGCCATTCGGGGGAGTCACCTTTCGCAACTAGTTAATAAATCTAATCTATAGCGTATTTTTTTGGCGCTATTCCGGCCATTGAACCGCGCGCGCCCCGCTATCCTGTCGGTAACTATTCACCTTTCGTTAACTATTGAGACGAATCTGAGTGACTGCTTTTGCCGGGATGCCTACTATTTAACTCACGGTTATGAATCAACCCCTTGATTTATAAACATCGATATCCCCTGAGTGAAACAACGAATTGCTGTGTGTAGTCTTTGCCCATCTTGATGATGGGCTTTTTTTTGCCCTTTTTTTGTAACATCCGGCCGCTCAGGCTCCTGGCGAAGCAGGTTGGTAAGAGTCCGGGAAAGGGAGAGAAGGCGCTGAAATAGGAACATAAAAATGGATTTATGTCGCTCCTGTAGGGTTTGGTTAAATACAGTGATTCATAGATGAGAAAAGAATAAAAGATGTTTTATACGTTGAAATGGCCTGCCTGTTTTTCAATATATGGGCAGGCTCTATATTATATTTTTATGTCAGAGCAATCGGTATATCTGAAGCATATGCCCTCATGATCATTTATCGTTCACCGGATGGTGTGCTCCCATAATTAGATATTATGTACAATCCCGAACCGATTATTCCTACACTGCTCAGGGCGAATAAGACTCTACCTTTCCAGCTTATGCTTCTTTCTTCGGTCGCAGGGGGCGGAATCTCTTCCTCTGAGACGTTTAAAAATCGCCCCTGCCTATGTGCAGGCTCAACCTCAGAGTCGGATTCAGAAGCAATGTCCATAGATAACTCTTCCGCGCTGTTATTAACCCTTATTAGTCGGGAAGCCAGCGGAGAATTGTTCTTATCGCTGTCGGCAGGAAGGGATGGCAGGTCGTCTATATTTATACTGTGGGATGAGCGAGCAAGAGGTGGCATTTCGAGAACGGTGTTAGGCATATTGCTATCTCCTGAGAGTGAACGAACCGAAAATAAACATCACTGATATTTATAAATACAATTAATCCTGTCGCTATTAAAAAGCGCTTTTAATAACAGACACTCTCAGGCGATAACAGTTATTAGTTCAGCCCATCGTGATGATGGGCTATTGTTCATTCAGGCTTAGCAAAGTGATTAATAATAGCGCCGTGCAATACCAGCGGCGCAATCGTCAGGTGGGTTTGCCCTTCAACAAGGCTAAAATCGACGCGCTGCGGGGCTTTAGCTTTAAGCGACTCGGCCAGTTGGCGAGCGCCGTCAACCATTGCTCTTTGGCCCCGGTGCTGGGCCAGGACCGCTTTTCTCGCCTCCGGGAGCTTCATCTCATGGGGCTGAAGCGACTGCTCATACTCTCCGACATAAACCGACAGGTGAGAGCGGCTATCGTCCGGCTGCCAATTTTGCGCCGTGCGCAACAGGTAGCGATTGTTCCACCATACCGAAGGACTGGCGGCGTAAAAATGCTGGAACGCGTTTGGCGAGGTCATAAACAGCCAGGTGATAAACAGCCCGCCATAAGAGTGGCCAAACAGGGCCTGCCGCTGAGGATTTGTTTTCCAGCGCTGCGAGACCCATGGCTTAAGCTCGGTATCGATAAACTGCCAGAATTTCTGAGCTTCACCCGGTTTTCCTGGCGGATAAGTGCCACCGGCAGGATTCGCTTCCAGCACGATTTTATCAACCGCCGGGCGGTAATCCCTCTCCCGTCGGCTCTCTTCCGGGTAGTCAATGGCGACAATAACACCCGGCACCAGCGGGCAGCGATCGCAGGTCAGGCGCTGCATCAGCGAGACGGCTCCCGGAAACACCGACTCACCGTCCAGCAGGTAAATTACCGGCCAGCCCTCAGACGGGGCTATCCCCTGCGGCCACGAAACCAGAATTTTATAATCGCCGTTTTCCGGCGAGCTAAGGGTATGCACCAGCGTATTCACCAGCGTATAGGGCTTATCTTCACTCACTACCGCCCCCGCAGGGGCAGCGATGAGCGCCATAAGCATTGTTAGCAGGTAGCGCACGTTTTTCTCCTTACCAGCCGTAGCTGACGGTTGCCGTGATGGTGCGGCCAATACCGTAGAAGCAGGCCGAGTCCGAAGCGCAGGACGCAACATACTTAGTGTCGGCAAGGTTATTGATGTTGAACTGAACGGCCGCCCCTTTCAGGCTGCTGCTGACTTCACCCAGCTCATAACGCACCATCGCGTCATACAAATCCACGGCCGCTACTTTAAAGGTATTTTTTGCATCGCCATAGCTTGTTCCGATATAGCGCACGCCCACGCCGGTGGTCAGGTTTTTAAACAGGCCTCCCGGAACGGTGTAGCTGCCCCACGCCGAAGCCATATGCGTTGGGATACGGGCTGGCGTCTTGCCTTCGGTTCCGGCCACGGTGGTGCTGGCGGTTTCAGCATCGGTCCAGGTGTAAGAGCCAATCAGATTAAGACTGTCGAATAACGTCGAATGAACCTCAGCTTCAAGCCCTTTAGAGTGGACTTCACCGGCGTTTTCGAACCACCCCTTCGCGCTGTTATAAGTCCCGACATTGGTCTGGCGGAGGTCAAACAGCGCCAGCGTCATGTATGTCTGTTCCTGCGGCTGATACTTCAGCCCGATTTCGGTTTGCTTGCCGAGACTCGGGTCAAAAGGTGCCGCCCCCGGAGCACGATTCGTTTGCAGATTCGGTTCAAACGAAGTGCTGTAGCTGATGTACGGCGAAAGCCCGAAGTCAAAAGCGTACAGCAGGCCGGTACGCCAGGTGAATTTACCGTCATTCTGCTGCACCATTTTGTTTTTGAGCCGGTCGGTTGTGCGCACCTCGGCCTGGTCGTAGCGCCCGGAAAGCAGCAGCTGCCAGTTATTCCAGCTGAGCTGATCCTGCAAATAGACCCCAACCTGATCGAGATTCTGCTGGTCGTCGCTCACCGCACTGAAAGTGCTTTCATCTACGTTGATGCCGTAACGCGGGTTTGGCCAGTAGAGATCATACTGAGATCCCATGCCGCGGCTAAGCTGCTGACGGTCGTGACTGGATTTATAATCAAGCCCGCTCAGCAGGGTATGCCCGACGCTTGCGGTGTCGAACTGCGCTTCTAGTTGGTTATCCAGCCCGAACTCTTCGGTGTCGCGTGTTTCATGCTGGGCGCGGCGCGAAAGCAGCGTGTCGCTTTTGGAGGTGGAATAGACAAGATAGCGGTACTTCTGGTTAATCTTCGCGTAGCGGGCGTTCTGGCGGAAGGTGAAGACATCATTAAAGCTATGTTCAAACTCATAGCCAATCATCGTCTGTTCGCGCCACGACTGGTCATAGCTCGGGTCACTGACGTTAAAGTCCAGCGGAATATACCCGGCAGACGTCTTAGTGACCAGGCCTGCGGCGGGCAGGAAATTACGGTAGCCCGCCTGCGGATCTTTTTGATAGCTGGTGAGCAGCGTAAAACGAGTCTGGTCATTTGGATACCAGGTCAGCGCCGGGGCAATCGCCATACGCTGCTCTTTATAATCGGCAACCTGGCTATGCTGGGTGCGGGCGATGCCGTTAAGGCGGTAAAGCACGCGGCCATCGTCGCTTAGCGGACCGCCAAAATCAAAAGCGCCCTCGGCAAGATGCTGGTTCCCGGTGCGGAACTGCACTTCATGTATTGCTTCGCGTACCGGGCGTTTGCTGGTCATGCTGATAAGCCCGCCGGGGTTCACCTGGCCAAACAGCACCGAGGCCGGGCCGCGAACCAGCTCCACGCGCTCCAGCAGCCAGGGGTCAAAAGTCCCGGTCTGCGACGAGGCGGTTGCGCCGTAGCTCAGGCCGTCGAGGTATTTAGGCACGTAGCTAAAGCCGCGTACAAAAACCTCGTCATTACGGTTCGAGCTGCCCCGATATTCGGTAAACACCCCTGCCGTATAGCGCAGCGCCTGGGAGACGGAGGTGACATCCTGGGCGTTCATCTGGTCGCGGGTAATAACCGATACCGACTGCGGCGTTTTCACCAGGTCGGCAACCGTTTTAGTGGCGGACAGCGTTTTAGTCGCCACTATCCCTTTCACCGGCGCGGAGGGATCCTCACTCACCCTGCCGGATACCACAATCGTCTCTTCAGCAGCGCGGCGGTCTTCCGCCTGCGCGCCGCTAACCATCCCAATGCTACTCAGACCCATCAGCAAGATGCCGTGGGTCATTTTATTGTTTTTAAAATTCATTACCGTTACGTCCCCTGTTACTGGGTTAACAAAGATCGCCCCGCGATCTCCGGTTACGTTTTGTCATAAAGCGCAACGGTTCGCAATGTTATTGCAAATCAATCTCATTTGCATTAGCGTGTAACAACTTTTTTTACAGCAAAGATGGAACAACATGAGAGCCGCGTGGAGCGCACTAATGATCGGACTTTGTTCAGCCTCGGCGGTCGCCGCAACCTGCACATTTACCGGTAGCCAGGGAGAGCAGGAGGGGAAGTTCGACGCCAGCGGTGAAATCTGTTTTGGCCTTCCCGCTCTTAGGGATAACTACGCCAATGTGAAACTCGCGGGCATAACGGACGCCAGCCTGCTTGACAGTAAAGGCCGTGTCTGGCGCGCGCTGGTGGAAAATGGCCCGGTCGATGGCAAACATAACCCGCTCTTTGCTTTGCCGGTTGGCGTGCCCTCAACCCTGGTATTGCGCGGGGAACCCGGCCAGCGTTGGCGGTTCCGCTGGCAAATTCGCGAAACCGTTCCGCTGAAACGGAATGAAGTGCTGACCCCGGAAAGCCCGGCGCTGCTGGCTCTGGAGCAGGCTCTGAGCCACGGCGGCAATACCGATGCTTTCTGGAAGGCAAGACGTGAGCAAGGCACGCCTCTGGTGGAGGCAATAGACGCCAGTAATAAACGCGTGACTTTCCTGTGGCGCGGCGCGACCAGCAATGTCTTCGTGCTTGGCTCTCCCGCCGGGGATCACGACCCGATGTTCCGCCTCGGCCAGTCGGACGTCTGGTATCGCAGCTATGTCGTTCCGGCCGACACGCTGATGCAATATAAGCTCGCGCCGGACGTTCCTCTGGTAGAAGGCACCGCTCGCGAACAGCGTCGCGCTATTCTGGTGAGCGCCCAGGCCGACCCGCTCAACCCCCAGTCCAGTCCCGCAGGCCAGGCCGACCGCTGGAACCGCTTCTCGCTTTTAAACCTCACGTCCACCCGCTACTTCACGCCTCACGCAACCTCGGAGCCGATTCGCAACGGTTCGCTGGTGCGCTATCAGGTGGAGAGCAAGAAGCTTGCTAACAGCCGCGAAGTCACTGTCTATCGCCCGCGCGGCAGCCAGCCCGCACGCTGGACGCTGATGCTGTTTGATGGCCGCATGTATCAGAATCGCTACCGTCTCGCTAACGTGCTGGACGGCCTGATCGCCCGCCATTCACTCCCGCCAATCAATGCGGTATTTATTGACAGCCTCGACGGCGATCGGCGCGAAAAAGAGCTGCCGCCCAATCGGGACTTCGCCGATTTTATGGCCCAGGAACTGGTGCCGTGGCTACAACGTCAGGGCATTAGCCTGACGGCGCAGAAAACTATTGTCGCTGGTTCAAGCTATGGCGGCCTGGCTTCGTCGTGGGTTGCCCTGCGTCACCCCGACGTTTTCGGCAACGTGCTGAGCCTGTCCGGTTCTTACTGGTGGGCGCCGGAGGGCGAAGCGCCGGGCTGGCTTACTCGCCAATATCAGCAGTCTCCTCGCCTGCCGGTTCGCTTCTGGCTTCAGGCCGGGAGATTTGAAAGCAAAGGCTCAGACGGCGGAATTTACCGTAATACGCAGCAGCTTGAGACGGTACTGCGCGACAAAGGTTATGAGGTCAGTTTTCACCCGTGGTCAAGCGGCCATGATTATGCCGCCTGGTGCGAGGCCATTATCGCGGGCGTGAAGGATTTGATTAAGCGGGATTAATTTTTCCCTGCCTCGTGGCTTGCCGGACGGCGCCCCTCTTTCGGCCGAAAGAGGGGTTGTCACAAACATAAAAATTAGCGGCTAACTTCGCAGTGGCTCAGCATTCGCCATATCTTCGGCAAAGTTCGCGTTTCCCCCAGCACTTCAACCTGAGTTGTCTCGCGAATATCCTCAGACGACGCGCCCACCATCAGCGTAAACTCTCCCGGTTCAACAATGCGTTTCCCGCTGCGGGCGGTGAAATTAAGCATATCGACGGGCAGAATAAAGGTCAGCGTGGCCGATTCCCCCGCCTCAAGTTCAACGCGCTCAAAGCCCTTTAGCTCCTTAACCGGCCGCACCATCGAGGCTACGTTGTCGCGAACGTAAAGCTGAACAACTTCACTTCCGCTGCGCTCCCCGGTGTTGGTTACGGTCACGCTTAGCGTAATCTCTCCATCTATCGCCACCGTTTTACCGCGCAGGGTTATTGGGCTGTAGCTGAAGCTGGTCCAGCTTTTGCCATAGCCAAACGGGTAGCGGCTGCCAAAATGAAACGCATACGGCGTGCCGCCGCTTTTCAGTTTGTGGTTGTAATAATAAGGCATCGCTCCGGCGCTCTTCGGTATGCTGACGGTCAACCTACCCTGCGGCTCCGCCCGGCCTGTCAAAACGTCTGCAATCGCCCAGCCGCCTTCCTGACCCGGCGCCCACGCGATAATGAGTGCTGAAACTTTATCTTCCAGCCCCCCCAAGTTATAAGGGCGCCCGCCGGTCATCACTACAATGACCGGCTTTCCGGTCGCTACCAGCGCTTCCAGCAGTTGCTGCTGAACGCCGGGTAAATTAAGAGAGTCAGTATCCGACCCTTCCCCCACCGTACCGCTTTGGAAGAGTCCGGCTAAGTCACCCACGCAGGCGACAACAATATCGCTTTGCTCCGCAGTACGAACCGCTTGCGCAATCAGAGAAGTATCAAGCGAAACCGGTGAATGCTGAATCGGTTTTCCGCTGCTGTCGCCGGGGAAGACCGGCGCACCGGCCATGCGTTTTTCGATAATATGGCAGCCTTTGGCATAGCTGACCTTCTCATCGCCCAGGTAATGGCACAGCGCCGCCAGAGGCGTGGTGACCTGCGTTGTTTCCTCAAGCATGTCGCTGATTATCAAATGCACCGGGAAGCTGTAGCCGCTCAGCAGCGCCAGAGGATCGTCGGCGGTCGGCCCGATCACGGCCATCCTCTGATTTTCTGCCAGCGGTATTGCCGCCCTGTTTTCCAGAAGCGTAACGGAACGCGTGGCAACGTCTCTGGCAACCTGCCGCGCTTGTTTGCTCTGAAGCACGACCTTCGTTTCATCGGCATAAGGCCGTTCAAACAGGCCAAGCTGGAACTTCACCGCCAGCGTGCGGGCAACAATCTCATCAATTTTTGCCATACTGATAAGCCCGCGTTCCACCGCATCGCCTAAATGGCGGACGCAGTCATCCTTGGGTAATTCCACGTCCAGCCCGGCATTAAACGCCAGCGCCGCCGACTCCGCCGCATCCCGCGCAACGCCGTGATGTTGATGTAGAAGACTGACGCCGCCGTAATCCGCTACGATGATGCCGTCAAACCCCCACTGCTCGCGCAAAATATCCGTCATCAGGAAGCCGTCACTGTGGCCGGGCTGATTGTCGATATCGTGATAGGCGGGCATCACGGAGCCTGCGTGCGACAGCTTCACCGCCATCTCAAACGGCAGCAGGAAGGTATCATTTAGTTCGCAAAACCCCAGATGAACCGGCGCATGATTACGCGCACCTTCGCTGAACGAATGCCCCACGTAGTGCTTTAACGTCGCCAGCAAATCGCGTTTTTTACCCTGCAACCCTTCGACATAAGCACAGGCCATAAGCCCCACCAGCCAGGGATCTTCGCCGAATGTCTCTTCCGTCCGTCCCCAGCGAACATCCCGGGAAACGTCCAGCACCGGAGCAAGCCCCTGATGGCAGCCGGTGCTGCGGGCCTCGTCTCCAATGTGCATGGCGGCCTGGCGAATAAGGGCCGGGTCCCAGGTTGAACCGTAGTTCAGCGAAGAAGGAAAAAGGGTCGCATCTTTGCAGAGCAGGCCCACAAGGCACTCTTCATGAAACAGCGCGGGAATACCCAGCCGGGTCTCCTCGACCAGCATTTTTTGCAGCTTGTTGGCGGCCCGCACGCCCTCTTTAGCCTCAACAATATGCGTTCCCAAAGGCCGCGTTATTTGCCCCACGCCAATCTTCAACCTTTGTGCCAGCGAGGCCTGTTCCGAAACACCGGCAAACTCATCGCTCATATCCGTTCTTTCACGGTGTTCACCGGTTTCTGAAAGCACCAGCCAGTAAGCATGCATCTGGGCAAATTTTTCTTCCGGCGTCATTCGCGCCAGCAGGTCGGCAACTCGCTCGGCTACGGGGCGCTGCGGGTCTTTGTAGATTACGGTCATCGGTTACTCCTGGGTAGCTGAATGAAAGGTTGGCTGCTGCGCCTGCCCCGCGCCGTTGGCTCGCTTTTGTGCCAGCTTGCGGGCGATAGTATCTGCCGTGCGGCTGTTCAGTTTGTAAATCGCCAGCAGCGCGACCATCGCAATAAAGAGTCCGGCAGGGATAAAGGTAAACAGCAAGTTGATAGTGGTGAGCACGCCTGACGCCTGCTGCGCCTGATTCGGCACATAATCCACCATGCCCAACACCCAGCCCACCACCGCACCGCCGAGAGCGAGACCAAACTTGATGGCAAACAGCGCGGTCGAAAAGACCAGTCCGTCCATCCGTCGCCCGCTGCGATGCTCCTCGTAGTCGACAACGTCCGAGAACATGGTCCACTGAAGCGGCGTGGTCAAATTTTGAATAAAACTAAAAACGATATTGAGGCCAAAAATAAGCCACACGTTTTCGGCAGGAATAAAGAAAATCAGCAGACAAAAAATAATAAAGGTCACCATCGTCCACTGGTAAGCCCGCACCCGGTCAAATTTCCCCAGCAATTTTGCGGATAAAAGCGCACCGCTCAGCGCGGCAATCATCCCGCCGACAATAAAGGTAAAGACCATTTCCGGGCGCAGTAAAACATATTTCACGTAATACATTGTCGCCGAGCCACGCGTGACTACCGCCGTCAGCAGCAAAATATTAAACAGAAAGACAATCCTCCACTGGCCGTTAGCCGCAAGAAGTTTCAGGTCGCCAACCAGCGAGCCAGAGGTTTCATTGCGTGGCGTAAACCGTTCGCGGGTAAAAAAGAAACAGCAGAAAAACAGAATAATCCCCAGCAGGCCCATCAGGCTCATGGCATAAAAATAGCCCTGCTTGTCGTCGCCCTTGCCAAGGCTCGCCACCAGCGGCAGCGCAATCACCGTCACAATCAGCCCACCGACAAACGACAGGCCAAAGCGCCAGGACTGAAGGGAATGGCGCTCATGCGGGTCCATCGTTAAGGCTCCGGGCATAGCGCAGTAAGGCACATTAATAGCGGAATAGATAAAGCTGAGTAGCGCGTAGGTCAGGCAGGCATAGGCTATTTTTGCCGTCTCGCCCACGTCCGGCACGTAGAAGGTAATAATGCAGCTGACGCCGAACGGAATAGCAAACCACAGCAGCCATGGGCGAAAACGGCCGTGGCGGGTTTGCGTTCTGTCTACCAGCGCGCCAATACAGGGGTCAACAAAAGCATCAATAACCCGCACCAGCAGGAACATGGTGCCCATAATAGCCGCCGGTAGGCCAAACACATCCGTGTAAAAATAAGCAAGAAATAGCGTAGCCGTTTGCCACACCAGGGCGCTTGCCATATCGCCAAGGCCATAGCCAATTTTATCTTTCGTAGAGAGTACGGAGGATATTGTCATTATTATCTGCCTTATCAGGTTAAAAAGCATTTTCAACCCGTGGTGCAATATTCAATGCCGGTATTGCACGACGCACCCTGAGTATTAAAAAGTCGGCAGACAGCGACAATTGTAGAATTAAACTGTGGGTTTATGATTTTTTGTTTTTTTGCCGGAATGTGATCGCCAACATGAATGAAAACTGATTTTTTATGGCGCGTGGGGAATTTACACCCTCTGTTCCGGGGTGATTATTAACGATGCGAAGGATTTTATTTCAGGAGGGATAATTCCCCTCTCTTTTTTCAAAGAGAGGGGAAGATTAAGTCTTACTTGTTTAGTTCGGCGAGGCTCAGCCAGGTCTGCACCACGGTGTCCGGGTTCAGGGACAGACTATCAATCCCCTCTTCCATCAGCCACGCGGCGAAGTCCTCATGGTCGGAAGGCCCCTGCCCGCAAATCCCGACGTATTTACCCTGCTTCTTCGCCGCTTTGATAGCCATCGACAGCAGCGCTTTCACCGCGTCGTTGCGCTCATCAAAGAGTTCGGAAACCACGCCGGAATCGCGGTCCAGCCCCAGCGTCAGCTGAGTCATGTCGTTCGAGCCGATAGAGAAGCCGTCAAAGTATTGCAGGAACTCCTCGGCCAGCAGGGCGTTGGACGGGATCTCGCACATCATGATGATTTTCAGTCCGTTTTCGCCACGCTTCAGGCCCTGCCGCTCCAGCTCCTCAACCACCGCTTTTGCCTGCGCTACGGTACGCACGAACGGCACCATCACTTCAACGTTGGTCAGACCCATTTCGTTGCGCACGCGCTTCATGGCCGCACATTCCAGAGCGAAGCAGTCACGGAAGCTGTCTGCCACATAGCGGCCCGCCCCGCGGAAGCCCAGCATCGGGTTCTCTTCTTCAGGCTCGTAGCGCTCGCCGCCCACCAGGTTGGCGTATTCGTTCGACTTAAAGTCAGACAAACGCACGATAACGCGCTTCGGCCAGAAGGCCGCGCCCAGGGTTGCGATCCCTTCGGTCAAACGGCCCACGTAGAATTCGATCGGATCGTCGTAGCCTTTCATCATCGAGCGGATTTCAGCCTGCAAAGCTGGTTCCTGCTGGTCAAACTCCAGCAGCGCACGCGGATGCACGCCGATCATGCGGTTGATGATAAATTCCAGACGGGCCAGGCCAACGCCTTCGTTCGGCAGGCAGGCAAAATCGAAAGCGCGGTCCGGGTTGCCGACGTTCATCATTATCTTCAGCGGCAGATCGGGCATCGCGTCAACGGTAGAGCTTTTTACGGTGAAGTCGAGGATCTCGGCGTACACATAGCCGGTATCGCCTTCCGCGCAGGAGACGGTCACGTTCTGGCCCTCGCTCATGCGCTCGGTCGCATCACCACAGCCCACAACCGCAGGAATACCCAGCTCGCGCGCAATGATGGCCGCGTGACAGGTACGCCCGCCGCGGTTGGTCACAATCGCCGCCGCCTTCTTCATGATAGGTTCCCAGTCCGGGTCGGTCATATCGGTGACCAGTACATCGCCCGGCTGAATGCGGTTCATTTCGCTGATATCGTGAATCACTTTTACCGGCCCGGCGCCAATGCGGTGGCCGATAGCGCGGCCTTCGGCCACGATTTGGCCCTGGGCGTGCAGCTGGTAGCGCTCCATCACCTGGCCCTGAGATCGAACGGTTTCCGGGCGAGCCTGAACGATAAACAGCTTGCCGGTATGCCCGTCTTTAGCCCACTCGATATCCATCGGGCGGCCGTAGTGTTTTTCAATCTGCACCGCCTGCTTCGCCAGCTCCTGGATTTCATCCGGGGTGATGCAGAAGCGGTCGCGGTCGGCTTCCGGCACGTCTTCGATACGCACCTGCTTACCGTGCTCCTGGGTTGGAGCGTAGACCATACGGATTTTTTTCGACCCCATCGTGCGGCGCACGATAGCCGGTTTGCCCGCTTCGAGCGTCGGCTTGTGGACGTAGAATTCGTCCGGGTTGACGGCGCCCTGCACTACCATTTCACCCAGGCCCCACGCGGCGGTGATAAACACAACCTGGTCAAAACCGGATTCGGTGTCGATGGAGAACAACACGCCGGAGGAAGCTAAGTCTGAACGAACCATACGCTGCACGCCCGCAGACAGCGCCACGCCGCGATGGTCGTAGCCCTGGTGCACGCGGTAAGAAATAGCGCGGTCGTTAAACAGCGAGGCGAAAACGTGTTTCACCGCCACCAGCACGGCGTCAAAGCCCTGCACGTTAAGGAAAGTTTCTTGTTGCCCGGCAAACGAGGCGTCCGGCATGTCTTCGGCGGTAGCGGAGGAGCGTACCGCGAAAGAGGCTTCGGCATCGTCTGAAGAGAGAGTTTGATAGGCTTCGCGGATTGCGTTTTCCAGTTCAGGCTGGAATGGCGTATCGATAATCCACTGGCGAATCTGCGCCCCGGCTTTTGCCAGCGCGGTGACATCATCAATATCGGTCTTATCCAGCAGCTCATAAATGCGCTGGTTCACGCCGCTCTGGTCGAGAAACAGGTTAAACGCCTCGGCGGTAGTGGCAAAACCATTCGGGACGGAGACGCCCATACCCGAAAGATTGGTAATCATTTCACCCAGGGAGGCATTTTTGCCCCCGACCCTGTCTACATCGTTCATGCCGAGTTGGTTATACCAAAGAACCAGCGGTGACGAGCCATTATTGGACATCGAAACAATCCTTTTTTAAATGAATGGGTACAAGAAACACCAGACTTCGTATTTAGCTTTGCATATTCTGAGGGTGGAATGAAACCGGTGAATCGTTCAAGCAAAATAAAATATGAGATTTTCGGATAGATCCGCTCACTTCATAAACCGTTGATTATCATATAGTCCACACTATACAAATGGTTATAGTGTTGTATTGATTATATTTGCGATGGTTTATTAAATTTAAAAACGCTATTTCACTTTTAAAATTAAGATTAGCGCTACTCGGAATACCTTGTTTTACTTTATGCTTTAGAAAAATGGCATCCAGGGTTCAGGAATAAAAATGGATAACTTAGTCGATCGTCACGTATTTTGTATTTCCGACGGCACCGCTATTACTGCCGAAGTGCTTGGCCATGCGGTGATGTCACAATTCCCGGTATCTATCAACAGTATTACGTTGCCGTTTGTGGAAAACGAAAGCCGGGCCAGGGCGGTTAAAGAGCAAATTGACGCAATTTATCAGCAGACCGGCGTGCGCCCGCTGGTGTTTTATTCCATCGTGCTGCCCGCAATCCGCGACATCATTGTGCAGAGCGAAGGTTTTTGTCAGGACATCGTGCAGACGCTGGTCGCCCCGCTGCAGCAGGAGCTAAAACTCGACCCTACGCCCGTTGCCCACCGCACCCACGGCCTTAACCCCGGCAACCTGACAAAGTATGATGCTCGTATCGCCGCTATTGACTACACGCTGGCGCACGATGACGGCATTTCTATGCGTAATCTTGATCAGGCCCAGGTGATTTTGCTGGGTGTTTCTCGCTGTGGAAAAACGCCGACCAGCCTCTATCTGGCGATGCAATTTGGCATTCGCGCCGCCAACTACCCGTTTATCGCCGATGATATGGATAATATTCAGCTCCCGGCGGTACTCAAACCGCTTCAGCATAAGCTGTTCGGCCTGACGATTAACCCCGAGCGGCTGGCGGCTATCCGTGAAGAGCGCCGGGAAAACAGCCGCTATGCCTCCCTGCGCCAGTGCCGCCTTGAAGTGGCCGAGGTCGAAGCGCTGTTTCGTAAAAACCAGATTCGCTACCTCAACAGCACCAATTATTCAGTGGAAGAGATGGCGACCAAGATCCTCGACATTATGGGACTGAATCGCCGCATGTACTAAGAAACTAGTACAAAAGATTTTCCCTGTATGTTAGGGTGTACAGACTGCGTTGGGGTAATCCATCCATCAGAGCGGCCCGGGAGTTGAAATCGGTCAGCTTTGGTTTATTGTGATCCCCATCACTTCCCGGTAAATCGCCGCAGAGAAGACAAAATTTCTGAGACACCCAATGAATAAAACAGATGAATTGCGGACCGCGCGCATCGACAGCCTGGTCACCCCGGCCGAGCTGACCGAACGCTTCCCGGTTTCCGCTGAGGTGGCACAGCACGTCACCGCGGCCCGCCGCCGCATTGAAAAGATCCTCACCGGCGAAGATAAACGCCTGCTGGTTATCGTCGGCCCCTGCTCGATTCACGATCTCGATGCCGCGATGGATTACGCCCGGCAGCTCAAGACCCTGCGCGATAAACATCAGGGCAGCCTTGAGATTGTCATGCGTACCTATTTTGAAAAACCGCGCACCGTGGTGGGCTGGAAAGGGCTTATCTCCGATCCTGATTTGAACGGCAGCTACCGCATTAATTACGGCCTCGAGCAGGCCCGACGCCTGCTGTTACAGGTTAATGAGCTGGGCGTGCCGACCGCCACGGAATTTCTCGATATGGTGACCGGGCAGTATATCGCCGACCTGATCAGCTGGGGCGCAATTGGGGCACGCACCACCGAGAGCCAAATCCACCGCGAGATGGCGTCTGCGCTCTCCTGCCCGGTGGGCTTCAAAAACGGCACCGACGGCAATACCCGCATCGCGGTTGACGCTATCCGCGCCGCGCGCGCCAGCCATATGTTCCTCTCCCCGGATAAAGAAGGGCAGATGACCATCTATCAGACCAGCGGCAACCCTTACGGGCACATCATCATGCGCGGCGGCAAGCAGCCGAATTACCATGCGGAAGATATTGCCGCGGGGTGCGATACGCTAAGCGCTTTCGACCTGCCGGAGCACCTGGTTATCGACTTTAGCCACGGCAACTGCCAGAAACAGCATCGCCGCCAGCTGGACGTGTGTGAGGATGTCTGCACCCAGATCCGCAACGGATCCCGCGCTATTTCCGGCATTATGGCTGAGAGCTTCCTGAAGGAAGGCACCCAGCAGATTGTTGCCGGACAGCCGCTGAACTACGGCCAGTCGATTACCGACCCGTGCCTGAACTGGGAAGACACTGAAACCCTGGTCAACATGCTGGCGGAAGCCACCGCCCGACGTTTCTAGCCCATATTTTCCGGCGGGAATTTTAATAACCCGCCGGATTTCATAGCGTTACCCGTAACGACAGCCGTTTTGTCACAAAATTCCGCAATTCACATATTTCTTACAAATAATGCTTGCCGCAGAATCGCCTTTTTCTGATAATGATTCTCATTGTTACACTGATTGTCATTTGTATACAGAGTGAAGCGTATGGAAAAGCCATTCACCCCTGCCAGCCCGCAGACCACAACGGAACCCCGCCAGATTGACAGCAAAGCGCTGCTTGGCGCAGACGGCCGCGTGGTTATCGTCCATGAAGGGCAGCAATACCTGTTACGCCAGACTCAGGCAGGAAAGCTTATCCTGACTAAATAAATTTAAACAAACCGTTCCCCTGACTAAAACGGGGACATTAGCCAGCCACCCAGGTCATCCCCAGGCAGCCAGCGCTTTCGTTATTCCTATGGAGAGTTGCGCTATGCCTTGCACACACACGGCGGGTTTCCGTCTGTCTTTACTCACATTAGCCGTATTCACCGCCCTGCCCGCTTTTGCTAAAGACGAGCAGATGACCGTTGTTGCCACCGGCAACCAGCGCAGCACCTTTGAGGCGCCGATGATGGTTAGCGTCATCGACGGCAGCTCTCCGGAAAGCCAGACGGCAACGTCCGCGGCCGACATGCTGCGTAAAGTTCCGGGAATAACCATCGACGGCTCCGGGCGCACTAACGGCCAGGACATCAATATGCGCGGCTACGATCGTCGCGGCGTTCTGACCCTGGTGGACGGCATTCGCCAGGGCACTGACACCGGGCACCTGAACAGCACCTTCCTCGATCCTGCGCTGATTAAACGTATTGAAGTCGTGCGTGGGCCTGCGGCTCTGCTGTACGGCAGCGGCGCGCTGGGCGGCGTTATCTCCTATGAAACCGCCGACGCGGCTGATTTACTGTTTGAAGGCCAGAACAGCGGTTACCGCGTATTTGGCACCGGCGGCACCGGCGACCACAGCCTCGGTCTCGGCGCCAGCGCATTTGGCCGTACCGATAATCTGGACGGCGTCGTTGCCTGGTCCAGCCGCGACCGCGGCAATCTGCGTCAGAGCGACGGTGAAACCGCGCCTAACGACGAAAACATCGGCAATATGCTGGCCAAAGGCACCTGGTACATCGACTCCGCCCAGTCTCTGGCGGGCTCCCTGCGTTATTACAACAACAGCGCTCGCGAACCGAAGAACCCGCAAACGACGGACGCATCTTCCTCTAACCCGATGACCAACCGCTCTACCATCCAGCGCGATGCCCAGCTGAAATATCACCTTGATCCGCAGGATAACGACTGGCTGAACGCTGATGCGACGGCTTACTGGTCAGAAGCGCGTATCAATGCCGAAACCCCGGGAGCGGGCGGCGAGTTCCGCAAGCAAACCACCAAAGGCGGCAAACTGGAAAACCGCAGCCGTCTGTTTAACGACAGCTTTGCGGCTAACCTGCTGACCTACGGCGGCGAATATTATCGCCAGCAGCAGAACCCAGGCGGCCTGACCACCGGTTTCCCACAGGCGAAAATCGACTTCGGCTCCGGCTGGTTGCAGGACGAAATCACCCTGCGTGACCTGCCTGTTTCTATCCTCGCCGGAACCCGCTATGACAACTACAGCGGCAGCAGCCAGGGTTATAAAGACGTAGATGCCGATAAGTGGTCATCTCGCGGCGCCGTGTCCGTTAGCCCGACCGACTGGCTGATGCTGTTTGGCTCTTATGCTCAGGCATTCCGCGCCCCAACTATGGGCGAAATGTATAACGATTCCAAACACTTCACCATCCCTCGCATGGGGACTAACTACTGGGTGCCAAACCCTAACCTGCGCCCGGAAACCAACGAAACTCAGGAATACGGTTTCGGCCTGCGCTTCGACAACCTGGCAATGGCTAACGACGGCCTGGAGTTCAAAGCGAGCTATTTCGATACCAAAGCGAAGGACTACATCTCCACCACGGTCGATATGCGCAAGATGACGACCATGTCCTACAACGTGCCGAAAGCCAAAATCTGGGGCTGGGACGTTAACGCCAAATACACCGCCGACCTGTTCAGCCTGGATACCGCTTATAACCGCACCCGCGGTAAAGACGAAGATACCGGCGAGTACATTTCCAGCCTGAACCCGGACACCGTGACCACCACGCTGGACATTCCTGTGGCACACAGCGGCTTCTCAGTGGGCTGGGTCGGCACCTTCGCCGAGCGCTCTACCCACATCAGCAGCTCTTATGCTCAGCAACCGGGTTACGCGGTCAACGATTTCTATGTCAGCTATACGGGGCAACAGCAGCTGCGCGGTTTAACCACCACGCTGGTGTTTGGTAACGCCTTCGATAAAGAGTACTGGTCACCGCAGGGTATGCCGCAGGATGGCCGTAACGGTAAAATTTTCGTGAGCTATCAATGGTAAAGGAGTTTTTCATGAGTCAGCGTTATGACAGCTGGTTGCAGCTGAAGCAGGAACACCCGAAGAAATACGCCCGGGATATCGCCAAACTGATGCAAATCAGTGAAGCGGAACTGACCCATGCCCGCGTCGGACACGACGCATGGCGCTTAAAAGGTGATGTGAAAGAAGTGTTTGCCGCGCTGGAAGCCGTTGGCGAAACCAAATGCATCTGCCGCAACGAATATGCGGTACACGAGCAGGTGGGCCGCTTTGAGAACCAGCATCTGAACGGCCATGCCGGGCTGGTGCTGAACCCTCGCGCCCTGGACTTGCGCCTGTTCCTGAACCAGTGGGCCAGCATCTTCCACGTCCGCGAAACAACCGCTCGCGGCGAGCGTCAGAGTATTCAGTTCTTCGACCATCAGGGCGATGCGCTGTTGAAGGTGTACACCACCGACAATACTGACTTTGATGCATGGAGCCAGGTGCTGACCCGTTTCATTCACGCGGATAACCCAGCGCTTGAGCTAAAAGCCGTTGAAGAAGCGGTAATGACCCCAACCGTAGAAGCCGACAAGCTCGATAGCGAATGGCGCGCCATGACCGACGTGCATCAGTTCTTTATGCTGCTGAAACGCCACCAGTTGACTCGTCAGCAGGCTTTCCGCCTGGTGAAAGACGATCTGGCCTGCCGCGTGGATAACGAAGCGCTTTCTCATTTGCTGAACCAGGCGAAGAAAGACGGCAACGAAATCATGGTGTTCGTTGGCAACCGCGGCTGCGTGCAGATCTTCACCGGCGAAATTCAGAAAGTCGTGCCGATGGAAAACTGGGTCAATATCTTCAACCCGGAATTCACCCTGCACCTGATGGCCGATACCATCGCCGAGAGCTGGGTAACGCGCAAGCCAACCGCAGACGGCCACGTAACCAGCCTTGAGCTGTTTGCCGCCGACGGTACGCAGATTGCCCAGCTGTACGGCCAGCGCACCGAAGGCCAGCCGGAGCAGGAGCAATGGCGTCTTCAGATTGACGCATTGACCGGCAAAGGGCTGGCAGCATGAAACGCCTGATCCTCACCTTATTCGCCCTGCCGTTAATGGCAGGTGCGGCAGAGCGCGTGGTGACAATCGGTGGCGATGTCACCGAAATCGCCTGGGCTCTGGGTGCGGGTCAGGACGTGGTGGCTCGTGATAGCACGAGCCTTCATCCTGAGACCGTGAAAAAACTGCCGGATGTCGGCTATCTGCGCCAGCTGAGCGCCGAAGGCATCCTCGCTATGCGCCCTACTCTGGTACTTGCCAGCGCTCAGGCCCAGCCTTCGCTGGCGCTTAAGCAGCTTGAGTCCAGCAAGGTAAAGGTCATTACCGTACCGGCGGATAATAATCTCAACGGAATTGATGCCAAAGTGGCCGCCGTTGCCGGTGCGCTGGGGAAAACGGAACAGGGCGACAAGCTGCGTAAACAGCTTCACGACCAGCTGGCCGCTATCCCTGAAAAACCGCTGGGTAAAAAAGTGCTGTTTATTATGAGCCACGGCGGGATGACCGCGATGGCCGCCGGGCAGGAAACCGCGGCAGACGCGGCAATTCATGCTGCCGGGCTAAGTAATGCGATGCAGGGCTTTAAGCGCTACCAGCCGCTCTCTCAGGAAGGCGTAATTGCCAGCCAGCCTGACTTAGTGCTGGTGACAACAGACGGCGTGAAAACCCTCGGCGGGGAAGCTAACGTCTGGGCCTTACCGGGCCTGGCGCAAACCCCTGCGGGCAAGCATAAACAGCTGATGGTGGTTGACGATATGGCGCTGCTCGGCTTCGGGATTGATACCCCGCAGGCTATTCTCGCCCTGCGCCAGAAAGCGGAGCAACTCCCGTGATACGTCGCCCCCTGCCCCATCATGCCCTGTGGTTAATGGGCCTGGTGCTGCTGGCGCTGGCGCTGCTCGCCGCTAATCTCGGCGCGATGCGGCTGTCCGTTGCCGTGCTGTGGCAGGCTCATGATGAAGCGCTACGCGACATCTGGCTAAACATTCGTCTCCCCCGGGTGCTGCTGGCCGCGCTTATCGGCGGCGCGCTGGCGCTTTCCGGCTGTGTAATGCAGGGGCTGTTTCGTAACCCGCTGGCCGACCCTGGCCTGCTGGGGATCAGCAGCGGAGCCGCGCTGGCGGTCGGCCTGTCCGTCGTCCTCCCGCTGGCTCTGCCTGCCGTGCTCGCGTTATATGCTCCAATGCTTGCCGCTTTTGTCGGCAGCCTTGCTGTGACCCTTGCCATCTTCCTGCTTAGTCGTAAAGGCAGCAATAGCCTGTCACGCCTGCTGCTGGTCGGGATTGCTATCAACGCCCTGTGCGGCGCGGCGGTTGGCGTGCTGTCGTGGGTAAGCAATGATGCGCAGCTGCGCCAGCTTTCGCTGTGGGGTATGGGCAGTCTCGGCCAGGCGCAGTGGTCAACCTTGCTTGCGACCGCTTCGCTTATTCTGCCCGCCGCCGTCGGTATCTGGCTGCTGGCTAAACGCCTTAACCTGCTCCAGCTGGGTGACGAAGAAGCGCATTACCTGGGCGTTGACGTGAAAACCACCCAGCGCCAGCTGCTGATCCTCAGCGCGCTGCTGGTCGCGGCGGCGGTGGCAATCAGCGGCGTAATTGGTTTTGTCGGCCTCGTGGTCCCTCATCTGGTGCGCATGTGGCTCGGCTCCGACCACCGCTGGCTGGTGCCGGGCTCGGTGCTGGCGGGCGCAATGCTGCTGCTGATTGCCGACACCCTGGCGCGTACCCTGGTCGCGCCTGCCGAAATGCCGGTTGGCTTACTCACCAGCCTGATTGGCGGCCCGTGGTTCCTGGCGATGATATTCCGCAACAAGGAGAAAGGCTGATGTCTGCGGTTCTGCAAACGCACCATGTTTCGCTGAAAATGGGTCACCGCCTGCTGATTGATGACGTCAACGTCGCCCTTAAACCGGGTGAGGTGGTCGCCCTGATAGGCCCTAACGGCGCGGGTAAGTCCACGCTGCTGCGCCTGCTTACCGGGTTTCAGCTGCCCGACAGCGGGCATGTTGCCCTGGCCGGTGACGATTTGACGCAGTGGTCAAGTGAGGCGCTTTCCCGCAAGCGTGCGGTGATGCGCCAGCAAAGCAGCATGGCTTTTAGCTGGACGGTAGAAGAAGTGATTGCCATGGGTCGAGCGCCCTGGCCGCAGGAATCCACCGGCAAAGTAGTGGCCGAAGTGATGGCGCTTACCGGCTGCGATGATCTGAGCGGAAGAGATTTTTGCCGCTTATCCGGCGGTGAACAGCAGCGGGTGCAGCTTGCCCGCGCGCTGGCTCAGCTGTGGTGCGACGGTCAGCCGCACGGCTGGCTGTTCCTCGACGAACCGACCTCTGCCCTGGACTTATACCACCAGCAGCACGTTTTACGCCTGCTGCGCCGCCTGGCGCAAATGGGTACCCTGTCGGTTTGTGTAGTGCTGCACGACCTGAATCTGGCCGCGCTCTGGGCCGACCGCATCGTGCTGCTGCATAAGGGAAGAATGGTGGCCGACGGTACGCCGGACGAGGTGCTCGATGAGCAAGTTTTACAGCACTGGTATCAGGCCGACCTGCGGGTATTCCGCCACCCGGAACACCCGGTTCCCCAGGTTGGCCTGCGCCAGTAAACTAGCTCGAACAGCTGACTTCCAGCCGTTTTCCCCAGTCAGGCGGACGCCGTGTGATATCGTCCTGGCGGTCGGTAAACGGCTGAAGCAGCGCCTGATGTAGCTTCTCCAGTTCGCCTGTATCCCCCTGCTCCGCAGCGGCAATTGCCCGCTGCGCCAGCCAGTTTCTTAGCACCAGCGCCGGGTTTGTCGCCTGCATTTTCCTCTGGCGCTCCGCGTCGCTTATCTGCTCAGCCTGCAATCTTTCACGATAGCGAGCAAACCAGGCATCAAAACTCGCCCTGTCGATAAACTCGTCCCGCAGCGGTGAAGCCGCGCTCTGCTGCTCCGTCATGCCGAGCAGGCGGAAAGTCCTGGTGTAATCGCTTCCCTCCTTGCTCATCAGAGCAAGCAGTTCGCTGAGGATCTGGTTATCGTTCTGCTGCTCGCTGAACAACCCGAGCTTAGCCCGCATTTGTTTGCCGAAGGCACGCATTATCGCGGGCTGGTAGCCGTCCAGAATGGTATTCAACCTGTCAGCCGGGATAAAGGGCGACAGGGTCTGGGCCAGGCGTTGCAGATTCCAGAGGCCGACCGCAGGCTGATTATCGAAGGCGTAACGCCCCTGGTAGTCAGAGTGATTGCAGATAAATTCTGGCTGATAATCGTCAAGGAAACCATACGGGCCGTAGTCCATGGTCAGAC
Source organism: Cedecea davisae (assembly GCF_044095835.1). Classification (NCBI taxonomy): domain Bacteria; kingdom Pseudomonadati; phylum Pseudomonadota; class Gammaproteobacteria; order Enterobacterales; family Enterobacteriaceae; genus Cedecea; species Cedecea davisae. The sequence continues at coordinate 2,863,735 of NZ_CP172054.1, forward strand.
CGAGAATCGACATGTTATCGGTGTTCATTACGCCGTGCGCAAAGCCAACGGTTTGCCAGTGCGCAATCAACGAGGCGGTGCGTTCCACCACATCGCTAAACCACAATTCGTAGCGCTCGTTCAGCCCCAGCAGGTGCGGCCAGTGGTGGAGAATGGCGTAATCGGCAAGTTGTTGAACCTTTTCCGGCTCCCGGCGATAGTAAAAATGTTCGAAATGACCGAAACGCAGGTGGCTTTCTGACACCCGCAGCAGCATCGCGCCCTGCTCAACCGTTTCACGCTGCACCGGCGTTTCGCTGGTAACAATGGTCAGCGCCCGCGTAGTGGGAATACCCAGCGCATGCATGGCTTCGCTGGCGAGAAACTCGCGAATAGTTGAGCGCAGCACCGCCCGCCCATCGCCCATTCTCGAGTAAGGGGTAAGCCCTGCGCCTTTCAGATGCCAGTCAACTTTGCGCCCGTCGGCAAGCTGTTGCTCGCCCAGCAGAATGCCTCGCCCGTCGCCCAGTTGCCCTGCCCAGACCCCAAACTGATGGCCGCTATATACCTGCGCCAGCGGCTGCATACCCGGCAGCAGTGTTTCACCGCTCCAGATGCCCGCGTGCTGCGCATCAAAAAGCGAAGCATCCAGCCCGAGTTCATCGGCCAGAGGCCGGCTGTGATAAAGCAGCCGCGCATTTTTCAGCGGGGTCGGTTTTAATTCGCTGTAGAACCCCGGCAGCTCGTCGTGCCAGCTGTTCAGAAAAGCTAAAGTATTGGTCATGGTTCCTCCGGCCCACAGTGTAGCCCCTGTCATGACTTTTAAACACGGTCAGCCAGCAGGGGCTTTAGTGCATCAGCCCCTCGTGCGGAGGTAAAAGAGAAACTAACTCATTGGGCGGCACCAGCGGCCAGAGCTTGCCCTGCATCGCGGCAAAGCCAAGCCCCTGTACTTTGCGCCGGGCAGCGCTGGTATTGATTCCGTCCACCAGCAGCGATTCACAAAAAGGCGAAATTTGCCCGATGATGGCCAGCATAAACGGCGTAAAACTGCGCCCCGGCAGCTGTTTTTGAATAAAGAAACGATCCATTATTACGCGCCTGAACAGGCCGTCAAAAATAGGTTTTGTGGTGGCGTTTCCGGCACCGAAGTCAGCCAGCACCAGTGAAAAATCACCCGCAATTTGCGCCAGCCTTAAATTAGCCGTTCCGCTATTCAGGTCGGGGAAACTTTCGCTCAGGGTTAATTCAATAAACGGCAGCGCTTTTAACCTGAGGAATAAACTCTGGTCATTAATTAGCGCGTCAACAATGATTTCATTAATATGAACCCAGGCAATCAGGCGCTGTGAGATAAAGAAACTTTTATGTTCTTCAATAAGCGCTAATTTTTCGCTAAACAGGGAGAGCTGCTGCTGCGGGCTAAGATGGGGAGTAAGAAGCTCAACGGGAATACGCACCGGCGCATCCTCACCGACAAAGTTTGCCACTATTTCCACGCCCATAACGCTATCATCCGGCTTCATTGCCGGGCGAAAGTAGAGGTGAGAACAATAAACAATATCAAGTGAAACAATCATTTGCCAGCCCTGTAGATTTCCGGTTGGACGGCAGAGAGATACAGCGCCACTCCGAGAAAATTCGGATAGCCGCTATCGCTGTGTATTTCACACTCATCCCTGAAACGTTTAAGCTTTATCTTTTAATTATTTGCAGCTTATCCTGGATATCCGTACATAGCCAGTTTTTAACGCAAATCACGCACCGAGTCGCGGGCTACGATCGAAGGTAAAAAAGATTCATTCTCACATTGTTCATTTAATAATTTACGCGTTGCATAACGCGCCATATCCCCGATGGGGAAATAGATGCTGGTTAACGCCGGGCGAACAAATGCCGCTCGGTCTCCACTGTCATAACATATAAGGGATATATCCAGCGGGATGCGTAAACCGCGTTCGGTAATGGCTAACATAGCGCCGACGGCCATCTCTTCATTACAGCAGTAAAGGGCGCTGATTTTATACTTATCCAGCAGCGCCGCCGTCTGCTTGTAGCCGCTTGGCATGTCGTACTCGCCCTCCACCACCGCGACCGGCTTAATGCCGTCTCGTTCCATCACGTCCAGAAACCCCTGGCGACGCAGCAGGCTCGAGGCTCGCTGAGTCGGGCCGTGAACACAGGCGATAGCCCGGTGGCCGGCATCCAGCAGATATTGGGTCGCCATCTGGCTGGCAAGGCGATGATCGAAGACCACGCAGCGCTCGCGAAGCGCCGGAACCTCTCTGTCGAGCACGATAAATTTATTACCGCGCTCGGCCAGTTGCACAAGGGTTTCGTCAGATATCGCACGAACGTGAATAACCAGCCCGTCGCAGCGCAGATTGTAGAGCCGCTGGATGGCATTGCGTTCGTTCTCTTCCACGCCGCGCCCCTGGGTCACCAGCAGCTGTTTACCGTTTGATTCGGCTTCGCTTTGCACCGTGTCCATCAGCGAGCCAAAGAAGCCGCCGGTGTAAGACGTAGTCACCAGCCCGATGGTGTGGCTCTGGCTGGAGGCCAGCGCCCTCGCGGCAGGATTGGGGGAATAACCCAGCTCGGCAATCGCGGCTTCGACTTTAGTCCGGGTATGCGATTTAACCTTAGTATCGCCGTTCACCACGCGAGAGACGGTGGCGCGAGAGACACCGGCGTGGGCGGCAACATCTTCGAGGGTAACCATTGAACAATCCTTAGCGGGAAAACAGAGTGCTTGCCGATATTACCTGATATTAGAAAGCGCGTTGACACCGCCCGCAGATTTGCGGGAACGGTCACGATTTTTAGCCAGGTTTAACGGAAGAAGCTAGATACGGCGCGCCTGCCAGAACTTTTTGCGCCAGTAGACGTTATCCAGCGAGGAGCGCATTACGCCGCGGCTGGTAGAGGCGTGGATAAAGGTATTGTCGGTGTCGTAGATGCCAACGTGGAGGCCGCTTTCTCCCGAGCCGGTTTTGAAGAAAACCAAGTCTCCCGGCAACAGATCGTCTTTATCGATTCGGGTGCCGATTTCCGCCTGCTGGCTGGTCATACGCGGCAGCATCAGCTCAAACCTGTCGCGGAAGGTCATCAACACGAAGCCCGAGCAGTCAACGCCGCGGCGGCTCATGCCGCCATAGCTGTACGGCGTGCCGTGCCAGCTACGCAGCTGATCGTTTAATTGAGCAATAACGGTGATGGAGTCCGAAAGCCGGGCGTTTGGATGAGGGGCATTATGGCTACACCCGACCAAAACTATGCATGCCACTGCAATAAGCCACAAACGCATTTTTCAGACATCTCCTGGCGTTATAATTTCCGATAATTTAGCCTGCCATGCGAAATTATTGCAAGCTTTCCGCGATGTTATAGCGGACTTATCAGCATACTGTGCCCTTCAATGCGCAATAAGCGAAACGGCATCTGGTAGGCGGCGGCTAAATTTTGCGGCGTCAGCACCAAATCGCGGCCGCCCTGAGCCACCATTTTACCCTCGCGCAGCAGCCACACTTTATGGGCGTGGCGCAGGCTGTGGTTCAGGTCATGGCCGCTCATCACAACCGCAATACCGGCTTCGCAAAACGCCAGCAGCACGCGGTCAAGCGCCGCCTGCTGGGCAACGTCAAGGCTGTTCATCGGCTCGTCCAGCAGCAGAAGCTGCCCGAGAGGATTGGCCTCCGGGTCGATTTGCAGCAGCACCGCAGCAAGCCGCACGCGCTGCCATTCGCCGCCCGAAAGCTGGTTAACCGGCCGCGTTAACTTATCCGTCAGCCACAAAGCCTCCGCCAGGCGCATCATTGCCTGTTCCGCATCGGGCGAAGGCTGATGCAGTTGCAGGTAATGCCAGACCGGCATGGCAAAAGGAGGAAGTTGCTGCTGGCTAAGCCAGGCGCGACGGCGTGAAAGCGCGGCGGGGAGCCAGGCCTCAAGCGGCCGGTCGTTGAGCTGAATACTGCCCTGCCCCTCGATCAGCCCGGCCATGCGCGCCAGCAAGGTGCTCTTACCCGCCCCGTTAGGCCCCACGAGGTGGATAAGCTCGCCCGGCTCCACCGTCGCGGTTATCGGCCCAAGCCGGTCTGCGACGGTGACTCCGTTTAATTGCAGGAGTGGCAAATTATTTCGCCAGCGCCTGTTTGATAGCGTCCAGAATAATCGGATCTTCCGGCGTCATATCCGGTGAGAAGCGCTGGATAACTTTACCGTCACGCCCGATGAGGAATTTCTCGAAGTTCCACAGGATATCGTCAGGGTACAGCGGGCCGCGGCCTTTGCTGCTCATGCGTTCGTAGAAGCCGCTACCTTCCGGCGCTATGGCCGCCGGGCAGGCGTCGATCAGCTTCTGGTAGAACGGGTGGCGGTGCTCGCCGTTAACGTCGATTTTGCTGAACAGCGGGAAGGTTACGCCGTAAGTGGTGCTGCAAAAAGTTTTGATCTCTTCGCTGCTGCCCGGCTCCTGGCCAAGGAACTGGTTGCACGGGAAGCCCAGCACGCTAAAGCCCTGTGCCTCGAAATCTTTCTGCAGGTTTTCCAGCTGCTCGTACTGAGGCGTCAGGCCGCATTTAGACGCGACGTTAACAATCAACAGCACCTTACCCTGCCAGTTTTCCAGCGTGGTGTTTTCGCCTTCAATGGTCGTTACTTCGGTATTCAGAACATTGCTTTGCATAGCATCCCCTTAATCAGTGAGCCGGGTTAACGCCCGGCTTTCAATAACAACCAGATAAATACCGGTGCGCCCAGCGTGGCGGTGACCACGCCGATAGGCAGCTCGGCTGAGTTTAATGCAAGCCGCGCCACCACGTCCGCCCCGGTTAACACCGCCGCACCGGCTAATGCGCTGGCGGGCAGCAGAACACGATGGTCCGTCAGCCCGCTGAGGCGCAGCATATGCGGGATAACCAAGCCAACAAAGCCAATTGCCCCGGCAAGCGCAACGCTCACGCCCACCAGCCAGCCTGTCGCGACCACCATAATATTGCGCCAGAGCCAGACCGGCAGGCCAAGCTGGCGGGCAGAGTTTTCCCCAAGCGCCATCAGGTTCAACGGCGCATGCTGGCGGCATAGCCAGATAATCACCGGCAGCAGCGTCGCCATTAGCCAGGCCTGCTGCCAGTCCACGCCGCCAAAACCGCCCATCATCCAGTACATTAACTGGCGCAGGTCGAGACTGGAGCTGAAGTAGACCGCCCAGGTCATCAGCGCGCTACAGATAATACCCAGCGCCACCCCTGCAAGTAATAGACGACTGGTGGAGAGATGACGACGGGAAAAACGTAACAGAATAAGAGTGATGGCAAGCGCCCCGGAGATAGCGCACAGGCCGAGCGCCCAGCCGGGCAATATCCCCTGCCCCAGCAGCAGCCCGCCGACCAGCGCCACGCCCGCGCCGTTAGACACGCCCAGCAGACCGGGTTCAGCCAGCGGGTTTTCAAACAGCGCCTGCATAACGGTGCCGGATACCGCCAGCGCCGCCCCGACCAGCAGCACCGCCAGCGTTCTCGGTAATCTTATTTGCCAGATGAATAGATGCGCCTCATCGCTCCACCAGGAGAGCGGCGAAAACCAGACGTCACCGGCGCACAGGCTCAGCGCCGCCACCGCGGCCATCGCGAAGATCAGCGCAAAAAGCCAGCGCCGCTCGAATCGACGTTGCCTGGTAACAAAACTCAGCATCAGCGTAAAGGCTCCAGCCCGGCACATTTATGCGCCTGATTTTACGGGGAGTTTATGGGTGAGAACAAGAAAAGAAAAAGGCCGCGTTAGCGGCCTTTTGTTAACTCAGGTTACTCGTCTTTTGGCGACGCGTTTTCAACCCGACTTTTTAGCTTCTGACCAGGTCGGAAGGTCACCACACGGCGCGCCGTAATGGGAATATCTTCACCGGTCTTCGGGTTGCGCCCGGGACGTTGGTTTTTATCGCGTAAGTCAAAATTACCAAAGCCCGAGAGTTTAACCTGCTCACCGTTTTCCAGAGCGCGACGGATCTCTTCGAAAAACAGCTCTACCAGCTCTTTGGCATCTCGTTTGCTAAGACCAAGCTTATCAAACAGATATTCTGACATTTCAGCTTTTGTAAGCGCCATACGTTCAATCCCTCAATGATGCCTGGAATCGCTCTTTTAATGCCTCTACACATTTTGCAACGGTAGCGGCAATCTCCTCTTCTTCGAGTGTACGGCCCGTATCCTGAAGGATAAGGCTTATGGCCAGGCTCTTGTAGCCTTCGGCTACGCCCTTGCCACGGTACACGTCAAATAAGTTTACGCCAACTACCTGATTTGCGCCAACTTTCTTACACTCGACCAAAATATCTGCTGCGGGAACGTTTTCAGCCACCACAACGGCGATATCACGGCGGTTTGCCGGGAAGCGTGAAATCTCCTGAGCGTCAGGCACCACGCGGTCTGCGAGCCTGTTCCACAGCACTTCGAACACCAGCGTGCGGCCGTTCAGGTCAAGCTTACGCTCCAGCTCCGGGTGAACAACACCAATGAAACCAATGCATTCACCTGCTAAATAAATGGCAGCACTTTGCCCTGGATGCAAGGCCGGATTTGCTTCTGCTCTGAATTCGATGTCCGAAAGTTTGCCGGTCAGGGCCAGAACAGACTCCAGATCGCCTTTCAGATCATAGAAGTCAACGCCGTTACGCGCCAGATCCCAGTGCTCTTCATAGCGGTTTCCACAGATGGCGCCGCCCAGCATAAGATCCTGACGAATGCCAAGGTCCGCCTGAGTATCAGGCACAAAGCGCAGGCCGGACTCGAAAATACGCACGCGGCTTTGCTGACGGTTCTGGTTATAAACCACGGTAGTCAGCAGGCCGGTCAGCAGAGACAGACGCATCGCGGACATATCGCTGGAGATAGGATTAGGAAGAATCAGATTTTCTTCGCCCGGGTGCAGAAGCTGCTGAATTTTCGGGTCAACGAAGCTATAGGTGATGACTTCCTGGTAGCCTTTGTCCACCAGCATGGTTTTCACACGCTTCAGGGACAGGTCCGCTTCACGATGCGTACCCATCACCAGGCCTGCCTGTACCGGGCTGTTTGGAATGCTGTTGTAGCCGTAGATACGGGCAACTTCTTCCACCAGATCCTCTTCAATTTCCATGTCGAAACGCCAGCTTGGCGCAACGGCAGTCCATTGATCCTGGCCTTCGGTCACTTCGCAGCCCAGGCGGCGCAGAATGTCGCTAACCTGCGCATCTTCGATATGGTGGCCAATCAGGCGATCCAGCTTGCTGCGGCGCAGAGTAATGGTTGCACGCTTAGGCAGGTGAGCTTCATTTGTTACGTCGATAACCGGGCCGGCTTCGCCGCCGCAAATATCAATCAGCAGGCGGGTAGCGCGCTCCATCGCTTTGTATTGCAGAGCCGGATCTACGCCACGCTCATAGCGGTGAGAAGCGTCGGTGTGCAGGCCGTGACGACGTGCGCGACCGGTAATGGAAAGCGGGCTGAAGAAGGCGCATTCCAGCAGGACGTTCTGGGTTTCATCGTTAACGCCGGAGTGCTCGCCGCCGAAGATGCCGCCCATTGCCAGCGCTTTGTTATGGTCCGCGATGACCAGGGTATCCGCGTTCAGTTTAGCTTCGCTGCCGTCCAGCAGTACGAGGGTTTCGCCCTCTTGCGCCATACGCACTACGATCCCGCCTTCAATGCGGTTCAGATCGAAGGCGTGCATCGGCTGGCCAAGTTCCATCAGCACGTAGTTGGTTACGTCAACCACGGCATCAATGGAGCGAATACCGCAGCGGCGCAGTTTCTCTTGCATCCACAGCGGGGTTGGCGCCTTAACGTTGATACCTTTAACAACGCGGCCCAGGTAGCGAGGGCAGGCTTCTGCGGCGTCTACGCGAATCGGCAGCGTGTCGTTGACGGTAGCCGCTACGGCGGCCATTTCTGGCTCAACCAGAGGCAACTTGTTCAGCACGGCAACGTCGCGAGCCACGCCGATAATGCCCAGGCAGTCCGCGCGGTTTGGCGTTACGCTAATTTCGATGGTGTTATCGTCAAGCTTCAGGAATTCGCGGATGTCGGTGCCGACAGGTGCATCCGCAGGCAGCTCGATGATGCCGTCGTGGTCGCCGGAAATACCCAGCTCGGAGAAGGAGCACAGCATGCCTTCAGAAGGCTCACCACGCAGCTTAGCCGCTTTAATTTTGAAATCGCCCGGCAGTACCGCGCCAACGGTCGCTACGGCCACTTTCAGGCCCTGACGACAGTTTGATGCGCCGCAGACGATATCAAGCAGGCGATCGCCGCCTACGTTGACTTTTGTCACGCGCAGCTTGTCGGCGTTAGGGTGCTGGCCGCACTCAACCACTTCACCCACCACTACGCCGTGGAATGCGCCCGCAACGGCATCAACGCCGTCTACTTCCAGACCAGCCATGGTTATCTGGCCGGATAACTCGTCACTGCTGTTGGCTGGATTTACCCATTCGCGTAACCAGAGTTCACTGAATTTCATTGGATATCCCGCCCTTATTTGAACTGTTTGAGGAAACGTAAATCATTTTCGAAGAATGCGCGCAGGTCGGTCACGCCGTAGCGCAGCATGGTCAGACGCTCCATGCCCATACCGAAGGCAAAGCCGGAGTAAACTTCCGGATCGATGCCGACGTTGCGCAGTACGTTCGGGTGCACCATGCCGCAGCCCAGCACTTCCAGCCACTTGCCGTTTTTACCCATTACGTCCACTTCTGCGGACGGCTCGGTGAACGGGAAGTAGGACGGGCGGAAGCGAATTTGCAGGTCTTCTTCGAAGAAGTTATTCAGGAAGTCGTGCAGCGTGCCCTTCAGGTTGGTGAAGTTGATATTGGTATCAACAATCAGGCCTTCCATCTGGTGGAACATCGGGGTGTGGGTCTGATCGTAGTCGTTACGATAGACGCGGCCCGGCGCAATAATACGGATTGGCGGCTGCTTGTCTTTCATGGTGCGGATCTGCACGCCGGACGTCTGGGTACGCAGCAGGCGAGTCGCATCGAACCAGAAGGTATCGTGGTCAGCACGAGCCGGGTGGTGCCCGGGAATATTCAGCGCGTCGAAGTTGTGGTAGTCATCTTCGATTTCCGGACCGGTCGCCACGGTAAAGCCCAGCTCGCCAAAGAAGCTTTCTATACGGTCGATAGTACGGGTCACCGGGTGCAGACCGCCATTTTCGATACGGCGGCCAGGCAGAGAAACATCGATGGTTTCCGCGGCCAGGCGTTTATTCAACTCTGCGCTTTCCAGCGCGGCTTTGCGGGCGTTCAGGGCTTCCTGAACCTGCTCTTTAGCTTCGTTGATGACCGCGCCAGCTGCCGGACGTTCTTCCGGCGGCAGTTCACGCAGGGTCGTCATCTGGAGGGTCAGGTGGCCCTTCTTCCCTAAATATTCGACGCGTACAACATCTAACGCGGCAACATCCTGGGCATCGTTTATGGCTGCTTTTGCACTGGCAACCAGCTCTGCGAGATGTGGCATGGTATTCCTCTTATGCCGGCAAACTGCCGGGGTGGTTGGTCTGATTCGAAAACGAAACGCAAAAAAAAAGCCTCCGGACAGGAGGCTTTCGGCGCTGTTTTTCGTTTCTTTTCTTACGCGCAAAGCCCCCTGAGTCAGGCGCTAAAGTAAAAAAAGAAGCGGAAAATAGCAGCATTCATGCTTGCAGTTACCTTATTTCGACAGTTTTCGCTTCGGCTATTGAACGAGCCCGGGCGCTAAAAGTCAATAAATTGATTATCTTGTATATAAAAAGAGGGAGCAAGCTCCCTCTCTTAACTGGCTTAAGCCAGAGCTGCTTTCGCTTTTTCGACCAGGGCAGTGAATGCCACTTTGTCGAATACTGCGATGTCAGCCAGGATCTTACGGTCGATTTCAACAGAGGCTTTTTTCAGGCCGTTGATGAATTTGCTGTAAGAGATACCGTTCTGACGAGCTGCAGCGTTGATACGTGCAATCCACAGCTGGCGGAACTGACGTTTACGTTGACGACGGTCGCGGTAAGCGTACTGACCAGCTTTGATAACAGCCTGGAAGGCAACGCGGTATACGCGAGAACGCGCACCATAGTAGCCTTTAGCTTGTTTGAGGATTTTTTTGTGACGAGCACGTGCGATTACACCACGTTTTACGCGAGCCATTTAGCTCTCCTGTTTCTATATTCTGAATTAATTAAAAAAAGTTTACTTATGCGTACGGCAGGCACGCGACTACCAGGCCCAGATCCCCTTTGGAGACCATGCCTTTCGGACGCAGATGACGTTTACGCTTAGTAGACTTCTTAGTCAGAATGTGACGCAGGTTAGCGTGCTTACGCTTAAAACCGCCAGAAGCAGTCTTTTTGAAGCGCTTAGCGGCGCCGCGTACTGTTTTAATCTTTGGCATTTCAATTTCCACTTCGCATTGTTAATAAAACGAACCAGTAGGCGAACAAAAATCCGCAGGGCCGGAGCCCCGCGGCATGTTACTTGATGGCCTTACTGTTTCTTCTTAGGAGCAAGCACCATGATCATCTGGCGGCCTTCGATCTTCGTAGGGAAGGATTCGACCACTGCCAGTTCACTCAGATCGTCACGGACGCGGTTAAGCACTTCCATACCAATCTGTTGGTGAGCCATCTCACGACCGCGGAAACGCAGTGTGATCTTGGCTTTATCTCCTTCTTCCAGAAAGCGAACCAGGCTGCGGAGTTTTACCTGGTAGTCGCCATCATCGGTGCCAGGTCGGAATTTAATTTCCTTAACCTGAATAACTTTTTGCTTCTTCTTCTGTTCCTTAGAAGATTTGCTTTTCTCGTAGAGGAACTTGCCGTAGTCCATGATGCGGCAAACAGGCGGTTCGGCATTTGGACTGATTTCAACTAAATCAACCCCTGCCTCTTCGGCTTTTTCTAAAGCTTCATTCAGACTGACAATACCAATCTGCTCGCCATCTATACCGGTCAGACGAACCTCAGTGGCACGAATCTCTCTGTTAATGCGATTAGGACGCGCCGGTTGAACTCTTTTTCCGCCTTTAATACTTTATTCCTCCAGTTGATGAAGATTGCGGCTGCGAATCTCTTGCTGCAGCTTTTCAATCAATTCGTTGACGTCCATGCTCCCCAGGTCTTTACCGCGGCGGGTACGAACGGCAACTTTGCCTGCTTCGACCTCTTTATCGCCACAAACCAACATATAAGGGACACGACGTAACGTGTGTTCACGGATTTTAAAGCCTATCTTCTCATTTCTCAAGTCTGCTTTTACGCGAATGCCCGCATTTTGGAGTTTACGAGTCAATTCGTTAACGTAATCGGCCTGGCCATCGGTGATATTCATCACCACAGCCTGCACCGGAGCCAGCCATGTTGGGAAGAACCCGGCGAACTCTTCGGTCAGAATACCGATAAAGCGTTCCATTGAGCCCAAAATGGCGCGGTGAATCATTACCGGCACCAAACGCTCGTTATTTTCGCCGATATAAGAGGCGTTCAAGCGAGTTGGGAGGGAGAAGTCAAGCTGCACGGTACCACACTGCCAGGCACGATCAAGGCAGTCGTACAGGGTAAATTCAATTTTAGGGCCGTAGAATGCACCCTCACCCGGCTGATAGTCAAACGGGATATTGTTTTCCTGCAGCGCAACGGCCAGATCCGCTTCCGCGCGATCCCACATTTCGTCGCTGCCGATGCGTTTTTCCGGACGGGTAGACAGCTTGACGACGATTTTTTCAAAACCGAAGGTGCTGTACATGTCGTACACCATACGGATGCAGCTGTTTACTTCGTCACGAACCTGTTCTTCAGTACAGAAGACGTGGGCATCGTCCTGAGTAAATCCGCGCACGCGCATCAGGCCGTGCAGCGCGCCCGAAGGCTCGTTGCGGTGGCAGCTACCGAATTCGGCCATGCGCAGCGGCAGGTCGCGGTAAGACTTCAGGCCCTGGTTGAAAATCTGCACGTGACCCGGGCAGTTCATCGGTTTGATGCAGTATTCACGGTTCTCGGAAGACGTGGTAAACATCGCATCTTTGTAGTTGTCCCAGTGGCCGGTTTTTTCCCACAGCACACGGTCCATCATGAACGGGCCTTTCACTTCCTGGTACTGGTACTCTTTCAGCTTGGAGCGAACAAATACTTCCAGTTCACGGAAGATAGTCCAGCCGTCATTGTGCCAGAACACCATACCCGGCGCTTCTTCCTGCATATGGTACAGGTCAAGCTGCTTGCCGATTTTACGGTGGTCGCGTTTGGACGCTTCTTCCAGGCGTTGCAGATAAGCATTCAGCTGCTTTTTATCCGCCCAGGCGGTGCCGTAGATACGCTGCAACATCTTATTGTTGCTGTCGCCACGCCAGTAAGCACCGGAGGTTTTCTGCAGCTTGAAGTGATGGCAGAAACGCATGTTCGGTACGTGTGGGCCGCGGCACATATCCACGTATTCTTCATGATGATACAAACCGGGTTTGTCATCATGGCTGATATTTTCATCAAGAATGGCAACTTTGTAGTTTTCACCGCGGTTGACAAAAGTCTCACGCGCTTCCTGCCAGCTCACCTTCTTCTTAATGACGTCATAATCTTTCTCGGCCAGCTCATGCATACGCTTTTCGAGCAGCTCAAGATCTTCCTGCGTCAGGGTGTGGTCAAGGTCAACGTCGTAGTAGAAACCGTTGTCGATAACCGGGCCAATCGCCATTTTGGTGTGCGGCCACAGCTGCTTGATGGCATGACCCAGCAGGTGAGCACAAGAGTGGCGCAGAATTTCCAGACCGGCTTCGTCTTTTGCCGTGATGATGGCGAGCTTCGCATCGTGGTCGATAATATCGGAGGCGTCTACCAGTTCACCGTCTACGCGACCGGCAATACACGCTTTTGCGAGGCCTGGACCAATATCCAGCGCAACATCCATCGGGCTAACGGGTTTGTCGTAATGGCGTTGGCTGCCATCAGGAAGAGTAATAACAGGCATGTTATGTCCTTATCTGCAGTGGTGACCCACACGAAAGATCACATACAGTTCTATTGAAGTTTAGATTAATCAGAGAGTTGAGGTGAGTTGAATGCTTCACTCTGCAAACTGTGTACGTCCGGAAGAACATTGTCCCCGAAGTACCCTCTCCTGCTCTCTAACTACGCAGCACAATAGTACACGTCATTGATGTTGTTATAAAGCAAGAAAAAATGCTGACGTACAGATGGCATCTCATCGCAAGCATCCTTCTCACTTTATTCGTGTACGGCACAGAGGAAAGAGACCCGTTCCGCTCAATAAATTCTTTGGCTTAATAGCAAACAATGACAAGTCCAGATAACGTAATCTATTAGTAACAGCAGCCATGAATTAAGAAAATATCAAGTGGTAGCGTATGAAATTTATAAGAAATAATTAAAAACTGCGAGTGGTACGTTGGTATCGGAACCTCTGGCTCATGCTGTATTCAAGCTCCTTACCGAGGCTGGCATTATAGTTTCCATCCTCTTTTGGGACCATTTCAATTGAAGATGGAAAAGTACAGAATTCCCAATCAGGTATTACTTCACATTTAGCAACTATCATATCGCGTCCGAACGACAGCTTTTTATTTATTATCTCCCCGATGAAGACTTTAAGTCTGAAGCCATGCCTGCATTTTATCTAAACACATGGAACAAACAAAAATAAATTATCGCAATCATCAACGATATTTTTGTCATTCGCTATTAGCTTTATGTAATTCACCAGAACCATAAATAAGGGGCGCCATTTGCACCCTTTATTTAATTGACCACAATAAAACACTGCACTAGCAACTAATCGTAATGTGTATCATTCCATACTATTTTCACTTCCCCTGAACCCACAATCGAGTCAGATCTGGCCAGCCCTGCGAAGTCACTTCCACACCGCGGATCTGGGGCGTTGACTTAACCTGGAAACTAAAACTAAACAAAGGGAACAGGAAAGACTTATCAATCAAAAACCGCATCAATTTATGTGAGCGTTCCGGATAGCGTTCAGCATCCTTACCCATCCTTTCTTGTATTCTCATTAGACGTTGCAGGGTTGGTTCCGGCATAAACCTCTGCATCATTAAAGAGTGACAAAAACGCTCTTCCGGCGAGAACCACTTCGACTTACCGAAGCGAAGATCTGAGACGCCAATATCCCAGTCCTCCCATCCCGAGGTTAAGAACCAGTGATTAGCATCCACCGGCTGCAGAACCAGGCGACACTGCCAATAGGATAGCTGGCGGACCAGTTGTTTCATAAGCTGTTCTGTTTCCGGAGCCCAGAAATAGACCAGAGTTAACGTGGCAGGAAGCTTCACATCGGGTTCCATCGCCTGGCGCGGCGCTGTGCAGGCGAACTCACTGTCCACGGCCTGCATCCCCTCCACTCCATCCAGCGCACTAACGGCTATTCGAGCCAGCCCCCGGATAAGATCCTGCTGGGCTTTGCTTAACCCTCCTTTGCGTTCATTAAACGCAAGGAAGACAAACCCGGAGGAATCGCTCGAAACATGGATCTGGTCGGCCGCCTCCACGCTATCTTCAGGTTGAGTCACCGTTACCGTCGTCCACTTATGTTTAGGTAAACGGGCCATGATTCTGTATTCAACTTCCTGAACCAACGGGCGCAGGCCGTGATACTCCATAAAGCGATTAAGAATAATATGCTCATCATCATGATGCCTGACCGCAAATGCGCCAAGGCCAATTTCAGCCCCGCAGGGATGTGATAAAGCATGAACCGTATTTGCAAGGCGATGCGCAAGTAAAGCATCGGAACGAGCCAATGTGAGTACGATGGCATCTTCTCCTGCCAGGGCGGCTGAAATCACATGCTGGAAAGCAGGCCTTACAAGGTGATGTTTCAGAGACTGGAGAAGCTGCTCCGCCTGGACTCGTTCGCCATTGTGCCAAATAAGCCCCGATCGCAGATGGAAAATCCATACCGTATGGTTATTCCTGCTTTCAACGGTATGCGCAAGGTCTGGCTCCGGGATGCCATGCTCGTTAAGCCTGGTCAGCCCCGCATGAACCATCATAATTAAATGACGCTCCACTCTCCCAGTGTGGTCGGAAGGGGTAATTTTTTCCACAGGACGATAGAAAGGTATTACCACCCGAGTACCGCGCCCGTTAGCACTAACGAGGCTGTGGTGCGTAACGAATGATTCCGTTCGCTCATCCTGTTGTGCGGAGTCAAGCCCCCATTCATTTACCCGGCAGTGGAGTCGCCCTTTTGCTCCCCTGCCCGGACGTGATGCCCAGGTTAGCCATTTTCGCTCAATCATGGCGTGGAGTAATACGCGGGCATACCGTGGAGTACAGACCAGCACCGCTGCAACCTCAGGGAGACTCACTTCCACCGCCTGCGTCTGCCAGCGCCATAACAGACGCTTATACTGACGTTTTAGACGATCTTCCTGCAGAGAGTGAGTCTCTCTTTTATTATCTTTTTCCATGAAACATCAACTCCATTAACATCTCACCAGAGTTTACCCTGGTCTTTTTTAGTAATGTTTTCTGACAGTACGTGGATGCCATAGCCCCCCCCCCCAAAGGCTCTTTTAAAGTATGAAAAGGTAGAAAAAGGTCAATCTAAGCTGACATTTCGGAGTACAGAGAATGATTATTGAAATGCTTTATCGTTGTTTTGTATATGCTCAACGGAGAGACACGATATTTAACAAGCTGACGCCATTGTTGCTGAGGCAATCTCGATAGCATAGAGCATAAGATGAGCATCTCCCCGCGATGTTCAATGTTCATCTTCTTCATTATCATCATTTTAGTATTACTGACTACTTTTACCGACATTCCTAAATAGCGCCCGATAGTCGCGGTATCTTTTCCATAAATCAGGAGATAAAAAACTTCCTGCTGGCGCTGGGTTAACCTTAGAAAACCCTCATTAATAGGCGACGAATTTCGCCCCGACGGTCGTTTTTTCAGAAATGCAACCACTTCATGAATAGGACTTTTTATCTGTAATACAGGTATCCCTGGTGCCAGCAGTGTAAGCAACTGCCCCTGCGCAGCGGTTATCAACAACTGAGTGACTTTCGGATACTTCATGGCGGCATCCAGTATGGCATGAAGTCCGTGCAGCAGACTTTGCCCTACCCCAATAAGCAGGCGGGTATTGAGGCCAATTTCATCTTTTATTTCGTCCGGTGATGACACATAAGCAATCGTTTCATCCGGATAAAGCTCCTCAAGGATAAAGCGGATACCAGTTGCAGCCGCATATTCACCCCATATCACCACATTGGCCTGCCCAGCCGGTGACAGAATACTGCCTTTATGCTCACACATATCCGGCCTCTACATCCAATACATCACGCGTCAGTCCGCGTTCATCCTCCGGTGAAAGCATCCCCATAATGGAAGCCTGATGCCAACAATCTTGCAGCGTTACGGGCCCTTGCAACGGGTTATGCGTGCGAATAGCATTTTGAGCACAGGTGACAAACTGCTCACGGCGCGGGAAATAAAGCATTCCAGCATCCGGGGCGCTGAGATCGGCTCTGGCACAGTCCGCGTCGGGCAAAGGAAGAGACGCCTTTTGCTCAGTTATCAGCGCCACGGGTACCGCCAGAGGCCAACCCTCTCCCACCAGCAGCCCCTGGCAGAGCGGCGGAATTTTTGTCCCGGGCAAAATAATGACCTGATCCGCATCCGACTCTGCACGCTGAAGCAGTGAAGGAGCACACCACACCGTATTCCACTCAGGCCATTGCCCTTTCGGCGGCATAGAGGTCATGATTAGCAATAAAGGTTTCATGCTGCTTCCTCACACTTCGCGATAAAATTCCGGAGTCGGTTCCAGGTCACCTCTGAGGGCCCTGCAACTTCCATTACGTGCGCGCCGGACGCTCTTGCGGCCGCAATGCCGTGCGGATTATCTTCAACAATCACGCATTCCTGCGGTTTAAGGCCCAGACAAAGCTGCGCTTTTAGATAAATTTCCGGATCCGGTTTACCCCGGCTAACATCCTCGTTTGAAAGGGTAAACTGTAGATAATCAAGCAGTTTTGCCCGTGACAGCATGTTATCGATGCTGCCGCGTACAGAATTTGAAGCAACGGCCAGCCTGTAGCCGTGCTGCTTAAGACGGGATAACGCGAGCTGGTGTTCGTACACCGGCCAGCAGTTTTGGTTGATAAGCTGTAAAGTGTAAATCTGCTTCATCTCATTGATGAAAGCATGCAGCGAGGCAGGCAAACCATAACGCGCCGTTAAGCGGTCAAGTTTTTCCCTGGTCGGCAGGCCGTCAAATTCACCCTCATGTTCAGCTCGGGTAATCGTTAATCCAAACAAAGCGAGAGCCTGATTCAGCGCGTCGTAATGCCACTCTTTCGCGTCAATCAGCACCCCATCCATATCAAAAATAACTCCGCGAATACGGCTCATCCCAGCAACTCCTGCGCTTTGAGTGGGCTGTCGGTGCACAGCATTAAATGAGGATCTTTACGTAACGAAAGCGGCATTGCTGCCAGTTGTGCCCAAAGGGCAGCGTGGTCTCGCCCATGTAACTCAGGCGAAACCAGGCACACTTGCTTGCCCGCACACAACCATTTTTCCAGTTGGGCGATACTGATTTCCAGACCATAAAAACCATCCACCCACAGCACCTGAGACTTTTCGCTTAACGGCCCCTCAGGTTCATACTCGCTGAGGCGAGCGGCAACATTCATCCCGGCAGCCAGGTAAGGCATCGTGTCGGGCACGGACATATCGAAGCAAAAATATTGGCTGATATTCCGCTCGTTTAGCAGTTTTTTTAAGCGGGCAGTTAAGCCATCTGATTTAATATTTAGAGCCAGCATAGCGCCAGATTTTGATGCAATATAATCATCAAGAAATTGCGCCACGGTTAATACTCCATCACGTGGCGTATCATGACTTACTACTAACTCACCATTGAGGTCACGAATATCAGTTTCTATTCCCCAACCGCTGGTTAATGCTTTATATAATATCGGAGCGGTATTTTGTTCATCACGGGACGACCAGGCACCACGATGTGCTAAAATCTGCATATAGACTCCTTGCCCATTAAATTAAATTGTAATGTTCGAGGGCGGTGTTTATGTCACCGTCAAATAGTAAGGTTCCGTGCTCAAGCAGAATTCCGCGTTCACACGTTTTGCGCAGCTGGTTCTCATCATGGCTAACCAGCACCAGGGTGCCTCCCCGGGCTTTAAACTCGTTGATTTTGCCAAAACATTTCTCGCGGAAGCTTTTGTCCCCGACCGCCAGCGCCTCATCAATAGCCAGGATATCGCTATCCAGATGAATGCCCACGGAAAAGGCAAGACGCAAAAACATCCCCGACGAATAGGTGCGTACCGGCTGATCAAGAAACGACTCCAGCTCTGAAAAGGCTATTATTTCATCAAGATGCTGATGAATTGCCTTGCGGGACATACCTAATATGCTGCCTGCCAGAAAGATATTCTCTCTCCCGCTCAGGTCGTGATGGAAACCGGCTCCCACTTCAAGCAAGGAAGACATACTCCCGCCAACATTAATGCAACCAGCGCTCGGACGAGTCACCCGGGTCAATAGTTTGAGTAACGTAGACTTGCCCGCGCCGTTACGGCCTAACACGCCAACGGACTCTCCCGCTTTAATGGTAAAGCTGACATCATTAATTGCCGTGAACGCCGGAATTGGCGCAGCGCGGCGAAAACTGAATGCCGTACGCAGGCTATTACCCTGGACGTAACTCGCGGAATAATTTTTCGTAACCTTCTCGAATGTAATCATTCCCTGTCCATTACCTGTGATTCATAACGAATAAAACAGCCATAGCCCACTACGGCAACAAATAGTGTCAATCCCACGCTGATAGAAATAGAAAAGGCAGAAGGAGGCTGACCACCTAATAAGGCAAAACGAAACAGTCCGACCAGGCCATATAACGGATTTAATGCCATCAGATGATATAAATTTTTAGGCAATAGACCCGGAGTCCAGACTACAGGAGTCAGGTAAAAGAGCCCCTGGATCATCAACGGAATAATATGGCGAAAATCACGAAAACGTAGCTGGGCTAGCGCCATCAGGCAACCCAGCCCCCACCCTAGCAGCGCGACCATGACGCCGCACAACAGCAAAAGAGGAAGATGCACTACCGGGAAACGCACACCACAGAGCGGCAATAACACGCATACCCAGAACAGCAGTAGCAGAAAATCAATCACGCTAATGCCCATTCCCGCAAGCGTCAGACCAATGCGCGGGAAATAGATTTTCTTTACTAACTCAAGGTTATTAAGCAACACCTCACCGACGGCGTTAGCCGTATTGGCAAACAGCATCCACAGAGCAAGTCCGCTCAGCAGCACCCAGGCATAGGGCACGTTATATTCCGGCGGATTGAAGCGTACGATGATGCCGAATACGCCGTAGTACATTCCGAGTTGCAGCAGCGGATTGAGTAGCGCCCACAGCCATCCAAGCCAGGTCTGGCGGTAGCGCACCGAAAAATCACGCAGCACAAGCTGGCTTATCAAATGCCTGGACTGCCATAGTTCAGCCAGCGAACTAGTGCTGCGGGCGTGGGAGATAAAACCTTTCATTTCCCGGTTCCTATTTACGATGAGAAAAAAGTGCAAGCAGCACTCTACGAATATGCGGAACACGCACTATTCTTGCCCTTAGTCGGTAACAGGCTCGCCAAATCAGAGTGCCTGCCATATCCAGCAATAGCATTGGCGTCAGAGGGGTTGATTGCCCGTGGACCCGGTGGTGAAGCCGCAGCCAGCGGCGTTGGGTATAAATGCTGAATAACCCGCGCAGCGGGTAGCTACGCCAGTATTTTGGCCAACGAAAACCCAGCTGACGTGGGCTGTAAGGAATGAAATTAGCCAGGTAATATCTTTCCGAGCAGTCGAGCAGAGCAGCTGTGTGGGAAAAATTGCCCTCAAAAACCGTAACTCCCCTGGCTTTGGCAATCGCGTGGATCCAGTAGTATTGCTCGGAGACATAGCGCCACGCGCTCCAGAGACCTGCGATGCCCGTAGGATGGAACAGGTCATCGTGGTGGGCCAGAGGTGCGGCAAAAAAGGAGCGCACATCTGCCGTTTTACCGGCCAGCATGATATCGCCTGGATGAAACAGAATCGGAATACTCCCTCGCGCATCGCGGGCGTACAGATTCAAGTTGATAACTCTGGACTGGAAAACCGTGTAGCGGCCGTCACGATCAAGGCCATCCAGTGCCAGCACGCGGCTGGTCAATAACCTGACAAGCTTGCGTGAATACAGGTAGCTGTCGATACGCATCTTGATTGCCAGCGGACGCGTAGCCGCAGCAAGCCCGGTGCGGCTTGAGATCAATTGCCTATTCACATTGGTGACATATTTTCCGCCACGGTCGTAACCCACAACCGGGCCAGGATCATCGCTTAAGACCAGGATGATGTTCTGCCCGGCCAGTTGGGCCTGCAGTTGAGCATCACGCTCAGGGCTGGTTTTCCAGCCAGATACAATGAGTTCGGCGAGAGGGAATGTCCGCCGCGTTCGCAGAATGTATTTCCAGGTAGTCCGGGGCAGCTCCCCCGCATCACCCAGCGGCCCTTGCAAAACAATACTTAAGCTTTGCATTACTTCCTCCTGCGGACCAGGCGTAGGAGCGGCCTTAACACTTTTCTGGCCTGCTCGCCATAAACCAGGCTAGTTGCGAGAACCAGCGCCTGCAGTCGGAACAGCGGGGGCCTGCCGTGCGTAACAAATGCCTGCTTTTCTTCCCAGGCCTGCTTGCTACCCGCTAAATCGCCACCAGACAGCACGAGCCAGAGTGGCTGCTCGAGGCATCGAGCCTGAAGAATGTAACGACTTAGCGCTGGTTCTATATTTTCAGGCGGCGTAAACCAGCCATCCTGATGCAGAATAACCACGGTCTGAACACCATTAGCATGAAGCTTTTCATAAACCGGCGAGGCCTCATTATTAAGCGTGAACCACAGGCAAGTAACGTCTGCCAGGGCAGGAAGTTCAGGCAGCGTGTTCACTCCATTCAGCCAGTCAATGACCTCTCCCTCAGTACCAGTTACCACGCGGATATCAGCCTTTTTCATGGCTAACCCCCGAGTTATTCGTATGCGATACTTCATTACAGGAAATAAGCAGACGCCATAATTCGAACAACGGAAGGCGAATGGCGGTGTGGCTACAGCCATACTTGAGCCAAACGGCACTGACCAGGCTGCCAAAAGCCCGACGCAGCGGCCCCGCGAATACCGGTTTGCCGTCATCAGATAAAAAAAGCGAACTAAAGGGGTTGTTGTAAAGCTGCCGGCTTAGAGATGGATGGCGTAACCAGTTGATTTTTTTGCGCGCGTTACCGGCGATGCCATCCAGTACCGACTGGAGGTACTCTTTGTCCTGCGGAATAGCAGCTTCACAAAGCACAAGGCTATGCCAATCATCAACAAGATTTGTGGTATCGCCTTTCGCTGCCCATAACAGGCGAGCAATAAGGATATATCGCCGTACCCCAATTAAAGATTTGCTCTGGCGTACCAGGCTATCGTCACCGATATAACGGTGTGCGAACTCGGATAAACGCGCCACGGCCGTTGCCTGAGAGATACCAAGATGAGGGCGACGCGGAAAACCCCATAGTTCCTGTGGGGCACGCTGGAGTGTGACTCGCCCGTTCTTTTTCATGCACAAAGTCCGACCAAGACAATGAAAAACGCTGCG
Organism: Cedecea davisae; assembly: GCF_044095835.1. NCBI lineage: Bacteria > Pseudomonadati > Pseudomonadota > Gammaproteobacteria > Enterobacterales > Enterobacteriaceae > Cedecea > Cedecea davisae. The sequence continues at coordinate 2,885,407 of NZ_CP172054.1, forward strand.
ATAAAAATTACTCGAGGTCAGGCTATAGGGATTAATACGAGAAGGAATCCCTTCGGCGGCGGCGCACAAACCCTGCTCGACATCTTCGTATTCCTGCCAGTAGAGGTCTTCATTTTGTGGAAGATGCGCCCAGACGGATTTTTTGCAGAGATATAAACTGCCAGTTAAATATTCACGCCCAAAGCTGGCACGTTCAGGATGCCTGTATGACTGACGCATCGACTCAAATAAGCGTCGATTTTTTCGCTCCACGCGGCCTGCGCGGAAGTTTATATCCGGCAGCACAGTAGCAACATCCGTGTCCGAGTAGCGCCGGGGTACGGCCTGCCATTTATCGGCAAACCAGAAGGACTGAAAACCGACAAACGGGTAATCATCTCCGAACTGCTGAACCGCCTGATAAAAGTTAAGCGGCAGTAAAACCCGGTCATGCAAAATGCAAAGATTCGGGTAATGAGCTTCCTGAGCCAGCACGTTTTTTTTGCGGGTGATATGCACCGGCGGAGCAGAAATATCCTCACCAACGATGCGCACCTGTGACCAGTAGAGGAAATCCTCTCTCGGGCGGCCACAGAGGATAATCTCGAATTGCGGGACATTCAGCGCCAGTATTCTTGCCACGCAGTCATTTAACAAAGCCGGGTCGCCGTTGCCGGTTGGAATGCAGAAACTCCATGCATCCAGCCCACGGTCGGCCTCGGCCATGAGCGTGCCTGTCTTAGTAAAAGAACGTACGCCAGAGGACGTTCTCGCCGTCTCACAAAATGTATCGCGGTAGTAGGAACGCGAGAGGATCTCCGCCACTTCGTCGGACGCTTGTAAATAGAGCGTTTTGCCGACAGGCAGGCGGTGTGCAGCATCCCAGAGAAGCTGGGGCCCGAGAGGAGAACTATCGAAATACGACAGCACAATGTCGCCTTCAGGCGCAACGTCCAGCCTGTCCAGCGCGGACATTCTACGTGCAGGCAAGCTGCTTCCGGCAAAGGTAATAACCGTCGTATTATCCGGGTCGGCAACCTTCAGGCTTGCGGGATCAAACAAGCTATAGCAGCCCGGATATTTCAGGGCATGGATATGTGCAAGAGCGATGATGTTCATGCGGCAACCCGGCCGCTATTCAGCGCTTTATTCAGTACATGACTATTAATAAAGGTAGCGAGATCGGCCGGCGTACCCAGGCCATACATTCCCGCGCCAATTTGGCAGGTATCGATGCGGGTAAACCCCTCCTGATAAAGATGGGTATAAACCGGCGCGACGTAAAATTCACCCATGCTGCGCTCGTCACGCTCGATCATTTCTTGTGCCAGACGGCAGAAATCGCTCCCACGGCGGAAGTTATAAATACCCACGGTAGCCTCGTCAGAAACCACTTCTTTTTCTACGACTTTGCAGACCCGATTTTGCGTATCCCGCAGAACGTAAGACCATTTGGGGTCGGCGGCAGTAAAGGTCATAATCAGGCCGTCTAACTGCCGTTCCTCCATGGCGCTTAAATAGCTATCAATATCAACGTCAACCCACTGGTCTGAATTTGCCACCATCAAAGGGTCGTCGTTATTAATAAGTGAGGAAGCAGCCAGTACCGAACAAGCGGCGCCCTCCGTCACGCCAGAAAGACCAATAACTTCGCAGCCGGGGGCAATAGCCTGCAAACGACGATAAAAATCATAGCGATCGAGATGCGTCTGCTGGCAAATGAAGATAAATCGATGTGGGCGAGAAGGTCTTAAATTACGGATAACCAATTCAACCATCGGCAATCCACCTACCGGGATAAAAGGCTTAGGATCGGTAAAACCAGCCTGCGCAAAACGGCTTCCAAGGCCTGCCATTGGGATAACGATATTAAGCATCAGACTTTCTCATCAAGGTATTTGTCATTCAGCGCGCCCGGGTGTTTCACCACCACGGTCACGCAGTCTTCTATAGCTTCGAAAGAGGAGGAAACACCCGGCGATAATGTCAGTATGTCCCCCGCGACCATCTCCATTCCGGCCATGCGAGCGCGCCCGGAAATAAGTAAAGTGACCTCTGTTGCCACTTTGTGATGATGGGAGGCGCCCACATAGCCTGCAGCAAAATGCTGCATTGCGACTTCAACATCCGGAGTGCTATGGGCTACAGGAGTAAAAGCCCCCACGAACCAGCCCCCGGTCATTTTCTCCAGCCGGTCATGTTTAACGCCGCCAGGCAGCGAAAGTGGCGACGCAACGGTCTCCATATGTGTTGTCATTTTTTACTCCGTAATAACGTTGAACCCACACTCGGGGATCCATCGCACTGAAAACGCATGTCCTGGCTAAAACTAAGGCAGCCGCGATGACGCCAATACTCCTCACGCAACTCATTTCTGTGTAGCCGTGCAATACGCACAAGGCTCCACGTGAGGTTTGCGTCGTTATGGCGTCCAAGCCAGTTTTCAGCCATTGCCTGGAAGCGGTCGAGAGCGGTTTGATCATGAGTCTGGCTAAACACCATCAATTCGGTCACCGCCCGATCAAAGAGCAAGCGGTCGGGCTGAGACCAGGGATTCATCACCTCCAACAGCGCGGTGGAATCCATCATTTCAAAAGATTCGGCATCTCTAAGCTGTGAGGCGGTGCTTAGGCCTGTAGCCATAAAAACAATCACAGTCAGGCTTAGCAGAGCCACGGCAGAGGTCAGCGCCACGCGCAGGCCGAATCCCGCAAAAAAAGAAGATGACGCCGCCGGGCGCACCACCCGAACGGGCAAAGCCAGCCAAACGAGAACCACCAGCAGGACGGCATGAATAGCGGACTGATACAGAGGAAACTCACTCATGGTATGGGCGATAAGCGGTAAGATAATGGCACCACGGGAGGCAACTTTTCGCCCGGCAAGCCCATCAGAGGTTCCGCTGCAGGCTAAGCGTCGCCAGCAGCTCGTCAAGAGGCGCTGGAACGGCATAAAGCCAACACAAAGCCACGCAAACAGGCCTATCACCGCAACAATCCCGCCTTCGAACCAGGCGTAAAGGATTTCGTTATGCGGGTGGCTTACCGTCAGCGGAAAGGGATTATTCACGCCATTTTGGGACAGGATTTTCGGGAACAGAACCTCGAAACTCCCCAACCCTTCGCCAGCGAAAATATAGTGACGCTCCATTGTCGTAGTGGCCTGCATCATCACGAACCGCTCGTTATTGGAGTGAGCACGGTTCCACTTCAGGCGAGCCTGGTAATCAACCGGTTGTGTATTGGTGGCTTCTGCATCAGCGGCCTGCCGCATCGACTGCAACGTGGGGAAAAGTAACGAGCCGGTAATTACGCCTGCGATCAGCCATATTCCGACGTGACGCACGGCATTGGTGTTGAGCAGCAGCAAAACAACCACCGCCAGTACCGAGGCTACCTGCATTGCACGGGATTGCGTCAGAATGACCCCGGCGCTCAGCAATAACGTACTCAGACCATTTAAAATATGCAGATAGCGTTTACGCTTTAGGCTTCCGGTACCCAACAAGACCGAGCAGGCCAAAGCTGTAGCGACAAAAGAGCCAAGCTGATTAGCCTGACTCAGGCTGCCCGCCGGGCGGCTGGCCATAAGATTGATGTCATAACCCATCCAGACCTGAGCCGAAGCGGGAAACAGAAGCTGCCAGACGCTCAGGCCAACCTGAATCAGGCCGGCAAAGACGATCGTCGCGTAGATACGGCGGCGCAAATCGCCGCGAGCCGGAACCTGTAAAAGAAGGCATAAAAAAACGGCCATCCCCCACAATCCGGCAACCCTGTCATAGGCATTCGAACGAAAAGTTTCTGAGGTCCACATTAGGGGCAGGCTCATCAGCAGCGCACCGGTAAATACCAGCTTTGCCACTTGTCCGCCCTGAAGACGACGGCGCAATAATGTCGTGCAAAGGCCCAGGCCGCACAGGCCAACCCAAATCCAGGTAATCAAATTTATCGTTAGCAGCAATCCCGTTCCCGGCAAAGTTGGCCAGGGAATAATTAATAAAACGCTCAATAGCAGGGCAAGCATTCCCACTATGGCGCAATCCGGAATCGCCCTTTTAAAGTAGCGAGAGAAGGCTCGCAAAGGTAAATACATCATTTAAAGTCAGCCTTTCGTTTAGCGATATCCGTCTGCATATGCTCCAAATCTAGCTCTCCGGCAAAGGTGATGTCTCGCAGATAGCGGGCGACATCCTCGAGCAGCCGCGCGGTCTCAGGGTCGCTAAGCCATAATGGCTTCGCCGCTTTGAGTACTCGCTCCTGGAGATGCACTATCCCGCCGCCGTAGTTGATAACGGCATTTTCCAGCACGCCAAGTCGATACATCGGATCGTCGAGCTGGTTTTCGTTAACCGACCTTTTTGTTCGCATCATTATCTGTACGCCTTTCTCATCGTTATTCGGCCAGAATGAGCTCTATCCCGGTGGGCACGCCCCCCCCCTCACAACCAAACGAGCTCTATAGTCTGGTTATGCGGTACTCAAGCACGGTAAAGGGCTGAACGTCGGTTGGCAGAGGCAGCTGGCCATAGACAGATTTAGCCAACGCATAGGCTGTAACGGAGCCACCGGCTCCCAATAGAGGTAATGCATTGCGAATCACAGCAGGCATTTCATCTTCAGAAGAGAGGATTAAAGAGGGCACCTCGCTGACCACCCGGCCACCGAGAATCTGCTCGCGCAGGGCAAGTTTTACCGGAGCATTTTTATCGTCTACCGGTTTCCCCTTTTTCAGCACCAGAAAAGTCATGCCGTTTTTTTCGAGCGCGGGAGTTCGACCATTAAGTTTTTTTATAATGCTCTCTTTGCCGGCCTTCATTTCTTCATCCACGGCGATTTGAATCAGGCTGCTAAAACTCTGCCAGGCGGATTCAGCCTGTTCGGGGTTCAGGCTTTGACGTGAGTCCAGACCATCTCGCAGCCCCCTGTCCAGCCAGACTGAGTCAACCTTTATTCCTAATGCCGTCCAGCTATCAAGCCGCCTCTGAATGCCAGAGGTCAGCGATAGCCCTGCAACATAGGCCATTTTTTGATCGTCAGAAACCGGAGGCTGCGCGTTCTCTTCCGCCGCGGCCTTGAGGGCGTCCTGTGCCTTTTGCAGCTCAGATAGCTTGCTATTTAAATCACGACGTTCCTGATACAACTTATCCAGATCGTCCTGCAGCCGGTGGTTCTGAGCCTCCAGCACCATACCGCTCACGCCATATTCGGACAGGGGTCTCGCATCCGTATGCTGTTCCGGCTTAACGCTCTCTTTAGTCGCGGAAGCGGGTTCAGCGCTTTTAACATCATTCTTAGCTATATGCGCCGTTGAGGCGGCGCACCATGCAAGAGACGGGAATAACAATGCGGCGGCTAGGCCTGCAACACGCAAACCTGGATATAATTTATTTTTAAACATGGCATTAACTCAAATAATTTTTATCAAAAAAAATCAAACCAATATTATTGTGAAGATCACTTTCAATTATTAAAAGCACCGCGCTTCCTGCACATCAGCCAGCCACAATTAATACTTCGATACAAAGCCAAGCAGCATTTGAATAATTATTTACTCGACAATGTAAAAACCAAAAACAGAAGAGCACCCTGTATTAACTATGTCTACCTTCCGCATAAGCGAGAAATGATAATGTTGTCACATATACTCTGCCAGCAACGTTCCGGTAACCGAAAAAGAAGCTTCCTGCAAATCAACTGCCGGGTCTTTTGCTAATAAAACCTCGAACTTTGGCGGATTATCAGGATCTAAAATTTTAAATTCAGTACCCAATTCATAGGGCATACTGTCTTTAAGAATTTTAGCCCATAATCCAGGCGCACTGGTCTGCATCGCACTTTTATCCGAGGGTGCCACCGAAGCGGTAGTAAACGACATAATAATCGTATTGCTTGACGTTGCGCTTCCGCAGTCAAGTTTAAACTCTATCGGCTTTATATAGATGCCGCTATCCACCTTTGAAATGCCGACATTTTTAAAATCGACGATAATCTGGTTGCCATTATCTATGGAGCAAGCAATCATCTCATGCAACCGTCCCTTAAAGGTAAAGTCCTTGGTATCACCCATTTGAGTTGCATGACTAAAAATGGGCAACACAGCTGTGGCAACTAAAAAAGCTTGCATCACTGATTTAATTCGCCCCCAATTCTCACTGTTCATCACTTTTATATGCCCCATTTATTAGAGGAAGTTCAGCGTCAACGTTGCCGTAGCGCTGAAAGTTGCGCCACTGACAAAACTCTTGCCGTTGCCAATTTGAACCAGTTCAACTTCCAGTTTTGGCCCTGAAGGTTGTGTAATATCAACGGCAAAATCTTCACCTATGTTTTGAGAAACTGAATTTACCAGTAGGCGAATCGCCAGATCCTTACTTACCGTCCCTTTGCTATCATCAACAACCTGCATGAGCTTAGCTCCCTGGTAATCAACCGTTCCTTTACCCGGGGTTAATACCATATTTGTAGCGCCAAAATAATCTTCAGAACAATCCATTACGGCATCAAGTTCCTTGGGGGCAACATCTTTAAGCGTATTACTGCCGCTCATTGCGCTGTAGTACACTTCACCAAAATCTATCGGCGTGAGCCTTTCTTTAAATTTGCATGTTCCCGATGCAGTAATCGTCCCTCTCATATTCATAGTCATTTTATATTCCTCCCCGGGGACACCCATATCTGCCGCTGTCGGGGGAATGATAGACATTGACAAACAGGTCATTGTCAGTAATTGGCATAAGCCTCTGCGCAAACAGTTTTTTTGTTTTCTAATAATCATAATATTTCCTGTATGCAGAGGCCCCGCTATCACAAACAATACGCTCTGCTTATCAATAAAATAGGCTACGGATAGTTTATTTCGAAAGTTGCCGTGCCAATAAAAGGGCCAAGTAAAATACTTTCATTTTTTAAAGCGTCAGGCTCTGCCTGAATGTACCCCTGTAAATTAATCTCGGTTTCGCCATCGCTAAGTTCAAAAACTGGGCTCAGTTTATTAAAGGGGACGGGCTGACCCTCACGGGTTTCAATGCCAAAAGCAATACCGTGCGTGTCTCCGTCGTCGGGCACCATTAGCCCCGGCAGCACGCCTTCGCTCCCGGTAAATGCCACCATAGCCGTATTTCCCAGACTGGTGTCACAATCAACGAGCTTAATGATAAACGGTATTCCCGAAGTACGTCCGTTAATATAAAGATACTTGCTCACAACACTTTTAAAATCCAGAGGGATAAGTTCACTCTCCGGGGATAATGAACAAGGTTCGGTAACTAACTCACCTTTTATCTCAACATTATCCGCTGCTAATGCAGTATTCGTTATCGCCATCGCCATCGCCATCGCCAGCAGAAAAAAGCATAGTGAGCCATTTTTCACCGCTGCGACCGTGCGCCCAGCTTGTTTCAACGCGCAGGAAAGATATTTTTGCCCATTCATCGTGCCCGGCCTCAGTCATAACTCAGTTGAAAATTCACCACTGCCCGGAAATGCCCCGTCAATAAAGGTGCCGATGTTCTCTCGGGCGTGATGGTAAATTCCAGCGTATTATCACCAACGCTCAAAAACTGCGGTGAGATTCTATGCCCCAACTCAATTTCATGATGTTTTACATCACTGATTCTTAGCCCAATTCCATCCAGACCAGCCACCTGGATCAGGTCGCTGTGACTCACGTGGCCAGCATCAAATGAAAGCGTCAGCACCGGCTGAAAAGGATCCCAGGTATGCTCGTCAGTTTGCCAGTCCTGTTCATCTCCGCGCATGCGAATGCAATCGTGCAACACAACGGTAAAATGAGTCGGCTCACCGGTATCCCCGGGATGAATCAGCCCGGCAGTAGAAACCGTACCGAGCTCAACATCCTGCCAGATGGACTTCATATCCAAAGAGCAAGCGCCTTCCAGCAACCTTCCCTCCACGGCTAACTCGCCGTGCGCACCTTCCACTTCCCAGTTATCAGGTAATGAGGCCGAAGCCTGGAAAAACGCCCCCCCCGCAAACATCAACGCTGCCGCTAAGCCACGAGAGGAAATCACTCCATTTTTTCGCCGCACCGCCCTACTTTTCTCTGTTTTGTGCATGTTTATATTGCTCAATGTTACCGTCTTGCTCACGCCAATCGCCGAGAGCTAACGCGCTGCTTCAGCCCAAAACTAATTTACCCGGCTAGCGAGCTTTTCACGCTACAAACGCTCCCGGCGCAGCCAAACGCAAGGCGCGGGTGACCCCCGTAATCATTGATATAGGTCAGTACTGGGGAGTTCCCCATAGCTTTAGCGCTGCCCGTTAATGTGACGTCCGCCTTAGGGCTAAGCATCACGGGGATAAAACCAGCCACTTGATTGCCTGTCGCAGAAGGTGAAACGGCCGTTAATGTGACGAAATAAGGGGTTGGATTATGAACAACATACTTATCTCCCTGACGCGTAAGCGTTATCTGCTCCCAGGGCTTACTGTTCTGATCCAGATGGATAGCAGCCGGGCGATAAAAGAGTTTCACTCGCGTCTGCAAAGCTATCTGCAATGAGTTGGCCTTGGTGGACTTAGGCGGGATTTCCCGGACGTTGAAATAGAAAACGCTTTCTTTGTCCTGCGGCAGCTGTTCCATATCCGAGGCAACCTGCACCTTAATTTGCCCTTTAGCGCCGGGCTCCACACGCTGCAAAGGAGGCAAAGCCAGCAGCGGCTTCTGAATTTTGTTCCCCTGCTCATCCTCGACCCATGTCTGAGCCAGATAAGGAAGCGCCTTATTTTTATTGGTAACGGTCAAGGTAACGGACCTGGCTTCACCGTCCAGAATCACACGGGTTCGGTCCAGACTAATAGCCGCGCCAGCCCCCTGAGATGCCAGCAAGGTTGAAAGCATTAATGTTACCGTTGTCACCTGGATAGCGGTGAACTTTGCTGATATGCGTTTTACATTAACCATGGCGTACTCTATTTCTCCGAGTTAAAACTTTTTATCGGCCAGCCCTTCTCGGGCTGGCCATTATCAAACATTAAATTCTGCTGACGCCCCATTAACGCTTTGACGGAACGTTCGTCGGACTAACTTTTATGTATTACCGGCAAGCAAGGCAGCAACAGACTTCCCTCCGGGATGGCCGACGGCAGCGTAAATCCACACTGTTCTGCCCCGTTCCATTTCACGACCATCCGCTCATCAGGGTTCATCCCTGACAGCCAGACGTTTCCTTCTTCACTGACCATCCCGGTCTGATCGCTATTTGCATTCATCACAACAGAACCGAAAGGCGGGGAGCTGCCGTCGACAAGACGAATAACCGCCATGCCCTTTTGCCCTTCAATAATGCCGAACTTGCGGTAACCAATAGCCCCTTCAGTTAAGGTTCCTTCAACCACCGAGCGCGTCGCCTCAACGTTATTACCAAGTTCGTTCAGATCGACGTTAAGGCTGTTGCGGTAATAACTGCTGACATCGCTGACAACCGCTTTACCAAACATGTTGGTATAAGTTGACGAGCCCACACCACGAACCGGCACATTGCTGGCGCCACCGGTGTCCACCATCATTCGTGTTCCCCCCGGCATACCGCTGCGATGCAGCGCGACCCCATTAGCAGTACCGGTCACCCCTCCCTTCATCGATACCGCCAGGGAGGTGTAGTTGTTACGTTCATAACTCGCCGAAGCATTGATTTCAGCCAGGCTCGCCTGGTGGGATAAATAGCCACTTACTCTTTTACTTTTATCCTGGCCCACGCCTGCCGAAATTCGATAGTTATCCCGCTCGCCTATACGGTCGCTGTACCCCAGGTTATGGCTGCTGCCGCCGCCTCGTTCGGCCTGAGTGTCGTAACTCAACGAACCGCTCTCACCCCACGGCACGGAAATACTGACATACATACCATCGTCATTAATGCCGTCTTTCTTCGTACGGAACGCTGAAAAGTTCACGCTTGCATTTTTGAACTTCCAAAAATCAAAGTAACGAGAAACCGATAAGGTATAAGTGTCGCTGGGAGATCGATCCCAATAGGTCTGATGCCCGTAGTTCAGATAGGCGGTCATATTCAGCGCGCGGATTTGCTGGTTGAAATTCAGGGTATAAAATTCCTTACTATTGCCGCCGCTATAGCTGTTCTGATATCTCTCATTAAGGTACTGAGACATACTGCGGAAGTTACGCTCGGAAAAGCGGTAGCCCGCAAATGTCACCTGGCTGTCCGTGGCATCAAAACGTTTGGAGTAACTTAGGCGGTATGAGCCCCCCTGAAGGGTATTGCCGTTTGGGTATTTAGCCCGTGACTGGGTGATATCAAAAGACATAGCACCGAACTCCAGCAGGTCACGACCTATGCCCACCGCAAGCGCATTATAATCCCCGGCGGCAAGCAGACCGCCAAAGGCTGACCAGCCGTTGCTGATCCCCATAGAAAACTCGCCGGTAGCAAATCCCTGCCCCTGCCCATGGTGCCCATAATTAGAGGGTTTGCCGCTGGCAAATTTGTAGCGGATAACGCCAGGGCGCGTCAGGTAGGGAATGGTCGCCGTATCTAACTCGAAGGTCTGGACGCTACCATCCGACTCCTGGATTTTCACATCAAGCTTACCGCTAACGGTATTATTCAAATCCTGAATACGGAACGGACCAGCAGCCACGGTGGTTTCGTAAATAACCCGCCCACTCTGGCTAATGGTGACTCTTGCATTCGTTTTTGCCACGCCGGTCACTTCAGGCGCATAGCCACGCAGGTTAGGGGGCAACATACCGTCATCGGAAACCAGGCTTGCGCCGGTATAGCGAAAGCTATCAAACATACCGGAGTTAAGATAATTCTCACCCAGCATAAGCTGCGCCCGTAATGCTTTAATCGCGCGGTACATGTAATAGCGGTTCCATGTCCAGTTCCGCTCGACGCCACCGTCCCCCGAGCCATGGTTATATTCTGCCTGCCAGTCCGCACGCAGCCGCCATGGCCCGAAGTTTGCTCCCGCTACCCCGTTACCGGAGAGGGAACGACTCTCGCTGCCTGATTCCCCCTGCTGTTTAATGTCCTGGCCATTCAGGCTGTAGTCGAAAAGCAGACCCGCAACGCCTTCATCCCAGCGAGCCGGGGGATCCCAGTTCTCTGCGGTATATTCTTGATAGGCTTGCGGAATGTTTACATGCAACACCCCGGCCCCCATATCGCCCTCAATGGTCATTCCTGGCAGTGAGGCCGGGTTGAGACATTCATTGTGGTGCCACCAGGTTAGCTGCCCTTCAGCATCGTGCTTGAGGTTCAATATCGGCACGATTTCTGGCGTCAGGCAGGCAAGGCTGCCGTTTGCGTCATCATCGGGAACTAAAAAACGCACGGCCTGTTCCGGCAGCGAACTGGTGTTGATTTGCAAAGCCAGGCTATAGGTTCCGGGCATAACATAGCCAGCCTGGGAAAATTGGCTCAAATCAATCTGTGAACGGTCTTTGAGATCCAGAACTTCGGTATTGAATTGAATAGGCTCGACCGCATGGGCTGGCAACCCCAACTGCCCGAGACTCAACGCCAGCAAAATATTTAATACCAGCGGGCGCAGGCGGTTTCTCTTCGAAGAAAGGGGCAATTCAGACATATACGTTTCCACCAAAAGAGGTGTTCGCCTAAAGAATGACATACCGGCACCTCCTCAATAGTAATCGAGCTTAAATCGAATAGTGGTACGGTAGTCCCCCGAACGTAAACGTTCGTGGTTGCCGGCCAGGTTCAGGGTAAAATTCAGGTTCATATCCCCGGTCTGTAGATCCCGGAGAGCCATGGGATACCCCGGCTGGGCAACGGCACCGCGCTCATCGGTAATTCTCAAGCCAATCCCTTCAGCCCGGCCCTGAACGCCAAATAACCCGTCATTGGTTACCGGACCGTCAAACGTCACCTGAAAGGTGCTCCAGTCGGGTAAGGCAGGGTTCTGGTGATGTAACGTGCAGTCTGACAAATGGATGCTGAAAGGGACGCCAGTTCCAAATCCGTCACGGATAATTTGCCCGACGGGCAACGGCGGCATCTCGATATGCTGGTACAGGCTGGCCATATCAATGGCACATGCGGTGTCTATGATGCTGCCCTGCATGGTGACAATGCCATGCTCCTTGACTTCGGCCGCCGCGGCACCTGAGATAAATGCCCCTCCGACCAAAGCCACCGCAGCGAGCAGATAAAGCATCTTCATCGCCTTTAAGGTTCTATCAGACATGCTGCGAATACTCTTATAGGGGGCTCTCTGACCGACTTTCAAACCCCCGGATATCAAATATTCTGGGGGTTTGAAAAGTAACCTTGCTCTACACGGACAGCGTCAGTAGCAGAACCAGGCCGCCATTTTTTACTTGTAGTTCATCACGAAGTTAGCGGTCGCGGAGAACGCACCGGTGGCAACAGTCGTGGTACCACCCTGGGCATAAGCCTGGAATGCCAGCTCATTTTCACCGTCATTCAGCGCAATAGCTGTTGCTGGTTTGTTAGGCTCAACAATAACGCCGCCTGCCTGGGTGATAACAACGCCAACGGTACCCGCGGCAACACCTGTAGTAGCAAACGTTTTGTCCAGACCTTCACCCTGATCGCCAGCAGGACCGTTAAAGGTAACCTCGGCGTTAGAACCAATTTTGGCATCGCAATCTTCAAGTTTGATGCTGAAGTCACGCGGGGTAGATTTACCGCCAGAGAGCAACTGATGACGAGCGATAGAACCTAAAGAAACGGTCTGATCCAGGCTGTCAGGATTGATAGAACAAGCGGCTTCGATAACGGTCCCTTCAAAAGTAATTTTACCGTGTCCCTGGTCTGCAGCATTAGCGCCAGCAATCATTGCGGAAGACATAGCCATCGCAAGAACAATTTTCTTCATATTCATTTTTATTTCCTGTTTTACCGATATTTTATCTACGGAGATATTTATCCATCTCCTGTGGAGATCCGGCAAATAAAAGAATCCAAACCGAGACGGTTGAATAATTAAGAACAGTGACATCTACAGCTTTTAAAAATATCAGAAATGTCAGAGTCAAACTAAAACAACCAGGGCTAATCCCGATAAACAAGAAATTCTCTTAGGTGCCAAAGCAGACGTATTCTCAACCTTAAGAACCATTCAGTCAAATAAAGCCAAAAAACGCACAAAAATACCATAACAGCATGTTTTTAAAGGGGTTAACAAAGATGAAATACCCTTTACCCATTCATTTTTAAGATAAGTAAGGTCAAGCCACGGTAATATCCATCACCAAAAGGCCATATTCAACATCAATATCCGGTTTATAACACTGAAATTGATACATAAAAAAGCATATAAAACCAAAATACAAAAATAACCCAAAATTTGTCACCAATAAAGACGACAAAGACAACCATATCGCAACAAAAAAAGGATAAATCCCATGCGCCATATGGCGATCATGAGACTAATATAAGACAATGAAATTTATATAAAAAATAGAGAAAGGGACAAAGTTAAAGCCACTTATGTCATAAACATGTAACCAGGGTGTGACGGTTATATATAAACAACATTCATGAAGCAATAAAAATATAATTAACCCCAAAGGAAATAAAGAGTTCATCTTTACAATATAATAAAATAGCAAGGTAATGATTAGAATGCTATTGATTATTATTCCGTCGTATTGAGAAAGAAAAATTAGAATCAACGCTGAATAAAGCTTTATATTTCGTCCTTCCAAAAGCCACCAACAAGCATTCGGGCAAGATACCAGCCGCATTAATTTTTGATCTTCAAGGTGACAGCCGGCTTCTTGTTACTCACAAGCAGAAACGCCAGTCGTCACGCAGCAAGCAAAACCACTTCCATACAAGATGCAAAAGCAGCTTATCCAGAACGAGTTCAGCCCGGTCGGTTGACGAATTTGAACAGAAACACGAGATGAGAATCGGGTAGCTAAGCGCGTAACAGCCTCGTGTAGACGCAGCTAAAAAGGAGAGATTGAGCAATTGAAGCCGGGCCTCAGGAACAAAGCATATTGTTTGCTTTTGAGGCCCGTAATTGGAAAGCAGATGGTTAAAAACCAAGAAGGGGCATACGGCATGCCCCAATAGATTGTGTAAAACTTACTGCAGAGTCATTATTACAGTAGCCACGGCGGTAAAATCGCCCGTTGTCACCTCACCCACGGACACATTAGGGTCGCGGATAAGTTGAAACTCATATTCGGTATCTGTGGTCCCCTGCTCGAAACTCTCGTTAATCCGGGTAGTTGTATCGACCAGTGTACCGTTATAAAAAATGGCCACTCCGGTATTACTGGCTGTGGTTTTAACCAGCTCAACCCCATTTATCACAATGGGCTCAAATTCGAACCGCGTCACGACATCGACCCTGGAATCCCGGGTACACAGCACGGGAGCCTTGTACTTACTTCCCGCGCCTTTGCTCGGCGCCGTCGCAATATCTCTTCGCTCTGTGGTGCCCAGATAAACGTCCAGCGGAGTACCGTAGTTGATGTAGCACAAGGCTGGCGTATCGGGTAACGCATTGGCATCCGTGCATGTCCTGACCAAAGTACCAGGAGCCCCCCTCCAGTGAATGCCATTCGAGCCCATCAGAGTAAGGCAGGCATTAAAAGGGTAATTCAGCACCTTTTTCGCTACCCCCCCCCACCTGGGTACCTGATCCTCGATAGTTTTACTGGAGTCTAACGCTACAGCAGTAGCGGCATCAAGATGCTCAACGCTTTGGCCCATAGTGCATTCGCCAGGACCGCCGCTGGCATCACAGATCCACAGGCGCACAACGTAAGCATCTTTGACGGGGACGTATAATCCAGCCAGCAGATCCGTAAACGAAGAATAAAATGATACGCCCGTTCCAGCATTCATAAGCCACGGATCAGCACCAGTTGGAACACACGCATGACCCAGGTCAGTGGCCCCTGAGGTAGTCTTGATATTCGTACCTTGACCATCGCACCACTGGGCACCAGCTTCACCCGAAGAAACAAAAGTGACAACCCCTGGAAGCCCTTGCTGTAGGGCGAATGCAGCGTTACTTACAAAAAAAAGTCCGAAAAAAAACATGCCGGAAAGAACATAACTCAGCCCAGGGCCTGATTTGCGCCCACGAGATCCTCGCCCAAATAAATTTAAGCGTATAAACATAAATAAACCCCTTAATATTTCGGCCTGGTTCGTTTTAATACCAGCGGCTTCAGATGACGGGGTTAGACCAGAACGCTAAAAGAAGCCTCAATGACGCACGCCGATGGAAGTGGGCGTGATTTTCACATCAGACCTCCGGGGAGTCAAACGACGAGAAACATCACACAATATAGAGGTAACACAATGTTTTAATTGAATTTATATTAATTTTTGAAAGGTTTTCTGTTTACCACAAGATCTTGTAAAACCGTCGGGCAACAGAAAAATACTTCAAGACCCGTCAATCAGACCGTATTTACCGGTTTTATATTCTGCAAGGCTACGGTAATAAATATATCATTCCTAAAGAAAATATTATGATATGAAATCTTATAGTAAATGAGCTTAAAAAGTTAATTTAATGTGAAGGGTGGGCGAGCTAAATAACGGAAAGGCGAATGCGGGATAAAATAAAGCCGGATATTATCCGGCTTATTAATATTACATTTTATACCCGAGGGTAATTTGCGTACGTCTGTCGGTATGGTTTGGTGCCGTTGACGGAGGATCGGAGTTCCAGGTCACGTTATAGCCCACTTTCAGGCCAAAATGCTCGCTGATAGCCACGTCGAGAGCCGTTTCAGAGTTCACCGTAGTGTCGTCGCTGCCCAGCACCGAAACGCCCTGAATAAACTTAGCGTTGTCGGTCAGCTGCCAGTTATAAGTCGCAGACGCATAACCCAGCGCCTGAGTCTCGTGCTCGCCATCGGTAAATTCGTCATAACGAACGCCTGGACCGAATTCCACACGCAGGCTGTGAACCGGGCCGTTCAGCAACTGGCGACCATAACCCGCGGTAAAGACATCGCGCGCATGGTAGCCGTTGTAACGGTCGGTCAGCCAGCTTGCCTGACCAAATACATAGTCATAGTCGGTCATGTTGTAACGACCACGCCCGCCCGCCGAGTATTTCTCAGAAGAGCGCACGTCATTGGAAGAGGTGTTACTGGCGTTACCCCAAATTGACCACGCGGTAGCGGTGTTGTACCAGGTCATATTGGTGTTAGCAGTCAAGTTGGAACTTTTGGTGTTGCCTGCCTGCGCAAGATAGCCTGCATTCAAATTACCTTCGAAGGGTTTCTTCGCGGTAGTCGGGTCATCCATGACAGTAAATACTGAGTCATCTGCCACCGCAAAGTGGCTAAAGAACGCTCCACCGGTGAGTAAAAGTGCAACCGGTACTGTCTTTAAAAGCTTCATTTATTAATCCGCACAACACAAAAAAGAAACCATCAAGGTTCCGGAATCTTTCCCCGGAGGTCAAATCTGAGACCGCCCGGAAAGGTTACAAATTATAAAAACTCCCGATTAACATAGCAATGGATTCTTATTTCATTTTTTATCTAAGAGGGCTCTGAAAATACTTTTATTTTCATAAGGATACGAAGATTGTGGATTTAGCATAATCATTCGATAAATCATGATTTTAATTAACATTTAAGCCGCCGCTTCGGTGCTACGCTTTAGGACAATGGCTAAAAAAAGGAGCAGATATGACAGCTATCTACACATTAACGCTCGCCCCTTCTCTGGACAGCGCAACCGTCACTGACCAGATTTACCCTGAAGGAAAGCTTCGCTGCAGCTCGCCGGTCTTTGAGCCGGGCGGCGGCGGCATCAACGTTGCGCGCGCCATTGCGCACCTTGGCGGTCACGCAACGGCGATTTTTCCGGTCGGAGGAGCAACCGGGCAGCACCTCAGCGAATTATTGCTCGAGGAGAAAGTTGCCGTCGATACGGTCGAGTCCGGAGACTGGACGCGCCAGAATCTCCACGTTCATACCCAATCAACCGGCGAACAGTATCGCTTCGTGATGCCGGGTGCCGCATTAACCGATGATGAGTTTCATCGCCTGGAGGAAAAAGCGCTCTCCATCCGCAGCGGCGATATTCTGGTGATTAGCGGTAGCCTGCCGCCGGGCGTTGAGGTAGAAAAACTTTGCCGATTAGTGAAAGCCGCGCAGGATAAAGGGATCCGCTGCATCGTGGACAGCTCGGGCGAGGCGTTAAAAGCCACGCTTGCCCTTGGCAATATCGAACTGGTTAAGCCTAATCAGAAAGAGCTGAGCACCCTCGTTGGGCGCGAACTCACCCAGCCGGATGATGTGCGTAAAGCCGCACAGCAGATAGTAAACAGCGGCCAGGCGAAACGCGTTGTGGTTTCTCTTGGGCCGCAGGGCGCGCTGGGCGTGGACTCGCAGAACTGCGTGCATGTTGTGCCCCCGCCGGTAAAAAGCCAAAGCACCGTAGGCGCGGGAGACAGCATGGTCGGCGCCATGACGCTGAAGCTCGCTGAAAACGCTTCATTACTCGACATCGTGCGCTATGGCGTTGCGGCCGGGAGCGCTGCGACGCTAAATAAAGGCACCCGCCTTTGCTCGCTGGAAAATACGCAAAATATCTATCGCTACCTGAAAAGCTAATTTTCATCAGCATCATGCGGAGCCGCACAAGGCTCCGCATTCCAACAGCATGAACTATGCTAAACCTTCAGGATAACAATGGAGTGACTATGAGTGACGTAGAACGCTATGTGGTGACGGTAAAATTTGAGCAACAGGGGCTAACCGAAATCAACGAACTGAATAATCAGTTAACGCTCGGCGGCTTCACCCTCACCCTCACCGATGACGACGGGAAAGTGCATGAGCTCGGCCCCGGCAACTTTGGCCTGATCAGCACTTTAGACGAGCAGCAGGTTAAGGAACTCGCCAGAGGATTAGGCAACGTGGCGCTGGGTAAAGAGCCTGAGGTGGCCATCACCCGCTGGGAAATATGGCAGAAACAAAAGTCGTAAATTTTACTTAGTGCAGGCCGGGATTGTGCGTTAGCGCCTGTTTTGCCCCGGCAAACGGCGATAAGCTATTGATTGTAGTGTCTACCAGCTAACCTGGGGAGAAAAGTCATGTGGCAAGCCATCCGTCATTTATTAAGTGAGCAACTGGGTGAGGCCGAAATTGAGCGCCGCACCGAGCTACCCGGTGGAGAAATCCATGCGGCCTGGCGCATTCACTACGCCGGCCATGAGATTTTCGTCAAATGCGATGATCGCGAACTCCTGCCCATCTTTACCGCCGAAGCCGACCAGCTGGAGCTGCTCTCGCGCAGTACAACGGTGCGGGTGCCAAAAGTCTGGGGGCTGGGCAGCGACAGAGACTACAGTTTCCTGCTGCTGGAATACCTGCCCTGCAAACCGCTTGATGCCCACAATGCCTTTCTTCTCGGCCAGCAGCTGGCAAAACTTCACCAGTGGAGCGACCAGCCGCAGTTCGGCCTCGATTTTGACAACGATCTTTCCACCACCCCGCAGCCCAACGCCTGGCAGCGCCGCTGGTCAACCTTCTTCGCTGAACAGCGTATTGGCTGGCAGCTGGAAATGGCGGCGGAAAAAGGCATCGACTACGGCGATATTGACCTGATTGTCAACTTTGTTCAGCAGGCGCTGGCCTCTCATCAGCCCCAGCCTTCCCTGCTGCACGGCGACCTGTGGTCAGGAAACTGCGCCCTGGGTCCGAACGGGCCGTTTATTTACGATCCGGCCTGCTACTGGGGCGACAGAGAGTGTGACCTGGCGATGCTGCCGCTGCATAACGACCAGCCGCCGCAAATCTACGATGGCTATCAGTCGGTTTCACCGCTGCCGTCGGGCTTCCTCGAGCGCCAGCCCATCTACCAGCTCTATACTCTGCTGAACCGCGCTATTTTGTTCGGCGGCCAGCATCTGGTCACGGCGCAAAAAGCGCTTGAGCGGGTTTTAGCGGCGTAAAAGATGGCCACTCCTGCGCGGAGTGGCCGCCAGTCTTAAAGAAAGCCGAGCAGCTTAAAGCAGAAGTAACCGGCAACAATGACGATAACCGGCAACACGTAGAGCGGGAAAATTTGCAGCAGAATGGTGTGGTGAGGCACAACAATTTTCGCGTCCAGCTGCGCTTTATTCAATCCATCCTGCCCCTTAGCCTGCTCAAGAATCAGCTGATCCTGAACACCTTCACGCAGGTATTTTGCCTGGCGGCTCATACGTGCGCCGGAATCCTGTAGCGCCAGCCCGATGAAAATCAAAGCATAAATAAGCCAGAAAAACACGTTCGCCTGGGCGTGAAAGTCCGGCTGCGGCGAGTTGTACCAGAATAAATTCAGGAACGGCGTGTTAAAACGCATCATCTCAATCATCACATGGAAAAAGTCCAGCATCACGGCATCAATGCCGGGCTGTTTTTCGCTGTGTTGATACATAAACTTCAGAACCGAAATCACGGTAGAAAGCAGCGCCGGGATAAAAATCACCCATCCCGCAACCCGTTTCAAAATCGCAATGCGTCCAGCCTGTTGATACGTCATGCACTCCCCTTTTTTAGGACGTAACGTTATACCCACAAAGTCTACCCTGTATGGCGCTATTTCGCCTGAGCTTTGCGGGCGAAATTCGCAAAAGCGGTGGCTTCAGGTATTGTTTCCGGCTAAAGATACACAATCATTTATTCAAGACGAACGGAAAGGAGTCATTTTATGGCCGATACGCGCCAGATCCTCGCGGCAATTTTTGATATGGATGGGCTACTGATTGATTCGGAACCGCTTTGGGATCGTGCGGAACTGGATACCCTGCAAAGTATTGGCGTTGATATCACGCGCCGCAATGAGCTGCCGGACACCCTCGGGCTGCGCATCGATTTAGTGGTAGACCTTTGGTTCTCACGCCAGCCGTGGAGCGGGCCGTCAAAAGAAGAAGTCACCGCACTCGTTATCGAACGCGCCATCGCATTAGTCGATGAGCAGCGTCCGCTTTTGCCGGGCGTTGTAGAAGCGGTTAAACGCTGTAAAGCACTCGGTCTCAAAGTGGGCCTGGCCTCCGCCTCCCCGCTGCATATGCTGGAAAAAGTGCTGGAAATGTTCGACCTGCGCCAGTATTTCGACGCTATCGCCTCAGCCGAGCATCTTCCGTACAGCAAACCGCACCCGCAGGTTTACCTGGACGCGGCGGCAAAACTTGGCGTTGACCCGCTTTCATGCGTCACGCTGGAGGACTCGGTTAACGGCATGATTGCCACTAAAGCCGCACGCATGCGCTCGATAGTGGTTCCGGCTGAAGAAAATAGTGCGGACCCACGCTGGTGCCTTGCTGATGCAAAACTCTCCTCTCTGGTCGAGCTGAACGAGAAACACCTCAAAGGCTAAGCCTCAGGGCGGCTCAGGCCGCCCGTTTTGCTGACAAAATGTTACAGCGTCACCTCTTCCGAACACTGTACAAAAACCCTATACTGGATGAATCGACAGTTTTTATTCGGGTTGTATCATGACGGCGGAAGGCCACCTGCTTTTTTCTATTGCCTGTGCAGTATTTGCCAAAAACGCCGAGCTTACGCCTGTACTTGCCCAGGGCGACTGGTGGCACATTGTGCCGTCTGCGATCCTGACCTGCCTGCTCCCCGATATCGACCACCCCAAATCCTTTCTTGGCCAGCGGCTGAAGTGGATCTCTAAGCCCGTGGCGCGCATGTGCGGGCATCGAGGCTTCACCCACAGCCTGTTCGCCGTCTTTGCCGGGCTGGCGCTGTGTTACCTGAAAGTGCCGGAAAAGTGGGTTATCCCGGCCGATGCTATCCAGGGCATGGTGCTGGGTTACCTGAGCCACATTATCGCCGACATGCTGACGCCCGCCGGAGTGCCACTGCTCTGGCCATGCCGCTGGCGCTTTCGCTTTCCCGTCGTCAGGCCGCAAAAAGGCAACCAGCTGGAGCGCGTACTCTGCATGGCGCTGTTTGGCTTCGCGGTGTGGATGCCGCAGAACATGCCCGAAAACGGTGCGGTGCGCTGGTCCTCACAAATGATAAATTCCTTACAGATGAGCTTTTATAGCTTGTTAAATCACCAGGTCGAGCGTTAATTAACCCCAAAACATCATTTGGTAATAATCAATTCTTTTTGGATATAAGACAGTGCTGCGGAGTCTGTTACGCTTTGCAACATAACGGCGGCGTAACAGCGGCTGTATGACAATAAATCAGGAGATACGGGGATGAATTTTCCACTGATAGCGAACATTGTGGTGTTCGTTGTTTTGCTATTGCTGCTGGCGCAAACCCGCCACAAACAATGGAGCCTGGCCAAAAAAGTGCTGGCCGGTCTGGTACTCGGCGTGGTCTTCGGCCTGGCGCTGCACACCATTTATGGCTCCGACAGCGCGGTTCTGAAAGATTCTATTCAGTGGTTTAACGTCGTCGGTAACGGCTACGTCCAACTGCTGCAAATGATCGTCATGCCGCTGGTGTTCGCCTCGATTCTGAGCGCGGTAGCCAAGCTGCATAACGCCTCTTCGCTGGGTAAAATCAGTATCCTGAGCATCGGGACGCTGCTGTTCACCACGCTGATTGCCGCGCTGGTCGGCGTGCTGGTCACCAACCTGTTTGGCCTGACGGCAGAAGGCCTGGTGCAGGGCAATGCGGAAAGCGCACGCCTGGCAGCCATTCAGTCGAACTATATCGGCAAAGTTGCCGACCTGACCGTACCGCAGCTTATCCTCTCCTTCGTGCCGAAGAACCCGTTTGCTGACCTTACCGGCGCAAGCCCGACGTCTATCATCAGCATCGTTATCTTCGCCGCTTTCCTCGGCGTGGCCGCCCTGAAGCTGCTGAAAGATGATGCCCCGAAAGGCGAGCGCGTACTGGTAGCCATCGACACCCTGCAAAGCTGGGTGATGAAGCTGGTTCGCCTGGTGATGCAGCTGACGCCATACGGCGTGCTGGCGCTGATGACCAAAGTGGTCGCTGGTTCCAACCTGCAGGACATCATCAAGCTGGGCAGCTTCGTTGTTGCTTCCTACCTTGGCCTGGCGATTATGTTTGGCGTGCACGCAGTTCTGCTGGCGTTCAACGGCGTTAGCCCGGTGAAATACTTCCGTAAAGTCTGGCCGGTGCTGACCTTCGCCTTCACCAGCCGCTCCAGCGCCGCCAGCATTCCGCTGAACGTTGAAGCGCAGACCCGCCGTCTTGGCGTGCCGGAGTCCATCGCCAGCTTCTCCGCCTCCTTCGGCGCCACCATCGGGCAGAACGGCTGTGCCGGTCTCTACCCTGCTATGCTGGCCGTCATGGTTGCGCCAACCGTTGGCATCAACCCGTTTGACCCGGTATGGATTGCGACCCTGGTGGGCATCGTCACCGTTAGCTCCGCGGGCGTTGCCGGCGTGGGCGGCGGTGCAACCTTCGCCGCGCTTATCGTCCTGCCTGCTATGGGCCTGCCGGTCACGCTGGTCGCGCTGCTTATTTCCGTTGAACCTCTTATCGACATGGGCCGTACCGCCCTGAACGTAAGCGGCTCGATGACCGCCGGGACAATCACCAGCCAGCTGATGAAGCAGACTGATAAAGAGATCCTTAACAGCGATGAAGAAGTGGAATTAGCCCACCGCTAATCCACCGTAAGCATTAAAAAGGCCGCTATTCTTAGCGGCCTTTTTTTATACTTCGTTTTCCTGGCGAACCTGCGTTGCCCAGCGCTGCGCCGACTCCGGCAGCGTAAACGGCGGCGACTGGCGGAAGGCGTCCCCCAAAAGCACAAACGCGATGTACTGCCCGCGCAGCAGATAGACATCTTTGAAGCCATCCACGCGCCAGGCATGAGCGGGCGGTGCCGGCTCCACGCGAGGCTTGTAGGTAATTATCGGGCGAGTATTCGGTTGGCGAAGTGGTTTCATAGGCTACGAAATTCAAAGAAGATTAGTTAACAACATCCCCATAATAGCGGATTTCATGTCGGCTCGTCGCCCCCGATCTCAGCCCTTTCCACACCCACGCCGTCAGGCAAAATATTTGGGCCATAAAAAAGCCCGGTGGCAAAAGCGACCGGGCCGGTATTCAATTGTGCATTAAGCTTTTGGTGCCTGCGGGTCAGTATCGTATTCGGCGCAGCTCTGGTAGCCAGAGTTCATCACGCGGCCTGCGTCATCCAGCGCGACAAAGTAGGTTTCCGCTTTACCGTTACGCTGGCCAAGAATATAAGTCTGGCAGGTGCCTTTGGCGTGGATCATCGTCACTTCGGAAGAAGGCTTCCCGGCAATCTGCTGTACCTGAGCACGGGTCATGCCCTTTTTAACATCTTTTACCACCGGCTCGGTGACCAGATCTTTGGTACGATCGTAAGCCGTACACCCTGCCAACATAGTCATTACTGCTGCCGCGCCTAAAAAACCTGCAAATTTATTATTCATAATCATCCTCATCAATCAACGTGTTGATCCTGCGTGTTAGATAAGCCTGGAATATAAAAGAACATTTTTCAACTTGTTACCGTTAATGATCTGAAATTCGGACAAATGGAGTATCCACGAGATTAAGCGCTGGTTTGCGCTAAAAGTCGCCGCCCGAGGCGTGCCTAACCCTTTGAGCCTTGTCGTTTTAACCGCAACAGGGTAAGTTTTAAGGCAGCAAAATTTCCTGCCTGCGCGTTGCGGGCACTCGGTAATCGGAGGGGTTAAATGGCTCTGCAACAAGAGATTATTCAGGCACTGGGCGTTAAGCCGCAGGTAGACGCCGCCCGGGAGATCCGCGTCAGCGTCGATTTCCTGAAAACATATCTTAAAACTTTCCCGTTCATTAAATCTCTGGTGCTGGGGATCAGCGGTGGCCAGGACTCAACCCTGACCGGCAAACTGTGCCAGTTGGCCATCAGCGAACTGCGCGAAGAGACCGGCGACGAGAGCTATCAGTTTATCGCCGTGCGCCTACCGTTTGGCGTGCAGGCCGACGAGCAGGATTGCCAGGACGCGATTACCTTTATCCATCCGGACCGCGTGCTAACGGTAAACATCAAAGGCTCGGTTCTTGCCAGCGAGCAGGCGCTGCGTGAAGCGGGTATTGAGCTGAGCGACTTTGTGCGCGGCAACGAAAAAGCCCGCGAGCGCATGAAAGCTCAATACAGCATCGCCGGGATGAGCAAAGGCGTTGTTGTCGGCACCGACCACGCGGCCGAAGCGGTGACAGGCTTCTTCACCAAATACGGCGACGGAGGCACCGACATTAATCCAATCTTCCGCCTGAATAAGCGCCAGGGGAAACAGCTGTTAAAAACGCTGGGCTGCCCGGAACACCTTTACCTGAAAGCGCCAACCGCTGACCTGGAAGACGACCGCCCTTCTCTGCCGGACGAAGCCGCCCTGGGCGTAACTTACCAGCAAATTGACGACTATCTGGAAGGCAAAGCGCTGCCCGCTGAGACCGCCAAAATTATCGAAGGCTGGTATCTGAAAACCGAGCATAAACGCCGCCCTCCGATTACCGTGTTCGACGACTTCTGGAAGAAATAGTCGCCTCAGACTCAGTTTAGATAAATCATCAGGGCGGCAATTTGCCGCCTTTTTTACGGGATTAGCATGGAAAACTCACCGCAGCGGGCCACGGTTATCGGCCTGGTCGCGATTTTGCTCTGGAGCACCTCCGTAGGCCTGCTGCGCAGCATCAGCGAACATTTTGGCCCGGTCGGCGGCGCGGCGCTGCTGTACACCGTCAGCTCGGTCTGCCTGTGCATTGCGCGCGGCCTACCCAACATTCGCGACCTGCCGCTTCGGTATCTCTGGGTTGGCGGCGCTTTATTTGTTGGCTATGAAATCAGCCTGGCGCTCTCAATAGGCCTGGCCCATACCCGCGCCCAATCTCTTGAGCTGGGCATGATCAACTACCTCTGGCCGTGCCTGACCGTCTTCTTCGCGCTGTTTATCAACGGCCAGCGCAGTAATCTCTGGCTGTGGCCGGGGCTGGCGCTCTCCCTTGCCGGAATTGTTCAGGTCATGAAGGGCGACGGCGACTGGTCGCCGATAACCATGTGGCACAATATTCAGGATAATCCGCTGGCTTACGGGCTGGCCTTTGCCGCAGCCATTGTCTGGGCGCTCTACTGCAACCTGACCCGCCGCTGGAGCGAAGGCAAAAGCGGGGTCAGCCTGTTTTTCTGCGCAACCGCCGCAGTGCTGTGGGTTAAATTTCTTTTCACCGCCCAGCCCCCCATGCACTTCACCCTGTCGGGTAGCGGGCAACTGCTGTTTATGGGCATTTCTACCGCCGTTGCCTACTCCGCCTGGAACTACGGCATTCAGCGCGGGAATATGACCCTGCTGGCGACCGCCTCCTACTTCACGCCGGTGCTCTCTGCCCTGCTGGCAACGCTCTGGCTGGGCTTGCACCCTGGTTTTGCCTTCTGGCAGGGCGTGCTGATGGTTGTGGGCGGCTCGCTGCTCTGCTGGCTCGCTACCCGCCGTTACGGCTAACGGCTATTTCCCCCTCGCCTTACCCGCTGCTATACTGGACATATAAACAGCACTCAGGAGTCAGATGTGGTAAGGCGAGCAAATTCGCCGCGGCTGGAGTTCGAAGCCGCGGCGGTCTATGAATATCCGGAACACCTCAGGCCCTGGCTTGACGGCCTGCCCAGGCAGCCGGGAATCTATGTTTTCCACGGCGAGAGCGACGTTATGCCGCTCTACATCGGTAAAAGCATCAACATTCGCACCCGCGTAATGTCCCACTTCCGCACCCCGGATGAAGCGCCCCTTCTGCGCCAGTCGCGCCGCATAACCTTTATGCGCACCGCGGGAGAACTGGGAGCGCTGCTGCTCGAAGCAAGGATGATCAAAGAGCAGCAGCCGCTGTTCAACAAGCGCCTGCGTCGTAACCGCCAGCTTTGCTCCCTTTCTTTGCAGGGCGATATCCCTCAGGTGGTTTATGCCAAAGATGTTGATTTCTCTCGCCAGCCTGGCCTTTACGGGCTGTACGCCAACCGCAGAGCGGCACTTCAGATTCTCCAGCAGTTGGCCGATGAACATCAGCTCTGCTACGGGCTGCTTGGGCTGGAGCCGCTAAGCAAAGGGAGAGCCTGCTTTCGCTCGGCGCTAAAACGCTGCGCCGGAGCCTGCTGCGGCAGGGAAACGCATCAGGATCATCACTCACGCCTGCTGGCGGCGCTTGAGCAGGTGCGGCTGGTTTGCTGGCCGTGGAAGCAGGCCGTGGCTATCGTGGAGAGTGGACCGGAGCTGACGCAGTATCACATCATCGATCACTGGTTTTATCTGGGCTCCGTCGAACAGCTTGAGCAGGCAAGAACGCTGCGGCAGCCGCCGGATGGTTTCGATAATGACGGCTACAAAATACTCTGCAAGCTGATGCTGAGCGGGGAATACGAAATCATTGAGCTGGGTTAGCGCCTCCCCGGGGAAGAGAGGCGCGCTAAACTTTACGCCGACGAGGAAGGCAGCAGGCGGGTAATCATTTCAGGCCAGTTATCGCTGGCGCCCCAGAGGCGCATTTGCTCGATATCCGGTGCCAGCAGGCGATCTTTTTCCAGGAAAGCAACGCGCTCGCGTATCTCACCAAACACCTTCTCCAGCTGCGGCGAACTGCGCAGCGGCCGGTAAAACTCAAT
Source organism: Cedecea davisae (assembly GCF_044095835.1). NCBI lineage: Bacteria > Pseudomonadati > Pseudomonadota > Gammaproteobacteria > Enterobacterales > Enterobacteriaceae > Cedecea > Cedecea davisae. The sequence goes on from NZ_CP172054.1 coordinate 2,911,940, forward strand.
GCCCTGAGCGGCAGCCATCGCCTCAATACCAACCACCGCTGCGGTATTAAAGCACATCGCTCCCAGGCGGCGCGCCGCATAGGTCGCCATTGAAACATGGTCTTCCTGGTTGGCGGAGGTCGGCAGGCTGTCAACGCTGCCAGGGTGAGCAAGGGATTTGTTTTCTGAGGCCAGCGCCGCCGCGGTGACCTGGGCAATCATAAAGCCGGAGTTAATCCCGCCCTCTTTCACCAGGAACGGCGGCAGGCCGGACAGCCCGGTGTCCAGCAGCAGCGCGAGACGCCGCTCGGAAATAGCGCCGATCTCCGCAACCGCCAGGGCAATAATGTCGGCGGCAAAAGCTACCGGCTCGGCGTGGAAGTTACCGCCGGAAATCACCTCTCCGGTATCGCTGAAGACCAGCGGGTTATCGGAAGCGGCATTCGCCTCAATCTGCAAAATACGCGCGGCATGGCGCAGGTTGTCGAGGCAGGCTCCCATCACCTGCGGAACGCAGCGGATGGAATACGGATCCTGCACTCGTCCGCAATGCTGGTGCGAGTCAACAATCTCACTCCCGGCCAGCAGTTCGCTCACCGCCGCCGCAACATCTATCTGCCCGGCCTGGCCGCGAGCCTGATGAATTCGCGCGTCAAACGGCTTCACCGAACCTTTAATGGCTTCAAGCGACAACGCGCCCGCCACCAGCCCGGCGGCAAAAGATTTTTCGCCTTCAAACAGTCCGCGTAAAGCCAGAGCGGTAGAAACCTGAGTCCCGTTAAGCAGCGCCAGCCCCTCTTTCGGCCCAAGCACCAGCGGTTCAACACCCGCAAGCTTAAGCCCCTCGGTCGCCGGAATTTCTTCGCCATTGACCCGCACATTGCCCTCGCCGAGCAGCATCAGCGACAGATGCGCCAGCGGAGCGAGGTCGCCGGATGCGCCAACCGAGCCTTTTTCAGGGATAACCGGCATCACGCCCGCGTTGAACAGCGCAATCAGGCTGTCGATAAGCAGCATGCGCATACCCGAATGCCCGCGCGCCAGGCTGATTATTTTGCCGGCCATCACCAGGCGCACAACATCGTCCGGCAGCGGCTCGCCGAGGCCTACGCTGTGGGAAAGCACCAGGTTGCGCTGTAATTCGGCAAGGTTATCTGCGGCGATAGTGGTTTGCGCCAGTTTGCCAAAGCCGGTATTGATGCCGTACACAACATCTCCGTGAGCAACGATGGTCTCTACCGTGCCAAGCGCCCGTTCAACGGCCGCTACCGCGCCGGGGTCAAGCCGCAGCAGCACGGTGCCATGGTAAATTTCACGCAGCATAGCTAGCGAAACGGAGCCGGGAGTAAGGCTGGATAACTTCTTTTGCGTTGACATGTCAGGATCCTGTGGCGTCGAAAAGTCTGTTCTGTATGTATTTGTATATACAAGCTAACTAATAAACCAAAAAATCCGCCAGTTGGTCATAGGACTTTTTTATCGAACGGTGAGCAGGATCGCGCTTGTGAAATTTATTCGGAACTAAAGAACAGGCCATAGCCCGGCGGCTGTTTCCGGGCCAGCAAAAGAAGAAAACTCAGGATTTACAGGTAGGTAATTTCGCTAAACAGCAGCTGCCCTTCATTTTTTAACAACCGCAGCGTATGGGTGCCCTGCTGCCACCAGGCTCCCTGATCCGGCGACAACAGCTTATCTTCAAGCTGCCATTCCCCGCTCAGCACGTAGACCACGCCGCCCCGGGTGCCGAAGGTGGTAAAGGTGCGGTCGGCAACCCGAACTTTCGCCCGGCAGCGGTCGCGGTGGGTCATGATATTAAAATCCATCGACATCCCGCGCGTCACCTCGGCCTTGACCTGCTGGTCACCGGCGAAGGTAAACGGCTGGTAGCGCTTTAGCGTATGGCGAAAAGCCTTACCGGCATCCAGCACCACTTCGCTGCCTTCGAGCAGCGTCATTACCCGGTCGACCTGCGGGAACACAGGAAAGTCGCCGCTGTTGGCCAAAGACGCGATACTGGCTCGCCAGTTGAAATCCCGGGTTGCGGGCGGAAAGCAGCAAATCTCCCGGGTTTCCCCGGCGCCGTTGCGCCATAAACTGACCGGCACTTTCCGTATATCAAAGAATTCCATCACCACTCCTGAAGTTCGCGCATCACCTGCGCAATTAGCCCTGAATCATTGTTATCGGCAGAGTGTGTCCGTAGCTGTAGCCTTAGATGACACCTGCCCAGGCCGCACAAAAAAACGCAGCGCCTGATTTCATTTTTATTTTTGGTAGCAATGATTTAGCGATTTTTTTCCTGCGAATCAATGCAAATTTTTCATCGTCAGGTTCGGGCTAAAAAAACTGCGGAGCAGCCTGCAATTTTCTCCTCATGTTGCAGAAATGAGAAAACCGCCGGTCCTGTCCACAGCGTACATCGCTATTGTGAACAGGACCGGCGGTCTTAATTTATTCGCTCAGTCTTACTGAGCTGCTGGCATTTTACCTTCGTGAGTCGGGCGTTCTGTCAGACGCTTCTCAAAATTGGCATTAAATTGTTTTTTCTGTTCCGGGGTCAGAATGTTGTAGATCTTATTCTGAGTCTGCATGTGGGCCAGCATGCGGGTTTTGTTCTGCTCGGCCATTTTATCTACCTGAGCCTGAGCTTTGGCCTGGTCGAAGCTGTCGCTGGCAATCACGTCATGCATTGCGCGGCGTTCTTCAACCGACGGACGCTGCATGTTGCCGCGCTGCTCTTTCATAATGTCTTTAATTTGCTGTTTCTGCGCGTCGGTCAGGTTCAGGTCTTTGAACATCATTTCATGCATCGGGCCGCGCATCATTTTATGGTGCATCATCGGCGCATCGGTTTTAGCGTCGGCGGCCGGAGTGGTGGTGTCAGCTGCGTGAGCCAGGTTAGCGGCGCCCAGAGCTAAAGTAGAAGCGACGAACAGTGCTGTTAATTTACGCATAATATTAACCTTCTCTCTCTTAATTAAATTTACGACCCGCAGTGAGATGCATCGCCGTGTTGACGAGAATGAGTTTACGAGCCTTATCGTCAAGGAAGCGATGCCATCGGTAAATCATTGCAAGGGTATAAAACAAGAATGCATCAATTATGGAGAAAATAAGGAATAAGGCTGGGATTATTGAAACAAAATATAACAACACGCTGATTTTAAAGATAATATGAAGAAAGTGTACAGCAATCCACTCGCTGAATAAAGCAGCATTCCAGGAATCTTCTGTAAATATTAAAATAACACAAAAAGATTAAGCAGCCCGGCAATGAAGAGCTGCTTAAATATTAAATTTCCTGAAGCATCAATCCGGCACGCAGGCCCGGGGCAACGTCAGGATTGGGAAATAATACGAACTCTTTATCTTCATTCACCACAAAGCGCTTATCGCCGTCTTCCGCCAGCAGCGTTCCGCGTGGGAATGCGGTGAAGTTCTGCGTTTGCCTGGACATGTGCAGTACAAAGTGGTCTGAAAGACGCGTTAACTGCTGCACCACGCGATAACGCAGCGGCTCCGCTTCCATTGCAGGCTGCTCTCCTCCGCTCAATAAAGCCGCCAGAGCATCTTTGGTAACCGCAAACTGGCTCAGGTCATTTGCGCCAAACGGCTGCGCCTTGCCCAGTTCCAGGGTGCAGCTCAGAGCCCCGAAGTGCTCGCTGCTAAAGTGGCTGAACGTGCCTCCGGGCTTCTGGTGAAACACCAGCGCCTGTAGCCCTGCGCAGCCCAGCCAGTGCAGAAAATCTTCACCGTACGGCAGCGGCCGCGACGGCAGCACGCCAAAACGCGGATGGTACGAGCTACGGATGGCGGTATGCATATCGAGATGCCAGCGGGTTTGCTCCTCGCTGCGCGACCAGAATTGTTCAAGCGCGTGCTCAAGCCTGGCGGCACGCTGGGTTTCCACGCTTTCCGGGAACTGCTGCCAGCGCCCGCCGAACATGCGGTTCATATCGCTGTGGGTATAGCGCTTATCCACGCGCAGCGCCGCCGGGTTGCCGAGAATAACCATCAGCCTCCACTCCAGCGGCAGTTCACCCGCCAGCAGGGCATCCACCAGTTGGGCAAGAATTTCTACCGGGGCGGTTTCATTCCCGTGAATGCCGGCCGAGAGCACCAGCGCTTTGCCGGTTTGCCGGTGCGGCGTCAGGGTCAATATGCCCTCGTCCCACCAGCGCCAGTTCAGGTGCGCATTTGCCCCCTCGCTCTGTTTAGGCGCTTTCCCTTCCAGGGTCTGCGCCAGAAAATCCATCATTGTGCCTCCGTCTACTGCTGGAATGGGTATACCGGGCCTAAGTCGAGGATCCGCGTCAGCTCGTCAAGCGCCTCGCGGCCTTCGAACAGCAGCTGAGGGTCAGCCAAATCTGCCTGAGTTAGCCGATCGCGATACCAGCGGTCGACCCAACCGTTGAGCGTCATAAATAGCGTGTCGTTCATCATCACCGCCGGGTTCACCGCCGCCAGTTCCTGTTCGGTCAGCACCACGCGCAGGCGCAGGCAGGCAGGACCGCCGCCGTTAGCCATACTTTCACGCAGGTCAAAAACCTTCAGCTCGCTAATCGGGTTATCGGCCTGGAGCAGCTCATTAAGGTAGCGCCAGACGCCGGGATGCTGGCGTGACTCTTCCGGCAACACCAGCGTCATACCGCCGTCATCGCGGCTGAGCAATTGGCTGTTAAACAGATAAGTGGCTACCGCATCGGCAACTGAAACCTTGTTCGTCGGAACTTCAATGGCGCAAAAGCCCGGCACTTTGTCACCCAGCTGGCGATAAAGCTGCTGCTGGTCAACAAACGCCTGCTGATGGCAGAACAGCACCTGCCGGTTCGAAACCGCAATCACGTCATTGTGAAACACGCCCTGGTCGATAACCGCCGGGTTCTGTTGGGCAAAAATAACCTGCTCCGGCCGCACCTGATTTAAACGCGCTACCGCCTGGCTGGCCTCTAAAGTCTGGCGAGCCGGGTAGCGAGCAGGAGCGTGGCCGCTCTGCATCGCCTCGCGCCCGTAAACAAACAGCTGCGTGCCCGGTTCGCCGTATTCCCCGCCGAAGCGGTTATGGTTTGCCGCCCCCTCATCGCCGAACAGCGCAACCTGGGGCAACGCGGCGTGAACGCTAAAATGCCTGCCGTCCCGGAACATCGCACGCAGCACGTTTTCCGTCGTGGGCGCTTCGCTGGCGCGGTGGAATTTATTATTAAGGTTGGCAACCGTCAGGTGTACTTTGCCGTCGAGCGTATCGGCGGAGGGCGCAACGGTGGCGGCATTCGCCACCCACATAGAAGAAGCCGAACTGGCGGCAGACAGCAGCTGCAGAGCCTGGCGAGCCGCCCGCTCTACTACCTGCTCGTCGCTGCCGCTAAAGCCAATCTGGCGCAGCACGCCGACATTTGGCCGCTCCTGCGGGGCAATCACGCCCTGCGGATAACCGGCATCCGCCAGCGCCTTCATTTTCAATAGCCCCTGCTTCGCCGCCAGCTTCGGATTAGAAACGCGAAACTGGTGCTTCGTGGAGGCTTCATTCCCAAACGACAGCCCGGCGTAATGGTGGGTCAGGCCCACCAGTCCGTCGAAATTGGCTTCACGCGCTTTCTTCATGGCTGCTCCTCGCGGCTAAAATCCAGCCCCGGGCTAAGCGTTTGCGGCAGCGGGAAGCCGGTGCTCTCCAGGGAAGCCATCGGCCAGGCGCAGTAATCTGCCGCATACCAGGCGCTTGCCCGATGGTTGCCGGAAGCCCCGACTCCGCCAAACGGTGCGGTACTGGCCGCCCCGGTCAGCGGTTTATTCCAGTTCACAATCCCGGCACGAGCCTCCAGCAGCAGCTGGTCGAACTGCTCACGAGAAGGCGAAATCAACCCGCTTGCCAGGCCAAAACGGGTGTTGTTAGCCATGCGGATGGCGTCGTCAAAGCTCTCATAGCGGTAAATCGCCAGCAGCGGGCCAAAGACTTCTTCATCCGGCACGTTAGCCACGCCGCTAAGATCGACAATGCCGGGCGTCAGCAGCGACGTGCCGGGGCGGATCATTTTGGGTTCCAGTAGCGGTTTGCCGCCGCGCGCCAGATGCTCCTGCCAGGCTGTCAGCACGCGCTCTGCGGCCTGTACCGAAATCAGCCCGCCGATAAACGGCTGCGGCATGGCATCCCACTCGCCCGGCTGCAGGCGGGCTGAAACCTCTACCAGACGGCGAATAAATTCATCGCCCTGAACGCCCTGCTTCACCAGCAGACGGCGGGCGCAGGTGCAGCGCTGCCCGGCGGTAATAAATGCAGACTGGATAGCAACATGAACGGCGCCGTCGATGTCCTGAGGATCTTCAACGATCAGCGGGTTGTTGCCGCCCATTTCCAGGGCGAGGATCTTCTCAGGCTGCCCGGCAAACTGGCGGTGAAGCTGGTAGCCGGTGCCCGCGCTGCCGGTAAACAGCAGGCCGTCAAGATCCGTCTGGGCGGAGAGCGCCTGGCCGGTTTCACGCCCGCCCTGCACCAGATTCAGCACCCCGGCAGGTATGCCCGCCTCTTCCCAAAGCTTCATCACCTGCTCGCCAATACGCGGCGTCAGCTCGCTCGGCTTAAAGATGATGGTATTCCCGGCCAGCAGCCCCGGCACGATATGGCCGTTCGGCAGGTGCCCCGGCAGATTGTAAGGGCCAAAAACAGCCAGCACGCCGTGCGGACGGTGGCGCAGCGTTGCCGCTCCGTCCGGCAGGGTGGAGTGAGTTTCGCCGGTGCGCGTATTATACGATTTAATCGAGATAGCGATTTTATTCACCATCGCCGTAGCTTCAGTAGCCGCTTCCCAGCGCGGTTTGCCGGTTTCCTGGGCAATGGTTTCGGCCAGCGCCTCTTTATTAGCTTCCAGCAGCGAAGCAAAGCGCTCAACAATCGCCTGGCGCTCGGCAAACGGGCGTTTTGCCCAGCCGGGGAAAGCCGCTCGCGCCGCTTTACAGGCTTCATCCACCTGCGCCTTATCGGCCACCAGCCCTTCCCACAGCAGCGAGCCGTTTACCGGGTTGTGTTTTAATAAAGCTTCGCCGCGTCCGGGAACCCAATGTCCATTGATCCAGTTAGTCATACTTTTTTCTCCTCGGGGCACAGGCGCACCACGCGTACGGTGTCACCGCTTGCGCACTTCAGCGCATCGGCGGTGGCGGCATCAATCACCAGTTTCTCGCCTTTCGGATCGGCCTTAATCAGCATCACGCGGAACTGGTGGTAATTTTCGTTGGCAACCAGGCAAAGCGGCAGTTCGTCCGTCGCGGGCTGGCCGATAGCGAGGGTTTGCAGGCGGCTTTTGCGGATGGCACGCACGCGGTCGATATCGCACTCAAGCGTCGGGCCGCCGTCGAAAATGTCGACATAGTTGCGGTAGCGGAACCCTTCGGCCTCAAGCACGGTCCGGGCTGGTGCAGTCTGAGGATGCACCTGACCAATAACCGCCTGCGCTTCTTTAGACAGAAAGTCGGTATAAATCGGGTGCTTCGGCATCAGCTCGGCAATAAAAGCTTTCTGCCCGGTACCGCACAGATAGTCGGCGCGGGCAAACTCCATCGAGAAGAAGCGGTTGCCAAGGCTTTCCCAGAAGGGGGAATGCCCGTGCTCGTCAATCACGCCGCGCATCTCGGCGACCACTTTCTCGTTAAACCGCTCACGGAAGGCGGCCATAAACAGAAAACGCGATTTAGACAGCAGGTAGCCGTTGCCCTCTTTGCGCCATGCCGGGTCGAGAAACAGCGTGCATAGCTCGCTGCTCCCGGTATGGTCGTGGCTCAGAAACAGCGTCGGCAGCGCGTTGTAGATATTCAGTTCTTTAGAGGCATGCACCAGCGTGCCGACCCGGTAGTTGTACCAGGGGTCATTAAGCCCGACGGCAACTTCAATCGCACAGATGCCGACCACCTGGCCGCTGGCGGAGTCCTCCAGCACAAAAACATAGCCCTGGTCTCCTTTCGGCAGCCCGCCCTGCCAGGTTTGCAGCGAGCGTTCGATTCGGTCGGCCAGCGTTTTTTCATCGGCGGGCAGCGAGGTCAGCCCGCCGCCGGTCTTCCCGGCAAGCGCAAGCAGCCCCGACAGATCGCCTCTTTCAACCGGGCGGATAACCATCATGATGAGACTCCCGCAAGGAAGCGTTCGCAGGCACGTTCAAAGCGATCCAGACCGAGCTGAACTTCCGCCTCGCTGACGGTTAACGCCGGGGCAAAACGCAGCACGTTGGCTCCGGCTATCAACATCATCAGACCTTCCTGCGCGGCGGCCTGCAAAATAAGTTTAGCTTTACCGGCGTGTTCCTGCCGCAGCGCGCAGCCGATTAACAGCCCCAGACCGCGCACTTCGCTGAACAGCTGATGTTTCTGATTAATGTGATTCAGGCGCTCCACAAACCATTCGTGGCGCTGCTTCACGCCGTTCAGAACTTCAGGCGTATTGATGATTTCCAGCACGCGACCCGCCACGGCAGACGCCAGCGGGTTGCCGCCATACGTGGTGCCGTGGGTGCCCACGGTCATCACTTTGGCAAAACGCTCACCCGCCAGCAAAGCGCCTATCGGGAAGCCGCCGCCGAGCGCTTTCGCGGTAGAAAGCACGTCAGGGGTTACGCCGTAATGCATGTACGCGTACAGCGAGCCGGTGCGGCCCACGCCGGTTTGCACCTCATCAAAAATCAGTACCGCATTGTGTTTGTCACACAGTTCGCGCAGCCCCTGAAGGAACTCAGGCGTGGCAGGTACTACGCCGCCCTCTCCCTGCATCGGCTCCACGATCACCGCGCAGGTATCATCATTAATCAGATCGCGGGCGGATTGTAGATCGTTAAATACCGCATGGTTGATTTGCGGTGGCAATGGCGCAAAGTCCTGGGAGTATGCAGGCTGCCCGCCGGCGGTAACGGTAAACAAAGTGCGGCCATGGAACGCATTTTTGAACGCCACGATGCCGCTCTTTTGCGCCCCGAAGTTGTCATGGGCGTATTTACGAGCCAGCTTCAGCGCGGCTTCGTTAGCCTCTGCTCCGGAGTTGCAGAAGAACACTTTGTCGGCAAATGTCGCGTCGATAAGCTGTTTAGCCAGCTTCAGAACCGGCTCATTGGTGTAGCCGTTGCCGGTATGCCAGAACTTCGCCGCCTGGCTTTCCAGCGCTTTACGCAATTCAGGATTAGCGTGCCCCAGGGCGTTAACCGCAATACCGCCCGCGAAGTCGATGTAGTCTTTACCCTGCTGATCCCACAACGTGGAACCCTCGCCGCGTACCGGAATAAAAGGCGCAGGGGCGTAAACCGGCATCATCCATTCGTCGAAATTTTGGCGTGTAATTGACTGCGACATAGTGACCCCTCACGGTAAACAAAAAGTTTATTAAATGTTAAATAATTGAGTGTTTGCGCTGTAAATGTAGATTGCAGACTTCGTGCCAGCCAGCGCTAAAATTGCATAAACCGAGGGGTAAAACGAAAAATCAAGGAGTTAGGAATTAGCGTTATTCATAAAAAATGAATAGAAAGTGCATAGTTTTAACGTGGCGCCTGAATCGCGACACGAAAACACGAAATATTATGCAGTGGTAAAATATAATGCTGGAATTGTGATCGCCTTCGGGATTTGCCTGCCGTTTTCGCCCCCTTTTTGCGCATATGGATCAATTTTGGTGCAATTGTTGCTTTATTTTCGCTCGCCCTGCGCGCCTATGACAGCGATTGCCCACAACGCAGCAACACGCGCCGTTTTCTGCTACCATCCTGCAACAATTAACCTGACAACCTGGCAGCGACTATGAAATTTGTCTCTTTTAATATCAACGGCCTGCGCGCCCGTCCGCATCAGCTTGAAGCCATCGTGGAACAGCATCAGCCGGACGTTATCGGTCTGCAGGAAACCAAAGTGCATGACGATATGTTCCCGCTGGAAGATGTGGCTAAGCTCGGCTATCACGTCTTTTATCACGGCCAAAAAGGCCACTATGGCGTAGCGCTCCTGACCAAAGAAAAACCAATTTCGGTACGCAAAGGCTTCCCCGGTGATGCAGAAGACGCCCAGCGCCGCATTATCATGGCGGAAATCCCGTCGCCGTTTGGCAACCTTACCGTTATCAACGGCTACTTCCCGCAGGGTGAAAGCCGCGATCATGAGACCAAATTCCCGGCCAAAGCTAAGTTTTATCAGGATCTGCAAAACTTCCTGCAAACCGAGTTAAACCCGGAAAATCCGGTATTGATTATGGGGGATGTGAACATTAGCCCAACGGACCTGGATATCGGTATCGGCGAAGAGAGCCGCAAACGCTGGCTGCGTACCGGCAAGTGCTCGTTCCTGCCGGAAGAGCGCGAGTGGATGGCACGCCTGCTCGGCTGGGGGCTGGTAGATACTTATCGCCACGCGAACCCGGAAGCGCAGGATAAATTCTCGTGGTTTGACTACCGCTCAAAAGGCTTTGACGACAATCGCGGCCTGCGTATCGACCTGCTGCTGGCAAGCAAGGGACTGGCGCCGCACTGCGTGGCAACCGGCATTGATTACGAAATCCGCGGTATGGAAAAACCGTCCGACCACGCGCCTGTTTGGGCGCAGTTTAAGCTGTAAGAGGAATACTAAAGCTCAAATGGTCACCTGAAAAGGACAGCAAGATGCGGTTTATTACCCTGACGAGGAGCGAACAGAATGCGTAAATTCCTGTTTTTGCTGCTGGCCACGCTGCTGCTCTTGCTGTTCATTATGCTGCCGCCGGGCACCCTCAGCCTGGCAACGCTACAAAAATATCACGCCCGGCTTGCGCTCTGGCATGCCGAGCGCCCGGCGCTGGTGATGAGCGCCTTTTTCCTCGGCTACTTCCTGATTTCCGCCCTTTCCGTTCCCGGCACCCGGATAATGACTCTGATGGGCGGCGCGCTATTTGGCCTGATAGAAGGGACAGCTCTGGTGGCGACCGCGGCGGCAAGCGGCGCAACCGTTGCCATGTTGCTGAGCCGCTATCTTCTGCATGACTGGGTGCAAACCCGGTTTTCAACGACGATGGCAAAGCTGAACCAGGGTTTAAAAAGCAATATTACGCACTATCTGTTTGCCCTGCGGCTGGTGCCGGTACTGCCTTTTTCAATCATTAATCTGGCGATGGGGCTGACGCCTATCTCCGCCGCCCGCTTCGCTATTATCACCTTTCTCGGACTGCTGCCGTCCATCGTGCTTTACATCAGCACCGGCCGCCAGCTTAGCCAGATAGAGAGCCTGCGGGATATTTTATCTCCCGGCATTCTGCTGCTTTTTGCCCTGATTGGCCTGCTGCCGCTGGTCTCCCACTGGCTGATTAAACAAATGTCCAAAGCAAACTAAACGCCCGGGCTGAGCGCAGGCGTGCGTGCAGAAATGTATAAGCCTGTATCCGCTTTTTGCCCGCTTCATGACATAACTCAAGAAGCGGGAAAGTTGTGAAAGCCATGCCTCCTCAACCCCTCAAACACTCCGCTATACTCCCTGCCTTTAAAGTACAGAGAAGATAAAAATGGATACCATCGGGCGAGAAGCAAGGACGACGCGTGCGTAAAATCATCTTCCTGCTGCTGGTGCTTGTTGTGGCGTTGTTTCTGGTCTGGCTGCCTCCCGGAACCCTAAGCCTGGCGACGCTCCAGCACTCTCAGGCTCAGCTCACGCTCTGGCATGCCAAACATCCCGTTCTGGCAGCGAGCGCTTTCTTCATCAGCTATTTTCTTATTGCGGCATTTTCTATCCCCGGCGCAACGCTGCTCACGCTGATGGGCGGAGCGTTATTCGGCCTGGCGCTCGGTACGCTGCTCGTCGCAACGGCGGCAACCTGCGGTGCGACAGTCGCCATGCTGCTCAGCCGCTACCTGCTGCGCGACTGGGTACAGAGGCGCTTTTCGCGCATGATGGAGAGAGTGAATCAGGGGGTGGAACGCGACGGCGGGCATTATCTCTTTGCGCTGCGGCTGACGCCGGTTTTCCCTTTTGTACTGGTGAACTTATTAATGGGTCTGACGCCGATTAGCATCACGCGCTATGCCTTTATCAGCCTGCTGGGCATGCTCCCCGCCATCGTGGTGTATATCAATACCGGCAGGCAGCTTAGCCAGATTGAGAGCCTGCGGGATATTGTCTCTCCGGGCATGATGCTGATGTTCACCCTGCTCGGTCTGCTGCCGTTGGCTTCGCGCTGGCTGGTAAAGCGAACCGCTAAATAACGTACTGAGGACTTTATCTTGCAACTTTTTGCTCCCGGAATAAGAGCCTTACTCCTCGCCCTGACGCTGACCAGCTTCGGAGCTATGGCCGGGCAAGGCAGCTGGCAAAACCTCAGCCAGCAGGCAAATGGCCAGACGGTTTACTTCAATGCCTGGGGCGGTGACCCGGCCGTAAACGGCTATCTGGATTTGGTAAAAGCTGAAGTAAAAACCCACTACGGCGTGAACCTTAAAATCGTCAAGCTGGCGGACGCCGCAGATGCGGTGAGGCGCATTCAGAGCGAGGCCGCCGCCGGAAGAAAAAACGGTGGCTCGGTAGACCTGCTTTGGGTGAACGGCGAAAACTTTAGCGTGCTCAAGCAGGCGGGCTTGCTCAGCGAAAACTGGGCTGAAACTCTGCCCAACTGGCGCTATGTGGACAGCAAAAAACCGGTACGGGAAGATTTCTCCGTCGCGGTTGACGGCTCAGAAGCCCCCTGGGGCAGCGCCCAGCTAATGTTTATCGGCGACGAACAGCGCACGCCCGCTTTCCCGCAAACTCCCCTGCAACTGCTGGCGTTTGCCAAAGCTAATCCGGGGAAAATCAGCTACCCGCGCCCGCCAGACTTCACCGGCACCGCGCTCCTGGAGCAGTTGCTGATTGTGCTGACCAAAACGCCCGATGCGCTGAAGGCCGCGCCCGATCCGGCGACTTTTGAGCAGGTTACCGCCCCGCTCTGGCACTATCTCGACCAGCTTCACCCTTACCTGTGGCGCGAAGGAAAAGGCTTCCCGCCAACCCCGGCCAGGATGGATCGCATGCTGGCCGACGGCGAGCTTCTGTTTTCCCTGACCTTCAACCCTGCCCACGCTGACAACCTGATCGGCCGCCGCCAGCTCCCGGCTTCTGCGCGCTCGTTTGGCTTTAACAACGGCATGCTGGGGAACGTGCATTTTGTTGCTATCCCGGCCAACAGCAGCGCCAAAGCGGGCGCTCAGGTAGTGGCTAATTTTCTGATGTCACCGGAAGCCCAAATCCGCAAGGCCGATCCCGCCGTTTGGGGGGACGCGAGCGTACTGGATAGCAGCAGCCTGCCCGCCGCCCAAAAAGCACAGCTGGAAAAACTGGCTCCGCGCAGCCAGCGCCCGGTGCCGTTCCTCGCTGAACCTCATGCAGCCTGGGTGACGGCGATTGAGCAGGCCTGGCTCCGCCGTTACGGTTCCCGATGAAAAAGGGCTTTGCCTGCGCGGCATGGCTGGCGGCTGGCATCGTATTTATGCCGCTGTTGCCCGGGTTCGTTTTAATGGCGAAACCGCTGCTGGCGGGCGAAATATGGCTGGCTTTATGGCGCGACTCCCAGTGGCCCGAGGCGCTGGAGACAACGCTTGTCTCAACTTTAATTAGCGTTTCCGGGGCGCTGCTGCTGGCGCTAATTATTCTGTGCGGCATCTATCCGGGAGAGCGCTGGCAACGCTATCTTCGCCGCCTCCCGCCGCTGCTGGCCTTTCCCCACGTGGCTTTTGCCAGCGGCTTTTACTTTTTGTTTGCGGATGGCGGCTGGCTGCCCAGGGCGCTCGGCCTCTCCCTGCCAGCGGATAATTACGGCGTGGGCCTGGGGCTGATGCTGGCGTTGAAAGAGGCCTGGTTTCTGCTGTGGTTTGCGGGCGCTCAGCTCGGAGCGCAGCGGATAAGCCAGCAGCTAACCGTCGCCCGCTCCCTCGGCTACGGCGAGCTGCAATCGCGCCTGCGGGTGCTGGTGCCGCAGCTGTTACCCCGGCTTGGCTGGGCGCTGGTGGCAATTACGGCTTATAGCCTTTCGGTTGTCGACGTCGCGCTGATACTCGGCCCCGATAATCCGCCGACCTTCGCCGTGCTGGCCTGGCAATGGCTGACCGACAGCGATACCCAACGGCAGGCAATGGGCCTGGCGGCATCCTGCGTTTTACTGCTGTTGCTGGGCGGTTTTATTTTTGGCGGGCGCTTACTGTGGAGCCTGGTCAGGCAAACCGGCGCGCATTTCTCCGGGCGGCGTAGCGATTTCAGTCTCAATTGTTTCGCCCGTATCCTGGCACGAACCTTATCGCTCATCGGGCTGTGTGCCGCCGCTATTTTAGCCGTATGGTCCTGCGCGGAAGGATGGTTTTACCCGGCGCTGTTCCCCGAAGCCTTTTCCCTGGGCGGCTGGCAGCAGGCCGCGCTTTCGCCGCTCATTACCAGCCTTTTTGCCGGGCTGGTCAGCGCCCTGCTTGCGGTCATTATCGTGCTGCTGTGGCTGGAAGGCGGCGAGCGGCACCATGATTTTTGGCTGCTGCTTCCTTTGCTGCTTCCCGCGCTCCCTCTGGCCGCAGGGCAATATCAGCTGCTGCTCAGGCTGAGGCTGGAAGGCAGCCCGGGCGCGCTTATCTGGAGCCATCTTCTCTGGGTCGTGCCCTATACTTTGATTATTCTCCGCCCCGCCTGGCAGGGCATAGACGCTCGTTCAGTGCTTACGGCGAGAACTTTTGGCTGGTCACGCGGCAAAATATTGTGCCTGATAAAAATCCCCCTGCTGATTCGCCCCCTGCTGGCGGCTCTGGCGGTAGGCTTCTCGGTAAGCATCGCACAATATCTCCCCACGCTGTATGCGGGCGCGGGGCGCTTTACCACGACGACTACCGAGGCCGTAGCACTCAGCAGCGGCGGCGATCCGCAGCAATTTGCTATCCAGGCGCTGCTGCAAACCCTGCTTCCGCTGCTGGTATTTATCGCTACGGCCCAGCTAAGCCGCCTGGCCGGTTTCTATCGAAAAGGATTACGCTAATGCTCAGCGTGCTAGATTGCTCCATTTTTAAAGACGGTTTTCCGCTGCTCGGGAGCATCAGTTTTACGGTCGCCGCAGGCGAAGTCGTCACCCTTATGGGGCCGTCCGGCTCGGGGAAATCAACATTTTTAAACTGGATGGTCGGGGATTTACACCCGCCCTTTAGCGCCAGTGGAGCACTACTACTTAACCAGCGCAGGATAGAGACGCTCCCGGTTGAGCACCGCCGCACGGGAATATTGTTTCAGGATGCGCTGCTGTTTCCCCATCTTAACGTCGAGCAAAACTTAATGATGGCGCTTCCGGCGGCCGCAAAGGGGCGTTTGCACCGGCAAAGCCTGGTGGCTAAGGCGCTGGAGAGTGCCGGCCTGGAAAACTATCAACGCAGAGATCCGGCTACGCTTTCCGGCGGCGAACGTTCACGAATAAGCCTGCTGCGCACGTTACTGGCCGAGCCACAAGCGCTGCTGCTGGATGAGCCATTTTCCCGGCTGGACTTGCCGCTACGCCAGTCATTCCGGCAATTTGTCTGGCAGGAAGCCGAACGTCTGGGGCTGCCGGTGGTGCTGGTCACCCACGATCCTCAGGATATCCCAGCGGGCAGCCAGGTTATCCGGCTTTAAGGAACCGAACATGAGATATCGCAAAGAAGCCAGAAACGGGGGTGAATAGAATGGCGTCTCTTTTGCTATCCTTCAGGTTATTAGATGAAACGTGTTTCTCAGTTAACCACCGCCCTGCTGCTTGCCGGGCTGTCACAATGTTCCTTCGCCGCCGCTATGCCTTCCAGCCTTAACTTCGCCAGCGTAAAAGCTGAAAACGGCACCCTTATCGATACGCGCCCGAGCGCGTTTTACAACGGCTGGCCTCAGTCGCTTAACGGCACGGGCGGGCATGAACCGGCCGCGCTCAATCTTTCAGCCAGCTGGCTTACGCTGATGAACGATGAGCAGCTCGGGCAGTGGGTGAAACAGCATCAGCTGGATAAAACCGGCCTCATTGCACTTTACGGCGATAACGCTCAGGCGGTAAAAAACCGCCTCGAAAAACTGGGTTTCAGCCACGTTGCGATGCTCGCAGATGGCCTGAAAGAGCCTTCCCGCCTGCAAAAATTGGCACATTTTGAACAGCTGGTTTACCCCCAGTGGCTCCATGATTTACAGAATAAAAAGCCGGTTACTGCCGCTCCTGCTGGCGACTGGAAGGTTATAGAAGCGGGCTGGGGCAAGCCGAAGAAATACCTGCTCAGCCATATTCCGGGCGCGGACTATATCAATACCGAAGAGGTGGAAAGCGAGCCGCTGTGGAACAAAGTTTCTGACCAGAAACTCAAAGAGATGCTGGCAAAACACGGCATCCGCCACGACACAACGGTGATTTTGTACGGGCGCGATGTCTACGCCGCGGCGCGCGTAGCGGTGATCATGCTTTACGCCGGGGTGAAAGATGTTCGCCTGCTGGACGGCGGCTGGACGACCTGGAGCGCGGCTGATTTACCGGTTGAACGCGGGCTGCCTGAGAAGGTCGAACCGGCACCTGATTTCGGGGCCGCCATCCCCGGCCAGCCGCAGCTGGTGCTGGACATGGAACAGGCCCGAGCCCTGCTACACCGCAAAGATGCCTCGCTGGTCAGCATTCGTTCCTGGCCTGAGTTTATCGGCACCACCAGCGGCTACAGCTACATCAAACCAAAAGGTGAAATCGCCGGCGCACGCTGGGGCCACGCGGGTTCGGACTCCACGCATATGGAAGATTTCCACAACCCGGACGGCACAATGCGCACCGGGAGCGACATAGCGGCGATGTGGAAAGAGTGGAATATCACGCCGGAGCAACAGGTTTCCTTCTACTGCGGCACCGGCTGGCGCGCCTCGGAAACGCTGATGTATGCCCGGGCAATGGGCTGGAAGAACGTCAGCCTGTACGACGGCGGCTGGTATGAATGGAGCGCCGATCCTAAAAACCCGGTGGTTAGCGGGGAACGTAAGCCAGAGTAACCTTCACTCTACCCTCTATCAGAGGGAAATCTGTCAGCCCGCAGTTGTTCCGTTCACCCGCACAGCAGATTATCTCTGTCACTGCCGCGAACGGTGAACGTATCAGGGGAAATTACGCCTTTCCCCCTGACAACCCCCAGCGCCGGGAACAAGACCGTGGCTTTTAGATTTAACGCGACGTGGGGTTTGAATGTGGCTGAGAGACGGAAGCGTGGCCGTTGTTCCGGCTTAAATCGCCTCCGTGTTCTCTCCGACTGACCAGGGTCCGAACGCCGGGAGCGGGCGGAGGCTGTGAGCGTCGGGAACGCATCTCAGCCGACCCAGGGCTGGGAGATAAAACGGAGGTTTACCGCTTGCGGCGATTTATCTCGCCGGGAGTCCGGGGTCTCGGGGGAGTGACGGTGACTCCCCTGAGACGTTCACCGGTTCGGTGGCCACATATGAAGCTGTGCTGGAAGTGACCGGAATCATCTTCGGATTTACATAAACGGCAGCTCAACCCCGCCTGAAATGGGTCAAAGCCAGGGGCGCTGAAAGCCGGGGACAAGGGCATCTCTGTGGATCCCCCCTTATAAAGAGGGGCCTCCCATCCGCTTCAACGTCCGATAGCCACTCCAGATGCGGTTCAGCGTCGTCAGCCAGCATAGCGCGCCAAATACCCACGCCAGTAAGGTAAACCAGCCGGGGAACAGACAGCTCAGCACAAACAGCAGAATGGTTTCGCTGCCTTCGGTCAACCCGCCAAGATAGTAAAATGATTTATGGGCGTAACCGGGGTTGGCGATGTTGTGTTTTTGCGCCAGCGCGGCAAAGGCGAGGAAGCTGCTGCCGGTGCCGATGAACGCAAACAGCAGCCATGCACCCGCCAGCGCATTTTGCGCCGGATCTGCGAGGATAAAACCAAACGGCACCAGGGCGTAAAACAGAAAATCCAGTGCGATGTCCAGGAAGCCCCCCGCGTCGGTCAGCCCTCTTCGCCTGGCGAGCGCGCCGTCCAGGCCATCAAACAGGCGGTTAACCAGAATCGCGGCCAGCGCCGCGCCGTACCAGTGCAGCGCCAGGAACGGCAACGCCAGCAGGCCGATAACGAAACCCGCCAGCGTAACGGCATCTGGCGTAATCGCAGGCTTATCGAGAACGCCCGCCATACGATTTAATACAGGCTTGATTCGGGGATGCAGGTAGCTGTCGAACATCTATTTTTTCCCGTTCGTTGGGCATAAACCCTGAGAGGGAATATCCAGCGCGGCATTGAAGCGGGCAGAGAGATTCTGGAAGGCAATCAGCGCGGTTAGCTCGGTGAGCGCCTGCTCGTTGAAATGCTTTTTGAGCGTCTCTTTCAGCTCGTCTCCTACTGCCGGAGGCGTGGCCGTTACCGCTTCAGCATAGGCCAGCGCGGCGCGTTCCTGCTCGCTAAAGCAAGTTTCTTCCCGCCAGTTCGCCACCGCCAGCACTTTGTCCAGCGAGCCGCTACGCTCGGCAAGTCTCAGGCTATTGGCATCAATACAGAATTCGCAACTGCACTGCTGTGACACCCGGGTCATCACCAGTGAACGGGTGACAGGGTCGAGTTTTGCCCGCCGCCGCTCAAGAAAACCAACAAACAGCGCCACCAGCCAGAATAAATACGGCAGCCTTCCCCACCAGCGGGTTGGGTTCAGCGGTGCGCCAAAATGTTTTTCCTGCATAGCCACAATCGGGCGCAGGCTTTTTGGCAAAACTTTCAGAGGCGCAATCCAGGCCGCGCGTTTGCTTTCCATCATCCTTCAGCTCTTCAGATAACCTTTGATGGCGGGTATTATGCCACGCCAGCCCCACGGAGAATGGACACTGATGCTAAAAAACCTTGATGTTGTCGCGGCTATTATCGAGCGCGAGGGAAAAATTCTGCTGGCTCGCCGCCCTGAAGATGGCGATCAGCCGGGACTTTGGGAGTTTCCGGGCGGCAAAGTGGAAGCGGATGAAACCCAGCCTGAGGCGCTGGCGCGTGAACTGCTGGAGGAGCTGGGCATTGCGGCAAACATTGGCGATTATGTTGCCAGCCACCGGCGCGAGGTTTCGGGCAGGATAATTCATCTGCACGCCTGGCATGTAGCGGCTTTTCAGGGCGAGTTAACCGCCCACTGCCACAGCGCCCTGGTCTGGTGCGAGCCGCCGGAAGCGCTGAACTATGCCCTCGCCCCGGCGGATATTCCCCTGCTGAAAGCGTTTATGGCTTCACGCGGTGCCAGACCAGCGGATTAGTCCCCAGCACTTTTTCATCGCGCTGGCACTGGAGCAGAATACCTTCGGTTTTCACCACCGCCCCTTCGGTATAGCTTTTGTTTTCGTAAATACAGCACTGGTTGCAGGGCGCGGCCTGCTGTTGGTTGCTGCTGGTAAACACTTCCGGGGGCACCACCACGTCAACGTCAGGCTGACGGTGCTGAACCGCCATCACCGGCAGACTCATCATTAGCGCCACGGCGGCGGCGAGCAGGCTTTTTACTGGCATCATCATTTCCTTCTTTTTTGGCCCAACGTTTCGATTTTTTTCCATCATCCGGGGCTTTGATGCCCTTAAAAGCATGGCGCACCGGCGTGGTACGCGCCTGGTGGATAAGCTCGTACAACGTCTGCACCAGCGGCTGCATAAAGTCCTGATAGCGGCACTGCTTCTCGCTGATTTGCGTCAGCGTTGACTCCCAGTGCGCCGTCATATCCGGCCTTGCGGCTAATTCAGGCAGCGAATGGATAAGCGCTCTGCCTGGCTCCGTAGAATGAATATAGCGCCCTTTTTTCACCAGGAAAGCGCGCTTAAACAACAGTTCGATTATCCCGGCTCGGGTCGCTTCTGTACCCAGGCCGTCCGTCGCTCGCAGGATCTTTTTAAGATCTTTGTCCTGCACGAACCGCGCGATCCCGGTCATCGCCGAGAGCAGCGTGGCGTCGGTAAAGTGCCGGGGCGGCTGAGTTTGCCGCTCGACCACTTCGCCGTGCTCGCACAGCAATTCGTCGCCCTTTGCCACCACCGGCAGCGGCGTACCGTCGTTTTCCTCATCGCGCTCTTTGTTACCCAGCAGCGCACGCCAGCCCGCTTCCGCCAGGAAACGCGCTTTGGCAATAAACTTGCCCCCGGCGATATCCAGGTCGATGGTGCATTTGCGGAACACCGCGTCGGGGCAGAACTGCATTAAGTACTGACGGGCGATCAGACCATAAACTTTAGCTTCATTTTCATTTAGCGAGATTGAACTGCTGCGCGCGGTCGGAATAATGGCGTGGTGGGCATCGACTTTTTTGTCGTCCCAGCAGCGATTGCGCAGGTCTGCATCTACCGCAGGCTGCGGCAGCAAATCGGGCTGATGCACGCTGATGGCGTTTAATACCGCGTGGCGGCCGGCGAAATGCTCTTCGGGCAGATAGCGGCTGTCGGAACGCGGATAGGTAATTAACTTGTGGGTTTCGTAGAGCTTCTGGCAGATATCGAGCACGTTTTGCGCGCTGAGGCCAAACCGCTTCGCCGCCTCAATTTGCAGGCTGGAGAGCGAGAACGGCAGCGGCGCAATTTCTGATTCCCGTTTATCGTTATAGGCGGTAACCAGCGCCGGATGGCCGTTAATACGCGCCACAACATGCTCCGCCAGCTTGCGGTTAAGCAGACGGCCCTCTTCATCCTGATGCGGCTCGCACGATTCGCTCGGCTGCCAGGTGGCGACAAAGCGCTCGTCCGCAGGAGTGACGATATGGGCCTTCACTTCGAAATAATCTTTGGCGACGAAGTTCTCAATCTCTTCGTCGCGGCGCACCACAAGCCCGAGCACCGGCGTTTGCACCCGGCCAACGGAGAGCACGCCCTGGTAGCCCGCATTGCGGCCAAGAATGGTATAAGCGCGGGTCATATTGATGCCATACAGCCAGTCGGCTCGGGCTCGGGCAAGCGCCGAGACGCAGAGAGGAATGAATTCGCTGTTGGCACGCAGGCGGGAAATCGCCCGCTCCACCGCCGACGGGTTAAGGTCGTTAATCAGGCAGCGCTGCACCTGCTGGCGCTTTTCCGGGGACAGTTGTAAATAGTCCAGCACCTCGTCCACCAGCAGTTGCCCTTCCCTGTCCGGGTCACCCGCGTGAACCACTTCGGTCGCCTGAGCCAGCAGCTTTTTTATGGCATTAAGCTGTTTTGTCACCGAGGGGCGCGGCTGAAGCTGCCATTTTTCAGGCACGATGGGTAAATCTGCCAGGTTCCAGCGGGCGTAGCGCCCGTCGTATGCGTCCGGCTGCGCCTGCTCCAGCAGGTGGCCGATGCACCAGGTCACCACCTGGCCGTTGCCGCATTCGATAAACCCATCGCCGCGACGATGCGGCTTAGGCAGCACGTCTGCAATGGCACGCGCCAGGCTCGGTTTTTCCGCAATAAACAGCCGCATGAAATTAACGGATCTCAATCATTGGGCGGCCTGCACGGGCATCTTTAAGCTCCCCGATAGGGCTGAGTTTGATTCCGTTGCGCTCCGCGACGGCAAAAACATCGGCCTCTGCGTCAGGGCGCACCGCCAGCAGCAGGCCGCCGGAGGTTTGCGGGTCGCACAGCAGGTTGCGCCACGCTTCCGGCATGTCGCCAACCAGCTGGCCGTAGCTTGCAAAATTACGCGAAGTGCCGCCGGGCACGCAGCCCTGTTCGATGTAGCTTTCAACGCCCGGCAGTTTAGGCACGCACTCAAACCAGACATCCGCCTGGACGCCCGCGCCCTGGCACATCTCGCTCAGGTGGCCAAGCAGGCCAAACCCGGTGACATCGGTCATCGCGGTGACGCCCGCAATATCGGCAAACTCGGTGCCGACCTTGTTCAACTGGCACATGGTTTCCGCCGCCAGTCCCTGATGCTCAGGCAGCAATAATGATTTTTTCTCGGCTGTGGTCAGCACGCCAATACCAAGCGGTTTGGTGAGGAACAATTTGCAGCCTGCTTCGGCGGAGCTGTTTTTCTTTACTCGTTCGGTCGGCACCACGCCGGTGACCGCCAGGCCAAAAATAGGTTCAGGCGCGTCGATTGAGTGGCCGCCCGCCAGTGAAATCCCGGCCTGCTGGCAGACAAAGCGCCCGCCCTCAATGACCTCGCGGGCAATTTCCGGCGCCAGGGTATTGATCGGCCAGCCGAGGATAGCAATCGCCATGATAGGCTTACCGCCCATCGCGTAAATATCGCTGATGGCGTTGGTCGCCGCGATGCGGCCAAAGTCGAAAGGATCGTCAACAATCGGCATGAAGAAGTCGGTAGTGCTGATGATGCCGGTACCGTTGCCCAGGTCGTAAACCGCCGCGTCGTCACGGGTTTCATTGCCCACCAGCAGATTAGGATCGGCAAACTTCGCCTGCTCGCTGTGCAAAATTGTTTCTAAGACTTTCGGGGAAATTTTGCAGCCGCATCCTGCGCCGTGGCTGTACTGGGTCAAACGAACGATTTGCTTCATGAACATCTCCTTTCTTTGCCAAATTCTGTACCTGATATGGTAGCGCTCAAACGCCCCGGGAGTAAGTCTGTCTATCTTAATTCGCGTCCCGTTGCTCACTATGCAGGCAAACCAGCGGTTTTGTGAACCTGCGCCACATTTTGGCGACGCCCGCTTTTACTTAATTATGACGGAAATGTTACAACCGGGAGGCACTTCTCTGGACTGTTAACGCAAGTAAGGAATAAGAATGAAAAAACGCGTAATTGCTTTTTGTATTGCCGGTTTATTTTCCTCAGCCGCCTTTGCCCTTGCCGGGAACGACGCCACAACCAAACCTGACCTCTATTACCTGACAAACGCCCAAGCCATCGACAGCCTGGCGCTGTTACCTCCGCCGCCGGAAATCGGCAGCATCGCCTTTTTAAATGACCAGGCGATGTACGAGAAAGGCCGACTGCTGCGTTCCACCGAGCGCGGTAAGCTGGCGGAAGAAGATGCCAACCTCAGCGGCGGCGGCGTGGCTAACGCCTTCTCCGGCGCTTTTGGCTCACCGATTACCGAGAAAGATTCGCCTGAACTGCACAAGCTGCTGACCAATATGATTGAAGATGCCGGTGACCTGGCGACGCGCGGAGCCAAAGAGAAGTACATGCGCATTCGTCCGTTCGCCTTCTACGGCGTGCCGACCTGCAACACCAAAGAGCAGGATAAGCTGTCGAAAAACGGCTCCTACCCTTCAGGCCACACGTCCATCGGCTGGGCCACCGCGCTGGTGCTGGCGGAAGTTAACCCGCAGCGCCAGAACGACATCCTCAAGCGTGGGTTCGAACTCGGCCAGAGCCGCGTAATTTGCGGCTACCACTGGCAGAGCGACATCGACGCCGCGCGCGTGGTCGGCTCTGCGGTTGTGGCAACCCTGCACACTAACCCGGCCTTCCAGCAGCAATTGCAGAAAGCCAAAGACGAGTTCGCTAAGCACCAGAAACAGTAAGAGAGTCACCTGCCGGGCGTCGGAAACGGCCCGGCAGGGTTAACAAATGATGAGGTTCAGAAGCGGGAAACGAAGGCGGAAGTATCCGGCACGCTAATGGTAGTAGACGCTTTTAGCTGCGGGGTGCCGAGGTAAAGGAAGCCGACCACTTTGTCCTGCTCGCGGCCGCCAAAAGCCTCGCGGATCGTGTCGTTTTCGGTCCAGATGCCGCTCCGCCAGATGCCGTTAAAGCCCTGAGCTACCGCCGCCATCTGCATCGCCATTACCGCACAGCCCGCAGAAACCACCTGCTCCCAGACCGGCACTTTATGATTAGCATCGCAGTGGGCGACCACGGCGATAATTTGCGGCGCGCGGAACGGAGAGGTACGCGCTTTCTCTACGCCCTTCTCATCCATGCCTTCGGCAATCGCCGCTTTCTCTAAGAGCTGGCTGAAGCGCTCGCGCCCCTCGCCTTCAATCACGATAAACCGCCACGGTTGCAGCGTGCCGTGGTCCGGGGCGCGCATACCGGCCCGCAGGATATTATCCAGCACTTCTCCGGCAGGGGCAGGTTCTGCCAGGCGGGACGCGCTGCGGCGGTTAATCAAGAGTTCAAGTGCATCCATTTAAAAGCCCCTTAGTTGCATGAAATGGCTGGCAAAGTGCAAAGCTTGTCACCAGCCTGTTAAATGATTTTCATTCACAAAATTAACACAGCCGTAGTTTTTGTTACAGCGCAACCCCGATTTCCTGCTGACATTTCCCCGCCCTCTCTTTAGGATAGCCTTTACTTTCGCCGCGTTAGCCAGAGTGATTGCGGCGTGCGGGTCAATCCCCCTATTGAAGGTTATGGAGAATACATGCGCACCATTGGGCGATTTATTAGCGGCTTTTTTAAGTGGACCTGGCGTCTGCTTAACTTTATTCGGGAATTTATTCTCAACTTGTTCCTCATCCTGCTGATTCTGGTTGGAGTCGGCGTCTGGATGCAGGTAAAAAGCACGCCGACGGAGCCTTCCCGCGGCGCGCTGCTGCTGGACATCACCGGCGTCGTGGTCGATAAGCCTTCGGTCAGCAACAAGCTGGGCGTCATTGGTCGCCAGCTGGTGGGTGCCAGTTCAGACCGGCTACAGGAAAACTCGCTGTTCGACATCGTCGATGCGATCCGCCAGGCAAAAGATGACCGCAATATCACCGGGATCGTGCTCGATCTGAAAGATTTTGCCGGAGCCGATCAGCCTTCCATGCAGTACATCGGTAAAGCGCTGCGCGAATTCCGCGACGGCGGCAAGCCGGTATATGCGATGGGCGACAGCTATAACCAGAGCCAATATTACCTGGCAAGCTTTGCCAATAAAATCTGGCTCTCACCGCAAGGCACGGTTGACCTGCACGGCTTTGCCACCAACGCGCTGTATTACAAAACGCTGCTCGACAAGCTGAAGGTTTCCACGCACGTATTCCGCGTCGGCACCTATAAATCCGCAGTTGAACCGTACCTTCGCGACGATATGTCCCCTGCTGCCCGCGATGCGGACGGCCGCTGGATTGGCGAACTGTGGCAAAACTACCTGAATACCGTAGCGGCTAACCGCCAGATAACTGCTCAGCAGGTGTTCCCTGGCGCTCAGGCGCTGCTGGACAGCCTGCAAAAGCTGGGCGGCGACACTGCAAAATACGCGCTGGATAACAAACTGGTAGACGAGCTTGCGAGCAGCGCGGTAGTTGATAAGGCGCTGGTCAAGCAGTTCGGCTGGAGCAAGGCCAACAAAGACTTTAGCTACACCAGCATCTACGACTACAACGTGAAGAAACCGGTTGAGCAAGGTGAGGCCATTGCGGTTATCTTTGCCAACGGCGCAATCATGGACGGGGAAGAAACGCCGGGCCAGGTCGGCGGCGACACCACGGCGATGCAAATTCGCGAAGCGCGTCTTGACCCGAAAGTAAAAGCGATTGTCTTCCGGGTTAACAGCCCTGGCGGCAGCGTTACCGCTTCTGAAACCATCCGTGAAGAGCTGGTTGCCGCGCGCGATGCCGGTAAACCGATTGTCGTTTCGATGGGCGGCATGGCGGCCTCCGGCGGCTACTGGATCTCCACGCCTGCGAACTACATCATCGCCAACCCAACCACCCTGACCGGCTCCATCGGCATCTTCGGCGTGATTAACACCGTAGAAAACACGCTGGATTCCATTGGCGTGCATACCGACGGCGTTTCAACTTCACCGCTGGCCGACGTGGCGGTTACCAAAAAACTGCCACCTGAAGTTCAGCAGATGATGCAGTTGAGTATTGAAAACGGCTATAAGCGCTTTATCGGCCTGGTGGCGGCTTCACGCGGCAAGACCCCGGAGCAAATCGACCAGATTGCCCAGGGCCACGTCTGGACCGGGGAAGACGCCAAAGCCAACGGTCTGGTGGACAGCCTGGGTGACTTTGACGATGCGGTTGCCAAAGCTGCGGAGCTGGCGAAACTGAAGACCTGGCACCTCGCCTTCTGGCAGGATGACGCAACCTTTACCGATATGGTGTTTAACGCCATGACCGGTTCAGTTCGTGCGGCGCTGCCGCAGGCGATTCAGGCTTACCTGCCTGCTCCACTGGCTGATGCCGCGCTGGCGATAAAAGCCCAGAATGATAAGTTCGGCACCATGAACGACCCGCAAAACCGTTACGCCTTCTGCCTTACCTGTGGCGATGTGCGTTAATTTACTTAAATGAAGCAAAGCCCGGTTACACCGGGCTTTTTTTTTCCGCCATCCTCTCTATACTCTGCCGCAAATATCGAAAGCGTTGAGCTACCCCATGCAAAAGAAATCCATCTACGTTGCCTACACCGGCGGTACTATCGGTATGCAGCGTTCTGAACACGGCTATATCCCCGTTTCCGGCCATCTACAACGCCAGCTGGCGATGATGCCCGAATTCCATCGTCCGGAAATGCCTGACTTCACCATTCACGAATACAACCCGCTGATGGACTCTTCGGACATGACGCCCGAAGACTGGCAGCACATTGCCGACGATATCAAAGCCCATTACGACGAATACGACGGCTTCGTTATCCTGCACGGCACGGACACCATGGCGTTCACCGCCTCGGCGCTCTCCTTCATGCTGGAAAACCTCGGCAAGCCGGTTATCGTTACCGGGTCGCAAATTCCGCTGGCCGAGCTGCGATCCGACGGGCAGATCAACCTGCTGAACTCACTCTATGTGGCGGCGAACTACCCGATTAACGAAGTGACGCTGTTCTTCAACAACCGTCTTTACCGCGGAAACCGCACCACCAAAGCGCATGCCGATGGCTTCGACGCATTTGCTTCGCCTAACCTTGCCCCGCTGCTGGAAGCCGGGATCCACATCCGTAAGTTGAATACGCCGCCTGCGCCGGGCGGTGAAGGCGAGCTGATTGTTCATCCGATAACCCCTCAGCCCATTGGCGTGGTCACCATCTACCCGGGAATTTCCGCCGATGTAGTGGGCAATTTCCTGCGCCAGCCGGTAAAAGCGCTGATCCTGCGTTCATACGGCGTGGGCAACGCTCCGCAGCAGGGGGCGTTTATTAAAGAGTTACAGGAGGCCAGCGCGCGCGGTATCGTGGTGGTTAACCTCACGCAGTGCATGTCCGGCAAAGTCAATATGGGCGGCTATGCCACCGGCAACGCGCTGGCGCAGGCAGGCGTTATTGGCGGTTCAGACATGACGGTTGAAGCCACCCTGACCAAGCTGCACTATTTGCTGAGCCAGGGGCTGGACGCACAGGCGATCCGCGAGGCCATGCCTCTGAACCTGCGCGGCGAGTTAACGCCGGACGAATAAGGAGTTGCCATGAAGCAGCGCGCTTTATTGTTGGTTGATTTACAGAATGATTTTTGCGCCGGAGGCTCGCTTGCCGTCCCCGAGGGCGACAGCACTATCGACATCGCGAACCAGTTAATCGAGCTGGCTAAGGCGCGCGGTGAAAGCGTTGTTGCAACCCAGGACTGGCACCCGGCAAACCACGGCAGTTTTGCCAGCGTTCAAAATGTGGAGCCTTACGGCCAGGGCAAGCTGGACGGGCTGGCACAAACCTGGTGGCCCGATCACTGCGTACAAAACAGCGAAGGCGCCCGGCTGCATCCGCTGCTGAACGCTTCAGCTATCGACAAAATCGTGCATAAAGGTGAAAACCCGGCGATTGACAGCTACAGCGCCTTCTTCGATAACGGCCATCGGCAGAAAACCGGGCTGGACGAATGGCTGCGTGAGCACGGCATCGCGGAGCTTATTGTCCTCGGTCTGGCAACAGACTACTGCGTGAAGTTTACCGTGCTGGATGCGCTGGAGCTGGGCTACGAGGTCACGGTCATTACCGACGGCTGCCGTGGCGTGAATATACAGCCGCAGGACAGCCTGTTCGCGTTCCAGGATATGGCGGTTGCCGGCGCAACGTTAATGACCCTCGCAGACTTTACCTGCCAGTAATCCACCCGCCAATAATTCCAGGGGCGATCCACCGCCCCGCATTCTTGTAGCGATTCCGCTCACAATCTAAGCTTTTTTTGCTCGCCCTATCCTGGGAGCGCTCTCATAATCACAATCAATGAATTTATTCAGCAGTTTAGCTGATTTCGCTTTCCGCCGTTTTCGTCAGTGCTCTGCGTGGCCGGGAAGCTTTTATGTTGTACCCGTCAAAGAGGAATCATTATGCCATTCACACGTAAACTGTTGCCCATTGTGGCCGCGGTGTCGTTAGCCTTTAGCGGCGTTGCGCAAGCTGAATCATTGCTTTCCGTGGGTTACTTTAACGGCGGCGGCGACGTAACCGCCGGGCCTGGCGGCGATATCAATAAGCTCGACGTACGCCAGATTACCCACCTTAACTACTCCTTTGGCCTGATTTATAACGACGAGAAAGGCGAAACGAACGAAGCGCAAAAAGACGCGTCAAAACTGCACCAGATTTATCTCTCGCCTAAAGTCATTGCCGACCTGGAAAAACTCCCGGTGTTGCGTAAGCAGAATCCGCAGCTGAAAGTCCTGCTTTCCGTTGGCGGCTGGGGCGCTCGCGGCTTCTCCGGAGCAGCCGCCTCTGCGGAAAACCGCGCGGTGTTTATCCGCTCTGTTCAGGAAGTGATGGACCGCTACGGCCTGGACGGTATCGACCTCGACTGGGAGTTCCCGGTGAACGGTGCCTGGGGGCTGGTCGATAAGCTGGATGCAGACAGGGACAACTTCACCGCCCTGCTCAAAGAGCTGCGCCACGCGGTGGGCGATAAAAAGCTGGTAACTATTGCCGTTGGCGCAAATGCCGAAAGCCCAAAAAGCTGGGTGGATGTGAAAGCTATCGCCCCCCTGCTGGACTACATCAACCTGATGACCTACGACATGGCGTACGGCACGCAGTATTTCAACTCCAACCTTTACGACTCGAAAAAGTGGCCAACCGTTGCCGAGGCTGATAAGTACAGCGCGGACTTCGTGGTTAATAACTATCTGGCAGCCGGGCTGAAGCCGCAGCAAATGAACCTCGGCATTGGCTTCTATGGCCGCGTGCCTAAGCGTGCCGTCGAACCGGGTATTGACTGGTCAAAACCGGATGCACAGAAAAATCCGGTGACCCAGCCTTACTTTGGCGAACGCGAGCTGGAGTTGTTCAAAACCGCCCTGGGCGTGGATCTGACGAAAGACACCTACGTTAAATACAACGATCTGGTGAAGAAGATGCTGAACGATCCGCAGAAGCGCTTTACCGAAGAGTGGGATGACGACGCGAAGGTGCCATACCTGACGCTGAAGTCTGCTGAAGGCAAACCGCTGTTTGCGATTTCTTATGAAAATCCGCGCTCGGTGAAAATCAAAGCCGAGTACATCAAAGAGAAAGGTCTTGGCGGGGCGATGTTCTGGGAGTACGGCGCGGATGATAACAACCAGCTGGCGAAGCAGCTCGCCGAATCGCTGGGCATTAAGCACGCGAAGTAACTTTTAACCGGGAAAAAGAAAGGGAGGCCGGTGCCTCCCTTTTTGCTTATTGCAGCTTCATGGTGACAAACGGAGCAGGCTCAATGCCGAAATCCGCTTTCAGCTGCTGCTTGCTCTTCATCACCATCTGGCCGCTGGTGTCGATGGTCATATGCTGCGCCTCGGTATTGTGGCGCGCCTGCCACAGCATCACCAGTTGCAGGCTGTTGTCCTTCTGCTCCTGGGTTAATGCCACGCCGTCGGGCCACTTACCCAGCTCTACCGCCGTCGCCAGACGCTGGTAAATTTCCGGCGTCATCACGCTCAACATATCATCCAGATTGCTCATTTTTCACCCCACAGAGGAATAATTAGCTGAATCGATTCTTCAACCGTCAACCTGCTCGCCGTTTTGCCCGTCGGTAAAGCTCATGGACGCGGAGTTCACGCAATAGCGTTCGCCGGTAGGCTGCGGGCCGTCCGGGAAGACGTGCCCCAGGTGCGCATCGCAGCTGCCGCAGCGGATCTCAACGCGCTCCATACCGTGGGAGTTATCGGTCAGGTAGCGGATGGCGTCCGGGTCCACCGGCTCATAGAAGCTGGGCCAGCCGCAGCCGGAGTCATATTTGCTCTCTGAAAGAAACAGCGGCGCATCGCAGACCAGGCAGTGATAAATCCCGTCGCGCTTATTATGCAGTAACCGCCCGGAGTATGGGGGTTCAGTGCCGTGCTTCTGGGTCACGTAATACTGCATTTCGCTGAGGTTTTTCTTATTTGAATCAGGGGGTAATTGATTAGACATAGGTGTACATCTCGGTCAGTTCAATTGGGACAGCTCACGGCGCTATTCTAACAAAAAATTAACAACACCGTGCTGGTTTTTGTTCTAAACTTAGCCCTGAAATTCTGGCACGGCACAAAACGTGACGTGAATCACATTTTTGTTGGAATTGGCGTTTAAAATCCCCCGCATCGTCCCCATTTGGACTTTAGCCCAAAAGGAAGTGTGAGGCGTTCAGTCGTACAAAGCATGTCCACAGGATTGATTTGTCGCAATGATTGACACGATTCCGCTTGACGCTGCGTAAGGTTTTTGTAATTTTACAGCCAACCTTTTATTCACTAACAAATAGCTGGTGGAATATATGACTATCAAAGTAGGTATCAACGGTTTTGGCCGTATCGGCCGTATCGTTTTCCGTGCTGCACAGGAACGTTCTGACATCGAAATCGTTGCAATCAACGACCTGTTAGACGCTGACTATATGGCTTACATGCTGAAGTACGACTCAACTCACGGTCGTTTCAACGGTACTGTAGAAGTTAAAGACGGCCACCTGGTTGTTAACGGTAAAACTATCCGTGTTACCGCAGAACGTGACCCGGCTAACCTGAAGTGGAACGAAGTGAACGTTGACGTTGTTGCAGAAGCAACTGGTCTGTTCCTGACTGATGAAACCGCTCGTAAGCACATCGCTGCTGGCGCGAAAAAAGTGGTTCTGACTGGTCCTTCCAAAGACAAAACGCCAATGTTCGTTAAAGGCGCTAACTTTGAAAAATATGCTGGCCAGGACATCGTTTCCAACGCATCCTGCACCACCAACTGCCTGGCACCACTGGCTAAAGTTATCAACGACAACTTCGGTATCGTTGAAGGCCTGATGACCACCGTTCACGCTACCACCGCAACTCAGAAAACCGTTGATGGCCCGTCTCACAAAGACTGGCGCGGCGGCCGCGGCGCAGCTCAGAACATCATCCCTTCTTCTACCGGTGCTGCTAAAGCGGTAGGCGTTGTACTGCCAGAACTGAACGGTAAAATTACCGGTATGGCGTTCCGCGTTCCTACTCCTAACGTATCCGTTGTTGACCTGACCGTTCGTCTGGAAAAACCAGCAACTTACGAGCAGATCAAAGCAGCAATCAAAACTGCTTCAGAAACCACCATGAAAGGTGTTCTGGGCTACACCGAAGATGACGTAGTTTCTACCGACTTCAACGGCGAAATCTGCACTTCCGTGTTCGATGCTAAAGCTGGTATCGCACTGAACGACAACTTTGTGAAACTGGTTTCCTGGTACGACAACGAAACTGGCTACTCAAACAAAGTACTGGACCTGATTGCTCACATCTCCAAATAAGTTGAGATGAGTAATTAATCCTTTAAAGGGCGACGCATGTCGCCCTTTTTTATTGCTTCCACCCTCGCCCACCTTTCGGTTAACGCCGCAGCTGGCCTTAACCCGAACGTGCACCGGGAAATAATAAGGTTGAGCCAATGATTACTAAAATTTTTGCCCTTCCGGTTGTTGAACAAATTAGCCCCGCCCTCTCTTTGCGCAAGCAGGATCAGCTCGACGTCATCGTCGTTGACCACCCTCAGGTTAGCGCCTCTTTTGCGCTTCAGGGTGCACACCTGCTTTCCTGGCAGCCTGCCGGTGAAGACGAAGTGTTGTGGCTGAGCGACATTACCCCGTTCCATAAAGGTAAAGCCCTGCGCGGCGGCGTGCCTATCTGCTGGCCGTGGTTTGGCCCGGCTGAGCAAGCAGGCCTTCAGGCACACGGTTTTGCCCGCAATCTACCCTGGACGCTCAGCGCCCATAATGAAGACGCCAACGGCGTGGTGCTGACTTTTGAACTGCATCATAACGAAGAAACGCTGAAGCTATGGCCGCACGAATTCACGCTGTACGCGCGCTTTAAGCTGGGTAAAACCTGCGAAATTGAGCTGGAAGCCCACGGCGAATTCGAAACCACCTCCGCCCTGCATACCTACTTCAACGTGGGCGACATTGCCGATGTGAAAGTCAGCGGGCTGGGTAATCCATATATTGATAAAGTGCTGAACGAAACCGCAGGTCAACTGACCGACGGCGTGCAGACCTTCCCTGACCGTACCGACCGCCT
Source organism: Cedecea davisae (assembly GCF_044095835.1). Lineage (NCBI taxonomy): Bacteria > Pseudomonadati > Pseudomonadota > Gammaproteobacteria > Enterobacterales > Enterobacteriaceae > Cedecea > Cedecea davisae. Next base: position 2,944,143 of record NZ_CP172054.1, read on the forward strand.
CTACCTGGAGCCGGAAGAGTGCAGCGTTATCCACGACGCAAGCAGCCTGAAGCGCACCCTGAACGTGGTTCACCACCATCACTATAACGTCGTCGGCTGGAACCCTGGCCCGGCGCTCTCCGTTTCAATGGGCGATATGCCGGACGACGGCTACAAAACCTTCGTCTGTGTGGAAACGGCCTGTGCTTCTAAAAAGCAGAAAGCCGCTGCGGAAAAACCGACTCGCCTGAGCCAGACCATCAGCGTGGCGAAGAAAGGCTAAACCATGTACTGGGCGCTTTCCCTCGACGTTATTCCTGAGCCGAAAGCGCCCTCTTATTATTTTTTGCGATGTAGCTCAATCGTGAAATCGTAATAATCGTTCAAACACCAGGTCCGGGTATATTCAACAGGCAAATCGTTATGCGTAAAGCCTGTTCTGGTAACCAGTAGAATGGGCTCATGCTCATCCGTACCGAGATAGCTTGCTAGTTGGCTATCCATGCTGGTGGCGCTAAAGCGCTGGCTAGCCCGTAATACCTGTACCCCTTTTTTCTCCAGATATAAATACAAAGACTCACCCAGGTCACTTACATCATCCAGCAAATATGCCGGTAAAATAGACATCTGAAGGGAGACAGCGATACCATTGATCTTTCTCAATCGAGTCAGCTCAACGACATGGTCTTTATCTTCAGCCAGTTGCAGGACACGATATTCTTCTGTCGTCGGGAGCCGCCGCAGATATCCCACCACCTCGCTTTGCGCGATGCCTCCGCTGGCCGCAGCCATTTCACTAAAGCTTTCCAGCAGCGGTAGCGACTGGCGTATATGCGGCGCAATAAACGTCCCCACACCTTGATTGCGTAAAAGAATACCTTCATCAAGTAGCTGCTGTAAGGCTTTACGAATCGTCCCACGCGCAATGTTCAACGTCTCTACCAGAGTCCGCTCTGATGGCAGAACATCGCCAGCATGTAAGTCCCCTTCCGCAATTGCGAATTTTATGGAGCTAACCAGTTGCATATACAAAGGCATAGCACTGGAAGCATCAAGTTGAAATAGGGCTGACGGGGCTATCTTCATTGCGCCTCTGATTCTGTTCTCGCTGGTTCAGCATTATGGGGAAATTATCACGCCGTAAAATCCCGCTATCCGCCAAAAGTACCAGGAATGAATTAATAAGGCCAGGTGAGTCACAAAATAGCTTTCCTCCGGTAGGGATCGGTATCGAATGTTTGTTAGGGTTCGAGTGGTACACAAATGGTACACACACTAAAGGGCACTACCAATGACGAAAAAACGCTTGCTGGACTGCTGTGCTTCCGATTTTGTATCGATGAATAAGGCAGATCTTCTGTATGCCATCCGCGCGAGTGAAGGCCGGGTGATGGTTAGCGAAACCATCGCAATCGCCCAGCCCTTACTGAACAATGTTACCAATGCTGAACTGGCTGCCTCACAAGGGGCAGATATCTTATTGATTAACATGTTTGATAGCGAAAACCCTCAAATCCAGGGACTCCCTGCTGATATTGAACCACAGCAAATGCTACATGCACTACAGCACCTGACAGGGCGTGTTATTGGTGTGAATCTGGAAGCTGTTGACCCCAAATTTGCCATCGCCCATGACGATATCTGGAAAATGAAATCGGGACGTGCCGCAACAGCAGAAAACGCACGTAAGTTAGTCGCTATGGGCGCGAAGATCCTGGTGCTGACCGGTAACCCCAATAATGGTGTCAGCAATCACGCGCTGGGAACGGCTATCGCGGATATTCGCGATGCCGTTGGTGACCGGGCTATCATTATCGCCGGGAAAATGCACGGTGCAGGCGTTGTTGGGGAAAGCGGAAGTAAGCTTGTGAGTGAAGAGGATGTTATCTGGTTCGCCTCTCAGGGGGCCGATATTGTTTTACTTCCTGCACCGGGAACAATACCCGGTATGAGCCAGCAACGCGTAGCATCACTTATTGAGGCTGCTCATCATCATGGCGTCCTGGCGATGACGGCCATAGGTACTTCTCAGGAAGGCGCAGACCTCTATACCATCCGCCAGATAGCGTTAATGAGCAAAATGGCAGGAGCAGACCTGCACCATATTGGTGACACGGGGTATATGGGAATGGCATTGCCGGAAAATATTCAGGCTTACAGTGTCGTGATTCGCGGGGTAAGGCATACCTATACCCGTATTGCGCGGTCAATTAATCGATAATAAATTTCTCACTGAACAGGGAGAATTACTGTGATTAGTGCATACGCCAGAGAAATGGACTCACTAAAACCGCAAAATAAAGTGGAATGGGAAAATAAATCAATAATTGAAAATTCTCCTCTACTGGAGGTTAAAAACGTCAGCAACGATAATGTTAAAATCTTAATAGTTGGCTATTCACCTACTGGCGGAGGGCATACGACCCGTATATTGAATGTCGTCGAGTACGCCCTCAACCAAGGATCGTTACCTGTTGGCAGCCAAGTATATTTTCATATACCTCCACGTTGGGAAAGTACAGCAAGACCCGCTTTACTAAAAAACATAGCAAATAGACTTGTATCTGCGGGGGTACAAGTCAAAGTTACTGAATCGGATAAGCCGGTATATGGGTATCTGGATGAAAAAACAGGTTCCTCTAACGACCCTAAAATTCTGAAACGCATCGCATTACATCCGTTACGTGATAAAAAACAATTTGGCAAAAACTTATTTTTAAAGAATTACTTCCCACAGCATCACTTACCTCATAAAAATGAGATAAGACATTACGCCAAAGATGACGACCTTGAAATTTTACCCAGAATTTCAGCCACCAACCTTTTTGAAAACATAATTCACATTAGTGGCCATAGCAAAAAAAACATATGGATCTTGTCAGATATGGATCCGGGTCTACAAAAAGCAGCTCATCTGTATGACATTCCTAATGTGCAGCGGGTTGATCAGCAGAATCATTCTCTTTTACTGAAAAAGAATGATGATGATTCAAATTTATCACTGGCTAATGCTATTCTGACAAAAGTCCTGGATGCCCGTGAAGCTAATATCTCTCATATAGCACTTGGTGGGAAAAACACTTTAATTGATGTATTAACAATGGCGACAACACTCGGCATTGACGAAAAATCAACATTAACCAACAGAAAAGCAACAATAAACAAAGTTATTTTCCCAATAGCTAAACTTGTGAATGAACTACCTCATGATGTTATTAATGGCTGTGTATTAAAAGGAGATAATGTTAATACACCTGATGATATTGAAAAGATCGTTTACGTGTACGCTCATAAAAAAACCAATATTGTTGCAGAGCATATCTGCAAACAGTTAGCTGCCAAAAACTGTCATTATCTTAATAAAGCATTTATTTTTTGTGGTAAAAATGCCGTCCCCGGCTATAATTCGATGCATCTGGCTTATTTAGCGGATGCCGATGGTATTACAACGGCCGGAGCTGGTACCAGCGGTGAGTTCGTATACCTGCATAGAGAAAGTGGCACTCAATCTAATCTTTTAATTTTACCGATAGAGAATCATAATGAACAGGAGACTATTGCCAATACTCTACAACTAAATTTCCCTGATTACATATTACGCTTGAACTTAGGAGAAAAGCTGGAGCATGGAGGGAAAATTGATGAACTTATCGAACGTAATAACATAAAAAACAATGGGATAATGTCAGGCTCAGGAAAATTAATGAACGCCATCAGCGCCTCCGAAAGTTACGTCAAACAAACGTACGACATATTATTCCACAATAAAGAAATGGATGAGGAAATATCAGCTCTCCGTAATATCCAACGTAAAATGTACAACGACCAGGATATGAAGGCCACTCGGCATTACCTTAAATTATATTTCCAGCTCACAACTTACCTTGCTATGGATGAAATAGCATTCCCTATAGAGATCTTATTCAAAAAAAAAAAAAATGAAAAGCCTGCAATAATATTTAATAGTGCCGAAGAAATTAACTTCTTGTTCAGCGATAATAATACGATCATGGCCCTTATCGACATGTCAAGCGAGGAGAAAGTTAATAAACTTCCATTATTTTATGAAGTTAAGAAACTTATGACCCAAAAAACATTCCCTCCATCTTTAGATAAGATAAATGCTTTAAATAAATCGTTTGGTCACTATATGACTACCGGCTTCTGACCTAATTGATATTGCATATTTTATTATTACCGATTGGGCTTTAAACCTATAAAAGGGGCTTAAGTGCCCCACAATGAATCGCTTAAGACATTAATATTCAATAAAATATTTATTAGCCACGAATGGCTCATGAATAATTCGGGGCTTGCCAGAGGCTACTATAAAACCAAACTTAACTGATTCTCTCCAATGTTATTGTACGGAAGTAAGGGCGCGCATTGCCATAGTATCTTCCAGATAAAAAACCAGCATCCACCAAGAGATCTATGATGCACCATAAGTACATGGCCTCGTTGCAAAGCACCAAGCTCAACAGTGACACGACCATGTTACGCCGTAACCACTCATCAACGGCAGCCACGCCGGGATAATCGTATATCCACGAAGGCCAGCGTCATAATTTCACATTCTTTTGTACCGCAAACAGGTATTTCTGTGATTTTACGCACCTTTGAAGACACAGCATTTTCTATGGTACTTTTCCGCGTTGTCTTCATGGGCTATCCTTACGATCGATTTAGATTGGTTTTGATAGGATTCTTTAAGGAACCTTTGAGTGAATATTAGGATGCTTTGGAGAATCCTGACAATGACGGGTGGAGAAAAATTACGCGGGATAAGTGAAGCTGAAGGGTTAACGCGCGAGGAGCTTGCTGAAATCACAGGGATTCCAGTGCCTACGATGAAACGTTATGAAACTGGTCGAAGCGCAACCATCGCAAGCGATACGCTCACTAAATATACTCAGTCCCCAGGATTTACAAAATATGCCCTCTGGCTCATGACCGATCAGATTGCGCCAGATTCCGGGCAGATATTCCCGGCTATATCCCCTGATGGGCAAAACAAAACATCTATTTCTCCAAAAGACCAGAAGGTTGGTTAACTGCCTATAAAATCTCAAAGATCCGGTATTATAGCGGTTTATACTTTGAAAGGTATATGTGAGTATAGAAGACTGTTTTAATTGAAATTTAAATGAGACTAGGTATGGAAACTAAATACAGCAAGTTCAATTATGTTCGTAAAAAAGACAAGCTTTTAACAAATCTGATCAGCTTAATTGATGGGATTTTAAGTGATGGAAAGATCACTCAAAACGAAGTGCTTTTCCTTGATACATGGCTCATGGAGGCCGACGTAATAAGCCGCAATTATTGTGTCCGCGCCATACGTAACAGAGCAGCGGATATCCTTGCGGATGGCGTGGTAACTGAAACTGAACTCAAGTTTTTTAAAGCTGACCTTCTTAAAATTCAAAAACAACTTATTGATACTCCCAGCCTGGATCTTTACTCAGATGAGGCAGATCGCCACCTGCTAGAAGGTCTTTGCAAAGGTATGCTTGCAGATCATCAGTTGCTTGATGAAGAAATTAAATATCTCAATTGGTGGCTTACAAGTAACGGAGTCTTAAAAAACAATTATCCCGGTAAAGAGTTATATCAGCTCGTTTCTGAAATTCTTAAAGACGGAGTCATTACTCCCGAAGAACGAGAATCATTGAAAGAAGGATTAATTGCTTTTACTGGATGTGATTTAACTAATGGTGTTGTTGATGGTATGTCAACGCGATTGCCTATAGATGCCGTGGATTCACTTGATTTGAACGGTTCTGTTGTATGCCTTACTGGTGACTTTCTTCATGGTAAACGAAGCAAATGCAAAGCCGATATTGAAGCCGCAGGCGCAAAAGTATGCGATAGCGTAACCATGAAAATTGATTATCTAATTGTTGGCACCTTGAGTGCTAAAGACTGGATGTACCAGAGTCATGGAAGGAAGATCGAGAAGGCTGTTGATTATAGAGATAATAAAAATATTCCTTTAAAAATCATCAGTGAAGAGCAATGGCAAAGCTTCATGATCTAGCTGGCGATGGCAATAAAATTGTTAGGTTCGGATGGCTGTATGGTGGATGTGCGCCCGCAAGGGCGTACAACAAAGCGTATCCGCAAAAAATTCACTACCAAAGCAGAAGCTCAGCAATATAAACGCTGGGCTATTGCCACCCTTCACAATAAAGAATGGCTTGATAAACCCAGGCATCGCAGAGCACTTAGTGACCGGATAACCCTGTTGTGGGAGCGATGCGGCAACACTCTGAAAGGTGACATCCTACACCACCGTATTGGATACTTACGAAATAGCGGAACCATTAATCAAAGCACTGCGAGAAAAGCTTTGTAACACTCTCACTTATCAGGAATTTGAGTGGCTACATAAACGCTGGAAGGGCAAACCGCCGAAGAGCAATAAATAATCCCTGCGAATAAATGGGACGACAAGACTTGCCGTAGAATGACCACAAAAGAAAAAATACTAATCCACATTTTAACCACGCAGGATTGATTTAGAGGGGTTTTGGTTGGTTTCGCCGCAAGTGTAAACGATTGATTCTGATGCGATTTACTTTTTCACTGATATTAAAACGGGGCGTAATCGCCCCGTTTTAGTGCGTTAGTTGCACCAATTAGAAGCTGTAGTTAACCCCGGTCAGCAGAACGCCGGTCCAGTTGCTGTTAACCATTGGGCTGTCGGTCACTTCTTTAGACAGGCGCACATAACGCCCCATGCCGAAGATGTTCCAGTCGTCGGTCAGCTTGTAGTTAACCGAAAGCTCAACATACGGCGACCAGCTGTTGCCCGCGTCGTACTCATTCAGGCCGCTGCGGGCAGATTCCTTGCCGCTTACGCCATAGTAGTAATCGTTCTGTTTCTTACTGTCCCACGTCACACCCACTCCAGGAGTCAGAGTTAAGCGGTCAGCATTGTAGCGATACAGCCAGGCGGTATCCCAGGTGATCCCGTTGCTGTTGTCGAGGATGTCCCCGGCAAGCACGGTACGCAGGAACCCGTAATCGGTGTTATGCACCCAGGAAAGACCGGCCATCACGGTTGAATGGCGGTAGTCCAGGGCGCGCATGCTGTCGTAGTTGCTGTCTTTCGGCCTGAAATGCAGCGGCGAATAGTACGCGGTAACGGAAAGCTTGTCCGCTTCGTCATTCCACAGGTAGTAACCCGCGTTGAAGCCACGGAAGTAGAAGTTTTCCCCTTCATAGCCAAACAAAGGAGCCGGATAAACGCGGTTCTGATCACCTTTATAAGGGTTTGGCGATACCAGAGCACCAGCACCAACGGACCACGGCCCTTCAGCGTGAGCCGCGGTAACGGAAGAAGCAAGCAGCACGCCTAATGCGAGAAGTTTGAAATTGGTCACAATCCTTTCAGTCCTTTAATCAAATAATCAGCCGAAGAAGTTTAACCGCCCTTGGCTCTCATCCCAAATAATTTACTTAATCTCAACCTTTAACCAACCCATAAACATCCCGTAACTCGATGACGGGAGGTTTTCATATTTATGGCAGCGGCGTGAACGGTGTTTCCCTCGCTTATCTCAAAAGCGAAATTTTTATGATGAGTTATTGATATGTCATTGAAATTGAGTTTCGGCCGTATGCAAGTTTTGCAAATGCCATCTACGCTTTATTTTAGGGAGACGAACGACCAGGAAAGCAGCGCTGATGCCCGTCATCAACCTGGCATAAGGGTTGCTGTAACTTAAGCAGACGTCTTCCGGGGAGCCTCTACTACACATTCCAACGGCTCTTTAACCTGTGCTAAAAAACGAAAGGACGGCATGCCATGAATATATTCGATCACTATCGCCAGCGTTATGAAGCTGCCAAGGACGAAGAGTTCACACTGCAGGAATTTCTTGCTATCTGTAAACAAGATCGCAGTGCCTATGCCAACGCGGCAGAACGGCTATTGACGGCCATTGGTGAGCCAGTGATGGTGGATACTGCCACAGAGCCACGGCTGTCCCGTCTCTTTTCGAACCGGGTGGTTGCCCGCTATCCTGCTTTTGAAGAATTTTATGGCATGGAAGAAGCCATCGAACAGATTGTTGCCTATCTGAAACATGCGGCCCAGGGCCTGGAAGAGAAGAAACAGATCCTCTATCTGCTGGGGCCGGTGGGCGGCGGTAAATCATCGCTGGCGGAACGCCTGAAAGCGCTTATGCAGCGCGTACCGATTTATGTGCTGAGCGCCAACGGCGAACGCAGCCCGGTGAACGACCATCCTCTTTGCCTGTTCAATCCGCAGGAAGATGCCAATATTCTGGAAAAAGAGTACGGTATCCCTAACCGCTACCTCGGCACGATTATGTCGCCGTGGGTGGCAAAACGCCTTAACGAATTCGGCGGCGACATCACCAAATTCCGCGTGGTGAAAGTCTGGCCTTCTATTCTTGCCCAAATCGCTATTGCCAAAACCGAGCCGGGCGATGAGAACAACCAGGATATCTCCGCCCTGGTCGGTAAAGTTGATATCCGTAAGCTGGAGCACCATGCGCAAAACGACCCTGATGCCTACGGCTATTCGGGCGCACTGTGCCGTGCCAACCAGGGGATTATGGAATTCGTCGAGATGTTCAAAGCGCCCATTAAGGTGCTGCACCCGCTGTTGACCGCCACTCAGGAAGGAAACTACAACGGCACCGAGGGTATCTCCGCCCTGCCGTTCAACGGGATAATCCTGGCGCACTCCAACGAGTCGGAATGGGTGACTTTCCGCAACAACAAGAATAACGAAGCCTTCCTTGACCGTGTATACATCGTCAAGGTGCCTTATTGCCTGCGCATCTCGGAAGAGATCAAAATCTACGAGAAGCTGCTTAACCACAGCGAGCTGTCCCATGCGCCTTGCGCTCCAGGCACGCTGGAAACGCTGTCCCGCTTCTCTATCCTGTCGCGCCTGAAAGAGCCGGAAAACTCAAGCATCTACTCAAAAATGCGCGTCTACGATGGTGAAAGCCTGAAAGACACCGACCCGAAAGCCAAGTCCTACCAGGAATACCGCGACTACGCAGGCGTGGACGAAGGGATGAACGGGCTCTCCACCCGCTTCGCCTTTAAAATTCTCTCCCGCGTGTTCAACTTCGACCACGTTGAAGTGGCGGCCAACCCGGTGCATCTGTTCTACGTGCTGGAGCAGCAGATCGAACGCGAACAGTTCCCTCAGGATCAGTCCGAGAAATACCTCGAGTACCTGAAAGGCTACCTGATCCCGAAATATGCTGAGTTTATCGGCAAAGAGATCCAGACCGCGTATCTCGAATCCTACTCGGAATATGGGCAGAACATTTTTGACCGTTATGTGACCTACGCCGACTTCTGGATCCAGGATCAGGAATACCGCGACCCGGACACCGGCCAGCTGTTTGACCGTGAAGCCCTGAACGCGGAACTTGAGAAAATTGAGAAACCGGCCGGGATAAGCAACCCGAAAGATTTCCGTAATGAAATCGTGAACTTCGTGCTGCGCGCCCGTGCCAATAATAATGGTCGTAACCCGAACTGGACCAGCTACGAGAAGCTGCGTACGGTTATCGAGAAGAAAATGTTCTCGAACACCGAAGAGCTGCTGCCCGTTATCTCGTTCAATGCCAAAACCTCCACCGACGAGCAGAAAAAACACGATGATTTTGTCGACCGTATGATGGAGAAAGGCTACACCCGCAAGCAGGTTCGCCTGCTGTGCGAATGGTATCTGCGGGTGCGTAAGTCTTCTTAAGGGAGTTTGCTGCGGACCACGCCGGGCGGCGTGGTCCCTTTGCGCACCTGGCATAAGCAGTTGGGGGAACTATGGCCTACTTTATAGACAGGCGGCTTAACGGCAAAAACAAGAGCGCGGTCAACCGCCAGCGCTTCTTGCGTCGTTATAAGGCGCAAATTAAACAGTCGATCTCCGGGGCCATTAACAAGCGTTCGGTTACCGACGTGGAGAGCGGTGAGTCCGTCTCCATTCCAAATGAAGATATCAACGAACCTATGTTTCATCAGGGGCGCGGCGGCCTGCGTCACCGCGTACACCCGGGCAACGACCACTTTGTGCAAAACGACCGCATCGAACGCCCTCAGGGCGGCGGAGGTGGCGGTGGGAGCGGCCAGGGCCAGGCAAGCCAGGACGGCGAAGGCCAGGATGAATTCGTATTCCAGATCTCCAAAGATGAATATCTCGATCTCTTGTTCGAGGATCTCGCCCTGCCGAACCTGAAGCGCAATCAGCACCGGCAGATAACGGAATTCAAATCACACCGCGCCGGTTTTACCTCAAACGGGGTTCCGGCCAACATCAGCGTCGTTCGTTCGCTTCAAAACTCTCTGGCCCGCCGCACGGCGATGAGCGCCGGTAAGCGCCGCCTGCTGCATGAGCTGGAAGAGAGTCTCGAAGCCGTTAGCCGCAGCGAGCCGGCCCAGTTGCTGGAAGAAGAACGCCTGCGCAAAGAGATAGCCGAACTGCGGGAAAAAATCGCCCGCGTGCCGTTTATCGACACCTTCGATTTACGCTACAAAAACTACGAAAAACGCCCGGAGCCTTCCAGCCAGGCGGTGATGTTCTGCCTGATGGACGTTTCCGGATCGATGGATCAGGCCACCAAGGATATGGCGAAGCGCTTCTATATTCTGCTTTACCTGTTCCTGAGCCGGACCTACAAAAACGTGGAAGTGGTTTATATTCGCCACCATACGCAGGCCAAAGAGGTAGACGAGCACGAGTTCTTCTATTCGCAGGAAACCGGGGGCACCATCGTCTCCAGCGCCCTGAAGCTGATGGATGAAGTGGTTCAGGAGCGCTACGATCCGGCGCAGTGGAACATTTACGCCGCGCAGGCATCGGACGGCGACAACTGGGCGGACGATTCGCCGCTGTGCCACGAAATACTGGCGAAAAAACTACTGCCGGTAGTGCGCTATTACAGCTACATAGAAATCACCCGCCGGGCGCACCAGACCCTGTGGCGTGAATATGAAAACCTGCAAAGCACCTTTGATAACTTTGCTATCCAGCATATTCGCGATCAGGATGATATCTATCCTGTATTCCGCGAACTGTTTCAAAAGCAAACCAGCGATGCTCATGGCTAGCATAAAACCGAAAGCCGGTGAATCACCGGCTTTTTTATCAATGGCAGAGGAGCGGGACGGATAAAATGAATTAAGTTTACGTCCGTTTATTGATGAAGTTCGATGTCATATCCCCACTGTTTCCAGTGAGCGAGCTGCTGCTGCTGCTCTTCTAATAGCGCTTTTCCCGTCCACAAAAAAATGTGCTGCCCCGGAAAAAGCTCCGGGCGAAAAGTTTCAACAGGCTCCGCAAGCACGTTAACTTGCATACCTCTGCGGGATAGACGCCACGCCTCAAGCCACAACGCTGTTCGGTCGTCTGTTTGCCAACCGATGAGCAGCACCTCCTCCCCACTTTGGCTTTGCCCTTCTGTCAGGCATTGTGCGCAGTGCCTTATCAACACGCCATCCAGCAGGCTGCACATCAAAGAGGCCGTAGATTCATCCTGGCTGAGTTTATTTCTCACCGGTAACAAAAGATTATCGATAAGCAGATCTGCGCTGTGTTCCCGGCTCAAAGCAACAATTTTATCACGTAGCTTTGCGGGGTTAACCTTTCGCAGAAGTAGCATCATTTCTTCTTGCAGAGTCACCCACAGCTGCTCTTCCGGAACGTGGCTGCGCTCAAGCAGGGCTTTCACTTTGCCCACGGAAACGCCTTTGCTCATCCAGTATTTAATTTCTTCAATGCGCTGGATGTCCGCATCATCAAACTGCCGATGACCGCCTTCGCTACGTTGAGGCTTTAGCAAACCATATCGGCGCTGCCAGGCACGCAGCGTGACCGGGTTGATTCCACATCGCTCTGCTACATCGCCGATAGTGTAATAGGCCATAGTGTCCCTCCCCGTACACAGTTCTCATGCTTCCATTAAAACACCCGTCAATCTGTTCAATGTGTACAATTTTTTCCGGTGTTGTACAAGAAAAAATTAAATGGCTGCCAGGCAGGGTATTCGACAGACATCACAATTCGGCCTGTCGTTCCGGCCAGGCAATCGCAAAATGGCCCCCGGCACAGGGTTTAGCAAACAGGTTACCCTGGAAGTGAGAAATCCCCGCCGCCTCCAGCCACATCCACTCTTCCGGTTGTTCAACGCCGGTTGCAGAGACCGCGATTTCAAGCGAGGCGCAGCACTTGATAATCGCCAGTATGATAGCCTGCCGCGGCCCGCTTTTATGAATATCCCGAATAAGCTCTCTGTTAATTTTGAGTCTTTCGGGCTGGAACTGTGCCAGCAGTTGAAGCCCTGCAAAACCGGCACCAAAATTATCTATCGCCAGCTTGATACCTGCGGATTTAAGCTGCCTGATGGCTTCGGTAAAGGCGCCAATATGCGGAGTAATTTCACTTTCGGTAAATTCAATCACCACCTGCTCGGGTACAAGCTTGTTAGACTCAATTTCCGCTAGCAGTTGTTCTACGGTCCCGGGGATTATCACCAGAGTCATGGGCAGAAGGTTGATGCATAGCGTTTGCTGGCCAATATTCGCGCCCTGTGCTGCGGCAAAGGCCGCTTTAGCATTCAGCAGATCGCGCAGGTAAAGATTGTCATTCATATCTTCATTGCCGGAGTCAGGTGATAAAACCGCATCCGCTGTTAATGCTTCAATCGCCGCTACCGAGCGCGCCATGGGGTCAACAATCGGCTGAAAAACAGTCTTTGCACGCGGGTCATCCATGGCGGAAGCTCCGCTATCTGGCGCATCGACGACAAATTCCCACGTGCCGCGTTGGGGGATCTCAAAATAATTTTCTTTTTCAGTCGATTCGATAAAGGTGCGGAAAAAATTTAAAGCACGGTCATCATAGGCCAGCTGATACCGGCTGGTACCTTTTTCCAAAACGACCTGTAATACATCGTGTTTATCGTGTTCCCTTAAATCAAAAAGCTCCATTCCCACTCGCCCGAAGCGGCGGGCTGGCGCGTAGTCACAAAGCAATTCAACGATGTTGTAGTGGCGGCTGTCTTTGCAAATAGCGTGATAAATTTTCTCTACGCATTCTTCAGGGCCTTCCAGCAGTTGAAAGAAATGCGTGCCGTTGAAAAGCAGTATTCCCGTCACATCCGCGTCAATATTTTTAGCGTTTGCGGCATAAACCATCTCCTGCAAGACCTCGAAAGGCGTGCTGCTGTGAATATGGCTGCGATAGATGATAGTTGTGAGCATGAGCGTTCCCTGCGGAAGGATAAGCTAATAATTTAACAGATAGCCGCTGAGACGTCGCCACAAACCCAACAAAACCTAAACAATTGAACAACATCCCGCATTTTCTTTTGCATTCCCCCTCAGTTTATCTTGTACAAGTTGACGCACAAATAATTTAAACAAAACCAAAAATAACTAACTGATAAATAACAAATAGCATTTTTAATCAAAAAATAGCAAGCGAAGTAATACACCTTTGTGTACAGTTTTTATAGCAATTGCATAACTTAGTTAACATTTTGCAAAGTTTAAATTACAGGAGCGGCTTATGCGACAGAACACTTTTATGCCCGGTCAGAACACGGCAGAAAATGATATTGCTCGTTATTTCAGCAACGCAATCCCTCTCTCTCAGCAGGAGACCATGGGGCAGATCGTGCTAGAAATTCTTAGCGATGGCCGCAATTTGAACAGAAAAGCGATTTGTACAAAATTACTGTCGCGCCTGGACAAGGTTTCGGAACCCGAAGAAGAAAAGCATTATCAGGCGCTGTTGGGCATGCTTTTCACTCGCTAACGTGATGGCCAAACCGGAGTTCCACCAGATTAATGGTCTGTGCCCCCCAACAGGGGAGAAGCCACAGTGTTGCAAATACTGAGTTCTTCCTCATTCTCAGGCTCCGGCTAATGACTTCATGCCAGCACTTATCCAAATACTGGCGAGGAAATCAGGAGTAAAGACGTGAAGAGAAGCGATGATGAACAATTAACGGACGAGATGATCGGTGAGGCAGCTTTATCCCTGCTCAAAAGTAACAGCGCAATAAGTACTCGCGCCTTAGTCGCCAAATTAGAGGCGATGTTTATATCCGAACAAGACACACGGCGGCGCAAAGTGCTGCAAAAAATTATCGAAGAAATTGAGGGCAATATTTCCCGGGTTTCGGCGGGAAAGAGAGAAAAAGAAGCGCGTTCAATAGCGGTAGAGACTAACCAGCGTAACGCAAAAAATGTCCACTAGCGGCCCATGGCCAATAACTGAAAAACGGTGAGTGACTATGACACAGCTAATTTCCAATACCTCTGAAATGCATACCGGGCTTGCTGATAAAGCATTAACCGACTACATCAGAAGCGCCGGAGATCGGCATGCCGAGGAGAATGCGGCTATTTCTCAGGCAATAACGGCCATTCTGTCTGCCAATAAGTCTGTTTCTAACAAAGCCATTATCATCTGGCTGGTGGAGGCTCTGGAAACCACCGACGATGTTGTGATGTGCGATGTCTACCGCAACGCCCTGGAAATTGTGGTCGGCCACACCATGGATGATATTTAGAAAGCGTTGGGAAACATTCGTGCCAACCGCATGGCCAACGCCATTTAGCGATCACACAAAGTAAAGGCCGATCATCAACGGCCTTTACTCTTCCTTCTCCACCAACTCTCCCCCGCTGTCACCCTACCAATTCAGGCATTGAAACTGGCCGATAGCACTGTATATATTTACAGAACCCTTGTTTAAAGAATCGAAGACAATGAAAAGAGAACGCTACCAGCTCTCCATTGCAGTGTTTGTGGTGCTACGCCGTGACGACGAAATTTGCCTTATCCGTAGGGCTAACACCGGCTGGATGGATGGCTTTTATAGCCTGCCAGCCGGTGGCCTTGAGTACGGGGAAACGCTTCTTTGCGCGGCGGCCAGAGAAGCAAACGAAGAGACAGGCGTCATCATCAGGCCCGAGCATCTAAAGTCAGGCCATTCAATACATGTCAAAACCGATGACCGCTCCTGGCTGGGCCACTTTTTCCTCTGTTCCGAGTGGCGGGAAGAACCTTATGTGGCAGAGCCTGATAAGCATTCCGAACTGCGTTGGGTAAACATCAGCGCGCTGCCGGACAATACCGTACCCTATGTTAAGCAGGCTCTGAACGCGATTCTTGCCGGAGAGATCTATTCAGAATACGGCTGGTAAGGCTTGCCATGAAGCGGGTAGTTGCGCAGCGTTGCTCTCCCCGTTTGCGTTAAGCAATGCCCGGCCATTTTCTCCTCTGGATTTTCAGACCTGCGGCATTTATCATCTCCAATAGATAAAACATCGAATATTGGACAAAGTGTTCATGCAGAGGGCAGGCAATGACAACCGAAATCAAAGGTGAAAAGGTTCATCAACAGCTGGTTAACCTGCTGGAGGAGAATCAGGCTCGTTATCGGGTGGTCAGCCACGTTGCGGCAGGCAAGTGCGAGGAAGTCTCGGCTATTCGCGGCACCGAACTTGGTCAGGGGGCAAAAGCGCTGGTGTGTAAGGTGAAAGGCAACGGTCTGAAACTGCACGTTCTGGCGATTCTGGCGGCAGATAAACAGGCCGATTTAAGCCTGCTGGCGCAGCATCTTGGCGGGCTGAAGGCCTCGCTGGCAAGCCCTGCAGAAGTGGACGAGCTAACCGGCTGCGTATTTGGCGCTATCCCCCCGTTTAGCTTTCATCCTCAGCTTAAACTGGTGGCAGACCCGTCTATTTTTGAGCGCTACGACGAAATAGCCTTTAACGCCGGGCTGCTGGAAAAATCAGTCGTAATGAATGCGCAGGATTACCTTCGTATTGCCGAACCCGAGCTGGTGGATTTTCACCGCACGGCATAGCTACCAGCGGCGCTCGAGATAAAGTACCGACATCACCAGCGCCGAAGCTATCACCAGGAATACTGCCGTAATACAGAGCGTATCGAAAAACGCAGGATCGTTCATCGCCTTGCCGCCTTTAGCCATTACATCGGTCAATTATTAAACACCAAAAATGACAAAATGATGAATGCTAAGAAATAAAGCGGCGGGTACATTAGCAAATGAATAACGATAAAAATCTTCTTTTGGCTCGTTTTTGCAAGGAAACCTCATGATATTCGACTCAACTTTATTAATACTTCTGGGCCTCGCCGGGCTGGGTTTTGTTAGCCACAACACCACGGTCGCCGTCTCCATTCTCGTGCTTATCATCGTGCGGGTTACGCCGCTCAGTACCTTTTTCCCGTGGATTGAAAAACAGGGCCTGACCGTCGGGATTATTATCCTCACCATCGGCGTGATGGCACCCATTGCCAGCGGCACTCTGCCCGCCAGCAGCCTGCTCCACTCCTTTACTCACTGGAAGTCGCTGGTTGCCATCGTGGTGGGTATCGCCGTTTCGTGGCTGGGCGGGCGCGGCGTAACGCTGATGGGCAACCAGCCAGGCCTGGTTGGCGGCCTGCTGGTAGGCACCGTCATTGGCGTCGCCCTGTTCCGCGGCGTGCCCGTCGGGCCGCTGATTGCCGCGGGCCTGGTTTCCCTTATAGTGGGGAAGCAATAGCTCCGCGGCGCTGCCAGCGACCAATCCGCCAGGCTAGCGCGCTGCACAGCAGGTAATACACCAGCCCGGTAAAGATAAAGATAGCCGCCGGGTATATCTGCACCCGGCTGTTAACCTGCCCGGCAACGGTGGTTAACTCCGGCACGTTGACGATAAACGCCAGCGAAGTATCTTTGATAAGCGAGATAAACAGCCCGGCGAAAGACGGCAATGCGTTACGTAGCGCCTGAGGCAGCAGAACCAGCCTTAAAGACTGCCACGGCGTAAAGCCCCCGGCCACGGCCGCTTCACTCTGCCCCTTCGCCAGCGACTCCAGGGCGGCAAGCGCGGTGTACATTACCGCCGCCGAGGTAAACCACGCCAGCGCCAGCGTGACGGTCAGCGGCCCCGGCAGGTCACGCCCGGTGATTGCAGGCAGCAGGAAATAGAGCCAGAAGATAACGAAGATCAGCGGAATACCGCGGATAAGATCGGCCCAGATAAACAAGACTCTGCGCACCACTCCGCCGTAACGCCAGGCTAAGCAGGCGAACAAAAGCCCGAAAATAAGCGCCAGCACTCCGGCACCGGCCGCCATCAACAACGTTAAGAGCACGCCACCCGGCTCGCCCTGCGCCATTCGCCCCCACAGCAAATAGTCGAGGTTATCCGAAATAACGGTCAGATTAGCTATCATGCTGCACCTCCGCTTTTAAAGCAGCCTGCCCTTCCCGCCTGTGCTTGCCCGGCGCAAAAAGCGTAAACAGTCCGCTCATAACCAGCCCCAACAGCAGGTAAAGTACCGTTCCGACGGCAAAGGCCGCCAGCGCATGCGCGTTGTAGCTTTCGATTCTGCGCACCTGGCTCGTGAGTTCGGCAAAGCCGATGCCGGTTGCCAGGGAAGAGAGCTTCATCAAATTAAGATACTGGCCGACCACAGGCTGCCAGGCGTTGACCACGCCCTGCGGGAGCAGCACGCGGCGGAACAGCTGCCAGCCGGAAAAACCCTGCGAAAGCGCCGCCTCGGTTTGCCCTTTCCCCACGGCCTGTAGCCCGCTGCGGATCTCTTCGACCAGAAATGCGGAGGTAAAAAGCCCCAGCCCCCAGGCCGCGCAGAGGAATTCAGGCGTCAGCCACCAGACGCCTCCCGGCAGCTGAGACCAGTTGTGATCGTCGTTGATAAACCAGCGTAAGCTTTGCGGCAGCGCGTTCCACGCGGCGAAGTACCAGAAAAGAAGCTGCACCAGCAGCGGCGTATTGCGGAAAATAGACACCCAGCCTGCGGCGATAAAACGCCCCCAGCGCCCGCCCGCCAGCCGCAACCCTAGCAACAACAAGGTACAGAGCGTGGCAATTACGCTCCCGGCAAGCGTAACCCAGGCGGTAGTCAGCAAGCCGGAGATAAGCCACTCGCGCGGCGCGCCGGTCAGCACCCCGGCCCAGTCAAAATAGTTGTTCATCACTCATCCCTT
Source organism: Cedecea davisae (assembly GCF_044095835.1). Classification (NCBI taxonomy): domain Bacteria; kingdom Pseudomonadati; phylum Pseudomonadota; class Gammaproteobacteria; order Enterobacterales; family Enterobacteriaceae; genus Cedecea; species Cedecea davisae. The sequence goes on from NZ_CP172054.1 coordinate 2,962,148, forward strand.
GCATCCGCATGCAGCGGGTCGAGAACCTTTTGCAGAAAACGGCGCGCCCGCGGGTGCTGTGGCGAACGGAAGAACTGAGCCGGAGCCGCCTGCTCGAGGATTTCGCCGCCGTCGATAAACACCACCCGGTCGGCAATTTCGCGGGCGAACTGCATCTCATGCGTGACCACAATCATGGTTATGCCGCTGTGAGCAAGATCCTTCATCACCTGAAGCACCTCGCCTATCATCTCCGGGTCCAGCGCCGAAGTTGGCTCATCAAACAGGATGATTTGCGGAGAAGAAGCCAGCGCCCTGGCAATAGCAACGCGCTGCTGCTGCCCGCCGGAAAGCTGCGCCGGGTAGTGATGAGCTTTCTCGGCCAGCCCCACCCGCGCTAACAGCGCCAGCGCCTGCTCACGCGCTTTATCGCGGCTCCAGCCGTGCACATGAGTCAGCGACAGCGTAATGTTTTTTTCGGCGGTTAAATGGGCATAAAGGTTGAACTGCTGGAAGACAAAACCGATCCGGCTACGCAGGCGGCGAAGCGCGGCACCGCTCAGCCGCCGGGTGGGTTTCCCGTCGATATAAATATCGCCATCGCTGAGCGTTTCAAGCTGGTTAATCAGCCTGATGAGCGTGGATTTTCCCGACCCGGAAGGGCCGCAAATCGCCACCACTTCGCCCCGCGTGATGCTGAGATCTATCGCGCGCAGCACGGAATTATCGCCATAGCTTTTACTGGCTTTGCGAAACTCCACGCTGGCGGACTCCAGATGCAAAAAATCCGCAGCCGAAGCTGCGGACAAATGAGGCGGTCTTTTAAACATATTATTTGGCTACAATTTTAAAGCTGCGCGGCTGTGGCGTTTTGCTGTCCGGGCCAAACCAGGCGTTGTAGATTTGCTCTGCCTGGCCGTTCTGTTCCAGCTTCACCAGCTCGTCGTTAACGGCTTTCAGCAAGGCTGGCTCTCCCTTTTTCACTCCGACGCCAATCTCCTCTTTACTCAGCAGGTCCGGCAGAATTTTAAACTTCGCCTTATCCGGCGCTTCGGCCAGCAGCCCGGCAAGAATAGTGCTGTCCTGCGTTATCGCCTGCACGTTGCCGTTACGCAGAGCGGTAAAGGCGAGCGGGATATCGTCATAAGAAAGCACTCGAATTGACGGGAAACGTTGCTGAAGCGCCTGTTCTCCTGTGGTGCCTTTTACCGCACCCACACGCCCTTTGGCGTAATCATCAAGCTTGTCCGGCCCGGAAACCGGAACCAGGAATTGCTGCCCGGTCACGAAGTACGGCGTGGAGAAATCGATTACCTGAGCACGCTCGGGCGTGATGGTGATATCCGCGACGATCAAATCCACTTTGCCGGACTGCAACAGCGGAATACGGTTTGCCGGGTTAGTGGCCACCAGTTCCAGCTTTACGCCCAGCGTTTTTGCCAGCGCTTTAGCAAAATCAACGTCATAACCCACGATATCGTGCGTTTTGGCATCTATGGAGCCAAACGGAGGGTTAGCGTCAAATGTCGCCACTTTGATTACCCCAGCCTTGTGGATATCCGCCAGCTGGTCTGCGTGGACCGCGGCGGAGGTCAGGCCGGACAGGGCCAGAACCAGAGAGGCAAGAGCGGTTTTGCCGCGCGCTGTGTTGTGTGCAGTTTTTTTAGATAAAGACTTTACCTGTGCCATTGATTTCCCTTGTTATCCCGTCTGTGAGCGAGCTATGCCTTTACGCTCGCATAAGCTTTCTCCCCTCGCCAATACTTAATCCTGCATTACATATGCAAAAATTGTATTAGTTAAAGCAGGGTTAACGCATTCGCTTATAGATTTAACAAATAGTTTTTCTAAGTGATTATTTTAAAAATAAAAAATCGGCCTTTTTTAGCCTAAATTTGTGATTAACCCTGTGGTTTTGGCATCAGGCGGCAAAGTTTCCCCTCTTCCTCGCCGATAACTTTTCAAAATAACAGGAGAGGCAAAATGAAATCACTGGCTCGCAATTTGTTGTTGTTAATTTGCTGTTCGATTTTGATGTCTGCTCTGGTTACCGCTATTTCTCTGTACGGCAGTCACCGGAGTGCGCAAAGTACCGAAAGCGGCCTGCTGGCCAAGGATTTAATGTCGGACATTAAGCCCGCGCCTATCTATCTTATTGAGCTGCGGCTGGTGCTGTCCCGCGTGGTAGAAGGCACGCTGAACGTTGACCAGGCCGATGCGGAAATCAAACGCCTGAGCAGCCAGTGGCACCAGCGTGTGGACTACTGGAAAACCACTCTCCCCCCGGAATTACAGGACAACTTGCTCGGCGAGCAGTACAAGGCCGGAGTGGCGATGATCAAAGACGCCAACGAGCTGGTGGAGCTGATTCGCTCTGGCGCACCAACGCCGCTGTTTGAAAAACTCAAAGCCGCAGATAAAGATTTTTTTGCCCATCAAAAAGGGATCGAGTCGCTTGTTAAGGCCTCCGACCAATATGCCGATAACGCGGTTGAAAACGCCAGGGACAGCAACGACATCTCAACCCGCTGGCAGCTGATTGGCTCCGGTGCCGCCGTGCTGCTGCTGCTGGTTGTTGGCTGGTGGGTACACCGCACGATTTTCCGCTCTCTGGGCGGGGAACCGAGCGAAGTGGCCGAAATCGCAAACGCCGTGGCCTGCGGTGACCTGACCCGCGAGGTTAAGGTGCGCAACGGGGACCGAAACAGCGTGATGGCGGCGATGGAAACCATGTGCCAGCAGCTGACGATGGTTATTCATCTGGTTCACGAAAGCAGCAATCAAATTTCCACCAGCTCCAGCGAAATCGCCAGCGGCAATATTGACCTTGCCTCTCGCACCGAAGAACAGGCCAGCGCGCTCGAGCAAACTGCTTCTTCTATGGAAGAGATGACCGCCACGGTCAAACAGAACGCAGAAAACGCCCAAAGCGCCAGCCAGCTTGCCAGCACCGCCTCACGCAGTGCGGAACAGGGCGGCGCGGTGGTGGCTCAGGTGGTCCAAACCATGGATGATATTTCCACCTCCGCCAACAAGATCACCGATATCATTGGCGTTATCGACAGCATTGCCTTCCAGACCAACATTCTGGCGCTGAATGCTGCTGTAGAGGCGGCAAGAGCGGGTGACCAGGGGCGTGGTTTCGCCGTGGTAGCCGGTGAAGTTCGCAGCCTGGCCCAGCGCAGCGCCAGTGCGGCAAAAGAAATTAAAGGGCTGATTGAAGATTCGGTACATCAGGTTTCTAACGGCAGCAGGCTGGTAAACGAGGCGGGTAAAACCATTAATACGGTGGTGCAGGACGTTAAGCGCGTTGCCGCCCTGATGGTGGAAATTACCCACGCCAGCGATGAGCAAAGCAGCGGTATCGAGCAGGTCAGCACCGCCATCAGCCAGATGGACGTCACCACCCAGCAGAACGCGGCAATGGTGAACCAGGCCTCTGCCGCCGCCGAATCTCTGCTGGCGCAAACCTACGAGCTGAACACCGCCGTTTCCCAGTTTAAGCTCGCTAGTCTGTAAAATCGTCCCCGGCCAGGGTGCTTAAATAACGCCCTGGCGTGGTCCCAAGCGCCTTTTTGAACATAGTGATAAACGCGGTTGTGGAGTCGTAGCCCAGCGACTCCGCCGCGTTTTGCACCGTCTGGCCGCTAATCAGCAGCCGCAGGGCAATGATCAGCTGCATCTGCTGCCGCCAGCGCAGAAAACTCAACCCCGTTTCCTTCACCACCAGCCGCGAGAGGTTACGCTCGCTCATCGCCATCTCGCCCGCCCACTGTGCCAGAGTGCGCCTCTGTTGCAGGTTTTTTGCCATTTCATCCGCCATCGCGCGGATTTTGGGGTGAGAAGAGATAGGCAACTGCAATTGCTCTACCGGCTGATTGGGCAGTTCGTCGAACAGCACCTGCACCAGCCGCTGAGTAGCCGCGCAGCCGAGGTGTTCATGCGGCACGTTAGACAGGCGCAGGATAATTTCACGTACCAGCGGCGAAATCTTAAGGGCGCAGCATTGATCGGGCATCGCGACCGCACCCGGTTCAATAAACAGAAAACAGAGGCGCGCATCGGCGGTGACTTTATTGCTGTGCGGCATTTGCCCCGGCACCCAAACCGCATACTGCGGCGGCACCATCCACATTGAGTTGGTGACTTCGCTGGTGATGCCTCCGTGCAGCGCCAGAATCAATTGCCCTTTACGGTGGGTATGAATTGGCTTTTCGTTGTAGCTTTGCGCCGCGCGGATCCTGAACGCCAGCGCGGGCGTTATAATGCTATCCGGGTCAAAGCCCTCAAGATCTAAATCGCGTTCCATAACTTGTCCGAATTTAGCGATAATCTGTCATTCTAGCTTGATTCGTAAAAGGGCAGAAGCGTGTATCTTTGCCCTCCCGTACTTTTGGATACTCTCTCATGACCTCGATAACTTCAGCGAGCAAGAAGAGCCGCTTTGTGCTTCTGCTCGGTATTCTGATGATTGCCACCACTTTGCGCGTCACCTTTACCGGAGCCGCACCGCTGCTGGATATGGTGCGCGACGCGCTGGCGCTCTCCACCGCGCAAATCGGTATTCTGACCACCCTGCCGCTGCTGGCCTTTGCCGTGGTGTCGCCGCTCGCCGCCGGGATCGCCCGCCGCTTTGGCACCGAACGCAGCCTGTTCGGGGCATTGGTTATTATTTGTGCCGGCATCGCCCTGCGCTCGGCGGGCCACGCCGCGTTTCTTTACTTCGGCACGGCGATTATCGGCTGCGGCATTGCGATGGGTAACGTCCTGCTGCCGAGCTTGCTGAAGCGCGATTTCCCCGGACAGGTAGCAAAACTTACCGGTGCTTATTCCCTGACGATGGGCGTTGCCGCCGCGCTTGGCTCCGTGATGGTGGTCCCGATTGCCCTGCACGGTTTTGGCTGGTCGGGCGCGATGTTGTCATTGATGATCTTCCCGCTGATTGCCCTGATTGTCTGGCTGCCGCAGCTGGGCAGCCACACGGTAATGAACCTCTCCGGCAACCCGGCGATGCAAAGCAGAGGCATCTGGTCTTCACCGCTGGCCTGGCAGGTTACGCTGTATCTCGGCATTAACTCACTGATTTATTATGTGATAATCGGCTGGCTGCCGTCGATTCTTATCAGCCACGGCTATAACGAGGCAGAAGCCGGGTCGATTCACGGTATTTTGCAGCTCGCCACCGCTATTCCCGGCCTGTTTGTCGGCCTGATCCTCAGCCGGCTGAAAGATCAGCGCGGTATCGCGGCCCTGATGGCCGTTCTGTGGTGTATGGCGACGCTGGGGCTGTGGCTGATGCCTGACTTCTCAATATTCTGGGTGTCGCTCGGCGGATTTGGTTCCGGCGCGGCGATGATCCTCGGCCTCTCGTTTATCGGGATGCGTACCGGCTCCGCTCACCAGGCCGCGGCGCTCTCCGGCATGGCGCAGTGCGTGGGCTACCTGCTTGCCGCCTTCGGGCCGCCGGTAATGGGTAAAGTCCACGATATTTCGGGAAGCTGGGCTTTACCCCTGCTGGGATGCGCGCTACTTTCGGTGGTAATGGCGGTATTTGGCGCTTATGCTGGCCGCCAGAAAGAGATAGGTGCAGCGGAGAAAACCGCCGCCTGATAGCCTGGCGATGAACAAGGAGGATCGAATGAACCCTAAAAACACCACGGCAGCGCCGCAGAATATTTTTGATGACCCGGTATTTTTTGAAAACTACCGCCAGCTACGCGAGAACGACTCCGGTCTTAACGGGCTGCTGGAAATTCCCGAACTGTATTCTCTGCTGCCCGCGCTGGATGGGCTAACGATCCTCGATCTGGGCTGCGGGTTTGGCGATTTCGCACGCTTTGCCCGCAGCCACGGCGCGGCCAGCGTTACCGGGTTTGATATCTCGGAGAAGATGCTGGCCCAGGCCCGCGCCGCCACGCAGGATGAGCATATTAGTTACCATAATTTGCCGATAGAACAATTTCCGGCGCAGTCCGGCCCGTGGGACTTAGCCATCTCGTCGCTGGCGCTACATTACATCGAAGACTTTGCCGCGCTGAGCAACAGAGTCTTCGCTGCCCTCAAGCCAGGCGGGGAATTCATCTTCTCCGTTGAACACCCTATGTGTACCGCCTTCCCGGTGGGCTGGCAGCCTTACGAAGAGGAAACCATCTGGCCGGTAAACCATTACCACCAGCAGGGGCTGCGCCACACCAAATGGTTTGTTGAGGATGTGCAAAAGTACCACCGCACCACGGAAACTTATGTCAATACGCTGCTGGACAGCGGCTTTGCGCTCACCCGAATGCTGGAAACTAAGCCCACACCCGAGGCTCTGGCTCTGCGCCCCGCCCTTGCTAAAGAATTGCGCCGCCCGGCATTTTTGATTCTCCAGGCGACAAAAAAAGAGATGATGGCAATATAAACCGCTTGCATATATCGATTGTGAGCTAAATTGAAAAAAGAAGCAGCTCTGATATTAAGGGCTGCTTCCTGAACTTCAAATATAATCAATTTATATAGGGCGCCAGAGCTGAAATCAGCAAGCCGGTAGCAAAAACCATGAATACGCAACCACCGATCTTGTTCAGCCAGGAAAACATATTCCCATTAGCCAGTTTTTTCTTGACTGTGCTTGCAGATACCGCATAAAGAAAATGAATAAGGACAACTAATATGCAAAAGATTGCTGAAAGCAGACAGAATTGCCAAATAAAAGATTTTTCATAATTAATAAATTGAGGGAATAAAGCCATGAAAAAAACGATAGGTTTTGGGTTGAAAATTGAGACAAAAAAACCCTGACGAAACCGCGATGAATTTGAAGGCAGCAAACTATACCTGGCGCTATCGCTCATTTTCTTTGGCGTGGTCCGAAATAGCTTTACCCCTAACCAGGCAAGATAGGCAGCACCAACGACTTTAACTATTATCAGTGCAAACTGAGAGGTCGTAATAATTATCCCCAAACTGCTGGCAGCAACGACAGAAATTACGCCCATACCGGCTGATACTCCGATAATACCGGCTAACGCACTCCTCAGGCTGTAATTTAGCGTATTCGTCAAAGTGAGCAGCACTCCCGGCCCCGGGCTTGCAATTGTAAGGCTTGCAATTAAGACGTACAGGTAAATCTGAGACATGATGACACCCTGTTCAATGGGGGGAAACGGGCCCCCCGTTAGTTTTAAACTAAAGTGAGAGGTCTCTGTAGTCCTGCCCGGCAAACAATGGGCTATCCACCAGACGTTCGCCTTCATGTTTTGCGACTTCTAAATGAAACTTTGTAGGGCCGGCGTATTTAAAGTAGCTTCGCGGAATTTCAAGACTGTTTGCACGTTTTGCGTCATATGTGCTTTCAGAGCAGAAGAAACGCATCACAAATGCGGCGCGCACATCTAACTCCCCCTCTTCAAGCATAATGCTGCGATGAATCACATACTTGTCGAAGATAAGTGCATCACCGGGTTCAAATTCATCCTCAACGCCAAAATGGTTCAGAATAGACATTTGTGCATTGTCGTTCAGCGGTCCATCTCGCCATTGCACAAAATCCTCCAGAGTTGGCTTCTCATTAGCATCGATTTTATCTTTCAGCATCTGGAATACTGCGGGGTCAATATGGCTGTAAAGGTATTCACCATTTACGCGATTTTTGGGAACGTAAGCCATACCTCCACGTTGACCTTTAGGGTTGATATTGACCAGTGGTGCCCAGATGGTGCATCCAAAATCCTCAGCATGCTGGTGGCCAAAGCTCTGCGTTCCGATGTGCCATGGAAACCCTTTGTTTTTAAGTTTTTCAAGCTCAAATGACAGCGCCTGTGCATAAAACATATTTCTGCCCGTCAGATCTTTCATGGCTTTTTTAAAAGCCGGGCTTTTCAACAAGCCGATTACCACCTCATCACCCTCGTACATATCAAATGCCAGGCGGCTAAATCCAGTCTGATATTTATCAGTGGGTTTATCAATATACTTGCCAATTGTTGATTTTATATAGCTTACAAACTCCGGAGCATAGAAGCCCTTAAGTAAAAGGAATCCTTTTTCCCGGAAGTCTGAGATTTGTTCTTGTGTCAGGCTGAATTGTTGATTAATCATTTACTGCTCCATTGTAAAAGCCCGTCAGGGCAAGACCAACCTTAGTGGTTGAGACTGATACCGATCCCTTTGTTTATTAATCTACAAAATCGAGCATGACATAATAGTCGTTATATCTTCATCTAAAACTGAAGTTCATAAAGCCACTATATTTCACATTTAATTTACTTTAGTCGCAATTGATTTATTTGCAATTAATTTACCCAGGCAACTCCATTTATCAATTAAATTATAAAAATCATAGAGTAAGCTTCAGTTATAGATTGCTTCAGGAATTTATAAACTTGCAAAATAAGCTCATTCCAGAATGCGATACATCAATATCGGATCGAACCCACATCATTAATGTTACCCGCACAGTTGCAGCACAAAAATGCGGGCTTTTATCCGTTATCTCTCGGCGGCAGCCAGCCAGGCCTCAACCAGCGGCGAAGGCTTGCCTTTCAGGGCGTTACGCTCATGCTGGAATAGCGTTGCCACAAAGAAAGGATGACCCTCAAGTTCTACCGCGCGGATCTCACGCTGCTTATCCCATCCCGTTGCTTTAAGAGGCTCGCAGGCAAGCGCGGTGGCAAACAGATCGGCTACGCCGTAGTTGCAGTGGTAGCCCTCTTCAATCTCCGTTTTACCGTAAGCCCTGCCGACGATGGATCCCGCTTTCAGCTCAATCACATCAGACACTTCCACCAGCGAGCAGCTCAGGCGGCCAATCACCAGGCGGCCTTCACTGGTGGTTTCCGCATGCCCTGCATCCTGCCAACCGAGGACGTTGCGCGCATATTCAACCACCGCGTATTGAAAACCCGCGCAGGTGCCAAGGAACGGAATATTGTTTTCGCGGGCAAAGCGAATGGCCAGGTAAGCCGCATCTTCATTCAGATAGGGGCTGGACGGAACGCACCAGATGGCGTCGTAACCGACAAGATCCTCATTGCTGATGACTTCAGGCGAAGGTAGCCAGTCATAGTCGGCGTTGACGCCAAGCACGGCGGCCGCGTTATCTAATGCCAGAGGAATAGCCTGATGAGCGATAACCGCAGGGTTATAATCACCGATAAGCGCAATGCGTAAAGTGGACTTCAGCTGTGTACCTGACATGCTTGTGTTGGCCTTATGTTTGAGGGAAGAGAACAACATAAGGAACGATAGATTAGGCGTTTTGCCCGGAGCTGACAACAGCAAAAATTAGCAGGCTGCCCCCTCTTCCCAGGCCTGCTGGCAATGTAGTACCGTGACAGGTTCACTTCGCAGATAAAATTTCCATGAAAGCAAAAATACTGGTCAGCGCCTGTCTGATGGGGTTCAAAGTTCGCTACAACGGCAGCGAAAAATCGCAAATCGGAGCCGCACTTGAACGGCTACAGCAGGATGAACGCCTGGTGGTTCACTGCCCGGAGCTTGCCGCCGGTTTATCTACCCCGCGCCTGCCCGCAGAGCTGCTGGGCGGCGATGGCGAAGCGGCATTTCTCGGCAAAGCCACAATTGTTGAAAGCGACGGAACCGACGTCACCCAGCCCTATCTGCTGGCCGCCTGGCTGGCTCTGCAAACCGCCCGCGAAAATAACTGCCGCTTTGCTATCCTTACCGACGGCAGCCCAACCTGCGGCAGCCAAAAGATCTACAACGGGCAATTTGAAGGCGCGACAATTCCGGGACAGGGCGTCGCCTCGGCGCTATTGCGCCAGCACGGAATTGAGGTATTTGCCGACCACCAAATCCCGCAGTTGCTGGAACGACTGGAAGAGGTTGATAAGGAGAGAGCATGATCCGCTGCAAACGTGTTTATGAAGCCCCCGCCCCGGAAGATGGTTACCGGGTGCTGGTAGACCGGTTATGGCCGCGTGGAGTTAAAAAAACGGATTTGCACTACGATGAATGGCCGAAGGATCTGACGCCGTCCAGCACACTGCGCAAAGAATTTCACAGCGAGGCCATCGACTTCACCGAATTCAGCCGCTGCTATAAAAAAGAGCTGGAACAGAATCTCAGCGCGGCAAAAGCGCTGGCAAAACACGGAAAGGAAGGAACGTTAACATTGCTGTATGGCGCAAAAAATGCCGACCAAAACCATGCTCTGGTGCTGGCCGATTTTCTGCGCCACTACGTGGATTAATGGCTGAGATGCAGCTCGTCGGTTTCCAGGGAAAAATCTTTATCCAGCGGCATCAGGTGCTCGGCTCGCACAAACGCGTAACCCTGGCGGCCATCAAATGCGATAACTTCGCCGGTGACCAGCCATAGCGGGTAATTCGCCTCCGGCGGCAGCTGCGTTACCACGCCGGTAACCGGATTAACAAAGCGCTCGCCCGGCTGGCACAGGCCAAACAGTTCCACCGCTTTACCAATATTCACCCGCCCTGCTGCGGTGCGGGCGCCAATGACCATCGCCAGGGTGCCCGGTTTTAATTGAAACATCGACTTCTTCCTCACATTTTTCGCCGCGAGATCAGAACATTCCTGGAATAAAAAGTAAACGGTACAGCGGCCAATTAGTGAGATTTTTCTTAGGTTATTTTGCCAGCCGCTCCGCCAGGGCAGTTAAAAAGATCCTCAGCGCCGCCGGAAGATAGCTGCGGCTGCGGTAGATACCGTAAATGCCCATCGTTCTGGGCGGGCAATCCTCCAGCACTTTCACCAGTTCGCCGCTATCAAGCCGCTGCTGCGCATCCTGCACCGGCAGCATGGCTATCCCCACGCCCTCCGCCACCGCGTCCATCAACACTACCGAGTCGTTGGCGCTAAAGTTGCCGCTCACCTCTACGCTAAGCGGCTCGCCCTGTTCGTCCACCATTTGCCAGATGTTGCGCAGAAAATAGCTGTATTGCAGGCAATTATGGTGCGCGAGATCGGCTGGCGAACGCGGCATGCCCTTGCTTTCTATATAGGCGGGCGAGGCGCACAGCACCGAATCACACTCCCCGAGGCGGCGGGCTATAATATTCGGGTCGAGGTCGTTAGTGATGCGGATAGCGAGATCGATGCGCTCTTCTATCATGTTTACCGCCTGGCTGCTGACGTGCAGCTCAACGCGGACATCCGGGTAGTTGCGCAAAAAGTCAGACAAGAAAGGCACGATGTAATAGCGGGCGCCAAACTGCGAGCAGGCTACGCGCAAGGTGCCAGAGGGCAAATCCTGCTGTTTCTGGCCGGTTATCCCCTCGGCAACTTCATTTAAACTGCGGGCCTGGCTGAGCACCCGCTCGCCCGCAGGCGTTAAGGTTAACTTGCGCGAGGAGCGATGCAGCAGCCGCTCCCCCGCCCAGCGCTCCATGTGTTCAAGATAGCGGCTTACCATCGGGCGGGACATATCCAGCGCTCGCGCCGCGGCGCTCAGGCTGCCGAGTTCACAAATCCTGGTGTACACCTTTGCCGCCACTATTCTGTCCATTTCTCACCCTATCTGCTCGATTTATGAAATTCATGTTACCTGAATAAGGCCGTTACGATTCACATAATGCAATTTAAACTGCTTTTATTCCCAAACGGGCTAACCAACTCAGTTAATCAGGATTAATGATATGAAGAAACATGCTCTGGCTGCGGCCATCTCCACTCTGGTATTCAGCGGCGCAAGCTTTGCCGCCCCGTTAACGCTTGAAGTCTACAACCCGCAGGATAAGGGCGTGTTCCCTGTGACCTCCACCCTGATTTCCGGCCCAACCGAAGCAACGCTGGTTGACGCCCAGTTCAGCGTTAAGGACGGCGCAGAGCTGGTCAAAATTATCCAGCACAGCGGTAAAAAACTGACCCGTATCCTGATTACCGCCGGTGACCCGGACTTTTACTTTGGCCTGGAGCCGATTGTTAAGGCCTGGCCGGATGTAAAAATTGAAGCCACTCCGCTGGTCGTTGAACACATCAATAAAACCAAAGACGCAAAAATTAAATACTGGGGCCCGATCCTGAAAGACGGTGCGCCGCAGAAAGTCTTTGTGCCTCAGGTGACCCATGCCACCACGTTTACCGTCGACGGTGAAAAGGTAGAACTGCGCCAGCCTGCTTCCCACGCCGCTTATTTGTGGATCCCTGCGAATAAAACCATCCTCGGCGGCGTGGCCGTAGATTCCGGCATTCACGTCTGGACGGCAGACTCGCAGACTAAAGCAGCACGCCAGGAATGGCGCGACGTGCTGGACGAAATGGCTGCCCTGAAGCCTGAGCGCGTGATCCCGGGCCACTTTATCGGTGAAGTGAAGCCGGGCACGGCTCCGGTTGTTTTCACCGGGGATTATTTAGCGGACTTCGAACTGGCGTTGAAGAAAGGCAAAAGCGCACCGGTTATCGCGGAGATGAAGCAAAAATATCCTAAGCTCGCGGATGAAAGCTCTCTTGAGATGAGCGCGAAGGTGAATACCGGCGAAATGAAGTGGTAAACCTGAAATGACAAAAGGAGCGAAAGCTCCTTTTTCTATGGCTGATAAAAAAGGGAGCATTTGCTCCCTTCTTCGTTATTTAAAGTCGACTTTCATCAGCTCGGGGATCGAGTATTCGCGAGTGGTTTCCACGCAACGGCTGATATAGTCCACGAAGCGCGGCGGCGGAGACATGCCCAGGTCCAGCAGCTTCTCGTTGGAGAAACGCACGTTCAGCATTGAGAATTCACCGTACAGGCGCATTGCCCTCAGCATCAGGCGTTCGTTACACGGCCCGTAAATAGACTTGAAGCTTCTGCGGCTCTTCACCAGCTCGCTGTAATCTACCTGCTCGTAATTGGTGCAAATTGGCTGCTGGTTAAGCGCGCCGGACATCGCCATATCAATATCGGCAAAGCGGGTGCTGCTCACGTCGCCAGCGGAAATATGGTAGACCTTCTCTTTCAGCGAGTCGCTCTTCGCCAGCAACAGCAGCGCTTCAGCGCAGTAGTCCACCGGGATAACGTCGATGTTATCGTCGAGCGAGCACATAAATTTGCCGAGCATCAGCACCATGCGGAACACCCAGAAGATGCTGCTGGACGGGCGGCAGCCCTGCTCGCTGTGGCCAACAACGATGGACGGGCGAGCGATAACCAGCGGCAGGTTCGGGAACTGCTCGGCCATCATATGTTCAATGGTGGACTTGGACCAGGTGTACTGAACCAGATGCTCTTCTTCCGGCTTGCGGGTCATGCTTTCGGTCACCAGAGTCCCGGCTTCCGGCACGCAGGACATCGCGGTGCCAACGTGCAGGAAACGCTCCAGGCCTTCAACCTGTGACATTCTGCGGGCAAACTTCAGGGTGCCCTCAACGTTAACTTTCCAGATCAGCGCATTTTCGCCAAAGGAAGCCACCGCCGCGCAGTTTATAACGTGAGTAACCTGCGACAGTCTTTCGTCATCAAGGAAGTGTTCCGGCTCGGCCAGGTCGCCCAGCAGGATATTTTTTTCGGTGATCCGCGCCAGTTGCGCTTCGTCGCAGCCAAAGTTAACCAGGTTATTCCTGATTCTTGCCACGCCCTCCTGAGGCGAATTCGCTCGCACCAATAATAAAACAGAGCTAAAAGAGGATTCAGAAAGTGATCGAGCTAAAACCGCGCCGCCCAGGAAACCTGTAGCGCCGGTTATCAAAAGATGATTCATTATTATAACCTCAGGAGTGAAAACATGGGCATAGTAAGGCCGCTAAAATAAACGCTACCTCAATAAACCGGATTACCTTAGCGTATTGCCCGATGCTTTCGTGTAACGGTTTGTACATCCTTGTTTTACAAAGACTTTAAATAAAAACAAATAATTCCTGGCGAAATTATTTTAACTATTTATTAATGACAGGATTATTAAGAAAACCTTAATAACAGATAAACAAAAGCATTATTTTTGCAGATTGAGGAACTCTTTTTAATTTAAGTGAAATAAAAAGCCCACCGAAGTGGGCCGAGCTGGCGATAACCGCAGCAGATCAATCCCGGGTCTGCACCCAGAATGCATGGATAAGCCCCGGGATGTAACCCAGCAGCGTAAGAATGATGTTGAGGAGGAAAGCCCAGCCAAACCCCTTGCCGAGCAGCACGCCCAGCGGCGGCAGAATAATAGTGAAAACGATGCGCCAGAATCCCATATAAACTCCTGATAAATTCGCTTAGTCCATTCAAAAAAACAACTCAGAACTTAAAGCATAGACGAATCTGAAAATCTCTTCAGGCCGATTATTCTGGAAAATTTAGTTTCAAAATTCATTATTAGAAAATATCACTCTCCGGCTCTTGCCAACGCCCCCGACTCAGGATAATTTCGAGCCTTCGCTGACGCTGTGAACCCTCATTCCGTTAGCGAAATATGCCTATATTTCTCCTCCTCTGGGGGGACCGGAACCACTTTAAAAACGATCCGGTCGATCACCTATTATATTAATGATGATAGCCTTGTGGTGACCCGGCATAGCCGGGTTTTCTTCGTTTATACTCCGCTGAGTAACGCAATTAATGCCAGCGCAGCGGGTACTGCCTGAACATAAAGAATTTTTTTACTCGCGGTAAAGCCGCCAAATAACCCTGCTATTAATACGAATATTAAGAAGAATACTTTAAATTCATAGCCCGCGCTGCTCGCCAGCAGGCCATAAATTAACCCGGCAGCTAAAAAGCCGTTATACAGCCCCTGATTGGCCGCCAGCGTTTTGGACTGGGTGGCAAACTCCGCAGACAGGCCGAAAGCCTTGCGTCCGGTGGGTTTATCCCAAAGCAGCATTTCCAGGACCAGAATATAAACGTGAATCAATGCGACCAGAATAATAAGGATGCTGGCAATCATAGGCGGTTCCTGAAGGGGTTATGTTCTGAGTACAAGGGGCTTACAGTTCGTAGCCCAGCGCTTTAATAACATGCTCCATGGCTTCTTCCGTCAGCGCCGAGCGTTTGATTTTGTGGTTGGCCAGCATCGTTCTTACCACTCCGGCAATGACGATATGCTTTGGCTCCTGCCCGAGGTCGCGCATCTCCAGCACCACCTTTCCCACGACGCGGCACATTTCCTGATACAGCTCATCGTCTTTCGCTTTTTTATCCATCTTGCCTCCGGCTTATCTGTTTGATCTTACAGTAGCATTTAAGTTGCTTATTATTAAATGGAGAAAGATCAGAATACAGAGCTTAGCCGCTATTTTGTTCATGTGGCTCAGGGCCTAATTGATGATAAAGGCGTGCTCACGCAGCATCGCTTTTTCTGACTTGTATGGCGGGTTTACTGAACAAAGATGAGAGCCGGGCGGCTCTCATTATTAGCAAAGCGCGGCTATATTAATCCCACTTAAACGTAACTCCGGCACGGGCTGTACTACTGCTATCGCGATCGTATTTAGAATAAGGGTCGGTCAGTAGTTGACGTTCAGTTTTGTCCAGCCTGCTGAACATATCCGGCTTTTTGTTCGAATCATTGTTGACGCAAACATTGCCCCGGCAGCCTTCTTCTTCAGCTTCGGTCCAGACCAGTTCGGACGCCGGTTTATTTGCGGCATGGGCCGCCGTGGCGCACAGTAGAGTCGTGCAAAGAATGAGCATCTTACTCATGAAACCTCCATTTGATAATGATAACCACTATCAATTATAACATTTGGGTATGAAAAGAAAACCAAGATTTAAGCGTTGGTTTAACTGATGTTAAAAAACGGCCCGTGGGCCGTTTTCTTGAGTTGGAGTCTGGTTTTATCCCAGAATGAGCAGATCAACCGCCCTTTGTACCGCCTGGTCGTCCAGATTGTTTGCGTAAACCACCTGCACCATATCGGCTATAGATTCCCGCGATATTGCCTGCTCCCGGGCAAGCAGCTGCATCACAGCCGTACCTACCACCTGCAACATGTCGGGATGAAATTCCTCAGTCACGCTTTTATCCATACCCATAGCCACTCCCTTAAAATTCCCTGAATGCTAAAACTAACACAACAAGATCGGCGAAAAACCGGGATTCAATCCGGAAAATTCCTCCGCGCGCGGCGTGCCTCATTAACTCATTGAAACAACTCCGCAACATATAGCGAAATTTTTTATGTCTGAATTTTACAGCCATTGCGATGCCTGACTGACAATCACCTCGTCAACGCCGCGCAAAGCTTTTATCATTGGCGGAGGTACGGGTATTGAGAAGGAGCGAACATGTTGCAATTCGATGTTTTTGGCCGCCGGGTCGGCGTAAAGCGAGTCGGTGAGCAATGGCTGCTCTACCGCGTTGACCCCAACGAGGGTAAATCATCACGCATTTATGACGTCGCGATCCCGCCTTATTTAACGGTAGAGGAGTTATCCGGCTGGCTGGGCGATATTTACCACGAGGCAGCAAACGAACGGCATCCTGATGTTCGCTTAATTGATACGGACGAGTAGTGTTCCAGGGTGCTCATTTGCAAGCGGCTAAAACAATATAATATTATATCCCCGGCTGCCTGAATAATTAGCACTTATGCCCCGAAGTTAGCAAAGGAATGAAAATGAACTTTAAAATACACGACAAGCTTATTGAAGGGGCCGGGTCGGCACGCGGATTGCTCTATCGAATGATTATCGCATTCGTCTGTTTTACAATGACGATAATTTTTATTCTGGCGTTTACCATAGGTAACCCGTCCAAAGTTAACTTTTATTTCCTTATTAATACCTGCACCGTTTTAATTCTGACATGGATCATAAGAAAGTCATTTAACATTCAATCAAAAGAAAAGCACCTTGCGATTTTTAGGATCAGTTTGTTTCTTTTGTTAAATTCAAGTCTTGTGTCCCTTGCCGGTGGACTGGGAGTGATAGACCGTGATTCAGCATCGCTGGTTGCAGCGCTTCTGTATGCCCCGGCTATATTTCTTATCACGCTGTCCTTCAATAACTTCGTCAAATACATAAATCGGAATTACAAAGCCGCAGTCAAATTATCATTAACTGATGAGTTAACGGGGCTGCCAAACAGAAGGCACCTTAATATAAAGTTAAGAGAATTAGAGCCGAAAAGTGGCACCCTTTGCATTATCGACATCGATCATTTCAAGAACATAAACGATACTTACGGCCATGATTTTGGTGATAAAGTTCTTAAAGATACGGGATTGCAATTAGGGGCATTTATTTCCGAAGACGTTTTCATCGCCCGTTCCGGAGGAGAGGAGTTCGCGGTTATCATCTTTAACAACACAGACGCGGAAGAGTTTATCAATAAAATAAAATCATCAATATCCTGCAAAGATGCTAGCGGAGAAGCCATTACCCTGAGCATTGGCGTTGCTGTGAAAAAGAACCATCATTCCTCCTCACACATTCTTACCGCCGCCGATGAAGCGCTTTATCAAGCCAAAAGGAACGGGAGAGACTGTATTATTTATGCCCTTCCGCGCTGACAGACCGAGTTATTTATATTAAGTCTGCCGACCTTTGCAAAGCCCTGCCCCTCATATAGCAAATTGAAATGCCCCCCCAGGTATTCGGATCTGGTTCATCGCTATTATCGGCAAACAGCGGCGCGGCATCTTTGTCTTCAAATGAGCGAATGATGAGCCGCGTTGTGGGGGTGACTAACATGAAAGCCTCGTTTCGTCGGATAATTTTCGCAAGCTCATCATAGTATTCTTGAATATAGGTAAATTCTATTCCGAAGGCTTTATCGCTTTACTCATGTTTATGCCCGTGACGCCAAAACCCGTCGTTTCGTAAACATGCCGGGCACGGACGTTATCTGCGGCAACACGGAGTTTTATCTGCTCAAACCCCTGTTCCTGCAAATCCAGCTCAAAAGCGCGGAGAGCCTTTTTAGCCAGGCCTTGCCCCTGGTAAGCATTGAAGATGTAAAAATCGTAGATAAATACGCTACGTTGAACAAAGTCGGGTTTGTACCAAAGGTAGCCGACATGCCTGCCAGCGCTGTCTACCGGGTCAATTAAACACAGGAGAACTTGCCCGGGAGTATTGACGCCATTGGGGAGCTGCATGGCTATTTCCTGTTCCGCTTTTGCAGTAGGATCCTGGCCGGAAAGCGGATAGTTTGAGGCAATTTCCTGTGCATAATCCGGAATGAAATACGCTAAATAAGCAGGATATTCATCCTCACGCATTGGGCGGAGCAGTATCATTTATTTATCCTTATCTTCTGCTGGAGCACATCCTGCTCCCTCAACTTTACACTTTATCTTTCGCATACATTTTTCCTTAGCGCCATTGCAATTATCACTTCCAGGGTATTCAGCAGTCCATTATGTTTGTATTTTCATGTGAATGATAAGTTAGGTCCCCACCCTTATAAGCAGGAGTGAACGTGAGTATTTCAAAGAAGCTCGAATGGCGTAAGCATCACTATCTGGTAAGTACAGACAGGGAAAAGCTGGACTTGCAGGCTATCCATCGCTACCTGACCAGATCCACTTGGGCGAAAGGTATTGACCTGGCGACTGTCGGCGCATCAATTGAAAACAGCCTGAACTTCGGTGTTTATCATAATGAAACACAGATAGGCTTCGCTCGTCTCATAACGGATTATGCTACGTTCGCTTACCTTTGCGACGTTTATGTTCTCGAAGAATACCAGGGTGAAGGGCTTGGAAGATGGGTTATGGAATGCATACATAATCATCCTGTTTTTGAGCAACTTCGCAGAATTTTGTTATTCACAACCACAGCTCCCTGGCTTTATGAAAAGTTTGGCTACGAGCCGGTCAACCGGGAAAACTATGCATGGGCCATCACCAGACCTGATATTTATACCAATAAAAAAAAATCAGGCTAATCTACGCCTGTATTCAAAGCAGGGTGTATGGAGGATCCAGTCCGGGCAGAAATGGGGCTTTTTACGCAGGGATTTTGATAACCGTTCGAAAGCTAATAATAAAAACGGGAACCATCAGGCTCCCGTTGTCACATCATCAGCAGAGCTGATTACATGTGTTTAATGATTGCGTCGCCAAACTCTGAACATTTCAGCAGTTTAGCGCCATCCATCAGGCGCTCGAAGTCGTAAGTTACGGTCTTCGCGTCGATAGCGCCTTCCATACCTTTAACGATCAGGTCAGCGGCTTCGAACCATTCCATATGACGCAGCATCATTTCTGCGGACAGGATGATGGAGCCCGGGTTTACTTTGTCCTGGCCTGCGTACTTAGGCGCGGTGCCGTGGGTCGCTTCGAACAGCGCGCATTCGTCACCGATGTTTGCGCCCGGTGCGATACCGATGCCGCCAACCTGCGCCGCCAGGGCGTCAGAGATGTAGTCCCCGTTCAGGTTCATACAGGCGATAACGTCGTATTCAGCAGGACGCAGCAGGATCTGTTGCAGGAACGCATCGGCGATCACGTCTTTAACCACGATCTCTTTGCCGGTTTTCGGGTTCTTGATTTTCACCCAAGGGCCGCCGTCGATAAGCTCGCCGCCGAACTCTTCGCGAGCCAGCTGGTAGCCCCAGTCTTTGAACGCGCCTTCGGTGAACTTCATGATGTTGCCTTTGTGCACCAGGGTCACGGAATCACGGTCGTTGGTGATTGCGTATTCGATGGCCGCACGCACCAGGCGTTTGGTGCCTTCTTCGGAGCAAGGCTTAATGCCGATACCGCAGTGCTCAGGGAAACGAATTTTCGTTACGCCCATTTCGTCACGCAGGAACTTGATAACTTTATCCGCTTCGGCGCTGTCTGCTTTCCACTCGATACCCGCATAGATATCTTCGGAGTTCTCACGGAAGATAACCATGTCGGTCAGCTCTGGCTGTTTAACCGGGCTTGGGGTGCCCGCGTAGTAACGCACCGGGCGCAGACACACGTACAGGTCAAGCTGCTGACGCAGCGCAACGTTCAGGGAACGAATACCGCCGCCGACCGGGGTGGTCAGTGGGCCTTTGATAGCAACGCGGTAGTCACGAATCAGGTCAAGAGTTTCTTCTGGCAGCCAGACGTCCTGGCCATAAACCTGGGTAGATTTTTCACCGGTGTAGATTTCCATCCAGGAAATTTTCCGCTCGCCCTTATAGGCTTTCTCCACGGCGGCATCCACCACTTTAATCATGGCTGGCGTTACGTCCACACCAATCCCGTCCCCTTCAATGAAAGGAATAACCGGGTTATGAGGAACGTTGAGTTTGCCATTTTGCAGGGTGATCTTTTTACCTTCCGCCGGAACGACTACTTTGCTTTCCATTCACCTCTCCTTCGAGCGCTTCTGGTTTTTGTTAATGATTTGTAATTTGCGGGCTCATACTACTGCAATATCAGGCTCGCGCCAATCACTCATGATTTCCGTTATAATGCGTTAATCCACCCGCCCTGAAAATACTATGAACAAAACTTCTTTTAAGAATCACCAAGTTAAACGATTCAGCAACCAGCAGACCGCGAAGCGCAAGAAGCCCGACGGGCCAAAGAGGCTGGTTATCTTTAATAAACCTTACGATGTGCTGCCGCAGTTCACCGACGAAGCGGGGCGCAGTACGCTGAAGGATTACATCCCGCTGGCGGGGATTTATGCCGCAGGCCGCCTGGACCGCGACAGCGAAGGGCTGCTGGTGCTGACCAACGACGGCGCGCTACAGGCCAGGCTGACCCAGCCGGGCAAAAAGACCGGCAAAATTTACTATGTGCAGGTGGAAGGCGAGCCGACGCAAGAAGCCCTTGCCGCACTGCGTAACGGCGTTGAGCTGAACGATGGCCCCACCCTGCCCGCAGGTGCAGAGCGGGTGGGCGAGCCGGAATGGCTCTGGCCGCGCAACCCGCCAATCCGCGAGCGTAAATCTATTCCCACCAGTTGGCTGAAAATCACGCTTTATGAAGGCCGTAACCGCCAGGTCCGCCGCATGACGGCGCACGTTGGCTACCCTACTTTGCGCCTGATTCGCTATGCAATGGGGGATTTAACCCTCGACGGCCTCGAGCCGGGCGGCTGGCGCGAACTCCCACTCACCTCAGCATAAGGAAAGCCCATGTTTAAACCGCACGTCACCGTTGCCTGCGTAGTCCAGGCCGAAGGTAAGTTTTTGGTTGTTGAGGAGACAATTAACGGCAAGGCGCTGTGGAACCAGCCTGCCGGGCACCTGGAAGAGGATGAAACGCTGCTCCAGGCCGCTAAACGCGAGCTGTGGGAAGAAACCGGCATTACCGCCGAGCCGCAAAGCTTTATCCGTATGCACCAGTGGATAGCCCCGGACCAGACGCCGTTTTTGCGTTTTCTGTTCGCGATCGATCTCGAAAAACAGCTGCCGACCACGCCGCATGACAGCGACATTGATTGCTGCCACTGGCTGGACGCGGAGCAAATTCTTACCGCCGCTAACCTACGCTCGCCGCTGGTGGCAGAAAGCATCCGCTGTTACCAGCAGAAGGAGCGTTATCCCCTCTCGATGTTAGGCGCTTTTAACTGGCCGTTTTCCGGGGGTGCCAAGTAAAAGGCTGCGTGATAGAATACGCTGCTTTGAAGTTCAATGTCGTGAGTATCTCCATGTCTGATAACAGCCAGAAAAAAGTAATCGTCGGGATGTCCGGCGGTGTCGACTCCTCCGTTTCCGCCTGGTTGCTGCAACAGCAAGGTTATAAGGTGGAAGGCCTGTTCATGAAGAACTGGGAAGAAGACGATGGCGAGGAATACTGCACCGCGGCGGAAGATTTAGCTGACGCCCAGGCGGTCTGCGACAAGCTCGGCATTGAACTGCACACCGTTAACTTTGCCGCAGAATACTGGGACAACGTGTTCGAATTGTTCCTGGAAGAGTACAAAGCCGGACGCACGCCAAACCCGGATATTCTGTGCAACAAAGAAATCAAATTTAAAGCCTTCCTTGAGTTCGCCGCAGAAGATTTAGGTGCCGACTACATCGCCACCGGCCACTATGTGCGCCGCGCTGACGTGAACGGTAAAAGCCAGCTGCTGCGCGGCCTGGACGGCAACAAAGACCAGAGCTACTTCCTGTACACCCTGAGCCACGAACAGATTGCCCAAAGCCTGTTCCCGGTTGGCGAGCTGGAAAAACCGGAAGTGCGCCGCATCGCCGAAGAGCTGGATCTTATAACCGCGAAGAAAAAAGACTCCACCGGCATTTGTTTTATCGGCGAGCGCAAATTCCGCGACTTCCTTGGCCGCTACCTGCCGGCCCAGCCGGGCAAAATCATCACCGTTGACGGGGATGAAGTAGGCCAGCACCAGGGGCTGATGTATCACACGCTCGGCCAGCGTAAAGGCCTCGGCATCGGCGGAACCAAAGAAGGGTCTGAAGATCCGTGGTACGTGGTCGATAAAGACGTCGAAAAAAATATTCTGGTGGTTGCCCAGGGTGGCGAGCACCCTCGCCTGATGTCGGTTGGGCTGATTGCCCAGCAGCTGCATTGGGTAGACAGAGAGCCGCTGACCGCGCCGCTGAGCTGCACGGTGAAAACGCGCTACCGCCAGGCAGATATTCCCTGCACCATTACGCCGCTGGACGCTGAACGTATTGAAGTGCGTTTTGAAGAGCCGGTTGCAGCCGTTACGCCAGGCCAGTCCGCGGTGTTCTACCTCGGCGAAGTGTGCCTCGGCGGCGGCATTATTGAGCAGCGCCTGCCGCTCGTTAATTAATTACACACAAGGACGCAGCCCGGTGGCTAAAAACTACTACGACATTACTCTCGCGCTGGCGGGCATTTGCCAGTCGGCTCGTCTGGTGCAGGAGTTAGCGCATCAGGGCCATTGCGACAGCGACGCGCTGCGCGTCTCGCTCAACAGCGTGATTGACCTGAACCCGGGCTCGACTTTAGCGGTTTTTGGCGGGAGCGAAGCTAACCTCAAGCCGGGCCTGGAAACACTGCTCGGCGTGCTGAACGCCAGTAGCCGCCAGGGGCTGAACGCCGAGCTGACCCGCTATACTCTCAGCCTGATGGTGCTGGAGCGTAAACTCCACGCCAGCAAAGGCGCGATGGACACGCTGGGCAGCAAAATTAACGGCCTGCAACGCCAGCTTGAACATTTTGATCTTGAGTCAGACACGCTGCTGAGCGCGATGGCCGGGATTTATGTTGATGTCATTAGCCCGCTTGGCCCGCGTATTCAGGTCACCGGCTCCCCTGCCGTGCTGCAAAGCCCGCAGGTGCAAAGCAAAGTGCGCGCCACGCTGCTGGCCGGTATTCGTGCCGCCGTGCTGTGGCACCAGGTCGGCGGTGGCCGCCTGCAATTAATGTTTTCCCGTAGTCGCCTGACCACTCAGGCCAAACAAATTCTTGCTCATTGTTAACCTCTCAGGAGTTGTTATGGAATTATCCTCACTGACCGCCGTTTCCCCCGTTGACGGGCGCTACGGCGACAAAGTCAGCGCTCTGCGCGCTATTTTCAGCGAATTTGGTCTGCTGAAATTCCGCGTACAGGTCGAAGTACGTTGGCTGCAAAAGCTGGCCGCGCACGCAGCGATCAAGGAAGTTCCTGCTTTTGATGCGGACGCAAACGGTTACCTTGATAAAATCGTCGCTGAGTTCAGCGAAGCCGATGCGGCACGCATTAAAACCATCGAGCGCACCACCAACCACGACGTAAAAGCGGTTGAATACTTCCTCAAAGAGAAAGTGGAAGCGATCCCTGCCCTGCACGCGGTGTCCGAATTTATTCACTTCGCCTGTACTTCCGAAGACATTAACAACCTGTCTCACGCCCTGATGCTGGAGACGGCTCGCAAAGAAGTGGTGCTGCCGTACTGGCGCAAAATTATTGATGCGGTGAAAGACCTGGCGGTGCAGTACCGCGACATCCCGCTGCTGTCCCGTACTCACGGCCAGCCTGCTACTCCGTCCACCCTCGGTAAAGAGATGGCTAACGTCGCTTACCGTATGGATCGCCAGTTCCGCCAGCTGGAAAAAGTCGAGATCCTCGGCAAAATCAACGGCGCGGTCGGGAACTATAACGCCCACATCGCCGCTTACCCGGAAGTGGACTGGCACCAGTTCAGCGAAGAGTTCGTGACTTCTCTGGGCATTCAGTGGAACCCGTACACCACTCAGATCGAGCCGCACGACTACATCGCCGAGCTGTTCGACTGCATCGCCCGGTTCAACACCATCCTGCTGGACTTTGACCGCGACGTGTGGGGCTACATCGCCCTGAACCACTTCAAGCAGAAGACTATTGCGGGTGAAATCGGCTCGTCCACCATGCCGCACAAAGTGAACCCGATTGACTTCGAAAACTCCGAAGGCAACCTCGGCCTGTCTAACGCCCTGCTGCAACACCTGGCAAGCAAACTGCCGGTTTCCCGCTGGCAGCGCGACCTGACCGACTCCACCGTGCTGCGTAACCTCGGCGTGGGCATCGGCTATGCGCTGATCGCTTACCAGTCCACCCTGAAGGGCGTGAGCAAGCTGGAAGTGAACCGCGACCGCCTGCTGGACGAGCTGGATCACAACTGGGAAGTGCTGGCTGAGCCAATCCAGACCGTGATGCGCCGCTACGGCATTGAAAAACCGTACGAGAAGCTGAAAGAGCTGACCCGCGGCAAGCGCGTTGACGCCGAAGGCATGAAGCAGTTCATCGACGGCCTTGAGCTGCCGGAAGAAGAAAAAACTCGCCTGAAGGCGATGACCCCGGCAAATTACATTGGCCGCGCAACCACTATGGTTGACGAACTGAAGTAATCCCCGTGACGCCGTCGCCCGGCGGCGTCTATTTCCTGCTGTTTATCCGTCGTTTACTCCTCCTCTTTGATAATTCGCGTTAAACTAACATGGCAAATTAACGGATTGAGGGAAAAGCGATGCGCGTTCTGGTTGTGGAAGATAATGCCCTGTTGCGTCACCACCTGAAGGTGCAGCTGCGTGAAGCTGGCCACCAGGTTGATGCTGCGGAAGATGCAAAAGAGGCCGACTATTTCCTTAATGAACACACGCCGGATATTGCGATTGTTGACTTAGGCCTGCCGGACGAAGACGGCATGAGCCTGATCCGCCGCTGGCGCAGCCACGATGTCACCATTCCGATTCTGGTGCTGACCGCCCGTGAAGGCTGGCAGGACAAAGTAGAAGTACTCGGCGCGGGTGCCGACGACTACGTGACCAAACCGTTCCACCTGGAAGAAGTAGTGGCGCGCATGCAGGCTTTAATGCGCCGTAACAGCGGCCTGGCCTCGCAGGTTATTTCCCTGCCGCCGTTCCAGGTTGACCTGTCCCGCCGTGAGCTGTCGATCAATGACAATCTGATCAAGCTGACGGCATTTGAATACACCATTATGGAAACCATTATCCGCAACGCCGGAAAAGTGGTAAGCAAGGATTCGCTTATGCTGCAACTGTACCCGGACGCTGAACTGCGCGAGAGCCACACCATTGACGTGCTGATGGGCCGCCTGCGTAAAAAAATTCAGGCAGAGTATCCGCAAGAGGTGATTACCACCGTGCGCGGCCAGGGCTACCGGTTCGACTTACACTAAATGCCAAATATTTTTCGCCATATTCTGCCGCTCTCGCTGCGGGTTCGCTTCTTGCTGGCTACCGCAGCGGTCGTGATGGTGCTGTCTCTTGCCTACGGCGTGGTTGCGCTGGTTGGCTACAGCGTCAGCTTCGATAAAACCACCTTCAGGCTGCTGCGCGGTGAAAGCAACCTGTTCTACACCCTCGCCAGCTGGAAGGACGGCAAACTACAGGTTGACCTGCCCGAGAACGTAAGCGTGCAAAGCCCGACCATGGCGCTGATTTACGACGAGCACGGCAAGCTGCTGTGGATGCAGCGCAACGTGCCGGACGTAGTACAGCAGATCCAGAAAGAGTGGCTGAGCGGGAACGGCTTCCACGAACTGGAAGCGGACTTCGCCACCAGTAGCGCCCTGCTGGATAACGACAAAGACCGCCTCGCCCAGCTAAAAGACATGCACGACGACGAAAGCGACGACGGCTACGAAATGACCCACTCGGTGGCGGTTAACCTCTACCCTGCCACCGCGCACATGCCTGCCCTGACCGTGGTGGTTGTGGATACCATTCCTATCGAGCTTAAACGCTCCTATATGGTCTGGAGCTGGTTTATTTACGTCCTGCTTGCCAACCTGTTACTGGTGGTGCCGCTGCTGTGGCTTGCCGCCTGGTGGAGCCTGCGCCCTATTCAGGAGCTGGCCCAGGAAGTGCGCGAGCTGGAAAAACACGACCGCGACAGCCTGAACCCGGAAACCACCCGCGAGCTGACTAGCCTGGTGCGTAACCTTAACCAGCTGCTGCGCACCGAGCGCGACAGGCACGACAAATACCGCACCACGCTGACTGATTTAACCCACAGCCTGAAAACGCCGCTGGCGGTGTTGCAGTCCACCCTGCGTTCGCTGCGCACCGACAAGATGGACGTTGAGGAAGCCGAACCGGTGATGCTGGAGCAGATCAGCCGTATTTCTCAGCAAATCGGCTATTACCTGCACCGCGCCAGCATGCGCGGCAACAGCACATTGCTTAGCCGCGAACTGCACTCGGTTGCCCCCCTGCTGGACAAACTCTGCTCGGCGCTGAACAAGGTTTACCAGCGCAAAGGGGTAAACATCACCCTGGATGTGTCGCCGGAAATTACCTTCGTCGGCGAGAAAAATGACTTTATGGAAGTCATGGGCAACGTGCTGGATAACGCCTGTAAATACTGCCTTGAGTTTGTTGAAATCACCGCCCGCCAGACCGAAGACTCGCTGCACCTGATAGTGGAAGACGACGGCCCCGGCATCCCGGAGAGCAAGCGAGCCATGGTGTTTGACCGCGGCCAGCGGGCCGACACGCTGCGCCCCGGCCAGGGCGTGGGGCTTTCTGTCGCCAGAGAAATCGTGGAGCAGTACAGCGGCGAGATCCAGACCAGCTCCAGCCCGCTCGGCGGCGCAAGAATGGAAGTTATTTTCGCCCGCCAGCAGCCTGAACAGGATGAGGATTGAAATAGTCCCGTAAGCCGGGCCGCCATCCGTTATAATCCGTGTCAGGCTCCTCCACCTGCAGGAAGACAACAATATGGATTACCAACTGGACTTAAACTGGCCCGACTTTATCCAACGCTACTGGCAAAAACGCCCGGTGGTGTTGAAACGTGGCTTTAAAAACTTCATCGACCCTATCTCACCGGACGAACTCGCGGGCCTGGCCATGGAAAACGAGGTGGACAGCCGCCTTGTGAGCCACCAGGGCGGGAAATGGCAGGTCAGCCACGGGCCGTTCCAGAGCTACGATCACCTGGGCGAGAACAACTGGTCGCTGCTGGTGCAGGCGGTGAACAACTGGCACGAACCTTCCAGCGCCCTGATGCGCCCCTTCCGCGCCCTGCCCGACTGGCGCATTGACGACCTGATGATCTCTTTCTCTGTTCCCGGCGGCGGCGTTGGCCCGCACCTGGATCAGTACGACGTGTTTATCATTCAGGGAACTGGCCGCCGCCGCTGGCGCGTGGGCGAAAAAGTCGCCATGAAGCAGCACTGCCCGCACCCGGATCTGCTCCAGGTTGAGCCGTTCGACGCCATCATCGACGAAGAGATGGAGCCTGGCGACATTCTGTATATTCCACCGGGTTTCCCGCACGAGGGGTACTCCCTGGAGAATGCCCTGAACTATTCGGTTGGCTTCCGCGCCCCCAGCGGCAGAGAGCTTATCAGCGGTTTTGCCGACTACGTGTTGCAGCGTGAGCTGGGCAGCCTGCGCTATACCGACCCGGATGTTCCTGAGCGCCAGCATCCGGCGGATGTTCTGCCCCAGGAGCTGGATAAGCTGCGCGGCATGATGCTGGACATGGTTAACCAGCCGGAAACCTTCAACAGCTGGTTCGGGGAGTTTATTACCCAGTCCCGCCATGAGCTGGATGTGGCCCCGCCGGAGCCGCCTTACCAGCCGGATGAGATTTACGACGCACTCCAGCAGGGGGATTCCCTGGTTCGCCTTGGCGGCCTGCGCGTGCTGCGCATTGCCGGTGAGGTTTACGTTAACGGCGAGAAGCTGGACAGCCCGCACCGCCCGGCGGTAGAAGCCCTGGCAAGCCACATTAAGCTGGATGCGGAGAAATTTGGCGACGCGCTGGAAGATCCTTCCTTCCTGGCGACGCTGGCCGCTCTGGTGAACAGCGGCTACTGGTTCTTCGAAGACTAACGCCCTGCTCTCCCGCCTTCTCACCAAAGCCGCTTGCCGGCTGAGAAGGCGGGACGCTTCTGCTTAATGAAGACCCGGCAACACGTCACCGTCTATCATTGCCAGCCCTTTCTTCGTGCGCACGAACCGCGGCGCTTTTAAATCCTCTTCCAGCATGCCGAACACTTCATATAACAGGTCCGTTATTTGCACCTGCTGCTCCGCTGAAAGCTCCTGGTTCAGCAGCACCAGGGTTAAGGCGGAACAATATTCGCAGAGGGTTTCTGACTCTGTTTCCAGCGGGGTGCGGAGCTTATCTAGCTGCCCTTCTTCTACCGTTAACTGCTCAATAAGGTATTGCGGCAGCGGGTTATCTAACACCGCTCTCAGCACATTAAACCCCGCCAGCAGACGCCCGCACAGCGCGATATATTCAACGTGGTTATCTGTTTCGATTAATTCACCGGCCCAGCAGCGGCAAACATTCAGCACATGAAATAAATCGTCCGTTGCGCCCAGCGGCATTTTTAATAAAGCTGTAATATCTCCGGCCATAAGCTTTTGATCATCTTTGATTTCCGGGTGGATAAATGTGTTACTATCGGCACCAGCCATAGTGTGACTCCTTTGAAGTTACATTGTGGTTAGCCCTCGTTTGGTGTTGGCGCACCATTCGGGGGCGACTCTATATTCACTACCTTAAATTGCCCTATCACCCTCTTACTTATCACTGGATAAGTCAACAGTATGGGATTGCTAAATTATTGGAAACCTTGAAAATTCGATGAAGATCCCGAAAACGTGATAACTGGAAACCTCGTTGCATTTCCTTATCCCTTTTTCGGTTTATTTGATAATTGCGAGCTTGATTCCAAATTCTTGCTGCTTATATTTCTTGCGTGATCTTTACTTCTGAAAAAGAATCCTGGTTTCTTTAGAGACATTTCAGTGACGGATATATTTTTGTTGGATTTGTTATGATTCCCATTCGCGTAGCTCTGCGAAACACCGCTCTTGCCAGGGATCTTAGCTACCAGAATTGGTAGATGGGTTAATTGATGGTTGGTATTGATTACTTTGGTCATTTAGGGTGGCATTGGATATCTGATTTTAACGAGAAGTGGAAGTTCACTAGTCTGTCCACCGCAGATGTGTACTTACCTAACATCACGACGTGCTAATGAACGGTAAGGATATCACAATAACGATTTATATAATATATTTAAAGGGCTACAAGTTATAGCCCAACATAGTTATATTGCCGACTCTCTGTCATCTGCCAGGAAAACGTTATTAGTCAACGCTGACCTGACCGCCTCGTCGTTAAGGAGACGGATAAAAAGCAACTTTTTCTTTTGAGACGAAAGCTCAATAAGGTTATTTTGAATGCTTAGTTCGCGTCCAAATTTTGGGAAGTCATGCAGTATAACACTTATTTGTTGAATAGTTATTGCAGGCAAGTTGTTGCTCTGAATCTTAGCCAGCTTTTTCATGCAACTTCTATTCGACTTCATATCATCAAAAATCCCAAGTGGGTTAGAAATTCCACTGACATCGATAATGTTCAAGGAAACTATTTTAGGTATTGCCAAGTTTACCATGTTGTCAATAATCGCGTTTAAGCCATAGTGATTTTCTAATACTTTAAGGTTGCATATATAATGCTTTCCGTTGAAATAGAAAAAGTCGAAATCTTTTCTAACATCAATAACGTCATGATCAACCTCAGTTAATAAATTCCCATTCATTGACTTCAAAAAGGAAAGACCGCTTTTTTTATGAAGTGATACTTGATAGGTATGTTGATATAAGAACAAACTATCATTACCGTCAGTCAAATTAAGAACAATACCTTTTATATCAGAGAAACTATCAGTTGAGAAATCAAAGGATTTGACAATCGACGACGCGGTGAGTTGACTGATTTTTTCAATTAGAACAAACTCTTCTGCTGGCGGAGTGATATCGTACTCATAAATTTCATCTCCTTTACTTAAAAGAGCTGACACAGGATTTAGTGAACTATTTGATGATGTTGTATTGATAACGTCATCTTGAAATTTTTTAGTGAACTTCGTCGTTAAACTAGCCTGTGCTGAAGGCTCTAACGCAATCTTCTTAATTTCTAACTGCGATGTGGCATTAGATTTTGTTATGAAGAACATTTCACACGATGTATGGATCGATGTGCATAATGAACTTAGTGAGTTGAACATAAATATTCCTTTTATGCTTTAACAAGTAGTGTGCTGTCGTCTAAGTTAATATACTTCAAACGCTTACCATCTGATATTTCCCCTCGACATATCATAATGTACTTCTTATCTCCTTTATTTTTAATTTTCGCCTTATAAATTTTAAACCCTAATATCGCTAATGATGGATTGGAATAGAATTTATTTGTTCTAATATATATGGCACCAATAGCAATAATCATGACCAGAAGATTCAAGGCGGTTCTTTTGCTATTTACATCAGTAAATACCAAAGGCATAACATATGTTGTGAGAAATTCTAGATGCTCATGATTTTCATTCGATACGTCTTCAGCGATTATAGTAGCACTCCAGCCTGCCGATGTTTTAAGATAAAAGTAACCAAAACCAAAAAAACCAACAAACATAAATAACAGACTCAACAAAAAAACGTAATTCCGCGTCTTTAGCTTTTCATAAAGTGAAAATGAAAAACCCTCATCGCCTAATGTATGCGAGTATGCTTTAGCTAAAAAATCAGAATCCCATGACATTATAAACAGAGAGAAAAATAGCAACCAGAGTGATAATATGTAAAGTAATATTTTTAGTTTTAAGTTCCCCATAAAGATAGCCCTTGATTAATGTTATCATTTCATAAATATTTTTTGATGGAGCATGCAAAATTCAACCACATCTTCTTTCAGGTTTAATTCACTGTCATAAAAAACTGGATCAATTAATTTTTAATAGTAAAGTTTACTCTCCATTACAGTATAAATATAGCTTATTTTCATGATATCAAAGCAGGCAAGCTAACCAAGCCGGAAATACGCTGTGAGCGAGCTACAGATATTGCTAACAGAGTTCTGAATCAAACAATGGAGAACAGTTCAAAGCCACCAACAACACTAATAAAAAAAGGGGCCAAAAGCCCCTCCCAATATTAGTAGGTCGCCGAGCCGGTTTTAATCCATCAGCCTTTTTTAGCCGTCAATTCAGCAATACGGACAATAACCGCCACTGCCTTCTCCATTCCTTCCAGGGTCACAAACTCGTGTTTGCCGTGGTAGTTATAGCCGCCGGTGAACAGGTTCGGGCACGGCAGGCCTTTAAAGGAGAGCTGTGCGCCGTCCGTGCCGCCGCGGATGGGCTTCATAATCGGCTCTATATTGCAGTCGCGCATTGCCTGCCGGGCGACTTCAACAATATAAGGGTGCTCGGCCACTTTCTCGCGCATGTTGTAATAGCTGTCTTCTATTACCAGCTCTATATAGCAGTCCGGGTGCAGGCCTTTGCCGACCTTTTTGGCTATTTCCATCATTTTCCGTTTGCGGGCTTCGAACTGCTCGCGGTCGAAGTCGCGGATGATGTAATGCATCTCGGCGCGGTCAACCGAGCCTTTCATGGTGTTCAGGTGGTAGAAACCTTCATAGCCTTCGGTGCATTCCGGGCTTTCGTCCGCCGGGACTTCGGCATGAATACGCGCCGCCAGCGACAGGGCGTTAACCATCACGCCTTTTGCCGTGCCAGGGTGAACGTTATTCCCGACGATTTTGATAGTGACCGAAGCAGCATTAAAGTTCTCCGACTCCAGCTCGCCTACCCCGCCGCCGTCCACGGTGTACGCCCATTCGGCGTTAAAGGCTTCCACGTCGAAGAAATGCGCGCCTTTGCCGACTTCTTCATCCGGCGTGAACGCTACGCGGATATCGCCGTGAGGAATGTTCTTCTCTTTAAGCACCGCCAGGGCGGTCATGATTTCGGCCACGCCTGCTTTGTCGTCCGCGCCCAGCAGGGTTTTGCCGTCCGTGGTGATGAGCGTTTGCCCCATCAACTGGTGGAGCACCGGGAACATCACCGGAGAAAGAATTTCATCCCCAATGCCCAGGGCAATATCGCCCCCGCGGTAGTTTTCGACTATCTGCGGGTTAACGTTTTTCCCGGTAAAGTCCGGGGCGGTATCAACGTGGGAGATAAAACCAATCGCCGGAACGCGGTGCGTAATATTCGCAGGCAGCGTGCCCATCACCGTGCCGTGGTCGCTGAGCGTAACGTCCACCAGCCCCATCTGCTCCAGCTGTTCCTTTAACAGACGCAGGAGCTTCCATTGCCCTTCCGTGCTCGGCACCTGCTTAACGCCGGGTTTGGATTGTGTATCCAGAGAGACATACTGCAAAAAGCGCTCAAGTAATTTATCCATTTAGCCACCCTCGTTTTTTGTGACACCAATTATCAATAAGCCGCATCGGGCAGATATTGCGTCAGGTCACTTTTAATGGGTTACGGGAAAAATAGTTTATCGCGTTTGTAACAATGCCGTGTTATCAACCTACCCTTAACAAGAGAAAATAACCGCCGATTTCGGGCCTGCTTTCTCCATCGCGGGATTGGCGATTACCTCCTCTTTGCCGTAGAATCCTTGCCCTCACTCAACGTGCCAAAACCCAAGGTGGTTAATCACAAACCCCGTATCCCCGCTTTCGGATACGTTATTTATGGGACAGCGTAAAAAATTGAATAAACAGCAACGTTCGCGCTCGACGCTGGTCAACCTGGCCGGGGTCGCTAAGAGCTTTGATGGTAAATCTGTAATTTCTGACTTCTCTCTCACCATCAATCATGGTGAATTCCTGACGCTGCTCGGCCCTTCAGGCTGCGGCAAAACCACCGTATTGCGCCTTATAGCGGGGCTAGAAAGCACCGACTCCGGCCAGATAACGCTCGACAATCAAGACATCACCCACGTTCCTGCCGAGCATCGCCACGTGAATACCGTGTTCCAGAGCTATGCTCTGTTCCCGCATATGACGGTGTTTGAAAACGTCGCCTTCGGCCTGAGGATGCAAAAAACGCCTGCGGCGGAAATCACGCCCCGCGTGACCGATGCCCTGAAAATGGTTCAGCTCGAAGAGTTTGCCCAGCGTAAACCGAACCAGCTTTCCGGCGGCCAGCAGCAGCGCGTTGCCATTGCCCGCGCGGTGGTGAATAAACCTCGCCTGTTATTGCTCGACGAGTCGCTCTCGGCGCTGGACTACAAGCTGCGCAAGCAAATGCAGAACGAGTTGAAAGCCCTCCAGCGTAAGCTTGGCATTACCTTTGTGTTTGTCACGCACGATCAGGAAGAAGCCCTGACCATGTCGGACCGCATCGTGGTAATGCGCGACGGCAAAATTGAGCAGGACGGTACGCCAAGAGAGATTTACGAGGAGCCGAAGAACCTGTTCGTTGCCAGTTTTATTGGCGAGATCAATATTTTCGACGCCACCGTGGTGGAGCGCACGGATGACCAGCGCGTGCTCGCCAACGTTGAAGGCCGCGAGTGCCATATCTTCGTCAGCAAACCGGTTACGCCGGGGCAAAACCTCAAGGTGCTGCTGCGCCCGGAAGATTTGCGCGTTGAGGAGATTAACGGCACAACCGAGGCCGACGGGCTGATAGGCTACGTGCGCGAACGTAACTATAAAGGTATGACGCTTGAGTCCACCGTGGAGCTGGAAAACGGCAAAATGGTGATGGTGAGCGAGTTCTTTAACGAAGACGACCCGGACTTCGACCATTCGCTGGATCAAAAAATGGCGGTGACCTGGGTTGAAAGCTGGGAGGTTGTACTGGCCGATGAAGAGCTCGCGTAAATTCCAGAATGTGGTAATTGCCACGGTGGTGGGCTGGCTGCTGCTGTTTGTCTTCCTGCCCAACCTGATGATTATTGTCACCAGCTTCCTGACCCGCGATAACGATAACTTCGTGAGCATGGTCTTTACGCTGGATAACTACACCCGGCTGGCGGACCCGCTGTACGCCCAGGTGCTGCTGCACTCGCTGAATATGGCGGTGATAGCCACCCTCGCCTGTCTGGCGCTCGGGTATCCTTTTGCCTGGTTCCTCGCCCGGCTGCCGGAGCGCGTGCGCCCCCTGCTGCTGTTTCTGCTGATTGTGCCGTTCTGGACCAACTCGCTGATCCGCATTTACGGACTGAAGATCTTCCTCAGCACCAAAGGTTATCTCAACGAGTTCCTGCTCTGGCTGGGGGTTATCGACACGCCCATTCGCATTATGTTTACCCCGAGCGCGGTGATAATCGGCCTGGTCTATATCCTGCTGCCGTTTATGGTGATGCCGCTCTATTCCAGCATTGAAAAGCTGGATAAACCGCTGCTTGAAGCCGCGCGCGATCTAGGGGCCAGCAAGCTGCAAACCTTTATCCGCATTATTATTCCCCTGACCATGCCGGGCATTATTGCCGGCTGCCTGCTGGTGATGCTCCCGGCGATGGGCCTGTTCTACGTGTCGGACCTGATGGGCGGCGCGAAGAACCTGCTTATTGGCAACGTGATCAAGAGCCAGTTCCTGAACATCCGCGACTGGCCGTTCGGGGCGGCAACTAGCATCACCCTTACGCTGGTGATGGGCCTGATGCTGCTGGTGTACTGGCGCGCCGCGCGCCTGCTGAACAAGAAGGTGGAACTCGAATGACAGGACGCCTGCTCCGCGGCGGCTTTATGTCCGCGATTTATGCCTTTTTGTATATTCCGATCATTATTCTGATCGTGAATTCGTTTAACAGCTCGCGCTTCGGCATCAACTGGCAGGGGTTTACCACCAACTGGTACAGCCTGCTGATGAATAACGACAGCCTGCTTCAGGCGGCTCAGCATTCATTAATCATGGCGATTGTTTCCGCGAGCGCCGCCACGCTTATCGGCTCGCTTACCGCCGTGGCGCTTTACCGCTACCGCTTCCGGGGCAAGCCGTTCGTCAGCGGCATGTTGTTTGTGGTGATGATGTCGCCGGACATCGTAATGGCTATCTCGCTGCTGGTGCTGTTTATGCTGCTGGGCGTTTCGCTTGGCTTCTGGTCGCTGCTGTTTTCCCACATCACGTTCTGCCTGCCGTTTGTGGTGGTCACCGTTTATTCCCGCCTCAAGGGTTTTGACGTCAAGATGCTGGAAGCGGCGAGGGATCTGGGTGCCAGCGAGCTGACCATCCTGCGCAAAATTATTGCCCCGCTGGCGATGCCCGCAGTTGCCGCAGGCTGGCTGCTGAGCTTTACCCTCTCGATGGACGATGTGGTGGTTTCCTCGTTCGTTACCGGGCCGAGCTACGAGATCCTGCCGCTAAAAATTTATTCCATGGTCAAAGTTGGCGTCTCGCCGGAAGTGAACGCCCTGGCCACTATTTTGCTTTTACTCTCGCTGGTTATGGTGATTGCCAGCCAGCTTATCCTGCGCGATAAAACTAAACCTCAGGGGACGTTAAAATGAAAAAGTTGCCTTTCATAAAATGGTCACGCCACCTGCTTGCTGCGGGCGCTCTGGCGCTCGGCGTTAGCGCCGCTCATGCCGACGACAGCAAGACGCTCTATTTCTACAACTGGACGGAATACGTGCCGCCGGGCCTGCTGGAGCAGTTCACCAAAGAGACCGGCATCAAGGTGATTTATTCGACCTACGAGTCGAACGAAACCATGTACGCCAAGCTCAAGACCTATAAAGACGGCGCTTACGACGTTGTGGTGCCGTCCACCTACTTTGTGGCGAAGATGCGCAAAGAAGGCATGATCCAGAAGATAGACAAAAGCAAGCTCAGCAACTTTAAGAATCTCGACCCTGAGATGCTGAACAAGCCGTTCGACCCTAATAACGATTACTCCATTCCGTATATCTGGGGCGCAACGGCGATTGGCGTCAACAGCGAAGCGATGGATCCGAAGAGCGTTACCAGCTGGGCCGACCTGTGGAAGCCGGAATACAAGCAAAGCCTGCTGCTGACCGACGATGCGCGCGAAGTGTTCCAGATGGCGCTGCTCAAGCTCGGCTATTCCGGCAACACCACCGATCCTAAACAGATTGAAGCCGCATACCACGAGCTGCAAAAGCTGATGCCAAACGTCGCGGCGTTCAACTCAGACAACCCTGCTAACCCGTATATGGAAGGTGAAGTGAATCTGGGCATGGTGTGGAACGGCTCCGCGTATGTTGCGCGCCAGGCCGGTACGCCGCTGGACATCGTCTGGCCGAAGGAAGGCGGGATTTTCTGGATGGATAACCTGGCTATCCCGGCCAATGCTAAAAACGTGGACGGCGCGCTGAAGCTGATCAACTTCCTGTTGCGCCCGGAAGTGGCGAAGCAGGTTGCGGAAACCATCGGCTACCCGACGCCAAACCTCGAAGCACGCAAGCTGCTGCCGAAGAACGTAGCGGAAGATAAGTCGCTGTACCCGGATGCGGAAGTGATTAAAGCCGGTGAGTGGCAGAACGATGTCGGCGAGGCGAGTGCTTTGTATGAGTCTTACTATCAGCGGTTGAAAGCCGGGCGGTAATTCGCCCCTCACCCTAACCCTCTCCCCAAAGGGGCGAGGGAACCGGAGCTTCGCTTTCCCCCTCTCCCTTTCAGGGTGTACGTTCCGGGGACATAGTAGACAGATGTTCGGGGACATAGTGAACACCTTTTAACATCTTTTACCCATGATGATCGACCGGTTCTTCAGGTCGATCATTCCCACTTTCGTGCTGTACCACCACACCTCATAACAACCGTCCTCACCGCTTTCCTTCAGCCCCACTCGCTCTCCCCTGAACGCTTTGCCCGCTTTCAGGCTGATACCTCTGATGCTCAGGCTTCCACTGATATCCACTTTTCTTACCGCCACGCCGTCATCGTACTCCGGCCCGGGAGCATCGCTTCTGTACTGTCTGGCCGAAGGCTGATAGCGCGAACCCGGGACCGCCATATTCAGTCCCTCATGCGGGCGTTCAAAGTTATAGACCTCCCGCCAGTGGTCAAATACCCGCTGGAGCTGGTCGCTGTCCGTGAACCATTTCCCCTGCAGAACCTCCGCCTTCAGACTGCGGTGAAAACGCTCGAGCTTGCCCTGCGTCTGGGGATGATAAGGCCGCGAGTGCCCCACCCGGATACCCTGACGCATCAGCCACAGCTCCAGCGCGGTCCAGGTCCCGGTGGTGTCTCCCCAGGGCGCCCCGTTATCCATGGTCATCCTCTCCGGCAGGCCATAGCGCTCAAACACCTTTGTCAGATGTGACTGCACGGTCTCACGCCGCTCGTTGTCGCAGTGCGTCAGGCAGAGTGAAAACCGGGAGTGGTCGTCCAGCAGCGTGAGGGGATGGCTGCGCCCACCGGCGAAGGGAAAGTGTCCCTTAAAATCCATCTGCCAGAGGGCGTTCGGCCTGCCGTGTTCGAAGCGACCGGCAGAGGGGATACCCGGCGGTACACCGGGTAGCAGGCCGTGACGGTGCATCAGGTTGTGCACGGTACTGACGGCAGGAAGGTGGTGCCCCTGCGCTTCCAGCCAGGCCTTAATCTTGCGGGCTCCCCAGCGGGGATGGGCCAGGTGTGCCTGCTGTAACAGGTCAGCCACCTGAGCGGCGGTGGCGTTGGGAGAATGATGGGGAGCCCGTGAGCGGTCAGCGAGGCCGGGAAGTCCGGCCTCGAGAAAGCGGCAAAGCCACTTATATCCGGTGGCGGGCGCGATGCCGAAGTGGCGACAGAGCGCCCGGATGTTAGCCCCGTCCTGCGAGGCAAAGTGAACAAACTCGTGACGTAATGACATGGTATCTCTCGCATCCCAGGGCATAAGCGACTCCGGAAGAGGGTTCTTATGCCGTAGTTGTAAGTGTCTACCATGTCCCCGAACAAGTGTTCACCATGTCTCCGGTATGTACACAGGGAGAGGGTCGGGGTGAGGGTCAACCGCTAACTACAATCCCTTCAAAAGCTTATCCACAAATTCAGGCACCACCTGGCTTGCAAGCCCGTAGTGTTTCTCTTCGAATTCGCTGCCTACCTGGCTTGGCTCCAGGTTCAGCTCCACGGTGTGCGCCCCCTGTAGACGAGCCTCATGCACAAAGCCCGCCGCCGGATAAACGTGCCCGGAAGTGCCAATAGCAATAAAGTAGTCTGCGGTGGCGATCGCCTGGTAAATATCGTCCATGCCCAACGGCATTTCGCCAAACCAGACGATGTGCGGGCGCAGCGCAGAAGAGATCTGGCAGCAGTGGCAGCGGTCTTCAGGCGTAATATCGTCCTTCCAGTCCAGCACCTGGCCGCTGCTGGCGCAGCGAACTTTTAACAGCTCGCCGTGCATGTGGATAACGTTCTTGCTGCCCGCGCGTTCGTGGAGGTTGTCGATATTCTGGGTCACCAGCACAAAATGGTCGCCCAGCGCCTCTTCCAGCTTCGCCAGCGCAAGGTGTGCGGCATTAGGCTGGATCTCCGGCTGCTGGAGCTGGCGGCGGCGTTCATTGTAGAAGCGCTGCACCAGCTGCGGATCACGGGCAAAGCCTTCCGGGGTCGCCACATCCTCAACGCGATGCTCTTCCCACAGCCCGTCCGCCGCTCTGAAAGTACGAATACCTGACTCGGCGGAGATCCCCGCCCCAGTCAGCACCACCACTCTTGGTCTATCCATCAGTTCCGGCACCATTCTGTCTCTGAAAAAAATACGCTGACGCAACCGTTGACGCAGCAGACGTTTGTTCTTCCGAAACCGGCTAAGCCGGTGTTGACGACGAGAAAGCATAGTTACTCCGCGTAGTGGAGGAATGCAGCGCCGCGCATACCGCCTGCGTCGCCGTGCCGTGCCTGTTCAATGCGCGGAACCGCCGCCACCGGCAGCAAATACTTCGGCAGGCGCTCCGGCAGTTGCGCGTAGATATCGCTAAAGTTAGACAATCCTCCGCCAATCACCACCAAATGTGGGTCGATTGAGGTCAATAAATTGCCGAGGCAGGCCGCCAGCAGCTCGAGGAAGCGGTCAACATGTTCGATGGCCTGCTCGTCGCCCTGGCGGTAGCGGGAGATTATCTCTTTTGCATCCAGCGGTTCGTGGTAGAAGTGCTGCCACAGCCAGGCAAAACCGCGGCCAGAGAGGTAGTTTTCTATGCAGCCGTTTTTGCCGCAGCCGCAGCGGGTGAACGGAATATCGCGCCCGAGGATTTCCAGAGCATCTACCGGCAGGCGCGTATGGCCAAATTCGCCGGTAATGTAGCTGCGCCCGGTAACGGATTTGCCGTTAACGATGATCCCGCCGCCCACGCCGGTGCCGAGGATAAGGCCCATCACCACAGGATAATTGAGGAATTCGTCGTCCCACGCTTCGGAGAGCGTGAAGCAGTTGGCGTCGTTGTCGATACGCACGTCGCGCTCAAGCATGGCGCTCAGGTCGGCGCGCAGAGGCTTGCCGCTGGCGGCAGGCACGTTGGCGGCGTAGAGCGTGCCGTCGTCGGTTTCCGGCATACCGGGAATACCAATGCCCACGGAGCCACGGCAGTCAAAGCGCTCGTCTGCCTGAGCAACAAGCCCGGCGACTGCCTCGAGGAAATTTTCATAACTGTCATGGGGAGTAGCAACCCTGGCTTCCCAAAGTAAATGCCGCTGCTGGTCGTAAACGCCAAGTGCAATTTTAGTGCCGCCGATATCGAATCCGTAATACATCGCTGCTCCCCAAAAGTAAGGTAAATTTTATTGTCCGCTTAGCACCCTTGCCGGATCGATATTGCTTGCGCGCCGTGCCGGGTACCAGCTAGCCAGAAGGCTGAGCAGGAGCGCCGTCACCAGGACGTAAACCACGTCCAGCCAGTGCAATTCTGAAGGTAAGAAATCAATGAAATAAATGTCACCGGACAGGAAATTGTGCCCGATCAGTTTTTCAATAAAGTTAATAATGTTGGTCAGCTGCCACGAGGCGAGCACGCCAACAATCACGCCGCTCACGCTGCCCAGCAGCCCGGCCAGCAGCCCGTACCAGACGAAGATCGCGCGGATAAGCCCGTCTTTTGCCCCGAGCGTACGCAGCACGGCGATGTCGCCGCTCTTGTCTTTAACCGCCATCACCAGCGTAGAGACGATGTTGAAGCAGGCCACGCCGATAACCAGCACCATTGCCAGGTACATAATGGCGCGGATCATCTGGATGTCGCGGTACATGTAGCCGTAGGTGCCTATCCAGCTGGAAATGTAGACGTAGGAATTGGTTGCCATTCCGGCGTCGTGCACCAGCTTAACGGCATTAAACACGTCGTCCACTTTGATGGAGATGCCGGTCACGCTGTT
Organism: Cedecea davisae; assembly: GCF_044095835.1. Classification (NCBI taxonomy): domain Bacteria; kingdom Pseudomonadati; phylum Pseudomonadota; class Gammaproteobacteria; order Enterobacterales; family Enterobacteriaceae; genus Cedecea; species Cedecea davisae. The sequence goes on from NZ_CP172054.1 coordinate 3,002,425, forward strand.
GCCCATATCCAGATAGCCCTGAGCATCCTGCATCGGAACCATCGCCAGGCTGTGATCGAGCTGGCCGCTTAAAGCCAGGATACCGGCGACCTGGAGCCTGACTCGTTTCGGCTGCATCAGCTTAGTGCCGCCGTCGTTGTTGGGGATCATGATAGAAACCCAGTCGCCCTGCTTCACTTTCAGCGCATCCGCCACGCCTTTGCCCATGATTATCTGCTGCTGCCCGGCCTTAAAATTCGCCCAGGCATGGTTCTGCACATATTGTGGCAAAGCGCTCAAACGCTCTTCCTGCGCCGGATCAACGCCTTTCACTTCTATCGCCCGCAGGTTCGCCCCGCTCTCCACCAGCCCGGTAAAGCTGATGTAAGGCGCGGCGGCAACAATGCCTTTGACCTTTTCAATCTTAGGCAAGACGTCCTGCCAGTTGGTAAACGGCTGGTTCACCGGCTTGATGTCGCCGTGCGGAACCACGGCCAGCACGCGGTTTTTCAGCTCGCGCTCGAAGCCGTTCATCGCGCTCAGGCCGACTATCAGTACCGCCACGCCCAGAGCAATGCCCAGGGTGGAGATAACCGAAATCAGCGACACCATGCCGCTGCGGCGACGCCCGCGGCTAAACCGCAGGCCTATCAATAAAGAAAGGGGTGAAGCCATTACTGCGCTCCCATCAAGGTCAGCTCGCTTGTCAGGCGGCCATCGCGCATTTCCAGCTGGCGCGACATGCGTTTTGCCAGCTGCAAGTCATGGGTGACGACTAAGAAAGCGGTACCCTGGCGCACGTTCAGCTCGCCCAGCAGTTCAAAGATGCTGTCGGCATTGCGCGCATCCAGGTTACCGGTCGGCTCGTCCGCCAGCACCAGGCGCGGATTGTTCACCAGCGCACGGGCAATCGCCACGCGCTGACGCTCGCCGCCGGACAGCTCCGACGGGCGGTGATTACTGCGGTGATCCAGCCCAACGGCGGCCAGCATCTCCAGCGCGCGTTTCTGCACTTCTTCCGGCTTCTTCTTGCCGATAAGCAGCGGCATAGCGACGTTTTCCAGCGCCGTAAAGTCCGGCAGCAGGTGGTGGAACTGGTAGATAAAGCCCAGCTCGCGGTTACGCAGTTCGGCTTTGGCCGCAGACGAAAGCTTGCTCATCGCCAGGCCGTTAAACACCACGTCGCCGGAGGTTGGCGTATCCAGGCCGCCCAGCAGGTGCAGCAGGGTACTTTTGCCCGAGCCGGAAGTGCCGACAATCGCCATTAGCTCGCCCGGGTTCATGCTGAAGCTGACATCGTGCAGCACATCCGTTTGCACTTTGCCTTCCTGATAGCGTTTGCACAGCTTGTCACACTGCAACAGGACAGAATTACTCATAACGTAAAGCCTCAGCGGGTTGGGTAGCGGCGGCGCGCCAGGAAGGGTAAAGCGTGGACAGCAGGGCAATCAACATCGCCACCAGGGCAATAACGACCACCTGTAACGGCTCGATGGCAACCGGCAGCGCCGCACCATCCAGCAGGATGCCGATAACCGGCATTAAATTATTCAGCTGGCTGGCGAGCAGCGCGCCGAGCAGCGCACCCAGCAGCGCGCCAATCACCCCCGCCCCTGCGCCCTGCACCATAAACACCGCCATAATCTGGCGGCGGGTCAGGCCCTGGGTTTGCAGAATGGCGACTTCGCCCTGCTTCTCCATCACCAGCAGGCCCAGCGAGGTAATAATATTAAACGCGGCGACCGCAACAATCAGGCTCAGCAGCAGGCCCATCATGTTCTTTTCCATGCGCACGGCCTGGAACAGCTCGCCTTTGCGCTCGCGCCAGTCTTTCCATTCAGTCCCCTGCGGCAGGGTTTGCTGGCTAAGCACGTCAACTTTCAGCGGTTCGGCCAGCCACAGACGCCAGCCGGTGATATTGCCCGCCGGGTAGCGCATCAGGCGCGAGGCGTCCTGCTGGTTAACCAACATCTGGTAGCCGTCGACTTCACTGCTCGCAGCGAAAGTGCCGATGACCGTGAACAAGCGCTGGCTCGGCACGCGGCCCATCGGCGTGAACTGGCTTGCGGAAGGCACCATAATACGGATGCTTTCCCCGCGTTTTACGCCAAGCGAAACGGCCAATTGCTCGCCGAGAATGACATTGTACTGCCCGGCAACCAGGCCAGTCTGCTTAACGTTCACCAGATAAGGCGACAGCGGGTCTTTTTCGTCCGGCTGCACGCCAAGCATTACGCCCACCGCCACGCTGCGCGCGCTTTGCAGCACCACGTCGCCGGTGGTCAGCGGCGCAATACGCGTCACGCCCTGTAGCTTGAGGGAGTCAGCCGGGAGTTGTTGAGGATTAATCGAACCGGTGGATGAAGTGACCATCGCCTGCGGCATCAGCCCGAGGATGTTGTTTTGCAGCTCGCGCTCAAAACCATTCATCACCGAAAGCACCGTGACCAGCGCCATAACCCCGAGGGTGATGCCAATGGTCGACAGCCAGGAGACAAAGCGGCCGAAGCGGTCGGCGGCTCGCCCACGCATGTAGCGCAGGCCTATAAATAACGCGACAGGTTGATACATGAAATCCGTCTTGTTGCAGTTGCATATTTGCTCTAAATAATTCGGGTTGCAGGAAGACGGCAAGACCGGGAGCCTCCTGGCACCTGGCTCACTGTTGCCAGGGCTATCGGTGCAGCCACGCACCTGCAACTTGAAGTATGACGAGCAAACAAAGATCCGGGAAGTATACGACACCTCCCCGGCCAAATGAATTCAATACCCTAAATTATTCCCGTTACTTCTCAAGCGCCTGCAACTTTTCCTAAATTTACCAAATCAGCGCCAAATACAGACAATTGAGGTCGTGCTCGCCGCGTGTTGCCGCCAGGATAAAAGGCCAATGACGACGATAAAACATAAAGACGTGGATATGGCATGAAGAAAAAGCAGCTATGGATTAATCAAATCAAAGGATTATGTATTTGCCTGGTGGTTATCTACCATTCGGTTATCACCTTCTACCCTCACCTCACCACGCTCGGGCCTGGCTTCAATTTGTATCTCGCCAAACTGTGGGTGTACCTCAATCTCTACCTTGCGCCGTTCCGTATGCCGGTATTTTTCTTTATCTCCGGCTATTTGATAACCCGCTACATCCACGAAGTGAGATGGCGTGACAGCGTGGACAAGCGGCTGTGGAGCATTTTCTACGTGCTGGTGCTCTGGGGGATGATTCAGTGGGTGGCCCTTACCCATCTGAACCAGTGGCTGGCGCCGGATCTGGATCGCAACCCAACCGCCAACGCCGCCTACGCCGATACCTTCTGGCAGTTTGCCGCCAGCATGGCGAAGGCCAGCACCAGCCTGTGGTATCTGTACGCCCTGCTGGTCTACTTCGTTATTTTTAAGGCACTGCGCCGCTACCGCATGCCGGTACTTATCCTGCTGATGGCGGTAAACATCGCTATTACTTTTATGCCGCTGCCGTGGTGGGGGCTGAACAGCGTGATGCGTAATATGGTTTATTACGGCCTCGGGGCATGGTTTGGCCCGCTGTTAATGGCCTGGATGAAAGAGTTCCGTTTTTCGCGCCATCCGTTTACCTGCGCGGGTGTCGCCTGCGGCGCTATGGCGCTTTACCTGGTCAACGTCCCGCTAGTGATTTCCCTGGTCTCTATCGTGGTAATCCTACGGGTGTTCTATCTGCTGGACGGCTGGCGCGAAACCGGCGCGAACTCATTCCTTAACGTGGTCGGCTCAAATACCATCGCGATTTACACCACGCACCGCATCCTGATAGAGGCGATGAGCCTGATAATGATAGCCCGCATCAATAACGGCAGCTTCTCCGGCCCGCTGCTGCTGGCTATTCTGCTGATTTATCCATTCATCAGCCTGGCTATCTGCACGCTGGCAGGGCTGGGCTTCCGCAAGCTTTCGGTGGCGCTGTTCGGGGATATGTTCTTCTCCCCTCCGGCTAAAATCGTGGTTTAAGGCAGCATTTTGCCCTGCACTTCTGACATCGTGCAGGGCAATGTTTCCAACATGGTCATAAATATCATAAACTTAAATACATTCACACTCCTCCCGCCACTTGCAAAAAAGCCAGCAATTAAAACGTATCATATTGATTTTAAATAAATTCTCTCTTTCTTTGGCACGATCTTCTTATAAACCAGGATATATTTTTAACCCTTCAGAAAATAACCCTCTGCCCTTATATTTATTGAAATAAAAAATTAAATAGCACCGGCACAACAATATTAATATTCACATTGCTTTGAGGAGGAGTAGGATCGCAATCAAATTCATCGCATAAAATTATTTACATCTTAAATATTGCGCCGTCATGTAAATAATAAATAGAGTAAATCTTTTCGCATAGAAAATATCAGGTATTAATATTATGAAAATAAAACGCATTGACAGAAAAAAACCAGATTTAATTGTAGGGCCGCTCACCACAACAGAATGGGGTCAGGACCGCCCATACAACGAAGTGTTCGATGAATCAAACATCGCCATGGGATGTGCTGGCGTTGCAGGGGGGCAGGTGATGAAATACTATAATCATCCCCCATTTGCTACCGGTACCTTACCAGAATACTTTACTACTGAGCTCCAGCCAGAAATGGATATTGACGGCTATGAATATCGCTGGGACTTAATGCCAGATATTCTTACTGACGACAGCTCACAGGAACAAAAAAACGCAACATCCACTTTTTTATACCATGCAGGGTATGCAGCTCAAACCACTTTTAATGCGGGTTCACCTGGGCATGAGGAATTCCTTGCTGAGGCAATGGTAAATAATTTCGGTTACGACAAAAATCTGACACAAATCCTGCTGTATAAACAAGAAGAGCAAGGGTATACAATTCAGGAAGTGGGTAAACTCCTCAGGGAAGAGCTGGATTTGGGCAGAGTTATAATGACAGCCATTCCCGGCCATGCTGTCGTTTGTGATGGTTATGCAGATGATGATTATTTTTCATTTAACTATGGCTGGGATGGTGAATGGCATGAGCAAAAACTTGACAATTCGGATATCGAGGCAAGAAAGCTCTATATTGGCATTCAACCAGCAAAAGAAGAAACGTTGCTGATATCACACCTGGATATCGGTAGCCTTGAGGGCTTCCCTGGAAATTCCACCCGCCTTAAAGCGCAGGTCTCAACATCAGGCAAGGACTTTACCGGCTATTACAGAGCAGTTTTGCTCGATAGCGCCGGCGTGCGGCGATCTTTCCTGACTCTCCCTCAAGAATTATCCCTGCCGGCAGGAAATAACGCGCAGATAGAATTGCAAATAGATATTCCCGTTGATGCCACGTACGGAAAACGGAGAATTGCCCTGACTTACAGTGAAGATGGTAAAGATTACCGGCCATTAAGAAACAACGCTGACCAGATAATTTCTTATGATATCACAATAAAAAAATACATCTCCGATGAATTAATTATTAACCGTAATACAACAATACCGGAAGAGGCATTTCTCAACAGGCCTGTCGATGTTAATTTCGAAATCACCAGCAGCATATCTGCATCTAAAAACATTGGTTGTTATATTGTAGGAAAATATTATAACTCGATTTATAAACTGGGCTCCGGCACATACAATATTGATGCGTCAGGAATAAACAAATGCACCATGACATTAGATTTTGGCAATATCGATCCCTACCATGACTATTTCCTGGCATTTGTAGAGGATGATGATGCTGATGATACTGATTTTTCCACCAGCAAACTTCTACCAACAAATGACGGTACGATACTCATACAAAACATACGTGTTAAAGATAAAGATGTAGTGTATGGCGATGTTATTCTTCTTTCTAACATAGACACATCCAAACCATTTTACACCCCAGGTTTAAATAAAGTTTCATTTAAACTCTGGTGTGATGAACAATTGGGTGGCGTAATAAAAATTATATTATTAATAAATGACAAATCAAGCAACTACAATAAATCATTTGAAACTACGATAATGGCCGGGCATGCTGGGGAGTATACAGCCTCCTTTAACATTCCATTTTCTGACTTCATGCAGAGTGAGAAATTAACGTTTAACCTGCTTTATCAAAAAACACTTGAAGATGATACTTTTTATTTGAAACCTAAAGACAATGAAATTTTCAACCCTATTGACTTTATCCTACAGTACAGAAATGCTTATGATTATCTGCATTTGGTTAAATCTATTGACTGTGATAAAACAGAATTACAGCCAAATGATGAACTAACCGTTCATTCATCCCTGCTATTCGATATGAAAAACGGGGTAGGTGACATGGTAGCCCTTGAACTTTATGCAGTATTAAGTAACGCCGACGGGGATTATTATAATATAGGTAAAGCCTCTGGTTTTATGATGGATACATTCGAAGAAACGGATGTATCACTTGATTGTAAAATTCCCGAGGGAATTGCTCCTGGCCGTTACACCCTCTTTTTAAGAGCCGAGGAAATGGTGCCTTATCAGGCTGAAAGCACTCCACCGGAAATGCTCAGCGGTGTAAATAATACGATAATCAATCAGATTGAGATCGAGATCACCGCGTAGTTTTTGCAAGTCCTCCCTTCCCTCTTTTCTTGCGCCTGAAAGAGGGAAGGCACATCAGCCAGCCCGCTCAATGGATACCCTTTTAGCAAGCTTTTTGCCTTCTCTTTTCGCCTCCGATGGTTGCTAATGTTCAACTATCAAGGATAATAATCGCTATCTGTTCATGACTTAATGCACCTCTTATGCCGGGCCCGACTACGGCATAACCTACGAGATCCTGACGCTTTCTATGCCTGAACAATATCGCTATTCCTTACCCGCTAAAGCCGCTGAACAGCGCCTGCTTGGAGAGTTAACCGGTTCGGCCTGCGCCACCGAGGTGGCCGAAATCGTCGAGCGCCATAGCGGCCCGGTGGTGCTGATTGCCCCGGATATGCAGAACGCCCTGCGCCTGCACGACGAAGTCTCCCAGTTTACCGACAGCCTGGTGATGAACCTCGCGGACTGGGAAACGCTGCCGTACGATAGCTTCTCTCCGCATCAGGAAATTATCTCTTCACGCCTGTCTACCCTTTACCAGTTGCCGACCATGCAGCGCGGCGTGCTGATCCTGCCGGTTAATACGCTGATGCAGCGGGTCTGCCCGCACAGCTACCTGCACGGCCACGCCCTGGTGATGAAAAAAGGCCAGCGCTTATCGCGGGATAATCTGCGTGCTCAGCTGGAGCAGGCGGGCTACCGCAGCGTCGATCAGGTCATGGAGCACGGCGAGTTCGCCACCCGCGGCGCGCTGCTCGATCTCTACCCGATGGGCAGCGCCCAGCCGTACCGCATTGACTTCTTTGATGATGAAATCGACAGCCTGCGCGTGTTCGACGTGGACTCCCAGCGCACGCTGGAAGAAGTGGAAGCCATTAACCTGCTGCCCGCCCATGAATTCCCGACCGATAAAAACGCCATCGAGCTGTTCCGCAGCCAGTGGCGGGATAAATTCGAAGTTAAGCGCGACGCGGAGCACATCTACCAGCAGGTGAGCAAAGGCACTTTACCTGCGGGTATCGAATATTGGCAGCCGCTGTTCTTTAGCGAGCCGCTGCCGACGCTGTTCAGCTACTTCCCGACCAACACGCTGCTGGTGAATACCGGCGACCTGGAAGCCAGTGCCGAACGCTTCTGGCTGGACGCTAACGCCCGCTTTGAGAATCGCGGCGTTGACCCGATGCGCCCTCTTCTGCCGCCGGAAGATTTATGGCTGAAGACCGACTCGCTGTTTAGCGAGCTAAAGGCCTGGCCGCGCGTTCAGCTCAAAACTGACTCTCTGGCGAAGAAAGCGGCCAACGTTAATCTGGGTTATCAAACCTTGCCGGACCTGGCGGTACAGGCGCAGCAGAAAGCCCCGCTGGACAGCCTGCGTAAATTCCTTGAGTCCTTTACCGGGCCGGTTGTCTTCTCGGTGGAGAGCGAAGGCCGCCGTGAAGCGCTGGGCGAACTGCTGGGGCGCATTAAAGTTGCGCCAAAACGCATTTATCGCCTTGAAGAAGCCGAAGGCACCGGCCGTTACCTGATGATTGGCGCCAGCGAGCACGGCTTTATTGACACCCTGCGCAACCGGGCGCTGATCTGCGAGAGCGACCTGCTGGGCGAGCGCGTAAGCCGTCGCCGCCAGGACAGCCGCCGCACCATTAACCCGGACACCCTGATCCGCAACCTGGCCGAGCTGCATCCAGGCCAGCCGGTGGTTCACCTCGAGCACGGCGTTGGCCGCTATGCGGGGCTGACGACGCTGGAGGCTGGCGGGATCACCGCTGAATACCTGATGCTGACCTACCTGGGCGACGCGAAGCTGTACGTTCCGGTCTCGTCCCTGCATCTTATCAGCCGCTATGCTGGCGGCGCGGACGATAACGCACCGCTGCATAAACTGGGCAGCGATGCCTGGTCCCGCGCGCGCCAGAAAGCCGCGGAAAAAGTGCGTGACGTTGCCGCCGAACTGCTCGACATTTATGCGATGCGTGCCGCCAAAGAAGGCTTCGCCTTTAAGCACGACCGCGAGCAGTATCAGCTGTTCTGCGACAGCTTCCCGTTCGAAACCACGGCGGACCAGGCTCAGGCAATCAATGCCGTCCTGAGCGACATGTGCCGCCCGCTGGCGATGGACAGGCTGGTCTGCGGCGACGTGGGCTTCGGCAAAACCGAAGTCGCTATGCGAGCCGCCTTCCTGGCCGTGGAGAACAACAAACAGGTCGCGGTACTGGTGCCAACCACCCTGCTTGCGCAGCAGCATCTGGACAACTTCCGCGACCGCTTTGCCAACTGGCCGGTGCGCATTGAAATGCTTTCCCGCTTCCGCAGCGCCAAAGAACAAACGCAGATCCTGGAGCAGGCAAGCGAAGGCAAGATTGATATTCTGATAGGCACCCACAAGCTGTTACAGGCCGACGTGAAGTGGCGCGATCTGGGCTTGCTGATCGTCGACGAAGAGCACCGCTTCGGGGTGCGCCACAAAGAGCGCATCAAAGCGATGCGCGCCGACGTGGATATCCTGACCCTGACCGCAACACCAATTCCGCGAACCCTGAATATGGCGATGAGCGGCATGCGCGACCTGTCGATTATCGCCACGCCTCCGGCTCGCCGCCTGGCGGTAAAAACCTTTGTGCGCGAATACGACAGCCTCGTAGTGCGTGAGGCTATTCTGCGTGAAGTGCTGCGCGGCGGGCAGGTTTATTACCTCTACAATGACGTAGAAAATATTCAGAAAGCCGCCGACAAACTGGCCGAACTGGTACCGGAAGCGCGCATTGCCATCGGTCACGGCCAGATGCGCGAGCGCGAGCTGGAACGGGTGATGAACGACTTCCACCACCAGCGTTTTAACGTGCTGGTCTGTACCACCATCATCGAAACCGGGATCGATATCCCGACCGCCAACACGATTATCATCGAACGAGCCGACCACTTTGGCCTCGCCCAGCTCCACCAGCTGCGCGGCCGCGTGGGGCGTTCGCACCATCAGGCTTATGCCTGGCTGCTGACGCCGCATCCTAAAGCGATGACCACCGACGCGCAGAAACGCCTGGAGGCAATAGCCTCTCTGGAAGATCTCGGGGCGGGCTTCGCTCTGGCGACTCACGACCTGGAAATTCGCGGCGCGGGCGAGCTGTTGGGCGAAGATCAGAGCGGGCAAATGGAAACCATCGGCTTCTCGCTGTATATGGAACTGCTGGAAAACGCCGTCGATGCCCTGAAAGAAGGCCGTGAGCCGTCGCTGGAAGATCTCACCAACAGCCAGACGGAAGTCGAGCTACGCATGCCGGCCCTGCTGCCGGACGACTTTATTCCTGACGTGAACACCCGCCTGTCGTTTTACAAGCGCATCGCCAGCGCGAAGGGCGAGCACGAGCTGGACGAGCTGAAGGTTGAGCTTATCGACCGCTTCGGCCTGCTGCCGGACGCGGCCCGCAATCTGCTGGACATCGCCGCCCTGCGCCAGCAGGCGCAGAAGCTCGGCGTGCGTAAGATTGAAGGTAACGAGAAAGGCGGCGTGATTGAATTTGCCGAGAAAAACCATGTTGATCCGGTCTGGCTGATTGGCCTGCTGCAAAAGCAGCCGCAGCATTTCCGCCTCGACGGACCGACCCGCCTGAAGTTTATTCAGGAACTTGCCGACCGCAAAACGCGGATGGAATGGGTGCGTAACTTCATGAACAGCCTGGCGGAAAACGCCGCCACATAACCCTCTGCGCCTTACCGCCCGGTAAGGCGCAACTTTCTGTGACATTTACACATTCTTTGCAATCTCCCAGGACTTCCCGACATTCCGCTAGCCGATAATTGGCGTCTATCTGTCTAATAAAATTAGCCATTTTAAACGCAGGGTTTAAGCTATGTTTGCAACGCGTACTTTGTTATTCCGCCGCTGGTTTGCCGCCGTGGCCCTGATGGGCGCGGCGATTATTGCGCTACCCGCCAGCGCTAACGATTACCCGCTTCCGGCCGCCAATAGTCGCCTGATTGGCAAAAACCTGTTCCACCAGGTTGAGAACGACGGCGGTTCGCTGGAGGCGATTGCCAAGAAGTACAACGTCGGTTTCCTGGCTTTATTGCAGGCCAACCCGGGCGTCGATCCTTACGTTCCGCGTGCCGGTAGCGTGCTGACCATCCCACGCCAGATGCTGCTGCCGGACGTGCCGCGCGAAGGCATTGTTATCAACCTCGCCGAGCTGCGCCTCTATTACTTCCCTGCCGGGCAAAATAGCGTCACCGTTTACCCGATTGGCATCGGCCAGCTGGGTGGCGATACGTTGACTCCAACAATGGTGACAAAGATCTCCGATAAACGCGCCAACCCAACCTGGACGCCAACGGCAAATATTCGCGCCCGCTATCTGGCTCAGGGCGTGAAGTTGCCTGCCGTGGTTCCTGCGGGGCCGGATAACCCGATGGGCCACCATGCGATCCGCCTCGCGGCGTTCGGCGGTGTTTACCTGCTGCACGGCACCAACGCCGACTTCGGCATCGGGATGCGCGTAAGCTCGGGCTGTATTCGCCTGCGCGACGGTGACATTAAAGCCCTATTTAACAAGGTTCCGGTCGGCACCCAGGTGCGCATCATCAATACGCCAATTAAAACCTCCATCGAGCCGGATGGTTCCCGCCTGGTTGAAGTTCACCAGCCGCTGTCCAAAGCCATTGATGACGATCCAAAAGTGCTGCCGATTGTGCTCAACGAGCCGATGAAGCAGTTCCGTGACGCGCCGCAGACCGACGCTCAGGTCATGGCGCAGGCAATGGAGCACCGCTCCGGGATGCCGGTTAACGTCAATGCTCATACGGCTGACCAGCCAGCAAACGAAATCTAGATTCAGATTTTATGCGTAAAAAAAAGGCCCTGTCGAAAGACAGGGCCTTTTGCTTGCAGTGGCATATAACGAATAAGGTCAAACGTATTGAGGGTTAACGTCCGGCTTATTTATAGATGACTGCTGTACCGTGCAGGGTGTTCGGACCGTTAACGGAGGTAATACGGAACGATTTAGCGCCCATTGCATCGGCCTTGGCGGCCAGCTGTTCTTCCAGGGAAGAGAGATTACTGCCCGCGTCCGCGCTGATGGTGCCGACTTTCTGCTGACCGGCCGGAGTGGCGGAGACTTCAACAGCCGCAAAGCTTGCGAATGAGAGTGAGCTAAGTACGGCGGCAGCGAACAGAGTAGTTAAAGTTTTCATCGTAAATGTCCTAAGCAGGTGATTATTTAGGTCGCCAACCCGAATTAGTTAACGATCGATAGAAAAATGATAAACGTGATCTGCGTCACACGTCAACACATTTTAATAACGAACGTTAAGTAATTAAAAAAAGCGCTATTTTTCATTGTGATAAGAAATAATTATTTTTCATAACAAGCCTCTGGCTACTGTCGTCGATTATTTTTATAATAAGTGTTCACTAATTAGACAGAGGTTAAACGGCAGATATGGCAACCGAGACATTAAGTTGCAGCAAAAAAAGCCGTGGCCGTCCAAAAGTGTTTGACAGGGAAGCGGCACTCGACAAGGCCATGACACTCTTCTGGCAGCATGGCTATGAAGCAACATCCATGGCGCATCTGGTAGAAGCCACCGGGGCAAAAGCGCCCACGCTGTATGCGGAGTTCACCAACAAAGAAGGGCTATTCCGCGCGGTGCTGGACCGCTACATCGCACGGTTTGCGGCAAAGCATGAAGCCTGCCTGCTGTGCGAAGAGCAGACGATGGAAACCGCGCTGGAGAACTATCTCTCTGCGGTGGCAAAATGTTTTACCGACAAAAGTACGCCCGCGGGCTGCTTTATTATCTGCACCTCGTCGGTGCTGGCGGCTTCTTCGGAAGATATTGCCGCCACGATAAAGGCCCGGCACGCCGTGCAGGAGCAGACGCTGATCCGCTTCCTTGAGCAGCATCAGCAGAAAGGGGAAATACCGGCAGAGCGCGATGTGCGCTGCCTGGCAAAATATCTGTGCTGTATTATTCAGGGAATGTCGGTCAGCGCGCGGGAAAACGCCAGCTACGAAGAGTTAATGCAGATAGTCAAAACGACGGTACGTTTGCTGCCGGAGCTGAAGAAGATCTGACTCGCAGGGCGGCCATGATGGCCGCCCTTTTTGTTAGCGCACGCGCCCTTTCGCCCAATAGGCCATAAAGTTAATCGCCTCGTGCTCCACGCCCCGCTCGCCTATCAAATGGCGACGCAGCAGCTTAACCACGGTGGACTCGGCCGCCACCCAGCCGTAAAACTCATTACTGCCGGTAGTCGCTTTGTCCCACAGCAGCTCATCCTCGGCCTCTTCCCGCACATCTTCATGATGGCTGCTTTCCGGCACGCGGGCATGGGTTTTCACCGCCTGAATCAGGCATTCTCCGTGCGTTGCCGCCGCAGGTTTACGCGGTAGCCAGTTAATCTCGGCGAAGCTAAAGGCGCTCAGGTCAACGCAATCGCCCTGCTCCGGTACTTCAAAAAATGCCTGCACTTTTGGCGGATTGGGCTGGCCCGCCAGCATCTCAAGAATGCCCCGCGCCGCAGGGAGTGCTGTTTCGTCGGCAACGATCAGCGCATTGCGCAATCCCGCCGGAGGCGTCCATTCATAGCCACCGCTGTCTTCCGGGTGGGCGGCATTAGGCGCAACTATCTGGATGCAGTCTCCCGGCACGGAGTTAATTGCCCATGCGGAAGCGGGCCCTTCGGTACCGTGGCTGACAAACTCAACGGTCACTTCCTGGCGGGCTGCATCAACGTGGCGCAGCGTATAGGTACGAATAACCGGACGCTTCTCTTTGGGCATGCCCTGCGAAATCTGATACCACTGCCCTTCGGCGGGGAGCGAAGGCGGCGTGCCATCCTCAGAAGGAAACAGCATCTTAATACGCTGATCCGGCGAATCGCATTTCATCTGCGCCACATCCGGCCCGCTAAACACCAGGCTCAGCAGCGAAGGAGAAACTTCGGTTTTGCGCGCCAGTTGAACGTTGAACAGACGGTAGCCCTGAACTCCAGCCATAACTTTTCCTTACGCTTAAATTGCAGAATGACGTGAACGGTGGCGGCTGCGCCAGATAACGCCGGACACCACGGTAAATAACACTGCGGCCAAAAAAGCCACCGTAATCAATGCCGCTTCAGCGCCTGTTTTGGACACCAGCGGCACCAGTAATGCACATAAGCCGTAGCCCAGAGTGTGGCTGGTCGCAATCCAGCCTGCCCCCGCGCCGTCGGCAAGCTTGTCGTTCAGCAGCAGCTGGTAGGCCGGGGTGGCCAGCGCCGCGCCAAATGAAAGCAGCGCGCAGCCGAGATAAAACAACCACAGCTCTACGGAAATCATCATCGCCAGGCCGCAAATCATCAGGGCACCGGCGCTCAGCAGCAGCGACATCGGGGCCATGCGCTGCGGGCGAAGAATAACGAACTGGGCGAGTAATGAAGCCACTGCGGCCAGGCTCAGCAGCCAGGCAACCTGATGGCTGATGGCGGCGGTATCGGTAGCGAACTGCCGGGTAAGCGCCGGAGAAAGCCCAAGCTGCATCAGGCTGACCGCCGCAGAAAGCAGAATGGCGCACAGCAGATAAGGCATACAGTCGAGGCGCAGGCGGGCGCTTTTACGTTCGCTGGCGGGCAAAGGAGGCGTACCCGGCAGGCGCAGCAGCATCACCAGCGCCAGCAAGGGAGCCACCATCAGCAGCCCCAGCGGCGCGAGAGGATGAATAGCCAGCATACCGGCGGCACACAGAGGCCCGAACAGGCGGCCGCTGCTCAGCCCGGAGCTGATGGTTGCCAGCGCCGCCATCCTCTTGCCCTCGCCCGCCCGCTGTAGCGCCCACACCTGGCAGGCAGGCACCATCGCCGAGACGGTAAGGCCGTAGATAATGCGCGCGACAATTAATATCCCCAGCCCGACGGCACCCGTTACCGCATGGGTTGCCAGCAGCGCGCTGCCCAGCCCCAGCAGAGTAAAGCTCGCGCCATACCCCGCCAGCGCCCATAGCACCACGGGCTTACTGCCCAGGCGGGCAATTTGTTTTCCCCACCAGGGCGAGGACGGCAAAAACAGCATCGACCCCAGGGTCAGTAAAGCCGCCCAGACGGACAGGCTCAGGTTTGTCTGAATCACCAGCACGGGGATGGCAACCAGCAGTCCGTTCTGCCCGACGCCGAGCAACCCGGCGCTAAGCGCAAGCGGCCAGCAGGAAAGGGATTTTTGCGGCGCGGCCGCGACGTCGAGAGATGTCAAAGTGTTGCTAACCCGTAGAGTGATTGTGCGTATTTGTAAAATTTATTTTAGCGATTCTAACAATTGTTATTGATAATGAGAACCGTTATCGGCAAAATTCGCATTATCATAACGCGTGGAAACTGTTTGATGATGACTTTGCCAAATAAAACTCTGGCCTGGGATGTGGCCGCGCAGTGCTTCCTCAATTCCCTGGTCCGTGAAACCAACGACTGGCGTCTTACCGAAAGCCAGCCAGCCGAACTAATTATCCCGCTGGGTGAACAGCAAGCTCTGCACTTTAAAGTGGCTTATTTCTCTCCCACCCAGCATCACCGCTTTGAATTTCCGGCCCGCCTGGTTAACGCTACCGGCAGCCAGCCGGTTGATTTTGCCACTCTCTCCCAGCTTATTGTCGATAAACTCCAGCACCAGCAAATGCTCCCGGCCACCGGCTGCGAGGCGTTTTATCAGCGCGTGATGGAAAGCCATGCCCATACTCAGCAGGCAATTGACTCCCGCCACGACTGGAGCGGGCTGCGCGAGCAGGCGTTGAACTTTGGCGAGGCGGAGCAGGCATTATTGGTCGGCCATGCCTTCCACCCTGCGCCTAAGTCTCACGAACCCTTTAATCAACAGGAAGCCGAGCGCTATCTGCCGGACTTCGCCCCGCACTTCCCGCTGCGCTGGTTTGCGGTCGATAAGGCCCAGCTGGCGGGCGAAAGCCTGCACCTTAATTTGCAGCAGCGTCTGACGCGCTTTGCCGCTGAAAATGCTCCGCAGTTGCTGAACGAGTTAAGCGATAATCAGTGGCTGTTCCCGCTGCATCCGTGGCAGGCGGAGTACCTGCTGGAGCAGGAATGGTGCCAGCAATTAGTCGCCAGAAATCTGATAAAAGATTTAGGCGAAGCCGGTGCGCCATGGCTGCCAACCACCTCTTCCCGCTCGCTTTACTGCGCCACCAGCCGCGACATGATTAAGTTTTCCCTGAGCGTGCGCCTGACCAACTCGGTGCGCACCTTATCGGTGAAAGAAGTGAAGCGCGGAATGCGCCTGGCCCGCCTGGCACAAACCGAACGCTGGCAGGATTTGCAGGCGCGCTTCCCGACCTTCCGCGTGATGCAGGAAGACGGCTGGGCCGGGCTGAGAGATTTGCACGGCAATATTATGGAAGAGAGCCTGTTCGCCCTGCGTGAGAACCTGCTGGTTGAACAGCCGCAGAGCCAGACCAACGTTCTGGTCTCCCTGACCCAGTCTGCGCCGGACGGCGGCGATTCACTGCTGGTTGCCGCGGTTAAACGCCTTAGCACTCGCCTGAATATTACCGAGCAGCAGGCTGCCCATGCCTGGGTTGAAGCCTACTGCCGGCAGGTACTGAAGCCGCTGTTTACCGCCGAAGCGGATTACGGCCTGGTGCTGCTGGCCCACCAGCAAAATATTCTGGTCGAAATGCAGCAGGACTTACCGATAGGCCTTATCTACCGTGACTGCCAGGGCAGCGCGTTTATGCCGCATGCCGCAGGCTGGCTGGACACCATCGGCGAGGCTCAGGCGGAGAACGTCTTTAGCCGCGAGCAGCTGCTGCGCTATTTCCCTTATTACCTGCTGGTCAACTCCACTTTTGCGGTTACCGCCGCGCTGGGTGCTGCCGGGCTGGATAGCGAAGCTAACCTGATGGCCCGCGTGCGCGACTCGCTCAGCGCCGTGCGTGACCAGGTGACTCATAAAACCTGCCTCGACTACGTGCTGGAAAGCACGCACTGGAATGTGAAGGGCAACTTCTTCTGCTACCTGCACGACCACAACGAAAACACCATCGTCGATCCTTCGGTTATCTACTTTGATTTCGTGAATCCGCTGCTGGCTCAGGAGGGCTGAATGTTTCAGGCAACTATCGTTCACGGCGGGCACGGCCTGCGCTGCGAAAAGCTCGCTAAACCGCTGAACATCGGCTGGGGTCAGGATAACAGCGCCGTTCTGCACTGGCCCGGCCTGCTGCCGGACGGCTGGCTGCGCGACGCGCTGGACCAGATGTTTATTGCCGCGCCTCAGCTTTCAGCCATCGTGCTGCCTTACGCCGAATGGCGCGAGGAGCCGCAGGCCCTGGTGCTCTTCGACTATCTGAAAAGCGATATCGTACATCGCGCGGCCTTCTGGCAGCTGCCTCTGTGGCTCAGTACCCCGGCGAAACGCGCTTCCGGCGAGATGGTATTTGATGCCGAACGCGAGATTTATTTCCCGCAGCGCCCGGCTCGCCCGGAAGGCGAAGTTTACCGTCGCTACGATCCAAAAGTCCGCAAGACGCTGAGCTTCCGCGTTGCCGACCCGGCGCTTGATGCAGAGCGCTTTACGCGCTGGATGAACGATCCCCGCGTCGAGTATTTCTGGGAGCAAAGCGGCTCGCTGGAGCTGCAAACCGCCTATCTCGAACGCCAGCTTACCGGCACACACGCCTTCCCGCTGATCGGCTGCTTTGACGACCAGCCGTTCAGCTATTTCGAAATTTACTGGGCGCCGGAAGACCGCATTGGTCGCCACTACGCCTGGCAGCCGTTTGACCGCGGCCTGCATCTTCTGGTCGGCGAGCAGCAGTGGCGCGGCGCGCACTATGTGCAGAGCTGGCTGCGCGGGCTGACCCATTACCTGCTGCTGGACGAGCCGCGTACCCAACGCACCGTGCTGGAGCCGCGCGCCGACAACCAGCGCCTGTTCCGCCATCTGGAGCCTGCGGGCTACGCGACTATCAAAGAGTTCGACTTCCCGCATAAGCGTTCGCGCCTGGTGATGGCTAACCGGGATAACTTCTTCAACGAGGTGGGCCTGTAATGAATCGCAAGGATTGGGATTTTGTAAACCGCCAGCTGGTGGCAAAAATGCTGGCCGAGCTGGAGTATGAGCAGGTTTTCCAGGCCGAATCTCAGGGCGATAACCGCTACTGCATCGGCCTGCCCGGTGCAGAGTGGCACTTCAGCGCCGAGCGCGGGATCTGGGGCTGGCTGTGGATTGACGCGCAAACCCTGCGCTGTGCGGACGAACCGGCACTGGCCCAAACCCTGCTGATGCAGCTCAAGCCGGTGCTCTCGATGAGCGATGCCACCGTCGCCGAGCATATGCAGGATCTGTACGCCACGCTGCTTGGCGACCTGCAATTGCTTAACGCCCGCCGGGGCATGAGCGCCAGCGAGCTTATCGCCCTGGACCCGGATCGCCTACAATGCCTGCTGAGCGGCCACCCGAAGTTCGCCTTCAACAAGGGCCGCCGCGGCTGGGGTAAAGAGGCGCTGGAGCGTTACGCCCCGGAGTACGCCAACACCTTCCGCCTGCACTGGCTGGCGGTAAAGCGCGACCATATGGTGTGGCGCTGCGACAGCGAGCTGGATATTCAGCAACTGCTTAGCGCCGCGATGGACCCGCAGGAGTTTGCCCGCTTTAACCAGGCCTGGCAGGAGAATGGCCTGGACGATAGCTGGCTGCCGCTGCCGGTTCATCCGTGGCAATGGCAGCAGAAAATTGCCCTTGATTTCGTTGCTGATCTGGCCGAAGGCAAGATGATTTCCCTCGGGGAATTTGGCGACCAATGGCTGGCCCAGCAGTCGCTGCGTACTCTGACCAACGCCAGCCGCCAGGGAGGGCTGGATATCAAGCTGCCGCTGACCATCTACAACACCTCCTGCTATCGCGGTATTCCCGGCAAATACATTGCCGCCGGGCCGCTGGCCTCGCGCTGGCTTCAGAGCGTCTTCGCCACGGACGACACGCTCAGGCAAACCGGAGCCGTCATCCTCGGTGAGCCCGCTGCGGGCTACGTTTCCCATGAAGGCTACGCCGCGCTGGCTCAGGCCCCCTACCGCTACCAGGAAATGCTGGGCGTTATCTGGCGTGAAAACCCGAGCCGCTGGCTGAAGCAGGACGAAACCCCGATCCTGATGGCGACCCTGATGGAGTGCGACGAAAATAATCGGCCTCTGATTGGGGCGTATATCGCCCAGTCAGGCCTGGATGCTGAAACCTGGCTCAGCCAGATGTTCCGTGCGGTAGTTGTGCCGCTTTATCACCTGCTCTGCCGCTACGGCGTAGCGCTGATTGCCCACGGGCAAAATATTACCCTCGCCATGAAAGATGGCGTGCCGCAGCGCGTCCTGCTGAAAGATTTTCAGGGCGATATGCGTCTGGTGAAGGATGAGTTCCCGGAGATGGACTCCCTGCCTCAGGAAGTGCGGGACGTTACCGCCCGCCTGAGCGCCGATTACTTAATTCATGATTTGCAGACCGGCCACTTTGTTACGGTACTGCGCTTTGTTTCGCCGCTTATGGCCCGCCTCGGCGTGCCGGAGAGACGTTTTTACCAACTGCTGGCCGCAGTGTTGAGTGATTACATGCAGCAACATCCGCAAATGTCGGCGCGCTTTGCGCTTTTCTCACTCTTTAAGCCACAAATCATCCGCGTTGTGCTGAACCCGGTAAAACTGACCTGGCCTGACCAGGACGGAGGCAGCCGCATGCTGCCGAATTACCTCGAGGATCTGCAAAACCCATTGTGGCTGGTAACCAGGGATTGAATTATGACAAACACTGTTGATTTTATTGGCGTAGGTATCGGCCCGTTTAACCTGAGCATTGCGGCGCTGTCACACGAAGCAGAGGGATTTAGCAGCCGGTTTTTCGACAGCCGTCCCGACTTTGCCTGGCACCCCGGCATGCTGGTGCCGGACTGCCATATGCAGACCATGTTCCTGAAAGACCTGGTCAGCGCCGTGGCACCCACCAGCCCGTTCAGCTTTGTGAACTACCTTGTGAAGCGCAAGAAATTCTACCGCTTCCTGACTACCGAGCTGCGCACCGTCTCGCGCGACGAGTTTTCCGACTACCTGCGCTGGGCCGCAGAAGGCATGAACAACCTGCACTTTAACCAGACGGTAGAGCGCGTTGATTTTGACGAGCGCCGCCAGCTGTTTGTGGTGCAAACCGGCCAGGGCGAAACCCTCGCCCGCAATATCTGCCTCGGCATAGGCAAGCAGCCGCACCTGCCGCCGTGCGTGAAAACCGCCACTCCAACCTGCTTCCACGCCAGCGAAATGAGCCTGCGCCTGCCGAACCTGAACGGCAAACGCGTAACGGTTGTCGGCGGCGGGCAAAGCGGTGCCGACCTGTTCCTGAACGCCTTCCGAGGCGCATGGGGAGAAGTGGCCGAAGTTAACTGGGTTTCACGCCGCAATAACTTCAACGCCCTGGATGAAGCGGCATTTGCCAACGAATACTTCACGCCGGAATACGTTTCAGGCTTTGTTGGCCTGGATGAGAAAGCGCGCCAGAAAATGCTGGATGAGCAGAAGATGACCTCCGACGGCATCACCGCCGACTCGCTGCTGACCATCTACCGCGAGCTGTATCACCGCTTCGAAGTACAGGGCCTGCCGCGTAACGCGCGCCTGCTGCCAAGCCGTTCTGTGACCGGCCTTGAGAGCCGCGGCCAGGGCTGGCAGCTACTGCTGGAGCACCATCTGGATAAGGGCTACGACACGCTCGACAGCGACGTGGTTATCTTCGCTACCGGCTACCGCCCGACCCTGCCGCAGATGCTCTCCCCGCTGATGCCGAAAATGGCGATGCGCGACGAGTGCAACTTCCGGGTACGTGACGACTTTACGCTGGAGTGGGATGGCCCGAAAGAAAACAGCATCTTTGCGGTTAACGCCAGTATGCAAACGCACGGCATTGCCGAGCCTCAGCTGAGCCTAATGGCCTGGCGCTCCGCCCGTATTCTGAATCGCGCACTGGGGCGTGATTTGTTCGATCTCAGTACGCCGCCAGCGTTGATCCAATGGCGCAGCGGCAGCCGGGAAAAACCGCAGCAGAATGCTGCTTCTTTAACACACTACACAGCATCTTTGGGGTGATTTTTTAAACCCCGTTGAAGGAACAATGATGATAACCAAAAAGCACACACTTTGGGCGCTCAACCCGCTACTTCTCGCCATGATAGCGCCGGCGGTTGCCCAGCAAAATAGCGACGAGACGATGGTGGTTTCCGCCAACCGCAGCAACCGCACCGTCGCTGAAATGGCCCAAACCACCTGGGTGATTGAGAAAACCGAACTGGAGCAGCAGATCCAGGGCGGCAAAGAGCTTAAAGACGCGCTGGCCCAGCTGATCCCAGGCCTGGACGTCAGCAGCCAGAGCCGTACTAACTATGGCATGAACGTCCGTGGCCGCCCGCTGGTCGTGCTGATTGACGGCGTACGCCTCAATTCATCGCGCACCGACAGCCGCCAGCTGGACTCTATCGATCCGTTCAATATCGAACATATTGAAGTGATTTCCGGCGCAACGTCGCTGTACGGCGGCGGCAGCACCGGCGGCCTTATCAACATCGTGACCAAAAAAGGCCAGCCGGAAACCCAGATGGAGTTTGAGGCAGGCACCAAAAGCGGCTTTAACAGCAGCAAAGATCATGATGAGCGTATCGCCAGCGCCATCTCCGGTGGCAACGAGCATATCTCCGGCCGTATGTCGGTGGCGTATCAGAAATTTGGTGGCTGGTATGACGGTAACGGCGATGCCACCCTGCTCGATAACACCCAGACCGGCCTGCAATACTCCGACCGCCTGGACGTAATGGGCACCGGCACGCTGAATATCGATGAAACCCAGCAGCTGCAATTAATTACCCAGTATTACAAAAGCCAGGGCGACGACGATTACGGCCTGAATCTCGGGAAAAACTTCTCGGCAATTAGCGGCAGCAGCTCGCCGTATGTGAGCAAGGGCCTGAATTCCGACCGTATTCCGGGCACCGAGCGTCACCTGATTAGCATGCAGTATTCTAATAGCGATTTCCTCGGCCAGGAGCTGGTAGGCCAGGTTTACTATCGCGACGAATCGCTGATGTTCTATCCGTTCCCGACCGTAGACGCGAATAAAAAAGCGACTGCTTTCTCTTCCTCTCAGCAGGATACCGATCAGTACGGTGCAAAGCTGACGCTGAACAGCAAGCCGCTGGACGGCTGGCAGCTGACCTACGGTCTGGACGCCGACCATGAACGCTTTACCTCTAACCAGATGTTCTTCGATCTGGCCCAGGCAAGCGCTTCCGGCGGCCTGAACAACCAAAAAATCTTTACCACCGGCCGTTATCCGGGCTACGACATCAGCAATCTGGCTGCATTCCTGCAATCCAGCTATGACATCAACGAAATCTTTACCCTGAGCGGCGGCGTGCGTTACCAGTACACCGAGAACAAAGTCGATGATTTTATCGGCTTCGCCCAGCAGCAGCAGATTGCCTCCGGCAAAGTGAAGTCTGCCGACGCGATTCCTGGCGGCTCCACCGATTACGACAACTTCTTGTTTAACGCCGGGCTGCTGATGCACATCACCGAGCGCCAGCAGGCCTGGGTAAACTTCTCCCAGGGCGTTGAGCTGCCGGACCCGGGCAAGTACTACGGCCGCGGAACCTATGGCGCAGCGGTTAACGGCCACCTGCCGCTGACCAATAGCGTGAACGTGAGTGCCAGCAAGTTGCAGGGCGTGAAGGTTGACTCTTATGAGCTGGGCTGGCGTTACACCGGCGATAACCTGCGTACTCAGATTGCGGCTTACTACTCGCTGTCCGATAAAAGCGTGCTGGCGAATAAAGACCTGACCATTAGCGTAGTTGACGATAAACGCCGTATTTACGGCGTTGAAGGCGCGGTGGATTACTTTATTCCCGATACCAACTGGAGCACCGGCGCAAACTTTAACGTGCTGAAAACCGAGTCTAAAGTGAACGGTAGCTGGCAGAAATATGATGTGAAAGTTGCCAGCCCATCGAAAGCAACCGCTTATATCGGCTGGGCGCCGGACCCGTGGAGCCTGCGCGTTCAAAGCACCACGTCCTTCAACGTAAGCGATGCCGCTGGATACAGCATTGATGGCTACACTACCGTTGATTTACTCGGCAGCTACCAGCTTCCGGTGGGTAAACTTAGCCTTAGCGTAGAAAACCTCTTCGACCGCGACTACACCACGGTCTGGGGCCAGCGCGCACCTCTGTATTACAGCCCGGGCTATGGCCCTGCTTCGCTGTATGACTACAAAGGCCGCGGCCGCACCTTCGGTATGAACTACTCCGTTCAGTTCTAAAACCGCGCTGACTTGCCCGGCATTTGTCGGGCAAGTTCACATGCTTACTCTTCCTCACATATTAACCCTCGACCGCCGGCAAATAGTCTTTTAAAAATAAGGGCTATTTAACGCTATTTATTTTTCAGAGGGCGTCATGAATATTGGTTTTATCGGCGTGGGCAGCGTCATTGAAACGGCCTATCTCCCGGCGATCCGCCGTCTCGCTCGCCACGACGTTGTTTGTTATGGCTTCGACCCCGCACCGCGTTACTGCTCTGAATTCATTACCTTCCTGCCCTCTTTAGGGCAGCTGCTTGCTCAGCAATTAGACCTGGTGTTTATCACCACCTCTTCTCTCCAGCACTTACCGATGCTGAAAAGCGTGCTGCAACAGAGCGCCCTGCCCGTGGTGGTGGAAAAGCCCGTGGCCGCAACGCTTGAACAGCTGGAGGAGTTAGCGCAGCTCTTAAGCGACCCGGCAACGGCAGGCCGCGTCCTGGCGCTGGATCACTGGATGGTAAGAACCGATGCGGCGCAGTTTATCCCCCGCCTGGAAGAGATAGACCGTATCGAAGGCTTTTTGCTGGAGCCAAGCGGCTTTAACCCGGCTGGAGAACCCATTGCGCTGAATTTTGCTACCGGCGAGGCCGACACCCGCATACTGCGCCACCCGGACGGCGTGATTGTTGATATCGGTACTCATGTGCTGGCGATGATGCGGGAAACGCTAATGCTGGCAGGAGCGGATGAGTCGCTCAGCCTTGAGTTGTTACTGGCAAAAGACAGGCTCGGCAATAATATTGCCTCCGGAGACGTCACTACCGCCGAAGGCCAGGCGCTACTGCGCGGCGAGCTGGGCGGTATTCCCTGCGTATTGCAGCTAAATAAATACGCAGGCCCCGCTGGCGGGCAGAAAGGTATCAATATCGTGCTGAAAGATGGCCGGACTATCAGCGCTGACCGGCGCGGCAGCGAAGAGAAAATCATCATTAACGATGAAATTGTTCTCGATGCCAGCGGCCCGCTTTACGACCGCTGCCTGGGAGAAGTGATTTTTGGCGTAGCCACGCTATTTGCCCGCTCTCCTCAGGCCGTTGCGGATTTCACCCGGCGCAGAATTCACGAGGTCAGGGCTTTACTGACTCTCCAGCAGCAGCTGCGTGGTACGCATTAAACGAAAAAACCCGCCTTTAACCAGCGGGTTTTTCCTCTCAACAATTCATCAGGCTTTATTCAGCACCAGCTGGCCTTTACCGTCGAGCGGGATTTGCGTGCCGGGATCTTTATCCATGCGGATTTTCCCCTGCTGATCGCCAATCTTGTAGGTTACGTCGTAGCCGAGCATTTTTTCTGATTTGCCGTACACGGTCTTACAGCGCTGCTGCGTCGTGGTGTAGGTATCGCCGTCCTGCATCGCGCCCTGGACCTGGTTACCGGCGTAACCGCCGCCCAATGCCCCGACTACGGTAGCAACATCTTTGCCACGGCCGCCGCCGAACTGGTGGCCCAGCACGCCGCCCGCTACCGCACCCAGCGCAGAGCCGAGAATGCGGTTCTCATCCTGAACCGGTTTACGGTGCGTCACGGCCACATTCCGACATTCCTGACGCGGCGTTTTTACCGTTTCCTTGATTGGCGTGGCGGAAACCACCTGTGCGTACTGGGGGCCGCTATTAAATACGTTAAGACTGGCGACCGCGGCTACACCCAGCGCAGCGGCCACGCCAATACCAATACCCGCTAACATTGATTTATTCACAGGACATCCTCCTGACCTTGTTGTTAACCTAATTTTGCACTCAGGTGACGGGTTTGAGAAATCAGACTGCGGATGAAAAGTGCGGGATAATGCGGTGAAACTTCGTGTTTAAGACAACTCTGAGGCGCGGGTTCGGAATATGCCGAATTTTATGCTGATACAGCCAATAAAAAACCCGGCACGATGGCCGGGTTTGCGGGAAAAATAAATCTTAGTGCAGCTTCAGGCGCGGGCGGATCACGCGGTTGATACTGCCAACCAGCATCATCAGGCCGGTCTTGAAGTAGCCGTGGAGCGCAATCTGATGCATGCGGTAAAGCGAGATGTAGACGAAGCGAGCGATGCGCCCTTCTACCATCATCGAACCGCGCATCAGGTTACCCATCAGGCTGCCCACGGTGGAGAATTTAGACAACGAAACCAGCGAGCCGTGATCTTTATAGCTGTACGCCTTCAGCGGCTGGCCTTTCATCTGCGCCAGAATGTTGGTCAGGGCGCGGGAAGCCATCTGATGAGCAGCCTGGGCGCGCGGAGGCACAAAACCGCCTTCCGGACGGGCGCAGGATGCACAGTCGCCGATAGCATAAATATCCGGGTCACGGGTAGTTTGCAGCGTAGGCTCAACCACCAGCTGGTTGATGCGGTTGGTTTCCAGGCCGCCGATATCTTTCAGGAAATCAGGCGCTTTAATTCCCGCAGCCCAGACCATCAGATCCGCTTCGATAAACTCGCCGTCTTTGGTGTTCAGGCCGTGAGCTTCGGCGCTGGTGACCATAGTTTGGGTCAGCACACGCACGCCAAGCTTGGTCAGTTCGCTGTGGGCTGCTGCGGAAATACGCGGCGGCAGCGCAGGCAGAATACGTTCCCCGGCTTCAACCAGCGTCACATTCAGCGCTTCATTAGTCAGCCCTTTGTAGCCGTAGCTGTGCAGCTGTTTCACCGCGTTATGCAGCTCGGCAGACAGCTCAACGCCCGTTGCCCCGCCGCCGACGATGGCAATATTCACTTTGCCGCTCGCGCCAAGGTTAGCGGAGTATTTCAGGAACAGGTTCAGCATCTCGGAGTGGAAACGACGAGCCTGGTGCGGGTTGTCGAGGAAGATGCAGTTGTCCTTCACGCCCGGCGTGTTGAAGTCGTTGGAAGTGCTCCCCAGCGCCATCACCAGCGTGTCGTAAGGCACTTTACGCTCGGGAACCAGCAGCTCGCCCTTCTCGTCGCGCAGTTCGGCGATGGTCAGCGTTTTGCTTTCGCGGTTGATGTCGACCACCGAACCCAGCTGGAACTGGAAGTGGTGGTTGCGGGCGTGCGCCAGGTAGCTGAGCGCATCCACGCCTTCATCCAGAGAGCCGGTGGCAACTTCATGCAGCAGAGGCTTCCACAGATGGCTGTGGTTGCGGTCGACCAGGGTGATTTTGGCTTTTTTGCCGCGCCCCAGTTTTTTACCCAGCTGAGTCGCAAGCTCCAGACCACCTGCTCCACCGCCGACAATCACTATTTTTTTCAATGGCGTAGTCAACTTGACCCCCTAAAATATTAACCAATTGTTAACTAAAAGTTATCTAAATAACCTTTAGTTAACAAAGGGTTAGTTCAGTAAAATTGCTGAACTTTATCGAGAATAACATGAAGGGTGCATTGGTCATACCAAAATTGATGTACATCAATTTTTTATGCCGAAAAGATAAACAAAAAGGCCAGCCGCCTGGCTGACCTCTGTTTTTGACCGGCGAAGACGGGGAAATTAGCCGAGGGTTTTAAAGGCTTTAATGCGCTGAAGATGCGGAGATATGTTCTTGAATTTATGGGTTTGCTGCTCGTCCCAGACTATCTCATAGTAGCGATGCAGAGCTTCGGCGCTGCGTTTGTTATCCAGCGCTTCGTCATTACGCGAGAGGATAGCCAGGCAGCGGTCGCGGTTTTTCTCGCGGAAGTTCTGCACGCATTTGGTGGTGATATCCGCATACTCTTCCGGGCGGTCTATTTTCCCTTCCATGTTTTCATGCGGATAGAGATTCGGGTTGAAAATCACCTGCCGCATATCGCACAGAAAACCGATGCGCTCTGCCCAGAAGCCACCCAGCCCCACGCCGCAGATCAGCGGCCGCTCATCGTCGGTGAGCTGCTGCATTTTATCCACTTCTTTGAGCAGGTGCTGCATGTCATGTTTCGGGTGCAGCGTGCTGTAGCTGATAAGCCGAACATCCGGGTCAATAAACTGAAGCTGGAGCACTTTTTCATGGTTACCGGGACTGTTTGAGTCAAAACCGTGTAAATAGATAATCATCGCATCCTCACCGCATACAATCAGGCCTCACGGCCTGAATATTAGACGCCCGCCTTCTGGGCCTGCCACTGCTCATGCAACGCTTCAAGCTGCTGGTTAACCTGCTTCCAGCGCGCCGACGAGCGCAGTTCCTGACGGGTAAACGAACCCTTATGATACAAACCTGTAACACGTTCCGCTTTGACCGGAGACAGGTTATCCAGCACGCTCACCGCTCCACTACGATTATTGCAGACGAGGATCATATCGCAACCCGCATCCAGTGAAGCCTGGCCACGTTCGGCGTAGCTGCCCATGATTGCCGCGCCTTCCATCGACAGATCGTCAGAGAAAATCACGCCGTTAAAGCCCAGTTCACCGCGCAATACCGTTTTCAGCCAGTATTCGGAGCCGCTGGCCGGGCGAGGGTCAGCCTCATCGTAAATAACGTGCGCGGGCATGATGGCATCCAGCTTATTTTCGCTAATCAGCGAAGCAAAAATGCTCATGTCATGGCGGCGAATTTCTTCCTGCGGGCGCGGGTCATGCGGCGTTTCTTTATGGGAGTCCGCCTTGACCGCTCCGTGCCCCGGGAAGTGTTTCCCGGTGGTTTTCATTCCTGCGGCATGCATGCCGTCGATAAAGCGGGTCGCCATCGCCAGCGCTTTGGCCGGATCTTCATGATAAGAACGCTCGCCGATTGCCGCGCTGATATGCCCGATATCCAGCACCGGCGCGAAGCTGATGTCGATATCCATGGCAATCATTTCGCTCGCCATCAGCCAGCCGGCTTCTTCCGCCAGCTTACCGCCCGCTTCCAGCCCGTGCAGCGCGGCAAAAGATTGTGCGGCAGGCAGGCGGGTAAAACCTTCCCGGAAACGCTGAACGCGGCCGCCTTCCTGATCGACGGCGACCACCAGACGGTTGCGCGAGGCTTCACGGATCTGACGAACCAGCTCGCGCAGCTGCTCCGGGTCATGGTAGTTGCGGGTAAACAGAATTAACCCACCCACCAGCGGGTGCTGCAATATTTCACGCTCTTCGGCATCCAGCTCAAAGCCAGCCACATCCAACATTACTGGGCCCACGATACTCTCTCCTGATGTTTCATCGCACGCAGCGCACGCCATGCGTCGTCTGCCAGCGTAATAAAGTGTTGTTGTCCGGTTTGCCGCCAGCGGCATTCATACCAGGACGCCATAAGCAACGCTATCCACGGCTGCCAGCGCGTAACCTGCTGGCGGAGCTTATCAACGTTAAGCGACGCCAATGCGGCATACTGCACCAGCAGCGCCTCGCCGTCGACGGGGTTAGCGGCCAGCACCGCCGCCAGCTCCAGGGCAATATCACCGTCACCGGCATATTCCCAGTCGATAAGCCCCGGCTGGCCGTCGCCCTGCCGTACCAGATTCCCGGCGTGGACATCCATATGCAATGGTGCCAGCCGCAGGGGACGCGGCTCTTTGGCTCGTTTGAGGCGCTTCAGCTCTCTCAGCCAGGCCAGCGTTCGCCTTTTGGGATCGCTCTCCTGCCAGTAAAACTCCAGCAGCGGCACCAGACTAATGCGCCAGCCAAACGGCGGCTGACGGTGAAGATAATACAATAAGCCGGTTAATTCCCTGAGCGGCGGCAGAGCCGGGGAAACTTCTCCTTCCAGCCAGCGCGTCAGCAGCCAGCCCTCTACCAGGCAATACGGCTTTGGCGCAATGCCAGCCGGTAGTCGTTTAAGCGCCCGGTAATGCCGTTGCAAAGACAGACCCGGCAGGCGCTGGGGAGATAGTTTCCTTGCCGTGAAATTACCCTGCTCCGTCACCAGACGGTAGCTGGTGCCGCTCAGCCCTTCGAGAGCAGAAAAACAACCGGCGGCCTGGGCCGCCGGAAGATATCGGGCAATAATGGCGTCCAGAGACGCCTTAGTTGGTTTGCTGAACAGCACCGCTACCCGACCAGATAATTTCCCCGGTTTGCACCAGCATCAGCTGCATTTTCAGGGTTGGCGTGTTCACATTGCCGCTGGCGTTGGTGTACAGCACGTACTGAGCGCCGGTGTTGCGCGCAATGCCGATAGCTTTGCTGCGGCTGCCGAGGCTGTCCTGCGGTGAAAGACCAAGCTGCTGTTTCGCCATGGAGAGCTGCTGGGCGGACACCAGAGTAAACTTGTTATTGTTGGCAAGCGCCCCGCGCAGCGCTTCGGTCGCGCCGCTGGTTTGCAGGCTGCCGTTGGTGCGGTTATTGACGCTGTCCACCAGCAGGACGCTGCCCGGCGTTACGCCGTCTGCCTGCAGCATTTTGCCCACCATCGGCTGGATGGAACTGCCCCAGTCGTAGGTGCGAACCTTAGGCTGCGCCGGGATCGTCGGCTGCGGCTGCTCAACAGGCCCTGGCTGCGTTGGCACCGTCGGCACGGTTGGTACAGTAGGTTCCGGCTGAGCTGGCTGCTCAACGCCTGGCTTAGCTTCTTCTACCGGCGCGGGCTGTTCGCCGCGGTTAATACACCCGGTAAGCACCAGCGCCACGACGGTGGCGGCCAGATAACGATGAAGTCCCCTAATCAAAATTCACTCCTTACAGAGAGAGAGAAAGACGCACTTTTTTAGCCCCCGGATACGCAGCCGTCGAGTGAACGACTAATGCTGACTGCGCCGGGAGGGTAACGGTTTGCACTTTTTCGAGCGGATGGATTTCCAGCCCTTTTGCGTCATACCAGTAGAAACGATAGTACAGCGTAACCGGCTTGTGCTGTTCATTATACAGCGAGGCCTCGGCAACGGTTGCGCCATCCTGACGTGAAATATCCGGTTTTTCGGCGCTAATCCCTGCGGCCAGAACTGCGGCTTCCATTACCAGCGTTTGATCGTTATTCACCGGGATCGCCGGGCGCGAGCTACAGCCCGCCATCAGCAACGTGGCTAACAGGCAAAGGAAAAAGCGCTGCATCGGATTAGCCCTTATGCGCCAGCATCGGCCCAAGCGGACGGCCGCCCAGCAGGTGCATATGGATATGATAGACTTCCTGCCCGCCGTGGCGGTTGCAGTTCATTATCAGGCGGTAGCCGTCCTCGGCAATCCCTTCCTGCTGCGCAATTTTGGCCGCTACGGTCATCATGCGCCCCAGCGCCAGCTCGTGTTCGGCTTTGACGTCGTTAGCGGTAGGAATAAGTACGTTCGGAATAATAAGAATATGGGTTGGAGCCTGAGGGGAGATATCGCGAAACGCGGTAACCAGCTCGTCCTGATAAACCACATCCGCCGGAATTTCACGACGAATAATTTTGCTGAAAATAGTTTCTTCGGCCATGACCTGTTCCTTGAAGGAGAAAACGGTGATGGGAGTATGAGCGAGGCGCTCAATTGACTCAACCTTCAGCGTGCTTTTCTTTAGTTAAGTGCTGGCCTTTAAAACAAAAAAGGGAGGCTTTCGCCTCCCCGAGGACCGCTGGCAAATCTTATATGAGAGAAGAAACACCAACGAGCATTGATTTGTAGGCAACAAAAAAGGGAGGCTTTCGCCTCCCTTATCGCTCCCCGAACAAACTTAGTTGTTACGGATCCACTCATCCATTTCGGTTTTCAGGTTATCGGACTTGGTGCCGAAAATAGCCTGAACGCCGGAACCTGCGACAACCACACCTGCTGCACCCAATTTCTTCAGGCCAGCCTGGTCGACTTTGGCAACGTCGGCCACGCTAACACGCAGACGGGTAATACAGGCGTCGAGGTTAGTGATGTTTTCTTTACCGCCGAAAGCGTTAACCAGAGCAGGAGCCATTTCGCTGGTCACGCCAGCGGTGCTTTCTGCGGTGGCGTCTTCACGACCCGGGGTTTTCAGATCCAGCGCCTTAATCAGTACGCGGAAAATGGTGTAGTACACAATCGCGTAGCAGATACCGACGATTGGGAACAGCCACAGCTTGCTGCTGTTACCGCTCAGCACGATGAAGTCAATCAAACCGTGTGAGAAGGAAGTCCCGTCACGCATACCCAGCAGAATACAGATTGGGAATGCCAGGCCAGCCAGAATCGCGTGGATAACGTACAGGATCGGCGCCACGAACATGAAGGAGAATTCGATTGGCTCGGTGATACCGGTCAGGAACGAAGTCAGCGCGGCGGAGATCATGATACCGCCCACTTTTGCACGGTTCTCTGGTTTAGCAGAGTGCCAGATTGCAATCGCAGCAGCCGGCAGGCCGTACATTTTGAACAGGAAGCCACCGGACAGTTTACCTGCGGTTGGGTCGCCTGCCATGTAGCGAGGGATATCACCGTGGAATACCTGGCCCGCAGAGTTGGTGAACTCACCAATCTGCATCTGGAATGGAACGTTCCAGATGTGGTGCAGACCAAACGGTACCAGGCAACGCTCGATGAAGCCATAGATACCGAATGCTACAACCGGGTTCTGGTAAGCAGCCCACTGGGAGAAGGTCTGGATAGCCGTCCCGATTGGTGGCCAGATGAAGGACAGCACGATACCGGTGAAGATAGCGGCCAGACCAGAAATGATAGGCACAAAGCGCTTACCGGCGAAGAAGCCCAGATACTCAGGCAGCTTGATGCGGTAGAAGCGGTTAAACATGTACGCTGCGATAGCACCGGAGATAATACCGCCGAGAACGCCGGTATCCGCCAGGTGTTTAGCGGCAATTTCTTCCGCAGGCAGGTGCAGTACCAGAGGCGCAACCACGGCCATGGTTTTCACCATGATGCCATAGGCAACGACCGAAGCCAGTGCGGAAACGCCGTCGTTGTTAGTGAAGCCCAGCGCAACACCGATAGCAAAGATCAGCGGCATGTTGGCGAAGACCGAACCGCCCGCCTCCGCCATAACGTGGGATACGACGACCGGCAGCCAGCTGAAGTTTGCAGACCCGACGCCCAGCAGGATACCTGCGATAGGCAGTACGGATACTGGCAGCATCAGCGATTTACCCACCTTTTGCAGGTTAGCAAATGCATTCTTAAACATAATTGAGAGTGCTCCTGAGTATTTGTGCTTTTTTTGTACGCATTTACGCATCGAACCGGGGGGAGAACCGGCTCATCAACAGGACATCTAAGTGCCCTTTTAATTATTACGAAGAGTAAAATAAATAACTAAAACTTTGTTTGACGGCTATCACGTTTCTCAGCCAGCCGAGCGAAAAACTTTCAGTAATTTACATAAAGCGTACACAAACAGTTCAAAAAGGGCGTACACCGCCCCTTTTGTGGCGGTGCACTTTACTCGCTTCGTGTATTAATTACGAGCTTTAAAATAACTATGGATTTCAGAGAGATTGCAGGCGGGACAAGGGAATATGGAACAAATCAGCAAAGTTTTGCGTGGTCGTTGACGCCAGTTCTTCCAGCGAAACGCCCTTTAAAACGGCCATGTACTCGGCAACGTCGCGCGTCATTCCAGGCTGGTTTTCCTTGCCGCGATGCGGAACCGGCGCGAGATACGGCGAGTCGGTTTCCACCAGCATTCTGTCCAGCGGCACGTAACGAGCCGCATCGCGCAGTTGCTCAGCATTACGGAAGGTCACGATGCCGGAGAACGAAATATAAAACCCCATATCCAGCAGTTTGCCCGCAGTTTCTCTGTCTTCCGTGAAACAGTGTAGTACCCCACCGCACTCTGTCACTTTTTCTTCCTGCAGGATGGCGAGCGTGTCGGCGCGCGCATCGCGGGTATGGACGATAACCGGCTTGTTCAGCTCGCGGCCAATGCGGATGTGGTTGCGGAAAGACTCCTGCTGGCGCTCTTTAGTTTCCGGCGTATAAAAATAGTCCAGCCCGGTTTCACCCATCGCCACAACGCCGGGTTCTGCGGCCAGGCGGCGCAGCTCTTCTACGTTATATTCTTCATCCTGGTTAAGCGGATGCACGCCGCAGGAGAAAGCCACGTTGTCGCGCTCCCCAACCAGTTCGCGCATGCCGCGATAGCCGTCAAGCGTGGTCGCTACGGCGAGGAAAAATTTAACATCCCGCGCGGCGGCCTTTTCCAGAACGTCATCAACGTTTTTGTGCAGGGTTTGATAGTCGAGGCCATCGAGATGGCAGTGTGAGTCAACCAGGAACATAGCAATACTCTTAGAGATGATGTGAGGGGAGCATCGCGCCGGGACGAGACCGGCGCTCCCAAGTAAGAAGACTTTCGGTGAGCAGCAGCTCGCGGTTAACGCCTACCACGTTAAGCAACGCTTCGCGGCAGGTAAACCAGTGGTGCAGCACGCTTTGTAAGACCGCAGGCGAATGCCGCGATGCCAGAGCCGCCACCAGCGGCTGCATATCGACATTGGTGAGCCAGTCTCCGGCTCCCTGCTGCCATTTCAGGGCATCAACTAGCAGGGCGCAAAGCCAGTGAACGCGGCGGGAGGCATCCTCATGGTTGAGCGCGGGCAGCAGCGCAAGCAGATTACCGGCGGCACCGGCCTGGCCCAGCTTATCGCACAGCTGTTGGCGAAGTTTCCATTGCTCGGGCTGTAACAGCTCGAGAGCCGCTGCGGGCGCCCCGGAACTAAGCCGCAGGGCCGCCTGAAGTTGAGCCTGGCCCTGACTCGTTTCCCGCGCCAGCCAGGCCAGAGCAAAGCTCTCGTCCGGGGGCGCAAGGTGCCAGTAGAGACAGCGGCTACGCAGCGTGGCAGGCAGATGGGCCGGTTCGCGGCTGCTGAGGAAAAACCAGGTGTTAGCCGGGGGTTCTTCAAGGGTTTTCAGCAGGGCGTTGGCGGCGGCCTCGGTCAGCATGTCAGCATCTTTTAGCCAGACAACCTTCGCCCCGCCCTGCTGCGCATGGGTATAAAGCTTTTCGGTTATCTCACGAACCGCATCGACACCCAGGCTTGATTTCCCTTTTTCTACCTGCAGGGTGTAGCTGTCCGGGTGCGTTCCGGCCTGCATCAGCTGGCAACTGTGGCAACGCCCGCAGCTTTTGCTGCCTTCCGGGGTCTGGCACATCAGCCAGCGGCAGATTGCGTAAACCAGGGCGTCATCGCCAAGGCCTGGCAAAGCGTGAACCATGAGGGCATGATGTCCGCGGCCTGCCTGATACTGGCCGATTAGCTGCTCAAAAGCGCCGCGTAGCCACGGATACCATTTCACTCTGCCTGCTCCCGATACCAGCTCAGTACCGCTTCACGTACCGCAAGGGAGACATCATCCAGCGGGCGAGTGGCGTCGATGGTTTTAATCCGAGAATCGCTGCCCGCCAGCTCAAGATAACGGGCGCGGGTGCGGTTGAAGAAGTCGATAGACTCCTGTTCGATGCGATCCAGCTCGCCGCGGGCGCGGGCGCGGGTCAGCCCGACTTCCGGGGTCACGTCGAGATAAATAGTCAGGTCGGGGTAAAAGTCTCCCAGCACCGTGTTGCGCAGCGCCATCAGCAGACTTTGGTCGATTTGACGGCCGCCGCCCTGATAAGCCTGGGTAGACAGGTCATGCCTGTCGCCAATCACCCAGCTTCCACGAGCCAGGGCGGGCTTGATAACCGTCTCTACCAGCTGGATGCGGGCGGCGTAAAACATCAGCACCTCGGCCTTGTCGGTAACCTTTTCATCACCGATACCGGCGTTATTGAGCGTCAGCTCGCGCAGGCGTTCGGCCAGCGGCGTGCCGCCCGGCTCGCGGGTGAAGGTAAGGTCGCTGATACCAAGCTCTTTTAAGGTCGCCACCACAACGTTATGGGCGTTGGTTTTACCCGCTCCTTCAAGCCCTTCGATGACGATAAATTTACTGTCCATTCTTATCCTTGAGTGCTTTGATATAAACCTGCACCGCCTTGTTATGGCTGGCGAGATTGGTGCTAAAAGTGTGCCCGCCTTTACCGTCGGCAACAAAATAAAGGTACGGCGTTTTAGCCGGGTGCGCGGCGGCCTGAAGCGAAGCCTCGCTCGGGATAGCAATAGGCCCCGGCGGCATGCCGCTAATCACATAAGTATTGTATGGCGTCGGCGTTTCCAGATCTTTGCGCGTCAGCTTACCATTATAACTTTCTCCCATCCCGTAGATAACGGTTGGGTCGGTTTGCAGGCGCATGCCGATCCGCAGGCGGTTGATAAATACCGAAGCAACCTGGTCGCGCTCGCTGGCCACCGCGGTCTCTTTTTCAATGATCGAAGCCATGGTGACCAGATCGTTTTCGGTTTTATACGGCAGGCTGTCGATCTTACTCTCCCAGGCCTGCGCCACCGCTTTTACCATTTTTTGATGTACGCGTTTGAGCAGCGCCACATCGGTCGTGTTGGCGGTGTACATCCACGTATCAGGGTAGAACCAGCCTTCCACCCACTCGGGGTGCTCAAACTTCAGCGTTTCAGCCACCGTGGCATAGCTGTCGTCTTTCAGAGTGTGCTGGACGAATGGTGCCTCGCGCAGCTGTTCCAGCAGGTCGCTCAGGCGCATCCCCTCAACGAGACGCAGCGGGAATTGCGCTTCTTTGCCGCTGGCAAGCAGCTCCAGCATATCGCTGACCGTCATCCCCGGCGTAAAGCGGTAAGTCCCGGCCTTAAATTTCGCCAGCTCGGGCTTCACGCGCAGCAGCCACTGGAAGACTCGCGGGCGGGTGATGAGCTTCTCGTCGTAAAGCTGGGTTCCCAGCGCCAGGCGCCCGGTGCCCTGTTTCAGGGTGAATATAGTTTCCTGTTTAATCGGCAGCGGTGTTTTCGCCAGCTGGCTGACCTTCCACACGCCTGCCCCGGCCGCAACGCCCAGAACAATCAGCAAAACAAGAAAGAAACGAAACATCTTTTTCATCGGTAATCGGCTACTCACAAAGTGGGGCTAAAAAATGATAAAGCTCGCGTGATGTATAGTGCCAGGCTTCGGCCTGGTTCACCGGAATAACCGGCATCAACGCATTACAAATAATAATTTCATCCGCATCGGCCAGGGTTTCCGGCGCTTCAATAACTTGCTGAAGTTGCCAGGGTGAACCCTCGAGCAGCGAAATAATGCGCTGCCGCATCGTGCCGTTGACGCCCGCCCTGTCGATACGCGGCGTGTAGACATTGCTGCCTTTACGCCAGAATAAATTAGCCGCACAGCATTCCACCAGGCTCCCTTCGCTGTCAAGAACCAGGGCTTCCTGAGCGTCCGTCTGTTCAAGATGCGTGCGGATTAATACCTGCTCAAGGCGATTAAGGTGCTTAATACCGGCAAGCGTCGGGTTCAGCCCCAGCCGCACGGGGCTAAGCGCAAGGGTGACACCCTGCTCGCGCCAGGCAAGGTAAAAATCAGGATAAGGCGAAACGGAAAGTATACGCGTTGGCTGGGTACAATTTGCGGCACTGTAGCCGCGCCCACCCGCGCCGCGAGAGATAATGACTTTAAGAACCGCTTTCTTCTCGGCCGCGGCCAGCTGTTTCATCTCATCCGCAAGCAGCTGCCAGTCCAGCGGACCAATCATCAACGTCTCGCAGCCCTGCCGCAGTCTACGCAGATGATCTTCCAGAAAACGAACGCCGCCGTCGGTAATGCAGGCCGTGGTAAAGCAGCCGTCGCCAAACTGAACCGCCCGGTCGTTTACCGGCAGCGCGTCCTGCCATTGACCATTGATAAGGTACATAGGGATTCCTCGGGATGCGGATGATTAAGGTTGCCAGAGGGATGAGCGTGCGACAAGAGGGGAATTCTGAACAACAAAATGGCCCGCAAGCGGGCCATTTTTAAGCGACGGTCAGACCTTTTTGAAGATCAGAGAACCGTTAGTGCCACCAAAACCGAAGGAGTTACACAGCGTGTATTCCATACCGCTAACCTGACGAGCTTCGTGTGGAACAAAGTCCAGGTCGCAGCCTTCATCCGGGTTATCGAGGTTGATGGTTGGCGGTACCGCCTGGTCGCGCAGAGCAAGGATAGAGTAAATTGACTCTACCGCGCCCGCCGCGCCCAACAGGTGGCCGGTCATCGATTTGGTAGAGCTGACCAGCACGCGGCCAGCATCTGCACCAAAGATAGACTTAACCGCCTGAGTTTCGGCTTTGTCGCCAGCAGGTGTTGAGGTTCCGTGGGCGTTGACGTAGCCAACCTGCCCTGCGGAGATCCCGGCATCACGCAGCGCGTTTTCCATCGCCAGCGCGGCACCTGCACCGTTTTCCGGCGGAGAAGTCATATGGTAGGCATCGCTGCTCATACCAAAACCGACCACTTCCGCATAAATTTTCGCACCGCGTTTCTTAGCGTGCTCATACTCTTCCAGCACGATAACGCCTGCGCCGTCGCCGAGTACGAAACCGTCACGATCTTTATCCCACGGGCGGCTTGCCGCTTGCGGGTTATCATTACGGGTAGACAGCGCGCGAGCTGCACCGAAGCCACCAACGCCCAGCGGGCTACTGGCTTTTTCAGCGCCACCGGCCAGCATCGCATCAGCATCACCGTAGGCGATAATGCGAGCAGCATGACCAATGTTATGCACACCGGAGGTACAAGCGGTGGCAATGGAAATACTCGGACCACGCAGCCCCAGCATAATGGTCAGGTGACCTGCCACCATGTTGACGATGGTTGAGGGTACGAAGAACGGGCTGATCTTACGAGGGCCACCGTTAACTAACGACGCGTGGTTTTCTTCAATAAGAGTCAGGCCACCAATACCAGAGCCGATAGCAGCGCCGATACGAGTCGCATTTTCTTCCGTTACTTCCAGACCAGAATCCTGCATGGCCTGAACGCCAGCAACAATTCCATATTGAATGAATTCATCCATCTTGCGCTGATCTTTGCGCGAGATAATGTCTTCACAGTTAAAATCCTTTACTAAGCCAGCAAATTTCGTTGCATAGGCGCTAGTATCGAAATGGTCGATCAGGCTGATGCCACTCTGACCGGCAAGGAGAGCTTTCCAGGTAGACTCTACGGTATTGCCGACAGGAGACAACATGCCCAGTCCGGTCACAACTACACGACGCTTAGACACGTTTGTCCTCCAGGGAGGGAAAATATACTAGTGGGACAATTCAGATAAAACTCAGGCGGTCGAATGACCGCCTGGAGATGTTCACTTACGCCTGGTGACCGTTGATGTAATCAATGGCAGCCTGAACGGTAGTAATTTTCTCAGCTTCTTCGTCCGGAATCTCAGTATCAAACTCTTCTTCCAGAGCCATTACCAGCTCAACGGTGTCAAGAGAATCAGCGCCCAGGTCCTCAACGAAGGAAGCGGAGTTGGTAACTTCTTCCTGCTTAACGCCCAGTTGTTCGCCAATGATTTTCTTAACGCGTTCTTCGATAGTGCTCATACTCTTAAATTTCCTATCAAAACTCGCTTTCGCGATGGTTTTCGTAGTGTATAAAATGTTGAAAAAGATGCAACCAAATCCCGGCAGGTCTTACCACGATTTTACGCTATTTTGCGGGCATTCGCCCAAATAACGCAAATATTTTTCACCGTGATTAAACCATGTACATTCCGCCGTTGACGTGCAGGGTCTCACCAGAGATGTACCCGGCTTCGTCAGAGGCTAAGAATGCTACAGCACTGGCAATTTCTTTTGCGTCGCCTAAGCGACCCGCAGGAACCTGTGCCAGAATACCCGCACGCTGTTCATCAGAGAGCGCACGCGTCATGTCCGTTTCAATAAAGCCCGGAGCAACAACGTTTACAGTAATACCACGCGACGCAACTTCGCGCGCCAGTGATTTACTGAAGCCAATCAAACCAGCCTTCGCCGCAGCGTAGTTAGCCTGACCAGCATTTCCCATGGTACCAACCACAGAACCGATAGTGATAATACGCCCATGACGCTTTTTCATCATAGCTCGCATTACCGCTTTTGACAGACGGAAAACAGATGACAGGTTGGTTTCGATAATATCGTTCCACTCGTCATCTTTCATGCGCATCAGCAAGTTATCACGAGTGATCCCGGCATTGTTGACCAGAATGTCCACTTCGCCAAACTCTGCACGAATGCTGCCGAGCACCGAGTCGATAGAAGCCGAGTCGGTCACGTTGAGCATGAAACCTTTACCGTTCGCGCCCAGATAGTCACTGATAGCCTGCGCGCCGCTTTCGCTGGTCGCAGTACCGATAACTTTTGCGCCGCGAGCCACTAAGGTCTCAGCGATAGCGCGGCCGATACCGCGGCTTGCGCCGGTTACCAGCGCAATTTTTCCTTCAAAACTCATGGTCTTCCTCGTTTTATTGTTCAAGCGCCGCTGACAGCGTAGCCGGCTCGTTAATCGCCGTCGCCGTCATGGTGTCAACAATGCGCTTAGTCAGGCCGGTCAGCACTTTACCCGGGCCGACTTCCAGCAGCTGGGATACGCCCTGCGCCGCCATAAATTCTACTGACTTCGTCCACTGCACCGGGCTGTAGAGCTGGCGAACCAGCGCGCTACGGATAGCTTCCGGCGAAGTTTCACATTTTACATCGACGTTGTTTACTACCGGAACTGTCGGTGCATTAAACGTAATCTCTTCCAGCGCAACCGCCAGTTTGTCGGCAGCAGGCTTCATCAGCGCGCAGTGAGACGGCACGCTAACCGGCAGCGGCAGAGCACGTTTCGCGCCCGCGGCTTTACAGGCAGCACCCGCACGCTCTACGGCTTCTTTATTACCGGCAATCACAACCTGACCAGGCGAGTTAAAGTTCACCGGAGAAACAACCTGCCCCTGCGCCGCTTCTTCACACGCTTTCGCGATGGAGGCGTCGTCAAGACCGATAATGGCGGACATAGCGCCGGTGCCTTCAGGCACGGCATCCTGCATCAGTTTACCGCGCAGTTCGACCA
This sequence comes from Cedecea davisae, assembly GCF_044095835.1. Taxonomy (NCBI): domain Bacteria; kingdom Pseudomonadati; phylum Pseudomonadota; class Gammaproteobacteria; order Enterobacterales; family Enterobacteriaceae; genus Cedecea; species Cedecea davisae. The sequence goes on from NZ_CP172054.1 coordinate 3,041,991, forward strand.
GGCGAACGGCATCGGCGAAATTAATCACACCGGCACACACCAGCGCGGAGTATTCACCCAGGCTATGGCCCGCCAGCAGAACAGGGCTTTTACCACCCTTCTGCTGCCACAGACGCCATAAGGCAACTGAAGCGGTCAGCAGCGCAGGCTGAGTCTGCCAGGTTTTGTTCAGCTCTTCGGCCGGGCCCTGCTGAGCCAACGCCCACAGGTCATAGCCCAGCGCGTCGGAAGCTTCGCGGAAAGTAGCTTCAATCACCGGATTAGCGGCGGCAAGTTCAGCCAGCATGCCAACAGACTGGGAGCCTTGTCCCGGGAAAACAAAAGCGAATTGCGTCATGTTGAAAATTCCTTTAATCAAAAACGAACCAGAGCTGAACCCCAGGTAAAGCCGCCGCCGAACGCCTCAAGCAGTACCAGTTGGCCACGCTTGATACGACCGTCACGCACTGCTTCATCCAGCGCGGCCGGAACCGACGCGGCAGAGGTGTTGCCGTGTCTGTCCAGGGTAACCACCACGTTATCCATCGGCATACCGAGCTTTTTCGCGGTTGCGCTGATGATACGCAGGTTAGCCTGGTGCGGCACCAGCCAGTCGAGGGCTGAGCGATCGAGATTGTTCGCTTCCAGGGTTTCGTCAACAATGTGAGCCAGTTCGGTCACCGCGACTTTAAAGACTTCATTACCGGCCATCGTCAGGTGAATTGAATTCTCAGGATTCACGCGATCGGCATTCGGCAGAGTCAGCAGCTCACCATAACTCCCGTCCGCATGCAGATGGGTAGAGATGATGCCCTGCTCTTCGGACGCGCCCAGTACCACAGCACCGGCCCCGTCACCAAAAATAATAATTGTGCCGCGATCGGTCGGATCGCAGGTGCGCGCCAGCACGTCAGCGCCGATCACCAGCGCATTTTTTACCGCGCCAGATTTAACATACTGATCGGCAACGCTCAGCGCGTAGGTAAAGCCCGCGCAGGCAGCGGCTACGTCAAATGCCGGGCAGCCTTTAATGCCCAGCATCGCCTGAATCTGGCAGGCCGCGCTCGGGAAAGCATGCGTCGACGAAGTCGTGGCAACGACGATTAAGCCGATGTCATTTTTATCAATGCCGGCCATTTCAAGCGCACGGGTAGCGGCTGCGTAACCCATGGTTGACACGGTTTCATCAGGCCCGGCGATATGGCGCTCACGGATACCGGTACGGGTGACGATCCACTCGTCAGAGGTATCCACCATTTTTTCAAGGTCAGCGTTAGTACGCACTTGTTCAGGCAGGTAGCTGCCGGTACCAATAATCTTCGTATGCATTTACGCTCAATCACTCTTGGGTAATACAGATTCCAGGCGGGCAGCAATTCTGGTGGGAACTTGCCGCCGCACCGCCTGCACTGCCTGTTCAATCGCGACAGCAAACGCTCGCTGATTGGCCGCACCGTGGCTCTTAATCACCGTGCCGCGCAATCCTAACAGACAGGCGCCATTGTACTGGTCGGGGTTGAGGTGACTGAATCGCCTTATCAGGCGTTTTTGTAGCCATTTCTTCAATATTATCAGCCACCACGACCTTTTTTTTCCTTCACCCTGCGATTTCAGCAGCGAAAGGAACATCCTGACAACACCTTCCATCGTCTTGAGTGTGACATTGCCGACAAAGCCGTCACAAACCAGAACATCGGTTTTACCGGTCAACAGTTCGTTGGCCTCAAGGTATCCAATATAGTTCATCGAAGGCATTGTTTTTAGTAATGCTGAGGCATCGCGGATACTGTCCAGCCCCTTAGTCTCTTCCTCGCCGATATTCAGCAGCGCCACGCGCGGCCGACTTACGCCGAGCACTTCTTCGGCCATTACGGAACCCATAATGGCAAACTGGACCAGCATCGTGCTGTCGCAGTCTACGTTGGCACCGAGATCGAGCACCACCGTTTTGCCCTTCTGCTGATGCGGCAATACCGTCACCAGCGCCGGACGCTCAATGCCCTCAATCGGCTTGAGCAATAATTTAGCCAGCCCCATCAACGCCCCGGTGTTTCCGGCGCTGACGCAGGCCTCTGCACGCCCCTCTTTTACCAGCTCAAGCGCAATACGCATTGACGACCCACGGCTGGCGCGGATAGCCTGAGACGGTCTGGCATCACTGGCAATAACCGATTCCGCAGGGATAATCTGCAGACGTGAGCGTTGCTCGAAATCAGCTTTGGCAAGTAATGGCGTGATTGCGTCGGGATTGCCGACTAAAAGAAGGTTTAGCGAAGAGTCAGAGTCCAGTGCCTGCAAAGCTGCAGGCACTGTCACGGAAGGACCGAAGTCCCCACCCATGGCATCTAACGCTAGGGTTAGACGTCTCAAGGTTGCGCCAGATTACTTAGCGATAACCTTACGGCCGCGGTAGAAACCGTCGGCAGTGATGTGGTGACGCAGATGAGTTTCGCCAGAAACTTTGTCCACGGACAGGGTGGTGGTGGTCAGCGCGTCATGGGAACGACGCATGCCACGTTTGGAACGGGTTGGTTTATTCTGTTGTACGGCCATGGACCTTACTCCTCAATTACTTACGCTTTAAACTGGCTAATACGGCAAATGGGTTTGGTTTCTCCGCCTCTTCAGGCAGTTTGCCAAAGACCATGTCCGCCTCGGACACTTCACAGTGTTCAGAATCATGCACCGGAACTACAGGCAAGGAGAGGATAACTTCATCTTCTACCAGCGCCCGCAGATCGATTTCACCGAATTCGTTAACCTCAATCGGCTCATACGCTTCCGGGAGTGCCTCAGCCTGTTCGTCGGAGCGAACCGGACTGAAACAATATGTTGTGTGAACATGACGCACAAACGGTTTCCCGCAACGCTGGCATTCGAGCGTTACCGTCACCTTTGCATCGCCGGTTATTACCGCGAGGCGCTGGTTATCGATATCGAATCTCATGGAGCATTCTACATCACTGTCCACACTGACTACAGATGCGGCAATACGCTCAACCTGATCGGAAGCATACACTCCCTCATAATCAAGGCGTTTTTGAGCCGTACGAACCGGATCAAGAGTCAGGGGTAATTTTACCTTTTGCATAGGGCGCGCATATTAACTTTGTAACGTCATAGAGTCAAAGAAAAAGGCCTGGGAACAGCGCCTTTTGCCATTTATTCGCACACATTGCGGCGACACAGTTTAAAATGCCTTTATCCAATTCGCTATCTTTAATGATAAAAATATGAAACCGATTGTTCTCGCGTCCACTTCCCCGTTCCGCCGCAGCCTGCTGGAGAAACTGGGCCTGCCTTTTATTGCCGCCGCTCCGCAGGTCGATGAAACGCCACGCCCGGGCGAAGATGCACGGCAGTTGGTCACACGCCTGGCTCAGGCCAAAGCCCAGGCATTAAAAGAACATTATCCTGAGCATCTTATTATCGGCTCCGATCAGGTTTGTGTACTGAATAATCAAATTGCCGGAAAACCGCACACCGAAGAGAATGCCGTTCAGCAATTATTGCAGGCGCGCGGCACTATTGTGACCTTTTATACCGGGCTGGCGCTTTATAATTCCCGGAACGGTCAGCTGCAAACTCTGTGCGAACCCTTCGACGTCCATTTTCGCCATCTGAGCGAAGAAGAAATTCGCCGCTACGTGCAAAAAGAGCAGCCGCTGCAGTGCGCCGGGAGCTTTAAGAGCGAAGGGCTGGGTATTACGCTGTTTAACCGGCTTGAGGGAAAAGATCCGAATACTTTAATTGGCCTGCCGCTGATTAGCCTGTGCGAAATGCTGCGCAACGAAGGCTGTAACCCTCTGCTGGCTTAAACAAAAACGCTCCGCCGGGGCGGAGCGTTAAACTTTACTTAGCGTTGCGTAATACCGTGAGGCAGCGCTTAAGCTGGTCGTCCAGCGGCGCCTCAATACGAATCACCTCGCCGGTGTTCGGATGGGTAAACTTCAGCGCGGCGGCGTGCAGGAATAGACGGTTAAGGCCGGTTCCCGCCAGCTGTTTATCAAACTCACGGTCGCCGTAGCGATCGTCAAAGGCAATAGGATGCCCGGCGTGCAGCGTGTGGACGCGGATCTGATGGGTACGGCCGGTAATCGGGCTACAGCGCATCAGGGTCGCGAACTCATAGCGCTCTTCTACTTTAAAGCGCGTTTCTGAAGGTTTCCCCTCGCTGTTCACCCGCACAATGCGCTCCCCGCTTTGCAGAATATTTTTCAGCAGCGGAGCCTGCACGGCTTTAACGTGGGACTGCCACTGCCCGCGAACCAGCGCCAGATAGTCTTTCTGCATCCCCTTCTCACGCAATTGCTCATGCAAAGAACGGAGCGCAGAGCGTTTTTTGGCGACCAGCAGAACGCCGGATGTATCGCGGTCAAGGCGGTGCACCAGCTCGAGGAAGCGGGCTTCCGGGCGCAGGGCGCGCAGCCCTTCAATAACGCCAAAGCTCAGGCCGCTGCCGCCGTGTACTGCGGTGCCGGACGGTTTGTTGAGCACGAGAATATGGTCATCTTCGTAAAGGATGGCATCGGTCAGCGCCGCCACTTTTTGCAGATGCGGGGAAACGGCCTCTTCTTCACGCTCGGCCACGCGCACCGGCGGGATACGCACTTCGTCACCGGCTTCAAGTTTGTACTCGGGCTTGATGCGTTTTTTGTTTACCCGCACCTCACCTTTACGCACGATGCGATAAATCATACTTTTTGGCACGCCTTTCAGGCGGGCGAGCAAAAAGTTATCGATACGTTGCCCGGCCTCATCGGCGGAAATAGCAACGATTTTTACTGAAGGAGTCTCTGTTTTCATGGTCGGCGATTCTAAATAGCCCACGCGCGTAGCGCCACTCATTTTTATGTGCTTAACTGACAATCTGTCCTGTTTTAAACCGTTTGCGCCAGCGTTTGCCTCGTTAGCCGTACCAGAGTCAAAACGCAGGTTAAAAAACTGTAAGAAACAGGGCACTAATAGCAAAAGTCATCTTGCTATAACAAGCGTAGCAGTGGAATAATGTTGCCGTTTTCCGTGTTGAAACTTGTTAGAACAAGAAAATTTGCGGAAAGACCAATTTTGCCTGAACGTTCATCCACGCAGCAATGGCGTAAGACGTATTGTACTTTCAGGCAGTTAGCGGGCTGCGGGTTGCAGCCTGACCGGTAAAATGGAATCAACTTTTAAGAAATATTCTGAGGTTATTCCCACGATAATTGCGCTGTATTCCCGTATGAAATACAGGCAACCGACACTTTGCGCCTCTCAGCCAGCGACAACCGTGAGGTTGGCGACTACGCGTTTAGTCACGAGGCCATCGGTTCACTCCCGGTTAGCGTTACCATGTCCGCAGCTCTGTCGCCAATGTAAGAATAATGAGTAAGTTACGATGAAAAGAATGCTAATCAACGCAACTCAGCAAGAAGAGTTGCGTGTCGCCCTTGTAGATGGGCAGCGTCTGTACGATCTGGATATCGAAAGCCCTGGACACGAACAGAAAAAAGCGAACATCTATAAAGGCAAAATCACCCGTATTGAACCAAGTCTGGAAGCGGCGTTTGTTGATTACGGCGCAGAAAGACACGGTTTCCTTCCTCTGAAAGAAATCGCTCGCGAATACTTCCCGTCCAACTATTCCTCTCATGGCCGTCCTAATATTAAAGACGTGCTGCGTGAAGGCCAGGAAGTTATTGTTCAGATTGATAAAGAAGAGCGCGGCAATAAAGGCGCGGCATTAACCACCTTTATCAGCCTCGCGGGTAGCTACCTGGTTCTGATGCCAAACAACCCTCGCGCCGGTGGTATCTCACGGCGTATCGAAGGTGATGACCGTACCGAATTAAAAGAAGCCCTCTCCTCGCTGGAACTGCCGGACGGCATGGGTCTTATCGTGCGTACCGCCGGCGTGGGTAAATCCGCCGAAGCGCTGCAGTGGGACCTGAGCTTCCGCCTGAAGCACTGGGAAGCTATCCAGAAAGCGGCAGAAAACCGCCCTGCTCCGTTCCTGATCCACCAGGAAAGCAACGTTATTGTTCGCGCCTTCCGCGACTACCTGCGCCAGGACATCGGCGAAATCCTGATCGATAACCCGAAAGTCCTCGAACTGGCTCGCCAGCACATCGCCGCGCTGGGCCGTCCGGATTTCAGCAGCAAAATCAAGCTCTACACCGGTGAAATCCCGCTGTTCAGCCACTATCAGATTGAGTCGCAGATTGAGTCCGCCTTCCAGCGTGAAGTCCGTCTGCCGTCCGGCGGGTCGATTGTTATCGACTCTACCGAAGCGCTGACCGCCATCGACATCAACTCCGCGCGAGCAACCCGCGGCGGCGATATCGAAGAAACTGCGTTCAATACCAACCTTGAAGCAGCCGATGAAATTGCTCGCCAGCTGCGCCTGCGCGACCTCGGTGGCCTGATCGTTATCGACTTCATCGACATGACGCCGGTTCGCCACCAGCGTGCGGTTGAAAACCGTCTGCGCGAAGCCGTTCGCCAGGACAGAGCGCGTATCCAGATAAGCCATATCTCTCGTTTTGGCCTGCTGGAAATGTCGCGTCAGCGCCTTAGCCCGTCGCTGGGCGAGTCCAGCCACCACGTCTGCCCGCGCTGTAGCGGTACCGGCACCGTTCGCGATAACGAATCTCTGTCGCTCTCCATCCTGCGTCTGATTGAAGAAGAAGCGCTGAAGGAGAACACCAAAGAAGTTCACGCCATCGTGCCCGTGCCGATTGCCTCTTACTTGCTGAACGAAAAACGTGATGCGGTAAGCGCGATTGAAAAACGCCAGGGCGGCGTGAAAGCCATCATCGTGCCAAACGACCAGATGGAAACCCCGCACTATTCCGTACTGCGCGTGCGCAAAGGCGAAGAGACTCATACCCTCAGCTACATGCTGCCTAAGCTGCATGAAGAAGAGATGGCGATGCCGTCCGAAGAAGAGTTCGCCGAGCGTAAACGCCCTGAACAGCCTGCTCTGGCAACCTTCGTGATGCCAGAAGTTCCGCCGGTGCCGGAAGAATCCGCTGCGGCTAAACCAGCCGCTGCCGTGAAGGCCGCACCAGCCGCTCAGCCGAAAGCCAATGCTGAAGCTCAGCCAGGCCTGGTTAGCCGCTTCTTCTCCGCGCTGAAAAAACTGTTTGCCGGTGATGAAACCGCAGCCCCGGTAAAAGAAGTTAAAGAAGAAGAGAAAACCGCAGCGACCGATGCCCAGCGTCAGGATCGCCGCAACAACCGTCGCCAGAACAACAACCGCCGTGACCGCGGCGAGCGTAATGAGCGTGGCGACCGTAACAACCGCGATCGCGATAACCGTGAAGGCCGTGATAACCGCAACAGCGAAGGGCGTGAAGCTCGCGAGCCGCGTGAAGGCCGTGATGATAACCGCCGTAACCGCCGTAACGGACAGCAGCAGAATGCGGAAACCCGTGAAGTTCGCCAGAACGTAAGCGCGGTTGAAGAAACCGAGAAGCAGCCGAAGTCCCGTGACGAACAGCAGCCACGCCGCGAACGCAACCGCCGCCGTTCTGACGATAAGCGTCAGGCGCAGCAGGAAGTGAAAGAGTTGCAGCGCGACGTTGCCGCCGAGCCTGAAGCCGAGCAGGAAGAACGTACCCAGGTGATGCAGCGTCGTAAACCGCGCCAGCTGACCCAGAAAGTACGCTTTGAATCCGAAGTCGCTCCGGCAGCGGAAGAAGCTAAGGTTCAAGAGGCGAGCACCGAACTGGCAACTATCCCGCTTCCGGCCGTGGTTGACGCTCCGGTTTCTGCCGAACAGCAGGATGACAGCGCGGATAATCGTGAAACTGCCGGCATGCCGCGCCGTTCACGCCGTTCCCCTCGCCACCTGCGCGTGAGCGGCCAGCGCCGTCGCCGCTACCGTGACGAGCGCTACCCGGCAGTGTCTCCAATGCCGCTGGCAAGCGCCTGTGCCTCTCCTGAGCTGGCTTCCGGCAAAGTGTTTATCACTTATCCGATTGCCCGCCCGCAGGACCAGGTCGCTCAGGATGAAGTCTTCCAGGCTCATGAAGACGCTCCGTACACTCCGGTAGCCGAAGCAGCAGCTCCGGTGGCCGAAGTTCAGGTTGTAGAACCTGTTAAAGCTGAAGAAGTCGTGGTTGAAAACGCACCGGTTGAAACCTCTCACCCGGAAGTGATTGAAGCCCCGGTAACCGAACAGCCACAGCTGATTGCTGCCGAAGACGAAACCGTAGCCGAAGAAATTGTTGAGCAGGCTGAACCCGTACAGGAAGAAGCTGAGCCTGTAGTCTCTCAGGCGGCGGAAGTTGCTGAACCAGCCCCGGCGGCCGTTCAGGAAGCCGTAGTTGAGCCCGTTGTTGAAGCTCCGGCCGCGGTAGCTGAAGAAGCCAAACCGACTGTAGAAGCTGCACCGGCTAAGCCTGTCGTGAAGGCTGAACCTGCTGTTGCTGCTGTCGTGGCGTCTTCTCCGATGACCCGCGCGCCGGCTCCGGATTATACGCCTGAAGCGCCACGCCAGAGCGACTGGGTTCGCCCTGACTTCGAGTTCAGCGGTAAAGGTTCTGCCGGCGGCCACAGCGCCAGCCACCAGGCAACCGCCCCGGCTACTCGCCCGCAAAGCGCCGAGTAACCCTCAAGCGTAATGCCAAAAGCCGGTCAAATGACCGGCTTTTTTATTGGCTGTAGTGGGCTAATTAAAAGGGAGTAATCTTCTACCCATTAAAGATGCATTTAAAATGCACTTTATGTCAAACCCGCTTTCCGCCCGCGTGATTTAATACCTGCAGCACAAGATGAGGAGAAAATCTCATGCTGCGAATTCCACCAAACTGCATCCATACCCGCTCCTCCCCCTTCTGGGACAAAGACACCGCGCCCGCCGGGCTGTTTCAGCGCCATCTCGATAAAGGCACCCGCCAGGGCGTCTACCCTCGCCTCAGCGTGATGCGCGGGCAAGTTCGCTACCTGGGCTTCGCCGATGAACACGCTCCCGAGCCGGAAACGGAACTGATTATTAACGCCGGGCATTTCGGCGTGTTTCCACCGGAAAAGTGGCATCACATCGAGCTGATGACCGACGATGCGCTGTTTAACATCGATTTCTTCGTGTCCCCGGATGTACTCCGGTCTATGTAGTCAGAGGAATGAATATGAACATTATCCCGCAAAGCTATCTTCACACCCGCTCCACGCCGTTCTGGACTAAAGACACCGCCCCTCAGGCGCTGTTCACCCACCACAACACAAAAGCTGGCGTCTATGGCAGGCTCTCGGTGATGAAAGGCGCGGTGAAATATTTCGGTTTCCCGGACGCAGAAGCTACGCAGCCGGATATGGAAATCGTCATTGAGGCAGGAACCTTCGGCATTTCCCCGCCGCAGAAATGGCATCGCATTGAACTGTTAACCGAAGACACTTATTTCAATATCGACTTTTTCGCCGCGCCGGATGCGGCCCTGGAAGGCGCAGGCCTGGGTAAAGTCGTCAATACTCATAAGGGCTAATCATGGGCAAGGCAACTTATACCGTCACCGTAACCAACAACAGCAACGGCGTTTCCGTAGATTACGAGACAGAAGCGCCGATGACGCTGCTGATACCGGACGTTGCCGCCGAGGTCGTAAAGGATCTGGTGAATACCGTACGCGCCTACGATACGGAAAATGAGCACGACGTCTGCGGCTGGTAACCGGCCTTCAAGATAAAAAAAAGCCCGCTCCGGGGTGCGGAAGCGGGCAGAGAAGGCGCACCCAGTTTCATGGCGCGCCCAAATCGTAAAACTTATCGGCTATTTAGCTGGAACAGAGACATGCCCTGCATATCGCTAAAGGTTTTATAAGCTGCCTGTAAGGCGGCCTGCTGCTGAACATAGTTAGAAACGGTGGAAGTCCAGTCCGCCCCTACCAGCTGGCTCATCTGGTCAGTCTGCCCCAGCGCACGTTCATTGCCTAAATCGTCAAGCTTGCTTAACTCGTTAAGCTGAGTACCCAGCTCCGCACGCACGGTAGAGACGTTGCTTAGTGCGTTACCCAGGCCACGGTTGGTTTTGGCTACCACATCATCAAGCGCTTTTTTCCCTGCTGCATCCAGCCCTGCCGCAGGCGTTTTCAATGCCTTAATAGCGGAGTCCAGCATATTAAACAGGTTGGTTTCACTCGGTGACCCGTCCGGCTCAGGAGTGGCGTTGCTGGAAATACGGTTAAAGACTTCATCACCGGTATGCCCAATAGTCATATTACGTGCGCTATCAACCTGCTGAGTAATCGGGGTCGTTCCGCCTTTATAGGTCACGCTTCCGGCGGCTCCGGTGAAAGGCTCCGCTTCGGTTTTATAACCGGCGAAAATAAAGCGACCGTTGCCGTCGGTACTGTTGGCAAGGTTCATCAGCTGATTACGAATACCTTCAAGGTCGGTCGCCAGAGACGCACGGTCGTCATCGCTTAACGTGCCGCTGTTACCGGCATTAACGATCCTTTCCTGGGCGCTCACAATTGAAGTCGTCGCCTGTTGCAGCACGCTCTCTTCAAGAGACACTTTCTGGTTGGCGAAAGTACGCGCCAGCTTGAACTGATCGTTCTGCGCCTGAGCCTGGGAGAGCACTACCGCCTGAGAGGCGGCAATCGGGTCGTCAGACGGCTTGTTGACGCGTAGCCCGCTGCTCATCTGTTCGCCGTAACCTAACCATAAACTCTGCGCGTCGCTGACGCCGCGCATGTTCTGGTCATACATCATTTGGGTACTGATACGCATTGCTTTAGCCCCCGTTAGCGAATATTAAGCAGCGCATCGAACAGCGATGATGCAGTCTGTAAGACCTGAGCATTAGCCAGGTAATATTGCTGATAACGCTGCAGGTTGCCGTACTCTTCGTCGAGGTTAACCCCGGAGATAGACTGCTGCTGCTTGGTCAGCTGCGTAACCACGTTATTCTGGGTGGTGCTGGTCACCTTCAGGCTGGCGGTTTTGTTACCCACGTCGCTCACCAGAGTAGCGTAAGCATCGTTAAAGGTTTTATTGCCATCTATCTGCTTCTTGTTTTGCAGATCGAGCATCGCCTGCGCGTTGCGGTTGTCGCTCTTACCGGAAGTCGGGTCGCTTGCCAGCGCCAGTTTCGCTTCGTCTTTAATCGCCAGCGTCATGCCGCCGACCACATTAGCTACGGGCTTCACGATAAAGCTATCGTTGGCGGCAGGCGTGCCGGAAACGCCGACTTTCAGGCCATCAAAGTTCAGGCTAACGCTGCCGTCTGGTGCGGTAGCTGAGCCCGGGTTAATTGTTGCGTTATCGGACAGGCGGGTAACCTGCCACGCGTTATTCACGAACTCAATTTTGTAATCGCTGGCCTGCACTTTGGTGCTGTCGGCAAACGTTGGGGTCAGCTGGGCGGAACCGGTATTCTTGCTGTTGCTCAGTACGGCAGGGCCGCCGATGGTGAATAGGTCGGTGCCTTTGTCGCCGTTGGCATCATAGCCCTGAGTGTGCTGGGCGTTGAAGGCGCTGGCAAAAGCCTGAGCCATCTGTCCGAGGCGGTTACGTGCGCTGTCCAGGTCCTGGCTACGGAAGGCGATAACTCCGCCCAGAGAGCCGGACGTGATCCGTGCTTCCGGAATTTCCATATTGCCTGCAACCGGGTCAACAAAAGCAACCGTGGTGCGGGAAGGATCGGCGCTGGAATTTACCGCTGCAAGCTGATTCGCCGTGGTCCCCTGAACAATGCTCAGGCCGTTGGCGATAGTAATATTGTAGGTGCCGCTGTCCTGGACGCTGACTTCCACGCCAACAACCTGGTTGAGCTGGCTCACCAGCTGATCGCGCTGATCCAACAGGTCGTTTGGTGCCGTACCGCCGCCAACGCCTTTAAGACGAGAGATCTGGTCGTTCAGGTTAGCAATCTGTTTAGCGTAGGTGTTTATCTGGTCTACGCTGCTGCTGATGGCGAGGTTAACCTGTTTGTCCTGATCGCGCAGGTACTGGTCGGTAACTTTGAACTGGTTTACCAGACCATCTGCTTTGCCCAAAACCGCCTGACGAGCCGCTGGATCCTGGGCGTTACTGGTCAGCGTTTGCAGGCTGGAGAAGAAGTCCTGCATGGTTTTAGACAGCGAGTTGGTGGTGCCGGACAGAATATTGTCAATTTTAGACATCTGCTGGTACTGGGTCGCCAGGCCGCTATTCTGCGTTTGCGCCGCGCGCAGCTGGTTGGTGATGAACGAATCATATTCGCGCTGCACGCCGCTGACATACACGCCATTACCTACATAGGTATTATTGTTAACCAGGGTGCTGCTGCTTTGCCCGAGGATGGTGGTCTGACGGGTATAGCCGTTAACATTATAGTTAGAAATGTTGTTACTCACGGTGCTTAACGCCGCCTGGGCAGCATTCAGGCCACTCATGGCGCTGTTAATCAGGCTACTGGACATGAAGGTTCCTTAATAGCGTGTGGTCAAAGGTTCTGCTGATGATTATCGGCAGCAGGCGGCCAGACTTGAGTCTAATCAGAACAAATTTGACAAATCAGTGTTGTAGGCTTTTGAAACTTTGTCGCTCATGGATTTCAGCTGCTGGATCATTCCGGTCAGCTTGCGCGCATAGTTCGGGTCTGTGGCATAACCGGCGTTTTGCAGCGCCTGTGCGCCCTGCTCTGCCGATACCGCATTCGCAACTGCGGCATAGCGTGGGTTCTTACTCAGCAGGCCAACATAGTCCGAAAGTGCTTCAAGGTAAGAGCTGTAAACGCGGAATTTGGCTTTCACCTTTTTCGCTTCGCCGTTTTCAAACTCGGTCGTGGTAATTTCGGTGGTCGGCCCTTTCCAGCCCGATGTTGCTTTAACCCCAAACAGGTTAAAGCTCGGCTCGCCTTTCTCGGTGCGGATCTGGCGCTGGCCCCAACCGGACTCCAGCGCGGCCTGCGCCAGAATCAGGTGATGCGGAATGCCGCTCGCCTCACTTGCCAGGCGCGCCGGAAGCGAGAGCTGGGCGAGGAAGTCTTTGCTGTCGCCGCTCATCGGCTCTTCATTAGACGGCGCACGCGGCACCGCCTGGCGAACGAGCTGCGTCAGGGACTGATTTTGATAGCTGGTTATCGTCTGCGGGTCGAGCTTTAACGGCACCTGTCCGGCCATTTCCGAAGGCTCCGCCTGCTCACCGGCCATCTGCTTAACCATTGCATCGGCCAGCCCCAGCCCTTTAGCGCTGAGCTGCTGGGCTATTTGCTGGTCGTACATGCTGGTATACATGCGCGTGGACTCGCTGCTGAAAATACCGTCTTTCGGCAGCGCCTCGCGCATGCTTTTCAACATCATCTGAACAAACATCCCCTCCACCTGGTGGGCAACTTCTTTCAGGTTGCCGCTCGGATCTTTCCCCGCCTTCGCTTTTAAATCGTTAAGCGAGTTGGCGTCAAAAGCCGCATTAGCAAGTGAACGGGTATCGTTAAGCATCAGATGATTTCCAGTTTCGCGCGCAGGCAGCCCGCGCTTTGCATGGATTGCAGAATCGACATCAGATCGATTGGCGTTGCGCCCAGCGCGTTCAGCGCTCGCACTACATTGTTCAGATTTGCGCTGGAATTCACACGCTGTACCGCTCCGCCGCTCTGGCGCAGATCGATTTGCGTTTGCGGCGTCACCACGGTCTGGCCGCCGCCAAACGGCGTATTCGGCTGACTGACCTGGTTCTGGCGATTAACCGTTACCGACAGGTTGCCCTGAGCCACGGCGCAGTTGTCCAGCGTCACTTCGCGGTTCATCACCACCGACCCGGTGCGGGAGTTAATCACCACGCGAGCATCCTGAACCGGCATATTCACTTCCAGATTCTGGATATCCGCCAGGAGGCGCACCTGCGAGCTACCGCCGCTTGGTACGCGGATCTGAATAGTGCGTCCGTCCAGCGCCGTTGCGCTACCGAAGCCGCGGGAACGATTAATGGTGTCGGTAATTTGCTGAGCCAGGCTGAAGTCATCGTCATTGAGCTGCAGGTTCAGGGTATTGCCGTTACCGAAGGTTCCGGCCAGCTCGCGCTCAACAACCGCCCCGCCGGTAATACGTCCACCGTTAAGCTGGTTGACCTGCACGCTGCTGCCGCCCGCGGCCGCGCCTGCCCCGCCCACCAGCACGTTACCCTGTGCCAGAGCATAAACCTGGTTATCCACCCCTTTAAGCGGGGTCATCAGCAGCGTACCGCCGCGCAGGCTTTTGGCGTTACCCATAGAGGAAACGACAACATCAATATTTTGTCCCGCGCGCGCAAACGCCGGGTATTTAGCGGTAACCATTACCGCCGCTACGTTCTTCAGCTGCATGTTGGTGCCGGTTGGCACGGTAATGCCCAACTGGGAGAGCATGTTGTTAAGGCTCTGGGTGGTAAACGGCGTCTGCGTTGTCTGGTCGCCCGTACCGTCAAGTCCCACTACAAGGCCGTAGCCAATCAGGGAGTTTTCACGTACGCCCTGAACGGTAGTCAGGTCGCGGATGCGGTCTGCCGAGGCGTATGTTGCCGTCAGCAGGACGACCATTCCGAGTAAATATTTAATCATGCTACCCCTCGCTTACATCGGCGATACGTTAAGGAAGAAGCGCTGCAGCCAGCCCATATTCTGCGCTTCATTAATATAGCCGTTACCGACATACTCAATTCGGGCATCCGCCACCTGGGTGGAGGCAACCGTGTTGCTGCCGCTGATGGTGCGCGGGTTCACTACGCCTGAGAAGCGTATAAATTCTGTTCCCTGATTGATGGCTATTTGTTTCTCGCCCACCACATGCAGGTTGCCGTTGGTCAGCACCTGGTCGACGGTTACCGTCAGGGTGCCGCTAAAGGTGTTGCTGGCGTTGGCGCCGCCTTTACCGTTAAAGCCGTTGCTGCCGGAGGCATTCAGATCGGCTTTTCCATTGCCCAACAACCCGGCGGCGAAGGTCGGCACGGTATCAAAGCCAAGCGCCGATTTACCGTCGCGGCTGGCATTCGCAGAGGAACTTTTACTGGCGCTAACGTTTTCCTGAAGCTGGATGGTCAGGGTGTCGCCGATATTACGCGGGCGGCGGTCTTCAAACAGCGGCTGATAACCGTAGTTCATCGGCTGTGCTGTCTGGAAAATGGACCCATTGATCGCAGGAGCAGGACCGGGCACCGGCTGGGCGGTGGTAGCACCTTCAACCAGCGGCTTACTTGGTACAAGGGCGCAGCCGCTTACGGCAAGCACCAGACTCAGAACAACAGGACGGAGCACCATTGGGTTTTGCATTGCTTTCATCTTCAGGTCACGGCAGCCGACGCGCGTATGCGCGCCGGCAAACGCCTTACATTTGCGTCAGTTTTTGCAGCATCTGGTCGGTCGTGGAGACCGCCTTGCTGTTAATTTCGTAAGCGCGCTGAACCTGGATCATATTCACCAGTTCTTCAGCAACGTTCACGTTTGAGGTCTCAACGTAACCCTGATAGAGCAGCCCGGCACCGTTCAACCCCGGAGTGGTGTCGTTTGGCGCGCCGGATGCCTGGGTTTCGGTGTAGAGGTTTTCACCAATACTTTCCAGACCGGTATCGTTCATAAAGGTGGTCAGGTTCAGCTGGCCAACTTGTACCGGGGCAGTTTGCCCCTGCAGGGTTGCGCTCACCACGCCGTCGCGCCCGATGGTAATGCTAAGGGCGTTGGCCGGAACGGTTATCGCAGGCTGAACCTGGAAACCGCCCGCCGTCACCAGCTGGCCGTTCTGGTCAGTCTGGAAGGAGCCGTCGCGGGTGTAGGCCGACGTACCGTCCGGCAGCAGCACCTGGAAGAAACCTTCGCCTTTAATTGCCACGTCTTTGCTGTTGTCGGTCTTGGACAGGTTGCCCTGGCTGTGCAGACGTTCAGTCGCGACCGGGCGAACGCCGGTACCAATCTGCAGGCCCGACGGCAGCGTAGTCTGTTCAGAAGACTGCGCGCCAGGCTGGCGGATGGTTTGATAAAGCAAATCTTCAAACACGGCGCGTTGACGCTTGAAACCGTTAGTGGAGACGTTTGCCAGGTTGTTGGCAATCACATCCATATTGGTTTGCTGTGCATCAAGACCCGTTTTGGCGATCCATAAAGAACTGATCATGTTTGAATCCTGTTGTTAGTAAGCGGCCGTCAGGACATTTGCAGCAGCGTGTTGGCGCGCTGTTCGTTTTCGTCAACGCCGGCAATCACTTTCATCTGCATTTCAAAGCGGCGGGCGTTGGCAATCATATCCGCCATCGCTTCCGCCGGTTTAACGTTACTGCCTTCGAGCACGCCGGACATCACCTTGATGGTAGGGTCAGCCTGCAATACCGCGCCGCGAGTGGCCTGCGCGGCTGGGTTAAGGCGGAACAAACCGTCATCGCCGCGCACCACTTCCCGCTGCGTCGCTTTCACCAGCTTAAGCTGGCCAATCGGCGCAATAGTATTTGGCGCGTCGCCCGGGTTCAGCGCGGAGATGGTGCCGTCCGCGGCGATAGTCACCTGAGCACCTTCCGGCACGGCAATCGGGCCGCCGTCGCCAATAACCGGACGGCCACCGATGGTCAACTGACCGGCGGGGCTGACCTGGATATTACCGTTGCGGGTATAAGCTTCTGTGCCATCCTGAGTCTGCACCGCCAGCCAGCCATCCTGCTGTAAAGCAACGTCCGTAGGGCGCGAGGTGTAATCCATTTGACCCGGCGTCATATCCGCCCCAGGCGTAGAGGCGATGACGAGGGTACGGGTTGGCAGAGAAAGCCCTTCAACCGGCACCGCACGCAGGGCATTAAGCTGCGCCCGGAAGCCAGGAGTAGAAGCGTTCGCCAGGTTGCTTGCCGTCACGGCCTGTTGGTTCAGGGTTTGACTGGCCGCGCCCATGGCGGTGTAGATTGCGTGATCCATTAAACCGTCCCGTCAGGCGCTTAGCGCAGGTTAACCAGGGTGTTGAGGATCTGATCCTGGGTTTTGATAGTCTGCGCATTCGACTGATAGTTACGCTGCGCGACGATCATGTTCACCAGTTCTTTACTCAGATCGACGTTTGAAGACTCCAGCGCACCGCTGGTCAGGGTGCCGAAGTTACCGGTGCCCGCGGTGCCCAGCAGCGCAACGCCGGAAGAGTTAGTTGCCGCCCAGACGTTATCGCCCTGCGGCGTCAGGCCTTCCGGGTTAGCGAAGTTTGCCAGCGCGATTTGCCCTAACAGCTGGTTCTGCTCGTTAGAGTAGTTACCCACGATGGTGCCATCGTTGTTGATGCTGTAAGAGATAAGCTCGCCAGGTTTATAACCGTTCTGGGTAGTGCCAACGATAGTGGTCGCGCCGGTGTTCTGCTGCATCGAGTTTTTGAAGTCGATGCTGAAGGTGGCCGGAGTCGCCCCGTTGATGGTGCCGGTCATGATACCGTTAGCTACGCCGCCAGAAGTCAGGTTACCGTTATTGTCGAATACCATGGTGGTTGCGAGCGCTGGCGTGCCGCCAGCTACGCTGCTGTCTACGGTGTAGACTTTCCAGGTGTTCGGGTTCGCGCTGTCTTTTACGAAGTAGGCGTTCATGTTGTGAGCGTTACCCTGGCTGTCATACACGGTCAGCGGGCCGCTTTTGTTAAAGCTGTCCTGGTTAGCCGGGTTAAATGCTACGGTTGGCGCTTTGTCGGTAGAGTTCAGGTTAACCTGCATGGTGGCCGTGGTGGTGATTTTGGCCGGCATCAGGGTATTAGGAACGGACAAAGCAACCGGGCTCGCACCCTGCTGAATAGTCGGCGGGCTGCCTACTGCCGGGTAGCCGGTCAGGCTCAGGCCCTGCATGTTCACCAGGTTACGGCTTGGGTCGAGCGTGAACTGGCCGTTACGGCTGTACAGCACGGAGCCTGCGCTATCGACCATGCGGAAGAAGCCGTTCTGGTTGATAGCAACGTCCAGGCCGCGGCCGGTGTTGGTTGGCGTGCCGCTGTTAAAGTTCTGAGTCACACCCACAACTTTAACGCCCAGCCCCACTTTGGAACCTGCAAACATATCGGCAAATGAAGCGGTGCCGGATTTAAAACCGTAGGTGGCGGAGTTGGCAATGTTGTTACCAATCACATCCAGGTTGGTGGCCGCAGCATTCAGGCCGCTGACCGCTTGAGAAAACGCCATGTCTTACTCCTGCTAAGGTTGTAGGCTTAGATAATCTGCCTGATTGCATCGAGGGTCGTGGAACCGTAGGTTCCGAGATCCAGCTTGAGGCCATCTTTGTTATTGATGACGCCGTTCACCATGGCGAAGTTCAGCGGCTGAGCCACCAGCTGAGTCCCGCCGTTAGTTGCGCTGATACTTACGTTGTATGAACCATCCGCCACCGCGGTGCCGTCGCTTGCCGTGCCGTCCCAGGTGAAGGTATGCACACCTGCGCTAAGCCCGCCAATTTCGATAGTGCGCACCACTTTGCCGTCTTTGTCGGTAACCGTGGCGGTAACTTTATCCGCAGCCTGCTGGAGCTCAACGCCAAACGGCGTGGTGCTGATGGTCTTGGTGGTCGCGTCAGTACCCGCCAGAATCTTGTTACCCGGGATCATCACGCCGTGGCCAATCAGGGCGCTGGCCTGCAGCGACTGGTTCTGATTAAGCTGGCCGGAAACCGAGCCAAGGGTGGTGTTCAGCTTTTCGATGCCGCTAACGGTACTGATCTGCGCAAGCTGCGTGGTCAGTTCGTTGTTCTGCATCGGGTTGGTTGGGTCCTGGTTTTTGAGCTGTGCCACCAGCAGGGTCAGAAAACTGCCCTGCAGGTCGGAGGCGCTGTTGCCCGTCAGGCTGTTTTTTGATGCCCCTGCCGTAGGGTCAACATTATCAGCCGGGTTGTTCATTTTGACTGCAATGGACATATAGGCTCCTGTTACTGACCGAGGGTGAGCGTTTTCATCATCATGCCCTTCACGGTATTGAGCACTTCGACGTTGGCCTGGTAGCTGCGGGAGGCGGACATGCTGTTAACCATTTCCCCCACCACGTCCACGTTAGGCATGCGCACGTAGCCACGCGCGTCGGCAAGCGGGTTTCCAGGCTGGAACACCATTTTGTCCGGCGCGTCGCTCTCTATCACTTTGGTCACTTTTACGCCGCCGGTGGCAGCGCCTGGCGCGGCATCGAGCTGGAAAACGACCTGTTTTGCGCGGTAAGGCTGTCCGTCCGGCCCGGTTACGCTGTCGGCGTTGGCGAGGTTACTCGCCGCCACGTTCATGCGCTGGGACTGGGCGGCCATTGCCGAACCCGAGATATCAAAAATATTGAGTAAAGCCATCAATTACCCCTGAAGCACAGACATCATGCTTTTGATTTGCCCACCAAGAACCGTAAGGTTGGTCTGGTAGTTCAGGCTGTTATCAGCAAACTGCGTACGCTCGCGGTCCATATCGACGGTGTTGCCGTCCATTGCTGGCTGGTCAGGTACGCGGTAGAGGAGATTGAGCGACGGAGTGGAGTGGGTTTGTGCCGGGATATGGCGTGAAGAAGTCAGCGCAAGGGACATCCCGCCGCCTTCAACGCGTCCGCGCTCCATCACTTTTTTCATTTCACTGGCAAAGTCGATATCGCGCGCCTGAAAGCCCGGCGTGTCGGCATTGGCGATATTCGCGGCCAGGATCTCTTGACGCTGAGCACGCAAATTAAGCGCTTCTTGCTGAAATCGCAGTGCGGCGTCCAGTTTATCGAGCATGCTTCCTCCATGGTCCATAGAATTAGGAATCGTCCGAAAGCTTAAAGCCCCTTACGCGTACGTGATGGGTGGAATAAGCACAAAATACGTCGCTATTTATCGCCTTGATCAAATCGGCTCGCGGTTAAAATCACCGCAACCTGAAAACGGAGAAGCGCGATGAGAAGCCTGAAAATCTGGAGTGGCGTGGCAACCATGCTGGTAAGCCAGTTGGCCCTGGCGGGTGCGCTGGACGAGCCGCTGACCCAGTATTTCCAGCAGCGTCTGGCGGGAATTAGCGACGACGTCAGCGTCAACGTGAGAACCGCAGATGCGCAGCTTCCCGCCTGCCCGTACCCGGAGTTTTCAACCCCTGGCAACGCTAAGCTTTGGGGCAACGTCAGCGTGATGGCGCGCTGCGGGAGCGACAAACGGTTTATTCAGGTTCAGGTTATTGCGACCGGAAATTATGTGGCAGCGGCGCGGGCTATTAGCCGAGGTTCGAGGCTCGACGAGAGCAGCGTTGAACTAAAAAAGGGCCGTCTTGACCAGTTGTCGCCGAGAACGATGATGAATCTCAGCCAGGCAACTGACGCGGTTTCACTGCGGGATATCGCCCCCGGCCAGCCCGTTATTCAGTCGATGGTTCGCCAGGCATGGCGCGTAAAAGCCGGGCAGCAGGTGCAGGTTATTGCCTCCGGCGACGGCTTTAGCGTCAACGGTGAAGGCAAGGCGTTAAACAACGCGGCGGTGGCGCAAAATGCCCGCGTCAGAATGTCTTCAGGACAGGTGGTAAGCGGGACGGTAGACTCTGATGGGAATATTCTGATTAATCTATAATCTTTTTAAAGATTCCGCGGCGACTGCCGATAGTAATATCAACTAATGATACTGACTGGCTCTTACGCCGCGAGCCCCTCGATGAGTAGAGAATAATGAGCATTGATCGCACGTCGCCATTGAAACCGGTAAGCACCGTACAACCTCGTGAAACCAGCGAGCCGCAGACGCTTAAAAGCCGTCTGGAAAAGTCTGCCACGGCTAACAGCACCAGCGTGAAGTTAAGCGATGCGCAGGCCAAATTGATGCAGCCTGGCAGCAGCGATATCAACATGGAACGTGTTGAAGCGCTGAAGACGGCAATTCGTAACGGCGACCTGAAGATGGATACCGGCAAAATCGCCGATGCGCTTATCCAGGAAGCCCAAAGCTATTTATCGAGTAAATAACGGTGAGTCGTCTGTTAGAAGTGCTGGACCAAATGACCGCGGTGCTGAATTCACTGAAAGAGGTGATGGACGCCGAACAGCTGCAACTTTCCGCAGGCCTGATAAACGGCAACGCGCTGCAACGTATAACTGAAGATAAAAGTTCGCTGCTGGCTACGCTGGACTACCTGGAGCAGCAGCGCCGCGCTGAGCAAAATGCCGGAGCGGTTATCAATATTGATATCAATCAGCGCTGGCAGACGATTACGCAAAAAACCCAGCATTTGAGGGATATCAACCAGCATAACGGCTGGTTACTGGAAGACCAGCTGGCCCGTAACGAACAGGCGCTGGCGGTACTGAAGCCGCATCAGGCTCCTGACTTTTACGGTGCGGATGGGCAGGCTACGTCCGGAAATAATCGCGGCGGCAAAAAAATCAGTATCTGATTTTTAAATAATTTTGATAACTGCTGGCAGCCTGATTCAGGCGCCAGCAGTTTTGCTATTACAGGGCGTTCAGAATTTTTGCAGTAGCGTCCACATCAATCTCATCTTCCGAGAAGATATGCGTGGTGTTCTGGAAGGTAGTAATCGCCAGCATCTTCACGCTACGCATCTCCCCTTCTTTCTTTTCTGTCTTCGGGCGAATGCTGTTCATCAGCAGGCCAACGGACAATACCGCATTTTCTTTATCGATTTTCGCCTCTACCGGCTTCTCTTCGCTGTAGACCAGGAAGGATTTAATCGCGGTAATTTTGAAACGCTCACCGGCAATAAAGATATGCTTGCTCTCCGGCTCGACCTTCACGGCAAATGCGGACAGCCCTTTATTGTTAGTCCCCGGCTCGAAGGTCACCGCGGCGTCTTTCTTAATCAGCTCCGGGTTGGCGACTTTAATCACATGGAAGTAACGGTTATCGCCGTTTTCATCTTTGATAAATCCGAAGCCTTTATCTTCGAACCAGGTTGTGATTATTCCGTTCATCGCTCTATCACCTAATTAAACATTCAACATATAAAGAATAGGGTGGAGCGCGCAAAGCGCCATCCACCTCAGGAAAAGTTATATCGTGCGCCGGGCAAAATCTTTCAACCTGAAGCCCAGCAAAAGCAGCGTCGCAAAGTAGGCAGCAATACCGGCCAGCACCACCGCCATCAAACGCACCAGGCGATACGGCATCGCGCCTAAGTCCCAGGCCGGCATCAGGTGCATCAGGCCAATCAGCACCGCGGACATCACAATGACCGCCGCCACCAGGCGCAGCAGAAACGCGCTCCAGCCAGGCTGCGGCTGGAAGATATCCTGCTTGCGCAGCTGCCAGTAGAGCAGCGAGGCGTTAATACAGGCTCCCAGACCAATGGACAGCGAAAGCCCCGCATGCTTCAGCGGCCCGATAAATACCAGGTTCATCAACTGGGTCAGGATCAGCGTCACGATGGCAATCTTGACCGGGGTTTTAATGTCCTGGCGCGAGTAAAAGCCCGGCGCTAACACTTTAACCACGATAAGCCCCATCAGGCCGACGGAGTAAGCCACCAGCGCGCGCTGGGTCATCAGCGCATCGAAGGCGGTGAATTTACCATACTGGAACAGCGAAACGGTAAGCGGTTTTGCCAGGATACCCAGCGCAACCGCACTCGGCAGCGCCAGCAGGAAGCAAAGGCGCAGCCCCCAGTCCATCAGTCGCGAATATTCGTCGTGGTTGCCTGTGGAAAAACTTTTCGCCAGCGACGGCAGCAAAATAGTGCCCAATGCCACGCCCAGCACCCCGGAAGGGAACTCCATAAGGCGGTCGGCGTAATACATCCAGGAGACCGAGCCGGAAACCAGGAAGGAGGCGAAAATGGTGTTAATGATAAGCGAGATCTGGCTGACCGAAACCCCAAGAATAGCCGGGCCCATCTGCTTGATGACCCGCATCGCCCCGGCGTCTTTAAAGCTGATACGCGGCAGCACCAGCATGCCGATTTTCTTGAGATGAGGAAGCTGGTAGGCGAGCTGTAATACCCCGCCCACGGTCACCGCCCAGGCAAGCGCCAGGATCGGTGGGTTAAAATGCGGCGCGGCAAACAGCGCAAAGCCTATCATGCTGAGGTTAAGGAAGGTCGGGGCAAACGCCGGTACCGAGAAACGGTTCCAGGTATTCAGGATGGCCCCCACCAGCGACGCCAGCGAGATAAGCAAAATATAAGGGAAAGTAATACGCAGCAGGCTTGAGGTCAGCGCAAACTTGTCTGCGGTATCCGCGAAGCCCGGTGCGGTTACCAGAATAACCCACGGCGCGGCCAGCATGCCGAGCACGGTAACCAGCGCCAGCGCCAGCGTCAGAAGCCCGGAAACATAGGAAACAAAGACGCGGGTGGCATCTTCGCCCTGCTTGCTTTTGTATTCGGCCAGAATCGGCACAAACGCCTGGGAGAACGCGCCCTCGGCGAAAATACGCCGCAGCAGATTCGGCAATTTAAAAGCAACGAAAAAGGCATCCGTCGCCATCCCTGCACCAAATACCCTCGCCACAATGGCGTCGCGCGCAAAGCCAAGCACGCGGGAAAACATGGTCATCGAGCTGACGGCCGCCAGCGATTTTAATAGGTTCATTTATTTTGTTATTCCACAAACATTAACGCCAGCGTTGCTGGCGTTTAAGGTTGCTAACAAAGAGGAAAAAAGCGTGGTTTTTTCCTCTTTGTGGCTATCAGCCGAAAATCAATGAATTGATTTTCCTTGTCTATTTTTTGTGCCCTCTGTGGCGTTATCTATCACCTGAGGTTTGTCAGCCGTCTGAACGCCAGCGTTGCTGGCGTTAATGGATGATGACAAGTCGGCATAGTCTACCGATACAGCGACGAAATACTACCGCGATGTGTTACAGACTATTCGCTAATGGCCTCGCGCCACAGCTTCTCCACCACGCGCTGCGCGAGTAGCGCCTGTTCGCCGGAGGTTTCCGGAACCGTCTGATTTGCCACGCAGTCAATAAAGTGGCGTGCACAGCCCGCAAAGCCGCGCTGTTCAAGCGTAGTTTGCCAGCCCGGGATCGGCTGTTCTACCAAGCCTGAGCCGCATTCTTCGCGCCACTGGCGCATATCGGTCACCTCAAACAATCCGCCGTCGGTAACCGCCTGAACCCATTCACGCTGGCTTCCGGCGCGGCGATGCATACTGGTGGTTATCGCCATATTACCCTGGCTGAAGTGGTGCTCAGCGTAAAGCATTTGCCCCTGCTCGTTGGTTTGCAGGGTGCCGCTTTGTAACTGCCCCGCACCGCCGCCCAGCCACAACGCGGTATCAACAACGTGCAGATAATCATCGAGCAGCGTAAAGCGCAGGTCATGAGGACCGACGCTGTCGGTGCGGTGCTTATCCATGCGCAACGAAGCCCCGCCGGACAGCTTCTCTTTTAACTGCCGGTAACGAGGCGCAAAACGGCGGTTAAACCCGACCATCAGCGTACGCTTCGAGCGCTCGGCCAGCTCAACCAGCCTCTCGGCATCCGCCAGATTTTCGGCCAGCGGCTTGTCGACACAAACGCTCACTCCCGCCTTCAGCAGCTCGCTGACTACCGCATAATGCGAGCTGGTGGCGCTGTGGACGAACACCGCGTCGCACTGCGCGGCCAGGTCGTTCAAAGAGCCGATGTAGGGAA
Organism: Cedecea davisae; assembly: GCF_044095835.1. Taxonomy (NCBI): domain Bacteria; kingdom Pseudomonadati; phylum Pseudomonadota; class Gammaproteobacteria; order Enterobacterales; family Enterobacteriaceae; genus Cedecea; species Cedecea davisae. Next base: position 3,066,427 of record NZ_CP172054.1, read on the forward strand.
TACGCCAGGTTTCGCACACCGGCAACGCTTTCGCTCTGGTGGGTGAAAATGCGCCCACCAGCGCCCAGTCGTTGGATGCCCCAAGCACCGGCAGCCAGGCTTTCTGCGCGATGCCGCCCAGCCCCACTACGCCAATTCGCAGCTTAGTCATGATTAATCTCCCAGGTGAGCGAGCAGCGAGTCCAGACGTTGCTTCAGGTCGGCGACTTCATTTTCCAGCGCCTCAACTCTGGCGGTGAGACCTTCAGAAGCCGGGCTGCTGCCCTGTTCCACCTGCGCTGAAACGTCTACCTCGCCGCTGAACAGGTGCATATAGCGACTTTCGCGTTTACCGGGCTCACGAGCCAGGCGTACCACAAACGGCCCGTCCTCGCGGTTTGCCAGCCCTTCCAGCGTGGCTTCGACCTGCGCCATATCGCTGAACTCAAACATTCGTGCGGCACGGCTTCGCAGTTCACCCGGAGTCTGTGCTCCACGCAGCAGCAAAGTGGTGATGACCGCGACTTCCGCTGGCGTCAGTTTTAAATTGCCAAACTCGGAGTTACAGAAGCGCTGCTCATATTTCGTCACGCGGTTGCCAAAACCGCTGACGGTGCGCAGATAGTGGCTTTTCACCAGCGCGTCCAGCGTGTCCTGGACTTCATGCTCTTTCAGCTCCATTACCGGCTCGCGGTTGGTCTTTTGGTTACTTGCGGTAAGCACGCCGTTGACCGACATCGGGTATTGCTCAGGCGTCGTTATCTGCTTTTCCAGCAGGCTGCCAATCACGCGGGCTTCTACCGCAGTTAACTGATATTTCATTTTTACGCTCCACGCCCTGGGGTCCAGTCTTTAGCGGTCAGCGCGGTCAGGACGTGGTCCCGCCATGCGCCATCAATCAGCAAATAATCCTTTGCGTAGCCTTCTTTCTCAAAACCCAGCCGCGCCAGCAGGTCGCCGCTGCGCTGATTATGCGGCATATAGTTTGCCATAATGCGGTGGATATTCTGGCTGCGCTGTATATAGCGAATCGCGCTGGTCAGCGCCTCATACATTAGCCCCTGCCCCTGCCACTTCTCGCCGATGGAATAACCGAGATAGCAGGCGTGAAAAGAGCCGCGAACCACGTTGGAAAAATTTGCCACACCCATGACTTCTTTCTCTTCCGGGTCGAGCAAGGCAAAGTAGTAAGCGCTGCCCTGCTTATGCATTTCATTAATCATGCCGAGCCTTGCCTGCCACCCGGAAGGGTAACAGTGGCTTTCATCGCGAATGGGTTCCCAGGGTTTTAAAAACTGACGGTTCTCGGTGTAATAATCCGCCAGACGCCAGGCGTCACGCTCATAAACCAGACGTACCACTAATCGGTCCGTGGTCAGACGGACTTTCGGCACGTTACTGCGGTAGCCAAACATGTTCATCCCACTCCTTCATCCCAGTTAACGGGGCTATTCCCGTTACTATACCTGCGGCTGCCCGCCGTGTGAAAACAACAACATGAAGCAACATCACTTTTTTCGATTAAAGAGTTGAATCAAACTCTCTGAACGATAAAAAAATATTGTCCTGCGCCGGGTGTCAAAAGCCAGGGCGACGGGCGAGAATAAGTTACTGTGTTGTTTAATTAAGTTCCCTGGAGGGGAGATGTCGCGGGTGGCGCAGGCAAGGAGCCTGGGTAAATATTTCCTGCTGCTTGATAACATGTTGGTGGTATTAGGCTTTTTCGTCGTCTTCCCTTTAATTTCCATTCGCTTCGTTGATCAGCTCGGCTGGGCCGCGTTGATGGTGGGTATTGCCCTCGGCCTGCGTCAGTTTATTCAGCAGGGGCTGGGCGTGTTTGGCGGAGCTATCGCCGACCGTCTGGGCGCCAAGCCGATGATTGTCACCGGAATGCTGCTGCGAGCCGCCGGGTTTGCCACCATGGGCATCGCTACTGAACCCTGGATGCTGTGGCTTTCCTGCCTGCTTTCCGCCATCGGCGGTACGCTGTTTGACCCACCGCGCTCTGCGCTTGTCGTCAAGCTGGTTCGTCCTCAGCACCGCGGGCGCTTCTTCTCTCTGTTGATGATGCAGGACAGCGCCGGGGCGGTTATTGGCGCCCTGCTCGGCAGTTGGCTGCTGCAATACGACTTCCGCCTGGTTTGCGCCGCAGGAGCGGTAATGTTTGTGCTCTGCGCCGCGCTGAACGCCTGGCTGCTTCCGGCCTATAAGCTTTCAACCATTCGCACGCCAATGCGCGAAGGGATGAGCCGCGTGTTCCGGGATAAGCGCTTCGTTACCTATGTGCTAACGCTGACCGGCTATTACATGCTGGCCGTACAGGTGATGCTGATGCTGCCGCTGATGGTTAACGACATCGCCGGTACGCCATCGGCGGTGAAGTGGATGTATGCCATCGAAGCCGCTCTATCCCTGACGCTGCTCTATCCCATTGCCCGCTGGAGCGAAAAACGCTTCCGCCTTGAGCAGCGTTTAATGGCGGGCCTGGTGCTGATGACCCTCAGCCTGCTGCCCATCGGCCTCGCCTCAAGCCTGCAACAGCTCTTTGCCCTGATCTGCACGTTCTATATCGGCTCAATTATTGCCGAACCGGCGCGTGAAACCCTGAGCGCCTCGCTTGCCGACGCCCGCGCACGCGGCAGCTATATGGGGTTCAGCCGCTTAGGCTTATCGCTGGGCGGAGCGCTCGGCTATACGGGCGGCGGCTGGTTATTTGACGTCGGTAAAACCCTCGGGCAGCCGGAACTGCCGTGGGCAATGCTCGGCATAATCGGCTGCATTACGCTTGCCGCGCTGTGGTGGCAGTTTAGCCTTAAGCGGGTAGAGCCGACGATGCTGGAGCCGGGCGGCCAGAGGTAAGCATCCCGCTTTCATACTTTTCCGGTAGCAGCGCCTGCCGTGTCGGATTATGCTGATTAACGCAAGGCACGGCATTGGAGCCGCTATTTGAGGAAGCCTATGAAGAAGATTGTTTTTGCCGCAGCATTGATGCTCAGCGGCCTGCTGGCAGGATGTAACCAATTAACGCAGTACAGCGTCAATGAACAGGAGATTAACCAGGCGCTGGAGAAACACAATAACTTCTCAAAAGATATCGGCCTGCCCGGTATTGCAGACGCGCACGTTGTGCTGACTAACCTCACCAGCCAGATTGGCCGGGAAGAACCAAACAAAGTGACGCTAACCGGCGATGCTAACCTGGATATGTCTTCTCTGTTCGGCAACCAGAAAGCCACCCTGAAGCTGAAGCTCAAGGCGCTGCCGGTGTTCAACAAAGAGAAAGGCGCTATCTTCCTGCAGGAAATGGAAGTGGTGGATGCCCAGGTTGAGCCGCAAAAAATGCAGAGCGTGCTGCAAACCATCGTCCCTTATCTGAACCAGTCGCTGCGCAATTACTTTAACCAGCAGCCGGCTTACGTTCTGAGCGAAGATCGCAGCAAAGGCGAGTCGCTGGCGAAGAAATATGCCAAAGGGATTGAAGTCAAACCCGGCGAGATCGTTATTCCTTTCACCGACTAATCGCTTAACCATCGGGGCAGCTAACTGTCCCGATGAGTTTGTGCAACATAAGTGGTGCAAACGATAACGTTTCCCCTTATCCTTAGTGCCCGGCATAAAACCAGCCCCAGATGACTGATTTTCCCTCACACGCCGGAGCACATTCATGACCGCATTACCTCAGGTATTAAAAATCCGCCGCCCAGACGACTGGCATATCCACCTTCGCGACGGCGAGATGCTGAAAACCGTGGTGCCTTATACCAGCCAGGATTTTGGCCGCGCGATTGTGATGCCTAACCTTATGCCGCCGATTACCAGCGTTGAAGCCGCCGTTTCCTATCGCCAGCGTATTCTGGATGCCGTGCCTGCCGGGCAGACGTTTGAACCGCTGATGACCTGCTACCTGACCGACACGCTCGACCCGAACGAGCTGGAGCGCGGCTTTAACCAAGGCGTGTTTACAGCGGCCAAGATGTACCCGGCAAACGCGACAACCAACTCCGCCCACGGCGTAACCAGTACGGCCGCAATTATGCCGGTGCTGGAGCGCATGCAAAAAATCGGCATGCCTTTGCTGGTGCATGGCGAAGTCACCCACGCCGATATCGATATTTTCGACCGCGAAGCCCGCTTTATTGAAACCGTAATGGAGCCGCTGCGCCGCCAGCTGCCGGGCCTGAAAGTGGTGTTCGAACATATCACCACCAAAGACGCCGCTCAGTATGTGCAGGAAGGTGATTCACTGATTGCGGCTACTATCACGCCTCAGCATCTGATGTTTAACCGCAACCATATGCTGGTTGGCGGTATTCGCCCTCACCTTTACTGCCTGCCTATCCTGAAACGTAGCGTTCATCAGGAAGCGCTGCGTGCGCTGGTCGCCAGCGGCTGCGAACGCGTGTTCCTCGGTACCGACTCGGCTCCGCACACTCGTCACCGTAAAGAAGCCAGCTGCGGCTGTGCGGGCTGCTTTAACGCGCCTTCTGCCCTTGGCGCCTATGCCACGGTATTTGAAGAGATGAATGCCTTGCAGCACTTCGAAGCCTTTACTTCGCTGAACGGCCCGCGTTTCTACGGCCTGCCGGTGAATGAAGAGAGCATCGAGCTGGTGCGCGTGGCGGAGAAAATGCCGGAGCTGATTGAAACCGAAGATGACAGCATCGTGCCGTTCCTCGCCGGGGAAGAGGTTGTCTGGTCGGTAAAACGCTAAATTTTTCAGCGCCCCCTGTTGCGAAGTGGATAATTAGGCTGTATAAATATCCAGTATATTGTACAGGGGGTCGTTATGCGTATTGAAGTCACTATAGCTAAAACTACACCGCTACCGCCGGGGGCGATTGACGCCCTTGCCAGCGAGCTTTCCCGCCGTATTAATCAGCATTTCCCCGACACCAGCAGCGAAGTCCAGGTGCGCTACGCGTCCGGCAACAACCTTTCGGTGCTGGGCGGAGCAAAAGAAGATAAAACGCGAATCAGCGAGATCCTCCAGGAAACCTGGGAAAGCGCTGACGATTGGTTTTCCGCCGACTAATACCCTCAATTATGTTGGTACTTTTTTGCCGGGTGTCGCCATCCGGTTTTTTTATTTCTACGCTTTATTTTGCTCGTTTTTTAAACTACCCGCTGATTAATTTCCACTTTATCTCAGACAAATCGGAATAGCCTGTCGATTTATTGCTCACCCAACGTCAATAATGCAAAAAAAGTGTTGCGGAGTATTTATTTAACCCCCATACATACAGAGTATTGATATACTTAAGTCGCTTCACGATAAATCACGCATGAACCTCGCTAGCCGTTGTCTTTAAACACGTATAAAAGGGGTTATGATGGAAAAAAATAGTGATGTTATTCAGACTCATCCCCTCGTCGGATGGGACATCAGCACCGTCGATAGCTACGATGCCATGATGCTGCGCCTGCACTACCTGACATCCAATAATCAGAAGCAAGATGAAACCGAGGTAGGCCAGACGCTCTGGCTGACCACCGATGTCGCCCGGCAATTTATATCAATTCTCGAAGCCGGGATTGCAAAGATTGAATCCAGTGATTATCAGCAAAACGATTATCGCAAGCATTGACGAGCAATGCTGACAAAAGCCACAGGCACCCAATGGGTGCCTTTTTTATTTTATCCGTACCGTTAATTGCATCCCCACGGCGAATTAATTACCCTGCTACAGATAATTTTCCACAGAGAAAAGCTTATGAACTACGACCTCATTATCGTCGGCAGCGGCTCCGTCGGCGCAGCAGCAGGCTGCTATGCAACCCACTCAGGCCTCAAGGTGCTGATGATTGATAGCGGCCACCCGCCGCACGACCAGGGTAGCCACCACGGCGGTACTCGTCTTATCCGCCACGCCTACGGTGAAGGGGAAAAATACGTGCCTATGGTGCTGCGCGCCCAAAAACTGTGGGATGCGCTGGCGGAAACCAGCGGCGAAAAGCTGTTTCACCGCACCGGCGTTATCAACCTCGGCCCCGCTGATTCGGCGTTTATTCGCAATGTAGCGGCCAGCGCCGAAAAATTCTCTCTGCCGCTGGAAACATTAGACTCAGCGGCGGTAACTGCCCGCTGGCCGGAAATCGTGGTGCCTGAAAATTATGTAGGCCTGTTTGAGCCGAACTCAGGGGTGCTTAAAAGCGAAATCGCCGTTGAGACGTATATCAGCCTCGCAAAACAGGGCGGCTGCGTGCAGCTGTTCAACTGCCGCGTCACCGACATTCACCACGGGGAAGAAGGCGTGACGGTAGTCACCGAAGAAGGCGAATATCACGGCAGCAAGCTACTGCTCAGCGCCGGAACCTGGGTCAGCAAACTGCTGCCGGAACTGCCGGTTACGCCAGTACGCAAAATCTTTGCCTGGCACCAGGCCGATGGGCGCTACAGCGAGAACAACAAATTCCCGGCCTTTACCGCCGAAACGCCCAACGGCGACCAGTATTACGGCTTCCCGGCTGAGGACAACGAGCTCAAGCTCGGAAAACACAACGGCGGCCAGAACATCGACTCCCACGAGCAGCGTAAGCCGTTTGGCGCCCTCGCCAGCGATGGCTCCGAAGTGTTTCCCTTCCTGCGTGAGTTCCTGCCGGGTATTGGCTGCTGCCTGCACGGAAAAGCCTGCACTTATGACAACTCGCCGGATGAAGACTTCATCATTGATACCCTGCCCGGCCATGACAATACGCTGGTGATTACCGGCCTGAGCGGGCACGGCTTTAAATTCGCCTCCGTACTGGGCGAGATTGCCTGTCAGTTTGCTCTGGGGCAAAAACCTGCATTTGATTTGTCCCCGTTCGCACTTTCTCGCTTTAAAACGGCGTAAAATCTCCCGGTGGCGGAACCTTCCGCCACTTTTTAACCGGAGTCGCCATGAGCAAATTTATTCATTTTTTAACCAATAATATCCGCGAGCACTTTATCCTTTACCTTATTCTCTGGGCCATCGTGGCGATAATCGATCTTGCTTATATCTATTTTTATTAAATAACTCGCCGCCGGTTATATTGACAATAATTGACGATGAATTTAAATAAATATAGTTTTAATGCAAACAATTAAATTCACAATCATTATTTCCACTCGGCTTCCCACCTGAAAAAACCACTATTCATTCGACTCAACTGATAACAATCGGCATGAGTCATTCAAAAAAATAGAAACAGGTAAGATATATTTATAAAAAAGCATATTTATGTTGATCTGAGGTTAACAGAAAGCCTATTTTTAATTTCTTCAGAAAAATACATGGACGCATAATTATGCAATGGCGAAATTCACCCGAGCGCTACGGACATCTTTCGGTACTGCTTCACTGGCTGACCGCCGCCACGGTTTACGGGATGTTTGCCCTTGGCCTCTGGATGGTCACCCTCGGTTATTACGACGTCTGGTATCACAAAGCGCCAGAGATCCACAAAAGTATGGGTATTTTACTGATGCTGGGGCTGGTCATTCGTGTTATCTGGCGTTTTATTTCGCCACCTCCCCCGGCGCTGAAAAGTTATTCACGCCTGACCCGAATTAGCGCGTCAATCGCCCATATTCTGCTGTACGCATTGTTGTTCGCTATTTTACTGAGCGGTTACCTGATATCCACCGCGGACGGGAAACCTGTCAGCGTGTTTGGCTGGTTTGATGTTCCGGCAACGCTTACCGACTTCGCCAGCCAGGCCGACCTCGCGGGGACCGTTCATCTTTGGCTTGCCTGGACGGTGGTAATTATTTCCCTGCTCCACGCGATCGCCGCCCTGAAGCACCATTTTATAGATAAGGATGCCACCCTCAAGCGCATGCTGGGCAAAGTATCCCGTTAACCATGGAGAGTTAGACGATGAAAAAAATCCTGCTGGGAGCCACATTAAGCGCTCTGTTATTCACTACTGGCTCCGCCGTCGCTGCGGACTACAAAATTGATAAACAGGGCCAACACGCCTTTGTGAATTTCCGTATTCAGCACCTCGGCTATAGCTGGCTGTACGGTACTTTCCGCGATTTTGACGGTACTTTTACCTTCGATGAAAAGGATCCAGCCGCCGATAAGGTAAACGTTACCATCAACACCACCAGCGTTGATACCAACCACGCCGAACGCGATAAGCACCTGCGCAGCGCGGAATTCCTCAATGCGGCAAAATTCCCTCAGGCGACCTTTGCTTCGACCGAAGTGAAAAAAGACGGCGAGAAGCTGGATATTACCGGCAACCTGACGCTAAACGGCGTTACTAAGCCAGTGACGCTGGCGGCCAAACTGATTGGCCAGGGCGACGATCCGTGGGGCGGCGTACGCGCGGGTTTTGAAGCACAGGGCAAGATCAAGCTGAAAGACTTCAATATTACCCAGGACCTGGGGCCGGCTTCGCAGGATGTGGACTTGATTATTTCTGTCGAGGGCGTTCGCCAGTAGTCGAAAGGCCTCCCTTTTCGGGGAGGCTTTCAATCTTACTCGGGGTCAGGAATACCCAGCGTGGTGTTTAGCGCACCGCGAGATTTATTGAACACCTTATTACCGTTTTCACGACCGGCGCGGCGGCGACGCTGCTCTTCCGGCGTCAGGGCCAGTTCATCACGGCACACTTCGCTGCAACAGCCTGAAAATTTCTCGGCGCAGGCAGGACACTGGATAAACAGCAGATGACAGCCGTCATTTTTACAGTTGGTGTGACTATCGCACGGTGCCCCGCACTGATGGCAGTGGGCAATCACGTCATCGGAAATGCGTTCGCCCATACGTTCATCAAACACAAAGTTCTTACCGACAAAACGTACGGGTAACCCCTGCTCACGGGCGCGGCGTGCATACTCGATAATCCCGCCTTCAATGTGATACACGTTTTTAAAACCGTTGTGACGCATCCACGCGCTGGCTTTTTCACAGCGAATGCCGCCGGTGCAATACATGACGATTTTTTTGTCTTTATCGTCCTGCATCATATCTACAGCCTTCGGCAGCTGCTCGCGGAAGGTGTCGGCCGGTATCTCAACCGCATCTTCGAAATGGCCTACTTCATATTCATAGTGGTTGCGCATATCGACAAACACCGCGCTCGGGTCGTCCAGCATCGCGTTGACGTCCGCAGCCTTCAGGTATTCGCCCACGTCGCTGGCATCAAAGGTTGGATCGTCGATACCGTCGGCAACAATGCGCTCGCGCACCTTCATACGCAGCACCCAGAACGATTTACCGTCGTCTTCAAGGGCGATATTAAGGCGCAGGTTACTCAGCGCCGGGTGGAAGGCATAAAGCGCCTCACGGAAAGCGTCTACCCGGCTCTCAGGCACGCTAATTTGGGCGTTAATCCCCTCGCGGGCGAGATAGACACGACCAAATACGTTGAGGCTCAGAAACAGCTGGTAAAGCGCATCGCGTGTCGCCTGAGGCTCTTCAATAGTGAAATATTTGTAGAATGAGATAGTAGTACGCGGCTCGGTTTCGGCAAGCATGCGCTCGCGCAGCTCCTCATTCGAGACGCGGTTGTGTAACACTGGCATGGTGTTCGCTCGCAATCGTCGGAAAAAAAGTGGGCTGCATCATAAAGCAAATAACGATAATTTACATCCCCACGATTTACGCTACATTTTGCTCACCCATCGTCAAAAACAGCAACAATCGATGAAATATCAGGCACTCTGCCACCGCTAATTTTGGCTCTGCGCCAAAAAATGCCACAATGGAATGATTAGAAGATCCGGCAATTGCCGTCACAAAGGTTTTAAATGACGAACTTACCGCAATTCTCGCGCGCGTTACTGCATCCGCGCTACTGGCTTACCTGGCTTGGCATCGGTTTTTTATACCTGCTGGTACAGCTCCCTTACCCGGTTCTTTACCGCATTGGCTGCGGCCTGGGCCGACTGGCTAAACGCCTGATGAAGCGCCGCGCGCGCATAGCCTACCGTAACCTCGAGCTTTGCTTCCCCCAAATGAGCGCCGACGAGCGTGAAAAGATGGTGGTGGAAAATTTCGAATCCGTGGGTATGGGGCTGATTGAAACCGGGATGGCCTGGTTCTGGCCGACTAAACGCATCAATAAATGGTGCCACTACGAAGGCGTAGAGATAGTTAAAGAGATTGAAAAGACCGGCCAGGGCATTTTGCTGATCGGCATCCACTTTCTGACGCTGGAGCTTGGCGCGCGTATATTCGGTATTAAAACTCCGGGTATTGGCGTCTACCGGCCTAACGACAATCCGCTGCTGGACTGGCTGCAAACCTGGGGCCGCATGCGCTCCAATAAGAGCATGATCGATCGTAAAGATCTGAAGGGCATGATCCGCGCCCTGAAAAACGGCGATATCATCTGGTACGCGCCGGATCACGACTACGGCCCGCGCGGCAGCGAGTTTGTGCCATTCTTCGCGGTTGAACAGGCGGCAACCACCACCGGAACTTATACGCTGGCGAAGCTTTCAGGCGCCTGCGCTGTTCCTTTTGTTCCGCGCCGCCTGCCGAAAGGTAAAGGTTATGAGTTAACGATCATTCAGCCGGAGCTTAATCCGCCGCTGGAAAGCCCGGCAGAAACCGCCCGCTGGATGAATAAAATCGTCGAGAAATGCATTCTGATGGCACCGGAGCAGTATATGTGGCTACATCGCCGCTTTAAAACCCGCCCCGAAGGCATGCCGGACAGATATCAATGACCGCAGGGTGGCTACGGCCACCCTTTCTTTTTCTACCTGCCTCTGTTTGCTCAAAAAAGCCCTTCGATTTGCCAGCCCGATATCATCGGGCGCATAATTAGCAGAGTAATAGTTCTACTATCTTGCCATTCGGCTTTACTTTGCAATTTCGGAGCGGTATGACTCCCCCTGACACCACCATCAACTGGAAGCGCAATCTCGCCGTCGCCTGGCTGGGCTGTTTTCTCACCGGCGCGGCCTTTAGCCTTGTTATGCCCTTTCTGCCGCTCTACGTCGAACTGCTCGGCGTAACCGGACATAGCCAGCTGAATATGTGGTCCGGGTTGGTGTTCAGCATTACCTTTTTATTCTCCGCGGTTGCTTCGCCATTCTGGGGCGGTCTTGCCGACCGGAAAGGCCGCAAGCTTATGCTGCTGCGCTCCGCATTGGGTATGTCGATTGTGATGCTGCTGATGGGGCTGGCGCAGAATATCTGGCAGTTTCTGGCGCTGCGTGCGCTATTGGGCCTGCTGGGGGGTTTTGTTCCCAATGCCAATGCGCTGATAGCCACTCAAATTCCCCGCCATAAAAGCGGATGGGCACTTGGCACGCTGTCGACGGGCTCAGTCAGCGGCGCGCTGCTTGGCCCGCTGATGGGCGGCCTGATGGCAGACACCTACGGCCTGCGTTCGGTTTTCTTTATTACCTCTCTGGTGCTGTTTATCTGCTTTGTGATGACGCTGTTTTTCATCCGCGAGTCGTTCACGCCGGTGTCTAAAAAGGACATGCTGCACGCTCGTCAGGTGCTGACCTCGCTGAAAAATCCGCGCCTGGTGCTGAGCCTGTTTGTCACCACCATGATAATTCAGGTCGCTACCGGCTCCATTGCGCCCATCCTCACGCTCTATGTCCGCGACCTTGCGGGGAACGTCAGCAATCTGGCGTTTATCAGCGGGATGATTGCTTCCGTCCCCGGCGTGGCGGCGCTGATTGGTGCCCCGAGGTTGGGCAAGCTCGGCGATCGCATTGGCCCGGAGAAAATACTTATCGGCGCATTAGCCATTTCGGTGCTCCTGCTGATCCCAATGTCGCTGGTCCAAAACGTCTGGCAACTTGGTATCCTGCGCTTCCTGCTTGGCGCCGCCGACGGAGCGCTATTGCCCGCGGTACAGACTCTGCTGGTCTACAACTCTTCTAATCAAATTGCTGGCCGAATATTTAGCTACAACCAATCCTTCCGCGATATCGGCAACGTCACCGGCCCGCTGCTGGGCGCCGCCGTTTCCGCCAGCTACGGCTTCCGCACCGTCTTTCTCGTCACCGCAAGCGTGGTGATGTTTAACGCCGTCTATTCATGGATAACCCTGCGCCAGCCCGCCGAGCGGGTGCGTATTCCGGGAGAGTAAAAAAATTGCGAGCATATACACAGGCTGCGACCTGAATTGAAGACAGGTCGTTGCCGGAAAAAATAAATATAGTCGTCAGGACAGATTTTATATGCTACAGATAAATCGAAAATGAATTATTTATTCACTTTTCTAAAATTTAACAATAATAGTTACAAACACTCAAAAAAACATGGCCTTCAGGCGTGCTACTATGTAGATAACCAGCGAAACTATTAGTAACGATAGCACGCAGAGAGAAAGGAAATAATATTTATCCCATACATCACCAGGTATAACTCCCGTGAATTGTCGTACGAAGCGGTAAGCAGCAGCTTCTGGTACCGTGATGAAAAGGATTACTAATATCGCACAGTAAAGCATTGACTCACAAATCCACATGATTACATATTTCATCAATATACCTGTATAGTACCAAAGGCTGAGAACGTGGCGGCAATCTGTATTCTCGGTGTATTAAGTAATGCATTTCGTAATAATATGAAATCTGATAGCCGAGGTAATGTAATACATCCTTCGCTAACACCTTTATATCCTGCCGGATGTAGACGAAAATGCCCCCGTTCAACCTGCCCAATATAAGTCAGATCATCAATCTGTGTATCGTTACGGTAAAGGGAAAACCAAATTGATCTGTCTGAGCCACTGATGAATGATGCAAAGGAGTCTCTGACTCCAGTGAACAGACCGCCACTCCCTCTTGTAACTATGTAATATTGTCCAGGAGGAAGTGGCCCGATGTTCTCTACGGCGATGTCATCTGGGTTGTTACGTGATGCTCCCGTTCCAGAATAAGCCGGAAAGAAACCTATTCAGGGCAGCTGAGGTTACTCAAGGATCCGCCGTTGAGATAGAAGGTGCATTTGATCATCTTTCATTCCAGCTGTCGGAGAAGACGACGTTTCCATCACAGTATTTCCACGTAATTTTCTCATAACGCAAGGAAACAGCTTCCAGATGGGTATGTTTCTCCGTCGCCGGATTTTTACAGTCATGCATCATTGGACAGATAGAAATGACTTTCACGCCCTCAAGCAGCATATTGAAATACTCTTCTTCCTGCCCTGCGTAGTTAATTTTATACCATTTAATTTCTACACTTTTCAGCGTTTGGCCCTTAGCTACTGCCTTGTAGATATATGGACTGGATGAATCAAACTCTTTTTCGAAGGTTAACGGGGCATGAACGCGTGTACCGGTGATCTTTCCTGTACTGTTATCCGTTGGCAGATGTAAGCCGTGACCAAATCCTGATACTTCAATGCTGCCTTCACGATCGATAACATCAACAGAGCCTCGTATATCAGCCCCACCATCATCTTTCATCCATAAATAAGCGGGTATTGCCATTTTTGAAATCCCTTTTTCATTGCAAAGCCCAAACCATACGCTTTGAAATTTTTTAGTTCCATTCTGAGTAGCTCAAAAAACATGCAAAAATCAACCTTCTTTGAGAGGAGAAATATTGCTGATACCCAGACGATTCAATAAATATAATCATCCAACAACACTTTTCCCTTCATCTAATATACCCGCCGCTTTAAGGCTGATGAAAAGCGGCTTTGACAGCTTTCTTATCGCCATCTATACATTCTTTTACGCCCATTCTGAAGCGATTAAAGGAGATGCCGATGAGCCTGTATGCAACCCTGGAAGAAGCCATTGATGCCGCGCGGGAGCAGTTTCTTGCCGAGAACCCGAACGTGGATGAAGAAAGCGCCAACGTCGAACAGTTTAATTTTCAAAAATACGTGCTGCAGGATGGCGATATTATGTGGCAGGCCGAGTTCTTTGCCGACGATGGTGAAGACGGCGAATGCCTGCCGATGTTAAGCGGTGAGGCAGCGCAAAGCGTGTTCGACGGCGATTTTGACGAAATTGAATTGCGTCAGGAGTGGCTGGAAGAGAATACGCTGCACGAGTGGGATGAAGGTGAATTTCAGCTTGAGCCGCCGCTGGACACCGAAGAGGGCCGCACGGCAGCAGATGAATGGGATGAGCGGTAAAGATTATTCGTACGGGCCGTGGCTGGCGTCGATCGGCAATAACAGCGTGTCGAAGATCAGCGAAAACGGCAGGTCAAGCACGGTGATATAGCGCCATGCGCCATCACGGACGTCCCAGCGCACGCCGGGGTAGTATTGGTTACCGTGCCCCTGCCCCGGTACAGTTCTGCTGATAATGCTGCCGCAGCCGCTCAGCAAGCAGGCCATCGCCAGTACAATAATGATTTTACCCACAACTACCCTCCGGTTCAGGAAGCGCTGAGTATAACTTCCGCCAGATAAAAGACAAAAAAATGCCGACCTCAAAGGGCCGGCATTTTGACGTTTTACGCCATTATTTTGACGATAGCGCCAGCGGGTTCAGCTCCAGCTTTTTATAGCTGTCCACCCACGAGGTGTAGCGCTCAGGATTTGCCCACACCCGGTAATGCAGGCGGGACATGGTCATCGGGTCGCTCAGCAGCACCAGGCGACGGTCACGGTTAAGCTTGTCCGGCGTTTCGTTAAGCGCCTGCTCAACGTGGCGATCGCGTGCGATCTCCAGCACCAGGCTTTTACGGTGACGCGCGGTAGCCATCGCGGTAGTCAGGGCATTAAATGACGGGTTAAATACCGCGTGCATAAAGCCATCGTCCAGCGTGCGGCTACGGTTCAGCTGCAGATAGTTGTCCGTATCGACCAGAACCTGAGGCGGAGAATACTCTTCCGGGATCAGGAACAGCTTCCAGCGCTTGGTGCGAAGCCCCACCGTTGCGCGGCTTGAAATAACCGACACAAACGGCGACAGGATAAGCGAGAAGACAATCGGCGCCAGCCAGAACAGGAAGCGCAGATCCAGCCACGCCATGCCGACAGCCCACACCAGACCCAGAAGCAGCTGAGAGCCGTGGCGCATAAACGCCTCACCCCATGGAGTGGAGTCATCGTCACGCTGCGGGGAGTTCCATACCACTTCCCAGCCGAGGAACGCACTTACCACAAACACCGTGTGGAACAGCATGCGCACCGGCGCCAGCAGTACCGAGAACAGCACCTCAAGCAGCAGAGAACAGGTAACCCGCAGGAACCCGCCGTACTCTTTCGAGCCTTTGCACCAGATAAGAATAATGCTCAGCAGCTTCGGCAGGAACAGCAGTACCATCGTCGAAGCAAAGAGCGCTATCGCCAGCTCAGGACGCCACTGCGGCCATACCGGGAACAGCTGGCGCGGCTGCAGGAAGTACTGCGGCTCGGTCAGAGCGTGAACCACCTGTAGGGCGGTAGACAGCGCAAGGAACATAAACCACAGCGGAGCCGACAGATAGGACATTACGCCCGTCAGGAATACCGCACGGTGTACCGGGTGCATGCCCTTAACCAAGAACAAGCGGAAGTTCATCAGGTTGCCCTGGCACCAGCGGCGGTCGCGTTTCAGCTCGTCCAGCAGGTTCGGCGGCAGCTCTTCATAAGAACCCGGCAGATCATAGGCAATCCACACGCCCCACCCTGCACGGCGCATCAGCGCGGCTTCCACAAAGTCGTGAGACAGGATAGAACCGGCAAAGTTACCCTCGCCCGGCAGAGGAGCCAGCGCGCAGTGCTCGATGAACGGCTTCACGCGGATAATCGCGTTGTGGCCCCAGTAGTGCGATTCACCCAACTGCCAGAAGTGCAGGCCCGCGGTAAACAAAGGCCCGTAAACGCGAGTCGCGAACTGCTGACAGCGCGCATACAGCGTATCCATACCGGACGCTCTCGGCGAAGACTGGATGATACCGGCCTTCGGGTTAGCTTCCATCAGGCGCACCAGGTTGGTCAGGCAGTCCCCGCTCATCACGGAGTCCGCATCCAGCACCACCATGTAGCTGTACTGGTTGCCCCAGCGACGGCAGAAGTCATCGATGTTGCCGCTTTTGCGTTTCACGCGACGGCGACGGCGACGGTAGAAGATTTGCCCTTCGCCCTGCACTTCGGCTATCAGCTCCATCCACGCTTTCTGCTCGGCTACGCAGATATCCGGGTTGTAGCTGTCACTCAGGATATAAACGTCAAAATGCTTCTGCTGCCCGGTCGCTTTTACCGACTCCCAGGTTGCACGCAGGCCGGCAAACACGCGATCCACGTCTTCGTTACAGATAGGCATGATAAGCGCGGTACGGTGCTCTGGATTGATAGGCTCATCGCCCACCGTCGAGGCCGAGATGCTGTATTTATCTTTGCCCATCAGCAGTTGCAGGAAGCCCATCAGCGCGGTCCAGAAACCGGCAGAGACCCAGCAGAACAGAATGGCGAACAGGATCAGAATGCCGCTTTGCAGGATATACGGCAGCAGTTGCATAAAGGAGACCCACAAATCCTGGCCCCCCATATCCGTCGGGTTAATCAGCGCCCAGCCCTGGTACGGAAGAATGGTCTTCATATACCAGGTTGCCACCACGGTTTGTGCCAGCGTCAGGATCAGCAAAATATAGCGGCGGATGGTGCCCACGGTACGCCATTTCTGCTCGGAGGCCTCTTCCTCTTTGGAGGAGAACTTCGAGTGCGTTTCGCGGCCGCGCAGGCGGTCCCAGAAGCGGCCAATCGGGTTAGTGCGCCACGGATCCGGGAACATAGAAGAGCGCGTGGCCTTCGGCATCGCCTGCAGCTGGGGGCGCCCCTCTTCGTCTCTGATCAGCTGATCGCCACCAAGAGAACCCGGCCAGCTAGCCTCAAGGCGAGCTTCTACCGATGCAAGGGGAGAGTCATCCGCTCGCTCATAGTGGTGATGCTGCGCGTCAAGCGCCTCATGCACCGCCTGAAGATCGGATGTCGGAAGAGCCGCCTTCTGCTCGGCAGAAAGCGGCAGTGCCTCAATATAATCGGGCGCGAGTTCAGTAGACTTATTCATTGGCAGGCAGCTGGTAGCTCCAGGTTTCACTCAATGTCTGCTCGCCGTTAACCAGCGCAGCACGCATGTCGGTCGTCTTCTTCTCGTCCTTCAGCTTCACGCGCAGGGTTAAACGCCAGCCTTTATTGACCGGGTTGTAGCGCACCTGGCTGTCCACTATTTCACCGTTATCGCCAATGCTGGTCTGCGCGGTGACCGGAGTATCCGCAGGCAGTTTTTTCATCTCAGCGCCGGTGAAGTCCACCACAAACGCGATGGTGCCATCCGGCTGACGAATCAGATTGGACTGCTTAACGTCGCCGGTCGAACGGCGGGTTTGCAGCACATACGCGCTGTCCGGCGCATGCATTTTGTCTTCATCGCGGCTAAAGGTGATGGTGTACTTAAAGTTCATCTCTTTGCCCGGATCCGGCAGTTGATCCGGCGTCCAGTAGGCAACGATGTTATCGTTGGTTTCGTCGTTAGTCGGGATCTCAACCAGCTCGACGCGGCCTTTACCCCAGTCGCCAACCGGCGCAACCCAGGCACTTGGACGTTGATCGTAACGATCGTCTAAATCTTCAAAACGCGAGAACTGACGGCCGCGTTGCAGCAGGCCAAAGCCAACCGGATTTTCCGTAGCGTAAGAGCTTACCGCCAGGTGTTTCGGGTTGTTCAGCGGACGCCAAATCCACTCGCCGTTACCGGCGTGAATTGAAAGACCGTTAGAGTCATGCAGTTCCGGGCGGAAGTTAGTGGTAGGGGACGGCTGGTTTGGCCCAAACAGGAACATGCTGGTCAGCGGAGCAATGCCCAACTTGCCGACTTTGTCGCGCAGATAAACTTTAGACTGCACGTTGACCACGGTATCGCGCCCCGGGGTGATAACGAAGCGGTATGCACCGGTGGCGCGCGGGGAATCGAGCAATGCATACAGGGTCAGCGTCTTGTCCGTTGGTTTCGGACGCTCAATCCAGTATTCGCGGAAGCGCGGGAACTCTTCGCCGGACGGCAGCGCGGTATCAATAGCCAGGCCGCGGGCAGACAGGCCATATACCTGGCCAGAACCGATTACGCGGAAATAACTCGCTCCGAGCATGCTGACTATTTCGTCGTTCTTATCTTTGCTGTTGATCGGATAGAGCACTTTGAAACCGGCAAAACCGAGATCTTTTACGGTGTCTTTATCGTGTTTTACATCCCCGAAGTTAAAATAATCCGGGTTGTATTTAATCTTATGTACCGCGGTGGCAGTCACTTCATTGATGGCAACCGGGGTGTCGAAGTACATACCCTGGTGATAGAATTCGAGCTTGAATGGGGTCTTAATGTTGTTCCAGTAAGCTTTGTCATGATTGAACTGGATCTGCTGGTAATCCGCGTATTTCATGTCGCGGAGTTGCGAAGGCAGGTTGCTTTTCGGTGCTTCGTAGCTCTTGCCCGCTAAGGTTTTCGCCTGTTTTGCGACGTCGTCGATAGTGAAGGCCCAAACCGAAGTGGTATAAAGGGACAACATTACGGCCGCGCCTAACCAGCGCACTTTCATCATATTTGCTTTATGTTTCATATTAACCAGCACATCCCCCTTTGTGTGCTTAAATCAATCTATCCATTTTAATGGAAACTTTTGCTTTCCGACAACCAATTCACCGCTTTGTTCAGCGTACTGGCTCAGGGTTTAAGCAAAATAAAGACAACTGCTTACGCTTTAAGAGTTCACCCTGGCGACAGGATGACATGCTTAGTGTAGGGTTGCCACGAATATGTAGACTGAACTGGACTTTTAGCCTGATGGGATAGGGTCTTAAGGATAAGACGAATAGTCTGAAAATGTCTGGAGTATTATGAGTAACGCACCGCAACAACGTGAGTTTTTCCTGGATTCCATCCGGGCATGGTTGATGCTATTGGGCATCCCGTTTCATATCTCGCTTATCTATTCGAGCCACCACTGGCACGTCAATAGCGCGGTGCCCTCTGCGAGCCTGACGCTATTTAATGATTTTATTCACGCGTTTCGCATGCAGGTATTCTTCGTTATTTCTGGTTATTTTTCCTACATGTTATTCCTGCGCTACCCGCTCAAGCGCTGGTGGACGGTGCGCGTGGAGCGCGTCGGCATCCCGATGCTGACCGCCATCCCGCTGCTGACGCTGCCTCAGTTCCTGATGCTGCAATACATCAATAACAAGACCGGCACCTGGCATACGCTTACCGGCTACCAAAAATACAACACCCTGGTGTGGGAACTGGTCTCACATCTGTGGTTCTTACTGGTGCTGGTGATATTAACCACGCTGGGAATGGTTTTGTTTCAAAAAATTAATAACTTTATAATTAGAAACGAACAGAATAATAAATCACCGGTTACGATGGGAAAACTCTCAGTTCTGTTTTTGGCCTGCGGTATTTTATATGCCGCTATTCGCAGAACCATTTTTATTATTCATCCGCCGTTATTAAGCGATGGTCTGTTTAATTTCGTGGTGATGCAGACGCTGTTTTACCTGCCCTTCTTTATGCTGGGGGCGCTGACGTTTAAACGCGAATCGCTAAAAATACTGTTCACAACGCCTTCGCCGTGGAGCGCGGTGGCCGCCGCATTCGCCTTTGCCGCCTATCTGCTAAACCAGCGCTACGGCAGCGGTGATGCGTGGATGTACGAAACGGAAAGCGTGATAACCATGCTGATGGGCCTGTGGATGGTTAACGTGGTGTTTTCTCTGGGCTACCGGATGCTGAATTTCAAATCGGCCCGGGTGACCTATTTCGTCAATGCGTCGCTGTTTATCTATCTGGTTCACCACCCGCTGACGCTATTCTTCGGCGCATTTATTACGCCGCATATTACGTCCAATATCCTTGGATTTTTCAGCGGGTTAGTATTCGTTGTCGGCATTGCGCTGCTGCTCTATGAGCTGCATTTACGCATTCCGCTATTGCGCTTCCTGTTCTCCGGTAAACCGAAAAACAAAACGGTCACGCCGCCTTCTTTCGCTGGTTAATACACGGCGCATGCCGGGCTTCGCCCCGGCTTATCACTCTGATTTCGACGAGAATAGCCTTCACAGATTGATTTTTTGTGAAGGCTAAATGATTTATTTATTACAGTCGGCGGCAATTTGCTGATAGATGGCGGTATTTTCGTCATCGAAGCAGACAAAAACAACCTGTTCCGGCAGCGGACGAATACCAATGTACTTGTAAACCGTGTCCCAGGCGATACGCGCCGCCTGCTGCTTAGGAAAACCGTACACGCCGGTACTGATGGCCGGGAAAGCAATGGTGCGGTAGCCGTTTGCGGCGGCTAAATCCAGGCAATTGCGGTAGGCGAGTTCCAGCAGCTCAGCTTCGTTTTGCTCGCCGCCGTGCCAGACTGGCCCCACGGCGTGAATAACCGCTTTTACCGGAATGTTTCCCGCCTCGGTGATAACCGCGTGGCCGGGGGCACACTCGCCCTGATGCTGAAGAACCACCTTACAGGCTGCCAGCAGCGCAGGTCCGGCGGCGCGATGAATCGCTCCGTCCACTCCTCCACCGCCCATCAGCGAAGGGTTTGCTGCGTTGACAATCACATCAACATCCGCCTTTGTGATATCGCCCTGCACCACCTGTATTCGTTCACTCATTAAGCATTCTCCCGCTGTACTTTGCCGTAGTCTAGTCTCCTGCAGCGCACCGCGTACATGACTATTATCGTTTCGGAACGTTACTATATTTGAAATCCTTTTGGTTTCAGAAACAAAAATCCCCGCCGCAGCGAGGATTTCAGGTCTTTCGGTCAGAAATCAACCGTCATAGACAACTTCAGGGTTCGTGGATCGCTTTGGGTAATGTAAGACCCGCTATCATCCACAGAAGCCCAGTACTTCTCATTAGTCACGTTTTCCACGTTAGCACGCCAGGTTAGAGTCTGGCTATTGAGCTTCGTGCTGTAACGCACGCCTAAATCGAGGCGGGTCCAGCCGTTCAGCTTCACGCTATTGTTCGCATTCGCATACTGAGAGCCGGTGCGAATCAAAGTCCCGGTTGCCGTCAGGTTCTGCACCCACGGCAGATCCCATTCGCCGCCAAGTGACCAGGAGTAACGCGGCACGCCAATCGCATCTTTCCCGTCGTTAGCGCCGCCGGTCGTTTTGACCATCTCCGGCGCCAGCCACAGCGCGCTGCCCAGCAGGCGCACGCCGTAGAGCGGTTCGCCAAACACGTTCAGCTCCATCCCACGGCTGCGCTGCTCGCCGTACAGCCCGTAAACGTTGTCATTATCAATCATGCCAACCGGCTTTTTGATTTCAAACAGCGCCAGGCTGCCGCCAACCCGCCCAAAGTCCATTTTCATGCCGACTTCGTTCTGCTTCGACTGCACAACTCCGACAACATTACCTGCATTGATGGCTTTTGAGGTGGCCGTCGGCCCCGGCTGTAAAGCTTCAATATGGTTAGCGTAGAAGGACACCGGCTCCCACGGCTTCACCACCAGGCCATACACCGGCGTCACTTTGAAGGCGTCGAAGCGCGTTTTCGGATCTTCCACGCCGGTATAACTGTAGTTACGGATCCTCACATCCTGGCGACGGGCCCCCACGGTGAGCAGCACTTTATCATCCAGGACTGAAAGCGTATCGGAGAGAGAAATGCCTCCGGTAATCGTACGGCTGCGCTGGGTTGGGTCATCCATATTGCTGCCGGACGCTACCGTCGGGAACCGGTCAAGGCCAACGTCGGAAGGATGATAAATATTATTACCAACCGCCGTCTTGCCCGAAGACATGGTATAAGCCGCACGAGTTTTGCGGTACACGCCGGAATAACCGAGGTTCACGCTGTGGCCGATAAAACCAGTATCGAATTTGCCGCGCACGCCCGCCATGCCTGAGAAGGAGTCGGCTATAAAACGCGTGGAAAGCCGTGTCTGGCTGGTGTTGCCGTTGTTATCAACAAACTTCGGCACGCTGTAGTTACCGCGCTCGTCGGTTTCGCTGGTGCCCAGTGCGCCGTAAACCGTCCAGCTATCCAGCATGTCGTATTCGCTGCGTAACGCGGCAAAACGGCTACTCATATCGGAATAGACCCACGGCTGGCTGTAATTGGTTCGGTTGTCGGGCACTTCCGGCATTTCTGTGATTGCGCCAACGCCTACCCCGATACGCCCGTTATGAACCGTCATTTTCTGGTAACCGGCGTCAAAAGAGCTGCGCAGCTTATCGCCTTTGTAATCAAGCCCGACGCTGCCCAGAGAAGTCCGGTTTTTCTGGTCGTGGATTTCACTCTCACCTTCTCGATGAAGAAGGTTAACCCGCGCGCCAAACTGGTCGTTATCGCCAAATCGACGGCCAGTATCCAGCGAACCACCTACCTGAGAGCGCCCGGTGTAATCAACACCAACCCGCGTGTGCGGCTCGCTCCCCGCACGCTTAGGCTCGATATTAATCGCCCCGCCAACGCCGCTTCCACCCGGAGGTACGCCGTTCAGGAACGCGGTCGAACCTTTAATCACCTCAACGCGCCCGGCAATCGCGGTGCTGGTAATCTGCCGTGGCAAGACGCCGTATAAACCGCCGTAGGAGATATCATCTCCGTCCAGCAGGAAGCCACGCACCCGGTAGGACTCGCCAAAGTTACCGTAGCTGCGCACGGGCTGAATGGTCGCATCATTACGAATAATATCGCTGAGGGTGTTGGCCTGCTTATCCTCAATCATTTTTGAGGTATAGCCGATAACGTTAAACGGCACGTTGCGGGCGTCCTGCTCGCCCAGCATCCCAAGACGGCCGCCGTTAGCGACCTGCCCGTCAAGATATGCCGGAACAAGCTCATTGCCACCGGACTGGAAATCATTTTCCGGCGTGGCCGTCACCGTGATGGTTTCTTCTTTGGCGCTGTTTTTTTGCGGCAAGCTTTGTTGAGTAGCGGCGACGGCGGGAAAGCAGAGAGTAGCTATCGTTGCGGCGAGCAGGCGCGGGCGTAGCCCGGCCTGTTGAGAAGTGAGGTAGTGCATAGTAAATCCCTGGTAAGATAACGAAATTAATAATGAGAACGGTTCTGATTTTGATCGCAATTATCATTTGCAGGTTAATAATTGCAAGTAAAAATGACAGTCTGTTACTCGTTACGCTTTTCGTAATAACCAGATGAAGTAAGGCGCGCCGCACAGCGTCGCCAGCAGCCCTGCCGGGATCTGGAACGGGAATATCAGGCTACGTCCAAGCCAGTCGGCTACCAGCATCAGCCCCGCGCCAATGGCTATCGCCATCACGAGCTGCGGCATAGCTCGGCGGAAGCCCAGCATCCGCGCCATATGGGGAGCCATTAGCCCAATAAAGCTCAGCGGGCCAACGCACAGCGTCGCGGCGGCAACCAACCCGGCAGCCAGCATCAGGATAGTGATGCGCGACCGGCTCAGCGCCACGCCCAACGCCTGAGCGGCCTCGCCGCCTAACGGCAGAATAACCAACCAGCGCCGGACCAGCGGCGTCAGGCCAATAAAGGCGAGTGCCATAGCGCCGCTCACCAGCGCCTGCTGCCCGGTCACTTTCCAGGTCGACCCGGAGAGCCACGTCAGCACCGCCCCGCTACGCGGATCGCCACTGGCAAGATACAGCGTCAGCAGCGTGGCAAACACGGTACTCAGCGCCACGCCCGTCAGTAATAGCCGCCCCGGAGCCAGCCCCGAGCGCGCCAGCACCAGCATCGCCAGCAACGTTAACGCCGCGCCGGCAAAGCCGGCCGGAAGCTGCCAGGCGCTGATATCCCCGGGAACGAGGAATGTCAGTAATACGATGGCGCAAGCGGCCCCCGAGCTGACGCCAAGCACTTCCGGGCTGACCATTGGGTTACCGGTCATCTTCTGCACCAGCGTTCCCGCCGCGGCCAGCATCGCCCCTGCTGCAAGCGCCGACAGTACACGCGGCCAGCGCCATTGCCACATTTCCTGCATACCCACGAACCAGCCTGCGCTTTCCCGCCCGACGCCCAGGGCCAGCAGCGACACCAGCAGCAGCACGGTAGAGGCCAGTATTATGGTTTTAGCCGAAAGCGGCCGTTCGGCAACGGCGCTGGTATCCTGCGTGGCCGCAAGACGTTGATGGCGCAGACGCGGCAGCAGCCAGAGCATGAGTGGCGCGCCGACCAGGGCCGTTATCGCGCCGGTAGGCAACTCCTGCCAGAAGCTGCCCAGCCAGATAACCAGCTGATCGCTAAGCACCAGCAACAAAGCGCCCATCACCATCGAAGCCAGCAGCTTCGGCAGCAGGCGGCGCACGCCAAACATTCCCGCCAGAATCGGCGCAAACAGGCCAATAAACCCGATAACCCCCACAATGCTGACCAGCATGGAGCTGAGCAGCAAAGCAAGAAACAGTCCGGCAACCCGCACTACGGCAAGTTTCATTCCCAGACCACGCAGCACCGCATCGTCCAGCGCCAGCATGCCCAGTGGCCGAATCATCAGGACGATTAACGCCAGCACGGCCAGCAGTCGCGGCCAGAGAAAATCAACGCCCGCCCAGTCATACTGGTTCAGCATGCCGCTGCTCCAGATAAACAAGTTTTGCAGACGTTCATGGTTAAACAGCACGAGGAAGCTTTTTACCGCTCCGCAATACAGGCCGAGCACCAGCCCGGCAAGGATCAGCGTGACCGGAGACATGCGCTTGCCCCAGGCCGCGCCGAGGACAATACTGCCGACCGCCATCGCTCCGGCCAGCGCCGCAAGCTGCTTGCCCGTTTCCCCTGCTCCGGCTAAAAATAGCGTCGCCAGGGTCAATCCCAGCTGAGCACCTGCCGCCACTCCGAGCGTTGCCGGTTCCGCCAGGGGATTACGCAGAATATGCTGAAACAGGCAACCTGCCAGCGCCAGACCTGCCCCGGTAAGTAAAGCCAGAGTTGTGCGCGGCAGCATGCTGTAGTGAAACAGCATCTGGGAAACATCGGTCACCTGCGGGGCAACGATTGCCTGCCACCAGAGGCTGGCGGACAACGTCTGCTGAAAGTTATAGCCGGTCAGAAACAACGTAAAAGCACAAAGTAAAACGAGAATTAAGCGCACAGGGCCTCCGGCAGCAGCTGACAAAAACGCAGCGCCGAAAAGCTGCCGCCATAGAACCAGACGGCAGGCAATAAATGCAGCTGCCCTTCGCGCACAAAAGGCATCACCTGCCACAAAGCAGACTTAGCCACCGTTTTAACCGGGTCATCATCGCCGTGCATAAAGCAAAGTGCGGTCACATTTTCCAGCCTCACCAGGGTTTCGATACCCACAATAGCGCTACCCCAGGGATTGGTTTTACCCTCCCACGCATTGCGCAAACCCAGGCGTTCAAGCAAATCGTTAAACAGGCTGTTTGCGCCGAAAATCATCACCCGGCGGCTATCGAGGAAGGAGAACATCACCAGCGGTTTAGGGTTAGCGGGGATCTTTTCTCGTGTTGCGGCAATTTGCTGATGCAGATAAGTGAGGTGTTCAACAGCCTTTTGCTCGCGGCCGAGAAACTGCCCCAGGCGCAGCAGATCCCGCTCAAGCAGCCCGAGTGGGCGGCCGCTGGCGTCGTTAAAAGCGGTAGACCAGCACGGAGCGATAGGTGTTAGATCGGACTCTGAAGGGCCAAAACCTTTGGAGATAATAAATGCGGAGGGTCGCAGGCGCTGCATCAGCTCGCGGTTAGGCTCATTGCGCAGACCCACATCTACCACCGAATCAGGCAGCGCTGGCTCCCTCACCCAGCGATGATAATTACGCTTATCGGCAATCGCCAGGGGCATAATATCCAGCGCCAGAAGCATCTCCACCGGCCGCCACTCGAGCGCAATAATACGTTCTGAATCAATGCCCCGCGCGTGAGCACGACCCGGAAGAATCGTAGCCAGCGGCAGCAGTGCCGAGAGCGTAAGAAGCCGACGACGGCTAAAAGAAACGTCCATATAAATAGCAATAGTTATCGTTCTAATTAAGTTTTACTTATTATGCCGCCGAAGCCCGACAACGCAATCAAAAACTTAGACCCGGCCGACAACCTGCCCGGGAGCAAAATCCGGTGAAAAAACCTGATGTCCGCAGCAGGCGATCAGCATTTCTCCGCAAACAATATGCATCAGATGCAGGCCCGGCGGGCACAAGGTCAGCGGCGGCAAATTTAGCTCGGGTAATTGCCAGACCGTTCCTCCCCGCTGCTTCACTACCGCTTCATGGGCCGTCCAGAGACGCCAGAACTCCGTCAGCTGTTCCTCCTGGGGCAAAGCCAGCAGCCGGTCATACAGCGGGGCAGCAAAACTGTGTTGCGCCACGGCCTGCCAGCGTTTGCGGGGGCGTAACAGCTCCATATCACAGCCCACAGGCTGGCAGCCGACCAGCACCGCAACCGCATGAGCACTGTTGGTAATATTGAAAGCCGGAAGCTCTGGGTGCCAGGGCTTACCGTGGGGGCCACTTTGCAGCAGCGGCAACATTCCGTTGTCCAGCAACTGCGACAGCAGCACGCGCCCGGCTAACCATACCGGGCGGCGCATTCCCTGAGGCGCGCTGGCAATAAGTTCAGCCGAGAGCCAGCGGGATACAAACGCCGGTGAACTGAGACTTGTTACCTGCCCCACCGCAAGGCGATAAGGTGCTTCAGTATGCAAAGCGTTTACGCTCTTCACGAGTCAGCTTTCGCGGTTCCGGCTGATAATGGGTAAAGGAGATTTCGGTATAGTCTTCCTCGACATCATTGAGCTCAATGCGCTCGATATACTTTTCCCCACGGAGCGTGACCGAACGGAACAGTTTATTCAGCGGCTCGTCTGCGGGTATCAACACCAGGCGCCACCTTCCCTGCCCCAAATCGGTAAATTCGCTGATAAAACTTTTCTCCAGCACTTTACGATCGATATGAAACAGCGTGCGCAGCAGCTGGTTAAAATGAAACATCTGCGGGTTACTCTCGCCCGTTATAGTCTGGGGTGGCTGGCTGCCCATAACCTGCACCATATGCCCGCCATTCACAATCAAACGCATCGGGAAAGGCTGGCGCTGTTGCCACCATAGCCCCTTGTTTTTAGCAATCAGCAGCTTTCCGCTGGAATGCAGCGGCTGCGCTGTCCCTTTAATCTGGCGCTCCTGCTCAAAATTAGCGCGCACTACCGGCGACGCAGCGAACCGTTTTTCTACCTCATCGAGCGTAACGGCTCCGGTCGCTCTGGCAACCAGCATAAGAGAGAGAAGCAGACATTTTTTCACAGCACTGACCCTATACATTCAACCTGAACCGACAGGGGCTAGTTTACTCTGCTATACGGCAGGAACCCAAGAGAGTCGGCCCGTGATTTAACGGGCCGCGACATTATTGATAGGTCACCTGTAAAACGGCGAGCTTATGCTGAGCATCAAGGTATTGCACCCTGGTTTGCACCGTGCTGTCGTTATAAAGAGTGATGCCATTAAGGGAATTGAGCGCAAGGGTCTGGGTGACGGGCTTGCCTTGCTGTGAGCAGGTAACGGCGACATCAGCACTCGCCGGCGCCCACTGGCACCCGCCTTCTACTATTTCACCTCGAAAATGAATAACGCCGGATGATGCAGCCTGAGATAGCGATGAAACAGCCATTCCCAGCGCCAGACAAAGCAAATATTTCGCACAAGCTGTTTTCACTTCGGTACTCCTCGATTGCTGTCGTCCCTGAAGGTTATCGGCAGAAAATCAAAGATTCTTAAACAGTGATACACACTCGCGATTCTTGCAATCCGTTCATCATTTATATTTCATGCCAGTTACGGCTTTCCTGCCCCGACCCAGTGCTGCTCAAGATGGAAGGATTTACCATCACTCAGCGTAACGGTCACGACAACGCTGTCGCCTGGATCGATATTCATACTGAGCTGGGACAGCGGCACCGCCTCGTGCGCTTTAATAAAGAGATCGCTGCTTTGCTTGCTTTCACTTTGCCCTGAGGTTCCGCTTCGCCTGGCCGCGAGCGTCATAGTGCACTGGCAGTCCGCAGCCAACGTGGCAATGGGGGTGATGGTATAAATATTGTCCTGCTGTCGGGTATTAAACGTTAGCTGGCTTGAGAGCGCGGCAAGCAGCACTAAGGTATGCATACGGCCTCCAAAGAAAAAACAGGGCCACAGGCCCTGTTAAGTTGCTTGCGAATAAATCGGGCCTGCTAGTACTGGGAAGCTGATGCGTGGTTGCCGTTGCCGTACTGGATTACGGAGACCAGAGAGCTTGAAGCAGTCTGGTTAACGACGGCTCCGTTGTTAGTACCAAACTGTTGAACGTCGGTTTGCGCGTTTTTACCATTCCACTGGCTGATGGTTGCATTGTTGCCATAGCCGTCCTGCAGCAATTTAATATCGCTGTGGTCAGAACCCTGGCCCACTTTGGCACCGTTAACGGTACCAAACTGTTTAATTTCCGTTTTTGAATACAGCGCATTTGACTGTAGAGCTGTAGCGTTATTTCCGTTACCCTGCTGATAAATTTTCAGGGTTGAGTGCTGAGCCTGCTGCGGGTAAGTAGCCATTGCACCTGCGGACACTACTAATGCTGCTAATGCTGCAACTTTGAAAAGATTCATACTAAAACCCCCATCGGATTGATAATTTCAGCACAAACGTTCTGCTTATCGCTGAATAATGCGAATCGCCATTTGTGACTGGTTTTGCACTACAACTGCTGACTTCTGGGTACCATACTGAGTAATGTTTGCTTTATTACCTGAACCTCGTTGAATAATAAGCGCAGCATTACCAAATGCATCCTGCTTAATACTCGCATCGTTGGCTACGCCGTCTTGCGAGATGTAAGCCAGATTATAACTACCTGATTGTTCTATATTAGCCCGATTTCCTGCACCATTTTGAACTACTTCAGAAAATTGGCGCTGGCCTCTCTGAATAACATCGGCATTATTACCGCTGCCGTACTGACCAATAATTGCCGCCTGATTAAATTGAGGATTACTCAACTCATTAACGGCAAAGTTATATTCTGCACCGGCAAGATCGTTACCGTTGGCCATGGCGTTATTTGAAAGCCCAACAAAGAACAACATTGACAATAGCGATTTAATTTTCATCTCATCACCCTGAACCTAATTGAGCCGGAACTTAATGATGCTCAGTTCAAGTGGTAACACCTCACAAAAACGGCAGTAAACTGTTATTGTTCGGTTACGAAATTGAGTATGTCCCGATAAATTTTTAAAATATCTCATGCGCAGGAATTATTTTGACTTATTGGATTAATACCAAAGTGTGAATTCACAATACATTTGCGCTATGGCGCTACAGATACAATCATCAGGAAAGAGAGAGCTAATCATTAGCACACTTATTTAAACAAACCATAAACCTCACGCACTTAGCACATCCGATGCGATGCTTAGTCACATTATGAAAAACCACCGTCACCACACCAAGTTTTCTTAAGCGAAGCGAGAGAATTCCAGGAACAGCGTTTCTTAAAATATGATTTTAAAATGCAAAATCAAAACACGAAAAATAAACACATACAACTCAGATGGATACGTATTTAACATATGATATATTATCTATACATAAAATATATAATGTACAACTTTAGCGTTAAATCTAAATAGACGAAAACGCTAATGGAAACATTTTAATATTCTGAGTTACATTTTGTTACATACTTAACACTTGCTTTAAAATATCTACTGGTTAAATTGAATATGAAAGCACTCCTTTAGTTAAATTTTCTCATTCATCGGGAACATCACGCCCGAATATTAAAAATATTAATACACAGCAATGCTGCAGCTATCGGTACCACTGGGAGAATTAATATCTATTAATTCATACGGTAGCGGCAAAAACCAGGTGGAGTTTCATCATGTATAATGAAGTCCATGCCCTACAGGGGCCTACGCTACTGCTAATTACTAAACCCTCTCTTCAGGCATCTGCCTTATTGCAACATTTACGCGCCTCGCTGGCAATAAACGGCCGGGTGCATAATATACAACGCTCACTCGATGAGATTGCCAGTAATTCTCTGATTTTATTCGATATGGCAGAAGCGGATAAAAAGACTATCCAATGCTGGCAGGAAAAATTAAGCCGTAGAAACAATCATATAAAATTACTGTTACTTAATACGCCGGAAGAATATCAATTTAAGGATATTGAAAACTGGCCGTATATCAACGGGGTATTTTATCTGACAGCAGAAGAGCCAAGGGTAGTCGAGGGACTGCGCGGAGTAATGGAAGGTGAATGTTACTTCTCGCAAAAGCTGGCCAGCTATTTGATAAGCAACTCAGGGAATTATCGCTTTAATAGCGCAGAATCTTCGCGCTTAACCCAGCGCGAAAAAGAAATTCTGAATAAATTACGCATTGGCTCGTCAAACATCGAAATAGCCCGCTCGTTGTTTATCAGCGAGAATACGGTAAAAACCCATCTGTACAACCTTTTCAGGAAGATAGCGGTAAAAAACCGCACCCAGGCCATTTCCTGGGCCAACGATAACCTCAGGCGCTAAGGCGATGAAACGCTCAGCCGTTTTATTGCTGGCAACCTGCTGGTGCGCCAGCGTCGCTCACGGTGAAGAAGTTGAGATCCCAGGCCTGCTCACCGACCACACAGTGACTTCGGTGGGGCACAGCTTCTATCGCGCGTTCAGCGATAAATGGGAAAGCGACTTTACCGGCAACTTAACCATTAATGAGCGCCCCAGCGCCCGCTGGGGAAGCTGGATAACCATTACTGCAGGGCAGGATGTTGTTTACCAGGCCTTTCTTTTCCCCACTAAACGCGACTTCGATAAAAACGTTGAGGTTGCACTGGTCCATACAGACGAGGCGCTAAAACGCAGGCTTATCGATAAGCAATTATTGAGCACCGGCGATTTAACCCATGACGAATTCTAGGAGAAGATGATGCGTATCTACTTAGTCGTGCTTTCCATGCTGCTGTTTTCGCCGCTGTCCTGGGCCGGGAATATGGTTTTCCAGTTTGTTAATCCC
Source organism: Cedecea davisae (assembly GCF_044095835.1). Lineage (NCBI taxonomy): Bacteria > Pseudomonadati > Pseudomonadota > Gammaproteobacteria > Enterobacterales > Enterobacteriaceae > Cedecea > Cedecea davisae. The sequence goes on from NZ_CP172054.1 coordinate 3,097,255, forward strand.
AACTTTGGCGGTAACCCTAATAACGGTGCCTATCTGCTTAATTCCGCTCAGGCGCAGAACTCTTATAAAGATCCAGCCTACAGCAGTGACCTGGGTATCCAGATGCCGAGCGCGCTGGACAATTTCACCCAGGCTTTGCAATCGCAGGTGCTGGGCGGGCTGCTGACCAATATCAACACCGGTAAGCCGGGGCGCATGGTCACCAATGATTTTATCGTCGATATCGCCAATACCGACGGCCAGCTACAGCTGAACGTTACCGACCGAAAAACCGGCAAAACCTCCACCATTCAGGTGTCCGGCCTGCAATCAAACTCCACCAATTTCTAGTGGCGTAAACCAACAATAAATTTAAAGGGTAAACATCATGCAGCGCTTACTCCTGATTGTGGCGGTGTGTTTATTGACGGGCTGTTTAACGGCCCCGCCAAAAGAAGCAGCGAAACCCACGCTAATGCCCCGGGCACAAAGCTACCGCGACCTGACGCATTTACCGGATGCCAAAGGCAAACTGTATGTTTCGGTCTATAACATTCAGGACGAAACCGGGCAGTTCAAGCCTTATCCTGCGAGTAACTTCTCAACGGCCGTGCCGCAAAGTGCAACCTCAATGCTGGTGACGGCGCTGAAAGATTCACGCTGGTTTATTCCGCTCGAGCGCCAGGGCCTGCAAAACCTGCTTAACGAGCGCAAGATAATCCGCGCGGCGCAGGAAAACGGCACCGTTGCCGACAATAATCGCCAGCCGCTGCAATCGCTGATGGCGGCAAACGTAATGATTGAAGGCTCGATTATTGGCTACGAAAGCAACGTGAAGTCCGGCGGCGCGGGCGCCCGCTACTTCGGCATCGGGGCCGATACGCAGTACCAGCTCGACCAGATTGCCGTTAACCTGAGGGTGGTGGATGTCAGTACCGGCGAAGTGCTCTCTTCGGTCAACACCAGCAAAACCATTCTTTCCTACGAGGTACAGGCCGGGGTCTTCCGCTTTATCGATTACCAGCGGCTGCTGGAAGCGGAAATTGGCTACACCAGCAATGAACCCGTCATGCTATGCCTGATGTCCGCGATTGAAACCGGGGTTATTTATCTGATTAACGATGGAATAGACAGGGGACTTTGGGATCTGCAAAAACCATCCGACATTAACAACCCGGTGCTGGTGAAATATAAAGAGCTGTCTGTCCCACCCGCCTCGTGATAACCGATAACCGCATGTATCCATAAAAAAACCGGCTGATGCCGGTTTTTTTTATTCGCTGAGTAATGAGCCTTGCTTCGGTTTATCTCGCCTTGCGGCCAGCCACAGCCCGCTGTTTTTCATCGCGAAGCCAAATACCAGCCCCAGCAGCAATGAAGGCACCACGATATGCCATTCACCATTGTTGGCAAAAGTCGCGCAGGCACCGATAAAAGTCCCCGGAACAAACGAAAGCAAAATATGCCGCGCCTGAATACACATCAGAAATGCGACAATGCCGGTCATCACATACCCAAGAATATCGGCATGGGGAGCCAGCGCGCTGCCGTGAATAATCACCAGCGCCCAAAGAACGCCGCTACAAAGCGTGCACAGCGAAATAAACAGCCCCTTAACTCCGCCCTGCGGACAGGCAAAATAGGCGGTACAGCCGAGGAAACCGGCCCAGCCCAACAGGCCGAGGCTCACCGCAACCCAGCCCCAAAGGCCAGAGAGAATACCGGTGGTAATAGCGAGAGGAATAAGTGTCTTCATGGCGCCGTATCATAGCAGAGCCGGCATGGCCCACTACGATCCAGCGCACATTTTTTGCAAGTTTGCTTTTGCTGTTACATTCTAATTGTGATTCAAATCACAATTACTCTTCCTCAGATTCCTGCAATTCATCGCGCATCGCCTGCAATGCTTCGCGGCTGATGGCCGCCAGCGTACGATAGAACGGCGTCGTCGCGTGGGCTTCTACCTTGCCGAGGAAGGTGCCGCACCACGGCAGCAGGTACTCATCGAACAGCGTAACCTGTGCTTCAAACTCATCTTCCTGAGACTGATCTTCCAGCCATGAAGCGGCCAGCAGCAGCGTCCCGAAATGATCGGCCGGCGTTTCGCCCAGCGGCATGCCGCGCTGCTTGAGGAACTGGCGTACTTCACCTTCATCGCTCCCTTCAACCCATTCGGAGCGGAAAGGCGGCACGCTGCATTTCTCACCGATAAACAGCGCATTAAAGTCCGCCGCCAGCAGCTGAGGATCGCAGCTGGTTTGCAACCGCCCCAGCAGTTCGTCCTGTTCCAGTGGCCAGCTTGCCGCCAGCTTCCCTTCGCGGATCAGCGTAAACAGCGGAACCAGCAGCGGATCCTGCGGCTGGCGATAAAATAGCGATCCTAAAACACGGCAAATAATTGAAAACTCATTCATGACTGGCTCTATCCATTACGGGTGTTAATTACAGTGTGGCAAATTCGGCAATCGGCGCCATTCCGCGGGCTTCAAGGAACCCGAGCAGGCGCGCCGGAGAAACGTTGAGAATACGATCTTCCGGGAAATCAATTTCGTCGAGGATTTTGCGGCATTCGCTGAAATCACCGAGGGTAAAAGCGGTATGGGAATCTGAACCCAGCGCTAACCAGCCTCCGGCATCGCGCACGGCCTCGGCGATGGCGCGGCAGTTCGGACCGCTGCCGATACGTGAATGGGTAAAGGAGGAGTTATTGAGTTCGAGCGCGACGTTATATTTTGCCGCCGCGGCAGCCACGGCCGGAATATCAATCTCAAACTTAGGGTTACCGGGGTGGCTGATGATATGCACATCGCCGTTGGCCATCGTCGCTATCATCGCTTCGGTATGGGTCGCTTTATCCTGAGGCGGGAACACCGGCTCGTGGAACCCCGCGATAATGAGATCCAACGCATCCAGCATCGGCCCGGTACAGTCGATTTCACCGGCGGTATTTTTAATATTGGACTCGATGCCGCGCAGAATGCCGACGCCGTCTACCAGACGCGGCCAAATACGCATATTCACAAAGTGCCAATAATGCGGTGCATCCGCCATATCCGGGCCATGGTCGGTGATGGCAAATAGCCGAATGCCTTTGGATTTAGCGACAGCGATGTAGTCGTGGAGGGTACTGTAGGCGTGGGTGCTGGCAACGGTGTGCATATGCAGGTCAACGGGATACATGGTTTTCTCCTTTTCTATTTTGGCTAAGGATACCAGTATTCCGTGACAATTTTTAGCTTGTGGAGCGGGCGATATATGCCCGGCCAAAGCCGGGCTTTGTATCAATAACCGTGCTGGAGAGAAACCATCCCCGACACCGCTTCTCCTTTCTCCAGTTGGGTGATGGTCTTCGCGATATAGGCGATGGCTTCATCCGGGCGGGTTACGGCCGCAATGTGCGGCGTCATTGCAACACGCGGATGCCCCCAGAGCGGGCTTTCTTCTGGCAGAGGTTCTTTAGAGAAGACGTCAAGCATCGCTCCTTTCAGCTTGCCGCTGTCCAGAGCGGACAGCAGGTCGGCTTCAACCAGATGAACTCCGCGCGCAAGGTTGATCACATAAGACTCATCCGCCAGTTGACCAAGCAATTGACGATTAATAATGCCGACGGTCTGCGGCGTATTCGGCAGCAGGTTAATCAGCACCCGGGTTCCGCTCAGGAAGCTGCCCAGTTCTTCGCTACCTGCAAAGCTGGCTACGCCGGGGAAGTCTTTTTTACTGCGGCTCCAGCAACGAACCGGGAAGCCCCAGGCCACCAGGCTTTCAGCAACTTTTCCGCCGAGTACACCAGCCCCAAGAATGCCGATGGTGAAATCCTCGCGGCGATAATCGTTCAGCGGCTGCCATTTGCCCTGTAATTTTTGCGCTTGATAATCATCAAAACGGCGGAACCAGTGCAGCACCTGGCTGACGGCATACTCCTGCATTTGCAGCCCCATGCCGGTGTCTTCCAGTCGGAACAGCGGCACGCCGTCCGGCAGCATATCCGGGTGGGCCTGCAGTTTACTGAGAATGGCATCCACGCCTGCGCCAAGAGCAAACACGCCCTTCAGCCCTTTACGGCCGCTAAGCATTTCTACCGGCGGCTGCCAGACCAGCGCGTAGTCGGCAGGCTGCTGGTCGCCCTGCTTCCACTGGCGCACGCGCGCCCCCGGCAGAGCCTGCTGAAGGCGATTCAGCCAATACTCAGTATCAAAAGTGGGGTGATGAAAAATAATGTCCATACTGCCTCCTTTTTTCCTTAGGCTTACCCGAAATGAAGCGCTATGCAAGCGCTAATGCGATAAAAAGCAGCATCTTGTGGTGGTTTAAGAATCAAGTTGGACGAAGTTTGGCTAAATGCACCAAAAACATGAAATTAGCATTGACGTAGCGGGCGGTTTTCCCTAAATTAGCGCCCGTTCCAGCAGCGCTGGAGCGACAATACGGTGAGGTGTCCGAGTGGCTGAAGGAGCACGCCTGGAAAGTGTGTATACGGCAACGTATCGAGGGTTCGAACCCCTCTCTCACCGCCACATTCTATGAGAAAGCCTGAACTTACGTTCAGGCTTTTTTATTGCCCGAAATTCCTTGAGGCAAGAATGAAAACCCTCGACGGCGCGAGTAAGCCCCTCTCTCGCCGCCACATTTAAAGAAAAGCTCGCATACAAATGCGGGCTTTTTTTCGCCCGTCCTTTGTCCTTCTTCTACCGCCAGAATACCCTCATCCCGGCCTTCTCCCTGGAAGGGAGAAGGAGAAAAGCACAAATTTGTCTTAAAACAACCTCAATCGCTCAGACCTTAAGCGAACGCGCCATAATCCTGAAAATAGGCTTGACCGAAGAGGTCTGACTCCCTATAGTAGCGCCCCGTTACCCGCCTAAGGTGAGCAGCGGAAAAATACGGTGAGGTGTCCGAGTGGCTGAAGGAGCACGCCTGGAAAGTGTGTATACGGCAACGTATCGAGGGTTCGAACCCCTCTCTCACCGCCACATTTAAAGAAGAGCTCGCATGCAAATGCGGGCTTTTTTTTCGCATATAACTCCCCCGCAGAGAGTGGGTGAGAACCCTCGACCGGGTTCGACAAAACGGCAGGACAGCCGTTTTGTACCGCCTCCGGCGACCCGCAGGGCGAGCGCCATGGACGGCGCGAGTAAGCCCCTCTCTCACCGCCACATTTAAAGAAGAGCTCGCATGCAAATGCGGGCTTTTTTTCGCCTGTCGTTTGCGGCCGCACGCCACACTATTTCTTTCTCTGATATTTTTCAGGCAAAGGCGGCACAGGGCGGCGGTCGTCAATCAGATGACGAACGGTAAGGATCGGGTGCCAGACCAGCATCCTTGGCCCTCCCCAGCGCATTATCTGCTTCATCTCTTCCCGCCTGGCGGGCTGATAACAATGGATGGGGCAATGCTTGCAGGCTGGTTTTTCCTCGCCATAAGCGCAGCGATCCAGCCTTTTGGATGCATAGTCGAATAGCTGCTGATAATGCCCCGGAGAGGTATTTGCTGAGGGGTGTTTGCGCTCAAAGAGGTTGAGCATTTTTTGAATGGTTTGCTTCTCGCGCTGAATACGTTTGCCTGACATAGCGACTACCTGATTGACCGGTAAGGCGGTCGAGGCCGCCGGTAAGATGCATATATAATACACCTTACCGGGCAAAAGCTAATAGCAACTTTGCTTAGATGTCGCGGAACGTACCCAGCCGGTAGCCGCGCTCGGCAAGCGCGTATTTCAACGCGGATGAAGTCAGCACTTCCAGCTCCGCAAGGCGCGGGTAGCAGTAGTTGCTTTTCAACAGCGTGTTATCGACAAATGACGGGTGGCACATCACTTCCAGCGATTTCTCCCGGCGTTGAGCAGAGGCGTCCACGCTTTCCAGCAGCAGTTCCTCAGAAATAGCATCGCCATAAAATTCGCTGCTAAAGCCTTCGGTGGAGCGCACGCCGGCAAGGGCAATATCGTCCCGTGCGGCAGCATCACGGTCAACGCGCAGCGGAATGCCTTTAGCATTGGCAAAAGCGGCAACTATGGGGAAAATTTCCGGGATCATATGAACGTGATGATGGCTGTCCAGATGGGTTGGCTCAATACCGAAGACATCAATAAAGCGCTGATACTGACTTTCAAGCTCTTGCCTGATTTCTGCCAGATCCAGCTGCCCCTGCTCCGCCATTTCCCAAATCCACTTGCCCAACACGCCTTCACCGCGCGTCAGAACCGGCATTTCGGTTAACGGGCGGCCAAGGGTTAAAACAAAGTGCATCCCCACGCCAAGCCCCGGATAACGAGCGCAAAGCCCGGCGGCATGTTTGATGGCTTCAGCATTCATCATCGCGGTGGTCGAGGTCACCACGCCGTGGTGAAACGCCTCGATAATGCCGTAGTTTTGCGCCTTGCTCAGGCCAAAATCGTCGGCGTTGATAATCAGTAAGCGGTCCATAGCATCCCTCTTAAGTGGCCCTCCCCGTCCGGGGAGGGCGAGGCATTAAGCCAGTTTCTCAATCGTCTTCGCAAAGTTCGGCAGATACGCTTTGTGCGCGAGCAGCATCTCTTTGGCGATAACTTCCGCATCCTTGTCAGAATGGATAAGCGGGCTAAGGTTCAGCGCCAGCAGCACATCGTTCAGCTCTCCGCTCAGCGCCGCGTGGCTTGCCGCAACTTCAAAGCCCTTGATGGTGTGGATAAGCCCCATCACTTTCTCGTCAAAATGCGTTACGCGCGGATGCGGTTTCGCACCGTCGCGGCCGATGATGCTGGTGATTTCAATCGCCCAGTCGGCCGGAATGTTGTCCACATGGCCGTGGTGCGGAATGTTCACATAGTGCTCGGTCTGCTTATCATTGTAGATAGCGCTAATCACTTCGCACGCCGCGTCGGAGTAATAGGCCCCGCCGCGCAGTTCCAGCTCTTTTGGCTTCACGTCGAGGTTTGGATCTTTATACAGGTCGAACAGCTGTTTTTCGACCTTCTGGACTACGGTAGCGCGCGCGCCGCCTTTATAGAACTCGCCCATTTCAATTGCCAGCATCTCTTTCTGCTTGAAGTAGTACAGCAGGTAAGAACACGGCAGCAGGTTGAGGGAACGGATCAGCCCTTCGCTAAACGGCATATCGAAGATGTTTTTCACCGAGTTGGCGCTGAGCTTGCCGCTCGCCACGCCGTCCAGCAGCTCGGCAAAGCGTGATTCGCCGTTCACCAGCACGTCTTTGATAAAGACCATGTGGTTGAGGCCGAACAGATCGATGCCCAGGTCGTCTTCCGGGGTCAGCTTCAGCACGTCGGTGATAAACATCTTCATGCCCACAGGAATGTTGCACACGCCGATGAATTTCTTGAAGTTGGTATGACGGAATACCGCCTCGGTCACCATACCGGCCGGGTTAGTGAAGTTAATCACCCACGCATCCGGGCAGATTTCCTGCACGTCTTTGATGATGTCAAAAATAACCGGAATAGTACGCAGCCCTTTGAACAGGCCGCCCGCGCCGTTAGTTTCCTGGCCCAGATAACCGTGGCTCAACGGAATACGCTCATCAAGCTCACGGGCCTTCAGTTGGCCAACACGCAGCTGGGTAGTCACGAAGTCTGCATCTTTCAGCGCTTCACGGCGGTCGAGGCTTTTGTGGACCGTCATTGGCACGCCCGCGTGCTCAATCATGCGCTGGCAAAGATTAAAAATAATATCCTGCTTCTCTTTTCCGGCTTCTACATCCACCAGCCACAATTCGGTAATGGGCAATTCGTGGTAACGCTTAATAAAACCTTCAAGTAATTCCGGGGTATAGCTGCTGCCGCCGCCGATAGTAACAACTTTTAATTTCTTAGTCATATGGGCTCCCGTACGGCGTCTGGCGCCGTATTGATAAAATTGAATAAGTTAATAAAACTCAATAATGACAGTGATGATTCACCAGCACTCTAATTAATGCTGTATAGCTTCCTGCGATAATTATTTGGCGTGAAAGATGTCACTTTCTTAAAATTCTTAATAAACATACTGGGGCTGCTGTAACCGGACTCAAAGGCGATATCGGTAACCGATGCGTTGGTTATCTCCAGCTGTTTTTTGGCAAAATTGATACGGATTTCATTAATAATCTGCATCGGCGTTTTGCCATAATAGCGCTGCGTGGCGCGCGTTAAGTACTCCTGCGACTTACCCGAAAGCGCAACCATGTTTAATAAGGCTTTATCGCCAAAACGCATTTTGTCGTGCATCCCTTCGACGGTGGTTTTTAACCACAGCGGAATATCATCCTGAATATCCGACTCTTTATAATGGCGCAGTCGATTAACGACATAAAAGCTCACCATTTCGAGAAACTCGTTGAATTCACCTTCACGGAAATTAAACGAGGCAATCACCGACTCCATAAACGTAAGGAATTCATCCTTAACCTGATAAACCTGCGAGGCAACCAGGTGGGACGGCAGCAGCGGCATATAATGTTGCTCAAAAAACTGCTGGCTAATGCCGACGTTAAATAACCGGGTAGCGCCAAACTCATAAAAGCTCTGATGATGGGAGCCTACGGGAATAAAAACAAAGTCTCCGCGCTCCATCAATACCCGTTTACCGTTAATTTCCTGGTAATAGCGCCCGGTGAGCACGATGGTGAATTCGTAATAGTCATGCTGATGCAGCCCGCTCACGCTCTCTTCTTTGGTGTAGATAAACGCATGGAAACACTTGCCGTTAAACAGCTGGCTTTCTCGAACAATGTTGATTTCCATATTGTCTATCTCTGGCTGCATACTCTGACCTTCTACTTATCCATTTTCTCGTGTAATTCAATCAGCTCGGTCACCAGCTCGCGGGCCAGCATCGAGGTCATCAGGTGATCCTGAGCGTGAACCAGCACCAGGCTTACTTTGGTTTTGCCTTCGCCCTGGTCGCCTTCAATCAGTTTAGTCTGCACCAGATGCGCTTCGTTCAGCGCGGTGCGGGAGTCACGCATCATTTCCCATGCGCCTTCAAAATCGCCCTGCTTGGCTTTTTTCAGCGCGCCGTAAGCGAGGCTGCGAGCCTGCCCGGAGTTGATGATTAAGCCCATTACCACTTCTTCGAGGTCATCCACTTCAACTTCAGTTTCCACCACATTATCTAAATCAAACATACTGCTTCTCCCGGGTCATTCTGAAAACGGGGGGAGGTTGCCCTCCCCTGCGTTGAAAATTAGAACTTAAGTGCGTTTGCGATATCTTCTTCGCTTTCTTCTTCTTCAATAACCGCCTGTGCCTTGTTGGACAGGATAACGAACGGCATGTAGACCAGCGTTGCAACACCAAGGTTGAACAGCGCGACCAGCAATGCAGCGACGCTACCGTTACTGTTGAAGAATGCGCCCAGGCCGGTAGGCATGGTCCACGGAGCCAGGTTAGTGACCGGCGGGATAATGCCCATTGAGTACGCAATCAGGGTGATGGCGGCCAAAATCGGCTGTACCGCAACAAACGGGATGAACATAACCGGGTTCATGATGATCGGCAGACCAAACAGAATCGGTTCGTTAATCTGGAAGATGCCTGAAGGCAGCGCCAGCTTAGCCACTTGACGGTGATCCGCGCGGCGAGAACCGATGAAGATGGCGATAATCAGACCCAGCGTCGCACCAGAACCACCCAGCAGGATGTAGGAGTCGAGCATTGGTTTCGCCCAGAAGTGGAACTGTTTACCGGCTTCGATAGCCGCTTCAACAGAACCGTACTGCTGGTACAGCGCCACGTTTTCCAGCGCCCATGGGGTCATGATGCCGTTGTCCAGCGCGGTCAGCGCCAGAGAACCGTGAACACCGAAGAACCACAGCAGGGAGTTGAAAATAACGTACGCCCAGCCTACCACGCTACCCATTGACGCCAGCGGAGTCGAAATGGAGTCCATGATAATCTGGTGGAAGTTGCTGCCGTAGTGGGACAGCGCCCAGGAGATGATCCCAAAGATAGAGAGGATCAGGAAGCCTGGAATTAACGCCGAGAATGAACGAGCAACCGAGGTCGGCACGCTATCCGGCAGGGTAATGACCCAGTTTCTGCGTATAACAAAGGTAAACAGCTCGGCGACCACCAGACCGATAATCATACCGGAAATAATGTTCTGGCCGCCTAACCAGTTAGCCCCAACGGCATAGGCTTCACCCACGCTATATGGCGTAACGGTCATAAAGGCTGCAACGGATAATAAGCCGGCAGCTAATGGGTCGACCTTCCTTTCTTCAGCTAAAGCCATACCGATGAAAAAAGGAGCCATCAGCGACATAATGCCCAACGTACCGTTGTACACGTTGCCGCCGATAGCTTTGAACCCATTCAGGGTTTCAATGGTCTCGGGGTCTAAACGGATGCCTAACGAGTAGAAAAATGAACCTGCGCCAAAACTTAAAAATACGTTGTTAATCAGTACAAACATTGCCCCTGTGAGGGTTAATGGCATTAATTTAATAAAACCGTTTTTAATGGCATTAACGTGAGGCTGCTTTCCTATTTTTACAGCAAAAGGCAGGAGAACCTTCTCAAGTGAATCAATGACTTTACTCATATTATAAATATCCTTGAAAGCCGTAATTAATATTACGGCTGTAGGTGTAAGTCGCTCTTTGACGGAAAATTAAGCAAATCAATAATAAAAAATTAACTACCGGCCGCTGCTTTCTTAATTGCTGCCACAGCCGCTTTCAACACACCCAGCCCATCGACTTTACCGTACAGAGTCGAATCGATAACTTCTACAGGCTTAGTGGGCAACAACTTCTTGATGTCTGCCTGCATATAGGCAATCTGCGGCCCGAGTAATACCAGGTCCGCATCCTTCCCTTTTTCATTGGCCAGAGCCTCAGAGAAAGCTTCAATTTCTACCGGAACTTCATACTTTTCGGCCTGCGCTCGCATTTTGGTCACTAACAGCGAGGTTGACATCCCAGCGGAGCAGAACAGATAAATTTTTTTCTTTTGCATAAGTTGTTCCTCAAGTCTCAATACGCTGTAACGGACTTCCGCGACGTATTGTTGCTGTTCCAAAGCGGGTTTGTGGGGAGAGACTATTGTCTCTGCTTGAAGAAAGTATACGGCATGGGTTAGCCGTGGAGATAATTCCTAAGTCTCATAAATTGTCTCTCCTTGACCTGGCGTTATGACACCCTTCACATTTTGGCCAAATAATTCGCGCAAAGAAAAAAGCCCAAACCGAAGTTTGGGCTTTTCTTAGCGAAGCAGACGAAAGTTAATCGTAGGCGTTGAGGGTGCGCTGACACAGAGCGGAGCGCACGCAATCCTGCTTGCCAAAGCGCACCACGCCGACCATTTCATCCTCTTCAAAACGGTTCAGGGCATCGCTAAGGCCTGACGGCACGCCTGCGGGTAAATCGCACTGCGTGATATCGCCATTGACGATGACCGTGACATTTTCCCCGAGGCGAGTCAGGAACATTTTCATTTGCGCTGCGGTGACATTCTGCGCCTCATCCAGAATAACCACGGCATTTTCAAAAGTACGCCCGCGCATATACGCGAATGGCGCAATCTCAACCTTACCTATTTCGGGCCGCAGGCAATACTGCATAAAAGACGACCCTAAACGTCGCACCAGAATGTCATACACCGGGCGGAAATAAGGGGCGAACTTCTCCGAAATATCGCCGGGCAGGAAGCCGAGATCTTCATCGGCCTGCAATACCGGGCGGGTCACAATAATCCTGTCGACATCCTTATGTATCAGGGCCTCAGCGGCTTTCGCCGCGCTGATAAACGTCTTGCCACAGCCGGCTTCGCCGGTAGCAAATATCAGCTGCTTTTTCTCGATGGCATTAAGATAGTGCGCCTGAGCTTCATTTCGCGCTTCGATAGGTGAATGATCGCGGCTGTCCCTCGCCATGCCTATAGATTCTACGCCGCTCATCTGCACAAGCGTGGTGACCGATTCCTCTTCACGCTGCCGGTGGCTACGTGAATCCCGTCTCAGCACACGTTTTGCTTCACGACGAGCTTTGATCACAGCTTTCTGTCTTCCCATGGATGGCACCTTACAGTTGGTTTCATTTCCCGCGCCGTCTCGGCAGGCGCGATTATCGCAACTAACGGATGAGGTTTGGCTTCCTTGTAAGCCATTAACTGCCGGTTGAGAGGGTGCGCAAGGCGAACGCAAAGCGCCGCATAACGCACCATTATGACGTTGATTCGATTCTGATTGGGGAAATTTAGCGGTGAAGATAGCGAAGCCGGAGGAGAAGCCTCCGCGCTGGTTTGTGCGGGTATAGTGTTTGAGTAACCGTCCAGTACAGGACCCAACCATTCGCGATCTCCATAGTGATTAAACGTCACAGCAGGGAACTACCGCTCATGCTCTAAGTACAACAACTCTTACCTAAAACGCAACATAAATTTCACTTTTAAGTAACGTTTTATCTCAATCCGCTGCTGACATTAGTTGTCGCACAGCAATATTACAGAAATATATCAGCGGGATAGTCATAGGGAAAAATAATGGATAACGGGGTGGATGAATTGTTAGCAAATGAAAAATTAGCACCCTTACTCTGGCCCTCTCCCTCAACGGGAGAGGGCCAGAGTAAGGGGGAATTACGCCTGAATCAGCGCCTGCCCCAGGTAATGCTGTTTATCCTTCGCACCCGGTAGCGCAAAGAAGTACCCACCGCCGATGGGTTTGATGTACTCCTCCAGTGCCTCGCCGTTGAGCCTGCCCTGCACCGTCAGGAAACCTTTCTCCAGGTCGTGCTGGTAGCAGACAAACAGCAGGCCCATGTCCAGCTGCCCTGATTTTGTCGCGCCCAACGAATAGCTATAACCCCGGCGCATCATCAGGCCCGACTGGGTCTCCCTGGTACGCGGGTTCGCCAGCCGGATGTGCGCGTCGAGCGCAATCACGTTGCCGTCGGGATCTGCGGCGTAGTCCGGAACGTCGTGCTCATTCTTCATGCCCAGCGGCGCACCGCTGTGCTTCTCGCGCCCGAAGATAGTTTGCTGCTCTTTAAGCGGCGTTCTGTCCCAGGACTCAACGTGGAACTGAATAATGCGTATCGCCTGATAGCTGCCGCCGGCCGCCCAGGCAGGCTCCTGCTGCTGCTGCGTGACCCACACCACCTCATCCATCAGCGGCTTATCCTGGCTATCCGGGTTGGCGGTACCGTCCCTGAAGCCAAGCAGGTTGATTGGCGTCTCTTTTCCACGGCTGCGGGCCGCATGGTTAGAGATAAAACCTTCACGCTTCCAGCGAACGCTGAGTAAGTCCGGCGTGTGCTTGATGATGTCGCGCAGCGCGTGGATCACCGTATCGTTGGTATTGGCGCAAATTTGCAGCAGCAAATCACCGTGGCACAGGCTGGCGTCCAGCGAGTCATTGGGGAAGCTTGTCATCTGCTGGAGCTTGTTCGGCTTCTGCTTTTGCAGGCCAAACCGCTCATCAAACAGCGAGCTGCCAACGGAAAGCGTAATCGTAAGGTTATCGGGATAAATTTCCGCACCGAGAATGCCGGAGTCCATTGGCGGCATACGCGGGTTTGGCGTATCGGGTGCCGGGCCGCCGCTGGTGAGGAAATCAAAGCGCGCGGTTAACAGGCGGAACAGGCGTTCAAGGTCGGCCTTATCGCCTGCAAGCACGTCAAACGCGACCAGCATCATTGACGCCTGCTGCGGCGTAAGGATCCCGGCCTGGTGCTCAGCGTAAAAAGGCTGACTTTCCTGACGCCCGTCCGGCGGCAACGTGCCCGGAGAAGAAACCGGTTTTGCGGCAGCGGCCATCGGGCAGCCTCCGCCAACGGCAAAGGCGCCCCCAAGGGCGCCCAGCGTTTTCAAAAGCTGGCGGCGCGCCGGTTGATGCGCGCCGATTTTATTCTTATCGCTCATGATGCTTAGTCCAGACCCATCACGCCGCGCAGCTGGGAGAGATCCTCCGCCAGAGTAGTGATTGGCCCTTTCAACGCTTTACGGTCGGCGTCGGTCAGCTTGTCATAAGTTTCAAAGCCGTCTTTGGTGCGGTATTTGGCCAGGATGGCGTCAACTTTCTTGAAGTTGGCATCGACTTTAGCCAGCAGCGCCGGGTTCTCTTTGCTCAGTTGAGGACGCAGCAGGTTAACAATCTTCTGGGCACCGTCTACGTTCGCCTGGAAGTCCCACAGGTCGGTATGGCTGTAGCGATCTTCTTCTCCGCTGATCTTGGTTGCGGCAACTTCTTCAATCAGGCCTGCTGCGCCGCCAACGACTTTGCTCGGCGGGAACGCCAGCTCGGAAATACGGGTTTGCAGATCCAGCACGTCGGCATTCAGCTTGTCGGCAAACGGCGCGGCGTCTTTAGTGGTGTTATCCCCGAACAGGATTTTCTCCAGACGGTGGAAGCCGGTGAACTTAGGATCGTCCGCCTTTTTCTCAAAATCATCTTCACGGGCGTCAATGCTGCTGTCGAGGTCGGAGAACAGTTCCGCAATCGGCTCAATGCGCTCGTAATGCTGGCGGGTTGAGGCATACAGCGATTTCGCTTTTTCGATATCACCGGCTTTCACCGCGTCGGTAAAGGCTTTGGTGCCTTTTACCAGCTCGGCAACTTCGGCGGTGACATAGGCTTTGTATTCGGTAATGGGGCCGGTCAGCGCCAGCAGGTCAGTTTTCGGCGCTTCCTGCTTACCGGTAGCTTTCACTACCAGCTTGCCTTTCGGGTTGGTCAGCAGGCCGCAGGTCATGTCGTATTCGCCAGGCTGCAGGTTAGCTGTCAGTTTCTGCGAGAAGCCCGGGGCAATGTTTTCGCGCTCTTCCACCACCATTACGCCTTTGAGAATTTCCCACTCCAGCGCTTTCTGGCTGTTGTTCTGAATAATAAACTGGGTTTTCCCGGCGTTCACGGTCACATTCATCGGCTCGCACTGCTTGTCGGTGACGGTGACTTTAACCTGCGGAATATCTGCCGCCTGGGCGGCAAATGCGGAAGAGACCAGCGCCAGCAGCGCGACGTGCAGTGCCTTCAGACGAAAATGTTGGGTCATGACCTATCCCTATTAAACAATGAGTCGTAATCACAAGGCGGCCGGGCCGCCGTTAATAAATTAGCGAGCCGTATTGGTCGCCTGGTTGTTCACGCGCGGCGGCATAAAGAACAGCACCAGCGCCGGAATCAGATAGATAAAGTACATCGCCACTTCGCTGACCGTCGGCGTCTCCTGATAACCGAAGATCCCCTCCAGCAGCGTGCCGGTAAGCGAATGGGTCGAGAGGGTGTTGCTCATATCGAAGGCAATATCCTGGAAGTGGTTCCACAGCCCCGCCTCGTGGAACGCCCGCACCGCTCCGGCGGCAAGCCCGGCGGCAACCAGCAGAATAAACAAGCTGGTCCATTTGAAGAACGCGCCCAGGTTAAGGCGAATACCGCCCCAGTAAATCAGGAAGCCGAGCACAATCGCGGTGGCCAGGCCAAGCATCGCGCCCAGCGGCGGCATAATGCCAACGTCCTGCTGGAACGCGGCCAGCAGGAAGAACACCGACTCCAGCCCTTCACGCGCAACGGCGAAAAAGACCATCATAATCAGCGCCCAGCCGTGGTTTCCCTTGCTTTGCAGCGCGTGATCAACCGCCTGCTCAAGCTGCACTTTCACGTTGCGCGACACTTTGCGCATCCAGAACACCATCCAGGTGAGGATAAACACCGCAATGACCGCGACTATCCCCTCGAACAGCTCCTGCTCTTTTTGCGGGAACTCGCCGGTGGTTTCGTTGATAAAGATGCCGAGGCCCAGGCAAAGCGCGGCGGCGGCAAACACGCCAATCCACATAACGGCGATCCACTGGCCGCGCTGGGTACGCTTCAGGTAGCTGGCAATCAGGCTGACGATGAGCGCTGCCTCCAGCCCTTCACGTAACATGATGAGAAACGGAACAAACATGCCTGACACCTCAGATGTGAATACAAGTCAATTGACGTAAAGAAAAGTAAACCAGAACGATAGTGATTATCATTAGCAGAAGTAATAAAAACAAGAGGCCGGGATTACATATTTATGACCAGATGTAAAAGGGCCGGATGATCCGGCCCTTCAGACTGATGACAACCCTCTGGCGAGAGAAGAAATATCAGACGGTTCGTTAAAAAAACAGGAAAATCAATTCATTGATTTTCGGCTGATTACCACAAAGAGGGAAAAACCACGCTTTTTTCCTCTTTGTCAGCAACCTAAAAAGGGCCGGATTAACCGGCCCCTGTAAAAAGTCATGTTTTTAGTCGGTCTGTAATTTGCCCGGAGGCGGAGTGTGATAAACCGCATCTGCTTCAGCAAAACGCTTCTGCATTGAGGTGGACGGCGCTTTGCCCAGCAGGCTCACCGCCACAATTGCTACGCTTGCGAAGACAAAACCAGGAATGATTTCGTAAAGCCCCAGCCAGCCAAACTGTTTCCAGATAAGCACCGTGGCCGCGCCAATAATCATCCCGGCCAGCGCCCCGTTGCGGGTCATACGCGACCACATTACCGAGAACAGCACTACCGGCCCGAACGCCGCGCCGAAGCCTGCCCAGGCGTAGCTCACCAGACCGAGTACGCGGTTTTCCGGGTTCGCCGCCAGTACGATTGCCACCAGAGCAACCACCAGCACCATCATGCGTCCTACCCACACCAGCTCTTTCTGGCTCGCGCCTTTGCGCAGGAAGGCCTTATACAGGTCTTCGGTAATTGCGCTCGAGCACACCAGCAGCTGGCAGCTCAGGGTCGACATCACCGCAGCCAGAATGGCAGACAGCAGGATCCCGGCAATCCACGGGTTAAACAGAATTTGCGCCAGCTCGATAAACACCCGCTCACCGTTCTGGGACACGGCGCCAGCCTGCTCAGGGTTATTGGTAAAGTAGGCGATGCCGAAGAAGCCCACCGCGCAGGCACCCGCCAGGCAGAGGATCATCCAGGTCATACTGATGCGGCGAGCGTTGACGATGGTGTGATGCGAATCAGCGGCCATAAAGCGCGCCAGGATGTGCGGCTGGCCAAAATAGCCCAGACCCCAGCCCATCAACGACACGATAGCGACGAAGTTCAGCCCTTTCAGCATATCGACGTTTTCGATGCTCTTTTGCTTGATAACCATCAGAGAGTCGTCGAGGCCGCCAACCGCCATTATCACCATGACAGGCGTCAGGATCAGCGCGAAGATCATCAGACTAGCCTGCACGGTATCGGTCCAGCTTACCGCCAGGAATCCGCCCACGAAGGTATAAATGATGGTTGCCGCTGCTCCGGCCCAAAGCGCGGTTTCGTAGCTCATTCCAAAGGTGCTTTCAAACAGGCGGGCGCCCGCGACAATGCCGGAAGCACAGTAGATGGTGAAGAACAGCAGGATAACCAGGGCGGAGATAATACGCAGCAGGCGGCTGCCATCCTCGAAACGCCCGGTAAAATAGTCCGGGAGAGTCAGCGCGTTATTATTCACCTCGGTGTGAACGCGTAAGCGCCCGGCAACCAGCTTCCAGTTAACCCAGGCTCCCAGCGTCAGCCCGATGGCTATCCAGCTTTCGGAGATGCCGGAGATAAAAATCGCGCCCGGCAACCCCATCAGCAGCCAGCCGCTCATATCGGAAGCTCCCGCAGACAGCGCGGTCACCACGCTGCCGAGGCTTCGGCCGCCGAGAATGTAATCATCAAAACTTCGGGTTGAGCGCCAGGCGATAAAACCAATCAGTATCATGCCAAAGATATAAACCAGAAAGGTCACCAGCATCGGTGTGCTTATTGTCATTCAGACTTCTCCATAGCTATTTTTACGCCTGCTCTCTCTGACCAGGCCACTTCGCGCCGGAACGGGGCGCTGTATTGTTATCGTGATTTAAAATGGGGAATGCATCCTGCCGGAACCCTTTATTTTTCACAAACGATTTAACACAGCATTTACATCGATTGCATCCTCGTTAGGTGAGCATTTCTCGCCAGGTTGCACTTGCTCACATTTTTATCGGTTGCACCTTCAAAAAGTGTTAAGCACGTCGGGAAATTTACCGTTTCGCCTGTCCTGCGGTCAGACGATTTCCTTATCTTAAATGTAACAATTCAGCGTTTTTGCGAATGGCTTAACGGCTTCGATTTAACACGGTTGCACAAAGTTGCAACTTAATAGATATTGCCGGTTAACTAAGTAACACCCGAACAACCTTTAACCTGGAGACTGTGGCATGGGCACCACCACCATGGGCGTAAAACTGGATGAAGCAACGCGCGAGCGTATTAAAGAAGCCGCTTCGCGCATTGACCGCACGCCGCACTGGCTGATTAAGCAGGCGATATTTAATTACCTCGAGCGCCTGGAAAGCAGCGACGAGCTCCCGGAGCTGCCTGCCCTGCTGGCAGGTGCGGCAAACGAAGCGGAAGAGTCTCCGACCCAGCCGGAAGAAGTTGCTCAGCCGTTCCTCGACTTCGCCGAGCAAATCCTGCCGCAGTCCGTTAGCCGCGCGGCTATCACCGCCGCATGGCGCCGCCCGGAAACCGATGCCGTGCCGATGATCCTCGAGCAGGCTCGCCTCGCTCCGGCGGTTGCCGAGCAGACCCAGAAGCTGGCCTGGCAGCTTGCCGATAAGCTGCGTAACCAGAAAACAGCCTCTGGCCGGGCGGGCATGGTGCAGAGCCTGCTTCAGGAATTCTCGCTCTCCTCTCAGGAAGGCGTGGCGCTGATGTGCCTGGCGGAAGCGCTGCTGCGTATTCCCGACAAGGCCACCCGCGATGCGCTGATCCGCGACAAAATCAGCAACGGCAACTGGCATTCGCACATTGGCCGCAGCCCGTCGCTGTTTGTTAACGCCGCCACATGGGGGCTGCTGTTTACCGGCCGCCTGGTCTCCACCCACAACGAAGCCAGCCTCTCCCGCTCCCTGAATCGCATTATCAGCAAGAGCGGCGAGCCGCTGGTGCGTAAGGGTGTGGATATGGCGATGCGCCTGATGGGCGAGCAGTTTGTGACAGGCGAAACCATCGCCGAAGCGCTGGCCAACGCCCGCAAGCTCGAAGAGAAAGGCTTCCGCTACTCCTACGATATGCTGGGTGAAGCGGCTCTGACCGCCGCCGACGCGCAGGCTTATATGGTTTCTTACCAGCAGGCTATCCACGCTATCGGCAAAGCTTCCAACGGCCGCGGAATTTATGAAGGCCCGGGCATTTCAATCAAGCTTTCCGCCCTGCACCCGCGCTATAGCCGCGCGCAGTACGACCGCGTAATGGAAGAACTCTACCCGCGCCTGAAGTCCCTGACCCTGCTGGCACGCCAGTATGACGTGGGTATCAACATCGACGCAGAAGAAGCCGACCGCCTGGAGATCTCCCTCGATCTGCTGGAAAAGCTCTGCTTCGAACCTGAACTTGCGGGCTGGAACGGCATCGGCTTTGTTATTCAGGCTTACCAGAAGCGCTGCCCGTTCGTTATCGACTACCTTGTCGACCTCGCCAGCCGCAGCCGTCGCCGCCTGATGATCCGCCTGGTGAAAGGCGCGTACTGGGACAGCGAAATCAAACGCGCCCAGGTCGACGGTCTGGAAGGCTACCCGGTCTACACCCGCAAGGTTTACACCGATATCTCCTACCTCGCCTGCGCCAAAAAACTGCTGGCGGTGCCAAACCTGATTTATCCTCAGTTTGCGACCCACAACGCCCATACGCTGGCCGCCATTTACAACCTGGCCGGACAAAACTATTACCCCGGCCAGTACGAGTTCCAGTGCCTGCACGGCATGGGCGAACCGCTGTATGAGCAGGTGGTGGGCAAAGTGGCCGACGGCAAACTCAACCGTCCTTGCCGCATTTATGCTCCGGTAGGCACCCACGAAACGCTGCTTGCTTACCTGGTTCGCCGCCTGCTGGAAAACGGCGCTAATACCTCGTTTGTTAACCGTATAGCGGACGCAACCCTGCCGCTGGACGAGCTGGTAGCTGACCCGGTTAGCGCCGTTGAAGCTATGGCCGCCAAAGAGGGCCAGCCGGGCCTGCCGCACCCGAAAATTACGCTGCCAAAAACCCTTTACGGCACGGAACGCACCAACTCCAGCGGCCTGGATCTCGCTAACGAACACCGCCTGGCCTCCCTCTCCTCCGCCCTGCTGAACAGCGCGACTCAGAAATGGCAGGCCGCGCCGGTACTGGAAGCGCCGGTTGCCGAAGGCGAACTGACGCCGGTGAAAAACCCGGCAGAGCCAACCGACATTGTCGGCTACACTCGCGAAGCCACCGCCGAAGAGGTTTCTCTGGCGCTGGATAATGCCGTTAACAACGCGCCAATCTGGTTTGCCACTCCGCCTCAGGAGCGTGCCGCCATTCTGGAGCGCGCGGCGGTAATGATGGAAAGTCGCATGCAGCAGCTGATCGGCATTCTGGTACGTGAAGCCGGTAAAACCTTCAGCAACGCGATTGCCGAAGTTCGTGAGGCGGTAGACTTCCTGCATTACTACGCAGGCCAGGTACGCGACGACTTCGATAACGAAACCCACCGCCCGCTCGGGCCGGTAGTCTGTATCAGCCCGTGGAACTTCCCGCTGGCGATTTTCACCGGCCAGATTGCAGCCGCCCTTGCCGCAGGCAACAGCGTGCTGGCAAAACCTGCCGAACAGACTCCGCTGATTGCCGCTCAGGGCGTGGCTATTTTGCTGGAAGCCGGCGTGCCTGCCGGAGTGCTGCAACTTCTGCCTGGCCGCGGTGAAACCGTTGGTGCCCAGCTGACCGGCGACGCCCGAGTACGCGGCGTAATGTTCACCGGCTCCACCGAAGTCGCCACGCTGCTACAGCGCAACATTGCGGATCGTCTCGACCCGCAGGGACGCCCAACGCCGCTGATCGCCGAAACAGGCGGGCTTAACGCGATGATCGTTGATTCCTCGGCGCTGACCGAGCAGGTTGTGGTGGATGTGGTTTCCTCCGCCTTCGACAGCGCGGGCCAGCGCTGTTCAGCTCTGCGTGTACTGTGCGTTCAGGAAGATGTTGCCGAGCACACGCTGCAAATGCTGCGCGGCGCGATGGCTGAATGCCGCATGGGCAACCCGGGCCGCCTGACGACCGATATCGGGCCGGTTATCGATGCCGAAGCTCAGCAAAATATTGAGAAGCACATCCAGGCTATGCGCACTAAAGGCCGCACCGTCTTCCAGGCGGTACGCGAAAACAGCGTTGATGCCCGCGAATGGCAGTCCGGCACCTTCGTCCCGCCGACGCTTATCGAACTGGACAGCTTTGACGAGATGAAAAAAGAGGTGTTCGGGCCGGTGCTTCACGTTGTGCGCTACAACCGCAATAATCTCGCCGCACTGATTGAGCAAATCAATGCGGCCGGTTATGGCCTGACGCTCGGCGTTCATACCCGTATCGATGAAACTATCGCCCAGGTGACCGGCTCCGCCCACGTCGGCAACATGTACGTGAACCGCAATATGGTCGGCGCGGTCGTGGGCGTTCAGCCGTTTGGCGGCGAAGGCCTGTCCGGCACCGGGCCGAAAGCCGGTGGCCCGCTGTACCTCTACCGTTTGCTGGCTAATCGCCCGGAAAACGCGCTGCAAACCACCTTTAACCGCCACGACGCCCAAACGCCGGTGGACGCCTCGCTGAAAGACGAGCTACAGGCGACCCATCACGCGCTCGGCGAGTGGGCGGTAAATCGTGACGAGCTGAAGTCTGTTTGCCAGCGATTTGGCGACCTGGCTCAAAGCGGCACCCTGCGCGTATTGCCTGGCCCAACCGGCGAGCGTAATACCTACGCCCTGCTGCCGCGTGAACGCGTGCTGTGTATTGCGGATGATGAACGCGATGCCTTAATTCAGCTGGCGGCGGTAACCAGCGTGGGCAGCCGCGCCCTGTGGCCTGATAACGCCCTGCACCGCGAATTGGCTAAACAATTGCCGAAAGCGGTTCAGCAGAGGGTGGACTTCGCTAAGCAGGAAGAGTTGCTCAAACAGCCATTCGACGCGGTGATTTACCACGGCGACTCCGATCAGCTGCGCAAGCTGTGTGAAGCCGTTGCGGCAAAAGAAGGCGCGATTGTTTCCGTTCAGGGCTTTGCCCGCGGCGAAAACAACATCCTGCTTGAACGCCTGTACGTAGAGCGCTCGCTGAGCGTTAACACAGCCGCGGCGGGCGGTAACGCCAGCCTGATGACAATCGGCTAACAGTCTGCCAGGATACCAGGGCTCTCGTCATGAGGGCCTTTTTTTTAATGAGGACACCAGAATGAAACGCGTGTGTTTACTTGTTGCCGGGCTGCTGCTCAGCGGCGCGGCGCTGGCGGACGGCTGTGACTCAGCCACCACCCAGGTGGATATGAACCAGTGTTATGCCGCCGAGTATAAAAAGCAGGACGACCTGCTGAATAAGACTTACAAAGAAGTGATGTCCAGGGCGACGGACAAGCAGAAAGTGCAGCTTAAAAAAGCGCAAAATGCGTGGATTGCCTTCCGCGATGCGGACTGCGATTTTATGAGCTCAGGGGCAGAACAGGGGTCGGTTTACCCGATGGTTCGCGCCAACTGCCTGGCGGATAAAACCCTCGAACGCACCGAGTTGCTCAAGGGCACGCTGGAATGCGAAGAGGGCGATGTCAGCTGCGTTTTAGCGCCAAAATAAGCGCGATTAACGCACGCGAATACCTTCAATAATCATCCGCTGCACGTTCTCCACCGTGCGGCGGAAGAACGCCTCATCCTGTAGCGTGCTGCCGGTAACGGCCTCAACCTGGCTGGCAAAATCCGCGTAGTGCTGTGTGGTCGCCCACAGCATAAAGATAAGATGATGAGGATCGACAGCAGCAAGTTTGCCGCTTGCCACCCAGCCAGCAATAATCGCCGACTTCTCATCCACCAGCGCCTTCAGGTCGCCGGTTAGCTCGCCTTTGAGCAGCGGCGCGCCCTGCAACATCTCCAGGCAAAACAGCTTTGACGCCTGAGGGTAATCTCGTGATACCTCAAGCTTGAGGCGGATATACTCCCCAATGGCCACCAGCGGCTGCAAGTCCTCGCGGAAAGCACGCAGCGGCGCAAGCCAGATATCCAGAATCTGCTTCAGCACCGCAATGTAGAGCGCCTCTTTGGAAGGATAGTAATAAAGCAGGTTGGTTTTTGAAACTTCGGCCCGCTCGGCAACCTGCTCGAGGCTGGTGCCGTGAATACCAAACTGGGAAAAGAACTCCAGCCCGGCGGCAAGGATGGCCTGTTTTTTGGCGGCCACCGCTTTCGAACGGCGGCCGGGGGATTTGATATCAACGGCGGCTTCAGCCATGCAAGCTCTCCTTGTTAGTCGCTGGCATGAATTATAGCTCAGGCGCTCTCGTCTCCGGTATCTTCCTTCCAGCCCTGGGGCTTAACTGCCGCTTTCTTACGCTTCAGCTTCAGCTCGCTCACCAGTACGCCAAGCACGATAAGCGCCGCCCCCACCAGCGCCAGTACCGGCAGGCGCTCACCCGCAATACGCCCGAAGATGCCGGCCCAAACCGGCTCGCCGGTATAAATTACGGTCGCCCGGGTTGGCGAAACGCTGCGCTGCGCCCAGTTCATCGTGACCTGAATAATGGCGCTGAAAATACCCAGTCCCAGAGCAATAATCACCAGCCCCGGCGAGAACGTCGGCACGCTCTCCCCCGCCGGAACCATTGCGGCAAAAGAGACCAGCGAAGCGGTAGCCAGCTGAACCACGGTCACCCGTTTAATATCCACCTTGCCCGCCCAGGCGCTAATCAGAATGATTTCTGCGGCAATAGCAACCGCGCCGATAAGCGTGATGATTTCCCCGGCACCCAGCGCCAGGCTGGTACCTTCCGGCCCGGCAAGAAAAATAAGTCCGATAAACGCCAGAACCACGCCAATCCACGACATCAGCCCCGGCATACGGCCAAGGCAGAGCCACTGTAATAGCGGAACCACCGGTACATACATCGCGGTAATAAAGGCCGATTTACTGCTGGGAATGGTCTGTAACCCCCAGGTCTGCATGCTATAACCGATGGCGATGGCGACGCCAATCATCACCCCCGCTTTAATCTCCAGCCAGGTTAAGCCACGTAGCGATTTTAACGACAGCAGCCCCAGCGCAGCGGCGGCAGTAGCGAAACGCAGGCCGACAAAGAAGAACGGATCGCTCATCGTCATGGCGTACTGAACGGCAAGGAACGTCCCGCCCCAGAACATGGTTATCAGGATCAGCAGGGCTTCTTGCGGCTTAACGGAAAATTTATAACGGCTTAATGGCGCAGACATGAACGGGACCGGGAACATCAGAGTAAGAGTTGAGGCTCTATACTGCGGCCAGTCACATTTTGTTGCAACGGGGAAACAAAAAAACCGCCGGAAAACCGGCGGTCAGGGCAAATTCAGCATGAGGATTGATCCATCATGCATCTGGAGAAGCTGCGGCTACTTGCTTTTGCTGCTGCCGTGGCTGTTTTTGCCCCCTTTCTGGCCAGCTTCTGAGGCGCGCTGCGGATCGTTTTTGAAATTACCGCCGCTGTGCTGGCCACCTTTACGACCTGCTTCTGATGCTCTTTCACGGTTTTCAGCGAAATTACCTGAACCACCACGATGGTTTGCCATTTCTAACCTCCGGATATAGGACATCATTTTGCATTCGATAAAAGAGGATTCTTTCACCGCGCGGCAAAACGGACTGGCCGTTATTGTCACCGCGTGGAACTAAGTCTAGTGCAGCTCAGCCTCCTGCCCGGCCATCAGCAACATTTGGAAACATCGCGTCGGCGAAAACCGACCGGCTCTCCGCTTTGCGGCCATAAGGCCCTCTTATCCCTGATTAAAAAACAGGCTAAAAAATGTGAGCTGATGCTACAGGGCAGCCATGCTGCTCCCGCTTGTGATATATCAAGGAAAAGCCAGTCAGGTTTGCAGGGCGGTATAACGATTTGAACTTTATAAGTTAATTACAGCAGCGTGTGCAGATCTACAAACATGATGGGATGCTTTGCCGAATGGTTTTCCTCTGTATCAAGTAATTCCATTCCTTGTCGGTTATAGAAGTCCATAGCATTCCTTTTGGAATCCGTAATTAGAAACCTGCAACCAACCAGCGGACGGATATCATCTAACGACATTGATAAGGCAAAACCAAAAAGCATAGCGCCAATGCCCAATCCCCGGCTTCTCGCATCTACCGCCAAACGGGCAATCTTTACCGCAGGGAGATACTCATATCTTTCAGCTCGCGCGCAATCCCCGAGGTGATAATCCTTCAAGTTAACCTGGCTACAGGTCAGAGTGATGTAACCCAATACTCTATAAGGAAAAAAATACTTATTTTTTGTCTTATCAATGCGTGCATTATCATCAATAACCACGTAGCTCTGAGCGATACATGCATCCTGAAACAGGAGAGCATCTTGTTGGAGGAAAGTCTTTAGAGGCTGGAACTGCTCACCACCGCTCTTGAAATTTTTGTGATGATGAAATTGATTTAAAGGTAAGATTTTAAGGTCAGCCCGTGCCGCATCATCCATGTCGCTAACACTCTAATTAGGTGAAATTATCCAGGTTTAGACATTTTTTCACGTAAGGCGCGAGCCTCCTGTAACGAACGCTTCGCATTTTCATTGGGTTTAGAATTGCTCATTTGCCTGAGCATTTGTTCGGCGTCTTTACCCGTCAGGATAGTACGGCCAAACATACTGCTGGTAATTGCCATCCCTACCTCCCCGGTTTGCCTGTATGAAATCAGCTGCTGAAATTTGGTGCAATTTTAAGCGGTCACTGGCAAATACGTCAACCGATTCAGTGCTAAAACGATAGGTAGCCCCTCCTGAGTCAAAATAATAATCACCGCCGCTTGTGATATATCATGGAAAAGCTAGTCCGGTTTGCACTCTCGGCCACAGGTCATATCTTTAAAGGAACGCAGACAAAAACTGCAGTTCAACTGAGGAGTGAAGCAAGATGGCTAAAGTTCTGGTGCTTTATTATTCAATGTATGGACACATCGAAACCATGGCCAAAGCCGTGGCGGAAGGTGCGCAAAAAATCGATCGCGCCGAAGTAACGGTAAAGCGAGTCCCCGAAACCATGGCACCCGAGGCCTTTGCTAAAGCAGGCGGTAAAACCCACACCGCGCCGGTCGCTACCCCGCAAGAGCTTGCCGACTACGATGCAATTATCTTCGGCACCCCTACCCGCTTTGGCAATATGGCCGGGCAAATGCGAACCTTCCTCGATCAAACCGGCGGGCTTTGGGCCTCCGGCGCGCTTTACGGCAAACTTGCCAGCGTTTTCAGTTCTACCGGAACCGGCGGCGGCCAGGAACACACAATCTCGTCAACATGGACTACCCTTGCTCATCACGGAATGGTGATTGTGCCTATCGGCTACGCCGCGCAGGAGCTGTTTGATATCTCTCAGGTTCACGGTGGCACGCCCTACGGCGCGACAACCATTGCCGGTGCCGACGGTTCACGTCAGCCAAGCCAGGAAGAGCTGGCCATCGCCCGCTATCAGGGTGAATACGTGGCAGGCCTGGCGGTAAAACTCAAAGGTTAAGTTCTGGAGGTTCGCATGGCATCGACACAAGCGAAAGCGCATCACGTAGGCGAGTGGGCAAGCTTACGCAATACTTCACCGGAGATTGCAGAAGCCATTTTTGAGCTGGCGAAATATGATGAAAAGCTGGCTGAAAAAATCTGGGAAGAAGGAAGCGACGAGGTACTGCCGCTTGCCTTTGCCAAAACGGATAAGGACTCCCTGTTCTGGGGAGAGCAAACCATAGAGCGTAAAAACGTTTGACCGCGCGTTCTGCCCCCGGCTCCGGGGGCAGATTTCAGGCTTACTTCACAGCCTGGCTAAGCACTTCGCTAAATTTATCCCACGAGCAGTAACCGTTCGCATCGGTCGGGCAGCCTTCCAGCTGCAAAGTGACGCGTTTTGGCGGATGCTGGAGAGTTAATACCTCGCCGTTACGCAGCTGCTCTGCGCTCTGGTAAACGTATTCCACTTTCAGCAGGTCGCGGTTGTTGTTCTTGTCGTGCCAGCGCTGGAACATAATGTTGCCGCCGATTGGCGTGCGCTCATACTGCCCCGGCAACTGATAAGGCTTAAACTGCAAAGCGGTTAACAGAGAGGCGATATTCGAGTCATGGCCGACCATCAGCGTCACTTTCGGCCCGGTGGACGCTTCTTTACTCGTCAGCGCGTTCTGAATGTATTTCACCAGCGGCGCAGCCACGTTACGCGCCACTTCCGGCGAGGTAAACAACGTGTCCTGGTAGCCGTTTTTCAATTCGGAAAGCACGCGCCACTGCTCGGCGGTTTTGATTTTCCCCCAGGCCACCTGGTCCATCGGGAAACCTTCGTAGTATTGCAGCGTGAAAGCATCCACCAGCGCATTCCCGGTTTTCAGCGGGCCGTTGACGCCCGGCTCCTGAGTCGCATTGGCGCTGAATTGATCTTTCGGCCCGGTTAAATCGCACTGCTGTTTTTCTTTGCAGGTCGGCGAGTCTTTGAAGCTAACAATCTGCTCCAGCAGTTTATAACTGTCGGTCAGCTTGTATTCGGTGCGCTGTTTTTCCATCGCCCGCACCGCCTTCTCTTTAAATTCAGGCGATGCATTGGTGATGACCGGGTTAAACACCGGGTCCATGGTGCCCATTTTTTCCTGATGGTGCACCGGTACGTCGCAGCCCGGGAAGGCGCCGGTAATAAAGAATTGGGCTGTCGCAACGGTACGTTGCAGGCTGTTGGCATAGGCATAAACGCTTTCCGGCGCCGGGCATTCGCCGCTGGTCACCAGCTTCTGGTCCGCCAGCCATTCGCGCACGTAGTGGCCCATATAGACTTCCAGCACGCCGCCTTTGGTGGTGAGCTGCCCGCCCGGTACGTCCCACTCCGGCCAGGACTGAGCCGTAGACTGCTCCAGCACGCTGCCGTTGTTGGCCAGTGGGGCGCGCAGGTTATGGCGGCTCATCAGCAGCACCTGCTGCAATTGGTAACCTTCCGGCGCGGCTTCCGCTTTTGCCACGCCCGGGGCAATACAGGCGATGGCAAGCAATGAGGCGACAATTTTCTTCTTCATTACTTATTCCTCAGGGAGTTATTAACGAATTGTAAAGAATATATTGTGACAGAAAAATGACGCACCTCCTGCCTGCCGGATCGCAAAAAGTCCTATTGTTCCGTTTGTTGTTTCAGCTGTAATTCAAAGCGCTGGCGAGATTGATCCACATAGCGTTGTAAACCAGTCCGGTCGATAAATGCATTGCTATCTCCGGCGGCAAGTTTGGCCTGCTTAGCGGCGAGAGCAAAGCGCTCCCCTTTATTAGCGACAAAAATATCCACCTGCTGCGCGGCAAGTGTGGCAAAACTCCCCCGGATATCGCTTACCAGCGTCGGGTAGTTTTTGTTGTTCACCAGATAATAATCCGGCGTTGCCAGGCTATCGGCGTAAATCAGCTTTTTACCCTCCGGCAGGGTAAACAGCCATGAAGTGCTCCCCGGCAAATGTCCGGGGGTTAACAGAGCTTTGAACGTGACGCCGCCCAGCGAGAGCGTTTCGCCATCGACCACCGTTTTATCCACTGTTACCGCAGGGAAAGGCAGCGCGTCGCCAAGGGCAAAATCCTCTTTACCGCCAAGCGCCAGCTGTTTTGCATTCGCCACGCTGGCAATGACCTGCGCCCCGCTCCACGCTTTCAGCCTGGCGATGCCTCCGGCCTGGTCAAGACGAGCATGACTGTTAAGAATGAAGCGAACGTCGCGGATATCAAAACCAAGTTCGGCGATATTACGCTTAATCCCCCCGGCGCTGGCGTCTAGAGCCCCATCCACCAGAATATGTCCCTTTGGCGTAGTGATAAGGATTGAAGAGAGGTTTTCTGTCCCAACGTACCAGACGTTTTCTGCCATACGAAACGGCTTCACTGGTTTAGCCCACGTTTCAAATAAGGCGTACGGCGGCGCGGCACAAAGCGGCTGAGCCGGATCAAGAGCAGCATAACCGTCGAGGGAAATTGCGGATATCAGGCAGGCAAATAGCAGGGTGGAACGCTTCATGGTTTCTCCTTTTTGTCAGGAGCCGCAGTATAATCTCCGGTAATTTAATACTGTGCAATTGAGATGCGACCTTGTGAACATTCTGCAATTAGATATGAATCTGCTCAAAGTGCTGTACGTGATGCTCACCACCGGCTCCACCAGCCGTACTGCGCAGAAGCTGGCGCTTAGCCCGTCGGCGGTAAGCCATGCCCTCGCCCGCCTGCGCGAATCCCTCGGCGATCCTCTATTCCGTCGGGAAGGCAATTCACAGGTTCCCACGCCTTTTGCGCTGGCGATTAAAGACCGCCTTATTCCGCTTTTTATCTCCCTCAACGAAGAACTGTTTGGCGAAGAAAATGGCGAGGAGCGGCGCTTTCGCGTAGTGCTGCCCCCGGCGCTCAACGTGCTTCTCACGCCGGAGCTGGCGCGCAAAGGACACCAGGTTGGGGCAATCATTGAATGCCTGCCCTTTGAACGGCGCGCCTGGCGTGACGAACTGCTGGAAGGGAAAATAGATTTACTGATCGCGATTGGCGATCACCAAAAAAGAGTAAGCGCTCTGCATTATGAACGGGTTGGCAGCACGCGCCTGATTGCCGTTTATGGCCCGCCGCTACACGGCAAGCTCAAAGGACGCACAGCGCTAACGTTTGAGGAGTTGGGGCAGTTCAGTCATTTTTACTGCCACCCGTGGCCGCAGGCCAGCAACGAGCTGGATCGCCAGCAGGCGCGAGCCGGGCTTGCCCGACGCCTGGCTTTTACCTGTAGCGATTACGGTCAGTTGGCTCCGGCGCTGCGCAGCGCGCCGCTGATGGCGATTGTTCCCGCGCCGTGGTTTGAAACCCTGAGCGACAAACAGCATCTCTCTACTTTGCCGCTGTCCGGCGACAAGGCCGAAGGCAGCCTGTTTTTGCAATATCGCACCTCCACGGTGGAATGGAAGCGTCGGCTGATAGCCGCGCTAAAACAGGCGCTGACGGCCCATTATCGCTAGCAAATTGGCGCTCATCTTTTCGGCGAAAAAGTTTTATAATAGAACCATACGACTTCACCGGGAGAAGAGATGAAACGCAAAAGCCTCGAAGACAGCGCCTGCTCGGTTGCCCGCACGCTGGACGTCATCGGCGACTGGTGGTCATTGCTGATAGTGCGCGATGCGCTAAACGGCATGGCGCGGTTTGGCGAATTTCAAAAAAGCCTCGGGATCGCCAAAAACATGCTGACCCAGCGCCTTAAGCAGCTGGTAGAGAGCGGCATTCTCGAAGTTCGCCCCGCCTCCGACGGCAGCGCATGGAATGAATATGTTTTGACGGACAAAGGGCGCGAGTTGCAAACCGTGCTTGCCGCGCTTTCCCAGTGGGGCGGGAAAAACCTGTTTGATCGAAACGAAATCTGCACCGTGCTGGTCGATAAACAGCATCGCCGCCCTATCCGCAAACTCACTTTGCAGGCCGAAGATGGCCGCGAACTGGCCGCCGAAGACATCACCATTCAGACCCGCTAATATTCTCTATGCGCCTGATAATTCAGGCGCTTCGTTTTTCTACCGCCGTATTCGCCCGAGATAAGCAAAAAATACCCACCAAATTGGTTGCATTATAGAACCAATATATCTAGATTCTGAACATGGTTTCATTATTAAACCAATCAACCCAATACAACATTCTACGAGGTGCTTTATGGCTAACGCCCACTCTGTCGCGGTTATCACCGGCGCGTCTTCCGGTATCGGTGCTGTTTATGCGGATCGCTTTGCCGCCAGGGGTTACGACCTGCTGCTGGTTGCCCGGCGTGAAGATCGCCTGCTCGAACTGGCGGAGAAGCTGGAGGCGCGCTACGGCATTCACGTCACCACGCTAAAAGCAGACCTGACAAACGAAGAAGGGATCGTCGCCGTTGAGCAGGCACTGCGTGATAACCAGCGCATCAGCGTGCTGATCAATAACGCCGGAACCGCCCATCTGGCCCCCTTTACCGAAGGGAGCGCAGAGCTGCATCAGGCGGATATTACGCTGAATATTACCTCGCTAACCCGCCTCAGCCTGGTGGCGCTGGCAAAATTCCAGGCCGAAAACAGCGGCACGCTGATTAACATTGCCTCGGTGCTTTCCCTGCACGCTCGCGCCGGAAGCGCCGTTTATAGCGGCACCAAAGGCTATGTTCTCAACTTTACTCGCGGGCTTCAGGAAGAGGTTGTGGGGTCCAATATCCGTATTCAGGCCGTGCTGCCTGCGGCTACGGCCACGGAAATCTGGGAGCTTTCCGGCGTCCCGGTGACCGCTCTGCCAGAAGGCTCCGTGATGAACACCGAAGAGATGGTAGACGCCTCGCTGGTTGGGCTGGATAACGGCGAGAACATTACCATGCCGCCGCTGCACGATGAAAAGCTCTGGGAGGCATACGAAAAAGCTCGCCTGGCGATATTCGATGCTTCTCGCACCGGCGTTCCGGCTCCACGCTATACGGCTTAAAACTCAAGGCGGATGCTGTACGGCATCCGCTTTTAGCGCCGGGCGACCATCGCCACGATAAAAAAGCCGCCAATACCCGCGGTAATAATGCCGATCGGCAACTCCTGGGGCGCAACCAGCACCCGGCTGAGTATATCTCCGCCGCACAGCAAACCCGCTCCCACCAGCCCGCAAAGCGGCAAGAGTTTTGCGTGTTTAATCGCGGAAAAATGGCGGCAAAGATGCGGCACCATCAGCCCGACAAAACCGATAACTCCGGTGAGCGCCACCAGAAGAGAAGTTGAAAAAGCGCAGCAGAGAAAAATTTCGGTACGCAGGCGGTTAACATTGATGCCGAGAGAAAACGCCGTTCGGTCTCCGGCCAGCAGCCCGTCCAGCTCGCGCCACCTCAGTAAGCAAAAAGCCAGCAACAGCCCCAGGCTCGCGGCGGCAAAGCCCAGATTATCCCAGCGCGCCAGGCCCAGCCCGCCCAGCGACCAGAACAGTATCGAGCTTGCCGTGCGCTGGTCACCGGCGAACACCAGATAACTGGTCAACGCCCCGAACAAAAAGGAGATCGCCAGCCCGCAGATAATCAGCGTTTCCGCCCCGCGCTCCCGCTTAAATTGAAATAGCGAAAGCACCGCTATGGAAGAGAGCAGACCGCCGCAGAAGGCGGCGACCGGCAACGTCCATGCGCCAAAAAAGTCGTCAAAACGGGTAAATACCAGCACCGCACCGGCAGACGCGCCCGAAGAGAGACCGAACAGGAACGGGTCAGCCAGTTCGTTGCGCGACGCCGTTTGCAGCAGCGCCCCCACTACCGCAAGCCCGGCCCCGGCGATCAGCGCAAGCAGCGTTCTCGGCAGCCTGATATCCATGACGATGCTGCGGATCATCGGCGCAATATCGCTCGAACCGGGATGAAGTGCGGCAACAACCTGATGCGGCGTAAGCCGAACCGTGCCCTCCGTCAGGCTCAGCGCGGAAAACAGCAGAATCAGCAGCGCGGCCAGGCAAACGATCGTCCAGTAGCGCGATGCTACCGCCATCAGTTAGCGCCTGGCGCATACAGCGCGTGAGCCAGTTTTTCTACCGCGCCGATGTTCGCCGGGCCGGGCGTTAGCTCTGAATATTGCAGCTTCAAATAGCGGTGATTTTTTACCGCCGGAGTCAGCTTCATCAGCGGATGGCGCTCAAGGAACTGGCGCAGCGAATCCGCGCCGCCGCCGGTCTGATAATCCAGCAGGATAATAAAATCCGGCTCCGTCGCCGCCACATTTTCCCATGATGTCGTGCCCCAGCTGGTATCCAGGGCGGCCATCGCGTTCTGGCCGCCCGCCGCCTCGATTATCGCCTGCGGCATGGCATATTTGCCGCTGGTGAACGGCTTATCTTCCCCGGAGTCATAAACAAAGACTTTCGCCCGGCTGCCGCCCGGGGCATGAGGGAGCGCGGCCAGCCGCCGTTTCCAGCCATCCACCAGCTGCTGCGCGGCCTCCTGCTTGCCGAATATTTTGCCGAGCGTTAGCTCATCGTTATAAAGCAGCTCCATGCTGGCTTTCTTTTTGCTCTCGCCGGAGATGGCGCAGCTTTCGCTGAGCACAAACGTTTTGATGCCATATTTTGCCAGGCTATCGGGCGTAACGTCCCCGCCGACTTTCATGCCGTAATTCCAGCCCGCAAAGAAGAAGTCCGGCTCGGCGGCAAGCAGCGTTTCCAGCGCCGGGTATTTGGGCGCCAGCTCGGGAATCGCCCCCATTTGCTGCCTGAATTCCGGGGTCATTTTGTACCAGCCGGAGATGCCGGTAAGGCCAACAATCTGCGGCTGTAGATGGAGGGCAAAAGCCATCTCCGACATATTCAGATCGTTAATCACCGCCCTTTTGGGCGCCTGGGTGAATACCACGGGCTTACCGCAGCTGGAGACAGTGACGGGAAAACCAGAGGCGAAGGCCGTGGCAGATGCAAAGGCGAACACCAGGCCTGCGGTAGTTTTTAGCATGTGAATAATCCCTGAAAAGTTAGTGTTGGCGTGAAGTTTCAAAAAAACGCACCCGCTTTCCATGCCTGTCTGGATGGGCAACCGTAAAGCTCTCAAGCCCGAAGACCGGGCGAATAGCCTCGGTTCGCAGCGCAGAATCCGGGGCGTTAAAAGCAAGCTGCTGGCCCGCCGACAAAATCAGCACCTTGTCGGCAAACCCTTCAATAAGATTAAGATCGTGCAGCACCGCAATAACGGTCGTTCCACGGGCTTTAACCAGCGACAGCAGCTCTTCCCGCCCGGCGAGATCGAGATGGTTGGTCGGCTCATCAAGCAGCAGCAAGCGTGAGGTCTGGGCTAAAGTACGGGCGAGAATCGCGCGCTGCCGTTCACCGCCGGACAGGCAGGCAAGAGATTTATGGCGCATGCCCAGCACGCCTGCCTCCTTCATAGCGCCGCAAACAATGCAGCGGTGAGCTGGCTCGGCCATGTCGCGCACGAATGGCAGCCGCCCCAGGGCCACATAATCCTCAATCGACAGGCGCAGGTCCGGGACATCGTTTTGCGACATCACGGCAATAAGTTTTGCCCGCAGCAGCGGATGCAGGGAAGCAAGCTGCTGCCCGGCTAAGGTTATCTCCCCTTCGGCTTTAAGCTCGTGGCTCAGCGCGCGCAGCAGCGACGTTTTCCCGCTGCCGTTGGGGCCAATGACCGTGAGGCACTCTCCTTTAAGCAGCTGAAAATCTATCGCTACCGGCCAGCGGCCTCCGTGCGGGCGCGTAATTGAGCGCAGCGTGACCTCAAGTTCCGGCAAGCCGCTCTGCTTATTCCCTGTCATTATTCAAAACTCGTTGCGCAGCAGCTGGTAGCCTTCCACCAGCCTGACGTTGGTACTGGCAACCTCTTCCGAAAATTGCAGCGAAGCCGGGTCAACGCGGGCGTATTTTTCAAGTTCGGAGTCAGGCCCCACGCGCTCGGTAGAAGGGATATAGGTTTGCTCGGGCAGCGTTACGCCGTCCACCACCGCGTTATAGCGAATAACGCAGCCTGTTTTGATATGGCAGTTGAACAACACGCTGTTAAAGCCGATAAACACGCGCTCATCAACCCTGCAAGGGCCGTGAACAATCGCCCGGTGCGCAATAGAAGTCCCGCTGCCGATGGTCACCGGCGCGCCGCTTTTAGAGTGGATAACCACGCCGTCCTGAATATTGGAATGCGAGTGGATGATAATCGGGTCCATGTCGCCTTCGGCATTCAGCTCGTCGGCGCGGATAACCGCATACGGGCCGACATAAACATAATCATGAATAATCACCCGGCCACAGATAACCGCCGTCGGGTCGATATAGGCTTTAGTCGAAACCTGCGGGAGGTGGCCGGAGGGGTTTTTACGCAGCATAGTGATTTCCTGTCCAGTTAATACGGGCCACGGCATTGTGGGCATGAAGGCTTTCCTGGTGCTCGACGCGAACTTCGAAAGCGGAGCAAAAGGCGCTCCCCAGCAGCGCCTGATTCAGGCGGCGGGCCGCGTCTTCGCAAAACATCAGGTTCTGCCCGTTAGCCAGGGCAAACGCCTGCTCATCGGCGCGTTTGACTACCGTCTGCACCGCGGTCGCTAAGGCCGTTTCGCAGCAATCAATCACATCAATAAACGGCAATATCCGGGCATCAGGCTTCAGGCGGCAACTCACCCATGCCCAACTTCTCTGGCTGTGGGGCGTACCGGGCATGCCACGCTCGCCAAGCCAGGCTTCAACTTCCGCCACGGACAGGCGGTCGCTACGCTCGCCAAAGTCGAGCTGGAACTGCTGTTGCGCCAGATTGCGGCTCAGCGCCGCCGAGGCCGGGCAGGTAGATGAATAAGGAATGCCCACCCGCACGGTGACGGTGAAATCAGAGCCGCGCTCGGCCTGTACCTGAACGGGATAGGCCTTCCAGCCGAAGCGGTTTGAGGTGAGAGATTTACGCGACAGCAGCAGATCGCCGGACAGCGTTATCGAGGCCATATTGCTGCAACGCTGGTGCGAGACAAGAAATTCGCCGAGCAAATTACGCAGCGAGGCAGGCGTCACCTCCTGCTGGGTCAGCGCGTCCAGCAGCAGGTAAAGTCGCGACATATGAATGCCTTTCTCCGCCTCCGGGGAGCTGAGAAGATTAATCCCCGCGCTCACTTTCGCCGTCAGCGGCCTCCCCGCAATTTCGACCGGGAGATCTATTTGCTCCATGCCAACCCACGAAAGGGTGGCGTCGCTATGCTCTCCTTTCAGCGACTGAATATCAGGGAGTGTTTTTGGGCAAAGCGCGGGCGTTACGGTCATAGCAGAAAGAGTCACCTTTAGATTGATTTGTTACGTTATAACATAACAAATATCATCAATGCAAAATGGCGATTTTTCTGTCGTTTCACGATGCGGGAAGTGTTGCCCGTCTGTTCACACAATGATAGCATCATGTAAACGGCCATTTAGACGGCTAGACAGACAAATTACAAGAATAAGGAACACCTGTATGTGGCAAGAAAGGCTCGGGCAGTTAGTCACCACCTGTCATTGGATCGGCGCCAAAGGCTGGGCACCGGCTACCGGCGGCAATATGTCGGTGCGTCAGGACGCGCAGTGGTGCTGGTTAAGCGAGTCCGGGCGCGATAAAGGCAGCCTGACCGGTGAAGACTTCCTGCAGGTTGATATTGCCACAAACCAGGCGCCTTCAGGCCGCAAACCTTCGGCGGAAACCGGGCTTCATACTTTGGTTTATCGCCTGTTCCCGGAAGCAAACGTGGTGCTCCACGTTCACACCGTCAACGCTACCGTGCTGTCGCGTATTGAAAAAAGCGCCACCCTGAACATCAGCGGCTACGAAATGCAAAAGACCCTTACCGGGCAGCAATCGCACCTCGACACCGTGCCTATCGCCATCTTCGACAACGATCAGGATATCGATGCGTTAGCCAAACGCATCGAGCAATATGCTCAGCACAACCCGCTGAACTACGGCTTCCTGCTGCGCGGCCACGGCCTCACCTGCTGGGGCAAAGACGTGAATGAAGCCCGCCGCCAGCTGGAAGGCCTCGAGTTCCTGTTTGAGTGCGAAATGCAGCGCCGCCTTTACCAGCGCGATTAATTTTTAGTCTTTCTGACTCCGGCTCACCAGCGCGAGGGCAAGCGGTATGGATTATTTCCTGGGTATTGATATCGGCACGTCGCGGGTAAAAGCCGTGCTGTTTGACGGCAATTTTCATGCGGTTGCCAGCGCGGCGGAGTCAACCGCACCTTCACTCTCCCCTCAGGGCTATGCTGAACAGGATATGGAGCAGCTCTGGCTGTCGGTGGTGCGCACGCTGCGCCAGGTTGCCGACTCGCCAGAGCTACGCCACGGCGAGCTGAAGGCAATTGGCCTCGCGGGCCAGGGCGAAGGCGTCTGGCTTAGCGACCACAGCGGCAATCCCGTCAGCCCCGGGATTTTGTGGAGCGACACCCGCAGCCGCGCGCTGATGGACGAACTCCTGCTGGCCCCGGGCCTGGACAAAGCGCTATTCGATGAAACAGGCTCCCAGCTACAGCCCTGCAACACCAGCCTGCAGCTTTGCTGGCTCCAGCGTAACCAGCCGGAACGCCTCGCCGCCGCCGACTATATTTTCTTCGCTAAGGACTGGATCCGTTTTCGCCTGACCGGATCCGCCGCGCTCGAGCTTACCGATACCAGCGCGTCATTACTGAACCAGTCGAGCGGCGAACTCTCAGACTTTGCTCTCAACGCGCTGGGCATTAGCGAGCTGAAAGCAAAATTCCCTCCCCTGCTGCGCCCCGAATCTGTGGCGGGCAGCCTGAGCGAAGAGGCTGCATTGCTGTGCGGGCTTGCCGCAGGCACGTCGGTCGCCGCCGGTGCTCTGGATGTATGCAGCGCGGCGCTGGGCTGCGGCGCGATCCATGACGGCGATATTTACACAATTCTCGGCACCACCTGCTGTACCGGCGTGGTTTGCCACGGCCGCGAGACGGTAAGCAGCGGCACACGCTTCGTCACCCACACCGAGCCGGGCAGTTTTATCAATCTGTTCCCGATGCAGGCCGGAACGCCGAACATTGACTGGCTCCAGCAGCATATTTCCCTGACGCCGGACCTGGTCGAGCTGGAGCGGCAGATTGCCACCGTCCCACCCGGCAGCGGCGGCGTGTTCTGGCAGCCTTACCTGAACGGCGAACGTGCGCCATTTTACAGCCCGACCGCCCGCGCAGGATTCTTTGGCGTAGACCAACACACCTCCCGCGCGGCTTTACAGCGTGCGGTTTTCGAAGGGCTGGCTTACGCCATCGTTGATTCACTGGCGGGCTACTCCAGCGAAGGCGACCTCTATCTCACCGGCGGCGGCGCGGCATCGGCAACGTGGCTCCAGATTATTGCCGACTGCACCGGCAGAACCGTAATCGCCAGCCACTTTAATGAACTTAGTGCCAGAGGCGCAGCATTGCTGGCTGCACGTAGCGTTCACGCCCTGAATGATTACCCGGCCATCGAGCAAACCCGCTATCGGCCACACCCGCAGGCGCATGCCGCCTACAGGGCGCTGTTCCCGGTCTTCCGCCTGCTGCGCGAGCAGCTCCAGCCGGTCTGGCAGGCCAGACACCAGGCTTTACAGAGTGTTTCTCAGGATAACGAACAATGAAAATCGTCTTTACCGCCGAATACGCAGGAAGTCTTGACCCCTTCAGCCAGCTCGGAGAGCTGATTGTCGAGGGCTGGGCCATCGGCAAGCCAAAACTCCAGGCCCCGCAGATTATCGATCTCGCCCACGATGCCGAAGTGATTGTCACCAGCTATGACGACATCACCGCCGAAGTGATTAACAGCTGCCCGAAACTACAGGTTATCGCCTGCACCCGCGCTAACCCGGTCAACGTTGATATTCAGGCCGCTCGCGAGCGCAATATTAAAGTGCTCTACACGCCGGGCCGCAACGCGGACGCCGCCGCAGAGCTGACCCTGGGCCTGATGCTGGGATTAATGCGCCATATTCCGCAGTCGCATGCCGCCCTGAAACGCGGAGAGTTTACCCGTGCGGCTCAGGCTGAACAGCATACTCAGGAAGGCCTGCGCAAGGATGTGGTCTGGGATGTTAGCCCGGAAAGCCCGTATGAAGTCTTTAAAGGCGGCGAGCTGCGCAACAAGACTTTGGGGCTGATTGGCTACGGCAATATTGGCCGCCGCGTAGCGCGCATCGCCCGCGCATTTGGGATGAATATCCTGGTGGTTGATCCCTTTGTTGCCGCCGAAGATATCGACGAGCCGGGACTGCATAAAACCACACTGGACGCGCTATTCCGTGAGGCCGATATTGTCAGCCTGCATTTAAGCAGCGGGCCGCACAGCGATGGGCTGGTCAACGCGAAACTGCTGCAAACCATGAAGCCCGGTGCAAAGCTGATTAACACTTCCCGCGCCTCGGTCGTGGTAGAAGCCGACCTGATAGAAGCCCTGCGGCACGGCCCGCTCGGCGGCGCAGCGCTGGACGTTTATCACCAGGAGCCGCTGTGGCGTGACCACCCGTTCATCAGCGAGCTGAATAACGTCATTATTACCCCGCACATTGCCGGGGCCACACGCGAAAGCATTCAGAAACATACCGCGATGATTGCCGCCGATCTTCAGCGTTTTGTGGCGGGAGAACCGCTGCTATACGCCTGGCGCTAAGACAAAAAAAACAGGCCTTCGGGCCTGTTTTTACGGTTATGCAATCAGCGGCGTTGTCGCCATAAAATCCTGCAAGTGTTCCCAGTCCACCACGCCTGCATCCGATCCTAATCCTGTTGCCACCAGCGCCGCCGTTGCCGACGCAAACCGGCAGGCCTCTTCCACGGATAGCCCCCGCGCAAGAGCAGCAATAAACCCGCCGCAGTAGCTATCGCCGCAGCCGGTAGTGTCGCTGGCCGTCACTTTATAGGCCGGAAAATACAGCGTGCCCTCAGGGCTGAACAGCCACGAGCCGCTGGCTCCGTCTTTGAAAATACAGCAGCCGACGCCGAGACTCAGGAAGAAATCCGCTACTTCGGCAGGCTCGGACAGCCCTGAGATGAACTGCGCTTCTTCGAGCGCGGGCATAAAATAATCCACATACGGCAGCAGCGGGCGTAAAAGCTCAAGCGTGTTTTCATTCGGCGCGATCAAATCAAAGCTGGTAATGACCCCGCGCGCTTTAGCCGCAGCCAGCAACATCGTGCTTTGCCCGCCGTCCATCGCCGCCAGCAAACCGGTGCCGCCGTGGTGCAGAAAGCGGCAGTCGAGCACGTCGTCAAACTGAGCCTCATCGACAAAAAGCTCGTCAGACGCGCCGCGGCAATGCAGCGCCGGGCGTTCGCCGTTGGGGCGAATCGGTAAGATTGTCGCCGAGGTTTCTTTGCGCGCGGTACGGCTTATTAGCGAGCAGTCGATGCCGAGACGGCGATAGCTGCCAAGAATAAACTCCGCCTTTTCATCTTCACCAAGACAGGCCGCCGTGGCGGTGCGGATACCCAGTTTTGCCGCATTCACCAGCGCACCGGCCGCCGTACCCGCCGGATTAAGCCTGATTTGTTCAATAAACTGCACCCCGCCACCCTGCGGAATACTGACCACCGGGCGACCAGCGATATCGAGAATAGTCAGGCCGACGAAGACTGCATCAAATTTGCTCATGGCTTCCTCACTCATTCCGCTGACGCAGGCGCGCCTGCCAGAACGATACGGCCAGCGCCACCACCAGAATCACGCCGACCAACGCATCTTTTACCAGGTAGTTAAGCCCCATCAGATTCAGGCCGTTATCAATAATCGCCAGGAACAGCACTCCGCCGAGCGTTCCGCCCATGCTTACCCGGCCCTGGCGCTGGAACGCGGTGCCGATAAAGACCGCGGCAATGGCGTCCATCAGGTAGGACTGCCCGGCAAGCGGAGTAAACTGCCGCAGGTTGGCCGACAGAATAATGCCGCCGACGGCGCACATCGCCGAGGCGGCAATCAGCACCCAGAAGAGAGTGCGTTTATCGGCGATCCCGGCAATACGCGCGGCTTCGCTGTTTTGCCCTACGGCGCGCACGCGCTTGCCAAACAGGGTTCGCTCGGTCAGCAGCCAGGCCGCAAGCCAGACCACCAGCACAATCAGCACCGGCATCGGAATGCCCCACAGATTGCCGACCGCAAGGTCATGATATTCCGGCGCCATGCGGCGCATAGAAATCGCCCCGCCGCCGTCGGTGTAAATACGCTCCGCGCTGCTGGCGATAAACCAGGTGCCAAGCGTGGCGAGGAACGGTTTGATACGGCAGGCCAGAATCAGGAACGCATTAACCAGGCCAATCATCACCCCGCCCAGCAGGGCGCACAGCACCGCCACCTGCCACGGAAGCTGCCAGGTTTTCAGCGCAATCAGCGCCATCATCGCGCCGAAGTCGATAGCAACGCCGACCGAAAGATCGATAGCACCCGCGCTAACGATAAGCGTCATCGCCAGCGCCACAATCAGCAGAATGGCGCTGCCCTGAAGCAGATTGCTCCAGTTATCCAGCGTCAGAAATACCGGGTTAGACAGGCTAAACAGCACGATAAAGAATAGCGTGACCAGGACAAACCCGGCGCGAGAGAGCCAGGCGAGCGGTTTCTTGCCGGACTCGCCTGCCGGTATGGCCGCCGCGGCAGAAATGACTTTCATTATTTGCTCCCCTTCTGCTGCAAGGCGGAAGCCGCCAGCACCACCAGAATCAGCACGCCTTTAATCGCGCCGACCCAGAAAATATTCACGCCCAGCAGCCCGAGGCCGTTAGACAAAGCGTTAACCAGAATGGCGCCCAGCAAAGCGCCCCAAATGGTCACCACGCGGCGGCGGGAAAATGCCGCGCCGAGGAAGGTTGCCAGCACCGTTTCCATCAGCAGCGGCGTTGCCGTTCCGCTGGAGCTGCCGGAGCCCTGAGCCAGCAGCGGGAATACGGCAAGCCCGGCGGCAACGGCGGCAATCAGCCAGGAGGCCAGCGTCAGGAGGCGCACATTAAGCCCGGACATCTGGGCCATATCTTTGCTGCCGCCGGTAGCCTGCAGGTGCTGGCCGAAGCGGGTGTAATGCAGCAGAAACTGGAAGCCAGCAAAAACCAGCAGCAGATAAATCAGCGCGTAAGGCACGCCGAGCAGGCTGCCGTCGCGGAATGCCACCATAAGCGGATCGCTTACGCTGATGCGGCGCTGGCCGGTAATCAGGTCGGTCAGGCCGGTAAAAGCCACAGAAGTCGAGAGCGTGGCAAGCAACGGCGGCAGCCCGGCCACCAGCACCAGCAGAGCGTTAATCCCGCCGCAAAGCAGGCTGAGGGCGGCGACCAGCAGCAATAGCAGAGGCCACGGCGTCAGCCAGTCGGTCATTCCGAGGCTCAGCAACGCTACGCCGAACACAGCAATGGCCGGGAGGGAGAGATCGATGCCTCCGGAGACAACATCATCCCCGCCTGCGGCAATCACGCAGACCAGGCCAAAGCTCAGGATGGCCAGCGGCACGCTTTGCACCAGCATCAGGCTGATGTTTTGCCAGCTCAGGAACCACGGGGACTGAATACTCAGCCAGACCAGCAGCGCCACAAACAGCAGCAGAGGGAATTTTTCAAACAGCGCGACGGAGCGACGAGCCACGAAGCTGCGAATTTCAGTGCTCATAAAGATTGTTCCTGCCCACCGTTGATCGTTGCCAGCAGCGCATCAAGCGTTAGCCCCCGGGTCGGCAAATTCGCCACCAGCGAACCGCGCCACATCACCAGAATGCGGTCACACAGGCCAAGCAGCTCGGTGGCATCGCTCGAAGAAACCAGCACAGAGCGCCCCTGGTCGGCCAGCTGGCGCGTGCGCTGGTAGATGTCGCTTCTGGCGCCGATATCCACGCCGAGCGTTGGCTCATCAAGGATAAAGAGGCGTGCGTCGGTGCCCAGCCAGCGGGCAAGGATAACTTTCTGCTGGTTGCCGCCGCTCATATAGCGCACCGGCAATTCCGGTTTAGCGGGGCGAATGCTGAGCCGCTCTATCCAGTCGCGGGCTTTTTGCAGCGCACGCGAACGGTGCTCCCAGCCCAAAGTGGCCGTCTCGTGCAGCGAGGCAAGGTTGATATTGTCGGCGGCTGAAAACGGCAGGATCAGACCCTGATGGCGGCGATCGCGGGGTACCAGGGCCATACCGACCCGAATAGCCTGTCGTGGAGAGCGAATGCGGCGCACACGCCCGTTTATCGCTATTTCGCCCCGTTTAGCAACGCTAAGCCCGTAAAGGGTATCCACCAGTACGTCACGCCCTGCACCAAGCAGGCCCGCCACGCCGACGATTTCACCTTTATGAATGTCAAAGCTGATGTCCTGGAGCTGCTGACCGTCGGAAAGTGAACGTACGCAGAGCAGCGGCACCTCGTCGGCTGAAGCATCGGCTTCGTGCTGGCGAGGGGTATAGAGCCGGTCGATTTCGCGACCCACCATCATATGAATCACCGCGTCGGTATTCTGTAATACTTCGCGGTCGGGATAACCCACAACTTCCCCATTACGCAGCACGGTTCCCCGATCGCACAAAGAGGCGATTTCGTTCAGGTAATGGGAGATATAAAGGATGGCGATGCCCTGATCCCGCAGCCGCAGTATGGCATCGGAAACCAGGCTTGCTTCGTGGGCTTCAAGCGGCGCGGTAGGCTCGTCGAACACCACCAGTTTTGCCGCGCCATCTATCAGCGCTCTGGCAATTTGCACCAGTTTGCGCTCGGCAAGGCTGAGCTGGCGAATAAGCCTGTCCGGGTCGATAGTCAACTGCCAGGTAGAAAGGAAAAAGTCCCGCGTGGCCTGGCGCATGCGCCGGGAGTCCAACATACCGCCCGCGCGGTGATACTCCTGGCCGAGAAATACCGACTCCGCCACGGTAAAATGTGGGATCAGGTTCAGCTCCTGGTGAATAACCCGGATCCCCTGAGCCTCTATAGCCGCAGGCTTGCCAAGCGGAAGCGGAACGCCGTCAAGCGTTGCCGTCCCGCCATCGGCCTGATAAAC
The DNA here is from genome assembly GCF_044095835.1 of Cedecea davisae. Taxonomy (NCBI): domain Bacteria; kingdom Pseudomonadati; phylum Pseudomonadota; class Gammaproteobacteria; order Enterobacterales; family Enterobacteriaceae; genus Cedecea; species Cedecea davisae. Next base: position 3,140,639 of record NZ_CP172054.1, read on the forward strand.
CCCGGCAAGAATTTTGATTAATGTGGACTTGCCCGCCCCGTTCTCACCGATCAGGCCGTGAATTTCACCCGGCCCGATAGTCAGCGTGACCGCGTTTAAAGCGGCCACATTGGCAAAGCGCTTACTAATGCGGTCCATCACCAGACCGCGCTGCGTCGTTGCTGCGTTCACTACTTCAGTTCACCGTAACCCAGTTTTTTATATACGGCTTTGGCTTCATCCGGGCCTTTAACCGGGATAACCGGAATAAAGGTCTGGATTGGCAGCTTCTGGCCTGCGAAGTAGCGTGCCACGTTCTCGGCGGAGGTCTGGCCAATCAGATGCGGCTGCTGGGCGACGTTTGCCACCAGCGGACTGTCTTTTTCTGCCATGATCTCCAGCGTTTCCGGGCCAGCGTCAATAGCGGTTACCTTCACGTCTTTATCACGCCCGGTCTCTTCCAGAGCCTGAACAATACCGATTGCGGGCTGGTCCCAGCAGGCTACGTGGATAGCATCCAGCTTGCCTTTCGGGTACTGGCTCAGCAGTTCGAGGGTTTTCTTGCGGGCGTCTTCCGGCGAGTTAGCAAATTGCTCTGCCAGCTCCGGCTGAATAATTTTAATGCCAGGATAATCCTTCAACACATATTTCCACTGGTCATAACGAATACCGCAAATGCGCAATGAGTTAGAAAATGCGTTAAATACCGCCACGTTGCCCTTCCCACCCAGCGCATCTGCCATATAGCGGCCAATGGTTGAACCCAGAGTGTAGTTGTCGGACGTAGTGTTATTTACGGAATACTGCGAAACATGGTCAACGGTAAATACCGGAATACCGGCATCGCGCAGCGCTTTGAATTTAGGCTCAACCGCGCTGTCGCCCAAAATACTAATTACCGCGTCAACTTTGCGCGACAGCAGAATATCGTGGTTATTGGCGTGAACCTGGTTATCTCTGCCGCCGTCAACGCCAATGACCTTGCCGCCGAGTTTTTCAACCTCTTCGGTCGCGCCTTTATACGCCTCGCGATCCCAGAAGTGCTGGGTTCCCACTACCGCAACCCCGATGGTTTTACCCTGTAACGAAAGTGCGTCTGCGGCAAAAGCAGACCCGGATGCCAGCGTCATCAGGCCCACGGCGACAGATAAAATTCTTTTTTTAACCTTCATTGCTATAATTATCCCGTATTCATTGGTCATTAATGCCACAGCATGACAACAAGCAGAACCCGACCCAAATAAAAAATAGATATATCTTATATTTCCATAGTCACGCCGCTATGTCACTTTGCAACTACCCTTATGAACATGAATAAAATACATGTAAAACAGCAACAAGAGAAAAATTCAACCACAATAAAATAAAGGCCAATGCCATTTTCGGGCTTTATTTTTAGAATCACAAAATAATATTAAACGGCGATATATTCGGGCGAATTAATTATAAATTCTGCCACTTTATAAAAATAAAACAGCATCGACTGATATTGCGATCATTTACCCCATTTCGCATTGTTGAGCGGATTTTATTTTTTCTTGTTTCCACCTTTATGATGCCGGTTTAGCGCTATTAACAAAGCATGGTATGAGCATGAAAGCCGAACATCAGCTGGCGGTAATGCACTGGGGCACTTACCAGGTCACGACCGAAGGCGAACGCATCGCCGCCGTTTCCCCCGTCGAGTGGGATAAAAACCCGTCACGAATTGGTCAGTCCTTAACGGATTCCGTCACCGGTAATACGCGCATTCGCCGCCCGGCGGTTCGCCTCGGCTATTTGCAAAATGGCCCGGCATCCCGCGAAGGGCGCGGCAAAGAGCCGTTTGTGGAGGTGAGCTGGGAACAAGCGCTGGATCTTCTGGCGCGGGATCTTCGTTCGGTGCAGGAGCGCTGCGGCAACGAAGCTATTTTCGGCGGCTCCTACGGCTGGGCCAGCGCAGGACGTTTTCACCACGCTCAAAGCCAGCTGCACCGCTTTCTTAAAGGGTTTGGCGGCTATACTGCCAGCACGAATACCTACAGCAGCGCGGCGGGCGAACGCATCCTGCCGCACATTCTCGGCCCGCTAAGTCCTCTGCATAAGCAGCACACGCATTTTTCGGTGCTGGCGGAGCATTGCGAGATGTTTGTCGCCATCGGTGGACTGCCGCTGCGAAATGCCCAGGTCAACGGCGGCGGCGCGAACGATCATATGCTGAAGCACTGGCTCGAGCGCCTTGAGCAAAACGGCGTGCAGTTCGTCAACATCAGCCCGGTGCAGAACGATCTTAGCGCAATACCTGATGCAAAATGGCTGGCGATTAAGCCCGGCACCGACACAGCGCTGCTGCTGGCGCTTTGCCATACGCTGATCGCCGAATCCCTGCACGATAGCGCCTTTATCGGCAGCCATACCGTTGGTTTTGAACAGCTGCGCGGCTACCTGCTGGGCGAGAAAGACGGCGTGGCAAAAACCGCAGGCTGGGCGGCGGCCATTACCGGGATCGACGAGCAGCAAATCCTGAGCCTGGCACGAACCCTGTCCGGCAAGCGCGCCATGGTCAATATTTCCTGGTCGATTCAGCGCGCCCGCCAGGGCGAGCAGGCCTACTGGGCAACGGTGGCGTTAACCGCCCTGCTCGGCCAGATAGGGACACCCGGCGGCGGCCTGGCCTTTGGCTACGCCTGCACCAACCTTGCCGGTGCCGCTCGAGTTCCCTTCTCCGGCCCTCGCCTGCCCGCAGGGGAAAATAAGGTAAAAACGGTCATCCCGGTGGCACGCCTTTCGGACATGCTGCTCAATCCCGGCGGGGAATACGAGTTCGACGGCAAATTTTGCCGCTACCCGGATATTCGCCTCGTTTACTGGGCCGGAGGCAACGCCTTCCACCATCACCAGGATCTCAACCGACTGGTTGAAGCCTGGCGACGCCCTGAAACCGTGGTTGCCCATGAGCAATACTGGACGGCACAGGCCAAGTTTTCCGATATTGTATTGCCGGTCACCACTTCACTGGAGCGCGATGACATCGGCAGCGGCAGCCACGACGGATTTATGATTGCCATGCGCCAGCAAATTCCCGCCGTGGCAGAAGCGAAAGACGATTACGCTATTTTCTGCGCGCTGGCGGAAAGGCTCGGTTTTCATGAGAAATTTAGCGAAGGCCGCAGCGCCGCCGAATGGCTACCGCATCTCTATGAGTCCTCGCGCGAACGCGCCGGGGAAGATGGCGTCGATTTGCCGCCGTTTGATGACTTTTGGGAACAGGGAAAACTGGAGTTTACCGCCCCGGCTGCCCCGCAGGTCTTTCTGGCTGATTTCCGTGCCGACCCTGAGCGTTTCCCGCTTTCCACGCCATCGGGGAAAATCGAGCTTTATTCTGAAACGGTAGCCGGGTTTGGCTACCGCGAATGCCCGGGCTACCCGTTCTGGGACGAAGAAGAAGCCAGCTTCCAGCAGCGCGAGGCGGAACAATGGCCTTTGCATCTGCTTTCCAGCCAGCCGCGCACGCGCCTGCACAGCCAGTACGATCACGGCAGCGTCAGCCTCCAGACTAAAGTTCAGGGGCGCGAACCGCTGTGGATGCATCCTGAAGATGCTCAGAAGCGCGGAATTAATGAAGGCGAAGTGGTACGGGTGTTTAACGCTCGCGGCGCTATCCTGGCGGGCGTCCACATCAGCGAGCAAATCCTGCAAGGCGTGGTGCAAATCTCCACCGGCGCCTGGTATGACCCACTGGATCCGGCGACGCCGGGGTCGCTTGATAAGCACGGCAACCCAAACGTGCTGACCGAAGACCGGGGTTCTTCACGCCTGGGCCAGGGCTGTAGCGCCCAAAGCTGCCGGGTAGAGATAGAACTTTGGCGTGAAACCCTGCCGCCCGTCACCGCATTTGATCCCCCTGCATTTGTTAGCTGAGTCACACGCCACAGGGTAGAACCCCGGCTAAAATGCCGGGTAATACTTTCGCTGGCTGATAATTAATAAATAGCACTATTTCTGGCGGGCGGCTTTCACCTGCCAAATGTCGATCCTCCGCTTTTATTTTGCTCAATCCCTCGGTGGTAGCTAAAGTTAATATTGCCCCAAAGTTAAATTCACTGCCTTCGAACATGAAAAACTGCCATTATGGCAACAGGTAATAAACTTACTCCTTAAAAGTAAAAAGATACCTCAAAAGCATTAGAATTGACTACGCGATCATAAATTAGCAGTGAATTAAAGGTGATAATTCCTATTGTATAAATATATGTATTGTAGGCTATCCGGCAAAACCGCAATACTTGGCTATTTAGCACGCAGGTCTTTCATATCTTAGGGATAACATGAAGCCTTCTATGCATTTTCCTGATTTTGATTTTCTCAACTCGCCTTTATCCAGGGAGTCAGGCGACTCATTACAGCAACAGCTATATTACCGAATAAAAAATGCCATCAACGAGGGAAAATTAAAGCCCGGGGACAAATTACCCGGCACACGCAAAGTGTGCGAAACGCTGAATATCGGTCGAAATACTGTGATCATTGTTTATGAACTGCTGGCTGCAGAAGGGTTTGTTATATCCGATAATACCGGAACACGTATTTCCGCTATGTCTCCGGAAAGCGCTCCCGTGCTTCCGGCGGCGGTGAATAAGTCCGCAATTTCTATGGGTTCTATTGACATCACCCAGCAGGTCATTAACTCGGCATTTTTTCCCGGCATCCCTGCATTGAATATATTTCCACATAATGAATGGCGCCGGGCTGAAGACAGGGCTTCACGTAAAGCCGGCTCGACCATACTTAACTATGGGCTTCCGGACGGCGAACCGGCCTTAAAACAAGCCGTAGCGTCATTCCTGGCCACTTCCAGGGGCGTTAACTGCATGCCGGAGCAGGTAATATTGTCCAGCGGGCTGCATAAAACGCTGCAAATGTGCCTGCGCCCCATTACCCAAAAAGGTGACCTGGTGTGGGTAGAGAATCCCGGTTATGAGTTTGCCAAAAGCCCATTTCGTAACGCCGGACTCAACGTCTTACCCATCGACGTTGACCGGGATGGCATCAACCCCAGCCTGGAGATGTGGCAAAAATACCCTCCCAGAATCATTTACCTCACCCCTTCTAACCAATACCCAAGCGGCGCAGTGTTGAGTCTTGAACGCAGAGTAAGCCTTGTTGAGAATGCTATAAAACATAATGCGATAATTATAGAAGATGATTATGGCGGGGAATTTCATCATGCAGGCCCGCACATTATCTCTATGCAGGGAATAAATAGTCAGGCCCCCGTGATTTATATCGGCTCATTCAGCCAAATGATGTTCCCCGCTTTACGCATCGGTTTTGCCGTCCTGCCCCCCTCGCTGTCTCCTGAGATCAAAGCATCGCTGCTCACGTTACCGCACGGAGGAAACCGCCTGACTCAACTCACCCTCACCGAGTTTATCGAAAGCGGTCGTTTTATTCGTCATCTCAATAAAATGGGCAAAGCGTACCAGCAAAAAAGAGATAAACTAATAAAAGCCCTTAAAAAGTGCCTGCACTGCTCATATGAAATAAGCGGCCAGCACGGCAGTACCCAACTCACGCTTAATCTTCCTGCAGAAATCAACGACAAATTATTAGTCGAGCAGGCACAACAGCACGGCATAAATATGCTTCCACTCTCGCTATTTTGTGCCCCCGGGACGGCAATAAAAGCAAATGGGGTGATAATAGGTTATGCAAATACGCCGTCTGATTTGTATGAAGTGTATATTGAAAAAATAAATCAGATAATAGAATCGCAAAGAAAATAAACCTGAAGATATACCAGCTTCGCCCGTAAGGACTCTCGTTATGCTTGTCCCTGCAGGGCGAAAGGTGACATTTACGAATGTAAGACGGGATGGGTAGGACACATTATTTTATCAGGTAAGATTAGAATCTAACCAGGCCATGAATCCACTAAGAACATTCCAGACAACCAGAGTTTTATGCTGATAAAAGAGGATGAATATCCTTACCTCACAATATTACACTCCGTTCGTGACCATCATTAAGTACATATTTAAATAAAAAAAATATGTTTTTTAATTTAAATTCAATAAGTTAAAATAGAAAACGCAATTTACACCCTGATTTGACGACTGTCAACATTGATGGAAAACTACCTGTCGTCAGGATTCAGGCTAAAGTAGTTTTCAAACTTGCTTCCTGCGAGGCAATAACACTTATTGCCCGATCAATATAGTTAACGGCGCTCCCCGGTAGAACAGTTTCATCTTCCGCAACGGCGCCCTCAACTTAGCTATATATCATGTTGGTTAAATGGATTTAATTATAAGGAAACTGAAAATGAAGAAATTTATTTTCACCGTAGCTTTTGGCGCAATGGTCTGCGCCAGTGCCGCCAGTGCCGTAGGTATTGGCGGGTCGGGAAAAGTTAACTTTAGTGGTTCTATTGTTGATGCCCCCTGCTCTATGGACCCGAACACCGCCGATCAAACCGTTGAGCTGGGGGCGACCTCAAATTTGCACCTTAGCAACGGCAGTACTTCCACACCTAAGCCATTTAAAATCCTGCTCGAAGGTTGTTCTGGCGAAACGCTTGGCTCCGTGACCACCACATTTAAAGGTCTTCAGGCCGATGAAGATACCACCCTGCTGCGCCTCATTGGTTCGGCCAGTGGCGCTGCTATTGCCATCAATGATTACAAAGGCCGGCAGATTAAAATGGGTGAAGCCTCCCCGGCTTATAAACTCGCCACCGGAAATAACGAGTTGGACTTTTCGGCAAACCTGAAAGGCTTTGGCAGCGAAGAAAAACCGGTAGTGCCCGGTGAATTTACCGCCATTGCCAACTTCACATTAGACTATAACTAATTCATTATTTTATTTAGACCTGCAGGTTAGCGACTGAATTTGCTAATAAAAAATGCGGTTATCACGGGCTGATATTTATCCGCTTGGGTATGGCTTAATTTTTACGTGCCATCATTTAAAAAATGGCATTAAATAACGGAGTTAGACTTTATTTCCACCCGTTTCCCAAAGGAATGCAGAAGTCTACATAATGGTTATTGCCATGGAAAACAATAAAGGCGACAAAGTTAGTTTTCATCCTCATTTTTTAAGTCTGGGTATTTTTATTGCCATAGGCTCCTTTGCAGGTCACGCTATTGGGAAGAGTGAAGAGATTGAGTTTAATCTTGATGTGCTTGACTCAGAAGACCGACAAAACGTTGATTTAAGTAATTTCTCGCACAGCGGTTATATTATGCCCGGCGAATATGAGATGGCGGTATTCCTTAATAAAAGTAGTTTATCTCAACAGCGAGTTGTTTTCTATCAGCCACAGGCTAACCCCAAAGAAAGTGAATTATGCCTGTCTCCTGGATTAATAGATCTATTCGGATTAAAGCCCGAGTACCTGCGGCAGCTCAGTTGGCAGGTCGGCAAAAAATGTCTGCGGGTAGACTCGCTACCGGGAACGGAAATTCGTGCCGATTTAGCACAAAACTCGGTCTACATCAGCATGCCGCAGACTTACCTTGAGTACAGCGCGGAAAACTGGGACCCACCTTCCCGCTGGGATAATGGCCTGCCGGGTATTTTGCTCGACTACAACCTCAACGGCCGGGCGCAAAGCAACCGCCAGGGTGGAGCAGATGCTTACACCCTCAGCGGCAACGGGACTACGGGCATTAATTACGGCGCATGGCGCATCCGCGCCGACTGGCAGGCCACGATCGACTTTAAGCCACAGGGCCAAAATGCCAGCCAGAATCCGTTTCAGTGGAGCCGCTACTACGCCTACCGGGCCATTACTTCTCTACGCTCACGCCTGACGCTGGGTGAGAATTATCTCGACTCGGGCATGTTTGACAGCTTCCGTTATACGGGAGCGAGCCTCGTGTCCGATGACAGCATGTTGCCGCCCAATCTGCGCGGCTACGCGCCAGAGGTTACGGGAGTGGCAAAAACAAATGCAACGGTAGTGGTAAGCCAGCAGGGCCGTGTGCTTTATGAAACCCAGGTTGCCTCAGGCCCGTTTCGCATTCAGGACATCAGCGACGCCACCACCGGGCAGCTGGATGTGCGGGTCGAAGAGCAGGACGGTTCGGTACAGACGTTTACCCTTAACACCGCCAATATTCCCTATTTGACGCGCCCCGGCAGCGTGCGCTACAAGCTGGCCGTGGGCCGCCCGAGCGATATCGATAGCGGCGTTAGCGACTCTGTTTTTGCCAGCGGAGAGTTTTCCTGGGGCGTGAGTAACGGCTGGTCGCTCTATGGTGGTCTGCTCGGCAGTAATGATTATGCTGCCATTTCGAGCGGTGTTGGCCGGGACTTGATGATGTTTGGCGCACTCTCGTTTGACGCCACTCAGTCACGCGCAACGCTACCCTGGCAGGCAGAAACGCTTTCGGGTCGATCATACCGTTTGAGCTATTCAAAGCGCTTTGATGAGCTTGATAGCCAGGTAACATTTGCCGGCTACCGCTTTTCCGAACGTGAGTTCATGAGCATGAGCGACTATCTGACGGCGAAGCGAAACGGAGACTATACCCGCGGCAGTAAAGAACTCTACACCATCTCGCTGAATAAAAGCTTTCGTGACCTCGGCCTGAGCGGCTACCTCAGCTACAACCACCAGACGTACTGGAACCTGACAAACAGCGACCGTTACAGCCTGCTGCTGTCGAGTTTTTTTGATATTGGCAGGTGGCGAAACATCAGCGCTTCAATGTCGCTCTACCGCAACAAAAGCAACAATACCAGCGATGACGGCGCTTATCTCTCGCTCTCCGTGCCCTGGGGAAGACAGGGCCGCATCAGCTATAGCTCAACGGCTAATAGCAACGATACCACGCATTACCTTGGCTATTACGACCGCCTGAACGAGCGAGATACCTATCAGCTTTCCGCCGGGACCGCCCGCAGCGGGGTTAACGGCAGTGGCTTCCTTACCCACGAGGGCGATCGCGCAAGACTCACCGCCAATGCCAGCTATCAGCAGGGGCGCTACAGCTCTCTGGCGCTATCGGCTCAGGGCGGTATCACGCTGACATCTCAGGGAGGTGCGCTGCACCGTGGCGGCATAAACGGCGGAACGCGCATGCTGGTGGATACCAACGGCGTAGCGGGTGTCCCGGTGCAGGCCGGAGGGCGCAGCACCCGCACCAATATGTTCGGCAAAGCCGTCGTCGCGGAGATCGCCAGCTTTTACCCCAGCAAAGTCAGGATCGACCTCGATAACCTGGGCGATAACGCCGAAGCCAAAACCTCCGTGGTACAGGGCACTCTGACGGAGGGTGCCATTGGCTACCGGAAATTCGAAGTGCTTGGCGGTAACCGCGCCATGGCGGTCATCAGGCTGGCGGATGGCTCCACGCCTCCGTTCGGTGCCACGGTAAGCAATGCATATAAACAAGAAACCGGGATCGTCACTAACGAAGGCGACGTCTACCTCAGCGGCGTTAATCCCGGCGAGAAGATGACCGTGCGCTGGAACGGTGGCGAAGAGTGTGAAATCCATCTCCCACAGGCTTTACCCGAGGAGCTACTGAGCCAAAGTCTGCTGCTCCCGTGTGCAAAATCATGAATAAGGAACAAGAATGTCGAATTTAACAAGCAAACCCTTGCTGCTCGCAGCAATAGTGCTGGGAAGCATGCTGGCCGCCGATGCCAGCGCCGCAATTGCGCTGGACAGAACCCGCGTTGTGTTCGACGGCAGCCAAAAAAGCATCAGCCTGAGCGTGAGCAACAGAAACGACAAACTGCCCTACCTCGCACAGGGCTGGATTGAAGACGCCGACGGTAAAAAGGTCAAAGAACCGCTGATGGTACTGCCGCCGATTCAGCGTATTGAACCAGGCAAATCCAGCCAGCTCAGAATACAGGCACTGCCTGACGTGGCGAAGCTGCCAAAGGACCGCGAATCGCTCTTCTACTTCAATCTGCGGGAAATTCCACCGAAGAGCAGCAAGCCCAATACTCTGCAATTGGCCCTGCAAACGCGCATTAAGCTGTTTTACCGCCCGGCATCGCTGGAAATTGCGCCTAACGCAGAGCCGGTGCAAAACCAGCTAACGCTTTCGCGTCAGGGCAACAAATACAGCGTAAATAACCCAACGGGTTATTACATCACGCTGATCAATGCCGCCAGCCATAAAGATGCACAAAACAATACCAGCTTCAGGCCGCTGATGGTTGCCCCGAAAAGCAGCGCCATGCTGTCGGTTACAGCAGACGGTCTGGGAGCCAGTCCGGTGCTGACCTATATAAATGATTACGGCGGGCGTCCGGATCTAAATTTCAGCTGTAGTACCGACCATTGCAAAGTCGTGGACAAGTAATTGCCCTTCCCCGCCCGGCATTAATTAAGGAAAGATGATGGCGCAAAGGAAATTATTTTTATTGGCAGCAGCCATGCTCGCGAGCTGGGCAATGTCGCCCGTACAGGCAGCCGCGCCCTTTATGAATCTTACGGTAAAAGTGGCGCTTGAAGAGCCGCTCTGCGTGCTGAACAACAATAAGCCTATAGAAGTTAATTTTGCAGACGTGTTTATCGAGAAAATTAATCAGGGCATTTATAACCAGCCGATTATTTATGACCTGGACTGTAAAGATAAAAATATGGCGCTCACGCTTACCGTCTCGGGTACCTCCGGTTTTAGCGCCGGGACGCTTGAAACCAGCAGAACCGGGCTGGCGATTGCAATACAGAAAGACGGCCAGCCTCTGCCCGTGAATACCCCGGTTAACTTCACCTTACCGGATACTCCCCGGCTTAATGCCGTGCTGGTTAAGCGGGACAAAGCGCGCCTGGACACCGGGCATTTTACCGCCACTGCCCGGATGGTTGTGGAGTATCAATAGGGAACATGATGATGAAAATAATCTCTCTTCTCCCGATCGTTTTCTCGATCGGGCTGCTGATACCGCCGCTCACCGCCGCCGCAATCGAGGGAGATATAGCCTTCGAAGGGGATTTGTATTCGCTACCGCAGTGCACCATCAGCGAGGGGGCAAGGGTGGAAGTCAACTTTGGCGACAGCGTAAGCATCCGCAAAATTGACGGCAGCCAGTACCGTACGGCAATGAACTACCAGATAGATTGCGAGGAAACAAGCAAAGGTGAGCTCGCGCTAACGCTTTCTCTGATTGGGGAAGCGGCGACTTTTGACGGCGATGCGCTGCGCTCCGATCGGCAAAGTCTTGGCATAAAAATCTACCGGGGCAATACGGTGTTCAAACCCGGGGAGACAATAGAGATAAATAAAGACGCGGCTCCAACCCTGGAAGCGGTTCCGGTAAAAGACCCCAACGGCAAGCTAACGCAAGGCACATTTGAGGCCTGGGCCACGCTCAGCGCCCAATATCAATAAAGGAGGCAAAATGAAAGGACTCATAAAAAGTATCCAGGCACTACTGCTAACCCCGGTCGCGATACAGGCTCAGGCTGCCGGGCTGCCGGGGCAAAACCTCTGGCTGCACGGTTCGCTGGTGGCAGAAGCCTGCGTAATAGCCCCAGGGGATGAAACGGTGGAGCTGAGCTTCGGCACAATTGTTGATAAGTATCTCTACCTGAATCAGAGAACGCCCGGAGTCCCTTTTAAGCTGGTTTTACAGGACTGCGACCCCGATATTGCGCGATTGGTAACGGTGAAATTTAGCGGCAACGCAGATGCTCAGGGGCTCCTGATACCGGACAGCCCGGCATCGTCCGGGATCCTCATCGGCATAGAGCAAGCTAACGGCGATAAAGTCGAGATCAATGGCGCAGGCTCTACCCACGAGCTGCAAAAGGGAGTGAGCGAAATAGCGTTGCAGGCCTACGTGCAGGGTGAGGCAGAAGCGCTCAAAAACAACAGCATCAGGCGCGGCGAATTTACCGCATCTTCAACATTTGAGCTGACTTACCACTGATCGCGCAGGCGGGAAAAATTATGACAAAAGAAATCGAATTTATCATTATCAGCGACAACCCCTTAGCGATGTATGGCCTTAAATTATTAATCCACTCGTTTATGCCGCGCGCCATCATTACCGGGAATACGATGTGGCAGGAGTGTCCCGCAGAGCCTGGAGACAGCGTTCAGGGCATCATCATTGTCGCCAGCGACAGATATTCTCGCCACCGCACGCTTAGCGTCACCCATATGCTCCACAGTATAAAGCCCAAAGTTCCGCAGCTTTTATTGCACAGCGAAGCAAATTCCGTGCTGGCTTCCCTGGTCCCTCAGCGTTTCTCGCTAAAGCTCTCCGCCAGCCTGCAGGAGATTGCGGTAAAAATTGCCCATATCACCTATCGAAGCGGTAAAGAAAATAAAAGAGTGCCGCTAACGCAACTTCAGGGGCAGGTCATAAAGCTGCTTCAACATATGCCACCCATTCAGGTGTCGAAGCGCCTTGGGATTAATATAAAAAAAATAAGCCGCTATAAGCAGCTGATGATTTCTTATCTCGGCATTCAGGGTCACCAGCTCGATTGTAAATTAATCAATCACTACCGGGAAATAAAGATAATAACGACGGAGCAAGGTGAGCCAGTTGAATGATGCAAAAATACCGCTTGGCCTGAATGTATTGCAGGCCACGCGGTTAAGAATTGAATGGCTGTTTGAAGTTTTTCCTCACGTCTGTATTTCTTTTTCCGGGGGCAAAGATTCAACCGTGCTGTTTCATCTTGCCGGGGAGATTGCCCGGCGCCGCAAAACTCAGTTTTCGGTGTTGTTTATCGACTGGGAAATACAGTTTCAGTACACCATCGATCATGTCGTGCGCATGCAGACGCTTTATAGCGATGTTATCTCAAGCTTCTATTGGGTTGCGCTTCCGTTAACCACTATTAACGGCGTCTCGCAGTTCCAGCCGGAATGGATTGCCTGGGAGCGTGATAAAAAGTGGGTGCGCCCTCCTCCCGGGCAGGCAATCACCGATGAAAGCTATTTTCCTTTCTACTACTACGCCATGACTTTTGAAGAGTTTGTTCCGGCATTTTCCCGCTGGCTGTCTGGCGGAAAAGGCGCGGCGGTTGCAACCGGCATGCGGGCGGAGGAATCCTACAAGCGCTACATCGGTATCACCTCTCAACGCAAAACTCGCTACGCCGACGACAAGCCATGGACCACGGCGGCTCAGGAGGGTTTTTACTATACGGTTTCACCTCTCTACGACTGGAAAATTGAGGATATCTGGATTTTTAATACCCGATATAAAGCCTGCTACAACGCGCTCTACGACAGAATGCACCAGGCCGGCGTTCCGGTACGTTCAATGCGGGTTTGCGAACCCTTCGGGCCGGAGCAGCGCCGTAGCCTGTGGTTATTTCATATTCTGGAGCCGGAGACCTGGGGCGAAATATGCTCCCGAGTCAGCGGTGCGCATAGCGGAGCGCTTTACGGCAGCCAGAGCGGCGCCTTTTATGCCTTAAACAAGGTGCTGGTAAAGCCGGAGCATTTTAACTGGCAGGGTTATGCCATGTTCCTGCTCGACTCCATGCCGGAGCAAACCGCAGAGCACTACCGCAATAAAATTGCCATTTACATTAAATGGTTCCAGCAGCACGGCTTCCCGGAAAATATTCCCGACCAGCAGGAAAAAGATCTCGGGTACAAAGATGTCCCCTCCTGGCGTCGGGTCTGCAAAATGCTGCTGAAAAATGATTACTGGTGCCGAATGCTGTCGTTCAGCCCGAATAAGCCCCGGCATTACCAGCGCTACCTTGAGCGCATGAACAAAAAAAGAAGCCAGTGGGGAATACTATGACGCTTAATGAGTTACTTCATGAACTTGATGTCCTGCTGCAAAACATCCCCGGTGATAAAGAAAAAATAGCCGCCCAGAATGCGGTAAAAGAACGCCTGCACCGGCACAGCCCGTTTAAAAATGAGCCGGTTGACTGCGTGCTATGGCTGCACGCGGACGCCATTACGGCCAATGAATATAACCCCAACACCATGGCTCCGGTCGAGAAACGCCTATTGAAACACTCGCTGGAAACCGAAGGTTTTACCCAGCCGGTGGTGGTTTCCCCGCTAAAAGAAAAATACCAGCTGGTAGATGGCTTTCACCGTTACCAGCTCGGGAAAAACATCGTGAAAAGCAGCGGCGGGCTAACCGGCTACCTGCCCGCCACCGTGGTAAACGCCGACTCCCAGGGTCTGGCCGAGCGGGTTGCGGCCACGGTTCGCCATAACCGCGCCAGGGGTAAGCATCAGATAGACGCCATGTCTGGCGTGGTGCGGGATTTATCCCGCCTCGGCTGGGAAGACGAAAAAATAGGCCTGGAGCTGGGAATGGACACCGATGAAGTGCTGCGTCTCAAACAGATAAGCGGCCTGGCGGAGCTTTTTGCCGGGGAAAAATTTAGCGAAGCGTGGACGGTGAAATAAACCCGCCCGGCGTTTACATATAAGGAAATGTTTATGTCTATCAGGATAGTTTTTTCTTTTTTAGTACTGCTGTTTAGCCAGCTTTGCAACGCGTCTTTATTCCCGATGGTGACCAGCGTAAAAATAGATCCATCAAATACCGAATACATTCAGCTAATCATCACCAGTCAGCTTATGGATATTGGCCCATTGGGGGATATTCTTGTAAAAGACTATTACGCTGGGGTAGCTGGAGGTAATAATGGGAATTTTGGCATTGTTACCAAGACAAAAGACAAATCATCTACTACCATTTATGCTTATGGTAGCAAAGAGAATATGCTAACAGGTATTGATGAAAATATGACGATAAGTGAAGCCGGGTTATATGCATGGAACCATGGGCTTTCCGGTCAAAAAACAATAAAACTGGACTCAAATTCAACACATGAGAGATTCAGTGCATTATGCGTTGGTTTTGGCTTTGGCCCCACCCCCGGCGTAGCATTATATGAAGCTGCCGTAAATTATCCTGCAAACGGCTGCTTACAGGCACCACCGCCCTATGAATATTGTGAGTTTGGAATACCGCAGATCACTCAAGATCACAAAAATGTTCTGACTACCGCTAAAACTTCACAAGTCATTTCCGGAATGGCGATTAACTGCACGGCAGAGATTGGCGTTCGCTTAATAATCGGTCAGGATACATTGCAATTAGCACCCGGCGTCATCTCAAAGCTAGTATTTAATAAAAATGGAACTGATTATCCTGGCGGCAGTATATTTAATTTAAAGTCCGGAGCTAACGTAATGAATATAAAAAGCACTTTATCTATCTCCCCCGATGCCGATGCCGGGAGTTATGAAGCCAGCACCATTATCTATATAGAATACCCCTGAACAGCACAGCCGCTAGCAAAATGAGTATGCTCTGGATTGTTTTTGATTCTGGATGACCGGAGCTACATTGAGCCCGGTGTAGCTTTCGTCAATCCACATCCTGGAGTAGTCCGGCCAGCCTTCCGGCGTAAACTGCACGTTTTTTAGCGCCGAAGAAACCTGGACCGAGAAACGGTATGAAAACAGCAATTGCAGGCCATCGCTGTTAAGAAACAGGCGAGCCGCGCGGTTAACATGCTTTTTATAGTTATCGCTCAGCGCCGCAGCGGCAAAAAACTTCTCTACCCTCGCCTTTATATCGCTCGATACCAGCGTCTGAATCATGGTTCCATTTCGGAAACGGTCTTCCACTGAAAATTCCATATCGTGGCCCGGCTGGAAAAACGCCAGGCCAAGATCTTTCTCGTGCCAACCCCGCTCCAGATACCAACGGTCCGGGCTAATAGCCGTGCTTTTCAGGCGGCAACCGTAATATTTAAGCTTATGCTCCAGTCGCCCCACTATCAGGTCGCTCTCCCCGGTATAAAAATAAGCTATCGACAAAGATTCCGGCAGCGGCACGGTAAAATCCGCAGGGGCTTTGCTGTCCTCAATATCGAAGTATTCCGAAGAGGCTGCCAGCTTATTTTCCGCCTGCAATTCGGCAACCGACTGGCTCGCCAGAGCATTCACCAGCGCTCGTTGTTCGGGGGTAATGCCGGGGCGATTCATATTAAAAGCCAGCAGCAGGATCCCCACGGCATTTCGTGAGGCATGGCTGACCATTTCGCGGGCAGGGGTATAATCCTCTATCCTGATTTGAGTCCATTTTTCCGGCAACTGATAGGTCGCCTGATATTCAATTTTTTCAATCACCGGCTTGCGCCCGTAATAATGTTCGCAGGCTCTCAGGTGAAGCGTTTCGCTGGAGTGCGACACAATAGCATAAGGCCCAAGCCCGCATTCTCCTTCCTCCGGGTGCGCCAAAAAGTATGCAGGGTTCGCCAGCCGGGAAGGAAGCCGCGTGTCTGGTGTTTTCAGCCTCAGGATCAGAGTGCTGCTTCCCAGCAGCTCTGCCTGCTCTATATTTGCGATTTCCGGCATTAACCTGTCGCGGGCAAAATTTTCAATTTGTGCCGGGTGCAATGCCTCACCATTATGCCAGACCAGCCCCGGCTGAATATAAAATCGCCACTCGCAAAAGTCATCGCTGTGCTCGAAGGCACAGGCCAGATCGGGCCTCACCCATCCCTCGTCCGAGATACGCGTCAGGCCCGCATGAACCATTCTCAACAGATGGCGCTCCGCCCAGTTGGTATGCAATGAGGGAGTAATAGCCGCAAGCGGGCGATAGAAGGTAATTTTGATGCCAGAATGAAGTGGCAAGGACGCCGACGAAGCCGAAAAATCGGATGTGGATGTTTCCGTTTCCCTGACCGGCTGGCGGTGCTCTATTTCATGCAGCGCGTTTTCATTCAGCAAACACTGGAGATAGCCGCTGTTTCCCCGGCCAGGCTGTGCGGACCAGCCCAACCAACCCTGCTCACTCATGGCGGTTAACAGGGTGCGCGCGTAACGGGGGCTACAGGCGAGAACATCGGAGATATCATAAAGGGTTATGGTAACAGGCATGGTTTGCCAGCGCTGTAGCAGGCGGCGATACTGCCTCGCAAGACGCTTTAATTTCATCTGTGGCCTCTATTAATTGTCGAAATAATAAAGGCCGATCAGTCTTTAAATATTATCACTACACTTAATCACGCCTTTGAATGGCGATATGTTATATTTAGCGCTCATTAAGCTATGGACCCATGGCACGCCTTATTTATAGAACCACCTTATTTTAGGGTTTTTCTTTAGGAAAACCGATAATCATTAACAATTTGTATTACAAATATTAAAAATAAAACAAAAAATATCTTCATAAGATTAATATTTTAATTGTCAGGGATCCATACTGGCAAACCGATCGCTATCAGCAGTCCCTTTTCTTGCGGCAGGCTGGCCGTTATCTGCCCGTGGTGGGCAGCACAAATTTCTTTCGCGATGGAAAGCCCAAGCCCGCTGCCGCCGGAGTCTCGGGCTCGCGAGCGTTCACCTCGCGTAAAACGCTCAAATATATGCGGCAGATAATCTTCCGCTACGCCAGGCCCGGAATCCTGGAAGGTGAGTTCAATCCCCCGCTCGCTTCGGCTCATACAAATCTGCATGCTGTCACCCCGGGCGCAATAACGCAGCATATTTTCGATGATAATATTGAATACCTGCCCGAGCCTGGACTCATCCCCGACATAGTAAAACTCGCCTTCAGCTTCCAGTGAAACCGACATACCGGCGGCCTCCAGCTGGGGTTTAAGCCAGGCCAGCCGCTCATTTAAAACGCTTTCCAGATTTAGTACGCCCATTTGCAGCGTTAACTGCCCTGCGCTTGCGAGAGACAAAAAATGCAGATCATCGGTCAGCCGACCCAGGCTTTTTAACTGAGTCATCACCATATTTAGCTGTTTTTGATCGGCAGGGAAAACGTGATCAATCATCCCCTGAAGCCTGCCCATTGCCGCTGTCAGCGGCGAGCGTAGCTCGTGCGCCGCAGCAACGTGGGCCGCTTTCAGTTCACGTTCGTATAGCGCCAGCTGGCTTATCATTTTATTGAAATTATGGGTAAATCTGACTATTTCTTCCGGACACTCATTCACCAGCTTAGCCTGGCGTTCGAAGCTTCCCTGGGCGACAATTTCCGCCACTTCGGTAAGGCTGCTAAATTGAGCGGCGAGCGGGCGGGCGGCACGTAAACATCTTAAAATCACGAACGGCGTTGCCATGGTAATGAAAATAAATAGCCAGCCCCAGTTAAGCGAACTTAATGACGGCGTGCTGAATTCAAGCCCCCACCCGGCATCGACTATTTCATGAAAACGTAAAAGATCTAAGGTCGGATTTTCCCTGAGCGTTAAAAACTCCGCATAAAGAGCAGGCGACATGCGGTGTACCACCCAATAATATTGCACCGCATAAATACTCCACATCGCCAGCACAATAAAAAATACCACGCTAACCGCAACCACAATAATTCTGGCTGAGATCCATAACAGCAGAGAGTTATGTTTTTTAATTTTCATGGTTTGCAGAACCTGTAGCCGACGCCGCGCACATTAAAAATAACGTCTTCGACGCCTGCGGCCTCAAGTTTTTTTCTTAAGTTATAAACATGAGTATCAACCACGCGTTCGAGGGCATCGCTTTCCGGCAGACACTCTTCAAGCAAGAACTGGCGGCTTAGCGGCCTGGACGAAGCCCGCATCAGGGCAGTCAAAATCGACAGCTCTGTCAGGGTTAAATCGAGACGGATAAATCCACCTTCTCCTGTCAGGACTTTGCCCACCATATTCACGGTATCTATTTCCAGCCGCTCCCGGCGTAAAACTTCTTCTCTGGCTTCCTGATTGACGTTGCTGCGCCTGAGCACCGCCTGCACTCGCGCCATCACTTCGCCAGGATTATAGGGCTTAACAACATAGTCGTCGGCCCCATAGCGCAGTGCGCCTATCTTGTCGTAGGCCTCCCCCATCGCGGTTATCATAATCACCGGGGTGTTGCCCTTGCGCCTGACGGCGGCAAGGATCTCCGTTCCGTTCATCCCGGGCAGCATCACATCCAGCAGGATAAGATCCGGCTTCCAGCTCAGCACCCTATTCATGCCTGCCAGTCCGTCTCCCGCTACCGCAACGCTATAGCCTTCACGCCTGAGATATGCCTCCAGCACGTTAGCCGCGTCAGCGTCATCTTCAATCACCAGGACTCTTTTATTTTGCATTTAGTACGACCTTGACAGTTTCTTCACAAATCCCTGGCATTTCATTGATAAGCCTTACGCATAATTCCCTGGCTGGCGTAATTAATGATGCATTAAAATATAAACAGAAGACAACGAGAATTATTATGTTAACTAAAAAAAGTTTCCTATACATAATACCCACATTAATAACATCAGGTATTTCATCGGCCTGGGCAAGTAATTACCAGGAAGAGCAGTCGGCAGTAACTTTTAGCCTGGGCGCGCTTACTTCCCCTCGCTATAGCGGTTCTGACGAGCAAAACACAAGCGTTATACCGTTAATTCATTGGCAGGAAAATAATTTCTTTCTCGATTCTATAAAAGGGCTTGGGGTTCACCTTCAAAATGACGACGGCTTATATTTAGAACCGACAATAGGTTATGATTCCGGGCGTACCGATAAAAACTCCGGCTGGCGTAAAGGGTCAGATAAATTAAAAGGCATGGGAAATATTTCTGCAACGGTTAATAGCGCTATTGCTCTCGGCTGGGCCGTTACTCCCTGGCTGGTTTTTGAAGGCAAAACGACTTTACCGCTGAGCGACGGCCTGGGCGCCTCTTATTCAACGGCGATAAATTATATTCCCGTTATGGATGACGATAACAGCCTCACCTTCCAGACCAGCGCGCTATTTGGCGATGCTCGCTATCTCAACACCTGGTACGGCGTAAGCCGCAAGCAAAGCGATCGCTCAGGTTACGCCCGTTACAGCACTTCCGGAGGGTTTTACGGCGCGGATACCGGCCTGACGTGGACTCATCAGTTCAGCGAGCATTGGGGCGGATGGTTTAGCGTTAACTATACGTGGCTGGCAAAAAACGCCGCCAGAAGCCCAATAGTGATGCAGCGCGGCGGCACGACGGGCGCTCTGGCAATAAGCTATACCTTCTGAGCTAAGCCAAAAATTGACGTTATTTATATTTATGAAGATCGCACTTCCGATGATTTTCATGTTATTGGCGCTGTGCCCTGGCCAACGCATCAACGATATAAAATCAGATATCAATGAGGCCAGGCCGCAGCCCAACTGCGATTATTTCTCACCTCACTATTTACGATATCTGATCAAAAGACTGAGTCGCTAATATTCATCAAACCTGCCATTCACTTTAGCTGGCAACAATTTTTTGCGGAGAATCGATGCATGAACTTTTCTGCTCTGGTGGTCGAGTCAATCGCCGACTGGATTGACCATAATATTCATCAACCGCTGCGTATTGAGGAGGTGGCTCGCTACGCGGGCTATTCTAAATGGCATTTTCAGCGTTTGTTTCTGGAGTGCAAAGGAACCAGCCTCGGGCGCTATATCAGGGAAAGAAAGCTCTGCCTTGCTGCCGAGGATCTCAGAAACACTCAGGAGAGAATTGTCGACATTTCTATGAAGTACGGCTTCGAATCACAGCAGACCTTTAACCGCCTTTTCACCCGCAACTTCAGCCTTTCTCCGGGGAACTATCGAAAGCAGCAGGCGAAAACTCACCGCTGACGTAACGCGCAGTGCAACATTAAAATCTATAAATTAATTTATAATTAGAATTATATAATAAATATGATGCATTTTACTCTATAAATAACCAAATAAAGCGATCGCTGGTAGGGTGTACCCATTACTTCTAAACGAAATTGGGTCAGTCTATGAAACGCCTTAACGACGTCTATAACAATTCCGCCAGCTGGCACTATTTCATCACTATCACTTCGCTGGTAGTGAGCCTGATTTGCTTCGCACTCTTCTATACCAAAATTGAAAAGATGAATAATGAGATAGAAAGCGTGCTTAATATCTCGATTATGAAGTCTGATTATCTGACTAAGATTAATGACATTATCTTCCGCCATGCAGGAGACTCTGCGGGCTACCAGAAAGAGATAGCCGGACTGTATAGCGATTATGTAAAAAGTGTCTTTAGATCTCCGATTAGCGATGCGGTAAAGTACGAAGAAGAACACTTTGCGGAAAATATATACCTGAAGACCCGCGACCTTGATACCCGCGAGGTCTATCACGAGATTGCCATTAACGACAATCGCTTCTCAATCCTTGCCAAAAGCCTGCTTGACGACACTAAAACCTACTATAATCGTCAACTGCTGATCCTTATTCTTATTCCAACAATCATGGCATTTATCCGCTGCGTGCAGGCAGTTTATTATTTTTACTCCCTGCGCAATTTGCGCGGAAATTATATGATTGACCCGCTGACCGGCGTTTACAACCGTCGATATATGAGTAAAATCCGTGACAGCGAAGGGATTTGCTACATCCTTGCCATTGACGTCGATGATTTTAAATCGGTGAATGACAATTACGGCCATGCTTTTGGCGACAGAGTTCTGCAGGAATGTGCTCATAGCATGAAGCTACATATTCGCGATCACGACAAAGTAGTACGAATGGGTGGGGATGAATTCTCAATATTCCTGTTCAAAACCGATCAAGCGGGCGCGAAAATCGCCGCCAGCCGGGTTATTGATACTATTAACTCACTGAAAATTCCCCTGCCGGAAGGCGGCCACTTCACGCCATCTCTGTCCATCGGCGTTGCCCGCTGCGACGGTAACGTTGAAAAAGCGATGATTCAAGCCGACCAAAATCTGTATATATCCAAACGGGACGGCAAGAATTCATTCACTTTTGAGGGAGACAAATGATGGTCAGGAAGCTTCAGCTGTCACTGCGAACAGCCATATTTATTGTGTTCTTTATCTTTGCATCGGTGACTATCGTCAGCGTGGTATATATCCAGTTTTACCGCGAAAATGATACCCTCAACGTAATGAGTGAACGCATTATAAATACCCGCGGCGAGGCCGTGGGAAACGCGCTTAATTACTATATTTATATCCCGCAGCAGGCTAACTCTATCGCCACGCTGTTCATTAAAACGCTGGATGCGGGCGACAGAGGCAAAGCATTCACCGATATCAGCAACTATTTATATAAAGTGATGACCCAGATGTTTACCCGTGACTCACTGCTGAGCTCCATCGCTTTCGGCAGCGTTGAGGGTAACTATGTCGGCTTTAACCGCGATCTGGAGTCAAACTGGACGTTTCAGATTAAAAAGAACGCCGACACCGATAACAAACTGGTGTTCTATCGCGACGGCACCGACACCAGCCCGGTGATGTACACCGTCGATAACTACAACCTGTTTGAACGCCCCTGGTTTAGCGCCGTCAACCAGGCCCACACCTCGATGTGGAGTAACGCCTACCGCGATGTAAACTCCGAGTCCGGCGTCAGTATCTCCTTTAGCTCCCCTGTTCTTGACCGCAATGGCGCGTATATCGGCGTGGTTTCCAGCGATTTACGCCTTAGTCGCCTGAGCCGCTTTCTTACCAGTCTGACCACCGCAGAACATAGCCTGATTTACCTGGTAAACGACAAACAGCAGATAATCGCCACCTCTGCCCCGGAGCTGATTCAAAACCAAAGAGTTCACGGCCTGGCCGAGCAAAGCGGCGCCGACCTGCCGTTGGTTTCGCAAAGCGAAGAGCCGGTCGTCAAGGCTACCGCCGAGTTTTTGCGCAAGGACGACGGCACCATTAATAAAATTGAAGTGGACGGCACACGCTACTTTTGCAAAGTCATCAAAGTGGGCGATTCTCAAAACCTTAAAGGCTGGCATATGGTGGTGCTGGTTTCTGAAAATGAACTGCTCGGCAAACTTTCCGGCTACCGCAGCATCACTATTCTGATTGCCGTACTGGTCTTTTTAGTCAGCTGCTTCATCGCCCATCGTATTCTTTCTGTTGTGGTCAACCCGCTGAAAAAAATTGCTGAGCAGGCACCAGACATCGCCCTGCGTCGCAAAATTGAGCGTAATCAGGGCTGGTCGTTCCAGGAAGTGAACTCACTCGACAGCGCCCTGCACCAGATGTCTAACGACCTGGACAGCGCTTTTGCCCTGCTCGAAGACCAGATAAACATAGACAGCGAAACCGGCCTGCTGACCCGAAAAGGGCTACTGGCGGCGCTGACCCAGGCGAAACCGACTTTCCAGGGCGTGATTGGCATCGTGAGCCTGAGCAATGTTCAGACCATGATAAACAACCTCGGCAGCAGCTACGCCACGCGCTACCTCCAGGCCTTTATTGACTTTATCAGCCGCCACTTCCCCGAAGATGTGGTGCTGGCCCGCGACGCGGTGGACAGGTTTATCATCTGCTGCCCGGTGAACATGCCGGAACAGCTTGAAACCTACACCGCAAGCCTGATGAGCCTGATGCAAGAAGCGGAAGGGGAGTACGAAAATACCGGGTTTGTCTTTACCGGCCACACAGGCCTTGTCACCTGCCCTGACGATACCGTGCCGTTAAGCACCGCCATCACCCACGCCAACATCGCGCTGCAGTCGGCTCGCCAGAGCGAAAATGTTCACACGCGGGTTTACGATGATTTGCTGCGTGAGCAGGCGCTGAATAACATCACCATGCTTAACCATCTGTATGGCGCCATTCCAAATCAGGAGCTGTTCCTGGTTTACCAGCCGATAGTGCTGCTGGACTCCACCACGGTGAAAGAGGCCGAGTGCCTGCTGCGCTGGAACAACCCTGAGCTGGGCATGGTTCGTCCGGATAAGCTGATTGCCGTTGCCGAAGAGTCCGGGTTTATCATCCAGCTTGGCCGCTGGATAATAAACCAGGCGTGCGGGGAACTCGCGGCGCAGATTGGGCGTGGCTTCTGCCCCGTCGACTTCAAGCTGCACATCAACGTATCGATAATCGAACTGACCCAGCCGGACTTCTGCGATTACCTGCTGAGCACCATCGCCGCTGCCGGGCTGAAAAATAGCAATATCTGCATCGAAATTACCGAAACCAGCATGATCAAAGGCGATAACGAGCTGAAAGAGACCATCGCCACGCTGCGTAAAAACGGCGTCACCCTTTCCATCGACGATTTCGGCTCCGGCTTCTCCAGCCTTTCTTACCTGCATAAGCTGGAGTTCGACGCTCTGAAAATCGACAGAAACTTCGTGATGGACGTGCTTAAAGACAAGAAAAATGAATCCATTATTTCGGCTGTTATTTTGCTGGCTAAAGGGTTCAACGTACCGCTGATTGCCGAAGGCGTGGAAACCGTAGAGGTTGCTGAAAAACTGGCCTCAATGGGCTGCGAGAAAGCACAAGGCTACTACTTCTGCCGACCGATGAAATTTGAAGACTGGCCGGAAGAGATGCTCGACACCGGTAAAAGCTGGCTTGGCCGCAGCGCCAACGCCTGACGAATTTGACGGCGAGAGTTTACCCCACGCGTAACCCGCTTACGCGTCTCTCGTCCGTCATCCCCTTTTAGCTATATCCCCGCACAGCAGGCAAACCTGCTGTGCAGATAAACCACGTTTTATAAGCCTATATCTTTACCGAGGACCTCATGAGTTCAGTTACTAAAGCCATTATTCCCGTGGCGGGTCTTGGCACCCGTATGCTGCCCGCAACCAAAGCCATTCCGAAAGAGATGCTGCCGCTGGTTGATAAGCCGCTGATCCAATATATCGTGGAAGAGTGCATCGCGGCGGGTATCAAAGACATTGTGCTGGTCACCCACTCTTCCAAAAACGCCATCGAAAATCATTTCGATACCAGCTTTGAGCTGGAGGCCATGCTGGAACAGCGCGTCAAACGCCAGCTGCTCGAAGAGGTAAAATCTATCTGTCCGCCGGATGTCTCGATCATGGCGGTCCGCCAGAACGTGGCCAAAGGGTTGGGACACGCGATTTTATGTGCCCTGCCGCTGATAGGCGATAGCCCCTTCGCTGTTCTTCTGCCCGACGTTATCATTGAGCCAGGCCACGGCAATTTGAAAACCATGCTGCAAAATTACCGGCAAACCGGTATGAGCCAGATAATGGTCGCCCCGGTTCCGTGGGATGAAGTGGCGAACTATGGCGTGGCCGACTGCCAGGGTGCGACGCTGAAACCCGGCAGCAGCCACGTTGCCTGCCGCGTGGTGGAAAAACCACGCCCTGAAGACGCGCCGTCTAACCTCGCCATCGTCGGGCGCTATGTGCTCTCACCGGATATCTGGCCGCTGTTAAGCCAGACGCAGCCGGGTGCCGGAGATGAAATTCAGCTTACCGATGCGATTGAAAAACTGATGTCGCTTGAGCCGGTTGCGGC
Source organism: Cedecea davisae (assembly GCF_044095835.1). NCBI lineage: Bacteria > Pseudomonadati > Pseudomonadota > Gammaproteobacteria > Enterobacterales > Enterobacteriaceae > Cedecea > Cedecea davisae. The sequence continues at coordinate 3,165,789 of NZ_CP172054.1, forward strand.
TTTTGCGCTCGAAGGGAAAAGCCACGACTGCGGCAACAAACTTGGTTATGCCCAGGCATTTGTCGAGCACGCGCTGGCTCACCCTGATCTGGGGGGGATATTTCGAGAGTGGTTAGAAACGGCGGTAAAAAATTGAAGGTTTCGGGAGCGAAAACCTGCTCCCGAGACATTAGTTCTTTTTGTCCACGCACATAACAATTGGCGTATAGATGTTGCCGATGCTCCAGGTGTTGTGGTTGGCGTGGCGCACAATGTAGCTGTTGACCACGTTCATACGCCCGGTAATGTTGTTTTCCACCAGTTCGTTCGGCGTATTATCCCCCTGGGTCACCGTGGCGGTATGCAGCGTGATGCCATAAATACCGTCCTCGTCTTTCGGTACCCAGCTAAAGTTGACCTCACGAGAAACGTTATAAATTTTCCCCTGCCGGCCGGCAACGCCCAGCAGGTCGAGGTAGCCCGTCCCGTCGTTTTTAAATCGCGTGACTATTGTGCCATCGAAATCAAATACCGAGCCATCCCTGTCGTTACTCAATTTAAGCGATGCTTCACAAAAAACGTTCAGCCCCCGGGAGGTTAGCGGCGCACGCAGGTACAGCGCCCAAAGCGCAAAAGCGACGTTAATGAACAGCACGGCAACGATTATTTTTCTCATCAGAACGGTCGCTTAGTTAGTGTAATAGCTGCGGCAGCCGGAGAATTCATTCTCTTTGAGTCGGCTGCAAATCGCGATAAACATCGTTGCTTTTTGATGATAAAGCGCACGATCTTCAATTTTAAAAAAGATTTCTCTATCCGGCTTGCAGTGAAAACTGGCTCGCTCCATGCTCTTGCGCACCAGGTCCATATACTTGCTCTGGCTGGAACTGTCCGTTTTGTAGAAGGTATAAACCGGGCAGCTTTCCAGCGTGCCTAGCAGGAAGCGTTGCTCAAACACCGGGGCAGCGGAATTAGGGCGAAGGAAAAACCAGCCGTTAGCCGCGGTAAGCAGCGCTAAGGCTGCCACTATGGCCCATTTCTTAAATTTTGCCGCGCGGGGAACAGCACCTTCTGCCCCTTCACCGGGCGGAGAGGCGACGGGCCGCGGGGAGGAGGATGCCTGAACCCGCGCCCCGGCAGCCGGGGCATCTTCAACGATGACCTGAATATCCTTGCTGAACATAAAGCCCACGGTTGGAATGGTGACAATCACCGTTTCCTCCAGCCCGAGGTCGGCGAAGTTGCGCCTTAATACGCTGATATATTGGTTGAGGCTGTTGTTTGAAGCCCGCAGGCCGTGTGCATCCCAGACATTGTTCAGCAGTTCATCACGCTGAAGAATGCTGCCGTGGTGGCTAATCAGCATAGCTAAAAGGCGGTTTGCCGTCGGCGCCAGAGAAATTTCTCCGGAAGAGATTTCGTTCTCACCGTCGGCGGTAAGCTTAACCGTGCCATCATCAGGCGTATAGATTATCGAGTGATTAATACGATAACGCATAAGCTCACCTTTATATGTAAATTAGCAGTGAGTATAAGGTGCCGGGAAGATATTTATCAAGTAGATAAGTAGCGAATAGAGCTTTATACAATTTAATTTCGTCGCCTTCATCAGATTTATTTAAAATTATACAATAGCATTAACAGTGACGCTCAGAAGTATCAATAGGAGCAATCCCTTTTACCCACAATAAAAATAAGGTAATGGAGTCAAAGGATATTTATTCTGATTCTCAACTACGCACCCTGTAAATATTACACAGCAAAATTGTTATGCATTCGTATCCACTTATCGATGCGTGTTACAGACAGCAGTCACCATGGTCATAAAAAACCACCCAACGGCCAACAAAACGACAAGTTCAAAATATCGAAAATCACCCCAAACAACAACATTAAAACCTATAAACAAATTATAAATTGAAATTAAATCCATAAATATATGTAAATTTAAGGTATATATTCTTTCGTGAGACATCGTCAAATATACTCAACCGCATCCGAAATGGTTATCCGCCACAGCGGTCAAGTTGCATCAGTTCGGCGCGCGGCGAGTAATTATTATCGCAACTTAGTCATGCTTCCTTAATTTTCGCCATTACGGAGCATAATTATTGAAAGGTATATTTATGCAAGGTTATGACGATATCACTGGCTTCACTCTTAAAACCGGCGTCGGCAACTATAAAATATTATCAGAATACAATGCGGATAATGCTCTGGCGAAATGGAGCATCATTGAAAGAATAAATGGGCTTGCACTGAGCGACGCGATTAATCCACAAATCACCGGCACCAGCGAATTTAATAATATTGCTGCGATAGAAAAAAAGATGCCCGCAGCGATAGAGATTCAACCACCAGCGGATTCCCCATCCCGGGTCATCGCTGCAGAAAACCAGCCTTCAGGCCGCGCCGCTGGCGACCAGTCCAGAGTAAGAACCCGCCCATCGGCTGGTGACAAAGCATTCTCAGACCGAGAAATAGAACGCTTCTCCACGCTGTTCAAACCCTCTGGTCATCACCAGACCAATAACCAGCAGGCACAGCCCGAGCGTGAGTTGCCGCTTTCAACCTTGTTCAACAGGATCGCATCATGCCGATGATTTGCATTTGTTCTCCCCAGGGGGGCAGCGGGCGTACCACGATCGCCGCTAACCTTGCCAGCGCTTACGCGACCCGAGGTAATAAGGTGCTGCTGCTGGACTTAAACGAGCAGAACGCGCTGCGTCTGCATTTTAACCTCACGCTGGATGACGCTCACGGATTCGTTCCCCACGCCGTGACTACCCCGGACTGGGGACAGAACATCCTCAAGGTTGATACCAATCTTTATTTACTGCCCTACGGCGAAGCAAGCCGGGAACAGCGCGAGGCTTTTCAGCATCTGCTAAGCGAAAAACCGGAAACCGTGCGCCGCAGCCTGGCCGGCATCACTAAACACCAGGGTCTGGTCATTATCGTGGATATGCCCGCCGGGCCGCATGCCGCACTTGGGGCGCTACACGAGCTTATCGATTTGCATCTTGTCACGCTGCTGGCCGACGGCATCGCGCCGACGCTGCTGGAAAAAATAGACAAGCAGGCGTTCCTCGGCATGCCGCTAAACAAAAACGGGCAGCACTATTTTGTACTCAACAAAATCGATCCTCGCTACGAGATGAACCACGACATCGGGGTATATCTCCGCCAGCGCATCGGCGACAGGCTGCTGGGCGATATACACCAGGACAGCTCCGTCCCCGCCGCGCTGGCGAGCCAAAAGCCGCTGCGTCTTTATCGCCCATCCAGTTCAGCCCTGTTCGACATCGATGCCCTGGAAAAACAGCTCTCACATTTGCTGAACATCACCGTCGGCAACAACGACGTCTTGCCAACCCTTTGACGATGACTCAATGATGAAAAGCCTGCTTTCAACGCTGTTTTTACTGCTGGTCGCACTCCCCGCTGCGGCCTTGATCGTCCTCACTCCGATGACCGCACATAAACAGTTTATGTTTGGCCTGTTGATGATAGGCGTGCTGCTGGTTGCGGGGCGCAGCAGCAATAAAAAGGTTTCGACAACGCTTGTCGCCCTGTCGCTGCTGATGGCGACCCGCTATATCTACTGGCGCGCCACCTCTACGCTCTCCTTTAACTCCTGGGTTGAAGCCGCACTCGGCTGGGGGCTGTTTGCCGCAGAGATCTACGCCTGGACCATTATGCTGCTCGGCTATATGCAGACTATCTGGCCGCTGGAGCGCGAAATTGAGCCGCTACCGGAAGACGTTTCGCTCTGGCCGACGGTTGACGTTTACGTTCCAACGTATAACGAGAGTCTTGATATTGTGCGGGATACGGTTCTGGCGGCCCAGTGCATGGACTACCCGAGCGATAAAATCAAAATCTACATTCTCGACGACGGGAAACGCAGCGAATTTGCCGTTTTCGCCGCCGAGGCCAACGTCGGCTATATCACCCGCGACGATAATGCGCACGCCAAAGCCGGTAACCTCAACAAGGCGATGAAGAAAACAAACGGCGAACTTATTTGCATCTTCGACTGCGACCACGTTGCGACGCGAGGTTTCCTGCAGGCGACCGTTGGTAGCTTCCTGCGTGATGAAAAGCTGGCGCTTATCCAGACGCCGCACTACTTCTATTCAAAAGATCCGTTTGAGCGCAACCTGCCCGCCGCGGGCGAGGCCCCGAACGAAGGGATGCTGTTCTACGGCCCGGTTCAAAAAGGGAATGATAACTGGAACGCCACCTTCTTCTGCGGCTCCTGCGCGGTTATCCGCCGCTGTGCGCTGGAAGAGATCGGCGGTTTTGCCGTCGAAACGGTGACCGAAGATGCCCACACCGCGCTGAAAATGCAGCGTCTGGGCTGGAATTCCGCGTTTCTCGGCCTGCGCCTTTCGGCAGGACTGGCTACCGAGCGCCTTACGCTGCACGTCATCCAGCGTACTCGCTGGGCGCGCGGCATGACCCAAATCCTGCTACTGGATAACCCACTGTTTGGCCGCGGCTTAAAATGGCAGCAGCGCCTGTGTTATCTAAACGCCATTCTGCACTTCCAGTACGGCCTGCCGCGCATTGCGTTTTTAACCGCGCCGCTGGCTTACCTGCTGTTTAATCAAAACATTATTGCCTCTTCGGCCAGCATGATTTTTGCCTATTCGCTGCCGCATCTGGTGATGGCGACGGTGCTTAACTCCCGCCTCAACGGCCGCTATCGCTTCTCCTTCTGGGGCGAAGTCTACGAAACGGTAATGTGCTTCCACCTGGTTATTCCGACCCTCGTAACCTTCCTTTCGCCGCGCAAAGGCAAATTCAACGTGACCGATAAAGGCGACACGCTGGAGAAAGAATACTTCGACGCCCACATCGTAATGCCTCACATGGTGGTCGCCGTGCTGCTGGGTGCGGGCGTGATTGCGGGTATCGCCCGCTTCTTTACCCAAACGCGTCTGGGTATCGAGCCGTGGGTGCTGTTGCTCAACGTCGGCTGGGCCACCTACAGCCTGATTATTCTGCTGGCGTCGATTGCCGTGGCCAATGAGTCAAAACAGGTGCGTAAAAGCATCCGTATAGATATCGCTATCCCGACCATTGTCCATTTCACTAACGGAGCCAGCCTGCGCACCGTCAGCCGCGATTTGTCGATGGGCGGAATGCAGGTGATTAACCCCGACCCGGCGCTGAATAACGAAGAAGTTGAAGCAGTGGAACTGCTGCTCAACAGCGCGGCGGTTTGCATCCCCGGCAAAAAGGTTTTCGCCAACGACGACATTCTGCGCCTGCAGTTTGGCGATATTCCCCTGCATAAGCGCCGCGAGCTGGTGCGCGTAGTGCTGGCAAGGGCGGATGCCTGGCTCGAAACGCCGCACGCAAAAGACAGCCTTCGCCGTTCTATGGCGGGCGTAATGCGCAGCGCGGGTCGACTGTGGGGCATTTTCTGGCGTAGCCGCCGCAACAGAAAGCTCGCGAAATTCGAGGCAAAAAAAGCTAAACCGGAGGCTGCCGCATGAATCTTATCTCTTCAACGCGCGGCAAAGCCCTGCTGTTCGTCTTGCTAAGCGGGCTGTGCAGTGCCGAAGCTCCCGCTTTTGACCTGCCTGAAACATTGCAGATGCCGCGCCCGGCCGAAACCATACCGGATAAAACGCCCGTTCAGCCTGAAACTGAAGTACCGCAGAGCACGGGTGAGGTTTTCACTACCGATGAGCCCTTAACCGTCCCGGAGGCCCAACCTGAGGTTAACGGCAGCCTGAGCCTGAAAGATGCAGGAATTTCCGACGGGCTTCGCCTGGACGGCCACCAGCCACAGAGCGGGTTTACCTTTACTCTGCCCGGCGACCGCGTGGTGGTCAAAGCTCAGTTTCTGCTGAAAATAAACGTCTCCTCCGCCCTGGTCGACGGGCAGCACTATCTCAACGTGATGCTCAACGGCCAGCCGCTGGCGCAGCTCCCCCTGAGCCAGGCCAGCGACGAGACAACCTCTTTTAGCCTGGATATTCCCGCCCCGATGCTGGTTGCCACCAATAACCTGAGCGTGACGCTGGAAAACGCAAAAACGTTGCAGTGCGAAGTCGATAGCGAAAAACGCTACCAATTGACCATCCAGCCCGACAGCAGAATTGACTATCAGGGCCTGCGCCTGGACACCGCGCCGGACCTTTCCCGCTTCCCGTGGCCGTTTATCGACCCGCTGGAAATGGGCAGGCAGCAGGTCGCCATGGTTTTCACCCGCACGCCAGGGCAGGACATTTTAAGCGCGGCGGCAACCGTCAGCTCGTTCCTCGGCTACCATGCCGACTATAAAGACATCAACCTGCCCGTAAGCCTGGGCGAACTGCCGATGAGCAACGCCATTGTGTTTGCTCATCCCGGCGAGTCCATCGGCACCCTGCAAATCCCGCAGGAAAAGGGGGCTTCGCTCTGGATAACCGATAACCCGCTTAATCCGGTGTACAAGCTGCTGGTAGTCAGCGGGCAGACCCCGGATGAACTGCAACGCGCGGCCTACGGGCTGACACACGGCAAGCTACCGGAGGGCGCGAAGCTTAGCGCTATTCCGGCGCAGCGCATCCCTCAGCGCCAGGCCTATGACGCGCCGCGCTGGCTCGATACTCACCACCCGGTGGCGCTGGGTGAGCTGCTTAAAGACGACGCGCGGTTCAACGTTCACGGCCTGAGCCACGAAACGATTCGCGTGGCGTTTCGCACCGCGCCGGATCTGTTTATGTGGGACGGCGATACCCTCCCCCTTCGCCTCGGCTACCGCTTCCCGACCAATAGCTGGGTAGATGAAGACACCTCCGCGCTCGGCGTCTCGCTGAATGGCCGCTTTCTGCGCAACCTGCCGGTGAACAGCAGCGGCGCGGTCGAGCGCCTCTGGCACCTGATGGGCGGCGACACGCGCCAGGAGCAGAAAACGCTGCATATTCAGCCCTGGCAAATCTATGGCGATAACCAGTTCGAATTCTATTTTGCCGTCAAAGCAAAAAAAGAAGCGCCCTGTCAGGTGCTGAACGACACCAGTATGAAAAGCTCGATTGATCCTGACTCGACTCTCGATCTGAGCCACAGCTGGCATTTCAGCGAGCTGCCGAATCTTTCGTATTTCGTCGGCGCGGGCTTCCCCTTCTCACGCCAGGCCGATCTTTCCCAAACGCTGGTGCTGATGCCTTCCCACCCGGATGCGACCGAGATAAGCACGCTGATGACGCTCATGGCCCGCCAGGGAAATGCAACCGGCGTGACCTCTCACGGTGCCCGGGTTCTGCTGGGCGACGATGCGCCGCAGCACGCCGGACAATCCTTGCAGAACAAAGACGTGCTGGCGATAGCCACGCTTCAGCAGCAGGCTTTCATTCAGTCGCTGTTCGCCCAAAGCCCCTTTGCCTTCCAGGAAGGCCAGCTTGAGGTACGCCAGCTCGACTACTTGCAGCAAGCCAAAGCTTTCCTGCTCGGCGACTGGCACCGGCAAAGCAAAGCCGCTTCGCGCTATCTGGCTTCGGCCGCCGACTGGCGAGGGTTCGTTAGCTTCAGCTCGCCGTGGGCGTCGAAGCGCAGCGTTATCCTCGCTACGGCCACGGGAGACGAGCAGTTGGCTCAGCTCCCGGACGATCTGCGCAAACCGGCGGTGAACGCTGCCATTCGCGGCGACCTCGCCCTTATCAGCAAAAGCGACGGCGTGCACAGCTGGCACATTGGCGACCATTACGTTTCCGGGCAAATGCCGTGGTATTTGCAAATTTTCTGGTATGCCAGCCAGCATTTCCTGGTTTTGGGGCTGATGTGCGCCCTGCTGGCGGCGCTTTTGGGGCTTTCCCTCTACTTCTACCTGAGCAACCAGGCGGCAAAACGCCTTGCGAACTATATCGGCCAGCGCCGTAACGGCGGCGACAGATAAGCAAATGAAAAACAAAAAAATTAATAAACCCTTACCGGCTTTTGGGTTAAGCAGCCTGTTCCTGCTGGCGCTTCCCTTCTCAAGCTTTAGCGCCCAGGGCGTGCTGGAGCAATTGTTTGCCCAGGCGCAGTTCTGGCACGAGCGCAATCACCCGGAAGATGCGCAAAGCGCGCTAAAAAAAATTCTTAGCGTTGAACCCAACAACCCGGACGCGCTCTATCTGCTGTCGCTTTACGCTTTGCAGCAGGGGAAAAAAGAGGAAGCACAAGCGTGGAAGGCAAAGCTGCGTAAGGCCAGCCCGGACGGTGCCAAAATCCAGCAGCTTGAGGGTGAAGTGGCAACCTCGGCGATTGCGCCCGGCCGCCTGGCTCAGGCAAGACGACTTGCCAAAAGCGGCAACCCGGCCGCCGCGGTCAAAGTCTATGAAGAACTGTTTATTAAAGGTGAGCCTGCGGCTTCGCTCGCCAGCGAGTATTACCAGACGCTGGCCGCCATCCCGGAACGCCGCGAACAGGCGATTACCGCCCTGACTGAGCGCCACCAGCAAAGCCCACGGGAGGCCGCAACGACGCTTGCGTTAGGCAAAATGCTGACCTGGCAGGAAGAGAGCCGCCGCGAAGGAATTGCATTGCTGGCAACGCTTTCGCCCTCCACGCCCGAAGCGGCAAAGGATCTACGGCAGGCGCTGCTATGGCTGCATCCTCGTGCGGACGACCGCCCGCTGTTCGAAGCCTGGCAACAAAATCACCCTAACGACACAGAAGTAGAAGCGCACTATTCCAGCAACGTCACCGGAAGCACTGTCTCCGAAGGCTACCGGACTGTGGAAAAGGGCAATCTTAGCGGCGCGGATAAAGCCTTCCGACAGGCGCTGAACGCCGACCCGGATAACAGCAGCGCGCTGGGCGGTCTCGGCATTATCGCCATGCGCAAAGAACAATTCGCCGAAGCTCATGATTATTTAAAACGCGCCGCCTCCCGGCCCGGCGCAGACCAGGGAAAATGGGCGAGCCTTGCGGAGAAAGCGAGCTTCTACGCCGCCCTGAGCACGGCAAAAACGCAGGCCGCAAGGGGCAACTGGAACGAAGCGCTGGCCGCAAGCGAGCCTTTACTCAACAGCTCCGGGGACGAAAACCTGGCGGTGAATTTGTTCCGTGCGGACGTGCTGCGCCGCAAAGGTGACCTGCCGGAAGCGGAGCAGGCTTACCGCACCCTCAACGTTCAAACGCCGTCCACGGAAGTGCAGCAGGCGCTTTACTATGTATTAACCCAGCAGCATAAAACCGATGAAGCGGCGAAGCTGCTCCAGACCCTGCCTCCCGCCTTCCGGGCCAAAGTTGTCAGCGGCCAGCCGGTTAGCGTTGACCCGATTCGTAGGCAGGCGGCGCAGGCGCTCGACGCAGGAGACGCCTTGCAGGCAGAACGGCTGCTGCGCGGCGCGATGCAAAAGCAACCGTCAAACGCCTGGGTCAGGCTCGATCTTGCCCGGGTGCTGCTAAAACAGGGTGACGAGGGCCAGGCCGCCCGACTTATCGCCCCTATGGAACAAAGCCCGCGCAAAGACGAACTTTACGTTGCCGCTCTTTATCGCGGGGAAAATAAACAGTGGAGCCAGGCTATCGCGGCGATCAACCGCATCCCGCGCGGCCAGTGGAACAAAGACATCAGCGCCCTGCGCCGCCGCGCCGCCTTTAATCTGGATCTTGCCAATGCGGACAAACTGATTGCCGGAGGCGACAATGCCGGCGCAAAAAACCTGCTGCTCCCGCTCAGCAATGCGGATACGGTTTCCCCGGCAGATGCCGGGCATCTGGCTGCAAGCCTTTATAAGGCCGGGCTAACTAACGAAGCGGATGCCCTGCTGGCAAACCCCGTCCTGCTGGCGAAAAGTTCACCGCGTGAAATTGCCGAAATTAAACTGGGCAGCATTATCAACGAGGCGGATAAGCTCCGCGAGCGGGGCCGCTACGCGCAGGCCTACGACATGCTAATCGTTAAGCTGCATGATGACCCGCATAACAAAGCTCTGATGCTCGCCATGGCGCGTGTTTATCAGTCCGGGAAGATGTTCAAAGAGTCCCGCAGCGTCTATCAATATGTTCTTTCGCAGGAGCCACATAACCAGGATGCGCTGACCGGGGCTATCAATCTGGCATTAGCCTCTGGCGACAATCCGCAGGCCGGTAAGCTTTTAAGCGAGCTGGACGACAAAAACTCTCCCGAAAATTTATTCCTTGCCGCTCGTGTTGCGCGCGGTAACGGCGAGGCACGCCAGGCGCTCACGCTGCTGCGGCAGGCAAAACAACAGTTGCTGGGCATCACCCGCGCCGGAAGCACGGCAACGGTTGGCGGGTTAGACATTGCGGATAATCCGTTTGTAGATGATGTGCAGGAGTCAACGGCGCTACCGTGGCAGACCGCAGCTTCGTTAGCAGGCGCGGGCTCTTCGAGCCAGAAACCTCAGCTTATTGCCCAGGTTAGCAAGCTGCTCGATGAAACACGCGAAAAACTGGCCTCCTGGGTCGAAACCTCTTTAAGCCTGCGCGAGCGGGACGGCGAGGACGGGCTGGGCGGCCTGAGCGAAACCAAAACTTCGCTGGCTTTTTCTACCGTTCCTTTTAGCGAGTCCCGGCTGAAGTTTTCCATAACGCCCGTGATGCTTAATGCGGGCAGTACTTCCGGCCAGGCGAGCAACCGCTTTGGTTCGGGGGCGCTACAGCAGGCCACCGCAGCCTGGCAGGCAACCCAGGCGTCACAGAAATCGGCCGCAGATTCCACCGCCGCCGCCGACGCGGCACGTAAAGCGCTGGCGGACAAATCCAACGCCCGGATTAAAGCGTGCCAGGATCCGACTTCTTCCGCGTGCGAAATCGCGATGCGCGATGAAACCGATGCTCAGGACGCCTTCAACCTTGCGCAGCAGCAGATTATTCAGCCGCATACCTTCGGCCCTGACGACTATGCCGCAGGCTCCAGCGGCGAACAGCGCCGAAGCGGAGCAGAGCTTTCCCTCGCGTTAACCGGCGACCAGTACCAGGCCGACATCGGTACCACGCCGCTCGGCCAGGGTTCACACAACCTTGTTGGCGGGCTGCTCTGGTCGCCAACCGTTGCCGGAAATACCCAGTTAACGCTGAACGCCGAACGCCGCGCCGTGACCGATAGCCTGCTCTCCTACGTTGGCACCAAAGATAAATACAGCGGTAAAAACTGGGGGGCCGTAGTGAAAAGCGGCGGCGGCCTTAGCGTGAATTATGACAACGGCGACGCCGGAGCCTATGGCGGCGGCTCGTTCTATCAATATCAGGGACAAAACGTGCCTGAAAACCAGGCCGTGCTCGGCAACGCCGGGTTCTATTACCGACCGCTGCACGCCGAAGACCGGGAGGTGAAAATCGGCGTGAATACCGACTATATGAACTTCGCGAAAAACCTCGGCAACTTTAGCTTCGGCCAGGGCGGCTACTTCAGCCCGCAAAACTACATTAGCGTATCGCTGCCGGTGGAATACAGCCGCAATGCGGGGAACTGGAATTACAAACTTTCCGGCTCGGTGGGCTACCAGGCCTACTCCCAGAAGCAAAGCGATTACTTCCCAACCGAATCAGAATGGCAGAACAACCTCGACTGGCTGGTTGATGCCGGTTTTGGGCGCGAGTCCCACTACGCCGCCAAAACCTCCACCGGAGTGAGCTACAACCTCAAGCTTCAGGGCAATTACAAACTCAATCCGCAGATGGCGGTTGGCGGCAAGCTTAGCTACGACACGGCCGGAGAGTATTCGGAGGCCAACGCCCTGATTTATTTCAAATACTTACTGGATAACCAATAAGGCAGATCATGAGCATAACTGACACACTCGCCGACTACTGCCGCCGGCAGCAGTATCAGCCCGGCTGGCAGGATCTTAGCGCCCTGCTCTGCACCAGCATTCTTGCGGTAGCCAGCCGTGATGAAGGGCACGCATTCCTGCACCGCACGGGAGCACAGCTGGCGCGCCAGTTCCCGCTCCCGCCCGGCGAAACGCTTGGCGATCTGGAAGACGGGGCCAATAACCTGCTGGCGCAGTTTAACTGGGGCATGGTGCAAATTGCGGCCGATGATCGCGGCCTGGAAGTGACTCATCTCGCCTGGCCACATGCCGGGCAGGAGGACAATTTATCGGCCTGGGCAAACGGCTTTTCATCCCTGATGGAAGGATGCTGGAGCGAGTGGCTCCGGGCGCTGGGCGGCACAGAAGAGATGTTTTTTTGCCTAACGGGACAAAGCCCGGAGGCTCTGAATTTTCGTTACCAGACAGAGGGGAAGTGAAGTGAATATCAAATGGCTTTGGTCGGGAGTTAGCATGTTAATGCTATTTTTCAGCGCGCAGAGCATTGCATCGCAAAACGTTGAAAACTGGCAATCTTATAAACAGCGCTTTATTTACCAGGGGCGCGTTATCGATAGCGGCAACCAGCAAATCAGCCATTCCGAAGGGCAAGGCTACGGCATGCTGCTCGCCGAGATCAACGGCGATCGCGCTACTTTCGACAGTCTCTGGAACTGGACGCATAAAAATTTATACCGGGAGGATATCGGCCTGTTTTCATGGCGTTACGATCCGGCAAAGCATCAGGTTAACGATCGTAACGACGCGACGGATGGCGATATGCTGATCGGCTGGGCGCTGCTGCGCGCCGGTAACCGCTGGAACGAAAAGCGTTATATCGACGCCTCTTTAGGGATCCAGCGCGCGCTGCTTTCACATGCGGTAATTAACTGGGCGGGAAAAACCGTTATGCTGCCCGGCGTTGAAGGCTTTACGCATAAAGATTTTATCAACCTGAACCCGTCCTATTTTATCTTCCCGGCCTGGCGCGACTTCTATAGTTATTCCCATCGCGCGGAATGGCGAAAAATGATCGACGACGGGCTGACGCTCCTCGATGCCATGCGCTTTGGCGAGCATCGCCTCCCTGTCGACTGGGTGACGATCAATAAAGACGGCACGGTTGAGCCCGCCACCGACTGGCCCGCTCGTTTCGGCTTTGACGCGGTACGCATCCCGCTTTACCTGAACTGGTATCAAAAAGACTTGCCGCAGAACCGCATCTTTAGCTCGTTCTGGGAGAAACAGCCGGAATGGAATGCGCCCGCGTGGATCAACGTCTTCACCGGCACCGTTGCCGAGTACCCGCTGCCGGGCGGGATGCAGGCGGTAAGAGATTTTTCCGTAGGAAGTATAAGAGAAGATTACTGGGACAAGCGTTACGTCGGGGAAGATTACTATTCATCAAGCCTGAAGCTGCTGACGAAAGCCGCTGCTATAGAAGTAAACCTCACAGCTCACTCCGGCTCGACCGTCGTTTTTTAGCTGCTTTTATAGGGGCAGAGCGGGAGATAGCGATATCTCCCGTCTACGCACGGAATAATGCTGACACGAAGCGCGACTTATCATTTCCAGGAAAAAATCCGCAATATCAGCCTAGCTTCTGCTCTCAAAAGCACAAGGAGAAGAACGCCGGGCCTGAATTTTTTAAGAAATTTTGTTTTTGCTGACATAATTATCGCTGAACCCTTACGGAATAATTAAAATTATCAAAATTGAAGCAGCACAGACCCGGCGACATAGAACGGCCTTCGAAAATCACTCCGGAATAAGCGTTCACAGTCTTTCGCCTGGCCTCACACCACTCCCGCTTTTTAAATCTTATGATTACTGCCGATAATCATCAGAATGACAGGCCGCACCTCGGAATATAAAACCGCCGAAACCCACAACTGCTGCCTGGAATATTTATTCTTCTACACACTGGCCTAAATCATGGTCTCATCAGCATCCGCTCAGGCAGGTAATACGTTTACCCGGAGCATCATCCAGAAAATACTCTGACTCATCCGGAATAATGCCGTCACAGTAGCGAGTATCTTCCCAGATCAGACGCCAGTGAACGTCGCGGTATCGAATGGGATCGTCAGTGACAAGCATTTCTGTATCACTTTCAATTAATACATCGTAATACACCTGGCGAGGCGCATTCATTCCGCGAATAAAATAGTTATAAGCACCGAGATTTTTAAACCCACTGATACCGTTTTTAATTACCAGCAGCTTATGATGATACTGAATTTTGACCGGTTCCCAGATACCGTCGCAGGGCACCGGGTCATCGGTTTTAATAATGATATCGCTGCGCTCAGGAACGGACGGGAGGTTTTTCGGGAATACCGGGTAAGACAGCCTTTTAAGGCTATAGTTATAGTAACTAAGATCCAGTAGATATGCTGCATCAAAAAAATTACATACATTATTATGCGGTGGGTACAGCAAATTATCGCCCTTGTATTCTGCTTCAATCTTCAATTTATTCAGTTTTTCTATTTCAGGAGGATAGGCTTCCTCCTGGCCACCCCGCTCATGGCAAGGTAAATAAAAAAATGAACTAACTAAATTGACAGGCCGAAAAAGCTGATGAAACTCTCCCGTTAAACGCTGCCACACCTGTCGATTTCCCACGGCCAGTTCCGGTAACCCTTCATCGTAAAGGCGCAGGGCGTCGTAAGCCCAGATTATCACTTCCGGATCGAACCCCTTCGTTATCTCTTCTGGCCAGGTTTTTAACGCCTGCTCATACTGCTGGGTAAAATACGCCCAGGCATCCCGTTTACGCTGCCACAGAGTGTAACTGCTCAGCCGCTGTAACAGCCAGAACAGCTTGCGACGCACCTGTTCATCGCTCATCGGGTATTTCTTTTCCAGAGTCATCATTGTTCGCTTCCTGTCGTGGTCTGCCGCTCAACAAGAACACCGTTGATCATCCTGCGTTGTGTGACTTTGCTCCAGAGTTCATCGTCGTGCAATACACGCGAGCTGGTCGCATAAGGGGGGTAAATTCTTCCAGTGAACTGTATCCATATTTTCCGCTCACCTCTTTCCACTCTGAAGGATAAAATTCAGCCTTCACACCCTGTATATCTACCGTCATTGCACGACCACTGGATTTAACCTGCTTGCCATAATTATTCACCGCCCTTTTAAATCGTTCATCCAGTTCGTGTCAGATTCGGTTGTGTGTTTTTTGTAAATTTATTCTTAATTGCGCTACTAATAATCACGGCTACATAACCGGCTGAGTATGAGAAAAACATCAAAGCGACTCTAAGAGGATTTGTTTCGCACCATGAATAAATCATATATATAATAGCTACACTAGTTATTATCAATGAATGTTTAATCTTTATAAAAGAAGAGATAAACACCACTGGGATAATAATGCACCTCATATATAACATCACAAACCCTAGCGAGACACCTCGGCTACGTGGAGTGAAGTAGCTCATATACAATTCGTATCCAATCTGATGAACCACAATGACAAAAAAACACCCTAAAATTCCTATTAAAGTATTTAATAGCATTTCTTTATTTTTCCCAGACATCATATATCTTCTGCTCACTATCTGTAATTTGGTTGCCGAGAGTTGCAGATACTCAGCACTGGTAAAGTTATCCCCTCAGGCGCTGAGAAGTAGAGCATTTTCAGGATGTTCTGGCTGCAGTTTTCACGGGTGACAACATCCGGGTGTTCAGAGTCATGGAACGCGTAGGCAATATACGGGCGGTCCGGGTCACCACCGTCAAAAACACCCCCCACTTCCGTGCCGTCAATCAGCGGCGTGCGCCAGCCCCAGGTTCCCCGGCGTAGGGTTTGGCCTGGCATATCCACAGATAGTTGAAAATTAGGCTGTTCCTGTTTCACTGTTATCTGGAATTAATAGTGGCTATTATTCAGGCCTTTCCATTGAACGAATAACCAGGAAATCCTCAGAAATCCCACCATCATTCTGTACAGCTTGCCTGTCATGAACAAACCAGGCATACATTTCTGAGGGCGCATTATCTTCGGAAAAAGGTTGAGGCAGGCCACGGTAAGCTGCATGAGCATAATCGAGAAAACGTCTCGCACGTCTCAATGCAGGCCTATAAATATCTGGCATGATTTGAATACGCTTATCATCAGGATTATTTTCCATACTGTTCTTCATTCTTATTGCGGCATCATGGACATCGTCCAACCATCCCCAGTTTTTGTGCAACACATCGAGTTCATTCTGATAGCGCCTTGAAGTTTCTTTTGCCTGTGATGAAATTCCCAACAGCCCGGCAGAAGAGCCAGCAAAGGCTAAAATATCGCCGCGTTGCTTTTCATACTTCATGTACTCGCAGCGATATTGATAATATTGTCGCCCAAGCCACTCGATATAGCTGTCCAGATGACGGTTCTGTGCTCCGATACTGACGGCGTTAAAAGGCACCGCTTGCTGATACAGTTTTGTCCATTGAGCAACAGACTTTTTGTTAACCTTATCCTGCATGATGAAATAAGCAGCAACATCAGTATCCGTCTGATCTAAAGTTTGTAAATCGGGAAAAGGAACACCAGCCATCATCGCTGCCCGGTACATCCGGTGAAGAGCCACCCGACAAAGTTCTGCACTCGGTTTTTGCTCATTCGGTTTCAGGCCGCCCCCTACATCCTCTGCACAACCGGGGAGCAGTTCTTCCTTATGTCCATCATTGCTGCCGCCAAGACAATAGATGCTACGCCATGGCCGGTTTTCATGGGCTGCGACCAGGTGCAGTGCGTTTTTAACCGTATCCGGCAATGCCGATTCCTGGTCAACAGATTTATCGCCCATAAGCACGCTAATGCCTTTTGCTGGCCCCCCGAAAGTTGAAATAAACCAGTCTACTCCATTATTATTACTGGCCGGGGTATGGCGAGCACAGTCAAACAAGCCTGCAAAAACGATCTCTACAGGGATCCCTTGATACATATGTTTATCACCCTGTTTCTGGCAAATACCATCAAGTAATTTATCGATAAAATTACGCGCAAGTGTTGCACCGAGATCGTAGCCGAACAGTGAAATGGAGATCAGTTTGACGGGCACCGGGCTCCGGCTTTTCACATTATTGAAGGCTTCTTCAAACGTCGATTTTGTCGACATTATCCGGGTATCGACACCCGTGACTAACATATCGGTAATAACAGGGTTATCACGTAGCCAAGGAGTCGCCTCGATACTGATTTTTTTTGCTGCACTTTTAGCGACATCAGTTGCTAATGTTTTCCACTCGGTGGGATTAATCAGTTTTTTTCCTGAGTCTTTCAGGATCTCCCACCAGTTACCACCTTTCAGTAATTCTATTCCGGCATCTTTCGCCATCTCTTCCGGTTGCCCCTTTAAATCATCCAGAACAGAACTTTGCGCACCGTCCATTATAGTATGAAGTTTCGAGGTGAGATTTTCCTGAAATGGGGTGCCCAACCCTGAAATATAAAATTTAGAGTAGCTTTCATGAGATTTATTTTGTTGAATACTTGGAAATGCCCTGAATAACCGTGCAACATTACTAAGACATTTCTCCAGCGCATCTTGTTCAAGATTACGATGAATGCCGTCAAAAAAGAAACCAACATGCCAGATACGTGAACAGTTTCCCAGACTGGCCTCCTCTGCCTGCTGCGCACGACTAGCCGCTGCAATAATGTTATCAATATCCATGGCTATTATTCCTGTTGGCTTTCTGAATTTAGAATATCTTTGGCTTCAGGACTTATAAAATCAGTACCCCACCATAAACGGACTTTATCTCCTGAAAAAAAATAAACATGGAGATAATTCTCTTCCCATTTTCTTTTTGGTAATGGCATAACAACCCGACGAGTTTCTTTACGAAGACCCGCATCGTACTGAGCGCGTGTGGTGCTTAATGTCCAGATGACTTCCGCTGTATTACCACTGATACTCCCGCAACAGGTTGAACCACCGGGGCCGGAAGCATACGGATTATTTTTATCATGTGCCGAAGAATTTGCCCCTGACACGCCGTTAACGCTAAACCCCAAAATAGGCCTGTCAATTTCACTGTGAATGATCAATGTTACTGGACCCGTCGGCGGCCCCCAGATTGATGCCCAGATTAGCCAGCCACCGTATGCCAGAACCACTGCCAATAAACTGCCCCAGATCCATTTACCCCAGCGGGCATAGCCACGATTCACAGCATTATCAATGTTGTCGTAAGTCTTAAAAAATCCCATTATTCATTTCCTGATTGAACCCAAAACCATGAACTGTTCAGATTTTCAGTACTGAGTATTCGCAAGGTTAACCAACACCTCTGCCAGCGACTGTGTGCCATTCAGCACATTTGGTAATGCAGCCTTCAGTGCATCTGATTCCAGTTCCTGCCGCCCACCATTAAGGTAATACAGCGCGAACACTTTCTGATCCGCTGCGGACAACAAAACCGATTCTTTGCTTTTCTTCAGCGCCTTAATCACCATCAAGCGTTGCGCACACGGTGAGAACGCCCTGCTAGTCGGCATTTTTTGCCATTCGCTCAACACGCTGGTCACTTCCGGCTTATCCGTAATCTGCTGCCAAGTCGCCTTATCAAGCCTGATAATATGATTAGTGGGCTTATCTACTTCAGAGGGCTTTATGGTAAGCGCCTGCCACTGCGTTTCGCCAGGAAACCACCACTGCGTGATTTCATTGAACAGAAAAGCATGCCAGTCGCAGTCAGCACACTGCGCCAGCAATTCCATGACATGGCTGGCATAAAAGCGCATGAACGCAGTAGCGCCGTCTGGCTGCACGATTGTACAGCCACGGGATAACTGCACTGCCAGCATTGATGGATAACGCGTTGAAACAATAACTGCGGCACATCCCGGCAAAGACCCCAGGTAGTCAGGTAACCGCTCTGCATTATCAATTTCTAACAACCAGGGACCGTAGTTCTGAAACTCTGTCAATTGAGGATGGATATAGAGCGAATGCAGCTGGTTTTCATGGTGCTCTTTAAATGCCAAAAAATCGTCCTCCGGCTGTGCACCAGCTTCAAATAGCAGGCTGATACCCTCGTCTGAATTGTAAGATAACGCTGTAGTGAGTTCTGTATTGTCCATTGTTATGCTCCCTGCACTATCGCATCATTCGCCTGTATCGCTTTAAGCAGGCACGGAATACAGATTTTGTTTTCAATCGGTGGGAACAAGAATGGCATTTCTATCCTCTGCGCGGCACCACCTTCCGTATCCAGCCGGCGGGCCTTGCGGGTGTAAGTCCCGGTGGTCTCGTACTCGGCAAAATGCGCCTGGCCCATGGTCTCCTGGAGGTGCTCAAAGCCGGTGATAATGCCCTGCACGACCCTGCCACTGAGCATGCTGAGGGTGGCATACTTCAACATCGCATCCTGACGACTGATGCCTTTCTGTGGCGTGGTGAATTCAATACGCCATTCGAACGGGGCATTGAGGGCTTCGCGCCCGTGGAAGTTCAGCACATCCGGCTTCAGGATGCTGTCGTTAATCTTAAGGCGGTAGCGGGTCTGCCCGTCAAATAACGCCAGCCAGCTATCCAGGGTGGTGTCCATGTGCTTACTCCTTCACCGGAACCAGGTGTTATTGCTAACAGGAGTGTCCACATAGCGAAGAAGTGTTATGGCCCATTAATCATCGCCCGCATCCGTTTTCACAGCGAAAACGTTACCACCATCATCACGCTCCAGGAGAGTCCAGCAGGCGCGGTGTTTTTTGCCCTGCTGATCTTCAAATTCTGGCATCATCTGTCCGATGTGGGTTTGATTATATTGAGTGGTGCCATTCACAATGGTTGCCCAGCGGCCATTGAACGGTGCAAGAGCGTCGCTCCAGCAGGTAACACGTTCCCTTTCTACCTGCGAAAGTTCCGTTTCACTCTGTGGCCAGTTATAAAGCTCTTCCGGTTTACCTTCCGGAAAAAAACCTTCACGCGGGACGTCAATAAACTCACCTTCAACACGACGGATCAAGGTCCAGCCTGTTTTGGCCCACTCAGAATCTTTCCAGCTATAGCTTCGCTTCCCACATTTATCTACATAATCACTTCGTGATATTCCCTGAAGTGCAGCCGCAGGCTGACCATAATTAGCGGGAATAAAACGAGCAGGTGCGAATTCAATATCAGGTAAATAAATACCTGTCATTACTGGATTTTCTCCTAACTCTATACGAACCGATGGATCGAGTTCATACCGAGGTACCTTAGATGGAATATCTTCGCTGGTATAAACGCCATAGCCACCTTCTCCATACCCGTCATATGTTAAATCACCTTCATCCCAAGTGCCTCTAACGGTAGCTGAAAGCCGTCGGTCTAGTATTGCTGCAATGCCTCCAAGATCAGATATTTTCTCGATTTCCTCTTGTTCCATCCAGCCATCCCAGCATTCTGTAATGCCTTTGTTGATGTTGCTCATGGCGTGACCAATATTAAATGCCTGGATATCATCGTGTGTTCGCAGAACATAAGCTTTTATATAGCGTTCTTTCATCGGGCGAATATTTGGCAATACCCGGTTTCCCCACACCATATCAGCCTGCTGCCAGAGCGGAAGATTGCGATTGTTCCGAGGCATTTCTCTCAGATAACGGGAAAATGCGGCTTCATGAGCGTCAATGTAGGCAATAATCGCATCACGCGTTGCTGCGTAATGTTCAGGGGATATAAACTTTTCCAGCAAATAACATTCCTGAGGATGCAAGACAGCCATTAGTTTTTATCCTTTGGTTCGTACCAGTTATGGGTATTTTCCAGTTTTGGTAATCCCTGATACGGATAAACAGGGTCGTTAGCTACATCACCATATCCCCAGCCAGTTTTCTGACGCGGGCCGGTGAACTCTTTTTTCAGTTGTGACGGGTCAAGTACAATTTGTATTGCACCGCCTTCAAGTGTGAATTCTGGGGCACTTTCATTTATCTGCGTACCCGCCCGGCCTTCCCAGACCTTTAGCGGCTGCCCTGGCGGGATGGTGTAAGTAACAAACTCACCGTTTTCATTCCATTTTTTCCATACGGCAAATCGCCGCCGCCAGTCGCCTTTACTGGTCAGCTTGTCGAACTCAGACCTACGCATCCAGCAGATGTTGTTATCACTCGAGGAAGGATCCACTACACGGTAAATAACCGTGCCAGGCGGGATTTCAACGGGCTGCATGGATTTATCGAAGGTGTTAAATTTACTTCTCAGCGCCGCATTTTTACTGGTTTCACTGATGTCAGGCCAACCTTCAGTGATAGACTGCTTGTCTCTAAAATTTTCTAGTGCCCGGTACTTATTTTCACTAACGCCAACATCTATCCAGTCCGGCCTTTCTCGTTTGAAATACGCAAGTTCTTCACTGGCACGAGCACCACCATACAGGTGAGCGTTATCCCCCACGTGAGCACGGAACGCATTATCACCCTCTACTCTCAAGCGATTCGCCAGATGTTCAAGAATGTCGTTCAGTGGCTTCAGGGCTTTCGCCAGCATGGTGTTTGCTTTGTTACGCACCGACTCAAGCGTTTCCCACAATGCCGCTACCGGACGCTGTAGCGATACCGGTCCCCAGTCAGTAGCTGTATCAAACAAACTACGGGTAACCTTTATCAGCTTGTCCATTACTGCCAGCAGCTCCGACGTACTGAGCATATTTTTCAGGTCGTCAATTTTACCCGCCAGATAGTGATACGGGTTATATATCCGCAACGTTCGCAGCGTGCCCCGTACAGCAGGGGTATCCAGGAAACGGTTAAGCTGTGTAATGCTCCCATCCAGCAGGCGACTGTAGTTACCCGCCTTGCTCAGTTCGTTAAAATGGGCCTTTCGTATCGAAAGGAACATTACTTTAGCACTCCCCTTAACCAGCGAGCCCAACGTCGGGAAACAACCGAGCAACGTCAGTCCAAGGCACACCCACGACCAGACCTCAGCATCATTCTCTTTAATTTTCTTACAGTTGGCGATAAGGTCACGGACATCGCAGACCTGATCCACCAAGGGGATCATCGAGATAACGGTTCCGGTAACAATCTGTCCGGTGGTCTGCTGTTCATTAAAGTCGCCCTGAAGCGTCTCCCACAGCCATTCACCTGCGGCTTTCGCTTTATCGGCAACTTCGTCATTCCAGCTTTTCGGCGGTGCCTGGTAGAACGCCAGTGCGTGCTGAAGCTCCTGATCTATCATTTTTGCCCCTCTCTGATGTCAGTTCTTTCCAGCAGTAAATCCCATGCTGCCCAAGGCTTTTCAGGCTCAGGCGGTGGAAGCTGGTAAGTCACAGTCGCTGACTCAAACGGAACATTTTTGTGCAGGGCGAATCCCTGCTCATCCAGTACGCCAGCGAGTTCGCTTCCACCATCGAAATGAAGGGTATAGGAGGCTTTCGGGATAGCATTCGATCCGTCAAAAAAGTTAAGAGTGAGATCGTATCCTCCCTTGCCCGGCAGATAAGGAAATTTCACCGTCTGCGCGGCACCACCTTCCGTATCCAGCCGGCGGGCCTTGCGGGTGTAAGTCCCTGCGGTCTCGTACTTTATTTGTCCTTGTTCGATAAGGATGGAACTTCCGCCGCCCACCAGCCGTATCCGCTTCTTACCGGCCAGCAGCATCTCTGTTGCAGAGATGAGGGTCAGTTTCTGCTCGGCGCTCAGGTGCATCATGCCGTTCTGCGCCTGAAACTGTACCGGCCCCTGTGCCGAAATCAGGCTCAGCTTGCCGTGTTGGGCAAACATTCCCACGCTGTCGCCTGCCAGTCCGGTGATATGCCCTTCAGCACCGATGCTGATATTCCCGCCCGCATTCAGGGCGAGATTGTCTGCGGCCGCCAGCTGTAGATGCTCAGCGCTGGTAAAAGCCATCCCCTCAGGTGCTGAGAAGTGGATCATCTTATTGAGGGTTTTCAGACGTGTAGCGAACATCACCTGCTGGCTGGCGATATCGGCTTCCAGGGCTTTCGCCTGTCGAGCGGCGCTGGCCAGTCCCTCGATTTGTGCGCGGACGGCCTCAATCTCCTGGAGTGCCAGATCCATATCAAGCACATCGCCTTCGCCGTGCACTTTGCCATCGGCGGTGATAAGCAGCCCTTTCGCCACACGAATGATCCCGAACTCATCGGTGCGCAGCTCAAACCCGGTTCCGCGCGACTCGTTCTCCATGTCCACGATGTGGCCCTGGTTCAGTGCCGTGGCCCCGAACGGGGTGCTGAGCGCGATATGTTCACTCTTGCGCTGGTCTTCCATACGCAGTTCGTTCTGGCCCGCGGTTCGCAGGATGTTCTGGCTGCGGTTTTCGCGGGTGACCACATCCGGATGTTCAGAGTCATGGAACGCATGGGCGATGTACGGGCGGTCCGGGTCACCGCCATCAAAGGCAACCCCCACTTCCGTGCCGTCAATCAGCGGCGTATGCCAGCCATAGGTTTCTCCGGCGTAGGGTTTGGCCTGTCGTATCCACAGGTAATTATGGCCCTGTTCGGCGTCTTCACGGCTGAAGTCCAGCTTCACCCGGTAGCGCCCCATCGCATCAAGATGAGCGTAAGGCGCACTCTTCTCATCGCTTTCGACGCGAGCGGTCAGCGTGCCGGCAATTAACGGGCGCGATGCTGGCTCTGGTCTGAAGCAGAACTGCTCGCTGTAAGGCATGCCCCAAACGGAGACATGCAGACGGGTATCACGAGCCGCCCGGAAGGTGGTGAGCGTAATCACCATTCCCTCTTTCAGCTCCGGTGCGTCACTGTCTCCGGTCTCCAGCACCATCCCCGGCGTCAGGTGGCTGGCATTGCTGAACAGATGCAAACGGATGGCATTATTAAGAGCGTGTTCATGCTGAATGCGGGCGTAAAAGGCTCCGCTTTCGGTTTCCGGCTCAGAGGTGGTGTCATCGCCCGCTTCGCGGTACGGGGCCGCATAGCGGTAGTGCTCACCGATGGTGGCAGCTTCATTTCTGACGCTTGCGCTCGCATCCATTGGCGTGCTGGCGGTGCGATAGTTGTAATCCCGCATGGCCACGCTACCGGTGACGGTGTGGTGCCACACTCTGGCATCCCATACGGCTTCAACCGCGCCATCATGGAGAGCAGAGGGCTCACGGTACGGCAGCTGCACACCAAACTGATAGTGCAGCTGGCTGTCGGCAAACGTCACCGTATCCAGCCCGGTGGTGGTGTTGACCCCGGTGCGAAACCAGATACCGTCTTCGGCGAGGATTCGCTGGATAAACTGCAGGTCGGTCTCCCGCCACTGGGTAATCAGTTCACGTACTGGATAGGCCCGTTCCAGCCGAAATTCAAAATCCGACCCTTCCAGCCCGTGGTTGCGCAGTACCCGCTCCACTAGTTCTGGTACGGAGACATTCTGGTACACCGCACAGCGACGGGTGTGAGCGAGCAGCGCCAGGCGCGAGGAAAGCGTTACGGCAAAATGCGTCTGGTCAACGGTCTCCTGGAGGTGTTCAAAGCCGGTGATGATGCCCTGCACGACCCTGCCACTGAGCATGCTGAGGGTGGCATACTTCAACATCGCATCCCGGCGACTGATATCTTTCTGTGTCGTGGTGAATTCAATGCGCCATTCGAACGGCGCATTGAGCGTTTCACGTCCGCGGAAGTTCAGCACATCCGGCTTCAGGACGCTGTCGTTAATCTCAAGGCGGTAGCGGGTCTGTCCGTCAAATAGCCCCTGCCAATTATCCGGGATTGTATCCATAGCATTACTCCTTCACCGGGACCAGGGTCAGCCCGGTGCTGTTGAGCTGGATGGTGCGCGGCTTGTCCGGGTCGAGGTCATCGAGACTCAGCACCAGCTTCCAGGTGTTGTTGCGCAGATCCGGTCGGTTGAACAGCCCCACCACCGCCACAAATTTCGCCTCTTCATTCATTGGCATATTCAGGGTTACGCTGCCTTTGGGCATCACCAGTAGCGACTTGCTGGCAACAATGTCTTCTTTAAGGGTGTTATCCGCATCGCGTAGCAACTCCTGGTAGTCCGCCGCATCCACCTTCTGGCGGTCCTTAAGCTGGTACACCTGCATCATGGTGGCAAGCGGGATCTGCGCCTCATCGGCATTGATGGCCGAGCGGGGTTCAAAATCCAGATGCAGCACTTTTATTTTTTTGTAGAAGAGGGCTTTAGTTGCGTTGACCGCGCCATCCGACACGGCCTGAGTCAGGCCGCATGCGGTCAACAGGGAACAGAGCAGCATCAGTGCGGCACTGCGCGACAGGGAAGCGAAAGTCATTCGTGGAGTCCTTTTCGGCTTTCAGAAACAGGGGCGTGTTAAATGTGCTGGATGTTGAAGTCAGATATTTCAGTCAAAACGGTAGCCGCCAGGCTCCGCCGGCGGCAAAGTCTCGCAGGTCAGGCCTTCATAGGTGCCAAGGCTCACGGTCAGGTGCGTGCGGGTCGTGGGATAGCCATGCTTCAGACCCAGTACGCCGGTGCGTCCCAGCTGTACCCGGTTGGTCTTACCCAGACGCGGTTCAGGCAGACAACTTACCGGCACCGTAAGGCGAAGACGTACATCGGAGCGGTAACCCATGTATACCCGCAGCAGTACCATCAGGTCGGTGTGTATCTGGCCACCGGGCAACCAACTCTGCGCTTCTTGCAGGTTGTCAGTCGCCAGCATAAGGAGGTTGCGGCTACAGGCCTCTTTGCCGGTTTTGCCTAGCGTGGCGCGCTGTGACAGAGATACCCGGTTGGCTTTGCCGAGCCCGCTGCGCATTGCGACGGGAACCTTTACCGGATCCGGGCTGATAACGGTGGCACGGGTCTCCGGGGCCAGCAGACTCACCAGTTGGCGAATGCCTTCGGCGTTACGGGTCGGCAAACGCATGGTGCCCAGCAGCGCCAGAAAGCGGGACACCGGAGTAGCCACCTGCTCTGCGGTGCCCGGAATACCAAGTCCGACCAGCCCCAGCAGGCACTGTGATGTGGCATCGTGGCCGCCCGCCTCAAAGGTTGCCGGCCAGGCGTACTTGCGCCAGATACGGTAATACTGGGTGTGGATGCGGTGGCTGAAGATATCGAGAAACGCGGTGGTGGCTTCATGCCCTTCCCGGCGTTGCGCAATATCATCGAGGTAGGTTGTCGGCAGCGGAGAATCCACACCGTACATCCCGAGGAACGTGGTGCGCACCGTCGGCGGCAGGTCCGGGTGGCCTTCGTCGGTTTCGGCCGCCTTCAGTTCGCTTACCGGAAACCCCATTCCCGGCCACGGGCGAAAACGTACCGGATCGACCGAGAGTTTCTCGGTACTGCCAAGCTTCGGTGCCTGCGGGTTTTCCTGCTCCAGCAACTGGCAGAAGCGATAGAAATTAACCCGCCAGATATCGTCGCGAAGCGCCTCTGTCAGCCCGGAATGTGCTGGCTGTGATTCTCTTTCCATCGCAGTCGTTTCCCTGTCGGCTGTAGTACCAGCGTCAGTTGGTTAAAGAGGTGCACATCGGCATAGAGTGCAAAGAAGCGGTGCAACATTTCCCCGAACAGGGTGACATCGCCCTCACCGGCAAAGTTATCGGCATTGAGGGTGATTTCAATGTCCACCCCACGCAGCATAAAGCCCTTCTCAAAGCGACGAATAAGGGTGTGCTTCACCGCCACAATCGCCTCCAGGCGACGACGGTTCATCTCATCGTCGGTCCAGTCATACAGCGCCAGTGTCCCGCGCAGCACCTCCGGGTTATCCATCATGCTTAAGAAACTTGAGCCCAGATGGCTCATCACCCGCCAGTGGAAGCGGTCATTTGCCGGCGGATAGAGCGGGAGGGTCGGCACCTTCAGGTTCAGGACTCTGACCGGCACTTTTCCCGCCTTCACCACCCGGTCAAGCAGGGTACTTTCAAGTGAGCGGCGAGGTAGCTGGCCGTTGGTACCGGTGATGCGGATGGAAAGCGACTCAGGGACCTGCGACAACTGCTCCATCTCGAATGACTTTCCACCGAGGATAAGCCAGGTGTCATACAGGCCGGAGGGGCCGCGCTTCACGCGGGTGTGAAAGTAACGCTCAGGCGCGTCGTGGCGCATCATGCCGCCACGGTGGCGGAAACTGGTGAACGGGACATACGGATGTTTACCGTTTTTCACCGCGCCGTGAATGGAATCCACGCTGTAGATTTCGGTGTGCCCGTCCTGCACGCGCATCGGGCGCAGCCGGTATTCGTTTTGCAGTGGATCGGGCGTTAGCGGATCGGCTTCCAGTGAGAACAGGTTAATCACCGGCGCGCAGTGCAGACGGAAGTTGTCGGTCTCAAACGGCATGTCAGATGGCCAGCTGCCGTCGAGCACGATATCGGTCTCAAACCAGGTGGTTTTCTGACTCAGCCCTGCAAACTCCAGACCTTTAAGTTCCACGAACATAAACTTTTCGCGGTAGCTGAAATACTCCAGCAGCAGCTGGTAGCCACTAAACGCTGAGTCCCCTTTCGGCCACAGGCGGTCAGCGTCATCAAAGCCCATCGGTTTACACCAGCCCTCAAAGCGGACCCGCTCTGTACGGGTTTCCGCGTGGCGAACATACATCGCCTGCACCCGGCGAGTCAGCGCCAGGTGCAGTGCCGAGGCCACCGGGCTGTCGGCATCGAGATAAATGGCCACCTTATCAATCCCGGCTTTCGACCAGTCCACCTTTTCCGGGCACTCAAAGCTCAGACGAATGACGGCACGGCCATCCGGCTCCGTTTGCAAGCGAACTTCTGCCAGATGCAACGGCTGGAGGGGCACTTCACGCGTCGTACGGTACTGGCAGACTGTGTTATCGGGACCGACCGGGCGCGACAGCACTGAGAAGCCGTTTTCCAGCACCTCCATTTTGCGCAGCTGTCGCCAGTCCGGCGTGAACGCCACCACGGAGAGCGACGGGATGGTTCGCATGTAGTGCGGCCACAGCAGGCTCACCAGCCCTTCAGTCAGTTCCGGCAGATCATCATCCAGCTTTTCACGCAGGCGCCCCATCAGGAAGGCGAAGCCCTCGAACAGGCGCTCAACATACGGGTCACGGGCCCCGGTTTTATCCAGGTTGAGCATGGCCGCACGGTCGGGATGGGCGCGGGCAAACTCTTTCCCGGCTTCGCGCAGGTAGCGCATCTCGGCTTCGTAATAACGCAGGGTTAAATCATCCATGTACGGAGATCCTGAGTGTAGAAAATATCAAAAAGAAAACGGAAGGCGTCATCAATGAGGACCTGGAATATCAGGAGATGTTTAACCGCAGTCACCATTTATTCGTCTCGGGCAAGGGTGAGCGCGCTATCAGTAGCGCCCACGGAAAAAATGGTCTGCGGCAGGCTGAAGCCCTGCAGTTTAAGCAACGCCAGCGGCCCGTCGCCAAGCTCGCTGCGCAGTATGAATTTCAGCGGATTGCCATCCGGGGTGATCCACACCAGCTGGGTGCGACTGCTGTCGAGCGGAGCGATCAGCGCCTTATCGAGCAGACGGATAAAGCCCCAGTTCCCCTGGTTGCTGGCATAGAGGCGCATTTCAGTGCTGGTTGAGCGCCAGCTCAGATCCACGCCCGGATAGTAAGTGTTGCCCGGCCAGGTGAAACTCTGCCAGCTTTCCATCTGGTTAAAGTAATCCAGTTTCTGGCCATCCAGCGTCAGCTGGGTACGGGCCACATCGCGCGACGGTCGGGCCATCAGTTCAAAATGCATCCCGGCGTCGCCCTGGGCAAAGACGATATCCGAGATATCGGCAAGCTTATTAATGGCGGTAAGAAATGCCGGGCTGATGCTCATTCCCTGACTGGCAGCCGGATCCACCACCCAGTGGCTGCCTTCCTGATGCAGCATGCCTCCGAGGTTGGTTTTGACGAACGCGGCAATGCGACCGGAATCGCTGCGCAGGAACTGAGCCAGCAGCGGCAGTGACGCATCGCTGCCGGTCGCTTTAAACGGATAACGTCCTGCAAAGGCGTTGTTCCACTGAGAAACAATGGTGCTCTGCCAGCGGGCGTTGAGACTGCCCGCCGCCGGGGCCAGCACCTGACGCCAGGCCAGGTCAAGCGGCTGCACAAACAGCGCCTGCCCGAAGCCGTTCCACTCCTGCCCGAGACTTGCCGCCACCAGGGAGCCGTAGTCACGGGTATCCGTCAGGTCAATGGCTTTGCCCTGGAAGACCGTCTGGGCCAGCATTTGAGCCATCGCCTGCGGATCAGGCGCACTGGTCACCTGCTGAAGTTTGAGTCGCACCTGAGTCACACGGGCAAGCCAGGACTGGAAGCTGAGGTTACCGTTCGAGCCGGTACCGTCCTTCCCATCCATCAGGCCCGTGAGTGGCCCAAACACGCCGTCCAGCGGACCTTTAGGCCCCTGCGTCTGTTCTATAAACTGTTTTGCGCTCTTCTTACGCCCCACAAGTTTTTTCGCTGAATCTACCAGAGAGTCAGCAAGCCGCTCTCCTTTAGCCCCGGTCTGTCCCTGCCAGGCAAGTGTATTCATCAATGCCACCAGAGGTGACTGACGCACATCCGCCAGCAGGTTCAGTTGGGCAATGGCCTCCGAAAGTGATGACGCTTCGTGCCACTGAATGCTGTTGGCCATATTGAGCCAGGCGTTGCCAAAGTCGGTGAAGTAGCGCTCCGTCAGACGCTGTTTCAATGCTTCTGGCGACACATCACTACCTGGCTGATACGTTTTATCGGTGAGCACCCAGTCGATTTCATCACGGCGGGTCTTCACCACCTCATCAATAGCATCCTCGACCTGCTCTTCCCATGCCTGGCGGGTGAACATCCCCGGCACTATTTCTTCAGAGGAGAACAAGGATGAGGCATCGGTATCACCGGTCATGTCCGCCAGGGTTAAATCAGGCCAGTTGCGGGCAATACGTCCGAGCATTTCCTGATACAGACCAGATTCGGCGTTACGCTGACCAATCTGTTTGAGCAAAATCTGACGTACTGTTCCCACCATTTCGCGGTCGGGGGTGATTTTCCACTCCGGGTGTGCCGGTAAGTTCTGCGCATAGAATCCGAGCAGCTTCGGCGCCTGGGTCTGCCACACGCTGTCCGGCACGCCGCTGCGGTGCGGCCAGGCCTTCAGCATATTGCCGGCAAGCCAGTCCGCATCCGCTTTATCGGGACGGGCCAGCATCAGGTAGCCTTTAAGCAGGCCGTAGGTCTTCTGGGTAGCGGACGTGCGTGCGCTGCTTGCCGGTGGTAGTTGCACAAAAGCGTTAAGCTGGCGGTGAAGTTCGTCTGCCAGCGCATCGCGCATCAGCTGCTGGTTGTTACTTGCGTACAATGGCCAGAGCATCTTCAGCGTTCCGCTGTCCTGATTCAGACCAAAGCGGGTATACCACGGCGCACCGTGCACTTCACGGTTCTGCAGGCGGGCAATGGTCTGCTGCAATGCTAACTGGTTACGCAGACGCTCAGGCAGCGGCTGTTTTGTGTCGGCGGCAACCCGGGCCGTATTCTGCGCCAGCCAGATTTGTGTACGGTTAACGGATAGCGACAGCAACGTACCAGCCCCCCAGAGTAGAACCAGCCCCAGCAGCACCAGACGCAGTAGCTTTTGCCAGTGGAAGCCGATTTTTCGGGCATGTACCTGCCGACTGTCGTTTTCGAGTTCCTGCCACACCCGCGGTGACAGGCGCGCATGCGGCACCGTTTCGGTCTCCGAAAACGCCGGACTGAACATCATCCCACGCAGACGGTAAGGGGCCGGCCCGGACATTAGTGTGGTTATCAATGGCACCAGGGAGCGTCGTAACGAGCCACGAAGGGCTTTTGACAGACTCAGCAGCCAGTGGTGCCGTGAGTTCTCAAGCAGCGCTGTCACGCCGGGCGTCTGCAATTCTGAGGATAGTGTGGTGAGTGTCGCGCGGGCCTCTTCCGTTGTCGCCCCCGGACCAAACAGCGCGCCGGTTGGGGGCACGCCCTCCCCGTCATGAGACCAGGTGCCTTCACGAACGAGCCACAACCAGACCGGCAACTGCCAGCCCAGCAGGACATCTGTTTTATGGCGCATGCGGGCCAGAGTGTCCTGCTTTGCCGTATCAGGCAAAGCGGCCGCATTCATCACCTGCACCACGCCGTCCAGTGGACGCTGTGGGCGTACCTCTTTCAGAACGGACAAAAGGTCATCATCGGGCACGTTCTCAGCGAGGCCACCATGAATGAGCACAATCCCGTCACTCTCCTGCCAGTGGTCACGCTTAAGACCCGGCACCACTTTCTCAATATCGCTGTCGCTACCTTGTACCAGCAGCAGGCGCACTTTTGCTTTCCAGCGAAGGCGGTAACGCAGGCGCAGATGATCGACCAGAGGCTCGGCCACAAACCGGAATGTGTCCGCGTCGGTATGTTTTGCATCTGGCTGGGATGCAGCAGCCTGCTGTCCGGAGGCTATCACATCCAGTTTTCCCTGCTTCTCACCGTTCTTAGTGAAAATGGTTTCAAGCACCCAACCGATGATCAGCGCCGCCAGCATCAGCAGCAAGCTGATGATCATAATGCCGGTCGTGCTGAACGGCCCCATGTTGAAGGTGTCCTTAACCCACTGCGGCCAGAACCAGAGTGCGCCGCCAATGAGGCAGACAGATAAAGCGCCCAGGAGCAGCGCAAGCAGAAAGGTGGATGCGATTTTCATAACGGAGGAGAGCAATCCCTTGAGAGTTATTCTGGTGTGACAAGACAGAGTTGTCGGTTGTCTTCAGCCAGTTCCGTGACAGTAAGCTGCGCTTTGCTGTCGTTCAGGCACTGGCGGGTTGCCAGCTGTAACGCTTGCCAGGGAGCGGAAATGCCCGCAAACCCGACAACAGTATCAATATGGATAATTTTATCGGCTTTAAGTCCCGGAGCGTGTGCCTCCCGGGCCTTGCTGAAGATATCGCCGGAAGCCATTTGGCCACCGCTGGTCCATGCCTGCTTCAGTGCTGTTTTTTCCAGTCCTGACCACATCATGACGCGCTCAAATGCCTGGTCGAGATTGCCATCGCGGCAAATCTGCGGCCGGTGAACCCTGACCGATACGTCCGGGATATCCTTAAGACGGCAGTTGGTCAGCAGTAACACGGAAATGGCCTCGCCACTGTCCTCTGGCGGGTGTTCGTAAAGCTGGGCGCTGACCACCAGTAACGCAGCAGCACGGTCATAATGGCAGTCCAGCCAGTAGTCGAGGAGTTCCAGCCCTGTCAGGTCGCGAATACGCACCAGCGGGTGAGTAACGCTTTTTTGCAGGAGAGCCGGCAATGCCGAAAACTGTTCACCGGTATCCACCGCCAGATAACAGGTCAGCGTTGACGGGAGAAACGCCACCAGATTCTGGACACGGGCAGTAATTTCCGGGAGATAATGCGCTACCCGGTCGGCCATTTCCCCGGCGGCCGTCAGCGCCCGGTGACGAATCGGGTCGCCACCATTGACTGGCTCGCAGGGCATCATCAGGGGCTTTTTAGCTAACACAGCCTCATGCGTCATCGGACTGGCGGGCCCCAGCCCGTTAATCAGGACTTCGCCGATAAGCCAGGCAAAGCGCTGCCCGCGCGCAACGTCCGCCCGGTACCGGGCGGCAGTCGTGGCATTCTTCTCATCACAACGCCCACGGAGGAGCGCGTAGCCAAAATAGCGTCCGACAACCAAAAAACCCCACAATACGACAGGCAGCCCTGTTGCTAACCCCCAGAAAGCTGCACCTGAGCGCTCGCCTTTCCATAACAGGAATGTGGCCGCGGCCCCTGCCAACAGCATCGCAATGCCCAGGAGCAGCCAGCGTTTGAAGCGTGGCCGAGGTGGTAATTTCTCCCGGGGCGGGATGCGCTCAAGTTCAACCGGCACGTTTACCCCACCTGAGCATTGGGCAGTGAGCTGATAAGTGTACATCCACAGCCACACTTATGGCCGTGGAATGCCACAGGAACACCCCGATCGCGATAATTTGGGTTACCTTCGACGATAGTGGTATCGCCATGCTCCGGGCAGG
This sequence comes from Cedecea davisae, assembly GCF_044095835.1. NCBI lineage: Bacteria > Pseudomonadati > Pseudomonadota > Gammaproteobacteria > Enterobacterales > Enterobacteriaceae > Cedecea > Cedecea davisae. Next base: position 3,198,440 of record NZ_CP172054.1, read on the forward strand.
AAACACGGTCACCTTTACGTGCCACACCGATATCGCCAAAGAACATGGTTGTTGAACAGGACAACACTGCCCCACCGTGTGTGGTTTTATCACCGAGACGGATTATTCCTTGCATAATAGAGCCTTAATTCGATAAATATACGAGCGGAAATCAGCAGCAATCAAATTTATAAAATCGATATAACATGCTTTATTTATCCGCAATATAATTCGCATGATTATTTACGCTAAAATTGAATCATGAGAAACCGTTCTGAACAATCAAGTTATATAAACCCGTCAATTCCCTTTAAATCATTTTTATGCATTCTCTTCCAACCCACAGAATTCAAAGGGAAAAGTTCACTTTTAACTAATACATCCCCATGAGAAGATTTCTTTAGCAAGAATTGAGGTGATGGAGTATCGCAGTCCACCAACGAATTTTCGTCATTAGTTAAACTCAAAGCGAAATAATCACCTTTATCAGTGATCGCATAAATACCATCGCAAGTATATGGAGCATGCAAGGATGAGATATTCACTTCAGCTTTGCCATTAGCGTCAACCACAATCGCTCATGTAACACTTGCCTTGCTTTCATCTATGAGTTCATCCCCGCTTTGAGAATAAGAATATGTACCAACTGGAAGCTTATCATTCGACGCTGCAAATGAGTCATTTCCAAAAATGAAAGCGCAAAACATCACAGACAATAAGTATATTTTCATTTATAGACATGCTCGGAACACGTCGGTTTCACATCATACCCAAGTGAGTAGTAAAGATGCAGATTACTATTTCCAGAGTAAACGTGAACACCTTCTGAACTTATGCAGGAGTAAAAATCTTGCCTTACACCATTACTTTTAAAAGTGATTTCATTTCCCCCATTAAAACTAAAATCAACCTTTTCATTTTCAGGATAAATGAATGACAAGTATGCCCCACTGTTAAGCTCGTAAGTTTTGCTTATCATTATAACCAAATGTATAAATATTTTTACCAGTAGCAACGTCTTCAACTGAATCATCAACAGTCATAATTGAAAATGCTGAACCTTCATAGTTCTTGCACCATGCATCCTTCAGGGAACAGATTGAAATAATATCACCATCAAGAGACTCTTTAGTAGTCGACAATTGAATTCCTGATTGCTCGTATTTTACTATACCTATAGAGACCACAGACGAAATGTCACTTGCATGTGTAGCAAAGGGTAATAAAAGGAATAACCAAAAACCCTTTGATATTATGAATATATCGCCTTATTTAATTCGCGTTAATATTGCGAGTCAGTATCAATCACAAGGTTAGTTCCCGTAGGCTCTTGTTTGAATGTATAACTTACTGTTTCATTCTCCATTTTAACAGTAATTTTAAGAATTCCACCCTCACTCCATTTATAATCAACCACTCCGACGTCAATTTTACGCGTTACATTTTTAGCTGGCAAATCAGGTCGCAAAAGTGTGTTATCTGACTTATCAATTTCCTTGAGCTTATTATATGCATTATTTATGCTCATAGTTGGAAAAGAACACGAAGCTTTAGATGACCCATCAAATTCTTGACCTACCTTATCGTCATGGCAATAACTCGACCAATTATCATCTTTTACACGCCCTACATTTTTACTTAAATCTTCACTTTGCCGTTTAAAAAACAAAACATAGTTCTGTTTGGTAACCGTAAGGTAATTATCAACTTTGAGCATCTCACTATAAGGCGGTGGACACTCTTTACCCGGATAAAGCGAAGTTAAAAGATAAATATTATTTGGTAATGGTATATCACTACTTTTATATGCCTGCTTATACATATTGACGGTGTTTTTTGACAAGTAATATGAAAGCGGTGTCTTCTTTACTTCCACATAATCAGTTAGGCATATTTTTTTATTTTCCAGAAAATCACTCTCAATAGCCAGTTTATTATCATCAGTTTTTATGGTGACCTTTTCAAACTCCTCAGTAAGATGAGCAATAGAGTTTGAGTCATGGTGTCCAAAAACATCAATGTTTGATACTTTGTCATATACCCAAATGGAATTATTCAAACCATCCTGAGCGTATGACAATCCAGAAATACAAAAAAAAACAGACAACGCTAACATTAAAAAATGATTATTCATTTCAACCCCTTATTTTTAATCAGTGTGAAGAGTCATAAACGCCTTGTAAAAATAAAGAATGCTCTTTTTGTCGTCTTTTAACAAGACCAGAAACACCACCGTTTGTTATATCTAAAAACTCATCAGCCGCTCCTGCATAATCTGCCTGGTTGAGTTTATATATCAATAATGGAGCTTTTCTCATACTCCTCATGTTAAACAACAAACTAATCAAAGCATCAAATTCATATTGATACAGGTCACTACTCACAGAACTCTTCAGTTCACTAACAAATGTTGGGATTCTAGACTCAAATAAATCATCAGCTTCAGCAACTGTTATTCCAATTTTAAACTCATCAGAAAGGTCTATATCTTCGCATTTAGCTCGCGCGATTAAATGCCCGTACCCAATAGTGCAATACCCTTCAGAGTCGTTATAGGCTGTAGAACTGAAACTCTCCCATCCTTTAATGAAAGCCTTACCTTCATCGGATACATTCAATTCACTAATAGGTATTCTATCTCCTAATTGAGGCTGCCCTTCATCAAACGTACTCCGATACCCTTCACTCAATATTTCAATTGGATCTCGCAAATCACTACGGCGCTTAAATGGCAAAATCGATGTGTTATTTGGCGGAGGTGTACCGTTATTTCCAGGATAGTATTCAAAATGAAGCATATATACAGTCTGCCCTGGTATGATTCTTGGATGCTGACCTGTCGCAGCATTAATCATCAACCCTGTTTTTGCTAAAACAGCCCCTTGCTGCACCTGCTCACCATTACTAACCACAATGCTTGCATGGTCAACTTCGCCATACCTTATATAAAAGTGCCGACCGTCCGATGTTGTGTGTTCGACAGTTATTTGCCACGTCCCCATATAATATGGCGAAATATTTCTCACAACTCCGTTACTTATCGCAACAATTTCTGTCAGTGGTTCACTGTATAAATCGCGTGCTGCATGTTTTCTACTTCCACCAGACCTATTTCTACCAAAGATAGCCTGTGATGCGTTAGAATCAGATAAAGATGCTGCCCAGTAATATCGTTTCCAGCCCCCTTCAATATCGTTTTTGGGTTTCACTTTAAAGGGAAATATAATTTCCTTTTTCTTTGTCTGCGATATTGCATTCAAAAATACTATCGGATGCATATGCCAGACAGGCACACCGCTCCTGAATCCGTCCACCTTGCTCATCCATTCCATATCGTCAAACCACTGTCTGACATAGCTGATACACAGGGGATCCAGCTGTTTTAAAAATGTTCCCCAGCGGGGATGGCTGCTGCCACCAAACCATTCACTGTCGTGTTTGACCACCATTCTCGCCGCGATATCTCTGATATCCAGCTCTGCGTAATTAACCGCGTGACGCAGTTCTGCGCCGGAAAGGTCGCCGCTGTTATCGCTGTCCATTTTTCGCAGCAGGGCTTTGTAGTAGTCAGAGACCTGTTTTTCCCGGATACCGCGCTCAGGCCGTACCCACTCCGCCATTCTGGTGAACCCGTCTTTGATCCACCCTTCATGCAGGGATTTTGTCATATCGGAAGTCGGCGGCTCTTCAAATGTACTGAAACCCAGCTTTGTCAGGTCGTACTGGCAGATATCCGCGTCCACATCAGTACCACTTACCCAGGCCCCCTCCCCGATATCAAACCAGCGTTTACCGCCGCTGTCGGTGAACGGATGGCATTTGTCCTGCGGCATAATTTTGTGAATATCTTTCTTCACCTGCCCTTTGGTTTGGGTGAAGGTATCCCCGGAACGGGCATAAACAAAACTCTCCGGGTGGATATGAACGTATTTCGGGCCGCTCTTAACCTGTGCCTTATTGCTCAGAAAATCGATCATCCGGCTGTCGGTACTGAGTACTTCAATATGCACAAAAGCACTTTTTTCCACACCGTGGATGTCACAAGGGGCAATGTCTTCCGCCAGGTAACCCACCGCATCGCCTGCGGCAACCTCAAGTCTGGTTGCCGGTTTAACGACGGTATCAAATGTCCCCTGGGTAACGGCCTGCTGCATCCAGGCCGGCAGATGCGCCATCTGCTTACCCACGGATGCCAAAGATTGCGGGTCGAGCGACACCCAGAACGCGTTGCCGGTCATTTCGGATTTACTGTTCAGCACCCGGGCAAGCCCAAACGTCTGCGTCTGCCCCTTCAGGTCAAAGGTGATCTCACGCAACACAACGACGCTGTCGCCCGTTTTTAGTTTATTCTTCTCCGCGACCGGAGCCTTATCTCCGGCTTTTTCTTTGCCGGTGTATTCACGCTTATGCAGCCCGTCACCCTTCTCAGTAACCTGATACAGCTTGTGCTCTGGAAAAGCAGACAGCGGAGCAAGCCCGATATAGAGCGAGTAAAAGTCGAGGCTGTTGTCTTTTTTTTCCGGGTCAGGAGTACAGATGGATTTGACCAGCACAAAAGTACTGGAATATTGCAGCGGGTTGTTGATGTATGTGCTGGTCAGATAGTCCTGGTTGATGCGCCAGGCCACCACTTCGCCGCCTGCCATAAACTGAAGCGGTACCGCAGTGTCTGCCGTCTCGCTTGTCAGCACGGAACCCGGGGCGCTCTTACGGGTGATGTGGATCCCTCCGTGCCACATGTTATTTGTTCCGGCCAGCCATGAGCCGTGTGGCTCCTGTAAGAGCGGCTCCATCATGTCATCCACAGTAGCGTAATGCTCGCCATTCGCTTTTCGGGCAGGAAAACAGATTTTCATTCCGGTCATCCTTAACGTGAAGGGATATTACGTGTTTTGGGAGGCGTCACGCTGGCGTTTGTCTGGCTGAACCGAGGCGGCGTAATGTCCATGCTGCCCCCGGCCATCGGTGCGCGGTAATGCGGGGATTTCACCAGGTAATCACCCAGGGTTTCTTCCAGAATGCCGCCGTTGTCCAGTGTGATACTGGAGCCGCCGCCGTTGAGTCGCAGTTTAGGCGCACTGATGAGCAGCTCATCCTTGTTACTGCTGATGGTAAACAGCAACTCTGATGTCATCTCCATTGAGCTCGCCTCTGCGTGAACCTCAACATCCCCCTGACTGGCAATCAGCTTCGCCCCGGACTGATGGGCAAACAGCCCGACAGACTCACTGGCTGCCAAATCCACACTTGTAGCCGAGGAACGCCGCATAAACACCACAAGCCCGATAATTTGGGTTACCTTCGACGATAGTGGTATCGCCATGCTCCGGGCAGGAAACACGGTCACCTTTACGTGCCACACCGATATCGCCAAAGAACATAGTTGTTGAACAGGACAACACTGCTCCGCCGTGAGTAGTTTTATCGCCTGGTCGAATAATTCCTTGCATATACTTCCTTTATATTATTCTAAATCAAAAAGACTCAAACATTTCTTTTGAAACTTCATTACCATTTTCACCGTGACCTTTCTGATTTGAATAATCAAAAGACATATCGTTAACTTTAACTAGCTTGCCATTATTGAATGAATAAATGATTTTGCTATACCTTTCGCAACAATCATCCTTTGAGTCAAAAACTATATTTTCAGCAAATGGCTTGTATGTTAACGTTCCATTTATACCACTTAATTCTTTCTGTTCCACAAAGCCTTTATCAGTTGAAATATACACACTCTGACTTCCATTATTAGGTCTATGATCTGTCCGGACAATTACATCATAGAAACCATCACTATTAACATCTATGAAATCGACAGTTGGGGTGTCAATTGCATCCGATAATGATATATTTTCAACCTTACCTTCAATCTCTATCTTTAATTCGTAACCGCCACTCTCAGAATCAGATAGTTTCACATTATTCAACTGACCATCTTTAAATGAATCATGCTTTAAAAGATTTACAGGAAGGCATTGTTTATTACACCACTGGCCTGTATATCCATCAGTTGTAGGTTTGAGAGTCATCACCGCGGTACTATTGCCTACTATCTCATTCAATACAACCAAATCTGCCGAGGACACTCCCTTAAGGAAGATATTTTTTTTGAATTTATTATATATATAGACGCCAGAAATCGCCCCGCTAGCAGTGGTAAGGTTCATTGTGATATTGCTTTTCCCTATCGTGCCACTATATAAGGAGGTTACAGAATATTCAGCATTCACCGCCTCCGATGCATTACAAAAAAACGGAAACACACAAACAGACAGTAATAGTATTTTCTTCATTTCAATCACTCCAGACCAAATGCATTCTTAGCTATCGATAGTTTTGCCACTCGATCATCCATGTGGTTCGGTTCTTTAGCTTTGCCAGGATAATAAGGTTTCTTTTGTACAGCCCAGCCATTAACATAAACCGAGACCCAGTATATATCATCTTTATCAGCCGAACTATTTAACTTAGGTTTTATGTATCTCCAAAAGTAACCAGATGCCAATGCCGCATACCTTGGATTATTGGAAAGATGACTAGCCTTGGCTGTTGTTGATGTTATATCGAATGAGTTATCATTAAGTTTGTTTCTTAGATACTGCTGACATTTTGTATAATTATCACGCCCTGTGATTTGTAATAATCCCCGCCCTTTAAACAAGGGACCATCTCCAGCTTGGTTGTTACCTAAATCACTACGACCTTCGTAGGCCTTTCCTGATGCAGTTTCTTCAGTATATTTAAAGAAACCAGTTTCATGGAGGATCTGTGCCATAAAATGCGTTTTTCTCAAAGAGGTATTGATTTCAAACAGCTTCATTGTTTCATTTAGAGGTTCAAGATAAATCTGAACATATTTTTCTTTGTCGGCAGGAAGCATTGCCTTTAATTGCTCGTAAGTGATCATTTCCTCGCCATCAGAAAGCGCATCCAAAAACACCACAGGATGCATATGCCAGACAGACGTACCGCTGCTGAATCCGTCCACCTTGCTCATCCATTCCATATCGTCAAACCACTGTTTGACATAGCTGATACAGAGCAGATCCATCTGCTTGAAAAATGTTCTCCAGCGATGATGGCTGCTGCCACCAAACCATTCACTGTCGTGCTTGACCACCATTCTCGCCGCGATATCTCTGATATCCAGCTCTGCGTAATTAACCGCGTGACGCAGTTCTGCGCCGGAAAGATCGCCGCTGTTATCGCTGTCCATTTTTCGCAGCAGGGCTTTGTAGTAGTCAGAGACCTGTTTTTCCCGGATACCGCGCTCAGGCCGTACCCACTCCGCCATTCTGGTGAACCCGTCTTTGATCCACCCTTCATGCAGGGATTTTGTCATATCGGAAGTCGGCGGCTCTTCAAATGTACTGAAACCCAGCTTTGTCAGGTCGTACTGGCAGATATCCGCGTCCACATCAGTACCACTTACCCAGGCCCCCTCCCCGATATCAAACCAGCGTTTACCGCCGCTGTCGGTGAACGGATGGCATTTGTCCTGCGGCATAATTTTGTGAATATCTTTCTTCACCTGCCCTTTGGTTTGGGTGAAGGTATCCCCGGAACGGGCATAAACAAAACTCTCCGGGTGGATATGAACGTATTTCGGGCCGCTCTTAACCTGTGCCTTATTGCTCAGAAAATCGATCATCCGGCTGTCGGTACTGAGTACTTCAATATGCACAAAAGCACTTTTTTCCACACCCTGGATGTCACAAGGGGCAATGTCTTCCGCCAGGTAACCCACCGCATCACCTGCGGCAATCTCTACAAATCAGCAAATTAAAGTATTAGCATCTCAAGACAGATTAGTTAAAAAGGTTCAAGTCCTGACAAGAAATGTACCCATCAATAATTTTATTCTTAGCATTAGTATATTCAATCAAACACCTATCCTCACCTAAGTTTAAGAGGGTTATTTTATCACCCTTAACCAAATATGATTTCACCTTCTTTTCAGTCGATGATTGAAAATAAGCCTTTGATGATTTAACTTCAAACGGTGAATTCCCACCGGCAACCAAACCTACTTTTGTAGCATTAGCTCTCTCAAAAGTAGACTTGCCATTTGAACTCTTCAAGACATCAAAGTCTACTGATGGATTTGGAGCATTATGAATTACCACCCAGGTATCATTCCCATATAGATCACAAGTGTCACTATTATTTTCACAAGAAATTATTTTATACTTTCCATTCTCCAAGTCGATTTTACTTTCATATAATTTATATGCATATAGTTTTTCATTCTGAAACAGGATTATTGGCAAATATTGAACCTTGCCATTTATAAAATATGATGTTTTAACTTTGTTATTGTCATCTATGATTTTATTGATAAAATCATCTCCTTCCACAGCTGAAATAGATGATTTATTATCAATTTTTTTATCTAATCCACAAAGTCCTTCTTTGGACACAACTCCATTGCTACCACTTTTAAAATCTGCATAAATGCAGTTAACTCTAAAATTAATGTCATCCCGTTCAATTACTGAAAACACAGAGTAAGAGTCTAAAGAATCGCTATCATGCACAACAGAGGGCTTCCCTCCGAAGTAATCAAAATAATATGATGCATTCCCTTCCTCCCGCTCTTCAAAATTAAGAAACGATCGACCATCATCTGATCTTATTTGCTTCAAATCTTTATCGTAAGATAATTTAGAACCCGTATCATTGGCTGCAAATGATACACTTGCGCTGCAAATAAAGAAGCCAAAAATAAATGCACTATTTTTTTTCATATCAAAATCCTTTAGATGCTGATGAAGTTTGTTCCAGAATTGCTTCAAATTGTTTCGCATATGATGCAATCAGGGGAGCCTGATCCTGGCCATTAATGATGTACCGCGCTCCAACATAATCAACCTCACCAGCATTAATATAACCATTTAATTTCTTACCACTAAACATGCCTTCCTCCATCCCCCAAACCATAATAGGAACAGCATATTTAAAATCGCCAGCCAAGTCAGGGGAATCAACAAAATTCACACCAAATTTATCTTGGGCTTTCTTATAATTATTTTTCCATGTTAGATGCACGCAACCACGGCCTCGGTATTTAAAACCATCACCTTGTGCTGTATTGCCATTCCTGATCGCTCTTTCTCTTCTTTTTGGTGTATCAGCCAACACGGGATCATATTTATTAAAATATCTCACACCACCTATTTCAGGCTTCTCACTGAAAAACTCAGCAGTTATATAGTGATAAGTCTCATGCCTGATTGTTGCCAGCATATATGCTAACTTATATAAGTTAGGCTTGTACTCCAGTGAAGTAGCATAATAACTATTTAAACTGTTCAAGACCTTATGTAAGTTACTCTTTGATGCAGATGACAACACAGCGGTTCCTGAGCCAAAAGAGGTATGTTCCTTCTCGTATAGAAACATAAAATCATCAACATTAATTAATTCTGCTGAATCAGATAATGCTTCAATAAATACTATCGGATGCATATGCCAGACAGGCGCACCACTACTGAATCCGTCCACCTTGCTCATCCATTCCATATCGTCAAACCACTGTCTGACATAGCTGATACTGAGCAGATCAATCTGCTTGAAAAATGTTCTCCAGCGATGATGGCTGCTGCCACCAAACCATTCACTGTCGTGTTTGACCACCATTCTCGCTGCGATATCTCTGATACCCAGCTCCGCGTAATTAACCGCGTGACGCAGTTCTGCACCCGAAAGGTCGCCGCTGTTATCGCTGTCCATTTTTCGCAGCAGGGCTTTGTAGTAGTCAGAGACCTGTTTTTCCCGGATACCGCGCTCAGGCCGTACCCACTCCGCCATTCTGGTGAACCCGTCTTTGATCCACCCTTCATGCAGGGATTTTGTCATATCGGAAGTCGGCGGCTCTTCAAATGTACTGAAACCCAGCTTTGTCAGGTCGTACTGGCAGATATCCGCGTCCACATCAGTACCACTTACCCAGGCCCCCTCCCCGATATCAAACCAGCGTTTACCGCCGCTGTCGGTGAACGGATGGCATTTGTCCTGCGGCATAATTTTGTGAATATCTTTCTTCACCTGCCCTTTGGTTTGGGTGAAGGTATCCCCGGAACGGGCATAAACAAAACTCTCCGGGTGGATATGAACGTATTTCGGGCCGCTCTTAACCTGTGCCTTATTGCTCAGAAAATCGATCATCCGGCTGTCGGTACTGAGTACTTCAATATGCACAAAAGCACTTTTTTCCACACCCTGGATGTCACAAGGGGCAATGTCTTCCGCCAGGTAACCCACCGCATCGCCTGCGGCAACCTCAAGTCTGGTTACCGGTTTAACGACGGTATCAAATGTCCCCTGGGTAACGGCCTGCTGCATCCAGGCCGGCAGGTGCGCCATCTGCTCACCGGCAGGTGTCACAAATTGTGGGTCAAGCGACACCCAGAACGCGTTGCCGGTCATTTCGGATTTACTGTTCAGCACCCGGGCAAGCCCGAACGTCTGCGTCTGTCCCTTTACGACGAAAGTGATCTCACGCAGCACAATGACGCTGTCGCCCGTTTTTAGTTTATTCTTCTCCGCGACCGGAGCCTTATCTCCGGCTTTTTCTTTGCCGGTGTATTCACGCTTATGCAGCCCGTCACCCTTCTCAGTAACCTGATACAGCTTGTGCTCTGGAAAAGCAGACAGCGGAGCAAGCCCGATATAGAGCGAGTAAAAGTCGAGGCTGTTGTCTTTTTTTTCCGGGTCAGGAGTACAGATGGATTTGACCAGCACAAAAGTACTGGAATATTGCAGCGGGTTGTTGATGTATGTGCTGGTCAGATAGTCCTGGTTGATGCGCCAGGCCACCACTTCGCCGCCTGCCATAAACTGAAGCGGTACCGCAGTGTCTGCCGTCTCGCTTGTCAGCACGGAACCCGGGGCGCTCTTACGGGTGATGTGGATCCCTCCGTGCCACATGTTATTTGTTCCGGCCAGCCATGAGCCGTGTGGCTCCTGTAAGAGCGGCTCCATCATGTCATCCACAGTAGCGTAATGCTCGCCATTCGCTTTTCGGGCAGGAAAACAGATTTTCATTCCGGTCATCCTTAACGTGAAGGGATATTACGTGTTTTGGGAGGCGTCACGCTGGCGTTTGTCTGGCTGAACCGAGGCGGCGTAATGTCCATGCTGCCCCCGGCCATCGGTGCGCGGTAATGCGGGGATTTCACCAGGTAATCGCCCAGGGTTTCTTCCACAATGCCGCCGTTGTCCAGTGTGATACTGGAGCCGCCGCCGTTGAGTCGCAGTTTAGGCGCACTGATGAGCAGCTCATCCTTGTTACTGCTGATGGTAAACAGCAACTCTGATGTCATATCCATTGAGCTCGCCTCTGCGCGAACCTCAACATCCCCCTGACTGGCAATCAGCTTCGCCCCGGACTGATGGGCAAACAGCCCGACAGACTCACTGGCGGCAAGCGTGATGTTCTTCATCGCGCCCATATCCAGATGCAGACCCGCACTCAGGATGGTGTTCTGCTTGCTCGTCATCTGAAGGTGCTCACCCGAAGTGAACGCCACGCCCTGCGGCGCACTCCCCAACAGTGCCGCTGACTGGAGATCTTTCAGGCGGTTTTCCAGCAGGCTGTTCTGGCTTTCCAGGTCGCAGGTGAGTGCCTGAGCCTGCTGTGCGAGAAGATTAAGGCGCTTCATTTCTGCAGCTGACTGCTTCAGGCGCTCAATGGCGGGCGCCATGTCCAGCACTTTTCCCTGCGCCGCTGGTTGTGCATCTGCCGTCAGGAACATCCCGCGCCCGGCACGCAGCGCGCCGAACTCGTCGGTACGCAGTTCAAACCCGGTACCGCGTGGCTCACGCTCACTGTCCACGATGTGGCCGCCGTTGAGCTGAGTCTTGCCAAACGGCGTCGCCAGCTTGAAATGCTCTTCCTGCCGCTTGTCTTCCAGACGGAATTTGTTATCCCCGGCAGTGCGCCAGATATTGCGCGTGTGATTGTCACGCGTGACGTGGTCCGGGTGTTCGGAATCGTGCTGAGCGTGGGAAATGTAAGGACGATCAGGATCACCGCCGTCGAACATCACCGAAACTTCGGTACCATCAAGCAGCGGGGAGTGGAAGCCGTAGGTATCCCCCGCATACGGTTTCGCCATGCGCAGCCAAAGGTAGGCGTAACCCTGTTCGGTGCTGTTGCGGTCAAAATCGAGGCGGACGCGGTAGCGCCCCTGATTGTCGAGGTAAGCATAGGTGTCATGCTTCTCATCGCTTTCCACCCGGGCAGGCAGGGAGCCAGCCATCACCGGGCGGTTCAGCAGCGCCGGACGGAAGCAGACTGTTTCGCTGTATGGAATCCCCGTGAAGCGCAGCTGAAAGCCTTTGTCACGAGCACCTGAGGTGTGAACCCCGGTGATAACAATCCCGTCTTCCAGCGAATCAGGCAGACTATTGCCCTGTGGCTCCAGGACTTCTCCCGGGGTCAGAACCGGGCTGCTCGCACGTCCCGTGACCGTCTGCTGGGTGTTGAGGTAGCGTTCATGACGCAGGCGAGCAAACCAGGCTCCGCCTTCCGGGGTTTCCGTATCCCCTTCGCTCAGGAACGGTTCGGCGTAGTGATACACCTCACCGGTGGTCGCCCCACCTTCCTGGCGGACGGTTACGGAGCTATCCTGTGGGGTCAGCGCGTCGCGGTAGTTATAGTCCCGTGTGGCCACGCCGCCGGTCACCACGCGGTCTGTCGGACGAATATCCCAGACACTCTCCTGACCGTTATCACTGGTGCGTGACGGCGGGATAATGGGTAGCTTCACGCCATACTGATACTGCATCTGGCTGTCCTGAAAAATCACCACATCCTGTTTGATGTTGCCGTCCATTTCAAAGCGCCAAAAGATGCCTACCTCGGCCAGCAGACGCTGGACAAACGCCAGGTCCGTCTCACGCCACTGAGTGATAAGCTCGCGGACCGGGTAGGTCTGCGACAGACGGAATTCAAAATCTGCCCCTTCCATGCCGTGGGAACGCAGGATTTGCTCCACAACTTCCGGCACCGACTGCTTCAGATACACCGCACAGCGCTCGGTGTGCTGCATCAGGGCAATACGCGGCACGAGCCGCAGGGCGTAGGTTCTTTCATCTCCCGACACGGAAATACGGCGAAAATCATCCACTACACCATAGACCGTGCGCACCGGCACCGCCGGTGTGCCGTTATAAAGGGGCGTCTGAAGAGTAAAGGAGGCAGGCTTCAGCATCAGCTCACTGCCGGCAATATTCGCCGCACAGGTGACAGTAACGTCATAGCGCCAGGGCTGGCTCAGGGTTTCACTGGCACGAAAACGCAGAACATCCAGAAAATGCGGACACTCATGCACATCCACGCGATAGCGGGACAGCCCCAGAGCTTCATCGATTTTCTTCTGTGCCAGACTGATAACATCACTGCTCATCCTTTATCTCCTTTTCAGAATGCCCGGACAGTCAATTACTTATCGCCACTAAGGAAAGCAATTCGGTCATTGGTCATTTTCGTCTGGCACTGATAAATTTCGATGCGATGTTTAATATCTACCTTGTTCGATTCTGCATCCGGCAACTTGCCGCATTTAGCAACTTTTTCATTTACCCACACCAGCTGTTCTTTTTTCAGCGCATTTCGCGAAGAGTCCGGGAGCTCTCGCCATACTGAATTAAGGTTATGGTCGGCATATTTATATTCAGCATTAGCAGAACTCAGATTACCCATGGCCAGAGCATTAATAATCTGGCTTTTATTAACGGACAACACACTAATATTGAACAGAGCACCAGACAAATCAGTTCGGTTAAAATGACTAAAAATGACATCTTTACCGTTGTCTGCAAGTTTAGCGCTGTAACTGACATCGCTCCAGACCACGCTTCCATTATTGAGTTTGCCATAGTCCCCTGTAATGGAATGCAAATAGTTTGGGTCACTACTTACCACATCCAGCGTTTCCTGCGGTACTTTCACTGAAATAGTCGCACTACAATTCAGTCCATAGCTGCCATTACCAGATGTTGAGACATTGCTCACGCTAACCACCAGGCTATTAATTTTATTCTGGTAGTCTGCAACGGGCTTATCATAGTTATATTTGTTTTTTGTAATGTAATCACTTTGAAGCAGCCCTGAAACATCACTACGAAAATAATCAGAAAGGGATTTAAGTGCATCTTCCCGACCACATTTGAAATCATCAGAGGAACTGAAAAAACCGGCATGCGCATTTACCGTACAAGTAAGAGCAATAAATGCCGGGATAAACTTTATCAACTTCATTATTTTTTCCTTCTTTAAATTAGATACGGAAACATTCCGTTATCCCAATAATTTCATGAGGCACAAGTATTATGCTGATGTAAATTCCAGCCCAATCCCTTCTTCATCATTCCAGCCGAGCGCCTGGGCGCGGGTCTGACACAGGGAAGCTGCCCCTTCCATCGCACGGGCGAAGTATGGATTGAGCCGTCGTAACAGGACTGCTGAATGATGTTCCATTTCCTTCTCTCTTGTTCAGGCACGCTACCGCCCATAGCCGTCAACCGATGCCCATAGGGTAAATGCCATAAATTGTGAGATTGCTTTGCACAAAGTTCGCCCTACAGGCGCTGTGCAAAGAAAAATGGCGGACAGAGGGGTCTACCCGCCAGCATCTTACGCCGGGCTGTGGCCCGGTATCTGGCAGGCGTTGGCCTCCGGTACAAGGCTGATTTCGACACGACGGTTGAGCGCACGCCCTCCGGGTGTGTCATTGGTTGCGATCGGACGGCTTGCACCATAGCTCTGCACCGCAAAACAGCTTTCCGGCACATCACCGGTATCACGCATCCAGTCACGCACCGCTTCAGCACGTTTCAGGGACAGCATCTGATTGAGCTCCGGGTTACCGGTGTTGTCAGTGTGCCCGCTGACAACAATCAGCCAGCCCGGCTTCGCCCTGATGCCGACCAGCGAATTGACCAGCATTTTGGTGGAGCCTGTTTTCAGCACGGATTTGCCGGAATCGAATAGTGACATGCTGTCGAGACGGACAATTTTCGGCCCCAGCTTCGGTTTCAACGCTGGCGGCGGCGGAGGCGGCACCCAGGTATCTATGGCCAGCTGCACAGCCAGCCACAGGCGGTTGCCCGGATACAGTCCGAATCCGTAGCGATATGGTTCTCCCTGACGCTGCCAGCGCTCCAGCAACAACGCATCCTGCTGCAGGGCGTGCAGGGCTTTCGCTTTCGGGGCATAGTGGTTCATCGGAATAGCCTGCCAGCGCAGAAGGTCGGCGCTGACTCTGCGGATAAGCGACTCGTTATGTCGGACGGACAAGGCAATGGCACCAAGGGCGCATAACAGCAGAACCATCACCACCCGACGCCCGGTTTTCCCACCCTGCAACGGGGTGGTATAGGGGGCCAGTAGAGGAAGTACCGCATCGGCAAAATGCCAGCGCGGTTCATAGAGCGTGACACGACCGGCAGGGGCAACCCGGGTCTGACGGAACAATAACTGTGGCCACAACGCGGCGGCCGACGTGGATACCGACCCGAGACGCAGGGTGACAGCAAACGGCCGCACGGGTGGGCACAGCCTGTCCGCTTTGCCCAGTTCATCCAGCATCACGGAGTGAAGCAGCAATGTCGCCTGGGTCAGGTAAGGCTGAATAAAGGTCGTCTGCGGGGACTGCTGCCATTCGCCGAGGGTGATAGCTGGTTCCTCCTCCGGACACACCAGCGCCGTATTGCCCCTCACCACTATCCAGGGCGTTTCCGGTCCTCTGAATTCGGCTTTCAGGATCACCGGCACACTGTAGCCGGTCAGTTCCCGCAACTGCTTCATCTGCAGACGCAGCGCTTTCAGTGAGGCGCGCAACAACGCCTCATCCTCATGCTGGCCCGACAGACAGCGGTACATCACGGCTAGTTGCCCGGCCATCGTCGGTGTGTGCGCCAGCAGACGCTCTGCAAAAGGCATGAGCCCGGTCAGCTCCGCTATCCGGAGATACCAGCCCTGTGCCGTGCCCCGACTCGCACCGGCCGCAAACATGGCATCATCCACATCCCCACAGACCAGCACCACCGGCCCGGTATGGCTTTCAGGTGGGAAGTGAGCAGCTTCATCGACCTGCAGTACAGGCCGTTTTTGACGGTAATGGCGACGGATAAGGACAGTGGAAACAAGCAGAACGACCAGCGTCAGGACCGATTTGCCGGCGGCAGGCCATGCGAGAAATCCCCAGACCAGCCACAGCACAGCGGCAAGACAAAGCAATACCGGCAGGGCAGCCCGGGCAAGTATTCGTCCACACATCAGAGGTGCCCCGGCAGTTGCTGGTGCAGCAGATCCTGTAACCACAGATGACCACCCAGCCACACCGCGCCGGTCAGGATCACCGCCAGCACAATCCAGAACCAGACGGACCGCAGCAGGTTATAACGACGGCGCCCGGTTTTCTGCACGACCAGTGATGCGCCCGTTTCCAGCGGCGGCACACGCTTATTCAGCGCGGCGATCACCTCATCACGCTGTGACTGTCCGACACCGGAGAGGCTGTACTGCCCCTGAAAACCCAGCGCCAGCACCCGCTGATAGCAGGTCAGCACCACAGGCTCCGGCGCGGGCTGACGCAGCACCTCCGCGATACGATCGTATAAAGCCCCACCCGCTCTCAGAGATCCGAAGTAGACCGCCTGCAGTGGCGCAGAACGCCAGGCGCGTTGCCCGGCATCAAGGGCCATATTCAGCGCATCGAGTGCACTGTCGCCGGATACAGCCGCTTGCGCATTTTCGGCTTGCTGCGCCTCCGGCTTACGGTTCATGACGGTTTCGTCCAGCAGGGCGCACTGGGCATAGGTGATGTGATCAATACTTTCAGCCCCCAGCCCCGCGCGCTCCAGCGCCTCGCGTACGCTTTCTACCTGCGCTTTGCAGGCCGCATACAGCGCAGGGCCGTCAGTCACCTGCCCGCCATGGCGCAGCTGCGCTACGGTAAGCCAGGTCTGCGCCATAAGGGCATCAATATCAATAACCTTATTCATGAGCGCAGCACCGCAAACAGTTCAAGCTCCAGTTCGCCAAGCAGGGATGGAACGTAGAATACGCACACCCCCTGATCCAGCATTTCGCGGGCCGCCGGGCTTTCCATATCCAGCACGAAATACTGGTTTTCCAGACGCACCGGCAGTGCAGCCGGGACACGGCTCAGGGCAATGAGACTAATCCCTTCGACGGCCACGCCGGACACTTCGCCGACATTCGCCGGGGCACCGGCAATACACATCTCTGCGAATCTTTCGGCAATCTGCCACGCGGGCTGATTAGCCCGCACGGAGAGGTAGAAATCCGCTTCATCGCGCAGACGAATATCATGCAGTACCGCTTTCCAGGTCTCCGGATCCAGACGATCCATTCTGACTGCCACCACACGTGACGGCAGGCTTGCTTCCAGCAGCTCACTGATGAGATCAAACAGCGGCGGGAAGGTCTTCTCCGGTGCCCGGTGGTCATACCCCGGAATGGCTTCCAGATCGTGTTCCAGCGAGAAGGTCAGCATACTGCCGGCCAGACGCGCCAGCTCTGCCCAGACCGGTTCAGGGTGCCGGTTCGGAAAACGTTCAAACTCGGAGAGAACCCGGGCATGGGAGTTCAGGGCATTCAGCAGCCAGAACAGCGACACGTCAGCGACGGCAAAATCCGCCATCCGGTCATTACTTTCACGGCGCATGGACATCAGACGCTGGCGACGGGAGCGCAGCTGGCGATTCAGCAGCGCAAGACGCTCACGCAGTCCGCGGCTTGCCGAGAACAGGGCCATCGGCGGGATAAAATTAGGATCCTGACGCCACCCCCCCTGTCCGTCCCGCAGGAGGCGGGCAACCGCACAAGTTTCCCAGGCGCTGTTGTCCTCATAGTCAAAGCGGAAGGCCAGATTAAAACGGGCCACCGCCATTGACTCTTCACCCTGGCCAAACCGGTCGGTGATAGTCTCCCAGGCCTCGACATAGCGCAGCGGACGCTCTGCCGATTGTGTGTCGGTCTGCACGTTGGCGATCCCAGCCTGCATGACCGGCAGCGCGACATACACCGTGACCGGCCCATTCCCCGCGGAGGCCGGAATATCCACTTCACGGGGCTCTGGCGGCAGGTCACTGTTGCGGGTGTCAACCAGCGTGTCATCCGGAAGCCACAGCAGCAGGGACTGTGCCTGGACCCGCCCGGAAGCCAGCATCGCCTCATCCAGTTCTACAAGACCGACGCCCCAGGGGAAGGCACTGCCACGAGTGGCAACACCGGCCCGGGAAAGTGCATCCCATTCAGACTGCTGCTGAAACTGTTGAGGGGCCAGAAGCGCCCCTTCATTCCATAGCGGACGATAAATTTTCATCCCTGATTTCCCCTCGCTTTAAGATTTGGTTTTTGGCCTCAGAGAAACCAATGGCAGGTTGACGTCCATGCCTTCCACCTGGAAGTGCGGGATCGCATACAGATTCACGCGAAAGAAGCCCGGGCTACCCGCATACAGATCGAGTTTTAGATTAATACGCGCCCTGGGAATTTCGGTCTGATAGGAAGAGTTAGACATGGCTGTCCCTGTTCTATGGAATTATAGAAACGGTGAATACCAGTGAGAAATTAATAAGAAAAATTTACCTTGCCAGAACAACTTTCCGATTCACATCATCCGACGAGAATAAAACCCCGGAATTAAAAGCAGGCGCATTCCATTCACCAGCATATCGACACTTTATTTTTGTGTATTTATACGAAATGAAAAAATTTCGGATAAGACTCAATAGCGGGAGTGTAGAAACGTCCACGGTCTGATTGGAAACAAAAAAATGTAACAATGTTTTACACTTCATGCTTTTAACAAAACTCGATCATCTTTCTGATTTATAAGAATTTTCTATAAAAAATCGCTCAAGCCTTGCGGGACAAGGGTGTACACAAAACGATCAATGCAACTTAGTGATTAAATTTGTGCAAAACCCCATCAATCACGTGAAATGTCCGATTTTTTATTTTTATCAAAAATAAGAAGCAGGACGTGACTGGGCATGTGAAAAACTGACGACATTTCCAGGCTTGCATAACTTTTTATTATCTACTTAAACGGGGTTAATTTATTTTCGTCAAAATAAAGTGCTATGTGAAGCTTTCCGACAGCGGGATATTCATCCAGCAAGGTAGAGAAGAAGCAAATCAAGGCGAAGCGATTTCTGATTTTGAGGGAAGCAGCAAAGATAAGCAGTTATTCAGGGGACACAAAACGGAAAGTCAGGTGACGAAGTATGAGCGCCAAGTGAAAATTTCACCCACAGGCGGCACCGGTATTGACCAAAACAGAAGAGAAATGAGGTGGCTGGAGGCAGGAATATACCAGGTGAATATACCAACACTATACCAATAGCCCAAAACAAAAAGGGGCTGCCTTTCGGCAACCCCTTGTAAATGTTGGCGGAAGCGCAGAGATTCGAACTCTGGAACCCTTTCGGGTCGCCGGTTTTCAAGACCGGTGCCTTCAACCGCTCGGCCACACTTCCAACGAGGCGAACTATAAACATAGCCATACTTCATGTAAAGCACGTTTTTGTTCAATCGCCTGAAATTTCATCACATTTGTGTTATTTGACTGAAACATCAGCAATATGATTACTTTCGAACCGCTCTAACTGCCCCCGGGCGGGGGGCAGAGCCAGCATCAGTGCTTTTTAATGTAGAGATCCTGGGTCAGATATTTACCCAACGTGCTTGGCGCATAGCCGCCGACGTAAGGTTTCACCAGTTGAACCTTCACATAATGGTAGATAGGGATAGTCGGGACGTCTTTAGCCAGGATGTCTTCTGCCTGCTGATAGTATTTTGCGCGCTCTTCCAGGGTAGTGGCCTGAGAAGCTTTGGCAATAATCTCGTCATAAGCAGGGTTGCTGTATTTAGAGCTGTTCTGGCTGTCGCCGGTGCGGAAGTTGTTCAGGTAAGTGGCCGCGTCATCGTAGTCGGCAATCCATCCGTAGCGCACCAGGTCGTAGTTGCCGGTACGTTTGGTATCCAGCATGGTTTTCCATTCCTGATTTTGCAGCTTAGCCTCAACGCCAACGTTTTTCTTCCACATCGAACTGGCGGCAATGGCGATGCGCTGGTGAGATTCAGAGGTGTTGTAAAGCAAGTTGAATTGCAGCGGATGTTTCTCGTTAAAGCCCGCCTCTTCCAGCAGTTTTTTCGCTTCCGCCACGCGTTTGTCATGGCTCCAGCTGCCGTAATCCGCAGGTTTAAGCTCTACGCCGCCAATTTTAGGCTGGCTAACCAGCCACGCGGGTTTCTGCCCCTGCCCTAATACTTTCCCGGCTATGATGTCTTTATCCAGCGCCATATTCAGCGCCAGGCGAACACGCGGGTCGTTGAACGGCGCTTTTGTGGTATTGAATTCGTAGTAATAAGTAGACAGGTAAGGCGTAACGCGGACCTGGTCCGGCATGGATTTTTTAAGCGAGGCAAAGAGTGTTTCCGGAACGGTATAAGTGATGTCGATTTCACCCGCTTTATAGCGGTTAACATCCGCCGTACCGGAGGTAACAGGCAAATAAGTCACCTTATTGATAACCGTATGCGCGTCGTCCCAGTACTGCTTATTACGCTCGCCGACTACTTTCTCGTTTACCACCCACTGCGACAGCTTATAAGGGCCGCTGCTCACGAAGTTGGCGGGCTGGGTCCATTTATCCCCAAATTTTTCTACCGCGGCTTCGCTTACCGGCACCATCGAGGTGTGGCCCAACATCAGCAGGAAGGCCGACGTCGGCTGGTTCAGCGTAACCTGCACGGTGCTGGAATCCAGCGCCTTCACGCCCAGGCTATCAACCGGTTTCTTGCCTTCGGCAATATCATTGGCGTTTTCAATTTGCATCGTGCCGGGATAGGTTGCATAAGGCGAACCCGTTTTAGGATCAACCAGGCGTTTCCAGCTCCAGACCACGTCCTGAGCGGTAATCGGCTCGCCGTTGGACCACTTGATGCCGGGGCGCAGGTGGAAAGTCCAGACTTTGTTATCCTGATTCTCCCACTTATCGGCCAGGTGAGGCTCGATAGTCCCGTCATTTTTGACGCGGATCAGCCCGTCAAAGAAATCGCCAATGATATTACCCTCAACGTCACTCTCGACCTTGTGCGGGTCAAGCGACGCCGGTTCGCTGCCGTTATTACGTACCAGCTCCTGTTTAGCTGCAAGCTCGGTTCCCGGCGGAACGTCTGCCGCCCATGCGCCTGAAAAAGCGCTGAGTAAACCCAGAGCAAGCAATGATTTTGTGAATGTGTTGTTGTTTGTTTTCATGACCTACGCCTTATTGATGTTATTTAACGACGGTACGGCTAACACTCTTAGTCGTCTTTTTTCAATAAAGCAATATTTTTCAGCCACCTATAAGCGGTAGTTATGGAAGTAATTTTATACAATGTGATAAACTGCACGAGGTAAAGATGGGTAAAAAGGCTTTTGTGTAATAAAGGCGGGCATTATGCTCATCACCATAAAACACCTGTATAAGAGAGAGTTTAAGAATGGATCGCATTATTACCTCCTCGCGTGACCGTTCGTCACTGCTCAGCACCCACAAAGTGCTTCGTAATACCTATTTCCTGTTGAGTTTGACGCTGGCTTTCTCGGCGTTAACCGCAACCGCCAGCACCGTGCTGATGCTGCCTTCTCCGGGGCTGATTCTGACCCTGGTCGGCATGTACGGCCTGATGTTCCTGACCTATAAAACCGCTGACAAACCGGTGGGCATTCTGTCTGCGTTCGCCTTTACCGGCTTCCTAGGCTATATCCTGGGGCCGATGCTTAACGCCTACCTGTCTGCCGGAATGGGCGACGTCATCGGTATGGCGCTGGGCGGCACCGCGCTGGTGTTCTTCAGCTGTTCAGCGTATGTGCTGACCACCCGCAAAGACATGTCCTTCCTCGGCGGCATGCTGATGGCGGGTGTGGTCGTGGTGCTTATCGGGATGGTGGCAAACATCTTCCTGCAGCTCCCTGCCCTGCATCTGGCAATCAGCGCGGTGTTTATCCTGATCTCTTCCGGCGCAATCCTGTTTGAGACCAGCAACATCATCCGCGGCGGCGAAACCAACTATATTCGCGCCACGGTGAGCCTGTATGTATCTCTTTACAACATCTTCGTTAGCCTGCTAAGCATTCTTGGTTTTGCCAGCCGTGACTAACTGATGCCGTCATCCCCAAAAAGAGAATGCCTGGTGCATTCTCTTTTTTTTTGCCCGTTCCCCGGCTTCTTAAGCTGGCGGAGAATTTTTGCTACACTGCCGCCGGTTTGAATGACACAGCGAATAATTATGTTGACCTTCGAAGGTAGAGAAATAGAGACAGATGCCGACGGCTATCTGAAAAATAGCCACGAGTGGAGCGAACCGCTGGCGGAAATCATTGCCGCCGGGGAAGGCATAACCCTCGCGGTGGAGCACTGGGAAGTGGTGCGCTTTGTGCGCGAATTTTACCTGGAGTTTAATACCTCACCGGCTATCCGCATGTTGGTGAAAGCGATGGCAAATAAATTTGGCGAAGAGAAAGGCAACAGCCGTTATCTCTATCGCCTGTTCCCGAAGGGCCCGGCGAAGCAGGCCACCAAAATCGCGGGATTACCTAAACCGGTGAAGTGCATCTAGTAGCGGATGCCAAAGTTAACCCATTCACGCTCGGGTTGGTGAGGCTCAACGAGGACTTTATCAACCCTGGCGCTACGTGGCCCGCCCGCTTTCAGCCAGGCCAGCAGCTTTTCGACCTGCTCCGCCTCACCGCAGGCCACCACTTCGACGCTGCCGTCGTCAAGGTTGCAGGCGTAGCCGGTTAAGCCAAGTTTCTCGCCTTCCCGCTGCGTGCTGTAGCGAAACCCAACGCCCTGAACCCTTCCGTGAACCCAGCACTTTATGCACTGCTTTTGTGAGTCGTTTGCCATCATTTACTCCCGCACGTAAACCTGACTCAAGTCTAACAGCCCGTGAGGTTTTTTCATCCGTAATGGGATCGGCCGCGCCACCGGCACGGCCGTTTTGCGAGACAGAGAGCTATTTTACCTCGACTCGTCCCACCGGATAGACCCAGGCATTGGCATCGTAAAACGGCGTATGTTTATAAAACCACTCCAGCCGCGCGCTGCCGTCGGCGGCAAACGCCTTATCCAATTTCAGCTTTTGCTCGAATTCGGCTTTCAGTTTCGGGTCCTGCTCCAGCATCCTGCGGGCCATCGGCTCCATAACATACTCTTCCGGCTCTTCGGCAGAAACCAGCGTGGCGTTAAAGAACCCCCAGGCCCAGAAGGAGTCAGGGCTGGCTGGCTCAAGCAGGTCCATAGCCAGAACGCCTAACGGCTGATGGGTAGAGATAACTACCGATCCTGCCGGGAAAGTTTGCAGGCGCTTGAAAGGCTGAGGCTCACCGCTGACTAACAAATGCCCTTCATAACCCGGGATTTGCCCTTTTGCCGCACGATCTGGCTCAAAGCCATCCGCAAGTTTCACGTTATCCATGCGATACAAAGTCACCTCAACCGGCGTGGCCTTCTCCAGAGTTTTCATCTGAATGCCATGAGCCCGAAGCCGCTCTATCACTGTTCTCCATTGGGCAGGAACGATGTACCCGGACGGGCGTGAAAGCGTTAAATCCGGTACGTCATTGGCGGTCACCGGCACGGTAATGGTTTTCGGTTTATTACTCCATTTAATCGTCTTTTGCCCGGTTATCGGAGAGACTTCGTAGTGCCAGTCACCCACAATAAACGGCACCTGCGTTGGCGCTCCAGGTTTCCATGTCAGGATGACGTCTTTGTCGGTCAGCGCTTTTTCCTTGTCTGCTGCGATGGCTTTTTTCAGCGAATCTGCATTATCGCCGATGGACTCAAACATCGCCTTTAGCATGACGTAATTGCCCAACACCTGAGTTTTGTAGGGATGGAGCGCATGCTGCTCAATCAGGATAGAAGGCACACTACGAATATCGCCATATTGGTTAGAAAAACGAGCAAGGTCGGTGCGATACGGGTAATAGCCCTGGGTCGGATCCTGGTTGCTGTTCAGGCTGATGCATTCATGAATGTGATGCCCGTAGCTTTGAACTTGCTGGTAAACATGAGGCTGCATCACGCTGTCCATCCAGCGCGTAGCGGCGGGTGACCAGCCCTGGCCGTTGTTGCAGTATGAACTGTCATAGGGGTACATAGCGCCGTCTGTAGAATGCGTGTCGGCGAAGAAACTCAGGTCATACTGGTTGAAAACCCAGGCGACATTGCGAATTTCGGCGCTGTCGAGTTTGGTAAAATCACGGTTAAGGTTAAGGTTTTGGCCATTAACCCGCCAGCCGGTGATGTCCGGGCCGTTCTGGTTAATTCTGCCGTACGCGCTGGTGCGCATATCGCCATCAATATTCACCGTCGGAATAAACAGAATATTGACCTTGTCGAGCAGCGCTGCCAGAGGTTTGTCGCCGGTGCTCATATCCCGCAGCAGCATGAACATAGCATCTTTGCCGTTAGCTTCGCCGGGGTGAATTTCCGCCTCAATCAGCACCGTTGGCTTTCCTGAGGCCCTTAGACCTGCGGCGCTTTTATCCTGAGAAGTCGAGGCTACCGCCAGCATCATCTGATAGCCTTCCGCGCTTTTTTCCGGCAGCCACTCCAACCTGATGAGGCCGCCAGAAGCGTCCGCAAGCTTGTTCATATACTCCACGGTTTGCTGATAGTTGCTGGTTTTATGAAAATCACTGCTCTCAGCAAGCGTAATTAGCGGGTTTTTAGCGTCCGCGAGGAATTTAGTGCTGGTCAGAGCCTGCTCAAACATCGGGGGCAGAATGCGGGTTTTCGCCGCTGCCGTTGCGCCTGCGTCGTCAATATAACCAGGTGCCTGAGGCAGTGCTGCCAAAACAGGCAGGCTTGTCAGCAGCAGCGAGCCCGCCGTTAATGCCAGGCGACGCGCACAAAAAATAGACATGGTGTCTCTCCTTGAGAAATGAAGGGTTCGAATAATACGCAGAACATTTATACCCACATTTATAAAAACAAAATGCCATGCTCATCAACCAATTAAAAATATCATAATAAATATAAATACCGAAATTAAGCATATATATTCAATTATAATTACAGGATATTCTGTTGCAGCCCGGCAGCACTTTTCGCGTTATTCCATTGCAATTACCCGCCCTAAACCTGAAAATGGCGCCCATTTCTTAGCAAAGCAGCAAAAAAATTATGAGCGTACGTTTAGTGTTAGCCAAAGGGCGCGAGAAATCGTTATTGCGCCGTCATCCATGGGTTTTCTCCGGTGCGGTTGCGCGCCTTGAAGGCAAGGCCAATCTCGGCGAAACGGTTGATGTAGTAGACAGCCAGGGGAAATGGCTGGCTCGCGCTGCGTTTTCACCCGAGTCGCAAATTCGCGCCCGCGTCTGGACCTTTAACCAGGATGAGAGCATCGACATCGCCTTCTTCACCCGTCGCCTGCAGCAGGCGCAGCAGTGGCGTGACTGGCTGGCTAAACGTGACGGTCTGGACAGCTACCGCCTGATTGCCGGTGAGTCCGACGGCCTGCCGGGCGTGACTATCGACCGTTTTGGCAATTTCCTGGTGCTGCAATTGCTGTCGGCTGGTGCCGAATATCAGCGCCCGGCGCTGGTTGCAGCCCTGCAAACCCTGTACCCGGAATGCTCTATTTATGACCGCTCCGACGTTGCGGTGCGCAAAAAAGAAGGGATGGAGCTAACTCAGGGTCCGGTAAGCGGCGAGCTGCCTCCTGCCCTGCTGCCGATTGAAGAGCACGGCATGAAGCTGCTGGTTGATATTCAGGCCGGGCACAAGACCGGCTACTATCTTGACCAGCGCGATAGCCGCTTCGCTACCCGCCGCTACGTAGAAGACAAGCGCGTGCTGAACTGCTTCTCTTATACCGGTGGTTTTGCCGTTTCTGCCCTGATGGGCAACTGCCGCCAGGTGATAAGCGTAGACACCTCTCAGGACGCGCTGGATATTGCGAAGCAGAACGTTGAGCTGAACAAGCTCGACCTCAGCAAAGCCGAATTCCTGCGCGATGACGTATTCAAGCTGCTGCGTAAATACCGTGACCAGGGCGAGAAATTCGACGTCATCGTGATGGATCCGCCAAAGTTCGTTGAGAACAAAAACCAGCTGTCGGGCGCCTGCCGTGGGTATAAAGACATCAACATGCTGGCAATCCAGCTGCTCAACCCGGGCGGCATCCTGATGACCTTCTCCTGCTCCGGCCTGATGACCACGGATTTATTCCAGAAAATCATCGCCGACGCCGCCGTAGATGCCGGGCGTGATGTACAATTTATAGAGCAGTTCCGTCAGGCCGCCGATCACCCGGTGATCGCAACCTACCCGGAAGGGCTGTATCTGAAGGGGTTTGCCTGTCGAGTCATGTAGCTTGAAAAGCGGAAGGTTGCCCGCATATTAGTATGCAGAGTAATGTTCCCGGGAGGTGACTATGATTGCCAGCAAATACGGTATTGGTCAGCAGGTTCGCCATTCTTTGCTGGGCTATTTGGGCGTGGTGGTCGACATCGACCCCGAGTATTCGCTCGATGAGCCTCAGGAAGATGAGCTGGCCGACAATAGCGCACTTCGCGCCGCTCCCTGGTACCACGTTGTGATGGAAGATGATGATGGCCAGGCGATTCATACCTATCTCGCCGAAGCTCAGCTCAGTTCTGAAGACGACGACGAGCACCCCGAGCAGCCTTCAATGGACGAACTGGCCGCCTCGATACGCCAACAGCTCCAGGCTCCGCGCCTGCGTAACTGACAAAAAACCCCGCTCTTGCGGGGTTTTTCTTATTTAGCCAGCCCGAGCCTCGGTATCTCAATTGCCGGACACTTGTCCATCACCACGTTTAATCCAGCATTCTGCGCCAGCACCGCGGCCTGTTCATTGATGACGCCAAGCTGCATCCACAGCGTCTTAGCCCCGATAGCTATTGCTTCCTGAGCAACGCCCCACGCGGCTTCTGAATTACGGAAAACATCAACCATATCGATTTTTTTCGGGATATCGGCGAGCGTCGCGTAGCCCTGCTGCCCCAGTAATGTTTTACCGGCCACTTTTGGCGACACTGGGATCACTTCGTAACCTTGCTTTAACAGATAGTCCATCACCCGATAGCTCGGGCGGTCGGGCTTGTCGCTGGCACCCACCAGCGCAATGGTGCGGGTCGTTTTCAGGATTGTTTCGATTTCGTTTGGTTTCATAGCGCCCCCGTTGGATGTTGTCTGAAGTGTATGCCAATCCACTCCCCCCGGCCATGTTTCTGCCGCGAGCAAAGAGCGCAATTTCTGAAAATATGTCTATATGTTAATAGATGGAGTTTGAGTAAAGATTTGAAACATCCGCCCAGCATGCTCAACCAGGGAGAGTGAAATGAGAGCCGGCTTATCTTTAGTAGCGTTGATTCTGATGATGCCAGCGTTGGCCTGGGGAACGACTCTGCGTCTGTCAGGCGAGATAGATTTGCTGGTACTCGACGGTAAAAGGGTTTCCAGCTCGCTGCTGAAAGGCGCTGACAGTATAGAAATAGATAATGGCCCGCACCAGCTGGTGCTGCGGGTTGAAAAAAACTTTAGCGCTGGCCCGCCCGGTCGATATACCTGGATTTCACCGCCGCTGGTGCTGAGTTTTGATAGCAAAGAGATAGACCAGGTAAACATAGTGCTGCCGCATATTGATACCCGCAAAGAGGGGGAACGGTTTGCGGCAATGCCCCAGATAAAGCTGGTCGATGGCCTCTCAAAACCTATCGCCGCCAGGCTGGATAAGCTTGAAATCCATCCCGATCCTCGCGGAACGGATTACGAAGAAGAAACCCAGCGCTACAACAAAGCGGGGAAAAAGGCTTCAATACCGGCTTTTGCCGATCTTGCGATGGAGAATAAAACGCAGGATCTGGCAGCAAACGGGCTGGATCGCGTACCGTCAGAAACCCTTACCGAACAGCGCCTGAAATATTGGTTTAACCAGGCGGACAAATCCACGCGCGCAAAATTCTTACGCTGGGCGAGAGAAAGCCCTGCGCCGTAGGACGCCGCTCACAAAGCATCATGCTTTTTTATCCCCTTCTCTTGCAGCGCCGGGCGCTTCCAGTAAGCTGTCTGCAGTTAAAAAACAGCCCAGGAAAAAACAATGGAATTAACAACCCGCACCCTCGGGGTAAAGAAACATATCGCGCTGGTGGCTCACGACCACTGTAAAGATGCGCTCCTGAAGTGGGTACAGCGCCACAAAGCAACGCTCGCAAGGCATACGCTGTACGCAACCGGAACCACGGGTAATCTTATTCAGAGGGCCACCGGTCTTGACGTCCATGCGATGCTTAGCGGCCCAATGGGCGGCGACCAGCAGGTAGGCGCCCTGATTTCAGAAGGTAAAATTGACGTCCTGATTTTCTTCTGGGACCCGCTTAACGCCGTGCCGCACGACCCGGATGTTAAAGCGCTGCTGCGCCTGGCGACGGTGTGGAACATTCCGGTCGCCACTAACCTCTCCACGGCTGATTTTATTATCCAGTCGCCGGGCTTTAACGAAAGCGTTGATATTCTTATCCCTGACTACCAGCGCTATCTCAGCGAGCGCCTGAAATAATCAGGGCCGACTGGCAGACGGCACGCCAAGGTGCTTCAGTATCTCAACAAACGAAGAAGGTTCCTGT
This sequence comes from Cedecea davisae, assembly GCF_044095835.1. Lineage (NCBI taxonomy): Bacteria > Pseudomonadati > Pseudomonadota > Gammaproteobacteria > Enterobacterales > Enterobacteriaceae > Cedecea > Cedecea davisae. Next base: position 3,227,113 of record NZ_CP172054.1, read on the forward strand.
TTGTTGAACATCAGCCAAACCCGGTGCCGGGCACGAGTCAGCGCGACATAAAGCAAACGGCGCTCCTCGGCGTCCGGGAAGTCCTCCGGCTGCGGCAGAAGCGCCTGCTCCATGATTGACTCGCGAGCCGGAGCCGGGAAACCATCTTTCCCGTCCTGCAGGCCCAGAATAATCACATAATCCGCCTGCTGGCCTTTACTGGCGTGAATAGTCATAAAATCGATATTCAGTTTCGGCCAGCGGGTAGCGGCTTTCTCCAGGCTAGCCGGGCGCAGATGGTGATAGCGCGCCAGTACCAGAATGCGCTGCTCCGGGAGGGCGTAACCGCTGAGCTTGTCTAACAAATCCTCAAGCCTGTCGTCCGCCAGCAGCATCACGGCTTTTTTATCCCCTTTTGAGAGGCTGTTCAGCGGCTTGCGTAGCTGATGCGGGTTTTGCTGTACAAAGCCGTTGGCAATTTCCCCGATGCGGTCATTGAAACGATACGTCGTATCCAGCGCGCAGCTGTCACCCTCGCCAAAATGGTGGCTGAAGGCGGTAGTCAGCGCCATTTCCGCGCCGCTAAAGCGATAAATCGCCTGCCAGTCGTCGCCCACGGCATAGAGCGAGGTGTGGGAATTTTGACGACGCAGAGCGGCTAACAACGCCGCTCGCTGCGGGGAGATATCCTGAAATTCATCCACCAGAATATGCTTCCACGGGCTGATAAACCGCCCCTTCTCGAGCACATTTATCGCCTGATGAATCAGCCCGGAGAAATCAACAGCTTCCTCTGCCTTGAGCGCGCTCTTCCAGCTTTTCAGCAGCGGAGCCATCAGCTTGACGCGTTTAGTAAACAGCTCCCGCACCTCTTCGGGTGCGCTGGCAATCATTTCTGCCTGCGACCCGCCGTGCATGCGCATCAGGCCAAGCCAGCGATCCAGGCGACCCGCAAGCCGTTTTGCCAGGCGCGCGTCCAGCCAGTATTCGCCTTCGGGGACATCCCATTCCAGCTCTTCACTCAGCCACTGACGCCAGCCCTTTGCCATTGCTTTTTTCTCGCGGCACTGCTGCCGCCAGCTCTCAATCAGCAACTGGTGGCGAGCGGCGGTATCACTTTCCAGTTCGCTAACTCGCGGCGCTTTTTTGCTGCCCTGCTGAATAATATGCAGCGCCAGGGAATGGAACGTCCTGGCTGAGATGGCCTCGGTATTCAGGCGGCTGGAGATGCGTTCATCCATTTCCTGAGCGGCCTGGCGGCCAAACGCCAGCAGCAAAATTTGATCTTCCGTGGCTTCGCCGCGCTGCAATAGCCAGCCCGCACGAGCCACCAGCACAGAGGTTTTACCGCTCCCTGCTCCCGCCAAAACCAGCAACGCATCTTCACCGTTGACTACCGCTCTTGCCTGAGATGGGTTCAATGCCGAGCTTTCCACCTGTTCGAAGAATGAGGCATATTTTTCCAGCATGCGCTCGGTATAGGCGGCATTGCGCTGGTGACGCCGCTCTTCGCCCTGCTCAAGCCAGGCCTTGCATATTGCCCAGGCTTCGCGGCAGTTTTCAAATTCAGTCAGGCGGCTTTGCGGCAAAGGCAGAGCCGCTATCGCTCCCCGCAGATTTTGCTGTAACTCGAGCATGTCGCTGCGTTTGAACCATTTTTCCTGGCGAGTTCGCCGGGCAATTTCTTCCCGCTGGGCGGTAAGCACCCCAGCGGCGACTTCGCTCATCTCTTCGCTCCAGCTAAGCCACAGCGTATTGAGATGATGGAAAAATTTTTGCGTCTCCGCCCACTCTGTTCCGTGCAGGCGAACGACTTTGTCATCCGGGAGCACGAACTCCAGTTCTCCCCACACCAGGCCACGCTTGCAGTTGATCGCTATCAACTGGTTGAATGGGATAAGATATTCATGTCGGTCGCCTTTGACCTCAACGCCAGCAGACAGCAGTTTGACCCGATTATACGGATGCTGCGCCAGGTGTTTGCCGAGAGAGGTTGCTTTGAGTTCCATTACATTGCCCAATCCTGGAGATGGTTGTAGCTTAAGTTTAACTGCCGATGGAATGACGCTCCAGAGTAAAAACGCGTTACAATTGTTGTGGTTATCAATTCTGTTACTTTCTGCCAGGGAAGCGTGATTATGCGTACTGTATTAAATGTCCTTAACTTTGTCTTAGGTGGTTTCTTCACTACCCTGTCCTGGCTATTTGCTACGCTGGTTAGCATCGTGCTGATTTTTACCCTGCCGCTGACCCGCTCCTGCTGGGAAATTACCAAACTCTCCTTCTTACCGTACGGCAACGAGGCTATTCACGTTGACGATCTGAACCCACAGTCAAAAAATGCGTTGATGAATACCGGCGGTACGCTGCTGAACGTTCTGTGGTTTATCTTCTTCGGCTGGTGGTTATGCCTTATGCATATCATGGCTGGCGTTACGCAGTGCATCACTATTATCGGTATTCCGGTGGGGATAGCGAACTTCAAGATTGCCGCCATCGCCCTGTGGCCGGTTGGCCGCCGAGTGGTCTCCGTTGAAACCGCACAAGCCGCTCGCGAGGCTAACGCCCGCCGTCGTTTCCAATAAGGAGCGCTTGTGCTGACCCTTAGCCCTCTTGTCCGTCGCTATACCTGGAACAGCGCCTGGCTCTATAACTTACGCATTTTTATTGCGCTTACCGGCACCGTGGCGCTGCCGTGGTGGCTGGGGGAAGTCAAACTGACCATCCCGCTGACGCTGGGCGTAGTCGCCGCGGCGCTGACGGATCTGGACGATCGCCTGAGCGGACGGCTGCGCAATTTACTGATTACTCTGGTGAGTTTTTTTATTGCCTCCGCCTCCGTGGAACTGCTGTTCCCGTGGCCATGGCTGTTTGCCCTGGGGCTCACCATTTCAACCAGCGGCTTTATTTTGCTCGGCGGTCTGGGCCAGCGCTACGCCACGATTGCCTTTGGCGCCCTGCTGATAGCTATCTATACCATGCTCGGAATTTCTTTGTATGAGCACTGGTATCAACAGCCGCTGTTCCTGCTGGCAGGCGCTGTCTGGTATAACCTGCTGACGCTGGCAGGGCATTTAATTTTCCCCATCCGCCCGCTGCAGGATAACCTCGCCCGATGCTACGAAAATCTTGCCAGCTACCTTGAAATTAAAGCCACGCTGTTTGACCCGGATATAGAAGAAGAAAGCCAGGCCCCCATGCTGGAACTGGCAATGGCCAACAGCCAGCTGGTGACCACGCTGAACCAGACCAAAGGTTCGCTACTCACGCGCCTGCGGGGCGATCGCGGGCAAAGAGGAACACGCAGAACGCTGCATTATTATTTTGTTGCCCAGGATATTCATGAGCGCGCCAGCTCCTCGCATATTCAATACCAGGCTCTGCGCGATAAATTCCGCTACAGCGATGTAATGTTTCGCTTCCAGCGGCTGCTAACCATGCAATCTCAGGCCTGCCAGCAGCTTTCTCGCTCTATTCTGCTGCGCGTGCCCTATCAGCACGATCCGCGCTTTGAGCGCGCTTTTAATCACCTCGACTCGGCGCTTGATCGAATTCGGGCGGGGCATGCGTCCGCCTCCGAAATTAAAGCGCTGGGTTTCCTGATTAATAACCTGCGGGCAATAGATGCTCAACTGGCCAATATCGAGTCCGAACAGGCAATAGCCGAGCCGCAGAATGACCCGGATAACCGCCTTGCAGACGACCGGCTGACCGGCTTCGGTGACATCTGGCAGCGCCTGGCTCGTAATCTGACGCCGGAATCCGCCCTGTTCCGCCATGCGGTGCGTATGTCGCTGGTTCTGTGCGTGGGCTACGCGTTTATTCAGATAACCGGCCTTCAGCACGGCTACTGGATCCTGCTCACCAGCCTGTTTGTTTGCCAGCCTAACTACAGCGCTACCCGGCGGCGGCTGGCGTTGCGAATAATCGGAACGTTAATTGGGGTTGCCGTCGGCCTGCCGCTGCTTTGGCTGGTTCCTTCTCTTGAAGGTCAGCTGCTGCTGATAGTGATAACCGGCGTGCTGTTCTTTGCTTTTCGCAATGTGCAATATGCCCACGCCACGATGTTTATCACCCTGCTGGTACTGCTGTGCTTTAACCTGCTGGGCGAAGGTTTTGAGGTGGCGCTGCCGCGTGTTATCGATACGCTGCTCGGCTGCGCAATTGCCTGGGCGGCGGTGAGTTTTGTCTGGCCGGACTGGCGGTTCCGCAGGCTGCCGCTGGTGGTGGAGCGCGCTTTCAACGCCAATTGCCGCTATCTGGATGCCATTCTTGAGCAATACCATCAGGGACGAGATAACCGTGTCGAATACCGCATTGCGCGGCGGGATGCACACAATAAAGATGCGGAACTCGCTTCGGTTGTCTCGAATATGTCATCTGAACCGCGAGTTTCGCCGGAGATGCGTGAAGCGGCTTTCCGGCTGCTGTGCCTTAACCATTCTTTTAACAGCTATATTTCCGCGCTGGGGGCGCACCGCGAAAAACTGAACCACGGTGAAACGCTGCTGCTGCTTGATGACGCCGTTTGCTATGTTGACGACGCACTGCATCATCTGCCGGTCGACGAACTGCGCGTTCAGAGCGCTTTGCAGCAGCTTTCTGCCCGCATCGCGCAGCTTGAGGCCCGCCCGGAAACCAAAGAACCGCTGGTGTTGCAGCAAATTGGGCTACTGATTGCTCTGCTACCTGAGATATCTCGTCTTCAGCAGCAAATCACTCACTGCTCGGAATAACGTTGCTGGCGCTGCTCATAGCGGCGCCACCATTCCGTCAACTCTTCACGAACGGCCAGCGGCAGTACCGCCTCATGCACGCCCTGGATCGCGCCGGCCAGCGCCAGCAGCACTTTAATCCCCACCGGTTTCTTAATCTTGCGCAGCCTGAGCCATGACCGCTTGGCACCAAACACGCGCAGAGTATTAAAATCGCCAATACCCACTTCCCGCAGCATAACTTCTATGTTCATCGAGAGGTTAGGCAGATCCTTCAATCTGTGAGAATTGAACTTACGCTGTACATTTTCCCGCCTCGCACTGCTCAGAGACTGAAAAGAAAGCTGGATAAGCTTGTCATGATTGCTCCAAAGTTCTTCATCAACGCGATAGTAGTTAAGTTCAATCGGTAACCCTCTTTTATAAAACATCAGCGTCGGAGCAGATTTTTGGCTGAAATAGTCAGCACATTGCTCGCAGGCACGAAGATAAAGTTCCCCCTCGGAAACCATAGCAAAGATAATGCCTTCGACTGCCAGACTGTAGCCGCCGAACAGCGGACGAAAGCCAATGTCTCCTAACGGAGAAAGGCATTCTTGAGATTTATGGATCCTGACATACGTGACGTCCTTCATGGTTTGTCCTTATATATCAAACAGTAAATTAATGGCCGTGTTACTCGCCTCCCTAATAACAGAAAATAAGTAACGTTATCTGCTATAGCAACGACAATTTGTTTTACGCCGGATCTGCATAAAGAAATTGCGAGACACTTTCCGAAATTTCGGTTGATCTTTGTCCTGACAGGCATTACTGTATATTCATACAGTAACCCATCAGGCGGGACTCACTATGCACTCACAGAACTTACAAACTCACTTTCGTCATGTTGCAGTAGCCGCGCACTCCCCTGCCCGGCCGTTATCTGATAACAGTACACAGGGGTTAATCAGTGAAATGGTCTACAGTGAAGACTGCCCGTGGGTAACGCAGTTTATTCTGCTACCTTTATTGCAGCAGCTAGGGCAACAATCTCGCTGGCAGTTATGGCTTACCCCGCAGCAAAAGCTCAGCCGTGAATGGCTGCAGGCCGCCGGGCTTCCGCTGGCAAAAGTGATGCAGGCAAGCCAGTTAGATCCGCTCTATACCGTAGAGGCGATGGTAAAGGCGCTGCAAACCGGAAATTACAGCGTAGTGATAGGCTGGTTGCCCGAAGAATTAACAGATGAAGAACATTTGAGACTGACCCTCGCCGCTGAAGCTGGCAACGCAATGGGCTTCATTATGCGTCCAACCAGCAGGGGATCATCCGGTTCCAGACCGCGAAATGGCCTAAAAATTCATTCTAGTTTGTATCATTAAGTAAATTTAGGAGAAATCCTGGTATTTTTTCTCCGTGCCATATAATCCGCTGTCATTACTCAAAATTCCCCGTCATACGGCGGATCCACTGGGTTCTTCCATGGAACCCAGTGTTCAAAAAACAGGCCATTCTGTAATAAAATATGTATGCAAGTCGTTTTTTTTCATATGCCTGACGGACTTCACACTTGTAACTTTTCAACTACGTTGTAGACTTTACCTCGCCAGGGTTGCTCTTCATAACACCGATATATCGGTAGAGTAACAATTGAGCATAAACCCGGGCGAAGGATTTAACCCTGGGCTTTAAATTGGTTTAGAGCTCATGGCCTTTTGGATGATAATGAGGCGCAAAAAATGAAAAAGACAGCTATCGCGATTGCAGTGGCACTGGCTGGCTTCGCTACCGTAGCGCAGGCCGCACCGAAAGATAACACCTGGTATGCAGGTGGCAAACTGGGCTGGTCTCAGTTCCACGATACCGGCTGGTATAACAAGGACCTGCAAAACAACGGCGCAACGCATGAAAGCCAACTGGGCGCTGGTGCCTTCGGTGGTTATCAGGTTAACCCGTACGTTGGTTTTGAAATGGGTTACGACTGGCTTGGCCGTATGCCTTACAAAGGCAGCGAAGTTAGCGGTGCTTTCAAAGCACAGGGCGTACAGCTGACCGCTAAACTGGGTTACCCAATCACTGACGATCTGGACGTTTATACTCGTCTGGGTGGTATGGTTTGGCGTGCAGACTCCAAAAACAGCATCGCTGGTAAAGACCACGACACCGGTGTTTCCCCAGTATTCGCTGGTGGTGTTGAGTGGGCTGTTACCCGTGACATCGCTACCCGTCTGGAATACCAGTGGGTTAACAACATCGGCGACGCACAGACTGTAGGTGTTCGTCCGGACAACGGCATGCTGAGCGTAGGTGTTTCCTACCGTTTCGGTCAGCAGGAAGATGCAGCTCCGGTTGTAGCTCCAGCTCCGGCACCAGCTCCAGAAGTACAGACCAAGCACTTCACTCTGAAGTCTGACGTTCTGTTCAACTTCAACAAAGCTACTCTGAAACCAGAAGGCCAGCAGGCCCTGGATCAGCTGTACACCCAGCTGAGCAACCTGGATCCGAAAGACGGTTCCGTAGTTGTTCTGGGCTACACTGACCGTATCGGTTCTGAGCAGTACAATGCTAAACTGTCTGAAAAACGTGCACAGAGCGTTGTTGATTACCTGATCTCTAAAGGTATCCCGGCAAACAAAATCTCTCCACGTGGCATGGGCAAAGCTAACCCAGTTACTGGCAACACCTGTGACAACGTAGCGCCTAAAGCTAAACTGATCGACTGCCTGGCTCCAGATCGTCGTGTTGAGATCGAAGTTAAAGGTGTTAAAGAAGTTGTAACTCAGCCTGCGGCATAAGTTACCCTTCCTTGACAAAAACCCCGCCATGGCGGGGTTTTTTATTGGTTGTTATTTAGCGAATTTCACGCCACCGCCTTCAGGGGCAAACTACTTTTTGCCCAGCATAGCCTGCAGATCCTGCTTCAACGTCGACATCGTGGTTTCTACTTTCTCTTTACGTTCGGCATCTTCAATCAGCTGAACGATGGTTTCGGAAAGCGTATTACCGCGCCGCTGCGCAAGCCCGGCCAGACGTTGCCAGACCAGGTATTCCAGGTCGATGGATTTTTTACGGGTGTGCTGATGCTCGGCGTTAAAATGCCTCTTACGCCGCGCGCGAATCGTCTGCTTCATGCGGTTATGCAGCGCCGGATTCATATGCTGTTCAATCCAGTTCTGGACCAGAACAGGCACATTTTCCAGCGTCAGAAGCTGCTCCACGGCCTCCTGGGCTGCACTGGCTTCGATGTACCGCGTGATCAACTCTCCTTCGCGATGCTTCTTGACCAGATACTTCCACTTCCAGCCGCTCTCGAGATTTTCCAACTGTTGATATTTCATTGCGATCTCAGTGTGACCGTGTAACTTAGTTCAGAATAACAGTTTTTACGCCATTCGCTGAACTGAAAATCAAAGCTGTGAGGGGGATAAAACTGTGTTGCTGCTTTATCCGTGTGCTACCCGAGCGATTCTTGTATAATCGCGCCTTTGACATCTCATTAAAAAATATAGCGACTTTGACGACTAATCGACTTGACTGGCGTGCCCTGGTGCCTGATACCGAAAGCTATCAGGAAATTTTTGCACAGCCTTATGATACCGACTCTGCCCCTCTCTCCGCCGTTCAGCCCCGTTTAGTTTATGGGATTGAGCAACTCAACCTTTCCGTCTCTTCCTCAGACCTGATGCTAATAAAAGCCCCGGAAGAGCAAGAATATCTGGATCTTATTGCAGCGGCCGTTGAGGAAACGCGCGGTGAAGCCGAAGTGCTTACCGGCGGACATTACCTTATTGAAGGCAGCCGCGTTAGCCTGCGTCCGGCTGAACAAAGCGATGATAACTTCGCCTCCAGCGGAGAAATTATCGCCGCTGACTGGGTTGAGTCTGAGCAGCTTTTCGGCTGCGTGCGTCAATTTGCCGGGGAAGTCACCCTGGAGCCAGGCCTTATCCATCGTGCCAACGGTGGCGTATTAATCCTCTCCCTGCGCAGCGTGCTGGCTCAGCCTCTGCTGTGGCTACGCTTAAAGCAAATGATGATCCAGGGTCGCTTCGACTGGGTCTCGCCGGACGAAACGCGCCCGCTGCCGGTTAAAATCCCTTCGCTGGAGCTTGATTTCAAGCTAATTCTGGTCGGCGAGCGTGACTCGCTGGCGGACTTCCAGGAAATGGAGATGGACCTGGTTTCATCGGCAATCTACAGCGAGTTTGAAGATAACCTGCAAATCGCCTCGGCTGACGAAATGGCGCTGTGGTGCCAGTGGATTTATGCCGTTGCCGACGCTAAATCCTTACCGGCTCCAGCGGCAGATGCCTGGCAGCCTCTGATTCGCGAAGCGGTTCGCTATACCGGCGACCAGGAGATGCTCCCGCTCTGCCCTTCATGGATTTCACGCCAGCTGCGCGAAGTCGCGCCGTTTACCGGGGAAAGCACCTTTACCGCGGAGCAGCTTCAGCAAATGCTCGAGCAACGCGAATGGCGAGAAGGTTTCCTTGCCGAACGCATGCAGGATGAAATCCTGCTCGAGCAAATCCTGATTGAAACCGAAGGCGAGATGATAGGCCAAATCAACGCCCTGTCGGTGATTGAGTTTCCCGGCCACCCTCGCGCGTTTGGCGAGCCGTCCCGCATTAGCTGCGTGGTACACGTGGGCGACGGCGAGTTCACCGACGTTGAGCGTAAAGCCGAGCTTGGCGGTAACATTCATGCCAAAGGCATGATGATCATGCAGGCGTTTCTGATGTCCGAGCTGCAGCTCGATCAGCAGATCCCGTTCTCAGCTTCCATCACCTTCGAGCAGTCCTACAGCGAAGTGGATGGCGATAGCGCCTCGATGGCCGAGCTGTGTGCGCTTATCAGCGCCCTCTCCAATGTGCCGATTTATCAGCACATCGCGATTACCGGATCGGTAGATCAATTTGGTCGCGTGCAGCCGGTGGGCGGGCTGAACGAAAAAATTGAAGGTTTCTTCCGCATCTGCCAGCAGCGTGAATTCAGCGGCCAGCAGGGCGTGATTATTCCTTCGGCCAACGTGCGCCATCTTTCGCTGCATAAAGATGTGCTGGAAGCCGTTGAGCAAAATAAATTTTCCATCTGGGCAATTGACGACATAGCCGATGCATTACCGTTATTGACCAGTCTCCCGTGGGACGGCGAAGGGCAGAATACCCTGATGCGCGCGGTGCAGGAGCGTATTGCTCAGGCGCTGGCACCGGATGTTCGCCATCGTTTCCCCTGGCCGCTACGCTGGCTCAACTGGTTCAACCACAACTGATCGGACTTGTTGAGCGTACACGTGTTAGCTAACCTGCGTGCTTCATTATAAAAAGGCTTACTGTAGACATGGTAGATAAACGCGAATCCTATACGAAAGAAGATCTTCTTGCCTCAGGGCGTGGCGAACTGTTTGGCGCTGAAGGCCCACGGTTACCCGCACCTCCTATGCTGATGATGGACCGCGTGGTCAAGATGACCGAAGACGGCGGTAACTTCGATAAAGGTTACGTTGAAGCAGAATTAGATATCACCCCTGATCTCTGGTTCTTTGCTTGCCACTTTATTGGCGATCCGGTAATGCCTGGCTGTCTGGGCCTGGACGCAATGTGGCAGCTGGTTGGTTTCTACCTGGGCTGGCTCGGCGGCGAAGGCAAAGGCCGTGCGCTGGGCGTGGGCGAGGTCAAACTGGCGGGGCAAATCCTGCCAACGGCAAAAAAAGTCAGCTATCGTATTCATTTTAAGCGCGTTATCAATCGTCGCCTGATTATGGGCATGGCCGATGGCGAAGTACTGGTTGATGGCCGCGTGATTTACACCGCCACCGACATGAAAGTGGGTCTGTTTAAAGACACTACCGCTTTCTAATACGATTTCATTAAGCTTTACCGATAAGGCATCCATTGTTATCAATGGGTGCTTTTTTTGTTTTTGCCGAACGCCAATCCGCGAACTTCCTCCGTGGTTTTTATGGTGTTAATTGCTTAAACAACGTTCGAAATCACAAATCGTAAAGATAAAAAACGCCCCCTCTTGTCTGGCAAAGGTTATACGCTATGTTGATTTTTAGTTTCTCAAATGTAACTAGAGGTTAACAATAATGTCGAATAAGTTACGCATCTCTTTAATCGCTTCTACCGTGCTGCTCTCTACCTCTGCGCTTTCTGCCGTGCCTCAGGGTTACCCGGCCGAATATCAAAAAATCATCGACGCCGCGACCAAAGAAGGCAAAGTGGTGCTCTACTCCACCACCGATACCAAAACCGCCGCACCGCTTATCCAGGGGTTCGAAGCGGCTTACCCGGGCATTAAGGTAGAATATAACGATATGAACAGCACCGAGCTGTACAACCGTTATATCAGCGAGCAGGCGGCGGGCGGTACCAGCGGCGACGTGGTCTGGAGCTCTTCGATGGATACCGCGCTTAAGCTTGCCACCGACTACGCTCAGGAATACAAATCTCCCGAGCAGGGCCAGTTGCCTAAATGGGCGGTGTGGAAAGACAAAGCCTACGGCACGACCTACGAGCCGGTTATCTTTATCTACAACAAACGCCTGATCCCGGCTAATGAAGTGCCGGACAGCCACGCGGCGCTGGCTAAGCTTATCGCCAGCCAGCCGGAAAAGTTCAGCAAAAAAGTCACCACTTACGATATCGAAAAATCTGGCCTCGGTTTTATGCTCTCGGTGCAGGACTATAAGGCCGACCCGAACTACTTCAAGGCCCTGGCAGACGTTGCTAAAGGTGGTCTGGCGGTCCAGTCTTCCACCGGTACGATGATGGAGCGAGTCTCCTCCGGTGAAAACCTTATCGGCTTCAACATCCTCGGCTCCTACGCCGAAGCCCGCGCCAAAACGGACGCCTCGCTGGGTATTGCTTATCCAAAAGACTACACGCTAGTGCTTTCCCGCGTGTCCTTCATCAGCGAACAGGCTAAAAACGGCAACGCCGCCAGGCTGTGGATAGACTATGTGCTGTCTGAGAAAGGGCAGAACATCCTCGCCAACCAGGCGGATATTCCGTCTATCCGCAATGACGTGGAAGGTGACAACGATATTGACGGCTTGACCAAAAAGCTGGGCAACGCGCTGAAACCTATCCCGGTTGATGAAACCCTGCTCGAATACTTGCAGCAGAAAAAACGCCTCGATTACATCAAGCAATGGCGCGAAGCCGCCGCCAAATAACCCCTGCATGAGGCGCTTCTTCGGGAGTGCCTCCTATTACTCCAACGCACTACGTTATTCAGGCTTACTGACCTGAGGGATAGTTACATGGATGCATTTCGCAGAAAGTGGCAGAGCCTGCCGCGCGGCATTGTGGTGCTGATAACTGCGCTGGTTATCTATATTCCGCTGTCGTTTATCGTTATACAAAGCTTCCTCTCAGCGCCGTTTTTCTCGCCGTCAAAAGAGTGGAGTCTTGAGTCCTTTGCTTTCATCTTTACCGACCCTGACTTCTATAAGGCGCTGAAGAGCGGCTTTATTCTGGCATTCGGGCTGGTAGTCATCGCTATTCCGCTGGGTGGGATCCTGGCCTTTTTGATGGTGCGTACCGACCTGCCTGGCAGGCGTATCATTGAGCCGTTGATTCTGGTGCCCATCTTTGTTTCGCCTATGGTTCTCGGCTTTGGCTATGTTGTGGCCGCCGGGCCGGTGGGCTTCTTCTCTCTGTGGGCGCAGTCGCTGATTGGTTTTGTACCGTGGAATATCTACGACATGTCCAGCATCGTGGTGATTGCCGGGCTGACCCACGTTCCGCACGCCTATCTCTATATCTCTTCGGCGCTGCGCAGCGTTGGCTCAGATGTCGAAGAAGCGGCCCGTACCGCCGGAGCCTCCCCTCTTCAGGTGATGACCGCCGTCAGCCTGCCGATGGTGCGCCCGGCGATGCTGTACGCCACGGTGTTGCTGTTCTTCCTCGGCCTGGAAGTGTTTGGCCTGATGCTGGTCCTGGGTGACCCTGAAGGCAACATGGTGCTGGCAACTTATCTCTACCAGCTGACCAATAAACTTGGGACGCCGTCTTATCATCTGATGGCGGCGGTAGCCGTGGTGCTGATTTGCATCACCATCCCGCTGGTAATGCTCCAGCGCCGTCTTATGCGCACCGCCAACCGGTTTGTCACCGTCAAAGGCAAAGCCTCTCAGTCTCGTGCCCTGCCGCTGGGTAAATGGCGCTGGGTTGCCGGAGCGGTTGTCGCCTTCTGGCTGACCGTAACCATCGGCGTGCCGCTAATTGGCGTGGTGCTGCGCGCCTTTATTTCCAACTGGGGCGTCGGCGTTTCGCTGTGGGACGAGCTGTCTCTGAACACCTTCCGCACCATCTGGGAACAGCCGAACCTGCTGCGCGCCATCGTTAACTCAATGGCTATCGGCGTTATCGGCGGCGCGCTGGCGGTAGCGTGTTATCTATTTATCGGCATCGCGATGCACCGCAAGCCGGATAACGTAACCCGCTTCCTCGACTACAGCGTACTGGTGCCGCGCGCCGTACCGGGCCTGCTGGCCGGTCTTGCTTTTCTGTGGGTGTTTTTATTCCTGCCGATGTGGCTCGACAATGCGCTGAAATCCGGCTGGCTTTCCGGCATGCCGTGGTCACAGTGGCTGCGTGACAACCTGATTGTCTGGCTACGTTCGCTGCGCAGCACCATTTTCAGCGTCTGGCTAGCCTATACCGTAGTGTGGATGGCCTACGGGCTGCGGCTTATCTCCTCAACGCTATTACAAGTTGGGCCGGAGCTGGAAGAGGCCGCGCGCAGCACAGGAGCCACGCGCGGGCAAATTACCCGCCACGTCACCATCCCGCTGTCGCGCTACGGCCTGATCGGCTCATGGCTGCTGATGTTCCTGATTTTCGAGCGCGAGTATTCCACCGGCGTATACCTGCTCTCACCGGGCACCGAAACCATCGGTTCCATGCTGGTCTCGCTCTGGGCGGCTGGCGCGATTGATATCGTCGCCGCGCTCTCGTTTATTAATATTCTGCTTGTGGTGTTAGGGCTGGGCATTGCCCTTCGTTTTGGAGTGAAATTACATGATTGAGTTATCGGTCGAGAACCTGCACTTAACCTACGGCGATAATCCGGTGCTGAAAGGCGTTTCTATGGAGCTAAAACGCGGCGAAGTCGTGTCGCTACTTGGCCCTTCGGGAAGCGGTAAAACCACGCTGCTGCGCGCCGTTGCCGGGCTGGAAAAACCGAGCCAGGGCGCTATTGTTATCGGCAAAAATAACGTTTTTGACGGCGCTACTCGCAAAGAGATCCCGGCGGAAGAGCGTAATCTGGGGCTGGTATTTCAGTCCTACGCGCTGTGGCCGCATAAAACGGTGTTTGAGAACGTTGCCTATCCGCTGAAACTGCGCAAAGTGGCGGCGGCGGAAATCAACCAGCGGGTTCAGGCGGTGCTGGACCAGCTGGGCCTGGGTCATCTCGGCAAACGCCACCCTTACCAACTCTCCGGCGGCCAGCAGCAGCGGGTAGCCATCGGGCGGGCATTGGTCTATAACCCCCCTGTTATTCTGCTTGATGAGCCGCTCTCCAACCTTGATGCCAAACTGCGCGAAGAGGCCAGAGTGTTCCTGCGCGAATTGATTATCAAGCTGGGACTGTCGGCGCTGATGGTCACCCACGACCAGAATGAGGCGATGGCGATTTCCGACCGTATCCTGCTGCTGAACAACGGCAAAATAGAGCAGCAGGGTACGCCGCAGGAGATGTACGGCTCGCCAAAAACGCTGTTTACCGCCGAGTTTATGGGCAGTAATAACCGGCTAAACGGCAAAGTGACTGAAGTTCGAGACGGTAAAGCCCGCATCGAAGGCAGCGGCTGGGCTTTGTGGGGGCTGGCAGGTGAAGGCGTCGAAGCCGGGCAGGAAGGCACTGCCGTAATACGAGTCGAGCAGGTGCGTCTGGTGGAACAGCCGGGTGATAACGGCATGACGCTGCCGCTGTTGACCAGCATGTACCTTGGCGACCGCTGGGAGTATCTGTTCCGCACCGCGGGCGATAACTTTGTTGTCCGTGCCTATGGCAACGAGATACGTGAAGCTCGTGAATATGGCTTGTCTCTGCCCGAGCAGCACGTTTGGGTCTTCCCTAAACCCTGATGGTTTACATACCGCTAAAAAGGCGAAACCTCCGCGCTGCGGAGGTTTCTTTTTCTAAAGAGACAGTGATTACGCAGTAACCGCCCTGTCTTCCATGGCTTCTCGCCAGCCTCCCATCCAATAGGACCTCTGATTCAGAGTCTGATATGGACAAATCTCTTTTGAGCGTCCGGCGATGCCTGCTTGATAACCACGTTGATGTGCCCGTTCCAGGCGATCTCGTTTTTGTCTCTTCATGCCTCGTTTCCCTCATTACATTGTCTGGTGGAAAAGAAAACAGTGATTACAAAATGTGCAACCACAGATAAGGGATAACGTGAAATCAGCCGACCGTCAATGCGCAAAATTCACGCCAATGTCATATTCACGCGCTATTCTGATTATCTTTTCGGCAAAAAAAGAGCCTTGTGGTTTGCTAACAGGTTCACAGAAAAAGAAAAGCTGCGACCGCCTTTCGGCGAAAATCGCAGCTTTTTTGTACTATTAATTTTACCTATTAATTAAGGCGTGTGATCTGCGAAGCGATGCTTTGCGCCTCCTGCTGCCAGGCCTGCGCCAGCGTTTTCACCATCGAGTCGTAACCGTCAGCCTGCTGCTTTAGCTCAATATGGAACGGACGCTTAATTATCTCGCCCTGACGTTTCACCAGCCACTCACCGCTAACAATCACCTTCCCGTCATAGCGGCCATGGAAGCCGGTAACGTTGACGCTAAGCGCCTGCTGGTCGTTGCCCAGAGGCTGGGATGCAACCACCCAGCCCGGCAGCGCGCTGCTCAGGTTGCTGACCAGCGTATTGCGCAGCTGCTGGTCAAGCGGGCTGGCCCACAGGTTGTTGGTGGCAATAACGTACTGAACGTCGGTGGTTTGATAAACCACGCCGGTGCCGGCGAGGAAGTCAGGCACCGAGACCTGATCGACCCACAGCAAATGTGTTCCCGGCTGGCTCACCGCCTGCATTGCAGGCTGTGAAGTTTGCGGCAGTTGGTACCAGGTTTTGCCGTTATCGCTGCCGCTACAGGCGGAAAGCGTGATGACGGCTGCCAGCGTTAGCCACTTTTTCATGGTTGTGCCCTCTTCGGCTGCGGATCCTTTTTATCCTTCGCTTCAAATATCAACGAGTTGCTCTTATCGTTCAGCGTGCGTAACACCGGCTGGAGTTCGCGCAGCACCTGATCGAAGCGCTGCATATCCGCCACCATCTTGTTATAAGCCGCTGAACCCGGCTGGAAGCCCTGCATGCTGCGATTCAGCTCGCGCAGCGTTTTTTGCATATCTTCCGGCAGCTGCTGCATCGACTGGCTGGCGGTAATCTTGTTCAGATTATCCAGCGTCTGCTGTAGATGACGCATGGTGCGCTGGCTTTCGCCAAGCGTATTGGTCGCCTGCTCCAGCATCGGCGTAATCGGCAGATTGTTGATTTTATCCAGCGTTTCCAGCAGTTTTTGCTGAATTTGCGCCAGGCCACCGCTCATCGTCGGGATCACCGGATAACCGCTGACGCTCAGTATTTCACTCACCTTCTTCTCGTTCGGATAGAAGTCGAGATCGATATACAGCGCGCCGGTCACCAGGTTGCCGGTTTTCATTGAGGCACGAAGCCCGCGCTGAATCAGCGCCTTCAGGTTAGACGGGATATCCGCCTCGTTGCCCACCATATTTTTCAGGCGTTCGGGTTCAATGCGGATAAGCACCGGAATGCGGAAGTCGTCGTTCAGCTTCTGGCGCATGCTCTCGTTAAAGAACGGCACCTGAGCCACCGTGCCAAGACGAATACCGCGGAACTCAACGGGCGCGCCCGGCTGCAGGCCGCGAATCGAATCTTTAAAGAACATCAGGTAATCGATGTGGTCGGTATACAGCGAATCCTGAATACTTTTCTGATCGTCAAACAGCTTAAAGTCGGTACCCGGCTCAACCGGCTTGCCCCACTCCCAGCCTTCCGGCACGTCAAAGCTCACGCCGCCGCTGAACAGCGTAGTGAGGGAGCCCATTTCAACCCGCATCCCCTGGGAAGACATGTCCACGGCAATGCCGCTGTCTTTCCAGAACCGCACGTTGCTGGTAATAAGCTTGTCGTTGGGCGCGCCGATAAACAGCTGATAGGTAATGGCGCGTTTATTGGTGTCAAAGGTGCTGGTTTCTACCGACCCCACGCGATAACCCCGGAACAGTACCGGGTCTCCCGGCGTGAGCTGGCCGGCTTTTTTGCTGTCCAGCGTGATGCGTATGCCTTTGGCATCAGGCGGAGCCAGCGGCGGCGCATCAAGCAAGTCATAGCGCTCCGGCTGGTCGCCTTTACTGCCCGGCTGTAGCTCGATGTATGCCCCCGACAGCAGCGTCCCCAGCCCGGAGATACCTTCGCGGCCAACCTGCGGCTTCACTACCCAAAACACGGAATCGTTATGCAGCAGCTTTTCCATGCCGGAATTGAGACGCGCCTTAATTTCAACATGATGCAGGTCATCGGTCAGCTGCGCGCTTTCCACCACGCCAACATCAACGCTTCGGCTCTTGATGGTAGTCTTACCGCCTTCAATACCTTCTGCATTAGCGGTTATCAGGGTCACTTCCGGCCCCTGATGGCTATAGTGATAAAACAAGATCCAGGCGCCGATCAGCGCCGTTACGATGGGAAAGATCCAAACCGGCGACCAGTTTTTTACCTTCTGTACCTTCGCCTCGCCGCTTTTATTTTCCATGCTCGGAAGACTCCTCATCAGTTACATCGTCTGCTCGATCCCAGGACAAGCGAGGGTCAAAGGTCATCGCCGCAAACATCGTCAAAATAACCACCAAAGCAAACATTAACGCCCCTAAAGCCGGGTAGATATTCATCAGCCCGCCCATCCGCACCAGGGCGGAAAGCACGGCAATCACGAATACGTCAATCATCGACCAGCGGCCAACAAATTCCACTACTTCATAAATCAGGTGCATACGCTCGCTGTCGCGTTTTCCATGCCCCTTTGCGTCCCAGCATAACCAGGCGATGGCGATCATTTTCAGCGTCGGCACCATGATACTGGCGATAAAAATCACCAGCGCTACCGGGTAAGACCCTTCACTCCAGAGCAGGATAACCCCCGCCAGAATAGTGGACGGATATTTGCTGCCCAGCATCTCCGTTATCATTATCGGCAGTATATTCGCCGGTAGATAGAGCATGATCGAGGTTATCAGCAGCGCCAGGGTCCACTGCAGGCTGTGCCTGCGGCGCACGTGGCCGTGAGTACCGCAGCGGGGGCAAACCAGCGTGTCTGCGTCAACAATCGCCGTACAACAAGAGCAGGAGCGAAGCCCCTGCCGTATGCCCGCCACGCCCACTTTTAGCGGCTTATGCACCGGCGGCATGGGGGCAATGTCGTCCCACAGCCAGCGCCTGTCCACGCACTGAAAAGCCCGCAACTGCAAAATACAAAACAGGCACCAGGGAATAAAGCTGCTGCCAACGCCAATATCGCCGTAGGCCATCAGCTTCACGAAGCTGACCAGCACGCCCGCGAGGAATATTTCAGCCATGCCCCAGCTTTTCAGCTGGAACAGCACTCTGGCGAGGCCGCGTTTTACCCCGGAAGGCAGCTTCGCCCGGTTGACCAACAGCAGAATGGTCACCAGGCAAAAAGCCGGTACCGCCTGAACAAAGAGAAGAAAGAAGGTGCCGAGGCTGGCGTAATCTTCAGAAAACATAACGCCGGGGATTTGCATCAGCGTCACTTCGCTGCTGATGCCAGCGACCTTCATATTAATGAAGGGGAACAGGTTGGCCAGCAGCAGCATAAACAGCCCGGCCAGGGCATACGCCGTTGGCCGCTGACGCGGTAAATACCACTGCGTGACCAAGGGTGTGCCGCAGCGCGGGCAGGAGGCCTTATGACCATCCTGCAGCTCCGGCAACGCCACCAGCAAATCACATTGTCGACACAAAATATGCGAGCGATGGTGGTGTGTGGCACACATCGTAACTCTCCTTAGATTACGAACCGTTTTTCAGCGCTTCGAGATACTCCCAGCGTTCAAAGGCTTCTTCAAGCGCCTGCTCCGCTGCGGCCATGTCGGCCAGCACTTTTTGCGTGGCGTCGTGCGGCTGGTTAAAGAAATCGGCATCACCGACCTGGGCCTGCAACACGCCCAGCGCGGCCTCAAGCTCCTCAAGCCGTTGAGGCAGCTGCTCTAATTCACGCTGCAGGTTATAGCTTAGTTTGCTATTGGCACGTTTAACAGGTTCTGCTTTTTGCTGCTCGCCCTTCTCGGCTTTTGCCGCAGCCGCCTGGCGCAGCGGTTGAGCAGAGCCCTGCTGGCCCTTCGCGTCATGGTAGCCGCCAACGTAGCGCCCCACTCTGCCCTGGCCTTCAAAAATCCAGCACTCGGTGACCGTGTTATCAACAAACTGACGGTCGTGGCTAACCAGCATGACCGTGCCCTGGTAGCCGTCGATAAGCTCTTCCAGCAGTTCCAGAGTTTCGACATCCAGGTCGTTGGTCGGTTCATCGAGGATAAGCAGGTTGCTTGGTTTTAAGAACAAGCGCGCCAGCAGCAGGCGGTTACGCTCCCCGCCGGAAAGCGCACGCACCGGCGTCATGGCGCGTTTAGGGTGGAACAGGAAGTCCTGCAGGTAGCCCAGCACGTGGCGTGGCTTACCGTTAACCATCACTTCCTGCTTGCCTTCCGCCAGGTTATCCATCACGGTGCGGTCAGGATCAAGCTCGGCACGGTGCTGGTCGAAGTAGGCCACTTCCAGCTTGGTGCCGCAGTGTACTCGGCCGCTGTCGGCCTGCAGCTGGCTGAGCATCAGTTTCAGCAGGGTTGTTTTACCGCAGCCGTTTGGCCCCACCAGCGCGATTTTGTCGCCGCGCTGAACCTGGGCGGAGAAATCACGAACCAGCGTTTTACCGGCAACCTGGTAGTTAACGTCTTCCATCTCGAAGACGATTTTGCCCGAGCGGCTCGCCTCTTCAACCTGCATTTTCGCGCTGCCCAGCACTTCACGCCGTTCACCGCGTTCACGGCGCATCGCCTTCAGCGCGCGAACGCGGCCTTCGTTACGGGTACGACGGGCTTTAATACCCTGGCGGATCCACACTTCTTCCTGCGCCAGCTTGCGGTCAAACTCGGCGTTTTGTAACTCTTCCACGCGCAGCGCTTCTTCCTTCGCCAGCAGATACTGATCGTAATCGCCAGGGTAAGAGACCAGCTTGCCGCGATCCAAATCGACAATACGGGTCGCCATATTGCGGATAAAGGAACGGTCGTGGGAGATAAAGATAATGCTGCCCTGGAACTCTTTCAGGAAGCCTTCCAGCCAGTCGATAGTTTCGATATCGAGGTGGTTAGTTGGTTCGTCGAGCAGCAGCACGCGCGGAGAGCTAACCAGCGCGCGGCCCAGCGCCGCTTTACGCAGCCAGCCGCCGGAAAGCGCGGACAGTTCGGTATCCGCTTCCAGGCCAAGCTGTTCGAGCACTTCGTTAATCCGGCTGTCGAGCTGCCAGAGCCCCTGATGATCCAGGATCTCCTGAATGCGAGCCATCTCGTTAAGATTTTTGTCGCTCGGATCGGTCATCACTTTATGTGAGATGTCGTGGTAGGCCTTCAGATATTCAGCCTGCTCTTCTACACCTTCGGCCACAAAGTCATACACCGTGCCCGCAACATTACGCGGCGGGTCTTGTTGCAGACGAGCGACAATAAGATCCTGCTCGTAAACCATGCGGCCATCGTCCAGCGGCAGCTCGCGGTTGAGGATCTTCATCAGCGTTGATTTGCCCGCGCCGTTACGGCCAACCAGACAGACGCGTTCGTTTTCTTCGATGTGTAATTCTGTGTTATCTAACAGCGGCGCGTCGCTAAACGACAGCCATGCACCGTGCATACTAATTAATGACATAACTATTAATCCCGGGATTCGTGAGTAACTAACCAGCAGTTGTGGATCTGACGGTTGCGTGCAAAGTCCTGCGACTGGGTTTTTTGAGTAATTTCCTGCGCAACCATGCCAAGCTCTGCCAGCCCGGCGAAGTCCATTTTGAAGCCACGTTTGTTATTGGAGAACATGATAGTACCGCCGCGACGCAGCAGGCGCTTCAGATCTTTCATCAGCGCAATATGGTCACGCTGCACGTCGAAAGAATCTTCCATACGCTTGGAGTTCGAGAAGGTCGGCGGGTCGATAAAGATCAGATCAAACTGTTCGTCGCTATCGCGCAGCCAGCCCAGGCAATCCGCCTGAACCAGGCGATGTGCGCGGCCCGTTAAACCGTTAAGGCGCAGGTTACGCTCCGCCCATTCCAGATAGGTGCGGGACATATCAACGGTCGTTGTGCTGCGTGCGCCGCCAAGCCCGGCGTGTACCGTTGCGCTGCCGGTGTAGGCGAACAGGTTCAGGAAGTCTTTCCCTTTGCTCATCTGGCCCAGCATACGGCGGGCGATACGGTGGTCGAGGAACAGGCCGGTATCGAGGTAGTCGGTGAGGTTAACCCACAGGCGTGCGTCATATTCGCTCACCTCCATGAAATCGCCTTTCTCGTCCATTTTCTGGTACTGATTTTTCCCCTTCTGGCGTTCACGGGTTTTCAGCACCAGCCGGTTGGTTGGCAATTCCAGCACCGCGAGAGTCGCGGCAATAACGTCGAACAGGCGCTGGCGCGCTTTGTTCGGATCGATAGTTTTTGGCGGAGCATACTCCTGGACCACAACCCAGTCGCCGTATCGATCCACGGCAACGTTGTAGTCCGGCAAATCACCGTCGTACAGGCGGTAGCACTCAATCCCTTCCTGACGCGCCCACTTGTCCAGCTTCTTAACGTTCTTGCGCAGGCGGTTGGCGTAGTCTTCGGCAATCTGGCCGCCGCCCGCCGCCGTACCCGCCGGGTTAGCCGCCAGCTGATAGTTTTTCTGTACGCAATCCAGCGGGCCGTTTTTCGCTTTGAACTGGCGGTCAGCACGCAGCTGAAGGCAGCTTAACAGCTCCGGCGAGGCGCTAAACAGGGACAGGTTCCAGCCGCCAAACTGGGTTTTCATATGGCGACCAAGCAGGCTGTGCAGCGCAATCAGAGCCGGTTCACTTTCCAGACGCTCGCCGTAAGGAGGGTTACTGACAACCGTACCCACCGGGCCTTCCGGCAGCGGGTTGCTGAGCTTCGCCACGTCTTTTACGTCAAAAGTAATAATATCGGCAAGGCCTGCACGACGGGCGTTAGCCCTGGCACGTTCAATCACGCGGCTGTCGTTATCCGAACCATAGAAGCGGGACTGATATTCGCTCAGGCCGCGGCGAGCGCGAACCTGCGCTTCGGTCACCACCTCTTTCCACACGTCCACTTCATGTTTTGCCCAGCCGAGGAAACCCCAGCGTTTGCGGTGCAGGCCCGGGGCGCGATCGGTGGCGATCATAGCGCCTTCGATCAGCAGCGTGCCGGAGCCGCACATCGGATCGAGCAGTGGAGTACCCGGCTGCCAGCCGGAGCGCATCACGATGGCCGACGCGAGGGTTTCTTTGATTGGCGCAGCGCCGGTAGCGTCACGGTAGCCGCGCTGGTGCAGACCTTCGCCGCTGAGATCCAGCGCAATACTGGCGGTTTCTTTATTAAGCCAGACGTTAATACGCAGGTCTGGCTGCTCGCGGTCAACATCAGGGCGCGGCAGATTTTTGCGGGTAAAGGAGTCAACAATTGCATCCTTAACCTTGAGCGCGCCGTACTGGCTGTTGCGAATGGTGTCGTTCAGGCCGCTAAAGTGAACGGCAAAGGTCGCGTTTGGCCCAAACAGCGCCGGCCAGTCAATCGCCATTACGCCGAGGTAAAGGTCGAGATCGCTGTAGACTTTGCACTCGCTAAGCGGCAGCAGAATACGCGAAGCCAGACGGCTCCACATCAGGCTTTGATAGAGTAGACGAGTATCCCCCTGGTAATGTACGCCGCCCTGAACCACCTGGCAGCCCTGGGCGCCAAGATTTTCCAGTTCAGTTTTTAACAGCTCTTCAAGCCCACGCGCCGTACTGGCAAACAGAGAATTCATATCGTCACTTATCAGGTAAAAAGAAAATTGTGGCGCATTATAGCTAATCCGGCACGCATGTCATAAAGTTGCCCCTCTTAATTTACTTCCCACGGAGGGCGCCGTGATTACTTTGTCTCAACTCTTTATTCATCCGGTAAAATCAATGCGCGGAATGGCGCTCTCCCACGCGAATGCAACCGCCACCGGCCTGGCATTCGACCGCATTTTTATGCTTACCGAACTTGATGGCACCTTTATTACAGCCCGCCAGCATCCGCAGATGGTGCTGTTCACTCCCGCGTTTACCCACGACGGCCTTTATCTGTCAGCGCCGGACGGCAGCTCGGCCAGTATACGCTTCGCCGATTTCTCTGCGGAGCCTGCGGCAACCGAAGTTTGGGGAACTCATTTTACCGCGCTTATCGCCCCCGATGAGATTAACCAGTGGCTGAGCGGCTTTTTCTCGCGCCAGGTTCAGCTGCGCTGGGTTGGGGAGTCGCCAACTCGCCGGGTCAAACGCCATGAAGAGGTTCCGCTGTCGTTTGCCGACGGTTTTCCGTATCTGCTGACCAACGAAGCTTCGCTGCGGGATTTGCAAAACCGCTGCCCTGCCAGCGTACAAATGATCCAGTTCCGCCCTAACCTGGTAGTGACCGGCGCACCGGCATGGGCCGAGGATACCTGGAAAGTGGTGCGCATCGGCGGCGTCACCTTCGACGTTATCAGGCCCTGCAGCCGCTGTATCTTTACCACCGTTAGCCCGGAGCGTGGCCGCAAACACCCAAGCGGCGAACCGCTGAAAACCCTGCAAAACTTCCGCACCGCGCAGGATAACAGCGGCGCGGTAGATTTTGGCCAGAATTTAATTGCCCGCAATAGCGGTATCGTGCGCGTGGGCGACGAGCTGGAAGTACTCGCCAATAAACCTGCTAACGTTTATGGTCCGGGCGAAGTTGTCGAAAACCTTGAGCCGGTGAGCCAGCCAGAAAGCAGCGTCACCATTGACTGGGCCGGGCAAAGCTTCCAGGGGAATAATCAGCAAATCCTGCTGGAACAGCTCGAAGGCCAGGGTATTCGCGTGCCTTATTCCTGCCGGGCCGGGATCTGCGGCAGCTGCCGCATTCGTCTGGTGGACGGCGAAGTAAAAGCTTTAAAGAAAGGATCGATCGGCACAGACGGTACGATCCTGTGCTGTAGCTGCGTACCTGCGGGGAATGTTAGCGTAGCGCCGCGTTAAACGGCCTGATCGAGGCTGAGGTTACCTGAGATCGGCTGCGGCCTGAGCCGATCGTTCATCACTTTGATCGCATCGCCCAACTGCATCGTACGCCCCGCCAGTATTAATCCTGGCTGCGCAAGCAGGCAAAGCGCGGCGTTATCGCCGGTTTCAACCACCAGCAGATTCACCTGCTGCATATCTTCGCTAATCCAGACGCAGGCGCCGTCGCCCGTCATCGGCTGCCAGCATTCGCCGTGGGAGACAAAGTGCCAGCTTTTTGGCATTTGCGGTTTCAGGAAACGGATCGCTACCAGCGCGTTCAGCACCAGTTCGGCGCGTTGTTCATTCTCCAGCGCTAAATCACGACATTTTTCTTCAAACGAGAAATAAAGCGCCGCATCGTCAACACAAAACCCTGTGTTTTCAAAGGCATCGGGAGTCAACATTTTACGAGGGAAACGCGAACGGAACAGCATTCCATTGGCCAAATCGAGCATCATTCGATCGTGCTCTTCATCGAAATACCAACGCCAATTATCGTCCGGTTTTATCCGCATATTGCTTACCCTTCATTTATCCCGCATCTGAATTGCCACTCAAATTCTCACCATATTAATAAAAGACCAATATGTTTAAATTAGCAACAGTAGCGGAATATAAAACAACCAGAGCCGAAAATAAAGCCCTGGTTGTTTGCAAAAGGTAAATGCTTAGAGGTGGGTAACGATTTCTTTAATCAGCGGTGGGCCTTTAAAAATGAACCCGGAGTATATTTGCACCAGCGTCGCACCGGCGGCAATCTTCTCACGAGCGGCAATCACTGAATCAATACCGCCGACGCCGATAATAGGTAACCGGCCATTTAATTCCTGCGCCAGCATACGAATAATTTCGGTACTTTTTAACTGTACCGGACGCCCGCTTAAACCACCGGTTTCGTCGCAATGTTTCATGCCCTGAACAAGGCTACGATCCAAAGTAGTATTGGTCGCAATGACCCCATCAATATTATGGCGAACTAAACTATCTGCCACCTGGATCAATTCTTCTACAGAAAGATCCGGGGCGATCTTCACCGCCACTGGAACATATTTATGATGGATCGCTTGCAGCTCCTGCTGCTTATTTTTGATGGCGCTTAAAAGACTGTCCAGCGCTTCACCATATTGCAGAGTGCGTAATCCTGGAGTGTTCGGCGAAGAAATATTAATCGCTATATAACCCGCATACGGATAAATCTTATCCATACAGGTCAGATAATCATCTGCTCCCTGCTCAACCGGCGTGTCTTTATTCTTGCCAATATTAATCCCGAGGATGCCGTCGAAATGCGCTTTTTTTACATTTTCGACCAGGTTATCCACCCCGAGATTATTAAAGCCCATGCGGTTAATCAGCCCTTCTGCCTCTACCAGGCGGAAAATACGCGGCTTGTCATTCCCCGGCTGAGGGCGCGGCGTTACGGTGCCTATCTCGATAGAGCCAAAGCCCATGGCGCCAAAAGCGTCGATGCATTCGCCATTTTTGTCCAGACCTGCGGCCAGACCCAGCGGGTTCTTAAAGGTTAACCCCATGCAGCTGACGGGTTTTGACGGCACGTTCTGGCGAACCAGATGTTCGAAGGGCGTGCCGGATACGCGACGTAATTGCTGAAAAGTGAACTCATGGGCGCGCTCTGGATCGAGCTGAAAAAGGGCTTTACGAACGAAGGGGTAGTACATGAACTCTCCTGGATTCCCGGTGTGCAGACCGGGGCGCTATTATTCACCATCCGGGCAGGGATTGGAATTGACCTGCGGCAAAAAAGCCTGAATAGAGGCAAACGTTTTCTTTCCTCCCTTGCGATATGCGCTTTTTTGCAAATCTATCCCGGAAAAATCACTTAGTGGAATAAAACGGCTCTGCGACTATCAAGCTAATTGTTATCAATGTTAGATAAAAACGAACAATTAGTTATAAGGAGTCGTGATGCGTGTAATTACCCTGGCCGGCAGCCCCCGCTATCCGTCCCGTTCCAGCTCGCTGCTGGAATATGCTCGGGAGAAACTGAGCGCCCTCGATGTCGAGGTTTACCACTGGCATCTGCAAAACTTCTCCCCCGAGGACCTGCTCTACGCCCGGTTTGATAGCCCGGCCCTGCTGGCGCTTATCGAACAGCTCAGCACCGCCGACGGACTGATCATTGCCACTCCCGTCTATAAAGCTTCATTTTCCGGCGCCCTGAAAACGCTGCTCGACCTGCTACCGGAGCGCGCGCTCGAGAAAAAAGTCGTGCTTCCTTTGGCTACGGGCGGCACCGTCGCCCATATGCTGGCGGTGGACTACGCCCTCAAGCCGGTGCTTAACGCGCTCAAAGCCCAGGAAATTCTGCACGGCGTGTTTGCCGACGACGGCCAGGTAACCGACTACCAGCATAAGCCGCAGTTTACGGCGAACCTGCAAAAACGCCTCGACGATTCGCTGGAGACCTTCTGGCAGGCGCTTCATCGCCGCGATATTGCCGTCCCTTCCCCTTTCAGCCGCCTGGGGGTGACCCATGTTTAATTCACTGAAACGCCGCTCCCCGTGGCTGCTCTTTGCAGGCATGATCGCGTTTTCCGCCTATAGCAACGCGGCAGAGAGCGGCCCGGAGCAACTGCGCATCGGCTATCAGAAAGGCTCGGTCAGCATGGTGCTGGCAAAAAGCCACCAGCTGCTGGAGCAACGTTACCCTAATACAAAAGTCTCCTGGGTCGAGTTTCCCGCCGGGCCGCAAATGCTTGAGGCGCTTAACGTCGGCAGCATTGATCTAGGCAGCACCGGCGATATTCCGCCGATCTTCGCCCAGGCCGCCGGAGCGGATCTGGTTTATGTCGGTTCCGAGCCGCCAAAGCCTCAAGCCGAGGTCATTCTGGTGCCGGAAAACAGCCCGCTAAAAAGCGTTGCCGACCTGAAGGGGCACAAGGTTGCCTTCCAGAAAGGCTCCAGCTCTCATAACCTGGTGCTGCGGGCGTTGCAGCAGGCAGGGTTGAAATTTTCAGATATCCAGCCCGCTTACCTCACCCCCGCCGATGCCAGAGCCGCGTTTCAGCAGGGTAATGTAGACGCCTGGGCCATCTGGGACCCGTATTACTCGGCCGCGCTGCTGAACGGCGGCGTTCGCGTGCTGGCGGACGGCAGTAAGCTTAATCAAACCGGATCTTTCTACCTTGCAGCCCGCCCCTATGCCGAAGCGAACGGCGCCTTCCTTCAACAGGTACTGAAAGCCTTTAGCGATGCCGACGAGCTGACCCGTACTCGGCGCGCCGAAAGCGTCACGCTGCTGGCAAAAACCATGGGGCTGCCGGAAGCGGTCATTAGCAGTTATTTAGATCACCGCCCTCCTTCAGCCATTACCCCGGTAAATGAAGACACCGCTGCAAAACAGCAAAATACCGCCGACCTGTTTTACGACAACCGCCTGGTGCCAAAGAAAGTCGATATCCGCACCCGAGTCTGGCAGCCCGCCGCGACGACACAAGGAGCTAAATCATGAGTCTTAATCTGTTCTGGTTTCTGCCGACCCACGGCGACGGTCACTATTTGGGCAGTAATGAAG
Source organism: Cedecea davisae (assembly GCF_044095835.1). Taxonomy (NCBI): domain Bacteria; kingdom Pseudomonadati; phylum Pseudomonadota; class Gammaproteobacteria; order Enterobacterales; family Enterobacteriaceae; genus Cedecea; species Cedecea davisae. The sequence continues at coordinate 3,254,673 of NZ_CP172054.1, forward strand.
GCGCACGCCCGGTGGATCACGCTTATTTGCAGCAAATCGCCCAGGCCGCCGACAGGCTTGGCTTTACCGGCGTTTTGATCCCCACAGGGCGTTCCTGTGAGGATGCCTGGCTGGTCGCGGCTTCGATGATCCCGGTTACCCAGCGCCTCAAGTTTCTGGTGGCGCTGCGCCCGAGCGTAGTCTCTCCCACCCTTGCAGCCCGCCAGGCGGCTACGCTGGATCGCCTTTCTAACGGGCGAGCGCTGTTTAACCTGGTCACGGGCGGCGATGCCGAAGAGCTGGAAGGCGAAGGTGTGTTCCTCAATCATGAAGAGCGCTATGAAGCTTCGGCGGAATTTACCCGCATCTGGCGTCGCGTGCTGGAAGGTGAAACCGTCGACTACGAAGGAAAACATATCAAGGTTAAGGGCGCGAAGCTGCTCTACCCTCCGGTGCAGCAGCCCCGCCCGCCGCTTTATTTTGGCGGCTCTTCGGACGCGGCTCAGGATCTGGCCGCCGAGCAGGTTGATCTCTATTTGACCTGGGGCGAACCGCCGCATCTGGTGAAAGAAAAAATTGAACAGGTACGCGCTAAAGCGGCCGCACAGGGCCGACAGGTACGTTTCGGCATTCGTCTGCATGTTATTGTCCGCGAAACAACACAAGAGGCATGGCAGGCGGCCAATCGCCTGATTTCCCATCTCGATGACCTGACGATTGCCAAAGCCCAGGCCGCATTTGCCCGCAGCGATTCGGTAGGCCAGCACCGCATGGCTGCCCTGCACGGAGGCAAACGTGACAGGCTGGAAATAAGCCCAAATCTTTGGGCTGGAGTCGGGCTGGTTCGCGGCGGTGCCGGTACGGCGCTGGTTGGCGACGGGCCAACGGTTGCCGCCCGTATTAATGAATATGCAGAGCTGGGCATCGACAGCTTTATCCTCTCCGGCTACCCGCATCTGGAAGAAGTCTACCGGGCCGGAGAGCTGCTGTTTCCGCATCTCGATGTTGCTATCCCTGAAATCCCACAGCCCCGCCAGGTGCTGGAAAAAGGCGAAGTCGTCGCTAACGATTTTATTCCGCGTAAAGTGGCGCAAAGCTAGGGGGAAAGATGAAAGCATCTACTCGCAAACTGCTGCTGCGCCTCGCACCGTGGGGCTTGCCGATAACCATAGTCGTCCTCTGGCAGTTAGCCTCTTCCGTCGGCTGGCTTTCTACCCGCATTTTGCCCTCCCCGGAGGGCGTGGTGCAGGCGTTCTGGAGCCTCTCAGCCAGCGGCGAGCTGTGGCAACATCTGGCGATCAGCTCCTGGCGTGCGCTGGTAGGCTTTAGCATCGGCGGTTCGCTGGGGCTGGCTCTCGGCCTGATAAGCGGGCTTTCGCGCTGGGGCGAGCGCCTGCTGGATAGCTCGATTCAGATGCTGCGTAACGTCCCTCATCTGGCGCTGATCCCGCTGGTTATCCTCTGGTTCGGCATCGATGAGAGCGCAAAGATTTTCCTCGTGGCGCTGGGTACGCTGTTCCCGATTTATATCAACACCTGGCACGGCATCCGTAATATTGACCGCGGGCTGCTGGAAATGGCGCGCAGCTATGGCCTGTCGGGCTTTAGCCTGTTTATTCACGTCATCCTGCCCGGCGCTTTGCCGTCGATTATGGTGGGCGTGCGTTTTGCGCTCGGGCTGATGTGGCTGACGCTGATTGTCGCAGAAACTATCTCCGCTAACTCAGGGATTGGCTATCTGGCGATGAACGCCCGGGAATTCCTGCAAACCGACGTTGTTGTCGTCGCCATTATTCTTTACGCCCTGCTCGGCAAGCTCGCCGATATTAGCGCCCAGCTGCTGGAACGTGCCTGGCTGCGCTGGCATCCGGCTTATCAATTAAAGGAGGAAACGGCATGAGTACTGCTCGTTTAAACCAGGGTACGCCGCTGCTGCTTAGCAATGTGAGTAAAAGTTACGGCGATAAAACCATACTCAACCAGCTGGAACTGCGAATACCGGCCGGGCAGTTCGTGGCGGTAGTCGGGCGCAGCGGCGGGGGGAAAAGCACCCTCCTGCGCCTGCTTGCCGGGCTGGAGAAGCCCGGCGGCGGTTCGCTGCTGGCCGGTAACGCGCCGCTGCGCGACAGCCAGGACGATACGCGCCTGATGTTTCAGGACGACAGGCTGCTGCCGTGGAAAACGGTTATCGATAATGTCGGGCTCGGGCTTAAAGGCAGCTGGCGTGACGCAGCGCTTGATGCTCTGGCCGCAGTGGGCCTTGAAAACCGAGCCTCCGAGTGGCCCGCAGCGCTTTCAGGCGGGCAAAAACAGCGCGTCGCCCTGGCACGCGCGCTAATCCACCGCCCCCGCCTGCTGCTGCTCGATGAGCCGCTCGGCGCGCTGGATGCGTTAACCCGCATTGAAATGCAGGAGCTGATCGTCTCCCTTTGGCAAGAGCACGGCTTTACCGTTCTGCTGGTTACCCACGATGTTAGCGAGGCGGTGGCAATGGCAGACCGGGTGCTGCTGATAGAAGAAGGCAAGATTGGTTTAGATTTGACGGTAGATTTACCGCGCCCACGACGGCTGGGGTCGGTGAAGCTTGCCGAACTTGAGGCCGAGGTACTGGCAAGAGTGATGAAGCGAAGTACGGAAGAACCGGTACGCGCGGTGCGCACCGGCTAAGTTTATACCCTCACCCGGGAAGGGTGAGGGGCAAAGATTAAGCCAGCGCTTTAGCTATCTTCTCGAACAGATCCCCGGAGAGGTTCTCCAGCCCTTTCAGATGTTCCAGCGCCGCACGCATCTTGCTCTGACGTTCGGCATCGTAACGCTTCAGGCGAATCAACGGCTCAACCAGGCGCGAGGCAATTTGCGGGTTACGGCTGTTCAGCTCGGTGAGCATTTCCACCATAAACTGATAACCGCTGCCGTCTTTGGCGTGGAACGCCGCCGGATTGCTGGCCGCAAAGGCACCAATCAGGGAGCGCACGCGGTTTGGGTTGCCCAGGCTGAACGAGCGATGATTCAGCAGCTCGCGAACCTTGCTCAACGTATTGCTCGCCGGGCTGGTCGCCTGCAACACAAACCATTTGTCCATCACCAGGCCATCTTTGTGCCACTTCTCATCATAGTGAGCCAGAAGCTCGTCGCGGCACGGCAGCTGAGCGGCCACGGCGGCGGACAGCGCGGCGATGGAATCGGTCATGTTATCCGCCTGCTGGTACTGCTCACGCACCAGCTGTTCTGCCAGTTCAGCATCACCAAATGCCAGGTAGCGCAGGCAGGTATTACGCAGCGCGCGCTTGCCGATATCGCCGTGATCAACGCGATAGCTCTCCAGCTTGTTGGCGTTGTAAATGGCGAGGAATTCGTCCGCCAGCTCCGACGCCAGCGTGCGGGTCAGCGCGCCGTGAACTTCCGCAATCGCCAGCGGGTCGATGGTCTGGAACAGCTCGGCAATTTCGTTCTGCGAAGGCAGAGTCAGGATCTCAGCGGCCAGCGCCGGGTCGATTTTCTCATCCAGCAGAATGGCGCGGAAGGCGTCCGCTACATGCAGCGGCAGCGAAAGCGGCTGGCCCTGCTGGCTGCGGTTAACGTTAATCTTGATATAGGTCGCGAGCAGGCTCTGCGCCGCATCCCAACGAGAAAAATCGTTACGCGCGTGGCGCATCAGGAATGTCAGCTGCTGGTCGCTCCATTTGTACTCAAGCTTCACCGGCGCAGAGAATTCGCGCAGCAGAGAAGGTACAGGCTGGAAGTAAACGTTATCGAAGACGAAGGTCTGCTCGGCCTGGGTCACGTTCAGCACATGATGTACCGGGTGGCCATCCTTTTGTAGCGGAATAACCTTGCCTTCGTTGTCGTACAGCTCGATATCAAACGGAATGTGCAGCGGATGTTTTTCCTGCTGTTCCGCGGTCGGCGGCGTCATCTGGCTGATGGTAAGCGTGTACTGCTCGGTTTCCGGATTGTAGTCGTCGCGAACCGTTACCACCGGCGTACCCGCCTGGCTATACCAGAGGCGGAAGTGCGACAGGTCAACGTTGGAAGCATCTTCCATCGCCTGCACGAAGTCATCGCAAGTTGCTGCGCTGCCGTCGTGGCGTTCGAAGTAGAGCTGCATCCCTTTCTGGAAGTTCTCTTCGCCGAGCAGAGTGTGGAGCATACGAATCACTTCGGAACCTTTTTCATACACCGTCAGGGTGTAGAAGTTATTCATCTCAATAACTTTGTCCGGGCGAATCGGGTGCGCCATCGGGCTGGCGTCTTCGGCGAACTGCATCGCGCGCATGGTGCGCACGTTCTGGATGCGGTTTACCGCACGGGAGCCGAGGTCAGAGCTGAACTCCTGGTCACGGAATACCGTCAGGCCTTCTTTCAGGCTGAGCTGGAACCAGTCGCGGCAGGTCACGCGGTTGCCGGTCCAGTTATGGAAATATTCATGGCCGATAACGCGCTCGATATCGAGGTAATCTTTATCGGTTGCGGTTTCAGCGCGGGCCAGGACGTATTTAGAGTTGAAAATATTCAGCCCTTTATTTTCCATTGCGCCCATATTAAAGAAGTCGACGGCGACAATCATATAGATGTCGAGGTCGTATTCGAGGCCAAAACGGGTTTCATCCCATTTCATCGAGGCTTTCAGGGAGGTCATCGCCCAGTCGGCACGATCGAGATTGCCGCGGTCCACGAACAGCTCCAGCGCAACATCACGGCCTGAACGGGTTTTAAAGCTATCGCGCAGCACGTCGAAATCGCCTGCGACCAGGGCAAACAGATAGCAAGGTTTTGGGAACGGATCCTGCCACTGCACCCAGTGACGGCCATTCTCCAGTTCGCCTTCGGCAATGCGGTTGCCGTTGGCCAGCAGATAAGGGTATTTGCTCTTATCGGCAATCACTTTCGTGGTAAAGCGCGCCAGCACGTCCGGGCGGTCGAGATACCAGGTAATATGGTGGAAACCTTCGGCTTCACACTGGGTACACAGCGCCTCGCCGGACTGATACAGCCCTTCCAGCGCGGTATTGCTCGCCGGGCTAATTTCGTTAACGATGGTCAGCGTAAAGCTGTCCGGCAGCTGTTCCAGAATCAGGGCGCCCTCTTCCTGACGATAATGCTGCCAGGCGGTGCCGTTTACGTCGATAGAAATAAGGGTAAGGTCTTCCCCGTCCAGATGAAGCGGCGCATCGGCAGCGCCCTGGCGGGTAATTTTACTGATGGCGGTGACCCGAGTTTTTTCGGCATCCAGGTCAAAGGTCAAATCGATATCGGTTATCGTATAATCCGCTGCACGGTAGTCGTGGCGGTATTTGGCTTGTGGCTGTTGTGTCATAAAAAACCTTATACATCGTCCGTAAGATAACGAGCTTCAGTCTATTCCTGTTGCCGGAATGTTGCCACGCAGAATCTTCATCTTTCGCATGTGATGCAAAAAAATATTAGCGGCGCAAGGACTGTCTCCTCCGGCTTAATGGCGCAGGTAAAGACGGCGCTGATCCTGTTGCCGCACATTTTGTTTAGTACCCTAAACATCAGGTGATTCAAGGCATTGTACCCGGCTTTTGGCCTATGCGGCACAAATTGCCATCCCCCCTTCCCCTGCCATATGTTGTGATCCTGCTTCAATAAACAGATAATCAGGGTATACTCCCGCGTCTTTATTTGCCCGGACCTGATGGAAACGCTCCTGTGAGAGGATGCTGAAACGCGCCATGACACGACACGCTTCCCCGATTTTGCAAACGCTGCTGGATACTGATGCCTATAAGCTTCATATGCAGCAAGCTGTTTTTCACCGCTATTACGACGTTGACGTCGCGGCGGAATTCCGCTGCCGCGGTGACGATCTGCTGGGCATTCATGCTGACGCTATTCGTGACCAGGTGGCTGCTATGCAGCATCTGCGCCTCAGTGACGAAGAGTTTCACTGGCTAAAAAGCCTGCCCTTTTTTAAGGCCGACTATCTCGACTGGCTGCGCAACTTCCGTTACGACCCTTCCCAGGTTCAGGTGACCAATAATAATGGCCACTTAGATATCCGCCTGAGCGGGCCGTGGCGAGAAGTGATTATGTGGGAGGTTCCGCTGCTGGCGGTGATTAGCGAAGTTGTTCATCAACATCGCGCGCCCGGCGTCACGCCGCAAATGGCGCTCGATCATCTTGAGAGCAAGCTCAGCGAATTCAATACTCTGACTTCCGGGCTGGATCTTTCCCGCTTCCGCCTGATGGACTTCGGCACTCGCCGCCGCTTCTCCCGTGAAGTGCAGCAGGCCATCGTCGAACGCCTGAAGCAGGAGCCGTGGTTTATCGGCACCAGCAATTACGATCTTGCCCGCCGTCTGGATCTCACACCGATGGGCACTCAGGCCCACGAATGGTTCCAGGCCCATCAGCAAATTAGCCCGGTGCTGGCCAATAGCCAGCGGGCGGCGCTGCAGGCGTGGCTTGATGAATATCCGGACCAACTGGGCATCGCGCTTACCGACTGCATCACCATGGATGCCTTCCTGCGCGATTTCGGTCACGAGTTTGCCACCCGCTATCAGGGACTGCGCCACGACTCCGGCGACCCGGTAGAATGGGGCGAGAAAGCTATCGCTCACTATATGAAGCTGGGGATCGACCCGCTCAGCAAAGTGCTGGTGTTTTCCGACAACCTGGATTTAAACAAGGCGGTGGAGCTGTATCGCCACTTCTCCGCACGGGTTAATCTGAGCTTCGGCATCGGCACCCGCCTTACCTGCGATATTCCTCAGGTTAAGCCGCTGAACATCGTGATTAAGCTGGTGGAGTGCAACGGCAAACCGGTTGCCAAGCTTTCCGACAGCCCAGGCAAAACCATCTGCCATGATAAAGCCTTCGTGCGCGCCCTGCGCAAAGCGTTTGATTTGCCGCTGGTCAAAAAAGCCAGCTGATTCAGAGATAACAGGCGAAGAGTGAACCGACTCTTCGCCGCTTTCCTTCCTTTCCTTTATTTCTTCGTAAGCAACGCGAATTCTGCTTGTCTGATGGCGCGTGACAGGTAACATAGATAACCCCCCTATATGGGTTACTATTTTTTTTGTCATTGACCATTTAATAGAGAGAAAACTATGAGCGTTGTGCCTGTAGCCGACGTACTCCAGGGCCGTGCCGCCGTTGACAGCGAAGTCACCGTGCGCGGATGGGTGCGTACTCGAAGAGATTCAAAAGCTGGTATCTCCTTCCTCGCCGTCTATGACGGTTCCTGCTTCTCTCCAGTACAGGCCGTCATTAATAATTCTCTGCCCAATTACAATGAAGACGTTCTGCGCCTGACCACCGGCTGCTCGGTCGTTGTCACCGGTAAAGTGGTTGAGTCTCAGGGCCAGGGCCAGGCGTTTGAAATACAGGCCAGCAAAGTTGAAGTGACCGGCTGGGTTGACGATCCGGATACTTATCCGATGGCGGCAAAACGCCACAGCATCGAATACCTGCGCGAAGTGGCTCACCTGCGCCCGCGCACCAATATGATCGGCGCGGTTGCTCGCGTTCGCCACACTCTGGCTCAGGCGCTGCACCGTTTCTTCCATGAAAACGGCTACTTCTGGGTGTCTACTCCGCTGATCACCGCTTCCGACACCGAAGGCGCGGGCGAAATGTTCCGCGTTTCTACGCTGGATCTGGAAAACCTGCCGCGCACCGCCGAAGGCAAAGTGGACTTCGATAAAGACTTCTTCGGTAAAGAAGCGTTCCTGACCGTATCCGGCCAGCTGAACGGCGAAACCTACGCCTGTGCGTTATCCAAAATTTACACCTTTGGCCCAACTTTCCGTGCGGAAAACTCCAACACCAGCCGCCACCTGGCTGAGTTCTGGATGCTGGAACCGGAAGTTGCATTTGCCGATTTGAATGACGTAGCGGGCCTGGCGGAAGCCATGCTGAAGTATGTCTTCAAAGCGGTGCTGGAAGAGCGTATGGACGACATGCAGTTCTTCGCCGAGCGCGTAGATAAGGAAGCGATTGAACGCCTGGAGCGTTTCATTTCCGCAGACTTCGCACAGGTGGATTACACCGACGCGGTTGAAATCCTGCTGAACTGCGGCCAGAAGTTCGAAAATCCGGTTTACTGGGGCGTCGATCTCTCGTCCGAGCATGAGCGTTACCTGGCCGAACAGCACTTCAAGGCACCGGTAGTTGTGAAAAACTATCCGAAGGACATCAAGGCCTTCTATATGCGCCTTAACGAAGACGGGAAAACCGTCGCCGCGATGGACGTTCTGGCACCTGGCATCGGTGAAATCATCGGTGGCTCCCAGCGTGAAGAACGCCTGGACGTGCTGGACGCGCGCATGGCTGAAATGGGCCTGAACAAAGAAGATTATTCGTGGTACCGCGATCTGCGCCGCTACGGCACCGTACCGCACTCCGGCTTCGGCCTCGGCTTCGAACGCCTGATTGCCTACGTTACCGGCGTGCAGAACGTAAGAGACGTGATTCCATTCCCACGTACTCCACGTAACGCAAGCTTCTAAGTTCTGACTGTTACTAAAGGCCAGCAGCAGCTGGCCTTTTTTGTGCCCCACCACAAAGAGTATTTTTTCTTCAACGATTCTTAAACAAACGTCAATTTCAACCCCATCCTCTCGCCAGCAAGTTACCAACTGTTTCCACATCACAATTATTCACAAAATTGTTGCTCCAATGCTCTGGATATGCTTGCCATCTGGATGGCTTAGCACAATTGTCTATTTTATGCTCAGACATCTGGATGTCCAAAAATAAGTCAAAAAACGTACAGTTATAAATCGATTTTTGCGCTTATTTTGCTTTATGCGGATTAAACATAAGTAATTCATATATATATGTTTAGAAAACCCGCATTGCCGGGTTGCAAACAGCGAAATTTGAAATGGTTCACAAAGTTCCCTCAAATACACAAAATGTTACACATATTTTCTTTTTGAAACTCAATGTGCGCATTTGTAGCACTTTCAGGCTAGCGAAACGGTTTCATGGATGGAAAGATGCCAGACAGATACAGAAAGACACCAAACTATCATCAATAGTTCCGTAAAGAATTATTGACGGCAGTGGCAGGTGTCCATAAAAACCACAATGAGGGTAATAAATAATGATGAAGCGCAATATTCTGGCAGTGGTAATCCCTGCTCTGCTGGTAGCCGGTGCAGCTAACGCTGCAGAAATCTACAACAAAAACGGCAACAAACTGGACTTTTACGGTAAAGCTGTAGGCCGTACTTCCTGGACAACTTCAGGTAATGGCGATAACAGCAGCAAAGACGCATCTTATGGCCAGATTGGCTTCAAAGGTGAAACTCAGATCAACAGCGATCTGACCGGTTATGGCCAGTGGGAATATCGCGTTGCCGCTAACAAAGCAGAAGGCGAGCAGAGCGCAGGCAACACTCGTGTTGCCTTTGCAGGCCTGAAAGTCACTGACGTTGGTTCTCTGGACTACGGCCGTAACTACGGTGTGGTATACGATGTGGAATCCTATACCGATATGGCACCGTACTTCTCAGGTGAAACCTGGGGTGGCGCATACACCGATAACTACATGACCAGCCGTGCGGGTGGCCTGCTGACTTACCGTAACACCAATTTCTTTGGTCTGGTTGATGGCCTGGCTTTTGCTGTTCAGTACCAGGGTAAAAACCAGGATAACCATAGCGTCAACGCGCAGAACGGTGATGGCGTAGCTTACTCAACGTCCTATGACTTCGCTGGCGGCTTCGGCGTGTCTGCTGCCTACAGCAACTCAGACCGTACTAATGCTCAAGAGAACCGTGACGGTAACGGCAAGCATGCTGAATCCTGGGCTATCGGTGCCAAATATGATGCGAACAACATCTACCTGGCAACTGTTTATGCTGAAACGCGTAACATGACCATCGTTGACAGTGCAACCACCGGCACTGAAATGGCGAACAAAACTCAGAACTTTGAAGCCGTTGCACAGTACCAATTCGACTTCGGTCTGCGTCCAGCACTCTCTTACGTACAAAGCAAAGGTAAGAGCCTGAATGGTGCACAAAGTTCAGCAGATCTGGCTAAATACATTCAGTTGGGCGCAACCTACTACTTCAACAAAAACATGAACGTGTATGTTGATTACCGCTTCAACCTGCTGGATGAAAACGACTACAGTGCGAAAACCTACGGTATCGGTACTGACGACCAGGCAGCTGTTGGTCTGGCCTACCAGTTCTAATTTCAGCAACTTGTTTGTCTGAAACGTTTAAAAACAGGGCTTCGGCCCTGTTTTTTTATGGCAAAAAAGTAGAATAAACCCGATGTTAGCGTTAAGCGTTTCTTTTTGTCGCAAACGGTTGGCAATTCGTAAAACAGCAGTTAACCTGAAAGCGATTTCCCCCGATATCACTAATGGAACCCGTCATGTTTGAGAACATTACCGCCGCCCCTGCCGATCCTATTCTTGGTCTGGCCGACCTGTTTCGCGCCGACGACCGTCCAACTAAAATCAACCTCGGCATCGGGGTATATAAGGACGAGACCGGCAAAACGCCGGTGCTGACAAGCGTGAAAAAAGCAGAGCTGTATCTGCTGGAAAACGAGACCACCAAAAACTATCTGGGTATTGATGGCATTCCCGAATTTGGCACTTGCACTCAGGCGCTGCTGTTCGGGAAAGGCAATGCGCTGAGCGCTGAGAAACGCGCCCGTACTGCACAAACCCCTGGCGGCACCGGTGCGCTGCGCGTAGCGGCCGACTTCCTGGCTAAAAACACCTCCGCCAAACGCGTGTGGGTGAGCAACCCAAGCTGGCCAAACCATAAGAGCGTGTTTAACTCAGCCGGTCTGGAAGTGAAAGAGTACGCGTACTATGACGCGGAAAACCACAGCCTGGACTTTGACGGCCTGGTTGCCAGCCTGCAGGCGGCTGAAGCCGGTGACGTAGTGCTTTTCCACGGCTGCTGCCATAACCCAACCGGTATCGACCCGACCTTCGAGCAGTGGAAAACGCTGGCCGAAATGTCGCTGGCTAAAGGCTGGTTGCCGCTGTTTGACTTCGCCTACCAGGGCTTTGCCCGCGGTCTGGAAGAAGACGCCGAAGGCCTGCGTATTTTTGCCGCCAGCCACAAAGAACTGTTGGTTGCCAGCTCCTACTCTAAGAACTTCGGCCTGTACAACGAGCGCGTTGGTGCCTTCACTCTGGTAGCCGCCGAGGCAGACGCAGCGGATCGTGCGTTCAGCCAGGTTAAATCCGTGATCCGCGCCAACTACTCTAACCCGCCGGCACACGGCGCATCCGTGGTAGCTACTATTCTGAGCAACGACGCGCTGCGTACCATGTGGGAGCAAGAGCTGACCGATATGCGCCAGCGTATCCACCGCATGCGCCAGCTGTTTGTGAATACCCTGCAGGAGAAAGGCGCTAACCGCGACTTCAGCTTTATCATCAACCAGAACGGGATGTTCTCGTTCAGCGGCTTGACCAAAGAGCAGGTGCTGCGCCTGCGCGAAGAGTTTGGCGTTTACGCCGTCGCTTCCGGCCGCGTTAACGTTGCCGGTATGACGCCGGACAACATGGCGCCGCTGTGTGAAGCCATCGTTGCCGTGCTGTAAGAGCAGCAGATAGCAAAAGAGCCGCAATCGCGGCTCTTTTTGTTTTACAGAGAAACGAATTACCAGACCGGCATTTCGTCCTGTAAGAACGGGTTATTCAGACGCTCGTAGCCCAGAGTAGACATTGGGCCATGGCCGGGGATAAAGGTCACATCATCACCCAGCGGCAGCAGTTTGCGCTTGATTGAGTCAATCAGCGCCGCATGGTCGCCACGCGGGAAGTCGCTGCGCCCTACTCCGCCTTTAAAAATGACATCGCCGGAAACCAGTAGGCGGGAAGCCTCATCGAAGAATACGATATGGCCTGGCGTATGCCCCGGGCAATGCAGCACCTGCAAGGTGACATTCCCCACGGACACGCTCTCACCTTCGCTTAGCCAACGGTCAGGCGTCAGAGGCTGGCACTCGTCGAGGCCAAACATCCGGCTTTGCTGCGGCAGTCCCTGCAGCCAGAACTCATCTTCTTTTTCCGGGCCAATAACCGGCACGCCGTAGTCCGCAGCCAGCTCTGCCGCCGCGCCTACGTGGTCAAGGTGGCCGTGGGTCAGTAATATCTGGCTGACCTTTACGCCTTTTTGCGCCACTTCCTGCTTGATGCGTGCCGCATCGCCACCCGGGTCCACCAGCGCGGCCTGCTGCGTTTCTTCGCACCAAATTAAAGAACAGTTCTGGGCAAAAGCCGTAACCGGAATAATGTGATAGTTCATGCTGCTCCATTACCGGCAACAAAAGCCGGATTCCGTTGTTTTACCAGTGCCTTACCGGCCCGGTATCAATATGCACAAAGTCGCTGCTGGGGTAGTATCCTACACCACCTGCGCGCATAGATAATGCTGCTTTGCGAATATTACTTAACGAAACCCCTTCAATATGGAAGTCCATCGCCTGGCCTTTAGTGTGGTAGCTTTTCTTCGCCACACCGCGGCTGTGGGCGCGCAGTTCATTATTGGTATCAACAGAGCGGTAGCCGGAAATCAGCTGCACCGGCTTGTTGGTGCCCAGCAGCCCCTGCAGGCGGTAAAGCTGGTCAAACAGCGAGGGATCGATGGATTTTATCTTGTTCGCCCGGTAATCCCGGAAGAAATGGTTAAGTCTTGCTAATTCATCCTGAATATAGCCTCTGCCGTCAAAAAACTCGGCTTTCAGTGACTCTCCGGTATGCAGATTATTGAGAGTCAAAATACGCGGGCGTGGCGTCGAGAGGGTGGCAAACGACGGCAAAGGCATGAGAGCGGCACCGAAAGCCACGCCTCCCAAAGCCAGTAGCTTGCGGCGATTAGCGTCAAATTTGTCCATGATATCCAGGTCTACAAGTAATAAATTGATGGTTTAATATGCACTTTTTGCGCACTGCCACGCACCATAACTGCCCGCATCCGGTGAGTCAAGGCGCGATAAAACCCAGCAATAGCGGGCTCTGTAGCGAGCCCGGCTGGGTTTTACACTTTATACGACCACTAATTCATTGGAAATGTTGCGCTTAGCGGATTAATAAACCGGCTTTTGCGAGGTTTTGTGCGCCAGATCGCGCGGTGAGATCATAATTGTAAATATCTGTACGAAACTCGGTGCGGCCATCTTTTCCGACGAACGCCGTCAGGTAATAAAGGTTAACCGGGATGTTATGGCGGATGTTCACGTATTTGGTGTTGCCTTCCTGAAGCGTGCTTGAAATGCGCGAGTCATTCCAGCCTGCATCCTGCAGCAGCATATTAGCCAGTTCAGACGCTTTATTCACCCGCACACAGCCGGAGCTTAGCGCCCTGGCATCTTTCTGGAACAGGTTATGGTTTGGCGTGTCGTGCAGGTAGATGGCATCCGAGCTTGGCATGTTGAACTTATAGCGGCCAAGCGAGTTTTGCGTCCCCGGCTTTTGCTGGAAACGGAACGGCAGATTACTTTCGGTAATCGTCGCCCAGTCCACGCGCCACGGGTCGATGGTTTCGGCATTATTGCTCCAGCCACGAATCACGCTATAGCCATGTCGCTCCAGATAAGCCGGGTCCTGCCGCACCTTCGGCAGGAGATCCTTGCGCGCCAGAGTCGGCGGCACGTTCCACGGCGGGTTGACCACTACGTTATTCAGCGCGCTGCTCATCATCGGAGTTTTGCGATCCGGACGGCCAACGATAACGCGTGAAGCCAGGGCTTCATTGCCGTTCAGATAGTAAACCAGCGAATAATTGGGGATGTTCACCATAATGCCGGTATCAAGCTTATCCGGCAGCAGGCGCAAGCGTTGAATGTTCAGCGCCACCAGCGAGGCACGCTGCTGTGGCGTCACGTTCAGCCAGTCGCGGGTGAGCTGCCCAATGGCCCCGTCAGACCCGAGCCCCTGCCACTGCTGGAAGCGTTTAACCCCTTCCACAAGGCTACGATCGTAAACACCGCGGGCGGCCTGCGGTTTTTTCTTACCGGCCGCTGCGGCTGGCTCATCCACATTTATCGCAGAGGGGCTTACCGTCACTTCGGCCAGCGTGCCCGCGTTCCCCGAAGACTGAGCCTGCAGCATGCCGGTGCGGGCCAGAATCTCCCGCAGCGCGCCAACATCATTACTCCACTGCCCCGGCCTCAGAGTCTCTTTGCCGGTCATTTGCGGCCACGGACGGGTATCGGCCAGCAGGTGGATTAAAGACTGATGCAGCTGCGCATATTGAGGGTGTTGAGGTGCAAGAGTGCCGATAAAGTTGACCAGCGTGCCCTGGTCGATAGCGACCTGCCACTGATTAATCACCGACAGCGGAGGCGTTTTTAATTTGTACGGCGTGGTGCTGTAAAGCCAGCGATTGCCGTCAACCGGGATCCCGGAGACGAATTGCAGGTAGCCCATCATGGCGTCGGAAAGCACCACGTCGCGCGCCATGCCGCTAACGGCAGGATCGGTCAGCAACTCTACCCACTGGTTAAACTGCGGCTGGATACCCGCGATTGCCACTTCCGCCAGCTGCTGCTGGAAGGCTTTAACCGCATCGCGATTTTCCCACATGGGTTTCATGTCCCGGGCGGCATAAAAAGCCGAGAGCGCGTTGAGGTAAACCGGCGTGTAGCCCGCAGGCAGCCCGGCGCTAAGCTGCGAACGGCTTTGCGCGGCAGACATGCCAGGAGTATTGGTTGGCAGCGTGCCGGCCATTGTCGCCGTTGCCGTAGACTGCGCTAAAGGCTGATTCAGCTCCGTTGGCCGGTCGGTTTGAAAAGCCGAGCTATCGGACGGAACCACGGCAGGCTCGTCGGCCTGCGCCGTAAACAGCGGAGCGAAACTGAGTGCCAGGCAGTAAGCCACCGCCGACAATCGAAAACGTTTTACTTTTTCCAGCAACATCCCTTGCCCCCTGTTTATCACTGTGCTCACCGTCAAAGGCGGGAAGTATTTACCACTAGTATATAAACAGTAAAAACCATTTGCCTGACAAAATGTAAAGAATATTAAAGATTAAGACTCTTCGGCCCAATAAAAAAGCGGGCCTTAGCCCGCTTCGTTTTTATGATGCATCCGCCGTTCCGGACTCAGACTCCGGCACCGGTTCAGGCAGGACCGGTGCCGCGAAACCGCGCAGGCCCACAACGTGAACATGCTCGCTGTTCTGGAACACCTTACGCACCAGCTTGTAGGTCGTCCCTTTTTCAGGGCTGATGTTCTCCGGTGCGGCAATGATTAATTGCATTTCCAGACGCTCGCACAGCTCGAACAGCGTGGCGATGGACTTGGCATCCAGACGCGCAGCTTCGTCGAGGAACAGCAGGCGGCAAGGCGAAATATCTTTCCCGCGCAGGCGGTGAGATTCGTCTTCCCAGCTTTGCACAACCATCACCAGGATGGACATCCCGGTACCGATAGCTTCCCCGGTAGAAAGCGCCCCGCTCTCCGCACGCAGCCAGCCGTCGGAGCCGCGGTTAACCTCAACTTCCATTTCCAGATAGTTGCGGTAGTCCAGCAGCTCTTCGCCGACGGTTTGCGGCGTGCGCTGCCCCATATCAATTTGCGGGTTCAGGCGCTGGTACAGCTTCGCCAGCGCTTCGGAGAAGGTCAGGCGATTGCTGTTAAACAAGTCCTGATGCTGCTCATGCTGTTCGGAAAGTACGTTCAGCAGCGTAGCGTGAGCCTCGCGCACGTTGACGTTAAGACGAACGCTTTTAACCTGGCCGAAGGAAACGCTTTGCAGGCCCTGGTTGAGCATGCGAATACGGTTCTGCTCGCGCTGAATGGTTTTACGAATGATGTTCGCCACGCTTCGGGAGCTGATAGCCAGCTTCTGCTCACGCGAGGTCAGCTCTTCCGTCAGGCGGCTCAGCTCGATTTCCATCTGCTCGATGGCTTCAACCGGGTCGTCCGTGCGGATGATATCCTGGCGGATACGCTCGCGCAGGTGCTGGTAGACGGCGACAAAGAACTGGATCTTACGTTCAGGTCGCTTCGGATCTTCCGACATACGCAGCACGTCGCGCAGGTGTTCGTTATCCGCAACCGCGAGGCGCAGGGCGCCCAGTGCCTTATCCGACATGGAACGCAGTTCGTCGCCGGAAAGATAGGCCAGCTCGCGGCGGTGCAGGCGGCGCTCAACGCCGTTATCTTTCACCATACGCATCACCGCGCACCATCCGGCTTTCGCCGTCACAACCTGCTCGCGCATTTCAAAGTAATTGCGCTCAAGCTGCTTCAGTTTGCGGGTCAGGTTGTTCATTTCCGCTTCGCAGTAGGTCAGCTGTTTCTCAAGCTGGTTGCGGCGTGAACGGTTGGTGCTCAGAGCGGTATGCAGCTCATCGCGGCGCGCACGCGCCCTTTCCTCTGCTCCGGCATCTGCGCGAACGCCGATATCCTGTAGCTCTTTATGCAGGTCGGTAAGCAGCTCTTTTTTAGTATCAAACGAGCTTTTTAACGACGCCATCAGCTGGCTGTACTGGCCCAGCTGTTGAGCATGCTGACGCAGGGCTTCGCGTGAACGGGTACGCTCCGCTTCAGCCTGTTCCAGGCGCTGGCGCAGCTTCTCGTTAAGATCGCTGTTGCCGTCCAGCATGGCGGCAGAGTCGCTGTAGCTGAAGTGGGCGCGGCGCTGCACCACTTCGGTAAGGGCGAAGGCACGCTGGCGGGCATCACGCTGCATCTGCTGGGCGTGGGCATAATCATCTTTAAGCTGATCGAACTGCTCAGGGTCGCTCTGCAATACGCTGGCGATAGCCTCCAGCTTGATAAGCTGGTTGCCGTGCTGCTGGATAAAGCGGGCAGATTCTTCGGCCTCGTCCAGATGTTCGCGGATCTCGTCGCAGCGGTCGGCCAGCGTTTCGTCATTCAGCAGGCTAATGCGCGGCAGCAGGCGGTTAAGCTGGGCCACGCCCTCTTTCGCCAGATCGAACTGCTGGCGCTGCTGCTGGTTGTCGTTCTCGTGGTTGCTGATAGCACGCTCAATTTCGCCGCGGCGGCTGTTGAGCTGGCGAATTTCAGCTTCCGGGTCAGCTTCAAACGCTACGCCAAGATGCTGGCCGATAAAGCGGCTGAATGACTGATGCAGGCGCTGGTTTTTCTGCACGTCGAAGGAGAGCGTAGCAAAGCGTTCGGAAAGTGATTCACGCTCGCTGTGCAGCGACTCCAGGCGGTTTTCACGCGCGGCGCGGCCAAACAGCGGCAGCTCCGGCAGGCGAGAATAACGCCACTGGCGTTCGGCGGTTTTCACCAGAACGGCCGCGCCCATATCTTCCACGGTAAACACGCTGTCATCGAACGAAGACGGGTCACCTTCAATCAGGTAAAGGTCTTCCGGGCAATCTTCAAGATTTTCCAGCTGTTCGCGCACCAGCGACAGGTCAGGCACCACGATAGCGTGACGCGACGGACCATAAAGCGCCGAGAAGTACGGCGCATCTTCGAGGCCGATATCATCGTAAATTTCGGACAGCAGTACCCCGCCGAAACGTTCTGCCAGAGCATTCAGGCGCGGGTCTTCTGCCCCGCCCGGCTGGCTCAGGCGCTCAATTTCTTCGTCGATGGCTCGTTTACGCGCCCCGACTTCGTCACGCTCAACGGTAGACTCGCGTTCGCGCTCCAGCAGTTGCTGCATGTATTCAGTAACTTGCTGGCTGGTTTCAAACTGTTCGTTGCTCTGCTCGCACAGCTGAGTCAGGCTGGTTTGCGCCGCAATCCATCTTGGGGCGCGCAGGTTCAGCGTTTTAATGCTCGCCTGCAGCTGTTCCAGCTCCTGGCGCAGGGCCATACGCTGTTCACTGGCATCGGCAACGGTTTGCTGTAGCGCACCGATGCGCTCTTCCAGCTCGTCGTGCAGCGTTTCCAGATCTTCAGGATCAAACTGTTTGCCCTGGCGCTTACAGAAATCAGCCAGCAGGCGTTCAGCTTCCTGCTGTTCGCGCAGGCGCTGCTCAAGTTCGTTCAGACGCATGCGCAGCGGCTGTACTTGCTCGGCGAGATGGCGCTGGTTATTGCTGTCGCGAATCAGCTCGCGGGCGGTTTCCCAGGCTTCGCTGCGGCTAACTTCACCGCCTATGGCCGTAACAAGTTGGTAAGCCTGCTCGAACTGGCTGTGGGCCGCCTGGGCGACGCTCATTTTCTGTTCGAGGGAGAGCAGCTTGTCGGTCGCTTCAATTTCTTTGGCTTTGAAGGTGTCGAGCCACTCGTCCGCGCTGTCGGCGGTTAAGTCCGGCAGATGGCAAATTTCGCGAGCACGTTCAAGCGCTTTTAGCGCCTGCTGGTACTGAATCGCGCGGGTTTGCTGTACGTCCAGCGCCTGCTGGTAATCGGCCAGCTGGCTTTTCAGCTCATCCACTTCCAGCTCGGCGGCTTCGGCGCGGGCTTCGTTCTCTTCCTGCTGCTCGTGGGCCTCGGCAACGATTTCGTTTTGCTCTTCGAGGCGAATTTGCAGCTCGTCGAGGTCGGCTTCGTAGCGCTCGATTTTCTCCTGCTGGCGGATAGCAGTTTGCACCAGATTCAGGTGGTCACTCGCCGCCTGGTAATCGGTTTCCAGGTCGCCTTCCGCGCCGCTGTGCTCGCCAAGCTCGCGCGCCATATCGACGTGCTTGTACTGCTCGGCGGCCAGCTGTTGACGGCTGGTCAGCAGCTCACGGCGGAATTCCAGCGCTTTATCGAGGTGGATGCGTCGCTCGTTGGCATGGCGCATATAGTCCGCCGCCACATAGTTTGTGGCCTCGGAAATCAAATGCTTAAACAGATCGCGGTCGGACTGGGTAACGCGAATCGCTTCCAGCGTCATGCGGTTTTCACGCAGCGCCGCTTCCATATCCTGGAAGGCTTTACGCACGCCGCCGTTTTCCGGCAGCAGGTAGTCGCGCAGGGAGCGGGTAATGGCGCTGGAAATACCGCCGTACAGCGAAGCCTCAATCAGACGGTAATACTTGCTGCGGTCCGCAGCGCTGCGCAGACGACGGGCAACGATACCCAGGTCAAACATCAGCGAGTGGTAGTCGGTGATGGAGTTAAACTGCTTGAACTGCACCCCTTCGATAGCTTCAACTTTATCTTTCAGCTCTTGCAGGCTGAGCACGCGCGCCTGGCGCTCGTTGAGGGTTTCGGTCAGCAACTGAGTCGGCTGAATAGAAGAAGGCAAACCCTGAATAGCGAACGGTTTGATATCAACTTTACGGTCACGACCTGCGACCTGTTGCAGGCGCACGCCCACCACAACTCGC
Source organism: Cedecea davisae (assembly GCF_044095835.1). Lineage (NCBI taxonomy): Bacteria > Pseudomonadati > Pseudomonadota > Gammaproteobacteria > Enterobacterales > Enterobacteriaceae > Cedecea > Cedecea davisae. The sequence continues at coordinate 3,273,855 of NZ_CP172054.1, forward strand.
TGGTGGCGAGAGTTGATAACATCCAGCGTTGAGTAACACACCCCGGCCTTCAGCTTGCCGTGCAGGCCTTTGTCGCGAGAGCCGGAAGTGGCCCCTGCTTCGGTGGTGTTACGGAAGTGCAGCAGGGTTAAATCTGGGATCAGCGCCGTGACGAATGCCGCCATGGTGGTTGATTTACCCGCGCCGTTACCGCCGGAAAGCGTGGTGACCAGCTCATCAAGGTCAAAAGTACGGGCGAAGAAGCCGTTCCAGTTAACCAGCGTCAGCGAGCGAAATTTTCCGCGTTCAATCATTCCTGTTCATCCTCCGCGTTATCCAGGCCGGGCTGCGGCTCATCGCTCTCATCATTGAGTTGCAGACGAGCTTCCAGCGCCATCGCTTCGCCGTCGCGAATCATTCGTAGCTGAGCTTCACGCGGATCGTCACCGCTGCGCACATCGGCACCGAAGCGGAACACCGACTCGGTAATGCGGAATTTGCTGCTGTCGTGGCCCATAAACCAGATCATGCCGAGGCGGCGCAGGCGGGTTAATGACGCGCGCACCTTCTCCTGAAGCTTCTGGCGGTCGAGGTCAGAGCCGGTGGAGCGGTTGTTGACCAGCTTCAGCAGTTTGCTCTCGTCCGCCAGCGTCAGCAGTTCATCGTAAAGTTCCTGCTGGGTAAAGATCCCCTCATTGGCCAGACGTTCCGGGCTGAGATAGAGGTAGCAGAGAATTTTGCCAACCATCATATCCAGCTCGGAGAGAACCGAGCGCGGAATAAGCGTGGTAGACCGCGGGCGAAGGTAGAAAAAGCCTTCCGGGGCGCGAATCAACTCAACGTTATAGCGAGCGTAGAACTCTTCCAGATACTCCTGGAAGTCCATCAAAAAGGCATGATTATCCAGCTCTTCGAGGCCAATATGACGCCCGGCGCGCAGCTGGCTGTCAAGCGCCGGAAAGAGTGGGTTGGCCAGCGCCTGTGCCAGCTTAACCGGCATCACTTGTTCAATATTTGTTGATGACATGCGCCTGTACCTTGGCTCCGTAATCGTTAATTGTTTGCCACTTCGCAGGCAATCCTGTGAAATCCGCTTCCGCTACGCCCAGGCGCACCGCCTGGTCCACGACAATACGCGCAACGTCGAAATGCCGCGCACGCGGGTACTGCGCAAGATAATCACGCACCACAATGCCCAAATCGAGGGGAACCTGTTTGGTTCTGTAAACCTGCAGCGCCGCTTCAATCAGCGCCGCCAGCTGTTCGCGGATTTCGTTAAATTCTTCGAACTCAAGTTCGTTCGGGAGTTCACCGGTGACCTCTTCGTCACGCAGGGCCATCTCTTCGTCACGCATGTCCAGCAGGCGATCGGCGCTGGAATGGGTTAGCGCCCACGGCGCATCGAAATAGCTCTGCACCGACTGGCGCAGGCGTTGCGCAAAGACGCGGTTTTTATCCATGTCGATAGCGGTACGGATAAACTTGTGAACGTGGCGGTCATAGCCAATCCACAGGTCGATGGCCTGCTGGCCCCAGCTGATAATGCGGTCGAGCTTGCTTTGCAGGTCGAACACCAGGCGGTCGACAAAATGGAGATCGTTGCGCCCCATCGTTGAGTCCTGCACCCGCAGCAGGTTGGCCTGCAGCTTGTCGCCAGCCGCTTCAAGCGTATCCTGAAGTTCGCGCAGCGTACCGGAAGTTTCCGAGAGCAGCAGTTCACAGCTGGAGATGGCGGCCCGCCAGTCTTTATTCAGCAACTGGGCAATATCATCCTTCACCTGCTGCTGCTGCTCGTCCATGATGCGCTGCGTAAGGTCGATGCTGTCGAAAATCTCCGCCACCGAATATTTCAGCGGCGCATAGACGTTACGGTGCCAGTGGAACTCATCGCCGTCCTCATCCGCCGCATCGGCGGCGCGCTTAAGCTCGCCGGCTACGATAGAGAGCTGCATAGAGAGGCGCAGCGTTGAAAACTCGCGCTGGCGAATGTAGTAGTCGGTAATCCCGATGCCCAGCGGCGTCAGGCGGTAAATGGCATTCCCTTCGGAAACCTCGCTGACAAAGCGGTTAAGCAAGCGCTGGCGCACCATATCATTGATGGCGTTGTTGGCGCGCACGTTGATTGTTTCGCTGGTTTGCTCGAAACCGTCGCTGACGTGGCGAAACGCATCAATAAGTTCACCCTCGCTAAGCTCACCGTCGAGGCGTTCGCCGTTTAAGGTGGCAACCGCCAGCAAAAACGTCAGGCGCTCGGTAGGCAGCGAGATTGAAAAATCATTTTTCCTGGCCCAGGCAACCAGTTCAGGCACTGTCTGGGAAAAATCACTCATAATTTATCCTTGGCTCTGCGGCTTAAACGCGGTTACGTGAATATAGCGGCCGAGACTGATAAACGGCTCCTGCCGGCAATAACGCGTCTCCAGCGTCAGCAAATCGTCAAAACCATCTCGTTGTTTGTTTTTGTCTCGCAGGTAGTCATGGAACACCCGCACGCCGGTTTTACCGGTAATTTGCCAGCCAATTTGCTCCAGCCAGTGGTAAACCTGTTCTGGCTGCAGCGGATTGTCGGGCGAAAGGGTTTTACGCTTATTTTTCTTCATGCCCTGCAGCACATATTCAAAGTTACCCACGAACATGTTTCGCATCAGCAGGCCGTTTGCATTGTAGAACATTAGCGACAAAGTGCCGCCCGGGCGCAAACAGTCCCAAAGCGCTTTTAACGCGGCCTGGGGATCGGTTACCCATTCCAGCACCGCATGAAACAATATCAGATCAACCGGGCTTTCCAAATGTTGGGCGATGTCCTGAGCGGAGGATTGTACAAAATGCATGTTGTCGCTCACACCTTTCTCCTGAGCGAGCATTTTTGCACGTTCAATCATTCCGGCGGAGACATCGCAAAGCAGCACCTGGTGGCCTAATTCAGCAAACCGGGTTGCCGTCTGGCCTTCCCCGCCGCCCGCGTCGAGCACCCGCAGTTTTTCAGGCTGGGTTGCCAGAAAAGCCTCTAAGTCCTGCCACAAAATCTCCTGCCGCAACTGGCCTTTTGTTGTGCCATAGATATTGTGCGAGAACTTCTCGGCAATATCGTCAAAATTGCGGTCACCCATGGGTACAGCTCCGTGGCAAAAGAGGTCGTCTGACAAAACCGCTATTTTGGCACAGCCGGGGCGAGAATGAACCCATCTGGTGTAATATCACAGGCGTTTCGCTGCCGGATGGTTAAAAAGGACCCGAATTTCATGCTTTTTATACTGAAAAAATTCATCGGCGGGCTGCTGTTGCCCCTGCCTTTCCTGCTGCTTGCCATGGGCCTTGCCCTTGCGCTGCTGTGGTTTACCCGCTGGCAGAGAACCGCAAAGGGCTTACTCACGGCGAGCTGGCTGGTTCTGTTCCTGATTAGCCTGCAACCCGTTGCGGACTGGATGCTTAAGCCGCTGGAAGATACCTACTCCACGCGCCAGCAGGGCGATAATGTTAAATACATCGTAGTGCTGGGCGGCGGCTATACGTGGAATCCGCAATGGGCACCCAGCTCCAACCTTATCAACAACAGTTTACCGCGCCTGACGGAAGCGATTCGCCTGAAAAATCTGAATCCTGGGGCAAAGCTTATCTTCACCGGGGCCAGAGCGATGACCAATAACGTCAGTACGGCGGAAGTTGGGGCACGAGTCGCAGAAAGTCTGGGAATTTCACGAGATGAGATAATCACCCTGGACTCGCCAAAAGATACGGAAGAAGAGGCACAGGCGGTTGCGCAGCTGATTGGCCAGCAGCCGTTTATCCTGGTGACCTCGGCCTCCCACCTGCCGCGCGCGATGACCTTCTTTACCCGCGCAGGGCTGCACCCGCTTCCCGCTCCGGCTAACCAGCTGGCGATAACCTCCCCGCTTAATCCGTGGGAGAGAATTATCCCGTCCCCGGTCTGGCTGTTGCACAGTGACCGGGTGGGTTATGAAACGTTGGGGCGCGCCTGGCAGTGGCTGAAAGGCTCCTCAGGAGAGCCAGGGGAGTAGTTCCTTCGAGGCTTTATCAAACGCAGGCCGGTTAAGACGGCCGGTCTGCAACAGCTGAGCAATTTCATCCCACAACACGTACAGCCAGCGCCGCCAGAGGAAAGACTCCGCCACCGGGGCACGCTGTAAATAGCGCCACAGCAGGCTCTCCGACTGGCCCGGTTCTGAAAGCCGGAACAGCTCGTACTCCCGGGGCGCCCACAGCATCATGCCGGGGTTAACCATCGCCAGCAGCTGGTCGCTGCGTGAGTCCTTGAGCATGCTTCTGAGGGAAAAATTGCCGTGGATGAGCACGCAGTTATCGTTAAAGTTTTCAAACATGCGCGGCAGGCACTCGCGGGTGCGGAACAGAATGCGCCTGTCCTGCATTGTCAGCCCGGTATTTTGGTATTGATTGAGCGTGCTCCACAGAACCTCAACCCGCTGGCGATACCAGTGCGGCCAGATGTTTTCCTGGGTGCTGTCAACGTTGCCGACGCAGCCTCCGCTGTCTACCCGGTGCCAGGAAAGCAGCCCCTCGACTATCTGATCTTTAAGCTGCTCCCAGCGGTTGGGCGTGCGCGTCGGCGCTTCACCCGGCACCCCGCGCAGCCGCTCCATTAGCAGAACATCCGGCCCGGGAATGTCGTCGTGAGTGATAACCCCGTAAACCACCGGCATCCTCACCGTACCCGAGCGCGCGAGCAGCGACATTTTCCACGCCAGCTGGGCGGCCAGCCCGGGCGAGGTAAAGCTTTTTGCCAGCAGCGGCATAGCGTGACCTTCGCTGTCATACAGCGACCACAGCGACGTTTCCGTATGTTCGCTGATGCACTCAATGCGGCTGAGTTTCTCACCCAGCAGGTGACTTAGCTCCTTACGCAGCAATTCCATACCGATTTCCCCTGGTAATACTGTTGATTTAATAATGAGCGCAGCAGGGGAAGTTGTCACCACTTCAGATCAATCTGGATTCAGAAAAAGAAAAACCGGCGCAAAGGGCCGGTTTGTTTGCACAGAAGGAAGGCTTAGCGCATCGCGAGGCGGACGCGCTCCAGATCTTCCGGCGTATCAACGCCAATACTCGGGATAGCCTTAGCGACGGCAACGTGGATTTTTTCCCCGTTCCACAGCACCCGCAGCTGCTCCAGCATTTCGATCTGCTCAAGCTGGCTTGGCTCCCAGCTAACATAGCGGCGGATAAAACCGGCGCGGTAGCCGTAAATGCCGATATGGCGCAGGAAGGTATCGCCAATCTGTTCGCGGGACTTAGCAAAACGCTCGCGATCCCACGGAATGGTTGCGCGTGAGAAATAGAGCGCGTAGCCCTGAGCGTCCATCACCACTTTCACGGCGTTGGGATTAAAGGCTTCTTCCGCTGAGTCAATCGGCACAGCAAGCGTCGCCATTCCGGCCTGGCTGTTAGCAACGTTGTTAGCCACCTGCTGGATAATGACCGGCGGGATCATCGGCTCATCGCCCTGCACATTAACGATAACCGTCTCATCGCTAAAACCGCATTTTTCAATCACTTCAGCCAGGCGTTCGGTGCCGGACTGATGGTCGGGGCTGGTCAGGCAAACTTCGCCTCCGGCGGCTTCAACCACGCTTGCAACCTCAGGGTGATCGGTAGCGACGATGATACGCTCGGCACCGGACTCACGCGCCCTGTCCAGCACGTGGAGGATCATCGCTTTACCGTTGATATCTTTCAGAGGTTTACCCGGCAGGCGCGTGGAGGCATAGCGTGCGGGAATAATAGCCACAAAACTCATGGATTGGTCTCGTCCGAATTCAGGGTACGCGCTTCGGTTTCCAGCAGAACCGGGATGCCGTCGCGCAGCGGGAACGCCAGGCCATCGGGCTTACAGATAAGCTCTTGCTTTTCCTGGTTATAATAGAGCTTGCCGTTACAAACCGGGCAGGCAATGATTTCAAGTAAACGACTTTCCATAATTACTCCAGATGAGTGCCATCGACGGCACCAGAATAGCATAAATGACTAGCCCGCCGGGGCCATTTCCCAGCCCGGCCCCCATGTTTCTCTTAGCGCTTCCGGCAACATGCCAAAGGAGATATTCGTTGCCGACTGCCAAAGGGCGAACTCATTCAACGCGCCCCGTAACCCTTCTACCAACGAGCGGGTCACTTTGACACTCTCCTCCAGGTAAAGGCTTATCACTTCCAGCTCTCCCTGCTTGCGGTGCATTTTGGCGTCCATTCGGCCAACCAGAGCCCCATTGTGCAGCAGCGGCAGAACGAAGTAGCCGTAGCGGCGTTTTTCAGCGGGCGTGTAGCACTCGAGCCGGTAGGAGAAATCAAACAGCGCTTCCGCCCTTCTGCGATCCCAGACTACGGGATCAAAAGGCGACAGCACGGCGCTGTGGGTAGCTTTTAGCTGGTTTTGCTGAGCTTTATCCAGCAGCGGCAACAGCGAGTGATGCAGCAGCATTTCGCCCAGTTTCTCGACTTCAACCCGGATGACGCTGCCGGAAGAAATCCAGTTCTCAAGTAGCGGTTTTAACGCGAGGTTTTTCAGGCGGTAGTAGTCCGCCAGCCATTCGGGGCGAAACACGCCGAGGCTGCGGGCGCTGTTCTCCAGCATTTTCAGCTCGGCCTGCTGCTGGTCAATAAGATGGACGGCGTCGTCCCAGTGCGGCATCACCCGGTGAGTCAAATCATACACACGCTGGAAATTACGCCGCTCGGTAACCATAACCTTCCCGGCGGTAAACAGGCCTTCGAGGTGTTTTTTCTGCGGCTTCCACTCCCACCAGCCGCTGGCTCCCTTGCGGGGATGTTCAAAGTCGGCAGAGCGCACCGGGCCGTTTTGCTCGATAAACGCCAGCAGCTGCTTTATATCCTCTGCATGTTCCGCCATCCACTCAGGGCGGTATTTCCAGCCCATATTTTCCGGGCTGAGCATGCGGTGGCGGATCAGGGAAAAATCCTGCTTTGGCAGGAAGCAGGCTTCATGCGCCCAATACTCAATCAGCTCGCCGTTCGCAAGCGCGTTATCCAGCCAGCTTTGCTCAAAACGGCCAAGGCGGCTGAACAGGACCAGGTAAGGGCTGCGGGCAACAATATTGATGGTATCAATTTGCAGAAGCGACATGCGGGATACCGCCTCGCTAATGTCCGAAGGACGAGCGCGGCGGCGAGGTTTTTGTAAAAGCCCCTGAGCGGCAAGGTGCAGACTCCGGGCTGCGCGGAGTGAAAGATGCGGAACGGTCATGGCACACCTGTTATCAACGAACACAAAACCGGTGCCGGTAACGCTACCGCACCAGAGCCAGTAACTCCCTGAGTAAAGCATCGGCCAACGGCGAAGTTAGCTGCGCATCTACCGGCAAATACCACCAGTCGGGATGCCCCTGCACAAAAGCGCGGCATTTAACCGCATCTTTCTCCGTCATCAACACCGTTTGTCCGGGTGCCGCGATGTTGAGCATATCCTGTTCGGTAATGGCTTGGTGGTCGGCAAGCGCAACGGTTTTAACCGGCTTCACGCCACACTGTTCGAGCGTGGCAAAAAAGCGCGGAGGATGCCCGATACCGGCCATAGCAACCACGTTGCTCAACGCATTTACCGGGCGACGCTCGCCGGTCAGAATATTAATGGCCAGCCCCGGCTCCAGGCGCATGGCTATTTCCCCGGACTGCGCCACGCCGCCGTTAACAATTACCGCATCCACGCTGCGTAGACGCCCTGCCCTCTCACGCATCGGCCCGGCGGGTAACCACCAGCCGTTGCCAAAGCGGCGAGCGCCGTCAATCACCACAATTTCTTTATCGCGGACCAGAGCGTAATGCTGCAACCCGTCATCGGTAATAATAATTTGCGGGTCTGATGACTGAATAAGCGCTTTAACGGCCTCGCTGCGTTTTGGCGCTACCGCTACCGGCGCACCGGTACGCTGAAAAATCAGCACCGGCTCATCGCCTGCTTCAGAGGGAGTCGTTTGAGAGTCAAGCAGCAGAGGGTAAGCGGCAGCCTTGCCGCCGTAGCCGCGGGAAACTACGCCGACGCGAATCCCGCGCCGCTGTAGCTGCTCAACCAGCCAGATAACGACCGGCGTTTTCCCGTTGCCACCTGCGGTCAAATTGCCTACCACAACGACGGGAACCGGAGCACGCCAGGCTTTGCGCAGGCCAAGGCGATAAGAGAGGCGGATTATGCCGCTCACCAGGCCATACAGCCAGGAAAGCGGCAATAGCAGCAGGTAGAGCGGAGATTTACCCGACCAGATGCGCTCTATCATTCGCCAAATTGCATCTTATGAAGCTGGGCATACACGCCGCGGTGAGCCAGCAGCTCCTGGTGCGGCCCGCGCTCAACGATGCGGCCATCTTCCACTACCACGATTTCGTCAGCCTGCTCAATGGTTGACAGTCGGTGGGCGATAACCAGCGAGGTACGGTTTTTTTGCAGCTCATCAAGCGCCGCCTGAATAGCACGCTCTGACTCGGTATCAAGCGCCGAGGTGGCCTCATCGAGGATCAGAATCGGGCTATCACGCAGCAGCGCACGAGCAATCGCAATACGCTGGCGCTGGCCGCCTGAAAGCAGCACGCCGTTTTCACCGATCATGGTATCAAGCCCGTTCTCCATCTTGCTGATGAAGTCCATGGCATAGGCCATACGCGCGGCCTTTTCGATATCCTCACGCGAATACTGCTCGGTGCGGGCATAAGCGATGTTATTGGCGATGGTATCGTTGAACAAATGCACATTCTGAGAAACCAGAGCAACCTGGTTACGCAGCGAAGCAAGGGTATATTCACGAATATCCAGGCCATCAATCAGAACCTCACCCTCTTCCTGCTCGTAGAAACGAGTGATCAGACTGGCGATGGTTGATTTACCGGAGCCGGAGCGGCCTACCAGGGCAACGGTTTTACCTGCCGGGATGGTCAGGTTGATATTGCGCAGGGCAGGAACATCGCGCCCCGGATAGGTAAAGGTAACATTGCGGAATTCAACGTCGCCTTTAGAGCGCTCGATAACCTGTTTGCCGTTGTCTTTTTCCTGTTCAGAATCGAGGATGGAGAACAGCGTCTGGCAGGCGGCCATACCGCGCTGGAACTGGGCGTTAACGTTGGTCAGTGATTTCAACGGGCGCATCAGCGCAATCATCGACGAGAAGACGACGGTAATAGTCCCGGCGGTGAGGGTCTCCATTACGCTCGGGAAGCTTGCGGCATAAAGCACGAAGGCCAAAGCGAAAGAGGCAATCAGCTGAATGATCGGGTCAGAAATAGAAGACGCAGAAACCAGCTTCATCCCCTGGTTACGCATGCGGTTGCTAACCTTGTCGAAACGGCTGGTTTCCACCTGCTGGCCGCCGAAGATCAACACTTCTTTATGGCCCTTCAGCATCTGCTCGGCGCTGGTTGTTACCTGCCCCATGGTGTTCTGCATGTTTTTGCTGATATTACGAAAACGCTTGGACACGAAGCGAATAGCAAACGAAACGATAGGCGCCAGTACGATCAAAATAACCGACAGCTGCCAGCTGTACCAAAACATCAGCACAAACAGACCGATAATCGAGGCACCTTCGCGCACTACGGTAATCAGCGCGCTGGAAGATGAAGAAGCAACCTGCTCAGAATCGTAGGTAATACGTGAAAGCAACGTACCCGTCGACTGCTGGTCGAAGAAAGCGACCGGCATGCCCATCATGTGGCTGAACAAGCGGCGACGCATATTCATCACCACCATTCCCGAAACCCATGAAATGCAGTAGCTGGAGACATAGCTTGTGATACCGCGCAGCAGCATCAGGGCGATAACGGCCAGCGGCATCCACAGCAGCACCGATGAGTCCGTTTTGCCGAAACCATCATCCAGCAGCGGTTTCAGCAGCGAAAGCATATAGGTGTCGCTCGCAGCATTAAGGATTAACGCTATCCCAGCCACAATCAGACCCGTTCTAAATGGGGTTATCATCGGCCAGAGCCGGCGGAAAGTCTGCCACGTGGAGAGATCTTTATCGTTCTGCATTAAGTCGAACCAGCCTTTTATGAAATAGCCGCATATTCTACCCATTATCGCGGGTGACGCCAAACCACTGATGATACCAACGGGGCAATATTTGCTCTCTGAAGCCAGAGATTTGCCATTTATCACTGTTTATTGTGATTGTCAGCTGCCCCGACAGCGCCGTGTCGTACCAGCGGTAACCATATTTGTGGTAGCGTTCAATAATATTCAGGGAAGGTAAGCGCCATGCGTTATAACGCGATGTGGAAGCCAGCGCCACGCTGCCGGATACCGCCCGCAGCAGCGGCCCGCTTGAAGATGTGCGGCTCCCGTGATGAGGAACCTGAATAATATCTGCTTTTAATTCCTGCCACCGCTTCCTTAGCATAGCCAGTTCAGCCCCGGCTTCCAGATCTCCGGTAAGCAAGAGTCTGAATTTTCCATCGCTCACCATCACCACGCAGGAGCGATTATTGCCCGTGTTCTGAGTGTCCTGCGGCGGCCACAAAGCGCTAAATTGCAGCCCCTGCCAGCGCCATTGCTGGCCACGAAAACAGGGTTGATGCCCTTTATCCGGCAGCGGGCTTCGGACTTTCAGACCGGGCCACTCCTCCTCTAAGCTGCCAAGTCCGCCGATGTGGTCCAGATGCTCATGGCTAATGATCGCGTTTTCGGGTTCAAGATTGTGCCATTTCAGCCACGGAATTATCACTTGCCTTGCCGCATCGCCACCGGGCCACGCATTGCCCGTATCATACAGCAAGGCCTTCCCTTCTTTTTCAATAACCACGGCAAGCCCGTGCCCGACATCCAGCATATGTATCGCCCAGCCTTCAGGAATAGGTTTACGCCAGAAAGGAGATGACATGCACAGCAGAATAGCGATGACAGCCGCGGGAGAGCTGCGCCAAAGGCAAAATCGCCAGATAACAATCCCCCACCAGGCAAAAAACGCCAGCCAGATAAAGCGCCGGTCCAGCGCCACCCAACCGGCGGGAAGGCCCGCAAGTAGAGCAAACACCACGGCCAGAGATTTATCGGCCAGATACCATAGCGCCGCACCGGCCCCCGGCAGCGAGACCATAGCCATGCCAAACAATATTAGCGGCACGCTGATAAACGTAATTGCCGGGACCGCAAACAGGTTTGCAACCAGTGAGGTAAAGCTCACGCCATGAAACAGTAGAAGCTGAAGCGGCACCAGCAGAAGAGTTACGCCAAGCTGAAGATAGAGCAGATCGATTAGCGGCTTCAAATATCGGGGCAAATTCAGGCGCGGCTGCGGCACCCACTGATACCAGAATATCAGCCCACCTACCGCCAGCGCCGATAGCCAAAGGCTGTCCGCAAGGATAGCCAGCGGTTCGCAGAAAACGATGCCCGCTGCACAGCAAAGCAATACGTGCCACGATGGCCACTGGCGGCCGCTCAGCCGGAGTGCCGCCCAGACGCCCATCCCCACCATGGTGCGAACGGCCGGCGGGCTCATGCCCGAAAGCCACGTATAGAACAACGCCACGCCAAAACTCGCCAGCAGCGGCAGGCGATAGCCAATCCAGGACGCCGGCAGGCTAAACTGGAATACCCTGGCAAACAACCAGCCAATGCCTCCCGCAAGCGCTATATGTAACCCGGATATCGCCATAAGATGGGCGGTGCCGGTATCACGCATAATTTTTTTTACTTCGCCGCTCACATCTATCCGTTCCCCAAAGCCGAGTGCGATTATCACACCTTGCCAGGGTAGGTGCTGCGTGGCCGCTTTTGCCCTGCGAAGCCATTCGCCACGTAAATTACAGCTTTCTGATAGCAGCGTAGCGCTCAGAACCCGGCCAGTGAACGGGAGAAGCTGTGAAAGCGCGTAGCGCTGGCCGTCAAATATGCCTTCGTTTAGCTGCCCGTGAACCGGGCGAAGCCGTAGCTTCATCTGCCATACCTGCCCCTCGCATACCGGCTGCGCAAAGACGCTATTTTTGAGCGCCACGCCGGGAGCAGGAAACAGATAACGTCCGTTGACTCTCACTATGCGTAATTCATGGCGGCGCTCGCCGTCGCTGCGGGTTATTTTTACCTGCGCTGAAACCGGCTGTTGCCCTAACTCATCAAACATATCCAGCGTTTGTCGGGCGGCCAGCAGGCTCCAGCTCAGCATCAGCACAAACAAAGCCAGATAACGAGCAAAGCGATAACGGCCAAAACAGCCGCAGAGTAGCAGTGCCGCTACGGGCAGCAGCAGAATAGAGTACGTCGCCGGGATAACCGGGAGCCAAAGCAGCGGCAATGAAGCCAATATAACAACGCAGGCAACCGCCGGAATTGAAAACATGCACACCTCCTTGTCAGGAGCAGTGTGCGCTGAGCGGGTATCAGTATCAGAAGGTTAGCGGGGAAATGAGCGCGGAGTAATGCATTAAGCGGCTAAGCCAGCAACATTACATCTCCCGCAGGGAGCTGGTTCGCAAACCCGTTGGTAAAGCCAAAAAAAAGGCACCTCGGGCGAGGTGCCTTTTTCGTCAATTCCGAAGAATTAACCATAAATATTGGCGCGGTCACGTAGCTCTTTACCTGGTTTAAAGTGCGGAACGTATTTACCTTCCAGATCCACTTTATCGCCGGTTTTTGGATTACGTCCGGTGCGAGGAGCGCGATAGTGTAAGGAGAAACTGCCGAAACCCCGGATTTCAATACGTTCACCCTGGGCGAGCGTAGAGGCCATATGCTCCAGCATCTCTTTAACCGCATCTTCCACCGCTTTCGCCGGGACATGGGATTGCTGGGTTGCAAGTCTTTCTATCAATTCTGACTTGGTCATGTGATTCCTCCGGTTTCCATTCAGGAAAATTAGCTTACAGCTCTCAATCGAACAAGGGCGGCCGAAGCCGCCCTGATTTTATACCCCAGCAACAGCCAGGATACAACGCTCGGACGATTACTCGCCTTTAGCTGCTTTGAATGCTTCAGCCATTGCGTTAGAGAAGTTGCTTTCTTCCTGTTTGTTGTTAACAGTAGCGATTGCATCTTTCTCGTCAGCTTCGTCTTTAGCACGAACAGACAGGCTTACAACACGGTTTTTACGATCAACGCCGGTGAACTTAGCTTCAACATCGTCGCCAACGCTCAGAACCAGAGTTGCATCTTCAACGCGGTCACGGGAAGCTTCAGAAGCACGCAGGTAGCCTTCAACGCCGTCTGCCAATTCAACTGTAGCACCTTTCGCGTCAACTGCCGTTACTTTACCAGTAACGATAGTGCCTTTCTTGTTCAGCGCAACGTAGTTGTTGAACGGATCTTCTGCCAGCTGCTTAACGCCCAGGGAGATACGCTCACGCTCTGCGTCAACCTGCAGAACAACTGCAGCGATTTCGTCGCCTTTTTTGTATTCACGAACTGCTTCTTCGCCTGCAACGTTCCAGGAGATGTCAGACAGGTGAACCAGGCCGTCGATGCCGCCGTCCAGGCCGATGAAGATACCGAAGTCAGTGATAGACTTGATTTTACCTTCAACGCGATCGCCTTTGTTGTGGGTCTCAGCGAACTGCTGCCATGGGTTGTTTTTGCACTGCTTCAGACCCAGGGAGATACGACGACGTTCTTCGTCGATATCCAGAACCATAACTTCCACTACATCACCAACGTTAACAACTTTGGATGGGTGGATGTTTTTGTTGGTCCAATCCATTTCGGATACGTGAACCAGGCCTTCAACGCCTTCTTCGATTTCAACGAAGCAGCCGTAGTCGGTCAGGTTGGTCACGCGGCCAGTCAGTTTGGTACCTTCTGGATAACGCTTAGCGATAGCTACCCATGGATCTTCGCCCAGCTGTTTCAGGCCGAGGGATACACGAGTACGTTCGCGGTCGAACTTCAGCACTTTAACAGTGATTTCGTCGCCAACATTCACGATTTCGCTTGGATGCTTAACGCGTTTCCATGCCATATCGGTGATGTGCAGCAGGCCGTCAACGCCGCCCAGATCAACGAATGCGCCGTAGTCAGTGAGGTTCTTAACGATACCTTTAACTTCCATGCCTTCTTGCAGGTTTTCAAGCAGCTGATCGCGCTCTGCGCTGTTCTCAGACTCGATAACCGCACGGCGAGAAACAACAACGTTGTTGCGTTTCTGATCAAGCTTGATAACTTTGAACTCAAGCTCTTTGCCTTCGAGGTGCAGGGTGTCGCGAACTGGACGAACGTCTACCAGAGAACCTGGCAGGAACGCACGAATACCGTTCAGCTCAACAGTGAAGCCACCTTTAACTTTGCCGTTGATAACACCAACCACAGTTTCAGCTTCTTCGTAAGCTTTTTCCAGCGTGATCCAAGCTTCGTGACGTTTAGCTTTTTCACGGGACAGCAGGGTTTCACCGAAGCCGTCTTCCACTGCATCCAGAGCAACGTCAACTTCGTCACCAACCTGGATTTCCAGCTCGCCCTGGGCGTTCTTGAACTGCTCTGCCGGAATGGCGGACTCAGATTTCAGACCGGCGTCAACCAGTACTACGTCTTTGTCGATAGCAACAACAACACCACGAACGATGGAACCCGGACGGGTTTCGATTGTTTTCAGGGATTCTTCAAATAGTTGAGCAAAAGATTCAGTCATATTGATAATCTTCAGGATTCTTCAATTTAACGTCCATCTGACTTCATGTCGGATGGGGTTGTTTCACATGCCTGCTCACAATCCATTGCAGCAGGTACATCGGAATAGGGTCGCTATCTCAAGCGAGCGCCAGCTTTTCGCGGGCGTATTGTAGCGCTTTTTCAATCACTTGCTCAATACTCATACTGGTTGAGTCCAGCACTAAAGCATCGGCAGCGGGTACCAGCGGCGCTACAGGCCGATTCCGGTCGCGATCGTCGCGTTCTTTGATCTCGGCCAAAAGGCGCTCAAAGTTAACACTAAAGCCCTTCCCCTGCAACTGTAGCATACGTCTGTGGGCGCGCTCTTCTGAGGAAGCATCGAGGAAAATTTTCACCGGGGCATCGGGGAAAACGACGGTGCCCATATCGCGACCGTCGGCGATAAGGCCCGGCGCCTCGCGAAATGCTCGCTGGCGGCGCAGCAGCGCTTCACGTACCCGAGGGAAAGCGGCGACCTGCGATGCGGCGTTGGCCACTTCCTGAGTACGGATTTCGCCGCTCACATCTTCCCCTTCGAGGATAACTTCGAGGTTACCTTCCGTAGAGACAAAACGGACGTCCAGATGCGCGGCAAGCGGCACCAGCGCGTCTTCAGAGGCGACATCAACATGGTGATGCAGCGCAGCGAGCGCAAGTACGCGATAAATCGCACCAGAGTCCAGCAGATGCCACTGCAGCGCTTCGGCCATGGCCTTGCAGAGCGTGCCTTTACCGGCGCCGCTTGGGCCATCAATCGTTATTACCGGGGCGGGTGCCGTCATCGTTTTCTCCTCATTCGCTGGATTCGCGGTTGATAAACGCCGCGCATTATACGCCGCAACGGCCAGGACTGTTATCTTTCCGGGGAAATATCGTCTGGAATCAGGCTGAGTGTAGAAGAATTGCGCAACGACGGTTGTAAGGAATCGTAGGGGAATAAAAAAACCGCATCATATGATGCGGTTAGAGTGACCTCAGGCCAGGGTGCTGATGCGGGCGAGCTGGTCGAAATAGTCCGGGAAGGTTTTTGCGGTGCAGCCCGGGTCAAGAATGGTCACCGGCGTATCGGACAGCGCCACCAGCGAGAAGCACATTGCCATTCGGTGATCGTTGTAGGTGCCAATTTCGGCAAACTGCAGCTTTGCAGGCGGCGTGACGGTGATGTAATCCTCGCCCTCTTCCACCTCGGCACCAACTTTACGCAGCTCGGTCGCCATCGCGCTCAGGCGGTCGGTCTCTTTTACGCGCCAGTTGTAGATGTTACGCATCGTAGTGGTGCCTTTGGCGAACAGCGCGGCGGTTGCGATAGTCATCGCCGCATCCGGGATATGGTTCATGTCCATATCGATAGCGTTCAATTCCCCACGCTCACAGCTGATGAAATCATCGCCCCAGGTCACTTTCGCGCCCATTTTCTCCAGCACGTCGGCGAAGCGAATATCGCCCTGAACGCTGTTGCGGCCAATCCCGGTCACTTTCACCGTACCGCCTTTAATCGCCCCGGCGGCGAGGAAGTAAGAGGCAGAAGAGGCATCGCCTTCCACCAGATAGGCCCCCGGAGACTGGTACTGCTGCGCGCCACGAATAATAAAGCTGCGGTAGTCGCGGTTTTCCACCTCAACGCCGAAGGTTTTCATTAAATGAAGGGTGATATCGATATAGGGTTTGGAAACCAGCTCGCCTTTGATGGTGATTTCGGTGTCATTTGCCGCCAGCGGCGCGGTCATCAGCAGCGCGGTCAGGAACTGGCTGGAAACGCTGCCGTCCACTTCAACCTTGCCGCCGCTGAAGCCGCCGCGCAGGCGCAGAGGCGGGTAGTTTTCCTGCTCCAGATAATCAATCTGCGCCCCGCCCTGGCGCAGAGCGTCAACCAGGTGACCAATCGGGCGCTCTTTCATGCGCGGCTCGCCGGTGAGCACAATGTTGTTGCTCCCGAGGCACAACGCGGCCGCCAGCGGGCGCATAGCCGTTCCGGCATTGCCTAAAAACAGTTCAAGCTCGCCCTTCGCATGCAGCGGCCCGGCCACGCCGGTGACTTCACAACGAGTACGATCCGCAGAAAGCGTATAGCTTACGCCCAGCGCTTTCAGGGCATTAAGCATATGGCGGACATCATCGCTATCCAGCAGGTTGCTCAGAACCGTGGTGCCTTTCGCCAGCGCGGCAAGCAGCAGCGCACGGTTAGACACGCTTTTGGAGCCGGGCAGATTGATGGTGCCGTCGACCAGCGCGATGGGTTGTAACGTCAGGGATTCCAGCATGGGGAAAATACTCTCAACTCAAACAGAATAAAAACCCCGCAGGCAAGCTGCGGGGCAAAGTGCTATGGCAACAATTAACCGTGACGGCGCTCGAAGTCCACCATAAAGTCGGTCAGCGCTTTCACGCCGTCGAGCGGCATCGCGTTATAGATGGAGGCACGCATGCCGCCCACTACGCGGTGGCCTTTCAGGGAGTGCAGGCCTGCGGCAAATGACTCTTCGAGGAACACTTTATCCAGCGCGCTATCCGCCAGCTGGAATGGAATGTTCATGCGGGAGCGGTTAGAGGCCGCCACGTCATTGCGGTAGAAATCGCTGTTATCAATCACGCCGTACAGCAGCTCGGCTTTCGCCTGATTGATACGGTCCATGGCCGCAACGCCGCCCTGCTCTTTGAGCCACTTAAAGACCAGGCCAGCAAGATACCATGCGAAGGTCGGCGGCGTGTTGAACATCGAATCGTTATCGTTAAGGACGGTGTAGTCCAGAATCGATGGGCAAGCTTTGTGTGCTTTGCCCAGTAAATCTTCACGCACCACAACCAGCGTAAGGCCAGCCGGGCCGATGTTTTTCTGCGCACCGGCATAAATCACGCCAAAGCGGCTAACGTCCAGAGGACGAGAAAGAATGGTGGAAGAGAAGTCCGCCGCCACTACGGTATCGCCAAAGTCAGGCGTTTCATCAATTGAGATGCCGTCGATGGTTTCGTTCGGGCAGTAATGCAGGAAAGCGCTGTTGTCGGAAACCTGCCATTCGCTCATCGGTTTGATGGCACGTTTGCCATCGACGGTAATTTTCACGTCGTGGGCAATTGGCTGGCAGTATTTCTTCGCTTCTTTAATCGCGCTGTTAGCCCAGTAGCCGCCGTCGATATAGTCAGCGCTGGTTTTATCGCCGAGGATATTCAGCGGCACGCCAGCAAACTGACCGCGGCCGCCGCCGTGGCAGAATAAAACTTTATAGTTGGAGGGGATTTGCAGCAGATCGCGAAAATCTTTTTCTGCCTCTTCGGCAACCTGAATAAACTCTTTACCACGGTGGCTAATTTCCATTACGGAAGTGCCAAGCCCGTGCCAGTCGCACAGTTCCTGTTGTGCACGACGAAGAACCTCAGCCGGTAGCATCGCCGGACCAGAACTAAAATTGTATACCTGTGTCATTTCCCCTCACCACGCCTCGAGCAATAAGTTTTTATTACATTATCGGTTTTATCATTCAGCGGCGCAGTGTTGCAACGGTTAATCCGGTGCCGGGGGCTAATGTGCGCAAAATCACACAACACAATCTTCCGGCGGCAGAAAAAATTGCCCGATATCCGGCGGTCAGGCCAAAAAACTCTAAGCTCACCGGGTTACAGCAATGCCGCAGAGCCTGTTATGCTAGCGTCGCCTGCACCGGGCGGATGATAGCGTCCCTCCGGTAAAACCCGTATCATTGCGCGTTTTGCGTACCATTAAAGTGAACCCCATGACCCAGACTTTTATCCCCGGCAAAGATGCCGCCCTGGAAGACTCCATCGCTCGCTTCCAGACCAAGCTGACCGACCTCGGCTTTAATATCGAAGAAGCCTCCTGGCTTAACCCGGTGCCGAACGTGTGGTCGGTGCATATTCGCGATAAAGACAGCGCGCTTTGCTTCACCAATGGCAAGGGCGCAACAAAAAAAGCGGCGCTGGCTTCCGCGTTGGGTGAATATTTTGAACGTCTGTCCACTAACTACTTCTTTGCCGACTTCTGGCTGGGCGACACTATCGCGAATGGCCCGTTTGTTCATTATCCAAATGAGAAGTGGTTCCCAATCCCGGAAGATGAACAATTGCCGGAAGGGATCCTCGATGCCCGCCTGCGCGCCTTCTACGATCCGGAAAACGAATTAACCGCCGGGATGCTTATTGATCTACAGTCAGGAAACGAAGAGCGCGGTATCTGCGCCCTGCCGTTTACCCGTCAGTCCGACCAGCAGACCGTTTATATTCCGATGAACATCATCGGCAACCTGTACGTTTCTAACGGCATGTCCGCCGGGAACACCGCCAACGAAGCGCGCGTTCAGGGCCTGTCCGAAGTGTTCGAACGCCATATTAAAAACCGCATTATTGCCGAGAGCATCAGCCTGCCGGAGATCCCGCAGGAAGTGCTGGCTCGCTACCCTGGCGTAGTTGAGTCGATTAAAACGCTCGAAGCGGAAGGTTTCCCAATCTTCGCCTACGACGGTTCTCTGGGCGGCAAATATCCGGTTATCTGCGTGGTGCTGTTCAACCCGGCGAACGGCACCTGCTTCGCCTCGTTTGGCGCACACCCGGACTTCGGCGTCGCGCTTGAGCGTACCGTAACCGAGCTGCTGCAGGGCCGTGGTCTGAAAGACCTGGACGTTTTCACCCCGCCAACCTTCGACGACGAAGAAGTGGCCGAGCACGCTAACCTGGAAACTCACTTCATCGACTCCAGCGGCCTGATCTCCTGGGATATGTTCAAGCAGGATGCCGATTATCCGTTTGCCGACTGGAGCTTCTCCGGCACCACGGAAGAAGAGTTCGCCACCCTGATGGCTATCTTTAAATCAGAAGACCAGGAAGTGTATATCGCTGACTACGAGCATCTGGACGTGTACGCCTGCCGTATTATCGTTCCGGGCATGTCCGACATCTACCCTGCGGACGACCTGCTGCTGGCCAACAACAGCATGGGCAGCCACCTGCGCGAAACGATCCTGGCGCTGCCGGACAGCGAGTGGGAACAGCAGGATTACCTGGACCTTATCTCCCAGCTTGATGACGAAGGCCATGACGACTTCACCCGCGTACGCGAGCTGCTGGGCCTGGCGACCGGGAAAGATAACGGCTGGTACACGCTGCGCATCGGCGAGCTGAAAGCGATGCTGGCGCTGGCGGGCGGCGACCTGGAGCAGGCGCTTATCTGGACCGAATGGACCATGGAGTTTAACGCTTCGCTGTTCAGCCCGGCGCGCGCCAACTACTACCGCTGCCTGCAAACCCTGCTGCTGCTGTCTCAGGAAGAAGAGCGCGAGCCGCTGCAATACCTGAACGCTTTCGTACGCATGTACGGTGCGGACGCGGTAGACGCGGCAAGCGCGGCGCTGAGCGGAGAAGCAGCCTTCTACGGCCTCCAGCCGGTGGATAAAGACCTGAAAGCCTTCCCGGCTCACCAGGCCTTGCTGGCCGCTTACGAAAAATTGCAGCGTGCCAAAGCCAAATATTGGCAGGTAAAGTGATTTATTAACAACTTAGGGGTGCGAACCGCACCGGGTCTGAGCTATATTACGGGGCGCTTTTTGGCCCCGTTTTTATTATTGCAACAATAATAATTTATTATGTAATTTTTTGGTTAATTTCGGGTAAATCATTATTTGCCGACAGAGAAAATAATGTTGCTTAAATATTGAAATACTCCATTTTAATTAACCGATTTCAGAAGGAGTTGTGGCTAAATTCAATTTTATCTATAAACATTAAAATTTATTTTTTCAGGGATAATCAAATAGTTATGCTGAAAATCTGGTATAGACCTGCTTTTTCAGTGCCTATTAGCTTGGCGAGATATGATCCACATCAAATTTTACTCTATAATGCTTTGTTAGTATCTCCTCGCCGAATTAAATAAGAGAGAGTTAGTGTGAAAGCTGACAACCCTTTTGATCTAGTGCTTCCACCAGCGATGGCAAAAATTGCCGAAGACGCTGGCGTTTATAAAGCAACAAAACAACCGCTAACGACCTTTTACTTAGCGATTACTGCAGGCGTCTTCATTTCGATTGCCTTCGTGTTCTACATTACCGCCACAACCGGCACTTCCACTATCCCGTTTGGGATTGCCAAACTGATTGGCGGCACCTGTTTCTCGCTGGGCTTGATTCTTTGCGTTATCTGCGGTGCTGACCTGTTTACTTCTACCGTCCTGATAGTCGTTGCCAAAGCCAGCGGCAGAATCACCTGGTGCCAGCTACTGCGTAACTGGGTCAACGTCTATATTGGTAACCTTATCGGCGCGCTGCTGTTTGTCCTGCTGATTTGGCTGTCCGGAATGTATATGACGGCTAACGGCGCATGGGGGCTGAACGTCCTGCAAACCGCCGACCATAAAATGCACCACACGTTTGTCGAAGCGGTCTGCCTCGGCATTCTCGCAAACCTGATGGTTTGTCTGGCGGTTTGGATGAGCTACTCCGGCCGCAGTCTGATGGACAAAATGTTTGCTATGATCCTTCCGGTTGCCATGTTTGTTGCCAGCGGCTTTGAGCACAGTATCGCAAACATGTTTATGATCCCGATGGGTATCGTAGTACGCAATTTTGCCAGCCCGGAATTCTGGACCGCAGTAGGGTCTTCTCCGGAAAGTTTCTCGCATCTGACCGTGTTGAACTTCATCACCGATAATCTGATTCCGGTTACCATCGGAAACATCATCGGCGGGGGTTTACTGGTTGGGTTGACATACTGGGTAATTTATCTGCGCGGTGGCGATAAGCACTAAGCTTAGCCAACACGTAGGATTAAGAACTCCACATTAGAAGGTAGGTGTTACATGTCCGAGCTTAATGAAAAGTTAGCCACAGCCTGGGAAGGTTTTGCTAAAGGCGACTGGCAGAATGAAGTCAACGTACGTGACTTTATTCAGAAAAACTACACCCCGTACGAGGGTGATGAGTCCTTCCTGGCAGGTGCTACCGACGCAACTACCAAACTGTGGGACAGCGTGATGGAAGGCGTCAAACTGGAAAACCGCACTCATGCGCCAGTTGATTTTGACACCGACCTTGCTTCTACCATCACTTCTCATGATGCTGGTTACATCAACAAGTCCCTCGAAACCATCGTGGGCCTGCAGACTGATGCTCCTCTGAAACGTGCAATTATTCCGTTCGGCGGCATCAAAATGGTTGAAGGTTCTTGCAAAGTGTACGGTCGTGAACTCGACCCAATGCTGAAAAAAATCTTCACCGAATACCGTAAGACTCACAACCAGGGCGTGTTTGACGTTTACACCAAAGACATCCTGAACTGCCGTAAATCCGGCGTCATCACTGGTCTGCCAGATGCGTATGGCCGTGGCCGTATCATCGGTGACTACCGTCGCGTAGCGCTGTACGGTATTGACTACCTGATGAAAGACAAGTTCGCTCAGTTCAACTCACTGCAGACCAAACTGGAAAACGGTGAAGACCTGGAAGCGACTATCCGTCTGCGTGAAGAGATTTCCGAACAGCACCGTGCGCTGGGTCAGATCAAAGAAATGGCTGCTAAATATGGCTGCGATATCTCTGGTCCTGCTACCAACGCTCAGGAAGCTATTCAGTGGACTTACTTCGGCTACCTGGCCGCGGTTAAATCTCAGAACGGCGCTGCAATGTCCTTCGGCCGCGTATCCACCTTCCTGGATGCTTACATCGAACGCGACATCAAAGCAGGCAAAATCAACGAGCAAGACGCTCAGGAAATGATTGACCACCTGGTCATGAAACTGCGTATGGTTCGCTTCCTGCGTACCCCAGAATACGATGAGCTGTTCTCCGGTGACCCAATCTGGGCAACCGAATCTATCGGCGGTATGGGCGTTGACGGCCGTACTCTGGTGACTAAAAACAGCTTCCGCTTCCTGAACACCCTGTACACCATGGGGCCGTCTCCGGAGCCGAACATCACCATTCTGTGGTCTGAAAAACTGCCACTGAACTTCAAAAAATACGCGGCTAAAGTCTCCATCGACACCTCTTCTCTGCAATATGAGAATGATGACCTGATGCGTCCTGACTTCAACAACGACGACTACGCGATTGCTTGCTGCGTAAGCCCAATGATTGTTGGTAAGCAAATGCAGTTCTTCGGTGCTCGTGCAAACCTGGCGAAAACCATGCTGTACGCTATCAACGGCGGCGTTGATGAAAAACTGAAAATGCAGGTTGGCCCTAAAGAAGCGCCAATCACTGCTGAAGTGCTGGACTACGACAACGTTCTGGATCGTCTGGACCACTTCATGGACTGGCTGGCTAAGCAGTACGTGACCGCGCTGAACATCATCCATTACATGCATGACAAGTACAGCTACGAAGCGTCTCTGATGGCTCTGCACGACCGTGACGTTGTTCGCACCATGGCTTGCGGTATCGCCGGTCTGTCCGTTGCCGCTGACTCCCTGTCTGCAATCAAATACGCCAAAGTTAAACCGATTCGCGACGAAGATGGCCTGGCTATCGACTTCGAAATCGAAGGCGAATACCCGCAGTTCGGTAACAACGACCCGCGTGTTGATGACATCGCCGTTGACCTGGTAGAACGTTTCATGAAGAAAATTCAGAAACTGAATACCTACCGTGGCGCTATCGCGACTCAGTCCGTTCTGACCATCACCTCTAACGTGGTTTATGGTAAGAAAACCGGTAACACTCCAGACGGTCGCCGCGCAGGTACTCCATTCGGTCCAGGCGCTAACCCAATGCACGGCCGTGACCAGAAAGGTGCTGTTGCCTCTCTGACCTCCGTTGCAAAACTGCCGTTTGCCTACGCTAAAGATGGTATCTCTTACACCTTCTCTATCGTGCCGAACGCTCTGGGTAAAGACGACGACGTGCGTAAAACCAACCTTGCAGGCCTGATGGATGGTTACTTCCACCACGAAGCGAACATCGAAGGTGGTCAGCACCTGAACGTGAACGTGATGAACCGTGAAATGCTGCTGGACGCCATGGAAAACCCTGAGAAATACCCTCAGCTGACCATCCGCGTATCCGGTTATGCAGTACGTTTTAACTCCCTGACTAAAGAACAGCAGCAGGACGTTATTACCCGTACCTTCACTCAGTCCATCTAATTCCCTGTTAGACTGAAGAAGCGTAATATATAAAGGCTCCACACCCGTGGGGCCTTTTTACTAACCTCTCTGCTATCAGCCTGCTTTGCCAGCTATCTATACTCTGGGTAACTGCCAAAACAGACTTAACACAGCCGGCTTGAGCTGTGCACCCACAGGCCCCGGATGGGCCACACCTGGAGAAATCACCGCAATGTCAGCAATCGGACGAATTCACTCTTTTGAATCCTGCGGAACCGTGGATGGCCCCGGTATTCGCTTCATTACCTTCTTCCAGGGCTGCCTGATGCGCTGCCTCTACTGCCACAACCGCGACACCTGGGATACCCACGGTGGCAAAGAGGTAACGGTAGATGACCTGATGAAGGAGGTGGTGACCTATCGCCACTTTATGAACGCATCCGGCGGCGGCGTGACCGCATCCGGCGGCGAAGCTATTCTGCAGGCCGAATTTGTGCGCGACTGGTTCCGCGCCTGCCGCAAAGAAGGCATTCATACCTGCCTGGACACCAACGGCTTTGTGCGTCGCTACGATCCGGTCATTGACGAGCTTCTTGAAGTTACCGACCTGGTCATGCTTGACCTGAAGCAGATGAATGACGAGATCCATCAAAACCTGGTTGGCGTGTCAAACCACCGCACGCTGGAGTTCGCGCAGTATCTGTCGAAAAAAGAGATCAAAGTGTGGATCCGCTACGTGGTTGTCCCGGGCTGGTCTGACGATGATGATTCTGCGCATCGCCTCGGTGAGTTCACGCGTGATATGGGCAACGTCGAGAAAATTGAGCTGCTGCCGTACCACGAGCTGGGCAAACACAAATGGGTTGCGATGGGCGAAGAATACAAACTGGACGGCGTTCACCCGCCGAAAAAAGAGACCATGGAGCGGGTGAAAGGCATCCTGGAGCAGTACGGCCATAAGGTCATGTACTAATTCAGACCGGGCGCTCTCGTTTACGGGAGCGCTATTGTGTCTGCCAGGCGGATTCAACTGCCGCTATCACCTTCTCCAGCTGGCTTTGGGCTATGTGCCCCGGCTTCCAGAGCGCCACCACAGGATGCATCAGCCCGCGATCCCCAATTTCCGTTTCCAGCCGTTCGATTCCCGGCCAGTTTTCTACCCCAAAATGCAGCGGCAGAAAGGCCCACCCTTCCCCGGCGCACAGCCGCTTCTCCAGCAGGGTCAGCTCATTCACCCGTATTACCCGGTCGGCAATCTGGATGCGCTGTGCCAGCGAGTCCGGCATCTCGCGGAAGGGAACCAGCTGCGTACCGGCTGCGAGGTGTAAAAGAGAGACAGGTTTGCCCGGGAAAAGCCCTCTCTTCGCCCAGACCGCAAGCTCCAGGCTGCCCACGGCGCGCCACTGCAGATGAGTATTAACCGAACGATTGAGCGCCTGAAAAATACCAATATGCGCTTTACCTTCGTCGAGCCATCGCTCGGCATCGGCGCGCTCGCACAGTAATAAATCGAGGGTGATTTGCTCTTGAGCCAGCCGCTCAACCAGGCGGAGTAAAAATTCACGAGGAGTCAAAGGGTCGTAACACAGGGTCAGGCGGGTCTCAATTTGCCCCGGCATCTGGCGTGCGACTTCGGAAAACGCCCGTGCTTCATGGAGAAACAGCCGAGCCTGGCGATAAAGTAACTTTCCAGGTTCAGTTAAGGTCAGAGGGCGGGTTGCGCGATCGAACAGCGTGTAGCCGAGATCGATTTCGAGGTAGTCCAGAAGCTGGCTGACCGTTGTCCGGTCTTTTTTCAGCTTTTTAGCGGCCTTCGTCAAGGTGCCACATTCGCAGACGCAGGCAAAAGCTTCTATTTGCGCCAGCGTAAAGTTTACCGAATCCATCGCTTCCCCTTTTTATGTACCGGGGTATCTTCCCATAGATCGCTACGTATTCCGATAAAGGAATACGCAGCGGGAAAAGCGACGGGAGCTCAGACTCAGGCGTGAGCCACCGGAGTCGGGTGCTGACCTGCCTTGCGCAGGAGCATCATCAGGTAAACAAACGATACGGCGGCCATCATGATAAACAGCACGTTATCGGAGTAGTTTTGCATCAGCAGGGCGGTCACCGTTGGCCCAATCAGGCTGCCGATGGTGTAGCTAAGCAGCAGCGCCTGGTTCATCGCCACCAGCTGATGGCGCTCAACTCGCTCGCAGGCCCAGGCCATCGCAACCGGGTAAAGCGTAAAGCCGAAAGCGCCCAGCACAAACAGCGCTGGCCCCATTGCCGCATTGCTTAACATGGCGAGGCAGCCGAGGATAACGACAAAGACCTGCACGCGCAGCACCAGCAGGCGGCCATATTTATCCGCCAGGCGCCCCATCGGCCACTGGCCGACAATACCGGCACTAATCATCACCGCCATCCAGAAACCAATTCCGGAGTCGCTAACGCCCTGGTGATTGAGGTACAGCGGCATCAGGCCATACAGTGAGCCCAGGACAATGCCGGACATAATGCAGCCGTTGATACCAAGCCGGGCCTGTCGCAGGCGCAGCATCGGCCACACCGGAGTATTTTCACGGTGCTCATCGCCGTCGCTCACGATATGAGTAAACAGCAGCGGCAGAATGGCCGCCAGCACCAGAGCGGTTGCCCACGGCAGGACGCTCATCAGCTCGGTAGACAGCTTGCTGACCATCAATTGCCCAACGACCATGCCGATATAATAAACCGTCATGTAAGCGGCCAGCAGGCGGCCACGGTTGCGGGAGGTGCCGCTGCACATCAGCGCGCTCTCAACCACGACCCAAATCATTGCGCAGCCAACCCCGGCGATAAAACGCCAGATCATCCAGCTCCAGAATCCCACCATCAGCCCGAGGCCAACGCAGCCGACGGCAAAGATAAACGAAGCCATGTAGTAGCTGCGATTGAAGCCGTGGCGCTTAATCACCCATCCCGTAATCAACGTCCCGACCAGGTTACCGGAGAAGTAGGCCGAGCCGACCATGCCGACCTGCCAGGTAGGAAGATTATCGTGAGCCAGCCAAAGCGGGACGAGCGTGTTTAAAACCGCCATCGCCAGAGTCAGCAGCAGTAACCCGCAAAGCAGCAGCAATACGGGACGGGTATAGATGGTCATGGGTGTAAAACCGTGAGGGAATAAGGAAATTTGTGCGCATCATGCCACCGGCAAATTGATTGTCAATCCAGCAATAATGGGGGGTACAGCAGTTTTTGGGCCCGACGATTTGAAAAACTTATCCTGCTATTAAGTGACAGAGGTCACGTAAAATGTATCTCTCTGTTTTTGATGCGATATAGCGAAAATTCACCTCCTGCGAACAAAGAAAAATTTCATGGATCTTCAGGTGAAATTTTCTTATGCGAAAGGGATAAAAAACGCGCCCTGAGGCGCGTTTATAACCGGATGAAATGTTAACTCGCGATAGCCATACCAACGGTCATATGCAGCCCGTAGAATACGCCGCGACCGATAAGCTCACCGGCCAGCACTAACAGCATCGCCAGCGTTAAAAGCGCCACGCCCGGCTGACGCCCCTTTAACTGCGGGGCAACCCAGCAGACCAGAGCGACAACCAGCAGCCCCATGCGCCAGGCCATCAACGACCCATACTGCGGCACCAGCGCCGAAGCCTGCTGAATAGAGCTGTGCAGCGTTGCCAGCTCCATCCCCTGCATCAGCACCACAACCATGCTCACCAGCAGCGCAATTAGCGTGACTACCGGCAGGACTCGCATCGCCCAGCCGTTAACACCCGCCGCACGCAGCAGCAGGTAGCCGAGCAGCGGGCCGCCAATAAACATCGTCAGGAAGAAGCTCAGCGGCGTCCAGATGCTGAACCAGGTTGGTACCGTGTCAATCAGGTAGACGCGGCTCATCATCCAGACAAAAACTACGCCGAGAATCATCGTGACCAGCGCCCAGGCTTTTCCCAGCGCCTGCGGCATCTTCCCCAGCACCGTTAGCAGCCACCAAAAACCGCCCACGGCAAAGAACACCGAGCCGCTCGCAATCTCATTACTGAGCGAAGAACTGCCTATGCGGTTAAGCGAATTGAAAGCACGCAGCGGCGAGCCAAGGTGCAGCACCGAAGCCACAAAGCCGATGCCCATCAGCACCCAAAGCACCACCATCGCCAGTTCCGCACGTTTACGGGTTGCTTTGTCGTCCACGCCGTACAGCAGAGCCAGTGCCATAACGATAAAACCACCCGCGACGCACTGCCCCAGCACGGTAAAGATCATTAGCGGCCATTCATGCCATCCGTTTCCCATCTCACACCTCCTTCGGGTTGGCCAGATAACCGCTGGTATCCCCACTTGGGCGGCTGTTGGCGTTAGGTTTGATAACGATATTCGGCTTCGTGAAGTGCGAAGCAGGCAGCGGCGCAATGGCCGCCTGAGTGCCGTATTTCTTACGCAGTTCGTCAATCGGAGCCAGGTCCAGCGCGCGCAGCGGGCAGGATTCAACACAGACCGGTTTTTTACCCTCCGCAACCCGCTCGTAGCAGCCGTCACACTTGGTCATGTGACCTTTCTCTTCGTTGTACTGCGGTGCCCCGTATGGGCAGGCCATATGGCAGTAGCGGCAGCCAATGCACACCTCTTCGTTGACCACCACAAAACCGTCTTCACGCTTGTGCATCGCACCGCTCGGGCAAACTTTAGTGCAGGCCGGATCCTCGCAGTGGTTACACGAGATGGAGAGGTAGTAAGCGAAGACATCCTGATGGTAGACGCCGTTATCTTCCTGCCAGTTACCGCCCGCGTATTCATAAATGCGCCGGAAGCTGACTTCCGGCGTTAAGTTCTTGTAATCCTTACAGGCCAGCTCACAGGTTTTGCACCCGGTGCAGCGGCTGGAGTCGATATAAAATCCGTATTGGGTTGTCATTTACTGCTCCTTACGCCTTCTCAACCTGAACCAGGTTACTGTGGGATGGGTTGCCTTTTGCCAGCGGTGACGGGCGCTGAGTGGTCAGCACGTTGATGCTGCCTGCCCTGTCCACGCCGTTCGCGTCCGGGCTATACCAGGCCCCTTCTCCAAGGGCGACCACGCCCGGAATGATGCGCGGGGTTACTTTGGCATTAATACGCACTTCGCCGCGGCCGTTAAAGATACGCACCATGTCGCCGTTGGCGATGCCGCGCTGTTTTGCATCCAGCGGGTTAATCCACATCTCCTGGCGGCAGGCGGCTTTAAGCACGTCAACGTTGCCATAAGTGGAGTGTGCGCGGGCCTTATAGTGGAAGCCGGTCATTTGCAGCGGCCACTTTTCGGCCAGAGGATCGCCAACGTTTTCAAAACCGGGGCTGTAAACGGGCAGCGGATCGATAACGTCACCTTCCGGCAGCTCCCAGGTGGCGGCAATTTGTGCCAGCTCGGCCGAATAGATCTCAATTTTCCCCGAAGGCGTGCTTAACGGATTGGCGTGCGGATCTTCACGGAACGCCTTATAGGCGACGTGGTGACCTTCCGGATCGCGTTTTTTGAACATACCCAGCTGGCGGAATTCATCAAACTCAGGCAGCTCAGGAATAGCCTGACGGGATTGAGCATACAGATGGCGCATCCAGCCTTCCTGGGTGCGGCCTTCGGTAAATTGCTGTTCAACTCCCATGCGCTTCGCCAGCTCGCTGGTCATTTCATAGATGGTTTTGCATTCAAAGCGTGGTTTGATCGCCTGTTCGGCAAAAATAACGTACGCCATGTTGCCGCAGGAGGCGTCGAGGCAAAAATCCATCTGCTCGGAGGCTGTACAGTCCGGCAGCAGAATATCCGCATACTTCGCCGAAGAGGTCATGTGGTTGTCGATGACCACAATCATTTCGCACTTCTTGTCGTCCTGCAGAATGTCGTGGGTACGGTTGATCTGGGAGTGTTGGTTAATCAGGCAGTTGCCGGCATAGTTCCAGATCATTTTGATCGGCACATCCAGCTTGTCTTTGCCGCGCACGCCGTCCCGGGTCGCCGTCATCTCCGCGCCGCGCTCGATTGCGTCGGTCCACATAAACATCGAGATGCTGGTTTGTACCGGGTTTTCCAGCGTTGGCATTCTGACAAATGGCAGACTGTAAGAGCCTTCACGCGCCCCGCTGTTGCCGCCGTGAATACCGACGTTGCCGGTGAGAATAGAAAGCATGGCTATAGCGCGGGAAACCAGCTCCCCGTTGGAATGGCGCTGCGGCCCCCAGCCCTGGCTAATAAAAGCGGGTTTCGCGCTGCCGATTTCCCTGGCCAGCTTCACAATGCGATCGACAGGGATGCCGGTAATCTGCGAGGCCCACTGCGGCGTTTTGGCGATGCCGTCCGCACCCTGCCCCAAAATATAGGCTTTATAGTGGCCATTGCGCGGCGCACCGGCGGGCAGCGTTTTTTCGTCGTAGCCTACGCAGTATTTGTCGAGAAACGCCTGGTCAACCAGGTTCTCATCGATCATGACCCACGCCAGGGCAGAGATCAGCGCCGCATCGGTACCCGGACGGATCGGGATCCACTCATCTTCACGCCCCGCGCCGGTGTCGGTGTAGCGCGGATCGATAATAATCATGCGCGCGTTGGATTTCTGGCGAGCCTCTTCAAGGTAGTAAGTGACGCCGCCGCCGCTCATGCGCGTTTCGCCCGGGTTATTGCCGAACAGCACCACCAGCTTGCTGTTTTCAATATCGGACGGGCTGTTGCCGTCCGCCCAGCCGCCATAGGTGTAATTCAGCCCGGCGGCTATCTGTGCCGTAGAATAATCACCATAGTGGTTCAGGTAGCCGCCGCAGCAGTTCATCATGCGGGCAATCAGCGTTGAACCGGGTGGCCACGAGCGCGTCATCGTGCCGCCCAGCGTACCCGTGCCGTAGTTCAGGTATATGGCTTCGTTGCCGTACTCTTTAATGATGCCTTTCATGCTGTCGGCAATCGTGTTGAATGCTTCATCCCAGCTTATACGCTCGAATTTCCCTTCACCGCGCGCGCCCACGCGCTTCATCGGATACTTCAGGCGGTCGGCATTGTAGACGCGGCGGCGCATCGAGCGACCGCGCAGGCAGGCACGAACCTGATGCAGCCCTTCATAGTCGTCATTGCCGGTGTTATCGGTTTCCACATATTTGATTTCGCCATCCACAACGTGCATACGCAGCGGGCAGCGGCTGCCGCAGTTGACCGTACAGGCGCTCCAGACAACTTTCTCAGCGCCAGCGGAATTTGCGGGCTGAGCCGCAAATGCAAGCCGGGAAAAGGGAAGCGAAAAGGCGCTACTTGCAGCAGCTAAACCACCGATTGCCGTGGTTTTGACCAGCTTACGACGGCTGACCTCTGCCGCGAGGATCGCGTTAGGGGTTTTATCAGTCATAGGGACCTACTTGTTTTGCTCACAGTTGGAATAAGCCAGCAGCGGTCACGCGGGGCTGAATGCCCGCATTCCGTTGCGCAGCCAAAACGTGAAAGGGATGTCCGATTAGAGTGTTATGTTGTGGATTGGCCTGGCCGCGTTACGCCTTGTAAAGCACGGCCGCCAAATGATGATTAGGTTAAAGTTTTAATTGAACTACCATCACCCGCTTTCGGGGAGCCATATTACTTCTTTGGGAGTAGGGGTTATTGTCTGGTATCAAGAAAGGCAGGAATGGCGCGGAGCGTGGGGATTATTCAGCAATAAAAAAGCGCCCGCAGGCGCTTTTAAAGCAGGGAAAACGGCGATTAACCGATGAATTCCAGGCCTTTCATATACGGACGCAGCACTTCCGGCACTTCAATACGGCCATCAGCCTGCTGGTAGTTTTCCAGCACCGCAACCAGGGTACGCCCCACCGCCAGGCCGGAGCCGTTCAGGGTGTGCACCAGACGGGTTTTCTTATCCGTTTTATTACGGCAGCGAGCCTGTAAGCGACGCGCCTGGAAATCCCACATGTTTGAACAAGATGAGATTTCACGATAGGTATTCTGCGCCGGCAGCCAGACTTCCAGATCGTAGGTTTTAGCTGAACCAAAACCAATGTCGCCGCTGCACAGCAGCACCTTGCGATACGGCAGATTCAACAGTTGAAGAACTTTTTCCGCATGTGCGGTCAGCTCTTCTAACGCATCCATCGAGTCTTCCGGGCGAACGATCTGCACCATTTCAACTTTATCGAACTGGTGCTGACGGATCAGACCACGCGTATCGCGGCCGTAGGAACCCGCTTCTGAGCGGAAACACGGCGTATGCGCGGTCATTTTCAGCGGCAGAGAATCTTCGTCGAGGATCTCATCGCGCACCAGGTTAGTCAGCGGCACTTCTGCGGTTGGGATCAGCGCGTAGTTGCTGCTGTCAGCTTCTTCGTCCAGCGGGCGAGTATGGAACAGGTCACCGCCGAACTTCGGCAGCTGGCCGGTGCCGTACAGCGTATCCTGGTTAACCAGGTACGGGACGTAGTTTTCGCTGTAACCGTGCTGCTCGGTATGCAGATCCAGCATAAACTGGCTAAGAGCGCGGTGCAGGCGAGCAATCTGACCCTGCATCACGACAAAGCGTGAGCCGGTCAATTTTACCGCAGCGGCAAAGTCCAGGCCTTTAGCCATTTCGCCCAGCGTAACGTGGTCGCGCACTTCAAAATCAAACTTGCGCGGCTCGCCCCAGCGGCTAATTTCAACGTTTTCGCTGTCGTCTTTGCCCAAAGGCACGCAGTCGTCAGGAATGTTTGGCAGGGTCAGCGCGATATCGCGGATTTCAGCCAGCAGAGCATCAAGCTCGTTTTTCGCTGCATCCAGCTCTTCGCCCAGCTGGTTAACCTGCAAACGCAGCGGCTCAATGTCTTCTCCGCGCGCTTTCGCCTGGCCGATGGATTTCGATCGCGAGTTACGTTCAGCCTGCAGATTTTCCGTTTTGACCTGCAATACTTTACGACGCTCTTCCAGAGAGCGCAGCGTTTCTACATCCAGCTTAAAGCCCCGGCGTGCCAGTTTTTCAGCGACTGCGTCTGGCTCTGTACGCAGCAGATTGGGATCGAGCATGCTTATCCTGTGCTTATCGAATTGAATTTATAGGGAGTGCGGCCACAGCCTGCGGCCGCTATGTAGTCTTGCTAACCTTACCGCAACGCCTGCATTAGCGGTAGCGTTTTGTGGGGCTTTTCTGATCCTGCTCGGTAAGCCAGGCTAGCTTTTCGCCAATCTTGCCTTCAAGACCTCTGTTGGTCGGCCGATAATAGCGAGTTTGTGCCATTTCAGGCGGGAAATACTCTTCCCCGGCGGCGTAGGCGTTGGGTTCGTCGTGTGCGTAACGATACTCCTGGCCGTAACCCATTTCCTTCATCAGCCTGGTTGGCGCATTACGCAAATGAACCGGCACGTCGAAGTCCGGGCGTTCGCGGGCATCGCTCATCGCCGCCTTGAACGCGGTGTAAACGGCATTACTTTTCGGCGCGCAGGCCAGATAAACAATCGCCTGGGCAATGGCTCTCTCGCCTTCCGCCGGGCCTA
Organism: Cedecea davisae; assembly: GCF_044095835.1. NCBI lineage: Bacteria > Pseudomonadati > Pseudomonadota > Gammaproteobacteria > Enterobacterales > Enterobacteriaceae > Cedecea > Cedecea davisae. The sequence goes on from NZ_CP172054.1 coordinate 3,306,953, forward strand.
CACGGGTAAAGCAATCCCAGGCGGCGATGGCAACCTGCATGCCGCGTGGGTCGGCATTCCCAACGTCTTCCGAAGCTATCGCCAGCAGCCGACGCGCAACGTAGAGCGGATCGCCCCCGGCGGTAATAATGCGGGCGTACCAGTAAAGCGCCGCATCCGGCGAAGAGCCACGAATGGATTTATGTACGGCGGAGATCAGGTCGTAAAAACGGTCGCCTTTATTGTCAAAACGAGCGCTACGTTCCCCGGCGATTTCCGTCAGCAGTTCAGGCTGTAACACCCGCTGGCCGCCGCCATCAATTTCGGCCATATCGGCCATCATTTCCAGGGTGTTAAGCGCCCGACGCGCGTCGCCGTTAACCAGTTCGGCAATGGCTTTTCGGGTTTCGTCAGGCAGCACGATATTTTGCCCGCCGTAGCCGCGTTCTTTGTCGCTCATCGCCTGAGTGAGCACTTGCTCAATGTCTTCGACGGTCAGCGACTTGAGTAAATAAACTCGGGCGCGGGACAGCAGAGCCGAATTAAGCTCAAACGACGGGTTTTCAGTCGTCGCCCCGATAAACGTAATAGTGCCGTCTTCGATATGCGGCAGGAACGCGTCCTGCTGGCTTTTGTTGAAGCGATGGACTTCATCGACAAACAGGATGGTGCGGCGACCGGCATTGCGGTTCTGACGTGCGCGCTCGATGGCTTCGCGGATCTCTTTCACGCCGGAGGTGACCGCCGAAATACGTTCGACGTCGGCATTTGCATAGCGAGCAATCACTTCGGCAAGGGTGGTTTTGCCGGTGCCGGGCGGCCCCCAGAGGATCATCGAATGCAGGTGGCCTGCTTCAATGGCCCGGGGCAGCGGTTTACCGGCGGCCAGCAGGTGCTGCTGGCCAATATACTGCTCCAGATTTTCTGGCCGCATACGGGCGGCCAGAGGCTGGAAGGTATTATCAGAAAAATCGAGCGACAGATTGCTCACTCAGGCCTCTACTTACGTTGGTCGTCCACCGTTACGCCTTTAGGCGGGGTGAAAGTAAACTTACCGGCATCCACTGAGCCGTTCTGCTGCGCTTTCAGCGTATAGCTGCTGCGCTGGTCATCCTGCTCAACCGCGCTGAACTGATGGATGGTGCCATCGCTGCCAACGTTGATGGTGAACTGCTTCAGGTTGCCGGAACTGCTTTTCGGGGTCAGCACAAAATCATCCCCGCTCTGCTTGATATTGTATTGCTTCCAGTCGCTGGACTGGTTGCGCGCAATCAGCATAAACGGCGTGTTGCTGGTCGCATCTTTCAGCCAGGTTGCCGTAACTTGCTCAACGAACGGATTATAGAACCACAGGGTTTTGCCGTCGGAAACCAGAATACTTTCATCCGGCTGGGTCATATGCCAGTTGAACAGGTTCGGGCGTTTAACCCATAAATCGCCCTGGCCTTCCTGCACCGCAGCGCCGCTGCCGTCGGTCACTTTCTGCGTGAAGCTGGCGTGGAAGCTGCCCACTTTACCGAGGCGGCCCTGCAAATCCCCGGCGGCATCAGCCCAGGCTCCGGTTGTAGTCATCGCGGTTAACAGCGCACAGGCAATTACGATTTTTTTCATTATGTTCCCTCTGGATTCATTGACCACCTGACGATGGCGCTTCTGCTGCTCACTGTAGTGAAGTCTTTGGCTACCGCAACAGAAGAATAAGCTGATTTTCCGGTAATTTACCCATCTTTGCAAAAAGAGCCGCGTGTGCGGCTCTTTATCACTCGGTGGATTCGCGCTCGCCCGGATTACTCAAACTGAGGCGGCGCAAGAACCTCGCGGTTACCGTTATGCCCCTGCGGACTAACGATGCCCTGGTTCTCCATCTGCTCGACAATTCTTGCAGCACGGTTATAGCCGATGCGGAACTGACGCTGAACGCCGGAGATGGAAGCTTTACGCTTCTCAACCACAAATGCCACAGCCTGGTCGAACAGCGGATCCAGCTCTTCGTCGCCGTCTAAGCCACCGCCGCTGCCGTCGCCGCTGCCCTCATCGTCCGTAATGCCGGTGATGTACTGCGGACGACCGCGCGCTTTCCAGTCCTGAACCACAGCATGAACTTCTTCATCCCGGACAAAGGCACCGTGCACGCGCACAGGCGTAGTGGAGTTTGGCGCAGAATAAAGCATATCCCCCATACCAAGCAGCGACTCAGCGCCGCCCTGGTCAAGGATGGTACGCGAGTCAATTTTACTCGATACCGTAAACGCGATGCGCGTCGGGATGTTGGCTTTTATCAGGCCGGTAATAACGTCGACCGACGGACGCTGGGTTGCCAGCACCAGGTGAATACCGGCCGCACGCGCTTTCTGCGCCAGGCGGGCAATCAGCTCTTCAACTTTTTTACCTACCGTCATCATCAGGTCGGCAAATTCATCCACCAGCACCACGATATAAGGAAGTTTCTCGAGCATCGGGTGCGCGACTTCCATGCTGTCGCCCGGTTTCCAGAACGGGTCCGGAATTGGGCGGCCCATGCGTTCGGCTTCCATCACTCGTTCGTTGTACCCCGCAAGGTTACGCACGCCGAGGGCTGACATCAGCTTATAGCGACGCTCCATCTCGTTAACGCTCCAGCGCAGCGCATTAGCGGCATCCTTCATATCCGTGACCACTTCGGTCAGCAGATGCGGGATACCTTCATACACCGACAGCTCAAGCATTTTCGGGTCGATCATGATGAAGCGAACTTCTTCCGGCGTCGCCTTATACAACATGCTGATGATCATAGCGTTTACGCCAACCGATTTACCGGAACCGGTTGTACCTGCCACCAGCAGATGCGGCATTTTTGCCAAATCGGCAACCACCGGCTCACCGCCGATGTCTTTGCCCAGCACGACCGTGAGCGGCGAGCTGTTATCGCGGAATTTCGCGCAATCGAGCACTTCACGTAGGTACACGGTCTGGCGCTTTTTATTCGGCAGCTCAAGGCCCACGTAAGGTTTGCCCGGAATTACCTCAACCACGCGCACCGCCACGGTTGACAGGGAACGAGCGAGATCGCGGGACAGGTTAGAAATACGTGCGGCTTTTACGCCCGGAGCCAGGTCGAGTTCAAAACGGGTGATAACCGGGCCTGGAGAGTAATCCACAACGTCGGCTTTGATGCGGTAATCCGCCAGACGAGCTTCAACCAGGCGCGCCATTTGCTCCATTGCGAAGGTGTCTACCGGCTCAACCTCGGTCGGAGGCGAAGTCAGCAGATCCAGCGACGGCAGCGGCGTTGTTGGCTTTTGCAGCGGACGATCGTCGCCGTTACGCATCAGGAACGGATGGATCAGGCTCTCTTTTGGCTGCTGCGGTGCAGCCTGCTGTACCGCTGGCTGATGCTGCGCGGCCTGAGCATATTGCTCCTGCTGCGGTGCAGTTTGATAACTCTGAGGCTGTTGCTGCGGGGCGGGCTCCACGCTCGGCATAAACAACGGCTCGCTCGGGGTATCGTCCACCAGCTCTTTCAGCGATGACTGGAAATCAAAATCATCGAGCGAGAACGGAGATGCATTCTGCTGCTGCGGCTCGGAATAACGCTGCTGTTGCTGGGCGGCGAACTGACGTGCCAGCTCGGCTTGTTCCGCCGCGGCCTGGTCTTCTTCAGACCAGCTTTCTTCTTCGTACTCTTCGCCATAGCGCTGATGCTGCTGAGCGGCAAACTGGCGGGCCAGTTCGTGTTGCTGGAGCGCATCATTTTCATCGCCATACTCATCTTCAGGCTGCTGAAGTTCCGCCTGGCGAGCCTGTTCCTCGGCCATACGCTGCGAAGGCAGCTTGATGCCGTAGGAGGCCAGTTCACGACGAGTTGGCACCCGCACGCGGTTAGGGCGCGGCAGCTGCGGGCCGATGCCCTCTTTAACCTGAGGACGCGGAGCATCTCCGGCAATACTGAATATCGGCGTAAACGCGGCGGCAGTTGCGGCAGCTTTGACGCCCTGCTGAATGCCAGAAGCGATTTGTGTGACGTCCACCGCCGGGATCTCTGGCGCCGTAAATGGAGCAGAAACCGGAGAGGTAAACGGTTCTGGTGCCGGAGTAGAAACCGGCGGCTCAGCCGGGGCAACTTTGGCTGGTTGAGCCGGAGCATAGTTATACGGGTCGGGCTTCGGATCGTTAACCGGTTGATACCACGCCGCCAGCTGCTCGCGTTCGCGGGCGCGCTTCTCTTCCACTTCTTCGAAGTGGTACATCGGCGGACGAACGTATTTTACCTCTTCCGGCGGTTCCGGCTGAGGCTCAACAACCGCAGGCTCAACGGGCTCTGACCAGCTCTGGGTGCTCTCATGCGGCACCTGCTGCTGGACATTGGCCGGGCGCGGAGAGAGATAACCTTCCGGCGCGGGGGCAATCACAGGCTCCGGCGTGACCGGAGTAGGCGCAGGCTCCCATGCAATAGCCGGTGCGGCAGGTTCCGATTCGGCTACCGGAGCCGGGGTCGATACCGGCGGCATAGGGGCAACGGGCGGAACCGGTGCGGCCCAGGCCTGGCTGGCAACCGTCATCGCAGCAGCGGCTGCAACGGGCTCAACCGCAGAATGCCCGCTAAACAGCGGATCGTACTCTTGCTCCTGCTCTAATGTTGCTTTATTGCCGGAGAACAGAACATCGCCAGGATCGGCTTCAACACCACGGGCGCTGAACAACACATCATCTTCTTCGTCATCCATTCGCTTACCGGAGAACAGCGCCGCATCAGTTTTACGGCCGTTAGGGTTAGCAAATTTCTGCGACAGACGCTGTTTACGCGCCAGCGCACCGCGAAGAATACGCGCGCGGCGTGATTCACGTTTTTCTGGTGATGCGTGAGGCTGTTGATCGTATTGCTCTTCTTCTTCGTACTCATCCTCATCCTGCCAGGTGTTATCCCGACGGGTGCGGTTGCTGGCGAAGGTCAGAACAGTGAGTACCGCACCGCCAAGCTTCTCGGCAATACCTACCCACGACCAGCCGGTGAACAGCGTCAGCCCGGCAGCCCAAACGCAAAGCAGCGCAATAGTTCCGCCGCTGCTGTTAAGCAGCGGCATCATTGCGGTACTGAGCAAGCTACCCAGCACGCCGCCTGAGGCAAAGTACCAGATATCGTCCGCGTTAATCGCCGCCAGCCCGCATGAGGTCAGCACCATAGCAAGCACGCCGATGAGGCGCAGCGACACGGCAAAATAGTCGATGAACTCTTCACTGTCGCGTTGACGCCAGGTAAACCAGCAGGCACCGATGATAATCACCGGAATGGTGTAGGCCATTACGCCAAAAATGAAGAACAGCGTATCCGCTAACCACGCTCCCGGCGCGCCACCCAAATTATGGATAGGTTCGTGCCACGCGGTTTGGGACCAGCTTGGATCTGATGGGTTGAAACTCAACAAGGCTACCATCAAGTAGATGGCAAATAAGGCAACAAGAATCAGCAACGCCTCCAGTAAACGGCGCCCGCTGCTGAGTTTCCTCAATGTTACTTCTTTATCTTCGGTATATTCCTGGCTCAAGAAAGGCTCTCCAGGTGTCCTTAAACGCAATGGAGACAACAGCACCGGCGCTAACCGGAACTGTTGCTGTATGGATTCCCAGGAGTGTAACCAAAATACGCCAATTTTGCACCTGGCCCGTATTAACGGGTCTTAATGACCAAACGATTACTCTGTTTGACCTCTTCCATGACCACATAAGTACGGGTGTCGTTAACGCCCGGCAGACGCAGCAGGGTCTCGCCTAAGAGTTTACGGTACGCCGACATATCCGGTACGCGTGTTTTCAACAGGTAGTCGAAATCACCGGATACGAGGTGACACTCTTGAATTTCTTCAAGTTTTTGCACTGCGGCGTTAAATTGCTCAAACACATCTGGTGCGCCACGATTCAGAGTAATCTCAACAAATACCAGTAATGAGGCATCCAGATAATGCGGGTTCAACAGCGCCGTATAGCCCTGAATAAAACCCTGACGTTCCAGACGACGTACGCGCTCAAGGCACGGCGTCGGCGAAAGCCCAACACGCTTGGAAAGCTCAACGTTAGAAATGCGCCCATCCTTTTGCAATTCGTTGAGAATGTTGCGATCGATACGGTCGAGATCTTTGCCCGGGCGCTTCTTGCTATCTACCATTATTATAGTCTCTCTCTATTCCTTCCTTCACCTGCCATAACCCTGATGACGTCACTGTTCAGGGTGTACGTGAGAAGACCGATGCCTTACGGCCGCTATCGACATCACGTATAACGTCTGTCCACGTTATGCGTAAATTTCAATAACTCGGTAAATTTGCATCAGGTTGTGCAAAAGCATGAGGCTTGCTCAACACTAAATGTTTTTCTTCCTCGAATGTTTTCGCAAATGCTTAGGGGATTGTCAAAGCAAAACATCTATTTTTAGTGGAACGTGCCAGATATTCCTTCTGGCTGATGATTATTCATCATTTTCGCCCCGTGATTATCCCTCCATTACAATGATTTTTTATGCAGTCTGTGGGTCATATTCATTACGCTTATAGGCAACGACGATGACACACATCGTTAACAACATCGCTGCACTCTTTTTTTAACGCAGCGAATTCCCTACAATCAGCCTCATTGTCAGTAAACGTTCAATGAGGATCTCATGGGCACAGCTAAACACAGTAAGCTGCTTATTCTTGGCTCCGGCCCTGCGGGCTATACCGCGGCGGTCTACGCTGCACGCGCCAACTTAAAACCGGTTCTGATTACCGGAATGGAAAAAGGCGGTCAGCTGACCACCACCACCGAAGTCGAAAACTGGCCTGGCGATCCTAACGACCTGACCGGTCCGCTGCTGATGGAACGTATGCACGAGCACGCGGCCAAGTTTGAAACCGAAATTCTCTTCGACCACATCACCAGCGTTGATTTGCAGAACCGTCCGTTCCGCCTGGTAGGCGACAGCGGGGAATACACCTGCGACGCGCTGATCGTTGCCACCGGAGCTTCCGCTCGCTATCTGGGGCTGCCGTCCGAAGAGGCGTTCAAAGGCCGCGGCGTTTCCGCCTGCGCAACCTGCGACGGTTTCTTCTACCGCAACCAGAAAGTCGCGGTTATCGGCGGCGGCAACACGGCGGTTGAAGAAGCGCTGTACCTGGCCAACATTGCCTCCGAAGTCCACCTGATTCACCGTCGCGATAGCTTCCGTGCCGAGAAAATCCTGATCAAACGTCTGATGGATAAAGTGGAAAACGGCAATATCGTGCTGCACACCCACCGCACGCTGGAAGAAGTAACAGGCGATCAGATGGGCGTGAGCGGCCTGCGCCTGCGCGACACGCAAAACACCGATATTGTTGAAGAGCTGGAAGTGGCCGGCCTGTTTGTGGCTATCGGCCACAGCCCAAACACCGCTATCTTCAACGGCCAGCTGGAACTGGAAAACGGCTATATTAAAGTTCAGTCCGGCATCCACGGTAACGCGACCCAAACCAGCATCCCTGGCGTATTCGCCGCCGGTGACGTTATGGACCATATTTACCGCCAGGCTATCACCTCCGCCGGCACCGGCTGTATGGCCGCGCTGGACGCAGAACGCTACCTCGACGGTTTAGCCGAACAGAGTAAATAGTTTAAAGATGTTAAAAAAGGCGGCCTGACTGGTCGCCTTTCTTCTTCCTGCCATGTAACATTGCCAGTCAAAATTGCCTGAGAATTCCTCCTTCTACCAGCATCTGGCGCGCAATGAATAAAACCCGTGAACAAGAACTTAGCCTCTGGCTAAAGCAGCAAAGCTTTATCTCTCGCCGCTGGCTTGGGCTCTCACGCCTGCTTGGCCTGATAAGCGGCTTATTGATTGTCGCCCAGGCCTGGGTGCTTGCCCGCATTTTGCAGCATATGATCATGGAGAATATTCCGCGTGAAGCGCTGCTGATACCGTTTATTCTGCTGGTGCTGGTGTTCATTCTGCGCGCCTGGATAGTCTGGCTGCGGGAAAAGGTGGGGTTCCATGCCGGGCTGCATATTCGCCAGGAAATCCGTCGCCAGGTCCTCGACCGGCTCCATCAGGCCGGGCCTGCGTGGATTCAGGGTAAACCCGTCGGCAGCTGGGCTACGCTGGTGCTCGAGCAAATCGAAGATATGCACGACTACTACGCGCGCTATCTCCCACAAATGTCGCTCGCGGTGATGGTCCCGCTGCTGATTATCATTGCCATCTTCCCGATAAACTGGGCGGCGGCGCTGATTTTGCTCGTCACTGCTCCGCTGATCCCGCTGTTTATGGCGCTGGTTGGTATGGGCGCTGCGGATGCCAACCGCCGCAATTTCCAGGCACTGGCGCGTCTTAGCGGCCACTTTCTCGATCGCCTTCGCGGTATGGAAACGCTGCGCGTATTTAACCGCGGCGCGGCGGAAACTGAAAACATTAGGGCAGCAAGCCAGGACTTCCGCCAGCGTACGATGGAAGTTTTGCGCATGGCTTTCCTCTCCTCCGGCGTGCTGGAATTCTTTGCTTCACTCTCTATCGCCGTGGTCGCGGTTTACTTCGGCTTCTCTTATCTTGGCGAACTCAATTTCGGCCATTATGGCACCGGCGTTACGCTGTTTGCCGGTTTCCTGGCGCTGATTCTTGCTCCAGAATTTTTCCAGCCTCTGCGTGATATGGGGACTTTCTATCACGCAAAAGCGCAGGCCGTTGGCGCGGCAGACACGCTGACCACTTTCCTCAACTCGCCGCTACAGCATCCCGAGCAGGGCACCGGTCAGCTCTCCGGCAGCGGTCCGTTTGCCATTGAAGCTCGCGAGCTGACCATTCTTTCCGCTGAAGGCAAAGTGCTGGCAGGCCCGCTGAACTTTTCTTTACCTGCCGGGCAGCGCGTGGTGCTGGTTGGGCAGAGCGGCGCGGGCAAAAGCTCGCTGCTTAACGTGATTTCCGGCTTCCTGCCTTATCAGGGCCAGTTGCTGATAAACGGCGTAGAACTGGCTCAGCTTTCTCCAGACTGGTGGCGTGAGCAGCTAAGCTGGGTCGGGCAGAACCCTCAGCTACCGGCAGCCACTCTGCGCGACAACGTATTATTAGGCTCGCCCGGTGCAGACGAATCCCGCCTGAAAGCCGCGCTGGATAAAGCCTCGGTTAGCGAATTCCTGCCGTTATTGCCTCAGGGGTTAGATACCCCTCTGGGTGATCAGTCAACGCGCTTATCCGTGGGCCAGGCCCAGCGTGTGGCGGTTGCCCGGGCGCTGATTGCTCCGTGCGGCGTATTGCTGCTTGACGAGCCGGGGGCAAGCCTCGACGCACATAGCGAGCAGCGGGTGATGGAAGCACTTACCGAAGCCTCACGCCAGCAAACCACGCTGATGGTCACCCATCAGCTGGATTATATCGGCGACTGGGATCAAATTTGGGTAATGCGTGACGGGCAAATCGTCCAGCAAGGAACCTATGCCGGGCTATCCGCTCAGGATGGGCCGTTCGCCGGGTTACTGGCAAACCGTCAGGAGGAAATCTAATGCGCGCCCTGCTGCCTTATCTGGCGCTTTATCGCCGCCATAAATGGTTACTTTCTTTAGGTGTTGTTCTCGCGATTATTACCCTGCTCGCGAGTATCGGCCTGTTGACGCTTTCAGGCTGGTTCCTCTCTGCCTCTGCGGTGGTTGGCGTGGCCGGGCTTTACAGCTTCAACTATATGCTGCCCGCAGCGGGCGTCCGCGGCGCGGCCATTACCCGCACCGCTGGTCGCTATTTTGAGCGACTGGTCAGCCACGACGCCACGTTCCGCGTGCTCCAGCACCTGCGTGTTTCAACTTTCAGCAAGCTGCTGCCGCTCTCCCCTGCCGGACTGGCTCGCTTCCGCCAGGGCGAGTTGCTGAACCGCATGGTGGCGGACGTCGATACCCTCGACCATCTTTACCTCCGGGTTATTTCTCCTTTGATCGGCGCTTTTGTCGTGATTCTGGTGGTGACCTTTGGTCTGAGCTTCCTGGATGTCACTCTGGCCTTAACGCTCGGCGCCATTCTGCTCGCGACCCTGTTTCTGCTTCCGCCGCTGTTCTACCGCGCAGGAAAGCCTGCCGGTGAGGCCCTGACCGCACAGCGCGGCAATTACCGCCAACAGCTGACTGCCTGGCTGCAAGGTCACGCCGAGCTCACTATTTTTGGTGCCGCCGCCCGCGCCCGCGAACAGCTGGACGCCACGGAAAACGGCTGGCAGGAAGCGCAGCGCCGCCAGGCAGGCCTCACCGCGCTGTCTCAGGCGGTAATGTTGCTGATTAGCGGCGTGGCGGTGATCGCCATGCTGTGGATGGCCTCTGCGGGCGTGGGTGAAAGCCAGTCGCCGGGAGCGCTTATCGCCCTGTTTGTGTTTTGTGCCCTGGCGGCATTTGAAGCCATGGCACCGGTTACCGGCGCTTTTCAACATCTTGGGCAGGTTATCGCTTCGGCGCTGCGCGTAACTCAAATTACCAGCCAGGCTCCGGAAGTCGTATTCCCGGCAGCTCAGCAGCAGGTACAAACCCGGGTAGCGCTGGAAATCAGCGGCCTTAGCTTCACTTATCCAGGCCAGGTACAAACGGCGCTGAAAGACGTTTCCTTATCCGTACGGGCGGGGCAGCGCCTGGCTATTCTGGGCCGCACCGGCTGCGGGAAATCGACCCTTCTACAGCTGCTTACCCGCGCGTGGGATGCGCAGCAGGGTGAGATCCGGCTTAACGGTATCGCTATCAAAGAATTCGACGAAGCCAGCCTGCGGGCGGCTACCAGCGTCGTTCCACAGCGAGTCCATCTGTTCAGCGCTACGCTGCGTGATAATCTGCTGTTGGCGTCCCCGGACGCGAGCGATGAACAGCTGAGCGCGGCACTCCAACAGGTAGGTTTGGGCAAATTACTGGAAGATGGCGGGCTGAATAGCTGGCTGGGTGAAGGCGGCCGGCAGCTGTCCGGCGGCGAGCTACGCCGCATGGCGATTGCGCGTGCAATTCTGCATAATGCACCGCTGATGTTGCTGGATGAGCCAACCGAAGGTCTTGATGCCGAAACCGAACGGCAAATCCTTGATTTACTGGCTGAAGTGACAAAAAACAAAACCGTTCTTATGGTGACCCACCGGTTACGCGGTTTGAACGCTTTTGACAGCATAATTGTGATGGACAACGGGCAAATTATTGAGCAAGGTAGTCACGCCGAATTGATGGCGTCCGGCGGGCGTTATTATCAATTCCGCCAGCGCCTGTAAGCGTTATACATAGACTATTATCAATTTATTATTCGCCTGGAGTTGTTCGTCATGCGCCTGGTGCAACTGTCTCGTGACTCGATTGCCTTTCCCTCGCCGGAAGGGGCGTTACGTGAACCCAATGGCTTATTGGCGCTGGGGGGCGATCTCGGCCCCGCACGCCTTTTAATGGCCTATCAGCGCGGCATTTTCCCGTGGTTCTCTCCCGGCGATCCTATTCTATGGTGGTCACCGGATCCTCGCGCCGTACTGTACCCGGAGCAGTTTCATCTCAGCCGCAGCATGAAACGCTTTCATCGCACCTCGCCTTATTCCGTCACGCTCAACCACGCTTTTGAGCGCGTACTTTACGGCTGTGCGAGCGACAGAAGCGAAGGAACCTGGATCACCGCCGAAATTGTAGAAGCCTATCTGCGCCTGCACGAACTTGGGCATGCCCACTCTATTGAGGTCTGGGAAAGCGGCGAGCTGGTTGGCGGCATGTACGGCGTCGCTCAGGGCGCGCTGTTTTGCGGTGAATCGATGTTCAGCCGTCGGGTTAATGCGTCTAAAACCGCCCTGCTGGTCTTCTGCCAGCATTTCCTGCGCCACGGCGGAAAACTTATTGATTGCCAGGTACTTAACGAGCACACTGCTTCGCTTGGCGTGCAGGAGATACCGCGCCGGGACTATCTTCAGGCGCTGGCTGAATTACGCCCTCAACATTTGAGCAGCCACTGCTGGGTTCCCCAAAAACTCGGTGAATAATGTTTACGGCACATTTTATGTGAGGGTGTTATAATTAGCGCCGCAAAGTGGCTTTTGCCTGCTACCCCGCCTCGTTTGGGATTTATTGTTCAAGGGAATGCCCCACCGTTTATCTCTTCGCGCACTACATCGCAGACGTCGCCGTGCGACAAGCAGGGAGCGGGCGGGTAATAAGCAAAATGCACTTTCACTGGTGATTTCACCAACAATTCTTTACATGATAAGCGAACTTCGGCATTATCTTGCCGGTTCAAACTACGGTAGTGATACCCCAGAGGATTAGATGGCCAAAGAAGACAATATTGAAATGCAGGGTACCGTACTGGATACGTTACCTAACACCATGTTCCGCGTTGAGCTGGAAAACGGGCACGTGGTAACCGCTCATATCTCCGGTAAAATGCGTAAAAACTATATCCGCATTCTGACGGGCGACAAAGTCACCGTTGAGTTGACCCCGTACGACCTGAGCAAAGGCCGCATTGTCTTCCGTAGCCGTTGATAGTTTTTATTCCGCGGCCTGAAAGCAGGCGGCGTTGAGTGTGAATATGTGAATAATAGAAAGGCCGGGCATTGCCCGGCCTTTTTTATGCCCGTAAAACGGCGCTTAGTGCGCCGCCTCCGGCTTGTGCTTCTGGGCACTGGCGAAATTAAAGGTCAGCTGCTGCTGCTCTTTATCCAGCGCAACGGTCACCTGCCCACCGTCAACAAGGCTGCCAAACAGCAGTTCGTTGGCGAGCGGTTTTTTCAGGCTGTCCTGAATGACGCGAGCCATTGGGCGAGCGCCCATCGCACGGTCATAACCCTTATCTGCCAGCCAGTCGCGCGCTTCCTGGCTAACTTCCAGCGACACGCCTTTCTGATCCAATTGCACCTGAAGCTCGACGATAAACTTATCAACAACCTGGTGAATAACCTCCGTGGAGAGGTGGTTGAACCAAATAATATTGTCGAGACGGTTGCGGAATTCCGGCGTAAAGATCTTCTTGATCTCTTCCATCGCATCGGTGCTGTTGTCCTGACGGATAAGCCCGATGGATTTACGCTCGGTTTCACGCACCCCGGCGTTAGTAGTCATAACCAGAATCACGTTACGGAAGTCCGCTTTGCGGCCGTTGTTATCGGTCAGCGTGCCGTTGTCCATGACCTGCAACAGCAGGTTAAAGACGTCCGGGTGCGCTTTTTCAATCTCATCGAGCAGCAGCACCGCGTGCGGATGTTTAATCACCGCGTCGGTCAGCAGCCCGCCCTGATCGAAGCCCACATAGCCCGGAGGCGCACCAATCAGGCGGCTTACGGTGTGGCGTTCCATATACTCGGACATATCAAACCGCAGCAGCTCGATGCCGAGGGACTTCGCAAGCTGAACCGTGACCTCGGTTTTCCCGACCCCGGTTGGCCCGGCAAACAGGAAGGAACCGACAGGCTTATGATCCTGCCCCAAACCGGCGCGGCTCATTTTGATGGCTTCGGTCAGCGCTTCAATCGCCTTATCCTGGCCGAACACCAGCATTTTCAGGCGGTCGCCAAGGCTTTTCAGCGTATCACGATCGCTCGCCGAGACGCTTTTCTCCGGGATGCGGGCAATGCGCGCTACCACGGTTTCGATATCCGCAACGTTGACGGTTTTCTTGCGTTTGCTCACCGGCATCAGGCGGCTACGCGCCCCGGCTTCGTCAATAACATCTATCGCTTTGTCCGGCAGATGCCTGTCGTTAATGTATTTCACCGCCAGCTCAACCGCCGCGCGAATGGCCTTCGCGGTATAGCGCACATCGTGGTGAGCTTCGTATTTGGTCTTCAGGCCGTTGATTATCTGCACGGTCTCTTCGACGCTTGGCTCAGTAATATCAATCTTCTGGAAACGGCGCGCCAGGGCGCGGTCTTTTTCGAAGATATTGCTGAATTCCTGATAAGTCGTTGAGCCGATAACACGAATTTTACCGCCGGAGAGCAGCGGCTTAATCAGGTTCGCAGCATCAACCTGCCCGCCGGACGCGGCACCTGCGCCGATGATGGTATGAATTTCATCGATAAACAGAATGCTGTTTTTATCCTGCTCTAGCTGTTTCAGCAGCGCCTTGAAGCGTTTTTCAAAATCACCGCGGTATTTGGTTCCGGCCAGCAGTGAGCCAATGTCCAGAGAGTAAATGGTGCAGTCGGCCATCACTTCCGGCACGTCGCCCTGCACAATACGCCACGCCAGCCCTTCGGCGATGGCGGTCTTGCCCACGCCGGACTCACCCACCAGCAGCGGGTTGTTTTTACGGCGACGGCACAGAACCTGGATGGCACGCTCCAGCTCTTTATCACGGCCAATCAGCGGATCAATTCCGCCAACGCGCGCAAGCTGGTTAAGATTGGTGGTGAAGTTTTCCATACGTTCCTCCCCGCCTGCTTGCTCTTCGTTGACCGGATTTTCAGAACCCGATGACTGATTTGGTTCGTCTTTACGCGTGCCGTGAGAGATGAAATTAACCACGTCGAGGCGGCTGACTTCATGTTTGCGCAGCAGATAGGCCGCCTGGGATTCCTGTTCGCTAAAGATAGCGACCAGCACGTTGGCGCCGGTGACCTCACTGCGCCCGGAGGACTGTACGTGGAACACCGCTCTTTGCAGCACGCGCTGGAAGCTGAGCGTCGGCTGAGTGTCGCGCTCTTCAACACTTGCCGGCAGGACCGGTGTAGTTTGTTCGATGAAGGCTTCGAGTTCCTGTCGCAGCGCCACCATATCCACAGAACACGCTTCCAGCGCTTCGCGGGCAGATGGGTTACTGAGCAACGCCAGTAACAGATGCTCGACGGTCATAAACTCATGTCGGTGCTCGCGCGCTCTGGCGAAAGCCATGTTTAAACTGAGTTCCAGTTCTTGATTGAGCATAGGCACCTCCCCCAAATTATTGGCCTGGTCAGGCTTTTTCTAGCGTACACAGCAACGGGTACTCGTTCTCCCTTGCATACTGGTTCACCAACGCTACTTTGGTTTCCGCTACCTCTGCGGTAAAGATGCCACAGATAGCTTTGCCCTGATAGTGAACCGTGAGCATCAATTGCGTGGCACGTTCAACATCATAAGAAAAGAACTTTTGCAGTACGTCAATAACAAATTCCATTGGCGTGTAGTCATCGTTCATCAGTATAACTTTATACATGGATGGCGGTTTTAGCGTTTCGCGCAGTTTATCCGCTGCCATTTGGTCAAAGTCCAACCAGTCGTTCGTCTTACCCATTGCGATTTATCATCGTTTGTTAAAGCCTAACGCACCGTCAGGCCAGGCCTTAGATTGAGTGTAATACGTTTTTAGCAAACGCATTCCCTGGTATTGGTTGCTGCCATTTCCCGCCGCTCGCGAGCCACGTCACATTAATGAAAATAGCGTTAACTGCTTCAAATTTTTGACTCATTGTTGCCGTCCCTACCCCGCCCGACGCTTGACGCAGTGTTTAAAATATCTACATTGTAGCGGGGTGAGTTGGCGAGGTTTTGAACAGCCCGCCCTTACCCACCGGTTGATTCCATCTCACTATTAGAGTTACGAAGGATGTCGAAGCATGGAGACGGGTACTGTTAAATGGTTCAATAACGCCAAAGGGTTCGGTTTCATCTGCCCCGAAGGCGGCGGCGAAGATATCTTCGCTCACTACTCCACCATTCAGATGGACGGATACAGAACGCTTAAAGCCGGGCAAGTTGTCAGGTTTGATGTACATCAGGGACCTAAAGGCAATCATGCCAGCCTGATCCTTCCTCAGGAAGCCGAAGCGGAAGCGGTCGCGTAACCCCTTGAGTAATTGTGTACATCCCGCAGATAAAATGCCAGCCCGTAAGGCTGGCATTTTTATTTTGCCGCCGCGGACTATTCGCGAGCTAAAGCATCGATAGGGTTCAGCCGCGCCGCATTTCTCGCGGGCAACCAGCCAAACAACACTCCCGTGGCGGTGGAACAACCAAAAGCCGTCAGCAGCGCAACCGGCGAGAAACCTATCTGCCAGCCCGGGAGCACCATCTGAAGCGTAAAGGCTATCAGCAGCGACAGGGAGATCCCCAGCGCACCGCCCACCAGGCAAACCAGCACCGCCTCAATTAAAAACTGTTGCAGTACATCGCTCGCCCTGGCCCCGACGGCCATACGGATACCAATCTCTTTGGTTCGCTCGGTAACGGACACCAGCATGATATTCATCACGCCTATTCCCCCCACCAGCAGCGAAATAACCGCGACCAGCGTCAGGAACATCTGAAGAGTACGTGTGGTCTTTTCCGCCGTTTTCAACAGCCCGTCCATGTTGTAGGTGAAAAAATCCTTCTTGCCGTGACGCAGCAACAGCAGCCGATTTAGCTGCTGCTCAGCTTCATGGCTGGAATATCCTTCTTTCACCCGCACGGTAACGGAGTTCAGCCAGCTTTGCCCCATCACTCGCCCGGCCATGGTGTTGTAAGGCAGCCACACGCGTAATACTTTGCTGCTGCCGAACATCGACTGCTTCTCTTCGGCCACGCCAATTACCGTCGCCGGCATATTACCAACCAGCACCACTTCGCCGACCACGTTGCTTTTATTCGGGAACAGCTGCCGCTTGCTATTAGCGTCCAGCACCACTACCTGCGCCCGTCCGGCCATCTGCTCGTCGTTAAAGCTTGCGCCCTGGCTCATCACCATGCCGTAGACATTAAAATAGTCACCGCTCACGCCGTTCACGCTGGCGGCGGCATCCACGTTGCCATAGCGCAGGCGCAGATTGCTAGAGATGGACGGCGTGGCGGAACTCACCCACGGCTGCTGGCGAATAGCCTCCAGATCGTCATACTTGAGCGCCTGCTGGAACTGCGGATCGTCATCGCCGAAATCCTTACCGGGGTAGACGTCAATGGTGTTGGTGCCGATAGAGCGTATGTCCTCCAGCACCATCTGCTTGGCCGCATCGCCGACCACGACGATGGAAACCACCGAGGCGATGCCGATGATAATGCCGAGCATCGTCAGTAGAGTCCGCATTTTATTGGCGGCCATCGCCAGCCACGCCATGCTTAGCGCTTCGCGGAAGCTGCTGATGGCCTGCTGAACCGAAGAGCCGTTACGCAGCGCCGGATTCTCAACCTTGAGCGCTGCGGGCTGGTCAATGGGTGGAGGATTGCTAATAATTTCGCCGTCGCGAATTTCAATAATCCGCTGGGCCTGGGCGGCAACAGAAGGGTCGTGGGTAACGATAATCACCGTATGCCCCCGCTCGCGTAGCTGCTTCAGCGTCGCCATTACCTCTTCACCGGAATGTGTGTCCAGCGCGCCGGTTGGCTCATCCGCCAGAATGACCTGCCCACCGTTCATCAGCGCACGAGCGATACTGACACGCTGCTGCTGCCCGCCCGAAAGCTGAGAAGGCAAATACTCAACACGCTCCTTCAGGCCAAGCCGCTCCAGCAGGTCATGAGCACGTTGCTGACGCTGAACGCGCGTTGTTCCGGCGTATACCGCAGGCACCTCAACGTTTTGGGAAGCATTAAGGTGAGAGAGCAAATGGTAACGCTGAAAAATGAAGCCGAAATGTTCGCGGCGCAGGGTCGCCAGCGCATCGCTGTCCAGCCCGGCGACGTCCACACCGGCAACTTTATAGCTGCCGCTGCTGGGCTTATCCAGGCAGCCAAGAATATTCATCAGCGTTGACTTACCGGAGCCGGAAGCGCCGACAATCGCCACCATCTCCCCGGCCTCAATCGTCAGGCTGACGCCCTTCAGCACTTCGATCTGTTCTTCGCCCGAGGGGTAGCTGCGGCGAATATCTTTTAGCTCAAGCAGCGCGGTCATTTGTTGCTCCCGGTGCCGGAGCGACCAATCACCACCTCTTCGCCTTCTTCAAGCCCGTTAACCACCTGCACCTGGGTGTCGTTACGCATGCCGATGGTCACTTCGCGCTCTTTGGTTTCGCCGTTACGCAGCACCGTGATGTTGTAGCGATTGTCGCCAATCGGCTCACCCAGCGCCGCCAGAGGAATAGTCAGCACGTCCTTCACGCCGCCAAGCTGTATATGAACCTGGGCAGTCATATCCAGACGCAGAATGCCTTTCGGGTTCGGCACCTCAAAGCGTGCGTTGTAGAAAATAGCCTCATTGACCTTATCCGGCGTCGGCAGAATATCCTTCAGTACGCCTTCATAGCGCACCATTGGATCGCCAAGCACGGTAAACCAGGCTTTCAGCCCCGGCTTCAGGTGGATAACGTCCGCTTCTGAAACCTGGGCCTTCACCAGCATGGTCCCGAGGTCGGCCAGCGTCAGAATATTCGGCGCCTGCTGCGCGGCAATAACGGTCTGCCCCTGGAGCGTGGTTATCTGCGTGACCTCTCCGGCCATCGGAGCCACGATGCGGGTAAAGTCGAGATTGGTTTTTGCGGTGCTTAATGAAGCCTGATTGCGCTTGATTTGTGCATCAATAGTGCCAATTTGCGCCTGTTTAACCGCCAGATCGGTCGCGGCTTTATCCAGGTCCTGGCGCGACACGGCCAGGCTCTTAGCCAGCGCCTGCTGACGCGAAAGCGTGACGGCGGCAAGCTTGCTTTCGGCTTCCGCTTGCAAACGCTGAGCGCGCAACTCCATTAGCGTCGCCTCAACTTCTTTTATCTGGTTTTCCGCCTGCTCAGGATCGATAACCCCGAGAAGCTGATCTTTTTTCACTTTATCGCCAATGCTGACCGACAGCGTTTTCAACTGCCCGCTCACCTGCGCGCCCACATCTACTTTGCGCACCGCATCCAGTTTCCCGGTAGCCAGTACGCTTTGCTGTAGCGAGCCTTTACGCACGATCATGGTCTGGTACTGGGGAGTCGGTGCGTGCAAAAACTGCCAAAGCCAGAGGAAAAATATCACCAGCAGCAGCGCATAAATCCAGTAACGCTTTTTGAAATTTCCCTTAATTTTCATATGAATCCTGAAATAGCTAACGCTTGGTTAAACGATTCTTAAACAAACTGCACAATGTGAAGAAGTGTAACAGTGATTGAATATCGGTTGACATCCGACGTGGTGAAATAACGCCATCTTAGTTGAATTCAGGTTTTTATTATGTCCCAGATTGCTGCCGCTCATGTCACCGAAACCCTGCCACAGACTGGCTGGAAACTCTTCCTTTCGTTAGCAACGGGAGAGTGGCAGCCGGGTGCATCCTGGGGCAAAAAGGCTTATCGCCGCAAGTTTATTTTACGCTCGCTGGTGATGCCGCTGCATACCATCAGCCTGATGAATACCCTCGCCCGCCAGCCGCATCTGGCCAGCATGCTGAAAGCCCAGCAGGGTCTACCTTGCCGCCTGCATCGCCCTTACATTGCGCTGCCCCTTAACCGCAAGGATACGCGCGATACTATCGGTTACCACTACCAGAAAATTAACGAGAAGATGCCGAAAAAATTGCTTAACGGCCACTTCTCGACAGAAGGATATCGCCTGGCAACTCTGGTAGGTAAAAACAACGAGCTGATGTTTGTCGATCTCAGTTCCCATGACCTGGAAGGCAAGGAAGGCGAGTCTTTCCTCAACTTCTGTAATGAAGACGGGGTTCCGCTGGCGCGAATGACCTTCACCCTTAACCAGTTCGAAGGCAAAAACACGCTGTTCATCGGCTGCCTGCAGGGGGCAAAGCCCTGGGTTCCGCACGAAGCCATTCAGGCCGCTACCAAGGCCTGCCACGGCCTGTTCCCAAAACGCATGCTGCTCGAAGTTGCCTGCGAGCTGGCCAAACTTCTCGATGCAGAGCGCCTCCTGGCGGTGAGTAACAGCACCCATATCTATCGCTCATGGCGCTATGAGAAAAAGAAAAAAGACAGCTTACACGCCGACTATGACAGTTTCTGGCTGTCTATGAGCGGCGAACTCCGCCCTGACGGCCTGTTTGCCCTGCCGTCTAAAGTTGAACGTAAGCCGCTGGAAGACATTGCGAGTAAAAAACGTGCGGAATACCGCCGCCGCTACGAGCTGCTGGACGGCATGATGAGCAGCATCAACTCTCACTTCTAAACCAGCTCCGCAGGCCGGGATGTTAATCCGCCCGGCCGCGAGCCAGCCATAGTACCCGGGAAAACATTTTTCTCAGCAGGGGCGGCACAGCATCCACGCCTCTGCGCCCGGCCTCCATAGCAACCTCAATGGCCAGATCCGGTTTCGACGAACGATGAATCGCTTTGGTTATCACCCGGCGCAGGTTCATTGGCACGTTTTCGGGCAATTGCGCTACGCGATGAAAAACATCGGAAAAGCCCTGACGGTACATAAAGTGCTCCATATCCAGCGCCGGTAGCGCGGTAAGATGATCCCGCTCCTGGTCACGGTCGTTGTCCAGTATCCCTCGCACCGTCGCGGCATATTTTTTACCCGCTTCGTCGCCGTCCACCAGCACATGCCACTCGATTCCCATGCGGCGGGCAAATTTGATCAGCGGCTTCAGCCCCGACTGGGCAAATTCAATCACCTTCACCCCTTCGGCATCAAAATGGTGCCCGCACTGACGTGCCAGCTCGTTCATCACCCAGACTTCCGTTTCTCCTTCAACCAGCAGCCAGCAGCGGGCAAACAGCGAAGAAGCCCGGTTAAAGCGGATATGAAACGCAATGCGTCGGCCGTCTTCGGCGCTCATGCCTCCCGGTCCAAGCCGCCACGCAGCGACTTTAGAGGACTCGCGCACCAGGCGGCAAACCTGCTCTACCGGCGTAAGAGAAAGCAATTCGCCTGAATTGGTGGTGGTGATTTTTTGCAGCGGCAGCAAATTCAGCAGATGCCAGGCCACCGACAGCATAATCGGGTGCAGGCGCGTTTCAGGATCTTCCACCAGCAGCAGCGGCCTGGCATCACGATCCAGCGCCACGCTCCCCTTCGCCTGCAATAGAGTAGAAAACATCCCCAACAGAATCATCCGGTGCGAGCGGCTGCCGGGCTTGTCGATCATACGGTTAATCACGTCGAGATAGCGCCAGCTCCTTTGCTCGTCGTGGGAGCGTCGCCGAATGAGCCGCTGATGGGCAACGGCGCCCTGCTCGGAGAAATAATGCTCCAGCAACTGCACCATCGCGGAAAGCCCCTGGCGCAGCTGGGAATCAGTAAGGTTTTGCGGGCGCGATACCAGCTCGCGGGCGAGGAAATCCAGCTGTCGCGCCGTCAGCTCCGTTTCCGGCATTTCGGGCATGCTGCCGTTACGCAAACGCCGCATAAAGCGGGCATCCCGCAGCCGCAATACCGGGTTAAGCCGGGTGATATGCAGCGCCAGGTCGTCGATTTGTTCCAGCTCCAGCGGCTGACCGTTTGCATTGAGGAAGCTACGCAGCGTCAGCACGGTATTCTCTTCATCCAGCTCGCCCTCAAGGCGATAATGGATACGGTGGAACCCGTCGTTGCCGGCAACCCAAACGGGAGCAAGATTGCGATAGCGTCGCCCTAAATGGTGGCCGGAAGCCGCCTCGCGGAAAGTAAGGATGATATGCAGATGGCTCTCACGGCCGTGCATATCGCCGGGCGGAAAATAAAAGTCTTCACGTACAAAGTGATACAGCTCGCGATGTGGGGAAAGTAGCAGCGTCAGAGCATCCAGCAGGCTCGACTTACCCCAGGCATTCTCGCCAATCAGCACGTTGTTTTGCTCAAGCATTAACGACAGCCGGTTAATACCGCGAAAGCCAACAATCTCTACCCGCTCGAGAAACATATTCCCTCCTGTGCCAGCAGCTTAAATTCCATCGTTCTTTCCGAGTATAGCGGCAAGCGCGATGCCAATGTAACCGCACAATGTCAAAGCGTTACAAGGCTAACCGGTCGGGGCAGGCAGCAGGCAGTTTCTTTCCTGCCGGGAATTTATTTTCCTTATCAGGATTATTCTTACTTCATTCAAAGATAATCTATACTCCTGACACCCACCCTCATAAAAGGAATAACACCTCATTGCCCTAAATCAAATTAATTGAATTTATTGTGCTGGTGGCGAATTGACGAAATACCTAATATTAGCGCGCATTTAATATTACTTTCGTCATTCACTTAATGACGGTGAATTAGCGGTAACTGCACTAACGCAGATTATTCGTGGATTTTTAGCAGAGGTGGTTATGTTCAGAAAATTAGCGGCCGAGTTCTTCGGAACGTTTTGGCTGGTATTTGGTGGCTGCGGTAGCGCAGTATTAGCGGCAGCATTCCCGGAATTAGGGATTGGTTTTGCCGGCGTTGCGCTGGCCTTCGGTTTAACCGTTCTCACTATGGCATTTGCGGTTGGCCATATATCCGGCGGCCATTTTAACCCGGCAGTTACCCTCGGCCTGTGGGCCGGCGGCCGCTTCCCGGCCAAAGACGTTATTGGCTACATCATTGCTCAGGTAATCGGCGGTATTGTTGCTGCGGGTGTGCTTTATTTAATCGCCAGCGGTAAAGCTGGTTTCGATGTAGCTGCCAGCGGTTTTGCTTCCAACGGCTACGGCGAGCATTCACCTGGCGGTTTCTCCATGCTGTCGGCAATTGTTATTGAAATCGTATTAACCTGCGGCTTCTTAATTGTCATCCACGGTGCGACCGACAAATTTGCCGCTCCGGGCTTTGCGCCAATTGCTATTGGCCTGGCGCTGACTTTAATCCACCTGATTAGCATTCCGGTAACTAATACCTCCGTTAACCCGGCTCGTAGCACCGCTGTGGCTATTTTCCAGGGCGGATGGGCGCTGGATCAGCTGTGGCTATTCTGGGTCATGCCAATTATCGGTGGGATCCTCGGCGGGGTTATTTACCGCACCCTGCTGGAAAAACGTAGCTAACGTTTTATTCAGGCTCGCTCAGGCGAGCCTGATATTTTCCTAGCTGCTTCGCCAACCCCCTCTTTTTCTTCACCTTTACTCGCTTCATTTCTTTCGGTAGTGTGACATTCGCCGTTACATTTTACCTGCAAGGATTGTCGCCCTCATGTTTTCGGGATTATTAATTATCCTGGTGCCGCTGATCGTCGGTTACCTCATTCCGCTCAAACAAACCAGCCTGTTAAGGCTTATCAACCGCCTGCTCAGCTGGATTGTTTATGTGATCCTGTTTTTTATGGGCATCAGCCTCGCTTTTCTCGATAACCTGGCGAGCAACCTGTTGACTATTCTGCACTATTCGGCAATCAGCGTGGTGGTCATTCTGCTGTGTAACGCCGCCGGGCTGCTGCTGCTTGAGCGCTCGCTGCCGTGGCACCACCAGCATAAGCAGGAAAAATTACCTTCTCGCCTCGCAATGGCGCTGGAGTCCTTGCAGCTGTGCGGCGTGGTAGCGCTGGGTTTTCTGCTGGGTCTGACCGGGTTCGAACTGCTTAAATACGCAACCGAGGCCAGCGAATACACGCTCATCTTCCTCCTGCTGTTGGTGGGTATCCAGCTCAGAAACAGCGGCATGACCTTTAAGCAAATCGTTCTCAACCGGCGCGGGATGATTGTTGCTATTGTGGTGGTGCTCAGCTCGCTGGTTGGCGGCGCGATTAACGCCCTGATCCTCGGCCTGCCGATCAAAACCGGGCTGGCGATGGCCTCCGGCTTCGGCTGGTATTCGCTTTCGGGCATCCTGATGACCGAGTCTTACGGGCCGGTTATCGGCAGCGCCACCTTCTTTAACGATCTGGTGCGAGAGTTGCTGGCAATAATGCTGATCCCGGGTCTGGTACGCCGCAGCCGCTCGACGGCGCTTGGCCTGTGCGGAGCCACTTCTATGGACTTTACGCTGCCGGTTTTACAGCGCAGCGGCGGCGTCGAAATTGTTCCTGCCGCCATCGTTCACGGCTTTATTCTTAGCCTGCTCACTCCGCTACTTATTGCCTTCTTCGCCTCGTGATACCTCATTGGCGGTAGTCCGCTACCGCCAAAATTGAGCTACATCAAGCTCCTTTTAAGTTGCGCCAAAAAGTCCTTTTCAGCTTATAAAGCTCGCTCTAACCTTAAACATGTATTCTAAATATAACTTTAAGGTGTGATTATGTTTTGTGTGCAATGCGAACAAACTATCCGTACCCCGGCGGGCGACGGCTGCGCTTACGCTCAGGGCGTCTGCGGCAAAACGGCTCAGACTTCAGATCTGCAGGATCTGCTGATCGCCACTTTGCAGGGGCTTTCCGCCTGGGCGGTTGCCGCTCGTGAACGCGGAATTATCGATCATGATATTGATAACTTCGCCCCTCGCGCCTTCTTCTCCACGCTGACCAACGTTAACTTCGACTCCGCTCGCATCGTCGGCTACGCGCGCGACGCCATCGCCATGCGCGAAAGCCTCAAAAGCCGCACCTTAGCCGTTGACCCGGCGGCAACCGTTGCTAACCCAATGGCCGACCTTCAGTTGGTCAGCAGCGATCTCGGCGACCTGCAACGCCAGGCGGCTGAATTCACCCCAAACCGCGACAAAGCCGCCATCGGGGAAGATATTCTGGGCCTGCGTCTGCTGTGCCTGTACGGCATGAAAGGTGCCGCCGCCTACATGG
Source organism: Cedecea davisae (assembly GCF_044095835.1). Classification (NCBI taxonomy): domain Bacteria; kingdom Pseudomonadati; phylum Pseudomonadota; class Gammaproteobacteria; order Enterobacterales; family Enterobacteriaceae; genus Cedecea; species Cedecea davisae. The sequence goes on from NZ_CP172054.1 coordinate 3,331,341, forward strand.
AGCACGCGCACGTCCTCGGCCAGTACGACAACGAAATCTATGCCGAATATCACAAAATTATGGCCTGGCTCGGTACCTGGCCTGCGGATATGGGTGCTCTGCTGGAGTGCTCGATGGAAATCGGCCAGATGAACTTCAAAGTGATGAGCATCCTGGATCGCGGCGAAACCGATAAATACGGCCACCCAACGCCGACTCAGGTCAACGTGCGCCCGGTGGCAGGCAAGTGTATTCTGATTTCCGGCCACGACCTCAAAGACCTCTACAACCTGCTGGAGCAAACGGAAGGCACCGGCGTCAACGTCTATACCCACGGTGAAATGCTGCCCGCGCACGGCTACCCGGAACTGCGTAAATTTAAACATCTGGTCGGCAACTACGGCAGCGGCTGGCAGAATCAGCAAAGCGAATTCGCCCGCTTCCCTGGCCCAATCGTGATGACCTCCAACTGCATCATCGACCCAACCGTCGGCGCTTATGACGACCGTATCTGGACCCGCAGCATCGTCGGCTGGCCGGGCGTCAGCCACCTCGAAGGAGATAACTTCGGCCCGGTGATTACCCAGGCTCAGCAGATGGCTGGCTTCCCGTATAGCGAAATCGAACATCTGATAACCGTCGGCTTTGGCCGTCAGACCCTGCTGGGCGCGGCCGACACGCTCATCGACCTGGTGAGCCGCGAAAAACTGCGCCACATTTTCCTGGTGGGCGGCTGCGACGGCGCGCGCGGGGAACGTAACTATTTCACCGACTTCGCCACCAGCGTGCCGCAGGACTGCCTGATCCTCACCCTCGCCTGCGGCAAGTACCGCTTTAACAAGCTGGACTTCGGCAACATTGAAGGCCTGCCGCGCCTGGTCGATGCTGGCCAGTGCAACGACGCCTACTCGGCAATCATTCTGGCGGTGACTCTCGCAGAGAAACTGGGCTGCGGCGTCAACGACCTGCCGCTCAGCCTGGTACTTTCCTGGTTCGAGCAAAAAGCGATCGTTATTCTGCTGACCCTGCTGTCTCTCGGGGTGACCAATATTGTGACCGGTCCAACCGCGCCGGGCTTCCTCACGCCAAACCTGCTGGCGGTGCTTAACGAGAAATTTGGCCTGCGCGCCATCACCACCGTTGAGCAAGATATCCAACAGTTAATGAGCGCCTGAGGAACTGCTATGACCATGCCAACGCCGCTTTGTCCTTACCGCATGCAGGTACACCATATTCACCAGGAGACGCCGGACGTCTGGACGTTGTCGCTGATTAATCACGACTTTTATCCTTACAAAGCCGGACAGTACGCCCTGGTAAGCGTTCGCAACGGCAGCGAAACGTTGAGGGCTTACACGCTCTCTTCCACGCCGGGCCTGAGTGAATTCATCACCCTGACGGTGCGCCGCATCGACGGCGGCGCGGGTTCACAGTGGCTGACCGGAGAAGTAAAAGCAGGTGACTATCTGTGGCTTTCCGAAGCGCAGGGGGAATTTAGCTGCGAAAATATCGCCGCCGATAGCTATCTCCTGATGGCGGCGGGCTGCGGCGTGACCCCGATTATGGCAATGCGACGCTGGCTGGCGAAACATCGTCCGCAGGCGGATGTACAGGTGATTTACAATGTACGCTCGCCTCAGGACGTAATTTTTGCCGACGAATGGCGTAACTATCCGGTCACGCTGGTAGCCGAGACCAACGCCGCTCACGGATTTATCTCCGGGAGATTGAGCCGCGAGCTTCTGGCTGCCGTGCCGGATATTGCCGCACGCACCGTCATGACCTGCGGCCCGGCGCCTTATATGGAGCTGGTTGAACGCGAGGTGAAGCAGCTTGGCGTTACGGCGTTTTACCAGGAGAAATTCTTCACGCCGGCCTCCGCTCCGGCGCAAAGCGGCCTGAAATTTACGACACTCCAGCCAATGCGTGAATTTTACGCGCCGGTGGGCAGCACGCTGCTGACTGCGCTGGAAAGCAACAGCGTACCGGTGAATGCCGCCTGCCGCGCTGGCGTCTGCGGCTGCTGTAAAACGAAGGTTATTTCCGGCGACTATAGCGTCACCAGCACCATGACCTTAACCGAAGAAGAGATTGCCGACGGCTACGTGCTGGCCTGCTCCTGCCAGCCGCAGGGCGATTTGGTTCTGGCCTAAAATAACTGAGGCGCTCAAAGGAGCGCCTCTTTTTCCCCTACCGCCAGGCTGACTTCCCGGCCAGCGAGTAGCGCCCCGCCCCGCAGAAGGCAATCGCCAGCGCCCCGAGGAAGAAGTACATCAGGCTTTCAATGCCCCAGGCTCCGGTTTTATCCAGCATAAAGGTTTCACCCACGCCCACCAGCAGCCAGGCAACAATCATCGTACAGGCCAGACCGAGCGCAGACAGCCGCGTCAGGATCCCCAGGATGATAAACAGCGGCGCAAGAACTTCTCCCAGCAGCACGCCATAAGCAACAAATTCCGGCACGCCGTGCGAGGCCAACATGCCTTTAATCCCGCCCACGCCGCCAAATAGCTTGTGCAGGCCGTGGAAAAGCATCAGCCCACCTACCGCCAGGCGCAGCAATAATTTTCCCAGATCGTCTTTATTTAGCGCGCCATTCACTGCATTTAACAATTTAGTAACCATATGAATTGCCACCCTTTTAAAATGATAACGAGAATAATTTACACTTAATATTCGGTAACAAATAGCCCCAGTTTCTGGCAGGGTTTTACCGGCCCTTACCGGGATTTGAACTAAGCTTGTAAGCGCTATCACCCTGGACAAGGAAAACCGATGAAACTAACCGTAGCGGCCTGGCTGGCCAAAACTCTTGAGAGCGCGGGCGTCAAACGTATTTGGGGCGTCACCGGGGACTCGCTTAACGGGCTCAGCGACAGCCTTAACCGTATGGGCACGATAAAATGGATGCCAACGCGGCATGAAGAAGTCGCCGCCTTTGCCGCCGGGGCCGAAGCGCACCTTACCGGCGAACTGGCGGTCTGCGCTGGCTCCTGCGGGCCGGGCAACCTGCACCTGATTAACGGGCTTTATGACTGCCACCGCAACCGCGTGCCGGTGCTGGCTATTGCGGCACATATTCCCTCCAGCGAAATCGGCAGCGGCTATTTCCAGGAAACCCACCCCGAAGAGCTGTTCCGCGAATGCAGCCACTACTGCGAGCTGGTCTCCTCCCCGGAGCAAATTCCGCAGGTGCTGGCGATTGCCATGCGTAAAGCCGTGCTCAACCGCGGCGTCTCCGTGGTCGTGCTGCCGGGGGATGTGGCGCTCAAGCTCGCCCCGGAAACCGCTACCACAAACTGGTATCCGGCTCCGCAGCCGGTTGTCGTCCCGCATCACGATGAGTTGAAAAAACTGGCTCAGCTGCTGCGCTACAACAGCAATATCGCCCTGATGTGCGGTAGCGGCTGCGCCGGGGCGCACGAAGAGCTGTTACAGCTGGCCGCCACGCTAAAAGCTCCCATTGTTCACGCCCTGCGCGGCAAGGAGCACGTTGAGTACGACAACCCTTACGATGTCGGCATGACCGGGCTAATCGGTTTCTCTTCCGGCTTCCACACCATGATGAACGCCGACACGCTAGTCCTGCTCGGCACCCAGTTCCCTTACCGGGCGTTCTACCCAACGGATGCCAAAATCATCCAGATCGATATCAATCCCGGCAGCATCGGGGCGCACAGTAAGGTGGATATGGCGCTGGTGGGCGATATCAAAGCCACGCTTGGCGCTCTATTGCCGCTGCTGGAAGAAAAAACCGACCGCGGCTTCCTCGACAAAGCGCTGGAGGATTACCGCAAGGCTCGCGAAGGGCTGGACGAGCTGGCTAAACCGAGCGAAGGCAAGCAGATTCACCCTCAATATCTGGCACAGCAAATCAGCCATTATGCGGCGGACGACGCCATTTTCACCTGCGACGTAGGCACGCCTACCGTCTGGGCGGCACGCTACCTGAAGATGAACGGCAAGCGCCGCCTGCTCGGCTCGTTCAACCACGGTTCAATGGCTAACGCTATGCCGCAGGCGCTGGGCGCTAAAGCCACCGCGCCGGACCGCCAGGTAGTGGCGATGTGCGGCGACGGCGGCTTCAGCATGCTGATGGGCGACTTCCTGTCCGTGGCGCAAATGAAGCTCCCGATCAAAATCGTGGTGTTTAACAATAGCGTGCTCGGCTTTGTCGCGATGGAGATGAAAGCCGGAGGCTACCTTACCGACGGCACCGAACTACAGGACACCAACTTTGCCCGCATCGCCGAAGCCTGCGGCATTACCGGCATTCGCGTTGAAAAACCGGAAGATCTGAATTCGGCGCTGGAACAGGCTTTCAGTACCGACGGCCCGGTACTGGTTGACGTTGTGGTGGCGAAAGAAGAGCTGGCCATTCCCCCGCAAATCAAACTTGAGCAGGCCAAAGGGTTCAGCCTGTACATGCTGCGCGCCATCATCAGCGGGAGGGGCGACGAAGTTATCGAACTGGCGAAAACCAACTGGTTCCGGTAAAACAGAAGGTTGCCATCAGCGCCCGGCAAAGAAGCTCCGGGCGCTTCCTCCCGAATAAGGACCCGCCATGATCGATTTACGCAGCGATACCGTTACCCGTCCTTCCCGCGAAATGCTGGAGCAAATGATTGCCGCCCCGACCGGGGATGATGTTTACGGCGATGACCCAACCGTTAACGAACTTCAGGCATACGCGGCCAAAATCAGCGGTAAAGAAGCGGCGTTGTTCTTACCGACCGGTACCCAGGCAAATCTGGTGGCGTTACTGAGTCACTGCGAACGCGGCGAAGAGTACATCGTTGGCCAGGCCGCGCATAACTACCTTTACGAAGCGGGCGGCGCGGCGGTTCTCGGCAGCATTCAGCCTCAGCCTATCGAAGCAGATCGCGACGGCACTCTGCCGCTTGATAAAGTCGCGGCGAAGATCAAACCGGACGATATTCACTTCGCCCGTACCAAATTGCTGAGCCTCGAAAACACCCATAACGGCAAAGTTCTGCCGCGTGAATATCTCCAGCAGGCCTGGGAGTTCACCCGCAAGCACAATCTGGCGCTGCACGTTGACGGCGCACGTATCTTTAACGCCGTCGTTTCTTACGGCTGCCAGTTGGAAGAGATTACCCGCTACTGCGACAGCTTCACTATCTGCCTGTCAAAAGGCCTCGGCACGCCGGTAGGCTCCCTGCTGGTCGGCAGCAAAGAGTACATCAAGCGTGCCGTGCGCTGGCGCAAGATGACCGGCGGCGGTATGCGTCAGGCTGGCATTCTGGCGGCTGCCGGGCTGTATGCTCTGAAAAACAATGTTGAACGTCTGAAGGAAGATCACGATAACGCCCACTGGCTGGCGGGTGAACTGCGCGAAATCGGCGTAGACGTCATGCGCCAGGACACCAATATGGTGTTTGTTCGCATGACGGCAGAAGAAGCCGAAGATCTTGGCCCTTATATGCGCGAGCGCGGCGTCATCATTAGCGCTGGCCCTGCCACTCGCCTGGTGACGCATCTGGACGTTAGCCGCAGCCAGCTGGCCGAAGTTGTCGTCCACTGGCGCGCATTCCTCCAGAATTAACCGGGAGTCAGGGACGATGGCTGAACCTCAAAGGATTTTGGTACTTGGCGCCAGCGGCTATATTGGCCAGCATCTGGTGCCTATGCTGGCAGCGGGCGGGCATCACGTTACCGCCGCTGCCCGCCGCATTGACTGGCTGAAGAAACAGCCGTGGCCCGGCGTAGAATGCCGCCACATTGATTTACGCTGGCCGCACCGGCTGGGCGCGCTGCTGGAAGGCGTGGATACGCTTTATTACCTGATCCACAGCATGGGAGACGGCGGCGATTTTGTAGAGTTCGAACGCCAGGCGGCGCTCAACCTGCGGGATGCGCTAACCGAACATCCGGTTAAACAAATTATTTTCCTCAGCTCGCTTCAGGCGAAGAGTGGAGATACGCATTCAAAACACCTGCTGGCACGGCAAATTACCGCTGATATTCTGCGTGATTCCGGCGTGCCGGTAACCGAGCTGCGGGCGGGGATAATCGTCGGCGCGGGTTCCGCCGCATTTGAAGTGATGCGCGACATGGTTTACAACCTGCCGGTGCTCACGCCGCCGCGCTGGGTGCGTTCCAGAACCTCGCCCATCGCGCTTGATAACCTGCTTTATTACCTGGTGGCGCTGCTGGACCACCCGGCAACCGAACATCGCTTATTCGAGGCGGCAGGCCCGGAAGTGCTCAGCTACCAGCGGCAGTTCGAGCGCTTTATGGCCGTCAGCGGCCGCCGTCGCCCGCTTATCCCGATTCCTCTGCCCACCAGCTGGATTTCGGTCTGGTTTCTGAACGTCATCACCTCCGTGCCGCCGGGTATTGCCAGGGCGCTGATTCAGGGCCTTGAGCACGACCTGCTGGCGGACGACCGCAGCCTGCGCGAGCTTATCCCCCAGCAGCTTATCGACTTTGACGATGCCGTGCGCCTGACGCTGGCTAACGAGCACAAGCTCGCCAACTCTCAGGACTGGGGCTACGACGCCCAGGCTTTTGCCCGCTGGCGGCCCGACTATGGTTTCTTCGCTAAACAGGCTGGCTGCACGCTGACCACCCACGCCAGCGCCCGTGAGTTATGGCAGGTTATTAATCAGTTAGGCGGCAAAGAGGGGTACTTCTTTGGCAATGCGCTGTGGAAAACCCGCGCGCTTATGGATCTCGCCGTCGGCCATAAGCTGGCAAAAGGCCGCCCGGACAAACCGTTGCTTGAGGTGGGCGACAGCGTGGATAGCTGGAAAGTGATTATTGCCGAGCCTGAAAAAGAGCTTACGCTATTATTTGGTATGAAAGCACCGGGGCTGGGCCGACTTTCCTTTACGCTGCAGGATGACGGCAACCAGCGCAAGCTAGACGTCAGGGCCTGGTGGCATCCGCACGGCTGCGCCGGTTTGCTCTACTGGCTGGTGATGATCCCCGCCCATTTGTTTATCTTTAAGGGCATGGCGCGGCGAATTGTTCATTTAGCGGAACAAAACTCGATCAAAAGGTAAGGTTAGCTCCGAATCTTTCAGTCTTCCCATTGCATGCGCCGCCGTTTCACGGAAAAATGCGCAGCGTTAATCTTAAATATAACGAGTTGGTCGACATGAAGGTACTGGTCACGGGCGCAACCAGCGGTTTAGGCCGAAACGCGGTCGAATACTTACGCGCCAGAGGCGTCAGCGTGCGGGCAACCGGGCGTAACGAAGCCATGGGCAAACTGCTGCAAAAAATGGGCGCCGAGTTTGTTCATGCCGATCTGACGGAGCTGGTCTCCTCGCAGGCAAAAGTGATGCTTGCGGATGTCGACACGCTCTGGCACTGCTCAAGCTTTACCTCACCGTGGGGCACGCAGCAGGCCTTTGACCTCGCCAACGTGCGCGCAACCCGCCGCCTGGGCGAATGGGCCGTGGCCTGGGGCGTACGCGACTTTATTCATATCTCGTCGCCGTCGCTCTACTTTGACTACCACCATCACCGCAACATCAAAGAAGATTTTCGCCCGGTACGCTTTGCTAACGAATTTGCCCGCAGCAAGGCCGCCAGCGAAGAGGTCATTCAGCTGCTGGCGCAGGCTAACCCCAACACGCGCTTTACCATTCTGCGCCCGCAGAGCCTGTTCGGCCCGCACGATAAAGTGTTCTTCCCGCGTCTGGTGCAGATGATGCGCCATTACGGTAGCGTGCTGCTGCCGCGCGGCGGCGATGCGCTGGTAGATATGACTTACCTGGAAAACGCGGTACATGCGATGTGGCTGGCCACCCAGAAGGGCGACCTGCCTTCCGGGCGCGCATATAACATCACAAATATGGAAGCTCGCCCGCTGCGCACCATCGTCCAGAAGCTGATAGACGAGCTGGGCATCAAATGCCGCATTCGCTCGGTGCCTTACCCGATGCTGGATATTATCGCCCGCAGCCTTGAGCACTTCGGCAATAAGTCAGCCAAAGAGCCGGCGCTCACCCACTACGGCGTCTCCAAGCTGAACTTCGATTTAACCCTGGACACCACCCGCGCGGAAACGGAGCTGGGCTACCAGCCCATCATCACGTTGGATGAGGGGATCCGGCGCACCGCGCTGTGGCTAAAAGACCACGGCACGCTGCACCGCGGTTAAGCCTGCCCGTATTTCTCGAGCAGCGCCTCGGCAATCGCCTGGCTTTGTGCATCCGCCTCGCCGCTATAGTTGGCCGGGCGGAAGTGCATCTGGAAGGCAACAATCACCCGCTTTTGCTCCTCCTCGCTCATTCCCGGCGTCACCTGGTAACCATAACGAGATAGCAAATCCAGCAGGTTCGCTTTCTCCACCGGCTGATACGGGCTACGCCCGTTGAGATAAAAAGCTACACGAGCCGCATCCGGCCAGGCACCAATACCTTTTGCGGCCAGCTGCTGCCAAGGAAATAGCGGGCCGGGGTCAACCTTACGCTGGGGAGCAATATCCCCGTGGGCCACCACGTTTTGCGGCGCAATGTTATAGCGGGTAATTATCTGCTGAGCCAGAGACTCCAGCACGGCAATTTGCGGTGGGTTAAAAGGATAAAATCGCTGAACCGCCCCTTCCCGGGTGTAGCCCTGATTCTCAAGTTCGATGCCAACCGACGTATCGTTGATGCGCGTGGCACCGCGCCAGAAGCTTATTCCCGCGTGCCAGGCCAGCTGCTCCTCGGGAACCAGTTGCCAGATAACGGGCTTGCCGCCGGCCAGAGGTGGGTTAGCAGGAATGAGATAATGGGAGCTAACGTTGCGGTCGGTGAGCGTGGAGAGCGACCCCGGGAAATCGTCCGCCGTGTAGTGAATCACCAGTATTTTCACCCGCGGGTAAGCCGCCTGCGCCTGATGGCGGGTATCAACTTTATAGCTGCCGTGATCGACAATTCCTTGTTGGCCTGCACAACCTGCCAGCAGCAGCGCCAGGCCGAGCGCTAAAATCCTTGCTTTCATTTTTGCGTTTTCACCGCCGTTCCGCTGACGCAGACCATCAGCATGCTGCCGTCCTTGCCCACGGTTTCATAATCAATATCAATGCCAACAACTGCGTTAGCGCCCAGGCTTTCGGCCTGCTGCTGGATTTCACGAAACGCGATATCACGAGCCTTGCGCAGCTCTTTCTCGTACGCGCCGGAGCGGCCGCCCACGATGTCGCGCACCCCGGCAAAAAAATCGCGGAAAATGTTGGCCCCGAGAATCGCTTCCCCGGTCACCACGCCGCAGTATTCGGTAATGGTTTGGCCTTCCAGGCCCGGCGTCGTTGTAAACTGCATCACGTTCTCCTCTTCTTTGCCATCAATGTGTTAGACCGGCAATCGCCACGCGATTTTGAGCCAATACGCTATGCTAAGGTAGTCCTCCTGAGAAAATAAGGAAATAAAAATGCGCAGCTCAGCTTTGCTTCTTCTCCCCTGTGCCCTGGTGCTCTCGGCATGTACCACCGTCACCCCGGCCTTTAAAGACATCGGCACCCGCAGCGGCCCCTGCATAAACGGCGGGCCTGATGAGGTCGCTCAGCAGTTCTACGACTACCGTATCGCGCATAAAGGCGAAGGCCTGAGTTCGGTCGCCGCGCTGCGCCCTTACCTCAGCGACTCGCTGTTCCAGCAGTTACAAAAAGCCAGCACCTCGTCCACGGCGCAAAGCGCCTTCGCCCGCAGCGACATCTTCTCCAGCCAGTCTGAGGGACCGGACAAGGCCAGCGTCGCCTCGGCTTCAACGATCCCCAATACCGACGCCCGCAATATTCCGCTGCGCGTAGAGCTGACCCGCGGTAGCCAGACCTGGAAAGATGAAGTTCTGATGACTCGCGAAGGGCAGTGCTGGACGGTGGATGATGTGCGCTATCTCGGCGCGACAAGCCACGCGCCGACCGGCAGCCTGCGCCAGGCAATCGAAGGCCAATAACGGCAATTTTCGCTTACGGATGGCGGGTGGAAAAAACATAACCCCTGTAAATAATCTGGCATTATTTCAGAATGCCGACGTTTATACTTAGCTACCACCCGCCCCGCGATTTTGTGCTATTTTTAAACCATAAAAGCAGTTCTTTTTAAGTTTTAACGCACAAAGATTGCATAACTATTCTGTTAAAGGTAATCTTTGCGGCCTCAATCGCTATTCAACTGCATCGCATGAGTATTCAACTAAACGGCATTAATTGCTTCTACGGTGCCCACCAGGCGCTGTTCGACATCACACTAAATTGCCCGCAGGGCGAGACGCTGGTGTTGCTTGGCCCAAGCGGTGCAGGCAAAAGCTCTCTGCTGCGCGTACTCAACCTGCTGGAGATGCCGCGCTCCGGCAAGCTCAGCATTGCGGGCAATGAATTCGACTTCTCCAGAACGCCTGGCGATAAAGCCATTCGCGAACTGCGTCAGAATGTCGGCATGGTCTTCCAGCAGTACAATCTCTGGCCGCACCTCACCGTGCTGCAAAACCTGATTGAAGCTCCCTGCCGCGTTCTGGGCTTAAGCAAAGACAAGGCGCGTGAGCGTGCCGATAAGCTGCTTGAGCGCCTGCGCCTGAAGCCGTATATGGATCGCTACCCGCTGCACCTGTCCGGCGGGCAGCAGCAGCGCGTCGCCATCGCCCGTGCGCTGATGATGGAACCGCAGATCCTGCTGTTCGATGAGCCAACGGCCGCGCTGGACCCGGAAATTACCGCCCAGATTGTCAGCATTATTCGCGAGCTGGCGGAAACCAACATTACTCAGGTCATTGTGACCCACGAAGTGGAAGTGGCGCGTAAAACCGCCAGCCGCGTGGTGTATATGGAAAATGGCCATATCATCGAACAAGGTGATGCGAGTTGCTTTGCCAACCCGCAAACCGATGCGTTTAAATTCTATCTCTCACACTGATGTTGAACGGGAAAACGACAATGAAAAAAGTTCTTCTGGCCACGCTTTTAGCCACCCTGAGTCTTTCAGCTACTGCCGCACAGACTATTCGTTTTGCTACCGAAGCCTCTTACCCTCCGTTTGAGTCTATCGATGCCAACAACAAAATCGTCGGCTTTGACGTCGACCTGGCTAACGCTCTGTGCAAACAGATCGACGCCACCTGTACCTTCACCAACCAGGCGTTTGACAGCCTGATCCCAAGCCTGAAGTTCCGCCGCGTTGATGCGGTCATGGCCGGGATGGATATCACCCCTGAGCGTGAAAAACAGGTTCTGTTCACTAAGCCTTACTATGATAACTCGGCGCTGTTCGTTGGCCAGAAAGGCAAATTCGCCGACATTAGCGCGCTGAAAGGCAAAAAAGTGGGCATCCAGAACGGCACCACTCACCAGAAATACATCACCGATAAACACCCGGAAATCACCACCGTGCCTTACGACAGCTACCAGAACGCGAAGCTGGATCTGCAAAATGGTCGTATTGATGCGGTATTCGGCGACACCGCTGTAGTGACCGAGTGGCTGAAAGCCAGCCCTGAGCTGACCGCCGTCGGCGACAAAGTGACCGACAAAGACTACTTCGGCACCGGCCTGGGCATCGCTCTGCGCCAGGGCAACACTGACCTGCAAAGCAAATTCAACGCCGCGCTGGATAAAGTGAAACAAGATGGCACCTACAAAGCCATCTACGACAAATGGTTCCAGAAGTAATCGACTCGATGAACGAATTGTTTCCATTAGCAAGCGCCGCCGGGATGACCGTCGGCCTTGCCGTTTGCGCCCTGATAGTCGGCCTGGTTCTGGCGATGCTGTTTGCCGTTTGGGAATCCGCCAAATGGCGCCCGGTCGCATGGGCAGGCTCGGCGCTGGTGATGCTGTTCCGCGGCCTGCCGGAAATTCTGGTGGTGCTGTTTATCTATTTCGGCTCTTCCCAGCTGCTGCTCACCCTTTCGGACGGCTTTACCGTTAACCTTGGCTTTGCCTCGTTCCCGGTACAAATGCAGATTGAGAACTTCGACGTCAGCCCGTTCCTGTGCGGCGTAATTGCCCTCTCCCTGCTTTATTCGGCCTACGCTTCACAAACGCTGCGCGGCGCGCTAAAAGCCGTGCCGGTGGGGCAATGGGAGTCCGGCCAGGCGCTTGGGCTGTCAAAAACCGCTATCTTCTTCCGCCTGGTGATGCCGCAGATGTGGCGCCACGCGCTGCCGGGGCTGGGTAACCAGTGGCTGGTGTTGTTAAAAGATACCGCGCTGGTTTCGCTTATCAGCGTTAACGACCTGATGCTGCAAACCAAAAGCATCGCCACCCGTACCCAGGAGCCGTTTACCTGGTACGTGATTGCCGCCGCTATCTACCTCGTTATCACCCTGCTGAGCCAGTACATCCTGAAAAGGATAGACCTGCGTGCGACGCGCTTTGAACGGAGACCAGGCTGATGCTCGAGTATTTACCGGAGCTGATGAAGGGTCTGCACACCAGCCTGACGCTGACCGCCGCCTCCATTGCGGTTGCCCTGCTGCTGTCGCTGCTGTTCACCATCGTTCTGACGCTGAAAACGCCGGGGCTGGTACACATCGTGCGGGTCTACATCACGCTATTTACCGGCACCCCGCTGCTGGTGCAGATCTTCCTGATTTACTACGGCCCGGGTCAGTTCCCGTCGCTCCAGCACTATCCGGTGCTGTGGCACCTGCTTTCCGAACCCTGGCTGTGCGCTTTAATTGCCCTGTCGCTTAACAGCGCCGCTTATACAACGCAGCTGTTTTACGGTGCCATTCGAGCCATTCCGGAAGGTCAGTGGCAGTCGTGCAGCGCATTGGGGATGAGCAAGAAGGACCAGCTGGCAATTTTGCTGCCTTACGCCTTTAAGCGCGCGCTCTCGTCTTATTCCAACGAAGTGGTGCTGGTATTCAAAAGTACCTCTCTGGCTTACACCATCACGCTGATGGAAGTGATGGGCTACGGCCAGCTGCTGTACGGGCGCACCTACGACGTGGCGGTATTTGGCGCTGCCGGTCTGGTATACCTGATTGTTAACGGACTTCTGACGCTGCTGATGCGCTTCGTTGAGCGCAGGGCGCTGGCGTTTGAACGCCGCAGCTAAGCAAAAAGGGAACCCCAACGGGTTCCCTTTTTAATCTCAACTCCGCTTAGAAAAACAGCGCATTAATCAGCAGCAGCGTAACAACTCCGGTCGCCCAGAGAACCGTCGAAGTAATGCTCCATACCTTAATTTGCTCCTGAACCTCCGTCACTCCAAGCGAGCGGTTAACGACCCAGAAGTAGGCGTCGTTAAAGTAGGAGAACATAAACGAGCCAACCGTACAGCCCAGCCCGGCGATAATCGGGTCAACGCCTAAGGTTCCAATCATGGGCGCAGTAATACTCGCGGCGGTAATCATCGCTACCGTGCCGGAACCCTGAATTAAACGCACCAGCGTAGAGATCGCCAGCGGTAGAAGCACGCCCGGCACGCCAATCTGGATGATGTATTCGGCAATCATATTCCCCGCGCCAGAATCACGCAGCACCATGCCAAGCGCTCCCCCGCCGCCAATCACCAGGAAAATGATCCCCGCCGAGCGAATCGCATTTTCCATATTCAGGGTCACTTCTTTGCGATCGTAGCGGCTACCGAGGCCAATAATCGCAATCAACAGACCGGCCCCCACCGCCGTGACCGGATGACCAACGGCGACAAACATCTGCGCTACAGAGTGCTGCCAGGAGTCGCCGCCGTTCGCGAGATAGCCAAATTCTTTCAGGAAGGTCGCCAGCAGGATCAGGACGATCGGCACTAACAGCGGGGCAAAAGAGATAGCTTTCCCCGGCAGATCCTCCTCCTGCTGGGTAGTTTCGGCTCCTGCCTGCGGGCGCTCACGGGTAAAGCCGCTGCCGTCTTCGGTTGGCATCAGGAAAATGGTTTTTCCCAGATGCCGGGTATATAAGAAGCCAGCGATAGCCACCGGAACGGCCACCACCATGCTCCACAGCATAAAGCTGCCGATAGGCATATTGAATTGCGATACCACGCCAAATGGCCCCACCGCGGGCGGGATCATGCTATGGCTAATCACCAGCCCGGCGGCTAACGTCGCTCCCAGTCCCACCACCGATTTCCCGGTTGAGCGCGAGATGGCCTTCACCAGCGGCACCAGGACGATAAATGCGGAATCACAAAATACCGCCATGGAAACAATCAGGCCGATCATCACCAGCGCCAGCTCTTCACGCCCCTTGCCCAACAGGTTGATGAAGGAAAGCGCCATGCGCTTTGATGCACCGCTCATCTGAAGCAACGAGCCCATCATCACGCCAAAGCCGATAACTATCCCGATGTTGCCCAGCGTCCCGCCGAAGCCTTTGGTGATGGAGGCAATCATCAATTCACTTTTCATGCCACCCAATGAGCCGGTGATAACCGCCGCAATAATAAGCGCCGGAAAAGCCGGAATGCGCGTTTTGAGGATCATGAAAAGCAGTGCGGCGATGGCTACCAGCAGGCCGCCGATGACGCGGAAGCTGTTTAACTCCGCCTCGCCGGTGCCGCCAAGATTAAAAATCACTAAGCCGATACAAAGTACCAACAGCCCCTTCAGCCTGGGGCTTATTCCCGCCGACGCGGTTGTTACTGGATTATCAGACATACTCACCTCGCTTAAGGCGGCGAGCCGTTACGCCCGCCGCTCGCTATTATTTTTTGTACCCGGGGGCATAAAGTGCGGCCAGCCTGACGGCCTCAATCAGGCTAACGGGATCGGCAATTCCCTTACCGGCAATATCGTTTGCTGTACCGTGGTCAACCGAAGTCCGCAGAATTGGCATACCGCCGGTGATTGAAATAGTGCGGTGAAAATCCACCATTTTGGTGGCGATGTGCCCCTGGTCGTGATACGGCGAAAGCACCGCGTCCCATGCGCCCTGCAAAGCAAAATGGAACACGCTGTCGGCAGGTTTTGGCCCCTCAATCATCACGCCCTTCGTGCGCGCCAGCTCAATGCCCGGCAGAAGGATTTCATCATCTTCGTGGCCAAACAGGCCGTGCTCCCCGCCGTGAGGGTTTATTGCGGCCACTACCAGCCTTGGCTCAGGCACGCCAAGCTGCTGCAATGCCCGCGTGCAGCGCACGGCGTAATCACACACTTTTTCAGGCGTCAGGCTCTGGATGGCTTTAACCAAAGAAAGGTGGCGGCTCAGGAAGAAAACCCGCAGCGTGCGAACCTGGAAAAGCGTCAACGGGTCGTGAGCGCCGGTAAGGTGGGCAAAAATCTCTGTATGGCCGATAAAATTGACCTCTCCCGCCTTAAGCGACTCTTTGTTTATTGGCGTGGTGGCTACCGCATCGGCTTCCCCACTCAGCGCCATACTGGCCGCTTTTTCAATGCACTCATATGCCGCCCTGCCGCATTGCCCCTGAATTTCACCCGGCTTGAGTAATGCCAGATCCAATTCGCCAACTTCGATAACATTCATTATCCCCGGCTCGTCGAGATAGTCGTTAACACCGGCAATGGCATTAATTGATATCGGTACGCCAGAAAATTTTGCGGCCTCTTCCAGTACCGCTTTATTGCCGATAACGAGCATTCTTGAATATTTCCTCGCCTCCTCTGAGGCCAGCGTTTTAACGGTAATTTCTGGGCCGATGCCAGCAGCATCCCCCATTGGAATAACAACCAACGGTTTCATGATTAACTCCTTTTATATTTAAACAGCTTCTGTGACTTCCGTTTTCCCTGAAACTTTTGTCACTAAATAATCGACGCAGTGAATCAGCGTATCATCATTACCTACAAAGCCGCCTTTAGTAATAAGGGGAAGGCCATCGGACAGGCCGCCGACTAATTTCCCGTAGACGGTAAGAGGCTCAACTTCATCTTTTAATACTACGCCGCGCCCTTTTAAGCGCTTGGTAATGCTGACCATGACATCACCGCCGCTGCCGTACAGGCCGCTAATCGGTGATTTTTCTTTGATTAAAACCTGGGCCACCACTTCGGCCATCCCACGATTAATCATGCAGCTGACTTCGTGATTATCGACTTCATATTTTCTGGCAAGCCTATCCAGCGAGCAAATATGCTCAGGCGCCTCAACCGAGTCGATTCCTACTACGTCAAAGTTGCGCGTTTTATCAATAAGACTTTCAACCAACGGAGCAGCACTTTCCGGCAATAGCGAAATATCTATTAAACGCTCGGGTGATAGCGTTTCAATATAGACCTCACGCTCATAGCGCAGCTTTTTTATTTGCCGCTGGGTTAAGTCTGAAACGCTGCCGATGGCTAATAAAATTTTATTGGTTCTTCTTTGGCCTGCAGAAAATCGTATCCATGCCAGCTGGGCGGTAAAGACGCCAGGATCCACACAGAAACAGGGCAGTTTTGCTTTCTGCACCGCCAGGGCGATTTGCAGAATATCGTCTCCGGTTGTCGCGTCAATAACCACAATTCGCACGTTGTTGCGATACAGCTCCCTGAGTTTTTTACTGAGATTATTTTCCCCGCTTAGCACATCACGCAAACAGATATAGCCGACGTTTTTATTGGTTTGCTGGCGGAACAGCTCCACCACCGAAGATTCCACCATTGGATTCTTTGGGTCGTTACGCATGGCGGTATTTTGCAGCGGTATGCCATCCACCAGCAGAGAACCGCCTACGCAAATACGCCCGCTGGACGGGTAAACGGGGACCACCACGGCCATCAGATGCGGGAAGCTATCGATAACCGCGTCCACCTCTGCTCCCATATTGCCGCGCAGGGTTGAATCAATACGCTTGCTGATTAAGGTATGCTCGGGATTGATACCGGCAATCCGCTCCGCAACCCGCCTGTAGGCTTCCGCGGCGGCAACCGAGCGCGAGTCGGTGGAAAACGAAATGACGTCAAAGTGCGCTTCTTTTTCGTCGTGAGTGTCCAGGCAGGTCATGGTTGTGAACCCCCTGGCGCTCAGCAGCGCGGCGGTGGCATTCGCGCCGGTTAAATCGTCCGCTATTATTGCAACTTTCACAGTGCTTCCCTCTCTGTATCGAATGAATATCACGTCATAAGCGGCTCGCTATTGACGATGACCTGATTAAAACAAGCCAGATCGGCTATTTTGTAATGGCAGAACACATTTCTTTTGCTCTCATCAACCAGCAACACCGATTTTGCCGCGCGATTTACCGCCATCCATTTACAGTCAGCTTTACTTTGCGTGGTCGTCATTGCCCCATAATTATCGTCAAAGCCATCAGCACCGATAAAAGCCAGATCGGTATAGTGGTCACTTAAATAGCGCAGAGTTTCGCTGCAATAAGATGAGCGACTTTCTCTTACAAGTTCACCGGGGCAAATAATCAGCTTCACATCCGGCTTATCATTCAGGATATAGGCAGTAGAAATATCGTTAGTGATTACCGTTAGTGGAATATCAATCAACCAGGCCAGCTGTTTTACCGTAGTGCCGCCATCCAGAAATACTATTTCTCCTGGCTGCAATAGCTGATAAGCCTGAAGCGCAATCGACTTTTTCCACTCGATATTATCCTGTGCCTTACTTTTATATTCAGGGCTATCGTTAATGAAACCTCTAATGACTTGCCCACCAAATATAACCTTTACCCGCCCCACTTTTTGCAACGACTCAACATCACGGCGAATCGTCATATGTGAAACCGTAAAGTATTCAGCTAACTGATTTATGGTAATAGATTGATTAGCGTTAAGCATTTCAATAATACGACGCACCCTCTGCGCCTTAGAATAACGTGTCATGACTTTTTCTCTTTGAGTGCTAGCTTCACTCTATTTTTAAGCTAACGGCTTTTTAAATACGTGGTTGTGAATAAAATCACAAATTCACAGTTCATTCACTAAACCAGAAAATAAAATGGTATGGTGCCCGGGCATTGCATAATCAGGATGGCTATTTTAAGGAAATAAAGATGGATAATGAAATAAAAACCCAGCACCTAATTAATAGAGGCCGTAACGTATTAACAGAAGAGGCAGAGGTAATAATTAGTGCAACCACTAATATTAATGAGCAATTCGCTGAAGCTATAAAAATAATTTTAAATATATCAGGTAAAGTTATCGCCTGCGCAATCGGCAAGCCGGGCTATATTGCACGAAAGATTTCATCCACCTTCTCCAGTACCGGCACGGCTTCATTCTACCTGCATCCGGCAGAGGCGCTACACGGTGACCTGGGCCGGGTCAGCCGTGAAGATGTGATGCTTATCCTGTCTAATAGCGGTGAAACCGCTGAAATTATTCATATGCTGCCGACGCTTAAACATATTGGCCTGCCGATTATTTCAATTTGCGGCGGCCCAGGGTCCACGCTGGCAAAAAACAGCGACGTGGTTATCTCTTCTCAGGTGGCAAGGGAATGCTGCCCGCTTAATCTTGCTCCCACCAGCAGCACCACGCTGGCCCTTGTGCTCGGAGATGCCCTTGCCGTAACCCTGCTACAGGAACGGGGCTTCAGTCGTCAGGATTTTGCCCTCTTTCATCCGGGCGGTTCACTGGGTTCACGATTACGTCAGGCTATCTGAAGGAGGCTCCCGTAATGCCACAACACATAAAAATACATTTTTATTGAATATAAATTCATTTTGTGACAGGGTTATTTAACGCCAAAAAAGGCGATTAATAACAATACTGACAGACGGGAGCAACACCTATGAAGAAGTTACTGTTAGCCGCAATGCTTGCCACAGCCGCATTCAACGCGGCCGCGGCGGAAAAAATCAGCTTCGGCTCTTCGGCAACCTACCCTCCTTTTGAATCTCTGGATGCCGCGAATCAAATCGTCGGATTTGATATCGATCTGGCAAAAGCCTTATGCAAACAAATGCAGGCTGACTGTACCTTTACCAACCACGCATTTGACAGCCTGATCCCCTCGCTGAAGTTCCGCAAATATGATGCGGTCATTTCGGGGATGGATATCACGCCCGAGCGCGCCAAACAGGTCGCTTTTACCAACCCTTACTACGCCAACTCTGCGGTGGTGATTGCGAAAAAGGGCCAGTACAAGTCGCTGGACGATCTGAAGGGAAAACGCATCGGGATGGAAAACGGCACCACGCACCAGAAATATCTCCAGGATAAGCACCCGGAAGTCAAAACCGTCTCTTATGACAGCTATCAGAACGCGATTATCGACCTGAAAAATGGCCGTATTGACGGCGTGTTTGGCGACACGGCGGTGGTCAACGAGTGGCTGAAAACCAACCCGCAGCTCGGTACCGTTGGCGAGCACGTGACCGACCCGCAATATTTTGGCACCGGCTTAGGTATTGCCGTGCGCCCGGATAATCAGGCGCTGCTGAAAAAGCTAAATGATGCCCTGGCGGCGATTAAAGCCGATGGGACTTATCAGAAAATCAGTAATGAGTGGTTCCCGCAGTAAGCGACCTTCTTCCTGATAAAAAACTTCCGGCTATTATTCCTTCTCCCCGAGGGGGAGAAGGTCAGGCCGGGGGGCAGTATTCAAGCAGGGTCAGTACTTCGTAGTGCGAAGTATGCGGAAACATATCAAACAGCTGAGTACGCGCTACGCGGTAGTCCGGCAGCGTCTTAATATCCTTCGCCATTGTCTGAGCGTTGCAGCTCGAATAAACGATAAACTTCGGCGCCATTGCCTTCAGGTAATCACACAGCTCGCGGCCAATTCCACGGCGCGGCGGATTCACCAGCACAAGGTCGGGAATATCCTGCTGCGCCACGGCGAACCGCGTGGAGTCCAGAGCCTGAAAATGAATATTTTTAAGACCAAGCTTTTCCGCCGACTGGCGGGCGCTGGCTATCGCTTCCGGGGCAATCTCGATGCCCGTTAGCTTCATTTCCGGCGTCGCGCAGTGCAGCCCAAAGCCCCCGACTCCGCAGAACAAATCCCACATATGGTTAACCGGCAAAGCCCGTACCCAGTCGCGCGCCGTGGCATACAGCCGGGAAGCAACCTGCGGATTCGTCTGGAAGAAGCTTTGCGGGCGAATAAACAGCGGCACGCCGTTAAACGACTCCTCCAGCGCTCGCTGGCCGGTCAGAGGAATTTCCTGCTCGCCTTCCATAATCGCCATATGCACCGGCTGAATATTAGCCGAAATGACTTTTAGCTGGGGAAGCTGCTGCCGAAGCCACGGCAACGCTGCCGTTAGCTGTTCCAGCTTACTGTCGGAGCGCAGCACAAAACGCAGCATCATGCCGCCGTCGAGCTGGCTTTCTGTCAGCAGCAGGTATTTAAGCTCGCCGCGTTTACGCGCCACGTTATACGGCGTCAGCCCGGCACGGGCGATAAACGGCTTAAGGACGGTGAAAACCGCCCCGAACGATGTGGGATAAAGCGGGCAGTCGGTTAAATCTTCCGGCGTGCCGTCGCGGTGCAGCATGCCGAGCAGCGGTTTTTCCACGCTGCCGCTGACCACCATTTTGGCTTTATTACGGAATGCCTGCTCAGGGCCGCTTACCGGATCAAGCCACTCGCCCACCGCAATGCCGTCCAGCAATTGCCGAAGATCGGCCATTTTGGCGGAAAGCTGGTCTTCAACCGGCTGTTCAATCCACTGGCAGGAACGACAGCGACCGGCGTCGTAGAGCGAGCATTGCATAGCGTAGTAACCCTGAGAAAAAACGAGGGCGCAGATTGTAGCACTCCGCGCTTATTGAAGTCTGAAAAAAAGCCGACTGCGGGCGGGGACAAATAGCAGCAGCAGAACCAGGATATCCGGCAGCTTTTGGGTTATCAGCGAGCGGAAGATTTCACGCTTCGAGCCTCCGGCAATGCTGAACAGCTCCGGGTAACCCCAGCCGAGAGAGGCGGACCATAAATAACCAATCGAAATAACTTGGGTCAACAGAAAGACCCAACGGCCCCAATTGCGCCCTTTGATAATCACAAAGGCGCAGCGTAACTCCACGAAAAGCAGCACCAGGCTTGAAAAAAAGACCAGGGTCAGGCTCCAGGTTTGCACGCTGCGGTGAACAAAATCTAAGACCCCGCGCACCCCAAGCATATTAAACAGCAGCAGTAAATCGAGGCATCGGGTGGTGATGATACCTATGGCCGCCACCATCACTAAAGTGGGGACGTTTAGTTTTGCATGAGATGACCGCTGCTTCCTGATAATTTCCACAACCTCGCGTTCCTTACGTCACGGTGCCGCGACAGGCGCGGCACCGGAGGCACATCATTGCAGATTTTAGGCGTTTTAACTACGTCTTGCACTCTGGATATCGCGCAGCCGCTGCTTTTCTGCTCGCGCCATAAACCACCACGCAATCAAGCCGATAAAGCCAACCACGCCGAGAATAATCGACGCCAGGGCGTTGATTTCCGGGTTAACCCCCATGCGCACGCTGGAGAATACCAGCATCGGCAACGTGGTGGCCCCCGGCCCGGAAACGAAGCTGGCAATCACCAGGTCATCCAGCGAAAGGGTAAACGCCAGCAGCCAGCCGGAAACAATCGCCGGGGCTATCATCGGAACCGTAATCACAAAGAAGACTTTCAGCGGCGTTGCGCCGAGATCCATTGCGGCTTCTTCAATCGAACGGTCTAACTCACGCAGCCGCGAGCTGATAACCACCGAAACATAAGCGGTACAGAAAGTGACATGGGCCAGCCAGATGGTGAGCATTCCCCGGTCGCCCGGCCAGCCGATAGCGTGCGCGAGCGCCACAAACAGCAGCAGCAGCGAAAGTCCGGTAATCACGTCCGGCATAACCAGCGGTGCGGTGAGCATAAAAGCAAAGCCGCTGGAGCCGCGAAAACGGCCAAAGCGCACCATGACCACGGCAGCGATGGTGCCCAAAACAACCGCCATCGTTGCGGCAGCAGCGGCAATCGTCAGGCTCAATCCCACGGCGCTCATCATCGCCGAGTCGCGGAACAGCTCGCCGTACCAGCGCGTTGACCAGCCTGCCCAAACCGTCACCAGCTTCGAGCTGTTAAACGAGTAGATAACCAACATCAGCATCGGGGCATACAGGAAAGTAAAGCCGAGCACTAAAATCACGATACGCCACGGGGAGCGCACTACCGGCAAGTTATTCATGCGTGACCCTCCGCCGCTTTATTCTGGTATTTGTGGAACCACATAATCGGCACAATCAGCAACAGCAGCATGATAATCGCCACCGCAGAGGCCACCGGCCAGTCGCGGTTATTGAAGAACTCCTGCCACAGCACGCGCCCTATCATGATGCTGTCCGGTCCGCCGAGCAGCTCGGGGATAACAAACTCCCCCACCGCCGGAATAAACACCAGCATCGAACCGGCAATAATCCCGCCTTTGGTCAAAGGCACAATCACGCTGAAGAAGGTTCTCAGCGGGCGAGCGCCCAGGTCCAGAGAGGCTTCCACCAGCGAATAGTCAATACGCGTCAGCGCGGTATAAATAGGCAGCACCATAAACGGCAGGTAGGCATAAACAATACCGATATAAACCGCGAGATTGGTATGCAGGATCGTTAATGGCTGATCGATAACGCCGAGCCAGATCAGGACGTTATTTAATATGCCGTTATTTTTCAGGATCCCCATCCACGCATACACGCGGATCAGGAACGAGGTCCACGACGGCAGGATAACCAGAAGCAGCAGGATATTACGCGTGGAAGGCTTGCTGTGGGCAATCGCCCAGGCAAGTGGATAGCCCAGCAGCAGGCAGCACAACGTGGAAATAGCCGCAATCTGCAACGATTGCAGATAAGCCTCAAAATAGAGTGGATCGTCCGTCAACTGGAAGTAGTTTGCCAGGTTCAGGGTGATGGACAGCTGTCCGTCGGCCCAGCTAACCAGGTCGCTGTACGGCGGAATAGCGCGGGCAATCTCGGCCAGACTTATCTTGAAAACGATAAGGAACGGCAGCATAAACAACAGGATCAGCCACACATAAGGCAGGGCAATAACCAGCTTGCGCCCGTGGGCCATTTGCATACGGGCGAGCCAGCGCCGGAAACCGCCCGGCTGCGCCGCCACCGGCTCTGCCGGACCTTCAGAAAGAGTTGTCATCTCGCCCCCTTAAACCGTCAGAACCACGCAGCTGTCCGCATCCCAGCACAGACGAACTTCGTCACCCCAGGTCGGGGCACCTTTACGGTAGCGGTGCTCGTTTTGCAGCTGAGCGCTTATCATCTGCCCGCTCTTCAGGCGAACGTGGTAAATCGACAGATCGCCAAGGTAGGCGATATGCACCACTTCGCCGACGGCAAAGTTATAACCGTCCGCGGGCGGCTCTTCGCACAGCATCACTTTTTCAGGGCGCAGCGCTACGAACACCGGCACGCCGTCAACCACCGAAGCGTCCGGGTCAACCTTCAGCGGGTGGATTAATCCCGGGCTGTCAATCACCAGCCCGTCTTCCTGTCGATCTTTGAGCAGCCCTTCAAAAACGTTAACCGAGCCGATAAATTCGGCGCTGTAGCGGGTAGTTGGGTGCTCGTAGATCTCTTCCGGCTCGCCGATTTGTACGAACTTGCCGCGATTCATAATCGCGATACGCCCGGCCATGGTCATCGCCTCTTCCTGGTCGTGAGTCACCATAACGCAGGTCACGCCCACGCGCTCCAGGATATCCACGACTTCAAGCTGCATCCGGTCACGCAGTTTTTTATCCAGCGCGCCCATCGGCTCATCCAGCAAAAGCAATTTTGGCCGCTTGGCCAGGCTGCGGGCCAGGGCCACGCGCTGACGCTGGCCGCCGGAAAGCTGGTGCGGCTTGCGCTTTGCGAACTCCTGCATATGCACCAGCGTAAGCATTTCGGCTACGCGACTGGTAATTTCGGCCTTCGGCAGCTTGTCCTGCTTGAGGCCAAAAGCAATGTTTTGCTCTACGGTCATGTGCGGAAACAGCGCGTAAGACTGGAACATCATATTGATCGGCCGCTGGTACGGCGGGACATGCGCCAGGTCCACGCCATCAAGCATGATTTGCCCGGTGCTCGGCTGCTCAAACCCAGCCAGCATGCGCAGCAGCGTGGACTTGCCGCAGCCGGAAGCGCCGAGCAGAGCAAATATTTCGCCTTTGTAGATAGTCAGGCTGACGTCATCCACGGCATGTTGGCCATCAAATGATTTAGTCAGGTTGCGGATTTCCAGCAGCGGGGTTAGCGCTTTACGTGTTTTGGACTGCGGGCGAGGGATTGCATCGTTCAATTCTGTTGCTCTCCGGCAAAAGCAAAAAGAAGGTACGGCCCGGTTGCCGTACTTTTAGCCCGTTCAGAAACAAGGGCTTCTGTTCAGGCTGGGGCAGCTGCACAACTCTGGTGCAGCCGCCCGCTGCATTGCGGTTCAGGGCTTACTTGCCTGTTTTAACCTTAGTCCACGCGCGGGTGATCACGCGGTCAATTTTTGCTGGCATAACGGTTTGTGTGAACAACTTGGCACGAATATCCGCAGGCGGATAAATGCCCGGATTATCGCGCACTTCGGCACTCAGCAACGGTACCGACTCTTTGTTAGCATTTGCGTAGTAAATATGATTACTGATATTGGCCACCACGTCCGGCTTCATCAGGTAGTTCAGGAATTGGTAAGCTTCGTCTTTGTTCTTCGCATCCGTCGGCATAGCAAACATGTCGAAGTAGACCATCGCCCCTTCCTTAGGAATGGAATAAGCAATATTCACGCCATTTTTAGCTTCTTTAGCGCGGTTTGCCGCCTGCAGGATATCGCCGGACCAGCCGATAGCGACGCAGATATCACCGTTAGCCAGATCGTTAATGTACTGAGAAGAGTGGAAATAGCGGATATTTGGACGCAGCTTCATCAGCAGGTCGTTAGCCGCCCCGGTGTAATCCGCCGGGTTGGTGCTGTTCGGATCTTTGCCCAGGTAGTGCAGCACTGTGGCATAGATTTCGCTCGGCGCATCCAGGAATGAGACGCCGCAGCCTTTCAGTTTTTCGAGGTTTTCCGGCTTGAGGATCAGATCCCAGCTGTTAACCGGGGCATCTTTACCCAACGCCGCCTTCACCTTCTCGACGTTGTAGCCGATGCCGGTGGTGACCATCATATAAGGGATGCCGTATTTGTTATCGTGGTCGTTCTGGGCCACCAACTTGAGCATTTCCGGGTCAA
Organism: Cedecea davisae; assembly: GCF_044095835.1. Taxonomy (NCBI): domain Bacteria; kingdom Pseudomonadati; phylum Pseudomonadota; class Gammaproteobacteria; order Enterobacterales; family Enterobacteriaceae; genus Cedecea; species Cedecea davisae. The sequence goes on from NZ_CP172054.1 coordinate 3,356,305, forward strand.
GCTTTGTGTAGTTCGGCAACTTGCTCTTGTCCAGAGGCTGGAAGATACCGGCCTGCGCCTGACGCTCCAGGAACTGCGAAGACGGCACCACCAGGTCATAACCGGTGCTGCCCGCCATCAATTTGCCTTCCAGCACTTCATTGGAATCAAACACGTCATAGACCACTTTGATGCCGGTCTCTTTCGTGAAGTTTGCCAGGGTATCCGGCGCAATATAGTCAGACCAGTTATAGACGTGCAGCGTCTTCTGCTCGGCGGCGATTGCCGTAACCGAAGCGGCCATCAGCGCGCCGGCAACCATTCCCGACAACCATTTTTTACGTTGGTCGAACATAATTTCATTCCTTCTGAATAAAGGCCAAACCAGGCTCGAATGAGCCGAATTTACGCAATGTGACTTATCAGCGGTAGCCGCATGCCGTTTAAGACATGCAAGATTCATGCATCTCTATTCATTGCTCAAAGAAAAAAGGCGGGCAGCCTTCGCGCAGATGTCGCTCGATTTTAGAGCCACGCAAGAATAACTGTAGCCAGGGTTCGAGACTATAGCCCGGATGAAAAAACGCCTTTTATCAACTTTTTATGCATCTTTCGTCTATACAGTCGGCGAAAAGTCGCGATATGGCAGGGATTTATTTCGGCTGAAAGCCAGTAATGCAGAATAAAAATATGCGGAACGCAGCGGCTATGGCAGCCACTGCGTTAAAAGGGAGAAGGATCAGTGTACAGAGTGAGTCTGAATAATTGTGCTGTCTTGCTCTTCTTCTTCAGAGATAAACAGCAGTTGGTTAGCGCAGGCCTCGAGAATAACCATCGACACCTGCTCTTCGCTCTGCTGAACGAAAGCGGCAAACTGCTCGCGCGTAATGCCAACAGAAGCGGATAAAGACTGGCAAACCACCAGCTTTGGCAGATTATCGTCCTGAATGTCGAGGAACGCTTTTACCGTCAGAGAACTGGCGTTGATCGACGACAAGTCGGAAGCCAACGGCAGCAGAGCAGACGGCTTAACTTCAGCCAGCGCGGAAAACAGTATGATGTTGTCTACAAGATCGAGTTTCGCGTCATATACGCCATCAAAGTTCTGCATATGGGGCAAATGCAATGCCTGGCAGGTATCGCACTCGAAGAAGCTCACGCCAATTTCATCCAGCCAGCGGCGTAAAGTGTCCAGAGTCGGGACGACGAGTGAATCCATAAACGCAAAAACCTCATTACCGGTTCAAAAATTAACGCGTCATCTTACGCAAAAATGACACGTCATACTATGAATAAGCGCCGATTCGACGATTACCCACCAGTTTTAAGACAGTAGCCAGGCTGTGCCTGCTGCTCGACCCAGCCAATCATCAGACTGGCGATATCAACGCCGCTCGTGTTTTCAATACCTTCCAGACCGGGTGAAGCGTTAACCTCCATCACCAGAGGACCACGCTCGGCGCGTAAAATATCCACCCCGGCGATGTCCAGCCCGAGCGTGCTGGCGGCCTTGAGCGCAATCTCACGCTCGCGTTCGGTAATCGTCACCTGCCGGGCCGAGCCGCCGCGGTGCAGATTGGAACGGAAATCTCCAGGCTTGGCCTGACGCTCAATCGCCGCAACAACCCGGTCACCGACCACGAGGCAGCGAATATCGCGCCCTTTCGCCTCTTTGATGTATTCCTGCACCAGGATATGGGCATTGAGGCCGCGAAAAGCGTCGATCACGCTTTCTGCCGCCTGCCGCGTTTCTGCCAGCACCACACCAATTCCCTGGGTGCCTTCTACCAGTTTCACCACCAGCGGCGCACCGCCAACCATATCGATAAGGTCGCTGGTGTCATCGGGCGAGTGGGCAAAACCTGTCACCGGGAGATCGATTCCCTGCTTAGCCAGCAGCTGCAATGAGCGCAGCTTGTCGCGCGCTCTGGTTATCGCCACCGACTCATTTAGCGGGTAGCTGCCGAGCATTTCGAACTGCCGCAGAACCGCCGTGCCGTAAAAAGTAATCGCCGAGCCAATACGCGGAATAACCGCATCATAATGCGGCAATTGCCGCCCTTTATAATGCACCGAAGGCGCAGCCGGATTAATGTTCATATAACAAGAAAGGGGATCGATTATCTCCACCAGATGACCACGGCGCATGGCCGCCTCACGCAGGCGCTTGCACGAATAGAGCGTTCCATCCCGGGATAAAATAGCGATTTTCAACCTGCACCTCTGAGCAACCAGACCAAAATTAACCGCCCGGATATCATATCACTCCCCTCGCTTTTCAACGATGGGGCAAACGGCCCGGAGACTTCTTAAGGGCATCAATTAACTGCTGAGTTGTCGAAGTGAGATGCACCGGATCGAACACCGCGTAGAGATCGGCGGGGATCGGTTTAGTCGGCGGGCGGAACACTACGCCTGGCCAGCTCATTTGCGCGTAGCTGTCCGCCATAATCGTCAACCCAAAGCCGATACTCACCAGCGCCAGCACCGTTTGCGGCTCTACCGCCTCCCTGACGACTCGCGGCGTAAACCCTGCTTCGCGACATACTCGCTGCAAAAACGTCCAGTCTGAGTGTACCGCCGTCATGGTGACAAATGGTTCCCGCCTGAGCTGGGCAATGTCCACCGTTTGCTGGCACGCCAGCGGGTGCTGTTCCGGCATGGCGACCATAAAGGTTGCATCGTGCAGTTTTTCACTCTTCAGGCCACCCGGCGGTGAGGTTTCCATGCGCCAGATCCCGGCGTCTATTTCGTGGCGTTCCAGCAGCGCCAGCTGATCGCCGGGGGATTTCTCGCGAAAGGTAATATCAATAGCCGGGTAATCGGCAATAAAGCGCTGTAGCCCCAGCCGCAGGCCGCCCCAAATAGCCGTTCCGACAATGCCGAGATGAATGCGCCCGCCCTCGCCGCGCCCAATCTGCTCCACCCGAGCCAGTGCCAGGTTTGCATTGCTCAGCAGTTGCCGGGTTTCTTCCAGCAGGACTTCTCCGGCATGAGTTAAGGCAACGTGCCTGGAATGGCGGATAAACAGTACCGTGCCAAGCTGCGCTTCCAGCTCTTTAATGTGGAAGCTCAGCGGGGGCTGAGACATATTCAGCCGAGCGGCCGCCCTGCCAAAATGCAGTTCCTCGGCCACGGCCTGAAAATAACGCAGTAATTTAAGATCGGTTCGGTAGATGCGCTGAGAAGTATTCATGAGGCTCCCTGAGTAGCAAGCCCCATAAATTACCATCCCGGGCCGGTGCTGTAAGCCCGGGAGCCTTAATGTGCGAGCGATGCCGAAGAATCGACTTCACGCCGGTGGCGATACTGGAAGCTGAAGTGAAAGACCACGGCAAGCACCAGCGCATAAGCGGCAAATACCAGCCAGATTGTGGTCCAGTCTTTCACGCCGTCCACGGTGAAATAATCAACAACATAGCCGCTGATAATCGCACCGAGGTAAGCACCAATCCCGTTTACCATGGTCATAAACAGCCCCTGCGCGCTGGCGCGGATGCGTGAGTCAACTTCCTGCTCAACAAATACCGAGCCGGAGATATTGAAGAAGTCGAAGGCGCAGCCGTAAACCACCATCGAGAGCAACAGCAGCACAAAACCGAAGGCCGATGGGTCTCCCCAGGCAAACAGCGCAAAGCGCAGCACCCAGGCCACCATGCTCATCAGCATCACCTGCTTAATGCCAAAGCGGCGCAGGAAGAATGGGATCGTCAGGATAAAGGCCACTTCCGACATCTGCGAGACCGACAGCAAAATAGACGGATACTGCACCACAAAACTGCTGGCAAACTCGGGCTGCCGGGCGAAGTCATGCAGGAAAGGGTTGCCGAAGGTGTTAGTAATTTGCAGCACCGCCCCGAGCAGCATGGCAAACAGGAAGAACACCGCCATACGCGGCTTCTTAAACAGCACAAACGCGTCCAGCCCCAGGCGGCTTACCCAGCTGCGGGCGGCCTGGTTTTTGACCACTGGAATAGTCGGCAAAGTCAGGGCATACAGCGCCAGCAATACCGAAGCGACCGCCGCGATATAAAGCTGCATATTGCTCAGCTCGATTTGCATCAGGCTGACCGTCCACATCGCGGCAATAAAGCCTACCGTGCCAAAGACTCTTACGGGAGGGAAATGGCTTACCGTATCCAGCCCCGCTTTTTCCAGGCAGGCATAAGAGACGGTGTTAGATAGCGCAATGGTAGGCATAAAGGCCAGCGCGTTGCCCAGCATTGCCCAGAACATCAGCCCCGGCTGGTTAATGCTGGCCGCCCAGACCAGCATGCCCGCACACACCAAATGGCACACAGAGTAGACCCGGTTCGCCGGTAGCCATTTGTCGGCAATGATCCCGACCAGCCCCGGCATCAGCAAAGCGGCAAGGCCTTTGGTGCTGTAAACCATTCCTACGTCTGCCCCCTTAAAACCGAGGGTATTGATCATGTAAGAGCCGAACGTAACCAGCCACGCTCCCCAGATGAAATACTGCAAAAACAACATGATTTTCAAGCGCAGTTTAATCGCCATGCGTTTTCCCCGGATTGGTCGGTCAGGCTCAGGCGAGTTTGCCGAGGAAGCCGCAAATCAGATTGATAAAGTTCTGGCGCGACAACGCGGCAGCTTTCAGCGTCTGCTCATGGGAAAGTTGGATCTTGCCCAGACCTTCCGCAAGGTTAGTGATAGCCGAGACGGCAACAACCTTCAGGCCACAGTGGCGGGCGCTAATCACTTCCGGAACCACCGACATGCCAACAACATGGCCACAGATAATTTGCATCATGCGGATTTCGGCTGCGGTTTCAAAGTTCGGGCCGGGATAGGAAACAAATACCCCTTCGTGTAGCGGGAACCCTTGCTCCTGCGCGACCTGCTGCAATACGCCACGATAGTCGGCGTCATAGGCATTTGCCAGCGAGAAGAAACGCTCGCCAAACCGCTCATCATTAGGCCCGACGGTTGGCGTGCCCGGCATGGTGTTAATGTGGTCGTTAAGCGCAACCAGGCTGCCGGGCTCAACTTCAGGGCGCAGGGAGCCTGCGGCATTGGTAGAGAACAGAATTTCGCATCCCAGCAGTTTGAAGGTGCGAATTGCGCTGGTCATGACCGACATTCCACGGCCTTCATAAAAGTGTCCGCGCCCCTTCATGCAGGCTACCGGGACGCCCGCCAACGTGCCGATAACCAGCTCACCGGCATGACCGTGAACGGTGCTAACCGGGAAGCCAGGCAGCTCGTCGTAGGAAAAGACCACCGGGTGCTCGATTTTTTCCGCCAGCTCGCCAAGCCCGGATCCCAGAATAAAAGCGACGCGCGGCACCAGGCCGTTAATGCGGGAACGGATAATATCGGCGGCGTAAAACGGAGAGTTGTCAAAAGCAGTAGTCGGCATCAGATGCTCCTTGTCAGATTGTCGAAATAACTGCAGCAGTTATAGCGACTCAGCGTCTTAAGGAACCAATACCGTTTGCGGCAATGATTAATACGGAAAATGTATTGATTGAAGAAATGGCGGCCAGGCCGCCATTTTACTTAGCGTGTAGCCCACCCCTGCTTGTGCAGATAGTCGAGCATAAACAGACGGTTTTCTTTGATGATGGTGCGGCTGATGTGGGCGCTCCATGTATCCCGGCGCGTGTTGCTGTCGCGGCTCAGATAATATTGCGCAAGCTGTTCGTCGTATTCGTTCAATAGCTCACGATCCAGCGGCTGGTAGCGGTTTTCGTGCACCAGCATCGCGGCGGGCATGCGCGGCTTCACGTCTGGCTGTGCATCCGGCCAGCCGAGGCAAAGCCCAAACAGCGGCAGCACATATTTCGGCACGCCAAGTAGCTCACCAACCGCCTCGATGTTATTACGAATGCCGCCGATATAAACACCGCCCAGCCCCAGCGATTCCGCGGCGGTAAGAGCATTTTGCGCCAAAATTGCGGTATCGACCGCGCCAAGCAGCAGCTGCTCCGCCAGCCCAAGCTGGGCGTCCGGGCAAATTTGCAAATTACGATTAAAATCGGCGCAGAACACCCAAAACTCCGCGGCCTCTGCGACGTGCTTTTGCCCACCGGTCAGCGGCACCAGCTGCTCGCGCAGCGCCTTATCGGTAATACGAATAATAGAGCTGCACTGTAAGAAACTGGAGGTCGAGGCCGCCTGAGCACCGGCAATAATGGCCTCGCGCTGCTCATCGGTTATCGGCTCGGCGGTAAAATGGCGAATTGAACGGTGCGAACGAAGCAGATCGATGGTCGGCGTCATCTTTTTTCCTTTGGTTTTTTTAAATCAGGTTGAGTCGAAAAGGCTCGAAATTGATGCCAGATAGCTTACGGTCATCAAACTAACAGGCACAGCCTTCTTTCAAAATGTGACGGATATCGGCATTATAAGTTCATTCGCCGTTTCGTATCGGCCATAAAAAAACTGAGGAGAGAGCATGTTTGCAGTGATTTTTGGACGCCCTGGCTGCCCATATTGTGTTCGCGCTAAAGAACTGGCTGAGAAACTGACCGCCGAGCGTGATGATTTTAACTTCCGCTATGTGGATATCCACGCCGAAGGCATCACCAAGGCTGACCTGGAAAAAACCGTGGGTAAACCGGTTGAAACCGTACCGCAGATTTTCCTCGATCAAAAGCATATTGGCGGCTGCACCGACTTTGAAGCTTATGCGAAAGAGCATCTGAACCTGTTCCAGACCGCGCAATAAGTTAAAGCTTGCCCAAAAAACCGACTGTTAAAGGTCGGTTTTTTTATTGGCGCGGGCGTTGCTGCGGTATAGCACAAACAGCAGATAACACAGCGAGCCCAACGAAGACCAGAACACCGCGCTAAGCAGCCAGGCTATCTCCTGCCAGAAAGAGCGGGGAGTGGACAAAAAAAGTTGAGCAATTAACAGGCAGACAGGCGAAGCGAGCATGGCGCCCACCAGGGGTTTCACCACTTTGTCGCTTTTAGAAAAGAAACTGGCTACCGCGCCGGGGAAGAGAAAGAAAAGCAGCCCCAGCTCATAATGCCCGCTGACTATAAACCGCCCCATTACATGTAAATGTAGCGAAAGAAAAACCAAAATAAATAGCACAAAGCAGCAGGTTATCCCCAGCCACCGTTGCCCTCGCTTGTGCATCTCACCTCCTGACATCTGCTTCTGGTAGAAAATAATCTGCGGGTTTCCACGCAGAGCCTTTACCCAGTTTGATAAAACTTTGGCCATCCATGCCGATAAAGCATTGCCACAATTAGCACAATATTCTTACTAGCCGCTGATACTCATAAAGATTAAACTAGCGGCGGAAATTCGGTCGTCTCGTGAGATATTTTAATGCCTGATAATTGCCGGTCGTTATCAACTGACCCGTCAAAACATTAGCTCATAACTCTATCTCTTTCAACAGCTTACTGGTAAACAAGAAGTTAGCCTTCGTGAATATAAACGTCGCAGATTTGTTAAACGGGAATTACATCCTTTTGTTATTTGTGGTACTCACGCTTGGACTCTGCCTGGGTAAATTACGCCTCGGTTCGGTGCAACTGGGTAATTCCATTGGTGTTTTAGTGGTTTCTTTATTACTCGGGCAGCAACACTTCGCGATCAATACCGATGCGTTAAATCTTGGCTTTATGCTGTTCATTTTCTGCGTCGGCGTAGAAGCCGGGCCGAACTTTTTTTCTATTTTCTTCCGCGACGGCAAAAATTACCTGATGCTGGCCCTGGTGATGGTTGGCAGCGCGATGGTGATAGCCCTTGGCCTCGGCAAACTGTTTGGCTGGGACATCGGCCTTACCGCCGGTATGCTAGCGGGCGCTATGACGTCTACGCCGGTGCTGGTTGGCGCGGGGGATACGCTGCGGCATTCGAGCATGGCCAGCGCGCAGCTGGCTACTTCGCTGGATAATTTAAGCCTCGGTTACGCCCTTACCTATCTGATTGGCCTGGTCAGCCTGATTGTTGGCGCGCGCTATATGCCGAAGCTACAACATCAGGATCTGCAAACCAGCGCCCAGCACATCGCCCGCGAGCGCGGCCTGGACACCGACGCTAACCGCAAGGTCTATCTCCCGGTGATCCGCGCCTACCGCGTTGGCCCGGAGCTGGTTGCGTGGGCGGACGGCAAAAACCTGCGCGAGCTGGGCATTTACCGCCAGACCGGCTGTTACATCGAGCGTATTCGCCGCAACGGTATTCTGGCGAACCCGGACGGCGACGCGGTATTGCAGATGGGCGACGAAATTTCACTTGTGGGCTACCCGGACGCGCACTCGCGCCTCGACCCGAGCTTCCGTAACGGTAAAGAGGTGTTCGACCGCGACCTGCTGGATATGCGTATAGTCACCGAAGAGATTGTGGTCAAAAACCATAACGCCGTTGGCCGCCGCCTCGGGCAGTTGAAGCTGACCGACCACGGCTGCTTCCTCAACCGCGTGATCCGCAGCCAGATTGAGATGCCAATTGACGACAATATCGTGCTCAACAAAGGCGACGTATTGCAGGTCAGCGGCGACGCAAGGCGCGTAAAAACGGTTGCGGAGCGCATCGGCTTTATCTCCATTCACAGCCAGATTACCGACCTGCTGGCGTTCTGCGCCTTCTTTATCATCGGCCTGATGGTCGGGATGATTACCTTCCAGTTTAGCTCGTTTAGCTTCGGCATCGGCAACGCCGCCGGGCTGTTGTTCTCCGGCATCATGCTCGGCTTCCTGCGTGCCAACCACCCGACCTTCGGCTACATCCCTCAGGGCGCGCTGAATATGGTGAAAGAATTTGGCCTGATGGTGTTTATGGCCGGGGTAGGCCTGAGCGCGGGCAGCGGCATCAGCAACGGCCTCGGCGCGGTTGGCGGGCAGATGCTTATCTCCGGCCTTATCGTCAGCCTGGTGCCGGTGGTTATCTGCTTCCTGTTCGGGGCTTACGTCCTGCGCATGAACCGCGCGCTGCTGTTCGGGGCGATGATGGGGGCACGAACCTGTGCGCCAGCGATGGAAATCATCAGCGACACGGCCCGCAGCAACATCCCTGCTTTGGGCTACGCGGGCACCTACGCTATCGCTAACGTGTTGTTAACTCTGGCCGGTACGTTGATAGTCGTGATATGGCCCGGATTGTGATCTTGGGCACAGACAAAGAAATATACTTTTTTTTTATACCTGAGCGAACTTTCTGACGGGGCGTCAGTCTGAATTAGTGCCACTGCTTTTCTTTGATGTCCCCAATTTGTGGAGCCCATCAACCCCGCCGTTTTCGGTTCAAGGTTGATGGGTTTTTATTTGCCTGAAATTCACCTTACCTTCATAAAATCAGTTACTTAAATCATCACTTTCTCATGCATGGCGACAAAGTGGCGGTAGCGCTTTTGCTATAGCGGGATCGGGCCATAAAAACCACCAGCGTCGGGTCAGTATCAGTAAGCTAATTGTTCCTGCATTGCTTTCGAATGAGACGGTGCTCCGCTGATTTTTTGCGAACGGCATGGCTACGCAGCCGTATGAGTTCACCAAGGGCAGCATTTTTCACCTGATCGAGCCGGACCTGAACCAGGAGGCTTACGGCCTGCCGGAGTACCTGTCCGCCATCCCATCCGCTCTGCTGAACGAGTCCGCCACGCTGTTCCGCTGGAAGTATTACATCAACGACAGCCATGTGGGATTCAGATCATCCCGCAGCCAGAAGTGACGGCAAAGGATGAGTTTCTGAATATCACGAATGTGAGCCGGGACGACATGATGGCGGCTCGCCGCATTCCGCCGCAGATGATGGGGATTATGCCGAGCAATGTTGGGGATTTGGGGATGTGGAGAAGGTGATTAATGTGTTTATGCGAAATGAGCTAATACCCCCACAGATGCGGATTGCAGCGATTAATTATTGGTTAGGTAAGTGCATTATAAATTTCGCTGAATATAAACTGTAATTAAAGCCAAGTCAGTTAATAGTGACTTGGCTTTAAATCTATTGCTGGTTTCGAGTTTTAGCATTCTTCATGGTATGCTCATAGACAATTGAACTTTCCTGCGGTAACGGAACTTGATTATTTCTCACTTGATAATCAATGCTATCCATGGTTAAAAGAAGCCCGCTCGTAGCCATAATATCTTGAGCCACCTCTTTCACTTTCAACTTAATGACAATGCAATCAGCTTCTTGATGGTCTGTTGCTATTTCGTACAACCTACGCAGATAATTCTGACGCAGCTCATCAACTCTTTTAGTTAGTTCATCAGATACAGCTCTAATTTCATTACCTTTAGCTGCAAGCTCAGCATCTTTTTTTTCTAACGCCTTAGTATGTTTGGCTTCTAGCTCACTTATTTCATTGATTAATCCTCCCGTCTCAGTGTCTAGTTGTTGTTCTGATTTTTCAGCTGTGAGTGCGGAAGCTCGCTCACCAATCACAAGACTTACTATAATTGTAGCAACATACACAAATTTTTGATTTGATGCTGTTGTGTAGCTTGCTAAGCCTAAAGATATTGCTGGAAGAATTACACCAGAAAACACCCATCTAAAATATTTTTTTGAAATAAATTCATCTATTATTTTCTGAAGATTTTTTGATAGTGTCACTGCAATTACAACAGCAATAAAAACCAAAAAAATAATTACATCAGCATTCCATTCATTATGGATGGAATAATTTGAGGTATCTGCCGAGACAACTTTCAAATCAGATTGCGCCTTCAAGTTTAACGTTGAATTTTCATCTAAACTAGGCTTTGTTGGCATAACTTCCTCACTAGTCCTTAGTTACTGCCAGAAAATTCATTGGCGCACTTCTTAGTAAGACAAGGGATAAATTAAGATCATTAAAATTAACATCACCGTTAGCAGATAATATATCTGCACAGAAATCAACATAACCTACTTTTTTAACATAAACCAGAGCCTTGATGCCCACTGCATATGCATTAAATTGATTTGCCCTGCCTAATAAATTCATTTCCTCAATAGATTTTGTTGCGGTAAAGTCAAATGCATTTATAATTCTAATCAATTTAAAATATTCTGTAGAAAGCACTTCCACTTTAAAAACAGTCTTTGATTGCTCAAAAGAAAAACTAAGATCGCCATCATCTCCACTAGTTTCAGGGTCAATTTTAAAATTGGATGCTCCATCTAAGGACTTAAAACATTCATAGATTTTGTGGCAGACATTAACCTGCTCTTTACTACTCTGATTTTGATTTAGCTCATTTTCCACAATTTACTCTCATGCATACTGGGGTATTAGTGTCATAGTATCCATAAGTTTATATAAAAAATTTAAAAAAGTGAACATGATCAGGTTCGTAACTATTCGATTATAGTTTCCCCCTGGTTTTTTAGTACCTAATAGAGTGCTACACATTTTGTATTTACTGTCTTACTTAAATTTTGAAGCTACCAACAGCGTGCGCTCGTATCCCCGCCACGCCTGCCCGCTTTGTGTAGTGGTTTTCATGGAGGTGCATGACGGGCCGGAAAGTGCGCCAGTTCTGGCGGCCCCGACCCGTTGCTATTCTTTTGGATCATGCGAATGCTACTGTAAGTATCCCAACAAAACGAATAATTCAATTTTCGAGATCTTCCAATCGATCTTTTCCTTAAGTGTTAAAACCCTTTTCCCGCCAGAACACCACAAAACTCAATGCACAAAAAAAGCCCAACGGGTGAGGTTGGGCTTTTTAGTCCGGCTGGTGAGGCCGGAGAGAAGGTCGGATTATCTTGATCGGCACAATGCGACTCTCATCAACTAACGCTGGGAGTCTAGTCCTTATTTGAACACAAAACAACCATCAGTACATATCTGGAGGCTGTCGCGGCGGCGCAGGGCGTCAACCCTCTTCCCCAACTATCCTTGCCACCATCACCCGCATATCGTCGCGGCTGAGCGGCTCGCGGTCGGTGACGTAGTGAAGGGTCATCCCTTCCAGGAATGCATCTAACGCTCTGGCGGTCAGCGGGTCGAAGAACGGCTCCAGCGCCTGCTGGCTGCGGATCATCCACTCCTGCATGATGTCTTTTAGCTGCGGATTGCAGCTGGCGTAGGCGTAGAGCTGGTACATCACCTGCATGTTGTAAGGCGTGGCTACACAGCCGCCGCAGATCATATCGACGATGGCTTCGCAGGCGTCGGCGCGGGTTCTGGCCTGCTGCATACGCTCCCGGTAGCTGTCCGACATCTGGTGAGCAAACAGGGTAAAAGCTTCGCAAAGCAGCGACTCGATCCCGGAAAAGTAATAGGTCATCGAGCCTAAAGATACGCCCGCTTGCTCGGCAATTTTGCGGTGCGTAATATCGCTGATGCCGTGTTTGACTACCATATCCAGCGTCGCCCGCAGAATGCGCGAGCGGCGTTCAGGATCGTTACGGCGCGGGGCTTTGCTCATTATTACCTGCCTGAAATTCGGAGTATTAAAAGAGTCTATTAGGTATGTGTACAAATGTACACATACTTGCTAATCTGCCGCTCATGTTCCCTTTTTTATGGGTTGTTGTTCATGTCAGTCACGCAGAGAAAAGCCCTCAGGCTCCGCACCTGGGCGCTGTTTACCTTCTTTTTCCTCCCGGGCCTGGTGATGGCATCCTGGGCAACGCGCACGCCCGCAATCCGCGATACGCTCAGCGTTTCAACGGCCGGGATGGGCATTGTGCTGTTTGGCCTGTCGGTAGGCTCGATGGGCGGAATTCTCTGCTCCGGCTGGCTGGTTAAGCGCTTTGGCACCCGCACCATTATTCGCAGCGGCATGGCGCTGATGGTCATCGGTATGCTGGTGATGAGCCTCGCGCTCTACTTCGCTTCGCCGCTCCTGTTTGCCTTTGGCCTGGCTCTGCTCGGCAGCGGCCTGGGGTCAGCCGAAGTGGCAATGAATGTCGAGGGCGCGATTATCGAAGGCCTGATGAAGAAAACCGTGCTGCCGATGATGCACGGCTTCTTTAGCCTCGGTACGCTGGTTGGGGCCGGGATTGGCCTGAGCCTCACCGCCTGGAACGTTATCTCCTGGGGCCATTTGCTGATGATTGCTCTGCTGGTGATAGTGCCCATTCTGGTAGCGCTTACCGCCGTGCCCCACGGCGTGGGGAAAGACAACCCGGAAAAAAGCGAGGCGCACGAACCTCATCGCCCGTTTTATAAAGACGTTCAGCTGCTGCTGATTGGCTTCGTGGTGCTGGCGATGGCCTTTGCCGAAGGCTCGGCCAATGACTGGTTGCCGCTGCTAATGGTCGACGGCCACGGTTTTAGCCCCACCTCCGGGTCGCTTATCTACGTTGGCTTTACCCTAGGCATGACCGTCGGGCGCTTTACCGGCGGCTGGTTTATTGACCGTTACAGCCGCGTTATCGTGGTGCGAGCGTGCGCGATTATGGGCGTACTCGGCATCGGCATGATTATATTTGTAGACAGCGCTTTCCTGGCCGGCGTGTCCGTCATTCTCTGGGGGCTGGGAACATCGCTGGGCTTCCCGCTGACCATTTCCGCCGCCGGAGACACCGGCCCGGACCCGGCCAGCCGCGTGAGCGTTGTCGCCGCATCCGGCTACGTTGCATTTTTAGTGGGGCCGCCGCTGTTGGGCTTCCTCGGCGAACATTATGGGCTACGCCACGCCATGCTGGTTGTGCTGACGCTGATGGCGATTGCGGCCCTGGTTGCCCGCGCCGTGGCTAAACCGCAGCAGCCCGCTCAACAAGTTTTTGAAACGGAATAACGGAGAGTTCAATGAGCATCAAGTTGATTGCAGTGGACATGGACGGCACTTTTCTCGACGACGGTAAAAACTACAACCGTGAACGCTTTGCCGCTCAATATCAGCAGATGAAGGAACAAGGGATCCGCTTTGTGGTCGCCAGCGGCAACCAGTATTTCCAGCTGATCTCGTTCTTCCCGGATATCGCGCATGAAATCTCTTTCGTTGCGGATAACGGCGGCTGGGTAGTCAGCGAAGGCGAGGACTTGTTTAACGGCGAGCTGACAAAACAGGAGTTCAATACCCTTGTCGATCACCTGCTGACGCTGCCTCACGTCGAGATAATTGCCTGCGGCAAACGCAACGGCTATACCCTGAACGGCTACGACGATGACTTTAAGCAGATGGCGGCTAAGTATTACCACCGCCTTGAGCACGTCGACAGCTTCTCAAACCTCGACGATGTGTTCTTTAAATTCGCCCTCAACCTGCCGGACAATTTGCTGGACGAAACGATGGATGCGCTGAGCGCTGAGTTTGACGGCATCGTGGTGCCGGTCACCAGCGGCCACGGCTCTATAGATCTGATAATTCCAGGCATCCACAAAGCCAACGGCCTGCGTATCCTGCAGGACAAATGGGGCATTAAAGACAGCGAAGTCGTCACCTTCGGGGACGGCGGCAACGACATCGAGATGCTGACTCAGGCCGGTTTTGGCTTTGCGATGGCTAACGCGCCGGACAAAATCAAACGCATCGCACGCTTCCAGGCGGGCAACTGCAACCAGCAGGGCGTGCTGGACGTGATTGATAAGGTTCTGAAAAAAGAAGCACCGTTTAACTGATGAGCGCTATCCCGCAGGATAGATAAAAGACGATGATAAATATAAGAAAAGCTACGCCAGAAGATTTTGATGCCCTGGCAGAAATCTGGGAAGCCGCCGTGCGGGCTACCCATGATTTTTTAACCGATGACGACATCAGCAACCTGAGGCCGCAGGTGCGCGAGCTGTATATGCCGCAAATTCCAATGCAGCTGGGAGAGAACGACGCCGGGCAGCCGCTGGGCTTTATTGGCTGCCATGAAAACCGCATTGAAATGCTGTTTGTTGCCCCGCAAAGCCGTGGGACGGGCATAGGCAAACTGCTGCTGCAATACGCCATTGAGCATTTGCAGGTTGATGAGGTGGACGTTAACGAGCAAAACCCGCAGGGCGTTGGTTTTTACCGGCATATGGGTTTTGTACAGACGGGGCGTTCAGACCTGGATGGCGAAGGGAATCCTTTCCCTTTGCTGCATTTAAAGCTGGCACGGTAATCTTCTCCTCTCCTCAACGGAGAGGAGGATCCTTCTTTACTGATTCTTAAGCTGCTCCCGGCGATATTCACCCTGGCGTTCCAGCATCCAGCCCGGATATTCGCGCGGCAGCTCGCTGACCTCATTCAACCGCTGTAGCTCTTCCTCGCTAAAGCGAATCCCGGTGGCGGCAATATTGTCATCAAGCTGCTCAACACGCTTCGCGCCGATAATAACGGTGGTAACAGCCTGCTGGTGCAGCAGCCACGCCAGCGCAATCTGGGCCACGGAAACCCCTTTAGACTCTGCTATCTCTCGCATCACGTCTACGCAGTCAAACGCTCTGTCTTTATTGACCGGAGGGAAGTCGAACGCCAGGCGGCGGCTGCCGCTTTCGGCTTTACCGTCGCGGTCATATTTACCGCTCAGCAGGCCACCCGCCAGCGGGCTCCAGACCATCAGCCCGACGCCTTCGCTCTGCATCATCGGCACCAGTTCACGCTCCAGGTCGCGCCCGGCAATCGTGTAGTAGGCCTGTAAAGAAGCAAAACGCGCCAGCCCCAGGCGTTCTGAGATGCCCAGCGCCTTCATTATCTGCCATGCCGCCCAGTTAGAGACGCCGATATAGCGAACGAGCCCCTGCTGTACCAGCGAGTCCAGAGCACGAAGGGTCTCTTCAATTGGCGTTGCCGGGTCAAAACCGTGCAGTTGATAAAGATCGATATAATCGAGCTGCAACCGCCGCAGGCTCTCTTTTACGCTGTTGAGAATATGAAAACGCGATGAGCCTCGGGAGTTAGGCCCGGCAGTGCCGGTTTCGCCGAAGACCTTTGTTGCCACGACGACGTTTTCACGCGGTGCCTTCAGGTTTTTCAGCGCCTGTCCGGTGATTATCTCCGAGCGACCGCCGGAATAGACGTTGGCGGTGTCGATAAAGTTAATCCCGGCATCCAGCGCGCTGCCAACAAGCTTGTCGGCCTCGCCCTGCTCCAGCTGGCCGATTTTTCCCCAGATGCCGTCTTCTCCGCCGAAGGTCATGGTGCCCAGGCAAAGTTCTGAAACAAACAGGCCGGTGTTACCTAATGTTTTATAACGCATAGCGGTACCTCGTGTTCAGGGTTTCAGGAAGGAAAAGCGCGGACTGACAGTTATACGCGCAGCGCCACTTTGTGGAATGGGGAATTTCTGCTCATTCCTTGCCTGTTTCTGCCTGAATCAGTTCATACCAATATCCGTAATAAACCGTATCCCACCAGCGCCGCCCACAGCAGCATCGGCAGGGAGTAGAGATGGAAGCGCCACCAGATCCGGCGATCGTTCGCCATGCGCAGCGCGATAAGGTTCGCCAGCGAGCCGGGCAGCAGGCCAAAGCCGCCGATATTCACGGCAAAAGCCAGCAACAGCGAGGCAGGAACATAGTTGAGCAACAAGATGGTTGCCGGGACGTTGCTGATAAACTGCGACAGCACGATGCCAAGCGTATATAAACCGGGTGAAGAAAGCTGAGCTACGTCGTGAAGCGAATGCTGCAACGCCGGAAGCTGAGTAACGAGGTGAACGTCGATAAACATCACCACAAAAACCGCGAGCAGGCTCCAGTCAATGCTCAGCAGCACACGACGCGCCAGCACCAGGAAACCAACAGCGACCAGCCCCAGCCCCCAGAGTTCCAGCTGCATCTCCAGCGCGACGATAAAAACGATATAAAAGCCGAGGCAGGAGTAAACCAGCTTTGGCTGCCAGCCACCGTCGCCTGCATCATTATGGTAATGCAGCGGTTTGGCTTTAAAACAGAACCACGCCAGCAGCAGCAGGCTTAACATCATCGCCAGCGCCAGGGGAGCCATCTGCCAGCTGAATGCGGCGAACGAAAGCCCGGAGCGCCCCCACAGCAAAATATTTTGTGGGTTGCCGATTGGCGTCAGCAGCGAACCGGCGTTCACCGCAAGCGCCTCAAAAATAATCAGCCGACTTGCCGGAATCGAACAGAGTTTTTTCAGCGTGATAGTCAGCGGCACGATGATAAACAGCGCCACATCATTGGTCAGAAAGGTAGAGAGCAGTGCAGCAGCGCTGACCATAAACAGCGCCAGCTGCCGCTCGTTGGCAAAGCGCGCCACCATCCGGCGCCCAAGCACATCAAAGTAGCCGCTTAGCTCGACGCCTTTGGTCAGCATCATCAGGCCGGTTAGGGTAATAATGGTGTGCCAGTCGATGGCGGCAGGCCAAAGAGCAGGACGGAACGGCACCGCCAGGCTAAGGGCGATGCCGATCAACAGTAATAAATGCAGGA
The DNA here is from genome assembly GCF_044095835.1 of Cedecea davisae. NCBI lineage: Bacteria > Pseudomonadati > Pseudomonadota > Gammaproteobacteria > Enterobacterales > Enterobacteriaceae > Cedecea > Cedecea davisae. The sequence goes on from NZ_CP172054.1 coordinate 3,373,515, forward strand.
AACGATCGCGCAGGAAAGGCCGCGCAAGGCGAATGAGCATTATCAGCCGAGACCCCGCTCTGCGCTGAACTTACGAAATGCCTCAAGCGTCTCTTCGCTAACGTGGTGCTCTACCCCTTCTGCGTCAATACGTGCGGTTTCCGGGCTGATGCCCAGAGCGAGAAAGAAATTCTCGACGATTTGGTGGCGCTCGCGGCTCTGCTGAGCCAGCTTTTCACCTTCCGGCGTTAAAAATACCCCACGCCACGGAATTTGCTCGATCAGGCCAACCGAGGCCAGGCGTTTAAGCATCTTGGCTACCGTCGGCTGGGAAACCCCAAGACGTGCGGCCATGTCCACCTGGCGAACCTCGCCCACCTCGTGAATCAAATCAGAAATCAGCTCAACATAATCATCAATTAATTCCCTGCGGTGCGCCTCACGCACCTGCCTGAAGCCTTCGACATGCTCTTCAATATTCGGTAATGGCGTCACTTTTTCGCTGTTCTTTTGCCCTACCCGACGGCTCATAGTGCTTCCTCTTCCAGTGGCGCGGCGTCGTCATCTGACGACGGAAGGCTTTATTGTAAACCAGCATTGGCTATCCACAAAAATTTAACGAAATAGCCATGGCTATAAAATATAGCCTGTGCTATACCTGTATGTAATGCAGTCAGGTTTGTTTATGGATAAACGACCGTTTGGCTAACAGGAGGACGCTATGAACGAATTCAAGAGGTGCATCAACGTGTTTACTCACTCCCCTTTCCAGGTACGCTTAATGCTGTTGAACATGATTTGTGATTGGGTTTCAGGCAAACCCCAGCAGGGCGAAGAAAAGCAGTAATTTCAGGCAGTCGCCCTGCCTGTTTCTGCCCTTATTTTTTTTCGCTAATGGTCATCTTTTTGTAACAATCATTATCCAAAATCCCTCTTAGCGGCCCGTCAGGCCCGGCTTTAACCCCATCATTTGTCGGATTTGCAATCCGTCTCGCAAAACAGCTGCCCGTTATCAGTTGATATTCTTATCTTACGGCTCTATCTTCTTGCAGCCCTGCACATGAAGCGGCTCGCAGATGCGGTGCTATTCCCCTTCGTTTCCGTCTGTCAGGCAGGCTCTACCCTTATCGCCAGGGTCACCGCATGGCGTTTTGCAAGACCATAATAAAGATGAATGTAACAGTTAAAGATACCCTGACTGCTCGCGGAATCGCTCTGAATCCGTGGACTGGCTTTTATTTTCTACAATCCCTGTTGATTAATTTTGCACTCGGCTACGAATTCAGCCTGCTTTATGCCGTGGCTTTTAGCTGCGTCCTGCTATTGCTTTGGCGGGCTGCTCCTCGCGTACAAAAAGCCCTGCTGGCAGTTTGCAGCCTGGTTGCGGCAATGTATTTCCCGTTTGGCCAGGCCTACGGCGCGCCAAATTTCAATACCCTGCTGGCATTGCACTCAACCAATTTCGAAGAGTCCACGGAGATAATGACCATCTTCCCGTGGTACAGCTACGTGGTGTCGCTGTTTATTCTGGCGCTGGGCGTGCTGGCCGTGCGCCGCAAGCGTGAAGAAAAACGCGCGTGGCGTCATTTCGATAGCGTATGTCTGGCGATCAGTCTCGTGAGCTTTTTTGTCGCCCCGGTAACAAACCTAGCCTACGGCGGCGTCTTTAAATTTAAAGATACCGGCTACCCGGTGGTGCGTTTTGTTAAAGACGTGGTGGTAAATAATAAGGAAGTGCTCGACGAGCAATCCCGGATGAAGGAGCTTTCGCAGCAGAAGGACTCCTGGAATGTCCTGGCGGTACAGCCCAAATATCACACTTATGTAGTAGTGATTGGTGAAAGCGCCCGCCGTGACGCCCTGGGCGCATTTGGCGGCCACTGGGATAACACCCCTTTCGCCAGCCAGGTTAAAGGTAATATTTTTATGGATTACGTCTCCGCCAGCGGCTCCACGCAAAAATCGCTGGGGCTGACGCTGAATCGCGTGGTGGATGACAAGCCTCAATATCAGGATAACTTTGTGACGCTGGCTAACCGCGCAGGTTTCCAGACCTGGTGGTTCTCAAACCAGGGGCAGATAGGCGAGTACGACACGGCCATCGCCAGCATTGCGAAGCGTGCCGACGAAGTGCAATTCCTGAAAAGCGGTGACTTTGAAGCGGACAAAAACACCCGTGATGAAGCGCTGTTAAAGATGACCGCGCAGGTATTCGCCACTCAGCGTAACACCCCGCAGCTGATAGTCCTGCACCTGATGGGCTCGCATCCTCAGGCCTGCGACCGTACTCAGGGCAAATACAAAGACTTTGTGCAGTCAAAAGAAACCTCCTGCTACATCTACAGCATGACGCAGACCGACGACCTGCTAAAGCAGCTCTACCTGCAATTGCAAAACACCGGCAACACCTTCTCTATGGTTTATTTCTCTGACCACGGCCTGGCGTTTAAAGAGCGCGGTACCGACGTGCAATATCTGGCCCATGACGACAAGTTCCAGCAAAACTTCCAGGTGCCCTTTATGGTGGTGTCCAGCGATGACACCAGCCACAGGCTTATTAAAGCGCGCCGCAGCGCCAATGATTTCCTGAACTTCTTCTCAGCGTGGACCGGGATTAAGGCAAAAGAATTGACGCCGAAGTACAAGTTTATTTCCGAGCAAAAAGCCGGGCCGACGTACATCACCAACTTCAGGCTGAAGAAAGTGGACTATACTCACCTGCAGACGGATGTTTTTGAGACCAGAACGCGGTAAGCGGGTCAGCGAATGACAGATAAAAAAAATCCGCCACAGGGGCGGATTTTTTATTTCTATCCCTGAGGGGGATATTAGAAACGGTAGCCTACGCCAGCGATCCAGGTGCCAACGTCAACGCTACGAATACGGCTCTGCTCGTAGGAGAAGTCCAGAGCAACGTTTTCGATAGGGTTGAACTGCAGGCCTGCGCCGTAAGAGAAGCCGTAGTCGCTAACGGAATCGTGAGCAGCTGGGTATTCGGTCGCCTGGAATTTACCGTAGCCAACACCTACAACACCGTAGATGCTTGCCCAGTCGTTGATGCGGTAAGCAGGACCAGCGGTGATACCGTAGTACTGGCCTTTAGTGTAGATACCGTCAGAAGAGGTATCGCTTTTCTGGGTGTAGGTGAAGGAGCCGATGTAGCCCAGCGGGGTATCATTTTCGTAACGGTATTTCAGGTTGAAACCGCCAGCTTTGTTCGCAACGCCCTGCATATCGCTCTGCGCATAACCACCGGTTACGGTGCTAGTTGCAGATGCGGTACCTACGGAAACGGCCAGAACACAGGCCAGTGCTGAAAGACATGCAATTTTTTTCATAATATCCACCTCAAATGTGCTTCAAGTAAGTCCTAAGTTTTAAATATAACAAAACCATGACAGAAACTCTTCGCCAATTGTGTTGTCTAACGAACCTTTTCATGTAACATAACATTTCCACTACATGTTAACTCGCTAAAATATCAGGGGAATTATGCACTCCAGCGGCAAATATTAACCCCTTTAACAACATCGTCATTCAGATAATTCTGAATTTATTTCTGACGTAAATTGACAAAAACTGCGAAGATCCTACTCCAGGCGATGAGAAATTTTCTTAATGAATTATCAACCAGCCATAAGTTAATCCATTAGACTGGGCGAACTTTTACTTTATTGACTAAATGCAGACAAAAACTGACAGGATGCAGGATGCCACAAACTCCCCGTAACATGCCGCGCTGGTTACCCATCGTGGTGCTGCTTATTGCCATGACTTCAATTCAAAGCGGCGCTTCGCTGGCTAAGTCGCTGTTCCCGGCTATCGGGCCTCAGGGGGTTACCGCCCTGCGCCTGCTGCTCGGTACGCTCATTCTGGTGGTCATATTTAAGCCGTGGCGCCTGCGCTTTAAGCCTGAGCAGCGCTTACCCCTGCTCTTTTACGGCCTGGCCCTGGGCAGCATGAATTATCTGTTTTATGTTTCCCTGCGCACCGTGCCGCTGGGTATCGCCGTGGCGCTGGAATTTACCGGGCCGCTGGCCGTTGCCCTCTTTGGTTCGAGGCGAGCGGTAGACTTTATCTGGGTCGTGCTGGCGGTGGCGGGCCTGTGGTTCCTGCTGCCTCTCGGCCAGGACATCTCGCAGGTTGACCTCACCGGGGCCGCCTTTGCGCTGGGCGCGGGGGCCTGCTGGGCGGTTTACATTATTACCGGGCAAAAAGCCGGGGCAGAGCACGGCCCGGCAACGGTAGCTTTTGGTTCGCTGATTGCGGCGGTTATCTTCGTGCCGCTCGGCGTCTGGGAGGCGAGCGGCTCGCTGCTGCAATGGTCGCTGCTGCCGATAGGGCTGGCGATTGCCGTGCTGTCCACCGCGCTGCCCTACTCTCTGGAGATGATTGCCCTGACGCGGCTGCCCACACGTACCTTTGGGACGTTAATGAGCCTTGAGCCGGGCCTTGCGGCACTGTCCGGGATGCTGTTCCTCGGCGAGCACCTCACGCTTATCCAGTGGCTGGCCCTGCTTTGTATCATCGCCGCGTCCGCCGGTTCCACGCTGACCATGAAGCGTGAAACTCAGATTAAAGAAGTTGATATCAATTAACCCACGCCCCTTCATTTAATGCGGTGATAATTCATCGCATTAAATGCTAAGACAGCCGTCAGCACTATATTTATTGCAATATGTAATACTCAATAAGAATTATTTTCTTTCCGCTGTCATATTTATTCATGTTTTCTGACATAAGTTTTAATGTACAGATAACCATCTGTTTCACAATGCATTTATCTTTTCCACCTTCTCTTTGCTATTGGTTTGATAGGTATTCTCTCAACCCGCAAAATTTAAAAGCGGTGCTATACTTATTCCCGGTAATTCATTGGGACACCAACATCAAGAGGATGAAAGATTATGAGTACCGCTAAACTGGTAAAAACTAAATCTACAAACCTGCTATATACCCGCAATGATGTGAAAGACAGCGAGAAAAAAGCCACCATTGAGCTGCTGAATCGCCAGGTCGTCCAGTTCATCGACTTGTCGCTGATTACCAAACAGGCTCACTGGAACATGCGCGGTGCTAACTTTATTGCGGTCCATGAAATGCTGGACGGCTTCCGTACTGCATTGACCGAGCATCTCGACACCATGGCAGAACGCGCGGTACAGCTGGGCGGCGTAGCACTGGGGACCACTCAGGTTATTAACAGCAAAACGCCTCTGAAAAGCTATCCGCTGGACATTCACACCGTCCAGGAGCACCTGAAAGAGCTGGCCGACCGCTATGCCATCGTCGCCAACGACGTCCGTAAAGCCGTGGGCGAAGCTAAAGACGAAGATACCGCAGATATTCTGACCGCCGCCTCACGCGATCTGGACAAATTCCTGTGGTTTATCGAGTCTAACATCGAGTAAGACATATAAATTTCCTATGAATCCTTCCCCGCCCGGGGAAGGATGTTGCACCAAAACAGCGCAGACCGTTGCTCAATTCATAGCCTTAAGTTAATCAAATGTAATAATCACCTCACACAATCGTTAATGAGTGATTGTTTTGTCCACTGATTTCGCGGTAAAACTAACCCCCACCCTGTTCGCCGAATTTTCGCACCAAAATGGAGCACCATAACGGTGCGTTATGACCGGCTTGCAACGCTCAATATGCAATGTTAAAAAATCACATCCTTGCAAAACAGTAAGTTGCAAATCTGGCACGATTCTTTCATGAGTCGCCGCTTACGCAGGGGATCGCCCCGTGGATTAACAAAGGAAATGCTATGAAGTCGATTTTGAAAGTTTCACTGGCTGCACTCACCCTCGCTTTTGCAGTATCTTCCCATGCCGCTGACAAAAAACTGGTCGTTGCGACCGATACCGCATTCGTTCCTTTTGAATTCAAGCAAGGCGACAAATATGTCGGCTTCGATGTGGATCTGTGGCAGGCCATCGCTAAAGAGCTGAAGCTGGACTACACCCTGAAGCCAATGGACTTCAGCGGCATCATCCCTGCGCTGCAAACCAAAAACGTTGACGTCGCGCTGGCCGGTATCACCATCACCCCTGAGCGTGAGAAAGCAATCGATTTCTCCGACGGCTACTACAAAAGCGGCCTGCTGGTCATGGTTAAAGCTAACAACAACGACATTAAAAGCGTGAAAGACCTGGACGGTAAAATCGTCGCGGTGAAAGGCGGTACAGGTTCCGTTGATTACGCGAAAGCGAACATCAAAACTAAAGATCTGCGTCAGTTCCCGAACATCGATAACGCCTACATGGAACTGGGCACTAACCGCGCCGACGCGGTACTGCACGACACACCAAACATTCTTTACTTCATCAAAACCGCCGGTAACGGTCAGTTCAAAGCGGTAGGCGAGTCTCTGGAAGCGCAGCAATACGGTATCGCTCTGCCGAAAGGCAGCGACGAACTGCGTACCAAAATCAACGGCGCGCTGAAAACCCTGAAAGAGAACGGCCAGTACAACGAAATCTACAAAAAATGGTTCGGCACCGAGCCAAAATAATAATTCTAAAGCTTTAACGTAATACCTGAGGGGCGCCTTTCGCCCCTCTTATTATTAAATTCCCCTGTCCCTCAGGCCAGGGGGAGAAACCACGGTAGACAACAGGAACACATCATGCAGTTTGACTGGAGCGCCATTTGGCCTGCAATTCCCATCTTGTTTGAAGGCGCTAAGATGACCCTATGGATTTCAATCCTGGGGCTTTGCGGCGGTTTAGTAATTGGTTTAGTGGCGGGCTTTGCCCGTACCTACGGCGGTTGGATTGCTAACCACGTAGCGCTGGTTTTCATCGAAGTGATTCGCGGCACGCCAATCGTTGTGCAGGTCATGTTTATTTACTTCGCCCTGCCGATGGCCTTTAACGATCTGCGCATCGATCCGTTCAGCGCGGCGGTCGTCACCATCATGATCAACTCCGGAGCCTATATCGCGGAAATTACCCGCGGCGCGGTGCTCTCTATTCATAAAGGTTTCCAGGAAGCTGGCCTGGCGCTCGGCCTGTCTAAACGTGAAACCATTCGCCACGTTATTATGCCGCTGGCGCTGCGCCGTATGCTGCCGCCGCTGGGTAACCAGTGGATCATCAGCATTAAGGACACCTCGCTGTTCATCGTTATCGGTGTAGCAGAGCTGACTCGTCAGGGTCAGGAAATTATCGCCGGTAACTTCCGCGCGCTGGAGATTTGGAGCGCCGTTGCGGTCTTCTATCTGATTATTACTCTGGTGCTGAGCTTCGTGCTGCGTCGCCTTGAAAGAAGGATGAAAATCCTGTGATTGAATTTAAAAACGTATCCAAGCACTTCGGCCAAACCCAGGTGCTGCACAATATCGACCTGAACATCAAACAGGGTGAAGTGGTGGTTATTATCGGGCCAAGCGGCTCCGGCAAATCCACCCTGCTGCGCTGCATCAACAAGCTGGAAGAGATTACCAGCGGTGACCTGATTGTTGACGGCCTGAAAGTTAACGATCCAAAAGTTGATGACCGGCTGATCCGCCAGGAAGCCGGTATGGTGTTCCAGCAGTTCTACCTGTTCCCGCACCTGACGGCGCTGGAAAACGTCGCTTTTGGCCCGATTCGCGTGCGTGGCATGAAGAAAGACGCAGCCGAAAAGCTGGCAAAAGAACTGTTAGCTAAAGTGGGCCTGGCCGAGCGTGCTCATCACTATCCGTCCGAGCTTTCCGGCGGCCAGCAGCAGCGCGTGGCAATCGCCCGTGCGCTGGCGGTTAAGCCGAAGATGATGCTGTTTGATGAGCCAACCTCTGCTCTCGACCCGGAACTTCGCCACGAAGTATTGAAGGTTATGCAGGATCTGGCAGAAGAAGGCATGACCATGGTTATCGTAACCCACGAAGTCGGCTTTGCCGCCAAAGTGGCCTCCCGCCTGATCTTTATCGATAAAGGTCGCGTGGCGGAAGACGGTAACCCTCAGGAGCTTATCGACAACCCGCCAAGCCCGCGCCTGCGCGAGTTCTTGCAGCACGTCGCATAATCACCTTTCAGGGCGGCGGCTCCGGCCTGCCGCCCTGCACTCCCCCGGAAAAATCCCGCTTTTTTATTCACTCTCGCCCAGCCCACTATACTTACTCCTTTGCCCGAAATTTTCAGCCCGGAGGAGCGTCGTGCGAGGGATCTTGCTACTGCTTATTAGCCTGATAACACTGCCAGGCCACGCTGTTACCCTGCCAGGAGCGGTTGCTGCGGCGACCACTCAAACCAGTCACTCTGCCCCTGCAGAACCCACCGTTGAACAGAAGAAAAAAGCTTACGCAGCGCTTGCCGACGTGCTGGAGAACCCACAATCGCGCACGGAATTGATCGATCAGTTGCGCAAAGTTGCCGCCGACGATGCCTCCCGAACCGTTCCCGCCATTACCCCGCCCGATAAGCTTGCCAGCGATAAAACGGTTCTTGAGAACGTCACCGACGTCAGCCGCCGCTACGGCGGTGAACTGGTGGAACGCTTCGAACAGCTGCATCAGAGCATCACCAGCGCACCGAGGAAAGCCTTTAACCAGCAGACTTTCTTCAATGCGCTGAGCCATTTTGCGCTGCTGGCCTGTGCCGTCTTTGTGTTCTATTTTCTGCTACGCGCCTGCGTTACGCCGCTGTGGGCAAAAATGGGCGACTGGGGGCGAAAAAAAAATCGGGATCGTGCCAGCTGGCTTCACCTGCCGTTAGCCATCCTCGCGGCCTTTGCGGTAGATATCGTTCTGCTGGCGCTCACTCTGTTCGTTGGCCAAATGCTCAGCGACAAAATGAACGCTGGCAATCCGACTATTGCCCGCCAGCAGGGGCTGTTTCTTAATGCCTTTGGGCTAATAGAGTTCTTCAGGGCCGTACTGCGGCTCATTTTCAGCCCGCGCTTTCCGGCCCTGCGCCCCTTTCCCATCAGCGACCAGACCGCCCGCTACTGGAGCGTGCGGCTTGCCTGGTTGAGCACTTTTATCGGCTATGGTTTGATGGTGGCCGTGCCAATTACCGCAAGCCAGGTCAACCCGCAGGCCAGCGCCACCATAAATATCATCGTGATGTTGCTGATAACCCTCTGGGCGCAGTATCTGATTTTTCACAATAAGCGCCCTATCCAGCAGAGCCTGATTCACCTTGCCGACCGGTCGATGGCCTTTTTCAGCCTGTTTATTCGCGCCTTTGCGCTGATCTGGCACTGGCTTGCTTCGGCCTATTTTGTGGCGCTATTTTTCCTGTCGCTGTTCGATCCCGGCAACAGCCTGAAATTTATGATGGGCGCCACGCTACACAGCCTGACGATTATCGGCGTGGCGGCATTTATTTCCGGCATGCTCTCGCGCTGGATAGCCAAAACCATCACGCTCTCCCCGGAAGTACAGCGCAGCTATCCTGAGCTGCAAAAGCGCCTGAACGGCTGGATCTCCGCCACGCTGAAGCTGGCGCGCATTCTTACCGTATGCGTCGCCGTGATGCTGCTGCTGGATGCCTGGGGCCTGTTCGACGTCTGGCAATGGCTGGCTCATGGTGCCGGAGAGAAAGCCGTCGATATCCTGATCCGCATTCTGCTGATCCTGTTCTTTTCGGCGGTCGGCTGGACGCTGCTGGCAAGCCTGATTGAGAACCGGCTCACCTCAGATATTCATGGTCGCCCCCTGCCGAGCGCGCGTACCCGAACATTGCTGACGCTATTTCGTAACGCGCTTGCGGTTATTATCAGCACCATCACAATCATGATCCTGCTTTCGGAAGTCGGCGTAAACATTGCGCCACTGCTGGCCGGGGCCGGGGCGCTGGGTCTGGCTATCAGCTTCGGCTCCCAGACGCTGGTGAAAGATATTATCACCGGGGTGTTTATCCAGTTCGAGAACGGCATGAACAACGGGGATTACGTCACCATCGGCGCGATTACCGGCACGGTTGAAAAAATGTCCATCCGCTCGGTTGGCGTACGCCAGGACACCGGGGCTTACCACATTATTCCGTGGTCTTCGATAACCACCTTTGCGAACTTCGTGCGGGGGATAGGCTCATTTGTCGCCAATTATGACGTCGACAGGCGGGAAGATGTGGATAAGGTTAACCGCATCCTGGGAGAGGCCGTGGAAGAGCTAATGGGCAAAGAAGAGACTCGCATGCTGGTCATCGGGGAACCCATTTTCTCAGGAATTGTGGGGCTCACCAACCAGGCCTTTACCGTCCGGGTCACCTTCACCACGCTGCCGTTAAAGCAGTGGACGGTGCGCTACGCCCTGGACGGGATGGTAAAAAAACACTTCGATGCGGCCGGGATAAGACCGCCGGTGCAAAGCGTGCAGGTTATCCAGCCGGGCACCGATACGGCTCAGGCGGCAACGGCGATGGAAACGCTGCCGCCCGCTAACCCTACGGTTTAATTATTTACCGCGATTTTTCGCCCAGCGGGCGCGCTGGGCGTCATCCATAAAGCTCCAGGCGATGAAGCGGCTCTGCTTCTGGCCCTGCGCCATCTCTTTTTTCACCACTTTCACCACCCCGGTTTCCTGCATCACGCGGTACAGCGCGGGCAGGTTCTCGCCTTTAGAAACCAGAGAAGTGAACCACAGCACCTGGCGGCCAAAAGCCTTGCTCTCTTTGATCATTTTGCTGACGAACGCGACTTCACCGCCTTCGCACCACAGCTCCTGCTCGCGGCCGCCGAAGTTGAGCGCAGCTCCTGCATCCTGGCCCAGATTACGGCGTTTGCGTTCGCTGCCGCTGCGGGCTGCCTGTGCCGAATCGTGGAAAGGCGGATTACAAAGCGTCGCATCGTAGGTTTCGTTCTTGTGGATGATGCCGTCTAAAATATTGTCGGCATTTTTCTGGCGGCGCAGACGGATCATGCGGTTAAGGCCAGGGTTCGCCTCAAGAATTTGCATTGCGCCACGCAGCGCGTCCTCATCAAGCTCCGAGCCGGTAAAGCGCCAGCCGTATTCGTGCTGCCCAATCAGCGGATAGATGCAGTTGGCACCCACGCCAACATCCAGCACCGTAGCCTGAGTCGGCACCACGCCGCCGTTGCTCTCAGCCAGTAAATCCGCTAAATGATGTATATAATCCGCGCGCCCCGGAACCGGCGGGCAGAGAAAACTTTCGGGAATATCCCACTGCTTAATTTGGTAGAAGTGGGCCAACAGCGCCTGGTTTAGCGCCTTAACCGCCAGCGGGTCGGCAAAATCTACCGTGGTGTCGCCGTGCGGCCCCTGACGCAAAAACGCCGCCAGCGCCGGACTGCTTTCGGTTAAAGCGGCAAAGTCATACCGATTGCGGTGGCGGTTACGCGGGTGTAAACCGGGTTTAGTTGCGGCTGGGGTTTTCATCGGGGCTTCTCCTTGTGTGGGCGCGTAAGATACTCTGCTCTCCGCGCCGGGTAAATACATCCCCGGCGATTTGGCTCTTCCAACACGAATTCAGGTGCGCTATGAGTAAAAAACGTTACTACTACGAGCCTTCAGAGGGCCACGGCTTAGGGCACGATCCGCTGAACGCCATCATCGGGCCTCGCCCTATCGGCTGGATAGCCTCTTACAATCCGCAGGGGCAGCGCAATCTTGCGCCCTACAGCTTCTTTAACTGCTTCAATTATCGCCCACCGATAATTGGTTTCGCCAGCAGCGGCTGGAAAGATAGCGTGCAAAACATTCTCGACACCAAAGAATTCGTCTGGAACCTGGCGACCCGCCCCCTTGCCGAACAGATGAATGAAACCTCCGCCACGCTGCCCAGAGGCGAGGATGAGTTCCAGCGGGCAGGCTTAACGCCGGTTGCCGGGAAAAAGGTCAAAGCCTGCCTGGTGGCCGAAAGCCCGGTTAACTTCGAATGCCGCCTCTCTCAATGCATTCGCCTGACCGCCGCCGATGGCGACGAGCTGAACAGCTGGCTGGTATTGGGCGAAGTGGTTGCCGTGCATATAGATGAAGAGTTGCTTATCGACGGCGTTTACCAGACCGCTTTGGCAAAACCGATACTGCGGGCAGGTGGCCCCTCGGCCTATTACACCATAGACGAATCGCTGCGTTTCGATCTGATCCGCCCGGACGCCCGCTAAAAACACGATAAATCAGCCACTTATTTGTGGCTTTTTTGTCAGCTTTTGGTCAAGTTTTATCGTTCAAAAAACAAGCACAAGTCCATCAATTTTTTCCGTCATTACCTGCCCGCAGGGGAACTAGACTTTAACTGTCAGACAAGATAAAGGTGTTCCGCTCCTAACGCTCAAGAGGATGTAAAGATGAAAAAACTGCTGTATTTCTCTGCGGTTATCTCTCTTGCTGCACTGCCTTTTGCCTCAATGGCAGCCCAGGAAATGAGTGACGCAAACCTTGGCCAGATGCGTCCGGTCGGTACGGTAACCGCCAAAGCCGGCACGCTTGACGGTCTGCAAGCCAAGCTGGCCGAAAAAGCCAAAGAACAGGGTGCGACCGGCTATGTCATCAACTCGGCCGGCGGCGATAATCGCCTCTACGGCACAGCCACCATCTACAAATAGCCCCGCGTACCGTCACCACGCCCCGTTATGCGGGGCTTTTTTATTCTTTCTGCGCTAAAAACCCCCACAAAACAAATTAAGCAATCATATGATACTTATATGACTCATCTGTGAATTAACTCACTTTATTCGCTCTGAACAATCACTAAGGTAATCACACGCAAGAATTGTCTCTTGTGATTACTTACGGAGCGGTAAAATGAAAAACCTGATGGCCGCAATAGAAGCCCGGCTGATGCCCCTGGCCGCTAAGATGGCGCAGCAGCGTCATTTAGGCGCCATTCGCGATGCCTATATCTCGTTCATGCCGTTTATTATCGTTGGCTCAATTCTGCTGGTGATCTCTTCGTTCCCGAGCACCGTATACCAGCAGTTTATGGCCTCCATTTTTGGCGAGGGGTGGTCCGCCACCGTCGAAATTCCTTTCAATGCGATCTTCTCAACCATGGCGCTGTTTATCAGCTTCCTGGTGGCCTACCGGCTGGCGGAGCGCTACGACATAGACAGAATGTCTTCCGGCATTTTATCGCTCTCCTGTTTTCTGATCCTCACGCCGTTCGCCAAACATCCTGATGTCGGCAATATTATTCCCATGGAGTGGTTGGGCTCAAAAGGGCTGTTCGTCGCTATGCTGGGCGCGCTTGCCAGCACCGAACTGTTTGCCTGGATGCTGCGCCAGAACTGGGTGATAAAAATGCCCGACGGCGTGCCGCCTGCCGTGCAACGCTCTTTCGCCGCTCTTATCCCTTCATTACTGATTCTGGTCATCGCCCTGGCGGTGCGGGTGCTGTTCGCTAAAACCGACTACCACACCATTCACCAATTCGTTTATGAAGTGCTCGCCACGCCGATTCGCCACTTTGGCACCTCTTATATCGGCGCGCTGTTTACCTGCTTCAGCATTACCAGCCTGTGGTCGGTGGGTATTAACTCCGGCTCGATGGTAAACGGTATTCTTCGGCCATTCTGGATGGAAAACCAGATGGACAACCTCGCCGCCACCCAGGCCGGAATGCCGCCGCCGCACGTGGTTACCGAGCAGTTCTACGACATGATCTGGATGGGCGGCGCGGGCGCAACTTTGTCTCTGGTGATTGCTATGCTGCTGTTCGCCCGCAGCCAGCACATCAAAAACGTTTCGCGCCTCGCCGCAGGCTCCTCCCTCTTCAATATTAACGAGCCGGTGCTGTTTGGCCTGCCCGTTATCATGAACCCAATAATGCTTATCCCGTTTAATCTGGTGCCGCTGGTGCTGGTTACGGTGCAGTACATCGCGATGTCGGTCGGCATGGTCGCCACCACCACCGGGGTTTATATCCCGTGGACGCTGCCGCCGGTGCTGAGCGGGTTTATCGTTACCGGCCATCTCAGCGGCGCGGTTATCCAGCTTATTAACCTGTGCATCGGGGCAATCATCTATCTGCCCTTCCTCAAAGTCGTCGACCGGCAGTATCGGGCCAGCGAAGCGCCCGTTGCCACGACTGAAAGTAAACCCGCCACGGAGTAGTTAAACATGACGTTATCAGCAAAATGGGGAACGATCGCCACCTGGCGTATGGCGTGGGAAGGTATCGGCGAGGCCGCCGGGCAGCTACAACAGGGCGGTTCGGCCAGCGATGCGGTCGTTCACGCGGTAAAATGCGTGGAAGATTATCCCTTCTACAAATCGGTCGGCTTCGGCGGGCTGCCTAACGAACGCGGAGAGGTGGAACTGGATGCCGCCTTTATGGACGGTACCAGCCTTGCGCTGGGCGCGGTTGCCGGAGTAAAAAACATCGCCAACCCTATTCTGCTGGCAAGAGCGCTCAGCGAGGAGCGATTTAATAGCTTTATGGTCGGCGAAGGTGCCGAAGAGTGGGCGCGAAGCCGGGGCTTTGAAAGCAAAACAATGCTGACCAGCCGCGCCCATAACCACTACCTCAAACGCAAGCGTGAAACCCTGGATCGCGGCCTCAGCCCTTACACCGGGCACGATACCGTCGGCGTGATTGCCCTGGACACTCAGCAGAGAATGTCGGTAGCCACCTCCACCAGCGGCCTGTTTATGAAGCGCCCCGGCAGAGTTGGCGACTCGCCGGTTTCCGGCTCGGGGTTCTATGCCGACAGCGAAATTGGTGCCGCTACCGCCACCGGCCTCGGTGAAGACCTGATGAAAGGCTGCATCAGCTATGAAATCGTCAGCCGCATGGCGCGCGGCATGTCGCCGCAGCAGGCAGCCGAGTCGGCGGTTTACGATCTTGAGGCGAAACTGATTGCGCGCTATGGCCGCGCGGGCGACCTGTCCGTCGTCTGCATGAACAATCGCGGCGAATACGGTGCCGCCACAACTATCGATAACTTCTCTTTCTCGGTCGCCACCCCTGACCAACCGGCTCAGGTCTTCCTCACCGCTCGCGAAGGCAATAAAACGCTTATTCGCCCCGCAGACCATGCATGGCTGGACGCCTATCAACAACGCATCACCGCCGAGGTCATCCAATGAAATGCCAGTTAATTTCACCCGACGCCAGTTTCAAAGAGGCTCATCTACTGCTGTGGAACACTTCCGGCAGCCGCTGGCCGAATGCGCTTCAGCCGCTATTAATAGAGATGGCGCATCACGATGAAGCACAAACCACCTCTTTTGGCCTGCTGGGAGTTTGCCAGCGCCTGTCGCTGCTGCCCGAATCTGACATTACGCAGCCCGCAGTTCTTCGCCGCCTGCTGAACGCCATTGAAACATTACTCCCCTCCCCCGTACAGCAGCCGGTGGCGCTGGATCTCGCTGGTTTTAACTTGGCGGATGAAACTACTTTCGTGCGCCTGCGCAGCCTGCTGGTCGCCATCATGAACCGTTTTTATCAGCTGCCCCAACTTGGCTACCGTCGCGAACAGCCGCAAAGTAAAGGCGAACTGTGGCTGGTTGCCGAGCCGAACAACGCTCTGGCCCGGCGTCTGGCGGCCCAGGCAGAAGCCATTGCCCGGGGGATGCTGCTCTCGCGCCAACTGGCGGATTTACCCGCCCAGGACTGCCGCCCGCAGGACGTTGCTCGCCGCGCCGAAGAGTGGGCAACTCAACACCCGCAAACTTGCTGCGAAGTCCTCGACGAGCAGGCTATTTTTGACGGCGGCCTCGGCTGCCTGCACGCCACGGGGAAAGGTAGCGTAAACCCTCCCCGCCTGGTGACGCTGCGCTGGCAAGGTGCCGGGGAGCATAGCCCGGTTTACGCCCTGGTCGGGAAAGGCATTACCTTCGACACGGGCGGCCTGTGGCTGAAAGAAGGCGAAGGGATGCGCACCATGAAATATGACATGTGCGGCGCGGCGGTGGTGTTTGGCATGATGGAAACGGTAAAAGCGTTAAACCTGCCGCTCAATATTGTCGCGGTGATGGCGCTGGCCGAAAACATGCCGGGCAGTACGGCCATGCTCCCCGGTGACGTGGTTAAGGCGCACGCTGGCGTTAGCGTCGAAATCATGAATACCGATGCCGAAGGACGGCTGGTGCTGGCAGACGCACTTAGCTACGCCGCCGAACGTTTCGAACCCGCAGAAATAATTGATGTAGCAACCCTGACCGGCGAGGTAGTGAAAGCCCTGGGTTATGATATCTCCGGCATGATGAGCAACAATGAATTCCTGAGCCAGCGCTTACAGCACGCGGGCAACCTGACGCAGGATCGCGTCTGGCCGCTGCCGCTGGACGAAAGCTTCGACGGCCAGGTAAAAAGCACCATTGCCGACCTGACCAATACCCCGCCGAACAACGCGGCGATTGCGGTTTCCGCCGCCCAGTTCCTGAGTAAATTCTGCCATCATCGCCCCTGGGCGCACCTTGACGTCAGCGGAACCGCGCTTTCACGGGGCAAGTTTACCCAGGCGAGCGGCCGCCCCGCGCACCTGTTAACCCACTATTTGCTTTCGCTTTGCGAGGCCAGATAACCCAAAAAAGCGCCATCCGGGCGCTTTTTTTTATTTACCAGCCGACGGCTGATTTAGCCGGAGCCACGCCGCCGGGGTAAGGTTTTTCAGGCGGCTGCGGATAATTCTCTGGTTCAGCAAATCTTCGAACTCCAGCAGCACCGCGCCCAGCCCAAGACGTTTGTCAAAACGCTCACCGTTTAATAGCGCCTCGAGCTCCTGCCGATAGTTCCCCTGCTTAGCCTGATGCTGCCAGCTTTCCTCGGGGGCAGGATGCAGCGGCACCGAAAGTGCCTCCGCCAGCTGCTGAGCAAAAGTTGAAGGTCGGGCGGTAATAGAAAGCACCGGCAACAGCAGCCCCTGACGCAAGAAGCCGACCAGCGGGTCGGGTATTCCTACGCAGCCGCGTTCGCGCAGCGCCACCGCCATATAGCCAGAAACCCGGTCGCTAAAGACCAGAAGCTCGCCCTGCTTATGGCTAATCACTTCCGGGAGGGGGAAAACGTCGAGCCATAAATGGCCGCAGGCGCTGTTCAGATCGGGACGGGTAATTCTCGATTGCTGCCAATTTTGCAACGCACGGCTGACGCTGGCCCTGGAGATCCCCTGCTGCACCAGCAAACGAGCGGCCTCAAGCAGTTCATCCAGCGAAAGCGCCAGCCGCAGGCGCAGAAACACCAGTATGGCTTCCTGCTCGTGGCTCAGCGCCCGGTGAATAGTATTCGGACGATGGGATTTATCGTAGCAGTCATCGCGCATGCGCCAGCGGCGAACGGTATCCACAGATATGTTCAGTTCCTCCGCCAGCTCGCCGTCCGTTTTATCGGACTCCTGAATGTACTTGCGGGTACGCGGCGTAGTTGTGGCGTTGGAGTGCAGCTTTATCTCCATCGAACCTCATCCGATCGGGTTGAAAAGTAAGAACATCATTATAAAAGCTCCCCCCGCAGCATACAGCGCTAAAAGCCAAAACAACGCTAAAAATGCTGCGCAAGCGATTGCACATCAGGTAAGACCAGCAGCGGCAAAAAGAGTAGCAAAAAGTGCGCAAACTAAGGGTTTCCAGGGTTAACGTCACGCAGTGAAACTATTTACCCGGCAATCATTATTCATTTCAATAAGTTATAACTAATTCAATTTTTTTGATTAAGGCCGTCAATTCTCTTCGATTTATTCTTCCGCCTAAAAGTGTGACCATAATCACATCGACGGAACAACGTCACCTTAACAGAACAACCTGCGAGAATTTAGCCATGAAAACCATCAAATATGCTGTAGCTGCAATCGCTCTTTCTACTCTTTCTTTCGGTGCTTTCGCTGCGCAATCAGTGAATGAAACTCAGGCACAAAACCTGAATAAAGTTGGCGTAGTTTCGGTAACTGGCGCATCCACTCTGGACAGCCTGGAAGCAAAACTGGCCGCTAAAGCCGACGCTGCTGGCGCATCTGCTTACGCCATCACTTCTGCTAACACCGATGGCCGCATGAGCGGCACCGCAGTTATCTACAAATAATCACTGCGCCTGAGCATTACCCTCATTAAGGCTGATACCCTCATCGGCCTTGATAGCACTACCCTTGTTTAACCCTGATGTTACCCTTGTTTGCCCGCGATGCCTGTCGCGGGCTTTTTTTTTGCCTGTCATTCAGAAAACTTCAGCTACCCGAGCTAAACCCGCCTCAAGCGTTGCAACCTCACCGGTGGCGACCAGGCAGCAGGCCAGCTGAATCTTCAGCGACCGGGGTACCGGCTCCACGCCCGCCACGCAGCGTTCAATCCAGCGGGCGGTAACATCAGGATCTTTACCGGCCGGGAGCACAACATCTTCGTACTCAAGGTCGGTCTGGCGCTCGCTAATCACCCGGGCGCCTTCGCCGTCAATTAGCGTTATCTGCGGGCAGCGCTGAGGGTTGGCATACACCTCGCCTTCCGTGCCGTGCATCAGCAGCCCACGGCCACCAATATCGGCAAAGAACTTCGCTACTTTGGACACATATTCGGGGTGGGAAACGCTGGCAAGCCTCAGGGCGGCGTCTTCTGCAAACGGCGTCGCCAGTTTCGCCAGCGTGTGGGCGCTGTTTCGCACGCCCATTCTCCAGCGCATTCCAAGTTGTTCTTCCATTGGCGGGCAAAGTGCGCCGACAGGAATATAAACCGGATGATGCGACTCCAGTTTCGCCTGCGCCTGCCCGGCATGGCGGGTCGGCTCGATGCCCAGCAGGGTAAAAATAGTTTCCGTCAGCACGCGGGTTGGATCATCGCTTACGCCGTGCACCACCACCGGATAACCCAGTTTGCTGAGCAGCAGCGCCAGCAGCGGCGTAAGGTTGGCCTGCTTGCGGGCGCCATTATAAGAAGGAATAACAATCGGCATCGGTTTACCGGGCGGCGGCGTCAGGGCGATCAGGTGCTGCTTCATCGCTTCATAAAAGCCGAGCATTTCCGCTTCGCCCTCACCCTTTATGCGCAGGGCAATCAGCACCCCGCCCAGCTCAAGTTCCGGGATTTCCCCCTTCAGCATATGGCTGTACAGCCCGCGAGCCGTATCAAAATCGAGATCCCTGGCGTGGTTTTTCCCACGGCCAATTTCTTTAATGATTTTGCGGTAGTCCATTCAGACTCTCCTTGCTATTTCTTGCCCACACGTTTGCGCCGCACGGTGTGTTTCGGCGTCGTTGTTATTGGTTTTGCCTCCGGCGCTTCGGGCTGCTCGATGGGGAACACCGGGAGCGCGGCCAGCAGCCGTTCGCCGTAGCGCTTACTCAGCAGACGACGATCGTAAATCACAATCTCACCATAGCAGGCGTGGCTGCGAATTAAACGCCCGACTTGCTGGATCAGATTAAAAGAGGCGCTCGGCAGGCTCTGGACTTCAAACGGATAGCGCTTAAGGCTTTTTAGCCACTCGCCTTCGGTTATCACCACCGGGCTGTCCACCGGCGGGAAAGCAATCTTATGGATATGCACCTGGGTAAGCAGCTCGCCTTTCAGATCAAGCCCCTCGGCAAAGGACTGTAGCCCGATAAGGACGCTGGTTTCCCCGGCCTGAACCCGCTTGCGGTGCAGTTCCACCAGCCGATAACGCGGCTGATCGCCCTGCACCAGCAGCATCAGGCGCAGATCGGTAACGTGGGTCATAAATTGCTGCATCGCCCGGCCGCTGGCAAACAGCACCAGCATCGCCTTGTGCTCACCCGCTGCAAGCTGGGCACGGAAAAAGGCCGCCATTTCGGCAATATGCTGCGCTTCATGCTCCATCAGCGGCTCGTAGCGCATTTTGGGAATGACGATTTTCCCCTGCTCGATGTGATTAAACGGCGAGTCGAGGTGAATAAAACGGTCGCCCGCCTTCTCGCGCAGCCCGCTCATTTCCTGCAGGCGATCGAAGCGATTAAGCGAGCGCAGCGTGGCGGAAGTCACAATCACGTGTGGCACTTTACGCCAGAGCATTTTTTCCAGCTGATCGCTTACCCGGATGCCCACGCAGTGGAAAAACAGATGAGCCTGCCCTTCACGAACTTCCCGCGTGACCCATTTTGAAACCGGCGCGCCCGAGGCCTGCTCCATCGCAGCCAGTTTCCACAGCTTGCTCTGCGCTTCAAAATAGCCCAGCGCCCGGTTCATTTGCAGCAGCGCACGGTGCAAACGCACGATGTCATGACTGGCGGTTTTTTCGCTCAGATCGTTGAGCAGCGCTTCGGATAAGCCGCGCAGCGACTCCATCAACTTGGCCAGACGCTGGCAAATAGCCATTATCTCTTCGGGCAAAACGCCCATCTCAAAACGGTGCTCGCCTTCGCGCTCGCCGGGCAGCCACAGGCTGACAATGGCGTTAAACGAATGCAACAGTTCGTAGACTTCATCGCAATGGTTGGTCAAACGCTCGGGAACGGTTAGCGGCGGCGGGCTTTTAGGCCGGAACTGCGCCATGCAGGTTTCTACCAGCTTGCTGAACAAGTCGAGTTGTAAACGGCTGTATCCCGGCGTTATCTCCGCGCTCATCTCCAGCGCGTCACGCGCCACGTCCGCCAGGTGATGCCCTTCATCAAGCACCAGCAGCAGGTTTTTCGCTTCCGGCAGCACCGCATCGCTTTCCAGCGCCGCCATGACCAGCGCATGGTTAGCCACCACCACTTCCGCCTCGTCGATTTCCCGGCGGGCAACAAAGAACGGGCACTCTTTATACCAGTGGCAGTTCCGCCCCAGACAGCTGGCCTTATCGGTACTCAGCCGCCGCCACAGATCGTCGCTAATCGCCTCATCCGTATGGTCCCGCAGGCCGTCCCATTTATAGCCGTCGAGGCTGGTTTTCAGCTTCGCGCAGCGCTGCTGCTCGTCTTTGCTGGTGGGGGCCATTTCGTCGTCGAGAAACGCCAGTAGATCGCCCTGGGCAAAGTTGTCCGTCGCCAGCGCCGCGAGATTACGCGGGCAAACGTAACGCCCGCGCCCAAAGGCGGCGGTAAATTTCAGGTCGGGGATAATCTTGCGCAGCAGCGGCAGATCTTTGCTGAAAATCTGATCCTGCAGGGCGACGTTGGCGGTGCTTACCACCAGCGTTTTCTGGTCCCCCCTGGCGATGGCGATGCCGGGGATCAGGTAGGAGAGCGTTTTGCCGACGCCGGTCGGCGCTTCTATCGCCAGATGCCGCCCTTCCTCACCGGCAAGGGTTTTCGCCACCTCAGCTATCATCTGCCGCTGAGGCGCTCGCGGAATAAAATCCGGGATCTGCTGCTGGAGCGCCTTATACCAGGCACCGATTTGCGCTTTTTGCGCCGACGACAAAGCCATAACATCACTTCTTTCTCTAGATAATTCGAGTTGCAGGAAGGCGGCTAGCTAGAGAATCCCCAGAAGCTTACTTAAGTAAGTGACTGGGGTGAGCTAGTGACGCCAACGCGCCTGTGGCTCGAAGTATGACGAGACACTGTATAAACAGCCACTATTGTTTCACCTTTGGCTCACTGACAATAGCGTTTTTTTCCTCCCTTTTGACTTGCGGAACGGCACGTTCTAACCGCGCAACGGCGGCTAAAACGTGACGACTCACGCTACACCAGCCAGGCGGCCAGTTTTTCGGCCTGCAATGCAAAGCGGTTAAACAACCGCTTCAGGACTTCCGGCTCCAGTTGATGGAACGGGAGGCAGCTCCACTGCACCACCTGCTGCTGTTCGGTTAACAATCCGGTGAGCACCGGCGGGTAATCCATTCCCAGCAAATTGGCCTGCAATAACACCGACAGCGTTTCCGGGTCGCTAAGCCTCGTCGGCCGTGCGGGGAGCACGCAGCTAAGCAAAATATGCCCCGGCGGGGATTCGCTTATCTCCAGCGTCACGCCCGCGCTCAGCTCAACGGAATAGCCTTCTGCATTTTCCAGCTCGGCACGCTGGCCTGACTCATCGGCCAGCAGCGGCTGCAATACCTGCGCTAAATGTGAGAGTGCTGGCATGGTTAGCTACCTATTATCCGCCGGAAAGCGGCAGTCACGGAGTTTGAGCGAGGGCGCGAACGAGCGGGCGCTGGCGCGGTGCCGTAAACGTCCGGCGGAATAACCGGCGGCTCGCGGTAAAGCGGGCGGCTGGCCGAAACC
Organism: Cedecea davisae; assembly: GCF_044095835.1. Lineage (NCBI taxonomy): Bacteria > Pseudomonadati > Pseudomonadota > Gammaproteobacteria > Enterobacterales > Enterobacteriaceae > Cedecea > Cedecea davisae. The sequence goes on from NZ_CP172054.1 coordinate 3,395,481, forward strand.
GGAGCATGCGGGTGGGCGTGAACCGGCGGCGGCCCGTAGCTATAAACCGGCGCGACGGGCGGCGGACCATAATTGTAGGCAGGCCCGGACGCTGGTAAAGGGATCGTGCCGTACATGTTTCCCGGTGCCGGAGGCGGGGCATAAACGGGCGCCGGGCGCACATCAATGGAGTTTGCGCGGCGGCGGTTCACCGGCGGCGGCACCGCGTTCGATGCGGTTCTCGGCCTGCGCCCGCGGGATGAAGATTCTGCGGCAAAGGAGTCGGTACGGTTACGCGGGCGATCGTTACTGCTAAACGTTGGCGTCGGGGCCACACGCTGTTGCGCTTCGGACGCGGCGGCAGGCCCGCTCATCCGCGACCTTAGCTGGCTAACCGACAAAGACTGATCGAATGATTGCATCGCGCCGCGGCTGTCTTCCCCGTCATAGCGAATGCCGAGGTTCCTCGAAACGTGGCGCTGAACGTATCCCGGCCCGGCTACCGTGCTGTCCCTCAGCTGTTCGGGGCTGAGTTTCGCCAGCTGCGGTGCCGCCTTGCGGAACGCTTTATCCACCTCGGCCTGAGTCGCCTTTCTGCCTCGCAGCAGCTTCTCACGGATATCATCGTCCCGGTGCCCGGGCTGGAAAGTTTGCAAAACATGGAAAGTATCGCCGAATTTGGCATCCTTCAGCCGGATGGCGCGGCCAAATTCCGGCCAGGCGTCCGAAACAATCGATTTGTTGTCAGCTCGCGGGTCGCCGATTATTACAAAGGCATGGTCTACATCCCGATTGTGCACCACGGAAACAGGCTGCTTTACGCGAGAATTAGCCAGCAGCAGCGCATTTACCGCAGCCATTTCACCGCAGTTACCGGCGCGAAACTTCGACGCTTCCCAGGCGCGAACCGTGTAATCCCCATTCCCGGTTGCCTTTTGCGACAAAAGCGTCCTTTTGTAGGACTCCCCCATGGTGGCGCGAATATGGTTCTTCTGGTTGCCGGAGCCCATATCCAGCACGCGCCAGGTATCGTCGATCGCCTTGTTGGCGTAATAGAGCGCGTCGGCCTGGCGGGCAGAAACATTGACCGTGCGCTCGTAATGTTCAGGATTAGTCGGCTCCAGCGCGATGCGCATAGAAACCCGACGGTTAGCATTACCGCTTATCAAGCCAGGATCGACCCGCAAGCTGGTATCTACGCTATTTAACGGCATGATATCTCTCCACTTTAGTTGTTGAGTCAAAAGGTTAAGTGGGGAGAGGCACTGCCTGGTTCCTTCGCGGCAACAAAAGAGAGGCTGCCCGCGCACAGGACTTGTAACAAGCTGCAACCTTTATCGCTCCCGGCAAAGGTAGATTCGCCGCGGCGGGGCTGTTATGTTCATTTAACACGCGTCTTCGCAATTCGTGCGTGATAACTATTTTTATAAAAATGAACTATTTAATAACTATAAATTATGGATGACAGACGGTATGGCAATCAGACTCCTCCTCGCCGACGATCACATTTTGATGCGCGAGGGCCTGAAACAAATCTTTTCGCTGGATAAGAAAATCAAAGTGGTGGCGGAAGCCGGCTGCGGGCGCACGGTACTCTCGCTACTAACGGAAATAGAAGTTGATGTTTTGCTGCTTGACCTCTCGATGCCCGGCGAGTCGGGCCCGGAGCTGGTGCAGCAGATAACCCGGCTGTGGCCGAGCCTGCCGGTGCTGGTGCTTAGCATGCATAACGAGCCGCAAATAGCCCAGATGGTGCTTGCCAGCGGCGCTCACGGCTTTATTACTAAAGATCAGGCGCCGCAAACGTTACTGCACGCCATCCATCGCGTCGCCGCCCGCCAGCGCTACATCGATCCCTCCCTTGCGGAAGCGATAGTCTTCTCAACTCAGGAAAACGACCAGCTGCGCCGCTACGCCACGCTATCCCAGAGGGAAAAACAGATCCTGCGCCTGCTCAGCGGCGGCGAGAACGTCAACGGTATTGCCGGGACGCTGAACATCAGCAATAAAACCGTCAGCACCCACAAAACCCGCATGATGGAGAAAATGCAGTTCGACAATAACGCCGACATCATTAAGTTCGCTATTCGCTATCATAAGCTTTAGCGACGCCGGGGGCGGAAAACGGAATTTCAATGTGTACGCAGCTGCCCTTTCCCGGCGTGCTGTTGATATTGAAGATCCAGCCTCTCATCATGCAGCGCTCGCGCATGCTCAGCAGGCCGAAAGCCCGGTCGGATACCAGGCCAGGATCGAACCCCTGGCCATCATCATTAATACACACCAGCACGATTTTGCCCCGCGTCAGAACTTTTACTTCCACCTCACGCGCGCCCGCATGGCGCTGAACATTGGTCAAAGACTCCTGCACCACCCGGAAAATCGCCGTCACCTCATCATCACACAGCGACACAGGCAGCGGCTGGATGGTCAGCGTGCAGACCCCGGAGCGGTGTTTATTGAACTGATCGCGCAGCCAGATTAACGCCGGTTTCAGCCCCATATTCAGCACCGCAGGGCGCAGCTGAGTGGCGATATCACGCACAACTTTGATCGTGCCATCAACCAGCTGGGTGAGCGGCTCGACTTCATGTTGCAGAGCGGGATGGTTCTGCCCGAGCAGCGAAATTCCCACCCGCAGCGAAGTCAGATGCTGGCCCAGTTCATCGTGAATTTCGCGCGCCATATGTTTACGCTCGTTCTCGACGCTGCTTTGCAGCTTCTGGGTCATCTGCCGAAGTTGCTCGTGGGTCTGGCGCACCTGCTGCTCGGCAAAATATTGCCGCGAGGCCGGACGGGCGATAACCAGCACGGAGCGTAAAACCTGCTGCCGGGTGAACTCGGGTATAAAACGTGCCTGGTAAATACGCGCCACCCGCGAGCCGGTTACTACACCGTGAAGCACCGCCTCCAGCTGGACGTGCTTGCGCAGGACCAGTTGTAGCGACCAGCCAATCTGCTCCATCAGGGATGAATCGCCGATCAAAGCGTCCATTTTCAAGCCAATCGAGGCCGCCCCGTTCGGCATGCAGCACAGCGCGGTTTCGTTGGCGTACAGCAGCCGCTGCTCGCTGTCTACCCGCAGAATCGCGTCCGGCACGTTATCAAGAATATCGCGTAGCTCGTTCTCGCGATCGTAATAAAACCGATGAATATCATTGCGATGCCGGGTATCGCAAACCACCATCATGGTCCAGATCTGGCCCTGATATTCAAAACGGCTCGGGCAAACCTCCACCGGAATAACCTGCCCCTCTCCGGTATCAAATCGGGCGTTGATTTTATCGCCGTAGGGCGCATTTTCCGGCCGATCCAGCTGCCGCTCAACCACGCCCAGCAGCGGCAAATCGCCGTAGCCGCGCAGGCGGGTGAAAATATTCTCGCCGGTCAGCAGCCCGGCATCCGCCGTCAGGCAAATGCCGAGCGCTTTCTGGTTGGCAAAAACAATATTGAAATCCCTGTCAACAATGAAAACCATCTCGCACATGCTGTTGAAAGCGGCGCTTAGCAGGTGCGGATAGTCATTGGGCCGTAGGTGCGGCCCGCCGTCTTGTTTCATAGGTTGTTGTTCTTCTCATTCAGAGGATAACGAAGCGCCACAGGCTTAATTCAGGCTGTCCCACCCCAGGTCCTGTTTTAGCGACTGCCGCAGGCGGGAAAGGCGGGATCGAACGGTGCCGATAGGGATAGTCATTCGCTCGGCCGCCTCCTGATAACTGATATCGTTATCGACGATTAATTGCAATAATTGTTGATAGTCTTCAGGGAGTTGCGCAATACGCTGTAACACTTTAGACAGGATATCCTTCCCTTCCGTTATCCCTTCCGGCTGCTCGGAGTGCACCAGTGTGCCGAGCACATCGTCGTTCAGTTCGTCATGCAGGTAGCTGACCTTGACCGATTTATAGTGGTTCTTCACCAGGTTGACCGCGATACCAAACATCCAGGTTTCCGGGCGCGAGGTGCCGCAAAACTTATGCTTGTTGCGGAAAACCTCATACCAGGTGTTCTGCACCAGGTCTTCTATATCGGCAAAATTCGCCACCCTTTTACGAATAAAATTATACAGACGCTGCTCGTTGTCCCGCATGACGCACTCCCAGTTTACCGCCGGGAATTCTCCCTGCACTACGTTGGCTTCAAACGCGGGCTGCGATTGCGGGATAACCTGTGATTCGAAATCAAACATCGCTGACATAGTGAACACCTTTTTGAATGGATTCAGGAGTTCGTCCTTTAGCAAGAGCTATGCCAGCGAAAAATAACAACGTAACAACATGATTTTGTTAAATTAAACTAAAGAAACCAGAACTATTTGCGTAACAATAAACACAGACCAATCAGCGATTTGTGCAACTTTTTACACAACCTACAGCGGCGGAAATTTTTTTATTAACGGGGAACCCGCCAGGGCCTTAGCTCACATATGGACAGGCGAATCGGCTAAGGCATACCGCAATGAACATGAGAATTCCCCAGCACCACCACCACCATAATCTGCGTCTTGAAAGCGAACAGGCCGACGCCCTGGTCGATGAGCTGCTCAACGACACAAATAGCGACAAAAGCACGTCGAGCAGCACGTCCTCCGCCACGCGAGCGGCCCCCACGCCGCAGCGTCCGAGCGCCGCCCAGGAGTCTATGGCGGCGACCTTTGCCGAAAGTATTGAGCAGAAGATAAAACACGAAGAGCAGCGCACGCAGAGCAGCCAGCTGCGCCGCATCTCCGTAGCCGCAATTAAAGTGACCCATCTGGTAGAGCTTGGACGCCTGCTGGAAAGCCCTTCCGGCCAGAGCCAGGCCGGGCGCGAGTCGGCTTTTGAGCAGCTACTTTCCGGCAGCGGCCATAAGGCCCCCGACCTGGACGCCCTGCTTGAGCTGGCCGAGGGTGACCCCGCATCCGCCTTTGTGACCCTCAGCCTGATGGCGATGCGCCTGCGCAACGGCAGCAACCCTGAACTGGCGGCGCAGGTCGGGCAGATGCTGGCCGAACTCCAGCAGCGCCATCCGGAGAAGATCAACGCCGGGGTCAATACCGCTCCGGCAATTGCCGCCTTCACCAGCGACCCGGCGCAAAAGCGCGAGCTACGCAAGCTTTACTACGACGGCGTCATCAACCAGCAGTCGGCGGACAACATCATGGATCTGCTGTTGGATAAGTTTGGTGCGGACGGTTTTGTTCCGGCGCTGCGCACCCTGCAACGCGCCCTGTCGGACGATATTGCCGCCCTGGCCCCTTCCGCTCCGCCCACCGCGCTGCGCCGTTTACTCTCCGGCCTGAACGATGCCCGCGCTATTACCCACACGCTGTCGGAAGTGGCCCAGTTCCTCGACCGGCTAAAAAGCAAATACCAGCACGTCACGATGGGGGCCGACGTGATGACCCGCTCCCTGCTCAGCATGTGCCGCAACGGGTTTTACTCCCGCGACCTGACCCAGCTTGGCCTGCAAGTTGTCGGGGAAAAACCGATGCAGCAATCGCTGTTTTTCAACGGGCTGTTAACTCTGTTACAGGGGCTGCCGGAGAAGATTTGGGGCGGCAACGATGACACCCGCAACAATGCGCTACTGCTGCTCAGAACCCTGAACGGCGAGTATGCCGCGTGGGAAAAACGCAGCCAGATTGCGCAGTAAATGGATTTCACCAGGATGAATAACCAATGAACACTCTGTTTAATCTTCTTAACCGCCTGGCGATAAGCGCCATGCAGCGCTCCGAAGTGGTCGGGGCTTTCATCGCTCTGGCGGTAGTGTTCATGCTGATAATCCCGCTGCCGCTGGGGCTTATCGACGTGCTGATTGCGGTAAACATCAGCGTTTCATGTCTGCTTATCATGACGGCGATGTACCTCCCGAAGCCGCTGGCGTTTACCACCTTCCCGGCGGTGCTGCTGCTGACCACTATGTTCCGCCTCGGGCTGTCTATCTCCACCACGCGCCAGATCCTGCTCCAGCAAAATGCAGGGCATATCGTGACCGCCTTCGGCAACTTTGTGGTCGGCGGCAACCTGGCGGTAGGCCTGGTGGTGTTTCTTATTCTCACCGTGGTGAACTTCCTGGTTATCACCAAAGGTTCGGAGCGCATCGCGGAAGTCGCCGCGCGCTTCACCCTTGATGCGATGCCGGGCAAACAGATGTCCATCGACAGCGACCTGCGCGCCGGGCTTATCAACGTGCAGCAGGCGAAAAGCAAGCGTGAAGACCTGGCAAAAGAGAGCCAGCTTTTCGGGGCGATGGACGGCGCCATGAAGTTTGTGAAGGGCGATGCGGTAGCCGGAATAGTGATTCTGAGCATTAACATGGTCGGCGGCTTCTGTATCGGGGTGCTACAGCTGGGCATGGCGGCGGGAGATGCGGCCAACGTCTATTCAATTCTGACCATCGGCGACGGCCTGATTGACCAGATCCCGGCGATGCTTATCTCGCTTACCGCCGGGATGATGATCACCCGCGTGTCGGCGAACGAAGATATCCCGAACAACAACATTGGCCGCGAAATCAGCGACCAGCTCACCAACCAGCCCAAAGCCTGGATAATGTCGGCCATCGGCATGTTCTGCTTCAGCCTGCTGCCCGGCATGCCGACGCTGGTCTTTATCGTGCTCGGTTTTATTACCCTGGGTTCCGGCCTGTTTCAGCTGTGGCGCGCCAAACGTGCAAAAGCCAACAGTTCACCCACCGAATTTGTCGCCCCCGAGGCCAACGGTGAAGAAGATATTCGCACCTTTAACCCCAGCCGCCTGTTTGTGCTGAGCTTTTCCTCAGCCCGCGCGGGCGACCCGGCAACCCTGGCGCTGATAGAAGACATCCGCCGCCTGCGCAACCGCATCGTGAATCAATACGGCTTCACGCTGCCGGTATTCAACATCGACTTTTCCCCCTACCAGGAGGACGACGAATTCCGTTTCCTGGTTTATGAAGTCCCGAAGGTCATCGGCACTTTTACGCCGCATAAACGTGCGCTCGACTACCGCCTGCTGGAGCAGGAAGAGACCGGGACCGAACTCGCCGTGGAAGGCTACCCGCAGGAAAAAGGCTGGGCGTGGCTGGAGGAGAATGACCCGCTGCTGGATAAGTTCCAGATAGAGTCCTGGAGTTCACATCAGCTGCTGCTGGCGCGTATGGAAGAGGCGCTATTCGCCTCCGGGCCGCGTTTTATCGGGCTTCAGGAAACCCGCGCCATTATCTCCTGGCTGGAAATGGACCTGCCGGAACTGGCGCAGGAGTTCCAGCGTATTTTCCCGATAACCCGCCTGAGCGCGGTCTTACAGCGGCTGGTGGCCGAGCGTATTTCCCTGCGTTCAGTTCGCAGCATCACCGAGTCGCTTATCGTTCACGGCCAGCACGAGCGTGACGTGGGCCTTTTGGTAGACCAGGTGCGCATCGATATTAAAGAGCATATCTGCCACCAGTACAGCCACGACGGCGGGATGCAGGTCTGGCTACTGACGCCGGAAACCGAAGAGATACTGCGCGACAGCCTGCGCCAGACGCAAAACGAAACCTTCTTTGCCCTCAGCCAGGATAAGCACGCCCTGCTGCTGGAACAGCTGCGCGAAGTTTTCCCCCTGTTCCAGCGCCAGACCAGCGTGCTGCTCTCCGCTCAGGACCTGCGCAGCCCGCTGCGCCAGCTTATCCAGGATGAGTTCCACCACGTTCCCGTTCTGTCGTTCGCCGAGCTGCAATTCAACCTGCCGGTTAACGTTCTGGGCCGCCTCGATATCCACCAAAACGCGCTTGACGCCTTCACAGCATAAAGGTAGCCGCCATGTATGAGCTGAGAGTATTAAACGGATTACATGAAGGCGCAGCGCTGCCCCTTAGCGGCGAGCGCTGGCGGCTTGGCAACGCGGCCGAAAGCGATTTACAGCTAAGCGACGGCGGAATAAAAGCCAGCCATGCCCAGCTTAGCCGCAGCGCCGAAGGCTGGATGCTCACGCCGATGGAAGGCACGGTCTGCCAGCGCCACGGCGAGAGGCTGACAGGGCAGCAGCTTTGGCAGCCCGGCGAAATTTTTGCCGTAGGCGGCGTCTGGCTGACCCTCGCAGCGGCCGATGAAGAGTGGGACAGCCGCCCCCTTCCGCCTCCTCTGCCGGTGGCGGGCCACAACGAGCCCGCATCCGCAGCGCGCGAGCCCATCGGCAGCTCGACAAATAAGCCCGCTCCGGCGGCACGCCGCTCATGGCTTGCCAGAATACTGCCGCGCTGGGCGCAGATTTTTACCCTGTCTGGCCTGCTGCTGCTGACCTTTACCATTTTTAGCTGGGTGCTCCAGCCGGGTATCGCCCAGCAAAACAGCGACGAGGAGCCGCAGATTAAACCGGCAATCACTAACAGCAACGAGTTGCGCGTAGTGCTCGAGCAGGATCTTCGCGAACGCGAGCTGTACAACAAGGTGCAGATCACCAGCACTCCGCAAGGCATTATCCTGAGCGGTGATTTACAAGAAAACCAGTTGCCCATCGTCAGCCGCATGGTGGACAGCATTCGCGGCGACTACCAGCTTAGCGTGGCGCTGAACAACAAAACCAAAGTGCGCGAAGCCACCCTGCCGTTTCGCATCGTACAGATAACCGCCGGACCGCACGCCAACATTGTCACCGAAGACGGGCAGCGCCTGTTCGTTGGTGACGAACGCAACGGGCTACGTCTGACCAGCATCACCGGCGACAGCGTGCAGTTTGGCGGCCGTGAAAATATTGCGGTGAAGTGGTAATGATGAGCGCTCAGAACGACCTCAACACCTGGTTCACCAGCCGTCACGGCTCCCTGAAAAAACTCAACGCCGTCAGCGCCCACGGGCGCATCACCGGCATCAGCGGCATTTTGCTCGAAAGCAGCCTGCCGCAGGCGCGTATCGGCGATCTTTGCCTTATCAGCCGCGGTGCCGATGGGGAAGTGATGGCAGAAGTCGTTGGCTTTAACCCGCGCCATACGCTGCTTTCCGCCCTGGGGCCGCTGGACGGCATTGCCCAGGGAGCTCGCGTCACGCCGCTGTTTCAGCCGCATTCAATTTGCGTGTCAGACAGCCTGTTTGGCAGCGTGCTGGACGGGTTTGGCCGCGCCATCGACGAAGATAGCCTGTCTGCATTTGCCCTCGCCAGCGAAACGCCCGACGCCAGCGGAGTGCTGGGCGATGCTCCACCGCCAACCGACAGACCACGCATCGACACACCGCTGCCAACCGGCATCCGCTCCATTGATAGCGTTCTGACTATTGGCGTGGGTCAGCGGGTTGGCGTGTTTGCCGGAGCAGGCTGCGGGAAAACAACTCTGCTGGCCGAAGTGGCCCGCAACACGCCCTGCGATGCCATCGTCTTTGGGCTGATAGGCGAACGTGGCCGCGAGCTGCGTGAATTCCTCGACCACGAACTGGACGCCGAACTGCGCGCCCGCACCGTGCTGGTGTGCTCTACTTCCGACCGCAGCAGCATGGAGCGCGCCCGTGCCGCCTTTACCGCCACGGCGATTGCCGAAGCCTTCCGCAACAAAGGTAAAAACGTGTTGCTGATAATCGACTCCCTGACGCGTTTTGCCCGCGCCCAGCGTGAAATCGGCCTGGCTCTGGGTGAACCGCCGGGGCGCGGCGGCCTGCCGCCTTCGGTTTATACCCTTCTGCCGGGGCTGCTGGAGCGGGCGGGGAAAACGTCACGCGGCTCAATAACCGCCCTCTATTCGGTGCTGATTGAGCAGGATTCAATGAACGATCCGGTTGCCGACGAAGTCCGCTCTCTGATTGACGGCCACATCGTCCTGACCCGCCGCCTGGCGGAGCGCGGCCACTACCCTGCCGTTGACGTTCTCGCCAGCCTCAGCCGCACCATGAGCAACGTGGTGGCGCGGGAGCACGTTGCCGAGGCCAGCACGCTGCGCCAGATGATGTCGGCTTATCAGCAGGTGGAAATGCTGATTCGCCTCGGCGAATACCAGCCGGGCAACGACGCAATGACCGATGCCGCCGTACAGGCCCAGGATGCGATTAACGGGTTTCTGCGCCAGGCAAACCACGCGCCCAGCGAATTCGACGTTACCCGCCAACTGCTACAGGAAGTGATTGCCTATGCGCCGCCACATTGATGCCGAAACCCCGCTCTCTCCCGACCCTCAACTGCTGGCGCTGAATCAGGTGCTGAACACGCTTCTGCCGATCCGCCGCCGCAGGCTGCGCCGCTGCGAGCTCGAACAGCATGAGCAGGAATGCCAGCTCACGCGGACCCGGGACGCTGCCGGGCAAAGCAGGCAATTGCTTGAAGAGAAGAAGCTCGGCTATCTGCAACTGCGGGAAGCGTTTGTGCCGCAGCACAGCGGCGTCATTCAGCCGCTCAACGACCTGAGGGAGACGCTGGATGTTGAAAAATCGAAACGCTCGGATGTTATTCAGCAGCTTCAGCATACGCACCGGTTAAATGAAGAAGTTGAGCAGCAACAGGAACGGCTCAGCGCCGCGCAGCTCGCGGTGCAGCGTTGCCGACGAGAAATAGAAAAAATGGAGTATTTGCTTAAACAGAACCAGGGGGACCCGGCATGATCCATCACGCGCTAAAAACGCATCAGCAACCTAAGCCCTGGCAGCAAACGCATCCTGCTGCGCCCGAACACAAAGCTCGGGATAACGCTCAGCCAGCGCCGCGCATTCCCCGCCAGCCGGGTAACAATGCGCCGATGCCCAATATGCCGTCTGCGACCGCACGCGCTCCGGCCTTCAGCCGCGCTGGCGACCGCCAGAAACTGGCTCGCGATGAAAAAGAGTTCAGCGATTTATTGTCCGACGAAGAACCGTCTCCGCTGATGCCGGTGCTTTCACTCAATTTGTTTGATGGCTCCTTAGGCGGCGCAGAGCAACCTCAGCAAGCCACGGAATCGCAGGCCAGCCGGCTGATGGCGATGCTTGAGCCGCATCTGATTCAGGGTATCGAACAGCAGGAAACCTTGCCCGCCCGCTTTAGCCTGCTGCTGCCGGAGCTGGGCGAAGTCATGGCGCAAATCACCCCCGCCAGCGGCGATGTGCTGGATATTGCACTCGGCTTTTCCGGCCACGCCTGGGACAAAGTGCGCGGCTTTGAAAAATACGGCCAAAGCTCGTTAAGCGGCCGCCTGGGCAAGAACGTGCGCCTGCGTTTTAAGCGGCGGGAGGCGGTATGAAGCGGCTGGCATTTAACCCTCAGCCCTTACAGGAGGCTCAGCTGCGGCGCTGGATTGGCAGCGGTCGGCGGCTTCCTTTTTTCTGCGCTGGCGAACACGGCGAACTGCGCTTGTTGCCTTCAACCCTCGCCGCCCAAAAGCCAGGGCAGGCGGAAGCTTTTAGCTGTGCGGCAGGAACGCTGCTACTTGGCGATCCGTTCCCGGTGCTGGGGCTGATGGCCGACTGCCCCGCGCTCCCCGGCGAACCCTCCCCGGAAAGCGGCTGGTACTGGAGCTACTTTAGCCAGCAGCTCAGCCCGCAGCTGGTTGAATTACTCGAATACCTGCGCCCTGCGACGGGAGCGGAGGCAGAACTAGTCGATATCACGCTGCGCCTTGAGATTACGCTGGGCGAAGAGCAAGCCCATAGCCCGGTTTCGCTCAGCTGGAATACGCTACAGCGGCTGGCACGGCACCCAACCTGGCAACGGCTTGTTATCCCGCTCTCCCCGGATCTGCCCCTGCGGCTCCCGCTCACCGTCGGCAGGCTGCAACTTTCCTGCGGGCGCGCTCGCGGCCTGGCCGCTGGAGATCTGCTGCTGCCCACGGAGACATTTTTTGCCCCCGACGGACAGGGAGTATTGCCGCTGGCGCGGCGACAATTTCAGGTCCAGTTGGAACCGGCAGCCCAAACCGCTCACAGAGACTTACTACACATAACGTTTAGCGAGGAGCTAACCATGACTTACCCAAACGCCCCCCTGGAGTATGACGAGCAACGGGACGGCGACGTTGTCCCCGGAGCTGAATGGCAGACAACAAGGGGGAGTTTCGACGACCTGTCGCTGGAACTGACGATCCGCTGCGGCAACTTACAGCTAACGCTCGGCGAATTGCAGCAGCTGGATGCGGGTTCGACGGTGCTGGTGCAGCACGTTACGCCGGGCGAAGCGCTGCTGTGCCACGGCAATAACCTGCTGGCTAAGGGTGAGTTGGTTGACGTTAACGGCACGCTGGGCTTTCAGATTACCCGGATGCTGCGCAATACCGGTGCGGCGCTGGAGCCGGTCTGATGGCGGAGAATATCAGTTCATTCAACCCGCTGGCTCTGGCCATTCTGCTGGGTGCGATTTCTCTCCTGCCGCTGGTGCTGATGATAACCACCAGCTTTTTAAAGATTTCGATGGTGCTGATGCTGACGCGAAACGCCATCGGCGTGCAGCAAACCCCGCCGAACATGGCGCTATACGGCATCGCACTGGCGGCCACAATCTTCGTGATGGCACCCGTGTTCGACGGGATGCAAACCCGCTTTCAGGAAAAACCCATCGACACCACCAACGCCGAACGCTTAGAGAGCAGCCTGCAATACGGCATCAAGCCGCTGACTGATTTTATGCTGCGCAACAGCGATCCGGATCTGGAAACACACCTGATGGAAAACAGCCAGCGCATGTGGCCGAAAGCGCTGTCCGACAAAATTATCAACCAGCGCGACAACCTTTTGATTTTGATACCGTCTTTCGTACTCTCCGAGCTGCAAAACGGTTTCAAAATCGCCTTTTTAATCTTCATCCCTTTCCTGGTGGTCGACCTTATTGTCTCCAACGTGTTGCTCGCGTTAGGCATGCAGATGGTGTCCCCGATGACCATCTCGCTGCCGCTAAAAATTCTGTTGTTCGTAATGGTGAGCGGCTGGACGCGCCTGCTCGACGGCCTGTTCTACAGCTATATGTGAGGCGTTATGGACATGATCTACATGTTTAAGCAGGCGGTATTGATGGTGGTGGTACTTTCCGCCCCGCCGCTGGTGGTCGCCGTGCTGGTGGGCATCGTGGTTTCCCTGTTGCAGGCGGTGTTTCAGCTACAGGATCAAACGCTACCCTTCGCCATCAAGCTGGTGGCAGTGGGGACGACTCTTGCCTTAAGCGGGCGCTGGATTGGGCTGCAAATGATTGAGCTGGCCCAGTCCGCCTTTTCGATGATGGCCGCCTCAGGGTCGCTGAGATGATTGCGGCCGAACTGACGCCCATATTCAACGGTATGCTGGCGCTCGGGCTGGCCATTGCCCGCATCTACCCCTGCGTTTTGCTGACTCCGCTGTTCGCTTTTTCCGCTCTGAAAGGCATGATCCGCACCGCCATCGTTATTCCGCTGGCGCTGTTCGTCACGCCAACTATTGTGCCGCTGCTTGCCGGCGCGCCCCATAGCCCGTGGGGCATTGTTGCCATGATGCTCAAAGAAGTGGTGCTGGGGATTTTTCTCGGCTATCTGCTGGCGCTGCCGTTCTGGCTTTTTGAGTCGGTCGGCGTGCTGTTTGACAACCAGCGCGGGGCGCTGAGCGGGGGGCAACTCAACCCGGCACTGGGCGCGGATGAAACGCCGCTGGGCTATATGTTGCTGCAATGGTCGATGATGGTGCTGATAGTCAATTTCGGCCTCTCTCTGGCGACCCAGGTTATCTGGGACAGCTACCGCCTGTGGCCCGTAGACAGCTGGCTCCCGGCCTTCCGAGAGCAGGGGTTTCTGGCGTTCCTCGCCCAGGTCAAACAGATGTTCATCGACACCGTGCTGTATGCAGGCCCGCTGGTACTGCTGCTACTGTTCCTCGATTTCGCCGTCGGCGTGCTCAGCATTTACAGCCCTCAGCTCCAGGCCACGGTGCTTACCGTGCCGCTTAAGTGCATTGCCGGGCTGCTGTTCTTTATTTTTTACCTGCCGACGCTGGAATATTTCGCAGGCCATCAGTTCAGCGCCCTAAACGACCTGATCCCACATTTGTCCGATATTTTACCGGCGCGTAAGGCGACGTGGTAACCCGCTAGCGGAGCGTAAAACCAGTGAGCGAAAAAACAGAACAGGCCAGCCCCCATAAACTCCAGGAAGCGCGCAAAAAGGGCCAGGTCAGCCAGAGCCAGGATATTCCCAAACTACTGATTATGTTTGGCGTTTTGCAGCTTATTTTTACCATGATGGATGCCAGCATGGACAAACTGCAGGCGCTGATGACCCTGCCGCTGCTGCGCCTGAGCGCGCCTTTCACTCAGGCTTTAGGCGAGGTGAGCGGCGCGGCGCTGCTCACCGTCGGGGTCTTTTTTATGATGACGGTCGGCACGGTTATTTTGCTGCGCATCGCCGGAGGCTGGCTCCAGTTCGGCCCGCTGTTCGCTATTGCCGCGCTGGCACCAAAACTTGAAGCGTTAAACCCGCTCAACAAATTTAAAGAGATGTTTTCGGTTAAGCAGTTTATTCAGATCCTCAACAGCCTGCTGAAAGCTATCACCCTTTCCGTAGTGTTCTGGCTGCTGATTAAGCCCCGCCTCCCGCTGCTGGCCAACCTTGCGGGCGGCACGCTGGACGGCTTCTGGCACGCAAGCGTGGCGATTCTGGAAACCCTCGCCCATACCATCGTCGGCGTAATGCTGGTGTTTGCGGTGGCCGACTTCGCGTTGCAAAAATACTTCTTCCTCAAGCAAAACCGCATGAGCCACGAAGACGTGAAAAACGAATATAAGCAGATGGAAGGCGACCCGCACACCAAAGGCCACCGCAAACACGTTGCCCACGAAATCCTCAACGGCCCGGCGAAAAAGGTCACGCCGCAGGAGATGGAAAAGGCCGACGTGCTGCTGGTTAACCCAACCCACTTTGCCGTCGGGCTGCGATACGAACCGGACGAAACGCCGCTGCCAATGCTGCTGTTCAAAGCACAGGATGATGAGGCTAAAGCGCTAATCAAAATGGCGCACGCCGCCAATATCCCGGTGGTCCGCTACGTGTGGCTAACCCGCAACCTCTACCGCACCACCGAAGAAGGTGCCTATATCCCCCGCGACACGCTAAAAGCCGTGGCCGCCATCTACCGCCTGTTGCGCAAGCTCGAAGGCCGCATTAAGGGCGAGACTATTGAGTTTGAGGAGTAGAAGTTTTCCGCGAATTTCGGGCAACAAAATCCCACTTCGTTATTTCTGCTTGTGATTTTTCTGTAAAGAGAACCTTAAACCCGCAACTGCGGCGAGCTGTACAAGCGTCGCAATTGTCGGGTTACCTTTGGCAGATAAAGCGCGGTATATATGCTGACGAGCCAAACCAGACTTTTTGGACGCCTCAGTAATGCCACCATTCGCCTCGATGACCTGCCTCAATGCTATGAGAAACCCCCCAAGCCCACCGGGTTCGTTAATATCCTCAAGCGCTGTTTTCAAATACATCTCTGCATAAACCGGGTCTTCACGTAATTCTTCAATCATCGCGGCGTTGTGGTCTATTACGTCGCTTTTGATCGTCTGGTGAATGCTCTCTCTTTTATTACTCACTGTCATTTGTTTGGTCTCGCTTTAAATTCTCTGAGGTAACCAACAGCCTTTTCCAGATCGGCCTGCTGTGATTTTTTATCACCGGCAATAAGCAAAAGAATTATTTCTCCCCATTCCAGGGAGTAATAAACACGGAATCCTTGCCCGTAGTTTATTTTTAATTCCCAAACTCCGTCCCTTTCGAATCTGTGATCGCCAAAGTTGCCAATCATTGCGCGAGCTACCTGATTGTCTATTTTTGCCGCTGCCTGCGGATCTTTCTTTCTGAGCCTTTTTATCCTCTCGGTATAAGGTACATCTCCGTTCGGCGCGACATATCGTTTAGCCATGTACGGCATCCTGCCCCCCCTTCACTCCCTTGACTTTCAATCATTGTCATTTATAAATGACACACATGCAAATAGATTGTCACTTATAACTGACAATCTATTGATATGCAGAGAGATTGAAGATCAAAAAAAGACCGGTTTACCACGCGATTAACGCAGAAAAACCGGTCAAATAGAGGGCGAAGAAGAGTCGAGCGAATCACGCATGGCGGGCTTTTCCACACCCTGCATTAAAAGAAAGTCTGTGGACTACAACAGCAAAACTTAGGCCAGCGCGGCCAGGTTCAGAATCGCGCCGTGGTGGTGCTTCAGCGAGTTCTGAATAATGTTGCTGTTGAACAGCTGAGCATCGGCGTTCATCAGCAGGCTCGAAG
This sequence comes from Cedecea davisae, assembly GCF_044095835.1. NCBI lineage: Bacteria > Pseudomonadati > Pseudomonadota > Gammaproteobacteria > Enterobacterales > Enterobacteriaceae > Cedecea > Cedecea davisae. The sequence continues at coordinate 3,411,600 of NZ_CP172054.1, forward strand.
AGCCAGGCGTCGTGCCGGAACCGGCGATTGAGCCGCCAACCATCGAAGTTTTCAGGTCATTTTTCGCCGACTGGAACGCCTTCAGCGCGTCTCCGCTCAGCGGTTTGCTGTTCTTCAGGGCATCTTCCCAGCTGGAAAGACCTTTCCCGATATGCACCAGGCCCGGCATGCCCGCCCCAACGCTCTGCGGCTTGCCGTAAATTTCCGGGTGCTGATCCATAAATTTACCGATTTCAGCGCGGGTTTCTTTGGAGCCACCTTCCACTTTACCGCCGCCGCCGAGCGCGCCGCACAGGCCGCTGGTGTCGGACTTCACGTCGTCCAGCGCCTGCAGGCCCATTTTGCTGCCCAGCTGGCTGCCCATATTGTTACCCAGTTGGTTAAAGCTGTTGGCGCTGTTGCTGCCGGTGGTGGACAGCGGCAGCTGAACCAGGCCGATGCCGGTGGACGGAGATTGCAGCCCGTGGCTCAGGCCGCCGTTGAAGGCGTTCATGTTGCCTGCTCCGGCCTGGCTGTTAAACGGGCTGTTCTGGGAATTCACGCCCATTTGCTGAATCACCTGTTGCAGCATTTGCTGCATATTGCTTGCCGCCAGCGTATTGCCCATGCTGGCTCCGCCCTGGCTCTGCGGCGACATAAAGGTGTTGTTGTTATTGCCGTTCATTCCGCCGGAGAACAGCAGGTTGGTCAATTTAGAGGCAATGTCGTTCACCATCCGATCGCCAACGTTCTTCAGCAAATTAGCCGCCATACCTTCAGGGGTGGCGTTCAGCGCCAGCTGCGGTAATGCAGTGGCCAGATTCAGCATATTTCCAATCGTACTCATTAGATTACCTCACCATGACAACGGGGTTGATACAGGCGACCAGCCCTGCTGGTTCGCAGTATATAGACGCCTGTTAAGTGAAAAGAAACCGGCTTCGGTTCCACAAAACTGCCTGACACTAAGAAAAAAATGGCGTTTTTAAGCCGCGAGCGCGAAACAACGGGCGCTCGCCACAAAAATTAGCGCACCGGCATCTGCGAGTAATCCTGTACGCCGTTGCGCATATCGGCTGGCCACCAGATGGTCAGGTGATGGCTGTCCGACAGGGGCCTGCACTCCAGACTCTCGCAGCCGTTATCGTTGCGGGTGGCGCATCCGCTAAGGGCGAATGCCAGCGCCAGCAGGCACAAAATTGAAGGTTTCATCGTCTCTCCTTAATGCAGCGCGGGGCGCGGGGGCAGCAGATAGCTATGCGATCTTGATAAAGCAGACGGCTGTCCGGACACGGGTGCAGAGGAGAGCAGCGACTGACGGCTGCGTCGCCCCTCGCCGCGAGTGCGGTAGGCAATGTAAACCTCCGCCGACTGGCCGGGCGCCAGGTTACTGCCCGGCCACGCCGCCACGGCCAGCACATCGTCATCGCGGCAGCTGGACTCATCAAAACGCTGCGGCTTGCTGCTGATGTTGCGCACCAGGCCCACGCTTATCTGTATTGATGAGTTGCTGTACCACTGGCTGCGGGAACTGTCGGAAGCAAGCCCCGGCCGGGTGTTGCATAGCTGAGCGATGCCCACGCCCTCTCCGCCCGCCTGAAAACCGGTCGGCACTTTATCTTCAGCCAGATCGCGCATCGCATTTTCGATATCGCCCTTCATTGAGCTGTAGCGCTGGCGCAGCTGAACTTCATTCATCGCCGATGAGAGCTGCTGACGATCCTGCTCGTCGATATAGCGCGTAGGGTCAACCTGATCCCCCACCAGGTGCGGGGTAATAATGAACAGGCGCTCGCGCTGCGAAGTTTCATGGCGCGTATAGGAGAAGAATTTGCCCAGGTAAGGAATGTCGCCGAGCAGCGGAATGCGGTGGTCGGTATCGCCGGTTTCGCGGGAGTGGAACCCGCCCATGACCAGGGAACCGTTCTGCTGAACCAGCGCCTGGGTGCTCACCGTGGCACGTTTCGCTCCGGTGGCCGCCCCGTCATCGTTGGTTTCAACTTTGCCGTCTTCCACATCCACCACCAGCTGCACCGTGCTGTTTGGCCCGCTGCCGATGGCGCGAGGCACGACCTGAAGGCTGGTTCCGGCGGTTACCGGCTCAATGCTTGCCACACGTTCGCCGGTAGCGGTTATAAAGGCGGTATCGCTCATATCGATAACCGCAGGCTGGTTTTCCAGCGTCAGAATCGACGGATTAGCCACGATAGAAGCGTTGCCGCTCCCTTCCATCGCCTGAATTTGCGCGAAGAAGCGGCTGTAGTCGGTAACGAACAGCGTGCCGGCCCCCTGCAACATGGCGGAACCGGCGGTCACGTTGCCGAAAGTTGCGCCAAGATTGCTGGAAAAATTAGAGAATGCGCGGCGATCCACGTCGATAATCATGGCGTCTATCTCGACCAGCTTTTGCGGCACATCGATCTGCGAAATCAGCGCCTGATACTGCTCGCGGCGTTTCGGATCGTCGCGCACCAGCAGGGCGTTATTGCGCACGTCCGCCGAAACCATGGGGTTAAGCTCGGTATCATCATCGCCGCCGGAGTTACGCATCCGCCCGTCCTGGCTTTGGATAAGCCCGGAGAGAATGTTGTCTGACTGCTCCTGGAACGACTTGCTTAGCGCCTCGCGCGAAGCGCTTTCGCCCCCCGGCTGAATGCCCTGAGAGGAGCGGTTATCTTTTTTGCCCAGCAGCTCGTTCAGGATGCTCGCAACGCCGGGCACCAGCAGGGATTTCTCGCGATATTTTATTTGACGGTCCGCCACCGAAGCGTACTTAAGCGGGAAAACCATCATCTCTTTGTTCTGCTTTTTGTCTTTATCTTTGGCGCTAAAGTCGGCCACCAGCGCGACATATTCCGGCGGCCCGGTCACGATAACCACGCCGTCATCCGGCAGCTCGCCGTAGCCAAATTTGTCTTCCAGCAGCCCCACGTCTCGCAGCGCCTGTTTGAGGTCCGGCGCAGCATCCGCCGAAACGGTCACCCGCTTTGAGGTTTCAGCCGACTGCGGGCTAACAAACAGCGAGCCGTTGTAAACAAACCATTGAAAGCGGTATTGCAGCGCCAGCCTGTCGAGGAACGCGACGCCGCTGTCGGCGCGCAGGCGTCCGTCAACCGCGCTGTCCGGCACGTCTCCCATACGCAGGTTGACGCCGTGACTGCTGGCGAAATCCTGCAACACGGTGCGCAGCGGCGTGGCCTGTGCCGAATAGGCGTAAGCACCATTTTGCCAGTCTGCGGGCGTCCGGGCGCTGGACGGAGCGCTGAAACCACAGGCGGTTGCGGCCAGGGCAAACATGGCCGCACGAAGTAAACGAACGTGCTGATTCAACGACTCAATCTCCTGTTATCAACGGCGCGTTAAGCTGGCCGCCTGGGGTGCAAGCAGAGTTAAAAACGGCTTACGCATAAGCCGTTGACGGCATAACTAGTTGATGGAGTCGATAATCTCCTTGCTCAGGCTGTGCTTGAGCGACCCGAGCTGGCTGTCGGTAAAAGTGGCCGCGGCCTCTTTCATCAGGGCGTTTTTAAACTCAACCATGTCGCCCATGCTCGGCGCTGGCTGCCCGAGGGTGCCCTGCGCCAGCTCGGCTACCGAGTGGTGCAGGCGGGACAGCTGGCTGTCGAGATTGCGCTGAATATCAAAGGAATTGCTCATACGTTTCTCCTCGCGTTGAAATCGTATGATGAGTGGCGGTAAAAATGCTGGGGTTCCCGCCGCCGGAAAATTAACTTCCGACGGCTTAATCCGCGAGGCGCAGCAGGTGCTGGCGAAGTGAATTCCAGCTAATACTGAACTCGCCCTGGGCGGTTTGCAGCAGCAGGGTTTCCGCCGCCATCGCATCGTCGATGCAGCGCGACCAGCCAAGCTGCGGATGAGCATCCAGCCATTCGGCCAGCACCGCCTCATGCCGCGAGGCGTGGTAAAGCGTCACCTCTGTCGCCCGCCCGCCAGCCTGCTGCAACTGGGCCAGCAGGCCGGTAAGCTTTTGCTGCTCGGTCAGGCCGCCAAAAAGCTGTTCGAAAGCGGCGTTAATCAGCGACTGCGCCTGGTTGAGTAGCTGGGTCTGCTGCGCCGTGCGTTCCTCGTGCCACTCGCTGAACAGCGCCTCCGAACGCTGCCAAAATGCCTGCTCGACCTCCTCGCAGCGAGCAGCCGCCTGCCGTTCAGCCTGCTGCTGCGCCTCGGTCAACAGCCGCTCAACCTGCCGCCCGGCTTCGGCCAGCATCGCCTCGCTTCTCTGCTGCGCCAGCGCCAGAACGCTCAACGCCTGCTGCTGCTCGAGCAGCATTTTCTGCGGTAGCAGAACGCCCTCAATTGCACACGAGGCGTCCTCTAACGCCACCTTGCGGCCGATCCACATGCTGTCTTGCTCCCGTAATTAGTCGTTCGGCATAAAAGAGTGCTGCCGGGCCTGCCAGACTGCGCCATCCCACAGCGCCAGCAGGCGATTGTGAGGGGGAGCAGGTTCTTCAAGCATTAGCGTTTCGCTTAACGTTACGGCGGCGTGGGGAAAACTCAGCCTGAGCCGCTGCCATGCTGTGGGTACAAACAGCGGGCGCAGTAGCCAGAGCGCGGAGACTTCCGGCCACCGGGCAAAGTCCAGGCCAGCGGGCAGCCAGACGCCGGGGCGCAAACCCCGGGTGAGCCGCTCACACCAGACAAGCTGGGTGTTTTCAAGCCTTGCCGCTCCGCTGCCGCGCTGGCAGACCTCAGCCACCAGCGCCAGCAATATCATTCTCTGCTGCTGGCTCAGCGAGGCCAGCGTAAGCAGGCGTTCATCCGGCTCATGCGGCAGGCCAGGCGTCAATTCCAGCAGGGTTAAAACGGCCTGCGGCGATTTGATTATCAGGCTACTGCGCTGGCTTTCCGGCAGTTGAAACCAGGCCAGATGGTGCCAGCTGGCGTCCGCCTGTTGCCAAAAAGCCCGGCTCCACCAGCGCAGCCATGCCGCCGGGGATGTGTTATCCATAGCTTCCACAATCCGCTACCGCCGCTCTGCCGGAACAACGGCCAGTTCGGTCGAAGCCGATTGTTTACCGCGTTTTATCGCCCTGAGTTTTGGGATCAGGGTAAAAATACCGCCAATTAGCAGCAGTAGCCCAAGCAGCGAGAAGAACAGCGTTCTTACCGTTGCGTACTGCGAAAGCGTCAGCTGGAATGGCCCAAGCGTGACCAGCTCGATGCGGTCGTGATAGGCCGCAGCGGGAACAAACACGACCGAAAGTGCGCCATCATTTTTCCCGGAAAGGCCGGGAATACTGGCCGCGACCAGGCGACGAATACGCGGTTCAATACTGTCGGGGTCCATCTCAGGGGTGTATTTGATAAATACCGAAGCGGATGCGGGCTGCACGGGCTCGCCGGGAGCGACTCGCTCAGGCAGCACCACGTTCACCCTCGCCACCACTACGCCGTCAATTTGCGAAAGCGTTGATTCCAGCTCCTGCGAGAGCGCATAGATATAGCGAGCGCGCTCTTCAAGCGGGCTGGAGATAATGCCGTTTTTCTGGAAAACTTCGCCCAGATTAGTGCGCGCCTTGTGAGGCAAACCGTTGGCGTTAAGAATGCGAACCGAGCGCTCGATATTGTCCTGAGCCACCATCACGGTGACGCCGGTTTTATCGATTTGCTTATCAGCCTCAATTTTGTACTTCGAGAGTTCGGAGATGATGTCGTTGGCATCGGTTTCCGTCAGGCCGGTATTCAGCACCACCTGCGAGTCGCAGCCTGCCAGCAGCAGGACCAGCAGCCAGGGCTGCAGGATTTTTCGCCAGCTTAATTGCATGATGGATTACTGCAAGTTGGTCAGTTTATCTAGCCCCGATACGCTCTTCGAGACTATCTTGGCGTTCATCATGCTTTCCAGGTAATAGTTGGAAAGCTGGTCGTCCACCTGGTTGAGCACCAGCGGGTCGGTAGAGCGCGCGGCTTTACGCAGCACGTTATTCATCTGCTTCTGGTCGCTGTCCATCTGCCTGAACATACCGGAAGCTTTTTCAAACATCGGCGCTGGTTTGCCGCCAATACCGCCCATTGCCGACACGGCTTCCGGCTGTTCCAGCGCCGCGGAAAAAAATGCCGCATCGCTTTGGTTAGCCGCGCCGTTTACCGAAGAGGTCGGCGAAGACTGGGGGGCTGCGCCCGATGACAAACTCAGGGAGTCGGGGTCTGGCAAAGGCATACCGGTAGCAGGATTAAGAATGTGCATATGAGTGATTCCGCCAGCAGAGAAGAGGATCAGGGATTCACGCTGCGGCGAATCCCTGATAATCATTAGAAGGAAATTTTGTTCTGCGCCAGAGAACTGATCATGGTGGTGGCGGAGTTCTGGTAGCCGGAAACGTAGGCGTTTTTACGGTCACGTTCAGCTTTGTCCAGCGAGTCCTGCATTGATTTGTTTTCGATAGAGTCCATCTGGGACTGGAAGCTATCTGCCAGGCTGCCGCTTGCGCCTGCGTTGTTACCGGTGTTGACTGAAGGCATGATGTTTACTCCTCGTTAATTAAACAGTAAATGTTGCGTCATTCACAGATTAAGTGGCGCGGCGGAGTCGGCAGTTCCCAAAAAAGATTAAAATTAATTTTCCTTTTCAGTCAGAGACTTAATTCTTTGATACAGGGTTCTTCTTGGAATACCTAATTCATGGGCGGCGCTAACCACCCGGTTTTCGTGGCGCGACAGGCAGTCTTCAATCAGGCTGTATTCGATGCGGCGAAGCCTTTCGCGCAGGCGCACGGAACGCATTTCAGGGTGAGCAACCTGCCCCAGCGCCGGCAGCCCCAGCACAAACCGCTCTGCCGCCCCCTTCAGCTCACGAATATTACCTGGCCAGCGGTGCATCAGCAGCGCCTCGCTTAACTGCTGCGACATCGGCGGCAGCGCCCGGTTCAGACGGGCGGCGGACTCCTGGGCAAAGCGCCGGAACAGCGGAATAATGCATTCGACGCGTTCACGCAGCGCGGGCAGTGAAATTTTGACCGTCGTCAGGCGAAAAAACAGATCCTGGCGAAACAGTTTTTGCTCCATCAACTGGGCCAGCGGCTTTTGCGAGGCCACAATCACCCGCAAATTGAGCGCGATGCTCTTTGTGCTGCCCAGCCGCCCGACGGTTCGGGTTTCAAGCACCCGCAGTAACTTGGCCTGCAGGCTGAGGGACATGCTGTCGATTTCGTCGAGGAACAGCACGCCGTTATTAGCACTTTCGATATAACCTGCTCTGGAGTGATTTGCGCCGGTATAAGCTCCTGCCGTCACGCCAAACAGTTCGCTTTCGGCCAGCGTCTCGGGTATTGCCGCGCAGTTAATCGGCACAAAAGCACCGCGGCAGCCGGAATGCTCGTAAATCCGGCGGGCAAAGGTGTCCTTTCCGGTGCCGGTTTCCCCCTCCAGCACCAAATCAACCTTAAGGGGTGCTAACGTTTGAAGCCAAATATCCAGCCCGTCATGTACATTTTCAGAAGGAGGCAAAGCTGCGGCCGAACGCGGCATATTCAGGTCGATATCGACCGGCATATGCTTTATTTCCCAGTGATTCAAACTGTTTTCTTTCATAAATCCCCCGCTGCCTGCTTATTCAAGGTCTGGCGTATGAGTCCAACTTATGAACCATAAACGTGAACCGTAAAACGATTGTCTGCCCACTGCCGCCCGGAAATACCCGGCGACCGACAGTAATTAATGAGTTTTGTTTATGAGAAGCAGCGTTAAGCTATCATCGAGTGGCAGAATGGCAATCAGTCAAAATTTTAGCGGCCTGTAGGGATATCCCTACACCCGGATAAGCGCTCAACTGTTCCGATGTCTGGATAAGGGGCGTTTTTTTGCCCGGTGGGCCGGGGAAGAAAGTGCTCTTTCCCGCGTCGGTTCCGCGAACGGCACTGGAAAAAAACGAGGATCGATTCAGTTATTTCCAAATGTATTATAAAGATTCTAAATATATCGTTAAAAAATTAACCAAATGATAAATATGAATAAATTAATTAAAAACAGGTGAACCCAGGGACTATTCGCTCCGGCCGGCGGGAAAATGAACTTTCATCGCTAAATCCCGGGGGTAAAGATAAATTGGCTGACGGTCTTTCTGCACAATCGTAAATTCAAATAATATCCATTTACCATTATTTACAATAATAGCTGCCGGCAGACATATCTATTTCCCTTTGAAATATATTTCAGTTTCAGTATTTATGCTTAATTGGGAACATTCCTGGTCGAGTTTATCGCCATTTATCGCGCATATTTAGCCTCAAAAAGACAATAAACTGCTTTAGCCAACAATAAAGCGGCCGCATCCTGGAGGAAAACGACCGCTGTTTTCAGGACATTTGTAAACCAGCCATCAGAGGATATGGCCTGTTATCAGGCGAATTTCGCCATATGGCTGTTCACTTCATTAACGTAGTTCGGGTCACCCAGAGAGACGCTTGAAAGGTTGTGCAGGTTCACCTGATTATCCCCTGAGTTGTAGGCGCGCAGCGCGGCATCATAGCTGCCGAACTTCTCTTTGCCCTCTTTCAGCATCAACGCCGAGCACATAATCTGGTTAGCCGGAGAGTTCATGTCGCTGCCCAGCTTGTCCGGATATTTGCTCTGCATCGCCCTGTAGGTGTCCGGGTTAATCTGGTTCATGCCGCTGTCGGTCAGGCCATTGCCCGGGTTGGTTGATTTGGCATTCACGTCGCCTCCCGACTCCTGCATCGTCAGCGCGGCCAGTAATTTAGCCGGAACGCCGGTTTCAGCAGAGGCCTTTTCATACTGGCCGCCAAACTGAGAAACGATTTTTTGCAGCGTTGGATCGCTGGTTTTCAGGCTGGTGTCGCCCGGTGGCAGGCTGTCGGCTGAAGGCCCAGAAGCTCCCGCCGGTGCGCCTGCACCTGCGTCATCCGCACCGGACGCAGCCCCGCTGCCGCTGCTGCCGGAACCCGATCCCACGCCACTGGCCGGGGAAGAAGATGAGGCGTCATCTTTATTCTGCCCGGTATTCATGCCAAACAGCTGCATCAGCTCTTTCAGGAACTGCTGGAGCATTTGCTGTAGCTCCTGCATCATTCCGTCTGCCGAATTGCTGCCGTCGCTTTGTGAAGCGCTGGCCGGATTATTTGCCGGGCCGTTATTCCCCGCAGGTGAAGCGCCGAAGTTAATGGCCGAAGGCTTATCGCTGGCGCCCGCGTTGGCGAAGTTCAGCGCTAACGGAATGGCCAGCGTGTTACCGCCGTTATTCAGCAGCAGCTTAGCGGTAATATTGTTCCCGCCGTTTTGTGAGCCGGGTGACGCCCCGTCCAGGCCCGGAAAATGGTTTTCCGGCAAAAGAGGTGAGAATCCACCCGGTCCCGATGATATCTGCATACAACACACTCCCCTAAGTGATACCCAGTAGCAATAACCGGCCGCGGCCCCGCCTCATGGCAAAGTTCAGCTTCGCCCGCGCCCGGAATGTCTCACTAAGTGAGAGCCACCGCTAAAGAGTTCCCGCCGCAAAGCCGTTTGTGGCGAATTAGTTGATACGGGCAAAGGTCCGAAACGGGAACCGAACGCCCGTTTTCGCTACACATTGCCAGTGATGATAAAAGGAGAACTTTCTATGCAGACAAAGTCGTGGCGGCTGGGCCTTTTACTGCTTAGCCTGCCGGCTCTGGCGCAGGCGGACTGCTTCAAAAAAGTCGGGAATGCGTTTGGCATCTCTCCGGCGCTGCTGGAAGCCATTGCCTGGAAAGAGTCGAGATTTAATCTCTCTGCGGCCAACGCCGCCAACGCTAACCGCACCGAAGATGTCTGCATGATGCAGGTAAACAGCGTTCATTTTGGGCGGCTGAAACAGCTCGGCGTAACGCGCGAGGGACTGCTGCACGATCCCTGCACCTGCATCGCCACCGGGGCCTGGGTATTGCATAGCCTGTTTCGCCAGCATGGCCGCTCGTGGGATACCGTCGGCATGTATAACACCGGCCCCTCTGAAAAGCGCCGACAGCTGCGCCAGCGTTACGCAGACGAAGTACACAAGATTTATAACACTCTGCAAAAGCAGCAGCCCCGGCGAGAGCAGGATTTATTCGCCAGCAACGAAACCATTAAGCAATAAAAAGCCGGGGATAAGCCCCGGCCTTTTCGTTTCAGCAAACCTTAGCGCGGCTGCGCCTCCTCCAGCATCTCCGGCAGCTCGGTGATAAAGGCCCTCACTTCTTCGCTTTGGCTGATAAACGCACTTAGCCAGCGGTCAAAACTTTCCGCATCCAGCGCCGCCATTTCGCTCTGGGTACACAGGCGCACCGCATTTTTCCCGTCGAGCGCCAGCCAGCAGCCGCGCATAGCGTTCATTTCAAAGTTCATCGCCAGCAGGTTCGGCAGCAGCAGCGCATCCTGCCCGGTTAGCTCCGCCACCTTGCAGTGCAGGATAGCCGCGCTGCTCCCCGGGGGCAGCTCGATAACCGCAATCTCCTGCTGCTGAGCGTTGGTTAATAAACAGACTCCCTGCTCGAGACGCAGCGTGGTTTTCTGCTGCCGCCCCCAGGCGTCAAGCCACTGTTGAAGCCGTTGTTGCATAACCATCTCCTTATCCTCCTTTCACCATAAATCCCGCTTCGGCGGCCTCACGCAGCGCCGATTTCACCTCTTGCTCGGCCTGGGCCACGCCGCCGTCCAGCGTATAGCTGAGCGGCGCGCTATCGTCATCGCCGTAGCTGAAGTTGATGGTGCCCAGGTTTTCATTCATCGACAGCGACACGCCGTTAGATCCGCCGAGCAAAAACGAAGGCGTAGAGAAGCCGTCCGACTTGCTTTGCGTTTTGGTGAACGCGATCGACTTCAGGCGCAGTTTGTCTCTATCTTTAAGTAAATCGACTATCGAGTCCTGGGTCACCGTATGGTTGGCCCACTGGTCTGCCAGCTTTTCACGCGGCTTGGTTTTAAGCTCCAGCGACACCACCGCCTGCGAGCTGCTGTTATCCTGCAACCCTCGCAGTAGCGCTTTCAGCCGGTAATCTTCCCCCATCATCTGGGTGATTCGGTCGGCGTTACTGGGGGAAAACTCCCCTTCCATAAAATGACGCACGAAGTGGAACAACCCGTTGCTGTCGATGCGCGAAAGGTTTTTGTAGGTCGACTGGTATTCCGCTTTGTTCACCAGTTGCTGCTGGTTGAGCACCGCGCTTTGCTGGCGCACGGTTTGTTGCAGCGACTGCAAGGCCGCCAGCGGCCCGTTGCCCACCATCTCATGGTGGCGCGAAGGCGGAATAAAGCGGGCAAAGTGGTTCTCAAGCTTGCCCAGCCGCTCGCTGGCGGATATCGGCAGGCGCGGCGCACCTTCGGCAGGTGTCAGCTCGTCGAACAGTTTGCGGCTGGCAAGATCGGTAAATTCAGCCCGCATGCCGCTAATCAACTGGTCGATTTCATCATTGCCGGGTTCAGGCAGATTTGACTGTACGGAAAGAGAGTCGGCCTGCTGCTGGCGCTTAATAAGCTGCTGCAACGTATCCAGCAGCGGACGCTGCGTTTTCGCGTTATCCACCGGCGGATACCAGGCGGTAAAATGCGCCTCCAGTTGGCTAAGCTTATCGGCTACCGAAAGCGGCAGCTCGCCCTCCTTCGGCTCCTCTTTCAGCCTGGCCAGCAGCCGGGCAGAGGCGCTGTCGGTGAACTGCTTGCCCAGCGTGGTCATCAATTTCTCCAGGTGAACGCTTTCCACCGGCTGGGCATTTTTTAAATCAACGGTGAGGCTGTGCGCCGTACGGTTGTTGATAGACAGCTGCACGCTTGCGCCCACGCCCACGCCAACCGAGAACGGATCTTTGTGTTTCGGCTGAACGGTGGTGCTGACCGGAATAGCAATGTTGGCCCCAACGTTCATCTGGTTAAACGCCCTCAGGCGATGGTCGCTGTGGCTGACGCCCTGCCCCTCGGCGTTGCGCGATTCGGTTTGCTCACTGCTCCCCGCCAGCAGGTTGGTGTTGGCGTAAACGCCGCCGCCGATGCGGGCGCTGGTGGGAAAATCTTTTTCGTGGCTGTCGGTAAACGGGAAGCCCACGCTCGCCAGCGCGGCGGCATTAATGTCCACGCTGAAGCTTTGGGTGGCCCCGCTCTTGACGCTGTGGTTGGCTCCACGGTTAAGAAACTCCAGCGGATCCAGCGTGCCGCTGCTCAGCTGTTCTATAAAGCCGGGGATTTCGTGTTCCGCCAGCTCGAAAGAGACGCCGTGCTGCGACTGTAGCTGGCCGCCAAGCGTCACGCCGCCGCCCAGGCGAACGCCCTGCGACAGCGGATGTTTATGGTCGCCATCGAGATAAGTTTTATGGGTTTTGTTGTAGTCGGTCAGCACGTTATACCCCGCGCCGACAATGCCGGTTGCAGAAACGGCTCCGGTTCGCCCGAAGCTGACGTTAATGCCGGTATCGCCACGAGAGAAACTCATGGTGTAGCCGCGATCTGCGCCCACTTTCCCGCCAACACCGGCAATCACCTGGGTTCCGGGCGCCACGGTTGCGGTCGCAGAAGCGCCATAGGTACGGCTGAACGAGAGGTTTTCCCCGCTCTCCAGCGACAGCACGGTCGCCACCATTTTCTCCTGCATTTCGCGCTGGCTCTCGGCCTGCATCACGGTTTTGGTATTGATATTCACACCGTGATTTTCTTTGCTGAATGCTTTGGTCATCGCCTTGATAGCGTCGTAGTTGGCCTCCAGCGATTTATGGTTGCCAAAGCCCTGCGTGGTCACCGTTTTAATCACGTTCCCGCCCCACTCAGCATCACGAAGGCGGGAGAAGTTAGCCGCTATATCGGTTATTTTCGCCGAACGCTGAGGCTCGCTGAGCAGCGACGCCTGCTGCATTTCATCCACCGAATCATGCAGTGATTTCAGGGTCAGCGTGTCCAGCATCACCCGCGACTTCACCAGCCCGATGTCGTCGTGAATGTCGCGCTGGCGGCCCATCGGCACCTGCTCTTTCTGGTGATTAAGGGTAATTGCGCGCGCCTCAAGCTCGGCAATAATCGCCCCGGCGTGGTTACTCTTATCCGCAGGGTAGCGGCGCAGCATGTCGCTTAGCTGCCCGGTCAGATTATCCTGGCGGCTGCTCGACGGATTTAATGCCCCGCTGTTGCCGTGGTTCAGGCCAAAACGTGAAGGCGTTGCAGCCTGGCGGCGCTCGTCGCGCACGCCGTAGTGCTGGCCAATCTGCTCGCAATAATGGTTGCTGCTGTCGGAAAGCTGGCGCGCAAAGCTTGCCATTTCATCCAGCAATGTTTTCTCCTGCGGCTGCCAGCGCCGCGCCTCTTCGCCGCGCATAATTTCAAGACGCTGGCTGAGGCCCGGCCTTGGCGTATGCGTCCCCGGCTGCTGGTGCGCTGCCTTTAGCTGCCGGGTAAGTACCCCCTGCTGCTGGTAAACGTCTTTTAACCCTTCGCGCCCGGCGTAGCGGTGCTGAATAGAATAGGCGGCGGTTTTGATCGGGCGCGGCCATTCAAGCGAAGGGCGGAAGGCAAAGGTGCTGATGCGCGTACGGAACGAGGTGCGAACATGCTTGCCGTCCTGCCCGGTTTGGCCGAGGAAGTTGACTTCACGCTTGAAGGTGATGCCGGTTCCGGGCAAACGCCAGTCTTTTGAAGCCTGAGTTAACCGCTGATAGTTTTGACGAGCCACGTTCGGCTCATCGGCCTGCGCGATGGGCGGCTCGCCTTTTGCCCAGCCTCCTTCTTTGAAGACAAAGGTGTTTCCCTGCTTATCCTGGGCGCTGATTTGCCCTTTGGCCGAGGTTTGCAGGGCGCTGAGTTCAGGCTGGCTGCCGTCCTCATTGGCGGGCAGTGCGGCCTTCGCCATACCGTCGGTTTTACCGCTGTTCCAGCTATTTTCCGGCAGGCTGAAAAGCGCTCCCTGCTTGCTCAATAACCACAGCTGCTTATCTTCGCTCATCGCCAGGTCGCTGACTCTGGAAGCATCTTCATTGCCCGCGCTTGCCGGTTCAAGTTTAGCGATTTGGGCGTTCAGGGCTTCCTGGCTCAGGGTTTGTGTGCCGCGCTGATTGCGGCGGGTCGTGGTGTCGATATGGTGAAGGCCAATGTCGCCCTTTTCATTCACCGCCAGGTAGCGCCTGCTGTCTATGACCGTGAAGGCCCGCGCTTTTTCGTTTTTATCCAGCCCGGCTGTCGCCAGGTCGGCGCTGACGCTTTTGGTCACCTGCCCCAGGGCGAACACGTTGCTGCCGTGGTCAATTTTATTGCTGCTCAGGTTGACCTTGAGGCGCTTTAATTCGCCGTCTTTCATCAGCCACGGCTGGCCGTCAAGGCCGCACTGGAGCTTGTCGGCCTTCTCGTCCGAAGCGCTCCACAGGCCGGTCGTTTCGTTGAAGTAATGCACTTTACCTTCATGCAGAGCCAGCTTGCCCAGCCGCCCGAGGTCAACCACGTCGTGCGCGGCCGGGGCTATCTGCGGCAGACCCTTTTGGTAGTCCAGCACCAGGCTGTCGCTGAGATTCCAGCTGCTTTGCGGTTTCAAATCGCCGCCGTGCCAGTGGAAGGTAATGGCGTGCTTCTGGTCATAGCCGTCTTTGACAATGAGGTACAGGCGGTCGGTCTCATCGGCCAGCATATCTTCAAGCTTCGCCCCGTCGCCCACGGTGGCGGTGACATACTGAGAGATATTGTCGAGTAAAGGCTTATGCTTTGCGCCATCAAAGCTCAGGGAAGAGCTTTGCTCTCCCGGTTTGTCGCCGCAGTGCAGGCGGCCATTGCTGTCCAGAGCAAACAGCAGCGAGCCGTGCAGCGCGGTTTTTTTCAGGGTCATATTCTCCGGCAGCGTCAGCTCTTTGGGCTGCGGGTCCGCCGCGGTGAGGTTAGCGACATACGCTACCTTCGGTTTTTTCTCGTCGTCGCTCATCAGCACCAGCGCGTCGCGCTTCGGGCCAACGGCGTAGTGATCAATCTTATGGTCGAACTTAACGTTAACCGTCCCGCCGACCGCGCTGCCGAGCTGCTTATCGTCGTTAACCCGCCACAGCATGCCGTCCCCCTGGCGCGACAGAACAGAAAGCTTGTCGTCTTCAGCGGAAAGCGGCTGCCAGGCGTTTGCCGCGCTGTTAAAACCAAAGAGTTTTTTATCATGCAGGCGGTAGCGAGTGCCGTCTCCGTCGGTCACGCTGTCGGTCAGGCGGTCACGCACACCGGTCTCGGGAAGGCGGACTTTCTCACCGCCAATATCTACCGTCTGGCGGTCATGCCAGGAGAGAGGCTGAGTGGTCGGCTCCAGGCTCTGGCGGCGCATAAAGCCCTTGCGGTGCCGCGACACCTCTTCCCATTCGACTTTCTGCTGGCTGTGGCTGAGGGCGATAAATACGCCAGGCTCGCTGCGCACGGTCATCAGCCGCCCCTCTTTATCCAGCAGTACATGCTGATGGCCGTCATCGCTGGCGAGATGCGTCTGGTAGCGAAGTCGGTCGTGGCCGAGCGTTTCTTTCATTAGCGCATGCAGAGGGGCCGAGCTTTCGGGCGTGTCTATTTCGAGACGACCCTTTTTATCCAGCGTCAGCTTTGTCTCCAGCAGCATATTTTTTTCAGGTTCCGGCTCCGTCGCCAGCTCGGCAAAATGGCTGCCCGGCGTGCCGACCACGTTGCTGGGGACAGGGTTTGGCTCGGAAATGTCCGGCTGGCTGTAGAGGCTCGGCGAACTGGCGCTGGCCTGGCCGTATACGCCCGGCCTGTCGGCGCTTTGCTGGCTATAGAGGCTCGGGCTGCTGGCGTTAGATACGCCGGTATGAATTGACTCTGGTAGCTCCGGCCCGCGCTTGCGGCTAAGAAAACGGCTGAACATCCCTTTGTTCGACGTTTGCGCTTCGCCGGCGCTCTGCTTCATCCCGGCCGGAGCCTGCGCCTGTGCCGCCCTTGAGAATAACGATCCGGTTGCGGTTTGCGTTGGCGCGACATGTGCCTGTTTAAGCTGCGCAGTTTGCGCTCTCCCCTGCTGTAGATTGGCTATTTCCTGGTCGCGGATAACGCGGCCTGGTTTGATAAAAGCTGATATTCCCGGTCCCATTCTGTTACTCCTCAACAGTCAAACACTTTCTCCGTTTGATAGGTGGAGTGAACGGGGTTCCGGTTCCCGACAAATATGTCTCTTAGACCACCTGAATATCTAAAAAACCAGCAATAACGGGGCCTGTGGCGAAATAAGGGAGAAAAAATAAATCAGAAAAAACCGATAGCCACCCGATCAACAGGCAGCAATAAGCCGGAAGATTAGCGGCTGCTTGACCCATGACAAGGCGACGACTGAGGCAGGCTACTTATAATCGGCCTCCTTTCGTACAGGGGTAAATAACCGTGGATTATCAACTCAATTTCAACTGGCCAGAGTTTATGGAAACTTACTGGCAGAAAAAGCCGGTGGTGCTGAAAAACGCGCTACCGAACTTTGTCGACCCTATCACGCCGGACGAACTGGCGGGCCTGGCGATGGAAAACGAAGTCGACAGCAGGTTGGTCAGCTTTAAAGAGGGAAAATGGCACGCCAGCAACGGTCCGTTTGAGCACTTTGATAATCTTGGCGATAGCGGCTGGTCGCTGCTGGCCCAGGCGGTGAACCACTGGCACGCGCCTGCTGCCGAACTGGTGCGCCCTTTCCGCGTGTTGCCGGACTGGCGTTTAGACGACCTGATGATCTCCTTCTCGGTGCCCGGCGGCGGCGTAGGCCCGCATATCGACAACTATGATGTGTTTATTATTCAGGGCATGGGCAGCCGCCGCTGGCGCGTGGGCGACCGTCTGCCGCTTAAGCAGTTCTGCCCGCATCCGGCGCTGCTGCACGTTGAGCCGTTTACGCCGATCATCGATGAAGATTTGGAGCCGGGCGACATTCTCTATATTCCGCCGGGCTTCCCGCACGACGGCTTCACCCATGAAACCGCACTCAACTACTCCGTTGGCTTCCGCGGGCCTAACAGCCGGGACTTGATAAGCAGCTTTGCCGACTACGTGCTGGAAAACGATCTTGGCGGCGATCACTACAGCGACCCGGATCTCACCTGCCGCGCTAATCCTGGCAAAGTGGAAAACTACGAGCTGGAACGCCTGCGCAGCATGATGACCAATCTGATAAGCCAGCCGGAAGCGTTCAACCAGTGGTTTGGCAGCTTTGTTACGACCCCGCGCCACGAACTGGATATCGCCTCCGCCGAACCGCCGTACCAGCCAGAAGAAGTGGCCGAAGCCCTGAAGTCCGGCGAAGAGCTGGTGCGCCTGAGCGGGCTGCGTGTGCTACAGGTAGGCGATGAGTTCTTTGTAAACAGCGAACCGATGGAAGTGAGCCACCGTGACGCTGCCATAGCGCTGTGCCGCTATACCCGGTTGACGAAGAGCGAGCTGGGCGATGCGGTACAGGATGAAGCATTCATCCGTCAGTTGACTGACTTAATCAACCAGGGTTACTGGTACTTCGAAGATTAATCCCTTCCTGAAGCGAAACCCGGCGAGCGCTCGTCGGGTTTCGCTTATCCGCCACTAAAGTCTGAGAGCTGGCGATAAAATCACCCGAATTCAGTAGAAGTTACTACAGTTAAATGGGGTCTTCCCGTACGGCTTGGGGTGATGACATGGCGCTTTATTCCATTGGAGAAGTGGCTGCGCTTTGCAATATCAATCCGGTAACCCTGCGCGCCTGGCAGCGACGCTACGGATTGCTGAAACCGCAGCGCAGCGACGGCGGTCATCGCCTGTTTGATAACGCCGACATCGAACGTATTCGCGAGATTCAGGCCTGGATTGAGCAAGGCGTACAGGTTGGCAAGGTGAAGGCGCTGCTTAGCGGTGAGCATCGCGATAAAGAACACGCCTGGGGAGAACGCCAGGAAACGCTGCTGCGCCACCTGCAAAGCGGTAACCCAAACCTGCTGCGCGCCTGGATTGCCGACATAGGACGCATCTATCCCGCCCAAACCCTGGTTCACCATCTTTATCTTCCGCTTCGACGCCGTCTCCACGGGCAGCAGGTTGCGCTCTGCGCCATGCTGAGCCTGCTGGACGGAGCGTTGATTAACTATATCGCCATGTGCATCGCCTCCGCCCGCAAGCAAAGCGGCAGGGATGCGTTAGTGGTGGGCTGGAACGTGCAGGACACCACCCGGCTGTGGCTGGCGGCGTGGATTGCCAGCCAGCAGGGCTGGCGGGTAGACGTCCTGGCAAACTCCCTGAACCAGCTTAAACCTGAGATGTTTGAACGCCAGACTCTGCTGGTGTGGTGCGGCGACTGCCCCGGCGAGCGCCAGATAAGCCAGCTTGAGTTGTGGCAAAGCGCAGGACTGCCGGTTTTTGCCCTTGGCGCAGGTGAACACCGGCAGCCTGCCGGATAATCCGCATTTGCAGCTTCATTAACAACCCTGCTTCCCTTTATAATCGCTTCGTTAACAAACGGAGCGAATAATGAAACTGTCTAAAATAGCCCTGGTGGGCGGAATGGTTGTCATGGCGGTAGGCGGCATCGGCGGCGTGATGCTGGTCGGCTACATCGTCATTTTGCATGGCGCGTAACGTAGCCCAACAGGCGCTCAAACAGGCGGTCGGTCACAATTGCCGCCAGCGCCACCAGCACCGCACCCTGAATAACGTAGGCGGTGTTGAAGCCGCTGAGACCAATAATAATCGGTGACCCGAGAGTATTAGCCCCGACGGTGGAGGCGATAGTCGCGGTGCCGATATTAATAATCACCGAGGTTCTGATCCCCGCCAGAATCACCGGCGCGGCCAGCGGTAGCTCAACCTTACGCAGCATCTGCCAGCGGCTCATGCCGACTCCCAGAGCAATCTCACGCGCCGACTCCGGCACCGAGCCAATCCCGGCCAGCGTCCCCTGAAGAATGGGCAGCAGCCCGTAAAGCACCAGAGCGATTATCGCCGGCTCCTGGCCGAACCCCATCACCGGGACCGCAATAGCCAGCACCGCAACCGGCGGGAATGTTTGACCGGCGGCGGTAATGGTTTCTACCAGGGAACGAAACTCTTCCCCCGCAGGACGCGTCACCAGCACGCCAAGCCCGACGCCAATCACGATAGCCACCACGCTTGAAATGCCCACCAGCGTAAGGTGGGCCAGCGCCAGCGAGGTAAAACTATCCTGCTGGTAAAGCGGCCGGGTCAGTTGCGGAAACAGCCAGCTAAACAGCCCGCTGGTGTGGGGCAGCAGCTCAAGCAGGCCAACAAACAGGATGATGAGCCAAAGCAGCGGGTCACGTAGCAGGCGCATTTTCCCCCCTCACCAGATCGCTGAAGTGCAGCACGCCGCAGGGCTGGTTATCCGCATCCACCACCGGGAGCCGCTGGCACTGGCGGTCAATAAACAGAGACAGCGCTTCGCGCAGCGTCATGTCGGCGCGAATAGGCTCCCCATCCAGCCGCTCGTCGGAGCGAATGCTGTCCGCTACATAGCGCAGCGACAGCAGCCTTACGCCCAGCTCGCTGCGGCCAAAGAAGTCGCGCACAAAGTCGTTGGCCGGGCGGGTTAACAGTTCCAGCGGCGTGCCCTGCTGAATCACCTTCCCCCCGTCCATCAGCACAATGTTATCCGCCAGGATAAGCGCCTCGTCGATGTCGTGCGTGACCAGCACAATGGTGCGCCCGAGCAGTTGGTGAATGCGGATCATTTCTTGCTGCAAGGTGGCTCGGGTTACCGGGTCAAGCGCGCCAAAAGGTTCGTCCATCAGCAGCACTTCCGGGTCAGCCGCCAGCGCTCGCGCAACGCCCACACGCTGCTGCTGGCCGCCGGAAAGCTGGTGCGGGTAGCGGTCGCGGAACAGGTCGGCATCGAGGCCAAGCAGCTCAAGAAGTTCATCAATACGTTCGGCAACGCGTGCCTTCGGCCACTTCAGCAGCTCCGGCACGGTGGCAATATTCTGCGCCACCGTCCAGTGCGGGAACAGGCCAATCGACTGAATGGCGTAGCCCATGCGGCGGCGCAACGCTTTCGGGTCGAAGCTGCGAATTTCAGCTCCGGCAAAGCGAATCAGACCTTCGTCATGCTCGACGAGGCGGTTAATCATCTTCAGCGTGGTGGATTTTCCCGAGCCGGAGGTGCCTATCAGCACGGTAAACTGCCCTTCGCGAATATTGAGCGTCAGGTCGCTGACCGCCGCTTCGCCGTGGAAGTATTTGCTGACGCGATCGAACTCGATCATTGTTTTGCCTCCAGCAATGAAATAAACAGCTTAAACAGCGCGTCGATAATCACCGCCAGGGCAATTACCGGCATGACGCCGAGCAGAACCAGATCCAGCGCGCTGCTGAGCAGCCCCTGGAAAATTATCGAACCAAAACCACCCGCGCCAATCAGCGCGGCGATAACCGCCATACCGATAGTTTGCACGCAAACCACGCGCAGGCTGCGCAGCAGCACGGGGAGCGCCAGCGGCACTTCGGCACGCCAGAAAATCTGCACACGGGACATTCCCATGCCGAGCGCGCTTTCCACAATATTGCGGGGCACATGTTCCAGTCCGGCCACCACGCCGCGCACCAGCGGCAGCAGCGCATAGAGCACCAGGGCAATCAGAGCGGGCGCAACGCCAATTCCGCTAACGCCGATTTTGCCAAGCCACGGCAGCCAGGCTGCCAGCCCGGCCAGCGGCGCAATCAGCAGGCCAAACAGCGCCACGGACGGCACGGTTTGAATCACGTTAAGCACGGAGAATACGCCGGACTGCCACGCCGGACGACGGTAGCAGAGAATACCGAGCGGAACGCCAATCACCAGCGCGGGAACTAATGTGCCGAGCAGCAGCGCAAGGTGGCGGCTCAGGGCATCATCGAACACATCCTGACGGTTGACGTACTCCTTCATCAGCGAAAGAGAGTCAAAATAGCCGCTTGCCAGCAGCGCTATCGGGACAATCCAGATTTGCAGGTTGAGCAGCAGACGCCACAGCGGCTTCGGCGTCAGGCGATTAGCCGCGTCGGCGCACAATAGCAGGCTAAGGGCTAACATCAGCCACAGGCCGCTGCCGGGCGAGGTGCGGGCAAGCGAGCTGCCCTCCTGAGCAAACTGGCTCGCGCTGTGCCCCATCAGTACCAGCAGGCCGATAAACAGCAATTCACCGGTAATAATGGTCGCCAGCAGGAAGCCTGGATGCCGGGGGGCCAGCGTTAAAGCGGCGAGAACCACAAGCGGAAGCACCAACCAATAGTGCAGCGTACCGGTGAGCTGGGTTATCCCCAGCGGTTCACCGGATACCAGGCGGTTTGGCGCATGATTGATGATCGGGAGCAACATCAAGGCTGCCGCCAGCAGTAACACCAGCAGCAGCAAAACCCTGTTATGAATTTTTAGCAAACGTCATTCCAGCAGGCTATTTAACGAAGCCTTTTTGTTTTAAGTAATCGGCAGCCACTTTTTTGGCATCCTCTCCTTCCACCGCAATTTTAGCATTCAGCTGTTGCAGGGTTTTCTGGTCAAGAGAGGTGAATACCGGTTTCAGCCAGTCTGCGATTTGCGGATACTCTTTCAGCACCGCTTCACGCACAACGGCGGTCGGCGCGGAAACGGCCTGCACGCCTTTCGGGTCGGTCAGCGTTTCCAGGCCCAGCGCGGCTACCGGGCCGTCCGTGCCGTAGGCCATGGCTGCGTTAACGCCGGATGTCTGCTGCGCCGCCGCTTTAATCGTTACCGCCGTGTCGCCGCCAGCCAGAGAAAGCAGCTGGCTTTGATCCAGCTTGAAGCCGTAGGCTTTTTCAAAAGCAGGCAGGGCGTCGGAGCGCTCGATAAACTCGGCGGAAGCCGCCAGCTTAAAGGTGCCGCCCTTCTTCAGATATTCGCTAAGATCGGCGAGCGAAACCAGATGATTTTTCTCTGCCAGGTCCTTGCGTACCGCAATGGTATAAGTATTGTTGGCCGGAGACGGGGTCAGCCAGACCAGGTGGTTCTTGTCGTAGTCGAGCTGCTTAACTTTTTCGTAGCCTTTTTGCGCATCTTTCCAGGCCGGGTCGTTCTCGTCTTTAAAGAAGAACGCGCCGTTGCCGGTATATTCAGGGTAGATATCCAGCTCTCCGGAGGTGATAGCCCCGCGGACTACCGGCGTCGTGCCGAGCTGGACTTTGTTGATGGTTTTAACGTCGTGGCTTTCCAGCACCTGCAAAATGATATTGCCTAGCAGCGAGCCTTCGGTATCGATTTTTGAGCCTACTTTCACCGGCTCCGCTGCCTGCGCACCCGCCGCCAACATCACTAAACCCGCCATGCCCCAACGTGTTGATAAGTTCATAGTTATTCCTCGTTGTTCTTTACTTAAAAATCATGCAGTAAACAAAGAATAGCCGAGTTTTAACAAGCGGGGGAAAGCACTAAGCGGTATATGATATGCGCGGACGTTTGGATGATTAGGGGCCAACGCCGCGCGCCCCAACGGGCCCGACTTCGCGGCTATTCCCCTGGTTTTAGTGCCATTTATATTTTTTTTATCCGCCGCCCGGCAATTTTTACCTTCTTTTTATACCCCAGTGAATATGCTCTGTTCATCGCCGCGAGGCTCAGACAAAGAACATCATGAACTCACTTATTAATCATTCACTTGTCAAAAATATCTTCACGCTTTTCGCTTTTCCTCAGACTTCATCTAACGACGAAGTCGGGAGCCGGTCTGCGGCATCAAAACCTGCCGCAGAGCGCGCAAAAGAGTTTGCCGGAGAAGTGCAGCGCTATCTGCTGGCTCACCCCGACACTAAGCATGTTGATATCTATCTGAATGACGTAAACGGCACGTTTCGCGGCAAGCGTATTGCGGTGGACAGCCTGCTGGCGCTCTCTTCCGGCTGTTATTTCCCGCAGTCTGTTTACGCTATGGATCACGAGGGAAAGCCGTTCAGCCACGCCGACGGCAGCCATGAAAACGATGAGCCCGACGGTCTTTGTCTCCCGGTGGCGGGCACGCTGAGGCCCTGCGTTCACGATCCGCGCCATAATGCGCAGCTGCTGCTAACCATGAAGCAAAACGACGGCACCGGGTATGCGCTGGAGCCGAGAGTGGTGCTGGAAAACGTGCTGCATAAGTTTCATTATCACGGACTTTACCCGGTGGCCGCTCCTGAAATTGAGTTCTATCTGGTGAGTAAAGCCCCGCAGGAGACCCCGACGCAGGGCTGCTTCTATATGCCCGTCCCTTCCGATTACACCGCCTTTATTGAAGAACTGGAGCAAGCCGCTGCCGCCCAGGGTCTGCCGCTGAGCGCCATCGTTTGTGAAGCCGAAGCCGGGCAG
Source organism: Cedecea davisae (assembly GCF_044095835.1). Lineage (NCBI taxonomy): Bacteria > Pseudomonadati > Pseudomonadota > Gammaproteobacteria > Enterobacterales > Enterobacteriaceae > Cedecea > Cedecea davisae. The sequence continues at coordinate 3,434,797 of NZ_CP172054.1, forward strand.
TTTGAGCTGAACCTGAAGCATTCACGCAAGGTGGTGGAAATCTGCGAGAACGTGCTGGCCCTGCGCCGGTTGACCAGCATCGTGGCGGATAAGTTTGGCTACCAGGCTAACTTTATGGCGAAGCCGTTTTCCCATCTCGCCGGTAACGGCCTGCATTTTCATATCAGCCTCAATGACCGCAACGGCGATAATGTGTTCGCCTCCCCGGCCGAAGCCCTGAACGAGATGGCGCAGCTTTGCCTGGCCGGGATGCTGCAATTGATGCCCGCCACCGTTGCGGTCATCGCGCCCCACGTTAACTCTTTCAGAAGACTACGCAAAAACCTTAACGAGCCGCTGTTTAGCTCCTGGGGCTATAACAAACGCAGCGCCGCGCTGCGTATCCCCTGCTCTGACGACGGTAACCGCCGTATTGAGTACCGCCTTGCCGGGGCCGATGTAAACCCCTATCTGGCGATGGCCGCCATTCTCACCGGCATGCTTTACGGGCTGGAGAACATCGACAGCGATACGCTAAAAAATACCGCCCTGTTCGCCCCCGAGCTGCCGCTGTTCCAGAACACGGCTATCGAAGAATTCCGCCAGAGCACCTATATGAGCGCCAATCTCGGCGAAGCCTTTGCGCAGCAGTGGGTGACCCACAAGCTAACGGAGCTGGCGCGGTTTGAAACCATCGTCACGCCGGAAGAAGCGGCTTTTAGCCGTTAAAACGCCTGAACATCGACCCGAGGTGATTTATGTCTCGTCTTATTATGCTGTCTAATCGCTGCGAGCCTGAGCACGGCCAAAGCGGCAGCCTCCTCCCTGCGGCGCTGGGTTCAATCTTTAGAAAACGCCCCGGGATCTGGTTTGGCTGGAACGGTGAAATCAGCCCCGGTAAAAAATACAGGAAAGATCGATGCAGTCACCATTCCGGCTACCGGCAGCACAGCTGGGGGCTGACGCCGGGAGAATATGACAATTTCTATCAGGGCTATATACATAACGTTCTGTGGCCGGTGTTTCACAACCGCCCGGACCTTATTCACTATAAGAAAGAGTATTTCACCTGTTGGAAAAATTATAATCACGATGTAAAAGAAAGAGTTGCCGCCGAGATTGGCGAGGGCGATGTGGTCTGGGTGCAGGATTATCATTTATTGCTGAGCGGGAAGATGCTCAGAGAAGACGGCCACGCCAACCGCTGCGGCTTCTTTCTGCACCAGCCTTTCCCGCCGGGAGAGATCCTGCGCTCGGTTCCCGAGCACGACGCGATTATGCAGGCGTTTTTTAGCTACGACCAGCTCGGATTCCAGTCCAGCGGAGACGTAAATAATTTCCTTGCCTACGCGCTGAGGTTTTACCGCGTTGAGCGGCTGGCGGATAACCTGATTCAGCTGAATGGGCACGCGATCAAGCTCGGTATTTTTCCCTGCGGCATTGATAAAGAAACGCCTCCGCTTACGCAAAACGGCGCGGAGGCGATGAACAACTATCATCGCCAGATTATTATCAGCAATGACACTATCAGCGATATTAGCGGCGTGCATTACCATTTGGACGCAATGGAGATTTTTCTTCATAGCCACCCTGAATTTTTGCGCGACGTCAGCCTGCTGCAACTCTCCGACACGTCCAGAGGTTACCCCTATTCAGCGCACGATCTTTGCGCCCGGCTTGAGCGCCAGTGCGGGGAAATTAACGGCAAATTTGGCGATGCGTCCTGGTACCCGGTCAACTATATCCGCAATAACCTGTGCCACCCTGACCTGATTTATGCCCTTTACCGCAAGGCGCACGTGGCGATGTTCACTCCTCTTTGCGAGGCGATGAACTTGCGGGCTAAAGCGTTTATTCTCGCCCAGGACCCGGAAGATCCCGGCGTGTTGATGCTCTCCGCCTTTACCGGCACGGCGGAACAGCTGGGCGAGGCGGTGCTGGTCAACCCTTATGACGCTGCCGAGGTCAGCCGCGCGCTTTATTCGGCGCTGACCATGCCTTTGCACGAGCGCAAACGCAGGCATCATCAGTTGCTGGCAAAAGTGGAAAGATACGACGCCCAGTGGTGGGCCAGAGCGTTTCTGGATGAACTCTGCGCCGAACCGGCTCCCGCCGCCGCGCCCTTCCGCACCTCTCATCACGGTATTTTTACGCCGCAGAGAATTTATTAGCGGCAAAAAAAAGCCACCTTCATTCAGGAAGGTGGCTTTCATCACTCAGCGCGGCTTATTTCAGCTCAAATTCGCCCTGTTTCACGCGGGCGGAGTCCAGCCCGATAAACACGTTGAATTTGCCAGGTTCCGCCTCGTACTTCATCTTCGCGTTCCAGAACTTCAGCGCGTTAACGTCGATTGGGAAACTGATGGTCTGGCTTTCGCCCGCTTTCAGCGTCACTTTCTTAAAGCCCTTCAGCTCTTTCACCGGGCGGCTCATCGAAGCAGTCACGTCCTGGAGGTACATTTGCACCACGGTCGCGCCTTCACGATCGCCGCTATTGGTGACCGTAACGGAGGCTTCAACTTTGCCGTCACGCTTCATTACCGGCGAGGACAGCTTAACGTCTGAGACGTTGAACGTGGTGTAGCTCAGGCCATAGCCAAACGGATACAGCGGCCCGTTTGCTTCATCGAAGTAGCGGGAAGTGTATTTATTTGGCTTTTCCGGATTATACGGGCGACCGGTGTTCAGGTGGCTGTAGTAAGTCGGAATTTGCCCAACCGAGCGCGGGAAGGACATCGGCAGCTTGCCGGACGGGTTGTAGTCGCCAAACAGGACGTCGGCGATGGCGTTCCCGCCCTCGGTGCCGCCGTACCAGGCTTCAAGCAGCGCGTCTGCCTGCTGGTCTTCTTTCACCAGCGCCAGAGGACGGCCGTTCATCAGGACCAGCACCAACGGCTTGCCGGTCGCCTTCAGGGCGGCAATCAGGTCGCGCTGGCTTTGCGGCAGCGTCAGGTCAGTGCGGCTTGATGCTTCGTGCGCCATGCCCTGGGCTTCGCCGACCACCGCCACCACGACATCGGCACTTTTCGCGGTATTAACCGCTTCGTCGATCATCTCTTTTGGCGTACGCGGGTCAACGGTAACCGCCGGCTCGTACTGGTTCAGGAAGGCCACAATGTCTTTTTCATCGGTGACGTTCGCGCCTTTGGCAAACACCACTTTGCCCTGCTGGCCCACTGCATTTCTGATGCCTTCCAGCGGAGTAACGGACTGGGCGGCAACGCCCGCGGCAGACCAGCTGCCCATTGCATCACGCTTGCTGTCGGCCAATGGCCCTATCACCGCTACGGTTGCGCTCTTTTTCAGCGGCAGCGTTTGCAGGCGGTTTTTCAGCAGCACCATGCTTTCACGCGCCACTTCGCGAGCTTCTTTGCGGTGCAGGCGGCTTTCGGCGTTGGTGTCCTGCGGGTCAGAATCTTTCGGGCCAAGATGGCTGTACGGATCGTTAAACAGCCCCATATCGTATTTCACGTTCAGTACGTGGCGGGTAGCGTCGTCCAGCTCTTTCATCGGCACCGCGCCGCTTTTCACCAGCTCAGGCAGGTATTTGCTGTAATACTCGTCGCTCATACTCATGTTGATGCCGGAGTTCAGGGCAATGCGCACCGCGTCTTTCGGGTCGCTGGCAACGCCGTGCTTGATAAGCTCTTTAATTGCCCCGTGGTCAGAAATGGTAATGCCTTTAAACTTCCATTCGTCGCGCAGCAGATCTTTCAGCAGCCAGCTGTCTGCCGAGGCTGGCGTACCGTTCAGTGAGTTCAGGGCAACCATCACGCCGCCGCTGCCCGCGTCCAGGGCGGCTTTGTACGGCGGCATATAGTCGTTGAACAGCCGCTGCGGGCTCATATCAACGGTGTTGTACTCTTTACCGCCCTCAACCGCGCCGTAAGCGGCGAAGTGTTTCACGCTGGTCATTACCGAGTAGCGATCCGCCGGGCTTTTGCCCTGCATCGCTTCAACCATGGTGCGACCCATAGTGGCGGTCAGGTATGTGTCTTCCCCAAAGCCTTCTGAAACGCGGCCCCAGCGCGGGTCACGCGAGACGTCAACCATCGGCGCCCAGGTCATGTTCAGGCCATCATCGGCGGCTTCATAGGCCGAGATACGGCCCACGGTTTTCACCGCGTCGAGGTTAAAGGAGGAGGCGAGGCCGAGGCTTATCGGGAACACGGTACGCTGGCCGTGAACCACATCGTAGGCGAAGAACAGAGGGATTTTCAGGTGGCTGAGCTGCATCACCTGGTCCTGCATAGCGCGGATGTCCTGGCGGGTGACGGTGTTAAAGATTGCCCCAACCTGCCCGTCTTTGATCATCTCGCGGATAGCTTCTTTTGGGTTATCCGGGCCGACGCTGATTAAGCGCAGCTGACCGATTTTTTCATCGGTGGTCATTTTTTTGAGCAGGCCGGTGACGAAGGCATCACGCGCTTCCGGCGTTAAAGGGTGCGGGCCAAACATCTCGTCGGCCAGCGCAGGCTGAAGCGCCATGCTTACCGCGACACCTACAGAACAGAGCCATTTCATCGGATTTACTCTCTACACAAGCTTTTGTTAAGGGGTGCAGTTTGCCACATCACCCGAAGGGTAAGAAGAGCGTAGCAGAGGCTATGTTCTGATTTCGTAGATATTTCCTCGTTACGCTCACGTTTTTCGGCGCTATGCTTAACGGCAGGCTTTTTGCTGCCACCAAAGGAGTGGATACATGTCTGTTCTGATGACTTCCGATAATAAAACGTTAATAAACGAACTCGCTCGCCACGTTGGCTCTCACCACGTCTTGACCGACCCCGCTAAAACCGCACGCTACCGCAAGGGCTTCCGCTCCGGGCAGGGCGAGGCGCTGGCGGTGGTCTTCCCCGGCTCGCTGCTGGAACTGTGGCGCGTACTCAGCGCCTGCGTGGCGGCCGACAAAATAATCTTGATGCAGGCCGCCAATACCGGCCTGACCGAAGGCTCCACGCCGAGCGGTAACGACTACGACCGCGATATCGTCATTATCAGCACCCTGCGCCTTGATAAATTACATCTGCTGGACAAAGGTGAGCAGGTGCTGGCTTTCCCCGGCACCACTCTCTATTCGCTGGAAAAAGCGCTTAAGCCGCTGGGGCGTGAGCCGCATTCGGTGATTGGTTCTTCCTGCATTGGCGCGTCGGTGATTGGCGGGATTTGTAATAACTCGGGCGGCTCGCTGGTGCAGCGCGGCCCGGCCTATACCGAGATGTCGCTGTTTGCCCGCATCGACGAAAACGGCAAGCTTCAGCTGGTGAACCATCTGGGCATTAATCTTGGCGCCACGCCGGAGCAGATCCTCAGCACGCTGGACGACGAGCGCGTGAAGGATAGCGACGTACAGCACGACGGCCGCCACGCTCATGACCATGATTATATTACCCGCGTGCGCGACGTTGAAGCCGATACTCCGGCCCGCTATAACGCCGACCCTGACCGCCTGTTTGAGTCCTCCGGCTGCGCCGGAAAGCTGGCCGTTTTTGCGGTACGCCTCGACACCTTCCCGGCGGAAAAACGCCAGCAGGTGTTCTACATCGGCACCAGTCAGCCCGCCGTGTTGAGCGAAATTCGCCGCCATATTCTGGCTAACTTCGAAAACCTGCCGGTTGCCGGAGAGTATATGCACCGCGATATTTACGATATTGCGGAGAAGTACGGCAAGGATACCTTCCTGATGATCGATAAGCTCGGCACCGACAAAATGCCGTTCTTCTTCACCATGAAGGGCCGTGCCGATGCCCTGCTGGACAAGGTTCCACTGTTTAAACCGCATTTCACCGACCGCTTTATGCAAAAGCTTGGCGGCGCGTTCCCGGCGCACCTGCCGGAGCGCATGAAAACCTGGCGCGATAAATATCCTCACCATCTGCTGCTAAAAATGGCGGGCGACGGAATCGATGAGGCCAAAGCCTGGCTGACCGAGTATTTCAAAACCGCCGAGGGCGATTTCTTCGTCTGCACGCCGGAAGAAGGCAGCAAAGCTTTCCTTCATCGTTTTGCCGCCGCAGGCGCGGCCATTCGCTACCACGCGGTTCATGCCGATGAGGTGGAAGACATTCTGGCGCTGGATATTGCGCTGCGCCGCAACGACAGCGACTGGTTCGAAGAGCTGCCGCCGGAAATTGGCGATAAGCTGATCCACCGCCTCTACTACGGCCATTTTATGTGCCATGTTTTCCACCAGGATTACATTGTTAAGAAAGGCGTTGATGTTCATGAGTTGAAAGAGCAGATGCTGGCCCTGCTGCAAGAGCGCGGGGCGCAATACCCGGCGGAGCACAACGTGGGCCATCTCTATAAAGCGCCGGAAACGCTGAAGCAGTTCTATAAAGCCAACGATCCGACCAACAGCATGAACCCCGGTATCGGCAAAACGACGAAACGTAAAGGCTGGGCTGAGGATAATTGCGGCTGCGGCAAGGAACATGGCTGACCGGGCAGGAGATAAGTTTCTCCTATGACCACCAGCCTATGTTTCGCTCTTTTTTCGGCATAGATTAAAAAGACTGGGTGAAGATTTTTCTTCACCCTTTTTTCCTGCCAGGGGGCGAAACAGACATGTCTGCAATAGCAGTATTACCTTCCACACTGCCGGGGATAAGGGAGGCCACTCCAGACGATATCCCGGCAATAAAAAGCATTTATCAATGGCATGTGCTAAACGGCAGAGGCTCTTTCGAAGAGACGCCGCCTGGCGAGCAGCAAATGGCCGAGCGCCTCGCGGCAGTTCGTGGCTATGGCCTGCCGTGGCTGGTTGCGGTTATAGATGGCAGGATTGTCGGCTACTGCTACGCCACTGTTTATCGCCCTCGCCCCGGCTACCGCTACACCATCGAAGACTCCGTTTATATCGACACCGGCATGACGGGGCGCGGCATCGGCAAAGCTTTGCTCGGCGAGCTAATAGCGCGCTGTGAGCAAGGGCCGTGGCGGCAGATGATTGCCGTGATTGGTGATGGCGAAAATAACGAGGGATCTTGCAGATTACACAGCCAGCACGGGTTTGAAACGGTAGGACGGCTGCGCAGCGTCGGGTTCAAGCTTGGAGACTGGCGCGATACGGTAATGATGCAGCGCCCGCTCAACGGCGGAGACCAGACGCTGCCTCAATAATTACTCTTCTTCCCCGGCGGAAACGGTGTTGTTTGCCATTTGCGCCGCTTTTGAACGCTTGTAGCTTAATGCCGCAGCGGGAACCGGCGTTATCTTCCCGGTTTCCATCCAGTTGCGCAGGCGGTTAGCGTCGGCAAAATGAGTATATTTCCCGAAGGCATCCAGCACGACCAGCGCCACCGGGCGCCCTTTAATCACGGTGCGCATCACCAGACAGTGGCCGGCATTATTAGTAAAGCCGGTTTTCGTCAGCTGAATATTCCAGTTTTCGCGGTACACCAGATGGTTAGTGTTGCGGAACGGCAGCGTGTAAGAAGGGTTGCTGAAGGTCGCCATATCTTCATGAGTGGTGCTGAGCTGCCCGAGCAGGGGATATTTCTGGGTGGCAATCAGCAGTTTGGTCAAATCGTTGGCGGTCGAGACGTTTTCAATCGACAGGCCGGTTGGCTCCACGTAACGCGTGTGGGTCATGCCCAATGACTTAGCCTTGGCGTTCATCGCACGAATAAACGCGTCGTAGCCGCCAGGGTAGTGGTGCGCCAGGCTCGCTGCCGCGCGGTTTTCAGAAGACATCAGCGCCAGCAGCATCATATTTTTACGGCTGATCTCGCTGTTCAGACGCACGCGAGAGTAAATCCCCTTCATCTCCGGCGTATGGCTGATGTCCACTTTTAGCATTTCATCCATCGGCAGATGCGCGTCCAGCACCACCATCGCCGTCATCAGCTTGGTAATCGAGGCGATAGGACGAACCAGATCCGGATGGCTGGAATAGAGAATTTTGTTGCTTTGCAAATCGACAATCATGGCGCTGCCGGAGGCAATCTCCTGACCGGCGCTGGCCGCCTGAGTGACGGCCTTACTGGCTTCTGCCTGCGGGGCAAAAGGCACAGTCATCATCAGCGCAAGGCTGAACAACGATAAACGGATTTTTGTCGGCATGGTGACACTTCTGTAATGATTCCGGAAAAGTATAGGCTCACCGCAGACATTTATCTGAATAAACAAAGACGCGGGGCGCCAGAATCATACTCCGGCGCCCCGTTAAACTACCAGTTAAGAATGGTAACGTTATATCAAAAGTTTCTAAAAATTACGCACCGTCAGAACAGGCGATAGCCGTACCCCCACAGCACTACCGCCGCCGCCAGCAGCACCTCCAGCACCAGTACGCCGATTGCCAGAGTTGAGCTGGCGAAGCTCATGCCCTCTTCCCTGTCGATCCCGAGGAAATCAGGCACGCCGACATAGAGCAGGTAGCCGGTGTAAACCAGCGCCAGAGCGCCTACCGCTACGCACAGCCAGACCAGCGGATAAAGCGCCACAATCCCGCTCAGGAACAGCGGCGTGGCGACATAGCCAGCAAAGACCATACAGCTGGCAAGGGATGGCCTCTGCGGGTAGTTACGCGCCATCCACCAGATGACTCGCCCCATCACCGCAACGCCCGCCAGCATCAAGGCGTAGAAAAGTATGCCGAGATAAAGGCCGGTGAACATCGAAAGCTGCACGTAGCTACCGTCGCCAAAATTCCAGCCAATTTGCGTGGTGCCGATAAACGCGCAGATGACGGGTATCGCCGCCATCAACAGCACATGGTGAGTGTAGTGGTGCGAGACGGATTCGTTCTCGCGCTTAATTTCCTGCATTTCGCGATTAGGATGGGAAAACAATCCCCAGACGTGGCTCATACAACCTCCTGACCTGCAGCGCAAATGCTTGCAATAGCCTAAGTATAATTCACCGTGCGGTTAATATTTAGCCAGGTGAAAAATATCTGCGTTTATTTGCAAACCGGGCGGCTATGGGTTGTATGCTTTAGGGAAACAATGAACATGGAGATGAGTCCGGGCTGATGGATATCAACGGTTTAATAGAGCAGTACGGCTATGCGGCGCTGATTGTCGGCAGCATGGCGGAAGGCGAAACGATTACTCTGCTGGGCGGCGTGGCCGCGCATCAGGGGTTACTCAAATTTCCTCTGGTGGTTGCCGCCGTCGCGCTTGGCGGCATGATTGGCGACCAGGTTCTGTTTCTGGTGGGCAGGCATTTTGGCGGCTCGCTGCTGGCACGGTTCAAAAAACACCACAAGAAAATTGCTAAGGCTCAGGCGCTGATTAACCGCCATCCTTATCTGTTTGTGATTGGCAGCCGCTTTATGTACGGATTTCGTATCGTCGGGCCGATTATTATCGGTGCCAGCAAGCTGCCGCCTAAGCTGTTTATTCCGCTGAATATCTGTGGTGCGATCCTCTGGGCAACGCTGTTTACCACTCTCGGCTATCTGGGCGGCGAAGTGGTCGGCCCATGGCTGCATAACCTCGACCAACATCTCCGACACTGGATATGGCTGATAGCCGTCGTCGCGCTGGTGATAGGCGTGCGGTTATGGTTTAAACACCGCCAGAGAGAGGATTAATTCTCCGCTGCGGGCAACAGCGCCAGCCAGGCCCGCAGTTGTATCAGCGCCTCTTTCCCGTCGCCGTCACGCTGGGCTTTGACTATCGCCCCGTCTATAACCAGCGCCAGCATTTCGGCCTGCTGCTTTCCGGCTTCATTGTGCGGCAGATAGCCCGCAAGGCACTCTACCATCGCCTGTTTATGCGCCCGGGCGATGGGTAATGTTTCAGGCAGGGCCTCCGCCATTTCAACCGCCGAGTTAATAAACGCACATCCGCGAAATGCCTCGTCGTCAAACCAGTTTTCTAACGTTGCCGCCAGAGACTGCACCAGACTTCCCGTGCGGGCCATTTCCTGCTTAAGCGTTTCGCTAAACCACGCCATCCAGCGCCGGTGCCGGTAATCCAGAAAAGCCCCAATCAGGTCATTCTTAGCCGGAAAATGCCGATAAAAGGTCACCTTAGTCACGCCAGCTTCTTTGATTATCCGATCGATGCCGGTGGCGCGAATGCCGTCCCGGTAGAACAGGTTATGCGCAGTATGCAGGATTCGGTCGCGCGCGCTTAGGGTCACTGTGCTCATGCTGGCTCCTTTGAAAAATCTATCATGCCGTATGTAGACAAATCTGTCTACCCAGGGTAGCGTTAACCTTGTAGACAAACCTGTCTACATATCCACAGGAGTTCTGAATATGACCGTAAAGCCCCCGTTACCGCCGTTTACTCTTGAAACGGCAAAGCAGAAAGTCCGCATGGCGGAAGATGCGTGGAACAGCCGTGACCCCGAGCTTGTATCAAAGGTCTATGCCCTGAATACCCACTGGCGAAATCGGGCAGAGTTTGTTGATGGCCGCGAAGCGGTGGTTGGTTTTCTGCAACGTAAGTGGCAACGCGAGCTGGACTACCGCCTGATCAAGGAGATTTGGGCGCACGACGGAAACCGCATCGCGGTCCGCTTTGCCTACGAGTGGCACGACGACTCGGGCAACTGGTTCCGCAGCTACGGCAACGAAAACTGGGAGTTTAATGAGCAGGGCCTGATGATCAACCGTCACGCCTGCATTAACGACAGCCCGATTAAAGAGAGCGAGCGAGCCTTCTTCTGGCCGCTGGGCCGCCGCCCGGACGAGCACCCAGAGCTCAGCCACTACGGCTTTTAACTATCTGGCGCACTTTTCTTTCCGGTGGCAAAGCGTCTAAAATTCCTGCTGGCCAATAATGGCCTTACATCTGCGGAGGATTTATGACGCAAAATATCTACGACGATCCGGCATTTTTTGCCGGATATGCCACTCTCGATCGCTCGATAAAGGGTCTGGATGGCGCGCCTGAATGGGCAAAAGTTAAAAGTATGCTGCCGCCGCTGGCTGGCAAGCAGGTGCTTGATCTTGGCTGCGGCTACGGCTGGTTCTGCCGCTATGCGCGTGACGCCGGGGCAGAAAAGGTTGTAGGGCTGGACGTTTCAAGCCTGATGCTCGCCAAAGCGCGTGAAATGACCGACGGCACCGGCATTGAGTATCGGCAGGAAGATCTTTCCGCGCTAAGGCTACCGGCAGAGAGTATAGACGTGGCCTATAGCTCGCTGGCGCTGCATTATCTGGAAGATATTCAGCCACTCTTTACCACTCTGAATCAGGCGCTCGTGCCCGGAGGCAAGCTGGTATTTACCGCCGAACACCCGGTCTATACCGCGCCGTTGCAGCAGGGCTGGCTTAAAGATCAGGCGGGGCAACGCAGCTGGCCGGTGAACCATTATCAGCAGGAAGGCGAGCGCATCAGCAACTGGTTTGCCGAGGGCGTGAAAAAGCAGCATCGCAAACTGGCCACCTGGATTAATGCTCTGATTGAAAGCGGCTTTATCATTGAGAAACTGGACGAATGGGGGCCAGATGAAGAACAAATTGCCCGTAACCCTGGCCTTGCCGAAGAGGCTGAACGCCCGATGATTTTCCTGCTGTCGGCCAGTAAACCTCGGCCTTAATCCCGTCTGTTAGAAATCTTTTTTATCCATTATTCCGTTTACGGGGAGGCAACTCCCCCCGTCTGCTCATCCTTGCCTATACTCAAAAGACCAAACCAAAAGGTAAGGAGTGCTAATGAAAATTATTTTATGGGCGATTCTGATAATTTTTCTCATTGGTTTGCTGGTAGTCACCGGCGTATTCAAAATGATCTTCTGACGACGGCGGGTGCCACCCCTGCGTGGCACCTTTACCCTGTTATTTACCGGCCTGGCTACTGTAGTTAACCGGCACCCAGCGATAGCCGTTACCTTCCGCTTTCACATGGCCAAACCCCGGGAAAGCAATATGCGCCGCGGCCACCCAATCCCCTTCCTGCGAAGCAAGCCTTAATACCCGTTCACGCGTGGCAATAGCCTGCTGCTGGTTGACATCAAAATGGATGGCAACGTCCGGGTCCGGCATTTGTACGGCTTTGGCATGAATAATATCGCCCCACATCATCATCGTTTGCCCGCCCCGGCTGATGCGATAAACCACGCTGCCTGGCGTATGGCCCGCAGCCGGTATGGCCTCGATACCCGGAATAATTTCTGCCGGTGCCGTAAAAGGTTTCAGCCTGCCTGCGTCAATCACCGGGCGCAGCGAGCGTTCTGACTCGGCAAAAGTATGCTGCTGGCTTTTTTCTACCTCACCGATATTCGCCGGGTTAAGCCAGAAATCGACGTCTTTCTGTTCGACGCGCACTGTCGCATCAGGGAAAGCCGGTTTGCCCCGATATTCCACGCCGCCGGAGTGGTCGGCATGGATGTGGGTCAGCAGCACCAGGCTAATATCTTGCGGCCTTATTCCGGCTGAGCGTAAATTTTCCAGCAAGTGCCCACCCGCGCGACCAAACAGCGGGCCGGCACCGGTATCAACCAGAATCAGCCGTTTACCGGTGTTAATCACAAAAGCGTTGATTGAAGTTTCTGCCGCAGGCGTCATGGCCTCCGCCGCCATGCGCTCACTCAGCTTCTGCGGCGTAATGTGGGTGAGCAGCTTATCCAGGGGCACGACCACCGTTCCGTCAGATACGGCGGTAATTTGCCAGTCTCCTAGCATCATGCGGTAGTAGCCGGGAGCCTGCTGCTGAGAGATTGGCTGCGGTGCGGCCGCGGCGTGAGCCGCCAGAGCGCCACCGCAAAGCAGGGCTAACAGAGTTAATGCCGTTTTCATTTTTTATCCTCGGGCAGGTGTTCAACTTGCCGTCAGTATCCGCCCCGGCGTATCATCACTCCAATTGATTGGAGAAATAATGACTATCAAAGAAAATGATTTCCGCAAAATCGATCTCAACTTATTGATCGCTTTTGCGGTGCTGTTCCGGGAGCAGAGCGTCTCGCTGGCCGCGGATAAACTACACCTGGGGCAACCTGCGGTTAGCGGCGCGCTGGCTCGCCTGCGCGATATGTTCGACGACCCGCTGTTTATTCGCAGCGGCCACCGCATGCAGCCCACCGCCCGCGCCAGTGAATTGCACACGGAGCTAATGCCGCTGCTGGAACAGCTACAGAGTGCCTTATTCCAGCAGGCCGAATTTTCGCCTGCAAGCGCCAGAGCCACGGTGACCATCGGCATGACCGACTGGGTAGAAATGTGGCTGATGCCGAAGCTGATCCCTGCCCTGAAGCAGGAAGCACCGGGTATGCATATCAACGTGGTGGCAAGCGATCCGTTCACCGACGCACAGCGGCTGGAAGGCGGCGAGCTGGATATGGCAATCAGCGTGGCAAACCACAGCGCACGCTGGCTGGAGCGGGAAGTGCTGAAGGAAATGGATTTTGTTACGCTCTGGCATCCGCAGCAGGTTGCCGCCAGCCCCGCGCTGAAAATAGAAGATTACGTTGCCCACCAGCATGTGCTGGTCAGCTACCGCGAAGCGACCAGCAGCCAGATAGACACCCTGCTGGCAAAGATTGGGCAAACAAGAAGCGTAAGTTATACCACGCCGCATTTTGCCGCCCTGCCCGGCCTGCTACAGCAAATGCCCGCCCTGGCAACCGTGCCGTCGGGGCTATCGGAAAGCTGGCAAAAAAACTGGGGTCTGGCCGCCAGCCCGGTGCCGCTGGATGTTCCCCCGTTTGAGGTGGCGCTGCTGTGGCACCAGCGCCATAACAGCGACGCGGCGCTAATGTGGCTACGAGGATTTATTCACAGGCTGGTCAACTAAAGATTAGCGGGAGAAGCTCCCGCTAATTCGTGCTTAAGGCTTCAGGCTTGCGCCGTCGGTGGCAATCACTTCCCTGTACCAGTAGAAGCTGTTTTTACGTGAGCGAGCCAGCGTGCCGTTGCCCTGGTCATCAAGATCGACATAGATAAAGCCGTAGCGTTTAGACATCTCGGCTTTTGACGCGCTCACCAGATCTATCGGCCCCCAGCTGGTATAGCCCATGACATCAACCCCGTCTTTCAGCGCCTCGCCCACCTGCACCAGATGATCGTTAAGGTAGCGAATGCGATAATCGTCATTTACCGTGCCGTCCGCCTCCGGGCTGTCCTTCGCGCCCAGTCCGTTCTCAACGATAAACAACGGCTTCTGATAACGATCCCAAAGCATATTGAGGATAATACGCAGCCCGGTTGGGTCGATTTGCCAGCCCCATTCGGAACTCGGCAGATGGGGGTTGGACACCATGCTGAGAACGTTACCGCGGATCTTCTCGTTTAACTCTTCATCCGTGGTCGCGCAGCCGGTGGTGTAGTAGCTGAAGGAGATAAAATCGACGGTATTTTTCAGGATCTCAGCATCGGATTCAGTTATGTTGAGCTGGATACCTTTTTCCCGGAAGTAGCGCAGCATATAGCCCGGATAACTGCCGCGGCACTGCACGTCGCCGAAGAACAGCCAGCCGTTGTTTTTCTCCCAGGTTTTCAGCATATCTTCCGGCTTGCAGGTCAGCGGATACATCAGCCCGCCGAGCAGCATATTGCCAATACGCGCATCGGGCACAATTTCGTGACAGGCTTTCACCGCCAGGCTGCTGGCAACCAACTGATGATGGACGGCCTGATAAATCTCACCTTCATCCGGCGAGCCTTCCAGCCCGATGCCCGTTAGCGGCGAATGCAGCGCCATATTGATTTCATTAAACGTCAGCCATAGTTTGACCTTGTGCTGATAGCGCTCAAAAACGCAGCGGGCGTAACGCTCGAAATAGCCAATAACCCTGCGGTCACTCCAGCCACCGTAGTTCTTCACCAGGCCCAGCGGCATTTCGAAGTGCGAGAGCGTCACCATGGGGCGGATATTGTGTCTTGCCAGCTCGTCGAACAGCCGGTCGTAATACGCCAGACCCGCCTCATTTGGCTCCTGCTCGTCGCCCTGGGGGAAAATACGCGTCCAGGCAATGGAAACCCGCAGGCAGCGGAACCCCATCTCGGCAAATAGCTCAATATCCTGCGGGTAGCGGTGATAAAAATCGATGGCAACGTCTTTAATACAGCTCTCGCCCTCCGCTCGCTCTTTCGCTGCCCCTAGTACGCCGTGGGGCTGTATGTCTGAAGTGGAAACGCCTTTTCCTTCTTCAAGCCATGCGCCTTCGACCTGATTGGCAGCAATAGCGCCGCCCCATAGAAATGATTTTGGAAATGCTGTCATATCACTCTCCTTTGCTTAACGACGTACCGCCAAAAACGGCATGCCTGAATCGAGGGTTGAATGCTGCGTTACGCGCTTAACTTCGCGGTACTTATCGCTATTGCTGACGATTATCGGGGTTGCGAGATCGAACCCGGCGGCAATAATTGCCAGGCGATCGAACTCGATCAGCAGATCGCCAGATTTTATTTTTTCGCCCACCCGAACGTGAGCCGTGAAGTGCCGGCCGTCGAGCTTGACGGTGTCAATCCCGATATGAATTAACACTTCAATACCGCTCTCGCTTTGCAGGCCAATCGCGTGGTGGGTCTTAAACAGCGACACAACTTCACCGCTGAATGGCGCACGAAGCTGGTTGGTCACAGGAATGATAGCCGCGCCCTGGCCGAGTAAACCGCCGGCAAAAGTGGCATCCGGCACCTGCTCCATCGCCAGCACGGTGCCGCTCATCGGGGCAAGAATGTCATTTTCCCCGGTTTCACCCGGCTCAACGGCTGGCTCGTCAGGCTGCGGGGTGCGCGGCACGCCAAACGCCCAGGTAAGCACGCATGCTAAAACCAGCGCCAGCACTGTGCCGCTAATCGCGCCCCAAACGCTGGCATCAACGCCGCCCGGCGGGATCATTTGTGCGAGAGTGAAAATATTGGCGAGGCCAAAAGAATAGACATGGCTCTGGAAGTAACCCGCAATCGCGGCGCCAATCGCGCCGGATATGCAGCCAAAGATGAACGGGCGGCGGCCGGGCAATGTGACACCATATACAGCCGGCTCGGTAATGCCGAAAATGCCCGCTGTTGCCGCAGAGCCAGCCAGCATTTTCATTCGCGGATCGCGAGTAGCAAACAGAACGCCAAGGGTTGCGCCTACCTGGCCCATAACCGCCGGAAGTAATAAAGCAGACAGCGTGTCCTGGCCGAATACCGTCAGGTTATTAATTGCGATGGGTATCAGGCCCCAGTGAAGCCCAAAGATAACGCAGACTTGCCAGATTGCGCCTAATACCGCACCGGCCAGCCACGGAGCAAAGGCATAAATTATTTGGTAGCCTGCGGCAAGCACCTGACTAAGCCATGTCGCGGCCGGGCCAATAATCAAAAATGTCATTGGCACAACAATGGTCAGGCAAATGAGCGGCGTGAATAAATTGCGTATTGCGGAAGGCAGCAGCCGATTACTCTGTTTCTCAAGCCAGCAGCTCACCCAGGAAGCCAGAATTATCGGGATGACCGACGAGCTGTAATTGATAAACGAGATGGGAACTCCGAGGAAATGCTCGCTCGCCGTTCCCGGAACGGACGTCGCTTCGAAGGCCTGCATGATCATAGGATGAGTCAGTGCTCCACCTATCGCCATGGTAATAAACGGGCTGCCGCCGAATTTTTTACCCGCCGTATAGCCCAGCACCAGCGGGAAGAAATAGAACAGTGAATCACTGGCAGCAAACCAAATTTTATAGGTTCCTGATGCTGTACTTAGCCACCCGCAGACCACGCTCAAAGCCAGTAATCCCTTCATGATGCCCGAGGCCGCCATCACGCCAAGGAAAGGGGTGAATATTGCAGAAACAATATCTATTAACCGATTAAGCAGATTCTCTTTCTTACCGCTGCTTTCGGGTGGTCCCGCCTCGTCGTTAATTCCCGCCGCAGCGCACACCGAAACATAAACATCGTGAACGTGGTTGCCGATAACGACCTGAAACTGCCCGCCGCTTTCCACCACCATAATGACGCCGGGGTTACGCTTTAGTCCCTCAGGATCTGCCCGTTTATTATCTTTGAGTTTGAAACGCAGCCGGGTGGCGCAATGCACCAGGCTTACAATATTTTCCCGTCCGCCCACATGTTTAAGAATTTCGTTGGTCAGCTCTTGATGGCCCATAACCGCTTTCCTTTTGCGTCACGCCCCGAGGGCGAAATGTGCTGAGTAAGGTAAAAAAAAACCTGAGCAGGCTGCCCTCTCGCGGGGGAAACCAATGCTCAGGTTTTGCCTGCCGAAGCAGTAACAATCCTTTCAGTGTTTAAGCCTTGTGGCTTTCTTTGCGTACCCGCTCGATATGAATCGCGAGGAACATAATTTCTTCGTTGCTCAATTCACGTTGATAGTTTTTTGCAAGATGGTTCCGGAGCTTCTCGGCGCAGCGCCAGGCACAAGAATAGTTCTCTTTCACTGCCGCATGCAGCGTGATGTCGTCATCCGTTACCGTATTACGGGCCAGCATTCGCTGGGCAAAAAATTTCAGATGCGTCACAAAACGCTGATAGCTCAGGCTCTCCTCGTGATACTCGATTTGCAGTTGGTATTTGACGATATGCAGAGTCTCCTGCATGACGCGCGTGACCTCCATCACCTCCGGCATTTCGCCGTTCAGCTGCGCGGTGACCAGATGGAGGGCAATAAAGCCCGCCTCGTCTTCGGCAAGCTTTACTTCCAGCCGTGCCTCGATAATCTCCAGCGCTTCCAGCCCCAGCTGAAACTCCCTGGGGTAAAGACGCTTGATTTCCCAAAGCTGTGCATTGCGGATCGACACCCCCTTGCTCTGCCGTTCTATAGCAAAATGGCAGTGATCGGTCAGAGAGATGTAGAGGCTTTCCTGAAGTTTGCCCAGCCGCTCGCGAGCGCGCTGAATAATACGATCGCAGGTGGTCATGACCTCCAGCGGGATCTGGTTGAGTAATTCGCTCAGCCTGGCAACCAGCTCATCACTTTGCAGAGAAAAGACCTTTTCAATTTTTTCACGCTCGAGGGCATCTCCCGGCTGCTTTTGAAAGCCCAACCCACGGCCCATGACGACCTGTTCTCGCTGATTTTCATCAAGGATAACCACGACGTTATTGTTGAGTATTTTGGCTATTTTCATGGCTACCCCGGAAACAAAAAAACCTGACCTCCGGCTAAGCCAGATAATCAGGTTTTGCCTGCACGATGCAGTAACAATCCAACCAGCCCAATCTACCAGAAGAAGCACGCCACTCAACCTTACGGTCGATAAAGCGTGAGGCCGATCTTATCTGGTAGCGGTTTATTGGGTGTCGATTAATCCGGCCAGGCGCTGGCGATACTGCGGCTGGAAGTGCGAGGCATTCCACTCGCCGTCAAAAATAGTCCAGGTTATATAGCCGCGGTTCAGCCAGCCGGTGTCCGTGCCGTTATCAACCGGGGTCAGCACATCCTGGCTCATAATCTGCTGCGCTTTTCCATCTGGCAAAATTTTGTAGAAATGCTGTGCTATCGGGAATTGTTCGTTCTCCACAAACTTCATACCGCGAATGGCACGTTTCTCAAGCGGGGGATAATTAATGCTCAGACCGGAACCGATAGGTAATACCGGCAGGCCAGGACGCCAGCTTTTGCCCAGTTCATCCACGACGCCAACAATATAGTCAACCGAATCCGGCCAGTATTTCTGAGTGCTTGGCCAGCCACCTTTCATCTCTTTTTCATTAAGAAGGTAGCCAATGCTGGCGGCTATCGCCGGGTAGCCGTAGCGTACAGCGCGTGCAGCCGCGCCAATGGTGCCTGAGTTAAGCTGCGCCACGCCGGTATTCGGCCCGTCGTTAACGCCCGATATGACCAGGTCCGGCAGAGCATCTTTCATCACGCCCAGTAAAGCAAAATCAACGGAATCTGCCGGCGTGCCGGGGAAGCAATAGCGCTTTTCAGCCACTTTTTTGACGTCAAAAATCTTATTCGGCTTAAAGCTTATGGCCGAGCCAATGCCGCTTTGGTTGGTCGCAGGAGCCACCATCCAGACGTCATAACCTTTCTCCTGCAATTTGTCCTGCAAAGAAGTTGTGCCTACGGACTGGCAGCCGTCGTCATTAACCAGCAGAATTCGCATAGGGCGCTCAGCCGCACCGGCAGGTCCCGCTATGAGGGCTACAGCTAATAAAACGAAAAGTTTACTTTTCATTATTTACATCTCCTTGTAGTTTCTCTTCAGAATAAATTAAAAAGATATTCCACACGCACGGTGCCACCCACCCCTTTAGCCCGGCGATAAGTTTTCCCGTCGTGAGTGAGTAAAGGGTCCTGTTTTGCATTTATTTTCCAACCATAGGCTGGACCAAATCCGGAGAAGATATTCAAACCTTTAATTTGGGGAACATCCCAGGATATAAAACCGCCGTACTCCCACTCTTTTAACGACACGCCTTCATATTTCATGCCATAACCATAATTGCCATATATACCGACCTGAAGCGCAGGGCTAATTCGGTACTGGCTATATAAATAAACCATGCTTTCGCCGTCTTTTACATAATCATTACCCTCACCGTCAGCTTTGCTATTAAAAGCGCCGCGGGTGTTTTTACCAAACTGCCAGTAGAACTGCCCAAGACCATTATTAAGCCTGGCTCGGGTATACGACCAGCCAACGCCTGATTCAGAGGCACCGAATTGATAGCCCACCAGGCCAAACCAATGCTGGGCGCTATGGGTAAAGGCTCGTACCCCTTCCCACTCTCCAAGGCCCCGGGCGTAGTAATAAACGCCGCGAGCCAGCAAATTGGCTTTGGGGCTTAGCGCGACGACGGTATTCGCTTCCAGCCCGTGGCGTAACAAATAGTTTTTGCTTTCAGCGGTAATAAAACTGACTTTACTGCCTTTTTCTGGAACCCAGCTCAGCTCCCCGGTGGCGATATAGTCGATGCGCTTATTGCTTTTCAGGGTCATAAAGCGGCGTTTTTCCGGCTCGTCCCGCTCGGAAAAACGATCCACCAGCGCGGCTTTGGCGGTGAACTTATCCCAGACCAGCTCCGAGCTAATCCCCTGCCAGCTGCTCGGCACCGCGCGGCTGCGTGTGACGCTCAAAGCGCCCAATTTGTAGAGCTGTTTCCAGCCGGCCCAAAGAGATAAGTGCAGCCGTTGATCGCCCCAGCGTGCTTTGGCGTAAACTTGCCCGAATTTGTTAAACCCTTCGGCCCGGCCGTTGTTGTCCCTCAGCAGATCACGCCCGGCAAAGTCTTTATTAGCGTACAGCTTGCTGGCACCGTACCACGAAGCATCAAAACCAACGCTGTCCCACGCCCAGCCGCTCTGCCAGTCAAGATGTATGCCCTGCGCCCAGGCGTTTTGATTGCTGACTCCAAGCTCCGAGAAGGTATCGGTGGTGTTGAGCATCCAGACATTGCTCAGTTTCAGACCAAGATGGCTGCCGGATATAAAATTGCTGCCGGGGAGGCTGGCCTGCAACCGGGGTAAAAAACCTGCGCCGAGCAGAAGAATAAAACCGCTGATTATTTTTAGCTGTGTTTTCATAATAAACATCCGTTGTTGTTTATTTAGTAAATAAGAAGCAAAAAAAAACCTAAGTGCCTGGCACCCCTTTCGGGAGCAGACACTTAGGTTTTGCCTGTTAGACAGTAACAATCCTGGAAATAGTTTACGCGCTCATACTCTCACCGCAATAAAATAACATCCAGAAAAAATATTATAAAAAATACAAAACTGTGAGATACATTCAGCAATAAAGCCAAAGTCATTAATAAAGATAAGCCAGCCAGCTCATGCCCGTTAATAATAGAATAGTTAACAGGCACAAGTAAATATAAGCTATTTTTGATTGCAAATTACATCAGCTATTTCGCCAGATCTTTTCAGCGTACGGATCGTTGAGAATAACTCCGTGGCCTCCACGTATTCTTTACGCAAGTAGCCCAGCCACTGCTTAATGCGCGCTACGTGATACATACCGGTATCGCCCTGTTTTTCCAGGCGGCTGTATTTTTGCAATAACTTAACCACTTCCGGCCAGGGCATGCGCGCTTCGTTATATTTAATGACCCGGCTCAGGTTTGGCACGTTCAATGCGCCGCGGCCAATCATCACGGAGTCACAGCCGGTTGCCGCCAGGCAGTCCTGAGCGCTTTGCCAGTCCCAGATTTCACCGTTAGCGATAACCGGAATCGACAGGCGCTGACGAATTTCGCCGATAGCGCCCCAGTTGATCAGCTCGGCTTTATAGCCGTCTTCTTTGGTTCTGCCGTGAACCACCAGCTCCGTCGCTCCCGCCTGCTGTACCGCATCGGCAATTTCAAACTGCCGCGCGCCGCTGTCCCAGCCGAGGCGAATTTTTACCGTGACAGGTAAATGTGAAGGTACCGCCTCACGCATGGCTTTCGCCCCGCGATAAATAAGTTCGGGATCTTTCAGCAGGGTAGCCCCACCGCCGCTACCGTTAACCAGCTTTGACGGGCAGCCGCAGTTTAGGTCAACGCCCCAGGAACCAAGTTCCACTGCGCGAGCGGCGTTTTCCGCCAACCATTGCGGGTACTGACCAAGCAGTTGGACACGCACCAGAGTGCCGGACGGCGTACGACTTGCGTGGTTAAGTTCGGGGCAAAGCTTAAGGAAGGATTTTACCGGCAATAACTGATCGACCACGCGAAGAAACTCGGTGATACAGAGATCGTAGTCGTTAACTTCGGTGAGAAGTTCGCGAACAAGGGAGTCGAGCACGCCCTCCATCGGGGCAAGAAGAACACGCATGACGTTACCAGATATAAAAAGAGGCGCTATGTTAGCGCCTCTTCGATTGAACTCAAATGTTCTTTACTGGGCAGCAGCCGGTTTACGCGGCGGGCGACGACGACGAGCGTTGTCTCCAGCCGGTTTAGCCGCACCTTCACCCTGAGGTTTACCGCTGCGGCGAGGTGCGCTGCTGCGTTCGCCGGAAGCATTAGCGTTACCGCCGTTGCCGCCGCGCCGCTGGCCTTGCCCCTGGCTCTGACCACCGCGACCGCCCTGGCCCTGGCCGCCACGACCGCCGCCGCCGCGCTGCTGGCGACCGTTCACGATAGGTTCAGCCGGGATAGACGGGTCAACATCATAGCCCGCAAGTGCCATACGCGGGATCTCACGTTTCAACAGGCGCTCGATATCACGCAGCAGTTTGTGCTCATCCACACAAACCAGAGACAGCGCTTCGCCGGTTGCCGCAGCACGGCCGGTACGACCAATACGGTGGACGTAATCTTCCGGCACATTTGGCAGCTCGTAGTTCACAACGTGCGGCAGCTCTTCGATATCCAGGCCACGGGCCGCGATGTCGGTTGCCACCAGCACGCGGATAGCTCCGCTTTTAAAGTCGGCCAATGCGCGAGTACGCGCGCCCTGGCTTTTGTTACCGTGAATAGCCGCAGCGGTAATACCGTCTTTTTGCAGCTGTTCAGCGAGGTGGTTGGCGCCGTGTTTGGTACGGGTAAAGACCAGAACCTGCTGCCAGTTACCTTCGCCAATCATCTGCGACAGCAGTTCCCGTTTACGTTTCTTATCAACGAAGTGAACGTGCTGAGTCACCTGCTCGGAAGCGGTATTGCGGCGAGCGACCTCAACTTCTTCCGGGTTATGCAGCAGCTTTTCAGCCAGCCCTTTAATATCGTCGGAGAAAGTTGCGGAGAACAGCAGGTTCTGGCGGCGGGTTGGCAGTTTTGCCAGCACGCGGCGAATGTCGTGGATAAAGCCCATATCCAGCATGCGGTCGGCTTCATCCAGAACCAGAATCTCAACCTGGTCGAGTTTAACGGCGTTCTGATGCTCAAGATCCAGCAGGCGACCCGGGGTCGCTACCAGCACATCAACGCCGCTACGCAGTTTCATCATCTGCGGATTAATGCTCACGCCGCCGAAGACCACCAGCGAACGGATATTCAAATATTTACTGTAGTCGCGGACGTTCTCGCCAATCTGAGCCGCAAGTTCACGGGTCGGAGTGAGGATCAGCGCACGAACCGGGCGACGGCCCTTAAGGTGCGGCGCGTTGTCGGTCAAACGCTGTAACAGTGGCAGGGTAAAGCCTGCGGTCTTACCGGTGCCGGTTTGGGCACTGGCCATCAGATCACGGCCTGATAACACTACCGGAATTGCCTGACGTTGGATTGGGGTAGGCTCACGATAGCCCTGCTCTTCCACCGCACGCAAAATATCGGCATTCAGGCCGAGAGAATCAAAAGACATAGGAACTCCAGAACCGCCCTGACCGCGTTTCGCGGTGTAGTTTCCAGGGGGAACATCACGCGCCAACGCAAGGCTGGCGAAGAGAGGAGGCGCAAACCACGGCGCCGTTCGGGATGCAGTGTAGCAGTTTTTGTGATCTTCCGCATAAATTCTCACTTTACCCACCGTTGACAGAATAAAGCCTTGCGCTGGACAGGGGTGATAACTTTGCTTACGCTTAATCAATCGATTGATTAACTTTTTAAGAGGTCGGTATGAACGCAGGACCGACGCCGGTCACCAGCCGCGGTGAGCAGGCAAAAAACACGCTGATATCCGCGGCTATTGCTCAGTTTGCCGAATACGGAATGCATGCGACCACGCGAGATATTGCCGCGCAGGCCGGGCAAAATATCGCCGCCATTACTTACTACTTCGGTTCCAAAGAAGAGCTGTATATGGCATCGGCCCAGTGGATTGCCGACTTTATCAGCGTTAACTTCCAGCAGCACGTTACGCAGGCCGAAACGCTTCTTGCCCAGCCCGCTCCTGATAAAGCGAAAATCCGCGAGCTTATCCATACCGCGCTTGGGCAAATGCTGGCCCTGTTGACCTCCGACAATACGCTGAACCTGAGCAAATTTATCTCCCGCGAGCAGCTTTCCCCGACCGCTGCCTACCAGTTGATCCACGCTCAGGTTATCGACCCAATGCATTCCCTGCTCACCACTCTGGTTGCCCACTACACTGGACGGGATGCTTTCGATACTGAAACTATTTTGCATACCCACACGCTGCTCGGCCAGGTGCTGGCCTTCAGGCTCGGGCGCGAAACGATTCTGTTGCGCACCGGCTGGCCGCAGTTTGACCAGGCCAAAGTGCAGCAAATAAGCCGCGTGGTGCTTAGCCACGTCGATTTCATCCTGCAGGGATTATCCATAAACGGAGGAAGAACGAGCGATGAACAATAAGAAGCCGGTTATTGTCGCCGTTGTGATTTTAGCGCTGGTAGCCGCGGCATTTGGCGGCTGGAAATGGTATCAGGGCAGGCAGGACGACGGGCTGACGCTGTACGGCAACGTCGATATTCGCACCGTTAACCTCAGCTTCCGGGTGGGGGGCCGCCTTGCCGCGCTGGAGGTGGACGAAGGCGATGCAATCAAATCCGGCGAGCCGCTGGGACTGCTCGATAAAGCCCCCTATGAAAATGCATTACGCCAGGCCGAGGCCAACGTGGCCGCAGCCCAGGCAAAATATGACTTAATTATTGCGGGCTACCGCGATGAGGAGATTGCCCAGGCTGCGGCCCAGGTGAACCAGGCTCAGGCCGCCTATGATTACGCTCAGAACTTTTATCAGCGCCAGCAAGGGCTGTGGGCCACACGCACCATATCTGCTAACGAATTAGAAAACGCCCGTTCCTCCAGCGAACAGGCAAAAGCCACGCTGAAAGCGGCAAAAGATAAGCTTAGCCAGTATCGCAGCGGCAACCGTCCGCAGGAAATTTCCCAGGCTCAGGCCAGTTTGCAGCAGGCAAAAGCCCAGCTCGCACAGTCTCAGCTCGACTTGCAGGACACCACGCTGATTGCGCCGTCAGACGGCACGCTGCTGACCCGCGCCGTTGAGCCAGGCAGCATGCTCAACGCTGGCAGCACGGTGCTCACGCTGTCTCTCACCCGCCCGGTGTGGATCCGCGCCTATATCAATGAGGCCAGCCTCGGCGAGGCTAAACCGGGAAGCGAGCTGCTGATTTATACCGACGGCCGTCCGGATAAGCCGTACCACGGCAAAATTGGCTTTGTCTCCCCTACGGCGGAATTCACGCCTAAAACCGTAGAAACGCCTGATTTACGCACAGACCTGGTTTATCGCCTGCGAATTCTCGTCACCGATGCGGATGACGCCCTGCGCCAGGGGATGCCGGTTACGGTGAAATTCAACGGCGGAACTCAGCATGAGCAACAATAAAGCGACAATTCGCCTCCAGGGGTTGATGAAGCGCTTTCCGGATCTGGAGAAACCCGCTGTCGCCAGCCTGGATTGCGAAATTCATGCCGGTGCGGTGACCGGTTTAGTCGGCCCGGATGGGGCGGGCAAAACGACCCTGATGAGGATGCTGGCCGGATTATTGAAACCCAGCGAAGGTACGGCTTCGGTGATTGGCCTAGACCCGATTAAAGACGATCGCGCCCTCCACGCCGAGCTCGGCTATATGCCGCAAAAATTCGGCCTGTACGAAGATTTAACGGTGATGGAAAACCTCACCTTGTATGCAGACCTGCGCGGCGTGACCGGTGAAGAACGCAAAAGCACCTTTGAAAGACTGCTGGAATTTACCTCCCTTGGGCCATTTACCGCTCGGCTCGCGGGCAAACTTTCCGGCGGCATGAAGCAAAAACTTGGCCTCGCCTGCACTCTCGTCGGCCAGCCCAAAGTGCTGCTGCTCGACGAGCCCGGCGTGGGGGTCGACCCGATATCCCGGCGTGAGCTGTGGCAAATGGTTCACGAGCTTGCCGGAGAAGGCATGCTGATTCTGTGGAGCACCTCCTACCTCGATGAAGCCGAACAGTGCCGGGAAATTTTGCTGATGAACGAAGGCGAGCTGCTGTACCACGGCGCGCCCAAAGAGCTCACGCAAAAAATGGCAGGGCGCTCTTTGCTGGTCAGCCATGAGGGCGAAAATAATCGCCAGTTGCTACAGCGGGCCCTGAAAATGCCGCAGGTAAGCGATGGCGTCATTCAGGGGCGCTCGGTGCGGCTGATCCTTGCCAAACAGGCTGATGTTAGCGATCTGGCCACGGCGCTCAATATCCCCGAGTCCGGCTTCAAAGAGACCGACCCGCGCTTTGAAGATGCGTTTATCGACCTGCTCGGCGGCGCGGGGGCTAATGAATCGCCTTTGGGCGATATTCTTCACACCGTGGAAGGCGAAGCCAGCGAGACGGTGATTCAGGCCAAGGAGCTGACCAAAAAATTTGGCGATTTCGCGGCTACCGACCACGTTAACTTCGCCGTTAAGCGCGGGGAAATCTTCGGCCTGCTGGGACCTAATGGGGCTGGGAAATCCACGACTTTCAAGATGATGTGCGGTTTGTTAGTCCCCACTTCGGGTAAAGCGCTGGTGCTGGGTATGGATCTGAAAACCAGCTCCGGCAAAGCGCGGCAGCACCTGGGCTATATGGCGCAAAAGTTTTCCCTCTACGGCAACCTGACGGTAGCGCAGAACCTGCGGTTTTTCTCCGGCGTTTACGGCCTGCGCGGGCGTGCCCAGCAGGAGAAAATTAGCCGGATGAGCGAAGCCTTTGCGCTCCAGCCGATAGCCAACAGCACCACGGACTCGCTGCCGCTCGGCTTCAAACAGCGCCTGGCGCTCGCCTGTTCGCTGATGCACGAGCCGGACATTCTGTTTCTCGACGAACCGACTTCCGGCGTCGACCCCATCACCCGCCGGGAATTCTGGCTGCATATCAACAGCATGGTGGAGAAAGGCGTTACCGTG
This sequence comes from Cedecea davisae, assembly GCF_044095835.1. Taxonomy (NCBI): domain Bacteria; kingdom Pseudomonadati; phylum Pseudomonadota; class Gammaproteobacteria; order Enterobacterales; family Enterobacteriaceae; genus Cedecea; species Cedecea davisae. The sequence goes on from NZ_CP172054.1 coordinate 3,461,335, forward strand.
ATGGTAACCACTCACTTCATGGACGAAGCCGAATACTGCGACCGCATCGGCCTGGTTTATCGCGGCAAGCTTATCGCCAGCGGCACGCCGGACGACCTGAAGCGGCAGGTAGCGGACGATGAAACGCCTGACCCAACGATGGAGCAGGCGTTTATCGGGCTAATCCACGAATGGGATAAGGAGCATCACGATGAGCGAACATAACCAGCTGGTGTCGTGGCGTCGCGTCCGCGCTTTATGCATTAAAGAGACGCGTCAAATCGTGCGTGACCCCAGTAGTTGGCTGATTGCCGTGGTTATCCCGCTGCTGCTGCTGTTTATTTTTGGCTACGGGATTAACCTTGATTCCAGCCGCCTGCACGTCGGGGTGCTGGTGGAGCAGCAAAGCGATGAGGCGCTGGACTTCACGCACGCCATCAGCGCCTCGCCTTTTATTCAACCCACCATCAGCGATAACCGCGAGTATTTGGTTCAACTGATGCAGGCCGGGAAGATTCGTGGCCTGGTGACTATCCCGACGGATTTTGCCCAGAATATGGCTCGCCCCGGTGCCAGCGCGCCGATTCAGGTGATAACCGACGGCAGCGAACCTAATACCGCCAACTTTGTTCAGGGCTATATGCAGGGGATCTGGCAGCTTTGGCAGCAGCAGCGAGCTGAGGATCGCGGAGAGAGTTTTGAACCGCTGATTGACGTACAGCTGCGCTACTGGTTTAACCCGGCGGCCATCAGCCAGCATTTTATCATCCCCGGCGCGGTCACTATTATCATGACCGTGATAGGCGCTATCCTCACCTCTCTGGTAGTTGCCCGTGAATGGGAGCGCGGCACCATGGAAGCCCTGCTCTCTACTCAGGTCACGCGTACCGAGCTGCTGCTGTGCAAATTAGTGCCTTATTACGTGCTGGGTATGCTGGCGATGCTGCTGTGTATGCTGGTCACCGTGTTTATTCTCGGAGTGCCGTGGCGTGGCTCACTGATTTTGCTGTTCCTGATAACCAGCCTGTTTTTACTCAGTACGCTTGGCATGGGGCTGCTGATTTCCACCATCACCCGTAACCAGTTTAACGCCGCCCAGGTGGCGCTGAATGCGGCATTTCTGCCCTCGATTATGCTTTCCGGCTTTATCTTCCAGATAGACAGCATGCCGGCGATTATTCGGGCGGTGACTTATGTTATCCCGGCTCGTTATTTTGTCAGCACCCTGCAAAGCCTGTTCCTGGCGGGGAATATTACCTCGGTGCTGATCGTGAATACGCTGTTTTTAATTGCCTCGGCGGTGATGTTTATTGGCCTGACGGCGCTGAAAACCAAACGTCGGCTCGAGTAAGGGAGAAGGCATGTTTTATCGTTTATGGACGTTGATACGCAAAGAACTTCAGTCGCTGCTGCGTGAACCTCAGACCCGCGCCATCCTTATTCTGCCGGTGCTGATTCAGGTAATCCTGTTTCCTTTTGCCGCCACGCTGGAGGTGACAAATGCCACCATTGCCATCTACAACGAAGATAACGGCAGCCAGTCTGTGGAGTTGACCCAGCGCTTTGCCCGCGCCAGCGCCTTTAGCAACGTGCTGCTGCTGAAAAGCCCGCAGGAGATCCAGCCGACTATCGACAACCAGAAAGCACTGCTGCTGATTCGTTTTCCGGCTAACTTTTCACGCGATCTGGCAAGCCAGCAGCCTGCCAAACTGCAAATACTGCTGGACGGGCGCAACTCCAACAGCGCGCAAATCGCCGCCAATTATCTCCAGCAGATAGTCAACAACTACCAGCAGGAGCTGATGACGGGCATGCCAAAGCCGAACAACAGCGAGCTGGTTGTCCGCAACTGGTATAACCCAAATCTTGATTACAAATGGTTCGTGGTGCCGTCGCTGATTGCCATGATAACCACCATTGGCGTAATGATCGTAACGTCACTTTCCGTGGCACGCGAACGCGAACAGGGCACGCTCGACCAGCTGTTGGTATCTCCCCTGGCAACGTGGCAAATATTCATCGGCAAGGCTATTCCCGCGCAAATAGTGGCGCTGGTGCAGGCAACTATCGTGCTGGCTGTGGGCATTTGGGGTTACCACATTCCCTTCTCCGGCTCGCTGCTGCTGTTTTACTTCACGATGATTATTTACGGGCTGTCGCTGGTCGGATTTGGGCTGCTGATTTCGGCCCTGTGCTCAACGCAGCAGCAGGCGTTTATCGGGGTATTTGTCTTTATGATGCCCGCCATCCTGCTTTCAGGCTATGTTTCGCCGGTGGAAAACATGCCGGTATGGCTGCAAAACCTGACGTGGATTAACCCGATTCGCCACTTCACGGATATAACCAAGCAGATTTACCTGAAGGATGCGAGCTTTGGCATTGTGTGGCAGAGTTTGTGGCCGCTGCTGGTGATAGCGGCCACGACCGGCTCAGCGGCGTACTGGATGTTTAGGCGCAAGATTGCCTGATTTGTCTTTAGCGAGCAGGGAGTAAATCGCGGGCCCGGCCAGCATAGCCAGGCCTGCCAGCACTAAAACGAGGTGACTTTGCACCACTCTTGAAAGCAGCCATAGGGCAATCATCGCGGTGCCGAAGTACCAGGTAGTGGTCAGCTCTTCAAGAAAATCGCCGATGTCGCGCAGGCGACCCGCCTGGAAGCGCTGGAAGGTAAACATCAGCACTACCGTGAGAACATAAAGCAGGCACAGCCCTACCCCCACCGGGATCAGGGTTGCGGTTTTCCAGCCAACGAGCAGGGCAGCAACCACCGCAAGATGCAGCATAATCTGCCAGCAACCCAGTCCGGTTCTCACTCTTACACGTTGTTGCCACTTCATGGTTTATCTCCTGGAGTATTTCTTCCTGTTAATCAGAGTACGCAAGTGTACGGAAATTTCCTCAATACGCCCCCTTTTTGTGACAGGTATTGCAATATATTTCCGTTCAGGCTGGCAAAAGTGCTGGAGGAAAAACCAACAAAAGGATGGACTGCGGGGCCAAAAGCGTACTGAGATAGCCCTCTCCCCAAAGAGAGAGGGCATAATATTAGCGGCGGTTACCAAAAATACGCAGCAGCATCAGGAACAGGTTAATAAAGTCCAGATACAGCGTCAGCGCGCCAACAATTGAGTATTTACGCAGCATTTGTGCGTCGCGGGTATCTATCTGCTCGCCAATATTTTTCAGCTTCTGCGTGTCATAGGCGGTGAGGCCAACAAACACGATAACCCCGATGTAGGTAATCGCCCACATTAGCGCATCGCTCTTAAGCCAGAAGTTAACCAGCGACGCCAGCACGATACCGATAAGCGCCATAAACAGCATATTACCGAAGCCGCTCAGGTCGCGTTTCGTGGTGTAACCATACAGGCTCATCGCGCCGAACATCCCGCCGGCAACCACGAAGGTGCTGGCAATGGACGAATAGGTATACACCAGGAAAATGCTCGCCATTGTCAGGCCGGTAAGCGCCGAATAGAGCATAAACAGCGTGGTAGCAACGCCTGCGCTAAGTCTGTTTACCATGCCGGAAATGACAAACACCAGCGCCAGCTGAGCGATAATCAGGCCAAAGAAAGTAATTTTGCTGGAGAAAACGAACTCCATCACTGCCGGAGTGTTCGCCGCATACCAGGCGATAAATGCGGTAAGCAGCAGGCCGCAGGTCATCCAGCCGTAGACTTGCGCCATAAAGGTCTGGAGGCCGGTATTGGCACGCTGCACGATAGTCTCATTGGGACGCGGGAATCGGTCCATGATGCTTCCTCTGTATGGTAAATTAAGCTTCTGACGCGAGCTGTTTAGCTCACTCGCTTTAAGATTAACACATCCCGGCAGCCGCGCACCCTACCAGCGTTTAGCCGCCTGCTTATCGCTGTCTCTTGCTTCTACCCAGCGGTCGCCCTGCTGCGTGGCTTCCCGTTTCCAGAATGGCGCACGGGTTTTCAGGTAATCCATAATAAACTGCGCCGCATCAAAGGCCGAGCTGCGGTGCGCCCCGGTCACGCCGACAAAAACTATCTCATCGCCGGGCCACAGTTCGCCGATGCGGTGAATAACCGTAACCCGCTGTAGCGGCCAGCGGCTTCTGGCTTCGACGACGATTTCTTCCAGCGCTTTCTCCGTCATCCCCGGGTAATGCTCCAGCGTAAGGGCGCTGACGCTGTCCCCGAGGTTATGATTGCGGACCTTGCCGGTGAATGTGACTACCGCACCGTCTTCGTCACATTGGGAAAGCCACTGGTACTCTTCCCCGACGTTAAAATTCTCGCGGCCAACGACTATGCGCGTGCTGTCCATTTTATCCTCCGGTTACCGGCGGGAAGAAAGCGACTTCATCGCCTTCGGCCAGCGGATGGTCAAAACTCACCAGCGTCTGGTTCACCGCAGCCAGCAATTTGCCGGACTCCAGCGCCAGCTCCCAGCGGCTCCCTTTCGCGGCCAGCGCCGCGCGCAGCTGTTCTACATCGCTATAGACTGCATCAACCGCCACGCTATCGCAGCCAACCAGCTCGCGAACCTGGGCAAAAAACAGTACGTTAAGCATCGTCATCCACCCTGAAATCTCCGGATTTCCCGCCGCTTTTTGCCAGCAGGCGAACCGGGCCAATCACCATATCTTTTTGCACCGCTTTGCACATGTCATAAATGGTTAGCGCCGCTACCGAGGCCGCCGTCAGGGCTTCCATCTCAACGCCGGTTTTACCGGTCAACCGGCACAGGGACTCAATGCGCACGCGGTTATGCTCCGGCTGAGCCTCCAGCTTCAGCTCAACTTTACTGAGCATGAGCGGGTGGCACAGCGGGATAAGCTCCCAGGTCCGTTTGGCGGCCTGAATACCTGCGATACGCGCCGTCGCAAAGACATCGCCTTTGTGATGGCTGCCTTCGATAATCATCGCCAGCGTTTGAGGGAGCATGGTGACAAAAGCTTCCGCGCGGGCTTCCCGCACCGTTTCGGCCTTGGCGGAAACATCCACCATGTGCGCCTCTCCGGCGGCGTTAATATGGGTTAATTGCGACATAACTTATTTCTTAAGATGTGGATGGAAATTGCAAGGACGCTGGCGGGCATCCAGCTGCGCCTGAATAATATTTTCCCACGCGGTGCGGCAGGCTTTGGTCGAGCCGGGCATGGCAAAAATCAGCGTTTTGTTCGCCATACCCGCTACGGCGCGAGATTGCAGCGTAGAGGTGCCTATCTCTTCGAACGACAGCATGCGGAACAGCTCCCCAAACCCTTCAACTTCACGGTCAAACAGCGGGAGCAACGCCTCGGGCACCTGGTCGCCGTCGGTAAAACCGGTGCCGCCGTTAACCAGCACCACCTGAACTTGCTCATCGGCAATCCACCGGGATACTTCGGCGCGAATGGCGTAGCGATTTTCTTTAACGATAGCTTTATCCACGACCTGATGTCCGGCTTCGGTTGCCGCTTCGCGCAGATAGTGCCCCGAGGTGTCGTCCTCTTCACCACGACGGCTGGATACCGTCAAAATAGCAATACGTGCCGCGATAAACTCCTGGCTTACCTGACTCATCGGTATTCTCCTTGTGGGCTGGCGTGTTAGCCGCCGATATACGACAGATTCTGAGTGATGCCGGTATTACCGTCATGCAGGAAATGGGTCTGCTTTTTCATCGCCAGCGCGGAAGAAATTCGCCCTTCCAGCTCGGCCTGCTGTTCATCCCCTGAGAGCAAGTCGCGTAGCGCAATGCCCTGCTCGCCGAACAGGCAAAGATGCAGGTTGCCGATAGACGAGACGCGTAGCCGATTACAGCTGGCACAGAAATCGCTCTCGTAAGGCATGATGAGGCCAATCTCCCCGGCATAATCGGGATGGCAGAACACCTGAGCGGGGCCGTCGCTGCGCTGGCGCAGTTGATGCACCCAGCCGCGGGCCAGAAGCTGATCGCGGATGGTTTTGCCTGAGATATGGTGCTTGCGGAACAACTCGCCGCCGTCGCCGGTTTCCATAAGCTCAATAAAGCGCAGCTGAATAGGACGCGGTTTGATCCATGCCAGAAACGTTTCCAGCTGGTGATGATTTACATCGCGCATCAGCACGGTATTCACCTTCACCCGCTCAAACCCGGCGCTAAAAGCGGCATCAATGCCCTCCATCACCTGGCGGAATTTATCCTGGCCGGTTATGGCGTGGAACTGGCGGGCGTCCAGGCTATCGACGCTGACGTTAACCGCAGTCAGGCCAGCGTCACGCCAGGCGTTGATATCCCGGGCCAGACGGTAGCCGTTGGTGGTCACCGCCAGTTGGCGGATAGAGGCGTTTTCACGCACTGCGGCGATAATTTCGGTGAAGTCGCGGCGAAGGGAGGGTTCCCCGCCGGTGAGACGCACTTTTTCGGTGCCCAGAGCGGAAAATGCCCGGGTCACGCGGCGGATTTCATCGACGTTGAGGAAGCTTTTATTGGCTACGCCGTGCGGCTTGTAGCCGTCAGGCAGGCAATAACTGCAGCGAAAGTTGCAGACGTCGGTAATGGATAAACGTAAGTAATAGAACTTACGCGCAAAAGCATCGGTAAGCTGGGACACTGAATACACCTTTCCAAATACGGGAGATGCAGTCATTTCTTCCTGCACCCTGGCGACCTCATGGGCCGCGGCCAGGGCCCCCTATCTTGCGACTTAGGTACCATGGCTTGAGTGTGTGTTACTCGGATAGTAGCGCGACATAGCGGTTCACGCCATATCAGTTTTCGCTATATAAATCCATGCATAACGAGTTGTTTGTTCAATTTCGCAACAGAATACTTAAAAAGGTAACTTTTACTTTGATATACATCATCATCCCCGGAGCGAGAATCGTCTTTTAGGCACTTTTACGCTACCTTAAGCCGGTATATGCCTCTTAAGGATTATCTTATCTATGCGTAATCGCACGCTTGCGGATCTTGATCGGGTTGTCGCGCTAGGCGGCGGCCACGGGCTGGGCCGCGTAATGTCCTCGCTTTCCTCTCTGGGTTCACGTTTAACCGGCATCGTCACCACCACCGATAATGGCGGCTCAACTGGACGCATTCGGCGCTCGGAAGGCGGCATTGCCTGGGGCGACATGCGTAACTGTCTGAATCAGTTAATTACCGAACCCAGCGTCGCCTCAACCATGTTTGAGTACCGTTTTGGCGGGAATGGTGAGCTTTCAGGGCATAACCTCGGAAACCTGATGTTGAAGGCTCTGGATCACCTAAGCGTGCGCCCTCTTGAGGCTATAAATTTAATTCGAAATCTGCTTAAAGTAGATGCTCAGTTGATCCCAATGTCCGAGCTTCCGGTCGATTTGATGGCGACTGACGATCAGGGCAACGCGGTTTACGGCGAAGTGAGCATCGATCAGCTTATCAATCCACCTCAGGATCTGGCCGTCTACCCCAAGGCACCCGCCACGCGAGAGGCGCTGGAGGCTATTGCGGAAGCGGACTTAATTCTCATCGGCCCCGGCAGTTTTTACACCAGCCTGATGCCTATCCTGCTGCTTGAAGAGATGGATCAGGCGCTGCGCCGCACGCCTGCGCCAATGGTGTATATCGGCAATCTGGGTAAAGAGCTAAGCCCGGCCGCCGCAAGCCTGTCTCTACGCCAGAAGCTTGAGCTGATGGAACAACACATCGGCAAGCGCGTAGTGGACGCCGTGGTCGTTGGGCCGCAGGTTGACACCAGCGAAGTGACAGGAAGAGTGGTTATCCAGCAGCCGCTGGAAGCCAGCGATATTAAATATCGCCATGACCGGAAGCTGCTGCGGGCCGCGCTGGAACAGGCCTTACAGCAGCTCGGCTAAACGGAGTATCAGGAAGCGGCGATAAACAACTCTCGCAGCTGATGAAGCTGGTCGCGAATCTGCGCCGCCTCCTCAAACTCCAGATTTTGCGCATGCTCCAGCATTTTCGCTTCCAGCTGATGAATTTTCTGCTGGAGCGCTTTCGGCGTCAGGACGATTTCATCATCTTCAATCACGCTGCGCGCTTTGGTCTTCATCCTGCCTTTAGTTTTAGCCATGCCTTCGCCAAGCTTCAGCACGTCCACCACGCGTTTATTCAGGCCCTGCGGCGTAATGCCGTGCTCTTCGTTGTAGCGCTGCTGTTTCTCGCGGCGGCGCTCGGTCTCGCCAATGGCCTTCTCCATCGAGGCGGTAATTTTATCGCCGTAGAGAATGGCTTTACCGTTAACGTTACGCGCGGCGCGGCCAATCGTCTGGATCAGCGAACGCTCGGAACGCAGGAAACCCTCTTTATCGGCATCGAGAATCGCCACCAGCGAGACTTCCGGCATATCCAGGCCTTCTCGCAGCAGGTTGATCCCTACCAGCACGTCAAACTCGCCGAGACGCAGATCGCGGATTATTTCCATGCGTTCGACGGTGTCGATATCCGAGTGCAGATAGCGCACGCGCTCGCCGTGCTCTTCCAGATATTCGGTAAGATCTTCCGCCATGCGTTTGGTGAGCGTGGTAACCAGCACGCGCTCGTTGATGGCAACGCGCTTGCGGATTTCCGACAGCAGATCGTCAACCTGAGTCGCCACCGGACGCACTTCAATAATCGGATCCAGCAGCCCTGTAGGACGCACCACCTGATCGACAATTTCACTGCCGGATTTATCCAGCTCGTAGTTGCCGGGCGTTGCAGAAACATAAATGGTTTGCGGCGCGAGTGCCTCGAATTCTTCAAACTTCAGCGGGCGGTTATCCAGCGCCGACGGCAGGCGGAAGCCATATTCCACCAGCGTCTCTTTACGCGCGCGGTCACCGCGATACATACCGCCGATTTGTGGAATGGTCACGTGGGACTCATCCACCACCAGCAGCCCGTCCGCCGGGAGATAGTCAAACAACGTCGGCGGCGGCTCGCCAGGCCCGCGCCCGGAAAGATAGCGGGAGTAGTTTTCAATCCCAGAGCAGTAACCCAGCTCGTTCATCATCTCGAGATCGAACTGGGTACGCTGGGCAATACGCTGTTCTTCCAGCAGTTTATTGTCGGCCAGCAGCACCTTACGGCGGTCGGCCAGCTCAACTTTAATGTCTTCCATCGCCTGCACGATACGCTCTCGCGGGGTAACGTAATGCGACTTTGGATAGATGGTAAAGCGCTGGATGGTTTGGGAAATTTGGCCCGTCAGCGGATCGAACAAAGACAGCCTTTCAACTTCCTCATCAAATAATTCAACGCGCAGCGCCAGGTCATCTGACTCTGCCGGGAAGATATCGACCACCTCTCCCCGCACGCGGAAAGTACCGCGCTGGAAAGCCTGATCGTTGCGCGTGTATTGCAGTTCGGTGAGGCGGCGAAGGATCGCTCTCTGATCGATTATCATGCCCTTCGTCAGGTGCAGCATCATCTTCAAATAGAGATCCGGATCGCCCAGACCGTAAATTGCCGAAACCGAAGCCACCACAATCACGTCCCGGCGTTCGAGCAGCGCTTTAGTGGCAGACAGGCGCATCTGCTCGATATGTTCGTTCACCGAAGCATCTTTCTCGATAAAAGTATCGGAGCTGGGGACGTACGCTTCCGGCTGGTAGTAGTCGTAGTAAGAGACAAAAAACTCAACCGCATTGTCCGGGAAAAACTCTTTCATCTCGCCGTACAGCTGAGCAGCCAGCGTTTTATTAGGCGCCAGCACCATTGTTGGACGCTGCAAGTCAGCAATAACGTTTGCGACGGTGAAGGTTTTACCGGAACCCGTAACGCCAAGCAGCGTCTGGTGCGCCAGGCCATCTTCCAGCCCTTCTTTCAGGCGACTAATGGCCTCAGGCTGGTCGCCTGAAGGTTTAAATGCAGAATTAAGTTTGAACGCTTTACTCATGAACGGGCTACCTGATGAAGAAACGAGCGGGCCGGAGTGTAATTTTACCCGGCAACGCGATTTTTTCCAGTGAAAAACTGTATAAAACACCAGTTCTCATTTTTACTAAGCCTGCCAGCCAATGATTTTAACCGCTTAGTCCGCCCACAATTTCCCCCTTCGCCAGATAAATCTCCAGTGACTGAGGGTTATCCCCAAATTTTTTCGCCTTTTAACATTTGTCAAGGGAGGTAAGGAGATGACGGCCTCGATGTTTGACACTTTTATTGCAGCAGTTGATTTTATTCAACGTATTGAATCTAAATAAATATTTCACAAAGACCGGTTTAACGCCAATTTGGTCGCAGGCCGCGCCCGCTCTAGCTTTCGTCAAGTTTTCTAACTCTAATGCACAAGGTTATCCACAGGAATGGTGGATAACTGCGGCAAGCCCTTTTAGCTAGCCGCTCGGAAAAACCCATATCTTTTCTGTGCCAGGGGTGAAAAAAAAATTTCGCTAATTTTTTTGCTTTTATTCATTCGATTTCGCTATACCCCGCAGCTTTGAGCCAGATCCCGAAATCAAGATATATCCTGAGGTTAAAACGCTTTTTGTTGCACCAAACTTGCACTTTTTAAGCACTCGCCGGGTGCAGCGAACCGGCAAAAAATACCCAGGCACGGCATTGTGAGGATCTAAATTCTGCGTTTTATCCTGGAATTGGGGATTTTTTCAGGCTTTATCGCCTTGCTGGCAAGCTAATTGCAGAATTCTGATGGGGGAGTCCTCCACCCGAGCAAGGAGATAAACAATGCTGAGCCTTCGCGCAGTGAATCAGTTCTACGGCGACAATCATATATTATGGAACCTCGACCTTGAGCTGGCTCCGGGTGAATGCACCTGCGTGCTTGGCGCCCCCGGGCAGGGAAAAACCACGCTGGTAAACTGCATTGCGGGTTATTTACCCGTGCAGAGCGGAAGCATGCTGTGGCAGGAGGCTGGCCACCCGCCCGAAAACATGCTGGACAAACCTGTCGAAGGACGTACTGCCCTGGGTATCGGGTATGTACCGCAGGATCGGCGTATTTTTTCCCAGCTCACCGTCGAAGAGAACCTACAAATCGCCATGATGGCAGGCCAGCAGGCTCCTGGCGTTATTCCCCCGCTTATCTATGATCTGTTCCCCGAGCTATACGGCCTGCGGCAGGTCAGGAGCGGTGAACTACAGGTTGATACGCGCCAGCAGCTGGCGCTGGCACGGGCCCTTGTCCTGCAGCCTAAATTGCTGATTCTGGACGAGCCCACGCTCGGCAGTGGCCAGAGGTTTATCAATGAAATGGTCAACCTTATCCGCCGCTTAAATCACGATTTTGGGCTGACTATTTTGCTGGTCGAACAGCGGCTGCCGTTTATTCGCCGGGTTGCGGACAAGTTCTGCCTGCTGCATAAGGGCAGGAATGTTGCTCAGGGCGATGTCGCACAGCTTGATGACAGGCTTGTCTCCGACTGGCTGGAGCCGTGAAGCGCTAAAGATTATCCAGTTGGTGTTGAAATGCCGGATTAAGCGCGCCCAGCGCACGGCGCAGATTGCACTGGCGGGTGACGACTGCAATTTCCAGCAGCGGCGCAGGCACCGCCATTACCCGATTGGCTCGCATCCAGCGCAGTACGGTTTCCAGATTCCAGAGCGCTGTTTTACCGTCGTGTACCGGCAGCGGAAAAGCTTCTCGCGTTACCATAACTTTGCGGATGTACTGCCGAGTGAATCCCAGCAGCTCGGCCACATCCGTCAGGCCAACCAGGTCCGGCGCGGCTTCAACTAAGGTTGCCCCAGGAACGGCTCTTAATACGTCCTGTATTGCGCTAACCAGCGCTTCTTCGGCATTTGCCGCCTCGCGAATGAAGTTCAACGCTACACGCCCGGTAACGCCAATGCCGATAAGCGCGTCATCGCAGCCACCGGCGCCCAGCGCGGCAACCCACTGTTCCGGATCCTTCTGGTTATTCGGCAGGCTGAAAATCAACGTGAAGGTATATTCCGCCATGTTTAGCTCTCCTTTTAGTGCAGCACATTTTGGGATGTAGTATTTGCACACCCGTCCACTACCCTACGGATTTGCCTGGCGTGATTTCCCTCGCTTCGTGGAGTACTCCACACGCAGCTGATGCAAAACTCGCCGCAGCGGCACGTCTTATCGTTCCACGGGCATAGAAGCTTGCCCCAGCAGTGCGATCCGCCTTGTTTAACCCGCCATCCCTGAAATTCGGCATAGCATAATGCCGCTTCTATATCTTTTACCGGGTGCTTTCTTCTTGCCATATTCCCTCCGGCTAAATAAGCATCTCACAATGGTTGTCCAGTGACAACTCTAACGATGAAATACTCTACGCTCCCTATCGTTTTGGAAGAAGGTTTGTTTTTCGGGGAAGTTCAAAAGTGGAAGAAGGCCCGAAGCCGGGCAGCGAGCCTTACTTTTTTTGCGGAAATGATGCGAGTCAGACCGCAATCACGGAGAGGTCGATATAGTGACCCAGCGGCGTTTCTTCGCTAATTTGTGGTTGCCACGGAATTTCTCCCAGTAGCGGAGCCGCCAGCCGCTGTTTTAGCGTCACCATATATTCCGCATGCCGTTTACCCGCGGGTTGTACGCCGTTGGCAACCCAGCCAGCCAGCGTTAAACCAGCAGACTGCACGGCGTGTGCGGTCAACAGCGCGTGATTAATGCAGCCGAGCTTCACGCCGACGACGAGAATCACCGGCAATTGCTCTGTAGCCACCCATTGCGCAAAGGTTGTGGTTTCAGACAGCGGCGTGAGCCAGCCTCCCGCTCCCTCTACCAGAACCCAGTCGGCCTTAGTCGTCAGGTTCTCCAGCCCTTCGGACATGGCGGAAAAAGTGATAGGCCGCTGCTCTTCGGCGCTAACAATGTGCGGTGAAGTCGGTTCGATGAATGCCAGAGGATTAATCTGCGGATAGGGAACCAGCACCGAACTGTTGCGCTGGAGCGCGAGTGCATCACTGTTGCGGATCCCTTCAGGCGTCATTTCGCTGCCTGATGCAACTGGCTTATAGCCCACCGAGCGGTATCCTGCGGCGGTTGCCGCCTGAAGAAGCGCGCAGCTGGCAACGGTTTTACCTACTTCAGTATCGGTTCCGGTGACAAACCATTTTTTAATCACGTTCTATTACTCCAAAAATTATCTGCCAGCTAAGGGCATACTGCCCTTCGTGCTGCGGCCATGCCTCACTCAGGCGTTGAAGCTGCCCGCGGGTCATTAGCGTATTTTTTCTGCCGTCATGCAGGTGCGTCGCGCCAACGCCCTTGAGCGAGCGCATGGCGCTCATTACGTCTGGAAACGTTTGGCTTATCGTTCGGCTCGTTAATGCTGTTCGCCACGGGCTACAGGCATGCTCGACTTCGGCAACGGATAAAAACTTATTGGCATGCGGCCGCTCGTCCACTCCCAGCCAGGCCTGTTGCAATTCAGGCAATGAGCCGCTCGCCAGAGTAGTAAAAGCTACGCTGCCGCCGGGTTTAGTCACCCGATAAAGCTCGGCCAGGCCCTGATGGAGGCTGCTACACCACTGCACGGCGAGGTTGCTCCAGGCCAGATCCACCGTCTCTGACGGCAGCGGGATTGACTCAATATCCCCTTCGATAAACCGATGTGCGGACTGCGTTTGCTGGCACTGGAGCAGCATTTCACGCGAGAGATCGAGCGCCAGAACTTCGCTTCCTCTGGCCCGCCAGACCCGGCTATACCAGCCGGTGCCGCACCCGGCGTCCAGCACGCGCCCTGCGGGTCTGTTCTCCAGACTCTCTAACAAATAATCACCGCTCATTCGCTGTAGGTCGGCGAAGCGTTCATAGCTTCCCGCCGCCCGCCCGAATGCGGCCGCCACCGCGGCTTTATCGACCCGCTTCGTCATGGAGCGCCTCCAGCAGTTCGTCGATATCATTTTCCGTATGCGACGCGGTGAGAGTAATGCGCAGGCGGGCGCTGCCGGGCGGGACGGTTGGCGGGCGGATAGCCGTGAGCCAAAAACCACGCTCGCGCAGGCAGGCTGCCAGATCCAAAGTTCGCTGATTTTCACCAACTATCAGCGGCTGAATGGCGCTGTTTGAGTCGGCCAGAGCCAGGGAGAGCTGCTCCGCACCGCGCCGAAAACGCTGGATGTTAGCCTTAAGTTGCTCGCGCAAGGCATCACCCTTCTGAACAACCGTTAACGCCGCATTTAAAGCCGCAGCCTGGGCCGGAGGCATTGAGGTGCTGTAAATCAGATGGCGGGCAAATTGCAGCAAATAATCCGCCACATCCTGACTACAGAGCACGGCAGCACCGCTGGCACCAAAAGCTTTACCGAAAGTGACGACCAGTATTTCCGGCCGAATAGACTGAGCATGACAGCTGCCGCGCCCCTCATCGCCCACTACGCCGATGCCGTGGGCGTCATCCACCATCAGCCAGCCGCCGGCCTGCCGCACGATGTTACTCATATCCTGGAGTGGCGCAGCGTCACCATCCATGCTGAAAATCCCTTCGCTCAGCACCAACTGCTCACCGCCATGAGATTTATCAAGCAGAGCGGTAAGCGCCTCAACATCGTTATGCCTGAATCTGCGTAATTGCGCCGGACTTTGCATCGCCGCCTCCATCATGGAGGCGTGGCAGAGCTTATCCGCGATGATGCTGTCCGGTTTTTGCCCGAGGGCGGAGATCGCCGCCTGGTTGGCGCTATAGCCGGAAATGAACAACAGCGCCCGTTCAAAACCTAACCACTGCGCCAGCCGCTGCTCAAAACGCTGGTGCTCGATGCTGTACCCGGTAACGTGCCCGGAACCTCCGCTGCCAACGCCGTACTGCGCGGCACCTTTTTGCCAGGCGTTTACAATTTCTGGGTGCTGGCTTAGCCCCAGGTAGTCATTGCTGGAAAAATTAAGATACTGGCGACCGTTACAGGAGAAAAAACGCCCGTTTCCGGCCGTACTGGCCTGCCTGGTGCGAAAGCTGGCGCTGGCGCGGCGCTCGCTTAATGCTGCTTCGATGCGCTGCTGCCAGCTCATACCGCCGCCGCGTTGTAATAACTGTCGGTATCGGCGTTCAGAAGCTGGCCAGCCAGTTGCTCCTGCTGCTCGTTATCACCCATTTCGGTGGTCGTTTGCTGCGGATTCAGGCCCAGCTTGCGGAACAGCTGGAGATCTTTGTCTTCTTCCGGGTTTGGCGTGGTGAGCAGTTTGCAGCCATAGAAAATCGAGTTTGCCCCGGCCATGAAACACATAGCCTGGGTCTGCTCGCTCATCTGCTCGCGCCCGGCGGAAAGACGAACATAAGACTGCGGCATCATAATGCGGGCAACGGCAATAGTACGAATAAAATCAAACGCATCCACATCTTCATTATCCGCCAGCGGCGTGCCTTTAACCTTCACCAGCATATTAATCGGCACGCTTTCCGGCGGAGTCGGTAAATTCGCTAATTGCAGCAGCAGCCCGGCACGGTCGGTCACGGTTTCACCGAGGCCTACTATCCCCCCCGAGCAAACCTTAATCCCGGCGTCACGAACTTTACCCAGCGTGTCCAGGCGTTCCTGGTAGGTTCTTGTGGTAATGATGTTGCCGTAGAACTCAGGCGAGGTGTCCAGATTGTGGTTGTAGTAATCCAGCCCCGCCGACGCAAGGCGCTGGGCCTGGCCCTCGGTTAACGTGCCGAGCGTCATGCAGGTTTCCAGCCCCATAGCACGAACTCCCTGCACCATTTGCTCGAGATAAGGCATATCGCGCTCATGCGGGTTTTTCCACGCCGCCCCCATGCAGAATCGGGTAGAACCCGCGTTTCGCGCTTTGCGGGCAGACTCGAGAACCTGCTCAACTTCCATTAATCTCTCAGCCTCAAGGCCGGTTTTGTAGCGCGAGCTTTGCGGGCAATATTTGCAGTCTTCCGGGCAGGCACCGGTCTTTATAGACAACAGCGTGCTGACCTGAACCTGCCGCGAGTCGAAGTGTTGACGGTGAATCTGCTGAGCTTCAAACAGTAAATCCAGCAGAGGTTTTTGAAATAAAGCAGTAACCTGCGACATTGACCAGCGTGCGTGGTGAGCCATTGGGCATCTCCAAAAAGGGTGTTATAGACCATCGATTGACGTTATACTTGTAAACCTAAATCTTTTTTAAATGGTTTACAAGTCACCCTATGACCCCTGCTGATTTAGCGTTCGACCAACATCATATCTGGCATCCTTACACTTCAATGAGCCAGCCGCTGCCGGTTTATCCGGTAGTTGCCGCCGCCGGATGCGAGCTACAACTTGCCGATGGCCGCAGGCTTGTGGACGGTATGTCCTCCTGGTGGGCCACGATTCACGGCTATAACCACCCGCGCCTGAACCAGGCGATGAAACAGCAAATCGACAGCATGTCGCATGTGATGTTTGGCGGGATTACTCATCCCCCGGCTGTAGAGCTGTGCCGCAAACTCGTTGCCATGACGCCCGCCCCGCTGGAATGTGTATTTCTGGCGGACTCAGGTTCCGTAGCGGTTGAAGTGGCGATGAAAATGGCGCTGCAATACTGGCACGCTAAAGGCGAACCGCGTCAGCGCTTCCTCACCTTCCGCAACGGCTACCACGGCGACACCTTTGGCGCGATGTCGGTGTGCGATCCTGAAAACTCGATGCATAGCCTGTGGCAGGGTTATCTGCCGGAGAATATTTTTGCTCCCGCTCCGCAGTGCGGTTTTGAGGATGACTGGGATGAAATGGATATCGTGCCTTTTGCACGACTGATGGCCGCTCATCGACACGAAATTGCCGCCGTTATCCTGGAGCCAGTGGTTCAGGGTGCGGGAGGAATGCGTTTCTACCATCCGGAATGGCTACGCCGCATCCGACGCATGTGCGACCGCGAGGGCATATTGCTGATAGCCGATGAGATAGCGACCGGCTTCGGGCGTACCGGGAAGCTGTTCGCCTGTGAACACGCGGGAATTGCGCCGGATATTCTTTGCCTGGGCAAAGCCCTGACCGGCGGGACCATGACTCTTTCAGCCACTCTGGCCACGCGCAACGTTGCGGAGACCATCAGCAACGGCGAAGCCGGATGCTTTATGCATGGCCCCACATTTATGGGCAACCCGCTCGCCTGTGCGGTGGCAAGCGAAAGCCTCGCGCTGCTGGAAAGCGGCGACTGGCAACACCAGGTTGAGTCCATCGAAACCAGGCTACGCGAAGGTTTGCTGCCGCTGGCATCAGGTGAGCAAGTTGCGGATGTGCGGGTACTCGGCGCAATAGGCGTTGTAGAAACCCACCGCCCGGTCAACATGGCGGCGTTGCAGCGCTTCTTCGTTGAACACGGCGTGTGGATACGTCCATTTGGCCGCCTGATTTACCTGATGCCGCCTTATGTTATTGAGCCGGAACAGCTTGATAAGCTTATTGATGCGGTTTCGCTGGCCGTAGAAAATCCTGACTTCTTTATCTGAATCCTGCCTTACCCGGCTGGCAGAGCTTGCCAGCCCTCTCTTGCTGTTTCGCTAATCTGTTTCTGAAATTAATTTGTACAAATAAATCCAGTTAAGTCATTAATTAAATGCCGCTTCGCTGCCGATTAACTTTGCACCAGTTTCACATCACAGAGAGACAGAAATGAAGAGAACAGTTGTACTCGGCTTCTGCCTGCTGGCGGGCAGCGCTTTTGCAGATACCGGTTCACCGCAGCTTAAGGCGGAGTCGCAGTCGGTTATTCGCCAGGCGGGTTTTCAGTGCGATACCGTCAACAGCGTCTATCCTGCGGCTTTCGGCGGGTCGCTCACGGTCTCCTGCGACAGTGACCATAAATACATTATTCGTAAGAAAAACGGCCAGTTCAGCGTAGAAAAAGAATAACAAAAAACTTTTTCCCGCCTCCTTACCCGTAATCCCTCCTTTTCTGAAGCCGATTTGAACAATCGGCTTCCCGTTTCGCTCAACTTAGTATAAAAAAGCAGGCTTTGAGATAACCCTCTATTCCATCGTACAGCAAGGAGCAACCTTGAACACATTATCGGTTTCTCGTCGCGTCGCGGCGCTGGCTTTTGCCGTGGCCCTGAGCGCATGTAGCTCAACCCCACCGCAGGACAAACCGTCTACTCAGGTGGCGCCGGGAACCCAGTCCCGCCCGATCCTGGCGGCTGACGAAGCACAGAACTTTGTTGCGGCGCGCTATTTTACTTCTATGAATCCAAATGAAGCGCCGTGGACTCCCTCTTCCATTCGCACCCCGCAGCAGCCTGATTTCGTGGTTGGCCCTGCCGGTACGGCTGGCGTTACCCATACGTCTATTCAGGCCGCGGTGGATGCCGCCATCATTAAGCACAGCAGCTCCCGCGTTTATATCGCGATTATGCCGGGTGAATATGAAGGAACCGTGTACATCCCAGCTGCTTCCGGCAGCGTGACGCTGTACGGCACTACCGGCAACGCGGACGATGTTAAAATCGGCCTGACGCTGGACTCCGAAATTGACCCAACAACCTGGCGTCGTACCGTTAACCCGGCGGGTAAATACATGCCGGGCAAGCCAGCCTGGTATATGTTTGACAGCTGCCAGACTCGCCGTAGCGCAACGGTTGGTGTGATGTGCTCTGCCGCCGTCTGGTCGCAGAACAACGGCCTGCAATTGCAGAACCTGACTATCCAGAATACCCTCGGCGACAGCGCTGATGCCGGTAATCACCAGGCAGTTGCGCTGCGCAGCGACGGCGATAAAGTCCAGTTGAACAATGTTCACCTGCTGGGCCGCCAGAATACCTTCTTCGTCACCAACAGCGACGTGCAGAACCGTATGCTGCCTAATCGCCAGACTCGCACTCTGGTGACTAACAGCTATATCGAAGGGGATGTGGATGTGGTTGCCGGTCGCGGCGCGGTAGTGTTCGACAACACCGATTTCCGCCTGGTAAACAGCCGCACTAAAGAAGGTTACGTGTTTGCTCCGGCAACGCTGCCTAACCTTTATTACGGCTTCCTGGCCGTAAACAGCCGCTTCACCGCGGCCGGTGACGCGCAGTTAGGCCGTTCATGGGATCTGGGCAGCACTGAAAACGGTTATACCGCAGGCCAGTCCGCTAACGGCCAGGTTGTTATTCGCGACAGCGTTATCAATGAAGGCTTCAATACGGCAAAACCATGGGGTGATGCGCTGGCCTCTAAGCGTCCTTTCGCCGGTAACATCGGCACAAAAGGCGATAAAGACAGCATTAAGCGTGACCTGAATGACCCAAGCTTTAACCGCATGTGGGAGTTCAACAACCGTGGCCTGGGTAGCCCGGTAGTCGCCGAGAAGTAACCCGCTCTGTTAAAACAAAAAACCTCGCCGCGGCGAGGTTTTTTTATGCATGAAAATCAGTGCGCGTTAACCACAACCCACATTGGGCCCTGGCCGACGGCATAGCGCCCTTTCTCTTCCAGCAGGCCCTGTTCGCCGTTAATTTTATACACGGCAGCGTGGTGCGATTTTTGCCCCACGGCAATCAGGTATTTACCGCTGTGGTCAACGTTGAAACCGCGTGGCTGGGTTTCGGTTGGCTGGTAGCCTTCGATGCTCAGCACGCTGCCGTCTTCGGAAACGCTAAATACGGTGATGATGCTGGCGGTACGGTCGCAGGCATACAGGTGGCGGCCATCCGGAGTGATATGAATATCCGCAGCCCAGCGGGTGTCAGAGAAACCTGGCGGCATAATGTCCAGCGTCTGGACGCATTCAATTTTGCCGTGCGGGTCGCGCAGTTCCCAAACATCCACGCTGCTATTCAGCTCGTTTACGCAGTATGCGTATTGCTGATTTGGATGGAACACGATATGGCGAGGGCCAGCGCCTTCAACGGTATTCACTTCGGCCGGGTTTTGAGCGACCAGCTTACCGTCGTCAGACAATGTGAACAGGCAAATGCGATCCTGTTTCAGAGCCGGAGTCCAGAGCGTGCGGTTGTCCGGGGAAATATTAGCCGAGTGGCAACCTTCAAGCCCTTCAACCACGTCAACCGTTTCACCCGGCAGGCCGTCGTTTTCAAGGCTGATAACCGCGACGTTTGCCGCATTGTAAGAGGCGCTGAACAGGAAGCGGCCTTTACGATCGGTGGAAATATGGGTCGGGCTACCCGGCAGCGTAGCAACGCCCGCCTCGGTCAGGGAGCCATCGTCCGGCGTAATGCGGTAGGCGATGACGCGGAACTCAGGGCGCACGCCTACATAAAGAAAACGCTTGTCCGGGCTGATAACCATCGGCTGAACCTGGCCCGGGGCATCCACAACCTGTACCAGGGTCATTTCACCGCTGGCATGCAGCGTCCAGACGTGGATCTGCTGGCTTTCCGGGCTGGCGGTATAGACTGTCTGTTTCATGAGTTCACTCTCCTCCCTACTCGTAAGTAATAGTCACAAGGTTGGCCCCACCCGGCCGGAGAGCAATTTTGCGCTGCGACGCTGGCGGTGTACCATCGGTACAAACCTTATGAATAATGACTGGAACCCTAAATGAGTTATCGCGTAATCGCTCTCGATCTCGACGGCACCCTGCTGACCCCGCAAAAAACCATTCTTCCGGAGTCTCTTACGGCCCTTCACCGCGCCCGTGAGGCGGGAGTGAAAGTGGTTATCGTGACGGGTCGCCATCATGTCGCCATCCATCCTTTTTATCAGGCACTGGCGTTAGATACACCTGCAATTTGCTGCAATGGCACTTATTTGTATGATTATCATGCAAAAAAGGTTCTGGCGTCGGATTCATTACGCGCCGAACAGGCCACGCAGCTGATTGACTTGCTTGACGCCCACCGGGTGCATGGCCTGATGTACGTCGACGACGCAATGCTTTATCTCGACAGTTCCGATCACGTTAAAGCCCACGTTACGCGAACCCAAAACTGGGCGCAGTCTTTACCGGAAGCCCAGCGCCCGGTGTTCCGCAGCGTGGCCTCTCTGAAGCAGGCCGCTCAGGAAGTTGATTCCATCTGGAAATTTGCCCTGACCGATGCGGACATTCCAAAGCTCAGGCAGTTTACCCGGGCGGTTGAAAGCGAGCTGAACCTGGCCTGCGAGTGGTCGTGGCACGATCAGGTGGATGTCGCCCAGCGCGGAAACAGCAAAGGTGCGCGCCTGGCGCAGTGGGTAAAATCTCAGGATATCCCGATGAACGAGGTCATTGCCTTTGGCGATAACTACAATGACCTGAGCATGCTGGAAAGCGTGGGCATGGGCGTGGCGATGGGCAATGCCGACGAAGCGATTAAGGCTCGAGCCGACATGACCATCGGCACGAATCTGGAAACAGGAATTTCCGAAACGCTCTATAAATACGTGCTTTAATCAGGCGGTAATTGACACGCTTTTCACCTGCGCATACAGCCACTGGCCGGGCTTAACCGCCAGCTCATCCCTCGCCCAGGGGCTGATGCACGCCCACAGGGTGCGGGAACCGACTTCCAGCTGAACTTCAACCTGGCCGTCATCGTCAAAACATTGGGCCACTTTCGCCCGCAGCACGTTACGAATGCTGCTATTAACCGGCGGTTGTAGCGCCAGCGACACGTCTGAAGCCTGAATGCGGATGCGCAGCGGCGCCTGCAATGGCTTATCGAGCTTGTTGACCCACAGATGCTGGTCGCCCAGCGCCAGCGCCGTCATGGCGTAATGCGGATGGTGCTCCAGAACCGTCACTTTCAGCACGCTGCTTTGCTGCTCTTTGGGGAGCCACGGATGCATCACGCTGCTGCCCCAGACCTCTTCGAGATTGCCAAAGGCTTTGACCTTCCCGCCATCCAGCACCAGCACCTTATCGGCCAGATGTAAAATCTCTTCCAGCGAGTGGCTGACGTACAGCATGGGAATATTGATTTCGCTCGCCAGCCTTTGCAGATACGGCAACAGCTCACGCTTACGCGGGATATCGAGCGACGCCAGAGGCTCGTCCAGCAACAGTAGTTCCGGCGCGGTTAACAGCGCCCGGCCAATAGCAACGCGCTGTTTCTCACCGCCGGACAGGCTCCAGGGAAAGCGATCCAGTAAAGATTCAATGCCGAGCAGCGCCACCAGCTTATCGAACTGGCCAGCCATGCTTTTTGCCATACCGTACTTCAGGTTGCCGCGCACCCGATAATGCGGAAACAGCCGTGCGTCCTGAAACACATAGCCCACGCGGCGTTTCTCCGGCGGCAGGTAAAACTGTTTTCCGGCATCCGTAAGCACACGCTCGTTGAGGACAATGCGACCCTCCTCAGGCCGGGTAAGGCCGCTAATCGCATTGATAAGCGACGTTTTCCCCGCGCCGGACACGCCAAACACGGCGGTAATGCCCTGGCCGGGCAGGGTTTCATTTATTTCGAGCCGGTGAGTCCCCAGCGTCTGGGAGAAGTTAAGCTCCAGCATCAGTTCGCCCCCATACGTTTGCGGCTTACCCTCGCCAGCCATTCGGCCACCAGCAGGGAAGCCATCGCCAGCGCAATCGCTATAAGGCACAGGCGCGCGGCTGCGGTTTCACCGCCCGGCGTCTGAATAAGGGTATACATTGCAGAAGGCAGAGTGCGGGTTTCGCCAGGAATATTGGACACAAAGGTAATGGTTGCCCCGAACTCACCCAACGAGCGGGCAAATGCCAGCACCGTACCGGCGATAATGCCGGGCAGCGTCAGGGGGAGCGTTATAGTACAGAACACCCGCCAGCGCCCTGCTCCGAGGGTTCTGGCCGCCTGCTCAAGACGCATATCTACGCCCTCAAGCGCCAGACGGATGGCGCGCACCATTAGCGGGAAAGACATCACCGCAGCGGCAAGCACAGCGCCGCGCCAGCTAAAGGCGAAGGTAATGCCGAACCAGTCATACAGCCAGGAGCCGATAAAACCGCGGCGGCCGAAGGCCACCAGCAGGAGATAGCCCACCACCACCGGCGGCAGAACCAGGGGGAGATGAATCAGGCTATCGAGCAAGGCTTTGCCCGGGAAGCGGCAACGCACCAGCACCCAGGCAAAGAAGATCCCGACAGGTAGACTAAACAGCACCGCGATAGATGAAACTTTCAGGCTTAACAGTACCGCCTGCCATTCGGGATCGCTCAATATCATTGTAGGGTCGTGAATCCGTATTTTTGGAAGACTTTAGCCGCTTCCGCTCCTTTCAGATAACTGTAGAACGCGGTAACGGTTGGGTTATCGTGGCCTTTAACAATCGCAATCGGGTATTCCACTTTCTGATGAGAGCCTTCCGGGAAGGTGCCCACCACTTTCACACCTTTGCCAGCGACGGCGTCGGAACCGTAAACAATACCCAGCGGCGCTTCGTCTCGTTCAACCAGCGCCAGCGCGCCGCGAACGTCTTCTGCCGGAGCAAGTTTAGCGGACAACGTGTCCCACGCGCCCAATTTTTGCAGCGCTTCCTTCGCATAAATACCGGCAGGTACGTGCTCAGGATCACCCACCGCCAGACGGCCGCCTTTCAGCAACGTAGCCCAGTCGGTTTTTGCATCAATGGTAATATCGCCCTGCTTGCTGGCTTTTGGCGCGACAACCACCAGGCTATTGCCGAGCAGCGTTTCACGAGTATCGGCTTTAATGGTGTCTTTGCTTACCGCGTAATCCATCCATTTCTGATCGGCTGAAATAAACAGATCCGCAGGCGCGCCCGCTTCAATCTGGCGAGCAAGAGTAGAAGAAGAGGCAAAAGAGGAGGCAATTTCGACTTTCTTCTCTTTTTGATACTGAGCCGCAATATCCTGCATGGCATTGGTTAATGAAGCCGCTGCAAAGACGGTAATTTTGCCGCTGTCTGCCAGGGCCTGGCCTGCCAGGCTAACCGATAAAGCCGCGCCAAGTGCGAGGCGAATCCAGGGTTTATTCATGACTTAACTCCGTTTGTTTCGTTATGTAGGCTGAAATATAACGATTGCTAAGCGGAAGATACAGAATTTATCGGCAGAAGTGGCGGGGGCTTTAAAGTTCTTGATGGGGATCAAAAGAAAGCCCGGCATTTGCCGGGCGTTCGGGGAATCAGTGATGCTGTTTCGAAGGTTGGTCGCGATGACCGACTTTTGAGAAGACGTTAAACACTTCACCCAATCCATAGATGAGACCGAGGATCACCGCCATGACAACCGGCACCATGACCACGGCAAACACCAGGCTTTTCAATAACTCGAACATAACTGCCTCCGGCAAAAGCGAGAATGAATATTCTAGCGGTAGTTGAGAAAAACGCACTCTCCTTTTGTGCCATTTGCCCGGATAGCCACAATAGAGGAAAATGAAGGTTTTCCCGACCCGGAGAGGTTATGCAAGCTGAAATCTTATTAACGCTGAAGCTGCAGCAGCGGCTGTTCGCCGACCCGCGGCGCATCGCGCTGCTCAAGCAAATTCGCCACACCGGCTCTATCAGCCAGGGGGCGAAACTTGCCGGCATCAGCTACAAGAGCGCCTGGGATGCCATTAATGAGATGAATCAGCTGGCCGAGCAGAGCCTTGTAGACCGGGCTACGGGCGGTAAAGGTGGCGGCGGCGCGGTGCTGACTCGCTACGGTGAACGCCTGATCCAGCTTTACGAGTTGCTGGCGCAAATTCAGCAAAAAGCCTTTGACGTATTGCAGGACGACGCCCTGCCGCTGGACAGCCTGCTTGCCGCTATTTCCCGCTTTTCGCTGCAAACCAGCGCCCGTAACCAGCTATTTGGCACCGTTTTAAAACGCGATGATGAGCAGGTGCAGCAGCATATCGACATCTTGCTGGCAGACGGTGAAACCCGTTTAAAAGCGGCTATTACTCGCCAGAGCGCCGAACGTCTGGGCCTTGATGAAGGCAAAGAAGTGCTGGTGCTGATTAAAGCGCCGTGGATTGATATCGCCACCAGCCGCAGTGAAGCAGGCAGCGCGGATAACCAGCTTGCGGGCAAAATCAGCAGCGTTGAGCAGGGTAAAGATCACAGCGAAGTGCTGGTGGAATTAGCCGACGGCCAGACGCTGTGCGCCACGCTTCCCAACCTGCGCGTTGAGCAGCAGGCGCTGGTAGAAGGTGCTGAGGTAACAGCATTTTTCAATGCGGATAGGGTTATCGTCGCCACACTCTGCTAAAAGCGACGGGTCGATTGACATCGAAGCCGACAAACCGTATTTCTGTAGCTTCATCGCTGCAAAATATGGGATAAAACATGTCTTCGTTGCATATTTCGCAAGGTACGTTTCACCTTAGCGACATAAAAACTCTCACCCTCAACGATCTTACCCTGCGCGCCGGAGAAAGCTGGGCGTTTGTGGGCGCCAACGGCAGCGGCAAGTCCGCTCTGGCCCGCGCGTTGGCCGGTTCGCTTACGCTACAAAAAGGCGAGCGACATTGCGATTTTACACGCATCGCCCACCTCTCTTTTGAGCAATTGCAAAAGCTGGTCAGCGACGAATGGCAGCGCAACAATACCGATTTACTCAGCGCCGATGAGGACGACACCGGCCGCACCACGGCGGAAATCATCCAGGACGAAGTCGCGGATGAAGGGCGCTGCCGGGAGCTTGCAGCCTTATTTGGCATTGAGCATTTACTCTCCCGCCGCTTCAAATATTTATCCACCGGTGAAACGCGCAAGACATTGCTCTGCCAGGCGCTGATGGCGCAGCCTGACCTGCTGATCCTCGATGAGCCATTCGACGGGCTGGACGTAAAGTCTCGCCAGCAGTTGGCTGAGTTATTAGCCGGGCTAAGCGCACAGGGTTATACCCTGGTGCTGGTGCTCAACCGCTTTGATGAGATCCCGGAATTTGTGCAGTATGCTGGCGTGCTGGCCGACTGCACCTTGACGGAAAGCGGAGAAAAACAGGCTCTGCTGGAGCAGACGCTTATTGCTCAACTGGCCCACAGCGAGAAGCTGGCGGGCGTTGCGCTACCCGAAGCGGACGACCCGAGCGCCCGCTACGCTTTACCTGAAAACGAACCGCGCATCGTACTGAAAGACGGCGTGGTTGAGTATAACGACCGCCCTATCCTGCATCATCTCAGTTGGACAGTTAACCCCGGGGAACACTGGCAGATCGTCGGGCCTAACGGCGCAGGGAAATCAACATTGCTGAGCCTGGTAACCGGCGATCATCCGCAGGGTTACAGCAATAACCTGACGCTGTTTGGCCGTCGTCGCGGCAGCGGAGAAACCATCTGGGATATCAAAAAACATATCGGTTACGTCAGCAGCAGCCTGCATCTGGATTATCGCGTCAGCACCACGGTGCGTAACGTTATCCTTTCCGGCTACTTTGACTCAATCGGTATCTATCAGGCGGTGTCGGACAGACAGCAGAAGCTCACTCGCGAATGGCTGAACATGCTGGGTATGAACAATGCCACTGCCGATGCCCCTTTCCACAGCCTATCGTGGGGACAGCAGCGCCTGGCGCTGATTGCCAGAGCGCTGGTAAAACACCCGACCCTGTTGATTCTGGATGAACCGCTTCAGGGGCTGGACCCGCTTAACCGCCAGCTGGTACGCCGTTTTGTCGATATTTTGATTGGCGAGGGCGAGACGCAGCTGCTGTTTGTCTCCCACCACGCCGAAGATGCCCCAGAGTGTATTACCCGGCGCTTAACTTTTGTCCCCGACGGTGACGGATACGGTTATCAAATCGAAGACGTTGTTCCTGCATAATCCCTGAAGGCGCTACGGCGCCTTTTATTCCTCAACTGCGGCGCGTAGACTTTCGGAATTGCCGCATCCTTTCCTTTAATGGCATTTGTTTTACAATGCGTTATGGCAATGCTGATTGAATCGAAATCCATTGTGTAAACGATACCACTAATTTAGCACATATCACATTTTTGACCGCTCTGTTATGCTATGGTTATCCCAACCCATAGGCTATATGGAGCGAAAAATGAGAGTTCTGGTTACAGGTGGTAGCGGTTACATTGGCAGTCATACCTGCGTGCAGCTGCTGCAAAACGGGCACGATGTGGTGATCCTCGACAACTTGTGTAACAGCAAGCGCAGCGTGCTGCCGGAGATCGAACGTCTGGGCGGTAAACACCCGCTGTTTATCGACGGTGACATCCGCGACGAAGCGCTGCTGGCCGAAATCTTCCACGATCATAAAATCGATGCGGTCATCCACTTTGCCGGGCTAAAAGCCGTAGGCGAGTCCGTCAACAAGCCGCTGGAGTACTACGACAACAACGTGACCGGCACATTGAAGCTCATCTCCGCGATGCGCGCCGCCAACGTTACCAACTTCATCTTTAGCTCCTCCGCCACCGTTTACGGCGACCAGCCCAAAATCCCATATGTAGAAAGCTTCCCTACCGGCAAACCTGCCAGCCCTTACGGCCAAAGCAAACTGATGGTCGAACAGATCCTGACCGACCTGCAAAAGGCTCAGCCGGACTGGAGCGTTGCTCTGCTGCGCTACTTTAACCCGGTAGGCGCTCATCCATCGGGCGATATGGGTGAAGATCCGCAGGGCATTCCAAACAACCTGATGCCTTACATTGCCCAGGTTGCCGTTGGCCGCCGCGATTCTCTGGCTATCTTTGGTAACGATTACCCAACCGAAGACGGTACCGGCGTGCGCGACTACATCCACGTTATGGATCTTGCCGACGGCCACGTTGCCGCTATGCAGGCGCTGGAAGGCAAGCCCGGGGTGCATATTTACAATCTCGGCGCTGGCGTTGGCAGCAGCGTGCTCGACGTGGTTAACGCTTTCAGCAAGGCCTGCGGTAAGCCGGTGAACTACCACTTCGCCCCACGCCGCGACGGCGACCTGCCCGCCTACTGGGCCGATGCCACCAAAGCCGATAAAGAACTCAACTGGCGTGTCAGCCGTTCGCTGCAGGAAATGGCAGACGATACCTGGCGCTGGCAGTCACGCCACCCCCAAGGTTATGAAGACTAAGGACATGTGATGGAGCAGTTTAATCCGGTCGATCATCCGCATCGCCGCTATAACCCGCTAACGGGTCAATGGATTCTGGTTTCTCCGCATCGCGCGAAGCGCCCCTGGCAGGGTGCACAGGAAACGCCCTCGCAGGATAAGCTGCCGGTTCACGATCCGGACTGCTTTCTCTGCCCGGGCAATACCCGCGTCACCGGAGATAAGAACCCGAATTACACCGGTACTTTCGTTTTCACTAACGATTTTGCCGCGTTAATGACGGACACGCCGGACGCCCCCGCAAGCCAGGATCCTCTGATGCGTTGCGAAAGCGCGCGCGGAACCAGCCGGGTTATCTGCTTCTCCCCCGATCACAGTAAAACGCTGCCGGAGCTAACGCTTACCGCGCTTGCAGAGGTAGTAAAAACCTGGCAACAGCAAACAGCCGAACTGGGCAAAAGCTACCCGTGGGTGCAGGTATTTGAAAATAAAGGCGCGGCTATGGGCTGCTCTAACCCTCACCCTCACGGCCAGGTTTGGGCAAACAGCTTTTTACCTAACGAAGTGGCCCGTGAAGACAATTTACAGCGTGAATATTTTGCCCACCAGGGCAAGCCCATGCTGCTGGATTACGTCCAGCGCGAGCTGGCTGACGGAAGCCGCACCGTTGTAGAAACAGAACACTGGTTAGCCGTGGTTCCTTACTGGGCAGCGTGGCCGTTCGAAACGCTGCTGCTGCCAAAAGCCCATGTAATACGCATCACGGATTTAAGCCCGGAGCAAAGCGCCGACCTGGCGCTGGCGCTGAAAAAGCTCACCAGCCGCTACGACAATCTGTTCCAGTGCTCATTCCCCTACTCCATGGGCTGGCACGGCGCGCCGTTTAACGGAGCTGATAATCAACACTGGCAGCTGCATGCCCATTTCTATCCGCCGCTGCTGCGTAGCGCCACGGTCCGCAAATTTATGGTCGGCTATGAAATGCTGGCAGAAACACAAAGAGATTTAACCGCAGAGCAAGCCGCAGAACGCTTGCGCGCAGTCAGTGACGTACATTTCCGCCAATCGGGAGTTTAATTATGAGTCTGAAAGAAAAAACCCAACATCTGTTTGCTGAACAATTTGGCTACCCGGCTACCCACACTATTCAGGCTCCGGGCCGCGTAAATCTGATTGGCGAACACACCGACTACAACGACGGCTTTGTTCTACCGTGCGCCATTGATTACCAGACGGTAATTAGCTGCGCTAAACGCGACGACCGCACCGTGCGCGTGATTGCCGCCGACTACGACAACCAGCAGGATAGCTTCTCGCTTGATGCCCCTATCCTCGCGCATGAGTCTCAGCAATGGGCAAATTACGTGCGCGGCGTGGTCAAGCACCTGCAAAAACGCGACAAGAATTTTTCCGGCGTCGATATGGTCATCAGCGGCGACGTGCCACAGGGTGCTGGCCTCAGCTCTTCCGCCTCGCTTGAAGTTGCGGTTGGCAAGGTCTTGCAACAGCTTTATCACCTGCCGCTCGACGGCGCTCAGCTGGCGCTCAACGGCCAGGAAGCGGAAAACCAGTTCGTTGGCTGCAACTGCGGCATCATGGATCAATTGATTTCCGCGCTCGGCAAAAAAGACCACGCCCTGCTTATCGACTGCCGCACGTTGGGTACGAAAGCCGTTTCCATGCCGAAGGGCGTGGCGGTCGTTATCATCAACAGTAACTTTAAACGCACCCTGGTCGGCAGCGAGTACAACACCCGCCGCGAGCAGTGTGAGACAGGCGCTCGTTTCTTTAGCCAGAAGGCGCTGCGTGACGTTGAGTTAGCAAAATTCAACGAAGTTGCCCACCAGCTTGACCCGGTAGTTGCCCGGCGTGTACGTCACGTTCTGACCGAAAACATTCGTACCGTTGAGGCGGCAGATGCGCTGGCAAAAGGCGATTTACTCCGTATGGGACAGTTGATGGAAGAGTCACACGCTTCAATGCGCGATGACTTCGAAATCACCGTTCCGCAGATTGATACTCTGGTAGATATCGTGAAAGCGACCATCAGTGACAAAGGCGGCGTACGCATGACCGGCGGCGGCTTCGGCGGCTGCATCGTGGCGCTGGTGCCTGAAGATCTCGTCCCGGCGGTAAAACAGGCCGTGGCGGAACAATATGAGAGCAAGACCGGCATTAAAGAGACGTTTTACGTTTGCAAAGCCTCCGAAGGAGCAGGCCAATGCTAAAACAGACGCCGACTCCTGCCCCGGACGGCCAACCTTTTCGCCTCACCACCCTGCGCAACGGCGCGGGGATGGTGGTCACGCTGATGGACTGGGGCGCAACGCTGCTCTCCTGCCGCGTGCCGATGAAAGATGGCAGCGTGCGTGAAACGCTGCTTGGCTGCGCTTCACCCGAGCAATATTTGCAGCAAAATGCCTATCTGGGAGCGACCATAGGCCGTTACGCGAACCGCATCGCCGGAGGCAAGTTAAAATTTAAAGAGACGACTCTCCAGTTGCAAACCAACCAGGGCGATAACCAGCTGCACGGCGGCCCCGAAGGGTTCGATAAAAGACGCTGGCGCATCGTGGCTCAAAATGAACACGAAGTTATCTATGCGCTCGACTCAAACGACGGGGATCAAGGCTTCCCGGGCGAGCTTAAAACGACGGCACGTTATGCGCTGACGGAAGATAACCGCATCAGCATTGAGCTGCGGGCAAGCGTCGATAAACCCTGCCCGGTGAACCTGACTAACCATGCCTATTTCAACCTCGACGGCAGCCAGGGTGATATCCGTCAGCATCGGCTACAGCTGCTGGCGGACAGCTACCTGCCGGTTGACGCTAACGGTCTTCCTCAGGTTGGCCTTAAAGACGTTGCCGGCACCAGCTTCGACTTCCGCGAGCCAAAGCTTATCGGGCAGGATTTCCTGAGCGATGCCGATCAGCAGGCGGTTAAAGGCTACGATCATGCATTCTTATTGCAGGCAAAAGGCGACATCAGCCAGCCGGTAGCCAGGGTCTGGTCAAGGGACAATAAGCTGGAAATGAAGGTTTATACCACCGCGCCTGCTCTGCAATTCTACAGCGGTAACTATCTCGCAGGCACGCCCGCACGCGAGCAAGGGAGCTATAGCGACTGGAACGGCCTGGCGCTGGAAAGCGGGTTCCTTGCCGATAGCCCAAACCACCCGGAATGGCCGCAGCCTGACTGCTGGCTCCGGCCGGGTGAGGCTTATCTCAGCGTCACGGAGTACCTGTTCCTCGCCCGGTAATCCCTATTGCCCTTTTCATAAAGGGCAATTTCTCACCAAATCGCTGGCTTTAGCGCCAAATCGCGCCAAAAATATAACAACCTTTTACAACCACCTTACACTCCACGCGCTTTTTCGCTATGTTAAACGTTTATCATTGCCGTGCCTGATGACACGGCAATATAATGATAATTGTTATCATTAATCCCAGGCTCATTAAGGAGTAAATTATGGCAGTTACTAAGCTGGTTCTGGTGCGCCACGGCGAAAGTCAGTGGAACAACGAAAACCGCTTCACCGGTTGGTATGATGTTGACTTGTCTGATAAAGGTCGTACTGAAGCCAAGGCTGCGGGTCAGTTGCTGAAGGAAGAAGGCTTCGCTTTTGACTTCGCTTACACTTCAGTGCTGAAACGTGCCATCCACACTCTCTGGAACATCCTCGATGAACTGGACCAGGCCTGGCTCCCGGTTGAGAAATCCTGGAAACTGAACGAGCGTCACTACGGTGCCCTGCAGGGTCTGAACAAAGCTGAAACCGCTGAAAAATACGGTGACGAGCAGGTTAAACAGTGGCGTCGCGGCTTCGCGATTACTCCGCCTGAACTGTCTAAAGACGACGAGCGTTTCCCGGGCCACGATCCACGTTACGCAAGCCTGAGCGACAAAGAGCTGCCAACTACCGAAAGCCTGGCGCTGACCATCGATCGCGTAACCCCGTTCTGGAACGAATCTATTCTGCCACGCATGAAATCCGGCGAGCGCGTAATCGTTGCTGCTCACGGTAACTCCCTGCGTGCGCTGGTGAAATATCTGGATAACCTGAGCGAAGACGAGATCCTCGAGCTGAACATCCCAACCGGCGTGCCGCTGGTGTACGAGTTCGACGAAAACTTCAAGCCGCTGAAACGTTACTACCTGGGCAACGCTGACGAAATCGCAGCCAAAGCCGCCGCGGTAGCAAACCAGGGTAAAGCGAAGTAATTCGCAACCGATCAAAAAAGGCGTGGTAGAAACCACGCCTTTTTTATTGGCTATAAGTCAGGGTTCAACCGCGACGTGCTTTCACCGCCGCAGCCAGCTGACGCAGAGCAACTTCGGTATCTTCCCAGCCGATGCAGGCGTCGGTCACGCTCTTGCCGTAGACCAGCGGCTCACCGCTCTCAAGATTCTGGTTACCTTCCACCAGATGGCTTTCAATCATTACGCCGATAATCGCCTTCTCGCCGCCCGCAACCTGAGCGCAGACATCTTCAGAAACTTCCATCTGCTTCTTGAACTGCTTGCTGCTATTGGCGTGGCTGAAATCGATCATTACCTGCGCTTCAAGGCCAGCTTTAGCCAGACCGGCTTTCACTTCTTCAACATGTTTTGCGCTGTAGTTAGGCTCTTTGCCGCCGCGCAGAATAATGTGGCAGTCGCCGTTACCGCTGGTGTTCACAATCGCAGAGTGACCCCATTTGGTCACAGAGAGGAAGCAGTGCGGCGCACCCGCAGCATTGATGGCGTCAATAGCGACTTTAATCGTGCCATCGGTGCCGTTTTTGAAGCCAACCGGGCAGGAAAGACCGGAGGCCAGCTCGCGGTGTACCTGAGACTCAGTGGTACGAGCGCCGATTGCGCCCCAGCTCATCAGGTCGGCCAGATACTGCGGGGTTATCATATCAAGAAACTCACCCGCCGCAGGCAGGCCGGAGTCGTTGATATCGAGCAGCAGCTTGCGCGCAATACGCAAGCCATCGTTAATCTGGTAGCTGCTATCCATGTGGGGATCGTTAATCAGCCCCTTCCAGCCTACGGTAGTGCGCGGTTTTTCAAAATAAACCCGCATCACCACTTCCAGTTCACCCTGGAGTTCTTCACGCAGCGCAAGCAGGCGCGTGCCATACTCTTTCGCCGCTTTAACATCGTGAATTGAACAAGGCCCAATCACCACCAGCAGGCGATCGTCGCTGCCTTTGAGGATTTTATGGATTGCCTTACGTGCCTGAGAGACAGTATGGGCGGCTTTTTCGGTGGCGGGGAATTTTTCCAGCAGCGCTACAGGGGGAAGAAGCTCGTTTATCTCTTTGATTCTTAAGTCATCGTTCTGATAATTCATGATAGTTCCGGGGTCATCCTGATATTTTTCTTCGTTGCAATCCTTTCAATCTAACTCGCATAACCACAAGTGTAAACGGGCTTTTACACTTCTCACAGATTAATCCTGAAAACGGGTAAAAAACAGCTTAAACATGGTGAAAACCCGCTGAAGCACTACACTTTCCAACTGTTAACGCTGAAAAATGTTAAATTTTCAATATTGAACACTAACGTGAAGATTGGCGGCTGGACAATCCACTGCTGAAGCGAGATTTTTCAGCATTTGCCATTGCACTGTTGGAAGAAGTTATCCAGCAATAACGACCAGAACAGGAGCATCGTAATGAAAAAATTAACCACACTTCTACTGACAGCAACCCTTGCGCTGGGTAGCGGGGCGGCATTTGCAGCTGACTCCACTTCCGGGGCCAATAATGGCCAGGCAAACGCCTCCGCAGAAGCAGGCCAGGTTGCTCCGGATGCGCAGCAAAATGTGGCACCAAACGGCGTGAAAAACAGCCACATCAACAGCTCTCATCACGAGATGAGCAAAAGCGAAGTGCATAAAAACTCTATGTGCAAAGATGGACGCTGCCCGGATACCAACAAAAAAGTTGAAACCGGCAGCGGGAATGACGTCAATACCAAAGTTGATGGCACGTCTCAGTAATCCTTCCTCCCGATAAAAAGAGGGTCGTAATGACTCTCTTTTTATCAATCGGTTGATGCCAGGATGTGCTTATAATTAACTCACTGTTGCTCAATATTGTGAGAAATCATGGTGCATTCACATCAGCACGCTCCTTCCGATAATAATGCTAAACGCCTGCTGCTGGCTTTTTTAGTCACGGCGGTGTTTATGATTGCCGAAGTCATTGGAGGCCTGCTTTCCGGTTCCCTGGCCCTGCTGGCCGATGCGGGGCATATGCTCACCGATGCGGCGGCGCTGCTGTTTGCGCTGCTGGCCGTTCATTTTGCCCGCCGCGCGCCGAACGCGCGCCATACCTTTGGCTGGCTGAGGCTCACCACGCTTGCCGCATTTGTGAATGCTATCGCTCTGGTGTTGATTACCATTTTAATTGTCTGGGAAGCGATTCAGCGCTTCTCTGACCCTCAGCCAATCGCCGGCTGGGCAATGCTGATTATTGCCGTAGCGGGGTTGCTGGCAAACCTGTTCTCTTTTTGGATATTGCACCGGGGAAGTGACGAAAAGAACCTCAACGTGCGGGCAGCAGCGTTGCATGTTCTGGGCGATCTTCTCGGGTCGGTCGGCGCTATCGTTGCCGCAGTCGTCATCCTCTGGACGGGCTGGACACCTATCGACCCGATTCTCTCGGTGCTGGTTTCATGCCTTGTGTTACGTAGCGCCTGGAGCCTGCTGAAGGAGAGCGTGAACGAACTGCTGGAAGGTGCGCCGGTCAGCATCGACATTGCCGCCCTGAAGCGAAATCTTTCCCGCTCAATACCGGAGGTGAGAAATGTGCATCACGTTCATATTTGGCTGGTGGGCGAAAAGCCGCTAATGACCCTGCACGTACAGGTTATCCCGCCTCACGACCACGACGCTTTGCTGGAGAGCATTCACCATTTTCTGGCGCACGAATATCAAATTGAGCACGCTACGGTGCAAATGGAGTATCAGCCCTGCCACGGGCCGAATTGCGATTTAAATGAGCACGACCATTCGACCGGTCATGCTCATCATCACCACTGATTAAGAAAGCGCGCGCGAGCCATACTGCCGCGCGCTTTTGATCCACATGCGGCTGCCGTTTAACGCGATAAATGTCAGAATTAAATATTCCAGCGACATCGCGTACACGCCCTGGAGCGCAAAGATAACCACGCTGATAATGTTGATGACCGTCCACAGCAGCCAGTTTTCAACGTATTTGCGCGTCATCAGGATCATCGCCACAATCGACAACACCATCATGCTGGAATCCCAGAACGGGTAAGCATCCGGCTGCAACTCAGGCTGGCTGACGTTAAGCCCGATACTTTGCATCGCCGTGACGGCTATTTTGGTCAGGAAAGCAAACACAGGATCGATAAATATCGTCATCAGCCCGATAGCCGCGACGATTATCACCAGCCACGCAATCGCCTTAGGCAGCGGCAGCCAGCGAATCTGCAACAGCGCCTGGTTGTTGCTGCTTTGCCGCGACCAGGCGTACCAGCCGTAGAGATTGGCGACGAAAAAGAACAGCTGCAACAGCAGGCTGGCGTAAAGCTGGATCTGGAAAAAAATGATGGCAAACAGCGTGACGTTAATTAACCCGAAGGCGTAGTTAGCAATCTTTTCAAGGCTGGCAAGCCAGATACACAGCAAACCGGCCAGCGTACCCACGGCTTCAATCCATGATAAGTCATACCCGCCCGCCCCGATGGGGATGTGTACCAGAATGTTCTGCGTGCTTAAAAAATCCATGTATTCCCCAGAGCGTAATCTATTTACGCGTTGCCTTTTACCGTACGACGCAGTTCTGCCGCAAAGTCGAGCATGCGATTCAGCGGCACCAGAGCGCCTTCACGAAGCGCGGCATCAACTTCTATCGTGTGAGCGGCTCCGCCCTGCTCCAACCCCTCTGCAATCGCTTTAAGCCCGTTCATGGCCATCCACGGGCAATGAGCACAGCTGCGGCAGGTTGCGCCTTCCCCCGCCGTCGGCGCTGCCAGTAATTCTTTATCCGGGCACGCCTGCTGCATTTTATAAAAAATTCCGCGATCCGTCGCCACAATAAGCTGCTGATGCGGCAGCGTTTTAGCCGCATTGATAAGCTGGCTTGTCGAACCTACCGCATCGGCCATATCGACCACCGCCTGCGGAGATTCAGGGTGTACCAACACCGCGGCATCGGGGTATAGCGCCTTCATGCGCGCCAGCGCCTGGGTTTTAAATTCATCATGGACGATGCAGGCACCTTGCCAGCACAGCACGTCTGCTCCGGTCTGTTTCTGAACGTAGTTCCCCAGATGGCGGTCCGGTGCCCAGATAATTTTCTCGCCCAGGCTGTCGAGATGCTCAATTAATTCAACGGCAATGCTGGAGGTAACCACCCAATCAGCCCGCGCTTTTACCGCCGCGGAGGTATTAGCATAGACTACGACTGTTCTGTCAGGATGCTTGTCGCAAAACTCGTTAAACGCATCGATGGGGCAGCCAAGATCCAGCGAGCATTCAGCATGAAGCGTGGGCATCAATATGGTTTTTTCCGGGCTCAGGATTTTTGCCGTTTCGCCCATAAAACGAACCCCGGCGACCAGCAAAGTCGATGCCGGATGGTTAGCGCCGAAGCGAGCCATTTCCAGCGAGTCAGAGATGCAGCCCCCGGTCTCTTCCGCCAGCGCCTGAATTTCCGGGTCGGTGTAGTAGTGCGCCACCATTACCGCATCACGCTCTTTAAGCAGGCGCTTGATTTTTTCACGATAAAATTGCTTTTCGTCCACGCTTAGCGGAACCGGTTTTGGAGGGAACGGATAAATCGCGGTTTCCGGGTCAAACATTACGCTCATCATGCCTTCTCGTTTTACTGACTTAACCAAACTGGCCTTAAAGGCGTAATTCACGCGATAATTGGCCAGCATTGTTTTGTATGCTAAACAAGATAGCGAATTTTGAAAAAGATGTCGTGGATTATTACTCGATGGTCGGGGAGAGATGCAAAATGATTTTTCGGGCCTGCGGGGATGTTCGAATTTTTTTGGATTACAGCCTGCGTCAGGTTCGAACCCAACACGAATTACAAATAGCAAAAAGGCGCCTTTAGGGCGCCTTTCTACATTGGTGGGTCGTGCAGGATTCGAACCTGCGACCAATTGATTAAAAGTCAACTGCTCTACCAACTGAGCTAACGACCCGCGGTGTGCGGCTACTGCAAACTGCTTTCACAACATTCATCTTAAAAGATGGTGGGTCGTGCAGGATGATTTCACCCTTCGAGCCGTTGCTAAAGCAACGTTGTTTCGCTTTCGCTCAACTCGAACCTGCTGCAGGTTCAAACCCTTCACGATTCACTCACAACATTCATCTTAAAAGATGGTGGGTCGTGCAGGATTCGAACCTGCGACCAATTGATTAAAAGTCAACTGCTCTACCAACTGAGCTAACGACCCGCTGTGCGGTGACTGCAAACTTCTTTTACTGCTTTACTTTAAAGTGGTGGGTCGTGCAGGATGACTTCACCCTTCGGGTCGTTGCTAAGCAACGTTGTTTCGCTTTCGCTCAACTCAAACCTGCTGCAGGTTCGAACCCTTCACGCCTGACTACAGCTTATTACTTTAAAGTGGTGGGTCGTGCAGGATTCGAACCTGCGACCAATTGATTAAAAGTCAACTGCTCTACCAACTGAGCTAACGACCCACTTTTGCGTCACTTTGGGTTTGTTTCGTATCCCTTGGCAACGGCGGCATATATTACTGATTTAAGATTTTGACGCAACAATAATTTTGATGCAGATCGATCAACTGCTTATGTTTCGCACGGCAAGACCAGAAAAACGACGATATCTGGTCAGGCCGCACGCATTATTGGGCATTCAGGCGTTTTTGAGCTTGCTTTGCGCCTTCGCTACCCGGGTACTGTTTAACGACCTGCTGGTACACCGCTTTCGCTTTTGCAACGTCGCCTTTGTCCTGCATGATCACGCCGACTTTAAACATCGCGTCCGGCGCCTTCGGTGATTTCGGGTAATTTTTCACCACGGAGGCAAAATAAAACGCCGCATCATCCTTTTTCCCTTTGTTGTAATTCAACTGACCGAGCCAGTAATTGGCGTTCGGCTGATAGGTTGAATCAGGATACTTCTTCACAAAGTTCTGAAAGGCGCTGATAGCGTCGTCCTGGCGCGATTTATCCTGCACCAGAGCGATAGCCGCATTGTAATCACTATTGGCGTCGCCGCCCTGCACCGGAGCCGCAGGAGCAGCCGTAGAAGCTCCTGCATCCGGCGTGGCCGCTGCTGCGCCCTGAGAGCCATCTGCCGCAGGCTGTTGCGTGTTACCCGCGCCAGCGCTGCTGGCTTCATTCATCTGCAGCAGAATTTGCTTTTGACGCTCCACAACCTGATTAAGCTGATACTGGCTTTCCTGAATCTGACCGCGCAGGGAGTCAATGTCATTCTGGTTATCGGAGAGTTGCTGCTGGAGTTGGGTTAAAAGTTGACTGTGAGCGTTAGAAATACGCTCGAGTTGGGTGACGCGGTCTTCGACCGAGCCTGAGCCGACACTACTGATTGGCGCCTGAGCATTAGCGGCCCAGGGGGCCGCTATGCCAACCAGTAACGACAGACTCAACAAGTGATGTCTGAAGTTACTGCTCATGCGATTCTCTTAGTAAACCAGTACGGCACGACGGTTTTTAGCGTAAGCCGCTTCGTCATGACCCAGTACTGCAGGTTTTTCTTTACCGTAAGAAACGATGGAGATCTGGTCTGCAGAAACGCCTTTACCTTGCAGGTACATTTTAACAGCGTTAGCACGACGTTCGCCCAGTGCGATGTTGTACTCTGGGGTACCACGCTCATCCGCATGACCTTCTACGGTCACTTTGTAAGACGGGTTGCTACGCAGGAAGTTAGCGTGAGCATCCAGCATTGCAGCGAATTCAGAGCTAACATCGTATTTGTCCAGACCGAAGTAAACGATGTTGTTCTGCTGCAGCTGTTGCATCTGCAGACGAGCCTGCTCTTCAGAAGACATGTTGCCGTGGCCGTTAGCGTCCATACCAGTGCCGGCACCCAGCATACCTTCACCGCTCTGACCATTGTTGGCGCTCTTGTTAGAAGAACACGCCGCGATAGCCATAACCGGCAGAGCAATCATCAGCCCTTTCAGCACTTTGTTCAGTTGCATTTCTTTGATCCTTTAATAATCAATATTGTTATCACAGATACGGCGACCAGGCAGGGAATTTGACCTGTCCATCAGTTGCCGGAAGACGCGCTTTGAAACGCCCATCTGTTGAAACCAAATTCAGCACGGATCCCATCCCCTGAGAAGAGCTGTAGATTACCATAGTGCCGTTAGGTGCCAGACTTGGCGTTTCATCCAGGAACGTTGACGATAAAGTTGTTACGCCACCCGCTACCAGATCCTGTTTGGCGATGTGCTGCTGACCGCTAGCGGAGCTGACCATCACCATAAACTTACCGTCGGTGCTGACATCCCCATCCTGGTTCTGAGAACCTTCCCAGGAGAGACGTTGTGGAGCACCGCCATTAATACCGACTTTATAAATCTGTGGACGACCGGCCTGATCTGAGGTGTAGGCCAGAGTTTGGTTGTCCGGGAACCAGGTTGGCTCCGTATTGTTGCTGCGACCTTCGGTCACCTGACGAATCTGACCCGAGGCCAGGTCCATCACGTACAGCTGCAGGCTACCGGTTTTAGAAAGCGCGAACGCAAGCTTAGAACCGTCCGGAGAGAATGCCGGTGCACCGTTGTGCTGAGGGAAGGAGGCAATCTGACGCACCGCGCCGTTCGCCAGCGTCTGAACAACCAGCGCAGAGCGACCGCTTTCGAAGGTCACATAAGCCAGTTTGCTGCCGTCCGGAGACCATGCCGGAGACATCAGCGGCTGCGGAGAACGGTGAACCACAAACTGGTTGTAGCCATCGTAATCAGAGACGCGCAGTTCATACGGGAACTGGCCGCCGTTGGTCTGAACAACGTAAGCGATACGGGTACGGAATGCGCCTTTAATACCGGTCAGCTTTTCAAACACTTCATCGCTGGCGGTATGGCCTGCATAGCGCAGCCACTGCTTGTTCACTTTATAGGAGTTCTGAGCCAGAACGGTGCCCGGTGCGCCAGAGGTATCAACCAGCTGGTAAGCCACGGTGTAGCTTCCGTCACCGTTCGGGGTAACCTGGCCAACAACCACCGCATCGATGCCCAGCGCGGTCCACGCCGCAGGCTGAACTTCCTGAGCAGAACCCGGCTGCTGTGGCAGACGAGAACGATCCAGCGGATTGAATTTACCGCTGTTGCGCAGGTCAGCGGAAACAATCCCGCCGATATCTTCAGGCGCCGCACCCGGGCCTGCCCAGGTAAACGGTACCACGCCAATTGGGCGCGCTGAGTCCACGCCCTGGGTGATTTCAATACGAACTTCTGCGTGCAGCACCGCTGCCCACAGCATTAAGAAACTTAACGCTACACGAAATGCCTGCTTCATCATATCTCCCTTATCCAGGCGGAAAGCCCACGATAATTTAGCAGAATGTTAACAAACCCAAATACACAAAACTACCAAAACCCTGTAACTCAGCTTAGTGTGCTTTCCCCGCCGTGGCGGGGAAAGCCGCGTTAAGGCTTAAAGTCGATCGGTGCGTTCTTAAAGACTTCATAAACGGCTTCACTCGGCGGCTTCGGAATCTTAGCCAGACGCGCTGCCGCAATGGCAGCCTGGCAAAGGGCCGGATCGCCACCTTCGGATTTGATATCCAGCAGCA
Source organism: Cedecea davisae (assembly GCF_044095835.1). Classification (NCBI taxonomy): domain Bacteria; kingdom Pseudomonadati; phylum Pseudomonadota; class Gammaproteobacteria; order Enterobacterales; family Enterobacteriaceae; genus Cedecea; species Cedecea davisae. The sequence continues at coordinate 3,501,754 of NZ_CP172054.1, forward strand.
GTCCATCTGGCGCCAGCTTGACGCGCAGTGAGCAGGTCTTACCGGCAAACGAAGGATCGTTGTAGAACTTACTCTCGATCGCCGCCTTTATTTGACCCGCATAGCCGCTAATTTCAGCACCCGTTGCGCCGTTGTTTTTATTATTCCCTTTTCCGGCAGCGGCTGCGGTATTACCTTTCGCCCCGCCGCCGGTTTTCGGTGCATTCTTACCTGAGCTCAAATCACCGAACAAGTCGTCAACACCCTGCGCGGCGGCTTTGTCAGAAGCCGCTTTCTCAGCAGCGGCCTTTTTCTTCGCGTCCGCTGCCGCTTTCTTATCTGCTGCGGCTTTCGCTGCGGCAGCTTTGTCGGCGGCGGCTTTCTCGGCAGCCTTTTCAGCCGCTGCTTTTTCTGCAGCAGCCTGTTTAGCCGCTTCCGCTTTCTCGGCTGCGGCCTGTTTTGCGGCCTCAGCGGCAGCTTTTTTCTCGGCGTCCTGTGCGGCTTTCTTCGCGGCAGCATCTGCGGCTTTTTTCTCAGCGTCCTGCTGAGCTTTTTTCGCTGCGGCTGCGGCTTCTGCGGCGGCTTTTTTCTCTGCGTCAGCGGCTTTCTTAGCGGCTTCTTCAGTGGCTTTCTTCTGGGCGTCGGCGGCCGCTTTCTTCGCCGCTTCTTCCGCAGCTTTTGCCTGCGCATCAGCTTGTGCTTTCGCCTGTGCATCAGCCTGAGCTTTTGCATCTGCTTTAGCCTTCGCCGCGGCGGCTTCCGCCTGCTTCTGCTGCTCCTGAGCCTGCTTCGCCGCTGCTTCAGCCTGTTTCTGCTGTTCAGCCTGCTGTTTCGCCTGCTCCTGAGCCGTTAAACGCTCTTTCTCCAGCTCTTTCAGACGCTGCTGTTCCGCAGCCTGTTTTTCCTGAAGTTCTTCGGCCTGCTGCTGCGCCTGTTTCTCGCGCTGCTCGGCCGCACGTTTGCTGCTCGCCTGCTGCTGCTGTTGGCGATTGTAGTTTTCCACTACCGCACCCGGGTCAACCATCACCGCGTCAATAGAGGAACCACCGCCACCACCCGCGGATGCATCAATGTGCTCATCAAACGAGCTCCAGATCAGGATGCCTATCAAAATGATATGCAGCACCACTGAAACGACGATCGCTCGTTTTAACTTAGCGTTTTCTTCGGTTGCCTTTGACACTATCGGTTCCCAAACGTTTTAAGCGAGATGGATCAGATTGGCTGCGTCATCAAACCGACGGATTTCACACCCGCCTGATGCAACAGATTCAGCGCTTTGATTATCTCATCATATGGAACATCTTTAGCACCGCCTATCAGGAAAACCGTTTTTGGATTCGCCTGCAAACGGCGCTGCGCTTCCGCAACAACCTGCTCTGACGGCAACTGATCCATACGGTCCTTCTCAACCACCACGCTGTACTGCCCTACCCCGGACACTTCAATAATGACCGGCGGCTCATCGTTACTGCTCACGGTCTGGGAATCTGTCGCATCCGGCAGATCCACCTCCACGCTCTGGGTGATGATTGGCGCCGTTGCCATAAAGATAAGCAACAGCACCAGCAGCACGTCCAGCAGAGGAACGATGTTAATTTCTGACTTTAGCTCACGACGACCACGTCCACGTCTGGCCATGACTTACCCCTTACTGCTTTTCGCTGCTGGTGAAAGCCTGACGGTGCAGGATAGCCGTGAACTCTTCCATGAAGTTGTCGTAATTCAATTCCAGTTTGTTCACACGTTGGTTGAGGCGGTTGTACGCCATCACTGCCGGGATAGCGGCAAACAGACCAATCGCGGTTGCAATCAGCGCTTCAGCAATACCCGGCGCAACCATCTGCAACGTTGCCTGCTTCACCGCACCGAGGGCGATAAACGCATGCATAATCCCCCACACCGTACCAAACAGGCCGATATACGGACTGATGGAACCGACGGTGCCGAGGAAAGGAATGTGGGTTTCCAGGGTTTCCAGTTCGCGGCTCATAGAAATACGCATCGCACGGGACGCGCCTTCTACTACTGCCTCAGGCGCATGAGTATTTGCGCGATGCAGCCTGGCGAACTCTTTAAAGCCGGAATAGAAGATCTGCTCGGAGCCGCTCAGGCTGTCACGGCGGCCCTGGCTCTCCTGATACAGGCGAGACAGCTCGATACCGGACCAGAATTTATCTTCAAACGCCTCTGCTTCACGTCCAGCGGCATTGAGAATACGCGTTCGCTGAATGATGATTGCCCATGATGCTATGGAAAAACCAATCAAAATCAACATGATAAATTTGACCAGAAGGCTCGCCTTCAGGAACAAATCAAGGATATTCATGTCAGTCACTGCTTGAACTCCGCGACAATAGACTTGGGAAGCGCACGAGGCTTCATTAGGTGTGGATCAACACAAACAATCAGCACTTCAGCTTGATTAAGTAACTGATTTTCAGCGTTGACTATTCGCTGCGTAAACACCATTGAAGTGCCGCGCATCGATGTAACTTCACTTTGGATTTCGAGTAAATCGTCGAGTCGGGCAGGCGCAAGATAATCAATCGTCATCCTGCGTACGACAAAGGCGACACGCTCCGCCAACAGGGAATGCTGGTTAAAGTGGTGCTGGCGCAGCATCTCAGTGCGTGCTCTTTCATAAAAAGCAACATAACTGGCGTGGTAAACCACACCACCGGCATCGGTGTCTTCGTAGTAGACACGAACCGGCCATCGAAACAGCGTTGTACTCACTTTACATCCCGGTAATGCAATTAAACGTTGCTACTATACGCAAGAGGATGAGGGTTTGGAATGGGTTGTTTTAAACGTTGCGTAAATTTTTATGGGCTTGTTAAAGCCCATAATTTTTACGGCGTCCGGAGGAGGTGCGCCAGCCTTCAGAAGAAGAAAAATAGCAGGCCGGCGATGAGCACTAAATCAGCAATTAACGGGCAGAAAATTCCCTGCCAGAAAACCTTGTTCGGGCGGAAGCCAACGCCGTGAATGACGCCGGCACAGACGCCCCACATCAGCAGAAAGCCGTGCCAGATAGCCAGCTCGCTCGTTTTTGCGGCAAAACGAGACGGGTCCCAGAAAATGCAGCCCGCCAGCACCAGCGCCATCACTAAGGAAAGAGCCCGCAAGGGGCTCTTATCCATTACCGCGTAGAGCTTCGCGATAACTTGTTCCATCAGTGTTCTTCTTTACCGGCTTTACTCGCCTCAACGTGCTCGAGAGCCAGCGCGGTAATAATCCCGAATGCACAAGCCAGAAGCGTGCCCAGAATCCATGCAAAGTACCACATAATCAGCTCCTTAATTAATACAGAGAGGTGGAGTTGCTTTCAATGTGCTCTTTGGTGATACGGCCAAACATTTTCCAGTAACACCATGTGGTGTAGAGAAGAATGATAGGCACGAACACGATAGCAACATAGGTCATCACATTCAGCGTCAGCTGGCTGGAGGTCGCATCCCACATGGTCAGGCTAGCGTTCATCATGGTGCTCGAAGGCATCACGAACGGGAACATAGCAATACCGGCGGTCAGGATCACACAGGCAAGCGTCAGCGAGGAGAAGATGAACGCCAGAGCGCCCTTCTCGATGCGCGACATCAAAATAGTCAGCAGCGGCAACACCACGCCCAGTACCGGGATAGCCCACAGCGCTGGCATATTGTTGAAGTTAACCAGCCATGCGCCAGCCTCACGAGCCACTTCTTTGGTCAGCGGGTTAGAAGCCGCATGATGGTTAAGGGCAGAAGTCACCACGTAACCGTCAATACCGTAAATAACCCATACGCCCGCCAGAGCGAAGCAAACCATCATTACCAGAGCGGCAATTTGAGCAGCGCCTTTGGCACGCAGGTGCAGTTCACCCACGGTACGCATCTGCAAGTAGGTCGCACCCTGAGCAACAATCATCGACACGCTCACCACGCCTGCCAGCAGGCCAAACGGGTTCAGCAGCTGGAAGAAGTTGCCGGTGTAGTAAAGACGCAGGTATTCGTCGATGTGGAAAGGTACGCCCTGAAGCAGGTTACCGAACGCCACGCCAATCACCAGCGGCGGCACGAAGCTACCGATGAAAATGCCCCAGTCCCACATGTTGCGCCAGCGGGTATCTTCAATCTTGGAGCGGTAGTCAAAACCGACCGGACGGAAGAACAAGGAGGCGAGCACCAGAATCATCGCCACATAGAAGCCGGAGAAGGCCGCAGCGTAGACCATTGGCCAGGCGGCAAACAGTGCGCCGCCTGCGGTTATCAGCCATACCTGGTTACCGTCCCAGTGCGGAGCAATGGAGTTAACCATAATGCGGCGCTCAACATCGGTACGACCAATAACGCGTGACAGCATGCCCACGCCCATGTCGAAGCCGTCGGTGACGGCGAAGCCAATCAGCAGTACGCCGACCAGCAGCCACCAGATAAAACGCAATACTTCATAATCAATCATTTGACGACTCCTGTCTTAGCGTGCCGGCTGAGAAGCCACGTTGGACTGCTCAAAGTGATAGCGTCCTGTTTTCAGGCTGCTCGGCCCAAGGCGAGCGAATTTGAACATCAGGAACAGCTCCGCCACCATAAACAGCGTGTAAAGACCGCAAATCAGTATCATGGAGAACAGCAGGTCGCCAACGCTCAGCGAGGAGTTTGCCACCGCGGTTGGCAGCACTTCACCTACCGCCCACGGCTGACGGCCGTACTCTGCAACAAACCAGCCGGACTCGATAGCAATCCACGGCAGCGGAATACCGTACAGCGCGGCGCGCAGCAGCCATTTTTTAGAGCCGATAGCGTTGCGGGTGACGGTCCAGAAGGACACCGCAATAATGAACAGCATCAGGAAGCCGCAGCCCACCATGATACGGAACGCGAAATACAGCGGTGCAACGCGAGGAATAGAGTCTTTGGTCGCTTTCTGAATTTGCTCTTCGGTCGCGTCGGTGACGTTTTCCGTATAGCGCTTCAGCAGCAGGCCGTAGCCGAGGTCTTTCTTCACATCGTTGAAGTTATCGCGCACGCTCTGATCGGTTGAGCCTTTACGCAGTTGCTCAAGCAAGCTGTAGGCCTTCATCCCGTTACGGATACGCTCTTCATGCTGCACCATCAGCTCTTTCAGGCCGGTAACCTGCTTATCAACAGAGCGGGTGGCGATAAGGCCCAGCGCGTAAGGGATCTGGATAGCGAAGCGGTTTTCTTGTTTATCCTGGTCAGGGATACCAAACAGCGTGAAAGCAGCCGGTGCAGGCTGAGTTTCCCACTCGGCTTCAATAGCCGCCAGTTTGGTTTTCTGCACGTCGCCCATTTCATAGCCGGACTCATCACCCAGCACGATAACGGAAAGGATGGCAGCCATACCGAAGCTTGCTGCAATGGCGAATGAACGCTTCGCAAAAGCGAAGTCGCGGCCTTTGAGCATGTAGTAAGAGCTGATACCGAGAACAAACATCGCGCCGCACACGTAGCCGGAAGCAACGGTGTGAACGAATTTAACCTGCGCAACCGGGTTCAGAACCAACTCGGCGAAGCTGACCATCTCCATACGCATGGTTTCGAAGTTGAAGTCGGAAGCGATTGGGTTTTGCATCCAGCCGTTAGCGACCAGAATCCACAATGCAGAGAGGTTGGAGCCAAGCGCCACCAGCCAGGTGACCGCCATATGTTGAACTTTGCCGAGGCGATCCCAGCCAAAGAAGAACAGACCAACGAAGGTGGACTCGAGGAAGAATGCCATCAGGCCTTCAATGGCCAGAGGCGCACCGAAGATGTCACCCACATAGTGAGAATAGTAAGACCAGTTAGTCCCGAACTGGAACTCCATGGTCAGACCGGTGGCTACCCCCAGAGCAAAGTTGATTGCAAACAACTTGCCCCAGAATTTGGTCATATCTTTATAAATCTGCTTACCTGACAGAACGTAGACCGTTTCCATAATGGCCAGCAAAAACGCCATACCGAGCGTTAATGGCACAAACAGGAAGTGGTACATCGCGGTCAAGGCAAACTGTAAGCGCGACAGTTCGACAATATCAAACATCTTGACTCCTTGCTCTTCGCATGAAGACTTCGACTGTGGTTCGCCGGGAGGCAAATCCACAAGCATGCCCTAATACAAATACATTCGCTTCCAGTCCCTTTTTTTCGCCCACTTTATTCAAATGTGAAATCAAAAGGTGAAAGGTTACAAACACGTTAATAAAATCAAAAATAACCCGTAATTATATTACCCTGCAATTCCCTTACAATAAATAGGTCCTTGCTTAATGTTTTTTACGTTTTACGATGGCGATCAATTTATAGCTAAAACACAGTTATTCGGCCAGTTTGATCTACAGCAATTTTGCTCTTTTATACCCTTCAATACCAGCTTTAAACATTGATCCAACACAATTTACGCTGACAATGTTAATTATTTTTCAAGAGAGAATTAATCGTAAATTTGTTGTTAACGATATGTTCCATCGCTTCGCTTGGCGTTAAAATAAAGGCGCTTATTATCAACATACAGCGGATATTAACGCGCAAAACTTAAATTTCCCTCCCGCTACGTCTTAAGATACCAAACGTTATTTAGCTCACATTATTTCGCCGCTTATTGGCCTTACCGTTTAATATTCACAAATATTTCACTTTTGATATAAATTAAATTAACAAAGCATTATTTTTTATAAGGTTACAGAGAGTAAATATCGCGGATGGAAACAATTATTGTTTCTGAATAGAACAGGATAAAAACGCAGAATATCGATAACGGGCCCGAACTGGCCAAAGAGAAAACATAAAAAAAGGCCACCCCAGGGCGGCCAACCATGTCGAACACTTATTATTACTGTTTCCCCCGCTTGCGCGGGGGCATCTGCTTACTGCGGCAGAATCGTTTTCAGCGCTTCGCCGATATCGGCAAGGCTGCGTACTGTTTTCACGCCAGCGGCTTCCAGAGCTGCGAATTTCTCATCCGCCGTCCCCTTACCACCCGCGATGATGGCGCCAGCATGGCCCATACGCTTGCCTTTTGGCGCGGTTACGCCAGCGATGTAGCCAACAACCGGTTTGGTTACGTGCTCTTTGATGTAAGCGGCGGCTTCTTCTTCAGCGCTCCCGCCAATCTCACCGATCATCACGATGGCTTCGGTTTTCGGGTCTTCCTGGAACATCTTCAGAATGTCGATGAAGTTAGAGCCAGGGATTGGGTCGCCGCCGATACCTACGCAGGTAGACTGGCCCAGTCCGATATCGGTAGTTTGCTTAACCGCTTCATAGGTCAGCGTGCCGGAACGGGAAACGATACCCACTTTGCCCGGCAGGTGAATGTGGCCCGGCATGATACCGATTTTGCATTCCCCTGGGGTGATAACGCCCGGGCAGTTAGGCCCGATCATGCGCACGCCAGCTTCGTCCAGTTTTACCTTCACGGTCAGCATATCCAGGGTCGGGATGCCTTCGGTGATGGTAATAATCAGCTTAATACCCGCGTCGATAGCTTCCAGAATCGAGTCTTTACAGAACGGAGCCGGAACGTAAATAACGGTGGCAGTTGCGCCGGTAGCTTCTACTGCTTCACGCACGGTATTGAACACCGGCAGGCCCAGATGAGTGGTGCCGCCTTTGCCCGGCGTTACGCCGCCAACCATCTGCGTACCGTAGGCAATCGCCTGTTCGGAGTGGAAAGTCCCCTGGCTGCCGGTGAAGCCCTGGCAAATTACCTTGGTGTTTTTATCGATCAAAATGGACATTATTTCCCCTCCACGGCAGCAACAACCTGCTGTGCTGCGTCGGTCAGACTTTTCGCTGCAATAATATTCAGGCCGCTATCCGCCAGCTTTTTAGCGCCCAGCTCGGCGTTGTTACCTTCCAGACGTACCACTACCGGGACGCTAACACCCACTTCGGCTACCGCGCCGATGATGCCGTCAGCAATCAGGTCGCAACGTACGATGCCGCCGAAGATGTTAACCAGAACGGCTTTCACTTTGTCGTCTGACAGAATGATTTTGAACGCTTCGGTTACGCGCTCTTTGGTCGCACCGCCGCCAACGTCAAGGAAGTTAGCCGGTTCGCCGCCGTGCAGCTTAACGATGTCCATGGTGCCCATTGCCAGGCCAGCGCCGTTAACCATGCAGCCGATGTTGCCGTCGAGAGCAACATAGTTCAGCTCCCACTGTGCAGCCTGAGCTTCACGCGGGTCTTCCTGAGACTGGTCGCGCATTTCACGCAGGTCAGGCTGGCGGAACAGCGCGTTGCCGTCAGCACCCAGTTTGCCGTCGAGGCAAATAAGGTCGCCCTGCTTAGTGATAACCAGCGGGTTGATTTCGATAAGCGCCAGGTCGCGCTCAAGGAAAATAGCCGCAAGGCCCATGAAAATTTTGGTGAACTGCTGAACCTGTTTGCCTTCCAGACCCAGTTTGAACGCCAGCTCACGTCCCTGGTAAGGCATTGGCCCAGCCAGCGGATCCAAAGCTACTTTGTGGATCAAGTGCGGAGTTTCTTCGGCAACTTTCTCGATTTCCACGCCGCCTTCGGTAGAAGCCATAAAGACTACGCGACGGGAGCTACGGTCAACGACTGCGCCAAGATACAGCTCTTTGTCGATGTCGGTCGCGGCTTCAACCAGAATCTGGTGTACCGGCTGGCCGGTCGCGTCAGTTTGGTAGGTCACCAGGCGTTTGCCCAGCCAGTGCTCGGCGAAAGCACGGATATCTTCTTTGCTGTTAACCACTTTCACGCCGCCCGCTTTACCGCGGCCACCGGCATGAACCTGACATTTCACCACCCACGGGCCCGAGCCAATTTTAGAAGCGGCTTCTTCCGCTTCGCGCGGTGTGGAACAGGCGTAACCGACGGGTGCCGGTAAACCATACCGAGCAAACAGCTGTTTCGCCTGATATTCGTGTAAGTTCATGAGTTCTATCCATCCAGATAAAGAGCATTAACGCTCGGGGTAAGGTTAGATTTGGTTGTAGGGGCGGGCGCCAAAGCACCCGCCAGAGTCTTATATCGACTACACGTCCAGCAGCAGACGAGTTGGGTCTTCCAGCAGATCTTTAATCGCTACCAGATAACCCACGGACTCACGACCATCAATCAGACGGTGGTCGTAAGAGAGCGCCAGATACATCATTGGCAGGATCTCTACTTTACCGTCAACCGCCATTGGGCGGTCTTTGATGGCGTGCATGCCCAGAATCGCACTCTGCGGTGGGTTGATGATTGGCGTAGACATCAGGGAGCCAAACACGCCGCCGTTGGTGATGGTGAAGTTACCGCCGGTCAGCTCTTCTACGGTCAGCTTGCCGTCACGGCCTTTCACCGCCAGTTCTTTGATGCGTTTTTCAATGTCGGCCATACCGAGGGTATCGACATCTTTCAGCACCGGCGTAACCAGACCGCGCGGAGTAGAAACCGCGATGCTCACGTCGAAGTAGTTGTGGTAAACCACGTCTTCGCCATCGATGGAAGCATTCACTTCCGGATAGCGTTTCAGCGCTTCAACAACCGCTTTAATATAGAAGGACATGAAGCCCAGACGCACGCCGTGGCGTTTTTCGAAAGCTTCACCGTACTGCTTACGCAGTTCCATGATTGGCTTCATGTTCACTTCGTTAAAGGTCGTGAGCATGGCGGTGGAGTTTTTCGCTTCCAGCAGACGCTCGGCCACGCGCTTGCGCAGGCGGGTCATAGGAACGCGTTTTTCGCTGCGGCCGGCCAGCGGTGCAACCGGAGCAGCTTCTGCCGCTTTAGCCGGTGCAGGCTGTTTAGCTTTTGCTTCGCTCAGGTGTTTTTCTACATCTTCGCGAGTGATACGCCCGCCCACGCCGCTGCCTTTAATCGCGCTGGCGTCGAGGTCATTCTCTGCAATCAGGCGGCGAATCGCCGGGCTGAGGGCATCGTTATTCTGCTCTTCGAGAGAAGCCTGCTGGCGCTGTGCCGGAGTAGACTCTTTGCTGTCGGCTTTGGCAGAGGTTTCTTTTCCGCCGCTATTGCCTTCACGCAAACGCCCCAGAATCTGACGCGAGGTAACGGTAGTGCCTTCGTCTTCCAGCACTGAGTCCAGCACGCCGTCTGCGGATGCAGGAACTTCCAGCACCACTTTGTCAGTTTCGATTTCAACCAGAACTTCGTCACGTTTGACGCTGTCGCCCGGTTTTTTATGCCAGGTTGCCACTGTCGCGTCGGCTACGGACTCAGGCAGGTCAGGAACTAGAATATCTACGCTACTCATTATTTATCCTTTAATTTATTCGACGTTCAGCGCGTCATTAACCAGATCTTGCTGTTGCTTCTGGTGAACGGACATATACCCTACCGCCGGAGAGGCGGAGGCCGGGCGACCTGCGTAACGCAGACCGGACCCAAACGGAATCACTTCGCGGAAGTGGTGCTGGCTGCAATACCAGGCGCCCTGGTTCAGAGGCTCTTCCTGGCACCAGACAAAATCATGTACATGAGCAAACGGCTTCAGCGCTTCCTGCACCGCCTGGTGCGGGAACGGATAGAGCTGCTCGATGCGCACAATCGCCACATCCTTCTGATCGTTCTTACGACGCTGCTCGAGCAAGTCGTAGTAAACCTTACCGGAACACAGTACCACGCGTTTTACGGCTTTAGGATCCAGCTCATCAATCTCACCAATTGCCGGCTGGAAGGCGCCGTTGGCCAGTTCATCGAGGGTGGAAACCGCCAGCGGATGGCGCAGCAGGGACTTAGGTGACATCACCACCAGCGGACGACGCATCCCGCGCAGCGCCTGGCGACGCAGCATGTGATACACCTGAGCCGGAGTAGACGGCACGCAAACCTGCATGTTCTGCTCGGCGCAAAGCTGGAGATAACGTTCCAGGCGAGCGGAGGAGTGCTCCGGCCCCTGGCCTTCATAGCCGTGCGGCAGCAGCATGACCAGGCCGCACATACGCCCCCATTTCTGCTCGCCGGAGCTGATGAACTGGTCAATAACAACCTGAGCACCGTTGGCAAAGTCGCCAAACTGCGCTTCCCAGATGGTCAGCGTGCGCGGCTCTGCGGTGGCGTAGCCGTACTCGAATGCCAGGACCGCTTCTTCAGACAGCACGGAGTCCCATACGTTGAAGATGCCCTGGCTGTTATGCACGTGGGCCAGCGGAATGTAGGTTGAGCCGTTGGTCTGGTTATGGATAACCGCATGGCGGTGGAAGAAGGTACCACGGCCGGCATCTTCACCGGACAGGCGGACGGACACGCCTTCATCAACCAGGGTTGCATAGGCTAGGTTTTCCGCAGCGCCCCAGTCGAACAGCTTGTTGCCGTTCGCCATTTCCTGACGGTCGCTGTAGATTTTCGCTACGCGAGACTGCATCTCCACGGATTCTGGCGCGGTGCTGATGCGCTTAGCCAGTTCCTGAACGCGTTTCATCTCAACTTTGTTCGGGTAGCTTTCGTCCCATTCGTGGTTGAGGTACGGCGACCAGGTAAAGGAGTGCATATTCATCGGACGCCACTCGCTCACTACGCACTCGCCTGCATCCAGCGCATCGCGGTACAGATTCACCATTTCGGTAGCATCTTCCAGCGTTGCCAGTTTGGCCTGCTCCAGCTTATCGGCGTAGATTTTACGCGGGGTCGGATGTTTTTTGATTTTCTGATACATCACCGGCTGAGTTGCGCTTGGCTCATCAGCTTCGTTATGACCATGGCGGCGGTAGCAAACCAGGTCAATAAACACGTCGCGCTTGAAGGTATTACGGAAATCAAGCGCCAGGCGAGTCACAAAGGCCACCGCTTCCGGGTCATCCGCGTTTACGTGGAAGATAGGTGCCATCACCATCTTACCGATATCGGTACAGTACGGCGTGGAGCGAGCATCCAGCGGGTTGGAGGTGGTGAAACCAATCTGGTTGTTGATAACAATGCGAACCGTACCGCCCACTTCATAGCCGCGAGCTTTAGACATGTTCAGCGTTTCCTGAACCACGCCCTGCCCGGCTACTGCGGCGTCACCGTGAATGGTGATCGGCAGAACCTGGTTGCTGCCTGGTTTGTCCAGACGATCCAGGCGCGCACGCACGGAGCCGATAACCACCGGGCTGACGATCTCAAGGTGCGACGGGTTAAACGCCAGCGCCAGGTGAACCAGGCCGCCTTCGGTTTCCACGTCGGATGAGAAGCCCATATGGTACTTCACGTCGCCGGTGCCGAGGTGCTCTTTATGTTTACCGGCAAATTCGTCGAACAGATCCTGCGGCTTTTTGCCCAGAACGTTGATCAGGACGTTAAGACGACCGCGGTGCGCCATACCCAGCACCACTTCACGCGTGCCGCTCTTGCCCGCGTGGCGAATCATCTCTTTAAGCATCGGCACCAGCGCGTCGCCGCCTTCCAGCGAGAAGCGTTTAGCTCCCGGGAATTTAGCGCCTAAATAACGCTCCAGGCCTTCCGCCGCGGTCAGTTCGCTCAGGAAGCGCTTTTTCTCGTCCGGCGTAAAGGTAGACTGGCCCACCACCGATTCAATGCGCTGCTGGATCCAGCGTTTTTCTTCGGTGTTGGTGATGTGCATATATTCCGCGCCGATAGAGCCGCCGTAAGTCTGCTGCAGGGCGTCAATCAGGTCGGCAAGCTTCATGGTTTCTTTGCCGCCAGCAAAAGATCCCACGTTGAAGCTTTGCTGAAGATCTTCATCGGTAAGGTTATGGAAAGCCGGATCGAGATCTGCCACGGACTCCTGCTTCCACAGGCCGAGCGGATCGAGATTCGCAGCCTGATGACCGCGGAAACGCCAGGCGTTAATCAGCTGCAGCACTTTCACTTGCTTAACGTCAGTGTCAGGATCAGTGATTGCGGTGGAGTAACGTGAGGCATCCTTCGCCAGACGACGGAAATAATCACGCGTTTTTGAATGGAATTGATCCGGTCTGGCTCCGGTTCCAGGTAACTGCTGGAACATGGTGCGCCAGTGCGCATCAACAGAGTCAGGATCGGTTAAGAAGTCTTCATAGAGCTGCTCTATGTAGGACTGGTTTGCGCCCGCCAGCCAGGAAGAGTCCAGCCAGGGCTTCATCGCGCCGTTCTGCATCGTGATCCCTTAAGCATTTATATGCTTATTTCGCCGTGGATAACTATAACGCACACCGTAGGGCATACGGGTATACGTTCCAGGGTTCACTCTCTGCGAGCATCATGAATATGGCCCGCGAAGGAACCTTTAAAAACTGTCTTAAGGGTTTCCCCTCGCCTTCCTTCTCTCCCCACTGGAGTGAGGGGGAAGGCCGTCGGCAGTTTTTAAAGATCTCCTGCAATCCGTTCCCTCTCCCTGTGGGGAGAGGGTCTGGTCGAGGGAAATAGCGCTCCCTCTCTTACTGCTTATGCACTACGTTGCAACAGCATCGACTTAATATGGCCGATAGCTTTCGTCGGGTTCAGCCCCTTAGGACATACGCTGACGCAGTTCATAATGCTGTGACAGCGGAATACGCTGAAAGCATCGCTAATGCCGTCCAGGCGCGACTCGGTTTCCGTATCGCGGCTGTCTATCAGGAAGCGGTATGCTGCCAACAGGCCAGCCGGGCCGATGAACTTGTCCGGGTTCCACCAGAATGACGGGCAGGAAGTCGAGCAGCAGGCGCAAAGAATGCACTCGTACAGACCATCCAGTTTTTCACGCTGCTCCGGCGATTGTAAATGCTCGCGAGCGGGTGGATTTTGCCCATTATTCAATAGGTAAGGCTTAATCTTCTCATATTGAGCATAGAATTGCCCCATGTCCACAACCAGATCGCGGATTACCGGCAGGCCCGGCAGAGGACGGATGACTATCTTCTGCTTACCGTTGCCAAGAGCCGAGATTGGCGTGATACAGGCCAGGCCATTTTTACCGTTCATGTTCAGGCCGTCGGAGCCGCAAACGCCTTCGCGGCAGGAGCGGCGGAACGACAGGCTTGGATCTTTTTCTTTCAGCTGCATCAGGGCGTCGAGCAGCATCATGTCGCGCCCTTCTTCCCCTTCAAGCGTGTACTCCTGCATATGCGGAGCATCATCAACGTCCGGGTTGTAACGATAAATGGAAAATTCGAGTTTCATCGCAAGTCTCCGCTATTAATAAGTACGCACTTTCGGCGGGAAGGCCGCGCGCAGTTTCGGCTGCATGTTCACCTCGCGGCGGGTCATGCTTTCCGACTCTGGCAGATACAAGCTGTGGCAAAGCCAGTTCGCATCATCCCTTTCCGGGAAGTCGAAGCGGCTGTGAGCGCCACGGCTCTCAGTGCGGAAGTTAGCGGAAACGGCCGTTGCATAAGCGGTTTCCATCAGATTATCCAGCTCCAGGCACTCAACGCGCTGGGTGTTGAATTCGCTGGAAGTATCGTCCAGACGGGCGTTTTTCAGGCGCTCGCGGATGGCTTTCAGCTGCTCAAGACCCTTGGCCATCGCATCACCTTCGCGGAATACCGAGAAGTTATGCTGCATACATTCCTGAAGCGCTTTACGGATTTCCACCGGATCTTCACCGTCACGGTTACCGTTCCAGCGGTTGAGGCGCTCAAGGGAGGCATCGATTTCGGCCTGAGTTGCGTCAAGCAGGTCGCCCTGCTCGGCAATGGATTCTTGCAGATGCAGGCCCACCGCACGACCAAACACCACCAGGTCAAGCAGGGAGTTGCCGCCCAGACGGTTTGCACCGTGTACGGATACGCAGGCTATTTCGCCCACTGCGAACAGGCCAGGGATGACGACGTCTTCGCCCTGCTCGTTCACGGTCAGCGCCTGGCCGGTTACTTTGGTCGGAATACCGCCCATCATATAGTGGCAGGTTGGGATAACCGGAATCGGCTCTTTCACCGGATCTACGTGGGCGAAAGTGCGGGACAGTTCCAGGATGCCCGGCAGGCGGGATTCCAGAACTTCTTTACCCAGGTGGTCGAGTTTAAGTTTAGCGTGCGGACCCCACGGGCCATCACAGCCGCGGCCTTCACGGATTTCGATCATGATAGAACGCGCTACCACGTCACGACCCGCCAGATCCTTCGCGTTCGGGGCATAACGCTCCATAAAGCGCTCGCCGTGTTTGTTAAGCAGGTAACCGCCTTCACCGCGGCAGCCTTCGGTAACCAGAACCCCGGCCCCGGCGATGCCGGTTGGGTGGAACTGCCACATTTCCATATCCTGCACCGGCACGCCCGCACGCAGCGCCATGCCGACACCGTCGCCGGTGTTGATGTGGGCGTTGGTAGTGGACTGATAAATACGGCCTGCACCACCGGTTGCCAGCACGGTTGCGCGGGCCTTGAAGTAAACCACTTCACCGGTTTCGATGCACAGCGCGGTACAGCCTACGACTGCGCCATCGGCGTTTTTCACCAGATCAAGCGCATACCACTCGGAGAAAATGGTGGTGTGGTTTTTCAGGTTCTGCTGGTACAGGGTGTGCAGCAGCGCGTGACCGGTACGGTCAGCTGCGGCAGCAGTACGTGCCGCCTGCTCGCCGCCGAAGTCTTTAGACTGGCCGCCAAACGGACGTTGATAGATGGTGCCATTTTCCAGACGGGAGAAAGGCAGACCCATATGGTCGAGTTCCAGAATCGCTTCCGGACCGGTTTTACACATATATTCAATGGCGTCCTGGTCACCGATGTAATCGGAACCTTTTACCGTGTCGTACATGTGCCATTCCCAGTTGTCTTCGTGGGTGTTACCCAGCGCAACGGTAATACCGCCCTGCGCAGACACGGTGTGGGAACGGGTTGGGAAAACTTTTGACAGCAGGGCGCAGGTCTGGCCCGACTGGGATATCTGTAGCGCTGCGCGCATACCTGCGCCACCGGCGCCGATAACTACGGCATCAAACTCTCTGACTGGCAAATTCATTACACACCCCACACCACAACGAATCCATAAATGACGTAAACCAACAGCGCGACAACAATCAGCAACTGTAAAGGAAGGCGAATGCCCAGCGGTTTAACGTAGTCGGTCAACACCTGCCACATGCCAATCCAGGCATGAATCAAAATAGAGAACAGCGCCAGCAGGGTGAAAACTTTGGTGAAGGCAGAGGCAAAGAAGCCGTGCCAGACGTCGTAGGTCAGCTCGCTGTTAAAAGCGAAGAAGCCAATCATATAGATGATGTACAGGGTTAATACGATGGCGGTAGCGCGAACCAGCACATAGTCGTGCACGCCATTGCGACCCAATGCGGAGGCATTGCTTACCATACGAGGACTCCTGCAAGAATTGAAAGCACGACAGTAATCACAAAGGAAATTTGTGCGGATCGTTTGCCCGCTACCAGGGTCTCTTCCAGATAGCCAAAGTCCATCAGCAGGTGGCGAACGCCCACCACGACGTGATAGGCCAGAGCAGTCAGAATGCCCCACATTATAAATTTAACGATAAAGCTGCCCATCACGGCCGAGGCAGTCAGAAAACCTTCCGGGGAGGAGAGTGATAGTCCCAGCAACCAAAGCAGAATCCCGACCGCCACAAATGTGATCACGCCGGAAACGCGGTGGAGGATGGAAGCGATTGCAGTGACGGGGAACCGGATCGTTTTAAGATCCAGATTGACAGGTCGTTGTTTTTTCACGTTTCTTATCATGAATAGCGCCCACATGCTCTTCTTATTGTTTCCTTCCTCCGGATCTGCATTCGGGGTCAGACAGCGCTAACTTTCTATAACTGTGCGTCATGCAAAAAACAGCTACATCCAGAGGCCAGAGAACTGGCTACAACGCTGGGTGGCTCCCGGTAGCAGGGTGTTCCGGAGACCTGGCGGCAGTATAGGCTCTTCACAAAATCATTACAATTAACCCACATAATGTTTGAAGGGTTTTGCTCGGAACAGTGAGCACGATCACGATAACAACATTATTTTAAATTTTAATCATCTGATTTGACAAAAGTTAAACATTCTTGTTACAAACAGGGCCAGAAAAGCCGTATAATTCGCAAAAGTTATAGGGTCAGCCTTTCACCTGAGTAATAGTTATGTAACAGTGGATGGGTATTGACCCGAGAGATCAGGACAGTTATTAGTGATATACAGGTTTGAATGATACTGATTGCTAAAACGCTGATTTGCTGTTGTTTCGCCCTCAAAGCGAGTGTTACCTGCAAGCGCCCATCGCTCTGTACCCTGGTTGTACTCCTCTAAACAGAGCCGCGAGCCAAATAAAAAACTGGTAACCAACCATTGTGGGTTCGAATGCAAATCCGGCGCCCGGCAGTCTTATGAAATAAGGCGCTAAGGAGACCGTAAATGGCTGATACTAAAGCAAACCTCACTCTTAAGGGTGAAGATGCTCTCGAACTTGATGTGCTAAAGGGCACGCTAGGTCAGGATGTAATTGATATCCGTAGTCTTGGTTCTAAAGGTGTATTTACTTTTGACCCGGGCTTCACGTCTACCGCATCCTGTGAGTCCAAAATCACCTACATCGACGGTGATGAAGGCATTCTTTTGCACCGCGGCTTCCCGATTGACCAACTGGCAACCGAATCAAGTTACCTCGAAGTTTGTTACATCCTGCTGAATGGCGAAAAGCCCACTCAGGCTCAGTTCGAAGAATTCAAAACCACCGTTACCCGCCACACCATGATCCACGAGCAGATCACCCGTCTGTTCCACGGCTTCCGTCGCGACTCGCATCCGATGGCGGTTCTGTGCGGCGTAACCGGCGCGCTGGCGGCGTTCTACCACGACTCGCTGGACGTGAATAACCCGCGTCACCGCGAAATCGCCGCCTTCCGTCTGCTCTCCAAGATGCCGACCGTAGCAGCGATGTGTTACAAATATTCGATTGGTCAGCCGTTCGTTTACCCGCGCAATGACCTCTCCTATGCCGGTAACTTCCTGAACATGATGTTCTCCACGCCGTGCGAGGACTATGAAGTTAACCCAATTCTGGAACGCGCCATGGACAGGATCCTTATCCTGCACGCGGACCACGAGCAGAACGCTTCAACCTCCACCGTGCGTACCGCAGGCTCTTCAGGCGCTAACCCGTTTGCCTGTATCGCCGCGGGTATTGCTTCCCTGTGGGGGCCGGCACACGGCGGCGCAAACGAAGCCGCGCTGAAAATGCTGGAAGAGATCAGCACCGTTGAGCACATCCCGGAATTCATCCGTCGCGCCAAAGACAAGAATGACTCTTTCCGCCTGATGGGCTTTGGCCACCGCGTGTACAAAAACTACGACCCGCGCGCCACCGTGATGCGTGAAACCTGTCATGAAGTGCTGAAAGAGCTGAACCTGAAGGATAACAACCTGCTGGAAGTGGCGATGGAGCTGGAACACATCGCGCTGAACGACCCGTACTTCATCGAGAAGAAACTCTACCCGAACGTGGACTTCTACTCCGGCATCATCCTGAAAGCGATGGGCATCCCATCTTCCATGTTTACCGTTATCTTCGCGATGGCGCGTACCGTGGGCTGGATTGCGCACTGGAACGAAATGCACGACGACGGCATCAAAATTGCCCGTCCTCGTCAGCTGTACACCGGCTACGACAAACGTGATTTCAAATCCGACCTCAAAAAGTAATATTTCAGCTTTCTGAGTAAAAAACGCGCCCGATGGCGCGTTTTTTTATTTCTGGCAGGCCGGGCACCAATAAAAAGGCCTTGATGAAAGCATCGTTTTTTCAATTATCCCACCGCAGCGTTCGCACGGCTCCCCGGCACGATGAAACACCCTGAAGCTGAAGATAGCTCCGTGATGTTTATTCTCATTAACCTGCCCTCGAGTCTGATAGGACAAACGCGGAATGGCCAGCAGAGCTGAGGCAAAACGCTCAGCCTGCTCAATGGTGAGATCTTCGGCACGATGATGAGGCGCAAGCCCGGCCTCCCAGAGAATTTCCACCCGAAGATAGTTACCCAGCCCGGCCAAAAATGCCTGATCCAGCAACAGGCCGCTGAACTGCCTGCGGCGAAAACGCGGCGACAGCAGGCGCGCTTTGACCTGCTCCACCGTTAAGGTTTCATCCAGCACATCCGGCCCTACGCGCAGCAGGAATGGATGCTTTTCAATCTGCGCCTGCTCGAGTATTTCAATATCCGAAGCGCTATACAGCAAAATAGCTTTTTCAGCCGTTTGCAGCTTAACCCGTAGCACTCGCTTAGTTTCTGGCTCTTTATCAGCCTCAACCACGCGCCAGACGCCATACAACTGGTTATGGCTGTATAATGTCAGCCCGTTAGAGAAATGCGTCAACATCGCTTTGCCGCGGGTTTCAATCCGCTCGATAGTTTTGCCCGTCAGCATGGCCTCAAACGGTTTTAGCTCCTCATAAGCAAACCAGGCTTCGGTTAACGGCTTACCGGCAACGGCGGCTTCAAGCTTGTCCGCCGCGCGGCGAATTTCCGGTCCTTCCGGCATACTACACTCCCCAAATGCTTAGTCTTCCTGCGCTAATTGCCAGGCCAGCTGTTCAAGATAGACTGCCTGTTCACGGCGCGCTTTTAGCGCCTCCTCAAGCGAGCACTGAACAAAATGAATCGGCTCGCCCAGCCTCACCTGCGCCAGGTGGTAAAGGTCAGCCTCGATAACGCAGGCAATACGCGGGTAGCCGCCGGTGGTCTGGGCGTCATTCATCAGCACAATCGGCTGGCCGTTATGCGGCACCTGAATAACACCCGGCAGCAGCCCGTGAGACAACATCTCCCGCTCGATCCCCCGTTCCAGCTCGGCCCCCTGCAATCGGTAGCCCATGCGGTTACTCTGCGGACTTATCTGCCACGGAAGCCGCCAGAAACTTTCCTGTGCGGTCTTGCTAAATTCCTGATATTCCGGCCCCGGCAGGGCGCGAATGCGGTTGCCCCAAAGCAGCTGTTTTACCCCGCGAGAATGCCGGAATTTGCGCTGCGCCGCTTTCAAAGGAATTCGATCGCCGTCGCGTAACAAGCGGCCATGATAGCCGCCAATACCCGCTTTTAAGTCGGTACTGGCTGACCCCATAACCTGCGGCACATCCAGCCCGCCCGCAACGGCAAGATAGCTCCGCATCCCGTGGGAAGGCGTTTTCAGCGTAAGGCGCTGCCCTGCTTTAACCGGCAAGCGCCATCCTGTCCAGACGGCCTTGCCGTCCAGCTCCGCATGGCAGCCCGAGCCGGTTAGCGCAAACCAGCCTGATTTTTCAAACTCTACAACGCACTGCCCGAGAGTGATTTCAAGCAGCGGCGCATCCTGCTCGTTGCCCACCAGCAAATTGGCGACACTGGCAGCCGGAGCATCGAGCGCACCGCAGCGGCTGACGCCAAACTGACGGAAACCTTCCCGCCCGGTGTCCTGCACGCTGGTCTGCATTCCGGCGCGAAGAATATTCAGCATACGCCCTCCTTCTGCGGCACAAAGCGCACGCTGTCTCCGGGTAATAATAAGGTTGGCGGCTCGCCGCCGGGGGTAAACAAGCTGAGGGAAGTCCGGCCAATAATTTGCCAGCCTCCCGGGGTTGCAAGCGGGTAAATGCCCGTCTGGCCGCCGCCGATGCCTACCGAGCCTGCGGCAACCTGAAGGCGAGGCTCCCCGCGGCGCGGCGTCGCAAGCGTCTCCGGCAGACCGCCCAGGTAAGCGAACCCCGGCTGGAAGCCAAGGAAATAGACGATGTATTCCGTGCCTGAATGAAGCGCTACCACCTGCTCCGGCGTAAGCTGGCTGTGGCGCGCCACTACGTCAAGATCCGGGCCCTGCTCGCCGCCATAAATCACCGGGATCTCAATCCGGCGGGATTCAGGGGCAAAGGCCTCACTCTCTTCCCACCAGCTTTGCAGCCACTCAATCCCGTCCAGCGCCAGGCGTTCAGGGTGTTTGAGCACCACGGTGATGTTATTCATGCCGGGAATGGCCTCGCTCACCTCATCAGAGGCGGTAAGGCGGCGCAGCAGACCCCAGATGCGTTGCTGGCTGGTTAATAAAACCGGCGGTTCCAGCTCGAGAACGACCGCCCTTTCACCTAACAAATAACAGCGAGCTCGTTGCACACGCCCTCCGGCATTAAGCGGGGTTCGGAATATCGATAAAGGTTACATCGAGGTCGGTTTCGCTATTCAGCCAGTCGCTGAGCGCCTGAATACCCCCGCGCTCTGTTGCATGATGACCAGCGGCATAGAAATGCAGCCCCTGCTCGCGAGCGGAATGAATGGTCTGCTCGGAAACCTCACCGGTGATAAATGCATCCACGCCAAAGCGTGCCGCACTGTCGATAAAGCTCTGCCCGCCGCCGGTACACCACGCCACGCGGCGAATCTGGTCGGGGCCTGTGTCGCCGCACCACAGCGGCGTGCGGCCTAAGCGCATCTCAATCCACGACGCCAGCTCAACGCCGGAAAGCGCCGTTGGGAATTCGCCCCACGGCACCAGAGGCTCAATTTCACCTTTGGTTTCAATCCCCAGCAACGCGCCAAGCTGGGCGTTATTGCCGAGCTGAGGGTGCGCGTCCAGCGGTAAGTGCCAGCCGAACAGATTGATGTCGTTAGCCAGCAGCGTTTTCAGGCGGTTACGTTTCATGCCGCGAATAACGGGTGATTCGTTTTTCCAGAAATAACCGTGGTGCACAATCACAGCATCGGCCTGCTGACGAACCGCTTCATCAAGCAATGCCTGGCTTGCGGTGACGCCGGTAATAATTTTTTTGACCTCTTCCCGGCCTTCAACCTGCAGGCCGTTTGGCGCAAAATCGCTGATGGCCGCGCTGTTCAGCTTTTCATTAATCAGGCGTTCCAGTTCACTGTTTTTCATCATTATTCTCTTCAGTTATTTTCTTGCCGCCTCATAGGCCGCAAGCGTCGCTATTCGGGCTTGTTTATGGTCGACAATCGGGCGCGGGTAGTCCAGCGTTTGCTGCTGTTTTTCGGCCCAGACCCACGGCGTATGCATCTGTTTGCCCGGCACTCCGGCGAGTTCCGGCAGCCAGTGACGGATAAAGTCGCCTTCGGCGTCAAACCGCTCGCCCTGGGTCGTTGGATTAAAAATACGGAAGTAAGGCGCGGCGTCGGTGCCCGTGGAAGCCGCCCACTGCCAGCCGCCGTTATTCGCCGCTAAATCACCGTCAATCAGCTGCGACATAAAATAATGCTCGCCCTGCCGCCAGTCGATAAGCAGGTCTTTGACCAGGAAGCTCGCCACCACCATGCGCAGGCGGTTATGCATCCAGCCGGTTTCATTCAGCTGGCGCATGGCCGCGTCCACAATCGGGTAGCCGGTTTTCCCCTGCTGCCAGGCTTCCAGCATTTTAATATCGTCGTTCCAGCGTACTTTATCGGTCCAGCCGATAAACGGCCTGTGGCAACAAAGCTTAGGGTAAGCGACCATCAAGTGGCGGTAAAACTCACGCCAGATAAGCTCATTAAGCCAGGTTGATCCCGCTTCTCCGCCCAGCGCTTTGGGGTGCTCTTTTAACAGGCGATGCAGACACTGGCGGGGGGATAAAACGCCGATAGCCAGATAAGGCGAAAGGCGGCTGGTGCCTTCGATAGCGGGAAAATCGCGCTGCTCCGGATAGCGGGCTACCGGCTCAAGGCAAAACGTGCGCAGTTGAGCAATTGCCGCCTGCTCGCCCACGGGGAAAAGGCTTGCGTCGAACTTTTCACGAGGAAAATCGAAAGAAAAATCCTCATGGAATACGGCATCGCCCCGTTTTTTGGGGGCGGGAACGCACTCCGGCAGGCCTTCGTGCAGGCGTTTGATAAAGGCCTTACTGAAGGGAGTAAACACCTTATACATTTCGCGGTTGCCGGTTGTGACGCTGCCGGGAGGCAGCAACAGGCTGTCATCAAAGCCCTGGCAGACCACATCCCGGCCGAGCGTTTTTTCCAGCGCGGCATCACGCCCGCGTTCGTTAACTTCGTATTGGTAGTTATAAAAGAGCGCATCAACTTGCTGCTGCTCGCAAAACTGTTTCACGCAGTCGAGCGATTCAGCAAAATCCGCTACTTGCCTGATGTGCAGCGTTATTCCGCGCTCTGCAAGCGCAGCACCCAACGCTTTAAGATGCTCAAAGATAAATCCCGCCTGCTTTGGCGCCATAACGTGCTGTCGCCACTGCTCGGGCGTAACGATAAATAATCCGATAACTGCCGCATCGGGATTGCGGCAGGCGGCGTGCAAAGCGTAATTATCGTGAAGACGAAGATCGTTGCGAAACCAGACCAGATGAGTGGCCATAACTCTCCCTGAATTAGTTACCGTAACGCAGGCGAAGTGCCTCGGGGTACGGTTCAAAATAGCGCTGCTGCTCGAGATAACGGTCCGGGTATTCTGCCATATAGTGCTTCAGCAGGGTGACCGGCGCCAGCAAAGGCTGAGTCCCCTGGCGATAGCGGGCAATAAGGTCAGACAGCTCCTGACGCTGGCGCGCATTAAGCTGGCGGCGGAAATAACCCTGAACATGCATCAGCACGTTAGTGTGGTTGCGGCGCGTGGCGTGGTGTGCCAGCAGGGACATTAAACGCAGGCGATACTCGACAAAAAATTCATCCAGCGATGCCCAGTTTTCGATAGAGGCCACAAAACGTCCCAGTTCCCGGTATTCCGGCTGGGAATGGGCCAGCAGCAGCAATTTATAGCGGCTGTGGAAGGCAATCAGCTTCCCGCGCGTTAAACCGCCTTTGCGCACCAGATTGAGGTCGTGCAGCGTATAGACTCGTTCGACAAAATTCTCGCGGATAGCCGGGTCGCAAAGCCGCCCATCCTCTTCTACCGGCAGCCAGGGAAACTGACGCTGAAGTTCGGTGGTAAAAATACCGGTGCCGCTTTTACGATTATTTTTGCTGTCGGCGTCGTAAACCCGTACGCGCTCCAGCCCGCAGCTCGGGGATTTGGCGCAGACGATGTAGCCGCAGAGATGTTCCAGCCCGCTCACCCGGCGCGAGGAGAAATCCTGCATCGCTGCGGTAAGGTCTCCTTCGGTCTGGTTGCTGAAACGCAGGGCAATTTCACCCTCATTGATTTTTACCAGGCGCAGCGCCGGGCGAGGTGTGGGAAGGCCAATAGCCATTTCAGGGCAGATGGCTTCGAAGCGCACCCAGGGAGCAAGATCGTTAACGGCAAACGCCATTCGCTTATGGCCGCCGTCAAAGCGAACATTTTCCCCAAGTAAACAGGCGCTGATACCAATCGGGATGCTGTCGTTCATTGTCGGCTCCTTAGTTGTTAACTAAGTGTAGCAAGACGCGGGCAACAAAAAAGCTACCCGAAGGTAGCTTTTGTCAAAACGATTCAGCTTTTAGTAAAAATCACAGGCGGCTGCTTCTGACTGCGCCATCCACACCGGTTTATCGCTGGTTTTAGACCAGACGCGATGCAGGTAGCTGTAAAAACGGGCGCGATCTTTCCAGAACAGCATCACCGGCAGGGCCAGTACGCCAGCGGTAACAGCAAACACGCGACGCAGGATGACCTGATGCGCAGGGTATTCTTTATATAAAGACATAGGCTTCTCCTTCTTAGTTTGTGACCGGCAACACAGGCCGGAAAATTGAAACTTGTTATCTGGTCAAAATAGTATCTCATTGCCTGAAAGTTTACTACTCCTCCGACCAGATATTTGTGCTTTTTTGTGCCCTGCCTGGCCTTTACTTCGTAATTAAGTTACAAAATGGTTAAATAAATACTAATCATTAGTTAACTAATGGCTTTTCCATTTTTATACTTTTTTTACACCCCGCCCCCGGACTTTTACGACATCTTTTCACCCGAAATCCTATTCTGCCGCCAAATGCTAAACGCACCGTTGGAGGTGGATTGTGAGTGCAGGCGTCATAACCGGCATCGTGCTGGTCTTCGTGCTGTTGGGTTACCTGGTTTATGCCCTGATTAAAGCGGAGGCTTTTTAATGGCTGCGTCCGGATTTTTACTGATCGCCAGCTTTCTGCTGGTGCTCTTCATTCTTGCCAGGCCTTTAGGCAGCGTGCTTGCTCGCCTGATTGAAGGTGAACCGCTGCCGGTTGTTGGCCGCATCGAGCCGCTGCTGTGGTGGCTAATCGGCAGCAAGGGTGAAGAGATGGGCTGGAAACGCTATTTAATGGCGATTCTGGCATTCAACGTTTTTGGGCTTCTGGTGCTGTTTATGGTGCTGACGTTCCAGGGCAGCCTGCCGCTTAACCCGCAGCAGCTTCCCGGGCTCTCCTGGCACCTGGCGCTGAATACGGCGGTAAGCTTCGTCTCCAATACCGACTGGCAGTCCTACGGCGGGGAAACCACGCTGAGCTACTTCAGCCAGATGGTTGGCCTGACGGTGCAAAACTTCGTTTCGGCGGCGACCGGTATTGCGGTGGTGTTTGCCCTGATTCGCGGTTTCTCGCGTCATTCAGCCAGCACGCTGGGTAACGCCTGGGTCGATTTAACTCGCGTCACGCTCTACATCCTGCTGCCTATTTCTCTGGTGATGGCGCTGTTCTTTATCAGCCAGGGCTCGCTGCAGAACTTCTCTGCTTACCAGCCTTACACCACGATTGAAGGCGTCCAGCATCTACTGCCGATGGGGCCAGTTGCCTCTCAGGAAGCTATCAAGATGCTCGGCACCAACGGCGGCGGCTTCTTTAACGCTAACTCGTCTCACCCGTTTGAAAACCCAACGGCGCTGACCAACTTCGTCCAGATGCTTGCGATCTTCCTGATCCCAACCGCGCTCTGTTTCGCCTTTGGTGAAGCGGTAGGCGACCGCCGTCAGGGCCGCGCTCTGCTGTGGGCGATGACGATAATCTTCGTGGTCTGCGCGGCGGTGGTTATGTGGGCAGAATTGCAGGGTAACCCGCACTTCGGCCAGTTCGGCGCCAACAGCAACATCAATATGGAAGGGAAAGAGAGCCGCTTCGGCATTCTCGCCAGCAGCCTGTTTGCGGTCATCACAACCGCAGCATCCTGCGGTGCGGTCAACGCCATGCATGACTCCTTTACCGCGCTCGGCGGCATGGTGCCGATGTGGCTGATGCAAATTGGCGAGGTGGTATTTGGCGGCGTCGGCGCGGGCCTGTACGGCATGCTGCTGTTCGTGCTGCTGGCGGTGTTTATCGCCGGGCTGATGATTGGCCGTACTCCGGAATACCTCGGTAAAAAAATCGACGTGCCGGAAATGAAGATGACCTCGCTTGCCATCCTGATAACCCCGGCGCTGGTTCTGCTCGGCTCGGCCCTGGCGCTAATGACCGATGCGGGCCGCAGCGGCATAGCTAACCCCGGCATTCACGGTTTCAGCGAAGTGCTTTACGCGGTTTCGTCTGCCGCCAACAACAACGGCAGCGCCTTTGCAGGCCTGAGCACCAACACCCCGTTCTGGAACGTTCTGCTGGCGGTGTGCATGTGGTTTGGCCGCTTCGCGGTCATCATCCCGGTGATGGCGATTGCCGGTTCTCTGGCAGCAAAAAAATCCCAGGCTGTCAGCATCGGTACGCTGCCAACCCACGGCCCGCTGTTTATCGGTTTACTGATTGGGACAGTGCTGCTGGTTGGCGCCCTGACCTTTATCCCCGCCCTCGCTTTAGGCCCGGTTGCGGAACACCTTTCTCTGGTTAATTTCTGAATACGAGGCTTCCATGAGTCGCAAGCAACTGGCGCTGTTTGAACCGGGTCTGATTCGTCAGGCGCTAATTGATTCCTTTAAAAAGCTCACGCCGCAGGTACAGTGGCGCAACCCGGTGATGTTTATCGTCTGGGTAGGGAGCGTTATCACTACCCTGCTGGGGATAGCGATGCTCACCGGCATGCAGCAGGGTGATGCCATATTCACCCTCGCTATCAGCGTGTGGCTGTGGTTTACCGTGCTGTTCGCTAACTTTGCTGAAGCGCTGGCCGAAGGCCGCAGTAAGGCCCAGGCCAATAGCCTGAAAGGCGTGAAAAAAACCAGCTGGGCGCGCAAGCTGCGTAGCCCACAGCACGATGCTCAAGTTGACCATATTCCGGCGGCCGACCTGCGTAAAGGCGACGTGGTACTGGTCGAAGCCGGGGATATTATCCCCTGCGACGGCGAAGTGCTGGAAGGTGGGGCATCAGTGGATGAAAGCGCCATCACCGGCGAGTCCGCGCCGGTTATCCGTGAGTCCGGCGGCGACTTCGCGTCTGTCACCGGCGGCACGCGCATCCTGTCCGACTGGCTGGTCATTCAGTGCAGCGTGAACCCGGGGGAAACCTTCCTCGACCGCATGATTGCCATGGTTGAAAGCGCTCAGCGCCGCAAAACGCCGAACGAAATCGCCCTGACCATTCTGCTGGTTGCCTTAACTATCGTGCTGCTGCTGGCAACCGCCACGCTGTGGCCGTTCTCGGCCTACGGCGGCGCCGCTGCCAGCGTAACCGTGCTGGTTGCTCTGCTGGTCTGCCTGATCCCAACCACTATCGGCGGGCTGCTTTCCGCCATCGGCGTAGCCGGGATGAGCCGCATGCTGGGTGCGAACGTTATCGCCACCAGCGGTCGTGCGGTAGAAGCTGCGGGCGACATCGACGTGCTGCTGCTGGATAAAACCGGCACCATTACGCTCGGCAACCGCCAGGCTTCCGCCTTCCTCCCGGCTCCGGGCGTGGATGAAAAAGAGCTGGCCGACGCGGCACAGCTGGCCTCACTGGCGGATGAAACGCCGGAAGGCCGCAGCATTGTGGTGCTGGCAAAACAGCGCTTCAACCTGCGTGAACGCGATGTGCAAAGCCTGCAGGCGACGTTTGTGCCGTTTACCGCCCAAACCCGCATGAGCGGTATCAACATTCAGGACCGCATGATCCGCAAAGGCTCCGTGGATGCCATTCGCCGCCACGTTGAGGTGAACAACGGGCACTTCCCGGCTCAGGTAGACACGCTGGTAGAAGGCGTTGCACGCCAGGGCGGTACGCCGCTGGTGGTTGCCGAAGGCGCTAACGTGCTGGGCGTAATCGCGCTGAAAGACATCGTTAAAGGTGGGATCAAAGAGCGTTTCGCACAGCTGCGCCAGATGGGTATCAAAACGGTAATGATTACCGGCGATAACCGCCTGACCGCCGCCGCAATTGCCGCCGAAGCCGGGGTGGATGATTTCCTGTCTGAAGCCACGCCGGAAGCCAAACTGGCGCTTATCCGCCAGTACCAGGCCGAAGGCCGCCTGGTGGCGATGACCGGCGACGGCACCAACGACGCCCCGGCTCTGGCCCAGGCTGACGTTGCGGTAGCGATGAACTCGGGGACGCAGGCGGCCAAAGAGGCTGGCAACATGGTCGACCTGGACTCCAACCCGACCAAGCTGATTGAGGTCGTGCATATCGGCAAACAGATGCTGATGACGCGCGGGTCGCTGACCACCTTCAGTATCGCCAACGACGTGGCGAAGTATTTCGCCATTATCCCGGCGGCGTTTGCGGCAACTTACCCGCAGCTTAACGCCCTGAACGTGATGCACCTGCACTCCCCTGCTTCGGCAATTCTGAGTGCGGTTATTTTCAACGCGCTGATCATTATCTGCCTGATCCCGCTGGCTCTAAAAGGCATTAGCTACAAACCGCTGAGCGCCGCCGCAATGCTGCGCCGCAACCTGTGGATTTATGGTTTAGGCGGAATAGTTGTGCCGTTCATCGGCATCAAAGTAATAGATGTGATCCTGACCGTTTGCGGTCTGGTCTAAGAGGAAGAGAACATGGCTACGCTACGCCCCGCTTTATTATTGCTGATTGTCTTAACGCTGATTACCGGAGGGGTTTACCCCCTCATCGCCACGCTGCTGGGCCAGTGGTGGTTCCCGGCCCAGGCAAACGGCTCGTTAATCGTCGAAGACGGCAAAGTTCGCGGCTCAGAACTCATCGGCCAGGACTTTACCAACGCAAAATATTTCCAGGGCCGCCCTTCTGCCACCTCGGATAGCCCCTATAATCCAATGGCATCCGGCGGCAGTAACCTTGCGGCCAGCAACCCGGAGCTGGACAAAGAGGTTAAAGCACGTATTAGCGCACTACGTGCGGCTAACCCGCAGGCAAGTCCGGCTGTACCGGTTGAACTGGTAACCACTTCCGCCAGCGGCCTCGACGGGCAGCTTTCCCCGGAAGCAACCGCCTGGCAGATCCCGCGCGTTGCTCAGGCAAGGAATCTGCCGGTTGAGCAAGTTGCTCGCCTGGTGGAAGCCAACACCACCACGCCGCTGGTTAACTTTATCGGCATGCCGGTAGTGAATATCGTTAAGCTGAACCTGGCCCTGGACAATCTACAGGCGAAGTAAAAAGGAAGCGTTATGACCGAGGAGCCGCTGCGCCCCAACCCCGACAAGCTGCTGGAGAAAGTGAATCGCCAGCCGCGTGGGAAACTGAAAATTTTCTTCGGCGCCTGCGCGGGCGTCGGGAAAACCTACGCCATGCTTCAGGAGGCGCAGCGCCTGCGGGCGCAGGGCCTCGATGTCCTGGTGGGCGTGGTTGAAACCCACGGCCGCCAGGAAACCGCCGAACTTCTTAAGGGGCTGAGTATTCAGCCCCCTCGTCGTATTCATCACCGGGGGCGTCTGGTTCAGGAGTTTGACCTCGACGCCGCCCTCGCCCGCAGCCCTGCCCTGATCCTGATGGACGAACTGGCGCACAGTAATGCGCCTGGCTCCCGCCATCCCAAACGCTGGCAGGATGTTGAAGAGCTGCTGGAAGCGGGTATTGACGTGCTGACTTCGGTCAACGTCCAGCATCTGGAAAGCCTCAACGACGTGGTTGGCGGCGTAACCGGCATTCAGGTTCGTGAAACCGTGCCGGACCCGATTTTCGACGCCGCCGACGAAGTCGTGCTGGTGGACTTGCCCCCGGACGACCTTCGCCAGCGCCTGCACGAAGGCAAAGTTTATATTTCCGGCCAGGCCGAGCGTGCAATCGAACATTTCTTCCGTAAAGGCAACCTGATTGCCCTGCGCGAGCTGGCACTGCGCCGCACCGCAGACAGAGTTGATGACCAGATGCGCGCCTGGCGGGATAACCAGGGGCAGGAGAAAGTCTGGCATACCCGGGACGCCATCCTGCTTTGCATCGGCCACAGCGCCGGAAATGAAAAGCTGGTGCGCACCGCCGCCCGCCTCGCAGCCAAGCTCGGCAGCGTCTGGCACGCCGTTTATGTTGAAACCCCGCAACTGCACCGGCTGCCGGAAAACCAGCGCAGGTCAATCCTCGGCGCACTGCGGCTGGCCCAGGAGTTAGGCGCTGAAACAGCCACTCTCGCCGACCCCAACGAAGAGAAAGCGGTGCTGCGCTACGCCCGCGAGCACAATCTTGGCAAAATTATCATCGGCCGCCATACCACGCGCCGCTGGTGGCACCGCACCTCTTTTGCCGACCGACTTGCTAAACGCGCGCCCGATCTTGATTTAGTCATCGTCGCGCTGGATGAAAAACCCGCCCCTTCTCCTGTGAGAGCGCCGGACATGCGCTCGATAAGCGAAAAATGGCGGATCCAGCTGCGAGGCTGCATTGTTGCGGTGGTGCTGTGCGCGTTTATCACTTTTATTGCCAATCAGTGGCTGGTGGCGTTCGACGCCGCAAACCTGGTAATGATCTACCTGCTGGGCGTGGTTATCGTCGCCCTGTTCTATGGCCGCTGGCCTTCGGTGCTGGCAACGATAGTTAACGTCATCAGCTTTGATTTGTTCTTTATTGCCCCGCGCGGCACGCTGGCGGTTTCCGACGTTCAGTACCTGCTGACCTTTGGCGTCATGCTTACCGTCGGGCTGGTGATTGGTAATCTCACCGCAGGGGTGCGCTACCAGGCGCGAATAGCCCGCTACCGGGAACAACGTACCCGCCATCTTTACGAAATGTCTAAAGCGCTGGCGGACGACCGCACGCCGCAGGAAGTAGCCGCCACCAGCGTGCAGTTCATCAACAACACTTTCCAGGCCCGCAGCCTGCTGTTGCTGCCGGACGAGCATGGCAAGCTGAGCCGCATTGCCGCCGAAGGCGAGCCAGCCCAGTGGGATGAAGCGATTGCGCGCTGGAGCTTTGATAAGGGGCAGCCTGCCGGCGCGGGAACCGACACATTACCGGGCGTGCCCTACCGCATCCTGCCGCTGAGCACTACCGAGCGCACGCTTGGGCTGCTGGTTGTGGAGCCGGAGAACCTGCGCCAGCTGATGATCCCCGAGCAGCAGCGCCTGCTGGAAACATTTACCCTGCTGGTTGCCACCGCCCTGGACAGGCTGCTGCTGACCGCAAGCGAAGAGCAGGCCCGCCTTTCAAGCGAACGCGAGCAAATACGCAATTCGCTGCTGGCGGCGCTCTCTCACGATCTGCGCACTCCGCTGACCGTGCTGTTCGGCCAGGCCGAAATTTTAACCCTGGATTTAGCCAGCGAAGGGTCAAAGCATGCGCCTCAGGCCAATGAGATACGTCAGCATGTGCTCAATACCACGAGGCTTGTCAATAATCTGCTGGATATGGCGCGCATTCAGTCGGGCGGCTTTAACCTGCGTAAAGAGTGGCTGACGCTTGAAGAGGTGATCGGCAGCGCGTTGAAGATGCTCGAACCGGGCCCTGGCGGCCGCCACATTGCGCTAAATATGCCCGATCCTTTAATGCTGATAGAGGTCGATGGCCCGCTGTTCGAGCGGGTGCTGATTAATCTCCTGGAGAATGCAGCCAAATATGCGGGCTACAAAGCGGAGATAGGCATCAAGGCAACGGCGGCGGCGCAGAAGCTCGACCTGGAAGTCTGGGACAGCGGGCCGGGTATTCCGGCTGGTAAAGAGCTGCTGATTTTTGATAAATTTGCCCGCGGTAACAAAGAGTCGGCTATTCCGGGCGTGGGCCTGGGGCTGGCCATCTGCCGGGCGATTGTTGAAGTTCACGGCGGCACAATTTATGCGCTTAACCGCCCCGAGGGCGGTGCCAGCTTCCACGTTGTGCTACCTTTATCGCCTCCCCCCGAACTCCCTGAAATGATTGAGGCGCTGTGACAACGGTTCTGATAATTGAGGATGAAAAAGAGATCCGCCGCTTTCTGCGTACCGCGCTGGAAGACGAATCGTTACGCGTGTTTGATGCCGAAACCTTACAGCGCGGCCTGATCGAAGCGGCAACCCGCAAGCCGGATCTGGTGATTCTGGATCTTGGCCTGCCGGACGGCGACGGCATCGATTTTATTCGCGATTTCCGCCAGTGGAGCCAGACCCCGATTATCGTTTTGTCGGCACGCAGCGACGAGCAGGCAAAAATCGCCGCGCTGGATGCGGGTGCCGATGATTTTCTCAGCAAGCCCTTTGGCATCGGCGAGCTTCAGGCGCGGCTGCGGGTGGCTCTGCGTCGCCACGCCAGCATCGTTCAGCCCGATCCTGTTTATCAATTTTCTGCAATTACGGTCGATCTCTCCTCGCGCCGCATCACCCGCGGCGAAGAGGAAATTCACCTTACCCCAATAGAATTCCGCCTGCTGGCGACGCTGCTTAACAACCACGGAAAAGTGCTGACCCAGCGCCAGTTGCTTAACCAGGTCTGGGGCCCCAACGCGGTGGAGCACAGCCACTATCTGCGTATCTATATGGGCCACCTGCGTCAGAAGCTGGAAAACGATCCCGCACGCCCCCGCCACCTACTCACCGAAACCGGCATCGGCTACCGTTTTATGCTGTGAAAGAGTAACCTCTTGTCCGTTCAAGAGGAGCCTTTTATGAGCGCATGGTTAATGTATGCCCTGCTATCTGCCGCCACGGCGGCGCTGGTAGCTATTTTTGGTAAAGTTGGTTTGCAGCATCTGGATGCCAATACCGCTACGGCCGTTCGCGCCGTAGTAATGGCGCTATTTCTGGTCGGTGTGGTGGTGGTTCAGGGCAAAATGAATCTGGTCAGCACGGTGTTTGCCGACAAAAAAGCGCTGCTGTTTATTCTGCTGAGCGGCGTGGCCGGAGCCCTTTCGTGGCTGTTTTACTTTATGGCGATTAAAAACGGCGAAGTCTCTAAGGTTGCGCCGATAGACAAGCTAAGCGTGGTGTTTGCCGTGATCCTGGCGGTGATTTTTTTCGGCGAGAAAGTTTCGCTGATTGCCGGTATCGGCGTGGCGCTGATCGCCTGCGGCGGTTTGATGGTTGCTCTGGGCTAAACTCTTCTCTCGGGCGCCTCAGGGCGCTCTCCCTCCTAACTTATTGAAATCAGATCATTTCACCACAATCAACAACATATAATAAACAATTCCACTACCATTAGATCTTTATGCAAACCTATTCACTACGTTATGCATAACCCATGAATTTTTATTTCTGTTTCACCTTTGATTTGTTGATAAAGCTCACAGTAAAAGGCTTTTCGCCAGATAAAATGGCGCTACCTTTACATAAAAGGAAAATCAAATGGAAAACAACAATCGGGTTATGCCTCATATCAGGCGCACGACGCATATTATGATGGTTTCCCACCGCAGCTGTTTCGACTTCCACTTCTTTAACGCTCTATAACCTTTCAGATAGCTGACACTGCATTAGCCTTGTTATCTCCGTTACCTGATTAATTTTGGGTGGCCAGTAACCTGCGTCTAATTTCGTCAGCAACAAAATAAAATCTTTTTATTCGCGGCTGCTGGGCCGTCGGGATTTTATTATTCAAAAAATGACCTGACCCACTGACCATTATTATTGCGTCAGCGGCACGCCATTGTCATTTTCCAGCCCCCCCCAATTGCTGAGCTATTAGCAATTGAAGGACAACTTTATCTGAAATAAAGGTTATATTATGCAATCTTTAAAAATCGCGCTTAATCGTAATTGCCCCGACTGCTTTACTACCGGGAGAGAAATCGTCAATTTATCGTCCACTGATTTCATCGACGTGGCCGCCGCCGTGCTGTCCGTGCCCGACCTGTACAGCGGCATCGTGGAGCAGATAGAGCAGACCGGCTTTGGCCTGCCGGTGTTTGTTGCGATTAACGAGAATGAAATGATCCCGGAGGAATATTACTCCCGCATCATCGGCATTTTCGAACCCAGTGAAACCAAGGCTGAATATTATGGCCGCCAGCTGGAAGCCGCGGCAGAAAAATATGAAAAAGGTTTACGCCCGCCATTTTTCGATGCCATGGTTAATTATGTCGAACAGGGAAACAGCGCTTTTGATTGCCCGGGACATCAGGGCGGCCAATTTTTCCGCCGTCATCCTACCGGGAATCAGTTCGTTAATTTCTTTGGCGAAACGCTGTTCCGTTCTGACTTATGTAATGCCGACGTTTCAATGGGCGATCTGCTTATTCACGAAGGTGCGCCAAGTACTGCGCAACAACACGCGGCTAAAGTTTTTAATGCCGACAAAACTTATTTCGTACTTAACGGAACCTCTTCATCAAATAAAGTCGTATTAAACGCGCTGTTGACGCCGGGAGATTTAGTTTTATTCGATCGTAATAACCATAAATCGAATCACCATGGCGCATTAATTCAGGCCGGTGCGACGCCGGTTTATCTGGAAACCGCCCGCAACCCGTATGGCTTTATCGGCGGCATTGACGCGCACTGCTTTGAAGAGCGTTACCTGCGTAAGCAAATCGAAGCGGTAGCGCCAAACCGCGCCCGCGAACAACGCCCCTTCCGCCTGGCGGTTATCCAGCTCGGCACCTATGACGGCACGGTGTATAACGCGCGCCAGGTGGTTGATAAAATCGGGCATCTTTGCGACTACATCCTGTTTGACTCGGCGTGGGTGGGCTATGAGCAGTTTATTCCGATGATGGAAGCCTGCTCGCCGCTGCTGCTCGAGCTGGATGAAAACGATCCGGGGATTTTGGTTACGCAGTCGGTGCATAAGCAGCAGGCTGGCTTCTCACAAACCTCCCAGATCCACAAAAAAGATAGCCATATCAAAGGCCAGGCGCGCTACGTTAATCATAAACGCATGAATAACGCCTTTATGATGCACGCTTCAACCAGCCCGTTTTATCCTCTGTTTGCCGCGCTGGACGTCAACGCCAGAATGCACGAAGGCGAAAGTGGCAAGCGCATGTGGATGAACTGCGTGGAAACCGGGATCGATACACGCAAACTGTTGCTGAAAAGCTGTAAATACCTGCGCCCGTTTGTACCGGTGCTGGTAGACGGTAAACCGTGGGAATCATTCGAAACCGAGGAAATTGCCAACGATCTGCGCTTCTTCCACTTCGTGCCCGGAGAACGCTGGCACGCCTTCGAAGGCTATGCCGAACATCAATATTTTGTAGACCCCTGCAAGCTGCTTCTCACAACGCCGGGCATTAATGCCACAACCGGCGAATATGAGGCCTTTGGCGTACCCGCCACCATCCTCGCTAACTACCTGCGCGAAAACAGCATCGTGCCCGAGAAGTGCGACCTGAACTCTATCCTGTTCCTGCTCACACCGGCGGAAGACATGGCAAAAATGCAGCATCTGGTGGCCCACCTGGTGCGCTTTGAGCATTTGCTGGAAACCGATGCCCCGCTCGCGGATGTTCTCCCGTCTTTATATCACCAGTATCAGGAACGTTACGAAGGCTACACCCTGCGCCAGCTGTGCCAGGAAATGCACGACCTGTACGCCAGCCTCAACGTGAAACAACTGCAAAAAGAGATGTTCCGCCACGACCACTTCCCACGCGTTGCGATGAATCCTCAGCAGGCAAACCTTGCGTTTGTACGCGGTGAGGTGGAGCTGGTGCCGCTGAGCGAGGTGGAAGGCCGTATTGCCGCGGAAGGCGCCCTGCCATATCCGCCGGGGGTGCTTTGCGTAGTGCCGGGGGAAATCTGGGGCGGTTCTGTACAGCACTATTTCCAGGCGCTGGAGGACGGTATTAACCAGCTTCCCGGTTTCGCACCGGAATTGCAGGGCGTGTACATCGAAGAGTGCGACGCACGTAAACGCGTCTGGAGCTATGTGCTGAAACGCTAATTTTCCACCACTTTCACGTTGAGACTTTGATTATGGCAACGCAAAAAAGCAACAAGATGGGCGTGGTGCAGCTGACTATCCTCACCACGGTAAACATGATGGGTTCGGGCATTATTATGCTGCCCACCAAGCTGGCAGAAGTCGGGACTATCTCGATTATTTCCTGGCTGGTTACCGCCGTCGGCTCGATGGCGCTGGCCTACGCCTTTGCCAAATGCGGGATGTTTAGCCGCAAATCCGGCGGTATGGGAGGGTATGCCGAATACGCTTTCGGCAAATCCGGCAACTTTATGGCCAACTACACCTACGGGGTATCGCTCCTGATTGCGAACGTCGCGATTGCTATTTCGGCGGTGGGCTACGGCAGCGAACTGTTCGGCGCGATACTGTCTCCGGTGCAAATTGCTATCGCCACTATCTGCGTACTGTGGATTTGTACCGTCGCCAACTTCGGCGGAGCACGCATAACCGGGCAGTTGAGCAGCATTACCGTCTGGGGCGTGATAATCCCGGTACTTGGGCTGTCGATAATCGGCTGGTTCTGGTTCAGCCCTTCCCTGTATGCCGAGTCGTGGAACCCGCACCAGGTTCCGTTCTTCGAGGCCGTCGGCTCGTCTATCGCCATGACGCTGTGGGCCTTCCTGGGGCTGGAGTCCGCCTGCGCCAATACCGATGTAGTGGAGAACCCGGAACGCAACGTCCCGATTGCCGTAATGGGCGGCACGCTGGGCGCAGCGGTGATTTATATTGTCTCAACCAACGTGATAGCCGGGATTGTGCCTAACGTGGATATCGCCAACTCCACGGCGCCGTTTGGCGTGGCCTTTGCCCAGATGTTTAACCCGACGGTCGGGAAGGTGATTATGGGGCTGATGGTCATGTCGTGCTGCGGCTCGCTGCTCGGCTGGCAGTTCACCATTGCGCAGGTGTTTAAATCATCCGCCGATGAGGGCTACTTCCCGAAAATCTTCTCCCGCTTGTCAAAGGCTGATGCCCCGGTAAAAGGCATGCTGACGATTGTAGTCTTCCAGAGCCTGCTGTCGCTGATGACCATCAGCCCTTCGCTGAACAAACAGTTCAACGTGCTGGTTAATCTGGCGGTGGTGACCAACATCATCCCTTATATTCTGTCGATGGCGGCGCTGGTGATTATTCAGAAACTGGCGAAGGTAGAGGCAGGTAAAGCGAGGATGGCGAATATAATTGCCCTGATTGGCGCGATTTACAGCTTCTATGCGCTTTACTCTTCCGGGCAGGAGGCGATGCTGTATGGTGCGATGGTGACGTTCCTGGGCTGGACGTTGTATGGCCTGGTGTCACCGCGTTTTGAATTAACCGACAGGCACATCTGATAAAAAAGGGAGCGGTAATTCGCTCCCTTTCTTCACAGTACTTTTACTTCGCGTTCTTCAGCACTTCGCTGACAATCTCTACCGCTTCTTTCTCTATCTGCTCGCGGTGTTCCGCGCCGAGGAAGCTTTCGCAGTAAATCTTGTAGGCGTCTTCGGTGCCGGAAGGACGGGCGGCGAACCAGCCGTTTTCGGTCATCACCTTCAGGCCGCCGATAGAAGCCCCATTGCCCGGAGCCGCAGTCAGACGAGCGGTGATTGGGTCACCAGCCAGCGTATCCGCGCTGACCATTTCAGGAGACAGCTTAGACAACGCGGCCTTCTGCGCGGAGGTCGCAGGAGCCTGAATGCGGTTGTAGCTCGGCGCGCCAAAGCGTGCGGCCAGTTCGTCATAATGCTGCTGCGGATTTTTGCCGGTTACGGCGGTAATTTCGGCCGCCAGCAGGCACATGATGATGCCGTCTTTATCGGTAGACCACGGCGTGCCGTTAAAGCGCAGGAAAGATGCCCCCGCACTCTCTTCGCCGCCGAAGCCAAAGCTGCCGTCGAACAGGCCGTCCACAAACCATTTGAAGCCCACCGGGACTTCCACCAGCTTGCGGCCCAAATCTTCTACCACGCGGTCGATCATCGCGGAAGAAACCAGGGTTTTGCCTACCGCCACCTCTTTGCCCCACTGCGGGCGATGCTGGAACAGGTAGTTGATCGCCACCGCCAGATAATGGTTAGGGTTCATCAGGCCAGCAGGCGTTACGATCCCGTGACGGTCATAATCCGGGTCGTTGGCAAACGCCAGGTCGAACTTATCGCGCAGCGCAAGCAGGCCCGCCATCGCGCATTCGGAGGAGCAGTCCATGCGGATTGCGCCGTCTTTATCGAGATGCATAAAGCGGAAGGTCTGGTCGACCTGATCGTTAACGATGGTCAGGTCAAGATTGTAGTGTTTTGCGATGCGGTGCCAGTATTCAATCCCGGAGCCGCCGAGTGGGTCAACGCCCAGCTTGAGGCCCGCTTTCTGGATGGCGGCCATATCAACGATGTCCACCAGCCCTTCGATAAACGGCTGAACCAGGTCCAGCTCTTTAACGTGGCCGCTGGCCCATGCTTTAT
Organism: Cedecea davisae; assembly: GCF_044095835.1. NCBI lineage: Bacteria > Pseudomonadati > Pseudomonadota > Gammaproteobacteria > Enterobacterales > Enterobacteriaceae > Cedecea > Cedecea davisae. The sequence goes on from NZ_CP172054.1 coordinate 3,539,940, forward strand.
CCAGGGAAATACGCCTCACGCCTTTCAGGCCGTCGGCCAGCAGCGCATTGGCTCTGTCCTCAACGACTTTAGTGACGTTGGTATCGGCCGGGCCACCGTTTGGCGGGTTGTATTTAATGCCGCCGTCATCCGGCGGGTTATGGGATGGCGTAATCACAATCCCGTCCGCCTGAGGGCCGGCTTTCTTGTTATGCACCAGAATCGCGTTGGAGATAGCAGGCGTCGGGGTATAGCCGTTGTCCTGCTGGACAATCACGTCCACGCCGTTGGCGGCCAGCACTTCCAGCACGGAGATAAACGCAGGTTCGGAAAGCGCGTGGGTATCTTTACCCACATAGCACGGGCCGGTTATCCCGTTTTTAGCGCGTTCCTCAGCGATGGCCTGAGCAATCGCCAGAATATGAGGCTCGTTAAAGCTGTGACGAGCCGCACTGCCGCGGTGGCCGGAGGTGCCGAACTTCACCGCGTGTTCACTATTACCCACCTCAGGTTTCAGCACGTAATACTGCGCCGTAAGCTGGGCTACGTTAATCAAATCGCTCTGTTGTGCAGGTTGACCCGCACGGTCGTGGTTAGCCATTGGCTTTTCCTTACTGACGCCAGGTTTTTAAATAGTGCCGCAAACCTTTTCAATCAGCTCCGCGGGGAACTGCATTGACTGCATGATGTGTTCAACCATGCTGCGTTTACGATCCGTATTCGTGTTGGTTATCACCCAGTACGGGGTGCCCGGAACATGTTTCGGCTTGGTTTGATTGCCGCTTGCCAGCAGCGTTTGCTCGTTACCGGCAAAGTAAACCCGGGTGCGGCCATGCAGCGATTCAGTAGCTTCGCCGAAGGTTTTTGCATCCAGTTGATAAAGCGTGGAGAGCACCATCATAAAGCGGTTAACGGCCTTATTCTGGGCGGCGTATTCGTCGGAGAGCAGCAGCTCACGCACCGCGCGAACGCGATTGCGGGCGGTATTAGCCGGTTTCTCCTCGACAACGGGCGCCGGGCGCTCCGCGGTGGCAGGTGTAGGGGTAGCTGCTGGAGTTTGTCCGGCGCTAAATTTGAGCATACGCCGTAAAATGTCGGACGCGCTTTCGCCAATATGCTTGGTTTGGCTGGCAATGTAGCGATAAAGCTCGTCATCAACTTCGATTGTTTTCATCTTAATCCAGTACGATATCTTTTCTGAATACAAGTCGTTGGGATTATAGGGGCAAATCCCAACAGCGAACAGGAGGGGCGGCTTAAAGTCAGAGTAAACTGAATATTTGCCGCACGCCCGCAGGAATGCCAACATAATACCCTAACCAAACGCCCCAAAATAAAGAACTTTGCCATGAAATTAAATGCTCGCCTGCAAACTGCGCAACAATCGAATAGCAATTCCCCTATCGTGCTGATCCACGGCCTGTTCGGCAGCCTCGACAACCTTGGCATACTGGCGCGGGATTTGGGCAAGGATCACACCCTTTTGCAGATAGATCTGCGCAACCACGGACTTTCACCGCGCAACGATGACATGAGCTATGCCGCAATGGCGCAGGACGTCATCGACACGCTCGACGCTTACAACATAGAAAAAGCAACTTTCATCGGCCACTCGATGGGCGGCAAAGTGGTGATGGCCTTAAGCGCGATTGCCCCCCAGCGCATTGATAAGCTGGTGATGATCGACATCGCACCTGTCAATTACCACGTTCGTCGTCACGACGAGATTTTCGCCGGGATCCGCGCGGTAACCGAAGCAGGCGTGAAAACGCGCCAGCAGGCCGCTCAAATAATGCGTGAGCACATTGCCGAAGAGGGCGTTATTCAGTTCCTGCTGAAATCCTTTGCCGACGGCGAGTGGAAATTCAACGTTCCGGTGCTCTGGCAACAATATGAGCATATTGTCGGCTGGCAGCCGATACCTGCCTGGCAGAAACCGGCGCTGTTTATTCGCGGCGGCGACTCGCCTTATGTTGACGAAAGTCATCGGGAAGAGCTGTTAAGGCAGTTCCCTCTGGCCCGCGCCCATGTGATTGCCGGAGCCGGACACTGGGTCCACGCCGAGAAACCGGATGCGGTTTTGCGCGCAATTCACCGATTTATCGACGCTGATGCGAAAAACTGATTAAAAACAGAACGACCGGGACGCAGAAGTCGCTAACGCGTTGGCGCGAATGGCGCGCTGATGTATGATGGCGCGCTTAATTGCACCGGCACCCTGCCCCTGCAGCCAGAATTCCCTGTCAGTATCCTAATCATGGCAAAAGAACAAACGGACCGTACTACATTAGATCTGTTCGCGGACGAGCGTCGCCCCGGGCGGCCTAAAACCAATCCGCTCTCGCGCGATGAGCAGCTGCGTATCAATAAACGCAACCAGCTAAAGCGCGATAAAGTGCGTGGTTTGAAGCGGGTAGAGCTAAAACTGAACAACGATGCGGTCGACGCCCTCAACCAGCTTGCCGACGCGCGTAATATTAGCCGTAGTGAGCTTATCGAAGAGATGTTGCTCGAGCAGCTCAAAAAGCTGGCTTAAGCGCTTTATACGCGCTTCGAGAAATCTGAAATCATAAAACGGTGAGCGAAACCATGTTGCAGACTGTGCACCAGGGCGTGATAGCTGTTTCCGCTGGCGATTCTGTTCTGCTATGATTGCCCTATACGTGGGCATTTAACGGCCAGCATACTATTTAGTTTCAAGAGGTTATTTTACTCATGGCAATCGTAGGCATTTTTTTCGGCAGCGACACCGGTAACACCGAAAATATCGCGAAAATGATTCAAAAACAGCTCGGTAAAGAAGTTGCTGAGGTGCGTGACATTGCTAAAAGCAGCAAAGAAGATCTCGAAGGTTTCGACATTCTGTTGCTCGGCATTCCAACCTGGTACTACGGCGAAGCCCAGTGCGATTGGGATGATTTCTTCCCAACCCTCGAAGAAGTCGATTTCAACGGCAAGCTGGTTGCGCTGTTCGGCTGCGGCGACCAGGAAGATTATGCAGAATACTTCTGCGACGCGCTCGGCACCATCCGCGACATCATTGAACCGCGCGGCGCGGCGATTGTTGGCCACTGGCCAACCGCAGGCTACCACTTCGAAGCCTCCAAAGGCCTCGCGGATGACGACCACTTTGTTGGCCTGGCGATTGACGAAGACCGCCAGCCAGAACTGACCGCAGAACGCGTTGAAAAGTGGGTTAAGCAGGTTTCTGAAGAGCTGAATCTGGCCGATATCATTAACGCCTGATTTCAATGGCGCAAATGATGAATTTGCGCCATCTTGATAGATTGCAGCAATGAAAATAATTGCTACAAGTTTGTAACTTTCTCGTACATCCCTGTACAATGTCTTCCTGATAGCTTGGCTGATAATTACTGTAAATGGCGACGCCGCCACGATTTTTCAGCCTTATTTTGCACCATACTTGCGGTTCCCATTTAGAAGCAGCAGTTCTATAATGAGACGCATTACTCTTAACGCTCACTGCAGTTTGAGCGAATCGTTAAGCAACAGGACAATTTCCGCATGACTGACAACAATACCGCATTAAAGAAGGCCGGCTTGAAAGTCACGCTTCCGCGATTAAAAATCCTTGAAGTGCTGCAAGAGCCGGTAAATCATCACGTCAGCGCGGAAGACTTATATAAACGACTGATCGATATGGGCGAAGAGATTGGCCTGGCGACGGTCTACCGCGTGCTGAACCAGTTTGACGATGCCGGGATCGTGACCCGTCATAATTTTGAAGGCGGCAAGTCCGTTTTTGAACTGACCCAGCAGCATCACCACGATCACCTTATCTGCCTCGACTGCGGTAAAGTGATTGAATTCAGCGATGACTCCATCGAGCTGCGCCAGCGTGAAATTGCCGCTCGTCACGGTATTCGCCTGACCAACCATAGCCTGTATCTGTACGGGCACTGCGCTGAAGGCGACTGCCGCGAAGACGAAAACGCTCACGCGCCTAAAGAGAAGTAAAGCGCTTTAGCGAACGCCGCCCTACTCTGACGGCGGCGCTCAAAAAAACAAAAACCGGTGAATCGCTTCACCGGTTTTTTTATCGACTAAAGAAAGTAAAGCCTTAGCCGTTGTTGGCGCGAATTTCCTGCCAAATTTTGTCGCAGCGTACTTTTGCCGCTTCGTCATTGCCGCTTTTTCTGGCCTGGATACATTTCTGGTAGTCCAGCACGTTAACCGTTTCCTTCTCGGCAAAGGCCTGGTGCTGTTTTTCCTGGCGCAGCACGTTCAGCACGCTCTGGCAGGCTTCAATTTTATCCGGGTTACCTTCCGCAGTATTGATACAGGCGCTATAGGCCTGCTTCAGGCGTGAGTCTTCCTTCGGAGCCGCAGGCTGAACGCAGGCGGACAGGCTAAAGGCTACGGCGGTAACCAGCAGAATCTTTTTCATATTCTATCCTTATCAAAATCGGGCGCTTTCGCGCCCGGTTTCACATCAGAAGATGGTGAATGGTGCGATAACGATGAATTTCACGTCACGCTCATCCTGGAACATGTTGCCGTAACCACCGCCCCAGCTTGGGATGTCTGAGTGGTTGTCGTACTGGGTAAAGTGCAGTTTGAACAGCGTACCTTTAGCACGACCTTCCTGCACGGTGTACATCGCGTCCAGACTGTAAGAAGACTCTTTGATTTTGTTGGCCGCAAGATCCTGACGGTTACCGGCAGCATCAAGCGCCCAGGTAGATGGTTTCGCATCCCATGCATAGACATAGGAGCCACCCACTGCCCAACCCGGCAGGTTCCAGTTGCTCAGGTCGTACATTGCGCCGAAGAATACCGCTTTTTCGCCGTTGGCGTTGAAGTCAGAGCGGTTATCCCACCACACGTCGAGACGGCCGTTGGAGGAAGCGTAGGTTGGGGTCATACGCTGCAGGAAGTACCCCTGCTGGCCTTCTGCCTTAACCATGGTTCCTTCGAGACGCAGGTCAACCTGGCCTACTTTATAGCCGAAGGTCAGTGCCTGCAGCCATGCGGTGCCGTCGTAAATATCGTTGATGGTATTATTGCTGGCTTTATCGCGGGTGCCGTAGAACTGGTAGCTGGTGCTCAGAGGGCTGCCTGCAACATCAAATTTGTAGCTGGCTTTAGCAAAATACTGGTCAACGAAGCCCTGGGCCTGGCCGAATGCCCCTTCCAGAATCAAGTCATTTTTGAAGTCATACTTCGCGCCGATGGAGTGCAGATAGTCGACTTTGGTCTTTTTGTCGTTCTGATAGAACTTATCCGTTTCCAGGTGCCATGGAGCCTTGTACTCGTTGGTCCACATGTAGGAGAAGCTCAGCGCGCCCGCATCGCCATAGTCAAAGGCAGCACCGGCTTCAGCACCCTGATAGGTACCCGGCATAAAGCTCCAGTGCGGAGCCAGCAGGGTCTGGCCGGTTGGCTGGATGTAACCCGCACGCGCCCAAACCGGGCCATATTTAAATTTAGCCGCGGCCTTATAGAGACTGATCCCGCTCTTATCGCCGGAATAATCTTCGCTGTAGCCTTTATTTTTGGAAGAGAAAGCGATTTCGTTCGGGTGGCCGCTGGCGCTATCTTCAGCCATTTCAATCGCGGTGAATGCCGCAATATCGAGACCAAACATATCGGCCGCATAGCCGGACTGGAAGTCGAGGTTGGCGTTCCAGGTGGAGTGTGACAGGTTGGTTTTGTATTTGCCGTCAGCTACATCTTTACGGTCACGCTCACGTTGCCAGTAATAGACGCCCCCGGTCAGCGTTGAGTCATCAACAAAACCAGCCGCGCTAACCTGCGGAGCAACAACAAAGCCTGAAAGAGCGGTAACGCTTGCAATAGCAAGAGCAAGCGCACTACGTTTGCCACTAAACGTACGCATAATTAAATTCCTCTTTGACGTAAAAATCATCGCCTGACGTGAAAAGCGTCATGGACGAAAAAAGTAAAATTGCCTGACGGCTAAAAAGCGGTTTTTACATTACTCACCCGCATTACTGCTGCTCATAGACTATTTTTCGCGACGCGAATTATCAATGACTTTGTATGAGAGATTTCCTGGAGTATGACAGAGAGCACATAATCTATGTGCATTTGTAACAATTTCACACCACGGATTCTTCATCCTTCATTTCATTGATTAGCCATATAAAAAACTTTTGAGAGCGCTTTCATTATATGAGTCAGAAGATTACGGGATAAACAGGAATAAAAAAGAGGGTATTTTCAGGCTCTGTAAATGAGAATTAATTCGCAACGCGAATGTGTATGAATGGTTAAAGGAGTGTTTTCAGAAAGAAAAAACGCCGCATAAAGCGGCGTTTCGGTGAAGCGATAAACGGCGGTTACTCGCCGACTTTCGCCCAGGTATCGCGCAGACCAACGGTGCGGTTAAACACCAGTTTTTCCGCCGTGGTGTAGCGGCTATCGAGGCAGAAGTAGCCTTCGCGCTCAAACTGGTAGGCCTTGCCTTTTTCCGCAGTTTGCAGGCTTGGCTCAACGAAGCCCTGCTTGATAACCAGCGACTCAGAGTTGATGGTCGCCAGGAAATCTTCCGCCGCGCCCGGGTTAGCCACGCTGAACAGGCGATCGTACAGACGGATTTCCACCGGCAGCGCGTGCGCGGCGCTAACCCAGTGAATAACACCCTTAACTTTACGCCCGTCTGAAGGATCTTTGCTCAGAGTTTCCTGATCGTAGGTGCAGTACAGTTCGGTGATATTGCCTTCCGCATCTTTTTCTACGCGTTCTGCTTTAATCACGTACGCATTGCGCAGGCGAACTTCTTTACCCAGCACCAGGCGCTTGTACTGCTTGTTCGCTTCTTCGCGGAAGTCAGCGCGGTCAATGTAAACCTCGCCGCTGAACGGCACCTGACGGCTGCCCATTTCAGGTTTATTCGGATGATTCGGCATGGTCACCGTCTCTTCCTGGCCCTGAGGGTAGTTAGTGATGATAACTTTAACCGGATCGAGAACCGCCATCGCACGCGGTGCGTTCTCGTTCAGGTCATCACGAATGCAGGACTCCAGGGCGGCCATTTCTACGGTGTTATCCTGCTTGGTCACGCCAATGCGTTTGCAGAACTCACGGATAGAAGCGGCGGTATAGCCGCGGCGACGCAGGCCGGAAATCGTCGGCATACGCGGGTCATCCCAGCCTTCAACAATCTTCTCGGTCACCAGCAGGTTCAGCTTACGCTTCGACATGATGGCGTATTCGAGGTTCAGGCGAGAGAACTCATACTGGCGCGGGTGAGCAGGAATGGTGATGTTATCCAGCACCCAGTCATACAGGCGACGGTTATCCTGGAATTCCAGCGTACACAGCGAATGAGTAATGCCTTCCAGCGCATCGGAAATGCAGTGGGTAAAGTCGTACATCGGGTAGATGCACCACTTGCTGCCGGTCTGGTGGTGATCGGCAAATTTAATGCGGTACAGAACCGGATCGCGCATCACGATAAACGGCGAAGCCATATCGATTTTTGCACGCAGGCACGCAGTACCCTCGGCGAACTCGCCGTTACGCATTTTCTCAAACAGCGCGAGGTTTTCCTCAACGCTGCGGTCGCGGAACGGGCTGTTTTTACCCGGCGCGGTCAGGCTGCCGCGGTATTCGCGAATTTGCTCAGGGCTTAGCTCATCGACATAGGCCAGTCCTTTATTAATTAGCTCAACGGCATAATTAAACAGCTGGTCGAAATAGTCTGAGGAGTAACGGACGTTACCGGACCAGTGGAAGCCCAGCCATTCAACGTCGTGCTTAATAGACTCAACGTATTCGATGTCTTCTTTTACCGGGTTAGTGTCATCGAAACGCAGGTTGCACTGCCCCTGGTAGTCCTGGGCAATGCCAAAGTTCAGGCAAATAGACTTGGCATGGCCAATATGCAGATAGCCGTTTGGCTCAGGCGGAAAACGGGTGCAAATACTGGTGTGCTTACCGTTCGCCAGGTCTTCATCAATAATCTGACGAATAAAGTTAGTTGGGCGGGCTTCAGCCTCACTCATCGCGGGTTCCTCAAAGCGTGTACCTTAGTTAACGGTGCATGATCTAATAAGCGGCCTCGGGAAACAACCTTTAGTTGCATTAATTAGGGTTATCAATCAGCGGCAAATCGCAGGCAATAAAAAAGCGGCTGACGATTTCCGTCAGCCGCTCAGGCACAATAGCTTACTCAGGAGCGATTATTTGCCTTTAATCTCATACAGCGGCGTTTGGCCGGCAACAACCTGACCTTTAGCCTGGATAACCAGACCGCTGAAGTCGTCGATGTTGCTGCAAACTACCGGGCTAATCATGGAGCGGGCGTTAGCGTTCAGGAAATCAAGATCCATTTCCAGAATCGGCTGGCCTGCAACCACTTCAGCGCCCTCTTCCACCAGGCGAGTAAAGCCCTTTCCACCCAGAGCAACGGTATCGATGCCCATGTGAACCACAATCTCAGCGCCTTTTTCGGTTTCGAGGCAGAAAGCGTGGTTGGTGTTGAAGATTTTCACGATAGTACCGGCCGCCGGAGAGACGACGGTTTTATCAGTTGGCTTAACGGCTACGCCATCGCCAACGGCTTTGCTGGCAAACGCTTCGTCAGGAACCTGCTCAAGTTCAACCACTTCGCCGGTGACCGGAGAAACCAGAGTGGCAATAGTCACGCTGGTAGCATTAGGCACGGCCTGCGGTTTAGCAGCAGCCTGTGGTGCAGCACCGGCAACCGGGGCAGCAGCTTCTACGGTGCCCGCAGTTTTCATTGCGTTAGCAATTTTTTCTGCGGCAAAGCCGACGATTATCTGCACGCTGGTTTTGTTCAGGCGGATAACGCCCGTCGCACCCAGGCGCTTAGCCAGCGCTTCATTGACTACGGAAGAGTCTTTAACGTTCAGACGCAGACGAGTGATACAGGCATCAATGCCGGTCAGGTTAGCAGAGCCACCCACGGCAGAGATGTACTGACGAGCCAGACCAGAAACGTCCTGGTTAGCATCGCCGCTCACGTTCACATCCTGGCCATCGGCTTCGTCACCGGCAACCGCCAGCTCGCGACCCGGAGTCAGCAGGTTGAATTTGGTGATGGTGAAGCGGAACACCACGTAGTAAATAACGAAGAACACCAGGCCCTGCGGGATAAGCATCCACCAGTGGGTTGCCAGCGGGTTACGGGAAGAAAGCACCATATCCACCAGACCTGCGGAGAAGCCGAAACCTGCAATCCAGTGCATGCTTGCCGCGATAAATACGGAGATACCGGTCAGGAAAGCGTGGATAACGTACAGAACCGGCGCAACGAACATGAAGGAGAATTCCAGCGGTTCGGTGATACCGGTGAAGAACGCGGCAAAAGCAGCAGCCATCATAATACCGGCAACTTTCGCTTTGTTTTCAGGACGTGCACAGTGGTAGATGGCAAGCGCTGCACCCGGCAGGCCGAACATCATAATCGGGAAGAAGCCAGCCTGGTAACGACCGGTGATACCGACAACCGCTTTACCTGCTTCGATGGACTGAGCGCCACCCAGGAAGTTAGGAATGTCGTTAATGCCCGCAACGTCGAACCAGAACACGGAGTTCAGGGCGTGGTGCAGACCAACCGGGATCAGCAGACGGTTGAAGAACGCATAGATGCCTGCGCCCGCAGAACCGAGTTTCTGAATGTGCTCACCAAAGTTCACCAGGCCATCGAAGATCATCGGCCAGACGTACATCATGATGAACGCAACGAGGATCATCAGGAAAGAGGTGAGGATCGGCACCAGACGGCGACCGCTGAAGAACGACAGCGCTTTCGGCAGCTCAACGCCGCTGAAGCGGTTGTACAGTTCCGCAGAGATAATACCGACCAGAATACCCACAAACTGGTTTTCAATTTTACCGAATGCCGCCGGAACCTGATCCGCCGGGATTTTCTGAATCATTGCAACCGCTGCCGGTGAGCAGAGGGTGGTCAGAACCAGGAAGCCAACAAAGCCGGTCAGCGCTGCTGCGCCGTCTTTATCTTTAGACATACCGTAAGCCACACCGATGGCGAACAGTACGGACATGTGATCAATGATTGCGGAACCGGATTTAATGAAGAGTGCCGCTAACGCGTTGTCTCCACCCCAACTAACTGGGTCAATCCAGTAACCAACCCCCATTAATATTGCTGCTGCTGGCAGTGTAGCCACGGGCACCATAAGTGCGCGGCCCACGCGTTGTAGATAACCTAGAATACTCACTTTATTCCCCCTATGAGACCCCGTTAAGGCTCGCTCAAGCAGTGTTTATTATTGTCTTAACAACCTTGAATGTACGGCGACTTTTACATCACACGCTGAAGTGTGAAAAAAATTAATTCGTACCGCAAATTAAACGCACCTTTTTTGTGACATTTATCACCAAATATCGCTAACCCCCTCCCCTGTTACTGGCTATCTCCGAAAACTTATTTTATGATTAAAAAAATCAAGGCGGATTGATCCCTGTTTGTTCAGGATAAAAGTGGTTTACCCTTAAGCTTTATCAAGATCGATTCAGCCAACCCAATTTTTACTCTTAACTTACGAGGTGAATGATGAGACTGATTCCCCTGGCTACCCCGGCTCAGGTCGGCAAATGGGCAGCTCGCCATATTGTAAACCGCATTAATGCATTCAAACCGACCGCGGACCGTCCGTTCGTATTAGGTCTGCCAACCGGCGGCACCCCGCTGGAAGCTTACAAAGCTCTGGTAGAGATGCATAAAGCAGGCCAGGTTAGCTTTAAGAACGTCGTCACGTTCAATATGGACGAATACGTAGGTCTGCCGAAGGAGCACCCGGAAAGTTATTATACTTTCATGCACCGCAACTTCTTTGATCACGTTGATATCCCAGCGGAAAACATTAACCTGCTGAACGGCAATGCTGAAGACGTTGACGCGGAATGCCGCCGTTACGAAGAAAAGATCCGCTCTTACGGCAAAATCAACCTGTTCATGGGCGGCGTGGGCAACGACGGCCACATCGCGTTCAACGAACCGGCTTCTTCCCTCTCTTCCCGCACCCGCATTAAAACCCTGACCCATGACACCCGTGTGGCAAACTCCCGCTTCTTCGGCGGGGACGTGACTCAGGTTCCAAAATATGCGCTGACCGTGGGCGTGGGCACGCTGCTTGATGCAGAAGAAGTGATGATTCTGGTGCTCGGCGGCGTGAAAGCGCTGGCGCTGCAGGCCGCGGTTGAAGGCAACGTTAACCACATGTGGACCATTACCTGCCTGCAGCTGCATCCGAAGGCGGTTATCGTGTGTGATGAGCCGTCCACCATGGAGCTGAAAGTGAAAACGTTGAAATATTTCAACGAGCTGGAAGCAGAAAACATCAAAGGTCTTTAAGTTTTAGTTATTACCGGGGGTAGGATATGTATGCATTAACCCACGGTCGGATTTACACCGGCCATGAAATTCTGGATGACCACGCGGTTGTTATCGCCGATGGCCTGATTGAGCGTATCTGCCCTGCCGACTCTCTGCCGGCAGGAATGGAAACTCGCGATGTGGGCGGTGCCGTCATTGCCCCCGGTTTTATTGATGTACAGCTGAACGGCTGCGGCGGCGTGCAGTTCAACGACACCGCAGAAGCCGTTTCGGTTGAAACGCTGGAGAGCATGCAGAAAGCGAACGAACGTTCGGGCTGCACCAGCTACCTGCCAACGCTTATCACCACCAGCGACGAGCTGATGATGCAGGGCGTGAAAGTAATGCGTGAATATCTGGCGAAATACAGCAACCAGGCGCTGGGCCTGCACCTTGAAGGGCCGTGGCTCAACATGGTGAAGAAAGGCACCCACAACCCAGGGTTTGTGCGTAAGCCAGACGCTAAGCTGGTTGATTTCCTGTGCCAAAACGCAGACGTCATCACCAAAGTGACTCTGGCTCCGGAAATGGTTGAGCCAGAAGTGATTGAAAAACTGGTTGCCGCGGGCATTATCGTTTCCGCCGGGCACTCCAACGCAACGGCTAAAGAAGCAAAAATCGGCTTCCGCGCGGGTATTACCTTTGCGACCCACCTTTTCAACGCCATGCCTTATATTACCGGGCGTGAACCGGGTCTTGCGGGCGCAATCTTTGATGAAGCAGACGTTTACTGCGGCATCATTGCCGATGGCCTGCATGTGGATTATGCGAATATTCGCACCGCAAAACGCGTGAAGGGCGATAAACTGTGCCTGGTCACCGACGCCACCGCTCCGGCAGGCGCGAATATCGACCAGTTCATTTTTGCCGGTAAAACAATATACTACCGTGACGGCCTGTGCGTAGATGAGAACGGAACCCTCAGCGGCTCTGCTCTGACTATGATTCAGGGCGTTCGTAATCTGGTAGAGCACGCCGCTATCGCGCTGGATGAAGTCCTGCGAATGGCAACGCTCTACCCCGCTCGCGCAATGGGCGTGGATAAACAGCTGGGTTCAGTCGAAGCCGGTAAAGTGGCGAACCTGACCGTGTTTAACCGCGACTATAAAATTATCAAGACCATCGTTAATGGTAACGAGGTCGTAACTGAGTAAATAGCATGACGACTGGCGGACAAGCCCAAATTGGTAACGTTGACCTGGTAAAACAGCTGAATAGCGCGGCGGTGTACCGCCTGATTGACCAGCATGGTCCTATCTCGCGCATTCAAATTGCCGAACAAAGCCAACTTGCGCCCGCCAGCGTAACGAAAATTACTCGCCAGCTTATTGAGCGCGGCCTGATTAAAGAAGTCGATCAGCAGGCCTCCACCGGCGGCCGCCGCGCTATCTCCATCATTACCGAAACCCGCAATTTCCACGCTATTGGCGTGCGTCTTGGCCGCCACGACGCCACCATCACGCTGTTTGACCTGAGCGCAAAGCCGCTGGCAGAAGAGCATTACCCGCTGCCTGAACGCACGCAGGAAACCCTCGAGCATGCCCTGCTCAACGCCATCGGGCATTTTCTGGAGAGCTACCAGCGTAAAATCCGCGAGCTGATTGCTATTTCGGTGATTTTACCCGGCCTGGTCGACCCGGAAAGCGGCGTGGTCCGCTATATGCCGCACATCGCGGTGAATAACTGGGCGCTGGTTCAGAGCCTGGAAAAACGCTTCAATGTGACCTGCTTTGTCGGGCACGATATCCGTAGCCTGGCGCTGGCCGAGCACTATTTCGGTGCAACACACGACTGCGAAGACTCCATTTTGGTGCGCGTTCACCGCGGCACCGGGGCCGGTATTCTGTCAAACGGCAGGATTTTTATCGGCCGTAACGGCAACGTGGGTGAGATTGGCCACATTCAGGTTGATCCTCTGGGCGAGCGCTGCCACTGCGGCAATTTCGGCTGCCTCGAAACCATCGCCGCTAACGCCGCCATTGAACAGCGGGTTCGCCACCTGCTCGAACAGGGCTATAACAGCCGCCTGACGCTGGATGACTGTGGTATTCAGGCCATCTGTAAAGCTGCCAATAAGGGCGATGCGCTGGCCTGCGAAGTGCTGGAGCACGTTGGCCGCCACCTGGGCAAAGCGATCTCTATCGCCATTAACCTGTTTAACCCGCAAAAAGTGGTGCTGGCCGGCGAGATTATAGAAGCCGAGAAAGTGCTGCTTCCCGCTATCGAAGGCTGCATCAACACCCAGGTACTGAACGCGTTCCGTAAAAACCTGCCGGTCGTCTGTTCAAAACTCGACGACCGCTCGGCAATTGGCGCATTCGCGCTGGTAAAGCGTTCGATGCTAAACGGCGTGCTGCTCCAGCATTTGCTGGAAAGTTAATACGGCCAGGGCAGCATTTTACGCTATAGTTACCGCCTTCTTTTCCGTGAGCCAGAGTTGTTAATGACCACCATTCAGAACGTAATTTGTGATATCGACGGCGTGCTGATGCACGACAATGTTGCCGTGCCGGGCGCTAATGAGTTTCTGGCACGCATCCTTGAGAAGGGATTCCCGCTGGTGTTGCTGACCAACTACCCTTCCCAGACCAGCCAGGATCTTGCCAACCGCTTTGCTTCCGCAGGCATTGACGTGCCGGAGAGCGTGTTTTACACCTCCGCAATGGCAACGGCAGATTTTCTGCGCCGCCAGGAAGGTAAAAAGGCCTATGTAGTTGGCGAAGGCGCGCTGATCCATGAGCTGTATAAAGCAGGCTTCACCATTACCGACATCAACCCGGATTTTGTCATCGTCGGCGAAACCCGCTCCTTCAACTGGGAAATGATGCACAAGGCCGCTTACTTTGTGGCAAACGGGGCGCGCTTTATTGCCACCAACCCGGACAGCCACGGCCACGGTTTTAGCCCGGCCTGCGGTGCGCTTTGCGCCGGTATCGAAAAAATCTCCGGCCGCGAGCCGTTTTATGTCGGCAAACCGAGCCCGTGGATCATCCGCGCTGCGTTGAACAAAATGCAGGCCCACTCCGAGCAAACCGTGATTGTCGGCGACAACCTGCGCACCGATATTCTGGCAGGCTTCCAGGCCGGCCTTGAAACCATTCTGGTGCTGTCCGGCGTTTCCAGCCTGAATAACGTAGACGACATGCCGTTCCGGCCGAGCTGGATTTATCCTTCGGTCGCGGAAATCGACATCTTCTAAGCGTAACGCCGGCCAATCCGCCGGCGTTTTTATTTATCCGCAAAAACCCCCGCATTTGGATGAATAAAATCTGCCTCCAAATGTTAAAAATTGCCGATCCGCTAATTTTCAGGGCCAAAACATCCGCATTTTTCAGAGATCGGCAATCCTCACTTAACTATTTATCAGCAGAACACTAAATCCCTTGCATTCCCTTCAGCGATTGAGCATTTTCATTATTAAGCAACGCAGCAAAGCCGCAGTAAAAAGCAAAAACGGCAACGCAGCATCACAACTCAAATCGCTCAGGCAAGTGTACGGAGAAGTTCTATGTGTTCTATTTTCGGCGTTCTCGATATCAAAACCGATGCAGTTGAATTGCGCAAAAAAGCGCTGGAATTATCACGTCTGATGCGCCACCGCGGCCCCGACTGGTCCGGCGTCTACGCCAGCGACAAAGCGATTCTGGTTCACGAGCGACTGTCGATTGTCGACGTCAACGCCGGTGCTCAGCCTCTGTACAACGTCGAGAAAACTCACGCCCTGGCGGTTAACGGTGAAATCTATAATCACCAGGCCCTGCGCGCTGAATACGGTGACCGCTATCAGTTCCAGACCGGCTCAGACTGCGAAGTTATCCTGGCGCTTTACCAGGAGAAAGGCCCTGAATTCCTCGACGACCTGCAGGGGATGTTTGCTTTCGCCCTCTACGACAGCGAGCAGGACGCCTACCTGATTGGCCGCGACCACATCGGCATTATTCCGCTGTATATGGGCCACGACGAGCACGGCAACATGTACGTTGCTTCCGAAATGAAAGCCCTGGTGCCGGTTTGCCGCACCATTAAAGAGTTCCCGGCCGGAAGTTACCTGTGGAGCAAAGACGGCGAAATTCGCAGCTACTACCAGCGTGACTGGTTCAGCTACGAAGAAGTTAAAGACAACGTGACGGATAAAAATGCCCTGCGCCAGGCGCTGGAAGATTCCGTGAAGAGCCACCTGATGTCCGATGTGCCTTACGGCGTGCTGCTGTCCGGCGGGCTGGACTCTTCGGTTATCTCCGCGATTACCAAGAAATTTGCCGCCCGCCGCGTTGAAGACGAAGAGCGCAGCGAAGCCTGGTGGCCGCAGCTGCACTCCTTCGCCGTGGGCCTGGAAGGTGCGCCGGATCTTAAGGCCGCTCAGGAAGTGGCAAACCATCTCGGCACGGTTCACCATGAGATTCACTTTACCGTTCAGGAAGGTCTGGACGCTATACGCGACGTTATCTACCACATCGAAACCTACGATGTGACCACCATCAGGGCCTCTACCCCGATGTATCTGATGTCGCGTAAGATCAAGGCGATGGGCATTAAAATGGTGCTCTCTGGCGAAGGTTCTGACGAAGTATTTGGCGGCTATCTGTATTTCCATAAGGCGCCAAACGCTAAAGAGCTGCACGAAGAAACCGTACGCAAACTGCAGGCGCTGCATATGTTTGACTGCGCCCGAGCCAACAAGGCGATGTCCGCCTGGGGCGTGGAAGCGCGCGTACCGTTCCTCGACAAGAAATTCCTCGACGTGGCGATGCGCATCAACCCGCAGGATAAAATGTGCGGCAACGGTAAAATGGAGAAGCACGTGCTGCGCGAATGCTTCGAGTCTTACCTGCCGGCAAGCGTCGCCTGGCGCCAAAAAGAGCAGTTCTCTGACGGCGTGGGCTATAGCTGGATTGATACGCTGAAAGAAGTGGCGGCCGAACAGATTAGCGACCAGCAGTTGGCTACCGCCAGCTACCGTTTCCCGTACAACACGCCGGGTTCTAAAGAGGCGTACCTGTACCGCGAAATCTTCGAAGAACTGTTCCCGCTGCAAAGCGCGGCTGAGTGTGTACCGGGCGGCCCTTCCGTTGCCTGTTCTTCTGCTAAAGCCATCGAGTGGGATGAGTCGTTTAAAAACATGAACGATCCGTCAGGACGCGCGGTTGGCGTGCATCAGGCCGCTTATTAATAAGCGATTTAGCGTAAAACAACGGGCCTTTTGGCCCGTTGTTGTTTCTGTATTATCGCTGAGGCTTTATCCCTGTTTTTAACCGCAATTAAAATCAAAACCCGCCGTTATTGTCGATATTTCAAGCAAGCTGTTCGCAAGTCATTCAAACGAGCATTCTGAGCGGGTTTTCGGGAAAAAACTAGTTGACGCTGTAGAGTCAACTCAGCATAATGCGCCCCGCAACGCCGATAAGGTTACGCAAAAAAGATGGCTACGTAGCTCAGCTGGTTAGAGCACATCACTCATAATGATGGGGTCACAGGTTCGAATCCCGTCGTAGCCACCATCTTTTTGCGGGAGTGGCGAAATTGGTAGACGCACCAGATTTAGGTTCTGGCGCCGCAAGGTGTGCGAGTTCAAGTCTCGCCTCCCGCACCATTTCCTTTTACCGCGTTGCACGGATGGGGTATCGCCAAGCGGTAAGGCACCGGTTTTTGATACCGGCATTCCCTGGTTCGAATCCAGGTACCCCAGCCACAATTCTTCGATATTAGCGGTTCACCGCGACGGTCATTGGGGTATCGCCAAGCGGTAAGGCACCGGTTTTTGATACCGGCATTCCCTGGTTCGAATCCAGGTACCCCAGCCATCGAAGAATATGTTAAGATTTGGCTACGTAGCTCAGCTGGTTAGAGCACATCACTCATAATGATGGGGTCACAGGTTCGAATCCCGTCGTAGCCACCATACAACGGAGTTATTGATTAAGTTCGATAAATCCTAAAAAATTGTTGGGGTATCGCCAAGCGGTAAGGCTCTGGTTTCTGATACCAGCATTCCGAGGTTCGAATCCTCGTACCCCAGCCAATTTAAAAAGTCGTTCACTTGTGAGCGCAACCCGTTGGGGTATCGCCAAGCGGTAAGGCTCTGGTTTCTGATACCAGCATTCCGAGGTTCGAATCCTCGTACCCCAGCCACACAATGAAAAGCCCGCGCAAGCGGGCTTTTTGCTTTTCTGTCAGAAACAGAGTTGCCTGATACCCTCTCCCACGGGGAGAGGGTATCAAGTTTAGAGTCCCAGAGCGTATTTCAGCGCTTTACGTTTCAGACCGCCCGCTCTTTCTGCCGCCATCAGACCAAGATTTCGCACCACGCGCAGCGGTGACAGCGTATTGCTGAACCCTGCGTAGAACAGATCCATTCCACTTTGCATCAGGAAGTTATCCGCCTGCCTGCGTGCCTGGTAGCGCTTAAGAATTGCCGAGCTCGCCCAGTCTTCCCCGTGGCTACGAGCGTTAATCATCACCTCAAGCAAAGCTTCCACATCACGATAGCCGAGATTCACGCCCTGGCCCGCCAGAGGATGGATGGTATGCGCGGCATCGCCAATCAACGCCAGCCCAGGCTGAACGTACTCTAGCGCATGGCGGCGAGTCAGAGGGAAAGCGCCGCTGGCGAGCGGAGTCACCGCCCCAAGTCGGCTCGGGAAGGCGGCCGCAATCGCTTTTTGCAGTTGCGGCATATTCATGCTTTGCAGCTGGCGAATACGCGCCGGAGTGTCGTACCAGACCAGCGAAGCCCAGTTGTCGAACAGCGGTAAAAACGCATGTGGTCCGGTCGGGGTAAAATGCTGCCAGGTGCTGTCGCCCGGGGCCGATTCGCATTTCACGGTAATCAGCATACAGGACTGACGGTACTGCCAGGCGTGAATGCCAATCCCGGCCCATTGTCTGACCTGAGAGTTCGCCCCGTCAGCGCCAATCACCATCGCCGCATCAAGCGTATCGCCCGCACTAAACTCCAGCGTCCAGCCCTGCTGGCGCCGGTGTATTTTGTTCAGACTGGCCGGGCAAAGCAGCGAAACCTGAGGGTGAGCTTCCAGCGCGCCCCAAAGCGCACGTTGCAGAACGTTATTCTCCACCATAAAACCAAGCTCGGGTAAGCCCAGTTCGGCAGCGTCGAAACCAACGTGAGCGCTCTCCCATTCCCAGGTTTCAAGGCGACGATAAGGGTGCGCACGCATTGCCAGCACGCTATCCCAGACGCCCAGAGATTTCAGCACGCCAACCGACGCGCTGCTGATTGCCGAAATTCTGACGTCAGGCTGGCTATCGGCGACAAAAGCCTCGGGAGCCTGATGCTCAATAACCGCAACCCTGAAGCCGCTTTGCGCCAGCCCCAGCGCCGCTGCCGCGCCGACCATACCGCCGCCGACAACGGCCACTTCAATTGCTTGATTTGCCATGAGTCACTTTCCTTAATTTATCTCAGCTGATTCTACTGACTTTTCCCAGGCTGGTCACATCCATGGCAAAGCATTACACTATCGGGCTTAATTCCTGGCTTCACCTGAGCAATGGCAAGTCGATGACAAAAAAACTCCATATAAAAACCTGGGGCTGTCAGATGAACGAATACGATTCATCCAAGATGGCCGACCTGCTGGATAGCACCCACGGCTTTACGCTGACCGAGAACGCTGATGAAGCGGATGTCCTGCTGCTGAACACCTGTTCCATCCGCGAAAAAGCGCAGGAAAAGGTGTTTCATCTGCTTGGCCGCTGGAAGCACATCAAAGCCAAAAGACCGGATGTTATCATCGGCGTTGGCGGCTGCGTCGCCTCCCAGGAAGGGAAAAAAATTCGCCAGCGCGCGCATTATGTGGATATCGTCTTCGGGCCGCAAACCCTGCACCGCCTGCCGGAAATGATCAACCAGGTTCGCGGTACCCGCAGCCCGGTGGTTGACGTCAGCTTCCCGGAAATCGAAAAATTCGACCGCCTGCCGGAGCCAAAAGCCGAAGGCCCAACCGCCTTTGTTTCGATAATGGAAGGCTGCAATAAATATTGCACCTACTGCGTGGTGCCGTACACCCGTGGAGAAGAGGTCAGCCGCCCGTGCGACGATATTCTGTTTGAGGTTGCCCAACTGGCGGCCCAGGGCGTGCGTGAAGTTAACCTGCTCGGCCAGAACGTTAACGCATACCGCGGCGCGTCCTACGACGGCGGTATCTGCTCTTTTGCAGAACTGCTGCGCCTGGTGGCCGCCATCGACGGCATCGATCGCATTCGTTTTACCACCAGCCACCCGATCGAATTCACCGACGATATTATCGAAGTGTATCGCGACACGCCGGAGCTGGTGAGCTTCCTGCACCTGCCGATTCAGAGCGGTGCCGACCGCGTGCTGAATATGATGGGCCGCACCCACACCGCGCTGGAATATAAATCGACTATCCGCAAGCTGCGCGCGGCGCGCCCGGATATTCAGATAAGCTCTGACTTCATCGTCGGCTTCCCGGGCGAAACCCGCCAGGACTTCGAGCAAACCATGAAGCTTATCGCCGACGTTAACTTCGATACCAGCTTCAGCTTTATCTTCTCTGCCCGCCCGGGTACACCGGCGGCGGACATGGTGGATGACGTTCCGGAAGAAGAGAAGAAGCAGCGCCTCTATATTCTGCAGGACCGCATTAACCAGCAGGTAATGGAGTGGAGCCGCAAAATGCTCGGTACGGTGCAACGTATTTTGGTTGAAGGCACCTCGCGCAAAAGCATCATGCAGCTCTCCGGGCGTACCGAAAATAACCGCGTGGTGAACTTCGAAGGCACGCCGGACATGATTGGCAAATTCGTCGATGTTGAGATAACCGAAGTCCTGACCAACTCGCTGCGCGCCACGCTGGTTCGCACCGAAGATGAGATGGGCCTGCGCATCGCCGAAACGCCGGCATCCGTTATCGCCCGTACCCGCAAAGAGAACGACTCTGGCGTAGGTTTCTACCAGCCATAATCCTTCTTTGCCGCTGCCGGAGCGCTAACATCGTGCTCCGGCAACGAATCTCATCGCCCGTACTTGCATTCTGAATACATCACCCAAATATCAATTGCGACGCTTGCGCCATCACGACACGGGATAAATAATTTCCCTGTAGCCGGAACGAAATTTTCGGCGAAGCGAGACCGTTTACTCTAACTGGCCCCGAGTGACCCAGAGGATAAGTTTGAATATCGAAACAAGAGAATTAACGCTGGAACCTGCGGATAACGCCCGCCTGCTTAGCCTGTGCGGCCCGTTTGATGACAACATCAAACAGCTGGAGCGCCGACTGGGAATTGAAATCAACCGCCGTGACAATCACTTCAGACTCACCGGCCGGGATCTCTCAGTTAACGCCGCCGCGGATATTTTGCGCCATTTGTACGTGGATACCGCGCCAATGCGCGGCCAGAGCCAGGATATCAACCCGGAGCAGATCCACCTCGCTATAAAAGAAAGCCGCGTGCTGGAGCAAACGGCGGACAGCGTTCCTGATTACGGCAAAGCAATCAACATTAAGACCAAACGTGGGGTTATCAAACCACGTACGCCTAACCAGGCACAGTACATTGCCAATATTCTCGACCACGACATTACCTTCGGCATCGGCCCTGCCGGGACGGGGAAAACCTATCTCGCCGTTGCAGCCGCGGTTGACGCGCTCGAGCGCCAGGAGATTCGCCGAATTCTGCTGACCCGCCCCGCCGTCGAAGCGGGCGAAAAGCTTGGCTTCCTGCCGGGTGATTTAAGCCAGAAGGTGGACCCTTATCTGCGCCCGCTGTACGACGCCCTGTTTGAGATGCTTGGCTTTGAGAAGGTCGAAAAGCTCATCGAGCGCAACGTCATTGAAGTCGCGCCGCTGGCCTATATGCGCGGCCGCACGCTGAACGACGCCTTTGTTATCCTCGACGAAAGCCAGAACACTACGACCGAACAGATGAAAATGTTCCTGACCCGCATTGGCTTTAACTCCAAAGCGGTTATCACCGGCGACGTCACGCAGATAGACCTGCCGCGCAACCTGAAGTCAGGCCTGCGCCACGCGATAGACGTGCTGTCAGAAGTGGACGAAATCAGCTTTAACTTCCTCAATAGCGAAGACGTGGTGCGCCACCCGGTGGTTGCCCGCATCGTTAACGCCTACGAGGCATGGGAAAGCGCCGATCAAAAACGTAAAGACGAGCTTGCGGCCGAGCGTAAACGCGAAGCCCTGGCCCTGCAAGCCAGCGCTCAGGAGAGTAAATGAGTCAGGTTATTTTAGATTTACAGAACGCCTGCGAAGACGCCAGCGGCCTGCCGGAAGAGGCTCAATTTCAGCGTTGGTTAAATGCCGTTATTCCTCAGTTCCAGGAAGAGTCGGAAGTGACCGTTCGTCTGGTTGATGAAGCCGAGAGCCACGATCTTAACCTGACCTATCGCGGTAAAGATAAGCCCACCAACGTGCTTTCTTTCCCGTTTGAAGCGCCTCCGGGCATTGAGCTGCCGCTGCTCGGCGACCTGATAATCTGCCGTCAGGTGGTTGAGCAGGAAGCCAAAGAGCAGGAGAAGCCGCTGGAAGCCCACTGGGCGCACATGGTGGTACACGGCAGCCTGCATCTGCTCGGCTATGATCATATAGAAGATGAAGAAGCCGAAGAGATGGAAGCGCTGGAAACGGAGATAATGCTTGCTCTTGGGTATGCCGATCCGTACATTGCCGAGAAAGAATAGTCGGTTCAGGGCTTTCCCTGAGCCGCAGTAAAGCGCAGGCAGCGTACCATCAGGCTGCCTGTTAGTAATTGATTAATATGAGGCCTCAAACCAAACGCCATGAGCGACGACAACTCACAGAACAGTGACACGCCTGCCAGTAAAAAGGGATTCTTTTCCCTGATTCTCAACCAGCTATTCCACGGTGAGCCAAAAAACCGTGACGATCTGCTGACGCTTATTCGTGATTCTGAGCAAAACGATCTTATAGATCAGGACACCCGCGACATGCTCGAAGGGGTAATGGACATCGCCGACCAGCGCGTTCGCGATATCATGATCCCACGTTCGCAGATGGTGACGCTCAAGCACAATCAGACCCTGGACGAGTGCCTGGACGTTATTATCGAGTCCGCCCACTCCCGCTTCCCGGTCATTAGCGAAGATAAAGATCACATCGAAGGGATTCTGATGGCGAAAGATCTGCTGCCGTTTATGCGCAGCGATTCCGAGCCGTTTAGCATGGAAAAAGTGTTACGTCAGGTGGTTGTTGTACCTGAGAGCAAGCGCGTCGACCGCATGCTGAAAGAGTTTCGCCAGCAGCGCTACCACATGGCGATTGTGATAGACGAGTTCGGCGGCGTTTCCGGCCTTGTCACCATCGAAGATATTCTTGAGCTTATCGTCGGCGAAATCGAAGATGAGTACGACGATGAGGAAGACGGCGATTTCCGTCAGCTCAGCCGCCATACGTGGACGGTTCGGGCTCTGGCTTCTATCGAAGACTTCAACGACACCTTCGACACGCACTTTAGCGACGAAGAGGTCGATACGATCGGCGGCCTGGTTATGCAGGCGTTTGGGCACCTGCCCGCTCGCGGCGAAACCATTGAAATAGATGGTTACCAGTTCAAAGTCGCCATGGCAGATAGCCGCCGTATTATTCAGGTTCATGTCAGAATTCCGGACGACTCGCCGCAACCAAAACTGGACGACTAACTCAGCTATGGCTATAGCTCAACAACTTCAACGCCAGCGCGTTCGCCTGCTGCTGGCGCTTTTCTTTGGCGCCTGCGGGACGCTGGCCTTTTCTCCCTATGACTTCTGGCCGGCGGCTATTGTCTCTCTGGCCGGTTTACAGGGGCTAACGCTAAACCGTCGCCCGACGCAAAGCGCGTGGATAGGCTTCTTCTGGGGGCTTGGCCTGTTCGGCAGCGGCATTAACTGGGTGTATGTCAGCATCGCCCAGTTTGGCGGCATGCCCGGCCCGGTTAACGTGTTCCTGGTGGTGCTTCTCGCCGCTTATCTGTCACTGTATACCGGCCTGTTTGCCGGAATACTTAGCCGCCTGTGGCCAAAAACCACCTGGTGGCGCGTCGCTATTGCCGCGCCGGTAGTCTGGCAGATAACCGAGTTTCTGCGCGGCTGGGTGCTAACGGGCTTCCCGTGGCTTCAGTTCGGCTATAGCCAGATAGACGGCCCGCTAAAAGGCATCGCGCCGATTCTGGGCGTCGATAGCATCACCTTCCTGCTGATGATTATCAGCGGCCTGCTGGTTTACGCGCTGCAAATGCGTAAATGGGCGCCTGCCGTTGTCTCCGTCGCTTTGCTGTTGCTTCCGTGGCCGCTGCGGACCATTCAGTGGTTCCAGCCGCAGAGCGAGCGTCCCGTTGAAGTCGCGATGGTCCAGGGCGATATTCCCCAGTCGCTGAAATGGAACGAAAGCCAGCTGCTCGACACGCTGAAAATCTATCTTGATAAAACTCAGCCTGAAATGGGCAAAGCGCAGCTGATTATCTGGCCAGAATCGGCTATTTCCGATCTCGAGATTAACCAGCAGCCGTTCCTGACCATGATGGACGACCTGCTGCGTTCAAAGCACAGCTCGCTGATTACCGGGATAGTCGATGCGCGCCTGAACAAGCAAAACCGCTACGACACCTACAACACCATTATTACCCTGGGTGAAGGCAGTCCGTACGGCTACACCAGCGCTAATCGCTACAACAAAAATCACCTCGTGCCGTTCGGTGAGTTTGTACCGCTGGAGTCTATTCTGCGCCCGCTGGCACCGTTCTTTGATTTACCGATGTCCTCTTTCAGCCGCGGCCCGTATGTTCAGCCGCAGCTGGAATCTAACGGAATCAAACTGACGGCGGCGATTTGCTACGAGATTATTCTTGGCGAACAGGTGCGGGATAACTTCCGCCCGGACACCGACTTCCTGCTGACCATCTCTAACGATGCGTGGTTCGGGAAATCGATTGGCCCATGGCAGCACCTGCAAATGGCGCGTATGCGTTCCCTTGAACTGGGCCGCCCACTGTTGCGCAGCACCAATAACGGCGTAACCGCCGTGGTAAATGCCGAAGGTGATATTACCAACGTGCTCCCGCAGTTCACCCGCGACGTACTGGAAGCTAAAGTGACGCCAACCCGTGGCTTAACGCCGTATGCGCGCTTCGGTTTCTGGCCGCTGTGGGTCATTACCGCCCTGTTCGGCTTCGGCGCGCTGGTGATGAGCCTGCGCAACCGTAACAAAAAGTAATCCTCCTCCCTCTATAAAGGCCAGCTTATTTGCTGGCCTTTTTCATTTCTGGCACAGCGTTTGCTAGATTTTAACTGTAAAAATCAATTTATTGGCGCGAAGACGCCTTATAAGCCGCCTGTGGACGGCGATAAAAAATTCATGCACCAAAAAGCGACATCGCAAGCACCATTACGGTGCATTGGCATATCTTTGCCTTTAAACGGTGCGGCGCGCTTCGCAAAAATAAACATTCTCTTAGCAATTTCTTTACATTCAGCTAGGTTAAATGTTAACAAAAGAGCATTGCTCGACGATTTTTGCAGCATGAAAAAACAACAAAACACAACACTCACATCGGATACCCGTGCCTCCTCTGGCACTAAGATTAAGGAGTTAGATATGCAATTACGCAAACTGGCCACGGCAATGCTGGTGATGGGCATGAGCGCAACAATCGCCCACGCAGAAGACGCCAAACCTGCGGCTCAACAGTCAACGCTGGATAAAATCAAAGCCAATGGCGTTATCGTGGTCGGCCACCGTGAATCATCTGTACCTTTCTCTTATTACGACAACCAGCAGAAAGTGGTTGGCTACTCTCAGGACTACTCCAACGCCATCGTTGAAGCGGTGAAGAAGCAGCTCAACAAACCCGATCTGCAGGTTAAGCTGATCCCAATTACCTCCCAGAACCGTATTCCGCTGCTGCAAAACGGCACCTTCGATTTTGAATGCGGCTCAACCACCAACAACCTGGAACGTCAGAAACAAGCAGCCTTCTCCGACACTATCTTTGTAGTCGGCACGCGCCTGCTGGTGAAAAAAGGCGGCCCGATTAAAGACTTCCCGGATCTGAAAGGTAAAACGGTTGTTGTGACCTCCGGAACCACCTCCGAAATTCTGCTGAACAAGCTGAACGACGAGCAAAAACTGGGCATGCGCATCATCAGCGCTAAAGACCACGGCGACTCCTTCCGTACCCTGGAAAGCGGCCGTGCCGTTGCCTTTATGATGGATGACGCCCTGCTGGCAGGCGAGCGCGCCAAGGCCAAAAAACCGGACAACTGGGAGATCCTCGGCAAGCCGCAGTCCCAGGAAGCCTACGGTTGTATGCTGCGTAAAGACGACCCTGAATTCAAAAAGCTGATGGACAGCACCATCGCCCAGGCGCAGACCTCTGGCGAAGCCGCCAAATGGTTTGATAAATGGTTCAAGCAGCCGATTCCTCCTAAGAACCTGAACATGAACTTCGACCTTTCTGACGAAATGAAAGCGCTGTTCAAGGAACCAAACGACAAAGCTCTCAACTAATTAGAAACACAGGGGCCGGAAGAATCCGCCCTCCCGATTGACGAACTGAAGCCAGGACAGACTATGCGTCGGATGGTCGTTCCCCATCCGGCGTGAAGCGCCTAAAAATGCAGACAAAGATCTGCTTACGGGCGCAGGCTTCTCATCAATCTTCGAGGGTAGCAAAAGCTACCCTCTTTTTTTTATCTCGGAGTAAGTTATGTCTATAGACTGGAACTGGGGGATCTTTCTACAGCCCGCCCCGTTCGGCAACACAACCTATTTGGGCTGGATTTGGAATGGCTTCCAGGTCACCGTAGCCCTGTCAATTACCGCATGGATAATCGCTTTCCTGGTAGGATCGCTGTTCGGTATTTTACGCACCGTTCCTAATAAATGGCTTTCAGGGCTGGGCACACTATATGTCGAGCTATTCCGTAACGTCCCCCTGATAGTGCAGTTCTTTACCTGGTATCTGGTGGTCCCTGAGCTGCTGCCGGAAAACCTCGGCATGTGGTTTAAGTCCGAGCTGGATCCCAATATTCAGTTCTTCCTTTCGTCCATGATTTGCCTCGGGCTGTTTACCGCCGCCCGCGTCTGCGAGCAGGTTCGCGCCGCCATCCAGTCTCTTCCTCGCGGGCAAAAAAACGCCGCGCTGGCAATGGGGCTGACGCTGCCGCAGGCTTACCGCTACGTGCTGCTGCCTAACGCCTACCGCGTTATCGTCCCGCCGATGACTTCCGAAATGATGAACCTGGTGAAAAACTCGGCCATCGCTTCAACCATCGGCCTGGTGGATATGGCCGCTCAGGCGGGCAAACTGCTGGACTACTCGGCGCACGCCTATGAATCCTTTACCGCAATCACCCTTGCCTACGTGCTGATTAACGCCGTCATCATGGGTGTGATGTTTATCGTGGAACGTAAAATTCGCCTGCCGGGCAATATGGGAGGCAAATAATGCACGATTTTGACTGGAGTTCTATTCTGCCCGCCCTGCCGTTTTTAATGCAGGGGCTGGTGATTACGCTGAAAATCACCGTTACCGCGGTGGTTATCGGTATTGTCTGGGGCACGCTGCTGGCGGTCATGCGGTTGTCGAGCTTTAAGCCCGTTGCCTGGTTTGCTACCGCCTACGTCAACGTCTTCCGCTCCGTGCCGCTGGTGATGGTGCTGCTGTGGTTTTACCTGGTGGTGCCGGGCTTCCTGCAGTCGGTACTCGGCCTGTCGCCAAAGACCGATATTCGCCTGATCTCCGCGATGGTGGCCTTCTCGATGTTCGAGGCCGCTTACTACTCGGAAATCATCCGCGCCGGTATCCAGAGCATTTCTCGCGGGCAGTCCAACGCCGCGCTGGCGCTGGGCATGACCCAGTGGCAGTCGATGAAGTTAATTATCCTGCCGCAGGCCTTCCGCGCGATGGTCCCGCTGCTGCTAACCCAGGGCATCGTGCTGTTCCAGGATACCTCGCTGGTTTATGTCCTGAGCCTGGCAGACTTCTTCCGTACCGCATCGACCATCGGCGAGCGTGACGGAACCCAGGTCGAGATGATCCTGTTTGCCGGTCTGGTCTATTTTGTTATTAGCCTTAGCGCGTCGTTGTTGGTCAGCTATTTGAAGAAAAGGACTGTTTAATGATTACCCTGAAAAATGTTTCTAAATGGTATGGTCACTTTCAGGTGCTGACCGACTGCTCCACCGAAGTGAAAAAAGGCGAAGTGGTGGTCGTTTGCGGGCCTTCCGGCTCCGGTAAATCCACGCTGATTAAAACCGTTAACGGCCTTGAGCCGGTACAGAAAGGCGAGATCCTGGTTAACGGCACTCAGGTGAACGACAAAAAAACCAACCTGGCGCAGCTGCGTTCGCACGTCGGCATGGTGTTCCAGCACTTTGAGCTGTTCCCGCACCTGTCGATTATCGAGAACCTGACGCTTGCCCAGGTAAAAGTGCTGAAGCGTGATAAAGCCGCTTCCCGCGCCAAAGGGCTGAAACTGCTCGAACGCGTAGGGCTTTCTGCCCATGCCGATAAATATCCGGCACAGCTTTCGGGCGGCCAGCAGCAGCGCGTGGCCATCGCTCGCGCTCTGTGTATGGATCCTATCGCCATGCTGTTTGACGAACCCACCTCCGCGCTGGATCCGGAAATGATCAACGAAGTGCTGGACGTTATGGTAGAGCTGGCTAACGAAGGCATGACGATGATGGTGGTCACCCACGAAATGGGCTTCGCCCGCAAAGTGGCGAACCGCGTTATTTTTATGGATGAGGGTAAAATTGTTGAGGACTCTAACAAAGACGACTTCTTCAATAACCCGCAGTCAGAACGCGCTAAAGACTTCCTCGCAAAAATTCTGCACTAAACAAGTCGCGTCACCAAAGTAAAAAGCCTTCCCCAACGGGAAGGCTTTCTTTTAGGGTTCGAATGGCCGGCGATGAAATTGGTTATGGCCGCACTTAGGGCAGACAGGTAAGACTTCAGGCGTGTAAATCGCAATATGATGGTGGCAATTCTCACAGACCAGATTGCCAAGCCCGACGACCTCGCCGCTGTGATAAACGCCGTGGTGGCTGAGATCTTTAAACACCTCACGCCACTCAAGCTGCGTCTTGTCGGTGATATCCGCCAGTTCCTGCCACAGGCTTTCTTTTATCACCCGCATAAAGACGCTATCGGTAAACTCCTCATGGCTTTCGCCGTAGCTGCGGGCAAATTCCTCCAGGTCACGGCGCACCGCTCGCGTCACTTCTTCTATTTCGGTTCGGGTCAGTTCGCCGGTATCGTTCATTTGTTTGCGCGCGCTGGCGACCAGCTCATCGATATCACGCTCGCCCTTGCGCAGCCGCTCGCTCAGCGACTCAACCAGTTCCCGGTAAAATTGAGCAACCTTGTTCATCGTTAGCCTGCCTCCTTGAAGGGTTCCTGCATTTGCAGTGTGGTAACCACTCTAAGAGTAGACGTTAATCGGCCAACGCTTTGTTAGTTTAGCCACACCCGGAGTAAAAAACTGCAAGTTAACCAGAACGGTGAAAAGGCCAATCGGCTCGTCGAAAGGCTGTTTTGCCGCTGTCTAATCGGCTATGCTATGCCTGTCTGAACTCAAATCACTAAAGGCTACTTTCGTAGCTGTCTTTCATTAACAGGACTACTGGCTGCCATGCAAGAGCAATACCGCCCGGAAGAGATAGAATCCAACGTCCAGCAACACTGGCAAGAGAACCGTACTTTTGAAGTGACCGAAGACGAAGGCAAAGAGAAATATTACTGCCTCTCAATGCTGCCCTATCCTTCTGGCCGACTACATATGGGCCACGTCCGCAACTACACCATCGGCGACGTTATCGCACGCTACCAGCGTATGCTGGGCAAAAACGTCATGCAGCCGATTGGCTGGGATGCGTTTGGTCTGCCTGCTGAAGGCGCAGCGGTTAAAAACAATACCGCACCGGCTCCGTGGACCTACGACAACATCAATTACATGAAAAACCAGCTCAAAACGCTGGGCTTTGGCTATGACTGGAGCCGCGAGCTGGCAACCTGTACCCCGGAATATTACCGTTGGGAACAGCAATTCTTCACTCAGCTGTACAACAAAGGCCTGGTTTACAAAAAAACCTCGGCGGTTAACTGGTGCCCGAACGACCAGACCGTGCTGGCCAACGAGCAGGTTATCGACGGCTGCTGCTGGCGCTGCGATACCAAGGTTGAGCGTAAAGAAATTCCACAATGGTTTATTAAAATCACCGCCTATGCCGACGAACTGCTGAATGACCTGGACACGCTGGACCACTGGCCGGATCAGGTTAAAACCATGCAGCGCAACTGGATTGGCCGTTCCGAAGGCGTAGAAATTACCTTCGACGTCGAAAACAGCGCCGAAAAGCTGACCGTTTACACCACCCGCCCTGACACCTTCATGGGCGTGACCTACCTGGCCGTTGCCGCGGGTCACCCTCTGGCGCAGCAGGCTGCGGTAAACAACCCGGCTCTTGCCGAGTTTATCGACGAATGCCGCAATACCAAAGTAGCCGAAGCCGATATGGCGACTATGGAGAAGAAAGGCGTTGCCACAGGCATTAACGCTATTCATCCTCTGACCGGCGAAAGCGTTCCAGTTTGGGTCGCAAACTTCGTGCTGATGGAATACGGCACCGGCGCGGTCATGGCCGTTCCGGGTCACGACCAGCGCGACTGGGAATTCGCCACTAAATACGGACTGCAAATCAAACCGGTTATCCTCAATGCCGACGGCAGCGAGCCGGACCTGTCTGGCGCAGCAATGACCGAAAAAGGCGCGCTGTTCAACTCCGGTGAGTTCAACGGCCTGGACTTCCAGCAGGCGTTCAACGCCATTGCCGATAAGTTAGCGGCTAAAGGCGTGGGCGAGCGTAAAGTTAACTTCCGTCTGCGCGACTGGGGCGTTTCCCGTCAGCGTTACTGGGGCGCACCAATCCCGATGGTGACTCTGGAAGACGGCACCGTAATGCCAACGCCTGAAGATCAGCTCCCGGTTATCCTGCCGGAAGACGTAGTGATGGACGGCATTACCAGCCCGATCAAAGCGGATCCTGAGTGGGCAAAAACCACCGTCAACGGTATGCCTGCCCTGCGCGAAACCGATACCTTCGACACCTTTATGGAGTCGTCCTGGTACTACGCGCGCTACACCAGCCCGCAGTACGACAAAGGCATGCTGGACTCCAAAGCGGCCAACTACTGGCTGCCGGTAGATATCTACATCGGCGGTATCGAACACGCCATCATGCACCTGCTCTACTTCCGCTTCTTCCACAAGCTGATGCGCGACGCGGGCATGGTCAACTCCGACGAACCGGCTAAGCAGTTGCTGTGCCAGGGCATGGTGCTGGCAGATGCCTTCTACTACACCGGCAACAACGGCGAGCGCAACTGGGTCTCTCCGGCAGAAGCCATCGTCGAGCGTGATGACAAAGGCCGCATTGTTAAAGCCCGTGACGCAGAGGGCCGTGAACTGGTCTATGCTGGCATGAGCAAAATGTCGAAGTCGAAAAACAACGGCATCGACCCGCAGGTTATGGTCCAGCGCTACGGCGCGGATACCGTGCGTCTGTTTATGATGTTTGCTTCACCGGCAGACATGACGCTCGAGTGGCAGGAATCCGGCGTGGAAGGCGCAAACCGCTTCCTGAAACGCGTCTGGAAACTGGTTTACGAGCACACCAGCCGCGGTGCAGCTCCGGCGCTGGATATTGCCGCGCTGAGCGAAGATCAGAAAGCGCTGCGTCGTGATGTGCATAAAACTATCGCTAAAGTGACCGATGATATCGGCCGCCGTCAGACCTTTAACACCGCCATCGCCGCCATTATGGAGCTGATGAACAAGCTGGCTAAAGCCCCTCAGGAAGGCGAGCAAGATCGTGCTCTGCTGAATGAAGCGCTGTTGGCCGTGGTGCGTATGCTTTATCCGTTCACCCCACACGTTTGCTTCGATATGTGGCAGTCGCTGGGCGGCGAAGGCGATGTTGACAATGCACCGTGGCCGCAGGCCGACGAACAAGCAATGGTGGAAGATTCTCGCCTGGTCGTGGTTCAGGTTAACGGTAAGGTACGCGGCAAAGTCACCGTACCAGCAGATGCTACCGAAGCGCAGGTTCGTGAGCGTGCAGGTCAGGAACATCTGGTGGCGAAATATCTTGAGGGCGTAACCGTGCGTAAAGTGATTTACGTTCCGGGTAAACTGCTCAACCTGGTTGTGGGCTAAGCGCAGGAGGAAGTGTGCGACATCCCTTTGTCACTTTGTTAGTAAGCCTGGCGGTGCTGGTCACCGCCGGATGTGGTTTTCACCTGCGTGGTAACACGCAGGTTCCTACTGAGATGAAGACGCTGATCCTCAACTCCAGCGATCCTAACGGCCCGTTGACCCGTGAGATCCGCCAACAGCTGCGCTTAAACGGCGTCACTATCGTTGACGATACGGGCACCGGCGTGCGTAAAGATATTCCATCTCTGCGCGTGGGCAGTGCCGGGGTGGGCCAGGATACCGTTTCGGTGTTCCAGAACGGCCAGACCGCGGAATACCAGATGGTGATGACCGTCAACGCTCAGGTGCTGATCCCGGGCCACGACATTTATCCTATCAGCGCGACGACCTATCGCTCGTTCTTTGATAACCCACTGACTGCCCTGGCGAAAGATGCCGAGCAGGATTTGATTATCAAAGAGATGTATACCAACGTTGCTCAACAGCTGATCCGTAAGCTGCTGGCGGTTCACGCTGCCGATCTTGATGCCACTAAGGATGCGGAAAAACCGGTAAGCACGCCAAAACCAGCCGCTCCGGCTGGCCGGGTATCCACCACTCTGTCGGCAACCTCCGGTAGCCAATGATTCGAGTGTACCCGGAACAACTCCACGCGCAGCTCAATGAAGGGCTGCGCGCGGCGTATCTGCTGGCAGGCAACGACCCTCTTCTGCTCCAGGAAAGCCAGGATGCGGTGCGCAAAAGCGCCCAGCAGCACGGCTTTGAAGAACACCACAGCGTCCAGATAGACGCCTCCACCGACTGGCAGGCTCTGTTCTCTATTTGCCAGGCGCTCAGCCTGTTCGCCAGTCGTCAAACTTTGCTTCTACTGCTGCCGGAAAACGGCCCTAATGCCGCCATTAACGCGCAGCTGGAAACCCTGGTCAGCCTGCTGCACGACGATATTCTGCTGCTGGTTCGCGGTAACAAATTCACCAAAGCGCAGGAAAATGCAGCCTGGTTTACCCAACTGGCGAACCGTTCGGTATTGGTAACCTGCCAGACCCCCGAGCAGGCAAATCTCCCGCGCTGGGTCGCTCAGCGTGCCAGGCAGATGAACCTGACGCTGGATGATGCGGCAAACCAGCTGCTCTGCTATTGCTACGAAGGCAATCTGCTGGCGCTCTCCCAGGCGCTGGAAAGGCTGTCGCTTATCTGGCCGGACGGCAAACTGACGCTGCCCCGCGTGGAACAGGCGGTGAACGATGCCGCGCACTTTACGCCTTTCCACTGGGTAGATGCCCTGCTCGCCGGGAAAAGCAAACGCGCGCTGCACATCCTCCAGCAATTGCGCCTTGAGGCCAGCGAGCCGGTCATTTTACTGCGCACGCTACAGCGAGAGCTATTGCAGCTCGTCAACCTCAAGCGTGAATCAGCGACAACCCCTCTGCGCACTCTGTTCGACCAGCAGCGGGTATGGCAAAACCGCCGCCAGTTGGTAACCGAGGCATTGAACCGGGTTTCGAGCGAGCAGCTCTACCAGGCCGTTCGCCTGCTTACCCGGGTTGAGCTAACGCTGAAACAGGATTATGGTCAGTCGGTTTGGGAAGATCTGGAAGGTCTCTCATTACTGATTTGCCACAAAGCATTACCGGAAATTTTTATCGATGTCTGACGCTTCGCTCCTGGCGCTTTATGGCGGGACCTTTGATCCCATTCATTACGGGCATCTGAAGTCAGTTGAGGCGCTTGCCCGGCAGGTTTTGCTGCGCCGGGTCACCATCATGCCGAATAATGTGCCGCCGCATCGCCCACAGCCGGAAGCCAGCAGCGAACAACGTAAAGCGATGATTGAACTGGCAATTGCCGGGAACCCGCTGTTTACCCTGGATGACCGCGAGCTGTCTCGATCCACGCCCTCGTGGACCGTTGAAACGCTTGAACAATTGCGGGCAGAAATCGGGCACTCGCAGCCGCTGGCGTTTATCATCGGCCAGGACTCTTTACTCAGCCTGCACCGCTGGAACCGCTGGGAAGAACTCCTGTCTCTGTGCCACCTGCTGGTAACGCAGCGCCCGGGCTATCCTCTGGCGATGGAAACCCCGGAACAGCAGGCATGGCTGGCGCAGAACCTCACCGATTCGGTAGCCACGCTGCACCAGCGGCCATCGGGCAACGTCTTTCTGGCACAGACGCCGCTCTACGATATTTCGGCCACCGTCATCCGCCAGCGCCTTGAAGAAAACCAGCCCTGCGACGATCTGCTACCGCCCGAGGTACTGGCTTTTATTCTGCAACATGGCCTCTATCGTTAAGCCATTCAGCGGAGTCTGAATCACCGGCGGGATGAACCGGTTTACACTATTCTAATTCACCGGAAACGACAGGCGCACGCCAGCCATTGACACCACCCCTCAGGCTGTTATGCTCCGCTGCCATAATTTCCTGCCCGTAAATCCGGCTTTTCTGAAATAGTTTTACAAAAATGGCGATGCAAACTCCGGCGCGCAATGGGATGATAGCCCGCGATCCGCGCTGGACGGCCAATTTTTCAGCCAAAGCCGCCTGCCCTGTTGGGTATAATGGTTATTTACGGGCCAAACTACACACTCTCATTCTCTCAGGGGGAACACTTGCAGGGTAAAGCACTTCAGGATTTCATCGTCGATAAAATCGACGACCTCAAAGGCCAGGATATCATCGCTATCGATGTTAAAGGCAAATCAAGCATCACGGATTGCATGGTTATCTGTACCGGAACCTCCAACCGCCACGTGATGTCCATCGCTGAACACGTTGTTCAATCCTCCCGCGAAGTTGGCCTGTCGCCAATGGGCGTGAAGGGCATCAACGCTTCCGACTGGGTTGTTGTCGATCTGGGCGAAATTATCGTTCACGTCATGCAGGAAGAGAGCCGCCAGCTGTACGAACTGGAAAAACTCTGGAGCTAACGGGTGAAGCTGCAACTGGTGGCCGTTGGAACCAAAATGCCTGACTGGGTGCAGACCGGCTTTACCGAGTACCTGCGTCGTTTCCCTAAAGACATGCCGTTTGAGCTGGTTGAAATTCCGGCTGGAAAACGCGGAAAAAATGCCGATATCAAACGTATCCTCGAAAAAGAGGGCGAAATGATGCTGGCCGCCGCGGGCAAAGGTAACCGAATCGTAACGCTGGATATCCCCGGGCAACCGTGGGATACGCCCCAGCTTGCGACGCAGCTCGAGCGCTGGAAACAGGATGGCCGCGACGTCAGCCTGCTGATTGGCGGGCCGGAGGGCTTAGCGCCAGCCTGCAAAGCCGCCGCCGAGCAAAGCTGGTCGCTTTCCACGCTCACCATGCCCCACCCGCTGGTCAGGGTGCTGGTAGCGGAGAGTCTGTACCGGGCGTGGAGCATTACCACCAATCATCCTTATCATCGTGAGTAAACCTGAGCGGGTAATACCAGGCAGCGAATGAAATTACAGAATTCTTTTCGCGACTACACTGCTGAGTCTGCGCTCTTTGTGCGCCGGGCGCTGGTCGCTTTTATCGGCATTTTGCTGCTTACCGGCGTGCTGATCGCCAATCTGTATAATTTGCAGATAGTCCGCTTCACCGATTACCAGACCCGGTCTAACGAAAACCGCATCAAGCTGGTTCCCATTCCGCCGAGCCGCGGCATTATTTACGACCGCAACGGCACGCCGCTGGCGCTCAACCGCACTATCTACCAAATAGAGATGATGCCGGAAAAGGTCGATAACGTTCAGGAAACCCTCGAGGCGCTGCGCCCGGTAGTTGACCTGACCGACGATGACATCGCCAACTTTAAAAAAGAGCGCGCCCGCTCGCACCGCTTTACCTCTATCGCGGTAAAAACCAACCTGACCGAAGTTCAGGTGGCCCGTTTCGCGGTAAACCAGTACCGCTTCCCCGGCGTAGAAGTGAAGGGCTATAAACGCCGCTACTACCCTTATGGCTCCGCCCTTACACACGTCATCGGCTATGTGTCGAAAATAAACGATAAGGATGTTGAGCGCCTGGACAAAGAAGGCAAGCTTGCCAACTACGCGTCAACTCATGACATCGGCAAGCTGGGCATCGAACGCTACTACGAAGATGTGCTGCACGGCCAGACCGGCTATGAAGAGGTTGAAGTTAACAACCGCGGCCGCGTTATCCGCCAGCTAAAAGAAGTCCCGCCGCAGGCCGGGCATGACATCTACCTGACGCTCGACCTTAAGCTTCAGACCTATATCGAAACGCTGCTCGCGGGGAGCCGTGCTGCGGTTGTCGTTACCGACCCGCGCTCCGGCGGCATCCTGGCGCTGGTTTCAATGCCAAGCTACAACCCGAACCTGTTCGTTGACGGCATCTCAAGCAAGGATTACTCCGGGCTGCTGAGCGACGCGAACACGCCGCTTATCAACCGCGCAACCCAGGGCGTCTATCCTCCGGCCTCCACCGTGAAGCCTTATATGGCGGTTTCGGCGCTGAGCGCGGGCGTAATCACGCGTAACACTTCGCTGTTTGACCCAGGCTGGTGGCAGCTGCCAGGCTCGGAAAAACGCTACCGCGACTGGAAAAAATGGGGCCACGGCCGCCTGAACGTGACCAAGTCGCTTGAAGAGTCCGCCGATACCTTCTTCTACCAAGTCGCTTATGACATGGGTATCGACCGTATCGGCGAGTGGATGAGCAAATTCGGCTATGGCCACCTCACCGGCATCGACCTTTCCGAAGAGCGTGCCGGTAACATGCCAACCCGCGAATGGAAGCTGAAACGCTTTAAAAAGCCGTGGTATCAGGGTGACACCATCCCGGTCGGCATCGGCCAGGGCTACTGGACGGCAACGCCAATTCAGATGAGCAAGGCGATGATGATCTTGATTAACGACGGCGTCGTGCGCGTGCCTCATCTGCTGATGAGCACGGTGAAAAACGGCAAACAGGTGCCCTGGCAGCAGCCGGTTGAAGCCCCGGTGGGTGATATCCACTCCGGCTACTGGGAAATTGCCAAAGACGGGATGTACGGCGTTGCCAACCGTCCAAACGGTACGGCCCACAAATACTTTGCCAATGCCCCCTATAAAGTGGCGGCGAAATCGGGTACTGCTCAGGTCTTCGGCCTGAAAGCCAACGAAACGTATAACGCGCACAAAATCGCGGAACGCCTGCGCGACCACAAGCTGATGACGGCGTTTGCCCCATATGATAATCCGCAATACACCGTGACGATGATTCTGGAGAACGGTGGCGCAGGGCCAGCGGTTGGCAGCATCATGCGCCAGATCCTCGACCACGTCATGTTGGGGGATAACAACACGGTTCTGCCTGCAGAAGCGCCGGCCGCCTCGGCCACAGAGGATCAATAGCATGACCGATAATCCAAATAAAAAGACCATTTGGGACAAGGTCCACCTTGACCCAACGTTCCTCGTTACCATTCTGGCACTGCTGGTTTTCAGCGCACTGGTCGTCTGGAGCGCCAGCGGCCAGGATATGGGCATGATGGAGCGCAAAGTCGGCCAAATCCTGATGGGGCTGGTTATCATGGTGGTGATGGCGCAGATCCCACCTCGCGTCTACGAAGGTTGGGCGCCCTATCTCTATATCTTCTGTATTATCCTGCTGGTAGCGGTGGACGCCTTCGGTGCCATTTCAAAAGGCGCCCAGCGCTGGCTGGACTTAGGGTTTGTTCGTTTCCAGCCCTCGGAAATTGCAAAAATAGCCGTCCCGCTGATGGTTGCGCGTTTTATTAACCGCGACGTTTGCCCGCCGACGCTCAAAAACACCGGCATCGCGCTGGTGCTCATCTTTATGCCTACGCTGCTGGTTGCCGCCCAGCCGGACCTCGGAACCTCCATTCTGGTTGCCGCATCCGGCCTGTTCGTGCTGTTCCTCTCGGGTATGAGCTGGCGTCTGATTCTGGTGGCGGTGCTGCTGGTTGCCGCCTTCGTCCCGATTCTGTGGTTCTTCCTGATGCACGACTACCAGCGTGCGCGCGTAATGATGCTGCTTGACCCGGAAAGCGATCCTCTGGGTGCGGGCTATCATATTATTCAGTCTAAAATTGCCATCGGCTCCGGCGGCCTGCGCGGTAAAGGCTGGCTGCACGGCACCCAGTCACAGCTGGAGTTTCTGCCCGAACGTCATACCGACTTTATCTTCGCGGTGCTGGCGGAAGAGCTGGGATTAGTCGGCATTCTGGTGCTGCTCGCACTCTACCTGCTGCTGATTATGCGCGGCCTGTTTATTGCCGCCCGGGCGCAAACCACCTTCGGGCGAGTGATGGCGGGCGGGCTGATGCTTATCTTATTCGTCTATGTATTTGTCAATATTGGCATGGTTAGTGGTATCTTGCCGGTGGTAGGCGTGCCGTTGCCGCTGGTCAGCTACGGGGGATCGGCCCTGATTGTTCTGATGGCCGGGTTCGGTATCGTGATGTCGATACACACACATAGAAAAATGTTATCAAAAAGCGTGTAACTGGATGAGGTGCGCAATGGGTAAGCAAAAACGGTGGGCTGGCGTCTGCATCGCTGCGGCGTTGTTGGCAGCATGTTCGTCAAATGATGATAACCAGCAGCCGGTTAATCAGCCGCCTCAGCCGGTGGTATGCAACGGGCCGATAGTGGAAATCAGCGGCGCTGAACCGCGCTACGAGCCTCTGAATCCTTCGGTAAACCAGGATTACCAGAACAACGGCAAGAGCTACAAGATTGTCCAGAACCCGGCAAACTTCAGCCAGTCCGGCTTTGCGGCGATTTATGATGCCGAGCCGGGCAGCAATCTGACAGCCTCCGGTGAAGCGTTTGATGCAAACGCGCTGACTGCCGCGCACCCTACTCTGCCTATCCCAAGCTATGCACGAGTGACCAACCTCGCGAATGGCCGCATGATTGTGGTACGCATTAATGACCGCGGCCCTTACGGCAACGATCGAGTGATTTCTCTTTCCCGCGCGGCGGCAGACCGACTGAATACTTCGAACAATACCAAGGTTCGCATCGACCCGATTATCGTCGCTCAGGACGGCACGATGTCCGGCCCGGGCACGGCCTGTACCACCATTGCCAAGCAAACCTATGCCTTACCGGCTCGCCCGGATTTAGGCGGCGGCATGGGCAGCGCCTCTTCACCGGCTCAGCCGGAAGCCCCGCAGGGTGATGTCCGTGCTATCAGCAATGCTACGCTGCAAAGCTCAGACAGCACCGGCGCACCGGTTCAGAGCAGCGGTTTCCTGGGGGCGCCAACGCCTCTGGCGGCTGGGGTAATTGAAACACCTGACGCCCCTGCGGCTGGGGTAATTGAAACACCTGACGCCCCTGCGGCCGTCCCTGCGGCATCTACATCCGTACCTGCCGCTGCGGCGGCAACCGTAGCCGCACCGGCCGCAACAGCAGCGGTTCAACAGCCAGCCGCCGTTCAGCCTCCGGCTCCAGCCGTTGCAGCCCCGGTTACGGCTCCGGGCTCAGTCCAGGGCCACGTCGCCCAGCGCAGCACCACTTCGGCAGCAGCGCCGGCCAACGGCCGCTATGTTGTGCAGGTTGGCGCGGTAAGCGACGGCGCAAGAGCAAGCCAGTGGCAGCAAAAGCTGAGCCAGCAGTTTGGCGTACCGGGCGCGGTTTCCCACAACGGAGCCGTTTATCGCGTACAGCTCGGGCCATTCAGCAGCCGCGGCGAGGCTACGGCCCTGCAACAGCGCCTGATGTCCGAGGCGCAGCAGCAATCATTCGTTACCAACGCCCCGTCTATGTAAAGCTGTGACTGGCATGTTTCCTGCTCGTAAATTTGCGTAAAGACCATTAACAAACTCACGCGCAAAGTCAGATGCCAGTCAAAAATGCTTTTGCTATAGTAAGGCACTTTTTTTAATTCCATCACGGACGTCGTAGTTCCATCATGAATACAGCTCTTTCTGCACGTTTTGTTAAGCGCCTGGCGCTCACCACGGCTTTCGCCTTCGCGGCCATGGCCTCTGCTCAAGCTGACGACCTCAATATTAAAACCATGATCCCAGGCGTCCCGCAGATTGATGCAGAAGCGTATATCCTGATTGACTACAACTCAGGCAAAGTTCTGGCCGAGTCCAACGCCGATGCGCGTCGTGACCCAGCCAGCCTCACCAAGATGATGACCAGCTACGTTATCGGCCAGGCGATGAAAGCCGGCAAGTTCGATGACAACGCGATGGTTACCATCGGCAAAGACGCCTGGGCGACCGGTAACCCGGTATTTAAAGGCTCCTCGCTGATGTTCCTTCAGCCGGGCATGCAGGTGCCGGTTAACAAACTGATCCGCGGTATTAACCTGCAATCAGGTAACGATGCCTGCGTGGCAATGGCAGACTTCGTGGCCGGTAGCCAGGACGCCTTCGTCAGCCTGATGAACAGCTATGTTTCCGCCCTGGGTCTGAAAAACACCCACTTCCAGACCGTACACGGCCTGGATGCAGAAGGTCAGTTCAGCTCCGCGCGCGATATGGCGCTGATTGGCCAGGCGCTGATCCGCGACGTGCCGAACGAATACTCTATCTACAAAGAGAAAGAATTCACCTTCAACAATATCCGCCAGACCAACCGTAACGGCCTGCTGTGGGATACCAGCCTCAACGTTGACGGCATCAAAACCGGCCATACCGATGCGGCAGGCTATAACCTGGTTGCTTCGGCGACCGAAGGCCAGATGCGCCTGATTTCGGCGGTTCTCGGCGGCCATACCTACAAAGGCCGTGAAACCGAAAGTAAAAAACTGCTGACCTGGGGCTTCCGCTTCTTTGAAACCGTTTCTCCGCTGAAAGCCGGGAAAGAGTTCGCCTCCGAGCCGGCCTGGTTTGGTGATAACGATCGCGCCTCTCTCGGCGTTGATAAAGACGTTTACCTGACCATCCCACGCGGACGCATGAAAGATCTGAAGGCCAGCTATGTGCTGACCACCCCTGAACTGCACGCTCCGCTGCAGAAAAACCAGGTTGTGGGCACCATTAACTTCCAGCTGGACGGCAAAACCATCGAGCAGCGTCCGCTGGTCGTGCTGCAGGAAATGCCGGAAGGGAATTTCTTTAGCCGAATCATCGACTACATCAAACTGATGTTCCACCACTGGTTCGGTTAATTATTGAACACTTGAAAGTGTCAATCTTGACCCCATATACTGAGTATCAAAGCAACTCCCGCCCGTCGGCGGGAGTTATCATTTTTATTGCCGTAACGCTGGAGCTACCATGAAAACCAAACTGAACGAACTGCTCGAATTCCCAACCTCTTTTACTTATAAAGTAATGGGCCTGGCGAAACCGGAGCTGGTTGATCTGGTCGTTGAGGTGGTGCAGCGCCACGCGCCGGGTGACTACACGCCTCAGGTTAAACCAAGCAGCAAAGGTAACTACCACTCCGTGTCGATTACCATTAATGCGACTCATATCGAGCAGGTAGAAACGCTGTACGAAGAGTTAGGCAACATCGAAATCGTTCGTATGGTGCTGTAAGGCGATGACCCGGCTAAGGCCGGGTTTTTGTTGTGATATACTTCCTCCCACCTTTTGCCTTCCGGAGACGCTGTTTTGTCTCAAGATACAATCCTGATCCGCAACCTTGGCCTGCAGCCTTACGAACCCGTATCGCAGGCAATGCATGACTTTACCGACACCCGCGACGACGCCACCGCCGACGAAATCTGGCTGGTAGAGCACCCTCAGGTATTTACCCAGGGTCAGGCGGGGAAAGCCGAGCATGTGCTTATGCCGGGAGACATCCCGGTGGTACAAAGCGATCGGGGAGGCCAGGTGACGTTTCACGGCCCTGGTCAGCAGGTAATGTACCTGCTGCTTAATTTAAAGCGCCGCAAGCTTGGCGTGCGCGAGCTGGTGACCGTACTGGAGCAGACCGTGGTGAATACGCTGGCGGAGCTAGGTATTGAGGCTTACCCGCGAGCGGACGCTCCGGGCGTTTACGTTGACGGGCGGAAAATCTGCTCGCTGGGGCTGCGCATCCGCAGAGGCTGCTCCTTCCACGGCCTGGCGCTGAACATCGATATGGATCTCACTCCTTTCCTGCGCATCAACCCTTGCGGCTATGCGGGACTGGAAATGACCCAGGTGAGCCACTTTGTTAACGGCATCTCCGTAGCCGACGTTCAGCCACGCCTGGTAGCCCATTTTATGGCGCTGCTTGATAATCCCCCTCACGAATACGCTGCCGCGGATTAAACGGCGGTAACATTGCCGCCGTCCGCGGGTAATAATCACAAGTTAGATAATTCATTGGCGTCATTATTTAAATAATGACGCCACAAATCACGCTAATTAGTGCATCAAAACGCTTTATTTTTTCGCATTCGTGCTTGCCCCGGCAAAATAGCCGTATTAATTCACCCAATACTCCTATTTTTATCTATAAATATAATATTCTTTATTTTTTACCGGAGACCGGGCATGGGGCAAAACCCACTAGCTGAAAAAAAAATCATGGATCGCGATAGTGAAAATAACTATCCCGTATTCAAAGCATTACGCAACATAGATTTAAATTTGCTGACGATTTTTGAAGCCGTATACATCCATAAAGGGATAGTGAATGCCGCTAAGGTACTGAACCTGACGCCTTCTGCTATTAGCCAATCCATCCAAAAATTACGATATATTTTCCCTGACCCGTTATTCATTCGTAAAGGCCAGGGCGTCACGCCGACCGCGTATGCGGCGCATCTTCACGAATATATCAGCCAAGGGCTGGAATCGATTCTGGGCGCGCTGGACTTTAATAGCAGCAACGATCAGCAGCGCACCATTACGCTAGCGACCCAGCCCTCTATCGGGGCGCTGGTTATTCCGAAGGTCTATTCGGCCATCCGCAAGGTCAACCCTAACCTGCTTATACGCAACGTGCCTATCAACGACGGTGAATCGCAGCTTAGCCAGTTTCAAACCGACCTGATTATCGATACCGGCCGCCACTACGCACGAACGATCACCAGCATTCCGCTCTACCAGGAAAACATTGCTGTCGTCTGCCGCGAAGGTCACCCCTGTCTTGAAAAGCGGCTGACACTCGAAGATATGCAGAATATGGAACACACCTTTCTCATCATGCAGGATGACCTGCTGCGCGACCTGCGCCAGCAAATCAGTGAACGCCTGCCCAACCGCCAGATTGCCTTTAGTAGTTACAACTATGTGACGTTATCGTCGCTGCTCGGCAGCAGCGACCTGCTGGGCTTTATGCCGTGGCGGCTGTATGAAATGTTTAAAGATACCTGGAATCTGCGCGCCGTTGACTGCGACCTGTTTTCCGATAAAACCATGGAAACCAGTATGCATTTCAACAAGCTAAGCATACGTGACACGGTATTGCAGGATATAATCAAAGCGATTCGCAACGAATTCGCCGCTTAAAAAAAGTGGTTTTCACCTCTTGCAGGGCGTTCAGGAGGTGAACGACACGGCCATTAACCTTGCATTTAGCACAAAACAACAACCCATTTACAATTCTTTCTCCATTTCATGTTGGGGTATACTGATTCTCCCTGGCCGTGATGATATACTCCCGGCCATTAATTCAAAAATAGTTGATAGATCCCAACTTAGCTTGAATTCGATTAGCCTGACTTTATTATCCGCAACTGGAATACGCACCCTATGAGCAAACCCATTGTGATGGAACGCGGCGTTAAATACCGCGACGCCGATAAAATGGCTCTGATCCCGGTTAAAAACGTGGTCACAGAGCGCCAGGAGCTGTTAAGAAAGCCGGAATGGATGAAAATCAAACTTCCGTCTGACTCAACCCGCATCCAGGGCATTAAAGCGGCGATGCGCAAAAATGGTCTGCATTCCGTTTGCGAAGAAGCCTCCTGCCCGAACCTCGCCGAATGCTTTAACCACGGCACCGCGACCTTTATGATCCTGGGCGCAATTTGCACCCGCCGCTGCCCGTTCTGCGACGTGGCCCACGGCCGCCCGGTAGCACCGGATGCCAACGAACCGGCCAAGCTGGCGCAAACCATCGCCGATATGGCGCTGCGCTATGTGGTTATTACCTCGGTTGACCGCGACGATCTGCGCGACGGCGGTGCTCAGCACTTTGCCGACTGCATCAGCGCTATCCGCGAGAAAAATCCAACCATCAAGATTGAAACCCTGGTGCCGGACTTCCGTGGCCGTATGGATCGCGCGCTGGAAATCCTTACCGCGACCCCGCCGGACGTGTTCAACCACAACCTGGAAAACGTGCCGCGCGTGTACCGCAATGTGCGCCCGGGTGCGGACTATAACTGGTCGCTGAAGCTGCTGGAGCGTTTCAAAGAAGCCCATCCACATATCCCGACTAAGTCTGGTTTAATGGTTGGCCTCGGTGAAACCAATGCGGAAATCATCGAAGTGATGCGCGACCTGCGCAGCCACGGCGTGACGATGCTGACCCTGGGTCAATACCTGCAGCCTAGCCGTCACCACCTGCCCGTGCAGCGCTATGTCAGCCCGGATGAGTTCGAAGAGATGAAAGCAGAAGCGCTGGCGATGGGCTTCACCCACGCGGCCTGTGGCCCGTTTGTGCGCTCTTCTTACCACGCTGACCTTCAGGCTAAAGGGATGGAAGTGAAGTAATCTGGTTACAGATTG
This sequence comes from Cedecea davisae, assembly GCF_044095835.1. Taxonomy (NCBI): domain Bacteria; kingdom Pseudomonadati; phylum Pseudomonadota; class Gammaproteobacteria; order Enterobacterales; family Enterobacteriaceae; genus Cedecea; species Cedecea davisae. Next base: position 3,584,064 of record NZ_CP172054.1, read on the forward strand.
TTACCTTTACGCTGTCCAAAATAAAAAACCGGCCTTATCAGCCGGTTTTTTTATTCTGCAAAGGTCAGCAATCAGTCTTTATGAATGATGCGGTCTGCAGGTGCCTGAGCTTCGGTATCGGACTTCTTGCCGTTGTCATCTTCAGCCATTGCTTTCTTAAAGCCTTTGATGGCGGAACCGAGATCGCCGCCCAGCGTGCGCAGCTTCTTAGTACCAAACAGCAATACGATCAGCGCGCCGACAACCAGCAGCTTAGTAATACTAATCTCTCCCATACCTACCTTCTTCTGTGATATGTGCCGTGACAACGGCGAATAAAAAAAACCTGATTTCATTAACGGTCATTTGTCCGCGCGACACAATAGCAATCTGTAACAAGGTGAATCAAGAGCTGATTAAAAAAACGTCATAACATTTGAGGTATCGCAAACCGTCGGTTATTAAGCACCGGCAGCATTTGCCGTACCGCTGCCACTCTGTCCGCCCTGAGTTCGGCGAAAATAAGCTCGGGCGATTCTGCCGCAGCCGCAATTGTGACGCCCAGCGGGTCAACAACCCGGCTCTGGCCGATATTTTTACTACCGCATTCGCCGCTCGCCACAAGATAGCAAGTGGTATCCAGCGCCCTGGCGGCCAACAGCGTCGCCCAGTGAGCTTCTTTGTGCGGGCCTTTTAGCCATGCTGCAGGCAGGACGATAACCTCGGCACCTGCCAGCGCCAGGCTCAGGGCCATGTCGGGGAAACGCAGATCATAGCAGGTCATCAGGCCAACTTTCATTCCGGCAACCTCAAGCAGAGGAGCCAGCTCATTTCCTGCATCCACCAGCCGGGATTCCTGAACGCTGAAGGCGTCGTACAAATGCACTTTCTGATATTGAGCCACGATTTCGCCACCCCGAAGCGCCAACAGAGTATTTGCCGCCCGTCCCTGCCGTGTCGGGATATGCAGCGTCAGCACCGTCGTCATTCCATTTTTACGGCTTTCCTCGCGTAACTGTTCCACGTAGCGGCCATCGACAGGCTGGGCCGATTTGACAGACATATCCGGGTCATTATCGTCCCGGGCGAGCACCGCCTCCGGCAACACCAGAAGGTCCGTTCCTGCCAGCCCGGCCTCGGCCATGAGCCCGACGCAGGTGGCTGCATTCTTCTGCCATTCAGGCCCCACCGCAAACTGCCCCACGGCAACCTTCATACCTGCTCCTCAGCTAAATGATTAATTACAGTATATCGCGTGTAAATCTACATGTTCGAACGCTACACTTTGCCCATCAACGTATTTAGCAAGGATTAACCGTGATTCAGATGCTGTTCGCCGTGTTTATCGGCGGCGGGATCGGCAGCGTAACGCGCTGGTTCCTGAGTTTAAAATATAACCCGATTCATATGGGCATTCCTATCGGCACGCTGATAGCCAACCTGACCGGCGCTTTTATTATCGGCCTGGGGCTGGCGCTATTTAGCCGCTTTAGTAACGTCGATCCCGTGTGGAAACTGCTTATCACCACCGGCTTTTGCGGTGGCCTGACAACCTTCTCTACCTTTTCGGCTGAAGTGGTGCTGCTGTTACAGGACGGGCGCTTTGCGTGGGCCGGAATGAACGTGCTGCTGAACCTTGTCGGCTCATTTGTTATGACCGCACTCGCATTTTGGCTGGTTTCTCTGTTTGTCACCCGGTAATAACCGCCGGGTTAATGTTAGCTTAATTTTTCTCTGCCACTATCCCGCAATGATCTTTGGGGAGATGGCAATGAAAGAGCAAGTCACCGGCTGGTTGAGCGTTCTGGTTAGCGTAGTGATTGTAGGATTGTTTCTGAAAGCTTACCTGTTCGCCTGATAGACAGAAAAAAACCGCCAGACAAAATGCCCTACAGCAGGGTCACTTCAAATCTGGCGGTTTTTACAGCCTGGTTTCAGGCAAAAAAAAAACCCGCCTTGGCGGGTTTTTATATTCTACTGGTAATGACTTAGATAGGCATTACGTTTGCAGCAGAAGGGCCTTTGGCACCGTTAGTGATTTCAAACTCAACGCGCTGGCCTTCAGCCAGGGTTTTGAAACCATTGCTCTGGATTGCAGAGAAGTGTACGAACACGTCTTTGCTGCCATCTTCCGGAGTAATGAAGCCGAAGCCTTTGGATTCATTAAACCACTTAACGTTACCTTTAATCTTAGACATCAAAATTACCTTTACATGAAAAAACGACACAAATGCTGTGTCGGGCATCAGTACAACAATTGTGGTGGCTTTTGTCCAGTCCAGAATTGAGAAAAAGTGATAAAAGTCGCGAAGTTTTTAACACCTGAAAGATTAACCCTTGTTTTTAAAGGGGTATAAAAAACCCCTTTTTCAGGACTACCGGACAAGACAAAATCAGAACTGGAACCGCAGCCAGGCGAAGTAAACGTTGCCGTTGTTGTAAGTCCCTGGAATATAGGTCATCTGGAAGGTTGCCGGGCCGTATCCTATGGAAGCCAGCGGCAGCACCAGTGGAACAGGAATGTACTTCCAGTTGTCGCGAGCGGTAACCCCTACGGTATACCCCAGCCCGAGGTGGAAGTTATCATCGCTCAGCGGTCGCCAGGTTTTCTCCCAGCCGTAGCCGCCAATCGGCTCCCATTTGTTAAAGGAATCTTTAAACGCCATCAGGTAGATGCCGTTCCAGTTCCCCTCCTCATCCCAGCGTGACTGGCCAAAACCGGCCCCCCACGGACGCTCGTTATAGCGATCGGTCTTATCTTTGTCATAGGCAAAGCGGGCATGCCAGGTGATTGCTGGAACGTAAAGATCATAATGCTCAGGCTCGTTCCAGGTCTTTGAAACATTGCTGGAAAAAGTATTCCACGCGTTAGTGAAAAACCCGCCTTCTGCGGCAAAAGCAGCGGGTGTGCTCAGCGCCAGCGCGCAAAACAAAATCAGATTCGAGAAAAATTTATTCGCGTAAGTCACGTCTTTCTTACCATATTAAAATTCGCCAGCTACCTTACTGAATTATATCTCAATGAAAGCTAAATCAGCACCAGACTTAGCTTGAAAGTTGTACTCATTTAATGTCAAGTCACAAAGGTCTTAAATACTCATAAGATATCAATGAATAGCCATGCAAATCGGGTCGCATAAAATAGGCGACCCGTGAGAGAAAAGAGTTATTTACGCCGGTGGGTCAGCATATATACCGCTGGAATAACCAACATGGAAAGCACCGGTGCGGTGACCATGCCGCCAATCATCGGCGCAGCAATACGCCTCATGACCTCTGATCCTGCGCCATTGCCCCACATAATGGGCAACAGACCGGCCATTATGGTGGCAACCGTCATCACCTTAGGCCTGACGCGCAGCACCGCCCCCTCGTGGATAGCCCGCCGCAGCAGGCCATCACTCTGCCCGCCCTCGGTTTTCAGGTGTTTATCCAGCGCCTGATTTAAATACAGCACCATTATCACACCAAATTCTGCCGCTACCCCTGCCAGAGCAATAAAACCAACCGCCCCGGCAACCGAAAGGTTATATCCCAGCATATACAACAGCCACACTCCGCCAATTAATGAGAACGGCAAAGTCCCCATAATTAATAGTGCATCTTTCACCCGGGAGAAAGTTACATACAGCAATACAAATATGATTAACAACGTAAACGGCAGCACGATTTTTAATTTTGCCGTCGCCCGCTCGAGATATTCAAATTGCCCCGACCACGAGAGCGACACGCCTTCAGGAAGTTTCACCTGCTCGGCAACCACGCGCTGCATATCTTCTACCGCTGACTTTAAATCCCGCCCGCGCAGATCAACATAAATCCAGTTAGAAAGACGGGCATTCTCGCTTTTCAGCATCGGCGGCCCCTCGGTGATAGTGATATTAGCCAGCTCGGAAAGTGCAATCTGGCTGCCGTTAGCGGTAATCACCGGCAGGTCGCGAAGTTTTTGCAGGTTATCGCGCAGTTCACGCGGGTAGCGCACGTTAATCGGATAGCGTTCACGCCCCTCGATAGTTTCCCCGATGTTTTCACCGCCGATAACCGTGGCCACCAGCGATTGCAGCTCCTTCACGGAAACGCCATAGCGGGCGGCTTTACGGCGATCGATGTCAATATCAACATAGCGCCCTCCCCCTAAGCGTTCTGCCAGCGCCGAAGTGACGCCCGGCACCTGCTTTACTACCCGCTCAATCTGCTCCGCCACCGACTCAATGGCCGCAATGTTATTGCCGTTCACCTTAATGCCCACCGGGCTTTTAATGCCGGTCGCCAGCATATCCAGGCGATTACGGATTGGCGGCACCCAAACGTTGGCTATGCCTGGAACCTTAACCACGTTATCCAGCTCGCTCACCAGCTTGTCCATCGTCATACCCGGTCGCCACTGGTCGCGAGGCTTAAAGCGAATGGTCGTTTCAATCATCGTCAGCGGTGCGGGATCGGTTGCGGTTTCGGCCCTCCCTGCCTTACCAAACACCGTTTCCACTTCCGGCACGGTTTTGATCAGGCGGTCGGTCTGCTGCAACAGCCGCCCGGCTTCACGCGCCGAAATTCCCGGCAGGGTAGAAGGCATATAAAGCAGGTCCCCCTCATCCAGCGGCGGCATAAATTCGCTGCCCAACTGGCTAAGCGGCCAGAGCGTGGCCACCAGCAGCAGTCCCGCAACTGCCAGCGTGGTTTTAGGCTTATCGAGAACCTTTTCCAGCATCGGCTCATACGCCGCAATCAGCCAACGGTTAATCGGGTTAGCCTTTTCATCGGGAATTTTGCCGCGAATAAACCAGCCCATCAGCACCGGCACAAGGGTAATTCCTAGTCCGGCTGCAACCGCCATTGAATAGGTTTTGGTGAAGGCCAGCGGCGAGAACATGCGCCCTTCCTGCGCCTCAAGCGAGAAGACCGGAATAAATGACAGCGTAATGATAAGCAGGCTACAAAACAGCGCTGGCCCGACTTCAACCGCCGCCTGCTGGGAAATTTGCCAGTAATCGGCACTGCGTGGCTGCTCGCCGGGGTGGTCGTGCCTCCACTGCTCAAGCACCTTATGCATGTTTTCGATCATCACAATGGCGGCGTCCACCATCGCGCCAATCGCAATCGCAATACCGCCAAGCGACATGATGTTGGCGTTCACTCCCTGGTAATGCATCACGATAAATGCCCCAAGAATACCGAGCGGCAGGGTAATTATCGCCACCAGCGCGGAGCGGAAGTGGAATAAGAACAGAGAGCAGATAATAGCCACCACGATGAACTCTTCCAGCAGCTTGTGGGAGAGCGTATCAATAGCGTTTTCAATCAGATGTGAACGGTCATAGACCGGAACAATTTCCACACCGGCAGGCAGGCTTTTTTGCAGTTGAGCAAGCTTCTGCTTCACCGCATTAATGGTTTCGAGGGCATTTTTCCCATAACGCATCACAATGATGCCGCCTGCAACCTCACCTTCACCATTGAATTCCGCCACGCCGCGGCGAATTTCCGGCCCCAGCCTGACGGAAGCAACGTCGGAAAGCAGCACCGGCACGCCTTCCCGACTGGTAATCACTACCTGTTTAAAATCATCCAGATTTTTGAGATACCCCGCCGTACGAACCATATATTCGGCCTCGCCCATCTCAATAACCGAGCCGCCCCCTTCCAGGTTGGCGTTTTTCACCGCGCCAATCACCTGTTCATGGGTGATGTTAAGTGCTTTCATCCGTTCAGGATCGAGCACTATCTGATACTGGCGCACCATGCCGCCCACGCTTGCTACTTCCGAAACGTCAGGCACGGTTTTTAGCTCAAACTTCAGCGTCCAGTCCTGCAACGCCCGCAGGTCGGCCAGGCTGTGCTTCCCGCTGCGATCTATCAGCGCATATTCATACACCCAGCCCACGCCGGTTGCGTCCGGCCCCAGCGAAGCTTTGGCCTCCGGCGGCAGCTGGGACTGAACCTGACTCAGGTATTCAAGCACCCGGGAACGCGCCCAGTATGGATCGGTGCCGTCATCAAACAGGATATAAACGTAGGAATCGCCGAACATCGAAAAGCCGCGCACCGTTTTTGCGCCCGGAACGGAAAGCATTGTCGTGGTCAGCGGATAAGTCACCTGATCTTCAACGATCTGCGGCGCTTTTCCAGGGTAGCTTACGCGCACGATCACCTGCACGTCGGAAAGATCGGGCAAGGCATCGAGCGGTGCACGCTGAAGCGACCATAGCCCCCAGGCCGCCATGATAATGGCCGCCAGCACTACCAGCAGCCGGTTTTTTAGCGACCAGCGAATAACGGCAGCAATCATTTGCTCGCCCCCGCCATCGGCATCAGGTGGGTAATTACCGCGCCTTCTTCGTCGTCCGTGCTAAAGCTGAACATCACCGCATCCCCCGGCTTCAGGTTGGTCGGCGACTTAAGCGCAAACGGCATTGTCATCGCCCCCCATTTAAGCGCGGGGATCGGCTGATGGGCGATGGTAATAGAATCGGCGCTAACGGCTTTCACCACGCCTTCGCCATCGTAGGTTTTTACCGTCGCCTTAGCCTGGGTTTGTGCCCCGCTCTCAGGTAAAGCGCTGCGCAGGCTGGCTTCAGAATCGATGAGGAACTGGCCTGAAGTCACCACCTTCTCACCCCCGGTGAGCCCGGAACGGATCTCCACCCAGCCTTTATCGACTATCCCCGGCACCACGTTTACCGGGCGGAAATGGCCGCCGTCTTCGGCTACCAGCACGCGGCTTTCATGGCCGGTTTCAATCAGGGATTCCTCCGGTACCGCCAGCACTGCCGCGCGCGGCTGTTGGTTAGCAAGCCTGACGCTCAGGTACATTCCCGGCTTGAGTTTCATCTGCGGGTTGTCGAGCACGATACGCGCCTTCAGGGTGCGGGTCGTGGTTTCCAGATTCGGCAGCAGCTCGCTAACCCGGCCATGGAAAGCTTCCCCCGGCCAGCTGTCGGCGCTGGCAACAATTTCGCTCCCGGGCTGCAACGCCTGAGCCTGAGACTGAGGATAATCCACTACAATCCATACCGATTGCAGGCTGGCGACCTCAAACAGCGGCGCATTCGCGCTAACCTGCTGGCCTTCACGTGCTTCGAGCTTGTTCACATATCCGGCAAGCTTCGCGCGCACGGTCACCCGCGTTTGCGGTTTGCCGCTGCGCTCAACCTGGCTAATCACCTCCGTCGGCATAAATTGCAGCTGTAGCCGCTCTCTTGCCGCCGCCGTCAACGCGCTGTCTCCCAACTTGCGCACCGCCAGATACTCCTGCTGGGCCGCCGTCCACTCAGGGAACCACAGCCGGGCCAAAGGCTCTCCGGCCTTCACGTACTGCTGCGGGGCTTTCACATACAGCGTCTCAACAATGCCATTCGCGCTGGCGGGAATAATTTGCACGCTGCGCTCGTCCAGCGTCACGGTGGCAAAAGCGGCAAAAGGAACACTCAAAGCCCGGCGCTCAACGGCTGCGGTTTTAACCCCCAGATTTTGCTGCTGGCGGCTGCTTACCGTTACGCCGCCGTCGTTCGTGACCTCATCCGCATAGCGGGCCACCAGCTCCATATCCATAAACGGTGATTTACCCGGTTTATCAAAGCGCTGCCCCGGCACCATTGGGTCATACCAGTAGAGCACTTTACGCCCGTTCTCCTGCCCTGCCTGTGGCTCTGGCTGAGCATGACCGCTTTGCTGCTTTCCGGCGTAATATCCTGCTGCCAGAGCGGCGACAACCGCGACGGCCAGCAGGGAAAAGTTAAGTGATTTTTTCATTAGTTAACGTCCTGAGGCGTGAGGTAGCGGATGGCGGCCCAGTTGGTGGCAACGGCTTTTTCAGCGCTGCTGGCGGTCAGCTCGGTGTCCAGAAGCTCGCGGCGAGCGGCCAGTAATTCCGCAAGCGTTGACTTCCCGGCGCTATATTGTGACTCCAGCAGTGACAGGCGCTGGCGCTGAAGCGGTAACGCCTGTTCCTGCTGGCGCTGCCAGACGCTTTGCGCCGCCTGATAATTCGCCACCAGCGTACGCACAAGGGCGACATGCTCCCGGCGAGCCAGCGCCAGTTGATCGTTCGCCTCCATCGAACGGGAAACATCGGCGGAATAGTCTTTGTCCTGGCGCTGGGATTTAAACAGCGGCAGGTCGACGGTAAACATCACCCCTGCCATATCGTCAAAGCCCTCGGCGCGGCGGGCGTAATAAACTTCCACTCCGACATCGGGTTTGGACGCAACCTCCGATTGTGCGGACTTCGCGCGGGCAACGTCGGCCTCTCTTGCCGCTTCAATCACCTCTGGATGCTGCACCACGCCTTCTTCAAGCACCTGCGGGTCGGCGGGTAAACGCTGGAAGCGGGGCAGAGAACCGGCAACGCTATCAACCTGCTGGCCGGTCAGTTGCAGAAGACGAGTTTTTGCCAGCGTCACGTCGCGTTCGGCAAGCGTAACCTTGTCCTGCATGGTCAGCAGCGTCATGCGGATATCCACCACGCCGGAAGCGGGCGAGCTGCCGCTGGCTACAGTGGCCTTTTGCACGCCAACCTGCCGCTCGGTTTCACTCACCAGCTTGCGGGCGGCAATGAGCACTTTTTCGGACAGAGCCAGTTCAAGCCATGCCTGCGCGGTATCGCGCTGAAGGTTGGCACGGATAGTCTCAGCTTTAGCCTTGCTGCTGGCCGACTGGGCAAGAATCGTATCGGCCTTGCGGTCGCGTTTTTCCTCGCTAACGTAATCCTGCATGATGCCGATACGCTGCATCGTCATGCCTTCGCGGGTAAAGCGATGGCTGTTGCTGCCCTGCACCGGCAGGTTCTCAATACCAAACTTCAGTTTCGGGTCGGGGAGCTGGCGAGCGGAGTCCGCCATCGCGTTCAGGGCATCGCTCTGGTTCCGGTTTGCGGACAGGGCCGCGGAGTAGTGTTCGGCTGCCAGCAGAGTCTGTTGCAGGCTGAACTCCGCCGCCGGGGCGGCGGAGACAGACGCAGCAAACAGCACCCCGCCGAGCCAAAGGCTCAGGGTGTGTCGTTTCATGGCAACCTCGGTTAGTTAAGCGGGGTTGCGGAAACCAGCTGATACCCTTGTTCGTGCTGCGCGAAGGTGAACGAAATCTTCTCCCCAACGCTTAACGCAGGCACGGAACCGTCCTTCGGCAAAGAAAAGGTCATAGTCATTGCTGGCCAGCCGAGCCCGGCGACCGGGTGATGAGCAATAGAAACGGTGTCGGCGGTAAGTTTTTTCACCACGCCTTCGGTGTGGTAAACCGTCGCGGCAGGGGCAGCTTTCGCAGGCATCGACATGCCCTGCATATCGGACATACCAGCCATATCGTGAGAGGACTCTGCGGAAAACGCAGGGAAAGAGGCAGCGGAAAGCAGCGCAATAGCTGCGGCAAAACGAAGTGCTTTTAACATGATTAATCTCCAGAAACACGGTCAAAAAGGTGAAGGGCAAAGGCCCAAAACAATGACGGTGCTGGAGTTATTCTCTGAAACGGCAAAAACGGATCGTTGCCGGAGGGCCTGTCGCGGGAGGGACAACGTGGAAAACGGACTCAATAACCTGGCTACACTGCGGTTCAACCAGCGCAAGAGAATCAACAACCGGCAGAGCCACCAGCGAACTGTGGCCGTTATCTTTCTGCATTACATCTGGAACGCAATGCTTCTCGCACAGCGGGTTGCTGATTTTCAACTGCATGGCCTGGTCGGCCATCTTCATTGAGCTGCTATGCGGGGCCGCCATAGGGCCTGCGGTCATATCGACCGGGCAATCGTAAGACGCCACCGCCACCTGACTGTTGACAAAAAGCCAGCCAAACGCCAACAGCAGCATCAAAAGATGCTTCCTGAAAAAGCGCCAGCGGCTTGTCGACCAGAAGGAGGTGTGCAGCATAAAAACCCCGCAATAAAAGTGACCCGCAGTATAGGCGGCTGCGGGCGCTATTTTAAAGATTTTTTTAAATGCTTTACGAACGCCCCCGAAATTAACAATTGCGCAAAATATCACTCATAAGACAGCAACCTTATGCTGCTTTAATCAGCTAAACTCGCTCGTCTTTTATTCCCGTTTTCAATAAGCAGTTTGAATAACTGCAATCCCGACTGCAAAAGCCACAGCGGAATTTGATCCGTTACGCGGAATATTGATGCTCATCAGAAACTACAATCCTGTTATCAGGCAAATTCGTAGCCCTTTGCAGTATCCTGCAAAGTCACTTTAATTATTCAGGCAGACGGACTTAACAGCCGCAAGCGTAAGGTGCTGCTGTGCGCCTTAACGCACTGGGGGAAATAATGCTTACAATTCTGGAACTTATTATTGGGGTAGTGGTGATTGTGGGCGTTGCCCGCTACATCATAAAAGGCTACTCGGCTACCGGCGTGCTGTTCGTTGGCGGGCTATTGCTGCTGATCGTCAGCGCCTTAATGGGCCACAAAGTCCTGCCTGCCAGTGCAGAAAGCACCGGCTATACCGCCACGGATATTTTTGAATACGTCAAAATCCTGCTGATGAGCCGCGGCGGCGATCTCGGGATGATGATCATGATGTTGTGCGGCTTTGCGGCTTATATGACGCATATCGGCGCTAACGACGTGGTGGTAAAACTGGCATCTAAGCCGCTGAAGTTCATCAACTCCCCTTATCTGTTGATGATTGCCGCCTACTTCGTCGCCTGCCTGATGTCGCTGGCCGTTTCGTCGGCTACCGGCCTCGGCGTACTGTTGATGGCCACGCTATTCCCGGTGATGGTCAACGTCGGTATCAGCCGTGGTGCCGCAGCCGCTATTTGTGCTTCCCCGGCGGCAATCATTCTCGCACCGACCTCCGGTGACGTGGTGCTGGCAGCTCAGGCTTCAGAAATGTCGCTGGTGGATTTTGCCTTTAAAACCACGATTCCTATCTCCATCGCGGCCATTATCAGCATGGCGATTGCGCACTTTTTCTGGCAGCGCTATCTCGATAAAAAAGAGCACATCAACCACGAAATGCTCGACGTGAGTGAAATCCAGACCACCGCGCCATCTTTCTATGCCCTGCTGCCTTTTACTCCAATCATCGGGGTACTTATCTTCGACGGGAAATGGGGCCCGCAGCTGCATATCATTACCATTCTGGTGATTTGTATTCTGATTGCTGCCCTGATTGAGTTTTTCCGCAGCTTCAACACCCAGCACGTCTTCTCCGGGATGGAAGTTTGCTACCGCGGAATGGCGGACGCCTTTGCCAACGTGGTGATGCTGCTGGTGGCCGCTGGCGTCTTTGCTCAGGGCCTAAGCACTATCGGCTTTATCCAGAGCCTTATCTCGATTGCCACTTCGTTCGGCTCAGCCAGTATTATCCTGATGCTGGTGCTGGTGATATTGACGATGCTGGCCGCCATGACCACCGGCTCCGGTAATGCGCCGTTCTATGCCTTCGTGGAGATGATCCCTAAGCTGGCGCACTCTTCAGGCATTAATCCGGCATACCTGACTATCCCGATGCTGCAAGCCTCCAACCTGGGCCGCACGATTTCACCGGTCTCCGGCGTGGTCGTTGCCGTGGCAGGGATGGCAAAAATCTCACCATTCGAAGTAGTGAAACGAACCTCTGTCCCGGTTGCCGTTGGCTTAATCGTGGTGATAGTTGCCACCGAGATCCTGGTACCGGCTGCGGCCCTGGTTCACTAACCGCTCTGTTCACGACGCTAAAGCGCCTGCATCGGGCGCTTTTTTTATGCTTATAATAATCGCGCCTCCCGGACTAATAAGAGAAAAAGATATGAACGCCATTGCCTGTAAGACATTGCTGCTGTGCGCCCCGCTTCTGGCCAGCCAGTTGGCACAGGCCGATCCGCTGCAACCCGCCCGTTACGGCGATTTTGACCGCTACGTGCTGGCTTTATCCTGGCAGACCGGCTTCTGCCAGAGCATGCACGACCGCAACCGCAACGTCCCCGAAGAGTGCGCCACCCAGCAGGAGCAGGCCGACAAACGCGCCTTCCTGACGGTGCATGGCCTGTGGGCCGGGCTACCAAAATCCGTTGCCGCGCGCGGCGTGGATGAGAAACGCTGGATGCGCTACGGCTGCGCAACCCGCCCGATCCCCAACATGGCGGAGGCCAGAGCCTCAAATAAATGCGCCGCTCCGGACACCGGCCTTTCGGTTGAGATGGCTTCGAAGCTCTCCGGCGTGATGCCGGGTGCGGGCGGCAACTCCTGCCTGGAACGTTACGAGTTCGCCAAACACGGCGTCTGCTTCGGCTTCAACCCGGACGACTACTTCGGCACCATGGTGCGCCTCAACGGCGAAGTCAAACAGAGCGCCTTCGGCGAATTTTTGGCTCAAAACTACGGCAAAGTTGTGACGCGTAAAGACTTTAATAAAGCCCTGAAGCAAAGCTGGGGTGGTGACGCGGTCAGCGCGGTAAAACTCACCTGCAACGGTAACCCCGCCTATCTGACGGAAATGCAGATATCCCTGCTGGCAGACAAAATTAACCAGCCGCTGCAAAGCGCCTCGTTTGCACCGCAGAAACACCCAGGCAACTGCGGGAAAAGCTTCCGTCTGGACGCCGTGGGTTACTAAAACCCATAAATACTGAAGTCATTTTTTAATCGCATCACTGTTTGTTCCGGTTTTCACGAAGTAGCCTTCAGGTATCGAATACGGAGGTGACCATGAACAGAACAAAACGCTTTTTACTGCAACTAAAAGCACAGTTTGAATGTGAAGGGAAAAAACAGAAGCTGCTGGGGTTTATCTGGCTCTCACCCCAGCAGCGCTACGAGATCCTGAAAGAGATCCTGCTGCCGCTGGCTGAAAAAAATGGCCGCTAAAGCGTTGTCGGGCCGTCGCATATACGATGGCCCGCCCACAAATATTTCGCAAAAACATTATTCCAGACGCGATAAAACCGAATTGTAAATTCAAATTAATAGCCAGCTGCTTTATTTGCCGCTTTAATTTTCTCGTTTCTCATATTCTTATCATAACCATCCTTTGCATTTAATATTTCACTCGTAGCGCTGATGAAATCGGATGCGGTACAACCGGCCAGCATAAAACTGGCGGATAACAATATAGCTCTAATCATGAAACAACTCCCCGGCAATCAAGATCATAAAAATAACCATTAACAATCAATGAATTAAAAAATTTATTACTATTAAATTCATCAATCGTGAAATGGAAAAAATCGGCCGTGGATTTTAAATTTCTTCGGGATAAAATCAAGATCTTTATTCTATTTATTAAGAACATAACCACAAAGTGGTAATTACTTCCCTGAAATAAAACCGACCTAAAAATAGGCCGATTTTAACTCAGAGCAGGATCAGTTCTTTAAAAATGCCAGCAGATCTTCATTAATCTGCTGTTTGTGCGTAGTGCAAATCCCGTGCGAACCGCCTTTGTAAACCTTCAATTCAGCATCAGGTAGCAGCTCCGCGGCAGCCTTACCGCAGGTTTCAAAAGGAACGATCTGGTCGTCATCGCCGTGAATCACCAGCGTCGGGATGGTCATTTTCCGCAGATCTTCGCGCTGATCGGTTTCGGAGAAGGCTTTGATACAGTCATACATCGCCTTGATGCTCCCCTGCATCCCCTGCGCCACGAAGCTATCACGCACGCCCTCAGATACTTTGGCATCCGGGCGGTTGTATCCATAAAACGCCAGCGTCAATTCTTTGAAAAACGCCGCACGATCTTCCACCACGCCTTTGCGGATACCGTCAAAGACGTCGAGCGAAACGCCATCTGGATTCCATTCTGTTTTCAGCATTATCGGCGGCACTGCGCCAATCAATACTGCTTTAGCCACCCGACCGGTTCCGTGACGGCCAATATAGCGGGCCACTTCACCTCCGCCGGTGGAATGCCCAACGTGCACGGCATCTTTTAAATTAAGGTGAGCAGTCAACTCAGCCAGATCGTCCGCATACTGATCCATATTATGCCCATCCCAGGGCTGGGACGAGCGGCCGTGGCCGCGCCTGTCATGAGCGATGACCCGAAAACCTTGCTGCCCAAGAAATAACATTTGGTCTTCAAACGCATCGGCGGTAAGCGGCCAGCCGTGGCTGAATACCACCGGCTGCCCCTCGCCCCAATCCTTAAAATACAGCGAGCTGCCGTCCTTCAATTTCAGTTTGTCGTACTGGCTCATGTTCTCTCCCGTCCGGTTGTCTAAGGTGTCAGAAACATCGACGTTGCCCATAAAGCGTAACGTATCTCTCGCACCTGTCAGACTTTCCCTCGCCAGACAACTCACCCGCTCACCTTTTATCCTGATTATTTCGATAGTTTGAGCTTGCTCTCAAAATGTTAACAAACATTACAGAGTTCATTTACAGGTAGCCGGATGTTACCGATATCATGTTACCGGTATCAAAATAAACAGATGACGCAAAACTGGCGCATTCATCTAAAAATTCGGCCTTGAGGAAATAATATGACCGAAATAACAACCACTTTAAGCGCAGGAACCCTTTTGGGGATTGCAGCCTGCTCCGTCGTGCTCCTGCTGGTTTTGATCATGCGCTTTCGCGTCCACGCCTTCCTGGCGCTAACCCTGGTCAGCGTCGTTGTCGCGCTCGTCACCGGCGTAGCATTCGATAAAATTGTCCCGACGATTTTGAACGGCTTCGGCAGCACTCTGGCGGGCGTTGCGCTGCTGGTTGGTCTTGGGGCGATGATTGGCCGCCTGCTGGAGATCTCCGGCGGCGCAAAAGTGCTGGCCGACACGCTAATAGGAACATTCGGATCCCACCGCGCACCGCTGGCGCTGGGCGTGGCCTCGCTGCTATTCGGCTTCCCTATCTTCTTTGACGCAGGCCTGGTTGTGATGCTGCCTATCATTTTCAGCGTGGCGAAACAGTTTGGCGGCTCTACGTTAAAATATGCTCTTCCGGCCGCGGGTGCCTTTGCCGTGATGCATGCCCTGCTGCCGCCTCATCCGGGGCCGGTTGCCGCCAGCGAACTGCTGGGCGCCAATATCGGGCTGCTGGTCGTGGTCGGCCTGATTATCGCCATCCCGACCTGGTATCTTGGTGCCTATCTGTTTGGCCTCTATGCCGGGAAAAAATTCGATATTCCTCTGCCTTCCTCTTTCCTCGGCAAAGTCGAAGTGGACGAGAACCACCGGCCGCCGTCTTTTGGCATGGTGATGGCTATTTTACTGATGCCGCTAGTGCTGATTTTCCTGGATACCGGCCTGAACACCGCAACGGTGCTCGGCTGGGTTAGCGCCGACAATACGCTGGTTAACTTCCTGCGCATGCTTGGAAAAACGCCTATCGCCCTGCTTATCACGGTATTCTTCGCCCTGATGGTGTTCAGCGGAAAACACAGCCGTCAGCATCTGGAAAAGGTCTGTGACGGCGCGCTGGGCCCAATCTGCGGCATTATTCTGGTGACCGGCGCTGGCGGCATGTTCGGCGGCGTACTGCGCGCCAGCGGCATCGGCGACGCGCTTGCCGGCGTGCTGTCCGATACCGGAATGCCGGTTATCGTCGCGGCATTTGTTATCTCTACCGCGCTGCGCGTTGCTCAGGGGTCGGCTACCGTCGCGCTCACCACCACCGCCGCTCTGGTCGCTCCGATGGTTGAAGCGACGACCGGCCTTAGCCAGTTTGACCTGTGCTTTATCGTGATAGCGATTGCGGGCGGGGCGACGGTACTCTCCCACGTTAACGATTCCGGTTTCTGGCTGGTTGGCCGCTTCCTGGAAATGGATGAAAAGACTACGCTGAAAACCTGGACGGTAATGGAAACGCTAATCGGCACCATCGCCTTCCTGCTGGCGGCGCTGGGCAGTATTATCCTTTGATGCGGGCAGGCACGCCAAAATGTGACTTATCTCCCTTTCAACGGTAAGCTAAGCTCAGTATCATCATTACAGAATCAACCCTCGCCGGTTTCGGTGAGGGTTTTTCTTTGTACGATTTTCAGCACATGAGTGCCCTGCTTTTTTACACGGAGAGAATTATGTCCAGACCTGCCATCATCATTAACGAACTAGACGCCGAACGCCTTGACCGACTGCTGGAGCAACCGCAGTACGCCAAAAGCCCGGTCGCAGAGGCGCTAAACGCCGAGCTGGATCGCGCTGAGATGTGTAGTCCGGAAAAAATGCCTGCGGATGTGGTATCCATGAACAGCCGGGTGAAGTTCCGTGACCTCAGCACTCAGGAAGAGCACGTTCGCACTCTGGTCTACCCTGCCAACCTCACGGACAGCGACAACCAGCTTTCCGTCATGGCACCGGTAGGCGCCGCGCTGCTGGGCCTGCGGGTAGGCGATAGCATTAATTGGGTAATGCCAAACGGCAGCCAGACCAACCTTGAAGTGCTTGAACTTCAGTACCAGCCCGAAGCGGCCGGCGACCTGCACCGCTAAGCGTTGAACTTCCCCTCACCCTCTTCCCAAAGGGGTGAGGGTCAGACCTTACAGAATCGCTTCCTCGGTCAAAATACGCTTCGCGCCCAAATAGTGATCCTGCCAGTAGTTGTCCGTCAGCTGGCTGATACGGATATTCAGCCCGGTTCGCGGCGCTTCAATAAACTGCCCGTCTCCGAGGTAAACGCCAACGTGATCCGCCTTGTCCTGGCTTTTAATACTGAAGAAGACCAGGTCACCGCGCTGGAGCTGCTGCTGGTTGACCCGCTTTAACTTGCTGTCCTGGAACATTCCGTTTGCGGTGCGCGGCAGCTTGCGGCTGAGTAACTGGTTATAGGCGTAATAAATGAGCCCGCTACAGTCAAACCCCTGATCCGGCGTTTGCCCGCCCCAAACATAAGGCTTGCCGAGCTGCTGCTTAAGCCGATGAATCACTTTGTAAATCGTCTCTTCTACGCGCGGGCTGACCATTTCGGCCATCAGCGACTCGGTTGCCAGCGGCAGCAGGCGCTCCGAACCGCCAAAATATCCTGGGCGCCAGCGGGCGTGCATTGCCAGCTGCTGACGATTCCAGCTGCGGCTGGCCAGTTTTTCCGCCGCCTGGCGTATCCGCTGTTCGGGCGTGAGGGGCACCACGGCAACGCGTTTTTTCGCCTTCGCGAGCAGCTTTGCGCGGTTTTTCATGCGTTCCCGGGCTTCTTTGTTCTGCGTCTGCGCGCGGCTTTGTGCCGGTTTATGTTTAACGGGCGCGGCAAATACCTGCGTGGAAAACAACACCATCAGCAGCAGAAAAAAGAATCCCGCCATGCGTCGGGAGAGTTCGGACGCAGGCGGAAAAGTGGAGACAATTGAGGTGGAAATCGAGATTAACAAAACAAAATACCTGAGAAATTTATCGTGCCGGCGACGACGTCTTAGCAACGCTTTCCGCCAGCGGTTTAATAACCTTTTCGCCGTGTTGGCCAAAGAACTGATACAGCGACTCGCTTGCCGAATGGGTTAACACCATTATCTCTATGCGGCGGTTCGCCGAGCTTAGAGGATGTTCCGGGTCGAGCAGCATCTGATCGGCCATGCCGCTAACCTGCAATATTTTGCCGCCGTCCAGCCCGCCCTTCGTCAGCGCCCTGCGCGCCTGCATGGCTCGCTCTCCGGACAGATTCCAGTTGTTGTATAACTCCTGATCGCGGAAGCGGGTTGAGTCGGTGTGGCCGGTAATAATTATCTTGTTATCGATAGAGTTCAGCGCCGTGGCGAACTCGGTCAGCAGGCGGTTAAAGAACGGCGTCAGAATGGCGCTGCTGCGCTGGAACATTTCACGCTTCTGGTCATCCTGCACCAGGATGCGCAGCCCCTGCGGAACAATCTCAATTTGCAGGTTCGACTGGGCATCATAGGCGGAGGTAATCTTCATGATGGTCCGCGCCAGATCCTCAATTTCCTGCTCTGAACGGCGGTTTACGTCCTTCAGGCTCTCGCCCAGGCTTGCCTGCTTAGCCAGCGCCTGTATCGCCTCGGCATTCTGCTTAGCATCTTTGCCGCCGTCTTCGGACTTCGGCTTGCCGGCCAGAACCGTAATGCTGCCGCCGGAGCCGTTCGGCTGGGTAATCGGCGAAGGCGACATTCCGTCAAACAAAGAGTCGCTGTTGAGCAGGGAAACAATCTCTTTACGCTCCTCTTCGGTTACCGCCCCCATAATCCAGAGCACCATAAACAGCGCCATCATCGCGAGGGTAAAATCGGCAAACGCTACCTTCCACGCGCCGCCGTGAACCGCATCATGACTTTTGCGCGAGGAGCGCTTAATTATCGTGGTATGCCCCTTCGCTTTGCCGCGCATTACGCTTCACCCGTCATCTGATTGACCCAACCATCCAGCGTGGCAAAGGTCGGCTTAGAGTCCATCGGCAGCATTTTGCGCCCTGCATCTACCGCCAGCAGCGTCGGTTTACCCGCCACATGGTTGACCAGCACGGTACGCACGCATTCCAGCACCGCCATCTGTTTTTTGGTGCGCTGTTCCATGGCGTTGGCAACCGGGTCCATCAGGCAGTAACAGATAAATACGCCGAGGAAGGTGCCGATGAGCGCCGCCGCCACTTTTACGCCGATAACCGCGATAGAGCCGTCAATCGACTGCATGGTGATGATGATTCCGAGAACCGCGGCGCAAATACCAAAGCCCGGCATCGCCTCTGCGGTACGCTGTAACGAACGGGACGGCAGGAGGAGATCTTCTTCCATCGCCACCAGTTCCTGCTCCAGAATCCCTTCCAGCTCGTGCTCGTTGATTTTGCCCATTGCCATCAGGCGGAAGTTATCCGAGATGAAGGTAATCAGCGCCTTGTCGCGCAGAATAAGCGGGTACTTCTGGAACAGCGGGCTACTTTCAGGGACTTCAATATGCTCGTCCAGCACTTTCAGGCCGCCGTCCTGCACCAGCTCAAGCAGCTCAAACAGCAGCATCAGTAGCTGGCGCTGATACTCATCGGTATGCTCGTTTTTACGCATCACGCCGCGAAACTGACGGTACATTTCGGCCAGCACCGCTTTCGGGTTGGCCAGCACCATCGCGCCCAGCCCGGCGCCCAAAATAATAATGATTTCACCGGGCTGCCAGAACGAAGCCAGGCGCCCGCCCGACATAATAAAGCCGCCCAGAACACAGACGAAAATGATCGTTAAACCTAATAATTTCTGCATGGATTTCCACTTCTCAATAAACTGCTAAAAAAAACTCTCAATCTTTTGCGCTATTTTTTTATTCAACTGGCAGATACGCGCTTCGGTCAGGTCGAGCACCAGCGCTATCTCTTTCAGGCTCATTTCCTGCTGGTAATAGAGCGTCAAAATCATTTTTTCCCTCTCATCAAGGCTTGCCAGCGCGGTTTTCAGCGTCCGGCTAACCATCACCTCGTCCTCTAAAGAGCGGCCGTTAAGCGCCACGGAGTGAGTTTCACTTCCGAGCAGCTCGTCGAGGCTCTCCATCGACTTGGCGCAGTCCAGCAGCAAATATTCCTGATACTCTTCGGCGGTAATCTCCAGCCGCCCGGCAAGGTCGGCAAACACCGGCGGCCGGCCAAGCTCGCGGGCAATTTCGCGGATGGCGTCGTTCAGCTTGTGGGTTTTCTGCCGCAGACGACGAGGACGCCAGTCAAGCTGGCGCAGCTCATCCAGCACGGCGCCGCGAATGCGGTGTACCGCATAGGCACCAAACTGCTCATCAGGATGGCCGTAACGACGCAGGGAAGAGAGCAGCCCCATCAGGGCTATCTGCTCCATATCCTCTCTGTCCATTACGCTGCTGGCCTGATAAGCAAGCTGTTTAACAACACGGTGCACCAGCGGTAAGTAAGCGTTCACATAACGCGACTCGTCCGCCGGGGTCAGTGCATCGTCAGCAATAAAATCCATCATTTTCCTTACCGCCGTGCTGCTTACTGAAAGACCATCTTGCTGATGATCACATCCCTGAACGGCATAACGCTGTTGAGGCTTTTGAAGCGCTCGCTATAGGCGGCCATAAGCTTTTCCTTTAATTGAGAAACGCTCATCGCCCGTACAGCGTCATAATGCATGTCGGACAGAAGGCTTACCGTCGCCCCGCGGATAGCGGGAGACATATCGTTAATTTTCTGCACGTTTTCCGGCTCGTGGGTCGCCAGCGCCAGCTCCAGAAGCAAATAGCGTTCTTTGCTGCCGTCGCTTTGTAGGGTGATAACGACGTTTTTAATCTCCACAAACTCAACGCCCTTCTCGTCTGAGGAGCTGAACATTGAGCTAATGAGGCTGCTCGCCCCATCGTCCTTATTCATAACGTGAGTACCCACTACCGTGAGCAAAGCCGCAAACACCGCGGCAATCAGGGCAATTAACAGCCCGAGTGAAAAAGTTTTTATAGTCATAATCTTCTGTCATTAAACGGTCAGTAGTACGGAGTCATCTTCGCGGCGCGCGCCCGCATCCGCCTCAATGGCTGCGGCGGCCTGCACATCCTGCGCCAGTTCATGCTGCGACGGGCGCTGTTGCCCCTCACGCTGCCCTCCCTGGGAGGAAACCTGGACATTAACCTGCATAAAGTTCTGCTCGGTCAGGCTCTGACGTAAGTCATTGCTGACCTGCTGAAGCGCCCGATAAACCTCACCCTGGCTGGCGTTAATCGTGACCTGCATACGGCCATTTTCGATGTGCAGCGAGATGTCTATCTTGCCCATATCCGGCGGATCGAGGCGGATGGTGGCGTGCTGGATCTGGTCCTTAACCTGAACCTGGAGGCGATCGCCCAGCGCGGACTGAAGCTGCTGTGCCCAACGCGACTCTTCGGCATCCAGCTTGATCGGGGCCGAAGCTGCCGCAACCTGAGTTACACCTCCAGACACCTGTGCTTTGCTGTCCGGCTGAGCCGCAGAGATTGCCGCGTTTTCACCAGCATGAAGCACCAATATCGGCGCTACCGGCGTCATTTCCTTAAGGCCAACGGCCTGCGGCACACCGGGTAACCCCACAGGGGTCTGCTGTTGAACCACAGGCGCAGGCACATTGCTGCTAAGCGGCAAAATGGGATCACCGCCGGGTTCAGATGAGACCTGACCCGATGCGTTGTTGATAACCGTGTTAACCGGCATCGCCGGAACCGCGTTTGCCGCCAGCAGACCATCGAGCAATTGCTGAAGCAGCGCCACCGGCGCTTCGGCATCAGCGGTTAAGGTATCGCCGTCGTCGTCACTCTCCGCGGCGGGTTCAGCATGCCCCGGTAACTGCCCGCTTTCGGCAGCGCTGGCCGGAGTAGCCTGCATCACATTCAGCAAGGCAAGAGTGAACGGCTGAGGCTGCACGGTAGCGCCAGCCTGAGCCCCAATAGCCGCAGGTGCAGCCACATCCTGCGCCCCCATCAGCGAGCCGGAAGCCGTAGTCACGGCTGCATCGTTGAGCAACACTGGAGAAGCGGTCACGTTCATCAGCGAAAATCCTCTTCATCCATAAAGACCGCGTAGGCGGCAACGCCTTCCTGGTTACGGCGCTGGAGCGCCATTTTGCGCTCCAGCTCTTCGCTCTTCAGGCGGCACTTTTCATTGACCTTGTGATGCATACGGCGCAGGTCTTCCAGCGCCACACGTTTGGCATCGGTTAGAGGATTACGCGCAAGCGCCGCCAGCAGAGAAGCAATTTGCTTATCCACCTCCTGCACCTGCGGCCAGTTTTCCTCCTCTGCCGCTACCGCCAGCGCGCGGGTCAGAAAGCGAATGACCTGAATATCATCCATGCTGCTGACCCATTTTTTGCCAGCCTTCCTGCAGATTTATAAGGATCTTTTCGACCTCCTCCACATACTCAACGGAGAGCTTATGGCTGGCGTCATACAGGCGGTAAACGCAGTAGTCGTAAAGGTTGGCGAGGCTTAATGCCAGGTCACCGCCCTTTTCATAATCCAGCGCGCTGGTGAGTGCGTTAAGAATATCGATGCACTTATTGATGCTTTGTACCTTGCGCTCATAGCGGCGGGCGGCAATGTGACTCTTCGCGCGCACCAGCTCGTCCATCAGGCCGTTAAACAGCATCAGCACCAGCTGATGAGGGCTTGCGGCAGCGGCCTGAATAGCCAGGTCCGACTGCTGATACTCACCAAAGCCCTCCCGTTCATTTCCGTACATAACTCACTTCTTCCTTAGGCAAGGCCAAACATACTCATGGTGTTATTCATCTGCGTCATAATCGACTGCAACTGGGTGAACTGTTTCAGGTAGCGGTTGTAAGAGGTGTCATACCGCGCCTGAATTTTGTCGGACCGAATATCCATTTCGCTCTGCTGGCGGTCCAGGGTTTCCTGGCGGCCTTTGAGCAAACCGTTAGACGTGTTGAGGTATTTATCCAGCGACTTATCCATGCCCTTGATAAGCCCGTCTTTACCGTTAAATAAATCGTTCAGACCCTGAGGATCTTCAGAAAGCGCCTTGTCCAGCTTGGTGCTATCGATTGACAGCGTGCCGTCGCGCGAGGCGGTAATGCCGTAATCGGTCATGTTCTTGTCGCCAAAGGTCTGGCGCAGCAGGTTGTTCATATCTCTCTCGAGCGAAGCAATACCCGCATCACCGGCAAACGCGCCACGGTCTTTGCCGTCGCTGCCGCTGTTGGTCAGCTTGCCGAGTTCCCCCTTCAGCGTATTGAAGGCATCAACAAAGGTCTGCATCTGCTCTTTGGTGGCGGTGTTATCAACCCCGACATCGATGCGCAGCGGCTCATCTCCATCCTTCTGGGCTTTGGTCAGCTTGATGGTGACGCCATCAATCAGCTTATCCAGGGTATTAGAGCTGCTTTCATAAACCTTATTGCTTTCGCCAAGTTTGAATTTGGCATTACGCGCCTGGGTGATGGTTTCGAACGTGCTGAATTTTTGTGCGCTGTTCGCGTCCATTTTGCTGGTATCCAGCTCAACCTTGTTTGCCTCGCCGCTTTCGTCGCTGCTCAGCATCAGGCTGACTTTACCGTCGGTGCGGATAAGCGAGGCGGTCACGCCGGGCGCATCTTTATCGTTATTGGTATTAATTTTTTTGGTCAGATCCGACAACGACTGCAGATCGTCCATCTCGATATCCATCGACTTGCCGTTGATGGTAATCGTCATGGTGCCGGTAGCATTTTTGATTGACTCATCGGTCATATCATCGAATGAGATCTGGTGCGCCGAGGCCAGCTGCTCCACGAAAAGGTTATAAGTCCCCTTCTGCGCGCTTGAGCTGGCGGTAACATTGGCGATGCCTTCAATGTTTGTCGTCGCCACGTTTTGCAGCATGCCGCTGTCGGTTTTGTTCAGCGCGGTCAGCGCAGTGCGGAAATCGCTCATCGCTGTACGCAGTGCAGTTAGCGCCGTTTTTTGTGCGCCAAGAGATTTGCTCTGCTTTTCCAGCGCCGCTTTCATCGCCGCAATGTCATAACCCGCCAGCTGCGTGGCGAGGTATTGAGGATCAAGACTGGTCAAATCAGACATTTTTCATCTCCAGGTATACGGGCACGCCGGGCTTACCGGGCGTTATGCGGATTTATTTAGCAATTAGCGTGCCAATTTTAAATTAAAATAAAATCAATAACTTAAATTGAAACGGGAAGGAATTCTTCCGCACAGGGGGAAGGCGGAAGGCAATACTTAGAAACAAAAACACCGCCATAAAGCGGTGTATTTGTTATGCAACTGCCTGCGGGTTTTAGCCCAGCAGGGACATCACCATGCCGGACATGCTGTTGGACTGCTTCAGCATCGACATGCTGGTCTGCGCCAGCATCTGGTTGCGGGTCATGGATGAAGCTTCGCTTGCGAAGTCCGCATCCTGAATGTTGCCCAACGCCAGTTCGGTATTGTCCTTCATGTTGGACAGATTGGCCGCGGTGTGGCCCAGACGGTTAATGTTGGCACCCAGGCTTGAACGGATGGTGCCCACGGACGCCAGGCTGGTTTCCAGGCTGCTCATCAGAGCCTGCGCACCGGATGCATCTTTGATATCCAGCTGGCTTGACAGCCCGGTAATTGCGGATGCGGTAGCGGACAGGGAACCGGACAGGCTGACGGTCATTTTTTCTTCCGCGCTGGCGCCGATCTGGAAGTTCATGTCTTTGGACAGCTTGCCGCCGGTGGCAAACAGTTTTTCGCCGCCGTAAGAAGTGTTGCTCATGATGTTGCCCAGCTCTTTTTGCAGCTCGCCCAGCTCGGAGTTGATCGCGTCGCGGTCATCCTGAGTGTTGGTGTCGTTCGCGCCCTGGGTTGCGAGGTCTTTCATGCGGTACATGATGTTGCTCACTTCGTCGAACGCGCCTTCCGCAGTTTGCAGCATTGCGGTAGCGTCAGAGATGTTGCGCTGTGCAACCGCCATACCGTTGCTCTGGCCCTGCAGGCGGGAAGCAATCTGCATACCTGCCGCATCGTCTGCCGCAGAGTTAATGCGCTTGCCGGTACCCAGACGTTCCATCGCGGTGGACAACATGCTGTTGGACTTGTTCAGCGCGTTGATGGATGCCATGGAAGAGCCGCTGGTGAAAATAGATA
Organism: Cedecea davisae; assembly: GCF_044095835.1. NCBI lineage: Bacteria > Pseudomonadati > Pseudomonadota > Gammaproteobacteria > Enterobacterales > Enterobacteriaceae > Cedecea > Cedecea davisae. Next base: position 3,608,427 of record NZ_CP172054.1, read on the forward strand.
AAGACATAGTAAATCTCCTGGATTCTTTTCGTGTTATAGAGCTTTCGTTACTTAATCAAAGCGGCACAGCGGTCGGGATAATTAAATGGCTTAATCAAAAAAATTTAATTTTTATCGCCTGGAAGCAAAACACCGCCCGAAGGCGGTGTTTTTGTCATGCAGAGCCTCGCAGGGATTAGCCCAGCAGGGACATCACCATGCCGGACATGCTGTTGGACTGCTTCAGCATCGACATGCTGGTCTGCGCCAGCATCTGGTTGCGGGTCATGGATGAAGCTTCGGTGGCAAAATCCGCATCCTGAATGTTGCCCAACGCCAGCTCGGTGTTGTCCTTCATGTTGGACAGGTTGGCCGCGGTGTGGCCCAGACGGTTAATGTTGGCACCCAGGCTGGAACGCATAGAGCCTACAGATGCCAGGCTGCTTTCCAGGCTGCTCATCAGCGCCTGTGCGCCGGAAGCATCTTTGATATCCAGCTGGCTTGACAGCCCGGTAATCGCAGAAGCCGTTTTTGCCAGAGAGCCGGACAGGCTGACGGTCATTTTCTCGTTGGCGCTGGCGCCAATCTGGAAGTTCAGGTCGTCGGACAGCTTGCCGCCGGCCGCAAACAGCTTTTCGCCGCCGTAAGAGGTGTTGCTCATGATGTTGCCCAGCTCTTTCTGCAGTTCGCCCAGCTCGGAGTTGATCGCGTCGCGGTCGTCCTGAGTGTTGGTGTCGTTCGCGCCCTGGGTGGCGAGGTCTTTCATGCGGTACATGATGTTGCTCACTTCATCGAACGCGCCTTCCGCGGTTTGCAGCATTGCGGTAGCGTCAGAGATGTTGCGCTGCGCAACGGCCATACCGTTAGTCTGGCCCTGCAGGCGGGAAGCAATCTGCATACCTGCCGCATCGTCTGCGGAAGAGTTGATGCGCTTGCCGGTGCCCAGGCGTTCCATCGCGGTGGACAGCATGCTGTTGGATTTATTCAGCGCGTTGATGGACGCCATGGAAGAGCCGCTGGTGAAAATAGATAATGACATTTTATATTCTCCTTAATGAACCTGACCATCAGGTCCCTTGATGTTGTACTGAGATAAAACGACATCCTGTTCGGACAAATTAAATCCAGCAGCAATATTTTTTCATATCTTGCCCCCCTCCATCCTGACTCTTTATATACAGACAAATATCCCACGCCGCATTAATAGTCATTCTCATTTGCACAGGGAAATAAAAATAAAAAGCACAAAAGAAAACAATAGCGACACATTTAAGAATATTCTTAATCGATAAATAATAAAAAATTCTAAATTAAAATAATTCCCGCCTGGGCATTTCGGTTAATTACGCGGGCAACAGAAAACATCATTTTCACATTCACCGTGTTTTTTATAACATTCACCTCCACGCCTCACATCCATTAACATTCACCCAAAATATTTAATATAAATCAGAATAAATTATTCCAAATCACGTTGCCAATCACACTTTTATAGCGTAAAAAAGACACCGGGAAGGACATTTTCCTGCTTTTGCTCTGTCAACTTACATTTTATTTCCGCTTCAGCGCCGTTGAATCTGTCCTCATACATAAGAACAGGCTGTTCTTTCGTTCCCTCCGCAGCGAGCGGCAATTCAGTGATGAATTCTAAATGGACTTAATGATGACGTATTAATTAGCCTCGGCAGGCCACTGTCGGGGGCGATATCCGTTAATTATTAAAGGAATGGCTGCTGCCAAAAAATGAATAAACGCTACTGTTCTGTAAACGACTGGCTGATTGATATTAGCTCTGGTTCAATCCTCAATTTAACCAGCGGGGAGCGCAAGCGACTCGGTGAATATCAATTAAAGCTGCTTGATACCCTTACGCAAAATGCGGGAAAGATTCTCACCAGAGAAGAACTCACCACGCTAGTATGGGAGCGCAGGGTAATTGGCAATAATAGTTTACCCAATGCCATTCATGCTTTACGCACCGCTCTTGAAGATGATGGAAAACAACAAAGAATAATCAAAACCATACCCAAAAAGGGTTATTTGCTGGAGCAGGATTACTGCTGCGTTATTGAAAAAGAAGAAGAAGAGGTTCGTGATAACTCAGATGACATCCTGCAAAGCGAAAGCGTTCTCTATGAAGAACAGCCCAACGCTGAACCGGAAGTCAGAGAGGTCGCGCCGCTACAGCCGGAGCCTCTTCTCCCCCAACCAGCCCCACTGCCTGCGGTAGCAGCGGCTCGCGCCCCTCGCTGGTGGCGAAGCATGCCGGGCATTACGTTCCTGATAATCGCAGCGGTACTGATCGTTGCCAGCACGACCTGGTACTTTTTTGACGCCGGGCGGAACCGGCTGATGTATAGAGAGCAAGAGAGCAACGTCTACAGCAATATTCATCTCTACGAAATTTACCCTGCCAGCCACGATGAAGTCGGTAAAGATCAGCTTTATACCAAGCTAAAAGGCACGCTCTACCAGATGAATCAGTTGCTAAAAGGGCAGTCCGTCATGATGAATATTTACTACCAGAGTATCGACCAGACGCTGAATTACACCTTTTCGCTGGAGAGCAGCTGCGACCGTAAACAGCTGGCGATGGCCATCTACCACTGGCGCATTGACGGCAATCAACTCAACAATTTGATCCTGCGTGAAACCAGACGAAAAATTGGCGAAATGGAGGGCTGCACCGTTGGCTAAGTGGATCCTGAGTGCATTAATTGCCGTACTGGCGCTGAGTATGCTCGGCTTTTACAACTGGTCGTACAGCAGCGAGCCACCTGCCCGGCAGGCTACCGGCGACGTTCAAATGGGCTTTTATGACTTGATGTCACGCCGCAAAGAAGTTTACGACTCCCGCATGGAGATGGTGAACCACACGATTTTAACTACCATCACCAGCCCGGACGATCCGCGCTTTATGCTGAAAGGAAAATTCACCCGCATCGACTCCCGGCAAGGCCAGGAGTGGTTCTCCTGGTCGCCTATTTACTACAGCACCCCCAGCAAGGGCCTGATGATAGACGGCCTGGTGGATTTGATGATGAATATGGATGTCTGGATGCAGCCGCTGAAGCTTAACGGGCAGCCGCTGGTGGTGGGGCAAAGCGGGATCATATTTCTTTATCCGTTGCATTGAGTTTTCTCGTTGCACGGGCGAACGGAACATGACCGGGCTTGCAGGCTTGCAGCCACACTTAAACCCCATGTCGCGTTAACTCCAAAAGCCACGCTCTTGTCCCCCGGCTCTCATCGCCCCCGGCTTTGACCCAACTCAGGCGGGGTGGAGCTGCCGGGAGCAGCGAAAGAGAGCGATCGTCGGGAACGGATCGCGAACGACCCCGAATGTTTGGGTGATAGCCGGTGGGTTTACCGCTTTAGCGGCGATGAGCTCGCCGGGCGCCGGGGGTTGTCAGGGGGAATGGCGTAATTTCCCCTGACACGTTCACCGTTAGCTGTAGTGACAGAGATAATCCGCTGTATGGGTGAACGGAACATAACCGGGCTTGCAAGGGTTATCTCTTCTGGTTACAGCTGCTTATGTAGCTCCAGCACTCGTGAACGGAACATTTCGCTTAACAGGCATAAACGGTGCTGTACACGCTTACGGTCAAGCACAAGGCTATGTTATCCCAATAAATTTTTAACCGTCGCCTGCTGCACATTCGCCTGCGCACTCAGCGCGCGGTTAAGCGAAGAAAAACCGCTGCCGCTGTTTCCCAGCACTTCTCCCAGCGCTCGCGCCGTTTCCTGTGCCTGCTGCGGGCTGTACGGCGTGGCCATCTCGTCGATACGGGAACGGACTCGCTCCTGCTGCATACGCAGTTTGCCGCGCTGGCCGGTTATCTGTTCCAGCGCCTGCTGGAGTTTCAGCTGGCTTTCACGGCCGCCGTCCGGGCGGGCAACAAGCTGCTCCAGACCTTCCTGCTGCGCCATCTCCGGCCGCGCGGCCAGAACGGTAAATGAATCAGCCGGGAAATTATGCCCTTCCCCACGCACGCTAAGCTGCTGGCTCACCCGCTCCCAGCGCGACTCATCCACGCTGAAATTTAACTGCCCGTTTTTATCCTGGCTGGCGTGAATGCCCATCCGGCCAAGGCCAACGTTAAGATGAGTCAGCACTTTACGCGGCGAACCTTCTTCCGGCAGCGCTACCGCAGCCAGCTCTCGCTTCGCTCCTCCCAGCATAAACACCAGCGTTTCGCCCCCGGGAGAGCTAAGCACTTTTTCGCTACCGGGCAGAGTGAAATTCACCTGGCTCTGGCTCTGGAGCCGCACGTTGAACTGTCGGTCAACCGTGCCGCCGGAAAGCTGAGCGCGGCGGGTGAGTAGACGATCCAGCCCGGCGGCCTGCTCCTGGGCCTTGCCCTGGCCTGCGGCGTGACGCAGTTGCAGCAGCTGGGTTTCAGTGCTGGAAAGATAACTGTCCGCCTGCTGTACCGCGGTGAGCTGTTGGTTAAGCTGCACGTTATAGCGCAGAGGGCGGGTGGAAAGCAGAGCCGCTTCCGGGAACGGATTACGCGCGGCGGGCGTTTCATCGACTTTACGTGACTTAACCGACTGCGGAGCATCGATACTGCCGCGACTTAACGCGGCTGCCGAAGAGGATGTTGTTGTAGCTAAACCAACCTGCATACTTACATCACGCTAAATAAAGAGAGCTTACTGATCATGCTGTAAGCCTGGTTGGAGATTTGCACTGAATTCATAAACAGCTTGAGGTTGACCGTCGCGGTCGCCGGGTCGCTATAAGAAAGATCGCGAACCACCTGATCGTTTGCCGCGCTGACGTCGGTATGCGCGTCGCTGAGCAAGGTCAGGCGATTCTGGCGGCCGCCCACATCGGTAAACAGCGCCGAAACGTTATCACGCGTGGCCGTGGTTGCGGTCAGCATATTGTCGATATCGCTCTGGTAGTCCGCCACCGGAATAGAAGGATCCTGCATCTTTTTCGCCAGATCTTTAAGCTTGTTCAGCATGTCCAGATCGTCACCACCGGAGGAAAATGCACCAGCAACGTTGGTGTTTTCTTTGATGTTAACGCCGTTGGCCACGGTGGTTTCACGCGTGCCGTCGTTACCGGCAAAAACAAACTTCTGCGCCGCTTCGTCCCACTGCACCGGCTTGGTGCCGGTTTTAGTACCGGAAAAAAGATAGCTGCCGTTTTCATTCTGCGCGTTCATCGACGCCACCAGCGAGTCCAGCATCGAGTCCAGCTCCGCGCCGTAGCTCGCCATATCCTCCTGGCTATTGGTGCCGTTGGCCGCCGAAAGCAGTTTGTCGTTTAGCGCCAGCAGCTGGTCGTTCATCGCCTGGAGATGTGATTCCTGGCTTGCCAGCGTGCCGCTGATGCTGGTGATGTTATTCTGGTACTGACTAATCGCTGACTGCTCACGGTTTAACTGCACCAGACGGCTGGCCGCGACCGGATCGTCCGACGGCACGTTAATGCGTTTTTGCGTCGATAATTGCATCATTAATTTACTGATGCTCTCGCTGTTAGCGCCAAGCTGGTTCAGCATTTGCGAGGAGTTATAAAGGCTACTGATTCGCATAATTTTTTCTCCAAACCCTCGTTAGAACAGGTTAAGTAAGTCGCTGAAGATCTGATCGCCGGTGGCGATAACCTTCAGGTTGGCCTGATAAGACTGCATATAAATTTGCAGATTAATTGCCTCTTCATCCTCGTTGACCGCGCTCAGGTTATCGCGCTGGGTCTGCGCCTGATTGGCAACGGCAACCGCGGCTTCCTGTTCGGTTTTATTCTGGCGGCTGGCTATCCCGATACGGGAAATAATGGCCGCCGCGCCTTCGTTAAGGCTCATATTGCCCAGGCCACCGATGTCGGTTTTGCTGTTTTTCAAATCGATCAGCAGCTGCAAATTATCGCCGTTACCCGGCTCGCCCGCCGCCCCGGAGAGGGCAATTTCATCCGGCTTCAGGTCGGTAACCTGCAACATGCCCGAACTGCTACTCGGGTCGAATACAAACAGCGGCTTGCCCGGGTTGCCGTTGAGATCAAAGCCCTGGGAGAGCTGGTTATTGAACAGATCGGCCACCGCTTCTGCCATGCCCTGAACCGCACTCTGCATATCTTTCAGAGTGGTAGTTTCGTAGTCATAAAGCGCACCTAGCTGGCCGCCCGCCGACGGGTTAAGGTTAAATTCGCTGGTGGAGAACTTCAGGCTCAGGGTGCTGTTGCCGTTAGCGTCAACGTCGGCCTTTAGCTCACCCGCCGTTTTCCCGCTAACCAGCGGCTGGCCGCCCTTCAGGGCCACGGTATAACTCCCGGAGCTGTCCTCGGTGATTTTTACATCCACCTGTTCGCTAAGTTTTTTCACCAGTTCGTCACGCTGGTCGCGCAGCACGCTGGTGTTACCGCCGGTAGACTCCAGCTCGATGATTTTCTGGTTATAGCTGGCGATGCCGGAGCTGAGCGAGTTAATGCTGTCCACCGCGGCATTACGCTGGGTCGAGATAGAGTTTTTCTGGCTAGTAATAAAGTCATTCATGCTGTTAAAACGCTGGGCCAGGGAACCGGCCTGATTTAACAGCTGCTGGCGCAGCGCCGGGGATTCCGGCTGGGTAGTCAACGCGCTCAGGGCGCCGAAGAATTCATCCAGCCCGTTGCCGAGGCTGGTGGAGTCGGTGCCGATAACCTCTTCCAGCGCGCCAATATACTGCTGCCCGGCGGTGTAATAATTGGCTTTGGTATTGGTCTGCCAGACCTGATTGACCAGATACTGGTTAGAGATACGGCGAATACTGTCAACCTGCACGCCGTTTCCGGCGGAAAGCCCAACCTGCCCCATCGGCCCGATGGCGCTTTGCAGCAGGCCCTGGCGGCTGTAACCCGGCGTCAGCAGGTTAGCAATGTTCATCGAGGTAATGCTCATCCCCGTTTGTGCTGCCTGAATGCCGCTGTAGGCGATATTAATCATGCTCATTTTTTATTGCTCCTGGCCGCTACGCATTACGGGGATAACCGGGGGAGTCATTTCCTTCGGCTGCTGAACTAAAGCGGCACTTTTAGCGCTCTCCTTAACTCCGGCTGGCGTTAGCTGAGCGATAATCATGTCGGCAATCCCGCTGCTGCGCTGCGAGGCCAGGTTTGAGGCCAGCTTGTCATCATAGAAATCACGCATCATGCGCTGCTGCTTGCTGTTAAACGGGCTATCTTCCGCGGCCATCGCATCCGTCGCCTTGCGCATTTGCTGCATCATCGAACGCAGAAACATCGCTTCAAACTGCTCGGCGGCCTGCTCAATATTTTGCGGCTTTGCCTGAGCCGTAATGTCGCCCGGCAGCACGGTTTGCTGGCGGTTAATTGCGTTGATCATTGTTTTATCCCTTAAATCACAACCAGTTCGGCATCGAGCGCGCCCGCTTCATGCAGCGCCTGGAGAATCGCCATCGTGTCGTCCGGCGCGGCACCGAGGCTATTAATCGTGTTGACGATGCTGCGCAGGCTGGTTCCGGCCGGAATGGTCACCATCTGGCCACGGCCGCGGTTAACATTCACGTCGCTGTCCGGGGTCACAACGGTGCGCCCCTGGCTGAAGGCACCCGGCTGGCTGACATTGCTGCTTTCACGAATCGTCACCGTCAGGTTGCCGTGGGAAACAGCCGCAGCCCGAACCACCACGCCGTCGCCAATTACAACCGTGCCGGTGCGGGCGTTAAACACCACGCGCGGAGGCTGCTTACCGGCGTTGATTTGTACATCTTCCAGCATCGACATAAACCTTACGCGCTCACCCGGATTCATCGGCGCACGCACCGCCACGTTGGTCGCGCTTTGCGCCACGGCGGTATTTGCGCCAAATGCGCTATTCAGCGCCACCGCTACGTTATTGGCGGTTTTAAAGCTGGGCCGCTTCAGGTTGAGCATCACCTGGCTGTTATCCTGAAAGTCCGTCGGAATTTCACGCTCGATGGAACCGCCGTTCGGCACACGCCCCACGGTTGGCGTGTTAATCGTCACGCTGGAGCCGCTGTTGCCTTCCGCCTTCACGCCGCCCACCACGACGTTCCCCTGGGCCAGGGCATAAACTTCCCCGTCGGCACCGCGAAGCTGGGTCAGCAGCAGCGTCCCGCCGCGCAGGCTCTTTGCGTCGCCAATAGAGGAAACGGTCACGTCAATCGACTGCCCGCGCGCGTAGCCGGGCGGCAGCGTGGCGCTAATGGCTACCGCCGCCACGTTTTTCACTTTCGGGTCAATTTTGGTCGGCAGCTGCACGCCAAACTGGCGCAGCATGTTGGTTATTGACTGGCTGGTGAATTTCACCTGATTTTTGTCGCCGGAGCCGTCAAGGCCGACCACCAGGCTATAGCCCACCAGCTGATTGCCGCGCACACCCTGGATGTCCACGATGTTGCCCAGCGTTTCAGCCAGCAGGCTGCTGCTCCACAGGAGCGCGAGAAAAAATGCCACGTTACGCATTGTCAGCTCCGGTTAAATTGGGAACAGCGGGTGGTTGAAGATACGCGTCAACCACCCTGCTGCATTAGAGTCACTCAGCGCCCCGCGCCCCGCATACGAGATGCGGGCGTTGGCGATGCGCTGGGAAGAAACGGAGTTATCGCGCTCAACGTCGTCGGCACGGACAAGCCCGGTCACGCGCATGTACTCATCGCCCTGGTTAAGGGTGAGCCACTTCTCGCCGCGCACCGCCAGGATGCCGTTCGGCAGCACTTTAAATACCGCGACGGTAATCGACCCGCGCAGGCTATTTTGCTGCTGGGAGCTGGCGTTGCCGTTAAAATTGCGGTCGCCGTTAACCGAACCGCTTAGCTTATCAACCGATTGCCCAAAGGCTTCCGGCACGCCGATGGAGACATCGTTCTTCTTGCCGAAGTTGGTTCTCGCCTGCTTACTGGCCTGAGTAGACTCATCAAGACGTACGGTAAGAATATCCCCCACGCGATAGGCGCGGCGATCCTGAGTAAGCGACCAGTTATAGCCGCCGTTGTAGACGCCGCCGCCCTGCACTGCCGTTTCCGGCATGACGAAATCTTCCGGCGGCGCAAAGGCCGCATCGTCTTTATGCACCAGCAGCGCCGGGCTTTCACACCCGGCCAGCGCCAGCACCAGTAAACTGATAACACACTGCTTTTTCATGACTCTCTTCACTTCATTAACCCATCATCACATCGACTGGGTGACAAACTTCAGCATATCGTCGGCGGCAGAAACCATTTTGGCGTTCATTTCGTAGGCGCGCTGGACGGTTATCATGTCAACCATCTCCTCAACAACCTGCACGTTTGAACCCTCAAGCGACCCCTGCTCCAGCTGGCCAAATGCCTCCTCACCGGGAACGCCCTCAACCGCTTCGCCGCTGGCAGCGGTTTCACGATAGAGGTTGCCACCAACGGCTTCCAGACCGGCTGGGTTAACGAAATTCACCAACGTAATTTGCCCCAGCTCAACCGGATCCGTTTCGCCGCCAACCTGCGCCATCACCGTGCCGTCTTTAGCAATCTGGATCTCTTTGGTGTTGGCCGGTAGCTCAATCTGCGGCACCAGCGGCAGACCGGCGGCATTGGTAATCACGCCTTCCTGATTGCGCTGCAAATTGCCCGCGCGGGTGTAGGCAATTTCGCCGTCCGGGGTTTCAACCTGGAAGAAACCCTGCCCGGTGATTGCCACGTCAAGATCCTGCCCGGTGTTCTGGATGTTGCCGGTAGAGAACTCTTTCTGAGTCCCGATAATTTTTACACCGGTGCCGAACTGAATACCGGTCGGCGCGGTGTTGTTCTGATCGAGCTGGCCGCCGGGCGTGCGCTGGTTCTGGTAAAACAAGTCCGAGAACATCACGCGGTCGCGCTTAAACCCGGAGGTATTCACGTTGGCGAGGTTGTTGGAAATTGCGCCCATTTTGGCGTCCTGCGCCGCCAGGCCGGTTTTACTCACCCATAAAGCTGGATTCATCGCTGGTTATCCTTGTAATCAACTGCCGCGCAGCAGGCGATTGCCCGCCGTGGCCAGGTCGTCCGCCGCTTTCATCATTTTGATCTGAGCTTCGAACTGTCGGTTCAGCGCAATGCTGGAAACCATCTCGTTAATGGCCGAAACGTTGGCCGTTTCCAGATGACCCGCCGTCACCATGACCTCTTCGTTCCGGGGATTGGTCAGCGCATTGGTTACCAGAAACCCGGAACTGTTTTTCTGCAACTGTCCGGCGGGAATATCCACCAGCTTGAGCCGGTCAATATCCATCGGCACGGCAGGGCCGCCGTCGTCCGGCACGATGCTTATCACGCCATCGTCGGCAATGGAGATTTGTGAAAACGGCGGCAGGATGATGGGACCGTTGTCCCCTTCAACCGGCAGGCCGTTAATCGTCAGATCGCCTTCCGGGCCAACGTCTATTTGCCCGTTGCGGGTATAAACCTCGCGGTTGCCGCTGGCCAGGGCTATCAGGCCGCTGCCGCGCAGGGCAACGTCAAGGTCGCGCCCGGTCTGCTTTGCCGTTCCCGGCGTCATATCGATACCGCCGCTGGTCTGCTGAACCAGGAAACGAGAGTTATAACCCTCGCCCTGGATCTGCTGAGCCTGGGCGCTTTCCAGATCGCTACGAAAGCCCTGGGTATTGACGTTAGCCAGGTTGTTCGCGTGGATCTGCTGCTGAGACAGGCTACGGTTTGCGCCGCTGACCGCGGTGTAAATTAAGTGATCCATTACACGGCCTGGAACAGCGCGTTCATCATGCTGTCGTTGGTGCTGATAACTTTGGTATTGGCCTGATAATTACGCTGAGCGCTCATCAGCCCGACCAGTTCCGAAGTTAAATCAACGTTAGAAGCTTCCAGCGCGCCGGCTTTAATTGAGCCCAGCAGGCCGGTACCCGGCGCACCGGTCAACGGCGTGCCTGATGCTGCGGTCTGCGTCCAGGTCGTGCCATCCTGGGCGGCCAGGCCGTTAGGGTTAGCGAAGTTAGCCAGAATTAACTGCCCCTGAAGCATGCGCTCGCCGTTAGAGAAAGTGGCGTAAACTGAGCCATCTTCATCAATCTGCTGGCCGGTTTTCTCGCCGGATGCGTAGCCGCTGCCTTTATTCTTGCTCACGGAGAAGTCGGAGCCGTACTGCGTGGTGCCGTTATAGCTGAGATCGATGGACAGGCTCTGCGCCCCAGGAATATCCACCGTCAGATTCACGGTACCGTTCGGCGTTTTCAGCACGCCCTGATCGCTAAATTCAAGAGTCTGGGTTGCCGGGTTGCTCATCGGCTGGTCGTCCATGTAGTAATGAACTTCCCAGGTATTTTCGTCGGTTTTCACGAAATATTGGTTAATGGTGTGCTCGCGCCCCAGAGAGTCATAAACCTGCGTGGCGTAGGTGTTGTTGTAAGAGGTGTTATCTTTCGGGTCGAATACGTCGGTTTCCGGCTTCTCCGCGCGCGCGTCAAGGTTGGCGGTAAAGTCGAGGCTGTCGGTAGCCTTAGCCGGGATAGAACCGCTGCTGATAGATAAATTACCCACGCTACCCACCTGCAATACGCCGTTAGCATCTACCGGGTAGCCCTGAAGGTTCATGCCGGAGCCGTTAACCAGGTTGCCGCTGCTGTCGGTGCCGAAGTAGCCCGCACGGGTATAGGCGGTAGTTCCGGCGCTGTCGCGCACGACGAAGAAACCGTTGCCGCCAATCGCCAGATCGAGGCCATTACCGGTGGCGGTTATCGAGCCGCCACGGGTAATGCTCTGCGTCACACCGCTAACGCCAACGCCAAGAGGCTGGCTCTGGGCATACAGCGCGGCAAACTCCGCGCGGCCGGATTTAAAACCAACGGTGCCGGAGTTGGCAATGTTGTTGGAGATAGCATTCAGCTGTTCAGTAATGGCGTTGAGGCCGGAGGTAGCAATACTAAAACTCATGTTATGTCTTCCTTATTAACTCTTTCTGCCCGCCGTTCACGCCTGTGAAGAAGGAGAAGATTTTCCAAATTGGGTGATGTGGTTGTAGGCGATTTCGCCCAGGCCGGAGATATTGAGCAGCGTAGGGCTGCCGTCGAGCGGGATGCGCACGTTATTAACGATGCCGCCAAGCTCAACCGGAACTTTGTCTTCCCCGGTGTCGGTCACAACGCTGACGGTATATTTCCCTTCGGAAAGCCCCAGCTCTTTAGGATCGATGGAGAAATCCACCTGCCCTGCTTCCTGCTTGCCCAGCTCGATTTTGTGCTCGGTTCCGGCGGAGTCTTTGACGATAACCGTCACCACGCCTGCGGCGTGATCCAGCGTCAGGCGACCATCCACGTTGGTGGCACCGTCGGAGGTAAAGCTGTCGCTCTGCACCATCACTTTCTGTCCGACCAGATTGCCGGTGGTCAGCGTTTGCAGGTTATCCATCAGCACGGAACTGTTGGCCATCAACTGCGACATGGTCTCCATCGACTGAACCTGAGTCAGCTGCGCCAGCTGGCTCACGTATTCTGTACCGTCGGTCGGATTGAGCGGGTCCTGGTTTTGGATCTGGGCAACCAGCAGCTGCATAAACAGGCTATTCATACCGGCAGCGCTGCCGTTGTTAGCCACGTTGCTGTCGCTGGCTGCATTAAAAGTACTGGCGTCGTTATTGACGTTCATAATTACACTTCTCCGAGCCGCAGCAGGCTTTGCTGCATGCTTTTAACGCTGTTAAGTACATCGACGTTGGTTTCAAAACTGCGCGAGGCCGACATCATGTCCGCCATCTCTTCCACCACGTTCACATCCGGGTAATAGACATAGCCCCGGTCATCGGCCATCGGGTGGTTTGGCTCGTAGCGCTGCACCGCGTTGCCGGTTTCGACCACATCCATAATTTGCACTCTGGCCCCGGTCAGTGCCCGGTTGCCCATCAGCTCGTCGTTCTGATAAACCGAAGCAAACACCGGGCGACGCGCCTTATAAACGCCCCCCTCGGTCGCCGACGGCGAGTCGGCGTTAGCCATGTTGCTGGCAATGGTGTTCAGGCGTACGGTCTGCGCCGTCATTGCCGAGCCTGAAACACGGTAGATATTGTTGAATGCCATCGTGTGTAGTTACCTGAGTTGGTTATTTCCCTTCGATTGCCTTTTTCAGGCCAACAAATTTCATATTCAAAAATGCCAGGCTTGACTGGTAGTCCTGGACGTTTTTCGAAAACTCAGCCTGCTCAACGTCGAGAGCAACGGTGTTGCCGTCGGAAGAGGGCTGATAAGGCACGCGATATTTTTCCTGCGGCGAAGAGTCGAGAGAAAAACTCCACGCTGAACGTTGCATCTCCGCGGCAAAATCAATATCTTTAGCCTGGAAGTTTGGAGTGTCGACGTTAGCCAGGTTGGCGGATAGCAACTCTGCTCGGGAAAGTCGAAGTGCTACTGCCTGCGGATGAACACCCAATGCTTTGTCAAAAGAAATACTCACAACCCACATCCTCGTGATGAAATAACAACGGCAAAAAATCGCTAATACATCCTTTGTATAGCAATTACCGTGCCAGAGTTATAACATCATGAATCTAAACAGTTTTACCAAACAAGACAGCCGCAAAGGGAAACAAGATTTCCCCCTTACCTTCCGCCTGATGGCGCTGACGGGCGCGCTGCTGCTCTCAACCCCCCTATACGCGGCAGAACAAGAAGCCGTGGTCGCCAAAGTTGCGCTTGAGCGCGGGCATGTGTTGACCCGAGCCGACCTGCAAATGCAAACCGTTCGAGCCTCCGGCTCCCGCTCCGCTTACCTCACTAAGCCCGCTGAAGCCGTCGGTATGACGCTAAAACGCCGCCTGCGTGCGGGCCAGCCAATCTCCCTCGCGCATCTGGACTCCCCGGTGCTGGTGGAGCGCGGCCAGCGCGTGCTGATGGTTGCCCACCAGGACGGGATTGAAGCCCAGACGCTCGGCGAAGCGATGAAAAAGGGGCGCAAAGGCGAAACCATTAAGGTGAAAAATGAAAGCAGCCAGCGCGTAGTCAGTGCCGTAGTGGCCGACGCGGGCGTTGTGCGTATGCTCAACACGGCGGGGCGATAATTTTTTACTTCGCGATTAAAGTTTTGCTCTCTGCGGGTCGCTTTAACCCGGTAAGGAAATGGGAAAGATGTTTTCCTCCCCGTGGATTCACCTTGCAGCCCAATAAAAACAGACCCATAGAGCAACCGGAGAACAGCGATGAAAGTTAACCCAACTCAGTACAGCCTGGCCGTAGCCACCCTAAATACCGGTGCGACCAGCCAGACTCAGCCGCAGGCTGACGAAGGCAATAGCGTTGAAAAAACCCGCCCGGTCGATCCGGTGCTGGGGGAAGCGCAAAACCAAATAGGCGCCATGCCGGAAGTTGATATGGCGCGCGTAGAAGCGATGAAAGAAGCCATCGGCGCGGGCAAAATCAGCATCAATCTGGATGAACTGACCGACGCGATGCAGAAATATTATCAGAGGTAGTTTATGAGTAACCCGGCCCAGGGCGTGAAGCAGCTAATTGAAGATATGATTGCCGATCGTAAGCATTACACCGAGCTGAATGCCCTGCTGGAGCAGCAACGCCAGCTTATTGTCGGCCGCCAGGCCGCCGAACTGGATGAACTTAATAGCAGACTCATTCAGACCTATCAGAGCCTCGCAGCCAGCAGCCAGCAGCGGTACTCCACACTCGCTGCTCTTGGCGTTCCCGCTGGCCCTCAGGGAATTAAAGCCCTGTTCTCGCGCCTGCCAGAATCACACAAAAGCCGTGTTTTCGCCCTGTGGGAAGATTTAGAAACCCAGGCCACGCAGTGCAAGGCAACAAACGAAGGCAACGGATTACTGCTCGGCATGCAGCAGGAGATCCTCGAAAACCTGGTCAACAGCGGCGAGCCGGAAAACTGGCTTTATCAGCAGGTTTAATTCCGTTTCCTTCATCAGAGATAACAACCATGAAGTCCGTTCAGGCTGCGGCGCATCAGGCAAGCTGTAAAGTATGTCGGCACGCTGCTCCCCTACACGGCGTTTGCGATTTTAATAAAAATTGCGAGGAACGCCGGGGAATGCATTTGCCATTAAGCGGCATCCCCATCTGGTACAACCGCTGCGAACGCTGCGGCTTGTTGTTTACTACCGCTTTCGATGACTGGCAGGTTTCAGACTACCAGCAGGCTATTTATAACCAGGCCTACGAGAGGGTCGATCCGGATTATGTCTCACGGCGCGCCGAGCAGAATGCCGACATGATTGCCAGCATGCTGCCCGGAGAACGCGAAGTACGGCTAATGGATTACGGCGGCGGTAACGGCACGCTGAGCCGGCTATTGCAAGCTCGCGGGCTCGACGCCCACAGCTGGGATCCGATGAATAGCGAGCCATTTCCTCAGGACGAAACCTTCTCCGTAGTCACCGCATTTGAGGTCTTTGAGCACACTCCCGACCCGCATAAAACGCTGCACGAAGCGCTGGCGTTGCTTGAGCCGGAAGGCGTGCTGCTTTTTTCAACCTTGCTGATGGAGCAGGCCGATCGGCGGCTAATGGATCACTGGTACATCGCCCCACGCAATGGCCATATTACTCTGCATACCCGCCGGTCTCTGGCTCACCTGTTTGCCGAACACGGCTATCAGGTCAACCACCTCAGTAACAGCTTACACCTGGCTAAACGTCACCATCATGAATGAAATTGCCCCTACGCCTGCCCCGGCACCGATTGGTTTTTATATGGAAACCGCTTTTCACTACCAGGTCTATCGCTCAATTATCACCGAGCTTCTGGACCGCGGTTTTTCTTGCCGGTTAGTGATAAGCGACGGCATGCCCCCCGCTCTGCTGAAAGATATGCAGGAGTTATTGGGCAAAATCGATGAGCCACGCCTTGGCGCCTGTCTGCTGTCGAAATCCCTTGCGGTTGGCACCCCTTTCAGCTGCCTGGTCAGCCCTTATTATGCGCCGGGAACGGATCGCCTCGCTCCGGTTCATATCCGCACACTTTATGGTCTGGCAAAAGAGCAGTGGAACCACGCCTGGTGGAATGTGTTTTATTCCAAAATTCTCTGCTACAGCCACTACAGCCAGCAGGCGCTCAATATCAACGGCAACGCGGTAGCCGTCGGCAATCCTCGTTTTGACGCCTGGCACAACCAGCCGGACTCCCTTGAGGGCATTGAAGAGCTGAATCTGGATCCGCAAAAACCGACGCTGCTCTACGCCCCAACCTTTGGCTCATTGAGTTCAATTCCCCACTGGGCAAAGCAGCTCGAGCGCCTGGGCCACGACTTCAACATCATTACTAAATTGCACCATGGCACGCTGTGCCGCCCGGAAGAAGCCACCTCGTTGGCGCTCGCCCGCCGCCATTTACGCAAGCGGGTTAACGGCCATCATCTGGCCTTCCCTGCATTGCGCGTGGCCGATTATGTTCTGACCGATAATAGCGGCTTTATCTTCGATGCCATTCACGCCGGTAAACGCACTATTTTACTGAGTTGGGACAATATGGAAGCCCTGCTGGAAGGCCAGCAAACCTTCTCAAGCCAGTGGAGCCCCGATCAGAAAATCCGCTCCCTGCTGCCGGTTGCGAAAAACATTGAACAGCTGCGCGAGACGCTGGCCGCCGAGGAAAAATGGCGCGCGCTGGAGAGTGAGCTGGAACTTATTCGCTATCAATATTGCGATGCATGGCAGGACGGCAAGGCCGGTAAACGCGCGGCAAATGTGATAATTGAGGCCATAACCGCACCGGAACCGCCGGAACAAAATGCTCTGCTGCATAGCCTGCGCCAGAGGCTATTTGCCGGGAATGCGAGAGGATAAAACCATGAGTAACGAAATCATCCAGCGGCTGGCCAGCCTGTCCCAAAAGAATCGTAAAAAAAGACGGGTGCTGTTTTTCGGCCGCGAGGAGTTTAGCGACAATACTAAATACCTTTTCCTGCACGCTCTGGCGCAGGAAAAAGATTTCGAGGTTATCTGGTGCAGCACGCAGCCGGAGCTAATTAACAAGCTGCGTCAGCACGACCTTCCCTGCCATTTAATCAACAATGAAACCTCGCTGGAGTGCATTAATTTGTTTCTCAGCGCAGCGGTGGCGGTTTTCTCGGTCAACCCTTCTCAAAGCCTGAATGGCGACGAAGCGCTGTTCGCCAGCCTTCAGGGCGCCAGGCACATTCAGCTCTGGCATGGCGTTTCGGTAAAACATTTATTGCTCAAGCTGATGCCCCATATGGATGTGCTTTCCTATGACTTCCGTCGCCCGCTGGACTTCGCCTCCCGCGCGAACTGTGTGCTGAGCACCTCATCAAAGCTGGATGATTTCTTTAATGAATCTTTTGCCGCTCGCCGCATAATCCGCGCGGGCTACCCACGCAATGAAGTGCTGGTCCGTGAACCAAACAAACATGAAATGATCGGCAGCGAACTGCCGGAAGCGCTGCTACAGGCGCTGAAAAATAAAAGAAGGAAAAAGATCCTTTTTGCCCCCACCTGGCAGCGTGGGCACTCGGATCTCATCACTTCTTCGCCAGATTTTCTGATGAAGCTCATTCAGGCGGGCGATCGCCTCAACGCCGATATCTTTATAAAAAGCCACCCGATCTATGTTGAAGCAGGCGCTTCACGAGCCCTTTCACGGCAGGCTTTCTACATAAATCCTTGCACCGATCTGTATCCGTGGATGAGCCATTTTGATCTGCTGGTGACCGACTATTCGTCGATCATGTTTGATTTTCTGCTGACCGGAAACCCGGTAATGAAGTTGAAAATCGAACTGAATGATCACCGGAGCTTTGAGCCGGACTATTCGCTGATCCCGCCGTTAGATTTTGCCTATGATTTTACCGAAGAGACTTTTGCCTCTGCGATGCGTCAGGCATTGCTTAACGACACCATGCGCCTGGAGCGCCAGGCCATGTGCGATGAACTGTTCGAAACCGATGCGGATAAGGCCTGCGCCTCGCTGTTTAATTTACTCAGTCATGAAGTGGATGCATGCGTGGCGGGCGGACAACGTTTTACCGTAGAGCAATATTGAGAGTCCGCGGCTCCTTTCGTTTAAGGCGAAGGAGCCGCGCCTGTTAGCGATTCAACACAAAGCGTTCACCCGTAAGAAAACGAGTGATAGCCAGCCAGAACTCAGGGGCTGAGTACGCTTTCAGGCAGCTGTATTGCTGATTGTTGGGGCACCACTTCGCAAATGCGGCGCTATCAAGCTTAAAGCTATCTCCACGCGGCATCTGGCGGATAAACTCAGCATTCTGGATAAGGCCTCCGCACTGGCCAAAATGGCAGCCCACATCTACGCCCAGAGCATTCCAGCCCGGCTCACCGTTTCTGACAGGCAAGCGCCAGGCCGAAGGGATAAGAGAGTAAAGGGCGCAAATTGCAATTGATGTCATTCCGGCCAGCGCCACCGGCCCCGAGTCGCACGCCACCAGCAGCTGGCAGCGCCGCATCAGAGCGATGGTTTCCAGCACGGAAAATTGATTTATCGCGTCAATCACGCCCGGCAGCTCGAAGGCCATCATTTTTTTGTCGCGATGTTTATTGGTGTCGCTGCCAATCAACACCACCTTCCAGCCGCTGCTCAGAAATTCGTGAGCCAGACGGTGCCACTGTTCCAGGCCCCAGGTACGGTTCGGTGCGCCAATGTTCGGGTGCAGCAGTACGACTTTCTCTTCCTTTAATCGATGGCGCTCAATAAACGCGTCAGCCTTTGACTGCGCGGCAGCGGGAACGGCAACAGACGGTTGTTTTTGCCACTCGCTAAAGCTGCCGGGGAAGTCCTGCAAAAAAGCATCCGTCATATGCTGCGGAGCGAGGAAATGCCCCCAGGATGAGAGCGTATGCAGCTTGCCGCGTTTTCGGGCTGCAAGAATTTCAACATTCTGTTCCGCCGTCAGGGCATGGATATCCCAAAAATCATCGACCGCCGGGGAGGCATTGATCAGGTCTGCATAAAGCCCGTTGGCGGCAAAAACAAACCTCTCCGTCATATTTTCCCGCAGCGCAGTAAGACAGCCCAGGGCATAAACCACATCGCCCATCGAGGCCGTGGAATAGAAGATGCGTTGGGGTGGGCGTGAGTCGGCAAAAGCGGCAATCTCACCAAGAAAAACTACCTTTTCCCGCGCCAGCATGCCGCACTTAACGGCAACTCTCGCCGCCGCGCATTCTCCCAACTCTTCCTCGTGGGAAGCCGCCAGAACCACTTCTCTGGCCTCAAGTTTTAGCAATACCGGGCTTAGCACTCCGGCCGCGATTTTTGGTGCTAATCCCAACAGTTTCAAAGCAGCTAACGGGAAGTTATCAGGTAAAAAAAGCACATTACGGCCGAGCACCGAGGTTATTTTCTGATGCTCAGAAACGTTTTTACCCCAATAAATTACTGGAGCATCCTGCGGCCTTGTTAGCCCGGCAAGCTGCGCAAGCCAACGTTTGCCATGTACTTCCCTGGTAGAGTTAAAAAGCGGTTCCCCGCCAACCACAGTGAGACAGTCAGGATGCTGCATAAGCTCTTGTAGCGTGGAATATAATCCGGCTGGCAGAGCAAAGATTCGCAGATATAAAACACTCTGCTTCTCGTCGAGCGGAGCCAGTTCACAACAGCTCAGCCCGCAGCGTTCCAGAGGAGAAAAATTATCAAGTGCATAGCCGCTGGGGTAATAAGTCACCTGAACGGCATCCGGCCAGGCGTAATTCAGCAGCAGGCTCCAGCCGTCGCGGGTAACAAGCGCTTTTTCACCCTTCAGAGTAGCTCGCAGCGCTGAACCATAGCTTTTCAAAGCAGCTGCAAGCTCGCCTGAGGGCAAGGTTGCCATCTCGCTGCGTCCTGCCAGATCCGCGTAATCATCATCATAAATATTGAGGTGAACAACCGGAAGATGTGCGTTAAGCGTCTCAAGTAAAGGGAGTAATTCCCGACAGCTCCCTAACCCGCAGTGGATTTCCAGCAAACTGAGGTTACGCTCCGCCAGAAATGCGGCAAGCTTATCCATCATCGCCTGACAGCTATCGCCGCTGTACGGGTACACCGCAACGTTGTAAGCCTGCAAAACAGCGCTGTCTACCTGGCTATCCCTCACTAAAAAAACGGTAAAGTCGGCGGGATTAGCCAGGCCATGAACAAAATTGATTAGCTGATGCGAAAACGCTGCCTCACCGCCATCAAGAAATAGTTTAACTTTCACCGTCTCTCCCCGGACGCAAGCCAGCAGATTATAGAGATTTAACCACTTCAATTATCGACGTGGTAGAAATCGACGGTGTGCGCGGAAAGTAGACCACCCGGCACAAGGCGCTGTAGCTATCGAAGCGCCCCTGCCAGTCATCGCCCATGACCAAAATACCGGCATGATATTGCTGAATGTATTGCGCTTTCAGCTCCAGCGACTCTTCAAGAAATACGCCATCCACGCACTTCAGCCCGGCGATAATTTGCATTCTGTCCTGCTCGCTGTAGACGGGTTTACGCCCCTTCTTTTGTTCGTTGAGTGCATCCGAGGAGATCCCCACCATCAACCGCTCCCCCAGCGCTCTGGCCCGGGTAAGAATGTTCAGATGGCCAGCGTGAAACACGTCAAAAGTGCCGAAGGTGATAACCGTTGTCATAGCAAAGACAGCCCGCACAGCAGGCTGTAATCCGCACTGTTTTGCTCATCAACCTGCGCCGGGTTGGCTTTACGCCAGCTAAACCAGGCGCTGAACAGCGTGACCACATCCTGCTCCGTCAGGCTTTGATTATTGCCAAGCCAGATGGCGCTCAGCATCTTAATCTGGAAGAAGTCTTCCGCCAGAGCGAGGAAAGCCGCGCCGTAGTTTTCGCAGCCCACGCCCGGGAATACGTCATGGTAGAGTCGATAAATCAGCATATTGCGTAGAATATGCGGCTGCTCGCTGAACAAGGTATTCCCCTGCGTAGCGGACCGCAGCTCGGCCAGACGCTCGCTAAGGCGGCTGGCGGGCATAATGCCCAGCTCGCTCAGCTTCAGCATCACGCTCATTTTTTCCGCCATCGGCAGGTTGAGGCTGAGGCGCATCGCCCCCATCGCCTTCAGGGTAGCGAGGACGTTTTCTTCAATCGGCGGCAGCAGTTGAAGCTGCTGCTCCAGAACGCCGTGCTCCGCCAGCTGGGCCAGCTGCTCGCCCATTGAGGCCAGCAGAGCCGGGTCATCACTTCCCTCTTCGACATATTGCCGCGCTTTGCTTAGCAGCACGCCGATGGCGTACAGACTGCCTTCCAGAGATAACAAAGGATGAATGGCCAGGTTGATGCACTGCTGGTTTAGCGCCTCATCCCACGGCGAAAGCGCGGTCTCGCCCCGCACCCCATTCCGGGAAATATGCAGCACAAATGCCTGCGGGTTGAGCAGCAGCTCGCGGGCCACGCTTTCACAGCCCGGCTCCAGGCTGTCGCGCTGCTGCGTGTTGAGGTAAACGTTGGCCTGCGGCCAGCCCTCCGCGCCGTTAGCGCAGGCCGGGCATGAACAGGCGTCGTTCAGGGCGTCAAAGCGGGTAACAAATTCGGGTTGATAACGTTCGATGATATCCATTTCTCTCTCCGGGGCGGCCTCGGCCATCCCTTACTTAATTGTGTTTACGGAAGAACCAGTGGGTGCAGTCAACCGGCTTACCGCTTTGGCGGTCGCGCGTTTGCTGAATAAAGGCAAAGCTCGGGTAAAAACCGAGCCAGCAGTTATCCTGGAATAACGGCTGCCAGGCTTGGTCACGCGTTTGCGAAGCATTGATTGCCTCGCGGTAGGCCGCCAGCAGCGCCGGGTAAAAATTGGCATTAACGGCATAGGCACAGCCGCACTCGGCGGCGCGAACCCGCACCACGCCCTGCAGCGAGTTCATCAGCCGCAGTTCGCTGTATTTTCCGCCCAGCATCAGCGCCTGCCAGTCGAGATGCGGCAGCTTGCTTAGCAGGGCGTTAACCTGCTGAACGGAGTTTTCTTTTTTCACAAAGTTGACCGTCGCATCCAGCAGCAGCACGTTGCCCCAGCCTTCCTGCTGTGCCCGCTCGAGTATTGCGCAGTGGGTTTGCAGTTCGGCGAGGTCGGCGTCCTCGTGCTGATGAAGCGCCACCGGAAACAGCTGGCTGGCGGAAAAACCAAAGTCCATCAAATCACGGCACTGCTGCTCCAGAGCCTGCTCCTGCTGCGGGTCGTAAATAACCGCCACCTTCTCGAATACCAACCACAGCACCGACTGGTGAAGCGGCGCGCGGCTTAAACGCCGGTAATGCGCCAGCAGGTTTTGGTCTTTAACCAGGTCCTCAAGGCGTAGCTCCACCGGGATGCTGCTGCCCATAATGAAGTCTTTGTCGTAGGTATTGCTGCTGTGGGAGATGCAGACGATGGCCTTCTGCGGGTCAATTTGCAGCACCGGCGTGGTGAAGTTATTGAGGAACGCCTGCTCTTCGCCAAGCGTTGCATCGTCCTGGTAGCGGTGTCTTTTCAGCAGATTTCGGTGCAGGCCGAAGCTTCCGTTCAGCACATGCTGTTGCCCAAACGGATGCGTGAGATACATTTTGTCGAGGTGGCTGTACCAGACATAGATCTGATCGCAGCCGGAAAACAGCGCATTGTGGCCCAGCATTTCGCCAACCTGATGCGAGATTTTTTCCGGCGGGTAATAGTCGTCATCGTCAAAGCTGATGATGTATTCGCCGTTGGCCAGCTGATTAAGCATGTTGCGCTTTTTGCCCAGCGCCAGCCGCTCGGGGCTGTGAATGTAGCGAACATTTTGCTGAGCAGCGTCAACCATCATGTCAATCAAGTCCTGATTACTCTGCTCCGAGTCATCGAGGATTATCAGCTCGCGCTTGTCCGCCGGATAGTCCTGGTACTGATAGATATAAAGCAGGTACGGCAGAAATTCGCGGCGGTTCCACGTCGGGCAGACTACGCTGACAAACGGCGTTTTTGATACGGCGGCCGCACGCTGGCGCTTTAGCAAATTATCCAGCAGCGTGGCGCGGTTAGCGGTTGGTTTCATAGATTAACTCTTAGCGGTGTGCCAGCCGCTGCCGCAGCCAGCATTGTGCGGAAACCGCATCGGTGGTTTTACGTTCGCGCCGCTCGGACTCCGCCCGGCGTTCGCTACGCTTTGCTTCCAGCACCACTTCCAGGCTTTTTTCGCGCCGGGCTTCATTGAGCAGTGCGCCCTGTAGCTGCCTCGCTTCCAGGTCGGCCAGCGCCTGTTCCTGTTTTTGCCAGTCGATAACGCGCTGGATGGTGCGCTTGTAGCCGGAGTGATTAGTCATCTGCAAAGCGGATGTTCCCTCAGCCTGGGTCAGGCCAGCCGCAAGCGAGGTCAATGCGGTGATATTTTTTTCATAGCGCTGGCACAGCTGCTGCTGGGCATTCAGCTTCGCGCCGGTCTCTTTCACCGCGCGGTTGCGCAGTATATGCAGCTGTTCAAGGGTGGTTATCAGTTTGCTCATCGCCGGTTATCCCGCCTGCGCCAGCAGGCATAAATCGCTGATAGAGTTGGCAAGCGGTGCCGCATCGTGCACCTCCTGCTGGAGAAACTGCGTAATCGCCGGGGAGAGTTTTACCGCCCGGTCGGCAAGCGGGTCTGCACCCGCCACATAACCACCCAGCGGCAGCAGCGGCTTAATGTTTTGATATTCGGCATACAGCTGCTTCAGCGTTCTGGCGGCAACCTGATGCTGGCGCTCGGTGACCTGGCTCATACAGCGGCTGATGGACTGCCCGACGTCGATGGCGGGGTAATGCCCCGCTTCGGCGAGGTGGCGCGACAGCACAATGTGGCCGTCCAGCACCGCGCGGGCGCAGTCAACTATCGGATCCTGCTGGTCGTCGCCTTCGGCCAGCACGGTATAAATGGCGGTCATGGTGCCGCTCCCGGTGCTGTTCCCGGCGCTTTCTACCAGACGAGGGATCATGCCGAAGGCCGAAGGCGGGTAGCCTTTGGTTGCGGGAGGTTCCCCCAGGGAGAGGGCGATTTCGCGCTGGGCCATGGCGTAGCGGGTCAGCGAGTCCACCAGCAGCAGGACGTCTTTACCTTTATCGCGATAGTAGCTGGCGATGGTGTGGCACAGTTCGGTGGCTTTAATGCGCATCAGCGGCGACTCGTCCGCCGGCGCGGCAACGATCACCGACTTCGCCAGCCCTTCAGCCTGGAGCGAGTTCTCAATAAACTCTTTCACTTCACGGCCACGCTCGCCGATAAGCCCGACCACCACCACTTCGGCCTGGGTGTAACGGGTTATCATCCCCAGCAGCACGCTTTTGCCCACGCCGCTGCCTGCCATCAGGCCCACTCGCTGGCCTTTACCGATGGTCAGCAGGCCGTTAATGGTGCGCACGCCCACGTCCAGCGGCTGCTCCACGCCCTGGCGCGTCAGCGGGTGAACCTGGGGTAAATGCAGCGGCAGCGGGGTGTCGCCCGTCAGTTTACCTTTGTTATCCAGCGGCTCGCCGAGGCCGTTCACCACGCGCCCGAGCCAGCGGTCGCCGATCATCACGCCTTCCTGCTTGTCCGCCGGGAATACCCGCGCCCCGGCAATCAGCCCGGTGGGGTGTTTAAACGGCATCAGCCAGGTGACGTCGCGGTCAAAACCGACGACCTGGGCGTCCATAAACTCGCCTTCGGCGCTTTCGACACGGCACAGCTGCCCCACGGCAAGGCGACAGCCAACGCATTCAAGCAGAATGCCGTTAACACGCACCAGCCGCCCCGCCACGCGGGCAAGGTTGATGTTTTCAATGGAGCGCAGCGCCTGCTCGAAGTCCTGATTACTCATCCTGAGCTTCCGGCAGCAGGTTATCTTTCAGCACGTCCATGCACTGCTCGAGGCGATGCTGGCAGCCAATGTCCATTTCGCTGGTGTCGGTAACGACTTTGCACTCTCCGGCTTCAAGTTCCGGGTCGGCGCACAGCCCCCACTGGCGAGCTTTTTCCGGTTCGGCTTCGCTAATGCGCTGGTATTCATCGCTGTTGAGCAGGACGCGGATTTGATCCGGGATCTGCGGCAGTCCGTTGAGGGCCTCTTCCACCAGGGTCATCATCTGCGTAGGGTGCAGCGCCAGCTCGCAGCGGATCACCTGCCGGGTGACTTTCTCCACCAGTTGCAGCAACTCTTCACGGCGGCGCTGTTCATAGGCACCCAGATACTGGCGCAGCTCTCCCACCAGGCCGTCCAGCGGTTCGGCGGCGTCGAGGAACAGCTGGCGAGCCTGCTGCTTGCCCTCTTCCATCCCTTTGCGCATGCCCTCTTCAAAGCCGAGGCGCGCTCCTTCCTGGTAACCTTCTTCCTTGCCCTCTTCCATTCCCTGGGCAAAACCCCGGTTCAGGCCGTCCTGGAAGCCCTGCATTAACTGCTGCTGGTACTCTTCGGGGTTAAGGGTCTGGCCTGACTGCTCAAGGCTTGCCTGCTGCCAGCTCTTACGCAGCGGCGGGAATTTATGCAGCCGGGGTTTAACCACCGCCTGCCGTCGCGAAGTTAGCCTGTCGAGCGTTGCCGATCGGGTCTGTTTAAACATGCTTATTCCACCGTCTGCTCAGCGAACAGCTGAACCTGGATTTCACCGTCTTCCGCCAGCTGGCGCACGGTGCCCATAATCTCTTTACGCACCTGTTCGATACGGCTCACCGGCACCGGCCCAAGGCGGGAAGTGGTGCTTTGCAGCAGTTGAACCTGGCGCTTCGGCATCACGTTGCAGATGGCCTGACGCAGCACCGGCTCGGTGCCCTTGAGCGCTACGGCCCACTCTTCCATCGGGATCTCTTCCATCAGGCGCTGGAGGGTGTTCTGGTTCTGGCGGCTGAGGATGAAGAACTCGTACATTTCGTCCTTCAGCTCGTCCACCACGTCTTCGTCGCGCTCGCGCAGCTGATCCAGCAACTGCTGCTGGTTCTCAGGAATACGGTTCACAATGTTGGCCGCATGCTTGATGCCGGTCACTTTAGAACCGTGCTCGGAAAGCACCGCTACGCCGCGGTCGATAAGCCTGTCCAGCTCGTCGATAACGTCGCGGTTAACATCATCGAGCTTGGCGATGCGGTAGACGATTTCATCCTGACGTTCCTGCGGCAGCACGCTCAGCACGCTGGCCGCCACGTCCGGCGGCAGGAAGGCAAGGAACACCGCCTGGAGCTGTAAGTGTTCTTGCTCAATAAGCGCCGCCAGTTGCGGAACATCCACCCACTGCAGGCGAGCCATGCGGTAGCGAATTTCGTCGCCGTAGATACCGTTGATAACGCTGCGGGCGATTTCCCCGCCGAGCGCCTTCTCCAGAATGCTGCGCAGATAAGTGCGCGAAGCGCCGTTGATGCCACTCTGTTCGCGGTAGTCCTGGAAAAAGTTGTTCATCGCCTGGCGAGCCTGAGTCACTTTTACTCCGTGCAGGCGCGCCATGGTTTCGCTCAGCAAAATCACCTCTTCACGGCTTAGCTTCTGCATGACCTGAGCGGCGGCGTCTTCGCCCACGCTCAGCAGCAAAATAGCCGCCTGCTCGATGCGCGAGCGCCCGCTGTTACCGGCGCTGCTTTTACTACTCTTGCTTACTGGTGCTTCGCTCATTGCTGTTGATCCACTGTTTCAAGACTTCCGCTACACGCTCGGTTTCGCTCTGGGCGAGCATCTGCAAGTATTCGACTTTGGTTTCAAGGCCGGAGCTTTGCGGAGGGAGATTGTCATCATTCTGGAACGACGATTTCGGCAGGCCAGGCGCCAGCCCTTCTTCGGTCGTCATCATTTCGTTTTCAAGCAGCGCGCCGCTATCCAGCATCGGCTCATTGGCAGCCTCGGCAACCACCACTTCGCGGCGGCCAAAGCGCTGCGCCAGCGGGCGGACGCCAAACAATAAGGTCAGCAGCGCCAGCAGGCCTATGCCGCCGGTTTGCCCCCAATACTGCATGTGAGGATCTTGCCACCATTTCAGCACCGGGAATTCCGCGGCTTCTGGCGCGGTAAACGCCATAACATCCAGCGTTAATGAGTCGCCCCTGGCTTTATCGATACCCGCCGCGTCTTCCACCAGCCGGGTCAGGCCCGCCAGTTTCTCCGGCGTGATTTTCGCCAGCGCCGGTGCGCTCTGGTTCAGGGCAATCGCCACGCGCAGCTTCTCAAGCTGATACCCGGGATGGCGGATATGGCGAATATCGCGGTCGTAGGCGTATTTGCGCTGTTCCTGGTTGCGGCTGCTGAGGGATTGCGGAGAAGCAGACTGCGTCTGAGCGGCGTTAGCGTTAGCATTGGCGTTTGCCGGTGCGTTTGCCGCAGCGGGCTGCTGATTAACCGGACGGTTGCTCAGCGAGCCGGGCACGCCCATCGCCAGTTCGTTAGTGGTATTTTCCTGACTAATATTTTCATCGCTAACGCGGGCGTCTTTCCCCAGGCGTTCCTGGGTTTCTTCCACGCTGCTCATATCAACCTGCGGAGCGACGCTGATGCGGAAGTTGTTGTTGCCGACAAGCGAAGTCAGCAGGCCGGAGATATTCTTTTCGGTGTCGGCCTTCATCCGCTGCACAACGTCATTCGCCTGACGAATGCCCGCCAGGCCGCTATTGCCGCTCTGAATCCCTTCTGAAAGCAGATTACCGCTCTGATCGACCACCCGCACGCTGCTGGCCTTCATGCCCGGTACGCTGCCGGAAACCAGCTGCACGATGGCCGCAACCTGCGGTTCGTCCAGCGTTTTGCCGTAGCGCAGCTGGATAATGACCGAGGCGCTGCTTTCCGGCTTGTTGCTCATCACAAACGAGCTGGCTTCGCTCAGGCCGAGATGAACCCGCGCGGACTCCACCGGATCCAGCCCCATAATGCTCTTCGACAGCTCGCCTTCGAGGCTGCGTTTATAGCGAACGTTCTGCACAAACTGGCTGCTGCCGAGCATCTCTTCTTTATCCATCAGCTCGTAGCCTTCCGGCAGCGCGGCGCTGATGCCTTTTGCCGCCAGCGCCATGCGCGCCTTCGACAGCTTGTTCTCGGCCACCAGAATTTGCCCGTTGTCCGGGTTGATACGGTAGGCAATGTTCTCCGCGCCCAACACCTCAACAACCTGGGCGGTAGGCAGATTTTCCTGGGCGCCATACAGCGCGACATAGCCGCCGCTGCTGCGCCATATCGAAGCGACAATGGCGCCGGTCAGCAACACGGCTGCGGCGCCAATAAGCCATTTTTTATGATTCCCCTGCGGTACCGGCAGCGCCGCAAGCTGAGTTTTAATTTTGTTTAACAAGGTAAGGCCCTTAGAGCGGAATGTTCATCACTTCATCCAGCGCGCTGGTGAGCTTATTGCGCACCTGCATCATCGCCGTGAACGCCACGCTGGCCTTCTGGCTTTCGATCATCGCGCCGGTTAAATCATCGCTCTGCCCGGTGTCGATGGCCGTCTGCTTTGCGCTGGCGGAGTGCTGAAGTTGGTCAACGCTGTTGACGACCTGCTTCAACGCGTTGCCGAAGGAGACGGGCTGCGCGGTGCTATTCAGCGACGGAGCAAAGTTCTGCGCCGCGGCAATAGAGCCGGAACCGGCGCTGACGGCGGTACTTTGCAGGCGATTGAGCATCTCCTGCTGCGCCATCGGCATGCCTAATCCTGAAATTTTATCCATAACGGTTTCCTTCTCCTTTTCAGGAGTAACACTCAATATCAATGCCCTCTTCGCGCATCGAAGCCAGCCGGTAGCGCAGCGCACGAGGGGTTATGCCTAAGAACTGTGCGGTTTTAGATTTATTGCCCTGATGGCGCTTGAGCAGATCGATGATGTACTGGTATTCGGCCATGCGGCCATGCAGCTTCACGTTGCGGATCGCCGCCACCGCGCCGCGCACGCCGTCGTTTTTGGTTTCGTGCCAGGCCGGCATCATCTCAATGCCGGAGCTTTGCGAAGCCGCCGGGGCAAGACCAAAGTCATTGGCGGTAATTTCGCTGCCGTTGCAAAGGATCAGGCCGCGCTGAATCACGTTTTCCAGCTCGCGGACGTTGCCCGGCCAGTCATAGCTGAGCAGCGCACGGCGGGCGTCTTCGCCGAGGCGGGTATTGCCCTGGTGAAAAGTGTGATACTTGCTAATAAAGCGCTGGGCCAGCGGCACGATATCCTGCTGGCGTTCGCGCAGCGGCGTAATATGAATCGGTACCACGGAAATACGGTAGAACAAGTCCTGACGGAAACGTCCCTCGGCAATCTCAAGCTGCAAATCTTTATTCGTGGAGGCAATCAGGCGAATATCGAGCGGGATGCGTTTATGGCTTCCCAGGCGCTCAACTTCCTGTTCCTGTAATACACGTAATAGTTTCGCCTGCAGCGCCAGCGGCATATCGCCAATTTCGTCAAGCAATAACGTGCCGCCATTTGCCTGTTCGAACTTACCCGCCACGCTGGTTACCGCTCCGGTAAATGCGCCCTTTTCATAGCCGAATAAAATAGCTTCCAGCATGCTTTCAGGAATCGCTGCGCAGTTGACTCCAATATAAGGAGCATCAACGCCGGATGCGTGCTCGTGAATATACTTAGCCACGCATTCTTTACCGGTTCCTGTTTCGCCGGTAATTAATACCGACACATTGAAGTTCGCCACGCGACGAGCCAGCGCAAATACACTGACGCTGGAGGGTGCGCTGGCAACAAAGCCATTAATATTACCAGCGTCGTGTTCCACAAACATGTTCATGATGTGTTACCAACCTATAATTAATTCAGACTAATAAGGACAGCAAAACCGGCTTAATGCGCCCTTTATTACAAAGAACAATTATCAAGACCGTTTATGTTAAGCGTCTGGTATCGGCTATTTAATCGCTGGCATCTCAATGCGGCGACTATCACTGGGGGCGAGTATAATGATGTACTACGAAATGTCTTATTTTTAAGGGATATTAAAATATTAATCATTAAAATACAGTGAGTTACAAAAGTTATTAATCTTAATAACCCTCGGATAAATAATAGATTAATAAGCTACGCCCCCTTGCAACAACGGGCGTAAGCAGGTCTAATCAACGTCCTGAAAAAAAGTGATGAGATGTTTTCAAGTAATGACCCGCTGCTGCTAATAAAGAGCGCCACCTCATTCTCATAACTTAAACCTCCAGGTAATATTTTTTTTTGGCGGCTGATGAATCAATAATGAATCTCATTAGCGACGCCGTCAAATTCAATAGTTATGCGGAAGAATTATGCAGCCTGTACTACAACGACTTAGAATTCATCACCGCGATCGGCTTCCCGACCTGGTGAAGCTGGAAGTAAATAAACTTGGCCGTCCGTGGCACAAGCTGCCAAAGATCATGAATGATTGCTTCGATATTCTTGATGCGCGCTTGAGTATTTACTTCTTAAAAAAATTCAGAGTTAACGTCATGTTAAAAAACATGACATTTGCCATTGATAAAAATTATAAAAATACACAAATATTTTCCACCAACTACGGCAATCTCGCTTTCGATATTGATCGTATTTTGCTGCTGAATATTCTCCATGACTATTATGGTCTGAGCAAAGACAGCACCCAGGTGGCACCGGATCTGTCTCAGCCGGTATCAAAAACCGAAGAACGACTGAAGAATAAACTGGGCCAGGAGCTTACCGCCCTGATAGTCAATAAAGAAACCTTCGGTGAAGAGTTAGAAATTAAAAACGATTATTCGACGGTCATTAGCCAGTGGTCGTGGTGCATCACCTTTAGCCTCGAAGGTTATGACCAGGGTGGATTTACCATCCTGCTCGACCATTTTCATGTTGACCGCATGCTGGCGAAACTGAGAACGCCGGACGGCACCGAGAGCGAAAAGGAGTCGGCCCTGAGCGCCGGGCAAATTGAGCGGCTGTTCTACGACCTGCCGCTAAAGCTCAACGGCCGCCTGGCCTCGCTGAACCTGACGGTGGCGCAAATTGCCGACATTGAACCCGGAGACATTATTCCGCTTTCACTGAACCAACCCATGCCGGTCTTTATTGGCAAAGAACAGATTTTTACCGCTGAAATCGCGGAAGATCGCGGCAAATTGCTGCTGAGTGAATTTAACGATAAGACGGCCGAGAAGCACTATGAGTCAAATTGAACAAGACCTGAGCCAGTCCCTGAGCCTGGACGACCTGAACTTCGACGATGCTCCGCAGGAAGAGACGGTTGAAGGCAATATCCGTATGGATTTGCAGGACAACACGCCACGCCATAATCCAATGGACAAGATGCGCAAGATGTCTCTGTTTAGCCGCATTCCCGTTACCCTCACGCTGGAAGTCGCCTCGGTGGAGATTTCGCTGGCCGATTTAATGTCCGTCACCAACGATTCTGTGGTTGAGCTGGATAAGCTGGCCGGTGAACCGCTGGACATTAAAGTGAACGGCATTCTGTTTGGCCGCGGCGAAGTGGTGGTGCTTAACGACAAATACGGACTACGCATCATCGAATTCAACAACAAAGATCTTGGCGAGCTGGCAGGATGAAACGGCTGTTACGCTGCCTCGCGGGCAGAAAATCCGCCCTGACGGCGCTGCTGACGCTCGGCCTGTGCTTTTCGCCGCTGCTGTTTGCCGCCAACGGCGAGGTGACATTATTCAGCTCGGCTAATACCGACGCGGGCCAGGATTACAACGTTAAAATTGAAATCCTGATCCTGATGACCCTGCTCGGCCTGCTGCCGATCATGGTGCTGATGATGACCTGCTTTACCCGCTTTATCATCGTACTGGCGATTTTGCGCCAGGCGATGGGGCTGCAACAAAGCCCGCCGAATAAAATTCTCACCGGGATTGCCCTCGCCCTGACGCTGCTGGTCATGCGTCCGGTGTGGACCACGGTGTATAACGAAGCGATAGTGCCGTTCCAGAACGACAAAATTACTCTTAATCAGGCGCTGGCTACCGCCGAAGTACCGCTCAAAAAATTCATGCTGGCGCAGACCAACAACAAGGCAATGTCCCAGATGATGGAGATTGCCGGGGTGAGCGGTGACGCTCGCGAACAGGAGTTAACCGTGGTCACCCCCGCCTATCTGCTGAGCGAGCTGAAAACCGCGTTCCAGATTGGCTTTATGATTTACATTCCGTTCCTGGTTATCGACCTTATCGTCGCCAGTATCCTGATGGCGATGGGGATGATGATGCTGTCGCCGCTGATTGTCTCGCTGCCGTTTAAGCTGATGCTGTTTGTACTGTGCGACGGCTGGACGCTGATTGTCGGCACCCTGACCTCAAGCGTACAGGGGCTATAGCGATGATGAATATGGACACCGCCGGGGACATCATGGCTTCCGGCATTCAGCTGGTGCTGCTGATTTCCGCCGTCGCTATCGTGCCCAGCCTGCTGGTTGGCCTGTGCGTGAGTATTTTCCAGGCCACGACCCAGATTAATGAGCAAACCCTGAGCTTCCTGCCGCGTCTGGTTGTCACGCTGCTGGTGCTGATTTTTGGCGGTAAATGGATGCTGACCCGGCTGGTGGACTTCACCACGGCAATCTTCCACCAGGCCTCCTCGCTGGTTAGCTGAGCATTATGGGCATCAATATCCACGACTTGTTCAATCCGCTGATGGCGATGGTGCTGCCCTTCGTGCGTATTCTGGCGTTTATCCATTTTTGCCCGGTGCTCGACAACAAAGCCTTCTCCCGCCGCATTAAAATTGCCACCGCATTAACGCTCACGGCGCTGATTACCCCGATGCTGCACAACAACGTGGTGCTTAACGAACTGGTGTCGATGCGCGCTATTTTGCTTATCGGCGAGCAGCTGCTTTGGGGGCTGCTGTTTGGCATGACGATGCAGCTGGTGTTCGTCGCCTTGCAAACCGCCGGGCATATTCTGTCGATGAATATGGGGCTGGGGATGGCGATGATGAACGACCCGGTCAACGGCGGCTCGACCACGGTTATTTCGCAAATTATCTTTATTTTCTGCGCCCTGCTGTTCTTCATCATGGACGGACATCTGCTGGTAGTGACCATTCTGGTGAAGGGCTTCAGCTACTGGCCCATCGGCCAGGCTATCAACGAGCCGACGCTAAAGCAGCTGGTGCAAAGCCTCGGCTGGATAGTGGCCTCCGCCACGCTTGTCGCGCTGCCCACCACTTTTGTAATGCTGATTGTGCAGGGTGGATTTGGCCTGCTTAACCGCGTATCGCCGACCCTGAACCTGTTTTCTCTCGGCTTCCCGATAAGCATGCTGTTCGGCCTGCTGTGTATCACCATGATTGTGTCCCATATTCCCGAGCACTATCTCAATTTAACCAATGAGATCCTTGCCAGGCTTGATGCGATGCGGGTGAACTGATGTCGGCCTCAAGCGGAGATAAAAGCGAAAAACCTACCGCAGGTAAACTGCGTAAGGCGCGCCAGAAGGGAGATATTCCTCGCTCCAAAGACCTGACCATGGCGGTCGGACTGGTGGCATCCTTTATTACGCTCGGCAGCTTCTTCCCTTATTACAAAACGCTGATTGGCGAGTCGTTTTTGTCGGTCGGCACCATGGCGGGCAAGCTCGACGATAGCGGCGCGCTCGGCCAGTTTATGATGCTTAACGTGATTATCGTGCTGAAGTTTATCGCCACGTTAGTGCCGATTCCGCTGGCCTGCATTGTTTCAAGCCTTATCCCGGGCGGCTGGATATTTACCCCCAACAAGCTGCTGCCGGACTTTAAAAAAATTAACCCCATCAGCGGCTTTAAAAGAATGGTTTCCGGCAGCCACTACGTGGAGGTCGGCAAAATGCTGGCCAAGTGCGGCGTTATTCTCGCCGTGCTTTACACCATGGTGCACGACTCGCTCAACGGGCTGCTGAACCTGCAACAGCTTTACCTGCGCCAGGCCATCGACGGCGGGTTTGATATTTTCCACCACGTCATTAGCTACTTTGTGGCTGTAATTGTCGTGTTCGCCCTGCTGGACGTGCCGCTGAGCAAATTTATGTTCACCAAAAAAATGCGCATGACCAAGCAAGAAGTGAAGGAAGAACATAAGAACAACGACGGCAACCCGCAGATCAAAGGGCGTATCCGCCAGCTACAGCGCCAGATGGCGATGGGGCAAATCAATAAGTCGGTTCCGGCCGCGGACGTTATTGTGACTAACCCAACCCACTACGCCGTCGCCCTGAAATATGACCCGGATAAAGCCGAAGCGCCCTATATCGTGGCAAAAGGCGTGGACGACGTAGCGATGTTTATCCGCGAAGTGGCCCAGAACCACGGCGTGGAAATAGTTGAATTCCCTCCGCTGGCGCGTGCGGTTTATTACACCACGCGCGTCAACCAGCAGATTCCGGCGCAGCTGTTTCGCGCCATTGCTCATGTCCTGACTTACGTGATGCAGGTGAAAGCCTGGCGTGCGGGCAAAGTTGAGCAAAAACCCCGCCTTAACAGGCAGATTGATATTCCAAAAGAGGTATTAAAAGCCGATGGCGAACAGTAAGTTAACCCAGGCCGTTACCATCCTGAGGCAGACGCACGTTGGCGTGCCGATCCTGCTGCTCAGCGTGCTGGCGATGATTATCCTGCCGCTGTCTCCGCTGGTGCTGGATATCCTGTTTACCTTCAACATCGTGCTGGCGGTCATCGTGCTGCTGGTGGCGGTAAACAGCAAGCGCCCGCTGGACTTCGCGGTCTTCCCGACCCTGCTGCTTATTACCACGCTGATGCGCCTGACGCTCAACGTGGCCTCCACGCGCGTGGTGCTGCTGCACGGCCATGAAGGCGAAGGCGCGGCCGGTAAGGTTATCGAGGCTTTCGGGCAGGTCGTTATCGGCGGTAACTTCGTGGTGGGCTTCGTGGTGTTCGTCATTCTGATGATCATCAACTTCGTGGTGGTCACCAAAGGGGCGGAGCGTATTTCCGAAGTTTCGGCTCGCTTCACCCTCGACGCGCTGCCGGGTAAACAGATGGCT
This sequence comes from Cedecea davisae, assembly GCF_044095835.1. Lineage (NCBI taxonomy): Bacteria > Pseudomonadati > Pseudomonadota > Gammaproteobacteria > Enterobacterales > Enterobacteriaceae > Cedecea > Cedecea davisae. The sequence goes on from NZ_CP172054.1 coordinate 3,643,174, forward strand.
ATCGACGCCGACCTGAATGCCGGGTTAATTAACCAGCAGCAGGCAAAAACGCGGCGTAAAGACGTAGCGAACGAAGCCGATTTTTACGGCGCAATGGACGGGGCTTCTAAGTTCGTTCGCGGCGACGCCATTGCCGGGATCATGGTGCTTATCATCAACGTGATCGGCGGGATCTGTATCGGTATTTTCAAATACGATCTCGACGCCAGCCATGCGTTCCAGCAGTACGTGCTGCTGACCATCGGCGACGGCCTGGTTGCCCAGATCCCTTCCCTGCTGCTGGCAACCGCCGCGGCCATTATCGTTACCCGCGTCAGCGACGGCGGCGACGTCAGCGATGAGATTAAAACTCAGCTGCTCGCCCGCCCGAACGTGCTCTATACCGCCGCGTTTGTGATGTTTATTCTGGCCGTAGTGCCGGGCATGCCTCACATCGCTTTCCTGAGCTTTACCGCGCTTTTGCTGTTCGCAGCCTGGCGACAGGGCAAAGTTATTCAGCCTGCCGCGCAGCAGGACGACGACATGGAGGCGATTCAGGAAGCGCTGGCCCCGGAAACAGAGCCGACCGTCAGCTGGGAGAGCATCCCGCTGGTGGAGCCAATTGGCCTGAACCTCGGCTACAAGCTGGTTTCGCTGGTGGATGCCGCCAAAGGCAGCCCGCTGTCGCAGCGTATTCGCGGCGCAAGGCAGGTTATCTCTGAGACCTGCGGCGTGCTGCTGCCGGAGATTCGCATCCGCGAAAACTTCCGCCTGAAACCCGCCCAGTACGCCATTCACATTAACGGCATCCGGGTGGCGCTGGGCGAAGTTAACGCAGAAAAGCTGATGGCTATCCCCGGCGGTGAACTGTACGGCGAAATAGACGGCGTGCTGGATACCGACCCGGCCTACGGCATGGCGATAGTCTGGATTGACCCGGAGCAAAAAGCTCGCGCCCTGAACCTGGGTTACCAGGTCGTGGACTGCGCAAGCGTAGTGGCAACTCACGTCAATAAAGTTGCGCGCCAGCATCTGCCGGAGCTGTTTAACTACGATGATATTACGCACCTGCATTCTCGCCTGGCATTGCAGGCGCCGAAGCTGGCGGAGGATTTAAACAACGCGCTTAACTTCAGTCAGTTGCTGAAGATTTACCGCCAGCTGCTGCTTGAGCAGGTTTCCCTGAAGGATATTGTCACCATCGCCGCCACGCTGCTTGAAAGTTCAGCCGTGACGAAGGACCCGCAGCTGCTATGCGCCGACGTGCGTTACGCCCTGCGTCGTGCCATTTTGCATAATATCAACGGCGACCGCAGGCAGCTCGCGGCCTACACCATTGATAACGAGCTGGAAAACCTGCTGCTGAACGCGCTAAACCAGGCCCAGCAGGCCGGTAAAGTGGCGCTGGACAGCTTCCCGGTTGACCCGAATATTCTGGCGCAGCTGCAAAACACTATGCCGATGATTTACGAGCAAATGAAGGCGAAAAGCCTGCCGCCGCTGCTGCTGGTTACGCCGCAGCTACGCCCGATTTTGTCGCGCTATGGGCGCCTGTTCAGCTCTGGTTTGCATGTGCTTTCTTATAACGAAGTGCCGGACGATAGCGATTTGAAGATTGTCGGCACGCTGGCGTAGTTCATTCCCCTCACCCCGTCCCTCTCCCCAAAGGGGCGAGGGGGGCAAAAATAGCGTTGTATCACCAGTGCCAGATCGCATTAGATTCCGCAGCCACGCCCTTGCCCCCGTCACTCCCCTGAGAACCCGGACTCCCGGCGAGATAAATCGCCGCAAGCGGTAAACCTCCGTTTTATCTCCCAGCCCTGGGTCGGCTGCGATGCGTTCCCGACGCTCACAGCCTCCGCCCGCTCCCGGCGTCCGGACCCTGGTCAGTCGGAGAGAAAACGGAGGCGATTTAAGCCGGAACAAGTGCATCGCTTCAATCCCGCAGCCATCCTGAAAGTCAGTGTTGCTTTAAGTCTCGCAGCGATGCCCTTGCTCCCGGCTCTCATCGTCCCCGGCTTTGACCCAACTCAGGCGGGGTGGAGCTGCCGGGAGCAGCGAAAGAGAGCGATCGTCGGGAACGGATCGCGAACGACCCCGAATGTTTGGGTGATAGCCGGGGGTTTACCGCTTTAGCGGCGATGAGTTTGCCGGCGCCGGGGGTTGTCAGGGGGAAAGGCGTATTTCCCCCTGACACGTTCACCGTTCGCGGAACGTGCAGGGAAAACAGATTCCCGGTGAACGGAACATAACCGTGCTCACAGAGGTTATCTCTTCTGGTTACAGTCGTGTATGCGAACCCGGAGATAATTCCGTTCACGTAATATTCCGCTGCTTATGTAGCTCCAGCACTCGTGAACGTCTCAGGGGAGTCACCGTCACTCCCCTGAGAACCCGGACTCCCGGCGAGATAAATCGCCGCAAGCGGTAAACCTCCGTTTTATCTCCCAGCCCTGGGTCGGCTGCGATGCGTTCCCGACGCTCACAGCCTCCGCCCGCTCCCGGCGTCCGGACCCTGGTCAGTCGGAGAGAAAACGGAGGCGATTTAAGCCGGAACAAGTGCAGCGCTTCAATCCCGCAGCCATCCTGAAAGTCAGTGTTGCTTTAAGTCTCGCAGCGATGCCCTTGTTCCCGGCTCTCATCGTCCCCGGCTTTGACCCAACTCAGGCGCGGTGGTGCCAGAGATAGGCAGCTATGCGAGTGAAAGGAAAAATTGCGTAGCGGCAGCTCTCCCCCTGAGGGTGAGAGAGATAAACGGAGTTTTTAGCCCCCTCTCCCTTTCAGGGAGAGGGCTGGGGTGAGGGTAAAAATTACTTCTCTAAAAACCTTAGCTTCCAGCTCTGGAGCGTGCGGGGAAGTGGCTCTTTTTCATTGCCCTTAGAACGGTAAAACTTGGCTTCCTGCACGCCGTTTTTACCCGGAGCGGTGCGGGCGGCCCACATTTTGCCTTCCGGAGTATACATAATAATTGCGGTGTGGCGGTTTGCCTGGCCTCGCACCCACATGGAGATAACCTTCGCGCCTATGTTATCTATATCATCCTGATAAATATAAATATTAGCCGTATCAACGAAGCGCTGATAATCCTCTCCGACCATCTCCCGGAAGCGGATATCCGTTGCTTCATCCGGGAAAACGCCAATTGACAGCAGCGTGGCCTTCGGACGCGGATCGGTCTGGCTCTTTACATAGCGGCCATCAACAAATACGCCGTTCGGCATCGACATATTGCAGCCCCAGTCGGCGTTGCTATGCACCTGGATAGAACCATCCTGGCGGGGAATAAACAACAGCTTACAGTTGCTGGTATCTTCCACTTTTTCCACCACAGCCATGCCGTAAAGCTTTCTCGCTTCGGCGGTGAAATCGTCATGATTAACCCCGGCCCATGCCCGGATATCAACGGTTAAAGACCACTCGGCGTTGCGGCTAAAGGTTAAGATGCCGCCGCTGCGGTTTGGTGCCGCGGTATTCCACCACTTTCCCTGCCAGTCAAAATTTTCATTAGCATCTGAAATCCGGCTAATACCTTCATAATAGGCACGCTCGATACAGCTGTCAGAGGTACAGCTTTCCAGCGATTTCTCCCACTCCAGGTACTCTTTATGTACCGCAGGGGCGTCGGAATTGATAAGCATTGCCCGATAGATAATGGTCATCGTGGCGTCAAGCCAGTGCAAATTTTCATTATTGCAGATGGTGTTTTCCAGCGGCGTTGCGGCCCGCTGGCAGTTGACTGCCAGAGCATTGCCAGAATAAAAACCGAGGAAAACCACAAAAATGAGTGCGAATCGTCTTAGCATTTTTACAGATAATTCTTAGTAACGGGATGCCAGTGTGACCCGGTTATATAACCATTGCAATATAAACGCCTTAATCATCATTAATATGGAAAATAATGAAAACCATACGTTAATAAAATGACGTTAATTATGAGTAGATTAATAACATTATTATTAATTTCAGCCTCAGGCAGATTCACGCGGAACCAGCTCTCCGGAAATAATAATGCGCTGGGCAGGCAATTCAGGCTGCTTAATTTTGCTGACGATAAGCGAGGCGGCCTGGCGGCCGGTTTCTTCGCTGGCGGCGGAAACGTAGGTAAAACTCGGTGAAGTGAGATTAATGTACATCATGTCTTCAAAGCCGATGAGCGACACCTGCTGGGTAAGAAACACATCTTTACCCACCGTGCGCCCGACCTGCTGAATACCGGTGATAGCGCCGATAATTGACGCCGGAGAATGGCACAGCATGGCGGTGATTTGGTTGCTCTTTTCCAGCATCTGCCGGGTAGCATATGCCGCTGCTGACGTGTCGTCCGCACATTCCGCCGCCCACTCTTCTCTGAACGGCAGGCCGTACTGTTGCAAGGCGCTGCGGTAGCCCGATAGTCGCTCTGCGCGGATCAGGCATGACTTACTGCCGCCGAGCCAGGCAATATTACGATGCCCGCGCTCTATCAAAAAGCGGGTGGCCTGGTTTCCGGCCTGGCGGTTGTCGCGGCCAATAACATCCCGCGAGCTGGTAATCGTGGACTCAGAGATAACCACCGTAGGCAGCGGGCAGTCGGCAATGGCCTGAGGCAGCTCGGCAGAGTGGCGGTCAGCCGCCAGATAAATCACACCGGCAACACCCTGCTGGGCAAAAGACGTCAGGCAATTCCGCAGTTGCTGCTGGTCGTCACGCGGCTGGCCAAGAAACACCATATAGCCTTGTTTCTCAAGATGCTGCACCACGCTTGCGGTGACGTTTATCGAAAAGGAGTCGTTGAAATCACGGATGATAAGACCAATCAGGTTTGAAGTGCTGGAGCGCAGGTTGGCGGCGGCGACGTTATGGACATAGCCCAGCTGCTTGATAGCCGCATTAACCTTCTCGATGGTTGCTTCGGAGATCTTCCCTTTCTGGCGCAGTACCAGCGAAACGGTAGACACCGAAACGCCCGCCAGCTCCGCAACATCAATGATATTGACCTTTTTCATTCCGCCCCTGTTAGCGCCTTTCCATAAATTTCAGCCCCCTGAAACATACAGGAGGCCGAAAGGTATTACATCACTTACCGATCATCGTCGACATCGTCTGTGCGATGAACTGTGCTCTGGCCCCGAATATCACCTGAATACCCGAGTCGCCGACGAAGACTACGCCGCGCGCGCCCAGATTGTTCAGGCCGTCTTTGTCCACCATTGTGCTGTCATCCACTTCAAGACGCAGGCGGGTAATGCACGAGCCGACGGAGTTGATGTTCGGCGCGCCGCCCAGCAGGCCGATGATATCGCCAGCCAGCTCGGTATCGGTTTTATCCCCGGCGTTGGCGGTAATTTCGGCGCGGCCCGGCGTTTTCACGTCAAAGCGGCGAATAACGAAGCGGAAGGTGAAGTAGTAAATCAGCGCCATCGGCACGCCCACCACAACCGCCATCAGGAAGTTGGTCTGGTAGCCGTTGAACGACGGCAGGATGCCGAAGGAGATATAGTCGATCATCCCGGCGGAGAAGGATTTCGCAATATGCGCATGCAGCAGGTACATACACATATAAGAAAGCCCGGCCATCACGGCGTTAAACACGTACAGGATAGGAGCCACAAAAATAAAGGTGAACTCTACCGGCTCGGTTATCCCGGTCAGGAAGCAGGTCAGCGCCGCGGAGAACAAAATACCGGAGGCAATTTTCTTATTTTTGGTGTTGGCTTCATGGTACATCGCAAGACAGGCGGCAGGCAGCGCGAACAGCATCAGCGGGAACTCGCCCTGCATGAATTTACCGGCATCCTGATAGCTGTCGCTGCTGAAGGACTTCACGCCCTCCTCCAGCATTTTGAACCAAATCGTCTGGTCGCCGTGAATAACCTGCCCGCCGTGGGTGGTGTATTCCCCGAACGAATACCAGAAGGACGGATACCAAATGTGGTGCAGGCCAAGCGGGATCAGCGCACGTTCAACCAGGCCAAAAATAAAGGTCGAAGCCGCCTGATTATCGCCATTTACCACTACGGACAACGCATCAATGCCGGACTGAATATAAGACCAGACCCACGGCAGAACCATGCCCAGCAGGAACGACAGAAACGCGGTAGCAATTGCCACGAAACGTTTGCCGGAGAAGAAGCCGAGGAATTCCGGCAACTGCATGGTGTGGAATTTGTTGTAGCACCACGCGGCAAGAATACCGGAGATAAGGCCGCCGAAGACGCCCATTTGCAGCGTCGGAATACCCACCACCATGGCGTATTTACCGCCTGCGGAGGCCATTTCCGGCGTAATGTGCATCACGGTGCCGATGGTAATATTGATGATAAACACCGAAACCGCAGCAGAAAGCGCGGCGATGCCGGATTCTGCGGCCAGGCCAACGGCGGAGCCGATAGCAAACAGCATAGGCAGGTTATCGAAAATAACCCCGCCCGCGTTCATCATTAACGGTAAGTGAAACTTATCGCCGAACGCCAACAGCAGGCCCGCGGCGGGCAGCAAAGAAATTGGCAGCATTAAGGCGCGGCCAATCATGGAAAGCTTTGATAACGATTTTACAACACTGGACAACAGACTCATGGACGTTTCCCCCGGTGCAGACGCAGTAACCGCGTTTTGTCTGTTCACGCGTTTTTATGGTTGGTAGAACGTTCTACTAGAACGTTCTACCTAGAGTGCCGAAAGGGATTTTTCCCCGCAACTGAAATCTTCGTTGTTGCCATATTGTTATCGAATATTTGAAGTCGCGCAGGTTTTGAGTAGTGGCGACAGGGTGCGGCGCTCTTCGGCCAGCCCAAGCGTTGCAGCCTGATTGGCGGAGTTTGTCTTGCGGGATTCAGTTGCAGAGCATTAAGAGAAAGCAAACCCTCAGCCGGTGAGACCGAGGGTTAAGGTCAGAGGTTAGGGCTGAACGGTAATGCTCAGGCTTTCAAAAGCCACGGTTTGCCCGGCAACGATTTTGCAGCGTTTGCGGGTTTCGACTTCGCCGTCCACCTTCACCATGCCTTCGGCAATCACCGCCTTCGCCTGCGCGCCGCTTTCGCACCAGCCTTCCAGCTTCAGCAGATCGCACAGTTCAACATGTGGGTGTTTACCTAATGAGAAGGTCGCCATTATTACTCTCCATCGACATCATGATATTCCTCGCAGGCCTGCAAGGTATTCTGGATTAGAGTGGCGACGGTCATCGGACCCACGCCACCCGGAACCGGCGTAATATACGAGGCTTTGGCGGCGGCTTCATCATAATTTACGTCGCCGACCACTTTCCCGCTTTCCAGACGGTTAATACCCACGTCCACTACGATAGCGCCTTCTTTGATCCACTCGCCCGGAATAAAGCCCGGTTTGCCTACCGCAACAATCACCAGGTCGGCGTTCTCAACGTGCTGGCGCAGGTTTTTGGTAAAGCGGTGGGTCACGGTGGTGGTGCAGCCCGCCAGCAGCAGTTCCATACTCATCGGGCGGCCAACGATGTTGGAAGCGCCAATGATGACCGCGTTCAGGCCGTAGGTGTCGATGTTGTAGCGCTCAAGCAGCGTAACGATACCGCGTGGCGTACAAGGGCGCAGGCGCGGCGCGCGCTGGCACAGGCGGCCAATGTTGTACGGATGGAAACCGTCTACGTCTTTATTCGGGTCGATACGCTCGAGCACCTTCACGTTATCAATCCCGGCAGGCAGCGGAAGCTGAACCAGGATCCCGTCGATTTCAGCATCGGCGTTCAGGTCGTCAATCAGCCCTAACAGCTCCGCTTCGCTGGTGGTTTCCGGCAAATCGTAAGAACGGGAGACAAAACCGACCTCTTCGCAAGCTTTGCGTTTGTTGGCAACATAAATCTGGGACGCAGGGTTCGCTCCCACCAATACAACGGCCAGACCAGGGGCGCGTTTTCCTGCGGCAATTCGGGCTTTTACTTTTTCAGCAACTTCAAGCCGTACCTGCTGCGCAATCGTTTTACCGTCAATAATCTTTGCTGCCATCAGAGAGAGAATTCCATCTGTAAACTTAAAGGAAGGGGATTGCTTCTATTTTGTCAGATGCGCGGCCCGCTGTCAGGCTCTGATGTGGGTTTATGCTCAATTGTCGCGCAGGTGGTTGAAAAGCCATTGACTCAAAGGGTGCTGACCGTATAATCCCACCCGCACAAAGGTGTGATTCTTCTGCAATGACACCCGCACTCCCCAGTGCGCCCTTAGCTCAGCTGGATAGAGCAACGGCCTTCTAAGCCGTAGGTCACAGGTTCGAACCCTGTAGGGCGTACCAAATTCATATCAAGAGACGTCAACCGACGTCTTTTTTTATGCCTGAAATTTAGTAAGTTGGCTAACTTTAGTGCGTCGAAAATCAGCAAGTCTGCTGCTACTAGTTAACGGCCCATATTGAATCAAAGGTATCGCCTGCCATAATCTAATCGTCGAAATATGGCAGGCGATTGAGCAGAAAAAATGAGAGTTACCATTTACCTGGTATAATGATTCTCCTCCCTATAAAACAGGTAGCTCTCAAATTTTCATAACAATATGTTAGATGCCGTGGTGACTAATATTGTCTACCGCCCTGAGTCTCCCTTCAGACACAAGATGCTATCCTGTCGTTTAGCGCATCGCTGATTTTATCCACCATTGGCGCAATACTGTCTTTGGTTCTCAGAGAACGCTCAATATCTATATGAAAGGTATCCGTGATTGTGCTGGCTTTTCCCCCCAGCAGGCAGACTCTGTCAGAAAGCATTACCGCTTCTTCGACGCTGTGAGTGACCAGCAACATCGAGCGCGTCTTAATCACACGATTTTCCCACAGCTCAATAAGATCCTGGCGTAGTTTATTACCGGTAAAAATATCCAGTGCCGAGAATGGCTCATCCATCAGCAACAGTTCCGGTTCGACGGCTAGTGCACGGGCGAATCCAACACGCTGCCGCATTCCTCCTGACAGCTCTCTCGGATAGGCTTTTTCGTACCCGGAAAGCCCTATCAGATCAAGCATGTCCATTGTCCTTTTACCCACCTCATCTGACGATAATCCCTGCGCCTGAAGCCCAAATGCCACGCTATCAAAAACGTTTAGCCAGGGGAAAAGTGCAAAAGACTGAAATACCATACTGGTATGTTTGCCTGGCCCGTTGATGGGTAAATCGCAGCAAACAATAGAGCCTATATCCGGCTCTACTAATCCAGCAACCATCCTTAATAGCGTTGACTTTCCTGAGCCGGAGCGCCCCAGTAAAGCAACGATTTCATTCTCTTTAATCTCAAGACTAATATTATCCAGCACGGTTACTTTTTGCTTACGACCTTTATTAAATGATTTTGAGACGTTCTTAATCTCTAATACTACTGATGATTTTTTCATAATAATCCCTGACATCTTTAATTTGTTAATAACTAATCAAATTTGAAGCGCGTCTCTGCGTAACGATACATAGGCTGCCAGACAAAAATAATGCACAGCAGAACCATGAAGCACATAGCCAGGCAGCCCAGAGCTTCCTGTGGGTTTTGGCCCGCATCACTGGCCAGAGAAATAAAGGCTCCGAGTCCGTGCGTCTGTAAGGTGATTTTCCCCCAGCTCAGCACTTCCGCTGCGATAGCGGTATTCCAGGCTCCACCAGCCGCAGAAATAACGCCGGTGACGATGTAGGGAAACACTGCCGGGAGCGTGAATCGGGTCCACCAGAGTAAGCCACGGAGATGAAACACCCGGCTTGCTTCCACGAGTTGACTTGGGATCATGGAAGTTCCGGCAATGACGTTAAACAGCACGTACCATTGCGTGCCCAACATAATCATTGGAATTGTCCAGGTGCCCAAATTCTGATGCCAGGCCACAATCATAAAGGCTATCAATGGATAAAAGACGTTGGCAGGCACCGCCGCCATCACCTGAATAATCGGCTGGAAAAAGCGCACAAGTTTTGGCCGCAGGCCAATCCACACACCCAGAGGTGTGAAGATAATTACGCTTAACACCATTGCTCCGATGACTCGAGCGGCGGTTAGCCCCATTAAACCAGGAAGTGAAGCCAGGTACTCCTTGGGAATAAACAGCCACAGCTGATGCCCGTAATAAATGCAGCCGACCACGATAGCCAGATACCAAAGGCTGGACCACAGCCAATTCATTTGCGCAAGGAAAGCAAAAAGTCGGTTTAGCTTTAGTCCATACCACGCTTTAGGCAGAACAAATAACCAGAATATGGACAACTTTTTACATGCGCGCCCTAAGCCAAGGCCTATATGCGATTGACTAAGGCATTGATAGAACCACGAGCCTGGAATTTTTCTGTCACTAACATCCTCATATTTGAACTGATGCGCATAGCGAACCAGCGGGCGGAATAGCAGTTGATCGAAGATGAGAATATTGATGATAAGGGCTAATACTCCCAGGATAACGCCGTTGAGGCTGCCATTCTGTAAAGCGATACCGATATACGAGCCAACCCCGGGTAAATTAGTACTGCCATCCCCTACGGTAAGCATCTCTGAAGCAACCAGCGCAAACCAGGCCGCGGACTGAGAGACCATCGTATTCCATAGCAAACCCGGGAACGAATAGATGAACCCCAGACGCCAAAATTTTTGCCATGGGTTATAACCAAAAGCCTCAGTGGCTTCGGATAACTCATCAGGCACGACCTTTAGCGTCTGATATAACGTCAGCATCATATTCCAGGCTTGTGCGGTAAAGACTGCGAAAATAGCCAGCCCTTCAAGCCCCATAACGCTGTGCGGATAAAGTCCGAGAAAAAATCCCGTCGTGAATGTCAGGAATCCGACTAAAGGCACCGACTCCATAAAATTTACGAAAGGTAAAATAACCCTCCTCATGGGAGCATATTTTGCTGCTAATACCGCAAACACTATCGAAAAGAGCATTGAGTAAAAAAGCCCAATAAGCAATCGCATAGTTGTGCGCAATGTGTAATAGGGGAGTAAATGATAGTCCAGGCTAACGTCAGGCAACGAGTGCCCGTCGAAAGGGGTGTGCATTCCCTGCCAACCATAAATGAACAAAATGATGCAGGCCGCTATAATAAAGCCAACAATCAGGTCGTTCACGACAGAAGTCTTCTTGCTTATGTGTGTTGTTAAAACATGCATAATAGGAAACTCCGCTCATTAACTTGCACGCATGAGGTTACCCTCGCTGAGCGCGAACGAATGAGACAAGATTAGATTTATTAAACCCTAAAAAGCCCTGGCGACTAAGATTTAGCCGTCAGAAACAGGCACCACCAGGGCTTATTACGAATTATGGCAATAGTGAGTTGATATTATCTTCAACGACACGTTGCCTTTTTTGTTTCAGTTTGAGCTGGAGCTTACCGGCAAATTGTCCCCATACCGTAAGCTTTTTATTGAAGGATGTATGAAATGGCGATGGTATTGACTGAACAGTGTCTGCCAACATTGAGAAAATGATTGTGCTTTTAGCATCAACATAAAACATGTAGCGCTTTGTGAGTAGCGACATACTACACCTCAACCTGAGTGCATAAAATGAAAGATCAATTTCCGGCAGTTTCATGGCAACTGCACAGACCGTCTCCATTGAATACACTGAGTCTCAATGTAGATAGTCAGCCCATATGTTCCTCTCTCGATGGAGGTTCATCAGAAATATTACAAGTCATAAATCTTCTCCTGTTCATTTTCACTTAAATGTGTGAGCGACAATTAGCGTAGCCGCGCTACCCGCCATTATATCTCTTCATCAGGGCTACCCGAGAGCTCCCCTTTTGAAAGACAGCCTATTATAACCCCTGGCATACTGTGGGAAATAAAAGAATAAGCTTCGGTTAGGAACCGTTTAGTTATGTCAAGATAGGAAATGATATGTCAAAACAATAATAATAACCGTAAATTGTGTATTACAACAATTTATAGGGAAATACATTTCAAACGGTAAAATAAATACGATAACAGTTACATAATACTTACCGGCAGTCGCTATCTTCGGGTTCAATATGGACCATGACATTGAGTACATCAAAAACGGCCATCACCCTTTTTCTGGCGTCTATCGCGATTTCATGGCCTTCCCGGATAGACAGATCCCCGTTGACTTCGATATGGACATCAACCAGAGCGTAGTCGCCCATTTTACGTGTTTTCAAATCATGAACTCCCTCCACACCTGTCGTAGACAACAGGCAAACCCTTATTTCATGTTCCAGTTCAGTATCAACAGAACGATCCATCAAATCCTGAAGAGCGTCAGAGGAGAAGTGATAGCCCATCCGGGCAATGAAGAGGCCGACAATCAGAGCAGCAATCGAGTCCATCATATGGAACCCCAGCATATTCCCGATAATGCCGATCGCCACAATGACCGACGAAGCCGCATCAGATCGAGCATGCCAGGCGTTCGCGATAAGCAAAGATGACTGAATGCGTTTGCCAACAAACAGCATATAGCGGAAAAGGGTCTCTTTTATCACCAGCGCGATTAGAGCTACCCATATTGCTAAGGGGTTTATCTCCTGAGGCAAGCTGTTATGAAGAAGTTTTCCCCCGGCCGACCAGATAGTACCCAGCCCCACTAAAAGAAGAATCGCCCCGATAATGAGCTTTCCGCCGTTTTCAAAGCGCAAATGGCCGTAGTGATGGTCGTCATCACACTCCTTCTGCCCTTTCTTATTAGCAATTAAAACGACAAAATCAGAAGAGAGATCTGAAAGAGAATGAATCCCATCTGCAATAAGCCCCTGCGAACCTGAAAAAACGCCGGCTATTATTTGGAATACAGACAGGAAAAAATTAATGCAGAGACTGACCAGCGTGCATTTTTTTGTTTCAGACGCACGTAACTGAGATTTATTATTATTTCCATTCATGACTTTCAATAACCATAATCATTCGATGGAGGTATTTTGCTGAACCTTTATTCAATTAACATTAAACACAGCGGCTTCATCAATCAGTAATTTTGTGTATTCTAAATAGTTGTCATTTACATTCTCTAATCATTCATGACTATCCATTGTCATGATATAAATTAAAAAATAGAGGATAGCCGCCAGGAGCCAAGGAAAATAAAAGAAGCGATTCAGGCTCGTTGAGTCAGTCAAAAGGTAGCAGCCCGAATGGGCTGCCAGTTACGGTTACTTACACTCACCGGAAAGGGTAATCAGCAACGCATCATTAACTTTCGCATCTTCGGAGGCGAAAACAGCGATACCTTTAGCCATTTTTCCTGCCTTCAGCTGGCCTTTAGCCAGAGCCTCATCCACGGTGTCGAGCTTAAATTCCTTATGGTCAGGAGAGATTGCTTTCAGACACACTTTGGAGAGATCAATATCCTTATCAGAGACGTTTGCAACCATCACTTCAAAGGTGTTGGTATAAGCGCTTTTTCCACCCACGGACATAGAACCGGTAGATTTATGGGTAGCATAAACGGCAATGTTTTCAGGTGTTGCAGCTACCGCGGAAAAGCAAAAACCGGCCAACGCCAGAGATGAAACAAGAGTAAGTACCTTCATCGTAAAATCCTTTCTTTAGGGTTAACATCTCAGTCACTGCGGATACCGCAGCCCAGCCTTAAGAGTAGTTGCCCTAACCTAAACCTCCCGTAAATTGCCGTCGATATGGTACCAACGCTTATCGTTTTAAAATCCGAACGCTGCAAGATGATGACGACTCTAAAGCGATCATCCTTACGGGGTTATGCTTATTTTCGCGCCCTGCTGCCCGCCCGCGTAGATTCGGTTTTCACGAGCAAGCTTGATCCAGTTCCACGTCCCGAAAGCGGCGATGAAGATAAGCAGCGTGTATTCCAGAGACATAAAGTAAACGCCCTGCTTCGCATACAGCCAGACCGAAAGTACGTCCAGCCCGCACCAGATTATCCAGTTCTCCACATACTTTTTGATCATCAACACCGTCGCCACAATCGACAAGATCATAATGGTGGAGTCCGCTATCGGGTAAGGATCGGGAATCGCTTCCGGGCGCTGTAACGTCACGCCGAAGAGCTGCAACACGCTAACCGCCACGTTGCTCAGCCAGATAAACACCGCATCAATATTCGCCGCCACCAGCGCGATGCACAGCACGCTGATGATCGAAACAACCAGGGTCTGTTTAACCGGCATCCACCTGACCACCATCGCAGGGCTGGCCGAATTGTCGCTTTGATACCACATGTACCAGCCGACAATATTGGCCACCAGGAAAAACACCTGTAGCAGCATGCTGGCATACAGCTGGATCTGGTAAAACACCAACGTGAACAGCAGCACGTTTAAAATGCCAAACAAATAATTGATGGTGATTTCGCGGCTGGCCAGCCAGATATTAATCAGCCCCAGAACGGTGCCGATAGCTTCAATCCACGAAAGATCGTAGCCGCCGGTGCCGAGGGGAATATGAACCATGATGTTGCGAATACTAAAAAGTTCGAGCATAGCGGCCTCTTATTTATTGTTATTTTGATTTAGCAGGGAAATAACCTGGCAGGTTGTGGCAACCCAGCCGTAGTTCTCTTCAATAACGCTCATGGACTCCACCATGCGTTTCTCGCTCATCGCCGCAATGGCATCGCTAACCGCGAGCGTGGCGTAGGCGTGGTTCCAGGCCTGGCGCACCGTATCTTCCACGCAGCACTCGGCCACCACGCCGGTAACGACCAGAGTATCGACTCCAAGCTGGGATAAATGCTCCCCTAGCGAAGTGCCATAAAAGCCGCCGTAGCCGTATTTAAAAATGGTGAATTCATTATTTTGGGGAGTTAGCTCATCAATAACCGCCGATCCATCGAGCTCGCCATCCACATCGCGGTAGCGGCGGGTAAAGCCGAGGCGGCAGGCCTGGGTGGTTTCATCAAGCAGGCTCATCCACGAGAATTTGCCTTCAAGGCGTCTTTTAGGATCGTTCTCCACCGCCAGCCACCTTAAAAAGACCACCGGCTGCCCTGTTTCGCGGAAATACTGCAATAGCGCTAAGTTGCGGCCAATAATATCCCTGCCGCCCGGCACCTCCAGCGGTGCTCCGTCCCGAATAAAGTCGTTCTGCATATCAACGATAATCAACGCTGGTTTTTTAATCGCGGGGAAATTATCTGTACTCATCTTCTTCTCCTGTTGCTTTAACAGGAGTTGAGCAAGCTTTGTGCCAGCTTCTGGCGGCTATTTTGGCGCATTAAGGCGGGGCTGTTTCTTTGCCTGGTTAAATTGGTCAGACGATATATTTCACTACTTAAGCGATCCTTTGCCTCTCGCCTGATTGCCCGCCAGGGGCCAGATTTGGCGTTTAGTGCCGGGGGAGGAAAACATCAGCTAAGGGCGTTAATGCACCAGAAAGCGCGGGTGCAAAGGCTGACTGCACCAGCGCGGCGCATAATTACTCTTCGCCGATGGAAAAGTTGCCTTTCAAATCACCGGCGTACTGGCGCAGAAATTCAATCAGCGCTTTCACCCGGGCCGGGAGGTAGTTTTGCCCGCTATACACAATCGAGAGCGCCAGCGGCGCGGCCTGATGCTCAAGCGCTACTTCGACCAGCTTTCCCTCCTGCAAATAGCGGGCGCAGGCCTGCTTCGCGAGGATGGCAAAACCCAGGCCAGCGACCGCTGCCTGAAAGGCCATTTCACCGCTGTTCACCCGGTAGTGCGCTTTAACGGCAACCTTCTTAAACCGCCCGCCGCTCATCATAAACTGCCACGCCTCGCCGTTGAGCGCGCTAACGGTAGTAATGCAGGGCAGCTGTTTTAGCTGCGCAATGCGCGTGGGGTGGCCAACTTTCTGCAACAGCTGCGGGGCGGCAACCACGCAGCAGGGGAACGTAAGCAAAGGAAGGGCAATGATGCTGCTGTCCGCCATCTTGCCGCGAGAGATAATCACTGCGAGGTCAATATCCTGCTTCAGCACTTCCTCACCGGCGAGGTTGGTGGTGCAGGAAATCTCCAGCAGCGGATGCAGAACGGCAAATTCGGCCATCGCTTTAGCAAATAGCGCCGGGCCAATCTCGTTGGGCACACACAGGCGAAGCTGCCCGGTGAGCTGATTTTGCTGGAGCGAAAGCGCCACTTCGGCGTCCGTCAGGGCATCCAGCATGGAGCCCATGCGGGTATAAAGCAGCTGCCCCGCCTCCGTCAATTTCAGGTGCCGGGTGGTGCGCTCGATCAATCTGAGGTTCAGCCGCTCCTCCAGTTGCTGCACCTGGCGGCTGACGTTCGAGGTCGGCATTCCCTGCGCTTTTGCGGCCCCGGAAAAGCTGCCGTGCTTTGCCACTTCAACAAAAACACGCAGGGCATTCAGGTCCATTTTCGGGCGCATTGATTATCCCATTATTGATAAAAATGATTGCTAATTTTAACGGCTAATCACCCTTTTCACCATATGACAAACTGTGTTCATCTCATTTTCACAGGCTCTGTATATGCTCCGCACTGACAATAAAAGACTCACGGTTATCGCCCTGACAATCGCTTTTCTGCAATTTACTAACGCGCTGGAATATATGGTTTTCAATCCCGTATTTACCTTTATGGCACCGGACTTTTCCGTGCCCGTCACCCGGTCCGGCTATATTACGGGGATCTACACCCTGGCGGCGGTCATTTCAGGGATTGGCGCTTTTTTATGGGTCGATAAGCTCAATAAAAAGCGCCTGCTTGTGAGCAATATGGCGCTGCTCGGGCTGCTGACGCTGGCTATCACCGCCACTTCCAGCTTTGGCATGCTGCTGGTGCTCCGCCTGCTGGCCGGTTTTATCGGGGGCACCACCATGGGCGTGGGCATTGGGCTAATGATTAACCTCACTCCACCGGCACAGCGCGCGAAGGTACTGGCGACGGTTCTCGCTTCTTTTTCAGCGGTGAGCATTGTCGGCATGCCCGCAGTGCTGTTTATTTGCAGCCATTTTCACTGGCATTTAGCGCTGGGCGTTATTGGCCTGCTGTGCTTTATTTCATCGGCGCTGATGATAGTTTTTGTGCCTAAGGAACCGCGCCTGGAAGGAACCGCAGGGCGTCTGAAAATCACCCCGGAGCTGCTGCTTTTTGCTTCCGCCACCGGGCTGGCGCAGTTCAGCCCAATGCTGATTATCCCGGTGCTGGTCCCACTATTAATCCAGAGAATGCAGGCCGCAGAGGGGAATTTAGCGTGGCTATTTTTGCTGGGCGGTATTGCCGGGCTTCTGGCAACAAAGCTTACCGGCAAGCTGGCCAATAAATATTCTGCTTTTTGCATCACGCTGCTTTCAGGCGCGTTTTACCTCGCGGCTTTTACTCTGCCGCTGTCCGGCTCTGCGGCGGGCTGGCTGTTTATGGTTATCTTTATCAGCACCTCTTATTGCCGCCTTGTAGCCAGTTCTGTTGTCTCTATCCGTTACCCTAAAGACGAGTGGCGAGCCGGGTTCAACTCGCTGCAAACCGCAATTATGCATTTGCTGACCGCTCTGGCATTTTTCATCCCGGCCATCATCTTTCCGGCTACGGAGATGACAACACGCTCGCTTAACCAGCTGCTGCTCCTGGCCGCAGCCAGCTCCGCCCTGCTGCCGCCGTTTATTTGGCTGCTGGAAAAAAGGCTGGCGAGAACTCAACTGGCGGATTAACAGCCCCAGGGCAAAGCTCAAAGCACGGAGCCGCAAACCGCTCCGTGCCTTAAAAATGAATGCCCCACCCCGCCATCAGGCCCGGCAGTTGAGAAAGCAGGTATAGCAGCAGCCCAACCGTGCCGCCCACCAGCGTGCCGTTGATGCGGATAAATTGCAGATCTTTGCCAATATTAAGCTCAATCTGGCGCGACATATCTTTTGCATCCCAGCTTTTTACCGTGTCGCTGATGTGGCGGGTAAGAAACGCGGAAAAGTCCGGCGCAACCTGCCTTGCAGCCTGCTCAAGGTGCTCGTTAAGCGAGGCGCGCAGGGAAGCATCCGCCATCAGCGTTTCACCCAGCCATTGCCCGGCTTCGGCAATACGTTTTTGCACTCTCGAGTCATCGCTGGCGATATCCGCCTTCAGCCAGCCGCGCAGGTCGTTCCACAGCTCGCCCAGGTAGAGATTAAATTTCTCGTCCCCTTTCAGATACTCTTTGATGCTTTCCGCTTTCGCCGCCATTTCAGGATCGTTTTTCAGATTTTCGATCAGGCGCTGAACGGCGCGGTCGAAAGCGCCGCGAATTTGATGCGCACGATCCTGGCTAACATCATCAAGCAAAGAATTTACCGCGTCCGTCACCAGCTCCGCGCTCTGCTCGCCCAGCCATTCGGTTGGCAGCACTTTAGCTTTGATCGGATGCTCGGTTTCCAGCCAGTGTACTATCTGGTGGGCGATAAACGCCCGGCTTGAAGGTTTGGCAAGCAGCGTCAGAAGTTGAGCAATAACCGAGTCCAGCAGCGCCTGGTGCCGATTATTTTTGGTCAGGCTCTCCAGCAGCAATGCGCTGGAGTAGCTCAGGTCGACTTTATCAATCGCCTTATGCACCGCCCTACGAATAAGCCCCTGAATGCGGGCATCATCGGTTAGCGACAGAAAGGCCTCCATCACCTTGAGCAAATGCTGCCCCACGCGCCGCGCGTTATCCGGCTGGCTGAACCAGGCGCCCATCATCTGGGCCGGTTCGTGACGGCGGATAAGGTTAATTAGCGACTGGGTATCAAGAAATTTCTCCTGAACAAAGACGCCGAGATTGTCGCCAATCCGGTCTTTATTACGCGGAATAATCGCCGTATGGCGGGAAATAAACGGGATCGGCACGCGGCGAAAAAGCGCCACCACGGCAAACCAGTCCGCCAGCGCGCCGACCATAGCGGCCTCAGAAATAGCCTTCAGGCCGCTAACCCAGAAACCGGGCGGCATAAACAGAGTTGCGATAAATACGGCGGCAGCAATCAGCAGTAATGAGAGAGCCAGCCGCTTCGCGCGCTTTAATTCAGTCAGTTTTTCCATCATTTAATCGTAGCGCCCACATCGGCCACCAGCCAGTCGTGGAACAGCGAGACCTCCTGGCGGCGGGTCGATCTTTCTGAACGGACTATAAAATAAGACCAGCGAAGCGGCCATTTATGCTGCGGGAACAGCTGGCGCAGCTGCCCATGCTCAATCAGCTGCTGCACCAGAGCTTTGCGTACAACCGCCACGCCGCGCCCGCTCAGCGCCGCCAGTATCACCGCAGACGTGGAGTTGATGTGTAGCCCATTTTGCTGCGATGCCGGTACGCCGATATTTGCCAGAATCCTCTCCCACGTGGGGAAATCCGCGCCGGGATGAGGCGTGTCATCAAAGATAAGCTTTTGCTTCGACAGACAGTCGGCCTCGGTAACGCCGCCCAGCAGCTGCGGGCTACATACGATAACCGCCTCCTCATCCATCAGCCATGTTGACTGCAATCCGGGCCAGTTTCCGGGGCCGCAGCGGATACCCACGTCGGCCTCACCGTGCAGCACGTCGGTCAGTTTTTCGGTGACGTTGAGGCGCAGATCGATGCTGTCGTGCTGCTCTGAAAAGCGGTTTAACCGCTCCATCAGCCAGTTCATCATCAGCACCTGCGAAGCCGTGATAACCACGACCGCTCTGGCCCTCGCGCCCCGCAGTTTGTTAAGGCCCTGCTCCAGGCTGTCCAGCCCGGCGGTGATGTCCTGCAACGCTTCTTTTGCTTCGGCTACCAGGCTAAGCCTTTCTTTGCCGCTGCGGGTGCGGTGCAGCAGCGGATGGCCTACCCATTCCTCCAGCGAACGAACCAGTTGCCCGACCGCCGCAGGCGTGACGCCCAGCTCCTCTGCCGCCCCGGTAAAGCTGCCGTGGCGCGCGGCTGCTTCAAACGCGTGCAGCCATTTAAGACAGTTTAGCGACCTCATCTTTTTTCTCTATTCGCTCACATTGCTTACAAGATAGTTTTTCTTTCTCGTTATACAAGTTCTTATGCTTCGCCACGCCGGGGGGAGGCTGGCATTCTGAGCCCATTCCGGAGCGCCAGAACGGGCTGCTCTCCTGTTATTCAGTAAAATAAAACGAGGTCACAATGTCCGCATCATTTGTTGGTAAAAAACTTTTAGTTGTTGGCGGCACCAGCGGCATGGGCCTGGAAAGCGCCCGTATGGTGCTGGAAAACGGCGGCAAAGTTGTGCTGGTAGGCAACCGGGCAGAGAAAGCCGAGCAGGCACGCCAGGCGCTCTCCGCTCTGGGCGAAGTGTCGGTCATCGTGGCCGACCTGATGAGCCGCGAAGGTATGCAGAGCGTGATAAGCGCGATTAACGCTGAGCATCGTGACATCAGCCTGCTGGTGAACGCCGCCGGGGTTTTCTTCCCAAAACCGTTTATCGAGCATGAAGAAGCCGACTACGACATGTATATGAACATTAACCGCGCAACATTCTTCATCACTCGCGAAGTGGTGAAAAACATGGTGGCCGCCGGGACTAAAGGTTCTATCGTGAATATCGGTTCCATGTGGGCGCAGCAGGCCATCGGCGCAACGCCTTCTTCCGCCTATTCAATGGCAAAAGCCGGTTTGCACGCTTTGACTAAGAATCTCGCCATTGAGCTTGGGCCGCAGGGCATCCGCGTCAATGCTGTTTCTCCGGCGGTGGTGCACACGCCGATTTATGAAGGTTTTATTCCTAAAGAAGATGTCACGGGCGTGATGGGCAGTTTTGACAGCTTCCACCCGATTGGCCGCGTAGGCACTCCGCGCGATGTGGCAGAAGTGGTGAGCTTCCTGCTGTCCGACAATACCAGCTGGGTTACCGGCGCGCTGTGGGACGTGGACGGCGGCGTAATGGCTGGGCGCAACTAAGCTGTCATGCCGATAAAACAGAAAAAGCGCCCCAGAGGCGCTTTTTTGCTATCAACCCGGCAATTACTGAGCGTAGGTTCGGCAATTATCCGCGTTGAGGATTAACCCCACGCGGCTGGCAGCAACCTGGTTTTCAGTGTGCGTACCGGCAAAGGCAAAGCCCTTTTTCACCAGATTAACGGTGTAATATTTGTTGTACATAAATGCCCAGACGATCATCGCGATCATCGAGCCAATCCCAAGAGTAATGAACCCCAGGATCAGCAACACAACAAATACGCCGATAAAGGTAATGAAGTCCTTACGGAACAGCGCAGGGAACGAGCCAAAAAACAGTGTAGTCCATGAAAAACCATAGAAGCCGGTTACCGTTTCACCGGTACGCGGGTTCTGCATCAGGATCTTTGTAGCCATCCAGAATCATCCTCGGTATTAATTTGATATTTTTATGTCCGGCCTTAAAAACAGCCGTAACCGGCGTATCATACAAACAATTGCCCCCATTTTGATAGCCGCTAATTTAAATAGGTTTATTAACACGCAGATCGCAAACCAGATGAAATCAAACTGATTTCTCAGGCCGTTAGTGCCAGGATTACTGAAACGTTACCAAAAGGAGATTAACGATGTATAAAACCATCTTAATGCCGGTGGATGTTTTTGAAATGGAACTCACCGATAAAGCCATTCGTCACGCTGAATACCTCGCGAAAGAGTCCTCCGGCACCATCCACCTGCTGTACGTTCTGCCCAAATCCCCGCTGTTTAATACCCACGGTTTTTCTTCTGATATCCGCAAGTTCGACGAATACCTGAAGAAAAATGCCGAAGAAAAAATGGAGGAATTGCGCGGGCATTTCTCGCTGCCCAAAGAACGCGTAATTGTCGATATTCGCTACGGCTCGGTGCGCGACGAAGTAAACGAACTGGCTCAGGAAATTCATGCCGACGTGATTATTGTTGGCTCAAGGAATCCTTCGGTTTCAACCCATCTGCTGGGGTCTAACGCCTCGAGTATTATTCGACACGCGCATTTCCCGGTCTTTGTTATCCGCTAACGGGAATAAATAGCCTGCTTGCGCAGGCTATTTTGTTTTTAGCTAACGTTTCCCCACACCAGGTTGCCCTGATGGAACGTCGCGGTACGCGGGGAGATACGCGCCACCGCCTCCGCCGAACAAGAAGCATCCACCAGCACAAAATTCGCCTCATCCTGCGGCTTCGGCCAAACCTGCTCGCCTTTATCGTTCAGCGGCAAAATATTGCCGGTGGCAATCGCAAGGGAACGCGACAGGCTAAGCTCGCTCGGGCGAACATAAAGCTGCGCATAGAGGTTGGCTTTTTCCAGCATGTCGCCCAGGCCATACGGCGACCAGTGATCGATAACGCTGTCGGTGCCGGTCATCACCATTACGCCTTTCTGCTGCAACTGCTTGAGCGGCATATGCAGAGTGCCCATCGGCACCGTTGAGGCGATGGAAATCTGCTGCGCCGCCATGCGCGTGGCAATCTCGTCCACCTGCTGCGGGGTGAGCGTTGCCAGCGCAAAGCCGTGGCTGATGGTCAGCCTGCCCTTAAGCTGAGGCGTTTTTTCAACCGTCTCAACCATATAATTCACCGCCGCCACGCCTGCCGGGCTGGTTTCGTGCAGGTGAATGTCCACCCCTTTGTTGTAGTCGAGCGCTATCTGGAACATGGTGTCGAGGGATTTTTCCATCGCCCCGTCCACGTTGGTCGGGTCCAGGCCGCCAACATAATGCGCCCCGGCCTGCATCGCTTCCCGCATCAGCGGCTCGGATTTAGACAGCAACAGGCCGTGCTGAGGAAAAGCCACGATTTCACAGCTCAGTCCGGCTTTCCTCTGCTCCAGCACCGCCATCAGGTTTTCGAGGTTTTTAAGGCCGGAAACCGGCTCAATATTGCAGTGGCTGCGCGCCACGGTAGAGCCTTTCGACTGGATCAGGTCGATAAGTTTCCCGGCACGTTCGCGGGTATACGGCTGGAGTTCGGGCAAAATTTTCCGCTCATAGGCAATCATGTCCATGATGGTGGTGCCTTCCGGGCGGTTATGTACCTGCCACGGGCCGCCGTAGAAGGTTTTATCGAGGTGGATATGCATATCGCGCATCGCCGGGAGCAGCAATTTACCGCCCGCGTCATAGGCGTGCAGCGCGCCGTCCGGGTGCGATTTGTTGGCGTGCAGGGCAGCAATTTTACCGTCTTTAATTTCTAGCGTAGTCAGCACCGTGCGGGTACTGACGGCCACGCCGTCCTGGTAGTTAAACCCGTTTTCAAGCAGCACGTTATCCAGATAATAGTGCTTTTCGCTAATGGCGCTCATGCGGTTGTCGTTCTCACAAAGGGTTGCAGGTGCTTTCGCGGCCCAGGCGGTGGTTCCCGTTGCGCCAAAAATGGCACAGGCTGCGGCAACTGTGCCCGTGCCGCTGAGGAAGTCGCGACGGCTTTTTTCAATTTCAGTCATTTTTATTTTTCTGCCTTGAAGAGTGAAGACCAGAGATAGAGGTAAAGCGATTAGGCCCCTGCGTTAATCAGCAGTTGTGCGATTTCGCGGAAGCCTTTTTCATTAGTCAACTCCAGCGGAGTTTTGCCGTATTTATCCGTCATATGCGGGTTAGCGCCGTGCTCCAGCAGAAGCTGCACAATCTCCTGCTGCTTCTCTGCGCCATCGTTTAAGACGATAGCTTCAAGCAGCGGCGTCCAGCCGAGGAAGTTGGTGTGGTTGACGTTAATTTCGGTGTGCGCCAGCAGTTCACGCACAATTTCAACGTGCCCTTTTTCGCTGGCAGGCGTGATGCCTACGCCGCCGAAACGAGTCAGACGCGTCAGGTCAGGCTTAGCGGGTAACACCAGGCGCAGCAACCTGAGATCGTTATTCAGGCAGCTCAGCAGGAACGGGTTAAAGCAGGTTTCATCCTGCATGTTGATGTCCGCTCCGGCGTCAATCAGCAGCGCCACGCAGTCATATTGTTGATTGAGGCTGGCTATTGTGACCGCCGTTCTGCCCTGGCGGTTGGTCACGTTTATCTCCACGCCCTGCCCGAGGCATTTTTTTAGCGTCGCGGTGTCGCCCCTTACGGCTGCCGTCAGAAACTCGGTAACCAGCTGTTTTTCAGACATTGTGTTCTCCTGTCGTGCGCTGTAATTCCTGATATTTGAGAATACCAACCGTCCCGGTTGAATAACATCCGCTTAAAAAAGATTCATCGCCGGAGGCGCTATTGTTGAATGAGTTTTAACAATCATCCTGTCGCTTGTGTCAAAATCCCGCTAACCACCGCCGTGAAGAGGGAACGACGTGAACTCAATCTTTACCGAAGAGAATTTGCAGGCATTTACCTGCGCCGCGCGCTACGGCAGCTTCAGCAGGGCGGCCGAAGAGCTGGGTCTCACCACTTCCGCTATCAGTTACACCATCAAGCGGATAGAAACCGCGCTCAACGTGACGCTGTTTATCCGCAACACCCGCAATATTGAGCTGACCGAATCCGGGCTTTATTTCTACCGTAAAGCCAGAGACCTGCTGAATGATTTTCAGGGTATTAAGCGGGGGATCGATACCATTTCGCAGGGGATTGAGGCTAAAGTCAGAATTTGTATTAACCATCTGCTGTACACCCCGCACCACACGGCGAGGCTGCTGCAAATCCTCAAACAGCGCTTCCCCGGCTGCCAGATTGCCATCACAACCGAGGTTTATAACGGCGTCTGGGATGCGATGATTAATAATCAGGTCAATATCGCCATCGGCGCACCGGATGCCCTGCTGGGCGGAGGCGGGATTGATTACACCGAAATCGGCGCCATCCGCTGGGAGTTCGCCGTTGCGCCCGCTCATCCGCTGGCAAACGCTCAGGAGCCCATCCCCGAAAGCCAGCTCAGGCTCTACCCCAATATCATGGTGGAAGACACCGCCTCGACGATTAATAAGAAAGTGGGCTGGCTGCTGCACGGCCAGGAAGTGATTGCCGTACCGGACTTCGCTACCAAATGCCAGTGCCAGATCCTCGGGGAAGGCATTGGCTTCCTGCCGGATTATATGGTGCGTGAGGCGCAAAACAGCGGGCTGCTGGTCACCCGGAAGGTACACAACCCTCGCCAGCACTCGCGTATGCTGCTTGCCACCCAGCACGCCGCAACGGGTCAGGTTACCCGCTGGATCAAACAGCAGTTCGCCGCAGGCGGAGTACTGGCCGAGCTTTACCGGGACCTGATACCCCAGGATTAACTTCGCCAGTACGTCCGGCAATTCACCTTTAAAAAGGCAGCCACGGCAATAAATAACGGGGTGATAAGCTCACCCCGCAAACCCTGCATTACAATTTCTGACAGAAAAAACCATCTGCTAACACATAAAGCTTTTTTAAATTTAATTAGATAGCAATTCATGCGCTTGAGTTTTTAATAAATTGCTAATTCCTTAGCGCTATGAAAATAATTAAGGTTCACCTGCAAGAGAACCATAATTTATTTAGGGGTTAATACCGATGTCGGAAATTATTTCAGCGCCATTTTTATATCAAGTCGATAATCAAACCTTTGAAGGATCTCTGGTGTATGCCGAAAAGGAGAGCGCGGAGCGCCCCGGCATTTTAATTGCGCCAAACTGGATGGGCGTGAGCGCCGCCGCCATCGAGCAGGCAAAATCCATTGCGGCTCAGGGATATGTGGTGCTGGTTGCCGACCTGTACGGCCAGGGCAAACGCCCGACCAACGCGGACGAAGCCGGTGCCCTGATGATGGAAGTGAAAGATACTCCGGCAGAAGTGGGCCGCATGCGCGCCGCGCTGGACTCTCTTGCCGCCCAGAAAACGGCACCTGTTGCCGCCGGTAAACTGGCGGTCGCGGGCTTCTGCTTTGGCGGCCATTGCGCGCTTGAGCTGGCAAGAAGCGGCGTAGATATCAAAGCTGCGGTCTCCTTCCACGGAACGCTGGATACCAAAAAAACCAGCGCTGCCGGAGATATCAAAGCCTCCGTACTGGTGCTGGACGGCGCGGAAGATCCGCTGGTACCGCGCGAGCAACTGAGCGCGTTCGCCACTGAAATGAACGCCGCCTCCGTAGACTGGCAGCTCGTCAGCTACGCCGGAGCGGTGCATTCCTTCACCGACCCGGGCGCGAATGTTGACGGCGTGGCCAAATATCACCCGGAAGTGACCAAACGCGCATTTACCCGTATGTACAGCCTGCTGAACGAAGTGTTTTAAGCGTTCTTTTCTCCGCTGGCCTTCCAACCGGGAGGCCGCTTTCTTCCTCCCCCTCACCCGGTTTGCACCCGCGCCCGCTTTCCCGGACAATAGCTTCTTTTAGCCTCAGGTTAACAACGTCATGAACCATCCACACCAAGCGCTGTTAAGCGCGGGCGGCATTCTGCTGCTGGCTTTCCTGTCCTGCCTGCTGCTTCCGGCCCCGGCGTTAACCCTGACGCTGGCGCAAAAGCTGATTGATACCTTCCATCTCGCCGACCTCAGCCAGCTGTACATAATCCTGTTCTGCGCATGGTTCCTTGCACTCGGCGTTATCGAGTATTACGTGCTGCGTTTTATCTGGCGGCGCTGGTTCTCTTTTACCCGCCTGTAATTTTCCGCGCTGGCCGATATCAAAAACGTGCCGCCTTATTTGCAGAGCGGCACTTTACCCCTCTCGCCAATAACCACACACCAAATGGCTATCTATTTAACACAATAGATAACACCTTGTGGGTAACCGCATACCCAATGTTTATCGAGTTGATTTCACGCAATATTTGAACGGCCATAGTTGTTATTTTCGCCGCACGAATAACGTCATACCGATGAGATTACGATGAACGTCAGCCGCAGAAAATTTTTTAAAATCTGCGCCGGCGGGATGGCTGGTACAACGGCGGCAGTTTTGGGCTTTGCGCCAAAAACCGCGCTGGCGGAGACGCGCAATTACAAATTGCTGCGTGCGAAAGAAACCCGTAATAGCTGTACTTACTGTTCCGTGGGCTGTGGATTATTGATGTATAGCCTCGGAGACGGCGCAAAAAACGCCAAATCCAGCATTTTCCATATTGAAGGCGACCCGGATCACCCGGTTAACCGCGGCGCGCTTTGCCCCAAAGGGGCTGGCCTGCTCGACTATATTCACAGCGACAGCCGCCTGCGCTACCCGGAGTACCGCGCGCCGGGTTCTGATAAATGGCAGCGCATCAGCTGGGATGAAGCGTTTTCACGCATCGCCCGCCTGATGAAAGATGACCGTGACGCTAACTTCGTCGAGAAAAATGAGCACGACGTCACCGTTAACCGCTGGCTTTCAACCGGCATGCTGTGCGCTTCGGCGGCCAGCAATGAAACCGGGATGCTCACGCAAAAATTTGCCCGCTCTTTGGGCATGCTGGCGGTAGATAACCAGGCGCGCGTCTGACACGGACCAACGGTAGCAAGTCTTGCTCCAACATTTGGTCGCGGTGCGATGACCAACCACTGGGTTGATATCAAAAACGCCAACGTGGTGATGGTGATGGGCGGCAACGCCGCTGAAGCCCACCCGGTCGGTTTCCGCTGGGCGATGGAAGCCAAAAACAACAACGACGCCACGCTGATTGTGGTCGATCCGCGCTTTACCCGCACCGCTTCGGTGGCGGATATCTATGCGCCGATCCGCTCCGGAACCGACATTACCTTCCTGTCGGGCGTTATCCTGTACCTGATTTCCAACGGTAAAATTAACGCCGAATACGTCAAACACTACACCAACGCGGCGCTGCTGGTACGCGACGACTTCAGCTTTGAAGACGGCCTGTTCAGCGGCTACGACGACGAAAAACGCCAGTACGATAAAACCAGCTGGAACTACCAGTTCGACGAAAATGGCTTCGCCAAACGCGACGACACGCTGAGCCACCCGCGCTGCGTGTGGAACTTGCTCAAACAGCACGTTGCCCGCTATACGCCGGACGTGGTTGAGAACATTTGCGGCACGCCTCAGGCGGATTTCCTCAAAGTTTGCGAAGTGCTGGCCTCAACCAGCGCGGCGGACCGCACCACCACGTTCCTCTACGCTCTGGGATGGACGCAGCATACCGTTGGCGCCCAGAACATCCGTACTATGGCGATGATCCAGCTGCTGCTCGGTAATATGGGCATGGCGGGCGGCGGCGTTAACGCCCTGCGCGGCCACTCCAACATTCAGGGTTTGACCGACCTCGGCCTGCTCTCCACCAGCCTGCCGGGCTACCTGACGCTGCCGTCTGAGAAGCACACCGACCTGCAAACGTACCTTGCGGCTAATACGCCAAAAGCCACGCTGCCGGGCCAGGTGAACTACTGGGGCAACTATCCGAAGTTCTTCGTCAGCCTGATGAAAGCGTTCTACGGCGATGATGCCCGCAAAGAGAATGGCTGGGGCTTCGACTGGCTGCCGAAGTGGGATCAGTCCTATGACGTGCTGAAATACTTCGACATGATGGACCGCAACCAGGTCACCGGCTATATCTGCCAGGGCTTTAACCCGGTGGCCTCGTTCCCGGACAAAAACAAAGTTGTTGCCAGCCTCAGCAAGCTGAAGTACCTGGTGATTATCGACCCGCTGGTCACGGAAACCTCCAATTTCTGGCAGAACCACGGCGAGATGAACGACGTTGACCCGGCCAGTATTCAGACCGAAGTGTTCCGCCTGCCGTCCACCTGCTTTGCGGAAGAAGATGGATCCATCGCCAACTCCGGCCGCTGGCTACAGTGGCACTGGAAGGGTGCGGACGCGCCGGGAGAAGCGCTGAACGACGGAGAGATCCTCGCCGGGCTTTACCACCAGCTGCGCCAGATGTACCGGGCCGAAGGCGGTAAAGGCATCGAGCCGCTGATGAAAATGGGCTGGAATTATCATCAGCCTGATAAGCCAGAATCGGAAGAGATTGCCAAAGAAAACAACGGCTACGCGCTGGAAGACCTGTTTGATGCCAGCGGGACTCTGTTGGCGAAAAAAGGCCAGCTGCTGGACTCCTTTGCGCTGCTGCGTGACGACGGCTCTACCGCTTCCGCTTGCTGGATTTACGCCGGGAGCTGGACCGCCAAAGGCAACCAGATGGCGAACCGCGATAATGCCGATCCTTCCGGGCTGGGGAACACCCTCGGCTGGGCGTGGGCGTGGCCAATGAACCGCCGCGTGCTGTACAACCGCGCCTCCGCCGACCCACAAGGCAAGCCGTGGGACGCGAAACGAATGCTGATCGAATGGAACGGTACGAAATGGGTCGGGAACGACATCCCGGACTTCAGCACTGCGGCACCGGGCAGCGGCGTTGGGCCGTTTATCATGCAGCAGGAAGGTCTGGGACGCCTGTTCGCCCTGGACAAACTCGCCGAAGGGCCGTTCCCGGAGCACTACGAGCCGTTTGAAACGCCGCTCGGCACCAACCCGCTGCACCCGAACGTAGTCTCTAACCCGGCGGCGCGTCTCTACGAAGCCGACGCCAAACGCATGGGCCGCAAGCAGCAGTTCCCTTACGTCGGCACCACTTATCGCCTGACCGAGCATTTCCACACCTGGACCAAGCACGCGCGGCTTAACGCCATCGCCCAGCCGGAACAATTTGTGGAAATCAGCGAGCGCCTGGCGAAGGCAAAAGGGATTGCTAACGGTGATTGGGTCAGGGTCAGCAGTAAACGCGGCTTTATTAAGGCCGTGGCGGTAGTGACCCCGCGCCTGCAAACCCTGCATGCAGGAGGCCAGGAGGTTGAAACCGTCGGCATCCCGCTGCACTGGGGCTTTGAGGGTGCGGCCCGCAAGGGTTATCTCGCGAACACCCTGACGCCGTCCATTGGCGACGCCAACTCGCAAACGCCGGAATACAAGGCGTTTCTGGTCAACATTGAGAAGGCGTAAGGGAGAGAACAATGTCCATGCAATCTCAGGATATTATTAAACGTTCGGCGACCAACGGTTTTACGCCGCCGCCGCGGGTACGTGACTTCAAGGAAGAAGTCACCAAACTCATCGATGTGTCGAGCTGCATTGGCTGTAAGGCGTGCCAGGTCGGCTGCTCGGAGTGGAACGACATCCGCGATGAGGTGGGGCACTGCGTTGGCGTGTACGACAACCCCGCAGATCTGAGCGCCAAATCCTGGACCGTGATGCGCTTTAGCGAAACCACGCAAAACGGCAAACTGGAATGGCTTATCCGCAAAGATGGCTGCATGCACTGTGAGGACCCGGGCTGCCTTAAGGCCTGCCCCTCCGCCGGGGCCATTATTCAGTACGCTAACGGCATTGTGGATTTTCAGTCGGAACACTGCATCGGCTGCGGCTACTGCATCGCCGGCTGCCCGTTCAACGTGCCTCGCCTGAATAAAGACGATAACCGCGTTTATAAATGCACCCTGTGCGTTGACCGGGTCAGCGTTGGCCAGGAGCCGGCCTGCGTGAAAACCTGCCCAACCGGGGCGATACATTTTGGCAGCCGCAAAGAGATGCTTGAAATGGCGGACCAGCGCGTCGAAAAGCTGAAAAAACGCGGCTTCGAACACGCGGGCGTTTATAACCCGCAGGGCGTGGGCGGCACGCACGTTATTTATGTGCTGCATCATGCCGACCAGCCGGAGCTGTACCACAACCTGCCGAAGGAGCCGAAAATCGACACCCCGGTCAACCTGTGGAAAGGCATACTCAAGCCGCTGTCGGCGATGGGATTCGTTGCCACATTTGCCGGGCTGATGTTCCACTATATCGGCGTTGGGCCGAACGAAGAGACGGACGAAGACGAGGAAGATAGCCATGAGTAAGATGATTGTCAGAACGAAATTCATCGACCGCGCCTGTCACTGGACGGTAGTGGTGTGCTTCTTTCTTGTGTCGCTTTCAGGCATTGCGCTGTTTTTCCCAACGCTGCAATGGCTGACGGAAACGTTCGGTACACCACAAATGGGGCGCATTCTGCACCCGTACTTTGGCGTGGCTATTTTCGTCGCGCTGATGTTTATGTTCGCCCGCTTTGTGCATCACAACATTCCCGACAAGCAGGACTTACCCTGGCTGAAAGGCATTGTTGAAGTGCTGAAAGGCAACGAGCATAAAGTGGCTGATGTCGGGAAATATAACGCCGGGCAAAAGATGATGTTCTGGACCATTATGAGCATGATTTTCGTGCTGTTGGTAACCGGAATTATTATCTGGCGGCCCTGGTTCGCCGATTATTTCCCTATCTGGATGATTCGCTACGGCCTGCTTATCCACGCCGCTTCCGCCATTATTTTGATCCACGCCATCCTTATCCATATGTACATGGCATTTTGGGTGAAAGGTTCGATTAAAGGCATGATTGCCGGGAAGGTTAGCCGCCGCTGGGCGCAGAAACACCACCCGCGCTGGTATCGCGCCATCCGCGCTGCAGAAGCCAAAAAAGAGAGCCAGGAAGGGCTTTAACCTTCTTAGGCCCGCCCTCTTCCCGCTGTACGTTCCGGGGACATAGTAGACAGATGTTCGGGGACATAGTGAACACCTTTTAACATCTTTTACCCATGATGATCGACCGGTTCTTCAGGTCGATCATTCCCACTTTCGTGCTGTACCACCACACCTCATAACAACCGTCCTCACCGCTTTCCTTCAGCCCCACTCGCTCTCCCCTGAACGCTTTGCCCGCTTTCAGGCTGATACCTCTGATGCTCAGGCTTCCACTGATATCCACTTTTCTTACCGCCACGCCGTCATCGTACTCCGGCCCGGGAGCATCGCTTCTGTACTGTCTGGCCGAAGGCTGATAGCGCGAACCCGGGACCGCCATATTCAGTCCCTCATGCGGGCGTTCAAAGTTATAGACCTCCCGCCAGTGGTCAAATACCCGCTGGAGCTGGTCGCTGTCCGTGAACCATTTCCCCTGCAGAACCTCCGCCTTCAGACTGCGGTGAAAACGCTCGAGCTTGCCCTGCGTCTGGGGATGATAAGGCCGCGAGTGCCCCACCCGGATACCCTGACGCATCAGCCACAGCTCCAGCGCGGTCCAGGTCCCGGTGGTGTCTCCCCAGGGCGCCCCGTTATCCATGGTCATCCTCTCCGGCAGGCCATAGCGCTCAAACACCTTTGTCAGATGTGACTGCACGGTCTCACGCCGCTCGTTGTCGCAGTGCGTCAGGCAGAGTGAAAACCGGGAGTGGTCGTCCAGCAGCGTGAGGGGATGGCTGCGCCCACCGGCGAAGGGAAAGTGTCCCTTAAAATCCATCTGCCAGAGGGCGTTCGGCCTGCCGTGTTCGAAGCGACCGGCAGAGGGGATACCCGGCGGTACACCGGGTAGCAGGCCGTGACGGTGCATCAGGTTGTGCACGGTACTGACGGCAGGAAGGTGGTGCCCCTGCGCTTCCAGCCAGGCCTTAATCTTGCGGGCTCCCCAGCGGGGATGGGCCAGGTGTGCCTGCTGTAACAGGTCAGCCACCTGAGCGGCGGTGGCGTTGGGAGAATGATGGGGAGCCCGTGAGCGGTCAGCGAGGCCGGGAAGTCCGGCCTCGAGAAAGCGGCAAAGCCACTTATATCCGGTGGCGGGCGCGATGCCGAAGTGGCGACAGAGCGCCCGGATGTTAGCCCCGTCCTGCGAGGCAAAGTGAACAAACTCGTGACGTAATGACATGGTATCTCTCGCATCCCAGGGCATAAGCGACTCCGGAAGAGGGTTCTTATGCCGTAGTTGTAAGTGTCTACCATGTCCCCGAACAAGTGTTCACCATGTCTCCGGTATGTACACCGCCCGGGGAGAGGGCATTCTCACCAACGAATTGTGTTGTTATATATCCACACCTCATTTAGCTAAACAACAAAACAAATCGCCCCGCGCCTGACACAGCCCGCATACAAAGAACGCGTTAAATAAGGCCATCCGCCAAACGTTACGGCGGCAACCCGTTTAACGAACTGATTCTTGCGAGGCTTATGATGAAACTTATCCGCAACCTGCTGCTCCCGCTGATTATCGCCGCTGCCGTTTCTCCGGCTTTTGCCGCCAAAGAAGTTAACCACGCTCAGGGGCTGGTCAAAATCGGCACCGTGTCTGAAAGCAGCGGCACCACCCTCTCCCTAAGCCAGCTTAACGCCAGCCTGGCCGCAAAAGCCGATAAAGCCGGTGCCAGCGCCTACCGCATCGTTTCCGCCGGGGGCAATAACAGCTATTTCGGCAGCGCGGATATTTACCGCTAACGCTTTCTTTTCTAAATGGAGAACAACATGAAACCATTGCGTAAGACGCTGCTGGCGCTGACAGCCGCTGGCCTGATGAGCGGGTTTGCCGCCCACGCTGAAACTCAGCACACCATTGTTTTGGTTCACGGGGCGTTCGCCGACGCCACCGGCAGCTGGGAGCAGGTGATCCCGGTGCTGCAAACGCGCCATTACGAAATTATCACCGCACAAATTCCTTTAACGTCTCTTGCGGATGACGTGGCGGCGACCAAACGAGCCATTGCCCGCGCCAAAGGCGACGTTATTCTGGTTGGCCATTCCTGGGGCGGAACGGTGATTACCCAGGCGGGCAACGATCCGAAAGTGAAAGGGCTGGTGTATATCAACGCCTTCGCACCCTCACCCGGCCAGTCTACCGCTGACTTAGCCAACAGCTTCCCTGCTCCGCCGGGTAGCGCAAAAATCATCAAAGGGGCAGATGGATTCCTGAGCCTCGATCCTAAGGCCGTCGCGACCGACTTCGCCCAGGACGCCACGCCTGAGGCGCAAAATATTATCGGCATCACCCAGATGCCCATTGCTGCCGCGAGCTTTACCGAGAAAGTGAGCAGCGCCGCCTGGCAGCAGAAGCCGAGCTGGTTCCTGGTCGGCAGCAATGACCGCATGATTAATCCGGACCTGGAACGCGCGATGGCGAAAAAGATTCACGCTCACATAACCGAATTGCCGGTTAGCCATGTGCCGATGCTGTATGACCCGAAAAACGTCGCGCGCACTATTTTCAAAGCCGTGAATATTACCTCAGGCAATTAACCCGGTTTTATTTAATAAGGAGGAAATAACGCCCTTAATTAATCCCTGATCATTTAATTACCCTCAGCTTATTCATTTTGATTATCTGGAGAAAGATATGAACCGTATCGCTATGTCTGCTATTGCCCTGTCTCTGGTTTCTTTCAGCGCCGCTTCTTTCGCCGCCGAATTAACCGGGCCTAATCTTGAGCGCTGTTTTGGTATTGCCAAAGCCGCAGATAACGACTGTAAAGCGGGCGCAGGAACCACCTGCGCGGGCACCTCAAAAGTCGATTACCAGAAAAACGCCTACAAGATGGTTCCGGCCGGGACCTGCACCTCCATTCAAACACCGGGCGGCCACGGCTCGCTGACCGAAGGCTAAATAACGGGGGCCACTCGCATGACAACAACGGAAAAACTCGGTGCCGGGCTGGGGTTAAAGCCCGGGCATTATGCGGAGGCTTACGCCAGCCCGCCGGACGTTTGGTATGAAGTCCATAGTGAAAATTACCTGATGCCGGGTGGCCCACGCAGAGAATGGCTGGAGGCGATTCGCCAGCAGCACGCGATTTCCCTGCACGGCGTTTCGCTCTCGCTGGCGGCAGACTCCGCGCCGGACGGCAAACTGCTAAAGCAGCTAAAGGCGCTTATTGACGATATAAAACCGGCTCTGGTTTCCGAGCACCTGACCTGGTCGCGGTGGGAAGGCGTTTATTACCCCGATCTATTACCGGTGCCGCGAACCACACAGGTAATGAACCGGCTTATCGACAACATTAACCGCACGCAGGATGCGCTGGGTCGCCAGATCTCGCTGGAAAATCCGACCCATTATTTGCAGATGCCCGGGCACGAGTGGGACGAAATTGAGTTTCTTAGCGAGGTCAGCAACCGGACGCAATGCGGCCTGCTGCTTGATCTCAATAACGTCTGGCTAAGCGCCCATAATCTGGGATTTGATGCCGAAGCCTGGCTGGCACGCTTCCCTGTTGAGCGGATTACCGAACTCCATCTGGCGGGGTTCAGCCGCGATGAAGGCGGCAGCGATTTGCTGATTGATAGCCATGACTCGCCGATATCTGCCGATGTCTGGCAGCTATATCAGCGCCTGATCCAGCGGGCTGGCGCAATACCTACGCTTATCGAGCGGGACGATAACCTGCCTGCATTTGCGGAGCTGATTGCAGAGCGGGAGCGAGCTCAGCAGATCCTCAATGCCGCCGGAGAGCAGCCATGAGTACAGCCCTGAATCGCTATCAGCGGGCCTTTATTGGCGCAATTTATGGCGAAGATTCGCCGGAACTGGCTCACCTGCTGAGCCAGCCGGGTTTTGCCGTCTACCGCAACGGCGTATTGAAAGCCTGCATTGATGCTCTGGAGGCTAATTTCCCCAGCGTTGCCAGCCTGACGGGCAGCGAGTTTTTTCGGGAAATGGCTCGCAGCTACGCGCTTGAACATCGCCCAACAGAAGGAGAATTGATTCGCTATGGCAAGACCTTTCCCGCCTTTGTCGAGACTTACCCGGCTACGGGCGAACTGCCCTATTTAAGAGCGGTGGCGCAGCTGGACTGGCTGTGGCTGGAGGTCTTTTGCGCCAAAGACTCGCCGCCGCTGGATACCAACGAGCTGGCACAGCTCTCGACCGATGCGCTGGCTATGCGGAAATTAAAACTGCGGGACGGCGTGCGCTGGCAATGGCACCCGACCTTACCGGCCTTCACCCTCTGGCAGTTCAATCGCTACGGGCTGGAAGCGCCAGAAAACATCGCCTGGTGCGCAGAGGGCGCTCTGCTGGTGCGGCAGCAACGGCAGATAGTTGCCGGACCTTTAAGCCGGGGCGGAGCCGTGTTTCTTTCCGCCTGCCACGGCGGCGCGAACCTTCAACAGGCAAGCGAGCGGGCATTGCTGGCAGAGCCCGAATTAGCTCTCGGCACTTTTTTCAGCCACCTGTTACACAGCGGCGTTTTTGCCGCCCCGGAACGTTAACCATTGAGGCCACTATGAAAACGACTGAATTTTCTTCCCCGGAGCACGGGTTACGCTCGCTGTGGAATAACGCCTGGCGCACTCTTGAGCGCTATGTGAGTGATAACCTGTTATTGCTGATTGCCCGCGTCGGCATCGCCGCCGTATTTTTCCTGTCTGGCCGTACCAAAGTGACCGGTTTTATGACTTTAAAACCGTCCACCTACGAGCTGTTTCGCACCGAATACGCGCTACCGCTGATTCCCTACGATATTGCCGCTCACCTGGCGACGCTGGCCGAACATGGCTTCCCCGTATTGCTGGTTCTTGGCCTGTTTTCACGCTTCGCCGCCGCAGGACTGCTGTTTATGACGCTGGTGATTGAAATCTTCGTCTACCCGGACGCATGGCCAACACACCTGATCTGGGGCGGGCTGCTGCTGCTCATCCTCTCCCGGGGCGCAGGCCGCTGGTCGCTCGACCGTTTATTTAAGCTGGTTTAAATCTCTCGCCGGGGCCTGGCTCTGACTGAGACTCATGAATCCCATTCATAGGTTCTTGCAGATTTCACCGGCTAGTGCCCTTTCTGGATCGGGTCTACTGTATTTCTACGCAAAGTGACGTTCCATCTGGAGAAGACGATGAAAATTACCCGCAGCGGCTCGCTGCCCTCGCAAAAAGGGCCTGAGAATTATTTTACCGGCACGGTTCGTATCGATGCTCCGTTCAGCGGCAGCGATAACGCCCGCGTGGGCGGCGCTACGGTAACTTTCGAACCCGGCGCACGTACCGCCTGGCATACCCATCCCCTCGGGCAGACGCTTATCATCACCCAGGGGCGGGGATGGTTACAGGAATGGGGCGGCGAAATTCAGGAGATGCATCAGGGCGATATTGTATGGATACCGGAAGGCGTTAAGCACTGGCACGGCGCTTCGCCGCAAACCGCGATGACCCATATCGCCATCGCCGAGTCGCTAAACGGCAGCCCGGTTGAGTGGCTGGAAAAGGTCAGCGACGAGCAGTACAAAAAATAACGACGGTTTTTCCCCTCCCCGCCAGCAACTTTAACATTCCGCCTCTTTTCCACCCGGAAAAGGGGCTTTTTTGGTCCTACCAATTCAGATAAAAACGTGCACTTTTCTACAAAACGCCGATAAACCCTCGCCAGACCGTTGCCAACGATTAACACAAAGTTAACCATTAGCCATCATTTGCTCTACATAACAAAATTGGTCCTACCAATCTAATAAGAAACGATACACGCATCACCCTGGAGAATCCTGCATGCAAGTCTGGCAACAACTCTACGATCCGCTCGGGAATATCTGGCTGTCCAGCCTGATTGCGGCTATCCCGATCCTGTTTTTCTTCTTCGCGCTGATTAAGCTGCGGATGAAGGGCTATAAAGCCGCCACGTTGACGGTCATTCTCGCCCTGTTGGTTGCCCTGTTTTTGTACCGCATGCCGGTGGACAGAGCGCTTGCCTCGGTTGTTTATGGTTTCTTTTATGGCCTGTGGCCAATAGCCTGGATAATTGTTGCCGCGGTCTTTGTGTATAAAATTTCGGTCAAAACCGGGCAGTTCGACATCATTCGCTCGTCTATCCTGTCGATTACGCCGGACCAGCGTCTGCAAATGTTGATTGTCGGTTTCTCGTTCGGCGCGTTTCTGGAAGGTGCCGCAGGGTTTGGGGCGCCGGTCGCCATTACCGCCGCGCTGCTGGTTGGCCTGGGATTCAAGCCGCTTTACGCCGCCGGGCTATGCCTGATAGTCAACACCGCGCCGGTCGCCTTCGGCGCAATGGGGATCCCGATTATTGTTGCCGGCCAGGTCACCGGGCTGGACAGCTTCGAAATCGGCCAGATGGTTGGACGCCAGCTGCCGTTCCTGACAATTATCGTGCTGTTCTGGATCATGGCGATTATGGATGGCTGGCGCGGCATCAAAGAGACGTGGCCTGCGGTGATGGTCGCCGGGGGTTCATTTGCTATCGCCCAGTATCTTAGCTCCAACTTCATCGGCCCTGAGCTACCGGATATTATCTCCTCTCTGGTGTCGCTGGTGTGCCTGACGGCCTTCCTGCGCGTATGGAAGCCGGTGCGTATTTTCCGCTTTGATAACATAGATGAAGCAGCTGGCGAGCAGGCTGTTGCGCCGCAGAAATACAGCGGGCGGCAGATTGTTCGGGCGTGGATGCCGTTCCTGTTTTTAACCGCCACCGTTACGCTGTGGAGCATACCGCCGTTTAAAGCGCTGTTTGCTAAAGGCGGAGCGCTGGCAGACTGGGTCTATAATTTCTCAGTGCCGTTCCTCGACAACCTGGTCGCCAAAATGCCACCGGTCGTTGCCGCAAGCGCGCCCTATGCGGCGGTCTACAAGTTCGACTGGTTCTCCGCGACCGGCACCGCCATCCTGGTGGCCGCGCTGATTTCGATTGTTTACCTGCGCATGAAGCCAAAAGCGGCGCTGGTAACCTTCGGAGAAACGCTGAAGGAGCTGGCGCTGCCGATTTACTCCATCGGCATGGTGCTGGCGTTTGCGTTTATTTCAAACTATTCCGGGCTGTCGGCGACGCTGGCTCTGGCGCTGGCCCATACCGGCCACGCCTTTACCTTCTTCTCGCCGTTCCTCGGTTGGCTGGGCGTGTTCCTGACCGGTTCAGACACATCCTCCAACGCGCTGTTTGCCGCATTACAGGCCACAACGGCGCAGCAGATTGGCGTTTCAGACCTGCTGCTGGTGGCGGCTAATACCACCGGCGGCGTGACCGGCAAAATGATTTCGCCGCAGTCTATCGCCATCGCCTGCGCCGCGGTGGGGCTGGTAGGTAAGGAGTCAGACCTGTTCCGCTTTACCGTGAAACACAGCCTGATATTCACCTGCATGGTGGGCGTAATTACCACGCTGCAGGCTTATGTTTTAACCTGGATGATCCCATGACCCAAGCTGTACCGCGCCTTGCCGACCAGATGGTTGAACGTGTTAAGGCGCTGATTAATGAACGTAAACTGGAGGCGGGCATGCGGTTGCCCGCCGAACGTCAGCTCGCCGCCGAGCTGGGCTGTTCGCGGTCTATTTTGCGCGAAGCCATTCAGAAGCTAATTGGTGAAGGCGTGCTGGCCAGCCGCCGGGGCGGCGGCACTTATCTTCGCTACCAAATAGAGCAGTGGTCGGAACAACGTATTGTTCAGCCGCTGAAAACGCTGGTTGAGGGCGATCCTAACTATCAGTTGGATATCCTCGAAGCGCGCCACACGATCGAGGGCAGCACGGCCTGGTATGCGGCAATGCGCGCCACGCCCGCCGATAAAGAAAAACTGATCGCCTGTTTTGACGCCACCCTCAAGTTTAAAGAAAGCGATGACCCGGATCTTGCGGCCCAGGCCGACGTGCGGTTTCACCTTGCGATTGCCGAAGCCTCGCACAATATCGTGCTGCTCCAGACCATGCGCGGATTCTTCGATCTGCTGCAATCCTCGGTGCTGCACAGCCGCCAGCGCATGTATACCGTTCCGGCTATTTTCGCCGGGCTTACCGAACAGCACGACGAGCTGTTGAAAGCCATACTCGCGGGCGATGCCGAGCGGGCAAGGCGTGCCGCCCAGTCGCACCTGGGGTTTGTCCACTCCACGATTAAAACCCTGCAAGAAGATGAAGCCCGTCAGGCACGTATTACCCGCCTCCCGGACGAAGCAAGTGATGAAAAAAGGGAACAGAAACGATGATTATTTCCGCAGCAACCGACTACCGTGCCGCCGCCGAGCGCATTCTACCGCCATTTTTATTCCACTATATCGACGGGGGAGCCTACGCGGAGCACACCCTGAAGCGTAACGTGGAAGATCTGGCGCAGGTGGCTCTCCGGCAGCGCGTGTTGAAAAATATGTCGGCGCTGAGTCTCGAAACCAAACTGTTTAACGAAACGCTGTCAATGCCGGTCGCCCTTGCGCCCGTTGGGCTGTGCGGTATGTATGCCCGTCGCGGTGAAGTGCAGGCGGCGAAGGCCGCAGCCGCCAAAGGCATTCCCTTCACGCTCTCGACGGTTTC
Source organism: Cedecea davisae (assembly GCF_044095835.1). Taxonomy (NCBI): domain Bacteria; kingdom Pseudomonadati; phylum Pseudomonadota; class Gammaproteobacteria; order Enterobacterales; family Enterobacteriaceae; genus Cedecea; species Cedecea davisae. The sequence goes on from NZ_CP172054.1 coordinate 3,682,833, forward strand.
GGTGTGCCCGATAGAAGAAGTGGCCCCGGCTATCAACCGCCCTATGTGGTTCCAGCTATATGTCCTGAAAGACAGAGGCTTTATGCGCAACGCGCTGGAGCGGGCAAAAGCCGCCGGTTGCTCAACGCTGGTGTTTACCGTGGATATGCCAACGCCTGGCGCCCGCTACCGAGATGCCCACTCGGGGATGAGCGGCCCGAACGCCGCGCTACGCCGCTATATGCAGGCGGTTACACATCCTCAGTGGTCGTGGGATGTAGGGCTGAACGGTCGCCCGCATGATTTGGGCAATATTTCCGCCTACCTGGGCAAACCGACCGGGCTGGAAGATTATATTGGCTGGCTGGCAAAAAACTTTGACCCGTCTATCTCCTGGAGCGACCTGGAGTGGATCCGTGAGTTCTGGGATGGCCCGATGGTAATTAAGGGGATCCTTGATGCCGAAGATGCGAAAGACGCGGTGCGTTTTGGCGCAGACGGGATAGTGGTGTCTAACCACGGTGGCCGTCAGCTGGATGGCGTGCTTTCTTCCGCTCGCGCCCTGCCCGCCATTGCCGATGCGGTGAAAGGCGACATCGCAATTCTGGCCGACAGCGGTATTCGCAACGGCCTCGACGTGGTACGCATGATTGCGCTGGGCGCGGATACCGTGCTGCTGGGCCGTGCCTTCCTCTACGCCCTGGCGACCCACGGCGAAGCCGGAGTCAGCAACCTGCTGGACCTGATAGAGAAAGAGATGCGGGTAGCGATGACGCTAACCGGTGCACGCTCCATCGCCGAAATCACCCCGGAACTGCTGGTTAGCCAGGGGCTATAGCGGAATGCCGTTCCTTCGGCATGGTTTCCACTCTGTACTGCAATCAATGAAGGGGCTTTCAAAAAATGGGTTGAAAGCCTCATTTCATTTACTGCACAAAGGCGGTTAGTCGGTTGAAAATGCCCGGATCGTCGGCGTGGCGGATGATTTGCACTACGTCTTCCAGCTTATCGACCTGGCTCACCATCTGCTCGAGGCGGCTGTCGTCCTCAACCTGTAGCCAGATGCGGCTCTGGTCGCCTTCCGGCAGCGGCAGGCAGAGGATGCCTTCTACGTTAAATGCGCGGCGGGCAAACAGGCCGCAGATATGAGACATCACGCCCGGATGGTTGCGTACCGTAAGTTCCAGAATAACGGTTGATTGCTGCATGGCTTACTCTCCAATCATCTGAGTGTTGGCGGCACCCGGCGGCACCATCGGGAATACTTTTTCGTCTGCGTCGATGCGCACATGAATCAGGCACGGACCAGGGCGAGAAATCGCTTCATGCAGCGCAGCCTGCGGATCTTCTGCCTGGTTTAAGTCGCAGGTGGCGAGACCAAAACCGCGCGCAATGGTCAGGAAGTCGGTCATGCCCGGGTAGGTCGCGGCAAAGATATTTTGCTGATAGAACAGGGTTTGCTGCTGATGAACCAGCCCCAGCGCCTGGTTGTTCATCAGGATGATTTTCACATCCAGATTGTTTTCCGCTGCGGTAGCCATTTCCTGAATATTCATCATCAGGCTGCCGTCGCCGGAGAAGCACAGCACTTTTCTCGTCGGCTCTGCCAGCGCCGCGCCAACCGCCGCCGGTAAGCCAAAGCCCATAGTGCCCAGCCCGCCGGAAGTCAGCCACTGGCGGGGGCGATTAAGCGGATAAGCCTGAGCCACCCACATCTGATGCTGACCCACGTCGGTCGTGATAATTGCTTCGTCATCCACGCAGGCCGCCGCTGCTTTAATAAGTCCGTAAGGCATCAGCGGGTTGTCCTCGCCCGGCATGGCAAACGGGAACTCGCGCTGCAAATTAGCGACCGTTTGCAGCCATTCGCCGCGCGGCAGCGCTTTGGTCTGCGGGGTCAGCTGGCGCAGCACTTCACCGACATCGCCGCGAATCGCTACGTGGGCCTGCTTAATTTTACCCAGCTCGGCGCGGTCGATATCCACATGGATGATTTTGGCGTTCGGACAGAATTCTTCAGTTTTGCCGATAGCGCGGTCATCAAAGCGTGCGCCGAGCACAATCAGCAGATCGGCTTCATGAAGAATGAAGTTGGTGCTGCGCGCGCCGTGCATGCCCAGCATGCCAAGAGAAAGAGGATGCCGCGCCGGAATAGTCCCCAGCGCCATCAGCGTCATGGTTGTTGGCAGCCCGGCACGTTCAGCCAGTTCGCGAGCCTGCTCCGCTGCGCCCGCGCTGATAATGCCGCCGCCAAGGTACAATACCGGGCGTTTAGCTTCGTTAATCATCGCCGCCGCGCGGGCAATATCCTGATGGTCGAAGGCCGGGGCGGCGGAAGGCGCGGCCACTTCCGGCAGTTCGGTGATATCAATTTCGGCAGTCTGAATATCTTTCGGAATGTCTATCCATACCGGGCCAGGGCGGCCGGACTGGGCGATGCGGAATGCGTCGGTAATCACCTGCGGCAGGTCGCTGATGCTGCGCACCAGGTAGTTATGCTTGGTGATGGGAATCGAAATGCCGTAGGTATCGACTTCCTGGAAGGCGTCCGCCCCGATCATCGAGGTAGGCACCTGCCCGGTAATACAAACCAGAGGGATGGAGTCGAGGCGGGCGTCGGCAATCGCGGTAACCAGGTTCGTCGCCCCCGGGCCGCTACAGGCGATGCAGACCGCAGGTTTACCGCTGGTACGCGCCATGCCCTGCGCCATAAACCCCGCGCCCTGCTCGTGGCGCGCCAGGACATGGCGAATGCGAGTGCTTTGGCTCAGCGCATTGTAGAGCGGCAATACCGTGCCGCCAGGAATACCGCTGACTGTGGTAATGCCATGATGTTCCAGCATTTTTACAATCAGCTCTGCGCCGGTGATGCGTTGTGAGGGTGTGTCCGAAATTGCCATGCTCCAGTCCTTCTTATTAGCCGGTTCGCTTCTGGGCAGGCACTTAAAACAAGAAACCCCGCCCGGTTTGCGCCGGCGGGGTTTGGAATCGATACGTTGATTCAGTCCCTACGGCGCATTGCCGACGACCACCACCACACGCACGACGACCACCGCGGCTGGTAGCGCGGTAATTAGTAGGGTCGAAGTTTGCAGGGAATGAGTCATGGGGTTCCTGAATTAGCGTTAAAAGTCGTCATTGATAAAATCACACTCGCCGGTTTCGCACAACAGGATTTTCGCCTGGTGTTAAAAAACACGCCGAATGTCACATTTGATTTACATGCTGACTGCAACATCCATAGAGTCAATCTAATGCATTTCACCTGTTTTAGCAGCAGCGAGCGCCGCCTTTACCGCCGTAGCGCGCGTCCTGGCGTTCGCGGAAAAACTCTTCATAAGTCATCGGCGTCTGTTCCGGGTGGGTCAAACGCATATGCTGCACGTAATTGTCGTAGTCCGGGACGCCGACCATCAGTTTTGCTGCCTGGCCGAGGTATTTTCCGGCTTTGGACAGAGTATCGAACATAATGCCTCCAGTGGGTTGCCCCTCACCCCGGCCCTCTCCCCAAAGGGGAGAGGGGGAAATGATGAGGTAAGAGGGTGAGGGTAAAAATCAGTGCACGCTTTTTGCCCTGGCCACAATCTCCTGATAATTCTCCGGCATTGGCTCATACGGCGTCTCGTTAGCCGTCGGCTTATCTGACTTCAGAGCTTTAAGCGCGGTTTTCAGCGAGAACCATGCCAGCACCACCACAACCACCATAAAGAAGATAGTCAGGCCTGCATCCAGCCGGTTGTTAAACACCAGTTGGCTAAGCTGCGACTGAGTGTACTGCGCCGGAATATTGCCGCTGTCGATCATCGCCTGGAACTTGTTGGCGATGGCGAGGAAGCCCACTTTTGCATCTGAGCTGAACGCTTTCTGCCAGCCTGCCGTCAGGGTGCAAATCAGCAGCCATGCGGTTGGCACCAGAGCCACCCACGCATAACGCTGCTTCTTCATCTTGAACAGCACCACGGCACACAGCATCAACGCCATGCCCGCCAGCATCTGGTTGGCGATGCCGAACAGCGGCCACAGCGTGTTAATGCCGCCCAATGGATCGACCACGCCCTGATGCAGGAAATAGCCCCAGGCCAGCACGCAAAGCGCGGTGGCGAGCAGGTTGGCCGGCAGCGAGTCGGTTTTCTTCAGCCCCGGAGATATTACGCCCAGCAAATCCTGCAACATGAAACGTGCGGCGCGCGTACCGGCATCCACCGCCGTCAGGATAAACAGCGCCTCAAACAGAATCGCAAAGTGATACCAGAACGAGACGTCCATCAGCCCGCCCAGCGCGCCGTGCAGAATATAGGCCATCCCGACGGCAAGCGTAGGTGCGCCACCGGCACGAGAGATGATGCTCTGCTCGCCCACTTCGTTGGCGATATTTGTTAGAGTGTCCGGCGTAATGTGGAAGCCCCAGCCGCTAACAACCTGCGCCGCAGAAGCCACTACGTCAGCCGTTCCCGCTGGAACAAGCACCGCCATCGGGCTGTTCATCGCAAAATAAACGCCGGGGTCAATCACGCAGGCAGCAACCAGCGCCATGATCGCCACAAAGGACTCCATCAGCATTCCGCCGTAGCCGATAAAGCAGGCCTGATTTTCGTTAGCCAGCATTTTCGGCGTAGTGCCGGAGGCAATCAGCGCGTGGAAGCCGGAAACCGCCCCGCAGGCGATGGTGATAAACAGGAACGGGAACAGGTCGCCGCTCCACACCGGGCCGGTGCCATCGATGAATTTTGTTAATGATGGCATTTGCAGCGTCGGGCGCATGATGAGGATGCCCACCGCCAGCCCGATAATGGTGCCAATTTTCAGGAAAGTGGACAGGTAATCACGCGGCGCAAGCAGCAGCCAGACCGGCAGCACGGCGGCCACAAAGCCGTAGCCCACCAGCATCCAGGTTAGCTGCACGCCGGTATAGTCGAAGTACGGTGCCCAAGTTTCGCTCTGCGCCACCCAGCCGCCGGAAATAATGGCAAAGACCAGCATCACCAGGCCGATAATCGACACTTCGCCGATGCGACCCGGCCGCAGGTAGCGGATATAAATGCCCATAAATATGGCCAGAGGAATGGTAAAGGCAACGGTGTAAGTCCCCCACGGGCTATGGGTTAGCGCCTTAACAACAATCATCGCCAGCACCGCAAGGATGATGACCATTATCATGAAGCAGGCGACCAGGGCGATAACCCCGGCGGTGTTGCCCATCTCTTCTTTTACCAGCTCACCCAGGGAGCGCCCGTCGCGACGGGTAGAGACGAACAGCACCATAAAGTCCTGTACCGCACCGGCCAGCACCACGCCCGCCAGCAGCCAGAGCATGCCGGGTAGATAGCCCATTTGCGCCGCAAGTACCGGCCCCACCAGCGGCCCCGCCCCGGCGATAGCCGCAAAGTGGTGCCCAAACAGCACTTTTTTATCCGTTGGAACGTAGTCGAGGCCGTCGTTATGGCGCACGGCCGGGGTCATGCGTGTGGCATCCACCGTTAATACGCGTTTAGCGATAAACAGGCCGTAATAGCGGTAGGCGATGAGATAAATACAAACAGAAGCAATCACTATCCACAGGGCGTTGATCTGCTCGCCGCGGTTGAGTGCGATGTAACCGAGGGCGAACGCGCCAATTAAGGCGAGCACGACCCAGACGAGGTGTTTCCCAAATCTATCCATAATTTTGTCCGTTTTCTAATTGGATATCGAGAGTTGTTACATTTTGTATCTAGCCTGGAATGTCTTTTCTCACAATCTGAACCCGCCAAAATGGCCGCCCTTTACGCGACTTTGTTAATAAGATCACTCTAATTTGTGTCATTCAGGTAATGGCCGAGGTCAATTCTGGAATATCAGGTTGATGAATAGTTAATGACCATTTTGATAACCCACGCTAATTAATAAGCCGCCTTAATTGATCCAAAGACGCGACTGAGAAATAAATTGATAATTATTTTCATTTGCAATAGCGTGTTGCCGCAGTTTCAACATCAGGCACTTCTGCCGCGTCCTTTCCTTATTTGGGAATGGAGCTAACCGGGACGCTGGCGGTGACACTCAGGACAGATAATGAATAATAAATTTTCTTACTCCCTCGCCACTCTGGTGAGTCTGGGCATTTATGGCATTGCCCTTCCCGCTTCGGCGCAGACCGCGCCGGTAGAGAATGAAGACACTCTGGTGGTGACCGCGGCGCAGCAAACGCTCCAGGCACCGGGCGTGTCGATTATCAGCGCCGATGAGCTAAAGAAGCGCCCACCCGCGCGCGACATCTCTGAAATTGTGCGCACCATGCCAGGGGTTAACCTTACCGGCAACTCCACCAGCGGCCAGCGCGGCAACGGCCGCCAGATAGATATCCGCGGCATGGGGCCGGAAAACACCCTCATCCTGATTGACGGTAAACCGGTGACCAGCCGTAACGCCGTGCGCCTTGGCTGGCGCGGCGAACGTGATACCCGCGGCGACGCCTCCTGGGTGCCGCCGGAAATGATCGACAGCATCGAAGTTATTCGCGGCCCGGCGGCGGCTCGCTACGGTAACGGCGCGGCAGGCGGCGTGGTAAACATCATTACCAAACGCAGCAGCAATGAATTCCACGGCAGCTGGAATACCTATTTCAACGTGCCTGAGCATAAAGATGAAGGCTCGACCAAACGCACTAACTTCAACCTCACCGGCCCGCTGGGCGGCGACGTAAGCTTCCGTCTTTACGGCAACCTGGACAAAACGCAGGCCGATGCCTGGGACATTAACCAGGGGCATCAGTCTCTGCGTACCGGCTCTTACGCCAGCACGCTGCCCGCCGGGCGTGAAGGCGTTATCCATAAAGATATCAACGGCCTGTTGCGCTGGGAATTTGCCCCAATGCAGGCGCTGGAGTTTGAAACCGGCTACAGTCGCCAGGGCAACCTCTACGCGGGCGATACCCAGAACACCAACAGCAATCAGCTGGTGAAGGACAATTACGGCAAAGAGACCAACCGTCTTTATCGCCAGAATTATTCCGTCACCTGGACGGGCGGCTGGGATAACGGCGTAACCACCAACTCTTATGTTCAGTACGAGCACACCCGCAACACGCGCGTGAACGAAGGGCTGGCCGGCGGCACCGAGGGCATTTTCTCCAACGGCCAGTTCTCTGATATCGATCTCAGCGACGTGCTGCTGTACAGCGAAGCCAGCGTGCCGTTCGAGCTGCTGGTGAACCAGAATCTGACCTTCGGCAGCGAGTGGAACCAACAGCGCATGAAGGACGGTTCGTCCAATACTCAGTCCCTGAGTGAAGGCGGCGCTATTCCGGGCGTCTCTTCCACCAACCGCAGCCCATACTCGAAAGCGCAAATCTTCTCGCTGTTTGCGGAAAACAACATGGAGCTGACCAGCAGCACCATGCTGACGCCGGGGCTGCGCTTCGACCATCACTCCATCGTAGGTGACAACTGGAGCCCGTCGCTCAACCTCTCCCAGGAGTTGACCGACGAACTGACGCTAAAGCTCGGCATCGCCCGCGCCTATAAAGCGCCGAGCCTGTACCAGACCAACCCTAACTATGTTCTCTACAGCCGCGGCCAGGGCTGTGCAGCCAGCGGCGGAGCCTGTTACCTGATGGGTAATGAGGATTTGAAAGCCGAGACCAGCATCAACAAAGAAATTGGCCTCGAATTCAAGCGCGACGGCTATCAGGCAGGGATAACCTGGTTCCGCAACGATTATCGCAACAAGATTGAGTCCGGTTATTCACCGATTGCTTCCAACAGCAAGAAGACCGATATCTACCAGTGGAACAACGTGCCGAAAGCCGTTGTTGAGGGGCTGGAAGGCACCGTCAACCTGCCGCTGACCGATACCGTAAGCTGGAACAATAACCTGACGTATATGCTGCAAAGCAAAAACAAAGAGACCGGCGACCGCCTGTCGATCATCCCGGAATATACGCTGAACTCTACGCTTAGCTGGCAGGTTCAACCGGACGTTTCGCTGCAAAGCACCCTGACGTGGTACGGCAAACAGCAGCCGAAAAAGTACAACTATAAGGGCACACCGGTGACGGGGAGTGATACCAACGAAGTGAGCCCTTACAGCATTATTGGTATGAGCGCGACATGGGATGCCACCAAAAACGTCAGCTTAACCGCCGGTGTCGACAACCTGCTCGACAAGCGCCACTGGCGCGCGGGTAATGCCCAGACGACCGGGAACGACACCACTAAATCTTATATGTATGGCGCAGGCGCCCAGACCTACAACGAGTCCGGCCGCACTTACTATATGAGCGTTAACACTCACTTCTAAACCCCAGGCGGGAGGCGCTTTACGTCTCCTGCCCCTCTCTTTTTTATCCCCGTAGATTAAAAAATCGCTTGATGCCCGTTCATAAGAAAATGTTATAGTCAAAAAATAACCAGACCCAAAACACACACAACACTACTCGCAACAAGGAGTTACCTCTGATGGCTCAAGCATTATCTCTCGAAGAGTTTTTATCCACAGTGCAATTGCGCGACCCGCATCAGGTTGAATTCGCTCAGGCGGTTCGCGAAGTGATGAGCACGCTGTGGCCGTTTCTTGAAAATAATCCTCAATATCGCCAGCAGGCGCTGCTTGAGCGTTTAGTCGAGCCGGAGCGCGTTATCCAGTTTCGCGTCGCCTGGGTGGATGATAAAAATCAGGTGCAGGTTAACCGTGCCTGGCGCGTGCAGTTCAACTCCGCTATCGGCCCGTTTAAGGGCGGCATGCGTTTCCACCCGTCGGTAAATCTGTCGATCCTCAAGTTCCTCGGCTTTGAGCAAACCTTCAAAAATGCGCTGACCACGCTGCCGATGGGCGGCGGTAAAGGCGGCAGCGACTTTAATCCGAAGGGCAAAAGCGAGGGTGAAATTATGCGTTTTTGCCAGGCGCTGATGGTTGAGCTGTACCGCCATCTTGGCCCGGATACTGACGTCCCGGCGGGCGATATCGGCGTTGGCGGCCGCGAAGTCGGCTATATGGCCGGGATGATGAAAAAGCTCTCCAACAACACCGCCTGCGTATTTACCGGCAAAGGGCTTTCTTTCGGCGGCAGCCTGATTCGCCCGGAAGCCACCGGCTACGGCCTGATTTACTTCACCGACGCTATGCTACAGCGCCACGGCCTTGGTTTTGAAGGTATGCGCGTGGCGGTATCCGGCTCCGGCAACGTGGCGCAGTACGCGATAGAAAAAGCGATGTCGCTTGGCGCGCGCGTGGTCACAGCCTCGGACTCCAACGGCACGGTAGTTGATGAAACCGGCTTTAACGCTGAAAAACTGGCTCGCCTGTGCGAAATCAAAGCCAGCCGTGATGGCCGCGTGGCGGATTACGCCCGCGAGTTTGGCCTGACTTACCTTGAAGGCCAGCAGCCGTGGAGCGTGCCTGTAGATATCGCTTTACCGTGCGCGACGCAAAACGAGCTGGACGTTGAAGCAGCACGAACCCTGATTGCTAACGGCGTAAAAGCCGTGGCAGAGGGCGCAAATATGCCAACCACCATTGAAGCCACTGACCTGTTTGTTGAGGCCGGCGTGCTGTTTGCTCCGGGTAAAGCAGCCAACGCCGGCGGCGTGGCAACGTCCGGGCTGGAGATGGCGCAAAACGCGGCTCGCCTGAGCTGGAAAGCCGAAAAGGTTGATATTCGCCTGCATCACATCATGCTGGATATTCACCAGGCCTGCGTGGAATACGGCGGAGAAGGGAAACAGACTCAGTACGTGCGCGGGGCAAACATTGCCGGGTTTGTGAAAGTGGCCGATGCCATGCTGGCCCAGGGCGTGCTGTAAGCATTACGGTGAGGGCTTTTGCCCTCACTCACCCCCCTACAGAACTAGCTTCATTTCATACTGCGTTAGCGAGTCCTGCCGGAAGCCGCTGCTTACAAACAGCGGCGCAACCTGCTCGGGTATAGCGCCTGCGGTTGCCAGCCCCGGGAATTGCTCCTGAAGCAGAACCAGCAGCTTTTTCGCATGCCCTTTGCGCCGGGCATGTGGCTCAACATACAGCCCTCTTAGCTTCGGCACTTCCCCCGGAATCACCAGCGCATAGGCCACGTCATTGAGCGTAAAAGCTTTACCCGGCAGCTTGAACAGGGTTTCAGGCGCGCTAAGCCACGGCAGCGGAGCCTCGTTAGCTACCATCATTTTATGGGCCATGTGCAAGGGGTCTATTTCCAGCAAATCTTCAGAGGTAGAAGGCCGGGCCGTTCCCTCACTCTGGAACCCCGCCAGCATTTGTTGGCGCACAAAGCCCATTCGCTCGTAGAGCGCCAGCCCGCTGTCGTTACCGACGATAACCTCCAGCAAGAACTGTTTATCGCCCCGCGCCCTTGCGGCATCTATCAACTGCTGAATAAAAATTTTGCCCAGCCCCTGCCCACGCAGTTCCGGGCGAATAGCGAAAGCCGCAAGGCGGCAGGTTTGCCCGCGCCGGGTGATCAGCGCGATGGCTTTTGGCTCTCCACGATAAAGCCAGACGGTGCTGTCGTTGGGGTTAAGATCCTCGGCAACAAAGCGCCAGCCAAAGGTTTCGCTATCCAGCCGAAACGGCACCACGTACTGCTCAAAGCAATGGTTCAGTATCTCGGTGAGCTGGTGACCATTCCAGTTAAGCGTCGGTTTGCTGATGATATCCTGCTGCATGCTACCTCCCGGTTAAAGCAATTCAGAAGATAATGTGTAGCACAGTTATCTGCTCATGAGGCTATTTCCGGTGCATTAGTCACCGGTTTACTCACGGGGTTAACGCGGAACCACGGCAGGCAAAGCTGGATAAGTGGCCCGATGGCTAAAGCGTATAAAACCGTGCCAACGCCAACGCTGCCGCCCATCAGCCAGCCGGATGCCAGCACGGTCACTTCTATTGCGGTGCGAATGCTGCGCACCGACCAGCCCGTCCGGGCATGAACGCCGGTCATCAGGCCATCTCGTGGGCCTGCACCAAAGCCTGCGCCAATATACATGCCGGTTGCCAGAGCGTTCAGCACCAGCGCACCCGCCAGCAGTAATGAACGAGCAACCAGCGATTCAAGCGGCGGCATCAGCGCCAGGGCAGCATCCGCCGCCAGGCCGAGAACAATAACGTTGCTGACCGTACCCAGCCCTGGCCGCTGCCGCAGCGGGATCCACAGCAGCAGGACCAAAGCGCCAACCACAATCATCACCAGCCCGAGGTTTAGCGAAAACAGCCGCGCCACGCCGAGGTGGAACACGTTCCACGGGTCGGTGCCTAAATTGGCACGCACAAACATCGCGGTTGAAACACCGTAAAAAACCAGCCCGGTATAGAGCTGTAGCAAGCGGCGAGCCATCATCAGAAACATCCTCTTCATTCAGTTATGGCTATACCTTCTCGCAAAATGGACTTAGCATTAAGGTCCAGTTATCAAAAAGTGGACTGCTATGACCCAGCGCCGAATCGGAACCTCGTCTTTAACACGCCTGTTAGGCCACTGGCACCAGCAGGCAGTACGCACCCCGGTCTACCGCCAACTGGCGGACGGGCTGCGGCTGCTGATTCTGGATGGCCGCCTGCCGCTGGACAGCCGCCTGCCGGGCGAAAGAGAGCTTTCTGCCGGACTGGGCGTTAGCCGTACGACCGTGGCTTCGGCCCTGGCCCGGCTGCGGGAGGAAGGTTACCTCCAGAGCCGCCAGGGTTCCGGTTCGGTGACGATGCTGCCGGAAGCTACCCCTGCCGTTTCCCCCCTGCCGGGCAATGCTCCGGTGCTTGATCTTTCCACCGCCGCGCTTAGCGCCGGGCCGGAAATCCACAAAGCGTACTCTTCCGCGCTGACCTCCCTCCCGGAACATTTAGCCTCTACCGGTTATGACAGCCAGGGGCTCCCGGAGCTTCGGGAAGCCATCGCCCGCCATTACCGGGCACGCGGTCTGCCAACCCAGGCCGAGCAGATTATGGTGGTGAACGGTGCGGTAAGCGCTCTGGGCCTGGTTCTGCGGCTACTTACCGGCCCCGGCGATCGGGTGGTGGTTGACCATCCAACCTATCCGATGGCGCTGGCGGCGATTCGCGGCGCATCCTGCCGCCCGGTGCCGGTCAGCCTGCCTGCAACCGGGTGGGACGTTGACGGCCTGGCGGCAACAATAGCCCAGACTTCGCCCCGCCTCGCCTATCTGATCCCAGATTTTCATAACCCCACCGGCCGCTGCATGGATGAAGCCACGCGCCAGAGAGTCAGTGATATTGCCGCCCGCAGCCACACGATGCTGGTGGTGGATGAAACCATGGCCGATCTCTGGTTTGATGCACCTCCGCCGCCCCCGCTGGCCGCTTTTGGGAACGAGGAGCACACGATTTCGCTGGGTTCCGCCGGGAAAAGCTTTTGGGGAGGTCTGCGGCTTGGCTGGATCAGAGCCTCCACCAAAACCATCGGCTCGCTCATTCAGGTCCGCAATACTTTTGACCTGGGTACGCCCCTGCTTGAGCAGCTGGCAGCGGTTCATCTGTTTAATGATTCAGAAAGTTTCTTGCCCCAGCGCAGGGAGCTTTTACGCCAGCGCTGCGAAGCAAGCTTTGCCGCCATGCGGGAGCTGTTTCCTGACTGGCAAACCAGCCAGCCTGAAGGCGGGCTTTCCTGGTGGGTTGAGCTGCCGAGAGCGCTGGCAACGGTTTTTGCCGCCGCAGCGGAAAGCCAGGGCATTCGCATTGGGGCCGGGCCGCGTTTTGGCGTGGACGGCGCTTTTGAACGCTATTTGCGCCTGCCGTTTAGCCTGGAGCCGGATGAAATGCGTATGGCGATGCAGCGATTACAACCCCTGTGGCAACATCTGGTCACAACGCGTGTTGATTCGTTCCGGGGAATAGTGCTGTAATGACAGCTGATTATTTCCCTCTGATATAAACGAGGGAAATAATATTCTGTGACAACATTAAATATTAATGTTGTGTCAGGCGGGGGATCGCAAAACCTTTAAGGGTAATAGTAAAATATTCGCCCTCTTTTTTTATACTGGCACCCGTATCACACCAGTCTGAAGCGATGCGGAAAAACTCATCGCTGCCGATATTCCACCCCAATTTTACCTTTTTCAGATAGCCTGAACGTAATAACTCGCAGGCCTGCTGGTAATCATGGGCGGTACTGTCCGTACCGGCATTCATTTTTTCTTCTTCAGGAGTTTACGCAATGCCTTGATCTCACGATCGTTTAGCGGCGTTACGCGGACTTCAGAGGTGTGCTGGCTGTCGACATCATCTTCATCAATCCCTACGTCACCGTCAAGTTCGTCGAAGGCTTTTGACAGCAGTTTCTCCGTTACGCTTGCCAGGGTCTCACTATTTTCTTCCGCATAGTGACGGATTTTTTCTTTTAACTCGCTGCTTATTTTTACGTTTAAAGTAGCCGTCGTCATTGCAAATCCTTAATGCTTAAACAGAGGTTGATATTTAATACTATAGAGAATAAATAAGATCCAGCTAGCGCGGTAAATTTAATATTTCTGTCATAATTCAATACCCATAAAATATATCCGGGTAAGAGCATCACAACGGCGGCAGCCTTCTCTTTACCGGGGAACTTTTCACTATCGAAGTGTTGCACTGGGCGAAATCAGCCAGCTCATCCAGGATTTCATCGAGTTGCTCAATCGAGCGGATCACCAGCCGGATAATAAAGCAGTCTTCACCGGTGATTTTGTCGCACTCGATGCATTGAGGTATCGCCTGAATCATCTTCTCGACTTTGTGCAACATGCCGGGCAGCGGCTTGAGTCGCACCAGTCCCTGAAGCGTGTAGCCGAGCGCCGCAAGGTTGGCGTTCATGGTATAGCCGTTAATCACGCCCCGCTCTTCCAGGCGCTTCACCCGCTCCGCGGTGCTGGGGGAAGAGAGCCCCACTTTGCCGCTGAGCACTTTCAATGAGATGCGGGAATCTGCAGCTAAAATAGTCAGAATATCTCTGTCGATATCATCGGGAAGGTAATCACTCATTTTTATCTCATTTTTAAAGGTAGATTGTTTCTATTGCCTAATTTTAGCACTTCATCAGGCCAGAGAGAGTGAGCAAAATAAAGCTCTTTATTCAGGAGAGCAAAAATGATCAGCGAAATAAAAACCGGCAGCCTGCAAATGATTGCCGCGATGCTCATCTCCGGCACCATCGGCGCTTTAGTGGTGCTTTCCGGGCAGCCTATCGCCAACGTGGTGTTCTGGCGCTGCGTATTTGCGGCCATAACGTTGTTTGTTCTGGGCGTTGTGGGTGGAAGCTGGCGTAGCCACCTTTCTCGTAGAGTCGTGATTATCGCCGCGCTTGGCGGCGTAGCTCTGGTCGTGAACTGGATGCTGCTTTTCGCCGCCTATTCCCGCACGTCTATTGGCCTCGCCACCGTCCTTTATAATACGCAGCCGCTGATGCTGGTGGGTATGGGCGTGTTTATTCTTAAAGAGAAAGTTAGCTACAGCAAGTGGTTCTGGCTGGGTATTTCATTTGCCGGCATGCTGCTGGTGCTCTCCAGCGGCCTGAGCCATAACGGCAGCACCGGCTGGTTATTGGGCGTGATTATGGCTCTGGGAGCCGCCTTTTTTTACGCTCTCACGGCCCTGATTACCCGTCAGCTAAAAGGCGTCCCGCCCCAGCAAATTGCGCTGGTTCAGGTAGCCGTGGGGATGCTTGCGCTGTTGCCCGTGGTCGATTTCCAGCAAAGTATGACATATGGCAGTTGGGGCATTGTGGTGATGCTGGGCGTTGTCCATACCGGCATTATGTATCAGCTTCTGTACGGAGCAATTCAAAAGCTGCCCACCTCAATCACCGCTTCGCTCTCTTTTATTTACCCCATTGTTGCAATCATCGTGGACAGATTTACCTTTAATCACAGCATGAGCCCGATTCAGTTTGTCGGCGGCGCAATGATCCTGCTGGCGGCTGCGGGAATTAATCTGGGATGGGGAGAAAAAGTGTGGAAAAAAGCGGCCTGTGAATAACACAGGCCATTTATAATTTAATAAAATGCCTCGCCAATTGTGTTCTATTACTCATCGATATAAATTATAGAGTCCTTTTCAGCCTGGCTTAATGAGGGTACGTCAACCTGACCTAATGAAGGCATATCAATCTCTTCCAGAAGAAGAGATTTATCATTAATATCTGTCACTCTGAAAAACCTGTTATTCTCAATCAACACTTCTTTTTCACTGAATTTCAAAGTATACCGGCCAATAGAATGCCCGCTATTCTTTAATTCAATTGAATACATAATAGGAACGCGATTTCCTCGACCTCTATTAATAAATTTTTCCGCCACAGGAAAATCCACTGATGTTGATAAAAATCCATGGCTAGAAACCAGGCTGTTTTTTTTCAATCGGTTAAAATTACGGGGATTTATGCTTCCACCGCGATAAACACGCCCCTCATAGGGCGGTATTTTTTTTAATGCTGATTTAATATCCCTTATCGCTTCAAATGCTAATTCCAGATAATCTTCAGCTCTACCTTTCCCCATCCCCATCTCCACCATGAGGCCATTAACAGCAGAATGACTGTATTCTCCATATGCACGTAGTGATAACATTTCCCTCTCGGTCAGTATTTCGGGAGCCCTATCTTTTACTTTCAAGCCATGACTTTTTTGTGCTTCCCACTTAACTGGCGCAGATTTTGAACCCTTTCCTCCCATACCCTCAGTTTGTATCTTCTTAATCCTTTCCGCCAGTGAAACAGGAACCGGCTCAAGCTTATTAGATTTGGTAATAAAGTATTTTCTACCAAACCTTTCACCGGTTTCCTCATCAAAACGCACATATATTTTCAGCCCAGACCTTTCACCAACAGGAACAACCGGAACCAAGATTTCTGTGCCGGGCAGTAAAGCCATGATAGTTTTTTCTGGCAAAGCTACAGCTTGTTTATAACCCGCTTCCAAAGCAGCAACTTTTACCACCGCGCCGGTTATTTTTTTATCACTTCGCATGAATTTTAAAATATTCTGAGTTAACGCCTTGCTGCCCCTTGCCGCCAGTTCAAATCCAGGATCAAGAGCACCGATCATGCTTTTCCCGAGTGCAGTGACTTCAGCTTTAGTCGGCAATCCTGCTGCTGCAAGATTTATCACTCTTCCTGTTTTAGCCCCCATTTTTGCAGCATTAAAACCTATGATACCCGCTTTAGCTGTTTTAACACCCAGACGTGTTGCTTGCCCAACAACTGGAATAAGTGAAACACCATCTATAATACATGCCGGAACAGCATCCTCAAGGTTATGATTAATACTACTTTCAACACAGGTATAAAAAGGAATAAAACCTTGTATATAAGACCATATTACCTGAGCATTAGACTTATCATTACCCAATTCATAAAGAGAATTGTAAACATTTAATCTATTTTTCTCACTCAATGTCTCAGCAATATCTTCAAAAGCATTTCCGCTTAATGATATTTCATTCTCCCCTTTCTTCGTCCAGACAAAATGCGCATAAACATGGCGATCTATAATTTTATAGTTATGATATTTTGCAATATTAAAATCAACTCTTATAAAGAGATCGTCGGGGTTATCTGCATTACCACGCCTCAAAGCATATATCCTTTCCTCTTCATTCAATTTAACTGAAATAAGTTCACATTTGATTTCCTGATAAGCATGAAATGATTTACTTTTAGGATCAAAACCTTTCAATTTTATCGGAAAGATGTTCGCTGCTGGTGAGGTAATAAAATCACTATCGCTTTTCGGCAATTTATTAAGCGCATTAATAAGAAGTAGCTTATCTAATTCCTTGAAGCTATTAGAAAAACTCTCAGTCTGTTTTTGATACTCTTCTGACAAACTGTCCGGTGCCGTCGGACAAGGCTTAGATGAACCATTCAGATAATCCTCTTTTAAAAAATAATCTTTATTTTCTCCACTAATTTCAATAGGTTGATGGTAAAAGAGTCCGGGAAAATATATTTTTTGGGTGACAGGGCATTCAGATATAATTTTTTCTGCCAGTCCCCCTTTACTCAGCCAGGAGTCTGCCGCCGCTAGTGTTTTTTCATATTGTTCTTTAACCGCCTGGCGATACTTAATATATTCATTTATGGAAATAAGAGCCAGCATCTCATTTCGGTATTTTGAACTAAACCAAATTGAGTTAACATAATACTGTACAGGGGTTTTAAATAAAGAAGCCTCGTTTATTGAAATACCTTCAGTGACGGCTACATCCCACATCGCCACTCCGACATTCATCGCTTCGTCAGGAGTATAATCCTTAACGGAATTTGCCTCCAGATAACGCATACCGGTATAAAGATTGGCAAAATCATTTCCCCTGATATCCAACTTTGTTACCGATTCGTCGCTGAACTTCAGGAACGGCATCTCTTCTTTCAGCAGGCAGGTCCACACCGTGCGCAACGCCGACAATTGCGCTTCGGGTATACCTTCAGTTCTAAAAACTTTGTCTATGGATAATAATCCCGGAAGGGTACTCACGGAACAATCGACTGAAAACTCCCCTTCGTATAATTTATCAAAAACATAATACTCGGGAAGCATTCCCAACATATTATAAAAAAACCATCGGCGAATCGCTAATTTAGCCTGTGCAATAGAGACCCCTTCCCCGCTCTCCCCCCCGTACCGCTCTGATTCGGCCAAAATATTTATAGCCAATTTTTCTATGACTTCAACATTGTCCGTTATGCCATTCTTCTCATCAAATAAATAGTCGGCTACTGCCAGCAACTGCTCTTCTTTGCTTTCCATTCTTTCAATTGCAGGAACAACTGACTTTGATTTATTAGAGACGACTAAATCTATACTTTCAGAAATATTCTCAGTTGTTATCACCGATTGAAAGTTAATTGTTGATGATAATCCTGCCTGATTCATAAAGTATGAGGGAATACTCTGTGCTGAATTATTATTCAGGTAATAAGAAAAAGGGATGCTATCATTGACGAAACTCCATTTATCATCTTCATTAACAGAGCCTTCCATTGGATATGGAAAATCATAAAAGTTATTTACTCCATGATCAAAGCTAAATTTATCGGCAAGTGCTTCAATATTATTATCCACGCCATCGCCTATCAAATTCTCACTGACAAGTTCTAAATTACAAATGACATTATCGTTATCAGAAATGATGATTTCATCATTACTACCAGCATCCAAAACACCGTTACTGACATAGCTTTGAACATCACGCTCCAGGCGGATGAATTGGCATACATTTCGATTATCAATTTTATTTTTAATAGCATATATTCTTTCAACATCATTTACCCAGACGGAAATGATATCAACATCATTCCTTTTCGTATAAATATGTTTACCTTTGCCAGACTCCGGGTTATCTATTTCGATATTAACATCAGCCCGATATATTTTAGCCTGCGGTGATGAGATAAATTCACGATCTTCAACAGGCAGACCACCAAACGCAGAAAAAATAAGATGTTTATCAATCACCTGGAATTTACGTATAACATTGAAAGTCGATGAAAAATCATCGCTTTCTGTTTTTTTACTCTGTACATCATCAAACCATAGTTTTAAAGAGGATAAATAATCATCGTATTTATTATATTCTCTTCTGTTTCCTTTATTGTAGCCCGGTAATTGACATACTCATTAATAGCCAGGAATTTATAAAATTTATTCCTATTGTTTAACTTAGGGTTTCCAGACTCAATAAATATTAGCGCAGGCATTTTAAATAGATTATTTCTACCCACTACCCAGCGTTCTTTATCAGCGACACCCCAAAGCATTTCGCCTACTTTCATTGCCTCATCGGCGGTGTAATCCTGAAGTGAATGACTCTCCAGGAATTGAGTTCCTGCATAGAGATTAGAGAATCGGAAATCCCAAAGATTTATATTTTTAACTGAGTTTTTATCTAATTTTAAAAGAGGTAATTTCTCCATCAGTAGAGCGTGCCACACGCTATGTACTGACGTTAATTGCTGCTCTGAGAAGCCATCTTTAATGAAGAAGTTAAATAGATGAAGCAAGTCTGAAATATCACCAACCGTGTACCCCTGCGGCCGCCTGCCTCTGCTCATTGTATCTAATATAAAATCGTCCGGTTGTGTTCCCATAAGTGTGTCAAAATACCACAGGCGGATGATTGATTTGGCTTGTACGACAGATATTTCTTCTAAATCCTTCCCCTTAAATAACTCTGAATTATCAAAAATTTCTCTTGCTAATAAAAGAATGCGTCCTTCATCTTTCGTGATACCATTTTCCCCATCAAATAAATAACCAGATATTGCAGTAATCTGTTGCTCTATATCCATGATTTTTTTATTTAGAAAACCATCAGAAACTAAATTCCTCAGTTCCTCTTTCGCTGAGCTGGAGAGAGCGGGATCCAATTTATCCAGTGTTAACTCAGGGGTAATGTCTACTATGCCAGAAGAGGCTATTATATTTGCCAGTTCAACTGTCATTGGCAGCCCTGCTCGAGTTCGGCAAGATGGTGCACGGTCGACAGATTTAGATTCAAGCCCAGCTTGTATATAATTATAGAAAGGGATTTTTTTCTTAACCACACTGGAGAATTCATCCCTCCTTACCGGAGACACAGCGGAAGGATCTAAATATATATGCATATTCATTTTGTGAGTCGCTGACAAGTGATTGATGAAAATATCACCCCCATTACTTCCATGCTCCCCTTGAACGATATCCTCTCTGGTATTTATAACGTAGCTGAAGGTATCATCACCGCAGGTAATTGTATTATTATCAGCGGAGAGAAAATCATCTATGTGATAATCCAGTATTCCGCTTTCAATATATCTCCTGATATCCCTATCCACACGAATAAAATGATAGCCTGGTTGGTCATTTTTTTTCTTTTCCAGAGCATATATTCTTTCTTCTTCACCCAGTCTGACAGATATCAGGTCAACATCATCTTCTCTCAGCGAAATATTATTAATATGGGTTCTGCCACTTACTGCCGCTCCGGACTCTTTCGCACGCATTATAATCGACATAGGATGAATGCTTATTTGAGAAGAGGAAATATATTCACGCTCTTTTTCTGGCAATTCACCAAATGCGGCAAGGATAAGAATTTCATCGAGTTTTTCAAACTTTTCGGTCACGCTGTGGGCAAGACTCCAGTACTCATCGGGTAAATCCTCAGGTAATTTTATATACGAATTATTTTTACTACTCAGAGACTCAAAACTATTATTCTGCATCGCATCATTTGCAACTAATAATTCTATAGAGGATGAATATTCATTATATTTTTTTTCGATATGTTTATTTATTTCATTAACAACATTCATGCCATGAATGTATTTTTCTAAAGCGTCAGGTTTC
Organism: Cedecea davisae; assembly: GCF_044095835.1. Taxonomy (NCBI): domain Bacteria; kingdom Pseudomonadati; phylum Pseudomonadota; class Gammaproteobacteria; order Enterobacterales; family Enterobacteriaceae; genus Cedecea; species Cedecea davisae. The sequence goes on from NZ_CP172054.1 coordinate 3,703,094, forward strand.
TTTCCATCTTTCTCAATATTCTCATCGGAAAAATATTTATTATCTGAAAGGAGGTAAGGTATTTTTAATAAATCTACTTGCTCATTTAAAGTGCTATTCCTGGATGCTATATAATTAATTACTTGCCCCATTTCCATCGCTTCTTCAGGTGAGTAGCTTTGAAAACCATCAAGAGCTTTAGTGCCTACATAAAGGTCAAAAAAATCATCTTCTCTGACTTTCAAACCCGCTACTGAGTAATCCAACACCCTTAATAAGGGTATCTCTTTGATCAAAAAAATACGCCAAAGATTATTGAGTGACTTCACCTGTGATTGAGTCAGGCTATCCAGCGTTAAGTATTTCGTTAAATGCAGAAAAGATGGGATCTGGCCAACCACATAATCGTGAGGTTGCACCTTATTGATTATGACATCCAGAACGCATTCTTCAGCTTGCGATCCCAGCGTATTATAGAAAAACCACTGGCGGACAATTAATTCTGCTTTCGCTAATGCATTCACTTGCCCTTTTACCCCGGCAAACAAACCAGAAGCACTCTGAATACTCCTGGCAAGTAAGATAAGTCTTTCTTTATTAATGCTATCTTTTCCATCTAATAAATATTCAGCGACGGTAACAAGCAATTCTTCTTTACTCATTTTACCATCATCCAGAATACCAGCAGGTAGTTCTGGGCTGGCTGTAGTTCCAGTGGCAGGATGCGGCAGGTGTCTTCTGATATGTCTTGGTTTGCTTTTTGTACTGCCGTCGGATTGTAGGGTCGTGAATACTCCAGCTGGTGTAGCCTCACTTCTGTTATACACATTCACCGGGTTAAGCGACGGTTCCGTGGAAGAGTTTTGCGCTGTATTTTCCGCCCGCTCGCCGGGACTACTTCTGCCTGCATAATATTTATATCCCGCTCCGCCCAGGGTGCCTATGCCGGTAAGAATACCGGCCCCAACCAGGAGACGTTGAAACATCCCTCCATTCCATGCTCGCGGTACAGGCTGCTCATCACGGGAACGGAGCAGTGATTCAGCTTGCGAACGCAAAGCCTCACCTCCGGTAATCACCTCTGCCAGCGGGATCCCCACGCCATCATCTTCCATTTCTACATTTGTCTGCCCGCTGCGCTGCACCAGCAAATTATTCAGCGTTCCGAAGGCTTTCCCGGTAAAACTTTTATTACCCGAACCAGAGGGCTTATCTTTACTGTTATTAACATTTTTTATTTTTGAGGTAAGCGGAGAGGTTTCCTTCTTGTCTGGAGAGGCATCATCATTGTTGTTATCTCTGATGTAAATTGGTAGGGATGGTATATGGCGAGAATTTTCCTGAACATTAGCGGGCATTATTTCACTCCTGTGATTTAATTCTGCATTTATTTATGCAGCCCTATCTAAATCATTTAATAGCAGGACTAATACAATAAAACGCTTATAGCATTACATTACGACGTGAGGTACAGACGATAAATATCCCGGACAGGAGCGTTACCCTTTTCTTATTTCATGGCATATAACCACAGGCTATTCTATATTTATTTGTTTACTAAAGAATATATCATGAGGACAGTAAGAATGCCGTGCAGAGCTTAAGTAGCCGAACCTGACATGCCGGAAGAGATAAAAACGATAGCAATACTTTATTACTCAACCCGTTAATACAACTCCCATTGGAAGATTGAGATTAGAGAGCAAGCGATCCAGGCGGAATAATGGCTAACCAGAGATAATCGTTGTTTGAGCAGGAGATGGACTTCGATGATGAGGATCTTGCCGTTGGCAGAATTGGGTGGGGGCCCTGCCAGCTACATCCCGGCACACGCGTCACCTGCTGCGGCTGCTTCCTTCCGGATCTGACCGAGTTCACAAGTTAGCGTTGCGGGAGAACCAACAGGGCCCCCATTGAGAGCGTTGTTATCCAACGCGCTGGCGCATTATCCACATTGGCCCCGGCAATTGCAAGCCAGCGCCGGTCAGGTGTTGGTTTATTGCGCATCCGCGGTTTAACTTGGTGCTTTCGTCGCCGCCGATTATCCTTATTAGCGATTTTGTCAGGAGCAAACGATGGATAATCACGATTCCTTCCCCCAGCGGGTTTACCAGATTGTCGCTGCCATTCCAGAAGGTTACGTCACGACCTATGGCGAAATTGCGTCGCTAGCCGGGTCACCGCGCGCGGCTCGTCAGGTGGGAGGTGTGTTGAAGCGCCTGCCGGAAGGCAGCCGTTTACCCTGGCACAGGGTGGTTAACCGCCAGGGCATAATTTCCCTGACCGGGCCAGACTTACAGCGTCAGCGCCAGGCGCTGCTCTCGGAAGGCGTGATGGTCTCTGGTGACGGGCATATTGATATGGTGCGTTACCGCTGGCGCTATGAGTAGCCGGGCGCAAAAAAAAACGCCTCCGAAGAGGCGTTCATGATTAGTAGCCGGTTGGCGCAGGTACCGCCGAAGAAGGGGTGACCTGAGTCGGGGAGGTGGACGGTACGCTTGTAGCCGCCCCACCGCCCTGCTGCAGCGGGATTTCGGTATTCTGTACCGGCACCAGCGTCAGGTCGGCCTTGGTCCCACCCTCGTTAATCACCGGCTGGAAGGTATCGGTGATAAACATCAGTTTGCCGTTAACGGTTATCGCCGCGCTCAGCAAGATACGGGCTTTAGGCTGAATATCGGCCGGGTTGAACGGGATCACGAAGCTGTATGGAGGCTGTTTACCTTCGGTACGGGTAACCTTCTGCGCAATGACTTTAGAAGGCGCATCGGCCAGAGAGGCGTCGGACACCGTTACCGTCAGCACGGCATCCGGCGGCAGAGCAACTTTCTGACGGATCCATGCCGTACCGGAAACATTAGGCATTGCGATGTTGGCCTGCTGTGAAGCGCTTGCTGAGGCACCCGGCGCTGGCGTAGGGACATCAGCGCTCTTTTGAGCACAGCCCGCAACAGCAACCGCAACGGCCAAACCACTTAACATATGCACAAGTTTCATTGATTTTTTCTCCTTATTATCAATGTAGCGCCGGGGAGTTAACCCCGTTGAAAAACACGCTTAACCCCCTAAGTGTGGCACAGATCACTGAATTCTGCGCAAAACCAGGAATCTTCCCAGTTCCGGCTCGCCTGATACAAGGTTTACGGGCATGTTATAATCATCACAATTTGCCACATCCCCCGTTATTGAGGACATTTTATGAGTCAGGCGCTCAGCAATTTATTGGCGTTACTTAACCTGGAAAAAATTGAAGAGGGATTGTTCCGCGGGCAAAGCGAGGATTTAGGGCTACGCCAGGTTTTTGGCGGCCAGGTGGTAGGCCAGGCGCTTTATGCCGCGAAAGAAACCGTGCCTGAAGATCGCCTGGTTCACTCGTTCCATAGCTACTTTTTGCGTCCGGGCGATAGCCAAAAACCTATCGTTTATGATGTAGAAACCCTGCGCGACGGCAACAGCTTCAGCGCGCGCCGCATTGCAGCAGTGCAAAACGGCAAGCCGATTTTCTATATGACGGCCTCTTTCCAGGCGCCGGAGTCCGGCTTTGAACATCAAAAGCCGATGCCGCCTGCACGCTCACCGGACGGCCTGCCGTCCGAAACGGAAATAGCCCGCTCGCTGGAGAAATTTCTGCCGCCCCACGCTAAAGATAAGTTCTTGTGCGAGAAACCGCTGGAAATTCGCCCGGTGGTGTTCCATAACCCGCTGAAAGGCCATGTAGACAAACCGACCCGCCAGGTCTGGATCCGCGCCAATGGCCAGATGCCGCAGGACCTGCGCGTTCATCAGTATTTACTGGGTTATGCCTCTGATTTTAACTTCCTGCCGGTCGCCCTACAGCCGCACGGCGTGGGCTTCCTGGAGCCGGGTATGCAGGTTGCCACTATCGATCATTCAATGTGGTTCCACCGTCCGTTCGACATGAACGAATGGTTGCTCTACAGCGTGGAAAGCACCTCTGCCTCCAGCGCTCGTGGCTTCGTACGCGGTGAGTTTTACACTCAGGATGGTGTACTGGTGGCTTCGACGGTTCAGGAAGGGGTAATGCGCAATCGCGGGTAGTTGACGGTTAAGCAAAAAACCTCGCCCGCAATCTCTGCGGGCGAGGGTATATCTGATTAGTTGTTGTAAGCGTTTTCGCCGTGGCTGTTCACATCCAGGCCTTCGCGCTCTTGCTCTTCCGGGACACGCAGGCCTACGGTCAGGTCGGCAATCTTGAAGGCAATGAAAGCGACTACGCCGGACCAAACGATGGTAATAGCAATGCTTTCCAGCTGAACCAGAAGCTGATGCCCCATGGTCACGCCTTCCGCATAACCCACGCCGCCCAGAGAAGTCGCCGCGAAGATGCCGGTCATGATGCAGCCGATGATGCCGCATACGCCATGCACGCCGAACACGTCACAAGGGTCATCAACGTTGAGCCATTTTTTCAGGATGGTTACGCCCCACAGACCCGCCAGGCCGGTGACCAGGCCAATCAGCAGCGCGCCGCCAACGCCGACATAACCACAGGCCGGAGTGATGCCTACCAGCCCCGCGATAGCGCCGGAACAAGCCCCCAGCAGAGAAGGTTTACCGCGCAGCGCCCACTCGCCGAATACCCAGGAGAGGATAGCTCCCGCCGTTGCAATCACGGTGTTAACGAATGCCAGAGCGGCGATTTCGTTAGCGGCGCTTGCAGAACCGGCGTTAAAGCCAAACCAGCCGAAGTAAAGGATCGCAGTGCCAATAAACACCATCGGCAGGTTGTGCGGTTTAAATGCCTCTTTGCCGAAGCCAACGCGTTTACCTACCAGGTAAGCCCCAACCAGACCGGCAACCGCGGCGTTAATGTGCACTACGGTGCCGCCGGCAAAGTCCAGCGCGCCGTGCGTTGCCAGGATACCGCCGCCCCAGACCATGTGCGCAATCGGCACGTAGGAGAGCGTCAGCCATACCGCAGCAAAGATAACCACCGCAGAGAAGCGGACGCGCTCGGACAGTGAGCCAACGACCAGCCCCACGGTGATACAGGCGAAGGAGCCCTGGAACGCGACGTGGATATACTGATAGAAGGTGCCCATTAAGGCTTTCAGCGGAATGTTTTTCAGCATCACCCAGTCAAAGTTGCCGAAGAAGTTATTCCCGGTGCCGAATGCCAGGCTATAGCCGTAAAGAACCCACAGCACGCATACCAGCGCGAAGGTCACGGAGATTTGCGTCAGCATCGACAGCACGTTCTTGGAACGGATCAGGCCGCCGTAAAACAGCGCCAGGCCCGGGATGGTCATAAACAGTACCAGCGCGGTGCTGATCATCATAAAAGCGTTATCGGCTTTGTCCGCAACGGCAGGCGCCGCATCCGCAGCCAGGGCGAGAGAAGGCAGAAGCGCCAGCCCGCCGAAACCAAGAAGTGAAGCTAATTTTTTCATTTTTCCCATCCCAATCAAGGCTTGCCAGCAGTTACAGAGCGGCTTCGTCGGCTTCGCCGGTGCGAATACGAATAACGCGTTGCAGTTCTGCAACGAAGATTTTGCCATCACCGATCTTGCCGGTGTAGGCGGCTTTGCTGATAACGTCGATGACTTCATCGAGCTGATCGTCAGCAATAGCGACATCAATTTTTACTTTAGGCAGGAAGTTGACGCTGTACTCGGCGCCGCGGTATAGCTCCGCATGACCTTTCTGGCGACCGAAGCCTTTAACCTCGGTAACGGTCAGCCCCTGAATGCCGATTGAAGAGAGCGCTTCACGCACGTCTTCAAGCTTGAACGGTTTGATTACCACGGTTACCAGCTTCATAAATTCTCTCCACTCAGAATTAGGTTGTTACCTGCACACAAAGAGCAAAGCAAAGCCCATGCCAGGAATAAAAATCGCGCTTTTTTCAGCAAATTTTCAGGTTTCTGGCGGTATTCAGAGGGGGTGGATTCAGGAAGGAAAAGAGACGAGAGAATCGCAAAAAGAAAAAACGCACCACTGCGGTGCAGGATGCGTTTTTCTTTTGCACCAACCCAGTGAGAGGCTGGTTTTAAACGAGCTTAATGCGTGATTGTGGTGCATCAGGCAGTCAGCGTTTCCTCCTGGGCTGCGGCGGCAAGTTCCTCCCCGGCCAGCTGCAACTGGTACATTTGCCAGTAGCGGCCCTGCTGCGCCAGCAGTTCACCGTGCGTTCCGCGCTCCACGGCCTGGCCGCGGTGCAGCACCAGAATGGTGTCAGCGTCGGTAATAGTCGACAGCCGGTGGGCGATAACGACAAGCGTTGTATGCTGGCGAACCGCAGCCAGCGCTCGCTGAATCGCCTGCTCTGTACCCGAGTCGATATTAGCCGTCGCTTCGTCAAGGATAAGGATCTGCGGCGCTTCCACCAGCACGCGGGCCAGCGCTAATAGCTGCTTCTGCCCGACGGACAGGTTGTTGCCCTGCTCGCCCAGACGGGTATGAATACCTTCCGGCAGCGCCCGTGCCAGCTCGGCAAGCTGCACGGTTTCCAGAGCCTGCCACACCGCTTCTTCGCTGATGTCACGGCCAAGCGTTACGTTGGCGAAGAACGAATCGGCCATCACCACGGGATCCTGCTGCACCATCGCGACGCCGCGGCGCAGCGCTTCGTGGCTCAAAGAGTCGAGCGGCCGCCCGTCGAGGCGAATTTCGCCTTTAGTCAGCGGGTAGTAGCCCATAAGCAGGTTGGCGAGGGTGCTTTTCCCGCTGCCGGTATGCCCGACCAGCGCCACAAAGCTGCGGGAAGGCACATCGAGGCTAATATCCTGAAGCACCAACCGGTCTCCGCGATAGGCAAACGAGACATCATCCACTTCAATATGGCCGCTTGCCAGAGGGCGATTGTCGTTGCCGTAGTCCTGACGTTTGCCGTCCATCAGCTCGAACACCCGCTCGCCGGCCACTACCGCCTGCTGCAGAATAGACTGCTGGGTGGTGAGCTCGATAAGCGGCTCGTTCAGGCGGCCAAGATAGTTGATAAACGCGTACAGCACGCCGACTTCGATAGTGCCGACCGAAGTAAAACCAAACAGCATCAGCAGGCCGCAAAGGATAGCCGCCGAGAACAGGCTAAGCAGCGGCCTTAACAGCCAGCCGTCCAGCCTTAACGTCTGCATGCGCGCCAGATAATGCGAGCGGCTCGCCTGCCCCATCCGCTCGCCAAAACGAGCCTGCTGGCGGAACTGCTGGATAACGCTCATGCCGTTAATCACTTCGTTAAAGCCGTCGTTGATATCCGCCAGGTAGCCGCGCACGCGACGCACAATTGGCGTGCTGTAACGCTGGTAGATAAACATCACGATGATCACCGCCGGGAAGATAGTTATCGCCACCAGCGCCATACGCCAGTCGAGGCTGAACATCGCCACCAGCATTGCGCCAATCAGAGCCGCGCTGCGCAAGACCGTCGCGACCACGGTCACGTAGAGGTCACGAATGACTTCGGTGTCGTTGGTCACGCGGGAGATAAGCTGCCCGACGGGCTGGGTGTCAAACGCGCTCAGCGGCTGGCGCAGCGCGGCATCCATCACGTCAGTACGCAGTTTCTGCACCACGCCCACCGCCGCCCTGTTAAAGAGCAGCGCCTGAAGGTAGTGCAGCCCGGCTGCCGTAATTGAAAGCAGGATATAGGCCGTTGCCAGCCCAGCGGCAAGCCCGAGCGGCATCTGTTTCTTCGCCACCAGGTTATCAATAAAATAGCTGACCAGCACCGGGCCGCAGACTTCTGCCGCGGCCGCCACCCACAGCATCAGCATCGCCCCCGCTAAAGGTTTGCGCCACGGAGAACCATAAGCCAGCAGGCGTTTAATGGTAGGCCACTGCTGTTTACGCTTCATCAACGCTCTCCTTTGCTGTTTCCTGCTCCGGAGCTTCATCCAGCGCGGCCTCCAGTTGCTGATAGCGGTACATATCGCGATACCAGCCGGGTTGAGACGCCAGTTTTTCATGGCTGCCGCGCTGGGCGACATGCCCGTGCTGCATCACCAGAATTTCGCTGGCCTCGGTCAGGGCTGAAAGGCGGTGCGCGCTGATAATGACCGTGCGATGTTCGCCCCACTGGCGCAGGTTGTGAAGAATCTGGTGCTCGGTGCGCCCGTCCACTGCGGAAAGCGCATCGTCGAGGATCAGGATTTCCGCATCCAGCAGCAGCGCACGGGCAATAGAAATACGCTGTTTTTGGCCGCCGGAGAGCATTACGCCGCGCTCGCCCACTTCGGTTTCGTATCCCTGAGGCAGGCGCAGGATATCTTCATGCACGCTCGCAAGGCGGGCGACATGCTCAATTTCCTGCTGCGTAGCGCCGGGCTTGCCGAGCGCAATGTTGCTGGCAACGGTATCGGAGAACAGGAACGGCGTCTGGTTTACGATAGCCAGGCGGCTGCGCCAGCCGTCGATTTTCAGCGCGGTCAGCGGCATATCGTGGAAGCGAATATCGCCGTCCTCAACGTCAAAATGACGCTGGATCAGCGACAGAATAGTGCTTTTCCCGGAACCGGTAGGCCCGCACAGGCCAAGCATCTCACCCGGCTTAAGGGTAAAGCTCACGTTCTGCAACGTCGGCTGCGCGGTTTGCGGATAATGGAACTGGCGGATATTCGCCACCAGCTCGGCACGCCCTTCAGGCAGCGTTTTGTCTCCGTCCACCACGCCCGGCTCTTCTTCCAGCATCGCACGTATGCGGCTATAGGCGGCGCTGCCGCGTTCGACGATGTTAAACATCCATGCCAGAGCCAGCATCGGCCAAATCATCAGGCCGAGATACATTACAAAACTGGTGAGTTGCCCAAGGGTCAGGCTCCCTTCGATAACCATCCAGCTTCCGCCGCCAATCGCCAGCAGGTTGGCTGCGCCGATAGCGACATAAATCGTCGGATCAAAGCGCGCGTCAATTCGCGCCACACGCATGTTTTTCGCCCCTGCATCCTGCGCCTCGGCGGCAAACAGCGCCGACTGGCGATCCTCAAGACCAAACGCCTTGATCATGCGGATGCTGGTCATGCTTTCCTGAGTGCGATCGTTAAGCGCAGAGAAAGCGGCCTGAGCCACCTTGAACCTGTCGTGCAGGCGCGCGCCGTCACGTTTTATCACCACCGCCATAATTGGCATCGGCAGCAGCGCCAGCAGGGTCAGCTGCCAGCTGATTTGGGTCGACATAACAATCAGTACCGCCAGCCCCATCACCAGCGAGTCCACCAGCGTCAGCACCCCTTCCCCGGCGGCAAACACTACGCGATCCACATCGTTGGTGGCGCGCGCCATCAGGTCGCCGGTGCGGTGACGCAGGTAAAATTCAGGATGGTGGCGGCTAAGCTGACGGTAGTAGTTTTCCCGCAGCTCAACGGCCAGCTGGTAGGATGCCCCAAAAAGCAGCACGCGCCAGACGTAGCGCACGACATAAACCACCACGGCAATAGCCAGCATTACGCCTATCCACATCAGTACCTGCTGAGAAGAGAGGGTGTGCTGCGTCACGCCATCCACAATCACGCCCACCAGTTTTGGCGGCACAAGTTGCAGAATGGCGATAATAATGAGCAAGGCCACCGCACCGAGATAGCGTCGCCACTCGCGGGTGAAATACCAGCTTAATTGAGCAAATAATCGCACGAAGTTTACGTCCTGAAATGCAGTCTGCCGACCCAGAGTAAAAGAGTGAAAAGCTTTAGCGTTCCGCTAATGGCGAACTCATAAAGTTATGGGTAAAGCCGTGGTGTATTTTATCTGTTCCATGGCAAAACTCGAAGTGACATCGCTTAATCCCGGGATGCCGTTGACCAGGCGCTTATAAAAATCGTCATAGCGTTTCATATCCGCCACCTGAACCCGAATCAAATAGTCATATTCGCCTGCCATACGCCAGAAGCCGAGCACTTCGGGCATCGCCTCCACCACCGAGACAAACTTGCAGTACCAGTCGCTGCTGTGCTGCTGGGTTTTAATCAGCACAAAAGCGGTTAGCCCAAGCCCAAGTTTTTCCGGGTCAAGCAGCGCAACTTTGCCGCGAATATAGCCTTCATCTTCCAGCCGTTTTAGTCGCTTCCAGCACGGCGTGGTGGTCAGATTAACGGCATCTGCCAGCGCCTGCAAAGAAAGGGTGCAGTCCTGTTGCAGCATGGAGAGCAGTATACGGTCAATTTTATCTATCACAGCAACATCCGGGAGAAATATTTTCTCTAATGGAAGCGTTAAAAAGGCAAAATGGCAACTTTTTTATCCTCCATTTGCATTACGCTAAGCACAAATTGATAAACGAGTATTTGCCATGACTAACACCTGGGTTAACCACGCTATCAGCGAAATCAACGCCGACTATCAACGCTCTGCGGATACTCATCTTATTCGCCTGGCTTTGCCGGGGTTCCCCGGTATTCAGCTCTACCTGAAAGACGAAAGCACCCATCCAACCGGCAGTCTCAAACACCGCCTGGCACGCTCGCTGTTTCTGTACGGGCTGTGTAACGGTTGGATCAAAGAAGGCACCACCATTATAGAAGCCTCTTCCGGCTCCACGGCGGTGTCTGAAGCCTACTTTGCTCGTCTGATTGGTCTGCCTTTTATCGCGGTAATGCCCGCGAGCACGGCAAAACGCAAAATCGAGCAGATTGAATTTTATGGCGGCCGCTGCCACTTCGTGGAGAGCGCCTGTGAAATCTATGCGGCCTCGGAAATGCTTGCCCGCGAACTGAACGGCCACTATATGGACCAGTTCACCTACGCCGAGCGTGCAACCGACTGGCGCGGCAATAACAATATTGCCGACAGCATCTTCCGCCAGATGACCCACGAGCCGCATCCGGTCCCGGACTACATTGTCATGAGCGCCGGAACCGGCGGGACTTCCGCAACCATTGGGCGCTATCTGCGATTCCAGGGTCATGACACAAAGCTGGTCGTAGTCGATCCTCAGAATTCGGTGTTTCTTGACTACTGGCAGCAGCGCGACTGCGGCCTGAAAAGCGAAGTGGGCAGCAAAATTGAAGGTATTGGCCGCCCGCGCTGCGAGCCTTCGTTTATCCCGGATGTGATTGACGAGATGGTGCGCGTGCCGGATGCCGCAAGCGTTGCCACCATGCAATGGCTGGAGTCACAGCTGGGCCGCAAAGTTGGCGCTTCAACCGGCACCAATATGTGGGGCGTACTTCAGCTGGCGGCAAGAATGCGTGAAGAAGGCCGCAGCGGCTCAATTGTGACCCTGCTTTGCGACAGTGGAGAGCGCTATCTTGAGTCCTACTACAATGCGGAGTGGGTGAAGGCCAATATCGGGGATTTAACACCGTGGACGGCTGAGATTAGCCAGCTCATCAAATGAATACACTAAATAATTCGAGTTGCAGCCAGGCAGCAAGGGAGTAAATCCCCGGGAGCTTACTTGAGTAAGTGACTGGGGTGCGGGAGCGCAGCTAACGCCGCTGCGGCTTGAAGTATGACGGGTATAAAAAAACCGGGCTTACTATGCCCGGTGCCGTAATGTCTCAGAATTCGGGGGAATAAGTGAGATGTGGAGTGTCCAGCCAGTGCGTCAAATAGTGCGAGACCGCCTGGTTACGGCAATGGCCAATAACCGGCAGATGAGGTAAATCCTCTTTTAGCTGCGCCATGGCATTGCCCATTATCAGGCCGTGCCCTACCGCCGAGAGCATTTCGCGGTCGTTCATCGCGTCGCCAAATGCCATGCAATCTTTCATCGTTAGACCTAAGTGCGCGCTCAGAACGCCGAGCGCCGCGCCTTTATTACTGCCCACCGGCAGCACTTCCAGGCAGTCTACCGCAGAGAAGCAGAGGAATGCCTTGTCGCCTAAGGCTTCGTTTAGCTGAATACGCAGACGGCGCAAATCGTCATGGTCTCCGCAGAAGCAAATCTTGGTCACCTGGTGAGAAGGCAAGGTGCGCAGATCAACGATATGTGGCCGGAAGCCGCTGTAAACGTGAGCGTGCAGCAGTTCCGGTATTTCCTGCCCGGTCAGCCAGCCGGAATCATTAAAAGCGTGAATGCTCGCCTCGGTTTCCCAGTGCCCGTGTAGCACGATTTCTGCCGCCTCGGGAGAGAGATCGTTACGGTGCATCAGCTCGCCTTCCATGCTATGAATGCGCGTGCCGTTGCCGGTTATCAGGAAGGCATCAAGATCCAATGTCCCGAGAATGTGGCGCATCTCCAGCACATGGCGACCCGTCGCAAATGCCAGGGTCATCTCACGCTCTTCGCGCAGGCGTTTCAGCGTATTAAGGGTTGCTTCCCCAAGATGATGGTCGGGCAGCAGCAGCGTGCCGTCCATATCAAATGCAGCCAGACGAGCCATGGTTACTCCAAAGGTTTAGCGGGACCAAAAAAGTATCTCCTGGAATATACGGAACTAATAGTGAATACTTGGGGAAAAATGTTCCGGGTTTTATATGCGACTTCTGAATCGACTCAATCAGTTTCAGCGTTTATGGCAGCCCTCCGGCGGACAGCCGCAGCAGGTGACGGTCGCCGAGCTGGCCGGGCGCTGCTTTTGTAGCGAGCGCCACGTGCGCACGTTGCTCAACCAGCTACAGGATGCGGGCTGGCTTAGCTGGCACTCGCAGTCCGGGCGCGGCAAGCGCGGTGAGCTGACTTTCCTGGTTTCACCGCAGAGCGTCCGCTCCGGCATGATGGAGCAGGTGCTGGATAAAGGTCAGCATCAGAATGCCCTGGAACTGGCCCAGCTGGCACCTGAACAGCTGCGCCAGCTGCTACAGCCGTTTTTGGGCGGGCAGTGGCAAAACGATGTTCCCACCTTGCGCATCCCCTATTACCGCCCGCTTGAGCCGGTGCAGCCGGGATTCCTGCCGGGCCGCGCGGAACAGCATCTTGCCGGGCAGGTTTTTGCGGGCCTGACCCGATTTACCCGGGAAAGCGCACAGCCTCAGCCCGACCTCGCTCACCACTGGCAGGTGTCCGGCAACGGCCTGTGCTGGGACTTTTTTATTCGCTCGACGTTGCACTGGCATAACGGCGAGCCGGTAGAAACCTACCAGCTACAGCAGCGGCTTCTGATGCTGCTTGAGCAGCCTGCTTTGCGGCGGCTATTTATCAGCGTGAAGGGGATTGAATTGCCCCACGCGCAATGCCTGCGCTTTGTTCTTCACCGCCCGGATTACTGGCTGGCACACCGGCTTGCCAGCTATTGCAGCCGACTTGCCCACCCGCAGGATACGCAGCTTGGCTGCGGACCGTTCCGCATTGCCAGCTTTAAAGAAAGCCTGGTGCGGCTTGAAAGCTTTGAAAGCTACCACCTGCGCCACCCGTTGCTAAAAGCTATTGAATATTGGATAACCCCGCAGCTGTTTGAAACCACTCTCGGCACCAGCTGCCTTCACCCGGTGCAGATAGCGATTGGCCAGCAGGATGAGCTGGAAAACCTGCGCCCGGTCAGCAGCAGTATTAGCCTTGGGTTCTGCTATCTGGCGATTAAACCGGAGGGGCGGCTTAACGCCGGGCAGGCCAGAACTATCATGCAAATCGTGCGCGAGCCGGAAATGATAGCCACCCTGCCGCTCAACAGCGCCCTGATCACGCCAAACACAGAAATGATCCCCGGCTGGCAAATCCCCGACTGGGAGCAGCATCAGGCGGTTAAATTACCCGAGAAGCTCACGCTGGTTTACCATTTGCCGGTAGAACTTCACGCTATGGCACAGCAGCTTAAGCGCTACCTTGCGGAGCGCGGCTGCGAACTTACCGTCATTTTCCACGATGCAAAAACCTGGGCTGGCTGCCAGCATCTGGCCGAAGCGGATATGGTAATGGGCGACCGGCTGATTGGCGAAGCGCCGGAGTACACGCTGGAGCAGTGGCTGCGCAGCGACGTACTTTGGCCTAACCTGCTTAACGCCAGCCGCTACGCTCACCTCCAGGCGACGCTGGATGCGGTGCAGGTTTATATCCGCGAACCGGAGCGCTACGACGGCCTGAAAGAGGTCTTTCATGGCCTGATGCGCGACGCCATCGTGACGCCGCTGTTTAATTACCGCTACCAGATTAGCGCTCCGCCCGGCGTCAACGGCATTGAGCTAAACGCCTGGGGCTGGTTCGATTTTAGCGAAGCCTGGCTGCCGCCTCCGGGAATGGCATGAAGAAGCTGGTTCGCGCCGTACAGGGGCGTTACCATAGCGCCCTTCCGGATAACTCTTGTGAATGACAGGATAAATAATGAAACGTACAGTCGTGGTTTTCAGCGGCGGGCAGGACTCCACCACCTGCCTGATTCAGGCATTACAGCAATATGATGAAGTGCACTGCGTAACGTTTGATTATGGCCAGCGCCATCGCGCGGAGATAGACGTTGCCCAAAAACTGGCGCTAAAGCTGGGCGCCCGTGCCCACAAAGTGCTGGATGTCACCTTGCTGAATGAACTGGCGGTTAGCAGCCTGACCCGGGACAGCATTCCGGTGCCGGGCTACAACCCTCATGATGACGGTATTCCAAGCACCTTCGTGCCGGGGCGTAATATCCTGTTCCTGACGCTGGCGGCTATTTACGCGTATCAGGTTGAAGCCGAGTCCGTAATAACCGGCGTATGTGAAACCGATTTTTCCGGCTACCCGGACTGCCGAGACGAATTTGTTAAGGCGCTAAACCATGCGGTAAGCCTCGGCATGGCGCGGGACATTCGCTTTGAAACGCCGCTGATGTGGCTGGATAAAGCAGAAACCTGGGCGCTGGCGGACTACTGGCAGCACCTGGAAACCATTCGCCACGAAACGTTGACCTGCTACAACGGCATTCAGGGCGACGGCTGCGGCGAATGTGCGGCCTGTAACCTGCGCGCCAATGGCCTTAACCACTACCAGGCCAACAAGCCTGCGGTGATGGCGGCAATGAAGCAAAAAACCGGCCTGAAATAAGCGTAACGGGCGTGGTTAATGCCACGCCCTGCATGCCTAGCCCATTATCTGCTCAAGCTGCTCGCGTAGTTCCCCTTCAAGCGGTAGCGCCTTCTGCGTTTTTAAGTCGATGCAGACGAAAGTCAGCAGCGCGTCGGCAACGGCTTCACCTTCCGGCTCCAGCGTCACGACCTGGCTGAGCACGCCGCTTTTCCCGTTCAACTGTTGCAGCTTGCTGTCAATGCGCAGCAGGTCGCCCAACACCGCCGGGCGGCGGTAGCTGATATTGATATTCACCACGATAAAAGCGATGTTGCGCGCCGTCATCCACTGAAAGCCGGTGGTCTTTTCCAGCCACTCCCAGCGGGCCTCTTCCAGGAACTCAAGATAGCGGGCGTTGTTAACGTGTTGGTAGACATCCATATGATATCCACGAACTTTGATATGTGTTTGCATAGCGCGAAACCCTTGTACTTTCTTTGTTGTAATAAGGTGAGGTAAACGAGGCCATACCCGAAACAACTGGTATGACCTCTAACTCAGCGTAGCAAACTTTTCCCTTCAGGTGGAAGCGTGAGCACGTAAACTCAAAGTTTTATGCGACCCAGATTACGCTCTACCAGCGAAGCGCCAATTCCAGGCACTTCCTGAAGCTGATCCAGCGTTTTAAAAGGCCCGAACTCGGTGCGATAACTGACGATGGCCTGCGCCTTCTTAAGGCCGACCCCATTCATGCTGCTGGCAAGCTCCTCCGCCGAGGCACGGTTGATGCTGACCAGCGTCTCCGCCTGCGCGCCCGGTTTAGCCGCCGGAGCCGTTTTAGTGGATGATTGAGTAGATGAAGCCTGAGGTGAGTCCGCTTTTTCCGGCGCGGCCTGTACGGAAGTAAAACCCGCCAGTCCCGCGAGAGCGAGAGAAAAATAGAGCGCTTTGATTCCTGATGTCATGCTGTGTCCTCCATGTATGTTGACAGCGAGGCCACCCTACAAGAGCGAAGAAACAGCAACAAACGTCAATATTCAAAAATGGAAAAGGCCGCGAAAGCGGCCTTTGGGAATTACACTGCGTTGCAAAAATTTGCGAGCATTACTGCTGTTGGTCGATGATATCGCCCAGTTTGATCTTCGCTTCTTTACGCAGGTTGGACATCAAAGCTTCGAAGGCAATTTGTGCGTTGTTCTGGGTGATGCCCTGAACCATCGCTTTCTTCTGCTCTTCCGGCATTGAGCCCGCTTTCACTTCGTCCAGAGACAGCAGCACCACGTTGCCCTGCATATCGTTGGCTACGCCATAGCTCGGCTTGTCTTTAGCCGGCAGAGGCAGCGCAAACGCAGCCTGGCTGACAGGATCCTGACCGGTGCGGCTCAGGGTTTTAGCGTCGCCGAAGCTCAGGCCAGCGGCCTTCATTTCGTCAGCGCCTTTACCCTGTTTCAGAGCGGTGAGCAGTTTGTCGGCATCCAGCTTAGCCTGCTGCTCGGCTTTCTGCTGCTTAACCGCAGCGATAACCTGGTCACGAACTTCAGCCAGCGGTTTAACCGCCTCGGCTTTATGTTCGGTCACGCGCAACACGAAGGCGCGGTCGCCGTCCACGGTGATGATGTCAGAGTTGCTGCCTGGCGTGCCGTTTTCGCCTACCAGACCGCCGCTAAAGATAGCATCGGCAACCGGCTTGAAGTTCAGCTCGGCAGGCAGGTTATCGTGACCAAACCAGCCGGTTTCAACCGCCTTCACGCCCGCAACTTTCTCTGCACCTGCCAGAGATTCGTTTTCGTTGCTTGCCGCATCGCTTACCTTCTGCTGTAGCGCGTAATAAGCATCAACCGCTTTTTCCTGCTTCACTTTATCAACGATGCTGGCGCGCACTTCTGCCAGTGGTTTTTCAACCGCCGGCTGAATGTCGTCCAGGCGCACAATCAGGAAGCCAACGGAAGATTTAACCACGCCGGAAAGCTGGCCTTTGTCCTTCAGCCCGGCGTTTTTCAGTTCGTCCGGAGTGGTGGAAGCTTCCAGCCAGCCCATGTCGCCGCCGTTACGCGCGGAGATAATGTCGGCAGACTTCGCTTTAGCCAGTGCGGCAAAGTCACCGCCTTTGCTCAGCTCGTCGAGAATCGCTTTGGCTTCATCTTCGGTTTTGGTCTGGATAACGCTGTAGCGGTTACGCTGCGGCTGGGTGAATTCGTCTTTATGCTGGTCATAGTAAGACTGAATATCCGCATCGCTGGCATCTTCCTGCATAGAGGCAGCGTCCAGCTTGATGTAGCTGACCTTAAACTGCTCAGGCGTGATGTAGCGGTTTTTATTCTGCTCGTAGTTAGCGTTGATTTCCTGCTCGGAGGCTTCCTGCTTCGCAGCCAGGGCCTGAACGTTAATCGTTGCCTGACGAACCACGCGCTGCTGGGAAACCAGCGCCGCCAGCTCGTCGGTTTCGCCGGTGAGCATAAAGTCGGTTCCAACTACGGCTTTGATCAGCTGGTCGGTGGTGAGCTGGTTGCGCAGCGCCTGAGCGTACTGGTCAGCCGTCATCCCCATATTGCCGATTATCGCGTTATAGCGGGCGTTATCGAATTTACCGTTATTCTGGAAGGCAGGCTGGCTGAAGATAGCCATTTTGACCTGTTCGTCGCTGATAGCGAGGCCGAGATGTTTGGCGTACTGGTCAAGCAGAGATTCGTCAATCAGTTGGTTAAGCACCTGCTGGCGCATCTGCTTCATGTAGCCTTCGTTGGCCGCAAGCTCAGAGAACTGATCGCCCAGCTGCTGCTGCTGGCGGTTACGCTCGTTAGCAACGGCGTTCTCGAACTGGCCGCGACCGATCTCCTGGCCATTTACTTTTGCGGCATAATTATTGTTACCGCCAGTCAGGTAGCTACCCACGCCAGTCAGAACGAATGACAAGATAATCAAACCCAGAATGATCTTGAGCACGACGTGGTTAGCCGCCGCTCGTAAATTGTCCATCATGGTGTAACAACACTCCGCTGTAGTATGACTTGGTAAACCTGCGCAGGCGCTAAGCTGGCATCCTTAGAAACTCGAGCTGCCCACTGCTGCGCGCAAAGGCGTATTGTGACAAGAAACCCGCTGCAAATCATCAACAGCGAGTAAAATTCAGCTTCAGGCAATAAAAAAGGCACATCAAACGATGCGCCCCTGCGATACCTGACACCATATACCCCAGCCAATCGGGGCTAATAAATCAGTTAACAGCGTCTTTCAGCGCCTTACCAGCACGGAAGCCTGGTACTTTTGCTGCGGCGATGGTGATTTCTTTGCCGGTTTGAGGGTTACGGCCGGTACGGGCTGCACGCTCTTTAACCGCAAAAGTACCAAAACCTACCAGTGCTACGTCTTCTCCGGCCTGCAGAGATTCAGTAACAGAAGCAATAACAGCATCTAATGCACGTCCAGCCGCGGCTTTAGAAATATCAGCACCTGCGGCAATTTTGTCTATCAGTTGAGATTTATTCACTCTTCTCTTCCTCTCTTTATAATTTATATCGCACCTGATGTCCCTCAGAGTGCGACCGCGCAGCAGTTATAACAGGCTCGTCATGCCCTTACAACAGGAGTTGTGGGGGATAAGCTTAAGCCAGCAACTAAATTAGCGACACAAAAAAAAGCTGGCAAGTGACAATTCACCTACCAGCCCCTATTTTATTGACTGTATTTGCGTCAGGTCACTATTTTGCGGTTACAACCTGCATTCCGTAAGGCTCATTCTGCAATGCGAGGGTCAGAACCTCTTCGATACGCTTCACAGGATGAATCGTCAGATCGGCAATCACGTTATCCGGGATCTCTTCCAGATCGCGTTTATTGTCGTCCGGGATAAGCACGGTTTTGATGCCGCCGCGGTGAGCTGCCAGCAGTTTCTCTTTCAGGCCGCCAATCGGCAGAACCTGGCCACGGAGGGTAATTTCACCGGTCATCGCCACGTCGGCGCGAACCGGGTTACCCGTCAGGCAAGAAACCAGCGCGGTACACATTGCGATACCGGCACTTGGGCCATCCTTCGGCGTAGCGCCTTCCGGGACGTGAACGTGAATGTCGCGTTTCTCGTAGAAGTCGCCGTTGATACCCAGCTTCTCGGCACGAGCGCGCACCACGGTCAGCGCGGCCTGGATAGACTCCTGCATCACTTCACCCAGCGAGCCGGTGTAGGTCAGTTTACCTTTACCCGGTACGCAGGCGGTTTCAATGGTCAGCAGGTCGCCGCCCACTTCGGTCCATGCAAGGCCAGTCACCTGCCCTACGCGGTTTTCGCTGTCGGCGCGACCGTAATCAAAGCGCTGTACCCCGAGGAAGTCCTTCAGGTTGTCGCCGTTGATTTCGATGTGCTTGAGCGTTTTGTCCAGCAGCAGCTGTTTCACCGCTTTACGGCACAGTTTCGAGATTTCACGCTCGAGGCTACGCACGCCCGCTTCACGGGTGTAATAGCGAATGATGCCGCTAATCGCGCTATCATCCACCGTCAGCTCGCCTTTTTTCAGCGCATTACGCTCAATCTGCTTCGGCAGCAGGTGCTGTTTGGCAATGTTCAGTTTTTCATCTTCGGTATAACCGGACAGACGAATCACTTCCATACGGTCCAGCAGCGGTGCCGGGATGTTCATGGAGTTAGAGGTCGCCACAAACATCACGTCGCTGAGGTCGTAATCCACTTCCAGATAGTGGTCGTTAAACGCCACGTTCTGTTCTGGATCAAGCACCTCCAGCAAAGCAGATGCCGGGTCGCCGCGCATGTCAGACGACATTTTGTCGATTTCATCCAGCAGGAACAGCGGGTTTTTGACCCCGACTTTCGCCATCTTCTGAATCAGTTTACCCGGCATTGAGCCGATGTAAGTCCGGCGGTGACCGCGAATTTCCGCTTCGTCACGCACGCCGCCCAGCGCCATACGAATGTATTTGCGACCGGTCGCTTTTGCGATGGACTGACCCAGAGAGGTTTTACCCACCCCCGGCGGCCCTACCAGGCACAGAATTGGGCCTTTCAGTTTGTTAACGCGGCTTTGAACTGCAAGATACTCAAGGATGCGATCTTTAACGCGTTCGAGGCCGTAGTGGTCGGTATCAAGGATTTCCTGCGCCTGACGCAGATCTTTTTTGACCTTGCTGCGGGCGTTCCACGGAACCTGAACCATCCAGTCAATGTAGCCGCGCACCACGGTTGCTTCCGCGGACATCGGCGACATCATTTTCAGCTTTTGCAGCTCGGCTTCGGTTTTCTCGCGCGCTTCTTTCGGCATTTTCGCCGCATCAATTTTGCGTTTCAGCGCTTCGTTTTCGTCCGGCGCGTCGTCCATCTCGCCAAGTTCTTTCTGAATGGCTTTCATTTGCTCGTTCAGATAGTACTCGCGCTGGCTTTTTTCCATCTGCTTTTTGACGCGGTTGCGAATGCGTTTCTCAACCTGCAGCAGATCGATTTCCGACTCCATCATCGCCATCAGGTATTCAAGACGCTCGTTGATATCGGACATTTCCAGCACTGACTGCTTGTCCGAAAGTTTGAGCGGCATATGCGCGGCGATGGTGTCGGCCAGACGTGCAGGATCGTCAATGCTATTGAGCGACGTCAGCACTTCCGGCGGGATCTTTTTGTTCAGTTTGATATAGCCTTCAAACTGATTAATTGCGGTGCGTACCAGCACTTCCTGCTCGCGCTCTTCAATCGCCGGCGAGTTCAGGTACTCTGCCTGGGCAGAGAAGTGGTCGCCGTTGTCAGAAAGCGCGGTGATACGAGCACGCTGCAGGCCTTCGACCAGCACTTTTACCGTGCCGTCAGGCAGTTTCAGCATCTGCAAAATAGACGCGACGGTGCCTACCGTGAACAGGTCGTTAACACCCGGCTCATCCGTCGAAGCCTCTTTCTGCGCCACCAGCATGATTTTTTTATCATGGTCCATCGCAGCTTCCAGGCAGCGAATGGATTTTTCACGCCCGACAAACAGTGGGATAACCATGTGCGGATAAACCACCACATCGCGCAACGGCAATACGGGGATTTCAATGCGTTCAGAACGCTCAGGATTCATAGAGCTCTCTCTTAGTTTAATGTCCGCCAGGTGATTAGGTGAACGCTTCAGCTCCACCAATAAGTAAATCAGTATATGGGGATGTTTCCCGCACATTCAACGGCAGGAATGACGGAAAAATAAATGGGGGATAAAATCCCCCATTTTTTTATTAACTGACTGGTTATTCTGGCGAATTATTCACCGGATGCCTGCTGGGCTTCCGGCTTGCCGTAAATTAATAGCGGCTTGGACTGGCCGGCAATGACGGACTCGTCAATCACCACTTTTTCCACGTCATCCATGGACGGCAAGTCATACATGGTGTCCAGCAGCGCGCCTTCAACGATGGAACGCAGGCCGCGAGCGCCGGTTTTACGGATCATCGCTTTTTTGGCAATCGCGTCCAGCGCTTCGTCGCGGAACTCCAGCTCAACGCCTTCAAGATTGAACAATGCCTGATACTGTTTGGTCAGGGCATTTTTCGGCTCTTTCAGGATCTGGATCAGCGCGTCTTCGCTCAGCTCGCTCAGGGTTGCCACAACCGGCAGACGACCGATGAACTCAGGAATAAGACCGAATTTGATCAAATCTTCCGGCTCCACCTGGCCCAGCAGCTGGCCTTCGCTGGCTTTTTCGGACTTCGCTTTTACCGTTGCGCCAAAACCAATGCCGGAGCCGGTTTCAACGCGGTTAGCGATGACTTTATCAAGGCCTGCAAATGCGCCGCCGCAGATAAACAGGATCTTGGAGGTATCAACCTGCAGGAATTCCTGCTGCGGATGCTTACGCCCACCCTGAGGTGGAACGGCAGCCACGGTGCCTTCAATCAGCTTCAGCAGCGCCTGCTGTACGCCTTCACCGGACACGTCGCGGGTGATAGACGGGTTGTCAGATTTGCGGGAGATTTTGTCAATCTCATCGATATAAACGATGCCGCGCTGTGCTTTCTGCACATCGTAGTCGCATTTCTGCAGCAGTTTCTGAATGATGTTTTCAACGTCTTCACCCACGTAACCGGCTTCAGTCAGCGTGGTAGCATCGGCCATGGTAAAAGGTACATCCAGCAGGCGAGCCAGGGTTTCCGCCAGCAGCGTTTTGCCGCTACCGGTTGGGCCAATCAGCAGGATGTTACTTTTACCCAGCTCAACGCCGTTGGCGCTGTCGCTGTTGCGCAGACGCTTGTAGTGGTTGTAAACCGCAACGGCCAGCACTTTCTTGGCCTGCTCCTGCCCGATAACATAGTCATCAAGGTGGTTGCGGATTTCATGCGGAGTTGGCAGCGCACTGCGTTCGCGGTGCGGTGCAACTTCTTTAATCTCTTCGCGAATGATGTCGTTACATAAATCGACACACTCATCGCAGATATACACTGACGGCCCGGCAATCAGCTTACGCACTTCATGCTGGCTTTTGCCGCAAAAAGAGCAGTACAGCAGTTTGCCTGAACCGTCTTTGCGCTTATCTGTCATCAGTAAAACCTCTTCTCTGTTTCTTTATGCTACCACCGGCAGCACAAGTGCCATTCTACGGCGCAGCCGATATTGAAGCATCAGGTCGGGCCGCTACATTCACTATCACTATAGTATAACGGCCCGCAGCTTCGGGCATTAGTTACGGTGAGTCAGGATCGAATCGACTAAACCATACTCTACCGCCTCGCTGGCGGAGAGGAAACGATCGCGCTCGGTGTCTTTCTCGATTTGATCGAGTGATTTGCCGGTATGTTCAGCCATCAGCTCATTCATGCGCGCTTTCACTTTCAGGATTTCACGGGCGTGGATTTCGATATCCGTCGCCTGGCCCTGATAGCCGCCCAGCGGCTGGTGAATCATTACGCGGGAGTTAGGCAGGCAGAAACGCTTACCTTTAGCCCCGGCGGTCAGCAGGAACGCGCCCATTGAACAGGCCTGGCCCATACAAATGGTGCTCACATCCGGCTTGATAAATTTCATGGTGTCGTAAATCGACATCCCGGCGGTAATTACGCCACCCGGTGAGTTAATGTAGAGATAGATATCTTTCTCCGGGTTTTCTGCTTCCAGAAACAGCATCTGCGCCACAATCAGGTTAGCCATATGATCTTCTACCTGACCGGTCAGGAAGATGACGCGTTCCTTGAGCAGACGGGAGTAGATATCGTATGAACGTTCGCCGCGGGATGTTTGTTCAACAACCATCGGCACCAGGGCCATATGGGGTGCTAATTGATCTCGTTCGCCACTGTATGACATGTCCGTCTCCTGGAGTAATTTTGCCTACTGTACTGATTCTACTTGAGACGCAGGATATTGACTATGTTCCTTGCGCCGATTCTGGACGGAGTCAGTCAGGGATTGTTAATGGAACCTCACCCGAGTTATGGGGATGATTTGCCCTGTTTCAAGCATAACAACCTTTTCTTGATACGCTAACCCTGCAAAGGCGATTTATTGATGGCTTATCGTGTGCTTTAGCGATAAAAAAAAGCCCGCCACCTGAAGGTGACGGGCCTGATGCTTCAGTTTTTGGCTAACTTGCCAAAATCAGGCTTACGCCTGCTGGTTCATCAGCTCGCTGAAGCTGGTGGCTTTTTCAGACACTTTAGCTTTAGACAGAACCGCTTCAACAGCCTGCTCTTCCAGAGCCACGTTACGCATGTTGTCCATCAGCTCTTTGTTTTTGCTGTAGAACTCGATAACTTCAGTCGGATCTTCGTAGGCAGAAGCCATTTCTTCGATCAGACCTTTAACGCGGTCTTCGTCAGCTTTCAGCTCGTGGGTACGAATCACTTCGCCCAGCAGCAGACCAACCACTACGCGGCGTTTAGCCTGCTCTTCGAACAGCTCACGAGGCAGCTCCAGAGCCTGCTTCTCGTTACCGCCGAAGCGCTGTGCAGCCTGGCGACGCAGAACGTCGATTTCGCTGTCGATCAGCGCAGCTGGAACGTCGATGTTGTTGGCGTTAACCAGACCGTCGATTGCCTGAGACTTAATGCGGTTACGCACTGCGCCTTTCAGCTCGCGATCCATGTTTTTACGCACTTCGGTGCGCAGGCCAGCAACGGAGCCATCTTCAACGCCGAAACGTTTGATGAACTCTTCGGTGAATTCCGGCAGTTCGCGCTCTTCAACTTTCTTCAGAACGATATCGAACTTGGCTGCTTTACCTTTCAGGTTTTCAGCGTGGTAATCTTCCGGGAAGGTCACTTCGATAGTGAATTCTTCGCCAGCTTTGTGGCCAACGATACCGTCTTCAAAGCCCGGGATCATGCGGCCCTGGCCCATTGCCAGCACGAAGTCAGAGGCTTTGCCGCCTTCGAACACTTCGCCGTCAACGGAACCGGTGAAATCGATGGTTACGCGATCTTCTGCAGTCGCAGCCGCTTCGCTTTCTTTCCAGGTCGCCTGCTGCTTACGCAGGGTGTCCAGCATCGCATCAACGTCTTCGTCAGTCACGTCAACAACCGGTTTTTCAACTTCGATTGCTTCCAGACCCTGCAGCTCAACTTCCGGGTACACTTCGAACTCTACAGAGTAGGTGAAGTCTTCGCCCAGTTTGTATTCGCCCGGAACGTAGTTCGGTGCGCCAGCCGGGTTGATCTTCTCTTTGATGATCGCATCAATGAAGTTGCGGCTCATCAGCTCGCCCAGCACGTCCTGACGAACGGAAGCACCGTAGCGCTGCTCAACGACGGTCATCGGCACTTTGCCTTTACGGAAGCCGTCAATACGAACTTTTTTTGCCACGTTGACCAGCTCGCTTTTTACAGCGGTTTCGATGCTGTCTGCAGCGATAGTAATCGTGAGACGGCGGCCAAGGCCCTGAGTGGTTTCAACTGAAACTTGCATCTTGTTACCTCAAAAAATCACAGTGCTCGGTCAACTCCGGAAGCCCAGATGGCTTCACAGAACCAGGATGTTCTCTGAATCAGAAACACATTCCTTGTCGTCAGAATCATCCCGAAGACATTCCGAAAAATAAGACGCAGCATTATAGCGGCATCGCTGGGGTGAGTCGAGAACGGCAATAGCGCGCGGCTGCGGCCTTTTTCACACTTCTCTGTCATTTATTCTTTTTTGCCTGCCCCTGCCGGGGTGCCGGACAAAACAAAACGGCCCGCAGGCCGTTTTTTTAAAACGCAGTATACATACCGCAACATAACGGAAAAGTTCCCTTAGTTGCAAACGCTTAGCGGTAAATCAGGCGATGCTGCCTGCTCCGCGACAGTTCGGCGAGGCAAACACCGTATCCTGCAGCCCCTCCCACTCTTTAATGGTGTAGGTATGCAGCGCAAGGGCGTGCACCGGGCCTGCCAGCTCTTCGCTTAATGTGCCATAAATCATACGATGCCGGTTTAAAAAGCGCTCGCCAACAAAGCGATCGCTAACCAGAACCACTTTAAAATGGCTTTCGGAGCCCGCCGGAACGTTGTGACGATAGCTTTCATCCACGACTTCCAGGTACGCGGGGGTAAATGCGGCTTTTAACTTCTCTTCTATCTGCTCGCGTATCAGCATGAACTTTCTCCTCAACAACGTAGAGATGCCACTCATCCCTTTAAATGTTAGCCGCTTTTAGCCAGCTTTTAATCCAAACACAACAAAAATTTAGCTTTCGCGAGCCTTTGCGGGTCAGACCTCTGAAGAGTCATGCATTTAAGGCACTAAAAGCGCCTGATGTTGTCAGAAGGAGTTGCTGCGGTTCAGAAATAATGCAACGCGATGAAATTCCGTGCGTTAAGCACTTCCCCTGAACGGCCGCAGTGTTATGATGGCGTGATTTTTTATCAGCCTGCCCTTTGAGTACATTGAGAAAGCGAACATGTTAAAAAAATTACTTTTCCCGCTGGTTGCCATGTTTATGCTGGCCAGCTGTGCTACACCGCCAACCACCATTGAAGTTTCGCCAAAAATTACGCTGCCGCAGCAGGATCCAAGCCTGATGGGCGTAACGCTGAGCATCAACGGTGCCGACCAGCGTACCGACCAGGCGCTGGCAAAAGTCACTCGTGACAACCAGTTGGTCACCTTGACTCCATCCCGCGACCTGCGCTTCCTGCTGCAAGAAGTGCTGGAAAAACAGATGACCGCGCGCGGGTATATGATTGGGCCAAGCAGCCCGGTTGACCTGCAGATCATCGTTAACCAGCTGTATGCGGACGTTTCCCAGGGCAACGTGCGCTACAACATCGCCACTAAAGCGGACATTTCAATCATTGCTACCGCTAAAAACGGCAACAAGATGACCAAAAACTACCGCTCCAACTACAACGTTGAGGGTGCGTTCCAGGCCACCAATAAAAATATCGCCGATGCGGTTAACTCCGTGCTGACCGATACCATTGCTGATATGGCTCAGGACACCAGCGTTCACGACTTTATCAAACAGAACGCTCGTTAATTTTTGCCCCGTTGGCCCGCTCGCGCGGGCCAACAACAGAGTTTGTACAATCCCCCATGTCCAATCATTATCTGCGCATCTTTCAGCAGCCGAAATCAGCTATTTTACTGATCCTTGGCTTCGCGTCCGGCCTCCCCCTGGCGCTGACCTCCGGTACGTTACAAGCCTGGATGACGGTCGAAAACATCGACCTGAAAACCATCGGTTTTTTCTCGCTCGTCGGCCAGGCCTACGTCTTTAAATTTCTTTGGTCGCCGGTCATGGACCGCTATACGCCCCCGCTGCTCGGGCGGCGTCGCGGCTGGCTGTTAATTACGCAAATTCTGTTGTTGGTGGCGATAGCCGCCATGGGCTTCCTTGAACCCGCTTCTCAGCTACGCTGGATGGCCGCGCTGGCGGTGATAATCGCCTTCTGCTCCGCTTCACAGGATATTGTATTTGATGCCTGGAAAACCGACGTGCTCTCCGCCGAGGAGCGCGGCACCGGGGCGGCGATAAGCGTTCTCGGCTACCGCCTTGCGATGCTGGTTTCCGGCGGCCTTGCGCTGTGGATTGCGGACCGCTATTTAGGCTGGCAGGCAACCTACTGGCTGATGGCAGCCCTGCTGGTCCCTTGCATTATCGCGACCTTTTTAGCACCTGAACCCACGGACGCCATTCCGGTGCCAAAAAGCCTGGAACGCGCCGTGGTTGAGCCGCTGCGGGACTTCTTTGGCCGCAATAACGCCTGGCTGATTTTGCTGTTAATTGTGCTTTATAAGCTGGGCGACGCCTTTGCCATGAGCCTCACCACCACTTTCCTTATCCGTGGCGTAGGGTTTGATGCGGGCGAAGTGGGCATGGTGAATAAAACCCTCGGCCTGTGCGCCACTATCGTCGGCGCGCTGCTCGGCGGAATGCTGATGCAAAAGTTGACCCTGTTCCGTGCATTGCTGATTTTCGGCATATTGCAGGGCGTGTCCAATGCCGGTTACTGGCTGCTGTCGGTTACCGATAAAGATATCATTACCATGGCGAGCGCGGTGTTCCTCGAGAACCTGTGCGGCGGTATGGGGACAGCCGCTTTCGTCGCGCTGCTGATGACCCTGTGCAATAAGTCCTTTTCCGCCACCCAGTTTGCCCTGCTGTCCGCCCTGTCCGCCGTGGGCCGCGTATATGTCGGGCCGATAGCGGGATGGTTTGTTGAGGCGCACGGCTGGCCGACTTTCTATCTGTTCTCTGTGGTCGCCGCGGTGCCGGGCATTCTTTTGCTGCTGGTGTGCAAACGCACGCTGGAATTTACTCAGCAAACCGAACGCTTTATGCCACGCAGCGAATTCGCGTCGTCCTACCGCCTCGCCCTGCGCGCGCTGAGCTTCGGCTGCCTGCTGCTGGCGGCCTGGCTGCTGGTGGTCATCAGTAATGCCCTCGGGTTCACCGAGTGGGAATTTGGCCTGCAACTGCTGGAATGGGGTGCTCTGTTCGCCATCGGTGGGATTTTATTTGGCGGGGTGCTGGACTTCCTGGCATTGCGCAAAACCGCCTTGCTCGGATAAAAAAAGGGCGGTCGCCCGCCCCTTCGAAGAGAACCGGAAATAGCGATATTTCCGGTTTTTTTTGCCTTAAGTCAGGGCGTGCGCTGCCGCGTTCTGCCCGGCAAGCGTACCGAAGATAATGATATCCGCCACGGCATTACCGCCGATACGGTTGGCACCGTGAATGCCGCCGACGACTTCGCCCGCCGCCCAGACGCCCTTAATGACCTGATGCTGATCATTCACGACTTCGGTTTCGGTGTTAATGGTTACGCCGCCCATGGTGTGGTGCACCCCTGGCGCGATACGGATAGCGTAGAACGGACCATGTTCCAGCGGGAAACGCAGCCCGGTGGTACGGCCAAAATCTTCGTCCTTGTTCTGCTTCACGAAGCCGTTGTAGCGCTCAAGCGTCTGCTGCAGCGCTTCAGGCTCCATATTCAGCTTCAGCGCCAGCTCGCCCGCGGTGGCCGCTCTAATCACAAAGCCACGGGCGATATATTCATCGGCCGCTTTATTGTTCTGGCGAACCTGCTCATCAAACAAGATCCATGCGCTTTTCTCCGGCAGGGCAATAATCTGCGCGGAAACATTGTCGCGGGTTTCCAGTTCGTTATAGAAGCGCTGGCCTTCCTGATTAATCAAAATTGCGCCGCCGCCGCGAATCGACTCAGAGATAAGATACGAAGTCGTCTGCTCTACCGTCGGGTGGATCTGGATTTGGTCCATATCTACCGTTCCGGCGCCAATTTTTTCCAGCAGCGCGATGCCGCTGCCGGTCGCGCCTTTATGGTTGGTGGTCACAAAGCCTTTCAGCTCCGGGCGATAGTGCACAACCATTTTACGGTTGGCGCTGAAGCCGCCGGTCGCCACCACCACGCTCTTCGCCAGCAGGATATGGTGCTCATTATATTCGTTCGCGATCTTCACGCCGGTTACCACACCGTTTTCGTGCAGGATCTCTTCCACGGTGGTATCCAGCAAGACGTCGATACTGCGCTGGTTAACGTTATTCACCAGGCCGCTTATCAGGAAGCCGCCAACCGCAGAGCGGTCTTCAGGGCGGTGGGTACGGTCAATGCTCATCCCGCCGGTGATGGTGATATCGTTGAGCACGATATCCAGGCTCGCCAGCCACTCCACAGCGCCCGGCGCGCGCTCGACAAACTCTTTGAGCAGCTCGGTGTTGTTGCGGAATTTGCCGCCTTTCAGGGTTTCCTGGTAGAACAGCTCTTTGCTGTCCTTAATTCCTTTCAGCGCCTGGAAGCGTGTTTCAGCCGCGTTCATCCCCACGGAAGCTTTAATGGTGTTCCCGCCGATGGTTGGCATTTTCTCGATAATCACCACGCGAGCGCCCGCATCGGAGGCACGAATAGCCGCCGCCAGGCCAGCACCGCCGCTGCCGATAACCGCAACATCGTAGCTCTGGGGTGCGTTCGGGTTGCCGCCTTCTTCAATAACGTGTTCTTTGCTGGAAGCGGTAAGCG
The DNA here is from genome assembly GCF_044095835.1 of Cedecea davisae. Classification (NCBI taxonomy): domain Bacteria; kingdom Pseudomonadati; phylum Pseudomonadota; class Gammaproteobacteria; order Enterobacterales; family Enterobacteriaceae; genus Cedecea; species Cedecea davisae. The sequence goes on from NZ_CP172054.1 coordinate 3,732,297, forward strand.
CGCGGGAAACGGCCTTTTTCAGCGCCTCACTCTGGGTCGTTGCTCCGGTCACCGCATCAACGTATGGGCTGTTGGCCACCAGCATGCGCGAGCGCAGAACCTCAAAGCTGGAGGTAAAATCGACGTCCACAGAATCATCCTGAACCAGGGTGATATCGGTGATACGGTCGGTATCCAGCGTAACGCTGATTTTGAGCTTGAGCGCTTCGGCTTCCACCTTCTCCTGGAAGACGCCCGCTTTGTATTTGCGCCCCGGAGAGCTGACGTCGCGGATCATCGCATCCACCAGCGAGAAGCGCCAAAGCGGCTCAGGGATCAGCAGTTCTTCGCGTTTGGTGTTGTCGATAAACAGGTCGAGCGCTTCATTTTTCAGGATGCGGTCGGCCCAGTCAGGGTAGGCAATACACGCTTTACCCACGGCAATCAGATCGTAACCCAGGCCCAGCGCCTCTTCCGCCTCTTTGCGATTAACCACTCCACCCACGCCGATAACCGGCACTTTCGCCAGCGTTTCGGAACGCATGGCATGGTATTTGTCGATCAACATCGTCGGATCTTTAGTATCAACAATCGACGCACGCTTGAAGTAGCCCACGGAGAAGTGCAGATAATCGACGCCCCGCTCCGCCAGTTTTTCCAGCAGGTACATGGTGTCGTCGAAACGGATCCCGGGGACCTCAATCTCTTCAGGAGAGAAGCGGTAGCCGATAATAAAGGAGGCGTCGGCGAAGCGGCTTGCCATCTTATGGGTGATTTCCAGCACTTCCATCGGGAAACGTGCGCGATTTTCGCGGCTTCCGCCCCACTTGTCGTCACGCTGGTTAGAGTTTGGCGAGTAGAACTGCTGAATCAGGTAGGTGTTCGCCCCGTGAATTTCAACGCCGTCGAACCCGGCTTTAATCGCACGGTTTACCGCATCACCAAATTTGGTGATCATCACGTCCACTTCTTCGGCGGTTAAAGCCTGAGGCGTAGTCGCGCCTTCACGCGGTGCGGCAATCGCACTCGGCGCAACCGGCGTTTTGCCGCCAATCAGCTCCGGCTCCACCATCCTGCCGCCGTGGTAAATCTGCAAAATTGCTTTAGAACCCTGAGATTTAATCGCGCTGGCAATTCTTGCCAGGCCCGGGATTTTGTTGTCGCTGTCGATGGCTAAAGCGCCGGGGAACGCGGGCCCTTTCGGATCGATAAAACAGCACTCGACGATGACGGTGCCGATAGTCCCGGCGCGGGCGCGATAATATTCGACGAGATCGCTCGGTACGCTACCGTCGTAAAAACCCGTACAGGTGGTCATTGGCGCCATAATCAGGCGGTTTTTCAGCACCGCGCCATTAGGCAGGGTAAGTGGCTTCAGGAGTGGAGTCTGGGAGTTCATTATTTATCATTCCAGCAAGTGAGGTCGACATTGTCCGGCACTCAATGAGTAGCCCCGGCAGGCAACACAATTATCAGGGAGTAAAAAAACAGATTGATCTATTGAACGGAAATCGGCTATTTCGCGGAATATATTTTTCGAATGTTAGTCAACGGTTTTAAAAAAGCAAATGCAAATAATAACCATGAGTAATAAAAGGTTTTATTCAAAACCTATTCCACCGAAGCCGACAAGAAACTAAACGCAGCGGCAAACCGGGAATCGCTCAAGATTCGATCTTTAACCACTGAGATACTATGGATATAACAAAACTGATTTTTTTATTTAAATAAAATCATTGGTTTTTTGCTAAACAAAATCCAGAATTAAATACCAACAGCTAACGAGCATAATGCAAAGAAAGGGATAATTACTAATTGTTTCAGCATCATGACAGATACAAGAAGCAATCATTAATGGCACATTAAATATGTGGGTAAATGGAGGCGAGCACCTGGTGCGGTAAGCGGTCAGATTTGCATCAGTTAAAAAAACTATCATGAATGCATCAAAATCTGCCTATAAGAGATTAGGCAGAAATAAAATTCAGGAAACAGGTTACGCAGGGAATATTAATCGAATTCATCATGATAACTTTAAGGCACAAGCTATGACTAACACTTCAACAATAAGCGCAGCGGCAAAAGCTCCGCCTCCGAAAGCGGAGAATAAAAAGCGCTTTATACTGCTATTTTTACCGATCCTGATAAGCATAGTTATATTACTTCTGCCGGTTCCGGCGGGGTTAGAACCCTATGCGTGGCACTTCTTCGCCGTCTTCGTCGGCGTGATTGTCGGGTTGATCTTTGAACCTCTGCCGGGGGCCGTTATTGGCTTAACCGGCGTCGTGGTGATAGCTCTGTTCAGCCAGTGGCTGCTGTTTAGCCCTGCGGAAATGGCTGACCCTAAGTTCAAACTGGCCGGCCAGTCCTTCCAGTGGGCCGTTAGCGGCTTCAGCAATTCAACCGTCTGGCTTATTTTCGGCGCCTTTATGTTTGCCGCAGGCTACGATAAAACCCAGTTCGGCCGCCGTCTGGCGCTGATCCTGGTGAAGTATCTGGGCCGACGCAGCCTGACGCTGGGCTATGCGATTACCTTCGCAGACCTGCTGCTGGCGCCGTTTACCCCGTCCAATACCGCGCGCAGCGGAGGCACAATCTACCCGATTATTGCCAACCTGCCGCCGCTGTACGGCTCTTTGCCTAACGATCCAAGCTCAAGAAAGATTGGCTCCTACCTGATGTGGGTCGCTATCAGCGCGGCCTGTATCACCAGCTCGATGTTCCTCTCCGCCCTGGCCCCTAACCTGCTGGCACTGGCATTGGTAAAAAGCATTATCGGGTTCGAGATCTCCTGGGGCATGTGGTTCCTTGCTTTCCTGCCGCTGGGCGTGCTGCTTATCCTCACCATGCCGCTGCTGGCATACTGGTTCTATCCGCCGGAAGTGAAGGTGAATGACGAAGTGCCAAAATGGGCCGCCGCGGAGCTGGAAAAACTGGGCAAACTGTCGCGCAACGAAATCCTGCTGCTGCTGTTTGTGTGTAGCGCATTGCTGATGTGGATTTTTGCAGCCGCGTGGATTGAACCGGCGATGGCCGCTCTGCTGGTCATCATTCTGATGCTGTGGACCGGGGTCCTGAACTGGAACGACATTGTCAGCAATAAACCGGCCTGGAATACCTTCGCCTGGTTTGCCACCCTAGTGGCGCTGGCGGATGGCCTGGCGCGCGTGGGCTTTATCGCCTGGCTGGGTAAAGAAGGCGCGGCTCTGCTGCACGGCTTCGACCCGCAGGTTTCAGCGGTTATGCTGCTGGTTGCCTTCTATCTGCTGCACTACCTGTTCGCCAGCACCACCGCGCACACCACCGCGCTGCTGCCTGCGACGCTGACCATTGCCGCGTCGATTCCGGGCATCAACATGCCGGTATTCTGCCTGATGATGGTGACCTCGCTCGGGGTGATGGGGATTATTACCCCGTACGGCACTGGCCCAAGCCCGATTTACTACGGCAGCGGCTACTTGCCGACCAAAGACTACTGGCGGATGGGCACCATCTTCGGCGCCATCTTCCTCTGCTCGCTGATGCTTATCAGCTATCCGTGGATGGTATTGATGTTCTGATGCCCGCTTTATGAAGCAAAAAGCCCCCGATAGAATCGGGGGCTTTTTTATTTCACGAAGTAGACCGCAGGGATACCGATGCCATAGAGCATCGCCAATAGCAGGAAACCCAGTAAATTCGCCAGCATGGGAAGCTGCCGGATAAACAATATCGGGAACATAATGACGGTGACAACGATGCTTATGGGCAGCATTCGCCACTCTCTGCGTTTCAACCAAAGGATCCAGCAGACGGGTACCGCGATAAAAAACATCATCACAAAGGCTCTTCCGGTCTCGGCCTCAGCCTCTTTGCCTGGCCAATAGGTTACGCCGTGCCACGCGCGATAAAGTGCGACAACAAGAAGGCCCAGCGAAACAAGCCAGACAGCAGAATGTTGTATTCTGTAAGCTTTCCCACCCGGTTCGCAGCGACGTTCGAGTTCGGGATAAACCCAAATATATGCGGCCACAATCGCCAGCATAATTATCGATTGCACGGCCTGGTGTGATGACTGGTAGCCTGCGACATAAGCCGTGTAACCCCAGAAAAGCACCGCAATTAACGCTCCCCGACTCAGCGCCAGGCCCGGCTTATAAATCGCCTCCAGCAGCACCGGGTTAAGCCTCTCCTGTAATAAAGGAAACTGCTGCCGCAGCTCGCTGACCTGATTTCTTAACTGCTGAACAAAGTCCGGCATTAGCCGCGCCCACCAGGGGAGAGGCGCGCCCTTTTGCGTTAACAAACGCCACTTCAGGCGATTGAGCCAACCTTCGCTGTATTGCCGCTCCAGTATTAACCAGTAGTTTTCTCGCTCGGTATTGGCTATCTGTACCTCAAGAGCATGCAGAGTCCAGTCGGGCAGGTGCGATGAGCGATAGCTATCAAGCTGCCAGTCCATCATCGCCGAGATGTTATTCAGCAAACTACGATAAAGCCAGGGCTGCTCGCTCAGCGCTTCGGCGAGCATCAGGCTGAACGCCTGCCGGGCTTCCAGCGCGTCGGGAATATCCTGATCGAGATAGTGGTTTAGCTCACCAAAGCCGGTTATTTCATCCCGGACTAACTGCGAGGCGAGCGCCTGCGCCTTGTCCCAAAGTTCGTTCCTGCTCCAGGCCTCTTCCGGCGGTTCGGCCTGCTCATCAATCTGCTGATAAACGTCATCCGGCGCAGCAGGAAGCTCATCGAGCAGAATACTCTCCCCGGCATCTATCCAGACCGGCTCCGGCGAACTCGCATAGCGTTTGGCACTATCAAACGCTTCGCGCAACGCCTGGAACCCCTGCGGATCTTTGTCCGGCCGCCGCTGCTTCAGCTCGCGCGCATAGGCACGGCGAATTTCACTTTCATCCGTTGTGGGCGCAATACCCAGCACATCCCATATTGTCGCCATGTTTACAGTCCGTCGTTAAGCTGGTCCAGCACCCGGCGCAGTTCGTCCCGCGCGGCGGCGATAAGGCGTAAATCCTGGCGCTCCAGAGCCTGCTCAAACTGCGTGGCGTAGTGGTCGATAATTTGCCGCCTGTCGCCCAGCGTCTGTTCATAGCGTTTTGCCGCCTCGGCGGCCAGCTGGCGGTTTTCAGGAATATCCCGGGGATGCTGTTTAAGAGCATCCAGCTGCTTTAAGCGCAGGGCTATTTCTTCCGGGCTCAATGTCCCCGGAGCCTTTTCTATAATCATTGTCGAAGCGGTTTGCTCCCCGCTGACTTTGCATTCCACTTCCAGAATGCCGTCGAGGGTATAGGTGAAACGCACATCCACGCTAACTTCTCCCGCTTTGCGGGCAGGAACTTTGACAGACATGCTGTCGAGCAGCAGGTTGTCGCTGACCTTGCGCGACTCGCCCTGATAAACCTCGATATCAATCTGCCGCTGGTTATCGTTCACCGTGCTGAAGCTCTGCATCACGCTGACGGGCACAAAAGCGTTGCGCTCAATCAGCGGTGAGAAAAACCCCTCTTCTATTCTGTCGCCGTGACGGCGGGCAACTTCGATTCCCAGCGAATAAGGCATAACGTCGGTGAGCACGACGTCGTCCAGCGCTCTGTCTTCCGCGATTAATCCGGCCTGAACGCCAGCGCCCAGCGCCACCACTTCATCGGGATTCAGTTCGTTACGCGGGAAGCGGCCAAACATGCGGGTAACCAGTTGGCGTACCAGCGGCATACGCGTTGCGCCGCCGACCAGAATGACGCTATCGAGCTGGCTGGCGTCGAACTGCGCATCCTGTAGCGCCTGAACCACCGGTTTCTTTAATCGGGATAGCAGCCCGCTACAGCACTCCTGGAAAGTGGCTTCGTTTAGCTCCCAGCGATATTCCTCGCCGCCATAAGTCAGGCTTGCGCTGGCCAAATCCTGGCCGCTGAGCTGTTGTTTCAGAGACTCGGCCTGGCGCGTCAGGCTCGCCGCCAGCTCCGGGTTATCCAGCGTCAGCTGAGGGTAACGGCTAAGCATCCACTGGCGCAGAGCTTCGGTAAAATCATCCCCGCCCAGCCAGGCGTCCCCGCTGCTGGCGCGAACTTCAATCACGCCTTCGAACATATCGACAATGGAGACATCAAAAGTACCGCCGCCCAGGTCAAAGACCAGGAACTTTTGCTCGCGGCTGTCGGCAAGCCCGTAGGCCAGCGCCGCCGCAGTGGGTTCATTTAACAAACGCTCAACTTCCAGCCCGGCCATCAGCCCGGCGGCTTTAACCGCTTTACGCTGGGCGTCGTTAAAATAAGCCGGAACGGTTATCGCCGCCCGCGTAATAACGCAACCCAGAGCAACTTCTGCATCGGTTTTTAATTTCCGCAGCACTAACGCGGAGAGCTCTTCGGCGCGGAATGACTTGTCCCCGAGGGTGAATATTTTTTCGGTGCCCATATAGCGCTTAAAGCTGGCAACCGTAAGATGAGGGTGGCTAACCAGGCGGGCTTTTGCCGCTTCGCCGATGAGCAGTTGGCCTTCGTCGTCCAGACCAACAACGGAAGGCGTCAGTCGCCCCTCTCCGGCGGCGGCTATCAAGCGCGCTGCATCTTCACTAAACCAGGAAACGGCACTATTAGAGGTGCCGAGATCGATGCCAATAATGGGTGAGTTATTTCCTGTCATTACCTTATCCCTGTAGTGATTGTGTCTATAAATTAACCGCGTGCCCTTCTTGTAGTCCCGCTGCGGCTCAACGATAAAAATAATTAATACCGGTGAGTGACTTTTTTGTCTAATAATAGCGCAGCGTTTAACTGTTACAGGCGTGGACTATTTATCGTAATTAAATACAGTTTTCTTTAATTACTTTGTTCCACACAGATTAAAAGATTATCCTTAACGATTCAGCCCGGTGCGAAATTAATATTTGTTGAAAATATGTGACAAATGCTGCCGCATTGTTAATCAAATGTATTTTAAATTGATTGGTTATACCAATTTTCCCGGTCTATTTCCCCTGAGATAGGTTTTCGTTATATCCTTCAGCTACCGCGCACCAACGCTAGATTTTACAGTTTGTTGCATTCTGTGTGACATCGGCGGCAGAACCCAGTAACACCCTACTGACACTGAGCCATTCATGTTTACAGTAATGTAACCTTCCCGTAAAATGCCGGCACACTTTAAACGACAATAGAGCTCCCTGGAATTGAGGTCGTTAAATGAGACTCAGGAAATACAATAAAAGTTTGGGATGGCTGTCATTAATCGCAGGCACATTTTTACTCAGTGGCTGTGATTCTGCACTCCTTGATCCCAAAGGACAGATCGGACTGGAACAACGTTCATTGATTCTGACGGCCATCGGCCTGATGTTGATTGTCGTTATCCCTGCAATTGCAATGGCTATCGGTTTTGCCTGGAAGTATCGGGCTTCAAACAAAGACGCCAAATACAGCCCAAACTGGTCGCACTCGAACAAAGTTGAAGCTGTGGTCTGGACGATTCCTATCCTTATCGTTATCTTCCTCGCGGTACTGACCTGGAAAACCACTCACGCTCTCGAACCTAGCCGCCCGCTGGAGCACGAAGCGAAGCCGGTGACCATCGAAGTTATCGCTATGGACTGGAAATGGTTCTTCATCTATCCGGAGCAGGGTATCGCTACGGTGAATGAAATCGCCTTCCCGGCCAACACCCCAGTGGAATTCAAAATCACCTCTAACTCGGTGATGAACTCCTTCTTTATTCCGCGCCTGGGTAGCCAAATCTACGCAATGGCAGGCATGCAGACCAAACTGCACCTGATTGCCGACGAAGCGGGCACCTACGACGGTATTTCGTCAAACTACAGCGGTAAAGGCTTCTCCGGGATGAAATTCAAGGCTATCGCCACCCCGGATATGGACACCTTTAACCAATGGGTTGCTAAAGCGAAACAGTCTCCGGAAGTCATGAACGATATGGCGACCTACGAGAAACTGGCCGCACCAAGCGAATACAACAAAGTCGAATACTTCTCCAGTGTTAAACCTGATTTGTTTAAAGACGTTATTAACAAATTTATGGGACACGGGAGCATGCACATGGCCAAGCCGGAAGGTGAACAAGCTTCCCATGACGATATGAAAGGCATGGAAGGTATGGAAGGCATGGACATGAGTCACGCGGAAACCTCTCACTAAGGGGCCGAGGAATAATACGATGTTCGGAAAACTTACACTGGATGCAATCCCGTATCATGAGCCAATTGTCATGGTTACGGTTGCGGCAATCATCGTCGGGGGACTGGCGCTGCTTGCGGCTATCACTTACTTCGGTAAGTGGGAATATTTATGGAAAGAGTGGCTAACCTCGGTTGACCACAAACGCCTTGGCGTAATGTACGTTATCGTCGCTATCGTCATGCTGCTGCGCGGCTTTGCCGATGCGGTCATGATGCGTAGCCAGCAGGTGCTGGCCTCCGCCGGCGAAGCAGGGTTCCTGCCGCCTCACCACTACGACCAGATCTTTACCGCCCACGGCGTTATTATGATCTTCTTCGTGGCGATGCCTTTTGTTATCGGCCTGATGAACCTGGTTGTGCCGTTGCAGATTGGCGCGCGTGACGTTGCCTTCCCATTCCTGAACAACCTGAGCTTCTGGTTCACCGTTGTCGGCGTGGTGCTGGTTAACCTGTCACTGGGCGTTGGCGAATTCGCACAGACCGGCTGGGTTGCTTATCCTCCGCTATCGGGCATTGAGTACAGTCCTGGCGTCGGGGTTGATTACTGGATCTGGAGTCTCCAGCTGTCCGGTATCGGTACGACGCTGACGGGTATTAACTTCTTCGTTACTATCCTGAATATGCGTACCCCTGGCATGACTATGTTCAAAATGCCGGTGTTCACCTGGGCTTCGCTGTGTACTAACGTACTGATTATCGCCGCGTTCCCAATCTTCACCGTGACCGTCGCACTGCTGACCCTTGACCGCTACCTTGGCACCCATTTCTTTACCAATGATATGGGTGGCAACATGATGATGTACATCAACCTCATCTGGGCATGGGGCCACCCGGAAGTTTATATCCTGGTGCTGCCGGTGTTTGGCGTGTTCTCTGAAGTGGTTGCTACCTTCTCTAAAAAGCGTCTGTTCGGTTACACCTCTCTGGTGTGGGCGACCATCGCGATTACCGTTCTGTCGTTCATCGTTTGGCTGCACCACTTCTTCACCATGGGCAGCGGTGCGAACGTAAACGCCTTCTTCGGTATTGCCACCATGATTATCGCCATCCCGACCGGGGTGAAGATCTTCAACTGGCTGTTCACCATGTATCAGGGCCGCATCGTCTTTAACTCCGCGATGCTGTGGACCATTGGCTTCATCGTCACCTTCTCTATCGGTGGCATGACCGGTGTTCTGCTGGCGGTGCCGGGCGCGGACTTCGTGCTCCACAACAGCCTGTTCCTGATTGCACACTTCCACAACGTTATCATCGGCGGCGTGGTATTCGGTTGCTTCGCAGGTCTGACCTACTGGTGGCCAAAAGCCTTCGGCTTTACGCTGAACGAAACCTGGGGCAAACGCGCCTTCTGGTTCTGGATCATCGGCTTCTTCGTTGCGTTTATGCCGCTGTACGTTCTGGGCTTCATGGGCATGACCCGTCGTCTGAGCCAGCAGATCGATCCACAGTTCCACACCCTGCTGGTTGTTGCAGCCTGCGGTGCGGCGCTTATCGCTCTGGGCATTCTGTGCCAGCTGATTCAGTTCTACGTTTCCATCCGTGACCGTGAGCAGAACCGCGACCTGACCGGTGACCCGTGGGGTGGCCGTACGCTGGAGTGGGCAACCTCTTCTCCGCCTCCGTTCTATAACTTCGCCCACCTGCCGCACGTTCACGAACGTGATGCATTCTGGGAGATGAAAGAGAAAGGCGAAGCGTACAAGCAGCCTGCGCACTATGAAGAGATTCATATGCCGCGCAACAGCGCAGCCGGTATCATTATTGCAGCATTCAGCACCGTGTTTGGTTTTGCCATGATCTGGCATATCTGGTGGCTGGCGATTGTTGGCTTTGCCGGCATCATCATCACCTGGATTGCGAAAAGCTTCGACGAAGATGTGGATTACTATGTTCCGGTTGCTGAAGTCGAAAAACTGGAAAATCAGCATTTCGAAGAACTCAAAAAAGCAGGGCTGAAAAATGGCAACTGAGACTGTAAATAACGCCCACGCCGCGGAGCACGGGCACCACGATGCGGGAACCAATAAGGTCTTTGGTTTCTGGATCTACCTGATGAGCGACTGCATTCTGTTCTGTTGCTTGTTTGCAACCTATGCCGTTCTGGTGAACGGCACGGCTGGCGGCCCGTCAGGTAAAGATATCTTCGAACTGCCGTTCGTTATGGTTGAAACCGCCCTGCTGCTGGTCAGCTCCATCACCTACGGCATGGCAATCATCGCCATGAACAAGGGTAACAAAAGCCAGGTTATCTCCTGGCTTGCGCTGACCTTCCTGTGCGGTGCGGGCTTCGTCGGGATGGAAATCTATGAATTCCATCACCTGATTGCAGAAGGCTTCGGCCCGGATCGTAGCGGCTTCCTGTCAGCGTTCTTCGCGCTGGTCGGCACCCACGGTCTGCACGTAACCTCTGGTCTGGTGTGGATGGCATTCATGATGATTCATGTGTCCCGTCGCGGCCTGACCAATACCAACCGTGCGCGTCTGATGTGCCTGAGCCTGTTCTGGCACTTCCTTGACGTGGTATGGATCTGCGTATTCTCTGTAGTGTATCTGATGGGGGCGATGTAATGAGTCATTCAACTGAACACAGCGGCGCCCACCACGGTAGCGTGAAGACTTACATGACAGGATTTATCCTGTCTATCATCCTGACGGCGATCCCGTTCTGGATTGTAATGGAAGGAACCGCTTCTCACGGCACTATGCTTGGCGTGGTCCTGGTGACCGCAGTAGTACAGATTCTGGTGCATCTCGTATGCTTCCTGCATCTGAACACCTCTTCGAGTGAACGCTGGAATCTGGTAGCCTTCGCCTTTACGGTGCTGATTATCGCCATTCTGGTGATTGGCTCGATCTGGATTATGTGGAACCTCAACCTGAACATGATGGTTCACTAAGAGCGGCGTGTATGATTAAGCAATACCTGCAAGTAACGAAACCAGGAATTATTTTCGGCAATTTAATTTCTGTCATTGGGGGATTTTTACTGGCCTCGAAGGGCAGCATTAATTACCCCCTGTTTCTCTACACCCTGGTTGGCGTGTCGCTGGTAGTCGCATCGGGTTGTGTTTATAACAACTTTATCGACCGTGACATCGACCAGAAGATGGAGAGGACGAAGAATCGGGTGCTGGTTAAAGGCCTGATTTCACCGAAAATTTCGCTGGTGTATGCCACCTTGTTGGGTATTGCTGGCTTCATGCTGCTGTGGTTTGGTGCTAATCCACTGGCAATGTGGCTGGCCGTGATGGGCTTTGTGGTTTATGTCGGGGTTTATAGCCTCTACATGAAACGCCACTCGGTCTACGGCACCCTGATTGGCAGCCTGTCCGGCGCGGCTCCTCCGGTTATCGGCTACTGCGCCGTGACCAACGAGTTCGATACCGGGGCCGCTATTCTGCTGGCTATCTTTAGCCTGTGGCAGATGCCGCATTCGTACGCGATTGCCATCTTCCGCTTTAAAGATTACCAGGCAGCTAACATTCCGGTGCTGCCGGTGGTAAAAGGCATTTCGGTCGCCAAAAACCACATTACGCTGTATATCATCGCTTTTGCCGTTGCCACGCTGATGCTTTCTCTGGGTGGCTACGCCGGGTACAAATATCTGGTCGTTGCCGCCGCGGTAAGCGTGTGGTGGCTGGGCATGGCGCTGCGGGGCTATAAAGTGGAAGACGATAAAGTATGGGCGCGCAAGCTGTTCATCTTCTCCATCGTCGCCATCACCTCGCTAAGCGTAATGATGTCGGTCGATTTCATGGTGCCAGACTCACATAATCTGCTGACTTACGTCTGGTAAGTCACGAACAGTATAAAAGGGCACCTCGGTGCCCTTTTTTATCAGTATCATCAAAGCATCAGCGCTGTAATATCTGTTAAATAACTATCCATTTACCCTCCCCTTCCCTCGCACTACACTAAGGCCGACTTTTTATCTGAGGTGGTAATGAACGATTACAAAATGACGCCCGTCGAGCTACGAGCGACGTGGGGTTTAGGAACCGTCTTTTCGCTGCGCATGCTGGGCATGTTTATGGTGCTGCCGGTTCTTACCACCTGGGGTATGGCTTTACAGGGCGCAAGCGAAGCGCTTATCGGCCTGGCGATTGGTATCTACGGCCTGGCTCAGGCGCTGTTTCAAATTCCATTCGGCCTGCTCTCTGACCGCATTGGCCGCAAACCGCTGATAGTCGGCGGCCTGGCTATCTTTGTTATCGGCAGCATTATTGCCGCCCTCACCGACTCTATCTGGGGCGTTATTCTTGGCCGTGCCTTACAAGGTTCAGGCGCAATTGCCGCCGCGGTGATGGCGCTGCTATCAGACCTGACCCGCGAGCAGAACCGCACTAAGGCCATGGCGTTTATTGGCGTCAGCTTCGGCGTGACCTTCGCCATCGCGATGGTGCTGGGGCCAATCATCACCCAGGCGCTCGGCCTGCAGGCGCTGTTCTGGATGATTGCGGTGCTGGCAAGCTGCGGTATTTTAATCACCCTCTGGGTGGTGCCAAACTCCAAAACTCACGTTCTGAACCGTGAGTCCGGCATGGTTAAGGGCTGTTTTCGCAAGGTCATTGCAGAGCCAAAACTGCTGAAGTTAAACTTCGGCATCATGTGCCTGCACATCATGCTGATGTCCACCTTCGTGGCCCTGCCGGGGCAGCTGGAGCAGGCTGGCTTCCCCGCCGCTCAGCACTGGAAAATTTACCTTTTCACTATGCTTATCTCTTTTGTCTCGGTGGTGCCATTCATCATCTACGCCGAAGTTAAGCGCCGCATGAAGCACGTCTTTGTCGGCTGCGTGGCGGTACTGCTGATTGCCGAAATTGTGCTGTGGGGCGCAGGCCCGCATTTCTGGGATTTGGTCATCGGCGTGCAGCTGTTCTTCCTGGCCTTTAACCTGATGGAAGCGATTTTGCCTTCGCTTATCAGCAAAGAGTCTCCCGCTGGCTATAAAGGCACGGCGATGGGTATTTACTCCACCAGCCAGTTTCTGGGCGTAGCTATCGGCGGGTCGCTCGGCGGCTGGCTGAACGGGCTATTTGATTCTCAAACCGTGTTTCTGGCCGGCGCGCTGCTGGCAGCGGTTTGGCTGCTGGTAAGCTGGACGATGCAGGAACCGCCTTACGTCAGCAGCCTGCGAATTGAATTACCGGAGAGCAGCGTCGATGACGCGGGAATGCTGGCGAGACTGCTGGCGCAGCCGGGCGTGAGCGAGGCGAATATTATTCCTGAAGAGCGCAGCGCCTACGTGAAAATCGACAGTAAGCTGACCAACAGATATGAGATTGAGCAGTTGGTAAAAGGGGCGTAACCGCCCCTTCAGACCGTCAGTCGCGGAAGTTCTTGAACTGGAACGGCTGCCCCAGATTACCGCCACGGATAAGCGCCATGACCGCCTGTAAATCATCACGGGCTTTACCGGTCACGCGAATTTCTTCGCCCTGGATCTGCGTTTGAACCTTAAGCTTGCTGTCTTTAATCAGCTTAACGATTTTTTTAGCAATGCTGGCTTCAATACCCTGCTTCAGTTTAGCCTCCACGCTCCAGGTTTTACCGCTGTGCACGAACTCTTCCGGCACATCGATAGAGCTCCCTTCGATGCCGCGTTTCAGCAGCTTGGCACGCAGGATGTCCAGCAGTTGGTTAACCTGAAAGTCAGACTCGCTGGCGACTTTGATAGTCTGATTTTTTTCATTCAGCTCAAACGTCGCAGGCACGTTACGGAAGTCAAAACGGGTCGCCAGCTCGCGCTCGGCGTTTTCTACCGCGTTGTTCACTTCCTGCATGTCGATTTCAGAAACGATATCAAAAGATGGCATGTGTTTTCTCCCTCTCTGGTTTGCGTTGCATAATACCCGCTGAGCGGAGCAAAACAACCTGTTAAGCAGCCAGAAAGCCGATAACGCTATAATAGAGAGTAAGTTTAACACCCGTGCGGTATTCGGGTGGGGAGGCAATAATGAAAATCACCGTGCTGGGTTGCGGTGCGCTGGGCCAGCTATGGCTGACGGCACTACATAAGCAAGGTCATGAACTTCAGGGCTGGCTGCGCGTACCGCAGCCGTATTGCCACGTAAATCTGCTTGATAACACCGACGGCCGCGTATTCAACAAGTCGTTTATTGCTAACGATCCTGAGTTTCTCGCCGCCAGCGACCTGCTGCTGGTGACGCTCAAGGCATGGCAGGTATCCGACGCAGTGCGCACCCTGGCCGCTCAGCTTCCCGCCAGTTGCCCCATTTTGCTGCTGCATAACGGCATGGGCGCGCTGGACGAACTGCGGTCCCTTTCTCAGCCTCTGCTGCTGGGGCTGACTACTCAGGCGGCAAAACGAGACGGCAGCGTGATTGTTCACGTCGCTTCGGGTATTACCCATATTGGCCCCGGGAATGCAAAAGCAAGCGAATACAGCTATCTTGCGGATGCGCTGCACGCCGCGCTGCCCGACGTAGCCTGGCACGACAACATCAGCCCGGCGAGCTGGAACAAACTGGCGGTCAACTGCGTGATTAACCCGCTAACGGCAATCTATGACTGCAGCAACGGCGAGTTGACGGAGCATAAGGAAGAGGTTGCCAGCATTTGTTATGAAGTCGCGCAGGTGATGGAGCGTGAAGGTCACCATACCTCGCAGCAGAGCCTGCTGGACTATGTGGAGCAGGTGATTTGCAGCACGGCTGAAAACACCTCGTCAATGCTTCAGGACATCCGCCTCGAACGCCACACGGAAATTGATTATATCACCGGCTACCTGCTGCGCCGGGCGCGGGCACATGGAATACCTGTCCCGGTCAACGCCCGCCTCTATGAGCTGGTTAAACGTAAGGAGAATGAGTATGAGCGCACAAGCGCTGGTCTGCCTGGCACCTGGAACTGAAGAGACCGAAGCGGTCACCACCATTGACCTGCTGGTGCGCGGCGGGATTAAAGTCACAACCGCAAGCGTTGCCGGCGACGGTGATTTAACAATTGTCTGCTCTCGTGGCGTTAAATTGCTGGCTGATGTGCCGCTGGTGGAGGTGGCCGATGACCATTTCGACATTATCGTGCTGCCCGGCGGCCTGAAAGGGGCCGAGTGCTTCCGCGACAGCCCGCTGCTGGTCGAAACCGTGCGTCAATTCCATCTTTCAGGGCGAATCGTTGCGGCAATTTGCGCCGCCGCTGGCACGGTTCTGGTGCCGCACGAACTGTTCCCGATAGGTAATATGACCGGTTTCCCCGGGCTGAAAGAGACGATTCCTGAAGGGCAATGGCAGGATAAAAGAGTGGTGTGGGACCCGAGAGTTAATCTGTTAACCAGCCAGGGGCCGGGCACGGCGATTGATTTTGCTCTGAAGATTATCGACCTGCTGGTGAGCCGTGAGAAGGCGCACGAGGTTTCGCAGCAGCTGGTGCTGGCGGCGGGAATTTACAGCTTCCGGGATTATCAGTAGCCTCTCCCCTCACCCTAACCCTCTCCCCAAAGGGGCGAGGGAATCAGAGCGGTGTTAACCCTCACCCAAAGGGGCGAGAGAACCAGAGCGGTGCTAACCCGGTTCTCAGGGAGAGGACACTAACAAGAATCCTCCCTCTCCCTTCCAGGGAGAGGGCCGGGGTGAGGGTCAGCCCTTTTGAGAGCTCATCCCTTACGGGCGGTACACCTTAATATTCTTAAAGCCCTGCTCGCTAAGGTACAGCGCCTGCAGGCGGCTCATCACTCCGCGCTCACACCAAAGCAAATAGGTTTTACTCTGATCGAGATCGCCAAATTTAGTGCTTAGCTTATAGAACGGCAGCGTGGCCACTTCTACGCCCTCCAGCACAAACGGCTTTTCATCCACTTCGTCGTTAGAGCGAATATCCAGCAACACTTCGTTCGGGCCGAAAGCGTTAACCGTTTCAACTTCCACCACTTCCTGCTGAGTCTGAGTAGCAATTTCGCGGATGTCGATATTGGTCGCTTCTTCAATCACCTTATCCAGGATCGAGAAGTCAAAATTCAGCTCCTCGGCCTCGATCTTCGCCTTAACCGCTTTCACCGTTGGGCTTTTCGAGATAACGCCGCAGTATTCCGGCATGGTGCGGGCAAAATCAGCGGTGCCGATTTCACGAGCCAGATCGATAATGTGCTCTTTATCGTGGGAGATAAGCGGGCGCAGGATCAGGGTGTCGGAGACGTTGTCGATCAGGCGCAGGTTGGTCAGCGTCTGGCTGGATACCTGCCCCAGCGCTTCGCCGGTCACCAGAGCCTGTACGCCGTAGCGCTCGGCAACCCGGGAAGCGGCGCGCACAAACATACGTTTCAGCACTACGCCCATCTGGCCATCTTCGATTTTCTCGAGAATTTCGCCCACGACCGGCTCGAAGTTAATCGCGACAAAACGCACGCGGTGAGAGCTGCCGAAACGGTTCCACAGGTAATGAGCAACCTGCTTAACGCCGATTTCATGAGCCGCGCCGCCGAGGTTAAAGAAGCAATAGTGTACGCGGCAGCCGCGACGCATCAGCATGTAGCTGGAAACGCCGGAGTCGAACCCGCCGGAAATCAGCGACAGTACGTCTTCCTGAGTACCGATAGGGAACCCGCCGATACCTTCATAGCGGCCTTTCACCAGCAGCAGGCGATCGTTTTCAATTTCGAGGTTAACGGTCACATCCGGGTCGTTCAGCTTCACGCGAGCGGACTCGATGTGCTGATTCAGGCCGCCGCCGACATAGCGTTCCACTTCAATCGAGCTGAATTCGTGCTTGCCGCGGCGCTTAACGCGCACGCAGAAACTTTTACCTTCCAGCTTGTCGCGATAAAGCTCCAGAGCCTGCTCAAAGATGTTGTGCATATCGGTATACGGCACATCTTCCACCTCAAGAATATGGTGGATGCCCGGAATACGGGTCAGCGCTTCGCGAATAGCGATACGCTGGTTTTCATCTTTGGCGCGAACTTCGATATTGTCCCAGTGGCGGACGACCGCCAGGCTCTCATCGTAGTGTTTTAAAACGTTACGAATGTTCCCTGTAAGCATCTTAATAAAGCGTATGCGCACAGATTGGCTTTTGATGGTGATTTCCGGGAACAATTTAATGATAAACTTCATGGCGGTAAGGGTTCGTTAGTCAGCCGGACATGCTATGCAGAATGCGGGCTTAAAGGAGAAGAACTGCAGCGGCATCAGGCCACCTGCATCCGAGGCGCGCAAGTATATCATTTTCCCGCTAAGACTGTGCACCCTAACCGAGTTACATAAGCTTGCTTGATAATCATATCGACTCCGTTACCATGTCGGCGTCGAATTAAAATAGAGTCAGACATTCACTATGCCGAAAAAAACTGAATCCCCGGCCAGCTTCGAAACCGCCCTGGTCGAACTGGAGCAAATAGTTACTCGTCTGGAAAGCGGCAATCTTGCGCTTGAAGAGGCGCTCAACGAGTTTGAACGCGGCGTACAGCTGGCCCGCCAGGGGCAAGTGAAACTTCAGCAGGCAGAACAGCGCGTGCAAATTCTGCTGAGCGACAGCGAAGAAGCGCCTCTGACTCCTTTCACACCGGACGCCGAGTAACATGGACTTTAATCAACAGCTGCAGGCCCATGTGCTGCGGGTCAATGATGCGCTTTCTCGCTTCCTTGCACCGCTGCCGTTTCAGAACAGTCCACTGGTTCAGGCGATGCACTATGGCTCACTATTGGGCGGTAAGCGCCTGCGCCCGTTCCTGGTGTACGCCACCGGTGAAATGTTCGGCATAGCCGATGAAGCGCTGGACGCTCCGGCTGCCGCCGTAGAATGTATTCACGCTTACTCTCTGATTCACGACGACTTACCGGCAATGGACGATGACGATTTGCGCCGGGGTCAACCAACCTGCCACATCAAATTTGGCGAAGAGAACGCAATTCTGGCCGGAGACGCCCTGCAAACGCTGGCTTTCTCTATACTAAGTGATGCGCCCATGCCGGGCGTAGAAATTGCCTCCCGCTTAGCGATGGTTTCTGAGCTGGCAAGCGCCAGCGGCGTTGCCGGGATGTGCGGCGGTCAGGCGCTGGATTTAGCGGCCGAAGGCAAGCAGGTTAGTCTCGAAGAGCTGGAACGCATTCACCGCCATAAAACCGGAGCGCTGATTCGCGCGGCGGTTCGTCTTGGCGCGCTGAGCGCCGGAGAAAAGGGCCGTAAAGCGCTGCCGATTCTGGATCGCTACGCGGCAAGCATCGGCCTCGCCTTCCAGGTGCAGGACGATATTCTCGACGTCATCGGCGATACCGCAACCCTGGGCAAACGCCAGGGCGCGGACCAGCAGCTTGGGAAAAGTACCTATCCGGCGCTGTTGGGTCTTGAACAGGCCCAGGCGAAGGCGCAAGATCTCTATCAGGAAGCGCTGCTGGCCCTGGCAGAGCTTTCCACCCTGTCGTTGGATACAACGGCTCTGGAAGCGTTAGCAAACTACATTATCCACCGTGATAAATAACGTATAACAACGATGAGTTTAGATTTCTGATGAGTTTTGATATCGCCAAATACCCGACTCTGGCTCTGGTTGACGCCAGCCCGGATCTGCGAGTGCTGCCTAAAGAGAGCCTGCCCAAGCTTTGCGATGAGCTGCGTCGCTACCTGCTCGACAGCGTAAGCCGCTCCAGCGGGCATTTTGCCTCCGGGCTTGGTACGGTCGAACTGACCGTGGCGCTGCACTACGTCTATAACACGCCGTTCGATCAACTCATCTGGGACGTGGGCCATCAGGCCTATCCGCATAAAATTCTGACCGGCCGCCGCGACAAAATTGGCACCATTCGCCAGAAAGGCGGCCTGCATCCGTTCCCGTGGCGCGCGGAAAGCGAGTACGACGTGCTTAGCGTCGGCCACTCTTCGACCTCCATCAGCGCGGGCATTGGGGTTGCCGTAGCCGCCGGGAAAGAGGGCAAAGACCGTAAAACCGTCTGCGTCATCGGCGACGGCGCGATAACCGCAGGCATGGCATTTGAGGCAATGAACCACGCCGGGGATATTCGCCCGGACATGCTGGTTATCCTCAACGATAACGAAATGTCTATCTCCGAGAACGTGGGCGCGCTGAACAATCATCTGGCTCAGCTGCTTTCCGGCAAGCTCTACTCCACCCTGCGCGAAGGCGGTAAAAAAGTCTTCTCCGGCGTGCCGCCGATTAAAGAGCTGCTCAAGCGTACCGAAGAGCATATCAAAGGCATGGTGGTGCCGGGCACGCTGTTTGAAGAGTTAGGTTTTAACTACATCGGGCCGATTGATGGCCACGACGTTGTTGGGCTGGTGAATACGCTGAAGAACATGCGCAGCCTGAAAGGCCCGCAGTTCCTGCACATCATGACCAAAAAAGGGCGTGGTTATGCGCCAGCCGAGAAAGACCCGATAAGCTTCCATGCGGTGCCTAAGTTTGACCCGCAAAGCGGCACGCTGCCAAAAAGCACCGGCGGCCTGCCGAGTTATTCGAAGATTTTCGGCAACTGGTTATGTGAAACCGCCGCCCATGACGACAAGCTGATGGCGATTACGCCAGCAATGCGTGAAGGCTCGGGCATGGTGGAATTTTCCCGCCAGTATCCGGAGCAATATTTTGACGTGGCGATTGCCGAGCAGCATGCGGTTACCTTCGCGGCTGGCCTGGCTATCGGCGGCTACAAGCCGGTGGTGGCGATTTATTCCACCTTCCTGCAGCGTGCTTACGATCAGGTTATCCACGATGTGGCTATCCAGAAGCTGCCGGTGATGTTCGCCATCGACCGCGCGGGCATTGTGGGTGCCGACGGGCAAACTCACCAGGGTGCGTTCGACATCTCCTTCCTGCGCTGTATTCCGGAGATGGTTATTATGACGCCGAGCGACGAGAACGAATGCCGCCAGATGCTGCATACCGGCTATCACTACAATGAAGGCCCGAGCGCGGTACGTTATCCGCGTGGTAGCGGCACCGGAGCCACTCTGGAGCCGCTTGAAATGCTGCCAATCGGCAAAGGCGTAGTGAAGCGCAAAGGCGAAAAGCTGGCCGTGCTGAACTTCGGTACTTTGCTGCCGGAAGCCGCAGCGGCAGCCGAAGCGCTGAACGCAACGCTTGTCGATATGCGCTTTGTGAAACCGCTGGATGAGGCGCTGATCCTTGAGCTTGCGGCCAGCCACGACTCGCTGGTCACTCTTGAAGAGAACGCGATTATCGGCGGGGCGGGCAGCGGCGTGAACGAAGTGCTGATGGCGCATCGTAAACCTGTCCCGGTGCTGAATCTTGGCCTGCCTGACTTCTTTATTCCTCAGGGAACTCAGGAAGAAGCGCGGGCGGAAATCGGCCTCGATGCCGCCGGCATAGAAGCCAGGATCCGCGGCTGGCTTAGCTAACCCCCTCCTCCACTCCTGCTATGCTTAAAGCATCTCAATAGCAGGAGTGGAACCATGCAATACAGCACATTAGGAAAAACAGACCTCCGGGTTTCCCGCCTTTGCCTCGGCTGTATGACTTTTGGCGAGCCTGACCGCGGCGGCCACGCCTGGACACTACCCGAAGAGAGCAGCCGGGAACTTATTCTCCATGCCCTCGATAAAGGGATTAACTTCTTCGATACCTCCAACAACTACTCGGACGGCAGCAGCGAAGAGATCCTTGGCCGTGCGCTGCGTGACTTTGCCCGCCGCGAAGACGTTGTTGTCGCCACCAAAGTTTATCACCAGGTTGGCGACCTGCCTCAGGGCTTATCCCGCCCACAAATTTTGCGTGCTATCGACGACAGCCTGAAACGGCTGGGAACGGACTATGTGGATTTGCTGCAAATTCACCGCTGGGACTACAACACGCCGATTGAGGAGACGCTGGAAGCGCTTAACGACGTGGTAAAAGCCGGTAAAGCACGCTATATCGGCGCATCCTCAATGCACAGCGAGCAGTTCGCTCAGGCGCTGGCTTTGCAGGCTCGGGAAGGCTGGGCGCGCTTTGTCTCCATGCAGGATCACTACAATCTTATTTATCGCGAGGAGGAGCTGGACATGCTGCCTCTTTGCTACCAAGAAAACATCGCGGTTATCCCGTGGAGCCCTCTGGCGCGCGGCAAGCTCACTCGCCCCTGGGGCGATACCACGGCAAGGTCGGTTTCTGATGAAGTGGGTAAATCGCTCTACCAGACCAACAACGAGAACGACGCGATTGTCGCCGAACGGCTGGCAAATGTAGCCGCCGATAAAGGAGCCTCCCGGGCGCAGGTCGCGCTGGCGTGGCTGCTCAGCAAGCCGGGTATTGCCGCGCCGATTGTCGGCCCTTCACGGCAGGAACAGCTGGATGATTTACTGGGCGCGGTGGATTTAACGCTGAAGCCGGAGGAAATTGCGGAGCTGGAGACGCCTTATCAGCGCCACCCGGTGGCGGGTTTTAAATAACCCCCTCTCCCTTTCGGGGAGAGGGTCAAAGGCTAGCAAGAAAAGTGATCGTAACCTTTAAAGTCCAGCGTCACAGGCTTACCGTCACGCGTGAACTGTAGCCCTTCGGAAGCAGAAACAATCTGGCCGATGCAGGTATAAGGCACGCCCAGGTTGCCAATCGCCACTTCCAGCGCGCCGCGGTTCAGTTCCGGTACGGTGAAGCACAGCTCGTAGTCTTCTCCACCCGCCATCGCCCACTTCAACGCCTGCTCCGGCTCAACGTGCATACGCATCGCTTCGGAATAAGGCAGCTGATCGAGATCGATTCGCGCGCCGCAGTCGCTGGCTTTGAGAATATGGCCGAGATCGGAAATCAGGCCGTCGGACAGATCGATGGCGCTGTTAGCTAAATCGCGCAGCGCCTGGCCGTGCAGCACGCGAGGCGTTGGCCGCAGGTGGCGCTTGCGTAAATATTCAGCATGCTGAAGGTCGGCAACCTGGAGCCTGTTTTGCACAATGGCAAGCCCGGCGGCACTGTCTCCCGGCGTACCGGTAACGTAGATCCAATCCCCGCCTTTTGCGCCGCTGCGCTTAAGCGCGCGCCCGGCAGGGATCATGCCGTGAATACCCAGCGTCATAGAGAGCGGGCCACGGGTTGTATCGCCGCCGATCAGCTGCATATCGTAATAATCCAGCTGTTCAAACAGGCTGTCGCTGAAGGCGGCAAGCCACTCTTCATCGACTTCAGGAAGCGTTAAGGCCAGCGTCAGCCAGGCCGGATCTGCGCCCATTGCGGCCAGATCGCTTAAATTAACTGCCAGAGCTTTGTAACCCAGATCGCGCGGATCGATATCCGGCAGGAAGTGGTTCCCGCAGACCAGCGTATCGGTGCTGATGGCCAGCAGCTGTTTTTCGGGGACCGACAGCAGCGCACAATCGTCGCCAATACCGGTTTCCACATCACGACGGGAGCTTGTTACGCGATCGAAGTAACGGGCAATCAGGGAAAACTCACCGCATGCCATGCGTAATACCTCAAGAATGTCAGTTGCAGAAAGAAGCAGGCCGGGTAGAACCCGGCCAGGAGATTACTTTTTGTGGGGACGAATGGCTGGAGCGGCTTTATCGAGAACGCCGTTAACGAACTTGTGGCTGTCTTCGGCACCGAAGGTTTTTGCCAGTTCAATCGCTTCGTTGATAGCCACTTTATATGGCACATCGTCACGTTTCGACAGTTCAAACAGCGCAATGCGCAGTACCGCTTTTTCCACCTGGCCCAGCTCTTCGAGCAGACGAGACAGGTAAGGCTTCATCAGCCCATCCAGATACGCGCTGTTAGTTGCCACCCCGCTCAGCAACTCGCGGAAATAGTTAACGTCAACGTCTTTGACGTCCTGTTCCGCCAGGAACTGATATTCAACATCAGAGATGTCGTTTTTGGACAACTGCCAGGAGTAGAGCGCCTGGACGGCACACTCACGGGCGCGGCGACGAGCAGCAGGTTTCACGGATTTCCCCTTACAAAAAATCAGGCCTTAATGGCTTTCAATACATTAATCATTTCAAGCGCGGTCAGTGCAGCTTCGGCACCTTTGTTACCGGCTTTAGTACCAGCGCGTTCGATGGCTTGTTCAATGCTTTCAGTGGTCAGCACGCCAAAGGCAACAGGAATACCGCTGTCATGGGCAACGCTTAACAGACCGTTGCTGGCACCGCCGGCAACGTATTCGAAGTGCGCAGTGCCGCCACGAATCACGGTGCCGAGCGCGATAACCGCGTCGTACTTACCGGTTTTCGCCAGCGCGCCTGCGGCCAGCGGCAGCTCGTAAGCGCCCGGTACCCAAACCACGGTGATGTTTTCGTCTTTCACCTGGCCGATACGTTTCAGGGCGTCAATAGCACCTTCCAGCAGGCTGTCGTTGATGAAGTTGTTAAAACGCGCGATGGTGATGGCGACGCGAGCGTCTGGAGTAGCAACAGCTGCTTCAATAATGTTCATAATCTTCCTTTACGGGTTCTGTTTAGCCCCGCAGGGGGGCGGATTTTATCATAATCTTTTCGTGACTGCTTACGTTTTACTGACGCCCATAAACCGGCGTCAGGTGCAGGCACAAATCGGGGCCGACCTGGCGGACTTCGCTGAAGCTGAATTCCGGCACATCGGCAAGTTTTTCGAGCCCCGGCAGCGCGCATAAACCGCGGGCATCGTTGCCCAACAGCTTAGGCGCCAGATAGACGATAAGCTCGTCCACCAGCCCCGCCTGCAGCAGCGCGCCGCCGAGGGTGGCACCGGCTTCAACCCAGACTGAATTCACCTGGCGTTTGCCAAGCTGCATCATCAATACCACCAGGTCGAGATGGCCGTTATGCTCCGGCACCAACAGTTGTTCCACGCCTTCAGGCCAGCTTTCTTCACCCGCACGGGTGCGGGCAAGCCAGGTTTCACCCGGCTGGTTGATCAGAGCATGACCGGGCGTAACGCGATTCTGGCTGTCCACTACGATGCGAATCGGCTGGCGCAGATTTTGCTGCTGGTAGAGCGACTGGCTTGCGCTATCCAGCTCGTCCCAGCGTACAGTCAATGAGGGGTTGTCCGCCAGTACGGTAGCGCTACTTGAAAGGATAGCGGCACTTTGTGCGCGCTGGCGCTGAACGTCGCGGCGCGCCTGGGGAGAGGTTATCCATTTGCTCTCCCCGCTTGCCATCGCGGTGCGGCCATCCAGCGAAGCGCCGAGCTTAAGCTGAATAAATGGAAAACCGGTGCGCATACGCTTGAGGAAACCGCGATTCAGCGCTTCGGCCTCGTTCATCATTAAGCCGTGGCTGACCTCGATGCCCTGCTGTTGCAGGCGGTAAAGCCCGCGCCCGGCAACCTGCGGATTAGGATCCTGCATGGCGGCAACTACCCGCGCCACGCCAGCGGCAATAAGCGCATCACAGCACGGCGGCGTGCGCCCGTGGTGGCTACAAGGTTCGAGGGTTACATAGGCCGTTGCCCCGCGAGCCAGCTCGCCCGCCATGCGCAGGGCATGAACTTCGGCATGCGGCTCACCGGCGCGAAAATGGAAACCTTCACCAACAATTTTACCGTCTTTAACAATCACGCAGCCGACGTTTGGGTTCGGCGCGGTAGTAAAACGTCCGCGCTTAGCCAGCTCAAGCGCGCGAGCCATAAACTGTTCATCAAGGGACATCGGTTTTAATCCTGTAAACGGGCGATTTCTTCACCAAACTCTTTAATGTCTTCAAAACTGCGGTAGACCGAGGCGAAGCGAATATAGGCGACTTTATCCAGCTTCTTTAGCTGCTCCATCACCAGGTTGCCAATCAGTTTACTCGGCACTTCTCGTTCGCCCGTTGCTCGAAGGTGCGACTTAATGTGGCTGATAGCCATTTCTACGTCGTCGGAGTTAACCGGGCGCTTCTCGAGCGCTTTCAGGATGCCGCTGCGGAGTTTGTCTTCGTTAAACGGCTCACGCACCTCATTGCTCTTCACCACTCTGGGCATCACCAGCTCGGCCACTTCAAAAGTGGTGAAACGTTCGTGACAAACCAGGCACTGGCGCCGACGGCGTACGGATGAACCTTCACCCACCAGGCGAGAGTCAATTACTTTGGTGTCCACGGCGAAACAGAATGGGCAATGCATGGCGTTTCCTGCTGGGATTATAAAGATGAACAATAGTTTACCGCGAAGTCGCGGGAGTACAAAGACACCGCCGCCCCGGCATCGAGAAATAGCGCTTTCCAGTTTGCCTGAACTACGCTTAAATCAGAGAACGGCAATGAGGAAAAAACAATCATGACAAAGACTTACCTAAGAATTATCCTGGTGTCCAGCCTGATGAGCCTGACCGCCTGCGCCCAGCAAACCGAAGTGCGCCAGATGCGCAGCCAAATCGGCTCGCTAAACCAGGAAATGACGAAGCTCAGCCAGCAAACGGTTAAGCTGACTCAGCAAAATGCCCTGAACGCCAAATCAACGACCGGCGTCTACCTGCTGCCGGGTTCGAACACGGCGGCACGCCTGAACAGCCAGCTCGGCAGCCTTAAAATGTCGCTGACTAACGTGGCGGCGGAGGCAAACGGCACCCGCGCCACGCTGCTGATTAAGAGCGAGTCTAACAGCCCGCTTCCGGCCTTCAGCGGCAAGGTTGAGTGGGGCCAGATCCAGGGCACCACGGACAGCTTCCAGGAAGTTAACGTTCAGACGCAGCAAATCGAAGCCCCGGCCAGCATCCTGGCGCCAAGCGACGTCTCCATTCCGCTGCGTTTATCCGGCATTACCCCGGAACAGCTGGGCTTTGTGCGCGTTCACGACATACAGCCAGCTTCGGCCTCACCGGTTAGCCCAGCGCAGTAATCTTCGTCTCCCCTGCCCGGCGGGGGAGTTCGTCACACTCTTTCACACCGCCCGCACAAAATGCGAAGCAAAATCCCTGTTTCTCGCCCGCCAACAGCGTGACACCCGTCACATTTATCTGTAACAACCTGACGCTTGTTTGCGTAATTTGACGAAGCAGGTACAATCACGCCGTTTTTATTGTGCGCAAACGTGAACGCAATCGATTACGCATATGAGAAGAATGTGAAATAGCACATATTTTTGTGAGCAGGGATTTCTATAATAGTCGCGCTGCTAAGGTCCTCCCCCTGGAACCCGCGGCCATGGATGACATCTCACATCCGCTTCGCACCAAAATTACGTAAACAGTGGCTAAAAATATGAAAAAAATTATTCTGGCAGCCGGCACCGTTCTGGCGCTTTCCAGCTCTTTCTCTGCCAGCGCAGAAGAAGCAAAAAACAGCGAATACCTCTCCGACTGGTGGCACCAGAGCGTTAACGTAGTCGGCAGCTATCACACCCGCTTCGGGCCGCAGCTGCGCAACGATACCTACCTGGAATACGAAGCTTTCGCCAAAAAAGACTGGTTCGATTTCTACGGCTATATGGATGCACCGGTCTTCTTCGGCGGTAACACCCAGGCGCAGGGTATCTGGAACCATGGTTCTCCACTGTTTATGGAAATCGAACCTCGCTTCTCCATCGACAAGCTGACCGGCGCAGACCTGAGCTTTGGCCCGTTCAAAGAGTGGTATGTTGCTAACAACTACATCTACGACATGGGTCGTAACGCTACCGGCCGCCAGAGCACCTGGTACATGGGTCTGGGTACCGACATCGACACCGGCCTGCCGATGAGCCTGTCCATGAACGTGTACGCCAAATACCAGTGGCAGAACTACAAGGCTAACAACGAAAACGAGTGGGACGGCTACCGCTTCAAGGTGAAATACTTCGTGCCAATTACTTCCCTGTGGGGCGGTAACCTGAGCTACATCGGCTTCACCAACTTCGACTGGGGTTCAGACCTGGGCGATACCAGCGGATACGGCACTAACGGCCTGAAACAGCGTAGCAACAACTCTATCGCTTCCAGCCATATCCTTTCCCTGAACTACGCTCACCTGCACTACTCCATCGTCGCCCGTTACTTCCATAACGGCGGCCAGTGGAACGACGGCACTCAGTTGAACTGGATGGACGGCACCGTTCACGCGACCGGCTGGGGTGGCTACTTCGTCGTAGGCTACAACTTCTAAGCACTTCGCATGAAGACAAAAAGCCGGTCAACAGACCGGCTTTTCTTTTGATAAAACAGGCATCCCTTTACGCTTTTGAAGCGAAATAAAGTCCTGTAATGAGCGATCGTGACGCGCCTGATAGCGGCGTTCGGTCACACGCATGTCACGGCAGCGATCCAGCCTGAAACTGCGATAATCGTCGCGCTCCTCGCACCAGGCCACCACAATCCAAATCTCTCCCCAGAACGATAATCCCAGCGGATGAATATCGCGCTCTGAAAGCTCCCCCTTCTCATTCTCATAACTGAGGTGAACCACCTTCAGCTCGCCAATTGCGGTATGGAGAAGATCAAACCAGATCTTTACCTGAGGAAATTTATTAAAATCAGGAGAGATAATGCGGCTTTGCTCCGCCACTCGACGTTTTTCCGGGGTCAGTATCGCCATCAGCTTTTCATGGACGGACTCAGCCGACTTCGCCAGCGCCTCACCGCTCCAGGTTTGTACCATTCTTAGCGCCGCAACCGCCGCCTCAACCTCAGCGGAAGTAAGCATTAACGGCGGCAGGTCATAACCGGCCAGCAGGCGGTAGCCGCACCCGGCCTCACCTTCGACAGGCACACCCGACAAAGAAAGATCTCTGATATCGCGGTATATCGTGCGCTCAGAAACCTCCAGCCGCTCGGCCAGCTGAGCTGCCGTAGTTAAGCGCCTGCCGCGAAGAATTTGTACGATTTGAAATAGCCGGTCGGCTCTTCGGCTCATAATAAACAGGCCTGCAGTGAAGCCCGCCGGAATGGCAGGCTCTTATTTCAGTATCCGGGCTTATGCTGGCTGATGCAAACCGACGCAGTTGCCTTCGCTATCAATAATTAACGCAATGGTACCGATGTTGTCGGGTAAGACTTCCGGGCCAAAAACCGTTTTCCCTCCGGCCTCCCCAATTCTCAGCAGCGTCTTTTCAATATTAGCCGTGTACAAGTAGACCACAGCGCCAGTGCGGGATGGCGTAAACATCTCGCCTTTAACCAAAGCGCCGCCGGTAGCGGGCTTATCATGAGGGAAAATCGCCATATCGATACCGGCAACGTGCTCCCGTCGAAAATCAATCTCCAGCGCGTGATGATAAAAAATGATCGCACGCTCAAGATTGTCTACCGGGATTTCGAACCAGTTAATTACGGTGTTCATTGTCTGCTCTCCTGGGTTGTCAGTAGCAGCAACTCTACTCACCCCCTCCTGACAGCATACTGTCAGCAAGAAAACACCGGACGAAAAAAAACCGCAGCCCGAAGGCTGCGGTTTTATCAGGCTATAGCAGGATTAAGGCAGAATAGACGGCTGATCCGCCCCTTCTTTCTCAACCTTCTGCTGCAACATGTGCTCGCGCTTCATCCCCAATTTCAACGCCAGCGCGGACGCCACGTAGATGGAGGAAGCCGTACCCACGGTCACACCGATAAGCATGGTCAGCGAGAAGCCTTTCAGCAGCGCGCCACCGAACAGATACAGCATCAGGATAACCACTAACGTGGTGCCCGATGTAATCAAAGTACGGTGCAGCGTCTGGGTCAGGGAGACGTTAAAGATTTCGTAAGGCGTACCGCGACGGATCTTGCGGAAGTTTTCACGAATACGGTCCGAAACCACGATGCTGTCGTTCAACGAGTAGCCGATAACCGACATCAGAGACGCGACGATAGTCAGGTCAATCTCGATGTGGAACAGCGACAGCACGCCCATGGTGATAATCACGTCGTGAGCCAGCGAGATAACAACCCCGGCCGCCAGGCGCCACTCAAAGCGGAAGCCGACGTAAACCAGGATTGAAATCAGCGCAACCAGCAGCGCCATAGCGCCGTTTTGAGCAAGATCGGCACCTACGCTAGGGCCGACGAACTCAATACGCTTCACTGCCGCATTCTGGTTGGTCGCTTCGTTGATCACGCTAACAACCTTGCTGCCCAGAACCTGGCCGCCGGTTTCGCCTTTAGCAGGCGGCATGCGCACCATGATGTCGCGGCGGCTGCCGAAGTTCTGCACCAGCGGCTCTTCAAAGCCTGCCTTCTGCAAAGAAGCACGCATAGCATCAAGATCGGCCGGTTTTTCCAGCGCGATTTCGATTACCGTACCGCCAGTAAAGTCCAGACCCCAGTTGAAGCCCTTCACGCCAATAATGATGACGGAAAGGATCAGCAGGATGCCGGAAATGCTGAAGGCCCAGTAATCCCAGCGCATAAAGTCATGGACTTTACGGCCGTAGTTCAATTGTTCAACAGTATATTCCTGTGCCACAACGCACTCCTCAGATAGACAGCTTGTTGATGCGTTTGCCGCCGTACAACAGGTTCACGATGGCACGAGTACCGACGATTGCGGTAAACATCGAGGTTGCAACACCGATACCGGTAGTGATTGCAAACCCTTTGATAGCCCCGGTGCCCACGGCATACAGGATGATAACTTTGATAAGCGTGGTGATGTTGGCGTCAAAGATGGAGCTGAACGCGCCTCTGTAACCTTCATCAATCGCCTGCTGTATCGTACGTCCGTTGCTGATCTCTTCTTTGATACGCTCGTTTATCAGTACGTTCGCATCCACCGCAACCGCAAGGGTTAATACGATACCCGCGATACCCGGCATGGTCAGCGTCGCACCCGGCAGCAGGGACATAATCCCCACAATCAGCACCAGGTTTGCCAGCAGAGCAGAGGTCGCAATCAGGCCAAACTTCTTATAGAAGAACAGCATGAAGATGATAGAGACCACCAGGCCTGCCAGACACGCTTCCAGACCCTGCTTGATGTTTTCCAGACCCAGGGTTGGGCCGATGGTACGTTCTTCAACAATCTGAATTGGCGCAATCAGCGCACCGGCGCGCAGCAGCAGAGAGAGCTGGCGAGCTTCGTTCGGGTTGCTGATACCGGTGATGCGGAAGCTGTTACCGAGGCGAGACTGAATGTTCGCAACGTTGATAACTTCTTCTTCTTTCACCAGTAAGGAACGGCCGTTGGCGTCTTTCTTACCGCTGTCTTTGTACTCCACAAACAGGGTCGCCATCGGCTTACCGATGTTGTCCTTGGTGAAGTTAGACATGATGTTACCGCCAGCGCTGTCCAGGGAGATATTAACCTGAGGCTGGTTGTATTCATCCATGCTCGAAGTGGAGTCGGTGATATGGTCACCGGTCAGAATCACGCGTTTGTACAGCACAACCGGCTGCCCTTCACGAGTCTGCTTCACTTCTGAGTCACCCGGCACGCGGCCTGCGGCGGCAGCGGAGGCATCAACGTTGGTATTCACCAGACGGAATTCCAGAGTTGCGGTAGCACCGAGGATCTCTTTAGCGCGCGCGGTGTCCTGGATACCCGGCAGTTCAACCACGATACGGTCTGCACCCTGGCGCTGTACCAGCGGCTCGGCAACGCCCAGTTGGTTTACACGGTTACGCAGAATGTTGATGTTCTGCTGTACCGCATATTCACGGGCTTCGCTCAGGCGCGCATCGCTCATCACTACGCGCAGCGTGTTGCTGCCCTGGTTAGAGAACACCAGATCGCGATGACGGGAAGAAAGGTAAGTGCTGGCATCGTCGCGAGACTTCGCGTCGCGGAAGACAATATCTACACCATAGTTATCGGCTTTACGCACGTTGGTGTAGGCAATGCCTTTCTCGCGCAGATCGCTACGCAGGCCATCAATGTTTTGTTCCTGGAGTTTGCCCAGCGCCGTGTCCATATCCACTTCCATCAGGAAGTGAACGCCACCGCGCAGGTCAAGACCGAGTTTCATCGGGTTTGCGCTAATAGCGGACATCCAGCGAGGAGTGGCAGGAGCAAGGTTAAGCGCCACGACGTAATTGTCGCCCAGCACGCTCATCAGCGCTTCACGCGCGCGCAGCTGGGTATCGGTAGAATCGAAGCGAGCGAGAATAGCGCCCTCTTCCAGCGCCACAGATTTAGCGGTAATTTTTTCTTGTTTTAAGGTGTTTTCGACCTGGATCAGCGTTTGTTCACTGGCGGCGACACCGCGCACGCCAGTTAATTGAACGGCCGGATCCTCACCATACAGGTTGGGAAGCGCATACAGCAGACCAATCGCAAGCACGACGATAAGCATGATGTACTTCCACAAAGGATAACGGTTTAACACGTTTAGTTCCCTTAGGGAAAACGAAAATTACAGCGCCTTCATGGTGCCTTTCGGCAGAACGGCAGCTACGAAATCACGCTTAATAACCACTTCGGTGGTGTCGTTCAGCGCGATAGCAATGTAGCCAGTTTCAGCTACTTTGGTTACGCGGCCAACCAGACCACCGTTGGTCAGCACTTCATCCCCTTTGGAGATGGAGTCCATCAGTTTTTTATGCTCTTTGGTACGCTTTTGCTGCGGACGCAGGATCATAAAATAGAAAATCAGGCCGAAGACCACCAACATTGGAATCAAAGTCCATTGACTCTGTCCTGGAGCAGCACCCGCAGAAGCGACAGCATCAGAAATGAAAAAGCTCATTAAAATTCCCTCATTATTAAATTAATCAACGTTCAAAGGTGGAACTGGCTTACCTGTCCGCTCGTAAAAATCAGTCACGAAGTGCTCTAATTTACCCTCTTCAATGGCCTTGCGTAAACCAGCCATTAAACGCTGGTAATAGCGCAGGTTATGAATAGTATTCAGACGAGCGCCCAGTATTTCGTTGCAACGGTCAAGATGATGCAAGTAGGCACGTGAATAATTGCGACACGTATAGCAATCACACTCTGCATCAAGCGGTGCGGTGTCAGCCTTATACTTAGCGTTACGGATTTTCACCACGCCATCCGTCACAAACAGATGACCGTTACGCGCGTTACGAGTAGGCATGACGCAGTCGAACATATCAACGCCGCGACGTACCCCTTCAACCAGGTCTTCCGGTTTACCTACGCCCATCAGGTAACGTGGTTTGTCGGCAGGGATTTGCGGGCAAACATGCTCCAGAATGCGGTGCATATCTTCCTTCGGTTCCCCTACCGCCAGGCCGCCGACAGCGTAGCCATCAAAGCCTATCTCTACCAGACCTTTTACCGAGATATCTCGTAAATCTTCGTAAACGCTACCCTGGATAATTCCGAACAGCGCATTTTTATTCCCCAGAGAATCAAAGCGATCGCGGCTACGCTGCGCCCAGCGCAGGGACATTTCCATCGAACGTTTGGCATAATCCCAGTCCGCCGGGTATGGCGTACACTCATCGAAGATCATCACGATATCGGAGCCGAGATCGTACTGAATCTCCATGGATTTTTCAGGATCGAGGAAGATAGGATCGCCGTTGATCGGGTTGCGGAAGTGCACGCCCGCTTCGGTAATCTTGCGGATGTCGCCGAGGCTGAACACCTGGAAACCGCCGGAGTCCGTTAAGATTGGGCCTTTCCACTGCATAAAATCATGCAGGTCGCCGTGCAGTTTCATGATTTCCTGGCCAGGACGCAGCCATAAGTGGAAGGTGTTGCCGAGAATAATCTGCGCGCCGGTGTCTTTCACTTCTTCCGGCGTCATCCCTTTTACGGTGCCGTAAGTGCCCACGGGCATAAAGGCCGGGGTTTCAACGGTACCGCGCTCAAAAACGAGGCGGCCACGGCGGGCGCGGCCGTCGGTGGTATCTAATTCAAATTTCACATTTCCTCCAGCACCAGAGAAACAGTCTGGTGAGTAAATTAACGCCGTGGGCGGTGCTCACGGCGGAATATTTGGGGGATGGTTTGACCCTCCCCCCAGCCCTCTCCCTGGAAAGGAGAGGGAGAAAAATAAGACCTGTGTAGTCCCCTCTCCCCCTGGGGAGAGGGCCAGAGTGAGGGGAAATTACTCCCCAGGACGCTCGTTAATCGCCTGCGGATTGCAGGTAATAAACATAGCGTCGCCATAGCTAAAGAAGCGATATTCCGCTTTTACCGCCTCATGGTAGGCGTGCAGGGTATTTTTGTAGCCCGCAAAAGCGGACACCAGCATGATAAGCGTCGACTCAGGCAGGTGGAAGTTGGTCACCAGCGCGTCGATAACGTTATATTTATAGCCCGGATAGATGAAGATCTGCGTATCGCCAAAGAACGGCTCAATCAGGCCGTTAGTCGCGGCCTGTGCGGCGCTTTCAAGCGAGCGTACCGAAGTCGTGCCGACGGCAATTACGCGGTTACCGCGCGCTTTACAGGCCAGCACGGCATCAACGACATCCTGCGGCACTTCGGCATATTCGGAGTGCATGATGTGATCTTCGATGC
The DNA here is from genome assembly GCF_044095835.1 of Cedecea davisae. Classification (NCBI taxonomy): domain Bacteria; kingdom Pseudomonadati; phylum Pseudomonadota; class Gammaproteobacteria; order Enterobacterales; family Enterobacteriaceae; genus Cedecea; species Cedecea davisae. The sequence continues at coordinate 3,765,640 of NZ_CP172054.1, forward strand.
TGTCCACGCGTACTGGCTGGAAGGTCCCGGCCCCAACGTGCAGCGTCACAAAGGCCATATCTATGCCTTTATTACGCAATTTCTCCAGCAGCGGCTCGTCAAAATGCAGCCCGGCGGTTGGGGCGGCTACCGCGCCCGGCTTCTGGCTGTAAACCGTTTGATAAAGTTCACGGTCTGATTCTTCGTCCGGACGGTCGATATACGGCGGCAGCGGCATATGGCCGATGCTGTTAAGAATATCCAGCACGCTGCGTTCGTCGTTAAACTCGACTTCAAACAGCGCGTCATGGCGCGCCGTCATGGTGGCGTGTACGCTTTCATCATCGCCCAGCAGCAGCTCGGCGCCCGGCTTAGGCGCTTTTGAAGCGCGAATATGCGCGAGGATACGTTTATCATCCAGCATGCGCTCAACCAGCACTTCAATCTTGCCGCCGCTGGCTTTACGACCAAACAGGCGGGCAGGAATAACCCGGGTGTTATTGAACACCAGCAGGTCGCCGGGGTTGAGCTTATCGAGCAGATCGGTGAAAGTGCCATGCGCGAGCGCGCCCGTCGGCCCATCCAGAGACAGCAAACGGCAGCTGCTACGCTCGGCTTGTGGATAGTGAGCAATCAGGGATTCAGGCAGTTCAAAGGAGAAATCGGCAACGCGCATGGTAAAAAACTCAGACTTAAAAACAGGCGGCTTAGTCTAGTGGCAGGGCGCGTTCCCTGCAACACGTTTACCCTGACAATGGCCGTTTTAAGCCCATATATGGAATAATCACGCTATGAATTTTCTCGCCCACCTGCATCTTGCTCATCTGGCCCGAAGTTCGCTGCTGGGAAATTTGCTGGCGGATTTTGTGCGCGGTAACCCGGACGACAGCTTTTCGCCCGAGATAGTTGCCGGCATCTATATGCACCGCCGGGTTGACGCCCTGACGGATGGTTTGCCGGAGGTTGCGGTCGCCCGCGCCTGGTTTAGCGCCGAAACACGCCGCGTTTCGCCGATCTCGCTCGATGTCATGTGGGATCATTTTCTCTCCCGCCACTGGGCGACCGTCTGCCCGGATATTGGCCTTGAGGACTTTGTCGCCTACGCTCGCGGGCAAATCGAGCCACATATTTCCGACACGCCGCCGCGTTTTATTAACCTGAACAATTATTTATGGCGTGAACGCTGGCTGGAGCGCTATCAGGATATGGAATTTATTGCCGACGTGCTTAACGGCATGGCGAGCCGTAGACCAAAACTCGATGCTTTGCGAGCCTCATGGCAGGATCTTGATAAGCACTATGACGCCCTCGAGCAGCTGTTCTGGCAGTTCTACCCGCGCATGATAACGATGGCGCAACAAAAAAGTTTGTGATCGTTCGCGGTTCGCGTTACAACATCTTGCCCTTTTATAAAAAAGGGCTATCCTGGTTACCGGCATCGTTCTGATTGCGTTTTTGATAGCCGAAACCTATCTGATTGATTGGCAAGATGCCATTGAGCTACATGGAACGGAGCACCTATACTCCCCCCGTTGCGTTAACCCTCACTTTAACAAAATTAACAGGAGTACATATGGTCCTGGTTACTCGTCCGGCCCCTGACTTTACCGCTGCTGCCGTACTGGGCAATGGCGAAATCGTTGAAAACTTCAACTTCAAAAAACACACCAACGGTAAAGCCACCGTTGTCTTCTTCTGGCCGATGGACTTCACCTTCGTTTGCCCGTCTGAACTGATTGCGTTCGACAAGCGTTACGAAGAATTCCAGAAACGTGGCGTAGAAGTCGTTGGTGTATCTTTTGACTCCGAATTCGTTCACAACGCATGGCGTAAAACCCCTGTGGATAAAGGCGGCATCGGCGAAGTTAAATACGCGATGGTTGCTGACATCAAACGTGAAATCCAGAAAGCATACGGCATCGAGCATCCGGAAGCTGGCGTTGCGTTGCGCGGCTCCTTCCTGATCGACAAAGCCGGTATCGTTCGCCACCAGGTGGTTAACGATCTGCCGCTGGGTCGTAACATCGATGAAATGCTGCGTATGGTTGACGCGCTGCAATTCCACGAAGAGCACGGCGAAGTGTGCCCGGCTCAGTGGGAAAAAGGGAAAGAAGGCATGAACGCGTCTCCGGACGGCGTTGCCAAGTACCTGAGCGAGAACGTTGCTAAGCTGTAATCGCTAAGCACGTTTGAAGAAAAGGCCGCGAATGCGGCCTTTTGTGTTTTTGTCTGCCTACAGGCTCCGCCACACGGAGGCAGAAACCGCCGGCAGCATCAGCTCGCGGTTATCCAGAAGACCCTCGCCTTCCAGGTGCGTCCACGCCCTGCCGCTGAGCAGCGCATCCCACGGCAGCGTCACGGTAATCGCCTCGCCGCGGTTAATCGCTACCAGCACGCGTTCGTTCTGATAGACGCGCGCAAACACCACCACATCGCCTTCGGCATAGACAACCCGGCATCCGCCCTGGCGTAACGCCCGGCTCTGCTTGCGTAATTTTCCCAGCCGCTGATAAAGCGCCAGCAGACTCAAATCCTGCTCCCGCTGGTTCCACGGGAACGGCTTGCGGCAAAACGGATCGTTGTTTCCGTCGAGCCCAACCTCGTCGCCGTAATAAACGCAGGGCACGCCGGGCCAGGCATAAAGCCAGATAACGGCCAGCGGCAGCCGGGCAACGTCTTTCCCGAGGATGGATTTAAAGCGCGCCGTATCATGGCTGTCGAGCTGATTAAACATCCGCAGCTGCTGCTGATGAGAAAGCGCGGAGCGGTACTCTTCCATCCACGCCATGCAGGTTTGCGCATCGATATGCTGCGGGTCGTAAGAGATATCGGTATTGGCAAGGAAGCCCCACAGCGGGAAGGTAAAGCCGCGGTAGTTCATCGCCGCATCTTCGGCGTCCGCCTGGAGCCACTGGCGCGCATCACCGAAGTGCTCCCCAAGGACATAGGCATCCGGGCGGGTTTCTTTTGCGGCCCGGGTAATGCCGCTGACGTGCAGCAGGTTGTTCTTTGCGCCGCCCGCTTCGCCCAGCATATGCACCACGTCCAGACGCCAGCCGTCAATGCCCCACGGCTCTCGTAGCCAGTGGCGCACAATACTTTGCTCGCCACGGTAAATTTCATCCACCAGCGTAGCCGAGCGGAAATCAAGCTTCGGCAGGCTCGAATATCCCAGCCAGTCCAGCGCCTTGCCTTCCTGCGAGAAACTGTACCAGTCTCGCCACGGCGAGCCGGGATTATGGCAGGCTCCGTTATCACTCTGCTGATGCCTGTCGAACCAGGCATGCGTATCCCCGCTGTGGTTAAACACCCCGTCCAGCACCAGTTTCACGCCAAGCTTGCGGGTGCTCTCACGCAGGCGCAGAAACGCGCTGTTGCCGCCAAACTGCTCGTCAACCTGCCGGTAATCCTGGGTATCGTACTTGTGCACGCTTGGCGCGGTAAAAATCGGGTTCAGGTAGAGCGCGGTTACGCCGAGCTTTTTCAGGTACGGCAGGTTTTCGCTGATGCCGTCCAGGTCGCCGCCGTAAAACGTTGAGCCACCGGCATCGGCGGTGAGCGCTTCATTCCACTCGCGCCTGACGATTTCATGCCCTGCGGCATGATGAAAATAGACGTTGTCCTGCTCCGGACCGCGTTTTTTACCGCGGGCAAAACGGTCGGTGAAAATCTGGTAAAACACCTGATCCTGCACCCAGGCCGGGCCGTCGTCCGGGGAATCAATGGCAAACTGCTCCAGCCTTGCGGGCGGCGTAGAACGAAAACCCTGCGGCGTGTACCAGCGCTGCCTGTCCTGCCACAGCAGCTTGAAACTGTAGCGGCGGCGCGGCTGCCCCTCAGCGGTATCAATGGCGCCCTTCCACGCCACCACACCCTCCTGCGGGGCCGACTTTTGCCGCACCATCACCACGGAGATCTCTTCGTTATCCTTTTCACCACGCAGCACGACCTTTTCCGGCAGCTCATCGCCCGCCAGCCAAAGCGTAATCGTCAGTTTTTGCTCGCCCTTTTGAACAAAAGGCGCCACCGGAAGGTGCCAGGCATTCAACATAGTAACTTTCCCGTCGCTTAAAAATGACGCCACCTTGCCACAGCATAAGGCGTTATCACTCATCATTCTGGTTTAATTTGGGGGAGGATCACAGGGGCGGAGAGGCTAACAAAAACCCCGCCAGCGGCGGGGTTCAGGGTTTATTTTGCTTCGGCTGCCGCAGGCTGACGGCGGCGTTTAAAGAACCAGCCAATCAGCAGCAGCACAATCCAGCCGCAGCCAACATACAGCGAAATACGGGTGTCGGGGTGGTAACCAATCAGCGCGATGATAAACACCAGGAATACCAGACCTACGATAGTCGTCGCCACGCCGCCCGGGATCGGGAATTTAAGCGCTTTTGCCTCTTCCGGTGGCAAACGGCGGCGGAAGGCAATCTGCGACAGCAGGATCATTATCCACACCCATACGGTGGCAAAGGTTGCCAGCGATGCAATCACCAGGAAGACGTTTTCCGGCATGATGTAGTTCAGGTAAACCGCCAGCAGCATGGCAAAGCCCATCACCACAACCGTCACCCACGGAATACCGTTACGTGAGGTTTTAGCGAATACCTTCGGCGCGCTGCCCTGCTCCGCCATGCCGTGCAGCATGCGCCCAACGCCGAACACATCGCTGTTGATAGCGGAAAGAGAAGCGGTGATGACCACGAAGTTAAGAATACCGGCCGCAGCGGTAATGCCCATGTGCTGGAACGTCATGACAAACGGGCTGCCTTCGGTGCCAACCTGGTTCCACGGGTATATAGACATGATGACAAACAGCGTGCCAACGTAGAACACCAGAATACGCAGCGGGACAGAGTTAATCGCGCGCGGAATGGATTTCTCAGGGTCCTTCGCTTCGCCCGCGGTGATGCCGATGATTTCAATACCGCCGTAGGCGAACATCACCATTTGCAGCGACATTATCATGCCTAACCAGCCGTTACTGAAGAAGCCGCCGTTGCTCCACAGATTATGAATACCGGTCGCCTGGCCGCCGTTACCGATGCCCCAGAAGATAATGCCGATACCGGCGAGGATCATAATGATGATGGTCGCCACTTTGAAAAACGAGAACCAGAATTCCAGCTCGCCAAATACCTTTACGCTCATCAGGTTGATGGCGCTGATGATAAGCACCACGCTCAGCACCCAGACCCAGTGCGGCACCGCCGGGAACCAGATACCCATATAGATCCCGAAGGCGGTCACGTCGGCGATGGCGACAATCAATATTTCAAAGCAGTAAGTCCAGCCGGTGATATAGCCTGCCAGCGGCCCCAGGTAATCCTGAGCATAACGGGAAAACGAGCTGGCAGAGGGGTTATGAACCGACATTTCGCCCAGCGCGCGCATGATGATATAGGCCGCAACGCCGCCGATAATATACGCCAGCAGTACGCTTGGCCCCGCCATCTTAATAGCGTCTGCCGAGCCGTAAAACAGCCCTGTTCCAATCGCCGAACCCAGCGCCATAAATCGGATGTGCCGGGTGCTCAAACCGCGCTTGAGCTTATTGGTGTTTTCCATGAATCCTGTACCACTCTTCACAATAAAAAAACCACGGAGGGCGACTCCGTGGTTAGTTAACAATCAAACTCTTAGTGCGCGGTGGAAGTCACCTGACGCCCCGCAGCCCGGTCCCAGACGGCGGCGATAACCGCCATCGCGACGGTTGGCAGCAGCCACGCAAGGCCCTGGTCCGCCAGCGGCAGTTTCGCCGCCCATGCAGGCAGTACATCGCTGATTGCCGAAGCTTTAATGCCGTCGATAATACCAAACAGCAGGCTTATCAGCATTGCCGGTGCGATAACGCGGGTGGAATTGTGCCACCACGGACGGGTAAAGCTTAAGACCACCAGGGCGATACAAGGCGGGTAGATAGCCGTCAGCACCGGAATAGAGATCTGAATCAGATGGCTCAGGCCGAGGTTAGATACAATCATCGAGAACAGGCCGAGGATAAACACCAGCGAGCGGTAAGAGAGCGGTAAATACTGGCTAAAGAACTCCGCGCAGGCGCAGGTCAGGCCAACCGCCGTAACCAGGCAGGCGAGGAAAATCAGCGCAGCAAGGAAGAAGCTGCCTGCTCCGCCAAAGGTATGGGAAACGTAGGCGTGCAGAATAGCCGCGCCGTTGGCGTTTTGCTCAACCAGATTGGCGCTATCAGACCCGAGGTGGAACAGCGCCAGATAGATAATCGTCAGGCCAACACCGGCAATCAGGCCAGCCCAAATGGTGTAGCGGGTCAGCAGGCGGGATTCGGTCACACCGCGAGAACGTGCCGCATTGACGATAACGATCCCGAATACCAGCGAGGCCAGAGTGTCCATCGTCAGGTAGCCGTTCACAAAGCCGTTAGAGAATGCCGCGTTTTGATAGGCTTCGGTCGCAGAACTCAGGCCACCGGCAGGCCACAGAACGGCACCGGCGGAGAGGATCAGCAGCGCCAGGATTTTCACCGGCGCAAGGAAATGGCCAACGGTATCCAGCAGCTTGCCGGGATAAAGCGAAATACCAATCACCAGCGCGAAATACACCAGGCTGTAGATAAACAGCGGCATATCGCCCATACCGGTCAGCGGCGCAATGCCGATTTCAAACGACACGGTGGTGGTGCGCGGCGTGGCAAACAGCGGGCCAACAGCCAGGTAACAAACGGTCGCCAGCAAAATACCGGCCCGGCGGCCAATCGGCGAGCTGAGGCTATCAATACCGCCGCCGACACGGGCAATGGCCACGATGGTCAGCACCGGTAAGCCTACCGCGGTGACCAGGAAGCCAAGTGCAGACGTCCAGACGTGTTCACCGGCCTGTAAGCCAACCATTGGGGGGAAAATGATGTTGCCCGCGCCCACAAACAGCGCAAAGGTCATAAAGCCCAGAGCGATGATGTCACGCGATTTTAAATGATAGGTCATAAAATAATGCAGCCTGTGGATGTGTGGTGTTGAAAACGTTCAAATTTTTTAACCGCACGCGGTTCCAAATAACGTTCGGCAAAAAAGCGGTTATTACCGGTAACGACAGCGGAATATGCTTCTCCGGATCGGTGGCGAAGAATAGTTAGTCGAATTACCACTCAATTTCAGTCGGTCTGGTAACAACAGGGGGGCAATTAAAACGCTTATAGCGTTTGAAGACAAGAAGGGATCGGGAAACCAGAAAGATATCCTTTAAAAATCCCGGCAGGCAGTGAATAAATTCAATTATACGAATTTATTGTGGCTTATCATTCGGACAAAAAATCAACAATTCGCCTTTAACGCTTAACGAGTGGAGAAAAAACCAACAAAAAAGGCCAGTAAACTGGCCTGTGGAAACAGAGCTTGACGGTTGCGGTGAATTAATGTGCAACTGCCGCAGGATCCTGGGCGATTAACCGCTCCGGCAACACAAACGAAAATGTCGATCCCTGCCCCGGTTTACTTTCAATCTCCAGACGCGCGTCGTGGTGGCTAAGGGCGTGCTTCACAATCGCCAGCCCAAGCCCGCTGCCGCCCGTCTGCCGGGAACGGGCTTTATCCACCCGATAAAAACGTTCGGTAAGGCGAGGAAGGTGCTCCGCTGAAATCCCCGGCCCGGTATCCTTAACGCTAAACGCCACGCCGTGCGGCTGACGCCGCCAGGTCACGGTAATGTGCGTCCCCTCCGGAGTATGGTTCACGGCGTTATACACCAGGTTGGAAATGGCGCTGCGCAACTGCTCTTCATTGCCGTAAACCTGTAGCCCAGGCTCAACGTTAAAAGTGAGCGTTTGCTTCTGCTGGCTCAGGGTCTGCGCCTCGCGTTCAACAACGCGCAGCATCAGCGGAACGTCGATTTTTTCATTCATCGACAGCGCCGGTGCCGCTTCAATTCTCGACAAGGTCAGCAGTTGTCGAACCAGCCCTTCCATGCGCGACGTTTGCTCTCGCATCGTATGTAATGCTTTATCCCTCAGCGGGCCTTCCAGCGCCTGATCCTGCATCATCTCCAGATAACCCTGTAACACGGTTAGCGGGGTGCGCAGCTCATGGCTGACGTTGGCGAAGAAGTTACGCCTGGCGCCTTCAAGCTGATGCATTTGCGTCACATCACGCGCCACCATCAGCCACTGCCCGTCGGCATACGGCATCAGGCGGAACTCAAGGTGGCGGCCATTATTCATCACCAGCGTCAGCGGGCGATTAAACTGCTGATTCGCCACATACTGTGTGAATTCGGGATAACGCAGAAGGTTAAGGATGTTTTGGCCGTTATCGTCCGGCCAGCGCAGCCCAAGCAGCTGCTGGGCCAGGCCATTACACCAAAAAATAGAGCCCTCTTCCGTGGTCAGCACCACCGCATCGGGCAACGATTCGGCCCCGCTACGGAAGCGCTTGATCAGATTACCCAGCTCTTTACGGCGCTTTTTGTTACGCAGCTGCATTTGATGCAGCCCGTAAAGCAGAGGCTCCCAGCTTCCCCGGCCCGGAGGCGGAGTCATGCTGCGGTCAACCCACAGCCACCAGGACAGACGAAGGAGATTCCAGAAATGCCAGCTCAGCAGGGAGGTTACTGCCGCCAGTAAAAACCACGGCAGATGGCCAAAGATCAATCCAAGAATAGCCGCCGGTAAACAACAGAGCATCAGCTCCAGTACCAGCCTTTTCCATGACAGCCGTTCCAGCACGCGTCACGCTCCTGTAAGCATTTTAAAAGCGGGTTGAAAAACGATAACCCGTGCCGCGAACCGTTTGCACCATTTTGTCATGACCACTTGTTTCCAGCGCTTTACGCAGGCGGCGAATATGCACGTCTACGGTGCGATCTTCAACGTAAACGTTGGTTCCCCACACGTTATTAAGCAGCTGTTCACGGCTGTAAACGCGCTCCGGGTGGGTCATAAAGAAGTGTAACAGCTTAAACTCGGTTGGCCCCATATCCAGCGGGTCTTCACCGGTCATTACCCGATGCGAGGACGGGTCAAGGCTCAGCCCCTGCATCTCAATCACCTCTTCCACCGCCATCGGCGAAATACGGCGCATTACCGCTTTAATACGCGCCACCAGTTCCTTTGGCGAGAACGGTTTGGTGATGTAATCGTCGGCCCCGACTTCAAGCCCGCGAACGCGATCTTCTTCTTCTCCGCGCGCGGTTAGCATCATCACCGGGATTTCGCGGGTCAGCGCTTCACGCTTAAGGTGCTTAATAAACTGGATACCCGAACCGCCCGGCAGCATCCAGTCCAGCAGGATCAGGTCGGGGAAAGGTTCAATCAGCAGGTTAACCGCGCTGTCATAATCTTCCGCCTCTACCGACTGGAAGCCATTTTGCTCGAGCACAAAGCTCACCATTTCACGAATCGGAGCTTCATCTTCTACGACTAAAATGCGTCTCGCCATGATTTACCCTGTTGAAAAGAGACCATCTCTTATTAATTGTGCGCCAGTATGCGTCAGATTTGTGACAGATTTATGAAAAAGATGACCGTCCGATATTTCACCTTTTTGAATTATGACAGCCGCTGAGTTTCGCGCACGGTTACGCTGGCGGCTCAATAGCTTATAATCGGAAACTCGCCTCTTTGCCATGGGACAGGTTATGCGCATTCTCCACACATCAGACTGGCACCTCGGCCAAAATTTCTATACCAAAAGCCGGGCTTCTGAACACCAGGCCTTTCTTGACTGGCTGCTTAACGCGGCGGCCGAACATCAGGTGGATGCCATAATTGTAGCGGGTGACATTTTTGATACCGGCTCGCCGCCGAGCTACGCCCGTGAAATCTATAACCGTTTTGTGGTGCAGTTGCAGGCCAGCGGCTGCCAGCTTGTTGTGCTGGCGGGCAACCACGACTCCGTCGCCACGCTTAACGAGTCGCGCGAGCTGCTCGCCTGCCTGAATACTCGCGTTATCGCCAGCGCCCGGCATCGCCAGGAAGAGCAGGCGCTGGTGCTGAATAACAAAGACGGCACGCCCGGCGCTATTTTGTGCCCAATCCCGTTTCTGCGCCCGCGCGATATTCAAAGCAGCCAGGCCGGGCTTTCCGGCCATGAGAAGCAGCGCTCATTAATGGAAGCAATTAGCGAGCACTACCAGCAGTGCTACGACGCCGCCGTCGCATTACGCGGCGACCGTCCGCTGCCGATTATTGCCACCGGGCATCTCACCACGGTTGGCGTAACCAAATCCGATGCGGTGAGAGACATTTACATCGGCACCCTGGACGCCTTCCCGGCGCAGCACTTTCCTCCGGCTGACTATATCGCGCTGGGCCACATCCACCGGGCGCAGAAGATTGGCGGCAGCGAACATATCCGCTACAGCGGCTCCCCGATTGCACTCAGCTTCGACGAAACGGGCAAAGCTAAAAGCGTATTTCTGGTTGAATTCAGCGGCGGCCAGCTTGCGGGCGTCGAAGCCCTTGAAGTCCCGGTCAGCCAGCCGTTAGCGGTGATAAAAGGTTCGCTAAGGGAGATAGAACAGCAGCTTGAGCAGTGGCGTAATGCCCCTGCCGAGCCAAAAGTCTGGCTGGATATCGAAATCGCCACCGATGAATATCTTCACGATATGCAGCGTCAGGTTCAGGCTTTAACCGACACCCTGCCGGTAGAAGTTGTGCTGTTGCGCCGCAGCCGCGAACAGCGCGAGCGGGTCATCGCCAGCCAGCATAAAGAGACGCTAAGCGAGCTGACCGTTGAAGAGGTATTTGAGCGCCGCCTTAGCCAGGAAGAAACTACCGAAGAACGCGCCGCCAGGCTGAGAACGCTGTTTGCCCAAACGCTCTCGGACCTGCACCAGCAGGAGGAACAGGCATGAAAATTCTTAGCCTGCGTTTAAAAAATATTAACTCCCTCAAGGGCGAGTGGAAGATTGATTTCACTCGGGAACCCTTCGCCAGCAACGGACTATTTGCCATTACCGGCCCGACCGGAGCGGGCAAAACCACGCTGCTGGACGCCATCTGTCTTGCGCTCTACCACAAAACGCCGCGCCTGAGCAGCGTATCGCAGTCGCAGAACGACCTGATGACCAGAGACACCGCCGAGTGCCTGGCCGAGGTGGAGTTTGAGGTTAAGGGCGTTGGCTACCGCGCTTTCTGGAGCCAGAACCGCGCACGGAATGCGGCAAACGGCAACCTTCAGGCGCCGCGCGTGGAGCTGGCCCAAATCAGCGACGGCAAAATTCTTGCGGACAAAATCAAAGACAAGCTCGACCTTGTTGCCTCGCTAACCGGGCTGGATTACGACCGTTTTACCCGTTCGATGATGCTCTCTCAGGGGCAATTCGCGGCATTTTTAAATGCCGATGCCAACGACCGCGCCTCGCTGCTCGAAGAGCTGACCGGCACAGAAATCTACGGCACCGTCTCCGCTGCGGTATTTGAAAACCACAAGCAAATCAAAATTCGGCTGGAAAATTTGCTGGCTCAGGCGGCGGGCGTTGCCCTGCTCAGCGAAGAGCAGCAACAGCAGCTCACGGCAAGTTTGCAGGCGCTCACTCTTGAAGAACAAACGCTGGGCACCGAGCAGCAGTTGCGCCAGCAGCATCGGGACTGGCTGAGCCAGCTGGGCAAGCTGACTACCGATAAAGAACAAAAGCGGCTGGGGCTGAATACCGCTAATCAGGCTCTGCTGGATGCCGCCCCGCAGCTGGACAAATTGGCTCGTGCGCTGCCTGCCGAAAAGCTGCGCCCGCACTGGCAGCGTCTCCAGGAAAAGCAGCAGGCGCTGAAGCAAAATGCCGAAGCGGCGGAAAGTGTGAATGCACGCTTACGCCACGCCTCGGTGCATCGCCAGCAAACCCGGCTGCTGGCGGCCGTTCAGGCTGAAAAACTTCAGGCGGAGGCTCAGCAGGTTCAGAACTGGCTCTCTGCCCACGATAGCTATCGCCTCTGGAGCGCCGAACTTGCGGGCTGGCGCATGGCCTTTGGCCAGCTGCAGCGGGATGAAAAGCAACTTGGCGATCTGCAGCAGGCGCTGCGGAGTAGCCAGCAAAAATTACAGGCACTGCCGGAGATAAATCTGGCGTTAACGCCGGACGAAGTAAGCACTCATTTACAGCAGCTAATGGCCGCCAGGCCTGGTCGCCAACAGCTGGCAGCCCTGCAACCTCAGTTTGCCACTGTGGAAAAACGCAAATCAGGGCTGGTGCGGGATCTGGAGGAGCTGGATAAGCAAATTGCCGCTTGTGATGTCGAGCTTGGGCAAAAACGCCAGCAGTACAAAGATAAACGCCAGCATGAAGCCGATCTGGAAAAAGTCGTCGAGCAGGAAAAACGGATCCATAGCCTTGAGGCCGAACGTGCTCAGTTGCAAAAGGACGCCCCCTGCCCGCTGTGCGGTTCAACTCAGCACCCGGCCGTTGAGGCCTATAAGGCGCTGGAGCCGGGAGAAAACCAGCGGCGCCTGGCCGCCCTGAAGCTTGAAGTCGCCGCGCTCGCCGAGCAGGGTTTCGCCCTCAAGGGCCAACTTGAAACCCAGCGCCAGCAGCGCGAAAAACGAGTTCATGAAGGCGCGGCGCTACAGGAAGAGGCAGACTCACTCTCGGCCCGCTGGCAGCAGCAATGCGCCGGGCTGAGCATAGCCTTAACGCCACAAGACGATCTGAACCAGTGGCTGGAAGAGCAGGAGCTGCGTGAACAGCAGCTGCGCCAGCTCGCAGAGCGCCAGGCGCTCGAAGCGCAATACCAGCGAGACAGCGAACAGCTCCAAAAGATGAGCGCCGAGTTTAACGCCCGGAACGCTTCGCTTCAGGCGGCGCTGGAGCAGGTTGGCCTTGCGCGTCCGCAGCCGGGCGAAGAGCAAAGCTGGCTGGATGCCCGCCAGCAGGAGTCCCAACAGTGGCAACAGCAGCAGGATAAACTGCCGCAGCTCCGCCAGCAGCTTTCCACCCTTGAAATGCTGCTTTCAACCCTTCAGGACGATGGCTCGGCCCCCGCGATGCTTGCCGAGTCTGAGCACCAGGCCGCGCTGCAAAACTGGCAGACTCTGCACAATGAATGCAACCTGCTGGAAGGCCAGCGTCAGTCTCTGGCGCAGCAGCTACAGCAGAGCGAAGCCGCGGCCCGCGAGGCCCAGGAGCAGTTCAGCGCCGCGCTGGCAGCCAGCCAGTTCAGCGACGAAGAAGAGTTCCATTGCGCCCTGATGGAAGAAAACGTCCGGCTCGAGCTTGAGCAGCACAAACAGCAGCTGGAGCGTCAGCAGCAGCAGCAAACGACGCTGCTTGAGCAGGCCGAAACGGCGCTGGCCCAGCACCTGACGTCACGCCCGGAAACACTCGGCGAAGAAGCAGACATCAGCGTTCTTGAGGCTCAAATTGCAGATCTGGCCCACCGGCTGCGTGAAAACGCCTCTCAGCAGGGGCAAATAAAGCAGCAGCAAAGCCACGACAAAGAGAACCGCTCGCGCCAGCAGGCGCTGATGCAGGAGATCAAAGAGTGCGAGGCTCAGGCGGAGGACTGGGGCTATCTCAACGCCCTGGTCGGCTCCAGAGAAGGCGATAAATTCCGTAAATTTGCCCAGGGACTGACGCTGGATAACCTGGTCTGGCTGGCAAACAACCAGCTTAATCGCCTGCACGGCCGCTACCTGTTGCAGCGTAAAGACAGCGAAGCGCTGGAGCTACAGGTTATGGACACCTGGCAGGCCGACGCGGTGCGCGACACCCGCACGCTGTCCGGCGGCGAAAGCTTCCTGGTGAGCCTGGCGCTGGCGCTGGCGCTTTCCGACCTGGTAAGCCACAAAACCCGCATCGACTCGCTGTTCCTTGATGAAGGCTTTGGCACTCTGGACGCGCAGACGCTGGATACCGCGCTCGACGCGCTGGACACCCTGAACGCCAGCGGGAAAACCATCGGCGTAATCAGCCACGTTGAGGCGATGAAGGAACGTATTCCGGTGCAGATTAAAGTGAAGAAAATTAACGGGCTGGGCGTGAGCCGGCTGGATAAGGTTTTCGCGGTAGATTGACCTTTTACCCTGGGAATAACGAACATCTCCCCCTCACCCTCCTGGAGGATGAGGGGTGCGATTTACTTCTCTAACGGCCAAAGCCACGCCGCGCCCCGAACGCCGCTGGAATCACCGTGCACGGCTTTGCGAATCGGCGTTTCGCACTCGCCGCCAAATACCCAGGGCTTAATCAGCTGCGGCACGGTGCGATACAAACGCTCCACATTGCTCATCCCGCCGCCCAGCACAATCACATCCGGGTCGAGAATATTAACAATATGCGCCAGAGATTTAGCCAACCGCGTTTCATAGCGGCTCAGGGCCAGCTCGGCCAGCGGATCCTGCTGTTCAGCCAGGTTGATAATCTCATTGCCCTTCAGCGTTTTCCCGCTCAGGCGCTGGTAGTCCGTGCCAAACCCGGTGCCGGAGATAAAGGTTTCAATACAGCCCTGCTTGCCGCAATAGCACGGCACTTCAGCGCGAAAACGCAGCTCATCCTCATCCATCCATGGCAGAGGATTGTGGCCCCACTCTCCCGCCGTGCCGTTGCCGCCAATCAGGCTGTGGCCGTTGATGGCAATCCCTGCGCCACAGCCGGTGCCGATTATCACCGCAAACACAATCTGCGCCCCGGCGGCCGCGCCATCGATAGCTTCTGATACCGCAAGGCAGTTGGCGTCATTTGCCAGCCGGACTTCGCGCTTGAGCGCGCTGCTGAGATCTTTGTCGAACGGCTGGCCGTTAAGCCAGGTCGAGTTCGCGTTTTTCACTACCCGGGTATAAGGGGAGATTGACCCCGGAATACCCAGCCCAACCGTACCGGTCTCGCCCGTTGCTTCTTCCGCCAGCCGCACCAGCTCAACGATGTTTTTGAGGGTGGCCTGGTAGTCATTTTTAGGCGTTGGCAGCCGGTGGCGGTAGAGCTGCTTTCCGTCATCTGCCAGCGCGATTACTTCTGTTTTTGTACCACCGAGATCGATACCTATGCGCACATGAACTTCCTCATTTGGTGATAATTATCAATAGTATAGAATGGCATCTAAGCAAATGCGATGAAACGAGGCCGTCAATTCGTTATCATGCCCGCTGCGTTTAACTGACAATCTGGGACAGAATCATGCTGTGGTTTAAAAATTTAATGGTTTACCGTCTAAGCCGTGACATCACGCTGACGGCGGATGCAATGGAAAAACAGTTAGCCGCCTTCACCTTCACCCCTTGCGGCAGCCAGGACATGGCAAAAACCGGCTGGGTGTCGCCGATGGGCTCGAACAGCGATGCATTAACCCATGTTGCCAACGGCCAGATTGTGATTTGCGCCCGTAAAGAAGAAAAAATTCTGCCGGCTCCGGTTATCAAACAGGCTCTGGAAGCCAAAATCAATAAGCTCGAAGCGGAGCAGGCACGTAAGCTGAAAAAGACCGAGAAAGACTCCCTGAAAGACGAAGTGCTGCACTCCCTGCTGCCTCGCGCTTTCAGCCGCTTCAGCCAGACAATGATGTGGATAGACACGGTAAACGGCCTGATTATGGTCGACTGCGCCAGCGCGAAAAAAGCCGAAGATACTCTCGCCCTGCTGCGTAAAAGCCTGGGTTCGCTGCCGGTGGTTCCGCTGGCTCTGGAAAATCCAATCGAGCTGACGCTGACCGAATGGGTGCGTTCTGGGGATGTGCCGGCCGGTTTCGCGCTGATGGACGAAGCCGAGCTGAAAGCGATTCTCGAAGGCGGCGGCGTGATCCGCTGCAAGCAGCAGGAGCTGGTGTGTGACGAAATCGCCGCGCATATTGAAACCGGCAAAGTGGTCACCAAACTGGCGCTGGACTGGCATGAACGCATTCAGTTTGTGCTGGCAGACGACGGTTCGATTAAACGCCTGAAGTTTGCCGACACGCTGCGCGAGCAGAACGACGATATCGAGCGGGAAGATTTTGGCGGACGTTTTGACGCCGACTTTATTTTGATGACCGGCGAATTAGCCGCGCTTATCAACAACCTGGTAGAAGCGCTGGGCGGCGAAGCACAGCGTTAATGCTTTTCCCCTCTCTGGCGACGCGCAGAGAGGGGAAAAAACGCAATTATTTATCGGCCAGATAACGGCAAAGATAAGAGGTCGGCTCTGCAACCTGCAGGTGGAACTCGCTGTGTCCAGGCACGTTAAACACTTCACCCGCCGCGTAGGTTTTCCACTCTGTTTCTCCCGGCAGCAGGACGTGCAATGCCCCGCTAACCACGGTCATCTCTTCCGGCTGAGCGGTCCCGAAGGTGTACTCCCCCTCCGCCATCACGCCAACGCTGGCACGGCCGGTGCTGCTGCTGGTAAAACCAATGGATTTTACTTTACCGGAGAAGTATTCATTACTCTGAAGCATGGACTGGCCCTTTATCGATATAGTGAAAAATCCACTATAGAGGTGAACTCTCGGGCCTGTCACGTAAATTGTTAAATCCTCTCAGGTAAGCAGTTCTGCCGCCAGCCTGGCCACCAGCACGTTGGACAATAACACCGGGACATCGAGCTGCTTTTGCAGTAAATCGCGGTGTTTTTGGTGGAACCCGAGGCAGTCCAGCACCAGAACATTCGCCCCTTCCGCCATCAGTTTGCGCCCCGCCTCCAGCAGCTCTTCGTCGCCGCCGTGGATTGGGTTAGCCAGGGCGTAGTGCGGCGGGTTGCTTAGCTTGCGCCACTTCTGCTCCTGAAACTTAATCAACTCGGGCATCGGCAAAATAATCCCCACCTGGTGGCCATCAACAATCGAGGCGACCAGCGGCGGGATTATCCTGTCCGGCTCCAGCAAAATGGCGTTACGAGCGCTTAATCCGAGTAGAGGCATGGTGCTCATTAACAGAATGACTTCGTAGCCCTGGTTATCCAGCTGCTCGATGATGCCCTGCATGGCGATGGAGATTTTGTCGCGGCCGACGTGGGTAAGAGTGTTATCCGCCAGTAGCGTCAGCAGAGACGCTTCTCCCGGCGCGGGTGAATAAAGCCGCTGAACCTCTTCGCGAGACAACTCGCCCAGCAGGCTAACGTGGGTAATTTGTTGCTCAGAAATATGTTCGGTCAGGAAGGGAAGGACTTCACTTACGGACACGCTGCCGATAGTGAGAATGGCTACAGTTGGTCTCATGCTTCGCTCCGCAATTACTCAGAATCTGCCCTCTCCATTGCGCCGATACACATCCTTAATGAGACAACTCGCCGGGGTCGTGGTTTTTTGCTCGTCATCGCGCAGCATACCGCCAGAACCCTTAACAAATCATCAACCACTTGGTAACATTTTTAACTGAATATATTTTAAAGAAATTAAACAGATAAAAGCTCTGTCTATCGAAAAGCGAAGCGCATTTCAGCAGGGACAAGAGCAAGATAACCCCACTTACTGTCGGTCTTTTGGGTGGGGATTTGCATTAAGTATAGGCTAACTGGCGCGAGCCATTTGCAGCGCGTTGAGGATAGCTTCGACTACCGCGTCCGGCGTGCGGGTAGCATCGACAATATGGTGTGCAACCTCGCGATAGAGCCCTTCCCGGGCGGCCAGGACGTCAACAATTTCATCGGTCACGCCTTTACCGGTAAGCGTCGGGCGCTGCCCTTCTTCCGGCGATGCGTTCAGGCGCGAGGCCAGGATTTGCGCCGGGGCATGCAGCCAGATGGCAATGCCGTTTTCCTGCATAAACTGGCGATTATTTTCGGCCAGCACCATGCCGCCGCCGGTTGCCACCACGGTTGCAGGAGCCGTTACCTGCTGTAACGCTTCGGACTCGCGGGCGCGAAAGCCCGGCCAGCCCTCTTCGGCGACTATCTCAGCCACGCTTTTTCCGGTGCTGGTCAGCAGGAAGCTGTCGGTATCCACAAATTCATAACCCAGCGTCCTCGCCAGTGCCTGACCGACGGTCGTCTTACCACAGCCGCGAGCGCCGACTAAGAATAGGGGTTGAGTCATCAGAGATAATCCTCGGAAGCGCTGACCTGAGGGCCAGACGGGACAAAAGCAGGAACGGATAGCGATGATATCATCAAACTAGTACGAGAAAATAGTGTAAACATTTAATTACAATCAGCAAAGAGCTTCAGCAAAAAACCAGCTATAACGGCCTGAATCAAACTTCAACAAGTGTAAACTAAAGCCGCCACCCGCCAACAGCGCCACAATACTTTAAACGCCAGGCCAATGACAACCCTTAATCTGAGATTCGGTAACACATTTATGGTTAGCTTTACGATTAAGGCGTTTAAGCGACGCCCGATTTGAGCAACACTGAATCCCGGGTCTTCATTATGACAGAGGTATGAGCCATGCAATCTGAAGAGCAGCGTCTTATCGACGGGCTTTTTGACCGCCTGAAACAGGCCGAAAGCCAAAGTTCCACTCGCGATGCGGCCGCAGAACAGCGGATTGCGCAGCACCTCAGCCAGCAGCCTGGGGCCGCGTACTATATGGCGCAGACGATCCTTATCCAGGAAGCGGCAATGAAGCAGCTGAACGGTAAAATTCAGGCGCTGGAAGCCCAGGTAGCCGAGCTCGAGCAAAAGTCTCGCCAGCAGCAAAGCAGCGGTGGTTTCCTGGCCGGGCTGTTCGGCGGCGGCAACAGCAACAGCTCACGCGGGTCCGATCCTATTCCCGGCAGCCAGAATTATGCTTCTTCGGCCCCGCAGGGTAATGCCGGATATGGCGCAAACGCGGCACCAGCAGGTTACGGCGCGCCTCAGGCCGCACCGGCCAGCGCACCACGTGCGGGCGGCGGCTTCCTGTCCGGTGCGTTACAAACGGCAGCAGGCGTTGCGGGCGGCGTAGTGGTGGCAGAAATGCTGACCAGCATGTTCCACCGCAGCCAGCCGGAAGAGATAGTCAACATCATCAACGAACCGGCTCCGTCTTTCGACAATAGCTCGTTTGATTCCGTCAACGACTACAGCCAGGTCAATGACAGGCAGTTCCTGAGCCAGCCTCAGGATAACGCGAACGACTACGCTGATTTCGGTAACGATGATTTTGGCGGTGACGATTACGGCGACGACGACGACAGCTTTATTTAAGACTTCTGCGCCCGCGCGACCCTCAGCAGCCATTTTTCAAGCTCGTTGGCAAACTGCTGGCGGTCGCGCTGGTTCAGGCTATCCGGGCCGCCGGTTTGCACGCCGCTGGCGCGCAGCGTATCCATAAAATCACGCATCGTCAGGCGCTCACGAATAGTCGCGGGTGTATAAAGCTCGCCGCGCGGGTTCAGCGCAATCGCCCCTTTCTCCAGCACGTCGGCCGCCAGCGGAATATCCGCGGTGATAACCAGGTCGTTTTCCTCACAGCGGCGAACAATTTCGTTGTCCGCAACGTCAAAGCCCGAGGCCACCTGCAGGCTGCGAATAAAGCGCGACGGCGGCGTTTTTAATCCCTGATTGGCAACCAGCGTCACCATCACCTGAGCGCGATCGGCGGCGCGAAAAAGGACTTCTTTGATTACCTTCGGACACGCATCGGCATCCACCCAAATTTGCATTGTTGCTCCTGACTGTCGCGGGAATGGGGGCAATTTTGCCGTGCTTTTGCAGAATGGCAAAGTTTATCTGCGCCTGCGGAGCCGTTTAAGCGCAAACATAGCCTAAGTGCCGGAAAGCGCGTTAAGCTATAAGCATAAGATAACGAAACAAATAACCATGGAGTAACGCTATGGATAAGAAAATTGGTTTTATTGGCTGCGGCAATATGGGGAAGGCTATCCTCGGCGGCTTGATTTCCAGCGGCCTGGTTCCGGCCGGTAATATCTGGATTTACACCCCTTCTCCGGACAAGGTTCAGGCGCTGTGCGAAGAGTACGGAATTAATGCCGCCGAAAGCGCTCAGGAAGTTGCCCAGATAGCGGATATCGTCTTTGGCGCGGTGAAGCCAAACATCATGCTGAAAGTGCTGAGCGAAGTGAATTCCAGCCTGAATAAAGACACGGTGATTATCTCTATTGCCGCGGGCATCACCCTAGATACGCTGGCTAAAGTGCTCGGCCACGATCGCAAGATAATCCGCGCCATGCCAAATACGCCGGCGCTGGTTAACGCGGGCATGACTTCCGTAACGCCAAACGCGCTGGTCACGCCTGAAGATATTGCCGATGCGGTAAGCATTTTCCGCAGCTTCGGCCAGGCGGAAGTGGTCAGCGAAGCGATGATCCACCCGGTGGTCGGCGTGAGCGGCTCTGCTCCGGCGTATGTATTTATGTTTATCGAAGCGATGGCAGATGCGGCGGTACTTGGCGGTATGCCGCGCAAGCAGGCCTACCAGTTTGCTGCCCAGGCGGTAATGGGCTCCGCGAAGATGGTGCTGGAAACCGGCAAGCATCCGGGTGAGCTGAAGGATATGGTGTGCTCGCCGGGCGGCACCACGATTGAAGCGGTGAAAGTGCTGGAAGAGAAAGGCTTCCGCGCCGCCGTGATGGAAGCAATGGTGAAATGCATGGCGAAGTCGGAATTGCTCGGGAAGTCCTGATTTTGGAAACACCCCCTCACCCTGACCCTCTCCCCATGTACATACCGGAGACATGGTGAACACTTGTTCGGGGACATGGTAGACACTTACAACTACGGCATAAGAACCCTCTTCCGGAGTCGCTTATGCCCTGGGATGCGAGAGATACCATGTCATTACGTCACGAGTTTGTTCACTTTGCCTCGCAGGACGGGGCTAACATCCGGGCGCTCTGTCGCCACTTCGGCATCGCGCCCGCCACCGGATATAAGTGGCTTTGCCGCTTTCTCGAGGCCGGACTTCCCGGCCTCGCTGACCGCTCACGGGCTCCCCATCATTCTCCCAACGCCACCGCCGCTCAGGTGGCTGACCTGTTACAGCAGGCACACCTGGCCCATCCCCGCTGGGGAGCCCGCAAGATTAAGGCCTGGCTGGAAGCGCAGGGGCACCACCTTCCTGCCGTCAGTACCGTGCACAACCTGATGCACCGTCACGGCCTGCTACCCGGTGTACCGCCGGGTATCCCCTCTGCCGGTCGCTTCGAACACGGCAGGCCGAACGCCCTCTGGCAGATGGATTTTAAGGGACACTTTCCCTTCGCCGGTGGGCGCAGCCATCCCCTCACGCTGCTGGACGACCACTCCCGGTTTTCACTCTGCCTGACGCACTGCGACAACGAGCGGCGTGAGACCGTGCAGTCACATCTGACAAAGGTGTTTGAGCGCTATGGCCTGCCGGAGAGGATGACCATGGATAACGGGGCGCCCTGGGGAGACACCACCGGGACCTGGACCGCGCTGGAGCTGTGGCTGATGCGTCAGGGTATCCGGGTGGGGCACTCGCGGCCTTATCATCCCCAGACGCAGGGCAAGCTCGAGCGTTTTCACCGCAGTCTGAAGGCGGAGGTTCTGCAGGGGAAATGGTTCACGGACAGCGACCAGCTCCAGCGGGTATTTGACCACTGGCGGGAGGTCTATAACTTTGAACGCCCGCATGAGGGACTGAATATGGCGGTCCCGGGTTCGCGCTATCAGCCTTCGGCCAGACAGTACAGAAGCGATGCTCCCGGGCCGGAGTACGATGACGGCGTGGCGGTAAGAAAAGTGGATATCAGTGGAAGCCTGAGCATCAGAGGTATCAGCCTGAAAGCGGGCAAAGCGTTCAGGGGAGAGCGAGTGGGGCTGAAGGAAAGCGGTGAGGACGGTTGTTATGAGGTGTGGTGGTACAGCACGAAAGTGGGAATGATCGACCTGAAGAACCGGTCGATCATCATGGGTAAAAGATGTTAAAAGGTGTTCACTATGTCCCCGAACATCTGTCTACTATGTCCCCGGAACGTACACCCCACAGGGGAGAGGGGATTGGATCGAGTAACAACCCTCTCCCCATAAGGGAGAAGAGATTAGATCGAGTAACAACCCTCTCCCCATAAGGGAGAGGAGATTAGATCGAGTAACAACCCTCTCCCCATCCCTCTTTTCTCCCTCTCCCTCACAGGGAGAGGGCCGGGGTGAGGGTTCTTTAAAACGACTTATTTTTTCTTCAGACAGGTGCTCATAAAGGTTTTTCTGGCGTCGCCCTTCAGCGATTGCTTCGCGGCATCGGCATTACAATCCTTCATTTTTTGCTGCTGTGGCGTCAGCGTTTTGCCCGCCGCAGCCGGCTGTTCGCCCTTCAGACAGCTACTCATATAGCTCTTACGTTGGTCCCCTTTCAGGGACTGCGTTGCCGCCTGTTGATTACAGCTGGTCATTCGCTGCTGCTGAGGCGTCATGGTTTTCTCCGCCGCCGTTGCTGACCCAACCAGCCCTACCAGTAACACCGCTAATAATGAATATTTCATAGCTTATTCCTTTTTTATTGTGACGCTTCAAGCCTGGCTCTAAGGCAAAAAAAATGCGACTCCTGCGCCGCATTTTTTCTTATTTTTTAGCCCACTCCCCACTTTACTCCAGCGCCATCGCCGCCTTCATGGTGTAGAACAGGTCGGTCTGGTCGGTGAGCCCCACAACGTTTGCCGCATGCGGGCCATAGGCCGCCACGCGCAGCTGGGTGCCGGTATGCTCCTGAGATTCGCCTTCGGAGTTGCCGTAGCTAATCACCATAACAGAGCCGTCTTTGGTATTCAGAGCCTGCGTCAGCCCCGGTGCTTTGGTGTCCGGTGCCACAATCTGGCTGGAATGCGCGTGGTCGGCGGTAACAACCACCAGGGTGTTGCCGTCTTTACGGGCAAACTCCAGCGCTTTCTGCACCGCCTCATCGAGATCGACCGTCTCGCCAATCTGGCCGCAAGGGTTAGCCGCGTGATCCTGCTTATCTATCGATGCGCCCTCAACTTGCAGGAAGAAGCCCTTCTCGTTGCCTTTCAGCAGATCGATAGCTTTTTCGGTCATTTGCGCCAGGGTTGGCACGCTGGCATCGCGTTTCGGGTTTGCGGTACAGGTTACCGCCGGTTGGTCAATATTGCCGTGATAGCTGGCCTTCGGCCCTTCCCAGCGTACAGGCATATTGCCGTCCGCAAACATGCCGATCAGGGGTTTGCTCTGGTTTGCCTCGGTTACGGCCGCCAGGCCCGAAGCATTATCGACCCAATGGTAACCACGAATATCGGCCTGTTCGCGCAGCGTTTTACCGCTCCATTCGCCCGCCTTCGCTACTTCGCTGAAGGTCTTAGCTCCGCCGCCGAGCGTGACGTCGGCGCGGGCGTTAAGCAATTGTTCGCTTATCGAGCCTTTGCCGCCGTTTTCCAGCGCATTAGTCGCGCATTTCTCGCTGGTCGCGCTCGGGCCGTAGCATTTACGCCCGGTAACGTGCGACACAAGCGCTGCAGGGGTGGCGTCCTGAATTTCTGCGGTAGACACGTTACCGGTGGCTTTACCGGCGGCTTTAGCCAGTTCAAGAATGGTGACGTGATCTTTGCCGTTTACGTCCACGCCCAGCGCGCCGTTATAGGTTTTCACGCCGGTGGTCCACGCGGTAGCGGAGGCGGCAGAGTCGGTCACGTAATCCGGTTTTTTCGTTTTCTTGTCTAAAGAATAATGGGTGTATTGCCCGGTAAGCGGCAGGGCATCAATTCCGCGGAAGAAGCCGCCCGCGCCTTCGGCATAGTTTCTGGCAGCGGTAATTTCGGAGTCGCCCATTCCGTCGCCGATCAGCAGAATAACGTTCTTCGCCGTTTTATTGTTTAACGAGGCGCGAATAGCTTCCGTTTGATCGCCAGTAATACGGCGTGCGCCGCCCGGCTGGGTTAAATCTCCCTGCGCGGCACGATTATCCAGAGGGGCTAAATTTTCTTGTGAGTGCGAAGGGTTGCTGGCAAGCAGCAAAGGCAGCAAGCTGGCGATAATTACGCTCTGTTTCACTTTATTTTCTCCATGTAGTAACTACTGAATACAAAATAAAAACAGAGCGAGTATAAAAATAGCTTATGACATTAATATGACAGAGAAATTTGATTCAACTACGTGGGTGAATAAGCAGTTTTTTTAAATATTGACGAAGTAATTCGGTATCCTGAAATGGCACTACGGTCTTTGGGGATGCATCATCTAACGCCCCTTCAATACTGTCGACCAGCTGCTGGCGCTCCCCCTGCTCGAGCCGCCTCAGCAGCGCCGTAACGACTATTTCCAGCGCCTCTACCTGAGCCACCAGTTCTTTTGATTCCTCTTCCTTCTCAGCGAGTTTAACCAATAACTCTGCAATAAGATTTTTCATTTTCTCAGTCCCTGCGGGGTTAAGACATGACGTTAACACTCAGATCCACCTGAGAGCAATATGCCGCGTTAAATATGTGCGTAATAGCAAATAAAGGCGATATTAAAACGATTCAGTCTGCTAATAATCGCGGATGCATTTTTTTTGCGTAACAAAAAAAGAATAATGGAATATTATTCGCTAAAAAACCTGCCATCCGGCGAACAATAATAAGTGGGAATTATTCTCCATGTTCCACTCATTAATATTGCCGCCGGGCAAAAAAAATCCGTTTTAAATTTGTCGCTCCAGCTCTTTTTGACGGAGTTTTTTTCGTTTCAAAGCCACCGCCAGCTGCCAGATGTTGATTAAAACAACCAGCGCGGTTGCGGCAAAAACGTAACGAAAACCGGCCATTGCCGAGACTCCGGCCCCCATTAAAGGCCCCGCCACGTTGCCCAGATACATAAACGACTGGTTATAACCGAAGATGCGCCCGGTTACCTGGTCGCTGCAATATTTCAGCAGCAGAGTTTGCACCGCCGGGAGCATCGCGCCGTCGGCAAAGCCCAGCAGAAAACGCAATATTCCCAACTGGAACGGCGAGGTCACAAAGGACATTGCCAGGAATAACACCACGGCGCACGCGAGGGTCGCCATCAAAATACGCTCGGTGCCGATTCTGTCGCCCAGTTTGCCGAGTCTTGGGGCGGCAAACAGCGCAGAAATCCCAGGCAGGGCGGCAATAAAGCCGCTCATAAAGGCGATATTGGTGCTGTCTGGTGAAAGTTGCTTAATAAACAGGGCAAGGATCGGGCCTATCGAGCCGTTGCACAGCTGAATAACCAGGGTCGTCAAAAACAGGCTAAAAATCAGCCACGGATAAGGCAGCGTGGCGAACACCTCTTTGCCGCTCAGGCGATCGGCTTTGCTAATCTTCGGGCGCGGCCCCTCTTTTATGAGTAACAGAGTGACCAGGAAACTCACCATCAGCAGCCCGGCGGTGGCAAAAAATACCGGCCTCAAGCCCAGATGGTCCGCCATAAACCCCCCGAGCAGCGGGCCGACTATCACGCCGCTAATCTGCCCGGTAGATAAAGTGCTTATGGCCCAGCCGCTGCGCTCGCGCGGCACCTGAGAAGCCACCAGCGCCATGGCATTAGGAATATAGCCGGAGGTCAGCCCCATCACCGCGCGCAGCAGGAAAAGCTGCCAGACGTTGGTGGCAAAAGCCTGAAGCAGGATAGCAACCGCCATGCCGAAGGAGGCGCGCAGCAGCATCAGCTTTCGCCCTTTGCGGTCGGCAAGGCTGCCCCACATCGGAGAAACAATGGCGGAAACCAGAAACGTCACGCTAAAGGTCAGCCCCGACCACATGGACAGCGCCTCATGGGAGCTAACGCCGAGCTGCTCCACGTAGAGCGGCAGAAAGGGCAAAATCTGGCTAATCGCAAGGCCGGTAAAGAAACAGCCGAACCAGACCGAAATGAGGTTAACCTTCCAGGATTCCATAGCGCGTTTTTTCAAAGGGGATGCAACCAGAATAGAACGATTTGAATAAAGCTTATCACACTAACGAATATCGCCGTCAGCACCCTGGAATCGCCATTACGATATAGAAATGATTGCTTACCAACTCACATATCCCCCGCGGATGCAGGAACCACATGAATCCCCGTTATGAGCATGGTATGTTGTCCGCCTTCGTAAAGTTTATGGGTGGATTAAAGGCATGGCAAAACTGCGGGTTGGTATCGTGTTTGGGGGAAAATCAGCAGAACACGAGGTGTCGCTGCAGTCGGCAAAAAACATCGTCGACGCCATTGATAAGTCGAAATTTGACGTGGTGTTGTTGGGCATTGATAAGCAGGGGCAATGGCATATCAACGACGCGTCCAGCTATCTGCTGAACGCCAATAACCCGGCGCTTATCGCCCTGAATCGCTCCGAGAAAAATGTCGCGCTGGTTCCCGGCCAGACCGAACACCAGCTGATTGAAACCAGCAGCGCAGAGCAGCTTTCCCAGATTGACGTTATTTTCCCGATAGTGCACGGCACGCTGGGCGAAGACGGTTCTTTGCAGGGCATGCTGCGCGTGGCAAATCTGCCGTTTGTCGGCTCCGGCGTGCTCGGCTCGGCGGTCAGCATGGACAAAGACGTAGCCAAGCGCCTGCTGCGCGACGCCGGTCTGAACGTAGCGCCGTTTATCACCCTTACCCGCGCTAACCGCGGCAAAATCAGCTTCGCAGAAGTTGAAAAGCAGCTCGGCTTACCGCTGTTTGTCAAACCGGCAAACCAGGGTTCTTCCGTCGGCGTCAGCAAGGCCAGCAATGAAGAGCAATATCATGCTGCGGTGGCGTTAGCCTTCGAGTTTGACCATAAAGTGGTGGTTGAAACCGGGATTAAGGGGCGTGAAATCGAGTGCGCGGTGCTGGGTAATGATTACCCGCAGGCCAGCACCTGCGGCGAGATCGTAGTCAACAGCGAGTTCTACTCCTACGATACCAAATACATCGACGAGCAGGCTGCCCAGGTCGTGGTTCCGGCGGCGCTTGAAGCCGAAGTGAACGACAAGATCCGCAAAATTGCCGTTCGCGCTTACCAGGCGCTCGAGTGCAGCGGTATGGCGCGCGTTGACGTGTTCCTGACCGAAGATAACGAAGTTATCATCAACGAGATCAACACGCTGCCGGGCTTTACCAACATCAGCATGTATCCAAAACTCTGGCAGGCCAGCGGGCTTGGCTACCAGGAGCTGATCACCCGCCTGATCGAACTGGCTCTTGAACGCCACCAGCAGGATTGCGCTCTGAAAAGCTCAATCACCTCGTAGTGTTTAGGGTTCCGCCGTTTCCGACTCTTCGCGGGGGCGGCGGATAATAAATCCCGCAAGCCAGAAGCAAATTACCCACGTTACCAGCCCCACCGCATAGTTTTGCCAGCCTTTCGTTTCCAGCCCCAGCAGGCCAAGCACGCCGTTCAGAATAAAGATAAGGCCAATCGCCACCGCGTAATAGTGCCAGTCGCGACGCATTTTCAGGGTCAACATGTCAGCCTCATATCATCAGAGATAAACCAGACGGCATTGTCGCATATCGACGGCCGGGAAACTGCCTGTTGCCGGGCGCATAATTAGCACAATGTTAATGAAATTTCATTTAAGTTACAAAAATGTGAAGTTGAGCAAAAAATGCAAATCCAGGAGGATTCTGCCCGCAAAATTACCAGCAATCTGATATTGACAACTCCCCTGACCTGCCAAAATTTGCGCTACGGGCAGTCACGCGCCTGATTAGCATGGCGATTTTACGGGAGGTCATGATGGCTGATATCACATTGTCGAAAGCCGTTGTTCCGGTACCCCGGATGATAACGACAACCAAAACAGAAACATCCGCGTTGGGCAACGTTGCCTATACGTTGTTTGTGCTGTTTTGCTTCTGGGTGGCAACCCAGATACTGAACCTGATAGTCCAGGCACCCGGCGTGCTTGAATACCTCGCGCAAAGCAACGACGCAGCCCGCCCGCGCATCGAAATGGGGCTGGCGGTAAGCACCCTATTTGGCCTGATCCCATTCCTGCTGGGCGCGTTAACGCTTGGCGTTATTGCCCTTGTGCTGCGCCTGCGCCAGCGTCGCCATCCCCTCTGGTTTTATTAAATCCTGAGGCGGAAGCGCTGCCCGCTCCCACCTGAGAGGACTAACGCTGCATACAGCTCGCTCGCCGGTCATCCACCCGCTTAGCAAACCAGGCGGTAGTTAAATTGCGGGTGATTTTCGGACTTTCGAGCGTGATACCCGGCAGCACTTCTCGCGCTAGCGGCTGGCCCGCTTTCTTCTCCGCTATGGCAAATACCTGCTTATACAGGCTGGTTTTTTCAAAGCCGATGCTGTCCCCTTTTTGCAGCGCGCGGCGGATTTCGCTATTGCTCATATCCAGCTGTTTCGCCAGTTTGCGTACCGCAAGCTCGGTACTGCTCGCCTGGTCGCTGGTGTAGAGAATAAGGTCGCCGTCCAGCGCCAGCTTTGTGCCGGTGGCGCGGCTAACGGCGCTCTGGAAGGCGGCGTTGCGGCTTGCGTACCAGCCCGCGTTATAATCCGCGAAACGATAAATCGGCTTCGTGTAATTGGCCGGATAATTCAGCAGATGGTAAGTGCCAAACCACAGCCCGCCGCGGCGGGTGAAGACTTCCTGGCGCACCGAGCCTTCCATTTTCCACGGGTAGCCGTCGGTGTGCTTCTCGGCAAAGGCGACGCTAACCTGCATCGTGCCGCCGGTTCGCACCGGATTAAAGCTGCCAAACAGCTTCTGGCCCATCGGCACCATGGTAAGGAAGTCGTCAAAAATAGCGCTCAGCTGGCCTTCGGTTTTTACCTTGTCCAGACGCTCGCTGTAGCTTTTACCGTTGGGAGAATTAATACGCAACGCGGTATGAACCAGCAGCGGCGGGATATGCATTTTCTCCGCCCTGCGGTCTATCTCTTTCCACGCAATTTTATTCAGCCCCGGCACGGCCGGGTCGGCCTGCAGGTTGGACTCCTGCAAAGCAATAGCCAGCACAGAGCAGACATTCTCCTCCGTCGGTTCAATGTTCTGGCTCTTAAGCGTGGTCAGCAGATCTTTAGCCAGCTCGTCTCTGTCTTTAACGCCCTGCGGAATTTTCCGCAGCGTAACGGTTTCGATATCAACCGGTTTTGCCGCTGCCGTTGTCGTTGATGCGGGTGAACTGCTTTTTGTTGTACAGCCGCTAAGTACCAACAGAGCGCCCAGAGAGAGCGCCATCAATCCATGCTGCCTGTTCAAATTGCCATCCTCATAGCGTTTAGTCGTGATTATTATTCTGGGCGAGACGAGTCCAGGCGAGCACGGCTCCCTGGGTTTCATCCCGGCGGCTTAACAATAGCAACTCTGCCATAAGCCGCCGATCGGAAATTGGCTGATAAACCAGGTGCGGAATAGCAATGTGGGTAAAAGAGTGAGGCAGCAGCGCGATGCCAAACCCGGAGGCAACCATAGCCAGAACGCCAAGCGTGCTTTGGGCCTGATACAGCGGCTGCGGCAGTTCTGCGCGCCACTTTTCACGAACCTGCTCCAGGGCCTCGTCCCCTTCGCCCGCGGCGAACTGGATATGCGGAACCTGCGCCAGCATCTCAAGCGTAATCTGTTTTTCGCCCGCCAGCGGGCTATCTTCCGCCAGGGCGACCATCATCGGCCATTCTGCAATCTTCACCGCTTTAATATCTTCGCCCAGTTTGCCCATTAATGGCGTATAGGCCACGTCGATAGCCCGCTGGCTAAGCGCCTCACCGAGCGCCAGGGGCGACATTTCATGAAGCTGAAGCTCAACCTCCGGCCACCGGTGGCGA
This sequence comes from Cedecea davisae, assembly GCF_044095835.1. Lineage (NCBI taxonomy): Bacteria > Pseudomonadati > Pseudomonadota > Gammaproteobacteria > Enterobacterales > Enterobacteriaceae > Cedecea > Cedecea davisae. The sequence goes on from NZ_CP172054.1 coordinate 3,795,089, forward strand.
AAAGCCCGGACATCGTTCATCAGCCGCCCGGAAACCACAGCATTGCCCGCAAAGCCGACTCTGACCAGCCCGGTTTCGCCACGTAACGCCCGCTGAACTATATTTTTACCGTGTTCGGCCTGCTCTAACGTACGCCTTGCCTCCGGTAACAGTAATTGCCCGGCTTCCGTTAGCTCGACTTTACGGCTGGTGCGCGTAAACAGCGGCCCGCCAACCTCTTCTTCCAGGGCGCGGATCTGCATACTCAGCGCGGGCTGAACGATGTGCAGCAGGGCTGCCGCCTGCCCGAAATGCCCGGTTTCGGCTAGTGTGACAAAGTAGCGAAGATGTCTTAATTCCATAGCGCCAAACCATCAATTTTAATGATTGAATCATCATATCAATATATTTCATTTATCGATAACGCGGAGCAACAATGGCTCCTCACCTATACAGGAGCCTTTTATGAACAGTGACTATTTGCAGGATCGCCTTGCTATCAACGATTTGATGAACGGCTGGATGTACCGCGACCTTTCGCAGTGGGACAAGCTGGCCGAGCTTTTTCACCCGGAGGGCACCATCGAAGTGACCTGGTTTGAAGGCCTCGCCAGCGAATTTATCAAAGGATCGATGCGCATGGGCAAGTCCGACATCAGCACTAAACATCTGATTGGCACCCCGGTTGTCACCTTTAACAACGCCCGAAATAAAGCTATTTCAGAAACCAACGCCATGATTATTGGCCAGAACCACAAGCTGGAATTTGGCGCCACCTGCCATAACCGATTTTACGACATGCTGGAAAAACGCGACGGTGCCTGGCGGATCCTGCGCCGCCAGGTGGTTTACGACTTTGGCTCGTTCGACTTCCCGTTTGGCCCGGTGGACATTGATAAACCAGCCGCTAAACGTTACCCGGCGGCCTACGCTCCGCTCGCTTATCTGCTGGAAAAATCAGGTTTTCCGGTACAACGTGTGTTTGCCTCCCAGGGGTCAGAGCTGGAAATTGCCATGAAAAACACCGCCCGGGCCTGGCTGGCAAACTGACAAAAAGTGCGCTTATCCTGACATAACGTTGACAATTTAATGCCTGGTCAGTAATTTCATTTGTAATTACTGACCAGGCAAATATCATGAGTAATACTGCGGGTACTCCCTCTTCTAAACTCCATCTTGGCCTGCTGATCCACCTGTCTAACCAGTTTAAAGATCAGCTTATCAGCCAATATTTTTCCCCTATGGGGATAACCAGCGCGCAATTTAAGGTTTTGATTAGTATCTACAAAGGCTTTAACAGCCCGGTGGAAGTCAGCAAAAATTTGGTGATGGATACCGGCGCGATGAGCCGCATGCTTGAACGAATGGTGAAGCGAGATCTGATCGTGCGAAACATTAATCCCGAAGATAAACGCCAGGTGATCCTCGAGCTGACCGACAAAGGGCAGCAGATTTGCGATCGCTTCCAGAACGAAGCGCTGGACTCCATCATCGGCGCCCTGACGACCCGGCTAACGCCCGAAGAGTCCCAACAGTTGACCGAGCTTCTGATCAAAATGCTGCCGGACGACATTATCGCGCCCCACCTTTAAGCTTTCCTGACTAAGGCCATAACAAAAATGCAAACCTCTTCCGAGCAGGCAGAACGCGCACCAAGCAAGCGTAAGCGCAACTTCGCTATTTTGCTGATTATCCTGCTGCTGATAGCCGCCGGATGTCTGGCGTGGTACATGCTGTACGCGCGCTACTACGAAACCACCGATGACGCCTACGTCAACGGCAACCAGGTCACTCTGACCCCGCAAATCGGCGGCACCGTCACCCAGGTGAGCGTCGACGAGGGCGATTACGTCGAAAAAGGCCAGCCGCTGGTGCTGCTTGACCCAAGCGATACCAATATTGCGCTACAGCAGGCCGAAGCCAATCTCGCCAATACCGTGCGCCAGGTGCGCGGCCTGTACAGCACCGCCGATAACTATCGCGCCCAGGTTGCGGCCAAACAGGTCGCCCTGCAAACCGCGCAGAGCGACTATGCTCGCCGCCAGAAAATCTTTGCTACCGGGGCTATTGCGGCCGAAGACCTGTCTCACTACCGCGATGCTGTAACCAGCGCCCAGAGCGATTTACTCGCCGCACAGCAGGCATTACGCACCAACCTCGCGATGGTTGATGACACAGTGATTGATAGCCACCCGGAAATTAAAAGTGCGGTAGCGACCCTGCGCCAGCGCTTCCTCGACAATGCACGCAGCACCATCGTCGCGCCGGTTAGCGGCTTTGTAGCAAAGCGCGCCGTGCAGCTCGGGATGCGGGTTGATTCAGGCACCACGCTGCTGGCTATCGTCCCGCTGGACCAGGTGTGGGTGGACGCTAACTTCAAAGAGAGCCAGATGCAGACCATGCGTCTCGGCCAGAAAGTGACGCTGACCGCCGACCTTTACGGCGATGATGTTGAGTACCAGGGCACCATAGAAAGCCTCGGCATCGGCACCGGGAGCGCCTTCTCCCTGCTGCCTGCCCAGAACGCCAGCGGTAACTGGATCAAGATTGTTCAGCGCCTGCCGGTACGCATCACGCTCGACCCGCACGACATGCAGAAACATCCGCTGCGCGTAGGGCTTTCTATGTTTGCTCGGGTAGATATTCGCAATGCAGACGGCCACCTGTTGCCGCAAAAAACCGTCGCCACGCCGCGCTTTACTACCGACGTTTATCAAAATGCGCTGGACCAGGCCGACCAGATGGTTGCGAAGATCCTCCATGACAACAGCCAGCCGGTAGCGTCCGGCAGCCGCTAAGAGAGACGTTATGCAAGATAAGGCGGCGTTTACGCCCCCCAGCCTGCTGCTGGCCACCATCGCGCTGTCGCTGGCGACTTTTATGCAGGTGCTGGACTCAACGATTGCCAACGTGGCGCTGCCGACGATTGCCGGTAACCTCGGCGTCAGCGCCGACCAGGGCACCTGGGTTATCACCTCGTTTGCGGTGTGTAACGCTATCGCCCTGCCGCTGACCGGCTGGTTTACCCGCCGGTTCGGGCAGCTCAAACTGTTTGTTGGCTCGGTGGCGATGTTTACCCTTACCTCGTTCCTGTGCGGTTTTGCCCACAGCATGACCGAGCTGATTATCTTCCGTGCGTTACAGGGTTTTTTCGCCGGGCCAATGTTCCCGATGTGCCAGACGCTGCTGCTGATTATCTTCCCGTCGAGCAAGCGAAGTATGGCGCTGGCGCTGCTGTCGATGGTGACGGTAGTCGCGCCTATCGTCGGGCCAATAACCGGCGGCTGGATAACCGATAACTACTCATGGCCGTGGATTTTCTATATCAACGTGCCGATCGGTATTTTTGCCGCACTGGTGGTTTGGGGCCAGCTGCGTGAACGCGAAGAGACCACGACTATCGCCCCGATAGATTACATCGGTATCGCCCTGCTGGTGCTCGGCGTGGGGCTGCTACAGGTGGTGCTGGATAAGGGCAACGATCTCGACTGGTTCTCCTCGCCGGAGATAATCATCATGTCGGCGATTTCGGCGATTGCGCTGGTCTCGTTTGTGATTTGGGAGCTGGGCGAGCGCCATCCGATTGTTAACCTGCGGCTGTTTGCCGACCGCAACTTTGCGATTGGCACCCTGTCGCTGACGCTCGGCTACGCGGCATTCTTTGCCATTAATATTATTCTGCCGCAGTGGCTGCAAACCCAGATGGGCTATACCGCAATCTGGGCCGGGCTTGCCGCCGCGCCGATGGGCGTTCTGCCGCTGTTGCTGACGCCGATTGTCGGGCGTTACGCCAACCGGGTTGATATGCGCATGTTGGCTACGCTGTCGTTCCTGACGATGGGCGCTTCATGCCTGCTGCGCGCGCAGTTTAATACCAATGTCGACTTCCGAACTATTGCCGAAATACAGCTGTTTATGGGTATCGGCGTGGCGTTCTTCTTTATGCCGATAACCACTATCGTGCTGTCGAATCTGCACGGCGTTGAGGTAGCGGAAGGCTCCGGCCTGGCAACCTTCTTCCGCGTGCTGGGCGGCTCTTTTGCCTCCTCCCTGACAACGTGGATCTGGTCGCGCCGCGAGGTTTATCACCACGCGAACCTGACTGAGAGCGTGTCGGCATACAACCCGTCGGCTATGGATTACCTGCATAAGATGGGCGGAGCAACGCAGCAGCACCTCGCCGTGGTGGATAAAACTATCGAGCAGCAGGCCTATATGATGTCGACCATCGACTACTTCTGGCTGTTGGGATGGGGGTTTATGGCGCTGATTGTGGTAATTTGGTTTGCCCGTCCGCCGTTTATTCGGGCGGGTGCGCCGGGCGCTCCACCAGCCGCCGGGCATTAGCAAAAAGGGATGGCATCACGCCATCCCTATGCGGTTGCTGACGAAGAGGGAAAAAGCGTGGTTTTTCCCTCTTCGTGGTTATCAGCCGAAAATCAATGAATTGATTTTCCTAATTTTTTAACAAGCTGTCTGGTATTTCTTCTATCCCCAGAGTTTGTCACCCGCCTGAAAGGGATGGCATCGCGCCATCCCTTTTCTATTAGCTAGACGGCTTCTTCGGTGCCGGGCACCGGCACATCCTGCAATGTGCGCTCAAAGCTGCGCAGACGTTTGTAGATAGACATCAGCTCAACCAGCGTGGTCCAGGAGCTTATCAGATACTGGAACGAACCTCGAACCTGGCCGAAGGCGTTGGTTATCTGCTGCATCAGGCCAAGCGTAATCGCCCCGGCGGCAATCGACGGGAACAGCAAAAACAGGCCAAACACGTTATCCACCTGCAGGTAGAGAATGCGCACGATGTTAAAGTAGGTGTAGTGGAAATAGAGTCGGAAATAGTTATGGCGCACATCGCCAAACAGCGCCGCAACCGTTGGCGGCGTAGCGCGGGACGCATCATCTTCGCCATAGACCAGCTCTTTACGGTAGGCCGCTTCCACCTTCTGATTATTGAACTGTAACCCCGGCAGCTTTATCCCCACCGCCGCCAGCAGACCGGTCCCCATCAGCGACCAGACAATAGCCGCAATCACCAGGCCATAAGGCACGGCACCGATAACCGGCAGCTCTTTAACATGCGGGGAAAGCGCCACCAGAATCGGCAGAAAGGCTATCAGGGTCATCACCGATTGCAGCAGGCTCACGCCCATGTCCTCAAGGGTGGAAGCAAAGCGCATGGTGTCTTCCTGAACACGCTGGGCCGCCCCTTCAATGTGGCGCAGCTTCTGCCAGTTTTCCATGTAGTAGTCATTCATCGCGGTACGCCAGCGGAACACATAGTGGCTGATAAAGAAGCTGTTCAGCACGCCGACCGTGACATAGATAAGCGCGATACCCAGAAACACGCCCGTCTCACTGTAGAATTTTTGCAGCGGAACTTTATTCGGCGAGGCCAGCGCGGTCTGAATAAGGTCAAAGAACGGCGCGTACCAGGCGTTAATTGCCACTCCCAGCTCAACCATAAACCAGGTCACGAAGACGATTAGCGCGGAGCCGAGAATAGACCAGCGCTGCCACGGATGCGGGCTTATCAGCGACCAGACGCCGGCAAAAGCTCCCACACAGACGGCATAAAAAGCATAAAAAACAAATGCTTTTAGCGTCCAGAAACGGGCTGCGCTGATGGGTATCTGTTGGCTGGCACCGACGAGGTTTTCCAGCCACAGGCCGCCGCCGAACTGCCAGAAAATAACTGCGAGTAGTCCCCATATTGCCGCCGAAAGGAAAAACAGCTTCGGCGACGGGAAGAAAGATTTAAACATGACAACGCTCCTGATACGGCTTTTTGTTGTTATATCTGCTGGTTATAGCTAACGCGCTACGATAAAGCTTGCAGAATGTTGTATCAAGGAGTGAGAGCGGCTTACAGAATTTATCACCAGCCGTCGATTATCTCCGCCGTCTCTTTCACCAGCAGAGTATTTCCCGGAATCGAAAGGTTGGCCCACACTTCATTGTGGTGGCGAATCAGCGTCTCAGCGCTAACGGAGGCGCGGTCTGCCGTGGTGTGTGCATCTCCGGCTACCGTAATTGCATAGCCCCGGCTGACGCCGTTTTTAATCGTGGTATCCACGCAGTAATCCGTCGCGCAGCCGCAGACCACCAGCTCATTAATATCCTGTTGCTCTAAAAGCCCGGCAAGCCCGGTGCGGTAGAAGGCATCGCAGGCGGTTTTGGTCACGTAATGCGCCCCTGCGGGACGATGTAATTCAGGAAGGATGTCGTAGGCTTCGCTGCCCACCTCCAGCCCGGCTTCGGTATGCTGGATAAAAATGACCTGCTCTGCGGCGTCGATAAGTTGGTTAATTTTGGCAACGGTACGCTCACGCTCCCGGCGCGGGAATTCAAATACGCCGTTTTGCATATCAATAACCATGACAACACGTGATGCAGGCATGCTAACTCTCCTTCAGATAAGAAGAAAAAAGCGTAGCACACCTGCCAGAAGATTAAATCGTGTAGAGACCGGCGTGGCCGAAAGGACGGGTCTTAAAGCGGCGATGCAGCCACAGATACTGCTCCGGGGCGCGCATAATTTCGTGCTCAATTTTGCGGTTCATATAAGCAGCAGCCGCCTGCTCATCTTCCGCCGGGTAGTCACAAAACTCAGGCTCAATCACCAGCTGGTAGCCGGTCCCGCTGGCTTTACGAATCAGCACCGTGGTCAAAATAGCCGGTTTCGCCAGGCGGGCAATGGTGAAAGTCCCGTTGGTGGTGGCGGCCTGCTGAACGGCAAAGAATGGCGCAAAAGAGCTGCCTTTCGGGCCGTAATCCTGGTCTGGAGCAAACCACACCGCTTCGCCGGACTTGAGCGCTTTCACCATGCCTTTGAGATTGCGGCGATCCAGCATGGCTTTATTCGAGCGTGAGCGCCCGCGGGTCTGCACGTACTCCATCGCTTTGTTATTGTGCGGGCGGTACATCGCCATCATCGGGCGGCAAAGCCCCATCACGCGCCCTCCCAGCTCCAGCGACATAAAATGCACGCCGATAACCATCACGCCTTTGCCTTTTTCGCAGGCGGCGGTGATATGTTCGAGACCGCGCACTTCAAACCATTTACGCACTCTGGCGTCTGACCAGAACCAGGCCATGCCGGTTTCAATCAGCCCCATCCCCAGAGAGCCGAAGTTTTTGCGCACGATAATTTCGACCTGCGCTTCGCTGTAATGCGGGAAACAGAGCTTAAGATTCTGGCGCGCGATGGTGACGCGGCGCTTGAGGAAACGCATAGAGAAACGGCCGATTAAATCGCCCATTTTCATCAGTAGCGGATAGGGAAGCTGAACCCACAGCCACAGAATGCCAAGACCAAACCAGGTCAGCCAGTAGCGAGGGTGCAGTAAGCACTTGTAAAATAAAGGTTTGTTTTTCATATTTACTTCTTTATGCGGAGGGATCGTGTATCGCATAAAGAACTCAATCAGTAGCGGTACGCCTGAGGCCATAACTAAGATGCTGCGGACGGAAAATAGTTGCAGCGCAGCAGCAAATAACTCGGCGGATAATACGCACTTTTTGCCACGACAGCGTAGCAAAATTGTCATTTTCAGAGCATTCGTTACCCCTGATGAGTTATACGCCCTTGACTGGTTAATAAAAACACAAAAAGTGTGTCATTAAGCGTCACCTGATAAACTTTTGTGCAGCCTGCTGGTGATGTAACGCACGGTTACGCTTTTCATTAGCGAATCCCCTAATTGACGCTTTGCATAAGCGCGCAGACTAGTATAAATACCTGCTATACCGCTTTATTTTTTGAACTGGATTTCTGCGTTGAAAACTCGTCTCCCTCGTCTTCTTATGCTGGCTGCCGCTCTGCTGCCAACGCTTAGTTTTGCGCAGCCTTCGCCTGCTCCGGAATTTGCCGCCGATGTTGTCGATCGCTATGCCAATCATATCTATTACGGCAGCGGCGCCACCGGCATGGCAATCGTGGTGATTGACGGCAACCAGCGCGTCTTCCGCAGCTTCGGAGACACTCGCCCCGGCAACAACGTGCGCCCGCAGCTTGATTCGGTTATCCGCATCGCCTCGCTGACCAAACTGATGACCAGCGAAATGCTGGTGAAAATGCTCGACCAGGGCAAAGTGCAGCTAAACGATCCGCTAAGCAAATATGCCCCGCCGGGAGCACGCGTACCAACGTTTAACGGCCAGCCTATTACGCTCGTCAACCTGGCAACCCATACCAGCTCGCTGCCGCGCGAACAGCCCGGCGGTGCCGCACACCGCACCGTGTTTACCTGGCCTACCCGCGATCAGCGCTGGAACTGGCTGTCCCAGGCCACGCTTAAAGCCGCGCCCGGCACGGTTGCCGCTTACTCAAACCTGGCGTTCGACCTGTTGGCGGATGCGCTTTCGCGAGCCACGGGCAAACCTTACGCAGACCTGTTTGACGAGCAAATCGCCCGCCCGCTGGGCATGAAAGACACCACCTTTACCCCCTCACCCGATCAGTGCAAGCGCCTGATGATCGCCGAAAAGGGCGCCAGCCCTTGCGATAATACGCTGGCGGCAGTCGGCAGCGGCGGCGTTTACTCTACGCCGGGCGACATGATGCGCTGGATGCAGCAGTTTCTCTCTTCCGACTTCCATCGCCGCAATAATCAGGCGGACAGAATGCAGACCCTGATTTATCAGCGCAGCCAGCTGCATAAAGTGATTGGTATGGACGTGCCGGGCAAAGCCGACGCGCTGGGCATGGGCTGGGTGTGGATGTCGCCTAAAGACGGCAGGCCGGGCATTATTCAGAAAACCGGCGGCGGCGGCGGATTCATTACCTATATGGCGATGGTGCCGCAAAACAACGTTGGCGTCTTTGTGGTGGTTACGCGCTCGCCGCTGACCCGTTTTGTCAATATGAGCGACGGCGTGAATGATTTAGTGACCGAGCTGAGCGGCAATACGCCTCAGGTTACTCCCGCCTCGTAAACTCCCACGCGCGGCGTTGAGGTTTAGCTCACCGCCGCGCCGTTTTTACGGCGTTTCTTGTCGATATACATCAGAGTATCCGCTTCACGCAATGCGCCGTCCGGCGTGATTATCGCCGGGTTAATGGCGATAGCGCCAATACTCGGCCCGGCGTAGTCGATAACGCAAGATTTAAGCTGGTATTCTCCGCTAAGCAATTCGGCCAGCCTCAGACGGAAAGCCGCCGCCGCACGCTGGGCTTCATCGTATTCCGCAGGCCCCGCGCCCGCCACGATAAACTCATCGCCGCCAACGCGCCCCAGCACTTCATCAGCGCGCACGCCCTCTTTCAGCCGGTTGCCGATGGCGCAGAGAAAATCATCCCCGGTTTCATGGCCGTGCATATCGTTGATTTGTTTAAAACCGTCGAGGTCGGCAAAAGCCACCAGCACGTAGCGAGAATCATCTTTAGCGCGGGAAAACAGGCGAGGAAGTTGGTCAAAAACCGCGCGGCGGTTAGGCAGCCCGGTAAGCTCGTCGGTATAGCTGGCGGTGGTCAGAGCGGCATTGGCTAACTGAAGTTTTTTCATCAGTTGCTCATTCTGGATCTGCTGAGCAATAAGCTGGGAAAACAGCTGCAATACCTGCTCGCTGTGATCGGTAAGAATGCGCTTTTCGGAACTTGCCGCACACAGCGTCCCATAGAGAGAGCCATCGGCCAGGGTCACCGGCGTGCTGACATAAGTCACGATGCCTAACGCTTTCGCCGCCTCGGAATCCCCCCAGACGCTGGCTACGTCGCAGGTATAGCGCCGCCCTTCATCCAGCGCGCGTTTGCAAAGCGTGTCTTCCCACGGCACGGCCAGCCCTTCAGGGATGTTCATCGTTTTAGTATTGCGGGAAAAGACGATGTGCTGCTGGCTGCCTTCGGGGTCGATGCGGGTGAGATAGGTGGACTCCATATTGGTCACCAGCTCGAGCATTTCCAGCAGCTGTCTGACCAGGCCTTCCAGTGTGTAGTCGGCTTCTAAAGCGGTTGAAATACGCTCAATTAGATTATCAATCATCACACTGAAATACCTTATATCGGGGGGTGCTTTGCGCAGGAAGCGCACTTTTTACCATACCAGGACGGCAACTTCTGCCCCCCAAAATATGATATTTCTGGACAGAATTAAACCTTGCAAAAGGTGAACAATTAGCTGGAATGCAGCTTTCCGCGTGAATCCAACGAGATAAGAATTACCGAAGAAATAATCAGCAACGATCCCATCCAGTCCGGCAGGGTAAAGCTGATGCCAAGCAGCAGTACAGACAGCAGCGCGCTGCTCAGAGGCTCGGCGCAGCTAAGAATGCTGGCCTTTGGCCCGCCGATCATTTGCGCCCCGGTGAGGTAAAGGCTGAAGGTTATCGCCGTACCGACCACCACCAGGTAGAAGAAGGCCAGCAGCGTACCGCCGGTAGCGGTAAAGCTGCCAATCTGGCTGGCATAAAACGGCAGCAGCATCGCGCCGCCGAGCAGCATGCTCCAGCCCACTACGGGCAACGTGCCGTAACGCGCGATAAGCTTCGAGGGATAAGTAGTATAAAACGCGGCGGCAAATGCCGAGGCAATGCCCCAGAACAAAGCGCTGCCGGAAATGGTCAACGACGCCGGGTTACCGTGCGTTACCAGCATAAAAGTGCCGAGCAGCGAGGTGCCGATAGCGGCAAACACCAGCTTCCCGGAACGTTTTTTACGCACCAGCGCAAACCAGGCCACGATAATCGTCGGCGAAAGGAATTGCAGCACCGTTGCGGTCGCAGCGTTGGACTGCTCGATGGTCAGCAGGAAGGTCAACTGCACAGTCAGCGCACCGCAAAGGGTGAAGATAAGCAGGGAGATGAAGTCTTCGCGCTGCTTAAATACCGCAAAAATTTTGTCACCGTGCATAAACGACAGCATCAGCAGGATCAGCCCGGAGAACAGCAGCCGCAGCATGGTCAGCGACTCAGAGGAGATATGGCTCTGTTCCATAATGTACTGGGCGCACACGCCAGAACTGCCCCACAGCACCGCCGCAAACAATACAAACAGCATCCCTTTCCGACTAACGCTCATTACCCTGCCCTTTTGCCCGCTTCATTTCAGGGCAGCATGATAGCGTAAATGGCAAAGGATTGGATGCCGGACATCACCACCTGCGAGGTCCGGCATAGCAGGATTAACTACCGTAAACGTTGATAGCGCTGGTTAAACGCCGAGTGCGTTGGTTAAGATTTTCCACCACCGCCCCCGCCTGAACCACCATGTCGGCATTGTTCTGGGTCATGGTGCTGATGCGTTCCACCGAGCGATTAATTAGCCCGAGCGCGCTGGTTTGCTCCCGGGTTGCGTCGCCGATTTCCCTTATCAGGCCCGCCATTCGGACGATTTCTTCCGCCATCTCGCTGATGTGCCTTTCGGCATTTTTCACCACGCCCACGCCTGAACTGACGCTAATAGCGTTGCGGTCGATAAGCGTTTTGATCTCTTTTGCCGCAGAGGCTGAATGCTGCGCCAGGTTGCGCACTTCGGCGGCAACCACCGCAAAACCGCGCCCGGATACGCCCGCCCGCGCCGCCTCTACCGCCGCGTTAAGCGCCAGAATATTGGTTTGAAAGGCGATTCTGTCGATAACGCTGATTATCTCGACAATATGCTCGCTGGCCTCGGCCATCGACTCCATCATCGTCAGCGTGTGCTTCATCATTTGCTCGCCTTCCAGCGCGCTCTTGCTGGCCTGGTCAGCCATCTGCGACGTTTGCGCCGCCGAGTCCGCCGTTTGCTCCACCGCGCCGGAGATTTCTTCGATGGCCGCCGCCGTTTGCTGGAGATGGGCATAGGTTTCGTCGGTTCGCTCGCTCATCGCCCGGCTGCTGGTTGCCAGATTCTGGCTTATCTCCCCGATGCCGCCGACCTGAGCGCCAACATCATCGACCAGCGAACGCAGGTTCAGCCCCGACTGATTCACCAGGCGCATCATCAGGCCTATCTCATCCACCCGGTTGAACTGGATAAGCCCGGTTTTTTGCCCCGAAACCACCTTCTGCATCTGCCGGACGATAGTTTTTACCGGCCTGATGACCTGCTGCTGTAAAAAGGCGGCCAACGCGGCAAACAAAACCGCAGCCAACAGCGCCTGCGCAACATGATTCAAATGCATCAGCGGCATCGCAGCGGCAAGCAGCCCCGCCAGCACCAGCGCCCCACCAACTCTTTTAGACAGAGAAAGATGCTGAAACAGCGACAGCACGCTCTTCCAGCCGCGACGGAGGACCAGCCCTTTGTAAAACCGCAGGTGCCCGGCGCGTTTTTCCCTTACCGCCCGATAAAGCGCTTCGCTTGCCGCCACCTCTTCCCGGCCCGGCACCGTGCGCACCGAAATATAGCCGGTAAGCTTATCGTCGTGGTAAACCGGGGTCACGTTGGCGCGAACCCAGTAATGGTCACCATTATGACGGCGATTTTTTACCATTCCCGTCCAGCTGTCTCCCTGCTGGAGCGTAGCCCACATATCGCCAAAGGCTTCCGGCGGCATGTCCGGGTGGCGAATAATATTGTGCGCTTCGCCGATTAACTGCTGTTCGCCAAATCCGCAGGCCTTAATAAATGCGGAATTGGCATAAGTAATATGGCTGTGAATATCGGTCGTCGACATCAAAGCCTCTCCTTCCCTGAGAAGATGCTCCTGCTGCGTAACAGGGTTGTTGAGTCTCATATAAATCCCGAGCTGTAAAATAAAGAAAGAGTGCCAGCCAGCGTGGCAAAAGGTATGCGATGTTGTTATTAGATGGCGCAAGGCCTGCAGTGTGCGGCGATATATTCTGCTCAATCACCGAAATAGGAAAGGACTATTTTATAAACCCATAAATAGCGACAAACTTGTCATTTATTAATCGGTTATTTGTAAATACGCTGTAGTTTATTTTGTTATGACAAAAAGAATATATTTCCTAAAGCCAAATTAAATATGCTTTTAAATTACATTTTAATCACGCCACCGGTATTCAGAAAAATACCGGTGGCGTAATAAGCGGCAGTTAAGCTACCTTGCGGCGCAGCAGCTTAAAGGCAGCAAACAGGAACACAATCCACACCGGCAGCAGCAGCGCAGAAACGCGCATCTCGTCGATGGTGCACATCAGGCCCAGGATCATCATCATAAAGGCGATGCACAGATAGTTACCGAACGGATACAGCAGCGCCTTAAAGCGTGTCTCGCGCCCTTTACGGCGCATCGCGCAGCGGAACTTCAGGTGCGCCAGCGAGATCATTATCCAGTTCAGCAGCAGCGTCGCTACCACCAGCGCCATCAGCACGCTGAAGGCATCGTGCGGCAGCAAATAGTTAAGCAGCACCACCAGAGAGGTTATTCCGCCGGACAGCAGCAGCGAATTCACCGGCACCCCGCCACGGCTAACCTTCGCCAGGAACTGCGGCGCATTGCGCTGGATAGACAGGCCAAACAGCATGCGGCTGTTGGAATAAACCCCGCTGTTATAAACCGACAGCGAAGCCACCAGAATGACGAAGTTAAGCGCCGAGGCCACAACATTGCTGTTCAGCTCGTGGAAGATCATCACAAACGGGCTGCTGTTGGACTTAATTTCCAGCCACGGGTAGAGCGACAGCAGCACCACCAGCGAACCGATATAGAACAGCAGAATGCGATAAACCACCTGGTTAACCGCCTTCGGAATCGTGGTTTGCGGCGAGCTGGCTTCTGCGGCGGTAATGCCGATAAGCTCCAGACCGCCGAAGGAGAACATAATCACCGCCAGCGACAAAATCAGCCCGTGCCAGCCGGTAGCCAGGAACCCACCGTGCTGCCAAAGGTTCTCGATGCTGGCTCGTTCGCCGCCGTGGCCGGATACCAGCAGCCAGATGCCAAAGCCAATCATGCCGACAATCGCCAGCACCTTAATTAAGGCAAACCAGAACTCCATCTCGCCGTACAGGCGAACGTTCACCAGGTTCGCGGCGTTAATCACCACAAAGAACAGCGCAACCCATGTCCAGGTCGGCACGTCCGGGAACCAGTACTGCATATAGATGCCGCCGGCGGTCAGCTCCGCCATACCCACCAGCACAAACATCACCCAGTAGTTCCAGCCGGACAGGAACCCGGCGAACGGGCCCCAGTATTTATAGGCAAAATGGGAAAATGAACCGGATACCGGCTCTTCAACCACCATCTCACCCAGCTGGCGCATAATCAGGAAAGCAATAATTCCCGCGACGCCGTAGCCCAGAAGAACGGCGGGGCCTGCCATTTGAATCGCCGGGCCAATGCCAAGAAACAGCCCGGTGCCGATGGCGCCGCCCAGCGCAATCAGCTGAATATGGCGGTTCTGTAAACCCCGCTTTAATTGCTGGCCATCCTCCGGCCCTGCGTCCTGGCTCTGTGCCTCAGACGCGATTGACGTGTTTTTCACGTCCTACTCCTGTGTCTTTTATCAAAGGGGCACCTTTTAACACTTGAAGCTGGCAGTGGCAAGAAAGGGCATCGCAACTTGCGCCGCGGCGTAAAGCAGGAGACAAGGAACCAAAAGCTATAAGCCATAGCATTTCGTTGTTAGACAGGCAGGATCCCGGCTTTTATCTTTCGTCATGATTTGTAAATTATCCAGCGAAAAATATTGAGGGAATGCCTTTGGCCAGGTTACTAAACGTATTAAAAACAAAACCCACGCGCTTTACCCTTGCTTTACAGGCTGCATTGATAAGCAGCGTGGTGGCTTTCTCCGGCGCGGCATTTGCCGATGAAACCTTAAAAGAAGGTATCACGCCCGCGACCGACGCAAGCCAGGTTCCAAACGCCGCAAAACTGCGTAAAGACACCGTGGTGGCCGGGATTTCCGAGCCGCAGGGCATCTTTAACCCCTACTTCTTTGTTAACGGCTGGGACGAAAACGTCACCAACGTTATTTTCTCGCGCCTGATCGACTGGGACAGCCACGGCAACCTGGTTCCGGGGCTGGCAAAAAGCTGGACGGTCAGCCCGGACGGCAAAGTTTATACCATCAAACTGCGCCCGGACCTGACCTTTAGCGACGGTTCCCCGCTGACCGCAGAAGACGTCGCCTTCACCCTGACCGTGCTGTACGACCCGAAATATGATGGCGATACCGACATTACGCTGGCCAATATTGCGGGTGGCACGGAATACAAAGCCGGTAAAGCCGACAGCGTAAGCGGCCTGAAGGTCATAGACCCGTTAACGCTCGAGGTCACCACAACTCAGCCTGGCGCAACCACGCTCGGCAAGATTGGCGGCCCGGTGCTGTCGAAAGCGTATTACGGCAAAGGCTACCAGCGCGGCAATCTCGATTACCTGCGCACCCTGCACGGCCAACCGCTGGGCAACGGCCCTTACGTGTACGAAAAATACATTCCAGGCCAGGAAATTCGTTTCCACGCCAATACTCATTTCTACCGCGGCACGCCGCCAACCCCGCGCTTTATTTATCGCGTGAGCAACCCGTCTACCAACTTCCAGCTGTTCCAGACCGGCGAAACGGATTACGACGCCTTTACTTCGCGCCCGGACGATATCGAACAGCTGAAACTGCTCGGCTTCGCCAATATCAACCTTTACGGCTCCAGCGACTACAGCAAGGTTGAATTCAACGTGCGCCGCCCGGCCCTTCAGGACGTAAAAGTGCGCCAGGCGCTGATCTACGGCCTGGATCGCCAGAAGCTTATCGACGTGGTGTACCAGGGCTATGGCACGGTTGCCAACGAGCCTATCTCGCCTATCTCCTGGGCCTATAACCCGGAAGGCGTGAATCCGTATAAATACGATCCGGCTCAGGCCAAAAAACTGCTGGATGAAGCAGGCTGGAAGCCAGGCCCGGACGGCATCCGCGTGAAGGACGGCAAGCGTCTTGAGCTGTCGCTGTTGGTCAGCAAAAAAGTGCTGAACGATGCGCTGATCCCTATCGCCAAAGAAAACTGGCAGCAGATTGGCGTGCTGCTCAAGCCGCAGGTGGTGGACTTCAACGCCCTGATGGCGCAGCGCAAAGCGGGCAACTACGACCTGGCTTCGTTCAGCACCAGCACGCTTAACGATCCGCACGACGGCGTGTGGGATTACTACAGCACCGAAGCCAAAGTCTCGGGCTACAACAACCCGCAGGTGGACAAGCTCATCAACGAAGGCAACGCCACCCTTGACGAAGAGAAGCGCAAAGTTATCTATCACCAGCTGTATAAAGTGCTGGCAGAAGATCCGCCGGCGATCCTGCTCGGCAACCGCAAAATTCTCTCCGCCAGCAGCGCCCGCGTGACCGGCTTTAAGCCTGATATTTACAACGGCCTGACCGGCAGCCTGCCGGATGTGAAAATCGTTAAGTAACGTAGTAACCCTTGCCGCCGCCTGTTATCCGGGCGGCGGCAGCGAGAACGTAATGAAAAATTTTATCCTGCGCCGCCTGCTGCAAACCCTGCCGATGCTGTTGCTCGCCTCGTTTCTTATCTTCATGCTATTTGCCAAAACGCCCGGCGATTTTATTGACGGCAATATTACCCTTACCGCCGCGCGCGCCGCCGAGCTGAAGGCGATTTATGGCCTCGACCAGCCGCTGTTTAGCCGCTATCTCAACTGGCTCGGCCAGCTGCTGAAAGGCGACCTGGGCTTTTCGCTGCAATACCAAATTCCGGTGAGCCAGCTGCTGAACCAGTACATCTGGAACTCTTTCCTGCTGGCCTTCATCGCGCTGGTATTTTACTGGGGCATCGGCCTCACCGTCGGGATTATCTCGGCAATGAAGCCCAACTCACTGTTTGACCACCTGGTCAGCGTGGTGGTGTTTGCCGCTATGTCCTTCCCGACCTTTTTCCTCTGCCTGCTGCTGATCAAGTGGTTTGCGGTGGATCTTCACTGGCTGCCGGTTGGCGGCATGACCAATACCGGCAGCGACGACAGCGGCTGGGCCTACGTCTTACAGGTCGCCGCCCACCTGGTGCTTCCGGTGCTGGCGCTGGTGATGCTACAGGCCGGAAGCCTGACGCGCTATTTCCGCGCCAGCATGCTGGACGTAGTGAAAATGGACTTTATTCGCACCGCGCGCGCCAAAGGACTGCGCGAGCGCACCGTTATCCTCAAGCACGCTATGCGTAATGCGCTGCTGCCGATAATCACCCTGCTGGGCTTTGAGCTACCGGGGCTTTTTTCCGGGGCAATCATTACCGAGAAGGTCTTTAACTGGCCGGGCGCAGGCCACATTCATATCGACTCGCTGGCCGCACGCGACTACCCGGTGCTGATGGGCTTCACCCTGTTTCTGGCGGTGCTGACCATTCTCGGCAACCTGATTGCCGACATACTTTATGCGTGGGCCGACCCGCGCATCCGCGTGAGGGCGTAATGTTAAGTTCACTGTTTTCAACCAACCGCAGCCTGCGCAAAGCAGAACTCCCGGCGCTGGCTCAGGTTACGCCGTCGCCGTGGCGCCAGGCCTGGCGGACGTTAAAGCGCAACCGTCTGGCGATGTTTTGCCTTGGCCTGTTGATTGTGATGGCGGTGTGGTGCGCCCTCGGGCCAATCTGGTCGCCGTGGAAGGACGATGCTACCGATGCCCTGATGATCAACAAAGCGCCGGGCGCGGTGCACTGGCTCGGCACCGACTTTCTCGGCCGGGATGTCTACACCCGCCTGCTGCTGGCCGGGCGTATTTCGCTGATCATCGGCCTGCTGACCATGCTGCTGTCCGTCACCCTCGGCTATCTGCTGGGCGCGGTCTCCGGCTATGCCGGCGGCTGGACCGATAAGATAATCATGCGCCTTGCCGACCTGGTCATGACCATCCCCAGCCTGCCGCTGCTGATTGTGGCCGGGGCGATGCTTTCCGAACTCGACTTCTCCCCTGACTCACGCATTTATATGGTGGTTATCATGCTCAGCCTGCTGGAATGGCCGAAGCTGGCTCGCCTGGTGCGCGGGCAGATCCTCTCGCTGCGCGAGCGCGATTTTATGCTGGCAACCCGAGTGCTGGGGCTTTCCGCTCGCCGCCGCCTCTTTGGTCACCTGCTGCCTAATACCATTCCGATTCTGGTGGTGATGGCGACCATGGCGGTGGCTAACGCCATTTTGATGGAGTCGGCGCTAAGTTATCTGGGCCTTGGGGTCGTCCCGCCGACGCCTTCCTGGGGCAACATGATGGACACGGCCAACAGCCTGATCGATTTCCAGCGTCGCCCATGGCTATGGATGCCGCCGGGTATCGCTATTTTTATTACCGTGATTGCGATTAACGTGCTGGGCGACGGCCTGCGCGACGCGCTGGATCCGAAAATGAAGCGAGGTGCGAAATGAGCGAAGCGCTGATCCAGTTTAACCAGCTATCTCTTTCATTTGCCTCCGAACAAGGACGGGTACGCGCGGTACAGGATGTCTCATTTACCGTTCACGCCGGGCAAACCGTCGGCGTGGTGGGCGAGTCCGGCTGCGGCAAAAGCGTGACCGCTATGTCGCTGATGGGGCTGCTCCCGCCCCAGGCGGCGCGCATCGACGGGGGAGAGATCCTGTTTCAGGGGAAAAATCTGCTGGGGCTTAAAGCTTCGCAAATGGCCGACCTGCGCGGCAACGAACTGGCGATGATTTTCCAGGAGCCAATGACCGCCCTGAACCCGGTGCTAACCATCGGCGAACAGCTTTGCGAACCGCTGATCCGCCACCGGGGCGAAACGCCAAAAACGGCCTGGCAGCAGGCCACGCAGATGATTACTGACGTAGGGCTGGCGCGAGCCGAAAGCCTGATGACCAGCTACCCGCACCAGCTTTCCGGCGGCATGCTGCAACGCATAATGATCGCGATGGCGCTCAGCTGTAAGCCAAAGCTGCTGATCGCCGATGAGCCAACGACGGCGCTGGACGTAACGGTTCAGGCGCAGATCCTGCGGCTGCTGCGCGATCGGGCGCGGCAGCACCATATGGCGCTGATGCTGATCACCCACGATCTCGGCGTCATCGCGCAGATGGCGGAGCACGTTGTGGTGATGTACGCCGGGCGCATCGTCGAGCAGGGGCCAACCGCCGAAGTGCTGCGCAACCCGATGCACCCTTATACCAAAGGGCTGATCGCCTCCCGCCCGATCCCCGGCGAGCGTCGCCGCAGGCTTTATTCGATCCCCGGCCAGGTTCCCGATCTGGCAGAGCTTCCGCCTTATTGCGCGTTTACCGATCGCTGCGAGCGTGCCACCGAGCGCTGCCGCCAGGGCGTTCCGGCGCTTATCGGCCAGCACAGGCAGGCCGCCTGTTTTTACAGTGAATTAGCGGAGTCCGCATCTTGAACAGTCAGTATCTTATTGAAGTGGAAGGACTCAAGAAGCACTTTGAGCTACGCGATGGCCTGTTCGGTCAGCAAACCGGCGAACTGCGTGCGGTGGACGGCGTAAGCTTTAACATCCGGCCTGGCACCATCTTTGGCCTGGTTGGCGAGTCCGGCAGCGGAAAAACCACTGTCGGGCGCACCCTGCTCGGCCTGTACGATAAAACCGACGGCAGCGTGAAATATCGCGGCAAAGAGCTGAGTGAACTGAGCGCCAAAGAAGCCCGCGCCCTTCGTCCCAAAATCCAGCTGGTTTTCCAGGATCCGTATAGCTCGCTGAACCCGCGCATCCGCGTAGGGGACGCTATTGGCGAAGCTATGCTGGAGCACAAGCTTTGCGCCCGCGCCGAACTGCGGGACAAGGTTCTGGAAGTGATGAAAATTTGCGGGCTGGCGCCGCAGCACTACAACCGCTTTCCGCATGAGTTTTCCGGCGGCCAGCGCCAGCGGATCGGCATCGCCCGCGCCCTGATACTTAACCCCGATTTTATTATTGCGGATGAGCCTATCTCGGCGCTGGACGTGTCGATTCAGGCGCAAATAATCAACCTGTTCTCCGACCTGCGTGACGAACGCGGCGTCACCTTCCTGTTTATTTCTCATGATCTTGGCGTAGTAGAACACCTGTGCGATGACGTGGCGGTGATGTACCTCGGCCAACTGGTAGAAACCGCCAGCCGCGACGCGCTGTTCAGCCAGCCGCTGCATCCGTACACCCAGGCATTGCTGGCCGCCGTGCCAACCCTCGACCCGGACAGCGAGCCGGTTGAAGCGATAAGCGGCGAAATCCCCGACCCGTCACGCCCGCCTCCGGGCTGCCGTTTCTCCTCCCGCTGCCCGAGGGTGACCGAGCGCTGCCGCCAGGAAGCCCCTGCCCTGCGTGAAGTCGGTGACGCCCACCGCGTGGCCTGCCATTTGGTTTAAGGGAGTTAATGCAGCCTGGGATCCAGGCTGCATTGCGAACCATTAAAATTCACGCTTAACAATAATATATCCATTAAATCTAACGGAACATTCATTATCATTGACCAGAGCTGAGGCAAGGAAGATATCGTGCTGGCTGCTTTTGTTTTCGAAAGTAAATTTAATGATTAAATTACGGGCGTTATTCTCTGAGAAAATGTCCAGATAGTCTTTTAGCGACAGCCATTTATTATTAGCCAACTGCTTATCTGTAACAGCAAATTGCTCAGCAAGCCGATATGTAACCGGTTCATTCACTATAAGCTCTGTTTTAGTTTTATCGTGGAGAATCGTTCCGATATCTATTTTCATATCCTTATCCATAGCATCCAGCATGCTTATACCTATAGCTGACTGCGCAACAACACAGGGATTATCTTTCACTTCGGCAACTGCGCTACCGGCAATAACGGCGGCGAAGGCGATAAAGATCAATATAGACTTCATCTCACCAGCACCTCTTTATCACCACTTTCCCATATTGTTCGCCTGTAGGCTGGAGCGGCCACAATACAGCCATTTGAAGCCTCTCCTGGGTGCGCAATGCTGTCGCCATGAATTAAAAACCCGCCACGACCGCACATATTATTTGTGGCATAAGGATGAAGCCGGAGGGTAAATCTTCCGGCGATTTCATGAGTAAAAGGAGCACCGATTATCCGATATTTACCTCTGGGTAAAGGCCCCTTATTTACCACACATTCATACTGACTATCATTTTTGTATCCGGAGGCACCTGCATATAAGGCATAGAACATAAAAACGCCATTTCTGTAAAAGCTTTTTTTCTTTACATCATATAGCCAGGTCATTTTTCAGCTCCTTGAAAAGAAAACCAGTTACATGCTAATTCATTTATAATCTAGGACTTCTCTTTCCATGTATCACTATGCTGAATATTACCATCACAATACTTCCACGTGATTTTCTCATAACGTAGACTCACAGACTCCAGATGATTCATATTTTCAACAGATTTAATGTTATGCATAATGGGGTTCACACCAACAATCCTTACATTTTCCAATAGCATATTGAAGTATTCTTCTTCCTGCCCGGCATAGTTAATTTTGTACCATTTAATTTCAGCTGATTGTAATGTCTGCCCGCTGGATACCGCTTTGTAAAGGTAAGGGCTGGATGAATCAAATTCCTTTTCAATCTCAAGGACGCTATGAACTCGGGTTCCCGTAAGTTTACCTGTTTGATTATCCGTAGGGATATTCAGACCATGAGAAAAGCTAACAACTTCAACGCTGCCTTCCCGATTCTGCACATCTACAGAACCTTTAATATCTGATCCGCCATCATCTTTAAGCCATAAGTACGCTGGAATTGCCATATTGAAATGTCCTTTTCAATAAAGATAGAAAATAAACTGCCGGTGAACATTAGTCTTTCCTGAAATTTGTCACTACCCGGCAGGATCACATTTATGGCCTAAAGTCCGAGCGGCCATTAATACAGCCGCCTGACCTGTAACATCACCTATTCAGCCGGTGAATTTAATCCGCTGTCTGCCATCACTTTCCCGGTCTCCAGCTTAATTAATCGGTCGGCCAGCGGGAAATAGCGATCGTCGTGGGTGATGGCTAATACGGTTTTTCCTTCCGCCTTCAGCATGGGCAGCAGTACTTTATAGAACACTTCTTTAAAACCGGGGTCCTGATCCGCCGCCCACTCGTCGAACAGATAAAAAGGCCGGTTTTCCAGCCACGCCTGCAATAACGCCAGCCGTTTACGCTGCCCCTGCGACAGCGCGGTGGTGGAGAAACGGCCGTCGCGGAAGGTCACTTTATGCTCGAGCCTGAGCAGGTGCAGCAGCTTTTCAACCTGTTCCGCCGTGCGTTCGTGAACATTGTCCACATCGTCAAAGAGAAAGAAGTCGTTAAACACTACGGCAAAATGCTGGCGATAGATCTCCCGCATTTCCGGCGTCACCGGCTGGCCGTTAAGTCTTAATTCGCCGCTGTCCGGCGGATAAAGCCCCACCAGCAGGTTAGCCAGCGTAGTCTTCCCGCTGCCGTTGCCGCCGACCAAAAACACCAGTTCACCGCGAGTAAAGCGAAGGCTGAGCGGGCCAAGAGTAAAACGCTCGCCCTCTTCGCCCTGATATTCGTAACGAATATCGGCCAGCTCAAGGCTGCCGAAATCCGGCGTGTTGATCAGCGGCAGCAGCTTTTCCTGCGGCAGATCGGCTTTTAGCCGGGCGATGCGCTGGAGCGCGATTCGGGCGCTGGCCAACGTCGGCAGCGCCGAAAGCACGCCTTCAACCGGCACAATCATATACAGGAATATCATGGCGTAGCCGGTCATTACCGCCGAACTCAACGCCAGATATTCCCGCAGCAGGTACAGCACCACGCCGATAAAGGCGAAGAACAGCACGCTGCCCCAGCTTTTTGCCAGGCCATAAAATACATAGCCGCGCGTGCGTTCGATGCGCACCGCTTCGATATTTTCGCTCAGCGGTCCTTCAACAAAATGACGCCTGCGCGGCGGGTTAAGGCGAAACTCGCGCCCGCCGTCGAACAGCTTTTTACACTGGGCGATAAGCGTGTCTTCCCGCTGGCGCGAACTGCGTAGCAGCCCCAAAGCCTTGCCGTGAGCAGCACGATAGCCCGCCGCGCCCAGCCCGAGCACCAGCAGCGCAAGGAGTAAAACCTGCCACGACAGCGTGCCGAGGTAGATCAGGCAGCCGACGATCGCCGCCCCGTAGATCAACAGCCCCGGCAGGCTGACGAAAAACACCACCAGAGTATCGAGATCCTGGGTGAGGATCGAAATCGCCTTCGACATGCCGGTTTTTTCGAGCTGCGACCACGCCGTTTCGCTGACGTGATCGACTACGTCTTTGCGCAGGGTCGCCTTCACTTTTTGCCCCAGCCACATAAAGAGCGTTTCCGCCAGCACCCGGGTTGCCAGCATCAGCGCCGCCAGCAGCACAAATTTCAGCGCTTCGCTTGCCAGCCCGTCCGGCGGCAACGTCAGACTGTGGTTGATGACCGCCAGCAGCGAAGCGTTGCTTAACCCGCTGACTACGCTTGCCAGCGCGGCCAGCACCAGCCATCCGCCCACGAGACGGAGCAGCATGATTAACAGAGACATTGTTCATTCCTTTTCGACATTACTCTTCCGGCGCTATTGTTGGTGTGTATGCGCCCGGCTACGAATAAGCGTCCATACCAGCAGCGGTACGCCAACCAGAGACGCCACCAGCCCAACGGGCAGTTGACGCGGATAAAGAAAGTTGCGGCCCATCCAGTCCGCCAGCACCATAATCAGCGCCGAAATAAGCGCCGCGGTGAACAGCTGGGCCATTGGACGTTTTGCTCCGGCTTTACGCGCCAGATGCGGCCCGAGCAGCCCCACGAAGGAAACCGGCCCCACCACCAGCGTGGCAAGACCGGTCATCAGCGCCGCCAGAATCAGCACGTTGACCCGCGCCCTGCCGACGTTAACGCCGAGCGAGCAGCTTATCGGGCCAAGGGGCAACAGCAGCAGCCAGCGTTTACAGAGCGGAGAAATAGCGAGCAGCAGCAGCATGGCGAAGAACACGCCGATGGCGATGCCGTTATTGACGTAGTAAGTGCTGCCGGTCATCAGCTGGAGCAGCATCGCGCTGGCCTGCTGGTTGTTGAGCATCACGATGCTTGCCACCGCCTGGAACAGCGCGTTCAGTGCCAGGCCGTTAAGCAGCACGCGCTGCGGATTGAACGCTCCCCGTCGGCTGCTCCACAGCGTAATCAGCAGGCTTAGCAGCGCCCCGGCTGCGCTGCTTAAAATCATCAGCCCGGTGTCGCCGCCGGGGAAAAGCAGCAGGAACGCAGTGACGCCCATTGCCGCCCCACCGCCGATGCCAAGGATCTCCGGGCTGGCAAGCGGGTTGCCGCTCACGCGCTGCATCAATACTCCGGCAGCGGCCAGCAGTGCCCCGGCGCTTAACGCCGCCAGCAGGCGCGGCAGGCGCATAGGTAATATCGCGTGCTGCTCCATAAGCGTCGTCCAGTGCCAGCCATGCAGCCCCTGACCGAGAAATAGCGACAGCACCACGGCAACCGCCAGTAGCCCAAACGCCATCCCGGCCGGGAAACGCACGCCGCCCGGCTCACCCTCATAAGCCGAAGGTGCGGCTTCCGGCATCTGATGCCGCGCTTTTGAAGCCAGCAGAATAAGCAGCGGGCCGCCGGTTAACGCCGTCAGCATGCCCACCGGCAGAAGCTGCCCGTCCAGCAGCGTGATGCGGCTAACGCTAAGGTCGGTAAACCACAGCAGACCGGCCCCAATCAGCAGCGACTGGCACAGCATCTGCCGCGTGGTTCGCGCCCCGCCAAGGCGCGCCAGATGAGGGGCAGCCAGCCCGACAAAACCGATGACGCCAACGCTGTTGATGATCAAGGCGCTCATCACTAAAGCCAGCGCCATCGCCGCCGAGCGGATCAGCAGCGGAGACGCGCCCAGGCTGCTGACCATCGCTTCCGGCAGCCTGAGCAGCGCCAGCGGCCTCAACAGCAGCAGCAGGGCAAGCGCACAAAGCGCCAGCCAGGGCGCAATCGCCGCCACGCCGCTCCAGTCCGGCTGCGCCAGCGAGCCGCCGCCCCACATCAGCACCGACAGCAGGAAACGATCGTTGATAACCGCCATGACCATGGTGAGCGACCCGCACCACAGGTTGATCAGCATCCCGGCCTGAATAGTCACCAGCGGCGACAGGCGCTGCCGCCAGGCGAGCAGCAGAACCAGTAGCAGAGCGGCAACTTCCCCGGCGATTATCACCCCGGTACGCGCCGTGAGCAGGCTGGCAGGGAACCACATAGAGGCCACGCCAAGCGCGAGGGTTGCGCCGGAAGTCATTCCCAGCGTGATAGGCTCCGCCAGCGGGTTACGCAGCGCCCGCTGCATCAGCCAGCCGCACAGCGCCAGCGCCGCTCCGCCGAGCCACGCCATAACCTGACGCGGGAACCACATCGAATGCAGGATAACCGCCCGGGCATCCACCATTTTTGAGCTGAACAACAGGCCCAGGCCATGCTGAAGCCCGCCGAACTGCGCCACGTTTTGCAGCGCCAGAGCAAGACTTGCCGCCCATAGCCCGGCGATCAGCAGCCAGGAGGTTATCACTCGTCCGGACTCAGCCATGCTGCCACCCCGTAACAGTCTGGCTCAGCGCTTCGGCAAGGCGAGTCGCCGTGATAAGCGCGCCGCCCGAACTGAATTTTTGCTCCAGGAGAGCAACCTGCGGCTGGGCGGTCAGCGGCAGACGCTGCCAGAGCAATGAATGCTGCCAGCTGCGGATAAACGGCTGCTGCCCGTCATCGGCCAGTAAAATCAGCCCGGCGTTTTCGGTACCGATGCGCGTCAGCTCGACCAGCGCCTCTCCCTGAGCATTGGTGCCTCCGCGCCAGGCATTGGCGATACCGCAGCTCGCCAGCACGTCTCCCGGCAGGCTTCCCTTGCCGTAAAGTTTTATATGTAGCGCGTCCACCGGCGTAGCCAGAAACAGCGGCCGCGTGTAGCCCGCCGCCGCTTCCCTCGCCTGCCGGGTAGCCTGTTCAAAAAGAGCCAGTACGGCCTGGGCCTGGGTTTCCCGGTGCAGAACCGTAGCCAGCCGGGCCAGCGAGTTTTTCCAGGCCGCCAGCGTGCCGGTGGGCAGCGTTAACGTAGGGGCGATTTGTTCGAGCTGGGGCTGCAACAACCCGTGGCCTGGCGTTATCACAATCAGGTCGGGTTTCAGGGCATACAGCGTTTCGAGATTCGGCTGGAACAGCAGGCCGATGTCCACCACGCTGGAGGGCAGCTCCGGCGTGCCAATAAGTTTGCGATACCAGTCCGGGGCGGAGACAGCCTGCGGAGTGACGCCGAGCGCCAGGATAAGCTCCGTCAGCCCCCAGTCCAGCATCGCAATCCGCCGCGGCACGCCGGGAACGGCACCAGCCGCCCCGATAAAGGGGGCGGCCAGCGCGAGAGTCAGTAAACGTCTGCGGGAAAGCATTCGTTTACCACTGGTAGCTCAGGGTCGCCACATACTGGCGTTTCACCGCGTATTCGCAGCCGTTGTTCTGGCAGGCGGCAAGGTAGGTTTTGTTAGTCAGGTTGGCGGCGTTAAGCGCGATTTGCCACTGCCTGTACTGCCATGCAGCTCGTGCGTCATAAACGGTTGCCCCCGGGACCTGGAGCGAGTTATCGCTGCTCGCATAGCTCGGGCCAACGTAGCGCACGCCGCCGCCCAGCGAGAAACCATCCAGCGGGCCGCTGAAGGCATACTGGCTCCAGAGCTTCGCGGTATTGCGGGAAATACCCATTGGATGCTTGCCTTCGGTGCCGTCGTTGGCCTTGAGCACTTCAGGATCGGTCAGGGCATAAGAGCCGAGGATCTGCCACGCTGGCGTCACGTTGATCTTGCCTTCCAGCTCGATACCGCGGGAGCGGATCTCGCCGGTCTGCACGCTGTAGTTAACATGATTAGGATCGGCCGTTGCCACATTGGTCTGGCGAAGATCGAACAACGCCAGCGTAAACAGCGCGTCCATGCCAACCGGATCGTATTTCAGGCCCACTTCGGTCTGCTTGCCTTTGGTCGGCTTAAAGCCGTTGCCGTAAAAGTCAGTTCCGGCGCTCGGTACGAATGACGTCGAGTAGCTGATGTAAGGCGCAATGCCGTTATCAAAGTGGTAGAGCAGCCCCGCCCGGCCCGTCGTCGCATAATCGCTGCGGCTCTGGTGGCTGTCGGCCAGCAGATCGGTCGCTTTAGTTTTAGCGTGATCGTAGCGCCCGGCAAGGCTCATCACCCAGTTATCCAGCGCCATCTGATCCTGCAAATAGAGACCCGTTTGATCCATCGTCGAGTGGCTGCTGCTGGTGAACGCCGGGACTTCAACCGGGGTGCTGTAATCCGGGTTGAGGTAGTTAAGCGGTGAAGCGTCGCCGTAACCCGCCCGGCTGCGCACCGAAGAATGCATCACGTCCACGCCCACCAGCGCGGTGTGCGAAACCGGGCCGGTATCAAAGCGGAACTCGCCCTGGTTATCCGCCGTGAAGTTGCTCGTGGTCTCGGTGAGATTCATGGAATAGCGATCCACCAGCGGCCGGGTCGCATAAGTCCCAAACGGGTAAACCATGCGGTAGTCCGCGCTGCTGCTGATGTAGCGCACGTTCTGGCGCAGGGTCACGTTATCGTTCAGCTCGGTGCGAAACTGGTAGCCGATGCTGCCCTGCTGGCGGCTGTAGGTATCAAAACCGGGCTGGCCGCCGTAGAAGTTGCTGCCGATCTTGCCGTTCGGGTTGTTCACCAGCGTTCCGTTCATCGGCATCATGTTGTAGAAGCCAGAGTCCGGATCTTTACGCAGTTGGGCCAGCAGCGTCAGCGTGGTGCGGTCGTTTGGCTGCCAGGTGAGAGACGGCGCAATGTCGTAGTGCTGGTAACGGGTATGGTCAACCTGGGTTTTGGTGTCAAAGAAGGTGCCCGCCACGCGCCCCAGCCACGCTTTGCTGTCTGTCAGCGGGCCGGTCACGTCAAAGCCGGTGCCAAACTGGTTGTTATTCCCGGCGCTGACGTAAACCTGGCCGCCGGGCTGTGCCTGCGGGGTTTTGCTTACCAGATTCACTACGCCGCCGGGGTTGGCCTGGCCGTACAGCACCGAGGCAGGCCCTTTCACCACTTCAATGCGGGAAAGTAAGAACGGGTCCCAGGCCGGGCGGCTCCACCAGGCTTCGCGCGGCAGGCGCAGGCCATCGAGGTATTCGTCGGCCTCAAAGCCACGCACCGTGATGGTATCAAAGCGGGTATCCGGCCCGGCGCTTTCTGAAGAGACTCCGGCAACATAGCGCAGGGTTTCCGGCACGTTCTTCGCGGCCATCGCGGCAATTTGTGCCTGGGTGACAACCGAAATGCTCTGCGGCGTGCGGCTAATCAGCGAGCTGGATTTAGTGCCCGCTTCTGCCTCATGCGCCACAATGCTGGTTTCATCTTCCTGCCCGGAGGAGAAAGGCGCGGCCGCCGTTACCACCATCGTGCTTTCAGGAGCAGCCGATTTATCTGCCGCCTGCGCGAAACCTCCGCATGCCGCGAAGACTGCACAACTTAACGCCTTCAAAGGCATGTTCCCGTTTAACCATCCGCCCTGTTTCATATCGACCGTATCATGTTATAAGAAGAGGATCGAAATGATAATTATTCACTTTTAAAAGAGAAGAGCACGGGTGGCAGAATAGCGCAAGCCGGTGAGGATATATCGCAAAGCAGACAGAGATTGTCTTAACGCGCTACTGCGCCATGAAATGGCGAGAATCGGACGAATGGCAGGCAACAGATGATAAAGCAATTCACACAGCAGAGTCCGCAGGAAGCGTTTCTGGAAGTACGAGAGCTGCATTATAGCGCAGGGAGCAGGGAACCGTTTCATGCGCATGAACAAGGCCAGCTGATTTACCCGGTGAGCGGCGTCGCGAAGATCCGCAGCGAGCAAAACGTCTGGGTTGTGGCCCCCGGCCACGCGCTTTGGCTTCCTGGCCGCCTGCCTCACGGGCTGGAAGCGATTGGAAAAGTGCTCACCCACAACCTGTATATGACGCCCGCCGCCTCTGCCGCCTTTGGCCTCCATTGCCGCAGCCTGGCGGTTACGCCCCTGTTCCAGTCGTTGACCGCTGCCGGTTTAGAAAAACCCGCCGATGCCCAGCGCGCCCGCCTGCTGCACGACCTGCTGCATAACGAACTGCTGCGACTTCAGGATATCGCCCTGTGCCACATCACCCTGCCCCACGACAGGCGCATTCGCCAGCTGTGTGACGCCTTGTGCAGCGACCTCTCTCAACGCGAAACCCTCGCCTGGTGGGGCAGGCAGGTCGGCGCCAGCGAACGCACCCTCGCCCGACTGTTCCGGGAAGAAACCCAGCTCAGCTTTACCGAGTGGCGCCAGCAGATGCATCTGGTAGAGGCGGTTTGCCATCTGGCTCGCGGCACGACTATCAGCAACCTCTCCAGCACGCTCGGCTATGCCAGCAGCAGCGCGTTTATCGCTATGTTCAGGAAAAGGCTGGGGGTTTCCCCCCAGAGGTATATTGGCCGCTATCTCTGAGATGACTTTTACAATCCGGTTCCATCGGCGATAATCAGCGTTTGCGCCTTCTACCGGAATAACCATGAGCGACACGCAACCTGCCCAGGCGACGGCCAAACGTCCGATGAAACTCAGCACTTCGGTCACGCTGATGCTGTGTGCCGTTATCGGCTCGGTGCTTTTGGTGGTCTACGCGCTGTATTTCATTCAGGTCAGCAATGCCACGCGCAGCGGCCTGAAAGATACCGCGCTGGCGGTGGCCAGAACCCTGGCCGACGATCCAACGATTAAGCTCGGGCTGACTCTGCCCCACGACAGAGACATTATTCCGCCGGTGGCCTCCCGCGTGCAGGATCGAAACGATCTGCTGTTCGTGGTCGTCACCGACATGAACGGCATCCGCTATTCGCACCCCAAGCCGGGCAATATCGGCTCGCATTTTATCGGCGACGATATTTTCCCGGCGCTGGAAGGCAAAGAAAACGTCTCGATAAACCACGGCGTGCTGGCGGAGGCGCTGCGCGTCTTTACCCCGGTTTATAACGAGCAGCACAAGCAGATTGGCGTGGTCGCCATCGGTATTTCGCTAAGCAAAGTGGACCAGCAGATAGCCAAAAGCCGCTGGAGCGTACTGTGGACGGTGCTGTTCAGCGCCCTGGTCGGTTCGCTCGGTACCTGGGTGCTGGTGCGCGTATTGAAGCGCATTCTGTTTGGCTTTGAACCTTATGAAATCTCCGCCCTGTTCGAGCAGCGCCAGGCGATGCTGCAATCGGTCAAAGAGGGAATTATCGCCGTCGATCGTGAAGGCCGCGTCACTTTAATCAACCACGCGGCGCGCAAAATGCTGCTGTCGCCGGACGATTTCCGCCTCGGTAAAACCGTGCCGCCGGGGCCGCTGGTCTCCACACTGTGCGAAGTGTTACGCAGCGGTATGCCTATTCAGGACAGAGAAATTATCAGCTACGGGCGTCTGGTCTTGTGTAATGCGGTGCCGATTCGTATAAATAACCAGGTGATAGGCGCGATAAGCACCTTCCGCGATAAAACAGAAATCAATTTGTTGACTCAGCGTGTAGACGGCATGGTGAATTATGTCGACGCTCTACGCGAGCGTTCTCATGAGTTTATGAATAAGCTGCACGTTATTCTTGGCCTGCTACAGCTTAAGCATTACGACAAGCTTGAAGAGTACATTCTGCAAACCGCCAGTAATTACCAGACGGAAATCGGCACGCTGCAAAGCAAAATTAAGTCGCCGGTTATCGCCGGGTTCCTGATTGGCAAAATTAATCGCGCGCGCGAAGCGGGGCATCATCTGGCGCTGGCCGATGAATGCCAGCTGCCGGACAACCCGAACGAGCTTCAGGTGATGGCGCTGATTACCGCATTAGGCAACCTGATTGAGAACGCACTGGATGCGATGGCCGGGCAGCCGGACGGGGAAGTGGGCGTATTGCTACACTACCAGAACGGCGTGCTGAGCGTTGAAGTCAGCGACGACGGCCCCGGCATTGAGCCGGAGAAAATTCAGGCTATTTTTGACAAAGGCTTCTCCACCAAAGGCGAGCAGCGCGGCGTTGGGCTGTTCCTGGCCAAACAGCAGCTTGAACGGCTTGGCGGCAGCATTCAGGTGGAGTCTGAGCCGGGCGTCTTTACCCAGTTCTTTGTGCAGTTACCCTGGGATAGTGAAAGGAACAATTCGTGATCAATGTATTAATAGTCGATGATGATGCCATGGTTGCGGAATTAAACCGCGCCTACGTCAGCCAAATCCCGGGCTTTAGCTGCTGCGGCTCCGCTTCCACGCTGAAACAGGCGCGGGAGATGGTAAATAACCCGGAGTTAAAAATAGATTTGATCCTGCTGGACGTTTACATGCAGCAGGATAACGGTCTCGATCTGCTGCCTACCCTGCGCGAAGCGGGGAAAAGCATCGACGTTATCGTTATTTCATCGGCGGCGGACGCGGCGACAATTCAAAAGTCGATGCATTACGGCGTGGTGGACTATCTGATTAAGCCGTTCCAGTTCCCGCGTTTCGAAGAGGCTCTGACCAACTGGCGCGAAAAGAAAAACCTGATGGGCACCCACAAGTATTACGAACAGGCGGATGTCGACCGCCTGCTGCACGGCGGTTCGCCGGTGGTGGCGGACTCAAAGCGCCTGCCGAAGGGGTTAACGCCGCAGACACTGCGTACCATTTGCCAGTGGATAGACACGCATCCGACGGAAGAGTTTTCCACCGATGAGCTGGCGGCGGCGGTCAATATCTCCCGCGTATCCTGCCGTAAATACCTGATTTGGCTGGCACAGATTAATATTCTGTTCACCAGCATTCATTACGGCATGACCGGCCGCCCGGTTTACCGCTATCGCCTTCAGGCGGAACAGCTCGGCCTGCTCAAGCAATACTGTCAGTAAGCAGCCGGTAGTCGCTTTCCAGCGGCGTAAAGCGGAATAAATTGGCCGAAGAGAGAATAATCTCGCGCCGTTTAGTTACAAAAATCGCCTCGATATCGGGGCGGTTCTTCAACATGTTAATGCCCTTCTCCACGCCCATGCCGAAAATCAGCGTCGTCCAGATATCGCCGTCGATAGAGTCCGCCGAAACAATGGTGACGCTCTCGAGTTCGTTCTCCAGCGGGTAGCCGGTGCGCGGGTCAAGAATATGGTGATAACGTTTGCCGTCCAGCTCGAAGTAGCGCTCATACACGCCGGAAGTCACTACCGACTTATTGGCAACTTCAATCACGCCCAGCATCTCATCCGCCCCGCTAAACGGTTTTTTCAGGCCAATTGACCAGCTGCCCTGCGGTGAGCCAAGAGTCTGAACATTGCCGCCGAGGTTAATCAGCCCCTGCTCCACGCCCTGCTTGTTTAGAAAATCGCGTACGCGGTCGGCAATGTAGCCTTTGGCTATTGCCCCGAGGTCAATTTCCATTCCCGGTTGGGTAAGAAAAACGCTGGCTGCGGCTTCGTCCAGCAGCACCTGATGAGGGTCAGTAAGCGGCAGCAGAGCGGCTATCTCCTGCTGCGGCGGCACGCTGTCGCCCTTAAAGCCAATCTTCCAGCGCTTAACCAGCGGGCCGATGGCGAGGTTAAAAGCGCTGCCGGGGAACAGGCTGGCGGCCTTTGCGCATTTGATAAGCTCGAACACCGGGCGGCTGACGACAACAGGATGCTGACCGGCGGCGTGATTAATGCTCATCACCTGCGATTGGGCGCGGTTAACGGTGAGTAGATCTTCGTATTGTTTGATCAGGCGGAACACCTGGGAGGCGAGCGTTTCGTTGTTCTCGAACAGCTTGAGGAGGATGGGCGAACCCATTAATACCGCGGAATATCCGTAAACGCCTTCGGTTTGTGACATAGCGGCTCCTTGTTGCTTGAAAGGATTGCGCCCCGGCGTTAACCGGGGCGCTTCGGGCTTAACGTTTTGCCCAGCTTGCCGCCTGATGGCCCGCCAGGGTGCCAAAGATAATGATGTCTGCCACCGCGTTACCGCCGATGCGGTTGCCGCCGTGGATGCCGCCAACAACCTCACCCGCCGCGTAAGCGCCCGGGATAACCTGTTGCTGTTTGTTCAGCACTTCGGTTTCAGTGTTGATGGTCACGCCGCCCATGGTGTGGTGCACCCCCGGCGCGATGCGGATGGCGTAGAACGGGCCATCTTTAATCGGATTACGCAGCGCGGTTTTACGGCCAAAGTCTTCGTCGTACTGATTTTCCACGAAGCCGTTGTAACGCTCAAGCGTTGCCAGGAAAGTGTGGTAATCCATACCCAGTTTCTCCGCCAGCTCGCGCGGCCCTTCGGCGCTAACCACAAAGCCTTTGGCGATGTATTCGTCAGCCGCTTTGTTTTTGGTGCGCACGTTTTCATCGAACACGATGTAAGCGTATTTCTCCGGCAGGGCGATAATCTGCGCCGATACTTTATCGCGAGTTTCCATTTCGTTGAAGAAGCGGCTGCCTTTCTGGTTCACCAGGATAGCGCCGCCGCCGCGAATCGACTCGGAAATCAGGTAGGAGGTAGTTTGCTCAACCGTTGGGTGGATCTGAATTTCACCCATATCCACGGTGCCCGCGCCCAGTTTTTCCAGCAGGGCAATACCGCCGCCGGTCGCGCCTTTGTGGTTGGTGGTGACGAAGCCGTCCAGGTCAGGGCGGTATTTCACCACCATCTGGCTGTTGGCGCTGAATCCGCCGGTGGCAACGATAACGCTCTTCGCATGAATGGTCAGGGCTTCGTTTTCGTCAGTCAGCAGCTCCACGCCGCTTACCGCGCCCTGCTCAAACAGGATTTCGGTTACCGCGGTGTCCATCAGCACGTCGATACCGCGTTTGTTGATGTTGCGCAGCAGGCCGCTAATCAGGTAGCCGCCAACCGCCGATCCGTCACGCGGGCGGTGGGTACGGTCGATGCTCATCCCGCCGGTGGTGGTGATGTCGTTCAGCATGATCCCGCGATCCGCCAGCCACTCAATCGCCTGCGGAGCCGTCTCCACAAAGCGGTGCAGCAGCTCAGGATTATTTTTGCCGTAACCGCCTTTGAGGGTTTCGGCATAGAACAGCTCTTTGCTGTCGTTAATGCCTTTTACGCGCTGGAAGCGGGTTTCGGCCGCATTCATCCCGGCGGAGGCCTTCACGGTATTGCCGCCGATGGAAGGCATTTTCTCAACGATCAGCACGCTTGCGCCTTCGTCGTGAGCCTGAATCGCCGCTGCCAGGCCCGCGCCGCCGCTGCCGACAACCACAACATCGTAGTTTTGTGGGGCGCTAACGCCGCCGCTCTCTTCAAACGCCCGCTGCTTGCTGGATTTCACCATCGCTTTGGAGACGGCTTTTTTCACCGCTTCGCTCTGGGAAGTTGCGCCGGAAATGGCGTCCACAAACGGCGAGTTGGCGGTCAGAATACGGGTACGAATTTCTTCAAAATTGGTCGTGAATTCAACGTCGTCCTGCGGGCCTTCGGCCAGCGCGATGTCCGCGATGCCTTCGTTATCGAGGCTAACGTTAATCACTAACTGGTTTACGTCATCGCTGACGGTTTCTTCGAATACGCCCGGTTTGAATTTGGATGCGCCGCCCATGCTCATGTCGCGGATCATCGCTTCTACCAGCGAGAAGCGCCACAGCGGTTCAGGAATGGTCAGCTCTTCGCGTTTGGTGCTATCGATAAACAGATCCAGCACTTCGCCGTTGGCGATGCGGTCTGTCCAGTCCGGGTAAGCGATGCAGGCGCGGCCTACCGCCACCAGGTCATAGCCGTTTTCCAGCGCGGTTTCTACGTCAGAAGCATTGACGATGCCGCCCACGCCCATCACCGGGATTTGCGCCAGTTCGGCGGAACGCATCTGGCAGTATTTGTTAATCAGCGGCGTCGGGTCGGTGGTGTCGTTGATTGACGGACGCAGCGAGTAGCCCAGCGAGAAGTGCAGGTAATCAAGGCCGCGAGCCGCCAGTTTCTCCAGCAGATACATGGTGTCGTCGAAGCGGATGCCGGGAACTTCAAGCTCTTCAGGAGAGAAGCGGTAGCCGATGATAAATGAATCGTCGGCAAACTGGCGCACCATCTGGTGGGTAATATCCAGCACCGCCAGCGGGAATTTAGCGCGGTTATCGCGGCTGCCGCCCCATTCGTCGTCACGCTGGTTGGAGTTAGGAGAGTAGAACTGCTGAATAAGGTAGGTGTTGGCTCCGTGGATTTCCACGCCGTCGAACCCGGCCTGAATAGCGCGACGAACGGCATCACCGAATTTACCAACCATGCCTTCTACTTCTTCGGTGGTCAAAGCGTTCGGGGTTGCAGCCCCATCGCGAGGAGCGGCCAGGGCGCTCGGCGCAACCGGAGTACGGCCACCGATAAGTTTCGGGTCGACCATGCGGCCGCCGTGGTAAATCTGCAAAATAGCTCTGGAGCCTTCGGCTTTGATCGCCGCGGCAATTTTTGCCAACCCGGCAATTTTCTCGTCGTTATCAATACCGATAGCGCCCGGGAAAGCGAGGCCAAGATCGTCGATAAAGCAGCATTCCACCACGATAGTGCCGATGCTGCCGGCGCGAACGCGGTAGTACTCCACCAGCTCTTCGGTCACCGTGCCGTCAAAATACCCGGTGCAGGTGGTCATCGGCGCCATCAGCAGGCGGTTTTTTAACGCCGTACCGTTGGGTAAGGTAAAGGTGCTGAGCATGTTTTTGTCGGTGTTCATAATGCGACTCCAAACTTTAAAATTTAAACTTGAGAATTGGGTGCTGGCGTTATTTTTGGTTGTGGTTATTTGCCATTATGCATAGCAACAATATAAGACTATTTTTAGTTACCAAACTATTTACGTTAGTTTAAAAACTATTAAATCACCTCAATAACAGAATTACCCACAACGTGTTATTAATTAAAATCCAAAAAATCACATCTTATTAAAAGGCGATAACAATTTAATTACTTCACCATCAACACCAGGAAACACAACCCAGGCCTTGCGGGGAGCGGAATCGAGTCAGCTAAAAGTGATAAAAATCGACTTAAAGGCGCATTTTTAATGATCAAAGTGATAACTTTTCACCGGAAATAACCCTACTCCCGGGTTAACTATTATTTATTTTAAAAATAGATAACAGAATCTCATTTCTTGATCCGGATCAATTGCCATATACCCCGAAAGCGCAATATATAAATATCACCAGTATTTAATTCATCGCAGAAAAAATGCGCTGAATAGCTATTTCTGAAGCAGCTTAAATTCATCTTTTATTAATAAAGAAAGTTAAATAACTAAAGAAAGTGAATTAGCCGGAAATAGAAAACCCGAATCCTTAACTACTTATAACGGTGTCATTATGAGTGTAATAACCACCAATCTACCGCCGCTCAAAGCGAGCACTAAGAAAGCGGGCAACAACAACCGCTGGCTGATGATGGCGCTGCCCATCATCGTTGCGCTGTTGCTGCTGCTGGTCCCGGTTCCTGACGGCCTGCCGCCTTACGCCTGGCACTTCTTTGCCATCTTCGTCGGCGTGATTGTCGGGCTTATCTTCGAACCTCTGCCCGGCGCCGTTATCGGCCTGACCGGGATAGTGGTCATCGCCCTTGGCAGCCAGTGGCTGCTGTTCAGCCCGGAGCAAATGGCCGACCCGAAATTTAAGCTGGCCGGTGCCTCCTTTAAATGGGCGGTAAGCGGCTTCGGCAACTCCACCGTCTGGCTTATCTTCGGCGCATTTATGTTTGCCGCCGGTTACGATAAAACTCAATTCGGCCGCCGCCTGGCGCTGATTCTGGTGAAATATCTTGGCCGCCGCAGCCTGACGCTGGGCTACGCCATTGCCTTCGCTGACCTGCTGCTGGCACCGTTTACCCCGTCCAACACCGCACGCAGCGGAGGCACAATCTATCCGATTATTGCCAACCTGCCGCCGCTGTACGGCTCTAAACCTAACGACCCGAGCGCACGTAAAATTGGTTCTTACCTGATGTGGGTGGCGATTACCGCAGCCTGTATCACCAGCTCAATGTTCCTTTCCGCTCTGGCACCTAACCTGCTGGCGCTGGCGCTGGTGAAAAGCATCGTCGGGATTAACATCTCCTGGGGCATGTGGTTCCTCGCCTTCCTGCCGCTTGGCCTGCTGCTGCTGCTGACCATGCCGCTGCTGGCCTACTGGCTCTACCCGCCGGAAGTGAAAGTGAACGACGAAGTGCCAAAATGGGCGAGCCGCGAGCTGGAAAAACTGGGCAAGCTGTCCCGCAATGAGATCCTGCTGCTGGTGTTCGTCTGCTTCGCGCTGATGATGTGGATCTTCGCCGCCAGCTGGATTGAACCAGCCCTGGCCGCCCTGCTGGTCATCGTCCTGATGCTGTGGACCGGCGTGCTGAACTGGAACGACATCACCAACAATAAAGCGGCGTGGAACACCTTTGTCTGGTTCGCCACCCTCGTCGCCCTGGCAGACGGCCTCTCTTCTACCGGCTTCATCACCTGGCTGGGTAAAGAAGGCGGCGCGCTGATGAGCGGCATCGCCCCGGGCACCGCAACCATCGTGCTGCTGCTGGCGTTCTACCTGCTGCACTACCTGTTTGCCAGCACCACCGCACACACTACCGCGCTGCTGCCGGCCATGCTGACCATCGCTTCTACTATCCCCGGCATGAATATGGAAGTGTTCTGCCTGCTGATGGTGACCTCGCTGGGCATCATGGGCATCATCACCCCGTACGGCACAGGCCCAAGCCCGATTTACTACGGTAGCGGCTACCTGCCAACCAAAGATTACTGGCGCCTTGGCACCATCTTTGGCGGCCTGTTCCTCGCCGCACTGCTGCTGATTGGTTATCCGTGGATGGCGATGCTGTTCTGATTTAAAGCCGCTGGGGGGCAACTTCCGGCGGCTTATTTTTATGGAGTAATGAGCTATGTCGAACAAACCTTTTGTTTACCAGAACCCTTTCCCTCTGGCGCACGATGAAACCGAATATTATCTGTTAACCCGTGAACACGTTTCGGTTAGCGAATTCGAAGGCCAGCCGGTGCTGAAAGTAGAACCTCAGGCCCTGACTCTGCTGGCACAGCAGGCCTTCCACGACGCGGCGTTTATGCTGCGCCCTGCCCACCAGCAGCAGGTTGCCGATATTCTTCATGACCCGGAAGCCAGCGAAAACGACAAATACGTGGCGCTGCAATTCCTGCGGAATTCTGAGATTGCCGCCAAAGGCATCTTGCCGACCTGCCAGGATACCGGCACCGCGATTATCATGGGTAAAAAAGGCCAGCGCGTCTGGACCGGCGGCGGCGATGAAGCCGCGCTGTCTCAGGGCGTGTACAACACCTATATCGAAGATAACCTGCGCTATTCCCAGAATGCCGCGCTGGATATGTACAAAGAGGTGAACACCGGCACCAACCTGCCTGCTCAGATTGACCTCTACAGCGTGGACGGCGACGAATATAAATTCCTGTGCGTTGCCAAAGGTGGCGGCTCGGCCAACAAAACCTATCTCTATCAGGAAACCAAAGCGCTTATCACCCCGGCGAAGCTGAAAGCTTACCTGGTTGAGAAAATGCGTACGCTCGGCACCGCGGCCTGCCCGCCATACCACGTTGCGTTCGTTATCGGCGGAACTTCGGCTGAGTCCACGCTGAAAACGGTGAAACTGGCTTCCACCCACTATTACGACGGGCTGCCAACCGAAGGCAACGAGCACGGCCAGGCCTTCCGCGACGTGAAGCTGGAGCAGGAACTGCTGGAAGAGGCGCAGAAGCTCGGCCTCGGCGCGCAGTTTGGCGGGAAATACTTCGCCCACGACATCCGCGTTGTGCGCCTGCCGCGCCACGGCGCATCCTGCCCGATTGGCATGGGTGTTTCCTGCTCCGCAGACCGCAACATCAAAGCGAAAATCAACAAAGACGGGATCTGGATTGAAAAACTGGAGAGCAATCCTGGGAAGTACATCCCGGAAGCGCTGCGCCAGGCCGGTGAAGGCGAAGCCGTGAAGGTGAACCTGAACCAGCCGATGAAAGAGATCCTCGCCCAGCTTTCAGCTTACCCTGTTTCTACCCGCCTCTCCCTGAGCGGCACCATTATCGTAGCGCGCGACATCGCCCACGCTAAGCTGAAAGAACGCCTGGACAACGGCGAAGCGCTGCCGCAGTACGTGAAAGATCACCCGATCTACTACGCAGGCCCGGCCAAAACGCCAGAAGGTTACGCCTCAGGCTCTTTAGGCCCAACTACCGCAGGCCGTATGGACTCTTATGTCGATCAGCTTCAGGCCAACGGCGGCAGCATGATAATGCTGGCGAAAGGCAACCGCAGCCAGCAGGTGACCGACGCCTGCCACAAACACGGCGGCTTCTACCTCGGCAGCATCGGCGGCCCGGCGGCGGTTCTGGCTCAGCAGAGCATTAAGAGCCTGGAACTGGTGGAATACCCGGAGCTGGGTATGGAAGCCATCTGGAAAATTGAAGTGGAAGACTTCCCGGCGTTCATCCTGGTGGATGACAAAGGCAACGACTTCTTCCAGCAGATCCAGAACAAACAGTGCGCGGGCTGTAACAAGCA
Organism: Cedecea davisae; assembly: GCF_044095835.1. NCBI lineage: Bacteria > Pseudomonadati > Pseudomonadota > Gammaproteobacteria > Enterobacterales > Enterobacteriaceae > Cedecea > Cedecea davisae. Next base: position 3,834,409 of record NZ_CP172054.1, read on the forward strand.
CTGATTTAGCAGAACTTGTCATCAAGGCGGGCGCTACGGCGCTCGCTTTTTTTTGCCCGCAAGTTACTCCATACTGAATCCACATTTTCACCACGGCGCAAAAAGGGATTTAGCATGTTGAGGTTGTTTAGCTGGCTGCTGCTAACGCTGCTCAGCTGCGCGGGGCTTAGCGCCTGGTTTTTACAGCAGCAGTACGAGGAGAAGTCCGCCGACTTCCGCATTCTCTACCGTGAGGTCACGGTGAAGCTGTCCCAGCACGACGCCATTATTCCGCTGCTGCCGGTCAGCCAGGATGCCAGCGAGGTGCAAAAGATCCTGCCGCAAATCGTCATGTGGCGGCGGCATAACAACCTCGAACCGCGCCTGCCTATCGTGCCCGAAGGCGACGGCCGCTACTGGCTTAACCGCCCGAATCTGTCCCTGTTAATCGACCTGAAAACCCTGCTCGATACCCTCGGAGAGAAAAAGACGTTTCGCTATCTCGATATCAGCTGGAACGCCACCCTGCTCTACCAGCAGGGTGACTCTGGCGCGTCTTACTACTGGCGCTGGGATAAAACCGTCGCCAGCCCTACCCAGCCGCTTTTGCTCTCCGTCGGCGATAATCCTGAATGGGCTAAGCTGCCGTGGTGGCTGATTATCTCCCCGGCCTTGTTCTGGGCGCTTGCACTCTACCTGCTGGCGCAGTATCAGGTGAATAAGCGCCGCCGCGATATTGCAGATTTGCGCGCCCGCTACGCAGAACTTACCCGGCTCAATACCATGGGCGAGCTGGCGGCGGGCATGGTGCATGAGCTGAACCAGCCGCTGACGGCAGTAATGAGCTATAACCAGGCGGCGGCGAGGCTGATAAAACAGAATAATCCGACCCAGGTTCCCGACCTGCTGGAGGCCTCGGTGCTCCAGATAAAACGTATTGATGCCCTGCTCAGCCAGTTCCGGCAAAAATTAACCAGCGAGCGGGCCGAATTTCAGCCTGTCGATCTCCAGCGGCTCTGGCTGCGGGTGTGCAAGCTGCTGGATAACGAGTTGCGAACGGGGAAAATCCGAGCAACCGGCCACTTTGCCGACCCGCTGCCGCCGCTGTTTGCTCCGCCGTTATGGATTGAGCAGATCCTGCATAACATCGTCAGCAACGCTATCCAGGCGCAAACCGGCGGCTCGGGCTGGGTTCATCTCAAGATCGAGGCTGAAAACAACGGCATTGTGTTAACCCTGAGCGACGGCGGGCCGGGGTTATCCCCCGAGGCGCTGGAGCACGTTTTCATTCCGTTCTTCACCAGCCGGGCCGGGGGCATTGGCCTGGGTATGGCGCTTACCGACACCCTGGTTCAGCGCCTGAACGGCACTATCGAAGCCAGCAATATTCCGGGACAGGGCGCCTGCTTCAGGCTCTGGTTTCCGCTCAACGGCGAGGAGAAATAATGGAACAGTGCATCTGGCTTATTGATGACGATGCGGCGATCCGCGACTCGCTGAAGCTGCTGCTTTCAACGGTGGGCTGGGAGACTCACGCCTTCGACAGCGCCCTGGCTTTTCAGCAGCAGGCGGGCGACCTCGCCCTGCTCGACGGCTGTATGCTGCTCGACATCCGTATGCCGGGTAAAACAGGGCTGACTCTGCTGGACGAATGGACGCAGGAAGGGCTGGCGCTGCCGGTGATTATCATGACCGGGCACGGCAACATCGATCTGTGCCGCCGCGCCTTTAAAAATGGTGCCTTTGAGTTTCTGACCAAGCCGATTGATGCCGACCTGCTGTTTGAAGTGGTCGGAGCCGCCATGGAGCAGCAAAAAACGCGGCTTGAGGAAAAGCAGAAATGGCAACCTCTCCAGGAAAAGCTCGCGACTCTGACCGCGCGCGAAAAGGAGATGCTGGAGCTGTTGATCCTGGGTTATTCCAGCAAGGAAATTGCCCAACAGTGCTCGCTTTCTCCGCGCACGGTGGAGGCGCACCGCGCCAATATTTTCACCAAGCTTGAAGTTAACTCCCTGCCGAAACTGCTCAAAATCTACGGTGAAGTCGTCAAAGAGACTAAGTAAAACTACCAGGAAAGTTAGGTGTTCGCGCCAATTTCCCGCCAGCGCCGCGTTTCATAGTATTGACCCATAGCAAACCAATATGGAGCAACATCATGAAACGTCTTCTGTTAAGCGCCCTGCTGATGGGCAGCGTAATCTCTAGCGCCAGCGCGGCAACCGGCGTACTGAGCCAGAAAAACCTCTCCCTTGAGCTTGCCGACAAGCTGGCGCAAAGCGCACTCCAGGTTTGCGCCAAAGATAACTATAACGTGGCGGTAACCGTGGTTGACCGTTCCGGCACGCCGCTGGTGATGAAGCGCATGGATAATGCCGGGCCGCATACCGTCGAAGCCAGCCGCATGAAAGCCTGGACCTCATTGACCACCAAAAACCCAACCGACAACGTGATGAAAGGCTCTCAGTCCAACGCGGGCGCGGCCAATATGCGCGATATCCCTGGCTTCCTGCTGCTGGCGGGCGGCGTGCCGGTAAAAGCCGGTGAGCAGGTGATTGGCGCTATCGGCATCGGCGGCGCACCGGGCGGGCATCTCGACCAGGCCTGCGCTATTGAGGCGCTGAAAACGATTGAGAACGAGCTGAAATAACACGATATCGGGCGGAAAATATGAAAATTAAAACAGGCTTATGGGCGCTTCCGTTAATGCTGTGTGCCGGGCAGGCTCTGGCCGCAAACGGCGATGAAGGCTATTACGGTTCGGCTAAATACCTGCAAAGCGAGCAGCGCGCCAGCGACCAGGACACCAGCAGCCGTCCCGGCGTTGGGCAGTTTGTTGACGGTAAAGAAAAAGACAGACTCGGCGGCGCGTCGCTGGCTGCCGGTTACCAGTACGGCAACGGCTGGCGTACCGAGGGGGAATATACCTTCCGCCAGAAAACCGAATTTACCAGCGGCTCCACCGCCTTCCCGACCAGCTACAACCATCTGAAGCTGAAAACAGAACGGCTGATGCTGAACGTCTATCGCGACTATGAACTGGGCTACGGTGTTTCACTGTTCGGCACCGCGGGTCTCGGGGTTGCGAAGGTAAAAGCGGGCGGCTGGCAGGGTAATACTTCCCGGGAATACGCCTCCAGCACGCAAAACAACCTGGCCTGGTCGCTTGGCGCAGGCGTCAGCTATTCGCCGCTGGAGCGCCTGAGCTTTGACATTGGCTATCGCTACGTGGATATGGGCAAAATCGAGAGCGGCTACAATACCTTCGGCAACGTACGCGGCCTGAAGGACGAGCAAATGAAGGCTCGCCTTGCCACCAGCGAATTTACCCTGGGCACTCGCTACCTGTTCTGATGGTTAAACAGCGGGCGGCGAATGTGCCGCCCGTTTTCCTTCTCTAGTGGTGCAGCATCTCGTCAACTACCTGCGCTTTGGTCATATTGTACGGGTAATATGTCGGCCAGTTATCCATCTCTTTGAGCAATGCGTCCTGGGATTCACTGCCAGTGAAGATGTGGAAATGCTGAGACTGACGCGGGGCAATAATATGGTCGCTAAATTGCACAAACTTTGGCGCTTTTGACTGGCTGTCTTTGCACTCAAACAGGTAGCGCACGCCCTTCTTTCCTGAGCTATAAGTCAGAATTTTGTAGCCCGCGTAATCGTAATGGCAGCTGGCGGTTTCTTTTCCTACGTGGAATTCGATGACGTTATTCTCGATGCCAATCGTTTCGACATCTGTCGCATAACCCTTTTTATAATACGCCCGATATTCTTCCAGGCTCTTGCCGCTCTTTTTGGCTTTTTTCTCCAGTACCGGGTCTAAATCGCCGCTCAGCAAATAAGGATTTACCGACTGCCAGATACCTTCCCAGTCGGCCAGGGAGCGGTCTTTCACATTGCTATCGTCAAAAATACCTTCGCTGGCCTTCTGTTCGACCTCGGTTAACGGTTTGCCGTGATGATGGCCGTGAGCCAGCGCCTGCGTTCCCGACAGCAGAACGCCCATTCCCAGAATAAAAGCAGATTTCTTCATTATCATAACGCTCTCCTTTGCGATCCAATCGCGAAAGAGAAACGTTATAACATAACAACCAAGGAGATCAACCCGCGCCAGGCTATACCGAAGTTTCTCCGGTAAACGGCACGCCCAGCTCCCAGCGGCTTTGCCAGTGCGCAACGTACTGGCTGGCAACATCCGGCATGTCTCGCAGCACCACCACGTTTTCGCTGTTTTCCGTTTCAGCAGAAGGCGCATAGTTAAACGAGCCGGTTTCAACGGTTTGCTCATCGACGATGATCGTTTTGTCATGCTGGATATGATAGTGCCCGTCAATACGCAGCTGAACGCCATTGGCAGCGACAAAGCTCATCGCCTTCAGGCTGGCCTTGTTCTGGTTACGTTTTTTATCCACCACCACCCTCACCTCTACGCCCCGCTTATGAGCCTCCACCAGCGCCTGAGCGATGTCGGGAGCCTGGAAGGAGTAGCCAATCATGCGGATAGATTGATGCGCCTGGGCGATAACCTGCAATACCAGCGCCCGCGCCGCCCCTTCCGGCGAAAAACCGACCTGAACATGTGGCGCGGCAAAAGCCGCTGCGGGCAGGCTAAGCGCGGCTGCCAGGGTAACATTTTTCAACCAGGAAATTATCACTTTGAGGTTAGGCCACTTGTCTTTATCAGCGGCTAGTTTACGCCGCAGAAATAGAGGCCGGAAAGAAGACCTTTGTATCAGAGGGGAGTTAAGAAATAACAAGATATGTCGATATTGCCGTTCGCCGGGCGTAACTCCGGCGGCAATCCCGCCGCTTAATAAAACGGAGGGAGCCTGAAAATGCTATCAGCACAGCAGGCTATACCAAAGTCTCTTGCCGGGTTTATAGCGGTTTACCAAGAATATACAGCGTGCTGGTTTGCGTCGCGCTGGTAAAGGTCTCACTTGTTAAGTGGTTCATGCCCTGGGACAGGTAAAAATTCCGTGCGCCCTCATTGCCCTCAAGCACTTCCAGCCAGAAGTAGTTCTGATTCCTTTCTTTCGCCAGTTCAACCGCTCTGTCAAAAAGTGCTTTCCCATAGCCCTTGCCGGTCTCACCGGGAGCAAAGTAGAGCTTGTTAAGCAAGGCGCCAGAAAACGGCCGCCCCGGAACCGAGCGATCCCAGCTTATTTTGGCAAAACCAATTGCACCTTTGTTTTCAGCAATAAACCAGCCAACGTCAGGGTCGGACAGGCTTTTCGCCAGCGTAGGCAGCGAATATTCACCGTCAATAAAGGCCTGAAGCTCATCTTCAGATTGCCAGAATTTTTGGAAATGATAGCGGTAGCTCGTCGCACCAAGGGTAGAGATAAGAGGGGCATCTTCGGGAACGGCTTTGCGGATTATCAGGGGCATTTTTCTTCCTCGCTTTTAGGATTCACCATAAAGCCAGCAGAAAAAGTATTCAACTTGTCCGTCGCGGAAACATCTTGTCAGGAGCACGGCTTATTACGACCCGTAAAACAAACCGGGCCGTATTTATCACAAAATCAGAACTGATAGACCATGCCGACGGCAAAAACATTGTCGGTGTTGATTTGTGCAGCGCGGGTAAATTCGCTGTCGTCCAGCAGATTGATTTTATAATCCGTGTAGGTCGACATATTTTTGTTGAAGTAGTAGTTAGCGCCAATAGAAATATACTCAACAAGATCCTGATTGCCTCCGACGGTATTCAGATCTTTGCCTTTTGATTTCAGATAAGCCAGGGACGGACGCAGGCCCGACTCAAACTGATATTGCGCAACGACTTCGAAGTTTTGCGTTTTATTGGCGATGTTGCTGTTGCCGCCGTAGGTGGTCATGTTATGGGTTTCTGAAAACGTCGCCGCAAGATAGAGCGAGTTAACGTCATACTTCAGGCCCGCCGCCCAGACTTCTGCCTTATTACCTGCGGCATTGTCACCCGATGCAAGCCGCCCCTGTGCAACCTGAGCGTCAGTCCTGTCCGATGCGGCATAAGTCACGCCTATGCCAAAGCCCTGGGACTCATAGCTGGTAGACATGCCCCAGCCGTCGCCGTGCTGTTTGCCCAGCCCGCGCGTGGCGTCATCTTCTTTGCCCTGGTACTGAAGGGCGACATTCAGTCCCTCAACCAGGCCGAAGAAGTCGCTATTACGCCAGGTGGCAACGCCGTTGGTACGCCCGGTGAGGAAGACATCCGTTTGGGTCCATGTGTCGCCGCCAAATTCCGGCAGCATATCCGTCCATGAGCCAATGTCGTAAGCCACGCCAAAGTTACGCCCGTAATCAAAGCTGCCAAAGTTGGCAAATTTTAGCCCGGCAAAAGCCAGGCGCGTTGCATTGCCCTTCGCACCGTCGGATTCGGCATTATTACCGCTGAAGTTATATTCCCACTGGCCGTACCCGGTGAGCTGATGGGTGATGCGGGTTTCGCCTTTAAACCCTAAGCGTGCATAGGTTTTATCCCCATTAGCACCGTTTGAGTCACTGAAATAATGGAGGGCGGTAACCTTTCCATAGAGATCCAGCTTGTTACCCTCTTTATTATAAACGCCGGCGGCGTTAACCGCCCCTGCCGCTAATAACGTTGAGACGGCCACCACGATTAATTTTAATTTCATCTTTTCGTCCCTAATAGTTGAAAAATGCTTCACCCCTGTGAAGCCAGGACATTATTCAATGGCGAAATGAACGTTACAAATAAAAGTTCCACAATACCTTCCTATTTTTTATTCTCGTGAGCATCATCGCTATTGTTAAATGATAAATATCAATTCATAACTCACTCAATATACAAAACATCAAACAAACACAAAATCATCCTTATAAAATAAGATTAAAAAACGCCACACCGCCAAATCACAACACAAAAAACCATTTGATTAGAACGAGTTATGTTAACAACAAGGGTGGGCGCGTTTAAAAACAATCACCACGAAAATATAAAGCAGCTAAAACATTTATGTAAAAGATAGGACAGCGAGTGGTTAAACAACTTATTCCCTTCTCCGGAGTTGCCGACGATAGGCCCGGTACAAATTACCTGGCGAGCAATTAATTAGGCCGCTAACCGCCGTAAAAAATAGCGGCCAGGCACAAACAACCGCCGGGATTCCGGAGTGTCGGAGCTTGTACATACCGTTACACAGCAACGCTCATCATCGCCAGATTCCTGGTATATAGTGTCAAAATTCACGGGGCTGGATTTCCCGTGAGGTTAAAAACTAACAAATTTTAAACAAATGGTTGTCATATAGCGTTACTCTTATAATGAAAATTAAAAATACTCTCTGCCTACATATCTCGATGGCCCTGCTTGCTGTCTTGTTCCTTTGCGTTCACCCGCTGGTGACGAGCTTCGATCCGCCTTTGACATTCCAGCCGCTGATCAAAACAATGGAAGGCACGCCAAAAGAACAGCGCGAAAAAATAGCCACAATATCCCATGCGTTACAGGGAAATGCGATTTTCTTCCTCGGTGCTTCGGAAGTCTCTACCTCCGAAGATGAGCACTACGCGGTATATAATTACTTTAACAATCAGTTACACCGCCCGGTGGTCGCCTACGGCGATAGTTATGTTGATAACATTACTCAGTTTTTACTGCTCTCCCGTTTCAAAAATGACATCAACGCTAACAGTAAAATTGTTCTGCTCTATGCCCCGGATAGTTTTTATTTTGACAGCATTCCTCCGGCAATTTTTGCCGACCATTTCCCGGCCGCAATTTTTAATCCACTGATGAAAAATGAGCAAACACGCCCTTACCTGACTCATTATTTGCAGCATATTGATAAAGAAGATATTAGCCATTTAACCTTTGGCGAAATGAAAGTTTACGGTTGGCACCCGAAGGTTATCTGGCAGGAAGTGAATTATCAGTTTGCTAACTTCTGCACCATGGTAAAAAACGACTGGCTGGCAATGCTGCATATTACCCCGCAGCCAAAACACCGTACCTGGCCGCAGCAGATGAGCGCCAACGTTGTGCAACCTGACTGGGACCAACAGCTGGCCCAGGCGCGCGTTCTGAACCAGTCCCGCCAGGAAAGCGCGGCGACATTGTGGATGGATAAGTCCGTTTTCGAAGATAACAAAACGCCGGAAGACTGGTACCCAACCCCGCCGGTTAGCCGCCAGATGCAGGCTTTCCAGGCAACAATTGCGCTCCTGAAACAGCGCCACGCGCAGTTTGTGGTGATTATCGACCCGCTCAATCCGTGGGCGCTTAAGAACACGGAGAAATTCCGACCCGTTGACCGCCAGGTTACGGCAACGCTTGAGCAAAACCAGGTTCGTTACTTCGACATGTACGCGCAGCCCTACCAAAACGGCTGGAACTGGGATCGCCTTCACCCCACAGAACTGGCGTGGGTCGCCATGGACCGATTTATTGCCGGGAGTTTTAAATGATGAAAACCGCAGCCCGCCTTTTTTTCCTTTATCTCTTTTTAGCGATAACCGTTGTTGCGTGGTCATCCGTTGACGACAGCATGAATTTAAAAGTGCATTTTGAATATCAAAAATTCTGAAGGATGAATGATGTACAGCTCAGGAACATTTTTTTTCTTTCTGTTTTCATCGGCGCTGCTGTTTGCGCTGGTTAACCGGGTATTGAATAACCGGCTGACTTATTTATCCGCTTTTTCGGTGCTGGCGGCATTAGGCTGGGGCTATATCTTCCAGGGCGATTATATTGTTCCGATCGCGGTGTTCCTGGCTTTTTATATTCTTGTCACATTAAAAGAGAAAGGCTGGTTAAAAACATGGCAGGCGGTGAGCCTGACCCTGCTACCGCTGTTTTTGGTGAAACTACACCTTAATAACCACCTGGGCATGATTGGCCTCTCCTTTATGACCTTCCGCGCGATTGACGTACTGCTTTACCGCAGTAAAAAAGACGGGCGAAATTTCCTGCATTATTTTTGCTATCTGTTTATGCCGTTTATTATCCTCGCTGGCCCAATGTACCGCTGGCGCAGCTGGGTTAACGACATTAACAAACCGGTTTTCCGCCTCAGCCGCGAACAGTTTTTACTGGCGCTGGAGCAAATCGTGACCGGCATTATCCAAAAATTTTTGTTTGCCATGCTGATAGATAACCTGGTGATTGAATCCTGGAGCCACCGCCCGTTTACGCTCAGCGTCGGCGTTGTGATGTCGCTGGCCTACAGCGCCTATCTTTACTTCGATTTTGCCGGTTACAGCAATATGGCTATCGGCGCTGGCCGCCTGTTTGGTCTGAACATTCCGGCCAACTTTAATATGCCGATTCTGGCTAAAAACCCGCAGGACTTCTGGCGACGCTTTCACATCAGCCTGTCTGAATGGCTGCGCGACGTGGTCTTTATGCCGATTTACATGAATCTGATGAAGCTCGATTTCTTCCGTCAAAACAAAACCCTGGCACAGAACGTTGGCATTTTCTGCACGCTCTTTTGCATGGGGGCATGGAACGGGCTTGAAAGGCACTATGTCATCAGCGGCGCGCTGTTCGGCGCCATTTCCGTTGCCCATAACATGCTGCTGTGGTCAGCCAAACGCAGCCCTGCTTTGAGCAACGGGTTACGCCATCCGGTTATCGCGTTTTTTGGACGAATTCTGACGCTGGCAAGCGCAGCGGCCTCCCTCTACATCTTTAGCGGAATGTCACCTCTATGAAACTTCATCCCGAGCTTCAGGAACTGCAGGATTTTCTGCGTGCGGCATTACTCGACCCCGCACGCCCCCAGCAGCTGGCCATCAGCGGCAGCGATTACGCCCTGACCTGGCAGCAGCTCTCCGTCGCCGTTGCGGACTGGGCGCAGCGCTACGAACTGAGCCAGCAGCCCGCCGGAACGCCGGTGGTTTTGTACGGGCACCAGCAGGCCGAGTTTGCCGTGGCTATTTATAGCTGCCTGCTGCACAACATTCCGTATATTCCGGTGGACTGCATTTACCCTCAGGAGAGGCTGAAAGAGATCTGCCAGCTTGCCAGCGCTCCCTGCTATTACGACGTAGCGACAAAGCAGTTCGTGGCAACCGGCGAAACGGGCAAAGCGCTGGCCGAGCAGAACCTGGCCTATATCATGTTTACTTCAGGAAGTACCGGGAAACCGAAAGGCGTGCAGATTGGGCGCGAGAGCCTGTGGCACTTCATGAAGTGGGTACGCCAGGATTTTGCGCTGCCGGACGTGCCGGTGCTGATGAACCACGCGGTGTTCAGCTTCGACCTTTCCCTGATCCCGCTGCTGGCAAACCTCGCTACCGGCGGGCACATCGTGCTGAATGCGAAAGAAGACATCGCGGCCGAAAACTGGCTTGAGCGCCTGAAAACCAACGGCGTTTCGGCCTGGGTTTCAACGCCCTCTTTTGCCTACCAGAAGCTGCTTTCCCCGCAGTTCAACAGCGACTATTTGCCCGACCTGAGCGTGTTTGTATTCATCGGCGAAGTGCTGAATAAGGCGCTGGTCAAGCAGCTGCGCCGACGCTTCCCGCAGGCCAAAATTCTTAACTCCTACGGGCCAACGGAGGCGACCATCGCCACCACGGTTATCGAAATCACCGATGAGATCCTGCTCAGCGAAAACGACCTGCTGCCGGTTGGCACCATGATGCCGGACTCCAGAATGGAGATTACCGCCGAAGGTGAACTGATTATCTGGGGTAAAAACGTGATGCGCGGCTACCTTGGGCTGCCGCAGGAAAACGCAGAGAAATTACTGCACCGCGAAAGCGAGCAATTCCGGGGCTACCGGACCGGCGATCTCGGCTACGAGGACGGACTGCTTTATTGCCAGGGCCGCAACGACAGCCAAATCAAATTGAACGGCTACCGGATTGAAATCAACGAGATTGAGAACCGCCTGCTGGCGATGTCCGGCATTAGCGAAGCCGTGGTGCTGCCGCTGATGAAGTCCGGCGGCGGCGTGCTGCGTATTGCGGCTTTCTGCGTAACCGGCCTCGCGCCGGAAGCCATCAAAACTTCGCTCTCGAAGGTGATCCCGCCTTATATGGTGCCTTCGCAAATCATTATTAAAGACGCTTTGCCGCTTAACCCTAACGGCAAAATCGACCGCAAGCTGCTGGATACCCAGGCTCGCACGAATTAATGACTCAGGAAAAAAAGATGGAACAAGACATTCTCGCCCTGTTTGAAAAGGTGTTATCCCGCAAAGTCGGCTTTAACGATGAACTGATTGAGTCCGATATTCTCGACTCTATTCTGGCGGTGGATTTAGTGCTGGAAGTGCAGGATCTGTACGGCTGTATGATACCGCCGACGGAAGTCGCCACCGTGCTGAAAACCCCGGAGAGCCTTGCTCGTTATATTGAAGAAAACCGCAGTTAAGCCTTAGCTGCGCCTGATTTGAAGACCCCGGCGGTTTAGACTTCCGGGGTCTTTTTATTTCAAGGGGAGGCAGAAGCTAATTTACTTACATGGCTCACAAGCACTTCGCCCATGCACTAAAAATTCCAGCAGGGCCGGAAACTTTCGGCAAACGATATGCTGCCCGACAGGACTGCCGCGCTGAGAGACCCCAGCGGATTTGCAAATATCCTTTCCCGGAAAGCCCGGACAAATAGACCTTTCCGTTTTCACCCACGATGCCGTTACTGGCATTATTTTGTGCTTCCGGCGTAACAACGGAGCCGAAGGGGATGGCTTGCCCGCTGCTATCCGTCAGACCCAATAGCGCCTTTTTGCCGATATGAGTCGCAAATACGGCAGGAATAATCGCGCCGTTGGTCGGCACCACGGGAATATCCGTCCGGGTTATCTCCGCCTCATGCGGCAGGCGAGCGGGATCGAGGCTGATAACGTTTCGCTGGTAAGGTTGCAGCCCGCTCAGGACGGTATAACCCCGCCCATCGGTTTTCACCCCTGGCCACCCTCCAACCGGGATCTCTGCTGCTCCCGGTGCGCCAACTAATGCTGCCGTGCCGTTTAGCGGCTGCCCCAGCGCCCATCCCCCGGAAGTCAGCACGCCGCTCCCGCTCAGGCTGGCTCCAAGACCTGTAACCTGTGGGCTACGGCTATAATTTGCCGTCATGATCCCCTGAGAACCACGCCATCCCAGAGAGGTTGTGGAGTGAGATTGCGACCGGGTGCCCGCGTTGCCGGGCAAAAAACGCTGCATCACATTCCAGCTTAAGCGATGCCCCATCCCCTGGCCGCTCAGTCCCGTCATCCAGGTTTCTTTGCCGGCGGTGGACGACAACATCTGCCCGCTAGCCATTGTTTCAGCCCCGGACATATTCCCCAGTGGGACACTGAACATAATACTGAGAAGCCGATCCACTTTTCCCTGCCAGCGCGAGCGCGTCCAGTCCAGAGACAGAGAGAGATCTTTGATACGCGTGTTGTAGCGTATGCTTTCGGAGCGATCGTTTTCTTCACTCTGCCGGTATCGGGTTCGGCGGGTGCTCAGGCTGAGGTAGCCCAGCGCGCCCAGAGATTGATTAAAACTCAGTTGCGCCCGGGAAATCATCCCACCCCGGGGAACCGATCTGCGCTCAAGGGCATCCGACAACGTGCGGTAACCGGCCGCAGGAGACCAGGCCCAGGTTAATGCCAGCGATGAATGGGTAGCATCCACCGATTTGCTGTAGCGCACCCGCCACTGCTTACCCTGTGAGGCATTTTTAGAACGAACGCGATCGTGCGTGGTATCCAGAGAAAAGCTACCGGCGCTGCCCAGCGAGACGCCAACCCCAAGCGACAGGGCATGAAAGCACTCAGCGCCCTGTAATCCGCCATAAATCGTCGCCCCCAGCGGCAAGCCATATATTGCCGATGCCTGTGCAATGCCTGTCCGCCCGCTGACACGACCGGCAGGATTATATTGCCCCGCCATCAGGTTATATTTCAGGTAACCGGAATGCACGGCGATGGAAGGTGTTTGCCAGGACACGATGAAATGCTGAGCTAAGCCGCTGCTCTCCTCAACGGTGACGTCCAAATCACCGCCGCCGGACAACGGCCTTAAGTTGCCCAGCCTGAAGGGGCCGGGCGCGACGGTGGCATCATAGAGGGTGTACCCCTGCTGACGAACGACCACTCGCGCCAGCGAACGGGCAACGCCGCTGACTACCGGAGAAAAACGGCGCTCGCTGAAAGGCATCATCTCGTCGTCGGTCCCGAGCATAACGCCCCTGAAGGGAACGCTGTCGAACACCTCATACGGGGTAAAACGTGCGCCAAGCGTCAGGCGGCTCTTCATCCCGTACAGACCCCGTTCGGCAAAGGTATACGCCGTTTCCCAGCGGCCGCCCTGGCCGGCATTTTTCTGCCAACTGGTAGAATGCCGCAGCCGCCACGGGCCTATATTCAGCCCCGGCTCCAGCAGGATGAACGGGGAGTCCATTCGCTGGCGGCGCGAACCACGGTATGACGTATGCGACATGCTGGCCTGGTAATTCAGCAGGAGGGCATCGATCCCGTCATTCCATTGCTCCTGCGGTGCCAGCTCGCCCGACACCTGACGCATAACGGCCTGAGGAACAGTCAGCAGGAGTTGCTGGCTGGAAAAACTGAACACTGCCTCCACGCCGGGAACGGCATTCAGGTGGCTGCACTGGCTGGTATCAGAAGATGACGGCGCCAGCCGGGGATAATCTTCAACCCGAATGCCGTACTGGTTAAGCAGCCCAATGCTCAGGCAGGGAGCGAGACCGGCATTTTCAGGCTCCCCAGGCATTTTCCTGAACAGAATATTGCGGGTATCCACAACTTCTCCGTTCAGGAGCACATCAACGCGGTAGCTTCCCGGTAACTGGCCCCCCTGATTAAACACGGCCAGGCTGGCATCACTCAGCCCCAGCTGGCTGGCATCAAACTCCCAGCGCTGGGCGTCACAGTAAAAAGGGGACAACATCAGGGTGAGGGCAAAATAGCGCACAGGTATCAGAGGCATCATAGCGGACGCTCAATCAGCCCTGAGGCCGGGCGGCTAGCTCCGGCAATGACTGGTAAGCGCGACTCCTCCCCCCTTCATCCGTTATCACCACCCATTTGATCGGGCCTTTGGCTTCCTGGCTAACGGGAAAGGTTCGCGAGGAGTAAGGGGGAATATATGTCACCTCCGGCACGGCCAGCCCGCCAATGCTCACCGATGCTAAATGAACATAAAGAGGAGACGAGTTCTGCGCCACGAGCGTCTTCCCATCTTTGTACCAGGCCAGGTTCCCGGCGGCTTCCCGGGTGGTTGTGCTTAACGTAGGGGGGCGAACCAGCAGTTTAATGCACTGGCGGGCGCTGACTTCCAGGTTCATGATGACCGCAGAAGAGGGAGCACGCGCTCTCTCATCTTGCGCCCAGACATCGGTGTTTTTAGGCGGAATGCCCGCTACGCAAAGCCAGCTCAGGGTCTCGCGATCCTGCGCAAACTCGCCTGCTTTTATCACTCTGAAACGACTTTGCTGATGGCCTTCTAAACGCGACACCGGCGGAGTCACGATAAATGGAGCAGGCGTTTTTTTATCTTCCTGCCAGGCTTTTCCCTGAATAAGAACCGGGTAATCCTGGGGATTATTTACGGCGAGAGCGATGTCGTTTATGCCTGGCAAATAGATAAGCCTTGAGGCACCCAGTTTTATTTTAAACAAGCGTGTATGAGCAACCACTTCATCAGCCGCAGCATTTGCTGATAATATCAATAATGCGCCACCGATAATAAGAGAAAACATCCCCACAGAATACGAATTTCGCATAACAACGCGCTCATTAAAGTGAGATATAAGTGGGCGATGCGATTATAAAAAACACGCCCGGTTAAAAAAGGGGGCCATGCCCCCAAATTATTTACTCACTAAATGTATAAGCTATCGTTTTAACTGTATAAGTATCAGCCACGACTTTCTGTGGACCATTTAACTTCACGTTATAGCTTTGCACCGGGCCGCTAGCCGCAAATGAAACATAATTAAGACCATGCTCGCCGGACTGCACAATACTCCGGGGAGAAACGGGTTCAACTTTTACCGAGATGACGTTATCAGCATTATTTATACCGTGGAAATTCCCGACGCCAAACTCTTTTGAGGTATGCCCTTCCGGAATATCATCCGTATCGGCAATGAGGGTGGTATAAAGCCCTTCCTGTAACCCCGTGATGCTGCCGGTTGCAATTAATGAGTCATCACCAAAACTCCCGCTGACCAGGCCACCGACCATCGTTAGTGAGTTCCCGATATCCACCGTTTCGGCAAAGGGAATATTTGCACTGGAACTTACTTTTTCTGACGTGAGCGTTTCGGCGAAACTACAGGATGCAAATGCCAGAGGCAAAACAAACGCCCCCAGCATCAGTTTTTTATGGTTCATGTATTACCTTCCTTAGTGACTACACAACTTTAAATGATATAAAGGCGCTACAAAATGAGACAGTAAAAATAATGAATCAATTTACTTTATATCTTCCGGACAAGCGGCGAGTATAAAAACACGTAAAAACTCTATCTATCAAAAAACGCCATTATTAAATCGATAATCACCTGAACAGACCAGTATAAAAAACAAACAACCCCTGGTGGTTATTTTACTCAACACTAAAACTTTGCCTTTTGATGTATTTCTTACACACCTTTATATTACCCGGAGATAATTGTGCTTAGCCTCCATGCCACCACATACCAGATTTTCACTTTTGATTGCCAGGAGGCCACAAGATAAGAACAGCGCGGCAGCCCCGGTGGGCCAGGCTGAGTGAGCGCCTTATCGGATAAATTTGTCGTGTAACTATGAGCCCACACACATTTTATGGTTACCGCCAGGAATAGTGTATGCCTCAGTTATCAAGAGGACATACCCATGAAAAAGTTACTCATATGTTGCTTGTTCGGGAACACGGCCAATTCTCTGGCGAAGAAAATGCAGAAAGTAGCGGATGCAGAAGGTTATAAACTGATGGTCAGCGCCGTGGGGCTGGATAACTTTGCCAGCGTCCAGCCTGCATTTGATGGATTTCTGGTTGCACCACACATTCAATACAAGCTCGATGAAATCAGGGCTACCGTCGGGGGACAACGCCCCATCGCCGTTATAGAAGGCCTGCCCTATGCGTCACTGGATGGCGATAACGTACTCCGTTTTGCTCTTGCCACTCTCCCGGACATGGCCAGTTAGGTTAAGGCCCAACTCAGGGATGAGTTAATTTCATACCAGGCCAACGCGTGCTTTTATTCCTCATCTTTTGATATCGCCCCCTGTTCTTCGGCTGCCTGTTTATACGCATTATTCCTGCCTGAAGCGAAGCTTACGCTGAATCAAGTTTTCCAGCGGGCCGGGACCCGCTCCGGCCTGAGCCTCACCAGCGCTATGCAGCAAAGGAGTAAATGAAAAGGAGCCGCCACTGGCGCAACGGCTCACAGAAAACCAGGGGAAACCCACCCTCTTTATTTCTACTTCAGAGGCAGCTTCAAGCAGAGGCAGAAAGGCCCGCCAAAAACATTTCAGTTTTTATTTATTGTATTTAAAGGGAGAGGCTCATTTGTCGGAATGAATACAGATCCTTTTATGGCGCATAATTAATCACTTATATGAAATTAAAAACCATTTTTTTCATAGTGAAAAAAATGTAGTTTTGTAATTTTTTTGTAGAGAAATGTAACGTCTTTTTCTTTTGTTACATTGCATATTCATTGTTTAGTATCCATTTAAAAAGCATGGTTATACTGAGCGCAATTTAAATCACAAACCAGGGATTTACTTTAATTAATCTACTGCATTATTCATTGAGGATTAGCATCGCTCAGGGGGATTACCACTCAAAAAATCATATTATCGGCTAAGGAGAAACCGTTAACCGCCGTATTTCTCGAGTGAAGAAAACACTTAACCTTAGCTTATGTTTTATTTCTATTTTTTTGACCGTCAATCTCATTAGTTTCAGAGAGGTGCCCGGCCTGGTTCTTCAGCATGGTTAGCAGCCGATAGTTAAGTGATAACAATAACTTTCCGTTCTGCGAGGCCATCAAATTTCATAATTAAACATTATATTTAAAATTAAAAAAATCATATTGATGATGCAATAAGAACGCATGCCATCGGATAGACTGTGAAATACTTACAATAACAATCATAAAAATAAAAAAACCATAAAATGAAAAATAAAAAAACCGCGTACTCATGCCACGCTCGTCAAAAGACATTATCGACACATATCAAAAGAAACATAAATAACCATAAGAAAACCAGTCAACAAAGCACATAGAAAGAGCATAAAAAACCAACAGCAAACACAAAAAAACACAATTAAACACATCATTAAATATATAAAAAAACAAATTAAAGAAACACCCTTCCACTCCGTAAAGAAGAAAGGTGTTTTTATGTAAAAACAATCAAAAATTGATGAAATAATTAAATGCGATCATATTTTCAGCGTGATAAAAAATATCACCAAAAGAAAATTTCCCTTACATTTCTTATACTTAGCTTTTTTGCAACGTTCTTCCTTAAACTATACACCGTTTTTTTTGAAACGCCTAAATGACAAGCTTCCTTCTCTAAAGGAATATTAAATATTAAATTTTGCAATGCTTGATATTCTTTCGCAGTCAATGCTTTTTCACTTTCTGCTGAGGATTTCCTGGCTCTTTTCCCAGTAAAACCACCGGAGCATTTATTCGTTAACTTGATATCACTCAAGCTAACAAC
This sequence comes from Cedecea davisae, assembly GCF_044095835.1. Taxonomy (NCBI): domain Bacteria; kingdom Pseudomonadati; phylum Pseudomonadota; class Gammaproteobacteria; order Enterobacterales; family Enterobacteriaceae; genus Cedecea; species Cedecea davisae. The sequence continues at coordinate 3,852,026 of NZ_CP172054.1, forward strand.
ACAGATATTACGCCGTAAGCCTGAAAAGTAGTTTGCAAGCGGTAAAAGATTAGGATGTGAAATTATTATGGTTCTTTCATTTAAATTACAATCAACCCAATCACTCATGATCACCTCTTTCACAGACCATGTTGAAAGATTTAAAAAAACGATATTTTCACTATTGTAGTCACACTCTTTAAACAATCTTAAAACGTACTGCAACCCTATATTGAAATATGCATCTTTATTCGGGAGAACTGTCAACTTCATATTAGATAATCCTTATCGTTAACAAACTATTCTTATAATTTATAAGACTCATAACTGAAAATGTATATCGATCATAACCCCCTTGATTGATAGGTTTTGCCTATTTAGGAATATGTAACCGATCGGTTTTAACGATCAAAATACTTGATCGCTGTCAATTTGTCCTCTAGAATCTGCTCTGTTTCTCAACAAAATCCATATCTACTCATCATGGAAAGAGATAATTTTCATCAGGGATAAAATACTTATGAAGAGCATTTTTATTTGTTCCGCACCTATTATTCTCCTGGCACTCCTGTCCATGAACAGCAAGGCCAATGCCGCCATGTATGTCTACCCTATGGAGGCCTCCGTTGGAATGAATGGAGCATCAAAAATAAGAGTAATATCTCAGGATAATGATGTTCAGTTTATTAGGGTAAGCCTCAAGCAAGTGCTTAACCCAGGAACAAAGGAAGAGAGTGAGAAAGCAACATTGGCCGACAACCCGGCAGGACTCATTATTACGCCACGAAAAATAGCTCTGTCTTCAGCCAGCGAGAGAGTTGTGAGGCTTGTTTCAGTAGAACCGCCACAAAAAGAAACTACATGGCGTGCTTATTTTGAAAGTGTAAATGAAAACAATTTTCTTGATGAAGGCTTCAAAAGTAAAAAAGACAACAAAACTGCCAACGTCGGCGTAAATATTGTCTGGGGAGCATTGATACATGTTGCACCTAAAAAGGTAATTGCGAGTCTAAAAATCAATCGTGAAAACGGAAAGGTTTTTAATGATGGGACTATCAGGATGCCTGTCAAAGAGATCGGAGAGTGTCATCCGGATGGCCAGTGCTTATGGAAAAAAACAATAGCCACGGTCTATCCGGATACCGAGATCGATATTCCACAAATGACCTTCTCACACTCAAAAACATACCGAATTAAATATATAAACTGGATTACAAAAAAAATGGAAGAAGCTCCATTGTCTGCATCGCAGACGAATTAACCCTTCCCGAAAATGGGAAAACAACAAAAGGAATGTTAAATGAAAAACAAACTTAACCTGCTCTGCTTAGGCGGTATTCTGGCAACCACTTTTTGCGCTAATGCTGTACAAAGAGATATTACAGTAACAGCAGATATTGACCCGACGGTTGACGTTACCAATGCCGATGGCTCTCCTCTCCCTTCTTCCGTAGCGATGCAATACCTACCGGGGAAAGGACTTGCGGCACATAAAGAAAATATTAAGTTCTGGTCGAATAAAGAAGATAAAGCACTCAGCGTCAGCCTGGCTAATACCCCGACCCTGACAGATGCCAATGGCAGCAATGCTATTCCATTAAGCGTGTCTGTTAACGGTACAAAATTGTCTACCACCCCTATCACTCTGGAATATGCCACTGCCTTCCCGAGCGGTATTGCTAACGGTTCTTCAACCATGCCTCTGGTGATTGCTCAGGACAATCCAGGACCAGTAGCGGCTGCGGGCTCTTACACTGGGATCGTAAGCATGGTGGTAACGCAGGCCACTGCGCCAGCAGAAAAGCCAGGTGGCAATAAGTAATTAGTCAACTCAAATGACAGGGTGCCAACCCTGTCATTTCTGATGGGAGTTCATGGATGAACATGCGGTTCTTGCCTGTTTTCTTCTTAATTTTCGCTTATTCAGCATCATGCTCGCTTCATGCATCCGTGCGCATCCCGCAGGGTTTTGAGGAACTGGCCAGGGGTCAAACGGTTCTCACCGATGTTTATCTTTATGGTCAGTCTCTGGGGGTTTTCCAGACTCATGTGGATCTCGAAAGCGTCCAGTTTCTACAACCCGACGCGGTCGTTTCTGCCATCAATAAAATATATCCGGATAATCCTGACCTCAATGCAATGTTACATAATGAACTAAAGAAACCTTTTAACCGTAACAGCAAGCTTTCATGCAGCAGCAGCGGCGGCACGCCCGGGTGCGATTTTCTCAAAACGGATACTGCCGATATTATCTATGACGAAAATAATGCCAGGACTATCCTGTTTATAAGTAACCACTATCTTCCGGAAAAAAAGCAGAAGAATATTTATTACGTCTCCAGCGTAGAAAGTCGCAATGCTTTTATTCACCAGCAAAATATTAATTTTGTGACAGACAGGCACTATCAGTCAGCTTCAGTGCAGGGCAATGGTTCTCTGGGTATTACGGAAAATGGTTACCTGAATGTTGACTGGAACTGGCAGGGACAACGTTCCGGCAAGGAAAGCACCCATGACACCGCCATCAATAATGCCTACTTCAGGCAAGATTTTTTAAAGCGGTTTTATGTGCAGGCCGGCGTTATGGATTCGCGGGATGTTTTCAGTAATAGCGGCGGGAATATTAACCTTAGCCAGTTACCGCTGGGGAAAATGCGTGGCATAAGAGCCGGTTCCACCCTCGCCTGGGTCAATATGGATAATGTCTCCGGCGGTACACCGGTCAATATTTTTCTGTCCAGAGAGGCAAGAGTTGATGCTTACAGAGATCGTCAGCTACTCGCTTCATTCTATTTAAAGCCCGGGCCGCAGGAACTCGACACCCGTTCATTCCCGATGGGCAGTTACACATTAACCCTCCGGGTATATGAGGATAACCAACTGGTAAGGACCGAGACGGTGCCTTATACCGGCCTGGGCGGGTTTTCATCCAGCACTCCGCAGTGGTTTGTCCAGGCGGGCTCGCCGGATACGGATGACACACCTGAAAACGACAGCGACAAGCAGGTTATTCAGGCCGGGCTCAAATTACCGATGAATAGCAATACTGCCCTGACGGCCGGTACGGCACTGTTTAATAGCGCCAGCTACTGGGAGGGCGCTATTGACTGGTCACATGGTTTTGACTCGGGCTGGCTGGACGGTCTCTTGACGTCAAGAGCGAGCTATCTGCACGGGAGCGAAGGATCAAGAGGCAATATTCAGCAACTCAATTACAACGATGGGTTTTCCCTGAGTTTTTATCGTAGTGCGATGACGGCAGCTCAATGTAACGCCCAGGGCCTGCACCGGTACAGTTTTAACGGCTGCTATAAAAGTACAAATGTGATGCTTTCAGTCCCGCTTGAAAAATGGTACGGCACGCTGGGTTATTCGCTTAACAGTAATCAGGGCCGCTATGTCTACCGCAGGGATTTGGTCGATTATGATCCCCATAACCCGGCGGGTGTTCCATGGGAAAAGATTTATCAGACTCATTCCCGCAGCAGGACCTGGCAAGCGGGTGTCACACGTACTTTTAACATCCGTGATATCAACCTCACCTCCAGCCTGAATGCTTTTATAAGAAATGAAAGCGCGTTTAACGCTCAGGACAAAGGCATCTTCGTCACATTATCTTTCTCCGGCAGCCGGAATGACGTGGGCGGAAGGCGCCGTTCATTCTCTGGGGGAGCTAGCTGGCAGGCCAGTAAACAAGGTAATACCCAACTCGGGTATAACGCAGCCTATAGCCAATATGGCGATGAGAGCGGTGAAAATGAGACGGGTATATCACTCAATGGCGTGAACACCGATAACGTTACGTCTTCAGTTTATGGGCGTATGGGAGGCCAGTACGGCACGGGCTCACTGACCCTAAGTGATGCATGGGATCGCACGACAAGCGGGCATATCCTCAATAGCAGCGGCAATTACAGCTCATCACTGATCCTCGATCGGAAAGGGTTTGTTGTCGGCCGCTGGAGCGGTGGAGCCCCATCTTCGGCAATAACCGTCAATGTGGAACAAGACAGCGAGCCAGAAAAGTCACGCGTGAATGTGTCAGTAGATAACAGCGGCAGAAGTGACGTCCAGAGCAACAGCCGGGCGCTCTTTACCGTTCCCGGTTATAGGGAAAGCACGATTGATGTCACTGAGTCACAGGCCTCCTCCGCAGGCATAAGCAGCGAGATAAGCAAAGGAACGGGTGCAAGAAAAGTCTTTATGACACCGGGAAAAACATTTAACAGAGAAGTGAAAGTCGATGCCCGTTATACATGGCTTGGCAGATTAATGGATAACGACAGGCGGCCGCTGGAAGGGGCCATTCCATTAAATGTTATGTCATGGACACCTTTAGGAAGGGGCAACTTTACGCTTGAGACAGCAAACAATATTAAGACCCTTTACGTAATGAAAGACAACGCTTACTGGCAATGCAGAATGAACGTTAGCGTGATGCGGGATGTTATTCGCTATGTGGGGACAACATCATGCCAACGCACAGAGCTGGCAAGTTTACCTGCAGCCGAACAAAAACAGGCTGAGTTAATGACCGCGGGAATGACGCAGCAGACCAAATCCACGGCTATGAACAAGGAGTAATGCTTAATGTGCCTTATTTTAGAGCCCCTCAAAAAGCAAACACCTGAAATGCTCTCGAACTCTTTTATCAAGTTCATACTCTTGATGACTACAACGATATTTTATGGTCTGTACACGCCCGCGCTGCGGGCCGATGAAGTAGCGCCCTCCTCTCATGACTTTAATGTCGAAGTCACAATGGATAAAGCATCAATACCTAGCTCAGTAATTATCTTTGATAATATTTTTGGTGGTATGTCCTCCTCAAGCGGAAGCGGCAACAGCGGTGACGTTAATAAAAACAGAAATAATACTTTAACTTGTTATACGCGTACCGATCCTTCAAACGGAGCATGCCCAACAAATCCATATTGGGGTAATGGATTAAGTGGCGGTGGCGCTATTTTTGATGGAAAATTAGTATTGCGTTTCAGTCATGAAAAGACCGGCAAGACTGTAGATTTAACGCTCAATGGCGTAAAGCAAGTCCTCTCTACACTTAAATTAAGCCTCTGGAATGCTGCATCTTATCCTTCCGGCAAGCCTATTACATTCTCACTAAAGATAGATCGCTCGGAGCTTTTAAAGCTAACTACGGGGACATGGAATGCACATTTGATAATGTATCCGACTAAATGGGTTAGAGATTGTCCAGGTCCGGGGAAAAATCAGGCAAGTCAGGGATGTAGCGGCAGCAGACTTGGCACATGGAATTCAACTATATCGCTAACAATAACCGACTATGGCACACAGCAAATTTATTTCCCTGAATATGGCGCATCAACACCCTTAGTTGATCTTGGGCTAAGAATAAAAAAATTTGGCGACCGCACGGCCATGGCTGATGCACACAGGACAATAGATATGTGTTTATACGATGGGAGCAACTCAAGTTCAAACCAGATCAGTCTGTTATTCACGGATGAGGGGAAACAGGCACCGGGAAGAAAAACCGGAGAGTTTTCCATATACGCGCCGGGTGCATCAACGGACGCTGACAAACGGCTTGATTACAATCTTTCTGTTATCAATCCCCTTACAGGTGGGGCACAAACAGTTAAAAATGGCGAGCCTATTATCTGGACCGGCGTGAGTGCAGATGAAGGGAAAGTTAAAACTAAACTGGTTAATCTGCCTGGCGTAAATGGCCTGGTTCAATGCGTGCCGGCGCCATTAACCTTCCGAGTCCCGGAGTTCAAAATATCATCAAAGAGCCAGGGGCGTTACTCCGGAACGCTTAAGGTAGTTTATACCCCCACCACTCAATCGTGGCGAGATGACGTTAAAAAATAAACTGTTCGTCTATTTATATAATTGCATTTATATGCGAGCGGCTTTTATTTATTAATAACCAAATCAACTTATTAAACTCTAAAGCAACCTTGCTAAGGCGGATGTATGAATATAAGCAGGAGAAAGTTAATATTAGGCGGGGCGGCTATATGCGCTGCAGGTGCGGTAGCCGGAGTTCTTCCCCCAATGCTCAAACAAGAGGGAAGACTGGTCGCAGGCAAACCAAGATATGGTTTTGTTTCGGGCACGGAAGGTAATATTCCAAAGTCGGCAGATGTCGTCGTCATTGGCGCGGGTATACTCGGTATTATGACAGCGATAAATCTGACGAAAAAAGGATTATCCGTTGTTATTCTGGAGAAAGGGAATATTGCAGGCGAGCAATCATCTCGTTTTTATGGCCAGCTTATTACCTATAAAATGGAAGGCCAGACATTCATGCTCCATCATCTGGGGAAACAGCATTGGCGTGAGATGAATGCCATGATCGGGGCAGATACCAGCTACCGAACCCAGGGGCGAGTTGAAGTCCCCTTTGACGACGACGACTTAGATAATGTGACGAAGTGGATTGCCCGGAAGAAGGAGGAAGTCGGTGGAGCAAACCCTCTTCAAACCAGAATTATCGAGGGTAATGAGTTAAAACAGCGTCTGGCAGGGGCTGTTTCATCCTGGAAGGTGGCAGGTTTTGAAGAGGATTCCGGCAGCCTCGATCCTGAAATTGCGACCTTTAAGATTGCCGAGTATGCCAAAAGACTTGGGATCAAAATATATACGCAGTGTGCCGCGCGGGGAATTGAAACCCAGAGCGGCGCTGTTTCCGATGTGGTCACCGAAAGAGGCTCGATAAAGACAGCTCGTGTTGTACTCTGCGGCGGAGCATGGTCACGTTTATTTATGCAAAACCTCGGAGTGGACCTGGAAACGCTGCCGGCATATCAGTCTCAACAATTGATTTCAGGCACCGTTGGGCTGCCTGGCGGGAATGTTGCCTTACCGGGTAATCTGTTTTTCCGCGAGCAGGCTGATGGGACCTATGCTACCTCGCCTCGCATCGAGGTCATCCCTATCGTCGAAGACTCATTTAAATATGGCTATAAATATCTTCCTCTGCTGGCTCAGCCCGATGCCGCAGTCCATCTGTCAATTAACGAGCAATTGCTCAATTCATTTAAGCAAAAAAAGAACTGGAAGCTGGATGAAGTATCGCCCTTTGAGAGCAACAGAGATATGGTTGCCTTGCCGGATGTCAAAGATTTAGATAGATCACTTGCCCGACTAAGGGAAGAGTTTCCTGCTTTTAACCATTCGACAGTGATTGACCGATGGAGTGGCGCTATGGCCGTCGCGCCGGATGAATCACCTATTATTTCTGCCGTTCAAGAATGCCCGGGACTGGTGGTTAACACGGCCACAAGCTGGGGGATGACTGAAAGCCCTGTTTCCGCCTCTATTGCCGCAGATATTCTCCTGGGAGAGACGCCTGTACTGGATCCTAAAGCATTTAGCCTTTACCGATTTTAATCGGGACCGGAGAACAGTGGGGAATAAAATCTGTGCCGGATTATACTCTCCGGCCACAGGCTATTTTTCATACATTCCATGATGATGGATAGCATTACTGGCAGTTTTAACTGCCAGCCTCCTGAGCTGATGCCATGATTTAAAATCACACCTTACGCGTTATTTTATCCAGAATACCCATGGCAAAGGCTGAAAGGACAAATGTCATATGCATAATGACATACCACATTATCTTCCCATCATTAAAGTTACCGGCATCCATAAAGACCCGTAACAGATGGATTGATGAAATCGCGACAATAGAAGCAGCAACCTTATTTTTCAGCGAGGTAGAGTCAACCTTCCCTAACCAATTCAGCTTTTCACTGAGGTGTTTAACGTTAAGGCGAGAGACAAAGTTCTCATAGCCGGAGAGCATGACCATAACCAATAACCCCCCCACCAGGGCCATATCCACAAGCGACAGCAGCAGCAGGATAAGATCCGACTCCGCAATCAGCAGGATATCTGGTAATACATGCACTATTTCCTGAAAAAACTTAATCGTTAATGCCACAAGCGCCAATGACAGCCCAAAATATACCGGGGCTAATAACCAGCGCGATGCACAAAGCAGATTCTCAATCAAACGCTCCATATAATGACTCACTCCCTTATAAAGATGAATAAACAACACCAGTTTTAACGCGAAAAAGAGTTATTTATGGCTCTATCTTCTTACTTTTAGTGAACAGTAAAATGGTAGACAAAATGAAAATTGACGCACAATACAGGATTGTGTCCTGAGCGCTGGAATGATCCACAATCAATAACCGTATTATTGCCGTGATGGCTATATAGATAAAATACCTTAATGGGAAATGGCATCCCGATTTAAAGTAAACCACTATCAGCGCAACGAATTCAAAGAATAGAAAATACGTCACCAGAGCCTCAATCAAATCATATGAGGATTTCTCTGAGGTATTGTTATAGAGCATCGCTGCCATGTAACTCCCTTCCCGCAGAAGGAAGATTGTTAAGATCAGGCCGACAAAACAGAGGCTTATGTTAAGCATGCCACGAATAAGCGCGGTGAAGACATCTGTCCATTTTATTTTTAGTGATAAAAACATACCAAACCACATATATTAAAAAAAGGCATCTCCAAAGAAGAGATGCCGAAAGCGGATGTATAAAGCATCAAAAAAATCCCCAGGAGAGACATTTGACCAAATACTTAAACGCGAAAAAATGCTTCCGCGCTTTAAGTACGATGAGTATATGCCGCCTCATTAAATAAAGGATAAACAAAGTCGAGGCACTGGATTTTGGCGTCATCAAATTACAATCATAGACAAATAACTTACAATTATTGAAAATCGAAAATATAAATTACTTTCGAATTTAAAACTCAATGAATAGTTATTTAATTATAGTGTATAAAAAAACGGAATGAGTCCTGATTGCCCTATCATCAGCCTTATTTCAAGCTCCCTTATGCGGCAAACGCAACACCCCACCAGCGTGCCCTTCAGCAGTCACCCGGCAATATTCTGTACCGCTGCTATTGTCAGATTCTCGGGTTATCCGTTGCGGACAAGATGCTGGCCAGAATACCGGCTCCGGCGTGCGAACATCTCAGCTTTTTACACTGAAGCATAGCTGCTCGATTAACTGACCAGCCCCCGAAGATGATCCGGACATAATCAGGCCAAGTTCAGTTGAAAACACGACATAAGGACGGGAAAAAGCCGTTGTATACGGCTTTAGTTTATTTCTCTGGCCGGGAAAGAATATGGGAGGGTGCGGTAATATTACAGGGAAAAACCGCCATCTCCCACTTGCGCCACGGCATACCATTTCATCAGCTCATCCGTGCCCGGCTCGTTTTCGGCGGGTGCCCATGGGGCCATATCTTGCTCAGCTACAGGCTGATACGCCCCATGTTTTACCTCAAAAATAACCCCACCTTTATCCAGCGACAACACCGCATGCCAGGTCCCGGCCTCCGTCTCCAGCACTTTGCAGTCTTCACCTAACACAACGCGGTGGGTCACGTTGCCATTGTCATCAAAATTCAATACCAAAAAGCGCCCGCTAAGGGATGTCAGCAGCTCAAACGTGTGCGGGTGACGGTGAGGGCGAACATAGGTACCCGGTTCCATAGCAATCGCCAGGCGCTGAACAGGATCGCTCAATTCAGGATGGAGATTACGATTGGCACGTAAGCGAGGGGAGTTTGCGGCTTGCTCGCTTTGTTTTTGTAGATCGCTGAACGTAATTTGTTTCATATTAACCTTTGTGAATGTAGGTCGCTCACGGCAGCCAGGAACCCGGATGTCGCAAGGTTTTATGCTATCTCAACAGACGATTAGACACGGTTTTAGCAGACCAAATCTCTGCCCGGATTATAGACGCTGCGGCTGATGTCCCATAGCTCCAGAACGAGTCTATTTACAACGCCACCGGCGTTCCGGCCGAGACTTGCTTCAGAATGGTTATGCGCTGGCTGTCAGTAAAAGGCTTTTTCATGGGGTGTCCTTATGTGGCTTATGAAGACATTACTAGCATCGCGGTGTATTAATCAACGGGGAGCAGGTCAGTCCCATGATCGTCTTAAACAGGTTGTGCGCGTTGTTGAAGCGCGTATCAAAGATTTACTGAAAATCGAATCTGATTTACCCCTCGCATTAAAACGATTTAGTGATGATCAAGCTGTACGCATTTTAACCATTCACAAAAGCAAAGGATTAGAGTTTGATTCGGTTGTAATCATGGCTATAGAAAATGAGATTTTTTTTGGTGATGAAGAAGAGAATCGCTGTGCGTTTTTTGTCGGTGTTTCGCGAGCAAAGAGACGCCTTATTTTAACGCATACTAACAAGCGTGATGAACCTGCTAATGCCAGACATTGGAAAGTTTTTCGGACTGCTCGAGTAGAGTATTTTAATTATGTTCTTCCGTTTGTGAAGTAACGGCCAGTCCCAAAATCACTTATAATTCCACTTTTATTTTCACATCATTTTGGGCTAAACAGCATTAATTTTTACAATTGGTTAATTAAACATCGATCAATAATAGATATAGAGTGCCATTTGCAACGTCCGCTCCTGGCATGAAGCGGACGTTCGTGTACAAGGAGCGCAACAATTCGCTGTAGAGAAGCGAAATCTACGGTCAATACATCCGACCTGGCGATCGACCCTCAGGCTAAGCCCTGTATTCCTCGACAAGAAAAAAACCGTTGAAAAAGCGCTTTTGGTCATTCGGGAGGCCGCACAGCATGATGCAGAACTTGTCGCATTCCCTGAAACCTAGATTCCATGCCCCCCTCTGGATGGAATGACCCAGCGGTCAAGTTTGTATGAAAATGCCGTTAATTTATTTCTCTGGCGCTGGCTGAATGGGCAGAGATACACGCAGTAAAATTGGAGTTCATCCAGCCGGGTAAACAAACGCAGAACGCTTTCATTGAGCGTTTTAACAGGACATATCTTACAGAAATACTCGGTATTTATCTGTTCAGAACGCTGAATGAAGTACGGAAAATTCCGGAGAAATGGTTATCAGAATATAGCTGTAAACGCCCGCATGAATCACTGAACAAGATGTCACCGGAGGAATATCGACTGCGCCATTATTTTGCCGGGATTTCAAAAAATGCCTGGAACTAAAACGGATCTATCTACAGAATGGATTGCGAGCCGGGCTAGATAAATGCAAGCCCATTGTCACTTAATGTGAGCCGGTGGCATTTTTAATTTGCAGTTAATGTGAGCCGAATTTTTTGCTGATTGCGAGTCGCAGGGATTTCGTTTGCGAGCCGCTACAGATAGTAGACTTTACTAATGAAACTCCTTAAAATAACAGTTCGTTATTTTAAGAATCACTTAATCAAACGGGAAGTGGATTGTGGAGAAATATTTATTTTTGGCTGTTTTTGCAGTGGCAACCGTTTTGACTGGATGCTCCAGCAACTATGTTCTGCAGACTAAATCAGGTGAAATGATTGTCACTAAAGGCAAACCGGAAACGGATAAATCTACGGGACTGGTGAGCTATAAGGATGCGGGTGGTTTCAAACATGAAATAAACCGCGATCAGATCACCAATATTGTTGAAAAATAAAAGATGCATTATTTAATTCGCACATGAACATGTGCGAATTTTTTATAAAAACCTCAACCGTTATTTAATGCTGGACTTCAATCTGTGTTCAGCCTTTGCGATACATACAGTCCTTCATCAAAATATCTCGCTGACTCTCGTTTTCATCACTCGTTGAGTAGCTCGTATCCGTAGTTTTATGTTTTTCATCTTTAGATGTGTATTTACCAGTGATTTTATTGTCAGGTGGCAAATCTCTGAGTGCCTGTGCTTTACATTCAGTTTCAGTAATCTCTTCCTGCTGCTTGTCGGTGCCGGGCTTGACCCACTGATACTCAACACAACCCGTCAAGCTTATCAGGATTAACATCCTGAAAAAATTTTTTTCATAATTTCCAGTAAAAAATTAAATGAGTTAACAGTAAATTTAGTGTTATCGAATTTCTTTAAATAAAATATCAAAACTCTAAGGTGAATTTTGGATATAGGAAATGATTTTACGTCAAGACTACTTTTTAATCAGAAAAAATTTCTGGGTAAAAAACATTCTGGTTTTAGTGTTTAACGAAGCTCTCTTTCGCATTGTGCAATCATCGACACGATTGCATTGTGTACATCCGGGGCGTGAGGAGCATAGAAGAAATCAACACTGCTCTGGTTTTCTCCTGAAGGAGAAATATCTACATATGCCACATTATCGTAGTGTTCATCCTGCAAATTGAAACGGGATGTGTTGCCAGGCAAAGGATCATCTTTAATCAGTAATAGCTCCTGTTTAAGGGCTGCTGAATAGAGGCAGTTTGCTACAGCATTGGTATGGCTTTTAAAATAAATGGTTTTTAACTCCGGATGTATTCCTACTCGTCCCAAATCTATACAACCAGAAAGAAGAAAAATCATTAACGGCATTAATAATACTTTTAATCGCATATTTTATAGCTCACGGCAATAAACCCATAACCTAATCATAGCGCACTTAATATCAATAATACTTCAACAGAAAAATGCACACACTGTCCCCAATTTAACTTTCTGTAACATGTATCACTATCAATTTATTTAAATCGCTGTACACTAATTATTCACGACATGACATCAAAACGCCGGTAAAAATTGACATTGTTACGTTGATTATGACTCAACTTATGAACCTTGCGTTAATTGGTCCACTAAAGCATGCAGGTCTGTCATTGTTGATTAATCTGGCGGCTTGCCTCAATGCCGGGTTGTGATACTGGTAGCTACGTAAGCAGAAGATTTTCACTCCGCAATCAGGTTGGTCAAGTTTCCTTATTCGTCTGATGATCGGTTTGTTAATAATGTCTACAGCGTTGCTTGGTATGAAGTATGTCATGCCGGAGTGGTCCGAGAGTACCATGCCATACCGTTTAATGCGTCTAATAGCTGTTGTGTTCAGCGGTGCTTTAACTTTCTTTGCCACACTGGCGGTACTTGGTTTCAAAGTTGAAGATTTTACCCGACCTGTTAAAGGTATAGCCTGATAAGGTATGACCAACCCGCAGTTCATATCTTATTTTCAAAGACCATGAACTACAGGGGCTGCAGGAACCATCCGGCAATTACCATAAACTGATCAGACAGAAATATAACTTGTCATTTTTATAATGCTTTTCAAACGATAATGATATCCTGTATATATCCCGACGGGATATATACAGGTCGTTGAAATAACATTGATGCTCACATAATTAACCTTTTTCATGATCCCTGTGATATAAAGCCCATTCTTCAATAAGCTCTCCTGAAGGAAGTGTACAATACCCTACGTTCCCCTTACTACCTTTAACAATACTTAGCTTACCGCCTTTATTATGACAATATACAGATGCAGGATTTGCCATATTTACAGGCACATTTGTTAACACCTCATGCTCTGAGGTACATGCTGATAGTAAAAGCGTAGCTATAACTAATAACGAAAATTTCATAACGCTCTCTTAAATAAAGATAAAAACCATTCTGCCAAGTATGGTTGACAATAATATCATCCCCCTCCCTCCTCCACCAGAATTAAATATATATTTGAATGTGGTGTTTTTTAGTGAGATACCTTCAATCAGAGCATCTCCCATTTTACGCAGGCTGGGTGACTCCCACAAAAATAAAGTAAAAGCTCCGCCGAATTATGACGGAACTTTACTTACCCACCCATTCTTAACAAAAAATAGATATCTAAAATCCTTATTCAACAATCTGCATATCTACCCCCTTCTGGGAATCGTCAGCATTATCACCGTTCCAGTCTAAGTCAGGAGATTTTAAATGGAATGATTTTCCGCCATAGGATATCTTCGCTGAGACCCAGGCTTTACCATAACTAGAATTACGCCAGCAATCCTTAACCAGTAACCCTATTGATGTTGATGTACTCATTGTATCTTTGTATCCAAACCCACCACCACGAGCAACTTCCCCCATTAGTCTAATAAACGAAGTTTCTCCTCCTCGATAAGAACCATTCATGTAAGCTACACCTTCGACATTAAATATTGACGGCCTTGCCGTTTCCTTAGGCCAAATGTTGACATTCCAGAACACATATGCGTCTCTCTGATTCACTCCTGAGCTACTACGACAAGTATTTTCTGAGTCAAAGTTATCATTTTCCCCAGGGATGACTATTTGGTGTGACAAACCTGCCATTTTTGTTTCAAGAACTTTACTGATATCAATCAGTGATGTCCTGACATCTTTACTTAATGCTTCTGCTGAAGCTATATCATTATAACCAAATGCATTAATAGTGATTTTCAGGGTGTGACCTACCCATTCAGCTTTTGGATCTATCGATATAGTTTTGTGAGTAATATCAGTTGTATATACCTCATTAAATATGACGTTGTCACCATTCTTAAGTGTAACAACAACCTTCTTCGGCAATCTGTATATATCGCTAGGATTACTCACACCCCACGAGATATCAAGAGAATCTTTTTTGTTGAATGGCTGCCAAGTATTTTCATCCATAGAATAGCTTTGTAGTAACGATTTCCCCTCTACTTTTTCAAATGACAACTCAGGTCGACCGTAGACTGCTAGTTCATAATAACCAGATGCAGCTTCATAACGCTCATCTCCCTCTACATTTATACTTATTTTGGTCAATCCAGCATTTGCGCTGGATGCTTTGGAACCATCCTCATTCAGAGATACAACTTGGGTATCCGAAGATGACCACTTAGCAGACACGTCTGACGGTAACCCGTTTTTTGTGGACTGGAGATACTGTTCTGGGGTTTGATCCAGCTCTACAGTATTGACATTAATTCTCGACTTTTCGAAAGAGAGATCCAGTTTAGCTTTCGAAATAACCAGAACATATTCAACTGAAGAACTACGGTATCTTTCATTTTCGGACGCTAATGCAGTGAACTTAACCGTCCCTGACTTCAGAATTGTTACACTTGAACCATCTTTGCTAATAGTGGCTATACTAGAATCAGATGATGAAAAACTGACCTGAACATCCGAAATTTTAACCTCTTTAGTACCTGTGTCTAACTCAGGCAAACTGTATCCGTTACCATAAGAAATATTATGCGAACCATCTCCAAACTGTAGGTTAATATTTGCCTTGTCAATTAATAGAGTATACGAGGCCATAGCAGAGTTATATTGTTCATTTCCCGGCGTAAAAACAGATATGTTTACCGTACCTGACCTCAATAAAGTTACGGTTCCTTTTTTGTCAACAGTAGCAACACTTTTATCTGAACTCGACCATATCTGGTCTACGCCATCTGGCATGCCCTTTACAGCTTGTGAAGCCGTAAAATTACTGCTCCAGGTTACAGGTTGTTCGGCATTGGCAAATCGTAAATCTGGTGTAATGGCTCCGACAGTGACTGTAACAGAGTCCCCCACCTTTTTACCGTCCACATGTGCACTGAGTGTGACCTGCCCTTTGGTTGTTGCAACCCCTGTTGCCACATAGCGCCCATTCTGCTGGTCCTGGACTGCACTGAGCTTAAATCCATCCAGCGAATCAGCGCCTTCGATTATGACCGTTTTCCCCATGACCGGGTTACCGTAGGTATCTTCCAGACTGGCTGTGAACGTTACCGTATCCTTACCGTCAGAGCCGATACTGGTTTTGTCTGCACCAAAAGTCGCGTTTTTTATCTCTCCAGCCACCACGGTGACATTGTCTGCCTGGATATGGTTATCTGCATCAAGATACGCTGTCATCTGAAGCAGTCCTGCGGTATGGCTTTTCACCTCGGTGGTCGCGATACCCTTTTCATTGGTGCGCGACGTTGGCGCATAGCTTTCCGCCAGTCCACTAAGCTGCCAGGAAACCACCACATTATTCAGCGGGTTCCCTTTAGTATCTGTGACCGTGGCACTGTAGGTCACCCCTTTTGTATCTCCGGCTGTCAGGCTGGTTTTGTCCGAGGTAACCGCCGACAGTTTCCAGCTGTCAGTATCGCCTTTCACCGTCAGTATCCGGCTCTTGTTCAGTGCCTTGTCACCCACGTTAACAGTGAGAGTGGCACTGCCTGCCTTGTCGCTGCTAACCTTCATTTTATAGTGGCCAGGCACATCGCGGTTTTCCTGGCTTTCGCCAATGGTCACAGCGCTGTTATCACTGTGACCACTGACACTCTTCCCTGTAAGCAGGTTGCCATTACTGTCCCGTAATGTCAGTGTCAGTGCGGCGGTTTCTTTTCCGGCCACAATCACTGAAGGTGCAAGTATCAGTTCTGAGCGGTTTTCATCCACATCACTGGAACTGAATATCACGTCAGGCGCAGGCGTGGTGCCTGACGGGAGAATGACCTCCACTTTGGCTGTCCCTGCAAGCTTCCGACTCAGCGTGACACGTGCAGTGCCGGAATCATCCGTGCGGGTCATCTGTTCGCTGAGCGTACTGCCCTCATTTGCGCTCCAGGTAACAGGAATCCCGGCTCCCAGAGCATTTTCGTTAACATCGGTCAGCACGGCAGCATATGTGACAACGTCGCCCACGGTGGCAGAAGCTGGTGTCACGCTGATGCTACCTTTGACTTTGGCAGTATCATTGTCAGCTTTGAGCGTTAGTGAGGCGGTATGATTGATGCGGATATTGCTGACATCAGCACTTACCTGGGATGTCCCTGCTTTTTTACCCGATACACTTGCCGCGTAGATGCCTGGTGACACCTCACTGAAAGCGGATATAGTCATATTCAGGTCAGGAGTGAAACCGGCAGTTATCTTATCTTTCAGACCCGGGAGCAGATTGCCTTCGGCATCGCGGGCTGTGACACTGAGAGTAGCACTTTCTTTTGCTGCAATGATGCTGGATGGAGAGACAGTGAGTGAGGATTTATCCGCACTGATATCGCCAGCGGTGAAGGTGACAGCTTTATTGGCCTTAATCGGCGAGCCACCACCCAGCATGGCTGAAACCCAGGCGCTGCCGGCTGCACGACTACTCAACGTAATTTCAGCTACACCGTTCTCATCCGTTGAGCTCAGACTTGAAGAAAGAGTACCCAGTGTGGTACTCCAGCCCACAGCAACCCCTTTAAGTTTTGTATTGCCATTTTCATCCTTGACCTGCGCCCGAATCGTCACAGTTTCCTGACCGTCAGCCCTGGCCGTATCAGGGCCGGATACAGATACGCTGTCAATCTGCGCAGAGTACTGGCTTGCCAGCAATGCCAGTGGCGCCTGAAGGTTAACCGTTCCGCTTTTCGCCTTCAAAGTCCATGCGCCCTCTGCGGTTCCGGTGACCGCAGCCTGATAAACCCCCTCTCCCTTTTCCACTGGCGCAAAGTGAATACCCGACTTTGTATCTGCGCTCCAGTCGATGGTCTTCCCTGGTGCAGGGTTATTCCATTTATCGCGAAGGATAAGAGATGCCTGTGCTTCGGATACGCCGTCAGCCGTAATGGACTGAGGTGACACCGAAAGTTGGCTGTGTTCACTCGCTGGCTCTCCCGGACCAAAAGTTACCTGAACCGAACCTTTTTTGCTGTTGTAAAGTACGGCAGTGACCGTGGTGAGGACCGCTTCTGTCCCGGTAAGCTGTACCGTGGCCTTGCCTTCTGCATTCGTCTGACTGACGGTGTCACTCAGCTGGTTGTGGCTGGTTTGCCACGCCACACTGGTGCCTGAGACCGGGTTATGATTCCCGTCAACCACAGTGGCCGTAAGAGTAACGGGCTGCGCCTGACCCGCAGTTGCTGTGGTGGTACTCGCTGTTACACTCACATTCGCAGTCTGTTCATCAGATACGGCTGTGAGGGCAAGTGACTTCGTATCCCCCTTACCAAGCGATGCGGATACGGTCACTTCTCCTGCCTGACTCGTTGTCAGTGAGGCGGAGGCCACGCCATTTGCATTCGTTACGGGGTGGGAAGGTGTTATTCCGGCGTTATTGCTGTTAGTGAGCGCCACTTCCACACCAGAAAGCGGGTTACCATTGGTGTCAGTAATGCTGACTGTCAGTTCTGCTGAATCTTTACCATTGGCCGTCAGCGTCTGTTTGTTAGTGTTGAATGCCTTGATGACCGGGTTCTGCTTGTCAGCCACGAAGGTAAACGGAGAAGCTGTCTTTGACGATGCATTCGTGGACGCCGTGACCACCACGTCACTGTACGCGCGCGTACTGGTAACCCGCACTTCGGCAATCCCTCCTTCTGACGTAATGGTTTGCGCATCATTAAAGACGACAATGCTGCTGTCCTTACTGGATTTCCAGTCAACAGGAATACCGGAAAGTGGGTTTCCATTCTGGTCCTTAATGAGTGCTCTGAATGTCACAGCAGTTACACCGTCAGCAACACCGGACGCATCAGCTGTATCAACAGAGGTTACAATGGCCGTCGCATTATTGCCGGTAAAGGTAGTCTCCTTTGAGGCTGACTGGCTGTTCACGCTGGCAGCCACGTGCGCAATACCTGCAACAGTACTGGTCATCGCGGTGGTGACCATACCCCGGTTATCCGTTTTGGCTTTATCCTCAGCGAGCACTGCGCCATTATCTGCACTGAATGTCACCAGGACGTCCGGTACGGTATTGCCCTTTGCATCAGTCACCCGGGCTGAGACGGTTTTTTCTGTCTTTCCGTCAGCCAGGGAGACCTCGGGAAGAATGCTAAAATCCTTTTGCTCAATCCGCGCCGTGTTCCGGTCAGGACGGAAAGAGAGCTTCAGCGTCTTACTTGCCTTATTGTTGATACTGGCTGTGACGGTTGTTTCGCCTGCAAGCGATGAAGTAACGGGAACAATGACCGTACCATCTGCTTCTGTGATGGCTGACTCTGCAACGCTGGCGCTGTTATCTGCCTGAAGGCTGACTGACTGACCGGGGACAGGATTACTCTGCGCATCGACAACGGTCACGCGAAATCTGTTTTGTGACTTACCATCAGCAAGGGCTTTGTCTTCAACAATATCCAGAACGCTTACCATTGCCGTGGCATTGTCTGCGGTCAGCTTAACATCTGCAGACGCGAATTTCGTATTACGGGCCGATGGTGTAACCGTGAATCCTTCAGGCATCGTCCCGGAGGTGACTGTCATCACATATTCACCGGCCGCACGTCGGGTAAACGATGACAAGGTGGCGCTGCTGCTCCCGCGAAGCCTCGAAGTTTTCTCAACACTGATTTCATTTTCAGCAATATCGACCGGCTGCCCTTCTTTATCGTTCACCTTCAGAACGAATTCCTGCTGTGAAACGCCGTCAGCTGGCAGAGTGGAGGCCGGAGGTGAGAGCGTACTGGTCGTTTTATCAATAGCAGCCTGAGTAACGGTGACCTGGGTTTCTGACTGGCCGGAAATGTTCCCTTTTTTATCAACTGCGACGCCACTGATAGTGTAATTGTTGACACCTTCCACACCTGAGCGATATGCCGGTATCACCACTGTCCAGTCCACCCCGTTCTGCATGATTTTTCCTCCTGCAGCGATGAGTGATGAAGCCGACCAGTCAATGCGCTCCAGCCCGTACTTGCTGTTGACGGATACCCCCAGAGATTTCTGCTCACCGGCATAGCCCGTCACCAGGTCTGCTGTCTTAAGGCGGATAACTTCTTTTTTGCGGTACTCCAGCACGATGTTGTTGTTGCGCTCCACCAGGTCATACCGGCTGCCGGCAAGGCTGCGCATGGCAGCCACCGCGTCAGGATTAATCTGGTGCTGCCATGGCATTCCCAGCTGGTAGTTCATATCGACGCTGAAACGGGTATCGCTTTTGCCTGACTGCCCCTGCCGCTGCTCTGCACTGAACGTAAGCAGCGGCACCGGCGTGTAATTCACGCCTGCCGTGACGGCGTGCGGATTTCGCTGACGGTTGTCCCTGCCAAACAGGGCCACCTCATCACCGTAGTACTGCTCATAAGTCAGCTTACCGCCCAGCTGCGGCAGGGACGGCAGCCAGTACTGCGCCCGGACATCCCATCCGTTAGCCGGGCGGGCCTCGTAGTCCTCAAGGTCAGGCGCGTTTTTCCAGCCCGTCAGGCGGTGGTAGCTGTTGACACCCAGCTTCAGGAAGTCACGCCAGTACTCTCCGCCCAGTCCCAGCCGGGCATGCCCCCGGGACAGGTCGTAGTCAAGGAAGGTGTTAGCGCCCAGCATCCAGTCACTGGCGAACCAGCGGTACCCTAACCCCAGATTAGACTGGGTGCGGTCATCGGTCCGGTGAATACTGCCCTGGGTGAAGACAAGACTGTCCTTTTGTTCGTACAAAGGGACAAGCAGGTCGAGCTGAGAGTTTTTAAGGGAGAAGTTTTTATCCGCATCCAGCTGTACGCGGGCGGTGCCGAAACGGCTCAGCCACTGCTGGATTTCGGCGCCCGCCGCACCGCCCGCCATACCCCGGGCCATGGACGCAGCCGCGTCACTTTTTGCGCTACCGGAGAGAAAACTACCGACTTGTGAGGTGTAGCCTGCGACTTTGTTCGCCTGCATGTCTTCACTATTATGACCTGATACGGATGCGGCCGGGACATCGTCCCAGCGCACTTCCGGGAGTGGGGCCACAGGAACATCCAGCTCGTCACCTGCCTGCAGGTGGTCAAAGCCACGCGCGAATGTACGGAACTGATTAAGCTCGCGTAGCTGCACCGGGCTGAGGTGGTAATTTTGAGCAACCGATAATACCGTTTCACCGGGTGCTAAGGTATGTACCTCTGTGCGCAGTGTGGACAGCGGCACTGCTTGCTGTAGAAAATGGGACTTGCTTGCGCCTGCCATAACTGGAGTGAAGGCTACTGCCGCCGGAAAAGCAGCCTGGAGGGCGATGCTGAACCAGGCAATACAGCGGATGCCCGGAGATAAACTGTCATCAGCAGTTTGTCGTCTAGCGTTAAGGTTATTCATAGATATTAACCATTACTAATTATTGAAATGGATTCCCTGTACACTAATCAGTTAATTAAGATGAGGTAACTGAAGCACAGAAAAAATACGTGATCTTTCGTTTGGATACAGTTGCCGTAAAATCAGACGGGCTTTATTAAGAGGTGATGATCGAGAAGTCCGTGAGGATACCATCCCTTCCGGTAACGTCCTGAGGCACTAAGATAATATATAGGTTCCATTTTAATTTTTCGTTTTTTCCTTTCACATATATCCATGCGTCTTTCTTTGTAGATAAGCAAATTCAAGTAAAAGACAAAAGGTGAGATGTTGTCCAGATGAAAGGACAAATATGATGCATGTCTCAGTCCTATTTTTAAAGCTAGTCTAGATCTAAACGCATAAATCTGTTTGACCGAACGCTTCAGATTAATTGAAATTTCCTCGAGGGACATTCCGGCCACAAGGCAGCGTAACAATTTTAAGTCAAACATCGCGAAGTCATTAATTCCAACTGATAACTTTCTTTTTTCTTTTTGTTTCATGTTGTGGGCCACTACACGCTGAAAAAAATGAGAATCATGCCTGTCTATCTCCTGATGGAACCCAATGTCATCAAGGAGAAATCGGCATGAGGAACGATGTGTTAACCACAGCACGTTTGTCTGAGGATTGCATGACAGTATTTTGTTGAAGTTTTTCCAGATCTTTGAAAAGAAAATTCTGGTGTCAACAAACAGAATCAGTATATTAACAGGCTCGATTAATGCATCACCACCCGACAGATAATAATGCTCGCATTTGTAAGAGCCTAAAGAATGTTTAACACCCAGGTACAGATACAAGTCATTTGTGAGCACAGCGTAATGCATTCTAGTGGGTCTCTGTTAAATGAGTTACGGTTTGGATATGGTTCTGCCGGCTATAGCAGGCACATTGAAAATAAAACAGCTTACGTTATTAACCCCTATCTTTTTCTCTAAAAGGTTTGCCCTGATACTGAAGTGCGTCAATAGCTGAGTTCAACCTTTTTACAGAATAAAATAAACTTGTTAACTCTACCGCTACACAGGTGCTATGAAAAAGAAATGGATGTAATGAACTCTATTTCATCCCTAAGTTTAATCAATGGCTGAAAATAGGATAAGGTTCCCTCATCTTTGTATCCATTTACATGCGTCTGAAGACACTCATTGAGGCACGCCAGAAGATAACGATAAGAGCAAACGTCAAGATCGTCATCAACAAGTACAGCCAGGAACCTGCACATTTCTGCACACTCAATAAACCCATAAAAAGAGAGGCACTCATTTATATCGCGCTTGGTTAGATGTTGACGCACAGCAGAAAAAGAATTTATTTTTGTTGATTTTTCAGATGCAGAAATATTCATATTTATCGAACCTCTTTAGCCATCATATTTAACTTTAACTTATTACCATTGCTTAGCGGAGTAGAATATTACTAAAACCATCCGTCATTTCGTGAAAGTAATATTCCTAAAAATGCTGCCTTGGGGCAACTCATCAAAATCTGAAGAAGATGTGAATGCAACAACACCCCATCACTGCAACTCTCATAAGACTTTGTTTATCAACAAGTTGACCACTATTCACACTATTGATAAGTGTTGAGATAGAATATTGATTATTTGAAAAAATCAGACTTACATGATATGTTTTTCATTACTTCTATCATGATCTTCGTGTGGCCAATAAGAATATATGACAAAGTTCATCCTTGAGAATAAAGTAGTGTACGATTCCGTAAATCACTCTTTGTTTTACATTGATCAGCTTGATACGCAAACGTCCCTGGCGATCCCCGCGAGTCTATGTTTGCTCGCAATGCTAAACAAAAAGAACGAAACGGTTTCGCTTGATGAACTCCAGTTCTATGCCTGGGAATCGAGGGGAATGAGTGTTTCACCCAATACAATCTATCAGAATATATCGATACTTCGAAAATCACTAATTAAATTTGGACTGGCATGTGATTTTATAAAAACAGTTCCCAAGCGTGGTTTTGTTGTTCTGGGCGATCAATTTTCAGAAATGGAAAACAACGAAAAGAAAGCGAGTATACCTGAAGCTACAGACACTCAACCTGGAATAGAGAAACAAACAATAAGAGATGATTCAGAAAAGAAAACTCAAACCTCTCCTAATGTTTTATTTTTTTTAAGTATTATAAGTGTATCTTTTATTCTGTTTTATGCTTCTTATCAGTTTACTCTTAGAAATGAAATAGAAAACTCCCCTTACATCTATCCTGAACTTACTCAATTAAACATATCTGGGAAATGCCATCTTTTCAGGAATAAGTCACTTGCTAGCGATCTGGATTTTATTAAATTCATATCGTCACAGGCTATTGATTGCAGCCAAAATAACTGGGTGTACATTATTAATTACCCTCCAGCTCCCCAGACCTTTGTTTTAAAATGCTCTGCGGATGTTTTTTTTAAAAATACACGTGATTTTTTTTGCAAGTCTGAATACTATTACTGAGGGGCCTAAATGAACAGGAAATATATATTTGGTGTTGTTATTGTTTTTTCCGTACTATCTGTAATAGTTGGTTTTTTTTACGGTGAGCACGTAAAAACAAAGGACGGACTTTTCTGTACAACAGATATAAGCATCCACTCCGGTAATAATACATTAAGCATGACCCTTAATTATCATATGCAAAGTGGTGTTGGTTATATGACGCTTGAAGGCGTTTTGTATAATTATAAACATAAGATATCTAATGTCAGTCTATTAAAACACTTTCGTTACAGTGAAAGTGATGGTGAGTTTCTATTAACTCAGATACCTGACGGAGTTCTGGAAGTCAGTGAGGCCGATAAATCTATTTTAGAAGAGTATATTCCGGATTTTTATCTTACTAATAAAATTCCTACGCATCATATCAGGATCAAACAGCTCAGAAAAGGTCTATGGATTTTTACTACAGAACCCGTGCCTTATTTTGTATGTGCAGAATATTGAACAGTAAGCTGATAAGATAACATCAGTATTCACCGTGACCTTCAGCTCTGGTGAGATCGCATTAAAATGCTTCAATAAAAGTAATCTTCCATCGCCTGCCATTACCGACAGTAGGGTTTTACACCTGTAGCAAGATATAAAAACTAGAGGCCCTGTTCATCAGGGCATCAGATGAAAGCGCTATTTGCTCAGGTAAGTCAGTGCGGGGTGGATCGCCGCAGCTAAGGAGGGTAATGCACCGGCCAACGGTCACCACATTCGCGACGTCCTCCAGCAGGGTAGAAATTGTATTGCCAATACTGACTACCCTCCCCTTACTGATTTCTTCCAGGTACACAGCATCGATCACCGCCAGCCCCAACGTGGACTGGACGGCATCCATAACCAGCTCGATCCCGGAAATAGGGGGTTGAGGTCCAACCGTACGAAAACGTACGGTAAGCGAAAAGTAAACGACTGAAAAATCGATTAGTAGTCAACGCTGTCCGTTAAATGCCATTTTTTGATTATAATGACACCATTTTAAGGGCGTTTTTCTATGTCCATTATATTTGTATATATCAGATATTTACCTCACTAACGTACGTTTTCGTTCCATTGGACTTCAGACCCCGTCACTGAATGGCTTTGGGCGGGTATGGCTTTGCAGGAAATGGGGGCAAGGCAGAACTGACCCTGACCCCGAATATGCTCCAGTCATAATCAGGAATAACCGACAGACTTCTCGGCAAATTCAGATGGCGTCATCCAGCCCAGCGCAGAATGGGGACGTCTCTGGTTATAGTGTATGCGCCAGGCCTCGATTTTGCACCGTGCATCCTCCAGGGACATGAACCATGTTATCGTTCAGACATTCCTGCCGCAGCCTGCCATTAAACGACTCCACAGTGGCATTGTCCGTCGGTGTTCCCGGGCGTGAGAAGTCTATACGGATCCCTCGTTCATATACCCATTTGTCCAGCATTTTCCCTGCAAATTCAGAGCCATTATCGGTTTTCAGTAATTGTGGTAAGGACCGTCTGAGCGCAATGGAGTTCAGCATCTCTGCGACCTCCGTTGAGCGCAGATTCTGGCCCACGCAGATCCCCAGACATTCGCGGGCGTAGAGATCAATGACCGTCAGCAGACGTAACCGACGCCCGTCAAATAAGGCGTCAGAGACAAAGTCCATTCCCCAGATATGATTCGGATACAACCCCTGAGGCTGGGGCTGCCGACGCTGTGCCGATTTATTTCGACGTGGGCGTTTAAGACGCAGGGGCAGGCCCCGATAAGGAGCCTGTAAAGGCGTTTGCGATTATCCCACGATCCCTTCTCAGATCAGGAAGTGAACTCTGCTATAGCAATGTGGGATCCGTGTTTCGGTGAACTCCCTGATTCGCAGGCGGAGTGCACTGTCGTCTGCGGTAACAGAGTGGTAGGTGAAATGCGGCGGATGAACTGGATAGCAAAACAGGCATGCTACTCACTGGCCGTAACTCCGCAGTACACATCTCACATGGGCACCCGACCGCACTGGGCCCCGCCCAAGGGCCACACCTACCAGCAGCGCGCCAAGGAGGTTACTTGTACGTGTAGGTCACGTCTATTGGCACGGTGAACGACCCCGGGGACAGCCCCTCGACGCGCACTAACGTCCCCTTGTTCTCTTCGAGTTTTAGATCTACATCGACACTTACCCCTGTCGTCGACCTCCCCACCAGGTGGTACACCCCGCCACAAGTGCCGCCCCATGGGATAATCGATGGATATTTCACTTCACCTACGTTGAGTTCTGTCGTGATCAGAGTTGGGAAGGTTGCGAATTTACACGTACCGTCCTTCCCTGTGTCTACGAAGAACCCAACTCCGTCCCCGGATTCTGCCGACCACCAGTCTATGTCGACATCGGTGATCACGATCCACACATACCGAAATGGATTGGGCGGCATAGGTACGTCAATCCGTTTGAACGATTTGTCCCACGCGGCCGTAGTGTGTTTCACGTTAGCATGCCTGATGATCGTCCCCCGAAACGGCCCGCCTCGGTCGGTGTCAGACCCGCGGATGTCATACCTTGCGGTAACGTCTGGGCACCCTTTAGGGCTGTTCGGCATGCGAAGCGCCCCCGTGAGCGTATCGTTCTGTATCCACCCGTCGTTGGGGTAGTACACCCAGACCCAGTGAGCAGAGCAAGGGTTTGTCATACATGCCCATATTAACACTGTTATCAATCGGTTACGCATTGTCCTTCCTTATTTTTTCAGGAGGCCAGTTTTACCAGCTGGTCTCCCCATGCCTTCCATCGCGATTCGTAAGCCTGCACGCGGGCCTGCGCCTCTGATTCAGAAGCACCTCCGGCCCGCGCCCGCTCATAAAGCCGCAGGCGCCGTTCGCGATGGTTCCTTATTGCCCAGGGCGAGAGGGCGGGGCCCCCGGCGCCGAACCATATACCCAGCCAGTCAAAGCCCTTTTCCACTCTTCCGGTCTGCGTTTTATCCGGATGACGCTCAAAACCGCCCGTTTCAAAATCCGCAGACAGGCGGGCAATCCCCCTGCGTAACTGCCAGCGGGTGCGGGTAAGCAAAAGAAAGTCACCCATGTATCTGACATAGCAGTAATCCTCTCCAGGTAAATACGCCCAGTGGCTGTCAATGTGGCGCAGCAGGCTGCCGCCAATAAGCGGGCTCAGGGAACATCCTCGCGGGATGCCCTTTGCCGGGGTGTGAATTTCGCCGCCCCGTTCCACGCTGTAGTACGCATACTGTCTGACCAGCGCCTGCAGAACCGGGTCCGTCACCCACCGCTCTACCTGGGCCACGACCTGCGGCTTGAGGATATGAGCGTAATACCCCCGGATATCCGTCCGGTGAACAAAGCAGTAGTGCTGTGTTTCAAGCGCCTCAGACACTCGCGCGACACTTTTCACCACGCCTCCACCGGTAAGATGCATGCAGGCTTCATGCTGAGGCAGGAGGTGCTGAATACACAGCGCCACCCATTTCAGCACCAGAGCATCAGAGGCCGACCATACCGCCCGGGCGTCCTGCCCCCTCCCGGTAATCAGCATTGGGGAGAGGCGATAGCGGCCTGTCGTTACGCACCGAAAGAGCGCCTCGCCCTCTGCTGACCATCGCCACCGCAGGTGCCAGACGTCCGAGTCCGGAGGATGTCTTTTTCGTGTATCACACAGCCACGCATATGCCTTTTCCCACGGCGTTCGCAACAAACTTTCCGTTGAGCAATCCTGTATTCGGACAGCCATGCATTACATCGGCGCAATCGTGGCGGTTACACTGGCGCTGTGTTCGCCGGCGACCGGGGCTTTACTGCCGCGTCCCGGCATAACTGTCAAATTAGGGCTGCTGCTCGTCGCCCCCGCAATACTGCCGCCCTGCAGACCAGACAGGCTTATCAGCTTATCGTCGCGATACAGACAGAACGCCATGGCACCGGACTCTGCGTCCGCGCAGCCGGAACGGGTGACCTGCTCTGCCTTAAACGTCAACCTGTACTTTTCCGTTCCAAGGCAGGTGGGGGAGATATAAAATCTACGGGCATAGCGAGATACCCCCGTTTCACTGCCCTCGCCGTCAATGGCCATTCTTTTAATTTCGCCAAGATTAACGAGCGGCGGTACCATCAGAGAGCAACTTGCCTTTATCCGCCCCTGAATTTTCGTCGTGGCCGTAGTGTCCGCCTTCAGTGGCGGCGACAGCGTAATGACAGCCGCCAGCAGGAATCTGCCCCGGACACTACCGGGCAGTCTTAGGGTAGGCATTTTCATCGTATTTACCTTGTTATTATCCGTCATGCTGTCCAGCAGGCGGGGTGGTCACCGTCTCCGGAAAGGTCACATCAGCGCTATCTTCACCGACAGCGTGGCGGTGTAGTCTGTCCCCTTCGGATTATCTCCATATGCCGCTTTAACCGTCAGCCGGGTGTCACCGCTGGACAGATACGTCAGGGTCGGAGACCGCCCTCCGTAGAAGCTCATTTTGTCCCCCCCTGATACAGACAGAGGCCCACCGCCCCCTTGGGGCTGGGCGCAATGCAGCCATTCGCATCACCGTCTGCCGTAAAGGTATATTTGAATTTAGAGCTTCCCGAACAGCTGCCAGTGACCGTGATATCCGTGCTGATGCCGGGAATAAGGCTGCCCACATTCCCTTTGTTATCCATCTCCGGGCCATAGATAATATCCGGCATCACCACCACTGACGGCATACTGACGCTGCATACAGCCCGTACGGTGGCCTCAATTTTGACCGTCTGAACATTAACATCCGCTGCTGACGGAAGTGCGACGGACAGCAGGCTTAACGCGGCTATCCGGGTAAAGCCTCTGAGACCTGCGTTATATCCACTCATGATGTTCAGCTCCGTTCAGTCTCTTCATTTACAGTTCTCCGCGACCTGTATCAGGTGCTCTTTTTGCGCCGGCAGCCGGTAGCGCACCGTGCACTGCTGGTCCGCACCCGCGCCCCATTTCGCCTTCAGGGTGCCCTGCGGCGACAGCCCCGACAGGAAGACCTGGCCCTCGTCCCCGACGATGCTCCCGTTATCGCCCGACGTGACCGTCGTCCCGAACGGCAGCGGCTTCCCGTTGTGCGTCAGCGTTATCAGCGCCCGCAGCCCTGTTCTCGCTTTAAATTCAGCCCGGACGATGGCCCCGCGCGTCGGCACCACCCGGCTCACCGCGTTATCAATTTCTGTCCGGTCGTCCAGCTTCGTGGTGTCCAGCGCGACCCGGTTTTCACGGTACACCGTGGCGTACGGCATCACCGTGTAGCCCCGCCAGTCCGTCTGCACCCCGCCGGCGTTGCCCACCGGCACATTCGCCGCACCGGGGGCAGCCACCAGAACGCTGGTATCCCCCAGCGGCTGGCCCAGCGTCAGCCCGTTCCGGTGCAACAGCATTCCGCCCGACACGCCGTAGCTGGTCTGGGTGTAGCTGCCGCTGTGGCTGTAGCCCAGGTTGCCGTTGCCGTACCCGCCCTGGTAATAGAGGCTCGCGCTGCTGCTGTTCCCCCCCTCCCGGGAGTACCCCTGGCTGACGTTCCAGCTCAGGTTGCCGCGCTCCAGCGCCGAGCCGCTGAGGCCCAGCTGCTGCGTGACATTGCCGCGCCCGTCGCGCCCGCCGTTCAGGGTGGCGTAGACCGGCGAGCTGCCCGACGGCAGCCAGCGCTCCAGCGGCACCGACAGCGTCAGGTACAGCGAGCGGTCCGTCTGTGACAGCCCGGTATTGCGCGTCTGGTTAAAGGAGACGCTGTAATTCACCGTCCCCACCATCCCGCTGAAACCTGCCTGCAGCGACTCGCTGCTCCCGCGGCGGTTCCAGTAGGTCTGCCGGCTGCCGGTCAGGTAGAGGGCGCCGATATCCCCCAGCCGCTGGGAGATATTGACCTGTATGCGCTGCCGCTTATTGTCATAGAGGTTGAAATAGTCCGTCACCGGGCGGCGCGCCGGCCGGCCGTCCGCATCCACCTCCTTCGGGTCGTACAGCCAGCCCGACATGCCTTTCAGCGCCGTCTCGTCCAGGGTGTGGAAGCCCTGCGTCGAGTAGCGGTAGCCCGCCAGCTGGAACGTCGTCCCCAGGTCGTTCAGCGACCGGCCATAGAGGAATCGTACGGACTGCCCCTGATGGCGGCTGCCGTCGGCCAGCTCGCTGTCGGCGTGGGTGGCGTCGGCAGAGATAGCCCCCCAGCGCCCCATATTCAGGCCGGCGCCCAGCGTTCCCGCCCGGTAGCGCTCCGCCAGCTGCAGCCCGCCGTAAGCGGTGATGTTGTACGGCAGCCCCCACACCAGGGTCGGCTGCACGAAGGCCGGTTTTTCATAGCGGTCGCTGTTGCTGCGCAGCCGTCCCGCGGTCACCGAGTAGGTCACGCGCCCCTCACGCAGGAGGAGAGGCACCGAGGAATACGGCACGGTGAACGTTTTTCGGGTGCCGTCCGCCTCTGTCACGGTGACCTCAAGGTCCCCCCCCCGGCGTACATCGGGTACATATCGTCGATAACAAATGGCCCCGGGGCCACGTTCATCCGGTACATCTCGTACCCGTTCTGCCGGACCGTCACCCGGGCGTTGCCGACGGCGGTGCCGCGGATAACCGGGGCATAGCCGCGCTGGCTGTCCGGGTACATACTGTCGTCGGTCATCAGCCGCACGCCGCGAAAACCTACCGAATCAAAAATATCGCCATCGGTGGTGGCGTCCCCGAGCGTCAGGCGGCTGCGCCAGGGAATAATGGCCCGCTCCGCCCAGGCGCACCCGTGTTGCCAGCGACTCTCGCTGGAGTAACGGCTGCTGTAACTGCTCCAGGTCATATCATCCCGAAAACGCCAGGCGCCAAGGTTCAGGCCGCCGCTCAGGCGCAGGTAGTTGCTGCGGCTGTTGCCGTATCGCCCGCGGTTGTCGCTGCCGCTCAGGTTGTAGTTGAGCAGGGCCGCATTGATGCCCTCGTCCCACTGCTCCGGCGGTATCCATCCCCGGGGTCTGGCCAGCAACGCGGCCTGAGGGATGCTCAGCTCCAGGCGCATGCGCTGGAAGTCGAAGCGGGTCGTGGCCTGCGGCACCAGGGTTGCCACGTTCAGGCACTGCTGGTCCGACAGGCCGCTCGCCTCTGGCTGGCCGGTCAGGGGAGTCAGTATCTCCGGCCGCAGCCCCACCTCCTTCAACTCGTCAGAGCCCAGGCAGGTCATCAACCCGGTGTTATCGGTAATGCCCGGGGGAATATCCTTCTCCGGCAGCGGCACGAAGGTGAGCGTCCGGGTGGCCACCACCGTGTCATTCACCACAATGTCAACCTGGTAGCGGCCCGGCATCTGCCCGCCCCGCTGGAACTGCGACAGGTCTGCCACCGTCTTCGCGTCCCCCAGTAATCCGGGCGGGAACCAGAGCTCATCGGCCATCGCAGGTCCACCAGTCAGCGCCAGCGTGACCGCCAGCGCCAGGGGGGCGACGCCCCGCTGATGTTCAGGCGTCCTGCGGCTTCTCTTTCTTTTGTCGCTATTTTTTTCATCCGTAAGGTCAGGCACGATGATGGCCGACGGCTCTCCCGCCCCGTCTCCCGACCTTTTTTTTCTGTTCCGCTTTCTGTCCATAATGCTGAACCTCCCTTACCTCCCGCGAGCAACTCACTTACTGCATGACGCCTTTCTGTGGGGTACTGATGCCGCCGTAGTCGTTGATGGTGCTGAAGGTGATGTCGCTTCCCGCCCCCGGCGGCAGGACGATGGAAGAGTCACTCAGAGGAGAAACCATGGTGTCCGCCAGCGGCGTTCTGCCGGCTTTTATGTCGGTCAGGGTCAGGTAGTACGGCGTCGGATTATGGACAGTGACCTTCTGCCCGTTTATCCGAAAACGCAGTTCGGCGGGCGCGGCCTCAGGCCGGGGCTTAAGCCCTTCAGGTCTAACAAACAGTTTGACGCGGGTGACCACGGCGAGAATGAGGGCGCTTTTTCCTTCAAGCGCTTTTTTATCCACCGAAGGAATGGCCTTCGCATTGAAGTAATAGAGGCTCTCCCGGTCACGGGGTAATTCTCCCCCCGTACGCACCAGGCGCAGCATATTCTCGTTGCCGGGCCCGCCGGTATACAGCGGCGGTGTGACCACAAAGTCCTTAGTTTTCTGGCCGTCTGCACCCTCAACCCAGGACTGCACCAGGAAGGTGGTTTTGTCGTCGGTGTTGCGGACAGAGACCGGCTGCTGCCGGCTGTCCAGCGGATAGATAATGCGGGTGCCGCCCAGCACTATGCCGCCGGCCTGGACGCCAAGGGGCAGCACGCTGAAAAAAGAGAGCAAAAGGACACCTGCTTTTCTCTGGAAAAAGCGCGTAAGAGTCATATTGATAACCATGATATTGCGGAGATACCTGCTCCGGACCAGGGTCCGGAGCAGGGCCTGTCAGGAATAGGTGATGCTGAACTCAGCGCTGGCGTTCGCTGCGCCAGGTTTAACGTCTGTGGACGTCGAAATGTACTGCGCCTGGAATCGCATTTTGGTGTTGCCCGGCGTCAGATTCGTGGCTTCAGAAACCCCTGAACCGTCGACGGGCACGGCTTTCCCATCGCTCAGGATACGGATCCCGACGCCGCTGGCAGCAGAGCTCCCGCGGTCGTTGTCGAGAGCAAGAATGGTATTTTTGCCCGGTACACTCACGCCACTGAAGTTAACGCTGGCCTTCTTATAAGTTTCTACCGAGCAGTCCGTGAGTTTGATGTCAAAGTCACGTGCCGGGGTGACGTCTCCTACTGCCTTATTTAAATCGGCCACGCGGAATTGCTGGAGGTCAACAACTTGTCCGCCCGTCGGCTGCTCAAGCGCACAGGCGGCATTGACCAGGCTGCCGACAAATTTGATGGTTCCTCCATTCACCGTTACGGATTCAGGCGGTTCTACGGGGTTAGCAAATACCGAAGATGTGCAAAGCAACGTCGTTAACGCGAGAGCTAAATTTTTACGTTTCATGAACTATCCTTTTCGATTAAATAATACGCATCTTCTCAGGAGTTTTCGGACACTCCTGAGCAATACATTGATAGCAAAGAAAAAAATGGCATTTCGATGGATATAAAATGATGACTCACATTAAAGTTCGCAGGCTTATTATGCCTGCTGAAAAATAATTTCATCCATCTGCAATCATGCTGCTTTCACGTAAATCCTCGATCAGAAACCCTAAATAAATATTAAACCACGGAATGAATATGGGAATTCCAAATAAAATAATGGCATTTATTCTGCTCAGGTATACCAATGCAATCAATAATAAGATCGATATCCTGAGCAAGATCGACAAAACAGGATAATAATCCAATATTTCTTGTTATGTCAGGACTTATGATCAAATAAGGTGATCTTTTCAGTGAAATGATCTAAATTCAGCTCATCAACACCTGGTGTCATTAATAAGGCTAAATATGTAGCTACCTGAAAGTGAATATAAGTAACGGTCCCGCTTTAAATTAACGGCGTTAATACACACAGCTTTATACAAGCTGGGGCCTCCCCTGCCTGTCGAAAGAAAGTCGGGCTCTTTCCTGGCGGTAAATATTTTTTCATTTAAAAGATAAAAGGAATTTATTTATAAGAATTCACGGCGAATAACATTTCATTTACAAAATAAATGTATTAATAACCTACTAATTAACCAAATCCATTGAGACGACTAATGATTCTGATTGCTGAGGACTGCAGTTTTACAGCGCTGGGAATGAGGGTATATCTGAAAGAAAAGTTCTCGTATCCACAAAAAGTGTCAATAGTGGATATGCTGCAGGAGGTTGTCACAACGCTGAGTAAATATCCGGTGCGCTACGTTTTTCTGGGAGCAGACCGGATGTGTAACGAATGGGGACAGGCAGAGCTTCGGCGACTCGTACAGCGCTATCGAAACACGCTGTTCTACATCCTGACCGAAGTGAGGTGCACGCCGATAAACAGGCTCTTAGTGATGGCTGATAACCTGATTATCATTAATCGCCGTGACATACGCCCGGTACTGGACAGAATGAAAGCAGAACATCTGTACCTGTCTGATAACAAAAGTCAGCTACACCGCAGCGATACGTTCTATGTCAGCCGTAAAGAAACGAGGATCCTTAACCTTTTCTTCAGAGGAATAAGCCATCGCGTAATATGCAACAAACTGTCTATCGAAAATAAAACTTTATACTCACATTTACGGAACGTGATGCGCAGGACGCATTTAGTCAGCATGCAACAGCTTTACCAAATCTATAAAATTAAAAAAATCATTCCTTAACACCAACACCTGGAAAGTCTGGGGGATGTTTTTGATACAGATACGTTCTGCTTTCGCCTGTCTTACGGCAGCCCCGCCGGTGTAAGTGCCAGTCCGGGCGGGCTGACGGCCCTATTCTACAGGTGGCCAATTTTACTGTGCTACTACAAACACAGCCTGGCGAGCTGCGTTAAGGAGGACTGGAAATGGGAGGATGGGAAAGCATAGAAATGATTCAGCGTTATGCCCATCTGGCACCTAACCACCTTACACAGCATGCCATGCAAATTGACGCATTTCTGGCAGGAAATGGCACAAGGTGGCCTTTCTGATTTGGTGAATATCGCGTGAAGCCGCGTGGTTAATGGTGCGATAATAGGAGTCGAACCTACGACCTTCGCATTACGAATGCGCTGCTCTACCAACTGAGCTATATCGGCACGGAGAAAGGTGTCGTGCGGGTAACGGTGTAAAAGGGTAAGAAAGATCGGGTGATGCGTCAACCACTTGTCAAACTGCATGCTGGTTTTTGCATCACCCGTGGGCTATTTACGCACGAATGGTATCGTCGCCAAAGCCGATCCACTTGTAGGTGGTTAAGGCTTCAAGCCCCATCGGGCCGCGAGCGTGCAGCTTCTGGGTGCTCACGGCTACTTCTGCGCCAAGGCCAAACTGGCCGCCGTCGGTGAAGCGGGTTGAGGCGTTGACGTACACGGCAGAGGAGTCCACTTCGTTAATAAAGCGGTTCGCATTGCGCAGCGTGCGGGTGAGGATGGCGTCGGAGTGCTGGGTGCCGTGCTCGCGAATATGTGCGATGGCGTCGTCCAGGTCGGCAACCACTTTCACGTTAAGGTGCAGCGAGAGCCACTCGTCATTGTAATCCGCCTCTTTCACCGCTTCTACTACCGCCGGGCCGTTTTTCAGGATCGGCAGAGATTTTTCGTCAGCGTGTAGCGTTACGCCGGAGTCAGCCATCTGCTTGCTAAGCGCAGGCAGGAAGCTCTCCGCAATCGCCTGGTGCACCAGCAGCGTTTCCACCGTATTACAGGTGCTCGGGCGCTGGGTTTTAGCGTTAACGATGATTTTCAGCGCCGGTTCAAACTCTGCGGTGTCATCCACCACGATGTGGCAAACGCCAATCCCGCCGGTGATAACCGGAATAGTCGACTGCTCGCGGCAAAGCTTGTGCAGGCCAGCGCCGCCCCGTGGAATGAGCATGTCGATGTAGCGGTCGAGGCGCAGCATCTCGTTAACCAGAGCGCGATCCGGGTTTTCAATCGCCTGAACTGCCGCCTTCGGCAGACCGCAAGCTTCCAGCGCATTCTGGATCACGGCGACCGTGGCGTTATTGGTGCGCCACGTTTCTTTCCCGCCGCGCAGAATAGCGGCGTTGCCGGTTTTCAGGCACAGGGAAGCTACATCTACTGTCACGTTCGGGCGCGCTTCATAAATCACGCCCACCACGCCGAGCGGCACGCGGCGGCGTTCAATACGCAGCCCGCTGTCCAGCAGCCCGCCGTCAATCACCTGCCCTACCGGGTCGGCGAGGTTACAGACCTGGCGCACGTCATCGGCGATGCCTTTCAGGCGTGCCGGAGTGAGCAGCAGGCGGTCGAGCATTGCTTCGCTAAGGCCGTTTTTACGCGCCTCTTCCACATCCTGCTGGTTAGCCGCCAGAATTTCTTCGGCCTGGGCTTCGAGAGAGTCGGCAATCTTTTCCAGCACGCGGTTTTTCTCGCGCCCGGAGAGCAGTGCCAGCTGGTAAGAGGCCTCTTTTGCCGCTTTACCCATTTGTTCAAGCATTGCCTGCTCCTTAGTTAACAATCATGTCGTCGCGATGAACGGCCACCGGGCCGTATTCATAGCCGAGGATTTCGTCAATTTGCTGGGAGTGATGCCCGGCGATGCGGCGCAGCGCGTCGCTGTTGTAGCGGCAAACGCCGTGGGCAATGTCGCGCCCTTCCAGGCTGCGAATGCGGATCACTTCCCCGCGAGAGAAATTGCCGCTCACGCTTTTAATGCCTTTTGGCAGCAGCGAGCTTCCGCGCTCGAGAATGGCAGACAGCGCGCCGTCATCCACGGTGATTTCACCCGCAGGCGGAGCGCCAAAGATCCAGCGTTTACGGTTTTCCAGCGGAGACTGCTGGGCGTGGAAACGTGTGCCAACCGGCGTCCCGGCCATCACGTCGCCAATTACGCCGGGCTTGCTGCCAGCGGCGATGATAACGTCTATGCCCGCGCGGCAGGCAACGTCCGCGGCCTGCAATTTGGTGCCCATACCGCCCGTTCCCAGGCCGGACACGCTGTCCCCGGCGATGGCGCGCAGCGCGTCGTCTATGCCGTGAACTTCTTTGATCAATTCCGCTTCCGGGTTATTACGCGGGTCGGCGGTGTACAGCCCCTGCTGGTCGGTCAGCAGCAGCAGTTTGTCGGCTCCGGCCAGAATAGCGGCCAGGGCAGAAAGGTTGTCGTTATCGCCTACTTTGATTTCCGCCGTCGCCACCGCGTCGTTTTCATTAATGACCGGCACAATGTTGTTGTCCAGCAAGGCTCTTAGCGTGTCGCGGGCATTAAGGAAACGTTCACGGTCTTCCATGTCGGCGCGGGTCAGCAGCATCTGCCCTACGTGAATGCCGTAAATAGAAAACAGCTGTTCCCAGAGCTGGATCAGGCGGCTTTGCCCCACCGCGGCCAGCAATTGCTTGGAGGCGATGGTTGCGGGGAGTTCGGGGTAACCCAAATGTTCGCGTCCGGCGGCAATCGCCCCGGAGGTAACAATAACAATACGATGCCCCGCCGCGTGCAACTGAGCACACTGGCGAACCAATTCAACAATATGGGCGCGGTTCAGGCGGCGGGAGCCACCGGTTAATACGCTGGTGCCTAGTTTTACCACCAGCGTCTGGCTGTCACTCATGATTCTCTGCCATTTTTACGAAAAGGGGGAAATTAAAAAGCCAGATGACGTTGTAACAGGAGTCACGCGGCTTGCCAACAGGCGGTGCGGGAAAAGGGCTAAGAAGGGAGAAAGGATCGCTGAATGTAGTCGATATATTTTACATTTTTATGACATACAAACTTTATTACGAATATTTAATCTTTCTCCTAAATTGTCATAAATCTTTAATCTCCGGACGATAAAACCCTTCCTGTTTTTAGCGGGAGCCCGACTCCTGGAATAATTTTGCAGGCTTTCACCATTCTTGGGATAACAAATGAAAAAGAGCACACTGGCATTAGTGGTAATGGGCATCGTTGCGGCTTCCGCGTCTCAGGCAGCCGAAGTTTACAACAAAAACGGTAACAAACTGGATCTCTACGGCCGCGTAAAAGCCGAGCACTATCTGAGCGACAACAACTCAGTAGACGGCGACGGCACCTATGCGCGTCTGGGCTTCAAAGGCGAAACTCAGATCAACAGCCAGCTGACCGGTTTTGGCCAGTGGGAATACCAGGTTGCCGCCAACAAAGTTGAAGGTGACCCAAATACCGCGAAAACCCGTCTGGCGTTTGCCGGCCTGAAAGCAGGTGACTACGGCTCATTCGACTACGGCCGTAACTACGGCGTGCTGTACAACATCGGTGCCTTCACCGATATGATGCCGGATTATGGTAACGACTCTTACACCAGAACCGACAACTTCATGACCGGCCGTACCAACGGCGTTGCGACTTACCGCAACAACAACTTCTTTGGTCTGGTAGATGGCCTGAAACTGGCTCTGCAATACCAGGGCAAAAACCAGAACGACGGCCGCGATGTGACTAAACAGAACGGCGACGGCTTCGGCACTTCTCTGACCTATGACATCGCCGATACCGGCCTGACCGTAGGCGGCGCATACGCTAACTCCGACCGTACTAACAAACAAGAATCCGGCGCTTACGGCCAGGGCACTAAAGCCGAAGCCTGGACCACCGGTATCAAGTACGACAAAAACAACGTTTACCTGGCAACAACCTACGCTGAAACACGCAACATGACGCCAATCAGCGTCCCGGGTTCTCTGGCGAACTCCGCCAGCAACGTTTCTGGTTTTGCTAATAAAAACCAGGCGTTTGAAGTGGTTGCTCAGTACCAGTTTGACTTCGGCCTGCGTCCGTCCATCGGCTACGTGCAGTCCAAAGCGAAAGATATTGAAGGCATTGGTGATGCGGACCTGACCAAATATATTGAGATCGGGACTTACTATTACTTCAACAAAAACATGTCTACCTACATCGACTACAAAATTAACCAGTTGAGCGATAGCAACAAGCTGAAGCTGAATAACGATAACGTCGTTGCTCTGGCGCTGACCTACCAGTTCTAAGTTTTAGATAAAAAAATCCCCGTTCGGTGAACGGGGATTTTTTATTTTCAGGCGGAGAGCTTTAGCTTCTTTTCAGCAAAGTTCTCGGCAGGCACCAGCCCAAGTTCGAGGCTGGCGAGTAAATCCTTCAGGCGCCCGTGGAACCCACGCAGGGTCTGCTCCAGCTTCTCATCGACTTCTTTGTCCTTCGCCGGGGTTGCCGTCCATTTGCCGTCTTTATCAAACAGGCCGAACTGCCAGGTGTAGGTAAACTGCTTTTCCTGAGCTTCCAGCACCATCCACCATCCCCAGAACTCGCGCTTCTCTGGCGCGGGCTTAACGTTAACGCAAACAGCCAGGCAATCGAAGAAGAAGCGGTTATCTTCACACTGCTCTTCCCGAATGTAAGGGCCAAGCGAGGCGAACTTTCTAATCAGTCTACTTTTCGGGTGTCCACTCGGTAACGTCATTACGATCTCCTGTTGTGAAGCATCTGTTTTAGCAAACCGCTGAGATTTAGCAAATCATTAACGTAATCTTTGTTTCATCCATCCGGTAATTTCTTGCAGCGCTTTGTCAAAGTTTCGATACACCGGGTTGAACGGGATCTCGAGTAATTTGCCGTCCGCAGATGACGAAGCGATTAAACGCGATTCTTCTTCCGGGCTGAAGGGGTCGTTGGCCCAAAAACCGGAAAGCATCGGCGTTGGGCAGCGGCGGCCAAGCAGGCCCTGGGTTTTGAGCGAGTAGCGGTTAAGCTCCACGCTCAATGCGCTGTCTGAGATGCTGGTCATGCCGAGGCGGCTGGCGAGCACGTCGATGTACATTTCCGGCACGTCGGCCTGGCGCTGTGGGTCGCTCAGCAGGCTGTGCACCACCGGTCCAAGGCAGGCCACGGCTTTAAGGCGGTTAGCTTCAAGGTAGGCAAGGCGTACCGCCACGTTGGCTCCGAAACGGAAGCCAAAGGCCGCCACGCGGGTGTGGTCGACCCACGGAATATTGGGTAACGCCCTGAGTACGTGCTGGTGCAGCAGGCTTGAGTCCTGGGTTAACTTCCACTTGGCGGAGAAGCCTACCGACGGCATGTCGATGGTTAGCATCGCAATGCCCTGGGGAGCGAAGTATTTCTCAAACAGGCTGTAATAGTCGCTTTGCAGAGCGTCCAGACCGCCGCACATCAATACCGTCGGGAACGGGCCTTCTCCCTGCTTAGGCAAATGCAGGAAGCCGCTGATGGTGCCGCCGCCTTCTACCGGGAACTCCAGCTCGCGCAGGCCGCCAGAAAGGCGTGGAGCCGCTTCCTCATAGGCGCGGTTAGCCAGGACCTGAGCCTGCTCGGCCAGTACGTCGCCCTTCAGGTGCGGGTAGGCCGCGATGCTGTAAAGATTGGCGGCCTGGAGCCAGTATTTACCGATTTTTTCTTCATCGGTTTCCTGGTTAGCACGCTGCTGCCAGAGCATCGCCTGCTTAGACCATTCGTAAATCCAGTTTCCACCGCGGTAGCCCACTACGGTATCAAACAGGTCGTCGTTGGTGCGCTCGGCTTCGGTACAGGCAATGCGCGCCTGTACTTCGAGGATTTCACGCGGGTCAACGCCTCGCCAAATCCACATCAGGCGATTGATCATGCGATACCAGTGAGGAACGTTTTTCCCGTCCAGCGCGGACTGGATTGACGGGGCCGCAGTATGCCGGGCGCGGCGCACCAGCGTCGAGGTTTCTGGGTGTTTGAATCTGGGCTTAAAGAGAGTTTCGCTTAGATTGGCCTGCGACATCGTTTCACTGCCTCCATGAATACGAGAAACGCCGCTATTGTAGCCCTGATGCCGCCTAAATAACACAAACGCCCGGCTAGCCGGGCGTAAAGGTACTCAAATAACTTATGGGGGATTAACGGCCTGCCAGAGGCGGCACAAATACCACACCCATATCCCACGGCTGCTCAATCCAGGTGTCCTGCGGGATGTCAATCACGTAGTCGTCCACCAGCGGCTGGCCAGCAGGCTTGGCGAAGATAGTGACAAAGTGAGCTTTCGGGTACATTTCACGGATAGCAACAGCGGTACCGCCGGTGTCGACCAGGTCATCAATAACGATGAAGCCTTCACCGTCACCTTCCGCACGTTTCAGTACGGTCAGCTCACGCTGGTTATCGTGGTCGTAGCTGGAGATACAAACGGTATCAACATGGCGAATTCCCAGTTCACGAGCCAGCAGCGCGCCCGGCACCAGGCCACCACGGCTAACGGCGATAATGCCTTTCCACTGTTCTGCTGGCAGCAGGCGCTGAGCCAGCTTGCGGGCGTGAATCTGCAACATGTCCCAGGTGACGACGTATTTTTCGCTCATGTGAAGTGTCCCGGCCTGTAAATAACGGCTTAAAAAGTATTCGAAGGGGTTTTGGTTGCGCGAGATTATAGAGATCTGACGCACTAAAAACCAGTGTTGCGGGCCAACGGCAGTGGTTTTTACTCGTATTCAGCCTTCACGCAACAAAAGAAAGTGGTATTCTCGGAAGATCGCGCAAGCAGAGCTTGTGATGTAAATGAACCCGGTCAAAACCGTGACCGGTATGTCAAAAAAATGACTCCAGGGAGACTCAACGTGTCTGAATTGTCTCAACTATCTCCGCAGCCGCTGTGGGATATTTTTGCCAAAATCTGTTCTATTCCGCACCCGTCCTATCATGAAGAAGAGCTGGCGGCACACATCCTGTCCTGGGCAAAAGAAAAAGGCCTGCACGTAGAGCGCGACCAGGTTGGCAACATCCTGATTCGTAAACCGGCCACCGCCGGAATGGAAAACCGCAAAGCCGTGGTTCTCCAGGCGCACCTCGACATGGTGCCGCAGAAAAACAACGACACCGTTCACGACTTCACCAAAGATCCTATCCAGCCGTACATCGACGGCGAGTGGATCAAAGCTCGCGGCACCACTCTGGGCGCGGACAACGGCATCGGCATGGCATCTGCCCTGGCGGTTCTGGCAGATGACAGCGTGGTTCACGGCCCGCTGGAAGTGCTGCTGACCATGACCGAAGAAGCCGGCATGGACGGTGCATTCGGCCTTCAGGCTGGCTGGCTGCAGGCGGATATCCTGATCAACACCGACTCCGAAGAAGAAGGTGAGATCTACATGGGCTGCGCAGGCGGCATCGACTTCATCACCACTCTGCCGCTGCAGCGCGAAGCGGTTCCGGCCGGGTTCGAAACCTTCAAGCTGACCATTAAAGGCCTGAAAGGCGGCCACTCCGGCGGAGATATTCACCTAGGCCTCGGCAACGCCAACAAGCTGCTGGCCCGCTTCCTGTTTGCCCACGTAGCAGAGCTGGACGCACGCCTGCTGGATCTGAACGGCGGTACTCTGCGCAACGCTATCCCGCGTGAAGCATTCGCTACCCTCGCGGTGCCTGCTGCTAAAGCGGCCGAGCTGAAGTCCCTGGCTAACGAGTATCTCGCTATCCTGAAAAACGAGCTGGCCGCGGTAGAGAAGAACCTGACCGTGCTGGTAGAGCCCGTAAGCTCTGACAAACAGGCGCTGACGGCAAAAAGCCGCACCAACTTCCTCGGCCTGCTGAACGCCACCCCGAACGGCGTTATTCGCAATTCCGACGAAGTAAAAGGCGTGGTAGAAACCTCCCTGAACGCGGGCGTAGTGACCATGAGCGACGACAGCGCGGAAATCATCTGCCTGATCCGCTCCCTGATCGACTCAGGTAAAGACCACGTTGTTGGCGTTCTGGAAGCGCTGGGCCAGCTGGCCGGGGCTAAAACCGAAGCGAAAGGCAGCTACCCTGGCTGGCAGCCGGACGCTAACTCTCCGGTGATGCATCTGGTGCGTGAAACCTACCAGAAGCTGTTCAACAAAACCCCGAACATTATGGTTATCCACGCAGGTCTGGAATGCGGTCTGTTCAAAAAACCGTACCCGGACATGGACATGGTTTCTATCGGGCCGACTATCACCGGGCCTCACTCTCCGGATGAGCAGGTTCACATTGAAAGCGTGGGCCAGTACTGGAAACTGCTGACCGAGTTGCTGAAAGCTATTCCGGCGAAGTAGTTTTTACCCTCACCCTAACCCTCTCCCTACAAGGGAGAAGAGGCTTTCTTTGCCTGCCTTGCCCTCATTCTTTTCCCCTTCTCCCTTCCAGGGAGAAGGCCGGGATGAGGGTTATCTTTACAGCCCCAGCAGCAGTTGCCTTTCCAGCTGCGGGTCCAGCAAAGTCACATGTAGCCCCACCAGCCGGACGCCACGTCCTCCCCTTCGCTCTTCCCAGGCTTTACGCGCGGTAGCAATCAGGTCTTCTTTATTCAGCTCCGGCCAGACGTGTTCCTGCGTGGTGAGCTGAAAGTCATTAAACTTGAGCTTTACCCCCTGGCGGGCAATGCGCAGGTCGGCACGCTCCTTAGCCAGCCTTCGCTCCAGCTCCGGGTAGAGCCGCTCGATAATGTCCTCGCACGCCTGCCATTCATGAATGTCTTCCGCCAGCGTGCGCTCCACGCCAACCGACTTTCTCTGGCGCTCGTTGCTGATTTCCCGCTCGTCTATGCCCTGGCTGCGCTCCCAAAGCACGCGACCAAACTTGCCAAAGCGCTTTAGCAGCAGCGCCAGGTCGGCTTTTTGCACGTCCGCACAGGTTCGCAGGCCTATCTCTTCCAGCCTTGCTACCGTTACCTTGCCGACGCCGGGGATTTTCCCCAGCGGCAGCGTTTCCAGGAAAGCGGGAATCTTCTCCGGGGTAATCACGTACTGCCCGTTCGGCTTATTAAGGTCGGAGGCTATTTTGGCCAGAAACTTGACCGGCGCGATGCCGGCGGAAGCCGTGAGGTTCAGCTCGTCGGAAATGGCCTGGCGAATTTCACGGGCGATGAGGGTTGCCGAGCCCTGGCAATGCTCGCTGTTGGTCACGTCCAGATAGGCTTCATCGAGAGACAACGGCTCAATCAGCGAGGTGTAGCGGGAGAAGATTTCGCGGATATGGTTTGAGGCTTCTTTATAAGCGTCGAATCTGCCCGGCAGCAGGGTGAGATGAGGGCAAAGCTTCAGCGCCATCGCCGTGGACATGGCGCTGTGCACGCCAAACTTGCGCGCGGGGTAGTTTGCGGTGCTTATCACGCCTCGCCGCTGGGCGCTGCCGCCGATAGCCAGCGGAACTTCGCGCAGGGCTGGATTATCACGCATCTCAACGGCGGCAAAAAAGCAGTCCATATCGACATGAATGATTTTGCGCATAATAACCCGCCCCGGAAAACAATACTGGATAAGTATACAGCTCATTTGGCAATGAGGAAATATCCCCTCTTTCCTGTTCATTCCAATAAAATTTGTAAACGCATCAGACTGCCGCTTGCGAAAAAAAACCACGATGCTAATGTGAGCGCAATCCTGTCCAGATTATTCTGATTTAGGGTCCCTTTAGCCGTCCTGGCTGTTAGTTGCAGGTTTATCAAGGAATCAAGCAGTATGCGTAAGATCGCACTAATGATTGCGATGCTCTCTATGCCGTTTTTCTCTTTCGCCAGCCTGCTGAATAGCAGCGGCGTCGCCGCCCCCATCGGCAAAGAAACCAGACAGCAGCTCATGGGCTCCCCGGTTTATATTCAAATCTTTAAAGAAGAGCGCACCCTTGAACTGTGGGTGAAGATGGGCGAGCAATATCAGATGCTCAACAGCTACCGCATCTGCAATTATTCAGGCGGTCTGGGGCCAAAACAGCGCCAGGGCGATTTTAAAAGTCCCGAAGGTTTTTATAGCGTTGATCGCAGTCAGCTAAAGCCGGACAGCCGCTTCTATAAAGCGATTAATATCGGCTTCCCGAACGAATTTGACCGCTCGCACGGCTATGAAGGGAAATACTTGATGATCCACGGTGCCTGCGTGTCCATTGGCTGCTA
This sequence comes from Cedecea davisae, assembly GCF_044095835.1. NCBI lineage: Bacteria > Pseudomonadati > Pseudomonadota > Gammaproteobacteria > Enterobacterales > Enterobacteriaceae > Cedecea > Cedecea davisae. The sequence goes on from NZ_CP172054.1 coordinate 3,895,695, forward strand.
CGCCATGACCGACTCCGGCATTGATGAGATTTTCCAGTTTGTGACCGGCGCTCTGATCTTCGGTCAGCCGCGCGTGCAGGTCAGTATTTTCCCGTTCCGCATGACGGACGCCAATATGGAACGCCACAAATACTCGACCTATATCAACTTCTGGAAAGGCCTGAAACCGGGCTATGACTACTTTGCTGCCAACCACCAGCCGCCAAACGTCGCGGTAGTGAGCGGCAACTATGTGATAAGCAAACCTGCGGTGGCCACGCCGGTGCAGCCACAGCTGGTCTCAAACTATAAGCTCACCGAGGCAAAATAACGCCGACTTGCCTGGCTCAATCTTGTGCCAGGTTTCGTTCGCCGTCAGCGGTTGAGTAGCAATAACAGTGACCACATCGTTCGGTGTGGTCTCTTCCTGAAAGTCGATTTCCACATCCCTGTCTAACAGCTTCGCCACGCCAAACGGTGCCCTTCGCGTTATCCAGAACAGGTTAGTCGAGCAAAACGCCATCACGTAGCGCCCGTCCGACAGCAGCATGTTAAACACGCCCTTCTCTCTCATCTGCCCTGCCAGCTCGGTAATGTAGCGGAATACCGCTTCCATATTGCCGGGCGTGCGCGGGTAGCGCTGGGTCAGCTTGTGCAGCAGCCAGCAAAACGCCTGCTCGCTGTCCGTTTCGCCTATCGGGCGGAAGCTGCCGGTCTCAAGCGAACGGTAGCCTTTCAACTGCCCGTTATGGGCGTAAGTCCAGTTGCGGCCCCACAGTTCGCGGGTAAACGGATGCGTGTTTTCCAGCGCCACCTGGCCACGGTTAGCCTGGCGAATGTGCGCCACCACCGAGCAGGATTTAATCGGGTATTCCTGCACCAGGCGGGCAATGGGCGAGTTGAAGCTCGGCTGAGGATCTTTAAACGTGCGGCAGCCTTTGCCTTCATAGAAGGTAATGCCCCAGCCGTCTTTATGGGGGCCAGTTCCGCCACCGCGCTGCACCAGACCGGTAAAACTAAAGCAGATATCCGTCGGTACGTTGGCACTCATCCCGAGCAGTTCACACATCTCATCTCTCCCACAACGAACCCTCCTGCCCGCCGGACAGGAGGATTTCGGGCTAAGCCTTGACCATTTCTTTTTCGATTAACTGAATCAGGATGTGGATCACTTTAATGTGGATCTCCTGAATGCGGTCCGCGTAGCCAAAATGCGGCACGCGAATTTCGATATCCGCCGTTCCCGCCATTTTGCCGCCGTCTTTACCGGTCAGCGTGATGACCTTCATGCCTTTAGCACGCGCGGCCTCAATCGCCTTGATGACGTTGCCGGAGTTGCCGGAAGTAGAGATACCCAGCAGCACGTCGCCTTCGCGGCCAACCGCTTCAACGTAGCGGGAGAACACGTAGTCATAACCAAAGTCGTTGCTGACGCAGGAGATGTGGCTCACGTCGGAAATCGCAATCGCCGGGTAGCCAGGGCGGTTCTCACGGTAGCGGCCTGTCAGCTCTTCAGCGAAGTGCATGGCGTCGCAGTGCGAGCCGCCGTTACCGCAGGACAGCACTTTGCCACCCGCTTTAAAACTGTCCGCCAGCAGCACGGCTGCGCGCTGGATGGAATGAATATTTGCTTCATCCTTCAGGAAGTTAGCCAGCGTTTCCGCCGCTTCATTTAACTCATTACGAATAAGATCCTGGTACATGAGGAAGTCCTTGAGGTTTGATTGAATTTCACCTCCGGCAGTGTACCGGATAGCGCCAGGCGCGAGAAGCGCAACCCCGCGAGTTTAGCCGGGCTTTTACGATTATGTGCCGCAACAATGTGAGCGAGGTTGTAATTATTTTGTGAATGCATTGCTAAAAAATGCAACATCCACTACAACCAATACATCACAAGTGGTCAGACCTCCTACAAGCCAGGGAGCTTTCTTTATGTTAATTTTAAGTATTGTTCTTACTCTCGTCCTGCTGGGTGTGCTGTTCTATCACCAGGCAAACCTGCTGCTCGCCAGCGTGATTTTACTGGCCTGGACCGCCGCCCTCGGTGCCGCCAATATCTGGTCTTACTGGGTGCTGGTGCCGCTGGCCGTTATCCTGGTGCCGCTGGTCTTTACTCCGCTGCGTAAATCACTGATTTCCGCGCCGGTGTTCCGTGGCTTCCGTAAAGTGATGCCGCCGATGTCGCGCACCGAAAAAGAAGCTATCGACGCCGGGACAACCTGGTGGGAAGGCGATCTGTTCCGCGGCAAACCAGACTGGGAAAAGCTGCACAACTATCCGCAGCCTAAGCTGACCGAGGAAGAGCAGGCCTTTATCGATGGCCCGGTTGAAGAAGCCTGCCGCATGGCAAATGACTTCCAGATAACCCATGAACTGGCCGACCTGCCTCCTGAACTGTGGGCCTACCTGAAAGAACATCGCTTCTTCGCGATGATCATTAAGAAAGAGTACGGCGGTCTTGAGTTCTCCGCCTACGCTCAGGCTCGCGTGCTGCAAAAACTGTCCGGCGTTTCCGGTATCCTGGCGATTACCGTCGGCGTGCCAAACTCCTTAGGGCCGGGCGAACTGCTGCAACATTACGGTACAGAAGAGCAAAAAGATCATTACCTGCCACGCCTGGCGCGCGGCCTGGAGATCCCTTGCTTCGCGCTGACCAGCCCGGAAGCGGGTTCCGATGCGGGCGCAATCCCGGACAGCGGCGTAGTCTGCATGGGTGAATGGCAGGGCGAACAGGTGCTGGGCATGCGCCTCACCTGGAACAAGCGCTACATTACGCTGGCGCCTATCGCCACCGTGCTTGGCCTGGCGTTTAAACTTTCCGACCCGGATCGTCTGCTGGGCGGCGAGGAAGATCTCGGCATTACCTGCGCCCTGATTCCAACCCATACTCCGGGCGTGGAAATCGGCAAGCGTCACTTCCCGCTGAACGTGCCGTTCCAGAACGGCCCAACCCGTGGGAAAGACATCTTCGTGCCAATCGACTTTATTATCGGTGGCCCGAAAATGGCCGGACAGGGCTGGCGTATGCTGGTTGAATGCCTGTCGGTTGGCCGCGGCATTACCCTGCCGTCCAACGCCACCGGCGGCCTGAAGTCCGTTGCAATGGCAACCGGCGCTTATGCGCATATTCGCCGCCAGTTCAAAATCTCTATCGGTAAAATGGAAGGGATTGAAGAGCCGCTGGCACGCATCGCCGGTAACGCCTACGTGATGGACGCCGCCGCGTCATTAATTACCTACGGAATTGTGCTCGGTGAAAAACCGGCGGTGCTGTCGGCGATTGTTAAATATCACTGTACCCACCGCGGCCAGCGCGCCATTCTCGATGCGATGGATATTGTCGGCGGGAAAGGCATCATGCTGGGAGACGGTAACTTCGTGGCCCGTGCTTACCAGGGCGCACCGATCGCTATCACCGTTGAAGGCGCAAACATTCTTACCCGCAGCATGATTATCTTCGGCCAGGGGGCGATTCGCTGCCATCCTTATGTGCTGGAAGAGATGGCCGCCGCGCAGAATAACGACGTTAACGCCTTCGACAAACTGCTGTTTAAACACATCGGCCACGTCGGCAGCAACAAGATGCGTAGCCTGTGGCTGGGTCTGACCAACGGCCTGGGAAGCAGCACTCCGGCTAAAGACGCGACCAAACGCTATTACCAGTACCTGAACCGCCTGAGCGCCAACCTCGCGCTGCTGTCGGACGTCTCCATGGCAGTGCTGGGCGGCAGCCTGAAACGCCGCGAACGCATCTCCGCTCGCCTGGGTGATGTGCTGAGCCAGCTGTATCTCGCCTCTGCGGTGCTGAAGCGCTATGAAGATGAAGGCCGTAATGAGGCGGATCTGCCGCTGGTGCACTGGGGCGTGCAGGATGCGCTGCATCAGGCCGAGCAGGCAATTGACGACCTGCTGCGCAACTTCCCGAACCGCTTTGTTGCCGGGGTGATGGGTCTGGTTATCTTCCCGCTGGGCCGCCGTTATAGCGCGCCGTCTGACGCCCTGGACCACAAGCTGGCGAAGATTATGCAGGTGCCGTCTGCAACCCGCTCCCGCATTGGCCGTGGTCAATACCTGACCCCGAGCGAGCATAACCCGGCGGGCCTGCTGGAAGCCGCTCTGCTGGATGTGATGGCAGCCGAGCCGATTCACGCTCGTATCTGCAAAGAGCTGGGGCGTAACTTGCCGTTCACCCGCCTGGATGAGCTGGCGAAGCAGTTGCTGAGCGAAGGGAAGATAACCGCCGATGAAGCGGCTATCCTGACCAAAGCCGAAGTCAGCCGCCTGCGCAGCATCAACGTTGACGAGTTTGATCCGGAGGCATTGGCGACCCAGCCGGTGAAGGTGCCGGAAAAGCACAGAAAGGTTGAAGCCGCTTAATCATCAACCCCGCGCAAGCGGGGTTTTTATTGCCAACAAAAGAGCGACTTGTCGTGCTACAGTGAAAGAATACTTCCCCTAAGAGGCTGCCGCTTGTGTCTGGTTTGAAAGTTTCCCTTCTGCAACAACCGCTGGTATGGATGGACGGTGCCGCAAACCTGCGTCACTTCGATGTGCTGCTGGAGGGCGTGCACGGGCGTAATTTAATTATTCTGCCGGAGATGTTCACCACCGGCTTTGCCATGGAAGCCGCCGTGCAGTCGATGCCAGAGCAAGAGGTGATTGACTGGATGCAGTTCAAGGCGCAGCAAACTCAGGCGATGATAGCCGGGAGCGCCGCGTTGCAAACCGAGCGCGGGCCGGTTAACCGCTTCCTGCTGGTGCAGCCGGACGGTAAAGTACATTTCTACGATAAGCGCCATCTGTTCCGCATGGCCGACGAACATCATCATTACCAGGCTGGTGAAGAGCGTGTGATTATCGAATGGCGCGGCTGGAGGATCCTGCCGCTGGTTTGCTACGATCTGCGCTTCCCGGTCTGGTCACGCAACCGCAACGATTACGATCTTGCGCTGTATGTCGCCAACTGGCCTGCCCCGCGCTCGCTTCACTGGCAAAGCCTGTTGCAGGCCCGTGCGATTGAAAATCAGGCTTACGTTGCGGGCTGTAACCGCGTCGGCACAGATGGCAACGGCCATCACTACCGCGGAGATAGCCGGATCATCAGCCCTCAGGGCGAAATTATGGCGAGCTGCGAACCGCATCAGGCGGCAAGGCTGGATGCAGATTTATCGCTGGTGGCGTTGCAGGAGTATCGGGAGAAATTCCCGGCGTGGCAGGATGCCGATCCGTTCAGCCTTTAACGGCAGGATCGTGACAGAGATAAGACCCGGCTTTTTATCGCCGGGTTTTCTTTATCTGCTATTCAGCAAGCAGGGCGACCGCGCGGGTAAAGGCCTGTACCGCCTGGGCAACATCCTGCCCGGTGACGGATTCCGCCGGGTGGTGGCTGATCCCCTTCTCACAGCGCACAAACAGCATGGCGCTCGGCCAGCGTTCGGCGATGGCGATAGCATCATGCCCCGCGCCGCTTGGCAGCAAAAGGCTCCGCCCCTGAACTTCGCTCACCGCCTGGCTCAGTTTGCTCTGGAGCTGGCTGTCGCAGGGCGTGGCCGGGATGGCGTAATAGGTTTGTGCCGCAAACTGCATGTCGCGCCTGGTGGCAATAGCCTGCCCTTCGGCCAGCAATTGATTAAGCAAACTTTCCAGAGCGCTATCCTGCGGGCTGCGAATATCCAGCGTCAGGTGAACTTCACCGGGGATAACGTTAACCGCGCCAGGCTCACAGCTCAGCGTGCCAACGGTAGCGACTAAATCCGGGCCATGCTGCCGGGTAGCCGACTCAATGTAATGCATCCACTCGGCGGCAGCGGCCAGCGCATCTTTACGCAGAGCCATTGGCACCGTCCCCGCGTGCCCTGCATGCCCGGTAAAGCGGCAGTTGAGGCGACGAGCACCGTTAATGGCCGTCACCACGCCCAGGGCCAGGTTTTCCTGTTCCAGCACCGGTCCCTGCTCGATGTGCAGCTCCAGATAGGCGCTAAAGTCCTCCGCCGGGCGCGCCGCGCTGGCAATGCGCGACGGATCAAGACCCGCAAGCGTCATCGCCTGCGCCACGCTCACGCCGCTGGCATCTTCACAGCCGAGCCAGTGTTCTGGCCAGCTACCGGTTACGCCCCGGCTGCCCAGCAGCGTCACGCCAAACCGCGTGCCTTCTTCATCGCCAAAGCCAACAATTTCTATCGCCTGCTCGAGCTGAATATCGTGCTGGTGCAGAAACGCCACCACTTCCAGGGCGCAGAGCACGCCGAGCATGCCGTCGTAGCGCCCGGCGTTGCGAACCGTATCGAGATGGGAACCCAGCAGAATCGCCTGCGCCCCTTCGTGTTTTCCCTCGTAACGCCCGCAAACATTGCCCACAGCATCCTGCCAGGTCGTCATGCTGAGCTGTTCCATCCAGCTGGCTACCAGCTGATTTGCCTGTAAGTGCTGAACGGAGAGATAGACGCGGGTCAGTTGCCCGGCGCTTTCGCTAATTGCCGCCAGCCTGTCTGCCCGGTCCATTACGCGCTGAGCGGCGACCCACGCATATTCAGCGTCCATCAGAGGGGCGGCCATTAGCTGGCTCCCTGAGCGTAAACGTTCCATGCCGCCTGCATCGCTTCACCCTGCACGGTTTTAAACCCAAGCCGGTTGAGCACCGCTTCCAGGGCGGTAAGCGTTTGCAGCACGCAGTCTTTACGGGCGTTATAGCCCATAGTGCCGATGCGCCAGATTTTGCCCTGAAGCGGGCCGAAAGAAGTGCCGATTTCGATGTGGAAGTCTTCCAGCAGCAGCTTGCGAACTTCTTCCCCATGAACCTGAGAAGGAATAGCTACGCCCAGCACGTTATTCATTTTGTGGTTTAAGTCGCCGAAGGTTTCCAGCCCCATACCCTGAATACCCGCGACCATCGCCCTGCCGTGCAGTTCGTGGCGAGCGATCCCGGTTTCCAGCCCTTCTTCCAGAATAATGCGAGCGCACTCTCGGGCGGCAAACAGCATGCTGGTGGCTTCGGTGTGGTGGTTAAGCCGCTCCGGCCCCCAGTAGTCCATCACCATGCCGAGATCGAAATAGTTGGAGTAGATCATCTCATCGTCGCCGTCCTGGTGCGCGGCGGTACGGATCCCTTCCTCTACGCATTTACGGCGGCGGATAACTTCTTCCATCTGCGGGCTAAGGGTTACCGGCGAGCTGCCGGACGGGCCGCCGAGGCATTTTTGCAGCCCAGCGGAAACCGCATCCAGCCCCCATGCATCGGTTAGCAGCTCGTTGCCGCCGAACGAAGCGGTAGCATCGGTATAGAACAGCACGCCGTGGCGACGGCAAATATCCCCCAGCTCCGCCAGCGGTTGCAGCATGGTGGTGGAAGTATCGCCCTGAACCGTCAGCAGCAGGCGAGGTTTCACCTTTTTGATGGCATCTTCAATTTGCTGCGGGCTGAAAACTTCTCCCCACGGCACTTCAATGGTGTGAACTTCGGCGCGGCAGCGGCGGGCAATCTCACACAGCAGATGGCCGAAGCGGCCAAAAACCGGCACCAGCACTTTGTCTCCGGGCCGAATAGCCGACAGCAAAATAGCCTCGATACCGGCGCGTGAAGTGCCATCTACCAGCATCGTCCATTTGTTTTCGGTACGGAAAAGCTCACGGTACAGCACCATCACTTCATTCATATAGCCCGTCATCACCGGGTCATACTGCCCGATAAGCTGGCTCGCCATGGCGCGCAATACTCGCGGATCGGCGTTGATCGGGCCAGGGCCCATCAGCAAACGGTGCGGCGGATTGATTTGTGGGAAGTGCTGAATATCAAACATGGCGGTTCCTTGAGTCTGAGATTGAAACAAAAGATTCTTATGCGTTTCTTTTGCAACTAATGTGCCAGCCGCAGGCAAATTTTTTTCCGGCTGATGCGTCGGGCCAGCGCGGAAAAAAAGAGTGAAGTAAGGATGATGAACCATTCTGGCTCACCCCGACCGTGCAACTGCACCAGGGTGGAGCATTAACGCTGTTCCAGCTCGTCCAGCTCTGTATACAATTCTGCGATATTATGGATACGCTGACGCCCGCTGGTCAATGACTCATGCAGCACCGCGTTCGCGAGTAAATTCACCAGGCTCATGGCGCTGCTATAGCTGTCGAAAGCGGAGACGCTGTCGAGCGGCGCGCTCAGGTGCCAGCGGGAATAAGCCGCCAGGCCGGAGGAAGAAGATTCGCTCAGCACCACCAGCGGTATACCGCGCTGCTGCAAACTGGCGAGCAGAGGCTTGATGATGCGCGGCCTGCGGCGAAATGCCACGGCAACCACGCAATCGTCCGGGCCGATATCCACCAGCTCTTCCGCCAGCGTCTGCCCCGGCTGCGGCAGGAGCAGCACCCCGCTGCGAATTTGCAGCAGCTGCTGGCGGAGGTGCATCGCCACCGGCCATGAATTTCGCATCCCGATGATAAACAAACGCTTTCCGCTGACCAGGGCATTAACCACCTCGGCAAACTGAGCCGAATCCAGCTGATTCACCAGATTGGTCAGATTGGCCATTTCCTGCTTGTAGTGCCTCGCCAGCAGCGTGTTGCCCTGCACCGCATCACGATTTTCCGTCAGCGGCATGCCGCTCTGGCGCAGGATTCGCAGCTCGTCGCGCATATCTTTATAACGCTCATAGCCCAAGCGTTTAAACAAGCGGCTTACGGTAGCCTTTGATACCCCGGAAAGCCGCGCCAGCTCGGCGCTGTTATAGCTAATCAGGTCGTCAAAATGATCGACAATGAACGAAGCTACGCGCTGCTCCTGCGGGGAAAATAGCGCCCATGAGGCCCGCAAACGCTCATCTAACTGTTTCATTCCGACTCCTGTAACTTTCGTTTCAGCGCAGCCTGACACAGTGAAACGATCTTCGTCAACCTGGAACATCTCTTGCTTCTGCTTTGCCTATCCGAGCGCAACATCTGCAAGAGAATAACAACATGCAAAGCAATATGGCCCCCAGCGGCATGGCGGTAGCGCCCCACCACCTGGCCAGCGAAAGCGCGCTGGCCGTTCTGCGCCAGGGCGGCGATGCCATAGAAGCTATGGTCGCCGCAGCCGCAACTATTACGGTGGTTTACCCCCATATGAACGGCATCGGCGGCGACGGCTTCTGGCTGATTGTCCCGCCGGAAGGGGACCCCATCACCCTCGACGCAAGCGGGGCGGCCGGCTCGCTGGCGACCCTGGACTTTTATGCCGGAGACACGGCAATTCCCCATCGTGGAAGCAAATCTGCATTAACGGTTCCCGGCACGCTCAGCGGCTGGGCGGAAGCATTAAAAGTTTCAGCGGAGCTTGGCGGCGGCCAGATACCGCTTTCGCGCCTGCTGGCGGATGCTATTCGCTATGCGGCAGACGGCATTCCGGTTACCGCCTCGCAGGCAAACGCGACCCAAAGCAAATACGCCGAGCTGGCCGATGTTCCCGGCTTCGCGCAAACCTTCCTGCAGCGCGGGGAGATTCCCGCCACCGGCAGCCGTTTTACGCAGCCAAAACTGGCAGAAACGCTCTCGCGCCTGACCGTAGAAGGCCTGGATAGTTTTTATCGCGGCCCGCTGGCGGCCCTGATAGCGGAGGAACTGGCGGCTTTGGGCATCCCGGTTACCGGGGAGGATCTGGCAAACCACCGGGCAAAACGCGGCAAGCCGCTTCGCCTTGAACACCAGGCCGGAGAGATTTTCAACCTCGCGCCACCCACGCAGGGGCTGGTCTCGCTGGCTATCCTCGGCATTACAGATCGCCTGCACATGGCCGAAGCCAGTGAGGCGCAAACCGTACACCGCATCGTCGAGGCGACCAAAAAAGCTTTTGCCCTGCGTGACCGCCATATTACCGATCCGCGCCATATACCCGATCCGGTTCAAAACCTGCTGGAGCCCGAGGCGCTTGATTTGCTGGCAGAGCAGGTCAGCGACCAGAGCGCTGCACCCTGGGGCAAAGGCAAAGGGCCGGGAGATACGGTCTGGATGGGCGTTATCGACGGGAACGGGCTGGCGGTGTCGTTTATTCAAAGTATTTATCACGAGTTCGGCAGCGGCGTGGTGCTGCCGAAAAGCGGCGTGCTGTGGCAAAACCGAGGCGCCTCTTTCAGCCTCGATCCGGCGCATTTACTGGCGCTGGCACCCGGCAAACAACCGTTCCATACCCTCAACCCGGCGGCGGCCCGGCTTGCCGACGGCAGAACGCTGGTTTACGGCTCGATGGGCGGCGACGGCCAGCCGCAGACCCAGGCCGCCATATTTACCCGCCACGTCATTCAGGGGGTGGATTTACAGGAAGCGGTAAGCGCCCCGCGCTGGCTGCTGGGCCGGACCTGGGGCCAGGCATCCGACAGCCTGAAACTGGAAAACCGCTTTAGCGAAGAAACCTTCGCCGCACTTCGTGCCCTCGGCCATGAAGTGGAAACCCTACCCGCTTTCAGTGAGGCCGTAGGCCACGCCGGGGCTATTGTTCGCCATACCAACGGCATGCTTGAAGGTGCGTGGGATCCGCGCAGCAACGGCAGCGCCGCAGGCTTTTGAGGAGAGGCATGATGAAACACCAACCGTTTAACTGGCCGGATTATATCGGGCTGATGGAGCAGCTGCTTGCCGTTCCGCTGGACGACGAGCGCCGCAGAGAGCTGGCGTTCCAGCTGGCACGTATTGCCGCGATGGCAGAGCCGCTGATGGCATTCCCTCTGCCCGACCGTCAGGAAGCCGCCGGAGTTTATAAATTATGACCGCACTTTCCATCCGCCAGATTCGCAAGGGGCTACAAGACAAAACGTTCTCGGCCACCGAGCTTGCTCAGCAAACGCTGGCGAAAGTTGAAGAGCTTAATCCGCAGGTTAATGCTTTTACCGGGATTACCCAGCCACGCCTGCTCGAAGAGGCCGCAGCGGTGGACCTCTCTATTTCCCGGGGAGAGACGCTACCCGCCCTTGCCGGCGTGCCCTACGCGGTAAAAAACATCTTTGATATTAAAGGGCTGACGACAATTTCCGGCGCGAGTCTGTTTGCTGAACAGGCACCAGCGCAGGAAGATGCGTTTGCCATCACCCGGTTGCAAAAGGCGGGCGGCCTGCTCGGCGGCGCGCTGAATATGGATGCTTACGCCTACGGTTTTACCACCGAAAATAGCCATTACGGCGCAACCAGAAATCCGCGCGACCTGACGCGTATTGCGGGAGGATCTTCGGGCGGCTCGGCGGCAGCCGTCGCGGCAGGTATGGTGAATTTCACCCTCGGCACCGACACTAACGGCTCCATTCGGGTGCCTTCATCGCTTAGCGGCATTGTGGGCCTGAAGCCGACGTTTGGCCGCCTGTCGCGCGGCGGCAGCCATCCGTTTGTCGCCAGTCTCGACCATATTGGGCCGATGGCCCGCAGCGTGGAAGATGTGGCGGCAGTTTACGATGTACTTCAGGGATATGACGGCAAAGATCCGTTCCAGGCGCGGCGAGACATTGAGCCCGTTTTCGACACGCTGGAAAGCACAACGGCGCTTCGCTGTGCGGTGCTGGACGGATTTTTTGAGCGCTGGTGCAATGACGATGCAAAAGAGGCGGTACTGCGCGTAGCCAAAGCGCTTCAGGCTACGGAGCATGCTTCTATGCCAGAGGCCGAACTGGCCCGCTCCTCGGCCTTTCTGCTGACGGCGGCGGAAGCAGGAAACCAATATCTTCCGGCCCTGCGAGCAAGCCCCGAGCGCTTTGAGCCTAACTCTCGTGAACGCCTGCTGGCCGGAGCCATGACGCCTTCCGTCTGGTACACCCAGGCCCAGCGCTTCCGCGCCTGGTTCCTGGAGCGCACGCTGCCGCTGTTCGACAAGTTTGATCTGCTTATCGCCCCGGCCACGCCTTGCAGCGCCACGCTTATCGGCCAGCAGACCATGAACATCAACGGCGTGGAGCTGCCGGTGAAAGCCAGTATGGGACTCTTAACTCAGCCGATTTCATTCCTCGGTTTCCCGGTGGCCAGCGTGCCGCTAGCCACAGCAGGCGGTTTGCCGATTGGCGTGCAGTTAATTGCCGCTCCATGGCGGGAAGATATTTGCCTGCAAGCCGCACGTCACCTGGAGCGCCAGGGTGTATTACAGATGAAGGTAAATTAAATGATGCGAGAAAATATTGACCGCCCGGCGATTCTGAATGAAGTCACCGCGGCCTTTTACCGCTATGAGCAGGCGCTGATAAGCAACGATGTGGCGGTGCTGGACGAGCTATTTTGGGAAGATGCCCGCACCGTACGCTTTGGCGCCACGGAGAATCTTTACGGCATCGACCAGATCCGCGCCTTCCGCAGCGGCCGCTCGCCACAGGGGCTGGATCGTCAGTTGAGAAACACCGTGATAACCACCTTCAGCGACGAACTTGCGGTGGCAAGCACCGAGTTCACCCGCGAAGGCAGCGATAAAATCGGCCGCCAGATGCAGACCTGGGTGCGCTTTCCCTCAGGCTGGAAGATTGTGGCCGCGCATGTAAGTTTGATGGGGTAGTTTTTCTCCTCCCGTCACGTCGGGAGGGGAATTAAATCACTAGCCAGCAAAAGGATGCATCTTCACCCAATGCTCGGCTATTTCCTGCCTTCTGCAAATCCACACGCCCTCGTGCTGCTGCACGTAGTCCAGAAAACGCTGTAGCGCCCGGAAGCGGCCGGGCCGCCCCAGCAGGCGGCAGTGCATGCCAATCGACATCATCTTCGGCGAGGTTTCCCCCTCTTCGTACAGCACGTCAAAGCTGTCTTTCAGGTAGGTGTAGAACTGCTCGGCGGTGTTAAAGCCCTGCGCGGTGGCGAAACGCATGTCGTTGGCGTCCAGAGTGTAGGGCACGATGAGATGCGGTTTTACGCTGCCGTCTTCGCAGGTAACTTTGCTCCAGAAAGGCAGATCATCGCCGTAGTAGTCGCTGTCGTAGAGAATGCCGCCGTGCTCCACCACCAGCCTGCGAGTGTTCGGGCTGTCGCGGCCGGTGTACCAGCCCAGCGGGCGCGAACCGAATAAGTCTTCAAGGATTTCCATCGCCTGGTGCAGGTGCTGCCGCTCGGCTGCCGGATCCATATTTTGATAGTGGATCCAGCGCCAGCCGTGGCTGACCACGTCGTAATCTGCCGCTTTAATGGCGGCGACGATTTCCGGGTTACGGGCCAGCGCCATAGCCACGCCAAATACCGTCAGGCTCAGACCACGTTTCTGAAACTCATTATGAATACGCCAGAACCCGGCGCGGGAGCCGTATTCGTAGAGCGAGTCCATCGACATATGGCGGTCGGGATAGCTGGCCGCCCCGACGATATCGGAAAGAAATTGTTCGGAACCGGGGTCGCCGTGCAGGACGTTGTTTTCCGCCCCTTCCTCAAAGTTGAGCACAAACTGAAGCGCAATACGTGCGCCATTGGGCCACTGCGCATGAGGCGGATTGCCCGCATAACCCGCGAGATCGCGCGGGTAGTTTTCGGTAAAGGGGTAACGCATAGGTTTAGCTTCGTGCTGCATATTTACTCCTTTAACCTTAGCTCAGGCGGGAAAAAGAGCCGGAAAGCGGCTTTGGGTTAGGGTATGCAAGATCGCCGAATTTGCTGGTACCGATACCGAGTGCGATAAGAGACTCCACCATTTTGACCGCAGCCGTCACGCCGTCGATAACCGGGATGCCGATTTCTTCGGTCAGCTCTTTCGCCAGGTTAGCCATGCCGCCGCAGCCCAGCACAATGGCTCCGCTGTTATCTTCTTTTTTAGCCTGAATGCAGCGCTCGCGTACCAGGCGTTGGGCAAGACCGGTGCCGTCTTCCAGCGCCAACACCGGCAAATCAATGGCGTGCAGCGCCGCACAATGGTGTTCAAAACCATACTGGCGCAATAAATGACGAGCGATGATTAGGGTGCGTGGCAGCGTGGTCACGATAGAAAAGCGCGTAGCCACCAGCGTTGCCATGTGCATGGCCGCCTCGGCAATCCCGATGACCGGACCGCTTGCCAGTTCACGCGCCGCCAGCAGCCCCGGATCGCCAAAGCAGGCAATAACATGGCCGTTTGCGCCCTGCTCTTTACCCCGTTTGATTTGCTCAAGCACGCCGATAGCCGCGATGGCTTCATCAAAATGCCCTTCAATGGACTCCACGCCTTGTTCCGGGCAAACGGCGAGAATTTTGGTGCCCGGCGCGGCCACGCTGCGGGCCGCCTCGCCAATTGTGTGGGTCATCGCCACGCTGGTATTCGGGTTGATCACTTGAATGATGGGCTGCTGCATGATTAGTCCTGTCTGGTGCCAAAGAGGCGTGCGAAGTCCGGAGTTGTTTCACCGCCGCGCTCAAAATGCAGGCTGGAAACGATATGTTCAAAGTGGTGCTGCATCGCAAGCGTTAGCGGCTCAAGCTCTTTATTGCGCAGCAGATCGATAAGGTTTTCATGATCGTCGCAGCGGCAGCCACGCTGCCACGGAGCGCCCCAGGCGGCGATCACCAAAGATGAACGGTGCGTTAACCCGGTGACCATCTCCGTCAAAACCGCGTTACCCGAAATAGCCTGGAGCTGAATATGGAATGCGGCCGAGAGGCGGATAGCCGCCGGACCGTCGCCTTCGCGGTGCGCTTTCTCTTCTTGTTGCGTTATTTTGCGCAGCGCGGCGAGGTGAGGCGCCTGAATATGTTCAAGAACATGAGGCAGGTTGGCGCATTCAATAACCGCCCGGGTCTGGAAGATAGCTTTCGACTCTTCGACGTCCGGCATGGCAACAAATGCACCACGCCCGGGCAGCATGGTGATCATTTGCACCGTTGCGAGGCGCGTGAGCACTTTGCGGATCCCGGTGCGGCTGATGCCAAAAACTTCTGCCAGCGCTTCTTCCGGCAGCTTACTGCCGGGCGGAAGTTGATGTTCAACCATCGCCGTCATCAACGATTGCCAGATAAATGCTTCTTTTTCCTGTAATTCCGCCGGGGCTGTGACCCCAAAATCACGTTTCATTCACGACTCCTGTTAGCACCCTGCCACCTCATTTTGTATACAATATCATTTATAATTGAATACAAGAAACGCAAACCTGGCCTGGTTCCTGCAATACCTTTGGCAGACATAATCCACCTTCTGTTTTATAGGAGCAGATCCCATGCCAGGTATAAAGAACAACGCAACAGCCACGAAAGAGAGTGCCAACGCAGGCTACAGCCCGCGCCTGTGCAACGATGACCTGGCCCCAACCCGCAACCAGACTTGGTCGTGGTACAACATCTTTTCGTTTTGGATGTCCGATGTACACAGCATGGGCGGCTATGTGGTTGCCGCCAGCTTCTTTACCCTCGGACTTGCCAGCTGGCAGGTGCTGATTTGCCTGCTGGCCGGGATCTGTATTGTGCAGGTGTGCGCTAACCTGGTAGCTAAACCAAGCCAGATGGCGGGCGTGCCGTATGCGGTCATTTGCCGTCAGGCGTTTGGCGTGTTTGGCGCGAATATTCCGGCGGTGATCCGCGGGCTTATCGCCTTCGCCTGGTACGGTATACAAACTTATCTGGCGGCCAACGCATTAATGCTGGTGCTGCTGAAGTTCTGGCCGACGCTTGCCCCGATGACCGGCGTTAGCTTCCTCGGCCTGTCCCAGCTTGGCTGGATTTGCTTTGGTATTATGTGGGTGCTCCAGGCGCTGGTGTTCTGGCACGGCATGAACGCTATCAAACGTTTTATCGATATTGCCGGGCCTGCGGTATACATCGTGATGATGGCGCTGGCCGGGTGGATCCTTTACCAGACCGGATTCGACGGTATTTCCTTCACCTTAGCCAGCAAGCATCTTAGCTCCGGCGAGCAGATATGGCAGATGATCACCGCAACCGCGCTGGTGGTGTCCTACTTCTCCGGCCCGCTGCTTAACTTTGGCGACTTCTCCCGCTACGGGAAAAGCATGCAGGAGATCCGTCGCGGTAACCGCTGGGGTCTGCCGTTTAACTTCCTGCTGTTTTCCATCGTGACGGTTGTCATTGTTTCCGGTACCCAGTCGCTGTTCGGCAAAATGATCACCGACCCGATTGAAACCGTCAGCCATATTGGTAACAGCCTGGCAATGGCGATTGGCCTGCTGACCATGATAACGGCCACTATTGGGATCAATATTGTCGCGAACTTTGTTTCTCCGGCGTTCGACTTCTCTAACTGTTCACCGCAGAAAATTAGCTTCCGTGCGGGCGGGATGATTGCTGCCGTAGGTTCGGTGCTGCTGACGCCGTGGAACCTGTTCCAGTCGCCGGAACTTATTCACTACACGCTGGACGTTCTGGGATCGTTTATCGGGCCGCTGTTCGGCATCCTGCTGGCCGACTTCTACCTGGTTAAGGGCGGCACGATCCACGTCGACGATCTGTTTAACGACACGCCGAAGGGCCGCTACTGGTACAGCAAAGGCTTTAACCCAAAAGCGATTATTGCCCTGGTGCCTTCCGTTGCTGTTTGCCTGACCATCAGCTTTATTCCTTCGCTGCATGAAGTGGCAAACTTCAGTTGGTTTATCGGCGTGTTCCTGGGACTGAGCTGCTACCGCTGGCTGGCGCGCAGTGAAAAAGGCGCAGTTGCGGTTGGCTTCTCTGGCCGCGTCGCGACTTCTAAAGAGTAAAAATAAAGCCCGGGTCATCGAGATCCGGGCTTTTGGCTGGCTTGTTAATTCTCGACATACTCTTTTTCCTCTCTCCGAAGACTTTCTTGAATAGCGGGGCCCGACACGGGGTAATATATCCCTCCTCCATTCTTTCGAGCCAAATCCTGTGTCTAAGGAGCTCCCATTGCTCAGCAGTAAGAAGTCGGCCACCGAGGCTACGCCCCATTCGCCACCGGCCTGGTATGTTTTATTTCTTTTCACTCTTCCGCCCCTGCTTTGGGCGTGCAATTACATTGTGGGTAAAGCCGTTCGTAACGATATTCCCCCGGTCGGGCTGACCTTTATGAGGTGGCTGGTGGCGCTGGTCGTGATCCTGCCTTTTGCCTTCCCGTATATAAAAAGAGACTTTCGTCGTTATCGGGAGTACGCCGGGTGGATTATTGCCGTGTCGGTTACCGGCATCGTTTGCTTTAGCCTGCTGGTTTATATTGGGCTGCACCATACTTCCAGCACCAACGCCCTGCTGCTCAACTCCTGCATTCCGGTGCTGATTATGCTGTTTGGCGCGCTGTTTTTTGGCCACAAGCTCAGCATCAAGCAGGTTGTGGGCCTGGCAATTTCCTGCTGCGGCGTGCTGTTTATTATCTTTAAAGGCGATATTCACGGCCTGATGCAAATGGCGTTTTCGTCGGGCGACCTGATGCTGCTGGCGGCGATGGCGTGCTTTGCGCTTTATACGCTGTGGATACGCAAGATCCCTTCAGACATTAGCAGAATGGGGCTATTGGGCGTTCAGGTTGCTATTGCCCTGGTGGTAACGTTGCCGCTGTGGCTGCATGAAATAAGCACCGGGGCCGTGCCGGACTGGAACACGATGACCGTTTCAGCGGTGGTGTTTCTCGGCGTCTTCCCGTCGTTTGTTTCTTATCTGCTTTATGGCCGCTGCGTTGAGACGGTGGGCGCCGCCCGTGCCGGGCTGAGCATTCACCTGATCCCGGTGTTTGGCGTAGTACTGTCGCTGATTTTCCTCGGCGAGACGCTACATCTTTTCCATATCATCGGCATTGCGACTATTTTGGTTGGAGTGGCGCTGGCCAGCAGACGCTAGCGTTTATTCAGGCGGGCCCCGCGCCAAAAGGTGCGGGGCGAATATCGCAAGACGTATCCACCTGGACGGCAGAAACGACGAAGGCCTGAATCATTGCTGACTCAGGCCTTCTGAATTGTGGCGGAACGGACGGGACTCGAACCCGCGACCCCCTGCGTGACAGGCAGGTATTCTAACCGACTGAACTACCGCTCCGCGTTTTGTTCCCCGTCGGGAACGAGGCGAATATTACGGTTTGCCCCGGAAACCGTCAATGCTTTTTATCACAAAATTAACCGTTTGCTTTAAAAACCACCTGAGTGATGATTTTTAACTCATTTTAGCCATTTTTAGCTGCGCCACAGGCAGCTTCCGCCCTTCTTTTGCACCAAATCGAGGCGTGATTCATGGGCAATTAGCTCTTCATCGCTGGCGTGAATAACCCGCATGCCCGACGCCCGGCGCACAACGCGCTGTATTCCATCATTGCCCTGCTGCTGCTGAACATCCCCTTCCATAGAAAACTTCAGCGATGTCTGCCCGCCGGTCATCATCAGATAGACGTCGGAGAGGATCTGGGCATCGAGTAATGCGCCGTGCAGCGTACGTTTGCTGTTGTCTATTTCGTAGCGCGAGCAGAGTGCATCGAGGCTGTTTCGCTTGCCCGGGAACATCTTACGGGCCATCGCCAGGCTGTCGGTAATCTTACAGAAGGTTTCTGTTTTTGGGATATCGCGCCGCAGCTTGCTGAACTCGTAGTCCATAAAGCCGATATCAAACGACGCGTTGTGAATAACCAGTTCGGCACCGCGAATGTAGTCGAGGAACGAGTCGGCCACCTGGTCAAACGTCGGTTTATCTGCCAGAAACTCGTCGGCGATACCGTGAACGCCAAAGGCTTCCGGGTCCACCAGCCGGTCCGGCTTCAGGTAGACGTGGAAGTTATTGCCCGTCAGGCGGCGGTTGATAACTTCAACCGCACCAATCTCGATAATGCGATGCCCCTCGTAGTGAGCACCGATTTGGTTCATACCGGTGGTTTCGGTATCGAGGACTATCTGTCTGGTGGCTGTAGAAATCATATAGCTGTGCTCATCGCGCTCGTTTATGTCAGACTTGGCTTTTTCATCAAAGGAAGTCTACCAGAGATGCGTAAACAGGTAGAAGTTTTCACCGACGGCTCCTGCCTGGGTAACCCAGGCCCGGGCGGCTACGGTGCAATTTTACGGTACAAGCAGCACGAAAAAATTTTTAGCGAAGGGTTTCGTCTTACGACCAATAACCGCATGGAGATGATGGCCGCGATTGTTGCGCTTGAAGCCCTTATCGAGCCGTGCGATATCGTGCTGAGCACCGACAGTCAGTATGTGCGCCAGGGAATCACCCAGTGGATCCATAACTGGAAGAAACGCGGCTGGAAAACGGCTGACAAAAAACCGGTAAAGAATGTCGATCTGTGGAAGCGCCTGGATGCCGCACTGAACCAGCACGAAATCAAGTGGGAATGGGTTAAAGGCCACGCGGGCCACCCTGAAAACGAACGCTGCGACGAACTGGCCCGCAACGCTGCGTCTAATCCTGTTCGTGAGGATGTGGGTTATCAGCCGGATGCGGCTGCGCCTTAACGGTTTCACTATACTGCCGCGTCGCCCCTACCGCGGAGCGAATCTGATTTTTCGCTTTGCGGCTCTTCATCGGGTTCAGGGTCAGCGGCAGCGTGCGCTTACGCGCCACGATAACGTGCATACAGCCGAGCGCCGGTAAATGGGTGCTCAACATCTTTCCCCCCTGCCGGTGCCAGGGCAGCACCTGAAAACTCCGCCGGTACATCACTTCAAAGTTAAGCAGCGCAAGCCAGTCAAACTGACGCATAGGGGTAAACATGCGGCTATTATACGGCACGCGTTTGCGCAGGAACGGGATTGTCTTGCCCAGCCCCAGTAAACTGATAGGGTTAAAGCTGCTGAGCACAATCCAGCCGTCGTCAATCAGCACTCTGTCTACTTCACGCAGCAGGCGATGAGGGTCCGTGCACCAGGGCAACGTGTGGGCCAGCAGGCAGGCATCAACCGATTTTGCCGCGAAAGGCAAATGCAACGGATCGGCATTAACCTGTAGACTCTCTCCCTGAAGTGCCACATTGACCTGATGAGAAATAGCACAGGCTTCGGTGTCTATCTCCGCACTCAGATTGCCGATTTTCAGCAGGTGAAAACCGAACATTTTGCCAAGCCACGGGCGCAGCTGCTGGTTGAGCGCTTCCCGGTAGTATTCTCCCCAGGGCAGTTGCTCCCAGTGATGGGGGGAAGTGAGAATGTCAGGTATCCTTGCCGGTTTCATCACTACCTTCCTAATAGCCTAACGAGAGGTTGAATTATGAATCTTAACAGTATTCGCGCCTTCCAGGACAACTACATCTGGGTGCTTAATAACGAGTCGGGAAAATGCGTGATTGTCGACCCGGGTGAAGCCGCTCCCGTACTGAAAGCTATTGAGGAAAACGAGTGGCAGCCCGAGGCGATTTTGCTGACGCATCATCATGCCGACCACGTTGGCGGCGTCGTGCAGCTGAAAGAGAAATACCCGGCGATTGAAGTGTACGGTCCGGAAGAAACCCGCCTGAAAGGCGCGACCCGGATAGTAGGCGAAGGCGACAAGTTTAGCCTGTTTGGCGAGGAATATAGCGTTATAGCAACACCTGGTCACACTTTAGGCCATATCTGCTTTTTTAATTTTCCTTATCTATTCTGCGGTGACACAATGTTTTCCGGCGGCTGCGGGAGGCTATTTGAAGGCACTCCAGAGCAGATGTTCAATTCATTTCAAAAGCTTAACAAGCTCCCTGCGGAAACATTAATTTGTTGCGCACATGAGTATACGGAATCCAACATCAAGTTTGCCTTAAGTATTTTACCCGATGATGAGCAAATAGTCGGATATTACCGAAAAGTGAAGGAGTTACGCGCAAAAAACCACTCAACCTTGCCGTCCTCGCTGCAAACAGAACGCCAAATAAATGTTTTTTTACGCATGGAAGATACTGTTTTAAAAAGCAAAATCCAAAAAGAAACAAACTTGCAACAACCCCAGGAAATATTCGCCTGGTTAAGGGCAAAGAAGGACAGCTTCTGAATTTTCTGGTTGTGTTGTCGAAAAGGCAACGGTATTATCGCTCGTCTTTTAAGCAACCATTGACACACACATGAAGGCAAAAGCGATACTACTCGCCTCTGTCTTGCTTGTCGGGTGCCAGGCGTCAAAGCATGACGCTAACATTCAACAGCACGCACAGAGTCTGTCTGCAGCTGGTCAAGGTGAAGCAGGAAAGTACACGGGTCGAGCGACCTCTGCGCGATGGATGGATGATGGAACCTTCCTCGCGCAAGATCAAAACCTGTGGAACTTCATCGGCAACGAGCTAAAGATGGGGATACCGGAAAACGTCCGGATCCGCGAACAGAAACAGAAGTACCTGAGTAATAAGAGCTATCTCCACGATGTAACATTACGGGCAGAGCCGTATATGTACTGGATTGCCGGGCAGGTTAAGAAACGCAACATGCCGATGGAACTAGTACTACTACCCATAGTGGAGAGCGCTTTTGACCCCCACGCGACGTCTAGCGCGAATGCCGCAGGCATTTGGCAGATTATTCCAAGTACGGGGCGCAATTACGGTCTTAAGCAGACCAAAGCGTACGATGCACGCCGCGATGTAGTGGCTTCAACCACCGCAGCGCTGGATATGATGCAGCGTTTAAATAAGATGTTTGACGGCGACTGGTTGTTGACCGTGGCGGCGTATAACAGCGGCGAAGGCCGGGTGTTGAACGCCATTAAAGCGAATAAATCGCGGGGTAAACCTACCGATTTCTGGTCGCTTGCTCTGCCACGAGAAACAAAAGTATACGTACCGAAGATGCTGGCTTTGAGCGATATTCTCAAAAATAGCCAGAGGTACGGTGTACGTTTGCCGACGACGGATGAAAGCCGCGCGCTGGCGCGTGTTGAAGTCAACAATCCGGTTGAGTTAACGCAGGTTGCCGAAATGGCAGGCATGTCGCTAACCAATCTGAAGACCTTCAACGCCGGCGTGAAGAGTTCAACCGTTGGGAAAAGCGGCCCGCAATATGTGATGGTGCCTAAAAAGCACGCGGCACAGTTGCGTAGCTCCCTCGCCTCCGGCGAGATTGCAGATGTTCAGCCAACGTTAGTTGCGGATAACCGCAGCAGCGCGGGCGGCAACAAATCTTATAAGGTGCGTTCCGGGGATACCCTGTCCAGCATCGCTTCCCGCCTCGGCGTGAATAGCAAAGATTTGCAAAGCTGGAACAAACTGCGCGGCACGCACCTGAAAGTCGGGCAAACGCTCAGCGTGAATAATGCTGGCGCGCAGTTAGCCGACAATAGCAGCATCACCTATCAGGTGCGCAAGGGTGATTCCTTGTCGAGTATTGCTAAACGTCACGGCGTGAACATCAAAGATGTGATGCGCTGGAACAGCAGTACAGATGACCTGAAGCCTGGAGATCGGCTGACGCTGTTTGTCAGCGGTAATTCTTCACCAGAGACCTGATAAGCACTAAAAGGCACCTTACCGGTGCCTTTTTCTTTTCTGCGTTACGCCTTCCAGGCCTCCAGCATAATGATATCGCTGGTAAACGAGCCGTCCCGCTGTAATTCAAAGTAGTGTTTGACCTCATCCGAGGCGCTTTTCTGATAGGCGCGGATAGCGTCCGACAGCACTATCGGCGTTCTCATTCTGGCTATCCAGCTGGAAAACTCGAGGTTCAGACGGTCGCACAATACGCTGCGGGTCATCAGGCCTGCATCGTTAAACAGGCTCAGCCACTCGCCGCTGGAATAGTTGCGCACGTGGGAAGTATCTCGCAGCGCTTCTACCGTTTGCAGCCAGATATCCTTCACCGGATGCCCCGGAGAGGTGACGTCCATAAAGATAGCCACCCCACCCGGCTTAAGGACGCGCTTAACCTCACGCAGGGCCTGGCCGACGTCGTGCCAGTGGTGCGCCGAATAGCGGCTAATCACCACATCAAAAGTGCCCTCATCGAAAGGCAGCTCTTCCGCGTAGCCCTGACGGGTAGCGATATTGGTAATGCCGCGCGTGGTTGCGGCATCCGCGACTACGGCCAGCATTTGCTCTGATAAATCGTAAGCGACGACTGATTTAACTTTTGCGGCAGCAATAAAACTGGCGTGCCCTGCCCCGCATCCCATGTCCAGCAGAACGGCATTGGGAAAATCGTTCAGGCGAGCGCTAAGGCGCTCCAGATCTCGCCCGGAGGCATGAACCGTGCTGGTTAAATAAGCGCTGGCCTGGGAACCAAACTGCTGACCGACTTTGTCGTGATGGGATTGTGTTGTCATCGTTATGTCCTTGCGGTTAAGTAAGAAAAAGGGCAGCGCGCAGGTCTGCCCAACGGCAGACCTGACGAACCTTATTTCAGCTCAGGCTTGCCGGGACGGAATTCAACTAGTAGCGGGTTGTGATCGGAAGCGCGGGTTACCAGCACGGAGGCTTCGGTAACGTTCAGGCCACGGTAGAAGACGAAATCGAGCGGACGACCAAACGCCCGGCGGCGATGATCGTCGGTAAAGCGAACTTCACGCAGCGTCATCTCACGCGCAAAGCGGAACAGGGCATTCATACGCGGGCGGCTCCAGGCATTAAAATCACCGGCCATAATAACCGGCCCATTGTGATGCCCGATTTGATCGCCAATCGGCCCCAGTTGCTTGCTGTAGACATCTACGCCAAGGCTAAAATTGACCGCGTGGATATTAATAACCATCAGCATGCGGCCATCGGGAAGCGGGTAAACCGTCACCAGAGCAGATTTAGATAAGCGCAGGATAGGCTCGCGTTCGCGAAGCGGGCAGCAATAAACGGGATGAGCAGCAGAAAGCGTCATGACGCCAGACGGGTGCTGCGGTAACACAAAAGCGGGAACCTGGTCGGCCGCCAGATAGTTGCTGGTGGCAAACCTGACTAATTCAGGGGTAGTTTGCGCTTCCTGTAATAACACCAGTTGCGCATCTTTACCGAAAGTTTGCAGCACCGAAAGCCAGTCGGCCCGCTGCTGCTTAAAGATGTTCCACACCAGTACCCGCAAATTGCCCTGACCGGGCAACGGTTCACCGGGTGGTAATGCCTGACCAATGTTAGCAAACGAGCCGGGAGGCAAAATTCGCTCCGCTGGCTGTCCGGCTACATATCGCATGGCATAGGTATTCTTGTGCACGTTTGACTGACGACCTCTGTAACTCAAAATGCCCACAGGGCGTGGGCTATCTTTCAGTTATAGGGATTTTAGCGCAGACTTTCAACGACCATTACAAACCAATGCAATTCAGGAGCGTAAAACGCTACGCTCCTGTCGGGAGATTCAACCCATTGCTACACGAGAGCGCTTATCCAGTTTACCGCTCACGCCAATCAACAGCAGGGCGAAGACAACAATTACGGCACCGATCCACGGGGTCTGCGCCAGGCCATAGTTTTGTACCGTCTGGCCGCCAATCACAGAGCCGATAGCGATACCCACGTTAAATGCGGCGATGTTCAGTCCAGAGGCGACATCGACGGCGTTAGGCGTGAACTGTTCCGCTTTCTGTACCACGTAGACCTGCAACCCTGGTACGTTACCGAATGCAAAGATCCCCATAATCAGAATCGTAATCAACGCGCCAATATGTGAGTGGGCGGTGAACTGGAATACCAGCAGCAGCACGGCCAGAGCAGCAAAGATGAACTTTAATGCCGGAACAGCGCCGTGGCGGTCCGCCAGTTTGCCTCCCCAGATATTACCGATAGCAACGGATACGCCATAACCAAGCAAGATCCAGCTAACTGCCGAAGGTGAAAAGCCTGCAAGATCCTGCATCATCGGAGCAAGGAAGGTGAAAGCGGTAAACACGCCGCCGTAGCCCAGAGCGGTAACCAGATAGATCAGAACCAGGCGCGGGTGGGTTAATACCTGCAATTGCTCTTTAATACTCGCCAGCGCACGGTTTGGAATATCTTTTGGGATAAGGATCATGCTGCTCACCAGCGCAATCAGGCCAATTAGCGATACCGCAAGGAAAGTCTCACGCCAGCCAAAGTGCTGCCCGATGAAGGTTCCCAGCGGCACACCAGTTACCAACGCGACGGTCAGGCCGCCGAACATAATTGCGATGGCGGATGCGGCTTTCTCTTTTGGTACCAGGCTGGTAGCGATGGTAGAGCCAATAGAGAAGAACACGCCGTGAGCCAAGCCGGTAAGCAGACGCGCAACCACGAGAGTCTCATAATTAGGCGACAGCCAGGCCAGCACGTTACCGGCGGTAAACAGCGCCATCAGGCCAATAAGCAGCTGCTTACGAGGCAGTTTACCGGTCAGGGCCGTCAGCACCGGCGCACCGATAGCAACGCCCAGAGCATATATAGAGACCAGCAGCCCTGCGGAAGGCACAGAAATAGCCAGCTGATCGGCGATGGTGGGCACCAGCCCGACAAGAACAAATTCGGTAGTGCCGATTGCGAAGGCACTGATAGTCAGTGCGAGAAGCGCCAGAGGCATAATTTACTCCATAACAGGTGTCTTTTGATGACACGTAGTATGGCCGGATGTTTAAATAACAAAAATATGTAAAATCTCAATAGAATTTTGCTTGTGGAGCAACAATGAAGGCTACTTCTGAAGAACTCGCGATATTCGTTGCGGTAGTAGAAAGCGGCAGTTTTAGCCGCGCAGCGGAGCAGCTAGGCCAGGCAAACTCTGCTGTAAGCAGAGCCGTTAAGAAGCTGGAAATGAAGCTGGGCGTTAGCCTGCTTAATCGAACCACACGCCAGCTGAGCCTGACGGAAGAAGGCGAGCGTTATTTTCGTAACGTGCAGCAAATTTTGCAGGCGATGGCAGCGGCAGAAAATGAAGTTATGGAGAGCAAGCAAACGCCACGCGGACTATTACGCATTGATGCCGCTACGCCGGTGATGCTGCATTTGCTGATGCCTCTCATCAAACCTTTCCGCGAACGCTACCCGGAAATGACGCTTTCACTGGTATCGTCTGAGACGTTTATCAATCTGATTGAGCGCAAGGTGGATGTGGCTATTCGGGTGGGCACTCTCACGGACTCAAGCCTGCGTGCACGCCCACTATTTAATAGCTATCGGAAGATTATCGCTTCGCCTGATTATCTGGCAGCGCGCGGTACACCGCAAAGCGCCGAAGATCTCATCAGCCACGTTTGCCTGGGTTTTACAGAGCCTTCTTCACTTAACCGCTGGCCAGTTGCCCAGGCCGACGGTCAGCTATTAGAGATAACGCCGGGGCTGTCATCAAACAGCGGAGAAACGCTCAAGCAGCTATGCCTGACGGGTAATGGCATCGCGTGTCTGTCGGACTTTATGATCGATAGGGAGATTGAAAGCGGGGAATTTGTCGAGCTGCTGGCAGACAAGCGTTTGCCGGTAGAAATGCCGTTTAGTGCGGTATATTACAGCGATCGTGCGGTAAGTACCCGCATCCGGGCGTTTATTGATTTTCTCAGTGATGCGGTTAAACAGCCCCCGAAGGGGCCGTAGTCAGGATTAATTATCCCACTTCGGAGCAAGGCCTTCCGGGCTGACCAGGCGGTCATTACATTCGAGAGTCGCAATGGCTGCCATATCTTCTGCATCCAGCTTCAGAGTCAGCGCCTGAAGGTTACTTTCCAGGTTGGCGCGTTTGGTAGAAGAAGGGATGACTGCATAGCCTAAAGCCATCGCCCACGCCAGAATAACCTGAGCCGGAGTCGCCTGATGTTTTTGCGCAATACGAGCGATGGTTTCATCCGCCAGCGCTTTGCCGTAAGCAAGCGTCATGTAGGAAGTGATGTGGATGTTATGCTGCTTCGCCCACTCAACGACCGTGCGGTTTTGTAGGTACGGAGAGAGCTCAATCTGGTTGGTCGCGATATTCTCTGCGCCAACGGCATCAATTGCCTGCTGCATCAGTTCGACGGTGAAGTTAGAGATCCCAATCTGGCGGGTCAAACCGGCTTCTTTAGCGGCCAACAGCGCCTGCATAAATTCTGCTACCGGTACGGCATCATTCGGTGACGGCCAGTGGATCAGAGTCAAGTCAACGTAGTCAGTACGCAGCTTTGCCAGGCTCTCTTTCAGGCTTGGGATCAGCTTGTCTTTGCTGAGGTTCTCAGTCCAAATTTTTGTGGTAATGAAGAGCTCTTCGCGTGGAATTCCACTCTCTTCCAGAGCCTGACCAACGGCCGCTTCATTATCATAGATTTGCGCGGTGTCTACGGCACGGTAGCCGAGTTCCAGAGCGGTTTTAACAGATGCGATGACGACGTCGTCTTTCAGGCGGAAAGTACCAAGACCGAATGCAGGGATTGCCATTTTTATACCTCATTAAAGGGTGTGCGTTTGTATGAGGAAGATTATGGCCAGGATAACTTTGGCGAAAAAGACGAATAAATGCAGAAGATTTTTGCTCAGAAAGCAACAATATGGCTGTTTTTAGGAATTTCAGATACAAAAAAGCCCTGAGTCTAAGACTCAGGGCTTAAATAAGTGGCGGAACGGACGGGACTCGAACCCGCGACCCCCTGCGTGACAGGCAGGTATTCTAACCGACTGAACTACCGCTCCACCGAATTTCTTTACAACCACCGGTTTGTTGCCCCGGTTTACTGCTTATTTGATGCCTGGCAGTTGATGAACTTGCGTTCACCCTACGGGCCGCTGCTTCGCAGCGTTCAGACTCACCTTTCGGTTCGTCAGTCCTACTCTCTGAGAGTAGAGAACTGCCTCGTATTACTACCATTACTGCTAATTTGATGCCTGGCAGTTCCCTACTCTCGCATGGGGAGACCCCACACTACCATCGGCGCTACGGCGTTTCACTTCTGAGTTCGGCATGGGGTCAGGTGGGACCACCGCGCTACGGCCGCCAGGCAAATTCTGTTTACTGACCGTCACTTCGTGACCATCAGTCTAATCCTGAACTTCGCTGAAAATCGATTTGTCTCGCAAAACACCTTTGGTGTTGTAAGGTTAAGCCTCACGGGTCATTAGTACTGGTTAGCTCAACGTATCGCTACGCTTACACACCCAGCCTATCAACGTCGTAGTCTTCAACGTCCCTTCAGGGGAATCAAGTTCCCAGGGAGAATTCATCTCGGGGCAAGTTTCGCGCTTAGATGCTTTCAGCGCTTATCTCTTCCGCATTTAGCTACCGGGCAATGCCATTGGCATGACAACCCGAACACCAGTGATGCGTCCACTCCGGTCCTCTCGTACTAGGAGCAGCCCCCCTCAATTCTCCAGCGCCCACGGCAGATAGGGACCGAACTGTCTCACGACGTTCTAAACCCAGCTCGCGTACCACTTTAAATGGCGAACAGCCATACCCTTGGGACCTACTTCAGCCCCAGGATGTGATGAGCCGACATCGAGGTGCCAAACACCGCCGTCGATATGAACTCTTGGGCGGTATCAGCCTGTTATCCCCGGAGTACCTTTTATCCGTTGAGCGATGGCCCTTCCATTCAGAACCACCGGATCACTAAGACCTGCTTTCGCACCTGCTCGAGCCGTCACTCTCGCAGTCAAGCTAGCTTATGCCTTTGCACTAACCTCACGATGTCCGACCGTGATTAGCTAACCTTCGTGCTCCTCCGTTACGCTTTAGGAGGAGACCGCCCCAGTCAAACTACCCACCAGACACTGTCCGCAACCCGGATCACGGGTCTACGTTAGAACATCAAACATTAAAGGGTGGTATTTCAAGGTTGGCTCCACGCAGACTGGCGTCCACGCTTCAAAGCCTCCCACCTATCCTACACATCAAGGCTCAATGTTCAGTGTCAAGCTATAGTAAAGGTTCACGGGGTCTTTCCGTCTTGCCGCGGGTACACTGCATCTTCACAGCGATTTCAATTTCACTGAGTCTCGGGTGGAGACAGCCTGGCCATCATTACGCCATTCGTGCAGGTCGGAACTTACCCGACAAGGAATTTCGCTACCTTAGGACCGTTATAGTTACGGCCGCCGTTTACCGGGGCTTCGATCAAGAGCTTCTCCTTGCGGATAACCCCATCAATTAACCTTCCGGCACCGGGCAGGCGTCACACCGTATACGTCCACTTTCGTGTTTGCACAGTGCTGTGTTTTTAATAAACAGTTGCAGCCAGCTGGTATCTTCGACTGCCTTCAGCTCCACCCGCAAGGGGTTTCACCTACCGACAGCGTGCCTTCTCCCGAAGTTACGGCACCATTTTGCCTAGTTCCTTCACCCGAGTTCTCTCAAGCGCCTTGGTATTCTCTACCTGACCACCTGTGTCGGTTTGGGGTACGATTTAATGTTACCTGATGCTTAGAGGCTTTTCCTGGAAGCAGGGCATTTGTTACTTCAGCACCGTAGTGCCTCGTCATCACACCTCAGCGTTAACAAGAGTCCGGATTTACCTAAACTCTCCGCCTACATGCTTAAACCGGGACAACCGTCGCCCGGCTAACATAGCCTTCTCCGTCCCCCCTTCGCAGTAACACCAAGTACAGGAATATTAACCTGTTTCCCATCGACTACGCCTTTCGGCCTCGCCTTAGGGGTCGACTCACCCTGCCCCGATTAACGTTGGACAGGAACCCTTGGTCTTCCGGCGAGCGGGCTTTTCACCCGCTTTATCGTTACTTATGTCAGCATTCGCACTTCTGATACCTCCAGCAGACCTCACAGTCCACCTTCGACGGCTTACAGAACGCTCCCCTACCCAACAACACCTAAGTGTCGCTGCCGCAGCTTCGGTGCATGGTTTAGCCCCGTTACATCTTCCGCGCAGGCCGACTCGACCAGTGAGCTATTACGCTTTCTTTAAATGATGGCTGCTTCTAAGCCAACATCCTGGCTGTCTGTGCCTTCCCACATCGTTTCCCACTTAACCATGACTTTGGGACCTTAGCTGGCGGTCTGGGTTGTTTCCCTCTTCACGACGGACGTTAGCACCCGCCGTGTGTCTCCCGTGATAACATTCTTCGGTATTCGTAGTTTGCATCGGGTTGGTAAGCCGGGATGGCCCCCTAGCCGAAACAGTGCTCTACCCCCGAAGATGAGTTCACGAGGCGCTACCTAAATAGCTTTCGGGGAGAACCAGCTATCTCCCGGTTTGATTGGCCTTTCACCCCCAGCCACAAGTCATCCGCTAATTTTTCAACATTAGTCGGTTCGGTCCTCCAGTTAGTGTTACCCAACCTTCAACCTGCCCATGGCTAGATCACCGGGTTTCGGGTCTATACCCTGCAACTTAACGCCCAGTTAAGACTCGGTTTCCCTGCGGCTCCCCTATACGGTTAACCTTGCTACAGAATATAAGTCGCTGACCCATTATACAAAAGGTACGCAGTCACCCCATAAATGAGGCTCCCACTGCTTGTACGTACACGGTTTCAGGTTCTGTTTCACTCCCCTCGCCGGGGTTCTTTTCGCCTTTCCCTCACGGTACTGGTTCACTATCGGTCAGTCAGGAGTATTTAGCCTTGGAGGATGGTCCCCCCATATTCAGACAGGATACCACGTGTCCCGCCCTACTCTTCGAACTCACAGTATGTGCATTTTAGTGTACGGGAGTATCACCCTGTACCCTGCGACTTTCCAGACGCTTCCACTAACACACAAACTGATTCAGGTTCTGGGCTGCTCCCCGTTCGCTCGCCGCTACTGGGGGAATCTCGGTTGATTTCTTTTCCTCGGGGTACTTAGATGTTTCAGTTCCCCCGGTTCGCTTCGTTAAGCTATGTATTCACTTAACGATAGTGTGACGAATCACACTGGGTTTCCCCATTCGGAAATCGCCGGCTATAACGGTTCATATCACCTTACCGACGCTTATCGCAGATTAGCACGTCCTTCATCGCCTCTGACTGCCAGGGCATCCACCGTGTACGCTTAGTCGCTTAACCTCACAACCCGAAGATGTTTCGCTTCGAATTATGAAAATTTGAGAGACTCGAACATGTCTTAACCTCATTCTTTATTACGGAAGAATGAGACGACATGTCGTTTCAATTTTCAGCTTGTTCCGGATTGTTAAAGAGCAAATACTTCGCAGTACACCGTTGCCGGTACACTCTGAAGTAGGTTTGGTGCATGAAATGATGGTGGAGCTAAGCGGGATCGAACCGCTGACCTCCTGCGTGCAAGGCAGGCGCTCTCCCAGCTGAGCTATAGCCCCATCGATTTCGTAAAACCTTTGATTACCGTTAATTTTCATCTGGTCAAGGCGCAACTTCGCGACGCATAGTGAACTATGCGAGCCGGAGGTGCAACGCAGAACAGGGGAAAATTTGGTAGGCCTGAGTGGACTTGAACCACCGACCTCACCCTTATCAGGGGTGCGCTCTAACCACCTGAGCTACAAGCCTATAAGGTTTTACTGCTCGTTTTCTATCAGACAATCTGTGTGAGCACTACGCGGGTTTGTATCTTTTAGGTAAGGAGGTGATCCAACCGCAGGTTCCCCTACGGTTACCTTGTTACGACTTCACCCCAGTCATGAATCACAAAGTGGTAAGCGCCCTCCCGAAGGTTAAGCTACCTACTTCTTTTGCAACCCACTCCCATGGTGTGACGGGCGGTGTGTACAAGGCCCGGGAACGTATTCACCGTAGCATTCTGATCTACGATTACTAGCGATTCCGACTTCATGGAGTCGAGTTGCAGACTCCAATCCGGACTACGACGCACTTTATGAGGTCCGCTTGCTCTCGCGAGGTCGCTTCTCTTTGTATGCGCCATTGTAGCACGTGTGTAGCCCTACTCGTAAGGGCCATGATGACTTGACGTCATCCCCACCTTCCTCCAGTTTATCACTGGCAGTCTCCTTTGAGTTCCCGGCCGAACCGCTGGCAACAAAGGATAAGGGTTGCGCTCGTTGCGGGACTTAACCCAACATTTCACAACACGAGCTGACGACAGCCATGCAGCACCTGTCTCAGAGTTCCCGAAGGCACCAATCCATCTCTGGAAAGTTCTCTGGATGTCAAGAGTAGGTAAGGTTCTTCGCGTTGCATCGAATTAAACCACATGCTCCACCGCTTGTGCGGGCCCCCGTCAATTCATTTGAGTTTTAACCTTGCGGCCGTACTCCCCAGGCGGTCGACTTAACGCGTTAGCTCCGGAAGCCACGCCTCAAGGGCACAACCTCCAAGTCGACATCGTTTACGGCGTGGACTACCAGGGTATCTAATCCTGTTTGCTCCCCACGCTTTCGCACCTGAGCGTCAGTCTTTGTCCAGGGGGCCGCCTTCGCCACCGGTATTCCTCCAGATCTCTACGCATTTCACCGCTACACCTGGAATTCTACCCCCCTCTACAAGACTCAAGCTTGCCAGTTTCGAATGCAGTTCCCAGGTTGAGCCCGGGGATTTCACATCCGACTTAACAAACCGCCTGCGTGCGCTTTACGCCCAGTAATTCCGATTAACGCTTGCACCCTCCGTATTACCGCGGCTGCTGGCACGGAGTTAGCCGGTGCTTCTTCTGCGAGTAACGTCAATCACTAAGGTTATTAACCTTAATGCCTTCCTCCTCGCTGAAAGTGCTTTACAACCCGAAGGCCTTCTTCACACACGCGGCATGGCTGCATCAGGCTTGCGCCCATTGTGCAATATTCCCCACTGCTGCCTCCCGTAGGAGTCTGGACCGTGTCTCAGTTCCAGTGTGGCTGGTCATCCTCTCAGACCAGCTAGGGATCGTCGCCTAGGTGAGCCATTACCCCACCTACTAGCTAATCCCATCTGGGTTCATCCGATGGCAAGAGGCCCGAAGGTCCCCCTCTTTGGTCTTGCGACGTTATGCGGTATTAGCTACCGTTTCCAGTAGTTATCCCCCTCCATCAGGCAGATCCCCAGACATTACTCACCCGTCCGCCGCTCGTCAGCGGAGTAGCAAGCTACTCCCTGTTACCGCTCGACTTGCATGTGTTAGGCCTGCCGCCAGCGTTCAATCTGAGCCATGATCAAACTCTTCAATTTAAAAGTGTTTGATGCTCAAAGAATTAAAACTGTTTATAAAATCAGTAGTCACTCTTCAAGACTTGATATTTTTTTGCATCCGAAGATGCTTGAGATATCAATCCTGCGAGTGCCCACACAGATTGTCTGATAAATTGTTAAAGAGCAGTGAGTTACGCGCTTTCGCTTGCTAACTCGAGGTGGCGTATATTACGCTTTCCTCTTTCAGAGTCAAGCGTTTATTTTCGCTTTCGTCTGACTGACTACCGGGTTGTTAAGCCGCTTTCGAAGCCGCTTTGCCGTGTCAGTGGAGGCGCATTATAGGGAGTTCTCAGAGCCTGACAACCCCTAATTTGAAAAAACTTTCTGACCGGGTGTTTTTTAATCTAAACGCCTATTTTTGGCGCTGTTTGATGGCTTTTGGCAGGTCTGCGAGGCTATTAATCACTAAATCAGCGGCCGCTTCGCCTGCTTCCGTTACAGGTTTACCACTGCGAACCAGCACTTTGGCGCCAACCAGCGCCGCATTAGCTGCCTGCATATCTTCAATTTTGTCGCCTACCATATAAGAAGCGGCCATGTCGATATTCAGGAAGTCACGCGCAGAGATAAGCATGCCCGGCTGCGGTTTACGGCAGTCGCACACCTGGCGGAACTCTTCCACCTCGCCTTCAGGGTGATGCGGGCAATAATAGATACCGTCCAGGTCAACGCCGCGGTCGGCCAGCGACCAGTCCATCCACTCGGTGAGATTTTCGAAATCAGCCTCGGTAAACATCCCGCGGGCGATGCCGGACTGGTTTGTTACCAGCACCAGAGCGAAGCCCATCTCTTTTAACTCACGCATTGCTTCTATTACGCCATCAATGAACTCGAATCGGTCCACTTCATATACATAGCCATGATCGACATTAATAGTGCCATCGCGGTCGAGAAAAATAGCGGGTACGGACTGTGCCACTTGAGAACTCCTGAAACGGGTTAATTGTGTCTAGTATCGCATGATTTAGTAATAAGGAGAGAACAGTCCTTCACGCGCCGATTGATTTAGACGTCTGGATGCCTTAACATCCAGATCGATTACGGTAACTTCGGTCACCGGTAGCAGATAATTCCACGGCTCATACATAAACGATAATAAATAACTCAATGATTAAACTTTCAAATATCACCAAGGTGTTCCAGCAGGGCAACCGCAGCATACAGGCATTGAACAATGTCAGTCTGCACGTGCCTGCCGGGCAAATTTATGGCGTGATTGGCGCATCCGGTGCCGGTAAAAGCACTCTGATCCGCTGCGTGAACCTGCTCGAGCGCCCAACTGAAGGCTCGGTGCTGGTTGATGGCCAGGACCTGACCACGCTCTCTGAAAGCCAGTTAACCAAAGCTCGTCGCCAGATTGGCATGATCTTCCAGCACTTTAACCTGCTCTCTTCGCGCACCGTATTTGGCAACGTAGCTTTGCCGCTGGAGCTGGACAACCAGCCGAAGGAAGAGATCCAGCGTCGCGTGACCGAGCTGCTGGATTTAGTGGGGCTGAGCGAGAAACATGACGTGTGGCCGGCAAACCTTTCCGGCGGTCAGAAACAGCGTGTGGCCATTGCCCGCGCCCTGGCTAGCAACCCGAAAGTTCTGCTGTGCGATGAGGCCACCAGCGCACTCGACCCGGCAACCACCCGCTCCATTCTTGAATTACTGAAAGATATTAACCGCCGCCTTGGGCTGACTATCCTTCTTATTACTCATGAGATGGACGTTGTTAAGCGTATTTGCGACTGCGTGGCGGTTATCAGCGACGGCGAACTGATTGAACAGGACACGGTAAGCGAAGTGTTTTCCCATCCGAAAACGCCGCTGGCGCAGCAGTTTATTCAGTCCACTCTGCATCTCGACATCCCGGAAGATTATGCTCAGCGCCTTAGCGCGGAGAATAAAGACAAGGCCGTACCTTTATTACGTCTCGAGTTCACCGGCCAGTCGGTTGATGCCCCCCTGCTTTCTGAAACGGCGCGCACCTTCAACGTGAACAGCAACATTATTAGCGCGCAGATGGATTACGCTGGCGGCGTGAAGTTCGGCATTATGCTGTGCGAAATGCACGGTGAGCCAAAGGATACGCAAGCGGCTATTGCCTGGTTGCAGGAGCAACACGTTAAAGTAGAGGTACTGGGCTATGTCTGAGCCGATGATTTGGTTACTGGTGCGCGGCGTTTATGAAACGCTGGCGATGACTTTTGTTTCAGGCCTCTTTGGATTTGTGCTCGGCCTGCCGGTGGGCGTGCTGCTGTATATCACTCGCCCGGGGCAAATCAGCGCCAACGCGAAGCTTTACCGCAGCCTCTCCGCGCTGGTTAACATTTTTCGTTCCATTCCTTTCATTATCTTACTGGTCTGGATGATTCCATTTACTCGCGTCATTGTCGGGACATCAATCGGCCTGCAGGCGGCGATTGTTCCATTAACCGTTGGCGCCGCGCCGTTTATTGCCCGTATGGTTGAAAACGCCCTGCTGGAAATCCCAACCGGGTTAATTGAAGCCTCCCGCGCGATGGGCGCAACGCCGATGCAAATCATTCGTAAGGTTCTGCTGCCTGAAGCCCTGCCGGGCCTGGTGAATGCAGCTACCATTACCTTGATTACGCTGGTTGGCTATTCTGCTATGGGCGGTGCCGTGGGCGCCGGCGGTCTGGGTCAGATTGGTTATCAGTACGGTTATATCGGCTACAACGCTACCGTGATGAATACCGTGTTAGTGTTGCTGGTCGTTCTGGTGTATTTAATTCAATTCTCTGGCGATCGTATCGTCCGGGCTGTCACTCACAAATAAACACAACTGCATTCATATAAGGAAAAGGACATGGCTTTTAAATTTAAAACGCTCGCCGCGGTCGGCGCTCTGATTGGTTCTCTTGCTCTGGTGGGTTGCGGTCAGGAAGAAAAAGATCCTAACCATATTAAAGTTGGCGTTATCGCCGGTGCCGAGCAGCAAGTTGCAGAAGTTGCACAGAAAGTTGCAAAAGAGAAATACGGTCTGGACGTTGAGCTGGTGACCTTTACCGATTATGTGCTGCCGAACGAAGCGCTGAGCAAAGGCGATATCGACGTTAACGCCTTCCAGCACAAACCTTACCTCGACCAGCAGATCAAAGATCGCGGCTACAAGCTGGTTTCCGTAGGCAACACCTTTGTTTACCCAATCGCCGGCTACTCCAAGAAAATTAAATCACTTGAAGAGTTACAGCCGGGCGCTCAGGTAGCGCTGCCGAACGACCCGACTAACCTCGGACGTTCCCTGCTGCTGCTGCAGAAAGAAGGTCTGATCAAACTGAAAGACGGCGTTGGCCTGCTGCCAACCGTTCTGGACGTGACCGAGAACCCGAAAAACCTCAAGCTGGTTGAGCTGGAAGCGCCTCAGCTGCCGCGTTCTCTGGACGACGCTCAGATTGCCCTGGCGGTTATCAACACCACCTACGCCAGCCAGATTGGCCTGACGCCTGCTAAAGACGGCATCTTCGTTGAAGATAAAAACTCCCCATACGTTAACCTGATCGTTTCCCGCGAAGACAATAAAGACGCCGAAAACGTGAAAAAATTCGTTCAGGCCTACCAGTCTGACGAAGTTAACGAAGCGGCTAATAAGGTATTCAACGGCGGCGCGGTGAAAGGCTGGTAAGCTTTCATTATTCAGTTTTGCGTAAATAATTACAGGCGGGCGCAAGCCCGCCTTGTTATTTTGTTGCGAGCTTGCTTCAATGTCTTCCGTTTTACATTCATTGAGGAAATATTATGCGTGCTTTACCGATCTGTTTATTGGCATTCATGCTGAGCGGCTGTTCCATGCTAAGCAGATCCCCTGTAGAACCCGTCCAAAGCACGGCTGCAACGCCGAAGACCGAAACCGAAAAACCTAAAGCGCCCCGCCCCGCTCCGGTCAGGATCTACACCAACGCAGAAGATTTAGTCGGTAAGCCTTTCCGCGACTTAGGTGAAGTCAGCGGCGATTCCTGCCAGGCAAGTAATCAGGACTCCCCTGCAAATATCCCGACAGCGCGTAAACGCATGCAGATTAACGCCTCGAAAATGAAAGCCAATGCCGTTCTGCTACACAGCTGCGATATTACCAGCGGCGCTCCAGGATGCTACCGCCAGGCGGTTTGCGTAGGCTCAGCGCTGCAAGTTTCGGCGCAATGACCCCTTTTCAGTTTGCGCAAATTGGTGTAATTCGCTCTCCATATAAAGAAAAGTTTGCCGTACCGCGCCAGCCGGGTTTGGTGAAAGACGGCGGCGGTGAACTACACCTGCTGTCGCCCTACAACCAGGCCGATGCCGTCCGTGGGCTTGAGGCTTTCAGCCACCTGTGGCTGCTGTTCGTTTTCCATCAAACGATGGAAGGCGGCTGGCGGCCAACGGTTCGCCCTCCTCGTCTTGGCGGCAATGCGCGAATGGGCGTATTTGCTACGCGCTCAACCTTCCGCCCAAACCCCATCGGCATGTCTCTGGTTGAGTTAAAAGGGATTCGCTGCCAGAAAGATGACGTTATTCTGGAGCTGGGCAGTCTTGATTTGGTCGATGGCACGCCCATCGTGGATATCAAACCCTACCTGCCGTTTGCCGAAGCCCTGCCTGACGCTCGTGCGGGCTATGCACAGCTTGCGCCAGAGGCCGATACGCAGGTTAGCTTCACGCCAGAAGTACAGCAGCAACTGGTAAAGCTTGAATCGCGCTACCCGCATATTGCGCGTTTCATTTGCCAGGTTCTTGCTCAGGATCCCCGCCCCGCTTACCGTAAAGGCGAGGATGAGGGGAAAACTTACGCGGTGCTGCTGCTGGACTTTAACGTTCGCTGGCGCGTTACCGGGCAAGGGTTTGAGGTGTTTGCCGTCGAAGCACGTTAATTTAGCGCCCCTCTCTTTTGACATCTCTGCCACACTGGTAAACTAAACCACTTTTTTTGAAGCAGGTCGCTTAAGGCCTGTTATCCGCCGTTCAAATGGAACCGTAACAACATGCGTACTAGCCAATACCTGCTCTCCACTCTGAAGGAGACACCTGCCGACGCCGAAGTGGTCAGCCACCAGCTGATGCTGCGCGCCGGGATGATCCGCAAGCTGGCCTCGGGTTTATACACCTGGTTGCCGACCGGTTTGCGCGTCCTGAAGAAAGTCGAAAACATTGTGCGTGAAGAGATGAACAACGCCGGTGCTATCGAAATGTGCA
Source organism: Cedecea davisae (assembly GCF_044095835.1). Lineage (NCBI taxonomy): Bacteria > Pseudomonadati > Pseudomonadota > Gammaproteobacteria > Enterobacterales > Enterobacteriaceae > Cedecea > Cedecea davisae. The sequence continues at coordinate 3,933,562 of NZ_CP172054.1, forward strand.
TGCCGGTTGTTCAGCCCGCCGACCTGTGGCAGGAGAGCGGACGTTGGGAGCAGTACGGCCCCGAGCTGCTGCGTTTTGTTGACCGTGGCGAGCGCCCGTTTGTACTGGGTCCAACTCACGAAGAAGTTATCACTGACTTGATTCGTAACGAGCTGAGCTCTTACAAGCAGCTGCCGCTGAACTTGTTCCAGATCCAGACCAAGTTCCGTGACGAAGTGCGTCCGCGCTTTGGCGTTATGCGTTCTCGCGAATTCCTGATGAAAGATGCCTACTCTTTCCATACTTCTCAGGAATCGCTGCAGGAAACTTACGACAAGATGTATGAAGCCTACAGCAAAATCTTCTCCCGCATGGGCCTTGATTTCCGCGCCGTGCAGGCTGATACCGGCTCCATCGGCGGCAGCGCTTCGCACGAGTTCCAGGTGTTGGCACAGAGCGGTGAAGATGACGTTATCTTCTCCGACAGCTCTGACTACGCGGCAAATATCGAGTTCGCTGAAGCGCTGGCTCCGGCGGCTGGCCGTGCGGCACCAACCGTTGAAATGAGCCAGATTGATACCCCGAATGCAAAAACCATCGCCGAGCTGGTTGAGCAATTCAATCTGCCGGTTGAGAAAACGGTTAAAACTCTGCTGGTGAAAGCCACCGAGGGCAGCGCTTACCCGCTGGTTGCTCTGCTGGTACGTGGCGATCACGAGCTGAACGAAGTCAAAGCTGAAAAACTGCCTCAGGTTGCCAGCCCGCTAACTTTTGCTACTGAAGAAGAAATCCGTGCTGTAGCGAAAGCAGGCCCGGGCTCACTTGGCCCAATCAATCTGCCAATCCCGGTGGTTATCGACCGCAGCGTAGCCGCGATGAGTGATTTTGCCGCAGGCGCTAACATCGACGGTAAGCACTTTGTCGGCATTAACTGGGAGCGTGACATTGCGCTGCCGGAAGTGGCAGACATCCGTAACGTTGTCGCTGGCGACCCAAGCCCGGACGGCAAAGGTACGCTGATGATCAAGCGCGGCATCGAAGTAGGTCACATCTTCCAGCTGGGCACCAAATACTCTGAAGCGCTGAAAGCCGCGGTACAGGGTGAAGATGGCCGCAACCAGACGCTGACCATGGGCTGCTACGGTATCGGCGTAACCCGCGTTGTCGCGGCGGCGATTGAGCAGAACTTTGACGATCGCGGCATTCTGTGGCCGGAAGCCATCGCACCGTTCAACGTTGCCATTCTGCCGATGAACATGCACAAATCCTTCCGCGTGCAGCAGCTTGCTGAAGAGCTGTACACCACGCTGCGCGCTCAGGGTATCGACGTGCTGCTGGACGACCGTAAAGAGCGTCCGGGCGTGATGTTTGCAGATATGGAGCTGATTGGTATTCCTCACACTATCGTTATCGGCGACCGTAATCTGGATAACGAAGAAGTTGAATACAAACACCGCCGTGCTGGTGAGAAACAGATGATCAAAACCAACGAGATCGTTGATTTCCTGGTGAAACAGATCAAAGGCTAACTTTGGTTGAAGCCATTAAAAAGCCCTGCATTGCAGGGCTTTTTGCTTTTAGTCGTTACACTCTTTGCCGGGCCTGAATTTTGCGCCTTTGTCGGCGACCAGCGCTTTTTGCAGTTCGCCGCTGTCAGGGGAAGCCTGAAGCGTAAAGTGGCCTTCAACCACCAGCAGAACCGGGGCGCTATTCTTACCGCGAGCCGCAGCATAGCCTCTTTCCAGTTCGGCATTATCCGCTACGGCAAAGGTCTTGCCGGTGGCGCAATCCTGGAAGACGGCTGCATCCGCCATATATTTATATTTCCCTTTCATCGGCATCGGCGTTGACGGCAGCGCCGCGTTAACCGCCTTCAACGTATAGTTGAACTGCGATTCAATCGGGTTACCTTCGCGATCCAGCATAACCAGGCTATCGCCCTTCGGATGGAAATACTGCTTTTCGCCTTCGCTATCGGTTAACACCAGTTTATCCGCGGTACGCGCCCAAGTGCCGTAACTACCGAAAGAGGCTCCTTTGCCCTGATAGCTCTGGTTCATCACCCAGGTGCCATCTTTTTCCAGGAACAGTGAAGTCTCAATTCCCTCGCAGTCCGCGCATGGGATCACGCCGCGGTAGCTTTGCTGCATAGGCGTCAACTCGGCGGCCTGAGCCGGGATCAGGGTTTGGGTTTCACTGCGGTTATTACAGCCAAACAGCGTGAACAGGCTAAGTGCCGCCAGCACCGCCAGAAAACTCTTTTTCATGCTTCTTATCCTTATGCTGTTGTCCTGAGGTTAGCCACTATTCCGGATGGCGGCTAACCTTGCCGCGTAGCGCTTTGGTTGTCGACTTCTGCGATTTGGAAGCCAGACGACGCTCTTTAGAAGCCCGCGTTGGCCTGGTGGCCCGGCGGCTTTTCTGCACTACGGTTAATTCTTGTATCAGTGAAACCAGGCGAGCCACCGCCGCTTCGCGGTTCATCTCCTGGCTTCGGTATTCCTGGGCCTTAATCACCACCACACCTTCAGGCGTGATTAAATGGTGGCTTACGGCCAGCAGACGTATCTTATACGACTCCGGCAGGCTTGAGGCAGGGATATCAAAGCGCAAGTGAATAGCCGTTGAGGTTTTATTCACATGCTGCCCGCCCGCCCCCTGGGCACGAATGGCGGTAATCGTCACTTCATTGTCCGGGATTGATACCGTCCTGGAAACGGAAATCATCGCTGCTGCCAGGCCGTAAAGTGAATTTCCAGATTATTCTCGCTGTCTGAAAGCCAGATAGCGCCGTCCTGGATGGTAGCCTGCAAATTCATGGTGCGCGTGCCGAACTCGCTCAGCTTCGCCAGCTGCTCGTCATCCAGATACCAGATAGACAGGTTTTTAAACTGGCTGAGGCGGTTTTGGTTTTGCTGCCACCAAACCTGCGCTGCCCGACTATTATAGGTAAACAATGCCACCTCGGCCGACTGACTACAGGCTTTTTTCACCCGGCGTTCTTCCGGCAGCCCAAGCTCAACCCACAAATCAATGCCCAGATGATCGTTTTTACGCCAGATCTCCGGCTCTTCTTCTGCGCTCAGCCCGCGGGTAAACTCCAGCCGCTCATCCGCATATTTAATCCACGCCAGCAGGCGCAACATCATGCGTTCCTGAGTCTCAGAAGGGTGGCGTGCCAGCGTAAGGCTGCTGTCCATAAACCGATTCCGATCGAGATCGGCCACATTCACCGTCGCCTTATAAATTGTCGCTTTTAACGCCATTACACTTCTCCATACACAGTTGGCGCCATTGTAGCGAAATCTACTGAAAAACGCTGTTATCGATTGTGGCTGCATCCCCTTGCCTTACTGATATCGGTTACATTGCTGTGGTATAGTCACCTTGCTAAACAGAGTTTATCTTCGTAGGCTTAGATTTGACCCCACGAATAGGTCTGAAGTTGGGACTCTGAGAGGAGGGTATGTGGAAAAGTATTGTGAATTGGTTCGACAACGCTATGCGGAAATTGCCAGCGGTGACTTAGGCTACATTCCTGATGCCTTAGGATGCGTATTGAAGGCTCTGAATGAAGTGGCTTCCAGCGAGGCCGTCTCAGAGTCAATCAGGGAACAGGCGGCGTATGCTGCCGCGAACTTACTGGTGAGCGATTATGTCAATGAATGATGCCTATCAACCCATCAATTGTGATGATTATGACAATCTCGAGCTCGCCTGCCAGCAGCATTTGTTACTGACGCTGGAGTTAAAAGACGGGGAGATTTTCAAAGCCAAGGCGAGCGACCTGGTTTCTCGTAAAAACGTCGAATATCTGATTGTCGATGATGCCGGTGCCTCGCGTGAAGTCCGCCTCGATAAGATTAACAGCTTCAGCCACCCTGAAATTGGCACTATCGTGGTCAGCGTTGAATAACTGTAGTAACCGCATAAACACAAAACGGGCAGCCCAGGTGGTTGCCCGTTTTGTTTTAAGGCTTCATTGAGGCGTAATACGCCGCCAGATTACTGATGTCTTCATCGGAAAGCCCGCTGACATAAGCCTTCATGATTTCTGCCTGCCCGCCGCTGCGCTCCCCTTTTTTATAGGCCTGGAGAGAATGCTCCAGATACGCCTCTTGCTGCCCGGCCAGGTTCGGGTAAAGGGGGGCGGACGCGGTGCCGCTTGCGCCGTGGCAGGCCACGCACATCATCGCTTTCTGCTCACCGGCCTCAGCATTGCCTTTTGCCAGCGCCGACAAGCTACAAATCATCAACCCCAGCAATAACACCGCCTTTTTCATTCTTCCCTTCCTTGTCGCCAGTCTATATGCCAGCATGAATTTTCTGTCGCCTGCCCTTCACGAGTGACAAACACTCCCGGAGCAGCAATCAACTGTTCGCCATAAAACAGCAGCGGAGTGATATCCCGCTGCCAGGGCGGAATGCGCAATTCCTGCCAGATTTTTTTAAGCGGACGCCCTTTATCCCGCCCAACAATATGCTGCAATCCTGAAGCCTTAAAGCGCAGGCTCACCGCTTCGCCTTCTATCGGAGCACGCACCGCAGTGCCGCTTTCCTGAAGAGAAACGGTCCCGATGCCGGGAAGAGAAAGCGGCCGATAAGGGGCGGGCCACGGATAAACGCTCTCTTTGTCTATTGCCCGCAGCGGAACCCAATAAAGCTCGCCCTGAAAGCGGCGAATTTCATACTCCCCCAGGCGAAGGCGAGGATTGGCATCCTCCCGGCTCAACGCCACTTCTTGCCACAGGCGCTGAAGCGCCGCCCGCGATGGCATAGCCGCCCGGTGATGCCCCAGCCAGCGGCGCAATAAGGCAAAACGCCGGGCTTCGCTTACCGTGCATAGCGGCTCAATAAGTAAAGCGCCCTGGGGCGACATCAGCCCGGCAAGCTGTTCGGCGAGCAGCTCATCAAGCAGCTGTTCCTGCTCGCCGCACAGGTCGGCGCTGCGGGCTACGCTGCGGGCAAAATGCGGCCAGCGCTGTTGTAGCAAAGGCACAATCCGCAGGCGCAGGAAATTGCGGTCGTATTTATCATCCCCGTTGCTCTCATCTTCTATCCAACTAAGTTGATGAGCCAGCGCCCACTCCTCAAGCTGAGCGCGCGAAGTCGCCAGCAGCGGGCGAAGCAATAGAGTATTGGCAAACGGTAATTTTGCGGGCATTGACGCTAAACCGGCAGGGCCGCTGCCGCGTTTCAAAGCCAGCAGGAAGGTTTCACACTGATCATCCAGGTGCTGGGCCGTCAGCAGCACTTCTTCGGTTAAAAGAGAGCCTGACAGCGCCTGATAACGCGCCGCCCGCGCCTCTCCCTCAATCCCCTGCCCGCCGGAAGGAAGCTGCACGTAAGCGACATCGAAAGGCACGGACCAACGGCGACATAAAGTGCGGCAATGTTCCACCCAGATATCAGCCTTCGGGCTAAGACCGTGATGGATATGCATCGCCCGGATCTCCAGCTCAGGGGCTAAAGAATCCCGCAGCGTGACCAGTTGGTGAAGCAAAACGGTCGAATCCAGCCCACCGCTGAACGCCACCAGCAGCCGGCGGTGAGGAAGCAGAAAGGACTGAAGTTCGCGGATTGTCATAGTTCGATAGTTACGAGGTATTTGCCCGGAAAGTTACCGGGCATTGAGAGCGCTGGCAAGGGCTACTGTTGATAAAGTTCCAGCGGCAAACCGTCGGGATCGCTAAAGAAGGTAAAACGCTTATCGGTGTATGGATCAATACGAACCGGCTCGCATTTTACGCCGTGGCTTTCAAGGTGCGTAATCGCCTGCTCGATATTATCGACGCTAAACGCCAGGTGACGAAGCCCGCAGGCTTCCGGGCGGCTTGGGCGAGCGGGCGGGAACGGGAAAGAAAACAGCTCAATAACGTATTGCCCGTTAAGCGCCAGGTCACCTTTCCAGGAATCTCGTTCTTTGCGATACACTTCAGCTTCAAGTGTGAATTCCAGCACATCACAATAAAACTGCTTACTGCGCTCGTAGTCCGACGCGATAATAGCGACGTGATGAATCTGTTTTAAACCCAGCATAGGATGCTCCTTAATCTATTCTGGCACGGTAACACCGCTTCATTGCAAATCAAGCACTCAGGCCTCTTTTAAGACTCGTACCCTGTAGATCCCATCGTCGCCGAGTTTTGCGCCATGAATATCTGTTTCAAAGCCGGGGTAATGCTCACCCACCGAGCAAAGCATCAGCAGGAAGTCGAGCACCGCGCGGCTCTGTTTGGTGATAACTTCCCCAGGCATCACGACCGGCACGCCGGGAGGGTAAGGCAGGATCATGTTGGCCGACACGCGCCCCAGCAACTCTTCAATCTCTACCGTTTCGACATTGCCCTTCACCTGCTGCTGCCAGGCTTCATGCGGCGTCATTCTCATTTCCGGCAGCACGTCGAACGCCCGCAGCATCAGGTCGGGCAAATTATGCTGCTTGATAAGCTTATGAATACCCTGCGCCAGCGTCTGAATACGCATGTTGCGATAGAAGTCGGGATCTTCTGCGTAGAGATCCGGCAGCATGTTTTTCACCCGCAGGTTGAGATCGTATGAGCGCTTAAACTCGGTCAGCCCGCGCAGCAGGCTCAGCGCCTTGGTTTTATCAATGCCAATGCTGAACAGAAACAGCAGGTTGTACGGCCCGGTTTTCTCAACCACCACGCCGCGCTCGTCGAGGAACTTCGCCACTAGCGCGGCCGGGATCCCCTCCTCTGCCATTTCACCCAGCTCGCTCATACCCGGCGTAAGGATCGTAACCTTGATAGGATCAAGATACATATGATCCGCATCGGCATCACGGAAACCGTGCCAGTCTTCTTCACCCGGCGCAATGGGCCAGCACTGCGCTTCATCAATACTTTCCGGCTGCCAGATATCGAAGAACCAGTCTTCCGACTCTTCACGCAGACGCTGCACTTCACGACGGAAATGAAGCGCCCGCTCTACGGAGCGGTTAATCAAACGCTTGCCGGTGTTACCACGCAGCATGGCCGCCGCCGTTTCTATCGACGCCACCAGCGGGTAGCTCGGAGAAGTCGTGGTGTGCATCATGTAGGCTTCGTTAAAAGTCTCTTCGCTGTAATCGCCTTTAATATGGATCAGCGAAGCCTGTGAAAAGGCCGCCAGCAGCTTGTGGGTAGACTGCGTTTCATAAATCACTTTCCCCGGCACGCGTTCGCCGCTCATACCGCTTTTATCCTGATAGATTGGGTGGAAGTTGGTATAAGGCACCCATGCGGAATCAAAATGAATCGACGGAACATCCAGCGTCTGTTTGATAAATTCGGTGTTGTACAGCAGGCCATCGTAGGTGGAGTTGGTGATCACCGCATGTACCGGCCATTGGGCGTCAGGCGTGGCGGCCACTTTCTTTTCGATATTTTCCCGCATAAATTCGCGCTGAGGAATACCGCCAAGGATCCCCAATGCGTTTCGCGTCGGCTTCAGCCAGATTGGCACCAGGTTGGTCATCATCAGCAGGTGCGTGAGCGATTTGTGGCAATTGCGATCCACCAGAATAGTGCTGCCGGAAGGCGCAGCATACATGCCGACGATTTTGTTGGAGGTCGAGGTGCCGTTAGTCACCATGTAGCTTTGCTCGGCGCCAAAGGTACGGGCGATGTACTCTTCCGCCTCAAGATGTGGCCCTGTGTGGTCGAGCAGCGACCCCAGCTCCGTCACCGAGATAGAGACATCGGCCTTCAGCGTGTTGCCGCCAAAGAAATCGTAGAACAGACAGCCAATCGGGCTTTTCTGGTAAGCGGTTCCCGCCATGTGACCCGGCGTGCAGAAGGTATATTTCCCTTCCTTCACATAGGTAAACAGCGCTTTGGTCAGCGGTGGCGTAATGGTGTCGAGATACTCAGCGGTGTACTGGCGAATGCGCAGGGCGATGTCGTCGGCGGCGCTCAACGCATACTCGAAGAACCACAGCGCCATGCGCATTTCGTTAACGCTGACGTCCAGCGAAGAGTGGGTATTGATAAAGGCGTACAGCGGCAGGTTTTCGTTCAGCAGGTTAATTTCACTGCATAAATCAAGGCTGTATTCGTCCCAGTCAAACACCACGCCGCAGATACGCGGGTTGTGCTCAATCAGCTTGAGGAGGTCGGTGCTGTTGGTCGGGTAAATCAGCTGAAAGCCTTGTAGCTCCAGGGCGCGATGCAGCTCCCTGATAGGCTCGTCTTTGTAAAAAACGCCGTGCGGCCCCATGACTGCAATCGTATTCAATATTCACCTCCTGGAAAATATACTTTGCTAAGCATAGCGCAATGCGATTTTCCATGAAGCGATAAATAAAAAAAGGGCCGGAAAATCCGACCCTTATCGTTATTGTTTACCCTTTATTCAAGCGTAACCGTAGCTCATCAGACGCTGATAACGACGGTTTAACAACTCTTCTTTGTTCAACACGTCTAGATCGGCCAGGTCCGCCAGCAGCTGAGCACGCAGGGAAGCAGCCATCACTTCCGGGTTGCGGTGCGCACCGCCGAGCGGTTCCGGGATAACGGTGTCGATAAGCTTCAGCTCTTTCAGACGCGGGGCAATAATGCCCATCGCTTCTGCCGCGAGCGGCGCTTTATCGGCACTTTTCCACAGAATAGAAGCACAGCCTTCCGGGGAGATAACCGAATAGGTGCTGTACTGCAGCATGTTCACTTTGTCGCCCACGCCGATAGCCAGCGCGCCGCCGGAGCCACCTTCGCCAATCACGGTGCAGATAACCGGCACCTTCAGGCGAGACATTTCACGCAGGTTACGGGCAATCGCTTCCGACTGGCCGCGCTCTTCGGCGCCAACGCCCGGGTATGCCCCCGGCGTGTCAATGAAGGTAATGATCGGCATGTTGAAACGCTCGGCCATTTCCATCAAACGCAGCGCTTTGCGGTAGCCTTCGGGAGCAGGCATACCGAAGTTACGGCGGATTTTCTCTTTAGTTTCACGCCCTTTCTGATGACCAATGATCATCACTGGACGGCCGTCCAGACGAGCGGTACCGCCAACGATAGCTTTATCGTCGGCATAGGCGCGGTCGCCCGCAAGCTCGTCAAACTCGTCAAAAGCGAGACGCAAATAATCCAGGGTGTACGGACGCTGCGGGTGACGCGCCAGTTGCGCAATCTGCCATGCGCCTAAATCAGCGAAGATCTTGCGGGTCAGCTCAACGCTTTTCTCGCGCAGACGCTGCACTTCTTCATCCAGATTAATATCCAGTTTTTCGTCCTGGCGGCTAACGGCCGTCAGGGAATCGATTTTCGCTTCCAGCTCTGCAATCGGCTGTTCGAAATCAAGGAAATTCAGACTCATAATATTCCTGTTTTAGTCAAACTCCAGTTCCACCTGCTCCGAACCAATCAGCGTGCGCAAATCGTTAAGTAACCGATCGCTAGGGGAAACACGCCACGCTGCGCCAAAGCGCAATCGAGCGCGTGCATCCGCCCTCTGATAGTAGAGATGTACTGGAATTGTCCCCGAACGATGGGGTTCCAGAGACTGACGGAGACGGTTTAAAAGCTGGTCATCAATTTGCCTGTCCGTCAGCGAGATAGCAAGCCCACGCGCGTACTTTTCACGGGCTTCGTCGATGTCCATCAGCTCGCGGGCCGTCATTTTAAGCCCTCCGCTGAAGTCATCAAAGCTGACCTGTCCGCTAACGATCAGGATACGGTCTTTTTCCAGCAGATGCTGGTATTTTTCTAGCGCATCTGTGAATAACATCACTTCCAGACGACCAGAACGGTCATCCAGCGTACAGATGCCGATGCGATTGCCCCGCTTGGTGACCATAACTCGCGAAGCAATCACCAGACCCGCAGCCGTGGTCATTTTACCACGTTCTGTCGGGTGCATCTCTTTCAGGCGCATGCCGCCGACATAGCGCTCAATTTCTTTCAGGTACTGGTTGATTGGGTGGCCGGTAAGGTACAGACCCAGGGTTTCACGCTCGCCCTCCAGCACCACCTGATCGGGCCAGGGAATGACGCTGGCATACGACTTCTCAACCTGTTCAGGCTCTTCGGCCAGCACGCCAAACATATCGGCCTGGCCAATGGCTTCGGCTTTCGCGTGCTGATCGGCTGCCTTCAAGGCATCGCCCAGGGCGTTCATCAGCGCCGCGCGGTGCGGCCCGAGGCGGTCAAACGCCCCGGACATAATCAGTTTTTCCAGTATCCGGCGGTTGAGCTTTTTAACATCGGAGCGCGCGCAAAGATCAAACAGGTCGAGGAAATGCCCGCCCTGGTTACGCGCTTCGATGATGGCTTCAATCGGCCCTTCACCCACGCCTTTAATCGCGCCGATGCCGTACACAATTTCCCCATCGTCATTGACGTGGAAATGATAAAGACCGGAGTTAATATCCGGCGACAGAACCTTCAGCCCCATGCGCCAGCACTCGTCCACCAGGCCAACAACTTTCTCGGTGTTGTCCATATCCGCGGTCATTACCGCCGCCATAAACTCGGCGGGATAGTGCGCCTTCAGCCACAGCGTCTGGTAGGAAACCAAAGCATAGGCGGCGGAGTGGGATTTGTTAAAACCGTACCCGGCAAATTTCTCTACCAGGTCGAAGATCTTCATCGCCAGCTCGCCGTCGACGCCGTTCTTCTTCGCACCCTCTTCGAAGGTGCCGCGCTGCTTGGCCATCTCTTCCGGTTTTTTCTTACCCATTGCACGACGCAGCATATCCGCGCCGCCGAGGGTATAACCAGAAAGCTCCTGGGCAATCTGCATCACCTGTTCCTGGTACAGAATGATGCCGTAAGTCGGCTCCAGAACCGGCTTCAGGCATTCATGCTGCCACTGAACATCCGGGTAAGAGATAGCTTCGCGGCCATGCTTACGGTCGATAAAGTTATCTACCATCCCCGACTGTAACGGGCCGGGGCGGAACAGGGCCACCAGAGCAATCATGTCTTCGAAACAGTCGGGCTGCAGGCGCTTAATCAGGTCTTTCATGCCGCGCGATTCAAGCTGGAATACCGCCGTGGTTTCCGAGCGTTGCAGCATGTCGAAGCTTTTCTTGTCGTCGAGCGGGATGGCGGCGATATCGATCGGCTCCAGCCCCTGTTTAGCCCGACGCGGGTTAATCATTTTCAACGCCCAGTCGATGATCGTCAGCGTACGAAGGCCGAGGAAGTCGAACTTCACCAGGCCGGCATATTCAACGTCGTTTTTGTCAAACTGGGTGACCGGATGCTGGCCCTGATCGTCACAGTAAAGCGGCGCAAAATCGGTAATTTTGGTCGGGGCGATAACCACGCCCCCTGCGTGCTTACCGGCGTTACGCGTGACGCCTTCCAGCTTACGCGCCATATCGATAAGCGCTTTAACTTCTTCGTCGGCTTCGTAGATCTCAGGTAGCTGAGGTTCGGCTTCGAACGCCTTGGCCAGCGTCATACCCGGATCGGGTGGGATCAGCTTGGAGATACGATCGACAAAGCCGTAAGGGTGCCCCAGCACGCGGCCTACGTCGCGGATTACCGCTTTCGCCGCCATGGTACCGAAGGTGATTATCTGAGAAACCGCCTCGCGGCCATACATCTCCGAAACGTGGTCGATAACCTGGTCGCGTTTTTCCATGCAGAAGTCGACGTCGAAGTCGGGCATCGAAACACGTTCAGGGTTCAGGAAGCGTTCGAACAGCAGGTCGAATTCCAGCGGATCGAGGTCGGTGATTTTCAACGCATACGCAACAAGCGAGCCGGCACCGGAACCGCGCCCCGGCCCTACCGGCACGCCGTTATCCTTCGACCACTGGATAAACTCCATAACGATCAGGAAGTAGCCAGGGAAGCCCATCTGGTTGATAACCTGAAGCTCGATATCCAGACGTTCGTCGTATTCAGGGCGTTTTTCCGCGCGGACTTCGGGGTCCGGGAACAGGAACTCGAGACGCTCTTCCAGCCCCTCTTTGGACTTCATTACCAGGAAGTCTTCGGTGCTCATTTCACCGGTCGGGAACTGCGGCAGGAAGTATTCGCCCAGACGCACGGTCACGTTACAGCGTTTGGCGATTTCCACGCTGTTTTCCAGCGCTTCCGGGATGTCCGAGAACAGCTCGCACATCTCATCTTCGCTGCGCATGTACTGCTGGGTCGAGTAATTTCGCGGGCGTTTAGGATCGTCCAGCGTGAAGCCGTCGTGGATAGCGACACGAATTTCGTGCGCGTCGAAATCACCCGGCTCGAGAAAACGAACGTCATTGGTTGCCACGACCGGCAAGCCTCGTTCATCGGCCAGCGCCACCGCCGCGTGAAGATAACTTTCTTCATCAGGACGACCGGTACGTATCAGTTCCAGATAGAAGCGATCGGCAAAATGCTGCTGGTAGAACGCCAGACACTGATCGACCAGCGGCTGGTTTCCTCTCAACAGGCTTTTGCCGATATCTCCCATACGCCCGCCGGAGAGCAGGATCAACCCTTCACCAAGCTCAATCAGCCAGTCGCGGTCGATAATCGGGCCCGCAGCTCCGTAGCCGCGCTGATAGGCGCGAGAAATCAGCAAGGTAAGGTTCTGGTAGCCTTCGTTATTGGAGGCCAGCACCGTCAAATGGCTTAACTCGTCGCCCAGAAGCTCGCTGGCAACGTTAAAATCTGCGCCAATGATCGGCTTAATGCCGGCGCCGTGGCCGGCACCGTAGAATTTCACCAGCCCGCACAGGTTGGTGAAGTCGGTGATAGCGATGGCAGGCATCCCCAGCGCCGCGGCTTTTTTTACCAGCGGCCCGGTTTTTGCCAGCCCATCAATCATGGAATAGTCACTGTGCACCCGAAGGTGAATGAAACGTGGTTCAGCCATCTCTCACCAATTACTCTGTATCAGCTACTCGCGGCTCAGGACACCAGCCCAAGCGCGCGTTTGACAGGGGCAAAGCTGCGGCGATGATGCTCGGTCGCGCCATGCTCGGCAAGCTTCTCAAGATGAAAAGCGGTTGGGTAGCCCTTGTGTTGAGCGAAACCGTACTGCGGGAAGCTTATGTCCAGCTCTGCCATTTCGCGGTCACGCGTGACTTTGGCAAGTATTGACGCCGCGCTAATTTCCGCAACCCGGCTATCGCCTTTTACCACCGCCAGAGACGGCACCGGCAGCGCCGGACAGCGGTTGCCGTCGATCAACACATATTCTGGCATGGTATGGAGGCCCGCAACGGCACGCTGCATCGCCAGCATTGTCGCATGCAGAATATTGAGCTGGTCTATCTCTTCCGGCTCGGCTCGCCCAAGGCTCCAGCTCAGCGCTTTCTCAACAATCTCGTCATACAGCGCCAGACGGCGCTTTTCTGATAATTTTTTCGAGTCCGCCAGGCCGACGATGGGTTTTGCCGGATCAAGGATAACCGCAGCGGTAACAACGGCGCCAACCAGCGGCCCGCGGCCTACTTCGTCAACCCCGGCGACCAGATGCGTGTGGGGGTAGATAAATTCCATCATTGAGCCAGCTCCAGCACGGCGTCCGCCGCCTGCTTATCCGCGTTACAACGGATCTGCTGATGCAAATCTCGGAAGGTTTCGTGCACCTGATGGCTGACCGCACCGTCTTCAAGCAGCGGCGCAAGCGCGGCCGCAAGAGCGATAGGTTCACATTCATTTTGCAGCAGCTCTTTCACCAGCTCGCGCCCTGCCAGCAGGTTAGGCAGCGAAACGTAGTCCGTTTTCACCAGGCGCTTTGCCAGCCAGAAGGTGAATGGCTTCATGCGGTAACCCACAACCATCGGGCATTTCGCCAGCATACACTCCAGAGCAGCCGTGCCTGAGGCAAGCAGCGCCGCGTCGCTGGCGATCATCGCCTCACGAGCCTTGCCGTCCAGCAGGTGAACGTGCAACTCGGGGGCAACTTCGGTTTTGATTTTTTCAAACTGCTCGCGGCGCTTCGCGTTAACCAGCGGCACCACAACTTCCAGCTCCGGCCAGCGTTTGCGCAGCAGCTGCGCGGTACGCAGGAAGTCAGCGCTGAGCATTTCGACTTCAGCACCACGGCTGCCGGGCAGCAGCGCGAGGCATTTTGCTTCAGGCGCTATACCCAACGTCGCGCGGGCGGCGTTTTTTTCAGGGTCGAGCGGCATGGCATCCGCCATGGTGTGCCCAATGAAGCGACAGGGTACGTTAAACCGGTCATAAAACGCTTTTTCGAAAGGCAGAAAAGCCAGCACCAGATCGGTCGCTCTGCCAATTTTGAAAACGCGTTTTTGCCGCCATGCCCAAACGGACGGGCTGACGTAGTGGATGGTGCGGATCCCCTGCTTCTTGAGATTGCCTTCCAGGGTGATATTGAAATCCGGCGCATCAATGCCGACGAAGACGTCTGGCTGCAGTTCGGTGAAGCGTTTGGTCAGGTCAGCACGGATATGCAGCAGGCGGCGCAGGCGGCCAAGCACTTCGACAATGCCCATTACCGCCAGCTCTTCCATCTCATACCAGGCTTCACAGCCTTCAGCCTGCATCAGCGGCCCGGCAACGCCAACAAAATGGGCATCGGGGACTCGGGCTTTCAGCTCGCGGATAAGACCTGCGCCAAGAATATCGCCGGAAGTTTCTCCGGCGACCAGGGCAATCGTGAGGGGACGACCAGGCTTCATTTAGCGAATCAGACCGCGCGTGGAGCGCGCAAAGAATTCAACAAATGCGTTCACTTCCGGATGCTGAGCGGCAATCTCAGCGATTTCCGGCTTCGCCTCTTCAAGCGTTTTGCCGCTGCGATAGAGGAGTTTATAGGCGTTACGAATAGCGTGCAGCGCCTCTTTGCTGAAACCGCGACGCTTCAGGCCTTCGATGTTCACGCCAAACGGCGTCGCATGGTTGCCCTGTGCGATAACGTAAGGTGGAACGTCCTGAGCGACGCCGGAACAGCCACCAACCATAACGTGGGCACCGATGATGCAGAACTGATGCACCGCGGTCATCCCGCCAATGATGGCGTAATCCCCGATTTGTACGTGACCCGCGAGCGTAGCGTTGTTCGCGAGGATGCAGCGGTCGCCAATCTGGCAATCATGCGCAACGTGCGCATTAACCATCAGCAGGTTATCGCTGCCCACCTTCGTTAATCCAGCGTCTTGTACCGTACCACGGTGGATAGTGACGCTTTCGCGAATGCGGTTGCGATCGCCAATTTCCACGCGAGTAGGTTCACCCGCATATTTAAGATCCTGGTTAACTTCGCCGATGGACGCGAACTGATAGATCTCATTGTCGCGGCCAATTTTAGTATGGCCATTCACGACAACGTGAGATTTCAGCACCGTGCCTTCGCCGATTTCAACATTTGGACCCACGATACAAAACGGACCAATATGGACGTTGGCACCGATAACGGCACCCTCTTCCACGATAGCTGTTGGATGAATAAAGGCGGATTTATCAATCACGTATTATGCCTCCCGGCTGCGCGCGCACATCATGGTTGCTTCGCAGACAATTTTTCCGTCAACGGTCGCAACGCCTTTGAAACGCGTCAGACCACGGCGAGTTTTCTCAAAGGTCACTTCCATAACCATTTGATCGCCAGGCACTACAGGGCGCTTGAAGCGCGCTTCATCGATACCGGCAAAGTAATACAGTTCGCCCGGCTCAAGTTTGCCGACGCTTTTAAACGCCAGAATACCGGTGGCTTGCGCCATCGCTTCCAGGATTAGGACGCCCGGGAAGATTGGCTTACCAGGGAAGTGGCCCTGGAAAAATGGCTCGTTAACGGAGACATTTTTTACTGCGCGCAGAAAACGACCTTCTTCAAAATCCAGCACGCGGTCAACCAGCAAGAACGGGTAACGGTGCGGCAGAAGCTCTAAAATCTCTTCAATGTGCAGAGTATGAGTGTCAGTAGTCAAAATACTCTTCCTGTCTAAATATTCTAAATGACAATAATAACACGGCCTGCGGCTATCGAAAGAAAGCCAGCAGGCCGCAAATCAAATCGCGCGGCTTCGCGCTTCGGCCCTTATGGCCGGTAAGCACGGCAGCGCGGGGCAGGCGACGGTCAGTCTTGTTGATTGACCTTACGTTCGATGGATTTTAAGCGTTTGCTCATTTCATCGATGTTCATCACCAGGGCAGCGGTTTTACGCCACGCTTTGTTTGGCTGCAACGGGATGCCCGAGGAATAAACGCCAGGCTCGGTGATAGGACGCATCACCATTCCCATTCCGGTCACGGTCACCTTGTCACAGATTTCCATATGGCCGTTAATCACGCTTGCGCCGCCAATCATGCAGTAACGCCCGATTTTCAGGCTGCCAGCCATGATGACGCCGCCAGCAACTGCGGTATTGTCGCCAATCACGACGTTATGTGCAATCTGGCACTGGTTATCAATGATAACACCATTGCCGATAATCGTGTCATCCAGCGCACCGCGGTCAATGGTTGTGCAGGCACCAATCTCAACGCGATCGCCAATGATGACGCGGCCAAGCTGGGGGATTTTCACCCAATTGCCGCGATCGTTGGCGTAGCCAAAGCCGTCAGATCCAATCACGGTGCTGGACTGAATCAGGCACTGGGCACCGATTTCAATCTCGTGATAAATGGAGACATTGGCCCACAGGCGGCTACCCGCGCCGATTTTGGTATTTTTACCAATAAAGCATCCAGCGCCAATCACTACGTTATCGCCCAGCTCAACGCCGGACTCGATAACGGCGTTCGCGCCGATAGAAACGTTATTACCCAGCTTCGCTGAAGCGTCAACCACCGCACTCGGGGCGATGTCACGCGCCGGCTGAGGCGTGGTATCAAGAATTTGTGCCATGCGTGCATAGGTCAGATAGGGGTTCTTCACTACCAGAGCTGCGCTTTTAGCATGAGGAAGATCGGCTTCGGTCATCACGACGGCAGAAGCCTGGCAAGCCGCCAGCTGTTCACGATAGCGAGGGTTAACCATGAACGTGATATGGCCCGCCTGGGCGGTTTGCATAGATGCGACGCCGGTGATGACGATATCGCCATCACCGTGCAATTCTGCATCCAACTGCTGGGCTAATTCAGCCAGTCGAATCGAAGGCATTACTTATTTAACCTGTTTCAGAACGTCTGCAGTGATGTCTTTTACATCGTTACCGGAATAGGCAACGGTGTTTGCATCCAGAACAACATCATAACCTTTGTCGTCAGCAACTTTCTTCACGGCAGCCTGGATACGAGTAACCAGTTTGCCACGCTCTTCGTTGGAACGACGGTTGCGATCTTGCTCAAAAGCCTGTGCTTTTTGAGAGAACGCCTGGCGCTGAGCCATCACGTCTTTTTCCATTTTGCTGCGATCTGAAGCTTTCATGGTTGAACCATCGCGCTGCAGACGCTGCATTTTGGATTGCAGATCGTTTTCCATGCCCTGCAGTTCACCGGCGCGGCCTTTGAACTCGTTTTCCAGGGTTTTAGAAACGCCGGTGCTTTGTGCCACCTGTTGGAACAGGTTGCCCATATTAACTACTGCGATGCTGGAGGCAGCCTGAGCGCCGGCTGAAGCAACCATAGCAATCCCGAGACCTGCGGCAACTAACCACTTTTTCACAATTAACTCCTTACCATCCCATAGGTGTCCGAAGACACTGTTTTTTGCGAGCACCCGCGAACTGCTAAGCGGCTAACGGGCGCTACGCTACACTGCTGTTGCGTTCCTTCGCGCGGAACAATTACCAGGTTTTACCAATGTTAAACTGGAATTGCTCTGCCTTGTCTCCATCATATTTCTTATACGGCTGGGCATAAGAGAACACCAGCGGCCCCAGAGGAGACATCCACTGCAATGCGATACCTGCAGACATACGGATGTTACTCGGCGTGCTGTAGTCAGGTATACCGGCCGCTCTGGTTGCTGCGGTATTTTCCCATTTGGTATCCCAAACGGTACCCGCATCAACGAACAGAGAGGTACGAACAGAATTCGAATACTTCTCGCTCAGGAACGGCGTCGGGGTAATCAGCTCGAGGCTGGCAACACCCATGGCGTTACCGCCCACCGCATCGTTAGAGTTACACACCTCACCAGTTCCGCAGTTACGTTGGTTAGGGCCAAAGTAAGCCGCTTTCGGGCCGATGTTGTTCGACTGGAAGCCACGCACGGTACTGGAACCACCGGCGTAGAAGTTCTCGTAGAACGGCAGCTCTTTACCGCCTAAACCATCGCCATAACCCCAACGGGTACGACCCAGCACCACCCAGGTGTGATCGTCGTTGATAGGGAAGTAGCTCGCCGTATCTAACGTCACTTTATAGAACTCGTTATCAGAGCCTGGAATGGTCACTTTACCATTCAGGTTGACGCGAGAACCGTCGGTTGGGAAGTAACCGCGGTCAAGGTTGTTGTATGTCCAACCATAGTTCAGAGTGAAGTCGTCCGCCGAGAAACTGTTGTCATTGGCGTTCATATTCGGGTGCTGACCCACAGAATCCAGGTAACGCCACATCGCTATCTGCGGCTGCATATTCGACAGGTCGTTATGCACATAGCCGAGACCAAGGCGCAGCGTATTGTATTCGTTCACCGGGAAGCCCAGCGTACTGTCTACGCCATAGCTTTTGTTGGTGTAGTCAGACAGGTCCGCATCGTCAGCTTTAAAGTCGTTATAGAAAATACGGCCGCCGAGGCTCACGCCGTCAACCGTGAAGTACGGGTCGGTGGCCGAGAGTTCTGCGTAGGTCTGGTAGTCGTTTTTGGTGCCGCTGATGCCGACGGAGTAACCTGTACCCAGCCAGTTATCCTGCTGAACGCCAACCTGGAAGCTCACGCCGCTTTCAGTGCCGTAACCGACGCCGAAGTTGAAGCTACCGGTGTTACGCTCTTTCACCTTATAGACTACGTCAACCTGGTCCGGGCTGCCCGGCACACGCTGAGTATCCACATCTACGGTTTCGAAGTAGCCCAGACGGTTCAGACGCTCTTTACCGGAGTCAACCAAGTTGCTCCCCAGCCATGCGCCTTCCATCTGGCGCATTTCACGGCGCAGAACGGAATCTTTACTGGTGTCGTTGCCTTCGAAACGGATCTTACGAACGTAGTAACGGTTACCTGAGTCGACGTTTACGTGCAGTTTAACGGTCTTATCGGCGTCATTAATTTCCGGCTGAGTCTGTACGCGCGGATACGCGTAACCATAGCGGCCCAGCAGTTTCTTAATGTCGTCTTCCATTTTGGTGACTTTGGTGCCGTTATACAGCTCACCAGGCTTCAGCTTGGTCAGGCTCTCGATTTCCGCAGAGTGGCCCGCCAGGTTGCCTTTCACATCCACGCCGGCGATTTTGTACTGCTCGCCTTCGGTGATATTAATCGTCACATAAATGCTTTTCTTATCCGGCGTCAGGCTAACCTGCGTGGAGTCGATGTTGAAACGCGCATAGCCGCGATCCAGATAGTAGCTGCGCAGGGTCTCGAGATCCCCGGCCAGCTTCTGCTTCTGGTATTTGCGATCGCCAACCACGTTCCACCACGGCACTTCATCGCGCAGCTGGAAGTGAGAGATCAGCTCATCGGTAGTAAACGCGTGGTTACCGACGATGTTGATCTGCTGGATCTTCGCGGAAACGCCTTCCTGGAATACCAGTTTCAGGTCAACACGGTTACGCGGCAGCGGCGTAACCACTGCTTTAACGCTGGCGCTGTATTTACCGACGCTGTAGTAGAAGTCTTCCAGCCCTTTCTCGATGTCGCCCAAAGTGGTGCGATCGAGAGATTCACCCACACGAACGCCGGAGGCTTCGAGGTTCTGCTTGAGCATGTCATCTTTCACCGACTTGTTGCCGGAGAAAGTGATGCTGGCAATGGTTGGGCGCTCTTTGACCTGCACCAGCAGCGTATTGCCATCACGCAGAACCCGCACGTCTTCGAAGTTGCCAGTGGCAAACAGAGCACGGATAGTATTACTGATATCCTCGTCAGAGACGGTATCGCCTGGGCGTACCGGCATACTGAGGAGGGCCGCACCGACGGCGACTCGCTGCAGGCCTTCGAAATGAATGTCTTTCACCACGAACCCGTCTGCACCGTATACGGTGGCGCTGCTAAACAGCAGCGACGCTATGAGGAGCTTTTTCATCGCCATCGTTGTTATGCGTTCTTCCTAACCTAATTCTCTCTATAAACGAGAGAAATCATTGAAAAGTGCAAGCCCCATTAACAGCACCAGCAGGATTGAGCCAATGCGATAACTGAAGTCCTGAACTCGCTCGGAAACCGGTGTGCCCTTCAGTTTCTCAACCGCCAAAAAGAGCAGGTGTCCGCCGTCAAGGACGGGCAGTGGAAACAGATTAATAATCCCTAAATTGACGCTGATAAGCGCCAGGAACATCAGGAAGTAAATCAACCCGTATTCCGCCGACATACCTGCCCCTTGAGCTATGGAGATTGGCCCACTGAGGTTGTTCAGTTTTACATCACCGGTTATTAATTTCCCCAGCATGTTGACCGTCAGCTTCATCAGTTGCCAGGTTTTATCCGTGGCTTCTGCTACAGCGGTAAACGGCCCATACTGACGCACTGTCTTGTACTCATCAGGCAGCGGGATAATTTTTGGCACTACCCCTGCGAACCCTTCGGCCTTCGCTTTACCCGGTTTTGTATCCGGTATCAGCGTCAAAGACAAGGAACTCCCCTGCCTTTCAATCTGGACGGCCAGCGCCTGCCCTGGGTTATCGCGCACCAGGTTAACAAACGTACTCCATTGAAGGAGCGGCTGACCGTTGACTTTAACGATCCTGTCTCCGGCTTGCAAACCCGCTTTACTTGCTGCCGACTGCGGCTGGACTTCATCCAGCACATTTTCAATCTGCGCACCGCGAGGCTTAAACCCGAGTGATGTTACCGGATCCTGCTTGTCTGGCTCAAACTGCCAGTTACGCAGATCGAGGGTCACATCATGCGTCTGATTGGTGCCAAACGGGGCATAAGAAACCCGCGCGCTGGCATCGCCAATTTTGCCGACCAAGGCCAAACGAACAGCATCCCAGTCAGGCGTTTCGATGCCATCTATCGCTTTTAGTTCCATACCCGCCGCAATTTGTGCTTCGGCGGCGATAGAGTTGGGGGTTATTTCGCCGATCACCGGGCGCAGGCTCGGGACGCCGATAATAAAGACCAGCCAGTAAGCAAAGATAGCGAAGATAAAATTGGCAACCGGCCCCGCAGCGATAATTGCCGCTCGCTGAGAAACCGTTTTGTTGTTGAACGCGGCGTGACGCATTTCCGGGATGACCGGCTCAACGCGTTCATCCAGCATTTTGACGTAGCCGCCCAGCGGGATAAGAGCAATGACAAACTCTGTGCCCTGGCGGTCGGTACGGCGCCACAGCGCCTTACCAAAGCCGATGGAGAAGCGTTCAACACGAACGCCGCAGCGGCGAGCAACCCAAAAATGACCAAACTCGTGCACGGTAATTAAAACACCCAGTGCAACGATAAACGCAGCCAAATTCCAGAGTATGCTCAGCATAAAACCTTCCGTTAAATCGTCCTGAATACCAGAAGCAGCAGACAGGCAAACACCGGCACCGCCGCTGTCAGACTGTCAATGCGGTCAAGAATACCACCATGTCCGGGGATCAAGTGACCACTATCTTTAATACCGGCCTCACGCTTAAACATGCTCTCGGTTAAATCACCCAAAACCGAGGCCAGCGCGGCAACGATAGAACAGGTTAGCAGAACAGCTGGCGCAACATTCAGATTCGCCCACATGCCAAACAGCAGGGAAATAACTGCGGATGTAGCCAGCCCGCCAATAAAGCCCTGCCAGGTTTTACCCGGGGACACTTTCGGTGCCAGCTTATGCTTACCAAACATCTTGCCGAAGACATAAGCACCGGAATCCGCGCCCCATACCAGCACCATCACATACAGTAGCCACACGGAGCCGCTGTAGTGGTTGATATCATAATGCCAGCTGCGCAGCGCCACCATTCCCCAGAAAAAGGGGATAATCGTCAACAGGCCGAAGACCAGACGGATCGGCTTAGAATTGCGCCAAAGTGCCGCAGAAGCGGGATAAAATAGCACCAACAGAAGTGCCGCTACCCACCAGATAAGTGATGCCCAAAGCGATACTTCTATCACCGGGAGATGCACCGTATGGCGGTATTCAGGCAGCGTAATGAGCATTACTGCAAGCAGCAGGCCGCACAGTACGGCCAGCCAAACGCGCTGTGAACGAGCAACGAAACCAGCCAGTTGCCCCCACTCCCATGCAGCCAGCATGCAGATAACCAGTGTCGCAATCGCGAATCCTACCGGCGGCAGCCAAAACAGCGCCGCGATGACAACAGGAATCATAATAAATGCGGAAATCAGGCGATACTTCAGCAAAAGCGACCCCCAACAGGCTTATTCACCACCAGGTGCTGTGCCACCAAAACGACGCTCTCGGTTTGCAAAAGCATTTAGTGCACCTTCAAAGTCTTGTTCATCGAAATCAGGCCAAAGAACATCGGTAAAATAAAGTTCAGCATAGGCAATTTGCCAGATGAGAAAGTTACTGATGCGATGTTCTCCCCCTGTCCTAATTACTAAATCAACGGGAGCCAGTTCATGCATGCAGATCTGCTGACCGAGCAGGTCTTCATCTATTTGGTCAGGGCGCAATAAGCCTTCCTGCACCTGCGACGCAAGTTGTCGCACTCCCTGAATAATATCCCAACGCCCGCCATAATTCGCGGCGATATTCAGCGTCAAACCGGTATTTTCACCGGTCAGTGCTTCAGCTTTTTTGATACGTTCTTGCAGGCGTGAGTTGAACCGACTGGTATCGCCGATTACCCGTAAGCGGACATTATGACGGTGTAAGCTTTTGACTTCACTGTCCAATGCCCACACAAAAAGCTCCATCAACGCGGTCACTTCCTGAGCCGGGCGATTCCAGTTTTCGCTACTAAAAGCGTAAAGCGTCAGCGCATCGATGCCGTTATTGGCTGCAAAACTAACAGCGCGGCGAACCGACTTTGCCCCGGCTTTATGACCGAAAACCCTCATTTTCCCCTGTCGCTTAGCCCAGCGGCCATTGCCATCCATAATAATGGCAACATGGCGAGCGCCATGAGCAGGTGAGGATTCGCTTAATTGTTGATTAGCAGACAACATAACGCGTAATGATTCCCTGAAAAGAATTAAGCGGTACTCAGGAATACTGAAGCCTTTCGCATAAAAAAGCCGTGCTGTGACACGGCTCTCCACCTAACCTTCAGTCACATCTGACGATTAAGTGGCGCAGACTATATCACTGAAGCACAAAGTGAACAAATGGCGGTACGTCGGCCGCATGAATTATCACCGGCTTGCGAGGTGCATCACTTGTTTTTTGGCTATTTCACGAGCGATTGCATCGACACTCAGCACCTCTTCCACGCTTTGCGGTTCGGTTAAGTTCATTTGCTCAAGCACACTGCGGTTTAGCACTGCGATATCGGTGAAACGCACCTGCTGATTAAGGAAAGCTTCAACCACAACTTCGTTTGCCGCATTCAGCGCCGTGGTAGCCGCCTGCCCCTGCGCGCAGGCATCGATAGCGAGCTTCAGGCATGGGTAGCGCTTAAAGTCCGGCTCCATGAAAGTCAGCGTGCCGATTTTACAAAAATCGAGTGCCTCAACGCCCGATGATACGCGGGCAGGATAGGCCATCGCATGGGCAATTGGCGTACGCATATCCGGTGCGCCAAGCTGTGCCAGCACGCTACCGTCACGGTAGCGAACCATTGAATGGATAACCGACTGCGGATGAATCAGCACTTCCATCTGTGCCGCAGAGGCGTTGAATAACCAACGCGCTTCAATATATTCGAGACCTTTGTTCATCATGGTGGCCGAATCAACGGAGATTTTGCGTCCCATCGACCAGTTCGGGTGGCTGCATGCCTGGTCAGGCGTCATTGCGGCCAGCTCGGCATACGCCGTTTCCCGGAACGGACCACCCGATCCGGTGAGAATAATGGACGATACGCCATTATCTTCGAGGCTAGCGTATCCCAGGTTCTGCTGAATTGTTTCCGGCAAACTCTGAAAAATAGCGTTATGTTCGCTGTCTATCGGCAATAACTGCGCTTTGCTGCGGGCAACGGCTTCCATAAACAGCCGCCCGCAGGTGATGAGCGACTCTTTGTTCGCCAGCAGCACCTGCTTACCCGCAGAGATAGCGGCGAGCGTAGAGGGGAGACCTGCAACGCCAACAATAGCGGCCATTACCTGGTCAACTTCATTCAGCGCGGCAACTTCACATGCCGCCTGCGAACCGGCCAACACCTCGGTTTTACTGCCCTGCTCTTTCAACTGGCGACGCAATTCAGAAGCGGCCTGCTCACTGGCCATGACCGCAAAGCGCGGCGAGAACTCCAGACATTGCTCGACCATTTTCCCAACGTTGCTACCGGCCACCAGGGCGGTTACGGCAAATTTTTCAGGATTATGACGAACGACGCTCAGCGTACTGACGCCAATAGAGCCGGTGGATCCAAGAATAGTGAGCTGCTTCATGAGTTACTCAGGGTCGTAAAATGAGGGATTAATGACGCATTAGTTTGCGGCGACGGGGGCGTATTGTCTACGCCTTTGCTCTGTGTTTATCAAAGCAAAACGCCGCTCAGCAAACGCCACGCTTCACGCGAGGGCTTACTGTGCGGCGTATTATCCACCAGAGGGTGGATTAGAACTGCATCAGCTCGGCTTCTTTTTCAGACAGAGCCGCATCCACTTTCTTAATGGCTGCATCAGTCAGTTTCTGAACGTCATCCTGGGAACGACGATCATCATCTTCGCTGATCTCTTTGTCTTTCAGCAGGGCTTTAACTTTGTCGTTAGCGTCACGGCGAACGTTACGCACGGCAACACGAGCGCCTTCGGCTTCGCCACGTACGATCTTGATCAGATCTTTACGACGTTCTTCAGTCAGCGGAGGCAGCGGAACGCGGATATCGGTGCCCGCTGAGCTTGGGTTAAGACCCAGGTCAGAAGCCATGATCGCTTTTTCAACTGCCGGGCCCAGGGAACGATCGAAAACGTTGATCTTCAGGGTACGGGTATCTTCTACGGTGACGCTGGCCAGCTGACGCAGCGGAGTTGGCGTGCCGTAGTATTCCACGACAATGCCGTCCAGCAGGCTTGGAGAAGCGCGGCCGGTGCGGATTTTGCTGATTTGGTTTTTGAATGCTTCGACGCATTTATCCATACGCACTTCAGCATCTTTTCTGATATCGCTAATCACGTTACGAATCCTTGAAAACTGGTTTAAGGCAGACCACGCTTATCATCTGCGGCAACGATGGCCGCAGGCTAAGTATAGCCCTGTTTATTCCTGGCTGTAGATAAAGCCAAATCTTACCCTGATTAAAGGGCGACTGAAATTATTCAGTGATTAAAGTGCCTTCTTTCTCACCCATTACCACACGGCGCAGCGCACCCGGCTTGTTCATATTGAACACGCGGATCGGCAGTTTGTGGTCGCGAGCAAGGGTGAAGGCGGCAAGATCCATGACTTTCAGCTCTTTATCCAGAACTTCGGTGTAGGTCAGCTGCTCGTACAGCGTCGCAGTTGGATCTTTAACCGGATCGGCGGTAAATACGCCGTCAACTTTGGTTGCTTTCAGCACAACGTCCGCTTCAATTTCGATCCCGCGCAGGCAGGCTGCGGAGTCGGTGGTGAAGAACGGGTTGCCGGTACCGGCTGCGAGGATAACGACACGGTTAGCGCGCAGCAGGCTGATGGCCTCTGCCCAGCTGTAGTTATCGCAAACGCCATTCAGTGGAATAGCGGACATCAGGCGGGCGTTCACATAGGCGCGGTGGAGCGCATCACGCATCGCCAGTCCGTTCATTACGGTCGCCAGCATGCCCATGTGGTCGCCCACGACGCGGTTCATACCGGCTTTTGCAAGACCAGCACCACGGAATAAGTTACCGCCGCCGATTACCACCCCGACCTGAATGCCAAGTTCCACCAGTTCTTTAATTTCCTGAGCCATACGGTCCAGAATACTCGCGTCAATACCGAAGCCTTCTGTACCTTGCAGAGCTTCGCCGCTCAATTTGAGCAGAATGCGTTTGTAGACGGGTTTTGCATTGGTAGCCATGTTTCTTTCCTGAGAACAGTCAACGAATGGGGGATGGTTAATTCTGGCGACATTCTGTCGCATTTCAGCCAGTTGCCTATAGGAGACGGCTGAATTTATGAGGCTGGATAAAAAGGAACCGCCGGTTGGCGGTTCCTTTTAAACCATTAAGACTGCTTGGACATGGCAGCAACTTCTGCTGCGAAGTCAGTCTCAACTTTCTCGATACCTTCACCCACTTCGAAGCGGATGAAGTTAGTGACGTCAGCGTTGTGCTCTTTCAGCAGCTGAGCAACGGTTTTGCTTGGGTCCATTACGAACGGCTGGCCGGTCAGAGAAACTTCGCCGGTGAATTTCTTCATGCGGCCTTCAACCATTTTCTCTGCGATTTCTTTCGGCTTACCGGACTGCATCGCGATGTCCAGCTGAACCTGGTATTCTTTCTCTACAACTTCTGCAGAAACGTCTTCTGGCTTAACGAACTCAGGCTTGCTTGCAGCAATGTGCATTGCCAGCTGTTTAACCAGCTCTTCATCAGCGCCTTTAGCTGCAACCAGAACACCGATACGCGCGCCGTGCTGGTAAGAACCCAGAACGTCGCCTTCCAGGGAAGAAACGCGACGGATGTTGATGTTCTCACCGATTTTAGCAACCAGTGCAACGCGCTCTTCTTCGAACTGCGCTTTCAGAACTTCAACGTCGGTGATTTTGCCAGCAACTGCTGCGTCCAGAACTTTGTTAGCAAATGCCTGGAAGCCGCCGTCTTTAGCAACGAAGTCGGTCTGGCAGTTAACTTCCAGAATCACGCCGTAGTTGCCGTTGATCTTAGTGATGATCACGCCGTCAGCAGCAACGTTGCCTGCTTTTTTAGCTGCTTTGATAGCACCGGATTTACGCATGTTCTCGATTGCCAGCTCGATGTCGCCGTTGGCTTCGGTCAGCGCTTTTTTACAATCCATCATGCCAGCGCCAGTACGCTCACGCAGCTCTTTTACCAGGGATGCGGTAATTTCAGCCATTCTAAAATCCTCGGAGATGTTGCCTGCCCGGCACGGTGGCCAAACAGACTTAAAAGTGAAAAAGGGGCCATAAAAAGGCCCCTAACCAAACTAGATACTACCTGGTTAAATAAGGGCTCTGACGAGCGTGCCTTATTATTCTGCTTCTACGAAGCTTTCTTCCGCCTGGGAAGCCAGATCCTGAGAACGGCCTTCACGAACGGTTGCAGCTACAGCGCCCAGGTACAGGCTAACAGCACGGATAGCATCGTCGTTACCAGGGATAACGAAGTCAACACCGTCCGGATCAGAGTTGGTATCAACGATAGCAAATACCGGGATACCCAGGTTGTTTGCTTCTTTGATAGCGATGTGCTCGTGATCGGCATCGATTACAAACAGTGCGTCCGGCAGGCCGCCCATGTCTTTGATACCGCCCAGGCTGTTTTCCAGCTTGTCCAGCTCACGAGTGCGCATCAGCGCTTCTTTCTTAGTCAGCTTGTCGAAAGTACCGTCTTGAGCCTGAGTTTCCAGGTCTTTCAGACGTTTGATGGACTGACGAACGGTTTTCCAGTTAGTCAGCATGCCGCCCAACCAGCGATGGTTCACGAAGAACTGATCGCAGCTGTTAGCAGACTCTTTCACCGCTTCGCTTGCAGCGCGCTTAGTACCAACGAAAAGGATTTTACCTTTGCGAGAAGCAATCTTGTTCAGTTCAGCCAGAGCTTCGTTGAACATTGGTACAGTTTTCTCAAGGTTGATGATGTGAACTTTGTTACGTGCGCCGAAGATGAAAGGCTTCATTTTCGGGTTCCAGTAACGGGTCTGGTGACCGAAGTGAACACCAGCCTTGAGCATGTCGCGCATGGAAACAGTAGCCATGTTTTAAAACCTCTATAAAAGTATGGGGTTATGCCTCCACGTATCCCATATTACCGACCCCAAAGGGCACCCCGGAATATGTGTCGATACGTGTGTGTTATTTACACAAAGTGAGAGTGTTTGGCTGTACCCGAAAAATCGGAATACAAGTCCGGCGCGCTTTATACCATAAACGGCGTCAGGACTCCAATAGTTGTTGCCGTTCTGCTCGCTCAATGATTCTCAATTTGGCAGGAAGTCGCGCCCCCTGATACCATTACGTCACTTCCCTGCTTAATTCATGTCGACAAGCTCGACATCTGCGGACCTGATATGGCTATTTCAATTAAAACACCTGAAGAAATCGAAAAAATGCGCGTCGCCGGCCGCCTGGCTGCCGAAGTGCTGGAAATGATCGAACCCCACGTTAAACCGGGCATCACTACCGGCGAGCTGGATCGCATCTGTAATGACTACATCGTCAACGAGCAGCAGGCTATTTCCGCCTGTCTGGGCTACCACGGCTTCCCGAAATCCGTTTGTATCTCCATTAACGAAGTGGTTTGCCACGGCATCCCGGACGATGAAAAAGCGCTGAAAGACGGCGACATCGTCAATATCGACGTGACGGTCATTAAAGACGAGTACCACGGCGACACCTCGAAGATGTTTATCGTCGGCAAGCCAACCATTCTCGGCGAACGCCTGTGCCGCATCACTCAGGAAAGCCTCTACCTGGCCCTGCGTATGGTGAAGCCCGGCATCCGTCTGCGCACGCTTGGCGCGGCGATTCAGAAGTTTGTTGAAGCCGAAGGTTTTTCCGTGGTGCGTGAATACTGTGGCCACGGCATTGGTCGCGTATTCCACGAAGAACCGCAGGTGCTGCACTATGATGCAGACGACGGCGGCGTGGTGCTCCAGCCGGGCATGACCTTCACCATCGAACCGATGGTAAACGCCGGTGATTACCGCATTCGCACCATGAAAGACGGCTGGACGGTGAAAACCAAAGATCGCAGCTTGTCTGCTCAATACGAGCATACTATTGTGGTGACGGAGAACGGCTGCGAGATTATGACGCTGCGTAAGGATGACACCATCCCCAACGTGATTTCGCATAACGAATGATGCCCTGACGTCAGTCAGCAATCTAAGCCGGCCCCGAGCCGGCTTTTTTTATGGGTAGCGCACAATGAGTCCAGGTTTACCAGAGCAGTTTGCCAACACCACGGAACCCGAGATTTCCGGCCAGCCGGATTATCCCAACAGTTGGCAGGAAGCCGAGCTTAATTGCGCCAGTATCAAGTCGCATTTAGACACTTTTCAAAAGTGGCTGGGCGCCGCCTTCGACAGCGGCATTTCAGCCGAGCGGCTGATTGAGGCACGCACCGAATTTATCGACCAGTTGCTACAGCGGCTGTGGATTGCCTACGGTTTTGCTGAAGTGCCGGAAGCCGCACTGGTTGCGGTTGGCGGCTATGGCCGTGCCGAACTGCACCCGCTCTCGGATATCGACCTGCTGATCCTCAGCCGCAAACGCCTGACCGACGCCCAGGCGCAAAAAATCGGCGAACTGCTGACTCTGCTATGGGACGTTAAGCTGGAAGTCGGCCACAGCGTACGCACCCTGGAAGAGTGCCTGCTTGAAGGCCTCTCAGACCTGACGGTTGCCACCAACCTTATCGAGTCGCGCCTGCTGATAGGCGACGTTGCCCTGTTCCTCGAACTGCAAAAACATATTTTCAGCGAGGGCTTCTGGCCATCGGCCAAGTTCTTTGCCGCCAAGGTCGAAGAGCAAAATGAGCGCCACCAGCGCTACCACGGCACCAGCTACAATCTCGAACCGGACATTAAAAGCAGCCCCGGCGGCCTGCGCGATATTCATACCCTGCAATGGGTGGCGCGCCGCCACTTCGGCGCAACGTCGATGGGCGAAATGGTCGATTTTGGTTTCTTAACCGAAGCCGAGCGCAAAGAGCTGGACGAGTGCCAGCATCTGCTGTGGCGCATTCGCTTTGCGCTGCATCTTGAAGTGAATCGCTACGATAACCGCCTGCTGTTTGACCGCCAGCTTAGCGTTGCCCAGCGCCTGCACTACAGCGGTGAAGGCAACGAGCCGGTCGAACGTATGATGAAGGACTTCTACCGCGTGACGCGGCGAGTCGGCGAGTTAAACCAAATGCTGTTGCAGCTGTTTGACGAAGCCATCCTGGCGCTGGACGCCAGCGAGAAGCCTCGCCCTCTGGACGATGACTTCCAGCTGCGCGGCACGCTTATCGACCTTCGCGATGAAACGCTGTTTATGCGCGAGCCGCAGGCGATTCTGCGCATGTTCTATATGATGGTGCGCAACCGCGAGATAACCGGCATTTATTCAACCACGCTGCGCCATCTGCGCCATGCCCGCCGCCACCTCACGCAGCCTCTGTGCTACATCCCGGAGGCGCGAGAGCTATTCCTTGTGATGCTCCGCCACCCCGGCGCGGTAAGTCGTGCTCTGGTGCCGATGCATCGCCACAGCGTGCTGTGGGCTTATATGCCTCAATGGTCTCACATCGTCGGCCAGATGCAGTTCGACCTGTTCCACGCCTACACGGTGGATGAGCACACCATTCGCGTCCTGCAAAAACTGGAAAGCTTCGCGAAGGAAGAAACGCGGGCCAAACACCCGCTTTGCGTCGATCTCTGGCCGCGTCTTTCGCACCCTGAGCTGATTCTGATAGCCGCCCTGTTCCACGATATCGCCAAAGGGCGAGGCGGAGATCACTCGGTTCTCGGCGCACAGGATGTGCTGAAATTTGCAGAGCTTCATGGCCTGAACTCGCGGGAAACCCAGCTCGTCGCCTGGCTGGTTCGCCAGCATCTGCTGATGTCTGTCACCGCCCAGCGCCGCGATATTCAGGATCCTGAAGTCATCAAGCAATTTGCCGAAGAAGTTCAGACGGAAAACCGACTGCGCTACCTCGTCTGCCTGACGGTCGCCGATATTTGCGCCACCAACGAAACGCTGTGGAACAGCTGGAAGCAAAGCCTGCTGCGCGAGCTCTATTTTGCCACGGAAAAACAGCTGCGCCGTGGGATGCAAAACAGCCCGGATATGCGCGAGCGCGTACGTCACCACCAGCTTCAGGCGCTGGCTTTGCTGCGCATGGACAATATTAACGAAGAGGCTCTGCATCACATCTGGGCGCGCTGCCGTGCCAACTACTTTGTGCGCCACACGCCGAACCAGATTGCCTGGCACGCCCGCCATCTGCTCAAGCACGATCTCACCCAGCCGCTGATCCTGCTTAGCCCGCAGGCGACGCGCGGCGGGACAGAGATATTT
Organism: Cedecea davisae; assembly: GCF_044095835.1. NCBI lineage: Bacteria > Pseudomonadati > Pseudomonadota > Gammaproteobacteria > Enterobacterales > Enterobacteriaceae > Cedecea > Cedecea davisae. The sequence goes on from NZ_CP172054.1 coordinate 3,964,752, forward strand.
ATCTGGAGCCCGGACAGGCCTTACCTGTTTGCCGCCGTTTGTGCCGAGCTGGACAGGCGCAACCTTAGCGTTCACGATGCGCAAATCTTTACCACCCGCGACGGCATGGCGATGGACACCTTTATCGTGCTCGAGCCGGACGGCAGCCCGCTCTCCATTGACCGGCATAATATTATTCGCCACAGTCTCGAGCAGGCGATAACCCAGACCAGCTGGCAGCCGCCGCAGCCTCGCCGCCAGTCGGCAAAATTGCGCCACTTTACCGTGGACACCGAGGTCAACTTCCTGCCCACCCATACCGACAGGCGAACCTTTCTTGAGCTGATTGCGCTCGATCAGCCTGGCCTGCTTGCCAGGGTCGGTGAAGTGTTCGCGGACCTGGGAATTTCGCTCTACGGGGCGAGAATTACGACAATTGGTGAGCGAGTAGAAGATTTATTTATAATCGCGACCGCCGACCGGCGTGCTCTTAATAATGTGCTCCAGCAGGAAGTGCAGCAACGGTTGACAGCGGCCCTTAATCCAAACGATAAATAACGGTCTTTTATTTTTACCTTTTAGCTTGCGGGCCACAGTCAATAGTTTTGCGGTCCGAAAGTTGAAAGGTAAGTCACAATCAGGAAATATTCATAATGCAGCAGCTACAAAATGTTATTGAATCCGCTTTCGAGCGCCGCGCCGAAATCACCCCGGCAAATGTTGATACCGTCACCCGCGAAGCGGTGAATCAGGTTATTGCCCTGCTCGACAGCGGTGCGCTGCGCGTTGCCGAAAAAATTGACGGCCAGTGGGTCACCCACCAGTGGCTGAAGAAGGCGGTTCTGCTTTCTTTCCGCATTAACGACAACAAAGTTATCGAAGGCGCCGAAAGCCGCTATTTCGATAAAGTACCGATGAAATTTGCCGACTACGACGAAGCTCGCTTCCAGAAAGAAGGCTTCCGCGTGGTTCCGCCCGCTGCGGTTCGCCAGGGCGCGTTTATCGCTCGTAACACCGTACTGATGCCTTCCTACGTCAACATCGGCGCATACGTTGATGAAGGCACCATGGTTGATACCTGGGCGACCGTAGGTTCCTGCGCGCAGATCGGTAAAAACGTTCACCTGTCCGGCGGCGTAGGCATCGGCGGCGTGCTTGAGCCGCTGCAGGCCAACCCGACCATCATCGAAGACAACTGCTTCATCGGCGCGCGTTCTGAAGTGGTGGAAGGCGTTATCGTTGAGGAAGGCTCCGTCATCTCAATGGGCGTGTACATCGGCCAGAGCACCCGTATTTATGACCGCGAAACCGGCGAAGTCCATTACGGCCGCGTACCGGCTGGCTCGGTTGTTGTTTCAGGCAACCTGCCGTCTAAAGATGGTTCTTACAGCCTGTACTGCGCGGTGATTGTTAAGAAAGTCGACGCCAAAACCCGCGGTAAAGTCGGCATCAACGAACTGCTGCGCACCATCGACTAATTTTTTGCTCTAAAAGGCGGGTTATCCCGCCTTTTTTGCATCTGGCACTAGCGGAAAAGGAATTTTCCGTTAACTCTCTAATGGTTATTGATATTTAAGGGTACCGCTTATGTACGATAATTTAAAAAGTCTGGGTATTACTAATCCTGATGAAATCGATCGTTACAGCCTCCGGCAGGAAGCCAACAACGATATCCTGAAAGTCTATTTCCAGAAGGATAAGGGCGAGTTTTTTGCCAAAAGCGTGAAGTTTAAATATCCGCGCCAGCGCAAAACCGTGGTCGCCGATGGCGTAGGCCAGGGCTACAAAGAAGTGCAGGAAATCAGCCCGAACCTGCGCTACGTGATAGATGAGCTGGATCAGCTTTGCCAGCGCGATCGTACCGAAGTCGATCTGAAACGTAAGATCCTCGAAGACCTGCGTCACCTCGAGTCGGTAGTGACCAACAAGATCAGCGAAATCGAATCCGATCTGGAAAAACTGACCCGCAATAAGTAGTTCAGTAACCTAATAAAAAGGGCCGCATTTGCGGCCCTTTTCTGTTTGACTCAAAAATTACTGCATCAGCAGGTAAATCGACGTGTCACCGCGCTGGATGCTCAACGCCATCACCGAAGGCTTGCTGTCCATCACTTTACGCAGCTCGGCAATATTGTTCACCGCCTGCTGGTTGACGCCAACAATGATGTCGCCTTTTTTCAGGCCGATACGCGCCGCCGGAGTATTTGGCTTCACGCTGGTGACCTGCACGCCTTTCTGGTCTTTACCGCCGCGGTTGCTCATCTCCGCACCTTCAATTCCGGTGAAGATTGTCGCCGCATCAACCTGGTTTTGCGTGCTCTGCTGCAGTTCCAGGCTCACTGTCACCGGCTTACCGTCGCGCAGCAGGCCAAGCGCGATTTTGCTCCCCACCGGCATCGAGCCAACTTCGGCACGCAGCGCTGCAAAGCTGCTGATAGGTTTACCGTTCAGGGACGTAATAACGTCGCCCGCTTTAATCCCCGCTTTCGCAGCAGAGGAGTTCGGCATCACCTGGCTGACAAACGCCCCGCGCTGAGCGTCGACTTTCATCGCTTTCGCCAGCTCGGAGTTCAGCTCGGTGCCCATAATCCCCAGCTCGCCGCGGCGAACCTGCCCGTACTGCACCATCTGAGCGGTGAGGTTTTTCACCATATTGCTCGGGATAGCAAAGCCGATACCGATGTTGCCGCCGTCCGGCGCAAGGATCGCAGTGTTAATCCCGATCAGCTCGCCTCTCAGGTTAACCAGCGCACCGCCGGAGTTACCGCGGTTAATCGCCGCATCGGTCTGGATAAAGTTTTCATAGTTTTCAACGTTCAGGCCGCTACGACCCAGCGCCGAAACGATACCGGAAGTCACGGTTTCACCCAGGCCATACGGGTTACCGATAGCCACGGTGTAATCCCCTACGCGCAGTGCGTCGGAGTCCGCGATTTTAATCGCCGTCAGGTTTTTCGGGTCCTGAAGCTGGATAAGCGCGATATCGGAGCGCGGGTCTTTGCCGACCACTTTGGCGTCAAATTTACGGCCATCGCTCAGCTGCACTTTAATCACGGTCGCATTATCAACAACGTGGTTATTGGTCACCACGTAGCCTTTAGCGGCATCAATAATTACGCCGGAGCCCAGCGCCATAAACTTCTGCTGCTGGCTGCCGCCGTCAGGCGCGCCTCCTTCACCGCCGCCGCCCTGGCAGAAAGGTGAGCTCTGGAACGGAGAACCGTCCTGGCAGAACGGCGAGTTATCACCGAAGAATTGCTGGAAGTTGCGCCCCATGCGCGGAGTATTTACCGTCGTGCTCCCTTCAACGTTGATACTCACCACTGAAGGCATCACCTGCTCCAGCATTGGCGCAAGGCTTGGCAGCGGCTGCGCAGCAGATGCAGAAGAGGCCGTCTCAGCGGCGGAGGCAGACATAGGACTCAGCGCCAAACCCAGACTAAGAGCCAGCGCACTCATTGCTAACGTGGTTTTTTTCATGGAATCATCTCAACTTTCAAATAACGCAAAATTGCTGTGTTGGTACCATTCAGAGTGAAGTTTACGCCCTAAGTTCAGCGCTTAAGTGGCTGGAAAAAGTAAAAATTTATTGTCCATCTTTACAAAACTCCTGCCGACTTCACTCTACCGCCATCAGGCGTCGGTACTCATCCCAGGCGTATAAATCCGTCATTCCGCTGATGTAATCCTGAATCAGCCTTACACGGAAATAGTATTCCCAAACCGAAAAATCAAGGCTGGCCGGATGCAAATCATTCACCGCCTCTACATAAGCAAGCCTATGTTTAGTTGAGAGTTTGTGGAAAAGCCTCGTTTCAATCGGTAAACGGCGCAGGCTCTCTTTGCTGACCAGCTCGGAGAAATCCTCGGTTGAAAGCTCGAGTAAGGGACTGTAAATATCAAGTAAGCCACTGATAACCCGGTAACCCTGCAACTCCAGCTGCTCCACATCAGGATGGCTGAAAACATGGCGTACCGCCACCTGCTTATACAACTCCAGCAGCCTGGCGAAAGGACTGTCGTCCTCCAGCAACGCGTGATTAAACTCGCCGGAATAGATATCCGGCAGATTGTCGATAAAGCGCTGGGCGGCATAAGGCGCCAGCTTGTTCAGCGTATTGACGCGTAGATACATAAAGAACTGATCTTCCGCGCTGCGTCGCATCTGGTTGGTGCGGGACTTCTCCCACGCATCTTTAACCACCTGCTCAAACAGGTCGCCACGCTTCTCCTCGCCCCAGGCTTCGCATAAATGCTGGTAAAGCTGCTCCACGCTAAAGATCCGTTTCTCTACCGCATCTTCAAGATCCGCCACGCAGTAGGAGATATCATCCGCCGCCTCCATTATCCAGGTCAGCGGGAAACGGCTGTACTCCCCGAGGCTCAATTCTTTACGCAGGCGGGCGATATAGCCCTCTTCCGAAAGATAAAACCCCGGCTTCTTCATCAGGTAATTATGGCTTTCCGGCGGTTTGTCGGCATACCAGGCCGGGCGGGTATATTTCAGGATGCAGCCAACCTGCGCCCAGGTCAGGTTCATGCGCAGCAGGCTGTGCACCAGGCGGATACCCTGGGCGTTGCCCTCAAAGCTGCACAAATCATGGCGCACTTTGCTGCGTAGAGTATTTAGCGACTCCTCCCCTTCACGCAGCTTTAAAAAATCCACTTTGCAGCGGTCGTCGCTGCGGGGCTGGCTCCCGGCATCTTTCGGCTGTAGCCGCTGGCGGAACCAGTCGTTGATGGCAGACTCGCCAAAATGGCCGAACGGCGGGTTGCCGATGTCGTGCATCAGGCAGGCCATTTCCACTATGCTTTCAAACGGGCCGGTTAGCTCATCGAGACCATACTTCTCCAGCGCCTTCTGCTCTTTCAGCCGCCCGAGGATCTCTTTGGCGATATAGCGGCCGACCTGCTGGACCTCCATCGAGTGGGTCAGTCGCGTGCGCACGGCAGCGTTGCGTTCGAGCGGGAAAACCTGCGTTTTTTGCTGCAATCGGCGGATAGCAGGCGAGTTGATTATCCTGCCGCGGTCGCTTTCAAAAATGCGCAGAATTTCATACTCGCTCTTCTCCCCTTCGGGCGAGCGGAAGCGCCGGTGCCAGTTAATTTTTCTGCGGAAGTCTATTTCGCTCATGCCCACTCCTGTTCCGTTGATAAGGAGACTGTTTGCCATGATAGACTATGCCCCGAAAATTGAGTCATGTTCCACCACATTAGCGAGTATCTCTATGAAAGCAGGCATTATTGGTGCAATGGAAGAAGAAGTTACGCTGCTGCGTGACAAAATCGAAAACCGCCATACTCTGAGCATCGCCGGTTGTGAAATTTATACCGGTACGCTGAACGGCGTTGAAGTCGCGCTGCTGAAGTCCGGCATCGGCAAAGTCTCTGCGGCCATGGGTGCTACTCTGCTGCTGGAGCACTGCAAGCCCGACGTGATTATCAATACCGGTTCCGCCGGTGGCCTGGCGCCAACGCTGAAAGTGGGCGATATCGTGGTGTCCGATGAAGTGCGCTACCACGATGCGGACGTCACCGCTTTCGGCTACGAATATGGCCAGATGGCGGGCTGCCCGGCAAGCTTCGTTGCCGATAAAAAGCTGATTGAAGCGGCTGAAACCTGCATTAAAGAGCTGGATTTACATGCGGTACGCGGCCTGATCGTCAGCGGCGATGCTTTTATTAACGGCTCCGTAGCGCTGGCCAAAATTCGCCATAACTTCCCTCAGGCCGTAGCGGTAGAGATGGAAGCGACGGCAATCGGCCACGTTTGCCATAACTTCAACACGCCGTTTGTTGTGGTGCGTGCCATTTCCGACGTTGCCGATCAACAGTCTCACCTCAGCTTTGAAGAGTTCCTGGCGGTTGCGGCTAAGCAGTCCACCCTGATGGTGGAAAAACTGGTTCAGCATCTGGCTCGTGGCTAACGGCATATTATGGCGAGGAGTAGCGGCCCTGCTCCTCGGCCTCCCGGCGCTGCTGCTTGCGGCGCCTCGGGTCATCTCCCTTTCTCCCGCTAACACCGAACTGGCTTTTGCCGCCGGAATAGAGCCGATTGCGGTAAGCGTTTACTCAGACTATCCGCCGCAGGCAAAAAAAATTGAACAGCTTGCCAACTGGCAGGGCCTGAATTTCGAACGCATTGTGGCGTTAAAGCCGGATGCGGTTCTGGCCTGGCGAGGCGGTAACCCGGACAGGCAGGTAAACCAGCTTATTGCGCTGGGGATCAACGTCATCTGGCTCGATCCTAAAAGCGTCGCGGACGTGGAAGCCGCATTGCGCCAGCTTGCTCCGCTCAGCCCAACGCCCGAAAAGGCGCTCCGGGCGGCAGATAAATTAGCGCAACAGTTCGCTGATTTAAAAGCCCGCTACGGAAAGACAAAAAGCAAAAGAGTTTTCCTGCAATTCAGCCAGCAGCCGCTGTTCACCACCGGCAAAGACTCTATTCAGAATGAGATAGTCGAAACCTGCGGCGGGCAAAATATCTTTGCCGACAGCCGGGTTCCCTGGCCGCAGGTAAGCCGCGAACAGGTGTTGGTGCGCAAACCGCAGGCAATAATTATTTCCGGCGACGCGAGCAATATTCCGGCAGTGCAGCAATTCTGGAGTAATCAGTTGAAAGTTCCGGTTATCGCCGTCGATGATGATTGGTTTACACGTTCCGGTCCGCGTATTATCCTCGCCGCAAAACAGCTCTGCGAAGAGCTGGCGAAAGATTAACGTCACGCTCTGAGGATAATAAATGCTGGTCTATTGGCTGGATATTGTCGGTACTGCGGTGTTTGCCATTTCCGGCGTTTTACTGGCCGGCAAGCTGCGCATGGACCCGTTTGGCGTCCTGGTGCTCGGAGTGGTTACGGCGGTAGGCGGCGGCACAATCCGCGATATGGCGCTGGCTAACGGCCCGGTCTTCTGGGTTAAAGATCCTACCGATTTGGTGGTCGCAATGGTGACCTGCATGCTGACCATCGTGCTGGTGCGCCAGCCGCGCCGCCTGCCGAAATGGGTGCTGCCGGTGCTGGACGCCGTGGGTCTTGCGGTATTTGTGGGCATTGGCGTGAATAAAGCTTTTCTTGCCCACGCCAGCCCGCTGGTCGCTATCTGCATGGGCGTCGTTACCGGCGTAGGCGGGGGCATTATCCGCGACGTATTAGCTCGTGAAGTCCCGATGATTCTGCGTACCGAGATCTACGCTACCGCCTGTATCATCGGCGGTATCGTTCACGCCACGGCCTACCACACCTTTGGCGTCCCGCTGGAGCAGGCAAGTATGATTGGTATGGTCGTCACGCTGGTTATCCGCCTGGCGGCAATCCGTTGGCACCTTAAACTGCCGACGTTTGCGCTAACCGACCGGCAGTAGGCATAAAAAAAGCCGCGTTTGCTACGCGGCTTTTTTATTTCAGCAACCAATCAGATGCTGAAGGAGGAACCACACCCGCAGGTGCTTTTTGCGTTCGGGTTGGTCACCACAAAGCGGGAACCTTCCAGGCCTTCGCTATAATCGACCGCGCCGCCCACCAGATATTGCAGGCTCATCGGATCCACAACCAGAGCAACACCCTGTTTCTCAATGGTCATATCGCCGTCGTTAATCTGGTCGTCAAAGGTAAAGCCATACTGGAAGCCGCTGCAACCACCACCGGTGATATAGACGCGAAGTTTCAGATTTGGGTTTTCTTCGTCTGCAATCAGACTTTTCACTTTATTGGCTGCTGCTTCGGTAAACTGCAGCGGCAGCGCTACGTCATCACTCATTTTTTGCTCCCAACAATTAACAAGTCGGGCAGAAAATAACCCGCACTTTAGCGGCATTATCTAATACCCTGGTAAATCGTTCAAGTATTCTGCCAGGCACAAGCCTGTTCATTCGCTCGCGCTTTCTCAGCTTCTTGTTTTGCCAGCGTTCTTGCCAGAATCACCGAGTATAGCGGTTTCCCGCCGAGGAATTGTGCCAACAGTGTCGCCCCAAGGCAGGTGATTATCATTGGCAGAATGAGCTGGTAATTGTCGGTCATCTCCAGCACCAGCACGATGGCGGTCAGCGGCGCACGTAATGAAGCCGCCAGCAGCGCCCCCATCCCGGCAATGGCAAAAGTCCCCATGTCGAGATGATAAGCCGGGAACCAGGCCGCGCATGCCATACCAAAAGCGGTACCCAGCAGCGTTCCCAGCGCCAGCATTGGCGCAAAGATGCCGCCCGGCGCTCCGGAGGAGAAGCACAGCAAAGTGGTTATAACGCGGGCAAAAAAGAGAAACAGCAGCATGTCGATGCTGTAATTGCCCATTGCCGCAATCGGGATCAGGCTAAAGCCGCCGCCGGAGGCCGCCTGCTGAATAAGCCCCAGTACGCCGCACAGCCCGCCTATCAAACCGCCAATCAGCACCCATTTATTGATATTGCCGCCGTGAATACGCTGGAACATATCCTGCGCGCCAATAACCATCCGGTTAAACGCCACGCCGACGATACCAAACACCATGCCAAGGATCAGGTATAGCCAAAGCGTATTCACCGGCGCATCCGCCAATTTGCCCACCTGAATCACCGTGGTTTCGGTATTGAAAATGCGAAACACGATGCTCGACATAATCACGCCGATAAACACCGCTTTTATCGAAATCAGGTTATAGCGAAACTGAGTGCGCATCTCCTCGATGATAAAAAGGATCCCGGCCAGCGGAGCGTTAAAAGCCGCAGACAAACCGGCAGCGGCGCCGGTTGCCAGCAGAGAATGACGAGCCTCCGCTCCGCGCTGGCGGAACATGTCACTAACCATGCGCCCGATATTGCCGCCCAGTTGAACCGTTGGCCCTTCGCGTCCCAGCACCATTCCCGCGCCGAGAGTGCCCATACCGCCGATAAACTTCACCGGGATAACGCGCCACCAGCGCACCGGCCGCAGTTCCTCAAGCGCCCCTTCGATTTCCGGTATCCCCGAACCGCCCGCTTCCGGCGCAAACCGACGCACCAGGTAATAGCCAACCATCGCCAGCAGCGCCGAGCTAATCAACGCCAGCGGCCACACCAGCCAGGCGCTATCGGCAACCTGCGCCAGCAGGCCAATACGGTGCTGTAGCACCCAGTTCACCGATTTCTCAAACGCCACGCCGACCAGGCCGGCGAGTATTCCAACGATAGCCGCCATCAGTAAAATCATCAGCGGCATTTTATCCTGGCCAATCAGACGGCGCAGGATGGCCCCCCTGCGCAGGCTGACGCTTTGTGGTGTTTCGGGAGAAGAAGTGTTGGCTGAATTCATCGGCTCATGCAGTTTAGTCATACAAATAAGGCGGGCATTTTACCCACTGATTACGCCAACGTCTTATTAAATTCCCTAATAAACCGTAACGTTTGATTTGGGCAAATATTTCAACGTGGCGCGGGTTTCACATAGAATAGACCGCTGTCACCATTTCCACGAATCAGGAGCCGATTCATGAGTAAGTCTGAAAACCTGTACGCCGCAGCCCGCCAGGTCATTCCCGGCGGCGTTAACTCACCGGTACGCGCCTTTACCAGCGTGGGCGGTGTGCCACTGTTTATCGAGCGTGCGGACGGGGCTTATCTGTATGACGCTGACGGTAAGGCCTATATCGATTATGTCGGTTCGTGGGGGCCAATGGTGCTCGGCCACAACCACCCGGCCATCCGCAACGCGGTCATCGAAGCCGTTGAGCGCGGCCTGAGCTTCGGCGCACCGACCGAAATGGAAGTCAAAATGGCGGAACTGGTTACAGAACTGGTGCCGACAATGGATATGGTGCGTATGGTTAACTCCGGCACCGAAGCCACCATGAGCGCCATTCGCCTGGCTCGCGGCTATACCGGCCGTGACAAAATCATCAAATTCGAAGGCTGCTACCACGGCCACGCTGACTGCCTGCTGGTAAAAGCGGGTTCCGGCGCGTTGACCCTCGGCCAGCCGAACTCACCGGGCGTGCCTGCTGATTTCGCCAAACACACGCTGACCTGCACCTATAACGATCTCTCTTCCGTGCGCGAGGCGTTTGAACAATATCCGCAGGACGTCGCCTGTATCATCGTTGAGCCGGTTGCGGGCAACATGAACTGCATCCCACCAAACGCCGACTTCCTGCCTGGCCTGCGTGCATTGTGCGACGAATTCGGCGCGCTGCTGATCATCGACGAAGTGATGACTGGCTTCCGCGTGGCGCTGGCTGGCGCTCAGTCTTACTACGATGTTGAGCCGGATCTGACCTGCCTTGGCAAAATCATCGGCGGCGGGATGCCGGTAGGCGCTTTCGGTGGCCGTCGTGAAATCATGGACGCGCTGGCTCCAACCGGCCCGGTTTACCAGGCTGGCACGCTTTCCGGTAACCCAATTGCCATGGCTGCGGGCTACGCCTGCCTGACCGAAGTTTCTCAGCCTGGCATTCACCAGACGCTGACAGAGCTGACCGAAATGCTGGCAAGCGGCCTGCTGAAAGCGGCGAAAGCTGAAAACATTCCTTTGGTGGTAAATAACGTTGGCGGTATGTTCGGCCTGTTCTTCACCGATGCAGAAACCGTGACTAACTATAAAGACGTGATGACATGCGACGTTGAGCGCTTCAAGCGTTTCTTCCACCTGATGCTGGAAGAAGGCATTTACCTCGCGCCTTCGGCGTTTGAAGCGGGCTTTATGTCCGTCGCCCACTCTAAAGAAGATATTCAGAAGACCATCGACGCCGCGCGTCGTGTGTTCGCGAAGCTGTAATCTTTACCCTCACCCCGGCCCTCTTCCCGCAAAGAAGAGGGTTCGGGTGAGGGATTACCGCCCCTGCTTTCTCAGCAGATAAACGAAGTATGGCGCGCCGATAAACGTCGCCAGCAGCCCCGCCGGAACCTGGTTCGGGAACAGAATCATCCTGCCGCACCAGTCAGCCAGAATCATCAGTATTCCCCCGAGAACCCCGGCAATCGCCACCTGCGGCATCGCTCTGCGGAAGCCAAGCATGCGTGCGATATGCGGTGCCATCAGGCCAACGAAGCTTAAAGGCCCGACGATAAGCGTCGCGGCAGCGGTCAGCGTGGAAGCCAGCAGCAGAAGCGCCAGCCGTGAAGGCGTTATCGCCATACCAACCGCGCGGGCAGTCGCCCCGCCCAGCGGCAGAATAGCCAGCCAGCGGCGGAACAGCGGCGTTATCGCCAGCAGGATAGCCATAACCACCAGCGTTCTTACCGCCTGATCTCCGGTAACGTTATAGGTCGAACCTGAGATCCAGGTTAGCAGCGTCGCCATACGCGGATCGCCGCTTGCCATCAGCATCATCAATAACATGGTGAATGCGGTGCTGAGCGCCATCCCCGCCAACAACATACGCTGCGGCGAGAAGCCTCCGCGCCCGGCGGCAATCATAATAATCAGCAGGGTGGCCGCCGCACCAAGGCTACCGGCAGGCAGCAGCCAGGCGAAGGCATTGCCCGGCACGATAAACAACATCAGCACCACGCCAAACGCCGCCCCGGAGCTAATGCCCAGCACTTCCGGACTGGCCATCGCATTGCCGGTCAGGCGCTGGATCAGGCTTCCCGCGACTGCCAGCATCACGCCTGCGGTTAACGCCGCCATCACGCGTGGCCAGCGCCACGGCAGAACATCATCAAACAGTTCGCCACTCAGCCAACGCCAGCCATGAGCATCACGGCCAAGCGCCAGCGCGGCGGCAATCGCCAACAACAGAACGCCAAAGCTGACGAGGAGCCACAGCACAACCCGCTGGCGCTCAGCCGGAATATTGTCTCCGGCGCTCATCGAAGGCGCGCCACTGGTGCGCAGGCGCGGCAGCAACCACAGCAGAATTGGCGCACCGATAAGCGCGGTAATCGTGCCGGTAGAAATTTCACCCCACACGCCTGCCAGCCAGATAACAATCTGATCGGACAGCCAGAGGATCAAGGCCCCGATGAGCGGCGCAAGGAACAGACGAGCGGCCAGGCGGCGGGCGCCCAACATTTTTGCCAGCAGCGGAGCAAACAGGCCGATAAAGCCGATAATTCCTACCGCATTGACCAACTGGGCGCTGAGAACAATAGCCAGCGCCAGAGCCGCAAGGCGAACCAGCGACAGCGCCAGACCAAGGTTACGCGCAACGCCGTCGTCCAGCCCCATCAGCGTGAGCGGCCTGAGGAGCAACAGCGTCAAGAGCAAACCGCCCAGCAGGCGCGGCCACAGAGCCTCAACGCTGCTCCAGTCCTGCTGATTCAGCGAGCCAGTGCTCCACAAGAACATGTTTTGCAGCTGATCGTGATGGAAAATAGCCAGCAGCTGGTTAACCGCCCCGCAGTAAAGGCTGAGCACCAGCCCCGCGAGGATCAGCGTCACCGGCGACATACGTTTTCCCCATGCAACGCCAAAAACCAGCAGGCCGACGAGCGCGGCTCCCATCAGGGCGGCAAACGGCTGAGCTGCCTGCGGCAGAACCCAAAGCGTGGCAACCGTTACGCCAAGCTGCGCGCCGCTGGCAACGCCAAGGGTTGTCGGCTCGGCCAGCGGGTTACGCAGCACCTGCTGGAACAGAACGCCTGTCAGCCCCAGACCTGCACCCACCAGCAGCGAAATAGTCAGCCGCGGCAGCGAGCTGTAGTGGAACAACATCTGCTGAATATTGTCGAGATCCGGCCTGGCAAAAGCGCGGCTCCACTGCGCGGAAGGCAGCACGCCGTTCATGTTGTGCAGCGTCAGCCAGAGTGCAGCAATAAACAGAATCATCAGCAGCGCCGCAGGGAAAATAAAATGGCGACGAATCATGAGATGCTCCTCAGCCCGTCATCCAGCACGCTGGCGAAATGCATCGCCGACATCGTCGTGCCGTACAGCCAGACAGCGGGAACCTGCTGAAAACGGTTCTGGCGAATAAACGGCATCGCCTTCCACAGCGGCGTGGCCGCAACCTGGCGAGCTATAGCCTCGTTTTTATGATCGAAACACAGCACATCAGCGTCTTTAATCGCCGCCAGCCGCTCTATACCAACCACCGCGGTTCCCCAGAAATTGGTTTCTTCCTGCCAGGCATTTTTCACGCCGAGCAAATCCATCACCTGCTGGAACAGGCTGTGTTTGCCGACAACCAGCGCGTGGCGGTTGTCCAGGAATGACATCAGCAGAACCGGGCGATCGCCGCGATCGGCAAAACGCGGCTTCATGCTGGCAATAAACGAGTCAAATCCGGCCAGATGACGGCTGGCGGCCTGCTGCATGCCAAGCGTGTCGCCAAGCTGAATTAAAGACTTGCGGGCAACGTCCAGCGGTTTGCCGGAGCCATCGTTAAAGTTGAATCCAAGCCCCGGCGCGATGCGGGTGATTTTCTCCGGCGACGGACCGTAGCCTGCGGAGTAGAGGATCAGAGAAGGTTTGAGCTGCGCCATCAGCTCCAGATTAGGCTCGGTGCGCAGGCCAACGTCTACCACATCTTCAGGTAACTTAGGTTCATTAACCCAGATGCGGTAGTTAGGAATATCGGCGACGCCCATCGGCGTAACGCCCAGGGCCATCATCAGCTCCACCGGCAGCCACTCAAGCGCAATGATGCGGTTCGCATCGGGCGTTGCCGCATGGGCGGCATTCATCTTCAGCAGCAGCGGTGAAAGCGCCATCGCCGCCAGAAGGCGGCGACGGGTTAACAGGAAGTCATTTATGCCGCTCATCAGTAAACAAAACTTACCGGCGCAGCGCCCGCCGGATGCGGAAGGATGCCCATCGGAATGCCGTAGATATGCTCCAGCGTCTCGCTTTGCATCAGTTCCTGCGGCGAGCCTTGAGCAATCATTTCTCCGCCGCGCAGCGCAACCAGGTTGTCGCAATAGCGTGCGGCCATATTGATATCATGCAGAACGGCAATCACCGTCAGGCCACGCTCCTGGCTAAGGCGATGAATAAGCGCGAGGACATCAACCTGGTGAGCAATATCCAGCGCGGAGGTTGGCTCATCAAGCAGCAGGCAGCGGCTATCCTGCGCTACCAGCATCGCAATCCACGCGCGCTGGCGCTCACCGCCGGAAAGGCTGTCCACCAGGCGATGGGCAAACGGCTTCAGCCCCACAAGGCTAATAGCCTCGTCGACCCGTTCACGATCGGCTACGCCAAAACGCCCCAACGCCCCGTGCCACGGATAACGACCAATCGCCACCAGTTCACGTACCGTCATCCCTTCGGCCGCGGGCAACTGCTGCGGCAGATAGGCAACCTGGCGAGCAAAAGCCTTGCTGCTCCAACTATCCAGCGGCTGCGAGTTAAGCAGAATATCCCCGTCCGACGGCTTCTGGTGGCGACCGAGCATTTTCAGCAGCGTCGATTTACCGGAACCGTTGTGGCCAATCAGGCCGGTGACTTTACCCACCGGAAAGGTGATGGAAAGCGGATGGAGTAACGTGCGCCCGGGCACGCGGAAGGTGACATCGGTGAGGCTAAAAGTGGTGTCGGGATGAAGGTGTTTATCCTGCATGGTAGCCATCTTAGTGAAGGGCACGGCGAACCGTGCCCGGGAGACAAGTTAGAAGCGGAAGGTCGCGGTGGCAACCACCTGACGCTCTGCGCCCCAATAGCATGCGTAATCGCGGTAGCAACTTGAGACATACTCGCGGTTAAACAGATTGTTGACGTTCACAGCGACGGAAGAGCCAGGTAATCCGAAACGAGCAAGATCGTATTTAACCATAGCATCAGCAACGGTATAGCTCGGCACGTTAAACGTATCATTCACCTGCGGACCGGAGGCGTAGAAGCTGGACGTTGCACCAACATAACGAGCACCAGCCCCGAAGGTGAATCCACTCAGCGCGGTCTCGTGGAAGGTGTAATCAGCCCAGAGAGAGGCCATGTTACGTGGAACTTCTGCCGGACGCTTACCCTGATACAGCGTGTCATGAGTATATTCAGCATCAGTGTATGTGTAGGAAGCGGTCAGGTTGATATTTGCGTTAACAGCGGCTTTAGCTTCCAGCTCCAGACCGCGTGAGCGAATTTCCCCACCCTGAACACTAAAGGCACTATTGGCAGGATCGACAGTTAAGTTCTTGTCTTTAGTCAGGTGATAAACGGCAGCGGTTACCGTTACCGGCATGTCTTTAGGTACGTATTTCACACCCGCTTCGTACTGTTTCCCTTTAGACGGATCAAATGGCTTACCTTGCCTGGTAGAGCCTGACACCGGTTCAAAGGATTCGCTGTAGCTTACGTAAGGGGAGATGCCATTATCGAAGAGATAATTCAGGCCACCGCGCCATGTGAATTGCTTATCGTTAACCTCAGCCAGGGTTCCTGAGGAACGCGTAAAGGTAGACGTTTTAGCAAAATCATATCGGCCACCCAGCGTCAGAACAAACCTGTTCCACTCAGCCTGATCCTGCATGTAAAGTCCCGTCTGCTGCTGACGGTTAATGACTGCATAAGGGAAGTTAGTCACAACGTTCGCATTGCCGTACTGCGGATTACTCATGCTAAGTGGGTCAGCAGAGCCATACATAGCATCAATGTCGTTACGCATACGCATGTAATCAACACCGGTCAACAGAGTATGGTCAACCGCACCAGTGGCAAATTTAGCCTGTGCCTGAGTATCTACTGAGAAGTTATTAAGATCCTCGTCAGAACGAACGTAAGCACGACTAATCTGTCCAGGAGAGATATAGCCATTTCCGTAAACGGAATCATAGAGCGTGTGAATACGTGTATAGCGAAGATTTTGGCGAACGGTCCAGGTATCGTTGAACTCGTGCGCAAAGCTATATCCAACCATTTGCTGGCGACGAGACATTTTGTTGTCTCTCTCACCTTCATTGAAATCAGTTGGTAATTTATGAGAATTGCCATTGGCATCAACGTAAGGAACAACCGTTCCCTGGCGAGGAAGCCAGCCGTAATAACCTGCCTTCGGATCGCTTTGGAAATTACTCAGGAACGTGAAATCTGTTTTGTCATCAGGACGCCAGCTAAAGGAGGGAGCAATAGCATAGCGATTTGATTTAACCATATCCTGCTGAGCATTTTCGCTGCGCCCTAATCCAGTCAGACGGTAGGAGAATTCACCGTTATCATCCAGCGCATCGCTGAAGTCGAAACCGGTCTGCCACAGGTTGTTAGTGCCCATTTTAAATTGTATTTCGTGCAGCGGCTCGGTCGTTGGGCGCTTGCTGACCATACTCACTACGCCGCCAGGATGGCTTTTACCATAAAGCACAGAAACAGGGCCACGCAGCAGCTCAACACGTTCCAGGAAATAAGGATCCATAGAAGCTTCAGAGTAGTTATCTCCCTGCAGCTTCATTCCATCCAGATATTGGTTAGTGTTAACGGTCGAAGATGTCGTGAAACCACGAATGGATACAACATCATAAGTTGAAGAACTTCCACGAGTAGAGAACACGCCAGGGGTGTAATCCAGAGCTTCTTTCACCGTCTGCGGTTGACGGGTGTCCATCTCTTCGCGGGTCACCACGGAAATAGACTGCGGCGTCTTTTCAATTGGGGTGTCGGTTTTGGTCGCGGTTGCGGAACGCTTGGCCGCAATCGTCGGTGACGGACCCCATGCGCTTTCCGCCGGTGCAGCGCTGGCAGAGACCGTAATAGTGTCTTCTTTTTGGGTGCTATTAGTGCCCGCAGCAAAGCTGCTTACGCTTACGCTTCCCACCGCCGCAGCGACAAACAGGGCAAGCTTACGGACAGGGTTTTTGGCTGGCTGACCAGTGAATGAACGCGCCATGATATTTTCTCTGATGAAGTAGTAAATGATAACGTAAACGATAATTATTATTATGCCCGCAGGATAATAGACGAAACGAATCCTGCATAGCAAGCGCTTCACATCCTCGCAATAGCTAAGGGATTAAGAAATAACCGGATGGTTTATAGGGTGTTATTGAGGTGTGAAATTTAGGATAAGGAACCCTCTCCCGGGCGGGAGAGGGTAAAGAGTCAACTTAGTTACCGCCAAACATATCTTTGATCCAACCGGCAACGCCGTCGCTCTTCTGCTCCTGAGCGGGCTGCTGTTGCTGAGGTTGCTGCTGCGGCTGCTGTTGAGGCTGCTGGCCCGCAGGAGTCTGGCTAAATGGATTAGCTGACTGCTCTTCCTGCTGGCTCTGCTGGCACAACGCATTTGGATTCGTCGTCCATACCGGCAGAATACGGTCGCCCCCGCCTCCGCACTGGAAGTAGCCCGCGCTGTTGACGCCCATATCGACGATATCTTCCGGCTCGGTCAGATCCAGAGGGATCGGCGACTGGTTCGACAGATAGCGCTGATACAGCGACATCGCGCCGCTGGCACCGTACAGTTTGGTCGGCTGGTTATTATCGCGGCCAACCCAAGTAATGGTAACTTCCCGGCCATCAATACCGGCAAACCACGTATCCACGTTGTTGTTGGTGGTCCCCGTTTTACCCGCCAAATGCAGGTTCGGGTATTTACCGCCCAGCGCACGACCCGTACCCCGAGCCACAACCTGCTGCATACCAAACAGCGTCAGGTAAGCGGCTTGAGCCGGAACGGCCTGTTCGGCCTGCGGGAAGCTCTGGTACAACACCGTGCCGTCTTCGGCAATAACGGAACGCAGCGCCGACAGCGTTGCGCGGTTACCGCCGCTGGCAATGGTCTGGAACGCCTGCGCGACCTGAATCGGCGTCAGGTTTAGTGCCCCCAGGATCATCGACGGAACCGGATTCAGCTGGTCTTTTGGCACACCGAGCTTAGTCCAGGTATCGGTAATAGCCGGTAGACCCAGCGTCATCCCGAGGTTGACGGTCGGCACGTTCATAGAACGCGTCAGGGCGTCAACCAGCATCACCTGCCCACTATATTGGTGGTTATCGTTTTGCGGCGACCATACCTGCCCGTTCGACAACTTGATGCCAATTGGGGCATCGGCAAGCCAGGTATTCAGGCGGAATGTGTCCGGCTGGCTTAGCGCCGTCAGATAGGTCGCCGGTTTTGCCAGCGAGCCGATAGAACGACGAGCCTGCAATGCGCGGTTAAAGCCCGCAAACTGCGGCTCCGCCCCGCCAACCACGGCACGAACTTCACCGGTAAAGCGGTCAACAATCACCATCGCCGCTTCCAGGTCGTTCAGCTTGCGCGAAGCGCGCAGTACCGGAACGCCTTCGGTTACGGCTTTTTCAGCCGCATCCTGAGAAACGGAGTCAAAGGTGGTAAAGATCTTCACGCCGGAGAGATCTTTCACTTTATCGCCCAGCTTGTCCTGCAACTCCTGACGCACCATCTGCATAAAGGCAGGCTGCGGGGAAATAACGCCGCCGCGCGGCTGCACGCCCAGAGGACGGGCGCTCAGCATGTCGTACAGCTCCTGGTCGATAACCTTCTGCTCTTGCAGCAGGCGCAGCACCAGGTTACGGCGCTCCAGCGCCAGCTTCGGATTACGCCACGGGTTATATAGCGACGCACCTTTGACCATGCCCACCAGCAGCGCCTGCTGATCGAGGCTCAGCTCGTCAACCGGGCGGCCGAAGTAGTAAAGACTCGCCAGCGGGAAGCCGCGAATCTGATCGTCGCCGCTCTGGCCGAGATAAACCTCGTTCAGGTACAGCTCCAGAATGCGGTCTTTGTCGTAGCGGGCGTCCATGATAATCGCCATGTACGCTTCGTTAGCTTTACGCCACAGCGTACGCTGGTTGGTCAGGAACAGGTTTTTTACCAGCTGCTGGGTCAGCGTACTGCCGCCCTGCACCGCACGCCCCGCCGTCAGGTTAGCCAGCACCGCACGGCCGATGGAATAAATGCTAATTCCGTCATGCTCATAGAAATGACGGTCTTCGGTGGCGATAAGCGTATCCACCAGCAGGTCCGGGAAGCCGGAGCGCGGCACAAACAGGCGCTGCTCGCCGTTTGGCGAAGAGAGCATGGTTATCAGGCGCGGGTCGAGGCGGAAAATCCCGAAGCTGCGGTTATTGTCCATGTTCTGGATAGATTCCAGACGCCCGCCGTCAAACACCAGGCGAGCGCGGATCTGCCCTTCTTTCCCGTCCGGGAAGTCAAACGGACGACGGATGAGCTCGATGCTGTTGCCCTGCACGGTAAACTCGCCCGGGCGAGTCATGCTCGAAACCTGGCGGTACTGGGTCGCTTCCAGCAGCTTGACCATCTCCGCCTTGTTATACGGCATATCCGGTTCAAGGTTGACCATGCGGCCGTATACCGCCGCCGGCAGTTGCCAGACTTTGCCGTCAATGCGGCTGCGGATTTGCTGATCGAGATAAACCCCGTAGATGGCAAACGCAATTGTGAAGATGATAGCCAGCTTCACCAGCAGCCAGAAGAAGCGGCGTTTTTTCGACGGGCGGCCCGATCCCTTACCCTTACCTTTTCCTTTACGCGGCGGCATTGGCTCCTCGTCTTCGTAGTCGTCATCTTCGTAATCGTCGTCATAATCCTCATCCCTGACCTGACGACGGCTCACCTTCTCTTTCGCCGGACGCGTTGCTTTTCCTTTACGTCCAATCGGCTCGCGGTCATTCCCCGCCATGCATCTTCTCCACAAAAGTTCAGGCGCCAGGGCCCGATTCTCCGTTCTTCCGCGCAATACGAAAGAAGAAATCTCTCAAAAAACAGCCAGACATTCTTATCAAAAATGTCTTTTCATGTTTGCTCCCTCTCCCTTTGGGAGAGGGTTGGGGTGAGGGCGCTGGTTGGTGCCCTCAGGAATACTTTTTCGTGCGGCGCGTCGGCGCGGTATTCGCCGGATCGTCGGGCCACACGTGTTTCGGGTAGCGCCCCTTCATCTCTTTCTGCACTTCGCGATAAGCGCCGTTCCAGAAGGCGGTTAAATCGCGGGTTATTTGCAGCGGACGCTGCGCCGGAGATAATAGCTCAAGCACCAGCGGAACGCGCCCCCCTGCAATAGAGGGCGTTTGCGCTTCGCCAAACATTTCCTGCATGCGTACCGCGAGCGCAGGAGGATTATCGCTGTGATAGCGAATCGCAATCTGGCTTCCGGTCGGCACAGTGTAATGAGTTGGCAGGGCACTATCCAGCCGTTGACGCATCGGCCAGTCGAGCAGGTTGCCCAGCGCCCTGCTGAGATCGATATTTTTCAGCGCCCGCAGAGAATGAACGCCGCGCATTTCAGGCAGCAGCCACTCTTCCAGCGTTGCCAGCAGCGATTCATCGTCAACCGCAGGCCATTTCTGTTCCGGCAGCCAGCGGGCGGCGCAGGCGAGGCGTAAACGCAGCTGCTGCGCCGGGATTGACCACTCCAGCAGATCAAGCCCGCGCTCGCGAATGCCGTTTAAAATCGCCAACTGCATCTCTTCTTCCGAAGGTTTCGCCAGCAGCTGGACTTTAACCACCAGCCTGCCGATTTGCCTGCGGCGATATGCCTTCAGCGAGCCACGCTCTTCGTCCCATTCCACCGAGTCGCTTTCCGTCAACAGCTGCGGCACGCGGGCCACCAGCTCTTCAATATCCAGCGGCAGCGCCAGCAAAATTCTCGCATCCGGCGACTGGCTTCCCTGCAACAGCAGTGGAGCAATCAGCCATTCGTGGCGCGTCATGGCATCATCCTGCTCCAGCATCGCGCCCATGCCGTTGGCCAGCTGGTAGCGCCCTTCCGCACCGCGTCGCCGGGCAATGCGGTCTGCAAAGGCGGTGGCCAGCAGCGGCATAGCCAGGGAGATATCCGCCGTGCCGCCGCGCGAGTTTATTCTTTTCAGCAGTTGAGCCGCACGCTGCCGCCAGTTAGCGTTTTTGCCGTCAAACATTACGCGTAAATCGCCACCGCCGTGAGTACGCGGTGGCTCTTCCAGAATCGCGGCCAGCAGCGCCGCCGTAGCCTGCTCATCCGCCGTTTTTGCGGCAACCAACATCGCAGCCAGACGCGGATCGTTGCCCAACTGCGCCATCTTTTGCCCGTTTGCGCTGAGCCTTTGCTGCTCATCCATCGCTCCCAGCTGGCGCAAAAGCCTGCGGGCCGCCGCAAGGTTCGCTTCAGGCGGAGTATCAAGCCAGGTCAGCTGGCTCACGTCCCGGCAGCCCCATTGCAGCAGCTCAAGCTGTAGGCCAGAAAGATCGCTTTGCAGGATTTCCGGTTCGCCCTGAGCGCTGGCCCGCTCAGCCTGCTCGGCGCTGGTCAGGTGCAGGCAAATCCCTGGCTCCAGTCGCCCGGCACGCCCTGCGCGCTGGATCATAGAAGCCTGGCTTACGCGCTGTGTTACAAGGCGAGTCAGGCCGGTGCGGACATCAAAGCGGGCGACGCGCTCAAGCGAGCCGTCCACCACCAGCCGAATACCTTCGATGGTCAGGCTGGTTTCCGCGATATTAGTCGCCAGCACGACCTTGCGGGTTCCCGCTACGGCGGGGAGAATGGCCTTACGCTGCTCGCTGAGCGGCAGAGCGCCATACAAAGGGCAGAGCTGAACGTCGCTCGCCACTCGCTCTTTCAACTGCTCCTGCACGCGCTGGATTTCGCCAACGCCCGGTAAAAATAGCAGCAGGGAGCCTTTTTCCTCGCGCAGCAAACCCGCCACGGCTATCGCCACCGCTTCGTCAAAGCGTTGATGAGCGGGCAAGGGACTAAAACGGCGCTCAACCGGGAAAGCGCGGCCCTCAGAAGTAATCACCGGCGCATCGGGCAGGCACTGCCGCAGCCGCTGGTTATCCAGGGTTGCGGACATAATCAGAATTTTCAGATCATCGCGCAGCCCGGCCTGCACGTCGAGCAGCAGCGCCAGGGCAAGATCCGCCTGCAGGCTGCGCTCATGGAATTCATCGAGGATAACCAACCCGATGCCGCTAAGTTCGGGATCTTGCTGGATCATGCGGGTTAATATCCCCTCGGTCACCACTTCCAGCCGGGTATCTGGCCCGACGCAGCTATCGGCGCGCATTCTGTAACCCACCGTTTCACCCGGCTTCTCTCCCAGCAGCTCTGCCAGCCTCTGGGCAACATTGCGGGCGGCAAGGCGGCGGGGTTCAAGCAGCAAAATCCGCCCTTCCAGCCCGCTATGCTGGAGAATTTGCAGCGGCAGCCAGGTGGATTTACCTGCGCCGGTAGGGGCATTAAGCAAAACTTGTGGGGCGTGCGCGAGTGCTTCAAGCACTTCAGGCAGCACGGCGGCGACCGGTAATGACGACACAAACGGCTCCAAAGGGTTAACATCGGCGGTCGCGCATTGTAGCATCCCGCCAAACCATAACCGAGAGACAACCATGGCCGAGAGTCGCCGCCTGTTTTTTGCCCTGACCTTACCGTCCGAAGTGCAACAGCAGATTATCCACTGGCGTGCCGCCGAATTTCCTGCCGACGCGGGGAGGCCGGTCGCGGCGGCTAACCTGCACCTGACGCTGGCATTTCTGGGAGATGTCTCTGAAGAAAAATGTCGGGCGCTAAGCCGCCTTGCCGGGCGTATTCGCCAGCCGGGTTTCAACCTGAAGCTGGACGATGCCGGGCAGTGGCTGCGCTCAAGCGTGGTGTGGATGGGGCCGCGTCAGGCACCCCGCGGCCTGCTTCAACTGGCAAATATGCTGCGCTCTCAGGCGGCCCGCAGCGGCTGCTACCAGTCT
Organism: Cedecea davisae; assembly: GCF_044095835.1. NCBI lineage: Bacteria > Pseudomonadati > Pseudomonadota > Gammaproteobacteria > Enterobacterales > Enterobacteriaceae > Cedecea > Cedecea davisae. The sequence continues at coordinate 3,987,246 of NZ_CP172054.1, forward strand.
CCGCTGCCATTTCACCCCCATATCACGCTGTATCGCAACGCTATTCGCCCCGTCGCTTTACCCGCGCCGGGCTTTAGCTGGCAGTTCAGGGTGGAAGAGTTTAGCCTGTACCAGTCCATTTTTGAGCAGGGCAGAACCCGCTACCAGACGCTTGAACGCTGGCCGCTGACAAATAAGGAAGAGTAAATGGAGTTTTCCCCCGCGCTGCAGTCCGCAACGCTCATCAAGCGCTATAAACGTTTTCTGGCCGATGTGATGACAGCCGATGGCGAAACCCTGACCCTTCATTGCCCGAATACCGGGGCGATGACGGGCTGCGCCACGCCGGGAGACACCGTCTGGTACTCCACGTCCGCCAGCCCAACGCGAAAATACCCTAATACCTGGGAGCTTACCCAAACGCAAAATGGTGAGATAATTTGCGTCAATACGTTACGCGCCAACATGCTGGTTAAAGAGATGCTGGAGGCGAATCCTCCGGCGGAATTAGCGGGCTACAGCAGCGTTCAGGCCGAGGTAAAATACGGCGAAGAACGCAGCAGAATTGATTTTATGTTACAGGCGTGTAACAAGGTTAACTGCTATATTGAAGTGAAATCGGTCACGCTGTTTGACAACAAAATGGGATTTTTCCCGGATGCCGTTAGCCTGCGTGGCCAAAAGCATTTAAGAGAGTTAATGAATGTGGTTCAGCAAGGAGAGCGCGCGGTGCTACTGTTTGCGGTATTGCATTCTGCTATAAATAGCGTCTCCCCGGCCCGCCACATTGATGCAAAATATGCGCAGCTGTTGAGTGAGGCGCAGCAGCGTGGGGTTGAAATTATCGCCTGGAAGGCAGAACTTTCTGCCACAGGGATGACTCTAACTACGCCGTTGCCTGTCCATTTATGAATCACATCTGGTTAAGGACAGATAACGTATTGTCTTTTTTATAGTCGGGTCGTTTCGCAAATAAGCTTTTCTTCACACGGTTGTCAAGAGAGGAGTTTATATAATTGCCATCCTGAAAAGCATCTGCTATTTATAGCGGCCTGATTTTACCCCGACAGGGGACCGATAAGTGCGTGTTAAGGAGAAACAACATGCAAGAAGGGCAAAAGCGTAAAACATCGTCCCTGAGTATTCTCGCCATCGCTGGGGTGGAGCCGTACCAGGAGAAACCGGGCGAAGAGTATATGAACGAAGCCCAGCTGTCGCACTTCAAGCGCATTCTTGAAGCATGGCGTAATCAGCTCATGGACGAGGTCGATCGCACCGTTACACATATGCAGGATGAAGCTGCTAACTTCCCGGACCCGGTAGACCGTGCTGCCCAGGAAGAAGAGTTCAGCCTCGAACTGCGTAACCGCGATCGCGAACGTAAACTGATCAAAAAGATCGAGAAAACGCTCAAGAAAGTGGAAGACGAAGATTTCGGCTACTGCGAATCCTGCGGTGTGGAAATCGGCATTCGTCGCCTTGAAGCTCGTCCGACAGCTGATTTGTGTATCGACTGCAAAACGCTGGCAGAAATCCGCGAAAAACAAATGGCCGGCTAACGGCTCGCGTAAACGCCAGGACTCTATGGCGGGAGCTTTCTCCCGCCATATTACTTTATAGCCCCCCGAAAACATGCCTTCTCAACACTACATTGGCCGCTTTGCCCCCTCACCTTCCGGGGAGCTGCATTTTGGTTCGCTGATTGCCGCTCTCGGCAGCTACCTTCAGGCACGCGCTAAGCAGGGCCTCTGGCTGGTTCGCATTGAAGATATCGATCCGCCTCGTGAAGTCCCGGGCGCAGCCACCACGATCCTGAAACAGCTTGAGCATTACGGCCTGCACTGGGACGGCGAAGTGTTGTGGCAGTCTCAGCGCCACGAGGCCTACCGCGAAGCGCTGGCGTGGTTAAAACAGCGCGGCCTGAGCTATTACTGCACCTGCACCCGCAGCCGCATTCAGCACATTGGCGGCTATTACGACGGCCACTGCCGTACTTTGAATAACGGTCCGCAAAACGCCGCAATGCGACTGGTACAGCAAAATCCGGTGCTGAGCTTCCAGGACGGGCTGAGAGGATTACTGACCGCCGACGCCGCTTTGGCCCGCGAAGATTTTATCATTCATCGCCGCGACGGCCTGTTCGCCTATAATCTTGCTGTAGTGGTGGATGACCATTTTCAGGGCGTGACGGAGATTGTACGCGGGGCGGACTTAATTGAGCCGACGGTAAGACAAATATCGCTGTATCAACAGCTTGGCTGGCCGGTGCCGCACTATATTCACCTGCCGCTGGCGCTTAATCAGCAAGGTGCCAAGCTGTCGAAGCAGAATCATGCTCCGGCTTTACCGCAGGGCGATCCGCGCCCGGTGCTGGTTGAAGCATTGCGTTTTTTAAATCAACAAGTAGCGGCCGACTGGCAGAGCCTTAAGCTGGAAGCGCTGCTTGAACAGGCCGTGGTTAACTGGTCACTCGATAGCGTGCCGATGAATACATTATTCTCAAATGCGCCGCACTGAGCTATGATTAGCCGCTGTTTTTTTTGTCCCTATGATTGACACTGCCGAGGTGGACTATTTTTACCCGAGTCGCTAATTTTTGCCGCAAGGTGCTTAACCGCGATGACGTCGTGGTCGAGGAGAGTGAAGCTCTCCCGCACATTACTGTTATTCCGCGCGATCAGCACGCTATTTCCCGCAAAGATATCAGTGAAAATGCCCTCAAGGTGCTCTACCGTTTGAACAAAGCAGGCTACGAGGCCTATCTCGTTGGCGGCGGCGTCCGCGACCTGCTGCTGGGCAAAAAACCAAAAGATTTTGACGTCACCACCAGCGCTACGCCGGATCAGGTTCGTAAACTGTTCCGCAACTGCCGCCTGGTTGGCCGCCGCTTCCGTCTTGCTCACGTGATGTTTGGGCCGGAAATCATCGAAGTCGCGACCTTCCGTGGTCACCACGAAGAACAGGCGTCCTCCGACCGCCAGACTTCCCAGCGCGGCCAGAACGGCATGCTGCTTCGCGACAACATCTTTGGTTCCATCGAAGAAGATGCCCAGCGCCGTGACTTTACCATCAACAGCCTTTACTACAGCGTGGCCGACTTCTCGGTACGAGATTATGTTGGCGGCCTGAACGATCTGAATAACGGCATCATCCGCCTGATTGGCGACCCGGAAACGCGTTACCGCGAAGATCCGGTTCGTATGCTGCGCGCGGTGCGCTTTGCCGCCAAACTGAACATGTCGATTAGCCCGGAGACCGGCGAGCCTATTCCACGCCTGGCGACCCTGCTTAACGATGTGCCTCCGGCGCGTCTGTTCGAAGAATCACTCAAATTGTTGCAGGCGGGCTATGGGTTTGAAACCTACCGTCTGCTGCGTGAATATCAGCTGTTCCAGCCGCTGTTCCCGATTATCACCCGCTACTTTACCGAGCAGGGCGACAGCCCGATGGAACTGATCATCGCTCAGGTACTGAAGAACACCGACAACCGCATTCATAACGATATGCGCGTGAATCCGGCGTTCCTGTTCGCGGCGATGTTCTGGTATCCGCAGCTGGAGATGGCGCAAAAGATTGCCCAGGAAAGCGGCCTCGCCTATTACGATGCCTTCGCGCTGGCGATGAATGACGTGCTGGATGAAGCCTGCCGTGCGCTGGCGATTCCGAAACGCATCACTACCCTGGTGCGTGATATCTGGGGCCTACAGCTGCGCCTGTCGCGCCGCCAGGGTAAACGCGCCTGGAAGCTGATGGAGCATCCTAAGTTCCGCGCCTCTTACGACCTGCTGGCCCTGCGCGCCGAAGTGGAAAACAACCACGAGCTCCAGCGCCTGACCAAATGGTGGGGCGAGTTCCAGGTTGCCGCTCCGCCGATGCAGAAAGATATGCTCAACGATCTTGGCGATGAGCCAGCCGCCCGCCGCCGCACCCGCCGTCCGCGCAAGCGTGCGCCGCGCCGCGAAGGCAGTGCATGACCCTCGCGTATATCGCTCTGGGCAGTAATCAGGCGTCGCCGCTGGAGCAAGTCTCTTCCGCGCTCGACGCCCTCGCCGCCATTCCGCACAGCCGGGTGGTGGCGACCTCTTCGTTTTATCGCACCCCGCCTCTGGGCCCACAGGATCAGCCGGATTATCTGAACGCTGCCGTGGTGCTGGAAACCGATTTGCCGGCCGAAGCTTTGCTCGACCAGACTCAGCGTATTGAGCTGGAGCACGGGCGCGTGCGCAAAGAGGAACGCTGGGGGCCGCGTACTTTAGATCTCGATATTATGCTGTTCGGCAGCGAGGTGATTCATACCGAGCGCCTGACCGTGCCACACTACGATATGAAGAACCGCGCATTTATGCTGGTTCCTTTACTGGAAATAGCGCCAGACTGCCGTTTTCCTGACGGCCAGGCTGTTGCTGAGATACTGGCTAACCTCTCCCGGGAGGGTATTACCCGCTGGTAACCGGCGCGCCCGTATCCTGTTCAAACCTTTCTCCGGGGATGATGATGAAACCCACTACCACCTCCACCCTGCGCAAGCTCAAGCAGGACAAAAAGAAATTCGCCACCCTTACCGCCTATGACTTTAGCTTTGCCAAACTGTTTGCTGACGAAGGCGTCGGCGTGCTGCTGGTGGGCGACTCGCTGGGCATGACGGTACAGGGAAATGATTCCACGCTGCCGGTCACGGTCGAAGAGATTGCCTACCACACCCGCGCGGTTCGCCGCGGTGCGCCAAATTGCCTGCTGCTGGCAGACCTGCCTTTCATGGCTTATGCCACGCCTGAACAGGCCTTTGCCAACTCGGCTGAAGTGATGCGCGCCGGTGCTAATATGGTAAAAATCGAAGGCGGACGCTGGCTTGCTGAGACGGTGAAAATGCTGACCGAACGAGCGGTGCCGGTTTGCGGGCACCTGGGCCTGACGCCGCAGTCGGTGAATATCTTTGGCGGCTATAAGGTTCAGGGGCGAGACGAGCAGGCAGCGACGACGCTGCTGGACGATGCCCTGGCGCTGGAAGCCGCCGGCGCGCAGCTGCTGGTTCTGGAGTGCGTGCCGGTCGAACTGGCAAAACGCGTTACCGAAGCGCTTGGCATTCCGGTCATCGGTATCGGCGCGGGCAACGTCACGGACGGGCAAATTCTGGTCATGCATGATGCCTTCGGAATCACCGGCGGCCATATTCCTAAATTTGCGAAAAACTTCCTGGCCGGGACGGGTGATATCCGCGCCGCAGTGCGCCAGTACATTAGCGAAGTCGAGTCCGGCAGCTATCCGGGCAACGAACACAGTTTTTACTGACAGGAGAAGGGTTGTGCTGATTATCGAAACCGTACCGCTGCTGCGTCAGCAGATTCGCCGCTGGCGCCAGGAAGGAAAGCGCATTGCGCTGGTGCCCACTATGGGCAATCTGCACGATGGGCATATGACGCTGGTTGAAGAAGCAAAAGCCGCTGCCGATGTGGTGGTTGTAAGCATTTTCGTCAACCCGATGCAGTTTGACAGGCCCGACGATTTAGCTCGCTACCCGCGCACCCTGCAGGAAGACTGCGAGAAGCTCAACCGCCGCAAGGTCGATATGGTGTTCGCTCCGGCTCCGGCGGATGTTTACCCGCAGGGGCTTGATAGCCAAACCTTCGTTGACGTGCCGGGCATTTCCACCATGCTGGAAGGCGCCAGCCGTCCGGGTCACTTCCGCGGCGTATCTACCATCGTCAGCAAGCTGTTTAACCTGGTGCAGCCGGATGTTGCCTGCTTTGGCCAGAAGGATTACCAGCAGCTGGCGCTTATCCGCAAAATGGTGGCCGATATGGGCTACGACATCGAGATTATCGGCGTGCCAACGGTGCGGGCGAAAGACGGGCTGGCCCTTAGCTCCCGCAATGGCTATCTGAGCGCGGAGCAGCGCAAAATTGCGCCGGGGTTGAGCAAAGTGATGAACGGCCTGGCCGACAAGCTGCGCAGCGGCGAACGGGATTGCGAAGAGATGCTTATCCTCGCGGCGGCCGAGCTAAATGAAAAAGGCTTCCGCTCGGACGACCTGCAAATCCGCGATGCGGACACGCTGCTGGAGCTGTCTGAAGAGAGCAAACGCGCGGTTATCCTGATGGCGGCGTGGCTCGGCCAGGCGCGACTGATTGATAACGTTACCGTTGATTTGGCGCAGTAGACAGCCCAAATAAAAAGGGCAATACTGCCTCGAATATTCACAGCGTCGATGAATTCGGCGCTTTTTTAGCCCAGAGACAAAGGTTCAAGCTATGATTCGCACTATGCTGCAAGGCAAGTTACACCGCGTCAAAGTGACTCAGGCGGACTTGCACTACGAAGGCTCCTGCGCCATCGATCAGGACTTCCTTGAGGCGGCAGGCATTCTGGAATACGAAGCCATCGATATTTACAACGTCACCAACGGTAAGCGCTTTTCTACCTACGCTATTGCCGGTGAGCGCGGGTCTAAAATCATCTCCGTTAACGGCGCTGCGGCACACTGCGCGGACGTTGGCGATATTTTAATTATCGCAAGCTACGTGACGATGCCGGACGAGCAGGCTCGTAGCTGGCAGCCGAAGGTAGCCTATTTTGACGGTGATAATGAGATGAAACGTCTCGCGAAAGCCGTACCGGTGCAGGTAGCGTAACAACTACCTCTCACCCTAACCCTCTCCCCGTGTGGGAGAGGGGATCGAACAAACCCATCTTAGATAACGCGTTACGAAACCAGGGTCCGCTTACGACTCAGGCTGATTGGTAATCGTCCTCGACATCGTCTCCAGCGAATCCGTCCTCATAATATAAAGCCGCTTCAACAGGAACGGATTATCTCCCGGCTTCACCTTGCCGCGCACCGTCGTCACCGCCATATGGAAACCAGCGTCATTAGCCGCTTTGACCGCGGTATCGTTATAGCCGCCAAACGGGTACGAGAGATAAAGCACATGCGGATTAAATTGCGAGAGCGCGCGGCGCGAGTGCTCAAAATCAAACAGGATGTTGTGGTAGCTGCGGCTTAGCAGGATTGGGCGGCGGTAGTTATCCACCCGGTGCAGGAAGTGGGTGTGCGACTGGATATCAAACACGCTTTGAATCGCTTCCAGCTCTGAGATACTCATAAATTGCAGAGATTTAGCGTTCCACGGCTGCGGGTGGCGCTTAATACGCGACGAGATGATGTAAGCCGTAGCCTTAAAGCCATACTGCTTCAGGATAGGATACGCGTAGCGATAAACCGACTTCAGCCCGTCATCGAAGGTAATAACCACGGCGCGAGCAGGAAGGTTCATTCGGTTACGCACATAGCCTTCCAGCTGATACATCGTCAGCGTGGTGTAGCCCATATCACGCAGCCAGGTCATCTGATTACTGAAAGCAACCACCGAAGTCGTGGTAGACGTGTGGCGGAAGCGGGTATTTTCTTCGTCACGCAGAATATGATGATAAGTCAGCACCGGAATACCGTTGTCCGGCTGAGCATCCAGGCTGCTGATATAGCCAAGCCGGTTGCCGATGCGGATCTGGAACCAGGTCTGGTTTAATCGGTCTTTTAACTTGCTGAGCACCGGGTAGCGAAGGTTATCCGCCAGGGTGCCAAACGGCGTGCTGGAAGTGGATGGCTCGCTGTAAACCACCACATCACGGAAGGTAATCAGGTTCTGATTACTGAGCGGCTTATTCAGGTCGCCCAGCCGGTCTTCCACCCGCTGCTTGCCTTTGACCGGCGCGAGATGCGCTTTGTCGATAAACCCTGTGCCAAAGCCAAAATTAAATTCGTAGTAATCCGCCACCGTGGGCACCACGGCCAGAATCTGCCCTTCCTCAATTCTGCCTACGGAAATAACGCTGTCGCCAACCTGTGCCCAGATATCGGCCCCTTCGGTGGTTTGCATATATTGGGCAGGCGTAGCATGGCTGCTAAGCAGGCTGGCCCGGGCGGTAGAGATGCTGATGACCAGCATCACGCAATAAACGAGGCGAGTTAACATGGCGAATTTATTAGTCTTTGTGTCGTGAAGACGGAAGGAAGGCGTTATTTTAGCAAAAGATGCGTGAATACCAACCGGAATAAGCCAATCCCCTTAAAACGGGTGGAGCAATACAAACGGCGGGTTCTTTTGCTGCTGGTGCCAGAGGCTGGTTATCGCCTCCTCGCCCTGGTCAACGATCAGCAGGCGAAATGCCTCGCTGGACAGGGACTCCCGCTGTTCACGCATGGCGCATAGCAGCGGCAGGTTTACGCCGGAGATCACCTCGCAGTGCTCATGCTTATGGCTGAGCAAGGCGGCGGTGCGGTAAGGCGCTTCGCCGGTAATATCCGTAAGGAAGATAACGCCGTCTCCTGAGTCGCAATGATAAAGCGCATCGCACATCATGCGGCTCAGCATATTGGTGCTCATCCCTTTCCAGAAATTTACCGCGCAGCACTGCGGCTGCGGGCCAAAGCGCTTTTCCATTGCATCCAGCATCTTCTGGGCATAATCGTCGTGCCCGGCAATCACCCAACCCAGCATAAGGCGTCTCCTGTTAACCGGGCGATAGTGTGCCAGAAAGCTGAAAAAATAGCCTGATGCGTATCAATTTGGGGTGAGAAACCCCTCCCCTTTTGGGGAGGGTTGAGGAACCTGGTATTAGGTACGCAGGCCGCGTCCGCGCTGGATGAGATACCAGCACAGCAGATAAAACGCCGCGATGAAGATGATCAGCACGCCAACGGTGGTCGCCAGAGGTACGTCGCTAATCCCGAGGAAACCAAAGCGGAAGCCGCTAATCATGTAGACAATCGGGTTCAGGTGCGACAACCCCTGCCAGAACGGCGGCAGCAGCGTCAGGGAGTAGAACACTCCGCCCAGATAAGTGAGCGGCGTCAGCACGAAGGTTGGGATCAGGCTGATGTCATCAAAGGTTTTGGCAAATACCGCGTTCAGCAAGCCAGCCAGCGAGAACAGCACCGCCGTCAGTACCAGCGTCAGCGCCACGAACAGCCACGAATGGACCTGGAACGGAACGAAGAACAGCGAAACCGCCGTGACCAGAATGCCCACGCACAGGCCGCGGGCAACGCCGCCGCCGACATAGCCCGCGATGATGACATGCGTCGGCACCGGCGCAACCAGCAGTTCTTCGATATTGCGCTGGAACTTAGCGCTAAAGAACGAAGAGGCCACGTTAGCGTAGGCATTGGTGATAACCGCCATCATAATCAGGCCCGGAACGATAAACTGCATATAGGTGAAGCCGTGCATTTCGCCGATGCGGGAGCCAATCAGGTTACCGAAGATAATGAAGTACAGAGTCATGGTGATGACCGGCGGAACCAGGGTCTGGATCCAAATTCGGGCAAAGCGATGGACTTCTTTGGTCCAGATGCTTTTCAGCGCCACCCAGTAAAGCTGCATCATGACGCATCCCCTTGTTTACCGTTTACCAGCGTCACAAAGAGCTCTTCGAGACGGTTGGCCTTGTTACGCATACTTTGTACCTGTATTCCCTGAGCGCTAAGCTGGCTGAAGACGCTATTAATGCCCTGCTCGCGCAGGACTTCAACTTCGAGCGTTGAGGTGTCCACCAGGCGGTACTGGTAGCCGTCCAGCTTCGGCAGCGGGCTTTTTGGTGCCAGGTCGAGGATAAAGGTTTCCGACTTCAGCTTGGAAAGCAGCGACTTCATGGAGGTATTTTCCACCAGCTCGCCGCGCTGGATAATGCCGATGTTGCGGCACAGCATTTCGGCTTCTTCCAGATAATGCGTGGTGAGGATAATCGTAGTGCCCTTGTCGTTGAGATCTTTGAGGAAGCCCCACATTGAACGGCGCAGTTCGATGTCCACGCCGGCTGTTGGTTCATCAAGGATCAGCAGCTTCGGCTCGTGCATCAGCGCGCGGGCTATCATCAGACGGCGCTTCATCCCGCCGGATAACATGCGCGCGCGTTCGTTGCGTTTTTCCCACAGATCGAGCTGTTTTAAATACTTTTCGCTGCGAGCGATAGCTTCATTACGCTCAACGCCGTAGTAGCCAGCCTGATGTACAACTATCTGCTGTACCGTCTCAAACGGGTTAAAGTTAAATTCCTGCGGCACCAGCCCGAGCTGGCGCTTGGCGTTGACCACGTCCTTTTGCAGGTCATAGCCAAATACGCGAACCCGACCGGAGGTTTTATTCACCAGAGAACTAATAATGCCGATGGTGGTAGATTTACCGGCGCCGTTTGGGCCGAGTAACGCATAAAAGTCTCCGGCCTCAACACGAAGATCTATACCGCGCAGCGCCTGAACGCCGCCGGGATAGGTTTTCGTTAACTGTTCCAGTTCCAATGCAATTGTCATGGATATTCACTTACCTTTATTCGGTACTTGTTTAAAAAGTCGTTGAGTTACCCTATATTACCTCAACGCACTTCTCGGGTTACAGGCGTTAACCGCACATGAAAGATATTGATTCCCTTATCAGCAATAATGAACTTTGGTCCAAAATGCTGGTTGAGGAAGACCCGGGTTTCTTCGAAAGACTCTCCCAGGCACAAAAACCCCGTTTCCTCTGGATCGGCTGCTCCGATAGCCGTGTCCCGGCGGAACGCCTTACCGGCCTCGAACCGGGCGAGCTGTTTGTACATCGTAATGTCGCCAACCTGGTGGTCCACACGGACCTGAACTGCCTCTCGGTTGTTCAGTACGCGGTAGACGTCCTTGAGGTTGAGCACATCATTATTTGCGGCCATTACGGCTGCGGCGGCGTACAGGCTGCGGTAGAAAACCCGGAGCTTGGCCTGATCAACAACTGGCTGCTGCACATTCGCGATCTGTGGTTCAAGCATAGTTCGCTACTGGGGGAACTGGCACCGGAACAGCGTATGGATACGCTCTGTGAACTGAACGTCATGGAGCAGGTGTACAACATCGGCCACTCAACCATCATGCAATCCGCGTGGAAACGAGGCCAGAAGGTCACGGTTCACGGCTGGGTTTACGGTATCCACGACGGCCGCCTGCGTGACCTCGAAGTCACGGCCACCAGCCGCGAGTCGCTGGAGCAGGGTTACCGTAGCGGGATATCCAATCTAAAAAATACCCACCATAGCCACCGCAATCGCTCAGCTTTGCAGTAATTACGCAAAAAGTGGATAGCAAAAAGGGCCTTTAAAGGCCCTTTTCATTATTCAGCGGAGATTACTCACCCAGCGGCACGACTTTGCCAACGTACGGCAGGTGACGATAGCGCTGCGCGTAGTCGATGCCGTAGCCGACCACGAATTCATCCGGAATAGAGAAACCAACGTACTCAACGGTAACGTTCACTTCACGGCGGGTTGGTTTGTCCAGCAGCGTACAAATGGCCAGAGATTTTGGCTCACGCAGGCTGAGGATTTCACGCACTTTGCTCAGCGTGTTGCCGGAGTCGATGATGTCTTCCACGATAAGCACATCTTTACCGCGAATGTCTTCATCGAGATCTTTGAGGATTTTCACATCGCGCGTGGTGGACATGCCGCTGCCGTAGCTGGAAGCAGTCATAAAATCGACTTCATGGGACACCTGAACTTCACGGCACAGGTCTGCCATAAACATAAATGAACCGCGCAGCAGCCCGACCAGCACCATATCACTGCCGCTGTCGCGATAGTGTTCGGTAATCTGACGACCCAGCTCGGCGACACGGGCTTTGATCTCCGCTTCCGGGATCATCACTTCAACAGTATGTTTCATAAAAAATACAACCAACCGTTTTAAAACAACAAAGACCAATCAACCGGTGCAGGGCGAATAAAGCCTGCTGCACCCGCTGATACACATTAGTTTGTACAAACGCGCAGTACCACATCGAGGGCGGTAGTATATCAGCCAGCTATCTTCACGGCACCCCAATAACGCCAGGCCTTTTAATTCGACACTATAGCGGGGCAGCCTGAAGCGTTATGGCGATGGCAATTCGGTCATCCACTACCGCAGCAAAGCTCGTCATATTAAACGCAGAGCGCGAAATCGCGGTCGTGGCATGCAGTACCCATTCATTCTCTTGCGGGGCTTCCAGCACGGCTTCAAGAATCACCGGCTGCCGGATGTTTTTAACCGTCAAAGAACCAAAGATCCTGTAGTGATGATTTCCCAGGCCGACCACTCTGTCACTGATAAAGACCATCGTGGGATAGCGCGCCGCATCAAAAAACATATCGCTTTTAAGCTGCCATGTGAGAAGAGAATTAGAGGCTATAAGAGGGGAAACGGGAATGCTGACGTTAATCTTGTCGTTGAATTCGTTGTTCTGGTCCAATTTTATCTGGCCGGTTACACCCTTGATATCCGCCGAGGACTGCATACCGCCGAAGGCACGCCAGGACATATTGATATCGGTGTCTTGCGCAACGATTTTGTAATCGACCGGCCGGGCGCTCGCCAGCGGGCTTATGAGCAGCAGAGCAGATAAGAGAGGACCGAGCCTGGACATAATGGCAACTCCTTAACACAGGTAAAGAGTTAACGTTTCAGGGAGCCAATCTATTCGATTGTAGAGGTAAAAAAGAAGAGGATCGAAAAGCACAGAGCTCGCCAGCTTCAAAGAGACCACCGTGAGAGGTAACAATCTGATTCAAAAAGAATAAAAAAATACTTTCGCTTCTTATAGCGGCAGTAAATATCGAGATAACCCGGATACCCCTCCACTCTTTTCTCTTCCACAGAGCAAAAAAGCCATAAATGTGACGACCATCACACTTGTTAATAACTATAATTAAATGCTATCAAACCTTTATGAGTGTGATAATTGTGAAAATAAATAAAACCGGATCGCAACTATTTGTGACCCTCTCAGCCCTTTTTGCCGTACTGTGCGGGCTATATTTACTCTTTGGCGGAATATGGTTAGTGGCTATCGGTGGGTCCTGGTACTACCCGATTGCCGGACTGGTAATGCTTGGCGTTGCCTGGCTCCTGTGGAAAAGCAAGGCTGCCGCCCTGTGGCTTTATGCCGCGCTGCTGTTGTGCACCATGGCATGGGGCGTGTGGGAAGTCGGCTTCGACTTCTGGGCCTTGACCCCCCGCTGTGACGTCCTGGTGTTCTTTGGCGTCTGGCTGCTGTTGCCGTTCGTCTACCGTCGCCTGGCCGTTCCGGCTGCCGGTGCGGCAGCATCGCTGGTTGTGGCCCTGCTGATTAGCGCCGTGGTGCTGGTCTGGGCGGGCTTTAACGATCCTCAGGAAATCAACGGCACGCTGCAGCTGGATAACACACCGGCGGCCGCCACCTCGACGATTCCTGATGCCGACTGGCCTGCCTATGGGCGAAACCAGGAAGGCCAGCGCTTCTCGCCTCTAAAGCAGATTAACGACAAAAACGTCGGCCAGCTGAAGGAAGCCTGGCGCTTCCAGACCGGCGACGTGAAGCGCGCTACTGACCCGGGTGAAATCACCAACGAAGTCACCCCGATCAAAGTTCGCGACATGCTTTACCTGTGTACCGCGCATCAGCAGCTGTTCGCGCTGGATGCTGCCACGGGGAAAGAGAAGTGGAAATTTGACCCTCAGCTGAATACCGACCCGTCGTTCCAGCACGTGACCTGCCGTGGGGTTTCCTACCACGAGGCAACGGCCGATAACGCCAGCCCGGACGTGGTATCCGACTGTCCGCGTCGTATCATCCTGCCGGTTAACGATGGCCGTCTGTTTGCCATCAACGCCGATAACGGCAAGCTTTGTGAAAGCTTCGCCAATAAAGGCATTCTGAATCTGCAAACCAACCAGCCGGTCACCACCCCGGGGATGTATGAGCCAACTTCACCGCCAATCATCACCGATAAAGTGATTGTGATTGCCGGGGCGGTAACGGACAACTTCTCCACCCGTGAACCTTCTGGCGTGATCCGCGGTTTCGACGTTAACAGCGGCAAGCTGCTGTGGGCGTTCGATCCGGGCGCTAAAGATCCGAACGCAATTCCTGATGATGGACATCATTACACCCTGAACTCCCCGAACTCGTGGGCGCCTGCGGCTTATGATGCAAAGCTGGATCTGGTTTATCTCCCGATGGGCGTAACCACTCCGGATATCTGGGGCGGCAACCGCACGCCTGAGCAGGAACGCTATGCCAGCAGCATCGTTGCCCTGAACGCGACAACCGGCAAGCTGGCCTGGTCCTATCAGACCGTGCATCACGATCTTTGGGATATGGATATGCCAGCCCAGCCGACGCTTGCGGACATTACCGACAAGAGCGGCAACCGGGTTCCGGTTATCTACGCTCCGGCTAAAACCGGCAATATCTTTGTGCTGGACAGACGTGACGGCAAGCTGGTTGTACCTGCTCCGGAAAAACCGGTGCCGCAGGGCGCAGCCAAAGGCGACCATGTTTCCCCTACTCAACCGTTCTCCGAGCTGACCTTCCGGCCGAAGAAAGATTTGAGCGGCGCGGATATGTGGGGCGCAACCATGTTCGACCAGCTGGTTTGCCGCGTGATGTTCCACAGCATGCGCTATGAGGGCATCTTCACGCCGCCTTCTGAAAAAGGGACGCTGGTGTTCCCGGGCAACCTTGGGATGTTCGAATGGGGCGGTATTTCGGTCGACCCGAATAACCAGGTGGCAATGACCAACCCGATGGCGCTGCCGTTCGTTTCCAAACTGATCCCTCGCGGACCGGGCAACCCGATGGAGCCGCCAAAAGACGCGAAAGGGTCTGGCACAGAGTCCGGCGTTCAGCCTCAGTACGGCGTGCCGTATGGCGTAACCCTGAACCCGTTCTTGTCTCCGCTGGGCCTGCCGTGTAAGCAACCGGCCTGGGGCTACATCTCGGGCGTTGATCTGAAAACCAACGAAATCGTGTGGAAAAAACGCATCGGCACCGTTGAGGACAGCATGCCGTTCCCGACCGGGATCCCGATGAAGTTCCGTATGGGGATGCCAATGCTGGGTGGCCCTATCTCCACCGCCGGTAACGTCATGTTTATTGGCGCAACCGCAGACAACTACCTACGTGCGTTTGATATGCGCGATGGTAAACAACTGTGGGAAGCCCGCCTGCCTGCGGGTGGCCAGGCAACGCCGATGACTTATGAAGTGAACGGTAAGCAGTATGTGGTGATTTCCGCCGGGGGCCATGGCTCCTTCGGAACAAAGATGGGTGATTACATTGTGGCGTACGCTCTGCCGGACGACGCGAAGTAATATCAATGCGGGTGGCAATAGCCACCCGCTCTTCTTTTACGCTACGGTAAAGCCGAGCATCATTCCGGTATCTTCATGCTCCAGCAGATGGCAGTGCGCCATATAGGCCGCCTCTCTGGACGCTTCGTGATCGAACTTCACCAGTACTTCGCTGCGAGCGCCTTCTACCCTCACTGTATCCTTCCAGCCCTGACGATGTGCCGCCACCGGCTTGCCGTTTTCCGACAGAATGCGGAACTGCGTACCGTGGATGTGGAACGGGTGCAGCATCATGTCGCCTTCACCTGAGATGGTCCACTTCTCGTATTTCCCCTTTTGCGCCGCAAATGCCGGGGTGTTCATATCAAAAGCCTTACCGTTAATCTTGTTGGCGTTATGGAAGTCAAAACCGTGCTTCATGTTCCCCATGTTGCCGTGGCCCATATGACCCATATTGCCATGGCCGCCCATTTCCATTCCGGCCATCGCCTGCATGCCGTATTTGTCCATTAACGCCTGCATGCCCATCATGTCCAGCATCGGGTCCATCATCAGTTGCAGCCAGCGCTCGGTGAGACCTTCCAGCGACGGCAGAGCAGGCACGCTGACTAATTTATCCGGCAGCTCGCCGGATGCTGCGATAATCAACGGCTGAATGCGCACCACCGGAACAGGTTTATCAAACGGCGCAACCGTCATGCCCATTTGCTTAACCGGCAGGGTGAGGATATCAAAAGCTTTACCGTCACTGGTATCCACCAGCACTTCAAAACGCTCGCCCATCAGCAGTTCAAGCTCGGTGACTTTTACCGGTTCGGCAAGCAGCCCGCCGTCGCTGGCGATGACATAAAGCGGGCGATTATCGCTGGCGGCAATATTCAGCGAGCGAGCGTTACAGCCGTTAAGTAAACGCAGGCGCAGCCACCCTTTCGGATTGGTGTGCTGAGGGTAAACCGCACCGTTACACAGCAGCGTATCGCCAAACCAGCCTACGGCGGCGCTCATCATGTCCAGCTGGTAGTCGATTTGCCCGTCTGCGCCAAAGCGTTTGTCCTGAATGACTAATGGCACATCGTCGATGCCCCATTGCTTAGGCAGCATTAACTGGCCGCTTTCGCTGTCTTCTATCAATACCAGCCCCGCCAGGCCCATCGCCACCTGATACCCGGTTTTGCCATGTTGATGAGGATGGAACCAGCAGGTTGCCGCGCGCTGCTGAGGAGCAAAAGTCACGCTGCGCTTCCCACCGGCGGCAATAACGCCCTGCGGGCCGCCATCAACATCACCGGCAACTTCCAGCCCGTGCCAGTGAACGGTAGTTTCTTCCGCCAGGCGATTATTAATCTCCACCGTCACCGCGTCACCCTGCTTCAGCTTTAATGCCGGGCCGAGCAGCGAGCCGTTGTAACCCCATGTGGTGGCGATTTTGCTGCCAAACGTGGTCTGCCCTGCATTTACCGTCAAGCGGATGCTATTTTTGGCATCAGGGGCGAGCAAAGGAGGGATCGGCAGTGCCGGACGATCGGCCGCAAATGCAGCCCGGCTCCACAGAGGCAGCGCGCTGAAAGCCCCCAGGGCCGCGGAATATTTGAGAAAATTACGGCGATGCATAATCAGTTCCTTGAGTGGGCATACATAGGCGCGAGCATAAACCTTTCCCCAACGGTAAGGTCAAGTTTTAAGCTCATAATAAATCTCGTCGGCGTCCATTTAACTGTGTTAACGTTTCGTATCTGAGAAAAAGTGGTAGACGTGATGAAGATGGGAGTTAGGGCGTTATTACTGGGCGTATTGCTGGCTTTTTCTACCAGCAGCCTGGCGCTAAGCGAGTCTGAAGCAGAAGATATGGCCGATCTGACTGCGGTATTTGTGTTTCTGAAAAATGATTGTGGCTACCAGAATCTCCCTAACGGCCAGATACGTCGTGCTCTGGTATTTTTTGCCCAGCAAAATCAATGGGATTTAACCAATTACGATAGCTGGAACATGAAAGCGCTCGGCGAAGATAGTTATAAAGACCTGAGCGGAATTGCCCTCCCTACAGCAACAAAATGCAAATCACTGGCGCGGGACTCTCTCAGCCTCCTCGCCTACGTGAAGTAGCCCGTACCTCGCTTTGCTGAACATTGACCGTGTCGCCACGGTCAATGCCGACTTTACTCAGCGCTGCTGCAAAAATTCCCGGTAGGCATTCGCCACCTGTAGAAAATCCTCCACGCCGCAGAAAGAGAGGCTCTCTTCGTCGTAGTAGCTCATGCCTTCTTCTATCTCATCACCGGATATTTCCAGCTGATTGGCGCGAATAATCACCTCTTCTTCGTCCAGCCACAGGGTATATTCATGCCCCGCACGCTGCCACTGGCGCTCGCTGCCCTTGACCGAAAGCAAAGCCTGTTCGACCTCATCGAGTATCGTCAGGTCGCCTTTCACTTCCTCGTTAAACCAGTGGCCGACGACTTCGTGGCCCATCGACATGCGTACCTTAACCAGCCCGGTAACATCCCGCAGAAATTCGTAATCCATGATTGTTTCCTCTACATCGCGGGGGAAATCCTCACCCACGCTTATAGGTTCAATTATCGCAGCAAAGTCGGGGGAAAACAGAGGGAAGAGTAGAAGGACGAGAAATAAAAAGGAGAGAGCGGGACCCTGCGGTCTGGTGCCCTCACCCCGTCCCTCTCCCACAGGAGAGGGTGCAAACACTAAAAACCGTCTCTTCAGAGACGGTTTTGCAGTTTATACGGCGGTCTGGAAGATAACGCCGTCGGCTTTCTCGGTGTACTGGCTGAGCTGGTCAAAGTTCAGGTAGCGATAAGTATCTACCGCGGTTTTATCAACCTGAGCCATGAAGGTCTGATACTCATCCGGCGTCGGCAGTTTGCCCAGCAGGGAAGCAACCGCCGCCAGCTCTGCAGACGCCAGGAAGACGTTCGCCCCGGTGCCCAGACGGTTCGGGAAGTTACGGGTTGAGGTAGAAACTACCGTTGCCCCATCGGCTACGCGCGCCTGGTTGCCCATACACAGGGAACACCCAGGGATTTCGATACGCGCCCCGCTCTTACCAAACACGCTGTAATAACCTTCTTCGGTCAGCTGCGCCGCATCCATACGGGTTGGCGGAGCCACCCACAGGCGGGTTGGCAGCTGGCCTTTGTGGCTATCCAGCAGCTTACCGGCAGCACGGAAGTGACCGATGTTGGTCATGCAGGAGCCGATAAACACTTCATCGATCTTCTCACCGGCAACGTCGGACAGCAGGCGGGCATCGTCCGGATCGTTTGGCGCACAAAGGATCGGCTCTTTGATGTCCTGAAGATCGATTTCGATAACCGCAGCATATTCTGCGTCAGCATCCGCTTCCATCAGTTGCGGATCGGCCAGCCATTTTTCCATGCCCTGGATACGGCGCTCCAGCGTGCGGCGGTCGCCGTAGCCTTCGGCAATCATCCACTTCAGCAGCACGATGTTGGAGTTCAGGTACTCTTCAATTGGCTCACGATCCAGCTTGATGGTGCAGCCCGCAGCGGAACGCTCTGCGGAAGCATCGGTCAACTCAAACGCCTGCTCTACTTTCAGCGTTGGCAGGCCTTCGATTTCCAGGATGCGGCCGGAGAAGATGTTTTTCTTACCTTTCTTCTCAACGGTCAGCAGACCCTGCTTAATCGCATACAGCGGGATGGCGTGAACTAAATCGCGCAGGGTAATGCCCGGCTGCATTTTGCCTTTGAAGCGAACCAGCACCGACTCAGGCATATCCAGCGGCATAACGCCGGTCGCAGCGGCAAAGGCCACCAGACCAGAACCCGCAGGGAAAGAAATGCCGATAGGGAAACGGGTATGGGAGTCGCCGCCGGTGCCAACGGTATCCGGCAGCAGCATACGGTTCAGCCAGGAGTGGATTACGCCATCGCCCGGACGCAGCGAAACGCCGCCGCGGTTCATGATGAAGTCAGGCAGCGTGTGGTGAGTGGTCACGTCAACCGGCTTCGGATAGGCCGCAGTGTGGCAGAAGGACTGCATGACCAGGTCGGCGGAGAAGCCGAGGCACGCCAGGTCTTTCAGCTCATCACGCGTCATTGGGCCGGTGGTGTCCTGGGAGCCAACCGAGGTCATCTTAGGCTCGCAGTAGGCGCCCGGACGAATACCTTCTACGCCGCAGGCGCGGCCAACCATTTTCTGCGCCAGAGAGTAGCCACGGCTGCTTTCAGCCACATCTTTCGCCTGAACAAAGACTTCGCTGTGCGGCAGATTCAGCGCTTCGCGGGCCTTGGTTGTCAGGCCACGGCCGATGATCAGCGGAATACGGCCGCCGGCGCGTACTTCATCCAGCAGCACTTCGGTTTTCAGCTCGAAGTTAGCAATAACGGCGTTAGTCTCGTGGTTGCGCACTTCGCCTTTGTACGGGTAAATGTCGATAACATCGCCCATATTCAGGTTATTTACGTCAACTTCGATTGGCAGCGCACCGGCATCTTCCATGGTGTTAAAGAAGATTGGCGCAATTTTACCGCCCAGCACCACGCCGCCGCCGCGTTTGTTCGGCACGTTCGGGATGTCGTCGCCCATGAACCACAGCACCGAGTTGGTGGCGGACTTACGGGAAGAGCCGGTGCCCACTACGTCGCCAACATAGGCCAGCGGGAACCCTTTTTTATTCAGGGCTTCAATCTGTTTGATTGGGCCAACGGCACCGGCCTGATCCGGCTCAATGCCTTCGCGGGCGTTTTTCAGCATCGCCAGGGCGTGCAGAGGGATGTCAGGGCGTGACCAGGCATCCGGCGCCGGAGACAGGTCATCGGTATTGGTTTCGCCGGTGACTTTAAATACGGTTACGGTGATTTTTTCCGCCAGCTTAGGACGTGACAGGAACCATTCGGCTTCGGCCCACGACTTGATAACCTGCTGCGCGTACTGATTACCGGCTTTTGCTTTCTCTTCCACGTCGTAGAAGTTGTCAAACATCAGCAGCGTATGGGACAGCGCTTTAGCGGCGATCGGTGCCAGCTTTTCGTTATCCAGCGCGTCAATCAGCGGGTGAATGTTGTAGCCACCCTGCATGGTGCCCAGCAGTTCAACGGCTTTTTCAGGGGAGATAAGCGGAGAGGTGGCATCGCCTTTGGCAATCGCGGCAAGGAAACCCGCTTTCACGTAGGCGGCTTCATCAACGCCCGGCGGTACGCGGTTAGTAATCAGATCTAACAGGAATTCTTCTTCACCCGCTGGTGGGGTTTTCAGCAGCTCAACCAGTGCGGCCATTTGGGTGGCATCTAAGGGTTTCGGAACAATCCCTTCTGCGGCACGTTCAGCTACGTGCTTACGGTATTCTTCTAGCACGACGGTTCTCCTCGCTCTCATTGTCATTTGGCGCTACCGGATCTCTCTCTTCACGCTCCTGTGAGACAGCAGTTTGTAGGGTAAATGCCCGGTACCGCGTCGGGCAGCATAGCAGGATTTTCAGGGGGTGTTAATCCGTTTACAAAAAAGCAACATTAAAACCTTGCTGAATCGTTAAGGGGGAATAGATTACTTTTTGATATGACGTTCAGGCAAAAAAAAACGGCCCCGGAGGGCCGCTTTATCAAACTCGGAAAGTTACTTTTTCTTCGCTTTCGGGTTTGGCAGGTCGGTGATGCTACCTTCGAACACTTCAGCAGCCAGGCCAACGGACTCGTGCAGAGTCGGGTGAGCGTGGATGGTCAGCGCGATGTCTTCTGCATCACAGCCCATTTCGATAGCCAGGCCGATTTCACCCAGCAGCTCGCCGCCGTTGGTGCCAACAATCGCACCACCGATAACGCGGTGAGTTTCTTTGTCGAAGATAAGCTTGGTCACGCCGTCCGCACAGTCGGAAGCGATAGCACGGCCAGAAGCAGCCCACGGGAAGGTGGCGGTTTCATAGCTGATGCCTTTCTCTTTCGCTTCTTTCTCGGTCAGGCCAACCCATGCAACTTCCGGCTCGGTATAAGCGATGGATGGGATAACTTTCGGGTCGAAGTAGTGCTTCATTCCGGCGATAACTTCAGCGGCAACGTGGCCTTCATGAACACCTTTGTGCGCAAGCATCGGCTGACCGACGATATCGCCGATAGCAAAGATGTGCGGCACGTTGGTGCGCAGCTGCTTGTCAACGTGGATGAAGCCACGGTCATCAACTTCCACGCCAGCTTTGCCAGCATCGAGGTTTTTACCGTTCGGCACGCGGCCGATAGCCACCAGCACGGCGTCGTAACGCTGTGGTTCAGCAGGTGCTTTTTTGCCTTCCATGGAAACGTAGATACCGTCTTCTTTTGCTTCAACGGCGGTCACTTTGGTTTCCAGCATCAGGTTGAATTTCTTGCTGATGCGTTTGGTGAAGACTTTAACGATGTCTTTGTCAGCAGCCGGGATAACCTGGTCGAACATTTCAACCACGTCAATATCTGAACCCAGCGCATGGTATACGGTGCCCATTTCCAGACCGATGATACCGCCACCCATAACCAGCAGGCGTTTCGGTACGGTTTTCAGCTCCAGCGCATCGGTGGAGTCCCACACGCGCGGGTCTTCATGAGGAATGAACGGCAGCTCGATCGGACGGGAACCCGCCGCGATGATAGCGTTGTCGAAGTTGATCACGGTTTTGCCGTTCTCGCCTTCAACTTCCAGGGTGTTAGCCCCGGTGAATTTACCCAGACCGTTTACCACTTTGACCTTACGGCCTTTTGCCATACCGGCCAGACCGCCAGTCAGCTGAGTGATAACTTTCTCTTTCCAGGTACGAATTTTGTCGATATCGGTTTTCGGTTCGCCGAAAACGATGCCGTGCTCGGCCAGTGCTTTTGCTTCTTCGATAACTTTAGCAACGTGCAGCAGCGCTTTAGAAGGGATACAGCCGACGTTCAGACAAACACCGCCGAGGGTGCTGTAACGCTCTACGATGACGGTTTCCAGACCTAAATCCGCCGCGCGGAATGCTGCGGAGTAACCTGCCGGGCCTGCCCCAAGTACTACGACCTGAGTTTTGATTTCTGTGCTCATCATGACCTCTTAATTTATACCCGTCGTCCACCGGGTCGTTCTATCCGCCCGCAGTTTACAAAATTGTTAACAATTTTGAAACAACAAACGGCTCACGAATTGTCGCTTTCGCCAATAACCTCACAAACCACATGAGATTATCAGAAAAAAGCCGGCCGATTGGCCGGCTTTTCAATTACATCACCAGGCGGCGAATATCGGACAGCATATTGTTGATGATGGTGATAAAGCGAGCACCATCAGCGCCGTCGATTACGCGGTGGTCGAAGGAAAGAGACATTGGCATCATCAGACGCGGCGTGAACTCTTTACCGTTCCAGACCGGCTCGATTGCCGACTTGGACACACCGAGGATAGCCACTTCAGGCGCGTTAACGATTGGCGCGAAGTGAGTCGTCCCGATACCGCCCAGGCTGGAGATGGTGAAGCAGCCGCCCTGCATTTCGCCAGCGGTCAGCTTGCCATCGCGAGCTTTTTTGGAGATAGCCATCAGTTCGCGGGACAGTTCGGTGATGCTCTTCTTGTTCACATCTTTGAATACCGGAACGACCAGGCCGTTCGGAGTATCAACCGCAACACCCACGTTAATGTATTTCTTCAGCGTCAGCTTCTGGCCATCTTCGGACAGGGAGCTGTTGAAGCGTGGCATCTGCTCCAGCGCGGCAGCAACGGCTTTCATGATGAACACCACAGGGGTGAACTTCACGTCCAGCTTACGCTTAGCGGCTTCGTCATTCTGCTGCTTACGGAACGCTTCCAGATCGGTGATATCGGTTTTGTCGAAGTGGGTAACATGCGGGATCATCACCCAGTTACGGCTCAGGTTAGCACCAGAGATTTTCTGGATACGGCCCATTTCCACTTCTTCGATTTCGCCGAACTTGCTGAAGTCTACTTTCGGCCATGGCAGCATGCCCGGCAGACCGCCGCCGGTAGCAGCCGGAGCCGCTTCAGCGCGCTTAACAGCGTCTTTCACGTAGGTCTGAACGTCTTCGCGCAGGATGCGACCTTTACGGCCGGTGCCTTTCACTTTCGCCAGGTTTACGCCGAACTCGCGAGCCAGACGGCGGATCAGCGGAGTAGCGTGAACGTAAGCGTCGTTTTCAGCGAATTCAGATTTGCCTTCCGCTTTAGCAGCAGGTGCAGCAGCTTTGGCAGCCGGTGCAGCAGCCGGAGCCGCGGCAGGCGCAGCGCCTTCCACTTCGAATACCATGATCAGGGAGCCGGTAGACACTTTGTCGCCGGTGCTGATTTTGATTTCTTTAACGGTACCGGCGAATGGCGCAGGGACTTCCATAGAAGCTTTGTCGCCTTCTACGGTGATCAGTGACTGTTCAGCGGCAACTTTATCGCCCACTTTCACCATCACTTCGGTGACTTCAACTTCGTCACCGCCGATGTCCGGTACGTTTACTTCTTTAGAGCCGGAAGCAGCTGGCGCGGCGGCGGCAGGAGCAGCAGCCTGTGCCGGAGCCGCAGCAGGTGCAGCACCCGCCACTTCGAACACCATGATCAGGGAGCCGGTGGACACTTTGTCGCCGGTGCTGATTTTGATCTCTTTAACCACGCCCGCGAACGGAGCAGGGACTTCCATAGAGGCTTTGTCGCCTTCTACGGTCAGCAGAGACTGCTCAGCGGCAACGGTGTCGCCAACTTTAACCATGATCTCGGTAACTTCTACTTCGTCACCGCCGATGTCCGGCACGTTAACTTCTTTTGCAGCCGCGGCAGCAGGTGCTGCAGCCGGAGCGGCTTCTTTCTTCTCTTCTGCCTTAGCAGGTGCAGCGGCTGCTGCACCTTCGGCGGAATCGAAAATCATGATCAGTTTACCGGTCTCGGTTTTGTCGCCGACGGAGACTTTAATCTCTTTTACGACGCCAGCCTGAGGAGACGGAACTTCCATAGAGGCTTTGTCGCCTTCTACGGTGATCAGCGACTGTTCAGCTTCAACTTTGTCGCCAACTTTGACCAGAATCTCGGTGATTTCTACTTCATCAGCGCCGATGTCTGGTACTTTGATTTCGATAGCCATTGTCTCTTTACCTCTTACGCCAGACGCGGGTTAACTTTATCTGCATCGATGTTGAATTTAGTGATGGCTTCCGCAACCACTTTCTTATCGATTTCGCCACGTTTAGCCAGTTCGCCCAGGGCCGCTACAACCACATAAGAAGCATCAACTTCGAAGTGGTGACGCAGATTTTCGCGGCTGTCAGAACGACCGAAGCCGTCGGTACCCAGTACGCGATAATCATCAGCTGGTACGTAAGTACGGACCTGCTCGGCGAACAGTTTCATATAGTCAGTAGAAGCTACCGCTGGAGCGTCGTTCATCACCTGAGCGATGTACGGAACGCGCGGAGTTTCCATTGGGTGCAGCATGTTCCAGCGCTCACAATCCTGGCCATCACGAGCCAGTTCAGTGAAGGAAGTTACGCTGTACACGTCAGAGCCCACGCCGTAGTCGTTAGCCAGAATCTGTGCTGCTTCACGTACGTGACGCAGGATAGAACCGGAGCCCAGCAGCTGAACTTTACCTTTGCTACCCGCAACGGTTTCGAGTTTGTAGATACCTTTACGGATACCTTCCTCGGCACCTGCTGGCATAGCCGGCATGTGGTAGTTTTCGTTCAGGGTGGTGATGTAGTAGTAAATGTTCTCTTGTGCTTCACCGTACATACGAGTCAGACCGTCGTGCATGATGACAGCCACTTCGTACGCGTAAGAAGGATCGTAAGAGATACAGTTAGGAATAGTCAGAGACTGAATGTGGCTGTGACCATCTTCGTGCTGCAGACCTTCACCGTTCAGCGTTGTACGACCGGAAGTACCACCGACCAGGAAGCCGCGAGCCTGTTGGTCGCCAGCCTGCCAGCACAGGTCACCGATACGCTGGAAACCGAACATGGAGTAGTAGATGTAGAACGGGATCATCGGCAGGTTGTTGGTGCTGTATGAAGTCGCAGCAGCCAGCCAGGACGCGCCAGCACCCAGTTCGTTGATACCTTCCTGCAGGATCTGACCTTTCTCGTCTTCTTTATAGTAAGCAACCTGCTCACGGTCCTGCGGGGTGTACTGCTGGCCGTTCGGGCTGTAAATACCGATCTGACGGAACAGACCTTCCATACCAAAGGTACGAGCTTCATCGGCGATGATTGGAACCAGACGGTCTTTGATAGACGGGTTCTTCAGCATCACGTTCAGGGCACGAACGAAAGCGATGGTGGTGGAGATTTCTTTGTTCTGCTCTTCCAGCAGCTGAGAGAAGTCTTCCAGCGCAGGCAGTGCCAGTTTCTCGGAGAAGTTTGGCTGACGAGCTGGGAGGTAGCCTTTCAGCGCCTGACGGCGTTCGTGCAGGTACTTGTGCTCTTCAGAACCTTCAGGGAAGGTGATGTAAGACAGGTTTTCTACCTGCTCATCGGTCACAGGAACGTTGAAACGGTCGCGGATATAACGCACGCCGTCCATGTTCATTTTCTTCACCTGGTGAGCGATGTTTTTACCTTCTGCGGTATCGCCCATGCCGTAACCTTTGATGGTGTGGGCCAGGATAACGGTCGCTTTACCTTTGGTGTCCTGCGCTTTTTTCAGTGCAGCGTAAACTTTCTTCGGATCGTGACCACCACGGTTCAGCGCCCAGATCTGCTCATCAGTCCAGTCTGCAACCAGTGCGGCGGTTTCAGGATATTTACCGAAGAAGTGCTCACGCACGTAGGCGCCGTCTTTGGATTTGAAGGTCTGGTAGTCGCCGTCAACGGTTTCGTTCATCAGTTGGATAAGCTTACCGCTGGTGTCTTTACGCAGCAGCTCATCCCAACGACCGCCCCACATCACTTTGATAACGTTCCAGCCAGCACCGCTGAAGATGCCTTCCAGTTCGTTGATGATCTTACCGTTACCGGTGACCGGACCATCCAGACGCTGCAGGTTACAGTTGATGATGAAGCACAGGTTGTCCAGTTTCTCACGGGTCGCGATAGTGATCGCACCTTTAGATTCTGGCTCATCCATCTCGCCGTCGCCCAGGAAGGCGTAAACGGTTTGCTCGGAGGTGTCTTTCAGGCCGCGGTGTTCCAGATATTTCAGGAATTTAGCCTGGTAGATAGCGCCGATTGGGCCCAGACCCATAGAAACGGTCGGGAACTGCCAGAATTCTGGCATCAGTTTCGGGTGCGGGTAAGAAGACAGACCTTTACCATGCACTTCCTGACGGAAGTTGTTCATCTGCTCTTCGGTCAGACGCCCTTCCAGGAATGCACGCGCATAGATGCCCGGAGAGATGTGGCCCTGGAAGTACACCAGATCGCCGCCGTCTTTCTCGTTAGCTGCACGGAAGAAGTGGTTAAAGCACACTTCATAAACAGTTGCGGAAGACTGGAAGGAAGCCATGTGGCCGCCCAGCTCCAGGTCTTTCTTGGATGCGCGCAGAACGGTCATAATGGCGTTCCAGCGGATAGCAGAACGAATGCGGCGCTCCAGGTCCAGATTGCCCGGGTATTCCGGCTCATCTTCAACGGCAATGGTGTTTACATAGTTGCGAGCACCTGCGGAAGCAGCTACTTTCACGCCGCCTTTGCCGGCTTCGGCCAGTAACTGATCAATCAGATACTGAGCGCGCTCAACACCTTCTTCACGGATAACCGATTCGATCGCCTGTAACCAGTCGCGAGTTTCAATCGGATCCACGTCATTTGGGAAACGTTCTGACATGGGGGTATTCCTTATCTGTCTAATACGTTGATTATCTGGAACCTGTCCCATTGTGCTCTTGGTAAAAAACACAATAAGACAGGTTCTGCGTTTAGTTGCCGCGCTCTAAAGTTGGGCGCTTAATCCTTACGTTGCTGAAGAAGACGGAGAGAGCGTTCGCGACGACTCTGCTCACGGCTGCGGTCCAGCAATATTTCCTCAATAAACGCCAGGTGACGATGCGACGCTTCTCGCGCCTGCTCCGGCTGGCGAGCCATAATCGCCGCAAAAATGCTGGCGCGATGGCTGCTCACTTGCGCCAACATCTCGCGGCGCGCGTAGAGCAATTCAAAATTCTGGCGAACGTTTTGTTCGAGCATCGGCTCCATGCAGCGCAGTAAATGCAGAAGCACCACATTATGGGCCGCTTCGGTTACCGCAATTTGATACTGCATGACGGCATCGGCTTCGGCGTCTAAATCGCCCGACTCCTGAGCCTGCTGAATCGCTATATGGCAGTCGCCAATGCGTTTAAGATCTTCATCTGTCCCGCGTAGCGCCGCATAGTACGCAGCAATTCCTTCAAGGGCATGACGGGTTTCGAGCAGATCAAACTGGGATTCGGGATGGTCCGAGAGAAGCTCGACCAGCGGGTCGCTCAGGCTCTGCCAGAGGCTGTTCTGGACAAAAGTGCCACCGCCCTGACGACGGAGCAGCAAACCCTTCGCTTCGAGACGCTGAATGGCCTCGCGTAGTGAAGGACGGGAAACATCAAATTGTTTCGCCAGTTCGCGTTCAGGTGGAAGTTTTTCGCCGGGGCGCAGGGTCCCCTCAAGGATGAGAAACTCCAGCTGTTGCTCAATCACATCGGATAATTTTGGTTGGCGGATTTTGTTGTAGGCCATCGTTCCCTATCCCTGCCATTAACCCGGAGTCAATTGGTAAGACCAATTTCACGTTCGTGAGGCTAAAAGTAACAAAGTATTCACCTTCTGTCCATATTGGTTTTGATTGAAATCATGAAAGCAGGCACATTTTAACAAC
This sequence comes from Cedecea davisae, assembly GCF_044095835.1. Taxonomy (NCBI): domain Bacteria; kingdom Pseudomonadati; phylum Pseudomonadota; class Gammaproteobacteria; order Enterobacterales; family Enterobacteriaceae; genus Cedecea; species Cedecea davisae. Next base: position 4,015,084 of record NZ_CP172054.1, read on the forward strand.
ACTAAAGGAATGGCTTTTCAAACCTGTAACCTGGCGCACAAGCTCCGTTTACTCCCTAAGTGGCAATGTTAACGTTTATGAAACGATATATTTTTCAATCGCAACCGAAAACATCGCCTAAAAAATGACATATTCATGCAGTAAAACTGCCTGGACAAAGGCTGCACAATCCCACTTTTTCCTTCCCCCTTTTTTACAAATGGTTTCTTTTTATTCAACTCGTCAGAGCAGTGGCAGAAAGCAGGTGCAAACGCGAGCGCTTACCACTATTCTTTGCGATGCGGTAGCCCTATCCGCAAATTCAATATTTAACAACCGTAAAAAAAAGACTACACCTTACGGAACAACACAATTACAAATGCGCCAGTGTAGCGCAGACATTAACCACAATGAGGTTACATGATGGAAGGTCAACAGCAAGGCGACACGCTGAAACGCGGCCTTAAAAACCGCCATATTCAGCTGATTGCGCTGGGTGGAGCTATCGGGACGGGCCTGTTTCTGGGCAGCGCATCCGTCATCCAGTCCGCGGGTCCGGCAATTATTCTCGGCTACGCCATCGCCGGGTTTATCGCTTTTTTAATTATGCGCCAGCTGGGAGAAATGGTCGTTGAGGAGCCGGTTGCCGGGTCATTCAGCCATTTTGCCTATAAATACTGGGGCGGCTTCGCGGGCTTTGCTTCGGGCTGGAACTACTGGGTGCTGTACGTCCTGGTTGCCATGGCAGAGCTTACGGCGGTCGGGAAGTATATTCAGTTCTGGTGGCCGGAGATCCCAACCTGGGCAACGGCGGCGGCCTTCTTCGTGATTATCAACGCCATCAACCTGACCAACGTGAAAGTGTTCGGCGAGATGGAGTTCTGGTTTGCCATTATTAAAGTCGTGGCCGTTATCGCCATGATTATATTCGGCGGCTGGCTGCTGTTCAGCGGCAACGGCGGCCCGCAGGCTTCAGTCAGCAACCTCTGGGATCAGGGTGGCTTTATGCCGCACGGCATCACGGGGCTGGTGATGATGATGGCGATTATCATGTTCTCCTTCGGCGGGCTTGAGCTGGTCGGCATTACCGCCGCCGAAGCCGACAACCCGGAAGTGAGCATTCCAAAAGCCACTAACCAGGTTATCTACCGCATCCTTATCTTCTACGTGGGCTCGCTCGCGATCCTGCTCTCCCTGCTGCCGTGGACGCGCGTCACCGCCGACACCAGCCCGTTTGTGCTGATCTTCCACGAGCTGGGTGATACCTTCGTGGCCAACGCGCTTAACGTGGTGGTGCTGACAGCAGCGCTGTCGGTTTACAACAGCTGCGTATACTGCAACAGCCGTATGCTGTTCGGCCTGGCACAGCAGGGCAACGCCCCGAAGATGCTGAAAAATGTCGATAAGCGCGGCGTGCCGGTAAACACCATTCTGGTCTCTGCGGGCTTTACCGCTCTCTGCGTGCTGATTAACTATCTGGCACCGGAATCGGCCTTTGGCCTGCTGATGGCGCTGGTAGTGTCCGCCCTGGTGATCAACTGGGCGATGATCAGCCTGGCGCACATCAAGTTCCGCCGCGCGAAGCAATTGCAGGGCGTGAAAACCCGCTTCCCGGCGCTGTTCTACCCGCTGGGTAACTGGGTCTGCCTGCTGTTTATGGTCGCGGTGCTGGTCATCATGCTGATGACGCCGGGCATGGCCATTTCGGTTTATCTGATCCCGGTATGGATTGTGATTCTGGGCGTGGGCTACTTCCTTAAGCAGAAGAACCTGAAAACCGTTAAAGCCTGATAACTAAAACGCCCCGTATATTGCGGGGCGTTTTGCTTTAAATCGATTGAGACTAAACCAGCGTGCCGTAAATAGTCAGCAAAGCCACCACAGCAACAATCACCAGAGAAACCTTCTTCGCCATTGAAACCGCAGCCTTCGGCGTTTTCATCTTGTCCTGATGCGGTTCCCGCGCCAGAGAATACTGCGCCAGCTGCGTCAACACCTGATACTGGGACGTATGCCTGTCGGCAAGCGAGGCAAACCAGGCCGGAAGCGCTTTTTCTCCATGTCCCAGCAACGCATAGGCCACGCCGACCAGGCGAACCGGGATCCAGTCAAGAACGTGCAGAACGGCATCAATACCCGACAGCAAACGCTCGTGCGGCGTATGGTGGCGAGCAAGCCAGGTCTGCCAGGCGCGCAGGAATGCATAACCCGCCAGCGTAACCGGCCCCCACACTCCTCCAACCACAAACCAGAACAAGGGCGCTAAATAGAAGCGGAAGTTAATCCACAGCAGCGCATTTTGCAGCTCGCGCAGATACTCTCTCTCGCTGCATTCAGGCGGCACACCATGGATCAGCGTTAACTCGCTTGCCATCTCATCGCGGGCGTGTTCGTCGTCCCGGCTGGCGGCTTTGAGGTAAGCATGGTAATGCAGCCGCACCTGCCCTGCGCCGATGCAGAGCACGCCCAACGCAATCCAGAAGACCAGAAGGGGAAGATTAAACAGCAGCCCGTGTAGCGCACGCTCTATCAGGAAGACCAGCCCCATAAACAGCGCTGTCATCAGCAGCGTTCGCAGCAGGGAGAAATGCTTAACCCGGCCAAACAAGACTTCGAGACGATGGTCCAACTGCCAGTGCTCGCCTATCTTGAACAGCCGCTCGCTCATCAGCACCAGCAACAGGGTAAACAGAGTCATGCGCTCTCCTTGTCCGTAGTCTCTTTAATCGCCCCTAAAAAACGCGGCCACTCAAACGCCGGGCCGGGATCGGTCTTACGCCCCGGGGCAATATCGCTGTGGCCCGTCATATGTTTCTCTATATCAGGATAGCGCTGAATCAGTAACTTAGCTAAAGCCGTTAGTTGCTGATACTGCGCATCGGTATAGGGCAGCGTATCGGTGCCTTCCAGCTCAATACCAATGGAGAAGTCGTTGCACTTTTCACGCCCCTGATAGCTGGAAACACCCGCATGCCAGGCTCGCTTATCAAAAGGGACGTATTGAACAATTTCACCATCACGGAGAATAAGACAGTGCGCGGACACGCGCAGATGGGAGATGCCGGCAAAATAAGGGTGCGCCTGCGGGTCAAGCGTGCCGGCGAACAGGGCATCAATCCAGGGGCCACCAAATTCACCCGGCGGCAAACTGATATTGTGCACCACCAGCAACGAGGGGTTTTCCTCCTCCGGTCGGCCGTCAAAATGCGGGGATGGCAGATGTTTTACCCCCACCAGCCAGCCGTCTTTAAGCTGCATTCGAGCTTCTCCTTAGAGTGGTACTTGAAGTCGCTTCAGAGTAGCATGAATCCATATTAACTTATTCATTCCGGAGTTTTATCATGCCGCCCCGCCGTTATAACCCAGACCGCCGACGTGACGAGCTACTCGAACGAATTACCCTTGATATCCCCCTCGCCGTTTCTCAGGCGCTGCGTGAGGATCTTGGCGGCGAAGTTGATCCTGACAACGATATTACCGCTCAGCTGCTGCCGCCGGAAAACATGGCTCACGCGGTAGTCATTACCCGTGAGAACGGCGTTTTTTGCGGTAAGCGCTGGGTCGAGGAAGTCTTTATTCAACTGGGCGGCGACGTCAACGTCACGTGGCATGTTGAAGACGGCACCGAAGTCACCGTCAACCAGCCGCTGTTTGAGCTTAACGGTCCCGCACGCGTACTGCTGACCGGGGAGAGAACGGCGCTTAATTTTGTGCAGACGCTGTCCGGTGTTGCCAGCGAAGTTCGCAGCTATGTTGATCTTCTCGCAGGCACCAAAACCCAGCTTCTGGATACCCGCAAGACGCTGCCGGGCCTGCGCACCGCTCTGAAATACGCCGTACTTTGCGGCGGCGGCGGTAATCATCGTCTCGGCCTTTCTGACGCTTTTCTGATTAAAGAGAACCACATTATTGCTTCCGGCTCCGTACGCCAGGCGGTAGAGAAAGCGTTCTGGCTGCATCCGGACGTGCCGGTTGAAGTAGAAGTTGAATCGCTGGATGAGCTGGAGCAGGCGCTGAAAGCAGGAGCCGACATCATCATGCTCGACAACTTCACCGTCGAGCAAATGCGCCAGGCCGTGGCGTTGACCCGGGGCAAAGCCCGCCTTGAGGTTTCAGGCAATGTGACCAAAGAAACGTTGCGCACCTTTGCCGAAACCGGCGTGGATTACATCTCCGTAGGTGCTCTGACCAAACACGTTCGCGCCCTCGACCTTTCGATGCGCTTCCGCTAATCACAAAACGCGGAGGGAATTTGCTCCGTCCGCGTTTTTTTGCGTGCCAGGTTCCATTCAATTTGTCGATGCGCGCAACGCCTTTAATTAGCGCTGAAACCACCTCCCGAAACCGAATGTCCTTCCTCGTAATAACCTTGCTCTCCCCGCACAGTGCCGCTTTCTGACAAACAGGAGCGACAGATGAAAAGACAACAAGGATTCACCTTAATCGAACTGATGGTGGTAATCGGCATCATCGCAATTCTTAGCGCCATCGGCATTCCCGCCTACCAAAACTATCTCCGCAAAGCGGCGCTAACCGACATGCTGCAAACCTTCGTGCCTTACCGCACAGCCATAGAGCTATGCGCCATCGAGCAAGGCGGCATCACCGGCTGTAATGCCAACAGCAGCGGAATTCCTGAGGTCAAAACGACCCGCTACGTCAGCACAATGAGCATAATCAGCGGCATTGTGACCTTAACGGGTAAGGAATCACTTAGCGGGCTGACGGCAACCTTTACGCCGCAGTGGCTTGACGATAGCGGGGTAACAGGCTGGACGCGAAGCTGCAATACGGCAAATAACACCGCCCTGAAACAGGCCTGTGAAGAGATATTCCGTTTTCCCGACGGCAAAGCAGGAGCTAAAGCATGAAAACCCAACAACAGCTCCTATCGCTCTGTCAGCATTACAACCTTATCCTGATAGAGGAAACGGAAGACACGCTGCGCATTGCGGCCCGGGATAAACCGGATGAGCAAATGTACCAGGCGCTGCGCTTTCTCTGTAACAAGCATATCGATGTCGAGCTCTGGCCCGTGGAGCGCCTTGAGAAATGGCAAACTGGCCAGACTCTCCGGCAGCCAGAGCAAGAGGGGGATGGCTCCATCGTTGCGCTGCTGGACAGTACGCTGGCGGCGGCCGTTCAACAGCGAGCTTCCGATATCCATTTTGAGCCGTGCGAAGAAGTCTATCGGATTCGGCTGCGCATAGACGGCGTGCTGCAATGCCAGCCGCTGCTTCCTCCTTCGGTTGCCGCCCCGATGACCGCGAGGTTGAAAGTTCTGGCTAACCTGGATATTGCGGAGAGGCGCTTACCGCAGGACGGGCAGATGGACTATCACGTCGGGGAAGTGAAGGCCTCATTTCGGGTCTCCACTCTTCCATGCCGCTACGGCGAAAAAGTGGTGTTAAGGCTGCTTCAGCAGGGCAGGAATAACCTGGATATGAGCCTGCTGGGCATGCCGCCGGCAGAAACCGAACAGTTTCGCCAATCGCTTTCTGTACCTCAGGGCATGATTCTGGTTACCGGCCCCACGGGCAGTGGAAAAACAATCACTCTTTATAGCGCTCTGGATGTGCTCAACCAGCCGGGGATTAACGTGTGCAGCGTCGAAGATCCCGTAGAAATCCCTCAGGACGGCCTGAATCAAACTCAGGTAAACCCCAAAGCAGGGATCACCTTCCAGAATATCCTGCGTGCCCTGCTACGCCAGGATCCCGACGTGATTATGGTCGGTGAAATCAGGGACAGCGAAACGGCAGAGATAGCGATAAAAGCGGCCCAAACCGGGCACCTGGTACTCTCCACGCTTCATACCAATTCGACGGTGGAAACGCTGACCCGCCTTGAGCAAATGTCTATTCCGCGCTGGATGCTTGCCTCAGCGGTAAATCTCATCGTCGCACAGCGGCTGGTCAGGAAGCTCTGCCCGCACTGTAAAACCCTGGATGATACCCCGCTCGAACTCCCGGTCCATATCTGGCCCACTGCCCTGCCTCACTGGCGCGCTACTGGCTGCGAGCGGTGCTACAGAGGCTATTATGGGCGAACGGCGCTGTTTGAAATGCTGCCGCTCTCTCCCGCCCTGCGCTCGGCTATAACCGGCGGGGAACCGGCGGAAAATATTGAATCCCTGGCACGCAGGCAGGGAATGGCAACCCTGTTTGAAAGCGGCTGCCGCGCCGTAGAGCGGGGGCACACTACCCTGGAAGAGCTGTATCGGGTATTAGGCATGCCGCATGACTAAAATGCGGATCTGGCGCTGGAAGGCAATAGATAACCAGGGGCAATTGAAAACAGGTTCGACTCTGGCAGCAGAGAGGCTGGTGCTCGAGGAAGAGCTAGGTAAGCAGCAGCTACAGTTACTCTCGGCCAGAAGTTCGTCGATAAACGGCGGCTCTTGCTGGCATATCCAGCAAAAGATTGACGTGATCCGCCAGCTTGTTGCCCTGCTCCATGCAGGCATCGCTCTGACGGATGCCCTATTGTTAATCGCCCGCCAGCACCCGAAACCGCCCTGGTCAGCTTTGCTACAGCATATTGAGGGGCAAGTGTCTCAGGGGGTGCCTCTTTCCGGGGCACTTCAGCAATGGCCGCGCATTTTCCCTCCGCTGTTTATTGCACTGCTGCATACGGGAGAGCTAACCGGCAAGCTTGCAGAGTGCTGCCAGCAGCTGGCCGAGCAGCAGGAACAGCAATATCAACTGACCCGGAAAGTGGTTAAAGCCCTGCGCTATCCGCTTTTTATTCTGCTGGTCGCGCTATTCGTCACGGCCGGGATGATGGGCTTTGTTCTCCCCGAATTTGCCAATATCTATCGCTCATTCAATGCGCCACTGCCTGCCGTTACCCAGGCCGTTATGGGCATATCTGCATGGGTAACAGAGCAAGGGGGATGGTGGGCGCTGGCGGTGATTATTTTGTGTATTGGCTGGATGATGCTGCGCCGCACTCAACCCGCTTTACGGGAAAAAGAGCAACAACTCTTACTAAAAATACCGCTCATTGCCCCGCTGCGGCGGGGTCAGTTACTTAGCCAGATATTTACCGTATTAACTCTCTCCCAACACGCAGGCATCCCTCTATTACAGGGGCTTGAGGCGGTGGAAAAAACGCTGACTCAGCGACTATGGCAGCGGCAGATTTCCGGGGTGAGCAAAAAAATTGCTGAAGGCCAGCCGCTTTGGCAAGCGCTCGCTGGTTCCGGCTACTTTACGCCACTCTGCCAGCAGCTGGTTCGCATAGGGGAGGAGTCCGGTTCACTGGATCTGATGCTTGGGCGGTTAGCCCGCTGGCATTATGACAAAACCTACGAGCTGGCCGACGGTCTTGCAGCCATGCTTGAACCGCTAATGATGATTGTGATTGGGCTAATTATTGGCACGCTGGTGGTAGCGATGTATCTGCCTATATTTCAGCTGGGGGACGCAATGAGCGGGGGGTAATGGCGCAGCAGACGCTACGCCATTAACAACTTTAGAGGCTGTTGAAAACGCGGTTTTCCTGCTCCGCCACGCGGATAAAGGTGGTGCGTTTGGTCAGCTCTTTAAGGCGTGACGCGCCAACATAAGTACATGCGGAGCGCAGGCCGCCAAGGATATCACGAGCGGTATTTTCAACCGGGCCACGCAGCGGCAGCTTAACGGTTTTGCCTTCCGCGGCGCGGTATTGTGCTACGCCGCCAACGTGGCGAGTCATCGCGGACTCAGAGCTCATGCCGTAGAACAGCATAAACTTCTCGCCGTCTTCCTCAACGACGGTGCCGCCGCTCTCTTCGTGACCGGCCAGCATACCGCCGAGCATCACAAAGTCTGCCCCGCCGCCGAAGGCTTTTGCCACATCACCCGGAACGGTACAGCCGCCGTCGCTGACAATCTGGCCGCCAAGGCCGTGAGCCGCATCGGCGCACTCGATAACCGCTGAAAGCTGAGGATAACCCACGCCAGTTTTCACGCGAGTAGTACACACGGAGCCAGGGCCGATACCGACTTTGACGATATCGGCGCCGGAGAGGATCAGCTCTTCGCACATTTCACCGGTCACCACGTTGCCCGCACAAATCACTTTATCCGGCCAGGCTTCGCGCGCTTTGCTTACGAACTGGGTGAAGTGCTCAGAGTAGCCGTTGGCGACATCGATGCAGATAAATTTCAGCGCCGGATTCAGGGCCAGAATTTGCTTGGTTTTAGCGAAATCGGCATCCGAAGTGCCGGTAGAAACCATCACAAAGCGCAGCAGGTTTTCCGGCGCGGACTTGACGAAGTTGCTCCATTCTTCAACGGAGTAATGCTTATGAACGGCGGTGAGAATATCGAACGAGGCCAGCGCCTGCGCCATGGCGAAAGTACCTACTGTATCCATGTTTGCCGCAATGATCGGCACACCAGACCACGCAATACCGGAATGTTTGAATGTGAATTGACGCTCAAGCTCAACGTCAGAACGGCTCTTGAGGGTGGAGCGTTTCGGGCGGATTAAAACGTCTTTAAAACCTAACTTCAAATCTTCTTCAATACGCATGTTGCGGATCCCTGGGTCGAATGGCGGTGAACACATAAATACGATCGGCGAAACAACGGCCAACCCCAGTGACGCTATCATACGCAGTAATAATGGCTCCGCAAGACTGCGAAAACCGACTTTTTTACGCTACAATCGTTCAAATTTACCTTATAAAGGGCAGCGCTGGCCGATAAGGGTAATTTTCGCTTGTTACATAAGCAAAAATCACCTGAAAAACCTTACCCAGAGCCCCTCTTATCTCATTGATAAATAATAGCATCAGGATCGGTTTTCTATGGTTTACACGGTAGCACTTACGGGCGGTATTGGCAGTGGTAAAAGTACCATCGCCGAAGCATTTTCCCGCTCAGGAGTCACCGTAGTGGATGCTGATATCATTGCCCGTCAGGTTGTTGAGCCTGGTCAACGTGCGCTGGCTCTCATTTCGCAACATTTTGGTTCAAAGATCCTTCTGGAAGATGGATCTTTAAATCGTCGTGCCCTGCGCGAAGAGATCTTTAGTTCACCTCAGCAAAAGCAATGGGTAAACAACCTGCTTCATCCTTTAATCCAGCAGCGAACTCGCGATGAAATTGCGCGTGCCGCCTCGCCGTATGTGTTGTGGGTTGTCCCGCTGCTGGTGGAAAATAACCTGCAAAATAAAGCGAACCGGGTTCTGGTGGTCGACGTTTCCCCCGAAACTCAGATTGCGCGTACCATGAAGCGGGATAATGTCTCTCGTGAACATGCGCAGCAGATCCTGGCCGCCCAGGCAACGCGGGAAGCCCGCCTCGCCGTTGCAGATGACATAATTAATAATGACGGCAGCCCGCAAGACGCTGCCGTGCATGTTGATCGCCTGCATCGCCAGTATCTAAAACTGGCTTCCCAGGCCGCACAACAGGAAACAGAATAATGAGCACTCAGGTTCTTTTTGAGCACCCGCTGAATGAAAAGATGCGTACCTGGCTACGCATTGAGTTTTTGATCCAGCAGCTACAGGCTGCCTTACCCATTGATGAAAGCGCTAAAGCGCTGCATTTTTTTCGTAACATCGGTGACCTGCTGGATGTGTTTGAAAGGGGCGAAGTCCGCACCGAGATCCTGAAAGAATTGGGCAGACAGCAGCGCAAGCTATTGAGCTGGTCAGAAGTGCCGGGCGTAGATATGCAACGCATCGACTCGCTGCGTGCCCAGTTGGAAACCTGCGGTAGCGTTCTGATGGCTGCCCCGCGCCTCGGCCAGCTTTTGAGAGAAGACAGGCTGATAGCGCTGGTACGCCAGCGTTTGAGCATCCCCGGCGGCTGCTGTAGTTTTGATTTACCGACGCTGCATATCTGGCTTTACCTGCCGCAGGAGCAGCGTGATGCTCAGGTTAGCCTCTGGCTCAACAGCCTTGAGCCGGTGAAGCAATCACTCGACCTGCTGCTGGATATCATCCGCAATTCAGCGCCGTTCAGGAAGCAAACCAGCCTCAACGGTTTCTACCAGGATAACGGTGATGACGCCGATTTACTGCGCCTTCATCTCGCCCTGAACGACCAGCTTTACCCTCAGGTTTCCGGCCATAAAAGTCGCTTTGCGATTCGTTTTCTGCCGCTGGACTCAGAACATGGCCTGGTGCCAGAGCGCCTCGATTTTGAACTGGCCTGCTGCTAAGGAATGAAAATGAGTGAAGAAACTATTGTGAACTGCCCGGGCTGCGGCAAGGCCGTTATCTGGAGCGAGGCCAGCCCTTACCGTCCTTTCTGCAGCAAGCGCTGCCAGCTTATTGATTTAGGCGAATGGGCCGCTGAAGAGAAACGTATTCCCAGCAGCGGCGACCTTTCCGAAAGCGATGACTGGAGTGAGGAGCTTGAACGTTAGGCGTTCAGCAGCTTCTGAATAACAGGCTCATTAGCCGGCGGGAATTCGTCGGCTATAAGCTGATGCTGAGCGACCCAGCGCCCCGGCTGTCCTTCCTTTCCCCACGGCTCGCCTTCCCACTGTTCAACCAGGTAAAACCATAACGAGATATGGCGATCGGGAAACTGATACTCCAGGGTTTCAAAAAGCTCGGCTTTCTGGGCCGCAATCCCCGTCTCTTCCTGTAGTTCACGAATCAGAGCCTGTTCCGGTGATTCACCGGCCTCAATTTTTCCGCCCGGGAACTCCCATTTATTGGCCATATGCGCGTCGGCCGCGCGCTGGGTGATAAAGATTTCTCCCTGCGCGTTGCGGATGATGCCGACGGCGATTTGCAGCTGCTTCATATTCTCAAACTCCGAATAGAAAAAAGGCGCAGCAAGCTGCGCCTTTTGGTTTTTCCAGACCTTAGCTCAGACGGCCATGGCACTGTTTGTATTTTTTACCGGAACCGCAAGGGCAAGGATCGTTGCGCCCGACTTTACGGTCGCCGGTCTCAGCCGCCAGCGCTTGAGCGGCCTGAGTCTCATCATCTACGTGGCTCAGCTGTTGCATACTAGCCAGACGCTCGGCTTCTTCGCGGCGCTGCTGCTCCATCGCTTCAACTTCTTCCGGCATACGAACCTGAACCTTGCTCAACGTGCTAATCACTTCATACTTCAGTGACTCAAGCATAGCGGCAAACATAGAGAAGGATTCACGTTTGTACTCCTGCTTAGGATCTTTCTGCGCATAACCACGCAGGTGGATACCCTGACGCAGATAATCCATCGCAGCAAGGTGCTCTTTCCACAGAGAGTCCAGCGTTTGCAGCATCACGCCTTTTTCGAAGTGGCGCATCATCTCGGCGCCGACCACTTCCTCTTTACGCTGATAAACTTCAATCGCGTTAGCCAGGATGCGCTCGCGCAGGGTCTCTTCGTGCAGCTCAGGTTCTTTATCCAGCCACTCTTTGATTGGCATTTCGAGGTCGAAGTCGTTTTTCAGGCGCTCTTCCAGACCTTCAACATCCCACATCTCTTCCAGAGACTGCGGCGGGATGTGCGCATCAATAGTCACTTTAAATACGTCTTCACGGATGCTGGCGATGGTTTCGCTAACATCACTCACGTCCAGCAGCTCGTTACGCTGGGTATAGATAGCGCGACGCTGGTCGTTCGCTACGTCATCGTATTCCAGCAGCTGTTTACGAATATCAAAGTTACGGCTTTCGACTTTACGCTGCGCGTTGGCAATAGCCTTGGTCACCCACGGGTGCTCAATAGCTTCGCCCGGCTTCATGCCCAGTTTACGCATCATATTGGAGACGCGATCGGAGGCGAAAATACGCATCAGCGCATCTTCCATCGAGAGATAGAAGCGGGAAGAACCAGCATCGCCCTGACGACCGGAACGGCCACGCAGCTGGTTATCGATACGGCGTGATTCATGGCGCTCGGTACCGATGATGTGCAGGCCACCAGATGCCAGCACCGCGTCATGACGAACCTTCCAGTCCGCTTTAATTTGGGCAATTTGCTCCGGCGTTGGGTCTTCCAGCGCGGCAATTTCTTCCTGCCAGCTGCCGCCCAGCACGATGTCGGTACCACGACCGGCCATGTTGGTAGCAATGGTCACAGCAGCCGGGTAACCCGCCTGAGCAACAATTCCTGCTTCGTTCGCGTGGAATTTGGCGTTCAGAACATTATGTTTGATGCCCGCTTTGGTCAGCTCCTGAGAAACCACTTCGGATTTCTCGATGGAGATGGTCCCCACCAGCACAGGCTGGCCGTTGGCGGTGCGCTCTTTAATGTCTTCGATGATGGCGCCAATTTTGTCTAACTCGGTCATATAGACCAGATCCGGCATATCCTTACGGATCATCGGACGGTTGGTTGGCACCACAATGGTGTCGAGCTTATAAATGGAGCTGAACTCAAACGCTTCAGTGTCCGCGGTACCGGTCATCCCGGCCAGCTTTTCATACAGGCGGAAGTAGTTCTGGAAGGTGATGGAAGCCAGAGTCTGGTTCTCGTTCTGGATATCAACGCCTTCTTTTGCTTCCACTGCCTGATGCAGGCCGTCTGACCAGCGGCGGCCCTGCATGGTACGGCCGGTATGTTCGTCAACGATGATAACTTCACCGTCTTTAACAATGTAGTCAACGTCGCGGGTGAACAGCGCGTGAGCACGCAGCGCGGCGGTAACGTGGTGCATCAGCATAATGTTGGCCGGGGAGTACAGAGACTCGCCTTCGTCCATCATGCCTTCTTCCACCAGCAGCTCTTCAATCAGCACCAGACCGCGTTCGGTCAGGTTAACCTGGCGAGATTTCTCATCCACGGAGAAGTGGCCTTCACCCTGGAAGGTGTCGGAGTCTTCTTTTTCCTGACGCAGCAGGCGAGGAATGATTTTGTTCACGCGCTTGTACAGCTCAGAACTGTCTTCGGCAGGGCCTGAGATTATCAGCGGAGTACGGGCTTCATCGATAAGGATTGAGTCAACCTCATCCACCAGCGCGTAATGAAGTTTACGCTGCACGCGTTCTTCCGGGCTGAAAGCCATGTTGTCACGCAGGTAGTCAAAGCCGTATTCGTTGTTGGTGCCGTAGGTAATATCCGCGGCATAAGCTTCACGCTTAGCAGGAGCCGGCATGCCCGGCAGGTTGATACCCACGCTCAGGCCAAGGTATTCAAACAGCGGACGGTTGTTTTCGGCGTCACGCTGGGCCAGGTAGTCGTTCACGGTTACAACGTGAACGCCTTTGCCGCTCAGCGCATTCAGGTACGCTGGCAGGGTCGCAGTCAGGGTTTTACCTTCACCGGTACGCATTTCTGCTATACAGCGGTCGTTCAACACCATACCGCCCAACAGCTGCACGTCGAAGTGACGCATGCCGAATACGCGCTTGCTCGCCTCGCGAACCACGGCAAAGGCTTCAGGGATCAGGTTTTCAAGCACTTCGCCTTTTTTCAGACGTGCGCGGAACTCGTCGGTTTTAGCCTTCAGCTCATCATCCGTGAGCTTCTCCATCTGCGGTTCCATGGCGTTAATCATGGTCACCACTTTGCGCATACGGCGCAGGGTACGATCGTTACGACTACCGAAAACTTTGGTTAATAATTTGATTAGCATAATAAATTCTCAAACGCCTGCCGTCAGTGCGGTCAATAAATTGTTGTTAGTCAGGAAGATTAATTAGCTGAGGCGAAGCGGACCGGCGCGGATGCCCTGTGCCTGACGGATCCACGCAACGGCATTAAAAACTTCAGCCGGGGGAGACGCCTGGAAGGCACTGCCGCGTACAATAACGGGAGGTTTACTTTCCTGAGTCAGCAGAGCGCTGAGCGTATCCAGTAAAGCAAGGTGCTGTGCCTGAAGCGGCACGCTTTCCTGGGCCACCGGCAAAGCCTGAGGCGCCATGGCAAAGGAAAGATGACGAATAACGGTGCGGATTGCATGCTGGTGCCAATAGTCCACACTAAAAGAGGGACGGCGCGTGCTTTCCTGGAGCTGAACGAGGCTATCAAACCGTAGCTGACGAGCCGGGTCATGGCGGCTGGCCGAGGCTTCTGCGGGAATGCCGGTTTCTGTGTTACCGTTGAGCGCGGGCATGCCAAAACTCGCCGCGACCATCCCCAACAGGAGATGCGGCCAGAAATAACGTCTGCCAAATTGTCGCCAACGATTTAGAATACCAATCACTTTTTCCGCCGGAGCTTAATCTATGCGCGACAGTCGCCCGCAATCTTTAGAGAATCTGTTTGACGATGCCGGTCAGGAAAGCATGCTGCAAAACGTTCAACAACGTGCTGTTGCTCTGCTGCGACTGAACCGGGCAGTGAAAGGCATTTTGCCTGCGCCACTGCATCCCTGGTGTCGGGTTGCCAACTTTCGTCAGGGTATCCTCGTACTTGAAACCGCAAATGCCAGCTGGCTGATGCGCTTACGCTATGAACAAGCCACGCTGCTGAGTGCATTACGCGCCCAAATCTTACCATCATTGACATCAATCGACATCAGGATTAATCCATTGCTGGCGGTAAAAGGGCAGGAAATCGTACAACAAAACACCACTCAGACGGGTGCGGAGAAATACGAAGTTAATCGTCAGCTCAGCGAGCAGAGTGCGGAAGCGTTAAGGGAGGTGGCTAAACGTAGCCCGGAGAAATTGAGAGCAACAATAGAACGACTGGCTTCACTGGCCGGAGAGGTTACCAGCAAAACCAGTCGTAATAGATAGCTTAAGCGTTACGCCAGCACCAGGTTAGGTGCTTTGAAGGCCAGTGGAAGTTCGGCTTCGTCTTCGAAGGTCGCCCATTCCCAGGCTTCTTGCTTAGCCAACACGGCCTGCAGCAGCTTGTTGTTCAGCGCATGGCCAGATTTAAAGGCGGTAAACGCGCCGATAACATTGTGGCCGCACATGAACAGGTCGCCAATGGCATCCAGCATTTTGTGACGAACGAATTCATCTTCAAAACGCAGGCCGTCTTCGTTTAATACGCGATAATCGTCAACAACGATGGCACAATCGAAGCTGCCGCCCAGGCACAAACCGCGGGACTGCAGATATTCGATATCACGCATAAAGCCGAAGGTACGGGCGCGACTGATCTGGCGCATAAAGGCTTCAGCAGAGAAGTTCATGGTGTAGCGCTGGGTGCTTGCGTCAATCGCCGGATGATTAAAGTCGATGGTGAAATCCAACGAGAAACCATTGAACGGTGAGAGTTCAGCCCATTTATCGCCGTCTTCTACACGAACCGTCTCTTTCAGACGTACAAATTTCTTGGCCGAGTTCAGCTCGTCGATACCTGCATCAAGCAGCAGGTAAACGAACGGCGCCGCACTGCCGTCCATGATAGGGATTTCTGGCGCATCGACTTCAATAACGATGTTGTCGATTCCCAGCCCTGCCAGGGCAGCGTTGAGGTGCTCTACGGTAGAAATCCGCACATCATGCTCGTTCACCAGACAAGTACAGAGCATGGTATCACGCACGGATTTGGCATCTGCCGGGAAATCTACCGGAGGATTCAAGTCGGTGCGACGATAGATGACCCCGGTATTGGCCGGCGCAGGGCGCAGCGTCAGTGTGACCTTTTTGCCGGTATGTAAACCGACGCCAGTCGCCTGAACGATACGTTTAAGTGTCCTTTGTTTGATCATCGTATAATCTCGCCAAATTGCTGATCCAGCCGAAAGTGTATATCACGTTCGGCAGGCCAGTTTAGCACAAAGAGCGGATATTCCCAACTTCCGGTTTATTCTTAATCAGCTTGCTTACGCAGGAACGCTGGAATATCCAGATAGTCAGGCTCTTTCGCCGTCTGTGGAGTATTGTCGTTAGCCACTTTAGCCGCAGGCTTCTGCTCTTGAGTCAGCGGAGCCATACCGTGCTGCTGGTAGCGATCCATAACCGGCTGCTGTTGCTGTTTGTTGGTCACCAGCGTAATTTCCGGACGTTTGTCCATGCCGATACCGGTAGCAACCACGGTTACACGCAGTTCGTCGTTCATCTCTGGATCCAGAGAAGTACCGATAACCACGGTAGCGTTGTCGGAGGCGAAGGCGCGGATGGTGTTACCCACGGTTTCGAACTCGTCCAGACGCAGGTCGAAGCCGGCGGTGATGTTAACCAGCACGCCGCGAGCGCCTGACAGGTCGATATCTTCCAGCAGCGGGCTGGAGATAGCCATTTCTGCGGCTTCTTCTGCACGGTCTTCACCGCTGGCAACGCCAGAGCCCATCATCGCGTAGCCCATTTCGGACATCACGGTGCGAACGTCTGCAAAGTCAACGTTCATCAGGCCAGGGCGAGTGATAAGCTCTGCGATACCCTGTACCGCGCCCTTCAGCACGTCGTTTGCCGCGCCGAAAGCGTCCAGCAGAGAGATACCGCGACCCAGCACTTTCAGCAGCTTGTCGTTCGGAATAGTAATCAGAGAGTCAACGTGTTTGGACAGCTCGGCGATACCCTGCTCGGCAAATGCCATACGCTTCTTGCCTTCAAAGTTGAAAGGCTTGGTCACGACGGCAACCGTCAGAATACCCAAATCTTTGGCAACTTCAGCCACGACCGGAGCCGCACCGGTACCGGTGCCGCCGCCCATGCCTGCTGCGATAAACACCATGTCTGCGCCATCCAGCGCTGCGCGTAAAGCTTCGCGGTCTTCTTCCGCGGCGTTACGGCCCACTTCAGGATTTGCTCCAGCGCCCAGACCTTTGGTAATACCGTTACCAATCTGAATCGTCTGGCCTACCGCAGTTTTACGCAACGCCTGAGCGTCGGTGTTCACCGCGAAGAATTCAACGCCTTCGATGCGCTCGCGCACCATGTGTTCAACGGCATTACCGCCGCCGCCACCGACGCCGATGACTTTAATCACCGCGTCGTTGGTCAGTTCCATAGGTTCAAACATAGTTTCTCTCCGTTTTGTGCCTGTCGCCTGAGACCGCTAATTGTCTCCGGTCTCTTATAAAATTTAAAATTCTTTTCTCAGCCAGCCGTTGAGTCGCTTAAACCACGAGCCGACCGAGGTCCTTTTTTCCACTTCCGCTTCACCACTGAGATGCGATTCCTTCCCATAGTGCAGCAACCCTACTGCGGTGGAGTAATAAGACTCCTGGGCATAGTCAGTAAGGCCAGTAATATTCAACGGCTGACCGATACGCACCTGCGTATGGAACACGCGCTGAGCACAGGCTGCCAGGCCTTCAATTTGTGCTGCGCCGCCGGTTAACACAATCCCCGCCGCGAGGTGATGTTTCACGCCCTGCTGACGAAGCTGTTCCTGTAACTGCAGAATCTCTTCGTTTACCAGGTTAAGCAACTCGGTATAACGAGGTTCAATCACTTCCGCCAGCGTCTGGCGCTGCAGGCTGCGCGGTGGACGCCCGCCTACGCTCGGGACTTCAACGTTTTCGTCTTTCCCGACGATGGAGCCAAGCGCGCAGCCATGACGCACTTTAATCGCTTCGGCGTCGCTCGGCGGCGTACCGAACGCGTAGGCGATATCGCTGGTCACCACGTTTCCAGCATAAGGGATAACTTTGGTATGGCGCAGCGCACCGCCGGTATAAACCGCCATATCCATAGTACCACCGCCGATATCCACGACACAGACGCCAAGTTCACGTTCGTCTTCGGTCAATACCGCATAGCTTGCGGCCAGACCGGCAAAAATTAATTGGTCAACTTTCAGGCCACAACGTTCAACGGCTTTAACAATGTTTTTCGCCATGTCGTTGTGACAGGTGATCAAGTGCACCTTGGCCTGCATACGGACGCCGGACAGGCCAACCGGATTTTTGATCCCTTCCTGGTAATCAATAGCGTATTCCTGTGGAATCACATGCAGAACCCGGTGTTCATCACGAACGCGCACAGATTTTGCCGTATGCACCACATTTTCCACATCTTCCTGAGTCACTTCCTCTTCCGAAATAGGCACCATGCCAATTTCGTTCTGGCAGCTAATGTGCTTCCCGGACAGCGCCAGGTAGACGGAAGAAATCTGGCAATCTGCCATCAGTTCAGCCTGGTCAATCGCCCGCTGAACGCACTTAACTACTGACTCGAGGTCGTTTACCCCACCTTTGTCCATACCACGCGAAGGGCAGCTGCCCACGCCAATAATATTGACCATACCGTCGGGCAGAACTTCCCCTACTAAAGCGGCGACCTTAGCGGTGCCAATCTCCAGTCCAACTACCAGTTTTCTGTCCGTCGCCTTGATCATTGTTGTTCTGCCTGTGCCTGATTCTGTTGCTGATTCGGATTAGGTGCAGGAGGAGGAAGTGCCTCCCAGCCTACCGCGGCGCCTGAGTCGTATCGCAGGTCGACATAACCGATCCGTTTGTTATCGGCCTGCGCCTGCTGTTGCAGAACCGGATACAGTTCTACAAAACGATCCAGACGTTTCATCGTATCGCCCCGGCCAAGGTTGAGCTTAATGCCGTTATTCAGCGTCAACTGCCAGGAGCGGCGGGCGGTCATCGCCGCCTCTTTCAAGGTAAACTTATCCTTTGCCAGCACCACACCCATGTCACGGTAACCTTGCAGCACTTCGTTTTCGCTGCCTTCCGGGCCGGAGAGCATCGGTAACGTCTGCTTGCTGGTGCGCTCTGCCGGTACGCTGAAGGAGTTCCCCTCCGCGTCAACCATATGCTGGTCATTCCAGCGTGCTATCGGCACATATTCAACCAGATGAATCTTCAATTCGTCCGGCCACTGCTTTCTAACGCTTGCTTGCTTGATCCACGGCAAACGCTCTATCTGTTGTTGGATGATATTCACATCCTGAGTCATAAAGGTTCCGGGCGCGCCCAGAGCCAAAATAGACTGACGAATATCATCATTGCGCGTGTAGTGCCGCTCGCCGGTAACCACCAGCTTCGAAAGCGGCAGGCGCTGGGCATCTTCCATCCAGCCAACGACTATCCAGCCGCCGATAAACACGCTAAACAAGACCACGCACAGGAAGATAACTCCTGCCAGACGGGACCCGTTACTGCGTCGCGAGCTGGTATTTTCCTCTGCCCGGTTACGCGCATTCAGTGCAGCCTGCGACATATCAGTCCGCCAGTTCCAGAATTCGCACTACCAGCTGCGAGAAGCTCATCCCCGCCTGGCGAGCCGCCATCGGCACCAGGCTATGGCTTGTCATGCCCGGCGACGTGTTCACTTCCAGCAGATAAAACTGCCCGTCGTTATCCTGCATAACATCCACTCGTCCCCAGCCGCTACAGCCCAGAGCCTGCCACGCCTGTAGAACTAATGCCTGCAATTCCTGCTCTCTTTGCTCAATTAATCCAGCCGGGCAGAAATATTGAGTTTCATCAGAGAGATACTTCGCCTCATAATCATAGAAGGTTCCGGCGGGTTGGATGCGGATAGACGGTAAAATTTCGTCGCCTAAAATCGCCACCGTGTACTCCGGGCCGCTTAACCATTTCTCAATCAGCACATCTTCATCATGTTCGAACGCCAGCGCCAGAGCAGCAGGCAGCGCATCCACGCTATCAACCTTTGACATACCAACGCTTGAGCCTTCACGGCTCGGCTTAACGATAACCGGCATTCCCAGCGCGGAAATGCGCTCTTCCAGCGCTCCCGTTATACCTGCTTCTACGTCGCGACGGTTGAGGTATACCCAAGGGGCGACCGGTAAACCCGCGCCCTGCCACAGCAATTTGCTGCGCAGCTTATCCATGGTTATTGCCGATGCCATTACGCCGCTGCCGGTATACGGCAGTTCAAGGAACTCCAGCAAACCTTGCAGAGTGCCGTCTTCGCCGCCGCGGCCGTGCAGCGCGATAAAGACTTTATCGAACCCCTGCGACTTCAGCTCCAGCACCGACTGGCTTTGTGGATCGAAAGGATGGGCATCAACGCCACCCTCTATTAATCCCGCCAGAACCGCACTACCGGATTGCAGCGAAACCTCACGTTCAGCGGAAGTGCCCCCCAGCAGGACGGCTACTTTATCAGCCATGGTGCCCTTCCTCTTTAGTTTGAGGCTGTAACTTGATTTCAGCCAGGTTTCTCGCAATTTTGCCGATGTTCCCGGCACCCTGGACGAGGATCAGATCATTTCCCGTCAGAACAGGGGCCAGGATGTCCGCCACTTCACCGTGATCGGAAACCAGGATCGGGTCAACCTTACCGCGACCTCGAATGGTACGGCACAGAGAACGGCTGTCGGCCCCCGGGATCGGGGCTTCACCGGCAGGGTAAACCTCCAGCATCACCAGAGAGTCCACCTGCGACAGCACGCCTGCGAAATCGTCGTACAGGTCACGGGTGCGGGTGTAGCGGTGCGGCTGGAAAATCATCACCAGATTTTTATCCGGCCAGCCCGCACGAGCCGCCTTAATCGTGGCATCCACTTCCGTTGGGTGGTGACCATAATCGTCTACCAGCATCGCCGTTCCCGTCTTGCCGTTAACCGGTGCCAGGGGATACTCGCCCAGGAAATCGAAGCGACGCCCGGTTCCCTGGAAGCTTTCCAGCGCGCGTAAAATCGCCTCGTCCTCGATGCCTTCCTCCGTCGCAACGGCAACAGCCGCCGCGGCGTTCAGCGCGTTATGACGGCCCGGCGCATTCAGCACTACGTGAAGCTCAGGCTTGTCCTGACGCACAATAGTGAAAAACCCCTGAGCGCCTTTCTGCTGATAGTTTTCAACGCGAACATCCGCGTCTTCACTGAAACCATAGGTGGTGGTTTGGCGGCCCACTCGCGGCAGCAGCTCACGAATCACCGGATCGTCCACGCACATCACTGCACGACCATAAAACGGCAAATTGTGCAGGAAATTAATAAATGTCTGTTTTAAATTTTCGAAGTCGCCCTGGTAGGTATCCATGTGGTCGGCTTCAATATTGGTGACAATCGACACCATTGGCTGCAAATGCAGGAACGATGCGTCACTTTCATCGGCTTCTGCAATCAGGTAGCGGCTGTGCCCCAAACGAGCATGAACGCCCGCGGCCTTCACCAAACCGCCGTTAACGAAAGTCGGGTCCAGCCCCGCTTCTGCGTAAATGCTGGAGACCATCGCCGTGGTGGTTGTTTTACCGTGCGTCCCGGCAACGGCAATACCGTGGCGGAAGCGCATCAGTTCGGCCAGCATCTCCGCGCGGCGGATAACCGGGATACGCGCTTCGTGGGCGGCAACAATTTCCGGGTTATCCGCAGAAATAGCCGTGGACACAACTACAACGCTGGCATCACGCACGTTCTCCGGGCGATGGTTGAAATAAATGGTGGCGCCCAGGGCCGACAACTGCTGCGTGACCGGGTTCGGAGCCAGATCGGAACCGCTGATCTGGTAGCCTTCGTTAGCCAAAACTTCGGCAATACCGCCCATACCGGCGCCGCCGATGCCAACAAAGTGAATGTGCCGGACGCGACGCATCTCGGGCACGATTGAACGCAGTTTCGCCAGTTGTTGTGTATTCATTCTCTAAACCTGCAGGCGGCATGCCGCCATTACATCAAATTTACGGGCGGCAACTCGCCACCCACAAGAGTTACGCACGCGCTGCGGCGCTGACTTCATTTGCTACCCGCTCTGTCGCATCAGGAATGGAGGCAGCTCGCGCACGCTCGGCCATTGCCAGCAGCGTTGCTCTGTCCCATCCGGCCAGGGTGCGGGTAACGGCATCCACGGTAAACTGCGGCTGCTCCAGTATTGTTGCGGCTCCTGCCTTTTCCAGCGGCAGCGCATTCCAGTATTGCTGCCGGTCTTTATGCTGGAACGGAACAAACAGCGCGGGCAAACCCGCCGCTGCGATTTCGCTCACGGTTAATGCACCTGAGCGGCAAACCACTACGTCAGCCCATTCATAGGCGGCTGCCATATCGTCAATAAATTCGGTCACTTTATGCTGCGGCTGCCCGGCTTCGGCATATGCCTGCTGCACCACGGCCTGGCCACCTTTGCCGGTTTGGTGCCAGATGGTCACCGCATCGGCCAGACGAGCAGCCACCTGCGGCAGGGTTTGGTTCAGAACGCGAGCGCCCTGTGACCCCCCAACGACCAGCACACGAATCGGCCCTTCACGTCCGGCAAAGCGAACCTGCGGCAGCGGGAGCGCCAGCACGTCGGTACGCACCGGGTTGCCGACCACGTCAGCTTTGGGGAAAGCACCCGGGAAAGCCTGCATCACTTTGGTGGCAATCTTTGCCAGCCACTTATTCGTCAGCCCGGCGATGCCGTTCTGCTCGTGCAGTACCACGGGAATACCGAGCGACCAGGCCGCCAGGCCACCCGGGCCGGAAACATAGCCGCCCATCCCCAGAACCACGTCCGGCTGCCAGGCTTTCATAATCGCCCGCGCCTGACGCCAGGCGTTAAAGATACGCAGCGGAGCCAGCGCCAGGGCTTTTAACCCTTTTCCGCGCAGGCCGGAGATACGAATGAAGTCGATGCCAATACCGTGTTTTGGCACTAAGTCGGCTTCCATACGGTCCGCGGTGCCGAGCCAGCGAATTTCCCATCCTTCGGCCTGAAGATGATGAGCAACCGCCAGCCCCGGGAACACATGTCCGCCGGTCCCGCCCGCCATCACCATCAACCGCTTCGCTTTGCCTGTCATTTGGCACTCCGTGTAAACGCCTGAGCCTTGGCCAGGCGAGTTTCATAATCTATTCGCAGCAACAACATGATTGCCGTAGACATAATTATCAGGCTGGAACCACCGTAACTGATAAGCGGCAGCGTCAGACCTTTGGTCGGCAGCATACCCGCAGCCGCACCAACGTTAACCAGCGCCTGGAAGCTAAACCAAATACCGATGGAGCAGGCCAGAAAACCGGAAAAACGCTGATCTAATTCCAGCGCGCGTTTGCCGATGGACATCGCGCGAAAAGCGACGAAGAATACCATCAAAAGAGCCAGTACCACACCGATATATCCCAGCTCCTCGCCGATAATCGAGAAGATAAAGTCGGTATGTGCTTCAGGCAAATATTCCAGTTTTTGAACCGAATTCCCCAGCCCCTGCCCCCACAATTCTCCGCGTCCAAAAGCCATCAGAGATTGGGTCAGCTGGTAGCCGCTGCCGAACGGATCTTCCCACGGGTTCCAGAAAGAGGTTACGCGGCGAATACGGTAAGGCTCGGCAAGGATAAGCAGGATAACCGCCGAGATCCCCATGCCGATAATGGCGATGAACTGCCACAGTTTTGCACCGGCCAGGAACAACATTGCCAGGGTTGTCACAAACAGCACAACCACCGTCCCCAGGTCCGGCTGCGCCAGCAGCAGAACCGCCATCACCAGGATAACGCCCATTGGTTTAAGGAAGCCGCGCAGGTTATTACGCACCTCGTCAACTTTGCGCACCAGGTAGTTTGCCAGGTAGCAGAACAGCGACAGCTTTGAAAACTCGGCGGGCTGAATACGCAGCGGGCCGAAGGCAATCCAGCGTGATGCACCGTTAACGGAACTCCCCACCACCAGCACAATCAGCAGCATGACAATCGAAGCCAGCAGCATCGCGGTACTGTGGCGCTGCCAGAAGTCCATCGGCAGGCGCAGGGTGACCATCGCCATGGCAAACGCCACGAGGATGTAAAGACCGTCACGTTTGGCAAACAGGAACGGATCGTCCGCCAGGCGCTGCCCTACCGGCATTGAGGCCGAAGTCACCATAATAAAACCGATAGCGGCCAGGCCGAACGTCAGCCACAGCAGCGTGCGGTCGTACAGCACCATGCTGTTGGCGTCGGCTTCGCGGGAGCCCATTACCCACCCTTTTACGGCCGAAGCGAGCCACGCCAGGATACCGAATCCCGGAACACGAGGCACGCGCAGGCGAGGGAGAGATAAACGCATCAGCCCAGCTCCTTCGCAAGTTGAGTAAACACGTCGCCGCGCTGTTCAAAGTTTTTAAACTGGTCCAAGCTGGCGCAGGCCGGCGAAAGCAGTACCATATCGCCCGGCTGAACGCGTGCGGCGGCCAGTTTCATCGCCTGCTCCATCGTTTCGGTTTGCTCGGCGACTTCCGGACGCAGTCCGGCGAGTTCAGCGCCATCGCGGCCAAAGCAATAGAGGCGAACGCGGTCGCCCTGCAGGTAACGAGTCAGGGACGAGAAATCCGCAGATTTACCGTCGCCACCCAGCAGCAGATGCAAAGTCCCTTCAAGATGCAGCCCGTTCAGCGCCGCTTCAGTGCTGCCGACGTTGGTCGCTTTGGAATCATTGATCCAGCGAACGCCGTTACGCTCCCACGCCATCTGGAAACGGTGCGCCAGGCCGGTAAAGGTGGTCAGCGCTTTCAGGCTGGTTGCCCGGGGCAATTTCACCGCATCGGCCAGCGCCAGCGCCGCCAGGGCGTTGGTATAGTTATGCTGCCCAACCAGGCTCATCTCTTTGGTATTGAGGATCTTCTCACCTTTCACCCGCAGCCAGGTATCGCCCTGCTGGCGGTTAAGATGATAATCACCCACATCAACGCCAAAGCTGACACAGCGTTCATCCGCGCCGCGCACCGGCATGGTCAGCGCGTCGTCGGCGTTCACCACGCAGACTTTTGCGTTTTCGTAGACGCGCAGCTTGGCCGCACGGTACTGCTGCATGCCAAACGGATAGCGATCCATATGATCTTCAGTCACGTTCAGCACGGTAGCCGCGGCGGCTTTCAGGCTGTACGTCGTTTCCAGCTGGAAGCTGGAAAGCTCAAGCACATACAGCTCGCAATCTTTGCCCAGCAGCATCAAAGCAGGCAGGCCGATATTGCCGCCTACGCCGACGTTAACGCCCGCCGCCTTCGCCATCTCGCCCACCAGGGTGGTGACGGTGCTTTTCCCGTTAGAACCGGTGATAGCGATTATCGGCGCCTGAGCTTCACGGCAAAAGAGTTCGATATCGCCAACAATTTCAACACCAGCATCCGCTGCGGCGCTAAGCGCGGGTGTTGCCAGCGCGATGCCAGGGCTCGCGACAATCAGATCCGCCGCCAGCAGCCAGTCTTCGTTCATCGATCCGGTATGGCGCTCGACGGTTTCAGGCAGCTTATCAAGACCAGGAGGGGAAATGCGGGTGTCGATTACGCGCGGCGTAACGCCGCGTGCCAGGAAGAAATCCACGCATGACAGGCCGGTAAGGCCCAACCCGATGATAACGACTTTTTTACCCTGGTAATCTGCCATGTTTAGCGAACCTTCAGCGTTGCCAGGCCAATCAGCACCAGCATCAGCGAGATAATCCAGAAACGCACAATAACACGCGGCTCCGGCCAGCCTTTTAATTCATAGTGGTGGTGAATCGGCGCCATACGGAAGATGCGCTGTCCGCGCAGCTTGAACGAGCCGACCTGCAAGATAACCGACAGGGTTTCAACCACAAACACGCCGCCCATAATCACCAGCAGGAACTCCTGGCGCAGCAGCACGGCAATCGTCCCGAGCGCGCCGCCCAGAGCCAGAGAGCCTACATCGCCCATAAAGACCTGGGCCGGATAAGTGTTGAACCACAGGAAACCCAGCCCCGCCCCAACGATGGCGGTACAAACGATAACCAGCTCGCCCGCGTGACGCAGGTAAGGGATATGCAGATAACCAGCGAAGTTCATGTTGCCCGTTGCCCATGCCACAAGCGCAAAGCCCGCGGCGACAAACACGGTTGGCATAATCGCCAGGCCGTCCAGGCCGTCCGTCAGGTTTACCGCATTGCCGGTGCCAACGATAACGAAGTACGCCAGCAGGACATAGAACAGGCCCAGCTGCGGCATCACGTCTTTAAAGAACGGCACCACCAGTTCGGTGGCCGGAGTCCCTTTGCCCACGGCATACATGGTGAAGGCAACCACCAGAGCAATGGCCGACATCCAGAAGTATTTCCAGCGAGCAATCAGCCCCCTGGTATCTTTGCGAACCACTTTGCGGTAGTCATCAACAAAGCCGACAATACCGAAGCCGACCAGCACGAACAGCACGCACCAGACGTAAGGATTAGACGGGTAAGCCCACATCAGAACCGAGACCACAATAGCGGTCAGGATCATCAGGCCGCCCATCGTCGGCGTACCACGTTTGCTGAAATGCGACTCAGGGCCGTCGTTGCGCACAACCTGCCCGAAGGAGAGTTGTTGTAAACGCGCGATCATCCGCGGCCCCATCCACAGGGAGATAAACAGAGCGGTCAGCAGGCTGACAATGGCGCGAAACGTCAGGTAGGAAAAGACGTTAAAGCCGGAATAATATTTGACCAAATGTTCGGCCAGCCAAACTAGCATGCTTGTTTCTCCTGTAATGCGCGAACCACCTCTTCCATGGCCGCACTACGTGAACCTTTCACCAAAATGGTTAAAATTGAATGTTCCGCAATTAGCGCTTTTAAACGCTCAATCACGGTCTGCTTATCGGTAAAATGCTCACCAACTTCTGATGCAGCGCTCAGCGTTTTACTTAACACGCCCACGCTTAATACCCGGTCGATGCCTGCGGATTTTGCCGCCTCGCCTACCTGACGATGGCAGGCTTCAGCTTCATCACCCAGTTCGGCCATATCGCCCACAACCATCACGCGGTAGCCGGGCATTTCCGAAAGCACCTGCGCTGCGGCGGTCATAGAACCCACGTTGGCGTTGTAGCTGTCGTCCAGCAGCAGCTGATTTTCAGCAAGATGAATGGGGAACAGGCGGCCCGGAACGGCTTTCAGCCCGGCCAGGCCAGCTTTTACCGCTTCCAGAGGAGCGCCAACGGCCATCGCCAGCGCCGTAGCGGCCAGCGAGTTAGCAATATTGTGGCGGCCAGGCAGCGGCAGCACGACATCAGTATCACCCTGCGGGGTGCGCAGAGTGAACTCGGTGCCGTGCGAAGTGATATGGATATTGGTCGCGGTAAAATCGCTCCCTTCCGCGTTAGGGGAAAAACGCCAGGTTTTGCGATCGCCGATGATCGTCTGCCAGTTCAGCCAGTCATTATTATCGGCGTTCAGGATTGCGGTGCCGTTGGCCGGCAGGCCGGTAAAGATCTCACCCTTCGCTTTTGCAACGCCTGCCAGAGAGCCAAAGCCCTCAAGGTGCGCGGCGGCCAGGTTATTAACCAGCGCGGCTTCCGGGCGGGTCAGCCCCACGGTCCAGGCAATTTCGCCCTGATGATTAGCGCCCAGTTCGATAACGGCAAAGTCATATTCCGGGGTCAGGCGCAGCAGCGTCATCGGTACGCCGATGTCGTTATTCAGGTTGCCTGCGGTGTAAAGCGTATTGCCACACTGGCGCAGGATTGAAGCCGCCATCTCTTTTACCGAGGTTTTGCCGGAGGAGCCGGTGAGCGCCACAATGCGCGTCGGAACCTGCTGGCGAACCCACGCGCCCAGCTCGCCAAAAGCGAGGCGAGTATCCGCGACAACCAGCTGCGGAACGTCTATATCCAGCTTGCGGCTTACCAGCAGCGATCCTGCTCCACCTTTCACCGCATCTGCGGCAAAGTCGTGAGCATCAAAACGTTCGCCTTTTAGCGCCACAAACAGGCAGCCAGCGGTGAGCTTACGGGTATCGGTAGTGACATCGATAATGTCCGCGTCAGCGCCAAACAGCTCACCCTTCAGGATGGTTTCAAGTTGCTTCAGGGAGACGCGAATCATGCCACAACTCCCAGCAGACGAGCGGCAGTTACGCGGTCGGAGTAATCCAGACGGCGGTTGCCAACAATTTGATAATCTTCGTGGCCTTTACCGGCCAGCAGCACGACGTCGTTTTCTTTAGCCTGCATAATGGCATTGGTCACCGCTTCCGCACGCCCTAATACGACGTGAGCGCGGCCCGCATCAAGCATGCCGGTCAGGATATCGTCGACGATAGCCTTTGGCTCCTCGGTACGCGGGTTGTCGTCGGTCACCACAACCACATCGGCGTATTGCTCGGCGATACCGCCCATAAGAGGGCGTTTGCCCTTGTCACGATCGCCACCGCAGCCAAACACGCACCACAGTTTGCCGGCGCAGTGCAGGCGAGCCGCCTGTAATGCTTTTTCCAGCGCGTCCGGGGTGTGAGCGTAATCAACGACTACGGTAGGTTTACCCGCCGCGCTGAAGACTTCCATGCGCCCGCAAACCGGCTGCAGGCGAGCCCCGGAATCAACCAATTCGTTTAGCGGATAGCCCAGCGCCAGCAGCGTTGCCAGGGCCAGCAGTAGGTTGCTAACGTTAAACGCCCCCATCAGGCGGCTTTCAATTTCACCGTCGCCCCAGGAGGAGCTAAAGCGAATCGTTGCCCCGCTGTCGTGATAAACCACTTCATCGGTTTTCAGCCAGCGACCGTGGCCGCCCGGCTGTAAATTGTTCTCCATGCTGACCGCAACGGCATCCGGCAGGCGAGCCAGCCAGCGGCGGCCGACTTCATCGTCGGCATTGATGATCGCCTGACCGCAGTCATGTTCGGAGAACAGCAGCCATTTTGCGGCTTCGTAATTTGCCATATCACCATGATAATCAAGATGATCGCGGCTTAAATTGGTAAAGACAGAGGCGGCAAATTTCAATGCCGCTACGCGGTGCTGAACCAGGCCATGGGAAGAGACTTCCATCGCGCCAAAGGTTGCGCCCTGCGCGCTCAGGCTCGCTAATACATGCTGAACATCAACCGCAGAACCCGTGGTGTTCTCGGTCGGAACCACCTGCCCGAGCAGCCCATTGCCTACGGTGCCCATCACGGCGCTGGTTTCGCCCAGTAGCTGGGCCCATTGCGCAAGCAACTGGGTCGTTGTGGTCTTACCGTTGGTACCGGTCACGCCGACCAGGCGTAACGCCCCGGAAGGCTGATGATAGAAGCGCCCGGCCAGCGCAGAGAGGCGCTGATGCAGCTGGCTAAGGTAGATGACAGGCACGCCGTGCATTTCACGCACTTCGCCATCCGCAGCTTCGCCGTCCGCCTCTGCGATCACGGCAGCTACACCCTGTGCTATCGCCTGCGGGATATAACGACGCCCGTCCGCCTGATGACCGACCACGGCCACAAAAAGATCGCCCGCAGCCGCCACGCGACTATCGAGTGTCATCTCTCGCAGCGCTCTCGCAGGCAGTCCGGCTACCCACGGAGCAAGAAGGTCACTCAAATTACGATCTGCCACCTGATGCCTCTTTCTGATTAATTACAAATTCGCTTTTCTCACCGACTGCCAGGGCATCCGGTTCAATGTTCATGGTGCGCAGCACGCCACCCATAATTGCACCGAACACGGGTGCAGAGATGGCACCGCCGTAATATTTACCGGCCTGCGGATCGTTAATCACTACCACCAGCGCGAAGCGCGGATTGCTGGCTGGCGCTACACCTGCGGTATAGGCAATGTATTTATTGATATATTTTCCGTCCGGCCCAACTTTCTTCGCGGTACCGGTTTTAATGGCAATACGATAACCTTTAATCGCTGCCTTAACCCCGCCGCCGCCGGGCAGTGCCACGCTTTCCATCATGTGCAGCACTGTGCGAACTGTGGATTCTGGAAAGACACGTTCGCCGGGAACCGGCGGGTCAACTTTGGTGATAGACAGCGGACGGTAAATTCCGTAGCTGCCGATTGTTGCGTAGACTCGCGCTAACTGTAACGGCGTTACCATTAGCCCATAGCCGAAAGAGAAGGTGGCCCTCTCTATGTCAGACCACCGTTGTTTTTGAGGATATAAGCCACTGCGTTCCCCGACCAACCCCAAATTGGTCGCTTTTCCCAGTCCAAAACGAGAGTAAGTATCTACTAACGCTGAGGAGGGCATCGCTAACGCCAGTTTTGAAACCCCGACGTTACTCGACTTCTGTAGGACTCCGGTAAGAGTCAATTCGTTGTAGCGCCCAACATCTTTGATCTCATGACCATTGATGCGGAACGGCACCGTGTTCAGCACGGTATTTTCCTGTACCACGCCACGCTGCAGAGCGGTCATCACCACCATTGGCTTAACGGTGGAACCCGGTTCAAAGATGTCGGTAATAGAGCGGTTACGCATCACATCTTTTGCAGTGCCGGTCAGGTTATTCGGGTTGTAGGACGGGCTATTGGCCATCGCCAGCACTTCGCCGGTATTCACATCCACCAGTACGGCGGTGCCGGACTCGGCCTTGTTAAAGGCGACGGCGTTATTCAGCTCGCGGTAGACCAGGGCCTGCAGGCGTTCATCAATGCTCAAAGCCAGGTTATGGGCGGCCTGGCTGTCGGTTGAGGAAATGTCTTCGATAACGCGCCCGTAGCGGTCTTTACGCACAACGCGCTCGCCGGGCTGACCGGTGAGCCATTTATCAAAGCTTTTTTCCACCCCCTCGATCCCTTCGCTATCGACGTTGGTAAAGCCGATGAGGTGAGCAGTCACTTCGCCTGAAGGATAGTAGCGGCGAGATTCCTGCCGCAGATGAATACCGGGGAGCTTAAGCTTCTTGATGTAGTCGCCGATGTCCGGGTTGACCTGACGGGCAAGATAGATAAAGCGGCCACCTGGATTGCTGTTAACCCGGGTAGCCAGCTGGTCGAGCGGGATTTTTAGCGCATCGGCCAGCGCTTTCCAGCGGTTATCCAGCGTTACGCCGCCCGCCTCGTGCAGCTCTTTAGGGTCGGCCCAAATCGCATTAACCGGCACGCTCACCGCCAGCGGACGCCCCGCGCGGTCGCTAATCATGCCGCGTGAAGTTGAAACTTCCTGCACGCGAAGAGAGCGCATATCACCCTGGCGCACCAGCATATCCGGACTGATGATTTGCAGCCACGCCACGCGACCGAGCAGGAAAGTCAGTGCGAGCAGAATGCAACCGCAAAGCAACGCAAAACGCCAACCGATAAAGTTGGCCTGTTCTTCCTGGCGTTTTGGTTTAAGCGTTTTTGCCGCTGATCTCATCTGTCGCGCTATTCCTTATTGCTGAACTACGATGTTTTCCTGCGAAGGATCGACATGCTGCAATTGCAGCTTTTCCGTCGCGATCCGCTCCACCCGGCTATGATCGCCGAGCGCATTTTCTTCAAGAATCAGGTTGCGCCACTCAATATCCAGCGCGTCGCGCTCCAGAACCATCTGCTCACGCTGTGCTGTCAGCAGGCGAGTATGGTGCGCCGTGGTCACCACTGAAACGGCGGTGATAATGCTGGCGATGAACAAACAGAGTGGCAGTTTCCCGTGTCGCAGCAGATCGCCGCCGATCACCGTCGGCAAGGCGTGGCGCTCATTGCTGCCGAGCTGCGTGACCTTGCTGAGGGTTTCTGTCACTCGGTTGATCATGCGTTAGTCCTCTCGGCGATACGCAAAACGGAACTGCGCGCGCGCGGATTCTCCGCAACTTCTTCCTCGCCCGGCATCATTTTGCCGAGCGCCTTCAGGTAGCGGCCGCCCAGTTTATTCAGCTGAGCCTCCGTCATCGGCAGACCGGCCGGAACCTGTGGACCACGGCTGTTTTCACGCATAAAGCGTTTGACGATACGGTCTTCCAGAGAGTGGAAACTGATAATCGACAGACGCCCTCCGGTTGCCAGCGCGGCCAGCGATCCGTTTAGCGCCTTTTCAATTTCGTCCAGCTCGCTGTTGATCCAGATACGAATAGCCTGGAAAGTGCGGGTAGCCGGATGTTTGAACTTGTCTTTTACCGGCATCGCGGCGGCTACAACGGCCGCCAGCTCTTTGGTACGCGTCATCGGCTCTTCACGATTGCGCTCCACAATGGCGCGCGCGATACGCTTACCAAAGCGTTCTTCACCGAAAGTTTTGATAACCCAGGCAATATCAGCTTCTTCTGCTGTCATCAGCCACTGGGCGGCAGACTGGCCGCGGGTTGGATCCATACGCATATCCAGCGGGCCATCTCGCATAAAGGAGAAACCACGTTCAGCGTCATCCAGTTGAGGGGACGAAACGCCAAGATCCAGCAAAATGCCGTCGATCTTGCCTTCCAGTTCGCGCTCGCGGGCGTAATCTGCCAGCGCAGAGAATGGGCCATGAATGATGGAGAAGCGTGGGTCATCAATAGCGGCTGCCGCGGCGATCGCCTGCGGATCGCGGTCAATCGCCAGCAGACGACCTTGTTCACCAAGCTGGGACAGGATCAGGCGTGAGTGGCCACCGCGACCAAAAGTGCCATCAATGTAGATGCCGTCAGGACGAATATTAAGGCCGTTCACGGCCTCGTCCAGCAGCACCGTAGTATGTTTAAAATTTTCCATCATTTCTTAAAGTGACAAGTCCTGCAGACGTTCCGACAAGGTATTGGTCGAAGCCTGCTCAGCGTCGATATCTTCCCTGACCTGTTGATGCCAGGTCGTTTCATCCCACAGCTCAAACTTATTGAACTGCCCGACCAGCATTACTTCTTTGGTAAGCCCGGCGTGCTGGCGTAAAACTGGCGCCAGCAGCAATCGCCCGGCGCTATCCATCTGACATTCACTGGCATGACCCAGTAACAACCGCTGTACGCGGCGTTCTGCGGGGTTCATGCTCGACAGACGGGCAAGCTTTTGTTCAATAATTTCCCATTCAGGAACGGTATAAAGCAGCAGGCAGGGGTGATGGATGTCGATGGTGCAAACCATCTGACCTTCAGAGATTTCGACTAGCTTTTCCCGATAACGGGTAGGTACGGCAAGCCGCCCCTTGCTGTCGAGATTGACTAACGTTGCTCCACGGAACATGCCAGCCTCACCCTATAATGACCCATTCCACCACTTTACCCCACAAATTCCCAC
Source organism: Cedecea davisae (assembly GCF_044095835.1). Taxonomy (NCBI): domain Bacteria; kingdom Pseudomonadati; phylum Pseudomonadota; class Gammaproteobacteria; order Enterobacterales; family Enterobacteriaceae; genus Cedecea; species Cedecea davisae. Next base: position 4,047,615 of record NZ_CP172054.1, read on the forward strand.
ATAAAGGAGTTTACGGAGCGGAGGAAAACCTTGTCAAGCCAGCCAGGCCGCTTACGGGAATAAATTCCCGCGCCTAAGCGATTGATAAATGGCTGGCGTGAAAAGGGCCGCATTAGCGAGGCAAAATTAACGTCATGAATATTTGAAAGAAAAAGACCAATAAACATCAACAGCGTTAAAACGACTAAATACTTGTTTTGGGAAATATTAAGTGCGCAGTTTGCGACGCGGTCGGCATTTTAAGGTATTTCGGGGCTGGATAACAGCGCCAGATGCCCGCCCGGCGCAGGCTGAGCGTAAAGAGTAAAGAAAGCGAGGCGGCTAATGATTAATAATCCAACATTTCTTATCTGTGGGTGTGTAACAAAATAATACAAAGAAGAGATTTATTTAGCCGATGGGGATTTTTTATCACATTTTTCCCGGCTAATTAATTGCCTTAAAAAATAAGGGTAAATATACCGGAAAGTTCTTAATTAACTTTAGGGCAGCCGAAACTGCCCTCAAGATTAGTAGCGACTCAGGCTACCGCGACGATAAAGATTTCTGCGAATTCGGGTTAAACCCGGCTTCGGTTTACGCGGTTCGTCGAGGCTTGCCAGCACCAATTCAAGCACCCTTTCGGCAACATCGCGATGGCGTTGAGCAACCGCAAGCACCGGGCATTGCAGGAAGTCCAGCAGCTCGTTGTCGCCAAAGGTAGCGATCGCCAGCTCAGAAGGAAGGCGGCCCTGGCGGCGCAGCGTGACGTCCATTACGCCCTGCAGCAGCGCAAACGAGGTGGTATAAAGCGCGTCCGGCATTTCGTGGGTTTCCAGCCATTTTTCAAAAAGCTGGGCCGCTGCCTCGCGCTCATAGCTGTTGGCATAGAGGTAGTTGACGGTACGCGGGTCGTCTTTCCAGGCAGTACGGAAACCCTGTTCACGCAGGAAACTGACCGAAAGCTCGGGCAGCGCACCGAGGTAAAGAATATTATCGCCGGGGAATTTGCGCAGCTCTTCGGCCAGCATTTCCGCATCGTCCTGATCGGCACCGACGACGCTGGTGAAATGCTCGCGATCTAACGCCCTGTCAAGCGCGATAATAGGAAACGAATCGTTCGCCCAGCGCTGATAGAAAGGGTGCTCCGGAGGCAGCGATGTCGAAACAATGATCGCATCAACCTGGCGCTGTAAAAGATGCTCGATGCAGCGCATTTCGTTGTCCGGCTGATCTTCCGAACAGGCGATCAGCAGCTGATAGCCGCGCTGGCGAGCCTGGCGCTCAAGATAGTTAGCAATACGGGTGTAGCTGGTGTTCTCCAGGTCAGGGATAACCAAACCGATAGAACGCGTGCGCCCGGCGCGCAAACCTGCGGCCACCGCATTCGGGTGGTAGTTATGCTCCCGTACCACCGCCATAACTTTCTCAACGGTTTTATCGCTGACGCGATACTGCTTCGCCTTCCCGTTGATGACGTAGCTCGCCGTAGTGCGTGACACTCCTGCCAGGCGCGCGATTTCATCCAATTTCACTGTAGCCCCTTACTCTCCAGGTGACCCATAACCATACCCTGGCTATGGTTAACAACATTTACATCTAAGCGCAGAATAATAACTCCGGCAACCGCTTTTGCAGGGTGTTGTTTTCTGGTTTGCAAAAAAAAGCCCGGCAGTGATTACCGGGCCTGTGAGTTAGATCACATTAGTGACTAGCGCATAATCTTATCGCCGCGCGAAACGCCGACGACGCCCGAGCGGGCAATCTCAACGATTTTCGCCACATCGCGAATCGCATCGAGAAAAGCATTCAGCTTATCGCTGGTGCCGGCAAGCTGTACCGTGTAGAGCGTCGGCGTCACGTCGATGATTTGCCCGCGGAAAATCTCCGCGCTGCGTTTCACCTCTTCGCGCCCGTACCCGCTGGCCTGAACTTTAACCAGCATGATTTCGCGCTCAACATACGCGCCCTGCCCCAGTTCGCTTACCCGCAGCACATCCACCAGCTTGTGCAGCTGCTTTTCGATCTGCTCCAGCACTTTTTCATCGCCCACCGTCTGAATAGTCATCCGGGAGAGCGTAGGATCGTCGGTGGGTGCCACGGTCAGGCTTTCAATGTTGTAGCCACGCTGGGAGAACAGGCCAATAACGCGAGATAACGCTCCTGATTCATTCTCCAGTAATACAGATAATATCCGGCGCATAATCAGGTTCTCTCCGTTTTGCTTAACCACATTTCATCCATTCCGCCGCCGCGGATCTGCATCGGATAAACGTGTTCTGTTCCATCGACCATGACATCCACAAATACCAGGCGGCCGCCGCGTACGGTTTCCAGGGCGTGTGCCAGCTGGCTTTCAAGCTCTTCGGGCTTAGTAATGGTGATGCCAACGTGGCCGTAAGCCTCCGCCAGCTTCGCAAAGTCAGGCAGCGACTCCATATAAGACTGAGAATGGCGGCCCGAATAGATCATGTCCTGCCACTGTTTTACCATCCCGAGATAGCGGTTGTTCAGGTTCAGTACCAGCACCGACAGGCCATACTGCAGGGCAGTAGAAAGCTCCTGAATATTCATCTGGATACTGCCATCACCGGTCACACAGATGACGGTTTCATCCGGCAATGCCATTTTCACGCCAAGCGCGGCAGGCAGGCCAAAGCCCATAGTGCCAAGCCCGCCCGAGTTAATCCAACGGCGAGGCTTATCGAACGGATAATAAAGCGCGGCAAACATCTGATGCTGGCCCACGTCGGAAGTGACATATGCCTCTCCTTTCGTCAGACGGTATGCCGTCTCTATCACCGCCTGTGGCTTAATCGCTGCGCTGCTACGGTCGAATTCGAGGCAGTGTCGAGCGCGCCATTGTTCAATGTGCTGCCACCAGTCACGAATCTCATCGCCGGACTGCTGCGTCTCTTCATGAGCCAACAGGTCCAGCATCTGGGTCAGAACCTGATGAGCGTCGCCCACGATTGGCACATCCGCAGCCACGGTTTTGGAAATAGAAGTCGGATCGATGTCGATATGCAGTACGGTGGCATTCGGGCAATATTTTGCGAGATTATTGGTGGTGCGATCGTCAAAGCGCACGCCAACCGCAAAAATAACATCGGAATGGTGCATCGTCATGTTGGCTTCATAAGTGCCGTGCATACCGAGCATGCCCAGCGCCTGACGGTGCGTTGCCGGGAAGGCTCCCAGCCCCATCAAAGAAGAAACCACCGGAATATTTAGCTTTTCAGCGAGCGTCAGCAGTTGTTCATGACATGCCGAATTAATAGCGCCCCCGCCGACGTACATAACCGGCTTTTTAGCCGCAATCAGGGTTTGCAGAGCACGTTTAATCTGCCCTTTATGTCCCTGCGTCGTCGGGTTATAGGAGCGCATACTGACGGATTCGGGCCAGGCGTACGGCAGCTTATTCGCCGGACTCATAATATCTTTTGGCAGGTCGACTACAACCGGGCCAGGCCGGCCGCTCGAAGCCAGCCAGAATGCTTTTTTGATGGTGGCGGGAATGTCTTCGACCTGTTTTACCAGGAAGCTGTGCTTTACCACCGGCCGGGAAATGCCGACCATATCGCACTCCTGAAAAGCGTCATAACCAATCAGAGAAGTTGCAACCTGCCCTGACAGCACCACCATTGGAATAGAATCCATATAGGCGGTTGCGATACCGGTGATGGCATTGGTTGCACCGGGACCAGAAGTCACCAGCACCACGCCCGTTTCGCCGGTCGCACGCGCCAGGCCGTCGGCCATATGCACCGCCGCCTGTTCATGGCGCACCAGCACATGATCGATTCCGCCCATAGTATGAAGCGCGTCGTAAATATCGAGGACCGCGCCTCCCGGGTAGCCGAATACCTGCTTAACGCCCTGATCGATTAACGACCGGACGACCATCTCGGCTCCTGACAACATCTCCATGGTTTTGCCTCCAGGCTCACGTTTTTGACCGCACGCAGAACTCATTTCCGCGCCGTCGTTGCGACAGGTTGTGTCTCTGCCTGTTTTGTTTTTATAGGTTTAGCTTATTAACATAACCGCTCAAAATCGCTCAGGCAATTATCCACCTACGCAATCCGGGGCAGCGAATTTGGCCTCATCGCTACAAAACCTGAACATAGCGGAGCTATCAACTGAACAGCGGGGAGGCTTGTTAACGAATATGTCAGAGATGGAGGTAAATGCAGTGCGTTATACATTAATTTAGAGATTAAAAACCGCCGCAGAGCGGCAGTCAGAAAGTGCTAAAGTATAAAATGCTGCATTTTAAACAAAAGGGAGAAAAAAGAACGGTGACCTTCCGCGATTGCTGGCCAATTTGCCTTTTTCACTGACAGCAAATTGTCTTTATTAGAGTCTGCATCCACAAATGCCCTCTGTCCTGCCCGGCTGATTCATGCCACGACAGATAACAGGTTCGAGTTTTTTGCGCAAAAGGAAGCGGAAAAATATTTATTTTCAGTTCATTAGCGAACTTCTCAGCCAGCCAACGCGGCGCCACGCCGACCAGTTTCGTCTGCGAAACCACATTCAAAACGCTGGTAATCGCTACGCCCTGCCAGGCAATAGAATTTTGTTTTTCAGCCGTATCATACCAAAGAAAACTGAATGAGCCGTAGTTATCCAGAGAAGCGGTAGCATGGCGCTCATTATAAAAATCGGTGATGCTGAACGAGTCACAAAAGCCTGGATGTTGCGGCCCGGTAACTAATACCATTTCGTCCTTAAACAGCGCCATGCGCTTAAATTCGGGCCGAACAAATTCTTCGTAACTAATCACAAAGTCGACTTTCTGATGCCGCATCTGATGCTCAATATCAGGGCCAAAACATGATTTAAAACTCAACTTAATATAGGGTGCGGAATATTTAACCGCATCATAAAAAATCGGTATTATTCGGTTATCCAGCGGGCTGGAAATGCAAATATTAAAAACTCGCTCACTTCCAAGAGGATCAAACCCGGCACCCGGTAGCTCATTCTGAACCAGTTGCAGGACGTGGCGCACAATACTGAACAGCTGAAACGCCCTTCCGGTTGGCTGTATGCCTCGCCCATAGCGGACGAAAAGCTCATCGTTAAACATTATCTTCAGCCGGGAAACCGCATTGCTGACCGCTGGCTGAGACATCCCCAGCAGTCTGGCGGCCCCGGTAATACTTTCAGCCTGCATCACGGCGTCAAAAACCGTGAGCAAATTCAGGTCAACTTCTCGCAATTGTGATTTTATTATTTCCTGAACATTCGGACATTCAATGAGTTCATCAGTCATTTTATTACTCCAGCAGCAAATTGGGTTCCCTTCCACGGTTCAAGAACCTGAAAACTCCGTCATCAATATTTACTCGACTGGCAAACTGGGCTGATGGTACTTTCCAAAGCATGCACCTTTAAATATTAAGCTCACCCCATTTATAAGCAACCATTAACAATTAACAAGAAGCATTAAAACTTACCCGTATTTAATATCGTTTTTGCCAGCGGGAAAACAATACATGATTTTTATAATATTCATACAAGGTACTATCAAAAAACGACCATAATCGAAAATTGATTAATTTAACTGTGATGCTTTCATATATATTCGTAAAAAATTCTTTAGTGGTGTTTTCCTCTGAATGAGAAACCGTGAAAAGCGACATACCCGCTGCGCCTGTCTGGATAAGTGTTGACAGCCGCCAGCAGATCAAGTACCAATTAATACATCACGAAATTACTCAGGGCTTGAACATGAATCACAGCATCCGCCTACTTGGTCTACTACTAAACGCATCTTATTTGCGCGGTAGACTGGTGGGCGACAATCAGCGTTGATTCAAGCCTTCAGACAAATAAAACCCGCGCCAATGCGCGGGTTTTTTTATGCTCGTAGCGAAGGCGCCCAGGACAGATAAAGGACCTAACCATGAGCCAGCAAGTTATTATTTTTGATACTACATTGCGTGACGGTGAGCAGGCATTACAGGCCAGCCTGAGCGTGAAAGAGAAACTGCAGATAGCCATGGCGCTGGAACGTATGGGCGTAGATGTAATGGAAGTCGGCTTCCCGGTCTCCTCTCCGGGTGATTTCGAGTCCGTTCAGACCATCGCCCGTAATATCAAAAACAGCCGTGTTTGTGCTTTGGCCCGCTGCGTAGAGAAAGATATTGATGTCGCCGCCGAGTCGCTGAAAGTTGCCGAAGCTTTCCGAATTCATACCTTTATCGCCACTTCGCCGATGCATATTGCCACCAAGCTGCGCAGTACGCTGGACGAAGTTATCGAGCGTGCCGTTTACATGGTAAAACGCGCCCGCAACTACACCGATGATGTTGAGTTTTCCTGTGAAGATGCTGGCCGTACGCCAATCGCCGATCTGGCTCGCGTAGTAGAAGCCGCGATTAACGCTGGCGCTACTACCATCAACATCCCGGACACCGTCGGCTATACCATGCCGTTTGAGTTCTCCAACATCATCACCGGCCTGTATGAGCGTGTGCCAAATATCGACAAAGCGATTATCTCCGTTCACACCCATGACGACCTGGGCCTGGCCGTCGGCAACGCCATCGCTGCGGTGCACGCGGGTGCTCGCCAGGTTGAAGGCGCGATGAACGGCATCGGCGAGCGCGCGGGTAACTGCTCGCTGGAAGAAGTCATCATGGCTATCAAGGTGCGCAAGGACATCATGAACCTGCACACCCGCATCAATCATCAGGAAATCTGGCGCACCAGCCAGATGGTCAGCCAAATCTGCAATATGCCGGTCCCGGCTAACAAAGCCATCGTCGGCACCGGCGCTTTTGCCCACTCCTCCGGCATTCACCAGGACGGCGTGCTGAAGAACCGCGAAAACTACGAAATCATGACCCCGGAATCCATTGGCCTGAACCAGGTGCAGTTAAACCTGACCTCCCGCTCCGGTCGTGCGGCCGTGAAGCACCGCATGGATGAAATGGGTTACAAAGAAAACGACTACAGCCTGGATAATCTGTACGACGCCTTCCTGAAACTGGCAGATAAAAAAGGCCAGGTCTTTGACTACGATCTGGAAGCATTGGCCTTCATCAACAAACAGCAGGAAGAGCCCGAACACTTCCGCCTGGACTACTTCAGCGTGCAGTCAGGCTCCAACGGTATCGCCACCGCCTCCGTGAAGCTGGCCTGTGGGGAAGAAATTAAGGCCGAAGCGGCAAACGGCAACGGCCCTGTAGATGCCGTGTACCAGGCTATTAACCGCATCACCGAATACGATATTGAGCTGGTGAAATACAGCTTGAGCGCCAAAGGCCAGGGTAAAGACGCGCTGGGCCAGGTTGATATCGTCGCCAACTACAACGGTCGCCGCTTCCACGGCGTCGGCCTGACTACCGACATCGTCGAGTCATCCGCCAAAGCGATGGTGCATGTGCTGAACAACATCTGGCGCGCCGGTGAAGTCGAAAAAGAATTGCAACGCAAAGCTCAACATCAGAATAAAGAACAAAATCAGGAAACCGTGTAATGTCGAAAAATTATCATATTGCAGTTTTGCCGGGCGACGGTATTGGCCCGGAAGTGATGGCTCAGGCCCTGAAAGTACTGGATGCAGTTCGTAACCGCTTTGATATCCGCATCACCACCAGCACGCATGACGTAGGCGGTGCGGCTATCGATCGTCACGGCAGCCCGCTGCCGCAGGCAACGGTTGAAGGCTGCGAGCAGGCCGATGCGATTTTATTCGGCTCCGTGGGCGGCCCTAAATGGGAACATTTACCGCCGGCAGAGCAGCCCGAGCGCGGTGCCCTGCTGCCGCTGCGCAAACATTTCAAACTGTTCAGCAACCTGCGTCCGGCGCGTCTGTATCAGGGGCTGGAAGAGTTTTGCCCGCTGCGCGCCGATATCGCGGCAAACGGCTTCGACATTCTGTGCGTTCGCGAACTGACCGGCGGGATTTACTTCGGCCAGCCTAAGGGCCGCGAAGGCAGCGGCATGCACGAAAAAGCGTACGATACTGAGGTTTACCACCGCTTTGAGATCGAGCGAATCGCCCGTATCGCTTTTGAATCCGCGCGTAAACGCCGCGGTAAAGTGACCTCTATCGACAAAGCGAACGTGCTGCAAACTTCGCTGTTGTGGCGGGAAATCGTCAACGAAATCGGCAAAGAATACCCTGACGTGTCGCTGTCCCATATGTATATCGACAACGCCACCATGCAGTTAATTAAAGATCCTTCGCAGTTCGACGTACTGCTGTGCTCCAACCTGTTTGGCGATATTTTGTCCGACGAGTGCGCGATGATAACCGGTTCCATGGGGATGCTGCCGTCCGCCAGCCTGAACGAGCAAGGCTTTGGCCTGTACGAACCTGCGGGCGGTTCCGCGCCGGACATCGCAGGCAAGAACATCGCCAACCCTATCGCGCAAATCCTGTCTCTGGCGCTGCTGCTGCGCTACAGCCTGGATGCGGAACAGGCCGCTCAGGCTATCGAAGGCGCAATTAACCGCGCGTTAGAAGAAGGCCACCGCACCGGCGACTTAGCCCGTGATGGTAAAGCAATCAGCACCGACGAAATGGGCGATATCATTGCCCGCTACGTGGCTCAGGGGAAGTAATCATGGCTAAGACCTTATATCAGAAATTGTACGACGCCCATGTGGTCTTTGAAGCCCCGGAAGAGACGCCGCTGCTGTACATTGACCGCCATCTGGTGCATGAAGTGACCTCTCCACAGGCATTCGACGGCCTGCGCGCCCACGGCCGCCCTGTTCGCCAGCCGGGGAAGACTTTCGCCACCATGGATCACAACGTTTCAACCCAGACCAAAGACATCAACGCTTCCGGCGAGATGGCCCGCATTCAGATGCAGGAGTTGATGAAGAACTGCAAAGAGTTTGGCGTTGAGCTCTACGATTTGAACCACCCATACCAGGGCATCGTCCACGTGATGGGGCCGGAACAGGGCATTACTCTGCCTGGCATGACCATCGTGTGCGGCGACTCCCACACCGCCACCCACGGCGCGTTTGGCGCACTGGCATTCGGTATCGGTACTTCCGAAGTTGAACACGTACTGGCAACCCAGACCCTGAAACAGGGCCGCGCTAAGACCATGAAGATCGAGGTCAAAGGCACCGCAGCACCGGGTATCACGGCCAAAGATATCGTGCTGGCGATCATCGGTAAAACCGGCAGCGCGGGCGGTACCGGCCACGTCGTTGAGTTCTGCGGGGAAGCTATCCGTGCCCTGAGCATGGAAGGCCGCATGACGCTGTGTAACATGGCTATTGAAATGGGTGCTAAGGCGGGTCTGGTCGCGCCGGACGAAACCACCTTCAACTATGTTAATGGCCGCCTGCACGCACCAAAAGGCGCTGACTGGGACGATGCGGTTGCTTACTGGAAAACATTCAGCACCGATGAAGGCGCTAACTTCGACACCACCGTAACGTTAGATGCCGCTGAAATCGCACCGCAGGTAACCTGGGGAACCAACCCAGGCCAGGTCATCTCGGTGACCGACAATATCCCTAACCCTGACTCGTTCAGCGATCCGGTTGAGCGCGCCTCTGCCGAGAAAGCGTTGGCCTATATGGGCCTGAAGCCGGGTATCCCGCTGACCGAAGTGGCTATTGATAAAGTGTTTATCGGCTCCTGTACCAACTCGCGTATCGAAGACCTGCGTGCGGCGGCCGAAATCGCAAAAGGGCGCAAAGTTGCTCCCGGCGTACTGGCGATGGTGGTTCCAGGCTCCGGCCCGGTTAAAGCTCAGGCCGAAGCCGAAGGGCTGGACAAAATTTTCATTGAAGCCGGTTTTGAATGGCGCCTGCCGGGCTGCTCCATGTGCCTGGCTATGAACAACGACCGCCTGAACCCGGGCGAGCGCTGCGCCTCCACCAGCAACCGTAACTTTGAAGGTCGCCAGGGCCGCGGTGGGCGTACTCATCTGGTCAGCCCTGCAATGGCCGCCGCCGCCGCGGTTGCCGGTCATTTTGCTGATATTCGTACATTGAAATAAGAGGAACTACCATGGCAGAGAAATTTATCCAACATACCGGCCTGGTCGTTCCGCTGGACGCGGCGAACGTCGATACCGATGCCATTATACCGAAGCAGTTTTTGCAGAAGGTTACCCGCACCGGTTTTGGCGCTCACCTGTTTAACGACTGGCGTTTTCTGGATGATGCGGGCCAGCAGCCGAACCCAGAGTTCGTGCTGAACTACCCTGAGTTTAAAGGCGCTTCTATTCTTCTGGCGCGTGAAAACTTTGGCTGCGGCTCTTCCCGCGAGCATGCGCCCTGGGCGTTGACCGACTACGGTTTTAAAGTGGTTATCGCCCCGAGCTTCGCCGACATCTTCTACGGCAACTCGTTTAACAACCAGCTGCTGCCGGTAACGTTAAGCGACGAGCAGGTGGACGAGCTGTTTAAGCTTGTCGCCGCCCAGCCGGGGATTAAGTTTGTGGTAGATCTGGAGGCGAAAACCGTTCAGGCAGGCGAGAAAAGCTACTCGTTCGAGCTCGACAGCTTCCGCCGTCACTGCATGTTAAACGGTCTGGACAGCATCGGCCTGACATTGCAGCACGAAGCCGCGATTTCCGGCTACGAGCAAAAATTACCGGCCTTTATGCAGTAACGCTTAGCCCTCTCCTTTTCCGGGAGAGGGCTAAAATTATCAAACATTCTTAACCCGGCTGGTGAGGTAAAGCGCAACAGCAGCCAGCCCCGCCATCAGCCAGTAAACCGAATAGTGACCAAAACTCTCCGCCAGCGCGCCCTGTAAAATCCCCGCCAGAATAACGCCCGTTGAAATACTGTTGGTAAATAACGTAGTGGCAGACCCCGGCCTGCCGGGCATTAAGTCCTGGAACCACAACATACCGATCCCGGCAATAATGCCGATAAACACCGCGTTAAACAGCTGCAAGGCCAGCAGCGCCGTCTTACCGTGAAAGAAAATCAGCCCGAGGTAAAACAGCACGCCAGCCGCCACCGCGACCACCATCATGTTTCGCTTACCGAAGCGCTTCACATAGTAGCCCGCCAGAATCATCGCAGGGATTTCCAGCCCGGCGGCGGTGCCCATTAATAAGCCCGCCAGCTCGTCCGGCAGGCCGAGATCCTGGCTTATCCACAGCGGCATATCGATGATGTACATGGTGTTGCAGGTCCACATCAGCATTGAGGCAATAAACAGCATTCGGACGTTACTGTCCTTCCAGCCGCTGACCTGGGTTATAGCAACTTCGGCGGGTTGCTCAACCCTGGCAACCGAAGGCAAAGCAAAAACGATCAGCGCCAGCGAGATAACAAAAATCCCGGCGGCAATAAGAAACATGGTGGTAAAACCGTATTTCAGCGCCAGCATAAAAGAGAGCGGCGGGCCAATCACCCAGGCAAGCGAGAGCTGGGCGCGCATCACCGAGCTGAACATCACCACTTCCCGCGCGGAGCGGTCAGCATATTCGCGCGCCAGGGCAAAAATTTGCGGCATAGCGGTGTTAGCAATGGAGGCGAACATCACACCAACGGTAATCAACGTCAGATAGTGGCGGTTAAAAGCAAACAAAATGCAGTTCGCAACCGCCATCATACAGCACACCATAATCAGCTTGCGCCTGTCGCCCTGGCTGTCCGATCTCTTTGCCAGCAGCAGGCTGACGGCTATCCCGGCGATGGCGTTAACGGTGTAGAACAGCCCGACCCAGAACGGGCGCACCTCAACTTCTCGTGTTAAAAAGAGGCTAAGCGTTGGGGCCTGTAGCGCACCCGCTATCCCCATCATAAAAGCGACAGCCATAAAAGCGGCATATACCGGGTTAAAACGACGTGCGCGGGTCAAAAACCAGAGCATGGAATGTCCTTAAAAGGCCAGGGAGTCGAAGGCAGAGGCTAAGCGCGTAAATTTTAAACGAAAAAAGCCAGCAGTAAACAGCTGCTGGCCGGTGAAAAGCACCAATACTCAGTCACACATGAGTCGGCGCGGGGGTATTTTCGGGCATCGGGGTTGTAACCTCCCACTGCATCAAGTCTTCGAGCATCCTTAGTCTTTGCTCTACCGTCAGGCGAGCCAGCCATCCAGAACGAACAGATTGTGTCGCAGCAAAGTACTGTTGGAAAAACTTAACAGGTGATGACCGCATCATAAACACCTCCTCGCTTCATCGCCGATGATTATTGACGTAATATAGGGATAGTTAAATTGATGAGTTTCCAGCGGGAGTTCCTCTTTTATGTCTTCGTCACGTCTGCAACAACAATTCATCCGCCTGTGGCAGTGCTGCGAGGGCAAACCACAGGAAACTACGCTTAATGATCTGGCCGAGCTGCTGAGCTGTTCACGTCGCCATATGCGCACATTGCTGAACGCCATGCAGGAAAAAGGCTGGCTAAGCTGGCAGGCCGAAGCGGGCCGCGGCAAACGCTCGCAGCTCACCTTCCTCTACACCGGGCTGGCGCTTCAGCAACAGCGAGCCGAAGATTTGCTCGAGCAGGATCGCATCGATCAGCTGGTGCAAATCGTTGGCGATAAGGCGGCTGTGCGCCAGATGCTTATCTCCCATTTGGGACGCAGCTTCCGCCAGGGGCGCCATATTTTGCGTGTGCTTTACTACCGCCCTCTGCTTAACCTGCTGCCCGGCTCGGCGCTGCGGCGCTCCGAAACCCATATCGCAAGGCAAATTTTTAGCGGCCTGACGCGTATAAATGAGGAAAATGGGGAACTGGAAGCGGATATTGCCCATCACTGGCAGCAAATATCCCCTTTACGCTGGCGCTTCTTTCTCCGCCCCGGCATTCATTTCCATCATGGCCGGGAGCTGGACATGCTGGATATCATTACCTCGCTACAGCGCATCAATACCCTGCCGCTGTTTGCCCACATCACGCAGATAACCTCCCCGACCACCTGGACGCTGGATATTCATCTCAGCCAGCCGGATGACTGGCTGCCGTGGCTGCTGGGCAGCGTTAACGCCATGATCCTGCCGCGCGAATGGACGACGATGCCGGATTTTGCCAGCCAACCCGTTGGCACAGGGCCTTATTCCGTCGCCCGTAATAATCGCAACCAGCTGAAGATCCACGCATTTGATGATTACTTCGGCTTCCGGGCGCTGATTGATGAAGTTAACTTCTGGGTACTGCCGGAAGTGGGGGAAGAGTCGAGCTGCGGCGTGCAGCTCCAGGGCATGCCGGACAGCGAAAAAGCCGTTGAAAGCCGCCCCGAAGAAGGCTGCTACTACCTGCTGTTCGACAGCCGCTCCACGCTCGGCGTTCACGAAGGCGTACGCCAGTGGATTGGCCACATCCTTTCGCCGGTCAATCTCATTTACCGTGCGGCCGAGCAGTATCAGCAATACTGGTTCCCTGCCTACGGCCTGCTGCCGCGCTGGCATCATTCGCGCCCCGGCCCGCTGCCCGCCAGGCCTGCTGGCCTCGAAAGCATTACCCTCACCTACTACCGCGACCATGTAGAACACCGCGTTATCAGCAATATCATGACCGAACTGCTGGCCGAGCAGGGCGTGAAGCTGATTATCCAGGAAGTCGATTACGCCGAGTGGCACCAGGGCGATGCGCAAAGCGATATCTGGCTGAACAGCGTTAACTTTACGATGCCGCTGGAATATTCCCTGTTCGCCCAGCTGTATGAAGTGCCGCTTATCCAAAAATGCATGCCGCTGGACTGGCAGGGCGACGCCCGCCGCTGGCACGGAAAAACCCTTCCTCTGCCGGAATGGTGCAAGCAAATGCTGGAGCGAAACGACGTTATGCCCTTGATTCACCACTGGTTGCGCATCGAAGGTCAGCGCAGTATGCGCGGGGTAAGAATGAACACCCTCGGCTGGTTTGATTTTAAATCCGCCTGGTTTGCGCCACCCGGCCCATAACGCTTTCGTAACACAGAGGAAATCAGTAGAATCCTCCCTGCTCAACGGGGTGCCAGGACAAATTGTCCGCGCTGAGATAATACCCGTCGAACCTGATCCGGATAACGCCGGCGAAGGGATTTGAGACAGTCCGCTCAATTCCTTTGCCCCCTTTTATAAGAGGTGCGAAGTGTTCAAAAAATTACTGCCGCTGCTGGCGCTGGTCGCCGCTCCCGTTTTTGCTAAGCCCGTATTAACCGTTTACACCTACGACTCATTTTCCGCCGACTGGGGCCCTGGCCCGGCGGTTAAAAAAGCGTTTGAGGCCGACTGTAACTGCGAACTGAAATTTGTCGCGCTGGAAGACGGCGTGTCGCTGCTCAACCGCGTGCGCATGGAAGGTAAAAACAGCAAGGCTGACGTGGTGCTGGGGCTGGACAACAACCTGCTGGACGCGGCTTCACAAACTAAACTGTTTGCGCCATCCAATATCGACACCGCCAGCCTGAAAGTGCCCGGCGGCTGGAAAAACAGCACGTTTGTTCCTTATGATTACGGCTACTTCGCTTTTGTTTATGACAAAAACAAGCTGAAAAACCCGCCGAAAAGCCTGAAAGAGCTGGTCGAAAGCGAGCAGAAATGGAAAGTGATTTATCAGGACCCGCGTACCAGCACGCCGGGGCTGGGTTTGCTGCTCTGGATGCAGAAAGTGTATGGCGACAAAGCGCCAGAAGCCTGGCAGAAGCTGGCGAAAAAAACCGTCACCGTCACCAAAGGCTGGAGCGAAGCTTATGGCCTGTTCCTCAAAGGTGAAGCCGACCTGGTCATGAGCTACACCACCTCCCCGGCTTACCACATCATTGAAGAGAAGAAAGACAACTACGCAGCCGCGGACTTCAGTGAAGGCCACTACCTGCAGGTTGAAGTTGCCGGGCGTCTTGCCAGCAGCAAACAGCCCGAGCTGGCGGAGAAATTTATCAAATTCATTACCACCCCTGGGTTCCAGAACACTATCGCTACCGGCAACTGGATGTACCCGGTAACCGACGTGAAATTACCCGCTGGTTTTGACGGGCTGGTGAAACCGCAAACCACGCTGGAGTTTACGCCTCAGCAGGTCGCGGCCCAACGAGCAACCTGGATTAGTGAATGGCAACGCGCCGTCAGCCGCTGATCCCCGGCTGGCTCTATCCAGGGCTATTTGCCGCCACGCTGGTGGTGGCGGTAGCCCTGGCGGCTTTCCTTGCGCTGTGGTTTAACGCTCCGCAAACGGACGTCTCCGCGCTGCTGCAGGACAGCTATATCTGGCATGTTCTGCGCTTCTCTTTCTGGCAGGCCTTTCTTTCCGCCGCACTCTCCGTTTTCCCGGCTATCTTTTTAGCTCGGGCGCTTTATCGACGGCGTTTTCCAGGCCGTATGGCGCTGCTGCGGCTGTGCGCCATGACGCTGGTGCTGCCGGTGCTTGTCGCGGTATTTGGCATTCTCTCGGTTTACGGGCGCGAAGGCTGGCTGGCAACGCTTTGCGGCTGGCTTGGCCTCGAGTGGAATTTCTCGCCTTACGGCTTACAGGGCATCCTTCTGGCGCATGTTTTTTTCAACATGCCGATGGCCACCCGCCTGCTGCTCCAGGCGCTGAATAATATTCCATCAGAGCAGCGCCAGCTGGCCGCGCAGCTGGGTATGCAGGGCTGGAATTTCTTTCACTTCGTCGAATGGCCGTGGCTGCGGCGGCAAATTCTGCCGGCCGGAGCGCTTATCTTTATGCTCTGCTTTGCCAGTTTCGCGACCGTGCTCTCGCTGGGCGGAGGACCTCAGGCAACAACCATCGAACTGGCTATCTTCCAGGCCCTGAGCTACGACTACGATCCTGCCAGAGCCGCGCTGCTTGCGCTGCTGCAAATGGCTTGCTGCCTTGGGCTGGTGCTGTTCAGCCAAAGACTAAGCAAGGCTATCCCCGTGGGTTCAAGCCAGCTACAAGGCTGGCGAGATCCGCAGGATTCTCTGCGCCGTAAACTGTGCGATGGCCTGCTCATCGGGCTGGCATTGCTGCTATTGCTCCCGCCTTTGCTGGCGGTGATGTTCGACGGAGTCAATAGCAGCATGAGCAGCGTGCTCCGGCAGGCCGCGCTCTGGCAGGCGCTCTGGACTTCGCTGCGCATTGCGGTTGCCGCCGGAGTTATCTGCGTTGTGTTAACCATGATGCTGCTGTGGAGCTCGCGTGAACTGCGGCTGCGCAAGCGAGTGTTTGCCGGGCAGGCTATAGAACTAAGCGGCATGTTAATTCTGGCAATGCCGGGCATCGTACTGGCTACCGGCTTCTTCCTGCTGCTCAATAATACCGTCGGCCTGCCCCAGTCTGCCGATGCAATTGTCATTTTTACCAATGCGCTGATGGCCATTCCCTATGCGCTGAAAGTGCTGGAAAATCCCATGCGTGACGTAGCGGAACGCTATACGCAGCTCTGCCAGTCACTGAATATTAGCGGTTTTAATCGCCTGCGGTTTATTGAACTCAGGGCGCTCAAAATCCCAATTTCTCAGGCGCTGGCGTTTGCCTGCGTGCTCTCTATCGGCGATTTTGGCGTGGTTGCGTTGTTTGGCAATGAAGATTTCCGCACGCTGCCGTTTTGGCTGTACCAGCAAATCGGCTCTTACCGCAGCCAGGATGGCGCGGTGACGGCGCTGTTGCTATTACTTCTGTGCTTTATGCTGTTCACTTTGATTGAAAAATTACCGGGGCGCGATGCTAACTCTGACTGATGTAACCTGGCTGTATCAGCATTTACCCATGCGCTTTTCTCTCCGCGTTACCGCCGGTGAACGCGTGGCAATCCTTGGGCCAAGCGGCGCGGGGAAAAGCACGCTGCTGAGCCTGGTTGCCGGTTTCCTTGAACCGGCCAGCGGCAGCATCAAGCTGGACGGAAAAGAACATACCCGAACGCCGCCTTCGGCTCGCCCTGTGTCCATGCTATTTCAGGAAAACAACCTGTTCAGCCACCTTAACGTCCGGCAGAACATCGCCCTCGGTATGCACCCCGGTATGAAGCTAAATGCGCAGCAGCAGAGCAGGCTGGTGGCAATGGCAGAGCGCATGGGGTTGCAGAAGATGCTCGATCGTCTGCCGTCCCAGCTTTCCGGCGGCCAGCGCCAGCGTGTGGCGCTGGCCCGTTGCCTGGTGCGTCAGCAGCCTATTTTATTGCTGGATGAACCCTTTTCGGCGCTCGACCCGGCGCTGCGCCAGGAGATGCTACAGCTGCTTGATGAACTGTGTCGGGAGCAGCGGCTGACGCTGCTGATGGTCTCTCATAGCACTGAAGATGCGGCGCGCATTGCCGAACGCAGCCTTGTCGTTATGGACGGACGTATAGCCTGGGATGGGGAAACAAAAACGCTGCTAAGCGGCGAGGCAAGCGCCTCGACGCTGTTGGGTATCGGCCGCTAGTGGGATAAAACCTTCCACAAAATATCCCAGTAAACCGGCATCAGCGGATGCTGAAGCAGCGCCACGAGGCTGCCGATTCCGGCCACCAGCATCAACGGCGCCAGCCAGTGTAAACGCGAGCGAGGCAGAAAGCGGGTAAGCCTGTCTGAGCCGCTCTTATCGCTACGATACCAACGCCAACACAGCCAGGCGGCCAGCCATAATAGCAGCGCCACCGCCAGCAGCAGCCACTTAAAGCTGGCGCTCTTCATATCTGCCGGAATGTCTATCGCCGCGCCGGCCAAAATACCGGGCATAAAATAGAGCGGAGGCCAGAGCAGGCAGCCAATGATATTCGGCGGCAGAAACTTAGCCAGCGGCAAGTCCAGCATTCCGGCAACCATCGGCACCAGCGGCCGCGTCGGGCCAACAAACCGCCCAACCAGGATGGTAAACATGCTGTGCTGATGCAGGGCGTGCTCGGTTTTATCCAGCAGCGCCTTGTTCTTCTTCATAAACGACCAGCGGTGCAGCGGCCCTTTAAAACGCTGCCCCAGCCAGAATGAAATCCAGTCGCCCAGCAGGCAGCCTACAATTCCTGCGCCCCATGCATAGTAAAAATTGACCTGCCCGCTGCCGATAAGCGCGCCAAGCCCCGCCATCATCACCGTGCCCGGCAGGATAAGCCCCACCAGCGCCAGCGACTCAAAGAAGGCCACCAGCATCACCGCAAAAAGCGAATATGCTACTGACTGCGTAATAAAGTGTTCCAGTAAGGCTTCCATAGGCTTTCCGTCGATAAACGAGCGGGGGATTCTCCAGAATTAACGTGATGGCCGTCAAGGTATCATTTATATGAATAAATAATAGCCGGGAAAGTTCCGGATGGTTTGCGGCATCGCTCGACAACACTGTATATAAATGCAGTAATCAGCCGCAAAATGGACTATAATCGAAGCACTTTTCCTGAAAGAGAATGCAGCGTGTCTCAAGCTCGTCAGGGGTTTCTGCTGACCAGACACTGGCGGGATACTCCACGCGGAACCGAAGTTGATTTCTGGCTGGCCACCGATGCTGGCCCGCAAAAAGTGCGCCTGCCGCCGCAGGAGTCCGTGGCTTTTATTCCGCAGGCACAGCTGGCGCAGGCGCAGCGTTTGCTGGCAGGCGAAAGCCAGTTCCGCCTCACTCCGCTTGAGCTAAAAGATTTCCACCGTCAGCCGGTGGCCGGTCTTTATTGCCACCAACACCGCCAGCTCATCAGGTTTGAGAAACTGCTGCGGGACGGCGGAGTAACGGTTTACGAAGCGGACATCCGCCCGCCGGAGCGTTTCCTGATGGAGCGCTTTATCACCGCCCCGGTCTGGTTCAGCGGCCAGCCTCAGGGCGAAGTGCTGCTCGACACGCGCCTGAAGCCGGCCCCGGAATATCGCCCACCGCTGAAATGGGTATCGCTGGATATCGAAACCAACCGCCACGGCGAGCTTTACTGCATCGGCCTTGAGGGCTGCGGCCAGCGCCACGTCTACATGCTGGGGCCGGAGAACGGCGAGGCCTCCAGTTTGGATTTCACGCTGGAATATGTTGCCAGTCGCCCTCTGCTGCTTGAAAAGCTCAACGCTTGGTTTGCCGAACACGATCCCGACGTCCTGATAGGCTGGAACGTGGTGCAGTTCGACCTGCGGGTGCTGCAAAAAATGGCAGAACGCTATCAGGTACCGCTCCGGCTGGGCCGTGGCAACAGCCTGCTGGAATGGCGCGAGCACGGTTTCAAACAGGGCGTATTCTTCGCCCAGATTGCCGGGCGGGTAATCATCGACGGTATTGAAGCCCTGAAATCCGCATTCTGGAATTTTTCCTCTTTTTCTCTGGAAACCGTCTCACGCGAGCTGCTGGGAGAAGGCAAATCTATCGATAATCCATGGGATCGAATGGATGAGATCGATCGCCGCTTTGCCGAAGATAAGCCCGCCCTGGCAACCTATAACCTCAAAGACTGCGAGCTGGTTACGCGGATTTTCCATAAAACCGAGCTGATGCCGTTCCTGCTGGAGCGCGCTTCGGTGAACGGACTGCCTCTGGACAAACACGGCGGCTCGGTAGCGGCATTCAGTCATCTCTATTTCCCGCGTATGCACCGCGCCGGTTATGTCGCACCTAACCTTGGTGAAGTGCCGCCGCAGGCAAGCCCCGGCGGCTACGTTATGGATTCCCGCCCCGGGCTGTACGACTCGGTGCTGGTGCTGGATTATAAAAGCCTCTACCCGTCTATCATTCGCACCTTTTTAATCGATCCTGTCGGGCTGGTCGAAGGCACCGCGCAGCCGGACTCCGCGCACGCTGTTGAAGGTTTTATTGGCGGGTGGTTCTCCCGCGAAAAACACTGCCTGCCGGAAATAGTCGGCCAAATATGGCACGGCCGAGACGAAGCAAAACGCCGGGGCAATAAACCTCTGTCCCAGGCGTTGAAAATAATCATGAACGCCTTTTATGGCGTGCTGGGCACCAGCGCCTGCCGCTTTTTCGATCCCCGTCTTGCCTCATCGATCACCATGCGTGGACATGAGATCATGCGCCAGACCAGGGAATTAATAGAAGCCTGCGGGTATGACGTGATTTATGGCGATACGGATTCAACCTTTATCTGGCTTAAAAAGGCGCACACCGAGCAGGATGCCGCGCGCATCGGTAACCAACTGGTTGAGCACGTTAATAACTGGTGGCGCGAGCACCTGAAGAACACACAAAACCTCAGCTGTGCGCTGGAGCTGGAGTACGAAACCCATTTTAGCCGTTTCCTGATGCCAACCATCAGAGGAACGGATCAGGGCAGTAAAAAACGCTATGCCGGGATGATTCAGGAGGGCGACGCTCAGCGCATGGTGTTCAAGGGGCTGGAAACGGTGCGCACGGACTGGACGCCCCTCGCCCAACAGTTCCAGCAAACGCTGTACCTGCGGATTTTCCGCAACGAGCCCTATCAGGATTATATTCGTGAGACGATTGCCAGCCTGATGGCGGGTGAGCTGGACGCCCAGCTGATTTATCGCAAAAGGCTGCGCCGCCCGCTAAGTGAATACCAGAAAAATGTCCCGCCTCACGTCCGCGCCGCCCGACTTGCCGACGAGCATAACCAGCGGCTTGGGCGCCCGGCGCAGTACCAAAACCGCGGTACAATAAAATATGTGATGACGCTAAACGGCCCCGAGCCTGTGGATTACCAGCAGGCCCCTCTGGATTACGATCATTACCTGACGCGCCAGCTACAGCCGGTGGCAGAAGGGATTTTGCCCTTCCTTGAGGATGACTTTGCTACACTGATGACGGGGCAAATGGGGCTATTTTAATAGACTCGGGGTGTGACAAGCAGGTGACGAATCCGTTGCCATCCAGTACCATAGCGCCCTTCTCCGAATCCATAGACCCAATTTTAAACGACTGCGCCCCTTGTGCGCGGTAGCCATGCTATTGCCTGCAAATTTAAGTCACTGAAATAGAGCCGAAAACTTATGCCTTTTACACTTGGTCAACGTTGGATCAGCGATACCGAAAGCGAACTGGGACTGGGAACTGTTGTGGCGCTCGATACGCGCATGGTTACTCTGCTATTCCCGGCAACGGGTGAAAATCGTCTGTATGCCAGAAATGACTCGCCTATCACCCGCGTGATGTTTAACCCGGGCGACATCATTACCAGCCATGAAGGCTGGCAGCTAAAAGTTGATGAAGTTAAGGAAGAAAAGGGTTTACTCGCCTACCTTGGTACCCGCCTCGACACCGAAGAACAAAGCGTTCTGCTGCGCGAAGTGTTTCTCGACAGCAAGCTGGTGTTCAGCAAGCCTCAGGATCGCCTGTTTGCCGGGCAAATCGACCGCATGGACCGTTTTGCGCTACGTTTTCGCGCGCGCAAATATCAGAGCGAACAATCTCGCCAGATCTGGAGCGGACTGCGCGGCATGCGCACCAGTCTTATCCCGCACCAGCTGAATATTGCCCACGATGTAGGCCGCCGCCATGCGCCGCGAGTCCTGCTAGCCGATGAAGTTGGCCTGGGCAAAACCATCGAAGCCGGGATGATAATCCACCAGCAACTGTTGGCAGGCAGCGCCGAGCGTGTGCTTATCGTGGTGCCGGAAACTCTGCAACATCAGTGGCTGGTTGAAATGCTGCGCCGCTTCAACCTGCGTTTCGCCCTGTTTGATGACGAACGCTATGCCGAAGCCCAGCACGACAGCAGCAATCCGTTTGATACCGAACAGCTGGTCATCTGTTCGCTCGACTTTGTGCGCCGCAGCAAACAGCGCCTTGAAAACCTGTGCGAAGCGGAATGGGATCTGCTGGTTGTCGATGAAGCCCACCATCTGGTGTGGAGCGAAGACGCACCGAGCCGCGAATACCAGGCCATCGAACAGCTGGCCGAACACGTACCCGGCGTGCTGCTGCTGACGGCAACGCCGGAACAGCTGGGAATGGAAAGCCACTTTGCGCGTCTGCGCCTGCTTGATCCTAACCGCTTCCATGACTTCGAGATGTTCGTTGAAGAGCAGCAGCATTACCGTCCGGTTGCGGACGCCGTTGCTCTGCTGCTGGCGGGCGATCGCCTGACTGACGAGCAGCTCAACACCATGGGCGAGCTTATCGGCGAGCAGGATATCGAGCCGCTGCTGCAAACCGCCAATAGCGATCGCGAAGGCAGCGAGGCCGCTCGTCAGGAGCTGATCTCTATGCTGATGGACCGCCACGGCACCAGCCGCGTGCTGTTCCGTAATACCCGTAACGGCGTGAAAGGCTTCCCGAAACGCGAACTGCATACCATTCGCCTGCCGCTGCCAACGCAGTATCAAACGGCAATTAAAGTTTCCGGCATCATGGCGGCGCGCAAGTCCGTTGAGGAACGCGCCCGCGATATGCTTTATCCGGAGCAGATTTATCAGGAATTCGAAGGCGATACCGGCACCTGGTGGAACTTCGATCCGCGCGTCGAATGGCTGATGGGCTACCTGACCAGCCACCGCTCGCAAAAAGTGCTGGTTATCTGTGCCAAAGCCGCCACCGCGCTACAGCTTGAGCAGGTTCTGCGCGAGCGTGAAGGCATTCGTGCCGCCGTGTTCCATGAAGGCATGTCAATTATCGAACGCGACCGCGCAGCCGCCTGGTTTGCGGAAGAAGACACCGGCGCTCAGGTCCTGCTGTGCTCCGAAATCGGTTCCGAAGGGCGTAACTTCCAGTTTGCCAGCCAGTTGGTGATGTTTGATCTGCCGTTTAACCCGGATCTGCTGGAACAACGTATCGGCCGCCTCGACCGTATCGGCCAGGCGCACGATATCCAGATCCACGTTCCTTATCTGGAAAAAACCGCGCAGTCGGTACTGGTAGACTGGTATCACGCGGGGCTGGATGCCTTCGAGCATACCTGCCCGACCGGCCGCACCATTTACGATAGCGTCTACCCGCAGCTTATCGAGTACCTTGCCGCCCCGGAAAACACCGAAGGCTTTGATGGCCTGATTAAACAGTGCCGCGAGCAGCACGATGCGCTGAAAACTCAGCTTGAACAGGGCCGTGACCGCCTGCTGGAGATCCACTCCAACGGCGGCGAAAAAGCCCAGGCGCTGGCGCAGGCAATTTCCGAGCAGGATAACGATACCAACCTCGTAAGCTTTGCGATGAACCTGTTCGACATCGTCGGTATCAACCAGGACGATCGTGGCGACAACATGGTTGTACTGACGCCGTCCGACCATATGCTGGTGCCGGACTTCCCGGGCCTGCCGGAAGATGGCTGCACCATTACCTTCGAACGTGATGTGGCGCTATCCCGCGAAGACGCGCAGTTTGTTACCTGGGAACACCCGATCATCCGTAACGGCCTGGATCTGATCCTTTCCGGCGATACCGGGAGCTGCGCCCTGTCTCTGCTGAAGAACAAGGCGCTGCCGGTAGGCACGCTGCTGCTTGAGCTGGTCTACGTTGTTGAGGCGAAAGCGCCTAAACAGCTGCAGCTTAACCGCTTCCTGCCGCCAACGCCGGTGCGTATGCTGGTTGATAAAAATGGCACCAACCTTGCGGCACAGGTGGAGTTTGAAAGCTTCAACCGCCAGCTGAGTGCGGTTAACCGCCACACCGGCAGCAAACTGGTCAATGCGGTGCAGCCCGACGTTCACGCGATTCTGCAACTGGCCGAAGAGAAAGTCGCCAGCGCTGCACGGGAGCTGATCGACTCTGCTCGCGAAGAAGCCGATGAGAAACTGAGTGCGGAACTGTCACGTCTGGAAGCGCTGAAGGCGGTCAACCCTAACATCCGTGATGACGAACTTGCGGCAATTGAAAGCAACCGTCAGCAGGTAATGGAAGCCCTGAGCCAGGCTAACTGGCGCCTGGATGCGCTTCGCCTGATTGTCGTTACCCACCAGTAAATAGACGTCGCTTTACTCAAATCATTCGAGTTGTAGCAAAGCGGCAAGAGAAAGCATTCCCGGTCGCTGACTTGAGCCAGTGACCGGGATAAACAAGAGCAGCAAACTCAGCTGTGACTTGAAGGATGCAGAGTAAATGTTGATGGAACCGTACAACCCGCCAACTGAACCGTGGCTGCACATCCTTTACCAGGATGAGCACATCATGGTGGTCAACAAGCCCAGCGGCCTGTTGTCGGTTCCCGGGCGTCTTGAAGAGCATAAAGACAGCGTAATGACGCGCGTCCAGCGCGACTATCCGCTGGCAGAATCGGTCCATCGGCTTGATATGGCGACCAGCGGCGTTATTGTAGTGGCGTTGACCAAAGCGGCCGAGCGTGAACTCAAACGCCAGTTTCGCGAGCGCGAGCCGAAGAAACAGTACGTGGCTCGCGTTTGGGGCCATCCACAGCCGGAGAAAGGCATGGTGGATTTGCCGCTGATTTGCGACTGGCCAAATAGGCCTAAGCAGAAGGTGTGCTACGAAACAGGGAAAGCGGCTCAGACGGAATATCAGGTGCTGGAATACGCGGCGGATAATTCCGCCCGCGTACAGCTAAAACCGATTACCGGGCGCTCGCACCAGCTGCGTGTCCATATGCAGGCGCTCGGGCACCCGATCCTTGGTGACCGCTTCTACGCCACGCCTGAGGCGCTGGCAATGGCACCTCGTCTGCAACTGCATGCCGAAATGCTTACCATAAGCCACCCAAGCTTCGGTACGCCAATGACGTTTAAAACACCTGCTGACTTTTGACTAAAAGCCTCCGAATGGAGGCTTTTTTCTACTTGAACCCTTTCGTCGTTTTAATCAGGTCGTAAGCACCCTGAATTTCCTGCGCTTTCTGCTTCGCCATCTGCATCATTTCCGGCGGTAACCCTTTTGCCACCAATTTATCCGGATGATGCTCGCTCATCAGCTTACGGTAGGCACGCTTGATGACCGTCGGCTCATCGGAGCTTTTCACCCCCAGCACATTGCAGGCGTCCTCAAGCGTTGGGCCTCGCTGCTGCTGAGAGAAGCCGCCCTGTGACTGCTGCTGATACTGCCCGCCGCCAAACTGCTGGCCGCCCTCCATCATGCGCAGGAACTGGTCAAACTGGCCGCGAGAAATCCCCAACTCTTCGGCAATGACATACAGCACCTGCCGCTCATTCGGATGCAATGAACCGTCGGCGAACGCCGCCTGGATTTGGATTTCCAGAAACATCCGAATAAGATCGGAGCGGCCAAAGCACACGGTGCGCATCTGACGCATTTTTTCACGCAGCGGGTAGCCGTTCTCTTTACCGTCCCGGAAGGCTCTTTGCGCCGCAGCGCGCGCTTCACCGTGGAGCTGCATGCGGTCCATAAGTAAAGAAGCGATTTGGATATCCGCCTCGGTTACTCTGCCTTTCGATTTGGTGAGATGCCCCATCACTTCAAAAGTGGTAGAAAAAAACAGCGCCTGACGCTGCTGCTGGTTGGCAAACCAGGCGCCACGGCGGCCGCGCGCCTTATCGAACATATGGCCGATAAGAAAACCAATCACCACACCCCAGAAGCCGCCGCCCGAGATTAACCCCAAAGCAACACCCACTACTTTTCCCCAATACCGCATATACTCCCCAAATCGTCATGCCGTCGTCTAGAATTTGCTTTATCATACCCGCCATTGATAGCGGTGCCTAACGGCATCCTGCTGAACGGGCTGGATTAACACTAGCGCTGTGGTGATGAGTACGTTAGTCTCTGACCGTTTGCCTTCGCTATACCCTGATGACGGAACAACAAATAACACGTATGAAAAAACGTATTCCCACCTTGCTGGCCACCCTGATTGGCTCAGCGCTTTATAGCCAACAAGGTATGGCTGCCGACCTTGCCTCGCAATGTATGCTGGGTATCCCAAGCTACAACCGTCCTTTGGTTCAGGACGATGGCAACAGCCTTCCGGTAACTATCCAGGCCGATCATGCCAAAGGAAATTACCCGGATAATGCCGTATTTACCGGCAATGTTGACATTCAGCAGGGGAATAGCCGTCTACAGTCTGACGAAGTCCAACTGCATCAGAAGCAGGTTGAAGGCCAGCCGGAACCGGTACGCACCGTCGATGCCTTAGGTAATGTGCATTACGACGATAATCAGGTCATCCTGAAAGGTCCGAAAGCGTGGTCGAATTTAAATACCAAAGATACTAACGTCTGGAGCGGTGATTACCAGATGGTAGGCCGTCAGGGTCGCGGAACTGCGGACCTGATGAAGCAGCGCGGCGATAACCGCTACACCATCCTCGAGAACGGGACATTTACCTCCTGCCTGCCCGGCTCCAATACCTGGAGCGTGGTCGGAAGCGAAGTTATTCAGGACCGTCAGGAAGAAGTCGCCGAGATCTGGAACGCCCGCTTTAAGCTCGGCCCGGTGCCGGTCTTTTATAGCCCTTACCTGCAGTTGCCGATTGGCGACAAACGCCGCTCAGGCTTCCTGATCCCAAGCGCTAAATACAGTACCAACAACGGCATCGAGTTCGCACTGCCGTACTACTGGAACATTGCGCCTAACTTCGATGCCACCATTACGCCGCACTACATAGACAAACGCGGCGGCATTCAATGGCAGAACGAGTTCCGCTATCTGACCCAGGCGGGTACAGGCTTGATGGAGTTTGATTACCTGCCGTCAGACGATGAATATAAGAATGAAACTAACACCGCGCCTGGTGAAAAGGACCGCCGCTGGCTGTTCTACTGGAACCACAGCGGGGTGATGGATCAGGTATGGCGCTTCAACGTTGACTATACAAAAGTCAGCGACTCCCGCTACTTTAACGATTTTAGCTCTAAGTACGGCTCCAGCACCGACGGCTACGCGACGCAAAAATTCAGCGTCGGATACGCTAACCAG
Organism: Cedecea davisae; assembly: GCF_044095835.1. Lineage (NCBI taxonomy): Bacteria > Pseudomonadati > Pseudomonadota > Gammaproteobacteria > Enterobacterales > Enterobacteriaceae > Cedecea > Cedecea davisae. The sequence goes on from NZ_CP172054.1 coordinate 4,074,192, forward strand.
AATTTTGACGCGACATTGTCCGCCAAACAGTTCCAGGTATTCGCTAACCAACTCAATAACGGCACTAGTTCTTATCGCGCAGAGCCGCAGCTGGACGTTAACTTCTACCAGAACGATGTGGGCCCATTTGATACCCGTATTTATGGCCAGGCGGTTAAATTCACCAACGTGAATGACAATATGCCGGACGCCACGCGTCTGCACCTGGAGCCGGTTATCAGCCTGCCGCTGTCGAACGGCTGGGCCAGCCTGAATACCGAAACCAAGCTGATGATGACCCATTATCAGCAAGGCAATCTTGATAAATATAAAAACTACGCTACGAATTTATATAATAGCGATAGGAACAATGCTTCTTACCAGCAGACACTAGCCTCAGCTAATAGTCTCGAATCATCCGTCAACCGCACGCTGCCGCAGTTTAAAATGGACGGCAAGCTGATCTTTGACCGCGATATGGACTCCGTAGCCGGCTGGACTCAGACCCTGGAGCCGCGCGCCCAGTATCTGTACGTGCCTTACCGCAACCAGAGCGCCATCAATAACTACGACTCCTCGCTGTTACAGTCAGACTACAGCGGGCTATTCAGGGACCGTACCTACGGCGGCCTGGACCGTATTGCTTCCGCCAACCAAATGACTACCGGCGTCACTTCTCGCGTTTATGATGATGCTTCGGTTGAACGTTTTAATATTTCCGCTGGTCAAATCTACTATTTCACCCAGTCCCGAACCGGGGATGACAACATCAACTGGGAGAAAGATAAAAATACTGGATCAATGCTCTGGGCCGGTGACACCTACTGGCGTATGACGGATCGTTGGGGCCTGCGCGGCGGCGTGCAGTATGACGCGCGCCTTGGCAACGTAGCAACCGGCAGCGGCGCGATTGAGTATCGTCGCGATTCAGATCGCATGGCACAGTTAACCTATCGTTATGCCAGCCCGGAGTATATTCAGGCGACGTTGCCAGCATATTCTTATGCCGAGCAATATAAAGAAGGGATCTCGCAGGTAGGTATGGTAGCCAGCTGGCCGATAGTCGATCGCTGGTCGGTAGTCGGGGCTTACTACTATGATACCAATGCCAGACAGTCCGCTGACTCTATGTTTGCCGTCCAGTACAGCTCTTGTTGCTATGCAATTCGTGTTGGTGTCGAACGTAAAATCAACGGCTGGGAAAATAACCAAAGCAAATACGATAACGTAATCGGCTTTAACATCGAGCTACGCGGCCTTAGCTCCAACTATGGCCTGGGTATCCCGCAGATGCTGCGTTCTAACATTCTGCCGTACCAAAGCTCGATGTAATTCACTTTGACGAATACTCTAAATAATCCGCTTTGCGGCTAAGTAAAATGGAAAAAGTATGAAGAACTGGAGAACGCTGCTTCTTGGTGTCGCACTGGTGGCAAACACGGCTTTTGCCGCCCCACAGGTTGTCGACAAAGTAGCCGCCGTAGTCAATAACGGCGTAGTCCTTGAAAGTGATGTTGATGGCTTAATGCAGTCGGTGAAAATGAATTCACGGGATGCGGGCCAGCAGCTTCCTGACGATGCTACCCTGCGTCACCAAATTCTTGAACGCCTGATTATGGACCAAATCATCCTGCAGATGGGCCAGAAAATGGGCGTCAAGATTACCGACGATGAGCTCGATCAGGCTATCGCCAACATCGCCAAACAGAACAATATGACCATGGATCAGATGCGCAGTCGTCTGGCCTATGACGGCGTGAACTACAACACTTATCGCAGCCAGATTCGTAAAGAGATGACGATTTCGGAAGTGCGTAATAACGAAGTTCGCCGCCGCGTAACTATCCTGCCTCAGGAAGTGGACTCTCTTTCCCAGCAGGTTGGCAACCAGAACGACAGCAGCACCGAGCTGAACCTCAGCCACATCCTGATTGCTCTGCCGGAAAACCCAAGCTCTGCTCAGGTTGACGATGCGGAAAAACAGGCGCGTAACGTAGTTGAACAGGCTCGCGGCGGCGCCGACTTCGGCAAGCTTGCCATCAGCTATTCTGCCGATCAGCAGGCGCTGAAAGGCGGCCAGATGGGCTGGGGCCGTATCCAGGAGCTGCCTTCTATCTTCGCGCAGGCATTAAGCACCGCGAAAAAAGGCGATATCATCGGCCCAATTCGTTCCGGCGTTGGCTTCCACATCCTGAAAGTTAACGATCTGCGCGGCCAGAGCCAGAATATTTCGGTTACGGAAGTTCATGCTCGCCATATCCTGCTGAAAACCTCGCCTATCATGAACGATGCCCAGGCGCGTCAGAAGCTGGAGCAGATTGCCGCCGATATTAAGAGCGGAAAAACCACTTTTGCCGCTGCGGCAAAAGAGTTCTCCGACGATCCTGGCTCTGCGAACCAGGGCGGTGACCTGGGCTGGGCGGCAACGGATATCTACGATCCTGCCTTCCGCGATGCCCTGCAGAAGCTGAATAAAGGCCAGATGAGCGCTCCGGTGCACTCTTCCTTTGGCTGGCACCTGATTGAACTGCTGGATACCCGCAAAGTGGACAGAACCGATGCCGCACAGAAAGACCGTGCTTACCGCATGCTGTTCAACCGCAAGTTCTCTGAAGAAGCGCAAACCTGGATGCAGGAACAGCGTGCCAGCGCTTACGTGAAAATCATAGGCAGCAATGGCTAACATTTCTCGTGTGACCATCACTCCCGGCGAACCCGCCGGGATTGGTCCCGACCTGGTCGTCGCGTTGGCGCAACGCGACTGGCCCGTTGAACTGGTCGTCTGCGCTTCCCCGGATCTTTTACTCGATCGCGCCGCTCTGCTCGGCCTTCCCCTTACCTTAATGCCTTTGCAAGCCGGTGCACCCGCTATACCCCAGGCTGCCGGTACGCTCACCGTGTTACCCGTTGAACTCTGCGCGCCGGTGGTTCCAGGGCAGCTCGACGTGCGTAACAGCGCCTATGTGGTCGAGACGCTGGCTCGCGCCTGCGACGGCTGTATGAACGGGGAGTTTGCCGCGCTGATAACCGGCCCGGTACACAAAGGCATAATCAACGATGCCGGTATTCCTTTTATCGGCCATACCGAATTCTTTGAAGAACGCTCCCACAGCGAAAAAGTCGTGATGATGCTGGCAACGGAGGAGCTGCGCGTTGCGCTGGCCACCACCCACCTGCCGCTGAAAGCGATTTCTGACGCCATTACGCCAGATTTACTACGCCAGATAGTCACCATCCTGTATCATGACCTGCAAACCAAATTTGGTATCCCGCAGCCGCACGTTCTGGTCTGTGGTCTCAACCCGCACGCCGGGGAAGGTGGCCATATGGGCACCGAAGAGATAGACACCATTATTCCGGTGTTAAATGAGATGCGAGCTTTGGGAATGCACCTTTCTGGCCCGTTACCGGCAGATACGCTATTCCAGCCCAAATACCTCGACCACGCCGATGCTGTGCTGGCGATGTACCACGATCAGGGGCTGCCGGTGTTGAAATACCAGGGCTTCGGCCGAGCGGTAAATATCACGCTGGGATTACCTTTTATCCGCACTTCGGTTGACCACGGCACTGCGCTTGAACTTGCAGGCCAGGGTAAAGCCGAAGTCGGCAGTTTTATTACGGCGCTTAATCTCGCCATCAAAATGATTACTAATAGTCAATGAATACTCGAGTCCACCAGGGCCACCTTGCCCGCAAACGTTTTGGACAAAACTTCCTTAATGATCAGTTCGTTATCGACAGTATTGTCTCCGCTATCAACCCACAGCCCGGCCAGGCAATGGTCGAAATCGGGCCAGGCCTCGGTGCATTAACCGAGCCGGTGGGTGAGCGCATGGATAAAATGACCGTTATCGAACTGGACCGCGATCTCGCCGCCCGTTTGCAGACGCATCCGTTCCTTGCTCCTAAGCTGACGATTTATCAGCAGGATGCGATGACAATGGACTTCGGTGCGCTTTCGCAGGAAATCGGCCAGCCGTTGCGCGTCTTCGGCAACCTGCCGTATAACATCTCTACGCCGCTGATGTTCCATCTCTTTACCTATACTGATGCTATTGCAGACATGCACTTCATGCTGCAAAAAGAGGTGGTTAACCGCCTGGTCGCCGGGCCAAACAGCAAAGCGTATGGCCGCCTGTCGGTGATGGCGCAGTATTACTGCAACGTTATCCCGGTGCTGGAAGTGCCGCCTACGGCGTTCACCCCGGCGCCAAAAGTAGACTCAGCCGTAGTGCGCCTGGTCCCGCATGCAACTTTACCGCACCCGGTAAAAGAGCTGCGTGTTCTGAGCCGCATCACGACAGAGGCGTTTAACAAGCGTCGTAAAACCATTCGCAACAGCCTGGGCCATCTGTTTAGCCCGGAGGTCATGGCGGAGTTGGGAATTGATGCGACGCTGCGTGCGGAAAATATTTCCGTTGCTCAATATTGCAAGCTTGCAAACTATCTGGCTGACAACCCTCAGCAGCCGTCGGAGAGCTAAACCATGCTTGATTCGCCCCGCGTATGTGTTCAGGTACAAAGCATTTATATTGAGTCGCAGTCTTCTCCGGAAGATGAGCGTTTCGTGTTTGCCTATACCGTCACGATTCGTAATGTGGGGCGAACGCCGGTTCAGCTACTCGGCCGTTACTGGCTTATCACCAACGGTAACGGTCGGGAAACCGAAGTACAGGGCGAAGGCGTGGTCGGCGAGCAACCGCTGATTGAGCCGGGCAATGACTACCAGTACACCAGCGGAGCGGTTATCGAAACGCCGCTCGGCACCATGCAGGGCCATTATGAAATGGTCGATGCTCAGGGTGAGGCCTTCCGGGTCGAAATTCCCGTTTTCCGTTTAGCCATCCCAACATTTATTCACTGATACAATGTCTACATATCTGATAGGCGACGTTCACGGCTGCTACGATGAACTGGTCGCATTGCTACAGCAGGTTAATTTCAAACCTGAAGAAGATACGTTATGGCTGACCGGGGACCTGGTCGCACGTGGCCCTGCCTCGCTGGAAGTCCTGCGCTATGTCCGCAGCCTCGGCGACAGCGTGCGCCTGGTGCTGGGCAATCACGATCTCCATCTGCTGGCGGTTTTTGCTGGCATCAGCCGTAATAAACCCAAAGATCGCGTGACTCCGTTACTGGAAGCGCCGGATGCGGACGAGCTGCTCAACTGGCTGCGTCGCCAGCCGCTAATCCAGGTGGATGAAGACAAAAAGCTGGTGATGGCCCACGCGGGTATTACGCCGCAATGGGACATCAGCACCGCTTTGGCCTGTGCTCGCGACGTGGAGGCCGTGCTCTCGAGCGACAGCTATCCGCTGTTCCTCGACGCCATGTATGGCGATATGCCAAATAACTGGTCCGACTCACTTACCGGTCTCGCTCGTCTGCGTTTTATCACCAACTCGCTCACCCGCATGCGCTACTGCTTCCCGAACGGGCAGTTGGATATGTACTGCAAAGATACGCCGGAGAAAGCACCTTCTCCGCTGAAACCCTGGTTTGCTATCCCGGGTCCTGTTACGGCTGAATATTCCGTTGCGTTTGGCCACTGGGCATCGCTGGAAGGTAAAGGCACACCGGAAGGGATTTATGCCCTGGATACGGGCTGCTGCTGGGGAGGGGATCTCACCTGCCTGCGCTGGGAAGATAAAGCCTGGTTCGTGCAGCCTTCAAACCGCCAGCAGGAAGGGGATGAAGGCCAGGCGGCCGTCGCCTCTTAATAATCAGCCCTCCCCCAGTGGGAGAGGGCTAAGTTCTAGCGACGTTCCAGAATTTCGAAGCAGTAGCCGTGCGAGTTATTTTCATCGGCATCGTGGAACTCGCTAAAGGTAGACTGCCACTCGTCCGGGCTGTAGTCCGGGAAGTGAGTATCGCCTTCAACTTCTGCATCAATATGGGTCAGATACAGGCGCTGTGCTTTTGGCAGGAATTGTTCGTAAACGCGCCCGCCGCCAATCACCATAATCTCTTCAGCGTCACCGCAGGCTTTAATCGCCTCTTCTATCGAAGTCACCCACTCAACGCGCTCATCGTTACCCGGCTTGCTGCTGATAACAATGTTTTTACGGCCAGGAAGTGGACGACCAATAGACTCCCAGGTCAGGCGCCCCATAACAACCGGCTTGTTTAACGTATTGCGTTTAAACCAGGCCAGGTCGGCAGGTAAATCCCAGGGCATGGCGTTTTCCATGCCGATAACACGATCTACCGCTAAAGCAGCAATCAGACTGATCATTTATATAACCTAAGGGTAAGCAAAAAAATTGCCGCCACTATACGGAAAGCGCAATCTTTCGTCGACAGGGGGCGTGGCCGGTAACGAGAATTTTTTTTATTCTGCTGGGCCAGACACGCCGCCGTTTTCAACAGCAGGATATGGAACAAGGGGTTAGCATGAACCCCCTTTCTTTACAGGGAAAGTAAATATTTTTCAGCAATATTACTCTGCCGGTTTGGCCGGGGGTTCATCCGCCAGTTTGCCGCTATGCAGCCCCTCTTCCGTCCCCTGCCAGCCGTGGCGCTGGATCACATTCAAATGCGCCCGATCTTCGTTGATGACCTCGGTAAGCATGGCGCTATTGCGTTTGAACACGTCGGCCCTGTCGGCCGACATATCGTCAGTCGGCACCATTTCTTCCAGCATTTGCAGGTTGAAGCGACGGAAGTGATCGGCCCTTTCTCTTGCCTCGTACTTTCCTACGCCTAAACCTTCCAGTGCGCGTCGCCCAATCTTCAGAGAGCTTTCAAACGTTTCACGTTCCGGCTGCTCAACGCCAGCCTGACGCAGGCGGATGTAGTGATTAATGTCGCGAGCACGAGCAAGGATTTGCAGGTGTGGAAAATGTTCCTTCGCCAACTCGGTAAGCTGCATATTCGCCTCAGGATCGTCGATGGCGTTAATCAGCACCTCGGCTCCAGCCGCTCCGGCAGACTCCAGTAAATCAACACGAGTGGCATCGCCATAAAACACTTTAGTGCCAAATTTACGCAGCGTTTCAATGTGGTCTGGATCGTGATCCAGGATGACGACATTAACCCCACTGGTCAGTAATAAACGGCCTGCTATCTGCCCAAAGCGGCCGAAACCGGCAATAATCACCCTCGGCTGCTCTTCATCAATTTCGTCGGCCTCTCCCGCCTGCTCGCTTCCCGTCTTCTCAAGCCGGTTCAGCAAAACCAGCAGCAGAGGCGTTGCCGCCATCGACAGGGCAACCGCAAGAGTGAGCGACTTCGCCCAGCTGTCGTCCAGCACCTGCGCCATATGTGCCGCGCCGAAGATAACAAAGGCGAACTCACTTCCCTGCCCGAGCAGTACGGCAAACCAGCGGCGCTGCCTGCGTGGAACCTTCAGCGGCTTAGCCACCAGCCAAAGCATCAGCATTTTAATCGCCAGGAAACCGACCAGCAGAGCCAGAATGCGCAACGGATCTTCCAGCAAAGTGCCGAAGTCGATAGACATCCCTACGCCGATAAAGAACAGCCCAAGCAGCAGGCCCTTAAACGGTTCGATATCGCTTTCAAGCGCGTGACGGTATTCGGAGCTGGCCAGCAGGACACCCGCAAGAAACGCCCCCATCGCCATCGACAGCCCGGCTTCTTCAAGCAGCAGGCCGAAGCCGAAGACCAGGAATAGCGCAACGGCACTGAACACTTCACGTAGCCCGGATCGAGCGACAAAACGCAGAGCCGGACGAGTGACATAGCGGCCCAACAGCACCACCAGCGCCAGCGCGGCCACAACCTTAAGGGCAGAAATAGAAAAAGCGGCGAAGGTCATCGTGCCGCCGCTGCTGGCCAGCAGCGGGATCATCGCTACCAGCGGGATCGCGGCGATATCCTGGAACAACAGCACCGCAAACGCGCTACGCCCCATCGGCGTAACGGTCAGGTTACGTTCGTTCATCGCCTGCATGGCAATAGCGGTGGAAGAGAGCGCAAGCGTCAGGCCTATCAATACCGCAATCTTCCAGTCCAGCCCCATCACTATACAGAATACGCCAAGTGCCAGACCGCAGGCCGCCATTTGTAAAAAGCCGCCGCCAAACACCGAAGCACGTAGCGTCCACAATCGTTGAGGATCCAGCTCCAGGCCAATGACAAACAGCATCAGCACGACGCCAATTTCGGCAAAATGCAGAATGCTTTCCGCATCCGTTACCAGCCGTAATCCCCACGGGCCGATAATACAACCGGCGATCAGATACCCGAGCACAGAGCCAAGACCGAGGCGAACCGCAATCGGAACAATAAGCGCCGCTGACCCCAGATAAATCAGCGCCTGAATCATGCTATGGCTATCCACGGCGAGCCTCCTGCCAGTCCATCAGGCGCTGCTTATATTCATCCGCCTGGCGAGCGAGGGTGAACTCATCGCAAACAAAGGTGAAGTGAATAGCGAAATTTGGCAGCCAGTTCATGCCGCAATAGAGCGCGGTAGCCTGTAGCGGCTGAGCAAGCACGTCAAAACCGGGGTGATCCCCAAGCTCAAAATGCTTTTCGCTGCCGCCGGTGGTCACGGCCCACATCACGTCTTTACCGTGTAGCGCTTTGCCACCCTTGCCGTAGGCCCAGCCATGTGCCAGAACTTTATCTATCCACAATTTCATCAGCGGCGGCGTGCTGTACCACTGCATCGGATGCTGCCAGATAATCAACTCGGCACGACTAAGCGCCTGCTGTTCGGCGGCAATATCAATATTAAAATCGGGATAAAGGTCGTAGAGGGAGCGAACCTCTACCCCCGGCAGCGTTTTCGCTCGCTCAATCATTTGTCGGTTGGCGTGCGAATGCTGGGGGTAGGGATGCGCATAAATAATAAGGATCATTGTTAGCCTGTCTTCACTACTGCATTTAATGACAGTGAGTTTAGTCACATAATCGACAGGCTAACAGTCAATATTGCTGAGCGTTCAGCGGGAGATTTCTGAATTAATTGTCCAGCTCGCTCATCTCTTTCACCTGATCCCGGTTGATCTGCTCGGTTTTACCGGTTTCAGCGTTTTTGTAAGAGACCAGCCCAGTATCTTTATCTACCTGCGGTTTCCCGTCGGTAACGATGGTTTTGCCATCGCTGGTCTTAACCGACTGATTGGACGAACAGCCGGCCACGGTCATCAGAGTAGCGGCGGCAAAGAGTGAAGCAAATAGCATATGTTTTTGCATGGTGTTCTCCCAGCATGTTAGTCATTTTCAATTGTGTGCCAATTAACTATAGACTAACTGGCTGACTCTAAAAGCAAATACAGAACACTCCGAAGCGGGGGTCATTCAGCGGGTTTACGTCTCATCGTTATCTTACCCGCCTGCACCAGCGTCAGACCGCGGGTTTCAGGGGCAAACGCAATCGAGATCATCAGTCCTAAAAACGAAATAGTGGCCCCCATTAACACGACGTTGTTGATGCCATAGCGGATGATAAAAATCGGCAGTGCCCAGGTCGAGACAATCGTCCCGATGCGGCTAATCGACATAATGACCCCCACCGCCGAAGCGCGAATATCGGTGGGAAACAGTTCGTTAGGGTAAAGCCATTGCAATATCCCCGGTCCGCCGGAGAAAAAAGCGTAAACAGCAAATGCCGCCACCACCAGGCCAATGCCCAAACCTGGCGCCAGCCCGAGCAACGCCAGCGCCATCGTCATCATCGCAAAACTGCCGATCAGCAAAGGGCGGCGGCCAATGCCGTTTAGCCAGAACATCGCCGGAACACACCCCAGCATGAAAAAGAGGCTAATAGCCACGTTTCCGAGTGCGGCACTCCTCCCTTGTTCCCAGCCGAGCTGCCCGACAATTTGCGGGCCAAAAGTATAAATAGCGAACATTGGGATCACCTGACAGGTCCAGATAGCCGCGACAAACAGCACAAAAGGGAAGTGGCGACGATTAAACAGCTGCAAAAAACGAGTCTGCTGCGGCGGTTCGGCCTCAAAGCAGACCGGCTCACCAAACAGTTTAATCATCATCTCGTTGCACTCTGCCACTCGCCCTTTACGCAGCAGCCAGCGCGGTGACTCGGGCAGATCGAAACGGCCTATCAAAATCATCAGGCAGGGAATGAAGGCGCTCCCGAGCATCCAGCGCCAGCCGCCCTCTATATCGTAAAGGCAGTAGCCCACAAGATTGGCGCAGGTTGCCCCTACGTACCACATGGCGGCGATGAAACCGATCGAAAACGCGCGCTGGCGAGTGTTGGAAAATTCGGCAATCATTGAGGTCGCAATCGGGTAATCCGCGCCAATAACAATCCCAATAAGTACTCGCATAATTAACAACTCGAACGGCGTGGAGACAAACATTGTTGCTATCGATATCAACCCAATGGCGACGATATCAATCAGGAACATTTTGCGCCGCCCGACCCTATCTGAAATATAGCCAAACAGCGTGGTGCCAATAAACAGCCCGGCAAGGGTTGCTGCGCCAAGCAGCCCAATCCATTCGGCATCAAGATGCAACAAAGGCGTCAACTGCTCCAGCGCCACGCCGATGATAACCAGCACATAGCCATCAAGAAACGGCCCGCCGCTTCCCCACAACATAATGCGGCGGTGGATGGAGGAAAATTTAATATCATCGAAGTTTCTGGGCTGCTGCATGGCGGTTTCCTGTTTCCCCAGGTAAGGCAGAGTGCCGCACTCTCGATAGCTAACGGTGAGAGCGCGGCATAGTCAGCCATAACGGAACATCACGCCAAAGGTACCGCGCGGGTATTCCCACTTATCCAGCACCGTGCCCAGCCCAAGGACCCGGCAGGTGCCGCACTCCAGGCATCCGGCATAATCGAAACGCACGCTACCATCCTCCTGTTTTTTGTATAGCCCGGCCGGGCAGGCAGCAATTAGCCTCTCCAGAGCGTGCTTATCAGGGTCCTTTTTCAGAATGATGTGTGGGTTTTCTTCATCAACATTGAATTTATTGACGCCCAGCTTGAGATCCACGTTAACGGAGGAAGTCATAATACGGTCACTCCTTTCATGCCGTCCTTTATCAGATTGATAAACCCGACTTTCTTGCAGCGGCGTAGAATTTTTTTGCGTATCGGCACCGGCTCACCGCCGTTGACGGTAAATACGTCATGAGCAATACCAACCACCATCTCCGGCCAGGCGCTAAACATTCGTGGATTATCGAGGAAAGCCGGAAGCCGGCGATACATGCGCATATCGCGCAGCGGACCGCTTTCCAGATGACGGCGATATTCCTCCAGCCTCTCACGGCTAAAATCGTTGCTCTGCATGGCGGAAAGCACTGTTTTAGCCGCCGCCTCACCGGCCGCGATGGCGAGATCCATACCGCGAAGGGTAAAACCTAAATTCATACACATTCCTGCGGCATCACCGGCCACCAGCACCCCGTTACCGACCAGTTCAGGCAGCATGTTTAGCCCGCCTTCAGGCACCAGATGCGCCGCATACTCCAGCAATTTTCCTCCGGCAATCAGTGGAGCGACGGCGGGATGAAGCTTAAAATTCTCCAGCATTTGCGGTAGCGAATTCTTAGCCCCTTTTAGAGCATGCAGGCCGCAGACCAGGCCGAGAGAGAGGGTGTTTTTATTAGTATAAAGAAAGCCTCCTCCCATCAGCCCTGCGGTTGCCGAACCGGCAAATAAACAGGCAGCGCCTTCGCCCGGCAACAGCTGGAAACGGTCTTCAATCACCGGGCGAGGCAGCTCGATGAGTTCTTTAAGACCGACAGCAACCTGCCTGGCTTCAATGCGCTTTGCCATGCCCAGCTTCTCTGCCAGCAGTGAGTTCACCCCGTCTGCAAGGATCACAACCTTTGCTTCAATAATCTCGCCCCCGGCCTCCACGCCGACCGCTTTGCCATCTCGCTGGACAACGCTCTCCACGCAGATACCGGTAATAAGCTGAGCACCCGCCTCTTCAGCCTGCTCCATCAGCCAGGGGTCAAATTTGGCGCGCAGAACGGAGTAAGAGAGTTGCGAAGGCACGCCCTCTTCGGCATTGAGGTAGTCCATCGCCATCGCACCTTTTTCAGTCATAAAGGTGAGTCTTTCACGGCTTATCCTGCGCTCAAGCGGAGCACGGCTGGCAAAGCCCGGTATAATGCGCTCCAGGCTGTGGGCGTAGATGCGCCCGCCGGTGACATTTTTCTCTCCAACAGAATTCGCGCGCTCAATCACCAGCACCTGTGCTCCCTGCCGGGCAAGTACCAGCGCAGCAGCAGAACCGGCAGGCCCCGCCCCCACGATGATGGCATCAAAGATATCTTCAGACATAACAACTCCCGGCAGAAAGATCAGCGTGATAGTGCGGCGGTAAGGGCGGGAAGAATTTTCACCGCATCGCCAACGATGCCGCAGTCCGCATGCTGGAAGATCGGCGCATTTTTATCTTTGTTGATGGCATAAATTGCCTGCGCCCCATTAGCGCCTACCATGTGTTGGATCTGGCCTGAGATCCCTACCGCCAGATACAAATGGGGTTTGATAATCAAATTTGAGATGCCGACATAGCGCTCGTGCTCCATCCACTTTTCGTTTTCCGCCACCGGGCGAGAGCAGGCAAGCTCTGCCCCTATTGCCCGGCACAACGCCTCTGCCAGCGGAATATTCTCTTGACCGCCAATACCGCGCCCCACGCTAACCACCAGTCGAGCCTTATCGAGATTTACACTGCTTTTCCGGCGAACCTGTGTTTTGCTACGTGTCACGACTGCCGCTTGTTCCCGCCACTCAACTGTGTGCGTTTCACCGTAGAGAGAATCATCCGGCGGCAGCACCTCAAACGCACCGCTACTCATAGTTACCACGGCAAAGGACGAGAAAACCGTCTCTTCGCCAATCGCCAGTCCGCCGTAGACCCTGTGCTGTAGCACCGCTTTATCATCCTGCCGGGCAACAGAGATGACATCGTTGGATACCGCAGCCCCAAGGCGAAAACCGAGTCGAGCCGCCAGCAGCTTTCCGCGGCGAGTATTGGGCAGCAGCACCAAACCACCAGCATCCTGTCGACACAGGGTGGCAACCATGACGTCGGCATAATCCTCCATCATGCGATCGTCCGGCTTGCCGCTCAGATACCAGACGTGGTGCGCTCCCGCACTCAACGCGGTTGCCGCATCAGTCTCATCTAGCACAAAGGCATTAATTTCCTCGCCTAAGCCGCGTGCGCCGCTCATCAGTTCCGGAAGGCGGGAAGGCGTATCGCTAAATACCCAAACGCTGGAAAACTTGCTCATAACATCCCCTCTTAGTTAATGATTTTGCGCAGGCTATCGGCAAATGCGACAATCTGTTCTTCACCATCGCCATCAATAACGATGCCCCGACGCTGGCGCTGTTTTGGAGCGGCAACCCGCTGCACGGAATAAACATCCGTGGCGCTGAAGCCAATATCCCCCGCAGTCAGTACCTGAACCGGTTTTTTCGCCGCACCGAGGATGGCTTTCATGGAGGGGATTGGCGGGAGATTAATATCGCTGGTTACCGCCACAACCGCAGGAAGAGGAATACGCAGAGTCTCAACCTCCTCCTCCAGCTCACGTTCAACAACCAGCGCATCCTGCGTCAGAGAAAGGATTTTGCTGACGCCGTTAATGGCCGGAATATGCAGCGCTTCTCCCATCAACAGGCCGACCTGTTGCGCGCAGAGATCGGAGGAGCCGTCCCCGCAGATAATTAAATTGAAACCAACTTGTTGTGCCGCGGCGGCAAGAGCACCTGCGGTATGGGCAGGAAGCGCCTGTTCAAACTGCTCATCAATCACCAGCACAAGCTCATCCGGGCCGCGAGAGAGAACATCTTTCCGCCCTTTAACGTTAGCCAACGCCCTGCCGCCCACGCTCATAGCAATGACTTGACTCTCTTCCGCCTGCAACTTTAACCGACAGGCCTCTTCAATAGCGTTCAGGCAGTACTGGCTAATGATGGTCTTAGCTTCGCTAATATCTAATGAGCCATCGGCATTATCGACAGCAATATCCTGTTCGTCAGGCACGCATTTGTAGCAAGTAATTATCTTCATTGCATCTCCAGAAACCATGCGAAAACGTTACCGTTATTGACAGCATTTAAAGAAATAGCATGAGATTTAATTAAAAAATAAAATAACAATCACCAATATTGAAAACAACACCCGAGAAATTATAAATATCCAATATTGCTTTCAGGATCACCAATACTGAAAATAATGACAAAAAAACCCAAACAGATGATTACATTGAAGTAATAAATAAAATTTAAAAACACAATAGAACTGTGGGCAAGATAACAGAATAAGAAAAAGCGAATCACCATTATGAATTAATGACTGAGACACTAAGAAACCATATTGCTCACAATAAATAACTAACAACAAACATTGTCCGGGAACAAAAATAAATTTACTTTTTATTCTGGAATGAAAATATGAAAAACAAAGAGAGAAAGACAGGAATTGAACCAAAGGTTTTTTTCCCTCCGCTTATCATCGTCGCCCTACTCTGCTGGTTAACCGTTCGCGATCTTGATGCCGCAAACATAGTCATTAATGCGGTATTCAGCTATGTCACCAACGTCTGGGGGTGGGCATTCGAGTGGTATATGGTGGTGATGCTTTTCGGTTGGTTCTGGCTGGTCTTTGGTCCCTACGCCAAAAAGAGATTAGGTGACGATCCGCCGGAGTTCAGTACCGTCAGTTGGATATTTATGATGTTCGCATCCTGCACCTCTGCCGCCGTGTTGTACTGGGGCTCGATTGAGATCTTCTACTATATCTCCACGCCTCCGTTTGCCCTGGAGCCTTATTCTAACGGCGCAAAAGAGATAGCCCTCGCCTACAGCCTGTTCCACTGGGGGCCACTGCCGTGGGCTACTTACAGCTTTCTTTCCGTCGCCTTCGGCTACTTCTTCTTTGTTCGCAAGATGAATGTGATTCGCCCAAGTTCAACGCTGGCGCCGTTAGTCGGCGAAAAACACGCTAAAGGCCTTTTCGGCACCATTATCGACAATTTCTATTTGGTGGCGCTAATCTTTGCGATGGGTACCAGCCTTGGCCTGGCAACGCCGCTGGTGACAGAGTGCATGCAATATCTGTTCGGTATTCCGCATACCCTGATGCTCGACGCCATCATTATTACCTGCTGGATAATTCTCAACGCTATCTGCGTGGCCTGCGGCCTGCAAAAAGGGGTGAGGATCGCCAGCGATGTGCGCAGCTACCTGAGCTTTCTGATCCTGGCCTGGGTGTTTATCGTCAGCGGCGCCAGCTTCATCATGAATTACTTTACCGACTCCGTCGGCGCGCTGCTGATGCACCTGCCGCGTATGCTGTTCTACACCGACTCTATCGCCAAAGGCGGTTTCCCACAGGGCTGGACCGTCTTCTACTGGGCGTGGTGGGTAATTTACGCCATCCAGATGAGTATCTTCCTCGCGCGCATCTCCCGCGGCCGTACCGTGCGTGAATTGTGTTTTGGGATGGTGCTTGGCCTGACCGCCTCAACCTGGATCCTCTGGACCATCCTCGGCAGTAACACCCTGCTGCTGATGGATAAAAACGTCCTCAATATCCCACACCTGGTCGAGCAATATGGCCTGGCGCGCGCAATTATCGAAACCTGGGCCGCGCTGCCGCTGAGCACCGCCACGATGTGGGGCTTCTTTATTCTCTGTTTTATCGCCACCGTCACGCTGATTAACGCCTGCTCTTACACCCTGGCAATGTCTACCTGCCGCGAAATACGCGATGGCGAAGAGCCCCCCTTGCTGGTGCGCATCGGCTGGTCGGTTCTGGTGGGCGTTATCGGCATCGTTTTGCTGGCGCTCGGCGGGCTGAAGCCGATTCAAACCGCAATCATTGCCGGAGGTTGTCCGCTGTTCTTCGTCAATATCATGGTAACGCTGTCCTTTATCAAAGACGCCAAAGTGCACTGGCAAGATAAATCAATTTAAACCCAATATATCAAGAGGCTGAAAGATGGACTTTCACTTAAATGACGAACAGGAACTGTTTGTCGCCGGCATTCGCGAACTGATAGCCAGCGAGAACTGGGAGGCTTATTTTGCCGAATGCGATCGCGACAGCGTCTACCCTGAACGTTTTGTCAAAACATTGGCAGATATGGGCATAGACGGCCTGCTGCTTCCGGAGAAGCACGGCGGCCTTGATGCAGGGTTCGTCACCCTTGCCGCCATCTGGATGGAACTGGGGCGCCTGGGCGCGCCAACCTACGTGCTGTATCAGCTACCGGGCGGCTTTAATACCGTACTTCGCGAAGGTTCGTCGGAGCAAATCGACAAGATTATGGCATTTCGGGGCACCGGCAAGCAGATGTGGAACTCTGCCATTACCGAACCGGGCGCCGGGTCAGATGTCGGTAGTCTGAAAACCACCTATACCCGCAAAAATAATAAGGTTTACCTTAACGGCAGCAAGTGCTTCATCACCAGCAGCGCCCACGTTCCCTATATCGTAGTGATGGCGAGAGACGCCTCCTCTCCGGACGCCCCCGTCTATACCGAATGGTTTGTTGATATGAACAAAACCGGTATCCAGGTCAACAAGCTGGAAAAACTCGGCCTGCGCATGGACAGCTGCTGCGAAATTAACTTTGATGACCTCGAACTGGACGAAAAAGACATGTTTGGCCGCGAGGGAAACGGATTTAACCGCGTTAAAGAAGAATTTGACCACGAGCGCTTCCTGGTCGCGTTGACTAACTACGGTACCGCGATGTGCGCATTTGAAGATGCCGCCCGCTATGCCAACCAGCGCGTGCAGTTTGGTGAAACGATCGGCCGCTTCCAGCTAATTCAGGAAAAATTCGCACATATGGCCATCAAACTAAGCTCGATGAAAAACATGCTGCTGGAAACTGCGTGGAAAAGCGATAACGGTACGATTACCTCTGGCGACGCCGCAATGTGCAAATACTTCTGCGCCAATGCTGCGTTTGCGGTGGTGGACAGCGCCATGCAGGTGCTCGGCGGAGCGGGTATTGCGGGCAACCATCGCATCACACGCTTCTGGCGCGACCTGCGCGTTGACCGCATTTCAGGAGGCTCCGATGAAATGCAGATCCTGACTCTGGGTCGCGCCGTGCTGAAGCAGTATCGCTAAGCCGCCGAATGTAGCCTTATCGCCGTTGATGCGGCTACTGACACGCACAACAGGAGATCTTCAATGAACGATCGTCTATCTATGCCCGCCTTTGGGCCACTTTCCGGGCTACGAGTAGTGTTCTCAGGTATCGAAATTGCCGGGCCGTTTGCCGGGCAGATGTTTGCTGAATGGGGCGCAGAAGTTATCTGGCTCGAAAATGTAGCCAGCGGCGATACTATTCGCGTCCAGCCCAACTATCCGCAGCTCTCGCGCCGTAATCTGCACGCCCTCTCCCTGAATATTTTTAAAGAAGAAGGCCGTGAAGCTTTTCTGAAGTTGATGGAAACCACCGATATTTTTATCGAAGCCAGCAAAGGTCCGGCGTTTGCTCGCCGCGGTATAACTGACCAGTTGCTCTGGCAGCATAACCCCAAGCTGGTGATTGCCCATCTTTCGGGCTTTGGCCAGTACGGCAGTGAGGAATACACCAACCTCGCGGCCTATAACACCATCGCTCAGGCCTTCAGCGGTTACCTTATTCAGAACGGCGATGTTGACCAGCCCATGCCCGCCTTTCCCTACACCGCAGACTATTTTTCCGGCATGACTGCCACCAGTGCCGCGCTGGCCGCGCTTTATAAGGTGCGCGAAACCGGCAAAGGCGAAAGCATTGATGTTGCAATGTATGAAGTGATGCTGCGCATGGGTCAATACTTCATGATGGACTACTTCAACGGCGGCGAAATTTGCCCGCGCATGACCAGGGGCAAAGATCCCTACTACGCAGGCTGCGGACTTTATAAGTGCGCCGACGGCTATATCGTGATGGAGCTGGTCGGTGCTGGTCAAATTACCGAAAACTTTAAAGATATCGGCCTGGCTCACCTTATCGGCACGCCGGAAGTGCCGGAGGGCACGCAGCTGATTCACCGCGTCGAGTGCCCTTATGGGCCACTAGTGGAAGAAAAATTAGATAAATGGCTGGCGGCCCGCACCATCAACGAGGTCCAGGCACGCTTTGCCGAACTGAAAATTGCCTGCGCAAAAGTGCTGACTGTTCCCGAGCTCGAAGGCAATCCGCAGTATCTCGCTCGCGAATCTATTACGCAGTGGCAAACGCTGGACGGCCGCACATACAAAGGCCCTAACGTCATGCCAAAATTCAAAAATCACCCGGGAAAAATCTGGCGCGGTATGCCTTCCCAGGGTATGGACACCGCCGCCATCCTTAAAAACATCGGCTACAGCACGGCAGATATCGAAGCGCTGGTCAGCAAGGGGCTGGCCAAAATTGAGGACGAGCAAAGCGATTCATTCGCCTGACGCGCTCGAAAGAAAACACGGACGGAACGTAATGGATATCGTTGGCGAACAAAACCTGGGCCAGATGTGGGATGACCTGGCCGAGGTTTACGGGAATAAAACGGCGCTTATTTTTGAATCCTCTGCGGGCGAGGTTCGGCAGTATAGCTATGCCAGCCTGAATGCTGAGATCAATCGTACGGCAAACCTGTTTCACGCCCTGGGTATTCGTAAAGGCGATAAGGTTGCTCTGCACCTGGACAACTGCCCGGAGTTTATTTTTTGCTGGTTTGGACTGGCAAAAATGGGGGCCATTATGGTGCCGATTAACGCTCGCCTGCTGCGTGAAGAAAGCGCGTGGATCCTGCAAAACAGCGGCGCGAGCCTGCTGGTTACCGCCCCACAATTTTATTCTATATACCGCCAGACCCTGCGGGACGAGGCTTCACCGCTGGATCATATTTGCCTGATCGGCGAACAGGCAACGGCGAGTGAAGACGTTAGCTTGTTTACGGCATTAAAAAACCGCCAGTCGGCGGTGCCTGAGTATACGCCCTGGTTGTGCTCGGACGATCCGGCGGAAATTCTGTTTACCTCCGGCACCACCTCGAGACCAAAGGGCGTGGTCATTACCCATTACAACCTGCGCTTCGCGGGGTATTACTCCTCCTGGCAGTGCGGCCTGCGGGAAGATGACATCTATCTGACCACCATGCCCGCTTTCCACATTGACTGCCAGTGCACGGCGGCAATGGCGGCATTCTCGGCCGGAGCCACCTTCGTACTGCTGGAGAAATACAGCGCTCGAGCCTTCTGGAGCCAGGTACGTCGTTACCAGGCTACGGTGACAGAATGCATCCCAATGATGATAAAAACGTTGATGGCTCAACCCCCGACCCCGCAAGACAGCCAGCACAGCCTGCGCGAAGTGATGTTCTACCTCAATCTACCCGAGCAGGGAAAAGATGCATTTGTTGAGCGGTTCGGCGTCAGGTTGCTAACTTCATACGGAATGACGGAGACGATTGTCGGCGTTATTGGCGATCGCCCGGGCGATAAGCGGCGCTGGCCGTCTATTGGCCGCCCGGGATTTTGCTATGAAGCCGATATTCGGGACGATCAAAACCGCTCTTTAGCGGCGGGCAAAACCGGCGAAATTTGCATTAAGGGCGTGCCGGGCAAAACCATTTTCAAGGAGTATTACGCCCGTCCGGATGCCACGGCCAAAGCGTTCGACCCCGGCGGCTGGCTTCACACCGGTGACTCCGGCTGCCGTGACAAAGACGGTTTTTTTTATTTTGTCGACCGGCGCTGCAATATGATCAAACGCGGCGGGGAAAATGTCTCCTGCGTAGAGCTGGAAAATATTATTGCTCTGCATCCAAAAATTCAGGAAGTGGTCGTTATTGGAACCAAAGACTCTATTCGTGACGAGGCAATTAAAGCCTTTGTCGTGCTAAATGAAGGGGAAACGCTGGGCGAAAATGAGTTTTTTAGTTTCTGCGAAAGGAACATGGCGAAATTCAAGGTTCCTTCATTTCTGGAGATAACATCAGACCTCCCCCGCAATTGCTCGGGGAAGATCATTAAAAAACATCTGAAATAAAACATACGGCGGGCAAATATTTTCCGCCAAATAGCCATACCGTGAAGAATATTTATAACACCGGAGAAAAGATATGAGCACATCATTACATCTGATCCGCAACGGCCCGATTCTTGAAATCACCTTAGACAGACCCAAGGCCAATGCCATAGACGCCTGCACCAGCTTTGAAATGGGTGAAGTTTTTGTTAATTTCCGCGATGATCCGCAGCTGCGCGTGGCGATAATTACCGGCGCCGGGGAGAAATTTTTTTCCGCCGGATGGGACTTAAAAGCCGCGGCGGAAGGTGAAGCGCCAGATGCTGATTTTGGTCCCGGAGGGTTCGCCGGGCTAACCGAAATGTTTGACCTCGATAAACCAGTGATTGCGGCGGTCAACGGCTACGCCTTTGGCGGCGGGTTCGAGCTGGCGCTGGCGGCTGATTTTATCATCTGTGCAGAAAATGCCTGCTTTGCGCTGCCGGAAGCTCTGCTCGGGATAGTGCCGGACAGCGGCGGCGTACTCCGCCTGCCCAAACTGCTGCCCAGGGCCGTCGTCAATGAACTGATTATGACCGGCAGGCGCATGGATGCAGAAGAAGCGCTACGTTGGGGCATTATCAATCGCGTTGTCGCCGGGGAGGAACTGCTGAACAGCGCCCGTGAACTGGCACAGCAACTGATACACAGCGCGCCGCTGGCTATCGCCGCACTCAAAGAGATTTGCCGCACTACCGGCGAGATGACGGTTGAGGAAGGTTATCGTTACATCCGCAGCGGCGCGTTAAAACATTATCCCGCCGTGCTGCATTCTGAAGATGCTATCGAAGGACCTCAGGCGTTTGCTGAAAAACGAGACCCGGTATGGAAAGGCCGCTAACAGCGCTTAACGGCGCATGCTTTTTGACAGCATTATCTTCCATTTCTGCTCGCGATTAAGTTCCTCGGGAGGCACCGCGGCTACAGGCGGTGCTTTTTTAGTTTTGAACATTTTATCCTGGATACTGTATCCGGCACGCAGATAAATTCTTTCGTCAATATGCGTCACTCTTACCAGTCGATGGCACTGGCATCCTCGCCCCTCAATTTTGTTAGGAATGATTCTGGTTTCACAGCTTATTTCTTTCACTTGCGCGAGGATATAAGAGACTGTATTAATCGCCTTGCAGTAATCCATATTAAATTGCTTTGCGATCTCTTTAGCGCTTACCCAACGGTTTTCCGCCATCACCCATTCTGAAATTAACAAATAAAGCGGCTTTTCAACATATTCGTCACACATAAGTTCACCTCTTATAAATTAAAAATTCTGCCGCACTCTGTCAGAAATAGACAAAGTCAGGCTATATTAAAATTGGATATAAGAGAGATGGTATGCGAGTGGGGTATTAATTAGTGTGAGAGGGAGCACAGAAGGCTCCCTCCCGGTTAACAAGTTACTTCTTAATCTGAGCGTGCATTTCCTGTACCGAAATTACTTTTTCGGTCGCATCGGCATTCAGCGCCATTGCGGTGGCAAAACCGCCGTTCAGGGTAGTGTCGTAATGCACCTTGTATTGCAGAGCACTGCGGCGGATGAGTTTGGAATCCTCAATCGCCTGGCGGCCAGCGGTGGTGTTGATGATGTAGGTGTACTCGCCATTCTTGATACGGTCCTGAATGTGAGGGCGACCTTCATGCACCTTGTTCACCAGGCGCGGGTTGATCCCGGCTTCGCCCAGAACGATGGCCGTGCCGTGGGTTGCATCCAGCTCAAAGCCCTGTTTCAGCAGCTTAGCGGCCAGGTCTACCACGCGCTCTTTATCCCCTTCGCGTACCGAAAGCAGCGCGCGTCCTGGTTTACGCATCGTGGACTGGCTACCCAGCATTGCTTTAGAGAACGCCTCTGCGAAAGTACGCCCCACGCCCATCACTTCCCCGGTAGAGCGCATTTCTGGCCCTAACAGCGGGTCAACGCCCGGGAATTTGTTGAACGGAAGCACCACTTCTTTCACCGAGTAGTACGGCGGGATAGTTTCTTTGGTCATACCCTGCTCAACCAGCGTTTTGCCGGTCATTACGCGGGCGGCTACTTTCGCCAGCGGTACGCCGGTCGCCTTGGAGACAAACGGTACGGTACGCGCGGCGCGTGGGTTCACCTCAATCAGATAAACTTCGTTGTCCTTCACCGCAAACTGCACGTTCATCAGGCCGCGCACCTGTAGTTCGAAGGCTAACTTCTGTACCTGCTGACGCATCACATCCTGAATTTCCTGGCTCAGCGTATAGGCTGGCAGAGAACAGGCGGAGTCGCCGGAGTGAACGCCTGCCTGCTCGATATGCTCCATGATGCCGCCAATCAGCACGGTCTCGCCGTCGCAGATTGCATCAACATCCACTTCAACCGCATCGTCAAGGAAGCGGTCAAGAAGCACCGGAGCGTCATTGGAGACGCTAACCGCGGTCTGGAAGTAGCGGCGTAAATCCACCTCGTCATAGACGATTTCCATTGCGCGGCCGCCGAGGACATAAGAAGGGCGAACCACCAGCGGGTAACCAATCTGAACCGCTTTCTCAACGGCCTGCTCAATAGCGGTCACGGTGGCGTTAGCTGGCTGTTTCAGCTTCAGGCGCTCAACCGCATGCTGGAAGCGCTCGCGGTCTTCGGCACGGTCGATAGCATCTGGGCTGGTACCGATAACCGGTACGCCGGCGGCTTCCAGCGCACGCGCAAGTTTCAGCGGAGTCTGGCCGCCGTACTGGACGATAACGCCTTTTGGCTTCTCAACGCGGACAATTTCCAGCACGTCTTCGAAGGTAACCGGCTCGAAGTAGAGGCGGTCGGAAGTGTCGTAGTCGGTGGAGACGGTTTCCGGGTTGCAGTTAACCATGATGGTTTCGTAACCATCTTCGCGCAGCGCCAGCGAGGCGTGTACGCAGCAGTAGTCAAACTCAATGCCCTGGCCGATACGGTTCGGCCCGCCACCCAGCACCATGATTTTGTCACGGTCGTTGTTCGGGTTTGCTTCGCACTCATCTTCATATGTGGAGTACATATAAGCGGTGTCGGTAGCAAATTCAGCGGCGCAGGTATCTACGCGCTTGTAGACCGGGTGGAGGCCATATTGCTCGCGCAGTTTACGGATTTCCGCTTCACGCACGCCAGCCAGTTTAGCCAGGCGCGCATCGGCAAAGCCTTTACGCTTCAGCATACGCAGGAAGTCGTGGTTCAGGCCGGTAATACCGATTTCCGCTACCTGCTCTTCCAGGCGAACCAGCTCTTCAATCTGCACCAGGAACCAGCGGTCGATGTTGGTCAGGTTGAACACGCCGTCAACGGAGAGACCCGCGCGGAAGGCGTCAGCCACGTACCAGATACGCTCCGCGCCAGCATCTTTCAGCTCGCGGCGGATTTTGGTCAGCGCTTCCGGGTCATCAAGGTTAACTTTCGGGTCAAAACCGGTAGCGCCGACTTCCAGACCGCGCAGCGCTTTCTGCAGCGACTCCTGCTGGGTCCGGCCAATCGCCATCACTTCACCCACGGATTTCATCTGGGTGGTCAGACGGTCGTTAGCACCGACGAATTTCTCGAAGTTAAAGCGAGGAATTTTAGTCACAACGTAGTCGATGGACGGCTCGAACGAAGCCGGAGTGCGGCCGCCGGTGATGTCATTCATCAGCTCGTCGAGGGTGTAACCCACCGCCAGTTTCGCCGCCACTTTAGCAATCGGGAAGCCGGTTGCTTTAGAAGCCAGCGCCGAGGAGCGGGATACGCGCGGGTTCATCTCGATGATAATCAGGCGGCCAGTTTTCGGGTTAACCGAGAACTGAACGTTGGAGCCGCCGGTTTCCACACCGATTTCACGCAGGACCGCCATCGAGGCGTTACGCATGATTTGGTATTCTTTGTCGGTCAGGGTCTGAGCCGGAGCAACGGTGATGGAGTCGCCGGTGTGGATGCCCATCGGGTCTAAGTTTTCGATAGAGCAGACGATGATGCAGTTGTCGTTTTTATCGCGAACCACTTCCATCTCGTACTCTTTCCAGCCAATCAGCGACTCGTCAATCAGCAGCTCTTTGGTTGGGGAAAGATCCAGACCGCGTTCGCAAATTTCTTCGAACTCTTCGCGGTTATAGGCGATACCGCCGCCGGTGCCGCCCATGGTAAAGGAAGGACGGATGATGCACGGATAGCCCACGTCGGCGGCAACCGCCAGCGCTTCTTCCATATTGTGCGCAATACCGGAGCGAGCGGTGTCGAGGCCGATTTTTTTCATCGCGATGTCGAAACGACGGCGGTCTTCGGCTTTATCGATAGCATCAGCTGTGGCGCCAATCATGGTGACGCCAAATTCTTCCAGCACGCCCTGACGCTCGAGTTCCAGCGCGCAGTTCAGCGCGGTCTGGCCGCCCATCGTAGGCAGCACCGCGTCCGGGCGCTCTTTCTCAATGATTTTGCGAACCACTTCCCAATGAATCGGCTCGATATAGGTCGCATCGGCCATTTCAGGGTCAGTCATGATGGTGGCCGGGTTAGAGTTCACCAGGATAACGCGGTAGCCCTCTTCACGCAGCGCTTTACACGCCTGAGCACCGGAGTAGTCGAACTCACACGCCTGGCCGATAACAATCGGGCCAGCGCCGAGGATCAGGATGCTTTTTATATCTGTACGTTTTGGCATTTTCTTTAGCTCCTGATTTTATTTGGCGGTAGAACGGTATTGCTTAATCAAATCGATAAAGTGGTCAAACAGCGGCGCGGCATCGTGCGGCCCGGGGCTTGCTTCAGGGTGCCCCTGGAAACTGAACGCGGCTTTATCGGTGCGGTGGATGCCCTGCAGGGTGCCGTCGAACAGCGATTTATGGGTCACACGCAGGTTGGCAGGCAGCGTGGTTTCGTCAACCGCAAAACCGTGGTTTTGAGCGGTTATCATCACGCAGTCTTTATCCAGGTCTTTTACCGGATGGTTGCCGCCGTGGTGACCAAACTTCATTTTCACGGTGTTTGCGCCGCTCGCCAGCGCCAGCAGTTGGTGACCGAGGCAGATGCCGAACACAGGAATATCGGTTTCCAGGAAAGATTTAATCGCGCTGATAGCGTAATCACACGGTGCCGGGTCGCCGGGACCGTTGGAAAGGAAGATACCGTCAGGATTCATCTTCAGCACTTCTTCAGCTGGCGTTTGCGCAGGAACAACAGTCAGGCGGCAGCCTCTGTCTACCAGCATGCGCAGGATATTGCGCTTTGCGCCGTAATCGTAAGCCACAACGTGGAACGGCAAATCTTCTGCTTTTGCGGCTTCCGGCAGGTCGTGCTCCAGCGTCCAGCTCCCCTGCTGCCAGGCGTAAGCTTCTTTAGTAGTGACTTCTTTTGCCAGATCCATACCGTTCAGGCCCGGGAAGGCTTTTGCCTTTTCCAGCGCCAGCGCCGCATCAACGTTATCACCGGCAATAATGCAGCCATTCTGTGCACCTTTCTCACGCAGCAGGCGGGTCAGTTTGCGGGTATCAATATCGGCAATCGCCACGATGTTATGGCGCTTAAGGTAAGAAGAAAGGTCTTCGGTGCTGCGGAAGTTGCTGGCAATCAGCGGCAGGTCACGGATGACGAGGCCTTGCGCATGTACCTGGGAGGATTCTTCATCGGCTTCATTGGTGCCGACATTACCGATATGAGGATAAGTAAGAGTGACTATCTGGCGGGAGTAAGAAGGATCAGTGAGGATTTCTTGATAACCGGTCAATGAGGTATTGAAAACGACTTCACCCACTGCCGTACCCGATGCCCCAATGGCCCGACCGTGGAATTGGGTTCCGTCTTCCAGAACCAACAGCGCTGACTTAATCAAAACGTCCTCCAGGGAATAAACATTCAATTTATTCGCATATTAATTCAAAACCAGTTCCTGAATCAAATGCAAAAGCGTCTGCCTTTCGGATTTTTGGCAAACGGCGGCATTCTAGGGACTGGCTGGGCAAAAGTCTACCTTATCGCGAAGTTTTTCTGTGTATTTTAGCGCTCAGAGCAAAAAGATCTGATTTGAAGGTCAAAATAGCCAGCTAACAAAGGAAAAGTAATCGGTTGCTGACCATGAATATTGGGAAAGTGGTCGTAACAGCGTAAAAAAGTAGACCAAATGGTCAAAATTAACAACACCACAACACAAAAATGAACGATAAGTTGTTTTTATAAGGTTCTAAAGTGAAAATTAAAATCAAACCCATTAAATCAAGACAATAAAAAAGGGCAATAACATATTGCCCTGACAATCAATAGATTACGATTGAAACAACCACATCACTAAGGATAAATTAAATTACAAACTGTTGAGATCGAGCACATCTCTCATATCAAAAAGACCATTTTTTCTGGACTTTAACCATGATGCAGAACGAACTGCACCATTAGCAAAAGTCATCCGGCTGGACGCCTTATGGGTAATTTCAATACGCTCTCCGATATCGGCGAACATCGCGGTATGCTCACCCACAATGTCACCCGCACGTACCGTAGCAAAGCCAATGGTTCCAGGCACACGTTCGCCTGTATAGCCTTCGCGAGAATAAACCGCGCACTGCTTCAGATCTTTGTCCATCGCCTGAGCAATAGCTTCGCCCATTGCCAGCGCCGTGCCGGATGGAGCATCAACTTTGTGGCGGTGGTGGGCCTCAATAATTTCGATGTCGGTATAATCGCCCATCACTTTGGCCGCCTTCTCCAGCAGCTTCAGCATCACATTTACGCCAACGCTGAAATTGGCCGCGAAGACGATAGGGATCTCGCGAGAAGCATCGTGGATTGCCTGCT
Source organism: Cedecea davisae (assembly GCF_044095835.1). Classification (NCBI taxonomy): domain Bacteria; kingdom Pseudomonadati; phylum Pseudomonadota; class Gammaproteobacteria; order Enterobacterales; family Enterobacteriaceae; genus Cedecea; species Cedecea davisae. The sequence goes on from NZ_CP172054.1 coordinate 4,100,890, forward strand.
TACCGGCCTCTTCAAAACCGGTAGTCCCGATAACCATGCCTTTGCCGTGTTTGAGGCAGAACGCCAGATGGGCAAGCGTGCCTTCCGGGCGGGTGAAGTCGATAAAGACATCAAAATCGTTCACTACCGCGTCCAGACTATCGCTGACCAGCACGCCCGTTTTTGCCACTCCGGCCAGTTCACCCGCATCGCTGCCGAGCAGAGAAGAGCCCGGACGTTCCAGGGCGGCACCAAGCTGCACGCCGTCCAGCTGCAAAGTGGCCTGAATAAGCTGGCGTCCCATGCGCCCGCCAGCTCCCGCAATGGCTACGCGAATTTGTGCATCATGCATATCTTTACTCTTTGGTTAAATAATTCGTAGAAAACGTTCTCAGGTTAACCATCCCGGTGTCGGGCCGCCAGCCGAAAACAGCGATAATTAGAATTTACTGTCATGACGCGGCAGTTATCAATATCAGCCATAAAAACCCTTCTTTTACCAGGCTTAAATCAAGCCCGGCAAAACGGCTCCCGCTGCCCCGGTTATTTCCCCAAGAGTAATAGAATTCGCGCTAAAAAGGTGCACTCATGGCGTTTATGCGAGCGTGTAATTCACGATAAGCTGCCCTTTTTTGATTTTGACAGCCGTAATAGCGAGGCCATTAATCTCGGCCAGCGTCTTAACGTGGGTTCCGCCGCAAAGGTAAGCAGGCAGGTCGCCAAACCACACTTTGCGCCGCCCTTCTTCAAATGCAACAAAGCGGCTTAACCCACCCTCCAGCCACGGCTGGATTATTTCGAGAAGCTCTGCGCCCGTGGGTTGGGAGACATTATCTTTAGCTGCAAAGGTAATGCGTCCCTCCCCTGGCCAGTGGTGGGCTTTAACGGGCTGCCAGCCAGAGATTTCACCAGCATAGCCCACCAGATGCCCCGCGGAGTGCCAGTGCGAATGCTGCTGCCGAATTGCCGCATCAACGCGGACTTCTACCTCGCCGGGTTCCAGCGGCTGGGAAAGGATATGCGCCACATCGTCGCCGCGCTGTACCACCTCCTCAACCAGGATGTCAGCGATCCAGCCTTTGTCCGCAGGCTGCCCGCCGCCCTGCGGATGGAACAGCGTTTTATCCAGTTCAACAACATAACGCCCGTCGGCATCAGCCGTGCAGCTAACAACCCTTGCGCGCCCCTCGGTTACATCACTCGTATAATAAAGTCGTTCAGTCATCGTGTTCTCCTCATTGTCAGAAGAGTATATTGCGTTTATCAATGCGGATAATCTTCTCGCAGAACAATGCACCTTTGCCTGGTATGCACAAATGAATTTAACTTTACTTCCCGATCTGGCGACTTTCGTTGTTATTGTTGAGCAGGGCAGCTTTTCCGCCGCCGCAAGAGTAACGGGGGCAACCCCCTCCGCCATCAGCCGCAGCGTCTCACGCCTTGAACGCGAAATGGGCTGTAAATTGCTGCACCGCACAACGCGCAAGCTGGCGCTGAGCGATACGGGTAAAACGGTGCATCAGCATGCGCTGGAGATGCTGGATGCGGCCCGGCAGGCGATGGATAAAGGGCGCAGCTTACAAACGGTAGTCCAGGGCAGGCTGACCCTTAGCGTGCCGAAGGCCGTTGGCCACTTTGTTATTCATCCTTTGATCCCCGAATTTCTCGCCCGCTATCCGCAGGTGGATGTCAGCCTGCGCCTGGAAGACCGCTACATGGATCTCATTGATGACGGAGTCGATCTCGCACTGCGCATTACCGGCACGCCCTCTCCGGGGCTTTACGGCAAACCGCTGATGCCCATCGCACACATCATTTGTGCAACCCCGGAATACCTGCGTCTGCACGGCACGCCTGAAACCCCTGCGGAGCTTCGCCAGCATAGCTGTATCAGCCTTGGAGAGACTCCGGCAGATTCACGCTGGAAGTTTCACCGCCCCGGCAAAACGGAGACGGTTCAAACCCACGGGCGCTATGCGGCAAACCATACGGGAGTGAGGCTGGATGCTGTTAAACGTAATCTGGGGATCGGCAGCCTGCCGCTGTTTACCGCGCGCGACGCGCTGGCGCATGGCGAAATAGTGCAAGTGCTGCCGGAATGGGAGTTTATCAGCGCCTATACTGGCGAACTGTGGCTATTGTGGACTCGCAATCAGCATATGCCAGGCCCGATGCGGGCAATGATTGACTATTTAAGCGAGGAACTTGCCGCTCGTGCTACCGATACGGCGGTAAATCTTGTTTGAACCGCATCATGACCTGGATACGCAAAAAAAATACCAGCGGGTTTACACCGGCTGGCATTTTCAGGCTGGCAAAAATCGACGACGTTACTCTACTTCACGCACGTCAACCCGCAGCTCTCGCGGCACTTCAAAGACAATATTCTCTTCGCGGCCGGTGAGTTCGCGGGCTTCGCTACCGCCCATTTCACGCAGGCGTGAAATGACGTTTTGCACCAGCACATCCGGCGCAGAAGCCCCGGCCGTTACGCCCACGCAGTTTGCCTCTTTTACCCACGCTTCCTGGATATCGGCTGCGTCATCGATAAGATAAGCGGCTTTTCCCATACGCTGAGCAAGTTCAGCAAGACGGTTGGAGTTGGAGGAGTTTTTCGACCCCACAACCAGCACCACATCGGCTTCATTAGCCAGCGCACGCACCGCTTCCTGGCGGTTAGTGGTGGCGTAGCAGATATCATCTTTACGCGGGCCGATGATTTTCGGGAAGCGTTTACGCAGCGCGTCGATAACCTCAGAAGTGTCGTCCACCGAAAGCGTCGTCTGGGTCATAAACGACAAATTGCTTTCGTCTTTAACTTCAAGCGTCAGCACATCGTCCGGCGACTCGACCAGGTACATCCCGCCCTTCGGATTGCTGTACTGGCCCATAGTGCCTTCTACTTCCGGGTGCCCTGCGTGGCCGATTAAAATCGACTCTTCGCCACGGCGGCTGGCTCGGGCAACTTCCATATGCACTTTGGTGACCAACGGGCAGGTCGCATCGAACACCGTCAGCTCGCGGCATTTGGCTTCGTTACGCACCGCCTGAGAAACGCCGTGCGCCGAGAAAATCAGGATCGCACCGTCCGGCACTTCGCTGATTTGCTCGATGAAAATAGCGCCGCGCTCGCGCAGGCTATCCACCACGTAGCGGTTGTGCACTACTTCGTGACGAACATAGATTGGCGCGCCGTAAATTTGCAGCGCGTTTTCGACAATGCTGATAGCGCGGTCGACCCCAGCACAAAAGCCTCTGGGATTAGCCAACAGGATCTGCATTCAACGCCTCCAGCACCGGATCGACTTCCAGCACTTCAATATCAAAATGAACGGTTCGCCCGGCCAGCGGATGGTTGAAGTCGACGGTAATCGAGTCACCGTTAACCTCGCGTACGACGCCAGGCATTTCGCTGCCATCCATTGCGGTAAACAACATTATAGCGCCCGGCTCCGGCTCGCCCGCGTCAACGAATTCACGACGCGAGAAATACTGGATCATATCCGGGCTTGGAATGCCAAACGCCGCTTCCGGGGCCAGAGAGAATGCTTTTTTCTCTCCGGCTTTCAGGCCAATCAGCTCGCTTTCGAGGCCCGGAGACAGCGTTTCATCCCCAAGGCGGAACAGCGCAGGCTTACCGTTAGCGCGGGTGGACTCCGCGATGGAGCCATCTTCAAGCTTCAGCGTGAAATGCACCAGCACCGCGCTGTTGCTCTGTACAGACTCAGCCATGGGTTACCCTTTTTGCTTCGCGGGCTTGTCGGAGGAGACAAAGAAGCCCTCCAGCACAATCAGCGCCGCGCCGATACAGATTGCCGTATCGGCCAGATTGAAGGTGGCAAAGTGCCAGTCGCCAACGTAGAAATCGATCATGTCGACCACAAAGCCGTGCCATAAGCGGTCAAACAGGTTGCCGAGCGCACCGCCGATAATCAGAGCATAGGCGATGTTATTCAGTTTTTGGCTCGCTTTAGCGCGGTACATCATCCACACCAGCGCTACGCAGATACCGATTGCGATACCGGCGAAGAACCAGCGCTGCCAGCCGCCTTTATCCGCGAGGAAGCTGAACGCCGCCCCGTAGTTACGAGCGTAGTGCAGATTCAGGGACGGGAACAGAGACACCGTGTCCCCCAGCATGAAATGCTGGAGGATCAGGTATTTACTGCCCAGATCCACAATCAGTACCACGACCACCAGCCAAAGCCAGCGCAACCCGGTAGAGAGTAATGGTTTCATCAGGCAAACTTACGTTGTTCGCCGTCACCGGCTACGTTGGTAACACAGCGGCCGCAAATTTCTGCGTGTTCCGCAACCTGACCGATGTCGGTGGTGTAATGCCAGCAGCGCGGGCACTTCTCACCATCGGCTTTACGCAGGGCAACTTTCAGCCCTTTGAGGATTTCGCTCTGCTGAGCGTCTTCACCCGCCTGTGCATAATCGGCAACCGCAGCCCCGGAGGTCAACAGGACAAATCGCAATTCATCACTCAGGCTATTTAGCTTCGCCGCCAGCTCGCTGTCGGCAAACAGAGTGACTGCCGCTTCCAGAGAACCGCCGATGCGTTTATCGGCACGCGCCTGCTCGATAACCTTGTTAACTTCACCGCGCACGGTCAGCAGCGTATCCCAGAACTCACCGTTCATCGCTTCGCTTTCCGCCAGGCCGAACAGACCTTCGTACCACTCGCCGGTAAACACGTACTTCTCGCGAGAACCCGGCAGGTAGCCCCAGATTTCATCCGCGGTGAAGGACATGATAGGTGCCATCCAGCGCACCAGCGCTTCACAGATATGGTACAGCGCGGTCTGGCAGCTGCGGCGAGCCACGCTGTCGGACTTCGCGGTATACTGGCGGTCTTTAATGATGTCGAGGTAGAACGAGCCCATCTCAACGGAGCAGAAGCGCATCAGGCGCTGAACCACTTCGTGGAAATCGTAGTTTTCGTAGGAAGCCAGAATATCAGCCTGGGCTTCCTGGGCGCAGCCTACTGCCCAGCGATCCAGCACCACCATCTCTTCCGGTTTCACCATGTCGGTTTCCGGATTAAAGCCGTTCAGGTTAGCCAGCAGGAAACGTGCGGTGTTACGGATACGACGATAAGCGTCGGCGGAGCGTTTCAGAATTTCATCAGAAACCGCCATTTCGCCGGTGTAGTCGGTAGACGCCACCCACAGGCGCAGGATATCCGCGCCGAGTTTGTTCATTACGTCCTGCGGGCTAACGGTGTTGCCGATGGACTTGGACATTTTGCGGCCCTGACCATCAACGGTGAAACCGTGGGTCAGCACCTGGCGGTAAGGCGCTTTGCCTTTCATCGCCGTGGAGATCATCAGAGAGGACATGAACCAGCCGCGATGCTGATCCGAACCTTCCAGATAGATATCCGCAGAATGGCCGTTAAATTCAGGGCGAACATCCACAACGGAGGAGTTGGTTGACCCGGAGTCGAACCAAACGTCCAGCGTATCCGGCACTTTGACGTAGTTATCGGCGTCATCGCCCATGATGTCGCGCGGGTCGAGATCCCACCACGCCTGAATGCCGTCCTGCTCTACGCGCTTAGCAACTTCTTCCATCAATTCCAGAGAGCGCGGGTGCAGCTCTTCGGTCTCTTTATGCACAAACAGGGACATCGGCACGCCCCAGGTACGCTGACGCGAAATACACCAGTCAGGGCGGTTTGCCACCATGGACTCGATACGCGCCTGGCCCCAGTCCGGGATCCACTGCACGCCTTTGATCTCTTTCAGAGACTGAGCGCGCAGGCCTTTCTGATCCATGCTGATGAACCACTGCGGGGTCGCACGGAAGATGATTGGCGTTTTATGGCGCCAGCAGTGCGGGTAGCTGTGCAGCAGTTTTTCAATGTGCAGTAGAGCGCCTTTATCACGCAGGATGTTAACCACCAGATCGTTGGCTTTAAACACCTGAACGCCGTCGAGGCCTTCATAAGTGCCCGGCAGATAGCTGCCGTCCGGGCCAACCGGGTTAGCAACTTCCAGACCGTATTTCTGGCCGATAACGTAGTCGTCCGGGCCGTGGCCTGGCGCCGTATGTACAGCACCGGTACCCGCGTCCAGCGTAACGTGATCGCCGAGGATTGCAGGCACGTCGAAGCCCATAAACGGATGCCTGAAGCGCAGCAGTTCCAGCTCGGAACCTTTGACTGTGCCGAGGATTTGATAATCAGTGATGCCAGCGCGTTTCAGCACGCTTTCCAGCAGGTCTTTTGCGAGGATCAGCGCCTGGCCTTCAACCTGCACCAGCACATATTCGAACTCGGCGCCCAGAGAAATAGCGCGGTTAGCCGGCAGGGTCCACGGCGTGGTGGTCCAGATAAGCAGAGAGATTGGGCCTTTAACTTCAGCCGCGCCAAACTTCGCTTTCACCGCATCGCTATCGACGGCGTTAAACGTCACGTCGATAGATGGCGAGGTTTTGTCGTAATACTCAACTTCCGCTTCCGCCAGTGCGGAACGGCAGTCAACGCACCAGTGCACCGGCTTCGCACCTTTATGCAGATGGCCGTTGCCGATGATTTTGCCCAGCGCACGAATGATGTTGGCTTCGGTGTTGAAGTCCATAGTCAGGTACGGGCGAGACCAGTCGCCCAGCACGCCAAGACGGATAAAGTCAGCGCGCTGGCCATCAACCTGCTCTGCGGCATATTTACGGCATGCTGCACGGAACTCAGCGGCAGAAACCTTCTCACCCGGCTTACCGATCAGTTGTTCTACTTTCAGTTCAATCGGCAGACCGTGGCAGTCCCAGCCCGGCACGTACGGCGAGTCGAAGCCGGACAGCCCTTTGGACTTGATAATAATATCTTTCAGAATCTTGTTAACTGAGTGACCAATGTGAATGCTACCGTTCGCATAAGGAGGGCCATCATGCAAAATGAAGGTTTTTTTGCCCTTTTTCGCATTACGAATGATGCCGTACAGGTCATCATCGTTCCAACGCGCCAGCATGCCCGGTTCGCGCTTGGCTAAGTCGCCGCGCATCGGGAACCCTGTTTCAGGCAAATTTAGGGTAGATTTAAAGTCACTCATTAGATTCTCGGTTCCGTATTTCGGTTAGCCTTTCAGGCATTTGACTCAAAAAATTCGCGGGCTGATACCACATCTCTGGCGATTTGCGCTTTCAGCTCATCGAGTGAAGCAAACCGCTGCTCATTACGTATCTTTTTACGCAGCACTACTTCTATATGGCGACCATAAAGGTCCATTACAACGTCCAATAAGTGGACTTCAAGCTGCTGGCGGACACCCGCCACCGTAGGGCGAGTGCCAATATTAGCCACGCCAGCTATCGGCTTATCACCGAGGCCTGAGACTTCAACCGCATACACCCCTTTTACCGGGGAAACCTGACGACGCAGCGGTAAATTCGCCGTAGGGAAACCAATAGTGCGACCCAGCTCATCGCCGTGTACCACACGCCCGGAGATCATAAACGGATGCCCCAGCAGGCTTTCAGCCTGTTGCAAATCGTCATCCGCCAGCGCCTGACGCACGGCGGTACTGCTAATACGCACCCCGTCTTCGCAAAATGTTTGAGTACTTGCGATGTCGAAGCCGTATTCCTGACCAGCCTTCTGTAATAACAAGAAATCCCCCTGACGACCAGCGCCAAAGCGGAAATCATCGCCTACCGCGAGGAATTTAACCCCCAGACGGTCCACCAGCAGATTGCTGACGAAATTCTGCGCGCTCAAGGCGGCAAAACGGCGATCGAAGCGCACGCACAGCACGTAGTCCACGCCGCACCCAGCGAGATAGCGCAGTTTTTCACGCAGGCGAGTCAGGCGGGCTGGGGCCTTTTCCGGGGCGAACAGTTCAAGCGGTTGAGGCTCAAAAATCATCACCATGACCGGAAGGTTGCGCGCACGCCCCTCTTCACACAGGCCCTTTAACAGCGCCTGATGGCCACGATGTACGCCGTCGAAATTACCAATGGTGAGGACACACCCGTGGTGGTTCTGGCGCAGGTTATGTATACCGCGTATCAGCTTCATGGCTGGCTCAAAACAGTGGAAATTGGCGGATTATATCAAGGACAGCGATTAAGGTTAACCGGCGATTGCCGCCTTTGGCATAAAGCTTTAATGAATTCATTACGCTGAGCCGCTCTTTGAGCAGGCTTAGGCTTTGTCTCGACGATTTTTGATGCGAAAGACTGTATTCCCGGCCCTGATGCTGGTAGAATCCGCGCCATCACAACGTAAGAGGTGCCGAAAATTTAACGGCGCTTATTTGCACAAATCCATTGACAAAAGAAGGCTAGCGGGGCATATTCCTCGGCCTTTGAATTGTCCACATAGATCATATTTGGGAGTTGGACCTTGGCTAATATCAAATCAGCTAAGAAACGTGCTGTACAGTCTGAAAAGGCTCGTAAGCACAACGCAAGCCGTCGCTCTATGATGCGTACTTTCATCAAGAAAGTATACGCAGCGATTGAAACTGGCGACAAAGCTGCTGCACAGAAAGCATTTAACGAAATGCAACCAATCGTGGATCGTCAGGCTAGCAAAGGTCTGATCCACAAAAACAAAGCTGCGCGTCATAAAGCAAATCTGACTGCGCAAATCAACAAACTGGCTTAATCGCTCGTTTGCTGTCGCTTTGATAAAAAAACCGGCTAACGCCGGTTTTTTTATATCCGCAAATCACTCCACCTTAAACAACGCCGAGTAATCCTTGCTGCAAATTCGCTGCACCGCAGGATGCTGAATCATTCGTTCGGCAAAAATCGCGTGATACTCCTCCAGCACATTATCAATCCGCCCAACCTCGATGATATCGTCGTCGCTATAGATGTCCTGCGCGTAGAGCGTTGGCGCAACAAAAATAGCGTTATGGGTCGCCCCAAATGCCTTCATCAGCGCGGCATCATCAAATTCGCCGAGGATCTCAATCTTCAGGCCCTGGATGTTAATCCAGTTCAGCAGCTTACGTCCCAGCATCGAGCGACGCCCCGGAATAAGCAGGCGCCGGGTTTCAAGGCAGGCCGGGAAAGGCAGTTCAGGGGCCGGCCCCTTGCACCAGAAGCTAATCCCGCATTCGCCAAGCCTGACGGAAAACAGCCCTTCCTGCTGGGTCGAGTCTATCGGGCAGTCTGAAATAATCATGTCCAGCTTATGCTGGCTCAGCTGTTCCAGCAGCATTTCGTGAGTCGACTCGAAGCAGCGCAGGTGGATTTGCTCATCATCAACCACCGCAGCGTCCAGCACCCCGCTGACCAGCCGCTTGGAAAGCGCATCCGCTACGCCAACGTCGAAAAGAATATTGGCCTCTTTGCGATAGTTAACGATATCCAGCATTTCCTGGCTCAGGGTGAACATGCGGTCGGCATAGCGAAACACCAGTTGGCCCAGCTCCGAAGGCACCAGCCCCCTGCCCTGACGGCGAAACAATTTTCCCTGCAGCCGCTCTTCGAGCGCTTTAATTTGCCCGGTGATGGTCTGCGGCGTCAGAAACAACGCTTCGGCAGCGCCGACCACCGAACCTTCTTTGCAGACGTGCCAGAAGTAATAAAGATGGTTGTAATTAATATGGGACATCGCCCTTCACTCCCTGAAAGTTATTCCGTTATCGGGCCATCCTGCCGATGGCCCGGTTAACACAAGTATCATGCTTTGGCCTCAGAAAGGCGCGCTCTCAGCATGCTAAAGCCCACCACGGCTGAAAGCAGCGACCCAAGAAGAATGCCGAGTTTCGCCCAGGTAATCAGCTCCGCATCCACGTCGCCGAAGGCCAACGAAGCGATGAAAATCGACATAGTAAAGCCGATGCCGCACAGCACGCCTACCGCCATGATGTCGCTGAATCGCGTCCCCTTTGGCAGCGTGGCGAGCTTAAGCTTAAGCGCCAGCCAGCAGAACAGGCTTATCCCCAGCGGCTTGCCGATAAACAAACCGGCAATGATGCCGAGCGGCAGCAGCGAGGTCAGGCCTTCCATGGTCACGCCAGAGAGCGACACGCCAGCATTGGCAAAGGCGAACAGCGGCAGGATCAGGAACGCCACCCACGGATGCAGCACATGCTCAAGCTCCTGAGCAGGCGAACGCCCGTTCTGCTCTTTTAGCGGAATAAAGAAGCCGATGATGACCCCCGCCAGCGTCGCATGAACCCCGGATTTTAAAACAGCAGTCCACAGGATCACGCCCACCAGGATGTAAACGCCCGTGCGGCGCACGTTGAACAGGTTCAGCAGCGCCAGCGCGACGATAGCCGCTGCCGCAATCCCCAACGACATCATGGATAAGTCATGAGTATAGAACAGCGCGATAATGATGATGGCGCCCAGGTCATCGATGATTGCCAGCGCCATCAGGAAAACCTTCAGCGCCAGCGGCACCCGGTTGCCCAGCAGCGCCAGAATTCCCAAAGCAAAGGCGATATCGGTCGCCGCCGGGATAGCCCAGCCTTCGCGGGTTACGGGGTCAGAATAGTTAAAGGCCAGATAGAGCAGCGCCGGAACAACCATCCCGCCGAGCGCGGCAATCACCGGAAACGCCGCCTGACGGCGATCGGCAAGCGAGCCGAGCACCATTTCCCGCTTCACTTCCAGGCCAATCATCAGGAAGAAGATAGCCATCAACGCGTCGTTGACCCACAGCAGCAGGTTTTTGCTGATATCCAGCGGCCCGATGCGTACCTCAACCGGCGTGGCCAGAAAAGCCTCGTAGCCCGCGCTGGTTGCACTCAGGTTTGCCAGCAGCATCGCCAGAGCGGCGGCAACTATCAAAAAAATACCGCCCGCGGCGTCATTTTGAAAAAAGCGTTGCAGATTTTTAGTCATTATTTCACCCAGTTATCCAAACAGCGTGTTCATCCCAAACACTATTATGGTAGTCAGCATAGCGGCAATGACACATCGATAAAATCAGCTTATATGGCAAATATAGATCGCAAAAACCGAACTGTTTTCTGAGACATAAAAAAACCTGAACCGAATGAAGCAGTTCAGGTTTTTGCGTGGCTAAAGCCGGAAGAAATTAGCGGGTCAAATCGTCAAAGAATTTCTTCACGCCGTCGAAGAAGCTCTTCGAACGCGGGCTGTTTTGCTCACCCGCTGGCCCACCAAAGCTCTCTTCTAAATCACGAAGCAGCTTTTTCTGTTTTTCGTTCAGGCTGACAGGCGTTTCGACAACCACGCGGCACAGCAGGTCACCCTGAGCACCACCGCGTACGGACTTAACGCCTTTACCGCGCATTCTGAACAGCTTGCCGGTCTGCGTTTCGCTCGGCACCTTCAGTTTCACGCGACCGTCGAGGGTTGGGACTTCAATTTCCCCGCCCAGAGCGGCCATAGCGAAGTTGATAGGCACTTCGCAGTACAGGTTGTTACCTTCGCGCTCAAAGATTGGGTGCTGTTTCACCTGAACCTGAACGTACAGGTCGCCGGACGGCGCACCGTGCTCACCGGCTTCACCTTCGCCGGACAGGCGAATACGATCTCCGGTATCAACACCCGCAGGAATTTTCACCGACAGGGTTTTGGTTTTCTCTACCCGGCCATGGCCGTGGCAGCTGTTGCACGGATCTTTAATGATGGTGCCGCGGCCCTGGCAATGAGGGCAGCTCTGCTGCACGGTAAAGAAGCCCTGACGCATCTGCACCTGGCCCTGTCCGTGACAGGTTGGACAGGTTTGCGGAGATGAGCCTTTTTTCGCACCGCTGCCGTGGCAAACGTCACACTCTTCCAGCGTCGGGATACGGATCTCTTTGGTAACGCCACGAACCGCTTCTTCAAGCGTTAAGTCCATGTTGTAGCGCAGGTCCGCGCCACGAGACGCTCGTTGACGGCGTCCGCCGCCAAAGATATCGCCAAACACGTCGCCAAAGATATCGTTGAAGTCCGCACCGCCGCCGCCAAAGCCGCCACCGCCGCCCATACCGCCCTGCTCAAACGCAGCATGGCCGTATTGATCGTAGGCCGCACGTTTCTGAGAATCGGTAAGGATCTCGTAGGCTTCTTTGATCTCTTTGAACTTACCCTCGGCCTCTTTATCGCCCTGGTTACGGTCCGGATGGAACTTCATCGCCAGGCGCTTATAGGCTTTTTTGATTTCACGCTCTTCCGCTGATTTCGGAACGCCTAAAACCTCGTAATAGTCTCTCTTCGCCATCTCTTTTTTCTGCCCTTAACATACGAGCACGGGCGTGGAGTAAACTCCGCGCCCGTGCCGGTTAATTACCCTGCATCAGGGCGATTATTTTTTATCTTTCACTTCTTCGAACTCAGCATCAACAACATCGTCGTCTTTGCCTGCGTTAGCGTTGCCAGCATCAGCGGCATTACCTGCCTGCTGCTCGGCATGCTGCTGCTGAGCCAGCTCCATCAGTTTCTGAGAAACCTGAGCCAGAGCCTGCATTTTAGCTTCGATGTCAGCTTTGTCTTCGCCTTTCAGAGAACCTTCCAGCGCGCTCAGAGCGGACTCGATAGCCGTTTTGTCGTCAGCCGGCAGCTTGTCGCCTGCTTCTTCAACCTGCTTACGGGTGCTGTGCAGCAGGTGATCGCCCTGGTTACGGGTCTGAACCAGCTCTTCGAACTTACGGTCAGACTCGGCGTTAGCTTCGGCTTCGCGCACCATTTTCTGGATCTCTTCTTCGTTCAGGCCGGAAGAAGCTTTAATGGTAATCTTCTGCTCTTTACCGCTGTTTTTGTCTTTAGCGGAAACGTGCAGAATACCGTCAGCATCGATATCGAAGGTGACTTCGATCTGCGGCATGCCGCGCGGTGCCGGGCTGATCCCATCCAGGTTGAACTGACCCAGTGATTTGTTATCGGATGCGCGTTTACGCTCACCCTGAATCACGTGGATGGTTACCGCAGACTGGTTGTCTTCAGCGGTAGAGAACACCTGGCTGTGCTTGGTTGGGATAGTGGTGTTTTTCGCGATAAGCGCGGTCATCACGCCACCCATGGTTTCGATACCCAGAGACAGCGGGGTAACGTCCAGCAGCAGTACGTCTTTCACTTCGCCGGTCAGAACACCACCCTGAACCGCTGCACCGATGGCAACAGCTTCGTCCGGGTTAACGTCTTTACGCGGCTCTTTACCGAAGAACTCAGCAACTTTTTTCTGCACCATTGGCATACGAGTCTGACCGCCGACCAGGATAACGTCCTGGATATCGGAAACGGACAGGCCAGCATCCTGCAGCGCAACTTTCAGCGGATCGATTGAACGGTTTACCAGGTCTTCGACCAGGGATTCCAGTTTCGCACGAGTCACTTTGATGTTCATGTGTTTCGGACCGGTCGCGTCTGCGGTGATGTACGGCAGGTTCACGTCGGTCTGCTGTGCAGAAGAAAGTTCGATTTTCGCTTTCTCTGCCGCTTCTTTCAGGCGCTGCATGGCCAGCGGATCGTTACGCAGGTCAATGCCCTGATCTTTCTTAAACTCGTCAACGAGGTAGTTGATCATACGGCTATCGAAGTCTTCACCACCGAGGTGGGTATCACCGTTGGTCGCCAGAACTTCGAAGGTTTTTTCGCCGTCAACTTCGTCGATTTCGATAATAGAGATATCGAAAGTACCACCACCCAGGTCGTAAACCGCGATAGTACGGTTGCCAACTTCTTTGTCCAGACCGTAGGCCAGAGCCGCTGCGGTTGGTTCGTTGATGATACGCTTAACTTCCAGACCCGCGATACGGCCGGCGTCTTTCGTTGCCTGACGCTGAGCATCGTTAAAGTATGCAGGTACGGTGATAACAGCTTCAGTTACCGGCTCACCCAGGTAATCTTCAGCGGTTTTCTTCATTTTTTTCAGCACTTCAGCAGAGATCTGCGGCGGTGCCATTTTCTGACCTTTTACATCAATCCATGCGTCGCCGTTGTCGGCGCCGATGATTTTGTAAGGCATGATGGCTTCATCACGCTGCACTTCTTCGTCCTGGAAGCGACGGCCAATCAGGCGTTTGATCGCAAACAGAGTGTTTTGCGGGTTAGTCACTGCCTGACGTTTAGCCGGCTGACCTACCAGGATTTCGCCGTCCTGAGTGTAAGCAATGATAGAAGGCGTGGTGCGGTCGCCCTCGGCGTTCTCCAGCACACGAGCAGTAGTACCATCCATAATCGCGACACAAGAGTTGGTTGTCCCCAGGTCGATACCAATAATTTTACCCATCTAAACGTCTCCACTAAAAATTCGTCATCATGTGGTTGTGAACCTGTTATATGGGCAAAGGCGTCTGTTTCAATTGCCCGTCGCGTTTTTTTCAGGTCCGCCAACTGCGGTTGCATACAAGATGGGGTCGCAACACCCGCCATCAAGGGGCAGATGAAAAAAAATTTTCTGCTTTCCACCCGCTCAGATCATAGACGGCGGCCTGCCGCCTGATTATTATGCCGCGCCCGCTGCCGGAGTCCCGGCGGTGTGGGCTTACTTGATACTTTTTTTCAGATGAATTTTTCAGAGGAACTATGGGCAACACTAAGTTGGCTAATCCAGCTCCCCTGGGCTTAATGGGCTTCGGCATGACCACCATTTTGCTCAATCTGCACAACGCAGGCATTTTTGGTTTTGACGTTATTATCCTCGCTATGGGGATTTTCTACGGCGGTATCGCGCAAATCTTCGCGGGCCTGCTGGAGTTTAAAAAAGGGAACACTTTCGGTTTAACCGCCTTCACCTCTTACGGCTCGTTCTGGCTGACGCTGGTCGCTATCCTGCTGCTGCCTAAGATGGGTCTTGGCGATGCAACCAACGGGCACTTCCTCGGCGCGTACCTGGGCCTGTGGGGCGTGTTCACGCTGTTCATGTTCTTCGGCACCCTGAAAGCGCCGCGCATGCTGCAATTCGTGTTTGCCAGCCTGACCGTGCTGTTTGCCCTGCTGGCCGTTGGCCATCTGACCGATAACGAAGGCATCGTTAAAGTTGCCGGCTGGATTGGCCTGGTGTGTGGCGCGAGCGCTATCTACCTGGCAATGGGTGAAGTGCTGAACGAACAGTTTGGCCGCACCGTACTGCCGATTGGCGAAAAGCACTAATTTCTTTCGCTTAGCAATAAAAAACGCGGAGCCCGGCTCCGCGTTTTTTATTTATGACTGCACCAACGTCCTTTCCTTTGCTTCATCCTCATGATGGATGTCACGCCTGAGCCAGAGTCCCAATCCCAGCCCAACTAGCGCCAACGCCAGCACGTACCACGCCGGAGCCATAGGCGAAACGCCCATCAGCATCGTGACGGCCACCGGCGTCAGTCCGCCGAAAATCGCATAAGAAAGGTTATAAGAGAAAGAGATACCGGTGAAGCGCACTTCCGCCGGGAACGCCCGTACCATCACAAACGGCACCGCGCCAACAACGCCAACGCTTAGCCCCACAAGGCCATATAGCAGGAACAGCTGCTCGGGATGAGTGGCCGTCAGGTGGTAAAACATCCAGCTGCAAATCGCCAGCAGAATACTGCCTACGGTAAAGGTTTTACCTGCCCCGAACCGGTCCGCCGCCAACCCGGCCAGCAGGCAGCCAATACACAGCATGATGGTTGCGATGCTGTTGGCCTTCAACGTCAAAGCCGGTGCCATGCCGTACTGCTTTTGCAGCCAAATCGGCGACATCAGAATGACCACGACGATACAGGCCGAAAGCAGCCAGGTCAGCAGCATGGAAATCACCACCGCTTTCTTATGCTTAGCCACAACGGCTTTCAGCGGCAGCTCTGCGGCCAGCGCTTTACGTTGCTGCATCTCGAGGAATATCGGCGTCTCACGCAGCCAGCGGCGTAAATACATCGCCACCAGGCCGAAAATGCCGCCGAGTAAGAAAGGAATACGCCAGCCGCCGTCGTGAATAGTCTGCTGGGTCAGCGAAGTATTAATGATGGTCGCAACAACCGAGCCAAGAAGAATACCGACGGTCAGCCCCATCGTCAGGGTTCCGCAGGCGATACCGATGCGCCTGGCCGGAACGTGCTCGGCAACAAAGACCCACGCGCCCGGCACTTCACCGCCTATCGCAGCGCCCTGCAAGATACGCATCAGCAGTAACAACAGCGGAGCCGCAATGCCCAACGTGGCATAAGTAGGCAGCAGACCAATAGCCAGAGTCGGCAGCGCCATCAGCAAAATGCTGAGGGTGAACATTTTTTTGCGGCCAACCAGGTCGCCAAAGTGCGCCATCACGATGCCGCCAAGCGGGCGTGCAAGATAGCCAGCGGCAAATATCCCGAAAGTCTGAACCTGACGGAGCCACTCGGGAATATCGGCCGGGAAGAACAACTCCCCCACTACCGCGGCGAAAAATACGAAGATAATGAAGTCGTAAAATTCGAGAGCGCCGCCGAGGGCGGCAAGTGTCAGGGTTTTATAGTCCTGACCATTCAGAGGTCTGACGCGCTGTATTGACATAAGAAACCGCTTGTAAAGAGGAGTGTTAATTATTATTTCCGTTTAGCTGTAAAGCCAGGATTACTATAACGGTTAAAAACCAACACTCCACATCAACTCGATCTTATGTCAAGAAAGGCATTTATTTAGGATTTTGTTTCGCGGCGCGCGCTCTTAGGACGAAATGCTGCTACCACATCGTCATTAGTTTCAACATAAGGGCCGTCGAGGAGCTGTACACAATACGGTACGCTTGCGAAGATCCCGGGCACCACCACCTTGCCGCTCTCGTCTTTCACGCCTTCGAGCGTTTCCTGAATAGACTTCGGCTGGCCCGGCAGGTTAAGGATCAGCGCCTGCTTGCGAATAACGCCGACCTGGCGCGAGAGAATGGCCGTCGGCACAAAATGCAGGCTGATCTGGCGCATCTGTTCGCCAAAGCCCGGCATCACGCGGTCGGCAATCGCCAGCGTAGCATCCGGGGTCACGTCGCGTCGCGCCGGGCCGGTACCGCCGGTCGTCAGCACCAGGTGGCAACCCATCTCATCCACCAGCTCGCAAAGCGTTTGCTCAATGATCGGCTGTTCATCGGGGATCAGGCGGGTTTCGACTTCAAAAGGTGTCGTCAGGGTTTGCTCCAGCCACGCCTGTAGCGCAGGGATGCCTTTGTCCTGATAGATGCCGCTGGAGGCGCGGTCTGAAATGGAAACTAATCCAATGCGAAAGGTATTCATATCATTCCCGGAAATGAGCAAGTCTGGGCGAAATGATACACGGCGAAAGGCGTTGCAGACAGGGGAAGACGCTAAAAGCGTGGCCGACGAGCGCCGGCCACGATAATGATTACAGCAGGTCGCCGATCATTTTTTCCAGTTTTTCCTGGTCGATAGCAAACTTACGGATACCGTCCGCCAGTTTATCTACCGCCATTGGATCCTGGTTGTGCTGCCACAGGAACTGGGATTCAGTGATGCGCTCCGGACGCGCTTTCACTTCACCGGTGTAGCTCAGCTTACGCTCGAGCGCCCCTTCGCTTTCCGCCAGCTCTTTGAGCAGAGCAGGTGCGATGGTCAGGCGGTCACAGCCAGCCAGCTCGATGATTTCACCGACGTTACGGAAGCTTGCGCCCATCACTACGGTTTCATAGCCGTGCTGTTTGTAATACTGGTAGATTTCAGTAACGGAAACCACGCCCGGATCTTCCTGCGGCGCGTATTCTTTCTTGTCGGTGTTAGCTTTGTACCAGTCGAGGATACGGCCAACAAACGGAGAAATCAGGAACACGCCAGCTTCCGCACAGGCGCGTGCCTGAGCGAAGGAGAACAGCAGGGTCAGGTTACAGTTGATGCCTTCTTTTTCCAGCTGCTCGGCAGCGCGGATACCCTGCCAGGTAGAAGCCAGTTTAATCAGAATGCGATCGTTGCTGATGCCCGCATCGTTATAGAGCTTAATCAGGTGCTTCGCTTTGGCGATGCTGGCTTCGGTGTCATAAGACAGGCGAGCATCAACCTCGGTAGAGATACGACCCGGGATCAGTTTCAGAATTTCCAGGCCGATGTTCACAGCCAGCTTGTCGGTAGCGTCAACAACCTGCTGAGCGCGGTCGTTGCTCTGGCCGCGAGCCCAGGTAATCGCTTCATCAATCAGTTTGCGATACTCAGGGATCTGCGCTGCGTTAAGGATCAGAGAAGGGTTAGTAGTAGCATCCTGCGGCTGATACAGCTTCATCGCCGCGATATCTCCGGTGTCAGCAACCACGGTGGTCAGTTGACGCAAAGAAGTCAATTTATCCGTCATAATGAGTGTTTCTCTTCAGGTGTAGCTTGTTAGGGAGATGTAACCGGTCTGGCTTGATGATATCACGCCGCCCATCAGGTGCAACCGCGACAAGTGCTGTCCGTCCAGTGGCTGAGAATATGATAAACTCCGCCCGCTCTTTATCTGTAACGTAATGGACTGCATGGCACGGGCCCGTCAACCTCGCCGCCATCACGCATTAACAAGAGGGACGTTAATGACAGATTTTTTGTTATTTATCAACGAGGTGCTTTGGGGGTCCGTTCTACTCTGGCTGCTGATTGGGGCCGGAGTCTGGTTCACCTGGCGCTGCGGCTTCGTGCAGTTTCGCTATTTCACCCGGCTTCGCCTTTTCCTGCGTAACAGCACCTCGTCAGATCCTTCCGGAATATCCTCATTTCAGGCGCTCTGCACCAGCCTCGCCGCACGCGTAGGCAGCGGCAATCTTGCCGGTATTGCGCTCGCCATCTCGGCCGGTGGCCCCGGTGCCGTTTTCTGGATGTGGGTTGCAGCCGTGCTTAGCATGGCAACCGCCTTTGCTGAATGCTCGCTGGCGCAGCTTTATAAAAGCCGCGACAAAGACGGAAATTATCGCGGTGGCCCGGCCTGGTATATGGAACGCGGGCTGGGTATGCGCTGGATGGGCGTACTGTTCTCACTCTTTTTAATCGTCGCCTTTGGGATGGTGTTCAATGCCGTTCAGGCAAACTCTATTGCCATTGCCACCCATTATGCGTTCGACGTGCCGAAACTCTGGATCGGTATTGCGCTGGTCATCGTCACCGCGCTGGTCATCTGGCGCGGGATGAGGGCGATAGCCCGCCTGTCCCAGTGGCTGGTGCCGCTGATGGCGCTGCTGTGGGTATTTATGAGCCTGTACGTGGTTACGCTGCATATTGAGCGCTTCCCGGAGGTGGTCAGGCTAATTTTCAGCCAGGCGTTTGGCTGGCATGAAGCCGCGTCGGGCGCGCTCGGCTACACCGTCAGCCAGGCTATCACCAACGGTTTTCAGCGCGGTATGTTTTCCAACGAAGCGGGGATGGGTTCAACGCCCAACGCGGCCGCAGCGGCAGCGGCGTGGCCTCCGCACCCGGCTACCCAGGGCGTGGTCCAGATGTTTGGGGTATTAATTGATACGGTTATTATCTGCACCGCCACCGCCGCCATCGTATTAATGTCCGGCATGCTCGACGGAGCCGTAACCTCACGCGGCGGAATTATTCTGGTTCAGCAGGCGCTTAGCTCGGCTGTCGGCAGCTGGGGCAGCGGTTTCATCGTCGTTATCGTTTTTCTGTTCGCCTTCACTTCGATAGTCGCCAACTACAGCTATGCGGAAAATAACCTTCTGTTTCTTAACCCAAACAGCCGCGTGTCAAAGCTATTGCTGCGCTGCTTTGTGCTGGCGATGGTGATGTTTGGCACCCAGGCGGCGCTGCCGCTGGTCTGGCAGTTGGCAGATGTGGCGATGGCCATTATGGCTATCACCAACATTACGGCGATTTTATTGCTCTCACCGGTGGTTCGGGATCTTGCTGCGGACTATCTACGGCAGCAAAAGCTGGGCATTACGCCGACCTTCAATCCCAACCGTTTCCCCGAGATAAAGAACCAGCTGGCTCCCGGCGTCTGGGGCACGGAGCCTGAAAAAAAAACCGATCGCTAATTGCAGCCATAGGCCGCTACGTTCCGGAAATTTGCTAAAGTAACCGCCAAAACCTGCAAGGAGTGGACATGCTAATTCTTATTTCACCTGCCAAGACGCTGGACTACCAGAGCGAGTTAGCCACTAACCGCTACACGCAGCCGGAACTGCTGGAATACTCTCAGCAGTTGATCAGCGTTGCCCGCAAACTTAGCGCGCCGCAAATTGCGTCGCTGATGAGCATCAGCGATAAGCTGGCTTCCCTGAACGAAACCCGCTTCCACGAGTGGCACCCGGAATTCAGCCCGCAGAATGCCCGCCCGGCTATCCTCGCTTTCAAAGGCGATGTTTATACCGGCTTACAGGCTGAGGAATTTAGCGAAGCAGACTTCGATTTTGCCCAACAGCATTTGCGCATGCTCTCCGGTCTGTACGGCGTGCTGCGCCCGCTGGATCTGATGCAGCCTTACCGCCTGGAGATGGGTATCCGCCTTGAGAACCCGAAAGGCAAAGACCTGTATCATTTCTGGGGCGATACGATAACCGAAAAGCTGAACCAGGTGCTGGCCGCCCAGGGCGACAAGATCGTTATAAACCTGGCGTCAGACGAGTATTTCAAAGCGGTTAAACCGAAAAAGCTCGATGCAGAAATCATCAAGCCGGTGTTCCTGGATGAGAAGAACGGCAAGTTTAAGGTCATCAGTTTCTACGCTAAAAAAGCGCGCGGCCTGATGAGCCGCTACATCATTGAAAACCGCCTCAGCAAGCCGGAACAGCTGAAGGCGTTTAATACCGACGGTTACTTCTTCGATGAAGAAGCCTCGCAGAAAAACGAACTGGTGTTTAAGCGCCACGAGCAGTAAAAAAAACGCCAGCTTAATGCTGGCGTTTTTTATTCACAGAATGATATTAAGCTCTCGCCATCATCAGCTTACGCAGCTCTGCAAAGTCAGCCGGAAGGTTATGGGACAGTAGCGGCAGGTCGGCGCGGGACGCCAGCTCCTGCGGCAGCGGCAGCGCTTCGCCCAGAATCTCTTCCACGCTCTCTTTAAACTTCGCCGGATGCGCAGTGCCCAGGAACAAGCCAAATTCACCGGGCTGCAGCTGGTCGCGCAGCGCACGATAGGCAATGGCCGCGTGCGGCTCAGAAACATAGCCGATAGTTTTCAGCTCGCGCATCGTCTCTTTGGTCGTTTCGTCGGTCACGGCGGCATAGCCGAGATCGGTAAGACGCCAGATTTTACGGCGGAACAGCTCTTCTACACGCGGCCAGTTGTTTGGCTGGCTCACGTCCATGGCGTTGGAAAGGGTGGCAACCGTCGTTTTCGGCGCCCACTGCCCTTCAGCCAGGAAGCGAGGAACTGTGTCGTTGGCGTTGGTGGCGGCAATAAAACGCTTAATCGGCAGGCCAAGGGATTTCGCCAGCAGGCCGGCAGTCAGGTCACCAAAATTACCGCTTGGCACGGAGACCACCAGCTGGTTACGCGCTTCCTGAGGGAGCTGAGCAACCGCTTCAAAGTAGTAGCAAATCTGCGCCAGCAGCCGGCTGATGTTAATGGAGTTGGCCGAGTTTAACCCCAGAGCGGCTTTCAGCTCTTCGTCGTCGAATGCCTGTTTCACCAGCGCCTGGCAGGCGTCGAAATCGCCATCGATAGCGACAGTTTCGATATTGCCGCCCAGGGTGCAGAACAGTTTTTCCTGCAGCGGGCTAATTTTGCCACGCGGGTACAGGATGACCACACGAACGTTCTCAATACCGTAGAAAGCGTGGGCAACGGCTGCCCCGGTATCGCCGGAAGTCGCGGTCAGAATAGTGACCGGTTTGTCACCGCTGATATGAGTCAGCATTTGCGCCATAAACCGGCCGCCGAAGTCTTTAAACGCCAGCGTTGGGCCATGGAACAGCTCAAGGCAGCCGACATCAGGCTCGACCATCTTCACCGGCGCGGGGAAAGCGAAGGCCGCGCGAACGCGCTCTTCCAGAATCTCCTGAGGGATCTCATCGCCGATAAACGCCGAGAGGATTTTGCTGCTGCGGCTGACAAAATCCTGGTTCAGCATGGCGTCGATTTCAGTCAGCTCAAATTCCGGCAGGTCGTGCGGGAAGAACAGGCCCTGCTGTTTGCCCAGCCCCTGGGTGACGGCCTGCGCAAAGCTGACCTGCTCGTTGTGATCTTTAAGGTTGTACAGTTTCATGCGTTATCCCAAAACTCGTGCGCCAGCCGTATCCAGACGGCAAATATGTACAAAACCTTCCTGGTTTTGCAAATAGTGTTGGCTTAGCCAGTCAGCCACACGCTGCGCGGTATCGTTGTTATCGCACAGCGCAAATAAGGTTGGGCCGGAGCCCGAAATACCGCTCGCCAGCGCGCCAATATCGGCCACCGCTTTACGAGACTCATCGAACTTCGGCAGCAGTTTAGCGCGGTAAGGCTCGGCTATTACGTCCTGCATCAGTTTGGCCGCAAGCGCAGGCTGGCGGGTATGGCAGGCATGAATAAAACCGGCCAGATGGCGCCCGTGGCTGATGCAGTCCTGGCGGCGATACTGCGCCGGCAGAATAGCCCGCGCTTCGGCGGTAGAAACTTTGATGCCGGGATAAGCCAGCACCCACAGCCACTCATCAAAGCCTGGCACCTGCTGGCTGATGATGCCGCTTTCTTCAATCATCAACTGCATGCCGCCGAGGAAACACGGCGCAACGTTGTCGTAATGAATGCTGCCGGAGATGCGCCCTTCCAGCTCGCCCATCAGGCCAAGCAGGCGCGTGTCGCTCAGCGGTTTACCGCAGAACTCATTCATTGCCATCAGCCCGGCAACCACCGAACAGGCGCTGGAGCCCAGCCCGGAGCCGATAGGCATATTTTTCTCAAGCGTCATCGCCACCGGAATGGTTTTGCCAATCTCCTGGCAGAAGCGCTCCCAGCACTGGTAAACAATATTCTCGCGAGGTTCATCCGGCAGCTTGCTGGCAAAACGCCCGAGGTTGGTGAGGCTGAAGCTTTCCGCCGCCTCCACCGTCACGTAATCGCCGAGGTGCGAACCGTCAATCGGCGACACCGCCGCCCCCAGAACGTCAAAACCCACGCTCATATTGGCGCTGGAAGCCGGTGCATATACTTTAACCATCTTAAACTCCTAACTTCCATGACAGGGTGCGCAACAGATCCGCGAACACGCCCGCGGCAGTAACATCGTTACCGGCACCGTAACCGCGCAATACCAGAGGCAGCGGCTGATAATAGTGGCTGTAGAAGGCCAGCGCGTTCTCGCCGTTTTTCACTTTATACAGCGGATCGTTGCCGTCTACGGCATCGATCTTCACTTTACAGCTGCCGTCTTCTTCAATAATACCGACGTAACGTAGCACTTTCCCATCGTCACGCGCCTTCCTCACACGAGCCGCAAACTCATCATCCAACTGAGGAAGGCGTGCCATAAAAGACTCCACGTCTCCGCTGGCGTCAAAGGTCTCCGGCAGCACCGACTCAATAGCAATATCGGAAAGTTCGAGTTCGCTACCGGTTTCGCGCGCCAGGATAAGCAGCTTACGCGCAACATCCATGCCGGAAAGATCGTCGCGTGGATCCGGTTCGGTGTAACCCATTTCGCGGGCGGTGCTGGTCGCCAGCGAGAAGCTCATGCCCTCATCAAGCTTGCCAAAAATAAACGAAAGCGAGCCAGAGAGAATGCCGGAGAAGCGCTGCAAATCATCTCCGGCATTGAGCAGGTTTTGCAGGTTTTCAATCACCGGCAGTCCGGCACCTACGTTGGTGTCGTACAGGAACTTACGGCGAGAATGCTCAGCCGCATTACGCATCTGGTGGTAATAATTCATGCTGGAGGTGTTGGCCTTTTTATTCGGCGTCACCACGTGGAAGCCTTCGCTCAGGAAGTCGGCGTACTGGTCTGCCACCGCCTGGCTGGAAGTACAGTCGACAATCACCGGGTTCAGCAGGTGATACTCTTTCACCAGACGAATCAGGCGGCCAAGATTAAACGGCTCTTTAGCCTGCTCAAGCGCCTGCTGCCAGTTTTCCAGGTCCAGCCCGTGTACGTTGGTCAACAGGGCTTTTGAGTTCGCTATGCCGCACACACGCAGGTCAATATGCTTCGCCTTCAGCCATGCCTGCTGCCGCTTAACCTGTTCCAGCAGCGCGGCACCTACTCCACCCACGCCCACCAGGAAAAGCTCGATAACCTGGTCGGTGTTAAACAACATCTGGTGAGTAACGCGCACGCCGGTCGTCGCATCGTCGTTATCGACGACAACCGAGATAGAACGCTCGGAAGAACCCTGCGCAATCGCCACGATGTTGATATTGGCGCGGGCCAATGCGGCAAAGAACTTCGCCGAAATACCACGCAGCGTTTTCATACCGTCGCCCACAACCGAGATAACGGCCAGACGTTCGGTGACCGCCAGCGGCTCCAGCAGCTCTTCTTTCAGCTCAAGATAGAATTCATCTTCCATTGCCTTGCGGGCGCGCCCGCAGTCCGCCTGCGGCACACAGAAGCTAATGCTGTACTCGGAGGACGACTGGGTTATCAGCACCACGGAGATCCCGGCGCGTGACATAGCGGCAAACACGCGCGCGGCCATGCCTACCATGCCTTTCATTCCGGGGCCGGAGACGCTGAACATCGCCATGTTATTCAGATTAGTAATGCCTTTAACCGGCAGGCCTTCATCGTCGCTTCTGTCGCCAATCAGCGTGCCTGGCGCCTGCGGATTGCCGGTATTTTTAATCAGACAAGGGATCTGGAACTGGGCTATCGGGGTAATAGTGCGGGGATGAAGAACTTTGGCACCGAAGTAGGAAAGCTCCATCGCTTCCTGGTAAGACATCGACTTCAGCAGCCGGGCATCCGGGACCTGGCGCGGGTCGCAGGTATACACCCCGTCAACGTCGGTCCAGATCTCACAACAATCGGCCCGCAGGCAGGCGGCCAGCACGGCAGCGGAATAGTCGGAGCCATTGCGCCCCAGCACTACCAGTTCTCCTTTGTCGTTACCGGCGGTAAAACCGGCCATCAGGATCATGTGGTCTTCAGGAATACGGCTGGCGGCAATACGGCGGGTGGACTCGGCAATATCAACGCTGGAATCAAGGTAATGACCCACCGCGAGCAGCTTCTCAACCGGATCGATGACCGTCACCGGGTAACCGCGAGCCTGCAATACCGCCGACATGATGGCGATGGAAAGCTTCTCACCGCGGCAGATGATTGCCGCATTGATGCTGTCCGGGCACTGCCCTAACAGGCTGATACCGTGCAGGACATGCTTAAGCTGGGCAAATTCCCGATCAACCACCGCCTTCAGCTCGGCAAGCGGGAAGCCGGGCTGCGCTTCGGCCAGGCCATTAAGCAGCTCTGAGAAGATACGTTCGGCATCGCTGATATTCGGCACAGCATCCTGGCCACCGATGGTTTTCTCAATCATCGCCACAAGGTGGTTGGTAATTTTTGCCGGAGCAGACAGCACGGTCGCTACCTGCCCCTGTTTGGCATTACTTTCCAGGATATCGGCAACGCGGAGGAAACGCTCCGCATTTGCCACTGATGTACCGCCGAATTTCAACACTCGCATTGTTGTGACCCCTTGATTTTTTCCCGAAAAAAAAGCCCGCACTGTTTAGGTGCGGGCTTTTTTCATTTTTACCTGTATGCGTCAGCCCGCACCGTTACCTGTGGTAATGGTGGTTGTGATAATTGTGGTAATCAGGCTGAAGCGGAACATGGATGTTGTGTGCTCTAAATTTGAATTAGCTCTATTGGTTAAAGTAATCGCTCTGCTAAGTCAATTTTTTTTACATCCGTCACATTAATCGGCCACGCTCACTCACGCTGGAAAATCCACCAGAAAGCGTAGAAAAGGCAAACTCACGCGGCCATTTATTGATTTATTATTCTGAAATTGATTTATTTTGCGGTCATTTATTCTGTCATGTTTTTTTCGATATCATGCAGCAAACGATGCAACATTGCGGTGTCGCGCTGCTCAAGCAGTCCCAGGCGCTGTTGAACCCAGTCGGCTAATTTTTGGTCATCGGCCACATCAAGGCGAGTCAAAAGCGCGCTAATACGCAAGCGCAGAGCGTTCAATTGTTGACCGTCCATCCCGGCAGTTTCCACCGCGGGCAGCTGCATTAATGCTGAAAGCTGATAGCAGTAGACCATTACGGCCTGGCCCAGATTAAGCGAAGGATAGTCGGCCACCATCGGCACGCCGGTTAATACATCGGCCAACTCCAGTTCTTCGTTGGTCAGGCCTGAGTCTTCGCGCCCAAACACCAGTGCGGTGGTTTGCACCCACTGGCGCTTCTCCTCCAGCAGCGGCAGCAGCTGTTGCGGAGTCGCGTAATAATGAAACTTCGCGCGGCTTCTGGCGGTTGTGGCAACGGTAAAATCAACATCGCTCAGCGCTTCGGCCAGCGTGGCAAAATGCTGCACGCCGTCAAGAATATCGCCCGCCCCGTGTGCGACCCAACGCGCCGCAGGTTGCAGGTGGGCATCGCTTGCAACGATGCGCAACTCGGTAAACCCCATAGTTTTCATGGCCCGGGCGGCGGCCCCGACGTTCTCAGGTCTGGCCGGTGAAACCAGGATAATTGGCAAACGCATAGGAACTCTCTTCTAAAATCCGCAAAAACGTGAGAAGTGATGCACAAAATTTGATAATACGCATCGCAAATTTACTTTGTTGCAACATATATTATCAATACAGGCTCGCTAGATTTATAACTTAAACTTATGCTTTTATTCGGTTATATGGCTAAAAATCGTCTCTGCAACGCACTATATCCACTTGTTTGGCATGGTTTATTTCATTCCGTGAAGGATAAAGTGCGGTGAATGATTAGCGCTACTTTTTTTAACCCTTTACGATCTTGATTATTAAAAAGTTGTGACAAAAGCTAGCATTGAGCTACGATGATTTAATGAAACTGTTAACGTGCTACAATTGAAATTGATATATGTCAACGAAGCGCAGTTTTATCAGGTGTCTAAGGCGCTCCAGCCTGTTATGTTGCTGTTAAAATGGTTAGGATAACAACCGTTTTTGACACCGTCGGGTCCAAAGGGAGCGTACCCACGACCAAGCTAATGATGTTGTTGACGTTGATGGAAAGTGCATCAAGAACGCAATTACGTACTTTAGTCATGTTAAGCCCGGCATGTTAATTTATGGCATGTAACAGGCAGGTCAGGGACTTTTGTACTTCCTGTTTCGATTTAGTTGGCAATTTTAGGTAGCAAACATGCAGACCCCGCACATTCTTATCGTCGAAGACGAATTAGTAACACGCAACACGTTAAAAAGCATTTTTGAAGCGGAAGGCTATGATGTCTTTGAAGCGACCGATGGCGCCGAGATGCATCAAATCCTCGCGGATAATGACATTAACCTCGTGATTATGGACATCAACCTGCCGGGTAAAAACGGCCTGCTGCTGGCGCGTGAACTCCGCGAGCAAGCCAACGTGGCGCTGATGTTCCTGACGGGCCGTGATAACGAAGTGGACAAGATCCTCGGTCTTGAAATTGGCGCGGATGATTACATCACCAAGCCGTTCAACCCGCGTGAGCTGACCATTCGTGCACGCAACCTGCTGTCACGCACTATGAATTTAGGGGCCATCAGCGAAGAGCGTCGCTCCGTTGAAAGCTATAAATTCAACGGCTGGGAGCTGGACATCAACAGCCGCTCTCTGGTTAGCCCTAACGGCGAGCAGTACAAGCTGCCGCGCAGTGAATTCCGCGCGATGCTGCACTTCTGCGAAAACCCGGGCAAAATTCAGTCTCGTGCTGAACTGCTGAAGAAAATGACCGGTCGCGAGCTGAAGCCGCATGACCGTACCGTAGACGTGACTATCCGCCGTATTCGTAAGCACTTCGAATCCACGCCGGATACGCCGGAAATCATCGCCACTATCCACGGCGAAGGTTACCGTTTCTGCGGCGATCTGCAGGAATAAGCAGTAAAAATCACGGAAAAGGGCCGGCATTCGCCGGCCCTTTTTTATGCCCGAAATCCTAGCGCGCGATACGCTGCGCCCAGTCGCGGGTAAATACTTTCTCGCCGTTATGCCGCACCGTCATCTCTCCGCTGACGATAAAATGCGTCAGGTCACTGCGCATCTCC
This sequence comes from Cedecea davisae, assembly GCF_044095835.1. Lineage (NCBI taxonomy): Bacteria > Pseudomonadati > Pseudomonadota > Gammaproteobacteria > Enterobacterales > Enterobacteriaceae > Cedecea > Cedecea davisae. The sequence continues at coordinate 4,128,807 of NZ_CP172054.1, forward strand.
AGCACGATATCCGTCTCCGTCCACCAGCCTTCCCGGCCAATCTTCATGCTTTGCGTCAACAAATAATGGGCTGACAGCGGGTCCTGATTATTAACGGTCAGCTGGCGGCGCAGGCTATGATCGACGGTAGTATCAATATCGTCAAAGCGGTAAACCCCTTCCCCGAACACGCCGCCCACGCCCTCGGTAATACTTTGCCAGCTATCGTTGACTACGTCATAACGCAGTTCCCGCTCGACCCTCCCCGGCGATAGAATCGTTAAAGGCGTATTGGCGGCAGTTTCAGGCTGCGGGTTCGGCCCGGCGCAGGGCACGACCTGCCGACATACCGGCAGCAGCAGCCTGCTGCTTGCCAAATCAACATCGAGCGTAGCAACCTCCGCCATCGGCCAGATCATAGGCCAGAAGGTTGTCGCCAGCGAAACGCGCAGCCGATGCCCGGCCGCAAAGCGCCACGCAATGCCGTCCAGGTGCACCGGTACGCTAACTTTTTCCCCCGGCGTCAACGGCACATTCTGGTGCTGCCCCTGGAGGTGGCTGAGATTCACCCAGCCGTGGCTTACGCGTGTCGATGCCCCGTCCGGCGCTACGTCAGAAAGCCGCACGTAGAGCATGGCCGCGGGTTTATCGCTGGAAAGCGTAATGCTGAACTGCGGGAAGCCGTAAATCGTCAGGCTTTCGCCCAACGGCTCGCTGTCGAAGCATTCGGCCATGCCTTCGTCCATCCGCTGATCGCCCGGGCTTTCCCCTAACACACCAGCGCCCATCCACTCCCCCGCCAGCAGGCCGTGGTTTTGCACGCTACAGACAGACCGCAGGTATTCCCCGGCTAATGGCTCCGTCTCCAGCCCGCCGGGATGCAAATGCCAGCTCTGAGGCTGCGTGACTTCATCGGTATCGCCGTCGATAGCGATCCACTCGCCAAAGGCTTTTGGACGCTGAGAGTCTGGACGCTGGCTATCGTTCAGCCACGCCTGCACGCGCGGCCCTTCGAGAGCGTCATTGTCCACCTGCTTCAGCCAGCGATCCCACCAGCTCACCGCCTCCTGCAGGAAGCCTATCGCCGGTTCCGGCGTGCCGTCCTGCGGGTAGATGTGCGCCCATGGGCCGAGGATTGCCTTACGCGGTACGTCGAGATTATCCATCAGGCGGAAGACGGCGTTGCTATAAGAGTCCGCCCAGCCGCCCACCGCCATAACCGGGCAGGTAATAGCCTGCCAGTCTTCACCCACGGAGCCGTGCTCCCAGTAGGCGTCTTTCAGCGGATGCTCCATCCACAGCGCCGGGAAAAAGGGCATATTTTCCAGGCGATTCAGCCACTCTTTGTACCAGCTATCCCCCACCAGCTGCGGATCCTGCGGGCGACTCTGATAGGCCAGCATAATCCCGCCCCACCACAGATTGTCGTTCAGCAGGCAGCCGCCTTTATAGTGAATATCGTCGTTGTAACGGTCGTCCGTCGAGCAGACGGTAATAATCGCTTTCAGCGCCGGTGGCCGCCGGGCCGCCAGCTGCAGGCAGTTAAAGCCCCCCCAGGATTTGCCCATCATGCCGACCGAACCGTTGCACCAGCCCTGACGGCTGATCCAGTCAATGACCTCCAGCGCATCTTCATGTTCCTGTAGCAGATATTCGTCGGCGAGCAGCCCGTCGGAATCTCCGCTCCCGCGCATGTCCACGCGCAGAACGGCATAACCGTGACCGGCAAAATAGCCGTGCATCGGTTCGTCTCGGGTGCGCGTACCGTCCCGCTTACGGTAGGGAATGTATTCAAGAATTGCGGGAACAGGGTGCTGCGCAGCCGACAAGGGCAGCCACATTCGGGCCGCCAGGCGAGTGCCGTCTTTCAGGACGATCCACAGATGTTCGGTCACGCTGACGCTGTGCGGAAATTGCGTGATAAGTTTTTTCATGAGGCTCCTGCCATCGCATTTAGCTGGCGCTGACCCAGCACCTCATCCAGCCAGGACGGGCGCATTTCCGGAACGGAAGTCAGCAGTTTTTCGGTATAGCTGTGCATCGGCGCGCTGAATACCTGTTCGGTCGGCCCCTGCGCAACAACATTGCCCTGGTACATCACCGCCACCTGCTGGGCGATGCGTTTTACGGTGCTGAGATCGTGAGTGATAAACAGATACGACAGCCCCAGTTGTTCCTGCAAATGGCGCAATAGCTTGAGCACCTCTTCCGCCACTAAAGGATCGAGCGCCGAAGTGGCTTCATCGCAAATAATCAAATCAGGCTGTGCGGCCAGCGCTCGCGCAATGCAGACGCGCTGCTTTTGCCCGCCGGAAAGCGAGCCAGGGTAACGATCGATCAGGTAATCAGGCAGCTCGGTCAACTTCAGCAGCTCTGCAACGCGGGCGCGAACCTGCTGCTTATCCAGGCCAAAATAGAAAGCGACCGGCCGGCCGATTGCCTCAAGCACCGTCTGGCGTGGGTTAAGCGCGACATCGGGCAGTTGATAGATCATCTGGATCCGCCGCAGCGTCTCTTTATCACGCTGCTGATAGCGGTTGGCCAGCGCCTTGTCGGCAAAAGTCACCGCTCCTTGCGTATCGGTCAGCAGGCCGCATAAAGCGCGAGCCAGCGTGCTCTTTCCGCTGCCGGACTCGCCGATAATGGCCAGCGTCTCCCCTTTAGAAATAGTCAAAGAAACGCCGCGCACTACGGTTTTTCCGTTATAGCCGGTGGACAGGTTATCAATGCTTAGCAATTTACCCTGGGGCCGATTCTCAGCGTGTACCGGCGTTAGCGCATGCGCCCGCTCGGACACCAGCCGCTGGGTATAGCTTTCTTTGGGATGTTGAAGAATATCGGCAGTGCTGCCGCTTTCCACTTCGCTCCCCTGCCTCAGCACCATAATGCGGTCGGCAATCTGCGCCACAACGGCGAGGTCGTGGGTGATATACAGCGCGGCGGTATTAAACTCTCTGACCAGCTTGCGCAGCATCACCAGCACTTCTATTTGAGTGGTCACGTCCAGCGCCGTTGTTGGCTCATCCAGCACCAGCACGTCCGGCCTGCAGGACATTGCCATCGCCGCCATTGCACGCTGAAGCTGGCCGCCTGAAAGCTGGTGCGGGTAGCGCTGGCCGATAGTTTCAGGCTCGGGCAAGTCCAGCGCCCGAAACAAGGTTACCGCCCACGCCTGCGCCTCCTCACTGCTCATCAGCCCGTGGCGAATCGGCCCCTCGCAAACCTGCTTGCCGATAGTCAGCGCCGGGTTAAAGGCCGCCGCCGCGCTCTGGGCAACATAGGCCACGCGCCTGCCGCGAATTTCACGCTTCTCCTTGCCCGAGAGGCGCACAATATCCTGCCCGGCAATCAGCACTTCGCCGCCTGCAATACGGCAGCCCGGACGAGCATAGCCAAGAGCCGCAAGCCCGATGGTCGATTTGCCCGCGCCGGACTCGCCAATCAGCCCCAGCACTTCGCCCGGCATCAGGGTAAGAGAAATGCCTTTCACCAGCGGCAGCCCCTGTTCAGTGTCGATGCGTAAATCGCGCATCTGTAAAATCGGTTGTGTCATCTCTCTTCCCCCAGCGAAAGGTTATTACGCGCCAGCAGCCAGTCGACCACCAGATTGACGCCAATCGTCAGAAGGGCGATGGCCGCAGCCGGGTAAAGCGGTGCCAGCTGCCCGAAGTTAATCGCCTGGGCGTTGTCGCGCACCATGCTGCCCCAGTCCGCCCACGGCGGCTGAATGCCCAGCCCAAGGAAGCTCAGTCCGGCAATAAACAGGAAGGTGAAGCAAAAACGCATGCCAAATTCAGCCAGCAACGGCGGCATGGCGTTAGGTAAAAACTCTTTACGCACGATCCACCAAAGACCTTCCCCGCGCAGACGAGCGGCCTCAACATACTCAAGGCAAACAATCCCCTGAGCGACGAGGCGCGCAAGCCGGAACACGCGCGTGGCGTCCAGCAAAGCAATAGTGCCGACCAAAACAGGGATTGAGGTTCCAAGTACCGACAGCACAATCAAGGCCAGGATCAGAACCGGAATCGACATCAGCGTATCGACAATGCGCGTCAGGACCACATCCACCCAGCGGCCATAAATAGCGGCGGTAAACCCGGTGATAATCCCGAGTACAAAGGAGATGGCGGTAATCGACAGCGCAATAGCGATAGTGGTGCGAGCGCCAAACAAAATGCGCGAAAGCATATCGCGCCCGAGGCTGTCGGTGCCGAACGGCAGCGCACCGGATGGCAGCATCCAGATATCGCCAACCTGTGCGGTTTCGCTGTGTGGAGCAAGCCAGGGCGCAAAAAGCGCGGCTATCAGATTGACGGCAATAATTGCCATCCCCAGCATCGCCGACAGCGGCACCGTGCGAATTTTTATCTTGTTCATGACTTACCTCGCATGCCGCAGTCGTGGGTTACACCAAATAGCCAGCAAATCTGCGGTGGTATTCAGCAGGATGTAGGTTCCGCCAAACAGCAGCCCGCACGCCTGCACCACCGGCAAATCACGTTTAGTCACCGCGTCCACCATCAGTTGACCAATGCCCGGATAGACAAACACCACTTCCACCAGAATCACGCCCACCACCAGGTAGGCGAGGTTAAAGGCGATAACGTTGATGATCGGCGCCAGCGCGTTGGGCAGCGCGTGACCCAGCACGATGCGCCAGCGGGATAGCCCTTTCAGCAGCGCCGTTTCGATATAGCTGCTGGACATCACCGCTCCTACCGAGGCCCGGGTCATGCGCAGCATATGCGCCAGCACGACCAGCACCAGCGTCAGCATCGGCAAAGTGCAGGCGTAGAGGCGATCCCCCAGGCTGGCATCGGGGTCGACCAGCGCGAGGCTCGGAAACCAGGCGAGGCGAATAGCAAAGAAGATAACCAGCACGTAGCCGACGAAAAACTCCGGCACCGATATACTCAGCAGCGTCAGCGTGTTTGCCAGGCGGTCAAACCAGGAGCCACGCCATACCGCAGAAGCAATGCCCAGCATTACGGCCAGCGGAATAGCAATCAGCGCGGCATAGGCGGCAAGGAACAGCGTATTTGCCAGCCGGGGCAGCAGCTCGGCGCCAATCGGTTGATTATTGGTAAGCGAATTGCCCAAATCCCCGTGCAGCACGCCGGAAAACCAGTGCAGGTAGCGGTAAACGGCTGGCTGATCGAGCCCGAGCTGCAGGCGCAGCGCGGCAATGGTTTCAGGCGTGCCGTTTTGACCAAGGATCGCGCTGGCCACGTCTCCCGGCAGCAGCTCGGTGCCAACAAAAATCAGCACCGAGACCAGCCACAGCGTAAGAATGCCCAGCAGCAGGCGATGAAGGATCTGTTTTTTCATTACGACTCCAGCCAGACGCGTTCAGCCAGACGGCCACCCATAAAGTTGAACAGCGGGTGCGGCTTCACCCCGCCGACTTTCTTGCTGGCGGCGTCCAGATAGTCGCCAAATAGCGGGATCATTGCGCCACCGTCGTCGTGGGCAATAGTCTGCAATTCGCCATAGATTTCCGCTCGTTTCTGGTCATCGAGCAGCGAACGAGCCTGGAGCAGCAGGCTGTCGAATTTCTCATTCTTCCAGTGGGAGTCATTCCATTTCGCCGTGGACTGCCAGGCGGTGGAGAACATCTGGTCCGCCGTCGGGCGGCCTCCCCAATAGCCCATGCTGAACGGCGCTTTCATCCAGACATCATCCCAGTAGCTGTCGGCGGGCTGCCGTTTGATGTTCACCTGGATCCCGGCGGCAGAGGCCTCGCTCTGGAACAGGGCTGCGGCATCCAGCGCTCCGGCAAAGGCGGCGTCCGAGGAAGAAAGCTCCAGCGGCAAGGTGCTAAGCCCGGCTTTTTGCAGATAGAACTTCGCTTTATCCGGATCGTAGGCGCGCTGCGCGAGGCTCTTATTAAAGAAGCGATCGGTTTTCGGGATCGGATGATCGTTGCCCAGCGCGCCATAGCCACGCAGCACGGTGGCCAGCAGCTTTTCGCGATCGATGCCGTACTTAATCGCCATGCGCACATCGTTGTTGTTAAACGGCGCAACGCGGCAATCCATCAGGAAGGTGAAGTGTTGGCCGCCGGAAGAACGCACGATATTCAGCGCCGGGCTGCGTTTGAGGAAATCGACGGTTTTGAAGTCAACGCGATTGATAGCGTGTACCTGGCCGGAAATCAGGGCGTTGGTTCGCGCCGTGGCGTCGTTGATGACCAACACTTCCACAGCGTCTACGAACGCACGATTCGGTTTCCAGTAATTAGGGTTACGCTTGAAGTAGGAGCGTACGCCCGGCTGATATTGGTCGAAGACAAAGCCACCTGTCCCAATCGGATGCTTCCAGTCAGTAAAGCCGTCCGGCACCACGACGAGGTGGTAGTCCGCCAGCAGGAACGGCAGGTCCGCGTTGCCGCCGTCCAGCACGATACTGATTTCGTTATCGCCGCTCTTTTTCAGCTCTTTGATGCTGGCGAGCTGGGTCTTAATGGCGCTGCGCGACTGGTCGCCGCGGTGCAGGTTGATAGAATAGAGAATGTCTTCCACGCTCAGGGTCTTGCCGTTATGGAAGGTGACGCCGGAGCGAACCTTAAACGTCCACTCCTGCGCTCCCGGCTTCGCCTCCCAGCTTTCGAGCAGCTCGGGTATAGCCTGGTTATTTTCATCAATCTCCACCAGGCCGTTCATCAGCATATAGGCCTGGTTAAGCGGTACCCAGTCGCTAAACAACGTAGGGTCGAGCGAGTCGCTGGTATTGCCGCCCGACATCCCAAGCTTTAGCACGCCCCCTTTTTTTGGCGCAGCCTCTGCGGCGAAACCGGCCAGCGGCGAGAGCGACAACGCGGTGCCCGCCCCGATAAGGGCGGCAGTGTTGATAAATGAACGGCGGCTGATGTTTACGCCCTGCATGTATTTATTCAAATCTGAACGCTCGTCTTTCATTTATTTTTCTCCGTTATTATTTGTCTGTCTGACCACGGGTCTGATGCCATAGCACATCTATTTATGATTTATATCAAAAGCGCTTAATTCTGATGCATGAGTTTTTCGTATCAGACTATGAAAAAAATGCACAGCAGAGCTTCAGCAAAAAAGATAATTTGCCGATCACGGAGTCATCTCAGGAAAAAAAAGTGGAACTGCATACCTTTGTAGGATTAGTGGGCGTGTTTTGCTACCTGCTGGCATACGCGCTGGTTCAGATGCGCAGGGTATCAATAGATTCAAACAGTTATGCCTGTCTTAATATCGCAGGCTGCGTGGGCGGGCTGTATTCCTTAAGCCATGATTTTAATTTGGCATCGGTAATATCGCAATCAATGTGGCTGGTTTTCACCCTTGTAGGTATGCATACTTCTTATCGCCGACGTGGAGCCTTAAAAAATAAATTGCCGCCTTTAGATTTAGACACCCACAAATAAACCAGTGGCTTAATACTTATTTATTCCTGTCAGTTCACGGAATATATATAAGAAAATGTTATGGCAGCGATTTCAGATAAATAATTTAGTGATACATTCCATAGTAAAATAATATTCCGTGGCGACTACACGCCAGGAATACCCGATTCAACTGGCTGCGGCCGCTGCAGCCAGCTCATCACATGGCGAACAACCGGCTTGATATAACGATCTTCAGGAACCAGCAAGAAGCACTTACTGCCCGCCGCCAGTTTTCCCGGGTGCGCCGCCACCAGATCGCCGCGATTAAGATAATCCTGCACCAGCCCTTCCCAGCCGAGTAATATCCCGTCTCCGCGCGCCGCCGTCTCGACTAAAAACGGATAATTATTTGCCCGCCAGGTCTGGCGAGGCACAAAGCTGAGAACATTCTGCGAGGCAAACCAGTCGCTCCAGCCCGTCCATTCCCGCTGCGGATCGTCCTGAATCAGCAGCGTGTGCTGTAGCAGCGCTTCTGCGGGTGCGGCGGTATCGATACGCGACAAGAACGCCGGGGAACACATCGGGTAGCAGACTTCATCAAACAGTGGCTCAGCATGAAACCCCGGCGGTGCCTCACGCAGATAAAAGATAGCCAGATCGAATTCAGATGAGCGAAGTTCGGTGAAGTTGTCGGTAATTTTCATCCGCACCTGTAAATCCGGAAGTTCGCGGTGCAGCGCAGATAAACGCGATGACAACCAGAGCGAACTCATGGCGCTGGTGCAGGCAATGGTCACCTGCGGCAGCCCGGTCCAGCCCATAACTTCGGCGGTAGCGTGAGACAATGCGGCCAGCTGCTGGCGCACCCTGGTTGCGTAGGATTCACCGCGCGGCGTAAGTAAAACTCGCCTCTGGGTGCGGGTAAACAGCTTGCACCCCAGCATCTCTTCCAGCTGTAAAATCTGGCGGCTGATGGCACTTTGCGTGAGGTTTAGCTCTTCCGCGGCGCGAGAGATATTGCCGTAGCGGGCAACACATTCGAAAGCGATAAGGGTATTGAGGGGCGGTAGAGGTTCAATCTGCATCAATCGATGCCTTAATCGGCGGCGGAGTCGTGAGCACACACTAATAAGGAAGGCCGGAGCTGACAAGCCTGATGAGTCAGAAATACATCAGGCTTCTCATGCTGATGCCGCGCAAGCGCATCCGTTCAGCGCCGGCCGGGTGATTATTTACTCCACGGAATAATCGGCACCGCGCTGATGGCGTTTTTCGGCGAGCCTTCTACCACTCTGTCGGAGTAGGCCAGATAGGCGAGCGTGTTGCGTTTTGAATCGTAAAAACGCACAACCTGAAGCTTCTTGAACACCAGCGAGGTACGCTTCTGGAATACGACATCGCCCTGAGCTTTACCGGCTTTGATCTTGTCGCTTAGCTCAACGGGCCCGACCTGCTGGCAGGAAATTGCTGCGTCGGAAGTATCTTCCGCCAACCCAAGCCCGCCTTTAATACCGCCGGTTTTGGCGCGGCTGATGTAACAGGTCACGTTCTTAACGTCGGGATCGTCAAACGCTTCTACTACGATCTTGTGATCCGGGCCAAAGACTTTAAACACCGTATCGACCGATCCGATCTGCTCCGCGTGAGCGCCGTAGCTCAGAGCCAGAAGCGCACTGCAAAGTGCTAAAGCTTTATATTTCATATTGTTACCATTGTATAAAAATTACACTACGCGATTATTCAATAGTTGCGTAAAAAACCGTTGAATATCACATTATTAGCAAAACCTGTCTCCATAATGCGCAGATTTGGCACAACTTGTTAAAAAAAAACGCTGAATGCATAAAGTACAAAAATGCTATCATCCGCTACCTTAGTAAACAGGCATTCGCTTGTATGGATGAGGATATTTTATGGATCAGGCTGCGATCATTCGCGATCTGCTTAGCTGGCTGGAGGGCCACCTCGATCAGCCCCTCGCCCTTGATAATGTGGCGGCAAAAGCAGGGTATTCCAAGTGGCATTTACAACGGATGTTCAAAGAGGTTACCGGGCACGCCATAGGTGCCTATATTCGCGCCCGCCGACTCTCCAAATCTGCCGTTGCCCTGCGTTTAACGGCGCGCCCAATTCTTGATATTGCGCTGCAATATCGTTTTGACTCGCAGCAGACGTTTACCCGCGCCTTTAAGAAACAGTTCGCTCAAACGCCGGCCCTGTACCGCCGTTCCCCGGACTGGAGCGCATTCGGTATGCGTCCGCCGCTGCGCCTGGGCGAGTTCACGCTGCCTCAGGCCCATTTCATTACGTTGCCGGAAACCCATCTGGTCGGGGTGACGCAAAGCTACAGCTGCACGCTGGAGCAGATATCAGACTTCCGTAATGAAATGCGTATTCAGTTCTGGACGCAGTTCCTGGGCAACTCGCCAACCATTCCGCGAGTACTGTATGGCCTGCATGAACCGCGCCCAAGCTCGGAAAAAGATGACGAGCAGGAAGTGTTCTACACCACCGCGCTGACGCCGGAACTGGCCAACGGGTTCCTGCCGGACTCGCACCCGGTGGTGCTGGAAGGCGGGGATTACGTGCAGTTTAACTATGAAGGGCTGGGCACCGGGCTACAGGACTTTATCCTGACGGTTTACGGCACCTGCATGCCTTCCCTGAACCTTACGCGCCGCCAGGGTCAGGACATTGAGCTTTTCTATCCGCAGGATGAAACGCGGGAACAGGACGTGCCGATGCAAATCCGCTGCGAATACCTGATCCCGGTACGCCGTTAACGCTGGAGTTCATCCAGGGCAGGAGCGTCGAGATGCGAGATGTCTCCTGCCGTTTCAACTACCCACCCGGACGCCAGCCACGGGCTGTGCTGATAATCCACCCGGGAGATTGAGCAGTTACGCAGGCGCAGACGGCGTTCAGCCGATGCGGGCAACCCCAGAATAGTGCTCACCAACCCACCCAGCGCCATGCCGTGGCTCACCAGCAGCGGTCGGCTTCCTTCCGGCAGTTCGCGGCAGGCGTTAAGCGCCTCATGCATGCGATTGCTCAGCTCCTGCATGCTTTCGCCCTCGGGAATACGCCCGTCCGGCGTACCGTCCACCAGGCGACGGCGCCAGCCCTCTTCTTCCTCGGTCAGCGTATCCATTTTGCGGCATTCAAGCACGCCCATGTTCAGCTCACGCAGGCGCTCATCAAAAATAATATCGCAGCCGCAGGCCTCGGCGATAATCTCTGCGGTGCGGCGCGTGCGGCCTAAATCGCTGCTGATAATGTGGGTGACTCCAAGGGCTCTGGCCCGCTCGGCAACTTGCCAGGCCTGACGTTCTCCGTTTTCAGTCAGCGCGCTGTCTGACTGGCCCTGAATGCGGCGTTCCGCGTTCCACTGCGTTTCGCCATGACGAACAAGGTATACCTGTAACATGCGTTTTATCCGTTATACTGCGGTCACGAAATATCGAGAGTTCTGACTTATTATGAACCATGTCGTTGCTGCAACAACTAATCCCGCCAAAATTCAGGCGATTCTGCAGGCTTTTAACCAAATCTATGGTGAAGGATCCTGCCATATTGAGTCGGTTGTCGTCGATAGCGGCGTGCCTGAACAACCCTTCGGCAGCAGCGAAACGCGAACTGGCGCACGAAGCCGGGTGCTAAATGCCCGGGAAGTCAGACCAGAAGCCGACTTCTGGGTCGCCATTGAGGCCGGAATTGACGAAGGCAGCACCTTCAGTTGGGTGGTGATAGAAGCGGGTAATCAGCGCGGTGAAGCGCGCTCCGCCACCCTGCCGCTGCCGGACGTTATTCTTGAAAAAGTGACCGCCGGGAACGCGCTCGGGCCGGTTATGTCGGAATACACCGGTATCGATAAAATTGGGCGTAAAGAGGGGGCAATCGGGGTGTTCACCGCCGGAAAGCTCACGCGCAGCAGCGTTTACCATCAGGCGGTGATTCTGGCGCTAAGCCCGTTTCATAACGAGATTTATCGCCGGTAGAGACTTTATTCGGCGGGCTTGCCGCCCTGAAGCAGCTGCTGTTCCAGCCATGCCCGCAGCTCGGGAGGCGCGGCCTTCAGGCTGTTAGAGCCGCGAGTAATTGTTGCTATCCCCGCGCCCAGTTCATTCTTCAGCTCGCGCTGGCTCAGTTCACCACGCAGTAGCTCTTCGATAATCCGCACCCGGGTGCCGAGCGCCGTGCGCTCATCCGGGGTCAGCAGCAGCGTCAGCAGGGGCAAATGAAGCTCCTGCCCAAACGCCTGCTGCAACAGCCCCACAAAGCGGAGCCACTCTTTGTTACTTTGCTCGGCCTGTTCCGCCGAATATTGAGAGAGCTGAGTCATGTCAGGCCACCATACTCTTTAACTAGTACGGCAGCATAACATACTCTCAGCGCAATCAGTAACGCCGCTGCCACTCGCTATCCGACAGAATTTTGTCGGGCTGCCCCATGAAATAGCGATAGTAGGCGTCGTAAGCCAGCACGTTTTTCACGTAACCCCGAGTTTCCGAGAACGGAATACTCTCCACAAAGGCGATAGCGTCGATGCGCCCCGCGCTATTGCCAAGCCAGGTTCTGACCCGCCCCGGCCCGGCGTTGTAGGCGGCGGAGGCAAAGATACGGTTGCTCTCAAACTGCTGGAACACGTATTGCAGATAACTGGTGCCAATATTGATATTGGTCTCCGGGTCGAGCAGCTGCACCGGGCTGCTGTAGCCTGGGATGCTGAACATCTTCACGGTATGGGTGGCGGTTCCCGGCATGATTTGCATCAGGCCGCTGGCGCCTACCGGAGAACGAACTTTCGGGTTCCATGCGCTCTCCTGGCGGGCAATCGCCATGGCATAGCTTTGCGGCACGGTTTTGCCGCTAACGTAGCGGGCAAACGTCTCCTTGTAAGCCAGCGGGAAGCGCTCCTCGAGGTTATCCCACAGCTTACCGGCAATGGTTGCCTGCACGCTGAGATCCCACCAGTCCTGCTCAAAAGCATAACGCGCCAGCCCGCCCTGTTCCTGTTTGGTTCGGCTGGTGACCAGGTTAGCCCACTCGCTGCGCGCGGTGTTATCCATATTCCAGTACATTAGCTCGCGCACGCGCGCCATCTCCGGCCCCTGCACCAGCGCCGGGTTCACGCTTTCGGCCTTCTCTACGCGCAGCGGATACTCTTCCCCAAGGCGCTGGGCGGCGACCATCGGATAGAAACCGCGCTCTTTCATCAGCGCATGCAGAATCTCTTTTGCTTCATCATCGCGCCCGCGCTCCAGTAACAGGTCCGCCTGCCAGTAGCGCCATTCATCTTTTTCCTTCGATTCCATCGGCAGACGCGCAAGCCAGGTGTTCAGGCCGGAACGGTCTCCGCTACCCAGAGCCATGCGCACCCGGCGCTCAATCAGCGAAGTAGACTGGGAGCGCATGATCGCATCATCACGCCATTTGGCCTGCTCGTCGGTAACGTCGTTGCCCATCAGCCGCCACGCCACGGTGTCCCTCAGTTCCTGCGCCTGCTCATCGTTCAGCTTTTGCGCCTGAACCAGGGACGGGATCATCAAACGAGCATTCTCAACGTCCTGGCGAGCAACGCTCGCAAAGGCGATGGCCGCCGCCTGGCGCGTGAAATCCGTCGCCCCAACGCTATTGGCGAAAGTCAGCACCGTGCCGGGGTTGTTTTGCAGGCTAATCAGCGCGCTGGCGATGGTCTGATAATCCGCAGGCATTTGGTTTGCAAGAGCGTTCACCAGCGAGGTATTGCCCTCTTTCATCGCCAGGCGAATACGTTCCAGATAAGCGAGCGGGTCCTGAGTGCCCGAGGCGCGCCACGCCGAGAACAGCGCATCGCAGCTCGAAGGCTGGCTTTTGCCCGTCAGCCACAGCTCTTTGGCTCCGGCCCAGGCAGCGTCCATCTGCCCGGTGCTCCACTTCGCAAAGTAGTAATTACATTTTGCTTCATTGGTGGCCGGTGGCTCGGGGCTAAACGCCAGCAGGCCGCGCCAGTCCTGACGCCTTGCCAGTTCATTAACAAAGCGCGAGCTCAACGAGCGCGCGGGCGGCAGCGTGGGGTTAGCCTGAATAAACTGGGCCACCGCCATGGCGGGCTCATTCATCAGGTCATCGGTTAGCTGGCGATATTCGAGATAAGGGTAAAGAGGATAAGTTTGTAGCGTGGGCATCAGCTGCGCCACCACATCCATTTGCTTGTTATCCCACGCCTGTTTGATTTGCGCGTAGCGGCTGCGTTGCTCATCCAGCGAGTCAGCACGCACCGCGCTGTTTAACATCACCAGGCTGACGCCCGCGACAAGCAACTGCCATACGACTTGTTTGGCTTTTACCACAACTTCTCCTCACTATTTTCCTGACGGCATCATGCCAGCGCTGCAATAAGCGAATGAATTCATGCTAACCAGGGGGCGCCCATTACGCCATGTCCGAAAGGTATATTTTGGTCATTAAACGTATAAAGGGGAAACCAGCGTCAGAACCACGATGCCCCGCTGGGATTAGACCGGGAAAACGGCTACACTTCGCATTTGTTATGGACCATCTTACATCACGATAAAAGAGGCAAAGTCGCACTGTGGCTCAATTCGTTTATACCATGCATCGTGTCGGCAAAGTTGTCCCGCCGAAACGACATATTCTGAAAAATATTTCGCTCAGCTTCTTCCCTGGCGCCAAAATCGGCGTGCTGGGTCTGAACGGTGCCGGTAAATCCACCCTGCTGCGCATCATGGCCGGCATCGATACCGATATCGAAGGTGAAGCCCGCCCTCAGCCTGGCCTTAAGATAGGTTACCTGCCGCAGGAACCTAAGCTGAACCCGGAGCACACCGTACGTGAGTCCGTAGAAGAAGCCGTTTCCGAAGTGGTTAACGCCCTGAAAGGCCTGGACGAAGTCTACGCCAAATACGCCGAGCCGGACGCGGACTTCGATAAGCTGGCCGCGCAGCAAGGCAAGTATGAAGAAATTATCCAGGCGCACGACGGCCATAACCTGAACGTGCAGCTGGAGCGCGCCGCTGATGCGCTGCGCCTGCCGGACTGGGATGCAAAAATTGAGAAGCTGTCCGGGGGTGAACGCCGCCGCGTAGCGCTGTGCCGCCTGCTGCTGGAAAAACCAGACATGCTGCTGCTCGACGAACCAACCAACCACCTGGATGCAGAATCCGTGGCATGGCTGGAACGCTTCCTGCACGACTTCGAAGGCACCGTTGTGGCGATTACCCACGACCGTTACTTCCTCGACAACGTCGCCGGCTGGATCCTGGAGCTTGACCGTGGGGAAGGTATTCCATGGGAAGGTAACTACTCCTCCTGGCTGGAGCAGAAAGATCAGCGCCTGGCGCAGGAAGCCTCCACGGAAGCCGCTCGCCGTAAATCCATTGAGAAAGAGCTGGAGTGGGTTCGTCAGGGCGCTAAAGGCCGCCAGTCTAAAGGCAAGGCTCGTCTGGCACGCTTTGAAGAGCTGAACAGCACCGAATACCAAAAACGTAACGAAACCAACGAACTGTTTATCCCGCCTGGTGCACGCCTGGGGGATAAAGTGGTGGAAGTTAACAATCTGCGTAAATCCTACGGCGACCGCCTGCTGATTGACGACCTGAGCTTCTCCGTACCGAAGGGCGCCATCGTGGGCATCATCGGTCCGAACGGCGCGGGTAAATCCACCCTGTTCCGCATGATGTCCGGTCAGGAACAGCCTGACAGCGGCTCTATCACCCTGGGTGAGACCGTGAAGCTGGCCTCCGTTGACCAGTTCCGTGACGCCATGGACAACAGCAAAACCGTGTGGGAAGAAGTCTCCGGCGGCCAGGATATCATGCGTATCGGTAACACCGAGATGCCAAGCCGTGCCTACGTTGGCCGCTTTAACTTCAAAGGCGTCGACCAGGGCAAACGCGTGGGCGAGCTGTCCGGCGGTGAGCGCGGTCGTCTGCATCTGGCGAAGCTGCTGCAGGTTGGCGGCAACGTGCTGCTGCTCGATGAACCGACCAACGACCTGGATATCGAAACCCTGCGCGCGCTGGAAAACGCCCTGCTGGAATTCCCGGGCTGCGCGATGGTTATCTCCCACGACCGTTGGTTCCTCGACCGTATCGCCACCCACATTCTGGACTACCAGGATGAAGGCAAGGTGGAGTTCTTCGAAGGTAACTTTACCGAATACGAAGAGTACAAGAAGCGTACCCTCGGCGCAGATGCCCTGGAACCAAAACGCATAAAGTACAAACGCGTAACCAAGTAAAAGCAAAAGGCACCTTCACGGTGCCTTTTTTATGGCTAGCTCCCGGTCCATGGGGGTGTTCTTAGTTACACGTTTCTTGCAAATCCCCGTGAGATATCTTTCGCTCCGCAGTTTTTCCGTTCACCCGTAGATCTTTTTTCCCCGCAAGTTCAGCGCACGGTGAACGTGTCAGGTGGCATTACGCCATGCCCCCTGACAACCCCCGGCGCCCGGCGAGCTCATCGCCGCTGAAGCGGTAAACCCACCGGCTATCACCCAAACAGTCGGGGTCGTTCGCGATTCGTTCCCGACGATCGCTCTCTTTCGCTGCTCCCGGCAGTTCAACCCCGCCTGAGTTGGGTCATCACCGGGGGCGATGAGAGCCGGGAACAAGGTCGTGGCGGTGTGACTTACACCGACTGTGACGTTCTATGTAGCTGCGGACTTGAAGCGAGGCTCGGTTCCGGCTTAAATCGCCTCCGTTTTCTCTCCGACTGGCCAGGGTCCGGACGTCGGGAACGGCCGGAGGTTGAGAGCGTCAGGAACGCATCTCAGCCGACCCAGGACTGGGAGATAAAACGGAGGTCTGCCGCTTTAGCGGTCGATTTATTTGGCCGGGAGTCCGGGGTCTCGGGGGAATGACGGTGATTCTCCCGAGACGTTCACCGGTTTGGTGGCTACATATAAAATAGGACTAGAAGTGAACGGAATATTCGCCGAACCTACATAACCACAGAGATTAGAAACCGATCGACAGCGCCAAACTAGAGCGCAGAACTGAGGGCATCAAGTCCCACAGCCCATTATTTATCGCTGCTCGCCCATCATCTCTTTAACCAGATCCACGCAGCGCAGGAAGCGCGAGTCATAGTCAGACTCTTCAACGTGTACGAAACTGATACCATTCTCTTTCAACATATCCACCAGCAGATTCTGGAAGGATTTTCTGTCCGCATCGCTGCCCAGACTGCGCAGCCCGTCGGCAACCCACGGCGTATTGTTCTCCAGCAGGATAACCAGGTCGAAGCGGTATTCGTCGATCAGCGCCTGAACAAACGGGTGCTCCCGGCCTTCATACTTTTTACAGAACGCCTGAGTCGTCACGAAATCGGTGTCGATAAACGCCACTTTATTGGCGTACTTAACCGCAAAATCAACGTACTGCGCATGGCCGATGGCTATTTTATCGTAGTCAGAGTATTGCAGCGCCATTTCGTCACCGCCGAGATGAGAGAAAACATAATCTCGCCCGTATTCCCATGCGCTGGTGGTGTTAAAAATGTTGGCGAGCTTGTTCACCATCCACGATTTGCCGCTCGACTCGCCGCCGAGGATAGCCACGGTACGCACAAAGAATGGCTTCACTTCGGTAGGAATATATTCCCAATAGCGGAACGGGTTTTCACGGATTTGCGTGCCGCTGATGTTCATAAAGGTGCGTTTAGGGTCGACAACAACCGTTTCAATTCCCAGATGCTCGGTAAATTTAGCGGCATCGCCTTCTTCCGAGGTGTAGATCCTGTCGGGAGAAATGCCTTTGCTGTCCATAAACGCCTTAATGCCGCGGCTCCAGACGTCCCAGCCGTGCGGATAAGGCTCCATCCCCTCCTCGTTAAAAGAGTGAATGCGGATATTTTTCTGATATTTGAAGGTTTGTAGCAGCCAGCGCAGGCGGTCGCCGGTGGTAGGCTGCTGGGACATCGCGCTGTCATCGAACAGCGCACGGTCGCGCGGTTCGTCATAGCCCATGATGATGTGCAGCTCGTCCACCTGGCTACAGGCGCGCTGGATCAGATAAATATGGCCGGTATGCAGCGGGTAAAATTTGCCGAACACCACGCCGACTTTCTTTTCGCGCCGCGGGAATTCCAGCCCAAGGAAACGATGCAGCGCCTCCAGTTTCTGAGCGCTGGGGCTTTTAATTTTCGCGTTCAGTAACTGGCTCAGGTAGCCTTTAGTCATGCCGCTGGCGTCCGCCACCTGCTGTAAAGTACAGCCCTGCTGGCGAATAGCCGTTTTGATATAGTCGAATGACGACACGCGCTGCCTCCTGCACAAAGCGGGAACGATTCCCGCAAGTTACTCAATTATAAGTCGTCAAAGACTGAAAGCGCATCAGCAAGTTTCTTGACGCCAAAGACCTGCATGCCTTCGGGGATTTTTTTCGGCACGTTGGCCTGCGGCACAATCGCGCGTTTAAAGCCGTGCTTGGCCGCTTCCGCGATCCGCTCCTGGCCGCTCGGCACCGGGCGAATCTCACCGGCTAGGCCGACTTCCCCAAACACCACCAAATCCTGCGGCAGCGCTCTGTTACGCAGGCTGGAAACCATGGCCAGCAGAAGCGCTAAATCGGCGCTGGTTTCGGTGACTTTTACGCCGCCGACAACGTTAACGAATACGTCCTGATCCGCCATTTGCAGGCCGCCGTGGCGGTGCAGTACGGCCAGTAAGATAGCGAGACGGTTTTGCTCCAGCCCCACGGCCACGCGCCTTGGGTTGGACATCATCGACTGGTCTACCAGGGCCTGGATTTCAACTAACAGCGGGCGCGTACCTTCCCAGACCACCATCACCGAGCTGCCCGGCGTGACTTCATCGCCGCGGCTCAGGAATATGGCAGACGGGTTGCTCACCTCGCGCAGCCCCTGTTCCGTCATCGCAAATACGCCCAGCTCGTTTACCGCACCAAAACGGTTTTTATGGCTGCGCAGAGTGCGGAAGCGGGAATCAGCATCGCCGTCCAGCATCACGGAGCAGTCGATACAATGCTCGAGCACTTTTGGCCCGGCCAGCGAGCCGTCTTTAGTCACATGGCCGACCATCACGATAGCCACGCCTTTCGTCTTGGCAAAACGGGTGAGATAAGCCGCCGTCTCGCGAACCTGAGCCACGCTGCCCGGAGAGGACTGCACATCGGCCATATGCATAACCTGAATGGAGTCGATAACCATCAGCTTCGGCTGCTCTTCATCGGCAATCATGCAGATTTGCTCGATGCTGGTTTCGGACAACATATTGAGGTTCTGGGTCGGCAGACCAAGACGGTGGGCGCGCATCGCCACCTGCTGAAGCGACTCTTCCCCGGTGACATACAGGGTTTTCATCTGCTCGCTCAACTTGCAAAGCGTTTGCAGCAGCAGCGTTGATTTACCCGCACCTGGGTTACCGCCAATTAAAATCGCGCTTCCGGGCACTACGCCGCCGCCGAGCACGCGGTCAAATTCTTTAAAGCCGGTTGAGAAACGCGGCAGCTCTTCAAGACTGATATCGGAGAGCTTTTGCACCCGGCTGACGCCAGCGCTGCCGGCATAGCCGGACAGACGCTCGTTGCGGGCAACCTGAGGAGAAGCGGCGATGCGCACTTCGGTAATGGTATTCCACGCGTGACAGGCGCTGCACTGCCCCTGCCAGCGCGGGTAATCCGCACCACACTCGTTACAAACAAATGCGCGTTTTGGAGCTTTCGCCACCTTATTTCCTCTTAACGTTCTTCCTGAATCAGGCTGCCGGAAAGAATGCAGAATACGCCCATCAGATCCGCATGGCGGATGCTGACTTCGCTCTTCTCATTCACCTTCGGCTTAGCGTGATAGGCGATGCCCAGACCAGCGGTATGGATCATCGGTAAATCATTCGCCCCGTCGCCAATCGCTACGGTCTGGGCGGCGGGAATTTCATATTTTTCGGCCAGGCGCGTCAGGGTTTCAGCCTTGAATTTGGCATCCACAATTTGCCCGAGCACTTCGCCGGTAAGTTTGCCGTCACAAATTTCGAGTTCATTTGCCACAACGGTCGTCAGGTTCAGCTTGTCGCGCAGGTACTCGGCGAAGAAGGTAAAGCCCCCGGAGGCAATAGCGACTTTCCAGCCCAGCGTTTCAAGGTTCTGAACCAGCGAGGTCAGCCCCGGCATCAGCGGCAGCTCATCGCGCACCTGGCGCAGAATATTGGCATCGGCACCTTTAAGAGTAGCCACGCGCTGGCGCAGGCTGGCGGTAAAGTCCAGCTCACCACGCATCGCGCGCTCGGTGACTTCGGACACCATTTCACCGGTTCCCGCCAGCCTGGCGATTTCGTCGATACACTCAATCTGAATAGCGGTTGAGTCCATGTCCATGACCAGCAGACCCGGCGTTTTTAAGTGCGGGATTTTGCCCAGCGGCGCAACATCCAGACCGGCTTCATGAGCAAGACGGGTCGCGCGCGGGGTCAACGACCCGGCAAGGCGGATGACCTGATAATCTTCCACGCACCAGGCGGTCACGATAACCATCGCCGCCCCGAGCTTGCGCTGGTATTTGGTCAGGCACTGTTTATCGAGATTACGCCCATACAGGAGCCAACCGCTGCGCCCGGCGCGGTAATCCAGCGGCATCACTTCATCACCGCTTAAAGAAAGCGGCAATCCAGGCCAAAGTGAAACATCATTAGGCAAGTCGCACCAGGTCAAACTGTTTGGCATTACGGCTCCAGGTTCAATTTAAGATACTCTTTAGCATTCGAATTGCGGGAAGGCGGTAAGCAAGTGCAGCCCACACCTGCGATTCGAAGGATGAAGGGTATCCAGGATAAAACAACGCATGAGGCTACCTTGTCCGCCTTGCTTCTGGCAACATTAATGTAAGCAATTTTCCAAAGGTGCATCATGGTTCGGGTAAAATTTAAATTTCGGCTCCATCGCGCGGTGATTGTGCTGTTCTGCCTGGCGCTTTTGGTCGCTTTAATGCAGGGCGCATCCTGGTTCAGCCGGGGCAGCCAGCAGGCGCGTAACGTCCAGCTTGAAGAGTTGGCCCGCACGCTGGCGCGTCAGGTTGCTTTTAATCTTGTACCGGTGATGAAAACCGAAAATCCCGATGAGAAGCGTATCTCTGCCTCGCTTAATCTCCTGACTAAAGATAGCCGCATTCTTGATGCTGCCGTCTACGACAGCGAAGGCGATCAGATTGCCAGGGCGGGGGAAAACATTGAAGTCCGCGACCGCCTGGCGCTGGATGGGCAAAAAGCCGGCAGCTATTTTAACCGCCAAATCGTTCAGCCCATCGAGGATAAAAACGGCCCTATTGGCTACCTGCGCATCACGCTTGATACCCATACCCTCGCCACCGAGGCAAAGCAGGTGGACAACACCACCAATATTCTGCGGCTAATGCTGCTGCTGGCCGTCGCTATCGGCATCGTCCTGACGCGCACGCTGCTGCACGGCAAGCGCACGCGCTGGCAGCAATCCCCCTTCCTGCTCACCGCTAACAGCAAGGTAAAGGAAGAGGATGATGAAACGAACCAGGGCTCCGGGCGCTAACTCTACCTCAGCGCCTGCATGCTAAGATGGCGCTATTCTTCTGGGAAAAGGATCTCTGCTATGCCAACGTTGCGTTTACTTATTTCTGACTCTTACGACCCGTGGTTTAACCTGGCTGTTGAAGAGACAATCTTTCGTCAGATGCCCGCCACCCAACGTGTGCTGTTTCTGTGGCGCAATGCGGATACGGTCGTTATTGGCCGGGCGCAGAACCCGTGGAAAGAGTGCAATACCGGGCGAATGGAGCAGGATAATGTGCGGCTGGCGCGCCGTAGCAGCGGCGGCGGCGCGGTATTCCACGACCTCGGCAACACCTGCTTTACCTTTATGGCCGGCAAGCCTGAGTACGACAAAAGCATCTCCACCGCCATTGTGCTCAAGGCGCTGAGCAACCTGGGCTTCCAGGCAAGCGCTTCCGGGCGTAACGATCTGGAAGTAGAAACGGCCGAAGGGACAAGGAAAATCTCCGGATCGGCCTACCGCGAAACCCTGGATCGCGGCTTCCACCACGGCACGCTGTTATTAAATGCCGACCTCAGCCGACTGGCAAACTACCTGAACCCGGACCCGAAAAAACTACAGGCGAAAGGCATCACCTCTGTGCGAGGCCGGGTGGCCAACCTTTGTGATTTGAAACCGGGAGTCACTCACGAGCAAATCAGCGACGCCATTCGTGAAGCCTTTTTCGACCATTTCGGCGAGCGGGTAGAAGCCGAGCACATCTCACCCGAAGCGCTGCCGGACTTACCGGGCTTTGCCGAAACCTTTGCCCGCCAGAGCAGCTGGGAGTGGAATTTTGGTCAGGCTCCGGCTTTCAGCCACCTGCTGGACAACCGCTTCAGCTGGGGCGGCGTCGAACTGCATTTTGACGTCGAGAAAGGCCATATTACGCGCACGCAGATGTTCACCGACAGCCTGAACCCGGCGCCGCTTGAAGCGCTGGCCGACCGGCTGAAGGGCTGTCTGTATCGCAGCATCCTGCTACAGCAGGAGTGTGAAACGCTGATTTATACTTTCCCGGAGCAGGAAAAGGAACTGCGGGAACTCTCCGCGTGGATTGCCCAGGCGGTACGCTAAGCCAGCCGCCGGAGCGACTCGCTCAGGCTCTCAACCCGCTCGGCCATTTCAGCTGCGATAAGCCGGAATGGCTTGCTCACCTGCTCATTCTGACTGAGCGTCAGCCAGAAACGCCGTGCCAGAGATTGCATCTCCAGCCATACGGCACCCGGGATCGCCGCATCAAGGCTGATATCATAAACCTGACTCAGCATGCTGCCCGTGCTGCCGGGCGCGTAGGCCATCGGCAGCATGTCGTATACCGGAGCCAGCGCGAGCGGGCGGTCGGAAAGGAAAAAGGAGAGATTACCGGCATGCATATCGCTGTTGGCAATCAGCCTGCCGAAGGCCCAAACCTTCTGAACCTGCCGCAAAGTTGCGGCATCAACAATGCCCGCCTCTTTTAAACGTGCGACGGCTTTTGGCCAGTTAAGTACGCCTGACGCAAACTCGCTCTGCACGCTCTCGAGGGAAACTATTCCAAGCCGCCCGTGAGCGCCAACGCAATCAAAACGCTCAACCTCAAGAAATACCTGCCCCGTTTCCGCCCGCAGCAGTTCGCATTGAGCGGCAGAAATACCGCTGTCGTTCAGCAATGCCAGGGCGGCAGCCTCCGCCGTCAATAAATCAGCCCAGCGCCGCTGGTTGGCGTTGTGAACAGCGGGAGTAAATTTAACGATAACCTGCCGGGCTCCGCGACTTGTCTCGCTGTAGCTGGAGAATTTCGGCTGCTCTCCTCCCGCAGACGATCCGACAATTTCGCCGTCCATCGCGCGATGCGCAAGCTCTGAATATGCGCGTAACCGCTCACCACAGGGGACAGGCAGCGCCGCTTGTGCCGTCGCCCATCGGCGGTAACTCTCCTCCCCCACCAGCCATCCGCCCAGATGTTCCGGCTCCTGCACGGAAAGCGCAAACAGCACGTCCTCTTCCTGCCACAGGCGAATGTCTTCGGGTAAATCACTTTTTCGGGCCAGCTCACGGCCCCATGCGCGGCCGAGGAATCCCTGAGGCCTGAGATCGCTTAGATACCACGGCAACCCATCAAACCAGCTGCTTTCCCCGTTATCGTGGATAACCAGGCAGCTTCCCCTGGGCCACATCGGGTAGAGCACGCCAAACGACCAGGCTTTTCCCTGGTCATCAATCTGCCAAAGCTGAAACGCATCCTTCTGGCGTACGGGGTGTTTCAGGCCATACTGCGTTGCCCTGGCCTGACCAAATTTGATGATGTCTTTCTCGGTGAGTACGCGGCGCGAGAAGGTCGCCTGGCTTATTCCCAGGCGCTGGATCAGCTCCCTTGCCGGGCGTGGCCCCTGCAAAAGTAGGTCCGTTATCTCGCTCATATGGATAGATTCTTGAATAGATACTTGAATAGATATATAGCCAAAAAACCTTTGTGAGTAAAGGAATCATGGGATTTTATGAAGAGAGGAATGAATAGATACTTTCAATAAAAAAGACGCCCGCGGGCGTCTTTTTAACAAGCTAAAAATTTACTCTTTATCGCCCAGCAGGACGGATTCCAGAGCAATTTTGATCATGTCGTTGAACGTGGTCTGGCGCTCAGCGGCACTGGTCTGCTCGTGGGTACGAATATGGTCAGACACGGTGCAGATGGTCAGCGCTTTGGCACCAAACTCTGCCGCTACGCCGTAGATACCGGCCGCTTCCATTTCCACGCCGAGGATGCCGTATTTTTCCATCACGTCGAACATGGACGGGTCCGGCGTGTAGAACAGGTCGGCAGAGAAGATGTTACCTACGCGAGCGTCAACGCCCAGCGCTTTAGCCGCATCCACCGCGTTGCGAACCATGTCGAAGTCCGCGATAGCCGCGAAGTCGTGATCTTTAAAGCGCAGACGGTTCACTTTAGAGTCGGTGCAGGCGCCCATACCGATAACCACATCGCGCAGTTTCACATCCTGGCGAACTGCGCCGCAGGAGCCAACACGAATGATTTTTTTCACACCAAAATCGGTGATCAGCTCTTTAGCATAGATAGAGCAGGATGGGATGCCCATGCCGTGGCCCATAACGGAAATCTTACGGCCTTTGTAAGTCCCGGTGAAGCCCAGCATGCCGCGCACGTTGTTCACTTCACGCACATCTTCCAGGAAGGTTTCCGCGATGTGCTTAGCGCGCAGCGGGTCGCCCGGCATCAGCACTACGTCAGCGAAATCACCCATTTCTGCGTTAATGTGTGGCGTAGCCATTGTTTATTCCTTGATTTAAAAAGTTAACAATCGGGCAGGCAACGCCTGCCCAAAGGGATCACAGCATGTTTTTGCCGTAGTCCATGTCGGAAACACCAAAGTATTTCGCCACGGTCTGGCCGATGTCCGCGAAGGTTTCACGGTGGCCAAGCGAACCGGCTTTAACTTTCGGGCCATAGATAAGCACCGGAATGTGTTCGCGGGTATGGTCGGTGCCCTGCCAGGTTGGGTCGCAGCCGTGGTCCGCGGTGAGGATCAGAATATCGTCCTCTTTCAGCAGTTCCATCAGCTCAGGCAGACGGCGGTCGAACAGCTCAAGACCAGCGGCATAACCGGCCACATCGCGGCGGTGGCCCCAGGAGGAGTCGAAGTCAACGAAGTTGGTGAAGACGATAGTCTCGTCGCCTGCTTCTTTCATCTCCTTGATGGTGGCATCAAACAGCGCATCCAGACCTGTCGCTTTCACTTTTTTGGTGATGCCGCAGTTGGCGTAGATATCAGCAATTTTACCCACTGAAACTACCTGGCCGTTTTTCTCATCCACCAGTTTTTGCAGCACGGTTGCCGCAGGTGGCTCAACCGCCAGATCGTGACGGTTACCGGTACGCTGGAAGTTACCCGCTTTATCGCCGATGAACGGACGGGCAATAACGCGGCCAATGTTGTAGCCGCCTTCGGTCAGTTCTTCACGGGCGATTTCGCACAGCTCGTAAAGTTTATCCAGGCCGTAGGTTTCTTCATGGCAGGCAATCTGGAACACGGAGTCAGCGGAGGTATAGAAAATCGGCTTGCCGGTTTTCATGTGCTCTTCGCCAAGCTGGTCGAGAATGACGGTACCGGAAGAGTGGCAGTTACCGAGGTAGCCCGGCAGATTGGCACGCTTAACCAGTTTTTCCAGCAGCTCCTGCGGGAAGCTGTTTTCGTGATCGCTGAAGTAGCCCCAGTCGAACAGAACCGGCACGCCGGCGATTTCCCAGTGGCCAGACGGAGTGTCTTTGCCGGAGGAAAGTTCGTGTGCCCAGGCGTACGCCCCGATAACTTCTGCGTTAGGGTCCATGCCCGCGGCAACTTTCCCGGTAGAGCCTTGGTGGGCTTTAACCAGGCCAAGACGAGTGAGGTTAGGCAGGTTCAGAGGCCCTTTACGGCCTTTGTCAGCTTCGCCTTTGGCGCAAGCTTCCGCGATGTGACCGAAAGTATCAGAGCCGACATCTCCGAAGCGCTCAGCGTCTTCGGTAGCACCGATGCCGAACGAGTCCAGCACCATAATAAACGCACGTTTCATATTATTCTCCGTACCTTGTGCTCTATAAAATAGGGATCAGATCAGTATACCGTTATTCGGTGATTCGACGATAGACCGTTGGTGTTTCCTGCGGCGCTTTTTCGTCAATTATGATTGCCGCTTTCACCGCCTTCGCCGCATCCTGCCAGCTGGCTTCATCTTTAGCGTGAATAACCGCCAGCGGACGTTCGGCGTCGATAGACTCGCCCAGACGAGCCATATCGGTAAAGCCAACGCTGTAGTCGATAGTATCGGAAGCCTGACGGCGACCGCCGCCCATAGAAACCACGGCCATGCCCAGCGCACGGGTATCCATCGCGGAAACAAAGCCGGAGGCGTCGGCGTAAACGGCTTTGCTCAGCATCGCTGTAGGCAGGTATTTTGCATAGTTTTCAACAAAGTCGCTCGGGCCTTTCTGCGCGGCCACCATGCGGCCAAACACTTCGGCCGCTTTGCCGTTATCCAGCACCGCCTGAAGCTTCGCGCGCGCTTCTGTTTCGTCTTTGGCGAGCCTGCCGGAAATCAGCATTTCCACGCACAGCGCCATCGTTACCTCAAACAGACGCGGGTTACGGTATTCACCCGTAAGGAATTGCACCGCCTCGCGAACTTCCACTGCGTTACCGGCGCTGGAAGCCAGAACCTGATTCATATCGGTCAGCAGGGCGGTCGTCTTCACGCCCGCGCCGTTAGCCACGCCAACAATTGCTTCGGCCAGCTGTTCAGAGAGCTGATAAGTCGGCATAAATGCGCCGCTGCCAACTTTCACATCCATGACCAGCGCATCCAGCCCTTCGGCCAGTTTCTTCGCCAGAATAGAAGCGGTAATAAGCGGGATAGAGTCCACCGTCGCGGTAATATCGCGGGTGGCATAAAAACGTTTGTCCGCCGGTGCCAGAGAGCTGGTCTGGCCGATAATGGCCACGCCGACGTCCTTAATAATGTCTCGGAAGCGGTTATCATCCGGGAAGATATCGAAGCCCGGAATAGCTTCCAGTTTATCGAGCGTGCCGCCGGTATGACCGAGGCCACGGCCGGAGATCATTGGCACATAACCGCCGCACGCCGCCACCATTGGGCCAAGCATCAGCGAAGTCACATCGCCCACGCCGCCGGTGGAGTGTTTATCAACAATTGGGCCGTTGAGATTGAGGCTTTTCCAGTCCAGCACGGTTCCGGAATCCCGCATCGCCATAGTCAGCGACACCCTTTCCGGCATCGTCATGTCGTGGAAGAAGATGGTCATCGCCAGAGCAGCAATCTGCCCTTCAGAGACGGTGTTGTCGCGAATACCGTTAATAAAGAAACGAATCTCTTCGTCACTCAGTACCAGGCCATCACGTTTTTTACGAATAATTTCTTGTGCGAGAAACACGGCAACCCCCTGGGAATGCGGGTAAAAAGCGGCGGAAAACCCGCCTCAATTAAAGATTACTCTAGATAATTCGAGTCGCAGGCAGAAGGCAAAAGAGCTCATCCCCAGGAGCTTACTGAAGTAAGTGACTGGGGTGAGGGAGTGCAGCTTACGCACCTGCGGCTTGAAGTATGACGAGTAATTAGTAGCTGCTGGCGCTTTTGCCGTCGCCGTGGCCCAGCGCTTTCAACAGGCTGGCTAGCAGGCTGGAAGCACCGAAGCGGTAGTGGCGAGAGTCGGCCCAGTCAGCACCAAACAAATCGTCGGCAATAGCAAGGAACTGCGCGGCATCTTCAGCAGAACGAACGCCGCCGGCCGGTTTGAAGCCTACGGATTTCTCCACGCCCATATCGCGGATAACTTCCATCATGATGCGGGCGCTTTCCGGCGTGGCGTTAACCGGCACTTTACCGGTAGAAGTTTTGATAAAGTCTGCGCCAGCTTTAATAGCGATGGCAGAAGCCTTACGGATCAGCTCTTCGGTTTTCAGCTCGCCGGTTTCGATTATCACTTTCAGCAGCACGTTCGCGCTGGCACAAGCCTCTTTACAAGCTTTCACCAGATCGAAACCAATTTGCTCGTTACCGGCGATCAGCGCGCGGTATGGGAATACAACGTCAACTTCATCCGCGCCATAAGCGATGGCCGCACGAGTTTCAGCCAGTGCGATATCAATATCATCGTTGCCGTGCGGGAAGTTGGTCACGGTGGCAATACGGATATCCGGCGTGCCCTGCTCTTTCAGGGTTTTACGGGCAATTGGGATAAAGCGTGGGTAGATACAGATTGCGGCGGTGTTGCCCACCGGGGTTTTCGCCTGATGGCAGAGGGCGATGACTTTCTCATTGGTGTCATCGTCGTTCAGGGTGGTCAAATCCATCAGTTTCAGCGCACGCAGGCTGCTTTTGGTTAAATCGGTCATAACGCTCTCCAACAAAAGATATAAAAGTCTCCGGCCTGAAACGGGAAACTCAACACGTTGGAGCGGACTTGGTTCCTTGAAGATGAGTGGTCACCGGAGTCACCATCACGTTGAGATCCTTCTCACCGCACATTGCCGGTAGCAATGTTAGAATTCTAACACTCACCGCCGAATCAATTTTGTGTCTCGTCTCACAAAAGCCAAAGAGTGAATTGCAAGCTTTCATCCATTATATGTGATTAAAGAAACAAAATAACGCGCTAAATTGCATCAGACCGCAAGAAAATGGCCGGCAATGCGCCAGCCATCGGCCTTATCACAATGTTATAATTATAACATTCCTGGTGAGAACTACAGCGCCAGGAATATCCCGGCAATAGTCGCGCTCATCAGGTTAGAGAGCGTCCCCGCCGCCACGGCCTTCAGGCCAAGCTGTGCAACCTCATGCCGACGCGTCGGTGCCATACTGCCCAGGCCACCAATCAGGATCGCAATAGAAGAAAGGTTAGCAAACCCACACAGCGCGAAGGAGATAATCGCTTTAGTATGCCCGGAAAGCACCTGTAACCCGGCGGCGGCAACTTCCGCATCGTCTTTCAGGTAAGCGCCAAAGTTCAGGTAGGCGACGAATTCGTTGATAATCAGCTTCTGGCCGATAAACGATCCCGCCACGTTCGCTTCACTCCACGGCACGCCAATCAGCCAGGCTACCGGGGCAAACACCCAGCCGAGCATCAGCTCCAGCGACAGCTGCGGGAAATTAAACCAGCCGCCAATCCCGGAAAGCATGCCGTTCAGCAGGGCAATCAGCGCAACAAAAGCCAGCAACATTGCGCCCACGTTCAACGCCAGCTGCATCCCGGAAGCGGCACCGGAAGCGGCTGCATCCAGCACGTTGGCCGGACGGTCGGGATCGTTTTCCATTGATTCAAGATGCGGCGCATCGTTAGGCGTTTCCGTCTCCGGCAGCATCAGTTTAGCAAACAGCAGGCCGCCCGGTGCCGCCATAAAGGAAGCCGCAATCAGGTATTCCAGCGGCACGCCCATCTGGGCATAACCGGCCAGTACGGAGCCTGCCACGGACGCCAGCCCGCCGCACATTACCGCGAACAGCTCCGAGCGGGTCATGGTGGCAATGTAAGGGCGTACCACCAACGGCGCTTCGGTCTGCCCAACGAAAATATTCGCCGTTGCCGAAAGAGATTCGGTGCGGGAGGTTTTCAGCAGCTTACGCAGGCCGCCGCCGAGCAGGCGGATAACCAGCTGCATAATGCCCAGGTAGTAAAGCACGGCAATCAGCGAGGAGAAGAAGACGATAACCGGCAGAACGCGCAGCGCAAAAATAAAACCGCCGCCGCCGAAGAGTTCGAACATTTTATCGGAAACCAGGCCGCCAAACAGGAAAGAGATCCCTGAGTTGCCGTAGGCGATAACGTTAGCCACCCCTTCTGACATAGCAAGCAGCACTTTACGGCCAACTGGCACATAAAGGATCAGCGCGCCGATGCCTATCTGGATAAGCCACGCGCCGATAACGGTACGCAGGTTTATCGCTTTGCGGTTGCTGGAGAGTAAAACGGCGATCAGCAATAAAACGACCATGCCGACCAGCCCCATGAGGATTTGCATACAGATTCCCTGTGTATTAATTGGAAGATTCGGGCCTTGCCAGCCCGCTTTTAAGCGCGCGGATTATAACCACAGGGGGGTGAAAAGTGCCGGAGCAATCACGTATTCACGGAAATATATAGAAACATTTACGCAAAAGAGTGACACCCGTCACATCAAGGTGCGGAGTGATTAGAAAGCAAATAATTCGTCTGCGTTGTTTTTCAAAGTGTTAGCGATGGTTTCGGGAGATTCAGGGCGTAATTCGCATAGCGTGTCAAAGACCAGCGCCGCACGTTCAGGGCGGTTAGGCTCGCCCTGCCAGCCGTTAAGAGGCATATCGGGAGCATCGGTTTCCAGCAGCAGCGAGGAGAGCGGTAGCCGGGACATAACATCGCGAGTTTTGCTGGCCCTGGGGTAGGTAATCGTGCCGCCGACGCCTATGCGGTAGCCCAGCGCAATAAAGCGTTCCGCCTGCTGCTGGCTGCCTGCAAAACCGTGTATAACGCCGGTGCGCGGTAAATTATGGCGCTTTAAATGCAGCGCCAGCTTGTCGTGCGTCCGCCTGGAATGCAGCAGCACCGGCAAATCGTAACGCTTAGCCAGCTTTAGCTGTTCACCCAGCATAAACTCCTGGCGATCAAACTGCGGATCCTCCCTATAAAGATCCAGTCCGATCTCTCCGAGAGCGACAAGTTTGCGCGGTTTTTTTCGCAGCAGCGTTTCAAGCAGAGCAAGCCCGGCTTCATCATGTTTTTCTATAACAATGGGATGCAGACCGATTGCGGCATACAGTTCAGGGAAGTTCTCCGCCAGCGCCAGCACGCGTTCAAAACGCCCCGCCTCTACCGCGGGCACGATGATTTTAGTCACGCCGGCCTGCACGGCCAGCCTGATGCTGTTAGCTTCATCTCCGGCAAACGGCGGAAAATCAAAGTGGCAATGGGTGTCGTAGAACGTAAAGCTCACGCAAGATCCTCGTTATCAAAAGCCGAATCATTAGCCTGCGGAGCCGGAGTTATCGGCTTAACCAGAGCTTGATTTGCCGCCGCAGCCGGTGGAATGACCAGCGGGCCAGGCATCTTAATACGTGGAGTATGGCGCATCAACGGGGGCTTGGGCACCAGCAGCTTGCCCACGGCAGCCAGGAAATAACGCCCGCACAGGCGGCCGGTCTGGTAGTCGGCCGTGAGCGACGGCAGGCGGCTGCCGAGCGCATTGCTCAGCAGCGGTTTCGGCGGATAAATTTCAAAGATCCTCAGCTTGCCGGGCGGTTTCTCAATAAAACTCTGGATCTCGCGGTAGCTCTCTTCGTGATGCTGCACCAGGTTCAGCAGCGGCTGGAGGCTGCTGTCACCCAGCCAGCGCTCCATGCGTTTGAACCACTGGGGGGTGTAATACATCTGTGAAGGCACGGTGCGAATCACCACCAGCGTATCGGCACCCCGGCTTGCGGCTTCTCGCACGGGCACCGCGTCGCTGATGCCGCCGTCCTGATAGCTTATGCCGTCAATGTCTACCCCGGTGCGGTAAAATCCCGGAATGGCGCTCGAGGCCTTCAATAAATTCAGCCATGTGTCCTGGGTCGGTGAGAAATAGTTTGCCGCATAATCGTCGCTGCGGCAGGCGCACATGTAGAACTCTTTTCCCTTCTCGAACAGGCCATCGGCGCTGGACATAGAAAGCGGCAGCCTGGCAGCCGTCGACTCAATCAGCCAGTCAAGGTCTATCAGGTTTCCACCACGCACAAAGCGCAGCGGGTTAAAGAATTCGCTGGTAGTGGTGAAACGAGTGATCACGCGGCGGGCGTAACCCGGCTGGTTGCAAACGTAGGCAGAGAGGTTTTGCGCCCCGGCGGAAGTGCCAAGAAACAGATCGAAGGGATTAAATTCGGCGCGCATAAATTCGTCCAGAACCCCGGCCGTAAAAATTCCCCGCTGGCCCCCTCCTTCACAAATAAGAGCGAGCTTTCCAGGACGAAAAGGCTTGAGCGCTAGCGGCGCAATATTGCCGAGCGTAACGGGTATACGATGTCCCACCCTGCTTCCCTGAAATCTGTTGTTGTGTATTTCTACCCTATACCCTTAGGCTGCTATGTAAAACCGAGAAAGCCAGTCACAAGGACTGGCTTTTGTATCGGTATGTTACTGGCTTAGCGTGGCTAAGGGCGCCTGCGTCCCATAAACAGACTGACCAGGAACAGGATGATACCTACTACAAAGACAATTTTTGCAGCACCTGCGGCAGTACCTGCCAGGCCACCAAAGCCCAGAGCCGCAGCTATCAACGCGATAACAAGAAAAATAATGCCCCAACGAAACATAGACTCTCCTTAACCATAGTGAACCTTATCGCTTCTTAATGGGCACCGGATGGCTAACCCACTGGCGATAATTAATAATGGTGGTGCTTACCGCCTTCCGGGCCGGGCCCGGAAGAAAGTTTCGGGTGCTGCCGTTACTTCACTTTCAGATCGTTTTTAACGCTTTTCACGCCTTCAACTGCCTTGGCGATGCTTTCAGCGCGTTCGGACTGTGCGCTGGTTTTCACCTCACCGGAAAGCTGAACTACGCCATCGGTGGTTTCTACTTTCACATGACGGGAAGGTACGCTGTCATCTGCCAGTAATTTGCCTTTAATTTCACTGGTGGTTGCCGCATCACCCGCGTAGCCCTTCACCGACTGGGATTTAGCGTCACGGACGTGGAGCTTGTCGCTCACGGAGCTAACGCCTTCCACTTTTTTGGCCGTGGCAACGGCCTGTTCCGCCTGGGCCTGGCTCTCTACGAAGCCGCTCAGGGTAACCACTTTTTTCTCGGTTTTTACCGAGATATCGGTGCTCTTGATGTTTTTGTCATCCACCAGAGCGGCCTTAACTTTCGCTGTGATACCGCTGTCATCCATGAAGTCGCCGACTTTACTCATAGAGCTATCGATTTTTTTCCCTGCGGAATCAGCCGTAGCTTCCGTTTTGTTGGCCAGCGTCTCTTCGGCGAAAGCGCTACCGCTTGCCAGAACAGAACCCAGAACAACAGCCAGCAGAGTTTTTGAAATCTTAGTCGTAGTCATCGATTAATTCCTGTAGGTTTGCTCATCATTTGAGCTTTTTCGTTTCCCACCGCGCCGAAAAGAATCAGCAATTAATATCGCAACAACCGGAGAAACGTTAATAACAAGCCAGGAAACAATAATTTCCCGGTGCTTTCATCCAATAAAGTGGTCATCGCTTTGTTAAATATAGATCACAATCATAAAAGTGCATGGCGGAGTGGTGGAAAAAGCAGCAATAACGCCGAATCGGCAGGAAATTAAGAAGATTCCGCAAGGGATTCAAAAGACAAGGAAAGTGGCAGGAACGCGACGGGCGCCGCGTTCCTGAAGGCGATTAGTGCTCGCGGGTTTTGCGGAAAGTGACGTCCGGGTAGCGTTCCTGGGTAATGTTCAGGTTAACCATCGTTGGCGCAATGTAGGTCAGGTTATCCCCGCCATCCAGCGCCAGCTGGATTTCGTTTTTACGTTTGAATTCCTCAAACTTCTTAACGTCTGTCCCTTCAACCCAGCGCGCGGTAGCAACGTTAACCGACTCGTAAATCGCTTCCACGTTGTACTCACTTTTCAGGCGGGCAACAACCACATCAAACTGCAGCACCCCAACCGCGCCAACGATAAGATCGTTATTCGCAATAGGACGGAACACCTGCACCGCACCCTCTTCTGAAAGCTGAACCAGGCCTTTCAGCAGCTGTTTCTGCTTAAGCGGGTCACGCAGGCGGATACGGCGGAACAGTTCCGGCGCGAAGTTCGGAATACCGGTGAACTTCATCATTTCACCCTGGGTAAAGGTGTCGCCTATCTGAATGGTGCCGTGGTTATGCAGCCCGATGATGTCGCCAGGGTAGGCTTCCTCAACGTGAGAGCGGTCACCGGCCATAAAGGTCAGAGCGTCAGAGATAACGACGTCTTTACCAATACGCACCTGGCGCAGCTTCATACCCTTCTCATACTTACCGGAAACCACGCGCATAAAAGCTACACGGTCGCGGTGTTTTGGATCCATATTCGCCTGGATCTTAAACACAAAGCCGGTGAACTTCTCGTCCGCCGCTTCCACAACACGGGTGTCGGTTTTACGCGGCATCGGCGCTGGCGCCCATTCCACCAGGCCATCCAGCATGTGGTCAACGCCGAAGTTACCCAACGCAGTACCGAAGAAGACCGGCGTGATTTCACCCGCCAGGAACAGTTCGTGATCGAACTCGTTAGAAGCTCCCTGCACCAGTTCCAGCTCGTCGCGCAGCTGCTGGGCCAGATCGTCGCCCACTGCGGCATCGAGATCCGGGTTGTTCAACCCTTTAACGATGCGGACTTCCTGGATGGTGTGGCCTTTACCGGTCTGGTAAAGGTAGGTTTCATCTTTATAAAGGTGGTAAACACCTTTGAACAACTTGCCGCAGCCGATAGGCCAGGTGATTGGCGCGCAGCCAATCTTCAGCTCGCGTTCAACTTCATCCAGCACTTCCATCGGATCGCGGATATCGCGGTCCAGCTTGTTCATAAAGGTGATGATCGGCGTGTCGCGCAGGCGGGTAACTTCCATCAGCTTGCGGGTACGATCTTCAACCCCTTTTGCGGCGTCGATAACCATCAGGCAGCAGTCCACCGCTGTCAGAGTACGATAGGTATCTTCGGAGAAGTCTTCGTGCCCCGGGGTGTCCAGCAGGTTAACCAGGCTATCGCGATACGGGAATTGCATCACCGAGGTGGTGATTGAGATCCCACGCTGTTTTTCCATTTCCATCCAGTCGGATTTAGCGTGCTGGCTTGAGCCACGCCCTTTTACCGTACCGGCAGTCTGGATAGCCTGTCCGAACAGCAGCACCTTTTCGGTGATGGTCGTTTTACCGGCATCCGGGTGAGAAATGATGGCAAAAGTGCGGCGTTTCGCCACCTCTTGCAAATAAGGAGACAAAGTCATAATTACATCTTCTGTAAATGCGCACGGCTTTGAGCCACGCGTTGAGTGAACGTTATTTGGCGGCTATTTTACCCGCCATTGTGGGTTTAACAATCAACAATCATGGCTTACACAGCAGTTGCTCCAGTTCACT
This sequence comes from Cedecea davisae, assembly GCF_044095835.1. Taxonomy (NCBI): domain Bacteria; kingdom Pseudomonadati; phylum Pseudomonadota; class Gammaproteobacteria; order Enterobacterales; family Enterobacteriaceae; genus Cedecea; species Cedecea davisae. The sequence continues at coordinate 4,163,269 of NZ_CP172054.1, forward strand.
TAACGAAGTGACCTGCCAGGTTGGCTCAATCCCTTCCGGCGCGGTGCGGCCGTGGGCATTTAGCCAGCAGGTTGCTATCCCGGCGTTGATGCCGCCCAGAATATCGGACTCCGCCGTGTCGCCAACCATCAAAACGCGGTCGCGCGGCGGCTGGCCCATTTGCTCAAAGGTATAGTCGAAAATGCGGCGATCGGGCTTTGCAATGCCGACCTGCTCGGAGATAACCAGCAGATCGAAATAGTCCCGCAGGCCGGTGCGCTCGAGGCGAATCTGCTGTAGCGCGGTAAACCCGTTGGTGATGATGCCGAGTTTCGCTTTCCCCTTCAGGGCGTTGAGCAGCGAAACCGCGCCCGGCAGCGGGGCGCAAATCTCGGCCATCGCCGACAAGAAAGCATCATTCAGTTCGGCAGACGGCACGCTAAGACGCTCTGCCCAGCCTTCAAAACGCCGGAGCTGTAATTGCAATGCGGTGATGGCACCGTTCTGGTAGTCCACCCACAGCGGCTTGTTCACCGCCTGGTAGTCCTGGAAGTCATCTGCGGTAAAGGTCACGCTGTAGTCGAGAAACATCCGCTGTAGCCCGCCGAATGCGTCAAAGGTAAACAGCGTTTCGTCCGCATCAAATAAAATCCAGTCCCAGTTCATCCACACACCTTTTAAATATTAACCGAGGGGTAACGCCATAATAATCGCGTCTTCCCGGCCCTCTTTTGCCGGGTAATAGTTGCGACGTACGGTCGCTTCGTTAAAGCCGAGGCTTTCGTATAACGCTCTGGCGGCGAGGTTGGAGGCACGCACTTCAAGCCACAGCGTGAAGACATCGCGCTTCTCAAGCTCCTGAATTAAGTGCTCGAGCAGCGCTCTGCCCAGCCCCTGGCGCTGATAAGCCGGATCAACCGCGATGTTAAAAAGCGTGGCTTCGTCGAGCACCACCTGGGTCACCGCGAAGGCCGCCATTTTACCGTCTACGTCCAGCCGTAAATTGAAATAGCGTTCGCCCTGGTTACTGGCGAAAGTCTTTTCACTCCAGGGGAAAGCGTGGCTGCGTTGCTCGATGGCGTACGCCGCCGCTAAATCATTCGGCGTCAGGGAAGAAATCTTGTTCATGTTCGCAAATTTGTTGCCACAGCGCCTGTCGCGCATTGCCATTGTGATAAAGCTCGTCAAGCGCCGGAGAAGCAAGCTGGGCGCCGTCAAGGCTCAAAGGCTGCTCAACGCCGAGCCGCCAGCTATTGCAGCGGCTGTCCTGCGGCATCATTGCCACACGGTCCGGCGTCAGTTGCATAACCTGCCCGGCACTCAGCTCAAGACTGCGTAAAACATCCAGCACCAGCGGGTCGTTTAAGGCGGGCAGCTCTTCAGCCACCATCACCAGACGCACGCCTGCCGGTAGCGATACCGCTATCTCTCCCTGTAAAGCCGTCGGACGGCGCAGCACCCACTGAGTAATACCCAGTTGCTGTAACTGCCAGTCACGTCGGGAAGGGGAAGTCATAGCGAAACCTGTCTGGAGCGTAATAAGGGGCGCAAATATAGCAAATTCATCGAATCCACGCCATTAAAGCTCTATAATCCACGCTCTGATTTTCCAGGAGCAATTTGATGAGTGCGTTAACCCCGGCGAGTGAAGTACTGCTGCGCCACAGCGATGATTTTACCGAGAGCCGCGTGTTGTTTGCCGGTGACATGCAAGACGATCTGCCGGCGCGTTTTGACACCGCCGCCAGCCGCGCCCACACCCAGCAATTTCACCACTGGCAGGTACTAAGCGCGCAGATGGGCGAAAACGCACAGTATGGCCTGGTGGCCGGTGCCGACGTCGTTGCAGACAGCAATACGCTGATTTATTACTGGCCGAAGAACAAGCCGGAAGCCCAATTCCAGCTGATGAACATCCTGTCGCTGATGCCGGTTGGCACTGACGTCTTCGTGGTCGGTGAAAACCGCAGCGGCGTTCGCAGCGCCGAACAGATACTGGCCGATATCTGCCCGCTGAGCAAAATCGACAGCGCCCGCCGCTGTGGCCTCTACCATGGCCGCCTCGAGAAACAGCCTGAGTTCGATGAAAACAGCTGGTGGGGCGAGTACCCGCACGGCGAGATGACGGTAAAAACCTTACCGGGCGTGTTCAGCCGTGACGGTCTGGACACCGGCAGCAAACTGCTGCTTTCAACCCTCACCCCGCACACCAAGGGCAAAGTGCTGGACGTGGGCTGCGGTGCGGGCGTACTGGCGATTACTCTTGCCAGCCACTCACCGAAAGTCCGCCTGACCCTGTGTGACGTCAGCGCACCGGCTGTAGAAGCCAGCCGCGCCACGCTTGCCGCTAACGGCATCGAAGGCGAGGTCATTGCCAGCAACGTCTACTCCGGGATCAACGGCCGTTTCGACATGATTATCTCTAACCCGCCGTTTCACGACGGGATGCAAACCAGCCTTGACGCAGCTCACCAGCTGATTCGCGGTGCTGCCCGCCATCTGAACATGGGCGGCGAGCTGCGCATCGTTGCTAACGCCTTCCTCGCGTACCCTAACGTGCTGGATGAAGTGTTTGGTAGTCATGAAGTTATCGCCCAAACCGGGCGTTTTAAAGTCTACCGTGCGGTTCTGTCGCGAGCGGCTAAAAAGCGCTAACCCGCCTTTGGTGCCGCTTTTTCCAGCAGTCAGGGGAGCGGCACCAAATTAACTGTTGACGAAGTTCAGAAAACATCTAGAATGCGCCTCCGTGGTTGTGATACTTCGGTATTACAGGTATGCGAAGGTGGCGGAATTGGTAGACGCGCTAGCTTCAGGTGTTAGTGTTCTTACGGACGTGAGGGTTCAAGTCCCTCTCTTCGCACCAACAACCACGCAAGATATCGTTCGCACTGCGCGAAGGTGGCGGAATTGGTAGACGCGCTAGCTTCAGGTGTTAGTGTTCTTACGGACGTGAGGGTTCAAGTCCCTCTCTTCGCACCAATGCGAAGACGATATCAAAACTCTCAGGCGCAAGCCTGAAACCTGTGCGAAGGTGGCGGAATTGGTAGACGCGCTAGCTTCAGGTGTTAGTGTCCTTACGGACGTGAGGGTTCAAGTCCCTCTCTTCGCACCACTTCTTAAATGAAGTTCCCCCGGTAAAACCCCATTTTTTATCCCGATTTCTCCAGATTCATCACGATAAGCAGCAGTCCGCTGGCAAATGCCACGCACGACGGCAGCAAAACAAAATGCCGCAATTTCTTGTGATACAGCATCAGTGCCGTCGCCAGCAGCCCCGCGACAACCAGCACCCGCCACTCGCTGAAAGAAAGATCCAGCCAGGCGAGCAGCGCCACCGCCATACCCGCCACCATTACGCTCCAGCCACCTTCGAGTCGTCGTTGCAGCATTTCAGCATCCCAATCATGATAATGATAACCAATATCATATGATAAAAATTCTCAACTGTCAGCGAGAAAACGTATCAGGGCTATCGCTGAAATAGCCGGAGTTTACCCGGCATTTAATGACAGATTTTCAGTAAGGTGATAGATTGAGCGCCGGCGTTAATACGCCATATAAAAATTCCAATAGTTACCAAAAAAGCAAACTACCCGCTTTTTTTTAGACAACACACACAACACCAGACGTTCTTACCCAAGACATAACCATCCCTATGACAGCCCAGACCTGGCGAGCACTACTCAAAGCAAAGCATCTGCTTTCATTACGTTTATTTTTGCTACTCAATGCCATATCAGCAGCCTTCTCGATGTTATTTCCGGTGAACCCGGTAATGCGCGTAACGCCGCCGGTGGTGATTATCCTGCTGCTTAGCGTGACGCTGCTCGGCTGGCAGTTGCTGAATAAAAAGCTGCTGATTAACCTGAATATGGTCTCGTTGCTAATTGGCCTGCTCTGGGCGTTGCATATATTCATTAAAAACAACGCTCTCGGCGATGTTGATGCCTCATTCCTGGTGATAAGCCTGATGTCGGTGCTGTTTATCGGCGCTATTTCCTTTATCAACAACATCGTCGCCTTTCTGCTGCATAGCCTGCCGGTCGCGCTGACGGTGCTGTGGCTGGACAGCGTCGATCACTGGCTGCGGGTGCTTTACTCCATCGCCCTACCGGCTATCGGCATTACCATTCAGCATATTATTCAAAAGCGTAACGACCGCTTCACGCAGCGTCTGATGAATAAGCTGGTGGAAGAAAAAGAGACGCTCAACGGCCTCAGTATGCTCGACCCGTTAACCGGCCTGTACAACCGCCGTGGTTTCCAGAACCGGCTGGAACACCTTCGGGCTTCCGGCCCCGGCAACCATTATGTGTTGCTGCTGGATATCGACTACTTCAAGTCCTACAACGATCATTACGGCCACGCGATGGGCGATCAGGCTTTGATCCGCGTTTCGGCCGCTATTCGCGATGCGGTACGTTCGAGGGACATCGTTACCCGCTACGGCGGCGAAGAATTTATGGTGATGTTGACCCATATTGACGGCGAGCGGGCGCTCCAGGCCGCGGAGAGGATCCGCCAGCGCGTTAACGATCTCGATATTCCCCACATGTTCAATAACGAAGTCGCCACCAACGTGACCGTGAGCATTGGCCTTGCGCCACTGCCGGACGAGGATATCGAAAACGCCCTGAGCCTGGCGGACAAAGCGCTCTATCAGGCCAAAAACCAGGGACGCAACAGTATTCTCACCAGCCAAATGGCAAGCGTGAGTTAACCGCTTTCCTCAGAGATTGCGGGGTTGCATCCCGGCGGCTTATTGTTCATATTTCAAACAATAACAATATGCCGCCAGCGGCAATACACCGTATCTCTGAGGAATAACAATGAATAAAATTTTGCCTGCGGCTATCGTTCTTCCCGCTCTTCTGCTCACCGCCTGCTCCACCAGCAGCCCCGGCAAACTCCAGGTAAAAGGCCAGCCGCTCACCAGCGATCCGGCTTACGTTTTACAACATCTCATCCCCATGCTGCCCATCACCAGCGGCTGCCGGGAAAAGCCCAAATCCGTTAGCGTAGCGCTGGTCAGTAAATCTGATGATATTCGTACCAACGCTGCCGGAACCGCGCTTATCTCGGGCTCAGCCAGGGAAGCGTGGAATTTTGATGCCTGCGGCCGCGCGATTCCGATGTATGTCACCTACTCTTTCTTCCCTGACGGCAAAACGGCATACAAGTTCGCCGCGAAATAATCTGAGCCTGAACCCGGCGATTGAAGCAACAGCAGCGAAATCATCTTGCCAATGATTTGCCCCATGGTTAGGATTGCTAATCATTATCATTTAGATTGGCTTCTGACGAGAACATGGCGCTTCAATCCCTTCAGCTTAGCGATGACGGCGGGTGTTTTATTCTCCCGTGGCCTCCGGCGCCCCCACCGCTGGCGGAAGCTTTGCGCGACTATTTCGCCACCCATCGTTCTTACTTCAACGACATCGTTAAGCTAAATGAACCTGCTCCGGCCAGTGCCATGCCGCTGAGCCGATGGCGTCAACCGGCGATACTGGCTTCTCTGATAGCAGCCTATGGCGACCATATCTACCGCAATCAGCCGCATCAATCGCGTGAACATAAGCCGCTGAAATCGCTCTGGGCGCAGTGGTATATTGGCCTGCTGGTGCCGCCGCTGATGATGGCGCTCCTGGCCCAGCGCAAAGCGCTCAGCCTGGCCCCGGAACGGATATACGTCGATTTCCATGAAACGGGCCGCGCCGCAAGTTTCTGGATAAACGCTGAAGAAGATGTGCAGCTAAGCTCCCTTGCTCCGCGCCAGCGCGTGGAAAAACTAATCGCCGATGTTTTAATCCCGGTTGTGGATGCGCTGGAAGCCAGCGGCGATATCAACGGTAAGCTTATCTGGAGTAACACAGGCTATCTGGTGAACTGGTTCTTAGGAGAACTCAAGCCGCTCCTCAAGGATGAAACTCACGCCCTGCTGGTTAACGCCTGCTTTTTTGAAAAACAGCTCTCCTGCGGCCTGGATAACCCGTTATACCGCACGGTAATCCCGCGCGAAGGGGTTCTGGTTCGCCGCACCTGTTGCCAGCGCTACAAGCTGCCCGATGTACAAAGCTGCGGCGACTGTACCTTAAAATAGAAAACGGCGGGTTTCCCCGCCGTTTTGACTCTGTTTTATCGATTAAGCCAGCTGTTGGTTTCCTTCCTCGCTCGCTCTTTGTGCTTCTTCTTTTTCCTGCTCCAGCAGCTGCTTCTCATACACTTTGAAGAACGGGAAGTAGATGATGGACGACACGCAGGCCAGCAGAATAACCAGAATCGCAGCGCGGAAGTCCCAGCCCAGCGCCCAGGCTGCGCCAATTGGAGCCGGTGCAGTCCACGGCACGACGGAAATCACGCGGCCAATCAGGTCAAGCTTCATCGCTCCCCACGCCAGCACGGCGTTAACCATCGGCGCCAGCAGGAACGGAATGAAGAACACCGGGTTCATCACGATAGGCGTCCCGAAGATAACCGGTTCGTTAATGTTAAAGCAGGTCGGAACAATGCTCAGACGGCCGATAGAACGCAGGTGGGCCGATTTGCTGCGCAGGTAGCAAATAACCAGCCCCATCGTCGCGCCGGAACCGCCAACTACGATAAAGAAGGTCCAGAAGGCCTCCATGAAAATGTGCGGCAGCGGCGCACCGGCGGCCAGCGCGCCCTGGTTCAGGCCGAGGTTGGTCAGCCAGAACATTTGCAGCATGCCGGAAACGATAGCCGCTCCGTGGATGCCAGCGAACCAAAGCAGGTGAGCAATCAACACCGCCAGTAAAATCGCAGGCAGCGAGTCCGCGGCGGAAACCAGAGGTTTGAACAGCGCCATAATAGCCTGAGGGATCAGCATATCGAACTGAGACTGAATAAACAGGCTCAGCGGATACAGCGTGAGCACGACAACCAGCACCGGGATCAGCAGGTCAAAGGAGTTTTTGATCATCGGCGGCACCTGGTCCGGCAGTTTAATACCGATGTTGTGTGCCTTCAGGAAGCGCATCATCTCTACGCAGTAAATTGCCACCAGAATGGCGGTGAAAATCCCGGTTCCACCCAGGCTATCCACCGGCAGCGTGCCTTTAGTTTTCGGCGCAGCCACCACCAGGAAAGCCATCAGGGACAGCATGGCGCACATAAACGGGTCGAGACCGTGAGACTTCACATAATGCTTGCCGAGGTTGTAGGCAATGGCCGCGCAAATATAGATAGACATGATGCCCATCGTCATATCAAACGGCGTCAGGATCTGGCCTTCAAACTGCTTCGCCAGATCCAGCCATGCGCGGGCAAACCCCCACGTAGTGGTTGGAGAGAACGGCGGGTAAGCGAACACCAGCAGGAACGAGCCGACAATCATAAACGGCATCGCCGAAATGAAACCGTCGCGGATAGCCATCACGTGGCGCTGGGAAGAAATGCGGCCAGCGACCGGGCTAACGTAGTTTTCAACAAAACGAAAAATTAAATTAAATGCAGCATGGTTGGAAGACATGGTGGCTCTCCTGTCAGGCTATCAACGCGAGTGCATCGGCGAGAATTCTGTCGCCGCGCATCATTCCGTAATCCATAGAGTTAATGACCGTGACCGGGATACGTTTGGGAGCGGCCTGAGCCTTAAAATCTTCCAGACGATATTTGATCTGCGGACCGAGTAAACAGCAATCAAATTCAGGCATAACATCCGTGAACTCTTCGATACCCACCGCTTTTATCTCAACGTCAATCCGTTGCTCCATGGCGGCTTGTTTCATCCTGTTCACGACCATACTGGTAGACATACCAGCGGCACAGCATAAGAGGATACGTTTCATAGACGACTCTAATTATTAGGTACAGGGGGGTTACGAAATCAGTATTCCTCGCGCCAATCATTACTGCAACCGGTTACTGCAACCGGTTTCAGTGATTGTGAAGGAGATCCAGAAATTTCTGACAAGGAGGGTGTGAGATAAGTATAAGCGGTTTACAGAAAGTACAAGCTTATGCGAAATTATTTGCCACCTGGATCAGGAGAAAATCATGAGTTTGCAGTCCGTGCGGCAATTCTTCGCCGACCATGCCCCCGATATTAATATTATCGAACTAAATCAAAGCACCGCTACCGTCGCACTTGCCGCCGCCGCCCATAATGTTGAAGCCGGGCAAATCGCCAAGACCCTGTCGCTCAAGGTTAAAAACGACATCATACTGATTGTCGCGAAGGGCGATGCCCGCCTGGATAATAAAAAGCTTAAGGAAACATTCGGCGCTAAAGCGCGTATGTTGAGCAGCGATGAGGTGGTGAACTGGACCGGGCATCCGGTCGGCGGCGTTTGCCCTTTCGGGCTGGAAAATCCGCTGGCTGTCTACTGCGATATTTCGCTCCGCCAGTACCAGGAAGTACTCCCGGCCGCAGGCGCTATCCACAGCGCGGTGCGAATCTCACCCGAGAGAATGGCCGACTTAACTCAGGCCAAGTGGGTCGATGTCTGCCAGTGAGGGTTATTTGAAGCGTGGCTAAAGGACGCCATCCAAAGGTCACGCGACCGGACTAGTTGCTCAAAGGTTGATCTGGCACGCTTAAGAGAGTGAAGCGCTCATGTTTAATAAGTGAACGTTACCCTTTGTTCACTCTCTTTTTTCGGGATAAGCATGCAGACCGATGTTGCCTCACAGCGTGGTGTCACCCGTTTATGCATTCAATGTGCGCTCTTTTTGCTGCAACACGGGGCTGAGAGCGCGCTGGTTGAGGAGCTTTCCACCCGGCTTGGAAAAGCGCTCGGTATGGACAGCGTAGAAAGCTCAATCTCCGCCAACGCCATTGTGCTGAGCACCATTAAAGATAATCAGTGCCTGACCACCACCCGCAAAAATGTCGACCGCGGGATCAATATGCATATGGTTACCGAAATTCAGCACATCGTTATCCTCGCTGAACACCGGCTTATCGATGCCAGAGACGTGCTCAAACGTTTCGAACATATCAAGCCGCTTCGTTACCCACGCTGGCTGGTCGTGCTGATGGTCGGCCTCTCCTGCGGCTGCTTCTGTAAACTCAACAACGGCGGCTGGGATGGGTCATTGGTGGCCTTTATTGCCAGCTCTCTGGCGATGTACGTGCGCCAGCTCCTGACCCATCGGCAGATGCATCCTCAAATTAATTTTTGCCTCACCGCCTTCGTTGCCACCAGCGTCTCCGGGCTATTAATCGCCAAAGGCCCGTTTGCCAGCACCTCAAATATCGCCATGGCGGCGAGCGTGCTGCTGCTGGTGCCGGGGTTCCCGCTGATTAATGCCGTTGCCGATATGTTCAAAGGCCACGTCAACACCGGCCTGGCGCGCTGGGCCATGGCCAGCCTGCTAACCCTCGCCACCTGTATTGGCGTGGTGATGGCGATGTCGGTATGGGGGCTTCGGGGATGGGCATAATCGAGTTTGTTCTGGCACTGATGCAGGATATGGCGCTGTCGGCTATTCCGGCGGTAGGTTTTGCGCTGGTCTTTAACGTTCCACAGCGAGCGCTGCCGTACTGCGCCCTGCTCGGTGCCGTCGGTCACGGCTCGCGAATGGCGATGATGACCGCAGGCCTGAATATTGAATGGAGCACTTTTTTGGCCTCAATCCTGGTCGGCATTATCGGAATCCAGTGGTCGCGCTGGTATCTGGCTCATCCCAAAGTGTTTACCGTTGCGGCAGTAATCCCAATGTTTCCGGGGATCTATGCCTATACGGCGATGATCTCTGCGGTAAAGTTGACCCACTTCGGCTACACCGAACCGATGATGATCCAGCTGGTGACAAACTTCCTGAAGGCCTCATTTATCGTGGGCGCGTTGTCGATTGGCCTTTCTCTACCGGGGCTGTGGCTGTACCGTAAAAAACCCAGGGTCTAGCCCAAACGCGGCGTCAGACAAAATTCACGTAAAATTATTTGCTATTTAATCGCACACTATCTATATTCAAATCCATGAACAAGACATCGACCGAAACGAACGCGCTGCTGCTGGACAACCAGCTTTGCTTCGCGCTCTATTCCGCCAATCTGGCGGTTAATAAACTCTACCGCCAGCTGCTTGCGCCGCTGCAGCTCACCTATCCGCAATATCTGGTGATGCTGGTGCTGTGGGAGCGGGACGATGTCACGGTGTCGCAAATCGGCGAGCGTCTTTTTTTAGACTCCGCCACCTTAACGCCGCTGTTAAAGCGTCTTGAAAGCGCGGGTCTGCTGCTGCGTCAGCGCTCCCGTGAAGACGAACGTCAGGTCGTCGTTACCCTGACCGGTGAAGGCAAAGCGCTGCAGGAAAAAGCTCACAGCATTCCTGAGTCGGTACTCTGTGCTTCGGCCTGTAGCGTAGACAGCATGCTGGCGCTTAAGGATCAGCTGGAAACGCTGCGCGGCAACCTGAATATCTAATTAACACCCGTCGGCACTGCCGGCGATTTTTAAAAAACCATATAAATCGCGTGCTATTTTATAGCGCAAACACAAAGTAAGATGAGGAACCTGCCATGTCTTTAGAAAAAGTCGTTTATACCGCAAAAGCAAAAGCAACCGGCGGCCGTGAAGGTCGTGCAACCTCTTCTGACGGCGTTCTGGACGTCAAACTGGGCCTGCCAAAAGAGATGGGCGGTGCCGGTGGTGAAGTGACTAACCCGGAACAGCTGTTCGCCGCTGGCTACTCGGCCTGCTTCCTGGGCGCGATGAAGTTTGTTTCCGGCCGCGACAAAATCTCCATGCCTGCTGAAGCCTTTATCGAAGGTGAAGTGGGTATTGGGCCGCTGCCTACCGGCTTCGGCATCGAAGCTAAACTGAACATCCACCTGCCGGGAATGGACGCTGCTGAAGCGAAAAAACTGGTCGATGCGGCGCACATCGTTTGCCCGTATTCCAACGCCACTCGCGGCAACATCGACGTCACACTGAATATCATCAACTGATGTCGCAAGCCGGGGAAACCCGGCTTTTTACTCTCATGCCCGCCGTTTAGGAAAACTCTCAATCCCCCTCTTTCCCGGCAAAGCGTTATACTCAGCGCTGAATTCTCCTGCCCGGCAGGTAAACAAAGCGAGTATCAACAGATGAAAGTAAGCATTAAAACTCTCTGCGCAATGGCGCTGGCAACGGCCTTTTTTGCGGGCCAGGCAAGTGCGGCAAGCTGGCAGGATCAGCTTTCAAGCGCGGCAAACGAGCTGAGCAAAAGCGGCTCAACCACCACCGGCGCAGGCGCTCAGAACGGCGGCCTTTCTCTCTCTTCCCTGACCAGCCTGCTTAACGGCAACGGTAAATCGCTCACCTCCAGCACCATGACCAACGCCGCAGGCGTGATGGAATATTGTGCGAAGAACAAGCTTGCTTCCGTCACCAATACGGAAAATATCAAAAATCAGCTGATGACCAAACTTGGCCTGGAGAACAGCACCAAGCCCGCGGATAAGCAGGATTACAACCAGGGCCTGATGGGGCTGCTGAATACCGCTAACGGCCAGAAGCTTGACCTGAACACTATCGGCAACTCGCCTCTGGCTGAAAAGGTGAAAACCAAAGCCTGCGACCTGGTGCTGAAACAGGGTATGAATTACCTGTCCTGATCGTATCTTGCCCGAAGGCACTACACCTTCGGGAATTTAACTTACCGCCTACCTCTCAGAATCCCCGTTTTGCCTTTGTCAGATCGTACCCCACAGGATACAGTCTTGATGTATCATTGATAACTACAGGCTACAATTACCCATGCCAATACTTCGTCACTACCTGACGCAGGATGGCCGGGATCCTTTCAATGCTTTTTTAATGGACGTCAAAGACCCGATAGCAAAAGCAATGATTGCTGTTCGTGTCGCCAGGATGGGTGCAGGGAACTATGGAGACTGTAAGCCATGCAGGGAAGGCGTATCGGAATTAAGAATTGATCGGGGTCCGGGCTACCGTGTTTATTACTCGCCGGTTCCTGGCTCCTTTACCGGCGATATTGTTTTGCTGCTGCTCGGCGGTACCAAAAAGAAGCAAAATCAGGATATTGAGAAATCAATACGCTATCTGAAAGATTACAAAGAGAGGAAATAATATGGCTAAGTCGGTATTACATGATGATGCGATGGTGCAGCTAATCAAGGACGATCCGGCCTTTGCTCAAGTCTATTTGCACCAGGCGCTGATAGAAATTGATGAGGAAGGCGGCTACGAAGCTTTTATGATGGCACTGCGCCACGTTATTGAAGCCAGTGGCGGTATGTCCGCGGTGGCAAAACGGGCCGGAGTTTCGAGAGAGTCGCTGTATAAAACACTTTCTCCAACGGGTAATCCCTCTTTCAAAAGTATCAGAATTCTCGCATCTGCAACCGGATATCCTCTTTCCAGCATCGTAAAAGCCGTAGCCTGATTGCCGAAGATAAGCCCGCATAATGCGGGCTACGGTAATTACTGAGCCAAAGAACAGCTGTAGTCCAGCATCTCTTCAGCGGACCCCTGGTTACCGCCCAGCAGCTGGCGAGGATTGGCTAACAACATCACATCGCCTTTCGCGGTCACTACCCGCGCCAGACCAAAGTTTTCCATTTCATCGCCCTGAGCCTTCACATAAGCCGCCAGGACGCTAAACGGGTTTGCGTGAGCAGAAACTTTTATCGCCAGATATTTATGGCCAAGGATCTCCTCGCCAAACGGCTGCCATTGGTCGGTAACTTTATCCGCAAGCTGGTTAATCGACTGATAAACCTCGGGTCGCAGGCATGAAAGATGAATATGCAGCTGGTTCTGAGAACGCCCGTAGCGAGAGTTAATCGCCAGCACTAAATCGTCATCCTTCACCGGCTTAGTGGTTTCATCCAGCAGATAATGGCGGTTATCCCACGCATCCTGGAAGTAGTTCGGCGCCCCGTTTTCCAGAATCTTCGGGCTTTCAATGCCGGTAATTTTATCGGTTGGCATCAGCAAAGTATGGAGCGGGCCTTTCGCATCTTTGAACACCAGGTAGCGCTGCTGTAATTCAACCTTCAGGCACGGCGCCGGCGAATTGTGCTGCTGCTGGTTCGGTATGCACTGCTGGCTAATGATGTTCCACAGCGCATCGCTATGGCGGTGCAAAAGCCACAGGCGAATGGCGACGGCGGCTACCAGTAAAATCAGCAGCACAACCACCACACGCAGGATCTTCTTCATCTCGGGTTTTCCTTGTTAAATCAGGGCATTTTTCGTTGTTGTAATACTCGGACAATCAGTTGGAAGCAGGCTTCAATCTGCGGCGCAAACGGCTCGGTACTGCGCATCAGCGCCACGGTGCGGCTCAGGGAAGGTTGCTGCAGGTGGATAACCTTCAGCTCCGGGTCCTGCAAATAGGTCGTGTAAAGCTGCGGCAGGATTGCTACCGCCAGCTGCGAGCGCACCAGCCCGTAAAGTGTTTCAATAAAATCAACCTGATAGCGGGTGTTAAGCTTCAGGCGCTGGCTTTCCGCCATCGCCGCCACCAGCCGGCTGATGTTTCCTTTTGAAAACACCGCAATATCCCGTTTGACCAGGCTACGCCACGGAGCATGGCTGGATTCTGCCAGAGGATCGTGACGATTGACTACCGCTACGAAGGGATCTTCTTGTAACGGATTGATCTCAAGCGTGGCGGGCACCGAACTGTCCAGTCCGCCAAACCCGAAGTCGAGCTGGCCGTTTTCCAGCTGGGCTATCAGCGCATCATTGGTGCGATCGTGAAACTCCACCCGCAGGCGAGGAAAAGCGTCGGCCAGCAGTTGCGGGATATGAGGAAACAGCAGGCTGCCAACGGACGGCACCAGACCGATACGCAACGTGCCGTCCCCGCCGTCCTGCACAATGCGCTGCATATCATCGAAGGCTCGCTGGGCAACGTTGAGCACGCGCTCGGCGTGGGGCAGCAGCGCAGCCCCCAGCTCCGTCAACGTTACGGCAGAAGCGGTGCGGTTAACCAGCTTGCCTCCCAGCACCGACTCAATTTGTCGTAATGCGCTGCTTAGCGCGGGCTGACTGATAGCCAGCCTGCTGGCGGTATCGGTAAAATGACGAAGTTTCGCCAGCGTCACAAAATACTGGATCTGTTTTAACGAGAGAGCGGGAAGGCGCTGCCAGGGTTCAGCCATTGGAGTATCAGGGTTACCAGGTAAACGTTTGCGACAGGATAAACGTTTCTTATCGGCTGATAAATTAAATCATCTGGGCAAAGTTCACGCACCTGCCTAGAGTAGCCGCCAGAGCACATTTTTTGGACCCCAGCCATGACACCTGCTGATTTACGCCGCCGCGCGGTAAAAGCCGCCCTCGGTGAAGTTCCCTTCGACCTGCTGCTGACCAACGGCCAGCTTATCGATATGGCAACCGGCGAAATCCGCCAGGCCGATGTCGGCATTGTCGGCACGCTTATCGCCAGCGTGCATCCGCGCGGAAGCCGCGAAGATGCCGTAAAAATTCACGATCTTGCCGGAAGCTATCTTAGCCCGGGCCTGATGGACACTCACGTCCACGTCGAAAGCTCGCACCTGCCGCCCGCACGTTACGCCGAAATCGTCGTCGCGCAGGGGACCACCACCATTTTCTGGGACCCGCACGAGTTGGCAAACGTGCTCGGTATTGAAGGCGTGCGCTACGCCGTTGACGCCAGCCGTAACCTGCCGCTGCGCGTGATTTGCGCCGCGCCTTCCAGCGTGCCTTCCACGCCGGGGCTTGAGATGTCCGGTGCGGATTTCGCCGGGAAAGAGATGGAAACCCTGCTCTCCTGGCCTGAGGTGGCGGGCGTGGCCGAAGTCATGGACATGCACGGCGTACTCAACGGCAGCGAAAGAATGCTGGAGATCCTCAACGCCGGGCTAAACAGCGGCAAGCTTATCGAAGGGCACGCTCGCGGTCTTAGCGGTACGGGTTTGCAGGCTTATCTTGCCGCAGGCGTCACTTCCGACCACGAACTCACTTCCGCCGCGGACGCGCTGGAAAAACTGCGTGCCGGCCTGACGCTGGAAATTCGCGGCTCTCATCCTTACCTGCTGCCGGAAATTGTTGAAGCGCTCAACGGGTTACCGCACCTGTCATCTCAGGTTACGGTCTGCACCGACGACGTGCCGCCGGACATGCTGCTGGAAAGAGGCGGTATTGTCGCCCTGCTGAACCTGCTGATTGAGCACGGCATGAAAGCGACGGACGCCCTGCGCCTCGCCACGCTGAACGCCTCTCTGCGTTTACAGCGCCCCGATCTCGGGCTGATTGCCGCAGGCCGCACCGCCGACCTGGTAGTGTTTGATTCGCTGGAGAAACTCAGCGCCCGCACGGTCTTCGTTGCCGGTAAGCTAATGGCCGAACGGGGCAAAATGCTCGAACCCGTTACCGCACCGTCCATTGTTCCACCTCGTGATACCGTGCGTTTACAGTCGCTTAGCCCAAATGATTTTGTGCTGAAAGTGCCGGTAAACAATGGTCGCGCTCGCCTGCGTCACATAAAAGGGGCTCGTTTTACCCAGTGGAGCGAAGTCGAGGTTGAGGTCCGCGGCGGCGAAGTTCAGCTCCCGGAAGGCTTTAGCCTGATTTGGGTTCAGCACCGCCATGGCCGTCACGAAGCGAAGCCACAGCTGGCGCTACTCGAAGGCTGGGGGGAACTCAGAGGCGCGATTGCCACCACCTACTCGCATGACTCCCACAACCTCGTCGTGCTGGGCCGCAACCCGCAGGATATGGCGCTGGCGGCCAATCAGCTTATCGCCTGCGGCGGCGGCATGGCGCTAAGCCAGAATGGCAAAATGCTGGCGAAAGTTGAAATGCCCATCGCCGGGATGCTTTCCGATCTCCCGGCCAGCGAGCTGGCGCAGCAGTTTGCACAGCTACGCGAGCTGAGCAATAAAGTTGCCGACTGGGAACCGCCGTACCGCGTTTTCAAGGCAATTGAAGGCACCTGCCTCGCCTGCAACGCCGGGCCGCACCTGACAGATCTCGGGCTGACCGACGGCAGTACGCGTCAAATCGTCGACCCGCTTATTGAATGCCATGAATATCCGGCAGACACACACACAACACACTAGTCCAGGAGAGCCAAATAATGGCCGAAAATTCAGTGTCACAGGCAGCCGGCGAAAGCTGGCTGGAGCGGCGGTTCCAGCTCCGCGGTCGCCAGACTAAAGTTAAAACCGAATGCCTCGCAGGCGTCACCGGTTTTCTCGCCGCCGCCTACCTGCTGGTAGTCATTCCTGGCCTGCTGGCCGTTGGCGGGATGGACAAAGGCGCGGCCACCACCGGCACGATTATCGTGTTCGTGCTCGGCACGCTGCTAATGGCATTTTATGGCAACCTGCCGTTTATCGTCGGGCCGGGGATCGGCGGTTCGGTGCTGGTGGGCGTAACGCTTGCGGGCAGCGAACATATTGGCTGGCAGATTGGGCTAGGTATCGCCTGCTGGTCGGGTATTTTGTTCTTCGCTCTGACTCGCCTGGGCCTGCGTGAAGTCGTCACCCGCTCGGTGCCGCAGTCGATAAAGCTCGGCCTCACGGCGTCCATTGGCCTGTTCGTCGCCATCCTTGGCTTCCGCAATGCCGGGCTGGTGCTGGCTAACGCCAAAACCAATGCTCTGGCAATGGGTGACTTTACCGCACCCGGCGCGCTGGTTGCTCTGTGCGGGCTGTTCCTGGCGATTGCGCTTCAGGCTCGCCGCGTACCGGGCGCCATTCTGTGGGCCATTCTGTTTGCTACGCTGGTCGGCATTCCATTTGGCGTCACCCACCTGCCGCAAAGCTTTATCGCCATGCCGCATTCTCTGGCTCCGGTGCTGGGCCATGTTGATATGCTGGGCGCGCTGAACATCGCCTTCCTGCCGTTCCTGTTTGTCTTCTTTGCCTCGGAGTTTTTCTCCACCATGGGCACTACGCTGGCAGTAGGCGGCGAAGCAGGTCTGCTGGACGAGCACGGCAATATGCAGCACATCAACCGTCCGTTTATGGTGGACTCCATCGCCGCCGCGCTTGGCCCGTGGGTCGGCATTCCTGCGGCAACGGCGCTGATCGAGTCTTCAGCCGCTGCCGAAGCGGGCGGCAAAACGGGCCTTACGGCACTGGCCGCTGCGGTTATGTTTCTGCTGATGCTGCTGTTCACGCCGGTTGCGCTGATGATCCCAAAAGAAGCCACCGCGCCTGCGCTGATCCTTATCGGCCTGAATATGTTCAGCGGGCTGCGTAAAGTGGATCTGGGGAATTTTACCGACGGCCTGCCGGTGCTGATGATGGTAATGATAACGCTCATCGCCAACAGCTTCGGGACCGGTATCGCAGGCGGCCTGCTGTTCTATGTGGTAATCAAAGTGATTGCGGGTAAATGGCGTGAAATTCCGGTGGGGCTGTATCTGCTGGCTATTCCTCTGGTTTATTACTTCGCGACGCTGGTGAAGCACTAGAAACAACAAAGCCCTCTTTCGAGGGCTTTTTTCTACCGGCTGGATCAGCCGTTGTTCTGGATCTTCTTGATGATATTGGTGGTGGAGCAACCGTCTTCGAAGTTCAGCACCATCACTTCACCGCCGTTGGCCCAGACCTCTTTGCTCCCGGCAATCTGCTCAGGCTTGTAGTCACCGCCCTTTACCAGGCGATCCGGCAGGATCTCGCCAATCAGGCGCTGCGGAGTGTCTTCTTCGAACAGCACCACCCAGTCCACCGCTTCCAGCGCCGCCAGCACGATCATACGCTGATCCTGCGGGTTAACCGGGCGGGTTTCACCTTTCAGGCGTTTAGTAGAAGCATCGCTGTTCACCGCCACAATCAGGCGATCGCCCAGCTTGCGGGCATTGGCGAGGTAGGAAACGTGGCCCGCGTGCAGAATGTCGAACACGCCGTTGGTCATCACCACGCGCTCGCCGCGCTTGCGTGCTGCCGCAACAGCCACTTTCAATTCGGCCTCGGTCATCACGCCAAAGCCGGTTTCTGAACGACCGCGCACCGCGTTCTCCAGCTCAACCGGAGAAACGGTAGAAGTCCCGAGCTTGCCGACTACAACGCCCGCCGCCGCATTGGCAAAGTAACAAGCTTCTTCCAGAGAATTGCCCGCCGCAAGCGTGGCCGCCAGCACGCCAATCACCGTATCACCGGCACCGGTCACGTCGTAAACCTCCTGCGCCTGGGTCGGCAGGTGGAACGGCTCAATACCGGGTTGAAGCAGCGTCATGCCCTGCTCGGAGCGAGTCACCAGCAGCGCAGAAAGCTCGAAGTCGGCAATCAGCTTCATGCCGCGATCCACCAGCTCGGCCTCGGTTTTGCACTTGCCGACAACCGCCTCAAACTCGGACAAGTTCGGCGTCAGCAGCGTCGCGCCGCGGTAGCGCTCAAAGTCACTGCCTTTCGGGTCGATTAGCACCGGCACTTTAGCTTCACGCGCCAGGCGAATCATCTGCTGCACGCTAGCCAGCGCGCCTTTAGCGTAGTCAGAGAGCACCAGGGCACCAATATGCGGCAGCGCCTGGCTAATACGTTCGTGCAGCGGTTCAGGATCTACGCCCTCAAAACCTTCTTCGAAGTCGAGGCGGATCAGCTGCTGGTTGCGCGAAAGCACGCGCAGTTTGGTAATGGTCGGGTGGGTCGGAACGGAAACGAAGTCACACTTCACGTTTACGCCGGCCAGGCTCTGGCTGAGCGCACGAGCCGCGTCGTCGATACCGGTCAGGCCAACCAGGCGAGAAGCCGCACCCAGTGAAGCAATGTTCATCGCCACGTTAGCCGCGCCGCCGGGGCGCTCTTCGATGGTGTCCACTTTTACCACCGGCACCGGGGCTTCCGGGGAAATACGGCTGGTTGGGCCATACCAGTAGCGATCCAGCATCACATCACCAACTACCATGACGCCTGCACGGCTGTATTCGGGCAGCGTTACTTTCATTCCTGACTCTCCAGAGAGGGGATTATTTTTGCGCGGGATAATAACATATTTACACCTCCACGCGCGTTTGCGGCTCGCCAAGCCACGTTTTCCAGCTGTGCCGCACCTGTTCGCGCTCTACAAAAAACAAGTCCAGGGCAACGTTACCCGGCAGCTCCTGTAGCGCCAGATGGTGAAGCTCATCGCGCAGCGTGACGTAAGCGTGGGTCAGGGCTTTGGCCTCTTCCTCGCTCATAATGTCGTTTTGCGCCATCAGTTCCAGAATACGCACGTTATCCGACCAGCGGGTTAACTTCGGCGCTTCGCTGGCGTAACGCAGCACCAGATACTGAGTGATAAACTCGATGTCGGTTATCCCGCCTTCATCGGCTTTAATATCAAAGCGATCGCGGTGTTTATTGCCGAGGTGGGCGCGCATTTTTTCACGCATTTCGCGCACTTCAACCTGCAACTTTTCACCTTCACGCGCGGTACAGAGAATATCGCGGCGGATCGCCTCAAACTGGCGGTTAAGCGCCGGGTCGCCGTAGACAACGCGGGCGCGCACCAGGGCCTGATGTTCCCACGTCCAGGCTTCGTTTTTCTGGTAATCGGCGAAAGCTTCAGCGGTGGTGACCAACATGCCCGCCGCGCCCGACGGCCTGAGGCGAGCATCGACTTCATACAAAATCCCCGTCGAGGTGCGCGTGCTGAACAGATGCATGATTCGCTGCGCCAGGCGCAGGTAGAACTGACGGCCGTCGATTTCACGCTCGCCGTCGGTCATCACTTCCATCGGGCAGTCGTGCAGGAACACCAGATCCAAATCAGAGCTGTAGCCCAGCTCCCAGCCGCCGAGCTTGCCGTAGCCCAGCACGGCAAAACCGCGGCCTTCTCTGTCCTGCAAATGCTTCGGCTGGCCATAGCGCGCCACTATTTGCGTCCAGGCTCGCTGCACGACCGAGTCGAGAATCGCCTCCGCCAGCCAGGTAAGGTGGTCGCTGACCTTCATCACCGGCAGCGTTCCGGCGATATCTGCCGCCGCCACGCGCAGCATCTGCGCCTGCTTAAACTGGCGTAACGCCTCGAGCTGTTGCTCTTCGTCTTCGTCCGGCACCCGCAGCAGGTACTGGCGCAGCTCGTCGCGGTAGGCATCCATCGCCGTTGGCTGGTAGAGCGTACTCGGGTCGAGCAGCTCGTCGAGCAGCAGCGGATAGCTGGCCAGCTGCGCGGCAATCATTGGCGAGGCGGCGCAAAGAGAAATTAAATGCTTCAGCGCGCCGGGGAATTCGCTCAGCAGTTCCAGATAAGTGGTACGGGTGAGAATACCGAGCAGCAGCGGGATAAGGCGGGAAAACGCCAGCGGTGCGTCACCCCGGGAGCAGGCTTCGCTCAGCAGGCGCGGCATCAGATGATCCAACACCTGGCGGCCACGCGGGCCAAGGGTTCGCTTATCAATATCCCGGCGGAAATCGCCGAGCTGCTTCAGGACTTCATCCCGCTCCTGCGCCGTCAGATGAGCGAGCACAGGTGTGTTTTCATCGGCGTCCAGGGCGTCAATCCACAGCTCGCGCCACGCTTCGGAAACTTTGTCCTCACCGGCTTCCGGCTCGTCGTCGCCAATCAGGTCGTTAAAGACCTGGCGTACATCGCTCATGTGCTGTTGCAGCGCGCCCTGGAGTGCATCCCAGTCGGCGGCCTGCATGCCCCACGCCAGCCGGGCGCGATTTAACTCGTCGCCGGGCAGGGTTTGCGTCTGCTCGTCGTTGATGCTTTGCAGCAGGTTTTCCAGCCGCCGCAGGTAGAGATAGGCCGCACGCAGCTTTTGCGCATCCTCTTCGGGCAGCAGATGAAGCTGCTGAATAGCTTCCAGCGTGGGCAACAGCGAGCGGGATTGCAAAGAAGGCTCACGCCCGCCACGAATCAGCTGGAAGACCTGAACGATAAACTCGGTTTCGCGGATACCGCCCGCGCCAAGTTTAATATTGTCCGTTAGCCCCCGACGCCGCACTTCGCGGGCAATCATGCCTTTCATGTTTCGCAGGGACTGAATGACGCTGAAGTCGATGTAGCGGCGGAACACAAACGGCCGCAGCATGTTGCGCAGCTCCTGGCTCCAGACATCGCCGTTATCGCCCATTATCCGCGCTTTCACCATCGCGTAGCGTTCCCAGTCGCGCCCCTGCTCCTGGTAATAATCCTCCAGCGCGGCAAAACTCAGCACCAGCGGGCCGCTCTCGCCAAACGGACGCAGGCGCATATCCACGCGGTAAACAAAGCCGTCCTGGGTCGGCTGGTCGAGCACCTTAATCAGGCGCTGCCCCATGCGGGTAAAGAACTGAGCATTATCCAGCTCCCGCCGCCCACCGCGGGTGGATCCGTTTTCCGGCCAGGCAAAAATCAGGTCGATATCCGAGGAGAAATTCAGCTCCCCGCCGCCCAGTTTGCCCATACCGAGGATCAGCAGCGGCTGCGCCTCTCCCTCCGCATTGCCCGGAGTGCCCCATTCGCGGCAGCAGGCGTCATAAAGCCAGTCGCGAGCGGCAACAATCAGCGTCTCCGCCAGCACGCTCAGCTGTTGCAGGGTGCTTTCGGTCGCCACCTGCTCCAGCGCCTGCGACCAGGCGATACGCACCATAATGCGACGACGAAAAAGCCGCAGCGCCTTCATCAGCGCCGCTTCGTCATACACTTCCCGTAAATCATGCTGCAACCAGGCGGCGTAGTGCTGCCATTCGTCCGCCTGCGGCGCGGCCTGCTGCAATTCCTGCAGCCAGGC
Source organism: Cedecea davisae (assembly GCF_044095835.1). Lineage (NCBI taxonomy): Bacteria > Pseudomonadati > Pseudomonadota > Gammaproteobacteria > Enterobacterales > Enterobacteriaceae > Cedecea > Cedecea davisae. Next base: position 4,184,844 of record NZ_CP172054.1, read on the forward strand.
CGGATGCGCCACCACGCTATCACCAACAAAATCACTAATAGCCAGCACCGCGCGAGCTTCGTCGCTGAGTGTCCGGGAGTCAATCTCTTGCGGCAGGCGCGGTAAAAACGCCTGCAGGTGCTGCTGTAATAAAGGAGTAAGCGGCATCATGGTGGGTATCCGTTGCCAGTCAGTTATTTCCCGCTATGCAGCCAGAAAGGTGCCTGCGAGATCGCTTCGTTTCTGTAATGCTCAATTTCGATGTGCTGGCGCGTCATAATGGCGTGGCGCAGGCCCTGCCAGTTTTCCAGCCAGGGCTGAGATTGCTCATCGGGGTAAACGCCGGCAAGCAATCGAATGGCGTCAGTTTCACGCGTCAGGCGCGGCAGCTGGTCGCCGTAGCTGTCGCCGAGCGGGCGCTGGAAGGCACCTTTCAGCTCCGCTGCATGACGGGAGAGGTTTACGTCGGCAAAGCGTTTGAACGAGCCGTCCAGCTTGTTGCGGCTTTTCTCATCGATATACGGCTGCCACTGGCGCTCCACCAGCCAGCGGGTCAGCGCCAGTTTGGTCGCGCTTGCCTGGGCGCTGTAAACCACGGCCTCGGCTTTCTCACTCCCGGCAAGGCGGGTTTCAAAAGCGATCAGTTGGTTACGTAAGTGAGTGCTCGCTTTACGAGGGATAATGCCGCCAAACAGCGCCAGGGCATGGCGCACCAGGCCTACGGCATCAATCACCTGCTGCTTAGCCGCTTTGCTGCCGGAGAGCCACAGCTCTTCGTGATAAAGCCAGTGGCCCAGGGCAAGCTCCAGAGAACCTTCCAGGCCCTGCTCAACCGTGGCCTTAGCCGCCGGATGCAGTACGCCAAGCGGTTTAATCTCTCTTGCCGCATTACCCTGAGCGAGATGATACCCGCGTGCCGCCTTGCTCAGGCTTCCCTGACGCAGCCCCGGCTCGGTCACCAGGCTTTCCGCCAGCGCCAGTAAATCCGCGGTTTCCCCCGACAGCAGCTCAAGCTCCAGCTCGCAAATAGGCTCCCGGTGCTCCCCGGCTTTGACTTCACCGCGGTCCAGAGCAAGTTCGATGCGGCTTGTACCCTGAGTAACTACCCACTTTTCACGCTCAAAATCGGTGCTGAATAGCGGCTGAACTTCCGTCTGCAAAGCGGCAACGTCCAGCCCTTCAGGCCACACTTCAGCGGGCAGCAGAGCGAGATCCAGCTCGGGCTTGCTCAGCTCTACATTGTATTCAGGGCGCTGATGCAGGCCGCCAGTGACGCGCCCGGCGATTTTCATCGTCATTTCGTAGCGCCCGGCATCACCTCGAATGCGCAGCCCCATATCGTGACGACGCAGCAGTTTATCTGCGGTTTCGTAATAGATATTCAGAAGCTGACGAGGGTCGCTGTGTTCGCCCGGCAGGGCATTCAGCTTGTCACGCAGCGCATCAAGCGCCGCAGGGTTAACGATAAATTTAAGTTCGATTTCCTGAGCCATGTCTTATTTACTTTCGTTTACGTCACGCCGGGCAATTTCCCGGCGAACTAAATAGCGTCGATTAGGTCTGTAGATAGTACGACAAAATACCCTCTCGGGTAGCGAATTTGCGGTAGTGCAGCAGCGCCAGTGGTTAAAATGACATCAGGATGATTCTCATTCAGGTTTCCGGATTGCGCCTTCAGACTGTTGCCACTACTATCGTTCCACACTTAATGAAAATAACGACGAACTAATGCACAAATTACGCCTGATTTGCCTTACTTTGCTCTCTCTTAGCGTTTCCGTAGTGGCCCATGCCGAAGAAAAACGTTATGTCTCTGATGAATTAAACACCTGGGTCCGTAGCGGCCCGGGCGATAACTACCGCCTGGTTGGCACAGTCAACGCAGGGGAACAAGTCACGCTGCTGCAAAGCAATGAAGAAACCAAATACGGCCAGGTGCGCGACAGCAGCGGCAAAACATCCTGGATACCGCTGGCGCAGCTCAGCACCAATCCAAGCCTGCGTACCCGCGTGCCGGATCTGGAAAATCAGGTAAAAACCCTGACCGACAAGCTGAATAACATCGACACCACCTGGAACCAGCGCACCGCAGAAATGCAGCAGAAAGTTGCCCAGAGCGACACGGTGATTAACGGCCTGAAAGAAGAAAATCAGCAGCTTAAGAACCAGCTTATCGTCGCCCAGAAAAAGGTAAATGCCGCCAACGTGCAGCTGGATGATAAGCAGCGCGCCATCATTATGCAGTGGTTTATGTACGGCGGCGGCGTGGCTGGCTTTGGCCTGCTGATTGGCCTGCTGCTCCCGCACATGATCCCAAGCCGTAAAAAGAAAGACCGCTGGATGAACTAAAGGCGATACATTAGCCGTTGCTTCACCCTCGCATCTACACTTACCATTCGTGGTTCAAAAATGGCGCTTGGGGTGCAAAGGGTGAAGATTTATCTGGTCGGTGGTGCAGTACGTGACGGGTTATTAAAACTGCCGGTTAAGGATAAAGACTGGGTTGTGGTCGGCGCGACGCCGCAGCAAATGCTGGACGCTGGCTACCAGCAGGTTGGCAAAGATTTTCCGGTGTTTCTGCATCCGCAGTCCCGCGAAGAGTACGCCCTGGCGCGTACCGAGCGGAAGTCGGGCCAGGGTTATACCGGTTTTACCTGTTATGCCGCACCGGACGTCACGCTGGAGCAGGATTTACTGCGCCGTGACCTCACCATCAACGCCATTGCCCAGGATGAAACCGGCGAGCTAATCGACCCTTATAACGGGCGTTCGGATATTGAGCGTCGTTTATTACGCCACGTTTCCCCGGCCTTTAATGAAGATCCGCTCCGCGTTCTGCGCGTGGCGCGTTTTGCCGCACGTTACGCCCATCTGAATTTCCTTATCGCTCCCGAAACGCTGGCCCTGATGCGCGAAATGGCCGATAACGGCGAGCTGGCCCATCTCACCGCCGAGCGGGTCTGGAAAGAGACGGAAAATGCCCTTAGCAGCCGTAACCCACAGGTTTACTTCTCGGTGCTGCGCGAGTGTGGCGCGCTGAAAGTTCTGTTCCCGGAAATCGACGCTCTTTATGGCGTACCGGCTCCGGCCAAATGGCACCCGGAAATCGACACGGGGATCCACACGCTGATGACCCTGTCGATGGCGGCCCAGCTCAGCCCGGAAATTGATGTTCGCTTTGCCACTCTCTGCCACGACCTGGGCAAAGGGCTGACGCCGAAGGAAAAATGGCCAAGCCACCACGGCCACGGCCCGGCTGGCGTCAAGCTGGTGGAACAGCTCTGCGCTCGCCTGCGCGTGCCGAATGAAATCCGCGACCTGGCGAAGCTGGTGGCCGAATTCCACGATCTGATCCATACCTTCCCCATTTTACAGCCAAAGACGGTGGTCAAGCTGTTTGACGCCATTGACGCATGGCGTAAACCGCAGCGGGTAGAGCAAATCGCCTTAACCAGCGAAGCCGACGCGCGCGGAAGAACAGGCTTTGAAGCCAGCGATTATCCGCAGGGAAGAATGCTGCGAGCCGCCTGGGTTGCCGCTCAGAGCGTGAGTAATAAAGAGGTTATCGAGGCAGGCTTCAGCGGCCCGGCTATCCGTGAAGAGTTAACGAAGCGAAGAATAAAAGCGGTTGCGGCCTGGAAGGAACAGCATTGCCCTCAGCCTCAAGGCTAAGGGCAATATAAGCACTAGGTAAAGATGAAGAACACTACTGCGGCAACCACGAAGCGATAAATCGCAAACGGGATAAACGAAATACGTTTAATCAGCTGCAGGAAGGTTTTGATGGCGATAAGCGCAACGATAAAGGCGGTGACAAAACCGACGGCAAACATCGGCAGGTCGCCCATCGTCAGGAAACCGATGCTCTTGTAGAGATCAAGCACCGTTGCGCCCATCATCATCGGCACCGCCAGCAGGAAGGAAAACTCGGAAGCCGCATAGCGGCTAACGCCCATCAGCATCCCACCGGAGATGGTTGCGCCCGAGCGGGAGAAACCGGGCCACAGCGCCAGACACTGGAAGCAGCCAATCATAAAGGCCTGACGATAAGTAATATCGTCCACCCCTTCCGCAAGCGGCTTTTTCGGCTTCAGGCATTCCGCCGCAATCAGCAGCACGCCGCCAACGACCAGGGCATACATCACGTTAATCGGGTTAAACAACGACTTAATCATGTCGTGGAAAATAAGCCCAAGCACCACCGCCGGAACCATACCTAACAGGATATGAATCAACGAAAGACGCCCGGTTCCGGTGCCTTCATGCTGAGGCGGACGGCCAAAATGAATGCCAATCAAACCAAACAGACGACGCCAGAACATCACCACAACCGCGAGAATAGAACCAAGCTGAATCACCACTTCGAAGGTTTCGGCGGTCTTGCCTTCAAAGCCCAGAAGGTGACCAACGATAATCATGTGCCCGGTAGATGATACCGGCAAAAACTCGGTTAACCCCTCAACTACGCCAAGAATGGCGGCAATCGCCAGAGTTGGTAGATCGCTCATTACTTAACCCTCATCCCCAAAATAGACACAAAAAAACGGCCTACGCTGCGCGTCTGCCGCAAAAGATACGTTGATAAGACCAGGCTACCGTGGTTTGGTTTTATGGCCGCAGTAATTATTTGCTTTGTTTCAGATTATTGCCACGTTCAATCACCACCCCAACGTTAGCCGCCTGAGCAACCGCGCCGGGTTTACTGACTTTGAGACGCACCCAGGGCGAATTAAAGCGGGCAAGTAGCAGTTGAGCAACTTCTTCAGCTACGCGTTCAACCAGCGCAAAACGGCCGCCGCTAACGTGCTTAATGACCGCCTCGCTGACATCCGCATAGCTGAGACAGTCGCTCACGTCATCGCTCCCTGCCGCCTTACGATTATCCCAGGCCATTTCGATATCGAACACCAGCTTCTGCTCAATGGTCTGTTCCCAGTCGTAAACACCAATGGTAGTGATTACGGTAAGTTGCTCTATAAATACAATGTCCATCACGCCCTGCCCGGTTTTTAGTCATGCCGGATACCACTTCCGGCGAAATATGCGTATTATCCACAGATGCAAAGAAGACTTCGACACTTTCAACATGGAACAGCGTTATGAGTGCAATCGCGCCTGGTATGATCCTCCTCGCGTATCTTTGCGGCTCCATTTCTAGCGCCATTCTGGTTTGCCGCATTGCCGGTCTCCCCGATCCACGCGAGAGCGGCTCCGGTAACCCAGGAGCAACCAATGTATTACGTATTGGTGGTAAAGGTGCAGCCGCAGCGGTACTAATTTTTGATGTGCTGAAAGGCATGCTGCCGGTATGGGCCGCCTATGCATTAGGCGTCACGCCCTTCTGGCTCGGGCTGATAGCCATTGCCGCCTGCCTGGGCCATATCTGGCCAGTCTTCTTTAAATTCCGCGGCGGTAAAGGCGTAGCGACGGCATTTGGCGCCATCGCGCCCATCGGCTGGGACTTAACCGGCGTGATGGCCGGAACCTGGCTGCTGAGCGTGCTGTTGAGCGGCTATTCTTCTCTCGGCGCGATTATCAGCGCGCTGATCGCCCCGTTCTACGTGTGGTGGTTCAAACCGCAGTTTACCTTCCCGGTAGCGATGCTCTCTTGCCTTATCCTGATGCGTCATCACGATAATATCCAGCGCCTGTGGCGCGGGCAGGAATCAAAAATTTGGTCGAAGCTGCGCCGCAAGAAAAAAGCAGCAGCGCCGGAAGAAATAAAAAAAGAAGCAACAAAAAAGGAGTGATTTCTCACTCCTCTTTTCAACGCTTATCAGGCGGCGGGTAATTCTGCCAGCGGCCAACGCGGCCTGACGCTGACGCTCAACTCACCCGATGATCCGGCCTTAAGGCGGATCATGCCGGCATAGGCAATCATCGCGCCGTTATCGGTGCAAAACTCAGGGCGGGCGTAGAACACTTCGCCGCGGCGTTTTGCCATCATCTCTGCCAGCTTTGCCCGCAGCGTGCGGTTGGCGCTCACGCCTCCGGCCATCACCAGGCGCTTAAAGCCGGTTTGGTCGAGGGCTCGTTTGCATTTAATCGCCAGCGTATCAACCACTGCATCTTCAAAAGCGCGGGCGATGTCGGCTCGAGTCTGGTCGTCGGCTTCGTTCCCACGGATAGTATTCGCGGCGAAGGTCTTCAGGCCGGAGAAGCTGAAGTCCAGCCCCGGGCGGTCGGTCATCGGGCGCGGGAAGGTAAAGCGCCCTTCGGTGCCCTGCGCGGCCATTTTCGACAGCAGCGGTCCGCCTGGATAGTCCAGCCCCAACAGCTTGGCGGTTTTATCGAAGGCTTCACCAGCCGCATCGTCAACAGACTCGCCCAGCAGCTCATATTCACCGATGCCGGTCACGCTAATCAGCTGCGTGTGGCCGCCGGAAACCAGCAGCGCCACAAACGGGAACTCAGGAGGATTATCTTCCAGCATCGGCGCCAGAAGGTGCCCTTCCATATGGTGTACCGGTACGGCAGGAACATCCCAGGCAAACGCCAGCGCGCGGCCGACGGTTGCACCAACCAGCAGAGCGCCAACCAGGCCCGGTCCGGCGGTATAGGCCACGCCGTCAATATCTTTTGCGGTTAAGCCCGCCTCTTTTAACGCAGCCTGAATCAGCGGCACGGTTTTGCGTACGTGATCGCGGGAGGCAAGCTCCGGCACCACGCCGCCGTAGTCAGCGTGAAGTTTCACCTGACTATACAATTGGTTGGCTAATAACCCTTTCTCATCGTCATAAATGGCGATGCCGGTTTCATCACAGGATGTCTCGATTCCCAGTACACGCATGGCTAGTTTTACCTCTTTGACCCGGCGCGAAGTTTAATCCCGCCGCCCTCCTTTGTAAAACTTTGCTGCCCCAGGCCCCTGCTAATCGTGTATAATCCTCGGTCCTGGAAGATACCGGCCCTAAAAGCCAGGTTTCTGGTCGTTCGGTGCTTTACAAAGCAGCAAGAGTTGCAGTAAAATTCCGCACCATTTTGAATTAAGCTGGCACGTAGGCCAGCGGCAAACCGAATTATTAAAGGTGAGAGTTACATGCCGGTAATTAAAGTACGTGAAAACGAGCCGTTCGACGTAGCACTGCGTCGCTTCAAACGTTCCTGTGAAAAAGCAGGCGTTCTGGCGGAAGTTCGTCGTCGTGAGTTCTATGAAAAACCGACTACCGAACGTAAACGCGCTAAAGCTTCTGCTGTGAAACGCCACGCGAAGAAACTGGCTCGCGAAAACGCACGCCGCACTCGTCTGTACTAATCTTCTGAGGATTCACTCCTCAAATCAGACCGAGTAGTAGTTATAAGGCCGTGCTTCCGAAAGGAATGCGCGGCTTATTCTCGTTTATAAACTGACATATCCCTGAGCTTTTAGGCCACCGCCTGAGAGATGACGGATATAGCATGGGGCCTATGGCTGGACGAATCCCGCGTGTCTTTATCAATGACCTGATCGCTCGCACCGACATCGTCGACCTGATCGATGCTCGCGTGAAGCTGAAAAAACAGGGCAAAAACTATCACGCGTGTTGTCCATTCCATAACGAGAAAACCCCCTCTTTCACCGTGAACGGTGATAAACAGTTTTACCACTGCTTCGGCTGTGGCGCACACGGTAACGCCCTCGACTTCCTGATGAACTACGACAAGCTCGAGTTTGTAGAAAGCGTTGAAGAGCTGGCGACCATGCACAACCTTGAAGTGCCGTACGAAGCTGGCAACGGCCCAAGCCAGATAGAACGCCACCAGCGCCAGAGCCTGTATCAACTGATGGACGGCCTTAACGCCTTTTATCAGCAATCCCTGAAGCTGCCCGCTGCCGAACCGGCTCGCCAGTACCTGGGAAAACGCGGCCTGAGCGACGAGGTTATTGCCCACTTTGCTATTGGTTACGCGCCCCCGGGCTGGGACAACGCGCTAAAACGCTTCGGCGGCAACAGCGAAAACCGTCAGGCGCTGACAGACGCAGGCATGCTGGTCACTAACGATAAAGGCCGCAGCTACGACCGCTTCCGCGAGCGGGTGATGTTCCCGATTCGTGATAAACGCGGCCGGGTAATCGGATTTGGCGGGCGCGTGCTGGGCGACGGCATGCCGAAGTACCTGAACTCCCCGGAAACCGATATTTTCCATAAGGGCCGCCAGCTGTATGGCCTGTATGAAGCCCAGCAAAGCCAGCCGGAACCGGCGCGCCTGCTGGTAGTCGAAGGATATATGGATGTGGTGGCCCTGGCGCAGTACGGCATTTCTTACGCCGTCGCCTCCCTTGGCACCTCCACAACGGCAGACCACATCCAGCTCCTGTTCCGGGTAACGGATAACGTGGTTTGTTGCTATGACGGCGATCGCGCCGGGCGGGACGCGGCATGGCGAGCGCTGGAAACTGCGCTACCTTATATGACGGATGGTCGTCAGCTGCGTTTCATGTTCCTGCCCGACGGTGAAGACCCGGATACGCTGGTTCGTAAAGAAGGGAAAGAAGCTTTTGAAACGCGGATGGAGCAGGCTCAACCGCTCTCCACTTTCCTGTTTAACAGCCTGATGCCGCAGGTTGACCTGAGCACTCCGGACGGCCGGGCGCGTTTAAGTACCCTCGCGCTGCCGCTGATTAGCCAGGTGCCTGGCGAAACGCTGCGCATCTATCTGCGCCAGCAGCTGGGCAACAAGCTCGGCATTCTGGACGACAGCCAGCTTGAAAAGTTGATGCCCAAACAGGTCGATGGCGTAACGCCTCGCCCCGCGCCTCAGCTAAAACGCACAACCATGCGTATACTAATAGGGTTATTGGTACAAAACCCGGAACTGGCTCCGCTGGTCCCGCCACTTAGCGGGCTGGACGCGGCAAAACTGCCGGGGTTAACGCTTTTTAGCGACCTGGTAAATGCCTGCCTGGCCCAGCCTGGGTTAACAACCGGGCAGCTTTTGGAACAATATCGCGGAACAAATGAAGCCGCCACCCTTGAAAAACTCTCTGCGTGGGACGATATAGCAGATAGAGAGATTGCTGAAAAAACGTTCACCGACTCGCTGGATCATCTGTTCGATTCCGCGCTCGAGCTGAGGTTTGAAGAATTAATGGCACGTTCCAGGACCGAGGGGCTAACCCCGGCGGAGCGTGAAGAAGTTCGTGTGATAACTGAGTCACGCGCCAAAAAGTAGATTCGCGGCTTAACTGCCGAACATTGATCGGGTCACCCCCGAACGCCGCACGGACGGGCTGCGGCATAAAAATAAATTGGCCCTCGTAACGTTATTGTTGGCGGCAACGCCTACCGACACAACCCTAATACTGAAGTGTGGATACCGTCTTATGGAGCAAAACCCGCAGTCACAGCTCAAGCTTCTTGTCCAACGTGGTAAGGAGCAAGGCTATCTGACCTATGCCGAGGTCAATGACCATCTGCCGGAAGATATCGTCGACTCCGATCAGATCGAAGACATCATCCAAATGATCAACGACATGGGCATTCAGGTGATGGAAGAAGCCCCTGATGCCGATGATCTTTTGCTTGCTGAAAACTCTAACAGCACCGACGAAGATGCGGAAGAAGCTGCCGCTCAGGTGCTGTCCAGCGTGGAGTCCGAAATCGGACGTACCACCGACCCGGTGCGCATGTACATGCGCGAAATGGGTACCGTTGAGCTGTTAACCCGTGAGGGTGAGATCGATATCGCTAAGCGTATCGAAGACGGTATCAACCAGGTACAGTGCTCGGTTGCCGAGTACCCGGAAGCGATCACCTATCTGCTGGAGCAGTACGATCGCGTTGAGGCTGAAGAAGCCCGCCTGTCCGACCTGATTACCGGCTTTGTCGATCCGAATGCCGAAGAAGACCTCGCGCCGACCGCCACTCACGTTGGTTCTGAACTCTCTCAGGAAGAGTTGGACGACGATGAGGACGAAGACGAAGAGTCCGACGACGACAGCTCCGACGACGACAACAGCATCGACCCGGAACTGGCTCGCGAGAAATTTGGCGAACTGCGTAAGCAGTACGAGCTGGCTCGTGACACCATCAAAGCGAAAGGCCGCAGCCATGCTGACGCCGCCGCCGAGATCCAGCAGCTGTCTGAAGTCTTCAAGCAGTTCCGCCTGGTGCCGAAGCAGTTCGACTACCTGGTCAACAGCATGCGTGTCATGATGGACCGCGTTCGTACTCAAGAACGTATCATCATGAAACTCTGCGTTGAGCAGTGCAAAATGCCGAAGAAAAACTTCATCACCCTGTTCACCGGCAACGAAACCAGCGAAACCTGGTTCAACGCTGCAATCGCAATGAACAAGCCATGGTCTGAAAAGCTGCACGATGTTTCGGATGACGTTCACCGCAGCCTGCAGAAATTGCAGCAGATTGAAGAAGAGACCGGCCTGACCATCGAGCAGGTAAAAGACATCAACCGTCGCATGTCCATCGGTGAAGCGAAAGCCCGCCGCGCGAAGAAAGAGATGGTTGAAGCCAACTTACGTCTGGTTATTTCTATCGCCAAGAAATATACCAACCGTGGCCTGCAGTTCCTCGACCTGATTCAGGAAGGCAACATCGGCCTGATGAAAGCGGTTGATAAGTTTGAATACCGTCGTGGTTATAAGTTCTCAACTTACGCCACCTGGTGGATCCGTCAGGCTATCACTCGCTCCATCGCCGACCAGGCGCGTACCATCCGTATTCCGGTGCATATGATTGAGACCATCAACAAGCTCAACCGTATTTCGCGCCAGATGCTGCAGGAGATGGGCCGCGAGCCGACGCCGGAAGAGCTGGCTGAACGTATGCTGATGCCGGAAGACAAAATCCGTAAAGTGCTGAAGATTGCTAAAGAGCCTATCTCCATGGAAACGCCAATCGGCGACGATGAAGATTCGCATCTGGGTGACTTCATCGAGGATACCACCCTCGAGCTGCCGCTGGATTCTGCCACCTCCGAGAGCCTGCGCTCCGCAACTCACGACGTGCTGGCTGGCCTGACCGCTCGTGAAGCGAAGGTTCTGCGTATGCGTTTCGGTATCGACATGAATACCGACCACACGCTGGAAGAAGTGGGTAAACAGTTCGACGTTACCCGCGAACGTATCCGTCAGATCGAAGCGAAGGCGCTGCGTAAACTGCGCCACCCGAGCCGCTCTGAAGTGCTGCGTAGCTTCCTGGACGATTAATCGGTTTCGAAAATTAATCGGTTCCAAAAACAAGAAGCTCCCGTCCGGGAGCTTTTTTTTGCCTTAAATTTAACTACCGCCCGCGCGCCGCCAGCGACTCATCAAGCTCCTTATAGGCCTCGACCAGCTTCTCCAGCGTCGCCCGATTCAACCCGCTGGGATTCGGCAAAATCCATACCTCGGTCTCACCAATCGTAATATCCTGCCTGCCCCACTTTGCGCCACGCTGGTTAAAGGCCTGCTCAAACGCCTGCTTCCCGAGAATAGCCAGCACGCCCGGCTGGTAGTCCAGCATCTTCTGTACCAGCGCTCTGCCGCCGTCCCGAAGTTCCTGGAGCTTCACCTCGCTGGCCTGCACCGTGGGCCTTTCTACCAGCATGGTAATGCCGCAGCGGGTATCCAGCAGCTGCTGTTCTTCTTCGGGCTTGAGCAGCTTCTCGGTAAACCCGGCCTGATGAATCACCTTCCAGAAGCGATTTCCCGGATGGGCAAAATGAAAACCGGTATGTGCCGAGGACTTGCCGGGATTAATGCCGCAGAACACCACACGCAGCCCCGGAGCCAGAATATCGTGGATCATGCCTGGTACCTGAAGTTATGAATGAGCGATAAGTATAAAGGTTTGATTCACAATTGTTTATAAAAACAGCAGACGCCATATAAGCGCTGGATTGCAGCTAACAGTTACATTATAATTCAGCGCCACGGCCCCTTAGCTCAGTGGTTAGAGCAGGCGACTCATAATCGCTTGGTCGCTGGTTCAAGTCCAGCAGGGGCCACCAAATTTTAGCTTTAAATTCATATAATTAAGCCACTTTATTGAGTGGCTTTTTTTGTTTCTGCGGTCACTGTCCCCTTTTCCCCGGCAACCCTATGCAAAGCAATCGAGCGTATTCATTCGCAGCTCACTACTGCGTGAAAAAACCAACTACCGCTCTGTCCAGGATTGCGCACTTCTGCGCCGTTAACAGCAGATACATTTCCCCATTTTGGTTTTCCTGCCACAGCACATTCTGACAGTTAACTTCCTCAAACGCCTTCAGGTACACCGTTGAATTGTAAGCGGTCAATAGAGGATGTTTCTGTCCATTATCTCCTTCATGCATCAACAATTTCGATAGAGATATCGAAATTATCCATTAGAGCCAGCGCGGTAATTACTCTAATAATACTGGCTGGGGCATGGAGATGTTTCACTTTTTCACCAACAAGTCAGGGTGAATGAGCCTGCATTACGTTCTGTGGAACCCGGGGTAAAACTAAGAATAAAAATACGGAGTATGAAATGTTTATCCGACCGCTTAAGTTAACTCAGCATGTCGATGTAGAGGGGCCTGAAGAGGCTACGACATTGATACTTATCCACTCTTTGGGAACAGATTTGCATTTGTGGGATTTGCAAATTCCACGATTAACCGAGCGCTATCGTGTGGTCAGGCTGGATATTCGAGGGCATGGGCTAAGCGCGGTTGATGCGCAGCCGTTTTCAATGTCTGACCTGGCCGATGATGTTATCGCCGTAGTGGATCACCTGAAAATCGATAAATTTTATGTTGCCGGCGTTTCGATAGGCGGCACGATAGCGCAATGGATTGGATTCAAACTGCCTAAACGAGTCCAGGGCATGGTTATCATCGATACCTCACTGGTGAATGCCGCCCCTCCTTCCCTGTGGCGGGCCAGGGCGGAAGATGTCTTCCAGCATGGTCTTGAGCACCTTGAGAGGGGGATTATCAGCAACTGGGTTACGCAGGCATTTATCGACTCACCCGAGGCGGATGGTCTCAGGCAGATGCTGCGCCGTACCACGGTCGAAGCTTTCGCGGGCTGCTCTTTAGCGATTGCCGATACGGATTTGACAGATATGCAGATCCCCGGCGTCAAAGCGGTTGTCGTCCGGGGAGCGGAAGACAAGCTGACGCCGCAAGACTACGCCCAACGCCTGGCGAAAAAACGCAATGCAGAATTGCATATCATACCCGGTGCTTCTCATTTGCCGAATTTTGAGCGACCAGATGCGCTCACAGATGAAATCATATCGTTTATCGATAAGGCCAATACGCATTAATGCCCGCCAATACCAACAGGGTACGCATGGGCGTTATTAATGAGTAAATGGGTGGTGAACCCGATTGTGGGAATGGAGTCATGATATGAATCGTCGGTTATTTATAGGCGGGTGTCTGGGCTTATGTGCCAGTGCTGTCGCAGCCCCCGCCGCATTAAGATGGTTAAACGTTCAGGGAGATATTATAGAAATGGAGCTGGGGAGTGGGACTGCCACTATCCAGTTATTTTCAGACCTGGCCCCCAATCATGTTGCGCGTATAAAAATGCTGGTGCAGTCGAAGTTTTATGATGGCGTACCTTTCTCCCGCGTTATTGATGGTTTTATGGCACAAACCGGGGATCCGGTAAACAATACGAGATTCGATAGCTTAACATTGCCTAAACTGAGCGCGGAATTTAATCACATGCCGTTTGAACGCGGTACCGTCGGGATGGCGAGGTCGAGAAATCCGCATAGTGCCTGTCACCAATTTTTTATTACTTCCGCCAGAACGCAATTTTTAGATCAAAATTATACCGCATTCGGGAAAGTTACAGCGGGTATGGAGTTAATTGATCGGCTCCGTCGGGGTGATGCTGAAATGGGTACCGTCATGAATCCGGACGTCATAAAAAGAATGCGATTAGTCACAACAAGGGTTACGTAATCACTATTCTTAAAATAACCATTCGCAGGAGTTAATATCAAATGCCCAGCATTACCGTATATACCTCCGCAAACCATCGTATGGATGCGGTTTCTTTTTCTGAATTCTCTGACTCTTTAGCAAACCTGGCCATGGACATACTAAAAGCAAAAGAAAATAACATTCATATCAGCTATGTGACATGCGACATAAGTTTTGGAACCCCCGTTTACTTAGAGGCAAAACTCAGGCAAGAGGTTTTCCGTACCGGGCCGGTGATGAATGAGTTTTTGCATCAGGTTGATTTATTAATTAAAGAGAAGATCGGCGTTGTAGCGAGAATTCGCTGTTTTCTTTATGAAGCCAATGATATTTACGCAATAAATTGAAGGATAGATTATGAGTGAACAACTTCCATTGAAAGATCTTGGTGATGTCTCTGTTACCGCATTAAGCGATGGCTACCTCCAGGTTGATTTTGGACTGCTTGCTAATGTTGATGAAGCCGAGTGCAAAAAAATCCAGGAGAATGCCTGCATAAGTGAACATAACGCCGTTCATATTAATACTTTCCTAGTACAAAGAAAGGGAAAAAACATTCTAATCGATAGTGGCGCAGGCGGCATTAAAGGTTGGGGTGGCGCCCTGGTTGATAATCTTGCAAAGCTTGGGTTAAAGCCAGGGGATATTAATGCCGTTCTTCTTACACACACTCACCCTGACCATATTGGTGGGCTAATAAATTCACAGGGAAAAGCTGCATTTCCTCGCGCGGAGTTAGTCATAAGCTCTGATGAGTTTAATTACATACAAGACGATAAAAATTTTGCTGCCGTCACCGATCGCGTAAAAGGTAACTTTCTTTTAGCGCGGAGTGCCTTTAAAGAGTATCAGGACAATCTCCGCTTAATTGATGAAGGTGAGATTTTCCCCGGCATTTTTGCGATCCCATTAAAAGGTCATACCCCGGGCCATATGGGATATAGAGTTGAAGGCAGCAAAGGAAGCTTGTTGATTTGGGGAGATATTGTTCACTTTCCACATATCCAATTGTTAAAACCAGAAGTATCGATTGCCTTCGATCATGATCCGCAGGCAGCGGCGGAGACACGAACACGCATCCTTGCGATGGTCAGTTCTGACCGGATTCTTGTCGGCGGGATGCATTTTGGATCACAAGGATTTGGCTATATAGAAAAACAGAAATCAGGATATGAAATCATCGATGCTGACTAGTCAAAAACAATAAGGAAAATGTGTCATTCCATAAACTAATTTCCCTGGCCGTCATTATTATTTTAATAAACAGGATCCATGTGAACCCTGGATTACATTGCTTTGCCATTATTAATTTTTCTGTCTGTAACTATGATTCTATTTCAGAATAAATTATTGATATAAAAATACCATATATGGGGTGTGTGATGAATTCTTCAATGACCAACAAAGTAAATTCTGATGCTATTTATGGCGAAGTTAATGAAACATTAGTGAGACAACCAATGGCGGAAGGGAAATTAACGGTACGGCCCAAACTACCTTCGATTACCGGAAGTAGGTTCTGGGCCGCCTTTTTAGTTTTTTTATTTCATGCATCGCTGCCAAGCGATCTTGCTCCATTTTCAGACCCTACAATCCAGCATGTTTATACAGTTATTGTGGGTAAGGCTGGATGGTTAGGGGTTTCATACTTCTTTATCTTAAGTGGTTTTATAATGGTGTGGTCGGCAAAGGATAGCGATAGCGTGGGTGATTTTTACCTGCGGCGCTTTGCTAAGATATACCCCACTCATTTCCTGACCTGGGCGATTGCATTCGTTGTTGGCGCAGTGAGTATTTATCAGTACAAGCTGTGGTCGTCAAACCTTCTGCTGGTGAATACCTGGTTTGATGATGTTCGCTACTTTTTCGTGGCGAACAGACCCAGCTGGTCTCTGTGTATAGAAGCGATGTTTTATCTCTCTTTCCCGCTTCTTTTTAAAGTGATGAGATCCATACCTGAAAAATACGACTTAGCGGGATTATTTACCGTCACCGTAGCATCCTTCCTGGTTCAAATGTTTATTTATCTGTGGGTTGAGCCAAACAAAATGATGGGAGCATTTCCTATCTCTCAGCATCACTTTTGGATTTCGTATATTTTCCCGCCAGCGCGCATATTTGAATTCCTCGCAGGTATGTTTGCTGCACGCTTGCTGATAAATGGGCGAGCAATCATGCTCACGAAACCAGCGGCGTTTACCTTACTTGCCGCAACGTATGTTGGAGCCATGTATGTTCCATACCAATTCAGTATGAGTGTCGTATTTATCATTCCCGTTTGTTTATTAATTACCGCCTTTGCCGGTGACGACTTAGGTAACAAAAAAACCGTTTTAAACCATAAAACATCGGTTTGGTTAGGCGAGATATCTTATGCATTCTATATGATACATTTTTTAGTGCTTTTTTATTTTTTGAATTTAACCGCAGGAAAGAAGTTCAACTTAATGGAGGGAGTCGGGCTTATCGTCGTAGCGCTCATTCTGACAATCTCTTGTGCTTCTTTTTTATACAAGTATTTTGAAGTCCCAATGATGAAAATAATTATGGCGAAGTTCAGAGCAAAAACGCTGGTCGCTCTGCGTGAGTCTTCGTAACAATAAATCGTAGCCTTATAGGGGAATCATCTCGTTTAGTTTTCGGGATGGTTCCCACTCATAAGCCAGGAGAGCATACGGTAAGGGATTACTCTTCCACTCTCTTTATGTCTTAATCAGCAAGAAACCTTAAGCCTTTTGCCAGTCTCTTCCGTGAACGGAAATATATTCCTGTTAGCCACTTTACCGATCGTGCTTGAATGGTTTATGTCTTTTTTATCCTGATAAAGGCATTACGTGTGCAGTAAGGAAAGTCTGTTAATAGCCGATGTCGCGCAGGCGCGGATCCTGGAAGACGGAAGTCATCATACCGGCAAACTTTGCACAATCCAGATAGGGGCAATCCGGGCGGTATACCAGTTCGATGTTGAAATCATTGAACTGACCGGATAGCGGATGGATTTCTATCTTGCTCTTTACTTCGCTACTGATCGAACAACGTAACACCAGCGAGACGCCTTTACCGGCGGCAATACTTGAAAACAGCACAGGGTAGGAACCACACTCCACTACACGTTTGGGTGTGATATTGCCTTCGCTGAAGAGCACATTGAAATTGCGGGTTGAGGTTGCACATTTTTTACTGCTGAGTAAAAAAACCTCACCATCCAGGCTGGATATATCGGTAATAGAAGGGCGATTTTTCTCAGTAATAATCACCAGCTCGCTGGAAAGTAATATGGAACGTGTATGTTGTGCGCTGGAAAATCCAGCGCCAATGATGACTGCATCAAACTCATTTTTATCAAAGGCGCTCAGCAAGCTGATTGTATTCCCGATGGATATATCGATATTCCAGCCCAGATCCTGCCCTAAATCAATCAACGAACTAATAATATAAGGGGGTAAGCATTCAATTATTCCCACCCTGATGGTTATCTGATTAGTTTTAGAGTAGGAAATATTGTTTTTGCAATCATCCGCAAGATTCAGAATTTTAAGTGCGTAATCATAAAGTATCTGGCCTTGCGCTGTGGGTGAGCATCCATCATTTTTTCTATCAAACAAGATTACATCAAGGTTATCTTCCAGGCTTCGTATTCGATGGGAAATACTGGATTGCACTCGATTCAGGCGCTCTGCGGCTTGGGTTATGTTCCCTGTCTCCACGACTGTCACGAACGCAAGAAGTTCACTTAGCTTCATTTGAGACCTCATGCTAAAAGTTAGTTCAATGTTTCAACAATATTTATAATTTGTTAAAAACCATTTGTCACTCTGTTTATGACTATTAACATAAGCCAGGCTAATGGCTGCAAGGCATCCTCCAGACCCTCCTCAGTAACAACCCTTCCTCCTTTATGCTTCATTCTAACCCGTCGTGCTCGCCTGATATGGCACAGGTATCAATCTTTTCGATGAGTACCTCGATTTTATTCGCTGGTTTTTCATTCTGATGCCCATTACGATTTTATCGGCAGGGCTCGTTCATTATCTTAAAAATCAATTGGTTATTTAACTATATGCAAATGTATACCTTCCCGGGCCTTCATTACTTGTATTGGTGAAAACTTCTTTTCGTTTATGGGATAAAACATGGCGCACGCTGAGTTTGATAAAATAATGATCGAGCTGGTTGACTATGCTTATCAGCAAGCAACCTTTGACAATGAGACACTCCACCTGGCACGTTTTTGCCTGCTGGATTCGATAGGCTGTGCGATCGCTGCCTCTACTGACGACGATTGCTCCAGGCTCATGCGCAGTGTGCAATTCAGTAAAAACAGCGAGGGTGTACCTGTAGTAGGCACCCCACTACGTTTAGGCCCCATTGAAGCAGCTTTTCAGATGGGTTCGATGATCCGCTGGCTTGAGTTCAACGATACATGGCTTGCGCAAGAATGGGGGCATCCATCCGATAACCTGGGGGCGATTCTGGCGGCTGCGGCATGGCGTAGCCTCTCCGATAGCACTCAGTCAGCTGTCAGTATGTCAACCGTCTTGAACACGATGATTCGCGCTTATGAAATTCATGGCGTGCTATGCCTGTCGAACTGCTTTAATGCTCTGGGCATTGACCACGTCGTGCTGGTTAAAGTGGCCTCTGCCATCGCTGCCGCCCAAATTCTGGGATTATCAAAAGACCAGGCGCTCAGCGCGCTGTCCAATGCCATTATCGATGGCCATTCTCTCAGAACCTACCGACATGCACCAAATGCGGGAACACGTAAATCATGGGCCGCCGGTGACGCAACGGCACGCGGTCTGCAGCTGGCTCTTTTTGCACAAACCGGTGAGATGGGATACCCAACGGCGCTCACGGCCAGTCGCTGGGGGTTTGATGATGCCGTGCTCAGAGGCCAGCCGCTCAACCTGACGCGTAACCTGTCTGACTTTGTCATCAGGAACATCCTGTTTAAAGTCCCCAACCCGGCTGAATATCATGCTCAAACGGCAGTGGAGGCGGCTATTTGCCTTCGTGAGCGGATGCTATCTGATGGGTTCTCCCCTGAAAGCATTGAATATGTGCGCGTAGAAACGACGCGACCTGCGATTCAAATCATTGATAAGTCTGGCGTGCTGACTAACTCTGCGGATCGCGATCACTGCCTTCAGTACATGATTGCAGTAGGGCTTCAAACCGGAAATCTGACCATTAAAGATTTTCACGAACCTCTCGCCTCTAATCCCCAACTGGAAGCACTACGCCAGAAAATTACCTGTACTGAACGTCCTTCATTTACCGAGAGCTACTACGACCCGGAAAAGCGCGCAATCCCTAACGCACTCTACATAAAGTCTCATGGGATGGCGGAGGAGATCTCGGCACTCATCGAGTATCCGCTCGGTCATGTTAGCCGCCGTGAAGAATGTTTCGACGCACTTCTGACGAAATTCCATCTGAATCTTTCCGATAGCCCGCTACGAGACAGGGCACAGAGCCTGGCCGACATCCTGACTTCAGGCACGAAGCTGGATGCTATGCCCGTTACTGACTTCCTGAAAATGCTTTCCTTAGATTAAGAATTATAAAAAACCAAATAATTCATATCATTAGAGGTAATTAAAGTGAAAAAGGCAATACTGGTAGGCTGTGGTGCAGAGATTGGCGCAAACCTGTTGATTCAGAATGATCCGCAGCAGGATGGTTTCGCGATCCAGATGGTCGTGACGAATCCCCCTGCTGTAGATAAACACTATCCTGAACTCCGCCCAATAGACGGCATTGTTGCACGTCTGGCGATGGCTCAGCCCGGCATACAATCCCGGATCAACATTATCAGCAGCAACGCCCTGCAAATTAATGGTCGTGAAATTGGCTTTTTCTTTGGCGATTTAGCCAAAGAGTGCCCACCAGTCGAGGGACGATTCGATATTGGTTTTATAGCGACCAGCAAGCAGGATATGGATCTCAACAGCCCTGTAGCACGCAATATGTTAGAGCTGGCAGACGTAGTCCTGGGCGTTGCGGAGGCCGATAGCCTGCCTGCCATTTACGGCTGTCTGGGCAGCCTGACTGAAGACAATATCAGTACGATACAGCGCCAGGTCGTTAACTCTGGCATGTTCTGCCTGGGCTCCTGCCAGACGAATGGTATGCATGTTTCATTGCGAGTCTTAAGCGACGCGCTGAGCGCTATTAATTGTAACGCTTCACATATTGTGGCGGTTGAAACCGATATTGTGCATCCCGACACCCCCAATGGCGTGCTGGGCACACGCTCGTTTGAAGGGCGAATGCAGGACGCCCGCGACAATCTCCGTCCCAGCTTTTCCCAAATTGCCATGAGCCAGAAAAAAGTAATGCCCTGGGCATCACTGGTGAATACCGTATCGTTACGTGCACCGGTTCATGCCCCGGGTTATCAGATAAATCGCTTTATCGTTAAAGATAATGGCGCGTTAAGCACCAATCTTATTGAGGCGGCAATTGAGCGGGTGAACAAAGCACATCCTTATATTGTCCAGGCCTCACGGACGCCGTTAGGCGGGCGTGCTTATGCTTACGAACAGCGCTGCTCAACCATTCTCTCGGACACTAACCATTTGTTGATCCTTCGTCCGGCGTATCTGGCAAACCAGAATCTCAGCGAAGTTATCATCCAGTCGTTTGTTAATAATACGGTGGGTTACACCGCTGTTGTCCGTTCCGTAGCGCGCAATATCGCGCTGGGACAGCCCGTTGCCACTTTCCCGGGGATTGAAAAATGACCCGTTCACATACCGTTGATTTTTTGAGTTCTGGCTTTGTCGTGAAGACGGCCACGTCGGCAGCGTTTAATGCAAAGCTGAAGGCTGAGGTCGAGCAGATACGCACCTTACACGAAATCTACCCGGAGCTGATGGTTCCGGTTCTGCACGATGGCCTGGCCGCCGGTCGGCAGTTCTACGTTCTTGAAAAGAAAGACGCCCTTCCGCTCTCCAGCATTGTGTTTGATGAACGGCGGTCTCTGGGTGAGAGAAGAGAAATTATCCTGCATGCGCTGGAAAACATCCAAAAAGCAGTCAGCCTGGAGATAAGCAGCCAGTGTCCGCTGGCGAACGATATGCCAGCCAGATTGCTGGAGGAATGGGAAGGCACGCGTTTTGCCCACGAACTGTTTGATAAACCGGTTTTGCTTAACGGCGCTCGCTTCGGCATCACGGCCAGGGAGGTCTTTGAAAAATCGCTGGATATGGCCCGTAGCGAGCAATTCCGTTCGGTGGAAAAAGCTCACTTCAATTTCCATTTTGGCAACGTGCTCTATAACGAGGAGCGATCCCAGACCAGCTTCATTGATCCCGATTTTTCTGTACGAGGCCTCGATCCGCTTTTTGGATTCTCCCGGTTTGCCTTTTCGTTTTGGCATGAACTGGCAGCCGAAGTTGAAGACTCGGTAAAAATCGTACCGATGTCAGACGCGCTTATGTTCGTTCTGGCGAAACAAGACTACGGCAATATCCTGAATGAAATCCCGGAAATAGGAGGCATATCCGGCCTGCTGCCGCTGATGGGCGAAGATATGCGTAATCGATTTTATGTTCTCACAACCTACTGTTTCCTGAGAAGTATTCGTATCAACGGGAGCAAACAGGACTGGAAAGCACCGCGTTCTCCTGTGATAGCACGGCCTGAAGAGGTGCTGATGCTGGGCATGCTGGCTTATCTCGAAGGCGCGGGCGTTGAGAGCGAAAGTCTTTGCGCATAATTTCATCCCAATAAAGGACCTGAGGATATGTCGTTGGTAAGCAGTAGTCACACCTTAGAACAAGGCTTTGAAACGCCGAGGCGCTATCTGGCAGCGGCGGCCATCTTGATAGGCGTTTTGATGGCAGCGCTGGACAGCTCTATTGTCAATATCGCCTTACCCTCCATTGCTAATGCATTACAGGTAGATTCGGCCTCCAGTATCTGGGTGACCAACGGCTATCAGGTGGCGAGCGCAGCAACAATGCTGATTTGTGCTTCGCTCGGCACCAGGATAGGGGAGCGGCGCTTTTACACGATAGGGATGGTGCTGTTTACGCTGTCTTCTCTGGGCTGTAGCCTCTCTCCGACCTTTGGCGTACTGGTTTTCATGAGGGTACTTCAGGGGGTGAGCTATGCGGTCATGATAAGCGTTGGGCTGGGGCTTTACCGGGTTATCTTTCCCCCCGCCGCGCTGGGGACGATATTTGGACTGAATGCGCTGGCATTTGCGGTAGGCACGGCCATAGGCCCTGCGCTGGGCGGCCTGATAATTTCTTACCTGTCCTGGCCCTGGCTGTTTTATATCAACATTCCGCTGGGAGGGCTGGCCATTGTCTTTTCGCTGATCTCATTGGGTATGGATACCGAAAAAGAGAAGGGATTCGACTGGGGAGGGGCGATTTGTTCCGCTGCTGCATTAGGTCTGATGGTTATTGCCGTCGATCAAATCGGGCGCTGGGAAAGTCGTACTCTACTATTTTGCGGCGTTGCGTCTGTGGTGCTCTTCGCCTTCTTTATAAAAGCCCAGATGAGTTCGAATAACCCTCTGTTGCCGCTGGATATATTTCGTTCCAGGCAATATACCTTCGCGGTGCTCTCTTCTGTCTCTATGTTCGTTGCACAGGGGATGGCGCTGGTGGGGTTACCCTTTGTGCTACAGCACACTTATCACTACTCTGTGCTGGAATCAGCATTCATCTTTACCCCATGGCCGCTAGCTGTGGCGTTCTGCGCGCCGCTTGCAGGGAAGTTGTCGAACCGTTTCAATCCGACCCAGATATCCACCGTTGGCGTGGTGATATTTAGCCTCGGCCTGGGCTCACTGACGCTATTGCCGGATGCTGCGACGGTGAATGATTTTCTGTGGCGCGTGGCGGTTTGCGGGATTGGCTATGGTCTGTTCCTGCCGCCAAACAACAAAGAAATGTTTTTAAATGTCGCAGCAAATCGGACGGTAACGGCCTCCGGAGTACTGTCAACGGCCAGAACGGCAGGGCAATCTATTGGTGCCGCGCTGGTTGCGATGATCATTGCGTTGTTGAATGGCTTAACGGGGGACGCGGGCGTTCAATTTGCCGTATATGTGTTTGGGATGGCCTGCGCCATAGCGGCAATATCGTCTCTTGCCAGTACGCTACGCCTGCATCGCTAATGGACTGAGGCAAGCCTGGAATTATGCCAGCAAGAGCAACAAACAAAAAGGGCTGACGATATCGTCGGCCCTTAGTTTTTCAGGAGAGCTGATACTTAACTCATACCAGCGCGCGGAGTTCTTCTTTCATATAAGAAGAAAAGTATTCCGGGTGTTTGGCGATAACACGATCGCCAGCCTCAATTTTATCGGCCCAACTGGCCAGTTTTTTCGTGAACTCGGCGTTCCAGCCTTCCTGAGTGCCTCGCGCTGTAATTTCAGCTGCGCTGGCCGGCACTCCTAACTGCTTCAAATACTTGAGCATTTCCTTCGCTGTACTTTCGTCCATCGGATGTGGTGCAGATGCGGATGTATTCATACCACCAATGAAGTCTAATGCTTTATCAATTACCTCTGGCATATTTTTATCCTTAAAATTAACCACTTAATCAATAAGACTATAGTTCGCAAGATTAAAGATATCACTAATCCTGATTCATTTTTTCAGGGTCAGTCACGTTTAGACCCCTATAAAATCCTGATAGACGCCACAACCAACCGATAAGAGCCAAAGCCCATTCTTCAACACCTTTACAGCTGAGTAAAAAACGAACCTTTACAAGCGTGCGATGATGTTTTTATAAGTTATCATCATAATTTTATTAAATTATATAAGCCAAGTGCTTTAATATTTATTTTCAGCCAGATTAAAAAATTAAGATTTCAAATCTCCCATGCAGAACCCCTCCCCTGTCAAAAAATGCAACCAACTATCACAGAGATCTAAAATCTTTAGAAAGATCAAAAGATTTATAATGCCTCTTCTTTAAACTTCCGTCAGCAATCCGGTCGTTCATTTCTTTTATAAAATAATCAATATCATCACACTTATTATTATCCGGGAGATCCGGGTAGTTATACTCCCACCATTTTATTGATAATAATTCTTTAACGACATCAGTATTGAATCGATATTTAATAACCCTGGCAGGGATGCCACCCACTACCGCATAAGGAGGTACGTCTTTTGTCACCACCGAGTTTGCCGCAATAACAGCCCCATCTCCAATCGTAATTCCGCCTTTCAAAACCACGTCGTTGCCAATCCAGACATCGTTACCTATAACCGGATTTTTTTGAGTAGTATCAAACGGTTTTAATATCCACTCGCTATTAAATTCAGTCCTTGCATACCGATCAAAGTCCCCGTTGTAGGTCAGCATATGCGTGGTAAATCTATCCATTGGATGATTCCCTCCCATTATCTTCACATGTGAGGCAATGCTACAAAATCTACCGATAACAACGTTTCCTGAAAAATGGCAAGTTGGGAATGAAAATGCGCCCACGCTGGAAAAATTCCGCACCGGCATTGTTGAATATTCTTCGGCTATGACATTATCGTCGATTTTAACTTTATCACCTTTAGCGAGGCGTAATAAACTCTTCTCTTTATAAACCTTCTTACCTTTATGCCCCAGGAAAATATGATTATCTGCGCAATACTCATGATGTTTGCGGGTCCATCTAAATGCATATCCATTATTATTTTCTTCAGTAAACTTAAATAATTCACTTTTCATATTCACAGAATCTATAAAATTAGTCTAATATTAAAAATAACGATAACCCACAAGCCTATTTTTATCAATATCCACCAGGAAGTTAATACATAAATCTGTGACTGACCAGAAATAGGCAATGCGTACTTTTTAGGTTAGAAACTGAATCATTCACAAGCGCCGTTAACAAAATGCAGGGGAAGCACGTCGAGAGAACGAAGGATAAGACTCCGCTGCGACCAGGTGGCCTCACCTGACTGCGCCAATCTGCCCTGAGTAAACAATGCCGTGGCCATTTGTTCGGCCTGAAACTGCGCCAGGAGTTGGCCTATGCACTGATGCATACCGATGCCAAATCCTAGCTGACGCTGAGCGTTTTTCCTGCCAGGGGTGAAACTGGCAGCATCTTCAAAAACGGACTCATCGCGGTTAGCTGAGCCCAGGCACAACAGTAAATTATCGCCCGACCGTAATTCTCTGCCGTGGAGCTCTGTCGGAGACTGAACTTTGCGGCGCACCATTTGCAGCGGAGATTCAAAGCGCATTGTTTCGGTCACAATGTCGCGCATTCGTAGCGAGCCATTTTGCACCCCTTTCTGTAGCTCAGTGCGCTGCGCCAGCATCAATAGCAGGTTTCCCGTCAATGCCTCGCTGGTTTCACTGCCACCTATCAGCATAGTGATACAGTCCGTACTGAATCTCTGTTGCAACGTTGCCAGGTCGCCATCATAGCCTTTCACCAGCGAGCGGAAAAACAACGAGTCATAACCCGCTAAATGGGCCTCCAGCAGCTGATTAAAACCTTTATCCAGTTGGCTCATCGCCTGCATAAGCTGTTTTAGTCCAGCGTCATCAATTGCGCTGGGATCGAGCAATAAACGAATCGAGGTCTTTTCCCGCTCAACAATCTCCTGCAGCTCCGGCGGTAGATTAAGCCAACGGGTAAATACCTGCCTCCAGAGCGGTGCAGCAAAATCGCGGATGCCATCAAAATGCCGCCCAGCGGCGGCGTGAGTTGCCAGCCTTTGAGCCTGCCGGGTAACCATCTCACTCACTTCATTCCAGGCTTCACCCTTGAATAATGCCTGCAGCGCCAAACGGTGAGAGGCATGTCGTTCGCCATCCTCAAAAAGTACAATCCCGAAGAGAAAAGCGCGCAAGGCGGGAGAAAACTCAAAACCCAGACGATCCAGTTCGTTATGCAGTTGTTCCGGAATGCCTGAGCTAATAAAAGATCGATTCTTTAAAACGTTAGCAATGTCATGATAACGCGTAAGTATCCACGTCCTGCCGAGGCGAACCAGCGGCTGCTCGCCACGCATATTGCTGTACACTGCGTAGAGATTAGCGTGGAAGTCGGGAGAGGCTGGGTTAAAACGGAGCAATTTGTTACGCGTTTGAGTCATGCCAGAACCCTCGATAACGTGACGAATATCACATTGAGTTAAGCAGACGTCCGTTTCACGTCAACGACAAACTGATTAAATTTCACACAAAAATAAAGACTCGAGCAAAACTCGAGCCTCCTTTTTAAATCAGCGAGCGGTAACCCCTTAGAACTGTTCCCAGTTTTCAGACCCGGTTGCCACCGCTGCGGGCTGGCGTTTGATAGCCTTTGGTACAGCAGGAGACGGGCGAGCGTTCGCGGCAGCAAGTGACTGCCCGGTATTAAAGATGCTCATTAGCTGCACTAATTTGGCGGCCTGGTCGCTCAGGCTATCTGCGGCGCTGGCAGATTCCTCAACCAGGGCGGCATTCTGCTGGGTCACCTGATCAAGCTGGGTAATCGCCACGTTAATCTGATTAATGCCCTGCCCCTGCTCTTCGGTAGTCACGCCTATCTCGGAGATCAGGCCCGCAACGCGGTGAGACTGTTGGACCAGGTCATCGATCGTAACGCCCGCCGAACTCACCATATCCGATCCTTTTGTCACCGTACGCATGCTGTCCTCAATCAGTGCCTTAATTTCGTTAGCCGCTGAAGCAGATCGCTGTGCCAGGGAACGAACCTCTCCGGCTACGACCGCAAAGCCACGCCCGGACTCGCCGGCACGGGCCGCTTCAACCGCGGCATTCAGCGCCAGGATATTGGTCTGGAAAGCAATACCGTCGATAACGCTGATGATATCGCCAATCTTCTGCGAGCTGTTGCTAATTTCCTGCATGGTCAACACAAGGTTATTCACCGCGTTGCCGCTTTTGGTCGCGGTCTCGCTGGCGGAGTTTGCCAGGCGAGTAGCCGCCCGAACCGTCTCGGCGTTCTGCTGAATGGTCTGGCTCATTTGCTCCATTGAGGCCGCGGTTTCTTGCAGGCTGGCGGCCTGCTCCTCGGTGCGCTGACTCAGGTCGGTACTGCCGGCAGCAATCTCACTGGCGCCGATTGAAATGGAGTGGCTGCTGTCGCGTACCTCGCGGACAACACCCAGCAGGCGGGTGCGCATCGCATCCATCGCGGCAAGCAGGCTGCGGGTATCGCCAGCCTTCAGCTCGACGCCAGTATTGAGCTGCCCTTCAGAAACTTGTTTAGCAACTAAAGCGGCATAAGTTGGCTCACCGCCAAGCTGCCCTTTAACCGCGCGGCTAATTCCCCAGGCTATCAGCGCGCCAATCAGGGCACTGATAATAGTAATAATAAGCAAAAGGTTACCGGCATAATGAGCTTCTTCAACATAATGACGGGACATACTAACCGTAGAACCGGAGTGATCGGAAATCATGTCGCTAAGCGCATCCAGCACCCGAGCCTGAGGGCCGATAACTTCATTAATCACCAGCGCACGGGCAGTGTCGTACTGCCCGGCAGCGCTCACTCCCATCACTTTGCGCAGCGCCTGTGAATAGGCGGGGCGAACGTTATTCAGATTGTCGAACAACTCGCGGGAACGCTTGAGCTTCAGCGCCTTATCCAGCTGCTGTAACAGGACGTTGTTATCGGCGATGCGCTTTTCGAGCACCAGGTTGGTTTTTTGGATGTATTCCCGGCTCTCTTCTTCGGTATGCGGCAGCGTGGTGTACAGCGCCATATCGCGAATATCGTGGGCGTTATCGGTAATGTTGTCTTTAATTTTTACGATAGTCAGTAAATTCACCAGGCGAACATTCGCGGCGTAATTAAGATTATTTCCGACTGAAACCAACTGCATTCTGGCAAATAATGCGACAAAAAATCCAATGGCGATGACCAGCGCAAAGCCGGCACCCAGCATGGTGCTGAGTCGCATATTTTTCAGTTTGTTCATAAATCCCTCTGAGCTTTTATGGTTATATCGCAGGCAAGAAGAGGAGGTAATCGGTAGAAATCACATCAACGGTTGCGACTATAGTTTTAAAATTATCAAAAAAAACATCGGCAACGAAAATGAATTCTTTAGCGCTATTTATGAATTTTTAACAATAGCAAAATAATGACAAAAACATTACGGCTAACGCAGGCGTAATTTATATAATCAGAAAGGAATAAAACTACTATATTTAGGGATAGCAGCCCCGCACCTTTTTGTGGTTAACGGGGTTTTAATTAAATTAAAAAATCATTGATGATTATTTATCGGCAATGAAGTGGTCGTCTTCACCTACCGGGATGTAGACACGCACCCACTCCTTACCGTCAACAATATCCCAGCTGTGGCCTTCTCCTGCTGTGTCCGCCGCAAGCAGTACCGTTCCAGGCTCGATAATGAAGGTGGAGCCATCGCTGACCTTAAACTTCAGCTTGCCCTTCAGGGTCACCACATACTGTTTTTTCGGTGCCGGATGAACGCCTTTTTGCCACTCTTCAAAGGTGTTGCTGAAATAGAGATCCTCGGAGGAGAGCTTTGCCAGAGAGGGAATGGAGCCCTTAACAAAGGCGGAGTGATTATCTGCCGTATTAATTAACTTCACTGCCGGAATACGGTGTTCAGCATTGACACTTTTTACTGATTCAGCCTGTCCCACCATAGCAAAAAGCAAACCGGCAGTCGCCAGCAAAAGCCGTATTATTTTTTTCATGATTATTTCCAGAGTTAAGTTCAGCTTATTGTCTTCAGGTGAATCAATCACCAACGAACTGAATAAAATACCGTCGTAGTACATCAGAGGTACATAGCTTCGTCAATATCGCACCATTCATGTTTTTTTAATTAAAAAATTAAATATACATAAAGAAATTCACCGCACTGGAAATAACAGATATTCATTCCATCATAAGTTAAATAACTAGCCGTGGCGGCTGTAATAAGGAGAAGATGAAGATTGCATGCATGAGCCAGATGCTGCCGGGATATCGAAGCGCCACGCTTTCGCCTGATTTACTGAACCAGCTGGCAATAAAAAACGCTGATTGACCGGCAATCAGCGTTTGGAGGGGGCTAACAAAGCGCTATCAGAGTTTTTCGCCGTTAGTCGCGATAACGTCCTGATACCATTTGAAGGATTTCTTGCGGCTGCGGCTCAGGCTGCCGTTGCCTTCGTTGTCTTTATCAACATAGATAAAGCCGTAGCGTTTTTTCATCTCGCCCGTCCCGGCGGAAACCAGATCGATGCAGCCCCACGGGGTGTAGCCCATCAGGTCAACGCCATCTTCAACTACCGCTTTCTTCATTTCGGCAACGTGGGCAGACAGGTAATCGATGCGGTACTGGTCATCCACGTAGCCGTCTTCCTGAGCCACATCAATCGCGCCGAAGCCATTTTCAACAATAAACAGCGGCAGCTGGTAGTGATCCCAGAACCAGTTCAGCGAATAGCGCAGGCCAACCGGGTCAATCTGCCAGCCCCAGTCAGATTTCTGCACGTAAGGGTTGGAGACCAGGCTTTTGCTTTCGTCGTAATCGAACTGCGGGTTATCGGCGCTCGCTTTGGTAGCAAACGACATGTAATAGCTGAACCCGATGTAATCCACGCAGCCTTCGGCCAGAGCAGCCAGATCTTCGCTGGTGATATCCAGCTCAAAGCCACGGCGCTCGAAGTAGTTCAGCAGGTGCTGCGGATATTTACCGCGAACATGCACGTCGGTGAACCAGTAGCGGCGGTGCATGGCGTTCATCGCCATCATCATATCGCCCGGTGCGCAGGTCAGCGGATAGATTGGGCACATGGCAATCATGCAGCCGACCTGCAGCTCAGGGTTGATTTCGCGGGCGGCGCGTACGGCCAGCGCGCTGGCAACCAGTTCATAATGGGAGGCCTGATACATCACCGGCTCGCGATCTTCGCCCGGCTGATATTTAAGGCCGGAGTTGGTGAACGGCGCGAAGTCTTCGTGGAAGTTGGCCTGGTTGTTGATCTCGTTAAAGGTCATCCAGTACTTCACTTTGTGCTGATAGCGGGTGAAGACCACTTTGGAGAAGCGCACGAAAAAGTCGATAAGCTTGCGGTTACGCCAGCCGCCGTACTCGGTCACCAGGTGATAAGGCATTTCGAAATGCGACAGGGTAATAACCGGTTCGATGCCGTGCTTCAGGCACTCGTCAAACAGGTCATCATAGAATTTCAGGCCAGCTTCGTTTGGCTCCTGCTCGTCGCCCAGCGGGAAAATACGCGTCCAGGCAATCGAGGTACGGAAGCATTTGAAGCCCATTTCGGCAAACAGCTGGATGTCTTCTTTGTAGCGATGATAGAAGTCGATTGCCTCGTGGTTCGGGTAGTTTTTACCCTGCAACACGCCGTCGGTAATTTCTCGCGGTACGCCATGGGCACCCGCCGTCATCACATCGGCCACGCTAATTCCCTTCCCGCCTTCTTTCCAGCCGCCTTCCAGCTGATGCGCCGCTACCGCCCCACCCCACAGAAAGCCTTCTTTAAATCCGGACATATTCTCTCCCTCAATTAGAGATCGCAGGATGCGACCGATAGTGCTGATTAAAATGGTAGACCGCGCCGATTAATCCGGCGTCATTGCCGTGGCTGACGGTGTCGATATATTCGTCAATCGTGAACCAGGCGAGATGCTCGCGCAGCAGGGCCAGGAAGCCGGGGCGCTCGACGATGCCGCCGCCCAGCAGAATTTTTTGCGGGTCGAACAGATTGACCAGGTTATAGAGGCCGGTTCCCAGATCGTTAAAGAATTCCGTTACCAGGCGCAGGCAGACCACGTCGCCCGCGTCAAAATGGTCAAAAATCTCTTCGCCGCTGACCTCTTCGAGGGGGCGGCCGGCATAGTCGGCATAGTGTTTACGCAGCGTACGCAGCGTGCAGTTGTCGTTCATGGTGTAGCGGCGAACATCGCGCGGGCCAGGCCGCTCCGTCAGCATGTAGCCAAACTCTCCGGCACGAAAACGTGCGCCATGAACCAGTTGGTTATTACAGAAGATTGCGCCGCCGATGCCGGTGCCTATGGTCAGCACCAGGAAGTTGCTCATTTCACTCGCTTTGCCCTGCCAGCGTTCGGCCAGCAGCACGCAGTTGGCGTCGTTTTCAATGGCAACAGGAAGTTGGGTTTGCTCTTCAAGCCAGGCTTTGATGGCGAAGTTGTCGAAGCGGCGAATGGCACCGCCCATTTCGATGAAACCGGTGTGGGGATTAACGTAGCCCGGTGCGCTAATCGCAATCCCTTCACATTCGGGATGTGCGGCAATCCAGTTCAGCATGGCCCGCAGGATTTGTTCGCCGTCGCTGTCGTTGATTGTCTCTTTGTCTTTTTCCAGCATCTCGCCCTGAGAGGTGATAATGCCCATTTTCAGCGCTGTGCCACCGATATCAAACGCGGCAATTTTCATACGTTAATTTCTCCCGGATATACCCGCAGCGGCATATTCCCCGCCTGCAATGGAGAAAAGCTTAATCAATCGAAAGCCTATCCGGCAAGCGTGGAGAAATTACAAAATGAACAACTTATGAACCTGTTAAAATGCATTATTTACAGATAGTTAACTATGCTTTTAACAGCGCTTACAGAATAGGTTCATTTATTAGCTGAGTAATGAACCTCTTTTTCGAACAGAACTGTGACAGCCATTGCGAATACGGGCACCCGGACGTTAACCCACTTTGCGCGGCAGAAAATATTTCACCTGAAACTCAAACACGTTGGTATAGAGAATCGAATAGTCAATCGGGCCGTGACTTTCATCAACTGATTGAGTTTCCATGCGAATAATCGGATCACGCACGCTGATGTGCAGCAATTTGGCGATGTCGCTCGGCGGCAAAAGCGGCTGAAATGACTCGTAGCAGCCGTGAATTTTAACGCCGCACTCATCTTCAATGTAGGAAAATTTCGATCGTTTCATATGGTTCACCGTCAGGTCAGGGAAGCGGTTAACCGACAGCCAGGTCTCCTCCACCTGCATCGGCACGTTGTCGATGTGGCGCAGCCGCTTAGCGTAGTAAACCGGTTCGCCAATCGCCAGCTGCAGGCGGCTGGCTATCTCTTCGGAGGCCTGCTGTAGCTCAAACCTCAGCACCTGGCTTGAAGGTTTTTTCCCTTCGCTTTTAGCGATTTCCGTAAAGCTGTCCAGGTGGGTCACCGAGGCCTGGAAATGTTTGTTTCGCACATAGGTGCCGGACCCGTGCCTGCGCTCAATCAGGGCCTCATCTTCCAGCACCCGCAACGCTTTACGCAGCGTATTGCGCGAGACATTGTAGAACTCAGCAAGCTCTTTTTCCGGCGGGAGGCTGTCGCCGATATTGTAGGTCGGGCTGCTGATCCTGCTTTTTAGTAAGTTAACAACATCTTTGTAAACCACTTTTGAACCTCCCTATTTCATTAAAAAACAATTAATTACTATCTTAATCGCATTTGAAATTCAACACATGTTCATTTTTATCTTATTTATTGCACCACTCTGTGGTTACTAACTGTGATCGAAATGGCAGATGAAGAAATTGATATTCATTAAGTTAGCCGCTGTCTGATTACCAACAAAGAGTTAAGGGTAAAAATGAAGAATATTTTATTGGTTTGCGCCGCAGGGATGTCCACCAGCATGCTGGTTAAAAGAATGAAAGAACACGCCGAGGCGGGAAATATTGAGGTAAATATCAACGCACTGGCAATCTCAGAAGCCAAAGAAATAATCAAGAAAAATGGAGCCGATGTTGTTTTACTTGGCCCGCAGGTTCGCTTCCAGAAAAGTGAAATAGAGGATGTTGCACAGGGTAAAATCCCTGTTTCAGTTATTGACATGAAACACTATGGGCAAATGGATGGAAAATCCGTTTTAGATACCGCATTAAATCTTTTGGCCAGTCATTAATTAGCGCCGCGTATAACATAAATAATTCATTGAATTTATCGTCACTTCTCTCGAGCTCCATCTCGTATTTCGTCGATAAATTCAAACAATTGTTCAATATCCTCTTATGATAAAGGGCTCATCATGAGTATAATGAA
Organism: Cedecea davisae; assembly: GCF_044095835.1. Taxonomy (NCBI): domain Bacteria; kingdom Pseudomonadati; phylum Pseudomonadota; class Gammaproteobacteria; order Enterobacterales; family Enterobacteriaceae; genus Cedecea; species Cedecea davisae. The sequence continues at coordinate 4,217,704 of NZ_CP172054.1, forward strand.
TGCCTTTGAACGCGGTATGGAAAAACTTCTTGTTCCTATTGCGATTAAATTAAACTCTCAGATACACATCTCGGCTATCCGCGATGCTTTTATATTGTCATTCCCGATTGTCATGGCCAGTTCTCTGATCGTGCTGATCAACTTTGCTATTTTGTCTCCGGATGGCTTTATTGCCTCGCTTTTGCATTTAGGCACGTTATTCCCGAATTTAGCCGAAGCGCAGAAGATCTTCTCGCCGGTGATGAACGGTTCGGTCAATATTATGTCGATAATGATTGCCTTCCTGGTGGCGCGTAATATCGCCATTAGCTACCAGCAGGACGACCTGCTGTGCGGCCTGACGGCAATCGGCGCGTTCTTCGTGGTCTACACGCCTTACCAGATGATAGACGGCTCGGCTTACCTGACAACCCAGTATCTCGGTCCGCAGGGGCTGTTCGTCGCTATCATCGTGGCGCTTATTACCGGCGAAATTTTCTGCCGCCTGGCGCGTAATCCGAAAATCACCATTACTATGCCAGCGGCCGTTCCACCTGCGGTTGCCCGCTCCTTCAAGGTGCTGATCCCTATTTTCTTCGTGATGATTTTCTTCTCGGTGCTGAATTACTGCCTGACAAAAATCTCACCTAACGGCCTGAACGAACTGATTTATACCCTTATCCAGGCACCGCTTAAAAACATGGGCACCAACATTGTTGCTGTTCTGGTACTAGGCGTAGTAGCTAACTTTCTTTGGGTTCTGGGTATCCACGGGCCAAACACCGTGGCCGCTATTCGCGAGACTATCTTCTCCGAAGCCAACCTCGAGAACCTCTCGTTTGCGGCCTCCAACGGTACCACCTGGGGCGCGCCTTACCCGATAACCTGGGGCGGTATCAACGACGCCTTCGCCAACTACGGCGGCTCCGGGATGACGCTTGGCCTGCTGCTGGCGATATTTATTGCCTCACGCCGCGCCGACTATCGCGATATGGCAAAAATGGCTTTTGTTCCCGGCCTGTTTAACATCAACGAGCCGGTTATTTTTGGCCTGCCGGTAGTGCTGAACCCTATTCTGATTATTCCTTTTATTACCGTACCCTTCGTCAACTCGCTGGTAGGTTATTTCTTTGTCAGCATGGAGATTATCCCGCCAATTGCCTATGCGGTGCCGTGGACCACACCGGGGCCGCTGATAGCCTTCTTTGGTACAGGAGGAAACTGGCTCGCGCTAATTGTAGGGCTGCTGTGCCTGGCCATCTCCACTTTAATTTATTTACCGTTCGTTATTGCCGCTAATAAGGTAAATGCAGTTCAGGCGGCACAATAGAAAGTACACCGATGATAGCGATTTAATTTTCACCTGCCTCCGGCAATTAATGTCGGAGGCAAATAATAATTATACTTCTGGGGTATTCTATGAATTCAAATTTATTGAAGGTCAGTCTATTGTCTTCAGCTATCCTGTTAGCGTTATCCTCAACCAGCGCAGTAGCGGCAAAATTAACGGTTGAGCAACGTCTGGAGCTGCTGGAAAGACAATTATCAGAAAACAAATCCGAACTAAATAAAACACAGAAAGAGTTAGCTGTTTATAAAGACAAGGTTGTTCAGCTACAAACCTCAGGCAACAATAATCAATCCAGCACGGCGAATGTGAACCCTACGGTATATTCTCCGGTTGCAGATAACATCGAAAATGAAAATAATCATTTTGGCACTAAGCCTGCGCCAACGCCGGTTAAAGGCGACCAGAGAATTGCCGTCGCCAATAAAAAAGACGGTAAAACCAGCGTTGAAAGCGTGACGCTGAAAGACATCAGTAAATTTATTAAAGACGATATCGGCTTCAGCTACGAAGGCTATTTCCGTTCCGGCTGGGCCGCCGGGAACCGTGGTTCGGCGCAAACCTATGCCGCCGGGTCTCTCGGTCGTTTTGGTAACGAAATGAGCGGCTGGTTTGACTTAACGCTCAACCAGCGCGTCTATAATCAGGACGGCAAAACCGCCAACGCCATCGTCACCTATGACGGTAACGTGGGCGAGCAGTACAACGATGCCTGGTTCGGCGACAACAACGGCAATGAAAATATCATGCAGTTCAGCGATATCTTCCTGACCACGCGGGGTTTCCTGCCGTTTGCGCCGGAAGCCGACTTCTGGGTGGGTAAACACAAGTTGCCGGAATACGAAATCCAGATGCTCGACTGGAAGTCATTGACCACGCAGGTTGCCGCCGCCGTGGGGATCCAGAACTGGAACCTTGGCGTGGGCCAGCTTGACGCCTCCGTCAGCCGTAACGACGTCGACGTTTACTCCCGCGACTTTAGCCATACTACGCAAATGAACACCAACTCGGTTGATTTGCGCTACCGCAACATCCCGCTGTGGGAGAACGGTTCGCTGTCGTTGATGGGTAAATACGCCTTCGCCAACAAAACCGACGACCAGAAAACCAATGAAGATAATGGCTCGTTCTTCAAGCTGAAGGACACCTGGATGGCAACGGCCATCGTACGCCAGGATCTGCCGCGCGATACCTTTAACGAGTTTACGTTGCAGGTTGCCAATAACTCCTACGCCAGCAGCTTCGCCAACTTCTCGGGTGCCAGCAACTCAATGGCACCGGGCCGATACTACTATGGCGACCAGACCGACGGCGTGGCATGGCGACTGATTTCCCAGGGTGAAACCTACCTTGCCGACCGTATCATCATGGCAAACGCGCTGGTTTACTCCCACGGGGAAGACGTTTACAGCTATGAAAGCGGTGCCCACAGCGACTTCAACAGCATTCGCGCAGTTATCCGCCCGGCATGGATCTGGGATACATGGAACCAGACCGGCCTCGAACTGAGCTGGTTTGCCCAGAAAAACAAAACCGAGCAGGGCGTGAACCTGAAAGAGTCCGGCTACAAAACTACGCTGTACCATGCTCTGAAAGTCGGTCCGAGCCTGCTCGGCTCGCGTCCTGAGATTCGTTTCTACGGCACCTATCTGAATATCCTGGATAACGAGCTGTCGCAGTTCCGCTTCAACGAGAACAGCAAAAACGAGTTTATGGCGGGCGTTCAGGCTGAAGTGTGGTGGTAATCTTCGGTTAAACACATAAAAAACCCGTCTGCTCAGACGGGTTTTTCTTTTCCAGTCAGCTTGCGGCCGCGCAGCTGTCCGGCACGTTATTCAAGCCTTCCGCTCCGCGAGTAAAAGACTTGAAACGCTGTTGATCATCCAGCTTGATGATGTACAGCGAGTCAAAATCAGAACCCGGCCACTTGGGCACCACCGCCGGATCGCCGCCGGTTTTTTTCACCAGCTTCTGCGCCGCCACGACCAGATTTTTATGCTCCCAGGAGACAAACGTCAGGTGATTGCTGCCCTGACTTTTCAGCAGAGCATCAACCAGGCCATCCGTTTGCTCGGCGTGGTAATGCAGGTCGATAGCCTGTGAAAGTCGAATGGCGGTCGGCGTAATTGTCGTCAGCGGGCGCAGGGAGCTACCGGTTTTGTTCTCTTTCGGCGCAGAGGCATAAATCGCGTCAGGTTTACCGTACTGGCTAAGTAATACCGAAGGCAATTGCAGCGCGCGGTTTAGCCCTTTACAGGTCAGCTGCCCGCTGTTGTTGTCCGGCTTTTCTCCGTGACGTAAGAACACAATCGTGCTGTCCGCACTGGCTATCATCGGGGCAAGTAACGCGGAACCAAGTAATACGACTAGCGCTTTTTTAATCATTTTTCTCACGTTTGGCTGGGGGGAAAGAGACATTAATATAGAGAATAAATCAGCCAATAAAACAAAACTTTGGTAACCAGAAGTCACGCCACTCTCGCCCGCGCATCCGGTTAACAAGCCGCCTGCATTTTGCTATCCTCATGCCCGATATCGTGATGATATATTCTATAAAAATCATTAAAAACAATTAATAAGGAACCTCCGTGAACGCCCAGAACGAGATGTTTATCAAAGAGATTGAGTGGTCCCGTCGCCATATGGTTCGCACCCTGAAGCAGGTTGAAGCGCTGCCTGACTTAAGCCACGTCCGCCTCGCCTGCAATATGCATCTCGACCTGAAGATGATCCCTCTGGTGGAAGGCCTGCTGAAAAAAAACGCCAAAATATTCCTCACCACCTGCAACCCAACCACCGTGCAGGATGACGTGGTGGCTTATCTGGTCGCCGCCGGAGCCGAAGCCAGCGCGTGGCGCAATATGAGCGATGCAGACTGGCGCGATTCCTGGGAAAAAGCCATCGCCTGGCGCCCGACGCATCTTTGCGAAATGGGTGCCGACATCACCACTTTGCTGCACCAGCGCGGCGAATTTGGCGATGTTGTGGCCTGCCTGGAAGCCACCGGCTCCGGGGTTAACCGCCTTGCCGACCTGCGCCCGGGCTACCCAATCTTCAACTGGGACGACCTCCCGGTTAAAGAAGGCCTGCACAACCGCCACATGGTTGGCCTCACCGCGTGGCAAACCTTCTTCCAGACCACTCACCTGACGCTGCATGAAAAACGCGTTCTGGTTATCGGTTATGGCCTGGTGGGCCAGGGCGTTGCCGCGGCGGCCAAAGCCTACGGAGGCCAGGTCATGGTGGCAGAACTCGATCCGGCTCGCCGCCTGCAGGCTGCTTACGATGGCTGGCACGTAGTTGATATTCAAGATGTTATATCCACAACTGACGTAGTGGCAACCGCTACAGGCGCGAAGAAAGTGGTTAGCGCTGCGGTGCTGGATAAGGCAAAAGACGGAGTATTCATCCTCAACGTCGGCCACGTTGCCGAAGAGATCGACTGCGGCTACCTGCAACAATTCCCGAACGAAGAAGTGATGCCGTTTATCAACGCCTATCAGCTGAACGGTAAAACGCTGTACCTGATGGCGAACGGCTCGATGCTGAACCTGACCGCCGGATTCGGCGACAGCCTCAACGCATTTGACGTGACCCTGGCGGTGATGGCGAGCGGCATCAAACACATCGTGACCGACGGCCAGCAGGCAGAAAAAGCCGTCTATCTGCTGCCGCAGTCCGTATGGCAAAAGGCGCTGTAAGCACGCTTTGCATACCGATTATGTAAGGAGCCACCCGGCTCCTTAATTTTTTTCAAATGCCTCCGAATAAACTCCCCCGCCCGATTGTTTACTCCTTACCAGAACCTGAGGAACAAATAATCATGAGCCACCAGCCCCCTGAAGCCCGAGCCGGGCGTAAACGCTACGACGCCTTTAGCATCACCCTGCACTGGTTAACCGCCGGATGCGTTATTTTCCTGTTCGCCAGCGCCCACATCTGGGAACTCCTTGAGCGCGGAACGCCGCTGCGCAAAGGATTACAGTCCCTGCATATCTCTTTTGGCATTCTGCTGAGCGCCATCATCCTGGCAAGGCTGGGCTGGCGCATTAGCGCCGCGTTCTCGCCATCAAGAAAGATGGAGAAAGTGCCGATGCCGGGAGCATTTCGCATCGCCGCCCACGCCACCCACGGCGTGCTGTATCTGCTGCTGATAGCTCAGGCCACGCTCGGCTTTCTGTTCCGCTGGGCGCAGGGAGAGCCGTTTTGGTTCTTCAATATCATTGAAATTCCTGACCTGTTTAACATTGACCCAATGCTGCGCCGTACCTTCGGCATGCTGCATAACAACGTGGCCTGGGCGCTGGTTATTCTGGCCGGCGCACATGCCGCCGCCGCGCTGCTTCACCACTATGTTCTACGTGACGGCACGCTACGCCGCATGCTCCCCGCCTGCAAAGGCCACTCTCGCTAACCCACAGGACAACATCATGAAAACGCATTCAACCGCTAACCTGCTGCCTTTGCTGTGCCTGGTCGCCAGCGGCCTGCTTTACTCCGCCGCCGCCAGCGCAATGGGCGATGACGATTCCAAAACGCCGGACTGCCCAAAAGGCCAGGTTTACGACAGTAAAACCAAAACCTGTCTGGTCGAGAAGAGCAGCATGATCGATGACCAGGACAAAACTCAATATGCTTACCATTTGGCAAAATCTGGCCGCTATCAGGAGGCGTTAAACCTGCTGGATACTTTGCAGCAGCCCAATACTCGCGAAGCCTGGAACTACCGCGGCTATGCCACGCGTAAATTGGGGCGAACTGACGAAGGGATCGGCTATTATCAGCGTTCCATCGCCCTGGATCCGCATTACGCCAAAGTGCGTGAATACCTCGGCGAGGCGTGGGTAATCAAAGGTCGCCCGGACCTGGCTAAAGCCCAGCTGGCGACGATTAAAACGCTCTGCGGAACCGGCTGCGAGGAGTATCGCGATTTGAAAGCCGCCATTGACGGGCACCCGGAGTCATAAGCTTGAGGGCATAAAAATCACCGTCAACGAAGTTCGTTTACAGCTGGGACTGCATCTTGCCCGCCTCTGGCGCTACGGCATGGTGCTGTCCCGCAATCGCGATGTGGCTGAGGATTTGGTTCAGTCTACCTGCGTGCGCGCCCTTGAGCGCGGCGACCAGTTTCAGTCCGGCACCCGAATCGACCGCTGGCTGTTTACAATTTTGTACTCTATCTGGATCAACGAAATCCGCGCCCTGCGCGTTCGCCAGGGCCAGGGCTTTGTCGACGGCGACGAACTCAGCGCCCTGGCCGACGTGGAAAGCACCGAGGATCGCCACCAGTATCACGCCCTGCTACAGCAGGTCAGCGAGCTTCCCGAGGCGCAGCGCAACACGGTATTTTTGGTTTATGTAGAAGGTTTTAGTTATCAGGAAGCCGCCAACACGCTGGCTATTCCCATCGGCACCGTGATGAGCCGCCTGGCCGCCGCGCGCCTGACGCTGGCAAAACAGCTGATGCCGACGATGAAGAAGGAGCTTAAATGACACGTCAATCCTTCTCCGCTCCGTGGAGCGATGAGGCCATCGTTGCCTGGCTGGACGGCGAGATGAGCGCAGCAGAGCGTAGCGCCTTTGACCAGCAGTTGAACAAAGACGACGGGCTTGCCGCTCGCGTGGAGCAACTGATGCAAAGCAACCAGCCGTGGGAGCAGGCTTTTGCCCCGCTGCTACAGGATGCGCCGCTGGAAAAAATGCAGGCCAAACTCCAGATATTGCTTCACCAGCCGGTGAAGGTAAAACCGCAGCCTGAAGGGGTCAGCCGCCGCAGCCTGATTGCCGCCTCGATCAGCTTCCTTGCCGTAGGCGTGCTGGCCGGGCGCTTTATTCATCCTGAGGAGAAAGAGCTTAGCGGTGAGCCGGAAATCCGTGACCTGATAGCCCAGTACATGTCGCTGTACAGCGCCGAAACGCTGGCGGATATCAACGTCACTCCGCAGGCGCTACAGCAGGGGCTAAACCGGATGCAGCAGGACATCGGGCTGACGCTTGCTCAGGACGAAATTCAGCTACCGGAAGCCGAGCTAAAAAGCGTGCGCATGTTGCGTTATGACAGCACATCCATCGCGCAAATCGCCTGGCTGCATGCCAGTTACGGGCCGATGGCGCTTTGTATTTCGCGGGCTAAAACCGCCGGATCGGGCGGGCTGAAACATGAGGTACGCAGAGGCCTGAACCTGGTCTGGTGGCGCGAGAAAGGTTTTGAATACGTGCTGATTGGCCGTAACCCGCAGCAGGACTTGCAAAATAGCGGCGAACTGTTGCAACAGCAGATCTAAAAAAGGCCAGCTCATCGGCTGGCCTCACGGGCGCTTAACGTTCCGTTTCGTTTAGCGGCCAGGACTCGAACAGATAGCCGTCGAAATTAATATCATCGACGTCGGACAGCGCCAGCAGCCGGTTTTTTACATTTTCCAGATGCTGCCACATGGCATGTTTGGCGGCTTTGGCGTCTTTTTTGATAAGCGCAGCCAGGATAAGCTTATGGTCGCTAAGCCACTCGCTGCGATAGTGATTATTTTCCAGATGGCTGTGCAGCTGAACCCACATCGGGTTGTTCTCGCGCCACTGCCAGGATTGCCTGAACAGCTCCACCAGCATGCTGTTATGGGTCGCCTCGGCAATCGCCAGGTGAAACTGCCTGTCGCCGCTTTCCCCCTCTTCCGACGCCAGCTCCTGCTCTTCAACCTGCAAAGCACGGCGCATTTTCATGATGTCTTCGCGGGTAGCCTGCTGCGCGGCGAACTCGGCGATATTGCTCTCCAGCAGTTGGCGAGCCTGCAATAGCTCAAACGGCCCGGCATCGTTGCACTGCGTGGCGGAAACCGTCTCTCCGGCAATCGCCTCGCGGGGCATAGCAATAACAAAAATACCCGCACCGCGCCGGACTTCAATCAGCCCCTCGATTTCCAGCATGATCAGCGCTTCACGCACTACGGTGCGGCTAACCGCCAGTAAAGAGGCAATCTCCCGCTCCGGCGGCAGCCTGTCGCCCAGGGCATACTGCTGCCCGGCTATCATCTCGCGCAGCATCACGCCCACTTCCTGGTAAGGGCGCTGCGGCGGGATGGCGGATTTTTCGTGGGTTTGAGGTTTCATCATTGCTCACAACAGGCCGGGAATGCGCCAGACTATAGCATAATTGGTTGACCCATTCCCTTGCCCCGGTGAACGTGTGCAGGCTTTATTTCGGGAAGAAGGCCCGCTGGATAGCCAGCTCAACCCCACGAACCTCCGCCAGCCCTTTCAGGCGGCCAATCGCCGAATAACCCGGATTCACTTTCTTTTTCAGATCGTCGAGCATCTGGTGGCCGTGATCCGGACGCATGGGGATCAGGTCTTCCCGCCCGGCAGCCTTGCGGCGCTGCTCTTCTTCTGCGATAGCCTTCACCACTTCATACATATCCACATCGCCATACAGATGAGCCGCCTCATGGAAGGTCTTCGGGTTATCTTCCCGAAGCGTGGAGCGTAAATGGGTGAAGTAGATGCGCGGGCCGAAGCGTTTAATCATCCCGACCAGATCGTTGTCGGCGCGCACGCCGTAAGAGCCGGTACACATAGTGAAACCGTTCGCCTCGCTGCTAACCGCCTCAACCATCCACTGCATATCTTCCACGGTAGAAACAATGCGCGGCAGGCCGAGAATTGGGCGCGGAGGATCGTCCGGGTGCACCGCCATGCGAAGACCCACTTGTTCGGCAACAGGAATAATACCGCGCAGGAAGTAAGCGAAGTTCTCGCGCAGCTTTGTTTTGTCGATATCTTTGTAGGTATCAAGCCGGGCGCGGAACTGATCCAGCGTATAGCCTTCTTCCGCTCCGGGCAGGCCAGCAATGATGTTGCGCGTCAGACGGGCTTTTTCTTCATCGCTCATTTCGGCAAAACGCCGGTTCGCCTGCTCAATTTCTTCGGCGCTGTAGTCCGCCTGTGCACCTTTACGTTGCAGGATGTGCAGCTCAAAGGCGGCAAATTCGATTTGGTCAAAGCGCAGCGCTTTGGAGCCGTCCGGCAGCTGATATTCGAGGTCGGTTCGCGTCCAGTCCAGCACCGGCATAAAGTTGTAGCACACGGTATATATGCCGCACTGCGCCAGGTTGCGCAGGCTCTGGCGGTAGTTTTCAATCCACAGGTCGCACTGCCCGCTGTGGGTTTTGATCTCTTCGTGGATAGGCACGCTTTCAACCACCGACCACTCCAGCCCAGCCGCCTCAATCATCGCTTTACGCTTGAGGATCTCGTCCACCGGCCAGACTTCGCCGTTTGGAATGTGATGCAGTGCGGTGACAACGCCTGTGGCACCGGCCTGGCGCACATCGGCCAGCGTTACCGGATCGTTCGGACCATACCAACGCCAGGTTTGTTTCATGTAGCATCCTCGATAGCTTTTAATTGGTTGACCACCCAATCTCGCGACTGAGCACCATGATTCATCTACTCTATGACGAACAAATTCGGCTAATTTAGCCAGGCTGTCAATCAGATAAGAATAATTGGTTAACCAAAATCACAATTTAGCACACAACATTGAGGATAAATCGCGAAAAGCTATAGGACATCTATAAACTGCGGGCACAAAAAAACCCGCCTAAGCGGGTTTTTTAACTACTGAAACGTCAGGCTGGATTACAGCGCAACAACGTTAGCAGCAGCTGGGCCTTTAGCGCCGTTCTCGATAGAGAACTCAACTTTCTGGCCTTCGTCGAGAGTCTTGAAGTTATCGCTCTGGATTGCAGAGAAGTGTACGAACACGTCTTTGCTGCCGTCAGCAGGAGAGATAAAACCGAAACCTTTCTCAGCGTTGAACCATTTTACTAAACCAGTCATTTTGTTAGACATAGATATTACCTTTTTCATTATCTTGAGCCACTAAACGCGGCGAACATGGTCTGTTCAGCAGAGTTGGACTTATTCGGGCACTTAGGAGGAGACTCGAGAAGAAGGGATATCTAAGATAGCGCTTGAACTGAGGACTGCTTTACTAAAACTGCTTTCATAAGGTCTGTGTTCCAAACCGAGCGCTAATCTCTCACGTCCTTACTCATTTATCAAGAACAACTTTCAAATAAAAAATATTCTCATTTAATTTTCCGGGAAATGGCCCCTCTCTTCCGCGGAGGAGAGGGGGTTGTATTACTCAGCCACCTTAACAATCAACTTGCCGAAGTTCTTCCCGGAAAGCAGGCCCTGGAACGCCTCGACGCTTTTCTCCAGGCCGTCCACGATATCTTCGCGGAACTCAATCTCACCGGCAGCAATCCATGCGCTCATCTGTTTAAAGAATTCTTCGTAACGATGGTCGTAATCCAGGCTGATGATAAAACCTTCCACGCGCATGCGTTTTTTCAGAATGGTCGACATCAGCAGCGGCAAACGGTCTTGTTCAAAGGCGCTATTTTCACCGTTGTACTGGCTTATCATGCCGCAAACAGGGATGCGCGCTTTGGTGTTGAGCAGAGGGAGCACCGCGTCAAACACCGCGCCGCCGACGTTTTCAAAATAGACATCGATGCCGTTCGGGCAGGCTTTTGCCAGCTGTTCGGCAAAGTCGCTGGCGCGGTGATCGAGGCAAACATCAAACTTCAGCGTCTCTTTTACATAGCGGCATTTCTCTTCCCCGCCGGCAATACCAACGACCTTTGCGCCACGCAGGCGAGCGGTTTGCCCGACAACGGAACCCACGGCTCCGCTGGCCGCCGCTACCACCACCGTTTCACCCGGCTGCGGATTGCCGATATCGGTCAGCCCCATATAGCCGGTAAAGCCCGGCATCCCAAGCAGCCCCAGCGCCCAGGAAGGATGCGCCATATTTTTATCCAGCTTGCGCAGACCTTCGCCGTTCGAAATAGCGTAGTCCTGCCAGCCAGCATAGGACAGCACCAGGTCGCCGGGCTGATAATCGGGATGCTGAGAGCTTTCCACGCGGCTAACGGTCCCGCCAACAATCACTTCGCCGATACCAATGGGTGCAGAGTAAGATTTGGCGTCACTCATGCGCCCACGCATATACGGGTCGAGTGAAAGATAAAGAGTGCGCAGCAGCACCTCGCCTTTACCGGGCGCGGGCACGGCGACCTCTTCCAGATGAATATCTTCGCGAGTTGGCATGCCCTGCGGGCGCTGTGCCAGGATGAAGCGACGGTTTTTATCAGCAGACTGGGCCATCAGGAGCTCCTTAGTTTTCCAGAGTGAAAACTTCAGACTAGTCAAAATCGGGCCGGGGCAGCATGAAATTCGTGCGGCATAGGATTTATGCCGCAACTTCCGCTAAAACGATACTTACGGCCAGCAGATCGGCGCTGCCGCCGGGGCTGAGATTACGGGCCATCAGCTCCGAGTCCATCTGCTGCAAATCTTCTGTCGTCCAGCCCTGTTTCAGCAGGCGAGCGGCATAGCGCTGAACGTAGCGCAGGCCGGTCAGCCCGCCTCGCGACGCCAGATTGGTATCAGGATTAACCGCTATCAGGCGCAGCATCGCATTCAAAAGGCGGCGCTGCGGGTCGGCTTCCTGATGCCAGTAAGGCAGCACATGTTGGCGCACCGTCAAAAATCCGCTTTCGGCTTCGCCACGCGCCCCGGTCAAACCAAACTGCTGATACAGCCTTTCACCAACGGTTGCCGCCTTACGCGCCATAACCAGCTCTCTTTCCACCAGGCCGCTGCACATCTCACCCACCGTGGCACACAGCTTCGCGGCGGTCAATTTTTCCCCCTGCCCCAGCAGGCGGCCTGCGGCGGTAGACAGCAGCCCGAGAGAGAACACGCCGCCTTTATGCGTGTTCACCCCGCCGGTGGCCTGATACATCGCCTGCTCGCAGGCTATTCCGGCCGGGCGGATCAGCCGCAGCATTTCACCGCTCCCGCGCCCGGCGTGCTCAAGCCCAAGCGCGTGAAAAGTGCCGAACCACGGCGATATAGCGGCGATACTGCGAAGAAACATCGGCAAGTCCATATCCCGATGCGAGCCGTTATTTGCGCTATCCACCAGCCCAGGCTTTGGCGTCAGCCAGACTTCATCCAGCAGGGCCTGCCGCACCAGCCCCGGAACGTCCGGCAGCGGCACGGCGACGGGATTAATCCCTGGCAAACCAGCCATCTATTAGCCTCTCTACGCGTTGAGTCACCTCATCCAGCGGATGGCGACGGGAACGGGCGCAGGCATGAGCCGGTTCGTTACATACCAGGCAACGCCGCCCCGCCATATCCAACGAGCTTCGCCCCACCGGGCCGTTCTCCGGGCAGATAACATCTGCGTCCCACAGCCGGCCGAGCGGGTGAGTTTGCTCCAGCTCTACCGTTGCCGCTTTCAGCTCGCTAGTCGCATGTGCCACGCTCCACATCGCTTCCGCCCCGGTTGGCAGCCAAAATACCTGCCTCTCCAGCACCGGCCAGTGACGCTGCCACAGCAGCTGATCGCACGCCTGCAAAGCCACCGCCATGCAGTTGCGGTAGCGAATGCTGTCTTTGACAGGACCGGGCGTTACCAGAGTAAGGGAAAGCACCGGCTGCCGGTGGCGCACCAGCCAGTCATTCTGCCTGCGGGCGCGCTTCTCTTTGGCCTCCAGCAGCGCTTCAAGGGTAATGCCTTCATGCTCCAGCAGGGCTTCGCTCATGGTGTTTACTCCTCTTTAACCTGGCGCACCACGTCGATCACGCTGCCGTCACGGTAGCGGATCACGCCGACAATACGCCGGGTGAACTCGATAGGCCTTGGCTCCCCGGTCAGGGAAATGGCGCGTTTGTAGAGATCTGCGATATCCACAACTTTCACGCCCGCGGCCAGCAGCCGTTCGCGGATCTCCGGACGCGCCGGATTCACGGCAATGCCGTGGTCGGTAACCAGGACGTCGATACTTTCACCCGGCGTTACCCGCGTGGTGACGCGTTTGACTACGGTCGGAATGCGGGTGCGCAGCAGCGGCGCGACCACAATCGTCAGGTTTGCGGCGCTGGCTACGTCGCAGTGGCCGCCGGAAGCGCCGCGCATGACGCCGTCGGAGCCGGTTATTACATTGACGTTAAAATCGATATCTATCTCTAAGGCGCTGAGAATAACCACGTCCAGCTGGTCGCAGCTGGCGGCTTTTGCCGTCGGGTTGGCGTAGACGTTGGTGGAGATCTCAACGTGGTTCGGGTTACGCGCCAGCGAGGCCGCTGCCTGTCCGTCAAAGCATTGAGTATCGAGCAGCTTTTCGATCAGGCCTTTCTCATGCAGATCAACCAGGCTCCCGGTGATCCCACCCAGCGCGAAGCGAGCCACCACGCCGTTGCGTTCCATTTTCTCTTCCATAAAGCGCGTGCAGGCGGTAGCCGCCGCGCCGGAGCCGGTTTGCATTGAGAAGCCGTTACGGAAATACCCCGAGTGCTCGATAACTTCCGCGGCCGCACGGGCAATCATCAGCTCGCGCGGATTGCTGGTTACGCGAGCCGCGCCCACGCTAATTTTGGCCGGATCGCCGACGGTATCGACCTTGACGATGTAATCCACTTCGTCCTGCATCAGGCTGGCAGGCATGTTGGGAAACGGCACCAGTTCTTCGGCCAGTAGCACAACTTTGCGGGCAAAGTGAGCGTCCACTTTGGCATAGCCAAGCGAGCCGCAGCAGGATTTACCGTGAGTGCCGTTGGCATTGCCGAACTCATCGCTACACGGCACGCCCAGAAACGCCACGTCGATGTTCAGCTCGCCGTCCTGCAACAGCTTCACGCGGCCGCCGTGGGAGTGAATTTGCACCGGCTCGTCCATCAGGCCGTGAGAAATAGCCTCCGCCAGCTTGCCGCGCATGCCCGAGGTGTAAATACGGGTGATAACGCCGGAGCGGATGTGCTCGATAAGCGCTTCATTGCAGGTCATCAACGAACTGGAGGCCAGAGTGAGGTTTTTAAAGCCGAGGCGAGCGAGCGTGGCGACTACGTGGTTAATCACGCGGTCTCCCTCGCGAAACGCGTGATGGAAGGAAATGGTCATGCCGTCTTGCAGGCCGCTACGGGCAATCGCCTGCTCCAGCGTGCCGCAGAGTTTGCGGTTTTTCTTCGCCTCAGCGTCCTTAAGCCACGGGGTAATCTGGTGCGCACCTTCAAAATCAGTGAGATGCGAAAGATGCGGGTAATCGAGGTGCAAAAGTTCAGTCATATTGCTCATTGTTTTATCCTTAGCGACGCACGCCGGAAGCAGAAGCGCGTTCCAGCACCACCTGCGCGTGATTGATAATTGGCGCATCAATCATCTTGCCGTTGAGCGACACCACGCCCAGCCCGTTACGCTCGCCTTCATCCGCCGCGGCAATCACCCGGCGAGCATAATCAACCTCTTCCTGAGTCGGCGCGTAGGCGTTATGCAGCAGCTCAATCTGCCGTGGGTTAATCAGCGATTTCCCGTTGAAGCCCATCTTGCGGATCAGCTCGACTTCGCGCAGGAATCCCGCTTCGTTATTCACGTCCGACCAAACCACATCGAAGGCATCAATTCCTGCGGCACGAGCGGCATGCAGCACCGCACAGCGGGCATAGAAAAGCTCCGTGCCGTCGCCACGTTCGGTCTGCATATCCATCACGTAGTCAAACGCCGCCAGCGCAATACCGATAAGGCGCGGGGAGGAACGAGCAATAGCCACGGCGTTTATCACGCCCACGGCGGACTCAATCGCCGCCATTAATTTGGTGGAACCTAGCTCGCGCCCGCACGCTTTTTCAATGCGTTCAAGGTGCGATTCAAGCAGGAAAATGTCTTCCGGCGTATCGGTTTTCGGCAGGCGCACCACGTCCACACCGGCGCGGACAACAGCTTCAAGATCGGCAAGACCAAAAGGCGTATTCAGCGGATTGATGCGTACCACGGTTTCAATATCGCGGTACATCGGATGCTGGAGCGCGTGGAATACCAGCACGCGGGCGGTATCTTTCTCGCGCAGGGCAACCGCATCTTCCAGATCGAACATGATCGAGTCCGGGCGGTAGATAAAAGCGGTTGAAAGCATGGCGGCATTGGCGCCGGGGAGAAATAGCATGCTGCGACGGAGTTTTTTCATTGTAATTTTTCCCAGTCAATTTGCTCGACGTTGGCCGCACGCAGCACCGCGCTTTGCAGCCGGGCGCGGATCACGCAGTCCAGCGCGCCTTTGTCTTCAAGAATAAAAATGCCCTCTTTCACCCCGAGCTGTTGCAGGGTCTGCTCCGCTACTTTGCGAATCTGCTCGCCAAACTGCTTTTGCACTTCGCTGTGGGTAATCAGGCTGAATTCCCCTTCGGCGGGAGCCACCCGCACCAGCAGATCGCTGGACTCGAGCGTGCCGGCTAAAGCTTCCTTAACTATTTTCATAAGGCTTTGTCCTGGTTAAAAAATCAGGCCACATCCAGAGTGTAATAACGCTGGAGATGGCTAAAGGTTGTTTCCGGGACAATTTCCCGGATGCGGGCCATTTGCTGGCTCTTGAGTAAGGCACGGACTTCCGAGGCGGATATCGCCCGTCCGGCGGCGTGGCATTTACGCGGCAGCTCCACCACCTGAAGCGAGGCGGCGCTATGGTTGCGGTGTACCTCAAGCCAGTAGCGCATGGCCTGGTTGTACTCACGCGTGACGGCGCAAAACGGTTCGTTACCAACAAAACGGTGGGTAATACCGAGCGCGGGAGCGATGTAGTCGCGGAAAATCATCAAGTCCATCGCGCTCCAGGTTTTGTCGATAAGGCCGCTCTCCTTCAGGAAATAGCCCGGAAAAGTGGCGCGGGAAATCAGGTAGTCGGAACCCCGATGCACGATGACGTTCGGCAAATGCGCCACGCCCCGGCAAACCATCTCCCAGCGCTCTTCAAACGGGAAAAAAGAGGCGTCTTCACGTACCACGAACAGATGCAACCAGTCGCAGCGCGCCGCCGCCTGCTCCGCTAAATAGCGGTGACCCAGGGTGAACGGGTTGGCGTTCATCACAATCGAGCCGATGCGGCTCCCGGGCTTGCGCTTTTTTTCCAGCCCGGCGCAGTAGCGGCTGATGCCGACGGGCGTGTTTTCCATCAGCACTGCCGTCTCGTCCACCTGCACCAGCGGCCAGAAGCCGCCCTGGCGAAAGCGCTCGAGATTGTGCGGCCGGGTAAACAGAAACAGATGCGCATTGCCGCGATCCATCGCAATGTGCTGTATCTCGCCCAGCAACCGAACGCTGAGGTTGTCGCCGCGCCAGGCCTCATCCACCGCTACGCATTTGATGGTGCGCCACGCCAGCCCCGCACAGCCCACGATCCGGCGTCCCGCAGCGGCAACCACAAACAGCTGAATATCGCCGTCGAGGCCGAGCTGATTGCATTCCAGTAGCTCACGGATCGCCGCCAGCTCATTCGGCTGCCTTAGAGGATCGACGGTTCTGAACTCAATGGGTGTGGAGTGGTACATGGCGTTAGTGGGCCACCGCCACGGCGGCCTGCGGCGCACGCGCTTCAACGATCACATTGCTCAGATGGCCGATGCGTTCAATTTCAACTTCAATGCGATCGCCCGGTTTCATAAACAGCGGCGGCGTACGTTTTTTACCTACCCCGCCCGGCGATCCGGTAATGATCACATCGCCTGCGCCGAGCGAAGTGAAGGTGCTGATGTATTCGATAAGCTCCGCCACTTTGTGGATCATGCTGCGCGTGTTGTCTTCCTGCACCATGCGGCCGTTAAGCCAGGTGCGGATCGCCAGATCGTGAGGATCGGTAATTTCGTCGGCGGTGGTCATCCACGGCCCAAATGAACCGGTCTGTGGCCAGTTTTTTCCGGCGGTAAACCAGCTGTGCTGCCAGTCCCGCGCCGAACCGTCCATGTAGCAGCTGTAACCGGCAACGTGGTTCAGAGCGTCTGCGGCGGCGATATTCACTCCGCCTTTGCCGATGATCACCGCCAGCTCGCCTTCGTAATCAAATTCGCTGGAGTGGTGCGGTTTAACTACCGGGCCGTTATGTCCAGTCTGAGAATCCGCAAAGCGCACGAACAGCGTGGGTGCAGGGTTGTGCTGGTCAAACTCTTTGCGCTTGTCGGCATAGTTCATGCCGACGCAGAGGATCTTTTCCGGGCGCTCAATCACCGGCAGCCAGCTGACATCGGCGGGAGAGAAGTCGGCGGCCAGCGCGGCAAACGGCAGCGCTTCGTGTACGGCATCCGCCGCCAGAAGGGCTTTAAGATCCGCAAAGCGGGTGCCTAAGCGACGGCCAAGATCAACAATACCTTCCGGCGTAACGATGCCGTAGCTACGCCGACCCTGTAGTAAATAACTCGCGAGTTTCATAACAGTTCCTGGTTAATCAAAAATCAGACAAGAAAGTTGCCAAGCACCAGCAGCGCCACCGAAACGTTAATTGCGCCGCCGATGCGGGTGGCAATTTGTGCGAACGGCATCAGCGACATGCGGTTGCCTGCGGTAAGAATCGCAACGTCGCCGGTGCCGCCCTGTCCGCTCTGGCAGCAGGAGACAATCGCCACGTCGATAGGGTGCATACCGATTTTTTTACCGACGAAGAAGCCGGTCGCCACCAGCGCGCTGACGGTGCTGACGATGACCAGCAGGTTGTTGATGGTGAAAGCGTCAACCAGCTCGTTCCACGGCGTAATCGCCACGCCCACGGCGAAGAGGATTGGGTAGGTGACGGCGGTCTGGAAGAATTTATAAACCACCTGCGAACCGGCAAGCATGCGCGGAGAAACGCCGTGGCAGAGCTTGATAAGAACGGCAACAAACAACATGCCGACCGGTGCAGGCAGGCCAATCAGTTTGTGCAGCAGCATGCCGACCATGTAGAGCAGCACCGCCAGCAGCGCGCCGGAAGCGATAGTAGTAACATCCGCTTTACCGCTGAACATCGACGTGGAGGGCTCTTTCTCACCGTTGGCTTTTTTGCCCGGCATCAGCTCCCCTTCCCCGGTCAAATGCGGGAAGCGCTTACCCAGTTGGTTCAGGCAGCCGGAGATAACAATCGCCGTCAGGCTACCCAGCATCACGATAGGCAGAATGCGGCCCAGCGCCACGCCCTGGTCCATATGCAGCAGGGTGGCATAGCCGATGGAAAGCGGAATAGCCCCTTCGCCCACGCCGCCGGCCATAATAGGCAAAATCAGGAAGAAGAAGATCTGGAAGGGTTCAAGGCCTAACGCCAGCCCAACGCCCATGCCAACAACCATGCCAACCACTTCACCGCACAGCATAGGGAAGAAGATGCGCAGGAAGCCCTGAATCAGCGCGGTGCGATTCATGCTCATGATGCTGCCGACGATAATGCAGCAGATGTAGAGATAGAGAATGTTGGTGGATTTGTAGAATTTGGTGGTGGACTCCACCACTACATCCGGCAGCAGCCCGTAATAGACCAGCGCGGAAGGGATAAAGGTGGCGCAGATGGCGGCGGCACCCATTTTGCCGATAACCGGCAGGCGCTTACCGAACTCGCCGCAGGCGAAGCCGAAGAAAGCCAGAGTGGCCACCATCACCACGATGTCGCTCGGCAGCTTGCCGCCCAGGCAGTCAATGGCTATCAGCGCGCCGGCCAGGACAAACAGCGGCAGCGGGATAATGCCCACTTTCCAGCTGTCGAGAATATGCCACCAGCGCTCCTTCATCGACGGCTTATTAATATCAATAGGTTCTGGAATGATGTTGTAGGAATCATCGGTCGTGCTCATAATCAAGCTCCTTATTTTAATTTGTCGGAGCAGACTAAAAGATTAAATACCCATGTAATGTGAGGGCAAGCAGATTAAAACCGTTAATTTAAAGGCATCTATGGCGTTAATGGTTTTAATTGTTGTCGTGGTTTTTATGGTTTTTATTAATAGGCTTAGAGAAACCTTAAGCTGGCCTAAAAAACAGCAGATAGAGGATGAAAAACGCCGTTGCGTGAGGTTGTTCAAACTTTCACTCAAAGCCACGTAGACTGCGGCTCATCAGTGTTAAGCTGGCGTCTTGCTCTGCTGAATACACGCTGGATTATGAAAGTCTCTTTTCAAATACGCTTATTTATCTACCTCGTCGCCTTTTTTTCGGTGCTATTTTGCATGCTCGGCACCTATTACTATTTCGACGTTGGCCGCCAGCTTTATCAGGAAATGAGCACCCGCGCCAGAATTCAGGCAGAAGATATTGCCTTAATTCCCACATTACAGGATTCTGTAGCCAGAAAGGATATTCCGGCAATCCATAGCTTTATGCAAAAACTGGTTAGCCACAGCGACGCCAGCTTTATCGTTATTGGCGATGACCACGGCATCCATCTCTACCACTCGGCCTACGCAGACCGGGTGGGCAAAACCCTGGTCGGCGGCGATAACGAAGAGGTTTTACAGGGCAAAAGCATTACCACTTTGCGCCAGGGCGGCCTTGGTCTTTCATTACGCAGCAAAGCGCCGATTTTTGACCAACACGGCAAAGTCATCGGCATCGTTTCCGTCGGCTACCTGAAAAGCTATCTCGACGATGTCACCTCCGGCAAAGTGATTAATATTCTGCTGGCCGCCGCTTTTCTGCTGGTCGCCTTATTCGTTTTTTCCTGGTACTTCACCCGCAGCATTAAAAAGCAGATGTTTTCCCTGGAGCCCAGGCAGATAAGCCTGCTGGTGCGCCAGCAGAAGGCGATGATGGAGTCGATTTATGAAGGGGTGATAGCCATTGATAGCCAGTCGCATATTGAGGTTATCAATAAGGCGGCGAAAAAACTGCTCGGACTGAACCAGCCTTCGCGCGAGATCAGAGGCAGGCAGCTTGCCGAGGTGATTAACCCGGTCGCGTTCTTCAACCCTGAAGTGATGCTGGCTCGCGATACCCACGACGAAATTTGCGCCTTCAACGATCTCAGCGTAGTGGCAAGCCGGGTGCGCATCGAACTGGAAGGCAAGTTGCAGGGATGGGTTATCACCTTCCGCGACCGCAAGGATATCGACAGCCTGAGCTTCCAGCTAAGCCAGGT
This sequence comes from Cedecea davisae, assembly GCF_044095835.1. Lineage (NCBI taxonomy): Bacteria > Pseudomonadati > Pseudomonadota > Gammaproteobacteria > Enterobacterales > Enterobacteriaceae > Cedecea > Cedecea davisae. Next base: position 4,237,963 of record NZ_CP172054.1, read on the forward strand.
AAAACGCTATGTCGACAACCTGCGCATCATGCGTCATGAGCAGTTAAACCGTATGGCGACGCTTGCCGGGCTGCTGCATATGGCACGCTACGACGAGGCAAAACGCTACATCAAAGCGCAGTCCGAACATGCTCAGGAAGTGCTGGATTTTGTCTCAGCGCGTTTCTGCTCCGCCACGCTTTGCGGGCTGCTGCTCGGGAAATATGCCAGAGCGAGAGAAAAAGGGGTGGTGCTGGCGTTCGACCCGGCCTGCAGCATGACCCGCATGCCCGCTAACGTGCCGGAGTCAGAGCTGATTTCGATAATTGGCAACCTGCTGGATAACGCAATTGAAGCCACGCAGCGCGCCGAAGGCGAACACCAGCCGGTTGAAGTGTATATCGTGCTCAACGAACGAGAACTGGTGATTGAAGTGGCCGATCACGGCGTAGGCATTGCCCCGGAGCTGCGTGAGCATATTTTCACCCCCGGCGTCACCACCAAAACCCACGGCGATCACGGGCTGGGGCTGCACCTTATCGCCAGTTATGTTGCGCTGGCAAAAGGCAGCGTGGAGGTTTCCGACAACCTGCCGAGCGGAACCGTTTTCTCGGTCTTTATTCCAGACGTTGTCGTTCCGGGCAGCAACCTCAACCCAACGTAAGGCTTTTAGTATGCAGAATGAAATGATTAATGTGCTGATCGTGGAGGATGAGAGCGAGCTTGCCGCCCTCCATGCGGAGCTTATCGATAAGCACCCTCACCTCCATCTGGTTGGCATTGCCAGCAGTCTGGCCGCCGCCCAGCGCCTGATGCGCGAAAAGCAGCCTCAGTTGCTGCTGCTGGACAACTATTTGCCCGACGGCAAAGGCATCACGCTGTTCGGCAGCGACCTGCTCAAGCAGTATCCGTGCTCGGTCATTTTCATTACCGCCGCCAGCGATATGGATACCTGTAGCCAGGCCATCCGCAGCGGCGCGTTTGACTACATCCTGAAGCCCGTTTCGTGGAAGCGTCTGAGCCACTCTCTGGAGCGCTTCGTACAGTTCAGCCAGCAGCAGCGCGAATGGAAAGTGGTCGATCAGCAAAACGTCGATAAGCTTTATGAACTACAGGCAAGAAACGCCCCGCTCGACGCGGGCAGCAAGGGGATTGAGGAAAATACCTTAGAGCTGGTGCAGCGCCTGTTTCGCGAGGGCGAAGCGCAGCGCTGTTTTTCAGTGGACGACGTGGTAAGCGAAACCAAACTGAGTAAAACCACCGCCCGCCGCTACCTGGAGCACTGCGTCGAAAAAGGTTTTCTCAGCGTAGAGATGCTGTACGGCAAAATTGGTCACCCCCGCCGTTTATATAAGCGCAGCTGAGCGGATAATTTATCCGCTCTACGTCGTTATCCCAGCACGGTTACCGCATCCTGCAGGCGGGTAGCGCGGTGTTTAACCATCGCTGAAACCTGCGCACCTTCCTCCACCAGCGCGGCGTTTTTCTGAGTGATGGAATTTAATTCCGCCACCGCGCGGGTGATATCCGCCAGGCCATCGGCCTGTTCCGAAGTGGCATGGCTAATCTGGCCAAGAAGCTGGGTCACGTTTTGCACCTGAGCCACGATGTCCTGCATGGTTCGGCCCGCCTCGTGAACCTGTACCGTGCCCGACTGTACCTTGCTGGCGCTGGCGTCGATAAGCTTACGGATATCGTTGGCCGCGCTGGCGCTGCGCTGAGCCAGATTGCGAACCTCACCGGCAACCACCGCAAAGCCTTTGCCCTGCTCACCGGCGCGGGCCGCTTCTACCGCCGCGTTAAGCGCCAGAATATTGGTCTGGAAGGCGATGTCGTTGATAAGGGTGGTGATAGAGCCGATGCGCTGCGTGCTATCTGCAATATCGTCCATGGTGGTCACCACGGTTTCCATCGCGTGGCCGCCCTGGGTGGCTGCATCGCTGGCGGAGCTGGAAAGTTTGTCTGCCGCCGCCGCGGTTTCCGAGTTGGTTTGTACCGAAGCCGCCATTTGGTTCATGGTCGCCACGGTTTGCTGCACGTTGACCACCGTCTGACGGGTACGCTCGTTAAGATCGTCATTACCTTTAGCCATGGCTTCGCTGCCGGTACGCACGTTTGCCACCTGGCTGCTGACATCATTAATCAGCCAGCGGCACATCAGGCCAAGCTGGCCGATAGAGCGCAAAATGGTGCCAATTTCGTCGCTACGCTGGAGGTGCTTAACGCGATGGCTGTTACCGGTTGCGACTTCCAGCGCCTGGCGTTTAACGTTTTCCAGGGGACGTGCGATTTGCCACTCCAGCAGGATACAGGCGAGCGCGGTAAATGCCGTAATGGCCAGCATTTGCAGCGGGTTCTCGCCGAGCGCAAAAGCGGCCGCCATCAGCAGCACAAACAGTCCGCCCATCAGCCCGCGAATACGCCAGCGCAGGGAAAGCGTCGGCAGCTTGCCAAACAGGCCTTTGCGCAGTACCAGGCCTTTGTAAACGGTCTTGTTGCTGCGCCCTTCGTTCAGGGCCTTATACAGCGGCTCGGCGGCGGCAATTTCTTCCGGCGTGGCCTTGGTGCGAATCGACATATAGCCGGTCGTTTTTCCGTTGCGCACCACCGGTACGGCATTGGCCCGCACCCAATAATGGTCGCCATTTTTACGGCGATTCTTCACGATGCCGGTCCACGGCTCGCCCTGTTGCAGGGTAAACCACATGTCGGCAAATGCCGCTTTCGGCATGTCGGGATGCCGCACGACGTTGTGTGCAGCGCCGCTCAGTTCATGAAGCTGGTAACCGCTGACCTGCACGAAGGTATCGTTAGCGTGGGTAATGTAACTTTGCAGATCGGTGGTGGACATCAGGGTCGTATCGTCATCGAGCGTGTATTCGCGCTGGGTGACCGGCACATGGGCGGACATAGCAACTCCCTTTGAGAGGTTATCCAGATGTTAATGCTTTAGTGGTATCTATGTTATGTCGGCGCAGTGAAATTTTACTTTAGTTAAAAAATTTGATATTGATCACACTTCCAGGTATTAGCCACAATATTAATGAGACTAGCTTAAGCATTGCATTTTAAATAGTTTCAATGTGTTATTACTTGTTCACCTCTCTTTGCTGGCACCTGAACTGAGTGCTGCTGTTTTCGCCAGCGTTTGTTCATCGGCACACTACACTTACAGAGGGAATTTTTACCCCCGCAAGGAAAACTCGAGGATAAAAAATGTTAAAAAGGAAAAAGAAAGTCAGGCCGATTAAGGTCAGTGATGTCACTATCATTGACGATGCGCGCCTGAAAAAAGCCATCACTGCCGCCTCACTCGGTAACGCGATGGAATGGTTTGATTTTGGTGTTTATGGTTTTGTTGCTTACGCCCTGGGTAAAGTCTTCTTCCCGGATGCCAGCCCAAGCGTGCAGATGATTGCCGCGCTGGGGACCTTCTCTGTTCCTTTCCTGATTCGCCCGCTGGGCGGCCTGTTCTTTGGGATGCTAGGGGATAAATACGGTCGTCAGAAAATTCTGGCTATCACCATCGTCATCATGTCGCTCAGTACCTTCGCCATCGGGCTTATCCCGTCTTATGCCACCATCGGCATCTGGGCACCTATCCTGCTGCTGCTGGCCAAAATGGCCCAGGGCTTCTCGGTAGGCGGCGAATATACCGGGGCGTCTATCTTTGTGGCCGAATACTCACCCGACCGAAAACGCGGCTTTATGGGCAGCTGGCTGGACTTCGGTTCAATAGCCGGATTTGTCTGCGGCGCGGGCGTCGTGGTGCTGATTACCGCGATTGTCGGCGAGGAAAGCTTCCTCGAATGGGGCTGGCGTATTCCGTTCTTCCTGGCGCTGCCGCTGGGCATCATCGGCCTCTACCTGCGCCACGCGCTGGAAGAGACTCCGGCGTTCCAGCAGCACGTTGAGAAAATGGAACAGGGCGACCGCGAAGGGCTGGCCGAAGGGCCGAAGGTGTCGTTTAAAGAGATTGCCACCAAACACTGGCGCAGCCTGCTGGTGTGTGTCGGTCTGGTGATTTCCACCAACGTAACCTACTACATGCTGCTGACCTACATGCCGAGCTACCTCTCCCATAACCTGCATTATTCGGAAGAGCATGGGGTGCTGATAATCATCGCCATTATGGTGGGGATGCTGTTCGTACAGCCGATGATTGGCCTGCTGAGCGACCGTTTTGGCCGCCGTCCGTTTATCTTCCTCGGCAGTCTCGGCCTGTTCCTGCTGTCCATTCCGGCGTTTATGCTGATTAACAGCAACGAAATTGGGCTGATTTTTGCCGGTCTGCTGATACTGGCGGTGGTGCTGAACTTCTTTATCGGCGTAATGGCATCCACTCTGCCAGCGATGTTCCCGACCCATATTCGTTATAGCGCCCTTGCCAGCGCCTTTAACATCTCGGTGCTGATTGCGGGCGTGACGCCTACGCTTGCGGCCTGGCTGGTAGAAACTACCCAGAACCTGATGATGCCTGCTTACTACCTGATGGTCGTGGCGATTATCGGCTTTATCACCGCCATCACCATGAGAGAGACGGCGAATAAACCGCTGAAAGGCGCAACGCCGGCGGCCTCTGATATTGCCGAAGCTCGTGAGATTGTTCAGGAGCATCACGATAATATCGAGCAGAAGATCGAGGACCTGGATAAGGAAATCGAAGACTTACAGGCGAAACGTACCCTGCTGGTGCAGCAGCACCCGCGCATAAACGAGTAGTTTTTCCCTCCTGACTAAGGGGTACAGGGAAAGAATGAGAAAGCCTCCGCCTTTGCGTGGAGGCTTTTTTTTGCGCCTTTTCCCTGCGAGGAAAACTGAAGGAATGAGGATTCTCAGCACTTTATGGCATTGGATATATCGTATATTTATATGCAAAGCGCAATTTTGACTTTGTGAATTGCGATAACTCACCTAACGTAAATACACTTAGAAAAAGCCGATAAAAAACACAATTTACAGGGTGCACACATGCAAAGAAAAGTTCTGCCATTACTGTTGCTTGCCGCGCTGTCCGCGGCTTCTCATGCCGCCACGCCGCCGGATACCCTGGTTGTCGCTCAGGGGCTGGACGATATCGTCAGTCTCGACCCGGCCGAAGCCAACGAGCTTTCCAGCATTCAGACCGTGCCAAGCCTTTACCAGCGCCTGGTGCAGGCCGACCGTACCGACCCGGCTAAAGTTGTGCCAATTCTGGCCGCCAGTTGGGAAGGCGATGCCGCCCATAAAAAGCTGACTATTAAGCTGCGCCCGGATGCCAAATTTGCCTCCGGCAACCCGCTGCGCCCGGAAGACGTTATTTTCTCATACACCCGCGCGGTGACGCTGAACAAGTCCCCGGCCTTTATTCTCAACGTGCTCGGCTGGCAGCCGGATAACATCGCAAGCCAGCTGAAAAAGGTCGATGACCACACGCTGGAAGTACACTGGACGGCGGACGTCAGCCCGGCGGTAGCGCTGAATATTCTCTCCACGCCAATCGCCTCCATCGTCGATGAAAAGGCGGTAGAGCCTAATGTTAAAGCTGGCGACTTCGGTAACGAGTGGCTGAAAATGCACTCCGCCGGTAGCGGCCCGTTCAAAATGCGCGTCTATCAGCCGCACCAGGCCATCGTGCTGGACGCCAATCCAACCTCGCCTGGCGACGCGCCAAAAGTTAAAAACATCATCATTAAAAACGTGCCCGATCCGGCCGCCCGCCGCCTGCTTATCCAGCAAGGTGACGCCGACATCGCCCGTGATTTAGGCTCTGACCAGACCAGCGCTCTGGAAGGTAAACCGGGCGTGAAAGTGCTGAGCATTCCGTCCGCCGAGCAAAACTATCTGGTATTTAACGTCGGCAATAACGCTAACCCACTGCTGAAAAACCCGGCGCTGTGGGAAGCGGCTCGCTACCTCGTGGACTACCAGGGGATTACTAAAGATCTGCTGAAGGGCCAGTATTTCGTGCATCAGAGCTTCCTGCCGGTCGGTTTCCCGGGCGCGCTGGAGAACTCACCGTTTAAATTTGACCCGGCTAAAGCCAAAGAGATCCTCGCCAAAGCGGGAATTAAAGACGCTCACTTCTCTCTGGACGTGGAAAACAAGCCGCCGTTTATCACCATTGCCCAGTCCATGCAGGCGAGCTTCGCCCAGGGCGGCGTGAAGGTTGATTTACTGCCTGCCGCCGGTAGCCAGGTTTACGCCCGCGTTCGCGCCAAACAGCACCAGGCGGCGATTCGCCTGTGGATCCCTGACTATTTCGACGCCCACTCCAACGCCAGCGCCTTCGCCTATAACGACGGCAAGGCCAGCACCGTTGCCGGACTGAACGGTTGGCAGATACCAGAGCTGAGCAAGCAAACGCTGGCGGCAGTTGCCGAAGCTGACCCGGCCAAACGCAAAACGCTCTACACCAAACTGCAGGAAGAATTGCAGCGTAGCTCCCCGTATGTGTTTGTTGACCAGGGTAAAACCCAGGTGGTGGTCCGCGATAACATTAAAGGCTACCAGCAAGGTCTGAATGCGGATATGGTGTATTACGACAACGTCACTAAGTAATCAGACAACCCTCACTCTACTAAGATTGTTCCCCTCTTCCTGACCGGGAGAGGGCGGGGTGAGGGTTTTATTACCCTCAGCGCATAAAAAGAGTACCCCATGTCCGAAGTTTCGCCTTCGTCGCACCGCCTGCGCCGACCGCTGCTAACCCTGCTGCAGGGAATATTTACCCTCGCTCTTACCCTGCTCGGCCTGCTGCTCATCACCTTCGCTTTGTCCGCCCTTTCACCGGTCGACCGGGTGCTACAAATTGTCGGCGATCACGCCAGCCAGTCCACTTACGATCAGGTTCGCCACCAGCTCGGGCTGGATCAATCGCTTCCCGTCCAGTTCTGGCACTATCTGGTGAACCTCGCCCATGGTGATTTAGGCACGGCAAGCTCCACCGGCCAGCCGGTGCTGCATGACCTGCTTGCCGCCTTCCCCGCGACCCTGGAGCTGGCTACTCTGGCGCTGATTATCGGTAGCGTACTCGGCGTGCTGTTTGGCGTGCTCTGCGCGCGCTTTGCCGGTTCACCGTGGGATTTAGCGGTTCGCACCTTTACCCTGCTCGGCAACTCGGTGCCCATTTTCTGGTTAGGGCTGCTGATGCTGGCGCTGTTTTACGCCCGCCTGCAATGGAGTTCAGGCCCCGGCAGGCTGGACGATATTTACCAGTACAGCGTCGAAGCCAAAACCGGCTTCGTGCTGATTGATACATGGCTTTCCGGCGACAAAGGCGCGTTTATCAACGCCGTCAGCCACATGATTTTGCCGGTGCTGCTGCTGGCCTATTACTCGCTTGCCAGCATTACGCGCCTGACGCGCACCGCCTGCCTGAGCGAAATGAACAAAGAGTACATCACCCTGGCACGCGCCAAGGGCGCCGGTGATATGGCCATCCTGTTCCGCCACGTGCTGCCGAATATTCGCGGCACGCTGCTGACCGTTATCGCCCTCGCCTATACCAGCATGCTCGAAGGTGCGGTGCTGACGGAAACCGTCTTCTCCTGGCCGGGCATTGGCCGCTATCTCACTACCGCGCTGTTTGCCGGTGATACTACCGCCATCATGGGTGGTACGCTGGTGATTGGCGTGTCGTTTGTGATTATCAATAACCTGACCGACATTCTGGTGCGTGCCACCGACCCGAGGATCCGCTAATGCCGTCTTCTCTTTTTCTGCGACGCATGCTGCGCTCCCCGGCCGCCCTCAGCGGGCTGTTGATCATCGCCGTGCTGGTGCTTATCGCGATTTTTGCCCCGCTGCTGGCCCCGTTCGATCCCAACTGGCAGGACGCTGCGGCTCGCCTTCAGGCCCCGAACGCCCATCATTTGCTGGGCACGGACAGCTACGGCCGCGACCTGCTTTCTCGCCTGCTGTACGGCACCCGTCCGGCGCTTGGCCTGGTGCTGCTGGTCACGGTCATTACCCTGCCGCTGGGCCTCCTTATCGGTATTCTTTCCGGCTATTACGGCGGCTGGCTTGAGCGGATCCTGATGCGCTTTACCGACGTGGTGATGTCGATGCCGCGCCTGATTCTGGCTTTTGCTTTCGTGGCGATGCTCGGGCCAGGGCTGGTTAACGGCGCGCTGGCGCTGGCTTTGACCACCTGGCCTGCCTACGCACGCCAGGCCCGAAGCGAAATTCAGCGGCTGCGCCATAGCGACTATCTCGCCGCCGCCGAGATGATGGGCATTAAAGGATTACGCCTGCTGGGCGGCCATATTCTGCCGCTTTGCCTACCGTCGGCCATCGTGCGCCTGGCGCTGGATCTGGCGGGAATTATTCTGGCAGCCGCCGGGCTTGGCTTCCTCGGCCTGGGCGCTCGCCCGCCGATGTCGGAATGGGGCGCGATGATTGCCGACGGCATGCAGGTCATTTTCGACCAGTGGTGGATTGCCGCAATCCCGGGTACCGCCATTCTGCTGAGCAGCCTGGCATTTAATCTGCTGGGCGACGGCCTGCGTGATGTACTGGAGCCGCAACATGACTAACAGAATTAGCGTTTCGGGGCTGAATATCGACTATCCGGGCAGCCGTGTGGTCAGCAACCTCTCTTTTACACTGGGCAACGAACGCCTGGCGCTGGTGGGCGAATCTGGCTCCGGCAAATCAATGACCGCCAGAGCGCTAATGGGCCTGGTGCGTAAGCCCGGCAAGGTGAGTGCGGAGCAATTAAACCTGCTGGGGCATGATCTGCTGGATATGAATGCTCGCGCCTGGAACCAACTGCGCGGGAGCGAGATTTCGATGGTGCTGCAAGACCCGCGCTATGCGCTGAACCCGGTGAAAAACGTGGCGCAGCAAATCGACGAAGCGCTGCGCCTGCATCAGAAATTGTCTTCCGCAGAGCGCCGCGAGCGTTGCCACGAGCTGGTGCGCTCCGTTGGCCTGCCGGATGCGGTACTCGCGCGCTACCCCGGTGAGCTGTCCGGCGGTATGGGTCAGCGCGTGATGATTGCCATCGCGCTTGCTAACAATCCTAAAGTGCTGATTGCCGACGAACCCACCTCGGCGCTGGACGCGCGCCTGCGTAACCAGATCCTTGAGTTACTCGTGGCACAGTGCGAGCAGCGGCAGATGGCACTCCTGCTAATCAGTCATGACCTGCCTCTGGTGGCTGAACATTGCCAGCGCGTGCTGGTGATGTATCAGGGCCAGAAGGTGGATGAAATGGCCGCCAGCAAGCTAGCGCAGGCAGAGCATCCTTACACCCGAACGCTCTGGACCTGCCGCCCGAATGCGGACACTTATGGGCATATGCTGCCGACGCTAAACCGCGGTGAATTCCAGCAAGGAGAAACGAATGGCACTCGTTAATGTCAGCGGCCTGAACGTACAGTTTGCGGCAAAAGGCGGCGTAAAAACCGCCGTGGCCGGTGCCAGTTTTGGGGTTGAGCAAGGGGAAACATTTAGCCTGATAGGCGCTTCCGGCTGCGGAAAATCGACTATTCTGCGCGTGCTTGCCGGTCTACAGCGCGAGTGGCACGGTTCCGTGGCGCTGCTGGGTAACAACATCGCTCCCGGCAAACGTTTTCAAGGTGCGCTGCGCCGGGATGTACAGATGGTTTTTCAGGATCCTTATGCCTCGCTGCACCCGAATCACACGCTCTGGCGCACGCTGGCCGAGCCGCTGAAGATCCACGGGGAGAGCAATATTGAGGCGCGGGTGGAAGAAGCTTTAAGCCAGGTGGGCCTCCCGGCGGACGCGGCTAAACGCTACCCGCATCAGCTTTCCGGCGGCCAGCGCCAGCGTGTGGCGATTGCCAGAGCGCTGCTGTTGCGCCCAAAAATTCTGCTACTGGACGAGCCAACATCGGCGCTGGATATGTCGGTACAGGCCGAAATTCTTAACCTGCTAAACCGCCTGAAACAGCAGCACGGCATGACCTATTTGCTGGTCAGCCACGATGCGGATGTGATTGCCCACATGTCCGACCGCGCGGCGTTTATGGCAAACGGCGTGATTGAGCGCAGCTTCGACCGCGCTGCGCTGGTTGCCGGTGAGCACCGGATGGAAAACTCTGCACCTTAACAGTGCATAGAGGTGAACTTCAGCGCTTCCTGCTGCAAATTCCGACAGCAGGAAAGCACGCAAAATGTAATCCGATGTGATTAATTATTGCACAGCATGATATTTAAGGAGGTTTATCCCGATTTAGCTTACGGAACGCTACCTGGCGCAATCCCTGCAATACTTATCCTGTGTATCGCGTGATACGCCACATCCAGGAGCACATTTTGAACAGGTTACCTTCCAGCGCCTCGGCCCTTGCCTGTACGGCGCACGCATTGAGCATTATCGAAAAGAAGTCACTCAGCCATGAGGAGATGAAGGCGCTAAACCGGGAAGTTATCGACAGCTTCCAGCAGCATGTTAATCCGGGTTTTCTTGAATATCGCAAGTCCGTTACCGCCGGTGGGGATTACGGAGCCGTAGAGTGGCAGGCGAACAGTTTAAATACGCTTGTCGACACCCAGGGTAAGGAGTATCTCGACTGCCTGGGCGGGTTCGGCATTTTTAACGTGGGGCACCGTAATCCAGCCGTTGTTTCCGCCGTACAGCACCAGCTTGAAAAGCAGCCGCTGCACAGCCAGGAACTGCTCGACCCCCTGAGGGCAATGCTTGCTAAAACGCTTGCGACGCTGACCCCGGGTAAACTTAAATACAGCTTCTTTAGCAACAGCGGGACGGAATCGGTTGAAGCGGCAATAAAACTCGCTAAAGCCTATCAGTCGCCACGCGGTAAATTTACCTTCATCGCTACCAGCGGTGCGTTCCACGGTAAATCTCTTGGGGCTTTATCCGCCACCGCAAAATCCACATTCCGCAAACCTTTCATGCCTCTGCTGCCTGGCTTCCGCCACGTACCCTTTGGCAATATCGACGCGTTACGCAGCCAGTTCAGCGAATGCCGTAAAACCGGGGATGACGTAGCCGCGCTTATTCTGGAACCTATTCAGGGCGAGGGCGGCGTTATTCTGCCGCCACAGGGCTACCTGCCCGCCGTGCGCCAGCTTTGCGACGAGTTTGGCGTATTGCTTATTCTGGATGAAGTACAAACCGGGATGGGGCGCACCGGCAAAATGTTCGCCTGCGAGCACGAAAACGTGCAGCCGGATATTCTCTGCCTGGCTAAAGCGCTTGGCGGCGGCGTGATGCCGATTGGCGCAACGGTTGCGACAGAAGAGGTGTTCTCGGTTTTGTTCGACAACCCGTTCCTGCACACCACCACGTTTGGCGGCAACCCGCTGGCCTGTGCCGCGGCGCTGGCGACCATTCACTACTTGCTGGAAGAGAATCTGCCCGCTCAGGCCGCCCAGAAAGGGAGATTCCTGCTGGATGGCTTCCGCGCGTTGGCCCGTGAGTTCCCGGATCTGGTGGTTGAGGCTCGCGGCCAGGGGATGCTGATGGCAATTGAGTTCCGCGATAACGACATCGGCTATAACTTTGCCAGCCAGATGTTCCGCCAGCAGGTGCTGGTTGCGGGCACGTTGAATAACTCAAAAACCATCCGCGTAGAGCCGCCTCTGACCCTGACGCTTGAGCAGTGCGAACAGGTGCTGGGCTGCGCTAAGCGTGCGCTTGTGACGTTGCGCGTGACGCAGGATGAAACGGCTGAAGCGCAGGAAAGCTGATTGACCCTCACCCCAACCCTCTCCCTGAAAGGGAGAGGGAGTTTTCAGCTCCCACTTTGCTTTATCCCCTCCGGGAAGAGGGCCAGGGTGAGGGGCAGCCCTTAAGGCAGCAGTCCGATAAAACTCCGCTTCTTACGCGGCTCCGACATCATCTCATCCAGCTTCTCAACGCAGGCCAGATAGTGCGGGGTTTTCTTATGCGCCAGCACCGCTTCGTCATCCTGATAAGCTTCGTAAATAAAAAACCTCGTGGCAACTTCCGGGTCCTGCAACACGTCAAAACGCAGGTTTCCCGGCTCTTTAATCGCCCCTTCGTGATTGGCGCGGAACACTTCCAGAAACTCGTCCACGCGTTCGGGCTTAATGTTTATCTCTACCAGCGTCACGTTCATGCTTTCACTCCCTGATGTTTTGCTTCAAGCCATAGCTGATAAGCTTCCCGGGCGGAAAAGTTTTCGTGAACCACCTTTTTCACCGCCTGTAGCATGGCGAGCGGGGCTTCTGACTGGAAGATATTGCGCCCCATATCCACGCCGGACGCGCCCTGGTCTATCGCCTTAAAGCACATCTCCAGCGCCTCCAGCTCCGGCAGCTTTTTGCCTCCGGCGATGACTATCGGCACCGGGCAACTGGCCGCTACTTTCTCAAAGCCTTCTTCTACAAAGTAGGTTTTCACAAACTGCGCGCCAAGCTCAGCCGCAATGCGGCTCGCCAGCGAAAAATAGCGGGCGTCACGCGTCATCTCTTTGCCTACGCCGGTAACCGCCAGCGTAGGAATGCCGTAGCGGGTTCCTTCATCCACCAGCTTGATGATGTTGTTGATCGACTGGTGCTCATATTCACTGCCAATATAAATCTGCGCCGCCACCGCGCTGGCGTTCAGGCGCAGCGCATCTTCCATAGTGACGGCTACGCTCTCGCGAGAGAGTTCGCTAAGAATTGAGTTCCCGCCGGAAGCCCTAAGCACCACGGGTTTGTTGGTGGCCGGAGGCACTACGCTGCGCAGGATGCCGCGGGTACACATCAGCACATCGGTTTCAGGAAACAGCGGGGCTATGGACAGGTCGATACGCTCCAGGCCGGTGGTCGGCCCCTGAAAATAGCCGTGGTCAAAAGCCAGCATCACGGTACGCCCGGTGTCCGGGTTGAAAATGCGCGCCAGCCGCGACTGCATGCCCCAGTCCAGCGCGCCGCTGCCCTTCAGGTAAAAGGCCCGGTTCTCCTGCGGGCGGCCAATGCCGAAGTCTTTTCCGTCTTTGATGTCATCCAGATCTGCCATGATGTCCTCTCCCGGAATTCGTCTTTGAATAACAGATAGTGTTCAAAAACTTAGTCATGGATCGGCAATTGCAACCGTGCAGCGATCACAAAACATTCAAATAGATCGGTCAGATCGCTCGCTATGGCTAAGAGTTTATCTATTGAACGGATGACGCAAGAGGCATGCTAATGAGTTATTTACTTGCACTGGACGCCGGGACGGGCAGCATTCGCGCCGTTATCTTCGACACAGCAGGCCACCAGATTGCCGTCGGCCAGGCAGAGTGGAAGCATCTCAGCGTGGATAATGTGCCGGGCTCTATGGAGTTCGATCTTGCCGTCAACTGGCAGCTAACCTGCCGCTGCATTCGCGAAGCGTTGCATAAAGCCAATCTTTCCTCCGCCGCGATTAGCGCGGTTTCCTGCTGTTCCATGCGTGAAGGGATCGTGCTGTACGACAGCGGCGGTGAACCTATCTGGGCCTGCGCCAACGTTGATGCCCGCGCCAGCCGTGAGGTCAGCGAGCTTAAAGAGATCCACGACTTCCGGTTTGAGTCCGAGGTGTATCACGTTTCCGGCCAGACGCTTGCCCTGAGCGCCATGCCGCGCCTGCTGTGGCTGGCGCATCATCGCCCGGATATTTATCGCAAAGCCGCAACCGTCACTATGATCAGCGACTGGCTGGCGGCCAGACTCTCCGGCGAGCTGGCCGTTGATCCTTCTAATGCTGGCACCACCGGCATGCTTGATCTGGCGACCAGAGACTGGCGCCCCGCGCTGCTGGATATGGCCGGGCTGCGGGCAGATATTCTTTCCCCGGTGAAAGAAACCGGGACGGTGCTTGGCGGCGTGACGCAACAGGCGGCAGAGGAAAGCGGCCTGCTGAAAGGCACGCCGGTAGTGATGGGCGGCGGCGACGTGCAGCTTGGGTGCCTCGGGCTGGGCATTGTCAGAGCCGGGCAAACCGCGGTGCTGGGCGGGACTTTTTGGCAGCAGGTGGTTAACCTTCCGGCGATCAAAACCGATCCGGAAATGAACATCCGCATTAACCCGCACGTCATCCAAAATATGGTGCAGGCGGAGTCCATCAGCTTCTTTACCGGCCTGACGATGCGCTGGTTCCGGGACGCCTTCTGCGCGGAAGAAAAGCTGCTGGCCGAGCGGCTGGGCGTAGACACTTACGCCCTGATGGAAGAGATGGCCAGCCGCGTTCCGGCAGGCTCCCACGGCGTGATGCCGATTTTCTCAGACGCGATGCATTTCAAGCAGTGGTATCACGCCGCGCCGTCGTTTATTAACCTCTCCATTGACCCTGAGAAATGCAACAAGGCGACGCTGTTCCGCGCGCTTGAAGAGAATGCGGCAATTGTTTCGGCCTGCAATCTCGAACAAATATCCGGATTTTCAGGGGTAAAATTTGATTCGCTGGTGTTTGCCGGAGGCGGCTCAAAAGGCGCGCTCTGGAGCCAGATTCTTAGCGACGTAACCGGGCTGCCGGTTCGCGTTCCGGTGGTTAAAGAGGCAACGGCATTAGGCTGCGCCATTGCGGCGGGCGTGGGGGCCGGGCTGTTTGACTCGCTGGCCGCTACGGGAGAACGCCTGGTGCAGTGGCAGCGCGAATTCACGCCAAATCCGGAGCACCGCGAGCTGTACAACGAAATGAAGCGCAAATGGCAGAAGGTTTATGCCGACCAGTTGACGTTGGTGGACAGCGGCTTAACGACCTCGATGTGGCAGGCTCCGGGGCTTGCGCCGAGAACGCCGGTGTAATCTTTCCCCTCACCCCAAAGGGGCTAGGGGGAAAACAAACCGCTTTGTATCACACTGTATCCAGAACCCGGTCAGATACGCCGCCATGCAAAAAGGACGGTTTGGAAAACACGCCGCCTACAATCCCATGATGTGATAGCCGAACACTTTGTTACGGCTTCGGAGAAAACATCATGTTCAACAAACTCACCCTGTCTGCACTGATTGCTCCACTTTCCCTCTCGGTGGTTTTCGCCTGCCAGGCGGAAGCTGCTGGTTTTGACTCAAAGCAGATAAAACAGATCGATGCGGGCGTGCTGAGCGTCGGCTATGTCGACCTCGGCCCGAAAGACGGCCAGCCGGTTATTCTCCTGCACGGCTGGCCCTACGACATCAACAGCTTCGCCACGGTAGCGCCCGAGCTGGCGAAGCAGGGCTACCGGGTTATCGTCCCTGACCTGCGTGGCTTCGGCAGCACCCGCTTCCTTTCGGCCACTACGCCACGTAACGGCGAGCCGGTCGCGATTGCAGACGATACCCTGGCGCTAATGGACGCGCTGCATATCAGGCAGGCGGTATTCGCCGGTTATGACTGGGGCGCACGCACCGCAGATATCGTCGCGGCGCTGCACCCTGAGCGAGTTAAAGCTTTGGTATCGGTCAGCGGCTATCTGATTAGCAGCCAGCAGGCGGGCAAGAAACCGCTGCCGCCGAAGGCCGAGCTGCAATGGTGGTATCAGTTCTATTTCGCGACTCCGCGCGGCGCGGCGGGCTATGCGCAGAATACTCACGACTTCGCCAAACTTATCTGGCAGCAGGCTTCTCCGGGCTGGAAGTTCAGCGACGAGACGTTTAATACCAGCGCCAAATCGCTGGATAACCCGGACCACGTCGCCATTACGTTAAGTAATTATCGCTGGCGTCAGGGGCTGGAAAACGGTGAGCAGAAATACGCGGCAGACGAGGAAAAGCTGGCGGCGCTGCCGAACATCAGCGTGCCGACTATCACCATCGAAGGGGATAACAACGGCGCGCCGCATCCTGCACCGCAAGCCTATGCCGCAAAGTTTACCGGCAAGTACGAGCACCGCACCTTCAGCGGCAATATCGGTCATAACCCGCCGCAGGAAGCACCGGAGGCCTTTGTTAAGGCAGTGGTGGATGCCAGCAAGCTGTAGTACAAAAAGAAGCACGGCCGTTTTGCAGCGAGCGGCTATGCTGGTTTCAGCCCCCCATTTTTTAGCGCCAGGAGCCCCAGGTGGAACACATTGATCATATTCTCGTTGTGGACGATGACCGCGACATTCGCGAACTCATTGTCAGCTATCTGGAGAAGTCCGGCTACCGCGCTAGCGGTGCGGCCAACGGTAAAGAGATGCGGGCGACGCTGGATAAGCAGCACGTCGATTTAGTGGTGCTGGACGTCATGATGCCGGGCGACGACGGGCTGACGCTGTGCCGCCAGCTGCGCAGCGACAAACATAAAGACCTGCCGATCCTGATGCTGACCGCAAGAAACGAAGATACGGACAGGATCCTCGGCCTGGAAATGGGTGCCGACGACTACGTGGTCAAACCCTTTGTCGCCCGCGAGCTGCTGGCACGGATCAAAGCGATCCTGCGCCGTTTCCGCGCCCTGCCGCCTAATTTGCAGGTTACCGAAGCCGGGCGGATCATCGCTTTCGGCGAATGGCAGCTAGATACTTCAGCCCGCCACCTGATTGACCATCAGGGCACCATTGTCGCGCTTAGCGGCGCGGAATATCGCCTGTTGCGCGTATTTCTGGATCACCCTCAGCGCGTGCTGTCCCGGGATCAGCTTTTAAACCTGACGCAGGGCCGCGACGCCGAGCTATTCGAGCGTTCTATCGATCTGCTGGTCAGCCGCGTGCGTCAGCGCCTGAATGAAGACGCGCGAACGCCGGCCTATATCAAAACCGTGCGCAGCGAAGGCTACGTGCTCTCCGTCCCGGTGGTGATTGTCGAGGCGCGAGAATGAGGCTCTGGCCACGCTCCCTGCTCTACCGCCTGTTTCTCATCGTTTTGCTGGGACTGGTGCTCGCAAACGCGCTTACGCTCTCGCTGACGACCGCCGAGCGCATGAGCAGCGCCCGAAACGTCATGCTGGATAATCTGCAAAACAACGTTGCCACCAGCGTGGCAATTCTCGACAAGCTTTCTGCAGGCGAACGCCCGGGATGGCTTGAGCGACTGGCGCGTGAAAATTATCACTATATTCTCGGGCCGGGCACGCCGGGGAAAAGGCCCGTCGACGAGCGTTCAAAAGATGCAATTAACTCGCTAAAAGAAGCGCTCGGCGGCAGCTATGCGCTGAATTTTACCGCCCTGCCCGGTGCGGCATCGCACGTTCAGGCTCATTTGACCCTGGCCGACGGCTCTCCGCTCACGATTGATATCACGCCGAGAATGCCGCCGATTGAGAGCTGGCTGCCGGTGGTAATTGTTATTCAGCTCCTGCTATTAGCGCTGTGCGCGTGGTTTGCAGTGCGCCAGGTTGTCCTGCCGTTTACCCGCTTTACCCATGCAGTAGAGGCGCTGGAGCCTGCGGCATCGGCCCCTTCCACCATGCCGGAGAGCGGCCCGGTTGAAGTACAACATGCCGCCAAAGCGTTTAATGCCATGCAGGCGCGGATCCAGATGCACCTGAAAGAACGTACGCAAATTCTGGCGTCGATCTCTCACGATCTGCAAACGCCGATCACCCGCATGAAGCTGCGCCTGGAAATGAGCGACGAGCCGGAGCTACGCGACAAGCTAATGCAGGATCTCGACAACATGACCCATCTGGTGCGCGAAGGCATCGCCTATGCGAGATCCTCAGAAACGCTTGAAGAACCGCAGCAACGTATCGAACTGAGAGCCTTTGTCGACAGCCTGACCTGCGACTACCAGGACGTGGGTAAGCCGGTGCAGTTTGCCGCACCTCAGGCCGCGCTTGCGCTCTCGACCTGCCCGCAGGCGCTGCGCCGTATCCTGACCAACCTGCTGGATAACGCATTGAAATTCGGCACCGCCGCTGAACTGAGCCTGGAACGCCAGGGTGAAAATCAGGTCACGCTGACGGTTATCGATAACGGCCCCGGCATTCCCGATGAAGAGCTTAGCGCAGTGTTACAGCCGTTTTACCGCATCGAAAATTCAAGAAACCGCGATACCGGCGGCACCGGGCTGGGGCTGGCTATTGCCGCTCAACTCGTCGGCCAGCTGGGCGGCTCATTAACCCTCGCTAACCTGCCGCAGGGCGGGCTGAAGGCCAGCATTACCCTGCCGATCGCGTGATTGTATCGCTCTGTATGCCTGCGCAACGGCGACAAACAAACTGACAATCAGGCCGGTTTCCCCACACACCGCGAACACATCAGGACGTTTTAATGGCCCGAGCCATTCAATCATCCTTTAACCGTGAGGTGTGTTATGACCGTTCTGATTGCCTTTCTTGGCGGCATACTGAGTTTATTAAGCCCCTGTACCCTGCCCGTCATTCCGTTACTTTTCGCCGCATTTAGGGGCAATAAGCAGCAAATTGCCGCTCTTTTTCTCGGGATGGTAAGCATGTTTACCGCCGTTGCCCTGCTGGTGACTGCCGCCGGAGAGTGGATTGTTAAGGCTACGCTGGTTGGCCGCTGGGTCGCCCTGGCAATGCTGGCGCTTGCCGCCCTGACGCTAATCTTCCCTCACCTCGCCGGGCGGATTACGCGCCCCGCCGTGCAGTTGGGTAACGCCATCAACGACAAAAGCAATCGCACTCGCGGCACGCTGTCGGCATTTCTGGCCGGGCTGGCCGTCGGCCTGCTCTGGTCCCCCTGCGCGGGGCCAATCCTGGGTGCCATCCTCGGCATCGGCCTGTCCGGCTCCTCGACGGTGGCCGCCGGTTTGTTGCTTGCCGCCTATGGTTCAGGGTGCGCGCTGATGCTGGCTCTGTTGTGGTTCTGCGGCTACCGGATTATGGCCCGCCTGCGTGAAAAAATGGCGCTGATGGAGCAGCTGCGCCGCGTGGCCGGGGTTGCGATGCTGGCAACGGTAGTCCTTATCGCCTCCGGCACCACTTCGGCACTACAAAATGCTAACGGCGCGGCTGCGAAGCTGGAGCAACGTTTATTGGCGCTTTCCCCCGTAACGACGGCAGCGCCAAAGCTACAGCCCATCGTCGATACAGCCCCGAGCAGCGCCATGCCTTCGCTGGCAGGAGGAACGGCCTGGATAAACAGCCCGGCGCTAACGCCCGAAGCGCTGAAGGGCAAGGTTGTGCTTATCGACTTCTGGACCTTCGACTGCATTAACTGCCAGCATTCTCTGCCGCACGTCCGCGAGTGGGCGAATAAGTACAAAGATCGGGGACTGGTGGTGATTGGCGTTCATACGCCGGAATATCCGTGGGAAAAAGATCTCGATTCGGTGAAAAAAGCGGTGGCTAAGTGGCAGTTGCCGTACCCGGTGGTCACCGACAACAACTACCAAATCTGGAATGCGTTTGGCAACCAATACTGGCCCGCTCACTATTACTTTGACGCCCGCGGCCAGCTACGCAATGTCTCGTTCGGCGAAGGCAACTATGAGCAGCAAGAACAGGTAATACAGAAGCTGCTCCAGGAAGCGCATACCTGATTTTTCTCCTCCGGGGAGGTGGGAATTTGAATCACATCACATTCGCCGCACTCCCCTTTTCCCTTTTACGCCGCGACGGCTAAATTAGAACTCATCCGACCACATAACAATAATTTTACATATTGGAATCGTCTATGAGCTACTCGTCGCTGCTTGCCCCTTTGGATCTTGGCTTCACCACCCTGAAAAACCGCGTGCTTATGGGGTCGATGCATACCGGCCTGGAAGAGTTGCCGGACGGCGCAGAGCGCCTGGCTGCCTTTTATGCAGAGCGCGCACGCCACGGCGTAGCCCTGATTGTGACCGGCGGCATTGCACCCTCATCTTCCGGGGTAACAATTGCCCACGGCGCGGTGTTGAACGATAAAAACCAACTTGCCCATCACCGCGTGGTAACCGATGCCGTTCACCGCGAAGGCGGGAAAATTGCGCTGCAAATTCTGCATACCGGCCGCTACAGCTATCAGCCAAAGCTGGTCGCTCCGTCGGCCATTCAGGCTCCGATTAACCCGTTTAAACCCCACGCCCTTAGCCATGAAGAGATCCTTACCCTCATCGAAGACTTCGCCAACTGCGCCAGCCTGGCTCGCGAAGCGGGCTATGACGGGGTAGAAATAATGGGCTCCGAAGGCTACCTGATTAACCAGTTTTTAGCGGCGCGCACCAACCAGCGCGACGATGAATGGGGCGGCGACTACTCGCGCAGAATGCGCTTTGCGGTAGAAGTGGTGCGCTCGGTTCGGGAAAGGGTTGGCAAAGAATTCATTATTATCTATCGCCTGTCGCTGCTCGACCTGGTCGAAGGCGGCGGCAACTTTGAGCAAGCCGTTACCCTGGCTAAAGCGATAGAAAAAGCGGGCGCAACGCTTATAAATACCGGCATTGGCTGGCACGAGGCGCGTATTCCAACCATCGCTACTTCGGTGCCGCGCGGGGCGTTCAGCTGGGTGACGAAAAAGCTCAAAAGCCACGTCGCGCTGCCGCTGGTCACGACCAACCGCATCAACACCCCGGAAACCGCCGAGCAAATTTTGGCCCAGGGTGACGCGGATATGGTCTCGATGGCCCGCCCGTTTCTTGCCGACGCCGAGTTTGTCTCCAAGGCCGCCGCGGGCAAAGCAGAGCAAATCAATACCTGCATCGGCTGTAACCAGGCCTGCCTGGATCAGATTTTTGCCGGAAAGGTCACCTCCTGCCTGGTAAACCCCCGTGCCTGCCACGAAACCAAAATGCCGATTCTGCCCGCAGCGACTCTCAAAAATATCGCCGTTGTGGGCGCAGGCCCGGCGGGTCTTGCCTTTGCGGTGAACGCCGCCGGGCGCGGCCATAAAGTCACGCTGTTTGACGCAGCCGCAGAAATTGGCGGGCAGTTTAATATCGCCAAGCAGATCCCAGGCAAAGAAGAGTTCTTCGAAACGCTACGCTATTACCGCCAGATGCTGAAGCTGAACGGCGTTGAAGTACGCCTCAACCAATACGTTAACGCTGCCATGCTCGGCGGCTATGACGAAGTGGTTCTGGCCTGCGGTATTGAACCACGCATGCCGGATATCGAAGGCATTAGTCATTCTAAAGTGCTGAGTTACATCGACGTGCTGCGTGAGAAAACACCGGTCGGCAATCGCGTGGCGGTGATTGGCGCGGGCGGCATCGGCTTTGATACTTCGATGTACCTGAGCCAGCAGGGCGAGTCCACCAGCCAGAGCATCGCCGAATTCTGCGTGGAATGGGGCATTGATACCAGCCTGCAAAATGCCGGAGGGCTGTGCCCGGAAGGCGCTCACCTGCCCAAAAGCCCGCGTAAAATCTATCTGCTACAGCGCAAAACCAGCAAACCGGGAGAAGGCCTGGGGAAAACGACCGGCTGGATACATCGCACCACGCTGCTGGCTCGCGGCGTGAAGATGATGGCGGGCGTGAGCTACGATCGTATTGATGATGCCGGGCTGCATATTACCGTCGGCGGCGAGCCGCAGCTGCTGGAAGTGGATAACGTGATTATTTGCGCCGGGCAAAACCCGCGCCGCGAGCTGGAGCAGCCGCTAAGGGAGATGGGCAAAACCGTGCATTTGATTGGCGGTGCCGATGTGGCGATGGAGCTGGATGCCCGACGCGCTATCGCGCAGGGCACCCGTCTGGCGCTGGAGATTTAGCTGCGGCGGCCTAACTTAACCGCTTTGAGCACCACGAACTTGCTGTTAGTGGCGACCGTGGTGCAGTTACCGAAGATCTTCTTCAGCTTGCGGAAGTAGTCGAGGTGGCGGTTAGCCACGATATACAGCTCGCCGTTGATTTTCAGGCAGCGGCGGGCGTGGTGGAACATCTCCCACGCAATCTGGTCGGTCAGCGCGTGCTGCTGGTGGAACGGGGGGTTACACAGCACCGCGTTGAAGCGGAACGGCTCCACGCCGGACAGCCCGTTGTTAATCATAAACTCGCAGCGGTCGATATCGCCCGGCAGGTTGGTTTCAACGTTCAGGCGGCTGGACGCGACCGCCATCGGCGATTCGTCCACAAACACCACCTGCGCCTGCGGATTTCTTTCCAGCAGCGTCAGGCCAATTACCCCGTTGCCGCAGCCCAGGTCCACAATCTCGCCTTCCAGATCGGAAGGCAGGTGCTCAATAAAGAAACGTGCGCCAATGTCCAGCCCGGTGCGGGAGAAGACGTTCGCATGGTTGTGAATGGTCCACGGCGTGCCTTCCAGCTTCCAGCTCAGCGTTTGCGGCGCATCGGCCAGCTCCGGCTTTGTCACGGTTGGGTTAATCAAACGCGCCTTTTTCCACGCCAGCGAGGTGGTGGTTGGCCCAAGAATTTTTTCAAACAGCTCAAGGGTCGAGTTATGAACGTCGCGCGCTTTAGCACCCGCGATGATGCGGGTTTCCGGGGTAACAACCTTGCGCAGGGCGCGCAGCTGTTGCTCCAGCAGCGCCAGGGTTTTAGGCACTTTAATCAGCACCAGGCCCGGCGCCTGCGGATACTCAGCGGTGCTGTCGAGGAAGGTTACGCTGTTTTCCGCGATGCCGTTCTCGCGCAGGTTTTCACGCGTCGCCAGTTCGCTCAGGTATGAGTCACTGATGCTGTAAGGCTTGTGCTCCGCCAGCACGCAGGCGAGCGTGCCAAAAGTATCGTTGAATACAAGAACGGGGCCGACTGGCTCAAGTTCGTCCACCTGTTGCAACAGGTAGTCATCTGCCGCTTCCCACGCCTGCAGCGGGTTAACGTCGTCCGTTTCTGGAAAACGTTTCAGCGTCAGTGAACGAAAACCGTTGTCTAATTGGCTCATCGGCCCTCCTGGATGGTAAAATTTGGTGATATCCCCATAGCGGGGGCGAGAGTATACCTTTTTTTCCTTCAACCTGAGACAAGCATGAGCGAACTGATTTATTTAAGCGGCTATCCCGAGCATTTGCTCTCCCAGGTTCGTACCCTGATTGCCGAGCAGCGCCTGGGCGAAGTGCTGGAGAAGCGCTACCCGCAGAGCCACAATATCGCTACAGATAAAGCGCTTTACGCTTACACTCAGGAGTTGAAAAGCCAGTTTCTGCGTAATGCTCCGCCGATAAATAAAGTCGCTTATGACAGCAAAATCCACGTTCTGAATAACGCGCTTGGGCTGCATACCGCTATTTCGCGCGTGCAGGGCAACAAGCTGAAAGCTAAAGCGGAAATCCGCGTGGCGACCGTTTTTCGCGGCGCTCCTGAAGCGTTTTTACGCATGATCGTAGTGCATGAGCTCGCGCATCTTAAGGAGAAAGATCACAACAAAGCGTTCTACTCCTTGTGCTGTCATATGGAACCGCAGTATCACCAGTTAGAATTCGACACGCGGCTTTGGCTGACGCAGCTGTCGCTCAGCGGCGCGGCCTGATTAAACCCGTGCCCCTTTATCAACCTTCCGGAGAACGCCCCTGTCTATGATACGTTTCGCTGTGGTTGGCACCAACTGGATAACCCGTCAATTCGTGGATGCCGCTCATGAAAGCGGCAAATATAAGCTCACTGCGGTTTACTCGCGCAGCCTTGAGCAGGCTCAGGCTTTCGCCAATGATTACCCGGTGGAGCACCTGTTCACATCGCTTGAAGCAATGGCCCAAAGCGACGCCATTGACGCGGTATATATTGCCAGCCCTAACTCGCTGCATGGCCCGCAAAGCCTGCTGTTCCTCAGCCACAAAAAACATGTGATTTGCGAAAAACCGCTGGCTTCGAACCTGCGCGAAGTGGAAGCGTCTATCGCCTGCGCCCGCGAGAATCAGGTCGTGCTGTTCGAGGCGTTTAAAACCGCCAGCCTGCCGAACTTTATTGCCTTACAGCAGGCGCTGCCGAAGATCGGGAAGATCCGCAAAGCGCTGCTCAGCTACTGCCAGTATTCTTCGCGCTACCAGCGCTATCTGGACGGCGAAAACCCGAATACCTTCAACCCGGCGTTTTCTAACGGCTCGATTATGGATATCGGCTTCTACGTGCTGGCCTCTGCGGTGGCGCTGTGGGGCGAGCCTCATTCCGTTCAGGCCACCGCCTCGCTGCTCGACAGCGGCGTGGATGCCCACGGCAGCGTGCAGATGAACTACGGCGATTTCGACGTCACCCTGCTGCACTCTAAAGTGAGCGACTCCGCTATTCCAAGCGAGATCCAGGGCGAAGCCGGTTCGCTGCTTATCGAGAAAATCTCGGAATGCCAGCGCCTGACCTTTATCCCGCGCGGCGGAAAACCGCAGGATCTTACGCTGCCGCAGCATATCAACACTATGCTGTATGAAGCGGAGACCTTTGCGCGGCTGGTTGAAGAGAACGAAGTAAATCATCCGGGCCTGGCGACCTCGCGCGGCACTTCGGCGCTTGCCACCGAAATTCGCCGCCAGACGGGCGTGAAGTTTCCGGCGGATGACGTACCAGAGCAGCTTCCGGCATGATGAGCGGCAAAAAAGCGTAACGGGATATTGACGCCGACGGCGGCCTGTCATATTTTGTTACTCGCAAAGGGGAGTAACTTCATTGCCGGTTAATCGTCATTACGATGCGCAAGCATCCGGTTGCCGGGCAACGTCGCAGACGTTGTAAGTGAGACCTTGCCGGAAGGCGAGATCCCTGTTGCAAGCGAAAGCGGCTGGCGTCTTCTGACGTTAGCCGTTTTTGTTTTTAAGGAATCTCATTATGCATACTGTCGGTACCCCCCTCCTCTGGGGCAGCTTTGCGGTCGTGGTCGCCATCATGTTGGCTATCGATCTGCTGGTTCAGGGCCGTCGCGGCTCGCAAACCATGTCTATGAAACAGGCGGCCATCTGGTCGCTGGTCTGGGTCTCTCTTTCCCTGCTGTTTAACCTCGCCTTCTGGTGGTATCTCAGCGGCACCGCTGGCCGCGAAGTCGCGGACACCCAGGCGCTGGCCTTCCTCACCGGTTACCTGATTGAAAAAGCGCTGGCGGTCGATAACGTCTTCGTCTGGCTGATGCTGTTCAGCTACTTTGCCGTGCCCGCTGCGTTGCAGCGTCGGGTGCTGGTTTACGGCGTACTGGGCGCGATTGTGCTGAGAACTATCATGATCTTCGGCGGCAGCTGGCTGATTACTCAGTTTGAGTGGCTGCTGTACGTGTTCGGCGCGTTCCTGCTGTTCACCGGGATCAAAATGGCGCTGGCGAAGGAAGACGATACCGGCATCGGCGAGAAGCCGCTGGTTCGCTGGCTGCGCGGCCATCTGCGCATGACGGATAAAATCGAGAACGAGCGTTTCTTCGTCCGCCATAACGGGCTGCTGTACGCCACTCCGCTGCTGCTGGTGTTGATTCTGGTTGAGCTGAGCGACGTCATCTTCGCGGTAGACAGCATTCCGGCAATTTTCGCCGTCACCACCGACCCGTTCATCGTGCTGACCTCGAACCTGTTCGCTATCCTCGGCCTGCGCGCTATGTACTTCCTGCTGGCAGGCGTTGCGGAGCGCTTCTCAATGCTGAAGTACGGCCTGTCGGTTATCCTGGTGTTTATCGGCGTGAAGATGCTGATTGTCGACTTCTACCATATCCCGATTGCCGTTTCTCTGGGCGTAGTGGGCGGTATTCTGGCGGGAACATTGATAATCAACGCCTGGGTTAACCACCGTAACGACCGTAAAAACTCGGCTCAATAAGCCGGGCTCAATTCACTTTAAAGGGGCGTAATGCCCCTTTGTCATTCTGGCAAATCGCTAAAAGCCTGAACTGCCGTTTATGTCACACAGATGTTAATGATCAGTTGCAAAATCTAACGCTGAGCGCAATTCCAGCGCGAATTGCTTTGTCCTTCGGACATTTTCCTTATACTCAGCGGGCAAACACATTTTCTTACATCCGCTCAGACGTAGCCCACTACGCACGCGGTACGCAACGACATCACTGATATACAGGAAGGTATTCATGGATCCGCAAGCTTCTGGATTATTGCAGCGCTTTGCGCGCGGCAGCCTGGTTAAACAAATTCTGATAGGCCTGGTGCTCGGCATCGCGCTGGCGCTTATCTCTGAACCGGCGGCTACCGCCACCGGCCTGCTCGGCACGCTGTTTGTTGGCGCACTTAAAGCGGTAGCGCCGGTGCTGGTACTGACGCTGGTCATCGCTTCTATTGCCAACCATCAGCACGGCCAGAAGACCAATATTCGCCCGATTCTGGTGCTCTATTTACTGGGGACTTTTTCCGCTGCGTTAACGGCGGTTGTGGTCAGTTTTATGTTCCCTTCCACGCTGCATCTGACCACCGGCGCGACCGATATTACGCCGCCTTCCGGTATTGTGGCGGTTATTCATGGCCTGCTGATGAGCATTATTTCTAACCCGATAGACGCTCTGTTAAACGCCAACTACATCGGCATTCTGGTTTGGGCCGTCGGGCTGGGCTTTGCCCTGCGCCACGGTAATGAAACCACCAAAAATCTGGTTAACGATCTTTCCGACGCGGTGACTTTCATCGTGAAGGTGGTTATCCGCTTTGCGCCGATTGGGATCTTTGGGCTGGTGGCCTCAACGCTCGCGACAACCGGCTTTTCCACGCTGTGGAGTTATGCGCAATTGCTGCTGGTACTGCTCGGCTGTATGTTCGGCGTGGCGCTGATAATTAACCCGCTGCTGGTGTTTATCACCACCCGCCGCAATCCTTACCCGCTGGTACTGGCCTGCCTGCGTGAGAGCGGCGTTACCGCATTCTTTACCCGCAGCTCGGCGGCGAATATTCCGGTTAATATGAGCATGTGCCAGAAAATGAATCTCGACCGCGATACCTACTCGGTTTCGATTCCTCTGGGGGCAACCATCAATATGGCCGGGGCGGCTATCACCATCACCGTGCTGACGCTGGCGGCGGTGCATACCCTGGGCGTACCTGTCGATTTACCTACCGCGCTGCTGCTAAGCGTAGTGGCTTCGCTGTGCGCCTGCGGAGCTTCTGGCGTGGCGGGTGGATCGCTGCTGCTGATCCCTCTGGCCTGCGGCATGTTCGGCATCCCGAATGAGATTGCCATGCAGGTGGTTGCCGTGGGCTTTATTATCGGCGTGCTTCAGGATTCTTGCGAAACCGCGCTTAACTCTTCGACCGACGTTATCTTTACCGCTGCCGTTTGCCAGGCGGAGGATGCTCGTCTTGCGAAGAGCGATCCGCTGCGAGGATAGTTTTTTCCTCCCCGCCACCGGCGGGGAGCTAAAGCGTTACGCCACTCTTAAACAGCGCCAGCTCGCGAAAGTCGTTTTTCTCGTTGCAGGTGCTTTCCCCGTTTACCGTGCGAACAATTACATCAATAAACTGCTCCAGCAGCTCAGGCATGGTGCTGCCGTGCAGCAGGCTCCCGGCGTCAAAATCAATCCAGTGCGGTTTTTTCTCAGCCAGCTCGCTGTTAGTGGCGATTTTCAACGTGGGTACAAAGCCGCCATAAGGCGTGCCGCGCCCGGTGCTGAACAGCACCATATGGCAGCCCGCTGCGGCCAGCGCGCTGGTCGCCACCGCATCATTTCCGGGCGCGCTAAGCAAGTTCAGCCCGGCCTCTTTTAGCCGCTCTCCGTAGCGCAGCACGTCAACAACCTGGCTGCCTCCGGCTTTCTGCGTGCAGCCGAGGGATTTCTCTTCCAGCGTGGTGATGCCGCCCGCCTTGTTTCCCGGAGAAGGGTTTTCGTAAATCGGCTGGTGATGCTCGATAAAATAGCGTTTGAAGTCGTTAACCATGGCGACGGTTTTCTCAAACGTTTCTTCATCGCGACAGTGGCTCATCAGAATGCGTTCTGCGCCAAACATTTCCGGCACTTCCGTCAGCACCGTGGTGCCGCCGTTCGCCACCACATAGTCGGAAAAGAGGCCCAGCATTGGGTTGGCCGTAATGCCGGAAAGACCATCGGAGCCGCCGCATTCAAGGCCGAACTTCAGCTCGCTGAGCCGGCCCGGCTGGCGGGTGTCGTGGCGCATAACCTGATACAGGGCGTGAAGATGCTCCAGCCCCGCCTCAACTTCATCATCCTGCTGCTGCAAAGCCATAAAACGCACGCGGCTCGAGTCATACTCGCCCAGCGTTTCGCAAAAGGCGGCTATCTGATTGTTTTCACACCCAAGCCCCACCACCAGCACCGCTCCGGCATTGGGATGATGCACCATGTTTTGCAGCATGGTACGGGTGTTGAGGTGATCGTCTCCCAGCTGGGAACAGCCGAACTGGTGGCTGAACAGATACGCTCCGTCAATGCCTTCCGCGTCGTTGGTCTGCTTCAAAAAGCGGTTCAGCATCTGGCGCGCTATGGCGTTTACGCAGCCGACGGTTGGCAGGATCCACAGCTCGTTGCGCACGCCCACCGCGCCGTTCTCCCGGCGATAAAGATTAACTTCGCGATCGCTCGTCCGTTTGCCCGCAGAGGCAAATTCGGGCTGATAGCGATACTCATCTATGTCGTTAAGATTGGTCCGCAGGTTATGCGAATGCAGATGCTCGCCGACGGCGATCGCAGACAGAGCATGGCCTATCGGCAGGCCATACTTCACAACGTTTTCATCGGCGGCGAGCGCCCGAAGGGCAAATTTGTGCCCACGAGCTACCGGCTGGGGCAGCGAAAATTCACTCTGCCCGAGCGTTATCGCCTCTCCCTCCGGCAGGTCTACCAGAGCGACGGCAACATTGTCCCGGGGGTGGATCTGGATGTATCGCATATCGGCCTCGGTCGCGGGTTAATTCAGCTCAATGGCAAAGTAGTCACGGGCGTTGTTAAAGCAGATGTTTTTTACCATCTCGCCCAGCAGCGGTAGATCTTGCGGCACTTCGCCCGCCTGCACCCAGTGGCCAAGCATGCGGCATAAAATCCGGCGGAAATATTCATGGCGGGTGTAGGAGAGGAAGCTGCGGCTGTCGGTGAGCATACCGACGAAGCGGCTGAGCAGGCCGAGCTGGGCAAGCTGGGTCATCTGCCGCTCCATGCCGTCTTTTTGATCGTTAAACCACCAGCCTGAGCCAAACTGCATCTTGCCCGGCATCCCTTCGCCCTGGAAATTACCGATCATCGTGCCCAGCACTTCGTTATCGCGCGGGTTCAGGCAGTAGAGAATGGTTTTCGGCAGCAGGTTCTCTTCGTTTTGCTTACTCAACAGTTTTGACAGCGGCTCGGCCAGCGGCCTATCGTTGATTGAGTCGAAGCCCACGTCCGCCCCCAGCAGCTTGAACTGGCGCTGGTTGTTATTGCGCAGCGCACCGATGTGGTACTGCTGCACCCAGCCACGGCGTGCGTACTCGGTTCCCAGCCAGGACAGCACGGCGGTTTTAAACTGTGCAACTTCGGTTTCATTGAGCAGAGCGCCCGCCAGGCGACGAGCCAGAATAGCGTCCAACGTGGCTTCATCGGCCTCGGCGAACAGCACGACGTCCAGCGCATGGTCGGCAACTTTACAGCCGTGCGCGGCAAAGTGATCCAGCCGCTTGCTTAAGGCAGCCTGAAGATCGCCGAAGCGGCGAATATCGGTATCAGAAACGGCGGCCAGTTTTGAGATGTATTCCGCAAAGGTCGCCTGTTCAATGTTAAATGCCCGGTCCGGACGCCAGCTCGGCAGCACTTTGACGTCAAAATCGGCATCTTTTGCCACGGCAGCATGGTGCTCGAGAGAATCAACCGGATCGTCAGTGGTGCCGACCATTTTCACGTTCATCTGCTTCATGATGCCGCGAGCGCTGAAGGAGTCCTGCGCCAGCAGGTCGTTGCCCTGGTGCCAGATTTCATCCGCCGTTGCCGGGGAGAATAGCTTCCCGGTGATGCCGAACGGGCGGCGCAGCTCGAGGTGCGTCCAGTGATAGAGCGGGTTGCCGAGAGTATGCGGTACGGTGGCGGCCCAGGCGTCAAACTTTTCGCGGTCGCTCGCATCCCCGGTACACAGCCTTTCCGCAACGCCGTTGGTACGCATCGCGCGCCATTTGTAGTGATCGCCCTTCAGCCAGATGTCATACAGGTTTTTAAAGCGATAGTTGTCGGCGATTTGCTGCGGCGGCAGGTGGCAATGGTAATCAAAAATCGGCTGCTGTTTTGCGTAGTCGTGATAAAGACGGCGGGCGAATTCGGTATCAAGAAGAAAATCTTCAGTCATAAACTGGGCCATGGTCGGGCGTCCTCTGCAAATAACGATTCTATGCTTGTGCATGATGGAACAAAGTTATCACACCAATTTTTCAGCAACGACCTGATTTTTGCGTATAAGGTCACAAAAACAGCAGATTAATTCGCCACAAACGGCCCCAAACCCCGCTACAACCCGCATCAGATCTGGCCGCAAAGGCGCTTTATCACGCCGTTCTTCCGGAAAAAGCTTTTGTGATATCACTCAACTTATAAAGATGTATGACAAGTTATCTTTCAGCCGTCGATGTCCCTCTTGCTATGGAAAGCCAGCCGCAGGCCTGGGTGACAAAAATAACAATGGATGCCGGTTTACCTGAAAACGTTCAAATGAAGACGGGATGGGGTTAGAAATGCGAAAGATAAAAGGTTTACGCTGGTACATGATAGCGCTGGTGACCCTGGGCACCGTGCTGGGCTATCTGACCCGCAATACGGTCGCCGTTGCGGCACCCACGCTGATGAGCGAGCTGCATATCACCACCCAGCAATATTCGTGGATAATTGCCGCCTATTCCGCCTGCTACACCGTGATGCAGCCGGTTGCGGGATATGTGCTGGACGTGTTGGGTACTAAAATAGGCTACGCGGTCTTCGCCGTGGTATGGGCAGTTTTCTGTGCCGCCACCGCGCTGGCGGGCAGCTGGGGCGGGCTGGCGCTTGCCCGCGGTGCGGTTGGTGCGGCCGAAGCAGCGATGATCCCTGCGGGGCTTAAGGCCAGCAGCGAATGGTTCCCGGCAAAAGAGCGTTCCATTGCGGTGGGCTATTTCAACGTTGGCTCCTCAATCGGCGCGATGATAGCTCCGCCGCTGGTGGTCTGGGCAATCGTCATGCACAGCTGGCAGATGGCGTTTATCGTGACGGGCGTCCTGAGTTTTATCTGGGCGATGGTTTGGCTCTGGTTCTATAAAAACCCCCGCGACCAGAAGAAACTCAGCGGCGAAGAGCGCGAATACATTATCAGCGGCCAGGAAGCTCATCATCAGACCGATAACACCAAAAAAATGTCGGCCTGGAAGATCCTGCGTAACCGCCAGTTCTGGGGCATTGCCCTGCCGCGCTTTCTTGCGGAACCGGCCTGGGGCACCTTTAACGCATGGATCCCGCTGTTTATGTTCAAGGCCTACGGCTTTAACCTGAAAGAAATCGCGATGTTCGCCTGGATGCCGATGCTGTTTGCCGACTTCGGCTGCATTCTTGGCGGTTACCTGCCCCCGCTGTTCCAGCGCTGGTTTGGCGTTAACCTGATTGTTTCCCGCAAGCTGGTGGTCACCATGGGCGCGGTGCTGATGATTGGCCCCGGCACCATTGGCCTGTTTACCAGCCCTTACGTCGCCATTGCCCTGCTGTGCGTGGGCGGCTTTGCTCACCAGGCGCTATCCGGCGCATTGATCACGCTCTCTTCCGACGTTTTCGGGCGCAACGAGGTGGCGACAGCAAACGGCCTGACGGGGATGGCAGCCTGGACCGCCAGCACGCTGTTTGCCCTGGTCGTCGGCGCGCTGGCTGACACCATGGGCTTTAGCCCGCTGTTTGCCGCGCTGGCGGTATTCGACCTGCTGGGCGCTATCGTTATCTGGACGGTACTGAAAAATCAGCCCGCCAGTGAGCTGACGCCCGAAATCGTTCCGGCAAAAGCCGTCGTGCAGTCTTAAACTTAGCCGCCTTCGGGCGGCTTTAATCCCGATGCTTGCTAGAGCGTTATCTGAAAAAGTGGTATAACAAATTTACTCACGCCGCAGCCCTTTTTTGGAGCAACTTATGGACGCCATAGAACCCCGCCGCCTGTATCAGCAGCTGGCCGCTGAACTTAAACATCGTATCGAGTCCGGGGTTTACCAGGTCGGAGAAAAACTGCCTGCGGAGCGCTATATCGCGGAAGAGAAAAACGTCAGCCGTACGGTCGTGCGCGAGGCGATAATCATGCTGGAGGTTGAAGGTTACGTTGAAGTCCGCAAGGGTTCCGGGATCCACGTCATTTCCAGCCAGGCAAAATATATGACGGTGCCGGACGAGCGCTTTGAATTTGCCAATTATGGTCCTTTCGAGCTTTTGCAGGCCCGCCAGCTGATTGAGAGCAATATTGCCGAGTTTGCCGCCACTCAGGTGACCAAGCAGGACATTGTTAAGCTGATGGAGATTCAGGAAAAAGCGAGAAAAGAGCAAACCTTCCGCGATTCAGAATGGGATCTTCAGTTCCATGTGCAGGTGGCGCTGGCTACGCAAAACGGCGCGCTGGCCACTATCGTGGAAAAAATGTGGAGCCACCGCATTTACAATCCGTACTGGAAAAAATTACACGAACACATGGATATGCGCCCGGTTGATAACTGGTGCGACGATCATGACCAAATCCTTAAAGCCTTGATTCGCAAAGATCCTGCTGCGGCTAAACTGGCCATGTGGCAGCATCTGGAAAATACTCGCCAGGTGCTGTTTAACGCCACCAGCGATGATTTTGAGTTCAACGCAGACCGCTATTTGTTTGCTGAAAATCCGGTAGTTCATCTTGATAAAGCGGCAAACGGTCAAAAATAGTCATTTTTCCGCCCGAGGGTAAGCAAACCATAAATAGTGTCAGCGTTTGTAAATACCCTCGCCAGCCTCCCCGCCAGTAAGCAAAATCATTCCTCAACAAACTGCAAATACTGTGACGTATAACGCGTAGTTTTGTTACAATTAGATGCAATTTCACCGTCTGTACGGGTTTCCGTCCTTCTGGCTGTCGTTTCACACGATGTTATTCCGACACCACAGTAGGGGCAGTGGATTGTAGCCAGCAACTAACTATAAAAACCATGCTGCATTCTGCTCATCCGTTTACACCGGCGGCCTAAACGAAGTGCCAGGAACACTGAATGGAACTACTGACGCAACTGCTCTCCGCTCTCTGGAGCCAGGATTTTGAAACGCTCGCTAACCCCTCGATGGTTGGCATGCTCTACTTTGTGCTGTTCATGATTTTATTTCTCGAAAACGGCCTGCTTCCGGCGGCATTTTTGCCCGGTGACAGCCTGCTGGTTCTGGTTGGCGTTCTGATAGCGAAAGGGTCTCTGGGCTTTGCGGAAACTATCGCTCTGCTCACCATAGCGGCAAGCCTCGGCAGCTGGCTGGGCTACATTCAGGGGCGCTGGCTGGGAAATACGAGGCTGGTACAAAACTGGCTTTCTCATCTGCCTGCGCACTACCACCAGCGCTCACACCAGTTATTCCATAAGCACGGCCTGTCGGCGCTGCTGGTGGGGCGTTTTATCGCATTTGTTCGTACCCTGCTGCCAACTATTGCCGGGTTATCGGGTCTTAGCAGCACACGCTTCCAGTTCTTTAACTGGATGAGCGGCCTGTTGTGGATATTGATTCTCACCACCCTGGGCTATTTGCTGGGCAAAACCCCTGTGTTCCAGAAATACGAAGACGCATTAATGTCGTGCCTGATGCTTATCCCGGTGGTGCTCCTTGTCATCGGCCTCGTAGGTTCATTAATTGTGCTCTGGCGTAAAAAACGCGGTCAAAGCAGTTAGAGAGATTCGATGAAATTAGCTTTCACAGGCCGCCTTCGGGCGGCGCTGCTTGTGGGTGCGCTGGCGCTGGTCGCGCTGGTTATGTGGTCCGGCATGCAGAATAAAGATTCCACTCTTGAGATACGTGCCTCGCGGCAGGGCGGGAGCATACCTGACGGTTTTTACGTCTGGCATCATCTCGACGCCAACGGCATCCGCTTCAAAAGTATTACGCCGCTGAATAACACACTGCTGGTTACTTTTGATTCCAGCGCACAGAGTGAAGCCGCAAAGGAAGTGCTGAACCGTACGCTGCCGCAGGGCTATGTTGTGGCCCAGCAGGACGGCGATAGCGACGCGCTGGCATGGCTCTCCATCCTGCGCCCTGACCACAATCATCTCGGTTAATCACCCTTCTCTGAGTCCGAATTTATTATTACCCTCTGGGTTTTTAGTTGATTCATGACTATGCTTTATCTGTTTTTACCGCTCATTATCAGCGCTTTTAAACGAAACTCTGGAACGACGCATAGGGTATTATCACCCGATAATTTGTGCATCGTCTTACAATGGAAGGTCAAATCATGAAATACCGCACCGTACTGGCTCTTGCTTTACTCACCCTGACTTCTGCCGCTCAGGCCGCTTCGCTTTGCGGTGAAAAAGAGCAGGATATTCAACGCGAGATTGGCTATGCGGAAAAACACAATAACCAGCATCGTATTGATGGCCTGAAAAAAGCGTTGAGCGAAGTGCGCGCAAATTGCAGCGACAGCAGCCTGCGCGCCGAACACCAGAAAAAAATCACCCATCAAAAAGAAGAAATTGAAGAACGTAGAGCCGATCTCAATGAAGCCCGCCAGAAGGGCGACCCGGAAAAAATTGCTAAACGCGAGAAAAAACTGGCAGAAGCTGAAGACGAATTGAAAGCTTTAGAGAAGCGTGATTACTGAGACAGGTAGTCGCAGACTTTAAGGATCCACCTCAAACACTCGGAGAGAATTATGTCAAAAGATACTACGTCAGAACATTTGCGCGCTGAGTTGAAATCCCTGGCAGATACGCTTGAAGAAGTCCTGAGTGCTTCCACGGACAAGTCGAAAACCGAACTGGATAAGCTGCGCACCAAAGCAGAAAAAGCGCTCAAAGAGAGCCGCTCTCGTCTCGGCGAAACCAGCGAAGCCATCGCCCAGCAAACCCGTGAAGCCGCGGCAAAAGCTGACGATTATGTTCGCGAGAACCCGTGGACAGGCGTTGGGATTGGTGCGGCGGTAGGCGTCGTACTGGGTGTGCTGCTGGCTCGCCGCTAAGATGGCTGATTCTCATCAAAGCCAGGGGCCGGGCAAGAGCGTGCTCGGCATTGGTCAGCGGCTGGTCACCATTCTGGTTGGAATGGTTGAAACCCGCCTGCGCCTTGCCGTGGTTGAGCTGGAAGAGGAAAAAGCGCATCTCGTTCAGCTGCTGCTGATGCTCGGCCTGACGATGCTGTTTGCCGCTTTTGGCCTGATGAGCCTGATGGTGCTGGTTATCTGGGCCGTTGATCCGCAGTATCGCCTCAACGCCATGATTGCGACCACCGTGGTACTGCTCTCTCTGGCGCTGATCGGCGGTATCTGGACGCTGAGAAAATCCCGGCAGTCGACTTTGCTGCGCCATACCCGGCGCGAGCTGGAAAACGACCGGACCCTGCTGGAAGAGGATAAGTAATGAGCGATGCAGAACGCACTAAGCGTAAGGCGCATCTGCTCAGCCAAATCCAGCAACAGCGTCTCGACCTCAGCGCCACAAGGCGGGATTGGTTGCAGGTGACCGGCCCTTACGATCGCGGCTGGAACACTCTGCTAAGCCTGCGCAGCTACGCCATGATAGCCAGCAGCGTGCTGGCTATCTGGTCGGTACGGCACCCAAGCCTGCTGATGCGCTGGGCGAAGCGAGGTTTTGGCGCCTGGAGCGCCTGGCGAATGATCCGCAACGCGCTGAATCAAAACCCACGCTAGCCCCCACAAACACCGCCTCGATGGCGGTGTTTTTACTTTTGCCGCTTAGTTCACTCAGGATATTTGAAGGACTTAGACAGTTTTCCTTGCTAACAATCCTTTTTCACCCCGTCTATTATCCTCTCCATCGACGGCAAGCACCGGTAATCACTGGAGTTTGCGCCCCCTTTAAGTCCTGGCAATGAACGCCGGAAAAAAGAACCGCTGGAGAGTAAAATGAAAAAATTAGAAGATGTTGGCGTCCTGGTTGCTCGTATTTTAATGCCAATCCTGTTTATTACCGCTGGCTGGGGCAAAATCACCGGTTATGCTGGCACTCAGCAATACATGGAAGCGATGGGCGTGCCGGGCGCACTGCTGCCGCTGACTATCCTGCTGGAGTTCGGCGGCGGTCTGGCTATCCTGTTCGGTTTCCTGACCCGTACCACCGCGCTTATCACCGCGCTGTTTACTCTGCTGACGGCGTTCCTGTTCCACAGCAACTTTGCTGAAGGCGCGAACTCCATCATGTTTATGAAGAACTTCACCATCGCGGGTGGTTACCTGCTGCTGGCCGTCTTCGGCCCGGGCGCAATCAGCCTCGACCGCGTACTGAATAAAAAGTGGTAAGCGTTCTATACTGATGAACACTGAGAAAGCGAAGACATTGTCTTCGCTTTTTTGCTATTGAGGAGGAGAAAAAAATGGGGCAACTCATCGACGGCGTCTGGCATGACGTCTGGTACGACACCAAATCGACCGGCGGCCGCTTCAAGCGCACCGAATCCGCCTTCCGCAACTGGCTGACCGCAGACGGCACCGCCGGTCCAGACGGTAGCAAAGGCTTTGCCGCCGAAAAAGATCGCTATCATCTGTATGTCTCCCTCGCCTGCCCGTGGGCGCACCGCACCCTGATGGTTCGCAAGCTGAAAGGTCTCGAGCCCTTTATCTCTGTTTCCGTAGTACACCCGCTGATGCTGCAAAATGGCTGGACGTTTGGCACAGACTTCCCGGACGCAACCGGCGACACTCTTTATCAGCACGATTTTCTCTATCAGCTCTATCTTCAGGCAGACCCGAACTATACCGGGCGCGTTACGGTGCCGGTGCTGTGGGATAAGAAAAATCAAACCATCGTCAGCAACGAGTCGGCTGAAATCATCCGCATGTTCAACACGGCGTTTGATGCGCTTGGTGCGCGAGCAGGAGACTACTACCCCGAAGCGCTGAGAAGTGAGATAGATGAGCTAAACGGCTGGATCTACGACTCGGTGAATAACGGCGTGTATAAAGCAGGATTCGCCACTTCGCAGGAAGCCTATGACGAAGCCGTCGACAAGCTTTTCATCTCTCTG
This sequence comes from Cedecea davisae, assembly GCF_044095835.1. Taxonomy (NCBI): domain Bacteria; kingdom Pseudomonadati; phylum Pseudomonadota; class Gammaproteobacteria; order Enterobacterales; family Enterobacteriaceae; genus Cedecea; species Cedecea davisae. The sequence goes on from NZ_CP172054.1 coordinate 4,274,669, forward strand.
GAACGTCTTGAGCAAATCCTCGGCCAGCACCGCTATTTAACCGGTAACCAGCTGACCGAGGCGGATATTCGCCTGTGGACGACGCTGGTACGCTTTGATCCGGTGTATGTCACCCACTTCAAATGCGACAAACGCCGCATCAGCGACTACCCCAATCTTTACGGCTTCCTGCGCGACATCTATCAGTTGCCGGGGATAAGCGAAACGGTGAGCTTCCCGCATATTCGCAACCACTACTATCGCAGCCATAAAACGATTAACCCAACCGGTGTTATTTCCGTCGGCCCTGCGCAGGATTTAGACCAGCCGCACGGGCGCGATGTCCGGTTTAGCCGGGGTTAAGAATATTCACCACAACAATGATTTACGGCCCAGATTTTCACGACTATTCTTGAAACGATCGCTTATCTATCGGGTGATTTTCGGATAATCAAGGCGGGCCGTAAATGGATTGGTATTTCAAAGCATTAAGAAATTATCTTGGTTTTAGCGGCCGTGCACGCCGCAAAGAGTACTGGATGTTCCATCTGGTGAACTTCATTCTGGCTGGCGTACTCAGCGTGCTGGACAGAATGCTTGGACTTCATATCTATAAAGATGAAGGAGCGCTCACCACAATTTACAGCATCCTGGTTTTCCTGCCGCTCTGGGCAGTACAGTTCCGCCGCCTGCACGATACCGATCGTTCCGCATGGTGGCTTCTGCTGCTGCTGATCCCTGTCGTTGGCTGGCTGATTATTCTGGCGTTCAACTGCCAGAACGGGACGCCAGGCGTTAACCGCTTCGGTGTGGATCCTAAGGTAACAGACACATTTAAAGTGGCTGGCTCGCTTTAAACAAAAAGGGCGTACCCGAAGTACGCCCTTGACCGCATGCTACACGGGCTTGGCTTAAATAGCCTGCTCGTCCGCAAGTTCCGCTTTTTTAGCCAGACCGTTCAGCAGCTTCTGATGAATGCCGCCGAAGCCGCCATTGCTCATCACCAGAATATGGTCGCCGGGCTGCGCTGTTTTCACAATCATATCGGCCAGCGTATCCACGTCCGCACTCCAGTGCGCTGGCTGCACGCAGGCCTCAGCCACTTCCGCAACCTGCCATGGAATATGCTGCGGTTGCAGCAGGAAGACTTCATCTGCACGCCCCAAAGATGGCGCCAGATCGTCTTTGCAGACGCCCATTTTCATGGTGTTTGAACGAGGCTCCAGCACCGCCAGAATGCGCGCCGTTCCGCCAACTTTACCGCGTAGCGCAGCAAGGGTGGCCAGAATTGCCGTCGGATGATGAGCAAAATCATCATAAACGGTTACGCCATTAGCTTCACCGCGCAGCTCAAGGCGGCGGCGTGCGTTAACGAAACCGCCCAGTGCCTGAGCGGCATCTGCCGGCGTGACGCCAACATGCCGGGCGGCGGCAATCGCCATCAGGCCGTTATGCATATTGTGTTCGCCCACAAGCTGCCAGTTCACGGTGCCGACGCACTCGCCGTCCAGATAGACTTCCCACTGGGAGGCATCGGTCGTCAGCTTTTTAGCCTGCCAGTGGCCCTGCTCGCCAACCAGTTCCTGCTCGCTCCAGCAGCCCATTGCCAGGGTTTGCTTCAGGTTTGCGTCGTTTTCCGGCCAGATAATTTTCCCCTGGCCCGGCACGATGCGCACCAGATGGTGGAACTGCTTCTGGATGGCTTTCAGATCGTCGAAGATATCCGCGTGGTCGAACTCAAGGTTATTGAGGATCAGCGTGCGCGGGCAGTAATGCACGAATTTGGAACGCTTGTCGAAGAACGCGCAGTCATATTCGTCGGCTTCAATCACGAAGAATGAGCTGTCGCCCAGGCGAGCAGAAACCTCAAAGTTCCCCGGTACGCCGCCGATGACAAAGCCCGGCTTATAGCCGCAGGCTTCCAGAATCCAGGTCGCCATTCCGGCCGTCGTGGTTTTACCGTGAGTACCGGCAACCGCAATCACCCAGCGGTCGCGCAGCACAAAGTCATGCAGCCACTGCGGGCCGGACATATAAGGAATGCCCTGCTCCAGCACCGCTTCAACACAAGGATTACCGCGCGTCATCGCGTTGCCGATAATCACCAGGTCAGGATGCGGGTCGAGCTGGCTGGCGTCATAACCTTCGATTAACGAGATCCCCTGCTGTTCAAGCAGCGTGCTCATCGGCGGGTAAACATTGGCGTCCGAGCCAGTCACTTCATGCCCTAAAGAGCGAGCCAGCATCGCCAGGCCGCCCATAAAGGTGCCACAGATCCCTAGAATATGAATGCGCATACGAAACTATCCTTTCTTTGTTTGGCGCACATTCTAACCGTATGGCCTCCGGGGCGAAACGCATTTCAGGATATTCCTTAACTTGCTGGCGCGATTCACCTGTGCGCGATGTTTTGAATATTTGTTAAGATTGTTGCGATCGTTTTATCCAACATAATGATGCAGGGAAAGTGTTATGAAAACGTTAGGTGAATTTATTGTCGAAAAGCAGCACGAGTTTTCTCATGCTACCGGTGAGCTTACGGCTTTACTGTCGGCGATAAAGCTGGGCGCTAAAATCATCCACCGCGATATCAATAAGGCCGGTCTGGTCGATATCCTGGGTGCGAGCGGTGCCGAAAACGTGCAGGGCGAGGAGCAGCAAAAACTCGACCTGTTTGCGAATGAAAAACTCAAGGCAGCGCTGAAGGCACGCGGCATTGTGGCAGGTATTGCCTCCGAAGAAGAGGATGACATTGTCGTCTTCGAGGGCGCGGAGCAGGCCAAATACGTGGTGCTGATGGACCCGCTTGACGGCTCTTCTAACATTGATGTCAACGTCTCGGTTGGCACCATATTTTCTATCTACCGCCGTATCACTCCCGTAGGCACTCCGGTAACCGAAGAGGACTTCCTGCAGCCCGGCAACAAGCAGGTTGCAGCGGGATATGTGGTTTATGGCTCCTCGACGATGCTGGTTTACACCACCGGCTGCGGCGTTCACGCCTTCACCTACGATCCTTCACTCGGCGTATTCTGCCTGAGCCAGGAACGTATGCGCTTCCCGGAGAGAGGCAACACCTACTCCATTAACGAAGGCAACTACATTAAATTCCCGAACGGCGTGAAGAAGTACATCAAATTCTGCCAGGAAGAAGATGCGGCCAGCAAGCGCCCTTACACCTCGCGCTACATTGGCTCTCTGGTTGCGGACTTCCATCGTAACCTGCTGAAAGGCGGGATTTACCTTTATCCAAGCACCGCCAGCCACCCTGAAGGCAAACTGCGTTTGCTGTATGAAGGCAACCCGATGGCGTTCCTTGCGGAACAGGCCGGCGGCAAAGCCAGCGACGGTAAAGAGCGTATTCTGGACATCATCCCAACCACCCTGCACCAGCGCCGCCCTTTCTTTGTCGGCACTCAGCACATGGTTGAAGACGTCGAGCGTTTTATTCGCGAATACCCGGACGCCTGATTTCTTTCTTCTCACCCTCTCCCATCTGTACATACCGGAGACATGGTGAACACTTGTTCGGGGACATGGTAGACACTTACAACTACGGCATAAGAACCCTCTTCCGGAGTCGCTTATGCCCTGGGATGCGAGAGATACCATGTCATTACGTCACGAGTTTGTTCACTTTGCCTCGCAGGACGGGGCTAACATCCGGGCGCTCTGTCGCCACTTCGGCATCGCGCCCGCCACCGGATATAAGTGGCTTTGCCGCTTTCTCGAGGCCGGACTTCCCGGCCTCGCTGACCGCTCACGGGCTCCCCATCATTCTCCCAACGCCACCGCCGCTCAGGTGGCTGACCTGTTACAGCAGGCACACCTGGCCCATCCCCGCTGGGGAGCCCGCAAGATTAAGGCCTGGCTGGAAGCGCAGGGGCACCACCTTCCTGCCGTCAGTACCGTGCACAACCTGATGCACCGTCACGGCCTGCTACCCGGTGTACCGCCGGGTATCCCCTCTGCCGGTCGCTTCGAACACGGCAGGCCGAACGCCCTCTGGCAGATGGATTTTAAGGGACACTTTCCCTTCGCCGGTGGGCGCAGCCATCCCCTCACGCTGCTGGACGACCACTCCCGGTTTTCACTCTGCCTGACGCACTGCGACAACGAGCGGCGTGAGACCGTGCAGTCACATCTGACAAAGGTGTTTGAGCGCTATGGCCTGCCGGAGAGGATGACCATGGATAACGGGGCGCCCTGGGGAGACACCACCGGGACCTGGACCGCGCTGGAGCTGTGGCTGATGCGTCAGGGTATCCGGGTGGGGCACTCGCGGCCTTATCATCCCCAGACGCAGGGCAAGCTCGAGCGTTTTCACCGCAGTCTGAAGGCGGAGGTTCTGCAGGGGAAATGGTTCACGGACAGCGACCAGCTCCAGCGGGTATTTGACCACTGGCGGGAGGTCTATAACTTTGAACGCCCGCATGAGGGACTGAATATGGCGGTCCCGGGTTCGCGCTATCAGCCTTCGGCCAGACAGTACAGAAGCGATGCTCCCGGGCCGGAGTACGATGACGGCGTGGCGGTAAGAAAAGTGGATATCAGTGGAAGCCTGAGCATCAGAGGTATCAGCCTGAAAGCGGGCAAAGCGTTCAGGGGAGAGCGAGTGGGGCTGAAGGAAAGCGGTGAGGACGGTTGTTATGAGGTGTGGTGGTACAGCACGAAAGTGGGAATGATCGACCTGAAGAACCGGTCGATCATCATGGGTAAAAGATGTTAAAAGGTGTTCACTATGTCCCCGAACATCTGTCTACTATGTCCCCGGAACGTACACATCGGGGAGAGGGTTTTTAGCGACCCTGTAAATAATTCTGTGTAACTGCCATCGTGTTAAAGGTGATCGCTCAGGCGGTCACCGAACTCGATAATAAAACGGCTCATCGCCAGCCGCCAGTTCTGGATCGGCATGCTCCATTTTTTCGATGCTGCCTGTATCGCCAGATACACCACCTTCCGCACCGAGTCATCCGTCGGGAACACCTTGCGTTTCTTTATAGCGGCACGGATAACGCTGTTCAGCGATTCGATGGCATTCGTGGTGTAGATAGCTTTTCGGATGTCAGGCGGATAGCCGAAGAACGTATTGAGATTTTCCCAGTGCGCACGCCAGCTTTTGCTGATTTGCGGATATTTGTCATCCCATTTTTCTGCGAACGCATCCAGTGCCATCAGCGCGGCAGCTTCTGTGGGGGTCTGATAAACGGCTTTCAGCCCGCCCGTGACCGCTTTGTAGTCTTTCCACGCCACGTATTTCAGGCTGTTACGCACCATGTGGATGATGCACAGCTGGATGTGAGTCTGCGGATAGACGCTGTTTATCGCATCCGGGAAGCCCTTCAGGCCATCCACGCAGGCAATCAGGATGTCCTGAAGGCCGCGATTTTTAAGTTCCGTCAGCACGTTCAGCCAGAACTTTGCACCTTCATTTTCAGCCAGCCACATCCCCAGAAGCTCTTTCCGGCCTTCGGTATTGATGCCCAGCGCCAGGAACACCGCTTTGTTAATCACGCTGCCGTTCTGGCGAACCTTAACAACAATACAGTCCATATAAACAATGGGATAGAGTGCATCCAGCTGGCGATTCTGCCATTCGGCGACCTGCTCTTTAACGGCATCCGTGACTTTTGAAATCAGGGCCGGTGACACATCGGCATCGTAAATCTCTTTGAACGTATCGACGATTTCCCGCGTGGTCATGCCTTTGGCGTACAGGGACAAAATCTGGCTGTCCATCTGCGTGATACGCGTCTGATTCTTCTTAATCAGCTGAGGCTCAAAGGTATTTTCCCGGTCGCGCGGCGTGTTCAGCTCGATTTCACCGTCGTCGCACAGCAGCGTTTTTGAAGAGTAACCGTTGCGGGTGTTGGTGCCAGTTTTAGGGGCATTTTTCTCGTGCCCGAGGTGGTCAGTCAGCTCTGCATTGAGCGCCGTTTCAACGGTCAGCTTCGTGAGCATGCGGGAAAACTGATTGAGGTCAGCCTCAGTTTTAAGGCCTTTGGCCAGCTCAGCCGCAAGGGCTTTAAGTTTCTTCTCGTCCATAATTTGCCTGTCTCCGTTGTGGGAGTGAACATATCAAAAACAGGCAATTACACAATTTTAATTACAGTCTCTTTTTAGCGCTTCACTTAATAGCGAAATGACGCCATCGCCGTAACCAACTGCTGAGACTGCTCTTCCAGCGAACGGGTTGCCGCCGTAGACTCTTCCACTAACGCCGCGTTCTGCTGAGCCGCTTCATCCATCTGGCTCACGGCAATATTCACCTGCTCAATTCCGTGGCTTTGCTCGTTAGAAGCGTTGGCAATTTCACGTACCAGCCTGGTCATACGCATAATTTCTTCGGCGATTTCATCCATTGTTTCACCGGCCTGCTGCGCCAGTTCGCTACCCTCGCCTACATGCGTCTGAGAGTCAGAAATCAGGGTGCGGATCTCTTTGGCCGCTTCGGCGCTACGGCTTGCCAGAGTGCGAACTTCACCGGCTACCACGGCAAAACCACGCCCCTGCTCCCCGGCGCGAGCCGCTTCCACCGAGGCGTTGAGCGCCAGGATATTGGTCTGGAAAGCGATGCCGTCGATAACGCTAAGAATATCTGCAATACGGCCGGCGCTTCCTGAAATATCACGCATTTTTTCAATCACGTAGCAAACCATTTCACTGCCGCGGTCGGCGGTGTCGGAAACCACTTTAGCCAGCTTATGGGCCTGCTCGGCGTTATCGGCGTTTTGCTTCACGGTGGCGGTGATTTGCTCCATGCTGGCTGCGGTTTCTTCCAGCGAGGTTGCAGTGGATTCAGTACGCTGGGAGAGGTTGAGGTTGCCTGCGGCCAGCTCGCGGCTGCCGGTATCAATCTGAGATGATGCGTCGCGCACGCGGCTTACCGAGTCCACCAGAGAGGTCCGCATCGCCACAATCGCTCCGGCAAGGCGGCCAAATTCGTTGTTACCGGTTTGCGGCAGCGGCTGGGTTAAATCACCTTCGGCGACAAACTCCAGCTGGTGAATGGCTTCATCCAGCGGCTTAAGCAGCAGATGGCGCAGCGCCAGCCACACCAGCACAATGATGGCGGCAGTCAGCAGCGCGGCAAGGATAATAAAGCCAAGAACGATTTTCTTATGCAGCTGGACGCCAGCCACTTCGCTGTTGCCGCGGGCTTCACCCCAGCGCTGAAACGCCTGCACGTCGGTATCAAATTTCTGCCCAAGCGGGATCAGGCTTTTTTCCAGCAGATCGTAATAGTCGTCCGGGCTTTGCTTTTGCAGCGCCGCCAGCATCGGGGCAATCCCCTGAGCCTGATAGGCTGCATAGCTTTTGGCCAGACTTGCCAGAAGAGCATCGCCCTGCTCGTCGCTCACGCCGCTGTCGATAACAGATTTTAGATTTTTCTGCGCCTGCTCTACTTCGACGGTCACATTTTTAGCCGACTTCGTCGCATCATCCAGCATGCCGATTTCCATCTGCCGTACCGACTGACCGGCCTCATTACGGGCGCGCAGCAGCAGAATATAACCATCGCTGACGCGCACCATTTGCTCACCCTGCAGGCGATTAATGCGCTCAAGAGAAGCGGAACTTTGCTGCAGGGCATAAATGCCAATGCCGCTAACAACCAACAGCAGGAACGTCATAACTGCCAACAGCGTCAGCAGCCCCGTGCGAATCGACAAATTTCTCAACATGCTTAATTCCCGGTTTAACGATGGCTCATGAATAAAGTAGTGAGCGTGTTATCGGCAATTTTAGGAAAATGTTTAATCAATTTGCGTTATTTGCGTACGTTAAGTGCTTGTTGCCATGACGTTTAGCGCAGGCAGGTTCGCACGGTTATCCGGGCAGGCGGCCGCGCGGGAGGGCCGTTTAGCGTAGCGTCTTAGGCCGTTGGGGAAAAACAGCAAAAGACATTTAACCGCAGTTGGCTATAATATCGGGCACTTGAAATACACCAGTTTAAAGGAAAGAGACATGAGCTTACTCAACGTTCCAGCGGGTAAAGATCTGCCGGAAGATATCTACGTTGTTATTGAAATCCCGGCTAACGCTGACCCAATCAAATACGAAGTAGACAAGGATAGCGGCGCGCTGTTTGTTGACCGCTTCATGTCTACCGCGATGTTCTACCCGTGCAACTACGGTTACATCAACCACACCCTGTCTCTGGACGGTGACCCGGTAGACGTTCTGGTCCCAACTCCATACCCGCTGGAGCCAGGCAGCGTGATTCGTTGCCGCCCTGTTGGCGTGCTGAAAATGACCGACGAGTCTGGCGAAGACGCTAAACTGGTTGCTGTTCCGCACACCAAACTGAGCAAAGAGTACGATCACATTAAAGATGTGAACGACCTGCCAGAACTGCTGAAAGCGCAGATCACTCACTTCTTCGAGCACTACAAAGACCTCGAAAAAGGCAAATGGGTGAAAGTTGACGGCTGGGACAATGCCGAAGCTGCCAAAGCAGAAATCATCGCCTCTTTCGAACGCGCCGCTAAGAAGTAATTCTCAGCCTGCGAGTAAAGAGCAAACACCGCCTCCGGGCGGTGTTTTTGTTTATTCGAGGATGGCCTGAAGCCTGGCTAAAACTTCCTCAACAACGTCTAGCGGAGCGGCCTCAAGTTTTTGTGCCCCGCGGCATTCAAGATCGACCATTCTGGCCTGGTTAACCAGCACCACGCCGCAGGTCTCCGTCCCGCATCCGCTCAGGGAAACGGCAAAACCTGCGTCCCTTGCGTAATTTCCGCCCTGAGTGATGGGTGCCACCAGCACCGTGCCCGTCTGGTTAAACGCCCGGGTTGAAAGCACCAGAGCAGGACGGCCTTCCCCCTGTTGCTCCCGGCCAACGGCGGGATTGAACCCCACGAGAACGATATCGCCCCTTTCAAAACCCCCACGTCTCACCATACTTCTTTCCCGACCGGGTTATCCTTGCCCCAAATCTCTTCTTCAGACACTTTTGGCGCCGATGGGTCACCCAGAGCCAGCAGTTCGTCCAGAGTGTACTTTTTCCTTACGGGTTTCATAATCAGCTGATTGTTAAACACTTCCGCCTCCATACTTTGCCCAATCTTGAGCCCTAGCTCATCCATTAATGCACCGGGAATGACCATACCAGCACTGTTCCCCCATTTTTTGATGGTGATGCGCATCTCTCTCTCCTGCCGGGTGTGTTATACAAAGTATAAACACAACAACATGAGACTGCGCCAGTTATAAAACTGATTCAGACGCATGAACAGAACAAAATGTGAGCAGAGTTTAATTTTGGAATGGGCTTCCCACGGAAAAATGTACGGCGGATCAAGATGACAAAATAATGGAAGGCCGCAGGGATAAAAAAACGGCTACCTGTTGGGGTAGCCGCTTTAGATGTGCTTAATACTTTTCTCGATCCAGCCAGTTCCCGCTGTCGATGCGCGTTAGCCCGTCCACCGGGCGCTGGTAAACGTACATCCAGGCTCCGCCGTAAGGTGTCTGAATCAGCTGGCGTCGGTACTCGCCCCCTTTGGTGCGCAGTGCATCCAGCTCGGAAAGTGTGGAGGCGTCTATCCGGTAAACTTCACCCGATACGATGCCATCGCCCGGCACGGCGCCTGGATAATGCCCAAGGCTATACAACACGTAGTTTTCCTGCGTGTGGTCGCCCAGCCACTGGGCGTTGGTCATCCAGTGGCTGTTACCTTGTTTGCGTCGTAAACTGCCGTAAACAAATATTCGCATTGCTAAAACTCAAACTGATAGAGCAGATCTAGTGCCTGATCTACGCCAGACACCGCTTCCAGATATAGCTTAGGCATCAGACGATAACGCAGCGTTAACGTCGCCAGAGAGTCAAAAATACCTACGCCATATTTAACCTGAAGACCCGGCAGTACATAGCCGCTGACGACCACCTGGGAAGAGTCTCCTACCCCTGCGGTGTCGAGCGCCAGGTTGCTTACGCCAAACGTCTCGCCGATTTTACCCACAACCTGACCACTTTGTGCAACCCCCAGACCCACAAGCATTGAAGTCATCGCGTCGCCATCGTTGCCGGAAGTGTCTAATCCCTGGCCGCGAAGCAGGTAGGACAAGGCTTCCTGCTGTGACATCGCCGGGTCAGAGAAGATTTCAGCTTTCGGTTCGTCGGCAGGCCCGGTAACCCGAACGCCCGCCGTGACGTCGTTTTCCGTCGCTTCAGGGTTACGCACCGCTTCAATGTTGAGATACGGGTTATCCGGCGGGCCGGAGAACAGCAGCTCGCCTTTGCGCACGATAAGATCCTGCCCATAAGCATGGAAGCGCCCCTGCGGAATGCTGATTTGGCCGTTCAGACCCAGCCCCTGCTTATCCTGCACCATTTTAAGATCGCCGGTGAGGCGAGCTTTCAGGCCGAAGGCATCCAGCCGGACATTATTGCCAACGTGAATCGTCAGATTGCTGTTGATTGGAATACTTGCCGACTTCGGATTCACCGGTTTCAGATCTTTATCCAGCATCACTTCATCGCTGGATACGCCCACCGCGCTGCCCGGCACATCGTGGACCACGATACGCGCCCACGGCACGTCAACATTGCCGTTAAGGGTGAACAGGCTCGGGGTTGCCACAAACTCGATATCCGGGGAAACGTCCAGCCGCACCATCGGCGGCACTGTGATACGCACCTTGCTGCCCTTCGCGGCAATACGCGCCCGCCAGTTGTCGATTTGCGTCCAGTCTGCGTCGCCGCTGAGGACTATTTGCCCCTGTTTGGTTCGCACCACGCCCTGCAGCGTTGAATTCATGCCGTTGAAGTTCATTGCAATCTGGCTCGGCTGCATTTCGAACGGCATAAAGTTGCCTTCAACATCAACGCCGTTGAGTTGCATCTGCCCAAACATCTGAGGACGTTCAAGGTTACCGCCAAGACGCAGGTTAGCATTCAGCGTGCCGTCTGCTTTCTCGCCGCGCGAGAAGATAGCGTTGGCAATAGCCAGCGAGAAGTTACGAATATTGACGTTGCCGCCCAGGTTACGCCGCCCCTGCGGGTCGGTTATTTGCACCTGGCCGTCGAACTGCCCGTTGTTCGCCACTTTGACCAACCAGCCCAGCTGGGCGCGATTGTTCTTCAGCTCAGCGTTCAGGTTTAGCGTATCGAAGGCGACCGGCAGCGTATTTCCGTTAACCACCTGCGCGACCTTCACGCCGCGCCCGCTAAGCGTGACCTGGCCCTGAGGCAGGCCGCCGGACTCGCTGTCCCAGCTCACATCCGCTTTACCGGTAAACACGCCGCTGGCCTGAGTCTCTTCCGGCATCACCGGTTTTAGCATCGCCAGGTCGAAGCGGTTAAGGTTCACCACCGCGCGGCCTTTAGCTCCGGCGTCAATGGTTTGCGGTACGCAAAGCTCGGCGTTCGGGTTAACCCAGCAGTGTGGGCCAATCGCAATCTTCTGTTCTTTATTACGGAAGTCCAGCGTTAGCTCGCGGTTCAGCGCCCACGGGCCAACCGGCGTGTCGAAGCGCGTATCGGTCAGCTTGCCGCGCCAGCGCTCTTCATTGCGGTCAAAGCTGCCGCTGAGGTTCAGCCGCCCGGAAACGGGTTCGCCCTGAATACGCAGCTGAAGCTGGTGCTGCTTTTCATCGCCTTTCGCATCCAGCGTAACCAAATCGACCTTCACGCCGGGCTGAACAACGCGCTCTACGCGCAGGTTGAGGTTGCCGCCGATTTGCTCACTCGACTTCACGTCGCCTTTGAGCAGCACGCGGGCAACGGTCAGTTCCTGCCAGCGCAGGCTATTTGCCGTGAGGTCAGCCAGCAACTGCGGCGCTTTCACATCGCCACGCACCTTGATGATGCCTTTCGCCGTGCCGCCGAGGCCCGGCAGCGCATTATCCAGGTTTGGCGCATTAATGTTGGCGTCCAGGTTGAGATCTTTCTCGCCCAGCTCGCCCTTCACATCCACCGTGTTGCGCCCCAGCTCAATGTGCAGGCCTGGCACTTTCCACTGCATGTAGTTGTTGCCCTGGAGTGCGCCCTGAACGTTCACTTTGTTCTGTTTCACGTTTCCGCTGAGCTTCAGCTCGGGAATATCCATCTGCCAGCTGCCGCCGTACAGGCTGCCGCGGGTTTTGATATTGCCGTCCAGCTTCGCGGGCCAGTCCGGGAACTGCTTCGCGGTATTGATTCCTGCGAGGGTAAGTTCGCCGCGCCAGCTAATCGCTTTGCTCCAGTCCACCAGCGCCTTCAGATCGGTATTGCCCTGAAGCGCAGCCACCCGCAGTTTGTCGAGGCTAAACTGCTGCTCGTTGCCTTTGCCATCAAGCGTTATCGTGGCGGGTGGAACCTGGTCGCCCTTCACGGCGGTGCTGAACGAAAGCTTGTAGTCGGTCATCTTGCCGGTCAGGCGCAGCTTGATGTCATCCGCCTGGTACTGTTTTTCACCGCTCAGCGGCCAGGCAAGCTGCTTGCTGTCCAGCGCGATATTCAGCGGCAGTCCGGCCTCCGCAAGCTTCGCCTGAGCATTCAGTTGCATGCCCACCGGCCCTGAAAGGTTAATGCCGACTTTCAGCTCGTCGCGCAGCGCGCCGCCGACTTTCATCTTCACCTTTTCACCTTTCAGCGGGTCGATGTTCAGCGTGCTGTTAAGGGTCAGATCTACCGGCCAGTTATCCCGCAGCTGGGCGCTGCCGGTGGCGTTCACCAGCCCCTGGGAAGAGTCCACGTCCAGCGCGTCCAGCTTCAGGTTACCGTCGATGCTGCTGACTTTGAGCAACAGCGAATTAATCATCAGATCGGTGTCGCCCGTCAGGCGCAGGCGAGCGCCGCGGAATTCCTGAATATTCAGATTCACCGGCAGGTTTACGTCTGCCATTTCCGGCAGCAGCGGCTTCTCGAAGAGCTTCTGGAGCGTTTCCCCAAGCGGAGCTTCGCCAGGCTGCGGGTTCTGGATCTTCGGCTCCACCACTTCTTCTTTTGCCACCTGCGCGGCTTTCGGCAGGGCAATAAGCAAGCCTTCAAGGCTGGTTGGCGTCAGCGTGAGATTTCGCTGCTCCCAGCTCAGGCCGCTGGAGAAATCCATCACCGAAACGGTGGTGTCGTCGATTTTAACGTTGACGTTGTTCAGCGCCACGCGGCTGAGGGTGATGGGATATGGCGTGGAGAGGTTGAGCGGGCCGCTGTCCTGCTCTTCGACTGGAGCAGACGGCGGCATTTTTTTACTGTCGATAGCGACATCGACATTTTTTAGCGAGAAGTCATTCACGCACAGGCTGCTGTGCCACAGGCAGTTGAGCTTAACCGCAAGATGCACTTCGCCCGCTCGCACCGCAACACCCGGCTGCTCGTAGCTCAGGTTCTTCAGCGTCAGGTTGCGCCAGCCGCCGTCGACCTGGGCGATGTGCAGCCCCGGCACCCAGCGGTTAGCCCCTTTAAATAGCAAATGCAGGCCCGGTGTAGTGCCGACCAGGAAACCTAGTGCCGCAACCAACAAGACAATAACAGCCAACACCGCGAGGCTTATTTTCTTCCAACGACTCATAATTCAGGCCCCAAACCGATGTAAAACTGTAAACCGTGCTCTTCTTTATCGCCAACCGGCACCGCAAAATCGAGCTTGATTGGGCCAACGGGAGACTGCCAGCGAACCCCAACGCCCGCGCCGGTTTTGAAATTACTGCGCTTGATGTCGTTAACCGCTTCGCCGGAGTCAACAAACGCCGCGCCCCACCATTTACCGGTCACGTTGTACTGGTATTCCAGCGAGCCGGTTGCCAGCTTGGACGCACCGGTCAGCTTGCCGTTGCTGTCCTCAGGCGAGATAGATTTGTATTTGTAGCCGCGAATGCTGCGGTCGCCACCGGCGAAGAAACGCAGGTCCGGCGGGACTTTCTTGAAGTTGTTGGTTTCTATCCAGCCAAGGTTGCCGCGCACCACAAAACGGTGTTTTTCATACAGCGAGCGGATCCAGACGTTTTGCGCCTGGAAAACGCCAAAGTCGACGTCTGAACCCCATGTCGTGTTGGAAACATCAATTGAATACCGCTGTGAATCACCCCACGTAGGCATCAGGCCGCCGCGCGAACGCGTACGGTTCAGGCTAACGCCCGGGTAGAGCAGCATCGTGGTGTTGGTGACGTCCGCCTGGGTAAAGTGGTCGAGGCTCCAGCGCAGGTTAACCGCGCGCTGCCAGCCGCTCGACATATCCCAGTAGCGGGAAAGCGCCACGGTTGTTGAGTCAGATTTTGTATCGTTCAGATCGGTGCGTTTGAAGCCGCCCTGCACCAGATAGTATTGCTCCAGCGGGCTTTTGAGCAGCGGCACTTTATAGCTGAAGTCCAGCGTCTGCTCCGGGCCGGAGAGGCTGGTGCTGGTCGTCAGGCTGTGGCCGTACGAGTTCATCCACGGCTTTTTCCAGCTGGCTTTCAGGCGTGGGCCTACGTCGGTTGAATAACCCACACCGGTTTCTATCGTGTTCTCGGTACGGGGAGAAACTACGCCGTGCAGAGGCAGCACTTTGGTCTGCCGGGACTTTTCAAATTCTGGCGCCACAACCACAGAGTTAAACCAGCCGGTTGCCGACAGGCGGCGGTTAAGCTCGGCCAGATCGCTCGACTTGTAGTAGTCACCCGGCTTAAACGGGATCAGGTTTTGCAGGTACTCTTCGCGAATTTGCGAGCCTTCGAAAGTGACGTCACCAAAGCGGTAGCGCTCGCCGCTGTCGTAGTCGATATCCCAGAACGCCTGGTGTCTGTCCAGCGAAACGTCTAGCTGGCTTTTGCGGAAATCACTGTCGAAGTAGCCTTTACGCAGCGCAACGCTGGAAAGCCCTTTTTTGAAGTTGTCGTAATCGGCGTGATCGAGAACGGTGCCGATTTTTGGCCGCTTGGTTAGCAGCTCGAGATAGTCTTTGTCGGTACGTGCACCGCCGCGCAAAATAACATCAGTGCCGCCAATTAACACCGGCGGGCCTGCGTCTACTTTCGCGAGCAGTACCTGTCTGCCACCGTTTGCCGGAGGCGGACGAAGGGTAAAATCAATCGTCGGCTCGTAATAGCCGAGGGCTTTTAGCCCTTCACGAATAGCGTCGTCCACGCGCGCCTGGAAACGGCGATCCGGCGTGACTTCATCACTTTCGATAGTTGAAAGCTGGGCACGTACGTTTTTTTGCAGCTCGCCGCTGAGTCCCTCAACCTGCAAACGCACGTTCGCTGCGCTGGCCCATGTGCTCGCCACACACAGGCTGGTAATACATAAAGTACGGATTGCTGGCACGTTTTCTCCTGAATATCCTTGTTCCCACCCCTGGAAGGAAACGTCATTACCGCTCCGCGGATTAACAAAACCCTAACATTAAGGGTTGAAAATAACTCACTAGCCTAAATCTTTCTTATATGTAATGTAGTCTTTAAGTTGTGTGTATTGTCTGAAATTGCAGGACTGATGACAACCGCTCGCTTTTTTATCGATTTCCCGGAGAAAAACACCATGCATTTGTTCGAAAAAACTCACCCTGTTGCTCAGTCCGAAGCCCTGCCGGGGCGAAACACGCCAATGCCGGTCGCCACGCTTCATGCGGTTAATGAACACTCTATGACAAATGTACCAGATGGGATGGAAATCGCCCTGTTTGCGATGGGATGTTTTTGGGGCGTCGAGCGTTTGTATTGGGAGATTCCCGGCGTTTACAGCACGGCTGCGGGCTACAGCGGCGGCTATACCCCAAACCCAACCTACCGTGAAGTCTGTAGCGGCCAGACCGGCCATGCGGAAGCGGTGCGTGTAGTGTATGACCCGAAAGTCGTCAGCTATGAGCAGCTGCTACAGGTGTTCTGGGAAAACCACGATCCGGCTCAGGGCATGCGCCAGGGCGGCGACGTAGGGACTCAATATCGCTCCGCTATTTATCCCCTGACGCCGGAGCAGGACAAAGCGGCCCACGCCAGCCTTGAACGCTTCCAGGCCGCGATGACCGCCGCCGGTGACAAACGCCAGGTCACCACAGAGATTGCTAATGCAGGCCCGTTCTATTACGCGGAAGACGACCACCAGCAGTACTTGTACAAAAACCCGCAGGGCTACTGCGGCATCGGCGGCATCGGGGTTTGCCTGCCGCCTCAGGCGTAATATTTAAGCCTTTCGATCTAAACTTACCGCCCGGCTGCATTCCACAATGAAAATAATGCTGGATTGCAGCCAGGTAGACTGACCCATTCCGCCGTGCCTCTTTTATAGCCAGTAGCGACACCTCCCCCGCTTACGCTATACTAGTCGTTGAAATTGCTGGCCCGCTCACAAAATCGGCCAGCTTTTCTTGTGTTTGACCCCTTAGATTTTTCAACTTTTCCCTTCCGAGGATCTGGCCACAACAGCCAGATAAATTATGTTAAACAGTATTTTGATAATACTTATTCTTATTGCTATCAGTGCCTTCTTCTCAATCTCTGAGATCTCGCTTGCCGCCTCTCGTAAAATCAAACTTAAGCTGCTGGCCGATGAAGGCAATGTGAACGCGCAGCGCGTACTGAAGATGCAGGAAACGCCGGGCATGTTCTTTACCGTGGTGCAAATTGGCCTGAACGCCGTAGCTATTCTCGGCGGTATCGTCGGCGATGCGGCCTTTTCACCGGCCTTTAAAATGCTGCTGGAACGCTTCCTGTCTCCGGAACTTGCCGATCAGCTCAGCTTTATTATCTCGTTCACCCTCGTCACCAGCCTGTTCATCCTGTTTGCAGACCTTACCCCGAAACGCATCGGTATGATTTCGCCTGAAACGGTCGCTTTGCGAATCATCAACCCGATGCGCTTCTGTCTGTTTATCTTCAGACCTCTGGTCTGGTTCTTCAACGGCCTGGCGAACGTTATCTTCCGCATCTTCAAACTGCCGATGGTGCGTAAAGACGACATTACCTCCGACGACGTTTATGCGATATTTGAAGCCGGTGCGCTGGCGGGCGTGCTGCGTAAACAGGAGCACGAATTGATCGAAAACGTGTTCGAACTTGAATCACGTACCGTCCCGTCCTCCATGACCTCACGCGAAAACGTTATCTGGTTCGATTTACACGCCGACGAGCAGAGCCTGAAGTCCACCATCGCCGAGCATCCTCACTCCAAGTTCCTGGTGTGTAACGGCGATATCGATCACGTTGTCGGCTACGTTGACTCTAAAGAGCTGCTGAACCGCGTGCTGGGCAACCAAAGCATGGCGCTTAACAGCGGCGTGCATCTGCGTAATGCGCTGATTGTGCCGGATACGCTGACGCTGTCCGAGGCGCTGGAAAGCTTCAAAACCGCCGGTGAAGACTTCGCGGTTATCATGAACGAATACGCGCTGGTGGTAGGCATTATCACCCTGAACGACGTGATGACCACCCTGATGGGCGACCTGGTCGGCCAGGGGATGGAAGAGCAGATTGTGGCCCGCGACGAGAACTCGTGGCTGGTTGAAGGCGGGACGCCTATCGATGACGTGATGCGCGTGCTGGATATCGACGAATTCCCGCAGTCCGGCAACTACGAAACCATCGGCGGATTCATGATGTTTATGCTGCGTAAGATCCCAAAACGCACAGATGCGGTGAAATTCTCCGGCTACAAGTTCGAGGTAGTGGATATTGATAACTACCGCATCGACCAGCTGCTGGTGACGCGCATTGATAACAAGCCAACGGCGCTGACGCCAAAGCTGCCCGATGCTGAAGAAAATCAGGAGCAGTAAGCTCCTCAGAAACACGAACGGCCCTTGCGAGGGCCGTTTTTTTTACAACCTTTGGGCCTAGCCCATGTCCGCCTGCAAACGCATGACCTGGCGGTTAACCTCGGACATCACCGAGTAGTGCTGCTTGTCTTTAACCTTCGGGACAAGGATTTTGCCCTTATCAAATTCGAAAGCGCCAACGTCCTTGATATACAACCGTCCACGGAACAGGATCTTCACGTACTTCGCCACCTGAAGGGGGTTGTAACGTTGGAAAATTTTCATTGTTGTTTCACTCCTGCAGTGTTTACGCCCCTGCGAGCCACATTTGGCTCAACAAAATGAGGCGAAAAATTTTGGTGCTCAAAAACTATAGTCCAGATATCCGAGGGGACCTAGTATGTAGCAGTTTTTTTACTAAAAGATTACAAACTTTCAGAACAATCTTTTAATTTGTAAAAAAATAATAGCGTAAGCCTTCAAAATTCAGGGATATGTGCGCCGCTCCGCAAACTGGCATTGTCATTGCGGGACAGATGGTTATTCAGCACATATGCTTAAAACGTCGACTCAAGTGGTCGGATCACCTGCCAACAACAATAAGGAGCTCACTATGACCCTGCGCGGAACTCTGGCGCTTTCCCTTCTGCTGCTGCCGCTTATGGCCTCGGCGCACAACTTCGAGAATAACCAGCGAGTCTCACCGATTGGGATAACCGATAAGGGAGAGTTAGTGCTCGATAACGGTAAGTTTAGCTACAAAAACTGGAATAGCGCGCAGCTGCCGGGAAAAGTGCGGGTGCTCCAGCATATTGCCGGCCGCTCCAGCGCTAAAGAGGAAAATGCTGCGGTTGTCGAAGCCATCAAAGCGGCGAAATTCCCGCACGACAAATACCAGACAACCACCATCGTAAATACCGATGACGCTATAGTCGGCACCTCGATGTTCGTTCGCAGCAGTATAGAGAGTAATAAGAAGGAGTTTCCGTGGTCGCAGTTTGTTGTCGACGGCAACGGCGTGGCGGCCAAAGCCTGGAAACTTGAGCAGGGTGGATCGGCAATCGTGGTGCTGGATAAAGAAGGCCGTATTCAGTTCGCCAAAGACGGCCCGCTAACCCAGCAGGAAGTGCAGCAGGTGATTAGCCTGCTACAGGGGCTACTCAGTAAATAGAAACCCGGAAGCCGGGGTTAAGGAACGACTCGCGCGGGGTGTAATCAAGCGTTTTACCCTGCCAGTCGTGCACATGCGCCCCGGCGGCCACCGCCACGGCATGCCCCGCTGCGGTATCCCAGATATTGGTTGGCCCAAAGCGCGGGTAAAGCTGCGCCTGGCCATCGGCCACCAGGCAAAACTTGAGCGATGAACCAATAGCCGTGGTCTGGTGCTCTCCCATCTGCTGCAAATATTCTTTCAGTTCGTCATCGCTGGCGGCATGAGAGCGGCTCACAACTACGCGCGGCGGGCGGGCATCCCGAACGTGAATTTGGTTACGCACGCCGCACTCTTCCTTCCACGCCTTCCCTTCCGCTGCGCTGTACATGATTTTCAGCACCGGGGCATAGACCACGCCCATCACCGCTTTACCATGCTCGATAAGCGCGATGTTAACGGTGAACTCGCCGTTGCGCTTGAGGAACTCTTTCGTGCCATCCAGCGGGTCAACCAGCCAGTAGCGCTGCCAGTTTTGACGAGTTTCCCACGACTGGGGATCTTCTTCCGACAGCACCGGTATGTCCGGCGTTAACGTCCGTAAGCCTTCGAGAATAATTGCGTGTGCGGCTAGATCTGCCGCCGTCACCGGCGAGTCGTCTGACTTGTGGGTTGCTTCAAGCGGCTTTTCACCTTCATAGACCTGCATGATGGCGACGCCCGCTTCCCGCGCCAGTTGGCAAATTTGTTCTAACATTCTCCACCTCGTGTTGTGTCGCTGCGCGCTGCACCGAGCGAATAACTTATTGTTTTACTTATATCTCATTGCACCGCGATGCGCTATCTGTGAAGCATTTCTGGTTTAGTGCCGAAAATTTCTGGCAGACTTCACAAAATTGTAAGCAACAGTATGTATATACATTGCCCTTTGTGGCGTACCTCTAAAAAGGACATTGAACATGATTAAGTTTAGCGCAACGCTTCTGGCCACGCTGATAGCGGCCAGCGTCAATGCGGCAACCGTCGATCTGCGGATCATGGAAACAACCGATCTGCACAGTAATATGATGGACTTCGATTACTACAAAGATACGCCTACTGAGAAGTTCGGGCTGGTACGCACCGCAAGTTTAATCAATGCCGCCCGCGGTGAAGTCACCAACAGCGTGCTGGTGGATAATGGCGACATTATTCAGGGCAGCCCGCTGGGCGATTACGCGGCGGCAAAAGGCCTCAAGGCGGGAGAAATCCACCCGGTCTATAAAGCGCTGAATACGCTGGACTATACCGTGGGCAACCTTGGCAATCACGAATTCAACTACGGCCTCGACTTCCTGCATAAAGCCCTCGCTGGCGCGAAGTTCCCGTACGTTAACGCCAATATTATTGATACCAAAACCAATAAGCCGCTGTTTACGCCTTATCTGATTAAAGAGACTGAGGTTAAAGATAAAGACGGCAAATCTCAGACTTTACGCATCGGTTATATCGGCTTCGTTCCGCCACAGATAATGACCTGGGATAAAGCAAATCTCAGCGGCAAAGTGACGGTGAACGACATCACCGAAACCGCCCGCAAGTACGTGCCTGAAATGCGCAAGCAGGGTGCGGATGTGGTGGTGGTCATCGCGCACTCGGGCCTTTCCAGCGAGCCTTACCAGGCGATGGCGGAAAACTCCGTTTACTACCTCAGCGAAGTCCCGGGCGTGGATGCGATTATGTTCGGTCACGCCCATGCCGTTTTCCCGGGCAAGGATTTTGCCAGCATTAAAGGAGCCGATATTGAGAAAGGCACCCTGAACGGCGTCCCGGCGGTAATGCCGGGCATGTGGGGAGACCATCTAGGCGTGGTGGATCTGGTGCTGAACAACGACTCCGGTAGCTGGAAAGTCACCGGCAGCAAAGCCGAAGCACGCCCGATTTACGATACCGTTGCCAAAAAATCACTGGCGCCTGAAGATGCGAAGCTGGTGAAAGTGCTGGAACACGATCACGACGCCACCCGCGAATTTGTCAGCAAGCCTGTCGGCAAATCATCGGACAACATGTATAGCTACCTCGCGCTGGTGCAGGACGACCCAACCGTGCAGGTGGTGAATAACGCGCAGCGTGCCTATGTTGAAAAATACATTCAGGGCGATCCGGATCTGGCTAACCTGCCGGTACTCTCCGCCGCCGCGCCTTTCAAAGTCGGTGGCCGTAAAAACGATCCGGCAAGCTTTGTTGAAGTGGAAAAAGGCCAGCTGACCTTCCGCAACGCCGCCGATCTCTACCTTTATCCGAATACCCTGGTTGTTGTGAAAGCGACGGGGAAAGAAGTGAAAGAGTGGCTGGAATGCTCCGCCGGGCAGTTCAACCAGATTGACGTAAACAGCGCTAAACCGCAGGAACTTATCAACTGGGACGGGTTCCGCACCTATAACTTCGACGTTATTGACGGCGTAAATTATCAGGTTGATGTTTCCCAGCCGGCTCGCTACGACGGCGAATGCCAGATGGTTAACCCGAAAGCCGAGCGTATCAAACAGCTGACCTTCAAAGGCAAGCCAATCGATCCGAACGCCGTATTCCTGGTGGCAACCAATAACTACCGTGCCTACGGCGGCAAGTTTGCCGGAACCGGCGACAGCCATATCGCGTTTGCTTCCCCGGACGAGAACCGCTCGGTGCTTGCCAGCTGGATTAGCGCTCAGGGCGAAATTCACCCGGCAGCGGACAATAACTGGCGCCTGGCGAAAATTGCCAGCAAGCAGCCGCTGGATATCCGCTTCGAAACGTCGCCAACCGAAAAAGCCGCCGCGTTTATCAAAGAAAAAGCGCAGTATCCGATGAAAAACGTCGGCAACGACGAGATCGGGTTCGCCGTTTATCAGCTTGATTTAACTAAGTAAGGCTCTCAGGCGTCCCGTTTCTCGCGGGACGCCATCACCTGCGGCAGATTCCCCTCAATCCAGTCCGCCAGCGCGGCGACCTTGCCGGATATTTCATGCCCCATTGGCGTCAGGGTGTATTCCACATGCGGCGGCACTACCGGATAAGATTTCCTGTCGACAAATCCGTCGGCCTCGAGCCATTGCAGCGTTTGTGCCAGCATTTTTTCGCTTACGCCGCCCATCTTGCGTCTTAAATCGCTGAAGCGATGAGTGCCGTCCTGCAAAGCCATCAGGATAAGTACGCCCCAGCGGCTGGTTACGTGCTTCAGAACATCGCGCGACGGGCATTTGTCGCAGAACAGATTTCCGCTGCGCAGCTGTTCGCCCAAAGAAGGAGGTGCTTCGGTGGTTTCACTCATTTGATACTTACCTTTTTGTGCGTACTTACTAAAAGTTAGCTAAGGTGCTAGTGTGACACAACTCGTATGAAACATCACTCAGGAGATTCATCATGATTGCGATTACCGGAGCTTCCGGCCAGCTGGGCCGCCTTGTGGTTGAAGATTTACTGAAAACCGTTGATGCCGCAGAGGTCGTTACCGTAGTAAGAAACCCGGCAAAAGTTGAAGATTTTGCCAGCCGCGGCGTGCAGGTGCGGGCGGCAGACTACGGCGATGTTTCTGCCCTGGCAAAAGCGTTTTCCGGGGTAGAAAAAGTGCTGCTGATCTCCTCCAGCGAAGTCGGTCAGCGTACCGTTCAGCACAAAAATATTATCGAGGCCGCGAAACAGGCGGGCGTAAAACTTATCGCCTACACCAGCCTGCTGCATGCCGACCGCTCGCCTCTGGCGCTGGCGGATGAACATGTAGCCACCGAGCAACTGCTTCAGGCATCTGGCTTACCGTTTGTGCTGCTGCGTAACGGCTGGTACACCGAAAACTATCTTGCCAGCGTGCCGCCTGCGGTTCAGCACGGCGTGTTTATCGGCAGCGCCGGAGAAGGCAAAATCGCCTCCGCCACCCGCGCTGATTACGCAGCCGCTGCGGCAAAAGTGCTGACGCTGGATAACCAGGCAGGCAAAGTTTACGAGCTGGCCGGTGACCAGGCCTGGACGCTTGCAGAGCTGGCGGCGGAAGTCAGCAAGCAAAGCGGCAAACCGGTGGTTTATCAGAACCTGAGCGAAGCCGACTTTAAAGCCGCACTTCAGGGCGCTGGCCTGCCGGAAGGCTTTGCTGACCTGCTGGCAAATTCCGATAGCGGAGCAGAAAAAGGCGGCCTGTTCGACGACGGGCACCAGCTCAGCAAGCTGATTGGCCGCCCGACCACGTCCCTCAGCGACAGCGTAAAAACCGCGCTGTAATTGTTAAAACCTGGTTAATAACTAGCCCTCCACGCTGGCATCTCTATAATAACGGGAGATTCAGCGTGGAGAGAAAGCGTGCAGGGTGTACCCGAGCAGTTTAGCGATGAGAGAGACAGCGCCCAGTTCCGGCATTTGCCGCAGCTGCCGGGCGTTGAGCTTTATCACGCCCATATTGCGAAGTACGCCTTCGAGCCGCATACCCATGAAGCCTTCGGCATCGGAGCAATCACCTGGGGAGCGGAGCGCTTTCGTTACCGCGGGGAACAGCTGGTTGCGCCAACCGATTCGCTGGTTCTGATGAACCCGGACGAGCTGCATACCGGCGAAGCCGCCAGCGAAGACGGCTGGCAGTACCGCATGATTTATCTGGACCCGGATCTGCTGGAGTCGGTAACCGGGGAGCGGAGCTGGTGGTTTAACGCGGCGGTGAACCATGATCCCGCCCGCGCTCGCCAGGTTTCACAGTTTATTGGCGGCCTCTGGCAGGCCGAAGACACGCTGACTCAGCAGGGTTTATTGCTGAATCTGGTCGAAGCTTTTCGCCCCTACGCCCGCCATCTTCCGGGGCTTCGGGAGGGAGCAAATCGCTTCACGCTGGTACGCGAATACCTTTATGACAACTATATGCACACCATCACGCTTGATGATTTAGCGGCGCTGGTGTCACTCAGCCCGTACCATTTCCAGCGCCAGTTTAAGGCCTATTACCACGTTACGCCCCACCAGATGCTGATGGCGATTCGCCTGTGGCACGCCAAGCAGTTTCTCACCGCCGGAATGCCCGCCGCCCAGGTTGCCGCCGCCAGCGGCCTGACGGACCAGGCTCACCTCACGCGCGCGTTTGCCCGGCGCTACGGCATCACGCCCGTGCGCTACCAAAAGCAGGTCTCCCGTTAGCAGGACAGCAAGCTGGTACAATACGCCTCTCTTCTGCCCCCCTACACTTGCCTCAAATTGTGACTTTGCAGGAAAAGAAGATGTTGAGTGGTGTGCTGTATGCTTTGCTGGCGGGGCTGATGTGGGGATTAATCTTTGTCGGGCCAATTATCGTACCGGACTACCCGGCGGCCCTGCAATCCACCGGGCGCTACCTGGCGTTGGGCCTGATTGCCATCCCGATTGCCTGGCTGGGGCGCAGGCGTTTGCTTGAGCTGAGCCGCCAGGACTGGTTTACCGCCCTGAAGCTTTCCAGCGTCGGTAACCTGATTTATTACGTCTGCCTGGCTAGCGCCATCCAGCGTACCGGCGCGCCTATCGCAACCATGATTATCGGCACGCTGCCGGTGGTTATCCCGATTTTCGCTAACCTGCTGTACAGCAAACGCGACGGTAAACTTCCGTGGCGGCGGCTTGCTCCCGCGCTGGTGATTATTGCCGCCGGGCTGATAATGGTTAACACCGCCGAACTCAGTGGAAAACAGGCCGACTTTAGCTGGTGGCGCTATGCCAGCGGTATTCTGCTGGCCTTTATTTCGGTGGCCTGCTGGGCGTGGTATGCGCTGCGAAACGCCCGCTGGCTGCGCGAAAACCCGGACAAAAATCCGATGATGTGGGCAACCGTCCAGGGGCTTTCGACTCTGCCCTTCTCGCTTATTGGCTATGTGGCAGTGTGCTGGTGGATGAGCAGCAGCGAGGCCAGTTTCGCCCTGCCGTTTGGCCCGCGCCCGGAGGTGTTTATCCCTCTGATGCTGGCAATCGCCGTACTCTGCTCGTGGCTGGGAAATCTGTGCTGGAATATTGCCTGCCAGCGCCTGCCGACGGTGATTGTCGGCCCGCTGATTGTTTTTGAAACCTTAGCGGGCCTTGCTTACACCTTTATGATTCGCCACAGTTGGCCGCCGCTATTAACGCTGTGCGGCGTACTCAGCCTTGCCATTGGCGTGGTGCTCGCCGTGCGCTCAAAGCCGGAAAAACCGACCGTGGTGCAGGTTTCCGGGGTGTAAAAAAGCCGGGCTTACTGCGCCCGGCCAGAAGTCAAATAATCCCGCCAGGCCACTGGCTAACGGGATTTTTTAGAAGGTTTCCCAGTTCGCATCGGATACCGGAAGCGCCTGCTTTGCCTTCAGCAGCGGCGTTTTTACCGAAGCCGCTTTTACCTGAGCCGGTTGGCGACGGCTAACTTTAAACACCGCAACCGCCTCATTAAGGCGCGAAGCCTGCTCTTCAAGCGCCGCAGCCGCTGCGGCAGACTCTTCCACCAAAGAAGCATTCTGCTGAGTCACGCGGTCCATCTCGGCAACGGCCTGGCCTACCTGGTCGATACCTCGGCTTTGCTCATCTGAGGCAGAGGCGATTTCACCCATAATATCGGTTACGCGAGTGACCGCCCCGACAATCTCAGCCATGGTTTTTCCTGCTTCGTTCACCAGCTCAGATCCTGCATTCACGCGCTCGCCGGAATCATCAATCAGCGCTTTAATTTCTTTGGCAGCCTGGGCGCTGCGCTGGGCCAGAGTGCGAACTTCCCCGGCAACTACGGCAAAACCACGCCCCTGCTCACCGGCGCGAGCGGCTTCTACCGCCGCGTTAAGCGCCAGAATATTGGTCTGGAAGGCAATTCCGTCGATAACGTTGGTAATTTGAGCGATCTTGCTGGAGCTGGTCGCGATTTCGTCCATTGTCCGCACGACGCCCTCAACCACGCTGCCGCCCTTTTTCGCGGTAGTTGATGCATCCAGAGCCAGGCGGGAAGCCTGACGAGCGTTGTCGGCATTCTGTTTCACCGTTGCCGTCAACTGTTCCATGCTGGCCGCGGTCTCTTCAAGAGAAGCAGCCTGCTGCTCGGTACGAGAAGAAAGATCGTTGCTGCCAGCAGAGATTTCACCCGCGCCGGTGTAAATGGTGTCGGCACCGTCACGCACCACACCCACGGTATTGGCCAGCGATTTTTGCATCTCGTCTACGCTGTTTGCCAGCAGGGCCATTTCGTTTTTGCCCTGAACATCAATGGACTGAGTGAGGTCACCTGCGGCAATAGCGCGGATATGCCCCATAACCTCATTCAGTGGCAGCAGCAGAACGCGGCGCATCGCTACCCAGCTCATCACAATCACAAAAATCACGCACAGCATTACGGCGCTGAGGATCCACAGAATGCGCTGATAGTCGTTCTGATTATCACGAACTCCCTCGCTCGAAAGTTCAGATTGCTCGGCTCGCCATTCACGGTAAACCTTCTGCATAGCGACCTGCTTCTGCTCCGCATTCTGTTTGAACATCTGCTCCAGATTACTTTGACCCAGGAAGGTGTTCATTTTTGCCAGCGTGGAAGAGTAGTTGCGATATTGCTCTTCCAGCTCTTCGCTCAGATGCGGGCGCAGGCCCGGCGTATCGGGCAGAGCCTGATATTTTTCATAGTGGTTCTGGGCTTCGGCTAACAGAGTGTTGGTCGTGGTAACCAGCTCCTGAAGCTGACCGCCGTTAATCTGGTTAGCCAGGCTGCTCTGAATGCGCAACATCCCGCGGTTCAGCGTTACGCGAGCCTGGTTCAGGGCTATCCACGCATCGGTAAATTCCGCCACGTTTTGGCTGGAAAGCTGGGAAACGGTGAAGTTATTTTTATCGTTATTGAGGGCATTGATGAAAACCGTGGCCGAGAGGAGCTGCATTAAGCCCAGCGCAATCAGAACGGTAATTAGCAAGGTGATGACTTTCATTCGTTTAAACATGTATTGCCTTTTCTTATACAGGTATTGTCCGACGTCTAACTATCGGCAGCTTGCCCTGGTTATTTATGCCGCTGTGCAATACGAACCACCATTTATGGGGATTTTTTGTAAGCATTCAGTATGTTAAAGCGAAAACTTTTTTTGTGATGCAAGTCTCACTGTAATCAGTGCCCCGAAAGGGTTATAGTGCCCGGATAAAGATGCATTTAAAATACACCTTATAATTCACTATGAGGATCTTGCTATGGCGTACCGCGATCAACCTTTAGGCGAACTGGCGTTAACGATTCCACGCGCCTCCGCGCTGTTCCGTAAACTGGACCTGGATTTTTGCTGTGGCGGCAAACAAACGCTGCTGCGGGCCGCCGGTCGTAAAGAGTTAAATCTGGAAGAGATTGAAGCCCAGCTTGCCGCCCTGGCCGACGAGCCGGTGGAGAAAGACTGGCGCAGCGCCCCGCTGGCGGAAATCATCGACCACATTATTGTTCGCTTCCACGACCGCCACCGCGAACAGCTGCCGGAACTGATTTT
Organism: Cedecea davisae; assembly: GCF_044095835.1. Classification (NCBI taxonomy): domain Bacteria; kingdom Pseudomonadati; phylum Pseudomonadota; class Gammaproteobacteria; order Enterobacterales; family Enterobacteriaceae; genus Cedecea; species Cedecea davisae. Next base: position 4,301,890 of record NZ_CP172054.1, read on the forward strand.
GCAGGCCACCAAAGTTGAACGCGTGCATGCCGATAAGCCAAACGTACCAAAAGGGTTAGCAAAATACCTGACCATGCTGCACCAGGAACTTAGCAGCCACATGATGAAAGAAGAGCAGATCCTGTTCCCGATGATTAAACAGGGCATGGGCGCGCAGGCCGGTGGGCCTATTAGCGTGATGGAGAGCGAGCATGATGAAGCCGGTGAGCTGCTGGAAGTTATCAAGCACACCACCAATAACGTGACGCCGCCACCGGAAGCCTGCACGACGTGGAAAGCGATGTATAACGGGATTAACGAACTGATTGACGACCTGATGAACCACATCAGTCTGGAGAATAACGTCCTGTTTCCGCGGGCGTTAGGCGGGGAATAAACAAGCTCTTCCCGTCACTTAACCCCTCTCCCGGGAAGGGAGAGGGTATTTTTACTGCCTATTCCAATCCGGCTATTTGCCGATGTTCGTCAGGCGTTTCTTGCCGATGAGCAGCCAGCCAGCACCCAGTACGATGAACCACAGCGGCGTAACGATCAGCGCCTGGCGGGTATCGTCTTCAAGCGTCAGCAGCACAATTACAAACACAAAGAAGGCCATACAAACCCAGCACATCAGTTTGCCGAGCGGCATCTTGTAGATGGATTTTTCATGCAGTTGAGGACGCTGCTTGCGGTACACCAGGTACGAGCAAAGAATGATGGTCCAGACAAACATAAACAGAATCGCAGACACGGTCGTTATCATGGTAAATGCGGCGATAACGTTCGGGTTTACGTAAAGCATCACCACGCCGCCAAGCAGGCAGATACAGGAGAACGTTAGCCCTTTAGCCGGGACTGCACGTTTGGAAAGCTTAGCGAATGCTTTCGGCGCCATGCCGTCCTGTGCCAGGCCAAACAACATACGGCTGGTTGAGAATACGCCGCTGTTGGCAGACGAAGCGGCAGAAGTCAGCACCACGAAGTTAATGATGCTCGCCGCCGCAGGCAGGCCGACCAGCACAAACAGCTCAACGAACGGGCTCTTATCCGGCACGACAGAGCTCCACGGCGTCACCGACATAATGATAATCAGCGAGAACACGTAGAACATAATGATGCGCAGAGGAATTGAGTTGATCGCGCGCGGCAGGGATTTCTCAGGGTCTTTTGTCTCAGCGGCGGTTGTGCCCACCAGCTCAATGCCCACAAAAGCAAACACCGCTATCTGGAAGCCGGCAAAGAAGCCGCTCAGCCCTTTCGGGAACCAGCCACCGTCGTTCCACAGGTTGTTGAAAGAGGCCTCAACGCCCGACGGAGAATGGAAGCTGGTCAGCACCATCACCAGGCCGATAACGATCAGCGCAACGATGGCGACGATTTTGATCATCGCAAACCAGAATTCCATTTCACCGAACATTTTGACCGTAGCCAGGTTGAGGCTCAGGAGCACGATCACCACGGCCAGGGACGCGACCCAGTCCGACAGGCCGGGGAACCAGAACTGCGCGTAGGCGGTTATCGCCACCACGTCCGCCATACCGGTGACCACCCAGCAGAACCAGTAAGTCCAGCCGGTAAAATACCCGGCCCAGGGCCCCAGCAGGTCGGCGGCAAAGTCGCTGAAGGATTTATATTCAAGATTGGACAGCAACAGCTCACCCATCGCCCGCATCACGAAGAACAGCATAAAGCCGATTATCATGTAGACGAAAATAATGGACGGCCCCGCGAGGCTGATGGTCTTTCCTGACCCCATAAACAAGCCGGTGCCAATTGCACCCCCAATGGCAATAAGCTGAATATGGCGGTTTGTTAAATTACGCCGTAGCGACTGCTCAGTCGGAGCCTGAGCTTCGTCTGTAACTTTGACCTGATCTACCATGTTTGTATTTTCCTGTACCTGTCTGTTTTTTCAGGCTCTACTGGCCCGTGAACTGTTTTTAAATGATGTTGTTTGCGTGATACGAGGTAAGAATCGGCGGGATAAATAGTAAGCACAAGGTTATTGTTAATTTTTTGTTTAATTTGAGTGTGAAATCGCATTCACAGCGGGATACAGCTCACAAAAATACCCGGAACGAGGATTAATGCAAGATAAAATCACGCTTATTTATTATTAGTCAATTTAAAACCCCGCCAGAGACGGGGCTGAAGGCTGGATTACAGAATTTCCAGCAATTCCACTTCAAATACCAGGGTGCTGAACGGCGGGATAGAAGCACCGGCGCCGCGCTCGCCGTAGGCGAGGTTGTGAGGAATAGTCAGTTCCCACTTAGAGCCAACCGGCATCAGGGTCAGCGCTTCAATCCAGCCAGCAATAACGCCGCTAACCGGGAATTCAGCAGGTTCGCCACGCTGTACGGAGCTGTCGAATACGGTGCCGTCGATCAGTTTGCCGGTGTAGTGAACGCGAACGTGATCTTTACGCGCCGGGATTGGGCCAGTGCCCTGGGTCAGAACGCGGAACTGCAGGCCGGACTCGGTGCTGCTCACGCCTTCTTTTTCTGCGTTCTGCTCGAGATATTTTTGACCTTCTACAGCCATTTCTTTCTGACGCTCACGGCGCACTTCATCAGCACGTTCGTGAACTTCGCGCAGCGCACGGTGAACAACGTCAACAGGAACCGCCGGGGCATTCCCTTCCAGCGCATCGCGCAGGCCAGCGACCAGCGCTTCTGGCAGTAAACCCTGCAGGCCGGATTCGCTCAGTTGCTGACCTACCTGTAAACCAATACCGTAACTTGCTTGCGCTTCGACGCTGTCAAAAGAAGGGGTTGTCATGGATTTTCCTTTCATGATGTTTAAAAGCAAGCCCGCAGCATAACAGCGTCAAACAGCAGGGTAAAATGCAAATGGAGGAAAGGTGACAAATGCAAACGAAACGGGAACAATAGCTTAAGCGGGCGCAGAATTGCGGTTTACCGTCACGGAAACCCGGATTGCTTAGCGCATCAAACAGTTAGCGTTCTATACTGGACAAGTATTATTTCGAGGAGGGTTGTCGATGCAATTCGCTGTTAAACCATGGCTTACGCGGATTTGGCATGCACCTGAGCATTTCCGCCTGATGGATCCGTTGCCTCCCCTGCACCGCCGGGGCATTATTCTTGGCGCAGCATGCATTGTTATCGGCTTCCTGCTGCCCACCGCTGACGACGCCAGCCGCCCGGTCACGCGCGATGCCCAGCTCTCCGTTCAGTCCCAGTCACCTATGCAGGCCGAACTGGTTCCTCCTTCGAATAATACCAGCGCTCCCGCTACGCCCGTTGAGCCAGCAAGGATAGAAGAACAAACTCAGGCCCCGGTGCCGCAAGATAATAATGATATCGAGCAGCAGTGGCGCTCCTATCGCGTAGAGTCGGGCCAGACCATGGCGCAGCTGTTCCGCGATCATAATCTGCCGCCTGCGGATGTGTATTCGATGGCCCAGGTTGAAGGGGCAAACAAGCCTCTGAGTAATTTGCAAAGCGGCCAGATGGTGCAGGTACGCCAGAATGCCAACGGCGTGGTGACGGGCTTAACGATTGATATCGGTAACGATCAGCAGGTGCTGTTTACCCGCCAGCCGAACGGCAGTTTTATCCGCGCGCAGTAAAAATTGCGGCCTCAGAAAAGCAAAACGCCAGCACGAGGCTGGCGTTTTTAGACTGGTGGCAAACACCCAAAAAACGTGGTTTTCGGGTGTTTGGGGTAAATCAGAAGATATTCTTTATCTTCTTAGTTCAGCCCGCATTCAAACATTACATCGAGATGAACTTTGCCACCCGTTCCTGAAAAGCAAAACGCCAGCACGAGGCTGGCGTTTTTACGAGCAGTGAATAATAAATTATTCAGCTACAACGTTTACAGTCAGTTTAGCGAATACTTCGCTGTGAACCTGGAAGTCCACTTCGTGCTCACCGGTGGTGCGCAGAACGCCGTTCGGCAGGCGAACTTCGCTCTTGGCAACAGCAACGCCAGCTGCAGTAACAGCGTCAGCGATGTCGCGAGTACCGATGGAACCGAACAGTTTACCTTCGTCGCCAGCTTTAGACGCGATGGTTACGGTTTCCAGTGCGTTGATTTTCTCAGCGCGAGCTGCAGCTGCAGCCAGAACGTCAGCCAGTTTAGCTTCCAGTTCTGCACGGCGTGCTTCGAAGAACTCAACGTTTTTCTTGGTAGCAGGAACAGCTTTACCCTGTGGTACCAGGAAGTTACGAGCATAACCCGCTTTAACGTTAACCTGATCACCCAGGCTACCCAGGTTTGCTACTTTATCAAGCAGAATAACTTGCATTACCTTATCCTCTCAAAGTCGTATTAATGGACCGTGACCGATTACTGATGACGATCAGTGTACGGCAGCAGAGACAGGTAGCGAGCGCGTTTGATAGCGCGAGCCAGCTGACGCTGGTATTTTGCACGGGTACCGGTGATACGGCTTGGGACAATCTTACCGCTTTCGGTGATGTAGTTTTTCAGCGTAGCGATGTCTTTATAGTCGATCTCTTGAACGCCTTCCGCGGTGAAACGGCAGAACTTGCGACGACGGAAATAACGTGCCATATGGCTAGTCTCCAGAATCTATCAATTCAATCTGCTCGGCATGCAATACCACTTTGTTCAGCCCATTCTTCATCTGATGACAAGTAATGAACCCGTGAACCGTGATTTGCGTACCGACCGTTATACTGTGAGTAATGGCCTGGTTCGCGTGCCCGCTAACAATAACTGGCATTCGGCACCATGCCTGCCGGTTAAGACCGGCTTCCTGCTGCACAGAACGATGCTCAAGCACGAACTGGCAGTGAGGAATTCCTGAGGGGCTGACCTTGCGAAGGGGCGTCTTGCACACGGTGCCAGACAACGCCAGGCGGTTGGCCGTCATCAGAATTACTCTTCAGAATCCCCAGCATCTGCATCGTCAGCGGTTTCGCTAGCGAAATCATCGCGACGCTCACGGCGTTCGTCTTTCGCTTTAACCATTGGAGATGCTTCGGTAACCGCGTGCTTAACGCGCATAACCATGCTGCGGATAACGGCGTCGTTGAAGCGGAAGTTAGTTTCCAGCTCATCGATCGCTTCCTGCGGAGCTTCAACGTTCAGCAGAACGTAGTGAGCTTTGTGCAGTTTGTTGATCGGATAAGCCAGCTGACGGCGGCCCCAGTCTTCCAGACGGTGGATCGTACCTTCTGCTGCAGTAATTGCACCAGTGTAACGTTCGATCATACCCGGAACCTGTTCGCTCTGGTCAGGATGGACCATAAAAACGATTTCGTAATGACGCATCGAATTGCTCCTTACGGATTATTCAGCCTCCTGTCAGGGTCAGCCGCGGCCCATGGAAGCAAGGAACGTGTTTGAATTGCGGCTGAAAAATTGACGCGTAATCATACTTACCCGGGCCTCTAAACTCAAGGGCGCGTGCAAATTAATTATCTTCATTGCAGGGGATTTCGCTAAGCGTGTGAATTACAAAACAAACTGCTGGATAGGCTAAATATTTTGAAAGAGACCATCAGAAATGGTCACTTTTTATTCACCCGGCAGGGATTACACTTATTGATAACAGGCCGCCACCAGCCATTAACAGGAGCGACGACCACTGGTTACACACTTGTTGTAGTGGAGCGCATCATGAAAAATATCGCAATTGCCCTTGCCGCAGCGCTGCTGTTATGTGCAAACGCGACGGCTGCCATCAAAATCGACAGCCGCCAGGCCAGAAATATGGACGATGTTCAGAGCCTGGGCGTAATTTACATCAACCATAATTTCGCCACCGTTCCGGAAGCTGAAGCCGCCATCAACCAGGACGCCGACCAGCACGGCGCGAAGTTTTATCACACTATTATTATGAGAGAACCCGGCAGTAACGGAAATATGCACGTCAGTGCGGATATCTACCGGTAGCCCAGCAGTAAGCGTAAACACCAGAGAAACACCACGATCGATAATACCCATGTTTGACTTTGCCCCCGCTTGCGGGGGCTTTTTCTTGCTGCGCTGTTATTTGGGCTGCCCGTAATAAGCGCCCGGCCCGTGCTTGCGCTGAAAGTGCTTATTCATCAGATAACTATCAATCGCCTCTCGCTGCGGGTTGATTCCCCCGGTTATCCAGGCCATACGTGCGACCTCCTCCATCACCACAGCATTATGCAGAGCCTCGTCCGCATCTTTCCCCCAGGCGAATGGGCCATGCTGATAAACCACGACGCCGGGCGTGTGCAGAGGATTAACCTGCCCTATGGTTTCAATAATGACCCTTCCGGTATTGAGTTCATATTCCTCGGCGACTTCAGCGCTGGTTAACGGGCGCGTGCAGGGAATATCCCCGGAGAAATAATCTGCATGCGTTGTCCCCAGTGCCGGAATCGCTCGCCCCGCCTGAGCCCAGGCCGTGGCGTGGGTTGAGTGGGTGTGAACCACACCACCGATTTCCGGATAACGTTGATAAAGAGCCAGGTGTGTCGCGGTATCCGATGATGGGCGATATCGCCCTTCCAGATGCTCGCCGGTCAGGCTGACAACCACCATGTCATCCACCGTCATCTGCTCATACGCTACGCCGCTTGGCTTAATGACGATACAGCGGCGATCCCTGTCGATAGCGCTGACGTTTCCCCAGGTAAAGGTAACCAGCCCGTGACACGGGAGAGCCATATTCGCTTCGAATACCTGTTGCTTAAGCTGCCGCATGCTTTACCTCCACCGGGAGTCCGGCATTTTTCATTCGGGCCAGCACCCAGTCCCGCGCGGCTCTAACCTCGGCGACCGGGTCTTCGGCCGATTCACTCCACATCTCAATCAGATATGGCCCACGGTAGCCGCTTTGCCTCAGCGTCCTGAAGCAGCGCTCAAACTCAACAACGCCCGTGCCAAACGGCACATTCTTAAATACCCCGGGCAGGGTATCTTTTACGTGAACAGCGACGATATGCCCGCTGCCCGCCTGCAGCTCCATCTGCACGTCGTTATCCCAGGCCGAGAGATTGCCAATATCAGGGTAAAGCTGGAACCACGGGTTATTCAGATAGTGGGCATAGCCCAGCGCCTTGCTGATGGAGTTCATCAGCGGATAGTCCATGATTTCCATTGCCAGCGTGACCTGAGCGCGGGCGGCCATTTCCACCGCCTGCTGCAAACCGTCCCGGAAACGGCAGCGGGTTTCATTATTTGCCTGCTGGTAATAAACGTCGTAGCCCGCCAGTTGAATAACGCGTATGCCGACATCCTGAGCCAGCGCTATTGCTTTGCGCATAATCTCCAGCCCCCGATTGCGCACCTCGTCATCTTCGCTCCCCAGCGGATAGCGGCGATGGGCGCTCAGGCACATCGACGGCACGCGCACGCCCGTTTCGGCCACGGCCTCTACCAGCGCCATTCGCTGCTCACTGCCCCAGTCCAGCCTTGCCAGACGCTCGTCGGTTTCATCCACCGACATTTCGACAAAATCAAAATGAAGCCCGGCGGCAAGAGTTAAACGTTCTCGCCAGCACTCTCCTGCAGGGAGCGCTTTTTCATAAATACCAAGTGGAACCCGCTTGTCTAACATAGGCTCCCCTTTAGCCCCACAGGTGGGCAATGGTGTGCTTAAACTGGCGGGCGGCTTCGACCGGGCTTGCCGCATCACGTATGCTGCGCCCGGCAATAAAGACATGGATGGGAATGCCTTTAAACAGCGGCAGATCTTCCAGCGCCAGGCCACCGGTTACGGTCACCTTGAAGCCCATGTCAGCAAGGCGCTTTATCGCGCTGATGTCTTCCTCACTCCACGCAATTCCGGTGGCCTGAGCGTCCCGGCTGCGGTGATAAACCACCTGCTGGATACCGACATCACGCCACGCCTGAGCCTGCTCCCACGTCCAGAAGCCGGTCAGCTCGATTTGCACATCGCCGTTAAACTCACCGGCAACGTCGAGCGCGCCTTTGGCGGTGTTGATATCGGCGCAGCAAATAACCGTTACCCAATCTGCATTCGCTTCAAAACACATGCGCGAGAGGATTTTCCCGGCATCGGCAATTTTGGCATCCGCCAGCACAATCTTGTGCGGATAGAGTGCCTTAAGGTCACGAACCGCACGCACGCCCTCCCCCACGCAAAGAATGGTGCCCACTTCAATAATGTCGACCTCCTCGGCTATCAGGCTCGTTGTCCGGTAAGCATCTGCCAGAGTCTGGTTGTCCAGCGCCACTTGTAACATAGGTAATGAATGAGTCATTTACTGGTCCTTATGCAGCCGCCGCTGCACGGTCGATTAAATCAAGCACCTCTTGCTCTGAGCGGCAGGCGCGTAAACGGTCAAAGTTTTCTTCATCTTCAAACAGGTTCACAATTTGCATGATGCCAACCTCCTGATGAGCATTGGCATCCACCGCCGCCATCGTAATCAGGATGTCCACCGGGTCGTTGTCCTCGTGGTTAAACATCAGCGGCGTTTTCAGCGTCACCAACGCAAAACCGGTGCGTTTAACGCCTTCTTCCGGGCGGCCATGTGGCATAGCCAGACCCGGGGCGATAACAAAATAAGGGCCGAACTGCGCCACGCCATCGAGAATGGCCTGGTAGTAGCGTGGCTCGACAACGCCTGCTTCCACCAGTAAATCAACGCCAATCCTGACCGCCTCCTGCCAGGTTGCGGCCTCCGCCTGCAGGCGCACAGAGTGGTTTTGAGCCAGGGAATCACGTAGCTTCATATGCCCTCCTTAAATCATGTCCTGCGCAAAATGCTCACCAATTACCGCCATCAGCTTGGGGCCGAAGTCGGCAGCGGAAAGCATGTTGCGAACGCCGATAACGTACTTATTGCCCGTGACCGTGATTTCACCGGCAACGTGAGTCGAAGCAATGATGATGTCCGCTCCGCTCAACTCACTTTTGTATTCACCCACGGCACAGCTGTTGACGGTGTGGTTAATGCCTTGCTGAGTAAGAAATTGATCCACTTTCATTTTCATAATCATGGAGCTGCCCTGCCCACAGCCACAAACGGCAAGAATGCGTACGGTCATAATCTCAATCCCTTTAGTTAACTGAAGTTTCACTGAGAGCCATGTCCTCTTCCTTTCGCAGCGTGCGCCCGGCGAAGAACATGTAAATCAGGGCGATAACAATAACGACGCCCATAAACCACAGACCAAGCGTCAGCCCCTGCATCAGCGGCGGTGCAAGAATCGACCAGTCGGCCATGCCCATCCACGCGCTAAGCCCGGTGAGATGAACCGCCCAGACGCAACCAAAGATTTCGATCATGCCCATCACCAGGCAAATCTTGAGCGCTGCGCGCCAGCCGCCGAAATGGTTAGCAAAGACGCCGATGGTGGCGTTAGAGAAGAACATTGGAATAAAGCCCGGGATAATCATGATGGATGAGCCGCAGGCGATAAGGACCCCAACCGCGATTAGCTGGCCTACGGTGCCCCAAAGGAAGCCCCACACCACGGCGTTTGGCGCAAAGCTATAAATGGCCGCGCAGTCGATGGCTAATACCGCGCCGGGTATTAAGCGTTGTGAAATACCGTTGAAAGCTTCAGAGAGTTCAGCAACAAACATGCGAACACCCTGCACAATGATGAAAATTGCCACCGCAAACTGGAAGCCGGTTTGCAGGATATAGAGAGTCCAGTGCGTTTTTCCGGCCATGGCCTGAACGGTATCAAGTCCGAACGAACAAAGGATTACGCCGAAGAAAAGCGTCATCACAATGGCGGTGGAAACGATATTGTCATGGAAAATATTCAGCCAGCCGGGCAGCTTAAGATCTTCAACGCTCTCCTCTTTTTTACCCAGCCTCGGCGCAATTTTGTAGGCAATCCACGAAGCAAACTGCTGCTGATGGCCGATGGAGAAACCGCTGTTTTCCGTTATCTCCTGCGTCGGCTTGAACATCATGTTTGAGGTGATGCCCCAATAAAGCGATACCAGCACCGCGGTACAAATAATCGTGGTCCACATCGGGTAACCGAGGATGTAGAAAAATACGGCAATAAGCCCGGCCTGCTGGAACATGATATGGCCCGTCAGCATGATGGTGCGGATGCCGGTTATACGGCGCAGCAGCACGTAGCAAATGTTCAGCGCCAGCGCGAGCAGAACCGCGTACCCCACCCAGCTGTAGGCGTCGCCCATTTTTTCAATCGCAGCCATCATAGACGCATAAGTGTCTGATATAGCTCCGTTAATCCCGTACACCTCCGACATTTTTGCCACTACCGGTTTAAAGGTACCTGTCAGGATGCCGGAACCCGCCTGGAGCAACATAAAGCCGATAATAGTTTTGATCGTCCCTTTGATAATCACGCTGGCGCTTTTGCGCAGCAGCAGGTAGCCGAGGCAGGTAACGATCCCCAGCAGCAACGGGGCGTTAGTCATTACCTGATCAAAAAACAGGGTAAAGACGTGATAAAGGATCTCCATAAAGCTCTCCGTAGGATGGTCGCTCCCTGCTTGCTGACAAACAGGCGGATTGAAAACTCAGCCACACTCTATCTTTCAAAAGTAATCACAAGAAGATCAAAAATGATTATTTGTGAGATGCCCCGCATTTTATTTACCCTACCCCTTAAAGGGCTTATTTTCATTCAATAAGCGCTCAAAATAATTCTTTATAATCAAAATCATAATAAATAAAAAAACATTTTAACCTTTATAATCAAGCTGCTTGTCCGCTCCATACACATAGTCACCAGGTTAAAAAAATGCTTTTATACGCTGATTATTCCTGTCAATATAAATCAAATTGAATCATAAAATGATTAAATGGCGACAAAAAAAGGAGTTATCCGATGAGTAAAATTGCTTCGATTACCCGAGAATCCTGGATCCTGAATACTTTTCCTGAGTGGGGAAGCTGGCTTAATGAAGAGATTGAGCAGGAGGTGGTCGCCCCCGGCACCTTTGCGATGTGGTGGCTTGGCTGTACGGGGATCTGGTTGAAATCTCAGGGTGAGGCAAATATCTGTGTGGATTTTTGGTGCGGAGTTGGGAAGCAGAGCCACGGCAACCCGTTAATGAAAACGGGTCATCAGATGCAGCGTATGGCGGGCGTTAAGAAGCTCCAGCCGAATCTCCGCACCACGCCTTTTGTCCTCGATCCTTTCGCAATTCGCGAGATTGACGCCGTGCTGGCTACGCACGATCACAACGATCATATTGATGTGAACGTTGCCGCCGCCGTCATGCAAAACTGCGCCAAAGATGTGCCGTTTATCGGGCCACAAACCTGCGTGGATATCTGGATTAGCTGGGGCGTCCCACGCGAACGCTGCATCGTAGTGAAGCCGGGTGACGTGGTAAAAGTTAAAGATACTGAAATACACGCGCTCGATGCTTTTGACCGTACCGCGCTGATTACGCTACCGGCCGGGCAAAAGGCGGCGGGAGTGTTGCCCGACGGCATGGATAACCGCGCGGTAAACTACCTGTTTAAAACCCCCGGGGGAACGCTCTACCACAGCGGAGACTCCCACTACTCTAACTATTATGCGAAACACGGAAACGAGCACAAAATTGATGTGGCGTTAGGTTCCTACGGCGAGAACCCACGCGGTATTACGGATAAAATGACCAGCGCCGATATCCTGCGTATGGCCGAATCCCTTAATACAAAAGTCGTTATCCCTTTCCATCATGATATCTGGTCAAATTTCCAGGCCGACCCGCAGGAGATCCGCGTGCTGTGGGAAATGAAAAAAGATCGTTTGAAATATGGCTTTAAGCCGTTCATCTGGCAGGTTGGCGGCAAATTCACCTGGCCTGAGGATAAAGATAGTTTTGAATACCACTACCCGCGCGGGTTTGACGACTGTTTTACCCTTGAACCCGATTTGCCGTTTAAATCATTCCTGTGATGTCATGCCGGGCATCGGCCCGGCTTTTTTGTTTATCCATAGGTATTTCAAACATTTTCAAATATCATCTTTCTCTATCATCTCTCATCGGAACTACGCATGACGGAAGCACAGCGCCACCAGATTTTGCTCGATCTACTGCAACAATCCGGATTTATTACGGTTGAACAGGCGATTGAACGTCTGGGTATTTCTCCCGCAACCGCAAGGAGGGACATTAACAAGCTCGATGAGAGCGGCAAACTGAAGAAAGTACGCAACGGCGCAGAGGCGATTACCCAACAGCGCCCGCGCTGGACGCCGATGAATATTCATCTGGCGCAGAATCACGATGAAAAAAGCCGCATCGCCAATGCCGCCTCGCAGTTGGTGAACCCCGGCGAAAGCGTAGTCATTAACTGCGGTTCCACCGCGTTCTTACTCGGCCAGCAGATTTGCGGCAAACCGGTACAAATCATCACTAATTACTTGCCGCTGGCAAATTATCTTATCGAGCAGGAGCACGACAGCGTGGTCATCATGGGCGGCCAGTACAATAAGAGCCACTCGATTACGCTCGGCCCGCAGGAGAGCGAAACGTCTCTGTATGCCGGACACTGGATGTTTACCAGCGGCAAAGGGCTTACCGCCGAAGGGCTGTACAAAACCGATATGCTCACCGCGATGGCGGAGCAGAAGATGTTGAGCGTAGTCGGGAAACTGGCCGTGTTAGTGGACAGCAGTAAAGTTGGGCAGCGGGCCGGTATGCTGTTTAGCCGCGCAGACCAGATAGATTTAGTGATAACCGGCAAACACGCCGATCCTGAAGTAGTAAAAAAACTTCAGGATCGCGGTGTTAAAGTGATGCTGGTTTAGGTTTACAGATGGCGGGCAAAAAACTGGCTTGTGGCTTCCAGCGCCTCGGGTGTAATGCGGTGTTTAACACCGGCTTCCCACAGACAGGTGAGGTTTTTGTCCTGCTTGCTGGCGATTAACGCCTGCTGGAGCCTCAGGGTCTCTACGGCGGGAACCACGTCATCGGCCTCGCCGTGCCAGAGCAGCAGCGGCCTGTCGGCAAGGCGTTCAAGTTGCTGGCCGATATCATAGTCCACCAGTCCGGCAATAATTCCCTCTCTCTCTTCAGCCGCTGGTGGATAAAGGGTTTGCGCCAAAGTAGTGAAATAACCCGATCCCATCAGGCAGGCAACGCAGCGAACCTCCGGGTGGCGAGCCATGATGCCCAGCGCCGTCATGCCCCCCATAGAAGCTCCGGCCACCGCCACTCTTCCCTCTGCAATCAACTTCTTTTCCATAAGAAACTGATAAAGCTCAGGAAATTCATCAATACTGGTTTTTAAAATCGGCCAGAGCTGTAATAGCCGGGCGCTTGCGTTGCCGTCGTAGCGAGCGCCGTGGTCGCGCGCATCCGGCATCACTACTCGGAACCCGGCCTGGGCAAGCGCCACGGCGAAGTAGCTGTAAACCAGTTTAGAGGAGGTAAATCCGTGGTAGAAAATGACCGTTGGCAGCGGGGCTTCTTTCATTCCGGCGGGTACGGCATGCAGGACTTCAACGCCTGCAAACGGCTCATTATAAATTTCAATCATCTTCTCTTCTCCTCCGGCGAAATATCAGGGAAAGTAGCCGCTATTAGGGATTATTGTAACGGTGAGATCCAGTTAGCGATTTTCATTCGAAAGTGAGTTAAAAGCGCGCCTCAGATAACAGATCGGGAACATTCCCCCTTTTCAGCGCCAAACCCGGAACTACACTATGACAGTCAAGAAACGAGAAACCATCATGCTTCGGCTATCCGTGCTAATTACAGCGGCGTTATTGAGCGCCTGCAGCGTGCTTCAGGGTTCGCCGCAGCCAGCTCCACCGCTCCGCGATTATCCGCAGGAAATACAGCGTCCTCAAACTGCGGAGCTAACCAAAATCGGTACGGTTTCAGCCGTAGTACGCGGCTCTCCAATGGACTCAGAAGCCATTATTAAGAAGAAAGCCGCAGCAGCGAAAGCCGATTATTACCTCATCATTATGAATGATGAGACCGTAATACCGGGTCAGTGGTACATACAGGCTATTTTGTATCGAAAATAACGTAGCGGACACGCGTTATTTATTGATATTTACACAGCTTTTCGCCGCTTGATGGTTTCTTGTGCACAATTAACCCCGCCCTCAGGAAGCGGGGTCTGCTTTGAGTAAGCGAAGGATTGCCCTGTGACTTCGGGGTAAATTAATAAGGAACTGACAATGAAACGATCTCTTGCCTTAACTACACTGCTGTTATCTGTTGGCCTGATTCCGACTCTGGCTCAGTCAGCCGAGTTTGCCAGCGCGGATTGCGTGACGGGCCTTAACGAAATCGGATTAATTTCGGTGAATGATATTTTCGGCAGCCCGCAGGACGTCGAGCGCATGATTGCGCTGAAAGCTGACGAGCAGGGTGCTTCCTGGTACCGCATTATTCAAATGCAGGAAAACCTCCAGGCCGACAACTGGCGAGCACAGGCGATTATTTACGCCTGATTACCCGCCGGAGAAATCATCAGGCCATGCCTCCCGTTGCCCGCAGCAGCACATCGCTGATGACCTGCTCGGGCAAAAGCGTTTCGCCTCGGTCATCAAGCTTCATGCGGCACCACGCTTCAGCGGCCGGTGGAGAAAGAAATCGCAGCAACTGCGCTCCACAGGCAAGATCTGCCAGCTGGCGAATAATCTCCCTCCCTCTCTCCTCCTGCGGTTTACGCAACCTTTGCTGAAGCTGCCGCCAGCTGCGGTCAAAATGCCGGTTTTGCCCTTTTACTTCGTCAAACTCGCTATGCAGCATCTCCATGACCGCAGGCTGTTTAGCCAGCACGCGCAGCACGTCGAGGCTCATAATGTTGCCTGAGCCTTCCCAGATACTATTTACCGGCATTTCGCGGTACAGGCGAGGCAGCTCGCTATCTTCGCAATAGCCGATCCCCCCCAGCACCTCCATTGCCTCTGCCACAAACCCAATGCCGGCCTTACAAACGCTAAACTTGGCGGCGGGCGTGAACAGGCGGCTATAGGCGAGTTGTTGAGCATCCCCCGGGGATTCCCAGGCCCGCGCCAGGCGGAACAGAAACGCGGTTTGCCCTTCAAGATGCAATGCCATTTTCCCCAGTAGCTGGCGCATGATCGGCTGCTCGATAAGGCTTTTACCGAAGGCCTGCCGCTGGAGCGCATGATACAAAGCGACCGACAGCGCGCGTCGCATCAGGCCATGGCTGCCAAGCGCGCAATCGAAGCGGGTAAAACCGCCCATTTTAAGGATATGGCGCACGCCCTCGCCTTCTTCGCCGATAAGCCACCCGGTGGCATCGCAGAATTCTGCTTCGGCGCTGGCATTCGAGCGATTTCCGAGCTTATCTTTGAGCCTTTCGAGGCGCACCGCATTGCGCTGGCCATCGGGCAGAATGCGCGGCAGAAAATAGCAGGATAAGCCCCCTTTTGCCTGAGCCAGCACCAGGTGCGCATCGCTTTGCGGTACTGAGAAAAACCATTTGTGACCGACCAGTCGATAAGGCTGACCTGCTCCCCGGTTGCCCAACGGCTCCGCCTTAGTGGTATTGCTCAATACATCCGATCCGCCCTGCTTCTCCGTCATGCCCATGCCAATCAGCAAACCGCGCTTTTGCTCACCGGGCTGAAAATGCGCGTCATAGCGGTCACCCAGCAGCGGCCTGCGCCAGCTTTCAAACGCCTTCGGCAGATGTTGCAGTAGCAGCGGCGTGGCGCCAAAGGTCATGGTTATCGGGCACAGCGTGCCCGCTTCTACCTGAGCATGTTGAATAAAGCGTGCCGCACGGGCGACAAACGAGCCTTGCCTGGCATCTTCCTGCCACGCAAGGTTATGCACTCTGTTAGCAAACAAGCCCTGCATCAGCAGGTGCCAGGCGGGGTGAAAGCGGATATCGTCCAGCCGCTCTCCGCTGCTATCGTATCGCAGCAGCTCCGGCGGGTTAGCGTTAGCCAAACGACCCAGTTCGAGAGATTCCGCAGACCCCAGCTGCTGGCCAATACTGGCCTGAAGCTCCGCATCCCAGCCTGCGCCTTCGCGAACTAACGCCTCTCGCAGGGAGATATCGGAAAGAAAGAGATTGCTGTTGCTGAGGGGCAACGGTTGGTTAAAAACGGTGTGAGTTTGCCAGCGCATCCTGTTCCCTCCATCTTTGGCAATGCCTTTAAGTATGGACGGAGATGGCGCTTCTGCGCGGAGGGGGATCACAAACGGGGCGGTTTACACCCCGTTTGCGTTAAGGCTAATTAACCGCGCTGACGCACGATTTCAAACAGGCAAACGCCGGTAGCCACGGAGACGTTCAGGGAGGAAACGGTCCCGGCCATCGGGATGCTGACCAGTTCGTCGCAGTGCTCGCGAGTCAGGCGACGCATACCTTCACCTTCCGCACCCATCACCAACGCCATCGGGCCGGTAAATTTGCTCTGGAACAGAGTATGGTCAGCCTCACCCGCAGTCCCCACAATCCAGACGTTCTCTTCCTGCAACAGACGCATAGTGCGTGCCAGGTTGGTTACGCGGATCAACGGAACATTTTCCGCCGCGCCGCAGGCAACTTTTTTCGCCGTCGCGTTAAGCTGGGCGGAACGATCCTTAGGAACGATAACCGCGTGAACGCCCGCAGCATCTGCGCTACGCAGGCATGCTCCGAGGTTGTGCGGGTCAGTTACGCCATCAAGGATCAACAGGAACGGACGTTCATGCTCGGCAATCAAATCCGGCAGATCGTTTTCCTGGTACTGACGACCCGGCTTCACGCGGGCAATAATCCCCTGGTGAACCGCGCCTTCGGCTTTCTCGTCCAGCCACTGGCGGTTTGCCACCTGAACCGGAATGCCCTGCGCTTCAACAGCGTGGATCAGAGGCATCAGGCGCTTGTCTTCGCGACCTTTCAGGATAAACACTTCCTGAAAACGCTGCGGAGCACGTTCAAGCAGGGCCTGGACGGCGTGAATGCCGTAAATAATTTCACTCATTGATGTCACTCATTGCGGACGAGAGATCGCCCGTGTTGGTTTATTCATGTCTATGTTTAGCCCCTCACCCCGGCCCTCTCCCCAAAGGGACGAGGGAGAAAAACGATAAGGCCTTCCCCGTTTACACGAGGGAGTACATCATCATTCTGTCTGTCCCCTCTCCCTTTCAGGGAGAGGGTTAGGGTGAGGGTAATATCAGCTTACCGGCTTTTTAGCCGCGCGCTTCGCCTTGGTCGCAGCCGCTATTTTACGGGTTTTGTCCGACGGCGCTTTGGCTTTCTTCGGTTTCTTTCCGGCCTTCTCTTTCTTCGCTTTGGCACCGTCCTTCTCTTTACGGAAGGCGTTGTCAGGCTCGAAGTTTACGCGCTTACCGGCCTGACGGCGTTTGGAAGGCGCTCCGCCAGCTCCTTTCTTCGCTTTATCCTTCGCCGTTTTACCTACGCCACGCGGCGCACGCTGGCTTGAGATAAGCGCGAAGTCGATTTTACGCTCGTCCATGTGAACGGCTTCAACCCGAACTTCAACGCGGTCACCCAGGCGGTAAGTCTGACCGCCGGACTCGCCAATCAGGCGCTGGCCAATCTGGTCGAAACGATAGTAATCGTTATCCAGCGTCGAGACGTGAACCAGCCCGTCGATAAACAGATCGTCCAGGCGAACGAAGAAACCAAACCCGGTTACGCTGGCGATGATGCCGTTGAAGACCTGGCCCACCTGATCCTGCATAAAGTCGCATTTCAGCCAGTCAGCTACGTCGCGGGTTGCTTCGTCGGCGCGGCGTTCCGTCATCGAGCAATGCTGACCAAGCTGGAGCATCTCTTCCATGCTGTAGTGCCAGCCGCCGGACTCGGTGCTGTTGCCTTTATGGCCCTGCTCTTTTGCCAGCAGATATTTGATGGCACGGTGCAGCGACAGGTCCGGGTAACGGCGGATAGGCGAAGTAAAGTGCGCGTACGATTGCAGCGCCAGACCGAAGTGGCCGCGGTTTTCCGGATCGTAAATTGCCTGTTTCATGGAGCGCAGCAGCATGGTTTGCAGCATTTCATGGTCAGGACGATCGGCGATGGAGGCCAGAAGGTCAGCGTAATCACGCGGCTCTGGTTTCTGCCCGCCCGGCAGCTCAAGACCCAACTCCGCCAGTACCGAGCGGAACGCGGTGATGGCGTCATTGCTCGGACGATCGTGGTCGCGGAACAGCGCAGGTTCGTTATTTTTCTCAACGAAACGCGCCGCCGAGATATTCGCGAGGATCATGCACTCTTCGATAAGCTTATGCGCGTCGTTACGCACGGTTTGCTCTACGCGTTCGATACGACGTTCAGCGTTGAAGATAAACTTCGCCTCTTCGCTTTCAAACGAGATGCCGCCGCGCTGGGCGCGGGAGACTTCCAGCACTTTATAAAGGTTATGCAGCTCTTCGATGTGCTTCACCAACGGCGCGTACTGCTCGCGCAACTCCTGGTCGCCCTGCAGCATATGCCAGACTTTGGTGTAAGTCAGGCGCGCGTGGGAGCTCATCACCGCTTCATAGAATTTGTAGCCGGTCAGGCGGCCTGCGGCTGAAATAGTCATTTCGCAGACCATACACAGGCGGTCAACCTGCGGGTTGAGCGAGCACAGACCGTTGGACAGCACTTCCGGCAGCATAGGAACAACCTGCGACGGGAAGTAGACCGAAGTGCCACGATTGCGCGCTTCGTTATCCAGCGCGGTTGGCGGACGCACGTAGTAGCTCACGTCGGCAATAGCGACCCAGAGGCGCCAGCCGCCGCCGCGTTTTTTCTCGCAGAATACGGCATCATCGAAATCTCGGGCATCTTCGCCATCGATGGTCACCAGCGGCAAGTCGCGCAGATCAACGCGGCCAATTTTGGCTTCTTCCGGCACTTCTTCCTTCAGGGTCGAAACCTGCTCTTCAACCTCTTTAGGCCAGACGTAGGGAATTTCATGAGTACGCAGCGCCATATCCACGGCCATGCCGGTGCCCATATTGTCGCCGAGCACTTCAACAATCTTGCCGATGGCTTTGGTGCGGCGGGTCGGGCGCTGGGTCAGCTCAACCACCACCACAAAGCCCATACGGGCACCCATCAGCTCTTCAGGCGGGATCAGGATATCGAAGCTGAGGCGGCTGTCGTCAGGCACCACAAAACCAATACCAGCATCGGTAAAGTAGCGGCCAACGATTTGACCGGTTCTTGGCTCCAGCACGCGGACAATACGCGCTTCGCGACGGCCTTTGCGGTCGGCACCCAGCGGCTGCGCCAGCACCAGGTCACCGTGCATGCACATCTTCATCTGCTCAGATGAAAGATAGAGATCGTCTTTACGCCCTTCCACGCGCAGGAAGCCGAAGCCATCGCGGTGGCCAATCACTTTGCCTTTGAGTAAATCAAGGCGTTCCGGCAGCGCATAGCACTGACGGCGGGTAAAGACCAACTGCCCGTCACGTTCCATCGCACGCAGGCGACGGCGCAGGGCTTCAATCTGTTCTTCACCGGAAATTTTTAGTTCGTCTGCCAGTTCTTCACGATTGGCAGGTTTTTCACGTTTTGAGAGATGATCGAGAATAAACTCCCGGCTTGGGATCGGGTTTTCGTATTTTTCGGCTTCTCGTTCCTTAAAAGGATCTTTTGACATTTCGGGTCCTCCGTTGTCATCCACAGATGGAGTGTGATTAGTCCACCAGCAGTAATTTGTAGAGCGGTTGGTTTTGGTCCACCAGATCGGCCAGCGTGTGCTTATCAAGCTCCTTCAGGAAACTTTGCACCGCTTCGGCCAAAGCCTGCTTGAGTCGACAAGCCGGGGTGATATGACAAAACTCACTGCTACAGTTCACCAATGAGAGCGGCTCCAGCTCACGCACCACGTCGCCTATGCGGATAGTCTCCGCAGGCTTACCAAGGCGGATGCCGCCGTTTTTTCCTCGCACGGCCATTACATAACCCGCGCGGCTGAGTTGATTGATGATTTTCACCATATGATTTCGGGACACGCCGTACACCTCTGTCACCTCAGAAATGTTGGTCATTCTCCCTTCGGGGAGAGAAGCCATATAAATCAAAGCACGTAAACCGTAATCAGTAAAACTCGTTAACTGCACATCAACCTCATGGGTGGGAGGGGAAACGCTTTGCACAAGGCAAGGTGTACCTTAAACCAGGCACATATTGATGATAAACCAGCCATAAGGCTGCCAGCTAATTTATTTGGCGAGAATAGCGAATAAAGCGGCGGGAAACGAGCAATACGGGGTGTGGAGCCACACCCCGCCACATCATTATGCGTCGAACGGATCGCGCAGAATCATGGTTTCAGTACGGTCTGGGCCGGTAGAAATGATATCAATCGGCACGCCGGTGACTTCTTCAATGCGTTTGATGTAGTTCAACGCTGCCTGCGGCAGACCGCTACGCTCTTTCACGCCAAAGGTGGTTTCGGACCAGCCCGGCATGACTTCGTAAATCGGCTCGATACCTTCCCAGTCATCCGCCGCCATTGGGGTGGTGGTGACTTCACGGCCGTCCGGCAGACGGTAGGCTACGCAGATTTTAACTTCTTTCAGGCCATCCAGTACGTCCAGCTTGGTCAGGCAGAAGCCGGACAGGGAGTTGATCTGCACCGCACGACGCACGGCAACCGCATCCAGCCAGCCGGTACGACGACGACGACCGGTGGTGGCACCGAATTCGTTACCCTGTTTGCACAGGAACTCGCCGATGTCATCGAACAGTTCGGTTGGGAACGGACCTGCACCCACGCGGGTGGAGTAGGCTTTGATGATACCCAGAACGTAATCAACATAACGTGGACCAATGCCGGAGCCGGTCGCTACGCCACCCGCGGTGGTGTTGGAAGAGGTTACGTACGGATAGGTACCGTGGTCGATGTCCAGCAGCGTACCCTGAGCACCTTCGAACATGATGAAGTCGCCGCGTTTGCGCGCCTGATCCAGCAGGTCAGACACGTCCACCACCATGGAGGTCAGGATGTCGGCAACCGCCATCGCATCATCCAGCACTTTCTGGTAGTCAACCGCTTCAACTTTGTAGAAGTTCACCAGCTGGAAGTTATGGTATTCCATCACTTCTTTCAGCTTGTCTGCAAAGGTGGCTTTGTCAAACAGGTCGCCAACGCGCAGGCCACGACGGGCCACTTTGTCTTCGTAAGCCGGGCCGATGCCGCGACCGGTCGTACCGATAGCTTTAGCGCCGCGAGCTTTTTCACGCGCAACGTCCAGCGCAACGTGGTAGTCAAGGATAAGCGGGCAAGCTTCAGACAGCAGCAGACGCTCACGTACCGGAATCCCGCGGTCTTCCAGCCCTTTCATCTCTTTCATCAGCGCCGCAGGAGACAGCACAACGCCGTTACCGATGATGCTGGTGACGTTTTCGCGGAGAATACCTGATGGAATAAGATGGAGAACGGTTTTTTCACCGTTGATTACGAGAGTGTGGCCTGCGTTGTGACCGCCCTGGTAGCGTACAACATATTTAGCCCGTTCAGTCAGAAGATCTACGATCTTTCCTTTACCTTCGTCACCCCATTGGGTGCCCAGTACGACGACGTTGTTACCCATTTTTCAAAATCACCGTTTGCTTAAAAAAGGATTCTACCATCGGTTTCCCAGATGAACAGCCCTTTTAGTACACAAAATAGTATTCTGCCGAATAAATTTTGCTCAGTTGCCGCCGCGACTCAACATGTAGTAGATCACGATGCCTGCAACCACAAGACCTCCGCCAAAACGGCGCAACAGCGTGTCGGGTAATTGTGCCATAGCGAGGATCATACGCCGCCAGATGCGTGGGTAGAGCATCGGCCCAAGCCCCTCAAGCACTAAAACCAGCGCAAGAGCCAGCCAGATTGTTGAATTCATAATCATCCTTTACGGGCATAAAAAAAGAGCCGGTAAACCGGCTCTTTCATCACATTAAAGATTAGCGTGAGCTGGTAGTTGGCGTCTTCATGTAGCGGAAGAAGTCACTGTCCGGGCTCATGACCATAATGTCCTGGTTTGACTGGAAGCTCGCTTCATAAGCACGCAGGCTACGAATAAAGGCATAGAAGTCCGGGTCCTGGCTAAACGCGTCGGCAAACAGCTTCGCTGCTTCAGCATCGCCTTCACCGCGGGTCATACGGCCCTGACGCTCGGCTTCTGCCAGCGTACGAGTCACCTCGTAGTCAGCGGTAGCGCGCAGCTTCTCAGCCTCTTCCTGACCCTGTGAACGATGGCGACGTGCAACCGCTTCACGCTCGGCGCGCATACGGTTATAGATAGCCTCGGACACTTCGGTCGGCAGGTTGATCTGCTTGATACGCACATCCACCACTTCAATACCCAGCGCAGCCATACTGTTCGGGTTAATCACCGGCACTTTGCCGTTGGTTTCCTGAGTCACACGCGCTGCTGCCGATGCAATGGCATCGTCCGCCGCCGGCGTGGCGACTTCGTCATCCGTACCCGCAGAACCGGAGTTCAGCGCATCGCGCACGTCCAGCGTCAGGCGACCACGAGAGTCGGTTACGATGTCTTTCACATCCAGACGACCAATTTCAGAACGCAGACGGTCGCTGAACTTACGTTTCAGCAAGACTTCTGCCTGAGAAACATCGCCGCCGCCTGTCGCCAGGTAGTAACGGCTAAAGTCGCTGATACGCCACTTGATATAGGAGTCAACGATCAGGTCTTTCTTCTCTTTGGTAACGAAGCGATCGGCCTGGTTGTCCATGGTCTGGATACGAGCATCCAGGGTTTTCACGGTTTCAATGAATGGGATCTTGAAGTGCAGACCCGGCTCATAAACCAGCGGTTTGTTTTCGTCATCACGCAGGACTTTACCGAAGCGTAATGTAATGCCGCGCTCACCCTCATGCACCACAAACAGCGAGGTGTAAATCACGACCAGCACGATGATAATTACTGCAATTAAAGACTTACGCATCGTTATTCACTCCCTACGCGCTGGGTATCGTTGCGCTGCGCGTTAGCGCGACGGCTATCCATGACATCGCCACTCGAGGAGGACGAAGAGGTGCTGGCACTGCTGCCGGAGCTGGACGCTGGCGGCAGACGCAGCAGATTGCTCGCCGCGCTGTTATCGCTCTTTGCAGCTGGCTGCTGAGCGCCACCCTTCAACATCTGATCCAGCGGAAGCACCATCAGGTTGCCACCTTTGTCGTTAACCAGCACTTTACGGGTGTGGCTAAGCACTTTTTCCATGGTTTCGATATACAGACGCTCGCGGGTAATTTCCGGCGCGGCTTTATATTCAGGCAGCAACCTGGCAAAGCGAGAAACTTCACCCTGCGCTTCCAGAACGGTCTGCACTTTATAAGCACGGGCCTCTTCCAGAATACGCTGAGCCTGGCCGTTAGCACGCGGCTGGACTTCGTTGGTGTACGCTTCCGCTTCACGGATGTACTGCTGTTCGTTTTCACGAGCAGAGATAGCATCATCAAACGCCGCCTTCACTTCTTCCGGCGGACGCGCCGTCTGGAAGTTGACGTCCAGCAGGGTTATCCCCATGTTGTACGGGCGAATCGTCTCTTCCAGCTCGCGCTGGGTGTCGCTACGAATAATGGTACGACCCTCGGTGAGGATCTTATCCATGGTGTATTTGCCGATAACGCCGCGCAGCGCGCTGTCGGTTGCCTGACGCAGGCTGTCGTCCGCGCTGGTTACGCTAAACAGGTAACGCTGCGGATCGGTCACGCGGTACTGCACGTTCATTTCAACGCGCACCACGTTTTCATCAGAAGTCAGCATCACGCCTGAGGCGGCCAGTTCACGGACCGACTCAACGTTAACGGCCTGAACGCTGTCGATAAAGGTCGGCTTCCAGTTCAGACCCGGCTCAACCAGATGGCTGAACTTACCAAAGCGGGTCACAACACCGCGTTCGGCTTCTTTAATGGTATAGAACCCGGTTGCGGCCCAGATAATTACGACCGCGACGGCAACGATACCGACGATACGACCGCCAATGGGATTACCCGGCCCCTGCGATGAAGCACCGCCGCTGCCGCCACTTTTTCCGCCCCCAAGGCCACCGAGCTTTTTGCTCAGCTTACGGAAGATATCATCCAGATCAGGTGGCCCCTGATCGCGCCCTCCTTTGTTACCCCCAGAGTCGCCGCCAGGCTTGCTGCTTCCCCACGGGTCGCGGTCCTGTCCGTTATTACCGGGCTGATTCCACGCCATGTTTATGCTCCATATTTGTTGTGCGGTGATATCCCCCGAGGGGGAAATAGTCTTCAGGACATTTGTGAGCCGGCTTGATTGCGTCTAAACGATGTAATCCGCCAGTGCCGGTTCTTGTTTACAGAGGCGGCGCCAGTCCACGATGGGCATACGAACTTCTAACCCAAGAGAACCGTCTTCCTCTGTCCACTCTTTTTCTATTGCCTGAAGCTGATAAAAACGGCTCCGCAAGCGGCCTTCCTGAGGAGGTAAACGCAGCGTGTGCTGCGCAATTTCACCAGACAAACGCTCGGTCAGAGCCTGGAAAAGCAGTGGGACACCGGCCCCGGTCTGAGCGGAAAGCCAGACCCGGATCGGCACATTCTCGTCGTTCCTGTCGATGCGCGGTTCGAACTCGTCCAGCGCATCGATTTTATTCATGACCAACAGAGACGGGATTTCATCTGCTTCAATCTCTTCCAGTACGGTATCGACTGCTGCAATGTTTTCCTGCATCCGGAAGTCAGCCGCGTCAATGACGTGTAACAACAGCGTGGCCTGACGTGTCTCCTGCAAAGTGGCTTTAAACGCCGCTACCAGGTCATGCGGCAGATGGCGAATAAAACCTACAGTATCTGCCAGCACGGTTTCGCCCACATCGGCGACGTCAATGCGGCGCAGCGTAGGATCGAGTGTGGCAAATAGCTGATCCGCGGCGTAAACATCTGCCGCGGTAATTCTGTTAAACAGCGTGGATTTACCGGCGTTGGTATAGCCCACCAATGAAACCGTCGGCACATCTGCTTTATTGCGTGAACGGCGCCCCTGCTCGCGCTGTTTTTCAACTCGTTCTAAGCGCGAGAGGATCAGCATAATTCGGTTACGCAGTAAGCGACGGTCGGTTTCGAGCTGGGTTTCACCCGGGCCGCGTAAACCAATCCCGCCTTTCTGACGTTCAAGGTGGGTCCAGCCGCGCACCAGGCGAGTAGCCAGATGGCGAAGCTGAGCCAGCTCAACCTGCAATTTACCTTCATGGGTACGTGCACGTTGGGCGAAAATATCTAAAATTAACCCGGTGCGGTCGATGACACGACACTCGCACAGAGCTTCAAGGTTACGTTCCTGGGCGGGGGATAACGCGTGATCAAACAGCACAACCGACGCCCCAGTAGCTTTTACAGCTTCGGCAATTTCAACGGCTTTGCCTTCACCAACGAAATACTTTGGGTGCGGGGACTTGCGGCTACCGGTCACCACCTGCAATGCTTCGACGCCGGCTGAAGAGACCAGGGATTCAAACTCCACCAGGTCTTCCATATCTTTGTCTTGCGAAAAATAGATGTGTACCAGCACCGCCTGCTCACCGGCATCATAACGGTCAAACAAGCGTATAACCTCTCAAAAAGACCAGCGGGGAACGCAGCTGAACTGGTCCCCCGACCGGGAAAACAGCCTTCGACCTTATTCGGTCTCTTCGCCGTCTTGTTGCGTCGCAGAACCAGCCTGCGCGCTGCCGCCGTGATGGTAGCCGCCAGAACCGCCGGTGCCGGTGTTATTGCTATGATGAGAAACCGGACGAGACGGAACAACGGTAGAAATCGCGTGCTTATAGACCATCTGGCTGACCGTGTTTTTCAACAGGATCACGAACTGATCGAAAGACTCAATTTGCCCTTGCAGCTTAATACCATTCACCAAATAAATAGAAACTGGAACACGTTCACGACGCAGTGCGTTCAAGAACGGATCTTGTAAAGATTGCCCCTTAGCCATTCTATCTTTTCCTTATATGTTTGTTGTTTGTCACTCAAGAGCGATTAGCTCTGAAAAACTGCGTAAAAATTTGCGCACGCTGACGTTTCAATTGTACACATTCACCCATGCTTCGCACTAACAACCTGTAGCACTTCGCTGTATGCCTGTTCAGGATTTTCACTGTCTAACCAGTGAACACCTTCCCAACCACGCAGCCAGGTCATCTGGCGCTTAGCCAATTGACGCGTCGCGCAAATACCTCGATAAACCATCTCGTCATAGGAGGTTTCACCCGCCAGATAAGACCACATCTGCCGGTAACCCACACAACGAATGGAAGGCATCTCCGTATGCAAATCTCCGCGAGCAAAAAGCGCCCGCACTTCTGCTTCAAAACCTGAAGCTAACATCTGATGATAACGCTGCTCAATTCGCTGATGGAGCAGTTCACGGCTCGCCGGGGCGATGGCGAACTGATGCACCTGATACGGCAGAGCTTCTCCTGACGTTTGCGTCAGTTCCGTTAAAGTTTTACCCGAAATGAAAAAAACTTCCAGTGCCCGGGAAAGCCTTTGCGGATCATTTGGATGAATCCGGGCGCCCGCAACGGGATCAATCTGTTCCAGTTGGCGATGCAACGCGTCCCATCCCAGCTCTGCTGCCTGTTTCTCTATCTTCGCTCTCACTTCAGGGTCGGCTGACGGCAGCGGCGAAAGCCCTTCCAGCAGCGCCTTAAAGTAAAGCATTGTTCCGCCCACCAGCAGCGGGATACGCCCGGCGGCGGTAATCTCTGCCATCTCGGCCAGCGCATCGCGGCGAAAATCCGCTGCGGAGTACGCCTGAGCCGGGTCAAGAATGTCCAGCAGCCTGTGCGGCGCCTGGGCCAGTTCCTGCTCCGTTGGCTTAGCGGTGCCGACATCCATTCCACGATAGATGAGGGCCGAATCCACGCTTATCAACTCTACTGGTAAAGTTTTACGCAAATTAATAGCAAGAGCGGTCTTGCCGGAGGCCGTTGGCCCCATTAAAAAAATCGCCTGAGGCAGTTTTTTATCTTCAGTCATGTTTCAGGGCGTTCATCGCCGATTGTAAATCAACAGGTTGCAGTAAGCCGCCGGGCGGTGATTTCACCAGCTGCGGGCAAAGACGTTCGACTTCAGCCAGCAGGGCAATAGCCTGAGCCTGGCTCCAGTGCTCGTTATCGCTCGCAAGATGACGAGCAATCCACATAGCGAGCTGGCTCTGCGAGACTTCTGCCTGTTGCGCCAGGTATCCTGGCAGTTCGTGAATCAAGATTTGTAAATTTTGTTTCCGTAAAGGTAAAGGTACTGTGCGAATTGTTATTTGACGGGCGTCAGTATCAAATTCGATGCCCATTTCTTTCAAAAGCGATTGATATTTAACCAATACATCATGTTCCTCACGGCTGACTTTAAGCCGCAGAGGGATCAACAGCGGCTGAGCGCGCAGCCCCTCGCTGCCGGGCGAGAGCTGCGCCTGTTTTAACCAGCGCTCGGCAACCGCCAGCGAGAGCAGCGCAAGCTTACCCTGGCGCTCAAGCAGAGCGGTATCGGGGGGTAAAACCGTCAGCACCCGGCCAAAGCTTTGCGAGTGGCCTTCCAGCGCCCCCGGCTCTTCTGCACGTGCTACCGGCGGCTGGCTGACTTCCGGCGTGTCCAGCAGTTGGCGGTATAACGCGCCCTGCTGCTTCTGGTAGCCCGGCGAAGCATGCGGCCAAAGCGGCGTACTACCGCCCGCACCAGAGCGCCCACCGCCTGCCGAAGAAGACGATGAAACCGGGCGCGGCGAAGGCTCCCGAGGCTCACTTTCTACGGCCGGAGTGGCAAACTGGTTACGCCCGGCGGCAACCCGGTTTTCAGGCTGCCAGCGTTCGGCGGGCAGCTCCGTTGTCTCTTCCAGCGCCAGCGCATTTTCGCTTTGCTGTTGCAGCACGCTAAGCACGCCCTGATAAATAAAATCATGCACCAGTCGCGACTGATGAAATCGCACTTCATGCTTGGCGGGGTGAACGTTAACATCCACCTGATGAGGATCTATCTCCAGATACAGCACGAAAGCCGGCTGCTGATCGACCCCGAGTTTATCCTCACAGGCCTGGCGGATGGCGTGGTTAATTAGCCTGTCGCGCATCATGCGGCCATTAACATAGCAATACTGAATTTCCGCCAGCGCAGACGTTGTGGCGCGCGGTTCGGCAACCCAACCGCGCAGTGCCAAATCACCGTGCTGCCACTCAATGGCCAGCGCTTGCTCAAGAAACGGCGTGCCGCAAATAGCGCCGAGCCGCCTTTCACGAGGCGCTCCGTCCTGAACCGCACGATACTGGCGGATCATCTTACCGTTGTGATTGAGCGTGATGGAGACGTCGAAGCGCGCCAGCGCAATGCGGCGCACCACTTCATCGATATGATTAAACTCGGTCTTTTCGGTACGCATAAACTTGCGGCGTGCCGGAGTGTTGTAAAACAGGTCGAGAACTTCAAGCGTCGTCCCTACCGGATGTGCGGCGGGTTTCACCGTAACATCCTGGTCGCGCCCTTCCGCATATGCCTGCCAGGCTTCGCTTTGCTCTGCGGTACGCGAGGTCAGCATCAGGCGGGACACAGAGCTGATACTGGCCAGCGCTTCTCCGCGAAATCCCAGACTAATAATCGCTTCCAGATCGTCAAGCGAAGCGATTTTACTGGTCGCGTGGCGGGCCAGCGCCAGCGCCAGCTCCTCCTGTTTAATGCCGCAGCCGTTATCGCGGATGCGGATAAGTTTCGCGCCCCCACGTTCAATATCAATGTCGATGCGCGTGGCACCGGCATCGAGGCTGTTCTCGACCAGCTCTTTCACTACCGACGCAGGGCGCTCTACAACCTCGCCAGCGGCGATCTGGTTCGCAAGCTGCGGCGGCAGAACCTGAATCGGCATGTTATCTCCTTAGTTAGTAATCGCGACCTGCTGCGGCGAACCTGCCTGCGCGCGGGCGGTCTGCTCACTCCCCGGAGCCGATTGCAAAGGGTGCTCCCGGAAGTAGTTTCGCAGTCCTTCGTAAATCGCCTGGGCAATTTGCTGCTGATAGCTATCGCTGCCTAACTGGCGCTCTTCGGAGCTGTTGCTGATAAACCCGGTTTCGACCAGCAGAGAAGGGATATCCGGCGAGCGCAGCACGCCCAGGCTGGCATGCTCGGGGCGGCGTTTGTGCAGCGAACCTACGCGCTGCAATTGGGCCAGCACTTTTGTCGCCACATCATACCCGACGCGCTGTGAATGACCGAACTGCAAATCAAGCACCGCCTGGCTGAGGTAAGGGTCCGCCTGGCTGTTGGCCAGCACGTCACCCGCGCCGCCCAGTAACTCAGACTGCTTCTCGTGCTGCTCAAGCCAGCCCGCCATCTCGCTATTAGCCCTGCGGTTGGAGAGAACCCAAACCGAAGCCCCGGTTGCATCGCGGTTAGGCGCGGCGTCAGCATGAATAGAAACCAGCAGGTTGGCATTTTGCTTACGCGCCACGTCGGAGCGGCCCATAACCGAAATAAAATAATCGCCATCGCGGGTCAACACACCGCGGAACATTGGGTCGTCGTTCAGCAACGCCTTGAGCTTGCGGGCTATGGAGATAGTGACGTTCTTCTCCTGAGTGCCGCCGGGGCCAATGGCACCGGGATCCTGGCCGCCGTGCCCGGCATCAATCGCCACCACAACGGTATCCGACGGGCCGTTGTTTTTAACCCTGGCAGCCGGACGGGTAACGGTATTAGAGCCGATTACGCCGGTTACCTGCTGCGGTTTGAAGGGATTACGGGCCGGATCGGGCGAGCGAACGGGAGCCGCAGGCTCAGCTCGCTTAGCCACTACTGGCGGCGGCGGTGGAGGCGGCGATGCATCTGCATTAATGGTAAAGATGACGGTATAATTGGCGCCGTTCTGCTGCTTAACGGCGCGCGTTTTACCCGGCTGGGTTAAATCGACCACCAGACGCAGCGACTGTTCGTCTTTAGGCTGCCCGGAACGAATGCTTTTCACCAGATTACTGCCGCTAAACTGTAGCGGAAGCCCGCGAATCACGCCGGTTTGCTTAATATCCAGCGCGACGCTTCGTTTATCGTCCTGCGAAAAAGTATATTCCGGGTCACCCATAAAACTGAAGGTGATACGCGCCTGGTTATCACCGTTAGAAACCTGAATATCCGAAAGCGTTGCCGCTCCAGCCTGTGCGCAGCACATCAGCAGGAAGCCGGCCATCAACCAACCTTTCACGCGATAGATCATCCCGTCATCCTTGTTATTTGGCTAACCGCGCCAGTAACGACTCACCAGATGAGGAAACAGCTGCAATGCGTGCCTCACGCCCTTGCGCCTGGTAGCTTAGGTGAAGTTCGACATCCGGTTCCGGGAGCACACCTTTCCCCTGCTGCGGCCACTCAACCAGGCAAATAGCGTCGTTGGTGAAGTAATCGCGAATTCCCATAAACTCCAGCTCTTCCGGATCAGCCAGTCGATATAAATCAAAGTGATAGACCATCAGGTCATCAAGCTGATACGGCTCAACGAGCGTATAAGTTGGGCTTTTAACGTTGCCCTTATGACCCAGCGCCTGCAAAAAACCGCGGCTAAAGGTGGTTTTTCCCGCCCCAAGATCGCCATACAGGTAAATAACCGTTGCGCCTTCGCAGGCTCGCGCCAGGCTATCGCCCAGCTGTAATGTTGCCGCTTCGTCAGGTAATTCAATAACACGATTCATCATGGCTTCAGGTATTCAAATCCGGGTTAACAAACAGGTAAAGCGTCGATAGCAGGTCGCTCGCCAGCATGCCACGCATTCCGCTCTGGCGGGCCAGTACATCTGCGGCCGCGCCATGAACGACACAGCCCGCGCAGGCAGCATCATACGGGGTAAGCTTCTGTGCCAGCAATGCGGCAATAATGCCAGATAGCACATCCCCCATACCGCCGCTGCCCATCCCGGCATTACCCACGTCTATAATCGCCAGGCTATCTTGATGAGCAACCAGCGTACCGGCTCCTTTTAAGACCACCGTTCCACCATAACGTTTTACCAGACGCCTGGCGGCAAGTAAGCGGTCACTCTCAATTTGTGACACAGCGCAATTAAGCAGCCGTGCGGCCTCGCCAGGATGGGGAGTTATCACGCGATTCTGACGTTTATCCGGATTGATTGCCAGAAGGTTGAGCGCATCCGCATCCCAAAGCATCGGTTTACGGCTGCTCTCCACTTTTTGTAGGGCCTTTTTGCCCCACTCCTGCTGGCCTAAGCCGGGGCCAATGGCAACCACGTCGGCCCATTCCAACGCCTCATCCAGCGATTCCGGCGTCAGCTCATGAACCATTAATTCCGGGCGAGCGGTCAGCAACGGCGCGATATTCTCCCGACGGGTAAGCACCCGAACCAGCCCTGCCCCGGCACGCAGCGCGGCCTCCCCGGCCATGCGGATAGCGCCCGCCGTGCCGTGGTCGCCGCCGATAATCACCAGCCGCCCGTTATCGCCTTTGTGTGAGGTTGGGCGTCTCGGGTTGATCCAGTCGGCAAGCTGCCGTGTATCGAAGCGCGCAATTGGAGGCTCCTGCCCGAGCAACCACGGCTCAAGCCCCAGAGCCGAATAATGCAGCCTGCCCACCACATCACGCGCTTTACCGGTCAGTAACCCCGGCTTCAGGGCGATAAAGGTCACGGTATCCTTAGCCTGGACAACGGCCCCCGGCGTTGCGCCGGTCTCAGCCAGCAGGCCAGAAGGAATATCCAGGGCAATAACCGGAGCAGGATGCTGATTAATACGCTCGATAAGCCGCGATATGTTTTCGCGCGGGGCGCTGGCCAGCCCGGAGCCGAGCAGCGCATCAATAATCAAATCAGTATCAGAAGGCCATGCCTGCTGCGGGTCGTGAGGAACGCCACCGGCGTTTAGCCAGGCCGCGCGAGCCTGGTGCGCCTCTTCCGGCAGAGGCTTGTCGCTTTCTACCGCCAGCAAGGTGACATGAATGCCAGCGGCCTGAGCCAGACGAGCCACAACATAGCCGTCGCCGCCGTTATTGCCCTTGCCGCATACAACCAGCCAGCTGCGCGTCTCCGGGTAATGCTCCCGTGCGATTTGAAACGCCGCCTCACCCGCCCGCTGCATCAGTTCATACAGCGTCAGGCCGAGGCTGTCGGCAGCCTCCGGCTCGGCGTTACGCAGCCAGTCCGCTGGCCAGACTGAATGTGGTATACTTTTAGCGTACTTTTTCAGGTTATGGTCCGTCATGTCACAGCCCCTCGATTACAATCAATTAGCGCAAAACATCAAACTGTGGGGCGAAGAGCTTGGCTTCCAGCAGGTTGGTATTACCGATACCGACCTCTCCGCCAGCGAGCCGGAGCTGCAGGCATGGCTGGACAAGCAATACCACGGCGAAATGGACTGGATGGCCCGCCACGGCATGATGCGCGCCCGCCCGCACGAACTGGTGCCCGGCACGCTGCGGGTGATTAGCGTGCGCATGAATTACCTTCCCGCCAACGCGGCTTTCGCCTCTACGCTAAAAAACCCGCAGTTAGGTTACGTCAGCCGCTACGCGCTGGGCCGTGACTACCATAAAGTTTTGCGTAACCGCTTAAAAAAGCTTGGGGAAATGATTCAGACCCACTGTTCCACGCTGAATTTTAGACCTTTTGTTGACTCAGCGCCGCTTCTTGAGCGCCCGCTGGCTGAAAAAGCCGGGCTGGGTTGGACAGGTAAGCACTCACTTATCCTCAACCGCGAGGCAGGATCGTTCTTTTTCCTCGGCGAGCTGCTGGTTGATATACCGCTCCCGATCGATAAACCGGTGGAAGAAGCCTGCGGCCGCTGCGTGGCATGCATGACGATTTGCCCGACGGGGGCCATCGTTGAACCCTACACGGTGGATGCCCGCCGCTGCATCTCCTACCTGACGATTGAACTTGAAGGTGCTATCCCGGAGGAATTCAGGCCGCTTATCGGCAACCGCATTTACGGCTGCGATGACTGCCAGCTTATCTGCCCGTGGAACCGCTACTCGCAGCTTAGCGATGAGGACGATTTCAGCCCGCGTCGCGCCCTGCACGCCCCACAGCTAACGGAACTGTTCGCCTGGAGCGAGCAGCACTTCCTGCGGGTGACAGAGGGATCGGCCATTCGCCGCATTGGTCATTTACGCTGGTCGAGAAATATTGCGGTTGCGCTCGGCAATGCCCCCTGGGATGAAGCTAATCTTGCCGCACTTGAACAGAGAAAAGGTGAGCACCCACTTCTGGATGAGCATATTGAATGGGCGATTGCGCAACAAATAGCCAGGCGAAGCGAGCAGGCAGTGGAAGTTCAGTTGCCGAAGAAACAGAGGCTGGTCAGGGTCATCGAAAAGGGGCTGGTGCGCGACGCGTGATATGTCCACAGCGTGTGCATAACATTCAAAAACGCTTTGTCATTCAAGCGTCAAAATTTCCGCAAGTATTACATTAATATTTCGAAATTAAATTATTTCTATAAAAATCAACGAATTAAAATATTAGTGTAAAAAATATTACATTCGTAGCATAGCGAAAGGCGCAGACAATCCTGTGGATAAGTCTGTTCACAATAATATTGCAGAGTAACAAAATGCCATCCCCGACGCCTGCTGGGCGCTGTGGATAATTTGTACTTGAAAGGAAAAATTTGGAGCGGGAAACGAGACTCGAACTCGCGACCCCGACCTTGGCAAGGTCGTGCTCTACCAACTGAGCTATTCCCGCTTGGGTGGTGCGTGGCTGTAAAAGCCAATCAAATTTTGGAGCGGGAAACGAGACTCGAACTCGCGACCCCGACCTTGGCAAGGTCGTGCTCTACCAACTGAGCTATTCCCGCTTGGGTGGTGCTGGCTGTGAAAGCCAAATCAAATTTTGGAGCGGGAAACGAGACTCGAACTCGCGACCCCGACCTTGGCAAGGTCGTGCTCTACCAACTGAGCTATTCCCGCTCTGTGTATCTCTGCAATTTCTGCATCGGTACGGGAGGCGCATTATACGAGAAATCGTTTTTGTCGCAAGCCCTGAAACGTTTTTTTTCTCGTTTTTTATCTGACTGCCGATTAAATCGACAGGATGATTATTTTATCATCTCAGGTGGCTATTTTCCCCTCACCTTTCGGCAAGGGGACTGTTTTTAAAGCTTAATAAAATTCTCGCGATAATAAGCAAGTTCCGCCACCGACTCGCGAATATCATCCATCGCCTGGTGCGTACCCTGTTTTTTAAAGCCCGGCAAAATTTCTGGCTTCCAGCGGCGAGCCAGTTCTTTCAACGTGCTGACATCGAGGTAACGGTAGTGGAAATATGCCTCCAGCTCCGGCATGTATTTGAACAGGAAGCGGCGATCCTGGCCGATACTGTTACCGCAGATAGGCGAGGTATTCGCAGGCACCCACTGTTTAAGAAACTCCAGCGTCGCCAGTTCAGCCGCATGGTCGTCAAACGAGCTGGCCTTCACGCGCTCCACCAGGCCGCTGGCGGTGTGGGTACGAACGTTCCAGTCGTCCATCAACGCAAGCTGCTCGTCGGACTGATGTACCGCGATGGTCGGCCCCTCCGCCAGAATATTCAGGTTGGCATCGGTCACCAGGGTAGCAATCTCAATTATGCGATCCCGCTCGGGGTCCAGACCGGTCATTTCTAAATCAATCCAAATCAGATTGTTTTCGTTTCCACTCATGCTATTTTCCACCCTTCTTGTGCGTCGCCCACCCTTGACGATGGGTTAATTCGTATAAAATAGTGTGTATCATAGAGGTTTTGCCCACCAGGGGCGACCAGGAGCCAGTACGCTTGAGCAAAAATAAACTCTCCAAAGGCCAGCAGCGCCGCGTTAACGCGAACCATCAGCGTCGTCTGACAAAAACCGTGGAGAAAGCCGATTACGACGACGCCCAGTTTGGTGAGCCGCGCGAAGGCACGGTTATCAGCCGCTTTGGCCAACACGCGGACGTAGAGTCCCATGAAGGCACGGTCCACCGCTGCAACATTCGTCGCACCATTCGTTCGCTGGTTACCGGCGACAAGGTGGTCTGGCGCTTAGCGAAAGAGGCGGCAGAAGGCGTCTCGAAAAAAGGCATTGTCGAAGCGGTTCATGAACGAACCTCGGTTCTGACGCGCCCTGACTTTTACGATGGCGTAAAACCCATCGCGGCAAATATCAACCAAATCATTATTGTTTCGGCTATTTTGCCGGAACTCTCGTTGAACATTATCGACCGCTACCTCGTCGCCTGCGAAACCCTCGACGTTGAGCCTCTGCTGGTCCTGAATAAAACAGACCTGCTGGACGAAGACGGCCTGAAGTGGGTCAACCAGCAAATGGATATCTATCGCAAGATTGGCTATCGCGTACTGATGGTGTCCAGCTACAAAGCGGAAGGCCTTAAAGAGCTGGAAGGCGAGCTGGTTGGCCGCATCAGCATCTTTGCCGGTCAGTCTGGCGTCGGCAAATCCAGCCTGCTTAATAACCTGCTGGGCTTCATCGACAAGCAAATTCTGGTAAATGATGTTTCCGACGTCTCCGGCCTCGGGCAGCACACCACCACCGCATCACGCCTGTACCATTTCCCGGGCGGCGGCGACGTTATCGACTCGCCGGGCGTGCGTGAATTTGGCCTGTGGCACCTTGAGCCTGAACAAATCACCCACGGATTTGTCGAATTCAATGATTATTTAGGCCGCTGCAAATACCGCGACTGCCGCCATGATAACGATCCGGGCTGTGCCCTGCGTGAAGCCGTCGAGCGCGGCGAGATAGCGGAAACACGCTTTGAAAACTACCACCGCATTCTGGAAAGTATGGCGCAGGTAAAAACGCGTAAAAGCTTTTCTGAAACTGACGACTGACAATTAAGCTGGGCATCGCTAGAATCGCCCCCTTTTCTGTATCAGCCCGACCATCAGGGCATTTAGCCAGGAGGCTATTTTGTTAGACAACATTAAACTTTCGCTTCAATACATTCTGCCAAAACTGTGGCTGACACGCCTGGCAGGCTGGGGCGCAAGCAAACGTGCTGGCTGGCTGACCAAGCTGGTCATCGACCTGTTTGTGAAATACTACAAAGTTGACATGAAAGAGGCGCAGAAGCCGGATACCGCCGCTTACCGCACCTTTAACGACTTCTTCGTACGCCCGCTGCGAGATGACGCTCGCCCGCTGAATACCGACCCGAACGTGCTGGTGATGCCTGCCGACGGCGTAATCAGCCAGCTTGGCAACATTGAAGAAGACAAAATCCTGCAGGCAAAAGGCCATAACTACAGCCTGGAA
Organism: Cedecea davisae; assembly: GCF_044095835.1. Classification (NCBI taxonomy): domain Bacteria; kingdom Pseudomonadati; phylum Pseudomonadota; class Gammaproteobacteria; order Enterobacterales; family Enterobacteriaceae; genus Cedecea; species Cedecea davisae. Next base: position 4,337,950 of record NZ_CP172054.1, read on the forward strand.
GCTTTGCTTGCAGGCAACTACCTGATGGCAGACCTGTTCCGCAACGGCAGCTTTGTTACCACTTACCTGTCTCCTCGCGATTACCACCGCGTGCATATGCCGTGCAACGGCATCCTGCGTGAAATGATCTACGTTCCCGGCGACCTGTTCTCCGTAAACCATCTGACCGCGCAAAACGTTCCGAACCTGTTTGCCCGTAACGAACGCGTAATCTGCCTGTTCGACACAGAATTCGGTCCAATGGCGCAAATTCTGGTAGGTGCTACCATTGTTGGCAGCATCGAAACCGTTTGGGCCGGCACCATTACGCCGCCGCGCGAAGGCGTTATCAAGCGCTGGACCTGGCCTGCAGGTGAAAGCGAAGGCTCCGTTGCGCTGCTTAAGGGCCAGGAAATGGGCCGCTTTAAGTTAGGCTCTACGGTGATTAACCTGTTTGCGCCGGGCAAGGTAAACCTGGTCGAACAGTTGAAGAACCTCTCCGCGACTAAAATCGGCGAAGCGCTGGCCGTTTCTACCGCACCGGTTGTCGAGCCTGAAGTGCCGGTAAGCGAAATTCCTGCCGACGTTGTCGCCTCTGATGAAGCGCCCAACGTTCAGGAAGAAGATAGCCGCAAAGACTAACCGCTCTCTATTTCGAGTTTTAGCAAGGTAACTGACGTGCGCCTGATTATCACTATTCTGATGGCCTGGTGCCTCAGCCTGGGGGCGTACGCAGCTACCGCCCCCGACGCAAAACAAATCTCTCAGGAACTGGAGCAGGCTAAGGCCGCCAAGAATACGCCAAACCAGGCGGAAATCGTCGAGGCTCTCCAGTCCGCTCTCAACGCGCTGGACGAACGCAAAGGTTCGCTCGAGCGCGCCGAACAGTATCAGCAGGTCATTGATAACTTCCCCAAACTGTCGCAAAACCTGCGCAAGCAGCTGACCAACCTGCGGGATGAACCCGATGAAGTGCAGCCCGGAATGTCCAGCGACGCGCTCAACCAGGAGATCCTGCAGGTCAGCAGCCAGCTTCTGGATAAAAGCCGTCTGGCGCAGCAGGAACAAGAACGCACCCGCGACATTAGCGACTCTTTAAGCCAGCTGCCGCAGCAGCAAACCGAGGCGCGACGCCAGCTTAACGATATTGAACGCCGGGCAGGCACTCAGACAGGCGGCGGCTCGCCGCTCTCTCAGGCACAGCATTTCTTCCAGCAGGCTGAGTCCGCACGCCTGAAGGCGCTGGTCGATGAACTGGAGCTGGCGCAGCTTTCCGCTAACAATCGCCAGGAGCTTTCGCGCATGCGCGCCGAGCTGGCGCAAAAGCAAAGCACGCAGCTGGACGCTTATCTTCAGGCACTGCGTAATCAGCTGAACAGCCAGCGCCAGCGTGAAGCCGAGCAGGCGCTTGAAAGCACCGAGCTGCTGGCAGAAACCAGCGCTAACCTGCCGCCGGAAATCGTCGAGCAGTTCAAAAACAACCGTGAACTCTCCCAGGCCCTGAACCAACAGGCCCAGCGGATGGATCTCGTTGCCTCCCAGCAGCGGCAGGCCAACAATCAAACCCTGCAGGTACGCCAGGCGCTTAACACGCTGCGCGAGCAGTCCCAGTGGCTGGGGGTTTCAAACGTGCTGGGTGAAGCGCTACGCGCCCAGGTTTCGCGCCTGCCGGATATGCCAAAACCGCAGCAGTTAGATACCGAACTGGCTCAGCTGCGCGTCGAACGCCTGCATTTTGAAGATCTGCTGAACAAACACGCCCAGCTGCGCCAGGTCCGCCAGGCGGACGGCAGCCCGCTGACGGCAGAGCAAAACAAAATTTTGCAGGCTCAGCTACGCACCCAGCGCGAATTGCTCAACTCTCTTTTGCAAGGTGGCGATACCCTGATCCTCGAGCTAACCAAGCTCAAAGTCGCGAACAGCCAGCTGGAAGACGCGCTGAAAGAAGTTAACGAAGCGACCCACCGCTATCTGTTCTGGACATCAGACGTCAGCCCTATGGGCATTAGCTGGCCGCTTGTTCTGGTGCAGGATCTGCGCCGTCTGATCTCGCTGGATACCTTCAGCCAGTTGGGTAAAGCGGCGGTGATGATGGTCACCAGCAAAGAGACGCTGCTGCCGCTGTTTGGCGCATTAATCCTGGTGGGCTTCAGCATCAGCTCTCGCCGTCACTTCACCGCATTTCTTGAACGTTCCAGCGCAAAAGTCGGCAAAGTTACCCAGGATCACTTCTATTTGACGCTGCGAACGGTGTTCTGGTCGATTCTGGTCGCCTCCCCGCTGCCGGTGTTGTGGGCCACCCTGGGTTATGGCCTCCAGGAGGCCTGGCCGTACCCGATTGCGGTGGCAATTGGCGACGGCGTGACCGCCACCGTGCCGCTGCTTTGGGGCGTGATGATTTGTGCCACCTTTGCCCGCCCTACCGGTTTGTTTGTGGTGCATTTTGGCTGGCCGCGCGAGCGTGTCGGCCGGGCAATGCGCTATTACATTCTGAGCATCGGGCTGATTGTACCGCTGATCATGGCGCTGATTATGTTCGATAACCTCAACGACCGGGAGTTCTCCGGCTCGCTAGGCAGGCTGTGCTTCATCATGATTTGCGGGGCGCTGGCTATTGTCACCCTGAGCCTGAAGCGTGCCGGGCTGCCGCTCTACCTCGACAAACAGGGCAACGGCGAAAACATCGTCAACACCATCCTGTGGAACCTGCTGATAAGCGCTCCGCTGTTTGGCATTCTGGCGGCCGCTGTCGGCTACCTGGCTACGGCGCAGGCGCTGCTGGCCCGCCTGGAAACCTCGGTGGCTATTTGGTTCCTGCTGCTGGTGATTTACCACATCATCCGCCGCTGGATGCTGATTCAGCGCCGCCGTCTGGCGTTCGACCGCGCCAAACATCGCCGGGCCGAAATTCTTGCCCAGCGCGCACGAGGTGAAGAAGAGACGGCACACGCCAACAGCACCGAAGGTTCAGTGGAAACGGTGGACGAGCCGGAGGTCGATCTTGATACCATCAGCGCCCAGTCGCTGCGCCTGGTGCGTTCGATTCTGACGCTGATAGCGCTGCTGTCGGTGATTGTTCTGTGGTCGGAAATCCATTCTGCTTTTGGCTTCCTCGGCAACATCACGCTATGGGACGTCACTTCCACGGTGCAGGGAGTGGAAAGCATTGAGCCGATTACGCTTGGTGCGCTGCTGATTGCCATCCTGGTGCTGATTATTACCACTCAGCTGGTGCGTAATATGCCTGCCCTGCTGGAACTGGCTATCCTGCAGCACCTGGATTTAACGCCGGGCACCGGCTACGCGATAACCACCATCACCAAATATCTGCTGCTGCTGATAGGCGGCCTGGTGGGCTTCTCAATGATCGGTATCGAGTGGTCGAAACTGCAATGGCTGGTTGCCGCACTCGGTGTCGGCCTCGGTTTTGGCTTACAGCAAATCTTCGCCAACTTCGTCTCCGGCCTGATTATCCTGTTTGAGAAGCCGATCCGTATTGGCGATACGGTCACTATTCGCGACCTGACGGGAACCATCACGCGTATTAATACGCGCGCCACCACCATCAGCGACTGGGACCGCAAAGAAATCATCGTGCCGAATCAGGCGTTTATTACCGAGCAGTTTATCAACTGGTCGCTTTCGGACTCGGTAACGCGTGTGGTATTAACCGTGCCAGCGCCTTCTGAGGCCGACACTGAAGAGGTTACGGAGATCTTATTGCAGGCCGCACACCGCTGCTCTCTGGTGCTGGAGACGCCGCAGCCTGAAGCCTTCCTGGTCGATCTCCAGCAGGGCATTCAGGTATTTGAGTTGCGTATCCATGCCGCTGAAATGGGCCACCGTATGCCGCTGCGCCACGAGATCCACCAGCTGATTCTGCAGGGCTTCCGCGAACATAATATCGAGATGCCGTTCCCACCGTTCCAGATGCGTCTGGAGAGCCTCGGCGGGCAGCGTAGCACCAAAGCAATTAAATCAGCGGGAAGAGCCGGCAGAACGCCTGGCAGCCTGTAACAGAAGAGAAAACGCGTTGGCAAAACCAACGCGTTTTTTTATTTCAGCAGCTTAGGCAGTTCGCGCAGGCACCAGGCTTTTGCCTCACCCATGCTGTCACGCCGCCAGGCCATGATGATATCAATTTCGTTGCTGTATTCCGGGCTAACCACCCGCAGGCGCCCCTCGGCAATATCCTGCTCAACCAGCGGATAAGGCATGGTTGCCACGCCCAACCCGGCCAGCAGCGCCAGTCTTTTTTCCTCTATCGAACTGACCGTCAGGCGCGGCTGTTTATCCAGCAGGCGTACCGTCAGCACCGGCCTTTCTCGGGCGGTATCCGCCACCGCAACGCCGCGATACTTCACGCGCGTGACGTCAGAGAGCGGCTCCGGCTCCTGGTGAATCGGGTGATCCGGCGCGGCAACATACACGCTCATCACCTTATAGAGCTTACGGGAGTTTATCTCCGACGAGCTGCGGAAGTGCATATCCGGGGCGATCACGATGTCCGCACGCCCCTGCTCCAGCCGCTCCCAGGCACCGGCCAGCACCTCGGTAAAGATAGACAGCTGAGTATCGGCTTTCTCCGCCAATTTACCCACCAGCGGGAACAGCTTCTCGGTGGGCACCAGCGCCTCGGTGACAATCGTCAGATTCGCCTCCCAGCCTCGCGCCAGCGCCTCAGCGTCCGTCGTTAGCTTGTCAGCCGCCTCCAGCAGAACCCGACCACGTTCAAGCAGCATACGCCCAACGTTGGTGAATTTAGTGCGGTGGCCGGAACGGTCAAATAGCACCACATCCAACTCTTCTTCCAGCTTTTGCATGGTGTAGCTCAGGGCTGACGGAACACGCCCCAGCTCGTCGGCCGCGGCGGCAAAACTGCCCCGTCTGTCAATTGCATCCATGACTCTCAACGCTTCCAGCGTCAACGCCCTTTCTTTTGCCATCTCGTTCTCATTCAGGAAATTTGAACATACCGAGCAGATTAACTGGCTAACAATGAAGCGTCCAGACCCTTACCATGGGTTTAGTGTAAAGAGAGGTCAAGAATTATGATTACGACAAGAACAGCCAAACAGTGTGGTAAAGCTGACTACGGATGGCTGCAGGCTCGCTACACCTTTTCTTTTGGACATTATTTCGACCCGAAACTGCTGGGCTACGCCTCCCTGCGCGTGCTCAACCAGGAAGTTCTGGCTCCCGGCGCGTCGTTTCAGCCGCGCAGCTACCCTAAGGTAGACATCCTCAATCTGATCCTGGAAGGGGAAGCGGAGTACCGCGACAGCGAAGGTAACCATGTGCAGGCAAGTGCGGGGGAAGCCTTGTTGCTTTCAACCCAGCCCGGCATCAGCTATAGCGAGCATAATATCAGCAAAGATAAGTCGCTGACCCGCATGCAGCTCTGGCTGGACGCCTGCCCGGAACGCGAAAATCCACTGGTGCAGAAGATCCCGCTCAGCGGCGCATCACACCAGCTTATCGCCTCCCCGGACGGGGACAATAACAGCCTTCAGCTGCGCCAGCAGGTGTGGGTGCATCATATCGAAATGCAGAAAGGTGAGCAGCTAAGCTTCCAGCTGCACGGCCCGCGCGCCTACCTGCAGTCGATTCACGGCACGGTACACGCCGTTACGCCTGCGGAAGAAAAGGAAGGCTTAACCTGCGGCGACGGGGCGTTTATTCGCGATGAAGCGAATATTACTTTGGTGGCAGATACGCCGCTGCGAGCGTTGCTGATTGACTTACCAGTCTAGATTTAATCCACTCCGCCCCTCTCTCCACACCCGTTTCGGAGAGGGGGTTAGCGTGGAAGGATATCGGATTACGAAAGCCGATTAACCCTCGTCTCGCCCCGCTCAATCCCCAGTTCATACAGCGTAAACGAAGTATGCTTCTCAATTAGCTTTGCCAGTTCCGGCGAGTGGCTGGTGAGCCAGATTTGCGTGTAGCGGCTCGCCTCGGCTATTAGCCGCGCCAGGGCCGGAAGCATTTGCGGGTGGAGGCTGTTCTCCGGTTCGTTGAGGGCAATAAACTGAGGCGGGCGCGGGCTAAGCAAGGCCACCGTCAGGCACAGAAAACGCAGCGTCCCGTCGGAGAATTCTGCGGATTCCAGAGGACGGTTAATGCCGTGGCGGTTCATCATCATCTGGAAGCGGCCGCCAGCGTTGTCGCAGAAAAATGCGCACTCCGGGAATGCCTCACCCAGCACGGTAAACAGCAGTTCGCTATCGCCAATCTCAACGATCGTCTGGAACGCTGCGGCAAGGTTTAAGCCATCGCCTGCAAGTACGGGCGAACGGTATCCAACCTGTGGGAGCCGCAGTCCCGCCCCCTTCGAAATATCGAACTCATGGTAGAAACGCCAGTTGCGCAGCGTTTCGCGTGCGCTGGAGACTTCAGGGTACAAATGCGGCTCGCCAAGCTGGCCAAAAAGCGACTCATTTTCGTACAAAGAGGCGGCGTGCGTGACCTTTTCGCCATTAACATCATTGAGAAAAACTGACTGATTTCGACGATGCATAATCGATCCGGAAGGGCGACGTCGGTAGCCGCTAAGCCAGATTTGTTCTTCTTTAACAATAGGATCGAGATCGAACATCGTGGGGTAAGGCAGCTTGTCGGGGAAGCCAACCTGTAGCTCATACTCAAAAGAGTCAGTTTCTACCGCCAATGTCATCCTGCGTGGAGCGCTGGCATAGCCACGCGCCCGCTCACCGGCCCACATCACTTTCTGGATCCCTCCCTCATCGGATAGCCAATGAGAAAGCTGCCCGGTGCCCGCGCCGTGGATCAAATGGATCGCCTTATAAATATTCGACTTGCCGCAGCCGTTGGGGCCAAACACCACGTTCAGGCGCTCCAGATCGATGGAAAGCTTGCGCACGGAACGGTAGTTGTCGATATACAGGGATTTGATCATGGCTCTGCCTGCGTAGTGGGCTCAGAGCGGTATTATGACAAATGCCTGACGAAGCGCATCAGTTTCGAAGATCACAAAGCAAAACGCCCCGCAAACTTGCACCTGCGGGGCGTTTATTAAGAAGTTGAAGCTGAGCGATAAGCCGCTTTCTTTCCATGAAGAGCATCGTGGACAGTCATTCATCTTCCCGTCCCGTAAAAGCAAAACGCCCCGCCAGCTTTCACTGGTGGGGCGTCTCTGAATGGTTGAAGCTGACCGATAAGCCGGGTTCTGTCGTGGACAGTCATTCATCTAGGCCAGCAATCGCTCACTGGCTCAAGCAGCCTACCCGGGTTCAGTACGGGCCGTACCTTGTGAACCCCTATTTGGCCTTGCTCCGGGTGGAGTTTACCGTGCCGCGAGCTGTTACCAGTCGCGCGGTGCGCTCTTACCGCACCCTTTCACCCTTACCTGATCCCGCTTGCGCGAGCCATCGGCGGTTTGCTCTCTGTTGCACTGGTCGTGGGTTTCCCCCCCAGGCGTTACCTGGCACCCTGCCCTATGGAGCCCGGACTTTCCTCCCCTCCGCCCGTCTCCCCCCGAAGGAGGACGACGACGAAGCGGCGACTGTCTGGTCAGCTTCGGCGCGCAGTATAGAGGGTTTCGCCCCCCCTGTCACGCGGCCTGACTACGGGTGAGGGTTACTCGCCAACCAGCACCACATCAATGCCGCCTTTACGCAAAGCGTTAAGGCTTTCGGCCGGAATACCTTTATCGGTTATCACCCGATGAATACGCTGGGTATCAATGATTTTATGCAGGCTGGAGCGGTTAAATTTGCTGGAGTCCGTTACCACAATAATACGCTCAGCCACCTCGCACATTTTACGGTTAAGCCTTGCTTCATCTTCGTTGTGGGTGCTCACGCCGCGCTCCGGATCGATAGCATCCACCCCGAGAAACAGCATATCGAAATGGTAGTTCTGCAATGATTGCTCCGCACAGTCGCCGTAAAACGACTGGGACTGGCGCCGCAGATGCCCGCCGGTCATTAACAGTTCAACACCTTCCGCTTCGAGCAGCGCATTAGCTACGTTGATGCCGTTGGTCATCGCAATGACATCTTTATGCTGGCGCATCAGGCGCGCTATTTCATAAGTCGTTGTACCTGAATCAAGAATCACCCGAGATCCTGGCGTAATCAGATCTGCCGCCACTCTGGCAATGCTGCGCTTGAGGGAGGTATTGAGCGAGCTTTTGTCTTCCACAGAAGGCTCTGCCGCCATGCTGCCAGGCTCGCAAATGAGCGCTCCGCCATAGGCACGCATTGCGATGCCCTGCTTCTCCAGAAAGGCCAGATCGTTACGGATAGTCACGGTAGACACGCCGAAAAATGACGACAAATCATTAACCTGTACGCTTCCCTGCTGGCGGAGACGCTGAATAATCTGCTCGCGCCGTTCGCTGGTGCCGGGGATACGTTTATCCGTCGCCGAATCGCTGTTGCTCATAGGAGATCCTTTCTATATATCTTTCGTTTCATTTCTCTTTGCCTATTAACACCTTTCTTTTAGCGGAAAGCAAGTCCCTGGAATCGGCACCATCTGCCATTTTTACTGCAACCCCACCCTTTCATTATGTTTCTTTTGCGAAACAGATCTCAATTCCATTATCTTTCTTTTTATTCTCAAACCACAATAAGGCACGATTAAATGAAATGAATCGAAAGGAGTTGTTTTAATCAATCGCTGCGGAGAGGAAAGTGAAACAGTTAACCGAGTTTGTAGCTAACCACAAAAAGAACAAGCATTGCGGAGTTTTCGCGGTTTGTTCCGCCCATCCGCTCGTTCTCGAGGCGGCGATGCGTCATGCCCGCGAAGCGGACGCAGACTTGCTGATTGAAGCGACTTCAAATCAGGTTGATCAATACGGCGGCTACACGGGAATGACGCCAGCAGACTTCTGCGGGTTTGTTTACCGCCTGGCTGAGCAACATAACCTCCCCCACGCCAGGATTATCCCTGGCGGAGACCACCTTGGCCCGAATCGCTGGCAAACCCGCCCGGCCGAAGAGGCAATGGCTCACGCCGAAGAGTTGATTCGCACCTACGTGGCCGCGGGATTTAAAAAAATTCACCTTGATTGCAGCATGTCCTGTGCCGATGACCCCGTTCCGCTAACCGACGAACTCGTCGCAGGGCGTGCGGCCAGGCTGGCGGTGATAGCCGAGCAAACCTGCATTGAGCACTTTGGAAAGTCGGACCTGGTGTACGTCATAGGCACCGAAGTCCCGGTTCCCGGCGGCGCTCATGAAACCCTGGCTGAACTGGCCGTAACCTCGCCACAGGCGGCAAAAAAGACCCTGGAAGCCCACCGACATGCTTTCGAACAAAGCGGGCTTAGCGGCCTGTGGCCACGCATCATCGGCCTGGTAGTCCAGCCCGGCGTTGAGTTCGACCACACCCAGGTCATTGACTATTGCCCGGAGAAATCCCAGCCGCTAAGCAAGATGATAGAAGCCTCGGAAACCATGGTTTTTGAAGCCCACTCGACCGATTACCAGACGCCGCAGGCCCTGTCCCGGCTGGTTGAGAACCACTTCGCAATACTGAAAGTCGGCCCTGCGCTCACCTTTGCACTGCGTGAAGCCCTGTTCTCCCTCTCGGCCATCGAGCGAGAGCTGCTTCCTGCCCACAGATGCTCGGGCCTAAGGGACGTACTGGAGACGGTTATGCTGGACAACCCGGCGCACTGGCAGCAGCACTATCACGGTAAAGGCGATGCCCTGCGGCTCGCTCGCGGCTACAGCTATTCTGACCGGGTGCGCTACTACTGGCCGGATCGTGATATCGATGAAGCCTACGACACGTTGGTAAAAAATCTCGCGAATGAACCTATCCCGCTGCCGCTGATCAGCCAGTACCTGCCTCTTCAGTACGCAAAAGTGCGTGAGAGCCAGCTATCAGCCACACCTCACGAGCTGATAATCGACCATATTCAGGATGTGCTGCGCCAGTACCATGCGGCCTGTCATGGCGAAATGTCTTCTGATTAACACAATGATAATAAGGAAAATAACATGCCAAACATTGTTTTAAGCCGCATTGATGAGCGACTGATCCACGGCCAGGTTGGCGTGCAGTGGGTTGGGTTTTCCGGCGCTAACCTGGTGCTGGTAGCCAATGACGAAGTCGCCGAAGACCCCATCCAGCAAAACCTGATGGAAATGGTGCTGGCCGAAGGCATTGCGGTGCGTTTTTGGCCGCTGCAAAAAGTTATCGACAACATTCACAAAGCCGCAGACCGCCAGAAAATTCTGCTGGTCTGCAAAAGCCCGCAGGACTTTTTAGCCCTGGTCCAGGGCGGCGTTCCGGTCCAACGCATCAATGTCGGCAACATGCATTACGTCGAAGGTAAGAAACAGGTCGCCAAAACCGTCTCGGTGGATGAACAGGACATTGCCGCTTTCTCCTGCCTTAAGCAGGCCGGGGTGGAGTGTTTCGTTCAGGGCGTTCCCACAGAATCGGCTCAGGATCTCTATAAACTTCTCTGAGGTATTTGCTATGGAAATCAGCTTACTACAAGCGATAGCGTTAGGTGTCCTGGCCTTTATTGCCGGTCTGGATATGTTCAACGGCCTGACGCACATGCACCGCCCGGTTGTGCTTGGCCCGCTGGTTGGCCTGATTCTGGGGGATTTACACACCGGTATTCTCACCGGCGGCACCCTTGAGCTGGTCTGGATGGGGCTGGCTCCGCTTGCCGGTGCCCAACCGCCTAACGTCATTATCGGGACGATTGTCGGCACCACTTTCGCCATCACTACCGGCGTGAAGCCCGAAGTTGCCGTCGGCGTTGCCGTGCCGTTTGCGGTGGCGGTGCAAATGGGGATAACGTTCCTGTTCTCTATCATGTCCGGGGTAATGGCTCGCGCCGACCGCATGGCGGCAAACGCGGACACCAGAGGCATAGAGCGAATCAACTACCTGGCCATGCTGGCTCTGGGCATCTTCTATTTCCTGTGCGCATTTTTACCGATCAACTTTGGCGCGGAACACGCCAAAGCGGCCATTGACATGCTGCCGGCCCGGTTGATTGACGGCCTCGGCGTTGCCGGCGGGATAATGCCCGCTATCGGCTTCGCCGTGCTGCTAAAAATCATGATGAAAAACGTCTACATCCCTTACTTCATTATCGGCTTTGTCTGCGCAGCCTGGCTCAAACTGCCGGTTCTGGCGATTGCTGCGGCAGCGCTGGCGATGGCTTTAATGGACCTGATGCGTAAAGACCCGACTCCCCCGCAGCCTTCCCGCGCCCAGCAAGAGGAATTTGAAGATGGCATCTGATACCCAAACTCTGCCTCAGGCCACTGAAACAGAAACCGTCATCACCGGCGGCAACGATAATATTTATCAGGATCAGACCATTGGCGCTGAGCTGACGAAGAAAGACATTAACCGCGTAGCGTGGCGCTCCATGCTGCTTCAGGCTTCGTTTAACTACGAACGTATGCAGGCCTGCGGCTGGCTGTACGGCCTGCTGCCTGCCCTGAAAAAAATCCATACTAACAAGCAAGATCTCGCTCGAGCCATGAAAGGACACATGGGGTTCTTTAACACTCATCCATTCCTCGTGACCTTCGTTATCGGCATTATCCTGGCTATGGAGCGTTCAAAGCAGGATGTAAACAGTATTCAGAGCACTAAAATTGCCGTTGGCGCACCGCTCGGCGGGATAGGCGACGCCATGTTTTGGTTAACGCTGCTGCCAATATGCGGCGGCATCGGTGCCAGCCTGGCCTTACAAGGATCTATTCTTGGCGCCGTGATATTTATCGTGCTGTTTAACGTGGTTCACCTCGGCCTGCGCTTTGGGCTGGCGCACTATGCTTACCGCATGGGTGTTGCGGCCATTCCGCTTATCAAGGCCAATACCCGCAAGGTAGGCCATGCCGCTTCCATTGTCGGGATGACAGTAATTGGCGCCCTGGTTGCCACCTATGTTCGCCTGTCCACCACGCTGGAAATTACCGCCGGGGATGCCGTCGTCAAGCTTCAGACGGACGTTATCGACAAGCTAATGCCCGCGTTTCTTCCGCTGGTTTACACCCTGGTGATGTATGCCCTGGTTCGCCGCGGCTGGAGTCCTTTACGGCTTATTTGCATCACCGTCGTTCTGGCGGTCGTCGGGAAATTCCTTCACTTCCTGTAAAAGAGAGGAAAGCACATGCTAAGCATAATTGTCAGCGGGCACGGAAGCTTTGCCAGCGGTCTGGAGCAGGCAATGAAACAGATCCTGGGCGAACAGCCGCAAATTATCGCCATCGACTTCCCGGAAACGTCATCCACCGCGCGGCTTACCGGCCAGTTTGAAGAAGCCATTAACCGCCTTGACGAGCGCGAGGGGCTAATTTTTCTGACTGATTTGCTCGGCGGCACACCGTTTCGTGTGGCCTCCACCCTGGCGCTTGAAAGGCCCGGGCGCGAAGTCATTACCGGCATTAATCTTCAATTGCTTCTGGAAATGGTGCTGGAGCGAGAAGGCCTGAACAGCAGCGAATTTCGCCAGATGGCGCTCGAGTGCGGCCACCGCGGCTTAACCAGCCTGGTTGATGAGATGGCACGCCACCGCTCGGTTGAGGCCGCTGGAGAAGGCATATGACAGGGCAGTATTGATCTGCCATAAGCCGATTTCGATTAATAAAAGCGTCCCCCCTATAGCGCTTTCAATGTGTACCACTTTGGTCTGCGGCCTGCTCCGTCGCAGACCTTTTCTTTCCTTTCCAAAAATCCATCATTTCAATAAAAACCATTATTAATTAATGAGATAAACAAAACGCTCAATATAGATCACGATTTTCGTTTTATTTCTTTTTTGATGTTGATCTTACACTTCCCTTTCTATACATTTCCTTTTAAGCAGGAAACTCATTAAGTGAAATGAAACGAAAGGTTGTCATGCGCACATGAGCTGACACCTGACCACGCAATACTAAGGAACACGTCATGAGCGAAACCCCGGCAGCCGCCGTCAGCGGCAGCACCACCTGGACAGAAAGAGAGATCCGCCAGCAGCCCGCCAGTTGGATCAGATCGCTACAGCAGATCGCTCGCTTACGCGAACAAATCGACGCTTTCCTTGCGCCGCTGCTGGTAAAAGAAGATCTAAAAATTGTGCTTACCGGCGCGGGAACCTCCGCTTTTATTGGCGATATTATTGCTCCCTGGCTGTCTCGCCATACCGGAAAGAACTTTGTCGCTATTCCCACCACGGATTTAGTCACCAACCCGCTGGATTACCTCTCGCCCGGGCAGAATACGCTGCTGGTCTCTTTTGCCCGCTCCGGCAATAGCCCGGAAAGTGTGGCGGCGGTTGACCTGGTGAATCAGCTGGTGCAGCCTCGCCATCATCTGATGATTACCTGCAATGAAGCCGGCAGCCTTTACCGTAATGCCTTACACGACGAGCGATCTCTGCCGCTGTTGATGCCGGCCGAAACCCACGACCGCGGGTTTGCAATGACCAGCAGCATCACCACCATGATGGCCAGCTGCCTCGCGGTATTTGCCCCGGATATTATCAACTCCTCTTCATTCCAGGACGTGGCGCACCGCTGCGCTCAGATAATCGAATCGCAGGGGGACTTCAGCGAAATGCCGTTTGGCGACCAGCCATATCAGCGCGTGGTTTATCTCGGCAGCGGCGGTTTACAAGGCGTAGCCCGCGAAGCCGCGCTGAAAGTTCTGGAACTTACGGCAGGCAAACTGGCCGCATTTTACGACTCGCCAACCGGCTTCCGCCATGGCCCTAAATCGCTGGTGAATAACGCAACTCTGGCAGTCGTGCTGATTTCAAGCGACCCGTATACAAGGCTGTACGACCTGGATCTGCTGGCCGAACTGCGCAGGGATCGACTGGCAATGCAGACCATCGCGATTTCAGCCGTCAGCAGCCCGGAGATCGAAGCAGGGCCGCATATCCTGCTGCCCGCCGCCCGGGAGTTTCTGGATATCGAACAAGCGTTCTGCTTCCTGATGTATGCACAAATTTTTGCCCTGACCGCATCGGTTAAAGCAGGTATTACCCCGGATACACCTTCCGCCAGCGGCACCGTAAACCGCGTGGTGAAAGGCGTAGTGATTCATCCCTGGAAAGGCTGAGAGGTTACCCATGAGCATTATCTCCACTAAATATCTGCTTCAGGACGCACAGGCCAGGGGCTACGCGGTACCGGCTTTTAACATCCACAATGCCGAGACTATTCAGGCGATTTTAGAAGTCTGCAAAGAGCTGAACTCGCCGGTTATCCTTGCCGGTACGCCGGGCACTTTTAAACATATCGCTTTCGAAGAAATTTATGCGCTTTGCGAGGCCTATTCCGAGAGCTACGGCATACCGCTGGCGCTGCATCTTGATCATCATGAAACGCTGGCGGATATCACCCGCAAGGTTAACGCGGGCGTACGCAGCGCCATGATCGACGGCAGCCACTTCCCGTTTGCCGAAAACGTGAAGCTGGTGAAATCGGTAGTGGATTTTTGCCACCGCTTCGACTGTAGCGTAGAGGCCGAACTCGGCCGGCTTGGAGGCGTTGAAGACGATATGGATGTCGATGAGGAGAGCGCCTTCCTGACCGATCCGCAGGAAGCCCGGCGCTTTGTTGAACTTACCGGTGTAGATAGCCTGGCCGTCGCCATTGGTACCGCCCACGGCTTGTATACCAAACGTCCAAAAATCGACTTTAAGCGGCTGGGGGAAATCCGGGAAGTGGTCTCCGTGCCGCTGGTTTTACACGGCGCCAGCGATGTTCCGGATGAATTTGTTCGCCGCACCATTGAGCTGGGCGTCTGCAAAGTGAATGTGGCAACGGAACTCAAAATCGCCTTCGCCGCCGCGGTCAAAAAATGGTTTGGCGATAATCCGGAAGGCAATGACCCGCGCTATTACATGCGCGTCGGCATGGACGCAATGAAAGAAGTGGTGCGCAGCAAAGTCGCGGTTTGCGGCTCAGCCAATAAATTGCTGCCGGAACCGGAAGCCGCTCTGTAACCTCGCAACGCTAAGGACCTCTGATGAAGACAATAATAAAAAGCTCTCTACTCCTCCTGCTGATGAGCAATGCCGCGCTGGCGGCGCAATACCAGCTGGATAACAACAATCTGGCGATAACGTTTGATGATGCAAACTCTGCGGCGGTAGTGAAAGACAAACTGTCCGGGCATAAACTCGCGCCTGTTGAGCTATTTTTTATGACGCTGCCCGATGAAAAGGTCATTCACACCGCTGACTTTAAAATCAAAAATGTCAGCAAAAAAGACGATGCCATTCAGATAGATTACGAGCGTGACGATTTTGCCGTCAGCGTAGTGTTCAAGGTATTAAAAGGAAAATACGCCGCTATCGACTATACCTTGCAGGCAAAGGGCCAGCCGCGCGACGTCGCTAAAATAACCTTCTTCCCAACCAAGGGGCAGGCTCAGGCACCTTACGTCAACGGCGCAGTCAACAGCTCGCCGATTGTGGCCGACAGCTTCTTTATGCTGCCGCAAAAGCCCATCGTGAATACTTACGCCTACGAAACCACCACTAACCTTAACGTCGAGCTAAAAACGCCGATTAAAACCGACGCGCCCGTTACCTATACCACGTATTTCGGAACCTTTGAGGCCACTGACCAGCTTCGCCGCAGCTTTAATCAGTTCATTAACGTTATGCGTCCGCGGCCTTACCAGCCCTATCTGCATTACAACAGCTGGATGGACATCGGCTTCTTTACGCCCTACAGCGAGAAAGATGTTCTCACCCGTATGGATGAATACGCCCGTGAGCTGATTAATAAACGCGGCGTTAAGCTGGACGGCTTCCTGCTCGACGATGGCTGGGACGATCTCACCGGTAAATGGCTATTTGGCCCGGCATTTAAACACGGCTTCAGCGCCGTTAAAGAAAAGGCAGACAGCTTGCATACCTCAATCGGCCTGTGGCTCTCGCCGTGGGGCGGTTATAACAAACCTCGCGACGAACGCGTGTCCCACGCCAAAGAGAATGGTTTTGAGACGGTAGACGGAAAATTCGCCCTTTCCGGCCCCAACTACTTCCGCAACTTTAACGAGAAGATAATTGGGTTAATCAAAAATGAGCACATTACCTCGTTCAAGCTCGACGGCATGGGCAACGCCAACTCTTATATCAAGGGCAGCCCCTTTGCCTCCGACTTCGATGCGTCTATCGAGCTGATTAAGAACATGCGCGCGGCCAATAAAGACCTGTTTATCAACCTGACGACCGGCACCAACGCCAGCCCGTCCTGGCTATTTTATGCCGACTCCATCTGGCGGCAGGGCGACGATATTAACGTCTACGGCAAAGGCTCTCCGGTACAGCAATGGGTAACCTACCGCGACGCTGAAACTTATCGCTGTATCGTGCGAAAAGGCCCGCTGTTCCCGATAAACTCATTGATGTATCACGGTATTGTCAGCGCCGAGCATGCCTACTTTGGGCTTGAGAAGGTCCAGACAGACGGCGACTTCGCCGACCAGACCTGGAGCTATTTTGCTACCGGCACCCAGCTGCAAGAGCTGTATATTACGCCGTCGATGCTGAACAGCGCCAAATGGGACACGCTGGCTAAAGCGGCTAAATGGTCGCGGGAAAATAGCAACGTGCTGGTAGACAGCCACTGGATAGGCGGCGACCCAACGCAGCTTGAGGTTTATGGCTGGGCGTCCTGGAGCAAGGAGAAAGCGATTTTTGGGCTGCGTAACCCATCCGATAAGCCGCAGAGCTACTATCTGGACTTGAGTAAAAGCTTTGAAGTACCGGACGGCGAGGCCACGCGCTTTACGCTAAAAGCCGTTTATGGCGATAACGCAACGCTTACGGGAGATTACAGTAAACCGCTGATTGTGACGCTGAAGCCGCTGGAAACGCTGGTGGTTGAGGCTACGCCGGTAAGGTAGAGCTCACTTCAGGCCTGGGAAACCAGGCCTTCATCCACAGAGAAACTCGTGCGTTTTTCCGCCACCAGCACAACGCCATGCTGGGACTCGTCAGGCGACAGGCTCCAGATTTCAGACTCAGGAATACATTCGCTGTCATAGCATACTCTTTCCCCATCATAGGGATAGAAGCACCCGCTTTCGGTATCCAGAATGAAAACGCTTATATCCTTTGATGAACGGGCAATGCGTTTCCATATCGCCTGACCGCCAATATACTGCTCGTGATCGCTCATCAGGATAAGATCCTGCTCAACGATGAGGTGTTCATAAAGCGTAGTGGCAACCCGGGTATCCCGGGCGGGGTTATCTACAACAATCCCCTCAACCTGAGAAACGGCTTTTGATTCCCAATAGCGCTTAACGGCAACAATCGATTCATTCTGCCTGGCACTCTTACGCGGAATTAAATCGAGTTTGGCAACAACAGGATGGCGAAGCTCATCGTTCTCATCCAGCACGGGTTCTGCATAAATAATGGCCGCAGCGCTTTTATCCTTGCGTAAAACGATAAGCGCAGGTGGGCCAAGAATATCCGTAGTACCTGACACATCGAAGGCTCTTTCCAGTGCAGCAGGACTATAGCTAATGGGATAAACGGCCATTTTCGACTCCCCTGGTATCAATACCGGCATAAACTTTAACTCCCTTAAAGTTATTCAGTGAAGTGCAAAATAACACCAGGGAGTTCATTGTTTATACAATAAAGCGTTTATGTTTCAAAAACTGCGAGGGGTCTCGAGAAAGTTATCCCTTATTGTTTTCTAAAGCATATTTATACAGCGCGTTCTTCTTCACGCCGTGAATTTCGGCGGCAAGCGCGGCGGCTTTCTTCAGCGGAAGTTCAGCCTGCAACAATGCGAGCGTGCGCAGGGCATCGGCCGGTAGCTCATCATCGCTTTGTGCCTTAAAACCTTCGACTATCAGCACCATTTCGCCCTTGCGGCGATTCTCATCTTCTTTCACCCAGGCCAGCAGCTCGCCAATCGGCGCGCCCTGGATAGACTCCCAGGTTTTGGTCAGCTCGCGCGCCAGTACCACATAGCGGGACTCGCCGAGCACCGCGCAGATATCTTCCATGCTATCCAGCAGGCGGTGGGTGGACTCGTAGAAAATCAGCGTGCGTGGCTCCTGCTCTACCGCCTTCAGCGCGTCGCGGCGGCCTTTGGATTTTGCCGGCAGGAAGCCTTCATAACAGAAGCGGTCGGACGGTAAACCTGCGGCGCTCAAGGCGGCAATAGCGGCGCACGGGCCGGGCAGCGGCACAACGCGGATCCCGGCTTCACGGCAGGTACGCACCAGATGATAGCCGGGGTCATTAATCAGCGGCGTACCGGCATCAGAAACCAGCGCAATGCTTTGGCCTTCTTTCAGCTTCGCCAGCAGGGTTTCGGCTTTTTGTTGCTCGTTGTGATCGTGAAGTGCGAACAGTCGCGCATTAATCGCAAAATGCTGCAGCAAAAGGCCGGTATGGCGAGTATCTTCTGCGGCAATCAGATCAACGCTTTGCAACACCGAGAGGGCCCGCTGGGTGATGTCCCCGAGATTGCCGATAGGCGTCGGGACGATATAGAGCGTATTGGCTAAAATCGCCGCCGTTTCGTGTTGTTTCATTGTTTCATCCGTATTGCCGATTTAATATTGTACATTGGGATTTAAAAACCACTGGATACAGAATGCTACCCTCAACCTTGAATCGTTCAAAAGCCGGGCGCTGCCTGCCTGTTTTGCTCGCTGCGCTAATTTTTGCCGGCTGTTCTACTCAGGCGCCGGATCAATCCGCCGCGCTGCTGCAGGGCGAAACCACCGCCGGGTCAGCGTACTATCTGCAACAAATGCAGCAAAGCGCAGATGATAGCAAGACCAACTGGCAATTACTCGCCATTCGTGCCCTGCTGAAAGAGGGGAAACCTCAGGAGGCCGTACAGCTGTATAACCAACTGCCGCAGGAATTGACCGCTGCCCAGGCCCGCGAACAGCAGCTTCTGGTACCGGAAGTGAAGATTGCGCAGAAAGATTTCAACGCGGCCTCGGCCCTGCTGGAAAAGATAGATCCATCCACGCTCGATAAGAGCCAGCAAAGCCGTTATTACCAGGCGGTGATTGACTCTTCTCAGGGGCGTCCTTCTCTGGCACTGCTGCGCGCTTATATTACCCAGGAGCCGCTGCTCAAGGGCGATGCACGCCAGAAGAACATTGACGGGATTTGGCAGGCGCTGTCACAGCTCTCCGCGGAGCAGATGAACAGCATGGTCATCAACGCCGACGAGAATACTCTGCAGGGCTGGCTGGACTTACAGCGCGTCTGGAGCGATAACCGCAACGATCCGAAGATGCTGAAAGCGGGCATCCAGGACTGGCAAACGCGCTACCCGAACAATCCGGGCGCAAAGACGCTCCCAACCCAGTTGGTTAATGTCCAGAACTTCAAGCCTGCTTCGACCGGGAAAATTGCCCTGTTGCTGCCGCTAAACGGCCAGGCCGCGGTATTTGGCCGCGCTATCGAACAGGGTTTTGAGTCCGCTAAAAACAGCGGTTCTGCCCCGGTTGCCGCCGTGCAGCCACAGGTTCAGCCAACAGACCCTCATACCCAGCAACAGCCAGCTCCGCAGCCTCAGGTTCAGCAACCGCAGGCCGCTCAGGCACCCGTAGACCCCAATGCCGCCGTCAGCCCGTCCAGCGCTTCCGTTAGCGATCTGACCGACCAAAAAGCACAGTCGGCCTCAATCCAGCCAGCGACTGATGCGCCAGCGGCACCGGCGGCACAACCTGCCGGAGAGGCCTCAAGCTCTGCCCCTGCCAACCCATCGGCGGAAATCAAAGTCTACGATACCAGCTCTCAGCCGCTGTCTCAGGTGCTGGCCCAGGCACAGCAGGATGGCGCGACCCTGGTGGTCGGGCCGTTATTGAAAAATAACGTCGATGAGCTTGCCGGTACAAACAGCCCGCTGAATATCCTGGCGCTTAACCAGCCGGAAACCGTGCAGAATCGCCCAAATATCTGCTATTTCGCCCTTTCTCCGGAAGACGAAGCCCGCGATGCAGCCCACCATATCTGGCAGCAAAATCACCGCAGCCCGCTGCTGTTGCTGCCTTCTAACGCCTTTGGCGACCGCGTGGCCAAAGCCTTTGCCACCGAATGGCAGAAGATTGGCGGCGGCCTGGTGCTACAGCAGAAATTTGGCTCCGTAAGCGACCTCAAACGCGGCATTAACAGCGGCTCCGGCATAGCGTTAACCGGTACGCCGGTCAGCACACCGTCCAACACGGCGCCGGGCGTCACCATCGGCGGCCTGACCATTCCGGCGGCACCAACGGATGCACAAATTACCGCCGGCAGCAGCGGCAGCGTCGATTCGGTGTATATCGTTGCCACTTCCGATGAAGTCGCTCTGATTAAACCGATGATCGCCATGCGCACCGGCAGCCGCAGCGCCGCGCAGCTGTATGCCAGCTCCCGCAGCTCTCAGGGCGTTAACGGCCCGGACTACCGCCTGGAAATGGAAGGCCTGCAGTTCAGCGAAATCCCGATGCTCTCCGGCGGCAACCCGCAGTTGATGCAGCAGGCGCTGAGCCGCGTTAATAACGACTATTCGCTGGCTCGCCTGTATGCCATGGGCGTCGATGCCTGGTCCCTGGCCAACCATTTCTCCCAAATGCGCCAGGTGCCGGGCTACCAGCTTAACGGGAATACCGGGCAGCTGACCGCCAACCAGGATTGCGTAATTAACAGGAAGTTAAATTGGCTGCAATTCAGTCAGGGCCAGATCGTCCCGGTTTCCTGAACCGCCAACAAAGCGGCGCGCACTATGAGCAGCAGGCGCGCCGCTATCTCGAGCGCAAGGGATTGCGCTTTATCGCTTCGAATGTGCGCATACGCGGCGGTGAACTCGACCTCATAATGAAACAGCAACAGGTTATCGTCTTCGTTGAAGTTCGCTTTCGGCGTAACGATAAGTTCGGCGGCGCTGCCGCCAGCGTTACCCGCTCTAAGCAACAACGCCTGCTGCACGCCGCACAGGTTTGGCTGAGCAGCAGCGGGAAAAGTTTTGATACTGTGGATTGCCGTTTCGATGTGTTAGCCTTCACCGGCAATGAAATAGAGTGGCTGACCAACGCGTTTGCCGCCGATATCTAAAAAACTCCAGGTAGAATCAACGTGCTCGAAAGAATCAAAGTCTGCTTCACGGAAAGTATTCAAACTCAGATTGCCGCAGCGGAAGCCCTGCCGGACGCCATTTCCCGTGCCGCAATGACGCTGGTTCAGTCTCTGTTGAACGGCAACAAAATCCTCTGTTGTGGCAACGGCACCTCCGCCGCCAACGCACAGCATTTTGCTGCCAGCATGATCAATCGCTTCGAAACAGAGCGCCCCAGTTTACCGGCCATTGCACTTAATGCAGATAATGTGGTCTTAACCGCGATCGCTAACGATCGCCTGCATGAGGAAGTGTACGCCAAACAGGTGCGTGCTCTGGGCCATGCCGGAGATGTCCTGCTGGCAATTTCCACCCGAGGTAACAGCCGTGATATCGTCAAAGCGGTAGAGGCAGCCGTCACCCGCGACATGACAATCGTCGCGCTAACGGGCTATGACGGGGGTGAACTGGCAGGGCTGTTAGGGCCGCAGGATGTAGAAATCCGCATCCCTTCTCACCGCAGCGCACGCATTCAGGAAATGCACATGCTGACGGTGAACTGTTTATGCGATCTGATCGACAATACGCTATTTCCCCACCAGGATGGCTAATAGCAATCTTTGAGAAAGGAGAAGGAATGAACATGAAGGCCTTTACGCCAATTGCTGTTCTTATTTCCGCGCTGCTGCTACAGGGCTGCGTCGGTGCCGTTGTTGTGGGAAGCGCCGCCGTGGCGACCAAAACCGCAACCGACCCGCGTACCGTAGGTACTCAGGTTGATGACGGCACGCTGGAGCTACGCGTGAACAGCGCGCTCAGCAAGGATGAGCAAATCAAGAAAGAAGCACGTATTAACGTCACGGCTTACCAGGGCAAAGTGTTGCTGGCTGGCCAGTCTCCGAACCCTGAACTGGCTTCCCGCGCCAAGCAAATCGCGTTGGGCGTAGACGGCGCCACCGAAGTGTATAACGAAATTCGCATCATGGCTCCGGTAGGCCTGGGCACGGCTTCAAGCGACACATGGATAACCACCAAAGTGCGCTCGCAGCTGTTGACCAGCGATCAGGTTAAATCGTCTAACGTGAAGGTCACCACCGAAAACGGCGAAGTGTTCCTGCTTGGCCTGGTGACGGAGCGTGAAGGCAAGGCTGCGGCCGATATTGCCAGCCGCGTGAGCGGCGTGAAGCACGTAACTACCGCGTTCACTATCCTGAAATAACTGCCCCTCACCCTAACCCTCTCCCCACAGGGGAGAGGGGATAACACCAGCTATCAGATTGAATTGCCTCTATACTTTCCCCGGGGTGAGGGCCAACTACATTTACAGCTTACTCAGGCACTCCATCGCCACCGCCTTAAAGCTGGCAAAATCCTTGCTGTCACGCAGTCGAACCATCGCCCGCTCCCGCAAGAACGTCACAAATAAATCGTAAATTGCCATCGCCTCTTCATACTCGCTCTTGCTGATAGCCAGCAGGAAGATAACGTGCGCCGTCTCGTCGCCCCAGCTAATCCCCTCCGGCGCCAGCACGGTGTAGACCACCGTTTTCTTCGCCAGCAGCCCCAGGGAGTGCGGCAGAGCAATGCCTTCTCCGAGCATGGTGCTAACAATCGCCTCGCGCTCCACCACCGAAGGATGGAAATCGGCATCCACAACACCCTCACGCTCCAGCTGTTCACAGAGCGTCATAAAGAGCTGCTGCTGGGTCATTGGGCCGTCGATGATGCGGAAATGGCTGGCATCAAAAAATTTCTCCAGCATGTAAGGCCGCGTTCTGTCCACCAGCACCAGCTTGCCGAGCTGCTCGAGCTGATAATCGGTCGGGAACGGAGCCATCAGCACTACCGGCTTTTCCTTTTCGGCTATGCGCGCGGTGCTGATAACAAAATCCGCCTCCACGCTTTCCAACTGCTCATAGTCGCGCAACGAGATGATACTGGTGATTTCTACCTGCGGATATTTACGCATCAGCATGGCCTGGAGCATGCGCACCGTGGAGTTGCCGGTATCGCAAACCAGCAGTACGCGCGGGTGGCGCTGGTAGCCAATGTTGTAATGGCGCTCCAGCCCGACGCCGATATGCAGCACCAGAAAACCAATTTCGTTTTCACTTATCGCATACGGGGTGTATTTGCCCCAGCTCGATACCGCCGCCAGCGTCATGTCATAGGCCAGCGGGTAGTGCTGCTTAATATTGGCCAGCAGCGGGTTAGGAATATTTATCTGGTAGCGCACCCGGGTAATCATGGTTTTGATATGGGTGAGCAGGTCGGCGTGCAGCTGCTCGTCGCCCAGCAGATTGTAGTTATAGTGCGTATTGATGTAGCGCAGGATGTAGTTCACCAGCGCCTCATCGTCGTCGGCGCTGATGGCGCTGGGCGCAACTTCCTGCACCTGGCGCGCGGCGATGTGCACCTGTAGCCACTGCTCTTCTGCTTCGGAGAGCGGTTTACCCGCCAGCTTTTGTAGCAATGCGGCTATCTGGCGAGCGGCCTCTTTTACCTGGACATCCACGTTATCAGCGGTGAATTCCGGCAGCGGATAACCTTCGCTAATGCGGCGTACCGCCACCGAGCAATAGAGGCGAATAAACTGCTCGCCTTCGTCGGTTAAGCGAATTCGGCAACGGGTAAAACAGTCATGCAGCGGCCCGGCCAGCAGCTCAGGAACGCCTGCGTTGAGCGCTTCTTCCGTCAGCAAAGGATTTTCGCTGTCTTCCAGCGTCAGCTGCCAGAGCAAGTCCGTCAGGCAGGCGCGAATCGACATCTCGCTGCCAAACAGCTTCATGCCGTGGCGCGGGCGAGTTTCTATGGTCAAATGGTAGCGCGTAAACCACTCGCGGACTTCGGCCATATCGCTTTGTAACGTCGCCCGGCTGACGAACCACTCCTCGGCCAAATCTTCCAGCTTGAGCGAAAATGCCGCCGTCAGAAAACGTACCACCAGATAATGCACACGTTCCGGCGAAGTGCGCGGGATGCGAAGCTGGCGCGGCCGGTGCTGAACCAGTTCTCCGTAACGTTCGGCATCCTCAATATTCAGCTGATAACCCGCGCCGCGGGTCAGCGTAAACTGCGCGCCAAAGCCTGCCATCAGGGCATTGAGCGCCGTAATATCGGCCCGTACCGTGCGGGTAGAAACCGACAAACGCCGCGCCAGTTCATCCTGGGGCAGCGTTTCGTTTTGCAGCATCTCAAAGAGTTGAGCCAGACGTTGATTGGGAAATCTCACAACCGTTTCCTTTGGTTAGCGGAGCGCGCTGGCGCTCCGTCCTGCTCTACTTAAACGGGGTGAAGACCATCTGCGACGGACTTCCCACCGCCGTATAATCCTCGATAAAGGTCAATTTACCGCTCCCCGGCGCCACGCTAAAGCGGGTGATATTGTCGCTGCGCTGATTCAGGGCATAGAGATGTTTACCGCTGCCGTCCAGCGTCAATCCGCGCGGGTAATCGCCCCGCGTCCAGACATCATCCTGATGCGTTAACTCGCCGTTCGCCGCCACGCTAAAATGGGCGATGCTGTTATGCAGCCGGTTGGCAACATACAGCTGCTTGCCGTCCCGGCTAAGCACCAGGCCTGCCGCGAAACTCGTGCCCTTATACCCCTTCGGCAGCGCCGAAATTGTTTTGCCTTCGCTCAGCGTACCCTTGCCACCATCCAGCTTGTAGTGAGTAAGCGTAGAGGCCTCTTCGTTAATCAGCCACAGGCCTGAACCGTCGGCAGAAAAGACAAAATGACGTGGCCCAGCGCCTTTGGATGACGCGGCAATAAACGGCGGATCGTTCGGCTCCAGCGAGCCTTTGCTCTGATCGAAACGATATTGATAGACTCGATCCAGACCCAGATCGGTTGAGAAGACGAACTTCCCGCTCGGATCGGCGGCAATCATGTGCGCATGCGGCCCGTTATGATCGCTGGCCGCAAAGCTGCCTTCTGCCGCAGCCTCCGGTTTTGCCGCTCCCGGCTCGCCGCTGTCCTGATGCTTATCGCTGGCTTCTTGCAGGCTGCCGTCGGCATTCACCGGCAGCACGGCGATAGAGCCGCTAATATAGTTTGCCACCAGCAGGTGCTTGCCCTGAGGCGTTAGCGAGAGATACACCGGCCCCGCGCCGCCGGAGGAGACCTGGTTCAGCTCGGTCACGCTGCCGTCATCGCCAACGCGCAATGCCGCTATCACGCCTTTCTCCGCTTCGCTGGCAACATAAAGCGTTTTACCGTCCTGCGACGCCGTAAGCTGCGCGGCGTTAGGCAGCGAGCTGACCAGCGTTTTATCGCTCAGCGCGCCGGTCTTAGCGTCAACCAGGAAGCGATAAAGCCCTTCGCCGTTTGGGTTGTAGGTGCCGACCCAGGCATAATGGCTTTGCGCCGCGCTGTTTCCAGCGGCAAGTAAGGCAAATGAAGCAACAAGCAGAGTGCGTGCAGACATGCGTTGATCCTCGAAGTGTGGTTGATGAGGATTATACCCTCACCCTAACCCTCTCCCTAAAAGGGAGAGGGGATCTTTCTATTTCACATCAACCTACTTTTCCCCTATCTCCTATGAGAAAAGGGGATCTTTCTTTTCCCCCTCGCCCCTTTGGGGAGAGGGTCGGGATGAGGGGAAACAGTGCTTTACCCCACCAGCTTCTTCGTCATCGCCAGCAGCGTCGCCACGTCAGCCGGGCGAGTATTACCGCTGGCTTTGTCGATAATCGAGCTGTAGATATGTGGGATCACTTTGCTCACGCCCGCGTCCAGCGCAATCTTCAGGATCTCCTCGAAGTTCTCCAGATCGATACCGCCGGTTGGCTCCAGCCAGAAGTCATGCTTCGCGCAGGCTTCTGCTACGGCCTGATATTCAGCGCGGCATTCCAGCCCGCCCATCGGGAAGTATTTGATTGAGCTGCCGCCCATATCTTTCAGCAGCGCAATGGCGGTTTCTACCGGCACGATGCCGTCCGGCGCACCGGAGCTTAACGGCCCGGTGGAAATTTTTACCATGCCGACAGTGCCGGTCGGTGAAACCAGGCCATTGACCACGCTTTCGTTCTGGCCCAGCAGCGCGCGGCTGGTGCCTACGCCGGTAAACACCTGGTTGACGTGCTGCGGCTGGATCTGGCCGGAAATCTCGCTCACCATTGCCGACTGATTCGGATCGCCCGCGCCCAGCCCGACGGACAGCGCGTTATCAATCAGCGCCGCGTAGTCGCGCATATCGGCAACCGCGCTTGGTACATCCGGGTAGTTTTTAGAAAGCACGCCGACCAGCACATGGCCTTCCGCCGCCTGATAAATGTCTTTAGCATTCTCTTTAGAGCCTGCCAGCACGTTGAGACAGACGCGGTCACGATAAAAATTTGGGGTCAGTTTCATGCTTATTTCTCCTTGCTTACCAGCGCTTTAATGCAGCGGTAAATAATCTCCAGCTGTGCCGCGCTCACGCTGCGCACATCCGCTTCGATAATGCCTTCGTTAGCTTTGTAGCCGCGGAAGTAGATGGCGTATTCGCCCTGCTTCAACGCGCCCACCAGCTCGCCGGTGCTGATGTCGACGGTCGCTTCATCGAATTTAATTTCACTGCGTGCGATATCACGGCCAGCGGAATCCCAGACAACACGAGCGGTTACGCCGTTAATCGTATTCAGGTTCTCGATAAAGGGCGTCATCTTCGCGACCATTTCCGCACCGCTCTCTTTCGCCGCGCTAAGGTAATGCTCAATGGCGCAGGTCAGGCCGAGAATGCCTTCTTTGCCGACCTTCATCGCACGGCCAATACCGCCGGTTTGCAGTTTTACCCATTCAACGTACTGCTCTTTACCGATGACCAACCCGCTGGTTGGCCCTTCAATGGCTTTCGCGCCGCTGTAGATAACCAGGTCGGCACCGGCACGGTAATAGCATTCCAGGTCTTCTTCCGCCGCAGCATCAACGATCAGCGGCAGATTGTGTTTACGCGCGACGACCACGGCCTGCTCAACGCTGAGCATGCTTTTCTGCACCGAATGGTGGGATTTGATATACAGAATCGCCGCCGTGCGCGGAGAGATAGCCGCTGCAAGCTGGTCGGCTGAACATTCGTTGGCGTAACCCGCTTCAACAATTTTGCCGCCGCCGAGGTTGACCATCGTGCCGACCGGTGCGCCAAAGTTAACGTTGTGCCCTTTTGGCAGCACGATTTCATTATTCTCCAGAGGAGCCGCGTGCAGGTTCTCAATCAGCCACTGATTATCTTTCACCAGCACCGCCGCCACGGACTGGGCGATACCCGCAGAAGCGCAGGAAACCACGGTCGCCGCTTCAACGTCGAGCAACCCGGCAATGTAGGCGCCGGTTTTATTCACCAGATCCTTCATTTCGAAATAATGATTCATGCCGGTGGTCACCGCTTCAACCACTTCCGGGCGTGGGGTAGAAACGCCCAATGCGGTCATGCGGCCTGAAGCATTAATCACTTGTTTTAAATTGTATTTCTCATAAATCGAAGACATGTTCTGCTTTCCCTTATTCACAGTCAAACCACTTCCCGGCGCGCACCACGGCAAGCGCCACCAGCGCCCGATCGCCCGTCAGCGTCTGCTGTTCGGCATCGGTAAAGACGGTTGGCTCGCGGCGCAGTTCAAAGAGGGTCAGGTCGCCGTCCAGCCCAACGGCCAGGCGGCCTTTGTTTTTCAACCTCAGCCCGTCGGCAGCGTGGGAAGTCACGCAGTCAATAACCTGCGGTAGCGACAGGCCGATGGAGAGGAATTTCGACATCACCGCCCCCAGGGAATGCACCGGGCCGCTAATGCGGTTGCGGCAGTAGATATCCGAGCTGATGCTATGCGGCAAAATGCCCTGCTGGATAGCTACTCGCGCCACTTCAAAACTGAAGCTGGCAGTACCGTGGCCAACATCCAGCCGCACGCCGCGCTGAATCGCCCGGGAAACGCAAGCACGAAGCTGGCCTGCCGGGTTCAGAATGCGGTTAGGTTTGCCGTTATAGCAGTGGGTGATAATGTCGCCGCTGGTGAGCAGCTCGGCCACTTCGTCAAGATCCGGCGGGTTATTGCCGATGTGAACCATCAGCGGCAAATCGCCATTCTCTTTCTGAATTTCTTTCGCTCTCACCAATGGCGCAATGCCGTTTTCGCCGACTACGCTGCTGCTCATTCGCGCTTTCAGGCCGACGATAAAATCAGGGAGGCGCTTCACCGCCTCGCGTACCGCGTCGCCGTCGATATTGTTCATATTCGACAGCTCGTTCTGGGCTATCAGCCCGACGCGGGAAATATTCAGCAAGGCGTAGACTTCGGTCGCGGCACTGCGGGTGATTT
Organism: Cedecea davisae; assembly: GCF_044095835.1. Classification (NCBI taxonomy): domain Bacteria; kingdom Pseudomonadati; phylum Pseudomonadota; class Gammaproteobacteria; order Enterobacterales; family Enterobacteriaceae; genus Cedecea; species Cedecea davisae. The sequence goes on from NZ_CP172054.1 coordinate 4,366,263, forward strand.
GATAGAAGTCGTCTACGTCATCAGCCCCGGTGCTGCCCGCATCGATTACGGTCGTCACGCCGGTGTGAATGCCCACGCTGTCAGGTTCATCGTGGTAGATAGGGGATTTGGGATAACAGTGGACGTGGGAGTCAATCCAGCCGGCGCTGACGTAGTATTCTCCGTTCAGCTGGCGCTCTTCACTTGCTGCGCCCGCAATCTTACCCAAAGCGGCAATTTTGCCGTCCTTCAGGGCGATATCGATAACGGTATCGTCCACCAGCCGCGCCTGGCGCAGGATCAGGTCAAACATGTTTTTCTCCTTAACTGGCGGCGAGCCGCAGCCCGTCCGCCCTGGAAATACTGCTTACAACGCTACCGGGAAGATGGAGCCTAAGATCATGGCACCGAGGATCGCACCGCCGGTAATCGGTTTGCCCCAGAGGTAAAACAGCAAAGAGCCAATTAATGAACCGATACCAATCGGAATCGACGCCGTCATGGCGCTGAGAATAATCAACGGCCCCAGGAAGCGACCGGAGGCATTACCCGCGCCCATCATTACGTCTGCGCCGTAGGTAGAGTCGCTCTGGTTGATGGTGAATTTACGGGCGAGAATGATGATGTAACCAATCGCCAGACCAATCACCAGGCCAGTCACCAGCGATGCGCCGAAGTTGGCTACCGGGAAGACAAAGCCCGCGCCCAGCAATAGCGCCGGAACGCCAAGGCCAACGCCGGTCTGAATGGCTCCGCCGATATCCAGAATCCCCACCAGCGAACCTTCAATGATGCGGGCAAACAGGAAACTAGCGCCGAACGCGGCTACCGCGCCGTATACGCCGGTATCAATCCCCGACTTCAGCATCGCCACAAAAGCGACTTCGTTGAAGGCACCGATACCGTACAGGTAGTACATATGCGTCCCGGCAAAGACGCCGGAAGAGAGCAGACCAACGAAGATCGGGAACGACCAGTCGGCATACCAAAAACCTTTATTCTGTTCCATGGTGGCCTCTTATTTTCCGCTGACGGCGTTATGGATAAGACTCAGCCAGTCCGGCGTGGTCAGATGGAAGGATTCGATCATTTTCATATCGAAGCCGCGGAAGAAGGCGCTCAGCACAAACAGAGCAACGATAGCCCCCATCATCACTTTAGTGACGCGGTGCCAGCCGCTCTCTTCAACACCTTTACCGATAAGAATCCCCAGCACCAGGCCCGGTACGGCGTTGCCCATAATCAGCTGTGCTGCGCCGCCGAAAATGGTTGCCCAGAAGCCCGATTTTTTACCGGCATCAATTGCCGCCAGCCAGAAGATAACCGGCATCACGGTGTTAACCAGCAGGTTAGCCGCAGGCACCAGAACCTTAACCGCCGTCACCTGTAGCGCGGCAGGAACCGCAGAGGCGGTGCTGTTGAGAAACGCCACCACAACCATGCCGATAATGCCGCAGGTGATGGCCATTTTTTTCGGGTCGTGCAGGGTTTCTGCCACGTTACGGTTTTTCACCATCAACGCCGCGGCACCCCAGTTAGGGATAATGCGATGGTCAACATCCTGGGTGAAGGCCCCCGCAGCCACCGAGGATGCCCAGGCGTTGAAGAAGAAGCCGAGACCAAAGGAGAAGTGAGAAGCCGGATCGCCTTCGCAGGAGTTCAGCTCGCCGAGTGTACGAAATGCGCCCATTCCCTGAGAGGTTGGCGCGTGGAACATACGCGCGGCCCCGGCGCCAACGCCCACACCGACGAGCCCGCCGATAATGAGTGATTTAAATAAGATAATGAGGAACATGTATCTGCCCTTGTTGGAGTTGTTTTAGTGCGCGACGAAATCCACCTCATCGAGGTTAAGAGCCGTCACGTTGACGGAAACATCCAGCTCCACGCTGTAGCTCCGCCTTTCCCGGCGCAGAAAGAAGAACAGAAAAGCTTCTTTGCGCACCCTGACCTGCGCCTGAACAACCTGCACGTCCTGTGGCTCAATGCGCAGCAGAATTTTGTTGGTGGACTTGAGCACCGTACCCTGAACCTGGTTCAGGGCATCGGAGAAGGCTTTGGCTTTAGTATCGCCGCGCCCGCTGACTCGCACCGTAGTTGCGAATTTCTCTTTCATACTTAGCTGCCGTACTTCTTGTTCCAGGCCAGGACCAGGCGTTCACCCAGCTCTTCTTTATCCATAAAACCAAAGCCAAGAACGTTATTGCCTTCGTTAATCGCGGTGACGCCTTCTTCCACAGAACGCATGCCGTATTTCGCTTTGTAGCCGTGTTTGGTTTGCGCGGTGATAGCACCTGCACCGCCGCTGCCGCAGAAGGAGATACCAAAAGTGGCGTTCTCGGCCTTCATCACGTCACCCAGTTTCATGTCGGCGGCGACGCCCGGAATAACCACGGCGCGACCGCCCGCTTTTTCGATCCCTGCGGCAACTTTCTGGCCTTTACCCAAACGGTCGCCGATCACTACGGTAATTTGTTCCATCGTTCTCTCCTGATTATTCAAAGATTGTCTTTCGCCACTTCGAAATGCACTGACAGTAACCACGCCTCTTCCACCGGCAGGTTGCCAAACTGATCCACTACCGCCTGAGCCATCGCCATCGACTCTGAAGATATTTCTTCGAACAGGCTCTCATCCACTTCCGGCAGCGGCTCTCCGGTAAGCGACCGATGTGCCATCGCTTTCACATGGGAGGCCAGCATCTGCTCCTGTACCGCGTTGGGCGTGATGTTCTTGCTCTTAAACAGCGCGTGGATAAAACCCTGTACGCGCGCCGTTAATTCCTCGGCTTCATTAACCATTACCGCTCCGTTGTTCACCCTGGGTACCTCGTTAACTAATCTGTTTTTAAGCTATCCGGCGGGAAGAAAGGTTTGTAGCGAGTTGTTTTCCACTTCGAAGTGGAAATCGGGGCGGCAATAGTGATCTGTTCCACATAAAGGGCGGGAATGGCGGTTTTTCACTGCCATGACGTGCGTTAAGTCACATAACCGGGCGATGAAACGAAAGATATCCAGCGACGTTTTTTGTTCGAAACTGTGACGAGAGGAAGGTTTTGTCGCCATCATTGGCGTTGCTTATGACCAAGTGGAAACGGCCTGCGAGGAGCTGCGCAAAGCCAGGAGAGGAGCGCAGCGTTAAGAAAAAATAATTGTAGAATCGAATCCGGATTAAGTCCCTCGCGGGTTTAAAATCTGGTTAGCCCTTGAGCTAACATAGCCTATAAGCTAATATTTTCTCAGGAGGAGAGTATGTTCACTCTGGTTTTTCACAATGAAGCGGAAACGGAATTCACCGAGCTCCCCGCCATCCTTCAGGTGAAAATGACCAGGTTATTAAAGAAACTGGAAGCTAATCCCCGTTTACTCAGAGAACCTGACACCAGACATCTCGGAAAAGGCTTGTTTGAAATACGGACGATGGGCACGGACATAGCACGAGGATTATGGTTCTATCAGAGCGGTGAACGTATTTTTCTGCTGCGCATTTTCATCAAAAAATCCCCGAAGATCCCACCTGGAGAAATTGTGTTAGCCTTCCGTAGGCTGGAGGAAATGAAGCATGAAATATAAAACACTCGACCAGATTCATGAACAATCCATGCACAACCCTGAGTATCGTGCCGCCTGGGAAGCAGAAGAGGCATTAGAATGCCTTCAGGAAACATTACAGAAGTGGCGTGCTGAAGCAGGACTCACCTCCGCTCAGGTAGCGGAAAAAATGGGGGTTAAACCTCCAACCGTTTCAAGAATGGAAAGAAATGCCACTAAAATGAGCTACGAAACCCTGATGCGCTATGCACGCGCCTGTGGCGTAAACTTCAGACTTCAGCAGGTTTAAACCTGCCTCTGGACCAGGAAGCCCAATCCCCCGCATGAAAATCGACGCCGAAATCACCTTCCGTAAGCTTGAGATATTTATGGAGTTTATGGAAAAGGGCAACATTGCCCGCACCGCCGAAGCGCTGGGCATTAGCGGGGTTAGCGTGCATCGCGCCCTGCATACGCTGGAAGAAGGCGTGCGCTGCCCGCTGTTTATTCATAAAGGGCGCAATCTGGTGCCGCTGGAGTCGGCTTTTACCCTGCTGGAGCACAGTAAAGAAGCGGTGGCGGTAATGTCGCGGGGGCTTATTGAGGCTCGCCAGACGGCGGGCGTTGGCCAGGGGCGGTTACGCATCGGCACGCTCTATTCGCTGACGCTGGAAACCGTGCCGAAACTGATTATGGGCATGAAGCTTCGCCGCCCGGATCTGGAAATGGATCTCACCATGGGCTCCAACCAGGTGCTGCTCAATATGCTGGAAGACGGCGTACTGGATGCCATTCTGATATCCCTCTCCGAAGGCGAAGTAGACCGCTCGCGGCTCGAAGTTCTGCCGCTGTTCAAGGACGATATTTTTCTCGCCACGCCTGGGAATTATCCCCTGGATACCAGCCATCCAGCGGATTTACGTGAGTTTGACGGCGAGAAGTTTGTTTCCCTGGCCGAAGGTTTTGCCACCTATGCAGGTTTTCAGGAAGCCTTCCATATCGCCGGTTTTGAGCCGGAAATCGTCACTCGCGTAAACGATATTTTCTCGATGGTGAGTCTGGTGCAGGCGGGTGTCGGGCTAACGCTGATACCGGGCAGAATGAAAAAGGTTTATGAAAATTCAGTGCAACTGCTGAGGCTCGCCGAGCAGTATCAGATGAAGCAGACTATCGCTATTGTCTTCCCTCGTGCCCGCGAGCTTGACCCGAACCTGCTGGCGCTGGCGGCCGAAGGGCGTATGTACGCCCGCTCGTTTGTCGATACGCCTAACGCGCCGCTCTAGTTCGTTCGGCAAGGCGTGAAATCACCGCCACGCTATTCTGCTCGCGGCAGACGGTTAGCCCTTCACGGAACGCCTGCCGGGTCAGCCCTGACAATACGCTTCCCGGCGGCATTTCTATTGCCAGGCGCACATCTCTCTCATTGGCCGCCACCATCGCATCACGCCAGCGCACCGTACGCGCCATATTAAGCGCCAAATCTTCGGCTATTTGCTCCGGTTGCCATAGCACGCGGCCCGTGCTGCCGCTGAGGTAAGCACGGCGCGGCCGGTTTACGCTCACGCCGTCAAAAGCCTGTTTGAGTTTCTGGGCCGGTTCATTCAGCAATGCGCAGTGAGAAGGAACGCTAACCGCGAGCTGCCGTGCTTTTTGCGCCCCTTTTGCCAGCGCTTTTTGCGCCACCTGCGCCATATCGTCTTCGCGCCCGGCAATAACAATTTGCTGCTCGGCGTTGATATTGGCGATATAGGTTCCGCTGCCCTCGACCAGGGCTTCCACCTGGCCTAAAAGCAGCCCAACGATGGCGGTTAAGCCGTAACCTTCAGGATAAGCCTGTTCCATAAGATCGCCGCGCAGCGCAACCAGTTTTAAAGCATCCTCAAAGCTTAATACTCCGGCAATGACCGCCGCTGGAAAAGCGCCGATTGACAGGCCGCTGACCATATCCGGCTCAACGCCGTTGCGCTCAAGGTCTCGCGCCCAGGCCACCCCGGCTATCAACAGGCAAAGCTGCACGGCGCGGGTATGTCTGAGAGCAGAATGAGTATCAAGCAGGTCGGTTTCATCCCCCAGAACGCTACGCACCTGCGCCATTATGGCGTCGCGTTCGGGCAGATTTTGCAGCATACCTGGCCGCTGCGTACCCTGTCCGGGAAAAGTAAAGAGTATTTTCATACATCGTCCTCCGGCATCCATGGATTGCTGGTCAGCACCGGGCCACGGCTGGTTTTCAGCAGCACTCGCCCTGCCCTCAGCCATTCCGCCAGCGCAAACCCGCCGTAAGGCGTTTCAATTTGCGTATCGGCGCGGCACAGCAGCCTGGCGGTCAATGCCTGCCATTCCACCAGCGCCTCCATCTCCTGTGGTTCAGGGCAGCGAATCAGCAAGTCGAGATCGCTCTCAGCGTGCAGCACCGGCACTTCCGTCGCCAGCGCATAGCCAACGCTTCCGGTTATGCCCCAGACCCACGGCCACTGGCGACCTGCCAGTTGAATTGCGCTCTGAACCGGCGGCATAGAGACAAAAGGAGAATGAAGAAGTGCCTCGCGGCTAGCTAATGCTTCCGGGCTGACAACACGCTTAACGCCTGCGGCATTCGCCCACCCGGCAGCACGTTGCTCCCGACGCATCCCGCGGATACCCACCGGAATGCGCCCTTCACGTTCAACATCCCGCCGCACCACCACCGGCAGCGCGGGGCGCCACTGGCCTGCGACCCACTCCTCGCCAGCGCCTTCAAGAGCGCTGCGGTCAGCCAGCCAAAGGAGATCGTGGGGGCGGAATGTCGACATAAGTTAAAGTCCTGAAGTCAGTGAGATAAACAGCGGTAGCGACAGGATAGAGAGTACCGAGCTTAGCAACAACACGGCTTCCGCATCCGGAGACTGCACGCCAAAGCGGTTTCCAAATACCACGCCGAAGAAACCTGCCGCCAGCGCAATCATCAGAATAGAGGTGATGGCTACCGGCCCGGTCAGGCCCAGCGCCAGCACGATGCCCCAGGCGATAAACGGCTGAATCAGCAGTTTGGTAATGGTCGCCGTTATCACCACGGTGTTGATTTGCAGCTTACGGGCAGAAAGGATAACCCCGGTCAGGAACAGCGCGGCAGCGGTTGCGGCCAGGCCCAGCGGCTTAATTGAAGCCAACAGCAGCTCCGGCATGCGAATACCGAGTGCCGACAGCACAACCCCCAGCAGCGGCCCCCAGACGATAGGTTTTTTCACCGAACGCCACATCAGCACCGGCAGCATTGCCAGCGTAGAACCGCTGGCTTCACCGGCAGCGCGCGCTTTTTCGCGTTCCAGAATCAGCAGGCAGAACGGCGTCATCAGAACGGAACCGCAGGCAATTGAGACCGCCACCGACAGCGAAGTCGACGGGCCTTCGCCCAGCACGCTGCCCAGGATGGGCAGACCCAGCGCCGCGTAGTTAGGTAAGGCTACGGTCAAAGTCAGTACGGCCGCATCCTGCGGAGACTTTTTAAACACGCTGGTCGCCAGGAAATAAATCGCCGCATAGGTTATCCACATCGCCAGCACCAGCACCACAATCAGCGGTGACTGCTGAACGATCCCAAGCCACGGAGTTTGCACGGTAGCGCTGAACAGTGCCGCAGGTAGCGCAAAATCCATGACAAAAATGTTTAACAGCGAGACATTTTTGTTATCGACCATCTTCGCTTTGCCGGCGAAAAAGCCCAGTAGCATGATGACAAAAATAGGGGCCAGAGCATGAACAATCACGTAAGTCATAACTTCACCTTGATTAAAAAAGAGAGTCAGCACGGTCGCGATGGTTATTATTTTTCAGACGTTTTTTTTACTCAGGCGCGGAGTACGCGCCTGGTTTTATCGTCTGGCAGGTCTGTCTTATTACCAGCGCTTATTACCAGCTGGCACGCATGCGTTCGCGAACCAGCGCCGAGCTATGACGGTTCTTAGCATTGAGTCTGTTTTTCAACGTGTTATCTGTGCGAGCGTCATCAACGGCCGCCACTAATGCAGCATTTACTTTTGCCACATCTTCACTTTGCGGCGCATCCGGGTTGTTGATGTCCAGCAGGGCGGAAAGCAGCCCCAGCGTTTCATAATTGCTAATGTCGTAGGCCATTGGCGGGATGGTGGCGGCCAGTTTTTCCAGCGCCTCTACGGTGCGCAGCGTAATGCGGGCGGCCGACTCTTTACCCATCGCGTGGATCATTACGCCCTGGTCGTTAAAGGCCACCAGGCGGTTTGCCTGGTAACCGTGCGCCAGAAACGCCCCGGACATTGCTTTACCCACGATCAGCCCCACAACCGGATGACCGGCAAGACGAGCGTTAGCATAGGCTCCGGCAGCACCGGCCAGCGCCTGGTGAATACCAAATGCTTCCTCACGGCGGCCATAAGCCTGGCTTGGAACATCAATCACCGCCACAATGGCGCGCTTTTCGGCCTTATCGGCGTCTTCGGCAACGGTTTCGCTGACGACTTTTGCCAGCGTCCAGCCCTCGAGCAGGCCAACTTCGCCGCCTGCGGCGCGGGGATAATGATTATTGGCGTCCGGCACTACGGCGATAAAGCGCGCCGGTTTCCCGTCAACGTTGCCGTCAGCCACCTGCACGGAGGCGCACAGGCCTGCCATGCGCGGTGCATTCGGGGCTAAAGTGTCCAGCCAAACGGCGGCACGATTCAGTTTCTGGCTCATTAGTGTTTCTCCCCAAAAAGCTGTTTGATCTGTTCGGCATCGGCCTGTTTGTTGGTGTCGAAGTGGGTCAGGCGCTCCAGATACCACGCGTAGTTATCGGTGCGGTGCTTCGCCGGTACGCCTTTGGCAATAGCGTCGTTCACCGCCTGTTTCACGGCATGAACGCCGTCGCCCACCAGGGCATCAACCAGCCCGCTCTGGAAGCGAACCTCGCCCCCGGTCATGCTCCAGATAAATGGACGGTCGCGGGAGTCGTATTCATCAATCCCCGCTTCCTGCTCGATAACCTGCGGGCCGTTCAGGCCGAGACGCGCTTCGCGGGTTACAATCAGGTAGCTGCAAAGCGCCGCGGCAATCGACATCCCGCCGAAGCAGCCCACGGTACCGGCAACCACGCCGATGACCGGGGTATAACGGCGCAGGTCAACTATCGCCGCATGGATATCTGCAATCGCCGCCAGGCCAAGGTTAGCCTCCTGCAAGCGCACGCCGCCGGTTTCAAGGCACAGCACGGCCTGAGTAGGAATTCCGTTGCGGTTATCTTCCGCCGCCAGCTCAAGCGCCGCGGCCATTTTCGCACCGGAGACTTCGCCCATGCTGCCGCCCTGGAACGCACCTTCGATGGCAATCACCACCGCTGGCCCGCCGTTAATGGTGCCTTTAGCGACCACCATGCCGTCGTCAGACTGCGGCACAATGCCCTGCGGCCCTAACCACGGCGAGATGATGCCGTCGAACGGGTCAAGCAGTTCACGGTAGCTGCCTTCGTCTAACAGCAGGCGCGCACGGTCACGCGCTCTCAGTTCAATAAAGCTGCTGTCGTCACGCATGAGCCACCTCCTCAAAAACCTGTTCAATACGAATACGCGCCACGCCCGGCGTCGCGCCGAAGTCGTGGATCTGCATCTGCCCGGCAGGCAGGCTGCTCAGCGCGCTGAGACGGGTAAATAATGCTTTCCAGCGTTGCTCGCTGTTATCGACGGAAGTGGTGATGTCGATGGTCAGCGCCTGCCCCTGGTCTGCGGTAAACAGGACTTCCATATCGCCGGAGCCAACCACGCCAGCCAGGGCCTTGCCTTTGGCCGTGCGGGTTGCCGGAAATGACAACGTAATGTGTTCCATAACGCCCTCGTTAAATAAGTGTGTGAAGCGGGGCGGCATCGTTGGCGATACCGTCCAGCAGCAAGGTAGCGGCGAGTAAATCTGCCGCGCCGCCCGGAGAGGCATTGAGCGCCAGCATTTGCTGGTCAAGCACCGCCAGCGCGCTGCGGCCTTCCGCCGTTGCGCTGCCTCCGGCTACCAGCACGCTACGCGCGCCGTTCTGCATGGTTTCCAGGCCGGTTAACCCGGCACGGGAGAGCACACAGGTATCCGAAAGCGAGGTCATAATCGCCATCAGAGCATCAACCCGCGCCTCGCTTTCCGAAGCCCCGAACTGACGGCTACGTCGCAGCTGCGGCAGCGCAAGATGCATGACGTGAGGGAAACCTTGCTGAGCCTCCTCTCTGGCGCCCGGTACGCGATAACGCCGCGTCGCCCTTAACCCCTTGCTGAAGATTTTTGGCGCGGCATCGTCCGGCAGGGCCGCTAGTTGGGCGGCGGTAGCGGCAATAGCTTTGCTGCTGCCCGCCATGCCGTGCATCGCGGCAGCCGAAACCAGCAGGCCAAGCGCCCAAATGGCTCCGCGATGGGTGTTAACGCCGCCGGTAGCGGCCATCATCTGCTGCTCACCTTCGCGGCCAAGACGCCCCACCAGCTGGCGCAGCGCGATGTCTGCCGGACGTTCCCAGCTTTGTAATGCCAGAGCATGAAATGTCGGGGTCAGGCTGTGCGCCGAGCGCTCCATCAGCGCCAGACTAAGGTCGTGATGCGCGCCGTTTCCCCGACTGTCCACCAGACCGGGTTTCGGGCTTAAACGCGCTTCTTCAAGAAGGCTTTGGGTCGCCGCCCTTGCCAGCTCGCTCACACTTTCCTCAACGCCTTTCTGTGGATGTAATTTCATTACCAGCTCCGGAATTTCGCAGGCGGGTTATAAAGACCGCCGGACCATTCAACCAGGTCCGCCACGCTGCTGGCAGCCAGCAGAGAACGCGTAGCATCGCTGCGGCGAATACCCATATCTTCCGGGTAAACGACTTTGCCGCTTTGGCGCAGAGCCGCCACGCGCTTCGCATCCACGCCCAGGCCGATGTCGGTAATGCCTGCTACGGCCGCAACCATTGCGCGGCGCTCTTCAAGGCTCTCCGCACGGTACAGGTAAGCAATGCCTTCTTCGGTCAGGACGTGGGTAACGTCATCGCCATAAATCATCACCGGAGCCAGCGGCATCCCGGAAGTTTTGGCAACTTCCACCGCGTCCAGGGTTTCTACGAAGGTCGGTTTCACGCCCGCCTGGAAGGTTTCAACCATCTGCACAACAAGCTTTTTGCCGCGCTGCATCGGGTCTGGTTCGGTAATCATGTTCAGCCAGGCTGGCGTTGCATGGCGGCGGCCGTGCGGGTCATGGCCCATATTTGGCGCACCGCCAAAACCGGAAAGGCGACCACGAGTGACGGTTGAAGAGTTGGCAAGGCCGTCAACCTGAAGGGTTGAGCCGATGAACATATCCACCGCGTACTGGCCCGCAAGCTGGCACATCGCGCGGTTGGAACGCATGGAGCCGTCCGCACCGGTAAAGAACACGTCCGGGCGGGCACGAATGTACTCTTCTATTCCCAGCTCGCCGCCGAAGCAGTGAACGCTCTCCACCCAGCCGCTTTCAATCGCCGGGATCAGCGTCGGATGCGGGTTCAGGGTCCAGTGCTTACAAATTTTGCCTTTCAGCCCAAGCTGTTCACCGTAAGTCGGGAGCAGAAGTTCGATGGCGGCGGTGTTGAAGCCGATACCGTGGTTTAGGGACTGCACCTGATGCTCGGCGTAGATACCTTTGATGGCCATCATCGCCATCAGGATGTGTTCCTGTTTGATCAATCGCGGGTCGCGGGTGAACAGCGGTTCGATAAAGAACGGCTTATCGGCAACCACCACGTAGTCAATCCACGAACCGGGAATATCAACGCGCGGCAAATCGCAATCATCGTCGACCAGCTCATTAACCTGGGCGATAACAATCCCGTCGTGGAAGGCGGCGGCTTCGACCAGCGCTGGCGTATCTTCGGTACTTGGCCCGGTGTACAGGTTGCCTTTGCGGTCGGCTTTATACCCGGCAATCAGCGCTACGTTGGGCGCAAGATCGACGTACAAGCGGGCATAAAGCTCAATGTAGGTATGGATAGAGCCTATCTCTAACTGGCCGTCTTCCAGCAGTTGGGAGATACGCAGGCTTTGGGTTCCTGAGAATGAGAAGTCGAGCTTGCGGGCGATGCCTTTCTCAAAAATATCGAGATGTTCGCTACGTCCGACGCTCGGCATAATCATGTGCAGGTCGTGAACTTTTGCCGGGCTGACTTCGGCCAGCATGCGGGAAAGGAAATCCGCCTGTTTTTGGTTATTCCCTTCCAGCACCACCCGGTCGCCCGGAGCAATCAGCTTTTCCATCACCTCGACAAGATTGCCGGTGGGAATGACCTTCCCCTGCACGTTGCTGGACGCCATACGCCGCTGTTTCTCGCTGCGGCGGGTGTTCCAGACGCGGGCAGGCGTTTGGCTAGCACTCATTATTAACCTCCTGATTCAGCTAATCATTTTGATTTGCTTTAGTCTGGATAAAGTGTGCGCCGCGCGGGAGAGGCTATCAATTAAGCTCAGGGATCAATCATTAGCCTTAGAGTAATAATGGATATTTCGTTTTGTGACAGACTTAAAGTGAAAAGCGGGCGGGCTTCAGCTAGCCTGTGGGGTTTTGGCGGGTAAAAGGTTTACTCCGGCACCGGTAATGATAAAATTACCCCGTTATCTCTCTTGATGTTAAAGCCTAAAAGGTCATCACAATGCTCATTAATCCTCTGTTAAAGCAGCCGCGCATCGCTTAGCGCCCTTCATGCTTTCCTTTCTGTAAACCGAGGCGGAACCCTGTTCCGTGGGCACACTATTGTGAGAAATAAATCATGTCAGAGACAGATAAACACTGGTCTCGTGTGGAGTACCTGCACGAAACGGTGACCAACCCCAATATTCATATTAAAGGCCGCCACAGCTACTACAGCGACTGCTGGGATAACGGTTTTGAGCGCAGCGTTGTTCGCTATCTCCAGGGCGATGCGCTCAGCCAAAGCTGGGAGCCAATCGGCCACCTTGATCGGCTTTGGATTGGCGATTACGTCTGCATCGCCGCGGAAGCGGTTATTTTAATGGGCGGCAATAATACGCATCGCAGCGACTGGTTTTCGCTGTATCCGTTTATGGAAACCCTCAAGGGATCGTATCGTCCCAAAGGGGATACCCATATAGGCGACGGCAGTTGGATTGGCATGCGGGCGATGATTATGCCGGGAATAACCCTTGGTGAAGGGGCGATTGTTGCCGCAGGGAGCGTAGTCACCAAAGACGTTAGCCCCTATAGCGTAGTTGGCGGCAATCCGGCCAGGGTTATTGCCTGGCGCTTTGATCCATCGACCATAGAGCGGCTGCTGAAGCTGAATGTGTACCGGCTTAGCGACGAGCAGTTCGAGACCATCAGGCCGTTGTTGAGCAATAACGATATTGACGCGCTGGAGCTTGCCGTGAGGAGTCTGGCGTAATGACGGCGGGCGGGTTAAACCCGCCCGTTTTAAAACTTAGCGGAATTTCTTGTGGTAAGTATCGCGAGTGGCCTTAAATTCTCCGGCCGCGGCCTGAGCTTCCTGCACTTTGCCTTCGTTTGCCAGCTTCAGAGCGCCGTCAATCTGGCCCACGAGAATATCAAACCCGTGGCGGTACTCTTTCATGTTGGCGCTGTCGGCTGCTTCGTTTTCCAGCTTCGGCGGCGTGCCTTTTTGCGCGTCCAGCGCCGCTTCACGCATATTGCTCAGCGAGGTTTTCAGCTCGGCTGCATCTTTGGTGCTAAGCACGGTTTTGTAGTTCTTCGCGATGATGTCCATGTCGTCGCCAACGTCTTTAGCAAAAGCGGCGCCGGACAACAAAACGGATGATACTGCTAACATTGCAATCAGTTGCTTACGCATTTACTCACCTTATCTTTTTTATATGAGAAACGGGCGCGGAACGACGCGCCACATTGCTTTACTGACCGGCTATCTTCATCTCCGGAAGTAAGACTGAACCACACTGAATATTGCTACGTGTTTCTATATCGTTGCCAACGGTAACAATGTTGCGCCACATGTCCTTCAGGTTACCGGCGATGGTGATTTCGCTCACCGGATATTGTATTTCGCCGTTCTCAACCCAGAAGCCCGCGGCACCGCGAGAATAATCTCCGGTAATGCCGCTTACGCCCTGCCCCATCAGCTCGGTCACCACCAGCCCGGTGCCCATTTCTTTCAGCATTTCCTCAAAACCGAGGCCCTGACCGGCAATGCGCCAGTTATGAATGCCGCCGGCATGGCCGGTGCTTTTCAGGCCCAGCTTACGCGCAGAATAGTTGGTCAGCAGCCACTGTTGCAGCACGCCGTCTTTAACGATATCGCGGCGAGAGGTCACGACGCCTTCGCTGTCGAACGGCGTGGAAGCCAGCCCTTTCAGCAAGTGCGGATGCTCTTCAATGGTCAGCCATTCCGGCAGGATTTGTGTGCCGAGCGCGTCCAGCAGGAAGGTGGATTTACGGTAAACGGAGCCGCCTGCAATCGCGCCAACCAGGTGGCCAAACAGCCCGGTCGCCACTTCATTGGCAAAAATGACCGGCGCTTTCATGGTCGACAGCTTGCGCGGGGAAAGACGAGAAAGCGTGCGGCGGGCGCAATCGGCACCTACCCATTCAGGCGTTTTCAGGTCTTCCATCGCACGGCCAATGGTGTAGGCATAATCACGCTCCATATCGCCGTTCTCTTCGGCAATCACGCAGCTGGAGAGCGAGTGGCGCGTGGAGCAGTAGCTTTGCAGCATGCCGTGGCTGTTGCCGAACACTTTAATGCCGTAATGGCTATTGAAGCTGCCGCCTTCGGTATTGGTAATGCGTTTATCCACGTTCAGAGAGGCCTGCTCTGCCCTGGCCGCCAGCTCAATGGCCTTGTCGGGATCGATTTCTGTCGGGTGGAACAAGTCTAAGTCCGGCGCGTCAAAGGCCAGCAGCTCTTTGTCCGCCACGCCCGCATAAGGGTCGGGGGAAGTAAAGCGAGCGATATCCAGCGCCGCCTGCACGGTGCGGGCAATCGCGTCCGGGCTGAGGTCGGTAGAGGAGGCGCTGCCTTTGCGATTTTGATGATAAACGGTGATGCCCAGCGCACCATCGCTGTTAAATTCGACGTTCTCCACCTCACCGTAGCGGGTGCTGACGCTGATACCGGTGGTTTTGCTGACCGCGACTTCTGCGCCGTCCGATTTGCCTTTCGCCAGCTCCAGCGCCTGTGAAACCGCCTGCTCCAGAACCTGACGTTGTTGTGCTACTTGCGTGTTTACTTTCATCGCGACTGCCATAATGTAAGGTGAGTCGTTCAAGTCTAACAGGATCAGAACAATTTCGCAGTGCAGCCCCTTTGCTGGTAATATCCGCGTCAACTTTTTTAAGGAGCCTAATATGACCAAGCAGCCCGAAGACTGGCTCGACGATGTGCCCGATAATGAAAATGAAGACGAAGATGATGAAATTATCTGGGTCAGTAAAAGCGAAATTAAGCGCGATGCCGAAGAGCTAAAACGCCTGGGTATGGAGCTGATGGAGCTGGGTAAAAACGCCCTCGATAAAATCCCGCTCGACGACGATTTACGTGCCGCCATTGAGCTGGCGCAGCGCATTAAAAAAGAAGGCCGCCGCCGCCAGGTGCAGCTGATCGGCAAAATGATGCGATCCCGCGATGTTGACCCGATTCGTCAGGCGCTCGACAAGCTGAAAAACCGCCATAACCAGCAGGTTTCGCTGTTCCACAAGCTGGAAGCGCTACGTGACCGCCTGGTAGAAGAAGGCGACGAAGCGATGACCGAAGTGCTGAGACTATACCCGCAGGCCGACCGCCAGCAGTTGCGCGTGCTTATCCGTAACGCACAAAAAGAAAAAGCGGCCAATAAGCCGCCTAAGTCATACCGTCAGATCTTCTCTTATCTGCGCGAACTCGCAGAAGAGCAAGAGCGCTAAAAGTTAGCGCTGGCCGAAGGCTTTTCGCCGGGCCAGCGCAAAACTTCCCTGCCCGTTTCTCAGGTCAAATTACTGCGGCGATAGAGCGCCACCCCAACCGCCAGCACGGCGAGCATCCCCGCACAGCTACGGTTTACCCAGCGCATAACATTAGCGGAAAATTTACGCATCGCGTGGCGACCACCCCAGGCATAAATCGTCATCATAATGCAGTCGATTACCGCGCTGACCAGCGCCAGAATCAGATACTGAGTCGCCACCGGCTCCTGCGGGCGAATGAACTGCGGTAAAAATGCCGAGAAGAACAGCAGCCCTTTTGGGTTAGACAGGCCAACCATCAGCGAGCGCAGAAACGCCGTTTTCCCCGTTGCTACCGCCGCCGAGGCGCTAACCGTTAAAGCTTTAGCCGGGGCGCGCCACAGCACGTAGGCCAGATAGACCAAATAGAGAGCTCCGCCCCACTTCACTACCGCAAAGAGCTGCTCGGAGGCCTGTAGCAGCGCACCAAGCCCGCAGCCGACTGCGCCAATAAGCAGCAGGTCAGCCAGCACCGCACCAAGAAAACCATAGCCTGCGATGCGCATCCCGTAGGTGGCGCCGTTATTTAAAGCCAGCAGCATAGACGGGCCGGGCGTGACCATTACCGCACTGACGGCAATGACGTAGAAAAACAGAGTGGTGATATCCATCAACAAGATCCTGGTGAAAGCACATCAATGCCCGGCGAAAACTTGCCGCCGGACGAAGAGAAAATTTAAGGCCGACGCGCCATAACCACGCGGCATAAATCATCAAAAAATCGCAGATACTGAGGCTCGCTGATTTTCTGCGGATAGCTAAGCACGATCAGTTCATGATCGGGGATTTCCGGGTGATAAGTCGGGTGGTGATGCTGATAACTGTTTTCGCAGAAACCGAGGCTTTGATAAAAACGCAGCCTTTTGCGGGCAACCTCGGTAGTCAGCGGATCGATTTCAAGAATGGTTTGTGGGTAAAGCTGTAAAAACTGGCTGAGCATTCTTTTGCCGTAGCCCTGGGCGCGCAGCTGGCCGTTGACCGCCAGATGCTCAATATAGCTATAGTCACCGAAGTCCCACGCGCCAATCATGCCGATAAACTCCTCGCCGTCGAACCAGGCCTGGAGACTGTAATTCGGGTTAGCCAGGGCGCTCACCTTCGCCGCAGGCTGGCGTTTTTCATGGCGCGGGAAGGCGCTTTCATACAGCTCGTCCACGACATCAAAATAGCGTGAACTGCGGTCGGTTATCCTTTTTATCGTCAGCATAGTTATCGTCCATAAAGCCTGCGCTGCCGCCGAAACTCTCCGCCGACAGCGCGATACGCAGTTGGGGATTAAGCGCGGTCGACCGTAAAGGCCAGCACGTCAGCCAGTTTTTCTGCCCCCAGCGCCAGCATAATCAGGCGATCAACGCCCAGCGCCACGCCGGAACTGTCCGGCATGCCTGCTTCTAAAGCCGCCAGCAGGTTAACATCTACCGGCTGTTGCGGCAGGCCGCGCGCCGCGCGTTTGCGGTTATCTTGCTCAAAACGCTGCTGCTGTTCACGCGCGTCGGTCAGCTCGTGGAAACCATTCGCCAGTTCAAGACCTTTGAAGTAAACCTCAAAGCGCTCGGCCACGCGGTGATCTTCGGTGCTGATTTGCGCCAGCGAAGCCTGGCTTGCCGGGAAGTGGTAAACGAAAGTCGGCTTATCTTTACCAATCTGCGGCTCAACGCCCATGGCAAACAGCAATTGCAGCAGCGTGTCGCGGTCTTCTTCCTGGTCGGCAATGTTGCTCAGGTCGAGCTTCGCCGCAGCTTCGCGCAGCTGCGCTTTGTCGGCAGAGAGCGGGTCTATTTCCAGATGGCGCTGGAAAGCCTGCTGATAAGAGAGGCTCTCCGCCGCACCGCACTCCAGCACCTGCTGTAGCAGGTCGTCGACCTCGTTCATCAGACGGTACATATCGTAGTGCGGGCGATACCACTCCAGCATGGTGAATTCAGGGTTGTGATGACGCCCCATCTCTTCATTACGGAAACTGCGGCACAGCTGGAACACCGGGCCACAGCCCGCCGCCAGCAGGCGCTTCATGTGGTATTCCGGGCTGGTCATCAGGTACAGATTGAGGCCTTGAGAGTGGCCTGGACCAACGAAACGGGTTTCAAACGGCACCATATGGATGTCGGTGACCGTCGCCTGACTCATGCAGGGAGTTTCCACCTCCAGAACGCCGCGATCGGCAAAGAAGCGCCGGATCTCCGCCATAATGGCGGCGCGTTTTAATAGATTGGGGATGGACGCGCTCGGCTGCCAGGTGGCCGTTTCGCTCATGGGTAATTCTCCGTATTTATACAAGGCCGAGAAGTCTACCCGCATCACAGAAAGGAGACAAATTTTGCGCAGAAAATTTTGCTTATGGCGCAGAGCCGCCGGGAAATCGCTGGCTTTCCTTTAGATTCGGCGCGCCGTTTTTTTGCCGCTTTTACACCATTTTCAAAGCCAATTATGTGACCTGATTCATTAACAGAAGTAATTAATCAGCTCACAGAACGGCAAAAAAATCGAACAAATCAAATTTCCCTAAAATCCCTCCGGTTATACTCAATCTACCTACAAAGGAGCAGGGAAATCCCTTTCGCAGCCGCCGCCGTATCGACGGTGAACAACCCATTGGTCGTGTAGCTTTGCGAATCACTAAAATCTGGAGGAATGTCGTGCAAACCTTTCAAGCCGATCTCGCCATTATAGGCGCCGGTGGAGCAGGCCTACGGACAGCCATTGCGGCAGCCCAGGCCAACCCACAGGCAAAAATCGCTCTGATTTCCAAAGTCTACCCAATGCGCAGCCACACGGTTGCCGCCGAAGGGGGTTCCGCCGCCGTCGCGCAGGATAACGACAGCTTTGAATACCACTTCCAAGACACCGTAGCCGGGGGGGATTGGCTTTGTGAGCAGGACGTGGTCGACTACTTTGTCCACCACTGCCCAACCGAGATGACCCAGCTTGAGCAGTGGGGATGCCCGTGGAGTCGCCGCCCTGACGGCAGCGTCAACGTGCGGCGCTTCGGCGGCATGAAGATAGAACGTACCTGGTTCGCCGCCGATAAAACCGGCTTCCACATGCTCCACACCCTGTTCCAGACTTCACTCCAGTTCCCACAAATCCAACGCTTTGACGAACATTTTGTCCTCGACATCCTGGTGGATGACGGCCAGGCTCGCGGCCTGGTTGCCATGAACATGATGGAAGGCGAGCTGGTGCAAATCCGCGCCAATGCGGTTGTCATGGCAACGGGCGGTGCGGGTCGCGTTTATCGCTATAACACCAACGGCGGCATCGTCACCGGCGACGGCATGGGCATGGCGCTCAGCCACGGCGTACCGCTGCGCGACATGGAGTTTGTGCAATATCACCCAACCGGGCTGCCGGGCTCCGGCATCCTGATGACCGAAGGCTGCCGCGGCGAAGGCGGTATCCTGGTAAATAAAGACGGCTATCGCTATTTGCAGGATTACGGCATGGGGCCAGAAACCCCGCTCGGCGAACCGAAGAACAAATATATGGAGCTTGGCCCGCGCGACAAAGTGTCTCAGGCTTTCTGGCACGAGTGGCGCAAAGGCAACACCATTTCCACCCCACGCGGGGACGTGGTTTACCTCGACCTGCGCCATCTCGGCGAGAAGAAACTGCTCGAGCGCCTGCCGTTTATCTGCGAGCTGGCGAAGGCTTATGTCGGCGTCGACCCGATTAAAGAGCCGATTCCAGTGCGCCCAACCGCACACTACACCATGGGCGGTATTGAAACCGACGCCCAGTGTGAAAGCCGCATCAAGGGGCTGTTTGCGGTAGGCGAATGTTCCTCCGTCGGCCTGCATGGCGCCAACCGTCTGGGCTCTAACTCGCTGGCAGAGCTGGTGGTGTTTGGCCGCCTGGCGGGTGAAAAAGCCGTCGAGCGTGCCGCTCAGGCACAGCCAGCCAACGACGCGGCGCTGAACGCTCAGGCAGCCGACGTTGAAGCGCGCCTGAAGCAGTTGGTGAACCAGGAAGGCAATGAAAACTGGTCGAAAATACGCGACGAGATGGGGCTTTCTATGGAAGAAGGCTGCGGGATTTACCGCACGCCTGAGTTGATGCAGAAAACCGTCGATAAGCTGGCCGAACTCCAGGAGCGCTTCAAGCGCGTGCGCATTACCGACACCTCCAGCGTCTTCAACACCGACCTGCTTTACACCATCGAGCTGGGCCACGGCCTGAACGTTGCCGAATGTATGGCGCACTCGGCGCTGGCGCGTAAAGAGTCACGCGGCGCCCACCAGCGCCTCGACGAAGGCTGTACCGAACGTGATGACGTCAACTTCCTGAAACATACGCTGGCCTTCCGCGACGCCGACGGCACCACGCGCCTCGACTATAGCGACGTGAAGATTACAACGCTGCCTCCGGCAAAACGCGTGTACGGCGCGGAAGCGGAATCCGCCGACAAAAAGGAGAAGGCAAATGGCTGAGATGCAGAATCTGAAGATTGAGATTGTGCGCTACAACCCGGAAACGGACAGCGAACCGCATAGCGCAATCTACGAAGTGCCTTTTGACGAGCAAACCTCATTGCTGGATGCTCTGGGCTATATCAAAGATAACCTCGCGCCGGATCTCAGCTACCGCTGGTCCTGCCGCATGGCTATCTGCGGCTCCTGCGGCATGATGGTCAACAAAGTGCCGAAGCTTGCCTGTAAAACCTTCCTGCGGGAATACACCAACGGCATCAAGGTGGAGGCGCTGGCCAACTTCCCGATTGAGCGTGATTTAGTGGTCGATATGACCCACTTCATCGAGAGCCTGGAAGCGATTAAGCCGTACATCATCGGCAACACTCGTACGCCGGAGCAGGGGCCGAGCAAGCAAACGCCTGCCCAAATGGCGAAATACCACCAGTTCTCCGGCTGCATCAACTGCGGGCTGTGTTATGCCGCCTGCCCACAGTTTGGCCTCAACCCTGAGTTTATTGGCCCGGCGGCGATTACCCTCGCCCATCGTTACAACCTGGACAGCCGCGACCACGGCAAGAAGCAGCGTATGCCGCAGCTTAACGGGCCGAACGGCGTGTGGAGCTGCACCTTCGTGGGCTTCTGCTCCGAAGTGTGTCCGAAACACGTTGACCCGGCAGCCGCCATCCAGCAGGGCAAAGTCGAAAGTTCGAAAGACTTTTTGATTGCCACCCTGAAACCACGCTAAGGAGTGCACCATGACGACTAAACGTAAGCCTTATGTTCGCCCCATGGCACCGACGTGGTGGCGGCAGCTTGGCTTCTACCGTTTCTATATGCTGAGGGAAGGCACCTCGGTTCCCACCGTTTGGTTCAGCATCGTGCTGATTTACGGGATTTTCGCCCTGAAGCACGGCGCGGAAAGCTGGGCTGGTTTTGTTGGTTTTCTGCAAAACCCGATAGTGATTATTCTCAACCTCATCACCCTGGCCGCCGCCTTGCTGCATACCAAAACCTGGTTTGAGCTGGCCCCTAAGGCCGCTAACATCATCGTTAAGGATGAAAAAATGGGGCCAGAGCCGGTGATTAAAGGGCTGTGGGCCGTCACCGCGTTGGTGACTATCGTTGTGCTGCTTGTGGCACTGTGCTGGTAAGGAGGATGTCGTGATCAATCAAAATCCAAAGCGCTCCGACGAGCCGGTATTCTGGGGTCTTTTTGGCGCAGGCGGGATGTGGGGCGCGATTTTCGCCCCGGTTATCGTGCTGCTGGTCGGCATCATGCTGCCGCTTGGCCTGTTCCCAGGCGATGCCCTGAGCTTTGAACGCGTGTATGCCTTCTCCCACAGCTGGATTGGCCGCCTGTTCCTGCTGCTGATGATAGTCCTGCCGCTGTGGTGTGGCCTGCACCGCATTCACCACGCGATGCACGACCTGAAAATCCACGTTCCGGCCGGGAAGTGGGTGTTCTATGGGCTTGCCGCTATTTTAACCGTGGTAACCGTCATCGGTTTGCTGACGCTTTAACCGCTCAGTACACGACAAGGCCTGCCACCGTGCAGGCCTTTTTAGTTTGCACATTGCCCGGCAAGCCAGCTCGAAAAATCCAGCATAGCCGGGGTTTCCACCCGGGATTGCAGCCTCGTTAACCAATAACTTCCCAGGCTTATACGGGTGTCAAAAGGGCAGATAATTCGCTCGCTGTTCAACAAGTGAGTAAACATATTCACCGGGGCGATGGCGACCCCGGCACCCGCCTGCGCGGCCTCCAGCATCGTCACGGAGGAGTCAAATACCATCACCAGATGCGTTGGCGAGGGCGGCTGTTCACCCGCGGCGTGCAGCCAGGCGGCCCACTCGTCGCGCCGATAGGAACGTAGCAGGGTGAACTTCAGGACATCAGAAGGCTTTTGTAGCTCTGATGCCAGCGCGGCAGAGCACAGAGGAGCCAGCGGGGCATCACACAGGAATGTAGCTTCGGTGCCATGCCAGGCTCCGCTGCCGAACCGCACCGTGTAATCCAGCCCTTCTGCCGCCGGGTCAACCCGGTTGTTGTGGGTCGAGAGTTGTAAATCGATATGCGGATAACGCCGGCGAAAATGCTCGAGCCTCGGCAACAAAAAACCCGTAGCAAACGTCCCCACAACGCCTACCTTCAGTTTCTCCCTCGCCTGAGCGCCGGAAAAACGGTCCAGCATTCCCGCTATGCGGTCGAACGAGTCGTTTAGCACAGGTAACAGGTTCTCCCCTTCCGTAGTGAGCATTAAGCCGCGGGAAACACGAACAAAAAGCTGGCAGTGCAGATGCTCTTCAAGGGATTTCACCTGCTGGCTAATCGCCGAATGGGTGACGTTTAGCTCGATAGCGGCATTAGTAAAACTTAGATGCCTGGCGGCGGCTTCGAAGGCGCGTAGCGAGTTAAGGGGAATATAGCTGCGTGTCATGGCTTTTTCCGTTAGAAAATCTTAAGGCTAATGCCAAATTTAATCGTTTGTCATCCAGAGTCAAATCCAACAAACTTGCCTCGTCTGATGGGCCCGGACAGCTATCATCTCTCTATGGAAGGTTATCAATCATGAAAAAATCCCTCTGCCTGACGCTGCTGCTCGCCGCCTCATGCTCTACTTTTGCCGCACCAAAGCAGCTCACCGCGCAGCAGATCGAAAAAATCGTTAATCGCACGATTTCGCCGCTGCTGAAAGAGCAGGCGATCCCAGGCATGGCAGTCGCCGTTATCTATAAAGGCTACCCGCTGTATTTCACCTGGGGCAAAGCCGACGTGCAGCATAACGAGCCGGTAACCCGGCAAACGCTGTTCGAGCTTGGTTCGGTCAGTAAAACATTTACCGGCGTCCTGGGCGGGGATACGCTGGCTCGCGGCGAGATAAGCCTGAGCGATCCGGCACAAAAATATTGGCCAGAGCTAACCGGCAGCCAGTGGAAAGGAATAACGCTATTGCAGCTGGCAACCTATACAGCAGGTGGGTTGCCACTACAGGTGCCTGATGAAGTTACCGACAGCGCCTCGCTGCTCAACTTTTACCAGTCGTGGCAACCGCAGTGGGCACCGGGCAGCAAAAGACTCTATGCCAACGCCAGCATTGGGCTGTTTGGGGCGCTGATGGTTAAGCCTTCAGGAATGGACTTCGAGCAGGCGATGACAACGCGAGTACTGGAGCCATTAAAGCTGACCCATACCTGGATAACCGTTCCTCCCGCTGAAGAGAGCCATTACGCCTGGGGCTACCGCAACGACAAAGCAGTACGTGTTTCACCGGGTATGCTGGATGCAGAAGCCTACGGCGTTAAGTCCAGTATCGAAGATATGGCGCACTGGGTGCAGGCGAATATGGCGCCGGAGCGGGTTGAACAGAAAAATCTGCAACAAGGGATCAAGCTTGCACAATCTCGCTACTGGCGGATTGGCAGCATGTATCAGGGCCTGGGCTGGGAAATGCTGAACTGGCCGCTGAAGGGCAAAGTGGTTATCGACGGCAGCGATAATAAAGTCGCCCTTGCCCCGCAGACCGCGGTGGCTATTGACCCACCGGCCCCGGTAGTGAAGGCATCCTGGGTACACAAAACCGGCTCAACCGGCGGCTTCGGTAGCTATGTGGCCTTTATTCCTGAAAAGCAGTTGGGCATCGTGATGCTGGCGAACAAAAGCTACCCGAATCCTGAGCGGGTAAAAGCTGCCTACGCTATTCTCGAAGCGCTGCAATAACCTCCCTCACGGCCTGTTCACCACGGGCCGTATTATTTCCGGCTTCGCTCACACTTTTTTCCCTGCCGCCATCTACACTTAGCTAAAAACCCTGGAAGGAATCTGCTATGCGCATTTGGCCCGCTGTCACCGCGCTTGCGGTTGCATTTTTCGTTGTCTCCTGTAGCGCCCCAACCCCTCCCGCCAGCGTCACGGTGGTTAAAAACTTCGAAGCAAAACGCTTTATCGGCACCTGGTACGAAATTGCCAGGCTGGATCATAGTTTTGAAAGTGGCCTGAATCAGGTTACGGCAACTTATAGCTTTATGGATGACGGCGGGCTGCGCGTGATTAACCGCGGCTTCAACCCCGACAGGCAGATGTGGCAGCAAAGCGAGGGCAAAGCTTACTTTACCGGAGACCCGAGCGTAGCCGCGCTGAAGGTTTCGTTCTTTGGCCCCTTCTATGGCGGCTACAATGTGATTGCGCTGGATAAAGATTATCGCCATGCGCTGGTCTGCGGGCCGGATCTCAACTATCTGTGGATACTTTCCCGCACGCCAACCATTAGCAACGAGATTAAACAGCAAATGCTGGCCGCCGCCACCCGGCAGGGATTCGCGGTGGATAAACTCATCTGGGTGAAACAACCCGGCTCTTAATGAGTGGAAAGTTTCAGCCCAATAATGCCCAATACGATCAGAGCCAGGCTAATCAGGCGTGCCGGGTTAGCCGACTCTCCGAGCAGCAAGATACCGGTAATCGCGGCCCCAACGGCGCCAATACCGGTCCATACCGCGTAGGCCGTGCCGGTGGGCAACGTCTTCATCGCCCAGGAGAGAAGCGCCATACTAACCACCATAGCAATAATCGTGATAACGCTTGGCCACAGGCGGCTAAAACCGTGGGTATATTTAAGCCCTACTGCCCAAACAACTTCCAGTAATCCGGCAATGAAAAGAATAATCCAGGCCATAACAGCTCCAGTAAAAATGGGGCCGTCCCCGCTGTAAGATGCGCTTGCGGGTCGTCCCGCAAGGCTTAGGTGAGAACACTATCTTAGCACCGCTTTAGTGCTCTGGAAAACCGCGCCTACACGCCCCACAATGAAATAATCGTTTCAATCGACAGGCCTTGCTAAGCCTGGAATTGACCGCGAATTAGCTCGTATTTCCCTGATTCATTTGACAACTTTTGTACATATGATTAAACGTGGTTTGCCAGCCTGCAAACGCCGTAGTAATGATTAACGTGAAACGTGAAAATGTATAAAATATTGTTGGTTGATAGGTGTTACTTCAGCCGTCAGGGACTGACGCACTTGCTCAATCAGAAAAATAATCTGGCTACGGCAGTGAGTATTTCAGAGACAGACAATTTACTTCTCGCCCGGGAGAAAATTATAAAATGGCAGCCCAATATGGTTATTGCCGACTTTAATAGCTTTTCAACCTCATTACATAATATCCAGCAACTTTCGACCATTTACTCCGCCTGCGGCGACACCACCCGCCTTCTTCTGCTGCAAAGCGGCCAGCACTCCCTGATTGCCGAATACTGCGCAACCCAGGGCAGCCATGACATTTGGGATAAGTCGCTATCTTTACCGGACTTAACCGCAATTATTCAGCAGACCATTGCACAACGACCGCCGTTTCGTGAAACAAAACGTCATATAACTCCGCTACTGACTTTACGCGAAGAGAGAATATTAAAACTCTGGAAGGAAGAGGCGAATAATGAATATATCGCGCGGGTAATGGATATAAGTATAAAAACAGTTTACACCTACAAGCGTAATATTCGTTTAAAACTGGGCGCGGATAATAGACTGGCGCTATTCCTGAATATTCCTGAGGCTGTTTTAGAATAGCGGCACGGTTATATTACCGTACCGCAAATCGTTATTGCTGGGCTTTAGTTGCTGCTCCAGAAATTGCATGTCCGCCGCTTTGGATATCCTCACCTACGCCGCGCGTGGTATTGCAGGCGGTCAACAAGGATGAAAGAACGACGAGAGAGAAAAACGCAGCAATGGTTTTCTTAATCATGAGCTTTTCCTTTTACCAATGTTGTTTGTGTATAGCTTGTTAAGCATAGACAAAAAACGGAGCGATGAAGGAAAAGTGGAGCGTTTTCGGAACAGAGGAAATTATTTGTTGGCCGCGCGCTCGATAGCGCCGCCGAGATGCTGCAAGTCTTCGCCGAATCCACGGGTCGTATGACAGCCCGACAGCGCAGTAGCTAACAGTGAGAGAAAAAGCATTTGTTTCAATAAACGGTTCATCTTCCCTGCCTCAAAAAGCGGCGGCGCGAGCCTGAATGCACCGCGCCGCGAACCTTCGCGAATTACTTCACGCGAGAAACGTATTCACCAGAGCGGGTGTCAACTTTGATGACTTCGCCAATCTGTACGAACAACGGAACTTTAACTACAGCGCCGGTGCTCAGGGTAGCTGGTTTACCGCCGGTACCTGCGGTATCGCCTTTCAGGCCTGGGTCAGTTTCAATGATTTCCAGCTCCACGAAGTTTGGCGGAGTCACGGAAATAGGCTGGCCGTTCCACAGGGTCACGATGCACTCGGCCTGGTCCAGCAGCCATTTAGCATTTTCGCCAACGGCTTTTTCGTCCGCGGCCAGCTGCTCAAAGGTCTGGTTGTTCATGAAGTGATAGAACTCACCGTCGTTGTACAGGTAAGTCAGGTTCATATCGACAACGTCAGCGCCTTCAGCAGAGTCGGTAGACTTGAAGGTTTTCTCAACGCGGGTACCGGTCAGCAGACGACGCAGCTTAACGCGCGCGAATGCCTGGCCTTTGCCCGGTTTTACGAATTCGCTGGCTTCAACCGCGTACGGTTCGCCATCCATCATGATTTTAAGACCGGCACGGAAATCGTTGCTAGAATAAGTCGCCATAAGGCCCTCTGAAATTGTTAACTGGTAGCTTAGCCAAAAAAATGGCACACATTGTAACCCTAAATCCCCCTCACAGAGAAGATTGGTTAACGCAACTTGCCGATGTTATAACCGATCCTGATGAACTGCTGCACATTTTAAATGTAGCGGACGATGAAGAACTGCTTGCCGGGCGCGAAGCAAGGCGGCTTTTCGCGCTGCGGGTGCCGCGTGCATTCGTCGCGCGTATGGAAAAGGGCAACCCGAACGATCCTTTACTGCGCCAGGTATTGACCGCAAAGCAGGAGTTCGTTGCCGCGCCAGGCTTCACTACCGACCCGCTGGAAGAGCAGCATAGCGTAGTGCCAGGCCTGCTGCATAAGTACCGCAACCGCGCCCTGCTGCTGGTTAAAGGCGGCTGCGCCGTTAACTGCCGCTACTGCTTCCGCCGCCATTTCCCGTATGCCGACAACCAGGGCAATAAGCGCAACTGGCAAACGGCGCTGGGCTATATCAGCGAACACCCGGAACTGGATGAAATCATCTTCTCCGGCGGCGATCCGCTGATGGCAAAAGATAGCGAACTGGACTGGCTTATCAACGAACTGGAGGCCATTCCACACATCAAGCGTCTGCGCATTCACAGCCGATTGCCGATTGTCATCCCGGCCCGCATTACCGATGCCCTGGCAGAAAGATTTGCCCGTTCCACCTTACAAATTCTGCTGGTAAACCACATCAACCATGCGCAAGAGCTTGGCGACGAGTTCCGCAGCGGGATGGCAAAACTGCGCCAGGCCGGCGTGACGCTGCTCAACCAAAGCGTATTACTGCGCGGCGTGAACGATAACGCCCGGACTCTGGCCGACCTGAGCAATGCGCTGTTTGATGCGGGCGTGATGCCCTATTACCTGCACGTACTCGACAAAGTACAGGGGGCGGCGCATTTCATGGTGGAAGACGAAGAAGCACGGGCGATTATGCGCGAGCTGCTGACGCTGGTGTCTGGTTATATGGTGCCGAAACTGGCAAGAGAGATTGGCGGAGAGCCGAGCAAGACGCCGCTGGATTTACAGCTGCGGCAAAAGTGAGGCAAGATACCCTCTCCCGAAGGAGAGGGTGCAGGCTAAATCAGTTCGGGCACTTATAAACCTGGCCGGTCATTTTGCTGGCGGTCGGGGCAAAGCTTGAAAGCAGCGTCTGGCTCGGGCTGCTCACGCCGTACAGAACGTTACCGCCCATCTCAGCCGCATTATTACGCAGTGCATTCGCCGCGCCGCGCATAGAGCCGCCTTCATCGCCGTGCTGGCCGGACAGCCAGTTGCTTTGCTCGCCGGTCGCCGTGCCTAACAGACGGCATTCGCTCCCCGGCTTATCTTCCACGAAACGAACGCTCTGGCCGCTGGCTGTCAGCGAGTTGCCCGTGCTACATCCTGCCAGCAGCAGCGCTGCCACAACCACTCCTGATGAGACTTTCATGCGCATGTTATTCCCCGTAATCAAGGTATTGAGCCGTTATCGCCCGGTAAGACCTTATACCAGACTGTGGACAAAAGAAAAAACCCTCAGACATTTCTGACTGAGGGTTTCTTTAACACAAGGTGCTAAGGCGAATTACATCATGCCGCCCATGCCACCCATGCCGCCCATACCAGCAGCACCTAAATCAGGTGCGTCGCCTTTAGGCAGGTCGGTAACCATGCATTCGGTGGTGATCATCAGACCCGCAACGGAAGCCGCGTACTGCAGAGCAGAACGGGTTACTTTGGTTGGATCCAGAATACCCATGTCGATCATGTTGCCGTATTCTTCAGTTGCAGCATTGTAGCCATAGTTGCCGTCGCCCGCTTTCACGGTGTTAGCCACTACAGAAGGCTCTTCGCCGCAGTTCAGAACGATCTGACGCAGAGGAGCTTCCATTGCGCGCAGCGCAACTTTGATACCCACGTTCTGATCTTCGTTCTGGCCACGCAGCGCGCTCAGTTTAGACGCTACGCGAATCAGCGCAACACCACCACCGGCAACCACGCCTTCTTCTACCGCAGCACGGGTCGCGTGCAGGGCATCGTCAACGCGTGCTTTTTTCTCTTTCATTTCAACTTCGGTAGCAGCACCGACTTTGATTACCGCAACGCCGCCTGCCAGTTTCGCTACGCGCTCCTGCAGTTTTTCACGGTCGTAATCAGAGGTTGCTTCTTCGATTTGCTTACGAATCTGACCAACGCGGCCCTGAATAGCGGCCTCTTCACCCACGCCATCGATGATGGTGGTGGTGTCTTTGTTGATAACAACGCGTTTAGCCTGACCCATATCTTCCAGAGTCGCTTTTTCCAGCTCCATACCGATCTCTTCAGAGATAACGGTACCGCCGGTCAGAGTTGCGATGTCCTGCAGCATAGCTTTACGACGGTCGCCGAAGCCAGGCGCTTTAACCGCAGCCACTTTCACGATGCCGCGCATGGTGTTAACCACCAGGGTCGCCAGCGCTTCGCCTTCAACATCTTCAGCGATGATCAGCAGCGGTTTGCCTGCTTTAGCAACGGCTTCCAGCACCGGCAGCATTTCGCGGATGTTGGAGATTTTTTTGTCAGCCAGCAGGATGAACGGGCTTTCCAGCTCAACAGCACCGGTTTCCGGCTTGTTGATGAAGTAAGGAGACAGGTAGCCGCGGTCGAACTGCATACCTTCAACTACATCCAGTTCGTCTTCCAGGCCAGTACCGTCTTCAACGGTGATAACGCCTTCTTTACCGACTTTATCCATCGCTTCAGCGATCAGTTTACCTACGGTTTCGTCGGAGTTAGCGGAGATAGTACCAACCTGAGCAATTGCTTTAGAGTCGGAGCACGGAACGGACAGCGTTTTCAGCTCTTCAACAGCTGCAACAACGGCTTTATCGATGCCGCGTTTCAGATCCATTGGGTTCATGCCAGCAGCAACGGCTTTCAGACCTTCGGTGATGATAGCCTGAGCCAGTACGGTTGCGGTGGTGGTGCCGTCGCCTGCAGCGTCGTTCGCTTTAGAGGCAACTTCTTTCACCATCTGCGCGCCCATGTTTTCGAACTTGTCTTCCAGCTCGATTTCACGCGCTACGGAAACACCATCTTTGGTGATGGTCGGTGCACCGAAAGATTTATCCAGAACCACGTTACGGCCTTTAGGACCGAGGGTAACTTTCACTGCATCTGCCAGTACGTTAACGCCACGCAGCATTTTTACACGAGCGTCGTTACCGAATTTTACGTCTTTAGCTGCCATTTCTTCTATTCCTCAAATTCGTTCAGGTTCGTGCGTCAAATTACGCTTCAACAATTGCCAGGATGTCGCTTTCGGACATGATCAGCACTTCTTCGTTGTCGATTTTCTCGGACTTCACGCCGTAGCCATCGTTGAAGATAACGATGTCACCTACTTTAACGTCCAGCGGCTGCACGCTACCGTTTTCCAGGATGCGGCCTTTACCGACAGCGATGATCTCGCCACGAGTTGATTTGCCTGCTGCTGAGCCAGTCAGAACGATGCCGCCCGCAGATTTGGACTCAACTTCTTTACGCTTGACGATGACACGATCATGTAATGGACGAATGCTCATTGATAGCTCTCCTTTGAGAAAGTCAGTATCAGATATTTAGGTAACGCCGGCCCAAACGGGTTATCGGCTGGTGACCTGAGAAATGGGGATGGGCTCTCCCCCCTTCAAGGGGGGAAAACAAAAAAAACTAAAATTTAACGATCGTCGCGATGCTGGTCATCGAGACGCTTTGGTCCGTCGTCTTTACGCTGAAACTCGCCGTCGAAAGTGTTACCCCCTTCGCTACCGGCGCTAAAGCCGCCGCCCGGCATACGGGAAAAGCGTAAATGCGGCATCAATTTCAGCGTCAGGTGCTTTTGCACCGGCGGCAGCAACAGCAGCAGGCCGAGGAAGTCGGTAAAGAAACCCGGCAGCAGCAGCAGGATACCGGCGATGATCAGCGAAACGCTTTTAATCATCTCGGCCGCCGGACTTTCGCCCGCCGCCATCTTCTGCTGCATCAGCATCAGGTTTTTAAAGCCCTGGTTACGCACCAGCGACAGGCCAATCACCGAAGTGAAGATAACCAGAATCAGGGTCATAAAGACCCCCATAACATGTGCCACCTGTATGAACAGCGAAATCTCGATGTACACATAAAGGAAAATGGCGATAAACGGGATCCAGCGCACCGTACGCTCCTGTAATCGGGCGAGTCCTGAAGTGGCCTCGCAAAAATGGGTTAGCAATCACGCGTAGAGGTGAAATGGCGACGAGAGCGGAAAAGATCAATGCTTGAGCGGTGAAATTTTTCTGGAAATTTTCAACTGTTGACCTATATCACATATTAATAATTGTTATGCAACGCGGCTTTTAATAAGTGATCCAGGTTACTGCTTTTCGCTATCATCAGCATATGATCACGAAAACGCGGCCGAATATGGACATAATCATCGGTCAATTAAACTCACAACCACATTTCGTGTGTGTGAATAATACAGCGCATTTATCTGCAGCTTTACTAAGAAGGTTCACATGTTAAATAACATTCGTATCGAAGAAGATTTGTTAGGTACCAGGGAAGTGCCAGCGGATGCCTATTATGGTGTTCACACTCTGCGTGCGATTGAAAACTTCTACATTAGCAACAGTAAAATCAGCGATATACCAGAATTTGTACGCGGTATGGTCATGGTAAAAAAAGCGGCGGCAATGGCGAACAAGGAACTGCAAACCATTCCGAAGAGCATCGCTAATACCATTATCCAGGCCTGCGATGAAGTTCTGAACAACGGCAAATGCATGGATCAGTTCCCGGTAGACGTTTACCAGGGCGGCGCCGGTACTTCCGTCAACATGAACACCAACGAAGTGCTCGCCAATATCGGCCTCGAACTGATGGGCCACCAGAAAGGTGAGTACCAGTTCCTGAACCCGAACGACCACGTCAACAAATGCCAGTCCACCAACGACGCTTACCCAACCGGCTTCCGTATTGCGGTTTACGCCTCAATTATCAAACTTATCGACGCTATCAACCAGCTGGGCGAAGGCTTCCAGCGTAAAGCGGTTGAGTTCGCAGAAATTCTGAAAATGGGCCGTACCCAGCTGCAGGATGCCGTCCCAATGACTCTCGGCCAGGAATTCCACGCGTTC
This sequence comes from Cedecea davisae, assembly GCF_044095835.1. Classification (NCBI taxonomy): domain Bacteria; kingdom Pseudomonadati; phylum Pseudomonadota; class Gammaproteobacteria; order Enterobacterales; family Enterobacteriaceae; genus Cedecea; species Cedecea davisae. The sequence goes on from NZ_CP172054.1 coordinate 4,397,875, forward strand.
AACGTGCTGCTGACCGAAGAGACTCGTAACCTGCTGCGCACCGCGGAACTGCTGCTTGAAGTTAACCTCGGCGCAACCGCCATCGGTACTCGCCTGAATACCCCGGATGGTTACCAGCAGCTGGCGGTTCAGAAGCTGGCTGAAGTGAGCGGCCTGGCTTGCGTACCGGCGGAAGACCTGATTGAAGCAACCTCCGACTGCGGCGCTTATGTCATGGTGCACAGCTCGCTGAAACGCCTGGCCGTGAAGATGTCGAAAATCTGTAACGACCTGCGCCTGCTCTCTTCCGGCCCGCGTTCCGGCCTGAACGAAATTAACCTGCCGGAACTGCAGGCGGGTTCATCCATCATGCCAGCCAAAGTGAACCCGGTAGTGCCAGAAGTGGTTAACCAGGTCTGCTTCAAAGTTATCGGCAATGACACCACCGTGACCATGGCTTCTGAAGCCGGTCAGCTGCAGCTGAACGTGATGGAGCCGGTTATTGGCCAGGCGATGTTTGAGTCTATCCACATCCTGACCAACGCCTGCTACAACCTGCTGGAAAAATGCATCAACGGCATCACCGCTAATAAAGAAGTGTGTGAAAGCTACGTGTATAACTCCATCGGCATCGTGACTTACCTGAACCCGTTCATTGGTCACCACAACGGCGATATCGTCGGCAAGATTTGTGCGGAAACCGGCAAGAGCGTGCGCGAAGTCGTACTGGAGCGTGGCCTGCTGACCGAAGCCGAGCTGGACGATATCTTCTCCGTCCATAACCTGATGCACCCGGCTTACAAAGCTAAGCGCTATACCGATGAAAACGAACAATAATTCATCAGCATAAACGCCAAAAGGCACGTCCAACCGGACGTGCCTTTTTCATTTCAACGGTATACGAAAACATAACAACTCATTTTCATCTCATTAAAACATCAAGGAAGCAACCATGATAGTCATCGAACTCATCATCGTGTTAGCAGCGATTTTTCTGGGGGCAAGGCTTGGCGGGATAGGCATTGGCTATGCGGGAGGGCTTGGGGTACTGGTTCTCGCGGCCATCGGCGTGAAACCTGGCAGCATTCCCTTCGACGTTATCTCTATCATCATGGCGGTTATCGCAGCCATCTCCGCGATGCAAATTGCGGGCGGCCTCGACTACCTGGTTCACCAAACCGAGAAGCTGTTACGCAAGAACCCTAAGTACATCACCATTCTTGCGCCTATTGTGACCTACTTCCTGACTATCTTCGCCGGCACCGGCAATATCTCACTGGCCACGCTGCCGGTGATTGCCGAAGTCGCCAAAGAACAGGGCATTAAACCCTGCCGCCCGCTCTCGACGGCCGTGGTCTCTGCCCAGATAGCCATTACCGCCTCACCAATTTCCGCCGCGGTGGTTTACATGTCTTCGGTGATGGAAGGCCACGGCGTCAGCTATATTCATCTGCTGTCGGTCGTGATTCCGTCCACGCTGCTGGCGGTGCTGGTGATGTCATTCCTGGTGTCTATTCTGTTCAACTCCAAACTCTCTGACGACCCGGTTTATCTGAAACGCCTGGAAGAAGGCCTGATTGAGCTGCGCGGCGACAAGCAAATTGAAATTAAACCGCGCGCCAAAACCTCCGTCCTCCTCTTCCTGTTGGGCGTGGTTGGCGTGGTTATCTATGCCATCGTCAACAGCCCGAGCCTGGGCCTGGTGGCAACGCCGCTAATGAACACCACCAACGCGATTCTGATTATTATGCTGGCCGTCGCCACGCTGACAACGGTCATCTGCGGCGTGGAAACGGAAAGCATCCTGAATTCCAGCACCTTCAAGGCCGGTATGAGCGCCTGTATTTGTATCCTCGGCGTTGCGTGGCTGGGCGATACTTTTGTTGCCGCTAACATCGACTGGATCAAAGAGACGGCGGGCAGCGTTATCCAGGGGCATCCGTGGCTGCTGGCGATAATCTTCTTCTTTGCCTCGGCCCTGCTTTACTCCCAGGCCGCCACCGCGAAGGCACTGATGCCGATGGCGCTGGCTCTTAACGTATCGCCTTTAACCGCAGTGGCCTCTTTTGCCGCCGTCTCCGGCCTGTTTATCCTGCCAACCTACCCAACCCTGGTTGCGGCGGTGCAGATGGACGATACCGGCACGACCCGCATCGGCAAATTTGTCTTCAACCACCCGTTCTTTATTCCCGGCACGATGGGCGTAGTGCTGGCGGTATGCTTCGGCTTCCTGATAGGTAGCGTGCTGCTGTAAATCTCCTCAAAGACGGGTCGTAATTCGGCCCGTCCTCTCCTCCTCATGCTATAGTCGATGCCATTTCCTCCCGTAATGAGGTTTGTGATGTCGATGACTCAGGCTGTAGTTGTACTCTGTACCGCACCGGATGAAGCCAGCGCTCAGGACCTGGCGGCTAAAGTTTTGGCCGAGAAGCTTGCGGCATGCGTTACGCTGCTGCCGGGCGCAACCTCGCTCTATTATTGGGAAGGGAAACTGGAGCAGGAGTACGAAGTACAAATGCTGCTGAAAAGCGACGTGGAGCACCAGGAAGCGCTGCTTGCCTGCCTGAAGTCCCACCACCCTTATCAAACTCCAGAATTACTGGTTCTGCCAGTTGCACATGGAAACAGTGAATATCTCTCATGGCTTTACGCATCCTTACGCTAGTCCTGCTGCTTTGTAGCTCGCAGGCCTTCGCCGGGCTTTTTGACGGCCAGAATAAAACCCAGTTTGTGCCGGTGGATCAGGCCTTTGCCTTTGACTTCCAGCAGTCCGAACACCAGCTCACCCTTAACTGGCAGATTAAACCCGGCTATTACCTTTATCGCCAGCAGATCAAAGTCCAGCCCGCCAGCGCCGACATTGCGCCGCTTAGCGCCCCCAAAGGCAGCTGGCATGAAGACGAGTTCTACGGAAAAACGGAGATCTTTACCGACCAGCTTTCCCTGCCGGTAACGATAAATTCCGCCAGCAAAGGTTCAACGCTAAGCGTGACTTACCAGGGCTGCGCCGAAGCAGGGTTCTGCTATCCACCGGAAACTCGCGTTGTGCCGCTGAGTGCGGTAGCTCCCCTGGCTCAATCGGATTCTGCAATGTCTTCCCCCCTCTCCCCTGAAGGGGAAATGGCCGGGGTGAGGGCCACAGACAACTCCGCACCTTCATCGCTCCCCTTCTCTTCGCTATGGGCATTCCTGATAGGGATCGGCATCGCCTTTACTCCCTGCGTGCTGCCGATGTACCCGCTTATCTCCGGCATCGTGCTGGGAGGTAAACAGCGGCTTTCAACCGCCAGAGCGCTGCTGCTGGCCTTTGTCTATGTGCAGGGCATGGCCTTGACGTATACCGCCCTCGGCCTGGTCGTTGCCGCTGCCGGGCTACAATTCCAGGCCGCGCTACAGCATCCTTACGTGCTTATCGGCCTGTCTGCGCTGTTTATCCTGCTGGCCGCCTCGATGTTCGGCCTGTTTACTCTGCAACTGCCCTCCTCGCTTCAGACCCGCCTTGCGCTTATCAGCAACCGTCAACAGGGCGGCTCGGCGGGCGGAGTCTTTGCCATGGGCGCTCTAGCCGGGCTTATCTGCTCGCCGTGCACGACTGCGCCACTCAGCGCCATCCTGCTCTACATCGCCCAGAGCGGGAACATGTGGCTCGGCGGCGGCACGCTTTACCTCTATGCTCTCGGCATGGGCCTGCCGCTGATCCTCATCACCGTCTTTGGCAACCGGCTGCTGCCGAAAAGCGGCCCGTGGATGGAAAGCGTTAAAACCGCGTTTGGCTTCGTAATCCTCGCCCTGCCGGTCTTCCTTCTGGAGCGTGTACTGGGCGACATTTGGGGCCTGCGCCTCTGGAGCCTGCTCGGCGTGGCATTCTTTAGCTGGGCGTTTATTACCAGCCTGAGTGCGAAAAAATCGTGGCTACGTGTACTGCAAATCGCCCTACTTGGCGCCGCGCTGGTTTGCGTTCGCCCGCTACAGGACTGGGCGTTTGGTGCACCTGCGGCCACGCAGAATACTCCGCACCTTAGCTTTAATCAGGTTGCCACCGTTGAACAGTTGGACCAGGCGCTGGCAAACGCTAAAGGCAAGCCGGTAATGCTCGATCTGTACGCAGACTGGTGCGTGGCCTGTAAAGAGTTCGAAAAATACACATTTAGCGATCCTCAGGTGCAAAGCGCGCTATCTGGCACCGTTTTACTTCAGGCCAACGTGACGGCAAATAACGCCGCCGATAAGGCTTTGTTGAAGCATCTACAGGTGCTTGGCCTGCCGACAATTTTGTTCTTTGACACCAACGGCAAGGAGCAACCGGCGGACCGCGTAACCGGCTTTATGGATGCAAAGGCGTTTAGCGAGCATTTGCACAATCGCAGGCAGTAAACAACACTTAACCCGTTGGGAAACGTAAGGAGAAGACCGTGCAACGCGAAGAAGTTTTAGAGCACGCCCTGCATGTCCTTGAACGAGAAGGCATAGCCAGCACGACGCTGGAGATGGTGGCCGCCGAGGCCGATTATCCTGTCGACAAGATCCGTCAGTTCTGGCCGGACGGCGAAGCCATGCTGTACGACGCCCTGCGCTATCTCAGCTCGCAGGTAGATGTCTGGCGCCGCCAGCTGATGCTGGATGAGGAAATGTCTCCTGAGCAGAAGCTGCTGAGGCGCTACCAGGCGCTGGCCGAATGCGTCAATAACCAGCGCTACCCCGGCTGTCTGTTTATTGCCGCCTGCACTTTCTACCCTGACCCAACGCATCCGATCCATCAGCTCGCGGATCAGCAGAAAAAGGCGGCCTGGGAGTACACTCACGAGCTGCTAACCCAGATGGAAGTGGACGACCCGACCATGGTTGCGCACCAGATGGAGTTAGTATTAGAAGGCTGCCTGAGCAAGCTATTGGTCAAACGTAGCCAGGCAGACATCGACACGGCCCGCACGCTGGCAGAAGACATTCTGCGCTTTGCGCTGTGCCGCCAGGGCGGTGCCTTAACCTGAAGCTGCACTTTTTAGCCGCTCTGAATGAAAAGCAGCCAATCAGCATGGTTTCAGCTATTTTTTATGACAAAGCCGTTGACGCCTAACGACCTTTACGGTTTAATGCCGCCCGTTGCCCGGATAGCTCAGTCGGTAGAGCAGGGGATTGAAAATCCCCGTGTCCTTGGTTCGATTCCGAGTCCGGGCACCACTATTTAAAGAAACCAGCCTACGGGCTGGTTTTTTGCTTTCTGGCGTCTGGACTCTTCATCGAACTAAAGTTCGGTTACTCGTATCATCCTGATACTCGCCCTTCGGGCCAGCGCAAGCACTGTTCAAAAACGTTCCCGACGTTTTTGTACTCATCTCATCCTGATACTCGCCCTTCGGGCCAGCGCAAGCGCTGTTCAAAAACGTTCCCGACGTTTTTGTACTCATCTCATCCTGATACTCGCTCTTTGGGTCAGCGCAAGCGCTGTTCAAAAACGTTCCCGACGTTTTTGTCCGAGTCCGGGCACCACTATTTAAAGAAACCAGCCTACGGGCTGGTTTTTTGTTTTTAGATTTTTAGATTTTTAGATTTTTATCTAAAATTTACGTTATCTGGCCAAAAAGACTTAAACAGAAATTATCAGTCAGATATCCCCTGATCTCACAAATCAGGAATAAAACCTTCTTCCCTCAGTACCTTAATCACCCCACGAATCAGATATGAGTTCGAAAACTTCGCCGTATAGATGCGAGCACCTTCTTCTACAGGCTGGAGTAATCCCCGCTCAATCAGCTTACCTAGCTGATAGGTCACCTGCGTCGGTTTAAGGTCAGGTAAAACGGTGCGGAGATCGCCTGCTTTTATCGTCCCCAGCTCAACTGCACGTTTCAGAACTTTCGATTCCAGCAAATTTATCAGTCCTCTCTCCAGCGAAAAGTCGATAGCCGGGTACAGGATTTTTTTGCTCAGGAAAGCATTATTTGTCAGTTGATCGACTTTCTTCAGCTCAGATGAGATCCCCGAAAGGACATATAAGCACCATTCCTCCAGCCCCCGATCGGTTCCCTTATCGGCTAACGAAAGCATGGCGTAATAACGTTCGCGATCGTTACAGAATACCGCTGTCGGATTAAGTACCCTGCCACCCGCCTGAACATTAAAACCATATTTGATCAGTAACGCATACGTCAGCAATCTGACCGTGCGGCCATTGCCATTACCAAATGGATGTATCCAGCCAAAACGGTGATGTACCAGCGCAATCTTCATCAGATCATACTTTGGCTTGTCGGCACGATTAATAAAAGCGGTCAGTTCCATCATATAATCAGGAACACGGATGTGATCCGGAGGAAAATGATCGGACTGGGCGATACTAACGTTATGTTGTCGGTATGCACCGGGCGTTTTATCGCCCTCCTGTTGCAGCCCCACAACTGCCAGGCTATGTAACTCGCGGATAAAATATTCCGTTATCTCATCGCCATTGCTCAGGTATTCGTCAATGAACTCCATCGCGGCTTCAATATTGTTGATTTCTTTGAGCTGGTCTGTGGAACTCTGTGTTCCTTCAACCTTGCTTTCAACATAGTCGGCAAGTGTCGTGTGATTCCCCTCGATCCTCGCAGAACCCAGGCTCTCCAGCATGTGGAAAACGGCTTTCAACTGCGCAAACAGAATAGGGTGGACATCCGTTTCCAGCCTCAGATGCCGTAGTAACTCCAGTTCCGTCAGCGCATCGACCAAAGGGGAGTCAAAACTAGGGTTCAGAAGCGAGAGTTCAAAGTGATTAAATTGAGCCATGATGTTTAACCATCTCAACTTGCTTATAGCAACATCTCAAAAGTGTAGCAAAAATCTCAATATAATCTATGAATTAGATTTTTTGTAATTCAACATTATGTCAAATCCTTCCAGCCCACTTATCTGATTTATATTTCGAAGCCAAATAATCACAGGTCCACGCTAAAGGCGGTCAGGCATTTTTTCGCACAACCCAGGGAAGAGAGCATGGGTTAACATTCTTATTGGCGGCCGCAAAGGCCAAAGGCGAGAACAGAGACGGCGGGTGGAACTAACTAAGCCAAAAATTCAGCGCGATAACGCCGCAGGTTATCAGCAGGGAGAGGATTAACTCGAAACTGTAGCGTCGCAACATTATCTGCACTCCAGAAAGAAACACCCGGCAAGCCGGGTGTCTGGCTCGGTGGCAAACAGGTAAAAAACAGGGTTTTTACCTGTTTGGGGTAAAGCAGAAGACACCCTTCTTTGCGTTTTTCCGCAGGCGATAAATACGTTCCAAACGTCGTTATTTATCTCTAATAAAACACCCGGCAAGCCGGGTGTTCATGTTAACGCTTTAAGCTACCGGGGTTGCCCCGTTAAACTTACGCTGCTGGCTGAGCAGCGGGTTTCACAGCAGCTTTGTGGTGTTTCTTAACGTGTTTTTTAGCGGCCTGGGCTTTCTGAGCAACGGGTTTTACCGCTTTTTTGTGGTGCTTTTTAGCAGCCTGAGCCTTCTGAGCGGCAGCCGGTTTTACTGCTTTTTTGTGGTGCTTTTTGGCAGCCTGGGCTTTCTGCTCGGTCGCTGGCTTAGCGGCTTTTTTATGGTGCTTTTTAGCAGCCTGGGCTTTCTGAGCGGCAGCTTTTTTGTGTTTCTTATGGTGCGTTACTTTTGCAGCAGGTGCTTTAGCGGCAGCAGGCGCAGCGGCGGTAGTTGCCGGAGCAGCGGCCGGAGCGGTAGCAGTAGTGTCAGCAGCGAAAGCGGCAGAAGACAGACCCATAGCAGCGGCAACAACCAGAGCTAATACTTTTTTCATTTCGACATCCTCGAATTTATTTGAGTGTTAACCCCACTGCGGGGCCGTTGAAATGAACTATAGGCCTGCCGACAAAACTCTTCAGTGAGTGATTGGTATCGGCGTGTAATGAAATGTACAACAAAGAATGGCATCGCTTTTAGCCAAAGGTTTCGGGCAACTCACTCCTCCTCTCTCCCTTAACTCCGTATTTAATCCCTGTATTTTCAATTGATTTTGAACCAGAAACCGCCGGGCCGGGGGGCAATTTTGACCAAAATCAAAGTTGTATATGGTTTGCACGTTAAACGGTGGATATCGTCTTCACTCCTGGATATAAACACGAACGATAATAACTATCATTAACATTTATATGAATGGGTGATTATGCCAGGGACACGTAAAGACAGGCTCGCTTTCTCTACCTTACCGCTGTTTGTCGTCACCTCTGTTTCGGCAACGGTAGCGACACCGGCTCAGGTGAATGCCCCATCTGAAGAAACGATGATTGTCAGCACCAGCCGCTCGGATCTCAACCTGTGGAACAGCCCGGCAACCATTCAGGTGATTGGCAGCAAGGCGCTGGAAAACTCAACCAGCGTTTCGGTTGCCGACGATCTGCGGGATATTCCCGGCGTGGAAATTACCGATAACGCCCTCGCGGGACGCAAGCAAATACGCATCCGCGGCGAAGCCTCATCGCGCGTGCTAATCCTCATTGACGGCCAGCAGGTGACCTACCAGCGAGCCGGGCAGGACTATGGCGCAGGCTTACTGATTGATGAGTCAGCACTTGAACGCATTGAGGTCGTTAAAGGCCCTTACTCCGTACTCTATGGTTCCCAGGCCATCGGCGGAGTGGTGAATTTCATCACCAAAAAAGGCGGAGACAAGCCGCTGGGCGGGATAGTAAAAGCGACTTACAACTCGTCGACAGCTGGCTGGCAGGAGTCCGCTGCGGCATGGGGAAGTATCGGGCGTTTCGATTATCGAATCAACGGAAGCTATTCAGATCAAGGCAACCGCGACACGCCGGATGGCCGCCTGAACAATACCAACTTCCGCAACAACGGCCAGGGCATCTGGCTGGGCTACAACTTCGATCGTCATAAAATTGGCCTCTCGCTCGATCGCTACCGCCTCTCTACCCAAACCTGGTACAGCGATACCGACAACCAGTTTGATGCCTTCAGCGTCAAGATCCCCGATATGACGCGTGAAAAAATAGGGCTGTTTTACGATTTTGATGCCGACGGCGACTACCTGAAAAAAATCCATCTCGATGCGTATAGCCAGACTATCGCCCGCACGTTTGAAAACGAAGTCGCCACTACGCAGGCGATCCCGTCGCCGATGATTAAAGTGCTGACGGTCAGAAACCAGACGCATACCAACGACAAGCAGTACACCCAGGGGGTCACGCTGCAAAGCAACTTCTCGCTACCGGCGAATAATGATCTGGTGATAGGCACACAATATCAACACGATAAGCTTACCCAAACCTCACAGGGCTACACGCGCCAGACGGCAAAAACGGGATTCTTTGATATCGAAACCCGCACCCAATCCCAGGATGAGTCGGAGCAAAGCAACACGTCATTGTTCGCCCAAAATGCCTGGCAATTTGCGGACGACTGGACCTGGACCCTTGGTGCCCGCCAGTACTGGCTGTCGTCAAAACTGGTGAAAAGCCACTCTCAGAAGGTTGAAAATGGCGTAGCAACCAGCAGGATTGCAAACGGCCAGACCACCAGCGATAACCAGTTTGTCACCTCCACCAGCCTGAATTATTCAGGATTTAAAGATATTGAACTGCGTGCGGCCTTTGCTCAGGGCTATGTCTTCCCGACCCTGACGCAGCAGTTTATGCAGACCTCAGCAGGCGGCGGCGTAACTTACGGCAATCCGGGCCTCAACGCCGAACACTCCAATAACTACGAAATGGGCGCCCGCTATAAAGGCAATATGTGGATGATAGACAGCGCCGTCTATTACTCAGAAGCAAAAGACTACATCGCCTCTCTGGCCTGCAACGGGCAGGCAGTCTGCCAGGGCAATACCAGCGGTTCTCGCAGCAATTATCGCTATTACGACAATATAAATCGGGCCAAAACGTATGGCATGGAGCTGAGTGCGGAATACAACGGCTGGGCAGTGTCTCCTTACGTGAGTGGCAATATCTTGCGTCGCCAGTATGAAGGCAGCTCGTTAAAAACATGGAACACCGGCGAGCCAGGCCTCAATGGCCGTGTCGGAGTGAAGCATACGCTGCTGCTCAATGCCTTTAACTTAACGTCGGACGCGTTTATTCGTGCAGCCTCCAGCGCACGAGACAGCACCAGCGATGCCGAAAAACGTTATCCAGGCTGGGCAACACTAAACCTGGCATTCAACGCGGAATTTGGTTCGAACGACCAGTATCAAGTTAACCTTGCGCTAAATAACCTGACAAATAAACGCTATCAGACCGCTCAGGAAGCGATCCCGGCGGCAGGCTTTAATGCGGCAGCCGGCTTTGGGTGGAAGTTCTGATGAGCAAAAACATCGCTGCCCTGCTGTTAGCGCTTGCCGTTTCGGTTTCTGCCGGCGCCAGCGAACGACTGGTTGTCGCCGGGGGGTCACTAACCGAGCTGATCTTCGCCCTGGGTGCAGGCCAGCATGTCGTCGGCGTGGACGAAACAACCGCCTGGCCGCCGGAAACCGACAAATTGCCGCATATCGGAACATGGATGCAGTTAAGCAGCGAATCTATCCTCTCTTTGCGCCCCACCACGTTTATTACCTGGCAAGATGCGAAGCCACAAATCGTCTTTGAGCAGCTTCGAAAGCTAAAGCTAAATGTTCTGACTCTCCCGCGTATTCCGGCCACGGTTGACCAGATGTACGCCAACATTCAGACACTTGCCAATGCCCTGGCGCGCCCTCAGCAGGGCGAGGCATTGATCGCTAATCTACAGAACCGGCTTGATGCCATTGCAAAAAGTAGCGCGCAAAAAAGTCACCCCGTAAGAGCCATGTTCATTCTCTCCGCCGGAGGCAGCCTTCCACAAGTGGCGGGCGCAGGCAGCGTCGCAGATACCATCCTGAAGATGGCGGGCGCCAATAATATTGCCCGGCATCGCCAATACCAGAGCTACAGCACCGAAGCGATGATCGCCGCGAACCCGGACGTGATTGTGGCTACCACTCAAATGACGCAAGGCGACCCCAACGCGCTGAAAGCCATCCCCGGGATCACGCTCACCTCCGCCTGGAAAAATAAGCGCATAGTCATTATCGACCAGGCGTTGATTTTAGGGATGGGGCCGCGAATCGCAGAAGCCGTGGAACAGCTGCATCACCAGTTTTGGCCGGAGCCCGGCCAGAACGGTGAGTTATTTTTTGAAAATATGAGCGATGTTAATAATGAAACCTGAACTGGATCTCAAATCCCACTTCGCATTGCCCGGCGGCCAGCCCTTTAAAGATCGTCACGCCACCATGCCGTGGCGCGGTGCAATGCCCATAGCCAAAGAACAGCTTGAGCAGGCCTGGCAGAACGTTATCAATACTCCCGCGCCCGCAGGAAAACGGCTGGTATACCTGCATATCCCCTTCTGCGCAACGCACTGTACTTTCTGCGGTTTTTATCAGAACCGTTACGAAGAAGATCATTGTGCCCGCTACACGGATGCCCTGCTGCGAGAAATAGAACTGGAGGCCAGCAGCCCCCTGCATCAGTCCGCGCCGATCCACGCAATCTATTTTGGTGGCGGTACGCCTTCCGCTCTGTCAGCCAAAGATCTGGCCCGCATTATCACCGCCCTGCGCCGCAGCCTGCCGCTTGCCCCTGACTGCGAAATTACCATTGAAGGCCGGGTGCTGAACTTTGACGATGAGCGGATAGATGCCTGCCTGGACGCAGGAGCCAACCGCTTCTCTATTGGCATTCAGTCGTTTAACAGCAAAATACGCAAAAAAATGGCGCGCACGTCAGACGGCCCAACCGCCAGGCGTTTTATGGAAAACCTCTGCAAGCGCGATCGCGCCGCGGTAGTTTGCGATCTGCTGTTTGGCCTGCCGGGGCAGGATCAAAAACTGTGGGCGGAGGATCTGGCTATTGCGGGAGACATCGGCCTCGACGGCGTCGATCTCTATGCTCTCAACCTGCTGCCTCAAACGCCGCTTGGCAAAGCGGTGGAGAACGGCCGGGTTGCGCTTCCCTCACCTTCTGAACGCCGCGACCTCTATCTTCAGGGCTGCGAATTTATGGATGATGCGGGCTGGCGCTGCATCAGCAACAGCCACTGGGCACGCACCACGCGCGAACGGAATCTCTACAACCTGTTGATCAAACAGGGTGCGGACTGCCTGGCATTTGGCTCCGGTGCAGGCGGCTCGGTAAACGGCTACTCATGGATGGTCGAACGCAATCTGGAAGCCTGGCACGCCTCCGTTGCCGCTGGCAAAAAACCACTCATGATGATGACCCACACAACTGACCCGGGCTATCGCTGGCGGCACCGGCTACAGTCCGGCATCGAAACCGCCCGCGTGCCGCTTGATGAACTGACCGCTCACGCCAGCGAGCTTCAGCCGCTGTTAACCCAATGGCACGCGGCGGGCTTAACGCGCGACAGCTCCACCTGTCTGCGTCTGACGGACGAAGGCCGCTTCTGGGCCAGCAATATTTTTCAGTCTCTGCAAATGCTGCTCCCCGCGCTCAATACGCCTGAAAATACGGACCAAAAACCTCAAGGAGTTACCCAATGAATCCCGTTTCCCTCGAAGAATATTTAAAAACGCAGCCGGACGGCACCCTGGAATCCATCGCCGCCCAATACAGCACCACGCTGCTGGATGTAGTCAAGCAGCTGCCGCCGCTGGCGCTGGTGGGCGGCGAATATTTTGATACCGTTTGGGATGCGGTGGGCGAATGGGGCAGCGTCACCACGCTGGTTCACACCGCAGATGTTATTCTTGAATTCTCCGGCGAGCTTCCTTCTGGCTTCCACCGCCACGGTTACTTTAACCTGCGCGGGAAGAAAGGCATGACGGGGCATATCAAAGCGGAAAACTGTACCCACATCGCGCTGGTCGAACGCCAGTTCATGGGGATGGACACCGCTTCGATTCTGTTCTTCAATCAGGCGCAGAGCGCGATGCTGAAAATATTCATTGGCCGCGACGAACATCGCCAGTTGTTAACCAGCCAGCTTGCAGCCTTCCGCATGCTGGCTCAAAAACTAAAGGAAAGTATTGCATGACGCCGTGGTTAATTTTTGGAGCAGGTGGAAAAGGGGTTGGGGCTTTAACGGCGATGCTGGCGCTTAGCGAAGGGCGCAGAGTTATTGCACTCGTGCGCAATGAAGAAGCCGCGCAAAACTTGCGTAATGCCGGAGCTGAAGTTGTCGTCGGCGACGCCTGCGATGAAGCGCGCGTGGAAAAGGCATGCCGCCTGGCGGGAACGGAAGCCACGGTGATTTCAACCATGGGCGGCTCGCAGGATTATCTTGCCCACCGCACGGTTATCGACTGCGCCGAAAAAGCGGGTATTTCGCGTATGGTGCTGGTCACCTCGCTTGGCTGCGGTGAAAGCTGGCCCTGGTTATCCGATCGCGCAAAAGCAGCATTTGGCCAGGCCGTACGGGAAAAATCCCTCGCAGAAAGCTGGCTGCAAACCAGCACGCTGGACTTCGCCATTCTGCGCCCCGGCGGCCTGCTTCACGGTGAACCAACGGGCAAAGCCATTCGCAGCCAGCACACCGAAATCCACGGCCTTGTTATGCGTGCAGATGTTGCCGCCCACGCCGCGGAACTGGCTCGTTCACCCAGCCTTAACGGTCAGGTTTACGGTCTTGTTGAACCGGGGTTAAAACCCGCCTGATACAGCGCCGGGCTTTCGCTTTTCTGGCTGTATTGCCCGGCCTGCTCTTCCCTCCTGCTACACTTCCAGGTAATTATCGAAGGATAACTAACCTGAGAAGAAGGCAGAAACCCACATGTCCGAACACAACTATCAGCCACCAAAAGTCTGGACCTGGAACAAGACCGACGCCGGTCAGTTCTCCAGCATCAACCGCCCTGTTTCCGGCCCGACCCACGAAAAAACGCTGCCGGTAGGCAAGCACCCGCTGCAACTCTACTCGCTCGGCACGCCAAACGGCCAGAAGGTCACTATCCTGCTGGAAGAGCTACTGGCGCTGGGCGTTAGCGGCGCAGAATACGACGCACACCTGATCCGCATCGGCGAAGGCGACCAGTTCTCCAGCGGCTTTGTGGAAGTGAACCCAAACTCAAAAATCCCGGCGCTGTTTGATCACTCGGTCACTCCGCCGCTGCGCGTATTTGAGTCCGGCAACATCCTGCTTTACCTCGCAGATAAATTCGGCCACTTCCTGCCGAAAGATATCGCAGGGCGCACCGAAGCGCTGAACTGGCTGTTCTGGCTGCAAGGCTCCGCTCCGTACCTGGGCGGCGGTTTCGGCCACTTCTACCACTATGCACCGGTAAAAATTGAATACGCCATCAACCGCTTTGCGATGGAAGCCAAGCGCCAGCTGGACGTGCTCGACAAGCAGCTCGAAAAACACCGCTTTATCGCCGGAGATGAATACAGCATCGCCGACATTGCCATCTTTACCTGGTATGGTTCGCTGGCGAAGGGCGGCCTGTACGAATCCGCCGAATTCCTCGACGTGGCGTCTTACAAGCACTTTGGCCGCTGGGCCGATGAAGTCGCCAACCGCCCTGCGGTAAAACGCGGCCGCGTGGTTAACCGCACCTGGGGCGATGTTCAACTGGCCGAGCGCCATGACGCATCTGATTTTGACACCTTAGGTTTATAAGCTCCTCCTCCAGCCCTCTTCCCGAAAGGGAGAGGGTCTTTTTCCCGCAGCCCCCGCTTACTTAAATCACACAAATGATAATTATTTGCATTTAGTTATAGCAACAGCTATGTTTTATAGCATGTGCTATAAACGCTGAATCAATAATCACTCGTGAGGGAAGACGATGCCCGGGAAATTGAGACTTACACAGATAATACTGGCGGCCGGCACGGCGCTGATGGTGCTTTCTGGCTCCGCGCTGGCGCAGGCAAAATTTAAAGCGGTGACCACGTTTACCATTATTGCCGACATGGCAAAAAACGTCGCAGGAGACGCCGCAGAGGTAGAGTCGATAACCAAGCCGGGCGCTGAAATCCACGAATACCAGCCCACGCCTGGAGATATTCGCCGGGCGCAGGGCGCGCAGCTGATCCTGACTAACGGCCTCAACCTTGAGCTGTGGTTTGAGAAGTTTTACCAGCACCTGAAAGGCGTTCCCGAAGTTGTGGTAACCACCGGCATCCAGCCAACCGGCATTACCGAAGGGCCTTATAACGGTAAACCTAACCCGCACGCGTGGATGTCGCCGCAAAATGCGTTGATCTACGTCGATAATATCCGCGATGCCTTCGTCAAATACGACCCGGATAATGCCGCGGTGTATACACGCAATGCAGAGATTTATAAGCAGAAAATCAAACAAACTATCGAACCGCTGCGCGCAGAGCTGGCAAAAATTCCCGCCGACAAGCGCTGGCTGGTGACCAGCGAAGGCGCATTCTCTTATCTGGCCCGCGACTTTGACCTGAAAGAGCTTTACCTCTGGCCCATCAACGCCGACCAGCAGGGCACGCCGCAGCAGGTGCGCAAAGTCATCGACAGCATTCGCAAATACCACATTCCGGCAATTTTCAGCGAAAGCACCATCTCAGATAAGCCCGCTCGCCAGGCAGCAAGAGAGTCGGGCGCTCAATACGGCGGCGTGCTGTATGTCGACTCTCTGAGCGCCGCAGATGGCCCGGTACCGACCTATATTGACCTGCTTCGCGTGACCACCAGCACCATCGTCAATGGCATTAATGAAGGGCTAAAAAAATGAGTCGCCGGGCAGGAATTGTCGTCCAGGACGCCAGCGTCACCTACCGTAACGGCCACACGGCGCTGAGGGCGGCGAGCTTTGAAATTCCGACCGGCACCATTGCCGCGCTGGTCGGGGTTAATGGCTCCGGGAAGTCCACGCTGTTTAAAGCGATTATGGGGTTCGTGCGCCTAGCCAGCGGCAGCATCTCGATACTGAGTCTGCCCACTCGCCAGGCGCTGCGAAATAACCTCGTTGCCTATGTACCTCAGTCCGAGGACGTTGACTGGACATTCCCTGTGCTGGTTGAGGACGTTGTAATGATGGGCCGCTTCGGCCATATGGGGATGCTGCGTATTCCCGGCAAAACAGACAAGCTGGCGGTAGAAAACGCGCTGGCTCGGGTCGGGATGAGCGAGTTCCGTAAACGTCAGATAGGCGAGCTTTCCGGCGGCCAGAAAAAACGCGTATTCCTGGCACGCGCCATCGCCCAGGACGGCCAGGTGATTCTGCTCGATGAGCCGTTCACCGGCGTGGACGTGAAAACCGAAGAGCAAATCATCAGCCTGTTGCGTGAACTGCGTGATGAAGGCCGCACCATGCTGGTCTCCACCCATAATCTCGGCGCGGTAACCGACTATTGCGACTATACCGTGCTGGTTAAAGGCACCGTGCTGGCCTGCGGCCCAACGGCAGAAACCTTTACTCAGGAAAATCTTGAACTGGCATTCAGCGGCGTGCTGCGCCACGTCACGCTGACCGGGAAAGAAACCAGCGTGGTAACCGACGACGAGCGGCCATTTATCCGCGGCGCGGCGCTAAAAGGGGAGCCGTAATGTCAGTTCTGCTTGAGCCGTTCAGCTATGGCTACATGTTCAACGCCATCTGGGTTTCGGCGCTGGTTGGCGGCGTCTGCGCTTTTCTCTCCTGCTACCTGATGTTGAAAGGCTGGTCGCTTATCGGCGATGCCCTTTCCCACTCCATCGTTCCCGGCGTAGCCGGGGCCTACATGCTGGGTCTGCCGTTTTCTATCGGCGCGTTTTTCTCCGGCGGCCTGGCGGCAGGCACCATGTTGTTTTTGAACCAACGCACGCACCTGCGGGAAGACACCATCATCGGCCTTATCTTCTCGTCGTTCTTCGGCCTCGGGCTGTTTATGGTGTCGCTCAACCCCACTTCGGTAAACATTCAGACCATTGTGCTGGGGAATATTCTCGCCATTGCGCCGTCCGACATAGTGCAGCTGGCGATTATCGGTTTCGTCTCGCTGGCTATTCTGCTGCTGAAATGGAAAGACCTGATGGTCACCTTCTTCGACGAGAACCACGCGCGCTCCATCGGCCTTAACCCGCTGTGGCTGAAGGGCTTGTTCTTTACTCTGCTCTCGGCAACAACCGTAGCCGCGCTGCAAACCGTGGGCGCATTCCTGGTGATTTGCATGGTGGTCACGCCGGGCGCGACGGCTTACCTGCTGACCGACCGCTTTCCTAAGCTGCTGGTGATTTCCGTCACGCTGGGAACCCTGACCAGCGCCTTCGGCACCTGGATAAGCTACTTCCTTGACGGCGCAACGGGGGGCATTATCGTGGTTCTGCAAACCCTGCTGTTCCTGCTGACCTTCGTGTTCGCCCCTAAACACGGCCTGCTGGCTAACCGCCGCCGCGCGCGCCTGAGCCTGGAGCAAACGCCATGAGCCTGTTAGACACCCTGCTTTCTCCTTTTGAATTCGGCTTTATGATCAATGCCCTGGTGATGACCACGCTGGTCGCTATCCCGTGTGCGCTGCTCTCCTGCTTCCTGGTGCTCAAAGGGTGGGCGCTGATGGGCGACGCCATGAGCCACGCGGTGTTCCCCGGCGTGGTTATCGCCTGGATGGTGGGCCTGCCGCTCGGCGTCGGGGCGTTTGTTGCCGGGCTGTTTTGCGCCTTTGCCACCGGCTATTTGCAGGATAACAGCCGCATCAAACGCGATACGGTTATGGGCATCGTCTTCTCCGGCATGTTCGGCGCGGGGCTGGTGCTCTACGTCTACCTCAAGCCGGACATCCACCTCGACCATATTCTGTTCGGCGATATGCTCGGCGTAAGCTACAGCGATATCCTGCAAACCGGCGCCATTGTGCTGCTTACCGCGCTGGTTGTAGCCCTGAAATGGCGAGACCTGCTGCTGCACGCCTTCGATCCTATCCAGGCCCAGGTTTCCGGCCTCAACGTCAAGCTGCTCAACTATGGCCTGTTATGCCTGGTTTCGCTGACCATCGTTGCGGCGCTGAAAGCCGTGGGGATAATTCTCGCTATTTCGCTGCTTATCGCGCCCGGCGCTATTGCTTCGCTGCTGACGCGCACTTTCCTGTCGATGATGCTGGTCGCCGTGACGCTGGCTATCGTGATTTCTTTCGCCGGTGTTTATCTCTCGTTCTTTATCGACAGTGCGCCCGCCCCTACCATCGTAGTGCTCTCCGCGCTGGTATTTATCGCCGCTTTTATTCGGGCCACCATGAAACAGAGCCGAATGGAGGCCATCACGCAGCAACCCTGACGGCACTTTTATGGTACAAAGTATCTTCTCTCTTTTCGCCAGTATCAGGGTTGCGCCATGAGCTACACCATCGACATCATTTCCTGCATCACCGACCGTTTTGTCGAACTGACGGCCACCGAAAAGCGCATCGCCCAGTTTATTCTGGACGATGTGCAGTCCGCCGCGACGCTGCCGATTGCCGAGCTCGCCCGCCTGACGGAAACCAGCCAGGCCTCGATAACCCGCTTTGCCCGCGCCATTGGCTGTAAAGACGTGCGCGAGCTGAAGGTAAAACTGGCTCAGTCGCTGGCGGTCGGGCAGCGCTTTATTCTCGACGTGCCGGATCTCGAAGGCGTACAGGGAATTTATGAAACCATCATCAACGTGCTGGAGATTAACCGCCGGGTGCTTGACCCTCAGTCGCTGAAAAAAGCGGTGGCGTATCTTAGCGATGCCCGCCAAATACTGGCGCTGGGGATGGGCGGGGGCTCAACGATTTGCGCCCAAGAATTACAGTTTCGCCTGTTCCGTCTTGGCCTGCCGGTCGTCAGCCAGAGCGACGGACTGCTGGTCAGAATGATGGCAGCTTCGGTGTCATCTAACGACGTGGTGGTGGCGTTATCGCTGGGCGGCTACACGCCGGAAGTGGTGGAAAGCGCCGCGATTGCCCGCCAGTATGGCGCGAAGGTCATCGCGATTACGCCGCAGGAAACCCCGCTGGCGCAGCAGGCAGATATCGTGCTACCGCTGGTTGTCAGAGAAAACGACTACATCTTTAAGCCCAGCACTTCGCGCTATGCGATGCTGGCGATGGTTGATGTGCTGGCCACCGAACTGGCGATGGCCAACAAAAGCCAGGCTAAAGACCGGCTGCGCCGCATCAAGCTGGCGCTGGACAGCCATCGCGGCGGCGTGGATCGCCAGCCGCTTGGGGATTAGAGTCTTAGCCCCGGTCAGCCCGGTAGCAGGTCACATCCACTTCAACTTTGCAGTCCACCACCAGGTCCGCTACGCAGCAAACGCGGGCCGGCGGGTGGCCGCCAAAGAAGTCGCGAAACACCTTATTAAATGACTGAAAATAGCGGGCATCGGTCAGGTAAACCTTCACATGTACCACGTCAGCCAGGGCGTAGCCCGCTTCGGTCATGATATCCACGCAGTTCTGAATCGCCAGCTGTGACTGTTCGACAATGCCGCCTTCAACCACTTCTCCGTCTTTCATCGGCGTCTGGCCGGAAACATATAGCCAGCCTGCCGCTTCAACGGCTTTTGCAAACGGCAGGCTCTGCCCGCCGGTTCCGGTACTGGCGCCAACGCCATAACGTTTAATGCTCATCGTTGCTCCTTGTTCATGAATTATGCCTGCGGACGCAGGAACCTTCCCGCGCGGCCAGTTACCTGTTGCCCGGCGCCATAGCTCATCACGCCGTTAACCATGACGGCTTCAATACCTGCCGCAGGCTGCTTCGGATGACTAAAGCTCGCCACATCACGGACCGTAGCCGGGTCAAACAAAACCAGATCCGCATAATAACCACGCTTCACCAGCCCGCGCTCGGGCAGTTGAAAACGCGCCGCCGACATGCCCGTCATCTTATGGACTGCTTCGGTGAGCGGGAACAATTTCTCATCGCGGCTGTAGTGCCCGAGCACGCGCGGGAAGGCGCCCCACAGGCGAGGATGCGGCATCGGGTCGTTGGGCAGCCCGTCGGAGCCAACCATCGTTACCGGGTATCTCAGCACGCGACGCACGTCTTGTTCGTCCATGTTGTAATAAATTGCTCCGGCGGGCATCAGTAATTTTCCCGCTTCGTGAAGCGACATCGACCAGCTCTGCGCAATCTGCTTCAGGGTCTGCCCCGCCACTTCAGGGTGAGGCCCGGACCAGGTAATCATGATGTCGAACTCGTCGGTTATCTGTTTCATATCCAGCGTCGAAGAACTCGCCGAATACGGGTAGCAGTCACAGGAAACATCCTGCTGCTGGCGTACCTTATCGAACAGCTTCAGGGTCTCAACCGTGCGCCCCCAGTTTTTCGCTCCGGCACATTTGTGGTGCGACACCACCACCGGCACGTTGCCGTGGCGACCAATACGGAAGGCCTCATCCAGCGCATCAAGGATAGGTTCGAACTCAGAACGCAGGTGAGTGGTGTAAATACCCTTTTCTGCCGCCAATTCTTCCACCAGCGCCATCACTTCTTCAGTAGAGGACTGAAACGCGCTGGCGTACGCCAGGCCGGTGCTAAGCCCCAAAGCGCCCTGCTGCAAGGCCAGCTTTAACTGCTTGCGCATGGCGCTGATTTCATCCGCCGAAGCGGTGCGGAACAGGTCATCCATTTGGTTGTTACGCAATGCGGTATGGCCGACGAGCGTGCCAACGTTGATTGCCGGGCGCGCCTGCTCAACCGCGTGGGAGTAGGCCTCAACGGTCGGGTAAATAAATTGCTCCGCTTCGCCGAGCAGGTTCATCGGGTCCGGGACCTGCGTTTTGATAGTCGCTCCAGCCGCGCTGATACCGCAGTTGCCGACAATCACCGTGGTCACGCCCTGGCTAATTTTGGGCAGATATTCAGGGAAACGAATAACGTTGATGTCGTCATGTGTGTGAACGTCAATAAAGCCGGGAGCCAGCACGCGCCCGCCGCCGTCAATTTCACATTCGGCTTCGCCGGTAATGGACGGGGCAATATCGGCAATACGGTCGCCCAATACCGCAACGTCGGCGCGATATTCCGCCCCGCCCGAGCCGTCAATAACGGTGACATTCCTGAAGAGATAATCGAACTTCATCTGCGCCTCACGCCAATAATAATCTGCGTGCAAGTTAACCATTTACAAGCCGGAAAAACAGTGAAAAACTAAACAAAACACCGATAAATCAATGATACTTTTATTCATTTATCAATGGTAAAAATTAAAAATAATATATTTAACAACACATTAAAATTGATACTTAATCTGAAAGAAAGAATAACCCCGGAGGAAATGCGTTATGAAATACCAGGAAATTAACCTTGTACCCCATAAGTCAGCCCTCATTAACCCCCCCGCCAATATCCTGAATGAAGACGTCTGCCTGCCCGCAGCCGTCATCAAAAAATCAGCCCTGAAAAGCAATATCCGCTGGATGCAAAGCTATGCGGATGCACGCGGCGTTTCGCTCGCCCCACACGGTAAAACCACCATGACGCCGTGGATTTTCCAGCAGCAGCAAAAAGCCGGAGCCTGGGCAATTGGCGTCGGCAGCGCCTGGCAGGCGAGCATTGCCATGGTTAGCGGCATCCACCGCGTTCTGATGGTGAACCAGCTGGTTGGCAAAGCGAATATGGCGTTGATTTCACAGTTGAAGAAAAAGTATCCCGACGTTGACTACCTGTGCTGTGTGGACAGCGAGGCTAACGCCCGCGCGCTGTCGGCCTTCTTTAGCCAGCAGGGACAAACGCTGGACGTACTGATTGAGCTTGGCGTGCCCGGCGGCCGCTGTGGCTGCCGTAGCCCGGAACAAGCATTGACCCTGGCCGCGCAATTAGCCGACCTGCCGGGCCTGCGCCTGCGCGGCCTTGAGATGTACGAAGGCGTGCTGCACGGCGAAAATCCTCAGCCGAAAATCGAAGCACTGCTGCGTGATGCCGCCGCGCTGGCCTGTAATCTGGAACGCTATGTAGAAGGTGAATTCCTGCTAACCGGCGCAGGCTCGGTCTGGTATGACGTTGTGTGCAACATCTGGCTGGCCGCAGAAAAACCGGCCAACTGCCGCATCGCAATTCGCCCTGGCTGCTACATCACCCACGACGCCGGTATTTATCAGGAAGCGCAGGAACAGTTAATGGCTCGGGACCAGGTTGCCTGCGATCTCGGCGGGGACTTAACTTCAGCTCTGGAACTGGTAGCGATGGTGCAGTCGGTTCCGGAAAGCGACCGTGCGATTGTGAACTTTGGCAAGCGAGACAGCGCCTTCGATGCTGGCCTGCCGCAGCCTGTCGCCCATTACCGCGAGGGCAAAGCGCTGGCATCCCCGGCAGAAACCATCGAAACAACCGGCATTATGGATCAGCACGCGATGCTGAAACTTAAGCCGGGAGTGGATGTGCAGGTTGGCGATATTCTGGTGTTCAGCACCTCCCACCCTTGCCTGACGTTTGATAAATGGAAGGCGCTGCTGCTGGTAGACGACGAGTATAACGTGCTGGATGAGCTGGAGACGGCATTCTAATTTTTACCCTCACCCTAACCCTCTCCCTATGTACATACCGGAGACATGGTGAACACTTGTTCGGGGACATGGTAGACACTTACAACTACGGCATAAGAACCCTCTTCCGGAGTCGCTTATGCCCTGGGATGCGAGAGATACCATGTCATTACGTCACGAGTTTGTTCACTTTGCCTCGCAGGACGGGGCTAACATCCGGGCGCTCTGTCGCCACTTCGGCATCGCGCCCGCCACCGGATATAAGTGGCTTTGCCGCTTTCTCGAGGCCGGACTTCCCGGCCTCGCTGACCGCTCACGGGCTCCCCATCATTCTCCCAACGCCACCGCCGCTCAGGTGGCTGACCTGTTACAGCAGGCACACCTGGCCCATCCCCGCTGGGGAGCCCGCAAGATTAAGGCCTGGCTGGAAGCGCAGGGGCACCACCTTCCTGCCGTCAGTACCGTGCACAACCTGATGCACCGTCACGGCCTGCTACCCGGTGTACCGCCGGGTATCCCCTCTGCCGGTCGCTTCGAACACGGCAGGCCGAACGCCCTCTGGCAGATGGATTTTAAGGGACACTTTCCCTTCGCCGGTGGGCGCAGCCATCCCCTCACGCTGCTGGACGACCACTCCCGGTTTTCACTCTGCCTGACGCACTGCGACAACGAGCGGCGTGAGACCGTGCAGTCACATCTGACAAAGGTGTTTGAGCGCTATGGCCTGCCGGAGAGGATGACCATGGATAACGGGGCGCCCTGGGGAGACACCACCGGGACCTGGACCGCGCTGGAGCTGTGGCTGATGCGTCAGGGTATCCGGGTGGGGCACTCGCGGCCTTATCATCCCCAGACGCAGGGCAAGCTCGAGCGTTTTCACCGCAGTCTGAAGGCGGAGGTTCTGCAGGGGAAATGGTTCACGGACAGCGACCAGCTCCAGCGGGTATTTGACCACTGGCGGGAGGTCTATAACTTTGAACGCCCGCATGAGGGACTGAATATGGCGGTCCCGGGTTCGCGCTATCAGCCTTCGGCCAGACAGTACAGAAGCGATGCTCCCGGGCCGGAGTACGATGACGGCGTGGCGGTAAGAAAAGTGGATATCAGTGGAAGCCTGAGCATCAGAGGTATCAGCCTGAAAGCGGGCAAAGCGTTCAGGGGAGAGCGAGTGGGGCTGAAGGAAAGCGGTGAGGACGGTTGTTATGAGGTGTGGTGGTACAGCACGAAAGTGGGAATGATCGACCTGAAGAACCGGTCGATCATCATGGGTAAAAGATGTTAAAAGGTGTTCACTATGTCCCCGAACATCTGTCTACTATGTCCCCGGAACGTACACCCTAAAAGGGAGAGGGGATAAAAAAACCATGCTGTCCTGAACTCCCACTCTTGGGAGAAAAGATGAAAGAGCACTCAGTCCTGAGGGGAGAGGGGCAGTAGCAAATTTACTTCGCTTCGGCCAGCGCCTTAGCCTTCTCCTCTTCCTGCTGCTGAAGCTCGGTCTCCAGCATCTTCTTCTCGTAAACCTTAAAGAACGGGTAGTAGATGGCCAGCGAGATAAAGAAGCAGATAAACACCAGCCCGCAGGCGATGAGGTTCCAGTTAGTGGTTATTAATGCCCCCAGCGGAGCCGGGACGGTAAACGGTGGTTTCACCATCATGCGCGGAATTAACCCGCTGATAGTAAACAGATACACCACCACGGTATTCACCATCGGCGCGAGGATAAACGGGATAGCAAGGATCGGGTTCATCACAATCGGCGCGCCGAAAATCATCGGCTCGTTGATGTTAAACAGGCCGGGAATAAACGACAGTTTGCCCAGCTGTTTCAGGTAAATCACCCGCGAGCGAATAAACAACACCACCAGCGCCAGCGTTGAGCCGGTGCCGCCCATTTGCGCATACCACTGGAAGAACTGCTCGGTAAAGATGTTCGGCAAGTCGTAAGCGCTAACGCCGGACTGGAACAACTCCATATTCTGGACAATCGCCTGATCCCACAGCGGACGGATCAGCGGCCCCATCACCGCGTGGCCGTGGATCCCCAGCACCCAGAACACATCAATAAACAGCTGAGTTACGATGCCGCCAAACAGGTTTGTGCCGGTCATAAAGCCCTTCAGCGGCATGATGATGTAGCTGATGATGGCGTTAATATCGACATTCAGAAAATGGCGGGGTATCCAGAAAATCAGCACCACGGCAAGCGTCGGGAACAGCGCTGAGAACGAGCTGGCAACCACCGGCGGTACGCCAGCGGGCATTTTGATTTCTATATTGCGTACTTTAATAAAGCGATAGATCTCAATCGCAATCAGAGAAGAAATGATCGCCCCAAACAGCCCCTGTGAGCTAAGGGAAGTGATAGGAATATAGCGCCCGGCAACGGCCTCCCCGGCGACCGTCACGCCTTGTTTAATATTCACCGGCACAATCATCAGCAGGGTCGCCAGCATCGCCAGCAGGCCGCTGGTAATATCGTTCAGCTTGTAGCTCTTACCGAGGAAAGATCCGATGGTAAAGGCCGCGTACAGCGACATCAGCCCAACCGTGAAACGGAACGGCACATCCAGCATATCGCGCCACGGCGCGATAAAGTCCATGTAGCCCTTGATTGGGATATTCAGCAAAATAACGAAGAAAGATCCGACGATGGTTAGCGGCAAAATAGAGATAAGCCCGTTGCGGATCGCCTGCATATGCCGCTGGTTGCCGATAGCGTTAGCCACCGGCATCAGCTTTTCGGCCAGCCTGTCAAAGCTAGACATGGTCAGCCCCCTCAAACCCATTATTCTCAATGACACCGCGGAACCAGCGCCCGGATTTTTTCAGCGAACGCTGCTGCGTTGCCAGCTCGAGACGGTAGAAACCATAGCGATTTTTATAAGCGTTCTGCCAGGACCAGCAGTCGATAAAGGTCCACATCTGATACCCGAGGCAATAGCTCCCGTCCGCGATAGCGCGGTGCAGCCAGCTCAGGTGCTCCTGCAGGAACTCAATCCGGTAATCGTCCTGTACTTCGCCG
The DNA here is from genome assembly GCF_044095835.1 of Cedecea davisae. Taxonomy (NCBI): domain Bacteria; kingdom Pseudomonadati; phylum Pseudomonadota; class Gammaproteobacteria; order Enterobacterales; family Enterobacteriaceae; genus Cedecea; species Cedecea davisae. The sequence goes on from NZ_CP172054.1 coordinate 4,423,238, forward strand.
TCCACCATAAACTGCTCTTCGTCCATAATGCCGATGCCGTTTTCAGAGACAAACCACGGCAGGTTGCCGTAACGTTCTTTCACCAGCATCGCAATGTCGTAGAGCGCCGGAGGATAAATCTCTATGCCGCGCGAGGTATTCATGCGCCGCCCCGGCATCACGTATTCTTCAAAGAAACGCTCTGGCACAAAGCCGTGCGGTTCCTCAAGCAGCGTTTCACGCGCCTTAACTCGCCGCGGGCGATAGTAATTAATCCCCAATAGATCGACGCGCGTTGCAGCAATAAGCTCGCAGTCGCCCGGTAGGATCTCCGGCATCAAATCATGCTCTTTCAGCAGGGCAATCAGTTCGTCCGGGTAGCGCCCGAGCAGCATCGGCTCGTTTATGCTGCGCGTATAGAACAGGTCGGCCATCTCCGCCGCATGCCGGTCTTCCTCGCTATCGCTGCGCGGGTAAACCGGGATCACGTCCATAATGATGCCTATCTGGCCATCAAGATTTTGTTCTCGCCAGGCGGCAACCGCTTTGCAGTGAGCCATAACGATATGGTGCAGCACCTGAGTCGCCCGGCGGAAATCGGTGACATAGGGATAATGGCGGGGATGCAGATAGCCCGCTTCCGCAGGTATAAGCGGCTCGTTGAAGGTAAACCAGTAGCGCACGCGGTCGCCAAACAGCCGATAACAAATACCGGCATAACGGGCAAAAGCATCCACCACTTCGCGATTTTCAAAGCCGCCCTTTTCCTGCAAGGCCATCGGCATATCGAAATGGTAGAGGTTGATAAACGGCTCGATCCCCTGACGGGTAAGCTCGTTAATCACATCGTTATAAAACTGTACCGCCTGCGGGTTTACTTCTCCGTCGCCGTCCGGGATCAGGCGTGACCACGAAATCGAGGTGCGGAACGAGTTAAGGCCGATATTTTTCGCCAGTTGGATATCTTCCTTCCAGCGCTGATAAAACGTTGAAGTATCGTCGGAGGTCACGCCGTTATAAAAGCGCTCATTAAACTGGTGCGAGGCGTGATCCCAGATGTTATCGCCCTTGCCGTCACCCTCAACCCGGCCCTCAGACTGCGTGGCGCTGGTCGCGGTGCCCCACCAGAAATTTTCAGGAAATCGGTAATCCATCAGATCTCCCGTTATGCGCTTTTCAGCAGCGAAATCGCATGGTCGAGCACTTTGTCGCCCTGCATCGCGCCGTACTGCATCATATCGATGGCGGCAACCGGCACGCCGTGAGGCGCAGCAGCGGCGCTCAGGCTTTGCAGCTGGAATTTGACCTGCGGCCCCAGCAGGATAACGTCCGCCTCGCCGACTATCTGCTCAAAGTCCGAAACAGGCACGGCGGTTATTTCCACCTCAATATCGCGACTGCTCGCAGACTGCTTCATTCTTTCCACTAACATGCTGGTAGACATACCGGCGGCACAGCATAAGAAGATTTTTTTCATCACTTTTCCCTCAGAGAATCAACGCGGTGTCCGCAACACGCGGCAAAATATATTCTGGGTAGTGGCTAAAAAAGCCACAAGAGAGGGGCAACACAGATTCGTTTTTAACGGCTGGTACTTTTGGCGGGAATGTGTGATTTAAAAAGAATTATATTTAATAAACAAAGAAATAAGGCTGTTACTTTTCAGCTTTTACGCGCCCACCAGGCCACTTTTATTGGCAAGAATGGCGGTGTCGTCACAGATAGAAAACCGCACGACGCGCTTCTCTCGATATGTTTAAAAAAATTGAAAATATGTACATATCGCCAAAACATGTCGATGCCATCGACATATTTCGATGACATGTTTAAAAAATGGGGAAAAATGTACATGTTGCCTTGATGTGTCGATGCCAGAGGGATGATGTTTAGCTTTTACCATCAGTCTTTTTTCTTGCTGGTATTGCTGTATCTCAGTTTTGATGGCTGCGGTAATAAACTGCCCTGTGCTTTTACTCCTCCATGTTTTCAATCCATCAATGTCCCTCTCCCCAGCGGGAAAGGGACAGGGTGAGGGGCTATAAATTCCCCACGCCGCCATCGACCAGCAAATCCGTGCCCACCACAAAGGCCGACTCATCGGAAGCCAGGAATACCGCCGCTTTCGCCAGTTCCAGCGCGGTGCCCAGGCGGCCAATCGGCACCAGAGCGCGGATCTCGTCTCTCAGGGCATCTGCTCCCAGGCCGTTTCCTAACTTGCCCAGAGCGGGCGTTTCGGTCGGGCCGGGGCTAAGCCCGTTAACGCGGATGCCTCGCGGATGCAGCTCCCCTGAGAGCGTACGCGCCAGGGAGAGAAGACCCGCTTTACTTGCCGCATAAGCATTGGTTTGCGGCAGGCCAATACGGGCGCTAACCGAGCCACAAACAATCACCGACGAAGGGTTGGCAAGCTGCGCAAGAAGCGCCTGAAGCAGGAAAAACGGGCCTTTGAGATTGGTATTCATCAGCCGGTCATAGGCGTCTTCGTCCCACTCTTCCAGAGGATGATGGGTCACATCTCCGGCGTTGATATACAGCACGTCAATCTGCGGCCAAAGCTGCTTTAGCTCGTCGGCCACCTTCTGCTGCCCGGCAACATCGCCAGCGTCGCTTTTGATGATATGCACATTGCCCAGCAGCGCTTTGGCATCGACCAGGCCCCGCTCGCTGCGCCCGGTTATCGCCACCGTTGCGCCTTCGGCAATAAACTGCCGCGCCGTCTCAAGGCCAATGCCGCTGGTACCGCCGGTAATTAAAGCGTATTTGCCGTTTAGTCTGCCCATCATCTTTACCTCTTTCATCATTGGTGAAGCCATTATTTCCGCTATAGTATCCTTTGGGTAGTAGGCACCAAATGGATACTAAAGCACCAGGTTGAGCGCATTAACGCGCGACGGGAGTGAGCATGACAAAAAATATTTCGCCCCTGCCTCAGGCAGGTAGCAGCTGCCCAATAGTGAGCTTCGTGAATCTCGTTTCGGGGAAATGGGCGATCCCGATCCTTTATCGCCTGATCGTGATAGACGAGGCGGTGCGCTTTAGCGACTTACAGCGAGCGGTTCATCCCATCACCCAGAAAGAGCTGACGCGCCAGCTGCGCCAGTTTGAAGCACGGGGATTGGTGGTCAGGCAGGTCTTCGCCGAAGTCCCGCCGCGCGTGGAATACCAGATTACGGCGCTGGGAAAATCTCTGCGCCCTACGCTCGATTCACTTGCCGAATGGATGACGGAAAACGCCGGGGAAATGGAACAATCTCGTCCCTGAGAATGTGAAATGAACTAGCCGAACACTTCGTCGACCAGCGCGCTGGCAAGGCGCATAGCCGAGCAGATTCGCGGCATACCCAGCGCCACGCCCTGCCAGCTTTGCGTGATGGAATAACTCACCGGCTGCCGCTGCGTATCGCACCCATCGCCGAGCCAGATTAGAGCGTCTTTATGCTCCAGCAGGCCCGGTGAAGTGGGGGCTGCCAGCCAGTCATGATAATAATGGCGGGTACGTGCCGAGGCGTTAACATCCTCGGCAAGACGGCCAATCGCCAGGCTGCGCAGGTGCTCAATCAGCTCTTCTTTCTGCGGCAAACTTCCGTGGCTCACGGCATCGCCGAAGGTTCCCCAGCGCAGTTCTTCCAGCGCAACGTAGCAGCGTGCGGCCGGGGAGAACGAGAAATAATGCCCGCTGCGCCAGCGGGTAAATATCTGCTCGCAGTGAACCTTGCCCTGGCGCACCAGATCCGTTTGCCGGAATTCCGCTTCCATTTTGCTTAGCTGCAAAGAAAGCTGCTGGCGTAAAGCCAGCAGTCGCTCACGCGCCGCAGCAGAATGATGGGCCGTGCGGGCAGAAACTGGCTCCAGCTGCCCAATCCTCTCGCTAATTTGGCTGTTGGCGAGATAGCTCTTTGCCCGATCGGCGGTCAATACTCCGAGCCTTGCCAGCGAGGCCTCCAGCTCATCCTGCGGCGGCATGCCCGCCAGCCCGGAGCGCAGGCGCTCGCCGCCCATGAACAGCTCCGTAAGCTGCTGATAAAAATCTTTGCTTTGCTGGCTTTGCCACGGCTGCCGCGCCACATCAATACTCAGTGCAAAATCGACGGCAAATTTTTCGCTAATACATCCGAGGGTTCTTACCGGCCCTTCCATTAATAGACTGCTCATTATTGCTCCGCTGTGAAAAGCGTCTGGATATCGTCCCGCAGCAGGCGGGTATCCTCGTGAATATAGCGAGCCGTTCTGACGCTTTGTTCTAGCTGGCTCTGCAGGGAAATCAGCACCGTATCATTCTGCTGCCTCGCCGCCAGACTTTGCTGCAAATTGCTGCGAATAGCATCCAGTGCCTGGGAAAAGTCGGCAAAAAAGGTCGCCATACCGGCGGTTACGGAAATGTCGATTTGCGCCGTAATCGCCTGGTTAATTTGCGCCAGAATGGTGGAAACGTGAGCGTGAAGCTTCTGCTGAAGCCGGGTCAGATCGATAACATAGCGGCTGTGGGTGGCAGCATAATCTTCCCAGCCCCAGTCCACTCCGTTCAGCCAGCGGGCAAGAACGCCACGCATCCCACTTTGCGGCTGCATTTCCGACATCAGCACTTCCTGATGGTCGATAACATTGCTAAAAGCCTGCCGGGCATCAAAGCTGAGCTGGTTGGCATTAAACGCAGGAAGGCTTATCTGCGCGCGGAATCCAGCCACCGAAAGCCCGTCGCTTACCCGCTGCTCTACAGGCTTCAGGGCTTCCCGCAACGTATGGCACAAGCCCGCCTCCAGGTTGCTGAGCAGGGTGCCAAGTTCCCCGGTTAAGGTCTCCTGAGCGGCCAGCAAAATACTCTCGCTGGAGGCGCGAACTTTATGCAACAGCAGGCGGGCAGAGCTTTCATCCTCGCCCATTAATTTTTCGCTACCCGGCGCAAAATCCGCGTTACGGGTCAGCGCCTGCGGGTAGAGTGGATGCCGCCTTCGCTCCCCGAGCCGCCCGGTCTGGAAGTATTCATCCAGATCGGCATGGATCTGGGTTTCAAAGCGCTGCACGAACGACGCGATGCTGGCGAGCGCCCCGGATACCTGCCCCTGAATCACCAGGCTTACCGACTGCTGCGTGCTTTGCAGCAGCTGCATATCCTCTTCAAGCTGCCGGATGTTCTCATGCAGGCTATCGTTGGTTACCTGTAATCCCTGGCAGCGGAAGTTCAGATAGCTTTCGGCTCCGTCGGCGTAATCAAGCAGTTTGTGGCACGCGGCGCGCAATGTATACAAAGAGGCGTTGGCATGCGCGGCATGCAAAATAGTTTCAATCGGCGACTCAAACATAGAGTCTTCCCACAGCAGATCGGCCGCATGGCGAAGGTGTTCTATATCGGCTAAATCCGCGCTGCGCCAGCGTCGGCCCAGCGCCGCTTCGGCAAAGTCCTGTACCCAGCGCTGCTGCTCCGGGTCCGGCAGGCGGCCATGGGTAGCCAGTTCGTAACGAGCGCGATTGGCAAGATAGCCCCACATACTGGAAACCGGAAATACTCTGTCCGGGTCGATGCTGCCCTTCATCAGCGTCCCGGCAATCATCGCCTTGACCTGAGTTTCATCGTCGCTATTTCTGTCTTTTTGATCGAATTTATTCACCAGAGCGTACAGCGGCACCGACTTGCTGACGCCTAGCACCGCCTGGCGCACCTCTTCATCAGAGATGGACTTCAGCTGGGTGTAATCCATTACCGCCAGTACAGCAGAGGCCTGCGCCAGCTGCTCCCTGAGCATTTTTTGCAGATGCGGCTGCCCGGCTTCGTTTGGCCCCGGCGTGTCCAGCAGGGTCAGCTGCCCGTGGCCATTCTTCAGCCCGGCCAGATGCACAAATTCCACCTCGATAACCGGCACATGCTCAATCGCGGCGTAAGCTTTAAACGGGAACGCAACGTCCAGCACCCGGGAAAGCCGCACCAGATCGTTCAGGCTTTTCAGGCAGTGAAAAATCGGCTGAGCGCCAAGATAGTGGCGTTCAAATCCGGTGCCGTTGGCAATACGGGCGATTAGCGCATCCATATCACGGTCGATTTCCAGCTTGCCCGCCAGCATTTCGCGGTCGGTCGTCAGCAGCTTTTCCTGTAGTTCCGCCATCAGGCTTTCAATCGGCTTAACGTGCGGAAAATGCAGCACCGGTTCGCGCTGGCCCGGCGTATGGCGAATCAGGGTTGGCAGCGCGGTCATCGGCCGATTGCGGTTGGGCAATACCTCGGTACCAACGATGGCATTAATGGTGGTCGACTTCCCTGCCTTCATGGTGCCCACAATAGCCAGCACCATTTCATGCTGGGTTATTTTGCGCCTTTCGTTTTGCAGCATATCTTTCTGTAATTCGATACCGCGTGGGCTAAACTTCAATGGATGTACGCTGGCCACAGGGTTCGCCACAGAGTTGTTTTTTTCATTCTGTAAAGCCAGCGGAGCGACTTTGAGCGCGTTAAGATTTTGCAGCGCTAATTGCAATAGCCGCTCGGCTTCCTGACTCAATTCAAAAACAGTTTGTGTGTGCATAAAAAATGTTTCCTTAACTCAAATTACCCGATTTATCTCTGCCAAACTTTTTTTGTAATCCTGGCAATACCGGTTTTTATAATTACGTGAGGAAAATAATTTATTAATTAACATTACACCATGCCGCGATCCTGGCTTTTAAGTCACTTTGCCAGACCTGCGGAGAAATAATGGTGAGATGCGGTATCCAATACTGCACCAGCGGAAACAATTGCTCGGGCGAAGCAATATGGCTTGCAAGAAGCAACTCTCCGTTATCGAGTTCCCTGATGGTCTTTTGAAACGGTAATAACTTGCGTTGTTTGAAATGTTCGGCTGCCTGAGCCGAAACTTGTAACAATACTTCAGTTTTTACCCTTTCGCCCCCAGGGTCATCCTGGTTATCAATTAATGGATAAAAAATAGCTTTTCGCTGAGGACTATTTTCATATTCATACCCTACAACCAATAAATCTGGAATAGCCCGCAGAGTAATAAAGTGATTATGGCTTTTTATGTCGTACCACGGATAAAACGCAGCAAGCCCTACGCGCTTGGTAATGCGTAACAGGTCGTTTACGTTAAACTGTCCTTTTAAATGCGAAGAGAGACGCTTTTTCCCCTCGCCGACGTCCTCCAGAATAGCACCAAGCCGGTTCAAATCACGATACGCAGTTCGCATATCTACATCAAAACGCTGGCGGATAATATCAGCGGAAAGGGTTTCCCCCTGATAAAGACTTAAGACGATTTCGGCCAGTCGATCTGCAACTTTTACTTTTGCGCCTTTCATTCTCATCGGTTCCTGCCTCTGTATCGGTACATCCATAGGCCCAACCATACCCCTGTCAAGTGACAGGAGGTGTCAGCGCAATACGCTTTTTTTATTTTTTCAAACAGGTATAGCGCAGCAGCCCACGCTGGCATAGCGGCCCGTAGCTGAATGAAACTAAGTTAAATTAGCCTTATTTAACGGCAATTAAAGCCCGAACTTTAAGTTAAATTTGGCGCTTATTTTCTTGAATGACATGATTTTTGCGTATTAACAGCAGGATGGTGGCTCAGCGGGCCTGAAAGGGTCGCAATAATCCCTGCAAATGTAGGGTTTTGATGTATAATCCCGGCACTTTTTCGCGATTCAGTACGCTTTCGTCGTCAAATCGCTATTTATCATTAATTTATCTTACCTTGAGGATCAGATAATGCAGCTCCCTCATTGCCCGAAGTGCAATTCCGAATACACCTATGAAGACAACAGTATGCTTATCTGCCCGGAGTGCGCTCATGAGTGGAACCCGAACGCCGCTGGCGAAGAGAGCGACCAGCTGGTGGTTAAAGATGCCAACGGCAATCTGCTGGCCGATGGCGACAGCGTCACGGTAGTCAAAGATCTGAAGGTCAAAGGCAGCTCTTCGATGTTGAAAATTGGCACCAAAGTGAAGAACATCCGCCTGGTAGAAGGCGATCACAACATTGATTGTAAAATTGACGGTTTTGGCCCGATGAAGCTGAAATCCGAGTTTGTGAAGAAGAATTAATTTCTGCACCGCAGGCAGCGTTTTGCTGCCTGCCCCCGCCTGGCTTACCTTTCCCGCACCACCTACACTTCTTCTGTACTCTCAACGCAGAGGATTTAGCGATGTCTTTAGCACCCTACATCTCATTAGACGGCCGCTGTAACGAGGCTATTGCCTTCTACCAGCAGGCCCTGAACGCCGAATTGACGTTCAAAATCACCTTTGGAGAAATGCCCAAAGAAGCGGGTAACCCGGAAGAGTGCAGCGGCGCGGCCGAGTATTCTGCCGACAGTATCATGCACGCCAATTTACGGATTGCCGGCAACGAATTGATGATGAGCGACGGTAATATGGGCGGCGAAAAGTCCCGCCACAGCGGCTATGCGTTGTGCCTGGCCACGCATGATGTTAATGAAGGAAAGCGCTGGTTCGAGAATCTGGCCGTGGGCGGCAAGGTCACAATGCCGTGGAGCGAAACCTTCTGGGCGAAGGGCTACGGCTCGCTGACGGATAAGTTCGGCATTCCGTGGATGGTCAATGTCGAAAGAGAAAGATAGTTTATTCTGTTATTCATCTCAGGCCCGAAACTCCGGGCCTTTTCTTTCTCTTCAGGATTAAAAAACCAGGCAAATCAACAGCCATTATTTATTCATTTTTTTGATGTTAATTTATTTATTCCTTTCTTGCACATTTATTCCGCAACAATGAAAAGGTGCCAGGATGATTCTCAACCTGCACATTTTTATTAGTGTATTAAGCAGAGGAATTATTATTTAAGTGATAGTGAAATTTATTTAATGAAAGCACTACGATTCGCCAGGATATAGAATATATCATGCAAGAAATGCTCTATTTATTATTCCATCATTCCATTTTTTCCCTCCATTCTCCGGTGATTCAGATAACTGATTGATTACTCAAGCCCGCGGCGGCTGACTTTAACTCTTCATCGGACAGAAACTAATCGTTAACAAAACCGTCACTTTCCCCCTGCACCATAAGGCAACTTTTGAAGGAGGCCCGCGATGCACTTGTCCAGACATCCGACCAGTTACCCAACCCGCTATCAAGAAATTGCCGCCCGGCTCGAGCAAGAGCTGCGTAACAACTACCGCTGCGGAGACTATCTGCCGGCAGAAAGCCAGCTTGCCGCCCACTACGAAGTCAACCGCCACACGCTGCGCCGCGCCATCGATGAGCTGGTGAACAAGGGCTGGGTTCAGCGCCGCCAGGGCGTTGGTGTCCTGGTGCTGATGCGGCCGTTCGACTACCCGCTAAACGCCCAGGCCCGCTTTAGCCAAAACCTGCTTGACCAGGGCAGCCACCCGACCAGCGAACGCCTGCTGGCGGTACTGCGCCCGGCGTCTCAGGACGTAGCCGACGCGCTTGGCCTTGCAGAGGGCAATAACGTTATCCACCTGCGCACCCTGCGCCGGGTCAACGGCATCGCGGTGTGCATCATCGACCACTATTTTTCCGAGCTGAACTGGTGGCCCGCTCTACAAAGCTTCCACAGCGGTTCGCTGCATGACTTTATTCACGACCAGCTGGGCACGCCTTTAACCCGCGCCCAAACCCGCATCAGCGCCCGCCGTTCCCAGGCTAAAGAGAGCCGCCTGCTGGAAATCCCCAACATGGCTCCGCTGCTTTGCGTACGCACCCTAAACCATCGTGAAGGCGAAGCCAGCCCGGCGGAATACTCCGTCAGCCTGACCCGCGCCGACATGATTGAACTCACAATGGAGCACTAGATGGACGCCAGCCATTTCAACACCGAACAGCGCCGCGCGTGGATGGCGGTGTTGTCCCACAGCCAGGCCAGCGAGCTACAGGCGCGCTGGGATAGCCTGAACATTGCCCCGGAGTACACGCTTATTCGCGCCCCGGAAATCGGCCTGGTGCAGGTTCAGGCTCGAATGGGCGGCACCGGCCAGCGCTTCTTTACCGGCGACGCCACGCTGACCCGCACGGTGGTGAAGCTGGCAAGCGGCACCTACGGCTACAGCTACCTGCTGGGCCGCGACAAGAAACACGCCGAATGCTGCGCGGTTATCGACGCCCTGATGCAGGAATCCGCTCACTTTCAGACGTTACAAGAAACCCTCATCGCACCGCTGGCGGCCAATCGTGAACAACGCCTTGCCGTCCGCCGCGCCGAAGTTAACAGCAGCCGCGTGGACTTCTTCACGCTGGTTCGCGGAGATAACGCATGACACTAATGACCGCTTTTACCCTCCCGGTGCAGGATGCCCAGCAGAGTTTTCGTCGCCTGCTAAAAGCGATGAGCGAGCCGGGTGTGATTGTCGCGCTAACCTCGCTACAGCAGGGCTGGCAGCCTCTGAACGTTGCCACCACCAGCGTGCTGTTAACCCTTGCCGACAACGACACGCCGGTGTGGATAGACGACGCGCTGAGCAACGAATCTGCCATCCAGAATATTCGCTTCCATACCAACGCCCCGCTGTGCGAGCAGCCCGAGCAGGCGCAATTTGCCGTGGCGAGCGAGGCCATATCTTCCAGTCAGTTGAACCTGCTGGCTCAGGGTTGTGATATTGCTCCCGACACCAGCGCCACGCTTGTCCTGCAGGTTTCCAGCCTCAGCGGCGGCCGCATGTTGCGCCTGACCGGAGCCGGGATCAACGAAGAGCGGATGATTGCCCCCCAGCTTCCTGAATGCGTGCTGCACGAGCTGACCGAGCGCCCGCACCCGTTCCCGCTGGGCATCGACCTGATTTTAACCTGCGGCGATCGTCTGCTGGCGATCCCACGGACCACCCATGTGGAGGTGTGCTGATGTACGTTGCCGTCAAAGGGGGCGAGAAGGCAATCTCCGCCGCCCATGCCCTGCAGGAGCAGAATCGACGCGGCGATGAAACGCTAAAAGAACTCAGCGTCGCGCAAATTGAGCAGCAGCTTGGCCTGGCCGTTGACCGCGTGATGACCGAAGGCGGTATCGCCGACCGCGAACTGGCGGCGCTGGCTATCAAGCAGGCCAGCGGCGATATGATTGAGGCGATTTTCCTGCTGCGCGCCTACCGCACCACTCTGCCGCGCCTTGCGGTTAGCGAGCCGCTGAATACGGCGGAAATGCGCCTCGAACGCCGTATTTCCGCCGTCTATAAAGATGTTCCGGGCGGCCAGTTACTCGGCCCGACTTACGACTATACCCACCGGCTGCTGGACTTCACGCTGCTGGCGAACGGTGAAGCGCCCGAGCTGGATACCGCAGATGAGCAAAATGCTCCCTCACCGCATGTTTTCAGCATGCTGGCTAAACAGGGGCTGGCGAAAGCCGAAGAAGATAACGGCGCGCAGCCGGACGATATTACCCGTGATCCACCGGTTTACCCCTGCTCGCGCTCTTCACGCCTGCAACAATTGGTGCGCGGCGACGAAGGTTATCTGCTGGCGCTGGCCTACTCGACCCAACGCGGCTATGGCCGTAACCATCCGTTTGCCGCCGAGATACGCAGCGGCTATGTGGATCTCGAAATCGTGCCGGAAGAACTGGGTTTTGCGGTGAACATCGGCGAATTGCTGATGACCGAGTGCGAAATGGTTAACGGCTTTGTCGCGCCGGATGACGAACCGCCGCACTTTACCCGCGGTTACGGTCTGGCGTTCGGCATGAGCGAGCGCAAAACCATGGCGATGGCGCTGGTTGATCGCGCGCTCCAGGCTCCCGACTACGACGAAACCGTCGCAGGCCCGGCGCAGGACGAAGAATTTGTGTTATCCCACGCGGATAACGTCGAAGCGGCAGGCTTTGTTTCCCACCTCAAGCTGCCTCACTACGTGGATTTCCAGGCCGAACTGGAGCTGCTTAACCGCCTGATAAAGGAGCGAGCAAATGGCTAACCTGAGCGGCTATAACTTTGCCTATCTGGACGAGCAAACCAAACGCATGATCCGCCGCGCCATCCTTAAGGCGGTGGCGATCCCGGGTTACCAGGTGCCGTTTGGCGGCCGCGAAATGCCGATGCCTTACGGCTGGGGCACCGGCGGCATCCAGCTGACCGCCAGTCTGATTGGCGAAGCCGATGTGCTGAAGGTCATTGACCAGGGCGCGGACGACACCACCAACGCCGTCTCTATCCGCAATTTCTTCAAGCGCGTAACCGGCGTAAACACCACCGAACGCACGGAAGACGCAACGCTGGTGCAAACCCGCCACCGCATCCCGGAAACGCCGCTGACGGAAGACCAGATCCTGATTTACCAGGTTCCTATCCCCGAACCGCTGCGCTTTATCGAACCGCGTGAGACGGAAACCCGCACCATGCACGCCCTGGAAGAGTACGGCGTGATGCAGGTGAAGCTGTATGAGGATATCGCCCGCTTTGGCCATATCTCCACCACTTACGCCTACCCGGTGAAGGTAAACCATCGCTACGTGATGGATCCGTCGCCAATCCCAAAATTTGATAACCCGAAAATGAATATGTCTCCCGCGCTGCAATTGTTTGGCGCAGGCCGCGAAAAACGTATTTACGCCGTGCCGCCGTTTACCCGCGTAGAAAGCCTCGACTTTGACGATCATCCCTTCCAGGTCCAGGAGTGGGAAGAGCCGTGCGCCATCTGCGGTTCACGCCACAGCTACCTTGATGAAGTGGTGCTCGACGACGCGGGCAACCGCATGTTCGTTTGCTCCGATACCGACTACTGCCGCCAGAACAGTGAGGCCTCTCAGTCATGACCAGCCCGTTACTTTCGGTGAATAACCTGACCCACCTCTATGCGCCCGGCAAAGGCTTTATGGACGTGTCTTTTGACCTGTGGCCCGGCGAGGTGCTGGGTATCGTCGGCGAGTCCGGCTCCGGCAAGACCACGCTGCTAAAAGCCATCTCCGCCCGCCTCGCGCCGCAGGAAGGGGAAGTGATTTACCTCGACCGCTCGCTGTATGAGATGTCTGAAGGCGACCGCCGCCGCCTGCTGCGCACCGAATGGGGCGTGGTACACCAGCACCCAATGGACGGCCTGCGTCGTCACGTTTCTGCCGGCGGCAATATCGGTGAACGCTTAATGGCAACCGGCGCGCGCCACTACGGCGATATTCGTGCAACCGCCCAGCGCTGGCTTGAAGAGGTAGAAATCCCGGCCTCACGCATCGACGATCTGCCAACTACCTTCTCCGGCGGCATGCAGCAGCGCCTGCAAATCGCCCGCAACCTGGTCACCCATCCGAAGCTGGTGTTTATGGATGAGCCAACCGGCGGGCTGGATGTGTCGGTGCAGGCTCGCCTGCTCGATTTACTGCGTGGCCTGGTGATGGAGCTGAACCTGGCCGTGGTGATTGTCACCCATGACCTGGGCGTTGCCCGCCTGCTGGCCGACCGCCTGCTGGTCATGAAACAGGGCAAAGTGGTGGAAAGTGGGCTGACCGACCGCGTGCTGGACGATCCGCATCACCCGTATACCCAGCTTTTGGTGTCTTCCGTCCTTCAGAATTAGGTACTCGCTATGACCAGAATACGGGTTGAAAACCTGAGCAAAACATTTGTCCTGCACCATCAGCACGGCATTCGCCTGCCGGTGCTGGCAAACGCCTCGCTGGAAGTTGAAGGCGGAGAATGCGTGGTGCTGCACGGCCACTCCGGCAGCGGCAAGTCCACTCTGCTGCGCTCGCTGTACGCCAACTATCTGCCGGATGAAGGACATATCTGGGTGAAGCACGACGGCGAATGGCTGGATATCGTGCAGGCTCCGGCGCGGGAAGTGCTGGCGGTACGCCGCCAGACCATCGGCTGGGTAAGCCAGTTTCTGCGAGTTATCCCACGTATTTCGGCGCTCGAAGTGGTGATGCAGCCGCTGCTGGACCTGGGCGTACCGCGTGAAGAATGCGAGGCAAAAGCCGCCGAACTGCTGACCAGGCTGAACGTGCCTGAGCGCCTGTGGCACCTTGCACCGTCCACCTTTTCCGGCGGCGAGCAGCAGCGCGTCAACATCGCTCGCGGCTTTATCGTCGATTACCCCATTTTATTGCTGGATGAGCCAACCGCCTCGCTGGACGCCAAAAACAGCGCCGCCGTGGTGGCTTTAATTCAGCAGGCAAAAGCGCGTGGAGCGGCCATCGTCGGCATCTTCCACGACGAAGCAGTGCGTGAACAGGTGGCCGACCGCCTGCATGAGATGACAGCGATGGAGCCTCAACATGATAGTCAATAATGTTCGCCTGGTACTGGAAGATGAAGTGGTCAGTGGCTCGCTGGAAGTGGCCGACGGTGTGATTCGCAACTTTGCCGAAACCCAGAGCCAACTGCCGGGCGCACACGACGGCGGCGGCGGCTGGCTGCTGCCGGGGCTGATTGAGCTGCACACAGATAATCTGGATAAATTCTTTACCCCGCGCCCAAAAGTTGACTGGCCGGCACACTCGGCAATGAGCAGTCATGACGCATTGATGGTCGCCAGCGGCATCACCACCGTGCTGGACGCGGTAGCCATTGGCGACGTGCGCGACGGCGGAGACAGGCTGGAAAACCTGGAAAAAATGATCAACGCCGTGGAGGATACGCAAAAACGCGGCCTCAACCGCGCCGAGCATCGCCTGCACCTGCGCTGCGAGCTGCCGCACCACACCACGCTGCCGCTGTTCGACAAGCTGGTCGACCGCGAACTGGTTTCCCTGGTGTCGCTGATGGACCACTCGCCGGGCCAGCGCCAGTACGCCGAACTGTCGAAATACCGCGATTACTACCAGGGCAAATATCACCTGACGAACGAGCAGATGGACCGCTTCGAGGAAGAGCAACTGACGCTGGCGGCACGCTGGTCGCAGCCAAACCGTCAGGCCATTGCCGCCCGCTGCCGCGACCGCAATATCGCGCTTGCCAGCCACGACGACGCCACCTCGGCACACGTTGTTGAGTCGCATGAAATTGGCAGCGTCATTGCTGAATTCCCGACCACGCTGGAAGCAGCCGAAGCCTCACGCCGCCACGGCATGAGCGTATTAATGGGCGCACCCAACATCGTGCGCGGCGGTTCCCACTCCGGCAACGTGGCGGCCAGCCATCTGGCGCAGGCCGGGCTGCTGGACATCCTCTCCTCAGATTACTATCCGGCAAGCCTGCTGGATGCGGCATTCCGCGTGGCGCACGACGACGGCAATAGCTTCACGTTAGCTCAGGCGGTGAACCTGGTGACGCGCAACCCGGCACGGGCGCTGAATCTGAACGACCGCGGCACGCTGGCGGAAGGGAAGCGGGCGGATTTGGTGCTGGCGCATATGCACGGCGACCACATCCACGTCGATCACGTCTGGCGCCAGGGAATTCGGGTGTTCTGATGAGTAAACTAATCTGGCTGATGGGCCCGTCCGGCTCCGGCAAAGACAGCCTGCTGAGCGCTCTGCGCCAGCAGGAGCACGAAAGACTGTTGGTGGCGCATCGCTACATCACGCGCGCCGCCGACGCAGGTTGCGAAAACCACGTCGCGCTAAGCGCGAAAGAGTTTGACCAGCGCCAGCAGCAGGGTCTGTTTGCCCTGAGCTGGCAGGCGCATCACCAGTCATACGGCGTCGGCGTGGAGATGGATATATGGCTCGAAGCCGGATTTGATGTGGTGGTTAACGGCTCCCGGCAGCATTTACAACAGGCTCGGGAGCGCTATGCGGAAGCGCTGGTGCCGATTTGCCTGCAAGTTTCTACCGACGTTCTGCGCTATCGCCTGGAACAGCGTGGGCGGGAGAATACGGAGCAAATCGAGCAGCGGCTGCAACGGGCGGCGCTTTACGCGCCGGAGGGGGATGATTGTCTGGTACTCAACAACGACGGGAGTCTGCTACAGTCAGCCGAATTATTTATGCGGCTGCTGGCCCGGCACCGCTCGAACGTCATCCCTCTTCACCGCAAGGAGCCTCGCCATGTCTGATGTTGTTAAGTTAAAAGCCGCCGCTATCGAAGACAGTGATACCGTTTACCGCATGATCTGCGAGTTAAAGCAGGCCAAAGCAGACCGCTCTGGCTTTAACGCCTGCTTCGCCGAGAACCTGCGCGACCCAAACATTTATTATCAGCTGGCATGGCTGGGCGATAAAGCGCTGGGCATGATTAGCCTGCATCTGCAATATCATCTGCATCATGGTCGCCGCATAGGCGAGATTCAGGAACTGGTTGTCATGGAGGAGGCTCGCGGGCACGGCGTGGGCAAACAGCTGCTAGCCTGGGCCGAAGCGCAGGCTCGAAAAGCCGATGCGGAGCTGACCGAGCTTTCTACCAGCACCGGTCGTAAAGACGCGCACCGCTTCTACGAACGGGAAGGCTACCGCGCAACTCATCTGCGGTTTACCAAACCGGTGGAGACCCCCAATGACGCTGAAGTTAACGCTTAGCGGCACCGGCGGAGCGCAGCTCGTCCCCGCCTGGGGCTGCGGCTGCGCGGCCTGTTCACGCGCGCGCCACAATCCCGCTCACCGCCGCCGCCCGTGCAGCGCGGTGGTGAAATATAACGAAGCCGTCACGCTGCTGGACGCGGGGCTGCCCGGCCTGATGGATAGCTGGCAGCCGGGTGAATTTCAGCAGTTTTTACTCACCCACTACCATATGGACCATGTGCAGGGGCTATTTCCGCTGCGCTGGGGCGTGGGCGATAAAATCCCCGTCTATGGCCCACCCGACGAGCAGGGCTGCGACGATCTGTTTAAGCACCCCGGTATGCTGGACTTCAGCCACACCGTCGAGCCGTTTGTCGCCTTTACTCTCCAGGCTTTGCGCGTAACGCCGCTGCCGCTTATCCACTCTAAGCTGACCTTCGGCTACCTCTTTGAAACGGCCTACAGCGGGCTGGTGTGGCTCAGCGATACCGCCGGGCTGCCGGAGAAAACGCTCAAGTTTCTTGCCGCCAACCGCCCGGAAGTCGTGGTGATCGATTGCAGCCGTGAACCGAGGCCGGAAACGCCAAAAAATCACTGCGATTTATCGACGGTGATAGCGCTGAATGAGCAAATAGGCAGCCCGAGGGTGGTGTTGACACACATCAGCCACCAGTTCGACGAATGGCTGATGCGCAATAACCTGCCTGCGGGCTTTGAGGCGGGGTTTGACGGCCTGGAGATAGTGCTGGATTAGCGGTCTTCGTCATCCTGAAGCCGGCGCTCTTCATCGTCCAACTGCTGGCGTTCACGATCGAGCTGGTTCTGACGGTCGTCAAGCTGACGGCGGCGGGATTCCAGCTGCCGATAACGTTCTTCGTTCTGACGGCTGAGCGCACGATCCTGCCGATCGTCGTCATCGCGATCGTCGTGGTAAACGCGGTCGTCGCCTGGTTTGTACGCGTCGCTAAACGCCTGCTGAATATTGCCGATAGCATCATCGATAACATCCGCCTGAGCGAAAGGCGCCGCCAGATAAAGCACGCCGAACAGCAGCGCCGTTGTATATTTTTTCATGAGGTCAGTCTCTGAGTTGGACTGGCCTCAGGTTAGACAGCGGCCGCAGGGTGAAGTAGCGGAGGAATCTCAAATTCGCGGCTGCTCAAGGGCGCTAATCGCCTCCACCCTGGCCTGATGACGACCGCCCTCGAACTGCCCGGCAAGCCAGCTATCCACAATCATTTTTGCCAGCTCCAGGCCCACCACTCTTGAGCCAAAGGCCAGAATATTCGTGTTATTGTGCTGGCGAGAGAGCTGCGCCGAGTAAGGCTCGCTGCATACCACCGCGCGAATGCCGGGGAATTTGTTAGCGGTAATGGAAATACCCACGCCGGTACCACAAATCAAAATTCCGCCTTCCACCTCACCGCTCACAACGGCCCCGGCCACCGCGCTGGCGTACTGCGGATAGTCGGTGCGCTCCCCGGACCAGGTTCCTTTGTCCACCACTTCAATCCCCTTCTCCAGCAGGTGCGCGACTATCTCCTCTTTCAGCAGGAAGCCTACGTGGTCGCACCCAAACGCAATTTTTTTCATCGTCAGCCTCACAGTTAGGGTAACTTTACGAACCCGGCAACTTTTGTGATTTAAGACCGGTTCACTGCCCAATTTATCGGCAAAATCGCCGGGTTCGTGGACATTTTTACACCGATGAGCTTTACAGCGCAATGGCATTTTTGGTATTACACGTGATTCACGTAGAGTTACAATTACCGCAAAAATCAAATAAAATTATTTATTTTCATATAGTTATTTAAATTTAATTGATTGGTAAAACTTCACAACAACTTAAACTTTATGAATTAATTGTTTTTGTGAAGTTGATAGCATATTTTCTGTCCACGCTGTGATGTTATAGTTGTGCCTTCACTTTAAGGACATCAAGAGAACATGATGAGTCAGTCTGAAATTGATTCACAGTTGCCGAACGGCATCGGCCTCGCTCCCTGGCTGCGCATGAAGCAGGAAGGGATGACGGACAACGAAAGCCGCATCGTCGACTGGCTGCTTAAGCCCGGCAACCTGAGTGATGCCCCGGCAATAAAAGACGTTGCCGAAGCGCTTTCCGTGTCGGAAGCAATGATCGTTAAGGTTTCAAAACTGCTGGGGTTCAGCGGGTTTCGTAATCTTCGCAGCGCGCTGGTGGCCTATTTTTCCGAGTCGGAGCAGGTACTGCCAACCGAACTGGCATTTGATGAAGCGCCGCAGGATGTGGTCAACAAAGTGTTTAACATCACGCTGCGTACCATTATGGAAGGGCAGTCGATCGTTAACGTGGACGAGATCCACCGCGCGGCTCGCTACTTCGCGAAGGCAAAACAGCGTGATTTGTACGGCGTCGGTGGTTCAAACGCCATCTGCGACGATATTCAGCACAAATTTCTGCGCATCGGCGTACGCTGCCAGGCCTACCAGGACGCGCACATCATGATGATGTCGGCGTCGTTGCTAAAAGAAGGTGATGTAGTGCTGGTGGTTTCCCATTCCGGGCGCACCAGCGATTTAAAAGCGGCGGTGGAACTGGCGAAAAAGAATGGGGCCAAAATTATTTGTATTACCCACAGCTACCATTCGCCGATTGCACGCCTGGCTGATTTTATTATTTGTTCGCCAGCACCAGAGACGCCTTTACTGGGCAGAAACGCTTCCGCACGTATATTACAACTAACATTATTAGATGCACTTTTTGTTTCTGTAGCCCAGCAAAATATTGAGCAGGCAACTTTAAATATGCAAAAGACCGGCGCTATTGTGGATTTCTTTTCACCCGGCGCACTGAAGTAAAAATAACAGATCCCGTTATCACGGGATCTGACTGTACCCTACACTGAGAATATTATTATGAATAAATATCTGAAAATATTCAGCGGCGCTGCTATGGGCCTGATGTTATCCACCAGCGCTTTTGCAGCGGCCGATTATGCGGTGATATTAAAAACATTATCCAACCCTTACTGGGTAGATATGAAAAAAGGGATAGAAGATGAAGCAAAAACGCTGGGCGTCAGCGTCGATATTTTTGCTTCGCCTTCGGAAGGTGATTTTCAGTCCCAGCTACAGCTTTTCGAAGATCTCAGTAATAAAAAATATAAAGGCATCGCCTTTGCACCGCTCTCTTCCGTTAACCTGGTAGTGCCGGTTGCCAACGCCTGGAAAAAAGGGATTTATCTGGTCAACCTCGATGAAAAGATCGATATGGATAACCTGAAAAAAGCCGGCGGCAATGTGGAAGCATTTGTTACCACCGATAACGTCGCGGTCGGGGCAAAAGGTGCAGGCTTTATCATCGACAAGCTCGGCGCCCAGGGCGGCGAAGTGGCGATTATCGAAGGTAAAGCGGGCAACGCGTCCGGTGAAGCGCGCCGCACAGGTGCCAGCGACGCCTTCAAAAAAGCGGGTCAGATAAAGCTGGTCGCCAGCCAGCCTGCCGACTGGGACCGTATCAAAGCGCTCGACGTTGCCACTAACGTTTTGCAACGCAACCCAAACCTGAAAGCCTTCTACTGCGCGAATGACACCATGGCAATGGGCGTTGCCCAGGCGGTTGCCAATGCCGGAAAAGCCGGGAAAGTGCTGGTAGTCGGCACCGACGGCATCCCGGAAGCACGCAAAATGATTGATGCCGGGCAGATGACCGCCACCGTCGCCCAGAACCCGGCGGATATTGGCGCCACGGGCCTGAAGCTGCTGGTGGATGCGGCGAAGACCGGGAAGGTTATAGCCGAGGATAAAGCGCCTCAGTTTAGCCTCGTGGACTCGGTTCTGGTGACGAAATAGTTTTAAACCCGAGTCGTCTGGTGCCCTCACCCCGGCCCTCTCCCACAGGGAGAGGGGGAAAAAAGGTAGCCCTCTTCTTATGGGGAGAGGGTTAGGGTGAGGGGAAACCTTCACTAAAAATGATTGAGGCTCGTCATGGTCACGCCATATATTTCAATGGCGGGGATCGGCAAATCCTTTGGTCCGGTTCACGCATTAAAATCGGTTGATTTAACAATATTCCCCGGCGAGATCCATGCTTTACTCGGGGAAAATGGTGCAGGTAAATCAACCTTAATGAAAGTCCTGTCGGGTATTCATGAGCCGAGCAAAGGCACTATTGTTATTAATGAAGTTAATTACGATAAACTCGATCATAAGCTGGCAGCAAAACTCGGCATTGGCATTATTTATCAGGAACTCAGCGTCATTGATGAATTAACCGTGCTGGAGAATCTTTATATTGGCCGCCACGCGACTAAAAAAGTTTTTGGCATCAATGTTGTTGACTGGAATGAAATGCGTATTCGCGCCGCAATGATGTTATTGCGCGTGGGGTTAAAAGTCAGTCTTGATGAAAAGGTAGTAAATTTATCCATTAGCCATAAGCAGATGCTGGAAATAGCCAAAACCTTAATGCTTGATGCCAAAGTCATTATTATGGATGAGCCAACTTCTTCTTTAACCAATAAAGAGGTGGATTATCTCTTCCTGATAATGAATCAGCTGCGCAAAGAGGGAACGGCGATTGTTTATATCTCCCACAAGCTGGGAGAGATCCGCCGCATCTGCGACCGCTACACGGTAATGAAAGACGGCAGCAGCGTGTGCAGCGGCCTGGTCAGCGACGTCTCTAACGACGATATTGTGCGCCTGATGGTTGGTCGCGAGCTGCAAAACCGCTTCAACGCCATGAAAGAAAGCGCCGGAAACGTTGAGCGCGACACGGTGTTTGAGGTGAAAAACGTCACCAGCCGCGACCGTAAAAAGGTGAAAGACATTTCTTTCAGCGTGAATCGCGGCGAGATCCTCGGTTTTTCCGGGCTGGTAGGTTCCGGGCGTACCGAGCTGATGGACTGCCTGTTTGGCGTGGATAAACGCGCCAGCGGTGAAATTCTGCTTAACGGCAAAAACATTTCTCCGCGTTCACCAATGGACGCCCTGAAAAAAGGTATGGGCTACATCACCGAAAGCCGCCGCGACAACGGTTTCTTCGCCAACTTTTCGATAGCCCAAAATATGGCGATCAGCCGCAGCCTCAAGCACGGCGGCTACAAAGGCGCGATG
Source organism: Cedecea davisae (assembly GCF_044095835.1). Classification (NCBI taxonomy): domain Bacteria; kingdom Pseudomonadati; phylum Pseudomonadota; class Gammaproteobacteria; order Enterobacterales; family Enterobacteriaceae; genus Cedecea; species Cedecea davisae. Next base: position 4,444,642 of record NZ_CP172054.1, read on the forward strand.
GGGCTATTCAGCGAAGCCGAGGAGCGTAAAACCGCCGAAGCACAGCGGCAGCTGCTGGCGCTGAAGTGCCACAGCGTAGAGCAAAATATCACCGAACTTTCCGGCGGTAACCAGCAGAAGGTGCTGATTTCCAAATGGTTGTGCTGCAACCCGGAGGTTCTCATTTTCGATGAGCCAACGCGCGGCATCGACGTGGGCGCCAAGGCTGAAATTTACAAAGTGATGCGCCAGCTGGCCGATGACGGAAAAGTCATCCTGATGGTGTCATCCGAACTTCCCGAAATTATCGCCGTCTGCGACCGCATTGCCGTGTTCTGCGAAGGGCGACTGACGCAAATCCTGAGCAATCGCGACGATATCAGCGAAGAGGAGATTATGGCATGGGCATTACCACAAGAATGAAGCGCGACGAAAGCGATAAAAAGCCGTTTAATTTCGCGCAGTTCTGGGACAAGTACGGCACCTTTTTCATCCTCGCGATTATCGTCGCCATCTTCGGCACGCTCTCCGCCGAGTATTTCCTGACGGCCAGCAATATCAGCGCCATCTTCGTGCAAAGCTCGGTCACGGTACTGATTGGTATGGGCGAGTTTTTTGCAATTTTAGTGGCGGGTATCGACCTGTCGGTGGGCGCGATTCTGGCGCTGTCCGGCATGGTGACGGCCAAACTGATGCTGGCCGGCGTTGACCCGTTCCTCGCGGCGCTGATCGGCGGCGTGCTGGTTGGCGGGCTGCTGGGGGCGATTAACGGCTGCCTGGTAAACTGGACGGGGCTGCATCCGTTCATCATCACACTCGGCACCAACGCCATCTTCCGCGGTATTACGCTGGTAATCTCAGATGCCAACTCGGTTTACGGCTTCTCGTTCGACTTCGTGAACTTCTTCGCCGCCACGCCGTTAGGCATTCCGGTGCCGGTGATATTCTCGCTGATTGTCGCCGGAATACTGTGGTTCCTGACCACCCGCACGCGCCTGGGCCGCAATATTTACGCCCTCGGCGGCAATAAAAACTCGGCCTTCTACTCCGGCATCGACGTGAAATTCCACATGCTGGTGGTGTTTATCATCTCCGGCATCTGCGCCGGGCTGGCTGGCGTGGTGTCAACGGCACGCCTGGGTGCGGCTGAGCCGCTGGCGGGGATGGGCTTTGAAACCTACGCCATCGCCAGCGCGATAATCGGCGGCACCAGTTTCTTCGGCGGCAAAGGGCGCATCTTCTCGGTGGTGATAGGCGGCCTGATCATCGGCACCATCAACAACGGCCTCAATATTCTCCAGGTACAAACCTATTACCAGCTGGTGGTGATGGGGGGGCTGATCATCGCCGCGGTGGCCCTGGATCGGTTAATCAGCAAGTAAATTCGTCGTCTTTCGAACGGCAGATGCGTTGGCTGCATCAGCTCACCCCAGTCACATAGTTAGCTATGCTCCTGGGGACTCGCAGCCAGGCCGCCTTTCTGTCGTCCGAAATCCATAGAATTACAGGAGCTTATAGTGAAAATTTCCCCCTCTTTGATGTGCATGGATCTGGCGAAATTCCAGGAACAGATCGCTTTTATCGACCAGCACGCGGACTACTTTCATATCGACATTATGGACGGCCACTTTGTGCCTAACCTGACGCTGTCCCCATTCTTCGTCGGTCAGGTTAAGAAACTTGCCAGCAAGCCGCTGGACTGCCATTTAATGGTGACCCGCCCGCAGGATTACATCAGCCAGCTGGCGCAGGCCGGGGCGGACATTATTACCCTGCACCCGGAAACCATTAACGGCCAGGCCTTCCGCCTGATCGAAGAGATCCGCCGTCACGGCATGAAAGTCGGCCTTATTTTGAACCCGGAAACCCCGGTCGAGGCGATGAAATACTATATTCATAAGGCAGACAAGGTGACGGTGATGACCGTTGATCCGGGATTTGCAGGCCAGCCGTTTATTCCTGAAATGCTGGAAAAGGTGGCCGAGCTAAAGGCCTGGCGCGAGCGCGAAGGGCTGAGCTACGAGATTGAGATTGACGGTTCCTGCAACGCGGCAACCTATGAACGACTCATGGCCGCCGGCGCAGATGTGTTTATCGTTGGCACCTCCGGATTGTTTAATCACGCCCGGGATATCGATGAGGCCTGGCAGGTGATGAGCGAGCAAATCCTGACGGCCAAAAACGAGGTCATGCCCCATGCCAAAACCGCTTAATGTGGTGGCCGGAGTGGATATGGGCGCCACCCATATCCGGCTCTGCCTGCAAGATGAAGCCGGAGAGGTGCTGCACTGCGAAAAGCTGCGTACCGCAGAAGTGATCGCGGGCGGCGTGGTGTGCGGAATAGCTAAACTGTTGGTGGCTCAGCTCGACAGGCTGAACGCCCGCTGCCGGGGAATGGTGATGGGGTTTCCGGCGCTGGTTGGCAAAGACAGGCGCACGATTATTTCCACGCCCAACCTGCCGCTTAGCCCCGCAGAACTTGGCGAGCTGGCCGGTAAGCTTGAGGATGCCCTCGGCTGTCCGGTTGAATTTTCACGTGATGTGAACCTGCAGCTCTCGTTTGACGTCGCGCAGAATGGCCTTCAGCACCAGCAGGTACTTGGCGCTTATCTCGGCACCGGCATGGGTTTTGCTATCTGGCTTAACGGCGCGCCCTGGACCGGAGCGCACGGCGTGGCCGGGGAGCTGGGACATATTCCGCAGGGCGATATGCAGTTAACCTGCGGCTGCGGTAATGCAGGCTGCCTGGAGACGGTTTGCTCCGGGATTGCGCTTAAGCGCTGGTACGATGCCAGCCCGCGCAGCTATGAAATTGGCGAGCTGTTTAACCACGCGCAGCAGGAGCCTTTTGTCATTGCCCTGCTGGCTCACGCCGCACGCGCTATCGCCACCAGCGTCAACTTGTTTGACCCGGACGCGGTTATCCTCGGCGGCGGCGTAATGGATATGCCCGCTTTCCCTCGCGAAGCGCTGGTCGCGCAAATCAAACAACATCTGCGCCGCCCGCTGCCTCACGACTCCGTGTGTTTTATTGATGCTTCATCGTCGTCGTTTAACGGCGCTCAGGGCGCGGCTACGCTTGCCCGCTCCTGCTTCCTGCCCGCGCTTTATGTAGCGCCTCAGCAAGCTGCGCTCGGGTAAAGGGCTTACGCAAGAGTTCCACGTCGGGCAGCCGCTTCTCGCTGCGCCGTAGATCCTGGCCGCTTATTAACAGCAGGCTCAGGTGGGGATGAGCGACGCGAGCTGAGTGGAGCACATCGGCCCCGCTCAGCTCGCCGGGCAACATTAAATCGCTGATAACAATGCTGATGTCCGGCACTTCGGCCATCAGCCGCAGCGCCTGCTGGCTGTCGCCCGCTTCCAGCGTCAGGTAACCGAGTTGGTGCAACTGCTCGCAAAGGGTCTGACGCACGTCGGGCTCGTCTTCCAGCACCATCACAAGTTGGTCAGAAATATCGTCCAGCCTGCCCGCCGCGGGCAACGCTTCCGCCAGATCCAGAGAAGGCGCACGCGGCAATTGCAGCCGTACCTGCGTGCCTTTTCCCGGTTCGCTATCTATTTGTACCCGCCCGCCGGACTGACGCACGAAGCCATAAACCATCGACAGCCCCAGCCCGCTTCCGCTCCCGGTTTGCTTGGTGGTAAAGAACGGTTCAAATACCTGAGCCTTTACCTCCGCGGTCATACCGTGGCCGCTGTCTGCGACCTCCAGCACAACCATGTCCTGCTTGCGCCCTTCCCCGCGCACCACTCGCTGGTTCCAGGTTCGAATTTTAATTTCGCCGCTGCGCCCTTCCATCGCATCTCGGGCGTTCATCACCAGATTAATAATCGCGTTTTCCAGCTGGTTAACGTCTATCCATGCGGGCCAGGCAGGCTGCTGGGCTTCAATCGTTAGCGTTAACTGGGAGGGCAACGAGTGACGCATCAACGGGTCAAGATTATCGAGCAGGCTTTTCATCGCCACTGCTCGCGGGTGAAGCGACTGTTTGCGGGAGAAGGCCAGCAACCTTTGGGTGAGCTGCGCGCCACGCTCTGCGGCTTTAAGCGCCCGTGAAATGCGCACCGCATCAGGTGAATCGGTAGCGGTCAGCTCCAGGCTGCCGATAATGACCGCCAGCAGGTTATTAAAATCGTGCGCCAGCCCGCCGGTAAGCTGCCCCACGGCCTTCATTTTTTGGCTATGAACCAGCGCCTCTTCCAGCGCTTTGCGTTCGCTGCGCTCAAGCACCACATTGACCATACCCCGCCCTGGAACCGGGCTGAAGCGTAGCTCAATGGTACGACCATCCTCCAGCCTTAACTCCTGCGGTTTTGGCAGCGGCCGCGAGAGATTCCCCAGAATATGCTCCTGAAGCGGCCTCACCTGTTTGAGCAAGCCAAGATAGTGCTGCCCACGCTGTAGCCGGTGGGGTTCAAGCCCCAGCAGCAGCGGATATTGCTGATTCCAGACCACCAAAAAACCCTCGCTGTCGAACAAGGCAAAACCGTCACGCATGGCATGGAACGTGGTTTCCAGCAGGGTGCTTTTCTCTTTTAGCAGCCGGGATGTGTGCTCCAGCGAAGCCGTGTTGCGGGCAAAAACGTTAAACGCTCTGGCCAACTCGCCAAGCTCGTCGCGGCGCTGCTGGGCGGGCACGCTCACCTCTTTCTCGCCCTTTGCCAGGCGCGTCATGGCCTGGGAAATCGCCGTTAAGTTAGAACCAAGGTTGCGGTAGATATACCAGCCTGCAAACCCGGTTATCACCAGCGCCAGCAGGGCAAACAGGCCGATAAAGGCGATAATAGACTGCAAATCTTTATGGCTCTGCTGGCTGCGCTGCTGCGACTCCTCCCCGACTTTTTGCACGTACAGGTTGATGTCCTGATTGAGAAATGCCACCAGCGCCTTGATGTGGTACATATGCCAGGCGATGCCTAAGTCGCTCTCCTCAAGCTGGGCCGAAAGCGGCGGCAGCTCGCGCAGACCGGCGCTGAACTGCTGAAGAATTTTTTCCGCCAGCGGGTACGACGCCTGCTCGGGCAGTTGTCGCATGACCTCGCTGAGCTGCCGCACGGCGGGCCTCGGGGATGAAGATTGAATCGCTACCACCAGCAGGCGATCCATCTGTTTCAGCAGGTCGGCATCGGGCACGTTCAGCCCCTCACGTTCGTTAACTTCCTGAAGATGCTCAAGGTAGCTCTGGTTTTGGTACAGCGCACTCAGCAGCAGGTTGCGCTGCAAATGGCGGCGATGGCCCATCACCAACATATTGGTGACGCTGCTTTCCAGCTCGTTGCTGCGTTCGATAATGCGGCTAACCAGCAGCGGCTCACGGGCGGCAAGCGGTGCGTTTGCTAACTGAGAAAGCGAGTTTTGCAGCGCCAGCTGGGTTTGCTTCAGGCTTGCGGCCTCGCTTTGGTATTCCAGCGCACCCACAACCTGAGACAGCCGTACCGCCGCCGTCGCCACGTTTGCCGTATCACGCGCCAGCTCCATGCTGCCCGACATATCGCTCAGCGTTTGCCCCTGCACCTGCTCCTGAATACGGCTGGCGTGCTCAAAGCCGAGAACCGCCATCGCACATACCATTAGCGTCACCGCCACCACCAGCAAATTGAAAAACAGCAGGCGGCCACGGGCGCTGGCGAAAAAGGCGGTGCGGGCTTGGGTCATAGAGGCTCCGTGGTTGTTTATGCCCCCTCACCCTAACCCTCTCCCCCAGGGGTGTACGTTCCGGGGACATAGTAGACAGATGTTCGGGGACATAGTGAACACCTTTTAACATCTTTTACCCATGATGATCGACCGGTTCTTCAGGTCGATCATTCCCACTTTCGTGCTGTACCACCACACCTCATAACAACCGTCCTCACCGCTTTCCTTCAGCCCCACTCGCTCTCCCCTGAACGCTTTGCCCGCTTTCAGGCTGATACCTCTGATGCTCAGGCTTCCACTGATATCCACTTTTCTTACCGCCACGCCGTCATCGTACTCCGGCCCGGGAGCATCGCTTCTGTACTGTCTGGCCGAAGGCTGATAGCGCGAACCCGGGACCGCCATATTCAGTCCCTCATGCGGGCGTTCAAAGTTATAGACCTCCCGCCAGTGGTCAAATACCCGCTGGAGCTGGTCGCTGTCCGTGAACCATTTCCCCTGCAGAACCTCCGCCTTCAGACTGCGGTGAAAACGCTCGAGCTTGCCCTGCGTCTGGGGATGATAAGGCCGCGAGTGCCCCACCCGGATACCCTGACGCATCAGCCACAGCTCCAGCGCGGTCCAGGTCCCGGTGGTGTCTCCCCAGGGCGCCCCGTTATCCATGGTCATCCTCTCCGGCAGGCCATAGCGCTCAAACACCTTTGTCAGATGTGACTGCACGGTCTCACGCCGCTCGTTGTCGCAGTGCGTCAGGCAGAGTGAAAACCGGGAGTGGTCGTCCAGCAGCGTGAGGGGATGGCTGCGCCCACCGGCGAAGGGAAAGTGTCCCTTAAAATCCATCTGCCAGAGGGCGTTCGGCCTGCCGTGTTCGAAGCGACCGGCAGAGGGGATACCCGGCGGTACACCGGGTAGCAGGCCGTGACGGTGCATCAGGTTGTGCACGGTACTGACGGCAGGAAGGTGGTGCCCCTGCGCTTCCAGCCAGGCCTTAATCTTGCGGGCTCCCCAGCGGGGATGGGCCAGGTGTGCCTGCTGTAACAGGTCAGCCACCTGAGCGGCGGTGGCGTTGGGAGAATGATGGGGAGCCCGTGAGCGGTCAGCGAGGCCGGGAAGTCCGGCCTCGAGAAAGCGGCAAAGCCACTTATATCCGGTGGCGGGCGCGATGCCGAAGTGGCGACAGAGCGCCCGGATGTTAGCCCCGTCCTGCGAGGCAAAGTGAACAAACTCGTGACGTAATGACATGGTATCTCTCGCATCCCAGGGCATAAGCGACTCCGGAAGAGGGTTCTTATGCCGTAGTTGTAAGTGTCTACCATGTCCCCGAACAAGTGTTCACCATGTCTCCGGTATGTACAGGGGAGAGGGTTAGGGTGAGGGTCAAGCATTCACTCTAGTTAAGCATTGCACGGATTTTGATAAATATTTCCGCAACGGTAATGTGATCCAGGTTAACTATTCAACTCTATGACAATTATGAACGGCCGCTGACATTTTGTGTTTACCGACGTGTGGTTGACTGGCAACTCCCGATAATCACAACAGGCGGCGCGCTATGAGCAGAGTCCCCATTCTGGAAATGCGCAATATTGCCAAATCTTTTGGCAAATTTTATGCGCTAAAAGGCGTCGACTTAACGGTCTTTCCCGGCGAAATCCACGCTCTGATGGGCGAGAACGGCGCAGGAAAAAGCACTCTGATGAAAATCCTCGCCGGGGCCTATATCGCCACCAGCGGCGAGGTGCTGATTGACGGCCAGCCCTATGCCATCAAAGGCCCAAAAGACGCGCTGAAGGCTGGTATCACCCTTATCTACCAGGAGATGCAGCTGGCCCCGAATCTGACCGTTGCACAGAACATTTTCCTCGGCAGCGAGCTGGCGCGAGGCGGGCTGGTGCAGCATAAAGAGATGCTGACCCAGGCCCAGGCGGTTATCGACCGCCTTGGCGCGCAGTTCAAAGCCAGCGACCTGGTAATGAAGTTGACCATTGCCGAACAGCAGCAGGTCGAAATCGCCCGGGCGCTGCACCGCAACAGCCGTATTCTGGTGATGGATGAACCCACCGCGGCGCTCTCTTCCCGGGAAACGCACCGCCTGTTTGAGCTTATTTTGCGGCTGCGCGATGAGGGCATGGCGATTATCTATATCAGCCACCGCATGGCCGAAATCTACGAGCTGTCCGACCGGGTGAGCGTGCTGCGCGACGGGCAATATGTCGGCAGCCTGACGCGCGAAAATCTCAATGCCAGCGAGCTGGTGCGCATGATGGTTGGCCGCCCGCTTAGCGACTTGTTTAATAAAGAACACAATATTCCGCTTGGCAGCCCGCGCCTTAACGTCCATCACCTGACGGACAACGGGAAAGTCCAGCCCGTCAGCCTGCATGTACGCTCGGGGGAAATCGTCGGGCTAGCGGGGCTGGTCGGCGCAGGCCGCTCGGAGCTGGCGCAGCTGATCTTTGGGGTACGCAAAGCAACGGGCGGATCGATTGAGATCGACGGCGAACCGGTCAACCTTCACTCTCCACGCGAGGCGATTCGCCACGGCATCGGTTTTTTGACCGAAAACCGTAAAGAGCAAGGCCTGTTCCTCGAACTCGCCGCGCAGGACAACATCACCATGGCAACGCTGGAGCGCGACGCGCACTACGGCATGCTCGACCGTAAAAAAGCACAAACCATTTCCGATGACGCCATCAGCCTGCTCAACATCCGCGTGCCGCATGCTCAGGTACGGGCCGGCGGCCTTTCCGGCGGGAACCAGCAGAAGCTATTAATTTCGCGCTGGGTCGCCATCGGTCCGCGCATCCTGATCCTCGATGAGCCAACGCGCGGCGTTGACGTCGGCGCCAAAAGCGAGATTTACCGCATCATGAACCAGCTGGCACGCCAGGGCGTTGCCATTCTGATGATTTCCAGCGAGCTGCCCGAAGTGGTCGGCATGAGCGACCGGGTATACGTCATGCGGGAAGGCAGCATCGCCGGAGAGCTGCTGCGCCACGACATTACTCAGGAAAATATTATGACGCTGGCTACCGGCGTGACCGAGGCCCATAAGAAAGAGGTTCATCATGACTAACTCAGGCACCCAACCGGCGGCTAAGTCCGCATCGCTGAAGAAGGCGCTGTTTGGCGATTTGCTGCAAACCATCGGCATTTTGCCAATTCTGGTGCTGATCATCGCCGTTTTTGGGTTTATCGCGCCAAACTTCTTTACCGAGTCTAACCTGCTCAACATCGCCCGGCAGTCGTCAATCAACATCGTGCTGGCCGCAGGGATGACGTTCATTATTCTCACCGGTGGCATCGACCTTTCCGTAGGGTCGATTCTGGGCACTACGGCGGTAACCGCGATGGTGGTTTCGCTGATGCCGGGCTGGGAAGGGCTTTCTATTCCGGCCGCTCTGCTGATGGGAACCGGGCTTGGCCTGTTTAACGGCATGCTGGTGGCCTGGGCCGGGCTGCCGCCGTTCATCGTCACGCTGGGCACCTATACCGCGCTGCGAGGCGCCGCTTACCTGCTGGCGGACGGCACAACGGTTATCAACTCCAATATTAACTTCGAGTGGATCGGCAACGCCTATCTTGGCCCAGTTCCGTGGCTGGTGGTCATCGCCTTGCTGGTTATTGCGGTGTGCTGGTTCATTCTGCGCCGCACCACGCTCGGGGTTCATATTTACGCGGTGGGCGGCAATATGCAGGCGGCCCGCCTGACCGGCATCAAGGTCTGGCTGGTGCTGCTGTTTGTTTACGGCATGAGCGGGCTACTGTCGGGCCTCGGCGGCGTGATGAGCGCCTCGCGCCTCTATAGCGCCAACGGCAACCTCGGTATGGGTTATGAGTTGGACGCGATTGCCGCGGTTATCCTCGGCGGCACCAGCTTTGTGGGCGGCATCGGCACCATCACCGGCACGCTGGTGGGGGCGCTGATTATCGCCACTCTCAATAACGGTATGACGCTGATGGGCGTCTCCTACTTCTGGCAATTGGTGATCAAAGGGGCGGTGATCATCATAGCGGTGCTGATCGATAAATACCGTACCCGTCACCATCAAAGTGCATAACAACAAAACCCTACGAGTGAGGAAAACAGCATGCGTTTGAAACCGATAGTTACCGCGTTACTGGCTGGTGCGATGATCGCTGGCGCACCGTTCGCTCAGGCGAAAGAGTTAAAGTCGATCGGCGTGACGGTCGGCGATCTGGCCAACCCGTTCTTCGTGCAGATAACCAAAGGTGCCGAACTGGAAGCCCGAAAACTGGCGGGTGATAACGTGAAAGTGACGCTGGTGTCCAGCGGCTACGATCTTGGTCAGCAGGTGGCACAGATCGATAACTTTATCGCCGCGAAGGTGGACATGATTATCCTGAACGCCGCGGATTCTAAAGGCATCGGCCCGGCAGTGAAGCGGGCGAAAGAAGCCGGGATCGTGGTTGTGGCGGTTGACGTAGCGGCAGACGGTGCCGATGCGACGATCACCTCGGATAATACCCAGGCGGGGCAAATGGCCTGTAAATACATAGCCGACCGCCTGAAAGACAAAGGCAACGTGGTCATCATCAACGGGCCGCCGGTTTCCGCCGTGCAGAACCGCGTTGAAGGCTGTGAAACCGAGTTCAAAAAACACCCGGACATTAAGATCCTTTCCTCCAACCAGAATGCTAAGGGCAGCCGTGAAGGCGGCCTCGAAGTGATGACTTCTCTGCTGGCGGCGAATCCAAAGATCGACGGCGTATTTGCGATTAACGATCCGACGGCGATCGGTGCCGATCTGGCGGCTAAGCAGGCGCAGCGTAATGAATTCTTCATCGTCGGCGTGGACGGCAGCCCGGACGGCGAAGAAGCGCTGAAACGCGGCGGCGGCTCGCTGTTTGTTGCCACACCGGCTCAGGATCCACAGGTGATGGCGGCGAAAGCAGTAGAGATTGGTTACGACATTCTGCAGGGCAAACCCGCGCCGAAAGGCCCGGTGCTGATCCCGGTGACGATGATTGATAAGAACAACATCGGCACTTACAAAGGATGGACGGTGAAATAATTTTCCCCTCACCCCTGCCCTCACCGTAACCCTTCCAGGCTTGCTGTGAGGGCCATATCAAAGGGAGGCCAGATGAAACGCTCCGAGGTTAATCAGTTTCTTAATCAAACCCGCCAATTTTTTGCGCGCCACGACATCCAGCTCCCTCCGTTTGCCAGCTTCACGCCGCAAAAGTGGCAACAGCTCGACCCTCTCTGCTGGCAGGAAGTTTTCGACCTGAAACTGGGATGGGACATCACCGCCTTCGGCGGCAGCGACTTTCTCACCATGGGACTCACGCTTTTTACCCTGCGCAACGGCTCGCCTGAAGGATCTCCTTATGCCAAACCCTACGCCGAAAAGGTGATGCACGTCCGTGAGAATCAGCTTACGCCGATGCATTTCCACTGGTGCAAGCAGGAAGACATCATCAACCGCGGCGGCGGAAATCTTATTGTCGAACTGTGGAATTCTGACCCGTTTGAACAACCCGAAGAGTCGGATATCACGGTAGTGATTGATGGTTGCAGCCAGACGCACGCCGCGGGCAGCCGGCTACGCCTGTCTCCGGGGGAAAGCATCAGCCTGCTGCCGGGGATTTACCACAGTTTCTGGGGTGAGGCAGGCTACGGTGATGTGCTGGTCGGCGAGGTTTCGATGGTTAACGACGACGAGCACGACAACCGCTTTCTGGAGCCTCTCGAACGCTTTAATTCACTTAGCGAAGACCAGCCGCCGGAAATATTACTCTGCAATGAATATCGCCACTTTATTTAACGAAATTAAATAAGTCGCGAGTTAAACTGGCAAATAGATTAATTTAAATTATCTATTAACTATTTTTTGCGAGTTCTGTTCCATAAAAATGTAATTTCACCAAAACAAATTACATCTGCGATTTAAATAAGAATAACAGTAAACTAGCAGGCGGGTGCTTAGGGCTTTCGGTCCTGAGCAAAGTAATATCAGTGAGGGAATAAAAGAAAGCCCCGGGCAACTTTCGTTAACCCGAGGCTACCCCTCAACCCAGCAAGTTGAGGTTAGCCTCTTACCCGCTGCAAAGCAAGGAGTAAAAGGCATGAAGCACAGAGAACTGGTTTTCGGCTGCCTGTTAATTATTTGTATAACGTTAATAGCGCTAACTTTATTATCACGTAGCGATCTTTGCGAAGTGAAAATGAAAAACGACAACCAGGAAATAATAGCCAAGCTTGCCTGCTCTATTCGGTAAGACTAACCGGGCGGAGTTATTTCCTCCGCCCGACCTGCCGGGAATACGGGAACGCCTTAAGCACCCATCTTATTACGCTAAGTTATTTTCCGTATGAATAATATCGGCGGCAAAAACATATCCGACTCCGCGTATTGTGCGGATTAACGTGGGCTGGTGAGGATTCACCTCTATTTTGCGCCGCAGCCGCATAATCAGCACATCAATGGTTCGGTCGAACACCTCAAGGCTTTCGCTATGGGTTAGCTCAAGCAGCTTTTCCCTGGAAAGTACCTTGCGGGCGTTCTGCACCAGCGACAGCAGTAGCCCATATTCGCCCTGGGTGAGATCAACCTGCTGCTGTTGAGCATTCATTAGCTGGCAGCGCACGGTGTCCAGCCGCCAGCCGTTAAATTGCAGGCCGCTGGTTTTAGCGCCGCTGCTTTCCAGCGCCAGCGCCCCGCTGCGCCTGAGTACCGCTTTTACACGGGCAACCACCACGCGGGCATTAAACGGTTTTGCGATGTAGTCGTCCGCGCCCATTTCCAGCCCTACCACCACATCCGACTCGCTTCCCATACCGGTAAGCATCACGACCGGCAGCGCCGGACGCAGTTTTTGTACTTGCTGGAGCACCAGCAGACCGTTGGTGTCCGGCAGCATCATATCCAGCAGGATAAGTGCGATGGCAGGCTGCCCGGCAACGGCTTCCACGGCCTCGTTTCCGGTGTGGCACACCAGCACATCAAAAACGTGCTCATTGAGCACGTCGCGCAGTACGTCGCAGATGGCCGTATCGTCATCCACCACCAGGATTGCAGGTTTCATTATTTTCTCCGGAGGTGAGCGTTCTTCTAAGTGTGAGCGATTGTTGATTGCGCGCCGGAGAAATAACACAGACGCATGTGGAAATTTCTATCACTGTCACAAATGCCGGGGGTTTCGACACGTCATTTCTGACGACGAGCCTGCTTTCGTCATATTTTTAACCCATCGGCCCCGAAACTGCCGCCCAAAAGCCCTTTACGTGTTGTGGCATAGATAATGCATTCAGAGGTGCACGGATGCGACGGCGTTCCCGTCGTCGTACTCAAATTACAGCACTGACTGGAGCAACATGATGGAAAAAGTCGTCACGGTTTGCCCCTATTGCGCCTCGGGTTGCAAAATAAACCTGGTGGTGGATAACGGCAAAATCGTCAGGGCGGAAGGCGCTCAGGGAAAAACTAACCGGGGAGATCTGTGCCTGAAAGGCTATTACGGTTGGGATTTTATCACTGACACCAAAATTCTTACTCCGCGCCTTAAAACACCTATGATTCGCCGCGAGCGCGGCGGCAAGCTGGAAGCCGTTTCCTGGGATGAAGCCCTGGATTACGTCAGCTCACGCCTGAGCGCAATCAAAGCAAAATACGGCCCAAATGCCATCCAGACGACCGGTTCGTCACGCGGCACCGGGAATGAAACCAACTATGTAATGCAAAAATTTGCGCGCGCCGTTATTGGAACCAATAACGTCGATTGCTGCGCACGTGTCTGACACGGCCCTTCGGTTGCAGGTCTGCACCAGTCGGTCGGAAATGGCGCGATGAGTAACTCAATCGTCGAGATTGAGGATACGGATTTAGTCTTTGTATTCGGGTATAACCCGGCAGTTTCACACCCTATCGTCGCCAATCGTGTGATTAAGGCGAAGCAGAAAGGGGCACAGATTATCGTTGTCGATCCGCGAAAAATCGAAACTTCGCGCATCGCCGATATGCATTTACGCTTGCGGAACGGCTCTAATATTGCGCTGCTCAACGCGATGGGCCACGTCATTATTGAAGAGAAGCTCTACGACAGCGCCTTTATCACTTCACGTACCGAAGGTTTTGATGAGTATTGCAAAATCGTCGAAGGCTATACGCCTGAGTCGGTAGAAGAGATAACCGGCATCAGCGCCGCAGACATTCGCGCTGCCGCGCGTATGTACGCTAAAGCTAAAACGGCCACCATCCTTTGGGGCATGGGCGTAACCCAGTTCTACCAGGGCGTGGAAACCGTCCGCTCGCTGACAAGCCTGGCATTAATGACCGGTAACCTCGGCAAGCCTAACGTTGGCGTTAACCCGGTTCGCGGCCAGAACAACGTTCAGGGCGCATGCGACATGGGCGCACTGCCGGACATGTACCCCGGCAACCAGTACGTCAGAGACCCGGAAACGCGCAGCAAATTTGCCGCCGCCTGGGGAGTGGATGCTCTGCCGGAACAGAACGGTTACCGCATCAGCGAGATGCCGCACAGGGTCGCCCACGGCGAAGTTCGCGCCGCCTATATTATGGGCGAAGATCCGCTGCAAACTGATGCCGAGCTTTCCGCCGTGCGCCAGGCTTTTGCCGACATGGAACTGGTGATTGTGCAGGATATCTTCATGACCAAAACCGCCTCCGAGGCCGACGTTATTTTACCGTCAACCTCATGGGGCGAGCATGAAGGCGTGTTCACCGCAGCCGACCGCGGCTTCCAGCGCTTCTTCAAAGCGGTTGAACCGAAGTGGGATCTGAAAACGGACTGGCAGATTATCAGCGAAATCGCTACCCGCATGGGTTACCCGATGAGCTATAGCAACACCCAGGAAATCTGGGATGAGCTGCGCCATCTGTGCCCGGACTTCTACGGCGCAACCTACGAGAAAATGGGCGAACTGGGCTACATCCAGTGGCCGTGCCGCGATACGTCCGAAGCGGATCAGGGAACCTCTTATCTGTATGAGAGCAAATTCGAGCGCCCTAACGGCCTGGGCCAGTTCTTCACCTGCGACTGGGCTCCGCCTATCGATCGCGTTAGCGAAGAATATCCGATGGTGCTCTCTACGGTGCGCGAAGTCGGCCACTACTCCTGCCGTTCGATGACCGGCAACTGTGCGGCTCTGGCGGCGCTGGCCGACGAACCGGGATACGCCCAAATCCACGCTGAAGATGCCGAAAGACTGGGCATTGAGGATCAGGCGCTGGTGTGGGTGAGTTCGCGCAAAGGTCGGGTTATCACCCGCGCAGAGGTCAGTGAACGCCCTAATAAAGGGGCCGTTTATATGACCTATCAATGGTGGATTGGCGCCTGTAACGAACTGGTGGCGGAAAACCTTAGCCCGATAACCAAAACGCCGGAGTACAAGTACTGCGCCGTGCGCGTTGAGCCGATTGCCGATCAGCAGGCCGCCGAGCAGTACGTGATAGATGAGTACAGCAAACTGAAGGCCCGTCTGCGCGAGAGCGCATTGGGTTAAAATGAAAAAACCTCTCCCGATAAAGGAGAGGGTTTGGACTTAGCTGTTGGCTTTACTGTCAAACTTACCAAAAAGCTCGCGCTCATAGGCCCGAGCTTTTTTACTGTCGAACTTGTGTTCCCATTTAGCAATAACCAGCACCGCCAGCGCATTCCCGACCACGTTCAGCGCGGTACGCGCCATGTCGAGAATTCGGTCAACACCGGCAATAAACGCCAGCCCTTCCAATGGAATACCTACGCTCCCAAGCGTTGCCAGCAGCACGACAAAAGAAACGCCCGGTACGCCAGCAATCCCTTTCGAAGTCACCATCAGCGTCAGCACCAGGATTATCTCCTGCCACAGCGACAGTTCAATGCCGTACAGCTGGGCGATAAAGATAGCCGCGATGCTCTGATAAAGCGTTGAGCCGTCGAGGTTAAACGAATAGCCGGTTGGCACCACAAAACTCGTTATCGACGCCGGAGCGCCATAGGCTTCCATCTTCTCAATAATGCGAGGCAGTACGCTTTCCGAGCTGGCGGTTGAGTAAGCCAGAATCAACTCATCCTTCAGAATGCGCATCAGGATAGTAATTTTCAGCCCGCAGAGACGCGCCACCGCACCCAGTATCACAAACGCGAAGAAGATAATGGCGACATAAACCAGCACCACCAACTTCAGCAGAGGCCAGAGCGAAGCGAACCCAAAGTTCGCCACGGTAACGGAAATCAGCGCAAAAACGCCGACCGGCGCATAGCGCATTACCATATGCGTGACTTTAAACATGGTTTCGGAAATAGAGCGGAATACGGTAACCAGCGGCTCGCGGTGGGTCGCCGGTAGCGATGACAGCCCCAGACCAAACAGCACCGAGAAGAAGATTATCGGCAGCATTTCACCCTTCGCCATCGAGGCGATGATATTGGTCGGCACCAGAGACAAAATGGTGCCCATCAGGCCGTGAGCGTGGCTTTGAACATCCTGGGCGGTGCTCTGGTATTTCGAAATATCCACGGTAGCAAGCTGCGACATATCAATGCCGTGACCCGGCTGGAACACATTCGCAAGCGTAATGCCCAGAATGATGGCAACCGTCGTGATCACTTCGAAATAAATGATGGTCTTCGCCCCAATTCGGCCAAGCTGTTTTGCGTCGCCAACGCCTGCGATACCTACCACCAGGGTAGAAATAACAATCGGCACGACGATCATTTTGATCAGGTGAATGAAGATATCACCCGCCGGTGACAGCAGGTTAGCAACCAGCCACTCTCGGCTATCACTTTGATAATGAAGAAAACTTCCTAGAATAATGCCCAACACCAGCGCGAGCAAAATTTGCCAGGCCAGGCTGATTTTAAAGTTTTTCATAACGACTACAGTTCCTCAAAAAAGCGCCATTCCCATGCTGTTGACCAAGGAGAACGTCACAAACTGAAAGGGGGTATGACAAACGTCAGGTGTTACGTGGGGTTTTTTAAAGCTCGGTATCAGTATCATCCCGATAGCATGCTATGCAACCATTCATTTTCAGAGCTATACACTCACATTCTTTACACAAACAGGATTTTCATCGAGCTTATCACCATAACCTATTGTTATGGAAAAAGTTTTACTATCAATTTTCGCAATAATCATCAAAAGCAATTATTTCTTACGATTCATCCGTTTGAACATTTTTTACGCAATAATTTTAATGCGTGATCTGCCGCCCAAAAAGTAAACAAAGCTGCCAACACCCCTACAATTAACGTTTGTGTGACATATTATTAACATCCTAAAGGAGAAAAAAAGCCATGAGCCAAGTACACAAACATGCTATTCCCGCAAACATTGCGGACCGTTGCCTGATAAATCCGGAGCAGTACAAAACGCTGTATCAGCAGTCGATACAGGAGCCTGATGAATTCTGGGGCCAGCAGGGTAAAATCCTCGACTGGATAAAGCCCTACAAAAAGGTGAAAAACACCTCTTTCGCGCCGGGAAACATCTCTATCAAGTGGTATGAGGACGGTTCGCTCAATTTAGCGGCGAACTGCCTCGACAGGCACCTGGAAGAACGAGGCGATCAAACTGCAATTATCTGGGAAGGTGATGACGCAACTCAGAGTAAAAACATCACCTATCGCGAACTACATCGCGATGTCTGCCGTTTTGCCAACACTCTGGTAGACCTGGGGATTAAAAAGGGTGACGTCGTTGCTATCTACATGCCAATGGTGCCTGAGGCAGCCGTAGCGATGCTGGCCTGCGCGCGTATTGGTGCGGTGCATTCCGTTATCTTCGGCGGTTTCTCACCTGAAGCGGTTGCCGGGCGTATTATCGACTCAAGCTCGAAGCTGGTTATCACCGCCGACGAAGGTGTTCGCGCGGGGCGTTCCATCCCGCTGAAAAAGAACGTCGACGACGCGCTGAAAAATCCAAACGTCAAAACCGTTGAGCACGTTGTGGTCCTGAAACGTACCGGCGGCAAAGTTGACTGGCACCAGGATCGCGACCTGTGGTGGAGCGACCTGGTCGCCAACGCCAGCGACCAGCATCAGCCGGTGGAGATGAATGCCGAAGATCCGCTGTTCATTCTCTACACCTCCGGCTCCACCGGTAAACCAAAAGGCGTACTGCACACCACCGGCGGCTATCTGGTTTACGCCGCAACCACCTTCAAATACGTTTTTGACTACCATCCGGGCGATGTGTACTGGTGTACCGCCGACGTGGGCTGGGTCACCGGGCACAGCTACCTGCTTTATGGCCCGCTGGCCTGCGGCGCAATTACGCTGATGTTTGAAGGCGTGCCGAACTGGCCGAAGCCAAACCGCATGGCCCAGGTGGTAGACAAGCACAAAGTGAATATTCTCTACACCGCGCCAACGGCTATCCGTGCCCTGATGGCCGAGGGTGATAAAGCAACCGAAGGCACCGACCGTTCCTCGCTGCGCATTCTTGGCTCGGTAGGCGAGCCGATTAACCCGGAAGCCTGGGAGTGGTACTGGAAGCACATCGGCAATGAAAAATGCCCGGTGATGGACACCTGGTGGCAGACGGAAACCGGCGGCTTCATGATTACCCCGCTGCCGGGCGCGACCGAGCTGAAAGCCGGTTCAGCAACCCAGCCGTTCTTTGGTGTTCAACCTGCGCTGGTGGACAACGAAGGTAACCCGCTGACTGGCGCGACCGAAGGCAACCTGGCGATTACCGACTCCTGGCCGGGCCAGGCCCGCACGCTGTTTGGCGATCATGAGCGCTTCGAGCAGACCTACTTCTCCACCTTCAAAAATATGTATTTCAGCGGAGATGGCGCACGCCGCGACGAAGACGGTTATTACTGGATAACCGGCCGCGTGGATGACGTGCTCAACGTTTCCGGCCACCGCCTCGGCACTGCGGAAATCGAATCTGCCCTGGTTTCGCACCCTAAAATTGCCGAAGCCGCCGTTGTCGGCATCCCGCATAACATTAAAGGCCAGGCGATTTACGCCTACGTCACGCTGAACCACGGCGAAGAGCCTACACCGGAGCTGTATACCGAAGTACGCAACTGGGTTCGCAAAGAGATTGGCCCGCTTGCCACGCCGGACGTACTGCACTGGACCGACTCGCTGCCAAAAACCCGCTCCGGCAAGATAATGCGCCGCATTCTGCGCAAAATTGCCTCCGGCGATACCAGCAACTTGGGAGACACCTCAACCCTCGCCGACCCTGGCGTGGTAGAGAAACTGCTGGAAGAAAAACAGGCTTTAACCATGCCTTCATAACTCCCCACCCTAACCCTCTCCCGCTCAGGGAGAGGGAATAATAATTACCTACCTTACCTCTGGAGACTCTGTGATGAATGACACCATTTATCAGCGGATAGAAAGCAGTGCGCATTTCAGGGAGCTGGTCACTAAAAGGCAACGGTTTGCCGCCATCCTGTCACTAATTATGTTAGTGATTTACGTTGGTTTTATTCTGCTGATCGCTTTTGCGCCAGCGTGGCTCGGTACGCCCTTGCATCCGGGCACCAGCGTGACGCGCGGCATCCCTATCGGGATAGGCGTTATCGTCATCTCTTTCCTGCTCACCGGTATTTACGTCTGGCGCGCTAACGGCGAATTTGACCGCCTGAACAAAGAAGTGCTGCGCGAAGCGGGGGTTAAATGAAACGTTTACTTGCGGTTTCTACCGCCCTGCTGCCCACCGGCGCTTTAGCCGCCGACGCCATAACCGGTGCCGTTCAGCGCCAGCCAACTAACTGGCAGGCGATTATTATGTTCCTGATATTCGTCGCTTTCACGCTGTACATTACCTACTGGGCTTCTAAACGCGTTCGCTCTCGCAGCGATTATTACACCGCTGGCGGGAACATCACCGGCTTCCAGAACGGACTGGCGATTGCCGGCGACTTTATGTCTGCGGCCTCGTTCCTCGGGATTTCGGCGCTGGTTTATACCTCCGGCTACGACGGGCTGATTTACTCGCTTGGTTTCCTGGTCGGCTGGCCCATTATTCTGTTTTTGATTGCCGAACGTCTGCGCAACCTCGGGCGCTATACCTTCGCTGATGTTGCCTCGTACCGCCTCAAACAGGGGCCTATCCGCACGCTTTCCGCCTGTGGTTCGCTGGTGGTCGTGGCGCTTTATCTCATTGCCCAGATGGTCGGCGCCGGTAAGCTTATCCAACTGCTGTTCGGCCTCAACTACCACATTGCGGTAGTGCTGGTTGGCGTCCTGATGGTGATGTATGTCCTGTTCGGCGGCATGCTGGCCACCACATGGGTACAGATTATCAAGGCGGTGCTGCTGCTGTTCGGCGCAAGTTTTATGGCCTTTATGGTGATGAAGCATGTCGGCTTTAGCTTTAATAACCTGTTCAACGAAGCCATGGCGGTTCACCCTAAAGGTGCGGCCATCATGAGCCCCGGCGGGCTGGTGAAAGACCCGATATCCGCCCTGTCTCTTGGCCTTGGCCTGATGTTCGGCACCGCCGGTTTGCCGCATATCCTGATGCGCTTCTTTACCGTGAGCGACGCTCGTGAAGCGCGTAAAAGCGTGTTTTATGCCACCGGTTTTATGGGTTACTTCTACATCCTGACCTTTATTATCGGTTTTGGCGCCATTATGTTAGTGGGCGCAAACCCGGCGTTCAAAGACGCCGCTGGCGCGCTGATTGGCGGTAACAATATGGCGGCGGTTCACCTCGCCGATGCGGTTGGCGGCAATCTGTTCCTCGGCTTTATTTCTGCCGTTGCCTTCGCCACTATTCTGGCGGTCGTTGCGGGTCTGACGCTTGCCGGTGCTTCTGCGGTTTCTCACGATCTTTACGCCAACGTGTTCCGCAAAGGTGCTTCAGAGCGCGACGAGCTGAAGGTGTCGAAAATTACCGTGCTGGTGCTCGGCGTGGTTGCCATTCTGCTGGGGATTTTGTTTGAAAATCAGAACATTGCCTTTATGGTCGGGCTGGCATTCTCGATTGCCGCAAGCTGTAACTTCCCGATTATCCTGCTGTCGATGTACTGGTCGAAGCTGACCACGCGCGGCGCGATGGTGGGTGGGTGGCTGGGTCTTCTGACCGCGGTGGTGCTGATGATCCTCGGCCCGACGATTTGGGTACAAATCCTCGGCCATGAGAAAGCGCTGTTCCCGTATGAATACCCGGCTCTGTTCTCTATTCTGGTGGCCTTCGTCGGGATCTGGTTGTTCTCAATCACCGACAATACGGCGGCAGGTAAGCTTGAGCGCGAGAAATTCCGTGCGCAGTTTATTCGTTCTCAGACCGGCATCGGCATCGATCAGGGCCGTGCCCATTAGTAAGTAAGCGCTTACCGGGGCAACTCGCCCCGGTAGGTTAAAACATCAGCAGGCTAACCAGCGGCGCAACCAGCACCGTCACCACGCCGGAAAGCATCATCACCAGGCTGGCAATCACCCCTTCCTGAGGGCCAAGCTCGTAAGAGCGTGCGGTTCCCGCCCCGTGAGAGGCCGCGCCAAACCCGGCACCTTTAGCAATCCCTTCCCGAATCGACAAGCGCAAAAACAGTACGTCTCCCACCGCCATGCCAAACACGCCGGTGATGACCACAAACAGCGCCACCAGCTCTGGCTCTCCGCCAATGGGTTTTGCCGCCGCCAGGGCAAAAGGCGTGGTAATAGAGCGCACAGCAAGACTGCGCTGAATGTCGTCCGGCAATGTCAGCAGTCTCGCCAGCCAGATTGAGCTGGTTACCGCCACAACCATCGCGGTCATCACCCCTGCGGTGAGCGACATCCAGTGGCGTTTAATCACCCTGAGGTTGTCATAGACCGGCACCGCGAAGGCGATAGTGGCAGGCCCCAGCAGCCACAGCAGCCAGTGCGCCTCCCCCATATAATTGCTGTAGGAGATATGCCCAAAAATCAGCATCGCCACCAGCAGCAGCGGGGTAAAAACCAGCGGCATCAGCGGCAATTTGCGAAAACGGCGGTAAAGGCGTTTGTTGGCAAAATAGAAAATGAGCGTCACCGCCAGGCACAGCAGGCTAAGCTGGAAATTAGTCATGTTTAGTCTGCCTGCGGGCTTCGCGCGCCAGTTCAAAGCGGTAAACTTTTTCCACCACCCATGCCGTGCTGCCGAGCACCAGCAGCGTGCTGACCGCAATCACCACGAAGATGCGCCAGCCGTCCACCATAAGCAGTTGGGCGTAGTTAACTACCGCGACGACCGCCGGTACAAAGAACAGCAGCATTTCCGCCAGCAGCCACTTTGAGCCTTCTCGTACCCATTTCAGCGGCACGATGCGGAAAATAATCAACGCCAGTAACAACAGCATGCCAACCAGGTTGGCGGGAAGCGGCAAGTGCCCCCAGGACACAAGCTGTTCGGCAAAAACAAAAAGCCCGGCGTACAGCGCGACCTGGACGGGAACCCGCAGGCTATGAATTACAGCAGGCGTAAAACGACCTAACGCCAGAGCCATGATATGCATTCTCCAAAAAATACCAGCCACGATTATAGATAGCGGTTAATCGCTACTGAAATGAATTAAAATCATTGCATGCATAGTCAACAGGAATAGTTATGGACATCAGAACGCTGCGTTACTTCGTTGAAGTGGTACGCCAGCAGAGCTTCACTCGCGCGGCGGAGAAAATGTTCGTCACGCAGCCGACCATCAGCAAGATGCTGCGTAATCTCGAAGATGAGCTGAACTGCACGCTGCTGATCCGCGACGGCCGCCGCCTGTTGCTTACCGATACCGGGCAGGTGGTATTCCAGCGCGGGCTGGCTATTCTGGCCGAGTTCCGCCAGCTGGAAGCCGAGCTTAACGACATCAAGCAGCTCACCAACGGCGTATTACGGCTGGGTATTCCGCCAATGGTCGGCACCCTGATGACCGGCCCGATTGGCGTTTATCAGCATCGTTATCCCGGCGTTGAATTTAAGATCTCCGAGTTTGGCGGCCTGACTGTCCAGCAGGCTGTACTTAACGGCGAGCTGGATTTAGCGGTCACCGCCATGCCGGTTGAGGACGAAAGCGTCTTCACCATGCTGCCGCTGTTTCGCCACCCGCTTTGCGTGCTGGTGCCCCGCTCAGGCCCGTGGCTGGGCCGCACCAGCGTTGACCCGGCGGAACTTGCCGAACACCCGCTGCTTATCTACAACGAAGATTTTTCCCTTAGCCGCCAGCTGATGCAGCTTTTTGAGTCCCACGGGTTTACGCCGCGCATCGCGGTACGCAGCGGGCAGTGGGATTTCCTGGCCGCAATGGTCCAGGGCGGCGTGGGCATCGCCATCCTTCCCGAGCCAATTTGCCAGAAGCTGGATCACACCACGCTGATGTGGCTCCCGCTGAACAGCGATTTAAGTTGGCAACTGGGCATGATTTGGCGTGAAGGGGTTTATATTTCGCAGAGCGCGCAGGCGTGGATAGATTGTTGCAGAGAGTTCTGGCCCGCACTTGAGGCAGGCCAGAACTAAGCGGTTTACTGACGTTCGATCAGCAGAGCTTCAAGCAGGTCGAGATCGTGCAGCAGCTTTTGCAGGGTCTCGTTGCTGATTTGCTGGGTAGCACGCAGATGGTAAAGCTCCGCGCGCTCCGAACGCAGCGCGGTGAGGCGGAAGCGGCGTTCAAGATTCTCTTCCAGCTCGCTGCTTTCAACATCATTACGCCCGTCGGCGCGGCGGCGTAAGTTGCCGATAACCCTTGAACTGACCTCTTTCAAAAGCTGGTCATCTATGTTCTCTTCGCTATCCGCTGCAAGGCGTTCTTCCATTTTCTGAATGGCAACGATCGCGACTTCAGCCGTTGCCGAACGCGCCAGCCGCTCTTCCTTACGCGCTACCGTTTTGTCCCCCACTTCGACGTTTCTCAGCAGGATAGGCAACATAATGACCCCGGCAAACAGCGAGAACAGGATAACGCCAGCGGAGAGGAAGATAAGCTCATAGCGAGCCGGGAACGGCGTACCGTCTCCCAGGAACAGCGGAATAGAGAGCACACCGGCGAGAGTAATTGCTCCGCGTACCCCGGCGAAAGAGGCGATGCACAGCTCACGCGTGGTAAACGAGCCAAACTCCAGCGGGCGCTTTTTCATAAAGCGAAGGCTAATGCGCTTCATCGACCACAGCCACAGGAAACGCACGGCAATCAGCGCGAAATAAATCATGCCCACGTCGAGGAACAGCATCCACAACTCTACGTTCGGGTCGGCATTTGCCGCCGCTACGGAGGTCTCAAGAATGCCGGGCAGTTGCAGGCCCAACAGCAGGAACACCATGCCGTTGAAGACAAATTCCAGCATCGCCCAGACGCTGTTTGCACGCAGGCGCATAGCGAGCGGTGCGCTGCGTAACACGCCGGACCGGGTAATGGTCATCCCCGCGGCAACCGCAGCCAGGATGCCCGAAACGCCAATATGTTCGGCAATCAGATAAGAGGCGAACGGTAACAGCAGCAGCAGCAGAATTTGAGTTGCCGGTTCATCGCCGCTCCAGCGGCTCATCAGGCGCAGCGACTTACCGTACAGCAGGCTGACGGCAATCCCCGCCAGCAGGCCGCCAATCGCTACCTTAAAGAACTCAAGCGATGCTCCGCCAACGGTGAACACCATTGTGCCCACGGCGACGGCGACCGCCATCTTCAGCGATACCAGGCCAGAGGCGTCGTTCATCAGCGCCTCGCCCTGCAAAATCCCCATGATTTTTTTCGGGATGCGCCCTTCGCCAACAATCCCAGACAGCGCCACGGCATCCGTCGGCGACAGCACCGCCGCCAGCGCAAAAGCAGGAATTAGCGGAATACCCGGCACCAGGAAGTAAATCAGGAAGCCGATCCCGACCACGGTGACCAGCACCAGCACCAGCGCAAGGCCGATAATCTCCCGCCCATGGTTAAGAAACTCATGGGTCGGCGTTTTCCAGCCGTCGGCAAACAGCAGCGGCGGGATAAACAGCACCAGGAACAGTTCCGGGTCAAATTCAACGTGCAGGCCAAAATGCGGCCACGCCAGCAGCGCGCCAATGGCGATTTGCATCAGAGGGAGCGGGATCTGGAAGGGCAACATGCGTGTTGCCACTCCGGAGAGCGAAACCACGAGGGTCATAATGAGGATGGTAAAGAAAATTTCCATGTTTTCCTTGTAAGCGATGTGTGAAGTGCCACCTTTGAAGGTTGTTTTAATAATAAAACAACTTTTTGCACCACATTGGAACCGGAAATGCCCGAAGAGAGGAAAAGCGGCGGGTTACAGAACGCAACCCGCACGAATTGAAAATCAGATTGCCCAGCCACCGGCGTAGAACGCCACCAGCGCCACGGCAATAACCACGGTGCCGATATTCAGCTTGCGCCATTCGCCGGACACTACGCGGCCGATAACCAGAGAAGCAAAGCCGATCATGATGCCGGTAACGATATTACAGGTCAGCACGATGAAGACCGCAGTTATCAGGCCAGCCATCGCATCTACGAAGTCGGCAAAGTCGATTTTTGCCACGTTGCTCAGCATCAGCAGGCCAACATACATCAGCGCCGGAGCGGTTGCGTAGGCAGGAACCAGATAGGAGAGCGGGGAGAGGAACAGGATAAGCAGGAACAGCACGCCAACGGTGATGGCTGTCAGGCCGGTTTTACCGCCCGCCGCCGTACCCGCTGCGGACTCGATGTAAACCGCAGCCGGAGCCGCACCCACCAGACCTGAGAACACGCTGCTCAGGGAGTCAGTTGTCAGCGCTTTGCCGCCGTCGATAATCTGGCCGTCTTTATCCAGCAGGTTTGCCTGACCGGCAACCGCGCGGATAGTGCCGGTTGCGTCAAATACCGCGGTCATGACCAGCGCCAGTACGCTTGGCAGCACAATCGGGTTCAGCGCGCCCATGATGTCGAGGCTGCCAATCAGCGAATTGCCTTTATCATCGCTCAGGGA
This sequence comes from Cedecea davisae, assembly GCF_044095835.1. Classification (NCBI taxonomy): domain Bacteria; kingdom Pseudomonadati; phylum Pseudomonadota; class Gammaproteobacteria; order Enterobacterales; family Enterobacteriaceae; genus Cedecea; species Cedecea davisae. The sequence continues at coordinate 4,470,116 of NZ_CP172054.1, forward strand.
AGGCATAGCGAAGATACCGGAGAAGTGAACATTCGGGTCAAAAATCAGGCCGATGATCGAAACCCCGATAATGGTCAGCAGAATACCGCCCGGTACTTTCAGTTTTTCCAGGCCGATAATCACCGCCAGGCCAATCAGCGACATGATTACCGGGAAGCTGGCAAAGTGGCCCAGCGCAACCGGCAGACCGTCCAGCGGGTTCTTGATAACCAGGCCCACGCCGTTAGCGGCAATCAACAGCAGGAACAGGCCGATGCCAATCCCGGTGCCGTGGGCAACGCCCATTGGCAGGTTGCGTAAAATCCAGCTACGAATGCCGGTGGCGGAGATAATGGTAAACAGCACGCCCATCAGGAATACCGCACCGAGTGCAACCGGCACGCTGATGTGCTGGCCGAGCACCAGGCTGAAAGCGGTGAATGCGGTCAGCGAGATGGCGCAGCCGATGGCCAGCGGCAGGTTTGCCCACAGTCCCATCACGATGGAGCCAACGCCCGCAACCAGACAGGTGGAGACGAAGACCGCCGCCGGAGGGAAACCGGCTTTGCCGAGCATGCCCGGGACCACTATCACGGAGTAAACCATGGCGAGGAAGGTTGTCAGACCGGCGACAACTTCCTGGCGCACGGTACTGCCACGTGCAGAAACTTTGAACCAGGCGTCGAGTGAGCCGCCGGCACGCGGAGAAGGTGTAGACATAGTGAAAAATCCCCTGAGATTTTTAGAATGACGTTTGCCCGGGCGGTGGACAACCCGCTGCCAGTTAAACGTTGTCTCCCTGCGCTACGATTGTGACAAAAGGGGTGTCACAAAAAAGCAAACGTTTAACTCCGCACAGACAAATCGGTGTATCAGAATTAAGGCAAACGATTATCCAGCCTTCCTTACGGGATTTTCAACCTAACTTTTGCGCTTTTCGTGGAAAATATGCCCAGCTGATGAATAAATCACCGCATCATGCGCAAACGTTATCGTCGATGCGCAATTTCGCAACAAAACAGCAAACTGTTGGCGCAGTTTTCACCCGATTCAAAAATTAGTCGCCGGGGATCTCAAACGGCCCACCCTGGTTCAGCGCCCGCTGCCACGCAGGCCGCATTTGCACGTTTTTCATCCATGCCTGGGTATGCGGCATATCATTCACCTCCCCGCGAGCAAGGAGCGCGGCAACCGGGAAGCTCATCTGGATGTCCGCCGCGCTGAACTGCTGCCCGGCAAACCACGGGAACTGGCTCAGGTGCCCTTCAACGTAGCGAGCATGGGTGGCAATTTGCTTATTGAGATACGCCTTTTGCACTCCCTGCCCCAGCGCTTTGCCGACCGGACGCAGCGGCCAGGGAACCGGCGCTTTACCCAGGCGACTAAAGACCAGCTTCAGCAACAACAGCGGCATGAGCGACCCTTCGGCATAATGCAGCCAGAATCGATATTGCAGCTTGTCGTTTATCTCTGCGGGCTTAAGGCGGCCCTCTTTGTCGTAACTTTCCTGCAAGTATTCGAGGATTGCGCCTGACTCCGCGAGGATGTGGCCGTTATCTTCCACTACCGGCGATTTACCCAGCGGGTGAATTTTCTTTAACGCCTCCGGCGCCAGCATGGTCGGTTCACGCTGATAGCGAATGATTTGATAAGGCAGCTCCAGCTCTTCGAGCATCCAGAGAACGCGTTGTGAGCGAGAGTTATTGAGATGATGAACCGTCAGCATTCGGTAACCTTTTGTTTAGCCTGATGGAGTAACTATAGGAAACACGCTCCCGAAAAGCCCGTCAAAAAATGTACAAAAAAAGAGCAAATTGACCTTGCGAAGTTCGGGGTGGGGCCTACACTTTAATTATCAACGCAGACCGGAACCTCCTGAGAAAGCGTAATTGAGGGGCGTTGACGTCGGGGGAAACCCTCCTGCCAGAGCGGGATAGAGCGAAAGACAAAGACCGGGAATAAAACTAAAGCGCCCTTGTGGCGCTTTAGTTTTTTATGCAGTGAGAGATTTAGTCTTCCAGCAGGCGGGCACCGGTGCCCTGCTCGCCGAGTTTGTCGCCAGGGTTACGCAGCGGACAGTCCACCCCGGACAGACAGCCGCACCCGATGCAGCCGTTTAGCTCATCACGCAGCGCGGTCAGCGTGGCAATGCGGTGATTCAGCTCCTCACGCCATTGCGAAGAGAGCTTCTTCCAGTCGTTTTTGTTGATCGAATGCCCGTCAGGCAGCACGCCAAAGGCGTCACCTACGGTGCTGAGCGGAATGCCGATGCGCTGGGCTATTTTGATTATCGCCACCGTTCGCAGCACATCGCGCTGATAGCGCCGCTGATTGCCCGCGTTCCGCGTACTTTTAATCAACCCTTTGCTTTCGTAAAAATGCAGCGCGGAAACCGCCACGCCGCTGCGCTTTGCTACTTCGCCCGGCGTTAACAACGTTTTTAGTCGAGAGATTTTCTTTTCCACAATGCTCTTTACCTCAAGTTAACTTGAGGAATTATACTCCGGCTCAACGAAACTTGCTAACCCGTAAATGAGGACGACTCATGGCTCACCAGGACATCATTTATACGCTGACTGAATGGATTGATGAACATATTGACCAGCCGCTTAACATCGACGTGGTGGCAAAAAAATCCGGTTATTCAAAGTGGTATTTGCAGCGAATGTTCCGCACCGTGATGCATCAAACGCTGGGCGACTATATTCGCCAGCGCCGCCTGCTGATGGCGGCTACCGAGCTAAGAACCACTCAGCGGCCAATTTTTGATATCGCTATGGACTACGGCTACGTCTCGCAGCAAACCTTCTCCCGCGTGTTTCGCCGTGAATTCGACCGCACGCCAACGGACTACCGCCATCAGGCCTGAGTGGCTCGCCCGGAAGCAAGGTTGATGCCGCCTGGCGTGTACAGCCAGGCAATAAATTCCTGAGGTGGAAGCGCCTTCGCAAAATACCAGCCCTGGCAGAACTCCACGCCGTGCTCCACCAGCCACGCAAGCTGTGCTTCGGTTTCCACGCCTTCGGCGATAGTCGTCAGGTTAAGGCTGTGGGCTATTTCAATAATATGTTCTACCAGTAAGTGGCTGGCTCGCTCGCTGGTGACCGAATCAATAAAGCTTTTATCGATTTTTAAGATATCGACGTTTAAATATTGCAGGTTGTGCAGGTTCGAATAACCGGTGCCAAAATCATCAATCGCTACTTTAAACCCGGCATTACGAAACTCCTGAATAACCGGCCTGGTTTTTTCAACATCAATAAATCCACGCTCGGTAACTTCAATTTTTATCTGCCCGGGCCTGATGTTATAGGTTTTAATGCGCTCGGAGAGAACATTAATCAGGCGTGAAGAGTGAAAATCCGCCGCCGAAAGATTTATCGAAACGTACAGCCCCGGATGGTCCGCCAGAAACTCACCAAAGTCTTTAAATACCGCATCCACCACATAGTCTGATATTTTGTGAATCAAGCCTTCAGATTCAGCCAGCGGAATAAATGTGCCGGGGCTGATGGTCTGCCCGTTAAAATTAACCCAGCGCAGTAGCGCCTCTGCCCCAACGCAGTGGCCGTTCTGAATATCAATTATCGGCTGGTAATGAAGCTTAAGCTGTTTTCTGGCCAGCGCTCTTTGCAGCATACGACGTGGTGAATTAAGCTGCTGTCGGGTTCGCGACCACATCATAAGAATTATAAGACTGCAAATAACACCCAGCGGCAAAGTCAGCGTCAGCTGGTGATACCACTGGCGGTTAAATAGCGTTTCTGAAGTCGAAACAATGACCGCTATCGGTCTTTTTGCCGAATAGTTAATGGTGTAAAAGCGGTTATCGTGGGTAAAGGTTTTCTCTCCACGCAGAATAAAGCCGTGCAGCAGATCGCTATCGGCGCCGGGGCTTAAAGAAAAGAAACTCCTGGTGACGGTATCAAACACGCCGTAGACCAAAGAATCGTCCTCAGACAAAACTTCCGACCAGGTAAGTGGATTAATTACCGCGATATAATTACCACGCCGCATATAAGTCATTTTATGACCGGCGTAAAAAGGCGTATCCAGATAATAGTTAATTGCCACATCTGGCTTGCGGGTATAGGTCGGCGGAGGGGCAGGAATGGGTTTTAACGGTTTATAGCTGGTAGAACAAAGCAGCTGATTGCCTTTAGCGTAAATTAAGTCGGCGACAAAAAGTTTACTGCGCACAATATCCAGCATGTTAGCCATATGTTCCGGGCTACATATATTTCCAGAAAAATTCTCGGCTTCGCTGCGGGCGTCATTAACGTGGCTGATGACAATTTCCGTCTTTTCCATCACCAGCTTGCCAAAAGAGTGCAGATGCTGCTGGGTGTCACTGGTTGCGCGCATATGCGCAAAATAGATAGCCAGCATAACCGGCAGGCAAACCATCAGGACAAATCCTGATGTGCGCAACACCTTTAAATAGACTCGTTTCACCATGATGCCCACATGTCCCTGCTATTAACCGCTCATTTTTTATGTCTTACCGGAACCACCTGATGACCGCCGATTACGTTGCATCATAAAGCCTGTTTTAGCAATAGGATTCAGGCGTTAACTCAGCGAAAATTAATTTGCGCAACAATAAGATAAGTTAAATCGGGAGACTGTTTAGCTTAAGATTTGACCTGCCGAGTGAATATGATTTTTTCTGGGGTTAAAGCAGCAGGGAATGATTATTTAAACGAAATTGCGGTAAACGTCAGATAAACAAAATGTTCACCGCTGCGCGGCTAATTCCAGCTTAAAAAGACGCCTTTCCGGCGATAAAAACGACGAAAAAACACGCTCAAAACTGGTGATTAAATGCCCAACAGTGATAGACTTCACATTATTGATGCAACAAACAAGAAAGTTGCAGTGATCGAGGAATAAGGTGAATGGCAACAATTACTACCGGCGTTTTTTTGCTGCGCTGGCCGCTGGTCAGTGCCGTTTTGATGTTTCTGGCAAGTAGCCTCAATATCCAGTTTCGCCGCTCCGACTACCGGATACTGGCATTTGCCTGCAGCGGGCTGGGCATCGCCGCGTCATGCTGGTTTGCTATGGGTTTATTGGGCCTGACGCTGGAGGATTTCCCGCTTATCTGGGCATCCTTTAAGCAACTGCTGGTGAACGTAATCTCACGCATGCCGGCAGAATGGCCAACCATGATGCCCTGACGGGGCCTCATAAAAGCCGCTGCTGCCAGCGGTTTTTTATTATTCAGGCGCTAAAACCACTCTGCAATAATATTCCCCGGGCGCTATCGGAGCCGAGAAATGCCCACAGCGGCCTTGCCCGTTCATCGCACAGTGCCACGCCGTAATTCGCTTCAATATTATAAGGCTGAGGAATTTCAAACACTCTCAGCTCCTTATGCTGTTTTAAAACACCGGCATAGCTACGATAGCCAATAAAGAGATCGGCCTGGCCGCTGCCGATTAACCACGCGGCGGCAAGCTCTCCCTGCGGAACCGGTTTGCTGTCCGGCCCGCCAACCAGCGGTATGGCCCGGTGGTGTAGCTCAACGCCAAATCGCGACTGCAACCCGGCAAATAGCTGCCAGGTGTAATCACCTGAAGGGTCGCTGCCGGGCGTGGAAGTGGCAATGCGAAGCGCGGGATTAGCCAGCAAGCTTAGCCAGTCGCTCTTCTCCTCCACCACTTGCGCCGCCGCCGTCACACAGAGCGTGTTCCCGGCAAAACGCTGAACCGCAGAAGCTATCCCCTGCTCCAGCAGCGCCTGAGGATGAGCCATATTCGCCGAGGCAAACAGGCTGCAATATTCACCAGCCTCAATACGTTCCCTCAGCATACCTGCCGGAGCAAACCGGGTATCAACATGGATGCCGGTTTCACGGCAGAACTGCGCCATCAGCGTCTGCCAGGCAAGGCGCAGGCTTCCCGCCGCCAGCACCTGCAAATCCATCACTCAACGCCCTCATAATGCGTACGATAAAAACGCTGATACCAACTGTCGGCGATTTTCTTCATATCAATGTCGCGGAATTTTTCCGGGTAGAGTTTTTTCGCCATCCATAGCTCGCCTATAGCCATCGCCTCCGGCATCGGGTAGCCCCAGGCCTTGGCGTACTCCGGCATAAGCCAGACGCGGTGGTTCTTCACCGCATCAATAGTCTGCCACTGCGGATCGTTTTTGATTTCATTCACTACTTTCGGGTAGCGATCCTGCACGAAGATCGTCTGTGGATCCCAGGCGATCACCTGCTCCATTGATACCTGTTTGAACCCTTTAACGGTGGCTGCTGCAACGTTTAGCGCCCCCGCATGGGCCATCATCAAGCCCGTGTATTTACCGGAACCGTAGGTCGTCAGGTCAGGGTTAGCCATATAGGCCCGAACGCGCTGGCTTTCAGGGATGTCTTTCAGCCGCTCGCTGACAAGCTTACGCTCGGCGAAAGTGGCCTCCACAAGCTCTTTAGCCTGCTGCCGTTTGTTGACCACTTCGCCAATCAGCGTGATGCCCTCTTTAAGACCCAGGTTATAGGCCTGCTCTTCATCGCCCATAGAAGGATTCAGCTTGTCCTGCTCGCCCGGCTTGTCGTGCCGCAGGGAGATCGCTATCACCGGAATGCCGAGCTTGCTGATGCTGTCGATCATCTCCTGCGGCGCGTAGTTGGTGACAAAGACCGCCTGCGGATGTAGCGCCACCAGTTTTTCCGCGTCAACGTGGGTCAAATCACCAAGCTGAGCCTTATGCTCAAGCTCAGGAGCCAACCGGGAGTAGCCGTCGCCCAGTTGCTGCTTCCAGTTAGCCAGAATGCCGACCACTTTGTCGGTGGCGTTCATCTGTACCAGCAGGTTGAGGGTTTGATGCTGCAACACCACCACGCGGTCAACCTCATCGGGAATAGTCACCTGGCGGCCAAGTTGATCGGTTATGGTGCGGTTCGCCAGCGCGGCGAGCGGGGAAAGCAGTAACAGAGCGCCTATAGTCAGGCGGCGAGTCAATAAATTCACGGCGGGAGTCCTGATAATCGTTGTGCATTGAAATATACAGCGATGACTCCCCCGCGCCCAGCGATTTTAAGGGGTAGAGGCTACGCCGGAACCAGGCTTGCCGTTCCGCCGCCAAAAGACCAGTCCTCAGGATTGTTATGCCGGATAACCACCATAACGTCATTGGGATGGATCCCTGGTTTGGCGGCCAGCCTCTCCGTAAGCACCTGGTAGAAGCGTTTTTTAGTTTCGATACTGCGCGGCTTTCCCGCCGTAATCTCAACCAGCAGCCATGCATTACTGCGCGGGCCAGCCATATAATGACGGTCAAAACGCAGTTCCGTTTCAGCCAGTTGATGAACAACCTGGAACAGGTCATCAGCAGGCACGTCAAAAGCTTCGACCAAAGCCTGCTGCACGCTGGCCGAAACCGCATCCAGATGTGCTGTCGTTTTCCCTTTAAGTAAGCTGAGATGAATAATCGGCATATTATTTCTCCTCGTTGCTATCGGCGATAATCAGCCGATCAAAAGCCAGTAATGCACTGTGCGCTGCGGGCCAGCCGGCATAAAAGGCGAGATGGGTAATCAGCTCGCTAATTTCCTCGTCACGAACACCATTTTGACGTGCCAGGCTCAGATGAAAAGGAAGCTGTTCAGGCCGGTAAAGCGCCAGCAATGCCGCCACGGTTATCAGGCTGCGGTCGCGTTTGTTAAGCTCCGGTCGCTCCCAGATATCTTTAAATAACAACTCGGTACTCAGGCTGGCAAGCTTAGGAGCCCTGCTCAAAACCCGCTGAATCTCTTGTATTTCCTCGCTCATGATGTCTCCTTATTGGCGTTGACAAACTGAGCATACTCATCAACTATCATTCCAAAAATCAGATAATTTTTTACTAACAATCCCGTTTTTTGGAACTATGGCGATGACTCATTTAGATCTCGATGTTCTGCAAACCTTTGTCTCAGGCATTGAACTGGGCTCGTTTTCACGGGCAGCGGACAGGCACGGGCGCTCCACCTCTGCGGTCAGCGCCCAGCTCAAAAAACTGGAGGAGCAGGTTGGTGCCCCGGTTGTTAAAAAGGCGGGCCGCGGCCTGGCGCTGACGCCGACAGGTGAAATCGTTTTTAGCTATGCAAAACGCCTTCTGGCGCTCAATGATGCCGCAATAGTCGCCGCCAGCGGCGCACGGCTGGGCGGCAAAGTGCGAGTGGGTTTTCAGGAGGATTTTGGCGAAGGTGTTTTAACCGACATACTGGGCGACTTTACCCGGGCTCAAAGCGCCGTGATTGTTGAAGCCAGAATTGCGCGCAATGCGGAGCTGGAATCGGCCGTTCAGCGTTCACAGCTGGATATGGCTTTACTTTGGCAAACGAATACCGGCTCCCTTCAGAACGAGTTGGGAAAAATCCCTCTGCACTGGATAGGTTCCGCCGAACGAGTAGCAGAGTGCCTTGCCGCCGGACAACCGCTTCCCCTTGCGCTCTTTGACGCCCCCTGCATACTTCGTACCCGCGCCCTCGAAGCCCTGGACGCAGCCGGTATTAGCTGGCGGATTGCATTCACCAGCAGCAGTCTTAATGGCCTCTGGTCGGCAGCCCGTGCCGGGTTAGGGATTACCGCACGTACGCTGGTGGGTAAACCTGACGATTTAGCGGTTCTCCACACCCTTCCCCGCCTCCCTGCTCTGGGCCTCTGCCTGCAACATGGCTCGTCCGGTGACAAGCCCACGCTGGATTTTTTGACCAAACTTATCGAAGAACGTATAGCCATTTTTTACCGCTAAACGCCGCCATAGCTTCCCGCTGCACGCCAAAAATAAAACCTCTGTTGCCGATGAATTTCCCCCGGTAACTTTTTGTGCTTAATTGTTTCCAGATAGCTCCCGATCTGGTCTGGCCAGATTGGAGCAATAAGAAAAATAGAGGCCTTACGGCGGCTTTTTTCCCTGCAATTGCCAATAGTTGGCAGATCCGATGTCTGGATATCTGCGAAACGTTTCATCAACCATTTGATTTTAAATTAAAAATATCGAGGAAAATAAATGATTGAGCGGGGGGGTAAAAAGCCATATATTGGCCGCGTTTTACGCACCCTGAATAACATTTAGTTTACTTAATTCAGCCGTTGCGCTTCTGCCGACGGTTGTAGGAGAGATATGATGACGGATAAAGTCCGTATTGATACTTTAGATGCACAATCTGCAAACGCTACCAACGAAACCTATTTGGCAAGACAGGCTGAATTCGAATCGAATGTCAGAAGTTACCCGCGCAAATTACCGTTCGCTATAGCCAAAGCCCAGGGCGCCTGGATAATTGACGTTGAGAATAATCGTTATCTCGACTGTCTGGCCGGTGCGGGAACGTTGGCGCTTGGCCATAACCATCCTGATATCCTGCAAAGCATCCAAAATGTCATTACCAGCGGCTTGCCGTTACATACACTCGACCTGACGACCCCGTTAAAAGACGAGTTCTCCGAATACCTGCTGTCCTTGCTGCCGGGCCAGGGTAAAGAATTTTGCCTGCAGTTCTGCGGCCCTTCCGGCGCTGACGCAGTAGAAGCGGCGATTAAGCTGGCTAAAAAGCACACCGGCCGCAGCGGCGTTATCAGCTTCTCCGGCGGCTATCACGGCATGACTCACGGCGCGCTGTCGGTAACCGGCAACCTCTCTCCGAAAGAGGCCATCAACGGCCTGATGCCGGAAGTCCAGTTCCTGCCGTACCCGCACCAGTACCGCTGCCCGCTGGGCATTGGCGGTGACGCCGGCGTGAAAGCGCTGACCTACTACTTCGACAACTTGATCAACGACGTTGAAAGCGGCGTGCGCAAACCTGCGGCCGTTATTCTCGAAGCGGTTCAGGGCGAAGGTGGCGTGAACCCGGCTCCGGCCGAGTGGCTGCAACGCATTCGTAAAGTGACCAAAGAGCACGGCATCGTGCTGATTATCGACGAAGTTCAGGCTGGCTTTGCCCGCACCGGCAAGCTGTTCGCCTACGAACACGCCGGTATTGAGCCAGACATCATCGTGATGTCCAAAGCCGTTGGCGGCGGTCTGCCGCTGGCCGTGCTGGGCCTGAGAAAAGAGATCGATGCCTGGGAGCCTGGCCACCACACCGGCACCTTCCGCGGCAACCAGCTGGCAATGGCGACCGGCCTGACCACGCTGAAATACCTGAAAAACAACAAAGTTGCAGACAAAGTTGCCGCTCAGGGCGAATGGCTGAAAGGCAAACTGGTTGAGCTGCAAAAGCGCTACCCGGTTATCGGCCACGTTCGCGGCCTGGGCCTGATGCTCGGGATTGAAATCGTTAAGCCTGAAGAAGCCCAGGATCATATGGGTTGCTACCCGGCCGACGGCGCGCTGTCTGCTCTTATTCAGAAGAAATGCTTCGAAGCGGGCCTGATTCTGGAGCGCGGTGGCCGTAACGGCTGCGTGCTGCGCCTGCTGCCATCTCTGTTGATCACTGACGATGAGCTGGAAATTTTCCTGAGCAAATTTGAACAAGCCTTGTTAGCCGCTGGCGCCAAAGCTGTCTGACCGGAGTGAATAATATGTCCCGATCTAACCCGATTCTGGCCTCCTCAGCGCAGAGCATTGAGGAATACCAGCAGGCGATCGCCCAGACCAGCCAGGCCGTAGTGGAATGGTTGCAGCAGCCTCAGATGTACCAGGGCAAAACCGTCGCCGAGCTGAAAGAACGTATTCAGCTCGACTTCAATCCTCAGGGCCTGGGCAACCAGGTCGCGATTGAACGCGCGATTGAGTATTTCCTGAAAGACAGCCTGCTGGTGCACCATCCGCAGTGCGTGGCGCACCTGCATTGCCCTAGCCTGGTGGTAAGCCAGGCCGCGGAAGTGCTGATTAACGCCACCAACCAGAGCATGGACTCCTGGGACCAAAGCCCGTCGGCCACCATCATTGAGATGAAGCTGATTGAATGGCTGCGCGCGCAAGTTGGCTACCCGGCTGGCGACGCGGGCGTGTTCACCAGCGGCGGCACTCAGAGCAACCTGATGGGTCTGATGCTGGCGCGTGACGCTTACTTTGCGCGTCAGGGTCACTCCGTCCAGCAGGACGGTCTGACCGGCGACATCCGCAAAATTCGGGTGCTGTGCTCTGAAAATGCCCACTTCTCCGTGCAGAAAAACATGGCGCTGATGGGCATGGGCTACCAGTCCGTCACGTTGGTGAAAACCGACGAGTTTGCCCGCATGGACGTTAGCGACCTGGCGAACAAAATCGCTCAGGCAAAAGCGAACGGCGAGCAGATTATGGCGATTGTCGCTACCGCCGGGACAACCGACGCCGGTGCTATCGATCCGCTGCGCGAGATTGCTAAGCTGGCTGCCGAACACAAAATCTGGGTACACGTTGATGCGGCCTGGGGCGGCGCACTGCTGCTTTCCGAAAAGTATCGCGATTACCTGGACGGCCTGGAGCTGGTGGACTCCGTGACTCTGGACTTCCACAAACAGTTCTTCCAGACCATCAGCTGCGGCGCGTTCCTGCTCAAGGATGAACGCCATTACGAGCTGATGCGCTACCAGGCTGCATACCTGAACTCCGAGTTCGACGAAGAGCAAGGCGTGCCAAACCTGGTCTCCAAATCTCTGCAAACAACCCGCCGCTTTGATGCATTGAAGCTGTGGATGGGTCTGGAAGCCCTGGGCCAGAAACAGTATGCCGAAATCATCGATCACGGCGTGACCATGGCGCAGAACGTAGCGGCCTATGTGGCTGACCATGCTTCTCTGGAGCTGGTGATGCAGCCGCAGCTGGCAAGCGTGCTGTTCCGCTTCCGCCCTGCAAGCCTTGCTGGCTACAGCGACGCCGAAGTGGCGCTGCTGAACCAGAAAATCGGCGATGCATTGCTGGAGTCCGGCCGCGCCAATGTCGGCGTGACCGAGCACCAGGGCGTTACCTGCCTGAAGCTGACCCTGCTGAACCCAACCGTGACGCTGGAAGACGTAAAAGTCCTGCTGGCGCTGGTTGAGAAAACCGCAGAGCCGCTGCTGAACGCCTAAGCGTTTGTACTCAGAGAAAAGCCGATGGTGAGCAATCGCCATCGGCTTTTTATTTTATTCAGCCAGTAACGCCCGCAGCCAATCCTCAACCTTCTGAGTGGGAATATTTTTCCCGAAATTATACGTTTTCTCCATCGGCCACCAGACACCTTCTCCGCGCGCGAAGGCGGTGCGATAACGCAGCATCTGCTCATCCGGATGACGTCCCAGTTCGCTTTGCAAATCCGGCAGGCTGAGCACCGCTTTGCTAAAGCCCGTTCCGCTAACGCTTTCGACAATCTCTGCCAGTTTGCCGTAGCTAAGCGTTTCGCCCGCGATAAAAACCACCTGATTAACGATGCGCGGCTCCTCGAGATAAATGGCCGTCGTTAAACGCCCAATATCTTCCGGAGAAGTGACCGTTACCTGAGTCTGCCAGCTGCCCAGAGCGTTGATTGTCCGGGCCTGCAAGTTCACCACGTCGAACGCGGGCTCAAACAAGAAACTGGTAAACATGCCGGTAGAAACAATCACCCACTCGGTAGAAGACTGGCTGCGCAACAATGTCCTGACATCATGCTGCTCATCCCACACCGGCTGGCCGCTGCCTTTGCCCACCACATCGTAATCGACGCCAAACTGCCACGGAAAATAGCGTTTAACGCCCGCCTGAATCACCGCCGTGGTGATTTTCAGCTGTGTCCCCGCCCCGGCAACAAACCCCATGCAGTTGATGACGGTGTCGAATTGCTGGAACAGCGGCACCAAAGCGTCGCTCTCGCTGGCCGCGATATCCAGAGCGATAAAATCAGTGCCCGCAGCCGCGTATTTCTTATATTTTTGCGAAAGAAGCTGCCCGTTTTCGTCGAGCGAACCTGGCGAAACGCCTGCCGTAACAATGTGTCCGTGAGAAGCCGCCGCCGGAAGCAATGCGTCCAGAACTGCGGCACCCAACTGTCCCACACCAAGCACCAATATTTTTTCATCCGTATTTGCTACATTGACGATCATCTTTCATTCCCCAGCGTTTAATAGCAGCAATATTGCTGCATATCCGGGGAGTCTACTGTTATGGCTGATTGCCGATAAGCTGCCGAAACCGGGTTAAACTGTTCGTATAAATGGAACAATCTCGATAAATCGTGGGGGATGACATGGATAAACTGGAAGCGATGCGCGTATATAGCCACGTTGTTGAGACACAGAGCTTTGCCAGAGCAGCTGAATTATTGGGGCTGCCGAGATCGACCGTCTCCCGCACCATAAAAGATCTGGAAACCGGGCTTGGCGTACAGCTTATGCAGCGCACCACTCGCAGGCTGAGCGTCACTTCGGATGGCCAGAATTATTATGCTGAATGTAAAAAAATTCTCGGCGACATTTTAGCCCTGGAATCCTCATTTCCGGGGAGAAGCGGGCAGCCCAAAGGCCGCTTTAAAGTAGGGATGCCGCAGTCTCTGGCCAGGCACTGTATTTTACCAGGCGTCGCAGAATTTCTTGAACGCTATCCTGAGCTTGAGCTAATTCTCTGCTCCAGCGATCGGGTAGTAGATCTGATTCAGGAAGGGTTCGACTGCGTTATCAGGACGGGCAGCGTGGAAGATTCCACAACGCTGGTTGCCCGCCAGCTCGCCCAGTTCAAATGGTCGGTGCTGGCCTCCCCGCAGTACATTGCCCGGCACGGTAAGCCTGCCCGCTTAGAAGACCTCAAAAATCACCACGCCGTTGGCTACCTCACTCACAGTACGGGTCGCACAACCGAGTGGAGCTTTATTGATAAAGACGGTGTGGTGCCGGTACGGATGAAAGAGACGCTAACTGTTGATGACACCGACGCGTATATCCAGGCCGGTCTTCAGGGAATTGGCCTGATTCGCGTTGCCAGCTATTTAGTGAAACCTTACGTTGAGGCCGGTGAGTTGCTCCCCTGCCTGGAAGAACACGCCGTCGATATGCCGCTGTTTCTGGTTTACCCGCAAAGCCGCCATGTTTCCCCGGCTGTTCGGGCTTTTTACGACTGGAGCAAGATGATGTTGGGCATGCAGGCAGTAGAGCAGTAAGCCAGCCCCTTTATCAGGGCAAAACGGCAGCAAGCTTTCGCTTCACGGAAAGTAGCGTGCGCCGCCTGATCCAGCCGCTGGCCGGGCGAATGAGCATCCAATAAAGGCCAAATAGCACCTTCACGCGCGGAGTCGGGCAATAGACGAAGGTTTCGGTGCGTAATACTGCCGCTCCACTGCTCTCCTTTGTGACGTCAAAGCGCAATACCAGTTTGGCCGCATTTGGGTCGGTAAAGCGATGAAAAGCTTCAGCATCCGCCAGGCATTCAACACCCAGCAGCGGCCTCCAGAAACGCCCGGCCAGCCCGAAAGAAACTTCGTCGCCGTTTTGGTGAAGCGGAGTAAAGGAGCCAAATCCAAATGAATCTGCCGGGTCAACGCTTTCTGCTTTCGAAAAAGCCCGGCGCAGGCGGCGGGGCAGCTGGCGCAGGCTGAGCAACCGGCGGATCACCGGATCTTCTTCCATATCCAGCGCCAGAACGGCCTGAATAATCGCTTCAGGCGAGCCATCGACAGGTGGTGACAAGTGCTTTTCGTAAAAGCTAAACGAAGGCAAATGCGGGGTTGCCCCTTCCTGCTGCTGACATTCACGTTTACTGACGTATCCCAAAAATGCCACGGTATTTCCCTTATCGTTAAAACACCCTTTCCAGCATAGCCCAGCCGCCAGAATACAAAAAACCCTGCCGGAGCAGGGTTTTGTCTGTTCTTAATATACAGGTCTGGAACCTGAATTCATCAGAACGGGATATCGTCGTCGAAGTCCATTGGCGGTTCGTTAGACGGAGCTGGTGCGCTCTGCTGCTGCGGACGAGACTGCGCGCCGCCGCTGAACTGGTTGCCGCCCTGTGGCTGCTGAGGCTGACCCCACCCGCCCTGCTGCTGGCCGCCGCCGTTGCCGCCTGCCGGTGCACCGCCGCCCTGACGGCCGCCGAGCATCTGCATGGTGCCGCCAACGTTAACCACGACTTCGGTGGTGTATTTTTCTACGCCAGCCTGGTCGGTCCATTTACGGGTTTGCAGTGCGCCTTCGATGTAAACCTGAGAGCCTTTACGCAGGTATTCACCGGCCACTTCTGCCAGTTTGCCGAACAGCACAACGCGGTGCCATTCGGTTTTTTCTTTGGTTTCGCCGGTTTGCTTATCACGCCAGGACTCTGACGTGGCCAGTGTAATGTTGGCAACTGCGCCACCATTTGGCATATAGCGTACTTCCGGGTCCTGACCCAGATTCCCAACGAGAATCACCTTGTTTACGCCTCTGCTGGCCATGTTCGTGTCTCCTGAAACGTTTATAGATAGTCTAAACCGGGGATTCTACACTATGCCACCCACAATGTTTATAGCTGCGAGGGACATTCCAGAATGTCGGGTAAGTATAGCTCGTTTCATTAAAGCACTGGATATCCATTCAGGTTTTATTGTGTCATAATTAGCCGTTTCTGGCCGTCGGTTGTTCCTTTATATACCAGGCGCATGTAGTCATCATTCCGGGAAAGGTGAATGGATAAGATCGAAGTTCGGGGCGCCCGCACCCACAATCTCAAAAATATCAACCTCGTCATCCCGCGCGACAAGCTGATCGTTGTCACCGGGCTGTCGGGTTCAGGCAAATCCTCACTGGCATTTGATACCCTGTACGCAGAGGGGCAGCGCCGCTACGTCGAGTCTCTCTCCGCCTATGCGCGTCAGTTCCTGTCGCTGATGGAGAAGCCGGATGTCGACCATATCGAAGGGTTGTCGCCTGCGATTTCTATTGAACAGAAATCCACGTCCCATAACCCGCGTTCAACCGTCGGCACTATCACTGAAATCCATGACTACCTGCGTCTGCTGTACGCCCGAGTAGGCGAGCCACGATGCCCGGATCACGATATCCCGCTGGCGGCACAAACCGTGAGCCAGATGGTCGACAACGTGCTGGCGCAGCCGGAAGGCAAGCGCCTGATGCTGCTGGCTCCCATCATTAAAGACCGCAAAGGCGAGCACGCCAAAACGCTGGAAAACCTGGCAAGCCAGGGCTATATCCGCGCGCGTATCGACGGCGAGGTGTGCGACCTTTCCGACCCGCCAAAGCTGGAGCTTCAGAAGAAGCACACCATCGAAGTCGTTGTTGACCGCTTTAAGGTGCGCGAAGACATCGCCCAGCGCCTGGCCGAGTCATTTGAAACCGCGTTGGAGCTGTCCGGCGGCTCTGCGGTAGTGGCCGACATGGACGATGAAAAAGCGGAAGAGCTGCTGTTTTCCGCCAACTTTGCCTGCCCGGTGTGCGGCTACAGCATGCGCGAGCTTGAACCACGCCTGTTCTCCTTCAATAACCCGGCTGGGGCCTGCCCGACCTGCGACGGCCTGGGCGTACAACAATATTTTGACCCGGACCGCGTAGTGCAGAACGGTGAACTGTCTCTGGCTGGCGGAGCCATCCGCGGCTGGGATCGCCGTAATTTCTACTACTTCACCATGCTGCGTTCCCTGGCCGAGCACTATAAGTTTGACGTTGAAGCACCGTGGAACGAGCTGAGCGACACGGTGAAAAAAGTCGTGCTGCACGGTTCAGGTAAAGAAACGATTGAATTCAAATATATGAACGACCGCGGCGATACCTCCGTGCGCCGTCATCCGTTTGAAGGCGTGCTGCACAATATGGAGCGCCGTTATAAAGAGACGGAATCCTCCGCCGTGCGTGAAGAGCTGGCGAAGTTTATCAGCAACCGTCCTTGTGCCAGCTGCGAAGGCACTCGCCTGCGTCGCGAAGCTCGCCACGTCTTCGTTGAAAATACCGCGCTGCCGACAATTTCCGACATGAGCATCGGCCATGCGATGGAATTCTTCCAGAACATGAAGCTCAGCGGCCAGCGCGCGCAGATCGCAGAAAAAGTGCTGAAAGAGATAGGCGACCGCCTGAAGTTCCTGGTGAACGTCGGCCTGAACTATCTTTCTCTCTCCCGTTCGGCGGAAACGCTCTCCGGCGGCGAGGCTCAGCGTATTCGTCTGGCGAGCCAGATTGGCGCCGGGCTGGTTGGCGTCATGTATGTGCTGGATGAACCGTCTATCGGCCTGCACCAGCGCGATAACGAGCGCCTGCTGGAAACGCTTATCCATCTGCGTAACCTCGGCAACACGGTGATTGTGGTTGAGCACGATGAAGATGCTATTCGCGCCGCCGACCATATTATCGATATTGGCCCTGGCGCAGGCGTACACGGCGGCCAGGTGGTCGCTGAAGGCACCATGAAGGATATTATCGCGGTGCCGGAATCCCTGACGGGGCAGTTCCTCAGCGGTAAACGCGAGATAGCTGTTCCGAAAAAACGCGTTGCCGCAGATCCGGAAAAGGTGCTCAAGCTGGTCGGCGCGAAGGGCAACAACCTGAAAGATGTCACACTGACGCTGCCGGTTGGGCTATTTACCTGCATCACCGGCGTTTCCGGCTCGGGTAAATCGACGCTTATCAACGATACGTTGTTCCCGATTGCCCAGCGCCAGCTGAATGGCGCAACGATTGTCGAACCGGCCCCCTACCGTGAAGTTCATGGCCTGGAGCATTTCGACAAAGTTATCGACATCGACCAGAGCCCGATAGGCCGTACTCCGCGCTCCAACCCGGCGACCTACACCGGCGTTTTCACGCCCGTGCGCGAGCTGTTTGCTGGCGTGCCGGAAGCACGTTCTCGTGGCTATACGCCGGGGCGCTTCAGCTTTAACGTACGCGGTGGGCGCTGCGAAGCCTGCCAGGGTGACGGCGTAATCAAAGTCGAGATGCACTTCCTGCCGGATATTTACGTGCCGTGCGACCAGTGCAAAGGCAAGCGTTATAACCGCGAAACGCTGGAAATTAAGTACAAGGGCAAGAGCATTCACGAAGTGCTGGATATGACGATTGAAGACGCGCGCGCGTTCTTTGATGCGGTTCCGGCGCTGGCGCGTAAGCTGCAAACGCTGATTGACGTTGGCCTGTCCTATATTCGACTTGGCCAGTCGGCAACCACGCTTTCAGGCGGTGAAGCACAGCGCGTTAAGCTGGCGCGAGAGCTGTCCAAACGCGGCACCGGGCAAACGCTGTATATCCTCGATGAGCCGACGACCGGCCTGCACTTCGCGGATATCCAGCAGTTGCTGGAAGTCCTGCATCAGCTCAGGGATCAGGGCAACACCATCGTGGTGATTGAGCATAATCTCGACGTGATTAAAACCGCAGACTGGATTGTGGACCTGGGGCCGGAAGGCGGCAGCGGCGGCGGCGAGATTCTGGTCTCCGGCACGCCGGAAACCGTCGCCACCTGCAAAGCTTCTCATACCGCACGCTTCCTCAAGCCCTTGCTGAAGTAGTCACTCCGATAGTTGCTGCCTGACCTGTTCAGGCAGCAACGTCAGCGCCTGCTGATACGAAGCATCCACCAGATAGTAAATTTGCGATCCCGGCAGAGAACCGTCCAGATACAGCGTGCTCCAGTGGGTTTTATTCAGATGAGCGCTGGGAAAAACATCCTGATGTTCCTGCCGCAGTAAATCAGCCAGCTCCGGCGTTGCCTTAAGCGACACGGCCGGGCGCTGCCCATCGGCGTGTACCATCGCAAACAGCACATCGGCAACCTTAATTTGAGTCGCTTTCCAGTCGCTGTGCACGCTTTGCGCGGCACCGGGTTTATTCATGCAATATTCTAAAAGATCCGAATTCGTCATCTTGATTTCCTCGTCCTGAATAGCCTTTGCCCGGAAAAGCCCGCGGCAAAACTAATTGTGTGCCAAAAGCGCACAATCGACGAGGAGGTTGATTAAAAAAACGGCAGATAATTTATTTTAGCTGCCGTTTTCCGAAGCAGAGTTAATACTCGGAGTTAACGATGACTTCTTCACCAAATGAGCCAGCTTTTGGCAGCGGCTGATAGCTGGAATTAGAAGCTCGCAGGATACGAATACCGCGAGCGCCGACTTCCTGCGCTGCCGTGATGTCGTTATCCGAGTCACCGTAGAAGATCTTGATTTTCTTATCTTTCAGCCACTGAGTCTTGGTGTTCTGGCCTTCTTTATCTCCGGCAAAAATAACCGGATTAACGTTTGGTTCCGGGATCAGGAAGTCGTTTTGCAGCGTTTTGGTCACGGTTTCAGTTTTGGTCTGGCTGCGTCCGGTAACAAAGTAAACGCTGTCGCCACGCTTGAGGTGCATGGTTATCAGGCTTTTCGCCACCTCTTTCGGCATGCTGAATTCATCCCAGCCGTTGTTCATTTTTTCCCAAAACTCAGGGTTCTTCAGGTAATCCTGCTTGCCGGGAGAATACTCTTTCTGCCCGCGATAAAAGCCGGGGCTAGAAAACAGGACGGTGTCATCAATATCAAAGCCAACTGCCATAGGCGCGCGCCCCAGCAGGCTATTTTCTATTTGCGCCACGGAAACCCAATGCACCGGCACCTGCTGTGCCAGTTGAGCCACGGTTACGCCAGGGTTAAGCGGGGCGGGAACGGATTCCTTCGCCATCACGGAATGATTAAGGCCGACCAGCAGGCAGACGGCACTCAGTGCCAAAGCAATCTTACGCATTGTTTTCCCTTTCTATTTTATTGGTTTTAATCGTTGTTAAATTGCGCAAACGGATAATAAAGCATCCCGACCATACCTGCCGGAGCCTGATATATAAAGGTTTTATTTGTTTTATATCGGAGAAGACAGAAGAGATCACAGAACCTGGGAAATAATGCCCCTCTACTAAAGAAGAGGGGCAAGAAGAGATAGTTAGCAAGTACTTACATTACAGCGGCGAACGCCTGCGCCACGCGCTGCACGTTGCCGTGGTTCAGGCCAGCCACGCAGATACGGCCGCTGGCCAGCAGATAGATGCCAAACTCTTCGCGCAGGCGATCTGCCTGAGCAGCGCTGAGCCCGGTGTAGCTGAACATACCGCGCTGTTTCACCAGATAGTCAAAATTACGCCCCGGCACCGCTTTCGTCAGCACTTCAACCAGCACCTGGCGCATTTCCAGAATACGCACACGCATGGTTTCCACTTCGGCAATCCAGCTGGCTTTCAGCTTCTCGTCATTCAGGACGGTAGCGACAAGCTGTGCACCAAAGTTTGGCGGGCTGGAGTAGTTGCGGCGCACGGTGGCTTTCAGCTGCCCCAGCACACGGCCCGCGGCATCGCTATCTTCGCAGACTACGGAAAGGCCGCCTACGCGCTCGCCGTAAAGGGAGAAGATTTTAGAGAACGAGTTGCTGACCAGCATCGGTAGCCCGGCCAATGCAATGGCGCGGATAGCGTAAGCGTCCTCTTCAATCCCGGCACCAAAGCCCTGATAGGCGATGTCGAGGAACGGGATCAGATTACGTGCTTTGAGGATTTCAACTACCGCGTCCCACTGGCCGTTGTTCAGGTCGGAGCCGGTTGGGTTATGGCAGCACGGATGCAGCAGAACAATGCTTTTTTCCGGCAGCGTGTTCAGTTTTTCCAGCAGTGCTTCGAAGCGCACGCCGTTGGTTTCGCTATCAAACCAAGGGTAGGTATTAACGGTGAAACCCGCGCCTTCAAAGATGGCTACGTGGTTTTCCCAGGTCGGATCGCTGACCCAAACCTGAGAATCAGGGAAATAAGATTTCAGGAAATCGGCACCCACTTTCAGGGCGCCCGAGCCGCCGAGAGTCTGAATGGTGGCAATGCGGCCTTCGATCAGAGCCGGGTGTTCGGCACCAAACAGCAGCGGTGCGATGGCGCTGCGGTAGCCGTTCAGTCCTTCCATCGGTAAATAGAGAGAAGCGCCGTGAGGCTGCGCATTCAGGCGAGCTTCAGCTTCCGCGACAGCCTGCAGCTGCGGGATAACCCCGTCTTCATTGTAATAGAGGCCGATGCTGAGGTTGACCTTGTCGCTGCGAGGATCGACTTTGAAGCGTTCCATGAGGGAAAGGATGGGGTCGCCAGCATAGGCGTCAACTTTTTGAAACACGGTGAGGTTCTCCTGGTTTACAGTTCGCGGATTTCCACTGTAAACCAGGCGAGGACAATCAGTCCAGATACTTCATCGTCACCCTTGAGGTCAGGCGGGTGATAAGTTCGTAAGCACTTACATTCGTATATTCTGCGATGCGCTCGGCCGGTAATCCTTCGCCCCACAGCACCACGTTATCACCCGGTTTTTCGGCTGCATCGGGGCCAAGATCGACGCAAATCATATCCATTGCCACGCGGCCAACCAGAGGAACTTCCCTGCCGTTCACCAGCACCGGCGTACCCGAAGGCGCGCTACGAGGATAACCGTCTCCGTAACCCATAGCGACAACGCCGAGGCAGGTATCACGCCCGGCAATCCAGGTGCCGCCGTAGCCCACCGGTTCGCCCGCTTTGTGTTGGCGCACGGCTATCAGGCTGGAAGTGAGCGACATTGCTGGCTGGAACCCAAAATCTTCGCCCCACGGCTTCTGCTCCAGCGGAGAAACGCCGTACAGGATAATACCCGGGCGGACCCAGTCCATATGCGATTCCGGCCAAAGCAAAATACCCCCGGATGCAGCTATCGAACGCTGGCCGGGTTTGCCTGCGCTAAAACTATTAAAGATATCGAGCTGGCGCGGCGTGGCATCCGAGTCCGGCTCATCTGCGCGGGCAAAATGGCTGACTATATTGACCGGCTGACGGACGTTTTTGCAATGCGTGAGGCGCTGGTAGAAAGCTTCGGCGTCTTCCGGGCGCACGCCAAGGCGGTGCATGCCTGTATCCAGCTTCATCCAGACGGTAATGGGCTGGCTGAGTTCGGCCTGCTCCAGCGCTTCAAGCTGCTGGATGCTGTGCACTGCGGTATGAAAATTTTGCGCGGCAATCGTCGGCAAATCGCCGTCGTTAAAAAACCCCTCCAGCAGCAGAATCGGTTTTTCTATTCCGCCAGCCCGGAGGCGCAGCGCTTCTTCAAGGCGGGCAACGCCGAAGGCATCGGCGTCATCTAAAGTGCGGGCGGTCTCCAGCAGACCATGCCCATAGGCGTTTGCTTTCACTACCGCCACCATACGACTGTTCGGGGCCAGTTCGCGCAGGCGTTGCAGGTTGTGTCGCAGAGCGCGGCGGTTAATTACGACGGTTGCCGCTTGCATGTTCGTTCCTTGCTCAATGTTTGGATTAATTTGTGCAAATCCTCTAAATCATTCAGGTCACAGCAAGGCGGCAAGAGAACTCAGCCCGATGAGCTTACTAAAGTAAGTGATTCGGGTGAGTGAGTGCAGCCAACGCAGTTGTGGCTTGAGGGATGACGAGGATTTTTATTCTTCGTCGTACTGCGGCCCGGTGTAGTTATCGAAGCGCGACCACTGGCCGTTAAAGGTCAGGCGCACGGTGCCGATTGGGCCGTTACGCTGCTTACCGATGATGATTTCGGCGATGCCTTTCAGGTCGCTGTTTTCGTGGTAAACCTCGTCGCGGTAGATGAACATAATCAAGTCAGCATCCTGCTCGATGGACCCAGATTCACGCAGGTCGGAGTTGACCGGGCGTTTTTCGGCGCGCTGCTCCAGAGAGCGGTTAAGCTGAGAAAGCGCAACAACCGGCACCTGAAGCTCTTTCGCCAGCGCCTTGAGGGAGCGTGAAATTTCGGCAATTTCCAGGGTACGGTTATCAGACAGCGAAGGTACACGCATCAGCTGAAGGTAGTCGATCATTATCAGGCTCAAGCCTTCATGCTCGCGGTAAATACGGCGCGCGCGGGAGCGGACTTCGGTCGGCGTCAGGCCTGAGGAGTCATCAATATACATATTGCGCTTCTCCAGCAGGATGCCCATGGTGCTGGAAATGCGCGCCCAGTCCTCGTCATCCAGCTGGCCGGTACGAATTTTGGTCTGATCCACACGCGACATCGACGCCAGTATACGCATCATGATCTGCTCGCCGGGCATCTCAAGGCTGAAAATCAGTACCGGCTTGTCCTGCGTCATCGCGGCGTTTTCACACAGGTTCATCGCGAAAGTGGTTTTACCCATCGACGGACGGGCCGCAACGATAATCAGGTCAGAGCGCTGCAGGCCGGCGGTTTTCTTGTTGAGATCCTGGTAGCCGGTATCCACGCCGGTTACGCCATCGTGCGGCGTCTGATACAGCGATTCAATACGCGAAACCGTGGCCTCGAGGATCTGGTCGATGCTTTTCGGGCCTTCATCTTTATTAGCCCGGTTTTCGGCAATCTGGAACACGCGGGATTCGGCGAGGTCCAGCAGGTCTTCGCTGCTGCGCCCCTGCGGGTCATAACCGGCATCGGCAATTTCGTTAGCTACCGCGATCATTTCGCGCACAACCGCACGTTCACGAACGATGTCTGCATAAGCGCTGATGTTCGCCGCACTTGGTGTATTTTTTGACAATTCAGCGAGATAAGCAAAACCGCCGACGCTCTCCAGATTTCCCTGTAGCTCAAGGGATTCGGAAAGCGTAATCAGGTCGATGGGTTTGCTCATTTCGAGCAGGCGCTGCATTTCGGTAAAGATCATGCGGTGCGGTCGGCTGAAGAAGTCGTTGGCGACGACGCGCTCGGCGACGTTGTCCCAGCGTTCGTTATCCAGCATTAAACCGCCCAACACCGACTGCTCCGCCTCAAGCGAGTGCGGCGGCATTTTCAGCCCTTCCACCTGGCGGTCGCGGGGTTCGTTCGGTTTGTTGAAGGGTTTATTTCCTGCCATAGTGAGGGAGTTACCAAATTCATAGTGAGAGACCCGGAAGTATAACCATTCTTGTCACTCTTCGACACAAGGAGTTTCCATGGCAACGCGCATAGAATTTAGCCAGCACGGCGGGCCTGAAGTGCTGAAGTCGGTTGAATTTACACCGAAAGATCCTACAGAAAACGAAGTTCAGGTGGAGAATAAGGCGATAGGCATCAACTATATCGATACCTATATTCGCAGCGGACTTTACCCGCCTCCATCGCTGCCCAGCGGGCTGGGAACCGAAGCCGCAGGCGTTGTCAGTAAGGTCGGCAGCCAGGTCACGCACCTGAAAGTCGGCGATCGCGTTGTTTACGCCCAGTCCGGGCTGGGAGCCTACAGCAGCGTGCATAATGCTCCTGCCGACAAGGTCGCTAAAATTCCAGATGCTATCTCATTCGAACAGGCCGCGGCTTCGTTTCTGAAAGGCCTGACGGTGTTTTATCTGCTGCGCAAAACCTATGAAATCAAAGCCAACGAAACCTTCCTGTTTCACGCGGCGGCGGGCGGCGTGGGGCTGATTGCCTGCCAGTGGGCGAAAGCGCTCGGCGCGAAGCTGATTGGTACGGTGGGTTCCGCGCAAAAAGCCGAACGTGCTCAGCAGGCCGGGGCCTGGAAGACGATTAATTACCAGCACGAAAACATATCTGAACGCGTGAAAGAGCTGACCGGCGGGAAAAAGGTCGCGGTGGTTTACGATTCGGTGGGTAAAGAGACCTGGGAAGCTTCGCTCGACTGCCTGCAGCGCCGCGGGCTGATGGTCAGCTTCGGCAACTCATCTGGCCCGGTGACCGGCGTCAACCTCGGCATTCTGAATCAGAAAGGGTCGCTGTACGTCACTCGCCCGTCTCTGAACGGTTATTTGACTACCCGAGCAGAATTTGACGAAGCCTGTAACGAGCTGTTTTCGCTAATTGCCAGCGGAGCAATCAAGGTGGATGTGGCTGAAAACCAGAAATTTGCGCTGAAGGATGCGGTGCTTGCTCACCGAACGCTGGAAAGCCGTGCAACTCAAGGCTCAAGTTTGTTGATCCCTTAGAAAGAATTAGGGCTTCCCGCAGGAAGCCCTTTCTTTTTTTGTTCGTGCCGTATGTAGGGTACAGCGCGATGAATTCTGTTACTGCGAAAAGATATTCTCAGATTTGATGGCTAATTGAAACGGCCCCGCCGGGATTAAGTGCAGGCTTGTGATCGGCTCCGCAATACCCAAATTAACCCGGCTTATTCCGTCTCTACGGCTAACGTTTGTCGGCCACCAGAGACAGCGCGTGTTCCACAACATCAATCCCTGCCCCAGCTTTGTGGGCATTTTCACTTAAATAGCGCCGCCACTGGCGCGCTCCCGGAATACCCTGGAACAGGCCGAGCATATGTCGGGTGACGTGGCCAAGATAAGTGCCGTTTGCCAGTTCGCGCTCAATATAAGGATACATCGCACGTACAACGGCAACCGGATCGCGGTCTTCTACGTCCGCGCCAAAAATCTCACGGTCGACCGTGGTCAGCAGGCCAGGATTTTGATAAGCCTCGCGCCCGACCATTACGCCATCCAGGTGCTGGAGGTGCGTTTTGGCTTCTTCCAGCGTTTTTACCCCGCCGTTGATAGCCATCGTCAGGTGCGGGAAGTCACGCTTAAGCTGGTAAACACGAGGATAGTCCAGCGGCGGTATTTCACGGTTCTCTTTCGGGCTAAGGCCAGAAAGCCAGGCTTTACGCGCGTGGATGATAAACATCTCGCACTCGCCCTTACCGGCTACGGTGCCGATAAAGTCACACAAGAACTCGTAGCTGTCCTGGTCGTCAATACCGATACGGGTTTTTACCGTAACCGGAATCGAAACCACATCGCGCATCGCTTTTATGCAGTCGGCAACCAACTCCGCGTCGCCCATCAGGCAGGCGCCGAAGCGGCCATTTTGCACGCGGTCTGAAGGGCAGCCAACGTTGAGGTTGATTTCATCGTAACCCCTGGCTTCGGCAAGTTTTGCGCACTGTGCCAGAGCCTGCGGGTCGCTGCCGCCCAGCTGCAACGCGACGGGATGCTCCTCTTCGCTATAGGCCAGATAGTCCCCTTTGCCGTGAATGATCGCCCCGGTAGTCACCATTTCGGTGTACAGCAGCGTGTGGCGAGACAGCTGACGCAGGAAATAGCGGCAGTGGCGGTCGGTCCAGTCCAGCATCGGAGCAATAGAGAAACGATGCGGCTGAAAAGGAGTCTGGTTGCTTTGTGAGGACATACGTTTACGCGGGCTACGGTTTAAAAAGGGTCGCTACTATAGCATAAAGCAGCACCGGAGCATCTGCCTGCCCCGGTGAGCCTCATTAGAAAGTCACGCTCAGCTGTGCGCCTGCGCCCCAGGTCTTTTCTTCGCCGTACAATCCCATCAGATCGACATGTACGCGTTTGCCCGGCGCGAAGCCAATGCCGCCGGTGAAGACATTGCTGTCGTTGTTCTTCATATCCGCGCGGTAACCTGCCCGCAGCGCCAGCCAGGAAAGCGGCCTGACTTCTGCACCTACGCCAACATATTGGGAATTAGCTTCGCTCTTGAAACCTTTCGTTTCGGTAAGGTCGCCGTCGGCGCTGAGCGTAACAAGTTCGTTATGCCAGGCTACGCCAGCAGTCACCAGAGGGCTAATCTGGAAAGTATCTTTGTAGCTGCGGGTTTCACCGGTGCGCCCGCTGGTGATGCGAATATCTTTGGTGTCGATATCGCGTGAAACCAGGTTCTGACCGCTCAGACCTACGGTCCAGTTTTGCCCTAAGTCTGCGGCAACGCCCGCATCAAGGTTAAAGCCGGTATCGTCGTTGCGATATTGCCCTTTTTTCCAGTCACCGCTGTCATAGGAGTAAATCGAAGTCGTGTAATTATACAGCCAGGTTTTCTGCAGTTTTGGCGTCACACCAACCGAAACCGGCACGCCGCCAACATCGAACTTATGCGCCAGAGCGATCCCGTAATCGGAAACAATTGCAGCCCGCCCGGAGGCAGTAGAATTCAGATTACTGGTGATACGGTTAGAACCATTAAGCGCGGCATCAATCGCCACGCTTCCGGCAACCAGGCTGGAGTTCTGAATACTGCGCAAATAGTCGATGTCGTTCTGGTCGATAGAAGAGCTGACTCTGGCCCGCGCGTAGGCTTTAGTGACGAAGGCGACGGACAGCGTGTCATTGGGAATGCTGACAGCGATACCTGCGGCAGCTTTAGCGTTTGCCGTTTCACCGCGTAAATCTTCCAGTTCACCGGCTAAATCGCCCGCCGCGCTGCGGAACTGATTTAATGTTCCGCCGGGATTTAAAATTATATCTCGCGGCGTTAACGACCCGATGGCGAGTTTATAGTTATCAACTTTGTCGCTGATATCATCAATTTTGTCCTGGAGATTGTCTTTATCGGTTATTTGCGCCCCCACCGTCGGGAGAATAACCGTAATATTGTCATCAGGTTGAGAGTTTGCTAATAACGCCGGGTTGATCAATACGCCGCTACCATAGCTGGCAGAAGCCACCCCTGTTCCGCCCATCGCATCGTTGCGCGCTTCGGACCAGGTGCCTGCCGCCCCGGCCTGATTAGCAATAAATAACGTTGCGGCGAGTGTCGCCACCGAAGATTTTATTTTATTCATTCACAGCACGCCTGTCTGATTGTCAGATTAAGTAATTCACCCCCGACAGTTATGACTGAACAGAGGCGGACTATTGCTGTGAATAGCGCGATAAAAAGATGGATATTTAAGCCATCAGCATCCCCAATATATCCTTAGGGTTCGAGTCTTATTGTTTCCTTGCTAATTAATTTATAGTTTACCCTTCGGCTTTCGTGAAGGCAGACCGTTATGCGGGCCAAAGAATTGCGGCGGATGATCGATCCAGCGATCCTTACGCTGCATGGCATAAGACTGGTTTAGCGGGTAATAAATTTTATTTTCGGCCTTATTAGCCTCCCCCACGACTAACAGTCGAACATCCTGCTCAGTATTATTAATGAAGGTATGGCAAATACCGGTTCCGGCGGGGAAACCGACGCTATCACCCGGTTCAAGCCGCCACAGGTGGCCGTTAATCCACACTTCAGGGTGCCCTTCGAGCACATAGGCAAACTCCTCTTCGCTGCTTTCTGCATGAGGGTAAGAGGTTCGTCTGCCGGGGGGAATACGTTCATGGTGAATGCCGAGTCGCGTCAGTCCTAAATTCCGGGCCAGCGGAGCGCCAACGGAAAAGCGTTCCGGGCTGTCCGGGTAGCTTGAGTCATCTGCGCCTTCAAGTTCGCGCCAGTGGCGAATACAATCTGGTTTTTGCATAACATCCTCCGGGGTAGATAGGGTCATTATGTACCAGGATTCGGCGTTTTATCCGCATTATGGTAAAGTATCAGGTCAATGACCGGGAGAGGCTGATGGATACCACCACAACGCAAAACGTGTTAGCACAGGCAGAAAAGCTGTGCCTGCAACGCAATGTACGCCTGACGCCACAGCGTCTTGAGGTGCTGCGCCTGATGTCCGAGCAAACCGGAGCCATCAGCGCCTATGACCTGCTCGATCTCCTGCGCGTCAGTGAGCCTCAGGCGAAGCCTCCGACCGTTTATCGTGCGCTGGACTTTCTGCTGGAGCAGGGCTTTGTGCATCGCGTGGAATCCAATAACAGCTATGTGCTGTGTAATTTCATCGAAAGCCCTACCCACTCTTCGGCCATGTTTATCTGCGACAGATGCGGCTCGGTGAAAGAGCAGGCGGCTGAGGGTGTGGAAGATATTATGCAAAATCTTGCGTCAAAGATGGGATTTGCGCTGCGCCACAACGTGATTGAAGCGCATGGTTTGTGCTGTGACTGCGCAGAAGTTGAAGCCTGTCGGCATCACGATGCCTGCGGCCACGACCACACGGTGCAATCGAAGAAAAAACGTTAGAAGGGTTGGTACATCCTTGTACCCGGGTAGGATAGCCTGTGAGCATTAGCACATTTGAGAGGCTGGCAGGCTACCAGCGATAGTCATTCCTGGACTCCCAGTCCTTCACTTCTTTCTCTGCCTGGTCTTTGGCATAGCCGTAGCGTTCCTGGATTTTACCCACCAGCTGGTCACGCTTACCTTCGATAACGGTCATATCGTCATCGGTCAGCTTGCCCCATTTCTCTTTAACCGTACCTTTGAACTGTTTCCAGTTACCGCCGAGTTCGTCCTTATTCATAGTCGTCTCCTCATCGTTCGGTTTAGGTTCTGAACATATCAGCCGTTGGGTGCTTTCCTTTGAACAGTCACCCACTATCTGCTGAACGTGAGATTAATTGTAGTTAATGATTTCGACCTCTGGGAAAAAATAAGAATCTTTAACCATTCAGAGAGAAATCACTACTGCCTGCCGTCGGCGGGAAACCAGCTGTTATTACGCCAGTGGCGACGCCAGATAAAACCGAGCGAAAGGCCGCGCAGCGCCAGAAACACCGCCAAAGCCAGCCACAGCGCATGGTTGCCAAAGAGAGGCAGTGTCAGCAAGGTTAGACCAAACCCCAGCGCCGCAACGGCCATGCTGTTACGCATTTCAGCCCCACGCGTAGCGCCGATAAACATTCCGTCCAGCAGGTAACACCAGACGCCAACAACCGGCAGTATGATTTGCCATGGCAGATAGCTATTCGCCAGCTGGCGTAGCTCTGGTAGCGAAGTCAGCATCGAGACTATCTGCTCGCCCGCCACGGCATAAACAGCGGCGAAAGCCAATGCAACCAGCCCGGCCTGCCTGCATGCCGCTCCCCAGACCTCGAGAAGCTGCCCGCGATTACGGGCACCATACGCCTGCCCGGAATGCGCCTCAACGGCATAAGCAAATCCGTCCAGCGCGTAGGCGGTAAAGGTCAGCAGCGTCATCAAAACCGCATTCAACGCGACAATTTCGCCCCCCAGCCGAGCGCCAAAAATGGTCATTGAGGCAAAGCAAACTTGCAGCAGAAGCGAGCGCAGCATGATGTCACGGTTGAGGGCCAGCAGCCTTCGCAGATCTCCTCGCCATGCCATCTTCAGGCATGACCAATCAATACCGCGCAGCTTTAACACCCTGTGTACCATCGCTAAGCCGATGATAAACGTCGCATACTCGGCAATAACGGTCGCCAGTGCGGCCCCCTGCACGTTCATATGCAGGCCCATGACAAGCCAAAGGTCGAGCACGATATTCAGCAGGTTACCCACCACCAGCAAAATAACCGGGGCGCGAGCATACTGCACGCCGAGCAGCCAGCCCAGCAGCACCAGATTAGCCAGCGACGCCGGAGCGCTTAGCCAACGAATTTCAAGAAAACGCCGGGCCTGATAAAGCACCTCTTCGCTGCCGCCGACAATATGCAAAGCAAGACCGATTAGCGGCCCGCGCAGCACCATAATGGCCAAACCGGCGGCCAGCGCCAGTATCAGCGGCTGAAGCAAAGCGCGGGCGAGACGCAGCGGATCGTTAGCGCCAAACGCCTGAGCCGCAAGCCCGGTAGTGCTCATACGCAGAAACAGCAGCAGCATAAACAGGAAACTGGTCGCGGTTGCGCCTATCGCCACGCCGCCCAGATAGGTCGGGCTGTCGAGATGACCAATAACGGCGGTATCAACCAGCCCCAGCAGCGGCACCGTGATATTGGAGAAAATCATGGGAAGCGCAAGACGCCACAGCGCACTATCCGTCGACGAAAAAAATCGCATCAGAGTGACCCAGGAAAATAATGAGGGGGAATAGAGCGGGTGGTACGGCGTGTTACCGCACCACCGAAAGACGTGTTACAGCCATTCGCCGTTGCGGATTACGCCCACGGCCAGACCTTCAATGCTAAAGTTTTGCTCGCGCAGATCGACAACGATAGGCTGAAACTCGCTGTTTTCAGGCAGTAGCTGAACGGTGTTGCCCTGTTTTTTCAGACGTTTAACGGTCACTTCGTCGTCAATACGCGCCACCACAACCTGGCCATTACGTACGTCCTGCGTTTTATGCACCGCCAGCAGGTCACCATCCATAATGCCGATGTCTTTCATCGACATGCCGCTCACGCGCAGCAGGAAGTCGGCATTCGGTTTAAACAACGACGGATCGACCTGATAATGGCCTTCGATATGCTGCTGCGCCAGAAGCGGCTCACCGGCGGCAACGCGCCCGACCAACGGCAGGCCGGTTTCTTCTTCAACCAGCAGGCGAATGCCGCGCGACGCGCCGGAAACAATCTCAATGACCCCTTTGCGGGCCAGCGCTTTGAGATGTTCCTCAGCGGCGTTTGGAGAACGGAACCCCAGACGTTGTGCAATCTCGGCGCGCGTAGGTGGCATGCCGGTTTGGTTGATATGATCCCGAATGAGATCAAACACCTCTTGCTGCCTGGTAGTTAGTGCTTTCATTCCGCCCCCTGGGTGTTTATACAGTTATGCTGTGAGTATATACAGCCCCGGGTGAATTTGAAACCACAAATTAAGCAAAAACCAGCCACTTAACCGATTATGGAAAGCCTATCGCAAATGTGACCAAAGCAGCGTGACCCAGGTGACAACCGCCAGAATAATCGCAATCAGTACGGCGGCAGACCCCATATCTTTGGCGCGCCCGGAAAGTTCGTGGTAGTCGGTGCCTACGCGGTCGACCAATGCCTCGATGGCGCTATTCAGAATTTCAACAATCATCACCAGCACCACGGAGCCAATCAGCAAAATGCGGGTGATCGGGTCAACGTCCAGCCAGCAGGCGATTATAATAGCAATTACCGCGGCCACGCCCTCCTGACGAAATGCAGCTTCGTTTATCCAGGCCGCACGCAGCCCCTTCCACGAGTAGCCTGCAGCCTTAATAATGCGGGTGATGCCGGTGGTATTATTCGCCATTCAAGGAAACCTTTTTAAATATTGAGCGTCAATGCTCATTGAGTCTAAATCGCAGCGCCACAGAAATTCCCCGGAGTTTCTGATATCCTTGCGGCGCATTTGCATTATTAACCTGAGGCTTTACATCATCTATGTCAGGCTGGCCAAGAATTTACTACAAATTACTGAATTTACCATTAAGTGTTCTGGTAAAAAGCAAGTCTATCCCGGCGGACCCACAAACCGAACTCGGTCTGGATCCCTCGCGCCCAATTATGTATGTCCTGCCTTATAACTCGAAGGCAGACCTACTGACCCTGCGCGCCCAATGCCTGGAGCATGACCTGCCCGATCCGCTGGAACCTCTGGAAATTGACGGCGCACTGCTGCCGCGCTACGTGTTTATTCACGGCGGGCCGCGCGTCTTTACTTACTACACGCCAAAAGAAGAGTCGGTAAAACTGTTCCACGATTATCTGGACCTGCACCGCAGCAATCCCGATCTCGATGTACAGATGGTGCCGGTTTCCGTGATGTTTGGCCGCTCACCCGGCCGCGAGAAAGGGGAAGTTAATCCTCCTCTGCGCACGCTAAACGGCGTACAAAAATTCTTTGCCGTTTCGTGGCTGGGTCGCGACAGCTTTGTGCGCTTCTCTCCCCCTGTTTCGCTGCGCCGTATGGCAACCGAACACGGCACTGACAAAATCATCGCCCAGAAGCTGGCTCGCGTCGCGCGTACCCACTTCGCTCGCCAGCGCTTAGCTGCCGTTGGGCCGCGTTTGCCGGTGCGTCAGGACTTGTTTAACAAGCTGCTGGCATCGAAAGCCATTGCACGTGCGGTAGAAGATGAAGCGCGCAGCAAGAAAATTTCTCACGAGAAGGCACAGCAGAATGCCGTCGCGCTGATGGAAGAGATTGCGGCTAACTTCTCCTATGAGGCCGTTCGCCTGACGGACCGCGTACTGGGGCTGACCTGGAACCGTCTCTATCAGGGCATTAACGTGCACAATGCCGAGCGCGTGCGCCAGCTTGCTCACGACGGCCACGAAATCGTCTATGTGCCGTGCCACCGCAGCCACATGGACTACCTGCTGCTCTCTTACGTGCTTTACCACCAGGGGCTGGTGCCGCCGCATATTGCCGCCGGTATTAACCTGAACTTCTGGCCAGCAGGCCCGATATTCCGCCGCCTGGGTGCGTTCTTTATTCGCCGAACCTTTAAGGGCAACAAGCTCTACTCTACGGTATTCCGCGAGTACCTCGGCGAGCTATTCAGCCGCGGCTATTCGGTTGAGTATTTCGTGGAGGGGGGGCGTTCACGTACCGGCCGCCTGCTTGACCCGAAAACCGGCACCCTGTCGATGACCATTCAGGCCATGCTGCGCGGTGGCACCCGCCCTATTACGCTGGTGCCGATTTATATCGGCTACGAGCATGTGATGGAGGTCGGAACCTACGCCAAAGAGCTGCGCGGCGCGACCAAAGAGAAAGAAGGCTTTATGCAAATGGTCCGCGGCCTGAGCAAGCTGCGTAATCTGGGTCAGGGCTATGTGAACTTCGGTGAACCGCTGCCGCTGATGACCTATCTGAATCAGCACGTTCCTGAGTGGCGCGACTCTATCGATCCAATCGAATCGATTCGCCCGGCCTGGCTGACGCCGACGGTTAATGAAATTGCGGCTGACCTGATGGTGCGCATCAACAACGCAGGCGCGGCAAATGCCATGAACCTGTGCTGTACCGCGCTGCTCGCTTCGCGCCAGCGTTCTCTTACCCGCGAACAGCTGACCGAACAGCTGGACTGCTACCTGAATCTGCTGCGTAACGTGCCTTATTCTCCGGACGCGACGGCGCCAACGGTCACGGCCGATGCGCTTATCGACCACGCGTTGCAGATGAACAAGTTCGAAGTTGAGAAAGACACCATCGGCGACATCATCATTCTGCCGCGCGAGCAGGCAGTGCTGATGACCTATTACCGCAACAACATCATGCACATGCTGGTGCTGCCTTCGCTGATGGCCTCTATTATCACCCAGCATCGCCATATCTCGCGTGCCGAGCTGCTGCGTCAGATAGAAGTTATTTATCCGATGCTTAAGGCCGAACTGTTCCTGCGCTGGGAGAAGAGCGAGCTGGGCGCTGAAATCGATGCAATGATTGCGGAGATGGAGCGTCAGGGGCTGGTTGTTGTTGCCAATGATGAAGTGCAGATCAATCCGAACCGCTCACGCACCTTGCAGCTTCTGGCGGCGGGCGTGCGCGAGACTATCCAGCGTTATGCCATTACCTTCTGGCAGTTGAGCGCCAACCCGGCGATTAACCGCGGCACCCTGGAGCGCGAAAGCCGCACCGTGGCGCAGCGTTTGTCGGTCCTGCACGGTATTAACGCCCCGGAATTCTTTGATAAAGCCGTCTTCACCTCGCTGGTACTGACCCTGCGCGATGAAGGCTACATCAGCGATACCGGCGACGCGGATGCGGCCGAAACCATGAAGGTTTACCAGATGCTGGCAGATCTCGTTACCTCGGACGTGCGCCTGACCATTGAGAGCGCGGCGTCCCAGGACGCGGTTTCTTAAAATGCAAAAAGGCGGGTGAGAAACCCGCCTTTTTTATTGTTGGCCCGAATCAGAAGTGCAGGTAGCTCAGCACCAGCCCGATAAACAACACCAGACCCACATAGTTATTATTCATAAACGCTTTAAAGCAGCCTTCACGCTCACGTTTGGCAATCAGCTTCTGCTGGTGAACAAACAGCCCGCCGGCCAGTAGAATCGACCAGTAAAATGTGCCGCCCAGACCGTTTAGCCAGCCAACCATCGCCATCAGCACCATCGTGGCAACCTGCAAAATCCCGATAATCAGTTTGTCATTACGGCCAAACAAAATCGCCGTCGATTTAATGCCAATTTTCAGGTCATCATCGCGGTCAACCATCGCGTATTGCGTATCGTAAGCTACCGCCCAGCAAATATTCGCCAGGAACATCAGCCAGCAGCTCAGCGGCACGGACTCACTAACCGCGGCAAACGCCATGGGAATGGACCAGCCAAACGCCGCTCCCAGCACCACCTGCGGCAGATGGGTGTAGCGCTTCATAAACGGATAAATCCAGGCCAGCGCCAGCGCCGCAACGGACAGCAAAATCGTCATCGTGTTCAGCGTCAGCACCAGCACAAAAGCCAGCGCCACCAGCACCACAAATAGCGTGCGGGCTTCTTTCTCGCTTACCGCTCCGCTGGGTATTGGGCGCTGAGCCGTACGCTTAACGTGACCGTCAAATTTGCGATCCGCATAATCATTAATCACGCAGCCCGCGGCGCGCATCAGCCAGACTCCGGCAATAAATACCGCCAGAATTGTCAGCGGCGGCATGCCCGGCGAAGCGACCCACAGCGCCCACAACGTCGGCCACAGCAGCAGCAGCGCGCCTATCGGCTTATCGGTACGCATCAGCCGGTGGTAAGCCAGAAGTTTTCCCTGGCTCAAACTCCATTCCATTATTTTTCCTCCTCATACAGCGGAGACGCTGGCAGGAACAGTTCGGTAAGCAGCAGTGGCTTGCCGGAGAGCCTCAGGCGGGAGCGACGCCCCCACAGTTCGGCGCTGCGGCCAACCTGGATATAATCTCGCGTCAGGGTCGATGAGCTAAACAAGTAGCGGCCCAGCGGCGTGCTACCCAGCTTCTGCAACGCGAGTTCCGGCCCGTCGAGCGTGGTTTCTGGCACTACGGTGCGACCAAGCAGCCATGGCACCTCATCCCCGCAGAGAATGATTTCCCGCAGCCAGTAGCGCCCGGTATGGGGCAGCAGTTCAGCCTCGGGCACATCATCGCTATTCGGGTCGATAAAACCTTCACGCACAATGCGTACGGTAACTTTTGAGCAGTGCTGTTCGAAGCGCTTCGTCATCGAATCTTCCAGCAGCAGCCAGTCGAGATAAGCGGAGCTAAGCCCTTGCGGGACCTCCGTAAAGAAATTCAGAGCGCGCAAAGGCGACAGCGCGTCGGACATGGGGATGCTCTCCGATACATAACCTGAAGGCATTGTAACGCAGAACGCCGCCGTGCGGCAGGCAATGGCAACACTGGCCGTAAATATCGCAACAATTGAGCAACAGCAGCTCAAAGCCGTCGGGCTACGGAGAAAAAAAAGGTGCGCCGGAGCGCACCAATACTTCAAGCATCAGCAACGTGGGGAGATGGTTACCCCTTGCCTTTTACACTGCTGATAAAAGTTTTACGGGCGGAGGTGGAACCCAGGCGCTCGGCTTCATTCAGCAGTTTCAGGGCTTTATCGATGTCGCCTTTATCCACAGCCTGTTTAATCGCGTGGTTAAAATAGCTTTCAGTATCGTTGAGCACCGGCTCACTCTTCGCGGCAGGTGCCGGAGCAGGTGCTGCCACAGGTGCAGAAGCGGCGGTCGGTGCGGAGTAAGCCGTCGGAGGAGCGACGTTGCCTACCACAACAGGTTTGGCATCGGACCCGCCGAAGATCTTGCCAATCATGATGTTGCCGCTGTTTTGTTCAGTTTTGACTTGTACCGTCAGCGCGCCCTGCCCGGCATGGCGGGCAACCGGGTCAGCAACATCAGGAATGGCGTTGCTTGCTCCCTCAGCGTAGAGCTTCGCCGGGTTAATCATACGGGTAGTTTCGGTCAGATCGCGTTTGGTGGTGTACACCAGCATATAGATCTGTTTCTGGCCCATCATCGGGGTCAGTTTCATGACGTTTTCCAGACGGTTGCCGGAGGTCATTCCCGGTTTTTGATACTGGAAATAGCTGCTCGGGAAGAAAGCAGAAGGCTGCATTTGAGCGTCAAGAATCAATACGTTTGGTGCGTAAACGCTTAAGTCTTTCACCACGCTGGAGAGCGTAATTTCGAGCGAGCCCTGATCGGCTGGCAGCACGAAGGCGGCTACGCCCCCGGTAAGGTCACCCGCGTTAATACCGGCCGATGACGCATCCAGAACAACATTCTGGCTGACTGGCGGCATCAGAGGTATCCACGGCAGACTCTGTAATTTTTCCGCAGGAATAGCCGGTGCGGTTGAGACGTTTTGTGGGTTAATCGCGGTATTCGCAGCAAAAGCAGCCGGCACGGACGATAAGCCCAGAACAGGAAGCAGGCAAAGCGCAAGAAGATGTTTTTTCATTGTTTTATCCTCGAAGCGAACCCGCCTCCTTCAGGCAAAAAAGAGACGGGTCAGGCATGTGAAACTGGCGGGTGCTAAGCACCCGCGCAGCGGGTTAACTTACCACCAGGCTTCCATCTGGATCCCGAAGGTCACTTCGCTATCGTTGCCGCGGCTAAAGGTACGGGCGCTGGTATCGCTGAAAGCAATACCGGATGGCGTATTCGCGACGTAGTTAGCATCGCTGGCATTACTGGAGGAATAACCCCACTTCTCATCCCACTTGGCGTAGGTCGCGAAGACGCGGATAGCCGGACGAGACCAGATGCTGTTGCCCGCCTGCCACTGCTGTGCCAGGGTAATTTTGTACTGGTTGTTGCTCTTGTCGGTCAGCTGAGACTTCACGTTGTCGTAGCCCGCTTCCAGCAGGGTGCTCATGATTGGCGTCCATTTGTACATTGGGCGCACGCCAACGGTCCACCATTTGGTGCCGTTGTTATCATCACGGTTGAGATCCTGGTACATACCTACGTACATCAGGCCCCAGGTATCGTTGAAGTCGATAGCACCGTGGTCGATCACGCGCAGCATTTTGCCGTCGTTGTTTCTGGAAGTATCAGGGCGGCCGGTACCATTGGTTTGCGCCATGGCGTTAGTACCGTACTGCACCACAAATTTGTTCAGGCTGGTACCCAGGAAGGTCTGGGTATGTTCCACGGTGCCCAACCAACCATTTTTAGTCGCATCCTGCACGCCAAAATCGTAGTGCTTGGTGGTGTTGGCGCGACCGTAGTCAAAACCAACTTCCAGAGAACCACCTGGGTTAACTTGCATCTGGCCTAAACGCACGTCGAAGATATCGTTCGCCAGATCTTTATTTTTGGTTTGGCCGTTGATAAAGGCCTCTGAACCACCGGCTTCACCATTACGGGTTGCAGCCAGGGAGATTTTACCGAAGCCCAGGTCGATATCTTCGATACCGCCGCCAGGGCCTGAAATATCCCAGTAGTAGAAGTCAATCATGTGGACGTCATGACGTTTGTAGTAACGTTTACCTGCCCAAATATTCGCACCCGGCAGCGCGTCGATCAGGTTTTTACCCACAACGTTCATCTGGCGCACGCGTGGGCCTCCGTCGGTGTCTTCAACGTCGTTCAGCTGGCTGGTGGCGTAACCGATCATGGTGTCAACGTAGAAGCTTTTTTCACCTTCTTGCCAAACTTGCTGACCTAATTCAACTTCAGCATAAGTTTCGCATTCGTTACCCAGACGGTATTTAGAACCCGCGCCTGTCGCTTTAAAACACTGCTGCTCGCCGCCGCTACCTGTCCAGCCAATACCAGAACGTGCATAACCCTTGAAATCAACGGCGCCGGCCTGTGCAGACACGATGCCTGCAATAACGGCAACCGCCAGTGGGAGTTTGCGCAGAGTAATCATCATTCTATCTCCTGAGATCATTGCTTTTCTTTTTTATGGGAATGCTTAAACGCCGGGCTCTTGATGCAACCGACGACATGCGGTGCCATCTTCTCGGAACAGATGGCAACGCTCTGGCGGCAGGCCAATAGCGAATGTGGCACCCTCTTTTACCAACACCACGTCATTCTGGCGGTAGACCAGGTTCTGACGAATGGCGGGGATTTGGATGTGAATCTGAGTCTCATGTCCCAACTGCTCAACGACCTGCACTTCCCCTTCCAGGGTGACATCAGCAATGTCGCTCGGCAGCAGGTGTTCCGGGCGGATGCCAAGTGACATATTGGCCCCCACCTGAACATCGCGGCTTTCTACCGGCAGCCATACGTGCTGGCGGTTCGGCAATTCCACCTGCACCTGGTCAATGGCCGTAGCGGTCACTTTTACCGGCAGGAAGTTCATCTTCGGTGACCCGATAAAGCCCGCCACGAAGCGGTCTGCCGGGTAGTGGTACAGCTCTAACGGTTTGCCGACTTGCGCTACGCGCCCGGCATCCAGCACCACAATTTTGTCGGCCAGGGTCATCGCTTCCACCTGGTCATGGGTCACGTAAATCATCGTGCGGCCCAGCCGCTTGTGCAGACGGGAAATCTCAATGCGCATCTGTACGCGCAGCGCCGCATCAAGATTTGAAAGCGGCTCATCCAGCAGGAAGACTCGCGGCTCGGCCACCAGGGTACGGCCAATCGCCACGCGCTGACGCTGCCCGCCGGAAAGTGCCTTCGGGCGGCGCTCCAGTAGATGCGCGAGCTGTAAGGTTTCGGAAACCTGAGTGACGCGCTGGTTGATATCGTCTTTTTTTGCCCCGGCAAGCTTCAGGCCAAAGGACATGTTTTCCGCGACAGAAAGATGGGGGTAGAGGGCATAGGACTGGAACACCATTCCGACGCCACGCTCGGCGGGAGGAATGTCATTCATGCGTTTTTCACCAATCAGCAGTTCGCCGCTGGTGATGGTTTCCAGGCCCGCAATCATACGCAGCAGAGTTGACTTACCGCAGCCAGAAGGTCCGACAAAAACCACGAACTCTCCTTCATTGATGTCGAGATTAATATCTTTCGATACCACCACGTCACCCCAGGCTTTTGTTACGTTCCGCAGCTGTACGCTTGCCATTACCACTCCCTTATTACTGCCGCCTGCCGCCGGGCAGGTGATTCAAGATGTGTCCGACTATGAGGGATGGCTACATTTGGTAAATCCTCCACCCTTCGGCTTTTTTGTGGGGGAGGAGGCGGGAGGATGAGAGAGGGGTATCTGCAACCGGTTACAGGCACGGCAAGGGATTTTCGTGATCGTGGCGTCAGTTTTCAGCGCGTTTTTATGTGCTCCAGGACACATAACGGCCAGTTATGCAAAGCAGATCACAGATAACCACCCAGGGGCGTAGAGCAAAGGAGGATGAGAAGCGCTTGCCATCTCCGCAGACTTAACAACGTTAATCTGCACTACCCTATAAAGCGCAAACCACCACTCAAAGGATGGGAACATGAAAATTAAAACCGGCGCCCGCATTCTCGCCCTGTCAGCTCTGACAACGATGATGCTTTCCGCCTCTGCACTGGCAAAAATCGAAGAAGGCAAACTGGTCATCTGGATTAACGGCGATAAAGGCTATAACGGCCTGGCCGAGGTCGGTAAGAAGTTTGAGAAAGATACCGGTATTAAAGTCACCATCGAACATCCTGATAAACTTGAAGAAAAATTCCCACAGGTGGCTGCGACGGGTGACGGCCCGGACATCATCTTCTGGGCACACGACCGCTTTGGCGGGTATGCGCAGTCTGGCCTGCTGGCCGAAATCACCCCGGATAAAGCCTTCCAGGACAAACTCTATCCGTTCACCTGGGACGCGGTTCGCTACAACGGCAAATTCATCGCTTACCCGGTTGCGGTAGAAGCCCTGTCGCTGATTTATAACAAAGACCTGGTGCCAAATCCGCCGAAAACCTGGGAAGAAATCCCGGCACTGGATAAGGCGCTGAAGGCAAAAGGCAAAAGCGCCCTGATGTTCAACCTGCAAGAACCGTACTTCACCTGGCCGCTAATTGCCGCGGACGGCGGTTACGCCTTCAAGTTTGAAAACGGCAAGTACGACGTGAAAGATGTCGGCGTAGACAGCGCGGGCGCAAAAGCGGGTCTCGGCTTCCTGGTTGATATGATCAAGAACAAAGAGATGAATGCCGACACCGACTACTCCATCGCCGAGGCGGCCTTTAACAAAGGCGAAACCGCAATGACCATCAACGGCCCGTGGGCCTGGTCCAACATCGACAAGAGCAAAATCAACTACGGCGTAACGCTGTTGCCAACCTTTAAAGGCAAGCCGTCTAAACCGTTTGTTGGCGTACTCAGCGCGGGGATTAACGCCGCCAGCCCGAATAAAGAACTGGCGAAAGAGTTCCTTGAAAACTACCTGCTCACCGACCAGGGTCTGGCCGATGTGAACAAAGACAAACCGCTCGGCGCGGTGGCGTTGAAATCCTTCCAGGAACAACTGGCAAAAGATCCTC
Organism: Cedecea davisae; assembly: GCF_044095835.1. Lineage (NCBI taxonomy): Bacteria > Pseudomonadati > Pseudomonadota > Gammaproteobacteria > Enterobacterales > Enterobacteriaceae > Cedecea > Cedecea davisae. The sequence goes on from NZ_CP172054.1 coordinate 4,510,752, forward strand.
GTATTGCCGCCACCATGAATAACGCCCAGAAAGGCGAAATCATGCCGAATATTCCTCAGATGTCTGCCTTCTGGTATGCGGTTCGTACCGCTGTAATCAACGCCGTTAGCGGCCGCCAGACCGTTGATGCTGCGCTGAAGGATGCTCAGGGACGTATTACTAAGTAAGCCTTGCCCCTCACCCCGGCCTCTCCTCAAGGTGAGAGGCGGAATTCGGATGGGTTCCGGCTCTCTCCCTCAGGGGAAGACGGAAATAAAAAGTCAGGCCCTTTCTGTTCCCTCTCCCCCGTGGGGAGAGGGTTAGGGTGAGGGGAAACAATACGCTGTAGAGGAAGACCCCATGGATGCAGTTAAAAAGAGCCGCTGGTGGCAAAGCGAGGGACTGAAGTGGTCACTCATCGGCGCATTAGCCCTGCTGGTGGGCTATCTTGTGGTTTTAATGTACGCCCAGGGGGAGTACCTGTTCGCCATTATGACGCTGATATTAAGCTCACTTGGCCTCTATATTTTCGCCAACCGTAAGACCTACGCGTGGCGCTATGTTTACCCCGGTATGGCCGGTATGGGGCTGTTCGTCCTGTTTCCGCTTATTTGCACCATCGCCATCGCCTTCACCAACTACAGCAGCACCAACCAGCTGACATTTGAACGCGCCCAGCAGGTACTGTTGGACCGCCAGTATCAGGCAGGCAAAACCTTCAATTTCGGCCTTTACCCGGAAGGAAGCGAGTGGAAGTTAGCGCTTACTGACGGAGAAACCGACACTCATTATGTCTCCGATAAATTTGCTTTTGGCGGCGAGCAAAAAATTCAGCTAAAACAGGCTGACGCCCTGCCGGAAGGCGAGCGCGGTAACCTGCGTGTGATTACCCAAAACCGCCAGGCGCTCGGCCAGATAACCGCCGTCCTGCCGGATGAAAGCAAAGTAGTGATGAGTTCATTACGCCAGTTCTCCGGCACGCGTCCGCTCTATACCCTGGCGGACAACGGTGAACTCACCAATAACCAAAGCGGCGTAAAATACGCGCCAAATGAGCACATCGGCTATTACCAGGCGATTAACGCCGACGGCAGCTGGGCCGGTGAACAGCTAAGCCCCGGCTACACCGTTACCATCGGCTGGAAAAACTTCCTGCGGGTGTTCCACGACGACGGCATCCAGAAACCGTTCCTCGCCATCTTCGTCTGGACGGTTATCTTCTCTGTACTGACGGTGATTCTGACCGTTGCGGTCGGCATGGTGCTGGCCTGCGTGGTGCAGTGGGAATCGCTGAAAGGCAAAGCCGCTTACCGCCTGCTGTTGATCCTGCCGTATGCGGTGCCTTCGTTTATTTCGATTTTGATTTTCAAAGGCTTGTTCAACCAAAGCTTCGGCGAAATCAACATGATGCTGAGCGCGCTGTTTGGCATTAAACCGGCATGGTTTACCGACCCGATAACCGCCCGCTCGATGATAATCATCGTCAATACCTGGCTTGGCTATCCGTACATGATGATTTTGTGCATGGGGCTGCTGAAGGCCATTCCCGATGACCTCTATGAGGCCTCGGCCATGGACGGCGCGGGGCCGTTCCAGAACTTCTTTAAAATTACTTTGCCGCTGCTTATCAAGCCGCTAACGCCGCTGATGATTGCAAGCTTTGCGTTTAACTTTAACAACTTTGTGCTTATCCAGCTGTTGACCAACGGCGGGCCGGACAGACTTGGCACCACCACGCCAGCCGGCTATACAGACCTGCTGGTGAGCTACACCTACCGCATCGCCTTTGAGGGCGGCGGCGGCCAGGACTTCGGCCTCGCCGCGGCTATCGCTACGCTTATCTTCCTGCTGGTTGGGGCGCTGGCCATTGTGAACCTGAAAGCCACCCGCATGAAGTTTGATTAAGGAACCTGACTATGGCTATGGTGCAACCCAAATCTCAAAAGCTGCGTCTGTTTGTCACGCATCTGCTGCTGCTGTTATTTATTGCGGCAATCATGTTCCCGCTGCTGATGGTTATTGCCATTTCGCTGCGGCCCGGCAACTTCGCCACCGGCAGCCTGATCCCCGATCAGGTTTCGTGGGAGCACTGGAAGCTGGCGCTTGGCTTTAGCGTCGAGCATGCAGATGGCCGCGTGACGCCGCCGCCGTTCCCGGTCCTGCTGTGGCTGTGGAACTCGGTAAAAATTGCCGGCATTACGGCGATTAGCATCGTCGCCCTTTCCACCACCTGCGCTTACGCCTTCGCCCGCATGCGGTTCCCGGGGAAAGCGACGCTGCTGAAAGGCATGCTCATTTTCCAGATGTTCCCTGCGGTGCTGTCGCTGGTGGCGCTGTATGCCCTGTTTGACCGCCTGGGTCAGTACATTCCGTTTATCGGCCTGAATACCCACGGCGGGGTTATCTTTGCTTATCTGGGCGGGATTGCGCTGCACGTCTGGACGATTAAAGGCTACTTCGAAACCATCGATGGTTCGCTTGAGGAAGCCGCCGCGCTGGACGGAGCAACGCCGTGGCAGGCGTTCCGACTGGTGCTGCTGCCGCTATCGGTGCCGATTCTGGCGGTGGTGTTTATTCTTTCGTTTATCGGCGCGATTACCGAAGTGCCGGTGGCTTCTTTACTGCTGCGCGACGTGGACAGCTATACGCTGGCCGTAGGTATGCAGCAATACCTCAACCCGCAAAACTACCTGTGGGGCGACTTTGCCGCCGCGGCGGTACTCTCCGCTATTCCGATTACCCTTGTGTTCCTGCTGGCGCAGCGCTGGCTGGTTAGCGGCCTGACCGCTGGCGGGGTGAAAGGTTAAAGTTTATCCCTGAAAGTCACTTGCTTCATCTTTATGCCATACCACTGCAACCCTCACTTTGACCTTCGTAATACTTCAGGCGGCCTACGGGCCGCCCTTTTTTATTCGCGTTTCAGGCGCTGGCTGTTGCAAAGCCAGAGGGTTATCACCAGCAGCAGGATCGCACCGGAGTAGATAAGAACATCGCTCGGCGACTTATGATCGATGATGATCAGCCGCACAATCGCGGTAATGCCGATATAGATGAAGTAGCGCAGCGGGAAGTGATAGCCCGACTGAAAATACTTCACTATCAAGGCGATAAATTCAAAATAGAGAAAATAGACCACCAGCCCTTCGATAAACAGATAGGAGCTGGCCTCATCGCCCGGCGTAAACAGCACGGTGGCAAGGTGAATAGTCTCTTTGCCGAGGAAGATAATCAGGATCAGGCCCAGCGCAAGCAGGCCAAGGTTAAGTACCGTCTGCATGACGGTAGAGATCCAGGCAAAACGCGGTGTCGCAGGCATAACAGCCTCTCATTATTATTGTGGTATCAGGAGGCTGTTATACGTTGAAAGTGTGATCTGGATCTAGCTTATTTACTTATCCTCACTAACGGAAATTCTCGCTGCGATCGCTGGTGACGCCGTAGAGATCGAACTTACGGCCCAGCATTTGCCCGCCGTCACGCGTCAGCGGCGTCCAGGTCACCTGCGCGCGGCTGCGGGTTGGGTAGGCGGAGAAGATATCCAGCGGGACGTTGATGTAGAAGCCTTTAGTAAAGTCCCCTTCCCCGTACTCTTTCTTCGATACGTTGGTGATGGTGGCATAAGTGCCAACTACCACGCCGCTGTCGAAGTGTTTGGAGATCTCCAGCGTGCCGCCCTTATCCTGCGCCAGATATTGGCCGATGCTGAGTTTCACTAAAACATCCTGAGCAAATGGCGGCGTCCAGTAGCCGGTGATATGCCCTGTTTTGGCGCTGTAGTCGGTAAATTTCATCATATCCTGCGAGCTGCGCCAGTCGCGCTGCTTCACATAGTTGCCGTTCACGCCAATTGCCCAGTTGCTGTCCACCGGGCGATAAAGCAGTTCGGCCCCCGCACCGCCGTACATGGTTTCCAGATAGCCCGCATAAACCTGGCCGTAAATGCCATGGCCGAAGTACTGGAAGTAGTTAGCCTGTAGATTATTGATATAGATATCATTCTCTACGTACTCACGCACATGCGTACGCACGCGCGGCAGCGAAGAGTCATTTGGCGGGTTGGTGTAATTGAATTTGTCGTAGTTATTCGCCACGTTGGCAAAGATGCTGCCGCTGGTTAACAGATGATCCGTCAGCCAGAAATCAGCATTGCCCATTATCCCGACCTGGTACATATAGAAGCTTTCCGGGCCGCCGATAGATTGGTTGAGAATCGGGTCTATCGAATAGTTAAAGCGTGATTTCTCAATGTAGTAGCCCTGTTCGGTGCTGTCCGGCACAATCGGCTCAACACGTTTTTGCACCAACTCTGTTTCATGCCCGAGCGGCTCACCGGCAAGGTGATTGCGCAGGCTGGCAACGTCGGTTTCGGTTGTCACCTGCGGCATATTGATGCGGCTTTCGGTAATGCGAATGGTGCGAATATTGTCCGGCAAATTATTCATCACGATGCGGTTTGCACGTTCGATACCTTCACGGGAGTTGCGGTATTTCACCTGCTCTCCCGTGACATACAGCGTGTCACCTTTGATCTGAATATTTGGATTAACCAGCCCGGCGTTGTATTTCAGGTCCGTAAGCTGGTTCGCCACCACGCTATGTTGCAGGATTTCATCCTGCGGGTGAGGCTGGTATTCAGGGCGACGAGCGTCGTTATAGCCTGGTTTCAGCTTATTGAAATTGGTTCGCAGCGTGACGCCAAACATAAAGGTATTGCCGCGTTCATAGCTCATGTTCACATCGGCCCAGTCGGTTACGCGGTAGATAGCACCGACGTTTACGCTGCTGCGCTGTTCTATTTTCCCCGCAAATTCATGGCTGTAGTTGTTGCCTTCATACTCCACTTTAAGGCGCAGCGGCTGCCAGGGTGTCTGATATTCCACGCCGCCAAACAGCGAGGTTGGGCCGTGGAACATGTTGCTGAAGTCAAACGAGCCGGCCATGTTATAGCTGTTATCGCGGTAGCAATATTTATTGCTGTATTCGCACAGCGGGTTCTTGATGTTGCCGCTGGTGCCTAAATAGCCCCAGCCCATGCCCAGGCTGAAATCGAACGGGCCCCAGCCTTTGCTTGCCACCACATATTCGCCGTCAAACAGGCCGGTGCCGCCTAAATCGCGTATCCCGGCAGAAACCTGCGGCAGCCAGTAACTCTCTTCCCAAAGCCGCAGCTTGACGTCGAAGGCCTTATCTTTATAGGTCTGGTCGCCCGAGAATGCCTGCACGCTGCTATAGCGTCGAGTACGCACGTCGGTATAACGCAGCGTGGTTTCCAGCCACGGGAACAGCTGCATCGAGGCCGAATAGAAGCGGTACTGATCGTTATCGCGATAGTTGAGGTTTAACTCCCCTTCCGGTGCCATGCGGGCGGTAGGCGTTTGCAGCAGCCCAACGCCGCCAAAGTCAGCCTGAGAGGGACCAACGGGTGCCGGATACGTTTCGGCGCGGCAGGCGGTAGTCACGGCCAGCGCAATCAGACTATACAGGTAACGTTTTTTCATTAATCCGGTATCCGATGGGTCAGGGAATTAAGAACTTGCTGGTTCAGCTCGTCAAAAGTGGAGCTGAAAAGATGGCTGGAGAAACCAACAAAAATAATGCTGCCGGGAGAGGGTTCGATATGGCGCCTGTTCCAGTAAGCCACTGGCGCTTTTTCCGTTTTGCCGTCGGGATAAATAACCCAGGCATAACTGTTATCCGCCCCGCTGAGGAGGCTGGTCTCGTCAAGGTATTCATCGACGCTGCGCCCCGGCTTGAACGGCTTAACGCCCGGCGCGCTGACCAGCCCCACCAGCGTAATCGTCGTCGGTTGAGGGCCGGTCCACAGGCTGTATTCCCCATGCAGCGGCACGTTGGCCTGCGGGCGCAGACGAACCCAGTCAGGGTCAAGGTTCACAAACTGCCGCCCGGTGACATAAATTGCGTTCAGCTGCTGGCGCAGCCCGTTAATGGCCGCCCCGTCATCGCCGCCTTCATCAGCGGCCAGCTCGCCAAGGCGGGTCAGCAGCTGCTGGTGTTTTTGCTCCTGAACGGCTGTTGCCTGACGCTCGCTAATTACCGCCGCGGGCCACCAGCTGCGGCTGAGATCGGGGCGTGTGACTAAATCGGCAAGCCGCCCGGCATCGTTGATGACTACCGGCTGGGCCTGCGGGGTGGCATAAACGGTAACGGTGCTTTCGGCATAGCCAAATGGGCTTATGAAGGCCAGCGCGAGGAAGATTTTTTTCATTGCTTTGCCGCCTTCACAAGAAGCGTGGTAATCGGCCAGTAGCCCGGGCCAAGGTACTGTTTTGATTTACGGATTTGTCCGTCATCATCAACCCAATAGCGGTTAGTCCAGCTTTTACCCAACGCGGTGACTTCTTCTTCCAGCACCCGAACTTTGGTGACGCTGCTACCGACTTTTATCGTGTCGGTGCCGTCATAGCTGAAGGTCGAGCTGGCGGTGGCATAGCGCACCTGCTGATGCTCGGTCCATGCAATCTGCCGCGTCCAGCCAGCGCCTTCGGTTATCTGTTTTACCTTCGCCAGAGGGTCATTACCCAGGTTCGTTGTCTCGGTCAGGTTGTCGCCAAGCCCGCTGGTTTTCACGATGCGTCCATTCTGCGTGACGATAACCGCCCGGTCCTGGGTGACCCATTTCTGCTGGTCATTTTCGTTGTAGGCCAGCACCACAAAAAGCTGCGGACCGTTGTTAATACTCATGTACTGGCTGGCGTAGCGCATCCCGGCGATTTCATCATCGGTGAGCTGCACGCCACCCCCTCCGGCAACGCTGTGCCAGAGCGAGGCACCAAGCCCCCGGGTTGTAGCTGAGCAGCCCTGAAGTAACAGGCAGACAAAAAGTATTGCGAGTCGCGACACGATGATTCCCCGGTTTAAAATAACCACACCGAAGTGTGGTTATGGTTAAAAACACCCGCAGCGTTAGCGGGTGGTGGTGCTGGTGGTGGTGGTTGTGGTGGTCCCGGTGTTAGAACCGTCGCCGCCACCGGTTGCGGCTAACGCCACACCGACCGCCGACCCAACAGTGCTGGCGCTGGTTGCAGCGGAACTGCCTGCAGACACAGAGGTCGCCTGCGCGCCGGCCGCATCACCCACTGCTACGGGATCAGCATTCGCCGCGCCGGCGGCTGCCAGCGTAAATATGGCTAAAGCGCCATAAAGGGTTTTTCTCATCACAATTTCCCTTCATTGAATGAATGGAGATTTGCCCGAAAAGGCTTTCAGGCGCCATCGAGTATACACAACACAATGTGATGATCCGGCTTGCGGGAAATAAGGAGTGAACTTTAAGAAAAAGAGTAAAAACCAAAGCGTAAGGGTTATTTAATTAAAAATAAAACGATATAAAACATATTGTTATTATTATTTTATACAGAAATATAATTCCAATTACTCTTAAATTTAAGGCCTGTGTTTAATAATGACAATCTAATTTTAGGATTAACCTCAGGTTGGCAAAATCATAAATTATGACGGCAAGGGGATAACTCTTATAAAAAATATGCCAGCACAAGGCTGGCATATTTCATACTCACGGTTTAATTAATCACGCCAGGACTTATAGCGGTTAATCAGGCCGTTGGTAGAGCTGTCGTGGCTCTCGATTTGCTTATCGTCGCCCAGCTCCGGCAGGATGCGGTTAGCCAGCTGTTTGCCAAGCTCTACGCCCCACTGGTCAAAGGTGAAGATGTTCAGGATTGCGCCCTGGGTGAAGATCTTGTGCTCATACAGCGCAATCAGCGCACCGAGGCTGAACGGAGTGATTTCACGCAGCAGGATGGAGTTGGTCGGGCGATTGCCTTCAAACACCTTGAACGGCACAACGTGATCCAGGGTTGCAGGATCTTTACCCTGGTCGCGATATTCCTGCTCAACCACTTCGCGAGATTTGCCGAACGCCAGCGCTTCGGTCTGCGCGAAGAAGTTAGACAGCAGCTTAGGATGATGGTCGGACAGCGCGTTGTGGCTAATGGCCGGTGCGATAAAGTCGCAAGGAACCATTTTGGTGCCCTGGTGAATCAGCTGATAGAACGCGTGCTGGCCGTTAGTGCCCGGCTCGCCCCAGATGATTGGGCCAGTCTGGTAATCAACCGCGTTGCCATTACGGTCAACGTACTTGCCGTTAGACTCCATGTTGCCCTGCTGGAAATAAGCAGCAAAGCGGTGCATGTATTGGTCGTACGGCAGAATCGCTTCGGTTTCAGCGCCGAAGAAATTGTTGTACCAGATACCAATCAGCGCCAGCAGCACCGGCAGGTTCTGCTCGGCTGGCGTGGTGCTGAAGTGCTTGTCCATGGCATGCGCGCCGGAAAGCAGCTCAACAAAGTTGTCGAAGCCAACGGACAGGATGATGGACAGGCCAATCGCGGACCACAGGGAATAACGACCGCCCACCCAGTCCCAGAACTCGAACATGTTGGCAGTGTCGATACCGAACTCGCCTACGGCTTTACCGTTGGTAGACAGCGCGGCGAAGTGTTTCGCTACGTGTTTTTCATCACCGGCGGCACGCAGGAACCAGTCACGCGCGCTGTGGGCGTTGGTCATGGTTTCTTGAGTGGTAAAGGTTTTTGAAGCCACCAGGAACAGCGTTGTTTCCGGGTTAACCTTTTTCAGCACTTCGGCGATGTGGGTGCCATCGACGTTGGAAACAAAGTGCATATTGAGGTGGTTTTTGTACGGACGCAGCGCTTCGGTCACCATGAATGGGCCGAGGTCGGAGCCGCCGATACCGATGTTAACTACGTCGGTAATTGCTTTGCCGGTGTAACCTTTCCAGCTGCCGCTGATAATGCTTTCAGAGAAGGCTTTCATCTTCTCCAGCACCGCGTTCACTTCCGGCATCACGTCTTTGCCGTCTACCACAATCGGCGTATTGCTGCGGTTACGCAGGGCAACGTGCAGCACCGCACGGTCTTCGGTGCGGTTGATTTTTTCACCGGCGAACATGGATTTGATGGCGCTCTGCAGGTCGGTCTCTTTTGCAAGAGCCTGCAGTTTTTCGAGGGTTTCGGTCGTGATGCGGTTTTTGGAGAAGTCCACCAGCATTAAATCATCGAAGGTGGCGGAGAATTTGGTGAAGCGGTCGTTATCTTTCGCGAAAAGCTCGGAGAGAGTAACGTCTTTCATCTCATCGTAGTGTTTCTGGAGCGCCTGCCAGGCAGAGGTCTGCTTCGGGTTGATGTTTTTCATAGCAATACTCTTCTGATTTGAGAATTGTGACTTCGGTCGATTGTAGCGCCTGCAGGCGAAAATTGTGATGGTTTTTATGCCATTAACCGGCGCTTTACCGTAACCCTCTAAAAAGCGCCAAAAAAGCGCCTGTTATAAGTTAAATTCCTGGTTATCGATTGAACATGAAAAATCCGCATAACCCCGACGTTGACATGCCATCGCCGAAGCTTTATTTATTAGGCGCTACCTGCGCATGCGCAGGCCAGAAGAGGCGCGTTGCCCAGATAATCGTATCCGAGGAACCAGTACTGTGAAGATACGTGAGGGGGAGCAACGCCGAGATGATGGAGCGTCTGGTCACGCTTATTGTCGGCTGCAGGGGCTGAATCCTCTGGGTTGTCACCAGGAACGTTCGCAGTCGAGCGTTTCATATTCGGCGCAGTCAGCCGGATAGACAAGGTGGAGCACTTCTGGGTGATCTCGTAGTTCTCCTGCTCTGCGCCCACCCGTTTATCGCTCTTCCCTTGTGCCAAGGCTGAATATTTTATTGCCAGTTGAATGGCCCCTGACACGAGGTAGTTATGTCCCAAACCGTAGTAGCCAAATTTGGCGGTACCAGCGTTGCCGACTTCGACGCGATGAACCGCAGCGCCGACGTTGTGCTTGCCGATAATAACGTCCGCGTAGTGGTGCTTTCCGCTTCCGCTGGCGTGACCAACCTGCTGGTCGCTCTTGCTGAGGGACTTGAGGCTACCGAACGCTTCGTCAAGCTCGATGCTATCCGTAAAATTCAGTACGACATCGTCGAGCGTCTGGCTAACCCGCACGTTATTCGTGAAGAGATTGAGCGCCTGCTTGAGAACATCACCACGCTCGCGGAAGCCGCATCCCTTGCCACCTCTACCGCGCTGACCGACGAGTTAGTTAGCCACGGCGAACTGATGTCTACCCTGCTGTTTGTTGAGATCCTGCGCGAGCGCAGCGTTGAGGCCCAGTGGTTCGACATCCGTAAAATCATGCGCACCAGCGACCGCTTTGGCCGCGCCGAGCCTGATATTGAGGCCCTGGCTGAATTAGCCGGGCAACAGTTGCTCCCGCGCCTTAACGACGCGCTGGTGATTACTCAGGGCTTTATCGGCAGCGAAGAAAAAGGCCGTACCACCACGCTTGGCCGCGGCGGCAGCGACTATACCGCCGCCCTGCTTGGCGAAGCGCTACATGCCGCTCGTGTAGATATCTGGACCGACGTTCCGGGGATTTACACTACCGACCCGCGCGTTGTTCCGGCGGCAAAACGAATCGACCGCATTGCGTTTGAAGAGGCCGCCGAGATGGCAACTTTTGGCGCGAAGGTGCTGCACCCCGCGACATTGCTGCCCGCCGTGCGCTGTGATATTCCGGTGTTCGTTGGTTCCAGCAAAGATCCGGCAGCCGGCGGCACGCTGGTGTGCAAAAAAACCGAAAATCCACCGCTGTTCCGCGCCCTGGCATTACGCCGCAAGCAGACGCTGTTAACTCTGCACAGCCTGACCATGCTGCACTCCCAGGGCTTCCTGGCTGAAGTGTTCAGTATCCTGGCGCGCCATAATATTTCGGTAGACCTGATAACCACTTCAGAAGTGAGCATCGCCCTGACGCTGGATACCACCGGCTCCACCTCAACCGGCGACAGCCTGCTGACCAGCGCCCTGCTGACCGAGCTTTCATCGCTGTGTCGCGTAGAAGTGGAAGAGAATCTGGCTCTGGTCGCCATCATCGGCAACAAGCTGTCCCAGGCCTGCGGCGTGGGTAAAGAGGTGTTTGGCGTGCTCGACCCGTTCAATATCCGCATGATTTGCTACGGGGCTTCCAGCTATAACCTCTGCTTCCTGGTGCCGGGCGATGACGCAGAACAGGTGGTGAAAAAGCTTCATCACAACCTGTTTGAATAATCCACCGCGCCAGAGATTCCGATAAAAGCCCGCCGATGCGGGCTTTTTTGTTTCAGTAAATCAGAAGGTTTGCTTTACACTGAAAGTCCTTTCCCAGGAGGTTTCAACGATGGCCACAGCCAGACTGACACAGCAGGACATGACGGAAAGCGAGCAGCGAGAATTAAAGACGCTGCTGGATCGCGCCCGCATTGCACACGGTCGTACGTTGACCAACTCAGAAACCAATCAGGTAAAAAAAGAGTACATCGACAAACTGATGGCGGAACGAGAGCTGGCGGCTAAAAAAGCTCGCCAGCTGAAGAAGAAAAATGCCTTAAAGCCGGATACTTCGGCGACCTTTTCATGGTCGGCCAACACCCACACGCGCGGTAAGCGCTAGTTTAACGGCCTTTTTTCTTACGGCCCGGGGCGGCAAAGCGTTTACGGGAAGCAAGCTCAGCAGGCGTTTTGGCTGAGCTTTTCGGCCCGCTGACCTGCGGCTTTTTCACCGCGGCCGTGGTAGCTTTTGGTTTCGCCTTTTTTTGAGCCGGTTTGGCTTCAGAAGAAGAATTCTCAATCAGCTTAAACAGCTCAATCAGTTCATCATCGGTCAGGTCACGCCATTCACCCAGCGGTATCCCGGAAAGACTGACGTTCATGATGCGCGTGCGCTCAAGCTTCGTCACTTCATAACCAAAATGTTCGCACATGCGGCGGATCTGGCGGTTTAATCCCTGAACCAGCGTGATGCGAAACGCAAACGGCGCTTCTTTTTTCACTTTGCATTTTTTGGTCACGGTGCCGAGGATCGGCACGCCCGCGCCCATGCCGCGAATAAACTCGTCGGTCACAGGCTTATTCACCGTTACCACGTACTCTTTTTCGTGGTCATTACCGGCGCGCAGGATCTTGTTGACCAGGTCGCCGTGATTAGTGAGGAAAATCAGCCCCTGGGAATCTTTGTCGAGACGGCCAATTGGAAACACGCGCTTGCTGTGGTTCACGTAATCCACGATGTTGTCTTTCTCACCGTCCTCGGTGGTACTCACGATGCCCACCGGCTTATTCAGCGCAATCAGCACCAGGTCTTCTTCGTCGCGAGGCTCGATTAACTGACCATTCACCTTCACGCTATCGCCGGCAAAAACCTGATCGCCCACTTTGGCGCGTTTGCCGTTGATAAAAACGTTGCCCTGTTCGATGTAGCGATCGGCGTCACGGCGCGAGCAGATACCGCTCTCGCTGATGTATTTGTTAAGACGAATAGATGAATTAGTCAGCATGGCTCCTCCGAAAACCCAGGACTATACCTTACCCGCAGGGCGTTGCGAACAGCCTTTCTGTGATTGCCCCGCGATCTTAGCCCGGCATGCGCTTTAAGCGCCTTCGTCATGAAGGCGCGGCTTAATCAATACTCGTCCCGCTCATCGTCGTCGTCCGGCTGGTCCAGCACGCTATAGGCCACCGAACAGAACAAGGAGTTCAGGCGTTTCATATCGCCCAGTAGCCCAAGGTGCAGCGAGCTGGTTTCGATGCTCTGCACGTTTTGCTGATGCAGGCGGTCAACGTGCGCGTGGGAGAAGCGGCGGTTCATAATGCGGAAGCGATGCTTGTTGCGGCGCAGGCGGCGGGCGCTACCCAGGTCGCTTGAGAAAAATACCGACAGGCTAAGCTGCAGGTTGCTGATCAACTGCTGGAGCAGGTTATCCAGCTCGGTCAGGCCATCCGGCGAGAAGGCGCGACGGGCGGCAAGGGATTTATCCGCAACTTCGCTGCCCATACGCTCAATGATATCCGCCGCCTGCTCAAGGTTAAGCGACATCTCAATAATTTCCGCCCAGCGGCGCGATTCCATTTCCGCCAAATCTTCCTTCGGCATTTGAGCAAGGTAGAGCTTGATGGCGGTATAAAGCACGTCTACGTCGTCGGCCAGCTTGCGCAGCTCTTTTTCCTGGCGCGGCTCGCCGTGCATCACCTTGCTCCAGGTCTCCAGCATCTGCTCCAGCACGTCGCCCATTCGGAGAGTTTCGCGCGCAGCGTTAGACAAACCGAGCGCCGGAGTATCCAGCGCGGTTGGGTCAAGGTGCTTCGGCTTCATGCGGGCATCCACTTCCGGCTCCTCGCTAATAACCCGGCGGCAGAAACGCGCCATGGGCTCGGCAAAGGGCACCATCACCAGGCAGCGGATCAGGTTGTAGAAGACGTGGAAGTAGATAACCAGCTCGGACTCAGGCAGCGGCAGGTGGTGCATCAGCCGGGCAAGGATATGCACAAACGGCAGCACCAGCAGGCTCCCCACCAGCTTAAACAGCAGGCTACCGAGCGCAACGCGACGAGCGGCAGCGTTAGCCGCGCTGTTATTGATCATCGCCAGCAGGCCGGAGCCGAGGTTTGCGCCAATGACCAGACAAAGCGCGACGTCAAACGAGATAACGCCGGTAGAGGTCAGCGTGGCGGTTAACAGCACGGCAGCAAGGCTTGAGTAACTGATAATCGCGAACATAGCGCCGATAAGCGCATCCAGCATGATGTCGCCGGTCAAAGAGGCGAAAATCACCTGCACGCCGTTGGCCTGGGTCATCGGCGTGACGGCCGAAACAATCAGCTCCAGCGCCAGCAGGATCAGGCCAAGGCCAATCCCCACGCGGCCAAGCTGCCCGGCACGGGTTTGCTTGCGGCTGAGGAAGAAAATGACGCCGATAAATATCAGCAGCGGCGAAAGCCACGAGAGATCGAAGGTCAGGACCCTCGCCATCAGCGCGGTCCCTACGTCGGCCCCCAGCACAATTACCAGCGCAGGCGTCAGCGCCACCAGATCCTGAGCCACGAAGGACGTGACCAGCATAGTGGTTGCGTTGCTGCTCTGCACCAGAGCGGTAACGCCGATACCGGCGCAGAAGGCGAGCGGTTTCTTTTCTACGCTGCGGCTAAGCACGCTGCGCAGGTTGGCACCGTATACCCGCATAATGCCGGTACGCACGATATGCGTGCCCCAAACCAGCAGCGAGACGGCGGACAGCAGGTGTAACAATGTCAGCACGGATTCTTGTTCTCCTTATAGTTTTTAGGGTTCCTGAGGCAAAAATAGCCACCATCCTTCAGTATAAGGGTTTAACTTCAATAAAGAGACAAGGCGCTCACAGAGCGCCTTGTAAGTTGTAAGGAAAGGTTATTTTTGGCGACTAGTCTGCGTCGTAACCCAGGTTAGGTGCCAGCCAGCGTTCTACCTCGCTAACCGGCATCCCTTTGCGCCGCGCATAGTCTTCTACCTGGTCACGCTGGATCTGCGCCACGGCGAAGTATTTGCTATCGGGGTGGCTGAAGTACCAGCCGGAAACCGACGCGCCGGGCCACATGGCGTAGGACTCGGTCAGCTTCATGCCGATAACGTTTTCCACGTCGAGCAGCGCCCAGATAGCCGCTTTCTCGGTATGTTCGGGACAGGCCGGGTAGCCGGGCGCGGGGCGAATGCCCTGGTAATTTTCGCGAATAAGCTCCTCGTTGCTGAGATTTTCCGTTGCCGCATAGCCCCAGTAAACTTTACGCACGCGCTCGTGAAGATATTCTGCAAATGCTTCAGCCAGGCGGTCCGCCACCGCTTTCACCATGATTTTGTTGTAATCATCATGTTGGGCATCATAAGCCTCCGCCAGCGCGTCCTCCTCGATGCCGCCGGTAACCGCGAACGCGCCGATGTAGTCCGCTTTGCCACTATATTTAGGCGCAACGAAGTCGGCGATGCAGTAATTTGGGAAACCGGTTTTTTCAGTTTGCTGGCGCAGATGACGGCTCACGGCCTTAACCTGGGTGCGTGTCTCGTCGGCGTAAACTTCCACGTCATCGCCCACCCGGTTTGCCGGGAACAGGCCGACCACGCCGCGCGGCGTCATCGCCTTAGTGTTATGAAGCATGTCGAGCATTTCGTTGGCGTCTTTAAACAGCCGCTTCGCCTCTTCCCCCACCACTTCATCTTCCAGGATACGCGGGTATTTACCGGCCAGAGACCAGGTCATAAAGAACGGCGTCCAGTCGATGTAGTTGCGCAGCGTTTCGATACTGGCGGTGACTTCCTGGACACCCAGGCGATGGGCAACCGGCGGGGTGTAGCTTTCCCAGTCGAAGGCGAGGTCGTTCTCACGCGCGGCCTGGAGCGTTACCGGCGGCGTGCGCGGTTTTTTGCGGGCATGCTGGGTACGCACAACCTCATACTCTTTGCGCGTGCGGGCGACAAAATCATCGTGCTGAGTTTCTGAAAGCAGGGAGGAGACTACGCCGACGGTGCGGGAGGCATTCTGCACATACACCGTCGGACCGCTGTAGTTTTGCTCGATTTTCACCGCCGTGTGGGCTTTGGAAGTCGTCGCCCCGCCAATCAACAGCGGCAGCTTAAAGCCCTGGCGCTCCATCTCTTTGGCGACGTTAACCATCTCGTCCAGCGACGGCGTAATCAGCCCGGAGAGGCCGATAATATCCGCGCCGACTTCACGGGCGGTCTTCAAAATCTTCTCACCCGGCACCATCACGCCGAGGTCGATAATTTCGTAGTTATTACATTGCAGCACCACGCCAACGATGTTTTTCCCGATGTCGTGTACGTCGCCTTTTACCGTGGCAAGCACGATTTTGCCATTCGTCGAGCCTTTTTCCTTGCTGGCTTCGATGTAAGGCTCCAGATAAGCCACCGCCTGCTTCATCACGCGGGCTGACTTCACCACCTGCGGAAGGAACATTTTCCCTTCGCCGAACAAGTCGCCAACCACGTTCATTCCCGCCATCAGCGGGCCTTCGATAACCTCTATCGGGCGCGTGGACTGCTGGCGCGCTTCTTCTGTGTCCGCTTCGATAAATTCGGTGATGCCTTTCACCAGCGAATACTCCAGGCGCTTAACAACGTCCCAGCTGCGCCATTCAGCCTGCTGCGCGTTGGCGGCTTCATCGCTTTTGCTGCCGCGATATTTCTCGGCCAGATCCAGCAGTCGCTCGGTACTGTCGTCGCGACGGTTGAGAACAACGTCCTCCACCGCGTCCCGCAGCTCGGCAGGCAGATCGTCGTAAATCGCCAACTGCCCGGCGTTAACAATACCCATATCCATACCGTTGCGGATAGCGTAGTAGAGGAAGACCGCGTGGATGGCTTCGCGCACCGGCTCATTGCCGCGGAACGAGAAAGAAACGTTGGAAACGCCGCCGGAAATCATCGCATGCGGGAGCTCACGCTTAATGTCTTCGCAGGCGCCAATAAAGTCCTGAGCGTAGTTGTTGTGTTCTTCGATGCCGGTCGCCACGGCGAAGATATTTGGGTCAAAAATAATATCTTCAGGCGGGAAACCGACCTCTTCGGTAAGGATCTTGTAGGCGCGGCGGCAAATATCAATTTTGCGCTCGCGGGTATCCGCCTGGCCGACTTCATCAAACGCCATGACTACCATGGCCGCGCCGTAGCGCCGTACCAGCCGGGCATGGTGGATAAACGGCTCAATCCCTTCTTTCATGGAAATAGAGTTGACGATGCCTTTGCCCTGGATGCATTTCAGCCCTTTTTCGATGACCTCCCATTTTGAGGAGTCGATCATAATCGGCACCCGGGCAATGTCCGGCTCACCGGCAATCAGATTCAGGAAACGCACCATTGCCGCTTCGGCATCGAGCATTCCTTCATCCATGTTGATGTCGATGATTTGTGCCCCGCTGGCGACCTGTTGCAGGGCCACGTCCAGCGCTTCGTTATATTTTTCTTCTTTAATCAGCCGCTTAAATTTTGCAGAGCCGGTCACGTTGGTACGCTCCCCGACGTTCACAAACAGGCTTTCCGCGCTGATATTGAGCGGCTCCAGCCCGGCAAGACGGCAGGCAACCGGCAGCTCGGGAAGCTTGCGTGGGGCAACGCCTTCCACCGCTTTGCTCATCGCGGCAATGTGCGCAGGCGTAGTGCCGCAGCAGCCGCCGACGATATTCAGGAAACCCGCCTGCGCCCATTCTCCAATCTGCAGGGCCATTACGTCAGCGTCGAGATCGTACTCGCCGAAGGCATTTGGCAGCCCGGCGTTAGGGTGTGCGGTAACGTAGCATTCGGCAATGCGTGACAGCTCGGCAACGTACTGGCGCAGCTCGTCCGGCCCCAAAGCACAGTTAAGGCCAAAGCTGAGCGCATCCGCATGGCGCAGCGAGTTGTAGAATGCCTCGGTCGTCTGCCCGGAAAGCGTACGGCCTGAAGCGTCGGTAATGGTGCCGGAAATCATGATGGGCAACTCGACGCCAAGCGCTTCAAATTCTGTTTTAACGGCGAATATCGCCGCTTTTGCGTTCAGGGTGTCGAACACCGTTTCGATCATAATCAGGTCAGCCCCGCCTTCCACCAGCGCTCGGGTGGATTCGCGGTAAGCTTCTACCAGTTGATCAAAAGTGATGTTACGGAATGCGGGATCGTTAACGTTAGGAGAAATTGATGCGGTACGGTTTGTGGGGCCAAGCACCCCGGCAACATAGCGCGGTTTTTCCGGCGTTCTCGCCGTCCATTCATCGGCGCAGGCTCGTGCCAGCTTCGCCGCTTCGTAGTTAATTTCTGCCGACAGGGATTCCATCTGGTAGTCGGCCATGGCGATGGTGGTGGAGTTGAAGGTGTTGGTTTCAACGATATCCGCCCCGGCCTCGAAGTAGGCGTAGTGGATCGCGGCGATAACCTCGGGCTTGCTTAGCACCAGCAGGTCGTTGTTGCCTTTCAGGTCGCACGGCCAGTCGGCAAAGCGCTCTCCTCTGAAATCACTTTCATCAAGACGATAGCTCTGGATCATAGTGCCCATGCCGCCGTCCAGTACCAGAATGCGTTCGCTTAATTGCTGATGAAGCCGTTCTACGTTGTTGCTCACTCTCACTCCCACCTGTTTTCCCGGGCCAGACAGACCTGCAGACCCATACTTGCACAAACTGCAGGGGCGGAAAAGTCGCTAGTCGGTAACATGAGAGATGTTCAGCATCACTCCTCCGATCAGTCTGCTTAGCGGTTGCAAAATCGCCAAATAAAACGAAAATGATTTCCACGATACGAAAAAGGAGTCCGCTATGGTTGCCACCGTTCCCGCTAAACGAGGTAAAAAACCGCGTGCCGCCGCCGCTGCGGCCCCACCGGCTACCGGGCAGGTTCAATCCCTCACCCGCGGGCTAAAACTGCTGGAATGGATTGCCGAGTCTCACGGCAGCGTGGCGCTCACCGAGCTGGCTCAGCAGGCTGGTTTACCGAACTCCACCACGCACCGCCTGCTGACCACTATGCAGCAGCTGGGCTTTGTTCGCCAGATTGGCGACCTTGGCCACTGGACGATTGGCGCCCACGCTTTTGTGGTTGGCAGCAGCTTCCTGCAAAGCCGTAATCTGCTGGCGATTGTTCACCCTATCCTGCGCAAGCTGATGGAAGATTCCGGCGAAACGGTTAACCTTGCCGTGCTCGACAGCAGCGACCATCAGGCGATTATTATCGACCAGGTTCAGTGTACCCAATTGATGCGCATGTCGGCTCCCATTGGCGGCAAGCTGCCGATGCATGCTTCCGGAGCCGGGAAAGCGTTTCTGGCGCACCTTAGCGACGATGAAGTTGCCGGGCTGCTGCACCGCAAAGGGCTGCACAGCTACACCCCAGCCACCCTCACCTCGCCCCTGCATCTGAAAGAAGATTTAGCCCAGACGCGCAAGCGCGGCTATTCGTTTGATGATGAAGAGCACGCCCTGGGCCTACGCTGCGTGGCCTCATGTATTTATGATGAGCATCGAGAAGCGTTTGCCGCTATTTCTATTTCCGGCCCGATTTCCCGCGTGACCGACGACCGAGTTACGGAGCTGGGCGCGCTGGTGATTAAGGCGGCGAAAGAAATTACTCAGGCTTACGGCGGCGGGCGCTAACCCGCCCGTTTTACCTCGCCAAATCGCAGGCTGAAACGCTGGCGGCGGCGATAGGCAAAGACATCTTCGACGTGGCCATTACGAATGCGGGTTTGCAGGGCACGCCAGAACTCAGCGCGGAAAAGGTCGCCGTGCATTTCATCAAATAGCGGCCGAATGCGCGGGTCAGCGCAGAGATAGTGGCGAAACTCTTCGGGGAAAACGTCGCCCGGTGAGATGCTGTACCACGGCTCAGCCGAAAGCTCGTCTTCCGGGTAGCGCGGCGGCGGGATATCGCGAAAATTCACCTCCGTCATATAACAAATCTCATCGTAATCGTAGAACACCACCCGCCCGTGGCGCGTAACGCCAAAGTTCTTAAACAGCATATCGCCCGGAAAGATATTAGCCGCCGCGAGCTGGCGAATGGCATTGCCATACTCTTCTACCGCATCACGCAGCTGCTGGCCTTCAACCTGCTCCAGCCACAGGTTAAGCGGCACCATACGCCTCTCAATGTAGAGATGGCTGATGGCGATGCGTTCACCCAAATCAGTGAGTTTCTCCGGCACTTCCTGGCGTAGCAGGGCCATTAGCTCGGGGCCTATCTGGCGTTTCTCCAGCACAAAGTTTTCAAACTCCTGGGTGTCCGCCATGCGCCCGACGCGATCGTGCTCTTTAACCAGCTGATAGCAGGCCCGCACTCTCTCAGCGCTGACCTCCTTCTGCGGCGCAAATTTATCTTTAATCACCTTAAAAACGCGGTCAAAGCCCGGCAGGGTGAACACCAGCATCACCATGCCGCGAATGCCCGGCGCCTCGATAAACTGCTCGTCCGTACCCGTAATATAAGTCAGGTATTCGCGGTAGCTTTCCGTTTTCCCGTGCTTCTGGCAGCCAATCGCCATATACAGCTCGGCGGTGGTTTTACCCGGCAGCAGCTCGCGCAGCCACTCCACCAGTGCGGCAGGGAATGGGGCGTACACCATAAAATACGAACGAGCGAAGCCGAAGACGATACTCGCCTCCGCGGAACTGGTCAGGCAGGTATCGACCATCAGCTGTCCGTCGTCGGTACGGTGGATGGGCAATAAGAAAGGGATTTTGCCCTCCGGCAGCACCAGCTTACCGACCAACCACGCCGCCTTATTGCGATAAAACAGTTCATTAGCCACTTCCAGAGACGCATGACTCAGCGCCTGGGCATCAACGGTTTCAGTAAGATGGGCAGTAATATAACTAACGTCACGAGCCAGGTCCTGCCACGGAAGGCGCAGCGGGAGGTCGGCAAGCAGAGTTGTCAGCAATTTGTTCCATCCCTGCTCGGGGAAGAAGATTTTCGCCAGCGGACGAGGCAGCGGCCGGAGCTGCTTTCCTGCCTGCGAGCTAAAAATAAAAAGCCGCTCGGGAGTAAGCGAGCGGTGGTCGAACAGCCGACAATAGACAGAGTTGAAGAAGCTCTCGGCAATTTCGAAACGAGGATAATCCGGCAATAGTCCGGTGTACTGCTCTTTCACACGCAGCAAAAAGGCCGCGTCGGTGTTCTGCCCGCCGGTGATGCAGCGAAGTTGCTCCACCACCAGGCCAACGTGATGGTCATAAAGATTGATACGGCTTTTCATCGCCTGCTGGACGGCGTGCCAGTCGGCCTGCTCAAAGCGCTGCTGAGCGCCGGCGGTCACTTCAAGGAATCGACCATATTGCGCGTCGAACCCCTGCAGGATGGTGTGGGCAATCAGAAGTTCCAGGCCGCGCGTCATAGGCTTCTCCGCCAGATTGCTCCCTCTCCCCGTAGAGAGAGGGATTTTAGGATCAGAACTGCTCTTCTTCAGTGGAGCCGGTGAGCGCGGTGACAGAGGAAGCGCCGCCCTGGATGATGGTGGTCACCCGGTCAAAGTAGCCGGTGCCAACTTCCTGCTGATGAGAAACAAAGGTGTAGCCTTCAGAAGCCGCGGCAAATTCTGGCTGCTGCACTTTCTCGACGTAGTGCCTCATCCCCTCGCCCTGAGCGTAGGCATGGGCCAGGTCGAACATGTTGAACCACATGCTATGGATACCGGCCAGGGTAATGAACTGGTATTTGTAGCCCATATTCGACAGTTCCTGCTGGAAGGCCGCGATGGTTTTGTCATCAAGGTTTTTCTTCCAGTTAAACGACGGCGAACAGTTGTAGGCCAGCAGTTTGCCCGGGAAGCGAGCATGAATAGCATCCGCAAAGCGCTTAGCCTGATCCAGATCCGGTTTAGAGGTTTCACACCAGACGAGGTCGGCATAAGGCGCGTAGGCCAGACCGCGGCTGATAGCCTGCTCAATACCGGCGCGGGTGTGATAGAAGCCTTCCTGAGTACGTTCGCCGGTCACAAACTCGCGGTCGTATTCATCGCAGTCGGAAGTGATCAGGTCGGCCGCATCGGCGTCGGTACGGGCAATCAGCAGAGTCGGAACGCCCATTACGTCAGCCGCCAAACGAGCAGCAATCAGCTTCTGAATAGCTTCCTGGGTCGGTACCAGCACTTTGCCACCCATATGCCCGCATTTCTTCACCGAGGCCAGCTGGTCTTCAAAGTGAACCCCGGCAGCACCGGCCTGAATCATCGATTTCATCAGCTCGAAAGCATTAAGTACGCCGCCGAAACCGGCTTCCGCATCGGCAACGATCGGCAGGAAGTAGTCGACATGGCGCGGATCGCCCGGCTCGATGTTTGAAGCCCACTGGATCTGATCCGCACGCTGGAAGCTGTTGTTGATCCGATCGACCACGGACGGAACCGAGTTCGCCGGGTAGAGCGATTGATCCGGGTACATGCTGGAGGCGAGGTTTGCGTCCGCCGCGACCTGCCAGCCGGAAAGATAGATAGCCTCAATACCCGCTTTTGCCTGCTGTAAAGCCTGGCCACCGGTTAATGCCCCGAGGCTGTTGACGTAACCTTTTTTCGACTCCCCGTGCAGCAGGCGCCAGAGCTTAGCCGCTCCGTGCTGCGCCAGCGTGCATTCCGGGTTCAGCGAGCCGCGCAGTTTCACCACGTCTTCGGCGCTATAGGTACGCTGAATACCTTCCCAACGAGGCTGCGTCCATTCTTGCTGTAATTGTTGAATCTGTTGGCTACGTGAGGTTTTCATTTCAGATGCTCCATATTTGTAGGGTTAGGTTCAGGCAAGCAGGCGGTAGCCCGGCAGCGTCAGGAAGTCGATTAATTCTTCTGAGGTGGTAATTTGTTCCATCAGCCGCGCAGCTTCGTCGAAGCGCCCCTGGCTAAAACGCTGGTCGCCCAGCTCTTCCTGAATCACCAACATCTCTTCGGCAAGCATCTGGCGGAACAGCGCTTTGGTCACGGTCTGGCCGTTACTCAGCGTCTTTTGGTGATGTATCCACTGCCAGATTGAAGTACGGGAAATTTCAGCGGTCGCGGCATCCTCCATCAAGCCGTAGATAGGCACGCAGCCGTTGCCGGAGATCCACGCTTCGATGTACTGAACGGCAACGCGAATATTGGCGCGCATCCCTTCTTCGGTGCGCTCTCCGGGGCAAGGCTCAAGCAGCTGAGCCGCGGTAATCGGCGCGTCTTCGCGGCGCTTAACATCCAGCTGGTTATGGCCTGAACCCAGTTTCTTGCCAAACACTTCCATTACCGTGTCAGCAAGGCCCGGGTGAGCAATCCAGGTGCCGTCGTGGCCATTGCTGGCCTCCATTTCTTTGTCCGCTTTGACCTTGTTCAGTACCCACTCATTGCGGGCGCTGTCTTTGCTTGGAATAAATGCCGCCATACCGCCCATGGCAAAAGCGCCACGGCGATGACAGGTTTTAATTAACAGGCGCGAGTAGGCGTTGAGGAATGGCTTATCCATCGTGACCGATTGACGGTCGGGCAGGACGCGATCCGCGTGATTCTTCAACGTTTTGATATAGCTGAAGATGTAATCCCAGCGGCCGCAGTTCAGACCAACGATGTGATCTTTCAGAGCGTGGAGGATCTCGTCCATCTGGAATACCGCCGGCAGCGTTTCGATAAGCAGCGTGGCTTTAATCGTGCCGCGAGGCAGGGAGAAATGATCCTCCGTAAAGCTGAACACCTCACTCCACCAGGCGGCTTCCTGCCAGGACTGCGTTTTTGGCAGGTAGAAGTATGGGCCGCTGCCCTTGGCCAGCAGCGCATCAACGTTATGGAAGAAATAAAGCCCGAAGTCGAACAGACTTCCCGGGATAGCTTCCCCGCGCCAGGTCACATGTTTTTCAGGCAGATGCAGACCGCGAACGCGGCAAACCAGCACCGCAGGATCGGGCTTTAACTGGTAGATTTTACCGGCTTCGTTGGTCCAGCTAATGGTGCCATTAACCGCATCGCGCAGGTTGATTTGGCCGTCGATCACTTTGCTCCAGCTCGGCGCAAGAGAATCTTCAAAGTCGGCCATAAACACTTTCACGTTAGCGTTCAGGGCGTTGATTACCATTTTGCGCTCAACCGGCCCGGTGATTTCCACACGGCGGTCGAGTAAGTCCTGCGGGATGCCACGAATTGTCCAGTCACCATTACGAATGGAAGCAGTTTCCGAATTGAAGTCAGGGAGTTTACCGGCATCAATAGCCTGCTGTTCAGCAATCCGAGACGCCAGCAGCTTGTTACGCTGCGGGGTGAAGCGGGCCACCAGTTCGCCGATGAATTCTACGGCTTCCGGCGTCAGGATTTGTCTCTCTTGCTCGCCAAACGGCTGGCTAAAGGCCAACTCTTCGCTAACTGTCTGTTGTGTCATTCGGTTACTCCTTCGTCTTATCCCGTCGATACGGCCAAAAGTGGATCAGGCACGGCTGTGCAGTTTTCATGCAACAGAATTAAGACTACTTCATGATTTTTTAAAATCAAAAACAATTTCCATTTTGAAATTAAAAATCATTTATCATATTGATATTTATATGATTAAAGTTTGATCGTAGAGGGAAGTGGTTTTCAGAGTACAAAAAAAGCGCCCGAAGGCGCTTGTGGTGGGAGGCTGAAACGCTTAATCCAGCGTAGGATTCATATGGCGCAGATCGAACGGTGTGATCTGGTAGACGTAGTAGTTTAGCCAGTTTGTGAACAGCAAATTACCGTGGCTGCGCCAGGTGGCGTGGGGTGTTTTACCCGGATCGTTGTCCGGGAAGTAGTTATAAGGCACTTCAGTCTCAAGCCCGGCTTCAATGTCCCGGAAGTATTCGCCGGAGAGTGTCAGAGCATCGTATTCCGGGTGGCCGGTCACAAACGCGATGCGCTTGTCCTTACTGCCAAACAGGTAAGCGTCACCCTGTTCCGTTTCGGCCAGAATCTCCAGATCGGTATAGTCACGGATCAGCTGGGCCGGGAAGTCGGCATAGCGGGAATGAGGCGCCAGGAATGAGTCGTCGAACCCACGGGTCAGCAGAGCGTGGGGATGTGTAATGTGATGCTCATAAACGCCGGAGAGTTTTTCATTGCGGGTCTGCTTCGGAATGCCATACAAAATATTCAGAGCGGCCTGTACGGCCCAACAGACAAACAGCGTTGAGGTGACGTGATCTTTTGCCCATTCCAGCACCTGCTGGATCTGCGGCCAGTAGGCAACATCGTTAAATTCGACCAGCCCAAGCGGCGCGCCGGTGACTATCAGGCCGTCATAGTTATCGTGCTGGATATCTTCGAAATTACAGTAGAAGTTATTGAGATGTTCGCTGGGCGTATTACGTGATTCACGGCTGTCGATACGCAGCAGTTGAATGTCCACCTGCAGCGGCGAGTTGGAGAGCAAACGCAGAAACTGATTTTCCGTCTCAATCTTCTTTGGCATCAGATTCAGGATCAGCACCTTTAGCGGACGGATTTCCTGATTGCTGGCGCGCGAAGATGTCATCACAAAGACGTTTTCCTCACGCAGGAAATTGACGGCTGGTAGCTCGTCCTGCACCCGAATCGGCATAACCTTATATCCTCAAAGCATACGTTTAAACGTTTAGACATCCAGACAGCTGAAGATACCGAAATTAGTGAATAATGTCGAGCCGGAAGCGAAAAGGTGAAAATGTTTCATTTAGAGACGGCAATGATAAACAGAGGGTTATGCTGGTTTTCTGGCTTAAAGGCAGCAGATTTGATTGTTTTGGAAGGCCGTTTTTTTGATGTTTTTTAAGATAGCAGAAAGCAAAAAACCCCGGCCTTTCGGTCGGGGTTATTGCTAATTTGATGCCTGGCAGTTCCCACACTACTCGTATCATCCTGATACTCGCCCCTTCGGGGCCGCCGCTCGCGGCGTTCAAACGTGTTCCCGACACGTTTGTCGCATGGCCATGCTCGTGTAGTAAATTTCCAGGGTTCTGATAAAAACAAAAAGGCCACCCGTAAGGGTGGCCTTGATGCTTTATTTGATGCCTGGCAGTTCCCTACTCTCGCATGGGGAGACCCCACACTACCATCGGCGCTACGGCGTTTCACTTCTGAGTTCGGCATGGGGTCAGGTGGGACCACCGCGCTACGGCCGCCAGGCAAATTCTGTTTACTGACCGTCACTTCGTGACCATCAGTCTAATCCTGAACTTCGCTGAAAATCGATTTGTCTCGCAAAACACCTTTGGTGTTGTAAGGTTAAGCCTCACGGGTCATTAGTACTGGTTAGCTCAACGTATCGCTACGCTTACACACCCAGCCTATCAACGTCGTAGTCTTCAACGTCCCTTCAGGGGAATCAAGTTCCCAGGGAGAATTCATCTCGGGGCAAGTTTCGCGCTTAGATGCTTTCAGCGCTTATCTCTTCCGCATTTAGCTACCGGGCAATGCCATTGGCATGACAACCCGAACACCAGTGATGCGTCCACTCCGGTCCTCTCGTACTAGGAGCAGCCCCCCTCAATTCTCCAGCGCCCACGGCAGATAGGGACCGAACTGTCTCACGACGTTCTAAACCCAGCTCGCGTACCACTTTAAATGGCGAACAGCCATACCCTTGGGACCTACTTCAGCCCCAGGATGTGATGAGCCGACATCGAGGTGCCAAACACCGCCGTCGATATGAACTCTTGGGCGGTATCAGCCTGTTATCCCCGGAGTACCTTTTATCCGTTGAGCGATGGCCCTTCCATTCAGAACCACCGGATCACTAAGACCTGCTTTCGCACCTGCTCGAGCCGTCACTCTCGCAGTCAAGCTAGCTTATGCCTTTGCACTAACCTCACGATGTCCGACCGTGATTAGCTAACCTTCGTGCTCCTCCGTTACGCTTTAGGAGGAGACCGCCCCAGTCAAACTACCCACCAGACACTGTCCGCAACCCGGATCACGGGTCTACGTTAGAACATCAAACATTAAAGGGTGGTATTTCAAGGTTGGCTCCACGCAGACTGGCGTCCACGCTTCAAAGCCTCCCACCTATCCTACACATCAAGGCTCAATGTTCAGTGTCAAGCTATAGTAAAGGTTCACGGGGTCTTTCCGTCTTGCCGCGGGTACACTGCATCTTCACAGCGATTTCAATTTCACTGAGTCTCGGGTGGAGACAGCCTGGCCATCATTACGCCATTCGTGCAGGTCGGAACTTACCCGACAAGGAATTTCGCTACCTTAGGACCGTTATAGTTACGGCCGCCGTTTACCGGGGCTTCGATCAAGAGCTTCTCCTTGCGGATAACCCCATCAATTAACCTTCCGGCACCGGGCAGGCGTCACACCGTATACGTCCACTTTCGTGTTTGCACAGTGCTGTGTTTTTAATAAACAGTTGCAGCCAGCTGGTATCTTCGACTGCCTTCAGCTCCACCCGCAAGGGGTTTCACCTACCGACAGCGTGCCTTCTCCCGAAGTTACGGCACCATTTTGCCTAGTTCCTTCACCCGAGTTCTCTCAAGCGCCTTGGTATTCTCTACCTGACCACCTGTGTCGGTTTGGGGTACGATTTAATGTTACCTGATGCTTAGAGGCTTTTCCTGGAAGCAGGGCATTTGTTACTTCAGCACCGTAGTGCCTCGTCATCACACCTCAGCGTTAACAAGAGTCCGGATTTACCTAAACTCTCCGCCTACATGCTTAAACCGGGACAACCGTCGCCCGGCTAACATAGCCTTCTCCGTCCCCCCTTCGCAGTAACACCAAGTACAGGAATATTAACCTGTTTCCCATCGACTACGCCTTTCGGCCTCGCCTTAGGGGTCGACTCACCCTGCCCCGATTAACGTTGGACAGGAACCCTTGGTCTTCCGGCGAGCGGGCTTTTCACCCGCTTTATCGTTACTTATGTCAGCATTCGCACTTCTGATACCTCCAGCAGACCTCACAGTCCACCTTCGACGGCTTACAGAACGCTCCCCTACCCAACAACACCTAAGTGTCGCTGCCGCAGCTTCGGTGCATGGTTTAGCCCCGTTACATCTTCCGCGCAGGCCGACTCGACCAGTGAGCTATTACGCTTTCTTTAAATGATGGCTGCTTCTAAGCCAACATCCTGGCTGTCTGTGCCTTCCCACATCGTTTCCCACTTAACCATGACTTTGGGACCTTAGCTGGCGGTCTGGGTTGTTTCCCTCTTCACGACGGACGTTAGCACCCGCCGTGTGTCTCCCGTGATAACATTCTTCGGTATTCGTAGTTTGCATCGGGTTGGTAAGCCGGGATGGCCCCCTAGCCGAAACAGTGCTCTACCCCCGAAGATGAGTTCACGAGGCGCTACCTAAATAGCTTTCGGGGAGAACCAGCTATCTCCCGGTTTGATTGGCCTTTCACCCCCAGCCACAAGTCATCCGCTAATTTTTCAACATTAGTCGGTTCGGTCCTCCAGTTAGTGTTACCCAACCTTCAACCTGCCCATGGCTAGATCACCGGGTTTCGGGTCTATACCCTGCAACTTAACGCCCAGTTAAGACTCGGTTTCCCTGCGGCTCCCCTATACGGTTAACCTTGCTACAGAATATAAGTCGCTGACCCATTATACAAAAGGTACGCAGTCACCCCATAAATGAGGCTCCCACTGCTTGTACGTACACGGTTTCAGGTTCTGTTTCACTCCCCTCGCCGGGGTTCTTTTCGCCTTTCCCTCACGGTACTGGTTCACTATCGGTCAGTCAGGAGTATTTAGCCTTGGAGGATGGTCCCCCCATATTCAGACAGGATACCACGTGTCCCGCCCTACTCTTCGAACTCACAGTATGTGCATTTTAGTGTACGGGAGTATCACCCTGTACCCTGCGACTTTCCAGACGCTTCCACTAACACACAAACTGATTCAGGTTCTGGGCTGCTCCCCGTTCGCTCGCCGCTACTGGGGGAATCTCGGTTGATTTCTTTTCCTCGGGGTACTTAGATGTTTCAGTTCCCCCGGTTCGCTTCGTTAAGCTATGTATTCACTTAACGATAGTGTGACGAATCACACTGGGTTTCCCCATTCGGAAATCGCCGGCTATAACGGTTCATATCACCTTACCGACGCTTATCGCAGATTAGCACGTCCTTCATCGCCTCTGACTGCCAGGGCATCCACCGTGTACGCTTAGTCGCTTAACCTCACAACCCGAAGATGTTTCGCTTCGAATTATGAAAATTTGAGAGACTCGAACACACCTCTATTCTGTTCTTATTACGGAGAACAGAAACAGTGTGTCGTTTCAATTTTCAGCTTGTTCCGGATTGTTAAAGAGCAATATCTTAAACACGACTCGAAAGTCATCTTTAAGATATTCAGTGATAATGTCTTTCACTCATTATCGGTATGGCGTCCCCAAGGGGATTCGAACCCCTGTTACAGCCGTGAAAGGGCAGTGTCCTGGGCCTCTAGACGATGGGGACTCTGGTACTACTGTTGCTCGTTAATTTCTATCAGACAATCTGTGTGAGCACTACGCGGGTTTGTATCTTTTAGGTAAGGAGGTGATCCAACCGCAGGTTCCCCTACGGTTACCTTGTTACGACTTCACCCCAGTCATGAATCACAAAGTGGTAAGCGCCCTCCCGAAGGTTAAGCTACCTACTTCTTTTGCAACCCACTCCCATGGTGTGACGGGCGGTGTGTACAAGGCCCGGGAACGTATTCACCGTAGCATTCTGATCTACGATTACTAGCGATTCCGACTTCATGGAGTCGAGTTGCAGACTCCAATCCGGACTACGACGCACTTTATGAGGTCCGCTTGCTCTCGCGAGGTCGCTTCTCTTTGTATGCGCCATTGTAGCACGTGTGTAGCCCTACTCGTAAGGGCCATGATGACTTGACGTCATCCCCACCTTCCTCCAGTTTATCACTGGCAGTCTCCTTTGAGTTCCCGGCCGAACCGCTGGCAACAAAGGATAAGGGTTGCGCTCGTTGCGGGACTTAACCCAACATTTCACAACACGAGCTGACGACAGCCATGCAGCACCTGTCTCAGAGTTCCCGAAGGCACCAATCCATCTCTGGAAAGTTCTCTGGATGTCAAGAGTAGGTAAGGTTCTTCGCGTTGCATCGAATTAAACCACATGCTCCACCGCTTGTGCGGGCCCCCGTCAATTCATTTGAGTTTTAACCTTGCGGCCGTACTCCCCAGGCGGTCGACTTAACGCGTTAGCTCCGGAAGCCACGCCTCAAGGGCACAACCTCCAAGTCGACATCGTTTACGGCGTGGACTACCAGGGTATCTAATCCTGTTTGCTCCCCACGCTTTCGCACCTGAGCGTCAGTCTTTGTCCAGGGGGCCGCCTTCGCCACCGGTATTCCTCCAGATCTCTACGCATTTCACCGCTACACCTGGAATTCTACCCCCCTCTACAAGACTCAAGCTTGCCAGTTTCGAATGCAGTTCCCAGGTTGAGCCCGGGGATTTCACATCCGACTTAACAAACCGCCTGCGTGCGCTTTACGCCCAGTAATTCCGATTAACGCTTGCACCCTCCGTATTACCGCGGCTGCTGGCACGGAGTTAGCCGGTGCTTCTTCTGCGAGTAACGTCAATCACTAAGGTTATTAACCTTAATGCCTTCCTCCTCGCTGAAAGTGCTTTACAACCCGAAGGCCTTCTTCACACACGCGGCATGGCTGCATCAGGCTTGCGCCCATTGTGCAATATTCCCCACTGCTGCCTCCCGTAGGAGTCTGGACCGTGTCTCAGTTCCAGTGTGGCTGGTCATCCTCTCAGACCAGCTAGGGATCGTCGCCTAGGTGAGCCATTACCCCACCTACTAGCTAATCCCATCTGGGTTCATCCGATGGCAAGAGGCCCGAAGGTCCCCCTCTTTGGTCTTGCGACGTTATGCGGTATTAGCTACCGTTTCCAGTAGTTATCCCCCTCCATCAGGCAGATCCCCAGACATTACTCACCCGTCCGCCGCTCGTCAGCGGAGTAGCAAGCTACTCCCTGTTACCGCTCGACTTGCATGTGTTAGGCCTGCCGCCAGCGTTCAATCTGAGCCATGATCAAACTCTTCAATTTAAAAGTGTTTGATGCTCAAAGAATTAAAACTGTTTATAAAATCAGTAGTCACTCTTCAAGACTTGATATTTTTTTGCATCCGAAGATGCTTGAGATATCAATCCTGCGAGTGCCCACACAGATTGTCTGATAAATTGTTAAAGAGCAGTGAGTTACGCGCTTTCGCTTGCTAACTCGAGGTGGCGTATATTACGCTTTCCTCTTTCAGAGTCAACCCTTAATTTCAGGATTTTTAACTCTCATCGCCGCCGTTACTCTGTGATGTTGTTCACATGTTCCGTGTCGATGGAGGCGCATTATAGGGAGTTCTCCCGGCGCTGCAACACTAAAATGACAGAAAAATGACTGACTGCTGCATTCCACAGCAAAACCCCGCCTTATACCCTTTTGCACACAGACTTATCCACAATCCGGATTTGAACTGAAAATTCGCGAGCGCGACGCAAACGTTTTCGCTACAATGCACCGCGATAAAAAGGACACCCCCGTTGGGGGCGTTAGCTGAGTTTTCGTCTCTTCTTATACATAAATTCCCTTTCCTGCACCGCCAGAGCGAAGGTGAAGACTAAAATTCAGCTAACGCTCTTCTATATGCGAACCAAAGCCAAGGGATAAAACCATGCAACAACGTCGTCCTGTACGCCGCGCTCTGCTCAGTGTTTCTGATAAAGCCGGTATCGTCGAATTCGCTCAGGCACTCTCCCAGCGCGGAGTAGAGCTGCTGTCCACCGGCGGCACCGCTCGCCTGCTGGCCGAAGCAAACCTGCCGGTTACCGAAGTCTCTGACTACACCGGTTTCCCGGAGATGATGGACGGACGCGTCAAGACGCTACACCCAAAAGTTCATGGCGGTATTCTTGGCCGTCGCGGACAGGATGATGCAATCATGGCGGAACACGCCATCGCGCCTATCGACATGGTTGTTGTTAACCTTTATCCGTTTGCCCAGACCGTTGCTCGCGAAGGCTGCTCTCTGGAAGACGCGGTTGAGAATATCGATATCGGCGGCCCGACCATGGTGCGCTCCGCCGCCAAGAACCATAAAGATGTCGCGATCGTTGTGAAGAGCAGCGACTACCAGACGATCGTAGCCGAGCTGGATGCTAATGAAGGATCCCTGACGCTCGAAACCCGATTCGATCTGGCAATTAAAGCTTTCGAACATACCGCGGCTTACGACAGCATGATTGCCAACTACTTTGGCAGCCTGGTTCCTGCTTATCACGGTGAGAGCAAAGAACCTGCCGGTCGCTTCCCGCGCACGCTGAATCTCAACTTCATTAAGAAGCAGGATATGCGCTACGGTGAAAACAGCCACCAGCAGGCCGCCTTCTATATAGAAGAAGAAATTAAAGAAGCGTCCGTCGCGACCGCCACCCAGGTTCAGGGCAAAGCGCTCTCCTATAACAACATCGCCGATACCGATGCCGCGCTGGAATGCGTGAAAGAATTCGACGAGCCGGCCTGCGTTATCGTCAAACACGCTAACCCATGCGGCGTTGCCGTCAGCGGCTCTATCCTTAATGCGTACAACCAGGCTTATAAAACCGACCCAACCTCCGCATTCGGCGGCATCATCGCCTTCAACCGCGAACTGGATGCTGAAACTGCACAAGCCATCATTTCTCGCCAGTTCGTGGAAGTGATCATCGCGCCATCCGCCAGTGAAGAAGCATTGAAGATTACCGCGGCCAAACAGAATGTGCGTGTACTGGTTTGCGGCCAGTGGCAGCAGCGCACTTCAGGCCTCGACTTCAAACGCGTAAATGGCGGCCTGCTGGTACAAGATCGCGATCTGGGGATGGTTACCGCGGCCGATCTGCGTGTAGTGAGCAAACGCCAGCCGACGGAGCAAGAGCTGCGCGATGCGCTGTTCTGCTGGAAGGTAGCGAAGTTCGTGAAATCCAACGCCATTGTTTATGCCCGTGACAATATGACCATCGGAATAGGGGCGGGCCAGATGAGCCGCGTTTACTCTGCCAAAATTGCCGGGATTAAAGCAGCCGACGAAGGTCTGGAAGTGAAAGGCTCAGCCATGGCTTCCGACGCCTTCTTCCCGTTCCGCGACGGTATTGATGCCGCAGCGGCCGTTGGCATTAGCTGCGTTATCCAGCCGGGTGGCTCAATCCGTGATGATGAAGTGATCGCCGCCGCCGACGAGCACGGGATCGCGATGATCTTCACCGATATGCGCCATTTCCGCCATTAATCCCCGGAGCGTTTATAGATGAAAGTTTTAATTATTGGTAACGGCGGGCGCGAACATGCGCTGGCCTGGAAAGCCGCCCAGTCTCCTTTAGTTCGCACGGTATTTGTTGCTCCGGGCAACGCCGGTACGGCACTGGAGCCAGCGCTGCAAAACGTGGCTATTAGCGCCACGGATATTCCGGCTCTGCTGAGCTTTGCGCAGAACGAAAAAATTGACCTGACAATTGTCGGCCCGGAAGCCCCGCTGGTGATTGGCGTGGTGGATGCGTTCCGCGCCGCTGGCCTGAAGATCTTCGGGCCAACCGAAGGTGCCGCGCAGCTGGAAGGCTCTAAAGCATTTACCAAAGATTTTCTCGCTCGCCACAATATCCCGACGGCGGAATACCAAAACTTTACCGAGGTTGAGCCTGCCCTGGCTTACCTGCGTGAGAAAGGTGCGCCAATCGTGATTAAGGCCGACGGCCTGGCGGCGGGTAAAGGCGTTATCGTCGCGATGACGCTGGAAGAAGCCGAGGCTGCGGTTAATGACATGCTGGCGGGCAACGCTTTTGGCGATGCGGGCCACCGCATTGTTATTGAAGAGTTCCTCGACGGCGAAGAAGCCAGCTTTATCGTAATGGTAGACGGCGAAAACGTTCTGCCGATGGCGACCAGCCAGGATCATAAGCGCGTTGGCGACGGCGACACCGGCCCGAACACCGGCGGCATGGGCGCTTACTCCCCTGCTCCGGTTGTCACGGATGAAGTGCACCAGCGCACGATGGAGCGCGTTATCTGGCCTACGGTTCGCGGTATGGCGGCAGAAGGTAATACCTACACCGGTTTCCTGTATGCCGGGCTGATGATCGACAAGCAGGGCAACCCGAAGGTCATTGAGTTCAACTGCCGCTTTGGCGATCCGGAAACTCAGCCGATTATGCTGCGCATGCAGTCTGACCTGGTTGAGCTGTGTCTCGCCGCCTGTGACGGCAAACTTGATGAGAAAACCTCTGAATGGGACGAACGTCCTGCGCTGGGGATCGTTATAGCCGCTGGCGGATATCCTGCCGATTACCGCAACGGCGACGTTATCCACGGCCTGCCGCTGGAAGAGGTCGCCGACGGTAAAGTCTTCCATGCCGGAACAAAGCTGAGCGATGACGAGCAGGTGCTCACAAACGGCGGACGAGTGCTGTGCGTGACCGCTTTGGGCAATACCGTCGCAAAAGCCCAGCAGCGTGCTCTGGAGCTGAAAAAGACGATTCACTGGGACGGCTGCTTCAGCCGCTCGGATATCGGCTATCGCGCCATAGAGCGTGAAAACGCTAAGTAAAACGAAACCGCCCTCGAGGCGGTTTTTTTAACTCAGAAATCGCCGGGTTTGGGCTGCCAGCTACAGAAGTCCTGGTTCGCCACCAGCAACAGCTGTGAGCCTTCCGGCGCTTCCAGCCATGCAATGCTGACCTCAAGCGAGGAGTTATTCTGCCGACGCTCAATATGGCTGAGCGAGGCGGCGTCGAGTTTAGGGCTAAGAGTTTCACCTTCGCAGGTGGTTACCGTGCCGTTCCGATGCCAACGCCCCTGTCGCAAAACCACATGGCCAATGCGCAAAGCTTCGCTGGTCGCTCTTATCCTGTCCGCGTTGTACTGATAGAGCGCGATTTGGTCGTTTGAGAGCTGCTGCTTCTGGTTATTCACTTCTTGCTGCATAAAGCTCAGCTCGCCGCGGTCATCAAAGCGAACTTTGACATGCTCCGGCTGCTTGCCCTGAATATTCAGCTCGATAAAGATAAGTTTGTCGCCCTGCCAGCGGTATTCGCCGGTGGTGGTTGCGCCGTGCTGCCACGGGCTAAACGCCGTAAGCATATGGGTGGATTCATCGGCATTATCTTTGCGCCAGATGCGCACCACGCCCTGGTCAGCTACATAACCAGTCGCGGTAAAGGGAGGGAGTTTGTTACTGCTGCATGCGGTAAGCACCACGACACCCACCAGCGCCAGCAGCGGACGCCAGACGGACAAAAGGGGCGTAAACGCCCCTCTGTTAAAACTGTTCACCGACACGCGTTAACTTACTTAACCGCGTCTTTCAGTGCTTTACCAGAAACAAATGCCGGCACGTTAGCAGCAGCGATTTTGATTTCTTTACCGGTCTGTGGGTTGCGGCCTGTGCGCTCAGCACGGTGGTTCACCTTGAAGGTACCGAAACCAACCAGTTGTACAGCATCACCTTCTTTCAGAGACTCAGTAATTGCAGCCAGAGTGGATTCCAGAGCAGCTTTAGCCTGTGCTTTAGACAGGTCAGCCTTGTCAGCAATTACATCAATCAGTTGAGTCTTGTTCATAAGTTATCCTTACAATGTGTTTATCGCTTGCTAAGCATCGAGTGCGACGGAAATGGCTGAAAAGCACTCTCCTGCATACACGCACCGATAGCCACTTTTATTCGCCCCACAAATGTAGACCAGACGGGGGGTTAATTGGAAGCCTCCAGGGAGGACAAATCAGACTGTATGTCACGTTTTACTGTCTTATTGCTGCAAATTTATACCGATATTGCTGATACCCGCCTCACGGAGGTCGGCACGTAGCCCTTTGATGAGCTCAATATCGCGTTCTTCGCAGTCCGCCAGCAGCCGGAAAATCTCCCACTGAATGTCCCATTCTTCTTCTACCGCCGGGTTTGCTCTCAACTCCTCATCGGTCATTTCACGACCAGCCTGAGTCATTTCCAGCATCGCCACCGAAGTGATTGAACATTTACTGACTTCGATCGCATGCTCCAGCGTTTCGCCTGAGAGACGAGAGTGAATCAGTTCACTCAGCGCCACGCAGGCGTCAATCGCCGGATAGACACCGTAAATATCATAGTCGTCAGCGGCGGGAATTGCCTCTTCAAGTTTCTCAAGCTGGCTATCAAAGTTTACTTTGGCATCTTTTACCGTTTGGGTTTCCCAAATCAGGTCAAGAATTTTGCGATACAGCTGGGCATCGCCAAAGCCAGTTTGCTGGCAAAACATGGCGTAGTTCGGATACATACGCTCGCACAAAGAAGCCATAAAAGTGACGTGCTGCCAGCTTTCCAGCTTCTCCAGGCGTAAATGAATTGGGTTCTGTAACATGACGATGTCTCAAAGACGGAAAATTAGCGGCAGTTTACCTGAATCACCTGCCAATTGCTTGCAGGCGCTTAAAGGCCGGGCGTCCGGAGGCAACGGCATCGGCCCAGCGGGTAGGCTCCGGCAGGCGATAACCCGCCATACAGCGCTGTACCCAAAACAGAGCGCTATCCAGGCTAACGCGATGCCCGGTAGAGATAAATAACGGATTACAGCGTTTTTTGCTGCGCCAGACCCACGCCAGCTGCTCGCCTTTATCCATCAGCGGCGCGCAGGCACCCGGCTCGTCGCTGAGCGGCTCAAACTTGCCGCACAGCCGCTTTTTGGCCACGCCGATAGTAGGAACATCCACCAGCAGGCCAAAATGACTGGCGACGCCAAGGCGGCGAGGATGAGAAATGCCGTGGCCATCGACGAATACCAGATCCGGTTTCTGAGACAGCATTCCCCACGCCTCCAGCAGCGCCGGATATTCGCGGAAAGACAAAAAGCCGGGAATATAGGGCATGGTGGTGGCAATGCGGGCCACCCGGTGCTCAACCAGCTCGAGGGAGGGATATTTCAGCAAAACAATAGCGGCCCGGGTCACTTCCCCGCCCTGCTCAAAGCCAACATCGGCCCCGGCTATCAGCCCCGGAGGAGACTGTTCAAGCTCGTCCTCGCGGATGACCTTTGAGGCCAGTTCAAGCTGCTGCTCTCGTAATGCGGCGAGATCCATCTCTTCCCTCCCCGTCAGGAACGGTGATATTGCGCTGATAGGCGGTGTACGGCTTCAACGAAGACGCCAGCATGTTCAGGCGGCACATCCTGATGAATGCCGTGCCCAAGGTTGAAGACGTGGCCTTCTCCCTGCCCGAAACCGGCCAGAATGGTAGCAACTTCTTCTTCGATACGCGCCGGCTGAGCGTAAAGCATCGACGGGTCCATATTACCCTGCAGAGCCACTTTGTGGCCTACGCGACGGCGAGCGTCGGCGATGTCCGTGGTCCAGTCCAGGCCCAGGGCATCACAGCCGGTTTCCGCCATCGCCTCCAGCCACTGCCCGCCGCCTTTGGTGAACAAAGTCACCGGCACGCGGCGGCCTTCGTTTTCACGCAGCAGGCCGTCGACAATTTTATGCATGTAGTAAAGCGAGAACTCTTTATAGTCACGCCCGCTGAGCGCCCCGCCCCATGTATCGAAAATCATCACCGACTGCGCACCCGCACGGATTTGCGCATTCAGGTAGAGCGTCACGCTCTGAGCCAGCTTGTCCAGCAGCAGATGCAGCGCTTTCGGATCCGCAAACATCATCTTTTTAATCACGGTAAAGGCTTTGCTGCTGCCACCTTCAACCATATAGGTCGCCAGCGTCCACGGGCTGCCGGAGAAGCCAATCAGCGGGACTTCGCCCTTCAGCTCGCGGCGGATAGTCCGCACCGCGTTCATCACGTAGCCCAGTTCGCCTTCCGGATCGGGGATCGGCAACTTTTGAATGTCGGCCATGTTCTTAATCGGCGAACTGAAGCGCGGGCCTTCACCGGCTTCAAAGTAGAGCCCAAGCCCCATCGCGTCAGGAATAGTCAGGATATCGGAGAAGAGGATCGCGGCGTCCAGCGCATAGCGGCGCAGAGGTTGCAATGTGACTTCGCAGGCCAGTTCCGCATTTTTGCACAGCGACATAAAATCGCCGGCCTGGGCGCGGGTTGCCTTATATTCCGGCAAATAGCGGCCCGCCTGGCGCATCATCCACACCGGGGTAATATCAACGGGCAGGCGCTGCAGGGCGCGCAGGTAACGATCGTTCTTCAGTTCAGTCATTTTTAGAATTTCCTTTGGCTGTATGCGGGCAGTTTATCACTCATACTCTGCCCGACACAGGGCGACGGTATCTTCAATCAATCGGCGCGCAACGGTTCCCGGCGGCGGAAGCAAAGGCAGCTGGTCGTAGCGATACCAGCCCGCATCCAGCAGCTCCTTCGGATCGATTTTTATCTCACCGCTGTGGTAGTCCGCCGTAAAAGCGGTCATCAGCGACTGCGGGAAAGGCCAGGGCTGAGAAGTGACATACTTCAGGTTTTTCACCTGGATACTGCTCTCTTCCATCACTTCCCGGGCGACGGCCTGCTCCAGCGTTTCTCCTACCTCGACAAACCCGGCCAGAACGGTATACACGCCGCCTCTATGCCGGGTGTGTTGCGCCAGCAAGATATGATCATCTCGGCGGATGGCCACGATGATGCATGGCGCAATTTGCGGGTAATAACGCTCGCGGCAGTGGCCGCAAAGCATGGCCCATTCGCTTTTGCTGGGGTGCATTTCATGGCCACAGTAGCCGCAAAACTTGTGCGAACGGAAGAATTCCGTTAGCTGAACGCCGCGCCCGGCAAGCTGGAAAAGACCGACATCCTGGTCCAGTAATTGCCGTAAAGAACCCATATCTGCCCGGCGATTTTCACGCACCAGCCAGACCGGCTCGCCTTCCCATTCGCCAATCAACCTGCCGCTGGCGCCAATAAGCTGGAACTCGGCGGCGTTACCGTGAGGTAAATCACCTTGTGGCAGCCATATTTTTTGCTCATGGCTGACTATCCACCAACCATGATCTAAGTTTTGAATAACACGTTCCATAACCTGGTGCACATCCCCGAGTTCACTGATATAAACAATTAGTTAATACATTTTGGGTTAGTTTGCGTTCAATCTTTTAACTCACGGAGTCTCGATCATGCTTAACCAGTTAGCCAATCTGACTGAGCGCGTTGGTGGTAGTAATGAGTTAGTTGACCATTGGCTCCAGGCCCGTAAACACCTGTTGGTTGCCTATTACAACATGGTCGGGATCAAGCCTAACAAGGAATCGCACACCGCGCTCGACGAAAAAGCGTTAGATAATTTCTGCCATGGCCTGGTGGATTACCTCTCTTCCGGTCATTTTAGTATTTACGAGCGAATTATCAGCAACCTGGAAGGGAGCAGCCCGCTGCTGAGCGCCGCCCAACTTTACCCCCAGCTGGAAGCCAATACCCAGCAGATCATGGATCTTTATGATTCGCACCTCGAAAACGCCATCGACCGCGACAGCTGGGTCGAGTTTCAGCAGGCGCTTTCCGAGATAGGCGAATGCCTGGAATCTCGCTTCTCGCTGGAAGACAGGCTGGTTTTACTGGCTATCGATAACAATCTGGATAGCAGCGCCAGCGATCCTGCCGGGGTGGCAAGTCCCGCTTGAGTTGTTAGCTATTAACGAGTAATTTACAACTTCCCCGCCGCAAGGCGGGAAGCATTCTTGTCGGAGTGCCGAGTGTGTTATGCACCGGCTGAGACCGTTAATTCGGGATCCGCGGAACCTGATCAGGTTAAAACCTGCGAAGGGAACAAGAGTAATTCTGATTTTGGGTACCCCCGGTTCGGGCGGCCCACATCCAGTACTCCCTCCGTCCTCCCGGCAAGCCACTTCCTGATAAATACTGGAATGCGCTATGTCTGCATCTGAGAAAAATTCTGGTCGCCGCGAATCGCGCGCCCTTGCTACGATAAAACCCTATCCCGCCACCTCAAAGAGGCTCGGCCTGTACCCGGTTGTTGATAGCGTTGAGTGGATTGAGCGTCTGTTAGACGCCGGTGTACGCACCCTCCAGCTGCGAATAAAAGACAAGCGAGATGAAGAGGTTGAAGCGGATGTTGCCGCGGCCATAGCCCTCGGCAAACGCTATAACGCTCGCTTATTTATTAACGACTACTGGAAGCTTGCCATTAAACACGGCGCTTACGGTGTCCATCTCGGCCAGGAAGATATGGACGTAGCCAACCTCGTCGCCATTAGCGAGGCCGGATTACGTCTTGGTCTTTCCACGCACGACAATATGGAAATGGATCGCGCTCTGAGCGCCAGTCCTTCCTACATCGCACTCGGCCACGTTTTCCCGACGCAAACTAAACAGATGCCATCCTCTCCGCAGGGTCTGACTAAGCTGGCAGAGCATATTCAAACGCTCGGCGAGTATTCCACCGTCGCCATCGGCGGCATCAGCATTGACAGAGTACCCGCCGTTCTGGCGACCGGCGTCGGCAGCGTTGCCGTGGTCAGCGCGATCACTCAGGCCGCAGACTGGCGTGCCGCCACCGCCACGCTGCTTGAACTGGTGGGAACCGGCGATGAATGACGCGGACTTTATGCGCTACGGCCGTCAGCTTCTGCTGGAGGATGTGGCTATCAAAGGGCAGGAAAAACTGCTCGCCAGCCGGGTTTTGCTTATCGGGCTTGGTGGTCTGGGCTCTCCGGCGGCGCTGTACCTGGCCGCTGCGGGCGTTGGCACGCTGACCGTGGCGGACGATGACAAAGTGCATATCAGCAACCTGCAACGCCAGATCCTGTTTACTTCCGAAGATATCAATCAGCCAAAGTCTGCCGTAGCCCACCAGCATTTGCAGCGCCTGAACCCGGGCGTAACAGTTGTGCCCTTGCAGGAGAGATTAACCGGCGAAACGCTGCATAACGCGGTAAATGAAGCCGATGTGGTGCTGGACTGTAGCGACAATATGCCCACCCGCCAGGCGGTGAACGCAGCCTGCGTGGCAACCGGTACGCCGCTCGTTACCGCCAGCGCGGTCGGTTTTAGCGGCCAAATGATGGTTCTCGCCCCGCCCTGGGAGCATGGCTGCTACCGCTGCGTCTGGCCGGATGAAAGCGAGCCGGAACTCAACTGCCGTAACGCCGGAATTATAGGTCCGGTCGTTGGCGTGATGGGAACACTCCAGGCGCTGGAAGCAATCAAATTACTTACCGGCATGGCTCCGGCTACCGGCTTATTGCGCCTGTTTGACGCCCGCCAGCACGGCTGGCAGACGCTGAAGATGCAGAAGTCGGCAAATTGCCCGGTTTGCGGAGGGCGAAATGCGCATTCAATTTAATGATGAACCTCTGGAATGTGCCGCTGGCCTGACGCTCGCCGCCCTGCTCGCTCAGCTTGAGCAGGGTAAAACGGGCGTCGCGCTGGCGGTGAACCACATTATCGTGCCGCGTGAGCAATGGAGCGACCATTTGCTGCGTGAGGGCGACTCTATTTTGCTGTTTCAGGCGATTGCCGGAGGCTGATATGTTAAAAATTGCCGATAAAACCTTTTCTTCCCGCCTGTTCACCGGCACCGGAAAATTCGCCTCCAGTCAGCTGATGATCGCGGCGATCCAAGCTTCCGGCTCCCAGCTTGTCACTATGGCGATGAAACGCGTTGACCTGCGCACCCGCAGCGATGAAATCCTGCAGCCGCTTCTGGAGGCGGGTATTCAGCTGCTGCCTAATACCTCCGGAGCAAAAACGGCAGAAGAGGCCATATTTGCAGCTAAACTTGCTCGCGAGGCGCTGGGCACCCACTGGGTGAAGCTTGAGATCCATCCTGACGTACGCTACCTGCTTCCCGACCCTATCGAGACGCTAAAGGCGGCCGAAGCGCTGGTCAAACAGGGTTTTGTGGTGCTGCCTTACTGCGGCGCAGATCCGGTTTTGTGTAAACGTCTGGAAGAGGTTGGCTGCGCGGCGGTGATGCCTCTTGGGGCACCCATCGGTTCGAATCAGGGGCTACAAACTCGTGCCCTGCTGGAAATAATCATCGAGCAGGCCAGAGTGCCGGTAGTTGTGGATGCCGGAATTGGTGCGCCAAGCCACGCCGCAGAAGCGCTGGAAATGGGGGCTTCTGCGGTACTGGTCAATACGGCGATAGCCGTTGCGCGCGATCCGGTGCAGATGGCAAATGCCTTCCGCCTGGCCGTGGAAGCAGGAAGCTTTGCCGCCGGGGCAGGCTTAGGCCCGCGCCACCAGCAGGCGCAGGCATCCAGCCCGCTGACCAGCTTCCTGCAATTCAGCGAGGACAACGGCTAATGACGGAAACTTTTAGCGATCGCTGGCGGCAGCTCGACTGGGATGACATCAATCTGCGTATCAACAGCAAAACTTCTGCGGATGTAGAGCGGGCGCTGGCCGCCCCACGCCTGACGCAGGATAATCTTATGGCCCTGCTCTCTCCGGCCGCCAGCCGCTATCTTGAACCGCTGGCCCGGCGGGCACAGCAGCTTACCCGCCAGCGTTTTGGTAACACCGTTAGCTTCTATGTTCCGCTTTATCTTTCCAATCTCTGCGCCAACGACTGTACTTATTGCGGCTTTTCCATGAGCAACAAGCTCAAGCGTAAAACGCTCGACGAGGCGGAGATTGAGCGCGAATGTGCGGCTATTCGGGCGCTGGGTTTTGAGCACCTGCTGCTGGTCACGGGTGAGCATCAAACCAAAGTTGGGATGAACTATTTCCGCCAGCACCTTCCCGCAATCCGCAGCAGGTTCAGTTCGCTGCAAATGGAAGTCCAGCCGCTGGACGAGCACGAGTATGCCGAACTGAAAACGCTCGGTCTGGACGGCGTGATGGTGTATCAGGAAACCTATCACCCCGCGACCTACGCGCAACATCACCTGCGCGGCAATAAACAAGATTTCTTCTGGCGGCTGGAAACGCCTGACCGGCTGGGCCGCGCCGGGATAGACAAGATAGGGCTGGGAGCGCTTATTGGGCTGTCGGATAGCTGGCGAACCGACTGCTTTATGGTGGCGGAGCATTTGCTGTGGCTCCAGCAGCGTTACTGGCAAACCCGCTATTCCATCTCCTTCCCGCGTTTGCGCCCGTGTACCGGCGGCGTGGAACCGGCATCCATCATGACCGAGCAGCAGCTGGTTCAGGTGATTTGCGCCTTCCGCCTGCTGGCTCCGGACGTGGAGCTGTCGCTTTCAACGCGCGAATCGCCATGGTTTCGCGACCACGTTATTCCGCTGGCGATTAACAATGTCAGCGCATTTTCGAAGACGCAGCCCGGCGGCTATGCCGACAACCATCCTGAGCTGGAGCAGTTTTCCCCGCATGATGGCCGAACGCCGCAGGAAGTTGCGGCCGCGCTTCGTGATTCAGGCCTACAGCCGGTATGGAAAGACTGGGACAGGTTTTTGGGGAGAGGCACACAACCCTGATGTAACACACCGCAAGGGCGACGATTATTTACGGCCCTTTCCGAAAGAAGGCAGGAGGATGATTGCTGACCTCCGGTCGATAAAATAGTGTCCTCCGGTCGGAATGAACACCTGACCGGAGCGTCACCTTCCTCTTCTCTGCGCCGCTCCGCCTCCCCGCTCGTCGTCTTGATTCCTCAGGGAAAAGCAAAAATGTAACCGGTTTCAGTTTTCTGCAGTTTCTTTTGTGATACCTGACACACAATCAGGTTAAAGCGGTTGTTGCCGCCCCCCTCGACGGATAAATATCACTGTATCCTTCGGACATTGAGAGCGGAATATGAAAAATATCGTGTTGTGTTGTGCTGCTGGTATGTCTACCAGCATCCTGGTTCAACGTATGGTGGATGCCGCACAAAAGAAAGGCATCGAGGTCGCTATTAAGGCCGTTCCCGTTGCCGAGTTTAAAGAGAACATCGAGCGCGCTGACATCGTATTGCTCGGTCCGCAGGTAAAATACGAGCAGGCCAAGTTGCAGGCCATCGCCGATCCTCTGGGTAAGAAAGTCGTCGTTATCGACATGATGGATTACGGCCTGATGAAGGGCGACGTGGTGCTTGAGAAAGCCCTGAAAATGATGGAGTAAGATGTGGAAGATTTAGAGTCGATTATTATGGAACTGCTGGTTAACGCCGGCAGCGCGCGTAGCCAA
This sequence comes from Cedecea davisae, assembly GCF_044095835.1. Lineage (NCBI taxonomy): Bacteria > Pseudomonadati > Pseudomonadota > Gammaproteobacteria > Enterobacterales > Enterobacteriaceae > Cedecea > Cedecea davisae. Next base: position 4,554,070 of record NZ_CP172054.1, read on the forward strand.
GCCCTGACTGCTTTGCAGCTGGCACGTAAAGGTGATTTTGACGGTGCCGAAAAGGCGATGGAAGAGTCACACGAATTCGTGAAACACGCTCATAAAATACAGACCCAGCTTATCGGTCTGGATGAAGGCACCGGCAAGCTGCCGGTAAACCTGATTACCGTTCACTCTCAGGATCACCTGATGAATGCGATGGTTATTCAGGACCTTGCCGGTGACATGATTGAGCTTTATCGTCGTCTGCCGCTGATTAAATAATTTTTCATTTATACAGACGAAAAAAAACCCGCCGAGGCGGGTTTTTTATTTCAGGCGTTTCGCACGATTACTCGTCGTTACCGCCGAGGTTTCCTGCGTTCAGCAGCTCTGCCAGGCTGGCAGTTGCATCTTCAGCAGTGACCTGCGGTGCAGCAGGAACTTCACCCGCTGCGCGACGGCGCATACGATCCTGGTGGTACGCATAACCGGTACCGGCCGGGATCAGACGACCCACGATAACGTTCTCTTTCAGGCCGCGCAGTTCGTCACGTTTACCCGCAACGGCTGCTTCGGTCAGCACTCGAGTAGTCTCCTGGAACGATGCCGCGGAGATGAAGGACTCGGTTGCCAGAGAGGCTTTGGTGATACCCAGCAGATCGCGTGCAAAGGTCACGTTGATCTTACCGTTCGCTTCAATTTCGCGGTTAGCGATCTTGATGCGAGAGTATTCAGCCTGCTCGCCTTCCAGGAAGTCGGAGCTGCCGGCGTTAACGATGGTTGCTTTACGCAGCATCTGACGCACGATGACTTCGATGTGTTTATCGTTAATCTTAACGCCTTGCAGACGGTAAACGTCCTGCACTTCGTTGGTGATGTAACGAGTTACAGCATACACGCCACGCAGACGCAGAATGTCGTGCGGAGACTCTGGACCATCGGAAACCACGTCACCACGTTCTACGCGTTCACCTTCGAACACGTTCAGCTGACGCCATTTCGGAATCATCTCTTCGTAAGCATCGCTGCCGTCGATTGGGGAGATAACCAGACGGCGTTTGCCTTTAGTTTCTTTACCAAACGAAATGATACCGCTGATTTCAGCCAGGATAGCAGGCTCTTTCGGACGACGCGCTTCGAACAGGTCAGCAACGCGCGGCAGACCACCGGTGATATCCTTGGTACCGCTGGATTCCTGAGGAATACGTGCCAGCGCGTCACCCGCACTGATCTGGATCCCATCTTCCAGCTGTACAATTGCTTTGCCCGGCAGGAAGTACTGAGCAGGCATATCGGTGCCTGGGATCAGAACGTCGTTGCCCTGTGCATCAACAATTTTCAGCGCCGGACGCAGGTCTTTACCGCCCGCGGTACGTTCTGCAGAATCCAGAACAACCAGGGATGACAGGCCGGTTAATTCATCGGTCTGACGGGTAATGGTCTGGCCGTCAATCATGTCAGTAAAGCGGATGAAACCACTGACTTCGGAGATAACCGGCATGGTGTGTGGATCCCAGTTTGCAACGGTTTCACCGCCAGCAACCTGCTCGCCATCACCCTTGGCCATAACAGCACCGTAAGGCACTTTATAGCTCTCTTTGGTACGACCGAATTCGTCGATCAGCTTCAGCTCGGTGTTACGAGAAGTCACAACCAGCTTGCCGGTAGAGTTAACAACCGACTTCGCATTGCTGAGCTTGATGCTACCTTTGTTCTTAACCTGAATGCTGGACTCAGCAGCAGAACGAGATGCCGCACCACCGATGTGGAACGTACGCATCGTCAGCTGTGTACCAGGTTCACCGATGGACTGTGCCGCGATAACCCCGATAGCTTCACCTTTGTTGATGATGTGGCCACGAGCCAGGTCACGACCATAGCAGTGCGCACATACGCCAAAGTCAGTTTCGCAACCTACTACGGAACGAACTTTTACGCTGTCAACAGAGTTAGCTTCCAGCAGGTCACACCACTGCTCGTGCAGCAGAGTGTTGCGTGGAACCAGAATATCCGCAGTACCCGGCTTCAGAATGTCTTCTGCCGTTACACGACCCAGAACGCGGTCACGCAGAGGTTCTTTAACGTCGCCACCTTCGATAACCGGAGTCATCGTGATGCCTTCCAGGGTGCCACAGTCGTCTTCGGTAACAACCAGGTCCTGCGCAACGTCTACCAGACGACGAGTCAGGTAACCGGAGTTAGCCGTTTTCAGTGCGGTATCCGCCAGACCTTTACGAGCACCGTGAGTAGAGATGAAGTACTGGAGTACGTTCAGACCTTCACGGAAGTTCGCGGTGATTGGCGTTTCGATGATGGAGCCATCTGGCTTAGCCATCAGACCACGCATACCAGCCAGCTGACGAATCTGCGCCGCGGAACCACGAGCACCGGAGTCGGCCATCATATAGATGCTGTTGAAGGAAACCTGCTGCTCTTCTTCGCCATTACGGTTAATAACGGTTTCAGTTTGCAGGTTGTCCATCATCGCCTTGGATACGCGGTCGTTCGCTGCTGCCCAAATATCGATAACTTTGTTGTAACGTTCGCCAGCGGTAACCAGACCGGACTGGAACTGTTCCTGAATCTCAGCAACTTCAGCTTCTGCTTCGCTGATGATTTCGTATTTTTTCTCCGGGATGACCATGTCATCAATACCAACGGATGCACCTGAACGCGCTGCATAAGCAAAGCCGGTGTACATCGTCTGGTCCGCAAAAATAACGGTCGGTTTCAGGCCCAGAATACGGTAACAGGTGTTCAGCATCTTAGAGATTGCCTTTTTACCCAGCGCCTGGTTGACGATGGAGAAAGGCAGGCCTTTCGGCACGATCATCCAGAGAATCGCACGACCAACGGTGGTGTCGATAAGGCTGGTTTTCGCAACGAATGTGCCCTGAGCATCTTTTTCGTATTCGGTGATACGCACTTTAACGCGCGCATGCAGAGAGGCCAGGCCAGCGCGATAAATACGCTCAGCTTCTTTCGGGCCAGTCAGCACCATGCCTTCGCCTTTGGCGTTAACACAGTCACGGGTCATGTAGTACAGACCCAATACAACGTCCTGAGAAGGAACGATGATTGGCTCGCCGTTCGCTGGTGACAGGATGTTGTTGGTAGACATCATCAGCGCACGCGCTTCCAGCTGAGCTTCAAGCGTCAGCGGAACGTGTACTGCCATCTGGTCACCATCGAAGTCGGCGTTATATGCCGCACAAACCAGCGGGTGCAGCTGGATAGCTTTACCTTCGATCAGAACAGGTTCAAATGCCTGGATACCCAAACGGTGCAGGGTTGGTGCACGGTTCAGCAGTACCGGGTGTTCGCGGATAACTTCGTCCAGGATATCCCAAACGACAGCTTCTTCGCGCTCAACCATTTTCTTAGCAGCTTTGATGGTGGTCGCGAGACCACGCAGTTCCAGCTTGCCGTAGATAAACGGTTTGAACAGCTCCAGCGCCATTTTCTTAGGCAGACCGCACTGATGCAGACGCAGGTATGGACCTACGGTGATTACAGAACGACCGGAGTAGTCAACACGTTTACCCAGCAGGTTCTGACGGAAACGACCCTGCTTACCTTTGATCATATCGGCCAAAGATTTCAGAGGACGTTTGTTAGAGCCGGTGATGGCACGACCGCGACGGCCGTTGTCCAGCAAGGCATCTACCGCTTCCTGCAGCATACGTTTTTCGTTGCGTACGATGATATCTGGCGCAGCCAGATCCAGCAGACGCTTCAGACGGTTGTTACGGTTGATAACACGACGGTACAGATCGTTCAGATCTGAAGTCGCGAAACGACCACCATCCAGCGGAACCAGCGGACGCAGGTCTGGCGGCAGAACCGGCAGAACGGTCAGGATCATCCACTCTGGCTTGTTACCAGACTGAACGAACGCTTCCAGCAGCTTGATACGCTTGGTCAGCTTTTTACGCTTGGTTTCAGAGTTGGTTTCGTTCAGCTCTTCACGCAGAGTTTCACACTCTTGCTCCAGATCCATGCTTTTCAGCAGGGCCTGAATAGCTTCCGCACCCATCTTCGCGTCGAACTCGTCACCGAACTCTTCCAGCGCGTCCAGATACTGCTCTTCAGTCAGGATCTGACGACGCTCGAGGTTGGTCATCCCGCCTTCGATAACCACATAGGATTCGAAGTACAGTACGCGTTCGATATCACGCAGCGGCATATCCAGCAGCAGGCCGATACGGGATGGCAGAGATTTCAGGAACCAAATGTGGGCAGTTGGAGATGCCAGTTCGATGTGACCCATACGCTCACGACGAACTTTAGTCTGGGTAACTTCTACGCCACACTTCTCACAAATAACACCACGGTGTTTCAGGCGCTTGTACTTACCGCACAGGCACTCGTAGTCTTTTACTGGCCCAAAAATACGGGCGCAGAACAGGCCGTCACGCTCAGGTTTGAACGTACGGTAGTTAATGGTTTCCGGCTTTTTAACTTCACCGAAAGACCATGAACGGATCATGTCTGGCGAAGCCAGAGCAATTTTGATCGCATCAAACTCTTCGGTTTTAGTTTGCGCTTTCAGAAACTTTAATAAGTCTTTCACGGATTTGCTCCCGTCGGAGTTAGCACTCTGTGATGCCCGGCGTTAGCCGGGCACCCTGGACCTTTTGAGCAACGATTACTCGTCTTCCAGCTCGATGTTGATACCCAGCGAGCGGATCTCTTTCAACAGAACGTTGAAGGATTCCGGCATGCCCGGTTCCATCTGATGGTTGCCGTCCACGATGTTTTTATACATCTTAGTACGGCCGTTCACGTCATCAGACTTAACGGTCAGCATTTCCTGCAGGGTATACGCAGCGCCGTATGCTTCCAGCGCCCACACTTCCATCTCACCGAAGCGCTGACCACCGAACTGAGCCTTACCACCCAGCGGCTGCTGAGTAACGAGGCTGTAAGAACCGGTAGAACGCGCGTGCATCTTGTCATCAACCAGGTGGTTCAGTTTCAGCATGTACATGTAACCTACGGTTACCTGACGCTCGAACTGTTCACCGGTACGGCCGTCGAACAGGGTGATCTGGCCAGAAGATGGCAGACCGCCGAGTTGCAGCAGTTCTTTGATTTCAGACTCTTTTGCACCGTCGAATACCGGAGTAGCAATCGGCATACCTTTTTTCAGGTTTTCAGCAAGGCGCAGAACTTCTTCATCAGTGAAGGTGTTCAAGTCGACTTTCTGACGAACGTCTGTGCCCAGGTCATACGCTTTCTGGATGAATTCGCGCAGTTTGGCGACTTCCTGCTGCTGTTTCAGCATGGCGTTGATTTTCTCGCCGATACCTTTAGCAGCCATACCCAGGTGGGTTTCCAGAATCTGACCGATGTTCATACGAGATGGTACGCCCAGCGGGTTCAGGACGATGTCTACCGGCGTGCCGTTTTCATCGTAAGGCATATCTTCGATCGGGTTGATCTTGGAGATAACACCTTTGTTCCCGTGACGACCTGCCATCTTGTCACCAGGCTGAATCTGACGTTTAACGGCCAGATACACTTTAACGATTTTCAGCACGCCAGGTGCCAGGTCATCGCCCTGAGTGATTTTGCGGCGCTTAGCTTCGAGTTTCTTCTCAAACTCGTGCTTCAGCTCGTCGTACTGCTCGGCCAGCTGCTCGAGCTGGTTTTGTTTTTCTTCGTCGGTCAGGCCCAGTTCCAGCCAGCGGTCGCGCGGCAGTTTGTCGAGCTTGTCAGCTTCAACACCACCGGAAACCAGCACGGCATAGATACGGCTAAACAGGCCAGCTTCGAAGATTTGCAGTTCTTCAGACAGGTCTTTCTTAGCCTGCTTCAGCTGCATCTCTTCGATTTCCAGCGCACGTTTGTCTTTTTCCACGCCATCGCGGGTGAAGACCTGAACGTCGATTACGGTACCGGAAACGCCGTTTGGTACACGCAGGGAAGAGTCTTTAACGTCAGACGCTTTCTCACCGAAGATTGCACGCAGCAGCTTCTCTTCTGGCGTCAGCTGGGTTTCACCTTTCGGCGTTACCTTACCAACCAGAATGTCGCCACCGGTCACTTCAGCACCGATATACACGATACCGGACTCATCCAGTTTGGAGAGCGCAGCTTCACCCACGTTAGGGATGTCAGCCGTTATCTCTTCTGGCCCCAGTTTGGTGTCACGGGACACACAAGCCAGTTCCTGAATGTGGATGGTAGTGAAGCGGTCTTCCTGAACAACACGCTCGGAAACGAGGATGGAGTCTTCGAAGTTGTAACCGTTCCACGGCATGAACGCTACGCGCATGTTCTGACCCAGCGCCAGCTCACCCAGGTCGGTAGATGGGCCATCTGCCAGCACGTCGCCGCGCTCGATTGGCTCACCCAGAGACACACATGGCATCTGGTTAATACAGGTGTTCTGGTTAGAACGCGTGTATTTGGTCAGGTTGTAAATGTCGATGCCGGCTTCGCCCGGGTACATCTCGTCTTCGTTAACTTTGATAACGATACGGGAAGCATCCACGTACTGAACGGTACCGCCACGTTTGGCTACGGCAGTAACACCGGAGTCAACGGCTACAGCACGTTCCATACCGGTACCAACCAGCGGCTTATCAGCACGCAGAGTTGGAACCGCCTGACGTTGCATGTTCGCACCCATCAGGGCACGGTTGGCGTCATCGTGTTCCAGGAACGGGATCAGGGACGCACCGACGGAAACCACCTGCTGGGTGGAAACGTCCATGTAGTCAACCTGGTCGTTGCTGAACAAGCTGGATTCGCCTTTGCTACGGCAGGTAACCAGGTCGTCTACGAAACGGCCTTCTTCGTCCAGGTTGGTGTTCGCCTGAGCGATTACGTAGTTACCTTCTTCGATAGCAGACAGGTAATGAATTTCGTCGGTCACGATGCCGTCAACTACGCGACGATACGGGGTTTCTAAGAAGCCGTATTCGTTAGTCTGCGCATAAACAGACAGGGAGTTGATCAGGCCGATGTTCGGACCTTCTGGGGTTTCGATTGGACACACACGACCGTAGTGGGTTGGGTGTACGTCACGTACTTCGAAGCCCGCACGCTCACGGGTCAGACCGCCCGGGCCCAGTGCAGAGATACGACGTTTGTGCGTAATCTCGGACAACGGGTTGTTCTGGTCCATGAACTGAGACAGCTGGCTGGAGCCGAAGAACTCTTTCACTGCCGCAGAGATTGGCTTGGCGTTGATCATATCCTGAGGCATCAGGGTATCCAGATCGCCCAGAGACAGACGCTCTTTCACCGCACGCTCAACACGCACCAGGCCAACGCGGAATTGGTTTTCCGCCATTTCGCCTACGGAACGGATACGACGGTTGCCGAGGTGGTCGATGTCATCCACTTCGCCCTGACCGTTACGAATACCGATCAGTTTTCTCATCACTTCGATGATGTCGTCTTTGCTCAGGATGCCGGAGCCTTCGATTTCATCACGCAGCAGAGAACGGTTGAACTTCATACGACCAACCGCAGACAGGTCATAGCGGTCTTCTGAGAAGAACAGGTTCTCGAACAGGCTTTCAGCTGCTTCACGCGTTGGTGGCTCACCAGGACGCATCATGCGGTAGATCTCAACCAGCGCGCTCAGGCGGTCATTGGTTGGGTCGACGCGGATGGTCTCGGAAATGTAAGCACCGTGATCAAGATCGTTGGTGAACAGCGTTTCGATACGTTTGTGGCCAGACTGGCTCAGCTTAGCCAGCAGGTCCAGTGACAGCTCCATGTTCGCCGGGCAAATCAGCTCGCCGGTAGAAGTGTCAACGTAGTCTTTAGCCGCAACTTTACCGGCAATGTACTCAACTGGAACTTCGATATGTTTGATATCGTCTTTTTCCAGCTGGCGAATGTGGCGCGCGGTGATGCGGCGGCCTTTTTCAACGTACACTTTGCCGTCAGCTTCGATGTCGAAGGATGCGGTTTCGCCACGCAGGCGTTCCGGCACCAGCTCCATCTGCAGCTTGTTGTCACGGATTTCGAAATTAACTTTCTCAAAGAACAGGTCAAGGATCTGCTCAGTGGTGAAGTTCAGCGCGCGCAGGATGATGGTCGCAGGCAGTTTGCGGCGACGGTCGATACGCACGAACAGGTTATCTTTCGGGTCGAATTCGAAGTCCAGCCAGGAACCACGGTAAGGAATGATACGTGCGTTATACAGTACCTTCCCTGAGGAGTGGGTTTTACCTTTGTCACTGTCAAAGAACACGCCCGGGCTACGGTGCAACTGAGAAACGATAACGCGCTCAGTACCGTTGATAACAAAAGTCCCGTTGTCGGTCATGAGCGGAATTTCGCCCATGTAAACTTCTTGTTCTTTAATGTCTTTAACGGTGCCTTCCGGCGCTTCGCGCTCGTAGATCACCAGACGCAGTTTTACACGCAGCGGAGCAGAATACGTCACGCCACGGATCTGACATTCTTTAACGTCAAATACAGGTTCGCCCAGGCGATAGCTAACATACTGCAGCTCAGAATTGCCGCTGTAGCTTGCGATCGGGAATACGGAGCGGAATGCCGCTTCCAGGCCGTATTGACCTTCGGGATCTTGCTCGATGAACTTCTGGAACGAGTCAAGCTGGATAGAAAGGAGATAAGGAATGTCCAGCACTTGCGGACGTTTTCCAAAATCCTTACGAATACGTTTTTTCTCGGTATAGGAGTAAACCATTAGGGTTCCTCAGCTCGCTGACAAGTCGACCCATCTGCCCGTCGAAAGGGGCAGTTTATGCAACACTATTTTGTGGACCGGAAAGTGGAACACTTCCCGCAATACTTGTTTCTATCACTCTTAAACCATTTCGTTACGCTTTGCCCCGGAACTCCCGGCGCAGAAAGTCGCAATATATTAAGGCGTCGATAGGAACAAACATTGGGAGGTAATCAGCAGTCAAACAGCGTGAAACGCTACTGATACCCTACAGCGCAAAAAGGCTGGTGACTAAAAAGTCACCAGCCATCAGCCTAATTTCTCAGGCTGCAACCGGAAGGGTTGGCTTATTTAACTTCAACTTCAGCGCCAGCTTCTTCCAGAGATTTTTTCAGTGCTTCAGCGTCATCTTTGCTCACGCCTTCTTTCAGTGCAGCTGGTGCAGACTCAACCAGGTCTTTAGCTTCTTTCAGACCCAGGCCAGTTGCGCCGCGAACTGCTTTGATTACGGCAACTTTGTTAGCGCCAGCAGCTTTCAGAATAACGTCGAACTCAGTTTTCTCTTCAGCAGCTTCAGCTGGGCCAGCAGCAACAGCTACAGCAGCAGCAGCAGAAACACCGAATTTTTCTTCCATTGCAGAGATCAGTTCTACAACGTCCATTACGGACATAGCGGATACTGCTTCAATGATTTGATCTTTAGTGATAGACATTTAAATTGTTCCTGAATATCAGAATAAGTTTATACGTAAGCAGATGCTTGATAAAGAAAGCGGCAATTAAGCAGCTTCTTTTGCATCGCGAACAGCAGCCAGAGTACGAACCAGTTTGCCAGCCGAAGCTTCTTTCATGGTTGCCATCAGGCGTGCAATTGCTTCTTCGTAGGTCGGCAGAGTTGCCAGGCGGTCGATCTGAGACGCCGGGATCAGCTCACCTTCAAAGGCAGCGGCTTTGACCTCAAATTTTGCATTCGCTTTCGCGAAATCTTTGAACAGACGAGCAGCAGCGCCCGGGTGTTCCATAGAATATGCAATCAGGGTCGGACCAACGAACGCGTCTTTCAGGCACTCAAACTGAGTACCTTCAACAACACGGCGCAGCAAGGTGTTGCGAACAACACGCATGTAAACGCCGGCTTCGCGACCTGCTTTACGCAGTTCGGTCATTTTGTCTACAGTAACGCCACGGGAATCCGCAACTACTGCAGACAGCGCGCCTTTGGCTACTTCGCTGACTTCAGCAACAATCGCTTGTTTGTCTTGAAGATTTAAAGCCATTAGCTTTTGCTCCTGGGTTTTAGCCGGGACATTACGTCCCGAAACTCACTTCGCGTTTACCCACAATGGAAAAACGCGTCTACATACGGTGAGCAGAAACAAGCTAAAGACTATCTAAAAATATTCTTCAGGTTCTGTCACCGTCTACGCAGGCAATTAAGTTTCTTGCGAAACACCTGCGGTCTTGGACGGAGGCCTGGATAAGGCCAGGCTCCAACCGAAAATTCTTGTGCCCTGCATAAGCAGAACAACGGGCGTAAGATATTAGACTAATCTTTCGCCCGCGTAAAGGCGATTATTAGTTCGCCACTGCGTTCAGACCAGCCTGGTCAACCGCAACACCTGCACCCATGGTGGTAGACAGGCTAACTTTCTTGATGTACACGCCTTTCGCCTGAGATGGTTTTGCTTTTTTCAGCGCAACCAGCAGAGATTCCAGGTTTTCTTTCAGTTTGTCAGTGTCAAAGTCCACTTTACCGATGGTGGTGTGGATGATGCCGTTTTTGTCGTTACGATAACGAACCTGACCCGCTTTAGCATTCTTAACTGCTTCAGCAACGTTAGGGGTTACGGTACCAACTTTCGGGTTTGGCATCAGGCCGCGTGGGCCCAGAACCTGGCCCAGCTGGCCAACAACGCGCATTGCATCCGGGGAAGCAATAACAACGTCAAAGTTCATTTCGCCTTTCTTGATCTGGTCAGCCAGATCTTCCATACCTACCAGCTCTGCGCCAGCAGCTTTAGCTGCTTCAGCGTTAGGGCCCTGGGCAAATACGGCTACGCGAACTGAACGGCCAGTACCGTGCGGCAGTACAGTTGCACCACGTACGTTCTGGTCAGATTTACGAGCGTCGATGCCGAGGTTAACGGCAACGTCTACGCTTTCAACGAATTTAGCAGTGGCCAGCTCTTTCAGCAGAGCAATGGCTTCGTTGATGTCGTACTGTTTGGTCGCATCAACTTTGTCACGGATCACGCGCATGCGCTTGGTCAGTTTAGCCATTTCTTAATCCTCCACTACCAGGCCCATGGAACGAGCAGTACCTTCAATGGAGCGAGTCATCGCTTCAATGTCGGAACCAGTCATGTCCGCAGCTTTGGTTTCTGCGATTTCGCGTACCTGAGCACGGGTTACTTTACCCACTTTGTCTTTGTTCGGCTTGCCGGAACCAGACTTGATGCCAGCAGCTTTCTTCAGCAGAACAGCAGCCGGTGGGGTTTTAGTAACGAAAGTGAAAGAACGGTCAGCATAAACGGTAATAACAACCGGAATTGGCAGACCTTTCTCGATGGAATCAGTTTTGGCGTTAAACGCTTTACAGAATTCCATGATGTTAACACCCTGCTGACCCAGAGCTGGACCAACTGGTGGACTTGGGTTCGCCATACCAGCTGCAACCTGCAGCTTGACGTAGGCTTGTACTTTCTTAGCCATCTAAATTTCCTCTAGTGGGTTATAGCGCCTCTTACAAGGCTCCCCGTGAATAAATCGTTTTATGTGTACGAGACACATAAAAACAAAAGGCGCGAAATTGTATGTCAATTTCGCGCCCTTCGCAACGAAAAATCGCTGCATTAACGATCAAATTATCAGGCTTTTTCGACCTGAGCAAAGTCCAGTTCAACCGGCGTTGCACGACCAAAGATCGATACGGAGACCTTCAGGCGGCTCTTCTCGTAATCCACTTCCTCGACCACACCGTTAAAGTCAGCAAACGGACCATCGTTAACACGAACCATTTCGCCCGGCTCAAACAGCGTTTTCGGACGCGGTTTGTCACCAACCTGCTGCAGGCGGTTCATGATCGCATCAACTTCTTTGTCGCTGATAGGCGCTGGACGGTCAGAGGTTCCACCGATGAAACCCATCACGCGTGGAACGCTGCGCACCAGGTGCCAGCTTGCATCGTTCATCACCATCTGAACCAGAACGTAACCCGGGAAGAATTTACGCTCGCTTTTACGACGCTGGCCACCACGGATTTCAACAACCTCTTCGGTCGGAACCATGACTTCGCCAAACAGCTCTTCCATGTTATGTAATTTGATATGCTCACGCAGCGAGGTCGCTACGCGGCCTTCAAAACCGGAAAACGCCTGAACGACGTACCAACGCTTTTTAGGGGCTTCAGACATCTCAGAACCTCAGGCCAGTAATAAAAGATACCAGGCGGACCAGAATACCATCCAGCCCCCACAAAATCAGTGACATCACAGCGGTAACGGCTGCCACGATTAAAGTGGTGTGCAGAGTTTCCTGGCGGGTAGGCCAAATAACCTTGCGTACTTCAGTTCTCGCTTCACGGGCAAAGGAAACGGTCGCCTTGCCTTTCGTGGTCAGCAGAGCAACACCGCCCGCCGCTGCAATCAGAATTACCACAGCCAGCGCACGCAGAGGCAGAGTGATATCACGATAAATGTAGTTGCCCACGATTGCCACGAGCAGCAAAACGACTACTGCCAGCCACTTCATCGCTTCGAGGCCACGCCCGCTCCCTTGAGCTTCGGTATTCGCACTCATAAACCAACCTGTCACAATAAATCAGACAAACATTTTTGCCCCGCGCAGGCGAGGCAAACCAAACCGAATGGCTCTTTTCAGGCGCAATCCGGCATAAACGCCATCTTCAGAGCCTGTCTCAGCAATGATTATCGGTAAAAAATCACTGATGAGCCAGGTTCTGGTTCGAAAGCGTACAAAAAGGGCATCAAATGATGCCCTTTTCTTGCACATTGCGTCAAATATTATCCGCGATTAAGCGATAACTTTGGCAACAACGCCCGCGCCAACGGTACGGCCGCCTTCACGGATTGCGAAACGCAGACCGTCATCCATCGCGATTGGGTGGATCAGGGTAACAACCATTTTGATGTTGTCGCCAGGCATTACCATCTCAACGCCTTCTGGCAGTTCGATGGTACCGGTCACGTCAGTTGTACGGAAGTAGAACTGTGGACGGTAGCCTTTGAAGAACGGAGTATGACGGCCGCCTTCGTCTTTGGACAGGATGTACACTTCAGATTCGAACTTGGTGTGTGGCTTGATAGAGCCTGGCTTAGCCAGTACCTGACCACGTTCGATTTCTTCACGTTTGATACCACGCAGCAGAACACCAACGTTCTCACCAGCACGGCCTTCGTCCAGCAGTTTGCGGAACATTTCAACGCCGGTACAGGTAGATTTCGCAGTATCTTTGATACCAACGATTTCAACTTCTTCACCAACTTTGATGATACCGCGCTCTACACGACCGGTAACAACGGTACCACGGCCGGAGATGGAGAATACGTCTTCGATTGGCAGCAGGAACGGCTTATCGATAGCACGCTCTGGCTCAGGGATGTAAGAATCCAGGTAGCCAGCCAGCTCAACGATTTTAGCTTCCCACTCTGCTTCGCCTTCCAGCGCTTTCAGAGCAGAACCACGAACGATTGGAGTATCGTCGCCCGGGAAGTCGTACTGGGACAGAAGTTCACGAACTTCCATTTCTACCAGTTCCAGCAGCTCTTCGTCATCAACCATGTCGCATTTGTTCAGGAACACGATGATGTACGGAACGCCAACCTGACGACCCAGCAGGATGTGCTCACGGGTCTGTGGCATTGGGCCATCAGTCGCAGCAACAACCAGGATAGCGCCGTCCATCTGAGCAGCACCGGTGATCATGTTTTTAACGTAGTCGGCGTGCCCTGGGCAGTCAACGTGCGCGTAGTGGCGAGTCGGGGTGTCATATTCAACGTGGGAAGTGTTGATGGTGATACCACGAGCTTTTTCTTCCGGTGCGTTATCGATCTGGTCGAATGCACGAGCAGAACCACCGTAGGTTTTAGCCAGAACGGTAGTGATTGCAGCGGTCAGCGTTGTTTTACCATGGTCAACGTGGCCGATAGTACCGACGTTAACGTGCGGTTTTTTACGTTCAAACTTTTCTTTAGACATCGATTGTCCCTCTAAGACACGGATAAATCGGTGGTATCACCACATCAACCAGGCATATGCCTGAATTAGCTGAATGCATTAACAGAAGAGAAACAGGGAGGAGATAAAGAAGTGGTGCTGATAGGCAGATTCGAACTGCCGACCTCACCCTTACCAAGGGTGCGCTCTACCAACTGAGCTATATCAGCACATCTTGTTGGAGCGGGCAGTGGGAATCGAACCCACATCATCAGCTTGGAAGGCTGAGGTAATAGCCATTATACGATGCCCGCATCCTGGAACTCGGCTACCTGAATCTTTCTGTAGTGAATATGAGAGGAAGCCTCTCAGTATTCGAGCCGACAAACTAAGTGCTTATCGTCTCGGGCCACGCAATGCGTTGCCGAATATGGTGGTGGGGGAAGGATTCGAACCTTCGAAGTCGATGACGGCAGATTTACAGTCTGCTCCCTTTGGCCGCTCGGGAACCCCACCTGGGGTACTTGATGGTGCCGGCTACCGGAATCGAACTGGTGACCTACTGATTACAAGTCAGTTGCTCTACCTACTGAGCTAAGCCGGCATCAAGTAGCGCGCATTCTAGGAAGACAGAGCCGCTCATGCAACAAAAAAATCGCATAAAATGCACTACCGCTCACATTTTGCGCGAGATCTCGAAAATCTGGCGACTAAAGAAGCAACCCGGAGCAAATTTAACCCACTTCGAATACGTTTTTTCATACCTCAGCTTTTAGCCGCGCAATATTCGCCGGCTTTTTCCCGATCAAAGAGGGAATCAGGGCAAACGGACTCATAAGACTGATGTTCTGGCCTAACTGACAACGTGATGTATCCATCGTAATACATCACTGCCGTCGATTTTTTCTTATCGATCTCTCCCTTCCGGTGTTACCCTCCTGCCACTATTGAAAAGTTAAATACGCTACATACCTTTAATCCACGGCGTTTGATTGCATTCGTTAGTGGGTGTAGTGCGTAAATTTTGTCCTGAATTACAGGCAGAAGCATGCTTATGAGTAATAAAGAGCAAATGTTAGCAACGACCCCTTATTTAGAATTTAACCGGAGCCAGTGGGCAGCTTTGCGCGACTCGGTCCCCATGACCCTGACAGAAGGGGAAATCGCACGGTTAAAAGGCATTAACGAAGACCTTTCCCTTGAGGAAGTGGCGGAGATTTACCTGCCGCTGTCTCGTCTGCTTAATTTTTATATCAGTTCGAATCTGCGCCGCCAGGCCGTGCTTGAGCAATTCCTCGGCACTAATGGGCAGCGTATTCCGTATGTTATCAGCATCGCCGGAAGCGTTGCCGTGGGGAAAAGTACGACAGCTCGTGTCTTACAGGCCCTGTTAAGCCGCTGGCCTGAGCATAGACGGGTTGAGCTGATTACCACCGATGGCTTCCTTCATCCGAACAAAGTGCTTAAAGAGCGCAATCTGATGAAGAAGAAAGGCTTCCCTCAGTCCTACGATATGCATCGTCTGGTGAAGTTTGTGTCTGATATTAAATCCGGTGCAACCAACGTCACCGCTCCGGTCTATTCGCACCTGGTATACGATGTTATCCCGGATGGAGATAAAATCGTCGCTCAGCCGGATATCCTAATTCTTGAAGGGTTAAACGTTCTGCAAAGCGGCATGGACTATCCACACGATCCTCACCATGTATTTGTTTCGGATTTTGTGGACTTCTCTATTTATGTGGATGCGCCTGAAGAATTATTACAGAATTGGTATATCAATCGTTTCCTGAAATTCCGTGAAGGTGCGTTTACCGATCCTAACTCTTATTTCCATAGCTACGCAAAACTCTCAGAAGATGAGGCAATTAATATTGCGACTCAGCTCTGGAAAGAAATTAACCTTCTGAATTTAAATCAGAACATACTCCCAACACGCGATCGCGCTAGCCTGATTATGACAAAGAGCGCCAATCACGCCGTGGACTGCGTTAAATTGCGGAAATAGAAAATAAAGGGGGAATATCCCCCTTTATTAATTTGCGCCTCTCAACGAGATCTCACCGCCAACCCAGGCCTTTATTATTCCGTCCTGCTCCAACAATAACCCACCCTGCTCATTAATACCGCGGGAAATACCAAGAACTTCTCGTTCCCCGATAATCAATTTAACCGGTCGATTAATGAAATTATCCAGTTTTTCCCAGCGAGGAAGGAATGGAACCAGACTTTCCTGCTCAAACAGCTGAAGCGCTGTACGCAGCTCCTGGATCAGGGTCACTGCCAGCGTATTTCTATTAATACTTATCCCGGCTTCCTGCAGGTTGATCCAGCCCTGATTAATGACATCGGCCGCTACATTTCTCATGGCGAGATTAATTCCTGCGCCAATGACAATCTGCGCGGCATCGCCGGTTTTACCGGTCAATTCTACCAGGATCCCGGCAAGTTTGCGGTCGTTGAGATAGAGATCGTTTGGCCATTTAACTCTGACATCTTCGGCCCCAAGCCGTTGCAACACTTCGGCCATAACGATGCCGATGACTAAACTCAGACCAATAGCCGCCGCTGGCCCCTGCTCAAGACGCCAGTACATAGAAAGATAGAGATTGGCGCCGAAGGGGGAAAACCACTGGCGCCCTCTTCTACCGCGACCGGCTTGTTGATATTCGGCTATACAAGCATCACCAGACTGGAGCGTATCGAGCCGGTTAAGCAAATATTGGTTGGTTGAATCAATCACCGGTAATACGGCAACTGTTCCTTCAGCAACCTGAGATTTAATAAATGATTCATCCAGGAGTTGAATAGGCTCCGGCAGGCTGTAGCCCTTACCCGGTACGGTAAAGACATCAATACCCCAGTCCCGCAGGGTTTGAACATGCTTATTGATTGCGGCCCGGCTCATGCCAAGCTGCTCACCCAGCTGTTCGCCAGAGTGAAACTCACCGTCGGCCAGAATGCTAATTAGCGTCAGAGGGACTTTATTATCTTTCACGCAATCGTCTCCACAGCGCTGACTTCACCCGTGCTGCCAATAAAGCGAACTTCAGGCTCAAGCCAGACATCAAATTTCGCCCCGACCTGTTGGCGGACGTAATGTGCCAAAGCAATAACATCGGCGCTGCTTGCGCCATCTTCATTAATTATCACCAATGCCTGGTGGCGATGAACCACAGCCCCACCTATGCGATGACCTTTTAGCTGACATTGATCGATAAGCCAGCCGGCAGCAAGTTTCACGCTGCCGTCCAGCTGAGGATAATGTGGTACGTTAGAAAAGCTGGATAATAACTTTTCAGACTGCTCGGCGGTAATAACCGGGTTTTTAAAGAAGCTACCCGCGTTGCCATTTACTTTAGGATCGGGAAGCTTCGACATTCTCATGTGGCAAACACTATCAAATATTTGTCGTGGGGTTACGCTGGCAGGATCAAGCCTGGTCAGATCGCCGTAGCTAAGTATTGGCTGCCATACTTTAGGAAGACGGAAACCAACGGCCACAATGGCAAAACGGTCCTGATATTCATGTTTGAAGATACTGTCACGGTAAGCAAACCGACACTCTTCATTACTCAAACGCAGAGCCTGACCGGTACTCAACTCAATACAGTCCACATAATTGCAGACCTTTTTGATCTCCACGCCATAAGCGCCAATGTTTTGAATTGGCGAAGATCCTGCGCAGCCGGGTATAAGAGCAAGGTTTTCCAGGCCCGGCATCTCCTGCTGTAACGTATATTCAACCAGCTGATGCCAGTTTTCGCCTGCGCCGACATGAAGTAACCATGCATCGTCAGATTCAGTAACCTGAATACCTTTAATACGATTCACAATTACCGTTCCCTCAAAATCCTTCAGGAAAAGAACATTGCTTCCTTCACCCAGAATAAGTACCGGCTGCCCAGCACGAGCGGCTTTCGCCCATGATTCAGTAAGTTGTTGTGCAGATTCAGCAACGACTATATGCGCTGCATTTGCCTGAATACCGAAGGTATTGAAGGTTTTAAGAGAGGAGTTCATGTCAGCCATTTTCCGGAATATAAACCGAAGTAGTTTACCCGATCCTGCCGGGATTGGCTTGCCTGTCTCCGTATAACGCGCATAGCAAAAGGGCCCAGTCTTTTGACTGAGCCCTTTCACCTGATTTGAATATTTCTTAGAAAGCAAAAAACCCCGGCTTTTCGGTCGGGGTTATTGCTAATTTGATGCCTGGCAGTTCCCACACTACTCGTATCATCCTGATACTCGCCCCTCCGGGGCCGCCGCTCGCGGCGTTCAAACGTGTTCCCGACACGTTTGTCGCATGGCCATGCTCGTGTAGAAAATTTCCATGGTTCTGATAAAAACAAAAAGGCCACCCGTAAGGGTGGCCTTGATGTTTTATTTGATGCCTGGCAGTTCCCTACTCTCGCATGGGGAGACCCCACACTACCATCGGCGCTACGGCGTTTCACTTCTGAGTTCGGCATGGGGTCAGGTGGGACCACCGCGCTACGGCCGCCAGGCAAATTCTGTTTACTGACCGTCACTTCGTGACCATCAGTCTAATCCTGAACTTCGCTGAAAATCGATTTGTCTCGCAAAACACCTTTGGTGTTGTAAGGTTAAGCCTCACGGGTCATTAGTACTGGTTAGCTCAACGTATCGCTACGCTTACACACCCAGCCTATCAACGTCGTAGTCTTCAACGTCCCTTCAGGGGAATCAAGTTCCCAGGGAGAATTCATCTCGGGGCAAGTTTCGCGCTTAGATGCTTTCAGCGCTTATCTCTTCCGCATTTAGCTACCGGGCAATGCCATTGGCATGACAACCCGAACACCAGTGATGCGTCCACTCCGGTCCTCTCGTACTAGGAGCAGCCCCCCTCAATTCTCCAGCGCCCACGGCAGATAGGGACCGAACTGTCTCACGACGTTCTAAACCCAGCTCGCGTACCACTTTAAATGGCGAACAGCCATACCCTTGGGACCTACTTCAGCCCCAGGATGTGATGAGCCGACATCGAGGTGCCAAACACCGCCGTCGATATGAACTCTTGGGCGGTATCAGCCTGTTATCCCCGGAGTACCTTTTATCCGTTGAGCGATGGCCCTTCCATTCAGAACCACCGGATCACTAAGACCTGCTTTCGCACCTGCTCGAGCCGTCACTCTCGCAGTCAAGCTAGCTTATGCCTTTGCACTAACCTCACGATGTCCGACCGTGATTAGCTAACCTTCGTGCTCCTCCGTTACGCTTTAGGAGGAGACCGCCCCAGTCAAACTACCCACCAGACACTGTCCGCAACCCGGATCACGGGTCTACGTTAGAACATCAAACATTAAAGGGTGGTATTTCAAGGTTGGCTCCACGCAGACTGGCGTCCACGCTTCAAAGCCTCCCACCTATCCTACACATCAAGGCTCAATGTTCAGTGTCAAGCTATAGTAAAGGTTCACGGGGTCTTTCCGTCTTGCCGCGGGTACACTGCATCTTCACAGCGATTTCAATTTCACTGAGTCTCGGGTGGAGACAGCCTGGCCATCATTACGCCATTCGTGCAGGTCGGAACTTACCCGACAAGGAATTTCGCTACCTTAGGACCGTTATAGTTACGGCCGCCGTTTACCGGGGCTTCGATCAAGAGCTTCTCCTTGCGGATAACCCCATCAATTAACCTTCCGGCACCGGGCAGGCGTCACACCGTATACGTCCACTTTCGTGTTTGCACAGTGCTGTGTTTTTAATAAACAGTTGCAGCCAGCTGGTATCTTCGACTGCCTTCAGCTCCACCCGCAAGGGGTTTCACCTACCGACAGCGTGCCTTCTCCCGAAGTTACGGCACCATTTTGCCTAGTTCCTTCACCCGAGTTCTCTCAAGCGCCTTGGTATTCTCTACCTGACCACCTGTGTCGGTTTGGGGTACGATTTAATGTTACCTGATGCTTAGAGGCTTTTCCTGGAAGCAGGGCATTTGTTACTTCAGCACCGTAGTGCCTCGTCATCACACCTCAGCGTTAACAAGAGTCCGGATTTACCTAAACTCTCCGCCTACATGCTTAAACCGGGACAACCGTCGCCCGGCTAACATAGCCTTCTCCGTCCCCCCTTCGCAGTAACACCAAGTACAGGAATATTAACCTGTTTCCCATCGACTACGCCTTTCGGCCTCGCCTTAGGGGTCGACTCACCCTGCCCCGATTAACGTTGGACAGGAACCCTTGGTCTTCCGGCGAGCGGGCTTTTCACCCGCTTTATCGTTACTTATGTCAGCATTCGCACTTCTGATACCTCCAGCAGACCTCACAGTCCACCTTCGACGGCTTACAGAACGCTCCCCTACCCAACAACACCTAAGTGTCGCTGCCGCAGCTTCGGTGCATGGTTTAGCCCCGTTACATCTTCCGCGCAGGCCGACTCGACCAGTGAGCTATTACGCTTTCTTTAAATGATGGCTGCTTCTAAGCCAACATCCTGGCTGTCTGTGCCTTCCCACATCGTTTCCCACTTAACCATGACTTTGGGACCTTAGCTGGCGGTCTGGGTTGTTTCCCTCTTCACGACGGACGTTAGCACCCGCCGTGTGTCTCCCGTGATAACATTCTTCGGTATTCGTAGTTTGCATCGGGTTGGTAAGCCGGGATGGCCCCCTAGCCGAAACAGTGCTCTACCCCCGAAGATGAGTTCACGAGGCGCTACCTAAATAGCTTTCGGGGAGAACCAGCTATCTCCCGGTTTGATTGGCCTTTCACCCCCAGCCACAAGTCATCCGCTAATTTTTCAACATTAGTCGGTTCGGTCCTCCAGTTAGTGTTACCCAACCTTCAACCTGCCCATGGCTAGATCACCGGGTTTCGGGTCTATACCCTGCAACTTAACGCCCAGTTAAGACTCGGTTTCCCTGCGGCTCCCCTATACGGTTAACCTTGCTACAGAATATAAGTCGCTGACCCATTATACAAAAGGTACGCAGTCACCCCATAAATGAGGCTCCCACTGCTTGTACGTACACGGTTTCAGGTTCTGTTTCACTCCCCTCGCCGGGGTTCTTTTCGCCTTTCCCTCACGGTACTGGTTCACTATCGGTCAGTCAGGAGTATTTAGCCTTGGAGGATGGTCCCCCCATATTCAGACAGGATACCACGTGTCCCGCCCTACTCTTCGAACTCACAGTATGTGCATTTTAGTGTACGGGAGTATCACCCTGTACCCTGCGACTTTCCAGACGCTTCCACTAACACACAAACTGATTCAGGTTCTGGGCTGCTCCCCGTTCGCTCGCCGCTACTGGGGGAATCTCGGTTGATTTCTTTTCCTCGGGGTACTTAGATGTTTCAGTTCCCCCGGTTCGCTTCGTTAAGCTATGTATTCACTTAACGATAGTGTGACGAATCACACTGGGTTTCCCCATTCGGAAATCGCCGGCTATAACGGTTCATATCACCTTACCGACGCTTATCGCAGATTAGCACGTCCTTCATCGCCTCTGACTGCCAGGGCATCCACCGTGTACGCTTAGTCGCTTAACCTCACAACCCGAAGATGTTTCGCTTCAGATTATGAAAATTTGAGAGACTCGAACACACCTCTATTCTGTTCTTATTACGGAGAACAGAAACAGTGTGTCGTTTCAATTTTCAGCTTGTTCCGGATTGTTAAAGAGCAAATACTTCGCAGTACACCGTTGCCGGTACACTCTGAAGTAGGTTTGGTGCATGAAATGATGGTGGAGCTAAGCGGGATCGAACCGCTGACCTCCTGCGTGCAAGGCAGGCGCTCTCCCAGCTGAGCTATAGCCCCATCGATTTCGTAAAACCTTTGATTACCGTTAATTTTCATCTGGTCAAGGCGCAACTTCGCGACGCATAGTGAACTATGCGAGCCGGAGGTGCAACGCAGAACAGGGGAAAATTTGGTAGGCCTGAGTGGACTTGAACCACCGACCTCACCCTTATCAGGGGTGCGCTCTAACCACCTGAGCTACAAGCCTATAAGGTTTTACTGCTCGTTTTCTATCAGACAATCTGTGTGAGCACTACGCGGGTTTGTATCTTTTAGGTAAGGAGGTGATCCAACCGCAGGTTCCCCTACGGTTACCTTGTTACGACTTCACCCCAGTCATGAATCACAAAGTGGTAAGCGCCCTCCCGAAGGTTAAGCTACCTACTTCTTTTGCAACCCACTCCCATGGTGTGACGGGCGGTGTGTACAAGGCCCGGGAACGTATTCACCGTAGCATTCTGATCTACGATTACTAGCGATTCCGACTTCATGGAGTCGAGTTGCAGACTCCAATCCGGACTACGACGCACTTTATGAGGTCCGCTTGCTCTCGCGAGGTCGCTTCTCTTTGTATGCGCCATTGTAGCACGTGTGTAGCCCTACTCGTAAGGGCCATGATGACTTGACGTCATCCCCACCTTCCTCCAGTTTATCACTGGCAGTCTCCTTTGAGTTCCCGGCCGAACCGCTGGCAACAAAGGATAAGGGTTGCGCTCGTTGCGGGACTTAACCCAACATTTCACAACACGAGCTGACGACAGCCATGCAGCACCTGTCTCAGAGTTCCCGAAGGCACCAATCCATCTCTGGAAAGTTCTCTGGATGTCAAGAGTAGGTAAGGTTCTTCGCGTTGCATCGAATTAAACCACATGCTCCACCGCTTGTGCGGGCCCCCGTCAATTCATTTGAGTTTTAACCTTGCGGCCGTACTCCCCAGGCGGTCGACTTAACGCGTTAGCTCCGGAAGCCACGCCTCAAGGGCACAACCTCCAAGTCGACATCGTTTACGGCGTGGACTACCAGGGTATCTAATCCTGTTTGCTCCCCACGCTTTCGCACCTGAGCGTCAGTCTTTGTCCAGGGGGCCGCCTTCGCCACCGGTATTCCTCCAGATCTCTACGCATTTCACCGCTACACCTGGAATTCTACCCCCCTCTACAAGACTCAAGCTTGCCAGTTTCGAATGCAGTTCCCAGGTTGAGCCCGGGGATTTCACATCCGACTTAACAAACCGCCTGCGTGCGCTTTACGCCCAGTAATTCCGATTAACGCTTGCACCCTCCGTATTACCGCGGCTGCTGGCACGGAGTTAGCCGGTGCTTCTTCTGCGAGTAACGTCAATCACTAAGGTTATTAACCTTAATGCCTTCCTCCTCGCTGAAAGTGCTTTACAACCCGAAGGCCTTCTTCACACACGCGGCATGGCTGCATCAGGCTTGCGCCCATTGTGCAATATTCCCCACTGCTGCCTCCCGTAGGAGTCTGGACCGTGTCTCAGTTCCAGTGTGGCTGGTCATCCTCTCAGACCAGCTAGGGATCGTCGCCTAGGTGAGCCATTACCCCACCTACTAGCTAATCCCATCTGGGTTCATCCGATGGCAAGAGGCCCGAAGGTCCCCCTCTTTGGTCTTGCGACGTTATGCGGTATTAGCTACCGTTTCCAGTAGTTATCCCCCTCCATCAGGCAGATCCCCAGACATTACTCACCCGTCCGCCGCTCGTCAGCGGAGTAGCAAGCTACTCCCTGTTACCGCTCGACTTGCATGTGTTAGGCCTGCCGCCAGCGTTCAATCTGAGCCATGATCAAACTCTTCAATTTAAAAGTGTTTGATGCTCAAAGAATTAAAACTGTTTATAAAATCAGTAGTCACTCTTCAAGACTTGATATTTTTTTGCATCCGAAGATGCTGAGATATCAATCCTGCGAGTGCCCACACAGATTGTCTGATAAATTGTTAAAGAGCAGTGCTACTTTCTCAGTAGCGCGGGGTGTGCATATTACGCTTTCCCGCTGCGTAGTCAAGCATTTATTTCTCGCTTCACTCCGCCTGACACGCCGCTTTGCAAGCCGTTGTTCCGTGTCAGTGGAGGCGCATTATAGGGAGTTCTTCGGCGGTGACAAGGGTTTATTTAAAAAAACTTTCTGACCGCATTCTTTTTCGCCAACTCGCTTATTTACAACGCTATTTGGTGTTTAACTGTTCAATTTCATGGGCAAAACGGGCGACTTGCTGCCAATCCGTATAAACCACTTCTTTACTGGTATCCGTTTCACCGTCGGTCATTTTCATAATTAAGCGAATCATGAAGCGGTCCAGCCAGCCGTAACGTGGATAACGCAGCGCACCGGCAAACACAGCACAATGATCGGGACGCCAGACCGAGTTGAGCAAGAACTTACGCGTATAAGAGTTGGTTTGCGGGGAACGCTTCTCCGGCTTACGCGCAACCAGGTTTACAGAGAAGAACGCGCTGGCACGTTGATTAAGCTGCTGCTGGTATTTCTTAACGAAAGAATCAACCGAGGCGTGGAAATGCCCGTAGCGAATGGAAGCCCCAATCACCACTCGATCGTAATTAGCCCAGGCGATATCGTCGCAGCGATGTAGATTCACCACATCACTGTCTACCCCCAGCTCTTTCAGCTCGGATGCTATATAAGAAGCAATCTCACGAGTTTGACCATCTCGGGTCGAAAACAGAATTAAGGTTTTCACACAGGCTCCGGTTACTCTCGCCAGAATGTAGGCGTGAACAGAACTAACAAGGTAAAGACTTCAAGACGACCAAACAGCATATTCACGATCAGTATCCATTTGGCAACGGGATTCATGCTGGCGAAGTTATCGGCCACCACCCCAAGGCCAGGCCCCAGGTTGTTGAGGGTTGCCGCGACAGAAGCAAACGCGGAGAAGTCATCGACCCCGGTGGCAATAATCGCCAGCATGCTGACGATGAAGACCAGCGCATAAGCGGAGAAGAAGCCCCACACCGCTTCAAGAATACGCTCCGGCAACGCACGGTTACCCAGCTTAATACTGTAAACCGCATTCGGGTGCACCAGCCTTTTCAACTCGCGGTTACCCTGTTTGAACAGCAGAAGAATACGGATAACTTTCAGGCCGCCGCCGGTAGAGCCTGCGCAGCCGCCGATAAACGCGGAACAAAGCAGCAACACCGGCAAGAATAGAGGCCAGCGGGCAATACTGTCTGTGGTAAAGCCCGCCGTTGTCGCCATTGAGACAACCTGGAAGAAGGCCTGATTTAGCGTTTGCAGCGCTGACTGGTAAGTATTGTGGAACCACAGCACCAGAGTACAAACTAATACCAGCGTTAACTGCACGCCGATGAACATGCGGAATTCGGGATCACGCCAGTACACTTTCAGGCTGCGTCCGCTGAGTAAAGAGAAGTGCAGGCCGTAGTTACAGCCGGATATCAGCAGGAAGATAGCGATGATGGTATTAATCGTCGGGCTATTAAAGTAGCCGACGCTGGCATCATGAGTAGAGAAGCCGCCGATAGCGATAGTGGAAAAGCTGTGGCCGATGGCATCAAATGCGGGCATTCCCGCGAACCAAAGCGCCAGCGCACAGGCAACCGTCAGCAGAACATAAATCAGCCACAGCGTTTTCGCCGTCTCGGCAATACGCGGGCGCATCTTATTATCTTTCAGCGGCCCCGGCATTTCCGCCCGGTAAAGCTGCATCCCCCCGACGCCAAGGATAGGCAGGATTGCCACAGCCAGGACGATGATCCCCATCCCGCCGAACCACTGCAACATCTGACGGTAAAAAAGAATCGCGTGAGGTAAGGAGTCCAGGCCCACCAGCGTCGTCGCACCGGTCGTCGTCAACCCGGAAAAGGACTCGAAGAATGCATCGGTCACCGTCAGGTTTGGCCGCTCGGAAAAGATAAACGGCAGCGACCCCACGCTTCCCAGCACGGTCCAGAACAGGACGACTATAAGGAAGCCCTCCCGCGGTTTGAGCTCCCCCTTCTCCCGCCGGTTAGGCCACCACAGCAGGGAGCCGATAACGAGGGCGACAAAAAACGTCTGAGTAAAGGCGCGGCCGGCACCATCGCGATAGATCAGAGCCACTAAGCCGGGAAGTATCATGGTTCCGGAAAAGAGGATAACCAACAGGCCAACGATTCGGGTTATGGCGCGAAAATGCATTTCAGCCGTTTCCTTAAATATCTATAAATAACGAGGGGGGATTATTGTTCAAACGGCAATAAATGCAATGCACCACGGCTAAAATCAGTCAGCCGTGCGCCGAAGGTCGCCACCTGGTTTTGCGGCAGAGCAACGCGCAACGCAATGGAAGCCTGGAAGTCACTTTCGACAATGATTCCTTCGAACTGCTTGAGCAAAGCTTCAACGCCCGCCAGATGCGAATAGTCGCACTGCAAAGTATATTCGGTCAGCGGTACTTTGAGCACCACCGGCAGCTGATTTAGCGCCAACTGCACGCCGCCTCCATAGGCCCTGACCAGGCCGCCAGTGCCTAGCTTGACCCCGCCATAATAGCGCACGACTACCGCTGTTATTTCACCAATACCTTTGCCCATCAGCTGCGCCAGGATAGGTTTCCCCGCCGTTCCGGCAGGCTCGCCGTCATCGGAAAACCCCAGCTGTTGCGAATCATCCGGCGCCCCTGCCACCCAGGCCCAACAGTGATGCCGGGCATCCGGGTGTTCGGCGCGTACTTTCTCTACGAATGCTTTAGCCGCTATAACCCCGTCGGTATGCGCGACACGGGTAATAAAACGGCTTTTTTTGATTTCCTCGCTGACCGTTACTGGCTCAGCGGGGATTGGCCAGCTTTCCATTACGCGAGCTTCAGATTACGCGTCATGTTTTCGGTGCTGTTTTCATAGATAACAACGTTATCTTCGATGCGGATGCCGCCAAACGGCTTCAGCGCTTCGATGCGCTTCCAGTCGAAGTGCTTGCTGTACTTCCCTTCGCGCCATGGAGCCAGCAGGGACTCAATGAAATAGAGACCAGGCTCAATGGTCAACACCATGCGCGGTTCCAGCACGCGGGTACAACGCAGGTAAGGGTGTTGGGTTGGCGCAGCAAGATGTGTCCCGGTGTCGTCCTGCATAAACCCGGCGACATCATGCACCTGCAGACCCAGCGGATGGCCAATACCGTGCGGCATAAACGGACTGGTAATACCGGCTTCCAGCATGGCTTCTTCGCTAATATCGTTCACCAGCTTATGGCGACGCAGGATCTTAGCAAGGCGTTGATGGAACTGGATGTGGTAGTCGGTATAGCGCACGCCGGACTTCATGGTGTCAATAAGCGCCAGTTGCTCGGTATTAACGTCTTTGATCAGCTGTGCAAAGTCGCTGTCGGCGTGAGTGGTCCAGGTGCGCGTCAGATCGGCGGCATACCCGTTGTACTCTGCTCCAGCATCCAGCAGGAAGCTGCGTGACTCAGCGGGAGCACGGTGATCCAGTTTTGTGTAGTGCAGTACCGCCGCGTGCTCATTTAGCGCAACGATGTTGCCGTAAGGCACATCGATATCGCGGTGGCCGGTCGCCGTCAGGTAAGCACTATTGATATCAAACTCGCTCATCCCGGACAGGAATGCCTCATGGGCTGCCCGGTGGCCGACAACCGCCGTTTTCTGAGCTTCCCGCATACACGCCAGTTCGTAGTCAGTTTTATAGGCGCGGTAATAATGCAGGTAGTCGATCGCCCCTTTCGGGTTGATGTTGGCAGCGGCAATATCGAGCTGCAAAGCGCGCTCAGGCACCGGGCCAATATAACCGATGTTGCCACGAGCGGCCGGCAGCTGGCTGCCAATACC
This sequence comes from Cedecea davisae, assembly GCF_044095835.1. Taxonomy (NCBI): domain Bacteria; kingdom Pseudomonadati; phylum Pseudomonadota; class Gammaproteobacteria; order Enterobacterales; family Enterobacteriaceae; genus Cedecea; species Cedecea davisae. The sequence goes on from NZ_CP172054.1 coordinate 4,581,466, forward strand.
GTCGGCTTTCGGCAACGCAATGACGTCGATATCGTCGGTCCAGAAGGATTCCGGCAGCGGCTCTACGTTATGCCAGTAGTCCACCGGCAGATAGAACCACAGCTTCGGCTTATTCACGCCATCCACCAGCAGCCAGCAGTTAGGAACCTGCGTTACCGGAACCCAGGCTTTAAACTGCGGGTTAACTTTAAACGGATAAGCATGGTCATCGAGGAAGACGTTGAACAGCTCCCCGGAATGAATAAGTAATGCATCAAGGTTAAAACGCGCCAGAACGTTACGGGTACGCTCCTGCAGAGTTGCCACATGATCTTTATACAGCGCGGCCAGTGATTCCATAATTTACCCTTCTGTTTTTTTTACCTGTTCGCCACGCATCTTAGCACACCGGTAAAACAGCCGAGTTATTTCCGCCACCTGTGATCCTGTTTGCAAATATTTAAACAGAAATTTGCATTTCATTAACATCAATTCCACACTCCGCTTCATCTGGTACGACCAGATCCCATTGCTGGATTCAGGAGACTGACATGCTCTACCAAGGTGAAACCCTACATCTCGACTGGCTGGAAGACGGCATCGCCGAACTGGTGTTCGATGCTCCCGGCTCCGTCAACAAGCTGGACACGGCAACCGTCGCCAGCCTCGGCGAAGCGCTGGCCGTGCTTGAAAAGCAGCCAAACCTCAAAGGTCTGCTGCTAAGCTCAAGCAAATCCGCCTTTATCGTCGGCGCTGATATTACCGAATTTTTATCGCTGTTCCTGGTTCCTGCCGAACAGCTGACCCACTGGCTGCAATTCGCTAATAGCGTGTTTAACCGACTGGAAGATTTGCCGGTTCCGACCATCGCCGCCGTCAATGGCTACGCGCTGGGCGGCGGATGCGAATGTGTGCTGGCGACCGACTTCCGCCTGGCGACGCCGGATACCCGTATCGGCCTGCCGGAAACTAAACTCGGGATCATGCCGGGCTTTGGCGGCTCCGTTCGCCTGCCGCGCCTTCTGGGTGCAGACAGCGCGCTCGAGATAATCACCGTCGGTAAAGATGTCGGTGCAGTAGAAGCGCAAAAAATCGGCCTGGTCGACGGTATCGTTAAAAACGAAAAACTGCGTGATGGCGCGCTCGCCATTCTGCGCCAGGCTATTAAAGGCGAGCTGGACTGGAAGGCTCGCCGTGCGCCAAAACTTGAGCCGCTGCACTTAAGCAAAATCGAAGCCGGTATGAGCTTCACCATCGCCAAAGGCATGGTTGCACGGATTGCCGGGAAGCATTATCCGGCCCCGATGACCGCGGTAAAAACTATCGAAGCAGCCGCTGGTTTGGGCCGCGACGAAGCGCTAAAACTTGAAACCCAAAGCTTCGTCCCGCTGGCTCGTTCTAACGAAGCCCGCGCGCTGGTCGGTATTTTCCTTAATGACCAGTTCGTCAAAGGCCAGGCGAAAAAGCTGACCAAAGATATCGAAACACCTAAGCACGCTGCGGTACTCGGCGCCGGAATTATGGGCGGCGGCATTGCTTATCAGTCTGCCTGGAAAGGCGTGCCGGTGTTAATGAAAGATATTAATGAGAAATCTCTGGCTCTGGGCATCAACGAAGCGGGCAAGCTGCTGAACAAACAGCTGGAACGCGGCAAAATTGACGGCCTTAAACTGGCTCAAATCATCGCGACTATTCAGCCAACGCTGGAGTACGCAGGGTTCGACCGCGTGGATGTTGTGGTAGAAGCGGTTGTAGAAAACCCGAAAGTGAAAAAAGCGGTGCTGGCCGAGACCGAAGATAAAGTTCGTGCCGATACCGTCCTGGCTTCAAACACCTCGACCATTCCAATCAGCGAACTGGCAAGCGCCCTGAAACGCCCGGAAAACTTCTGCGGCATGCATTTCTTTAACCCGGTTCACCGTATGCCGCTGGTTGAAGTCATTCGCGGAGAGAAGACCTCAGAAGCGACCGTCGCTAAAGTCGTGGCATGGGCAAGTAAAATGGGCAAAACCCCGATTGTGGTTAACGACTGCCCGGGCTTCTTTGTTAACCGCGTTCTGTTCCCTTACTTTGCAGGCTTTAGCCAGCTGCTGCGCGACGGCGCTGACTTCCGCCAAATTGATAAGGTAATGGAGAAACAGTTTGGCTGGCCTATGGGCCCGGCTTATCTGCTGGACGTTGTCGGGATTGATACCGCTCACCACGCACAGGCAGTCATGGCCGCCGGTTTCCCGCAGCGCATGAGCAAAGATTACCGTGACGCCATTGACGTCCTGTTCGACGCCGGGCGCTACGGGCAGAAAACCCAGCATGGCTTCTACCGCTTTAAAGAAGACAGCAAAGGTAAACCACGTAAAGAGCAGGACGAAACCGTTGATAGCCTGCTGGCAGAAGTCAGCCAGCCGAAGCGCAGCTTTACCGACGAAGAGATTGTCGCCCGCATGATGATCCCAATGGTTAACGAAGTTGTGCGCTGCCTCGAGGAAGGCGTTATCGCCAGCCCGGCAGAAGCCGATATGGCTCTGGTTTACGGCCTTGGCTTCCCTCCGTTCCACGGCGGCGCATTCCGCTGGCTGGATACGCTGGGCAGTGCGAAATATTTCGATATGGCGCAGCAATATGAAAACCTCGGCCCGCTGTATGCCGTGCCTGAGGGCCTGAAAGCGAAAGCTTCACGCAATGAGCCGTACTATCCCCCGGTCGAGCCAGCCCGCCCGGCCAGTGACCTGAAAAGCGCCTGAGGAGTGATTATGGAAAAGGTTGTTATTGTTGATGCCATCCGTACGCCGATGGGCCGCTCCAAAGGAGGCGCGTTCCGCAACGTGCGTGCCGAGGATCTGTCGGCGCATCTGATGCGCAGTATTCTTTCCCGCAACCCAGCTCTGGAAGCTGCGGCGCTGGATGACATCTATTGGGGCTGCGTGCAACAGACCCTTGAGCAGGGCTTTAATATTGCCCGTAATGCTTCACTGCTGGCTGAAATCCCGCATTCGGTTCCAGCTGTGACGGTAAACCGCCTTTGCGGCTCCTCAATGCAGGCGCTGCACGACGCGGCACGCATGATCCAAACCGGCGATGCACATGCCTGCCTGATTGGCGGCGTGGAGCATATGGGCCATGTGCCGATGAGCCACGGCGTTGACTTCCACCCGGGCATGAGCCGCAACGTTGCTAAGGCCGCCGGAATGATGGGCCTGACGGCGGAAATGCTCTCCCGCCTGCACGGTATCAGCCGTGAAATGCAGGATCAGTTTGCCGCTCGCTCTCACCAGCGCGCCTGGGCCGCCACCGAAGCAGGCCATTTCAAAAACGAAATCATGCCTACCACTGGCCACGATGCCGACGGCGTGCTGAAGCGCTATGACTTCGACGAGGTTATCCGCCCGGAAACCACCGTCGAAGGTCTTGCCGCGCTGAAGCCAGCGTTTGATCCGGTCAACGGCACCGTCACCGCGGGGACTTCGTCAGCATTATCCGACGGGGCCTCGGCCATGCTGCTGATGAGCGAATCGCGCGCTAAAGAACTGGGGCTGAAAATCCGCGCTCGCGTCCGTTCCATGGCGGTGGTCGGCTGTGACCCATCCATTATGGGCTATGGTCCGGTCCCGGCATCAAGACTGGCGCTGAAAAAAGCCGGGCTAACCGCCCAGGACATCGACCTGTTTGAGATGAACGAAGCCTTTGCCGCGCAGATCCTTCCGTGCATTAAAGATCTGGGGCTGATGGATAAGATCGACGAGAAGATTAACCTGAACGGCGGGGCTATTGCTCTGGGTCACCCGCTGGGCTGCTCCGGTTCACGTATCAGCACGACGCTGATAAACCTGATGGAGCGCCGCGATACGCAGTTTGGCCTTGCGACCATGTGTATTGGTCTGGGCCAGGGTATCGCAACCGTGTTTGAACGCGTTTAATAAAAAACTTAGCCGAGTTTAGTTGCCGTGTTTCCCGCCTGTCAGGGGCGGGTTTTTTTATGGTGCAGAAATAAAAAAACCACCGACGAAGCGGTGGCTTAGCTTACCTGCGGCCTATCTCAGATAAACGAGAAAGCATCACCAAACATGTGTTCAGCCAGCGCACCGCGCTCATTGCAGAACAGGTCACGGGCGATTTTTGCCATCTCAAAACGGCCAGCAATATAAATATCGTGCCCGCTTAGTGAATCGTAGTCCTGCATCACCGCGGTCAGAACCGTGCCGCTGCGGCCACGCCAGCCTTCTTCAGGCTGCTCAACCACCGCCTCAACGCGCAGGTTCTCATGCTTGAGCGTCAGCCCCTCAAGCTCGGACAAGTCATAAAGATGCTTCTCTTCACGCCCGCCCCAGTAGATAGCAATTTCACGCTGCGGATTACGGGCCAGCGCCGTCAGCAGAATAGAGCGAACGTAGGAGAAACCGGTGCCACCGGCAATCAGGATCAGCGGCCGGCTTTCATCTTCCCGCAGCCAGGCATCACCGTGGGGCATATCTACCAGGATTTCCTGCTGCTTCAGAATACGTTCCATCACCGCCATGGCGTAGAGGTTGAGTTCAGATGCACCGATATGCAGCTCGATAAACTCATGTTCGCTCGGCGTGGATGCCATAGAGAACGGGCGCTTGTCCCGCTCGTCCATCACCACCATCAAATACTGCCCGGCCTGGAATGAGAATTCTGCTTCCGGCAGCAATCGAACGCGATATACCGTATCGGTTATCGCTTCTACCGAGGTCACTTTACAGCTTAAGGTTGTCATGCGTCCCCTCTGTCGGGTCAATAAAGCTATACCGTATAGACTGCCGCTCAGGCGTCTTTGTGTTTATCAAAAATAGCCAGTTCATCCCAGATGGCGTCGATGCGAGCGCAAACTTCGGCATCTTTTTTAATTGGACGTCCCCATTCACGCTGGGTTTCCCCTGGCCATTTATTGGTGGCATCCAGTCCCATTTTTGAGCCAAGCCCGGAAACCGGCGAGGCAAAATCCAGATAATCTATTGGTGTGTTATCAATCAGTACCGTATCACGGGAGGGGTCCATACGCGTAGTGATAGCCCAGATAACATCATTCCAGTCGCGGGCGTTAACATCGTCATCGCAAACGATAACGAATTTGGTGTACATAAACTGGCGCAGGAATGACCAGACGCCCATCATGACTCGCTTGGCGTGCCCGGCATACTGTTTCTTAATCGTCACCACGGCCAGGCGATAAGAACAGCCTTCAGGGGGCAGATAGAAGTCGATAATTTCCGGGAACTGCTTTTGCAAAATAGGAACCAGCACTTCATTCAGCGCCACGCCTAAGACCGCAGGTTCATCCGGCGGACGCCCGGTATAGGTCGAATGATAAATCGCATCCTGACGCTGCGTAATATGCGTCACGGTAAACACCGGGAAGCTATCCACTTCATTGTAGTAGCCCGTGTGGTCCCCGTAAGGGCCTTCAGGCGCCATTTCAGCCCGCTCAATATAGCCCTCGAGCACGATTTCCGCACCTGCAGGCACCTCAAGATCGTTAGAAATACATTTAACGACCTCGGTTTTAGTCCCACGCAGCAAACCGGCAAAGGCATATTCAGAAAGCGTATCAGGCACCGGCGTAACCGCACCAAGAATCGTTGCGGGGTCTGCCCCGAGAGCGACAGATACCGGGAAACGCTCGCCTGGATGTGCTTCGCACCACTCCTGGAAGTCCAGCGCGCCGCCGCGATGAGATAACCAGCGCATGATCAGCTTATTTTTACCAATCAGCTGCTGGCGATAAATGCCCAGATTTTGCCGCTCTTTATGCGGGCCGCGGGTAACCGTCAGGCCCCAGGTAATCAGCGGGGCAACATCATCCGGCCAGCAGCGCATAATAGGAATGCGGTTCAGGTCAACTTCATCGCCCTCCCAAACCTGCTCCTGGCAAGGCGCGTTGCGCAGCCGTTTGGTCGGCATATTTAAAACTTGCTTAAACTGAGGGAGTTTATCGAACAGATCGCGGAAGCCTTTCGGCGGCTCCGGCTCTTTGAGAAACGCCAGAAGTTTTCCCACTTCACGTAACGCAGAAACATCATCCTGCCCCATGCCCATCGCCACCCGTTTTGGCGTGCCAAACAGGTTGCAGAGCACCGGCATGTCGTAGCCCTTCGGGTTTTCAAACAGCAGCGCCGGGCCGCCCGCCCGCAAAGTGCGATCGGCAATCTCGGTCATTTCCAGGTTCGGATCGACAGGCAATGCGATACGTTTGAGTTCGCCCTGCTGCTCGAGCAGCGCAAGAAATTCGCGTAGGTCGTGGTATTTCATGCAATTTATCATGACGTCGGATTTTGCCGCCATTATACGGACTTCACTGCCGCCATGCTGTATTTTTGTTAAATTAGCGTGAAACAGCCGCAGGTCGCCGCCGACAGCCAGGTTATACTAATGTCGTCTATCTCTGCGCGGGACGTTTTGTTATTCTGGCGCGCTTGAGCGGGTGGAAAGAGAAATTATGGAATCCTGGTATCTTCTGTACTGTAAACGAGGCCAATTGCTGCGTGCGAAAGAACATCTTGAGCGCCAGGAGGTGAATTGCCTTACTCCAATGATCACGCTGGAAAAAATGGTGCGTGGTAAAAGAACTGCGGTCAGTGAGCCTTTGTTCCCCAACTATCTTTTTGTCGAATTCGACCCCGAATCTATTCATACCACCACGGTCCATTCGACCCGTGGCGTCAGCCATTTTGTTCGCTTTGGCGCACAGCCGGCAACGGTGCCTGAAACGGTTATCTGTGAGCTGATGCATTACCAGGCGGACAATATCACCGACCCGGAAACGCCGTATCCCGGCGACAGCGTGGTGATTACCGAGGGGGCTTTCGAAGGGTTGCAGGCGATTTTTGCCGAGCCGGACGGGGAAGCTCGCTCCATGCTGCTGCTTAACCTGCTGAATAAACAGGTACGGCAAAGCGTACGTAATACCGACTTCCGCAAGGTTTAACAGTAAAAAGGCCAGCATATGCTGGCCTTGTTGTTTCTAGCGCTGCATCTGCTCGTCGTGCAGCCACTGGGCGACACGCTTTGAGAAGTAGGTCAGCACACCATCGGCTCCGGCACGCTTAAAGCACATCAGGGATTCCAGAATAGCGGGCTTCTCTGCCAGCCAGCCGTTCTGAATTGCCGCCATATGCATCGCGTATTCACCGGAAACCTGGTAGGCAAAAGTCGGTACGCCGAAGGTATCTTTTACGCGGCGCACCACGTCCAGATAAGGCATCCCCGGCTTAACCATCACCATATCGGCCCCTTCCTGAAGATCCTGCGCCACTTCCTGCAGAGCTTCATCTCCGTTGGCCGGATCCATCTGGTAAGTCTTTTTATTGCCGCCCTTCAGGTTACCCGAAGAACCAATAGCATCGCGGAACGGACCGTAATAGCAGGAGGCGTATTTCGCGGCATAAGACATAATCTGGGTGTTAACGAAGCCGTCGGCTTCCAACCGATCGCGAATGGCGCCGATACGCCCGTCCATCATGTCGCTTGGCGCAACAATCTCCGCTCCGGCTTCCGCGTGGGAAAGCGCCTGGCGCACCAGAATTTCACGGGTCACGTCGTTAATGACATAACCGTCGGCATCAATTACGCCGTCCTGGCCATGAGTAGTGTACGGGTCGAGCGCTACGTCGGTCAGCAGTCCCAGTTCCGGCACCGCGTCTTTCAGCGCACGAACGGCACGCTGTACCAGCCCGTTCGGGTTGTACGCTTCCTCGGCATGCAGTGATTTACCGTCGCTTTCAATAACCGGGAACAGGGAGAGCACAGGCACCCCCAGCTTCGCTACCGCTTCAGCTTCTTTCAACAGCTGGTCGATGGTCATGCGATACACGCCCGGCATCGACGGCACTTCCTGCTGCTGATTGTGGCCTTCCATGACAAACACAGGGTAGATCAGGTCGTTTACCGTTAGCTGATTTTCGGCCACCAGGCGGCGGCTGAAGTCATGGCGGCGTACGCGGCGCATACGGCGGCCGGGAAACGTACCTGGAAATGCATAGCTCATTTAACTTTCTCCTGGTTAAAACCCAGTCGGAATAACCGACGAGCATTGTCATCTGTTACCTGCGCGAGCCAGGCCGGATCTTCACCGCGCCACTCGGCTACCTTATTCAGGATATGGGGCAGATAACAGGGTTCGTTGCGGCGGGACGCAGGTTTTGGTTGTAGATCCCGGGGCAACAAATAGGGAGCATCGGTCTCCAGCAGCAGTTGCTGGGCCGGAATAATCGGCAGCAGTTCGCGCAGCGCCAGGCCACGCCGTTCATCACAGACCCAGCCGGTGATACCGATAAAGAGCCCGCGCAGCAGGCAATCACGCGCCTCTGCTTCGGTGCCTGTAAAACAGTGCAGCACGACGCCGGGCAGCTGTTCGAGCCACGGATCAAGCAGGGCAAGAAAGCGCTCGTGGGCATCGCGACAGTGCAAAAATACCGGCATCATCAATTCTGCGGCCAGCGCAAGCTGAGCGGTAAAAGCGCGCTCTTGCTCGGCAGGCGTAGAAAAGTTGCGGTTAAAGTCCAGGCCGCATTCACCTATCGCGACTACCTGAGGCGCCGCGGCCAGCCTGCGAAGAGACTCTGCGGTGCTGTCCTGCCACTGGCTGGCATCATGCGGATGCACGCCCGCAGTGGACCAGCAGTTGTCGTACTGCTGCGCCATAAGCAACGCCTGTTCGCTTTCGTGGAGGTTCGTGCCGGTCAGCATCATGCCGCTCAGGCCAGCCTGCTTCGCGCGGGCAACCACTTCAGCATGGTCTTTTGCAAACTGCGAGCTGGTAAGGTTTACGCCGATATCAAACATTTGTCCCTCCAAACGACAACCGCCCCTGAGGGCGGCTTTTAATCATTACTCTTTTTCAGAGCGCTCGTCTTCAACTTCAGGCTCGTCTTCTTCGCCTTGCCCCCGGCCTTTGCCGACGTAGAAGCGAGAGAAGAACACGCCTACTTCAAACAGGCAGTACATCGGGATAGCCAGCAGCGTTTGCGAGAACACGTCCGGAGGCGTTAACAGCATCCCGACAACAAAAGCGCCAACCAGAATATAAGGACGCTTCTGCTTGAGAGATTCCGGCGTAGTAATGCCCATCCAGCACAGCAGGATTATTGCTACCGGGACTTCAAACGCGACGCCAAACGCCATAAACAGCGCCATGACAAAATCGAGGTATTTAGTGATGTCCGTTGACACCACCACCCCTATCGGCGCGGTTTTGGTCAGGAAGCCGAAGGCCAGCGGGAAGACCACGAAATAGGCAAAAGCGATGCCGATATAAAACAGCAGCGTGCTGGAGAACAGCAGCGGCATCACCATCTTACGTTCGTGTTTATACAGCGCAGGAGCAATAAAGGCCCAGATCTGATACAGGATGACCGGCGCGGCCAAACACACCGAGACGTAGATAGTCAGCTTAATTGGGGTAAAGAACGGCGACGCTACGTCCGTCGCGATCATCGTTGACCCCAGCGGCATATGCTTGATCAGCGGAGCTGAAACCAGCTGGTAGATATCGTTGGCAAAATAAACCAGCGCCAGGAAAATCACCAGCACGGCAATCATGCTGTTCAGCAGGCGCTTGCGCAGCTCTATCAGATGACTGATGAGCGGTTGGGTATCTTCAACAGCCATGATTACGATTTTTCACTCGGGGGTTGCATTGAGGGCGCGACGGGCGCGGCTTCCGGGGCGGGTTTAACCGGGTGTTCAACCACAGCCGGCTCTACTGCCGCCGCAGGCTCAGGAGCAGGCTCCTGCGGAACAACGTCAGGCGCGCTGGCCTGGTGCGCCGCTGCGGCTGGCGTCACGCCTTCGTGACTTAGCTCCTCATCCTTCACCAGCGGGTTATGGATAGTATGGGCTTCGTCACTTTTCTTTTCAGGATCGTGTTGGGTATAGGAACGTTTCATCGACTCGGCGGCCTGGCGCAGCTCGTCCATCGACGCCTTCAGCTCGGGCGTCAGATTGTCCATGCTGGCTTTCTCGACCTTTTTCAGGCTGTCCTGCAGTTCCTGCAGCTTCAGTTCCTGAGCGAGTTCGTTCTGCACCGTAGTGGCGAGTGAACGCAGCGCGCGCACCCAACCCACCACCGTTTTTACCGCCACCGGCAGCCGCTGGGGCCCCAGCACAATGAGGCCAATCACGAATACCAGCAGCAGTTCGCCAAAACCAATGTCGAACACGATTTATACCTGCTCTTTATCGTTGCTCTTCGCTTCGTCTTTTTTCACGTCGCTCGGTTTCTCAGAGAGGGATTTCGCTGCAAAATCAGCATCCTTCTCGCCATTTTCTTTCTCTTTGCTGTCATCATCGCCCATGGCTTTTTTAAAGCCTTTGATTGATGCGCCGAGATCCGAGCCTAAAGAGCCCAGTTTCTTGGTGCCAAACAATAAAACAACGATAACAACAATGATTAACAATTGTGGCCAACTGATGCCCATACCGACTCCCGTATAAAGATATTCAGGCAATGAGAGCCGCTATTATACGGCAATCATCCGTTAATTCCGATTAAAGTTCAGGCAGAGCGCCGCCAGCCAATCAGCCAGACGACGATACCGCCCGCCATCAACCAGGCGGGCATCAACGCCCACTCCGGCTTATTGATGAGCAGCAGCGTGCCGCTCAAAATCAGCGTAGCGCCTATGCCGAACAGATAACGCGACTGTCCCTGCCGCACGTGATGAAGTTGCAGGTCGCGCTGAATTTTATCAACGCTATGCTGTAATTGCTTGCCCTGGCGCAAACTGTTGTACACCAGTTCCGGCAACTCCGGCATTTTTTCCACCCAGAAGGGCGCTTTTTCTTTAAAAGCTCTCACCAGGGCAGGAATACCCACCTGATCTTTGATCCAACTTTCCAGGAAAGGTTTCGCCGTTTTCCACAAATCAAGCTGTGGATAGAGCTGCCGACCGACCCCTTCAACGTATAAAAGCGTCTTTTGCAGTAAAACCAGCTGTGGCTGAACTTCCATATTGAAGCGACGCGCGGTGTTGAACAGGTTCAGCAGCACGTGACCAAACGAAATCTCCGCCAGCGGTTTCTCAAAAATCGGCTCGCAAACTGTGCGAATGGCAAACTCGAACTCTTCAACATTGGTGTCCGGCGGAACCCAGCCTGAGTCCACATGCAGCTCGGCCACTTTACGATAATCGCGGTTAAAGAAGGCGATAAAGTTTTCCGCCAGATAGCGCTTATCTTCCTTATTGAGTGAGCCGACAATGCCGCAGTCGATGCCGATATACTTCGGATCTTCCGGGTGCTCATAGCTGACAAAGATATTCCCCGGATGCATATCCGCATGGAAAAAGCTGTCGCGGAATACCTGGGTAAAGAACACCTGCACGCCTCGCTCGGCGAGCAGTTTCATGTTGGTGCCCTGGGCTTCAAGCGCGGCGGTATCGGAAACCGGAATACCGTAAATCCGCTCCATTACCATCATGTTTTCGCTACAGTAGTCCGAGTAAACCTCAGGCACATACAACATCGGGCTATTTTCGAAGTTCCGCCGCAGCTGAATGGCGTTCGCGGCTTCACGCAGCAGGTTTAGCTCGTCGATCAGCGTCTTTTCATACTCGCGAACCACTTCGAGCGGGCGCAAACGGCGGCCATCAGGCAGCAGGCGCGGAACCCAGCGGGCGAGGCGGTAGATAAGCTTCATATCCGCCTTAATCACCGGCAGGATATCGGGGCGGATAACCTTAATAACCACTTCTTTGCCGCTCTCTTTAAGGCGCGCGGTATGCACCTGAGCAATAGAGGCGGAAGCCAGCGGCTTAATGTCAAAATCGTCGAACCAGCTTTCCACCGGGATCCCGCCCATCGCCAGCTCTATCTGCTGCTGCGCGAGCTTGCCGTCAAACGGGGCAACCCTGTCCTGCAACATCGCAAGCTGGTCGGCAATCACCGGCGGGAAGAGATCGCGGCGCGTGGAGAGCATTTGACCAAACTTTATCCACACCGGCCCAAGCTCCTGCAGCGCAAGGCGCAGGCGCTCGCCAAGCGGCTTGTCGCGGTGGCGATTTGGCATCCAGAACAGGCAGCGCCGCCAGATTCGAAGCGGCAGCGTAAGGCGAATTTTGGGGATTAGCTCATCGAGACCATAGCTCAGGAAGATACGGACAATGAAGTAAAGACGACGAAGTTCTCCTGGCGTCATTTGCCCTCCAGCTTGTCCAGCCGCTCGCTAAAGGCTTCGACCGAGCGTGCCAGCGCCGCGGTTTCCTCTGCGAACCATGCCACCTCCAGCTGCCCCGGCGCCACGCGCCACTCTTCGGTAAGCGTTTCAGCCAGGTATTGCCGATTACGGCTAAAACCCTTTTTGAGCAGCTTACCGCCGTTACGGGCCACTTTGCTGATACCTTCAGCCGCGATGTCACCGATATACGGCGCCAGCAGCTCCGCAGGATCGAATTCCGCGAGATCCATCAACGAAGCCAGGTTTTGTACCACCTGAATATCGCCCTCCACTTCCAGCTCGCCGCTGCGGATAAGCGCGGTGAGCTGTTGGCGGTCGCGCAGCTTAGGCAGCACGCCGATGCGGGTCGTGACGTTACAGTCCGCCTCACCTTCCCACTGGCTTAAGACGTCCAGCTGCTGTTCACTGAACACCAGCACCAGCGGCGAAGAAATCTCTTTCAACGTTACGCGAAGCGTCTTGCCCTGAAGACGCTGGCGCGCTGATTTGAGGCTGCGATCGCGCCAGAGGAAGGTGTTAAGCACACCCTCAATTCCGGCGGTGATAAGCGGAGTGAATGGCATCGATGCTCCCCTGGTTAAAATTTATAACCGCGGTGCAGGGCAACAATCCCGCCGGTCAAATTGAAATAGGTGGTGTTTTCAAACCCGGCTTCTTCCATCATCGCCTTCAGCGTTTCCTGGTCAGGGTGCATGCGGATGGACTCCGCAAGATAACGGTAGCTTTCGCCGTCCTGAGCCACCATTTCGCCAATACGCGGCAGAATGTGGAACGAATAAGCATCATAAGCTTTATTCAGCGGCTCAAAGGCAGGTTTGGAGAACTCCAGCACCAGCAGGCGGCCACCCGGCTTCAGCACGCGGAACATCGAGCGCAGCGCGGCGTCTTTATCCGTAACGTTACGCAAACCGAAGGAGATGGTGATGCAGTCAAAAGTATTGTCCGGGAACGGAAGCGCTTCGGCGTTGGCCTGAACGTAGCTTACATTGCCGACAATCCCGATGTTGCGCAGCTTTTCGCGCCCCATTTTCAGCATTGAGTCGTTGATATCCGCCAGTACGACTTCGCCGGTTTCACCCACCAGACGCGAGAACTTCGCCGTCAGGTCACCGGTGCCACCCGCCAGGTCGAGCACGCGCTGGCCGCGGCGTACGCCGCTGCAGTCAATCGTGTAGCGCTTCCACAGGCGATGAATACCGAACGACATTAAATCGTTCATCACATCGTATTTTGCCGCAACAGAGTGGAACACATTCGCCACCATATCGACCTTTTGCTCTTTAGCTACGGTACGGAAGCCAAAGTGCGTTGTTTCCTGGGACTTAGATTCCTGGGATTCGTCAACCATCTCAATGCCTGCTTAATCAAGAAAATGTTCGTGAAGTGTAACAGAATGGGCGCTAAAGCCCTATGATTCAACCGCGCGACTAAACCTTAGCTCAACGCTCTCCAACCGACCGTCGCGGCGTTAAATCATTGACCTCGCTTGCAGACTCTTCGTCTTCGTGGCCCAGACGCGCCGCGTTATCTTCGTCATCCTGACGGGCCTTATCTACCCATTCGGGATTAATCTCACGTTTAACCTCAACGCCAAGCCCGCGGAAGGCATCCGCCTGCACCAGAATGTTGCCACGCCCGGAGGAAAGTTTTTTCATCGCCTGGCGATAATTGTCCTGCGCTTTATCGAGGCTCTGGCCGATGGCGGACATATCGTCAACAAACAGGCGCATCTTGTCGTACAGCCTTCCAGCCCGCTCGGCAATCTGCTGGGCATTACGGCTCTGATGCTCATAGCGCCATAAATTGGCGATAGTGCGCAGCGCCACCAGCAGCGTCGTTGGGCTGACCAGCATAATATTGTTTTTCAACGCTTCGCTAATCAATTCGGGCTGACGGTCGATAGCCAGCAGGAAAGCGGGCTCGACGGGAATAAACATCAACACGTAGTCGAGGGAGCGCAGCCCCGGAAGCTGCTGATAATCTTTGCGGCCCAGCAGGCGAATATGGTTGCGAACGGCGGCGATGTGCTCGCTCAGCGCGCTTTCACGCGTTAACTCATCTTCACCGTTAAAATAGCGCTCGTAGGCGACCAGCGTCATTTTAGCGTCAATAACTACGTCTTTGCCCTGCGGCAGGCGAACTATCACGTCCGGCTGCATACGGCTGTTGTTTTCCAGCTGGATATTTACCTGGGTCTGGTATTCATGCCCTTCACGCAGGCCGGAAGCTTCAAGTACGCGAGTTAGCACCACTTCTCCCCAGTTGCCCTGGGTTTTATTATCGCCCTTCAGCGCTTTTGTCAGGTTCAGAGCTTCCTGCGCCATTTGTGCATTAAGCTGCTGTAGGTTCCTGATTTCGTGAGTTAGCGTATGGCGCTCACGCGCTTCCTGGCCAAAGCTTTCCTGCACCTGGCGGCGGAAACCGTCCAGCTGTTCACGCAGCGGCGACAGCAGTACGTTCAGGCTCTGGCGATTTTGCTCTTCCACCTTGCGCCCGCTCTGCTCGAAGATGCGGTTAGCCAGATTTTCGAACTGTTCATTCAGGCGCTGCTCGCTATTGAGCATCTGGCGATGTTTGTCTTCGGCATTCAGCCGGGTTTGCTCCAGCAGCGTGGTCAGCTCGCGGATATCCGCCTCCTGCCCGCTGTTGATCTCCATTTGGGCACGGACTTCACTGTTGAGCTGCTCGCACTCTTCCCGCCAGTGCTGGCTCTGTTGTAGCTCTTGCCGTGCCGCAGCCAGCTCGCCATAGATTTCACGCTGTTCTTCATGCAATAGCGCCTGGCGCTGAGCCGCACGCAAGCTCGCGAGCAGCCAGCCGGTTAATAACCCGACCAGCCCAATACCCAGCCCAAACCACAGTGAAATATCCATGCTTCTCCCTCAAACCATCGCTAACAGCTGCACGGTAAAATTCTGCTGTATAAATGTCCAGATGAAAAGGGATTTTCCGGAAGGCGGTGCGCAAAGCATAAAAAAAAGCCGGCAAGCGCCGGCTCTTTTACATCATGATGAAGGAAAACTACAGCAGGCGGCGTGCCGCTTCCACCACGATTTTTACCGCGTGGCTTTCGGTTTTCTTCATGGTTTCAGCGTTCGGGATCTCTTGCTGGGTACGGTTCACGATTACCCCGGCAACCATCCCCGCACGCAGGCCCTGGCTGGAACACATGGTCAGCAGAGTTGCGGATTCCATTTCGTAGTTCATCACGCCCATCTCCTGCCACTCCTTCATGGAGCCTTTAAAGCGGCTCACTACGCGGCCGGAAAGCGTGTCATAGCGCTCCTGGCCCGGATAGAAGGTGTCTGAAGAAGCGGTCACGCCGATGTGGGTGGTTGCGCCCACGGCCTTAGCGGCCTCCACCAGCGCGGTAGTACAAGCGAAGTCTGCCACTGCCGGGTATTCCATCGGCGCAAAGTGCAGGCTGGCACCGTCGAGGCGAACGGAGGCGGTTGTCACCAGCACGTCACCCACGTTGATATTTGGCTGAATAGCGCCGGTCGTGCCCACGCGCAGGAAGGTACGAATACCCAGCTGCGCCAGTTCTTCAACAGCGATAGAGGTAGAAGGGCCGCCGATACCGGTAGAACAGATGATAACCGGCTTGCCGTCCAGTTCAGCACGCCAGGAAGTGAATTCACGGTGGGAAGCCAGCTTAACCGGCTTGTCCATCAGCGCGGCGATTTTTTCCACACGCTCAGGATCGCCCGGGACAATCGCAAGCGTAGCCCCTTCGAGGTCATTTTTGGTGAGGCCGAGATGGAAAACATCAGACTTGGACATAACAGACTCCTCTGTAGAGTAGGTTTCAGGAGAAGCAAAGCGGTACTTTACAGAACCCCTGAGCATAATTTCGTGATGAGGTTCACTTTGAATGAAACAAATTACATTATTTGTATTCACATTAGTGATTCACATCACACATAAAGGACGATCGGCCTGGTTTTTGTCCATTGCTCGCGTTTTTTGCCGACCAGATTTGTTACTAATCCTGGCTATAGTTATCACACTGCGCTAATGCTGGTTCGGAGAAAACCATGAAACAAAAGCAAACAACACATAACACACCGGGCGAAGGCTTCGCACCGGCGGCCTCCCCCGTTGCCTCTACCGTCGTTTCCACTCCGGAGGAAGCAATCCAGTGCGGGGAAACATCTATTCCAAGCCAGGGCGACAACATGCCTGCTTACCATGCCAGGCCTAAAAACGCCGACGGCCCGCTGCCGGTAGTTATCGTTATTCAGGAAATCTTTGGCGTACATGAACATATCCGTGATGTCTGCCGCCGTCTGGCCCTCGAAGGCTATCTGGCCATCGCCCCCGAACTTTATTTTCGCCAGGGCGAGCCGGGAGATTTCGCCGATATCCCCACGTTGCTAAGCGGCCTGGTCTTTAAAGTACCGGACAGCCAGGTGTTGGGCGATCTCGACCACGTAGCCAGCTGGGCTTCACGCAACGGCGGCGACGCCCACCGCCTGATGGTCACCGGCTTTTGCTGGGGCGGGCGCATAGCATGGCTGTACGCGGCGCATAACCCGCAGCTTAAAGCCGCAGTGGCCTGGTACGGCAAGCTGACTGGCGAGAAAACGATGAACTCTCCGCATCACCCGGTCGATATCGCCATCAATCTTAATGCGCCAGTTCTCGGACTTTATGGCGGCCAGGATACCGGCATTTCACAGGAGAGCGTTGAAAGCATGCGCCAGGCTTTACGCGCGGCCAATGCCAATGCTGAAATCATAGTTTACCCGGAAGCGGGTCATGCTTTTAATGCGGACTATCGCCCGAGCTATCATGAGGAGTCGGCGAAGGATGGCTGGGAGCGAATGCTGGCGTGGTTTAAGCGCTATGGGGTAAGGAAGTAAGAAACGGGGGCTAAATGCCCCCGCTTTGTTTTTTTGGATTATTCGTTACGCAGGTTCTGCGCCGCTTTCACCATATTAGCCAGCGCCGCGCGGGTTTCCGGCCAGCCGCGTGTTTTCAGGCCGCAGTCCGGGTTAACCCACAGGCGTTCGGAAGG
Source organism: Cedecea davisae (assembly GCF_044095835.1). Taxonomy (NCBI): domain Bacteria; kingdom Pseudomonadati; phylum Pseudomonadota; class Gammaproteobacteria; order Enterobacterales; family Enterobacteriaceae; genus Cedecea; species Cedecea davisae. Next base: position 4,598,655 of record NZ_CP172054.1, read on the forward strand.
AACAGACTCAGCCGCTTTCTTTAACAGGGCCTCGATCCATTCCACATCTGGCACGTTCGGGGAGTGGATGTCGTAAACGCCCGGCCCAATTTCGTTCGGGTATTCGAACTCTTTGAACGACTCCAGCAGATCCATATCTGAGCGCGAGGTTTCGATGGTGATAACGTCCGCATCCAGCGCCGCAATGGAGTCCATGATGTCGTTGAACTCGCAGTAGCACATGTGGGTGTGGATCTGGGTGTCATCGCGCACCACGGCGGCGTTCAGGCGGAAGGCCTCAACGCCCCACTCCAGATAAGCCTGCCAGTCCGACTGGCGCAGCGGTAAGCCTTCACGCAGGGCCGGTTCATCAATCTGAATGATGCCGATACCCGCTTCTTCGAGGTCAGCCACTTCGTCACGCAGCGCCAGCGCAATCTGCTTAGCGATAGTCTCGCGAGACACATCTTCACGCGGGAAAGACCAGCAGAGGATGGTTACAGGCCCGGTCAGCATGCCTTTAACCGGTTTGTCGGTCAGGGACTGCGCGTACTTAGCCCACTCAACGGTAATTGGCTCAGGGCGGCTGATATCGCCGATAACAACCGGCGGCTTAACGCAGCGGGAACCGTAGCTCTGTACCCAGCCGTTTTGGGTGAATACGAAACCATCCAGGTGCTCACCAAAGTATTCAACCATGTCGTTACGCTCGGCTTCGCCGTGTACCAGCACGTCCAGCCCCAGGCGTTCCTGCTCAATAATCGCCTGCTTAATGTGTTCGGCTATGCCGGTGCGATAGTTATTAGCGTCCAGATTCCCCTTCTTGAAGTCCAGGCGCAGGCCGCGAATTTCAGTGGTTTGCGGGAAGGAACCGATGGTCGTCGTTGGCCATGCCGGCAGGTTGAAGCGCGCGCGCTGGGCAGCGGCACGGGCGTTATAGCTGCTCTGACGCTGGCTATCCTGAGACGTTACCTGCGCCAGACGCTCGCCAACGGCGGCATTATGTACGCGTTTAGAATTACGGCGAGCCTGAATCGGCGCGCTCCACTCGGCAATTTTAGCTGTGTCGCCGCTGTTCAGAGCTTCGGTCAGAAGAGACAGTTCGGCACACTTTTGCAGGGCGAAGGCAAACCAGCTCTTCACTTCCGCGTCCAGGCGAGTCTCCACGCTCAGGTCGATTGGGCTGTGCAGCAGGGAGCAAGAAGAGGCCACCCACAGGTCACGCTTGCCCACCAGCGCTTTAAGCTGCGCATATTTCTCGGTCAGATCAGCTCGCCATACGTTACGACCGTTGATTACCCCGGCGGACAGCAGCCAGTCAGCAGGCAGCTTCTTGTGGATTTCGTTCACGTCGTCTTTACCGTGCACGAAGTCTACGTGCAGGCCCTGCACCGGCAGCGTGGTGATGGTGTTCAGGTTCGGGCCAACGCCTTCGAAGTAAGTAGTCAGCAGCAACTTAACTTGGCCGTTCAGCGCGTCATAGGCCGGTTTAAAGGCATCTAACCATGCCTGCGGCAGTTCAAGAACCAGCGCAGGTTCGTCAATTTGTACCCATTCAACGCCGCGTTTTGCCAGCTCGGCCAGCACCTTCTGGTACACCGGCAGGATATCTTTCAGCAGGCTGAGGCGATCAAACTGCTCGCCTTTCACTTTGCCAAGCCAGAGGTAAGTTACCGGCCCCAGCAGTACAGGCTTCACTTTATGGCCAAGCGCCAGCGCTTCATCCACTTCTTCCAGCAGTTGAGTCCAGGTCAGTCTGAACTGCTGGCCTTTGGTGAATTCCGGCACCATGTAGTGGTAGTTAGTGTTGAACCACTTGGTCATTTCAGCGGCGGCAGCCGGTTCACCGGTCGGTGCGCGGCCGCGGCCAATACGGAACAGGGTGTCGATATCTACGCTGCCATCTTTGCTCTGATGACGAGCCGGCACGTTACCGAGCAGCAGGCTGGTGGTCAGAACATGGTCGTACCAGGCGAAATCGCCCACCGGCAGCAGCTCAACGCCAGCCTGTTTTTGTTGGTCCCAGTGGCGGGCACGCAGTTCGCGGCCAACCGCCAGCAATTCTTCGCGGGAGGTATTGCCTGCCCAGTAGCTTTCTTGTGCTTTTTTCAGCTCGCGCTTGAGGCCGACGCGAGGGAACCCGAGGGTGTGGTTATGGATTGTCATGGTGTTTCCTCTATTCGGTTCGATGTATTTAGCCATCCAGATGTTTACACCGCTATAATCAGCAGGTACTGTATATTCCTCAAGCGCAATTTGTTCATGACGAAGTGAAGGACTTTCATGATCGAGATTAAACACCTGCGGACGCTGCAAGCGTTGCAAAACTGCGGCTCCCTCGCCGCCGCGGCTGCGGCCCTGCATCAGACTCAGTCTGCTCTATCTCACCAGTTCAGCGATCTGGAGCAGCGTCTCGGCTTCCGCCTGTTCGTTCGTAAAAGTCAGCCACTTCGTTTTACGCCTCAGGGCGAAATTCTGTTGCAACTTGCGGAGCAGGTGCTTCCGCAAATTGGCCGCGCCCTGCAGGCATGTAACGAGCCTCATCAAACGCGGCTGCGCATTGCGATTGAGTGCCACAGCTGTATTCAATGGCTGACTCCGGCGTTGGAAAATTTCCGTCTGCACTGGCCGCAGGTGGAAATGGACTTTAAATCAGGCGTCACTTTTGACCCGCAGCCAGCCCTGCAGCAAGGCGAGCTGGATATCGTATTAACCTCCGATATCCTGCCGCGCAGCGGGCTGCATTATTCGCCGATGTTTGATTTTGAAGTGCGCCTGGTTGTCGCCACTGACCATCCGCTGGCGCACAAAGCGAGTATTGAACCTGAAGATTTAACCAGCGAAACGCTGTTGATTTACCCGGTACAGCGTAGCCGCATGGACATCTGGCGTAACTTCCTCCAGCCGGCGGGCGTTAGCCCTTCGCTGAAAAGCGTAGATAACACGCTGCTGCTGATCCAGATGGTGTCGGCGCGGATGGGCATTGCCGCCCTACCGCACTGGGTGGTGGAGAGTTTTGAGCACCAGGGTTTGATAGTCACCAAAACCCTGGGCGAGGGATTATGGAGCCGACTGTATGCGGCAGTGCGCGACGGAGAGCAGCGCCAGCCGGTAACCGAGGCGTTTATTCGCTCGACGCGCCAGCATGCCTGCGACCACCTTCCGTTTGTGAAGAACGCGGAGCGACCCACCGGCGATGTACCCACAGCGAGGCCATTATCACCGTTCCCCCAATGATAAAGCTCGGCCAGTGCGGCTGCTCCTGCCAGATAGCAAGGTTGACCAGCAGCCCGGCCGGAACGTGCACGTTATTCATGATGCCGAGCGTACCGGCATCAACCTGAGTCGCGCCGTAGTTCCACATAAAGTAGCCCAGCCCGGAAGCCACCACGCCCAGCCAAACCAGAATCCCCCACTGTAGCGAAGTGGCAGGAAGCTTCTGCGGATTACCGAGGGTGAACCAGGCCACGACGGCGACAATAAATGCTCCGAGATAAAACCAGGAAAACGCGCAATGCTGCGGCATCGGGTGGGTTTCCATCAGGCGCTTATAGCCCACCATCCCGATAGCGAAGCAAATATTAGCCCCCTGCACCAGCAGCAGGCCAATCCAGAAGTGCTCGCTCACTTTGTCATAGCGAATAATCGCCGCACCAATCACCGCCAGCCCCGCGCTCAGAGCGTAGCCCCAGCGCAGCTTATTGCCGCTCAACAGATCGTAGATAAGCGTCACGTACAGCGGCGTCATCACCGTAAACAGCAGGAATTCGGAAACCGTCAGGTACATGTAGGCGCGGAAGCTGAAGAGGTACATTACGCCCAGTTGAAGCGCCCCCACCAGCATGTACAGCAGCAGCGTTTTTGGCCGGTAGCCCTTAAAGCGCAGGAACGGCAGGAACACCAGTGCCGCCAACCCAACGCGCATCAGCACGGAAAAGTAGCTATCTACATGCCCGGCAAGGTATTCGCCTATCAGGCTAAAAGAGAAGGCCCACAGAATTGTGGTGATGATAAGTAATGGCACGATGAGCAATCCGAAGCGAACGATATTGCGCCATTGTAACCAGTGGACAGCAGGCTGGCTTAACTATTTAGTTGACGAGTGGTCATTATTAAACCACCCGTCATTTTGCCCATTACTCGGCTTTCAGGAACAGTTTACGCAGATAGTGCGGCACCGCGTTATCCCCGTTGGTGCCGATAACCTCAAGCTCCGGCAGCAGGTCTTTGAGGCGCTGGTGGGCGTTGCCCATGATGCAGCCCTTTCCGGCCATGCTCAACATCTCGGCATCGTTCATCCCATCGCCGAAGGCAATACAGTCTTTCAGCCCAAAGCCCATCGCTTTAGACACCGCTTCCAGCGCATGGCCTTTGGAAACGCCGCCCGCCATCACTTCAAGGCAGGTGAGCGTAGAGAAGCTCACGTTTACACGGTCACCCCAGCGGGCGTTAATGGCTTGCTCAAGCGGCAGCAGCGCGTCGTGGTCGTCACAGGTGAAGAACACTTTGCTGACCCCGTCGGCTTCCAGCAGGCCAGGTTCAAACAGCGTGTAGCTAAATTTAGCTTCCTGGAAATATTTCATCTCTTCCGGACGATGGCGGTTCATAAACCACTCGTCGCCGCGGTAGACGTTGGTCACGATGTCAGGGCTGTTGTGCATCACGCCAAACAAGTCCTGAGCGATATCGTGGTCAAGGTCGTGAGAGAACACCAGATTGCCGTCGGTGTCGTGCACGCGAGCACCGTTGGAGGTGATCATGTAGGCCGAGATCTCAAGATTATCGCGGATTTGTGCCACATCAATGTGGTGGCGGCCGGTGGCAAAAACAAAGTTAACGCCTTCGGCTGTGAGCAGTTTTAATGTTTCTTTCGCATAAGCGGAGAGGAAATGGTCGGGAGACAGCAACGTGCCATCTAAATCGGATGCAACGACGTGGTACATAGGATTATTCAGCCTCTGGTGAGATATTTTCAATTAGTTATGCCGGTCGAAAAACTCGAGCACGGCAGACAGCGCTCTGGCGCGCATAGCGTCCTTTTCAAACAGGATCTCGTGATACGCACCTTCAATAACGTAAGGTGATTCCCCCTCACAGGGATGACCCGCCGCGGCCTTAATTTCGCAGAAACGCTGGTGCGCACGGTTGTCCACCACACGCTCCTCTTCTGCCTGGAGTAAAAAAATCGGCGTGGTGATGGCAGCGGCTCCTGCTAACACCTTTTCTCCGGCGAGTATTCCTTCTCGTACCCAGTGGAACGTTGGCCCCCCCACCCGCAATGCTGGCTCATCAGCATAAAAACGCAGGCTACGGCGGTAGCGCTCCTCACTGTGGGTCAGGACGTTAACGCTAAACGGCAGCGCACGCCAGCGACCTGTTCCTATTGCGTAGCCTTCCCGAATACGCGGGTGCCCTTCAGCCCAGTCAAGAATATGGCGAACCATCCACTCTGGCCAACGCAGCGTAATACCAAACATAGGCGCACAAAGCGCAACTGCGCTGAAGGCATCGGGGTTCTGCTGTAGCCAGAGGGCGGCAATCGCGCCGCCCATTGAGTGGGCCAGCATATAGCGTTTACGCCAGCTGCCCGGCGCAACTTCCTGCTGGTAAAAACGGTCAAAATCCTCAACGTAGTCGCTGAAGTTCACAACATGCCCGCGGTGGCTATCCGAAAGCAGTCGTCCGGATCGCCCCTGCCCGCGGTGGTCGATGATGAGAACATCGAAACCGCTGTGGAATAAGTCCCAGGCAAGCTCGGCGTATTTCACATAGCTTTCGATTCTGCCAGGGCAGACCACGATAACGCGATCGTGCTGTGGCGAAGTGAAACGGACGTAGCGCACAGGAATGTCATCAACGCCGGTGAATTCACGCTCTTCACGCCTGCGCCAGAATTCCGTAAGCGGGCCTGTCGCGAAAGCAGCAAATGCGTCTTCGCGTTCTAACCATCCATTTTTATGCTGAGACATAGGGGTCGGCATCAGGTATCTGTGGTTTTTTTGTGGCTCGTGGCACGCTTATCAACAATAGCGTATTGTGGCATAAAAGTGCGCATCCAGGGAGCTTAGCATGACCTTCGAGTGGTGGTTTACCTACCTGCTAACCACATTAATTCTTAGCCTTTCCCCCGGTTCCGGGGCCATTAACACCATGACGACCGCCATCAGCCACGGCTACCGCGGCACGGTGGCGTCTATTGCCGGGCTACAAGCCGGGCTGGCAACCCATATTGTGCTGGTTGGCATCGGCCTTGGTGCGCTCTTCTCCCGCTCTTTGCTGGCTTTTGAAGTCCTGAAATGGGCCGGTGCCGCCTATCTTATCTGGCTGGGCATTCAGCAATGGCGTGCCGCCGGGGCGCTAGACCTGAACACGCTGGCCACCAGCCAGCCGCGCAGCAGGCTGTTCAAACGAGCGGTGTTCGTCAACCTGACCAACCCCAAAAGCATCGTGTTTCTTGCCGCATTATTCCCACAGTTTATCGTACTGCATCAGCCACAGATGATGCAGTACGTGGTGCTGGGGGTAACAACGGTGGTTGTGGATGTGTTCGTGATGATTGGCTATGCGACCCTGGCAAAACGCATTGCCGGCTGGATAAAAGGGCCGCGCCAGATGAAAGCCCTGAACCGGGTATTTGGTTCGTTGTTTATGTTGATTGGCGCGCTGCTTGCCGGAGCGCGCCAGGCCTGATTATCGGGAGATTATCAGGTGGATACCAAACCCTGTGAACAACGCGCCCGCCATACCGTCGATCCATTTGGCGAGGCGCTGATAGCCGCGACGCATTTTCGGTAACGCGAACAGGCTCGCCACCAGGCTGAACCAGGCAAAGGTTTCAATCGCGATCAGCACAAACAGGCCCCAGCGTTCCGCGCTGCCCACATTGTCGCCCACGAACAGCGAGAACACGCTGCCGAAGTAAATAATCGCTTTCGGGTTAGCCAGGTTGGTCAGCAGCCCTTTAACAAAGCTCTTCCCGCCGCTCGCCAGCTCCACCGTCGGCGCTTCCTCGCTTTTGACCTCTTTCTTCAGCGCACCGCGCAGCATTTGATAGCCCATCCAGCACAGATACAGGCCGCCGCCGACCATAATGACGTTATGAAGCCACGCCATTTTTTCGAGGATCAGGTGCAGGCCAAGCAGCGCAACACCCGCCCAAACCATCACGCCAGCGGTAATGCCCATTACGCCCATCATCGCTTCTTTGCGGGAGCGGCTTACGGCAGTCTGGGAAACAAAGAAAAAGTCAGGGCCCGGGCTCATCAGGGCAACAATGTGCACCAGCGCCACGGTCAGGAATAGCATTAACATAGGAGATAGCTCGCGTGCAGATAATTCATAGAGTCAGTATCCTGCCACTTTTCCTGCGGGCAGGCTACTCTTCATCAACCCCGTCAACATGGTCGCGGATCATCGTCATAAACGGGCGACCAAAGCGCTCAAGTTTGCGGGTGCCCACGCCGTTAATCCCCAGCATTTCACCCGGAGAGAGCGGCATTTGCTCCGCCATTTCGATAAGCGTTGCATCGTTGAACACCACGTATGGCGGGATATTTTCTTCGTCGGCAATAGATTTTCGCAGTTTGCGCAGCTTGGCAAACAGTTTGCGGTCGTAGTTGCCGCCAAACACTTTCTGGCTGGCGCGCGGCTTGAGCACCACAACGCGCGGCACCGCCAGCATCAGCGGCTCTTCGCCACGCAGATAAGGGCGGGCGGCCTCCGTCAGCTGTAATGCCGAGTGCGCGGCGATGTTCTGCGTGACAACGCCAAGGTGGATCAGCTGGCGAATAACGCTCACCCAGTGCTCCGTCGTGTGGTCGCGGCCTTCGCCATAAACTTTCAGCTTGTCGTGGCCGAGGTCGCGAATACGCTGGTTATTGGAGCCGCGAAGCACTTCAACCACATAGCCCATACCAAACCGCTGGCCGACCCGGTAAATGCAGGACAGCGCTTTCTGGGCATCCATCAGCCCGTCGTAGCGACGCGGCGGGTCAAGGCAGATATCGCAGTTGCCGCAGGCCTGCTGGCGGCCTTCGCCGAAATAGTTGAGCAGCACCAGACGGCGGCAGGTTTGCGCTTCGGCAAAAGCGCCCATCGCGTTGAGCTTGTGGCGCTCAATGTCCTGGAGCGCCCCGGGGGCTTTCTCCTCCAGGCACTTACGCAGCCAGGCCATATCGGCAGGATCGTAAAACAGCATCGCTTCCGCAGGAAGACCATCTCGCCCGGCGCGCCCTGTTTCCTGGTAATAGGATTCGATGTTGCGCGGAATATCAAAGTGGGCAACAAAGCGCACGTTCGGCTTGTTGATGCCCATACCAAACGCGACGGTAGCCACCACGATTTGCAGATCGTCACGCTGAAACTTTTCCTGCACTTCGCCGCGGACCTGGTGCTCCAGCCCGGCATGGTAGGCTCCGGCGCTCACGCCCTTGCTTTGCAGACGGGCGGCAATGTCTTCCACTTTGGCACGGCTGTTGCAGTAAATAATGCCGGATTTGCCGCGCTGCTCCTGAATATAGCGAGTCAGCTGATCGAGAGGTTTGAATTTCTCCATCAGCATGTAGCGGATATTGGGCCGGTCAAAGCTGCTGATTTGGATGAGCGGATCGTTAAGGCCGAGCAGGCGCACAATATCCAGCCGGGTAGTATCGTCCGCCGTCGCGGTTAATGCGACAAAGGGCACGGCCGGGAGGCGCTCGCGAAGCTGACCAAGCGCGGCATACTCAGGGCGGAAGTCGTGCCCCCACTGGGAAATACAGTGCGCTTCGTCCACCGCCACCATCGAAAGCTGCCAGTTGCTGAGATGGTCAATAAAGTTGTCCATCATCAGGCGTTCGGGCGCGATATACAGCAGGCGAATTTGCCCGGTACGGCAGCCAGCCATCACTTCCTGCTGCTGCTCACGGCTTTGGGTCGAGTTGAGGCAGGCCGCCGCTACGCCGTTAGCCAGCAGCTGATCGACCTGGTCTTTCATCAGGGAAATAAGCGGAGAGACCACTACGGTAAGGGCGCCAAATACCAGAGCAGGTATTTGATAGCACAGCGATTTACCGCCGCCGGTCGGCATTACCACCAGGCAGTCACGCCCCTCCAGCACCGTATCGATGATGGTTTCCTGGCCCGGACGGAATTGCTGATACCCGAAGGTTTCCTGCAAAACCTGCCTTGCCAGCGACGCCTGATTGATTACTTCCGCCTGTGTCACGCTATCCCCACTACCTAAAATTCAGGCGCCATTTTCAGCGCCCGGAAAAGAAACTGCAATGCTTTAGAAAAGATCGTTAAGCATAACGCCTACGCCAACCCGTGTCTGGTTAAAGTTGTAGTCGATGAGCGATTCACCATAGCCGCTGTACACCTGAGTGTAGAAGCGAACGTGCTTCGTTATCGGGTAGCTAACGCCGAGTTCCGCGCCGCCGTAGCCGCTATTCCAGTTGTACTGCCCTTTCACGCTGAATACCGCATCGCCGAGCGCATAGCCAACTTTGAGCTGGTAATAACCCATGTATTTGGTGATATCCGGGTTGTCGTCAACGCTGCCCACAACGTACCAGGGCTTAACTTCTACCTGCCAGTCGCCGTTTTGCGCCATCAGGCGCGTATACAGGCGGTTCCAGCCGCGTGAAGTCGGGTCAGAGCGGCCATTTGAATCGTGGTTATAGCCAAATTCAACGTCGCGCAGCGTCCAGCCGGCGAAGCTCGCATCGGTAGCAAAGCCCAGGAACAGCTGCGGCTCATAGTTGGTTTCTCGAAACGGCGAGGACTCATTGCGGTTGGAAAGCTGCCACCAGGACTTCTGGGTATAAGAGGCTCCCAGCACCGAGTTATCTCCAAGAATGCCGCGCCACAGCGGGAATGCCAGGCTGAGCTGAAATTTCACCTCATCCTTACGGGCGTTGCTGGCCCAGTCATAGGAGCTAATGGCTTCTTTATTCAGGTCGCTGGTCCAGGTGTAGAGCAGGTAGTTCGTGTCGTACGGGTAAAGCGTAAAGGGGTTGTCATGCTCTTGCAGCAGGTTGGCAATAACGCTGCCGCGTACCGCTGGCTTGTCGTGAACTTTATCAATAGTGGCTTCTTGAGCAAAGGCGGAGAGCGGCAGCAGCGCGGCCATTCCCCATCCCAGAGATTTCAGCATTAGTCTCGTTCTCCATAACACAAGGTTTCAAAATATTAAGCGGCATTCATTCTACAGACTCAGGGTTTCCGCCCGATAGCTATCACTCTTAAAGTGGAAAGCAACAAATGAGAAGCATAAAATAAACACCCTGTTAACTTATTCATTATTTGTTCGAGGAATGAACCATGTCTTCCCCTCTGCTGACCACCGAAGAAGCGCTAAAGCTGGTGGGCGAAATTTTCGTTTACCACATGCCTTTTAATCGCGCCCTCGGCCTTGAACTGGAGCGCTACGAAAAGGCATTCGCCCAGCTTAGCTTTAATAACCAGCCGATGATGGTCGGGAACTGGGCGCAAAGCATTTTACACGGAGGCGTTATTGCTTCCGTGCTGGACGTGGCGGCCGGGCTGGTCTGCGTCGGCAGCACGCTCACCCGCCACGATACGATAACCGAAGACGAACTGCGCCAGCGCCTGTCCAAAATGGGCACCATCGATTTACGCGTCGATTATCTGCGCCCCGGCCGCGGAGAGCGTTTTACCGCCAGCAGCAGCTTGCTTCGCGCCGGTAATAAGGTCGCGGTCGCCAGGGTCGAGCTGCATAACCAGGACCAGGTCTACATTGCCAGCGCAACCGCAACCTACATGGTAGGGTGAGAAGATAAATCCTGTTACTATTTGCGCACTATTTTTTTGCTGAGCGTTTTTCATGGATCCGAAACAGACTCGTCAGGGAGTGATGCTTGCTCTGACTGCCTATTTTATCTGGGGCATCGCGCCGGTTTACTTCAAATTTATACACTACGTACCGGCCACCGAAATTCTTACCCACCGCGTTATCTGGTCATTCTTCTTTATGCTGGCCCTGATAAGCGTCTGCCGCCAGTGGCCGCAGGTGAAAAGAGCCTGCCAGAACCGCAAAAAAATATTCGCGCTGGCGCTGACTGCCGTGCTTATCGGCGGCAACTGGCTGCTGTATATCTGGGCGGTTAATAACCACCATATGCTGGAAGCCAGCCTCGGGTATTTTATTAACCCGCTGGTTAACGTTGTGCTGGGAATGTTGTTTTTAGCCGAGCGTTTTCGCCGTATGCAGTGGGTCGCCGTGCTGCTGGCGGTCTGCGGCGTGCTGGTACAGCTGTGGACCTTCGGCTCGCTGCCGGTAATCGGCCTTGGCTTAGCCTTTAGCTTTGCTTTCTACGGCCTTATCCGCAAAAAAATTGCCGTCGACGCGCAGACCGGGATGTTGTTCGAAACGCTCTGGCTGCTGCCGATTGCGGCGATTTATCTGTTTGGCATTGCCGATAGCGCCACCAGCCATATGGGGCTGAACCCGTGGTCTCTGAACATGATGCTTATCGCCGCAGGCGTTATCACAACCGTGCCGCTGCTGTGCTTCACCGCCGCCGCAACCCGCCTGCGCCTCTCAACGCTCGGTTTCTTCCAGTACCTGGGGCCAACGCTGATGTTCCTGCTGGCCGTGAGCTTCTACGATGAAGTTATCACCCAGGACAAAATGATAACCTTCGGCTTTATCTGGGCGGCGCTGGCGCTATTTATTGCCGATGCTATTTATACCCAACGGCGAACGAAATCCGGCCGTTAAGCCAGATACGAAAAAGGAGCCCTGCGGCTCCTTTTTTCTTACAACCAGTTCTTACGCTTAAAGTAGAGATACGGCGCTAAGCCCGCGAGCATCATAAAAATAATCGCGCCAGGGTAACCAAAGCTCCATTTCAGCTCGGGCATAAACTCGAAGTTCATCCCATAGCTGGAGGCCACAAGCGTTGGCGGCAGGAAGACGACGGAAACCACCGAGAAGATTTTGATAATGCGGTTCTGCTCGATGTTGATAAAGCCCATTGCCGCCTGCATCAGGAAGTTAACCTTCTGGAACAGCGATTCGTTATGCGGCAGCAGGGATTCGATATCTCGCAGGATCTCGCGAGCCTGTTCCAGTTGCCCCCCCGGCAGGCGGGCTTTACGCACCAGGAAGTTCAGCGCACGCTGGGTATCCATCAGGCACAGGCGCACCTTCCAGCCGATATCTTCCAGCTCGGCCAGGGTGGAAAGCGCGGCGTCGTATTCATCGCCCTGATGCCCTTCCATAATCACGCGGCTCAGCTGTTCGAGGTCGCTGTAGATGTTTTCTATTTCATCCGCCAACTGTTCGATTTTGGTTTCAAACAGGTCAAGCAGCAGCTCCCAGGCGTTGCCGTCCACCATCGACTGGTTGCGGGCGCGCATGCGGTAAAGGCGAAATGCGGGCAGTTCGCGCTCGCGCAGCGTATACAGGCGGCCTTCACGAATAGTAAAGGCTACCGTGCTGTTGCCCGCGTGGTCGTCCGCATCTTCAAAGAAGAAAAAGGAGTGGATGTGAAGCCCGTCTTCGTCTTCAAAGAAACGCGCGGAGGCTTCGATGTCTTCCAGCTCTGGTCGGGTTGCCAGGCTTTGGCCAAGTTCCGTTTGCACACGCTCTCGCTCGCTCTCTTCCGGCTCGACCAAGTCAACCCAGACCGAATTGGTCAGGTTATCGGTCTCGTCCAGCTCGAGGCGGGCAAGGCGATTATTTTCCAGTTGAAATGCGCTCAGCATGACCGGGACTCCCAATGCAAAAAAATATCAGGGACAATTCGGTTGGCACACAGACAGAAACGATAGAGGTTTCAGACCATTAAACAGTCTGACTCAAGGGGCGACGGGATATAAAATATATGAGGTCGCTGACAACCACGAAGGCTATCAGCACCGGAGGATAGCCTTAGAAGTTGTACCTGGATGACAGGTTATTGAGCCAGCATCTACTGGGTGTGTCCAAGGCGAGTGTCCTCTTAGCGTAATCGTGCGCGCATGTTACGCCACCGCTAATATGGCGTCAACACGCAACGGGACACGGCTGAATAAGTTCATACCAGTGACACATAAAGGGTAGCGCAAACTCAGATAATTGCGATTATTTTCTGTAACTTACACGGTTTCCAACCGGGCATAGGCGGCAACCAGCCACTTAATTCCCTGCCCCTGAAACGCCACCTGAAGGCGGCTGTGCTCGCCGCTACCTTCAAGGTTAACCACGGTGCCTTCGCCGAATTTAGGATGGCGCACGCGCTGCCCAAGACTAAAGCCTGAATCATTCTGCGCAACCGGCGTGCCCATACGCTGATGGCTTACCGGTCGGCTGATGCTGGCGCGCAGGCGAACTTCTTCAATGCAGTTTTCCGGCAGTTCCCCGATAAAACGTGAAGGCCGGTGATAGACCTCTTTACCGTACAGACGGCGGGTTTCGGCGTAGGTCAGGGTCAGTTTCTGCATCGCGCGGGTGACGCCCACGTAGGCCAGGCGACGCTCTTCTTCCAGGCGCCCGCCTTCGTCGAGCGACATCTGGCTCGGGAACATCCCTTCTTCCATCCCGACGATAAACACCTGCGGGAATTCGAGGCCTTTTGCCGAGTGAAGCGTCATCAGCTGCACCGCATCCTGCCAGGTGTCCGCCTGCCCTTCACCCGCTTCCAGCGCGGCGTGGGAGAGAAACGCCTGCAGCGGCATCAGATCTTCGTCTTCATCCTGATAGCTAAACTGGCGCGTAGCGGTGACCAGCTCCTCTAAGTTCTCAATACGGGTCTGGCCTTTCTCGCCTTTCTCCTGTTCGTACATCATGAACAGGCCGGAATCCTTAATCACGCGATCGGTCTGAACGTGCAGCGGCATGTCGGCAGTTTCATGCGCCAGAGCATCGATAAGCTCCATAAAGCGCTGGAGCGCCGAGGCCGCGCGCCCGGCTAGCGCTTTTTCCTGCAACAGCAGGCGACAGGCCTGCCACAGCGTTAGCTGCTGGTCGCGGGACGCCTGGCGCACGACGTCCAGGGTGCGGTCGCCGATGCCGCGGGTTGGCGTATTGACCACGCGCTCGAAGGCGGCATCGTCATTGCGGTTTGCCATCAGGCGCAGATAAGAAAGCGCGTCTTTGATTTCCTGGCGTTCGAAGAATCGCATGCCGCCGTAGATACGGTAAGGCATGCTGGCCTGAAGCAGCGCCTCTTCCAGCACACGCGACTGGGCGTTGCTGCGGTAAAGAATGGCGCATTTTTCCAGCACGCCGCCGTTTTCCTGCCAGGTCTTGATGCGGTTTACCACAAAACGCGCTTCATCCAGCTCGTTGAAGGCGCAATAGATAGAGATAGGTTCGCCGTCGCTACCGTCGGTCCACAACTCTTTCCCAAGGCGACCCGAGTTGTTGGCAATCAGGGCGTTGGCGGCGTTCAGAATGTTGTTCGTCGAGCGGTAGTTTTGCTCCAGACGAATAGTTTGTGCGCCGGGGAAGTCGTTAAGGAAGCGCTGAATATTTTCAACCTGAGCGCCGCGCCAGCCGTAGATAGACTGGTCATCATCGCCGACGATCATTACCTTGCCGGAATCCCCGGCCAGCAGGCGGATCCACGCGTACTGAATGTTGTTAGTATCCTGGAATTCGTCCACCAGGATATTGGTGAAGCGTTCGCGGTAGTGGTTCAAGATATGCGGTTTGTTCAGCCAAAGCTCGTGGGCACGCAGCAGCAGCTCGGCAAAATCCACCAGCCCGGCGCGATCGCACGCTTCCTGATAAGCCTGGTAAACCTTCTGCCAGGTTTGCTCCACCGGATTGCCGTAGCTTTCGACGTGGTGCGGGCGCAGGCCTTCGTCTTTTTTGCCGTTGATGTACCACATAGCCTGACGCGGTGGCCACTGCTTCTCGTCAAGGTTCATCGCCTTAATCAGGCGCTTGAGCAGGCGCAGCTGGTCTTCGCTATCGAGAATCTGGAAATCCTGCGGCAGGTTGGCATCCATATGGTGGGCGCGCAGCAGGCGGTGAGCCAGCCCGTGGAAGGTGCCAACCCACATGCCGCCCTGGCTGGTGCCCATCAATTGGCTAATACGATGGCGCATTTCCGCCGCCGCTTTGTTGGTAAAGGTCACCGCCATAATGGAATACGGTGAACAGTTTTCGACCGTCATCAACCACGCGATGCGGTGAACCAACACGCGAGTCTTACCACTGCCCGCCCCGGCCAGCACCAGCATATTGCTGCGCTTGGCGGCAACCGCTTCACGCTGTTTATCATTGAGGCTATCAAGCAGGTAAGAAACGTCCATTGGCACCGCCGTGTAAAGTGGTTAAAACTCGAATGATGACGAGTATTAACCACTGGTGATTTATACAGAATTATTGACGATTATATCAGCGCGCTCAGGGATGCCAACCGCGAAATCTCCAGATGGGGCAACAAACGGCTGTCATCTATCCGCATCAGGTCGCCTTCGCGCAGATTTATCCAGCATGCCTGCATGCCGCAGCGAACCGCGCCCGCCACGTCGGTCGTCAGGTCATCGCCAACGTGCAGAATTTGCTCCAGCGGCACGCCCAGCCTGCTCGCGGCCAGGTGATACATATCGCTGAACGGCTTGGCACGGCCATCCGGCCCGGCACGCAGAATGAATTTGAAGTATTTATCCAGCCCAAACAGGTGAGGCTCAGCATTGCCGTTGGTGATAGCCACCAGCGGCCATTTCGCGGCGAGCGCGGCCAGCGTGTCGTGGGTTTCCTGTGGGATATCAATCCGGCTGCGCCATTTGGCAAAGTTTTCCATCGCGGCGGCGGCACCGGCAAAAGCGTCTTCCGCACTTAGCCCGGCATCCAGCATGAGTTGTTCAACGGAACGGCGACGCCATTCCGTAACGTCATGATAAATTTCAGGCTCTTTCTTTAGCAATGCTTCACGCCTGCGGTAGAAGTCCGACGTGGTCAAAGCGCTAAGGTTTGGATGGTAATTCTGCACGAAAGTCAGCGATTCCTGCACGGTACGCAGGATAACCGGGCGGTTATCGTACAGCGTGTCGTCAAGATCGAAGGTCAGAGCGGCAATTTGCCCGAGCGGGCGGTAAAAATGCATTACGATTTCCCCCGTTTGGCGCGTGGATGCGCTGCATCATACACCGAGGCTAAATGTTGAAAGTCGAGATGGGTATAGATTTGCGTGGTAGAGAGGTTAGCGTGGCCCAGCAGCTCCTGAACCGCTCGCAAGTCACCGCTGGACTCCAGCATGTGCGTGGCGAACGAATGGCGCAGCTTATGAGGGTGTACATGGCTGCTTAGCCCCTGCTTGATGCCCCATTCGGCAAAACGCTTTTGCACATTACGGGCCGAGATCCTTTTCCCTGTTTTGGCGAGGAACAAAGCGTCATCGTCCGGGCCAAACAGCTCACGCAGATCGAGCCAGTGCTCAACCCAGGTTACGGCGCTGCGGCCAACGGGTACGCGGCGTTCTTTGCTGCCCTTGCCCATGACCCACACTTCACCGGTAGACAAGTCAATATGGCCGCAGTCCATGTTCACCAGCTCGGAAAGGCGCAGACCCGCACCGTACATCACTTCCAGCATCGCCCGGTCGCGTACCGCCAGGGGATCGTTGAGATCGATATCCAGCAGATGATTAACGTCATCCACTTCAATGTTTTTTGGCAGGTGTCGCCCGGCCTTCGGGGTGGTAATGCCTTTCGCCGGGTTGGCTTTTAGCTCGCCCTGGCTGACCATCCAGTCGAAAAAGCTGCGTAATGCAGAGAGCCTGAGCGCCAGGCTGGAAGCCTGAAGACCGGCTCTGCGGCTGCGTACCGCCAGCGAGCGAACCGTGGCGGCATCGCACTGCTGCCAGCTTTTCAGCTTCATCTCTTCGCCAAGGTGGACAATCGCCCCCAGCTGGCGCCGGTAGTTAAGCAGGGTGAGCGGGCTGAGCTGGCGCTCAACCTTCAAATAACGCAGGAAGCCATCAACATGGAGCTGTAGCGAGGAGTCCGTCATGCGCGTTCAATCCAGCGCTCCAGCAGGTCGGGCAGCATCAGCGCCAGTTCGTGCAACAGCTGTGTACCCTGACCCTGCTGATAATGCTGGGGATCACGACTGCTGAACAGCAGTACGCCAAGGTCACCTTCGTTGCCCATCAGCGACAGCGCTACCGAGCCAATAGCTTTCGCCTGCGGCAGCACCAGCAGCAGCTCCGGGCCGTTCAGCGGGCCAAGATAGTGCTGGCTTTCGCCGAGGCGCTGAATACGCAGCGGCTCAAACGCCTGCCGGTTTAGCGCCAGATGAGTAAAGTCGGACGGCGCACCGATACGCCAGCGGTCAGCAAAAAGCCGGATGTTCGCACCCGCCAGCCCCATTTCCCGCGCCCAGCGGTGCAGGCGATTAAGCATCTCCTGCAGGCTGGAGGCCGAAGCCAGACGCCCCTGAAGCTTCAACAGACGGTAGAACAAGCCTTCGTTAGCGCTTGCCTGCTCCATGAGCAGCGTCATGTTCTCTTCAAGGTGGTTAATGTGGTTACGGCTCCGGGCCATATGCCACTCCACCAGCGAAACGGTGCCGCGCACCGGGTGCGGCACCTGCATGCTCTCCACCTGGTGGGCGTTACGAATAAAGAAATCGGGGTTGCGCTGAAGGTACTCGGCAACCGCGAGATCGTTAAGTTCCAGAAGGGCTTCTTGCTGTTCCTCGGCGTTCTTCATAGATGTATAAATCCATCGTAGACATGGGCCGCCGGGCCGGTCATATACAGCGGTGAACCCGGCCCTTTCCAGGCGATATCAAGGCGGCCGCCGGGCAGCTCAACGCGCACCTGCTCCGCCAGTAAACCTTGCTGAATGCCAACCGCTACCGCACCGCAGGCTCCGCTGCCGCAGGCCTGAGTCTCACCGGCTCCGCGCTCATAAACGCGCAGCTTTACGTGCTCGCGGCTAACAACCTGCATAAAACCGATGTTGGCTCGTTCAGGAAAACGCTCATGGCTTTCCATCACAGGCCCCAGAGTTTCCACCGCTGCGGTTTCTATATCGTCGACCTGAATCACACAGTGGGGATTACCCATCGAGACCACGCCGCACATAATGGTTTGCTCGGCGGCACGCATAATATAGGTCTTTTCCGCTTTGTTTGCCCGGAACGGAACCTGAGAAGGCTCGAAGTTTGGTTCGCCCATATTGACGCGCACCATCTCATCTTCCGTCACGGTGAGCACCATGCGGCCATTCGCGGTGCTGACGCGAATTTCTCGCTTATTGGTCAGCCCCTTGAGACGCACAAAACGGGCAAAGCAGCGCGCGCCGTTGCCGCACTGGGAGACTTCGCTGCCGTCTGCGTTGAAGATCCGGTAATGAAAGTCGAGATCGGGATCGTACGGCGGTTCGACGATCAATAGCTGATCGAAGCCTACGCCGAGATGACGATCCGCCAGACGCCGGATCAGTTCCGGAGAGAAATAGATATTCTGCGTTACCGCGTCCACGACCATAAAGTCATTACCAAGGCCATGCATTTTAGAGAACTGCATCTTCTGCTCCATTAGCGCGGTGACAAAGCACGGTTTAGCTAGTAAATAACCTGAGTCGGCCCATTATCCGTACCACGGCTGTTACGGGATGGCGTCGTCTGGATTGTCTGTTCAGGGGTTGCGCTATGGGTCGTCGGCTTGGCTTTGGTATCCGCCGGCGGGAAGTAAAGAGGCCCCTTCAGGCCGCAGCCGGTAAGGCTTGCAAGCATCAGCGCCAGAGCAAGAGGGCAGAAAATCTTCTTCATTATGGGGTTGCCTGTGATTCACTATTCTGCCGTCTATCATCGCAGGTGAACCCTGAAAAGCAATACTCTCGTTGCCCATTACCGCTGAAAATCGTCACCTGCCAAACCAGGCAAGAAAATAATCTCTGGTTTACCCTGATTAAGGGGCATCTTCGATTGCCGCCCCGCAGCTGCTCGGAACGAACGCTTGTTGTCTTTTAATGAGGTGACATAGATGAAACGGATCGGCATAACGGGTTTGGAACGTGAAGCAGTGCAGATTTTAATTGAACAGGCGGCCCCCGGCAGGTTTACCACACAGCTGGTCAGCGATATGGAAGCGGCAAATTCGGTCAAGCGTGGCGATCTCCATTATACCATCGGCGCTTTTCACTCCGGGATTGGCCCGGCTCTGGCCGTTGCAGTCGCCGTTTTGGGTTCAGAGAAATGCTGCACAATCTCCAGCCCGGACTCACCGGCCAGAGAGCAGCAAATTGCGCGCTGGGTGCGGGATGGAAAGGTCGCATTTGGCATTTCCATCGAGAATGCTTCCCGCGCCATCCCCCTGCTGGTTCACTATCTCGATGATGCCTGAAGCAGAGTTTCTTAATATCCCCGATGCTTTTATACTGCCCTGAAATACCAACAGGAAGCAGACATGAACGACAGCGAATTTCATCTATTAGCCGATGACCTGTGGCGCACCATTGAAGAACGTCTCGATGACTGGGACGGCGACAGCGACATTGATTGCGAAATCAACGGCGGGGTGCTGACCATCAGCTTCGAAAACGGCAGCAAAATTATCATCAACCGTCAGGAGCCGCTGCATCAGGTGTGGCTGGCAACCAAAAGCGGCGGCTACCATTTCAACCTCAAAGGTGATGAGTGGATTTGCGACCGCAGCGGCGCTGAATTCTGGCAGTTAATGGAAGAAGCAAGTTCCCAACAGGCGGGTGAAGCCGTTAGCTTCCGCTAATTACTGCTGATACTGCTGCAGCAGCGGCGCTGAGTTGTCGTCCTGATTAACCGGCGCGGCTGTTGCTATCGACTGGGTGCGGAACGGAATGACCTGCATCCGGCCATCGACCTTCACGATTTGATAGAACTGCGGCAGGTTGAAGTTGATAAAGCTTGAGCCGTAGGTAAAGCGGTCGTGGGATGACGAATAGAAGCGGCTAACGTCGCGCACCAGCTCCTCTTTGCTCCCCTCGCAGTGGTGGTAAACCTCCGCCCGGTTGCTTTCGTCCAGAATATAGATATTGAAGCCCTGATCTTCACCAGCCTCTTCGAAGAAGAACTGAATAATCCCTTCGCTGGCAAAACCGTCTACCACGGCGGGTAGCTGAACCTGATTAGTGCCAACCTGAACGGACAGGCCGTGCAACTTGTTGTGCGAGATAGCGCCATAAAATTCGACGGCGTTTTCCAGTTTCTGAACCGAAACATTCAGGCGTTCGAAGAACAGGCCCCATGTCTGGCCGGAAACGCGTAGCGCCTTAAAGCGGCCGGGTTCCTGGCGGGTGCTGGAAAGGCGGAATTCAATACACTCGGAGACCAGTTGCTGAACGCGAGTGCGGATAAGTCCGCGCAGATGCTGGCTATAGCAGAACACTTCAACGCTATCCGGCGGCGCGGCGTCCTGGTGCATTTTGCCCAGAATAGTCTTCAGCGCCTCGATCATCGCCTGCTCGCCGTTAAAGTGCAGGGTACGCACTTCATTCCAGGAGTTGCGGTACAGCAGGTCCACGCTGCCTATCAGGCATTGCTGCTGCTCACCGAAGCTGAACACATCCAGCTTGCGGAAATCAAAATGAACCACCTGATTGCGGAAGGCAGCCGTCGGGTCATATTCAAGGTTGACGATTATCGCCAGATGGCGAATTTCGCACGGGCTGTAGAGCGCTTTTGGCGTTGGGGCCGGAAGACGCAGCGGGAAGTGATGTGAAACATCCGCCACCATCTCCTGCAGCTTCGGTAAATCACAAATGCCGTTGCCCTTAATAAACAGGCGAGTGCGTGAGGTCAGCAGGCCGTTAAAGTAGGCCCATGCCACCAGCTTATTAAGATAACGGTTATATTCCAGCGGTTGATGGCTGACGATGGAATCCATGTTCGGCGCGCGGTTGTACAGATACCAGCCGGAGCGGTTTGCGCGGCCCAGCGGCACATGGATAAAGGTCAGATTTGGCTCGGAGAGATCGGGCGAGATCTGCGGGTTAACCAGCGTGACTTTCCCCGGAAGCGCTTCAAAAGCCGCATACAGCTTACGCGTAAGCACGCCGATATCCTGCGGGCTGGCGGAAACGCTCAGATTATTACGGCGCGCAAAGCGAATCAGGTTGCGATAGCTTTGCATCATCGCGTCGAGCAGCTCGTTATGCGCTTCGCGCACCTGGTCGATTTTCCAGTTGGCGCGGTTATCCA
The DNA here is from genome assembly GCF_044095835.1 of Cedecea davisae. NCBI lineage: Bacteria > Pseudomonadati > Pseudomonadota > Gammaproteobacteria > Enterobacterales > Enterobacteriaceae > Cedecea > Cedecea davisae. The sequence continues at coordinate 4,619,755 of NZ_CP172054.1, forward strand.
GCATGGCGAGGCGAGCCTCGTCCCAGCCCCAGCCTTTCACCAGTTGGGTCAGCACTTCTCTGCGCCAGCCGACGCAGGCGCGTTCCCGCGACAGTTTTTCGCAGACTTTCAGATAGAAGCAGCGGCGTACGAGATCAAGGCGCGCGTTGTCCTCAATTTGCGTGAGGTAGTCGGTCACGCGTTCCAGCATCATGCAGTATGGATCGAGGCCAAACGAGACAATTTCGCCATCGTGCAGGCGCTGCTTGATATCTTTTGCCAGCAGGCGCGTATTCGGATATTCCCAGGAGTAGGCTTCCAGCAGCAGCGTTTTAAGCACCGCTTTGTAAGGCGAGTCGATACTTTTATAGAGCTGCCACAGGCTGGCACCAAAGTATTCCTCGGCGGAGAGCGAGCTCAACCCTCCGAGATCCAGCCATTCGTTCGGCGTCAGTACGCCCTGGGCATAAAGCGTCATGACGTAATCGTCGTAATGCTCTTCTTCATCGCCCGGGACCATGTTCCAGAGAATACGTTTCCCGGCGAGGCGAACCGCGGTGCGGTAAAACTCATCCAGCAGCAGGATGTGCTGAGTGGAGCCGCAGTCTTCGCCGCCCAGGCTGCCGCTTTCATTGTGGCGGAAGCGGTTTTCGTCAATCAGGAAGAAGCTAACCTCGACGCCAAGCGATGCGGCCCAGCTTTCAAGCAGGCTGCATTTGCGCTGCAACAGCTGACGTTCGTCGTTATCGAGCCAGGACTGGTGGCATACCCAGATATCGAGGTCGGATGAACAGCTCTGCCCCACGGAGGAGGTGCTGCCCATAGAATAGAGGCCGGTAATCGGCAGTTCGCCCGTGGCCGACTCCTGCCGCGGCATTCCGCGCTGCAGTTCGAGTTCGTCCAGGTAGTGGCGCTGGGTTTCATCAGGCGTGTAAATGCAGATGCCCCGGGGAACGTTACCGTCAAGGTAACCCGGCATCAGCGGGTGATGATAATGTAATAACGTTGGCAGTAGACTGTAGACCTGTTGGAAAGCAGGCCCCATGGCAGCAAGCGCGCGATCTACGCGCAGTTGGTTGATGGCATCCAGTCTCTGTTTAAGTGTCTCAATATAGAGGTACAAGACATATCGCCTGATGGTTTCAGTATTACGAAAAAACCCGTTTCGTGGTTTGTTGTCCCCGTGATTATAAACGATCGGGACAGCAATTGCTGGAAACGTGATCAATTTAACACCTTGCCTGTTGACCGTAAAGAAAGATGCGCTACCAAAAAGGGTAAACGCCCGGCCAAAGGCGATTTCTTCCATAATACGAATCTCGTCCCTCTGTTGCCGCAAAAGCCGCCGTACCTGACAGCCTTCCGCTAACAGTGGTAGGATGGTCGGTGGACGATAATTACGGTAACAAGCATGTTAGACAATATACTCAGAATTGCCACTCGCCAAAGTCCTCTTGCACTCTGGCAAGCACATTATGTTAAGCAACATCTTGAAGCTTTCCACCCGCAGCTGACCGTTGAGCTGGTGCCTATGGTGACGCGCGGTGATGTCCTGCTGGACACGCCATTAGCCAAAGTAGGCGGGAAAGGATTGTTCGTTAAAGAGCTGGAGCTGGCAATGCTGGACGGGCGAGCGGATATCGCCGTTCACTCGCTGAAAGATGTGCCGGTGGAGTTCCCCGAGGGTCTTGGGCTGGTCACCATCTGCGAGCGCGACGATCCGCGTGATGCCTTTGTCTCGAATCACTATCCAACGCTGGACAGCCTTCCACCGGGCAGCATCGTCGGCACCTCGAGCCTGCGCCGCCAGTGCCAGATTGCCGAGCAGCGCCCAGATTTAGTCATTCGCTCCCTGCGCGGCAACCTGGGTACCCGTCTGGGCAAGCTGGATAAAGGCGAATATGATGCCATTATTCTTGCCGTGGCCGGGCTGAAACGCCTTGAGATGCAGGACCGTATCCGCTACGCGTTACCGCCGGAAGTCTCCTTACCTGCCGTCGGCCAGGGTGCCGTGGGCATTGAGTGCCGCCTGGATGATGAGCGCACGCGAGCGTTGCTTGCCCCCCTCAATCATCATGAAACCGCGGTTCGTGTGAGCGCCGAACGGGCGATGAACATGCGCCTTGAAGGCGGCTGCCAGGTGCCAATCGGCAGCTATGCAGAATTGAAAGATAATGAGCTTTGGCTGCGTGCGCTGGTGGGCGCGCCGGACGGTTCGGTGATGGTTCGCGGCGAACGCCGGGGCAAACCGGAAGATGCCGTTGCCATGGGCGTTTCGCTGGCAGAAGAGTTGCTAAATAAAGGCGCACGCGAGATCCTGGCCGAAGTCTATAACGGAGACGCTCCCGCATGACTATTCTTGTCACCCGCCCCTCCCCAGCCGGGGAAGAGTTAGTGAGCCGTTTGCGCGCACTCGGGCAGGTGGCGTATAGCTTCCCGCTTATTGAATTCTCTCCAGGCCGACAGCTCGCTCAGCTACCGGCCCTGCTGGCGGCGCTTGCGCCTGGCGATCTGGTGTTTGTGCTTTCGCAGCATGTTATCGAATATGCCAGCCCTCTTTTACGCCGCCAGGGTATAACCTGGCCTGAGCATCTCTCCTGGTTTGCCATTGGCCGTACCACGGCGCTGGCTCTGCATACCGTCAGCCATCTGCCGATTCGCTACCCGCAAGATCGGGAAACCAGCGAAGTCTTGCTACAATTACCTGAATTACAGAATGTTGCCGGAAAACGTGCGCTGATTCTGCGGGGTAACGGCGGCCGTGAACTGCTGGGCGAAACGCTTGAAGCGCGCGGCGCGCAGGTAAGCTTCTGTGAGTGTTATCAGCGAAGCGCTATCATTTATGATGGAACAGAAGAGGCGCACCGCTGGCGGGAACGAGGTGTCTCGACGCTGGTTGTGACCAGCGGTGAAATGCTGCAACAGCTCTACACGCTAACGCCAGCCTGGTACCGCGAAAACTGGCTGCTTCGCTGCCGGCTGCTGGTTGTCAGCGAGCGCCTGGCGAGCCTTGCCCGGGAGATGGGCTGGCAGAATATTCAGGTCGCCGCGAATGCGGACAATGACGCGCTGTTGCGCGCGTTACAACAAACCTAACAATAACAGGACGCCACAATGACGGAACAAAATAATTCCTCCGCCATGGTTGAGGAAACCACATCGACGGTGGAAACGCCATCGCAGCCCGAATCAACGCCGAAGAAGAGTCGTTCCGGCGTGGCGGGCATCGCGCTGGGGGCGATAGCAATAGCCATCGCTCTGGCGTTAGGCGGCGGGCTTTATAGCTATGGCAAGCATCAGGTCTCCACGCAAACCGCAACCAGCGATGCGCTGGCAAACCAGCTGATCGCCCTGCAAAAACAGCAGGATGCGCAAAAAAGCGAATTTGAAACCACGCTGAAGAAGCAGGCCGATGCCCTGGGTGAAGCCGGGAAACAGCAGGCTGCATTAACGCGCCAGCTGGACGAAGTGCAGCAAAAAGTAGCCACTATTTCCGACAGTGATTCCAAAACATGGCTGCTGGCTCAGGCCGACTTCCTCGTTAAGCTGGCCGGCCGCAAGCTGTGGAGCGACCAGGACGTGACCACCGCCGCCGCGCTGCTGAAAAGCGCCGATGCCAGCCTGGCGGACATGAATGATCCAAGTCTGATAACCGCCCGCCGCGCGTTGACGGACGATATCTCAACGCTTTCCACGGTTACTCAGGTTGATTACGACGGCATTATTCTCAAGCTAAACCAGCTGTCTAACGGCCTGGACAACCTGCGCCTCGCCGATAACGACAGCGATGATTCACCGATGGACTCGGACAGCAGCGAGCTTTCGGGCAGCATCACCGAGTGGCGTCAAAATCTGGTGAAGAGCTGGCACAACTTTATGGACAGCTTTATTACCATTCGCCGCCGCGATGAAACCGCCGTACCGCTGCTGGCGCCAAATCAGGATATCTACCTGCGCGAGAACATCCGCTCTCGCCTGCTGGTTGCCGCCCAGGCGGTGCCTCGCCATCAGGAAGAAACCTATAAACAGGCGCTGGATAACGTCTCTACCTGGGTTCGCGCTTATTACGATACCAACGACTCGGCCACTAAAGCGTTTCTGGATGAGCTTGATGGCCTGAGCCAGCAGAGCATACACATGGATATTCCGCAGACCCTGCAAAGCCAGGCCCTGCTGGAAAAGCTGATGCAGACCAGAGTGCGTAATTTGCTGTCCCAGCCGACAGCAAACGCAGCGCCGCTTAACTCCGCGCCTGAGCAACCTGCTCCTGCCGTAAGCCAGGGGGAATAAGCATGATTAAAGTCTTATTGCTCTTCCTGCTGCTGATTGCGGGTATCGTGCTCGGCCCCATGCTGGCGGGACATCAGGGATATGTGCTGATCCAAACCGATAACTACAACATCGAAACCAGCGTGACCGGCTTAGTCATTATTCTGGTTCTGACCATGCTCGTGCTGTTTGCTATCGAGTGGGTGCTGCGCCGTATTTTCCGCACCGGAGCGCGCACTCGCGGCTGGTTCCTTGGCCGTAAACGCAGCCGCGCTCGTAAGCAAACCAAAGCCGCGCTGCTAAAACTGGCCGAGGGCGATTATCAGCAAGTTGAAAAGCTGATGAGTAAAAATGCCGACCATGCGGAGCAGCCGGTGGTGAATTACCTTCTCGCCGCCGAAGCTGCCCAGCAGCGTGGCGATGAGATCCGTGCCAATCAGCATCTGGAACGCGCTGCCGAACTGGCGGATAACGATCAGCTGCCTGTTGAGATAACCCGCGTTCGCCTGCAGCTGGCCCGCAATGAAAACCACGCGGCACGACACGGCGTTGATAAGCTTCTGGAAGTTGCCCCTCGCCACCCTGAGGTGCTGCGTCTGGCAGAGCAGGCCTATTTACGAACCGGAGCCTGGGGCTCGCTGCTGGATATTCTGCCCGCAATGGAAAAGGTTCAAATAGGCGACGAGGCACAGCGCACGGCTCTGCAACAGCAAGCGTGGATCGGGCTGATGGATCAGGCTATGGCCGATCAAGGTAACGACGGGCTGAAAAGCTGGTGGCGCAATCAGAACCGCAAAACGCGTCATCAAACCACGTTGCAGGTGGCAATGGCCGAGCATTTGATCGAATGTGACGATAGCGATGCCGCCCAGGAGATAGTTCTCGACGGATTGAAACGCCAGTACGACGATCGTCTGGTGCTGCTGATGCCGCGCCTGAAGTCAGGCAACCCGGAACAGCTCGAGAAAGCGCTGCGCCAGCAGATCAAGACCCAGGGCGCGCTTCCTCTACTGCAAAGTACGCTGGGCCAGTTGCTGATGAAGCATGGTGAATGGCAGCAGGCGGCGGATGCGTTCCGCGAAGCGATTAAACAGCGCCCGGATGCCTTCGATTATGCCTGGCTTGCGGACTCTCTCGACAAGCTTCACAAACCGGAAGAAGCCGCAATGATGCGCCGCGATGGCCTGTTGTTGACGCTGCAAAACAATCCCAATTCATAGCATTCAGGGGCGGCGTTCAGTCGCCCTTTTCTTTCCCGCATACAAAAAAAAACACCAGCCAATTGGCTGGTGTTAAAACAGGTCTGTTTGACAACTAAGTGGTGCTTCACTCAACGTTATGTCCATGGTGTTGGATGAGACCCCTTTGGGGCGACATCTGTGGGTGGACGATAAGCACCGTAATTGGCTCTGCGTCATTCCTTGGTTTATGAAGCCTAAGCGAACATAAGAAGTGGAATGAGCATCTACCCGGTTATTATTGCACAATGCATGCCATGTTTGCATTTGAAAAGTAAACCAACCGCTAATATTAGTAGTTTCATAGTATTAGTTCGGAGGGAATTTTGCTGCCTGAGAGATAAAGTGCGCCAGCCCCGCTTAACCAGAGTGTCTCCCATAAGAGACGGTTAACCGATTCAATTTAAAATCACCTACTAATCAATGAATTAAATGTCTCCATTTAGAGACGAGAAATGGGCGATTTGTCGCGGTTCAACGACAATGCCGGAGAGCAAATGGTGGATTCAGAAAAGCAAAAAGGCCAGCTCGAAAGCTGGCCTTTTTAATGTGGTCGGCGAGAGAGGATTATTCCCCTGCGGGCCGTTGCTGAAGCAACGTTGTCTCGCTACGCTCGGCTCAAACCTCCTTCGGAGGTTCTCATCCTCTTTAATTACGGATGCAAAAAGGCCAGCTCGAAAGCTGGCCTTTTTTAAGGTGGTCGGCGAGAGAGGATTATTCCCCTACGGGCCGTTGCTAAAGCAACGTTGTCTCGCTGCGCTCGGCTCAAACCTCCTTCGGAGGTTCTCATCCTCTTTAATTACGGATGCAAAAAGGCCAGCTCGGAAGCTGGCCTTTTTAATATGGTCGGCGAGAGAGGATTATTCCCCTGCGGGCCGTTGCTAAAGCAACGTTGTCTCGCTGCGCTCGGCTCAAACCTCCTTCGGAGGTTCTCATCCTCTTTAATTACGGATGCAAAAAGGCCAGCTCGGAAGCTGGCCTTTTTAATATGGTCGGCGAGAGAGGATTCGAACCTCCGACCCACTGGTCCCAAACCAGTTGCGCTACCAAGCTGCGCTACTCGCCGAAATACTGCTTTTACTGCCGCTTTCTACACTCGGCTAAACTCTGTGAGCTTAAACATTCGGTGTCGAAAGCAAAAACCCTGCTTTAGCAGGGCTTTCTAAATGTGGTCGGCGAGAGAGGATTCGAACCTCCGACCCACTGGTCCCAAACCAGTTGCGCTACCAAGCTGCGCTACTCGCCGAAATACTGCCCTTACTGCTTTATTAATTTAGGTGTGGTGCGAAGAGAGGGACTTGAACCCTCACGTCCGTAAGAACACTAACACCTGAAGCTAGCGCGTCTACCAATTCCGCCACCTTCGCATACATCTAAATTAATGGGGTGGCTAATGGGACTCGAACCCACGACAACTGGAATCACAATCCAGGGCTCTACCAACTGAGCTATAGCCACCACTGTCAATCTTTCACGCGGTATAAATACCACCGCAGCTCTAGCGCCATATAAAATGGTGCGCCCGACAGGATTCGAACCTGAGACCTCTGCCTCCGGAGGGCAGCGCTCTATCCAGCTGAGCTACGGGCGCGTAGCGCCGTTGCGGGGTCGGATAATACGGGCTTCGTGCTCAGCTGTCTAGTGGTTATTTCAATAAAATACTCGCAAAACTGCGCGTTTGGTTATGCTTTGCGCATCCTGATGCTTATCCATCCAGTTTTTCGCTAACAACATGCTTATTCAGGCCAAAGACCTTGTATATCAGCGTTACGGCGGCCAAAAAGAGAACCCCTACCGTCAGCGACATTCTCGTGTCTTCATTCAGCCCCATGCCGACCAGCACGCATACCAGGAATGCCATCGTCAGGTAATTTGCCCACGGGAACATAATGGAACGGAAAGGATGGCTGGCAATCGCCTGGCGATGTGCTTTACGGAAGCGAATCTGGCTTATCAGGATAACAAACCATGGCACCATTCCCGGCAATACGCTGGCGCTGTAGACATAAACGAATACGCGCTGCGGGTTAGGGATAACGTAGTTCAGGCATGAACCAAGCAGCAAAATCACAATGGAAACGGCAACCCCTGCCACCGGCACGCCGCTGCGCGAGACTTTAGCCATTTTAGCCGGTAGCTGGCGATTTTTAGCCAACGCATACAGCATACGCCCACAGCTATACATCCCGCTATTACAGCCGGAGAGCGCGGCGGTCAGCACCACAAAGTTGATAATACCTGCCGCCGCGGTAATGCCGATTTTGGCGAAGGTCAGCACAAACGGGCTGCCGGTGGTGCCAATCTGGTTCCACGGGAAGATAGTCACGATAACGAAAATGGCGCCCACATAGAAAATCAGAATACGCCATAAAACTTTACCCACGGCGCTGCGCAAAGTGACCTGCGGGTTCTTCGCTTCACCGGCGGTAATGCCGATAAGCTCAACGCCCTGATAGGAAGCCACAACAATACATAACGCCGTCAGGAAGCCCTTCCAGCCTCCGGCAAAGAAGCCGCCGTGCTCGGTCAGGTTGCTAAAGCCGATGGCCTGGCCGTGATTCCCAAATCCGAAAAAGATAACCCCAAGACCCACGACAATCATCACAATAATGGTTGTGACCTTAATCATTGCGAACCAGAACTCTATTTCACCGTACAGGCGCACCGCGGCAAGGTTTGCCAGCGCGACCAGGCCAACGGCAAAGATAGCCGGGAGCCACTGGGGTAACTCAGGGAACCAGTACTGGACATAAACGCCTATCGCCGTTATCTCGGAGATCCCCACCGCCATCCACATAAACCAGTAGGACCAGGCGGTAAGATAGCCAAAGAAAGGGCTCATATAACGGTGGGCATAAACCGCGAAGGAACCGGCTACCGGTTCAAGGAACAGCATCTCCCCCATCGAACGCATAATGAAGAAGACGAACAGGCCCGCAACAATGTACGCCAGCAATACCGAGGGGCCCGCCCACTTCAGGGTACTGGCGGCGCCCATAAACAGGCCAACGCCAATTGTCCCCCCAAGGGCAATAAGTTCAATATGTCGAGCTTCCAGCCCGCGCTGCAGCTCTGCTTGTTTCTCTGCCATAAATCCTCTGTTTTGTGTTTGCTTTTACTCCGGTTTTTACCGGTTATTGTGATGGTCAAAGCCATAGCTCAATAACAGGCCATGCAGCACCGGCAATAGATTTGCTGGCGCAACATCACTACGGCACTGCATTGAGTGGGCGCAATGGTTTCGCATTTTTTAAAAAATTACAAATAAACGCGTAACAAATCGCAAGGAGAGTGGTGGAAAATCGCGGAAGTAAAAACGCGCCCGGATGGGCGCGTTATGAGTCAGAGCTTGCCGCTAAAGTGCCAGCCCTGGTAACGCAGCAGTCTCAACTGGCGTTTAATCCGGCTCGGCTGTGAAAGCAGGCGGTACAACCATTCAAGACCGAGATTTTGCCAGATCTTTGGCGCACGCTTTACGCGCCCGGTAAAGACATCATAAGTCCCGCCCACGCCCATATACAGCGCATGAGGATGAACCTTGCGGCATTCCTGCATCAGGAGCTCCTGGCGTGGAGAGCCCATGGCTACCGTCACAATGGCGGCTCCGCTGTCGCGCACTCGCTCAAACAGCGCCTGCCGCTGCAATGCCGTGAAATAACCGTCCTGGCTGCCAACGATGTTAACCTGCCAAAGCTGGCGCAATTTTGCCTCGGTTTGTGCCAGCACCTCGGGCTTGCCGCCTATCAAAAAGACCGGCGTACCTTCCCGCCCGGCACGCTGCATCAGCGCTTCCCACAGGTCGGCCCCTGCGACACGGTTTACCCGCGCTTCAGGATACTTTTTGCGGATTGAACGCACGACGCTGATACCATCGGCATATTTATATTCCGCTGCGGCAATCAGGCCGCGAACTTGCTCATCATCTTCTGCGGTAAGCACTTTTTCAGCATTAATCGCAACCAGCGTGCCCTGCCGCAGGTGGCCGTCGGCATAGAGATAGTCCAGCGCGTGCTGCATATCTCGCCACCCCAGCAGATTGAGGCCTCGAATCGAGTAAAAAGGGGCATCAATAGGGTTATTCATGAATATCCTTGTCATGCATTTTGCGTATTCGTCACGGAGCGGGGCACGCGGCGCAGGCGCTGATGAATCAGCCCCGCGCTTTCAAATAGCCAGTAAAGAAGTTTGGCCGCCACCAGGCAGGCGCCAAAAATTACCAGGAAAAACACCACTCGCGAAACAAATGAGTCCAGCCCTTCACGGGCCAGCACAATCATATTGAAAATGGCCCCGAAGCAGAATGCGTAGATTATCGCGGCTTTGTAGCGATTCACCTCCCGGTTTGCCAGCTCATAAAGCCAGTCAAACCACTTGATGATTAGCCCCACCACAACCGCGCCAAGCGGAATAAACCAGACGCCGCCCATGACCACCAGCGAACCAATAAGCGTCGGTGAAATGGCCAGCCCGGAGTGATTATTCAGCACCTGCCAGGTAAAGTAGTTCGCGGTATTCAACACCGTACCAGGCCGGTCCGGCCACAGCCAGCCGGGAATAAATACGTAGAAGTCGCGGATAATTGGAGCCAGCCCCTGAAACTCGATTTTATCGTAGTTTTGCAGCAGCAGCCCCAGGTTCTCCCACGGCGAAAAGGTATCGCGCGTCAGGTAGAGGAAGGTATAAAACGCTTCGTCTCCGCTGACGTTCAGTCCGTAACGCTTTAGCGCCAGCCAGAACATACCGACAATACCCAGCACGCCCGCCGCCGCCAGCATCCACAGCGAGATCCAGCCGCGGATAATGCCGATAAACAGGAAGATGGCAAAGGCGATGATGATATTGGCGCGCGTGCCGCCCACAATCATGTAAGTCAGCAGACCAAAGGCCACGGTGCTCACCAGGAAGAAAATCCAGGCGCGGCTATCCTGACGCAGGAAATACACCACCAGCATCGCAGGGATAAAGAAGTAGAAGAAACGTTTGAGCGCTACCCCGGAAACTTCGCTGGAGAAAATTTGACTGTAAGAGTGCAGCTTAAACAGCAGGAACCCGTTGTGGGCGAAGAAAATCCCCACGCTGATAAGCGCCACCAGCACCAGCATGAGCCAGGTAAGATGCGTCTCGACGCGGTTCATCCGGAATAATGGGCGGCGTTCTCTGCCCTCACTTTTGGCCCGCAGCCGGGTTTTATAGCTGACGTAATAAATCCCGTAGAAGCATGCTGCCGCAAGCTGCGCCTGGAGCAGGACGTCCGCAGGCACCACCGCAACGCCGAACCGGAACACCAGGGTACAGGTGAACGGAAAACCAAAGAAAAAGGTCAGCAGGTAGAGCAGCGAGAAGAATACGTTGAAGTTAAATCGTACGCGACGGAACTCCTGGTAAGTCAGCAGCCCGATGAACATGACCGACAGGAACCAGACGACAAATAAACCGCCAAATTGCGTGAGGCTCATGCATTATCTCCCGCGGCCACGTTAAGGGCCTGGTGCCAACCGTCGATAAAGCCCGGGTTAAAGAAGGCGATATTCTGCTTATCCAGCAGGCGAAGCTGACGCTGCGCTTCACGCACGGTCGCTTCATCCAGCGCATCTTCGGTGAACAGCACCGGAACATGCTGCTCAACCATATCCTGCCAGAAAGGATTTTTGCGATTCAGTACGCAAGGGATCCCGGCCTGAATAAGCAGGCATAGCGTACCAATGCCCTGCTGGCGTTCAAAAACGAAATAACCCAGGTCGCACTGCCGGAGCAGAGCCAGGTAGGCGTTGAATTCGATTTTTTCCGTCAGCACTTGCAGATTTTCCGGGCTGAATAAGGCTTTCCCGGCCTGCTGTACTTCCGAGATATACGGCTGGTTATTATCAGGATAGCCCATCGGCACCACCACGCGAACCGCATCGCCAAACTGCTGGTGAATGGCCTTAAGCGCGGCAATGTGCTGGTTACTGCGGTCGCCGGAATTGCCCACCAGCAGCGTCAACTGCTTACCGGGTTCTTTGTCCGTAGCCATTGCGTTAAGGCTCGGGTCCATGCGCGTAGGGAAATAAAGTAGTTCACCCGGCACCTGCGGATGCCGCTGATGGAAATAGTTTAAATCGCCGCGAGTCGCAAAGATCTGCCCAACGCGTCCCTGAGCAAACCGGCGCAGCTGGTAAAACAGGCGGAATTTAAAGCTACGGGAAACCTCGTAAAGGTCGGCTCCCCAGATATGCCAGTTCACCTGTTCCGGTTTCAGACCGCCGGTTAATAAAGCAATCCACAGACTGCTGTTAAACTGCCCGTGGAAGAAAAAACGCTGCTGGCGGTTGGCTCGTGCTTTTGCCAGCACTTCAGCAGCGATAGCCTGCTTAGAGGCGTAAAGCGAGACGGAAAGAGACGGAAAAGCGGACGGCAGAGAGCTATCCCCGGAGACCACCATAAATTCCTGAGCATGGGGAGTCGTGGCGGCTAAAACGTCATTGAAAAAACGCAGTACCGTCTGATTATGATGCGGGATATCAGATCCCAAAACGTGAATCAGTGTTGTCATGCTCGTCTACGATAAATAAAGAAAACGCCACAGCAGAGCGCAAAATAGACAATGTAAGTTGCCATGTAGGCCTGAGCCGCACCCAGCGCGCCATGAGCCGGTATTAACCAGCGTGAGAAGCCGGTCAATAAAGCAAACTGACTAATTTCAGTCAAAATATAAAAACGCAGCGATGCCTTCGCAATGACCAGATAGCCAAATACATAAGCCCCCACTTTTAATACATCGCCAACCAGCTGCCAGGCAAACAGATCGCGCATCGCAATAAATTTAGGCGAAAACAGCAGCCAGATGGCAAAGTCGCGCAGCAGCCACACGGTCAGGCTCGCAGCGGCCACCGCAGGCAGCACAAACTTCAGCGAGCGTGTAATCTCACGCGTGATGGCGCTTTTTTCCTTCAGCCGCGACAACGTCGGCAATAAATAAACGCTAAAGGACGCGGTGATAAATTGCAGGTAGGCATCTGAAATACTGCTTACCCCTTGCCAGATACCAACCTCGTCCCAGCTATAGTGCGCGGCCAGCAGATTTCGCATCATCACGTAAGCCACCGGCAGCGTGACGGAAGTAATCAGCGCCATAATGGTGAACTTACCCAGATGGCTTGCCAGCAGCTTATCCCAGCCGGGCTTCAGGTAATGCAGAGGAATATGCCCGCGCCTTAGCAGCATAAGCGACGCCGGGATAACGACCAGAGCAGGCACAAGGGCCAGGCCCAGCAGTGCGCCCGGATAGCCGCCCAGGCGGTAACAAAGATAATAAGCGATAACCCCGATTATACTGCCGGCGATCAGCGCAAAGGCGTTGCCTGCCGCATCCCGAAAACCTTTGATTATAGCCAGCGACAGGTTCGCCCAGGCTATGCCCATTTGCACCAGCGCCACCAGGCGTACCAGGTTCTGATAGTCAGCGTGGCCAAATAATCCAATGCTGATTGGGCGGGCGGCCAGAACAAAAATAACCGCCAGTACGGATGAGAAGCCGAGCACCATTGTCGACGACGTGCCTATGACTCGTTTAAGTTGAGCCGGATCGTCATGATGTTCAGCAACATACTTGGTTACGCCATTAAAAATGCCTGCACCCGCCAGCACGCCAAGCACGGTAACCATCTGACGAAAGTTACCGGCAAGCCCTACGCCGGAAGGCCCAAAAGCCACCGCCAGCATTTTGACCACCAGCAGGCCCGCGCCGATTTTGACTAGCGTGGACCCCGCGGTCCACACCGAAGCTTTGGCAAGAGACATATCAGGCGAAGTAGCTTTGCAACGTATTGATAACGGTACGCTGGTTCACGGCAGAAAGGTTGTAGAACAGAGGCAGGCGCAGCAGGCGCTCGCTTTCACGGGTAGTGAAACTATCTTCGCCGTGGAAGCGGCCAAACCGCTCACCGGCCGGGCAAGCGTGAAGCGGAATGTAATGGAACACCGCCATGATTTCCGCTTCTTTAAGGTAGGCAATCAGCGCGCTGCGGTCTTCAATATCACGCAGCTTGATATAAAACATATGGGCATTCTGCACGCAGTCTTTCGGTATCGACGGCAGCTCAATACGCCCGGATGTTGCCAGCGGAGCAAGCGCATCATGGTAGGTTTGCCATAGCTTCAGGCGCTGCTGATTAATTTTCTCGGCGGCCTCAAGCTGCGCCCACAGATAAGCGGCCTGCAAGTCTGCCATCAGGTAGCTTGAACCGATATCGCGCCAGGTGTATTTGTCCACCTGCCCGCGGAAGAACTGGCTGCGGTTAGTGCCCTTTTCACGAATAATTTCCGCACGCTCGATAAGCGACGGGTCATTAATCAGCGTCGCTCCGCCTTCGCCGCCCGCGGTGTAGTTTTTAGTTTCATGAAAGCTAAAGCAGCCGATATGGCCAATTGAGCCCAGCGCCCGCCCTTTATAGGTCGACATCACGCCCTGGGCGGCATCTTCCACCACAAACAGGCCGTGTTTATTGGCGATAGCCATGATGGTGTCCATTTCACAGGCAACGCCCGCGTAATGCACCGGCACGATGGCGCGGGTTTTCTCGGTGATAGCCGCTTCAATTTTAGTTTCATCAATATTCATGGTGTCAGGACGAACATCCACGAATATGATAACGGCTCCACGCAGCACAAAGGCATTTGCCGTCGAGACGAAGGTGTAGCTCGGCATAATCACTTCATCGCCTGGCTTGATATCAAGCAGGATGGCGGCCATTTCCAGCGAAGCGGTGCAGGACGGAGTCAGCAGGACTTTCTTGCTGCCAAAACGTTGCTCCATCCACTGCTGGCAGCGACGGGTAAAGCCGCCATCGCCGCAAAGCTTGCCGCTGCCCATTGCAGCCTGCATATATTCGAGTTCTGTACCAACAACCGGCGGAGCGTTAAATGGGATCATTTTTTCACCTGTATAACCAGAAAGCCGTGCTTTCTATCGTGGCGCCGCTTTTAATATAGCGGCGCAGGGCGGCGATATTGCTCACCTGGGTGGCCACCCGTAGCGTCCGGATACCGCGCTGCTGGCACCAATATTTTGCGGCGGCCATCAGCTCACCGCCTGCGCCCTGCCCGGCGAGCAGGCCAATTCTCGCTTCGTCGCCGTTAAGCTGGCGCAGCGTCACAAAGCCCCGCATCGCGCCGTTATCTTTCAGCAACAGGCATTGGTTATCAAAGGTGCCGAGTACCGCGTTTTCAATCCACTGAGCATAGAAACGCCCGCTGTCTGCCTCCTGAAACCAGGGGGCGCGAAAGCGGCTTTGCTTAAAAGCCTGAGCCGCCGCGTTACGCAGGGCTGGGATCTCATCTGGCTGAGCAATATCGACGTGAATATCTGCATTTTGCGTGCCAACACAAAGCGCTAAATCCACTTCGCCTTCAACCAGTTGAAAACCGAGCTGCTGCAAACCATCCAGCCAGTCAGTTCGATGCGTTGGGATTTTTGCCTGAACTCTGCCCCAGGCGTTTAACCGCTCTGGCGTCAGCGCCGGGGCATCCTCAGCAATTCGCACCACGCTGCTGTTGATCCCGAAGAAATGGTTTTCCCACTCCAGAGCGTTCAGGGTTGCGTGAATCAGGCTCATCGGGCTTATCGCCACACGCCTTTGGCATCGACAATCCACGGCTGCCGTACGCTTGTGGCCGGAATAGCTTTAAATTCTTTGTGATCGACCAGCATCACCAGGACATCGGCCTGTTCCAGAGCCACGTCGGCAGACACCAGCTCGCAGTGACCCGTCAATTTTGCCGGAAGCTCATGAATATTGGGTTCGACCACAAGCGTTGTTCCGCTATGCCATTCGGCCAGCAGCTCAGCAATTTCCATCGCCGGGCTTTCGCGCAGGTCATCAATATTCGGTTTGAACGCCAGCCCAAAGCAGGCGATTTTCAGTTCACTGGCACGGCGGCCGGTTTCACTCCGGCAGTCGGCAATTGCTGCTTTTACCTGATTGATAACCCAGAATGGCTTACCGTCATTCACTTCACGCGCGGTACGAATCAGACGAGCCTGTTCAGGATTTTGCGACACGATAAACCACGGGTCGACCGCAATGCAGTGCCCGCCTACGCCTGGCCCCGGCTGCAAAATATTGACCCGAGGGTGACGATTCGCCAGGCGAATCAACTCCCAGACGTTAATTCCCTGGTCGGCACAGATAAGCGACAGTTCGTTAGCGAAGGCAATGTTCACATCGCGGAAACTGTTTTCGGTCAACTTGCACAACTCGGCGGTGCGGGAATTAGTGATAACACACTCGCCTTCGAGGAAGATTTTGTACAGTTCGCTGGCGCGAGCCGAGCAAGCCGGAGTCATCCCGCCAACCACACGATCGTTTTTAATGAGTTCAACCATCACCTGCCCCGGCAAGACGCGCTCCGGGCAATAGGCTATGTTGATATCCGCCTCTTCTCCGACCTGCTGTGGGAAGCTTAAATCCGGGCGCAGAGCAGCCAGCCATTCGGCCATTTGCTCCGTAGCGCCGACCGGTGAGGTAGACTCCAGCACCACCAGAGCGCCTTTTTTCAGCACGGGTGCAATGGAGTCCGCTGCGGATTTGACATACACCATATCCGGCTGGTGCTCGCCTTTAAAAGGCGTTGGAACTGCAATCAGATAAGCATCTGCTTCAACCGGCTGGGTGGTGGCCCGCAAGAACCCCTGTTCCACCGCAGATTTCACCACCTTGTCTAAATCAGGCTCGACGATATGAATCGCCCCACGATTAATGGTGTCTACCGCGCGCTGATTAATATCAACGCCAATGACTTTGCGCTTACGGGAAGCAAACGCCGCTGCGGTAGGCAAACCGATATAACCCAGGCCAATGACGGAGATGGTGGTAAAACTCATGATGTCACCTGATTTTGTTTCAAAGCATTCAGAATTCGGCTGCAGGCTTCGCCATCCCCGTAAGGGTTGTGAGCGCGGCTCATCGCATGATATTCCTGCTCATCACGAAGCAGCCGGGTCACTTCGGCTATGATCGTCTCTTCATTGGTTCCGACCAGGCGCACAGTACCTGCGGCCACGGCTTCAGGGCGTTCGGTAGTTTCACGCATCACCAGTACAGGCTTGCCGAGAGACGGAGCCTCTTCCTGGATGCCGCCGGAGTCGGTGAGGATAAGCCAGGCGTGATTCATCAGGTAAACAAACGGCAGATACTCCTGAGGCTCAATCAGGACGACGTTGTCCACATGTCCCAGAATGCGCCGTACCGGCTCGCTGACGTTTGGATTCAGGTGAACCGGGTAAACTATCTGCACATCACTGTTTTGTTGGGCTATTTTCGCCAGCGCGTGGCAAATACGCTCAAAACCATCGCCAAAGCTTTCGCGGCGGTGCCCGGTGACCAGGATCATTTTTTTGCTGGCATCGAGGAAGGTATGCTTCGCCTCAATTTCCTTGCGCACGTCATCCTGAGTTAAGACACGGTCACGTACGGAAATAAGCGCATCGATAACCGTATTACCGGTGACCGAAATTTTCTGTTCAGCAATGTTTTCCCGCAGCAGATTCTGCCGGGAAGTTTCCGTTGGCGCAAAATGCCAGGTGGCGAGATGCCCCGTCAGAGTGCGGTTCGCCTCTTCCGGCCACGGAGAATAAATATCACCGGTGCGCAGGCCCGCCTCAACGTGCCCCACGGGAATACGCTGGTAAAACGCCGCCAGGCTGGCCGCAACGGTTGTGGTCGTATCGCCATGCACCAAAACGACGTCCGGCTTGAAAGACTCCAGAATAGGCTTCAGGCCTTCCAGAATCCGACAGGTAATTTCCGTTAAACCCTGCCCCGGCTTCATAATGTTTAAATCGTAATCAGGTTTAATCGAAAACAGATGTAATACCTGATCCAGCATCTCGCGATGCTGCGCCGTTACACATACTTTCGCGTCAAAAAACGCGTCTTTCGCCAGCGCATCCACCAGAGGAGCCATTTTTATAGCTTCAGGACGCGTGCCAAAAACAGTTAACACTTTCACGGTGATTCTCTTCTTTTGAATAAAGTGGAGGCATTCCATCGCTCCTCCATCAATAAAGGGCTTAAGCGATTTTTGGGCGGCGAGCCAATGCCACGCCAGCACCGATAAGCGCCCCGACCGCGCCCCACATGATGAGCAAGAACGCACGACGTGGACTGTCGCGTTTAACCGGCTCTTCAGGAGTGCGTAAATAACGATAGGTCTGGAAACGAGCATCGACAGTAGGGCCGACGTTCAGGGTGTTTAGCATCGCCCGATTCTGATCGTAGTCGATATCAAAATCAGGCCCTACGGCCTGCAGGCTTTCCAGCCTCGCCTGCAGCATCGGACGGCCGAGCATAAACATCTCTGAATCTGGAAGTTCGTCTGCCGGTACGTTGGTTTCGCTGCGGGTGATATTTTGCTGTTGAGCAATTTTCAGCGCTTGCTCAATGCTTTTCATTTTACGGTCGTAGATTGCCTGGGCCACCGCTTCCTGACGTTTGACCTGCGCCTTCATCTGAGTGGTTCGCGCCGCCCATGCTCCGGTCAGCTCTTCGTTGAGATGGCTGGCAGCACGTTGGCTGGCGAAGGCAACATATTGACGAAGCAGGTTGTTGGCATCCGCCGCGGTTTCGGCCGTCAGCTTCACGCTATCACTGATATTGCGGGCGGCATCCCCGGAGGTAAACTGAATATTGTCGGTAATTTCATCCAACAGCGCGGCATCCGCTTTGCTGTTGCCGACCTGACGCTGCTTGTAGTAATCGGTCTGCAGCCAGAAATCCCTTCGGGTATCGTAGGCGGAGAGCTGAACGATGAACTCTTTATACGCCTCATCCATAGCCGATGGCCTGTCCGTCGACGCCATATCAGATTTGATATCGAGGTTGCGCAAGAACTGCTGCTGGGAGTAGTACCCCCCCAGCATATTGACCGTTGGACGATCGGTTATCGCCGTCGCGCTCCACTCTTGTTTGGCTAAAAAGGTGTAGGTCAGTGCGATAATGGCAAAAATAAACGCAATTCCAACAATCCAGAATTTGCCCTGCCACAGCGTACGAAACAAGCCGCGGATATCCAGCTCATTATCCACCGCAGGGTTGCTGCCCGGCACGTTCTCTTTCATCGCTTCCCCAATTCAAGTCAGACTAAATGTTTACGTTGTTGTTTCTGCGAATGCGACGCTTATGACGTCTGATAAAGCGGGCCACTTTCCAGGCTCGTTTAATACAAAAATCGTATAGTACAAATGCAAGCAAGAACAATGCCAACATTACCCACTCAGGGATGAAATGGGCATATTCAGCGACAACACCGACTGCTGCCAGCAGCGCTGCTGCCAGAGTAATCAGGACAAAAGCCTGCCGCGAAGTGAAACCAGCGCGCATGATCAGATGGTGTATATGCTGGCGGTCGGCAGAGAACGGACTCATCCCTTTACGCAAGCGGCGATACATTATCGCTATCATGTCCATCAGCGGGATGGCAATAATCCACAGAGCGGTCACCGGGCTTATCGGATGATTTTGACCCTGAGTTGTTTCCAGCAGGATCCAGATAACCGTAAAGCCGATTAGCGTGCTACCCGCATCGCCCATAAAGACTTTATAGCGACGCCCCAGCACCCCAAGGTTCAGAAGGATATAAGGAAGGATGGCTACGATTACGGCAAAGCACCACATCGCCAGGCTGTATTGGCCGTCCAGAAGGAGGATGACGCCCATTGCCGCAAAGGAAACGGAAGAAAGCCCCCCCAGCAGGCCATCAATGCCGTCAACCATATTAAAGGCGTTGATCGCCGCCCAGACGGCAAACAGCGTCAGGAAGTAGCCGAACGGACCAAGCACCAACTCCCACGAGCCAAAGATATAGCCCAAACTGCTAAGATGAAGGTTGCCGTATGCCATCATAATGATGCCAACAATCGCCTGAATGGCTGCGCGGATTTTGACACTAATGTCAAAGCGATCGTCAAGCGCGCCCACCAACACCAGCACCCCGGCACAGGATAAATACAACCAACCGTGGGGAATGTAATATTTGGCGATCAGGAAAGAGAAGCAGATACCTGCATAAACCGAGATGCCACCAACGAGGGGAATCAACCCCTGATGGCGCTTACGGAAATTCGGCTTATCAACAAGACCAATTACCTTTGCTACCTTACGTGCAAAAAAAAGAAATACGGTAGTAAAGATTAGAATAAAGATTAGCTCAGTTCCGGTAGCGACTAAATTCACAGTGCAAGCTCTCTGCAAGATGTGTGGGCAAAGTCAGCATAGTCAAAATATGCCTTAGCCCCGAAGAGATTAAACATGATTCCTCCCTGAACAATGTGTTTGACTATGAGTCAAGCCTGTTGCAAAAGGAATTTTGTAAATAAAACTGTTCCAGATATCGGTTAACAGCAATATTAACCGTGTGCATATCGTATAGAGCAGAAAAGAAAAACGCCACGACTAAGCGTGGCGTTCCCCGAGTTTTTGTTACTTAAGAGCGCTTCATCATATCAAAGAAGTCGTCGTTGGTTTTAGTCATCGCCAACTTATTGATGAGGAACTCCATTGCATCGATCTCACCCATAGGGTGGATGATTTTGCGCAGGATCCACATTTTCTGCAGCTCTTCCTGAGTCGTCAGCAGCTCTTCTTTACGGGTACCGGAACGGTTGTAATCGATAGCCGGGAAGACGCGTTTTTCTGCGATCTTACGGGAGAGATGCAGTTCCATGTTACCGGTACCTTTAAACTCTTCGTAGATAACTTCATCCATTTTAGAGCCGGTATCGATAAGCGCGGTCGCGATGATGGTCAGGCTGCCGCCCTCTTCCACGTTACGCGCGGCGCCGAAGAAGCGTTTTGGACGGTGCAGGGCGTTAGCGTCCACACCACCGGTCAGCACTTTGCCTGAGGCCGGAACCACGGTGTTGTACGCACGAGCCAGACGGGTGATGGAGTCCAGCAGGATAATAACGTCTTTCTTATGCTCAACCAGACGCTTCGCCTTCTCGATAACCATTTCGGCTACCTGAACGTGGCGGGAAGCCGGTTCGTCAAAGGTGGAAGCAACAACTTCACCTTTTACCAGACGCTGCATCTCGGTCACTTCTTCCGGACGTTCATCGATCAGCAGAACCATCAGCACACAGTCCGGATGGTTGTAAGCAATGCTCTGAGCGATGTTTTGCAGCAGCATAGTTTTACCGGCTTTTGGCGGTGCAACGATCAGGCCGCGCTGGCCACGACCGATAGGCGATGCCAGGTCCAGTACGCGAGCAGTCAAGTCTTCGGTTGAACCGTTACCACGTTCCATGCGCAGACGAGAATTGGCATGCAGCGGGGTTAAGTTTTCAAACAGGATCTTGCTACGGGCGTTTTCCGGCTTATCGTAGTTAACTTCGTTAACTTTCAACAGCGCAAAGTAACGTTCGCCTTCTTTCGGCGGACGAATCTTACCGGAGATGGTATCCCCTGTGCGGAGGTTGAAACGGCGGATTTGGCTGGGAGAAACGTAGATGTCATCGGGACCGGCAAGGTAGGAGCTGTCTGCGGAGCGGAGGAAACCAAATCCATCCTGCAGTATCTCCAGCACGCCATCACCAAAGATATCTTCGCCACTCTTAGCGTGTTGCTTCAGGATGGAGAAAATGATGTCCTGCTTGCGCATGCGGGCTTGGTTTTCCAGCCCCATATTTTCGCCGAGAGTAATCAGCTCAGAAACCGGCGTATTCTTTAATTCGGTAAGATTCATAATGGTGGGTTCTTAAACTCGGGGTAAATCTCGAACTTAGTTTCGTGAATGGTATGGCAGGGTCATCCATGCCTGTTTAATGGCTACCACACATGTCTAATCGCTGCCTGGTCATAGGAAAAACGCAGAACTGAAACGATATAACGGAATGAGTGATAAGCCCGAAATCGGTTATGCATCCGTTGTGATTGCTGTAAAAGAGAGTTGATTTGACAGCGAACGGGAAGCATTAGGTAATACAAAGATTCAAACTAAAAGGCAAGTTCAAAGCGAAGTCAAAGTTAACTTAGCATGACTGACGCCGGGCGTCCAGCAGCTCACAAAAAAATGCAAGCCCGGCACGCACCGGCTGAGATTCCATTATGCCAGATTAGCGTCGAGGAACTCTTTTAACTGGCCTTTAGACAGCGCACCCACTTTGGTGGCGGCCACTTCACCGTTCTTGAACAGCAGCAGGGTTGGGATACCGCGAATGCCGTATTTTGGCGCTGTACCCGGGTTCTGGTCGATGTTCAGCTTAGCCACGGTGAGTTTGCCCTGATATTCATCAGCGATCTCGTCAAGAATCGGGGCAATCATTTTGCAAGGACCACACCACTCTGCCCAGAAATCAACCAGAATCAACCCGTCAGATTTAAGCACGTCCGTGTCGAAACTGCCGTCAGTCAGGTGAATAATTTTATCGCTCATGTTCTACTCCACAGGATTGTGTCTACCTTGTTGGTGTAGCATTAACCAACTTGGGGTGACTTTATTTCACCCGGTTTATTTCAACGGATGTGCTTTCGTAAAGCAATAGTAAACTGATATTCTACCACACTATGAGCAAAACACATTTGACCGAAAAGAAGTTTTCCGACTTCGCCCTGCACCCTAAGGTGATTGAAGCCCTTGAAAGTAAAGGATTTCATAACTGCACCCCAATTCAGGCACTGGCACTTCCGCTGACACTGGCGAATCGTGACGTTGCAGGGCAGGCGCAAACCGGTACAGGCAAAACGATGGCGTTTCTGACGTCTACGTTCCACTATTTACTCTCACACCCGGTTCCTGAGAACCGTCAGGTGAATCAGCCGCGCGCCTTGATTATGGCGCCAACCCGCGAGTTAGCGGTACAGATTCACTCGGATGCCGAACCTCTCGCTCAGGCCACCGGCCTGAAACTTGGCCTCGCCTACGGCGGCGACGGCTATGACAAACAGCTGAAAGTGCTGGAAAGCGGTGTAGACATTTTGATTGGCACCACCGGTCGTTTAATCGACTATGCCAAACAGAACCACATTAATTTAGGCGCCATTCAGGTTGTGGTGCTGGATGAAGCGGATCGCATGTACGATCTCGGCTTTATTAAAGATATTCGCTGGTTGTTCCGCCGCATGCCGCCGGTTACTCAGCGCCTGAACATGCTGTTCTCCGCCACCCTCTCTTACCGCGTACGTGAACTTGCCTTTGAGCAGATGAACAATGCGGAATATGTAGAAGTTGAACCGGAACAGAAAACCGGCCATCGCATCAAAGAAGAGCTGTTCTACCCTTCTAACGATGAAAAAATGCGCCTGCTGCAAACGCTTATTGAAGAAGAATGGCCGGACCGCGCTATCATCTTCGCTAACACCAAGCATCGCTGCGAAGATATCTGGGGTCATCTGGCCGCAGACGGCCACCGCGTTGGGCTGTTAACCGGCGACGTCGCCCAGAAGAAGCGCCTGCGTATTCTCGAAGAGTTTACCCGTGGCGATCTCGATATTCTGGTAGCGACCGACGTGGCTGCTCGTGGCTTACACATTCCTGCCGTCACGCACGTCTTCAACTACGATTTGCCTGACGATTGCGAAGATTACGTGCACCGCATTGGCCGTACCGGTCGTGCCGGGGCAAGCGGTCACTCGATAAGCCTCGCATGTGAAGATTACGCCCTGAATCTGTCGGCGATCGAAACCTATATCGGCCACTCGATTCCGGTCAGTAAATACAATGCCGAAGCGCTGTTAAACGAGCTTCCTCCGCCAAAACGTCTGACCCGCGCCCGCCCGGGCAACGGCCCACGTCGCGGTGGTGCTCCCCGTGGTAATCGTCGTCGCGCAGGTTAAAAAAATCTATGCTTAGCTCCACCTCACTGTATGCAGCAATTGATCTGGGTTCTAACAGTTTTCATATGTTGGTTGTGCGTGAGGTGGCGGGAAGCATACAAACTTTAACCCGCATCAAACGAAAAGTTCGCCTCGCTGCCGGTCTGAACAGCGAGTGCGTTCTCTCCCCGGAAGCGATGGAGCGCGGCTGGCAATGCCTGCGCTTATTCGCCGAACGTCTTCAGGATATTCCTCAGAGTCAAATTCGCGTGGTCGCCACCGCGACGCTTCGCCTTGCGGTCAACGCCGACGTTTTTTTGCAAAAAGCTCAGCAGATCCTCGGCTGCCCGGTGCAGGTTATACGCGGTGAAGAAGAAGCTCGCCTGATTTATCAAGGCGTGGCCCACACGACCGGCGGCGCTGACCAGCGCCTGGTAGTGGATATCGGCGGCGCGAGCACCGAACTGGTGACGGGCACAGGGGCGCAAACTACCTCGCTGTTCAGCCTTTCCATGGGCTGTGTAACCTGGCTGGAACGATTCTTTAGTGACCGCAATCTCGCCCAGGAAAACTTTGCGGCTGCCGAAGCAGCGGCCAGCGAAGTACTCAAGCCGGTCATTGACGAGCTCAAAAGCCATGGCTGGAAAATCTGCGTGGGTGCCTCAGGCACCGTTCAGGCTTTGCAGGAAATCATGATGGCGCAGGGGATGGATGAACGCATCACCCTGGCAAAACTGCAACAGTTAAAACAGCGAGCGATTCAATGTGGTCGCCTTGAAGAGCTTGAAATCGAAGGCTTAACCCTGGAACGCGCTTTGGTTTTCCCAAGCGGTTTAGCCATACTCATCGCCATTTTCGAGCAACTCGGCATCGAATGCATGACGCTCGCAGGCGGCGCGCTGCGTGAAGGTTTGGTGTACGGCATGCTGCATCTCGCGGTCGACCAGGAAATTCGCCAGAGAACGCTGCGTAACGTGCAGCGGCGTTTCATGGTAGATACCGGCCAGGCAGCCCGCGTGGAACAGCTGGCGCAAAACTTTGCTTCCCAGGTCGCAGGGCCGTGGGAACTCGATCCTCTCAGTCAGCAAATGCTCGCAAGCAGCGCCCTGCTACATGAAATTGGCTTAAGCATTGATTTCAGACATGCGCCACAGCATGCTGCCTATCTGGTGAAAAATCTGGATCTGCCGGGCTACACGCCTGCCCAGAAAAAACTGCTGGCAACGTTGTTGCTCAACCAGACCAATCCCGTCGATCTTTCATCTTTGCACCAGCAGAACGCGGTGCCGCCGCGCGTGGCCGAACGCCTTTGTCGCCTGTTACGCCTGGCTATTATTTTCGCCAGCCGCCGTCGCGACGACATTTTGCCGGTTATCGACCTGCG
The DNA here is from genome assembly GCF_044095835.1 of Cedecea davisae. Lineage (NCBI taxonomy): Bacteria > Pseudomonadati > Pseudomonadota > Gammaproteobacteria > Enterobacterales > Enterobacteriaceae > Cedecea > Cedecea davisae. The sequence continues at coordinate 4,644,414 of NZ_CP172054.1, forward strand.
GGCAGAGGGTGAAATGCTGCATCTCGGGCTACCTGAACACTGGCTGGCCTGCCACCCGCTCGGCGCCGAATTGCTCGAGCAGGAAAAACTCTGGCAGAGCTACGTTCACTGGCCACTTAACGTTAACTAACTCAGCTTTTACGCGCTTTTGCCAACATTTCGCGGATATTGGCGACATTACTCTGTCCCTTCTGCATCCGCTCCTCAGCAGAAACGACTTTACGCTCGGTTTCCCAGCTTAAATCATCCTGCGGCAGCTCCAGCAGGAAGCGGCTCGGCTCGGGGCGCACCAGTTCACCGTACTGACGGCGTTCCCTGCAAAGCGTGAAGGTCAGCTCTTTTTGAGCGCGCGTAATGCCCACGTAAGCCAGCCGCCGCTCTTCATCCACATTATCTTCATCAATGCTGCTCTGATGCGGCAGGATCCCTTCTTCCATACCAACCAGATAGACATACGGGAATTCCAGTCCCTTGGAGGCATGCAGCGTCATCAGTTGGACCTGATCGGCCTCATCTTCGCTTTCACCGCGCTCCATCATGTCGCGCAGGGTAAAACGAGTCACCACCTGGACCAGAGTCATCGGCTCGTCCAGATCGCTTCCTTCCAGCATTTCCGTCATCCAGCTGAACAGCTGATTAACGTTTTTCATGCGCATTTCGGCGGCCTTCGGGCTGGGCGATGTTTCATACAGCCAGCTTTCGTAGTCAATACCGTGGATAAGGTCACGTACCGCGGCAACCGGCTCCCGTTCGGCAAGCGTAGCCACTTCGCGCAGCCAGTGGGTAAAGCGCTGTAAAGACTCCAGCCCGCGCCCGCTGAGGGTTTGGCTCAGCCCCATATCAAAACTGGCGGTCAGCAGGCTCTTATTACGCTGCGTCGCCCACTCGCCAAGCTTTTGCAGCGTTGCCGGGCCAATTTCGCGTTTCGGCGTGTTAACGATGCGCAAGAAGGCGCTATCGTCATCCGGGTTGGTGAGCACGCGCAGGTAGGCCAGCAGATCTTTAATCTCAGGACGAGAGAAAAATGAGGTTCCGCCGGAAATACGATACGGAATGCGGTTTTGCATCAACATCTTTTCAAACACCCGCGACTGGTGGTTACCGCGGTACAAAATGGCGTAATCTTTGTAGTCAGTTTTATTGATAAAGTGATGAGCGATAAGCTCCCCCGTTACCCGCTCAGCCTCATGCTCTTCATGATTCGCCGTCACTACTTTTAACTCTGCGCCGTGTTCAAGCTCTGAGAAAAGCCGCTTTTCGAAAACGTGCGGATTATTGGCTATCAGGATATTTGCCGCATTCAGAATGCGGCGAGAGGAGCGGTAGTTTTGCTCAAGCTTAATCACCTGCAGCGTCGGGAAATCCTTACTCAGTAAAACCAGGTTTTGTGGGTTCGCACCACGCCACGAGTAAATCGACTGATCGTCATCGCCTACCACAGTAAATCGCGCCCGGGCGCCTACCAGCAGCTTCACCAGCTCGTACTGGCTGGTGTTGGTATCCTGATATTCATCCACCAGCAGATAACGGATGCGATTTTGCCAGCGCTCCCGAACCTCTTCATTACGTTGCAGAAGCAGGGTTGGCAGCAGAATCAAATCATCAAAGTCCAGCACGTTGCAGGACTTCAGGTGCGTGTCATAAAGCCCGTAGCAGTGGGCAAAAATACGATCCCGCTCGCCTTTAGCCTGGGCTGCGGCCTGAGCCGGGGTCAGCAGGCTGTTTTTCCAGTTAGAGATAGTCGAAATCAGCTGCTGGAGCAGAACTTTGTCATTCTCCAGCAGCCCCTCGGTTAACTCTTTTAGCAGTGCCGTCTGGTCTGTATCGTCAAACAGCGAGAAATTAGACTTCATTCCCAATGCCGCGTACTCGCGCTTGATAATTTCCAGCCCCAGAGTGTGGAAGGTGGAGATCATCAGCCCTCTGGCTTCTTTACGCCCAAGCGTTTGAGAAACACGCTCCTTCATTTCGCGGGCGGCCTTATTGGTAAAAGTCACCGCCGCAATATGGCGAGCCTGGTAGCCGCTCTCGCGGATCAGGTGGGCTATTTTATTGGTGATAACGCGAGTCTTACCCGAGCCAGCGCCGGCCAATACCAGGCAGGGTCCGGTGACAAATTCGACGGCTTGTTGTTGGCCAGGGTTTAAACGCATAAGGTCACTCAATGAAAGTCGGGAGGGGAGAAAAACAGCGTGGTAGTATAGCGAGCGTAATCAACATGACTCAAGGCACTATCATGGCAAAAACCGCAGCAGCACTGCATATCCTTGTAAAGGAAGAAAAACTGGCTTTAGACCTTCTCGAACAGCTGAAAAACGGCGGCGACTTCGAAAAACTGGCCAAGAAACACTCCACCTGCCCATCGGGTAAAAAAGGCGGCCACCTGGGTGAATTCCGCCAGGGCCAGATGGTTCCTGCTTTCGATAAAGTGGTTTTCTCCTGCCCGCTGCTGGAGCCTTACGGCCCGCTGCACACTCAGTTCGGCTACCACATCATCAAAGTGCTGTACCGCAACTAAGTTAAAGGCCGGGTTTCCCGGCCTTTGCATTATTTTGTCGGGTGTAACGTCTGCTGAGCCTCATGCTTCAACAAATGAGTACCGACCGCCATCTGGAACACTTTAAAGATAATCCCGTTCACAAAAGTGGTCAGCGTGAGGGTAATAAACGCCGTCATGATCCAGTCAATTACCGGCATCCCGCTGTGCAGCAGATACGGGCGATAAACAAGCATACCTGCAAATACAACCCAGTGGCTAAGGCAGTAGAAACACTGGAAGAGATGGCCCAGCATGGCATTCTTTTTTGCCGTCCAGCCGCGTAAACCGGCAAACAGCTCTGTTTGCGTAATCGTCATCGAAATACTGGCGGCGGCCAGCGCTATCATCAGGCAAACCGGCAGGTCAGTGGTTAAAGTAGAAATCATTCATCGTGCCCCTTTTCATTGAAATAGCTGATAAATTCGCTGCCTATATCCCGTAACGTCAGGCTTTTAAAGCGCGCCAGCACCAGCTCTTCGGCCGCGGCGAAGGTATCGGACATCACCCGATTAACCCCCTGCTCAACCAGACATTCCGGGTTTTCATTACGGTTGCCCAGGGCAAAGAGCCCCGGCGAACCCAGCGCCAGATAAATATCCAGCAGCGTGACTTCACTTGCCGGGCGGCAGAGCTTCCAGCCGCCGTGATGCCCTTTGGTCGAGCAGACGATTTTTCTCTCGCGCAGGCCAGCCAGAACTTTACGAATAAATGCCGGGTTGCCGTCGATAAAAGCGGCCATCTGCTCCGATGTTAACGGTTTTTCCATCTGCTCGAGGTGGAGCAGGATGTGCAGCGTTGCTGAGAAGGAGTTATTTGTTTTCATGTAACTTACAATATTACATAAAAAGAGAGGCGGCAAGATGACGGGCACAAAAAAAGCGCCTGAGCGCCTTTTCCTTTTCACTGAGCTATTAGCCCGCAACAGCAATGCGTTTCATATCAGTCATATAACCACGCAGTTTCTTGCCCACTTTTTCGATTTCGTGGTTACGAATCGCTTCGTTTACATCGCGCAGTTGGGCGTTATCTACCGCAGCAGCCGGGATCTCTTTACCCAGATCGCCCGCCTGTAGAGTCGTCATAAACTCTTTCAGCAGCGGAACGGCGGCATAGGAGAACAGGTAGTTGCCGTATTCAGCGGTATCAGAGATAACCACGTTCATTTCGTACAGGCGCTTACGAGCGATGGTGTTGGCGATCAGCGGCAGTTCGTGCAGTGATTCGTAGTAAGCGGACTCTTCGATGATGCCCGCGTCTACCATGGTTTCGAAGGCCAGCTCAACGCCCGCTTTCACCATGGCGATCATCAGAACGCCTTTATCGAAGTATTCCTGCTCGGAGATTTTACCTTCAAACTGCGGAGCGGTTTCGAACGCGGTTTTGCCGGTCTCTTCGCGCCAGGTCAGCAGATTTTTATCGTCGTTTGCCCAGTCAGCCATCATGCCGGAGGAGAATTCACCGGAGATGATGTCATCCATATGTTTCTGGAACAGCGGCGCCATGATGGTTTTCAGCTGCTCAGACAGCGCGTAAGCGCGGATTTTAGCCGGGTTGGACAGACGGTCCATCATCAGCGTAATACCGCCCTGTTTCAGCGCTTCGGTAATGGTTTCCCAGCCAAACTGAATCAGTTTTTCGGCATAGGCCGCATCGGTCCCTTCAGCCACCAGCTTGTCGAAGCACAGCAGAGAACCGGCCTGCAGCATACCGCACAGGATAGTCTGCTCGCCCATCAGGTCAGATTTAACTTCAGCCACGAAGGAAGACTCCAGCACGCCAGCACGGTGGCCGCCGGTTGCAGCAGCCCAGGCTTTAGCGATAGCCATGCCTTCGCCTTTCGGGTCGTTTTCCGGGTGAACGGCGATAAGCGTCGGCACGCCGAAACCACGTTTATATTCTTCACGAACTTCAGTACCCGGGCACTTCGGCGCCACCATAACAACGGTGATGTCTTTACGGATGGTTTCGCCCACTTCAACCACGTTGAAGCCGTGGGAATAGCCCAGCGCAGCGCCATCTTTCATCATCGGCTGCACGGCCTGAACGACGGAGGAGTGCTGCTTGTCAGGCGTCAGGTTAACAACCAGGTCGGCCTGCGGGATCAGCTCTTCGTAAGTTCCTACTTTAAAGCCGTTTTCGGTCGCTTTACGCCATGAAGCACGTTTTTCCGCAATCGCTTCTGCACGCAGAGCATAGGAAACATCCAGCCCGGAGTCACGCATGTTCAGGCCCTGGTTAAGACCCTGAGCGCCACAGCCGACGATGACCACTTTTTTACCTTTGAGGTAGCTTGCTTCATCGGCGAATTCATCGCGCCCCATGAAGCGACATTTACCCAACTGCGCTAACTGCTGACGCAGGTTCAAAGTGTTGAAATAATTAGCCATCGTAGAACTCCGTATGTGTCGTGTTGTGCTTATTGTAAGGGCTCTGCAGCCGTGTCGTGCTGCATAGAATGAACCCACTATATGACAGGAAATGCGTTGCTTAAATTGATATATTAACAACGTCGCGTTGCAATTATTGCAATGCCAAACCGAGGGCAAGCAACCATGGATTTACGCGATCTGAAAACCTTTCTGCATCTGGCCGAAAGCCGTCATTTCGGGCGTAGCGCCCGCGCGATGCACGTCAGCCCCTCTACACTTTCGCGCCAAATCCAGCGCCTGGAAGACGACCTTGGTCAGCCGCTATTTTTACGTGATAACCGCACCGTTACGCTGACCGAGGCCGGGGAGCAGCTGCGCCAGTTTGCCCAGCATACGCTGCTTCAATATCAGCAGATGCGGCATACGCTAGGCCAGCAGGGGCCTTCCCTGAGCGGCGAGCTGCATCTGTTTTGCTCGGTTACCGCCGCCTACAGCCACTTACCGCCGATCCTTGACCGCTTCCGCGCCGAACATCCTTCCGTTGAAATCAAGCTCACCACTGGCGATGCTGCCGATGCGGTAGAAAAAGTCGACTCCAACGAAGCCGACCTCGCTATTGCCGGAAAGCCGGAATCTCTGCCGCCGGGCGTCGCGTTTTCGATGCTGGAAAATTTATCCGTCGCGCTCATTGCCCCCGCGCTTCCCTGCCCGGTTCGCGCTCAGGTTAGCCAGCCGGAACCCGACTGGGCAAAAATTCCTTTTATCCTGCCCGAACAGGGGCCGGTTCGCCGCCGTATTGAGCTGTGGTTCCGTCGCCAGAAAGTCAGCAATCCGCTGATTTACGCCACGGTTGCCGGGCACGAAGCGATGGTTTCGATGGTGGCACTGGGCTGCGGTGTCGCGCTAATCCCCGAGATAGTGCTGGAAAACAGCCCCGAGCCGGTTCGCAACCGCGTGCTGATTCTGGAGCGTAGCGATGAGAACACGCCGTTCGAGCTTGGCGTTTGTGTACAAAAAAAGCGGCTCAATGAGCCGCTTGTTAGTGCGTTCTGGAAGCTACTGCCCGGCAGCCATTAACCGGCCAGGAAGAAACGGAACGCCGGGTTATTGGTTTCGTCGTGGCATTCGTAGCCCAGCTCGTTAAGACGGGTTTCGAAATCCAGCTCGTTCTCACCCAGTTCGAACGCCGCCAGCACCCGACCATAGTCGGTGCCGTGGCTACGGTAATGGAACAGGGAAATGTTCCAGTGCGTACCCAACGTGCTGAGGAACTTCAGCAGCGCGCCCGGAGATTCCGGGAACTCAAAGCTGTAGAGCCTTTCGCGCAGCGGCTTGGAAGGCCGCCCTCCGACCATGTAGCGAACATGAAGCTTCGCCATCTCATCGTCAGAGAGATCGACCACCCCATAGCCGCCTTCGCTCAGCTGGCCGATAATTTCCTTACGCTCGTCCACACCCCGGGTCAGGCGTACGCCGACAAAAATGCAGGCATTGTCGGAGCTGGCATAGCGATAGTTAAACTCGGTTACCGAACGTCCGCCCAGCAGCTGGCAGAATTTCAGGAAGCTGCCCTTCTGCTCGGGAATGGTTACCGCCAGCAGCGCTTCACGCTGTTCACCCAGCTCACAGCGTTCGGAAACATAACGCAATCCGTGGAAGTTAACGTTAGCCCCGGACAACACATGCGCCAGGCGTTCCCCGCGGATGTTGTGCTGCTGGATGTACTTTTTCATTCCGGCCAGCGCCAGCGCCCCGGAAGGCTCAGCAACGGCACGCACATCCTCAAACAGGTCCTTCATCGCCGCACAGATGGCATCGCTATCCACGGTGATGATATCGTCCAGATATTCCTGGCAAACGCGGAATGTTTCATCCCCGATGCGTTTAACCGCGACGCCTTCCGCAAACAGCCCAACCCGAGCCAGATCGACAGGTTGACCGGCATCGAGCGCCGCCTTCAGGCAGGCTGAGTCTTCCGCTTCCACCGCGATCACTTTGATCTGCGGCATCAGTTGCTTGATCAGAACCGCCACGCCCGCCGCCAGCCCACCGCCGCCAACCGGCACAAATACTCGATCGATGTGGGCATCCTGTTGCAACAGCTCCAGCGCCAGCGTCCCCTGCCCGGCAATGACGGCCGGGTGGTCAAACGGCGGAACATAGGTCAGCCCCTGCAATTGCGAGAGCTCGATGGCCTTAGCTTTTGCTTCGTCAAAATTCGCGCCGTGCAGCAACACTTCTCCGCCGAACGCCCGCACGGCGTCCACTTTGATATCCGCCGTTGCCACCGGCATAACGATCAGCGACTTGATGCCAAGCCGCGTGGAAGAAAGCGCCACGCCCTGAGCGTGATTCCCTGCGGAAGCGGTGATCACACCGCAGGCTTTCTGCTCGCTGTTCAGCCCGGCAATCATCGAATATGCCCCGCGCAGCTTGAAGCTGTGCACAGGCTGGCGGTCTTCGCGCTTCACCAGGATAACGTTATCCAGGCGCGAAGAAAGCTTGTCCATTTTCTGCAGCGGTGTGACCTGTGCGACTTCATAAACCGGCGCGCGCAGCACCGCTCGCAGATACTCCGCCCCGCAGGGGGCGTCGGGTAGCGGTTGTGACTCAGCCATGGTTAGCCTCCAAGCTTACTTTTATCGCGTACTGCGCCTTTGTCCGCGCTGGTAGCCAGGCTTGCGTAAGCGCGCAGTGCGAAGGAAACCTGACGTTCACGGTTGCGCGGCGTCCAGGCTTCGCTGCCGCGAGCTTCCTGCGCTTCACGGCGAGCCGCCAGCTCCTGCTCGCTAAGCTGCAAATCAATGCCACGGTTTGGAATATCGATGGCAATCATGTCGCCGTCTTCAATCAGGGCAATGTTGCCGCCGCTGGCCGCTTCCGGTGAAACGTGACCAATCGACAGGCCGGAGGTGCCGCCGGAGAAACGGCCGTCGGTGACCAGGGCGCAGGCTTTACCGAGGCCCATAGATTTCAGGAAGGTGGTTGGGTAGAGCATTTCCTGCATACCCGGCCCGCCTTTCGGCCCTTCGTAGCGAATAACGACCACATCGCCTGCGATCACTTTTCCGCCGAGGATAGCTTCTACCGCGTCATCCTGGCTCTCGTAGACTTTCGCCGGGCCACGGAATACCAGGCTGCCTTCATCAACGCCGGCCGTTTTAACAATACAGCCGTTTTCAGCGAAGTTGCCGTACAGAACGGCCAGACCACCATCTTTGCTGTAGGCATTTTCCAGCGAGCGGATACAGCCTTCAGCGCGATCGTCATCCAACGTGTCCCAGCGGCAGCTCTGGGAGAAGGCCTGGGTGGTGCGAATACCCGCAGGGCCCGCACGGAACATGGTTTTCACCGCCTCGTCTTTGGTCAACATCACATCGTATTGATCGAGGGTCTGCGGCAGGGAAAGGCCCAGCACGTTTTTCACCTCACGGTTCAGCAACCCGGCGCGATCCAGCTCGCCGAGGATGCCGAGAACGCCACCCGCACGGTGCACGTCTTCCATATGGTATTTCTGGGTACTTGGCGCCACTTTACACAGCTGAGGGACTTTGCGGGACAGCTGGTCAATATCGGTCATGGTGAAGTCAATTTCGGCTTCCTGAGCAGCGGCCAGCAGGTGCAGCACGGTATTGGTTGAGCCGCCCATTGCGATATCAAGCGTCATGGCGTTTTCGAACGCTTCTTTGCTGGCGATGTTACGCGGCAGCGCGCTGGCATCGTCCTGTTCGTAATAGCGTTTGGTCAGTTCGACAATACGCTTCCCGGCATTGAGGAACAGTTCTTTGCGGTCGGCATGGGTCGCCAGCAGCGAGCCGTTGCCTGGCTGCGACAGGCCCAGCGCTTCGGTCAGGCAGTTCATCGAGTTGGCGGTGAACATCCCGGAACAGGAGCCGCAGGTCGGGCAGGCGGAGCGCTCAATTTGCTCACTTTGCTCGTCGCTAACGTTCGGGTTCGCGCCCTGAATCATCGCATCAACCAGATCCAGTTTGATTATCTGGTCCGAGAGCTTGGTTTTCCCGGCTTCCATCGGGCCACCGGAAACGAAGATAACCGGAATATTCAGGCGCAGAGACGCCATTAACATCCCCGGGGTGATTTTGTCGCAGTTCGAAATACACACCATGGCATCGGCGCAGTGGGCGTTGACCATGTACTCAACCGAGTCGGCAATCAGCTCGCGAGACGGCAGTGAATAAAGCATGCCGCCATGTCCCATCGCAATGCCATCATCTACCGCAATGGTGTTGAACTCTTTGGCTACGCCGCCGGACGCTTCGATTTGTTCAGCAACCAGCTTACCCAGGTCGCGCAGGTGAACGTGGCCCGGAACGAATTGGGTAAAGGAGTTCACTACCGCGATAATAGGTTTGCCGAAATCGGCGTCGGTCATCCCCGTTGCGCGCCACAGAGCGCGGGCACCCGCCATATTACGGCCATGGGTTGTGGTGGCAGAACGATACTTAGGCATGCTTTATTTACTCCAGTCTGTCGGGTCGCAGGCGGTCTTTCGCCGCCCGCCTGATTATATTTTTTGTGTAAAGCTTATTGGTTTACCGGGTCCAGCCAGCCCCATTTATCTTCGGTTTCGCCGGTGAACAGGCCAAAGAATGCCTGCTGAATACGTTTGGTGACCGGGCCACAACGGCCTTCGCCAACCTGAATACGGTCTACGCTGCGCACCGGGGTGATTTCCGCCGCGGTGCCGGACATAAATACTTCATCCGCCAGGTACAACGATTCACGGGACAATACCTGCTCGCGAACTTCGATCCCCAAATCTTTTGCCAGTTTGATAATGGCATCGCGGGTGATGCCCGGCAGTGCGGAAGAGGTGAACGGCGGTGTATAGATAACGCCATCTTTCACTTCAAACAGGTTTTCACCTGCGCCTTCTGACAGGAAGCCGTTCACATCGAGCGCGATCCCTTCCTGATAGCCGTGGCGGCGGGCTTCGCTCCCAACCAGCAGGGAAGACAGGTAATTACCACCCGCTTTAGCCGCGGTTGGGATCGTGTTAGGCGCTGCACGGTTCCAGGAAGAAACCATCGCGTCAATGCCCTGGTCCAGCGCTTCTGCACCCAGGTAAGCGCCCCACGGGAAGGCCGCGATAATGACGTCGGTGGTGTAGCCGTCAGGCGGGTTAACGCCCATGCCCACGTCACCCACAAAGACCAACGGGCGAATGTAAGCGCTGGTGAGGTTGTTTTTACGGATAACCGCGCGGCAGGCTTCCATCAGTTCATCGACGCTCTGCGATACCGGGAAGCGATAGATTTTTGCTGAGTCACGCAAGCGCTGCATGTGTTCACGATGGCGGAACACCACTGGTCCTTTGTGCGAGTCATAGCAGCGGATGCCTTCAAATACCGAAGTCCCGTAGTGCAGCGCGTGGGACATGACGTGTACTTTTGCTTCGCCCCACGGAGTCATCTCGCCGTTGAACCAGATGTAATCAGCTTTCTTGGTCGTCATTGTTCTCTTCCTTTACGCTCAGGCGCGAATTTGTTGTGATGTTGGTTGCTGGATTTCAACGCAGGCAACGTCAACCAGCTTGCTTAATTGAGTAAACAGTAATTCGACAGGTCGCAGGCTCGCAACGGTCAATTCAATATTAATATTGTCGGTATTTCCCGCCGCGGCCATATTCATGGCGCAGATCTGGAAGCCACGGTGGCGCACTACGCGTAAAACGCGCTCTAAAGTTTCCGGGCGAAAGCGTGCCTGTACTGCGAGCTGATGTTGCATCATGATAATTTCTCCAGCATTTGCGAGTTACTGGCACCGGGCGGCACCAACGGCCAGACATTTTCGTACTCATCAATTGAGACGTGAAGCATGTACGGGCCGTCGCTGTTCAGCATGGTGTCTAACGCGGCTTCTACCTGGTCTTTACGGGTGATGTGCTGTCCAGGAATGCCAAAGGCGCTGGCCAGCGTGAGGAAATCAGGGTTGTCGGTAAGGGTTGTTTCGCTGTAACGCTCGTCGAAAAACAGCTGCTGCCACTGTCTTACCATCCCCAGACGCTGGTTATCCAGCAGCAGGATTTTTACCGGCAGTCGCTTGCGCTTAATCGTACCCAGCTCCTGGACATTCATCATGAATGAACCGTCGCCAGAGACGCAGATAACCGTATCTTCCGGTCTGGCAACCTGCGCACCTACAGCGGCAGGCAGGCCAAATCCCATGGTGCCCAGACCGCTTGAGGTAATGAAATTTTCCGGACGAGTGAAGGTCATATGCTGCGCGGTCCACATCTGATGCTGGCCCACGTCGGTGGTCACAATGGATTCTTTCGGCTTGCGTTCGGAAAGCTGCTTCAGCAGAAGAGGGGCATAAATTGCCTCACCCGGATGGTCATAGCGCCACTGATGTTCTTCATTCAGCGCGGCGATATGCTGCTGCCATTCAGCAATATGCACAGGCTGCTGTAAAGCGGGAAGCAGCTGGTTCAACGGCCCCTGCAAAGCAACGTGCGCCTGGCGCAGTTTGCTCAGCTCGGCAGGGTCGATATCCATATGAATAACTTTGGCATGTGGGGCAAAGGTATTCAGCTTGCCGGTTACGCGGTCATCAAAGCGAGCGCCCACGGCAATCAGTAAATCACACTCCTGAACCGCCAGGTTCGCTGCTTTTGTCCCGTGCATGCCGAGCATGCCGGTGTAAAAAGGATGCCCGGCAGGCACCGCGCCCAGCCCTTTTAAAGTGGCGGTGGAGGGAATATTTGTGACGGCGATAAACTCACGTAATGCAGGCACAGCCTGAGCCATCCCAACGCCACCACCGACGTAAAGCATCGGCTTTTTGGCGTGCGAAATCATCTCGCGGGCCTGTTGCAGTGCAGCAAAAGGCAAATCAGGCTCATCATCAACGGTAGACAAACACGGTTCAGGCTCGCCGGAGGCCAGTTGGATATCCTTAGGAATATCAACCAACACCGGGCCAGGACGGCCAGAATTTGCTATCTCAAACGCCTCGGCAAGCACACGCGGCAGCTCATCGAGAGATTCAACCAGGAAGCTGTGCTTGGTACAGGCCAGAGACAGGCCCAGAACGTCAACTTCCTGAAAAGCATCGGTGCCCATCAGCGGAGCGGCTACCTGCCCGGTAATGGCCACAACCGGAACGGAATCTAACAGAGCATCGGCCAGGCCGGTTATCAGGTTGGTGGCGCCGGGGCCGGAGGTCGCAATACAGACTCCGGTTTTGCCGGTTGCACGCGCATAACCAATGGCCGCCATCGCAGCACCTTGCTCATGGCGACACAGTAGATGTTCCACACCGCCGTCGTACAATGCATCGTACACCGGCATAATTGCGCCGCCCGGATAACCGAAAACTGTCTCAACACCCTGCGCTCGCAACGCATGTACTACCCACTGTGCACCATTCATAGTTAGTTCCCCGTCTCATTACCGGAGAAACAGCATTTTATTCTGCAACACATGCTCTGTTCCTCGCTTCACATTCTTCAGTCAACAAAAAACCCCCGGACCTTTCGGTGCGGGGGTTCTTTTCGATTCAGGCTTGATTTTTAAGCCTTTCTTTCTCCAAGTGCAGCCCCGCACGGTGGGATAATAATCACCACCACGCTAATCACGACCAGGCTAATCACTCGTAGAAGGGCTGTCATTTTCTGTATGTTCTAACGTCTAGTTCGAAGTAATGCCTACAGAGTTATCACAGAGTTGACGCAAAGCACAATATTTTTTTATGACGAAAAGAATCAAGCTAAAAATAATTAGCATAAAAACTATTTAATTTCAGTTAATAAGGGCAAAGTGAAAATAATTCATAAAACAGGTTCACTCAGCCATTTCCCCGATGAAACCCAGAAAAAAGTTATCGTTCTGGGATCTGCCTCGCAGCGAAGTTTGCAAAAAAGAGTGCGGATGAAAAAGTCCACGAAGCGTTTCCTGGAAAAAGAAAAGGGCAATATTTAATCACCATATCCTCCCGCAACATGGAGTTTTACGCGGAGGAATAATGTCACTGTCTGTTGTCTTCACCAGAGCAGCACTGGGCATTCATGCGCCACAGGTCACTGTTGAAGTACATATCAGTGCCGGGCTTCCCGGGCTAACGCTTGTTGGTCTGCCGGAAACCACTGTCAGAGAGGCAAGGGATCGGGTCAGGAGCGCGCTGATTAACAGCGGTTATACCTTTCCCGCACGTAAGATAACCATAAACCTCGCGCCAGCAGACCTTCCCAAGGAGGGTGGGCGCTACGATCTCCCCATAGCATTAGCGCTGCTGGCCGCTTCTGAGCAGCTCAGCGGCGAAAGACTGCCACAGCTTGAGTTTATCGGCGAACTTGCGCTCACGGGTGAATTACGCGCGGTTTCAGGGGCAATATCTTCTGCAACGGAGGCATTAAAAGCCGGAAGGAGAATTGTTGTTGCCGCAGAAAATGAGGATGAGGTGGGCCTGATAAGCCAGCCAGGCTGTTTCGTTGCCAGCCATCTAAGCGAGGTTTGCGCCTGGCTTGAAGGAAAAGGAGAGCTTCGTAAGCCTGCAAGCCCTTCGTCCTGGCAGGCAGACTACGCCGAGGATATGAATGAAATTATCGGGCAGAGCCTGGGGAAACGGGCGCTCGAGATTACAGCCTCCGGCGGGCACAACCTCCTGCTTATTGGCCCTCCGGGTACCGGCAAAACGATGCTGGCAAGCAGGCTAAACACCCTTCTTCCCCCGTTAAACGACGCTGAGGCGCTTCAGAGTGCGGCTATTCTCAGCCTGGTGCAGTCCTCGCTTCTTAAGCGACACTGGCGACAACGTCCGTTCAGGGCTCCGCACCACAGCGCCTCCCTTACCTCCGTCGTCGGAGGTGGATCTCTTCCACAGCCCGGGGAGATCTCCCTTGCGCATAACGGCGTGCTATTTTTGGATGAGCTTCCCGAATTTGAACGCCGGGTGCTGGACTCGCTCAGGGAACCTATTGAGTCGGGTGAAATTCATATTTCACGCACCCGGGCAAAAATTACCTACCCGGCAAGATTCCAGCTCATTGCCGCCATGAATCCTGGCCCCACCGGGCATTTTGAAGGTAAGCATAATCGCTCTAGCCCACAGCAGACATTACGCTACATGAACCGTCTCTCGGGCCCTTTCCTGGATCGTTTTGATTTATCCGTAGATATTCCCCTCCTTCCTGCAGGAATGCTAAGCCAGTCTGGGCATAACGGCGAAGGCAGCGCTGTAATAAGGAAGAGAGTCGCCGGGGTAAGAGAGTGCCAGGTTGCCCGCCAGAATAAGCTCAATGCGCTGCTAAGCAATCATGAAATACGCGAATACTGCAGGCTTCAGCCGGATGATTCCGTTTGGCTGGAGGATACGCTGGTGAAGTTGGGTTTGTCGGTAAGAGCCTGGCAGCGGCTGCTGAAAGTCGCGCGTACGATTGCCGATATGCAGCATGCTGAGGAGATAGAGCGGGAGCATCTTCGGGAAGCACTCAGCTATCGGGCTATAGATCGCCTGCTGCTGCATCTACAAAGACTGGCTGAATAAAAAATGGGGCTTTCGCCCCATTTTTCTTAGTCATCGCTGTCCGTGTAGTCTTCAACGGTGTCCATCTGCGGTTTACCGCCGGACAGAGTATGAAAACGTTTTGGACGCTTAATACGTGCCATATACTTGCTCCAGACACGTTCTGCCTCTGTGGAAGGCTCGCGTACACCGCGGCATACAGCAACAAACTGAACTTCTTCTTCAGTTCCGGGTTCACGTTTGCCGAGATCCAGCTCATTAAACGCAAAACCATGGCGTTCTAACAGCTGCGCCTCTTTGATGGTGAAATCACCATGGCGAGCAAACCCACGCGGATAATGTTTATTGTCGAAAAACCGATTAGACGTCGTAAAGCTTTCCGCCATCCTACACGCTCCTGATTTTCTTGGTCGAGCTATTTATGGCGCGGAGTATTAGTTACGCTTGACAGAGTGTAAAACAAAACATTTAAATCATAACGACAAATTATTTTTGGGAGTAAGGCGTGGATACCGAATTACTAAAAACCTTCCTGGAAGTGAGTAGAACCCGACATTTTGGACGTGCTGCAGAAGCACTTTATTTGACGCAGTCAGCGGTCAGCTTTCGTATTCGACAGCTCGAAAATCAGCTGGGTGTAAACCTTTTTACCCGTCATCGCAATAACATACGGCTGACAACTGCCGGAGAACGGCTGCTGCCCTACGCGGAAAACCTGATGAATACCTGGTTGGCCGCGAAAAAAGAGGTATCACATACTTCTCAGCATAATCAGTTAACCCTGGGGGCAAGCGCTTCGCTCTGGGAATGTATGCTTTCCGAATGGTTAATCTCACTTTATCAACAGCATAGTGGCCTGCAGTTTGAAGCACGAATTGCACAACGACAGTCGCTGGTAAAACAGCTTCATGAGCGCCAGCTGGATCTGTTGCTAACAACAGAAACACCAAAAATGGATGAGTTCGCCAGCCAGCTGCTCGGCCATTTCAGCCTGGCGCTTTATTCCTCCTCCGCGGAAAGTCATAAAGCTTCTCTCAACTATCTACGTATTGAGTGGGGAGCCGATTTTCATCAGTATGAAGGGGAGTTGATTGGCAGCGATGATATTCCTGTTTTAACCACCAGTTCGGCAAAAATGGCCTGTAAGCTGATGCCGGAACTCAACGGTTGCACCTACCTGCCGGTTGAATGGGCAAAAGAGCAAGCAGAGATCTGGCCGGTAGCGGAGAGTACGATTTTATCCAGACCTTTGTATGCCGTCTGGCTACAAAATACTGATAAACAAAGCATAATCAAAGAGTTATTAAAGACACAATTAATGGCGCAGTAATGCGCTTTTAATCGCAGAGGAAGAGAATGAGGGAAATTTTGGACAAAAAAAATCCTTTGCCGGAGCAAAGGATTATATATGGCAGGGGCGGAGAGACTCGAACTCGCGACACCCGGTTTTGGAGACCGGTGCTCTACCAACTGAGCTACGCCCCTAAATTTCTTGCTATTAAGCCTGCTAAGTTAGCAGGCTTAATTTTAATAAGTGGCGGAACGGACGGGACTCGAACCCGCGACCCCCTGCGTGACAGGCAGGTATTCTAACCGACTGAACTACCGCTCCACCGAATTTCTTTACAACCACCGGTTTGTTGCCCCGGTTTACTGCTAATTTGATGCCTGGCAGTTCCCTACTCTCGCATGGGGAGACCCCACACTACCATCGGCGCTACGGCGTTTCACTTCTGAGTTCGGCATGGGGTCAGGTGGGACCACCGCGCTACGGCCGCCAGGCAAATTCTGTTTACTGACCGTCACTTCGTGACCATCAGTCTAATCCTGAACTTCGCTGAAAATCGATTTGTCTCGCAAAACACCTTTGGTGTTGTAAGGTTAAGCCTCACGGGTCATTAGTACTGGTTAGCTCAACGTATCGCTACGCTTACACACCCAGCCTATCAACGTCGTAGTCTTCAACGTCCCTTCAGGGGAATCAAGTTCCCAGGGAGAATTCATCTCGGGGCAAGTTTCGCGCTTAGATGCTTTCAGCGCTTATCTCTTCCGCATTTAGCTACCGGGCAATGCCATTGGCATGACAACCCGAACACCAGTGATGCGTCCACTCCGGTCCTCTCGTACTAGGAGCAGCCCCCCTCAATTCTCCAGCGCCCACGGCAGATAGGGACCGAACTGTCTCACGACGTTCTAAACCCAGCTCGCGTACCACTTTAAATGGCGAACAGCCATACCCTTGGGACCTACTTCAGCCCCAGGATGTGATGAGCCGACATCGAGGTGCCAAACACCGCCGTCGATATGAACTCTTGGGCGGTATCAGCCTGTTATCCCCGGAGTACCTTTTATCCGTTGAGCGATGGCCCTTCCATTCAGAACCACCGGATCACTAAGACCTGCTTTCGCACCTGCTCGAGCCGTCACTCTCGCAGTCAAGCTAGCTTATGCCTTTGCACTAACCTCACGATGTCCGACCGTGATTAGCTAACCTTCGTGCTCCTCCGTTACGCTTTAGGAGGAGACCGCCCCAGTCAAACTACCCACCAGACACTGTCCGCAACCCGGATCACGGGTCTACGTTAGAACATCAAACATTAAAGGGTGGTATTTCAAGGTTGGCTCCACGCAGACTGGCGTCCACGCTTCAAAGCCTCCCACCTATCCTACACATCAAGGCTCAATGTTCAGTGTCAAGCTATAGTAAAGGTTCACGGGGTCTTTCCGTCTTGCCGCGGGTACACTGCATCTTCACAGCGATTTCAATTTCACTGAGTCTCGGGTGGAGACAGCCTGGCCATCATTACGCCATTCGTGCAGGTCGGAACTTACCCGACAAGGAATTTCGCTACCTTAGGACCGTTATAGTTACGGCCGCCGTTTACCGGGGCTTCGATCAAGAGCTTCTCCTTGCGGATAACCCCATCAATTAACCTTCCGGCACCGGGCAGGCGTCACACCGTATACGTCCACTTTCGTGTTTGCACAGTGCTGTGTTTTTAATAAACAGTTGCAGCCAGCTGGTATCTTCGACTGCCTTCAGCTCCACCCGCAAGGGGTTTCACCTACCGACAGCGTGCCTTCTCCCGAAGTTACGGCACCATTTTGCCTAGTTCCTTCACCCGAGTTCTCTCAAGCGCCTTGGTATTCTCTACCTGACCACCTGTGTCGGTTTGGGGTACGATTTAATGTTACCTGATGCTTAGAGGCTTTTCCTGGAAGCAGGGCATTTGTTACTTCAGCACCGTAGTGCCTCGTCATCACACCTCAGCGTTAACAAGAGTCCGGATTTACCTAAACTCTCCGCCTACATGCTTAAACCGGGACAACCGTCGCCCGGCTAACATAGCCTTCTCCGTCCCCCCTTCGCAGTAACACCAAGTACAGGAATATTAACCTGTTTCCCATCGACTACGCCTTTCGGCCTCGCCTTAGGGGTCGACTCACCCTGCCCCGATTAACGTTGGACAGGAACCCTTGGTCTTCCGGCGAGCGGGCTTTTCACCCGCTTTATCGTTACTTATGTCAGCATTCGCACTTCTGATACCTCCAGCAGACCTCACAGTCCACCTTCGACGGCTTACAGAACGCTCCCCTACCCAACAACACCTAAGTGTCGCTGCCGCAGCTTCGGTGCATGGTTTAGCCCCGTTACATCTTCCGCGCAGGCCGACTCGACCAGTGAGCTATTACGCTTTCTTTAAATGATGGCTGCTTCTAAGCCAACATCCTGGCTGTCTGTGCCTTCCCACATCGTTTCCCACTTAACCATGACTTTGGGACCTTAGCTGGCGGTCTGGGTTGTTTCCCTCTTCACGACGGACGTTAGCACCCGCCGTGTGTCTCCC
The DNA here is from genome assembly GCF_044095835.1 of Cedecea davisae. Classification (NCBI taxonomy): domain Bacteria; kingdom Pseudomonadati; phylum Pseudomonadota; class Gammaproteobacteria; order Enterobacterales; family Enterobacteriaceae; genus Cedecea; species Cedecea davisae. The sequence continues at coordinate 4,662,656 of NZ_CP172054.1, forward strand.
GTGATAACATTCTTCGGTATTCGTAGTTTGCATCGGGTTGGTAAGCCGGGATGGCCCCCTAGCCGAAACAGTGCTCTACCCCCGAAGATGAGTTCACGAGGCGCTACCTAAATAGCTTTCGGGGAGAACCAGCTATCTCCCGGTTTGATTGGCCTTTCACCCCCAGCCACAAGTCATCCGCTAATTTTTCAACATTAGTCGGTTCGGTCCTCCAGTTAGTGTTACCCAACCTTCAACCTGCCCATGGCTAGATCACCGGGTTTCGGGTCTATACCCTGCAACTTAACGCCCAGTTAAGACTCGGTTTCCCTGCGGCTCCCCTATACGGTTAACCTTGCTACAGAATATAAGTCGCTGACCCATTATACAAAAGGTACGCAGTCACCCCATAAATGAGGCTCCCACTGCTTGTACGTACACGGTTTCAGGTTCTGTTTCACTCCCCTCGCCGGGGTTCTTTTCGCCTTTCCCTCACGGTACTGGTTCACTATCGGTCAGTCAGGAGTATTTAGCCTTGGAGGATGGTCCCCCCATATTCAGACAGGATACCACGTGTCCCGCCCTACTCTTCGAACTCACAGTATGTGCATTTTAGTGTACGGGAGTATCACCCTGTACCCTGCGACTTTCCAGACGCTTCCACTAACACACAAACTGATTCAGGTTCTGGGCTGCTCCCCGTTCGCTCGCCGCTACTGGGGGAATCTCGGTTGATTTCTTTTCCTCGGGGTACTTAGATGTTTCAGTTCCCCCGGTTCGCTTCGTTAAGCTATGTATTCACTTAACGATAGTGTGACGAATCACACTGGGTTTCCCCATTCGGAAATCGCCGGCTATAACGGTTCATATCACCTTACCGACGCTTATCGCAGATTAGCACGTCCTTCATCGCCTCTGACTGCCAGGGCATCCACCGTGTACGCTTAGTCGCTTAACCTCACAACCCGAAGATGTTTCGCTTCGAATTATGAAAATTTGAGAGACTCGAACATGTCTTAACCTCATTCTTTATTACGGAAGAATGAGACGACATGTCGTTTCAATTTTCAGCTTGTTCCGGATTGTTAAAGAGCAAATATCTCAAACATGACTCTTTCAAGTCAGTTTTGAGATAGTTCGGCACGCAACTTTCACTTACATACCAGCAAGTGGCGTCCCCTAGGGGATTCGAACCCCTGTTACCGCCGTGAAAGGGCGGTGTCCTGGGCCTCTAGACGAAGGGGACACTGAAGTCTCAATCGCAAGACGCCTTGCTTCTCTACATCTATCAGACAATCTGTGTGAGCACTACGCGGGTTTGTATCTTTTAGGTAAGGAGGTGATCCAACCGCAGGTTCCCCTACGGTTACCTTGTTACGACTTCACCCCAGTCATGAATCACAAAGTGGTAAGCGCCCTCCCGAAGGTTAAGCTACCTACTTCTTTTGCAACCCACTCCCATGGTGTGACGGGCGGTGTGTACAAGGCCCGGGAACGTATTCACCGTAGCATTCTGATCTACGATTACTAGCGATTCCGACTTCATGGAGTCGAGTTGCAGACTCCAATCCGGACTACGACGCACTTTATGAGGTCCGCTTGCTCTCGCGAGGTCGCTTCTCTTTGTATGCGCCATTGTAGCACGTGTGTAGCCCTACTCGTAAGGGCCATGATGACTTGACGTCATCCCCACCTTCCTCCAGTTTATCACTGGCAGTCTCCTTTGAGTTCCCGGCCGAACCGCTGGCAACAAAGGATAAGGGTTGCGCTCGTTGCGGGACTTAACCCAACATTTCACAACACGAGCTGACGACAGCCATGCAGCACCTGTCTCAGAGTTCCCGAAGGCACCAATCCATCTCTGGAAAGTTCTCTGGATGTCAAGAGTAGGTAAGGTTCTTCGCGTTGCATCGAATTAAACCACATGCTCCACCGCTTGTGCGGGCCCCCGTCAATTCATTTGAGTTTTAACCTTGCGGCCGTACTCCCCAGGCGGTCGACTTAACGCGTTAGCTCCGGAAGCCACGCCTCAAGGGCACAACCTCCAAGTCGACATCGTTTACGGCGTGGACTACCAGGGTATCTAATCCTGTTTGCTCCCCACGCTTTCGCACCTGAGCGTCAGTCTTTGTCCAGGGGGCCGCCTTCGCCACCGGTATTCCTCCAGATCTCTACGCATTTCACCGCTACACCTGGAATTCTACCCCCCTCTACAAGACTCAAGCTTGCCAGTTTCGAATGCAGTTCCCAGGTTGAGCCCGGGGATTTCACATCCGACTTAACAAACCGCCTGCGTGCGCTTTACGCCCAGTAATTCCGATTAACGCTTGCACCCTCCGTATTACCGCGGCTGCTGGCACGGAGTTAGCCGGTGCTTCTTCTGCGAGTAACGTCAATCACTAAGGTTATTAACCTTAATGCCTTCCTCCTCGCTGAAAGTGCTTTACAACCCGAAGGCCTTCTTCACACACGCGGCATGGCTGCATCAGGCTTGCGCCCATTGTGCAATATTCCCCACTGCTGCCTCCCGTAGGAGTCTGGACCGTGTCTCAGTTCCAGTGTGGCTGGTCATCCTCTCAGACCAGCTAGGGATCGTCGCCTAGGTGAGCCATTACCCCACCTACTAGCTAATCCCATCTGGGTTCATCCGATGGCAAGAGGCCCGAAGGTCCCCCTCTTTGGTCTTGCGACGTTATGCGGTATTAGCTACCGTTTCCAGTAGTTATCCCCCTCCATCAGGCAGATCCCCAGACATTACTCACCCGTCCGCCGCTCGTCAGCGGAGTAGCAAGCTACTCCCTGTTACCGCTCGACTTGCATGTGTTAGGCCTGCCGCCAGCGTTCAATCTGAGCCATGATCAAACTCTTCAATTTAAAAGTGTTTGATGCTCAAAGAATTAAAACTGTTTATAAAATCAGTAGTCACTCTTCAAGACTTGATATTTTTTTGCATCCGAAGATGCTTGAGATATCAATCCTGCGAGTGCCCACACAGATTGTCTGATAAATTGTTAAAGAGCAGTGAGTTACGCGCTTTCGCTTGCTAACTCGAGGTGGCGTATATTACGCTTTCCTCTTTCAGAGTCAAGCGTTTATTTTCGCTTTCGTCTGACTGACTACCGGGTTGTTAAGCCGCTTTCGAAGCCGCTTTGCCGTGTCAGTGGAGGCGCATTATAGGGAGTTCTCAGAGCCTGACAACCCCTAATTTGAAAAAAATGTTTAAGCGTCGCTTTTTTGCTCAGAATCGCCCTGAAGTGCCAGTTTTTCGAGCTTTTCGAAGCCATAACGTTGTAAAACGGGCATTAATTGCGCAGTCTCGGGCGTAAACGCCATACAATAAGCAATATTCTGATCCGCTGAAGAAGCATCGGGTGCTTCATGCTCCAACAACCAAACGGTGCGCCTTGCAATTGCGGCCCCGGAATCAATCATCCTTGTACCTTCCGGCAATACTGCCAGCAGCTCTTCCTGTAATAGAGGGAAGTGGGTGCAGCCCAGCACGACGGTATCCGGCGGCTCGGCCATACGCAGCCACGGGCGCAAGATCCTGCGCAACTCGTCCAGCGATACCGGCTCACCGTGCAGCTTCGCCTCGGCTAAGTCCACCAGCTCCGCTGAACCCAGCATTTCAATTTTGCACTCTGTGGCAAACCGAGAAATTAGCTCATGAGTATAAGGACGCTTTACCGTGCCGCGTGTTGCAAGCAGCCCCACCACGCCGTTCGTCGTCAGGCGGGCGGCCGGTTTGATGGCAGGCACAACGCCAACTACCGGGAAGCCAAACTTTTCACGTAACGCAGGGAGAGATACGGTGCTTGCGGTATTACAGGCGATAACGGCAAGAGCCAGAGGATATTGTTGCTGTACGGCAGTGACTATCGATACGACTCGCTCGACGATGAACTCTTCGCTTTTTTCGCCGTAAGGAAACGCCACATTGTCGAAAGCGTAGATGTAATGGAGATTCGGCAAAAGCTGCCGAATCTCATTGTAGACGGACAGCCCACCGACGCCGGAGTCAAAAACCAGCACGGTGGGATGTGCATCAGAAGGTGTAGCTGCCAGACAAGTAGTATTCCCGTCCTGCAGTATGGTAGCCATAAACCGTCTCGTAATCTTTATCGAACAGGTTAGCTATTCTACCACGAACGGTCAGTTGTGACGTGACTGGATATGACAAGGCAACGTCCCACAGGCTCACACCGCCCATTTTCACCGTTTGACCGGTGTTGTAGTCGGTGTCGTAACGTGACCCCAGGTAATGATACGTTACGCTCCAGTCCAAATCGTAAAGCTGCCAGTCAAGCTGGTACTTCACCTGTTGCTTAGCGCGGCGGGCCAGCGGTGCATCGGTCAGGCCGTTACGGGCATCAACATAGTCATAGCTGATACTATGCTGTACAGGCCCGGTATCGAAGGAAGCCGTACCTTCAATCCCTTTAATATTGGCCTTGCCGACGTTGTAATAGCTCAGCGTGTTATTGTTGAAGTCGATCAGGTTATCAATAAGGTTGCGATAACCAGAAACGCGCCAGTTCACACCCGAGGTCAGACCTTCAAATGCCCCTTCCCACTGGCGGCTTTCTTCTGGATTCAGATTTCTGTTCCCGTAGAAACCAAACAGCTGCCCCTGGTTTGGCGCCTTAAAGGCGGTGCCGTAGGATGCAATAAAGCGATAGCCCTCTACGAATTCCCATGCGGCGCTGCTCTGCCAGGTCCCGTGATTGCCAAACTCAGAGTTATCATCATTGCGTGCAGCGCCTTCGAAGGTGAAATCACCCAGTTTTTGCAGCGCGGTCAGATAGACACCGGTATTACGCTGGTCGTAGCCGTTGGTAACGTAGTTGGTGCCCGGCTCGGTACTCTGCTTCTGCCAGTCAACGCCCGCACCTACGTTCCCGGCCCCGACATCAACGGAGTTAGTCCACTGCAGGTTGTACTGCTTAATTTCGTCGAGAGTGGCGCTGGAGTCGTAGCGGCCAAGGCGCGGGTCGAAGTTGTAATCTTTGCTGTGGCCGTAGCTGGAGATCAGCTGTGAATGGAATATATCGTTATTAAAGCGCAGCCCGGTATCCCAGGTCTGGCTGTAGAGCTGTCGGGTATCCACCAGCTGATTTGGCGTGAAGCTGCTGTAGAAACCGTCATAAGCCGTGCGGTTATCGTAGCCGTAGCCGCGCACAAAGCCGCTCCACTGCTCAGAGAAATTATGCTCAAGCGCTCCGTACAGGGATTTGCTCATAAAGCCGTCGCGGTCAGGCTGGCGCAGGCCGCCGGTATTGCCATCCGCAACTACATCAAAGCCTTTGGTATACTCATAGTTACCCGCCAGGGTCACTCGCGTATTTTCTCCAAGCTTTTGCTGGGTGCTGGCATCATAGTTCTGGTAGCCATTCGATCCCATTCCCGCAGTCAGCGTCGTGCCGTCTTTATCCCGCGTGGTAATAATGTTGATAACCCCGCCGATCGCATCAGAGCCATAGACTGCTGAACGAGGCCCGCGAATGTACTCCACGCGCTGGACCAGAGAAACAGGGATTTGGCTGAGGTCGGAAGAGCCGGTCACGCCGGCCTGATTGAGGCGGATACCGTCGATAAGCACCAGCACGTGGCTGGAGTTAGTCCCGCGAACAAACACGGAGGAAAACTGGCCAAGTCCGCCGCTCTGCGCAATATCAACGCCAGGCAGGCGACGCATCACGTCGGTCAGTGATTTTGACTGCCAGCGGTCGATGTCTTCGCGCGTCACCACGGAGTTCGGCGCCAGCACGCTGTTCACCGGCTGCTGAAAACGGTTAGCCGTTACCATCAGGGTATTATCGTTGTTGCTGTCCTGCGCCCAAACTGAAAAAGCCGTTGCGGACAGAGCCGTCAACAGCGAAACCTTCTTTATCATCATTTATATAAGCATCCGCTTTCGAATAGGATGCCGCAGATATGGCAGATAGCACGCGATAGCCATATCACTTGCGACGTCATTCCGGCAGGTCTTCGGGCTTGGGGGCTTTATTGAGATGAGGACTTCCCGCTTATATATAGAAAGCAGTGTCTGCGTTATGCATTCATCTCGCCGTTCCTTACCGCTGCGCGTCAGCCCCAGAATTGCACTGGGTTCCCTTTTAACTCTCAGGAGGCCGGAAAAGCCATGCTACCGTTAGGCTTATAAAGATGTCCAGACTTCCCGCAGAACTTCTTATACCGATCGGGCTGGACATCGTGAGTTGAATCCCTACAATCGCCGCGTAGTTTATATTCACGTATTCATTGACCGACTGGATAGCTTGCCATGACCCCTGAACACCTCCCGACAGAACAGTACGACGCGCAATTGGCGGAAAAAGTCACTCGCCTGCAAGGCATGATGGCACCCTTTGCCGCGCCTGCCCCGGAGGTATTCCGTTCACCGGTAAGCCACTACCGCATGCGGGCCGAGTTTCGTATCTGGCATGAAGGCGACGACCTTTACCACATCATGTTCGACCAGCAGACCAAAAGCCGCATTCGCGTAAACAGCTTTCCGGCCGCAAGCGAGCTCATTAATGCCCTGATGCCCGCCATGCTCGACGGTGTGCGCGATATCCCGGCTCTGCGCCACAAACTGTTCCAGATTGACTATCTCACCACCCTGAGCAATCAGGCGGTCGTTTCTCTGCTTTACCACCGTAAGCTGGACGACGAGTGGCAGCTGCATGCTCAGACGCTACGCGACAGCCTCCGTGCACGCGGTTTTAACGTGCACTTGATTGGTCGGGCAACCAAAACCAAGATTGAGCTGGACCAGGACTTCATCGATGAACGCCTGCCCGTCGCGGGCAAAGAGATGATTTATCGTCAGGTTGAAAACAGCTTTACCCAACCAAACGCGGCGATGAATATTCAAATGCTGGAATGGGCGCTGAACGCCACCCAACACTCCAGCGGTGACCTACTCGAGCTGTATTGCGGCAACGGCAACTTCTCTTTAGCGCTGGCGCGTAACTTTAATCGCGTGCTGGCGACGGAAATCGCTAAGCCATCGGTGGCGGCAGCACAGTACAATATTGCGGCCAATAACATCGACAACGTGCAGATTATCCGCATGGCGGCCGAAGAGTTTACCCAGGCGATGAACGGCGTCAGGGAATTTAATCGCCTGCAGGGCATCGACCTGAAGAGCTATCAGTGTGAAACCATCTTTGTCGATCCGCCGCGCAGCGGCCTCGATGCGGACACGGTGAAAATGGTGCAGGCATACCCAAATATTCTCTACATCTCCTGCAATCCGCAAACGCTTTGTGAGAACCTCGAAACGCTGTCTCAAACCCACGAGGTGGCAAGGCTTGCGCTGTTCGATCAGTTCCCCTACACGCACCATATGGAGTGCGGCGTGCTGCTCACTAGCAAATAAAAAAAGGACGCCACGGCGTCCTTCTCTCTTTTGTTTTTCTGATTACTCAGAAGTTTCCGGCTTGCGGGTTCTCAGCTTAAACATGATCCAGAACAGCACCACCACCGAAAGAATCGAAGGCAGGAAGTTTGAGCCAATAGCCGGGTACTCCACGCGAACAACCGAGCTATAAAGCAGCACGCCCAGCACAAAACAGGCGGCTGCAAGGCTTGGCAGGCCTACCGGCATCGTGCGGTTAAGATAGCGGTGATGCAGGCAATAAACCGTCAGCACCAGCGCAATTATCGGGAAAATCGAGAACGGCACTACCGAGCTAAACAGCGCGGCAAAAGATCCGTTAATCGACAGGCCAGCGACAAACGCCAGCACCAGCGTACCTCTATCTTGTAACTGTTTCATTGCTCGTCCTTCACTCTTCGGAAAATTGAGCAAGCGCCATTTTTTCTTGTTCCCGGCGATACCAGTAGTAAGCCCCTTTCGAGATCATACGCAGCTGGAGCACCAGTCGCTCTTCGAGCTGGCGACGCTGATCGATATCAACGTCCAGCGCTTCGGCGCCCGCACTAAAAACAATCGTGACCATCGCTTCTGCCTGCGCTTCGGTGAAGCTGCGGGGCATGCGGTTTTCGAGTTCTAAATAATCGGCAAGTTCCGCAATGAAGTGCTGAATTTCACGCGCTACCGCGGCACGAAAGGCCGCCGAGGTTCCCGAACGCTCGCGCAGCAGCAGCCTGAAGGCGTTGGGATTATTGCCGATGAATTCCATAAAGGTTGAGACCGACGTGCGGATAACGCTGCCGCCTTTTGCGATGCGCTGACGTGCCTGCCGCATCAGCTGGCGCAGCATCAGGCCACTCTCATCTACCATGGTAAGACCGAGTTCATCAACATCGCGAAAATGGCGATAAAATGATGTTGGAGCGATGCCGGCTTCGCGGGCAACCTCTCGCAGGCTCAGGCTGGCAAAGCTTCTTTCGGCGCTTAGCTGGCTAAACGCGGCTTCTACCAAAGAACGCCGTGTTCTCTCTTTTTGTTGCGCTCTTACACCCATCATATTGCCTGAATCCTTCAAACAGAGCTGGAACTATATCAGAGAATCAAGCTACCGCTTTTATAGTGTATTGTGAATGATTGTTTACGCGATATTAACGCGCTGTAACGGTAAAAAGCACAACGGTAATTGGGTAATTCCCCGGTTGATGTTACCATCGTGTTGCCTTTATGTATAAAAACAGGTAAGTCATACCATGCCACAAACCTACGATTATGACGCAATAGTGATTGGTTCCGGTCCCGGGGGCGAAGGTGCCGCCATGGGTCTGGTGAAACAGGGAGCCAGGGTAGCGGTGATTGAGCGCTACCATAATGTCGGCGGCGGTTGCACCCACTGGGGCACCATTCCTTCGAAAGCCCTCCGACACGCCGTCAGCCGCATCATTGAATTCAATCAAAACCCGTTATACAGCGACCATACTCACCTTCTCCGTTCCTCTTTTGCCGATATCCTCAACCACGCTGATAGCGTGATTAACCAGCAAACCCGCATGCGCCAGGGCTTTTACGAGCGCAACCGCTGCGAGATGTTGCAGGGCGATGCGCATTTTGTTGATGAGCACACCATCGCATTGCAATGCCACGATGGTTCGGTAGAAACCTATACCGCCGAGAAGTTTGTTATTGCCTGCGGCTCGCGTCCATACCGTCCGCCGGAAGTCGATTTCACCCACCCGCGAATCTACGACAGCGACTCCATTCTCAGCCTGCATCATGAACCGCGCCATGTGATCATTTATGGCGCGGGGGTCATCGGCTGCGAATATGCTTCTATCTTCCGCGGAATGAACGTAAAAGTTGACTTGATCAACACCCGTGACCGCCTGCTCGCCTTCCTCGATCAGGAGATGTCAGACTCTCTCTCCTACCACTTCTGGAACAGCGGCGTGGTGATTCGCCACAACGAAGAGTTCGAGAAGATTGAAGGCGTGGACGATGGCGTAATTGTCTCCCTGAAATCCGGCAAAAAAGTGAAGGCAGATTGCCTGCTGTACGCCAACGGACGTACCGGGAACACGGATTCGCTGGCGCTGGAAAATATCGGTCTCGAAGCCGACAGCCGCGGGCTTATCAAGGTCAACAGCATGTACCAGACCGCGCTGCCGCACATTTACGCGGTGGGCGACGTTATTGGCTACCCAAGTCTGGCCTCTGCGGCCTACGACCAGGGGCGCATTGCGGCTCAGGCGTTGGTCAAAGGCGAGGCGACCGGCCATCTGGTAGAAGATATCCCAACCGGGATTTACACCATTCCTGAAATCAGCTCGGTGGGTAAAACCGAACAGCAGCTGACCTCAATGAAAGTGCCTTACGAAGTGGGCCGCGCGCAGTTCAAGCATTTAGCGCGAGCGCAAATTGTCGGCATGAACGTGGGGACGCTGAAGATCCTGTTCCACCGTGAAACAAAAGAGATTCTGGGGATCCACTGCTTTGGCGAGCGCGCGGCCGAAATCATTCACATCGGCCAGGCGATAATGGAGCAGAAAGGTGGCGGTAACACGATCGAATACTTCGTTAACACCACCTTCAACTACCCGACAATGGCGGAAGCCTACCGGGTAGCGGCGCTAAACGGCTTAAACCGCCTGTTTTAACGCCGAATCGAAATGGCCATCCATCTGCGTGCGGATGGCCTCTGCCAGCTGCTCATAGCGGCCGCGCAGCGGTGAACCCGGACGATAAACCAGGCCAACGGTACGCCGTGGTTCTGGTTTATAACATGGCAGATAGACTACGCCGTCGCGCTGGCGTTCCTGCGGTACGGCAAGCGCCGGCAGCAGTGTGATACCGCTCCCCGCGGCAACCATGTTGCGCAGCGTTTCCAGACTGGTGGCCCGGAAATGGGTATCTTCATCCGCTCCAGCTTCAAAACAGAAGCCCATAGCCTGGTCGCGCAGGCAGTGGCCGTCTTCCAGCATCAGCAGTTTTTCACCGGCCAGGTCAGACATCGGCACGCGGTCGCGGTTCGCCCACGGGTGATCCTGATAAACCGCCAGTACCATCGGCTCGTCAAACAGCGGCACTTCAATAAAGGCTTCACTCTCTTTCACCAGCGCCAGAATCGCACAGTCGAGCTTGCCGCTATCGAGCTGCGCCAGCAGCTGATGGGTCTGCGCTTCGTGCAGATACATTTCCAGCTTCGGGAAAGTCTGGTGCAGCATCGGAATAATTTGCGGCAGCAGATAAGGCCCGACGGTCGGGATCAGGCCGATATGCAGCGGACCTGACATCGCTTCGCCCTGCTGGCTCGCCATCTCCTTCAGCACTTTAACTTCACGCAGAACGGTACGCGCCTGATCAACCAGCAATAAACCTGCCTGGGTGAATAACACTTTGCGGCTGGTACGCTCCAGCAGCATTACGCCAAGCTCATCTTCCAGCTTGCGGATCTGGCCGCTCAGCGTGGGCTGACTAACGTGACAAGAATCCGCCGCGCGGCGAAAGTGGCGGTGCTCGGCCAGCGCCACCAGGTATTCAAGATCTCGAATATTCATTATCCATCCTCCTGCGCCACGATAGTTCATGGCGATAGATAGCATAGCAACGAACGATTATCCCTATCAAGCGATGTTGATGAATAATAGCCAGCAACAGCAGGTGCTTCACTCTACCTTACCCGGAAACGAAGCACCTGTTGCAGAGACTCTCTGTTCTCTGAACCTGACGAATTATTAAAGCCAACGTGAACTTTTAGCGGACATTATGTCCGCTTTTTTTGTTCAAAATCTGAAGGGAGATTTGAAAGGAACTTACACCAGACGCTGTTTAGCCTCGGCAATCGCCAGAGCAACCTGAGTCGGCGAAACGCCGCCTTTTGCAGCTCGCTTATCCAGGCAGGACTGTAGCGACAGAATCGGATAAACATCGTCGCTAATCACCGGGCTGAATTTCTGTAAATCAGCCAGCGTCAGAGCCTCCAGCGCTTTCCCCTGCTTAATGGCCTCAACCACCGCTTCACCCACGATATGGTGAGCTTCACGGAACGGCACGCCTTTAGCAACCAGGTAATCAGCCAGCTCCGTCGCATTGGCATAGCCTTGCTCTGCGGCTTCTTTGCAACGCGGGCGCTTCACCTGAATGCCGTCCAGCACCAGTACCGACATATGCAGGCAGTCGAGCCAGGTATCGAGCGCGTCGAAAAGGCCTTCTTTGTCTTCCTGCATATCTTTGTTATACGCCAGCGGCAGACCTTTCAGGGTCATCATCATGCCGGTCAATGCGCCCTGCACGCGGCCACATTTGCCGCGGATAAGCTCCAGAGCATCCGGGTTTTTCTTCTGCGGCATCAGCGAAGAGCCGGAAGTCACGCGGTCAGACAACTCAACAAAACCGGCTTCACCGGTGTTGAAGAAAATAAGATCTTCTGCAAAGCGGGACAGGTGAACCATGCCGATAGAAGCATCAGACAGCAGCTCCAGAACATGATCGCGGTCGGAAACGCTATCGAGGCTATTGCGGGTCGCAGAAGCAAAACCTAACCAACCGGCCAGCTGCTCGCGGTCAATCTCATAGGCCGTTCCCGCCAGCGCGCCGCTGCCCAGCGGGCTAACGTCGAGCCGGGTCAGAGTACTTTGCAGGCGGCTTTCATCACGCGCCAGCATCTCAACGTATGCCAGGCACCAGTGGGCAAATGTCACCGGCTGCGCGCGTTGCAGGTGCGTATAGCCCGGCATTACCGCATCCTGGTTTGCGTCGGCAGTTTCCACCAGTGCCTGCTGCAGATGGCGAGTTGCCGCCAGCAGTTCGCTAATTTGCATTTTGCACCACAGCTTCAGGTCGGTCGCGACCTGGTCGTTGCGGCTGCGGCCGGTGTGGAGTTTTTTACCCAGCGCGCCCACCTTGTCGATAAGCTTGCCTTCCACCCAGCTATGAATATCTTCCGCATCGCTCTCGAGAATAACCTGCGGATTGGACTGCACTTCTTCCAGCAGCACGTTCAGCGCCTGCTCAAGCTGAACTTGCTCAGCCGCAGTCAGCACGCCCACGGTGACCAACGCTTTGGACCAGGCGACGGAACCTACGATGTCTTGCTCAGCCAGGCGGTAGTCAAAGCGTAAAGAGTCATTGAACTGCTTAAACCGCTGGTCTGCTGCCTGAGTAAAACGCCCACCCCAAAGTGCCATAGTCATGCTCCATTACATTATTGATGTTCATTTGCCCCTCACCCTCTCCCCATACAGGAAAAGAGTGAGGGTAAAAAATTACTTCTTAAGTTCGTTCAGCGCACGGATACGTGAAGAGAGCGAGAACAGGCGGATAAAGCCGCCAGCGTGGCTGTGATCGTATACTTCATCTTCGCCAAAGGTAGCGAACTCTTCGCTGTAGAGGCTGTTCTGAGATTTTTTCTGAACCGCAGTCACCTGGCCTTTGTACAGCTGAAGCACAACTTCGCCATTCACCTCTTCCGCCAGCGACTCGGCAGAAGCCTGCAGAGATTTACGCAGCGGCGCAAACCAGCGGCCATCGTACACCACGTAGGACATTTCCAGACCCAGCTGCTCACGCCATTTGAAGGAATCACGATCCAGCACCAGTTGCTCAACGCCGCGCAGAGCGGCCATCATGATAGTGCCCCCTGGAGTTTCATAGCAGCCGCGGGATTTAATCCCCACCAGGCGGTTTTCTACAATATCGATACGGCCAATGCCGTGTTTAGAACCGATAGCATTCAGCGCTTCCAGGCACTTGAACGGGCTCATGGCTTCGCCGTTAACGGCAACAACTTTGCCCTGCTTAACGGTAACGCTCACCTGCTCGGCCTGGTCCGGGGCTTCCTGCGGGTCAACGGTCCACACCCAGCAATCTTTGTTCGGGGCATTCCACGGGCTTTCCAGCACGCCGCCTTCGGTGGAGATATGCCACGCATTCTCATCACGGCTGTAGATTTTTTCCAGCGACGCGGTGGTCGGAATATCGCGCTCTTTCAGGTAGTCGAGCAGCGCTTCACGGGAACGCAGGTTCCACTCACGCCACGGTGCCACCACTTTCAGGTGCGGAGCCAGCGCCGCCCATGTTGACTCAAAACGTACCTGGTCATTACCTTTACCGGTCGCGCCGTGGCACAGCGCATCAGCACCGACTTTGTTTGCCACATCCACCAGCACCCTGGCGATCAGCGGGCGAGCCATAGAAGTACCCAGCAGGTAGCTTCCCTCATACAGCGCACCGGTCTGCAATACCGGATAAACATAGTCGCTGATGAACTCTTCACGCGCATCCACCACGTAGCACTCGGAAGCGCCGGAGCGCAGCGCCTTCTGCTCAACGCCTTTCAGATCTTCACGATCCTGGCCGATGTCCACTACGCAGGCGACAACGTCGCAGCCGCCGTAGTTTTCTTTAAGCCATGGAATGATGGCTGAAGTGTCGAGGCCGCCAGAGTATGCGAGAACGATTTTTTTGATGCCGTGATTTTGCATTGTCTTATCCTTGTTAAATCTATTCTTTGTCTATGCCAGAATCCGGGTGCCGATAGCCACGCCGTTGAATAAAGAGGGTAGCTGATCCGCGTGACGCCAGGAGGCGATATCAACCGGGCGTCCCAGGGTGCGGGCCGCATCCAGTGCCGCGTTTACTTTCACTATCATGCCGTCGGTAATAATGCCCTGCTGAATCAGCTGCTCGGCTTTGGCGGCGGTCATCTCGGCGATGCGCTGGCCTTTGCCGTCAAGAATGCCGCTTACATCAGACAGCAGGATCAGGTCTGCGCCCAACGTGGCCGCCAGCGCCGTCGCGGCCTGGTCGGCGTTAACGTTCATCAGCTCGCCTTCTGCGGTCACGCCGATAGAGCTAACAATCGGCAGGAAGCCGCCTTCCAGCAGCGTGTTGATAAGTTTTGGCGAACCCGGCTTAGCCAGCCCTACGTGCCCTAATGCTTCATCAAGCTGAGTCACCGTTACGCTATCGCCGTCACCCAGGCTAAGCCCAACACCGTTAATGCCGTGCTTCTTCGCCCACGCCAGCAGCGTCTTGTTGGCCGTACCGGCCAGAGCGCCGGTGATAATGTCTATCTGGTCAGCCGGGGTAACGCGCAGGCCGTTTTTCTTCTCTACAGGCAGCGCCAGCTTTTTCATCAGCTCGTCTACCAGGCAGCCACCGCCGTGGACGATAACCAGCGGGCGTTGATGCGCCTGACGGTAATTCACCAGCGCGGTAAACAGGCGCTCCAGCGCCTCTTCGCTATCCAGCAGCACGCCGCCTAATTTGATAATTAAAGGATTCATCATTTCACCCGACCGACGGTTAAATAAGAGACTGCGTTTCGGCGAAGCCAAAACGAATATTCAGGCACTGTACTGCCTGGGCCGCGGCACCTTTCAGGAGGTTATCCTCGGTTGCGACCACAATCAGATGCTCATCCTGCACGGCAAAGCCGATATCGCAGAACGGCAGGCCAACGACATTTTTCAGCGCCGGAACGCCCTTTTCGTAAAGGCGTACCAGCGGTTTATCGCCGTAGGCTTGAGTAAAAGCATCGACAATCTGCTGCTGGCTTACACCGGGCTTCAGGCGGCAGGTAATCGTCGCCAGAATGCCGCGCGGGAAGTTGCCCAGATGCGGAGTAAAGATAACCTGCGCCCCGAGATGGGCAGCAATTTCCGGCTGGTGCCGGTGATTAAAGATGCCGTACGGCTGCAAGCTAACTTCACAGAAGCTGTTAGCTATTGCCGCTTTACGGCCCGCGCCGCTGACGCCGCTGGTCGCATTGATAACCGGCCACTGGCTCAACTCCAACAGGCCTGCATCGATAAGCGGTTTTAACGCCAGCTGTGACGCCGTTGGGTAGCAGCCCGGCACCGCAATCAGCTTGCTCTGCTTAATCTTTTTGTTTTCCCACTCGGCCAGGCCATATGCCGCCTGTTCCAGCAGCTCAGGATGCTGATGAGTGAAACCGTAATAGCGCTGATAAAACTCGGCGTCGTTAACACGAAACGCGCCGGAGAGGTCGATAACCACGCAGCCCGCCGCGAGGAACTGCGGCGCAAGGTCGTGGCTGACTTCGTGAGCGGTGGCGAGAAACACCACGTCCACCCCTTTGCTAAACTCGCTGATGTCGGACATCGGCTGCAGCGGCAGATCAACGATGCCCTTTAATTGCGGGTGCAAATCAGATAACAATTTTCCTGCATCTGCACTTTGCGCTGAAACCGTCAAAGCGGTTATGTTCATATCAGGATGGCGATTCAAGTAGCTCACAAGCTCTGCGCCTGCATAACCGCTGGCACCCACAATCAGCGTATTCAACATCGGGGTCGTTCACCTTGTCTGGTCGGTCAATTCAGGGTGCAGCCAGAAGCTTTCACCCACGTCCGCAAGCGTGGTTTTATTCACCGGAACGCTTAACTGTTCCTTTACGCTCAACGTTATTGTATTTTTATTCATAATTACTGCATGAATATTGATACTATCCTAACCTAAGGCCTGTCAACAGTGAAGATGAAATTACCGCCTTTTATCGAGATTTACCGCGCTCTGATCGCGACTCCCTCCATCAGCGCCACCGATAGCGCGCTGGATCAGAGCAATGAGTCTTTAATCAATTTACTGGCAGGTTGGTTCCGCGACCTCGGTTTTAGCGTCGAAATCCAGCCCGTTCCCGGCACGCGCAATAAATTTAATATGCTGGCGAGTACCGGGCAGGGTGCCGGTGGCCTGCTGCTGGCGGGGCATACGGATACCGTTCCGTTTGATGACGGCCGCTGGACGCGCGACCCGTTTAGCCTGACCGAACACGACAATAAGCTTTACGGCCTGGGCACCGCGGACATGAAGGGCTTCTTCGCCTTTATTCTGGATGCGCTGCGCGACGTGGATGTGACAACCCTGAAAAAGCCGCTCTACGTGCTGGCAACCGCCGATGAAGAAACCACCATGGCGGGCGCACGCTACTTCTCTGAAACCACCGCCCTGCGCCCGGACTGCGCAATTATTGGCGAGCCAACCTCCTTGCAGCCGGTTCGCGCGCACAAAGGCCAT
This sequence comes from Cedecea davisae, assembly GCF_044095835.1. Classification (NCBI taxonomy): domain Bacteria; kingdom Pseudomonadati; phylum Pseudomonadota; class Gammaproteobacteria; order Enterobacterales; family Enterobacteriaceae; genus Cedecea; species Cedecea davisae. The sequence continues at coordinate 4,679,049 of NZ_CP172054.1, forward strand.
ATATCTAATGCCATCCGCATTCTTGGCCAGTCCGGCCACTCCAGCGACCCGGCTCGCGGCGTAAACGCCATCGAACTGATGCATGACGCCATCGGCCACATCCTGACGCTGAGGAATACGCTGAAGGACCGTTATCACCACGATGCGTTCACCGTGCCATATCCGACCCTCAACCTCGGCCATATCAGCGGCGGAGACGCGGCCAACCGTATTTGTGCCTGCTGTGACCTGCATATGGACATTCGCCCGCTGCCGGGAATGACATTAAACGACCTTAACGGTCTGCTGAGCGAAGCATTAGAGCCGGTAAGCCAGCGCTGGCCGGGCCGCCTGACGATTTCCGAACTGCATCCGCCGATCCCGGGTTACGAATGCCCTCAGGATCATCATTTAGTTCAGGTCGTCGAAAAACTGCTGGGCGCGCAGACCGAAGTGGTGAATTACTGCACCGAAGCGCCGTTTATCCAGACCGTCTGCCCGACGCTTGTCCTCGGCCCCGGCTCCATTAACCAGGCGCATCAGCCGGATGAATACATCGAAACGCGCTTTATTGAGCCGACCAGAAAATTAATTACCCAGGTGGTTCATCATTTTTGCTGGCATTGATAAATAGCGGGAAAGGGGGTTTTTACCCCCTTTTTATCTGGTTTTACCGCTATTCTTATAAGAAATGCTTATGAGCGAAGTTGGTAATTAAATTTCATAAATTCGCGTCATTTCTTCGTTTGCTGAAACGATTTCGTAGCAATTGACGAATGGGTAGCGACGTGGCTTTATAAAAGGCGGTGTTGAACCTTCACGGGTGAAATTAAGTTACATATTAGATTGGGCTGGAGTCATATGAACGAACGCTATTCTGCTTTGCGAAGTAATGTCAGCATGCTCGGTAAACTGCTCGGAGATACTATCAAAGATGCGCTGGGAGAGAATATTCTCGACCGCGTTGAAACTATCCGTAAGTTATCCAAGTCCTCCCGCGCCGGTAACGAAGCGAATCGTCAGGAGCTGCTGAGCACGCTGCAGAACCTCTCAAATGATGAACTGCTGCCCGTCGCCCGCGCCTTTAGCCAGTTTCTTAATCTCGCCAACACCGCAGAGCAGTACCACAGCATCTCCGCGACGGGTGAAGCAGCAAGCAACCCGGAAGTTATCGCTAAGACGCTGCAAAAATTAAAGAACCAGCCCGATATCAGCGAAGCCGCTATCCGCGAAGCCGTTGAGTCTCTCTCTCTTGAGCTGGTTCTGACAGCCCACCCGACGGAAATTACCCGCCGTACCCTGATTCACAAGCTGGTTGAGGTTAATAGCTGCCTCAAGCAGCTCGACCACAGCGACCTCGCGGACTACGAACGCAACCAAATCATGCGCCGCCTGCGCCAGCTGGTTGCCCAGGCCTGGCATACCGATGAGATTCGTAAGCATCGCCCTTCACCGGTGGACGAAGCCAAATGGGGCTTTGCGGTGGTGGAAAACAGCCTCTGGGAAGGGGTGCCAAACTACCTTCGTGAACTAAACGAACAGCTCGAAGAGAACCTGAACTACAAGCTGCCGGTGGATTTCGTGCCGGTGCGCTTCACATCCTGGATGGGCGGTGACCGCGACGGTAACCCGAACGTCACCTCAGAAATCACGCGCCATGTGCTGCTGCTTAGCCGCTGGAAAGCAACCGATCTGTTCCTGCGCGATATCGCCGTACTGGTTTCCGAACTTTCGATGGTGGAATGCACCGACGAACTGAGCGAGCTGGCAGGGCCGGACGCCGGGCAGGAACCTTACCGCCACATCATGAAAGGCCTGCGTCAGCAGCTGCTGGCCACCCAGGCCTGGCTCGAAGCGCGCCTGAAAGGCCAGCGCCTGCCGAAGCCGGAAGGTCTGCTGATCCAGAACGAGCAGCTGTGGGACCCGCTCTACGCCTGCTACCAATCCCTGCAGGCCTGCGGCATGGGCATTATCGCCAACGGCCAACTGCTGGATACGCTGCGCCGCGTGAAATGCTTCGGCGTGCCGCTGGTGCGTATTGATATCCGCCAGGAAAGCACCCGCCACAGCGAGGCGCTGGGTGAAATGACCCGCTATCTCGGCATCGGCGACTACGAAAGCTGGTCTGAAGCCGATAAACAAGCATTCCTGATCCGCGAACTGAACTCCAAGCGCCCGCTTCTGCCGCGCCAGTGGGAGCCAAGCGAAGATACCCGTGAAGTGCTGGACACCTGTAAAGTGGTGGCAGAAGCCCCTCGCGGCTCCATCGCAGCGTATGTGATTTCGATGGCCAAAACGCCGTCCGACGTGCTGGCCGTCCACCTGCTGTTGAAAGAAGCTGGCTGCACCTTCGCCCTGCCGGTTGCCCCGCTGTTTGAAACCCTCGACGACCTGAACAACGCCGACGATGTAATGACCCAGTTGCTGAACATCGACTGGTATCGCGGCTTTATCCAGGGCAAACAGATGGTCATGATTGGCTATTCTGACTCGGCAAAAGACGCGGGTGTAATGGCCGCATCCTGGGCGCAGTACGAAGCGCAGGATGCCCTGATTAAAACCTGCGAGAAGGCCGGCATTGCCCTGACGCTGTTCCACGGTCGTGGCGGCTCCATCGGCCGTGGCGGCGCTCCGGCTCATGCCGCGCTGCTTTCCCAGCCGCCGGGAAGCCTGAAAGGCGGCCTGCGTGTAACCGAACAAGGCGAGATGATCCGCTTTAAATACGGCCTGCCGGAAATCACCATCAGCAGCCTGTCGCTGTATACCAGCGCAATACTTGAAGCGAACCTGCTGCCGCCGCCGGAGCCGAAGAAAGAGTGGATCCATATTATGGAGTCGCTCTCAGCAACGTCGTGCGAAATGTATCGCGGCTATATCCGCGAAAACAAAGACTTCGTTCCATACTTCCGCTCCGCTACGCCGGAGCTGGAATTAGGTAAACTCCCGCTGGGTTCACGCCCGGCCAAACGCCGTCCAAACGGCGGCGTAGAATCGCTGCGTGCGATCCCGTGGATCTTCGCCTGGACGCAAAACCGCCTGATGCTTCCGGCCTGGCTGGGCGCGGGCGCCGCGCTGCAAAAAGTCGTGGAAGACGGTAAGCAGGATGAGCTTGAAGCCATGTGCCGCGACTGGCCGTTCTTCTCCACTCGCCTGGGCATGCTGGAAATGGTCTTCGCAAAAGCCGACCTGTGGCTGGCGGAATATTACGATCAGCGTCTGGTGAAGCCCGAGCTGTGGGCCCTGGGCAAGCAGCTTCGCGACCAGCTGGAAGCCGATATCAAAGTGGTGCTGGATATCGCCAACGACTCGCATCTGATGGCCGATTTACCGTGGATTGCCGAGTCGATTACCCTGCGTAATATCTACACCGACCCGCTTAACGTTCTGCAAGCCGAGCTGTTGCATCGTTCGCGCCAGTCTGAAGAGAAAGGTGAAGAACCTGATGCGCGCGTTGAGCAGGCGCTGATGGTGACCATCGCTGGCGTAGCCGCCGGGATGCGTAATACCGGTTAATTGTTTTTGCGCCACACCCAAACCCCGCTTCGGCGGGGTTTTTTATTGCAGGCTAATTAAAAGGCTCATCATTATTTCAATTTACCTTAACTTCTTATTCTTCTTAAATAAAACGGCAATAAACACTCAAAAATATCGCCACCGTAAATCGCAGTGGAACGAGCCTTAAATTCCGCTGTCATTGTTCCGACACATTTTCTATATTGTGCGCAAAAGTCACCCATTCATGGGTGGCTTTTTTCGTGATTACAAGCCACCGTAGCGTCCATAACTAAGGCTTACTTAAGGTTTTCTCATTACGGTTAATGATTATTTTATAGCACAGGCAAGAGTATGCACTTCACACAGAATCATTCTGAACGAAAGTTCAGTTTAAAAGCCCTTGGATGGGTTTTGCTCTATTTTTGGTACTTCTCTTCGGTTCTTCAGGTTGCCATTTTAGCCACGGGATACAGCGGTACAACCGGCTTACGTGATTCCCTGCTGTTCAGCTCACTGTGGTTTATTCCGGTATTTCTTTTCCCACAGCGCACCAAGATTATTGCCGCCGTTATCGGTGTCGTCTTATGGGCGGCCTCAATTGCCGCGCTGGGCTACTATGTGGTTTACGGGCAGGAGTTTTCGCAAAGCGTTCTGTTTGTAATGTTTGAAACCAACGCCAATGAAGCCAGCGAATACCTCAGCCAGTATTTCAGCCTGAAATTGCTGCTCATCACGCTTGCCTACACCCTGGTGGCAATACTGCTGTGGACTCGCCTGCGCCCGGTCTATATTCCAAACCCATGGCGCTGGCTGGTTTCCTTCGCGATCCTGTTCGGCCTGATCCTCAACCCGGTCGGCAAAGAGTGGCTTATCAAAAAGAGCAGCCTGGCCGATGCTTTCTCCAGCATCTCCTACCGCCTGGAGCCAGCGGCACCGTGGCAGTTCATCGTGGCTTATACCGAATATCGCCAGCAGCTGGACAGCCTGAACAGCATGCTCAGCACCAACAATGCGCTGCCGCCGCTGGCAAACATGAAAGACGCTTCCGGCAACGAGCCGCGCACGCTGGTTCTGGTCATTGGCGAGTCCACGCAGCGCGGCCGTATGAGCCTGTACGGCTATCACCGCCAGACCACGCCTGAGCTGGATGAGTTACATAAAACCGACCCGCAGATGACCGTCTTCAATGACGTAGTGACTTCGCGTCCTTACACCATTGAAATTCTTCAGCAGGCGCTGACGTTCGCGGACGAAAAAAATCCGGATCTCTACCTGACCAAACCGTCGCTGATGAACATGATGAAGCAGGCCGGGTATAAAACCTTCTGGATAACCAACCAGCAGACGATGACCGAGCGCAACACCATGCTGGCGGTGTTCTCGAAGCAGACCGACAAGCAATATTACATGAACCAGCAGCGCACCCAGAGCGCACGCGAATATGACACCAACGTGCTGGCACCGTTTAAAGAAGTATTAGCCGACCCGGCGCCGAAGAAATTCATCGTCGTGCATTTGCTGGGAACCCATATCCGCTACGATTTCCGCTACCCGGAAAACTGGAACAAATTTGACGGTAAAACCGACGATTTACCGGCAGGGTTAAGCAAAGATCAGCAGGAAGCGTATAACAGCTACGACAACGCCAACCTGTTTAATGACCATGTGGTTGCTACCCTGATAAAAGACTTTAAGGCCAGCGATCCTAACGGCTTTATGCTTTATTTCTCCGACCACGGGGAAGAGGTTTACGACACCACGCCTCACCAGACCCAGGGGCGCAATGAAAGCAACCCAACGCGCCATATGTACACCGTGCCGTTTATCGTCTGGACATCGCCGACCTGGCAGCAGGCGCATCCGCGCGATTTCTCAACTGACGTGAACCGCAAATACAGCAGCTCACAGCTTATTCATACCTGGTCTGATTTGGCTGGTTTATCCTACGACGGCTATGATGAGACCCGCTCAATAACCAGCCCGCAGTTTGTTGAAGCAACCCGCTGGATTGGCAACCCGTATGAAAAGGGTGCGTTGAAAGATTACGACACGCTGCCTTACGGCAATGAGGTTGGCAATCAGTAATGATTTCGCCGATATAAACACAAAGCCCCGCTCATTAGCGGGGCTTTTGATTTTGGAACTGCACTCAAAGCGCAGGGCGAACGCCGAGCGTGTGGCAAATAGCGTAACTCATTTCCGCGCGGTTCAGGGTGTAGAAGTGGAAGTCTTTCACGCCCTCGCGGCTCAGGATCTTCACCATATCCATTGCGATATTCGCGCCGACCAGCTGGCGAGTTTCCGCGTCATTATCCAGCCCTTCAAACATCTGCGCCATCCACGCCGGAATTCTCACGTTGGTCATGTCGGCAAATTTCTTCGCCTGCCTGAAGTTAGACACCGGCAGGATGCCAGGAATAATTTCGACGTCAATCCCGGCAGCCACGCTGCGGTCGCGAAAACGCAGGTAGCTTTCAACATCAAAGAAGAACTGGGTAATCGCCCGGTTAGCACCGGCTTCGATTTTGCGCTTCAGATTCAACAAGTCTGACTGGGCGCTTTTGGCTTCCGGGTGCACTTCAGGATAGGCGGCAACGGAGATATCAAAGTCGCCCACGTCCTTCAGCAAGGCCACAAGATCGGTGGCATAGAGCTCCGGTTTGCCGCTGCCGGGGGGCAGGTCGCCGCGCAGGGCAACAATATGGCGAATGCCGTTGTCCCAGTAGTCCTTCGCAATGGTTTGCAGCTCATCGCGAGTAGCATCCACGCAGGTCAGATGCGGTGCCGCTTCCAGGCCGGTACGTTCTTTAATGCCTTTAATGATGCTGTGGGTGCGGTCTCGCTCGCCGGAGTTCGCGCCGTAGGTAACGGAAACAAATTTGGGCTTCAGGCTGCTAAGACGGTCAATTGAGCGCCACAGAGTCTGCTCCATTTCACTGGTACGCGGCGGGAAAAACTCAAAAGAAACGTTAATCTGCCCGGCCACTTCGGCCAGACTCTGGTTCAGCGCTTCCCGCTGGTTGGCGTGAAAAAAGCTCATACCCTTACCTCTTCAATCGCATCGTTATCGTGTGTTTTTATGCCTACTGCCACCCAGACGTTTAGACGTCCAGATAGAAAGATGACCGAAAAGAACAAAGGCGTCAACAGAAATATCATTACTGGGAGTGGAGGAATTCTCACTCAAGATGAATTTTTTTCAGGACGGGGAGAAGGTGTGAAGCGAAAATGGAGGATAACTGGCCCTCTCCCGGAAGAAGAGGGCCAAAATAGCTACAGCAGTTGCGCCAGTCGGTTTAAATCAGACTGAATAGCGCCTGCCGTCACATCACGGCCTGCGCCAGGCCCGCGGATAACCAGCGGATTATCGCGATACCAGCGGCTTTCGATGGCGAATACGTTATCGCACGGCAGCAGAGCGGCCAAAGGATGCTCGGGGCGCACAGCCTCAACGCCAACGCGCGCTTTGCCGTTCGCATCGAACCGCGCCACATAGCGCAGCACCAGCCCCATTTCCTGAGCCGCTTCCAGGCGCTGCACCATCTGGTCGTTCAGCTCGTCGCCGTTTTCAAAGAAATGATCGATGGAGCCACCTTCACACCCCGCAGGCACTAAAGACTCCACGCGCACCTGATCCGGCTCAATGTCGTAACCCGCTTCGCGGGCAAGGATCACCAGCTTACGCATCACATCTTTACCGGACAGATCAACTCGCGGGTCCGGCTCGGTCAGCCCCTGCTGCCAGGCCTGATCCACCAGTTCGGTAAACGGAACCGTGCCGTCGAATTGCAGGAACAGCCAGGAGAGCGTGCCGGAGAAAATACCGCTGATGGCAAGAATCGCGTCACCGCTGTCGCGCAGGTCACGCACCGTGTGGTTAACCGGCAGGCCTGCACCTACCGTCGCGTTGTACAGCCAGTGACGCCCCGTTTTCTCAAACGCATCACGAATCTGGCGATACTTATGGCCATTCCCTGCCCCGGCCAGCTTATTGGCGCTGATCACATGGAAACCGTGGCTGGCGAAATCAAGATACTGATCCGCAAGCTGCTCGCTGGCGGTCACGTCCAGCACCACTAAATCGTCATAAGGGTGGGCGCGCATCCACAGGAACAGTGATTCTTCATCCTGCTCAACGGCCTCGTCGTTAAAGAACGCCAGCGCGCGGCTGGCATCCAGCCCTTCATAATTCAGCAGGCTGCGGCTGCTGTCCACGACCCCGGCCAGCACAAATTCAAAGCCGGTCCTCGCGGAGAGGATTTCCTGCTCGCGGGCAAACAGCTCAAGCCAGCGAGAGCCAATGTTGCCTTTTCCGAACAGCATCAGGCCAATGCGCTTCTCGGCGCGGAACAGCGACTTGTGCAGCCCCTGAATCAGGCTTTCGGTCGGGCCAACCCGCAGCACCGCTACCAGGCTGATGCCGTCTTCGGACTGCCAGATAAACTCAACCGGATGATCTTTTAACTGCTGCCAGAAACGGTGGCTGTGCAGCGGATTGCGGCAAACACCTGCCCCGACCATCGCTACCAGCGCCAGCCCTTCCCGCAGACGCAGTTCGCCCTGTAAAGCCGCATCCTGCAGAATGTGCAGCGCACTTCCGGCTACTTCCGAGGTATAGCAAAGCTGGAGCAGGTTACGGTCAGGATGCACGCCAATAGAGAGCGGCCGCACCTGAGCGCGTTTTAGAATCAGATCCAGCTCTTTTTGCGCCAGCTTGAAGTCCTGATGCGACGGCACCTGGTACTCAATCAGGCAAACGTCGTCGTGGCTGGTAACAATACGTGCGCCGGTACCGGAAGCGAGTACACGCTCAATGCGTGTGGAACCCTGTTCCGGGGAATAACTGCAGCGCAATTGAAGATCGATATCGCTGCCGGAGACCGGCTGCAAAGTACGGGCATGCAGCACCGGAGCGGCAAGGCGAGCCAGCTCGCTGGCTTCATCAAGGCGCAGCAGCGGCAGCAGGCAGGCATCTTTCACTTTGCGCGGATCCGCGCTGTAAACGCCGGCTACGTCGCTCCAGATGGTCACGCGGGAAACCCCGGCCAGCGCGCCAATTTGCGTTGCGGAATAGTCGGAGCCGTTACGGCCCAGCAGCACGGTTTCACCGGCTTCGTTGCTACAGATAAAGCCGGTAACCACCAGGCGTTTATTCGGATGCTGGGCAAGCAGGTTTTGCAGCAGCGGCCAGGAGCGCCCTTCATCGACCTGCGGCTGCGCAGCACGCTCGGCACGCATAAAATCGCGCGCATCCAGCCATGCGGCTTCTACGCCCTGTAAATTCAACACCGCCGACATCAGGCGTGCAGACCAGACTTCGCCGTGCCCAACCACTTCGGCGTAGACCGCATCGGTCATTTTGCCATCCAGCAGGCCAGCGAGGCGCTCCAGATCGTGGACAAAATCGCTAATCAGGCCGTCGGCAATATCCGGCGGCAGCAGTCCGCCGATAAGGTCGCTCTGATAGCGACGCAGCGTCTGCTGAACCTGATGGGCGGAAAGCCTGTCGCTCTGGCTCAACTTGAGCCAGTTAATCAACTGGTTAGTAGTACTACCGGCGGCCGAAACCACCATCATGTCACCCGGTCTGGAATACTCGGTCATGATACCCGCCACGCGCAGGTAACACTTCACATCGGCGAGACTGCTGCCACCAAACTTGTGCAGTTGACGAACCGGCGTCCCTGCTGGTGCTGAAACACTCATGCTTACCCCTCGGCAGCGACCCGGAAGGCATTTTCCAGATCGGCAATTAAATCTTCACTATCTTCTATACCCGTTGAAACACGTAGCAGCGTCTCAGAAATACCGGCGGCGGCACGCGCCTCCGGAGCCATGCCCGCATGGGTCATGGTTGCGGCGTGAGAAATCAGGCTCTCAACGCCCCCCAGCGATTCCGCCAGGGTAAACAGCGACAGGCCGCTCAGGAAACGACGTAGCGTTTGCTCATCGCCGTCCAGTTCAAAACTCAGCATCGCCCCAAAGCCTTTTTGCTGGCGAGCGGCAATCTCGTGGCCCTGGTTTTCCGGCAGGGAAGGATGATACAGCTTTTTCACCAGCGACTGCTGCTTAAGGAACTCAACAATCGCCTGGGCGTTACGCTGGGCCACTTCCATACGCGGCGACAGGGTACGCAGGCCGCGCAGCAGCAAATAGCTGTCAAACGCGCTACCGGTTACGCCGATATTATTCGCCCACCATGCCAGTTCGGTGACGGTTTCAGGATCCTTCGCAATCACTACGCCAGCAACCACATCCGAGTGGCCGTTAAGGTATTTGGTGCAGGAATGCAGCACCAGGTCGGCTCCCAGCTCCAGCGGATTTTGCAGCGCCGGACTCAGGAACGTGTTATCCACCACGCTAACCGCACCCGCTTCGCGAGCGGCGGCGCAGATTTTCGCAATATCTACGACGCGCAACAATGGATTACTTGGACTTTCTACCAGTACCAGCCTGGGTTTTTCCGCCAGCGCAGATTTTAAAGCTTCTTCGTTACCCTGATCGACGAATAAAACGCGATAAGCCCCACGTTTTGCAAGACTATCAAACAGGCGATAGCTGCCGCCATAGCAGTCATGAGGCGCTACCAGCAGATCGCCGGGCTTGAGGAACACCGTCGTCACCAGGTGAATCGCAGACATGCCGGTATTGGTCATTACCGCACCCGCGCCACCTTCCAGTTCCGCCAGCGCGCGCTGCACTACATCACGCGTCGGGTTGCCACGGCGCGAATAGTCATGGGCACGCGGCTCGTTAAAGCCGGTGAAATTATAGGTGCTGGACAAATGGATAGGCGGAACGACGCAGCCGTACTGCTCGTCATCATTCAAACCGCTACGTACTGCTATAGTTGCCTGTTTACGCGTCATGGTGTTCCCGATCCTTGCTGGTCGAATAAAAGTCAGGCCTCAGAGTAAACAACCCCGATATAGACGTCAATACATCTGGACATCTAAACCTCTTTGCGTATAGATTGAGCAAAAGACAAATAGCCGTTAAAATTATGCGTTTTAGAGTGTATGTGTCTGAGTTTCGCGCTCGGTAAAGGGTTATCCTACGCTGTACACTAAAAGAGATAATCGTCAGCGCCGCGGGTATGCCCGGCTTTGGCACATTTTCATAGATTAAGAGGATTAGGTATCTCATGGCTGAATGGAGCGGCGAATATATCAGCCCCTACGCTGAGCACGGTAAGAAGAGTGAGCAAGTAAAGAAAATTACGGTTTCCATTCCTCTGAAAGTGTTGAAGATCCTCACCGACGAGCGCACTCGTCGCCAGGTGAATAACCTGCGTCATGCGACCAACAGTGAACTGCTGTGCGAAGCTTTTCTGCACGCATTCACCGGCCAGCCGCTGCCGAACGATGCTGACCTGCGTAAAGAACGCAGCGATGAGATCCCGGAAGATGCCAAGGTCATTATGCGTGAACTGGGTATCGATCCGGATACGTGGGAATATTAAGCTCGATGGTTAAGGCGCCGAAAGGCGCCTTTTCTTTATCCGTTTGCCGGATTGCGGGCACAAAAAAGGCACCCTTGGGTGCCTTTCTCTTTCCAGCTCGCGAAACTTATTTTTTCGCGCCTGGTACGCTGAAGCGCTTGTTGAAGCGATCAACACGGCCGCCGGTAGCAACATCACGTTGTTTACCAGTGTAGAACGGGTGGCATTCGCCACATACGTCCAGGTTCAGGTCGTGACCCGCGGTAGAGCGGATTTTGATAACGTTACCGCAAGAGCAGTTTGCAGTAATTTCTTCGTATTTAGGATGGATATCTTTTTTCATGGTAAACCTCGGTAAAGGCCGCGTCGCTCTTCCAGCCCTAACGCCAGACACCACGCGATGTTAATAATTAGGTTTTTTCGATACCAAAACTGCGCATCAAAGGCGGCGAATCATACAGAGATTAACCTGCCGGTGCAAACTGATCCGCATTTTTGCAAGCACACAGTGTACACTAATACGTCATTTTTTTCAGCCTGGACGCTTTCATGCCCGTAGCCCATGTCGCCCTGCCGGTTCCTCTGGCCCGCACCTTCGATTATCTGCTTCCCGCGGGCATGCAGGTCAATGTCGGCTGCCGCGTGCAGGTGCCATTTGGCAAGCAGCGCCAGGCTGTCGGCATAGTTATGGCCGTCAGCGATAACAGCGATCTTCCTCTTGAGAAGCTCAAGCCGGTCGCCGATGTACTCGACGGCGTTTCGCTGTTCACCTCTTCTCTGTGGCGCGTTCTGCTGTGGTCGGCGGAGTATTATCATCACCCGATTGGCGAAGTGCTGTTTCACGCTCTGCCGATATTGCTTCGCCAGGGCAAACCCGCTCACCACGCTCCGCTCTGGTATTGGTTTGCGACCGAAGAAGGAAAAGCAGTCGATCTCAATAGCCTGAAACGTGCGCCCAAACAGCAGCAGGCGCTGGCGGCGCTGCGTCACAATATCATCTGGCGGCATCAAATTGGCGAGCTGGAGATAAACGAACCCGGCCTGCAGGCGCTACGGACCAAAGGGCTGTGCGACCTGAAAAGCGCGGCCCCGGAAGAAGAGGACTGGCGTAAAAACTATTCCGTTGCCGGAGAGCGTTTAAGGCTGAATACCGAGCAGGCCACCGCCGTTGGAGCCATCCACAGCGAGTCCGACCATTTTTCCGCCTGGCTGCTGGCAGGTATCACCGGCTCGGGGAAAACCGAGGTTTACCTTAGCGTACTGGAGAACGTGCTGGCCCAGGGCAAGCAGGCGCTGGTTCTGGTTCCCGAAATTGGCCTGACGCCGCAAACTATTGCCCGCTTCCGCGAGCGTTTTAACGCCCCGGTTGAAGTGCTGCATTCCGGGCTAAATGACAGCGAAAGATTAAACGTCTGGCTGAAAGCACGCAGCGGCGAGGCGGCAATCATTATTGGTACGCGCTCTTCGCTGTTTACCCCTTTCTGCCGCCTCGGCGTTATCGTTATCGATGAAGAGCACGACAGCTCCTACAAGCAGCAGGAAGGCTGGCGCTATCACGCTCGCGATCTCGCCGTCTATCGCGCTCACGCAGAAGATATCCCCATCATCCTCGGTTCCGCTACGCCAGCGCTGGAAACGTTACATAACGTCGAGTTGGGGAAATATCGCCAGCTGCGGCTCACCAAACGAGCCGGAAACGCGCGGCCTGCACATCAGCAGGTGGTTGACCTGAAAGGCCAGCAGCTGAAATCAGGGCTGGCTCCGGCGCTGATCAAAAAGATAGGTGAGCACCTGGCCGCAGACAACCAGGTGATTCTGTTTCTTAACCGCCGGGGCTTTGCTCCTGCGCTGCTGTGCCATGAGTGCGGGTGGATAGCAGAATGCACGCGCTGCGATCACTATTACACGCTGCACCAGGGGCAGCGGCATCTGCGCTGCCACCACTGCGATAGCCAGCGGGCCATTCCGCACCAGTGTCCTCAGTGCGGTTCAACGAACCTGGTCCCCGTGGGGATGGGTACGGAACAGCTTGAGCATAGCCTTGAGCCGCTGTTTCCGAACGTACCAATTTCCCGTATCGATCGCGATACCACCAGCCGCAAAGGGGCGCTCGAGCAGCAGCTTGCAGAAGTGCATCGCGGCGGGGCGCGTATCTTAATCGGCACCCAGATGCTGGCCAAAGGGCACCACTTTCCTGACGTCACGCTGGTTGCGTTGCTGGACGTAGACGGAGCGCTGTTTTCGGCTGACTTCCGCGCCGCCGAGCGTTTTGCTCAGCTTTACGTTCAGGTTTCCGGCCGCGCCGGGCGCGCGGGAAAACAGGGTGAGGTGCTGCTGCAAACGCATCACCCCGACCACCCTCTGCTACAAACGCTGCTCACAAAAGGTTATGACGCTTTCTCCAGCCAGGCGCTCGGCGAACGTAAGACGGTGTTCTTACCGCCGTACACCAGCCATGTGCTCATCCGCGCTGAGGATCAGAATAACCAGCAGGCACCGCTGTTTTTACAGCAGCTTCGCAACCTGCTGGAAGCCAGCCCGCTGCGGGATGAACAGCTCTGGATTATGGGACCCGTTCCGTCGTTGCAGGCTAAACGAGGCGGTCGCTTCCGCTGGCAAATTTTGCTCCAGCATCCTTCCCGAGCGCGCCTGCAAAAGCTGATTAGCCACTCGCTGGCTTTGGTTAATACGCTGCCCGAGGCGCGCAAGGTGAAATGGATGCTGGATGTCGACCCTATCGACGGCTAGTTATGAGAAGCGGATCGAAAAATCTAATGCTCATCACATTTCTTGTGAAAAAATTGTAACCGCTTACAGCCAACTTCTGCTAAGAATGTGATGACTGTCAGATACGCAGGATGCGTTGACGACGGCGGTGTGCATGTGAGGAGAAGAAGTGAAGCCGAAGAAACAGGTGGCCAATGCCACCATGAAAGATGTGGCCGTGCAGGCGAAAGTGTCTACTGCGACGGTGTCCCGCGCCTTAATGAACCCTGATAAAGTCTCTCAAAGCACCCGTAACCGCGTGGAGCAGGCGGCGATTGAAGTGGGCTATTTGCCCAGCTCTTTAGGCCGCAGTATCAAACGCAGTGAGTCGCGCACTATCCTCGTCATCGTGCCTGATATCTGCGATCCGTTTTTTAGCGAAATCATACGCGGCATTGAAGTGACCGCCGCTTCGCAGGGTTATCTGGTGCTGATTGGCGACTGCGCCCACCAGAATCAGCAAGAAAAAACCTTTATCGACCTGATTATCACCAAACAGATTGATGGCATGCTGCTGCTCGGATCCCGCCTGCCGTTTGATGCCAGCAAGGAAGAGCAGCGCAACCTGCCGCCGATGGTAATGGCGAACGAATTTGCCCCGGAGCTGGAATTGCCGACGGTGCATATCGACAACCTCACCGCAGCCTTCAACGCCGTTTATTACCTCCAGGAGCTGGGCCACAAACGCATCGCCTGCATTGCCGGTCCCGAAGAGATGCCGCTGTGCCACTATCGCCTACAGGGCTATGTCCAGGCGCTGCGCCGCAACGGGCTTGTGGTCGATCCTCACTATATTGCGCGCGGCGACTTCACCTTTGAAGCGGGCGCCGCGGCTCTGGCGCAGCTAATTGAACTCCCGGAACCGCCAACCGCCATTTTCTGCCACAGCGACGTCATGGCGCTGGGCGCGCTTTCTCAGGCTAAGCGTAGCGGCCTGAAAGTACCGGAAGATTTATCGATCATGGGCTTCGACGATATCGCGCTATCGCAGTTTTGTGACCCGCCCCTCACCACAGTGGCACAACCCCGCTTCGATATAGGCAGGGAAGCTATGCTGCTACTGCTGGACAACATGAACGGCGAAGATGTTAACAGCGGATCCCGGCTGCTGGACTGTGACCTTATTGAGCGCGGCAGCACCGCTGCTCCCGGCAGCAGAAAATGAGCCGTTTTAGGACTCCATAAACTGGTCAAAGCCCCGCCCCTTAAGTAACATGGCGGACTGATAAACGAATAAAGACAGCGAAACGATAGTGGCACAACGAGATTATGTAAGCCGCGGGCAGTCGGCAGGGACGCGGCGCAAGAAAAGTACATCCCGCAAAAAGCAACGTAGTCTGCCATCCGTCTCTCCGACAATGGTAGCCATTGCGGCGGCTGTCGTGGTGGCCTTCGTCGGCGCCCTTTACTTTATTACTCACCATAAAAAAGAAGAGAGCGACACGCTTCCCGGCCATAAAGTGACCGGAAACGGCCTGCCGCCAAAACCGGAAGAACGCTGGCGTTATATTAAAGAGCTGGAGAACCGCCAGCCGGGCGTGCGCACGCCTACGGAACCGACCGCCGGTGGCGAAGTGCAAAACCAGAGCCAGTTAACCAACGAACAACGTCAGTTGCTTGAGCAGATGCAGGCGGATATGCGCCAGCAGCCAACGCAGCTGAATGAAGTGCCGTGGAACGAGCAGACGCCTGCCCAACGCCAGCAAACGCTGCAGCGCCAAAAGCAGCAGATACAGCAAACTCAGCCGGTACAGCAGCAGTGGAATACGCAAACGCAGCAGCAACCGCGCGTTCAGCAACGCGTAGCCGAGCAGCCTTACCAGCAGCCACGCAGCGCGCAGCAAACTACCCAGCCTTACCAACAGCCGCGTACCGTGCAGCAGCAACAGCCGAAGGCCACCGCCAGCAGCAATCAGCAGCCTTACCAGGATCTGTTGCAAACGCCGCCGCACAGCCAGCAAAAGCAGCCTCAGCAGCCAAAACCGGCCCAGCGTGAGACGCAGCAAGCCGCACCAATAACGCGCGAGCCGGAAGTGGCGAAGCAGGCCGCTCCTGCGACCCAGGAGAAGAAGGATGAGAAGCGCTGGATGGTTCAGTGCGGCTCATTCAAAGGCAGCGAGCAGGCGGAAACCGTTCGTGCGCAGCTGGCGTTTGAAGGCTTTGACTCCCGCATTACCACCAATAACGGCTGGAACCGCGTAGTGATTGGCCCAATCAAAGGTAAAGATAATGCCGATATCACTATCAACCGCCTGAAGATGGCCGGCCACACCAGCTGCATTCGTCTTGCTTCCGGGGGTTGAAACCCCAAAATTGCCCCCCATTTATATTGGCATTAGGCCCTGCGTAACGCGCAGGGCTCGTGTTTAGCTGATGCAAAAGGGGTCTGCCCGTGACAACAATAGTAAGCGTACGCCGTAACGGCCAGGTGGTGATTGCCGGTGATGGCCAGGCCACACTGGGTAACACCGTAATGAAGGGCAACGTCAAAAAAGTCCGCCGCCTGTACAACGACAAAGTGATCGCCGGTTTTGCCGGGGGTACGGCGGATGCCTTCACGCTGTTCGAGCTGTTTGAACGTAAGCTTGAGATGCACCAGGGCCATCTGGTGAAAGCGGCCGTTGAGCTGGCGAAAGACTGGCGTACCGACCGAATGTTGCGCAAGCTCGAAGCGCTGCTGGCGGTGGCCGACGAAAACGCCTCTCTGATTATCACCGGCAACGGCGACGTCGTTCAGCCGGAAAACGACCTGATTGCTATCGGCTCCGGCGGCCCGTACGCCCAGGCCGCAGCCCGCGCCATGCTGGAAAACACCGACATGAACGCGCGCGATATCGCTGTCAAGGCGTTGGATATTGCAGGCGATATCTGCATTTATACCAACCACTTCCATACCATCGAAGAATTACCGTCTAAAGCGTAAGGATCTCCCATGTCTGAAATGACCCCACGCGAAATTGTCAGCGAACTGAACAAACACATTATCGGCCAGGATAACGCCAAACGTTCCGTTGCAATCGCCCTGCGTAACCGCTGGCGCCGCATGCAGCTTGATGAAGAGCTGCGTCACGAAGTGACTCCAAAAAATATTCTGATGATTGGCCCAACCGGCGTAGGTAAAACCGAAATCGCCCGTCGCCTAGCAAAACTGGCTAATGCGCCGTTCATCAAAGTTGAAGCGACTAAGTTCACCGAAGTTGGCTATGTTGGTAAAGAAGTGGATTCTATCATCCGCGATTTGACCGATTCGGCCATAAAAATGGTGCGCATGCAGTCCATCGAGAAAAACCGTTATCGCGCCGAAGAAATGGCCGAGGAACGCATTCTCGACGTGCTGATCCCGCCGGCGAAGAATAACTGGGGCCAATCCGAAACCCAGCCAGAGCCGTCTGCGGCACGCCAGTCATTCCGTAAAAAGCTGCGCGAAGGCCAGCTGGATGACAAAGAGATTGAAATCGATCTCGCCGCTGCGCCAATGGGCGTAGAGATTATGGCGCCTCCGGGTATGGAAGAGATGACCAGCCAGTTGCAGTCCATGTTCCAGAACCTCGGCGGCCAGAAGCAGAAGCCGCGTAAGCTGAAAATCAAAGATGCACTGAAGCTGCTGGTGGAAGAAGAAGCCGCGAAGCTGGTGAATCCGGAAGAGCTGAAGCAGGACGCTATCGATGCGGTTGAGCAGCACGGTATCGTGTTCATCGACGAAATCGACAAAATCTGTAAGCGCGGCGGCAACAGCTCTGGCCCGGACGTGTCCCGCGAGGGCGTACAGCGTGACCTGCTGCCGCTGGTGGAAGGCTGCACCGTTTCGACCAAGCACGGGATGGTGAAAACCGACCACATTCTGTTTATCGCTTCCGGTGCATTCCAGGTCGCCAGCCCGTCAGACTTGATCCCTGAGCTGCAGGGTCGCCTGCCGATCCGCGTAGAGCTGCAGGCGCTGACGGTTGACGATTTTGAGCGCATCCTGACCGAGCCAAATGCCTCCGTGACCGTCCAGTACAAAGCGCTGATGGCGACCGAAGGCGTGAATATCGACTTCACCGAAGACGGTATTCGCCGTATTGCCCAGGCCGCATGGCAGGTGAACGAGTCTACCGAAAATATCGGTGCCCGCCGTCTGCACACCGTACTTGAGCGCCTGATGGAAGATATCTCCTATGACGCCAGCGATTTGAACGGCCAGTCTATCGTGATTGATGCGGAATATGTTGGTAAGCATCTGGATGAGTTGGTTGCAGATGAAGACCTGAGCCGTTTTATCCTATAATCCGGCTAACGCATTTTCTTCATTTGAAATGGAGGGCTTATGCCCTCCATTTTTTTATCTAAACTGGCAACCAAAACTATGAGCAATTCGCAACCTATTAGTGTCACCCAGGCCTGGCTGGAAAGCCTGCGCCCACGCACGCTGCCTCTGGCATTTGCTTCAATAGTCTGTGGCTCTGCGCTGACCTGGTGGCAGGGCGTATTCGATCCCGCCGTTGCGCTGCTGGCATTGTTAACCGCCGGGCTGCTGCAAATCCTGTCAAACCTCGCCAACGACTATGGCGATGCCGTTAAGGGTAGCGACACCGAAGACCGCATCGGGCCTCTGCGCGGCATGCAGAAAGGAGTGATTACCCAGGCCCAGATGAAACGCGCGCTGGTGATAACGGTGGTGCTTATTTGCCTCTCCGGTCTGTCTCTGGTGGCGCTTGCCTGCAACACCTTTGCTGATTTTATGGGCTTCTTGCTGCTCGGCGTGCTGTCTATCGTTGCCGCCATCAGCTACACCGTTGGCACCCGCCCTTATGGCTATATGGGCCTGGGGGATATTTCAGTGCTGGTATTCTTCGGCTGGATTAGCGTGGCCGGGACCTGGTATTTGCAGGCTCATTCGCTGGCACCTTTAGTTATTCTGCCCGCAACCGCGTGCGGCCTGCTGGCAACAGCGGTGCTGAATATTAATAACCTGCGCGATATCGACAGCGACCGTGAGAACGGTAAAAACACGCTGGCGGTTCGCCTTGGTCCGGTTATCGCCCGCCGCTACCATGCCTGCCTGCTGGTTGGCGCGCTGGTCTGCCTCGCGTTGTTTAACCTCATCTGGCTCAAAAGCCTGTGGGGCTGGCTGTTTGTGCTGGCGGCACCGCTGCTGATAAAACAAGTCGCCTACGTGCTGCGCGAGCGGGAACCCGTTGCAATGCGCCCGATGCTGGAACGTACCGTCAAAGCGGCGCTGCTGACTAACCTGCTGTTCGCGCTTGGCGTGGTGCTCAGCACCTTTGGCTGATGACTGACAAATATCAATTAACAATTGATGATTTTGCCAACAGTTAACAGAACGCGATATACTGACAGCTCCTGCAGCAAAAGAACCTTAATCCTATGAAATACGATACTTCTGAGCTTTGTGACATCTACCAGGAAGAGGTCAACGTCGTTGAGCCGTTGTTCTCCAATTTTGGTGGCCGCTCGTCATTCGGTGGGCAAATCATCACGGTGAAATGTTTCGAGGACAACGGGTTGCTGTACGATCTGCTCGAAGAGAATGGCCGTGGACGCGTATTGCTGGTAGACGGCGGCGGATCAGTACGTCGCGCGCTGATCGATGCTGAACTGGCTCGCCTTGCCCTGCAAAACGAGTGGGAAGGCATTGTGGTTTACGGCGCGGTACGCCAGGTGGACGACCTTGAAGAGCTGGATATTGGCATTCAGGCCATTGCGGCTATTCCGGCGGGTTCCGCTGGCGAAGGCATCGGCGAGAGTGACGTACGCGTTAATTTCGGCGGCGTAACCTTCTTCTCCGGCGACCATCTGTATGCCGACAACACCGGAATTATTCTCTCCGAAGATCCGCTGGATATCGAATAGTCCAGCTGATGCATAGCAAAACGGGCGCCTGAGGCGCCCGTTCTTTTTTACCCGCAGGGAGTAATTACACTTCTTCCATTTTGCCCAGCAGCGCATGCAAACGCTCCTGCCAGACGTGCTGTTGTTCTTTCAGGCTGCCGTTTTCACGCACCAGCTCTTCCTGATTGCTCTGCGCCTGCTGTACTTCCTGAGCCAGGCTGTTATTTTTCTCTTTCAGCTCTTCGATTTCCATCTGTAACAGCGTAATCGTGTCAACCGCCTGCTGAACTTTTGCTTCCAGTTTCTCAAACACTTCAAATGACATTTCGAACTCTCCTGAATTGCAAGGCGTAGATGGATGGCTATCCTCGTCCCGATTCTTCGGCGACGCCTTTATGAACGTATGCGCACACGTAGCGTAACTCGATTGTAAGTAGCGCGGATGCCCGTGTCCAGCGGCTTACGGCGCTCTTTGCGTAACATGACGTTTTTCAGTCTATGCCGAAAGCATGGGCGGGTTACTCGTCTGAATTGTTAAAAAAATCGTTGTGCTCACGGGGCATTTCGGCCCGTTACACGTGAGGATGTGCTCACTTTTTAGCGCGAAAACGCTCATTTTCTTGACGCACCACGCACATTTTAAGTTCGATATTTCTCGTTTGTGTTCGTTAACGATAAATTAACACCGTGCCTACATGGCATAAAGGGTGGCAAGGACGCTCGACTAACAATAATCATCAATTTGCCTTCAGGACCCGACTATGAGTCAGACAGCTACAACAACCTTAAAAGGCCAGTGCATCGCCGAATTCATGGGTACCGCGTTGTTGATTTTCTTCGGTGTGGGATGTGTTGCTGCATTGAAAGTGGCAGGAGCCACCTTCGGGCAGTGGGAAATCAGTATCATCTGGGGCTTAGGGGTAGCGATGGCTATCTATATGACCGCAGGGGTATCTGGCGCACATCTTAACCCGGCGGTGACGATTGCACTATGGCTGTTCGCCTGTTTTGACGGACGCAAAGTCGTGCCGTTTATTATTTCACAATTCCTTGGCGCGTTTTGCGCCGCAGCGTTGGTTTATGGCTTGTATTACAATCTGTTCTTCGATTATGAGCAGACGCATCATATGGTTCGCGGCAGCGTAGAAAGCCTGGATTTAGCCGGTATCTTCTCCACCTATCCTAACCCGCACATTAACTTTGTGCAGGCGTTTGCCGTAGAGATGGTGATTACCGCTATTCTGATGGGCGTGATCCTCGCCCTGACCGATGACGGCAACGGCGTGCCGCGTGGCCCGCTGGCTCCGCTGCTGATTGGCCTGCTGATTGCGGTTATCGGCGCCTCTATGGGGCCACTGACGGGGTTTGCGATGAACCCGGCTCGTGACCTTGGGCCGAAAACCTTCGCATGGCTGGCAGGCTGGGGCGACGTAGCCTTCACCGGCGGGAAAGATATTCCTTACTTCCTGGTGCCGCTGTTCGCTCCAATCGTCGGCGCGTCGCTTGGCGCATTCGGTTACCGTAAATTGATTGGCCGCCACCTTCCTTGCGATGTCTGCGTTGTCGAAGAAGATAAACCGGACAGCAAGGCGACCACTCAGCAAAAAGCACTGTAATACTGACTTCAGGACATGATTATGACTACAGAGAAAAAATACATCGTCGCTCTCGACCAGGGAACCACCAGCTCGCGTGCCGTTGTCCTGGATCATGACGCCAACATCATCAGCGTTGCGCAGCGTGAATTTGAGCAAATCTATCCTAAGCCAGGCTGGGTAGAGCATGACCCGATGGAAATCTGGGCCACCCAAAGCTCCACGCTGGTAGAAGTGTTGGCCAAAGCCGATATTAACTCTGACGAAATTGCCGCTATCGGTATCACTAACCAGCGCGAAACGACCGTGGTCTGGGAGCGTGAAACAGGTAAGCCGATTTACAATGCGATTGTCTGGCAGTGCCGCCGTACCGCAGATATCTGTGAAGAGCTGAAGCGCAACGGCATGGAAGAGTATGTTCGCCACAATACCGGCCTGGTCGTTGACCCGTATTTCTCCGGCACCAAGGTGAAGTGGATCCTCGACCACGTAGAAGGTTCACGCGAGCGCGCTCGCCGCGGCGAACTGCTGTTCGGTACCGTGGATACCTGGCTTATCTGGAAAATGACCCAGGGACGCGTTCACGTTACCGACTACACGAATGCCTCTCGTACTATGCTGTTCAACATTCACGAGCTGGACTGGGACGACCGTATGCTGGAAGCGCTGGATATCCCGCGCGAAATGCTGCCTGAAGTCCGTAAGTCGTCAGAAGTTTATGGCCAGACCAACATCGGCGGTAAAGGCGGCACGCGTATTCCTATCGCCGGTATCGCCGGTGACCAGCAGGCGGCCCTGTTTGGCCAGCTGTGCGTCAAAGAAGGTATGGCGAAGAACACCTACGGCACCGGCTGCTTCATGCTGATGAACACCGGTGAAAAAGCGGTAGCCTCCACCAACGGCCTGCTGACTACCATCGCCTGCGGCCCTAAAGGCGAAGTGAACTATGCGCTGGAAGGCGCGGTGTTTATGGCCGGGGCGTCAATTCAGTGGCTGCGTGATGAGATGAAACTGATTGGCGATGCATTTGACTCCGAATATTTCGCTAACAAGGTGAAAGATACTAACGGCGTGTACGTGGTTCCCGCGTTTACCGGCCTCGGCGCACCTTACTGGGACCCGTATGCCCGCGGCGCGATTTTCGGCCTGACCCGTGGCGTGAACTCCAACCACATCATTCGCGCAACGCTTGAGTCTATCGCTTACCAAACCCGCGATGTGCTGGAGGCCATGCAGGCCGACTCCGGTATTCGTCTGCACGCCCTGCGCGTGGACGGCGGTGCGGTAGCAAACAACTTCCTGATGCAGTTCCAGTCCGATATTCTCGGCACGCGCGTTGAGCGCCCTGAAGTACGCGAAGTTACCGCCCTGGGTGCGGCCTACCTCGCCGGTCTGGCAGTCGGTTTCTGGCAGAATCTCGACGAACTGCAGGAAAAATCGGTCATCGAGAAAGAGTTCCGTCCGGGGATTGAAACTACCGAGCGTAACTATCGCTATGCTGGCTGGAAAAAAGCGGTTAAACGCGCCCTTGCCTGGGAAGATCACGAAGAACAGTAATCTCTCAAAAGGCCCCTCTCAGGGGCCTTTTTCATTAGCTGCCCTGCCCGGCGGTTTCCCGCCCCCTTCCCCGCCTGTGCTAAACTCCCCGGCAATTCTGTTTGCTAAATGAGTCTGCTATGAAACGAGAACTTGCCATCGAATTTTCCCGCGTGACCGAAGCCGCAGCGCTTGCTGGCTACAAATGGCTTGGCCGGGGCGATAAAAACGTCGCCGACGGCGCGGCCGTAAATGCAATGCGTATCGTGTTAAACCAAATCAATATCGACGGTGAGATTGTCATCGGCGAAGGGGAAATCGACGAAGCGCCAATGCTCTACATTGGCGAGAAAGTCGGCACCGGAAAAGGCGACGCGGTAGATATTGCCGTAGACCCAATTGAAGGCACACGCATGACGGCAATGGGCCAGGCCAACGCTCTGGCCGTACTAGCCGTCGGCGATAAGGGCACCTTCCTCAACGCGCCCGATATGTATATGGAAAAGCTGATTGTCGGCCCGGGAGCCAAAGGCGCTATCGACCTTAATCTCAGCCTTAGCGACAACCTGCGCAATATTGCCACCGCGCTGAACAAGCCGCTCAGCGAACTGACGGTCACCATTCTGGCTAAACCTCGCCACGATGCGACGATTAAAGAAATGCAGCAGCTTGGCGTGCGCGTATTTGCCATTCCCGACGGTGACGTAGCCGCATCCATTTTGACCTGCATGCCGGATAGCGAAGTGGACGTGCTGTATGGCGTCGGCGGCGCACCGGAAGGTGTTGTTTCCGCGGCGGTGATCCGCGCGCTGGACGGCGACATGCAGGGCCGCCTGCTGGCTCGCCATCACGTAAAAGGCGACAGCGAAGAGAATCGCCGCATCGGCGAACAGGAGCTGGCGCGCTGCAAAGCAATGGGCATTGAGGCCGGACGGGTATTAGCGCTCGACGAAATGGCTCGCAATGACAACGTTATCTTCTCCGCCACCGGTATCACCAAAGGCGACCTGCTTGACGGGATCACCCGCAAAGGCAACATGGCAACCACCGAAACCCTGCTGATCCGCGGCAAATCCCGTACCATCCGCCGCATTCAGTCGATTCATTATCTCGATCGTAAAGATACCGAAGTACAGAAGCATATTCTGTAACGCTTCTCATTTGTTGGTTCGAGCTTTCCGGCTCGTTTGGGCTGGAAATGTCTCTGCAACCTGGTGAAGATAGGCAAAAAGCAACGACTGGAGAGCAACATGGCGGATTGGGTTACAGGTAAAGTCACCCGGGTTCAAAACTGGACAGATTCTCTCTTTAGCCTGACGGTTCACGCCCCGGTCCCCCCGTTTACGGCCGGGCAGTTTACCAAGCTTGGGTTAGAGATAGACGGCGAGCGCGTGCAGCGTGCCTACTCCTACGTCAACGCCCCGAGTAATCCCGACCTCGAATTCTATCTGGTCACCGTGCCGGAGGGTAAACTCAGCCCACGCCTGCATGCCCTGCGGCCCGGCGATGAAGTTCAGCTGGTAAGCGAGGCCGCCGGGTTCTTCGTCCTCGAAGAAATTCCCGACTGCAAAACGCTGTGGATGCTGGCGACCGGCACCGCGCTCGGCCCCTATCTGTCTATTCTCCAGGAAGGCAAAGACCTTGAGCGCTTTGAAAATATCGTGCTGCTTCACGCCGTGCGCTACGCCAGCGATTTAAGCTATCTGCCGCTAATGCTGGAGTTGCAGGAACGTTATCAGGGCAAAGTACGTGTTCAGACCGTGGTTAGCCGCGAAACGGTATCCGGCTCTCTCACCGGACGCGTACCGGCGCTGATTGAAAGCGGGGAGCTTGAAAAGGCTGTCGGCCTGCCGATGGATACCGAAACCAGCCATGTGATGCTGTGCGGTAACCCGCAGATGGTGCGTGATACCCAGCAACTACTGAAAGATACCCGGCAGATGAGCAAACATCTGCGTCGCCGACCGGGCCATATGACTGCGGAGCATTACTGGTAATTCAGCGGAATTTAACTTCGCTGGTCTCTTTACCAAAGCGATTCTCGCCCTGGGTGCCAATAAACGCGCCCAGGTCCATGATGACCATCACCAGAATCAACGTCGGGATGAAGCGCCCAAGCCCCCACTGCCACAAAGTACCAAAGGTCTCCCAGTTCCCTGCCAGCAGCAGCCACGCAGGAATGAACAGCAGCGCCCACCAGCCTTTTTTATCCCTGTCGTGCAGCCGCTTGACGATAACCGCGGCAGTCGGAATAAGCGAACCGGTGAGGAAGAAGCCCGCCGTGGAGTAAGGCATGATTTCCGCCCCTGCCAGGGTAAACAGAATAATCAGGCCGATAATCCAGGCTCCAATCCAGATCCAAAAATCGCGGCGCCCAATGCGCCCTTTAAAAGAGAACAACCATTGCTGTATGGTCATGGGTAAGGTCCTTATTATTTTATCGCGGCGTAGTGTACCCTGGTCGCGACCCGTTTTGACAAGCCAACGGATTGCCGATTTAATCGGGAAGACAAATTACAGGAGAAGTGTGTCGATGAAATATCTGCTACCTGCCCTCGTGCTGCTGGCGCTGCCTCTGGCGGTGAGCCGGGCGGATCCTCCGTCAGATACGGCTTCTCAGCTCCCGGCCGCGCCTTACCTGCTGCCGGGCGCCCCAACGTTCGATCTGACCATTACCCAGTTTCGCGGCAAATTCAATATCGATAATCCTTCGTTGCCGTTAAACGAGTTTCGCGCCGTTGAAAACAGCCGCGATAAAGCTAACCTGACGCGAGCCGCGACCAAGATCAACGAAAACCTCTACGCCTCGGCGGCGCTGGAGCGCGGAACGCTTAAGGTTAAATCGATACAGATAACCTGGCTGCCGATTCAGGGCCCGGAACAAAAGGCCGCTCGCGGCAAAGCGCTGGAGTATATGGCCGCGATTATTCGTAGCTTCACGCCTTCGCTTTCAAAAGCACAGAGCCAGCAAAAACTGACCAAATTACTGAGCGACGGCAAGAATAAACGCTATTTTTCGCAGAACGACGGCGCCATTCGCTATGTTGTAGCGGATAACGGCGAAAAGGGGCTTACCTTCGCGGTTGAACCGATTAAGCTGGCGCTATCTGAGGCGCTAAACAACGGCGAATAAATGCTCTATACTGTTTCACAGACCAAGCTGCCCATAGGGCAGTGATTCTTTTTATTGCTTACCGCGTGGAGAATTAAAATGCGACATCCTTTAGTGATGGGTAACTGGAAACTGAACGGCAGCAAACACATGGTTCACGAGCTTATCGCCAACCTGCGTAAAGAGCTGTCCGGCGTTGACGGCTGTGGCGTAGCTATTGCCCCACCAACTATGTATCTGGACCTGGCAAAACACGCTGCTTCCGGTAGCCACATCATTCTTGGCGCGCAGAACGTTGACGTGAACCTGTCCGGCGCGTTCACCGGTGAAGTTTCCGCAGAAATGCTGAAAGATATCGGCGCTAAATACATCATCATCGGCCACTCCGAGCGTCGTACTTACCACGCAGAGTCTGATGAGTTCATCGCGAAGAAATTCGCCGTGCTGAAAGAAGCTGGCCTGACTCCGGTTCTGTGCATCGGTGAAACCGAAGCAGAAAACGAAGCTGGCAAAACTGAAGAAGTTTGTGCTCGCCAGATTGACGCCGTTCTGAAGACTCAGGGCGCGGCTGCTTTCGAAGGCGCGGTTATCGCTTACGAACCAATTTGGGCAATCGGTACCGGCAAATCTGCTACCCCAGCTCAGGCTCAGGCAGTACACAAATTCATTCGTGACCACATTGCTAAAGCTGACGCTAAAGTGGCTGAGCAAGTGATCATCCAGTACGGCGGTTCCGTTAACGATAAAAACGCAGCCGAGCTGTTCGCTCAGCCGGATATCGACGGCGCGCTGGTTGGCGGTGCTTCTCTGAAAGCCGACGCCTTCGCCGTTATCGTTAAAGCTGCGGCTGAAGCGAAAAAAGCGTAATCCCGCACTCGATTAAACGAAACGGCTCCGCTTGCGGAGCCGTTTTTTTATAGCTTATGCAACAGCCGGAACCAACCGTAGTCCAGCGGCAAAAGCAGCAGAAAAGTCACGACGGCCAGCGCCAGGCAAAGCTTCATTCCCTCTTTCGCAGGAACCTTCCCCAGCCCCATCGCCACCACAATCGGCGAGGCCATATACGGCAGCAGCGGCGTGGAATATCCCAGAACCTGAATCATAATGACCGACAGCAGCGGGAACCCGGTTGCCTGAGAGAAACTTTCGGCAAAAGTGGTGTACAGCGCAGGCACCCCGTTGGCGGTAACGATAAAGTTGAGCAGGCTGGTAATGCCGGTCAGCGCGGCAAAACTGGTAAAAGGTTTATCCGCATCCAGCGGCATTATCGCCATCAGTTTTTCACCTACGATAGCGCCAAGCCCGATATGCGTAACCGTAGTTGCCAGAGCCAGAATGCCCGCCACATAGAAACAGGTCCGCACATTTACCCCGCTGGCAAACTCCTCGCTTGTAATAAACCCGATACGCGGCAGCAGCGTAATACAGGCGGCCACCAGCCCTATCCATGCCGGACCAATGCCGTGCCAGCTTTCCGTTACCCACAGACCAAGAACTACCGCGAGCAGCCACGCCAGACGCTTCTCATCAAAGCTCATCGGCTCCGGATGCTCAATATGCTGCGGCGGCTGAGGCCTGCCGGGAAATAGCCAGCAGATAAGGCCAATCAGTATTAGTCCTTTAAGAATGCCCAGCACCGGCGTATGCAGCAGCAGGTATGGCAGATAATTGAGATGCAGACCGTAAGAGCCCTCTGCGGCGCCGCTCATTACCAGATTAGGGACGTTGGCGGGCAAAATCGTTGCTGAAAGCTGGAATGTCCCAAACCCCACGGCCAGCGCCAGACCGTACCAGGCTCGGGTCCCCTCACCAATAGCGGCTCGCCTGGCCATGGCGGCAACAATCGGCATCAGCAGGGCAATCCGCCCCATATTAGAAGGCATGACAAAAGCCAGCGCGTAGCTAAGCAAGACCACGCTGCCAACCATATGGAGCCAGGAGTCGGTAAGCCGGGCGGAAAGCGCACGGGCGACCCTGTCGGCAAGGCCGGTTTTACGAATCGCAATTCCCAACACAAAACCGCTGAATACCAGCCAGAAAGCGGAAGAGGCAAAGCCGCTAAAGATAACCCCGGCAGGAGCAATCTTTGCCACCATCGCGGCGGCAAAAAACAGCAGAGCAGTGAGGTATTCAGGCAGGGCCGATGTCGCCCAAAGGATGATAGTCACCAGCACAATCATTCCGGGCAGGAAAAGTGGGTCTGAAAACCAGAGTGACATACCTGTCTCCTGTAGAGTTTTTCAGCACTCTACGGGAAGATATTCAGCGAGTAAATGTAAGACGATGGAAACAAAAATGGCCCCGCAGGGCCATTCTGATTAACGTTTACTGATTTGGTCGAAGCTGCCGCCGTTGGAGAAGTGTTCCTGCTGGGCCTTAGTCCAGCCGCCGAACTCTTCGTCGATGGTATACAGCTTGAGTTTAGGGAACGCTTTTTCGTATTTCTTCGCTACATCAGGATCGCGCGGGCGATAGTAGTTTTTCGCGGCAATTTCCTGCCCTTCCGGAGAGTAGAGATACTTCAGGTAGGCTTCCGCCACCGCCTGAGTGCCTTTCTTCTCCACGACTTTATCAACGACCGATACGGTCGGCTCCGCCAGAATCGATTCACTTGGCGTCACGATTTCGAATTTATCTTTGCCCAGTTCATTGGTCGCCAACAACGCTTCGTTTTCCCACGCAATCAGCACGTCGCCAATCCCGCGCTCTACAAAGGTATTGGTTGAGCCACGAGCGCCGGAGTCCAGCACCTCAACGTTCTTAAACAGCGCTTTTACGAAGTCCTGAGCTTTTGCCTGATCGTTATTGTTGTGATGCAGCGCGTAACCCCATGCGGCTAAATAGTTCCAGCGTGCGCCGCCGGAGCTTTTCGGGTTAGGCGTAATAACCGAGACGCCCGGTTTTATCAGGTCGTTCCAGTCATGGATTTGTTTCGGGTTGCCTTTACGCACCAGGAAAACGATGGTGGAAGTGTACGGCGCGGAGTTGTCCGGCAGCCGCTTGATCCAATTTTTGTCGATACGGCCACGCTCGGCAATCGCATCAACATCATAGGCCAGCGCGAGGGTGACAACGTCCGCCTCAATGCCGTTGATAACCGAAGTCGCCTGCTTGCCGGAGCCGCCGTGAGACTGGCGCACGGTCACGGTATCGCCGGTCTGCTGCTTCCAGTGAGCGCTAAACGCTTTGTTATATTCTTCATACAGTTCACGAGTCGGATCGTAAGACACGTTAAGTAGCTGAATATCCTTTGCCAGCACGCCGCCAGAAGCCAAAAGTAATGTTAAACCCACGCCCCACTTATTCATCGCTCGTTCTCTTTATGAAGTTTGATGAACCCAGCGTGCCAGAAACTATTTCTGACATTAAAGAATAAAAAAAGATTGGCTATAACTTTTGGAGATATAACAACCCATAAAAAAACCGGGCCAGGCCCGGTTTCTGAGAAAAATACTCTTAGTACAGCTTCTTAGCGCAGTCCAGCCAGTCACCTTTGAACGGACGCTTCATGTTTTCGATGGCGTCAATAATGTCATGGTGAACCAGTTTTTCATTCTGGATGCCGACGCAACGGCCACCGAAGCCTTGCAAAAGCAGCTCGATAGAGTAAGCGCCCATGCGGGAAGCCAGAATGCGATCGTAAGCTACCGGAGAACCGCCGCGCTGAATGTGGCCCAGAACGGTCGCGCGGGTTTCACGCTTGGTTTCGGTTTCGATATATTTCGCCAGCTCGTCCACGTCGCAGATGTGCTCGGTGATAGCCACTATCGCGTGTTTCTTACCTTTGGCAATCCCGGCTTTAATTTCTGCCACCAGATCTTCACGGCTGAATTCTACTTCTGGCAGTACCACAAACTCGCAGCCACCGGCGATAGCCGCAGCCAGAGTCAGGTCGCCACAATAGCGGCCCATCACTTCCACAATGGAGATACGCTGGTGGGAAGAAGAGGTGTCACGCAGGCGGTCAATGGCTTCAACGACGGTTTCCAGCGCGGTGAAATAGCCGATGGTGTAGTCGGTGCCTTTGATATCGTTATCAATGGTGCCAGGCAAGCCGATGCACGGGAAGCCCATTTCGGTCAGGCGCATCGCGCCCAGGTAGGAACCGTCGCCGCCGATAACAACCAACGCATCGATACCGCGCTTTTTCAGGTTATCGATAGCCACTGCACGAACATTTTCGTCGCGGAATTCCGGGAAGCGAGCTGAACCCAGGAATGTGCCGCCACGGTTGATCATGTCGGACACGCTATAGCGGTCCAGCTGCACCATACGGTCTTCATACAGGCCCAGGTAGCCGTCATAGACGCCCATGACTTCCAGACCTTCTGACAATGCCGCACGCACTACGCCGCGAATTGCCGCATTCATGCCCGGCGCATCACCGCCACTCGTCAACACACCAATTTTTTTGATCATGACTACCTCTGAACTTTGAAAGCAAAATTAATCCTGGTGCCGGAAACCGCTGCGGGCAATCCGAAGCCTCGACTCTGCAGCAAATAGTATAACAACGGCTTCCTGCTGAATTGATTCAGGTCAGGCCAACTGGCGGTACTTTGTGCAAAAACTGCCCGTTAGCACCAACCTTCCAACGTAAAACTAAAGCTCGAAATGTCCCTGTCGCCCGGTCGGTACAACCGAGCAAGGATCCTGGTGGATAATGACATCCGACCCCGGAAAATGATGAAGGATCGCCTGTTCCACCTGTTCGGCGATAATATGCGCCTGAACCAGCGGCAAATTATCTTCCATTTCAATATGAAGCTGTATAAAGCGGGTCGGCCCTGACTGCCGCGTTCGAAGATCGTGTGCCCCTCTTACCCCGGGCCACGTATTCACGATATCGATAATAGCCTGGCGCTCCTCATCCGGTAACGCCCGATCAAGCAGCGATTGCACGGCTTCATAACCCATTTGCAGCGCGCTATATAAAATGTAGACGCCAATGCCCAATGCAAACAGCGAATCCGCGCGGTGCCAGCCGTACCAGGACAGAGCCAGCGCAATAAGAATTGCGCCATTCATCATAACATCAGACTGATAATGAAGCATATCTGCCCGGACGGCCTGGCTTTGAGTTTTTCGCACCACCCAGCGCTGAAAGGTCACCAGAATTAAGGTACTTAACAGCGCAACGACCGTCACGGCGATGCCGATACCGGGATCCTTCATTGGGGAAGGGTCGGCAAGATGCTGAATACCTGTCAAAAACAGGAATAATGCCGACCCTGAGATAAACATGCTTTGCGCAAGCGCGGCAAGCGACTCTGCTTTGCCATGGCCGAAGGTGTGTTCTTCATCTGCCGGTTGCAGTGAATAGCGCACCACCAGCAGATTGGTCAGCGAGGCGGCAATATCGACCAGCGAGTCCACCAGCGCCGCCAGAATACTGACCGAACCGGTGTACCACCAGGCAAAAATTTTAATGATCAGCAGCAGCAAGGCCATGGCGGTCGCTGCTATTGCGGCCCGGCTAACCAGCTGCCCATATTGTTGATTCATGGAGGCTCCCGCAGGTGAATGCGGCTAGTATAGCGGATCCCGCTCTGAGCTTTGGGCAAAAAAAACCCGCCTGGGTAGGCGGGGAAGACAGGGATGGTGTCTATGGCAAGGAAAACAGGGTTTGTTACTGGTTACTACGGTTACTGCTACTACTCATTGCCTGCAGCGAAATGCTCTGCTGCTGGTCCGACAGTTCACGGAGATTATCCATGCGCTGCTGGTGTTTCTCATTTAAAGCGGACTGCTGTTCCGGGCTTAACAAGTGGTACATTTGGTTGCGTACTTTTGCCATCTCTACCTGGCGGGCAACCTGTTCTTGTGCCATTTTTTCAGCCTGGGCTTTTACTGCCGCTTCATCAAATTTATCTGCGGTGATCAGCCTATGCATGATCTCCATTTCGCTAACATTAACGGGTGGGCTATCATGCCTTGCCCGTTGCATAAGATCGCGCATCTGTTGGCGCTGCTGTTCGGTCAAACTTATGCCGTCAAACATATGATTCTGAGCGTTACTGCGCTTTGCCAGATTGTCGCTTTGCGGCCAGTTAACGCCGGTCTGTAAATCAGCGGCCTGGCTGGCTAAAGAGATAAACGCCAGCGTTGAGGCCATGACGGCAGCGGTAACATTGCGCATCACTTGCTCCCAAAATCTTTTGTGCTGCGATTCAACGAGAGCCAGTCTACGATTCCCGCTGCAAACTAGCGTCAGGGGGTGTAAAACAACGTAAAGTCATGGATTAGCGCCGCTTGATGACGTAATTTCTGCCTCGGAGGTAATTTCACAATGAATAAAATCCTGTTAGTTGATGATGACCGAGAGCTGACTTCCCTGCTAAAGGAATTGCTCGACATGGAAGGTTTTGACGTAACTGTCGCCCACGACGGCGAGCAAGCGTTGGCCCTTCTGGACGACAGCATCGACCTGTTATTGCTCGACGTAATGATGCCGAAGAAAAACGGTATCGATACCTTGAAAGAGCTTCGCCAGACACACCAGACACCAGTCATTATGCTTACCGCACGCGGGAGCGAACTTGACCGCGTACTCGGCCTTGAGCTGGGTGCCGATGACTATTTGCCAAAACCCTTTAACGACCGCGAGCTGGTTGCGCGTATTCGCGCCATCCTGCGTCGCTCACACTGGAGCGAGCAACAACAAAACAGCGACAGCAGTTCTCCAACGGTAGAGGTGGACGGGCTGAGCCTGAACCCGGGCCGTCAGGAAGCGAGCTTCGATGGCCAGGCGCTGGATTTAACCGGCACCGAGTTCACCCTGCTCTATCTTCTGGCCCAGCATCTTGGTCAGGTAGTTTCACGTGAACATCTTAGCCAGGAAGTCCTCGGTAAACGCCTGACGCCATTCGATCGCGCAATCGATATGCATATTTCCAACCTGCGCCGCAAATTGCCGGATCGCAAAGACGGTCACCCGTGGTTTAAAACATTACGTGGTCGCGGCTATCTGATGGTTTCCGCTTCATGATAAGTAGCCTTACCGCGCGCATTTTTGCCATCTTCTGGCTGACGCTGGCTCTGGTACTGATGTTAGTTTTAATGCTGCCAAAGCTGGATTCACGCCAGATGACCGAGCTGATGGAGAATGAGCAACGTCAGGGCTACATGATTGAGCAGCACGTCGAAGCCGAGCTGGCGACCGATCCGCCCAATGATTTAATGTGGTGGCGGCGTCTGTTTCGCGCCATCGACAAATGGGCACCTCCTGGCCAGCGCCTGCTGCTGGTCACCAGCGAAGGGCGAGTCATTGGCGCCCAACGCAACGAAATGCAGATCATCCGTAACTTTATCGGCCAGTCCGATAACGCCGATCATCCCCAGAAAAAGAAATATGGCCGGGTTGAGCTTGTTGGCCCATTTTCGGTACGAGATGGCGAAGATAACTACCAACTTTATCTAATTCGCCCCGCCAGCAGCTCACAGTCCGACTTTATCAACCTGCTGTTCGACCGGCCTCTGCTGTTGCTGATTGTCACCATGCTGGTGAGCTCTCCGCTGCTGCTGTGGCTCGCATGGAGCCTGGCAAAACCGGCTCGTAAGCTGAAAAACGCGGCGGATGAGGTTGCGCAGGGGAATTTGCGTCAGCATCCTGAGCTGGAAGCCGGGCCGCAGGAGTTCCAGGCCGCAGGCGCCAGCTTTAACCAGATGGTGACCGCGCTGGAAAGAATGATGACGGCGCAGCAGCGGCTGCTGTCCGACATCTCTCATGAGCTTCGTACTCCGCTCACTCGACTGCAGCTTGGTACTGCCCTGCTTCGCCGCCGCAGCGGTGAGAGTAAGGAGCTGGGGCGTATAGAAACCGAAGCTCAGCGGCTGGATGGCATGATCAACGATTTACTGGTTATGTCGCGTAATCAGCAGAAAAACGCGCTGGTTAGCGAAACCATGAAGGCAAATCAGATCTGGACGGAAATGCTGGATAACGCCGCTTTCGAAGCCGAACAGATGGGTAAATCTCTGGAAATTACCTATCCACCCGGTCCGTGGCTGATGTACGGCAACCCAAATGCGCTGGAAAGTGCGCTTGAGAATATCATTCGCAACGCGCTGCGCTACTCGCATACTAAAATTGCCGTTAACTTCTCCGTGGATAACCAGGGCATTACGGTGACGGTTGACGATGATGGCCCGGGCGTTAGTCCGGAAGATCGCGAGCAAATTTTCCGCCCGTTCTACCGCACCGATGAAGCACGCGACCGCGAATCCGGCGGCACCGGCCTTGGCCTCGCTATCGTTGAGACTGCGGTACAGCAGCATCGCGGCTGGGTCAAAGCAGATGACAGCCCGCTAGGCGGCCTGCGCCTGACGCTCTGGCTGCCGCTTTATCACCGTTAACAAGCAGGCTCTACGGAGCCTGTTTTCATTTCTGCTTAGCAGCAATTTTGCTATTCTGCGCCCCTTGTCGATGGGGGTTGTATGTTAAATATCGTTTTGTTTGAGCCAGAAATTCCGCCCAATACCGGGAACATTATTCGCCTGTGCGCAAATACCGGGTTTCGGTTGCACATCATTGAGCCAATGGGATTTCCCTGGGATGATAAGCGCCTGCGTCGCGCCGGACTGGATTACCACGAATTTACTACCGTTCTGCGCCATCGCGACTACAGCGCGTTTCTGGAGGCAGAAAAGCCCCAGCGCCTGTTTGCTTTAACCACCAAGGGAACGCCAGCCCACAGCGCGGTGAGTTATCAAGAAGGGGATTATCTGATGTTTGGCCCGGAAACCCGCGGGCTACCTGCCGAGATCCTGAATGCGATGCCGCCGGAGCAAAAAATTCGCATCCCGATGATGCCCGACAGCCGCAGCATGAACCTGTCGAACTCGGTTTCTGTTGTAGTGTATGAAGCCTGGCGCCAGCTGGGATACCGCGGTGCCGTTCTCAGAAGCTAGATACCATCTCCGAACTCGAAGCCGATGCTGTTGAAGTGCTGATCCATATCCATCGACGGCTTGTCGCTTTCCGGTGTGCCGACGATTCTTGCCGGTACGCCAGCGGCAGTGGTATGCGGTGGAACCGGCTGTAACACGACGGAACCCGCGCCAATTTTAGCGCCCGTTCCCACTTCAATATTGCCGAGGATCTTCGCCCCGGCGCCAATCATCACGCCTTCACGGATCTTCGGATGGCGGTCGCCGCTGGTTTTCCCGGTGCCGCCCAGCGTCACAGATTGCAGAATCGAGACGTCATTTTCTACTACCGCCGTTTCACCGATCACAATGCCGGTAGCGTGGTCGAGCATAATCCCGCAGCCAATTTTTGCCGCCGGATGAATATCCACCTGGAAAGAGACGGAAACCTGATTCTGCAAGAAAATCGCCAGCGCCTGGCGCCCTTCGAGCCAGAGCCAGTGCCCGATGCGGTAAGCCTGCAGCGCATGGAAGCCTTTGAGGTAAAGCAGCGGCGTGGAGTATTTATCCACCGCCGGGTCTCGGGTGCGCACCGCCTGAATATCACAGGCCGCAGAGGCTATCATTTGCGGGTCGGCCGCATAAGCCTCTTCAACAACTTCACGAATCGCAATCGCCGGCATGATGGGCGAAGCCAGTTTGTTGGCAAGCATATAGCTCAGCGCATTCCCGAGGTTTTCATGCTTGAGCAGCGTCGCGTGATAAAAACTGGCCAACATGGGTTCACAATCCGCTAGCGCGCGCGCTTCGGCTTTAATATTGCTCCACACCAAATCCAGTTCTTCAGATGACATTGCTCTCTCCAGACAGAAAAACAACGCCCGACACCAGGGTCGGGACGTTTCAGTTATTGCGGTGAATTAAACGATCCGTCAGTTGCCGCTTCGTTCATCCTTACGGGTACGACCAAGCAACGTTAATGCTGCCTCGCGCGCGTTTTTTCCGCAATACAATACCTGATAAATTTCCTCGGTTATTGGCATTTCAACACCTACCCGCGCTGCCAGCTCGCGAACTTCTTTGGTGTTGCGATACCCTTCAACCACCTGGCCGATTTTCTGCTGCGCACCGTCCACATCCATACCCTGACCCAGCATCATGCCAAAGCGACGGTTGCGGGATTGGTTATCGGTACAGGTCAGCACCAGGTCACCCAGGCCCGCCATCCCCATAAAGGTTTCAGGCGAAGCGCCAAGCGCGCTGCCCAGACGCGTCATCTCTGCAAGACCACGGGTAATGAGCGCGGTACGAGCGTTAGCGCCAAAACCGATGCCGTCAGACATCCCTGCGCCGATGGCAATAACGTTCTTCACCGCCCCGCCCAGCTGTACGCCGATAAAATCGGGATTGCTGTAGACGCGGAAGCTTTTACCACAGTGCAACAGATGCTGGAGGTCGTCCGCAAACTGGTCGTCTGTCGCCGCCAGAGCAATAGCCGTCGGCAAACCTGCGGCCAGCTCTTTAGCAAAAGTCGGCCCGGAGATAACGGCCAGTGGCACATCATCGCCCAGCGCTTCGCGAGCAACATCCTGCAATAAGCGGCCCGTTTCTGCCTCAAGGCCTTTAGTTGCCCAGACAATACGCGCATCGTGGCGCATCAGAGGTTTGATTTGGCGCAGCACCTGCCCGAACACATGACTCGGGACAACAACCAGAATATTGCGGCTGGCCGCCAGGGCAGTGGCTAAATCACTCTCCAGATGGAGCGTATCGGGGAAAGGAACATCCGGCAGGAACGCAACATTACAGCGATCGGCCTGCAGCGTTGCGATATGTTGAGCATCGTGCCCCCACAACACAACGTGGTGGCCGTTTCTCGCCAGGGTGATGGCGAGAGCGGTGCCGTAAGAACCGGCACCGATCACAGTCATTGAAGCATTAAGGCTGTTCATCAGGCATCCTGATGGTTTTCAGCACCTTCGCCAGCTTGCTGCTGCAGATAGCTCATGAACAGCGCATCGAAGTTAACCGGTGCAAGGTTCAGCTGAGGGAAAGTACCGCGAGAAACCAGGCTAGTGATACATTCACGCGCATACGGGAACAGAATGTTCGGGCAGTATGCACCCAGGCAATGCGCCAGCTGAGAACCATCGATACCTTCAACGGAGAAAATACCGGCCTGCTGCACTTCGCACAGGAAAGCGGTGTCTTCGCCAAGCGTTGCGGTCACGGTTACGCGCAGCACCACTTCATACACGTTATCAGCCAGCTGGCTGGACGCGGTATCGAGATCCAGTTTAACTTCCGGCTGCCAGTCTTTTTGGAAAACGTGCGGCGCATTTGGTGCTTCAAAAGAAACATCCTTGGTGTAAACGCGCTGAATCTGGAAAGCCATTTCTGCATTATTTTGTTCTGACATTGTTAACCCTTAAAATTTAAACGTCCTTAATCTGCGATACACGGCAGACAAACCGCACTAGCTCAGCAGGGGATCGAGTCCACCACGCGCATCCAGTGCGTACAAGTCATCGCAACCGCCAATGTGCTGTGCATCAATAAAAATCTGCGGAACCGTGGTGCGGCCACTGCGCTTGATCATCTCTTCACGCTTAGCAGCATCGCCGTCGATAGGCAATTCCTGGAACGTCACCCCTTTGCTATTGAGCAGAGCTTTTGCGCGGTGGCAAAACGGGCAGGTCGCTTTAGTGTAGAGTTCAATATTCGCCATGGTTTACCTCAGTCTGTTCCAGATTATTTACCGCGAACCAGCGGCAGGTTTTCCCCGCTCCAGCCGGCGATGCCTTCTTTCAGCAGTGATACCTGCTCAAAACCTGCTTTATTTAACAGTGCGGCAGACTCTTGTGAAGAGACGCCGTTGGCGCACACCACAATCACCGGCTTCGCTTTGTGTTTTTCCAGCTCACCGAAGTTGCCGCTTTTGATTTCAGTTGGCAGCACGTTCAGCGAGTTAGCAATGTGGCCTTTACGGAAATCGTCACGCTGGCGCACATCAACAACTACCGCGTCTTCTTTGTTAATTAAGCGGGTAGCTTCACCACGGGTAATGACTTTAACTTTGGAGGTTAACCCCTTAAAGGTCATGAAAAGTACCGCGGCCAGCAAACCGACCCACGCCAGACTAAGTATGGGGTGACGGCCAACGAATTGCATAATTTCTTGCATGGGGGGTAGTAACTCCCGACTAAGTAATGATGAGAAAACCAGGTGGGGAGTATACCTTCGCGTTGTGGCAATTACAGCCAGTCTGAATAATGTTATGTGGATTCTGCGTGCTGTTACGGAAAAAAAGAACCGGACTGAAGCAATCCGATCGCCATCCAACCCCTTTCTTTGATCTTCTGCGGCTATTTGCCGGGATCGCCTGTAGTAAAATTACGCAAATTTTTTGTCTTTGACTCAGAGGTTGTTGCAATGTCGGTTACTAAAAAACCTATGGTTCTGGTGATTCTCGATGGCTACGGCCACCGTGAAGAGCAGCAGGATAATGCCATTCTTAATGCTAAAACTCCGGTGATGGATAGCCTGTGGGCTCAACGCCCGCATACCCTGATCAACGCTTCAGGGCTTGAAGTTGGCCTGCCTGACGGGCAAATGGGTAACTCCGAAGTTGGCCACGTAAACCTGGGCGCAGGGCGTATTGTTTACCAGGACCTGACTCGCCTGGACGTTGAAATTAAAGAACGTACTTTCTTTGCTAATCCGGTGCTTACCGCTGCCGTTGACAAAGCAGTTGCCGCAGGAAAAGCCGTTCACATTATGGGGCTGGCTTCCGCAGGCGGCGTTCATAGCCACGAAGATCACATCCTTGCGATGATCGAGCTGGCGGCCGAGCGCGGGGCCGAAGCTATCTATCTGCACGCTTTTCTCGACGGCCGCGATACGCCGCCGCGCAGCGCTGAATCTTCGCTGAAAAAATTTGCTGATAAATTTGCCGCTCTGGGCAAAGGCCGTGTCGCCACCGTGATTGGCCGCTACTACGCGATGGACAGGGATAACCGCTGGGATCGCGTTGAACTGGCTTATGACCTGATGACTCAGGCCAAAGGTGAATACCAGGCCGAAACGGCGGTCGCCGCTCTGGAAGCCGCCTACGCGCGTGATGAGAATGACGAATTCGTCAAACCAACCGTTATCCGCGCCGCCGGTGAAGCCGAGTCCATCATGAACGACGGCGATGCGCTGATCTTCATGAACTTCCGTGCCGACCGCGCCCGCCAGATTACCCGCGCCTTCGTTAACGCCGATTTTGACGGCTTCAGACGTAAAAAAGTCGTTCAGTTTGGTGATTTCGTGATGCTGACTGAATACGCTGCGGATATTAAAACTGCCTGTGCTTATCCACCAGCTTCCCTGAGCAATACCTTCGGCGAGTGGATGGCGAAGCACAACAAAACCCAGCTGCGTATTTCCGAAACCGAGAAATATGCTCACGTTACCTTCTTCTATAACGGCGGTGTGGAAGAGCCGTTTGCCGGTGAAGACCGCGTGCTGGTGAACTCACCGAAAGTAGCAACCTACGATTTGCAGCCGGAAATGAGCTCGGTAGAACTGACCGACAAGCTGCTTAGCGCCATCAACAGCGGTAAGTACGATACCATCATCTGTAACTACCCGAATGGCGATATGGTTGGCCACACCGGCGTTTATGAAGCGGCTATTTCTGCGGTCGAAGCGCTGGATAACTGCGTTGCTCAGGTGGTTAAAGCCGTTGAAGCCGTTGGCGGCCAGTTGCTGATCACCGCAGACCACGGCAACGCCGAACAAATGCGCGATCCGGCTACCGGCCAGGCGCACACCGCCCACACCAGCCTGCCGGTTCCGCTGATTTATATTGGCGAGAAAAATCTGAAAGCGGTAGAAGGCGGCAAGCTGTCCGACATCGCGCCAACCATGCTGAGCCTGATGGGCATGGAAATCCCGCAAGAGATGACTGGCAAGCCGCTGTTCATCGTG
This sequence comes from Cedecea davisae, assembly GCF_044095835.1. Taxonomy (NCBI): domain Bacteria; kingdom Pseudomonadati; phylum Pseudomonadota; class Gammaproteobacteria; order Enterobacterales; family Enterobacteriaceae; genus Cedecea; species Cedecea davisae. The sequence continues at coordinate 4,718,647 of NZ_CP172054.1, forward strand.
GAATAATCCCTCCCCATGAGGGGAAAGGCGATTTTTTCAAACACCTGGGCTGTGAAGCCCGTTATCTACGCCAGCGTGCTCAGCGCTGGCGTCTTGTTATGCTCTTTTTCCAGTCACGCCGATGACAAACAGCAGCTACAGTCTATTCAGCAGGATATCGCCGCCAAAGAGCGCGCGGTACGCCAGCAGCAGCAACAGCGATCGGTTCTGCTGGCTCAGTTGAAGACTCAGGAAGAAGCGATTTCTGCCGCCAGCCGTAAGCTGCGCGAGACGCAAAACACGCTCGCTGATTTAAATAATCAAATTGCCACCCTGAATAACTCTCTCGCAAAGCTGCAAAAACAGCAGGCAACCCAGGAACGCAACCTGGCGGCCCAGCTGGATGCCGCATTCCGTCAGGGGCAGCATACCGGTCTTCAACTGATCCTCAGCGGTGAGGAAAGCCAGCGTGGCCAGCGCCTGCAGGCCTATTTTGGCTATCTCAATACCGCACGCCAGCAGACCATCGAAGAGTTAAAACAAACCAAAGCGGAAGCTGCGCAGCAAAAGTCCGAGCTGGAAGGTAAACAAAGCGAACAGCAAACGCTGCTTTATGAGCAACAGGCGCAGCAGGCCAAACTAGAAAGCGCACGCAACGAACGCAAGAAAACCCTCGCCGGGCTGGAGTCATCCATCCAGCAAGATCAGCAGAAACTGAGCGAGATGCGCCAAAACCAGAGCCGCCTGCAAAGCCAGATTGCCCGCGCGGAAGCCGCAGCCAAAGCCCGTGCCGAACGCGAAGCGCGAGAAGCAGAGCAGGTTCGCGACAAACAGCAGCAGGCGTCGAACAAAGGCACCACCTACAAGCCGACCGAAAGCGAGCGTTCGCTGATGTCCAGAACCGGCGGGCTGGGCTCCCCTCGCGGCCAGGCGTACTGGCCGGTTCGCGGTTCGTTACTTCATCGTTATGGCGAACAGCTGCAAGGTGAACTACGTTGGAAAGGTATCGTTATCGGCGCGTCAGAGGGAACGGAAGTTAAAGCCATTGCTGACGGGCGCGTTATTCTTGCCGACTGGCTGCAGGGCTACGGCCTTGTGGTGGTAATCGAGCATGGTAAAGGCGATATGAGTCTCTACGGCTACAACCAGAGCGCATTGGTCAGCGTGGGCACCCAGGTGCGCGCGGGCCAGGCTATCGCGCTCGTGGGTAGCAGTGGCGGCCAGGGCCGTCCGTCACTCTATTTCGAAATTCGTCGCCAGGGCCAGGCAGTGAATCCACAACCGTGGTTGGGAAGATAAGTTTTGCCTCAGTTTCGCACCTTTTTTTTCGCCGCCGCCAGCGGGCTAATGCTGGCAACAACCGCCTGGGCCGGTAAGCTCTCGATAGTTATCGATGATTTTGGCTATCGCCCTCAGCAGGAAAATCTGGTTCTGGCTCTGCCGACCAATGTCTCCGTCGCCGTCCTGCCCAACGCTCCTCACTCCCGTGAAATGGCCACCAAAGCTCATACTGCCGGTCATGAAGTGCTTATCCATCTGCCAATGGCTCCGCTGAGCAAGCAGCCTCTGGAGAAAGATACGCTGCGCCCGGATATGAGCAGCGAGGAGATAGAACGCATTATTCGTGATGCGGTGAATAAAGTGCCTTACGCGGTCGGGATGAACAACCATATGGGCAGCGCTATGACCTCCAGCCTGTTCGGCATGCAAAAGGTCATGCAGTCCCTGGAGCAATATAATCTCTACTTCCTCGATAGCATGACCATCGGCAACAGCCAGGCCACGCGCGCCGCGGCCGGAACCCGGGTGAAAGTGATTAAGCGTAAAGTGTTTCTCGACGATACCCAGAACGAAGCGGATATTCGCTTCCAGTTTAATCGGGCGATCCAGCTGGCCCGTAAAACTGGCTCGGCCATTGCTATCGGCCACCCGCATCCAGCGACCGTTCGTGTATTGCAGCAGATGATTTATAACCTGCCGCCGGACATCACTCTGGTGAGGCCGAGCAGCCTGCTGAACGAGCCTCAAATTGACACCTCCACGCCGAATACCGCGCAGCCGGGCAAGCAACAGCCACCACGTAACCCGTTCCGGGGCGTGAAAATTTGTAAGCCGAAAAAGCCGCTTGAGCCGGTGTATGCGACGACCTACTTCAAAGTATTGAGCGAGAGTATTAGCGAAAGTTCGCTGGTGAAATATTTACAACATCAGTGGCAGGGCTGGGGTAAGCAGGCCTGATTGCGGAAGAAGCCAGAGGACTTATGTCCTCTGGCTGCACGATTAATCCCAGCTCAGGATGACTTTACCGGATTGCCCGGAACGCATCGCATCAAAGCCTTTCTGGAACTCATCAATTGAGAAGCGGTGGGTAATGATTGGCGAAAGATCCAGACCGGACTGAATCAGAGCCGCCATTTTATACCAGGTTTCAAACATTTCCCGCCCGTAGATACCTTTAATAAACAGCCCTTTAAAGATAACTTTTGTCCAGTCGATAGACATATCGGACGGTGGAATACCCAGCATCGCAATGCGGCCGCCGTGGTTCATAGTGTCCAGCATGGCGCGGAACGCAGGAGGTGCACCGGACATCTCCAGACCGACGTCAAATCCTTCGGTCATCCCCAGCTCGCTCATCACGTCCTGCAGGCTTTCTTTGCTGACGTTAACCGCGCGGGTAATACCCATCTCACGAGCCAGCTCCAGGCGATATTCGTTCACGTCGGTAATGACAACGTTACGCGCCCCAACGTGTTTTGCTACCGCAGCCGCCATGATACCAATTGGGCCAGCTCCGGACACCAGCACGTCTTCGCCCACCAGATCGAACGAAAGTGCGGTATGCACTGCGTTGCCGAATGGGTCAAAGATAGAGGCCAGGTCATCGGAGATATTGTCCGGGATTTTGAACGCATTAAAGGCCGGGATAACCAAATACTCGGCAAAACAGCCAGGGCGGTTCACGCCAACGCCGGTAGTATTGCGGCACAGGTGGGTACGCCCGCCACGGCAGTTACGGCAGTGGCCACAGGTGATGTGCCCTTCGCCAGAAACGCGGTCGCCAATTTTAAAACCTTTCACTTCCTGACCAATACCCACCACTTCGCCCACGTATTCGTGGCCGACAACCATCGGCACTGGAATCGTTTTTTGCGACCATTCGTCCCAGTTATAGATGTGCACGTCGGTGCCGCAGATGGCGGTTTTACGGATTTTGATTAACAAATCGTTATGGCCCATTTCCGGCTTGGGCGCATCCGTCATCCAGATACCTTCTTCTGCTTTCAGTTTTGCTAATGCTTTCATGACCGCTCCCTTAAGCGATAACGCCTAATTGCTTACCGATGCGCGTAAATGCATCCACCGCACGTTCAATTTGCTCAGGGGTATGCGCCGCCGACATTTGGGTGCGAATACGCGCCTGACCTTTTGGCACCACCGGGTAGAAGAAGCCGGTGACGTAAATACCTTCTTTTTGCAGTTCACGAGCAAAGTTTTGCGCCACTACCGCCTCGCCCAGCATCACCGGAATGATGGCGTGGTCAGCCCCTGCGAGGGTAAAGCCCGCAGCGCTCATTTTTTCACGGAACAGGCGGGCGTTAGACCACAGACGCTCACGCAGGTCGGCGCCGGAAGCCAGCATCTCGAGCACTGTAATGGAGGCGGCAACAATGGCCGGAGCCAGAGAGTTGGAGAATAAATACGGACGGGAACGCTGACGAAGCCACTCAATCACTTCTTTGCGGCCTGCGGTATAGCCGCCGGATGCGCCGCCGAGCGCTTTGCCCAACGTGCCGGTGATGATATCCACGCGATCCATCACTTCGCAGTATTCATGTGTCCCGCGCCCGTTTTCGCCGACAAAACCGACGGCATGGGAGTCATCCACCATCACCAGCGCGTTGTATTTGTCCGCCAGGTCACAAACGCCTTTCAGGTTGGCAATCACGCCGTCCATGGAGAACACGCCGTCGGTAGCAATCATGACGTGGCGAGCACCGGCCGCACGCGCTTCTTTGAGTCGAGCTTCCAGTTCCTGCATGTCGTTGTTGGCATAGCGGTAGCGCTGGGCTTTGCACAAGCGAACGCCGTCGATGATTGACGCATGATTCAGCGCGTCAGAAATGATGGCGTCCTCCGGGCCGAGCAGCGTTTCAAATAGCCCGCCGTTGGCGTCAAAGCAGGAGGAATACAGAATCGCATCATCCATTCCAAGGAATTCCGCCAGCTTGCCTTCCAGCGCTTTGTGGCTGTCCTGAGTTCCGCAGATAAAACGCACAGAAGCCATACCAAACCCGTGCTTGTCCATTCCCTGCTTAGCCGCTTCAATCAGCTGCGGGTGGTTAGCCAGTCCCAGATAGTTGTTGGCGCAGAAGTTGATAACGTGGCTACCGTCGGCAACGGTGATATCCGCATTCTGGGCGGAGGTGATAATACGCTCTTCTTTAAATAACCCTTCCGCACGAGCCGTCTCGAGCTGGGAGGTCAACTGCTTGTAAAAATCTTCGCGCATCGCGATTCTCCAGGCATGGCAAATTTCGGCACATATTACCCAAACCTATACCAGGAGACGAGATGACGCTTCAGGGAATCTGATTTTTGCAGGATAAATCACGTAACAAAACGTGGACAGCAGCCCTGTTGACCGGGATAAATGACACATCAAAAAAAAGCATAATATCTTGAATTTATTGTACTTATTGAAAGCATCATAAATTAGCATAAATAAAAGGCCAGATAACTTCAGCGCTATCGGGCCAGCTCAAATAACATTCATCAGGATTATAATTAACTCCAGGGCGACTATTTCCTCGAAAGAAAAATTCTCAGCGCCTGCAGCCTGGCCCCCAAAGCTGAGCGTTTGAAGCAACGGAACAAATCGAACCATTTTCCCCTCCCAAGATAGTTAAGGGTAAATAATTCAGGTTGCTTGTAATAACACATAACAAAGATCCCCTGGTCATCATCAACAATATTATGTTTCAGAGTTATTTTTTGACTTTCCATGACCAGAGGATAAAACTCTTTCCATTTATCCTGAGAGCCAACAATAGCACCACCGATAATATAGACATGGTTACCAATCATGAAATCAAATGCCTGCTGCAATGACTTCACATTTAGCCCTTTCTTGATGGTGAATAGATGCATGGTATTTTTATTAAATGGGAAATCCCAAATTTTTAAACCACGAGTCACTTTTAGCTCACGGCAATAACCAAAATCAACCCATGCAACCAGTGGAGTCTTTACCAATCCAGAATTAATAGCTTTATTGACAAAGTAGGTCTTTAGATTACAGACCAATACGTACTCTGGAGACCAGTACTCTGGGTTTTTTAACTGCCTGGTCTCTAATTTATTCGTAAATGCTTCGTCATGTTGGATTTTCTCAATGAGACCACGAATATGTTTAAATTTATTTTTTATATCAATGGCAATAACTGTCGTAGGTTTTCCCTGTCGAATTGCTTCAACCCTTTCCTTAAGATCTGGTGAGGTGAAAACGACCATATCATTTTCTAAAGCAGCCAATCGCTCGAAATAATTAAAATAGACGTCAACAGAGCGGGCAAGTTGATCACGGAACCCTTTATTAGCAGTCCACTCCCCTCTACCAATATCAAAATATGCCGTTACAATCGTGGTAGATGATTTCATCGCCAATAAAAACCATTAATATAAAGAAATATATTATATCACAATCACTTACTCCCTGTACACAGTACGTTTTATGCGCAGAGTTCAACCTTATTAGCAGCTTTCAATTAAATAACTTTCCCGATAAAAATTGAAAGCATAGCCAATAGCCCGTCAATGTAACTCTCCGAGACAGTTGGTTTACCTCACCGTGTAAATGGCTGAAGGGATGCAAATGTGATGGTATGATTATGCACATTCAGGTCTGAGATTGTCTCTGACTCCATAATTTGAAGGTTACAGTTATGATCATCGTTACTGGCGGCGCCGGAATGATCGGCAGCAACATTGTTAAATCCCTGAATGATCAGGGCTACCGGGATATCCTGGTTGTCGACAATCTGAAGGACGGCACCAAGTTCGCCAACCTGGTTGACCTGGATATCGCCGACTATATGGATAAGGAAGACTTCCTGATCCAGATTATGGCCGGTGAAGAGTTTGGCGATATCGAAGCTATCTTCCACGAAGGTGCCTGCTCTTCCACCACCGAGTGGGATGGCAAGTACATGATGGATAACAACTATCAGTACTCCAAAGAGGTGCTTCACTATTGCCTGGAGCACGAAATTCCGTTCCTGTATGCCTCTTCCGCAGCCACTTACGGCGGCCGCAATAAAGACTTTATTGAATCCCGCGAGTTTGAGCAGCCTCTGAATGTTTATGGCTACTCAAAGTTCCTGTTCGACGAATATGTACGCCAGATCCTCCCTGAAGCCAACTCACAGGTTACCGGCTTCCGCTACTTCAACGTCTACGGACCGCGCGAAGGCCATAAAGGCAGCATGGCAAGCGTAGCATTCCACCTTAATACCCAGTTAAACAACGGCGAGAACCCAAAACTGTTTGAAGGCAGCGACAGTTTCAAACGTGACTTCATCTATGTGGGCGACGTGGCTGCGGTCAATCTGTGGTTCTGGCAGAATGGCGTGTCAGGTATTTTCAACTGCGGAACAGGCCGTGCAGAGTCCTTCCAGGCCGTAGCGGATGCCGCACTGGCGTTCCACAAGAAAGGCAGTATCGAGTACATTCCTTTCCCGGATAAGCTGAAAGGCCGCTACCAGGCTTACACCGAAGCCGACTTAACAAACCTGCGCGCCGCCGGCTACGACAAGCCGTTTAAAACCGTAGCCGAAGGGGTTGCGGAGTATATGACATGGTTAAATCGTGACGCATAAGCAGGCCAACTGAAGCATGAAAATTCTGGTGATTGGCCCGTCATGGGTGGGCGACATGATGATGTCGCAAAGTCTCTATCGCACGCTCAAGGCGCGTTATCCCCAGGCGATAATTGATGTGATGGCACCCGCGTGGTGCCGTCCATTATTATCCCGCATGCCGGAAGTTAACGAGGCAATAGCTATGCCGCTCGGCCACGGCGCGCTGGAAATCGGCGAACGTCGCCGTCTTGGCCACAGCCTGCGTAATAAGCACTACGATCGCGCTTACGTCCTGCCAAACTCGTTCAAGTCCGCTCTGGTTCCCTTCTTTGCCAAAATTCCTCATCGTACCGGCTGGCTAGGCGAAATGCGTTATGGCCTGCTCAACGACAGCCGGAAGCTGGACAAAGAGGCGTGGCCGCTAATGGTGGAGCGCTATGTCGCTCTTGCATACGACAAGGGCGTGATGCAATCCGCCAAAGACTTACCCCAACCGCTGCTGTGGCCTAAATTACAGGTTAATGAGGGTGAGAAGACGCAGACCTGCGCCGCCTTCAATCTCGACCAGCAGCGCCCGATGATAGGTTTTTGTCCTGGTGCAGAGTTTGGCCCGGCTAAACGCTGGCCACATTATCATTACGCGGATCTGGCAGCCAAACTCATCGATGCTGGCTATCAGGTCGTGCTATTTGGCTCAGCCAAAGACAAAGATGCGGGTAACGATATTCTCGCCACGCTTACTACCGAACAGCAGGCCTGGTGCCGTAATCTTGCCGGTGATACTCAGCTTGAACAGGCCGTTATCCTGCTCTCCGCCTGCCAGGGCGTAGTGACTAATGATTCAGGCCTGATGCACGTTGCCGCCGCGCTAGGGCGCCCCCTGGTGGCGCTATATGGCCCAAGCAGCCCTGACTTCACGCCGCCGCTGTCCCACAAAGCAAAAGTAATCCGCCTGATTAGCGGCTACCATAAAGTACGCAAAGGTGATGCGGCAGAAGGGTATCACCAGAGCCTGATTGATATTACTCCGGACAGCGTGCTGGTCGCGTTAACCGAGCTGTTAACTACCAGTAAGGAAGACTAATGCGGGTGCTTCTGGTCAAAACGTCCTCAATGGGCGACGTACTGCATTCCCTTCCCGCGTTGACCGACGCGATGCATGCAATTCCGGGTATCAAATTCGACTGGGTTGTTGAAGAAGGTTTCGCTCAGATCCCCGGCTGGCATCCTGCCGTGGAGAATGTGTTTCCGGTCGCTATCCGTCGCTGGAGAAAGAGCTGGTTTGCTTCTGAGACGCGCGCCGAGCGCAAAGCATTCTACCAGACCCTGAAAGCCAGGAAATATGACTGCATTATCGACGCTCAGGGCCTGGTAAAGAGCGCGGCTCTGGTGACTCGTAATGCGCATGGCGTTAAACATGGCATGGACTGGAACAGCGCCCGCGAACCTTTAGCCAGCCTGTTCTACAACGTAAAACACAGCGTTGCCAAACAGCAACATGCCGTTGAACGTGTGCGTGAGCTTTTTGCCAAAAGTCTGGGCTTTAGCAAGCCGCAAACTCAGGGCGATTACGCCATCGCGCGGCATTTCCTGAACAATCTGAACGCCGATAACGGCCAATATGCCGTATTCTTACATGCGACCACTCGGGATGATAAACACTGGCCGGAGACGAACTGGCGAGAGCTAATTGGTCTGCTGGAGGATTCAGGGATTCGCATTAAGCTGCCGTGGGGAGCGCCTCATGAAGAAGCACGTGCAAAAAGACTGGCAGAAGGGTTTGATTTTGTTGATGTGTTACCGAGGATGACGCTCGAGGAAGTGGCTAAAGTGCTGGCGGGGGCAAAATATGTCGTTTCCGTTGATACAGGATTAAGTCATCTTACCGCAGCATTAGACCGGCCAAATGTGACGCTTTACGGACCGACAGATCCGGGTCTCATTGGTGGGTATGGGAAAAATCAGGTCGAGTGCCGATCGCCGAGCAACAGCCTTGGAGATTTGACTGCCTCTACCGTATTTAATCAACTTACGGCTAAAGTTTAAGCACTCGAATTTCGACAGCGGAGAAGAGATGGCCCATATATTATTTTTTTCTAATGAGAAAAAAAACTGGACCTTATACTGGAATAGAACGCTAGTGTTCTTGTTTATCGCCACCTATTTTTTAGGAAATATCACTCGTTATAAACATCTCATTGTTATACTGATGGCGATAACAACAATTTCATATCTTTGCAGGCAACCACGGCACTTCTTACCTGTTTTCAAAACATTTCTCTTCTACAGCGTTGCTTTTTTAACCGTTGCTGTATTACTTTCTCTACTACAAACCCCTGATTTCAAAGCCAGTTTGAAAGAGATCAGCAGGTCTGTTTTAGAAAACACACTATTATGTACTATCGCTATCCCTGTTTTGCTAAGAAATGAAAGCAAAGAGTTAATTTCAAAGCTAATTTTCTTTTCTTTCATCACGGCACTGAGCTTACGCTGCTTATCAGAGCTCATATTTTATTATCAGGATTATAAACAAGGAATTATGCCGTTTACAGATTACCGACATCGTAGTATTTCTGATTCGATGGTATTTCTCTTCCCGGCCCTACTCAGTATGTGGTTAATCAAATCACTAAAATACAGGATTGGATTCATTCTGCTGAGTCTGGTTTATCTATTTCTTATTTTAGGCACACTTTCACGGGGTGCATGGCTTTCCGTATTAGTTGTTAGCCTTATATGGATTTTATTAAATAAACAATGGAAATTATTATTTACAGGAATCATAATTTCAGCGATTGCGCTGGCAGCAATTTTCTCACATAAGCAAATATCTGCAAATCTGACATTTAAGCTTCAGCAAACCGACGGTTCTTATCGCTATACAAATGGCACACAAGGCAGTGCCTACGATCTTATTATGGAAAACCCCATTACTGGATACGGTTTTGGGAACATCGCCTATAAAGACATCTACAATAAGCGTGTTGTTGATTATCCTAATTGGACGTTTCGTGAATCTATTGGACCCCATAACTTAGCACTATTTGTCTGGTTTGGTACCGGTTTACTCGGATTAGCTGGCCTGTTACTGATTTATGCAGCAATTACAAAAGAGTGCCTCGCAAATGCGTTTGAGAGAAGCCAGCACTCTCAAATAAATGCATACATGATCATTTTATTATCATTTATCGGCTATTTCATTATTCGAGGCAATGTTGAGCAAATACAGTTGGACCTGTTAGGTATACTGGTTGGTTTTCTGATAGTCATGAAAAATAAATAATAAAACCTCAAAAATAAAAAAGGCTACATTCCGTAGCCTTTTTTATTAATGAAACCAGTTATGAATAACTTCCTCAAAATGTTGTGTGACGCCATCCCAGCTAAAATGTTCATATACATAGCTCTGACCACGTTTAGCAACAATGTCTATATCATTGCTTTGCAACGTACTCATTACATCCTGAGCAATAGAGTCCGCCGTCATTGGTTCTCGCAGATGAAAACCTGTTTCTCCCTTCCTGGCGAATTCAACCATACCGCCACGAGTACTAACCAACACGGGTTTACCTGCTCCCATTGCCTCGATGGCCACCATACAGAATGGTTCCTTGAACTGAGACGGAATAACAACTAAATCAGCAAGAGGGTAGTAACGGTGTATTTGCTCGGGTGCTATACTTCCCAGCATGAGGCATTGGTTCTGCAAACGTTCAGCAATCTCAACAACTTCACGTTGATAGGCACCATTCTCACCCTTATTCACTTCCTGGTGATCGCCAACCACCACAAGCTTTAGATTTTGATGCTTCGCAGTGAGTTTTTCAAATGCCTGCATCAACAGTAAGACACCTTTATCCGGTACAATACGCCCCGCATAGAAGATAACCTTATCCTTATCAGTAATACCCAAACATGCTCTGGAAACCGACTCATAAGAGGACTGATAAATATCTAAATCAATTCCATTAGGTACAATCACAATATCTGCATCTGGCAAATACTTCTGATAGTAATCCTTCAGGAAAAAACTCGGTACAATCATTTTTACATCTTGCTCAAGCATTTTAGGCTCGAACGCATTATGCATATGAATGACGATTTTTTGTTGTGGAGCACGCTGTCGAATCTGGTGATACAGCTTCATACTGTTATGCACAACAACGACACTTTCATCTGTTATATGAAAGTCTTTTGCAATATTCAGTATTCGTTGTGAGTACGGCAGCGGGTCAAGGCGGGTCCACTTCTGGAAGAGACGCTTATAGATTCGACTAAAACCAATTCGATGGATGCTGCAGTTATCGTTTACCGGAGTAAAATCCGCATATCCTTCGTTTTTAATACACACTAACCGGTTTGGAATTGATGTTCTCTGTGCTACCTGATACATCCATGTTTCGACAGCTGCGGCTCCACGAGGAGGAATAGAGAAAATAGGTGTCACAGTAAATATAATTTTATCAACCATAAAACCTTAACCTTTCATTAAATTATATTTTGCTGCTGCTAAGAGGCCACTTATTACTTTACCCTGATAAAGCAGGTGTTTATATTTCTCTCTATACTCATGTTTTTTCACAGCAGCCTGGTAAGGTATTCCTTTCCATGGTGAAAGCTCATAAACCGTACGGAAAAACTGTGCTGCCGGATAATCAACCCAATCATGCCACGGCTTAGTCACACCGGTGTAATGTATAAAAACAGTATCCTCTTTGATAAAGTTCTTATAGTAACCACTTTCTTTTTTCTCAAACTCTGACTTCAAAGAGTAAATAGTATTATATTCCCCTGGTAATATCTTTGCATGATTCAGGAACATAATATTTAAAATATCCTGATCAGGGTATTTTAATTTATCTACAATATCTTCATCGGCGAGTAAATTAAAAAACTTTGCTGTCAACTCGGACTTTAACCATTGCTTTAAATTAATATACATTACTCCAGAATTAAAATAATGCCCTTCAAATTCTGAATTCTGTAACCGTACGGCACTCTTTCTCTGCATTGAATCGACGTCAATCACCACAGCGCCATACTCTTCATTAAATTCTAAAGAGACAAGATCTTGTAGGGATCCTTTACATGTAACGTCAGCATCCAGATAGAGTAAACTATCAAGGCGCTCAGAGAAATAATCAAATGAAAGCAAACGATAATATATAGATACAGGCCAAATGTTGGTTCTGGGCAGCGAAATCAGCGGTGCAGAATCAATATGATATAATTTAATAACAGTTTTATACTGCTCTGCTAATTGTGTTAAAAGCTCAATATAGTCATTATCTAAATAGTCAGCAATAATATGAAAGGTAAAATCAGTATCATGCTGTTTATTATTTTCAAGAATTGATGCAATAGATATTGCAGCACCAACCTGATAATTCCTATCAATTCCCCAAGAAATATTAAAAGTCGAGCGATCTTCACGTTTTTCAGTGCGACGATCCAGAACGATTATATTTTTAAATTGAGTAAGTTTTTTAAAATCCAATTTTAATAACCTTTCATCACAACTCATTGTGCAGTATAAAATTATGATTATATATTACAGCCGTCAGTTTATTATTCTTTGCATTTAGCAACGTAGTAATTAATATAATTCATAATGCCATGGAAGTAGCGCTTTTGATTAAATTGATGCTTAGCAGAGTATCTATATTGATGACTATTTATTGGCTTAAGAAGCTCAACACTCTGCCATGGCGAGGCTGCTTTAGCCGTCAGGAAGCTCAGAGAAACAGGATAACTCGCCCAGTTATGCCATGGCTTTGTTGGCCCTACATAATGAATAAAAACGGTTTCATCATTGACGGGATTAACAACGTTATCTTTCAACTCATAATTTATGCTGAAACGTGTATTATATTTCCCATTAATGAAATTAACTTTCCCAACCAACAGTACATTTAGTACGTCTTGATCGAGATGAGTTATTTTCTCAACCCACACCGGATCACGCAACATTTCTATTGCTTTAGCGGAAATATTATTCGCATTCCACTCATTAATATTAATAAGCAGAAAGCCTGCATTGAAGTAGCCGGAAATCAACTCTGGGGTCGAAAGTGTAATTGAACGATTAGTCCACCAATCAATGTCTCTTTCAACAACTACTGCGGCAATTTCTTTATCCGAAAAAGTATAGCTCGCTAACTCCTGGATGCTTCCTTTACAAGCAATATCCGCGTCCAGATAGAGAAGCTTATCAAGCTTGCCATAAAGATAATCAGCAATAATAAACCTAAAATAAGTCGCGTAACTCCAGTTTTTTGTGCTGGGCAAGGACTTAAGTTTTTCGCAGTTAATCACATAAATATGAATACATGTTTTATATTGCTTAGCTAATGCCGAGAATCGAATTTTATCATCTTCACTGAAATGATCAGTGAAAACATGGAACTCAAAGCATGCTGACGGATTACTCAACAGGATTGATGAAATAGCTACGCCACATCCAAAAAGAAAATTCTTATCAATACCAAAAGCTATATTTAAAACATCATCAGCATTCGCTCTCTGATGATTGAATTCGAAAGCCGAAAGGATGATATCTTCATCACTGAATTGAGACATTTTTAATTCTTATCCAATTTAAATGAATAGGTCACTGGAACCTTTAAGGTTCACTTTACAGGCAGCTATAACGATTTACGAATCGTTCTTTCCTTTATTTTGTTCGCTTTTTCTTCCGCTTTAGCCAACAGTGCATGTTCTGTTTCTATCATCTCTCTCAGAGGCTGATTAGAATAGCGCTTCATAAACCGCCAAATATCCCGCTGAGTCAGCCCAATATTCATCGATGAGAAGTAAAGTCCGATGAGATCCTTGTCCCGCCAACGGAGAGGAACTTTTGAACGAATCTGCGCGCGATGCAGGTCAATTACCGAAATCTTTAAGTCGCTTTCCTGGCCATCAAACGGCAGATGCAATAAAAAGTGGCAAATGTAGCAATCACGATGGTTCACGCCGCCGCCGTGCATTTTGCGCACCATAGCGGCAACACGCCCGATCAGCATCCGCTTCACTTTCACATCAGGCGGGTTAGTTGCCCAGTCGGCGCAGTAATCTTCGAGGCTAATTGTTGGGGTCAGATCTTCGGTAATGATAAATGACGTCTTATTGATTGGATTCAGCCCTTTTTCACCAAATCCAACGCCCTGCATCGTGTCCACATCCAGCGCCTTCAGGCGATGAATAGCCTTCCATTCACGGTCGGCACCCAGGACCGGCATACGGAATGAAATAAGGTTTTTTACGACTTCTTTAAAGGCAGTGCCCTGGTGCCATTTCAGGAAATAGCTCTTTCCTGCGGCTTCGAAGCGAAGCGTGCGCCGGGTTTCCAGCTCGCGAAAAACCTCACCCTGAAGCTTTTTAACTTCAGCAAAAACATCCTTACCCCGCCAAAGGGAGGCAAAAGGCTCTTTTAAATCAACCACGCGGCTCCCCCACAATAATGTCAGCTGCTTTTTCTGCCAGGCTATAAATGTCCTGGGTGCAGGCGTAATGACGGGCATGTTCGGCCCAAAGCTGGCGCTGCCCTGTGTTCGTCAGAGCGCCAGATAAAGCCTCATTTAGCGACTTTTGATTAAACGGCTCGGCAATCACCCTGCCGCATTTTGCATCCGCAATATAATGCGCGTAGCCGCAAACCTCCGTCACAAGGATAGGCAATCCGGCTGCAATAGCCTCGAGCAGCACAATCCCGGCCGCCTCCTGATAGGCAGGGTGGATAAGCAAGTCGGCGGCAATCATCAGTTCAGAGACGTCATTTCGTCCGGAAAAGAAACGAACCCGGTTTTCCACGCCACGTTTTTGCGCTAATGCCTTAAAGCGCCCAGGTTTATCCTGGCCGACGACAAATAACGTTGTTCTGTTGCGAATAGCTTCTGGCAAAGCAGCAAGCGCCTCAATAGAGCGATCGACCCCTTTACGCGAAAAATCGGAACCTACCTGCAATACAAGGTAGTCCTCTGCGCCAATCTCATTTTTTTCCCGATAACGATCCCGGCTTCCTGGCTGATGGTTATCGAATCTACGATCGGGATAGATGCCGGGAGGAAGGATCAGGAAACGGGAGGATTCCGTGCCGTAGTGTTTTTCAAAGTCAGCGATTTGCTTATCCGTCAGCATAAGCAGTTTTGTCGGTTTTCCCTGCTCGAATGTGGCTCGTTCGAACTCCGCATAGTGCCGATAGCGGGAAGTCAGGCGGTAAAAGAAACCTTTTTCTTTTGCCACTTTCTCAGCGTAACAAACGTCGGCGGCGTAATAAACATCCAGGCCCGGCATTTTATTAAAGCCAACCACCCGCGCGACCGGATGCTGGCTAAGATGCGCCTTCACCCACTGATAATATTCGGCATTTCGGCCATGGTTTGTCTTTGAGTGAACCGGGACGGTAATAATCTCAAATTCTTCAGGCTTATCCCCTTGCCAGGACTGCACGTAAACGCGAACAGCATGACCACGCGCTGCAACCGCCTGCGCAATACGCATGAAGTCCCGCTGCAGGCCACCAAAGGGAAAATATTTATACAGGCAAAAAGCAACGGTCATAGTGTTCCGCCAGTTTGTGGCTCTGCCTCAGTTACGGGGAGCATTTTTGAAACGGCGGCAATCACATCCTCTGCGGGGATAACCGACATGTATTTTTTATTCCGATCGAGCTGAGCGCGAGGGGGCATCGGTTGATAGTTACCCGCCCAGAACTGGGTAATCTGCTCGCTCCATGGACGCCAGTAAATATGATCCGTTGCGCCAAACAGGCTAATTACCGGCGTTTTCACCGCAGCAGCAATATGCCCGGGAGCAGAGTCAACGCCGATGAACAATGCCGCGTGATCGATTAATGCGCCCAACTCGGGGAAACTCGTCTTGCCGGCGAGCGCCACAATCGGGGGGCGCTGGCAACCCTGTGCAATTTCGTTAACGCAGGCAAGGTCGGCAGCGCCTGGGCCGGAAGTCAATACAACCGGAAACCCCTTATCCTGCAAGAAATCAATAACCCGTGAAAACTTGTCGTTATCCCAGCATTTAAACAGCTGCCGGGCAGTCGGCTGGATGACAACATAGTTATCTCTGACACCTTGCTCATCCAGCATTCCACGAATCTTCTGCCAGTCCGCCGGGGCATAAAACAGGGTCGTTTCGGTACAGAAATCGGTAATGCCCAAAGGAGCCAGAACGGAAAGACTGGCTTCAACCACATGATCGCCAACAACAGGAGCAAGATGGGTGAAGCTATTTTTCCAGAACGATGATTGCCGATGATCGTAATCCTGGGAAATTTTTACCGCCGGGCCAAGGCAACGAACCATCATTGCCACGCTCCACTGATCGGTCAGGTTTACTATCAGATCATATTGGTTCTTTCGCAGGCGGCTTATCAGCGAGAGGAAATTACTGATTTTCTTTCCGGTCTTTACGCCTTTGTTGCTTATACCGTAACTTGCATTGATTTCTGGGTTTCCAGAAAGAATCGGAATCGTATCCTGATACTGCAGGACATCTATTTTTGCTTCAGGATAGTTGCGCTTGAGGGTACCGATCACGGGCGTTGTCAGCAACATATCGCCGTGAAAGCGCATTTTTATCACCAGAATTCTTTTAAATGTCGTATTCACCGTCG
The DNA here is from genome assembly GCF_044095835.1 of Cedecea davisae. Taxonomy (NCBI): domain Bacteria; kingdom Pseudomonadati; phylum Pseudomonadota; class Gammaproteobacteria; order Enterobacterales; family Enterobacteriaceae; genus Cedecea; species Cedecea davisae. Next base: position 4,735,117 of record NZ_CP172054.1, read on the forward strand.
GCTCTTAATATCAGCAATACTGAAAAACAAAAAAACACGCTACCGCCCCAGGCTCAACAGCTACCTGTCCACTGACAACGTGTTCATTTTTATATCTAGTGTATCACTTATTCCCGGCCATTCCGAAACGAATATCCCTAAGCATAACAACATGATAAGAATAGAAATATTGTTACGTGCACATCATGACGAAAGGCTATTTCCGGTCAATTTTAGCCCCTTTATAGCTAACCTAAGCAGAAAGCGAAAACCCGGGAGCGCACCATCCCGGTGCAATGCGCATAGCTTTTAAGCCAAATAGGGGAAAAGTAATGGCAAAGCTCAGGTTAAATACATAGAATCCCCAGCACATTCATAATGTCAGTCATGTCCTATGCTTCAGTTGCTTTACACCACACTGCTTTACCTCATACAGCCACTCATCTGGCTGCGATTGTGGGTGCGCGGTCGTAAAGCTCCCGCATACCGCAAACGCATCGGCGAACGCTACGGTTTCTATAAAAAACCGCTTAAGCCAGGCGGCATCATGCTGCATTCCGTTTCCGTCGGGGAAACGCTCGCGGCCATACCACTGGTCCGGGCCCTGCGCCATCGCTACCCTGAGCTCCCGATTACCGTCACCACTATGACACCAACGGGCTCGGAGCGGGTTATGTCCGCTTTTGGGGAAGACGTTCAGCACGTCTACCTGCCTTACGATTTACCCTGCGCGCTCAACCGTTTTCTGAATAAAGTCGATCCGAAGCTGGTGCTGATTATGGAAACAGAGCTGTGGCCAAACCTGATAGCAGCATTGCATAAACGCTACATTCCATTAGTCATAGCCAACGCCAGGCTTTCTGCTCGCTCCGCTAAAGGTTATGCAAAACTGGGCCAGTTTGTCCGCACGCTGCTGCAGCGCATTACGCTGATCGCTGCACAAAATGAAGAAGACGGCGAGCGCTTTGTCGCGCTTGGTGCAAAGCGCAGCCAGCTAACGGTAACAGGCAGCCTGAAATTTGATATTTCAGTTACGCCTCAGCTTGCCGCCCGGGCGGTAACGTTACGCCGCCAGTGGGCACCTCATCGCCCGGTTTGGATAGCAACCAGCACGCATGAAGGTGAAGAGAGCATTATTCTTCAGGCCCATCAAACGCTGCTCAAACAATTCCCTAATTTGTTGCTGATTCTCGTGCCACGTCACCCGGAACGCTTCCCGGACGCCGTAAACCTGGTGCGAAATGCCGGATTAAGTTACACAACGCGCTCATCCGGCGAAGTCCCGTCCTCAGGTACTCAGGTTGTTATCGGCGATACGATGGGTGAGTTAATGCTGCTGTACGGCATCGCAGACTTAGCTTTTGTGGGGGGCTCATTAGTAGAAAGAGGCGGCCATAACCCTCTGGAGCCTGCTGCACACGCCATTCCCGTATTGATGGGGCCACACACTTTTAACTTCAAAGATATCTGTGCCCGCCTGTCACAGGCAGACGGCCTGATTACAGTGATCGACGACCAGTCATTAGTAAAAGAGATTGCGTCTTTGCTCACCGATGAAGATTATCGTAACTTCTATGGCCGCCATGCCGTGGAAGTGCTCTATCAGAATCAGGGCGCCTTACAGCGCTTGCTACAGCTGCTGGAACCCTATCTCCCCCCAAAAACACACTAAGGTCTGATATGCAAAAGCGGGCAATCTATCCGGGAACCTTCGATCCCATCACCAACGGCCATCTTGATATCATTACCCGTGCTGCCAGTATGTTTGATCGGGTGATCCTTGCGATTGCTGCCAGCCCCAGCAAAAATGCTTTATTTACGCTGGAAGAGCGTGTTGCTCTGGCACAACAGGCCGTGGCGCATCTTCCCGGCGTTGAGGTGATCGGCTTTAGTGATTTAATGGCAAATTTTGCCCGTAAGCAGCGGGCAAATGTGCTGGTTCGTGGTTTGCGCACCGCCGCTGATTTTGAATATGAGATGCAGCTGGCGCATATGAACCGCCATTTAATGCCGGAGCTGGAAAGCGTATTTCTGATGCCGTCGAAAGAGTGGTCGTTTGTCTCTTCTTCACTGGTAAAAGAAGTGGCCCGCCATCACGGAGACGTCGCCCACTTCCTGCCGGAGCATGTTTGCAAAGCTCTTATCGAACGGCTTAAATAATTACCGCTGGCAGCGGCGGCAATAATAAGTGCTGCGCTGCCCGTGCTTACCGGCAACAATCGGCGCACCACATACCCGGCACGGTTCACCTGCCCGGCCATAAACTTGCAGTTCCTGCGCAAAGTATCCCGGTTTACCATCAGACTGAAGAAAGTCTTTTAGCGTTGTCCCGCCCTGCTCAATTGAACGCAGCAGTACCGCTTTGATCGTCGCGACTAAAATTTCAGACTCACGTTTCGAGAGTGAATTTGCTGCCCTGTCAGGGTGGATCCCGGCGGCAAACAGCGACTCGCTGGCATAGATATTCCCCACGCCAACCACAAGTTTGTTATCCATTAACCACGGTTTGATCGCCGTTTTCTTTTTCGCCGATTTCTCACGCAGGTAATCAGCGTTAAATTCATCGCTCAGCGGTTCTGGCCCAAGATGAGACAGAACATTACTGCCCTCAAGCTCTTTAGCCCATAACCACGCCCCGAAACGGCGCGGGTCTGTATAGCGCAGAACTTTGCCGTTACTCATAACCAGATCAACATGATCGTGCTTCTCTGCGGGAAGCTCGTCCTGAAGGATCCTCAGGCTACCGGACATACCAAGATGGATGATTATCCAGCCGTCCGGCAGTTCCAGCAGTAAATACTTTGCCCGACGCTGTACGCTCAGCACCGGCTTATCGCTCAGGGCATGAATTTCATCTGATACCGGCCAACGCAAACGTGAATTGCGTACCACGGCATGCAAAATCGTTTGGCCGACCAGATGCGGTTCAATACCGCGGCGGCTGGTTTCAACCTCTGGTAATTCAGGCATCGCTCCTCCGGGAAACAGGCATAAAAAAACCCGGCTTGAGCCGGGTTTCTTCAACAAAGTTACCAGAATTATTTAATTTTGGCTTCTTTGTAAATAACGTGCTGACGGACAACTGGATCGAACTTTTTCAGTTCCAGTTTTTCCGGCTTAGTACGCTTGTTCTTCGTGGTGGTATAGAAGTGACCAGTACCAGCAGAAGAAACCAGCTTGATTTTCTCACGAATACCTTTAGCCATGATTTATTTCCTCTAAGTACTTAGTACTTTTCGCCACGGGCACGCAGTTCAGACAGAACTGTATCGATGCCTTTCTTATCAATTACACGCATACCTTTAGCAGATACGCGCAGGGTGACAAAACGCTTCTCGCTCTCAACCCAAAAACGGTGAGAGTGCAGGTTCGGCAGGAAACGGCGTTTAGTCGCGTTCAGTGCGTGGGAACGGTTATTACCGGTCGCCGGACGCTTGCCAGTAACTTGGCAGACTCGGGACATGTCTATTCTCCAAAAATCAAATTAGCTCGAGCTTCGTATAGGGTTAGGCGCCTCGTCAGGCTGCAAGCCTGGTCCCTGGCGGTTCAATGTGAACCACAGTGCCAGGCGCATAATGCCAAACCCGAGATTCTCAAAGGTGGCGTAGTATACGCTGTGTGAGGCATGTGCTCAAGTCCCGAACAGACAAAGATCCCTATGGATCGCGCTCATTGGCCTAAATCCACCCTCGCTCAGCGAAAGAAACGTACTCTCCATGGCCAATAACCAGATGATCAAGCACCTGAATCTCCATAAACAGGCAGACTTTAACGATACGCTCTGTTATGGCCCGGTCGGCTTTGCTCGGCTCAGCCTTACCTGAAGGGTGGTTGTGCGCCAGTATAATAGCTGCGGCGTTACATTTCATCGCTTCGCGCACAATTTCTCGCGGATGAACCTCAACGTGCCCCAGCGTACCGGCAAAAAGGCGCTCACATTTGATGGCCTGATGCTGATTATTCAGAAACAACACCAGAAAAACCTCTCGTTCTTCGGTCATTATCTGGCTTTGGATGTATTCGCGCACCTTCCCAGGGTTGAGCAGAGAAAGCTCACTCACTCCCTGAGAAGAGTAATAGCGCCTTGCCAGCTCGGCTATTGCATTCAGTTGGGTATATTTTGCAACACCGATTCCGTTCACTTTTTCGAAATGAGAAAAGTCGGCTGACAGTAGGCGATGCAGTGAACCAAACTCACGCAATAACATGTTGGCAAAAACCAGAACGTGCATCCCCCGGCACCCGGTTCGCAAAAACAGCGCCAACAGTTCGGTATCGGTTAGCGAACTGACGCCAAACTTCAGCAACTTTTCACGCGGCAACGTCGATTTTTCAATAGCATTATTCCCTTTCATGGCATCCCCTCCTGGCTTACCCACGCTATAGTGCGACGTTTTTTCTTATCGGGCGATTCCGGATTACTGTCTTGCGTAATGCCTCGCAAACAGCAAAAAGTCCCCTGCCGGGGATTGTGATAAAATAGCCTCCTGAATGTGACTTCCAACGGATAAAAATCATGATGGGGCTTTCCGGCAAGAAAATTGTTCTTGGTGTCAGCGGCGGTATTGCTGCTTACAAAACACCTGAGCTGGTGCGTCGTCTGCGCGATCGCGGAGCGGATGTACGAGTGGTAATGACCGAGGCGGCGAAGGCCTTTATCACACCATTAAGCTTACAGGCCGTCTCCGGATATCCGGTGTCGGACAGCATGCTTGACCCGGCTGCCGAAGCGGCAATGGGCCACATCGAACTGGGAAAATGGGCTGATTTAGTCATTATTGCTCCCGCCACCGCAGACCTGATTGCCCGCATCGCAGCAGGGATGGCAAACGACCTGGTCAGCACCATCTGCCTTGCTACTGCGGCACCGGTTGCGGTCGTTCCCGCCATGAACCAGCAAATGTACCGGGCAGCGGCAACCCAACATAATCTTGGCGTACTCGGCTCTCGTGGCCTGCTGATTTGGGGGCCGGATAGCGGCAGCCAGGCGTGCGGCGACATCGGCCCGGGGCGTATGCTGGACCCGTTAATACTCGTCGACATGGCAGTGGAGCATTTCTCGGTAGTCAAAGATCTGCAACATCTGAACGTCATGATTACCGCCGGCCCCACTCGCGAGCGGTTGGATCCCGTTCGGTACATTACCAATGACAGCTCCGGTAAAATGGGCTTTGCTATCGCCGCAGCCGCAGCCGCCCGCGGAGCAAACGTGACTTTAGTTGCCGGGCCGGTAACTTTGCCAACGCCTGCCGGGGTAAATCGGGTAGATGTAACAACCGCGCTGGAAATGAACGAAGCCGTACAACGGCAGGCCACAAGCCAGCAGATTTTTATCGGCTGTGCGGCCGTTGCCGATTATAGGGCAGCCACCGTTGCTGAAGAGAAAATCAAAAAGCAACGTGATGAAATTACTCTAAAAATGGTGAAAAACCCGGATGTGGTTGCCGGCGTTGCCGCACTTTCAGAAGGTCGCCCCTATGTTGTAGGGTTTGCCGCCGAAACAAATAATGTGGAAGAATACGCCCGGAAAAAGCGCGCTGCTAAAAACCTCGACCTGATCTGTGCTAATGACGTATCTAAGCAAAATCAGGGGTTTAACAGCGACAGCAATGCATTACACCTTTTCTGGCAGGATGGAGATAAAGTCTTACCGCTTGAGCGTAAAGAGCTCCTTGGCCACCTTTTACTGGACGAGATCGTTACCCGCTATGATGAAAAAAATCGACGTTAAAATTCTGGACCCGCGCGTTGGCCAACAATTTCCGCTGCCGACCTACGCCACCTCCGGTTCAGCCGGTCTTGACCTGCGCGCCTGTTTAGATGACGCCGTAGAGTTGGCTCCAGGTGCAACAACGCTGCTGCCTACCGGCCTGGCTATTCACATTGCCGATGCATCCCTGGCGGCGGTGATTCTCCCGCGTTCAGGCCTGGGTCATAAACATGGCGTTGTGCTGGGCAACCTGGTGGGTTTAATCGACTCCGATTATCAGGGGCAGTTGATGGTTTCCGTGTGGAACCGTGGCCAGAACAGCTTCACCATCCAGCCTGGCGAGCGCATCGCGCAAATGGTCTTTGTACCTGTGGTACAGGCAGAATTTAATCTGGTCGAAGATTTTGATGCCAGCGACCGTGGCGAAGGCGGCTTTGGCCATTCTGGCCGCCAGTAATACCGTTTTATAAACGTAACCCTACCGCGTAGATAACGTTATAACAGACCGCAAACCAGGCGTTTGCGGGCGCGGTGCGGTGCTTGCCTGACAAGGTAATTTTCAGGGGTATTTTAGAACATGGCAGAAAAACAGACCGCGAAAAGGAATCGTCGCGAGGAAATACTTCAGTCTCTGGCCCAAATGCTTGAATCCAGCGACGGCAGCCAGCGCATTACCACCGCGAAACTTGCGGCAACGGTTGGCGTGTCCGAAGCGGCGCTCTATCGGCATTTTCCCAGCAAGATGAAAATGTTCGATAGCCTGATTGAGTTTATCGAAGACAGCCTGATTACCCGCATTAACCTGATTTTGAAAGATGAGAAAGATACGCTGGCTCGCCTGCGGCTAATCGTTCTGCTGGTGCTGGGTTTTGGTGAACGTAACCCGGGGTTAACCCGCATTCTTACCGGCCATGCGCTGATGTTTGAACAAGATCGCCTGCAGGACCGCATCAATCAGCTGTTTGAGCGTATTGAGGTTCAGCTGCGTCAGGTAATGCGCGAAAAGAAAATGCGTGAAGGCGAAGGGTTTACTACCGATGAAGCCCTGCTGGCAAGCCAGCTACTGGCTTTCTGTGAAGGGATGCTTTCGCGTTTTGTTCGCAGCGACTTCCGCTATCTGCCCACGGATGATTTCGATACCCGCTGGCCGCTGATTGCCGCACAGCTGTACTAAGAAAAGGGCCTAATGGCCCTTTTCTTTTCTGGCTTATACGCCGTACTCTTCGCGATACTTACGCACCGCAGCAAGTTTGTCGGCCATTTCTGGTTTCTCTTCCAGATAGGCAATCAGGTCCTTCAAAGTGATGATAGAGATGACCTGGCATTTATAATCACGCTCAACCTCCTGAATTGCAGAAATATCGGCGCGCCCGCGTTCTTGCCTGTCGAGAGAAATCAAAACACCCGCAAGGCTGGCACCGTTAGCGGCAATGATTTCCATCGACTCACGAATGGCCGTTCCGGCGGTTATCACGTCATCCACCAGCATTACACGCCCCTGCAGCGGGCTACCGACCAGATTGCCACCCTCGCCGTGATCTTTCGCTTCTTTACGGTTGAAGCAATAAGGCACATCACGCTCATGATGCTCGGCCAGCGCAACCGCGGTGGTGGTCGCGATAGGGATGCCCTTATAGGCCGGGCCAAACAGCAGGTCGAAGTCGATACCGGAATCCATCAGCGCGGCGGCATAAAAACGCCCCAGTAACGCCAGATCGCGCCCGGTATTAAACAGCCCGGCGTTGAAGAAATAGGGGCTGGTACGCCCGGATTTCAGCGTAAATTCGCCAAACTTGAGTACCTGTTTGTTAAGCGCAAACTCAATAAACTGGCGCTGATACGGTTTCATGGATTCGCTCCTTAGCGTTGTTACACGGACATAAAAAAAGCGACTTCTCAGTCGCTTTTTAAAAATTAATTTTCTAACGCCGCCTTCTGCGACGCGATAATGGAATCAATTCCCCCTCGGGCCAGCGCTAGCAGCGCCAGTAGCTCTTCATGGGAGAACGGCTCGCCTTCGGCGGTGCCCTGCACTTCAATCATGCGCCCATCTTCCATCATCACTACGTTCATATCGGTTTCAGCCGAGGAGTCTTCGACATACTCCAGATCGCAAAGCGCTTCACCCTTGACGATGCCGACGGAAACCGCCGCCACCATTCCCTTCATTGGGTTGGTTTTCAGCTTACCGGCAGCCACAAGTCCGTTCAGCGCATCGGCCAGCGCCACGCAGGCACCGGTGATAGAAGCAGTGCGGGTGCCACCATCGGCCTGCAGGACGTCGCAGTCCAGAGTGATGGTGAATTCACCCAGCGCCTTTAAATCTACCGCCGCGCGCAGAGAACGGGCGATCAGACGCTGAATTTCAAGAGTACGGCCGCCCTGCTTGCCTTTTGCAGCTTCACGCGCATTACGGCTATGAGTTGCACGCGGCAGCATGCCGTATTCGGCGGTGATCCAGCCCTGGCCCTGACCTTTCAGGAAGCGAGGAACGCCTTCTTCAAGGGTGGCGGTGCAAAGCACTTTGGTATCACCAAACTCGACAAGCACGGAACCTTCTGCGTGTTTAGTGTAATGGCGGGTCAGGGTAACTGGGCGCACTTGTTCGGCGCTACGACCTGATGGACGCATGGGCTTATCTCCGGCTAAAACGAATGTGGCTGCGCATTATACGGACTTCAGGCGCTTATTCCTATCCTGCAAGACCCCTGATGGCTATAATCCCCTCATACATTAGCTGAAAACGGGTACCTGCTATGATCCGCAGTATGACCGCCTACGCCCGGCGTGAAGTAAAAGGTGAATGGGGCTCAGCCTCCTGGGAATTACGCTCGGTTAACCAGCGCTATCTCGAAACTTACATCCGCATGCCGGAACAGTTCCGCAGCCTTGAGCCTGTAGCGCGCGAACGCATCCGCAATCGACTGACTCGCGGCAAAATCGAGTGCAACCTGCGCTTCGAACCAGACTCCCGCTCGCAAGGCGCTTTGCTCCTTAATGAAAAACTGGCTAAGCAGCTGGTTGACGCCGCTAACTGGGTCAAAATGCAGAGTGACGAAGGGGAAATAAATCCGGTTGATATTCTGCGCTGGCCCGGCGTAATGTCCGCTCAGGAGCAGGACCTGGACGCTATCGCCGCGGAGATCCTTGCCGCACTGGATGGCGCGCTGGATGATTTTATTGTTGCCCGCGAAACTGAAGGCCACGCATTAAAAGCGCTGATCGAGCAACGCCTCGAAGGCGTCAGCGCCGAAGTGGTGAAAGTACGAGCGCAAATGCCAGAAGTGGTTAAATGGCAGCGTGAGCGCCTGGTCAGCAAGCTGGAAGAAGCCGAAGTACAGCTTGAAAATAGCCGCCTTGAGCAAGAGTTGGTGTTGATGGCGCAGCGAATCGACGTCGCTGAAGAACTTGACCGCCTGGAAGCTCACGTTAAAGAGACCTATAACATCCTGAAGAAAAAAGAAGCCGTTGGCCGTCGCCTCGACTTTATGATGCAGGAGTTCAACCGTGAGTCGAACACGCTGGCCTCCAAATCGATAAACTCAGATGTCACCACCTCAGCCATCGAGCTGAAAGTCTTGATCGAGCAAATGCGCGAGCAGATCCAGAACATCGAGTGATACCGCGAGGCCCTGATTTATGGGCCTCTCAACTTTCTCAGCGCGTCGCCAGAAGCTGTTCCGCCGTAATTAAACCCATCTTTTCCAGCTGAATAGCGACCGCTCGCGACGAGCGACCGAACTGCTGACTTAATGCATTTATGTCTTCATTTTGCCGATACTTCACGTCCAGCAATACTTTCTCATCGGCAGCCCAGGGAAAATAAGCTTTAGCCGGCCTGCCTTCAGCAATATTCTTTCGCTGCCGTTCTTCGGGAGTGAGTTTGATCTTTTTCTGCTTCTCCGGCCTCTCCGCCAGCTCCTCAGAAAGTGCAAACAGCATTCTTATCGCATCGGGTTGATTCGCCAGCGAACCGGATGCCAGCAGCTCTCCTGTTTCAGGATTGATACCTTTCGCTAACGCCCTGAGCGCCGCAGAGACAGTTTTCATCGTCAGCCCCTCCGGTTACCGATAGTTCTACTAATCCATTTTTTAAATATTAATTTCATAGATAACCCTCTATTTGAGGATAAAATAATACTTTCGCATAAATAAAACTAATCAATACAGATTCAATTTAGAAAATCTCAATCGTGACACAACGCACAAAACGCTACCCTCGGAGCAACTTCTGAGGGGACATTCATGCTGCTACACATCCTTTATCTTATCGGTATCACGGCGGAAGCTATGACCGGTGCACTGGCCGCCGGCCGTCGCCGCATGGATACCTTTGGCGTCATCATTATCGCCACCGCAACCGCTCTCGGCGGCGGCTCTGTACGCGATATTCTGCTGGGCCATTACCCTCTCGGCTGGGTCAAACACCCTGAGTATGTTGTTATCGTGGCTATTGCCGCGGTGCTCACTACCATCATGGCGCCGGTTATGCCGCACCTGCGTAAGCTGTTTTTAGTTCTTGATGCGCTGGGGCTGGTTGTTTTTTCCATCATTGGCGCACAGGTCGCCCTTGATATGGGTGAAGGCCCAATCATTGCGACTATTGCGGCAGTGGTCACGGGCGTATTTGGCGGCGTACTGCGCGATATGTTCTGCAAACGTATTCCTCTGGTCTTCCAGAAAGAGCTGTACGCTGGCATCGCCTTTGCCTCAGCGGTGCTTTACATCGCACTCCAGCACTATGTCAGCAGCCACGATATTGTGGTGATAGCAACCCTACTCTTTGGTTTCACTACGCGCCTGCTGGCGCTTCGCCTGCGGCTTGGCCTGCCCGTTTTTCATTACAAACATGCCGATCACTGAGGGCTAAAGCCGCCGATCTTTTGCTGCCCCAGGAAAATCGCCAGGGCAGCAACCTGAGGATGCTTCATAAAATCTATAAGTTGCCTTGCCCGGGTAGCGCCTACGCCCGGCAGACGACGCCAGCCGATTTCGTCCCGGCGCAACAATTGTTGCCAGCTCTTCTCTTTAATTTCATTCAGGGCCTTTGCCGGTAAAGGCATTCCCATCGCCTGTATCCAGCGGATAAACGGCTGCTGTCTTGCTAAAGAAAATCGGTGCCACAGCAATTCAGATTTTTTTGCCGTTAACCCCGGTAGCCCCAACAACGCCTCCCGGCTCAGCGCCAGCCATGAAAAAATATGCTGCAAGCGCGTGCCCGTCAGCAACTGCCGCCAGCTGCTTTGGCTAACCCCGGGCAAGTCGAGTAGCGATTTTTGGCTCAGCCACGTGAGTCGCGCAAGAAACTGCTCGTGGCACTCTACTGATGCGAAAAGGCAGCTCACTGCACTAGCCTGAGCACCAGGCGACTTGGGTTTATCCCGCTGACCAACGCGCCAGACAACCTTCTCCAGCCGGGGAATACCCTGCCCCGCAAGGCTGATTTTCACTCTATCGCCAGCGACCACATCCCACTCCCGCCAGCGCTTCACTGAGCCAATATTCACCCGCCTGACGTGTTTGTCGTCCAGATGTGTCTCTTCAAGTTCAAGCACCACCGCTATTTTCCCTGTCCTGCCAACGGTGAAATGGACTTTTCTGACGCCGGTGAACTGCTCCGCCGGGGCAAACTTCCACGCCACCACCCACTCACCCTCGCCGGGGCGCCAAAACTTCGCCTGCGGTTCACGCGCCTGCCGAATAACAATGCCATCGGTAACAAAGGGCAAAGGCTGGCGAAACCAGCTATCACGCAGAAGAGCAATTTCTCCAACGTTAGAGACCGGCTTCGTCCAGGCCGCAGTAAGCGAAAATCCGGCCTGTTTCAATAGCTCAATCTTTTTAATCATATTTTCAGGGCCATCCGGCCACGCCCAGATAAAAACGCCCCATGCGTCGCTATCGGTAATTGGACCGATACGCAGCATTTCACCCGCTACCTTCGCTCTGGCATTGACTCCGCCCATGTTGCTTTGAATATGGCCGCTGCGTTTAAGGAACAATTCACCTTGCAGCACGCTATTTGCAAGCGAAGCAGGGACCTGGCGAGGAATTGCTGCTATCCCGGTAGCCTTATGAGTCCAGTCCTCCCCTTTTAGCCCATCGCCGCGACTAAGCATTTTTTCCAGCCTGCCGTTACGGTACACAAGCGTTATCGCAACACCGTCGACTTTTGGCTGTACCCATAAGTCGTTCCGCCCCCTCATCCACAGAGCGACAGCCTGCTTATCCCGCAGCTTTTTCACTCCAGTGTGGGCGACCGGGTGGGACAAGCGCCCGGCAGCCCCAAGCCGAACAGGGTGAGCCTGCTGTCCCGACCCCACACAGCCTCGCCAGGCCGCCAGCGTTTCCAGCAGGCTATCGTAGACCGCATCGCTAACCAGGCTCTTTCCTTGTTGATAGTAGGCTTCATCCCAGGCAGAGACCTGCTGAGCCAGCTTTTCAATCTCCTGCCGGGTTCTGACTTCCGGCCATGCCGGACAGGACGCTGAGGCCGAAGCCTGGCCTGCCAGTAACACTAAGATAAACGCCCCTATTATTGTTCTCATATTGCCTCCGTAACTGCCTGAACGGAGATATAGCCGGATTGATGACCGGTCACTAACGAGGAATCTCATTTATGAGGCTGTGCTTCCTGAAAACCTGAGGCGTTGCAGAAAATGAAGCAAATAAAAGGGAAACATCACGTAAAGCGCGAGAAAAACCACCGTAGCCGATCACAAAATCTTCGTCGCGCGGCGGCGGTGTGTATAATATGCCGGTAGACGCTCTTCCTTTTATGCATACCGACTAAGTTAGAACTCATGGCTCAAGGCACGCTTTATATTGTTTCCGCTCCAAGTGGCGCGGGTAAATCCAGCCTCATCCAGGCTTTGTTAAAGACACAACCGCTGTACGACACGCAGGTTTCCATCTCTCATACCACTCGCGGTATGCGCCCGGGTGAAAACCACGGCGAGCACTATTTCTTTGTGGCTAAAGATGAATTCCGGCAGATGATTGCTGAAGATGCTTTCCTCGAACATGCGGAAGTATTTGGCAACTATTACGGTACTTCACGCCGCGCAATTGAAGACGTGCTGGCGACGGGCGTGGATGTGTTTCTGGATATCGACTGGCAGGGCGCACAGCAGATTCGTCAGAAAATGCCTCAGGCCCGCAGCATCTTTATTCTGCCACCGTCAAAAGACGAGCTGGACAGACGCCTGCGCGGCCGCGGTCAGGACAGCGAAGAAGTGATTGCAAAACGCATGGAACAAGCCGTTGCGGAAATGAGTCACTATGCGGAGTATGATTACCTCATCGTTAATGATGATTTTGATACCGCGCTGTCTGATTTAAAGATAATCATTCGTGCCGAGCGTCTACGAATGGGTCGCCAAAAGATGCGACATGACGCTTTAATCAGCAAACTATTGGCAGACTGACACCAGTTTCAGTATCATGCCCAGTCATTTCTTCACCTGTGGAGCATTTTAATTATGGCACGCGTAACCGTTCAGGACGCAGTAGAGAAAATTGGTAACCGTTTTGACCTGGTACTTGTCGCCGCGCGTCGCGCTCGTCAGATGCAGGTTGGCGGTAAAGATCCGCTTGTACCGGAAGAAAACGACAAAACGACCGTTATCGCACTGCGCGAAATCGAAGAAGGGTTGATAACCAACCAGATCCTCGATGTGCGTGAGCGCCAGGAACAGCAAGAGCAGGAAGCCGCAGAACTGCAGGCCGTTACTGCTATTGCTGAAGGTCGTCGTTAATTAGCCCGCGGGTAGCCCTTGTATCTGTTTGAGAGCCTGAATCAGCTGATTCAAAACTATCTGCCCGAGGAGCAAATCAAGCGCCTTCGGCAGGCATACCTTGTCGCGCGTGATGCTCACGAGGGACAAACTCGTTCAAGCGGTGAACCCTATATCACCCATCCGGTAGCCGTCGCCTGCATTCTGGCCGAGATGAAACTCGACCATGAAACGCTAATGGCGGCGCTGCTGCATGATGTGATTGAAGACACCCCTGCCACCTACCAGGATATGGAACAACTGTTTGGCAAAAGCGTTGCCGAGCTGGTGGAAGGGGTCTCTAAGCTAGACAAACTGAAGTTCCGCGATAAGAAAGAGGCGCAGGCCGAAAACTTCCGCAAAATGATCATGGCGATGGTGCAGGACATCCGCGTCATCTTGATCAAGCTCGCAGACCGCACCCACAATATGCGAACCCTGGGTTCACTGCGCCCGGACAAGCGCCGCCGCATTGCCCGTGAAACCCTCGAAATCTACAGCCCGCTGGCCCACCGCCTTGGTATTCATCATCTGAAAACCGAACTGGAAGAGCTAGGCTTTGAAGCGCTTTACCCGAACCGTTACCGCGTAATTAAAGAAGTGGTAAAAGCGGCGCGCGGTAACCGCAAAGAGATGATTCAAAAAATCCTCTCAGAAATCGACGGACGTTTGCAGGAAGCCGGTATTCCATGCCGCGTCAGCGGTCGCGAAAAACACCTTTACTCCATTTACTGCAAGATGACGCTCAAAGAGCAGCGTTTCCATTCAATTATGGACATCTACGCTTTCCGCGTAATCGTTCACGATATGGATACCTGTTACCGCGTACTCGGGCAGATGCACAGCCTCTATAAACCGCGTCCAGGCCGGGTTAAGGACTATATTGCCATTCCAAAAGCGAACGGCTATCAGTCCCTGCACACTTCAATGATCGGGCCACACGGCGTGCCGGTTGAAGTGCAAATCCGTACCGAAGATATGGATCAGATGGCGGAAATGGGGGTTGCTGCGCACTGGGCTTATAAAGAGCAGGGCGAAAGCAGCACAACCGCACAAATCCGCGCCCAGCGCTGGATGCAAAGCCTGCTGGAGCTTCAGCAAAGCGCAGGCAGCTCGTTTGAATTTATCGAGAGCGTAAAATCCGATCTGTTCCCGGATGAGATTTACGTTTTCACCCCGGAAGGCCGCATCGTGGAGCTGCCTGCGGGCGCAACGCCGGTGGATTTTGCCTATGCGGTTCATACCGACATCGGCCATGCCTGCGTAGGCGCACGCGTAGACCGCCAGCCTTATCCGCTGTCACAGTCGCTGACCAGCGGCCAGACTATCGAAATCATCACCGCGCCGGGCGCACGCCCGAATGCCGCGTGGCTCAATTTTGTCGTCAGCTCCAAAGCACGCGCCAAAATTCGCCAGATGCTGAAAAACCTCAAGCGCGACGACTCCGTCAGCCTTGGGCGTCGCCTGCTCAACCATGCGCTGGGCGGCAGCCGCAAGCTTGCCGAGATCCCGGCCGAGAACGTTCAGCGCGAGCTGGAACGCATGAAGCTGGCGTCTCTTGACGACCTGCTGGCAGAAATCGGCCTCGGCAACGCGATGAGCGTGGTGGTGGCAAAAAACCTTCAGGGTGAAGCTCCGGTCACCTCACAACCCGGCTCGGCGACGACGTCAACCCACAGCAACTTGCCAATCAAAGGCGCTGACGGCGTACTGATTACCTTCGCCAAGTGCTGTCGCCCTATCCCGGGAGATCCTATCGTTGCTCACGTCAGCCCTGGAAAAGGGTTGGTTATCCACCATGAGTCCTGTCGAAATATTCGTGGCTACCAGAAAGAGCCTGAGAAGTTTATGGCGGTAGAGTGGGATAAAGAGACCGAGCAGGAATTCATTACCGAGATCAAGGTGGACATGTTCAACCACCAGGGCGCGCTGGCCAACCTGACTGCGGCTATCAACACCGCGGGTTCTAATATTCAGAGCCTGAATACCGAAGAGAAAGACGGCCGCGTTTACAGCGCCTTTATTCGACTGACCGCCCGGGACCGCGTCCATCTGGCAAACATCATGCGCAAGATCCGCGTGATGCCGGATGTGATTAAAGTTACCCGCAACAGAAACTAGTGTTATGAATCCTCAACGTTATGCGCGTATTTGCGAGATGCTCGCCAGACGCCAGCCTGACCTGACCGTTTGCATGGAGCAGGTGCACAAGCCCCATAACGTCTCCGCAATAATTCGTACCGCCGATGCCGTCGGCGTGCATGAAGTGCACGCGGTCTGGCCGGGAAGCCGTATGCGCACCATGGCCTCCTCGGCCGCGGGCAGCAACTCGTGGGTAGAAGTGAAAACCCACGCCACCATCGGCGAAGCCGTTAGCCAGCTAAAAAGCAGCGGTATGCAAATTCTGGCAACCAACCTTTCCGACAAAGCCGTAGATTTCCGCGAGATAGACTATACGCGCCCAACCTGCATTCTGATGGGCCAGGAAAAAACCGGTATTACCGCAGAAGCGCTGGCTCTCGCAGACCAGGACATCATTATTCCGATGACGGGCATGGTGCAGTCGCTCAACGTCTCCGTCGCTTCCGCGCTGATTCTTTATGAAGCCCAGCGCCAGCGTCAGAACGCAGGTATGTACCAGCGCGAAAATAGCGCACTGCCGGAAGCCGAGCAGCAAAGACTGTTATTTGAAGGCGGTTACCCGGTGCTGGCGAATGTGTCCCGCCGCAAAGGCCTGCCTTACCCACATGTGAATCAGCAAGGTGAGATAGAAGCTGATGCCGCATGGTGGGCAACGATGCAGTCCGCGGAGTAAGCCATGAAAGGCCGCCTGCTGGATGCCATACCGTTAAGCACGCTTGCCGGAGTGGGTGCCAGCCAGAGCGGAAAGCTGGCCAAAATTGGCCTGCACACCCTCCAGGATCTGCTGCTTCATCTGCCTCTGCGTTACGAAGACCGCACCCATCTTTATTCGATTAACGACCTGCTACCCGGCGTTTACGCCACGGTGGAAGGCGAAGTGCTGAACTGCAATATCACTTTCGGCGGCCGCCGCATGATGACCTGCCAGATAAGCGACGGCACCGGCATACTGACGATGCGTTTCTTCAACTTCAACGCGGCGATGAAAAATAGCCTTGCCACCGGCAAGCGCGTACTAGCTTACGGCGAGGCCAAACGCGGTAAATATGGCGCGGAGATGATCCACCCGGAATACCGTATTCAGGGCGACCTGAGCACTCCTGAGCTACAGGAAACGCTAACCCCTGTTTATCCGACAACCGAAGGTATTCGCCAGGCCACGCTGCGTAAGCTAACGGACCAGGCGCTTGAGTTACTGGATACCTGCGCCATTACCGAACTGCTGCCTACCGAGCTGAGTCAGGGCATGATTAGCCTGCCCGAAGCCCTGCGTACTTTGCACCGGCCTCCGCCGGACATGAAGCTTGCCGACCTCGAAACCGGTAAACACCCTGCTCAGCAGCGCCTCATTCTGGAAGAGCTGCTCGCCCACAACCTGAGTATGCTCGCTCTGCGAGCCGGGGCGCAGCGCTACCATGCCCTGCCGCTAACCAATCACGACGAGCTAAAAAATGGGCTGCTGGCGGCGCTGCCGTTTAAACCAACCGGGGCGCAGGCGCGCGTAGTCGCTGAGATAGAGCAGGATTTAGCGAAGGACGTGCCGATGATGCGCCTGGTACAGGGTGATGTTGGCTCAGGCAAAACGCTGGTTGCCGCGCTTGCCGCGCTGCGGGCTATTGCGCACGGCAAACAAGTTGGCCTGATGGCCCCCACCGAACTGCTGGCAGAGCAGCACGCCAATAACTTCCGCCAGTGGTTTGCTCCGCTGGGCATAGAAGTGGGCTGGCTGGCCGGGAAGCAGAAAGGTAAAGCGAGGATTGCGCAACAGGAAGCCATTGCCAGCGGCCAGGTTTCTATGGTGGTGGGTACTCACGCTATTTTCCAGGAACAGGTACAGTTTGCCGGCCTGGCGCTGGTTATCATTGATGAACAGCACCGCTTTGGCGTTCACCAGCGCCTTGCGTTGTGGGAAAAAGGCCAGATACAGGGCTTCCACCCTCATCAGCTGATCATGACCGCCACGCCTATCCCACGCACCCTGGCGATGACCGCATACGCCGATCTTGATACCTCGATTATTGACGAGCTGCCGCCGGGCCGCACGCCGGTTACCACGGTGGCAATAGCCGATACGCGCCGCAATGAAATTATCGAACGAGTGCGCAGCGCCTGCCGCGATGAAGGCCGCCAGGCCTACTGGGTTTGTACCCTGATAGAAGAGTCGGAGCTGCTGGAAGCCCAGGCGGCAGAAGTGACGTGGGAAGAGCTAAAAGGCGCATTGCCGGAGCTTAACGTCGGCCTGGTGCACGGCCGCATGAAGCCGCAGGAGAAGCAGGCGGTTATGCAGGCCTTTAAGCAGGGCGAACTGCATCTCCTGGTTGCGACGACGGTCATCGAAGTCGGCGTGGACGTGCCCAATGCCAGCCTGATGATCATCGAAAACCCGGAGCGTCTGGGTCTTGCGCAACTCCACCAGCTTCGCGGTCGCGTTGGCCGAGGCGCGGTTGCTTCCCACTGCGTACTGCTTTATAAATCGCCGCTGTCGAAAACCGCCCAGCTGCGCCTGCAGGTGCTAAGGGACAGTAATGACGGTTTCGTTATCGCGCAGAAAGATCTCGAAATCCGGGGGCCAGGCGAACTGCTCGGCACCCGCCAGACCGGCACCGCTGAGTTCAAAGTTGCCGACCTGCTGCGGGACCAGGGGATGATCCCGCAGGTTCAGCGCCTGGCGCGCCATATTCATGAGCGCTATCCCGAGCAGGCTCTGGCGCTCATCGAGCGATGGATGCCGGAAACCGAGCGTTATTCAAACGCTTAGCCAAACAGCGGCAGCATCAGGAACAGCTTGATAACGACCGCGTTTACAATATCGATAAAGAACGCCCCGACCATCGGCACCACCAGAAACGCCATATGCGAAGGGCCAAAACGCTCGGTAATAGCCTGCATGTTAGCAATCGCCGTTGGCGTTGCGCCCATACCAAATCCGCAATGCCCCGCAGCCAGCACCGCCGCGTCGTAGTTTTTGCCCATCAAACGCCAGGTGACAAAGATGGCATACAGCGCCATAAACAGCGTTTGTACCGCCAGAATGGCCAGCATCGGCAGCGCGAGGGAAGCCAGCTCCCAGAGCTTGAGGCTCATCAACGCCATCGCCAGGAACAGCGACAGACTGACGTTGCCGAGTACCGAAACCGCACGTTCGAATACACGATAAAAGCCCATAATTGCCAGCGCATTGCTGAGGATCACGCCGACAAACAGCACGCAGACAAACGTCGGCAGCTCAAACGCCGTACCTTGCAAAAGCCCGGCCACGACACGCCCTGCCGTCAGGCATATGGCTATCAGGGCGATGGTTTCTATCAGCACCAGGGAAGTTATCACGCGGCCAACGTCAGGCTTTTCAAAAGCCCCCGGGATCTCATTGTCTTCCGGCGCACCGTTTGGCGTTGAGGAGTGCTTAACCAAATAGCGGGCAACCGGGCCGCCGATTAAACCGCCCAGAACCAGACCAAAGGTTGCACAGGCCATGGCCACTTCCGTCGCATTCTGGAAGCCATAGCGCTCGGTGAACAGCTTGCTCCATGCCGCCCCCGTACCGTGGCCGCCGGAAAGCGTAATCGAACCGGCAAGCAGTCCCATCAACGGATCTAATCCCAACATGCTTGCCATACCGATACCGATGGCGTTTTGCATCACCAGCAGCCCGACGACGACAAACAGGAAAATTCCCACCACTCTTCCGCCCTTGCGCAAACTGGCGATATTAGCGTTAAGCCCGATAGTGGCGAAGAATGCGAGCATCAGGGGGTCTCTGAGGCTCATATCAAACTCAATTTCCCAGCCCATGCTTTTTTTCAGCACCAGCAGCGCAACGGCTATCAGCAAGCCACCGGCGACCGGCTCAGGAATGGTGTACTTCTTTAGAAAGGGGACCGAATGGACCATTTTTCGCCCCAGCAGTAAAACAAGCGTGGCGGCGACCAGAGTAGAAAGCGTATCAAGATGAAACATTGCAGTGCTCCTTTTTGCGCATGCCTGACAGCGCGCTTGATTATCCTTTGCTGTTATTTCCCCTCTTTGGGAAATCAGCTGCCATATTTTAACCAAAAACAGGGTGAAAGTTATAACTAACGGCAGAGTTATGAAATTTCACTCTTATTGACTTTTACTGGCAATCGTTTGCTTTTGCCGCCCAGTCCGTTAAAATCAGCGCTTTTCCAGCCACGAGATAACCTCTGATGTCCGTAAATGCCGTCGAGTCAGAAAATGCGCAACCGGTTGCGCAGACTCATCCGAGCGAACTGATCTATCGCCTTGAAGACCGCCCGCCGCTTCCGCAAACGCTTTTCGCCGCCTGTCAGCACCTACTGGCCATGTTTGTTGCGGTTATTACTCCGGCGCTGCTGATTTGCCAGGCATTAGGATTACCGGCATCAGACACTCAGCACATCATCAGTATGTCGCTGTTCGCCTCCGGCGTAGCCTCAATTATTCAAATCAAAGCCTGGGGGCCGGTTGGCTCTGGCCTGCTGTCGATTCAGGGAACCAGCTTTAACTTTGTTTCACCGCTGATTATGGGCGGTATGGCGCTGAAAAACGGCGGTGCCGACGTGCCGACAATGATGGCCGCGCTGTTCGGTACTTTGATGCTCGCCAGCTGCACGGAAATGGTTATTTCCCGCGTATTGCATCTCGCCCGCCGCATCATTACCCCGCTGGTTTCCGGCGTGGTGGTCATGATTATCGGCCTGTCGCTGATTCAGGTCGGGCTGACCTCCATCGGCGGCGGCTATGGTGCGATGGCCGATCACTCTTTTGGCGCGCCTAAAAACCTGCTGCTGGCCGGAGCCGTGCTGTTGGTCATCATTCTGCTTAACCGCCAGCGTAACCCTTACCTGCGCGTAGCCTCGCTGGTTATCGCGATGGCCGTCGGCTATCTGCTGGCCTGGGCACTCGACATGCTGCCTGCCAGCACCGCACCGACCAATACCAGCCTGATTACGGTTCCAACGCCGCTGTATTACGGCCTGGGCATTGACTGGAGCCTGCTTATCCCGCTGATGCTGGTATTTATGGTGACTTCGCTGGAAACCATCGGCGATATTACCGCCACCTCAGACGTTTCAGAGCAGCCGGTTTCCGGCCCGTTGTATATGAAACGCCTCAAGGGCGGCGTGCTGGCAAATGGCCTGAACTCCTGCGTTTCGGCGGTGTTCAACACCTTCCCCAACTCCTGCTTCGGCCAGAACAACGGCGTGATTCAGTTGACCGGCGTAGCCAGCCGCTACGTGGGCTTTGTGGTGGCGCTGATGCTGATTGTGCTCGGCCTGTTCCCGGCGGTAAGCGGCTTCGTGCAGCATATCCCTGAGCCGGTGCTCGGCGGCGCAACTATCGTCATGTTCGGGACTATCGCCGCCTCCGGCGTGCGCATCGTCTCCCGCGAGCCGTTAAACCGCCGCGCTATTATGATAATTGCCCTGTCTCTCGCCGTGGGTCTTGGCGTATCACAGCAGCCGCTGATTTTGCAGTTCGCGCCTGACTGGATGAAAACTCTGCTCTCTTCAGGTATCGCCGCCGGCGGTATTACGGCCATCGTTCTGAACCTGATTTTCCCGCCGGAAAAAGAGTAATATCCTCACGCGCCGGCGATCTTTTTGCCGGCGCGAAACCTCCTCTGACAATCCCTTCCTTGAGCTAAAGCGGTAAATGGGGCATAACACCCTTACCGAAACTTCATGGGACGGAAGACAATGAAATTTCTCGGAAAGCTAATTCTTGCTCTGCTGGGCCTGGTGATTCTGGCGCTGGTCGCCTTTTATATTTTGTTGCAGACCCGCTGGGGCGCGAGCCAAATCAGCAGTTGGGTGAATGAAAAGAGCCAGTATCACCTCTCGTTTAATGAGATGGAGCACAGCTGGTCTTCTCCCACTCATCTGGTGTTTCATAACGTCACATTTGGCCGGTCCGGCCAGCCCGCCACGCTGGTGGCAAAGAATGTGGATATTGGGCTGAGCACGCGCCAGTTCTCACAACCCTTCTACGTTGACACCATTTTGCTGCAACAGGGCACGCTAAACCTCAGCGCCAGCGCCGTTCCGCTGCCTCTGGATGCGGACAAGCTCCAGCTTCAGGATATGGCTATTAACAGCCCGGGCAGCGAATGGAGCCTCAGCGCCCAGCGCGTAGAGGGCGGCGTCTCTCCGTGGCAACCGGAAGCGGGCAAGGTTCTCGGAAATAAAGCCAATATCGCCTTTAGCGCTGGCTCGCTGACGCTCAACGGCATAAACGCCAGCAATGTATTGCTCCAGGGGGCGCTGGACAACGATCGGGTCACGCTGACGACTATCGGGGCGGATGTTGCTCGCGGCTCCCTGACGGGGAGCGCACACCGTAACGCCGATGGCTCCTGGCAGGTTGGCAGCCTTCGGCTCAACGATATTCGACTGCAAACCGCCTCGTCGCTCACCGATTTTCTCGCGCCGGTCACGTCGGTTCCTTCTCTCAAAATAGATCGACTGGAAATCACCGATGCCCGTCTGGAAGGAAAAGAGTGGGCGGTAAACGACCTGGCTCTCAGCTTGCGCAATCTCACGCTGGCCAACGGTGGCTGGCAGAGCGATGACGGCCAGCTATCGATGAACGCCAGCGAATTTATTAACGGCTCTCTGCATTTGCAGGATCCGATTGTGAATGTCGATTTTGCTCCAGAGGGCGCCACGCTGCGCCAGTTCAGCTCGCGCTGGGAAGGCGGCCTGGTTCGCGCTTCCGGCCAGTGGCTGCGCGACGGCAACCGGGCTCTGGTGGACGAAGCCGTGATTAGCGGTCTCGAATATACTCTTCCAGCAAACTGGAAGGCGCTGTGGATGGAGAAACTGCCTGACTGGCTGAGTTCTGTGACGGTGAAAAAATTCTCGGCTAACCGCAACCTGATTATTGATATCGATGCTAACTGGCCGTTCCAGCTAACCGGGCTTGACGGAACGGCCACCAATATTGAGCTGGTGCGGGAGCATCAGTGGGGAATTTGGGCGGGCAATGCGTCGTTCAATGCCGCCGCCGCGACGTTTAATCGCGTTGATGTCCGCCGCCCGTCCATTTCGCTGAATGCCAGCCAGAATCAAATTGCGATAAACGAGATTAGCGCCTTTACCGGTAAAGGATTACTCGAGGCAACGGCAAACGTGAGCCAGACGCCTCAGAGGGCGGTGAGCGTTAACCTGAAGGGCCAGAGCATACCGGTTAACGTGCTTCAGGCATGGGGCTGGCCTGCGCTGCCGCTCGAGGGTGACGGTAATTTACAGCTCTCGGCAAGCGGAAATCTGGCGGCAGACGCGGCCCTGAAGCCGAGCGTTAACGGGAGCCTGAAGGCCACCGACGCCGGTGGGAAACAAATCCAGCAAACGATGCATAACGGAGTAGTCCCCGGCGCATAAACTGCGCGCCGGATGTTTATTCCTCTTCGTTGCCGCCCTCTTCCAGAGGGCCGAACGGTTTGGCGGGCAGCACCATGTAAACGCCCTCAAATACCGCGCCGAGGGTGTCATTGCCGTAGAGTTCGACTTCCAGCACGACCCGAGCTCTGCGGCCACGAGCCAGCCTGTCGAGATCGCCGCTTAACGATCCCAGGCTCGCACTCGCCCCCGGTTTTCCGGAGATCGGTTTGCTATAACGGATATGTGCGTCGGCCAGAATAATGGTGCCGCCAAGATGGCGCTCACGAAGCATCAGCCAGATAAGCCCCCAGCCGGTTAAAGTGGCCAGCGAAAACAAACTGCCAGCAAACAGCGTATGGTGCGGGTTTTGGTTGCCGGTTTCCGGCATGGTGGTAATAAATTTCTGCCCGGTGTACTGCTGAATGCGCACGCCCATTTTTTCGCTAAGCGGGATATGCTCATACCAGGCCTGCTGAAGCTGGCCACACCAGTCCGCGCGATGCAAAATATCGTCAAGCGTCGCTACCGGCTTAATCATCAGAAAGTGGCGCACCGGCGTGGTTTGCGGCGTGGTAATTTCGCCCTGATTGACGAAGCCCAGCTTGGCGAAAAATGCGACCGCGTCTTCCCGGGCGCTACAGGTTACGCGCTTAACGCCCTCCTGACGTGCAACGGACTCCAGCGTCATCGCCACCAGCGTGCCCAGCCCCTTATCCTGAACCGAAGGATGCACCGCCATAAAGCGAATAGCCGCTTCGTTATCGGCGTTAATATAGAGGCGGCCTACCGCAACGGTATTGCCCTCTTCATCCACCACCATTTGATGATGCGCCATCGCATCCCATGCGTCTCGCTCGGAGCCTTTTGGCTGATGCAGCGGTTTACGCAGCATCTCCCAACGGAACTGGTAATAACGGTCGAGTTCTTCTTCTGTTTGGGGCACACGGAGGTGATACATACATTGCTCTCTCGTTGCGCGGGCCGGGTGGCGAAGGTTTACACCTGCAGCCAGAACGTCACCGGCCCATCATTAATTAGCGAAACCTGCATATCGGCGGCAAAGCGCCCGGTTGAGGTTTCAATCCCCTGCTGTTTGCAGCGCTCAACAAAGTATCCATAAAGGGCCTCAGCCTGCTGTGGTGCCGCCCCCCCGGAGAAACTCGGGCGCATACCGCGCTCGGTATCTGCCGCCAGGGTAAATTGAGAAACCACCAGCAGACTGCCTCCGGCCTGCTGAACGTTCAGGTTCATTTTGCCCTGCTCGTCGCTGAAAATTCTGTAGCCCAGCACCCGCTCGCAGAGGCGGTTGGCTTTTTGCTCGTTATCTTCTTTTTCGACACCCAACAAGACTAAAAGTCCGGGGCCGATTTCGCCCGTCACCTCACCCTCCACGGTGACGCTGGCACGGGTTACGCGCTGAATTAATGCAATCATGGTTGTTCCAGTTCTTCCTGCTCTGCCTGTTGCCGCAAGTGGCGATAGTCGCCCAGCGTGGCGGTAATTTCCGCGCCCAGCAATACAATACACCAGGTCCAGAAGACCCAGACAAATAATATGGGGATCACCGCCAGTACGCCGTAAATCAGTTGGTATGACGGAAACATTGTGATGTAGAGGGCAAAGCCTTTTTTACCCAGTTCAAACAGCAGCGCGGCGACCAGCGAACCTATCATGGCATCCTTTGCCGGTACGCTGGTGGTCGGCACAAGGCTGTAGAGTAGCCAGAATGAGAGCCAGGAGAGCAGCAGCGGAAAGACGCGTAATACCTCGTCCAGGACGCTATTCAGCTCGGAAGCCCAGCGCAGGGAGAGCAGATATGAGCTGATAGCCAGGCTGGCCCCGGCCAGCAGCGGCCCGAGCGTAAGGATCATCCAGTAAATGGCAAACGAGTAAACTTTTGGCCGAGCACGCTTGCTACGCCAGATGGTATTCAGGGCGCTGTCTACGGCATACATCAGCAGCAATGAGGTGACGATCAGCCCAATTGCGCCAACGGCGGTCATTTTGTTGGAGTTGGCAACGAACTGTTCAATGTAGCGCTGAATAACGTCGCCCGTTGCCGGCATAAAGTTGGTAAAAATAAAGTGGCGCAGCTGGACGCTGATATCGGCAAACATCGGAAATGCGGCAAACAGCGCAAAGACCACCGCCACCAGCGGGACCAAAGAAAGCAGCGAGACGTAGGCAAGGTTACCCGCAAGCGTGGTCATATTGTCCTGGTCGATGCGCTGCCAGAGCAGTTTTGCCCAGGCTAACAGAGGCCGGAGGCGATGAGTGGTTTTGCGATGAACCCTTTTTATCATGCTTTTTTGCTGAACCAGTCGGGGATGGTATTTTTATCGGTCACCAAAATAGAGGTGATACCAAGCTTCTGCGCGCCGTTGATGTTATCGACATTATCGTCAAAAAATACCGCCTTATCAGCCGCAAAGCCCTCTTCTTCCAGCACCTTGAGATAAATTTCCGCATCAGGCTTACGCATGCCCATCTCCTGGGAGAGATAGATTTTATCCGCCGACTGGGCAACTTCCGGGTACTCATCCGGCCAGAAGCCGGTATGCAGGCGGTTGGTATTGGAGAGCACCACCACGCGATGCCCCTGCTCGCGCAGCGTCTGCATCACGGTAATCGTCTCTTTACGCAGCCCGACGAAGATGGCCTGCCAGCCCGCGGCAAACTGCTCGTAGCTCAGCGCAACATCCATTTCATGGCACAGCCTTTCGGCAAAAACTTCATCGGTAATCTGCCCGCGCTCGTGCTGATGGAAGGTCTCTCCCATTGCAAAGCTCTTTTGCAGGTTGGCTAACGGCACCCGGCTGTAATCACTCCAGACGCCAAGCACTCGATTAAAGTCGATATCAACGATGACGTTACCTAAATCAAAGATATACAGCATGCGCACCTCCTTTCCGACATGGAGAAATAACTGTAGCGGGAAAGGGCGGCTTTGACTATCAGAGGAAGGCGAGGATGAGCATTCTGCGAGACATAAAACAAAAAAAGCCCCGCCTTTTCAGGCAGGGCTTCACTTGACGTCAGAAAAGAAACTTAAGCTTCTTTGCTGCCACGGCCCGCACGTTTGCGGTCGTTTTCAGTCAGATGGCGCTTACGAATACGCACGGACAGCGGAGTAACCTCTACCAGTTCGTCGTCATCGATGAACTCCAGAGCCTGCTCCAGGGTCATTTTCTGAGCTGGAACCAGGGTGGTCGCTTCGTCAGTACCGGAAGCACGCATGTTGGTCAGTTTCTTACCGGTCAGGCAGTTTACAGTCAGGTCGTTAGAACGACTGTGAATACCGATGATCTGGCCTTCATAAACTTCAGCACCGTGGCCCAGGAACAGCTTACCGCGATCTTGTAAACCGTACAGAGCAAACGCAACCGCTTTACCCTGACCGTTAGAGATCAGTACGCCGTTCTGACGCTGGCCCACTTCGCCCTGACGGATATCGTCATAGTGGCTGAAGGTGGAGTACAGCAGACCGGTACCGGAAGTCATGGTCATGAATTCGTTACGGAAGCCAATCAAACCACGGCTTGGGATAACGTAATCAAGACGCACGCGGCCTTTGCCGTCCGGATTCATGTTTTTCAGGTCGCCTTTACGCTCACCGAGTGCCTGCATCACAGAACCCTGATGCTGCTCTTCGATATCCAGCGTCACGTTCTCGAATGGCTCTTGTTTACGGCCATCGATTTCGCGGAAGATAACTTTCGGACGGGATACCGCCAGCTCGAAACCTTCACGACGCATGTTTTCGATAAGAACGGAGAGGTGCAGTTCGCCACGACCGGATACGCGGAATGCATCCGCATCTTCGGTTTCTTCAACGCGCAGTGCAACGTTGTGTACCAGCTCTTTGTTCAGACGATCCAGAATCTGACGAGAGGTCACGAACTTACCTTCTTTACCGCAGAACGGAGAGGTATTTACGTTGAAGAACATGGAAACGGTTGGCTCATCAACGGACAGCGCCGGCAGCGCTTCAACATTTTGCGGGTCGCAAATGGTGTCGGAGATGTTCAGCTCGCCCAGGCCGGTGATGGCGATGATATCGCCCGCTTCGGCTTCGGTAGACTCGATACGCTCCAGGCCCAGGTGGGTCAGAACTTTACCGACTTTACCGTTACGGGTTTTCCCTTCGCTATCAATGATAGTGATCTGCTGGTTTGGCTTCACTTTGCCGCGTTTGATGCGGCCGATGCCGATAACGCCAACATAGTTGTTGTAGTCCAGCTGGGAAATTTGCATCTGCAGCGGACCATCACGGTCAACGCTTGGCGCCGGTACGCGATCGACAATAGCCTGGTACAGCGGGGTCATGTCCGCCGCCATATCATTGTGATCCATACCCGCGATGCCGTTCAGCGCGGATGCATAAATAATTGGGAAGTCGAGCTGCTCGTCGGTCGCATCCAGGTTAACGAACAGGTCGAAGACCTGATCAACAACCCAGTCAGGACGCGCGCCAGGACGGTCAACTTTGTTGATAACCACGATCGGCTTCAAACCATGGGCAAACGCCTTCTTGGTTACGAAGCGCGTCTGCGGCATTGGGCCATCCATTGCGTCAACCACCAGCAGAACGGAGTCTACCATGGACATTACGCGTTCAACTTCACCACCGAAGTCGGCGTGCCCAGGGGTATCAACGATGTTGATACGGTAGTCATTCCATTTGATAGCGGTGTTTTTAGCGAGGATGGTAATCCCACGCTCTTTCTCCAAATCGTTGGAGTCCATCACGCGTTCAGTAGCTTCAGCACGTTCGTTACTGAAAGTACCGGATTGCTGCAGCAGCTTATCAACCAGGGTAGTTTTACCATGGTCAACGTGCGCGATGATGGCGATATTACGCAGATTTTCGATCACAACTTTGCCTCAGGCATTAGAAATAGCGCGTTATTGTACACGTATTAATCGAAGGACAGAACAGGATCACAAAGAACCTTTACAAACAATGTAGAAAGTAAGGGTTTGTGATCGCTTTCACGGAGCTAAAAAGGGAGCCATAACGTAAATTGCACCAATATGGTGCTCTGGCATGATGCTGAGGCACTATATTGGTGCAATTTATTCATCCTGGTGCAGCCCTTTTGCACTATGGTGTGCATGATAGCGCCTTTTTAGGGTGATTTAAAAGTTGGCACAGATTTCGCTTTAAAGATTTTATGGCGAAAAGCCACATTAAGAAGTGTTTGATTACCTCGTACCACGACGACAACGACCAATCCGGGAGAGTTTAAGTATGTCCGCTGAACACGTTTTGACGATGCTGAATGAGCATGAAGTGAAGTTTGTCGATCTGCGTTTTACCGATACCAAAGGTAAAGAACAGCACGTCACTATTCCTGCTCATCAGGTAAATGCTGACTTCTTCGAAGAAGGCAAAATGTTTGACGGCTCCTCGATTGGTGGCTGGAAAGGTATCAACGAATCCGACATGGTGCTGATGCCTGACCCAACTAGCGCCGTGATTGATCCGTTCTTCGCGGACTCTACCCTGATTATCCGCTGCGACATTCTCGAGCCAGGCACCATGCAGGGCTACGACCGTGACCCGCGTTCCATCGCGAAACGCGCTGAAGACTACCTGCGCGCTACCGGCATCGCAGACACCGTTCTGTTCGGGCCAGAGCCAGAGTTCTTCCTGTTCGACGACATTCGCTTCGGCAGCTCCATCTCCGGCTCCCACGTTGCTATCGATGATATCGAAGGCGCATGGAACACCGGCACCAAATACGAAGGCGGCAACAAAGGTCACCGTCCTGCTGTTAAAGGCGGTTACTTCCCGGTTCCACCGGTAGACTCCGCGCAGGACCTGCGTTCTGCTATGTGTCTGACCATGGAGCAGATGGGCCTGGTTGTTGAAGCTCACCACCACGAAGTAGCAACTGCTGGTCAGAACGAAGTGGCTACCCGCTTCAACACCATGACCAAGAAAGCAGACGAAATTCAGATCTACAAATATGTCGTACATAACGTTGCTCACGCCTACGGCAAAACCGCGACCTTCATGCCAAAACCAATGTTTGGCGATAACGGTTCCGGCATGCACTGCCACATGTCCCTGTCCAAGAACGGCGTTAACCTGTTCTCCGGCGACAAATATGCTGGCCTGTCTGAGCAAGCGCTGTACTACATCGGCGGCGTAATCAAACACGCTAAAGCGATTAACGCCCTGGCTAACCCGACCACCAACTCCTACAAGCGTCTGGTCCCGGGTTATGAAGCACCGGTTATGCTGGCTTACTCCGCCCGTAACCGTTCTGCCTCTATCCGTATTCCTGTCGTAGCGTCCCCGAAAGCACGTCGTATCGAAGTGCGCTTCCCGGACCCGGCTGCTAACCCGTACCTGTGCTTTGCAGCGCTGCTGATGGCTGGTCTTGACGGTATCAAGAACAAAATCCATCCGGGCGAAGCAATGGACAAAAACCTGTACGACCTGCCGCCGGAAGAAGCAAAAGAGATCCCACAAGTTGCTGGCTCTCTGGAAGAAGCACTGAACGCGCTGAACGAAGACCGCGAGTTCCTGACCGCGGGCGGCGTATTCACCGACGACGCTATCGATGCTTACATCGCACTGCGTACCGAAGAAAACGACCGCGTGCGTATGACTCCGCACCCGGTAGAGTTTGAGCTGTACTACAGCGTCTAATTGAAGTTGTTTTTTGTTGCCGTGGAAACTTTAGCCCATCTTCGGATGGGCTTTTTTCTCCACCAGAATCCCCTGTGACGCTGCTTTTTGTCACCCAAACACTATAATGCACTAAAACGGTGCACGGAGACTGCTGTATGGCAACTGGCGCGCTGCCCGATGCTGGGCAGATTCTGAACTCTCTTATCAACAGCATCCTGCTGGTGGATGACGAGCTGGCGGTGCATTACGCCAACCCTGCGGCTCAGCAACTGCTGGCGCAAAGCTCACGTAAGCTGTACGGCACGCCGCTGCCCGATCTGTTGAGCTATTTCTCTTTGAATATTGCCGTTATGCAGGAAAGCCTGATGGCTGGCCAGGGCTTCACCGATAACGAAGTGACGCTGGTGATAGATAGCCGCTCACATATTCTTTCCCTGACGGCGCAGAGGCTGCCCGAAGGGTACATCCTGATGGAAATGGCGCCGATGGATAACCAGCGTCGTTTAAGCCAGGAACAGCTACAGCACGCACAGCAGATTGCCGCCCGAGATTTAGTGCGTGGGCTGGCGCATGAAATTAAAAACCCGCTTGGCGGGCTGCGTGGGGCGGCACAGCTGCTAAGTAAGGCGCTGCCGGACCCGTCGCTGGCGGAATACACCAAAGTTATTATCGAGCAGGCCGACAGGCTACGAAACCTTGTCGATAGGCTGCTGGGGCCGCAGCAGCCCGGTATGCACGTCACCGAAAGCATTCACAAAGTCGCCGAGCGCGTTGTGAAACTGGTGTCGATGGAACTACCGGCTAACGTCACGCTGGTGCGGGATTACGACCCCAGCCTGCCTGAGTTTGCACATGATCCCGACCAGATAGAACAGGTTCTGCTGAACATCGTGCGTAATGCGCTGCAGGCGCTGGGCAGCGAAGGAGGCGAGATAGTCTTGCGCACCCGTACCGCCTTCCAGCTAACGCTGCACGGCACGCGCTATCGGCTGGCAGCAAGAATTGATATTGAAGATAACGGCCCGGGTATCCCGGCTCATCTGCAGGATACGTTGTTCTATCCGATGGTCAGCGGACGAGAAGGCGGCACCGGGCTGGGGCTTTCTATAGCGCGCAGCCTTATCGATCAGCATTCGGGCAAAATCGAATTCAACAGTTGGCCGGGTCATACCGAATTTTCGGTTTACCTGCCTATTCGGAAGTAGAGGTCTTTATGCAACGAGGGATAGTTTGGGTCGTTGACGACGATAGCTCCATCCGCTGGGTGCTTGAGCGCGCGTTAACCGGGGCCGGGTTAAGTTGCACCACCTTTGAAAGTGGCAATGAGGTGCTGGACGCCCTTGCCACCAAAACCCCGGATGTTTTGCTGTCGGATATTCGCATGCCCGGCATGGACGGTCTTGCGCTGCTGAAACAGATTAAACAGCGCCATCCGATGCTTCCGGTCATCATAATGACGGCACATTCCGATTTAGATGCCGCGGTTAGCGCCTATCAACAGGGCGCTTTCGACTACCTGCCAAAACCGTTTGATATCGATGAAGCCGTGGCGCTGGTAGAGCGCGCTATTAGCCATTATCAGGAGCAGCAGCAGCCGCGCAACACGCCAGCAAGCGGGCCAACTACCGATATCATCGGTGAAGCGCCTGCGATGCAGGACGTTTTTCGTATTATCGGCCGCCTGTCGCGCTCCTCCATCAGCGTGCTGATCAACGGCGAATCAGGCACCGGTAAAGAGCTGGTTGCTCATGCCCTGCATCGCCATAGCCCACGGGCTAAATCACCGTTTATCGCACTCAACATGGCGGCTATCCCCAAAGATTTGATCGAGTCTGAGCTGTTCGGTCATGAAAAAGGGGCCTTCACCGGGGCTAACCAGATCCGTCAGGGACGCTTTGAACAGGCCGACGGCGGCACGCTGTTCCTCGATGAAATCGGCGATATGCCGCTGGACGTACAAACCCGCCTGTTGCGCGTGCTGGCCGACGGCCAGTTCTACCGGGTTGGCGGCTATGCCGCGGTAAAAGTAGACGTGCGCATCATCGCGGCGACCCACCAGAACCTTGAACTGCGCGTGCAGGAAGGCAAATTCCGTGAGGACTTGTTCCACCGCCTGAACGTTATCCGCGTGCATTTACCGCCGCTACGTGAACGCCGGGAAGATATTCCCCGGCTGGCTCGCCACTTCCTGCAGGTGGCAGCCCGTGAACTGGGCGTAGAAGCCAAGCTTCTGCATCCTGAGACGGAAAATGCCTTAACCCGCCTTGCCTGGCCGGGCAACGTGCGCCAGCTGGAGAATACCTGCCGCTGGTTAACCGTGATGGCCGCGGGCCAGGAAGTGCTGATTCAGGACCTGCCGAGCGAGCTGTTTGAGACCACCGTGGCCGAGAGCGGCGGCGTGGCGCAAACCAACCCCGATAGCTGGGCTATGCTGCTGGCCCAGTGGGCGGAGAGAGCGCTTCGTTCAGGGCACCAGGACCTGCTTTCAGAAGCGCAGCCGGAGATGGAGCGAACGCTGCTGACTACCGCGCTACGCCACACTCAGGGGCATAAACAGGAAGCGGCCCGCCTGCTGGGCTGGGGACGAAATACGCTGACTCGTAAGCTAAAAGAGCTGGGAATGGAGTAGCGCTTCAGCGCTTTGCGAAGGATAAAATAACGGCGGGGCTAAACCCCGCCGTTTTTATATCACGCGTGAGAACTGCTGGAGGCGCGCTTTTTGCCGCAGGTAAGTATCAAAGCACATGCAGATGTTGCGAATCAGCAAACGCCCCTTCCCGCTAACCTTAATTCCCTGCTCGTCCAGCTCCACCAGCCCGTCTTTCGCCAGCGGCGCCAGCAGGCGCAGGTCTTCGGCAAAATAGTCGGCAAAGTTTAGCGACCAGAGCTGTTCAATCTCAGCAAAGTTGAGCTGGAAATTGCAGATAAGCGCCTTAATCACGTCGCGACGAATACAATCATCACGCGTTAAGGCAAGTCCACGCCACAGCCCGTTGCCCCGCTCGTCCACCTGCTGATAATACTGCTTAAGTTCTTTCTGGTTCTGGGCGTAACAATCGCCAATCATGCTGATGGCCGAGACACCAAGCCCCAGCAGATCGGTATCGCCCTGGGTGGTGTAGCCCTGGAAATTACGGTGCAGTTTGCCTTCACGCTGGGCAATCGCCAGTTCGTCATCCGGGCGGGCAAAGTGATCCATGCCGATAAACTGGTAACCCGATCCCGTTAGCGAAGCGATGGTTTCCTGGAGAATATCCAGCTTCTGCTGGGCGCTCGGCAGATCGGCATCTTTAATCTTGCGCTGGGCGGCAAACAACGTTGGCAGGTGAGCGTAGTTAAAGACGCTAAGCCGGTGCGGGCTAAGCTCCGCGACGCGTTTCAGCGTAAAGGCGAAGCTTTCCGGGGTTTGCTTTGGCAGGCCGTAAATCAGGTCAATGTTGGTTGAGGTAAAGCCCAGCTCTCTGGCGCGCTTGATAAGAGCGAAGATAAACTCTTCGTCCTGCTCGCGGTTTACCAGGCGCTGCACCTCTTTGTTGAAGTCCTGAACGCCCATGCTCAGGCGGGTGAACCCTTCCTGGCGCAGGTGATCCAGCACGTCGAGTTCGATTTCTCGCGGGTCAACTTCAATCGATAACTCGGCATCGCCATTAAAGCTGAAATGCATGCGCAGGAGCGCCATCAGGCGGCTGATTTGCGCTTTACTCAGATAAGTCGGCGTCCCGCCGCCCCAATGCAGCTGGCTGACATGGCGGCCTTTAAACAGCGGTGCGCGATGGATAATTTCCTGCTCCAGCGCGTCCAGATATTGGTCAGCCTTGTGCTGCTGCCGGGTAACAATCTTGTTGCAGCCGCAGAAATAGCAAAGCTTGTGGCAAAACGGGATATGCACGTAAAGCGAGAGCGGGCGCTCCGGGTAACGGGCAACCGCCTGCAAAAACTCCGGCTCGCCGAAGGCTTCAGAGAACTCCAGCGCGGTCGGATAAGAGGTGTAACGTGGCCCTGAATAATTATATTTCTGGATCAGGGCCAGATCCCAGTCGATTAACTGCTCAGACATACTCACTCCTTGCGGTGATGTCGCCGGCGCCGACGAGGCGAAGGAGGCCCGCTCATTCCACGAACCATGGCCCTTCGCCGCAGCGAATTCTGCAGCCGCGACAGCCGCCGTAGTTTAACGAATAACCACAGCAGATAACACACCAGCGGAATAACCATAATAAGAACAGGTAATCCCATGGGAGTAACCTTTAGTTACCACCCTTGAGCAGACGCATTAAATCGTCGGCTTTTTCTTCTTCCTCTTCATCGTCTTCCCAGGCGATGCCGAGCTCGGCCATCAGGGCATCGATGCGGTCCAGCTTCGCATCAACCCAGGACTGCTCTTCTTTACTCAGGGTTTCGCCCGCTTCCAGACGTTCCAGCAGCCCGTCCAGGCGCTCATCGTTTTCCAGCATATCCAGCTCAGCCTGTGGTGTTAGCATAGGTTTCTCGCTCTTCGGTTTGTGCTGTTTAGCGACCGGTGGTGCTTCGGTTACGCCCAGTTGAATCGGTTTTTTACTGCCAATACGCGGGTCTTTAGTCTTACCTGCGGATTTGCCGCCCTGCGCCTGGCTTTCACCATTTGCACGGCTGCCAGCCGCGTGACCGCGGTGTTTTTTCTGACGTTTACGCTCACGCGCTTCCTGATCTACTTCTTCACGCGATTTACGGCGTACTTTTGCCGGTTTTTTGCCCTGCGGCGCTGCATTTTGTTGCTTCATAATAAGTCGTCTTAAGCCATTTTATTCAGTATAGAATTGCGGCGGAATCTAGCAGAAAGCAAGCAAAGAAAAAAGGCGACAGGTTAACCAGCCGTCATTTTCTTCATCTTGTTCCTCTTCTGGCGAGAAACACGGCGTTTTCTGCTCGTTCAGGTATAATCCCCGGCAAATGATTACCTGACGGGGACACCGTTGTGAAAAACTGGAACTACCAACTGACTAAGTTCGTGCTCAGCGCACCGGACATTCGCCATCTTCCTTCTGATACCGGTATTGAGGTTGCTTTCGCAGGCCGCTCTAACGCGGGTAAATCCAGCTCACTGAATACGCTGACCAATCAGAAAGGCCTTGCGCGCACCAGTAAAACGCCTGGGCGTACTCAGCTTATCAACCTGTTTGAAGTGGCAGAAGGCAAGCGTCTGGTGGATTTACCGGGCTACGGTTATGCCGAAGTGCCTGAAGAGGTGAAGCACAAATGGCAGCGCGCGCTGGGAGAATACCTGCAAAAGCGCAACAGCCTGAAAGGGCTGGTCGTACTGATGGACATCCGCCATCCGCTTAAAGATCTCGATCAGCAAATGATCCAGTGGGCCGTCGCCAGTAATATTGAGGTGATGGTGCTGTTAACCAAAGCGGACAAGCTGGCGTCAGGCGCACGCAAAGCACAGCTCAATATGGTGCGTGAAGCCGCGCTGGCGTTTGGCGGTAATATTGAGATTGAAGCGTTTTCTTCCCTGAAGAAAATCGGCGTTGATAAGCTGCGCCTCAAGCTGGACAGCTGGTACAACGACCTTCCGCCGGCGGTAGAAGAAGACGCGGCTGAAGAGTAATCACGAAGCACGGCTGAGGCCGTGTTTTTTTTCGCCCAATAAAAAACGCCCCAGTCATTTCTGACTGGGGCGGCTAAATATTCAGCCAAATCCGATTACGTGAAGTAAAAGGTCTGAAAGATAGAACATCTTACCTCTGTACCCTACGCGAATAACTCTACTCCTTTTTAATCGCTCAAAAAAGCATTTTTTGTAGTTTTTTTTCACTTTTTGCATCACATTCTTGAAGCATCATCACAAAAAGCTATGACTTATGTTGCTTAGTTACAAAAACGTGATCTGAGCTTTTAGCATTAATGTGCCTGATCCCAGTTTTTACCGCTGCCTACTTCCACCAGCAGCGGCACGTCGAGCGTCATACTGCTTTCCATCAGCTCGTGGATTTTCCGGGAGACGGCTTCCACATCGTCCTGATGTACTTCAAACACCAGTTCATCGTGTACCTGCATGATCATTTTCACCCGCGGCTTGTC
The DNA here is from genome assembly GCF_044095835.1 of Cedecea davisae. Classification (NCBI taxonomy): domain Bacteria; kingdom Pseudomonadati; phylum Pseudomonadota; class Gammaproteobacteria; order Enterobacterales; family Enterobacteriaceae; genus Cedecea; species Cedecea davisae. Next base: position 4,770,808 of record NZ_CP172054.1, read on the forward strand.
CGCCAGCAGCCAGGCATCCACGGCTATCATCGCTCGTTTGATAATATCCGCCGCCGTTCCCTGCATTGGGGCGTTGATAGCCGCTCGCTCTGCACCTGCACGACGGGCACCGTTGCTGGAGCTGATATCCGGCAGGTATAAGCGACGACCATCCAGGGTTTCAACGTAGCCTTTATCTTTTGCCTGCGCCCGCGTGCGCTCCATGTACTCAAGCACGCCCGGGTAGCGTTCAAAGTAGAGATCCATATATTTCTGGGACTCTTTACGCGGGATGTTGAGCTGGCGGGAGAGGCCAAACGCGCTCATGCCGTAAATCAGGCCAAAGTTGATAGCCTTGGCGCTGCGGCGCTGCTCGCCGGTTACGCTTTCCAGCGGTAGCCCGAAGACTTCAGCGGCGGTAGCGCGGTGGATGTCTTTCCCTTCTGCAAAGGCGGTTAGCAGGCCTTTATCGCGGGAGAGATGAGCCATAATACGCAGCTCAATCTGAGAGTAGTCCGCAGAGAGGATCACGTAATCCTCAGGCGCAATAAAGGCCTGGCGGATGCGGCGGCCTTCTTCGTTGCGTACCGGAATATTTTGCAGATTCGGGTCGGTTGAAGACAGACGACCGGTTGCCGTAACGGCCTGATGATAAGAGGTATGCACACGCCCGGTTTTTGGGCTAATCATCAGCGGCAGTTTATCGGTATAGGTGGACTTCAACTTGGCAAGCCCGCGGTATTCGAGGATAACTTTTGGCAGCGGGTAGTCCAGCGCCAGCTCTTCAAGCACTTCTTCTGACGTAGAAGGTGCCCCGCCCGGCGTTTTCTTCAGGGGTTTAATACCCTGCTTCTCAAACAGAATCGTTTGCAGCTGCTTGGTAGAGGAGAGATTAAACTCCTCACCGGCAATCTCATGAGCCTTCAGCTCCAGCTCGGCCAGGCGTTTGGTTAATTCCAGGGAATGCGCGTGCAGGATAGCCGGATCGATTTTAACGCCGTTGCGCTCAATGCGGGAAATCACCGGCACCAGCGGCATTTCAACGTTTTTAAAGATATTCAGAGGACCTTCGGTCTTCTCAAGCTTCGGCCACATTTTCAGGTGCAGCTGGAGAGTAACGTCGGCATCTTCCGCCGCATAGCGCCCGGCAGTTTCCAGGTCTATCTGGTTGAAGGTCAGCTGTTTTTTGCCTTTACCGGCAATCTCTTCAAACGAAATGGTTTTATGCTTCAGCCAGCGGTCGGCGAGGCTGTCCATATCGTGGCGGCCAGCAACGCTGTCCAGCGTGTAGGATTCAAGCATGGTGTCAAAAGCAATGCCGCGCAGCTCAATGCCGTAGTTCTGCATGATGCCGCGATCATACTTCAGGTTTTGCCCAACCTTCAGCGCTTTTTCGTCTTCCAGCAGCGGCTTCAGCAACTCAAGAGCACGCTCGCGGGAAATCTGATCCGGGGCATCAAGGTAGTCATGTGCCACAGGGATGTAGCAGGCAACGCCCGGTTCGGTGGCAAAGGAAAGTCCGACCAGGTTGGCGCTGATGTTGTCCAGGCTGTCGGTTTCGGTATCGAAGGCAAAAAGCGGCGCTTTTTTCAGGCGCTCGATCCATTCCACCAGCACTTTCTCATCGAGGATCGTGACGTAGTTGTCATAAGAGAGCTGGCTGGCTGGCTCTTCCGGTTCGGCCTCAATTTCGATAGTTTTTTGCGGCTGAGAGGCCGGTTTTGCGCCTTTAGCCTGCATCCATTTACCGTTTTCAACGTCGGTTATCCAACGTTTGAACTCATACTGCTTAAACAGCCCCAACAGCTCGTCTGCCGCCGGCTGCTGGACTTCAAGCTGCTCACAGCCCAGTTCCAGCTCAACGTCGGTTTTAATCGTCGCCAGCTTGTAGGAGAGGTAGGCCAGCTCTTTGCTTTGCTCAAGCTTCGCCGCCATGGTTTTAGCACCGCGGAAAGAAAGCTCGGCAATTTTTTCCGGGTTTGCATAAAGCGTGTCCAGACCACCAAGCCCCTGCAGCAGCGCCTGGGCGGTCTTTTCACCCACGCCGGGAACGCCGGGGATGTTATCCGACGAATCGCCCATCAGAGCCAGGAAATCGATGATCAGTTCCGGCGGCACGCCGTATTTGGTCTGAACTTCTTCCGGCCCCAGAATCGTGTTGGTCATGGTGTTAATCAGCGTAACGCCCGGCGTTACCAGCTGCGCCATGTCTTTATCACCGGTGCTTATCAGCACCGGGCGGCCGACTTTTTCAGCCTCCAGCGCCAGCGTGCCGATAACGTCATCGGCCTCAACGCCGGATACCGCCAGCAGAGGCAGCCCCATGGCTTTGACCATCGCGTGGAGCGGCTCAATCTGCGCTCTCAGATCGTCCGGCATCGGCGGGCGATGCGATTTATAGTCTTCAAATAGCTCATCACGGAACGTTTTGCCTTTGGCATCAAACACCACCGCCGCGTGCGTAGGCTGGTATTGCAGAATCAGGCTACGCAGCATGTTAAGCACGCCGTACATTGCCCCCGTTGGCTCTCCACGGCTGTTCGTCAGCGGTGGAAAGGCGTGATATGCCCGGTAAAGGTAGGAGGAGCCATCAACGAGGATAAGCGGGTTGTCTGCGATCTGGACCATAGTGTTCCGTTCCATGCCTGTGATTAATTTATTGTTCAAGGATGCCATAGCCTGAACAAAAACATGAACTATTGGCAGCAATATGCTGAAAAGAATTCGTAGTTTGGGCGATCCTGCGCAGGATCAATGCTGTGGATAAGTTTGTGCATATTTTTTTAGCTTATGCACTCCATAAAATGATCCTTCTCTGGAAAATATTAAATGCTTATAATTTTCATAACGTTAACTAAATGATAGTTTAGCCGCACTAAATAGGCAGTGGATCGTTTGATGTGGATATATACTCAGACGAGCCACAACTGGCGAGAGTTTGTTCTGCCGCGAAAAGCAACGGATTAAAATCCTTTTCATTTGCCGAGCCGCCATTAGGGGTTTCTGATAAAATTCGCCGCTTATTGTCGTTCATACCAGCATCTCCACTATTCTAACCTTCTGAAATATTATTTATGTCGAGATTACTCGCAGCGCTCACCCTGACTTTAAGTGTTGTGCTGACTATTTTGCTCACGGTCGCCTGCTCCGTTCCGATCATTATTGCCGGGATCGTTAAGCTGCTATTACCCGTTCCGGCCATCTGGCGTTCGATCTCGGCATTTGCTGACTTTATGATGTATTGCTGGTGCGAAGGACTGGCGCTGCTGTTACGCCTCAACCCTTATTTAAAATGGGATGTGGAAGGTCTGGAAGGGCTGAGTAAAAAGAACTGGTATCTGCTGATTTGTAACCATCGCAGCTGGGCCGATATCGTTATTCTGTGCGTGCTGTTCCGCAAGCATATTCCGATGAATAAATACTTTCTTAAACAGCAGCTTGCCTGGGTTCCTTTTATGGGGCTGGCCTGCTGGGCGCTGGATATGCCTTTTATGAAGCGCTATTCGCGAGCCTATTTGCTACGCCATCCGGAACGCCGGGGTAAAGATGTGGAAACCACCCGCCGCTCCTGCATGAAATTTCGCTCGCACCCTACAACTATCGTGAATTTTGTCGAAGGCTCGCGCTTCACGCCACAAAAGCAGACTCAGACTCGCTCAGCTTTTAACTACCTGCTGCCACCAAAAGCGGCCGGTATAGCGATGGCGATGGGCGTATTAGGAAAGCAGTTCGACAAGATGCTGAACGTTACGCTGTGCTATCCAGAAAATGTATCATCACCGTTCTACGATATGCTCTCAGGAAAGATGACGAGAATTGTGGTGAGGATTTCGCTGGTGCCGATTAGCGAAGAGCTGCACGGTGATTACGTTAACGATAAGAATTTTAAACGCCGTTTTCAGCTGTGGCTTAATACGCTGTGGAGTGAAAAAGATGGACAGCTTGAACAGCTACATGCTGGAGGTAAAAAAGCCGGTCAATGACCGGCTTTTCCTTATTATTTCTTCTCGACCAGGTATTTCACCGTGTCGGCATACTGCTGAACAAAGATATCCATGCTGCTGGTATCCATGCCCTGCATATTCAGCTGATATTTACCGTTAACGTACATAGCCGGTACGCCCTGCAGCTGAAGATCGGCAGCCGCTTTCTCCTGCTGAGCGACCAGGGATTTCACCACGAAGCTGTTCCACGCCGCGTCATACTCTTCCGGCTTCACGCCAGCGTCGATAAACACTTTACGGATATCGGCATCGTTCTGCACGGTCTGGCTTTTCTGCACGGCTTCAAACATTGGGGAGGTGATTTTATCTTCCACACCCAAGGCCATTGCAACGGCCCACGCCTGAGTCAGGTCTTTGCCCAACGGGCCAAGGAACTCGACGTGGTATTTGGTCATTTTGGTGCCTTCCGGCAGCTTTTTCTTCACGTTATCAGAAACATGAAGAACCTGTTCGAACTGATAGCAGTGTGGGCAATAGAAAGAGAAAAACTCTAATACCTGCGGCTCACCGGTAGCCGGCTTGTCCAGGGTAACGTACTGTTTACCGTCGGTAAACTGTGCTGCAGATGCGCTAAATGCCAGGATCATGCCCGCCAGCGCCAGCCAAATCTTCTTCATAATCAACTCTCTCCTGAATTTTACTGATTAATACATTGGCGTTAATTGTAATGGAGGTTCACGCAGAACCCGGACCTGCTCTAGATATGTTGCAGTTTGTCTTCTCCAGAAATCCTCATCGCTAAACCACGGGAAGTTTCGGGGGAATGCGGGGTCATCCCAGCGCCGCATTAGCCACGCGAGATAGTAAACAATACGCATAGCGCGTAACGGTTCGATAAGAGCCAGCTCGCCGGTATCAAACGGGGAGAACTCTTCGTAGGCCTCAATGATGGTTTCCAGCTGTATGCGCTGTTCGGCTTTATCGCCGTTAAGCAGCATCCAGATATCCTGTACTGCCGGGCCGTTGCGGGCATCATCCAGGTCAACGAACAGCGGCCCGTCGCGCCAAAGAATATTGCCCGGATGGCAGTCGCCGTGCAGGCGAAGTGGCTCAAAGTCAGCGTTCCAGCAGCGTTTTACTTCCTCTATTAACGAGTCAGTCGCTATCAGGAACTCTTTCTTAAGCGCTGCGGGAATAAGCTTACTTTGCTCGAACGACTCTCGAGGCTGGAAAAGGTATTCATCCAGCCCGATACCAGGCCGATGCTGAAACAGCTTCTGCCGACCCGTTTGATGAATGCGCCCCAGATAACGACCAACCCACTCCATCTGATCGAGATTATCAGTTTCATACTGGCGACCGCCCAGGCTTGGGAAGACGGCAAACATAAAACCCTGATGCTGCAACAGGGTTTTGCCGGCAAAACGCAGAGGGGCAGCTAAAGGAACTTCGTCGGCCTGCAATTCCAGCGCAAATTGATGCTCTTCTTCAATTTGCTCAGGTGACCAGCGATGAGGACGATAGAACTTCACCACGAAGCGCTGGCGATCTTCATCCTGGAACTGGTAGACGCGGTTCTCAAAGCTGTTTAAAGGCGTTAGCCCCGAATCCACCCTTATACCCTGTTCAAATAGGGCGTCAATGATGGTATCCGGGTGTAGAGTCTGGAAATTAAAAGCGCTGTCTGTCATCCCGGCAACCGGAAGTAAATACGAATACTTCAGGATAACATTTCAAAACCGCTTAAGTGCCCCGACTTACAAGCTTTTACTCTTTAATTACTCCACGAGCCCGCAGCAGGGCCGTTTTAAAGTCCACTTCATAATCTTTTTTAAGACCAGGAATGGCTTCATCTTTTGCAGAATCACGCATTTTCAGGTGATAGATCAGCACATCGTCGGTGAGATCGGTAAGTTCACCGTTATAGCCTGACTCGCTGGCGAGTTTCTGTAAGAATTGTATCAGGTTAAGATCTGGCTCCTTCTGCCATGCGGGCTGAAGCAGTTCAAGAAGTTCGTTGAGGCGCTTACATTTCATGTTGGTGTTCCCTTATCACATGCGAGAAGCAACACGTTAGCAGGCTCAAACCCACATTAAAAGAGGCGATATTGGTGCAGAGATTAACTGAGATAACGGGTGTCGTATTGGCCGGCGGCCGGGGAAGCAGAATGGGCGGGAAGGATAAGGGGTTAGCCCTGCTAAACGGCAAGCCTCTTTTTCTCTATGTCCTGCAAGCCTTAGCCCCGCAGGTCGGCAATGTCGTTATTAGCGCCAACAGGAATATCGAAACTTACCGCGAGCAGAACGTTCGCGTAATTGAGGATTCATTAGCAGACTATCAGGGGCCTCTGGCCGGTATGCTAGCCGTTATCGAGGCCGTTGAAAGCGATTGGCTATTATTCTGCCCCTGCGACACGCCAAATATTCCCTACGACCTGGCTCAGCGCCTTTGGCAGGCACGCGGTAATGCGCAGACAGTCTGGGCTAATGACGGCCAACGCGATCACCCTGGCGTCACTTTGATTCATCGCTCATTACGTTCATCTCTGAGCGAGTATTTGCGCTCCGGAGAAAGGCGAGTGATGCAGTTTTTACTTAGTGCTGGCGGGCATGCAGTTATTTTCAATAACGATAAAGCCAGCTTTGCCAACATCAACACGCCAGATGAGCTATCCCAATGGCAAAAAAACTAACTAACCCCCCTTTACTGGCAATTGCGGCCTGGAGTGGGACAGGAAAAACCACCCTGCTCAGGCAATTAATCCCTCTTTTACTCGCGAGAGGCATCCGCCCGGGGCTGATAAAACATACTCACCACGATATGGATGTCGATAAACCCGGCAAGGACAGCTATGAGCTTCGTAAAGCCGGCGCGGCCCAAACCATAGTCGCGAGCCAGAAGCGCTGGGCATTGATGACTGAAACACCAGAAGAACCGGAGTTAAACCTGGACTATCTGGTTTCAAGAATGGACGCCAGCATGCTGGATCTGGTACTGGTTGAGGGTTTTAAGCATGAACCGGTAGCGAAAATAGTGCTGTATCGGAGTGAAACGGGGCACAGCGCTGAAGATCTGGAGCTCGATCGGCATGTTATCGCCGTAGCCAGCGACGTCACGCTGCCGGCCCCGGTACCAGGTCTTGATCTCAATGACCCGGAAATGATTGCTGATTTCATTCTTGACTGGATAAAACAGCAGTAGAGAATAATAGAGGGTGCCGCAAAGTGGCATTTTTACTATCTTATAAGACAAAAAGGCCACCCGTAAGGGCGGCCTTGATGTTTTATTTGATGCCTGGCAGTTCCCTACTCTCGCATGGGGAGACCCCACACTACCATCGGCGCTACGGCGTTTCACTTCTGAGTTCGGCATGGGGTCAGGTGGGACCACCGCGCTACGGCCGCCAGGCAAATTCTGTTTACTGACCGTCACTTCGTGACCATCAGTCTAATCCTGAACTTCGCTGAAAATCGATTTGTCTCGCAAAACACCTTTGGTGTTGTAAGGTTAAGCCTCACGGGTCATTAGTACTGGTTAGCTCAACGTATCGCTACGCTTACACACCCAGCCTATCAACGTCGTAGTCTTCAACGTCCCTTCAGGGGAATCAAGTTCCCAGGGAGAATTCATCTCGGGGCAAGTTTCGCGCTTAGATGCTTTCAGCGCTTATCTCTTCCGCATTTAGCTACCGGGCAATGCCATTGGCATGACAACCCGAACACCAGTGATGCGTCCACTCCGGTCCTCTCGTACTAGGAGCAGCCCCCCTCAATTCTCCAGCGCCCACGGCAGATAGGGACCGAACTGTCTCACGACGTTCTAAACCCAGCTCGCGTACCACTTTAAATGGCGAACAGCCATACCCTTGGGACCTACTTCAGCCCCAGGATGTGATGAGCCGACATCGAGGTGCCAAACACCGCCGTCGATATGAACTCTTGGGCGGTATCAGCCTGTTATCCCCGGAGTACCTTTTATCCGTTGAGCGATGGCCCTTCCATTCAGAACCACCGGATCACTAAGACCTGCTTTCGCACCTGCTCGAGCCGTCACTCTCGCAGTCAAGCTAGCTTATGCCTTTGCACTAACCTCACGATGTCCGACCGTGATTAGCTAACCTTCGTGCTCCTCCGTTACGCTTTAGGAGGAGACCGCCCCAGTCAAACTACCCACCAGACACTGTCCGCAACCCGGATCACGGGTCTACGTTAGAACATCAAACATTAAAGGGTGGTATTTCAAGGTTGGCTCCACGCAGACTGGCGTCCACGCTTCAAAGCCTCCCACCTATCCTACACATCAAGGCTCAATGTTCAGTGTCAAGCTATAGTAAAGGTTCACGGGGTCTTTCCGTCTTGCCGCGGGTACACTGCATCTTCACAGCGATTTCAATTTCACTGAGTCTCGGGTGGAGACAGCCTGGCCATCATTACGCCATTCGTGCAGGTCGGAACTTACCCGACAAGGAATTTCGCTACCTTAGGACCGTTATAGTTACGGCCGCCGTTTACCGGGGCTTCGATCAAGAGCTTCTCCTTGCGGATAACCCCATCAATTAACCTTCCGGCACCGGGCAGGCGTCACACCGTATACGTCCACTTTCGTGTTTGCACAGTGCTGTGTTTTTAATAAACAGTTGCAGCCAGCTGGTATCTTCGACTGCCTTCAGCTCCACCCGCAAGGGGTTTCACCTACCGACAGCGTGCCTTCTCCCGAAGTTACGGCACCATTTTGCCTAGTTCCTTCACCCGAGTTCTCTCAAGCGCCTTGGTATTCTCTACCTGACCACCTGTGTCGGTTTGGGGTACGATTTAATGTTACCTGATGCTTAGAGGCTTTTCCTGGAAGCAGGGCATTTGTTACTTCAGCACCGTAGTGCCTCGTCATCACACCTCAGCGTTAACAAGAGTCCGGATTTACCTAAACTCTCCGCCTACATGCTTAAACCGGGACAACCGTCGCCCGGCTAACATAGCCTTCTCCGTCCCCCCTTCGCAGTAACACCAAGTACAGGAATATTAACCTGTTTCCCATCGACTACGCCTTTCGGCCTCGCCTTAGGGGTCGACTCACCCTGCCCCGATTAACGTTGGACAGGAACCCTTGGTCTTCCGGCGAGCGGGCTTTTCACCCGCTTTATCGTTACTTATGTCAGCATTCGCACTTCTGATACCTCCAGCAGACCTCACAGTCCACCTTCGACGGCTTACAGAACGCTCCCCTACCCAACAACACCTAAGTGTCGCTGCCGCAGCTTCGGTGCATGGTTTAGCCCCGTTACATCTTCCGCGCAGGCCGACTCGACCAGTGAGCTATTACGCTTTCTTTAAATGATGGCTGCTTCTAAGCCAACATCCTGGCTGTCTGTGCCTTCCCACATCGTTTCCCACTTAACCATGACTTTGGGACCTTAGCTGGCGGTCTGGGTTGTTTCCCTCTTCACGACGGACGTTAGCACCCGCCGTGTGTCTCCCGTGATAACATTCTTCGGTATTCGTAGTTTGCATCGGGTTGGTAAGCCGGGATGGCCCCCTAGCCGAAACAGTGCTCTACCCCCGAAGATGAGTTCACGAGGCGCTACCTAAATAGCTTTCGGGGAGAACCAGCTATCTCCCGGTTTGATTGGCCTTTCACCCCCAGCCACAAGTCATCCGCTAATTTTTCAACATTAGTCGGTTCGGTCCTCCAGTTAGTGTTACCCAACCTTCAACCTGCCCATGGCTAGATCACCGGGTTTCGGGTCTATACCCTGCAACTTAACGCCCAGTTAAGACTCGGTTTCCCTGCGGCTCCCCTATACGGTTAACCTTGCTACAGAATATAAGTCGCTGACCCATTATACAAAAGGTACGCAGTCACCCCATAAATGAGGCTCCCACTGCTTGTACGTACACGGTTTCAGGTTCTGTTTCACTCCCCTCGCCGGGGTTCTTTTCGCCTTTCCCTCACGGTACTGGTTCACTATCGGTCAGTCAGGAGTATTTAGCCTTGGAGGATGGTCCCCCCATATTCAGACAGGATACCACGTGTCCCGCCCTACTCTTCGAACTCACAGTATGTGCATTTTAGTGTACGGGAGTATCACCCTGTACCCTGCGACTTTCCAGACGCTTCCACTAACACACAAACTGATTCAGGTTCTGGGCTGCTCCCCGTTCGCTCGCCGCTACTGGGGGAATCTCGGTTGATTTCTTTTCCTCGGGGTACTTAGATGTTTCAGTTCCCCCGGTTCGCTTCGTTAAGCTATGTATTCACTTAACGATAGTGTGACGAATCACACTGGGTTTCCCCATTCGGAAATCGCCGGCTATAACGGTTCATATCACCTTACCGACGCTTATCGCAGATTAGCACGTCCTTCATCGCCTCTGACTGCCAGGGCATCCACCGTGTACGCTTAGTCGCTTAACCTCACAACCCGAAGATGTTTCGCTTCGAATTATGAAAATTTGAGAGACTCGAACATGTCTTAACCTCATTCTTTATTACGGAAGAATGAGACGACATGTCGTTTCAATTTTCAGCTTGTTCCGGATTGTTAAAGAGCAAATATCTCAAACATGACTCTTTCAAGTCAGTTTTGAGATAGTTCGGCACGCAACTTTCACTTACATACCAGCAAGTGGCGTCCCCTAGGGGATTCGAACCCCTGTTACCGCCGTGAAAGGGCGGTGTCCTGGGCCTCTAGACGAAGGGGACACTGAAGTCTCAATCGCAAGACGCCTTGCTTCTCTACATCTATCAGACAATCTGTGTGAGCACTACGCGGGTTTGTATCTTTTAGGTAAGGAGGTGATCCAACCGCAGGTTCCCCTACGGTTACCTTGTTACGACTTCACCCCAGTCATGAATCACAAAGTGGTAAGCGCCCTCCCGAAGGTTAAGCTACCTACTTCTTTTGCAACCCACTCCCATGGTGTGACGGGCGGTGTGTACAAGGCCCGGGAACGTATTCACCGTAGCATTCTGATCTACGATTACTAGCGATTCCGACTTCATGGAGTCGAGTTGCAGACTCCAATCCGGACTACGACGCACTTTATGAGGTCCGCTTGCTCTCGCGAGGTCGCTTCTCTTTGTATGCGCCATTGTAGCACGTGTGTAGCCCTACTCGTAAGGGCCATGATGACTTGACGTCATCCCCACCTTCCTCCAGTTTATCACTGGCAGTCTCCTTTGAGTTCCCGGCCGAACCGCTGGCAACAAAGGATAAGGGTTGCGCTCGTTGCGGGACTTAACCCAACATTTCACAACACGAGCTGACGACAGCCATGCAGCACCTGTCTCAGAGTTCCCGAAGGCACCAATCCATCTCTGGAAAGTTCTCTGGATGTCAAGAGTAGGTAAGGTTCTTCGCGTTGCATCGAATTAAACCACATGCTCCACCGCTTGTGCGGGCCCCCGTCAATTCATTTGAGTTTTAACCTTGCGGCCGTACTCCCCAGGCGGTCGACTTAACGCGTTAGCTCCGGAAGCCACGCCTCAAGGGCACAACCTCCAAGTCGACATCGTTTACGGCGTGGACTACCAGGGTATCTAATCCTGTTTGCTCCCCACGCTTTCGCACCTGAGCGTCAGTCTTTGTCCAGGGGGCCGCCTTCGCCACCGGTATTCCTCCAGATCTCTACGCATTTCACCGCTACACCTGGAATTCTACCCCCCTCTACAAGACTCAAGCTTGCCAGTTTCGAATGCAGTTCCCAGGTTGAGCCCGGGGATTTCACATCCGACTTAACAAACCGCCTGCGTGCGCTTTACGCCCAGTAATTCCGATTAACGCTTGCACCCTCCGTATTACCGCGGCTGCTGGCACGGAGTTAGCCGGTGCTTCTTCTGCGAGTAACGTCAATCACTAAGGTTATTAACCTTAATGCCTTCCTCCTCGCTGAAAGTGCTTTACAACCCGAAGGCCTTCTTCACACACGCGGCATGGCTGCATCAGGCTTGCGCCCATTGTGCAATATTCCCCACTGCTGCCTCCCGTAGGAGTCTGGACCGTGTCTCAGTTCCAGTGTGGCTGGTCATCCTCTCAGACCAGCTAGGGATCGTCGCCTAGGTGAGCCATTACCCCACCTACTAGCTAATCCCATCTGGGTTCATCCGATGGCAAGAGGCCCGAAGGTCCCCCTCTTTGGTCTTGCGACGTTATGCGGTATTAGCTACCGTTTCCAGTAGTTATCCCCCTCCATCAGGCAGATCCCCAGACATTACTCACCCGTCCGCCGCTCGTCAGCGGAGTAGCAAGCTACTCCCTGTTACCGCTCGACTTGCATGTGTTAGGCCTGCCGCCAGCGTTCAATCTGAGCCATGATCAAACTCTTCAATTTAAAAGTGTTTGATGCTCAAAGAATTAAAACTGTTTATAAAATCAGTAGTCACTCTTCAAGACTTGATATTTTTTTGCATCCGAAGATGCTTGAGATATCAATCCTGCGAGTGCCCACACAGATTGTCTGATAAATTGTTAAAGAGCAGTGAGTTACGCGCTTTCGCTTGCTAACTCGAGGTGGCGTATATTACGCTTTCCTCTTTCAGAGTCAAGCGTTTATTTTCGCTTTCGTCTGACTGACTACCGGGTTGTTAAGCCGCTTTCGAAGCCGCTTTGCCGTGTCAGTGGAGGCGCATTATAGGGAGTTCTCAGAGCCTGACAACCCCTAATTTGAAAAAACTTTCTGACCGCATTCTTTTTCACCAACCAAGTACAGAAAGCCAGCAAATAACGGGCATTTGCTGCATAAATCACCGCTAAATTGCTGCCAATGGCATACTAGGCTGCGAAATACTGCTTAAGGAAATGCTTTATGTCTTTATCCACCCAACAACTAGCCGCCCAAAAAAACCTTTCTTATATGCTGGCGGAGAACCTGGCCCAGCGAATACTAAAGGGAGAATATGCTGTCGGCAGCATTCTACCGGGTGAGATCGAGCTGGGAGAGTTGTTTGGCGTCAGCCGCACCGCAGTTCGTGAAGCCGTAAAGACGCTAACCGCCAAAGGCATGCTGTTACCCCGGCCGAGAATCGGCACTCGTGTTATGCCACGCAGCCACTGGAACTTCCTTGATAAGGAGCTTATCTCCTGGTGGATGACCAAAGACAACTTCAGCTATGTAGTAGAAGACTTTCTGATTATGCGTAATAGCCTGGAGCCGCAGGCCTGCGCATTAGCAGCAATAAACAGTAATGAAGAGCAGCGTACGGAACTGATGCGCCTGATGGAGCAAATGATTGAATTGCAGGACACCTTCGACCGCCAGCGCTGGGTTGAGGTGGACATGGCTTATCACGAGCTTATCTATGAAATGAGTGGTAACCCTTTCATGACATCTTTCGCGAACTTATTCAGATCGATTTATTACAATTACTTCACCGCGATTACCGATAATGAAGTGATTAAGCTCGACTCGCATCAGGCCATTGTCGATGCCATTGTCCATGGAGAAGCGCAGGCCGCGCTTAACGCCTGCCAGGCACTGTTAAAGGAACCGTTCACTCATCGATAATTTCAGGCGTATTCAACCTTCAGGATCATAATGACTAAAACAGCACGCAGCATGGCCGGGCTTCCGTGGATAGCCGCGATGGCTTTCTTTATGCAGGCGCTGGATGCCACCATTCTTAATACCGCGCTACCGGCTATCGCCCATAGCCTTAACCGCTCTCCGCTGGCAATGCAGGCTGCCATCATTAGCTACACCTTAACCGTTGCCATGCTTATCCCGGTTAGCGGCTGGCTGGCCGACCGTTTCGGCACGCGGCGCGTGTTTATGATTGCCGTTAGCCTCTTTACCCTCGGGTCTTTCGCCTGCGCCATGTCCGGCACCTTAACTGAACTGGTGGCTTTCCGCGTCGTTCAGGGGATTGGCGGGGCCATGATGATGCCGGTAGCGCGGCTTGCTTTACTGCGGGCCTACCCGCGCAGCGAATTATTACCGGTGCTCAACTTTGTCACCATGCCCGGCCTGGTCGGGCCGATTCTGGGGCCGCTGCTTGGCGGGGTGCTGGTCACCTGGGCAAGCTGGCACTGGATCTTCTTAATCAATATTCCGATTGGTATCCTGGGCCTGCTGTACGCGCGCAAATATATGCCCAACTTCACTACGCCGAAGCGCGGGTTTGATATGAGCGGCTTCCTGCTGTTTGGCGCCGGCCTGGTGATGATCTCGAGCGGCGTTGAGCTATTTGGTGAGCGAATTGTTGCCAGCTACATCGGCATGCTGGTCATCTTTGGCGGCATTCTTCTTTTATTAGCCTATATCTGGCACGCTCGCCGCGTTCCTGCACCGCTTATTCCTCTTCCTCTCTTTAAGACCCGCACTTTCTCAGTTGGCATTGTCGGCAATATTGCCTCACGCCTTGGTACCGGCTGCGTACCGTTCCTGATGCCGCTAATGTTGCAAGTTGGGTTTGGCTACTCGGCGCTGATAGCTGGCTGCATGATGGCACCCACGGCCGTGGGTTCGCTCCTGGCCAAATCAACAGTCACTCAGGTACTACGCTGGCTTGGCTATCGTAAAACGCTGGTCGGCATAACCCTGGTGATAGGTCTGCTTATCGGCCAGTTTTCGCTGCAATCGCCGGGGATGGAGGTTTGGCTGCTGATTCTTCCTCTCTTTATATTAGGTATGGCGATGTCGACTCAGTTCACAGCGATGAACACCATCACCCTTGCCGACCTGACGGACGAAAACGCCAGCAGCGGTAACAGCGTGCTGGCGGTGACTCAGCAACTTTCGATAAGCCTGGGGGTTGCGGTTAGCGCCGCAGTTCTGCGCGCCTGGGAAGGGGTGGATAACGTCAATACCATCGAGCAGTTCCACTACACCTTGCTGACGATGGGAGCGATAACGCTGGTTTCCTCGGTGGTCTTTCTGCTGCTGCGCCCAAAAGACGGGCGCAACTTAATTAAAGAGCGCTATAAACACTAAACCGAACCGCGCTCCACCAGCTCTGGCGTCAGCAGTAAACGCTGCTGCGCCAGGTCGGGCTGCGCCATTCGATGGATAAGCACGTCAACGGCCAGCTCTCCCAGCTCATCTTTTGGCTGATGAATGGTGGTGAGCGGCGGCGTCATATAGCGGGCAAGCTCAATGTCATCGTAGCCAATAACGGCCATATCCTGCGGTACGCTCAGGCCAGCCTGATATAAAGCATGATAAGCCCCAACGGCCATCGCATCGTTACCCATAAATACCGCATCGGGCCGCGCCTCCAGCGCCAGCAGCTCGCCCATCGCGCTAAAACCACCCTGGAATTCAAAGTCACCGATAATTTCATAGCCGGGGAGGATTTCCAGCCCCGCCTGCGCCATCGCTTTGCGGTAGCCTTCAAGACGCAGCCGCGCCGGGGTTTTATCCTGCGGCCCGGCAATACAGGCGATACGGGTATAGCCGTTTTCAATAAGATGCTGTGTCGCCATCTCACCGCCGAGCAGCGAGTTGTCCTGAATGACATCGCTTTGCCCTTCGAACGGTGCCCAGTCCATCATCACGGTCGGGATAGTCGGATAGCGGTTAATAATTTCCGGTGAGGGCTGGTGCGTTTCGGTACACAGCAGAAGTAATCCATCCACCCGCTTTTGCAGCAGCGTTTCCAGATTACGATTCATACGGTGTTCATCCCCCTCGGTGTTGCACAACACCAGGCTGTAGCCGCGTTCAAAGCAGCTGCGCTCAACGCCGCGCACCAGTTCTGAATAAAAGGGGTTGCTACTGGCGGTGATAAGCATCCCGATGGTGTGGGTTTGATTGAGCTTGAGGCTTCGCGCCAGGGCGGAAGGGGCATAATTCAGCGTTTTAACCGCCTCATCAACTTTCTGGCGAATAGCATCGCTAACGAAGCGATCGCTATTAATGACATGAGAAACGGTTGAGGTAGAAACGCCCGCCAGGCGGGCGACATCTTTCATGGTCGCCACGGTTTACCTCTGTTGCAGAAACTCATCGATTTCATGGCGCCACGGCACGGATGGCTGAGCACCTTTACGAGTGACCGCAATTGCCGCTGCCGCATGGGCAAAACGAACGGCCTCTTCCATCGGCTTCTCTTCCAGCAGGGCTGTCACCAGCGCGCCGTTAAAGGTGTCTCCGGCAGCAATAGTGTCTACGGCTTTAACTTTAAAGCCCGGCACTCGCTGCCCGTGACCTTTCTCGCTTAGCCACACCCCGCGGCTACCGAGCGTGATAATGACGGTATCGATGCCTTTACCGTGCAGTACATCAGCAGCTTTAGCGGCATCTTCATCGTTTTCTACCCGCACGCCGGTCAGCTTTTCAGCTTCGGTTTCGTTCGGGGTGATCATATCCAGCAGCGACAGCAGCTCATCGGAAAGCTCGCAGGCCGGTGCCGGATTGAGAATAACTTTGGTCTGGTTTTGATGGGCTATTTTTGCCGCAGCAAGCACGCTAACCAGCGGAGATTCTAGCTGCATTAATAAAGCAGAAGCCTCGGCGATTTTTTGCTGCTGCGCCGCAACAAGATCCGGCGTTAAGGCCGCGTTGGCCCCTGAATGAATGCCGATAACGTTCTCGCCCGACTCGTTGACGAAAATCAGCGCCACGCCGGTTGCTTCATCTTTAATAGTGCTGATTGGCGCGGTGTCGATGCCGTCGCTGGCGAGCTGTTTGCACACGCGCCCGCCGGTATCGTCATCGCCAACACAGGCAATAAAAGCGATATCCGCTCCGCTGCGCCCTGCCGCAACTGCCTGATTCGCACCTTTACCGCCGAACGCCACCTGGTAGCCCTGGCCGGTGACGGTTTCACCCGGAGCAGGGAAATGTTCGAGGTTAAGGATATGGTCAGCGTTGATGCTGCCAAGAACGACGAGTTTGCCTGTGCTTTTCATATCTTAATATCCAGTTTAGATACGCCACTCCCTGCGGAGTGGCGCGGTGCCCTGCTTTTCTTTTAGTCTTATTTAGTGACGAGTTTTAAATCTACCGGGATTTTTGCATCCACTTTCTCGCCCTTCAGCACTTTATCCGCGGTTTCCACGCCGATAACGCCGATTTGGTCAGCCATCTGGGCCACGGTTGCGCCCAGTTTACCGCCTTCAACCGCTTTCACTCCGTCAGCCGTACCGTCAAAGCCAACCACCAGCACGTCAGATTTTCCAGCCGTTTGCAGCGCACGCAGCGCGCCAAGCGCCATTTCGTCGTTCTGAGCAAACACGGCCTGCACGTTCGGGTGAGCAGTCAGCAGGTTCTGCATAACGTTCAGGCCTTTGGTGCGGTCGAAGTCGGCCGGCTGGCTAGCCAGTACGTCAAATTTATGCGCCGCAACAGCCTGCTTGAAGCCTTCGCCACGTTCACGGGCGGCGGATGCACCGGCAATGCCCTGCAGCTCAATCACTTTAGCGCCTTCGCCCAGTTTCTTAGCAATGAAATCACCGGCCATTTTACCGCCCGCTACGTTATCAGAAGCGATATGGCTGACAACCGTGCCCTGGCTGGCTACGCGGTCAAGAGTGATCACCGGGATTTTGGCCTGGTTAGCCATTTTGACGGCGTTACCTACCGCGTCAGAGTCGGTTGGGTTAATCAGCATCAGTTTGGTGCCGCGAACGGTTAAGTCCTGCACGTTAGCCAGCTCTTTAGCCGGGTTGTTCTGCGAGTCGAGCACGACCAGGTTGTAACCCAGTTTGTCGGCTTCTTTCTGCGCGCCGTCTTTCAGCGACACGAAGAACGGGTTATTCAGGGTGGAAACCACCAGCGCGATAGTGTCTTTAGCCATCGCATTGGCGCTTACGGTGGCGCTAAGCGCTACGGCAGAAACCAGAGTAGCCAGTTTTTTCATATTCATAGTCAGATGTCCTGTAGGGTTATGGTTTTACTGCTTTTTGTTGTCTACCAGCACCGCCAGCAAAATAACCACCGCTTTGACGATCATCTGGTAATAAGAAGAAACACCTAATAAATTCAGACCGTTGTTCAGGAATCCGAGGATCAATGCCCCGATGAGCGTCCCGACAATCCGTCCCTTACCGCCTGCGAGGCTGGTACCGCCGAGCACGACCGCCGCAATGGCATCCAGTTCGTAGCCCGCCCCCGCCGTAGGCTGAGCGGAAGAAAGACGTGCAACCTCGATTATCCCGGCCAGCGAAGCCAGCAGGCCACAAAGAGAGTAGACGATGATTTTAACTTTGTTGACGCTAATCCCGGACAGGCGAGTTGCGGCTTCGTTACCGCCAAGGGCATAGATATAGCGCCCCAGACGAGTGTGATGCAGCATGTACCAGGCGGCCAGGAAGACAACGCCCATAATCCATACCGGCGTCGGGATGCCCAGCGGGCGGCCTATACCAAACCAGCCGAACAGATCCGCGTTATCCGAGAACCCGGTATTCATCGGGCTGCCGTTGGTATAAACCAGCGTCACCCCGCGCAGCAGCAGCATCATCACCAGCGTGGCGATAAATGCCTGCACCCGGCCTTTGGCGACGATGACCCCGGTCACCGCACCGATAGCAGCACCAAGCGCCAGGGCTGCGGCAACGGCGACCAGAGCATTAACCTCAAAACCGACAATCGAGGCGGCCACCGCCCCGGTCAGCGCCAGCAAAGAACCGACGGACAGGTCGATTCCTGAAGTCAGGATAACCAGCGTCATCCCGACGGCCATAATGGCGTTGACCGAGGTTTGCTGCAGGATGTTGAACAAGTTATTTACGGTAAAGAAGTTCGGGCTAAGGGCAGAGACAATCGCAATCAGCACCAGCAGAGCGATCAGCGATTTTTGCTCCAGCAGCCACGCTTTGGTGAACCAGCGACGGGTGGATACGGTCTGGGTACTCATTTATGTAACTCCTGATTCACTCGATTAAGCTTGCCGACGGCCGCGGCCATAAGCGCTTCCTGGGTTGCCTCTTCGCGGGAGAACTCTCCGCTCAGACGCCCCTCGTGGATAACCATAATGCGGTCACTCATGCCCAGCACTTCCGGCATTTCCGAGGACACAAGGATGATGCTCAAGCCATCAGCTTTAAACTGGTTAATTAACTGATAAATCTCTTTTTTCGCCCCGACATCAACGCCACGCGTCGGCTCATCGAGGATCAGCACTTTTGGGCGCGTCATCAGGCCGCGGGCAATCGCCACTTTCTGCTGATTACCGCCGGAAAGCAGGCCGATGGGCTGCTCCATCGAAGGCGTTTTCACGTTAAACAGGCGGATAAAGTCCTGCACCGCCTGCTGCTCATCTTTATGCTTCAGGCTGCCAACATCCCGGCTGAAGTAGCGCAGCGCGGTAAGCGACATGTTCTCTTTTACCGACATGCCGAGCACCAGCCCGTCACGCTTGCGGTCTTCAGAGATATAAACGATGCCGTTTGCCAGCCCATCCTGCGGCGAACGGGTCACCACTTCGCGGCCATCCAGCGCCACATAACCGCCGGTTCTCGGCAGCGCGCCGTACAGCACCTTCATTAATTCTGTGCGCCCGGCGCCCATCAGCCCGGCAACGCCGAGGATCTCGCCCTTACGCAGCTCGAAAGAAACATTCTTCACGCCCGGGCCAGCGAGGTTATCAACCCGCAGGCGAACCTCTCCCGGCTGCTTATCGATATGCGGATACTGGTCTTCAAGCTTACGGCCAACCATCATCTCGATAAGCGTGTCTTCATTAAGTGAAACCACTTCGCGCTCGGCAATAAACTGCCCGTCGCGCAGGACGGTAACGTCATCGCAAACTTCGAAGATTTCTTTCATGCGGTGGGAGATATAGACGATGCCGCAGCCCTGAGACTTCAGCTCGCGGATAACGCGGAAAAGCGACTCGGTTTCGGTATCGGTCAGCGCATCCGTCGGTTCATCCATAATGATGACCTTCGACTCAAAGCTCAGCACTTTGGCAATCTCAACCATCTGCTGGTCGCCAATCGACAGCTCGCCAACCAGACGTTCGCTGGTGTAACGCAGGTTGAGTTTAGCCAGCAGTTTATCGGCTTCCCGGTACATCTTTTTCCAGTCGATTTTGCCAAAACGCCCGACAAACTCACGGCCAAGGAAGATGTTCTCGGCGATGCTTAACTGCGGAATAAGGTTCAGCTCCTGGTGAATAATGCCGATGCCCGCTTCCTGAGAGGCTTTAGGGCCGCTGAAGGCGGTTTCTTTGCCCAGCCACAGCAGCGAACCGGCATCTTTGGTATAGATCCCGGTCAGCACTTTCATCATGGTCGATTTGCCGGCGCCGTTCTCACCCACCAGCGCCATTGCCCGGCCTGGATAGACGTTTAGCGCCGCGCCGGACAGGGCTTTCACCCCGGGGAACGACTTGTCGATCCCTTTCAGTTGCAGTAAAGGTTCCATACCGGCCTCCTAGAAGGTTACGCCAGCACAGAGAATGATATTCGCATACGGGGAACACTCCCCGCTGCGAATAACCGCCCGGCTTTCAGCGGTGTGCTGCTTGAACTGCTCATGACTGATGTAACGAATAGTAATGGTGTTTCCCTGGTGTTTTTGCAGCTGCTCAAGCTGTTTGAGCAACGTTTCGTGAAGCGCGGGATTATGTTGTTTGATTTCAGAAGCCAGAATAGCCGCCTCAACCTGCATTTCCTGAGTTACCACGTCCACGACCTGCATAAAGCCCGGAACGCCGTGAGTCAGCGCCAAATCAATGCGCGGCGTATTGCGCGGGATTGGCAGCCCGGCATCGGCAACCACCAGCGTGTCGGTGTGCCCAAGACGGGAGATAACGGACGAAATATCAGCGTTAAGAACGGTACCTTTCTTCATTTTCCTGCTCCACTAGCGAAACGTTTCGCTGATGATGAGTGTAGGAAATGAGGTGCCGATAAAACAACCACCAGGTTAAAGAAATGTGATCGGCATCGAAACGTTTCGACAGTAAAAGTAAAACGGCAACTTTGGTTGCCGTTTTTAGTATTTGCACCCTCTCCCTGTGGGAGTGTACATACCGGAGACATGGTGAACACTTGTTCGGGGACATGGTAGACACTTACAACTACGGCATAAGAACCCTCTTCCGGAGTCGCTTATGCCCTGGGATGCGAGAGATACCATGTCATTACGTCACGAGTTTGTTCACTTTGCCTCGCAGGACGGGGCTAACATCCGGGCGCTCTGTCGCCACTTCGGCATCGCGCCCGCCACCGGATATAAGTGGCTTTGCCGCTTTCTCGAGGCCGGACTTCCCGGCCTCGCTGACCGCTCACGGGCTCCCCATCATTCTCCCAACGCCACCGCCGCTCAGGTGGCTGACCTGTTACAGCAGGCACACCTGGCCCATCCCCGCTGGGGAGCCCGCAAGATTAAGGCCTGGCTGGAAGCGCAGGGGCACCACCTTCCTGCCGTCAGTACCGTGCACAACCTGATGCACCGTCACGGCCTGCTACCCGGTGTACCGCCGGGTATCCCCTCTGCCGGTCGCTTCGAACACGGCAGGCCGAACGCCCTCTGGCAGATGGATTTTAAGGGACACTTTCCCTTCGCCGGTGGGCGCAGCCATCCCCTCACGCTGCTGGACGACCACTCCCGGTTTTCACTCTGCCTGACGCACTGCGACAACGAGCGGCGTGAGACCGTGCAGTCACATCTGACAAAGGTGTTTGAGCGCTATGGCCTGCCGGAGAGGATGACCATGGATAACGGGGCGCCCTGGGGAGACACCACCGGGACCTGGACCGCGCTGGAGCTGTGGCTGATGCGTCAGGGTATCCGGGTGGGGCACTCGCGGCCTTATCATCCCCAGACGCAGGGCAAGCTCGAGCGTTTTCACCGCAGTCTGAAGGCGGAGGTTCTGCAGGGGAAATGGTTCACGGACAGCGACCAGCTCCAGCGGGTATTTGACCACTGGCGGGAGGTCTATAACTTTGAACGCCCGCATGAGGGACTGAATATGGCGGTCCCGGGTTCGCGCTATCAGCCTTCGGCCAGACAGTACAGAAGCGATGCTCCCGGGCCGGAGTACGATGACGGCGTGGCGGTAAGAAAAGTGGATATCAGTGGAAGCCTGAGCATCAGAGGTATCAGCCTGAAAGCGGGCAAAGCGTTCAGGGGAGAGCGAGTGGGGCTGAAGGAAAGCGGTGAGGACGGTTGTTATGAGGTGTGGTGGTACAGCACGAAAGTGGGAATGATCGACCTGAAGAACCGGTCGATCATCATGGGTAAAAGATGTTAAAAGGTGTTCACTATGTCCCCGAACATCTGTCTACTATGTCCCCGGAACGTACAGGGAGAGGGCTGGGGTGAGGGCGTCAGGTATCTAACTTAAATCTCGACCTGGGTTCCCAGCTCAATAACCCGGTTTGGCGGGATCTCAAACTGGTCAGGCGCGCGCAGCGCATTTCGCTGCAGGGCGAGGAATAGCTTACCGCGCAGGCGCAGGTACCAGGGGCGTTTGCCGATAATCAGCGACTCATGCGACATAAAGAATGAGGTTTCCATCATCCGGCAGCTCAGGCCTTCCAACCCGCAGCGGTGGAAAATCTCTTCCACGTTCGGCGTTTCACGCCAGCCGTAGCTTGCGACAACCCGCCAGAAAGTCGGCGACAGCTGTTCGATAGAAACGCGACGCACGTTATGAACATACGGCGCATCTTCCGTGCGCAACGTCAGCAGCACCACTCGTTCGTGCAGCACTTTGTTGTGCTTGAGGTTATGCAGCATGGCAAACGGAATCACGTTCAGGGCGCGCGACATATACACCGCCGTGCCCGGCACGCGAACCGGCGGAGATTTCTCCAGCGAAGCAATCATCGCTTCCAGAGAATTGCCGTGCTCGTGCATGCGGCGCAGCAGGCGGAAACGCTCGCTTTTCCAGGTGGTCATAATGGTAAACATCACCAGGCCGAGCGTCAGCGGCAGCCAGCCGCCGGAGACGATCTTCTCGAGGTTGGCGGAGAACAGCGGTATGTCGATAAACAGGAAGCCCGCACACATCAGGAGCACGGCAATTTTATTCCAGTGCCAGTTTTTGCGCGCTACGGTGCAGCA
Source organism: Cedecea davisae (assembly GCF_044095835.1). Lineage (NCBI taxonomy): Bacteria > Pseudomonadati > Pseudomonadota > Gammaproteobacteria > Enterobacterales > Enterobacteriaceae > Cedecea > Cedecea davisae. The sequence goes on from NZ_CP172054.1 coordinate 4,793,685, forward strand.
AAGAATCGAGGTCAGCACCATCGTGCCGGTTACCGCAATGCCGTATGCCGCGGCAAGGTTGCTTGAGTGTTCAAAGCTGACAATGACGATAACCACCGCGATATACAGGATCCAGTTAATCGCTGGAATGTAAATCTGCCCGGACTCCATTTCCGAGGTGTGGATGATGCGCATTGGCGAGAGATAGCCCAGACGAACCGCCTGGCGCGTCAGCGAGAAGACCCCGGAAATAACGGCCTGAGAGGCGATAACCGTGGCAAGCGTCGCCAGAATCAGCAGCGGGATCAGCGCCCAGTCAGGGGCCAGCAGGAAGAATGGGTTTTTAATCGCTTCCGGGTACTTCAGCAGCAGCGCGCCCTGGCCAAAATAGTTAAGGACCAGAGAAGGCAGAACCGCAATAAACCACGCGATGCGAATCGGGAGCTTACCGAAGTGCCCCATATCGGCATACAGCGCTTCAACGCCGGTTATCGCCAGCACCACCGCACCAAGGGCAACGAATGACACCGTTTTATACTGCACGAAGAAATTCACCGCCCAGGCAGGGTTAAGCGCCTGCAGGACTTCCGGGTTGCCGATAATACTGCGCGCGCCCAGGACGGCGAGCGTCAGGAACCACAGCAGCATCACCGGAGCAAACAACTTGCCCACCATCCCGGTGCCGTGCTTCTGAATCATAAACAGCAGCGTCAGGACAATGATAGAAAGCGGGACGATGTATTGATCCAGCTGCGGCGCGGCTATCTCCAGGCCTTCTATGGCCGACATCACCGATATCGCCGGCGTGATAACCACCTCGCCGTAGAAGAAGCTGCCGCCAATCAACCCCATGATCACCAGCACCGAGGTCATACGTGCCGTCGTATTGCGCCCGGCAAGCGACATCAGGGTTAAGATCCCGCCTTCTCCGGCATTATCCGCACGCATCACAAAGGTGAGATATTTAATGGAGACGACCAGAACCAGCAGCCAAAAAATTAACGACAAAAAGCCAAATACGGCGTCGCGTTCAACGCCAAACCCAAACTGCCCGGACAGGCATTCTCTAAGGGTATAAAGCGGGCTGGTACCGATATCACCGTACACAACCCCGATAGCAGCCAGCGTAACGGCAGGCAACGATTGTTTATTATCAGCGCTCATAGACTAATCTTTTGTTGGAATCCCGAAAACGTGTGCTTAGTCCCTTGGCCCACAAAACGGCGCACAGTATGCACGATTATTGTGTAAATCGTACCCCTAAATGCATTTGCCTTAACTCAGCTCAAATGTTGTGTGCGGCATAATCAGCACATTAACTGGCTAAAAATAAACGCTATACTCGCGTTCCTCCTGGGTAACCGCGTAAGGATGCAAAGCTAATTATGGCTCAATCACATTTGCTGGCTGAAAGAATTTCACGCCTCAGCCAGGCGCTGGAAAAAGGACTTTTTGAGCGTCAGCACGCCGTTCGCCTCTGCCTGCTGGCGGCGCTGAGCGGCGAGAGCGTTTTTTTACTCGGCCCGCCGGGAATAGCCAAAAGTTTGATCGCCCGCCGCCTCAAGTTCGCGTTTCGCGAAGCTCGTGCCTTCGAATATCTAATGACTCGCTTCTCAACGCCAGAAGAAGTTTTTGGCCCGCTATCTATCCAGGCTTTAAAAGATGAAGGCCGCTATGAGCGCCTGACCGCGGGTTACCTGCCGGAAGCGGAAATTGTGTTTCTCGATGAAATCTGGAAAGCCGGACCGGCAATCCTGAATACCCTGCTAACCGCGATTAACGAACGTCGCTTCCGCAACGGCGCCAGTGAAGAAAAAATCCCGATGCGCCTGCTGGTGGCCGCTTCCAACGAACTGCCGGAAGCCGACAACAGCCTGGAAGCGCTTTATGACCGCATGCTGATTCGCCTGTGGCTGGACAAAGTCCAGGACAAGGCCAACTTCCGTTCGATGCTGATAAGCCAGCACGATGAAAACTTTAATCCGGTGCCTGAAAGCCTTCAGGTCACCGACGAGGAGTATTTCAGCTGGCAGCAGCAAATTGGCGGCGTCGCGCTGCCGGATGAAGTCTTTGAGCTGATTTTCACTCTGAGGCAGCAGCTTGAGGCTACGCCCGGCGCGCCTTATGTCTCAGACCGCCGCTGGAAGAAAGCCATTCGCCTGCTCCAGGCAAGCGCCTTCTTTAACGGCCGTGACGCGGTTGCGCCTATCGATCTTATCCTGCTCAAAGACTGCCTGTGGCACGACACCGCCACCATGAATTTAATGCAGCAGCAGATTGAAGTATTGATGACCGGACACGCGTGGCAGCAGCAGGCCATCCTCAGCAAACTGAGCGGCATCGTACAGCGCAGGCTCCAGCTCCAGCAGCAAAGCAGCGACAGGGACGCCTTCACGGTTATCAAACAAAACGGGATGTTCAGCCGTAAGCCGCAGTATCAGCTGCCGGACGAACTCGCGGGAGAAACGCTAACCCTGCTGCTACAGAAGCCGCTGAAGCTGCACGATATTGAAGTTATCCATATCACCCTCGCCCGTGAAGCGCTGGCGCTGTGGCTTAATAAAGGTGGCGAGATCCGCGGCAAGCTCAATGGGATCGGTTTTGCTCAGCAGCTCAACCTTGAAGTAGACGGTAGCCAGCATCTGACTATCCGTGATGTCAGCCTTCAGGGGACGCGCCTCGCGCTGCCGGGGCACCAGCAGCAGGGCGTTCCTGACGAAATCAAAAAGCAGTTCGACGATCTCGACGCCGCGCTGCATCAGCAGCATGAACGCTTTAATGATCAGCAAAAATGCCTGTTTATCGAAAATGAATGGCTGGGGAAAATTGAGGCCAGCCTGCAGGATGTCGCCGCCCAGCTGAAACAGGCGCGTCAATGATAAGTGTGGAAACGCTGGATATGATCCTGGCTATCGGCGAAGGCGAGCTGATAGAAGAGATTATTATTACGCTGCTGGCGGCGCCTCAGCTGGCGGTGTTCTTTGAAAAGTTTCCGCGTTTAAAGAAAGCAGTTAGTGAAGACTTACCTCGCTGGCGGGACCAGTTAAAAAGCCGCCTGAAAGATGGCCACGTTCCTGATGAGCTGGCCCAGGAGGTGCTTTGTTACCAACAGAGTCAGCTGCTCACGACCGGACAGCTTACGGCCAGGCTGCCCGATATCATCGAGCTTTTGCATAAGCTCGGCTCTCCCTTTCATGAACAGGCGAAACGGCTGGTCGCCGACAATCCGCATTTTACTCCGGCGCTCCATACCCTGTTTCTGCAACGCTGGCGGTTAAGTCTGGTGGTTCAGGCGACTTCCCTTAACCAGCAGTTACTGGACGATGAGCGCGATAAGCTGCTGGCAGAGATCCAGGAACGGCTGGCGCTCAGCGGGCAGTTAGACCCGGCCCTGGCGGAAAATGACAAGGCCGCAGGCAAGCTGTGGGATATGAGCGGAGGCACGTTAAAGCGCGGGGACTATCAGTTGATTGTCCAGTACGGCGAGTTTCTTACCGGCCAGCCGGAGCTGATGCAGCTTGCCGAACAGCTTGGCCGCTCTCGCGAAGCCAAATCGGTCCCGCGTAAAGATTCTCCCACCGAGCCCTGGCGCATGCTGGTTCGTGAACCTGCAACAGTGCCGGAGCAGGTAGACGGCCTGCAACGCAGCGACGATATCCTGCGCCTGCTGCCCCCCGAGCTTGCAACGCTGGGCATTACCGAACTGGAATTTGAGTTCTACCGGCGGCTGGTGGAGAAGCAGTTACTCACTTACCGGCTCCATGGCGACGCGTGGCGCGAGAAGATAGTGGAGCGTCCGGTTGCTCACCAGGACTTCGACGAGCAGCCACGCGGCCCGTTTATCGTCTGCGTGGACACTTCCGGTTCAATGGGCGGTTTCAACGAGCAGTGCGCAAAAGCTTTCTGCCTGGCGTTGATGCGCATCGCGCTGGCCGATAACCGGCGCTGCTTCATTATGCTGTTTTCCAGCGAAGTGGTGCGTTACGAGGTGAGCGGCCGGGACGGCATCGATCAGGCTATCCGTTTTTTAAGCCAGCATTTCAGCGGCGGCACCGATCTGGCCAGTTGCTTCCGCTCGATCCTTGAAAAAATGCAAACCGGGGACTGGCACGACTCCGATGCGGTGGTTATCTCTGATTTCATCGCCCAGCGGTTGCCCGACGACGTTGTCAGCAGCGTGAAAGCGCTACAGCGCCAGTATCAGAACCGTTTTCATGCCGTGGCAATGTCGGGGCACGGGAAACCCGGCATCATGCGTATTTTCGACCATATCTGGCGCTTTGATACCGGGATGAGAAGCCGCCTGCTGCGTCGCTGGCGGCGCTGAGAATTACAGCAGACCGCTGACCTTGCCCTGAATCTCTGGCGACCATACGCCGCACTGAACCTGGCCGATGTGCGGCAGCTGTAGCAGCAACATTGTCAGGCGTGACTGACCGATACCGCCGCCGATGGTTTGCGGCATCTCGCCTTTTACCAGCGACTGGTGCCACTCCAGCGCCATGCGATCTTCATCGCCGGTTGTAGCCAGCTGGCGCTTCAGGGTTTCAGCATCCACGCGGATCCCCATAGAAGAGAGCTCGATAGCGTCTTCAAGCACCGGGTTCCACACCAGAATATCGCCGTTTAAACCGGCCAGGCCGCCTTCAGCCTGAGTAGACCAGTCATCATAATCCGGGGCGCGAACATCGTGACGCTTGCCGTCCGACAGTTTGCCGCCGATGCCCATCAAAAATACCGCGCCAAGTTCTTTGGCAATCGCACGTTCGCGGCCTTTGGCGTCCAGCTCAGGGAAGCGTTGTAGCAAGGTTTCGCTATGAACAAAATGAATCTGCTCCGGCAGGAAAGCGTCCAGCCCAAAATGCTCGCTTACCTCAGCTTCGGTGGCTTTTATTGCCGCCCAAATGCTTTCTACCGTCTGTTTCAACGTCCCCAGGTGACGCTCGCCGTCTCCCATCACGCGTTCCCAGTCCCACTGATCCACATATACCGAGTGAATAGGTGATAAACGGTCTTCATCGGGGCGCAGGGCCTTCATGTGCGTGTAAAGCCCTTCGCCCGCGCTGAAGTCATGCTGGCCGAGCGTTTTTCTTTTCCATTTGGCCAGCGAATGCACCACTTCAAACTGCGCCTGAGGCAAGGTTTTCACCTTTACCTGCACCGCTTTTTCGCTGCCTGAGAGGTTGTCCTGTGTGCCATCACCCACGCGGCTAAGAATCGGGGCCTGGACTTCAATCAGACCAAGCTTCTCTTCCAGCTGACGGGAAAAATGAGCTTTCACAAAACTAATCTGGCGCTGTTTAGCAATGTAGGCAGTTTTCATGGCTTTTCTCTTTGTTGTGTTGTTTCTGTCAACGATTAAGCAACAAACACGGCATCAGATTCAATAATCAATAATAAAAAAGCCCTTCCTCTTTTTAATCGACGAATTTAAGGCTATAAAAAATGGAGAATCGGCATTTATCATAGGAAAAAGTGATGGATAATTATCAGATCGACAATCTCGATCGCGGGATACTGGAAGCATTAATGGCAAATGCGCGCACCGCTTATGCCGAACTGGCCAAACAATTTGGCGTCAGCCCAGGGACGATTCACGTTCGCGTAGAGAAGATGAAGCAGGCTGGCATCATTACCGGGGCACGCATCGACATCAGTCCAAAGCAGCTCGGCTATGACGTTTGCTGCTTTATCGGCATTATTCTTAAGAGCGCCAAAGATTACCCCTCGGCGCTGACCAAGCTGGAAAACCTCGACGAAGTGACCGAGGCCTATTACACCACGGGCCACTACAGCATCTTTATTAAGGTCATGTGCCGATCTATTGATGCCCTGCAGCAGGTACTTATCAACAAGATCCAAACAATCGATGAAATTCAGTCCACGGAAACGCTGATCTCCCTGCAAAACCCGATCATGCGCACCATCCGCCCCTAAGCGTTAATTTTAATACCCATATTATCCACAGGTAGATCCCCGCTCTTTCACAGCGTACAATACGCCTCGATCTGAAAAGGCGGGACATAATGGCAGATATCACTCTGATTAGCGGCAGTACGCTTGGCAGCGCCGAGTATGTAGCAGAACACCTGGCTGAAAAGCTGGAGGAAGCGGGGCATAGCACTGAAATTCAGCACGGCCCTCTGCTGGAAGATCTGTCCACCAGCGGTATCTGGCTGGTTATCTCCTCTACGCACGGCGCTGGCGATCTGCCGGATAACCTGCAGCCTTTATATGACGCTATAAATGAACAGCGTCCGAACTTGAGCGGCGTAATCTACGGCGCAGTCGGAATAGGCAGCCGCGAATACGATACGTTTTGCGGTGCAATAGAGAAGATAGACCTGTTGCTGAGTGAATGTGGGGCCACCCGTTTGGGGGAATTGCTCAAAATAAACATCCTCGAACACGATATTCCTGAAGATCCGGCAGAGGTTTGGGTCGGATCATGGAAAAATTTACTCCCTGAAGTGTAAAGATCGTCCGATCAGATGTGGATAAGTCTGGTTAAAAGCTTGGATTAAGCAGTAGTTATCCAAATAACAACTCCTGTTCACTTTTTGAGTTGTGTATAAACCTCCATTCTGATCCCAGCTTATACTGTCTGGGATCACCGATCATTCACAGCAAACGATCCTTTCCAGGTCATTGATCCTGATGCAGTAAAATGGGTTATCCACAGATGTGGTCGATCCTAATAAGAGATCATAATAAAGAGATCTTTAAATAAAAAAGATCTTCTTTTAATTACCAAAGATCCCGATGCTTTCTCGAAAGACTAAAGTTGAGTAGAATCCCCAGCCCGGGAAGTCACAAACCCTCATCGCGCAACCGAGGCAGTTACCATGTTTTATCCAGATCCTTTTGACGTCATCATCATCGGCGGGGGTCATGCAGGCACAGAGGCGGCAATGGCCGCAGCTCGTATGGGTCAGCAGACCCTGCTTCTGACACACAATATCGACACGCTGGGACAGATGTCCTGTAACCCGGCAATTGGCGGTATTGGCAAGGGACATTTGGTTAAGGAAGTGGACGCCCTCGGTGGCTTGATGGCGAAGGCCATCGACAGTGCCGGCATCCAGTTTAGGATACTAAACGCCAGCAAAGGCCCGGCGGTTCGCGCCACTCGTGCTCAGGCAGACCGCGTGCTTTACCGGCAGGCCGTTCGTACCGCACTGGAAAACCAGCCTAATCTAATGATCTTCCAGCAGGCGGTTGAAGACCTGATCGTCGAGAACGATCGCGTTGTCGGCGCCGTGACCCAAATGGGGCTTAAATTCCGCGCCAAAGCGGTTGTGCTCACCGTAGGCACCTTCCTCGACGGTAAGATCCACATCGGGATGGATAACTACAGCGGCGGACGTGCAGGCGATCCTCCTTCGATCCCGCTTTCCCGTCGTTTACGTGAACTCCCGCTGCGCGTCGGTCGCCTTAAAACCGGCACGCCTCCGCGTATTGACGCACGCACTATTGATTTCAGCGTACTTGCCCAGCAGCACGGCGATAATCCAATGCCGGTGTTCTCGTTCATGGGAAACGTTAACCAGCATCCTGCGCAAGTGCCGTGTTACATGACCTATACCAATGAGGAAACTCACGAGGTCATTCGTAATAACCTCGACCGCAGCCCAATGTATGCGGGTGTTATCGAAGGTATTGGCCCACGTTACTGCCCGTCTATCGAAGATAAAGTAATGCGTTTTGCCGACCGCAACGCACATCAGATCTTCCTTGAGCCGGAAGGCCTGACCAGCAACGAAATTTACCCGAACGGCATCTCCACCAGCCTGCCGTTTGACGTGCAGATGCAAATCGTCCGCTCGATGAAAGGGATGGAAAACGCGAAGATCGTTCGTCCTGGCTACGCTATTGAGTACGATTTCTTCGATCCGCGTGATTTGAAACCTACGCTGGAAAGTAAATATATTCAGGGCCTGTTCTTTGCCGGACAGATCAACGGGACGACCGGCTACGAAGAGGCCGCTGCCCAGGGTCTGCTCGCGGGTCTGAACGCCGCGCGCTCTTCGGCCGAAAAAGACGGTTGGGCGCCAGCGCGCTCCCAGGCTTACCTTGGTGTCCTGGTCGATGACCTGTGCACTCTGGGGACCAAAGAGCCGTATCGCATGTTTACCTCACGCGCCGAATATCGCCTGATGCTGCGTGAAGATAACGCCGACCTGCGTCTGACCGAAGCGGGCCGCGAGCTGGGCCTGGTTGACGACGAGCGCTGGGCACGCTTTAACGACAAGCTTGAAATGATCGAGCGTGAGCGTCAGCGCCTGAAAGATGTCTGGCTGCACCCGCATTCTGAGCAAATCGAAGAAGTAAATGCTCGCCTTAGCGCACCGCTCTCGCGGGAAGCTAACGGTGAAGATCTGCTGCGTCGCCCGGAAATGACCTATGCTTCCATGATGCAGCTCTCGCCGTTTGCTCCGGGGCTTGAAGATCCTCAGGCGGCAGAGCAGGTTGAGATCCAGGTGAAATACGAAGGCTACATCGCTCGCCAGCAGGATGAGATTGAAAAACAGCAGCGTAACGAGAATACTTTGCTGCCTGCGACGCTTGATTACAGCCAGGTTAACGGGTTGTCCAACGAAGTGATTGCCAAGCTTAACGATCACAAACCGGTTTCTATTGGCCAGGCGACACGCATTTCGGGTATTACCCCTGCGGCGATCTCTATTTTGCTTATCTGGCTGAAAAAACAGGGTCTGCTGCGACGCAGCGCCTGAAAATAAACGATAACGGGCCAGGCAAACCTGGCCTATTTTTTTATGGGTTTTACAACGTGCTGACTAAATTATCCCGTCTGCTGAAAGAAGCGGGCATCACTCTACCGGAAACTCAGCAGCAGCAGCTGGTGGGCTACGTCTCGCTGCTCGACAAATGGAACAAGGCTTACAACCTCACTTCGGTCCGCAATCCGGACGAGATGCTGGTACGCCATATTCTCGACAGCATCGTGGTTGAGCCTCACCTGCAGGGGAGTCGCTTTATCGACGTTGGCACGGGTCCTGGCCTGCCGGGTATTCCGCTGGCGATCGTTCGTCCGGACTCGCATTTCACCCTGCTGGACAGCCTCGGCAAGCGCGTGCGTTTTCTGCGCCAGGTCCAGCACGAACTTAAGCTTGAGAACATCACGCCGGTGCAGAGCAGGGTTGAAGATTTCCCGGCAGAACCGCCGTTTGACGGGGTTATCAGCCGCGCTTTCGCTTCGCTGAACGACATGGTGACCTGGTGCCACCACCTGCCGGGCGAGCACGGCCGCTTCTATGCGCTGAAAGGCATTCGCCCGGATGACGAGATAAGCGCTTTACCGGCAGGGTTTGCCGTCGAAGATATCGTCAAACTTGAGGTCCCCGGCCTGGAAGGGGAGAGGCATTTGGTGCGCATTAAGCCAAACAAAACTTAATATTTGTCAAAAAACGACGCGATAGAGATGTTTCACCCAGGTTAAAATTCCCCATCGTTACCGATGAAATGTTTGGTTACATTTAACTAAACTTTAACCAGGAATTATCCTAACCTTAACGCTGGGTGAGTTAATTACCAGGGTAATAGTTTTATTTGAAAATATCATCCGGCTAAAATTACGTCGCAGAATGGTCTGTATTGGATGTTAAAAGTTTTACTGCGATGTCAATGAAAGGTTTAAATGACGTTTCAGGTTGTTTTAAACAGAGTATGCATTAATCAGCTTAATTATCAGTCATATGTAATTAGTGCTTTATGAGGCAGCAAAATCGCGGCCGGGGATAAGATGTTTAATTTGTGATCCCGTGCACGCTTTGCTGCTGGCTATTTCGGCTTATTTGCACTTTTTGAGGAAGCTGACGGGATTCATCAAAAGTAAGAAAATGGCCGTGCGGAAAATTAATTAAACATTTGTTCACCTTTTCGCTACTTATTGTTTGAAATCACTGGGCCGCACCGTATAATTTGCTCGCTTTTTGAGGCTTGACTCAGAGTCGCAAAGACAGTTTTATACGACACGCGACATACCTCATAGGTGGCAGGAGTTAGGAAACGTCATGTCAGTGTCGCTCTTGAGTAAGAACGTAGCCCGTAAGCTTCTGTTCATCCAACTTCTGGCTGTAGTGGCAATCGGACTGCTGTTTTGCCTGAAAGCTCCCTCATGGGGCGCTTCTGCCGTTGGCGGAGGCATGGCAGTTTGGCTGCCAAACGTACTGTTTATGATTTTTGCCTGGCGCCATCAGGCGCATACACCCTCTAAAGGCCGCGTGGCCTGGACATTCGCCATCGGCGAAGTGCTGAAGGTGATTGCGACCTTTACTATTCTGGTGGTGGCGCTGGCGTACTTTAAGGCGGTGTTTTTGCCGCTAATAGTGACGTGGGTTTCGGTGCTGGTTGTGCAGATACTCGCACCAGCTGTAATTAACAACAAAGGGTAAGAGGCATCATGTCTGCAGGAGAAATCTCTACACCGCAGGAGTATATAGGTCACCACCTGAATAACCTTCAGCTGGACCTGCGTACTTTCTCGCTGGTGGATCCGCATAACCCCCCGGCTACCTTCTGGACGCTCAACATCGACTCCATGTTCTTCTCAGTATTTCTGGGTCTGGTGTTCCTGGTGTTGTTCCGTAAAGTGGCGAAAACCGCGACCAGCGGTGTCCCGGGTAAATTTCAGACTTTTGTAGAGCTGATCATTGGCTTTGTACATGGCAGCGTGAAAGACATGTACCATGGCAAAAGCAAGGTTATCGCTCCACTGGCTCTGACGATTTTCGTCTGGGTCTTCCTGATGAACGTGATGGACCTGTTGCCAATCGATCTGCTGCCGTATATCGGCGAGCACATCTTTGGCCTCCCTGCCCTGCGTGTGGTGCCGTCTGCTGACGTGAATATCACCCTCTCAATGGCGCTGGGCGTGTTTGTCCTGATCCTGTTCTACAGCATCAAAATGAAAGGCATTGGCGGCTTCACGAAAGAGCTGACGCTGCAGCCGTTCAATCACTGGGCATTTATTCCGTTCAACTTAATCCTTGAAGGGGTAAGCCTGCTGTCCAAACCTGTATCGCTGGGTCTGCGACTGTTCGGCAACATGTATGCCGGTGAGCTGATTTTCATTCTGATTGCTGGCCTGCTGCCGTGGTGGTCACAGTGGATTCTGAATGTGCCATGGGCCATTTTCCACATCCTGATTATTACGCTGCAAGCCTTCATCTTCATGGTTCTGACGATCGTCTATCTGTCGATGGCGTCTGAAGAACATTAATTTACTTACCACTACTGCGTTTAACTGAAACAAACTTGGAGACTGTCATGGAAAACCTGAATATGGATCTGCTGTACATGGCTGCCGCTGTGATGATGGGTCTGGCGGCAATCGGTGCTGCGATCGGTATCGGCATCCTCGGGGGCAAATTCCTGGAAGGCGCTGCACGCCAACCAGATCTGATTCCACTGCTGCGTACTCAGTTCTTTATCGTTATGGGTCTGGTGGATGCAATCCCAATGATCGCTGTTGGTCTGGGTCTGTACGTGATGTTCGCCGTCGCGTAGTGAGCGATGTTTGAGTCATCAAGCAATATCAGAACGTTAACTAACAAAGAGGCATTGTGCTGTGAACATTAACGCAACAATCCTCGGCCAGGCCATCGCGTTTGTCCTGTTTGTTCTGTTCTGCATGAAGTATGTATGGCCGCCTTTAATGGCAGCCATCGAGAAACGTCAAAAAGAAATTGCTGACGGTCTTGCTTCTGCTGAACGTGCTCACAAGGACCTTGACCTTGCACAGGCCAACGCGACCGACCAGCTGAAAAAAGCCAAAGCGGAAGCTCAGGTGATTATTGAGCAGGCGAACAAACGCCGTGCGCAGATCCTTGATGAAGCGAAAACTGAGGCAGAGCAGGAACGTAATAAAATCGTTGAACAGGCTCAGGCAGAAATCGACGCGGAGCGTAAGCGCGCTCGTGAAGAGCTGCGTAAGCAGGTCGCTCTGCTGGCAATTGCCGGTGCCGAGAAGATAATCGAACGTTCCGTAGATGAAGCTGCTAACAGCGACATCGTCGATAAACTGGTCGCTGAACTGTAAGGAGGGAGGGGCTGATGTCTGAATTTGTTACTGTAGCTCGCCCCTACGCCAAAGCAGCTTTTGACTTTGCCGTCGAACACCAGAGCGTAGACCGCTGGCAGAACATGCTGGCGTTTGCTGCCGAGGTAACGAAAAACGAACAAATGGAAGAGCTCCTTTCCGGTGCACTGGCACCTGAAACGCTCGCAGATTCGTTCATCGCCATTTGCGGCGAGCAGCTGGATGCCAACGGCCAAAACCTGATTCGGGTTATGGCTGATAATGGTCGTTTGAAAGCGCTCCCGGATGTTCTCGAGCAGTTTGCGCATTTACGCGCCCTGAGCGAAGCCATTGCTGAAGTTCAAGTAACTTCTGCGGCTTCCCTGAGTGATGAACAGCTTGCGAATATTACCGCTGCAATGGAAAAACGTCTGTCACGCAAAGTTAAGCTGAATTGCAAAATCGATAAGTCTGTTATGGCGGGCGTTATCATCCAGTCGGGTGATATGGTCATTGACGGTAGCGTACGCGGCCGTCTTGAACGCCTTGCAGACGTCTTGCAGTCTTAAGGGGACTGGAGCATGCAACTGAATTCCACCGAAATCAGCGAACTGATCAAGCAGCGCATTGCTCAGTTCAATGTTGTGAGTGAAGCTCACAACGAAGGTACAATTGTATCTGTAAGTGACGGTATTATCCGCGTTCACGGCCTGGCCGATTGTATGCAGGGTGAGATGATTTCCCTGCCGGGAAACCGTTACGCTATCGCACTGAACCTGGAGCGCGACTCCGTAGGTGCCGTAGTTATGGGCCCATACGCTGACCTTGCCGAAGGCATGAAAGTTAAGTGTACTGGCCGTATCCTCGAAGTACCGGTTGGCCGTGGCCTGCTGGGCCGCGTGGTGAACACCCTGGGTGCACCAATTGACGGTAAAGGTCCGATTGATAACGATGGCTTCTCGCCAATCGAAGTTATCGCACCGGGCGTTATCGAACGTCAGTCCGTCGATCAGCCGGTTCAAACGGGTTATAAATCCGTTGATGCCATGATCCCAATCGGTCGTGGTCAGCGTGAACTTATCATCGGTGACCGTCAGACCGGTAAAACCGCGATGGCAATCGACGCCATCATCAACCAGCGTGACTCCGGCATCAAATGTGTGTACGTGGCTATCGGCCAGAAAGCGTCCACCATTTCTAACGTAGTTCGTAAGCTGGAAGAGCACGGCGCGCTGGCTAACACCATCGTTGTTGTGGCGACCGCTTCTGAATCCGCTGCACTGCAATACCTGGCGCCATATGCCGGTTGTGCAATGGGTGAATACTTCCGTGACCGCGGTGAAGATGCGCTGATCGTATACGATGACCTGTCCAAACAGGCTGTTGCTTACCGTCAGGTTTCCCTGCTGCTTCGTCGTCCACCGGGCCGTGAAGCCTTCCCTGGCGACGTGTTCTACCTCCACTCCCGTCTGCTGGAGCGCGCATCCCGCGTTAACGCTGAATACGTCGAGAACTTCACCAAAGGTGAAGTAAAAGGTAAAACCGGCTCCCTGACCGCGCTGCCGATCATCGAAACTCAGGCTGGTGACGTTTCTGCGTTCGTTCCGACCAACGTAATTTCGATTACCGATGGTCAGATCTTCCTGGAAACCAACCTGTTTAACTCCGGTATTCGTCCGGCAGTTAACCCGGGTATCTCGGTATCTCGTGTTGGTGGTGCTGCTCAGACCAAGATCATCAAGAAACTGTCCGGTGGTATTCGTACCGCGCTGGCACAGTATCGTGAACTGGCTGCGTTCTCTCAGTTCGCATCCGATCTGGACGAAGCAACCCGTAAACAGCTGAGCCATGGTCAGAAAGTGACCGAGCTGCTGAAACAGAAACAGTATGCCCCAATGTCTGTTGCACAGCAGGGCCTGGTGCTGTTCGCGGCTGAACGCGGTTACCTCGAAGACGTGGAACTGGCGAAAATCGGTAGCTTCGAAGCCGCTCTGCTGGCTTACGCTGACCGTGATCACGCTCCGCTGATGCAAGAGATTAACCAGACCGGTGGCTATAACGATGAGATCGAAGGCAAGCTGAAAGGCATCCTCGACTCGTTTAAAGCAACCCAGTCCTGGTAACGTCTGGCGGCTTGCCTTAGGGCAGGCCGCGAGGCATTGAGGAGAAGCTCATGGCCGGCGCAAAAGAGATACGTAGTAAGATCGCAAGCGTCCAGAACACGCAGAAGATCACCAAAGCGATGGAAATGGTCGCCGCTTCCAAAATGCGTAAATCGCAGGATCGCATGGCGGCCAGCCGTCCTTATGCAGATACCATGCGCAAAGTGATTGGTCACCTTGCAACCGGTAATCTGGAATATAAGCACCCTTACCTGGAAGAACGCGACGTTAAGCGCGTGGGCTACCTGGTGGTGTCGACCGATCGTGGTCTGTGCGGTGGTTTGAACATCAACCTGTTCAAAAAAGTGCTGGCGGATATGAAAGCATGGTCCGATAAAGGCGTTCAGAGCGAACTCGCGATGATCGGCTCAAAAGGCGTGTCTTTCTTCAATTCCGTTGGCGGCAACGTGGTTGCTCAGGTGACCGGTATGGGAGATAACCCTTCCCTGTCCGAACTGATTGGCCCGGTGAAAGTGATGTTACAGGCCTACGACGAAGGTCGTCTGGACAAGCTGTACGTTGTAAGCAACAAATTTATCAACACCATGTCTCAGGTTCCGACCATCACTCAGCTGCTGCCGTTACCGGCATCAGAAGATGAGGAGCTGAAGCGTAAATCCTGGGACTACCTGTACGAACCGGATCCGAAAGCGCTGCTGGACACCCTGCTGCGTCGTTATGTCGAATCTCAGGTTTATCAGGGCGTCGTAGAAAACCTGGCCAGCGAGCAGGCCGCGCGTATGGTGGCGATGAAAGCCGCGACCGATAATGGCGGCAGCCTGATTAAAGAGCTGCAGTTGGTCTACAACAAAGCTCGTCAGGCCAGCATTACTCAGGAACTCACCGAAATCGTCGGTGGCGCGTCCGCGGTTTAACCAGGTTATTACCCTAAATAGTTCGGTTTGCAGAAAGACGGCAACTGAGCGAATCCTTCGGAGCTTGCTTAAGTAAGTGACTGAGGTGAGGGAAGGCAGTCAACGCGTCTGCAAATTGAAATATGACGGGTAAACGAATTACGTAGAGGATTCAAGATGGCTACTGGAAAGATTGTCCAGGTAATCGGCGCCGTGGTGGACGTCGAGTTCCCTCAGGACGGCGTACCGCGCGTTTATGATGCGCTTGAAGTACAAAATAACAGCGAGCAGCTGGTGCTGGAAGTTCAGCAGCAGCTCGGCGGCGGTATCGTGCGTACCATCGCTATGGGTTCTTCCGACGGTCTGCGTCGTGGTCTGGAAGTTAAAGATCTCGAGCACCCGATCGAAGTCCCGGTAGGTAAAGCGACCCTTGGCCGTATCATGAACGTGCTGGGTCAGCCGATCGACATGAAAGGCGATATCGGCGAAGAAGACCGTTGGGCTATTCACCGCGCTGCACCTTCCTATGAAGAGCTGTCCAGCTCTCAGGAACTGCTGGAAACCGGCATCAAAGTAATCGACCTTATCTGTCCGTTCGCTAAGGGCGGTAAAGTAGGTCTGTTCGGTGGTGCGGGCGTGGGTAAAACCGTAAACATGATGGAGCTTATCCGTAACATCGCGATCGAGCACTCCGGCTACTCCGTGTTTGCGGGCGTGGGTGAGCGTACTCGTGAGGGTAACGACTTCTATCACGAAATGACCGACTCCAACGTTCTGGACAAAGTTGCCCTGGTTTACGGCCAGATGAACGAGCCACCGGGTAACCGTCTGCGCGTAGCGCTGACCGGTCTGACCATCGCGGAGAAATTCCGTGACGAAGGTCGTGACGTTCTGCTGTTCGTTGATAACATCTACCGTTACACCCTGGCCGGTACTGAAGTATCCGCGCTGCTGGGTCGTATGCCTTCTGCGGTAGGTTACCAGCCAACTCTGGCGGAAGAGATGGGTGTTCTTCAGGAGCGTATTACCTCCACCAAGACCGGCTCCATCACCTCCGTACAGGCCGTTTACGTTCCTGCGGATGACTTGACTGACCCGTCTCCGGCAACCACCTTTGCGCACCTGGACTCAACCGTTACACTGAGCCGCCAGATCGCATCTCTGGGTATTTACCCGGCAGTAGACCCGCTGGACTCCACCAGCCGTCAGCTGGACCCGCTGGTTGTTGGTCAGGAACACTACGATACCGCTCGTGGCGTACAGTCTATCCTGCAGCGTTACCAGGAACTGAAAGACATCATCGCCATCCTGGGTATGGACGAACTGTCTGAAGAAGACAAACTGGTTGTGGCACGTGCGCGTAAGATCCAGCGCTTCCTGTCCCAGCCGTTCTTCGTAGCAGAAGTCTTTACCGGTTCTCCAGGCAAATACGTTTCGCTGAAAGATACCATCCGTGGCTTTAAAGGCATCATGGACGGCGAATACGACCATCTGCCAGAGCAGGCGTTCTACATGGTTGGCTCTATCGACGAAGCCGTTGAGAAAGCTAAAAAACTTTAACGCCTAATCGGAGGGTGACATGGCTATGACATATCACCTGGACGTCGTCAGCGCGGAGAAGCAACTGTTCTCCGGTCTGGTCGAGAAGATCCAGGTAACGGGTAGCGAAGGTGAACTGGGTATTTTCCCGGGCCACGCCCCGCTGCTCACCGCCATTAAGCCTGGTATGATCCGCATCGTGAAGCAGCACGGACATGAAGAGTTTATCTACCTGTCCGGTGGTGTTCTGGAAGTGCAGCCGGGTAACGTAACCGTACTGGCTGACACAGCGATTCGCGGCCAGGATCTCGACGAAGCGCGAGCCCTGGAAGCGAAACGTAAAGCTGAAGAACACATGCATAGCTCCCACGGCGACGTGGACTACGCTCAGGCTTCTGCTGAACTGGCTAAGGCTATCGCCAAACTGCGCGTTATCGAGTTAACCAGAAAAGCGATGTAACTACCTGCTTGAAAAGACAAATGCCAGTCCGGGAAACCAGACTGGCATTTTTTTTATCCCTCAGCTTTATTCCGGCGCTAAAATAAGCTCTAAACTCGCTATATAGCTGTAACAAAGAGAGATTAGGCCAAATTTCTACTTTTTACCCTCATGCTGGTGCCGGTGTTTATCAAAAACCGGCCCCAAAACGCCCGGTAATGGATGATTTAGCGGCAATGCATTTTTTGCTGCAAAATATGTAGAATTTTCAAGGCTAAATCGGTTTACTTCTCGAACTCACACGATTCAGGACACGTATGTCAAACAGTGCAATGAGCGTGGTTATCCTTGCCGCAGGCAAAGGGACCCGCATGTATTCAGACCTCCCGAAAGTGCTGCACACTCTGGCCGGAAAGCCAATGGTTCAGCATGTTATTGATGCGGCTAATAAGCTGGGCGCTCAGCGGGTTAACCTGGTATACGGCCACGGCGGCGAACTGCTTAAGCAGACCCTGAGCGATGACTCGCTGAACTGGGTGCTTCAGGCAGAACAGCTGGGAACCGGCCACGCAATGCAAATGGCCGCGCCTTTCTTTGCCGATGACGAAGACATTCTGATGCTTTACGGCGACGTGCCGCTGATCTCTGTTGATACTTTACGGCGCCTGCGTGAAGCCAAACCGCAAGGCGGCATTGGCCTGCTGACCGTTAAGCTTGACGATCCAACCGGCTATGGCCGTATTGCGCGTGAAAACGGGCAAGTTGTCGGCATTGTTGAACATAAAGACGCGAGCGAAGAGCAGCGCAAAATCAACGAGATCAACACCGGGATTCTGGTGGCTAACGGCGCAGACCTGAAGCGCTGGCTTGGTAAGCTGGATAACAACAACGCCCAGGGCGAGTTCTACATCACGGACATTATTGCCCTGGCCCACGGTGAAGGGCGCGAAATCGCCGCCGTTCATCCGGATCGACTGAGTGAAGTTGAGGGCGTGAATAACCGCCTGCAACTCTCCCGCCTGGAGCGCGTATTCCAGACCGAACAGGCGGACAAGCTGCTGCTGGCCGGCGTCATGCTGCGCGATCCGGCACGTTTCGATCTGCGCGGTGAATTGGTTCACGGACGCGATGTTGAAATCGATACTAATGTCATTGTGGAAGGCAAGGTCACGCTGGGCAATCGCGTCAAAATTGGCACCGGCTGTGTTATCAAGAACGCGGTAATCGGTGATGACTGTGAAATCAGTCCTTATACCGTTATCGAAGACGCCACGTTTGAAGCAGCCTGCACCATTGGGCCGTTTGCCCGCCTGCGCCCAGGCGCCGAGCTGGCAGAAGGCGCACACGTCGGTAACTTCGTTGAAATAAAGAAAGCTCGCCTGGGCAAAGGTTCTAAAGCTGGCCACCTGAGCTACCTCGGTGATGCGGAAATTGGCGACAACGTAAACATTGGCGCGGGCACCATCACCTGTAACTACGACGGTGCAAACAAACACAAAACCATCATCGGCGACGATGTCTTTGTCGGCTCCGACACTCAGCTGGTGGCTCCTGTCACCGTGGCTCGCGGCGTAACTATTGGCGCCGGGACGACAATCACGCGTGATGTGGCGGAAAACGAACTGGTGATTAGCCGCGTGAAGCAGACCCATATTCAGGGCTGGCAGCGTCCGGTGAAGAAAAAGTAACGGATTTATACCCCTCACCCTAACCCTCTCCCCACAGGGGAGAGGGGATCGTTCGGTGCGGTGTTTTTCTCCCTCGCCCCTTTGGGAAGAGGGCCGGGGTGAGGGGATAACATAATCCTCCACCCCAAAGCAGTAAGCATAAAAATAACCCCACTCTCTACAAGGCTCGGGGCTCCGGAAAAAACAGGTCAGCGACAACACATGGCTAACGCCATTATCAGGACTTAAAATTATGTGTGGAATTGTTGGCGCAGTAGCGCAACGTGATATCGCTGAAATCCTTCTTGAAGGGTTACGTCGCCTGGAATACCGCGGTTATGACTCTGCGGGTCTGGCGGTTGTGGACGAAAAGGGTCATATGACCCGTCTGCGTCGCCTGGGTAAAGTGCAAAAGCTTGCCGAAGCGGCTGAGGGAACCGAGCTGCACGGCGGCACCGGTATCGCTCACACCCGCTGGGCAACCCACGGCGAACCTTCAGAAACCAATGCTCACCCGCATGTCTCTGACTACATCGTGGTGGTGCACAACGGTATCATTGAAAACCACGAACCGCTGCGCGAAATGCTGCAACAGCGCGGCTACGTCTTTGTTTCCGAAACCGACACCGAAGTGATTGCTCACCTGGTGCACTGGGAGCTGGAACAGGGCGGTACGCTGCGCGAAGCCGTGCTGCGCACCATCCCTCAGTTGCGCGGTGCCTACGGCACGGTCATCATGGATACTCGTCATCCTGACACCCTGCTGGCCGCTCGTTCTGGCAGCCCGCTGGTTATCGGTCTCGGCATGGGCGAAAACTTCATTGCTTCCGACCAGCTGGCGCTGCTGCCGGTGACCCGTCGCTTTATCTTCCTGGAAGAGGGCGATATTGCCGAAGTCACCCGCCGCTCGGTGACGATTTTCGATAATACAGGCGAGCTGGTTAAGCGCCCGGACATCGAATCAAACCTGCAATATGACGCGGGCGACAAAGGTATTTATCGCCACTATATGCAGAAAGAGATCTACGAGCAGCCAAACGCCATCAAGAATACGCTGACCGGGCGCATCAGCCACGGTGAGGTGGACTTGAGCGAGCTGGGGCCAAAAGCCAACGAGCTGCTGTCTCAGGTTGAGCACATTCAAATCGTCGCCTGCGGAACTTCTTATAACTCCGGTATGGTTTCCCGTTACTGGTTCGAAGCGCTTGCTGGCGTACCTTGTGACGTCGAAATTGCCTCGGAATTCCGCTATCGCAAATCTGCGGTTCGCCGTAACAGCCTGATGATCACCCTTTCCCAGTCTGGCGAAACGGCCGATACGCTCGCTGCGCTGCGTCTTTCCAAAGAGCTGGGTTACCTTGGCTCTCTGGCGATTTGTAACGTGCCGGGTTCTTCTCTGGTGCGTGAATCCGACCTGGCGATGATGACCAAAGCCGGAACTGAAATCGGCGTAGCGTCCACCAAGGCATTTACCACCCAGCTTACCGTTCTGCTGATGCTGGTGGCTAAACTGGGGCGTCTGAAGGGTGTTGATGCTTCCGTTGAGCACGAAATCGTTCACGGCCTGCAGGCGTTGCCGAGCCGCATCGAGCAGATGCTGTCTCAGGACAAACGCATTGAAGCTTTAGCCGAAGATTTCTCAGACAAACATCATGCGCTGTTCCTCGGCCGTGGCGATCAGTACCCGATCGCGATGGAAGGTGCCCTGAAGCTGAAAGAGATTTCCTATATTCACGCTGAAGCCTACGCCGCAGGCGAGCTGAAACATGGCCCGCTGGCGTTAATTGATGCTGATATGCCGGTTATCGTTGTGGCACCAAACAACGAACTGCTGGAAAAACTGAAATCCAACATTGAAGAAGTGCGCGCTCGTGGCGGCCAACTGTATGTCTTCGCCGACCAGGATGCCGGTTTCACCGGTAGCGACAATATGCACATCATCGAGATGCCGCATGTGGAAGAGGTGATTGCCCCAATCTTCTACACCGTGCCGCTACAGCTGCTTTCTTACCATGTCGCGCTTATCAAAGGCACAGACGTGGACCAGCCGCGTAACCTGGCGAAATCGGTAACAGTAGAATAAGCTGTTGTCATAAATGTTGAATACCAGGCTGCCTACGGGCAGCTTTTTTATTGCCCGCTCGATAATTATAACTAACTGATTTTTATTGTAATAATGAGCTTATTTAGCTTAGGTTTTGTTGTGGGCTGGCCTTGTCATAAAACTGTCATAATTCGTACATTTAACTGTCACCAAACTGTCCTATTTTCTACCCTGTATTTAATTAAACAACAATTTATGAACATCTGGCAGGAGACATTATGAACGTTATGCGTACCACTGTCGCAACTGTTGTCGCCGCGACCTTATCTCTGAGCGCTTCTACTGCGTTTGCAGCTGCAAGCCTGACCGGCGCTGGTGCAACTTTCCCTGCGCCGGTGTATGCCAAGTGGGCAGATACCTACCAGAAAGAAACTGGTAACAAGGTTAACTACCAGGGTATCGGTTCCTCCGGCGGCGTTAAGCAAATCATTGCTAACACCGTTGACTTCGGCGCTTCTGACGCCCCTCTGGCGGATGACAAATTACAGCAAGAAGGCCTGTTCCAGTTCCCGACCGTTATCGGCGGCGTAGTGCTGGCAGTTAACCTGCCGGGCTTCAAATCTGGCGAACTGGTGCTGGACGGCAAAACCCTGGGTGATATCTACCTGGGCACCATCAAAAAATGGAACGACCCGGCGATTGCCAAACTGAACCCTGGCCACAAACTGCCGGATCAGAACATCGCGGTTGTACGTCGTGCTGACGGCTCCGGTACTTCCTTCGTGTTCACCAGCTACCTGGCTAAAGTGAACGAAGAGTGGAAAACCAAAATCGGCGCAGGCTCTACCGTAAACTGGCCAACCGGTCTGGGCGGTAAAGGCAACGACGGTATCGCTGCATTCGTACAGCGTCTGCCAGGCTCCATCGGCTACGTTGAATACGCTTACGCTAAGCAGAACAACCTGACTTACACCAAGCTGCTGTCCGCTGACGGCAAGCCGGTTAGCCCGACTGAAGCCAACTTTGCTAACGCGGCTAAAGGCGCTGACTGGAGCAAATCCTTCGCACAGGACTTGACCAACCAGAAGGGTGATGAAGCATGGCCAATCACCTCCACCACCTTTATCCTGGTCCACAAAGAGCAGAAAAACCCTGAGCAGGGCGCAGAAGTGCTGAAGTTCTTTGACTGGGCATACAAATCTGGCGCTAAAGAAGCTAACGCGCTGGACTATGCAACGCTGCCAGCCTCCGTGGTTGAGCAGGTTCGCGCTGCATGGAAAACGAATGTAAAAGACAGCTCCGGTAAGGCGCTGTACTAAGTGCAAAAATCCGGGGTAACGGGTATGTTACCCCGGTTTATTCAGCAACTACAAAGAGTACGCTATGGCTGTGACTAAGCCGACGTTTAAAGCCCCTGGCAAACAAGGCGATGTAATTTTCAGTGCGCTGGTAAAACTGGCTGCGGTGATTGTGCTATTTCTGCTGGGTGGGATTATCATCTCGCTGTTTATCTCCTCCCTGCCGAGCATCGAGAAGTTTGGTTTCTCCTTCCTCTGGACCAAAGAGTGGGATGCGCCTAACGAAGTCTTCGGTGCGCTGGTGCCGATTTACGGAACCCTGGTGACCTCGTTCATCGCGCTGCTGATTGCGGTGCCGGTGAGCTTTGGTATTGCCCTGTTCCTGACTGAACTTGCGCCCGGCTGGCTGAAGCGCCCGCTGGGTATTGCTATTGAACTGCTGGCGGCTATTCCAAGTATCGTGTACGGCATGTGGGGCCTGTTTATCTTTGCTCCGCTGTTCGCGACTTACTTCCAGCAGCCGGTAGGCGACGTGCTGTCCGCCGTGCCTATTGTTGGCGCGCTGTTCTCTGGCCCGGCCTTCGGCATTGGTATCCTCGCTGCTGGCGTGATCCTCGCGATTATGATCATTCCCTACATCGCCTCCGTCATGCGCGATGTATTCGAACAAACCCCGGTGATGATGAAAGAGTCGGCCTACGGCATCGGCTGCACCACATGGGAAGTTATCTGGCGAATCGTTCTGCCGTTCACCAAAAATGGCGTGATCGGCGGCGTGATGCTTGGCCTTGGCCGCGCGCTGGGTGAAACCATGGCGGTGACCTTTATCATCGGCAACACCTACCAGCTCGACAGCGCATCGCTGTATATGCCGGGGAACAGCATCACTTCCGCGCTGGCAAACGAATTTGCCGAAGCGGAATCCGGGCTGCATACCGCCGCGCTGATGGAACTGGGCTTAATTCTGTTCGTGATTACCTTTATCGTGCTGGCTATCTCTAAGTTCATGATTATGCGCCTGGCGAAAAATGAAGGGGCTCGCTCATGACCACGATGGAAATGCAAAGCAACGCGGCGCTGGCTGAATCGCGCCGTAAGATGCAGGCGCGCCGCCGCGTAAAAAACCGTATTGCCCTGACGCTTTCAATGGCGACCATGGTATTCGGTCTGTTCTGGCTGGTATGGATCCTGTTTTCAACGGTGACGCGCGGCATCGACGGTATGTCGCTGGCGCTGTTCACCGAAATGACGCCTCCGCCAAATACCGCAGGCGGTGGCCTGGCGAACGCCCTCGCGGGCAGCGGCCTGCTTATCCTGTGGGCGACCGTTATCGGGACTCCGCTTGGCATCATGGCCGGGATTTACCTGGCGGAATATGGCCGCAAGTCTGCTCTGGCCGAAGTGATTCGCTTTATTAACGACATCCTTCTGTCCGCGCCGTCGATTGTTGTAGGCCTGTTTGTTTACACCATCGTGGTGGCGAAGATGGAGCACTTCTCCGGCTGGGCGGGCGTTATTGCGCTGGCGCTGCTGCAGGTGCCAATCGTGATTCGTACCACTGAGAACATGCTGAAACTGGTGCCGGACAGCCTGCGTGAAGCGGCTTACGCTCTGGGTACGCCGAAGTGGAAAATGATCTCCGCCATTACGCTGAAAGCGTCGGTGTCCGGGATTATCACCGGGGTGCTGCTGGCGATTGCCCGTATCGCCGGTGAAACCGCGCCGCTGCTGTTCACCTCCCTCTCCAACCAGTTCTGGAGTACGGACATGATGCAGCCAATCGCCAACCTGCCGGTGACCATTTTCAAATTTGCTATGAGCCCGTTTGCCGAATGGCAACAGCTGGCCTGGGCAGGGGTGCTAATTATTACCCTCTGCGTGCTGCTGCTGAACATTCTGGCGCGCGTGATTTTCTCAAAGAGTAAACACGGTTAAATTTTACGGCGCGGCCATCGCGGCGCCGGACGGAGATTAAGAAACAGATGAGTAAGGTTGATTTAGCCCCAGGCAAAATCCAGGTTCGTGACCTGAACTTCTACTACGGTAAGTTCCACGCCCTGAAGAACATCAATCTGGATATCGCGAAGAACCAGGTTACCGCCTTCATCGGGCCGTCAGGCTGTGGTAAGTCCACCCTGCTGCGCACCTTTAACAAAATGTACTCGCTCTACCCGGAGCAGCGTGCAGAAGGTGAAATCCTGCTGGATGGGGAAAACATCCTCACCCAGAGCCAGGATATCGCGCTGCTGCGTGCCAAAGTGGGCATGGTCTTCCAGAAGCCGACGCCGTTCCCGATGTCGATTTACGACAACATCGCCTTCGGCGTTCGCCTGTTTGAAAAGCTTTCCCGTAGCGATATGGACGAGCGCGTGCAGTGGGCTTTGACTAAAGCCGCATTGTGGAACGAAACTAAAGATAAACTGCACCAGAGCGGCTACAGTCTCTCCGGTGGCCAGCAGCAGCGTCTGTGCATCGCCCGCGGTATCGCTATTCGCCCGGAAGTGTTACTCCTGGATGAGCCGTGCTCCGCTCTTGACCCAATCTCTACCGGGCGCATTGAAGAGCTGATTACCGAGCTGAAAGAAGACTATACCGTGGTGATCGTGACCCACAACATGCAGCAGGCGGCGCGTTGTTCTGACCACACGGCGTTTATGTACCTCGGCGAGCTGATTGAATTTAGCGAAACCGATACGCTGTTTACTACGCCAGCGAAGAAACAAACCGAAGATTATATTACTGGCCGCTACGGTTGATTTGGAGAGCGCGATGGACAACCTCAATTTAAATAAACATATTTCCGGCCAGTTCAACGCCGAGCTGGAGTACATCCGCACTCAGGTCATGACCATGGGCGGGCTGGTGGAGCAGCAGCTTTCCGACGCTATCACCGCTATGCACAACCAGGACAGCGAGCTGGCCAAGCGCGTTATTGCCGGTGACCAGAAGGTCAACATGATGGAAGTGGCTATCGATGAAGCCTGCGTGCGCATCATCGCTAAACGCCAGCCAACCGCCAGCGACCTGCGCCTGGTGATGGCCATCATCAAGACCATCGCCGAGCTGGAACGTATTGGTGACGTAGCGGATAAAATCTGCCGCACCGCGCTGGAGAAATTCTCCCAGCAACACCAGCCTCTGCTGGTGAGCCTGGAGTCTCTGGGCCGCCACACCGTACAGATGCTGCACGATGTGCTGGATGCATTTGCTCGTATGGATCTGGACGAAGCGGTGCGTATTTACCGTGAAGATAAGAAAGTGGATCAGGAGTACGAAGGCATCGTGCGTCAGCTAATGACTTACATGATGGAAGATTCCCGCACTATTCCAAGCGTGCTGACCGCGCTGTTCTGCGCCCGTTCAATCGAGCGCATCGGCGACCGCTGCCAGAACATTTGTGAGTATATTTTCTACTTCGTGAAGGGCCAGGACTTCCGTCACGTTGGCGGCGACGAGCTGGACAAGCTGCTGGCAGGTAAAGATCCAAAAGAATAAGCTTCTCTGTTTCCCTCTCCTCAGGGAGAGGGATGATGATCGTTTCATCAAATTCATGAGTTATCCGCCTCTCCCTTAAAATGAGCGTTTTCTGCAAATTCCCTCCCGGTTTCCTGAAATGGCTTAATAACCATCGTCAGTGAATAATATATTTTCTTATTATATTGTTAGATAACTATATTTTATTCTTTGTGGGTGGGTATTGTTTTCCCATTATTTCTCGTTGTGTTTTTACACGTTATTCTGCCTGACGTTGCAGAAAGATATATTTTTTTCATGTTTTTATTTGTGGTCTAGACTAATTGTCGTTGCAATAAAATCCATGGTTTGAGGGTGGTTGTTATTATGTATTTCACGCGCGAAGGTTATATCGTGTGTTCAATATCATGCTTTTATTTTATTAGCAGAATGAAAGCCAGCCTTGAATATATAAAGTATTTATTTAACTCTTTCACAATAAATAGAGGGTTCTGTTCATGCGTAAAACGACAGTATTAACTACTTGTGCCGGTTTGGCCTTAATGGCGGCATCTTCACTAAGTTATGCCGAGCAGGCAAAACCTTTCCATGGCTACGTCAGTAATCCGCCTTCACGCGCTTTTCTTTGTACTTCACAAGCCGGTAATCTTAATAAAAACTGCGGGGCTATTCAGTATGAACCGCAGTCGCTGGAAGGACCTAAAGGGTTCCCTGCAAACGGCCCTGCTGATGGTCACATCGCCAGTGCCGGGCATGATAATTATGCGCAACTTGATGAGCAAAGCCCTACTCGTTGGCACAAGGTGGAATTGAATACAGGTAAGCAAAGTTTTACCTGGACTTTGACCGCAGCTCATAAAACCGAAAGATGGCGTTTCTTTATTACTAAAAAAGACTGGGATCCAAGCAAGAAATTGACCCGTGCACAGTTTGACCTTGATAAGCCAATTTGCGATCAGGACGGTAAAGGTGAGGTTCCTGCGAATAGTATTACCATCAAGGATTGTACCATTCCGTCAGATTATAAGGGCTACCATGTTATTCTCGGCGTCTGGGATATTGCCGATACCGGTAATGCGTTCTATCAGGTAATTGATACTGATATCAAATAGCTTTGACGGATGATAACCATGCTTTCAGGGCATGGTTATCACAACGTTATTATTTGCCGAACAAACGCCGCGAATTATCCTCAATCTTTCCTGAAATACGCCTTTTCTGCATCGTCCTTGTCCAACTGGTCGAAAGCCCCGCGGCTGACAACAGGCGATGATATTGCGAATCATCAAACGGCATATGCCAGGCTATGGCAATCGCTTCGGCCACGGTAACATCGCTCAGGCGCGATGCCAGCTCCAGCGGCGCGTCAGCGGAAACGCTCCCCGCCAGAATCACGCGATAAAGCCAGCCGCAATAGCCCGCTTCCTGCATCCTTGATGACATATCGCTGACGCCAAAGTGATAGTTGAGCTTAAAACACGGCGAGCGTGGCTGAGTGACCTGAATCAACGCTTCGCCCCAGCGGTAGATATCGCCCATATAGACGTTTTTCTCGGTCATCCCTTCTGTGGAAAGGTTCTCGCCAAAAGCGGGGGCGTTAAACAGCTCTGCTTTTTCCGGGAACAGCTGCGCCCAGTACTGATAATGTTCGCGCGGATAGTGGCACAACGCCCTGTCCGGCCCGCCGTGGATAACCTTTTCCGCCTGCTCATCGCCTTCGATACCGAGTTCGGTTAACCGGAGTTCTCCATCCACCTGAACTTTGGCGATGGCGCTTGGCCTGCTGCCGTCATAGTCACGAATTTTGCCGACGTAAACCTGTAATGGATTGCGATGCATGAGCGGTTCCCTGCGTTATAGGCATAAAAAAAGCGAGCCATCAGGCTCGCTTCTCTAAGGCGACAATGCAACCTTATTTTTTAGCGGCGAAACGTGCTGCTGCTTCGTCCCAGTTAACCACGTTCCAGAACTCTTTAGCGTAGTCCGGGCGGCGGTTCTGGAATTTCAGGTAGTAAGCGTGCTCCCAAACGTCCAGGCCCACAATTGGGAAGCCGGAAGCGCCGGAGATAGCTTCACCCATCAGCGGGCTATCCTGGTTAGCGGTAGACACTACAGCCAGTTTGTCGCCTTTCAGAACCAGCCACGCCCAGCCGGAGCCGAAACGGGTTGCTGCTGCTTTCTCGAACTCGGCTTTGAACGCGTCAACGCTGCCGAAATCGCGCTCGATAGCGGCTTTCAGGTCGCCCTTCAGCTCGGTACCTTTTTTCAGGCCTTTCCAGAAGAAGCTGTGGTTAGCGTGGCCGCCGGCGTTGTTACGCAGTACGGTTTTCTTATCAGCAGGCAGCTGATCCAGTTTAGTAATCAGCTCTTCAGCAGACAGGTTGGCAAACTCAGGCAGGGACTCCAGCGCGGCGTTCGCGTTGTTAACATAAGCCTGGTGGTGTTTGCTGTGATGGATTTCCATCGTTTCTTTGTCGAAATGCGGTTCCAGCGCGTCGTAAGCGTAAGGCAGGGATGGCAGTGTATAGCTCATATTCATCGTCTCCATTAACGTAGAGCGGCTGTGATGCTGTTAACGCCGCGTAATCAGTTGGTCCATTATAGTTAATTAAATGATATTGAAAATGCTTATCAATGCCGTAATTTTAATAAGGTTATAACTTTTTGTCATGATGGCGAGAATATGAGCGATTAGCTATCGATTGCGAGTCGTAACCCAGGCCAGAGGTAAAAGCGCCGCCAGTACCATCGCGACGCCAGCCAAAGGCGTAAAGCGCATCAGTTCCATTTTCACCAGCAATCCGCCGACGTTCTCCCCGAAGAATATCCCCAGATTAAAAGCAGAGATATTCAGGCCCGAGGCAAAGTCGATCGCGCCGGGCGTGTGCCGGGTGGCGGTCGTCAGCATGCCGTGCTGAACGGCGGGTGAGACGGCGAAAGCGATCATTCCCCATAAAAAGAGCAGCACTACCACCGGTATTTTGAGGTTAAGCGTCAGCGTCATGGCGGCCAGAATAATCGCCAGCAACACAAACAGTATTCTCAATGAGGAAGTCCATCCCAGCGCGGAGGTCATTTTCCCTCCCGCCAGATTCCCGGCAAGCGTTGCCGCCCCGAACACCACCAGCAGCGTACTGGCCGCGGCTGATGAAAATCCTGTTACGGTTGTCAGCAGCGGGATGATGAACGTAAATGCCGCGAAACTGGCGCCAAATCCAAAGATGGTCACCAGCATCATGGTGAGCACCGCCGGGCTCTTTAGCGCTGACAGCTGTTTCGCCATCTTTGCCGCTTTTGCCATTGGCATCTCCGGCAGCCATAAGGCAATGGCTACCAGCGACAGCACGGCGAGAGCCGAGACGGCGAAAAGTGGAAAACGCCAGCCCAGAGTGTGGCCTGCAAGGCTGCCCAGCGGTACGCCAATCACCATCGCCAGCGTCAGCCCGGCAAACATCACGGCAATCGCTTTACCTGCCTGCCCGGCCGGTGCAAGGCGGGATGCAATGGTTGCCCCGATGGCGAAAAAGCTGCCGTGGGCAACGGCGGTAAGCACTCTACCGGTGAGAAAAAGGGCATAGCTGCTGGACAGGGCGGAGATAAGGCTGCCGACCAAAAACAGCAGGATAAGCGACATCAGCACCGGCTTGCGCGGTAGCCCGGACAACAGTAGCACCAGTGCCGGAGAACCCAGCGCCAGCGCCAGGGCATAGAGTCCCACAAGATTGCCCGCTCGCGTCAGCTCAATATTCAGGGCAGCGGCAATATCGGGCAGGATCCCTACCACAATAAACTCGGCTACCCCGATAGCGAATGCTGTTACCGAAAGCGCAACCAGGCCCGGATGTATCCGTCGCGAATCCATTACACTCGCCCTGCCGCCTGGGTTGCCGCCGCACCGGCTAGCGCCAGAGACTGATCGTCATCGACCGTGGCTCCGGCAACGCCCAGGCCGCCGATGATTTGCCCGTTATCACCGCGTAAAACGATGCCGCCGCCAAAGCTAATCAGGCCGCCGTTAGTCGACTCTAAGGAATAAATATTGCCGCCGGGGCGTGCTTCCTGGCCCAGAGAAAGCGAATCACTGCCGAAGAGAGCGGCGGTGCGGGCTTTCTTAATTGAGACATCAATCGCGCCAGCAACCGCGCTGTCCATGCGCAGGAATCCTCTTAGCAGCCCGGCATCGTCCACCACGCTGATGCAGACTGCCTGTTTGCGGGACTGAGCAAGCTCGGTGATTTTGAGAATGGCATCGCGGGTAATGTGTTCAAACATGGATATGGCTCCTGAAAATTTGGGAGCCGCGATAGTGGCAGGTGACTTGAAACACGCCAATCAGAAGCGCGGTTAGAGGGCTAAAGTTTGATAATGTCGAACATTTCGCTTAATACGCGCTGCGCAAAGCGCCGCATATAATCGGGATGGAGCCGGGCGGCTGGCCCCGCCATTCCCAGCGCGGCTACCACCTGCCCGGATTGCCGTAGCGGCAAAGCCAGGCAATGCAGGCCTTCTTCCGCCTCGCCGGTATCCAGGGCAAACCCCTGCTCGCGGATGCGGGATATTTCACCATTTAGTGCAGAGGAGACCGCATCCGATTTTCTTAGCGCCCGCAGCAGGTCGTCATTAAAGGCCAGAAAAATGCGGCCAATGGCCGAAGTTGTGAGCCGCTCGCGTTTACCCCTTGGGCTGGCTACGCGCAGGTTTTTACCGCCCTCAACCGCATCAATATACAGGTATTCTCGTGTACCGCAGGGGACGGCCAGCCAGCAAGTTTCGCCGCTCATGGCGGAAAGCCTACGCAGAGCGGGGCTGAAGGCCGTGCGAATCAAGGAGTCTGCATCCTGAAGCGGCTGGGCTATCTCCCTGAGCCGCAGGCCGAGGGTATAGTTTTGCTCGCGGCGGGAAATATATCCCAGCTCTAATAGCGTTTTCAGCAGGCCATGGAGGGTGCTTTTATTCAGCCCCAGCGACTCGGATAACGTGGTCAGGCGAGCTTCGCCTCCGTGGGCCGCAAGGGTTTCCAGCACCGCCATTGCCCGCTCAACGGACTGAATACTTTTAGCCTGGCTCACCGCGCATCCTTCCTGAACATGGGGAAATAATCACCTTTTGATAATAGTGATATTTCCCCAGGTAATGAAGTCGCGTTTTACCCTTGAGCTGCGTCTTCCAGCGCTTTATGGATAACAGAAGAGAGTTCGGCCACGTCAAACTTTGCCACGTAGCCGTTGGCACCGACTTTTCTCACATGGTCTTCGTTTGCGCTGCCCGAGAGCGAGGAGTGAATCACCACCGGAATATGCTTCAGCGAAGGCTCAGTTTTGATATTACGGGTCAGCGTGAAACCGTCCATTTCCGGCATCTCGATGTCGGTTAACACCAGACCTATCTTGTCGGTTATCGGCGTACCGGACGCTTTAGCCTCGGCGGCGATGGCTTTGATTTTCTCCCATGCTTCAAGGCCGGTGGCGTGCATGATTGCCGGGATACCCATGCCTTTCAAACCCTGCTCCAGCATTGAGCGGGCGACTTTGGAGTCTTCCGCGACTATCGCTACCGCGCCGGGCTTCAGGGTGTAATTTTTCTCTTCAATCGCCGCGATATTGACGTCCCTTCCCGAAGGAATGATGTCATAGAGAATTTGCTCTACGTCCAGCACCAGCGCCAGGTCCTTGCCGGTTAACGGATCGTCAATGGTGGCGATGCTGGTGATATTGCGGCTGCTGACGCCGGCCTCGGCGGCGTGTACCTGGCTCCAGTCGAGGCGAATGATGTTTTCCACTGACTCAACGGCAAAGGCCTGAGTGCTGCGGGCATATTCGGTTATCAGCAAGAGATTCAGGCCGGTGGTTGGCTTGCAGCCGGTCACGGCAGGCAGGTCAATGACGGGGATAATCTGGTCGCGAATATTCGCCATCCCCAGCAGCGGTGACTCCATGCCCGCGGCGCGGTTGATCTTCGGCATCGGAACGATTTCGCGCAGCTTAAACACGTTAATGCCGTACAGCTCTGATTTGCTGTCGTGCTGGCTGGCGCCTAAGCGAAACAGCAGCAGCTCAAACTTGTTGGATAACGCCAGGTTGGCTCTTTCATCGATATCTTTCTGAAAACTATCCATTTTAACCTCAAGTGATAACCCGGCCTGAGAACCTAACCGTGCGGAATAAATACTCTGTATAAGTTATCGGCAGCGGCGAGGAAAAATGAAGGGGAAGAAGGGAAATGATTTAGATTAGAGGGAAATAATTCCCTCTGTAGGGCGGCTTAGCGGGTCAATCGCGCTTATTTCTTCTTGTTCAGCATCGATTTTAAATCGGCAAACGGATTATAGGTGGCTTCGCCAACGTCCTTCTGCGCATCTTCTCCGGCAATGACCCTGGAGCCATATTGGTCCGCTTCGGTATATTTGGAGTGCTCATGATCGTGGCAATACAGACATAAAAGCTCCCAATTGCTGCCATCTTCCGGGTTATTGGTATGATCGTGATCCATATGATGAACGGTCAGCTCGCGCAGATTGGAGTAAACAAACTCCCGCGAGCAGCGTCCGCATACCCACGGGAAGAGTTTCAGCGCTTTTTCGCGGTAGCCGCTCTCCAGCCGCGTATAGTTTTTCGGGATAATCGCCATAATTATTGTTCCAGGCAGAAATACAGGGTTATGCCCAGTTTCCGGCTAAAGCGCCTCTTTATCAATCTCTGTATTACCCGTCAGCGTGAGCTCCTCCCAGAAATCATCAATCATCGTCTCAATATCTTCAGTATTACTTCCGGTGGTGTGCCGCGTGATGGCATCCTTCAGGCGCTCTCTATCCATGGATAACAGCGCTTGTTGAATCTCTGGTGAGGAAATCTGTGCCGTATCGCTCCCGGCAAGCCTGGCGCCTAATCTGTCGGGATTCCAGCCTACGAGTTCACCCCATTCTGCATTGTCGTACAGGCGTGCCTCTTCGATGACGGCGTACTCTTTAAGAATATTGAATATGTCGATAGCGTCTTTAGAGACTTCGCCTCCTCTGTCGCGCCAGGCAAACAGTTTTAGCAATAGCAAACCCGGCAGTGAGCAAAATCGAATAACTTCCCCGGTGCTTAACCGAATAGAAATCGAGTGATTAAATGCCTCCAGAAAGCCATCGACAGACATGATGAAATGCCTGTCAGGGGGCCAGGCGATAGCGTTTCCTTCAGCAACGCCACCAAATGGAATAATATCCAGCTCTGTTTTTTCCCATATCAGCCGGTGGGCATTCCCTGCTACTTCTTCTGCGCCCTGGTTGAGAATGGCCTGTTTTAACGCCGAGAATGGGTGCCAGTCTTTAATGAATATTGCAATATCAATATCTCGCGTATGGCGGCCACGCTTTCTTTCATACAGATGCGTTAAGACCACTTCCCTGGCCGTTGCACCGGCGACGAAGAAATCTATCTCAGCTTCAGCGCAGGTATTCGCTATACGAACGAGCAGAGATTCAGTTTCCGAAGAGAGCGGCTGTTTTAAGCTGTAGATATCTGTCATTCAATACCCCGGCGGTTTCAATGTTCCTGTCATCCTGAGTGGCGATTAATTCAGCGATACACAGTAAAACAACGGCTCTATCCGGGAGAGTGAAGCTTTCACCCCAAAAAGCCGAGGTCAGGTAAAAATTCCCTTTGGGATGAGATCGAAGATGCAGGCTGTCTTTACGATACAGTAGCGGAGTCGGCGTAATGAGCTGAATATTCTCGGGAATAAGATAGCCGTCACTAAGAATGCTGGCCGCAGCCTCGCCTCCCCAACATTCTCCTTGCTCAAGATGCTGAGAGCGCCAGTGAGGATTATCTTCCAGCCGCAGAGTCTTTAATTTGGGACGTAAGACGAGCGCATATTCGCGAATCCACAGCACAGTTAACGCATCGGGATCGGTGAGACGACGCCCCTGCTTTGACTGGCGGTAAAAACGTTGTGATTCCAGGTAGTCGAAAGCTTTACTCACCATTCCCAGCGATATTCCGGCTATCGATGCGAGCTGGCGGTAATTTGCATTAATCGCTGCCGGTTCCGAGAGCAAAACAAACAACAACTTCATCACTCCGAAAGACATTCTGCCGGGTTCGTCGCTAAAGGCATGGTTTTTACGGCCTGAAACTCGCAGAAACAACCCTGGAACGGTGATGCTGGTATTGCCTGCGCTATCAATAAAGTGGATGTTCTGTGCGATGCAATATCTTTCCAGGGCAGGGGTAATGCGGTCGCAGATAAGCAGGGCAGGCTGTGGAAGGTTGTGTGTAGCTTGTCTCTCCCGCCACAAAAGAAGATTTTCCTTTCGCGGACGGAAGCGGATTTGAAAAACAAAAGGGAATGCCCGCCCGTCGGGCGTTATGATGTCAATCAGACCGTCATAACCGCCGTCTTCGGGTGGACTTAACCTGTTGTGTACAGCAATTTTCAAACCTTCAGGAAGGTTGCGGATCAGCTCTTCGAATAGCTGTTCTTCACGGAACATGTGTTCACACCTTTATTGATGTTCATGATGCATGAACATAATTATTTTATGAACAAACGCGAGGTTGTGCAACATCCACAGGCTAAAGAACAGGCATGGGGCAGGTAATAATGATGATTATCTCTCTGGACAAGAACAGAAGCGGGCGTGACTTTGTTGTAGGAGATCTTCACGGCAGTTTCGAAGCATTTAGCAACTTACTAAAACATATTGATTTTGATGATCGGTGCGATCGGGTGGTTGCCGTTGGCGACATAATCGATCGTGGTAAAGATAGTCAGGCCTGCCTTGAACTTCTTAATTCCGGTTGGTTTTATTCGGTTCTCGGTAATCACGAAGATTTAATGCTGAAATGGTCGCTTTCTTCGCCTGAGCTACGCCCTGCTGTTGAACATCAGTGGTGTGAAGAAGGAGGACGTTGGTTCTTTTCTCTTCCGGGAAAACAACAATCCCGATGTATACAGCTGGCAGAGAAACTGCCGTTAGCCATTGTGATTGAATCAGGTTGCCATCTATATGTTGTCTTACATGCCGAAATTCCGCCAGAAATAGATGATTTTCAGGACTTTATCACCGGGATTGTCGAGGATGATCGGCAAATTATTCATTCGTGTCTGTGGGGACGAAGAAGAAAGCAGGGCAGGTACACCTCTGTGGTTCACGGTATCGATTATATTCTGGCAGGGCATTCGCCGTCGCACTTTCCCCGAATACGGCACGGCAATTCGTTGATTCTTGATTTTGGCGCTGCAGGCCAGGGCTTTGACTCCGGTTTGGGGCTACTGGAACTTGCCACGCAACGTTTGTATATACAGCGCCAAAATCAAATCGACATTCACGAGGCCGTCACTTTTCTATGACGGCCTGAAGGGATCTAAAGCGCCTCTTTATCAATCCCCAGACGCTTCATACGTGAAAGCAGCGTGGTCCGTTTGAGGCCTAAGCGCTGTGCCGCGCCGCGCGGTCCGGCAACAACGCCGTTCGTTTCTTTTAATACCCGTAAAATGCGCTGGCGCTCGTCCTCATCTTCGCGAACTTCCTCGCTGACGAAGGAGGATAGGTTGCGCTCAAGCGGAGGCTGCACCGTCATCTCCGGCAGGGAAAGATGCAGCACGTTGCCCCGCGTTAGCAGAACCGCCCTTTCTATCACATTTTCCAGCTCGCGAACGTTGCCCGGCCATTCCATACGGCTCAGGGCGCGCAGCGTTTCCGCCGGGATGCTGTCGATATTGCGGTTCAGGCGGTGCGCAATTTTAAAGGTGAAGGATTTCACCAGCAGGGGGATATCTTCCGGGCGCTCGCGCAGCGGCGGCAGGGTGATGGGAAAAACGTTCAGCCGATAATAGAGATCGCTGCGAAACTCCCGGTCGGCCACCATCTGCTTGAGATTGCGGTTGGTGGCGGCAATCAGGCGCACATCCACCTGCTGGATTTTGTTGCTGCCAAGACGTTCAAATTCCTGCTCCTGCAATACGCGCAGCAGTTTGGGCTGTAGCTCAAGGGGCATATCGCCGACTTCATCAAGGAACAGCGAGCTTTTATCCGCCAGTTCAAAACGCCCGATACGCTGCGTATTGGCCCCGGTAAAGGCCCCGCGTTCATGGCCGAAAAGGTCGCTTTCCAGCAGCCCGGCAGGCATCGCCGCGCAGTTTATTTTTACCATCCTGCGGCTATTGCGCTCGCTCAGGTTATGAATGGCGCGGGCAATCAGCTCTTTGCCGGTTCCGGTTTCGCCGAGGATCAGCACCGTACTGTCGCTATTGGCGACCATTTCCACCTGTTTGAGCACGATAGACATCGCTTCGCCCCGGCCGATGATTTCGCCGAAGTCGCTGCCGACATTGTTAATCTGCTCGGTGAGATAAAGGTTTTCATCCACCAGATTCTCTTTCAGGCGGTTAATTTCCTGGTAGGCGAGGGCGTTATCCACCGCAATGGCAATGCGCTCGGCAATCTGGCACAGCAGCTTGAGGTTGGCTGGGGTAAAGCCCTGCTCGCCGCACTTCGCAAGCTTGAGCACGCCCAGCATATTGTTGCCGAACTTCAGTGGCAGCAGGCAAAGCGTTTGGGTTTGGTTGCGCCACATCTCCAGCAGCATACGTTCATAAGGCGCCAGTTTGTCTCCCGGACACAGGTTAAGCAGCAGCATTTCGCCGCTTTTAAATACCCGTTCCGAGAGCGTGCCCGCTTCAATCACATCGCTCTGCTCATGAATCGGTGAGGCCTCATCAACAAAGTGGGTTGAGTAGAGCGTTAACCGGGATTTGCGGCTGCTTCGCAGCACAATGCTGATGGAATCAATGGAGAAGTGGTAATGGATCTCGCGGGCAATCTCGCTAATCAGCTCGTCCAGGTCGAGCTTCGACAGCACCGCATTGGTTACCGCAACAAGGATGCGAAAATCATCACGCTCGCGGCATAAAAGCTGGTGGTCGTGATTGGTGTCCAGCCGGGTCTGGATCTGTTCGGCCGCCAGGCCTACAACCTGGGCCAGAGTGTGCAGGCGGTTAAGCTCTTTTTCACTCCAGGGCGTCTCGCTATTGCGAATAAACTCGCAGCCGCCGAAGATCCGCCCCTCGGCGGCCAGCGGCAGCAGGCAGTAGCGGCCAAAGGGCGCATACAGCTCCAGGTCTGTCATCTGGGGCCAGGTTTCATAAAATTCATCCTGGCTGCAAACCAGCGCCTCCGGGCGTGAAAGTACCCGGCGGACAGGGCCGTTTGCCAGCGCCATCTCATCTTCGTAGTGCAGCTCTTTACCCTGCTTATCCTTGCCATAAAAGCTCACCCGCTGGTGCTGAGGGTGGTAAAGCAGGACGTTGACCCGCTCCGCCAGGCCGGACTGTTTTGCAAGCCGGGTCAGGCAGGTAGCGAGTTCAGTAAGACTGGGTTGTTGCAGCAGAGTCCGGGTGATATCAAACAACCCCTGCTGCCCGAGATCGCTCATCGGGGTGTATGGCATTTTGCTTTCCATTGAAAAACCCTGTGCAAAACACAGGGTTAAAATATTTTATTAATATAAATATAGTTTAAGTTTAATCAGTGCCGGGCGGACGCGTCATGGCGCAGGTCAACAAATGCGCGGTAACGGCTCAAAATGCGGCAGGTCGAGTGAGCGTTTAACGCCATAAAGCCCCGTCACCCTTACGCCTTTGCGTTCTACGGCTTCGCCGATAATGGCGGCTTGTTTACCGAGATCATGCTGCTTTAGCGCGTTTAAAATGGCGGGAGCGGCCTCGCGTGAGGCGGCAATAACCAGCTTGCCTTCATTAGCAAAATTTAAGGCATCCAGCCCCAGGAGTTCGCAAACGCCGCGCACCGCGGGCGTTAGCGGAAGCTGATTTTCAACGATTTCCATACCATAGCCGCTGGTATCGGCAAATTCGTGCAGAACCGCATTCACTCCACCGCGGGTGGCGTCACGCAGGGCTTTTACGCCCGGGATGTTAACCAGCGGGGCAATCATTGGTGCCAGCACCGCGCAGTCGCTTTGTAAATCGCCGTCCATTCCCAGTTGCTCGCGCAGGTTAAGGATCGTAGCCCCGTGGTCGCCCAGCGTTCCGCTGACGATGAGCACATCCCCGGCTTCTATTTGAGCCGCACCCCAGTTAACGGATGTCGGGATGGCGCCTATCCCTGCCGTGTTGATGAAAATTTTGTCCGCCGCGCCGCGCGGCACCACTTTGGTGTCACCGGTAACAATGGCAATATTCGCCGCGCGGGCGGCTCCGGCCATGCTGGTGACCACGCGCTCCAGCGTCTCAAGCGGCAGCCCTTCTTCGAGGATAAAACCGCATGAAAGCCAGCGCGGTATGGCTCCACTTACAGCCACATCATTGGCGGTTCCGCAAACGGCCAGCTTGCCGATATCCCCGCCGGGAAAAAACAGCGGGTCGATAACATAGCTGTCTGTAGAAAACGCCAGCCTGTCGCCGCTGGCGGTCAGTTGTGCAAGCGGAAGCCGGGCCTGATCTTCCTGCTCTGCCAGCCACGGGTTAGCAAACTCCCGCATAAACAACCCGGCGATCAGCTGCTGCATCGCCTGGCCGCCGCTGCCGTGGGCCAGCTCAATGGTTTTCATACTTCACACTCCTGCGAACGATACTGATACCACGCCGCGCAGGCTCCTTCGGAGGAAACCATCAGCGCGCCGAAGGCGTTTTGCGGATTACAGCCGCTGCCAAACAGCGGGCATTGCTGCGGTTTGCAGCGCCCGGTCAGCACGTCGCCGCAGCGTGCCTGCGGGTCGTCATAAACCTGCTGCGGAAGCGGTTTAAAGTGGGCTTCGGCATCAAACTGGCGATAGGCAGGGGTAAGCTGCACGCCGGATTCACTGATAACGCCCAGGCCGCGCCATTCGGCCTCGCCCTGCACGCTGAAGACTTCGCTAATTGCGCGCTGCGCCAGCAAGTTGCCTTCGTCGGGCACCACGCGTTTGTACTGATTTTCCACCTCGCTGTGCTGGCGAATTTTTTGCTCCACCAGCATCAGCACGCCCTGCATTAGATCCATAGGTTCAAAACCGGCGACAACCAGCGGGCGCTGGTGCTGCGAGGCAATAAAATCGTAGGCGGCTGTACCAATCACCATGCTGACATGGCCGGGAGCGAGGAATGCATCAATACCGTTGTCCGGCTCGGAAAGCAGGCTGCGTAAAGTTGGGATCAGCGTGATGTGCTGGCAGAAGAAGTAAAAGTTCTCCAGTCCCTGAGCTTTCGCCTGCTGCAACATGATGGCGGTGGCGGGCATAGTAGTTTCGAATCCGAGGCCGAAAAACACCACTTTGCGCTGCGGGTTCTGGCTCGCCAGCGTCAGGGCGTCCATCGGCGAATAAATTACCCGCACGTCGGCTCCGCGGGCTTTCGCCTGCATCAGCGAGCCATTTTTACCCGGCACGCGCATAGCGTCGCCAAAGGTGCAGAAAATCACTTCCGGGTGGCTGGCTATTTCGATACAGCTGTCGATGCGGCCCATCGGCAGGACGCAAACCGGGCAGCCGGGGCCGTGGATAAACTCAATGTTTTCCGGGAGCAGTTGGTCGAGGCCAAATTTAAAAATAGCGTGAGTATGGCCGCCGCAGACTTCCATAATGCGCAGCGGGCGTGAAGCGGTGTTAGCCAGCAGCGGTGCGCGCTGTTTCAGGGTCTCAATCAGCTGCATCAC
This sequence comes from Cedecea davisae, assembly GCF_044095835.1. Classification (NCBI taxonomy): domain Bacteria; kingdom Pseudomonadati; phylum Pseudomonadota; class Gammaproteobacteria; order Enterobacterales; family Enterobacteriaceae; genus Cedecea; species Cedecea davisae. The sequence goes on from NZ_CP172054.1 coordinate 4,832,820, forward strand.
GCGTTCGGGGTCGCGATATTCGTCCACATAGCGCATTAGCTACGCTCCTCGCCGTACAGCAGCGCGCCCACGTCCGGCTCTACTTCAAACATGTTTTGCAAAGCGTCTAACGTGTCCCTCGCTTCCGCTTCGTCGATAACGCTCATGGCAAAGCCTACGTGAACCAGCACCCATTGCCCGACGGTGGCGTCTCCCACCAGGGCCAGATTGACATTGCGCTGCACGCCGCAGACGTCAACTTTTGCGCTGCCGTCCGCCAGGCGCTCAACGATTTGGCCGGGAATGCCTATGCACATCTTTCCGCCTCCAGCCAGGCCAGCCAGTCGTTAATGCCTTCGCCGTTGGCGGCGGAAACCAGAATAATTTTGATGTCCGGATTAACTTCCCGGGCGTAAGCCATGCACTTTTCAACGTCGAATTGCAGGTATGGCAGCAGATCGATTTTGTTCAGCAGCATCAGCGAGGCGGCGGCAAACATATGCGGGTACTTCAGCGGCTTATCTTCCCCTTCGGTTACCGACAGCACCGCCACTTTGTGGCGTTCGCCAAGGTCAAAGCTCGCCGGACACACCAGATTACCTACATTCTCGATAAACAAGACGCCGTCCCGCTCCAGCGGCAGGCGCAGCATGGCGTCGCGGATCATTTGGGCATCAAGGTGGCAGCCCTTGCCGGTATTCACCTGAATTGCCGGGGTGCCGGTGGCACGAATGCGCGCCGCATCGTTAACCGTCTGCTGGTCTCCTTCAATGACCGCGCAGGGCACATTGCCATTGAGCCGTTTTAGCGTTTCGGTCAGCAGGGTGGTTTTGCCGGAGCCGGGGCTTGAGACGAGGTTAAGCACAAGCTGATTCTGTTTGGCGAATTGCTCCCGGTTATGGGCCGCCAGCTGGTTATTTTTATCCAGCACGTTGAGTTCGATTTCCAGCATTTTGCGCTGGGTGATGCCGGGCGCATGGGTTCCCGCCGCGCCGTGGCCGTAATGCAGGTCGCCCTGCTCGTCCGCCGTTGGGGCAAATTTTACGCCGGTAATTTGTAATACCGGACGGGATGCCGGGGAAAAAGGGGCGCTGCGAAATCCTGAATGCGGGTTACGTTCATCCCCTTCGATATACAGGTTGCCTTCGCCGCAACCGCAAGTGCTACACATGAGCTACCTCCTGATCAATTTCCAGACGCTTAATCTGCACGCCATCGTCCGCCACAATACGCAGGTTGCTGCCGTCGCAGAGCGGGCAAAGCCGCACTCGCTGGGTCAGCAGGGTGATGTGTTGCTGGCAGTCGTAGCACCAGCATTCCGCTTCCTGTTGCTGGATGTGGAGTTCACAGCCTTCTGCCAGCGTGCCCCGGCAGACCAGTTCAAAACAGAACTCCATGGCGCTGATTTCTACGCAGGAAAAAGCACCCACTTCCAGCCAGACGCCGGTGACGCGGCGGGCATGATTCTGACGGGCATGGGTATCAATTAATTCGACTGCGCGCTGGCAGAGGGTGATTTCGTGCATGGTGCCTCCGGGTTAACTGGGGGAGGTAATGCAAAGACGGTGCCAGGCCTTTTCTTTGCCTCTCTACCCTGGGGAATTCGCGTGGGAGAGGGCCTTTTGTTTGTTCCCTCTCCCTCCCAGGGAGAGGGTTAGGATGAGGGTAAAAACCTCCGTCACTGAAAGTCAAAGATGACGAAATGACATGTCACTCCCGCACATATTCCGAAGGATTAAGTTATAAAACCCTTTAAATACAGTTAATTAAAAACATGGCATGAAACATGCCTTACGGAGGAACAAGTACATACAGAGTGAATAAAGAATGAACATTTGGGAACTGAGCGAGAAAGCTGAATATATTGCCGATAAGCATCAGCGCTTACTTTCGCAGTGGCATCACTACGGTAACACCCTGATTCAGGGAATAACCTTGTCGAAAGCGAAGCTGCACCACTCCGTGGGCTGCAATGCCGACGAAAGCCTGCGCTTCTTTTTATTTGACCACTTCGCCATCCATATCAGCCTGGCCGAAGGCTTTAACAGCCACACCATTGAGTACGCCATCGCCCTGCGTGACGGTAGCGATAAGGTGCTGATTGCAAAAGCCGTTATCGATGACGATGGCCGTATCGACAACCTCATCAGCAACCGCGATCGCGAAAAAGTGCTCGACCATTATCTCGAGCTTATTCGCCCGGTGTACGACAGCCTTTATCAGGCGGTGCATGACAACACCCCGCTTTCCCTGGCGCTGCTTCAGCAGTCTGCCGTGGCGTGAATGCGCTCTGGGGTGTCGGAAGCCTGTCGAAACGACAGCTTTTCGGCATGTTTTCGTCAAAAATGACGACAGTCACCTGAGGAAGTCCTGGTGAATCGTTTTGTAATCGCTGATTCCAAATTATGTATCGGCTGCCACACCTGTGAAGCCGCCTGTGCGGAGACGCACCGCCTGCACGGTTTGCAGTCTATGCCGCGCCTGAAAGTTATGCGCAGTGCGACAGAATCCGCACCGCAGATGTGCCACCACTGCGAAGATGCGCCCTGCGCCGGGGTCTGCCCGGTGAACGCAATTACCCGGGTGGACGGCGCGGTACAGCTGAATGAAAGCCTGTGCGTAAGCTGCAAGCTTTGCGGCATTGCCTGCCCGTTCGGCGCTATTGAATTCTCCGGCAGCCGCCCGCTGCATATCCCCGCTAACGTCAACAGCCCGAAAGCCCCGCCTGTGCCACCGGCTCCTGCCCGCGTCAGCACTTTGCTTGACTGGGTTCCCGGCATTCGCGCTATCGCGGTGAAATGCGACCTGTGCAGCTTCGACGAAAGCGGCCCGGCGTGCGTTCGCACCTGTCCGACCGGCGCGCTGCGGGTTATCGACAACAGCGACATCGCGCAGGCGAGCAAGCGTAAACGTGAGCTAACCCTTGGGGCCTCGCTCGGCGATCTGACCCTGTTTACCCAGCCAGAGGCGAGAAAATGAATGCTTTTCTATTGATTCACTGGGCGCTACTGGGATTTGTTATTAGCGCTGTTTTGGCCGGTGTTAGCGCATTTTATAAGCCAGTTAGCGGCTTTATTGCCGGAATTGGCGGCGCAATTAGCTCGGTACTGCTGCTGATTGCTGGCGCGCAGGGCCTGCTCGGGTTCAGCGGCGACGCAGAAATCTGGCACTGGCACCTTCAGCTTAACGCCTTCAACGGCATCTGGCTGGTCACCGTGGCGTTCTGCGGCCTGTTTATCTCGCTGTTTAACCTCTCATGGCATCGCCATCACGCGGTAAAAGCCAACGGACTGCTGATAAATCTGATCCTTGCCGCCAGCGTGGCTGCCCTGGTGGCCGATAACTTCGTCACCCTGGTGGCGATGGCGGAAATCATCTCTCTGGCGGGCTACTTCCTTACCGGCTGCCAGAAGTCCGGGCAGCTTTGGTTTGCGCTCGGGCGCCTTGGCACCGTGCTGCTGGTGATTGCCTGCTGGCTGCTGTGGCGGGAATTCGGCACGCTCGGCTATGGCGAGTTGCGCCATTTAACCAGCGGGGCCTCTCTTCCTCCGCAGGTATTGATTCTCGCGCTGCTCGGCTTTGGCCTTCTCGCAGGAATAATCCCGCTGCATGGCTGGGTGCCGCAGGCGCACGCCAATGCTTCGGCTCCTGCCGCCGCGCTGTTCTCCGCCGTGGTGCTGAAAATCGGCCTCTACGGCATTATGTGCTTCTCGCTTATCAGCAACGTGCTGCCGCTGTGGTGGGGCGTGCTTATCGTGGTGCTTGGCATGGTGACGGCGTTCATTGGCGGGCTGTACGCGCTGATGGAGCACAATATCAACCGCCTGCTGGCTTACCACTCGCTGGAAAATATCGGCATCATTCTGCTGGGCCTGGGCTGCGGCATGATAGGCATCGCGCTTAACGAGCCGGTGCTGCTGGCGCTTGGCATGACCGGCGGGCTGTATCACCTGTTCAACCACAGCCTGTTTAAGACCACGCTGTTTCTCGGCGCAGGCGCGGTGTGGTTCCGCACCGGGCATCGCGACATCGAAAAACTGGGCGGGATCGGCAAACGTATGCCGCTGATTTCGCTCTTTATGCTGGTGGGTTTGATGGCGATGGCGGCCCTGCCTCCGCTCAATGGCTTCGCCGGTGAGTGGGTGATTTACCAGTCGTTCTTCCGTCTTGGCAGCCTGCCGCTGTTTGTCGGGCGTTTTATCGGCCCGCTGCTGGCCGTCGGGCTGGCTATAACCGGAGCGCTGGCCGTGATGTGCATGGCGAAGGTTTACGGCGTGACCTTCCTCGGCGCGCCGCGCAGCAAGGAGGCTGAAAACGCCACCTCTGCGCCGTGGCTGATGAACCTCTCCGTTGGCCTGCTGGCGCTGAGCTGCGTTGCCGCAGGTGTTGCCGCTCCGTGGCTGCTGCCGCTGCTGCAACATGCCGTTCCGTTGCCGCTGCAAACCGCGCATACCGCCGTTTCCCAACCGATGATTACGCTGCTGCTGGTGGCCTCTCCGCTGCTGCCGTTTATTTTGATGATCGTTTTCCGTGGCGACCGTTTACCGAACCGTTCGCGCGGCGCGGCATGGGTCTGCGGCTACGATCACGAGCAGGCGATGGTTATTACCGCGACGGGCTTCGCACAGCCGGTGAAAGCGGCTTTTGCGCCGCTGCTCAAGCTGCGCAATACCCTGAATCCGGGGAAATGGGTGCCGGGCTGGCAGTGTGACTGCCTCGCCGGTACGTTCCGCCGTCTGGCGATGGTCGAGCTGGCGATTCTGCTGGTCGCGATGGTTGCCTGAGGAGCTGATATGACTACATTTTACTTTGCCCTGACCCAGGCGCTGGTGCTGTTTTTGGCCGCGCCGCTGCTCTCCGGCATTACCCGCGTAACCCGCGCCCGGCTGCATAACCGCCGCGGGCCTGGCGTGCTCCAGGAATACCGTGATTTGTTCAAGCTGTTTGGCCGCCAGAGTGTGGCACCGGCGGCGTCCGGCTGGGTATTCCGCCTGATGCCTTTTGTGATGGTCGGCGTGATGCTGACTATCGCTACCGCGCTGCCCATTGTCACTCTCGCCTCGCCGCTGCCGTCATTAGGTGACCTGATCACCTTAATTTATCTGTTCGCCATCGCCCGTTTCTTCTTTGCGATTGCCGGGCTGGATACCGGTAGCCCGTTCACCGGCATCGGTGCCAGCCGTGAAGCCATGCTTGGGGTGCTGGTGGAGCCGATTTTGCTGCTCGGGCTGTGGGTTGCCGCGCAGGTTGCCGGCAGCACGCACATCAGCAATATCGCAGGCACGATTCATGCCTGGCCGGTTGCCCAGAGCCTGACGCTGATTCTGGCGTTTGCCGCCTGCGCTTTTGCCACTTTCATCGAGATGGGCAAGTTGCCGTTTGACCTCGCTGAAGCCGAGCAGGAGCTACAGGAAGGCCCGCTGTCCGAATACAGCGGCGCGGGCTTTGCGGTGCTCAAATGGGGCATTTCCCTCAAGCAGTTAGTGGTGCTGCAAATGTTTGTCGGCGTGTTCCTGCCGTGGGGCCAGATGAGCGCCTTCAGCTGGAGCGGGCTGGCTATCGCCGTGGTGCTGGCGGTCGTGAAGCTGGTGGCGGGCGTACTTATCATCGCGTTGTTCGAAAACAGCATGGCGCGCCTGCGGATGCTCGAAACCTCCCGCATTACCTGGGCCGGTTTTGGCTTTGCCTTTTTAGCCTTCGTCTCCTTGCTGGCGGCGTGATTTAAGAGAATTTATCGATGTCTGAAGAAAAGATTGGTCAACATTACCTCGCCGCGCTGCATCAGCAATTTCCGCATGCCGTGATCGACGAGGCCTGGCAGACTAAAGATCAAATCACCGTCACCGTGAAGCTCAACATGCTGCCGGAAGTGGTGGAGTGGCTTTACTACCAGCAGGGCGGCTGGCTGTCGGTGCTGTTTGGCAACGACGAGCGCCAGCTGTGCGGCAACTATGCGGTTTATTACGTGCTGTCGATGGAAAGCGGCGTGAAGTGCTGGATTACCGTGCGTGTGGAAGTGGATGCCGACAAGCCTGAATTCCCGTCCGTTACGCCGCGCGTGCCCGCCGCCGTATGGGGCGAGCGTGAAGTGCGTGATATGTACGGACTTCAGCCGGTTGGCCTGCCGGACGAGCGCCGCCTGGTACTGCCGGACGACTGGCCGGACGATCTGTATCCGCTGCGTAAAGACAGCATGGACTACCGTCAGCGTCCGGCCCCGACCACGGATAAAGAAACCTACGAGTTCATTAACGAACTGGGGACGAAAAAGAACAACGTGGTGCCGATTGGCCCGCTGCACGTTACCTCCGATGAACCCGGCCACTTCCGTCTGTTTGTTGACGGCGAAAACATTATCGACGCCGATTACCGCCTGTTCTACGTCCATCGCGGCATGGAAAAGCTGGCGGAAACCCGCATGGGTTACAACGAAGTGACTTTTCTGTCCGACCGCGTGTGCGGTATCTGCGGCTTTGCCCATAGCACCGCCTATACCACTTCGGTCGAGAACGCGATGGGGATTGTGGTGCCGGAGCGTGCGCAAATGATCCGCGCCATCCTGCTGGAAGTCGAACGTCTGCACAGCCACCTGCTTAACCTCGGCCTGGCCTGCCACTTTGTCGGCTTTGACTCCGGTTTTATGCAGTTCTTCCGGGTACGTGAAATGTCGATGAAGATGGCGGAAATCCTCACCGGCGCGCGTAAAACTTACGGCCTTAACCTGATCGGCGGTATCCGCCGCGACTTGCTGAAAGACGACATGATCCAGACCCGCCAGCTGGCGCAGCAGATGCGCAGGGAAGTGAAGGATCTGGTGGATATCCTGATGAGTACGCCGAACATTGAGCAGCGCACCGTCGGGATTGGCCGCCTCGACCCGCAAATCGCGCGCGACTTCAGCAACGTAGGCCCGATGGTTCGCGCCAGCGGCCATGCAAGGGATACCCGAGCCGATCATCCCTTTGTGGGTTACGGCCTGCTGCCGATGGAAGTACACAGCCTCGACGGCTGTGACGTGCTCTCACGCCTGAAAGTGCGTATCAACGAAGTCTTTACCGCGCTGAATATGATTGATTTTGGACTGGATAACCTGCCGGGCGGCGCGCTTGCCGTGGAGGGTTTCACCTATATTCCAAACCGCTTTGCGCTCGGTTTCTCCGAAGCGCCTCGCGGGGATGATATCCACTGGAGCATGACCGGCGACAACCAAAAACTCTACCGCTGGCGCTGCCGTGCGGCGACGTATGCCAACTGGCCAACGCTGCGCTACATGTTGCGCGGCAATACGGTTTCGGACGCGCCGCTGATTATCGGCAGCCTCGACCCCTGCTACTCCTGCACCGACCGCATGACGGTGGTCGATGTGCGCAAGAAGAAAAGCAAGGTGGTGCCTTACAAAGAGCTGGAGCGCTACAGCATTGAGCGCACGAATTCGCCGCTGAAATGATTTTGATGCCTGGTCGGTGATGAGCAGCCCCTCACCCTAACCCTCTCCCCAAAGGGGAGAGGGAACTGGATCGAGCTAGCTTTCCCCCCTCTCCCTTCCAGGGAGAGGGCCGGGGTGAGGGTCAATCACTAAGACCAGGCAAACAAGGAAAACGCATGTTTAACTTCATTAAAAAAGCCATCAAGGGCGGCGTCGCAACCGAGTCATATCCGCTTCAGCCGATTGCCGTTGACCCAAATTTCCGCGGTAAACCGGAACATAACCCGCAGCAGTGCATCGGCTGCGCGGCGTGCGTAAATGCCTGTCCTTCCAACGCTCTTAGCGTGGAAACCGATCTGGCTAAAGGGCAACTGGCATGGCGCTTTAACCTCGGGCGCTGCATCTTCTGCGGCCGCTGCGAAGAAGTCTGTCCGACCGCCGCCATTAAGCTTTCTCAGCAGTACGAGCTGGCGGTGTGGAACAAGGCGGACTTCCTCCAGGAAGCCCATTTCCCGCTGTGTCATTGCCGGGAGTGCGGGCGTCCATTCGCGGTTCAAAAAGAGATCGACTACGCGATTGCGCTGCTGGAGCACAACGGCGATGCGCGCGCGCAGGCTCGCCGCCAGGGCTTTGAAACCTGCCCGGACTGCAAACGCCAGCAGAGCCTGGTGTCTTCCGACCGTATTGATTTTACCCGCCAGATGAGAGAGGCCAGCTAATGAGTGATTTACTTGGGCCACGCGACCATAACGGCATTCCGGTGCCGCTGACGGTGGACGAGTCCATCGCCAGCATGAAGGCTTCGCTGCTGAAAAACATCAAACGCTCGGCCTACGTTTACCGCGTGGACTGCGGCGGCTGCAATGGCTGTGAAATTGAGATTTTTGCCACACTTTCACCGCTTTTCGATGCTGAACGCTTTGGTATCAAAGTGGTTCCTTCTCCGCGTCATGCCGATATTTTGCTGTTTACCGGGGCGGTAACCCGCGCTATGCGTTCCCCGGCGCTGAGGGCGTGGGAATCGGCTCCCGACCCTAAAATCTGCATTTCCTACGGCGCATGCGGCAATAGCGGCGGTATCTTCCACGACCTTTACTGCGTGTGGGGCGGCACCGATAAAATAGTGCCGGTAGACGTTTATATTCCCGGCTGCCCGCCGTCGCCCGCCGCCACGCTGTACGGCTTTGCGATGGCGCTCGGCCTGCTGGAGCAGAAAATTCAGGCCCGTCCGGCAAGCGAGCTGGATGTGGAACCGGCGAAAATCCTGCACCCGGATATGGTTCAGCCGCTGCGCGTGCGCATTGACCGGGCCGCTCGTCGCCTGGCGGGCTACCGCTATGGCCGCCAGATTGCCGACAGCTACATGACAAACCTGACCGCAGGCGGCGATGCCGTGCAGCGGTGGCTGAGTACGGAAAACGATCCGCGCCTGACCGAGATTGTGGCCAATCTTGAAAATCTGGTGCATCAGGAGCGCGTGTAATGAGCGAGTCGGTGGTGTTTTGCCAGCTCAGCCGCAAATTTGTCGATGATAGCGACAATACCCCGGCTGACGCGCAGCAGGTGGTCTATTACAGCCTGGCTATCGGCCATCATCTTGGCATCATTGATTGCCTGAAAGAGAGTCTGGTCTGCCCGTATGAGGCTTACCGGGAGTGGATCTCCACGCTTGAAGGCGGCAGCGAGGCGCGGCGCAAAATGGAAGGCGTGCCGCGCTATGGCGAAATCGTCATCGACCAGAACCACGTTGTGATGCTGGCGCGGGCGCTGGACGCGGCCAAACCGACTCAGACCCCGGAGCAGCAGGCCTGGAGCCAGGCGCTGCTCGATATGCTTCAGGCCATTCAACAGGAACCCGCCATCTACCTGATGGTTCGGAGGCGTTATGACTAAAGTTTTACTCTGCGTCGGCAACAGCATGATGGGCGACGACGGCGCAGGCCCGCTACTGGCAGAAAAGTGCCAGGCTTCCCCTCAGGGCGACTGGATTGTCATTGACGGCGGCACCGCGCCGGAAAACGACGTGGTTGCTATTCGCGAGCTGCGCCCGGAGCTGCTGCTGATTGTCGATGCTACCGACATGATGCTCAGTCCCGGCGAGACTCGCACTATCGACCCGGATGACATTGCCGAGATGTTTATGATGACCACCCACAATATGCCGCTGAATTATCTGGTCGATCAGCTTAAAGAAGATGTGGGTGAAGTTATTTTCCTGGGCATTCAGCCGGATATCGTCGGTTTTTACTACCCGATGACCGAAGCGATAAAAACGGCGGTGGAAACCGTTTATCAGCGGTTGGCGAGCTGGGAAGGTGACGGTGGTTTTGCGGCGCTGGAGGCTTCTTTCGAGGACACGGGTGACTAAGTCGCCCGTGATGTCATCGTCATAAGTGTCGACGTCACCGAAGTTAGAGAAGGGATTCTCTATAACATAATGAAAATATTGAGTTTTAAAAACTGGCACGGTTTATGAATAAGAGTCAGCAATAACGCACTTATTGCAGGAGTTTATGATGAACCGCTTCATCATTGCTGATTCGAGCAAATGTATTGGCTGCCGCACTTGTGAGGTAGCCTGTGTTGTATCCCACCAGGAAGAACAGGACTGCTCTGCGCTGACCGCGCAAACTTTTCTGCCGCGTATTCACGTCATCAAAGGCGTAGATATCTCCACCGCAACCATGTGCCGCCAGTGCGAAGACGCGCCCTGCGCTAACGTCTGCCCGAACGGCGCAATCAGCCGCGATAAAGGCTTTGTCCACGTCATGCAGGAACGCTGCATCGGCTGTAAAACCTGCGTTGTTGCCTGCCCGTACGGTGCGATGGAAGTCGTTGTCCGCCCGGTTATCCGCAACAGCGGCGCAGGGCTTAAGGTGCGCGCTGAAAAAGCCGAAGCCAACAAGTGCGACCTTTGCCATCACCGCGAGGCTGGCCCTGCCTGTATGGAAGCCTGCCCAACCAACGCCATCCTCTGCATTGACCGCAATATGCTGGAGCAGATGAGCGCCGAAAAACGCCGCCGTGCCGCGTTCGATACCAACGTCTCCCTGAGTTTTTAATCCCAAGCATTTCAACTTTTAACAGGTCTGTTACTGATGAAAAAGATTACCAGCGTCTGCCCATACTGCGGTGCGGGCTGCAAACTGAAACTGGTCGTAGAGAACAATAAAATTATTCGCGCCGAAGCGGCGGAAGGCGTCACTAACCAGAACCAACTGTGCCTGAAAGGCTATTACGGCTGGGATTTTCTCAACGACACCAAGCTGCTGACGCCAAGACTCACTCAGCCGATGATTCGCTACGAGAAAGGCGGCAAGCTTCAGCCGGTAAGCTGGGAAGAGGCGATTAGCTACACCGCGAAACGCCTGAAGGCGATTAAAGAACAGTTTGGCCCTCGCGCCATTATGACCACCGGCTCTTCACGCGGTACCGGGAATGAAACCAACTTTGTGATGCAGAAATTCGCCCGTGCGGTGCTGAATACCAACAACGTAGACTGCTGCGCCCGCGTTTGCCACGGGCCGTCCGTTGCCGGGCTACAGGCCACGTTAGGGAACGGGGCGATGAGCAACTCCATCGGCGATATCGAAAACTCCAAATGCCTGCTGGTGGTGGGTTACAACTGCGCCGACTCGCATCCCATCGTGGCTCGCCGGGTGATTAAGGCCAAAAGCAACGGGGCAAAAATTATCGTTTGCGACCCGCGTCGCATCGAAACCGCCCGCATCGCAGACCAGCATCTGCAAATCAAAAACGGCTGCAATATGGCGCTGGTCAACGCCTTTGGCTATGTGCTGCTGGAAGAGCAGCTGTACGACAAAGAATACGTGGCGAAATATGCCGAAGGGCTGGAGGCCTACCGCGAAACCGTTAAAGGCTATGCCCCGGAAGACGTGGAGCATTTAACCGGCATTCCTGCTCAGCAGGTTCGCCAGGCGATGCGCACCTTCGCCGCCGCGCCGTCCGCCACCATTATGTGGGGCATGGGCGTAACCCAGTTTGGCCAGGCGGTAGACGTGGTGAAAGGGCTGTCGAGCCTGGCATTGCTGACCGGCAACCTCGGGCGTGAGAACGTCGGCGTTGGCCCGGTGCGCGGCCAGAACAACGTGCAGGGTGCCTGTGATATGGGCGTGCTGCCAAATCAGTTCCCCGGCTACCAGGACGTGGTTGACCCGGAGGTTCGCGCTAAATTCGCCAAAGCCTGGGGAATCGACCCGGCGGTGATGGATGACAAAGTCGGCGTGCGCATTACCGAAGTGCCGCACCTGGCGATGGAAGGCAAGGTAAAAGCCTACTACATCATGGGTGAAGACCCGCTCCAGACCGAAGCGGACCTGGGCCTGGTACGCAAAGGCTTTGAGGCGCTCGATTTTGTCGTGGTGCAGGATATCTTCATGACCAAGACCGCCGAAGTGGCCGACGTGCTGCTGCCCGCGACCTCCTGGGGCGAGCACGGCGGGGTGTTTACCTGCGCCGACCGCGGCTTCCAGCGCTTCGAAAAAGCCATTGAGCCGAAATACAACGTCAAGCGTGACTGGGAAATCATCAGCCTTCTCGCCACAGAGATGGGCTACCCGATGCACTACGAAGATAACCAGCAAATCTGGGACGAGCTGCGCGAGCTATGCCCGCTGTTCTACGGCGTGACCTACGAAAAAATGGGCGATATGGGGCATGTACAATGGCCGTGCCCGACGCTGGATCACCCCGGTACGCCTTATCTCTACAAAGACAGCAAGTTCGATACCCCGACCGGCAAAGGCCAGCTGTTTGCCGCCGAGTGGCGTGCGCCTGCCGAGGTCCCGGACGAAACTTACCCGCTGGTGCTTTGTACCGTGCGTGAGGTGGGCCACTACTCCTGCCGTTCGATGACCGGCAACTGCGCGGCGCTGCAAACCCTCGCCGACGAGCCGGGCTTTATGCAAATCAACCCGCAGGATGCCGACGAGTTGGGGATCAAAAACAATCAGCTGGTTTGGGTTAGCTCTCGTCGGGGCAAGGTGATTAGCCGGGCGGACGTCAACGAGCGCATTAACAAAGGCTCGGTATATATGACCTACCAGTGGTGGATCGGGGCCTGCAACGAACTTACCCAGGACAACCTCGACCCTATCTCCAAAACGCCGGAGACCAAATATTGCGCGGTAAACGTGAGTGCGATTGAGGACCAGACCTGGGCTGAGAATTATGCGCAAACGACGTATAACGCGATGAAAGCTCGCCTGCGCGAGGCGGTAGAAGCGTGATCTTTACCCTCACCCCGGCTCTCTCTCTGGAAGAGAGCGAGGGACGATCGGAGTCCGGAGCAGAGCCAAAACTCGATCCGTCCTCCAGTCCCTTTGGGCAGAGGGTGAGGGGCACCTTACTCCGTATTCGCGGCAAAGTGCAGGGTGTTGGCTTCCGGCCATTCGTCTGGCAACTTGCACAGCGCCTTAAGCTAAGCGGCGACGTCTGCAACGACGGCGAAGGCGTACTGGTGCGCCTTGGCTGCGGCCCGGATGAGCTTATTGCCGCGCTTTACCGTGAATGCCCTCCGCTGGCGCGGATCGACAGCGTGGAACAATGGCCCTTAGAGGGAGAGGCATTGCCCCAGGGCTTTACTATCCGCCACAGCAATAGCGGCTCGATGGATACCCAGATTGTGCCGGATGCCGCAACCTGCCCGGCGTGCCTGCGGGAACTCAACGATCCAGCTGACAGGCGCTATCGCTATCCGTTTATCAACTGCACCCACTGCGGGCCGCGCTTTACCATTATCCGCGCCATGCCTTATGACCGCCCGGCAACCGTGATGGCGGCATTTCCGCTCTGCGCCGCCTGCGATGAAGAGTATCGCAACCCGATGGACAGGCGTTTTCACGCCCAGCCGGTAGCCTGCCCGGACTGCGGGCCGCAGATCTTCTGGCAGTGCGGCAAGCAGCGTATTGGGGGCGAGCAGGGGCTTCAGCGGGCCGTTAGCATTCTGAAAAGCGGCGGTATTGTCGCAATCAAAGGGCTGGGTGGCTTCCATCTCGCGGTTGACGCCCGCAACACCGCTGCGGTTGAGCGGCTGCGCAAGCGTAAACAGCGGCCTGCAAAACCGCTGGCCGTGATGGTCCCGGATGCCGAAGGATTACCGGCTCAGGCCGTCAGCCAGCTTGCCACGCCTGCCTCGCCCATTGTTCTTGTGGCGAGCAGCACTCTGGAAGGGCTGAGCGGCGCCGTTGCGCCGGGGCGTAATGAAATCGGCGTGATGTTGCCCGCCAACCCGCTTCAGCACCTGCTGATGCAGGATTTCGACGGCCCGCTGGTGATGACCTCCGGGAATGTGAACGGCAGGCCGCCCGCTATCGACAACCAGCAGGCTCTGGATGAGCTGGCGGAGATTGCCGACGGCTGGCTGCTGCACAACCGCGACATACTCCAGCGCATGGATGATTCCGTGGTGCGCGCCAGCGGCGAGGTGCTGCGCCGCGCCCGAGGTTTTGTGCCGGATGCCCTGCCTCTCCCGCCGGGATTTAGCGGCGTGCCGCCGATTCTGGCGCTGGGGGGCGATCTCAAAAATACCTTCTGCCTGGTTCGCGGCGGGCAGGCCGTGCTGAGTCAGCATTTGGGCGATCTCGCTCAGGAAGGCGTAGAGCAGCAGTGGCGGAGGGCGCTGACGCTGATGTGCGATATTTACAGTTTCAGGCCGGAGCACGTCGCCCTGGATGCTCATCCTGCTTACCGTAGTGCGAGCCTGGGGCGCGAGATGGCGCTCCCGGTTAGCCCGGTTCTGCATCATCATGCCCACGCCGCCGCCTGCCTGGCCGAGCATGGCTGGCCTTTAGACGGCGGCAAGGTTATCGCCCTGGCGCTGGACGGAATTGGCTACGGCGCGGATGACCAACTCTGGGGCGGAGAATGCCTGCTGGTGGATTACCAGACCTGCGTTCACGCTGGCGGCCTGCCTGCGGTAGCGCTGCCCGGCGGTGACCTCGCGGCGCGGCAGCCCTGGCGCAACCTGCTGGCTCAGTGCGAGGCGTTTGTCCCCGGCTGGGAGCAGTATTGTGACACTGCGGTGCTGCGCGAGCAGAACTGGCAGCCGCTGGCGAGGGCCATTGTGCGCGGCGTTAACTCGCCGCTCGCCTCCTCCTGTGGCCGTCTTTTCGATGCGGTTGCCGCCGCGCTTGGCTGCGCACCGCTTGAGCAAAGCTACGAGGGCGAGGCCGCCTGTCAGCTTGAAACTCTGGCGCTGGAAAGCGGTTTTTGCCGCCACCCGGTGACGCTGTCGTTGATGAACGGTCATCACGATATGGCCGTTTTCTGGCAGCAGTGGCTTGGCTGGCAGGCACCGCTCGCTGCCCGCGCCTGGGCGTTCCACGACGCGCTGGCTAAAGGCCTGGCGGAGCTGGCTCGCCACCATGCGGCACTTGCCGGTACAACGACCGTTGTTTGCTGCGGCGGCGTACTGCATAACCGCCTGATGCGCGAACGTCTCGCCTTCTATCTCTGCGATTTAAATGTTTTGTTCCCGACACGGTTGCCTGCGGGCGACGGTGCCCTTTCTCTGGGGCAGGCAGTGGTTGCTGCCGCCCGTCTTATGAACGACCCACAAGGATAAAAAGATGTTTTTGCGTGTTCTTCGTGCCAATCCACGCGCCGGTCTCCTGCTGGCGGTTTTAGCGGCGGCTAATCTTGCGGCCTGGGCCTGGGCGCTGGTGACCTTTCACCACAGTTCGGCGCTGATGGCGGCAAGTCTGCTCGCCTGGTGTTATGGCCTGCGCCATGCGGTAGATGCCGACCATATCGCGGCTATCGATAACGTTACGCGCAAGATGATGCAGGAGGGCAAGCGCCCGTTTGGCGTCGGCGCATGGTTCTCGCTCGGGCACTCCAGCATTGTTATCCTGGCGTCGATAGCGATTGCCGCCACGGCGGCGGCTTTCCAGAAAAATATGGGCTGGTTCCATGATGTCGGTGGCACCATCGGTACGGCGGTATCGGCCTGCTTCCTGCTGGCAATGGCGCTGGTGAACCTGATTATCCTGAAAGGCATCTGGCGTAACTTCAGCCAGTTCAGGCGCGGCGGAGCGTTAACGGCCGAGCAGACGGAAATCACCGGCGGCGGCATGATGAGCTGGCTGTTTAACTCCACCTTCCGACTGATTGGTAAAAGCTGGCATATGTATCTGGTGGGCTTCCTGTTTGGCCTGGGCTTTGACACCGCCACCGAAATTGGGGTGCTTGGTATCTCAGCCGCCAGCGCATCCTGCGGGATGTCCATCTGGTCAATTCTGGTATTTCCGGCGCTGTTTGCCAGCGGCATGGCGCTGATAGACACCCTCGACAACGTGATTATGGTGGGCGCGTACGGCTGGGCCTTCAACAAGCCGCAGCGCAAGCTCTACTACAACATGACCATCACCGGCACTTCCGTGGTGGTGGCATTGTTCATCGGCGGCCTTGAGGCGCTTGGCCTGTTGGTGGATAAGCTGGATCTTCAGGGCGGCGTCTGGGAATGGGTCGGCATGCTGAATGACAACCTCGGCAACGCCGGTTTTGTGGTGGTGGCGCTGTTTATCGCCTGCTGGGGTATTTCGATGCTCAACTACCGCTGGAAGGGGTATGACTCTTTAGCTGTTCATTAATATGAAAAACGGGGCGCAAAGCCCCGTTTTTTTTAAGCTTCCGCCCAGGCTCGCTCAATTTCTTCGGCCAGAATTTTCACTCCGGCTTCAATTTTCTCCGGCTCCGGCACGTAGTTCATGCGCATGCATTGATGCGTGTGCGGCCACGGCTTATCCAGCCCCGGGAAGAAGTAGTCGCCTGGCACCATCAGCACGCCGCGCTTTTTCAGGCGCTGATACAGTAGCTCAGTAGTGATCGGCAGGTCTTTAAACCACAGCCACAGGAAGATTGCGCCTTCCGGCTTGTGAATAAGGCAGCGTTCCGGCGACAGATAGCGGCGAATAACGGCGATAGTTTCGTGCACGCGCTGGTAGTAGAACGGCTTGATAACCGTCTCTGACAGGCGCAGCAGGTCTTTGCGCTTAATCATTTCGCAGGCCATCGCCGGGCCAATACCGCCGGGCGCCAGGCTAATAATGCCGTTCATGTTGCCGATGGCGGAGATGATTTTCTCGTTAGCGATAATAATGCCGCAGCGGCTTCCCGGCAGGCCGAGCTTGGAAAGGCTCATGCACAGAATGATGTTCGGGTTCCACAGGGGGCGAGCTTCGCTAAAGATAATGCCGGGGAACGGCACGCCGTAGGCGTTATCGATAACCAGCGGAATGCCGTGCTGATTTGCCAGGGCATCGAGCTTCATCAGCTCTTCGTCTGTTATCACGTTGCCGGTTGGGTTGGTCGGACGCGAAACACAAATCATGCCGGTATCTTCGCCGATATGGAGGTGTTCGAAGTCAACATGATACTTAAACTGGCCTTCCGGCAGCAGTTCGATGTTCGGGCGGGTTGAGACAAACAGGTCTTCTTCAAGCCCGGCATCCGCGTAGCCAATGTATTCAGGAGCAAGCGGGAAAAGCACCTTTTTGGTGCTGCCATCCGCATGACGTCCGGCGAAAAGGTTAAACAAGTAGAAAAACGCGCTCTGACTGCCATTTGTCAGTGCAATATTCTGTGGTTCGATATCCCAGCCTAATTCTTCGCGCAGCATTTCGGCCAGCAGTTTTAGCAGCTCACTTTTCCCCTGCGGACCGTCGTAATTGCAGAGCGTATCGGTCAGTTGGCCGTTGGCCAGCATCCCGGAGAGCAGCTGCTGGAAATAATCGTTCATCGCCGGAATCTGCGCAGGATTGCCGCCGCCGAGCATGATAGCGCCGGGGGTGCGTAAACCGTCGTTGAGATCCTCCATCAGGCGTGTAATGCCTGCATGGCGGGTAAATTTGTCGCCGAAAAGTGAAAACGTCATAACGTGGGTCTGCTGAATACTTTTAGAAAGAGGCTAACCATAGCGCTACAAATAACGCCGTGCAAACCCGGTAATCGTAGCCTCTATTTGTGAATGTGCTGTGTGATTCGTGCTATGCAGCAGGATCTGTTGAATGGTGAGGGCGTAACTGCGAGATTGAAAGCAACGCTTACTTTCAGGATGGCTGTTAGCTAAACAGAACAAATAACCTCTGCAAGTCCGGTTATATTCCGTTCACCCGTAAATTTGTTTTCCCTGCACGCGCAGAGAACGGTGAACGTGTCAGGGGAAATTACGCCATTCCCCCTGACAACCCCCGGCGCCGGCAAACTCATCGCCGCTAAAGCGGTAAACCCCCTGCTGTCACCCAACAGTCACGGTCGTTCGCGATCCGTTCCCGACGATCGCTCTCTTTCGCTGCTCCCGGCAGCTCCACCCCGCCTGTACTGGGTCAAAGCCGGGGGCGCTGAGAGCCGGGGAAAAGGGCGTGGCTGCGGGATTCAAAGTTTCAGAATGGCGGCTACCGGTTACCCGCCCAAACCACCATCACCTTGTCATCTCCGCTCTCCCGGCTAAAGGCGTAACCCTGCTTCGCGCTTAGCGTCGTCTGTTTTCCGGCTCCCACGGCCAGGTGGCGGGCGCGGAACTGGCTGAGTTTTTGCCAGTGGGCGAGCGTGGCGGCGCTCTTGCTGTTGATATCCTGCCAGTTCATGTCTGACCTCGTGCCCTGCAGCGGGTCGGAGCCCGTTGGGCCAAATGGGCGTTCGGTTTCGTCGCCATAAAATATCTGCACCGCGCCGGGTGAGAGCATTAATAGCTCAGCCGCTTTCTGGCCGCCCTCGCGGAACAGGCGGGTGTCGTGGGAGGATAGATAACTTAGCACGTTGAATTGCTGCAACTTCTCCGCCATTTGCTGCCAGGTGGGGCCGATGTTTGCCAGGCAGTCCGTCGCCTTCGCCGCCTGCTCCTGATAGTCGAAGTTGATCATTGCGTCGAAGCCGCTGGCGTAGTAATCGCTTTTCATCACGCCGTGGCCCCAGGATTCGCCGGTCATCCAGAACGGCGCGTCGTCGAGTTTTTTCTCCGGGTTCGCTTTTTTCCATTCGACTAATGCCGTGCTGGCCTGGTCTTTTAGCTGTTGCCACGCGGCCTTTTCAACGTGTTTGGCGGTATCCACGCGGAACCCGTCAATGCCGTAGTCGCGTACCCACTGGCTAAGCCAATGGGTCAGATAATCCCGCACGGTATAGCCGGGCAGCGCCTGCGCATGGGTATCCGGCTTATGGGCGTAGAAGGTTGGCAGCCCTGCGGGCGCAGTAGCTTCGGTTTTCAGGTCTGGCAGGAAGGCCAAAGACATCGTTAAATCGTCAAAGCCGGGGTTGTCGTAGTCGCCGATGTCGGTTCTTATCCACGCTTTTCCCCACCATTTATCCCAGGCGGCCTTGTCGCTGAAATTGATGTAGTCGTTAAAGCTGTGCCAGCTCTGGCCGGGACCCGGCTTCCAGTCTGTCCAGCGCTTGCCGAGAGTCGCCGTAAGCTCTGTGCCTTTGAGATAGAGTCCGCCAAACTGGTATTCCTGCATGTCGGCGAGCGTGGCATAACCGGTGTGGTTCATGACCACGTCGAATAAGATACGCATCCCGCGTTTGTGCGCCTCATCGACCAGTTTTCGTAGATCCGCTTCGTCGCCCATATTGGCGTCGAGACGCGTCCAGTCCTGGGTGTAATAACCGTGATAGGCATAATGGGGAAAATCGCCCTTAGTGCCGCCGCCAACCCAGCCGTGGATTTGCTCCAGCGGCGAGCTTATCCACAGCACGTTGACCCCAAGCTGCTGAAGATAGTCGAGTTTGCCGGTTAGCCCGGCGAGATCGCCGCCGTGGAAGGTGCTGATTTCCTGCATGCCGTCTCTATGGCGGCCATAGCTGTTGTCGTTGGCCGGGTTGCCGTTCTCAAAGCGGTCGGTAAGGACGAAATAAACCGTGGCGTTATGCCAGCTGAACGGCGCGGTGCCGGTCGTGGCGGCCTGCTCGAGCAGCAGCAGGCCGCCGCTTCCTGCGTCCGGAGTCAGGGTAATGTGGCCCTGTTCGACTTTCGCCGTTGCGCCGCTGTAGAAGTCCCGCACCGTAGAGCCTTCCGCGAAGGTGCTGCTGACGTCAACCGTGAGCGGCTGGCCATCCCATCGCGGGCACTGTTTGACGATTTGCTCAGGCTCGCTGCTGGTTTCCTGTTTAACGTTCAGCAGCAGGGTTGGCGTGCCGCTGCGGGTATCCACCTGAATCTGATACTGCCCGGAACGGAAAAGCCGCCACTGGGGTGCATCGCCTTCACAGGGTTTAAGCGAGAGTACCTGATTCAGCCTGATGGCTTCTGCGGGCTGCCAGCAGCGGCTATCCAGCATCAGGCTCAGCGGACGCGCGCCTTTATCCAACTGAGCATTGCTGATAAACAGGCCAGGGCTGGTTTCCTGAAAGGGGGGCAGGCCAGAGGCACTCCAGCCCGCATGGGCCAGGCAGGGAGCGAGTAGCAGACTGAGGGTAAGCCGTTTCATACGCGTCGTCCGGTGAGGATTTATTGCGCAGTGTGCCACCGGATGAAGTTTTTTCGCTCATCCCGCCTGCCCGTTATGCGGGGTGGAGCAGAGAGGGTGAGTGACGGAGATAACGTTTTGCTATTTGTTCGGCAGCCACTGGCCGAAATGGGCGCTCAGGGTATTGCGGGTCGCCAGCAGTTCGTCGATGGTTTTGGTCAGCCTGGCGTTCAGGGTTTCACACTGTTCGAAGTTGTAATGGCTGTCGGCACGCAGATTTTCGAGTTTTTCGCGCAGGCTGGCGACTTCCGCCTCGGCCCTGTGGCGTGCTTCCTGCTGGGTTTTGATCAGCTCGTCGGCGGCTTGCAGGCGCTGGTTTAGCTCGGCTTTTTCACGCTGGTGGCTTTCAACTAGCCCGGAGCCTGACTCCCTCTGGCGGTTAAACAGGCTTTTAAGCTCGTCGATTTCGCGCTGCATGACGCTGCGCACCAGGGCCGACTCCTTAAGGTGCATCTCCTGGCTAATGTTCAGGGCTTTTTGCAGTTCGGAGACCTGTTTTTCATATCTACGCAGGCGCTCGGTGGTTTCCGGCCTGTCCTGCTGTAAAGGTTGTTGACCTGCGTTTTGCTGCGCCTGGCGCAGCTGGGCAAGCAGGCTGGCGGAGAGCGACTCGGCTTCCCTGAGGCGTTTGAGGGTTTCCGGCGAGTCCTGATAAACCGTTTTGGCCTGCGGCGGTTTCTCGCTGATGCGCACCAGATTCACGTTCACCAGGGCCGCGCTGACTTCCGCCTGAATTTGCTCTTTATTATGCATCTTCATACGGTTGCATGCGCTGGCTAAGAAGCTTGCGGCTTCATTTGCATTAGCGGTAGCGAAGGCTTTTTTTATCAGGTTCTGAACCAGGCTCATGTTTGCCAGTTTTCCTGTATTAAATGTTATCTGAGCGCTTTTGCCCGGTCACACCTCGCCGAAGCACAGCTGCCGCCATCTTAAAAATATAACCAAAAATTAAACTCTCTAAACCCAGGAATAAGCCTCAACAGTCCATTTTTTACTGAAATGCTGAACTGTGATTAACCCCCGAATTTTACAATACTTTTTGCCACTATAAGAAGTTCTTAGGTGACATTGTTTCGGAATGGGACTATTTCTTAACGTGCTCTGAACGGTTAAATTTGATAGTATTCGCCCCTAATTTTCTAAAACCTTTTATAAAATAAGGCACTGGAAACGATCGATCCGACCAGGAGAACTCATGATATCACCCCCATTCCGACGATTCGGGGCCGCGATACTCATGTTACTGACCGTGGGCTTTTCAAGCCAGGTATTAGCCAGTAAACATGAGCCTAAGTCGCACAGTAAAGCCCATATAACGAAAGTAAGCAGTAAAAAAACGGTAAGTAGTAAACTGGCAAGTAGTAAAAAAGAGTATTCTCGCAATAGTGAAAATGGTTCGCTTCCTGATTTGCGAAAATACCCTTCCGGAACACCAAGGAAAAAAGCGTTTCTCCGGACGGTCATGCCATATATTACCCGCCAAAATGCAGCGATTACCGCAGATCGTAACTGGTTGATTTCAAAACAGTACGAGAAGCGCTGGTCGCCGAGCGAACGTGCTCGTCTGAAAGAAATCACCCAGCGCTACAAGGTAGCATGGCGCGGCAACACCAATCGCGTGCCGTGGAACAATCTGCTGGAGAAGGTTGATATCATCCCTACCAATATGGTGGCGACGATGGCGGCTGCAGAAAGCGGCTGGGGAACCTCGAAGCTGGCGCGAAGCAATAACAACCTGTTTGGCATGAAGTGCACTAAGCGCCACTGCAACAGCGAGCCTGGAAAAGTGAAGGGCTACCTGCATTACGGCTCGCTGAAAGAAGGCGTGAGCTCTTATGTTGCCAATCTGAATACCCATCCGGCCTATTCTTCGTTCCGCAAAGAGCGCGCCAAGCTGCGTAAAGCGGACCAGGAAGTTACCGCCAACAATATGATCCATAAGCTGAAAGGGTATTCGACTAAGGGTTCAAGCTATAACAATTATCTGTTTGCTATGTTCCAGACTAACCAGCGTTTAATGGTGCCAAATTAAAGTCGGTACGCTTGCGAAATAATACAAATGCCCTCTCAGGAGGGCATTGTTATTTATGGTGTTAAACTAAAACTTCGCTAAATCGGTCGCGGTGTTCTTTTGGCGTCGCGTCGTACTCTTTTTTAAATACCGAATAGAAATATTGCAAAGAAGGGTAGCCGCACATTTGTGATATCTCGTTGATAGAGAGCGAGGTCGAAATTAGCAGGCTGCGCGCCTTTTCAAGTTTTTCCGCGTGGATAACCGCGTGGATCGTTTCCCCCACTTCCTCTTTAAAGCGCTTCTCCAGATTGGAGCGAGAAATACCCACCGCATCCAGCACCTGCTCGACCTTAATACCCTTGCAGGCATGATTGCGGATGTAATGCATCGCCTGTATGACCGCCGGGTCGTGCAGCGAGCGGTAGTCGGTTGAGCTGCGCTCCACGACCCTCACCGGCGGCACCAGCACGCGCTGCAAAGGCAGGTTTTCATCAGCCAGCAGCCGGTGCAGCAGCTTGGCCGCCTGGTAGCCCATCTGGCGGGTGCCCTGGGCAACGGAGGAGAGCGCCACCCGCGATAAGTAGCGGGTTAATTCTTCATTATCGATTCCAATGACACACAGCTTTTCCGGCACCGGGATATGAAGATGCTCGCAAACCTGGAGCAGATGGCGCGCCCTCGCATCCGTCACCGCGATTATCCCGGTTTGCGGAGGCAGGGTTTGCACCCAGTCGGCGAGCCGATTTTGCGCGTGCTGCCAGTTTTCCGGTGCGGTTTCGATGCCCTGATAAACCACGCCGCGATATTTTTCCTGCGCCACTAACTGGCGGAAGGCGTGCTCACGCTCCGCGGCCCAGCGCTTACCGCTGGAGCCAGGCAGCCCGTAAAAAGCGAAGCGCTGTACGCCTTTCTCTTTCAAATGCAAAAAAGCGCTTTCCACCAGCGCGTGGTTGTCGGTGGCGATGTAATGCACCGGCGGGTAGTGCTCAGGAAGATGATATGAACCGCCCACGCCGACAATCGGCACGCCGGCACCGGCCAGCAGGCGCTCAATTTCCCGGTCGTCGAAGTCGGCGATAACGCCGTCGCCCAGCCACTCCTTTATGTTGTCGATACGAGCGCGGAAATCCTCTTCGATGAAAATATCCCACTCGGATTGAGACGCCTGCAAATATTCACCGACGCCCTCGACCACCTGGCGGTCGTACACTTTGTTGGCATTGAATAACAGCGTGATGCGATGACGTTTCTCAAACATGCTGATGGTTTCCTGAAAATAGCCTCGTGTCTCAATATCACAGCCATAACAGCGCCGGGGTACGCCGCCCCGGCATTGTGATCGCTTGCACGTTTTGCCGCTGGTCGTTTAAGCCCGACGTTTGGTCGCGGAATCCATCCATACCGCCAGCAGCAAAATGGCCCCTTTGACGATGTACTGCCAGAAGGTGGGCACATCCATCATGCTCATGCCGTTGTCCAGCGAGGCCATGATAAAAGCCCCCATTACCGCGCCAGCCACGCTGCCGATGCCTCCTGCCAGGCTGGTGCCGCCGATAACGCAGGCGGCGATGGCGTCTAGTTCGGCAATATTCCCGGCAGAAGGGGAACCCGCACCGAGGCGCGAGCTTAAAATCAGCCCGGCAATCGCCACCATCAGGCCGTTAATCGCGAAGACCGCGAGCTTGGTGCGTTCGACGTTAATCCCGGACAGGCGCGCGGCATCGATGTTGCCGCCGATGGCGTAAATACGGCGGCCAAAGGCGGTACGCGTCGCCATGAACATGCCAGCCAGCAGCAGCAGGGCGAGGATTAATACCGGGGTTGGCACGCCACGGTAGTCGTTCAGCAGCCAGATAGCCCCGAGGATAATCACGGCGGTTATCGCCTGGCGACCCACCATGCCGCTGGATGCAGGAGCGACAAGCCCAAGTGCCTGGCGGCGCATGCGCAGCCGCCACTGCCAGGCAATGAACCCCATCAGCCCGATGACGCCAACGCCAAAGCCGATACCGTCCGGCAGGTAGCTCTGGCCAATTTGCGACATCGCCGCGCTGGTTGGCGATACGGTCGTGCCGTTGGTAATGCCGATCAGTACACCGCGAAAGGCCAGCATCCCGGCGAGGGTGACGATGAACGAAGGCACTTTGCGGTAGGCCACCCACCAGCCGTTCCAGGCCCCGAGCAGCAGGCCAAGCGCGAGGGTGACGACAATCGTCAGCGGCAGCGGCCAGCCGAGCCAGACGTCGAAAATCGCCGCGACGCCGCCGAGCAGCCCCATCATCGACCCCACCGAGAGATCGATTTCAGCGGAAATAATCACAAACACCATGCCCACGGCCAGGATACCGGTGATCGCCGTCTGGCGCAGCAGGTTGGAGACATTGCGGGCGCTGAGATAAGCGCCCTCGGTTTGCCAGGTGAAGAACAGCATGATGACGACGATGGCGGCTATCATCACGAAGACCTGCAAATTAAGCGCCCTGAGGCCGCCAAATGCCGGGCGGCCCGGTGCCGCAAGTTTCAGTTCAGGCGAATTGCTTTTCGACATGGGGGTCACTCCTCAGGGCGGCTACCATCACCCTTTCCTGGGTCAGGTTGCGGTTAATCAAATCGGCTTTTATGCGCCCTTCGTGCATTACCAGCACCCGGTCGCTGAGACCGAGCACCTCTGGCAGTTCCGAAGAGATGACAATCACAGCAATCCCCTGCTGCACCAATTGATTGATTAATTTATAAATTTCGTACTTCGCGCCGATATCGATCCCGCGCGTTGGCTCGTCGAGTATCAGGATGCGTGGGTTGAGCAGCAGGCAGCGGGCGAGAATCGCTTTTTGCTGGTTCCCGCCGCTGAGGCGGCCAATGGCAAGCTCCGGCGATGAGGTCTTTACTTTCAGGCGCCTGAGCGATTGCAGCATACAATCCTGTTCCGCGGCCTCGTCCAGGCTGCTGAGAGGGCCGGAAAACCTGTCCAGCGCGGCCAGGGTGATGTTTTGCCCAACCGCCATCACCGGCACGATGCCGTCTTTTTTGCGGTCTTCCGGCACCATCGCGATACCGTGGGCAATCGCCTGCTGGCAGTTGTTGATATGGACGCGATGGCCGTCAATGTACACTTCGCCTTCCCAGCGCCCCGGCCAGACGCCAAACAGGCACTGCACCGCCTCCGTTCGTCCTGCGCCGACCAGTCCGGCAATACCGAGGATTTCGCCTTTGCGCAGGGAAAAAGAGGCATCGTTAACCCGCTTAATGTGCCGGTTAACCGGGTGCCAGGCGGTGAGGTGTTCCACGCGCAGGATTTCATCCCCGGCCTGGTGCGGCTCGCTCGGGTAGAGCGCGGTAAGCTCGCGGCCTACCATCATAGTGATGATATCGTCCTCGCTCATCTGTGCGGCCTGGCGGGTGCCGATGGGCTGCCCGTCCCGGATAACGCAGATGCTGTCGGAGATGGCTTTCACTTCATTGAGCTTGTGGGAGATATAAATACAGGCAATACCGTGGGCCTGAAGGCTGCGAATGATCCCCAGCAGCGTGTCGGTTTCCTGCCCGGTGAGCGAGGCGGTCGGCTCATCCAGAATCAGCAGGCGAACCTGCTTGTTCAGTGCTTTCGCTATCTCCACCAATTGTTGCTGCCCGAGGCCTAAATCGCCCACCCGGGTATCCGGGGAGAGAGACAAATTCACCTGAGCCAGCAGCTTCTGGCAGCGCAGCGTCATGGTGTCGTAGTCCAACACCCCGCGGCGGGTTATCTCCGTGCCGAGGAAGATGTTTTCCAGCACGGTGAGGTGCTTAACCAGCGCCAGCTCCTGGTGAATAATGGCGATGCCCTTACGCTCGGTATCGCGGATGTGGCTGGCCTCTAACAGTTCGCCCGCAAACCAGATTTCGCCTTCATAGCTGCCGTGAGGGTAGATCCCGCACAGAACTTTCATCAACGTTGATTTGCCCGAACCATTTTCGCCGCACAGCGACATGACCTCTCCGGCCTCGAGCGCCAGGCTTACGTTGTCCACCGCTTTCACCGCGCCAAAGGCTTTGGTGATATTTTTCATTTCCAGCAAATGAGGCATAACCTCTCCTCCGGGTCAGAGATGGCCCGCGTTATGGCGGGCCTGCGGCCTATAGCTCGGCTTTTTTGTGGAAACCATCGGCGATGACGGTGCTGTCGATATTGGTTTTATCCACCTCGATTGGCGTCAACAGGCGGGAAGGGACCTCTTTCAGGCCGTTATTCAGTTTGGCATCGGAGGCTGGCTGCTTACCTTCGCCCAATTCGACGGCAATTTCGGCGGCGGTATTTGCCAGTTTGGTAATGGGTTTATACACGGTCATGGTCTGGGTCCCGGCAATAATGCGCTTTATGCCAGCAAGGTCCGCATCCTGGCCGGAAATAGCGACTTTACCCGCCAGCCCCTGGGCGCTAAGCGCCTGAATAGCGCCGCCGGCCGTGGCATCGTTAGAAGCCACTACCGCGTCAATCTTGTTGTTATTCGCCGTCAGTGCGTTTTCCATTATTTTTAGCGCGTTTTCCGGCAGCCAGCCGTCAACCCACTGATCGCCGACGACTTTAATTTTCCCTTCATCAATATAAGGTTTTAATACTTTCATCTGCCCGGCACGGAATAATTTGGCATTATTATCCACCGGCGAGCCGCCCATTAAAAAATAATTTCCCTGGGGTGCTTTGTTAACAATGCTTTTAGCCTGTAATTCACCGACTTTTTCATTGTCAAAGGAAATATAAAAATCAATATCGGCATTATTTATCATACGGTCATAGGCTAATACTTTTATGCCTTCACGTTTGGCCTCTGCGATCACGTTGCTTAATACCTGGCCGTTGTAAGGAATAATAACCAACACGTCAACGCCGCGGTTTATCATGTTTTCAATCTGCGACATCTGCGTTTCTTCATTGCCGTTGGCGGACTGCACAAATACTTTCGCCCCTAAAGATTCGGCTTTTTTAACAAAGATATCGCGGTCTTTTTGCCAGCGCTCGAGGCGCAGGTCATCAATCGCCATACCGATTTTGACTTCTTTTGCCATGCCGCTCACGCTGGTGAGGACAAGTGCGGCACATAACGTCAGTAAGATGTTCTTTATCTTCATTTTATTTTACCTGTAGGGAGAGAGGGCTTATCGGAGTAAAGAATGGTTCACATCAGTAGACCTTCGGATTGTTATCGCTGCGGGCGCAACCTTCAATTACAGATTTTTATCCTGGCATTATGTTTTTTGGTTTAATTGTCAATTTATGATGGCGATCGGGTTTTATATCGAGTGAATAACCTGTGGAGATAATTTATTGCCCTGGTTCAGGCCGTTGCTAATTATTTTTAGCCTCTTTTTTGAGAGCCAGCGCACGTTTGAGTATTCTCTTAATCCCGGTGTGAAATAACGTAATTGAGCAACCGTTCGGGAGACACCAGGATGAAATAACTTTCTATCCTGGCAGCTGTTTTCCTGATGACGGAGTTAATTATGCAAGCCTATTTTGACCAACTTGATCGCGTTCGCTTTGAAGGGCCGAAAACCACCAACCCGCTAGCGTTTCGCCACTACAACCCGGACGAGCTGATTCTCGGCAAACGTATGGAAGAGCACCTGCGCTTCGCCGCCTGCTACTGGCATACATTCTGCTGGACCGGCGCGGATATGTTCGGCGTGGGGGCGTTTGAGCGCCCGTGGCAGCAGGCCGGTGACGCAATGGCGCTGGCGAAACGCAAGGCCGACGTGGCATTTGAATTTTTCCACAAGCTGAACGTGCCGTACTACTGTTTCCACGATGTCGACGTCTCGCCCGAAGGCGCTTCCCTGAAAGAGTACCTGAACAATTTTGCGCAGATGACAGAAGTGCTGGCGCAAAAACAGCAGGAAAGCGGCGTGAAGCTGCTGTGGGGCACGGCTAACTGCTTCACCCATCCACGTTATGGCGCCGGGGCGGCGACTAACCCCGATCCGGACGTATTCTCCTGGGCCGCCACGCAGGTTGTAACGGCGATGAACGCGACTCATCAGCTGGGCGGCGAAAACTATGTGCTCTGGGGCGGGCGAGAAGGTTATGAAACCCTGCTGAATACCGACCTGCGGCAGGAACGCGAGCAGATCGGCCGCTTTATGCAGATGGTGGTTGAGCATAAACATAAAATCGGCTTCCGCGGCACGCTGCTTATCGAGCCTAAGCCGCAGGAGCCGACCAAGCACCAGTATGATTACGATGTCGCGACGGTCTACGGCTTCCTGAAGCAGTTTGGTCTGGAAAAAGAGATCAAAGTGAATATTGAGGCCAACCATGCCACGCTTGCGGGCCACTCCTTCCACCACGAAATCGCCAGCGCTATTGCTTTGGGGATCTTTGGTTCGGTGGATGCCAACCGGGGGGACCCGCAGCTGGGCTGGGATACCGACCAGTTCCCGAACAGCGTGGAAGAAAACGCCCTGGTCATGTACGAAATCCTCAAGGCAGGTGGGTTAACCACCGGCGGCCTGAACTTCGACGCCAAAGTACGGCGCCAGAGCACCGATAAATATGACTTGTTCTACGGCCATATCGGCGCGATGGACACCATGGCGCTGGCGCTGAAAATTGCCGCACGCATGGTCGAGGACGGCGAGCTTGATAAGCGAGTAGCCAAACGTTACGCCGGGTGGAATAGTGAGCTGGGCCAGCAAATTCTTAAAGGGCAGATATCGCTCACGCAGCTGGCACAGTACGCTGAGCAGCATAACCTGGCACCGCAGCATCAGAGCGGGCATCAGGAGCTGCTGGAAAACCTGGTGAATCACTATCTATTTGATAAATAAACCTTCCTGCGCCGCCGGTAACGCGGCGCGATATTAAGGAGCTACCATGTATATCGGCATCGATCTTGGCACTTCGGGCGTGAAGGCAATCCTGCTGGGTGAAGCAGGCGAGGTGCTGGCCGCGCATAGCGAACCGCTTACCGTGTCCCGGCCTCATTCGCTCTGGTCCGAGCAAGATCCCGAAAGCTGGTGGCTCGCAACCGATCGGGCAATGCGCGCCCTGGGTGCTGAGCATCCGCTGAAGGGCGTAAAGGCTATCGGGCTTGCCGGGCAGATGCACGGTGCCACGTTGCTGGACAGTAAACAACGGGTGCTGCGCCCGGCGATTTTATGGAACGATGGCCGCAGCGGTGAAGAGTGCGCGCTGCTTGAAAGCAATGTTGAGGAAGCGCGGGCGATTACCGGCAACCTGATGATGCCGGGCTTTACCGCGCCAAAACTGTTGTGGGTGGAGCGCCACGAGCCTGAAGTGTTCGGCCAGATTAACAAAGTGCTGCTGCCAAAAGATTACCTGCGCCTGAGAATGACCGGCGAGTTCGCCAGCGACATGTCAGACGCGGCGGGAACGATGTGGCTGGATGTCGCGAAGCGCGACTGGAGCGACACCATGCTGGATGCCTGCCGTCTTTCCCGCCAGCATATGCCGGAGCTGTTTGAAGGCAGCGAAGTCACCGGCGCGCTGAAACCGGAAGTGGCCGCGGCCTGGAATATGGCTGCGGTTCGCGTGGTAGCCGGTGGTGGCGATAACGCGGCGGGCGCGATTGGCGTGGGAATGGTGGATGCCGGGCAGGCAATGCTTTCCCTCGGGACATCCGGCGTTTACTTTGCGGTGAGCGACGGCTTTCGCAGCAACCCCGAAAGCGCGGTGCACAGTTTTTGTCACGCTTTGCCGAACCGCTGGCATTTGATGTCGGTAATGCTGAGTGCGGCTTCC
Source organism: Cedecea davisae (assembly GCF_044095835.1). Taxonomy (NCBI): domain Bacteria; kingdom Pseudomonadati; phylum Pseudomonadota; class Gammaproteobacteria; order Enterobacterales; family Enterobacteriaceae; genus Cedecea; species Cedecea davisae. The sequence goes on from NZ_CP172054.1 coordinate 4,862,462, forward strand.
TGCCTTGACTGGGCGGCTAAGTTGACCGGGCTTGGCTCGGTTCCCGCCCTGCTGGCCGCCGCCGAGCAGGCTAACCAGGACGCTGGCGTAGTTTGGTTCTTGCCGTACCTCTCCGGGGAGCGAACGCCGCATAATAACCCGCAGGCAAAAGGCACCTTCTTCGGCCTGACCCATCAACACGGCCCGGCAGAGCTTGCCCGCGCGGTGCTTGAAGGCGTGGGCTATGCCCTGGCGGACGGCATGGATGTGGTACACCTTTGCGGTATTACGCCGGATAGCGTAACGCTGATAGGCGGCGGGGCGCGCAGCCCGTACTGGCGGCAAATGCTGGCGGATATCAGCGGCCAGGTGCTGGACTACCGCACCGGCGGCGACGTTGGGCCAGCGCTTGGCGCGGCGCGGCTGGCACAAATCGCGCTTTCGCCCGGCCAGTCGCTGCAATCTCTGCTCCCGCAGCTGCCGCTGGAGCAAAGGCATCAACCTGATTTCAATCGCCACCAGCGCTACGCCGGGCGACGTCAGGTGTTTAATCAGATTTATCAGCAGCTTTTGCCGCTGATGTCGTGATAGCACTTCCCCTGTCTCCCGGCAGCTCCACCCCGCCTGAGTTGGGTCAAAGCCGGGGACGATGGCGTGACAACGGGATATTGCGTGAACGGAATTATCTTCGGGTCTGCATAAACCGTTGTAACCAGAAGATATAACCCCTGCAAGCCCGGCTATGTTCCGTTCACCCGTAAATTTGTTTTCCCTGCACGCGTAGAGAACGGTGAACGTGTCAGGGGAAATTACGCCATTCCCCCTGACAACCCCCGGCGCCGGCAAACTCATCGCCGCTGAAGCGGTAAACCCACCGGCTATCACCCAAACATTCGGGGTCGTTCGCGATCCGTTCCCGACGATCGCTCTCTTTCGCTGCTCCCGGCAGCTCCACCCCGCCTGAGTTGGGTCAAAGCCGGGGGCGCTGAGAGCCGGGAACAAGGGAGTGGCTGTGGAATCTAACGCGATCTGATACTGGTGATACAAAGCCATTTTTTGCCCCCTCGCCCCTTTGGGGAGAGGGCCGGGGTGAGGGGAAAATGACATGGCTTTTGGACTTAACGCGATACGGCGTCCCAAACCACCCTCATCCTGTCCGTTTTTGGTATTAGCATTGCAGTGAAGCCTTGTCAGAATGGCTTCAGGCCAACAGATGAGGAGTCCGAAAATGTCACGCACCGCGCTTATTAATATCGATACCCAACAATCCTTCTTCCACCGTGACTACTGGCAGGAGGACGATGTTCCGGCGTTTCAGCAGGCCATACTGGCGCTGATTGCCGGCTGTCAGGTCAAAGGCGTGCCGGTGGTGGATATCTTCCACGTTGACGGCGACGGCGCGTTTTCCCTGGATTCCGGTTTTGTGAAGCCGATGCCGTTCTTACAGCATCAACCTGCCGTCAGCTTCCAGAAGCACGTTCATAACGCCTTTACCGATACCGGGCTGGATCGCTGGCTACGCGACCGGGACATTAACCACCTGATTATTTGCGGTATTCGTACCGAGCAGTGTTGCGAAACAACGACTCGCGTCGCCTCCGATTTGGGCTATCGCGTTACTTTCGTCAGCGAAGCGATGCTGACCTTCCCGATGAGCTGGAAAGGCGTTACGCTGGACGCCGCGACCCTGCGCCATCGCACTGAAACGGTACTGGCAGGGCGCTTCGCAGAGATACAAACCGTAGCCGAGTGTCTGGAGTCGCTGGAATGAGTATTGGGGTCTGGTTTGTGGTGCTGCCGGGGGTGTTATCCCTCGACCTGAGCGGCCCGGCGGAAACGCTGGTGCTGGCGCGGAAGGCTTTTGAGCTGCACTACATCGGCCCGGACCCGCAGGTAGAAACCTCCATCGGCCTGACCTTCAGCGGCATTCAGCCGTTGCCGGAGCGGCTTCCTCCGGGCAGTCTGTTGGTGCTGCCCGGGGTGTGCGATTCAAACCGTTTTTTTGCCACGGCTCAGGCCGAAGAGGTACGGCGCTGGCTGACCCGGCTTCAGCCGCAGATCCACAGCCAGCAGCTTAATCTGATGTGCGTCTGCTCCGGCTCGCTGCTGGCGGCTCGGGCGGGCCTGATGAACGGCGTGCAGTGCACCACCCATCATGATGTGCTCGAGCGTTTAAAAGCGGCGGCACCGGGCGCGCAGGTAAAGGACAACCGAATTTTTGTTGAGGACCGGGGCATCTGGACCAGCGCGGGGATCACTTCCGGCATCGATCTTTCCCTGCATTTGATTAACCGCTACTGCGGCCCGCGCGTGGCGCTGGAGGTGGCGAGAGAAATGGTAGTCTGGTTCCGGCGTTCCGGCGACGATCCGCAGCTTTCTCCCTGGCTGCGCTACCGCAACCATATTCATCCGGCGGTACACCGCGCCCAGGATTTGCTGTCCGGGGCTCCCGAGCTACCCTGGCCGGTGCCGGAAATCGCCAGCCGGGTTCACGTCAGCCCGCGGCATCTTTCCCGTCTTTTCCAGCAACATCTTGGCATTTCTGTACGCGACTATCTGGAGCAGCTAAGGCTTGCGGTTGCCGAACAGCGGCTATTGCAGGGGCAGCGCACGGAGCAGGCGGCCAGCGCCGCCGGGTTTTCTTCACCCCGACAGCTGCACCGGGCCCGCTCCCGAGCAAGCGGGGCTAGCTGACCAGCTTCCAGCGGTCGAGTTTGCCAACCGCCAACGCCAGCAGCAGGCTGCCAGCAAGGGTTGCGCCAAATATCCAGAGGATATCCAGCACCGGCCAGGCGGTTATCTCGATATCGTGCGTGCGAAGATAATGAATAATCAGCGCGTGAAAACCGTAAATCCCCAGCGAATAACGTGAAATAAACGCCAGCCCGGGCAGCGGGCGCTGGTTAAGACAGTTTTTGGCGAAGACCAGCAGGCTGATGGCGGCGATAAACACCAGCGGGCCGCAGTAAACGTAAAAGGTTTCGGCGAAGTTTTGGTTAATTTCCAGCTGCCTGCGGGTGCCCAGAGAGATAGACATCACGCACAGCAGGAACAGGCCACCCGCCAGCACGCTAACCCAGTTTTTCCTCGTCTCCAGCATGCCAATTGCCCGCCCTAACAGCCCGTACAGCACGTAATAGAAAGTATCGCCGTTGATATAAAGATTAACCGGCATCCACTTCATATTGCCCAGAGTCTGCGGCACGGTATTGGGGTTCGCCACTACGCCCAGCAGCACCATCAGACCCAGAACGGTGACGGCGCTGACCTTTTTGACCTGTATCAGCGGCGAAAGCAGGTAAATCACCATAATCGCGAAGAAAAACCACAGGTGATAAAACACCGGTTTTTGCAGGATGTAGCGCAGCGCCAGGCCGACGCTTATTGGCGTAAACAGCCAGATGTAAAGCAGGGCGATGGCGCTATAGAACAGCAGGCAGCTGGAAATCCGCAGGAAGTGGCGCTGCTGAGCGCTGCGCTCACCGAAGAACAGATAACCTGAAATCATAAAAAAGAGCGGCACGCTGACGCGTGAGGCTGAATTAAGTACGTTCGACAGATCCCAACTAAAAGCGGTCACGCTGTGTGGATTGGTAATGTACCAGGTCGTGGTGTGGATCATGACGACCATCAGGCAAGCGATGCCACGAAGGTTATCGATCCAGTTTATCTTCTGCTGCATTCGTTCCCCTGAGCCTGGATATTTCTGAGTTTGTGCCGCGCATCTTGTCATCCCCGCCGTCGCTTCGCAGAATGCGTGGTTCACGGGGAGTATGAATAAGAAACCGAGTTTAACGTACTGGCAGCGAATGATGATGGAAGAAAAAAGAAATCGACTCCTCTTAACGGTATTTTTTGCGTTTTTCCTGAGCGCGTGCAGCGCCCCACAGCAGGAAAGCCAATATGCGCAGCAGGCTCGCCCGCGGGTCAATGCAGGTGCTATGGAGCTGGCGTGTAAAAACGAAGCCGCATTACGCTACAACACCCAGCCGCAGCGTATTAATGTGTCCGATTTTAAGCAGTATCAGGCAAGCTATGAACTGGCAGGCAATACTGCCCGCAAAGAGGGCTTTACCTGTTCTTTTGACCAAAGTGGTCAGTTTTCACACCTTTCCAGTCGCGAAAACCTCAACCAACGCGCAACAACTTAACGGCTTTTCGCCTCCGGGCCGTTCCGTTGCCGTGTTGATACAACTCAACCGCTTTTGCGTATATACTGGCCGCTTCTCTTAAATCCACCGAACGCGTGCGAATTCAACATGCAAAAGTTTGATACCAAGACCTTTCAAGGCCTGATCCTGACCTTACAGGACTACTGGGCTCGCCAGGGCTGCACCATTGTTCAACCTTTGGACATGGAAGTAGGCGCAGGCACCTCTCACCCGATGACCAGCCTGCGTGCCTTAGGCCCGGAGCCAATGGCCACCGCTTATGTGCAGCCGTCCCGCCGTCCTACCGATGGCCGTTACGGCGAAAACCCGAACCGTTTACAGCACTACTATCAGTTCCAGGTGGTGATTAAGCCTTCCCCGGACAATATTCAGGAGCTGTACCTCGGGTCGCTGAAAGAGCTGGGAATGGATCCGACGATTCATGACATTCGCTTCGTGGAAGATAACTGGGAAAACCCAACGCTTGGCGCGTGGGGCCTGGGCTGGGAAGTGTGGCTGAACGGTATGGAAGTTACCCAGTTTACCTACTTCCAGCAGGTTGGCGGCCTGGAGTGCAAGCCGGTAACCGGTGAAATCACCTACGGTTTAGAGCGTCTTGCTATGTACATTCAGGGCGTAGACAGCGTTTACGACCTGGTGTGGAGCGACGGCCCGCTGGGTAAAACCACCTACGGCGACGTGTTCCACCAGAACGAAGTGGAGCAGTCCACCTATAACTTCGAATACGCCGATGTGGACTTCCTGTTCACCTGCTTCGAGCAGTATGAGAAAGAAGCCCAGCAGCTGCTGGCGCTGGAAACTCCGCTGCCGCTGCCGGCCTACGAACGTATTCTGAAAGCCGCTCACAGCTTTAACCTGCTGGATGCGCGCAAGGCCATTTCGGTGACCGAGCGTCAGCGCTACATTCTGCGCATTCGCACCCTGACCAAAGCCGTGGCCGAAGCCTACTACGCTTCTCGTGAAGCGCTTGGCTTCCCGATGTGCAATAAGAAAAACTAGAGAGGCTGGCATGTCTGAAAAAACTTTCCTGGTGGAGCTTGGCACTGAAGAGCTGCCACCAAAAGCCCTGCGCAGCCTGGCTGAGTCCTTCGCTGCCAACGTCACCGCCGAGCTGGATGCGGCAAACATCGCCCACGGTGAAGTAAAATGGTTTGCGGCCCCGCGCCGCCTGGCGCTGAAAATCGCTAACCTGGCTGCCTCTCAGCCGGATCGCGAAGTTGAAAAACGCGGCCCCGCGGTAACCGCCGCGTTTGACGCCGAAGGCAAGCCGAGCAAAGCGGCAGAAGGCTGGGCGCGCGGCTGCGGTATTACCGTTGACCAGGCCGAGCGTCTGGCGACCGACAAAGGCGAGTGGCTGTTGTACCGCGCTCATGTGAAGGGCGAAAGCGTTCAGGCGCTGCTGCCGAACATGATTGCAACGTCGCTGGCTAAGCTGCCAATTCCTAAGCTGATGCGCTGGGGCGCGTCCGACATCCACTTCGTGCGTCCGGTTCATACCCTCACGCTGCTGCTGGGCGACGAGCTTATCCCCGCCACCATTCTCGGCATTCAGTCCGATCGCGTGATTCGCGGCCACCGCTTTATGGGCGAGCCGGAATTCACCATCGACAACGCCGAACAGTATCCGCAAATCCTGCTGGAACGCGGCAAAGTGATCGCCGATTACGAACAGCGTAAAGCAGTTATCAAGCGCGACGCCGAAGAAGCTGCGCGTAAGATTGGCGGCAACGCTGACCTGAGCGAAAGCCTGCTGGAAGAGGTCACCTCGCTGGTGGAATGGCCGGTCGTGCTGACCGCAAAATTCGAAGAGAAATTCCTCGCGGTGCCTGCCGAAGCGCTGGTTTACACCATGAAGGGCGACCAGAAGTACTTCCCGGTTTACGCCGACGACGGCAAGCTGCTGCCGAACTTCATCTTCGTGGCCAACATCGAGTCTAAAGACCCGATACAGATTATCTCCGGTAACGAGAAAGTTGTGCGCCCGCGCCTTGCGGATGCGGAGTTCTTCTTCAATACCGACCGTAAAAAGCGCCTGGAAGACAACCTGCCGCGTCTGGAGACCGTTCTGTTCCAGAAAGAGCTGGGCACCCTGCGCGACAAAACCAACCGCATCGAAGCGCTTTCTGGCTGGATTGCCGGGCAGATTGGTGCCGACGTGAACCACGCGACCCGCGCAGGCCTGCTCTCCAAGTGCGACCTGATGACCAACATGGTGTTCGAATTTACCGACACTCAGGGCGTGATGGGCATGCACTACGCGCGCCACGACGGCGAAGCGGAAGATGTAGCTGTTGCGTTGAACGAGCAGTACCAGCCGCGCTTTGCCGGGGACGCTCTGCCGTCTAACCTGGTTGCCTGTGCGGTAGCGATTGCCGACAAGATGGACACCCTTGCGGGTATCTTCGGCATCGGTCAGCACCCTAAAGGCGATAAAGACCCGTTTGCGCTGCGCCGTGCTGCGCTGGGCGTGCTGCGTATTATCGTTGAGAAAAACCTGCCGCTGGATCTGCAAACCCTGGCCGAAGAAGCCGTGCGCCTCTACGGCAGCAAGCTGACCAATGCCAATGTAGTTGATGACGTTATCGACTTCATGCTGGGCCGCTTCCGCGCCTGGTATCAGGAAGAAGGTCACGCGGTTGACACCATCCAGGCGGTACTGGCTCGTCGTCCGACCAAACCGGCCGACTTTGATGCCCGTATGAAGGCGGTTTCCCACTTCCGTACTCTGGAAGCGGCGGCCTCTCTGGCGGCGGCTAACAAGCGTGTATCCAACATTCTTGCCAAGTCCGACGAAGCGCTGAACGAGACCGTTCGTGCCTCCGTGCTGAAAGAAGCCGAAGAAATTCGCCTGGCGACCAATGTAGTGGTTCTGCGCGATAAGTTGCAGCCGTACTTCGCGGAAGGCCGCTACCAGGAAGCGCTGGAAGAGCTGGCTAACCTGCGTGAGCCGGTGGATGAGTTCTTCGATAAGGTGATGGTTAACGCGGAAGACAAAGAGCTGCGCATTAACCGCCTGACTTTACTGACCAAGCTGCGCGAGCTGTTCTTGCAGGTAGCGGACATTTCTCTGCTGCAATAATCGCTTAAAAGCTACGCTCTGTCATAAACCCGCTTCGGCGGGTTTTTTTGTCGATTTTTTTACTTTCAAATATCAATGGATTAACAAAAAACTCTGCCAGCAGCGATAAGGTTAATCCGCGCCGAACCGATATATCTAATATCGCCTACCACCTCAGGAATGTTCGGCCCCATGAAAAATGTCAAAGTCATCACCGGAATCGTTACCACGCTTGGGATCTTCAGCGCGCTGCTGCTGCTGACCGGAGCGCTCTTTTACTCCTCGGTCAGCGGCGATCGTCTTAACTTCCAAAAAACCGGGCTGCTGAATTACCAGCAGGAACAGCTGGGCGGCAGCTTCCTGACGCTGGTTGAGGCTCGCGTTACTATCAACCGCGTGGCCATTCGGGTGCTAAAAAATCAGCGCGATCCCGCCGCGCTGGAGGCGATGAATAAGCTGCTGGCGAATGCCGGAGTTTTGCTGGGCGAGTCGCAGAAGCAGTTTTCCAATTACATGGACTCTGACGATGTTCCCGGCCAGGAAAAAGCCATCGACGATAAAGCCGCTGCCAGCTTTAAGCAGATGCATGACGTGTTGTTGCAGTCCATTGAGTTCCTGAAGGCCGATAACTACCAGGCCTACGGCAACCTGGATGCGCAGCAGGCTCAGGACGACTTCAAGGCGGTTTACGGCCAGTGGCTGACGCAAAATACCCATCTGTTGAAGGCGGCCAGCGAGCAGAACCAAAGTAGTTTTACCAGCATGCTGTGGACGCTTGGCGCTATTCTGCTGATCGTGATTGCGGCGCTGGTGATAATCTGGCTGGGGTTGCAGCGCGTGCTGCTGTGGCCTTTAAAAACCGTTATGGGGCATATCCAGGCTATTTCAGAAGGGGATTTAACGCGCAATATCGAAGCCGAAGGGCGCAGCGAAATGAGCCGCCTCTCGGCCGGGCTGAAGACGATGCAGCAGTCGCTGATTAAGACCGTAAGCTCGGTGCGCGACAATGCCGACTCCATCTACACAGGCGCGAGCGAAATCTCAGCGGGCAGTAGCGATCTCTCCTCCCGTACCGAGCAGCAGGCTGCGGCGCTTGAAGAGACGGCGGCCAGCATGGAACAGCTCACCGCCACCGTGAAGCAAAACACCGACAACGCCCGCCAGGCAACGGGCCTTGCGAAAAATGCCTCGGAAACCGCGCAGAAAGGCGGGCGCGTGGTGGAAAGCGTGGTCAGCACCATGAACGAGATTGCCGAAAGCTCCGGCAAGATTGTGGATATCACCAGCGTCATCGACAGCATCGCCTTCCAGACCAATATCCTGGCGCTAAACGCCGCGGTAGAAGCCGCGCGGGCGGGCGAGCAGGGGCGTGGTTTTGCCGTAGTAGCAGGCGAGGTGAGAACCCTGGCGAGCCGCAGCGCCCAGGCGGCAAAAGAGATTAAAGTGCTGATTGAAAACTCTGTTTCACGCATTGATACCGGCTCAAGCCAGGTGCGGGAGGCGGGCGCGACTATGAAAGAGATAGTCGCCGCGGTGACCCGCGTAACCGACATCATGGGTGAAATTGCTTCGGCTTCCGATGAGCAAAGCAAGGGCATTGAGCAGGTGGCGCAGGCGGTTTCCGAGATGGACAGCGTGACCCAGCAAAATGCCTCCCTGGTGGAAGAGTCCGCTTCAGCGGCGGCGGCGCTTGAAGATCAGGCCAGCGAACTGCGTCTGGCGGTGGCTGTGTTCCAGCTACAGGGCGGGGGACGCCGGGCCGAGCCGGTTGGCGAAAAACTACGGCCTCAACCGGCAGCCTTAAAACCGCAAACTGCGGGTGCGGATGCAAACTGGGAAACTTTCTAAGGCTTAGACTCAGAAATGACAAACCCCGCATCGCAGCGGGGTTTTTTCTAACTCATTAACTGCTTGCTGAGTGCCGGATTCGCCTGAATCAGGCGCATCAGTTTCAGCTCGGTGCTTGACGGTTTTAGTCGTCGCGACTCCCATTCCTGCACCATGGAAACGCTAACGCCCATCGCCTGAGCAAAATCATCAATTTTTAGTCCGGTGCTTTTGCGCAGTTGCTCAAATTCGGAGAAGGCGTTGGATTTCTGACTCAGGCTAAGGGCCTGTTTATCTTTAAAAACAATCTGCTCAAGGCTACTAAGCAGCTCAATCATTGGATCTTTATATTCCATTGAGAACTCCTCATAAATCACACAGCGAGAACGTGAACGCTAAGAAGCTTATTAACTGTAGTCTGCTTTGACGCCTGCGTATCGCCTTGCCCTGAACCAATCGTGCTTTAGAAAAAGCTTATGCGTTTCAGCTGAATGCTCAGGCTAAGTAAGCGCTTGAAAACGCTCTCAGAGCGCTGGGTTAGTATAAAACTGTAAATAGTTATGCAAATAGTTAGCAAGCTAAGACCGGCGGGCAGGGCTGCCAACCGCCGCGGCCTTTTTAGCCGTCCGGCTGATGAACGCGGCAGGCATAAGAGATTATCGTGAAAGGGTATCTTGCGAGGGGCGCTTGGACTATTCTTAGCATCGTTATTGGGTGGCAATTTGCCAGGTAGTGCATTGGTAATAGGAGTAGAAATGATGGCGACAGGTAAGTCCTGGTCTCGCTGGTTTGCGCCGCTGGCGGCGTTGTTAATGGTGGTGAGCCTCAGCGGTTGCTTCGATAAAGAAGGCGACCAGCGCAAGGCGTTCATCGATTTTCTGCAAAACACGGCTATGCGTAGCGGCGATCGCCTGCCGACGCTGACGTCCGATCAGAAAAAACAGTTTGGCCCGCTGGTATCAGATTACGCCATTCTGTACGGCTTCTCTCAGCAGGTAAGCCAGGCAATGGACGAAGGCATGAAGCCGGTTGTGGACAGCGTCAACAGCATCCGAGCTCCACAGGATTATATGACCCAGCGCGACGCGCTGCGCCAGGCTAACGGCTCGCTGAACGTATTAGGCCAGCAGGTTCAGAATGCAAAAATGCAGGCCGATGGCGCGCTTGCGGCGCTGAAACAGCCGGATGACCTGAAAACCGTTTACTATCAGGTGTACCAGAAAGTGGTAACCGGTCCGGCTAACGCGATGGCTCCGCTGATCCCGGCGGCCCAGACCCTGACCCAGCAGCTGGTGCAGGTGGGCGATTTTATCGCTCAGCAGAATAATCAGGTGGGCTTTGCCAACGGCGGTATCCAGTTCCCGACCTCTCAGCAGGCCAGCCAGTACAACTCGCTGATTGCCCCGCTGGCCGCGCAGCATCAGGCATTTACTCAGGCCTGGACTGCCGCGCAGAGCGCAATGCAGTAAGCTGATTTTGCAGTAAAAAAAGGTGGAGAGCCTCGCGGCTGCTCCACCTTTTTTATGGCGTTAATATCTGCATCCGTGAGTAAATTTAGTATAAATTGGATCCCGCCCCTGATTGCTCATAAAATCACCATGTCTATTTAAGCTGAGGGTACAATCATGCCAAATACCATGTCGCAAAAAACCGCCCGCGAAGGATTGAGCAACCCAGAGCTGTTTGAGGGGGGCGTCTACGTGACCAAAAATGGTGTTGCAGAGTTATTTGTGCAAACAGTTGCCGAGCGCCAGCTTGAAGAAGCAGAGCGGGCCAGGGAGCGTCAGAGTAATGCGTTGCTGAAGCTTATTATGAAAGCAAAACAGGATGTTGTGGCGGGCGAGACCTTTTCTCCTGAAGACGCATTAGCAAAACTGCGGTCAGCCAGAAAATAAGGGCAATCAGGGATGAATAAGCCAGTCGAGTTTGCGGGGACTGCGGTTATCAGCCTTCAGGATCTGGAGTTTTTCAAGGCGCAGTTTATCGTCCATGCCGAGGCCGCAAAGCTAATCGACTCTCTGCTTATGCGTGCAGTAGCGGCAATATCGCAAGATCCTACCCGATATCGCTTTAATGGCATTCTGGCTGATAAAGGGATAAGAATTCGGGAATGGCTGGATACTGAAAATGATTATCGCTGTTTCTATGATGACGGCGATCCTGCATCAGTCAATATCTTGCTTTACGCCAGCATGAAGGAAGACTTCGAGGCCGCATTATATAGACACAGTGTGATTTATTAGTGGTGGGTTAGCTTGTGCGTAACCCACTCTATTAACCAGATTACTTCAGTACCTGAGGATTCACGCAGTTCACCTCAATCTTGCCGGTTAACGCGGTAATCAGGTTCTCTACCGCGCACTCCGCCATGCCATAGCGGGTTTCATGGGTTGCGGAGCCGATGTGCGGCAGGGCGACCACGTTCGGCAGGCTCAGCAGCGGCGAGTCCACGGCCAGCGGTTCCTGCTCGAATACGTCCAGCCCGGCGGCGTGAATTTTACCTTCCTGTAGTGCCTGAATCAGCGCCTTCTCATCCACTACCGGGCCGCGCCCGACGTTTATCAGCACTGCCGAAGATTTCATTTTTGCAATTTGCTCCGCGCCGATCAGGTGACGGGTTTCGTCGCTTAGCGGCAGCAGAATACAGACAAAATCAGACTCCGCCAGCAGGGTATCGAGGTCGCAGTAGCGGGCATTAAAACGCTCCTCGGCTTCTTTGTGATGGCGGCGGGCGTTATACAGAATCGGCATGCTGAAGCCGAAGTGAGCGCGCTGCGCCAGCGCCAGTCCAATGCGCCCCATACCCAAAATGCCGAGCGTTTTATGGTGCACGTCGATACCGAACCAGTCAGCGCCGATGCTGCTTTGCCACTCGCCGTTCTTCACGCGTTCGGCCACTTCGACTACGCGGCGGGCGCTGGAGAGAATGAGCGCCATTGCCGTGTCGGCAACGGTTTCCGTCAGCACGGTTGGGGTGTGCATCAGCACTACGCCGCGTTCGTTCAGGGCATCAACATTGAAGTTGTCATAGCCGACGGAAACGGTGGAAGCCACCCGTAGCTTTGGCGTACTCGCCAGAAACGCGCCGTCGACTTTGCCGCCGGAACCCAGGATACCTTCGGCATTGGCGAACACGTCGGCATTCGCCTTTACGGTTTCCGGGCTGATGTCGTCAAACTGGGTGACGGTAAAGTGACTTTCAAGACGGGACAGCAGGTTATCAGGCAGCGTTTTGTAGAGGATGACGGACGGCTTCATGAGATTCTCCGTTTTTCGGGTAAACGCAAACCGGGCGGCAAACGCCACCCGGTGCGGGGTCAGGCGCGGTGAGCGCCCTCCGGGATTTGTTGTTGCTTAGCAGGCTTAACAATCAAAGTAAGCCATACCGAGGCCAGCAGCGCCAGCCCCATAAAGACATAGGATGCCGCCGGGCTGCCGGTTGCGCCGTTCAGGTAGCCGACAAACCAGGATCCGACGAAGGAGCCCAATGCGCCCATGCTGTTGATCAGCGCCATCGCGCCCCCAGCGACATTTCTCGGCAGCATCTCCGGGATAATGGCGAAGAACGGGCCATAAGGGGCGTACATGGCAGCACCGGCAATCACCAGCAGCGTGTAGGAGGCCCAGAAATGGTTAGCGCCAACCAGCCAGGAACCGAGGAACGCCAGGGCGCCAATCAGCAGTAGCGGCCAGACGAACAGCTTGCGGTTTTGCATTTTGTCGGACGCCCAGGAGACGGCAATCATCGCGATAGTGGCCGCCAGATAAGGCACGGAAGAGAGCCAGCCTACTTCCACCATCCCCATTCCTGCGCTGCCGCTGCGGATGATTGACGGCAACCACAGCACAAAGCCGTACACGCCAATACTCCAGGCAAAATACTGCATGCACAGGATAACAACGTTACGTGAACGGAATGCTTCACCGTAGTTACGCACCGCCTTGATGCCTTCTTGCTCTTTCAGCAACTGCGCCTGCAATGCGGATTTTTCATCTTCGGACAGCCAGCCCACCTGGGCCGGTTTATCTTTTACCAGCACCCACCAGGCAAACGCCCAGATGACAGCCGGAATACCTTCGAAGATAAACATTTCGCGCCAGCCGAAGGCCTGAATCAGATAACCGGAAACCACCGACATCCACAGCACGGTGACCGGATTACCGAGGATCAGGAAGGTGTTCGCGCGGGAGCGTTCGGATTTAGTAAACCAGTTGCTGATATAAATCAGCATCGCTGGCATGACCGCCGCCTCAACGACGCCGAGAACGAAACGAATGGCCGCCAGCATCGGGATGTTGCTGACCATGCCGGTTAATGACGCGCAGCCGCCCCATAAAATCAGGCAGACGAAGATAAGTTTGCGCACGCTGCGGCGCTCGGCGTACATCGCGCCGGGGATCTGGAAGAAGAAATAGCCGAGGAAGAACAGGGCACCCAGCAGGGAAGAGATCCCTTTGGTGATACCGAGGTCGTCGTTGATTCCGGCGGCGGAAGCGAAGCTGAAATTAGCGCGGTCGAGGTATGCCAGGCTATACGTGATAAACACGATAGGCATGATGTACCACCAGCGCCTTGGCGCGATTGTCTGGTTTTTCATAATAAGGCCTCTATGTTGAGGTTAGCCGCATCGCCTTGTTTGTAGGGTACAGGCGAGGTCGGATGATTTATTCGCCCAGTGCGCTACGGGTAGGTAACCCTTCGCTATCACCGATGACCTGTATCGCCAGCGAGCCGATTTTATTGCCCCGGCTTACGGCCTGATGCAAAGGTTTCCCTTCCAGCAGGGCGCTAATTACCCCGACCGCAAAGCCGTCTCCGGCGCCCACGGTGTCCACTACGTTATCCACTTTTACCGCCGCCACGGCACCTTGCTCGCCGCTGGCGGTTTTATACCAGGCGCCGTCCGCGCCGGTTTTTAGCACCACAGTTTTTACCCCATGATGCAGATAAAAATCGGCAATCCCTTCCGGCGTCGTCTGGCCGGTGAGGATGACGCCTTCTTTCAGCCCCGGCAGCACCCAGTCGGCCTGGAATGCCAGTTGGTTCAGCTGTTTCACCATTTCTGCCTCGCTGTTCCACAGCACCGGGCGCAGGTTTGGGTCAAAGGAAATTGTTTTCCCCTGCTGTTTCATGCTTTTGGCTGCATGATTCAATAATTCAAGCGACGTTGGTGACAGCGCAGCCGCTACGCCGCTGAGATGCAGATGGCGCGCGGAGAAAAAATACTTTTCGTCAAAATCGGCTATCGACAGGTGGCTTGCCGCCGAGTCTTTGCGGAAATATTCCACGATGGGATCGGTTCCATCTTCGACTTTAGATTTGAGCTGAAAGCCGGTGCGGTAGCGCTCATCAACGCTGACACCCTGGCCGTCGATGTTCTCTTTTGCCAGCTGCCGTAACACGTAGCGGCCAAATGAGTCGTTGCCTACGCGGCTTACCCAGCCCACGTTCAGGCCGAGGCGCGCCAGGCCGGTTGCAACGTTAAGTTCGGCACCGGCTGCACGTTTTACAAAGTGCTCCGCCGCGGCAAGATCTCCGGTTTCGGTTGCGACAAACATCGCCATGGCTTCGCCAATGGTGACGACATCCAGCTGTTTCATCTCTATTCCTCGCGTAACAGGTTGACGTAGCGGCGGGTAACGGCGACCAAATCTCGCCCTTCCAGCGGAAACTCGATCCCGCGTGGCGCATCCGCCGGCAGCATATTCAGCATTCCTTTCCAGTCTGATCCGGACTCGTCCGGCGGCACGGCGCGATAATGGTTGTGGTGGGCAACAGCCGTTTTGACGTGGATATAGCTCACCGAAGGCGCAAGGGCGCGGGCGGCCTGCTGCGGGGAGTCATCCACCCACAGCCAGTTCGCCATATCAAAAGTGAGCGTAACCGGCAGGTTGTGCACCTTGATGGCGGCCTGGAAGCGCTGCATTGGCGCCAGTTTTCCGCAGGAGGTCTGGTCGTTTTCGACCACCAGGGCGACCGGGCTGTCGCTTAGCCACTGCTTCAGGGTGCCAAACGAGCGCGCGTTGTTGAACTGGCCGAGCGAGAGCTTTAGCCAGGCCGCGTTTAGCTGGTGGGCTTCCTGTAGCAGAGAGGGGATCAGCGGGTTGAGGCTGCCGTCGCCGACAAACAGCGGTTCAGGTGCGGAATAACAGGCCTCCAGGCCTAGCTGGGTCATCTCTCCGGCTATTCCGGAGAGGAAATCCAGCTGGGAGGGCGTAAACAGTTCACGGCGGATTTCGACGCCGTCCGCACCGGCTTCAGCGATAATCGGCAATAAGGCCTGCTGGCCGCCGAGGGCGGAAATGCGGTCGTGGCCGTAGGCGGCGGTAACAACGATAATTTTGCGCGGCATGGAAGGCCCCATAGCGATAACGGCTAAATAATATAGTTATTACGCTAGATGGAACCGGTTCCAAAGAAAAGCGGACTGCTGCTAATTTTTGAGCGGCATCACGAAGATAAAATTTAGCGGGAGGTGGAGCCGCGCACGATAAGCTCGCCGGAGAAAAGCTGTTCGCGCACCGTTTCGTCCGCGCCTTCAATACGCCTTACCACCTGCTCCAGCGCGGCATAGCCAATTTGCCAGGTTGGCTGCTTCAGGGTGGTAATGCCCACGCCCGCAAGCTCGGCCCACTCCAGTTCGTCAAACCCCAGCAGGCCGATATCGCTGCCCCAGTGCAGGCCAATGCGGCGCAGGGAGCGGGCAACTTGCAGCGTCAGCGCGCCGTTGGCGGAGATAACCGCTTTTCGCATGCCGCGATGGCGGGTATGGAACTGGCGCAGCGTGTTATCCAGCAGGTCGGTTTCATGAAGCGGTGTTTCGGCATTTTCAGCAACGATGCCGGGATAACGCTCAATCGTGCTGCGAAATGCGCGCAAACGCTCGCGGCGAGTATTAACCATGCCCAGCGGTTCGCTGAGAAACAGAATCGCTTCGAAGCCCTGCTCGACGAGATGCTCGGTGGCGGTGGTGGCGGCCTGAATATTATCCAGCCCGACCACATCGCAGGCAAAATCCGGGATCTTACGGTCGATAAGCACCATCGGCAGCGCGGACTGCTGGAGCCGGTTTAGCCCCTCTTCACGCATGCCAACTGCGTTAACCACGATGCCCTCAACCTGGTAACTGCGCAGTAAATCGAGGTAATGCAGTTCCTGGTCCACTTCATTGTTGGTGTTACAGACCAGCGGGGTAAAGCCTTTCTCGCGGCAGGCGGCTTCTATACCGCTGAGGACGTCAACGGAATAAGGGTTGGTGATGTCGGCGATGATCAGGCCAATCAGGCGGGTTCTGCCCCGCTTCAGGCCCCGTGCCATCTGGTTTGGGCGGTAATCGAGGTCAGCAATGGCGCGTTCAATGCGCCCGCGCAGGTCGTCGGACAGCACGTTCTGCTCGCCGTTAAGATAGCGCGAAACGCTGGTTTTACCGGTCTTCGCCGCTTTTGCGACGTCGCTTATCGTGGGGCGTGCAGCCTTGCCGTTCATGTCCGTCTCCAGAGAGGTAACTCAGCGGAGAGTAACATATTTTTTTCGAAGGGTAAGGCTACGCCAGAGGATTATGCTGAGCATATTGAGCGCTTAAAATAATAAAAACGGGTTTCTGCGAGACGGATTCCTGCTTTGCCCACGGCCACTTTCCGGCTGCTTTATATCCTCATATTCTTTCTGCTCACTATTCACAGATGCGCGACTTTATTGTTGCGCATCAGGGAACAACGCCGTAATGTTCCTCCTAACGGAACACTATCAGGATGATAAGAAGCTTCAGGCATAAAGGACTGCGGGATTTATTTATGAAAAGCCAGGCCCGCGGCGTCCGTTTTGAGCATATCAACAGGCTCCGGGCGAGGTTGGCTATTATCGATGCTGCAAGCCACATTAGCGACATCGACTTACCGGGCTATCGTTTGCACGCCCTGCAGGGGGAGCGGGAGTCCATTTGGGCAGTTAATGTTTCAGGTAACTGGCGGTTAACCTTTGAGTTTTGGAAAGGCGATGCCTGGATACTGGATTATGAGGACTATCACTGATGAAAATGGCAAACCCGCCGCACCCAGGGCTGATTATTCAGGAGTCGCTTGAAGCGCTTAACGTGAGCCTGCGAGATTTCTCCCGGGCAATGGATATCGCCCCTTCAACCGCCAGCCGCCTGCTTACCGGAAAGGCGGCATTAACGCCTGAAATGGCATTCAAGCTTTCCATCGTGATCGGCAGTTCGCCCGATGTCTGGATGAAAATTCAGAACGCTTTTAGCCTGGCACAGGCAGAAAAAACCGTTGATACCTCCCGTCTTCACCGGCTGGTGTTAGTTTCGCCCGGGGCTTAGGGCAAAACGTTCCACGCAGTGCGCGGCCCGTGCCATGAAAAACCTACTGTTTTGCCAGCAATACCAGCATTTTCAGGCTGGCCGAGTAATAGTCATCCTGCGGGATGATATGCGGCGGCTGGCTGGTGTCGCCAAGCGCCAAATCTCTGACTGCCAGCAGGCCTCCGGTCATCATATAAGGCGCTGTCTGGTTATTGGCGACGTTTATCCAGGCCGGCGTTTGCGCGCGCGGGTAGCGGCTCCAGAAGCTTTTAAAAGGAGCCAGTTCCGGGCTTGCAGGATCCTGCCAGGCGAGATAGAGCGGAACGCGTATTGCGTCGTAGCTAAAGCGCGGCGGGTGGTTGGCATCCGGCGTTAGCTTGCCGTCGGCGGCCAGCGAAACCCAGTCTGTTGGCAGCTGGCTGTTGCCCCAGCGCATTTTGTCGAGCAGCGTTTTGCCGTCGGTAATCAGTTCTTTCCACACCACTAAATGGCTGCGTTGGGCGAAGTCCTGCCAGGCCGGGAAGATAAAATAGGACGGATTGAGCGTGACGGAACTATTGAGGTTAAACCCGTTTACGCCCGGCAGCATCACGCGCTTGTCGGCAAACTGAATGACGTTATGGGTGACCAGCGCTTTCGCGATGGCATCGGACTCTTTCAGGTAACCGCTATCGTGCCACTTTTGCCCGGCCTTCAGCAGAGCCCAGGCGATAAAAGTATCCCCGTCGGTCGCGTTGTTTTTATCCGCTATTGGGTCAGCCTCTACCGGGTTATAGCGCCAGTAAAACAGGCCGTTCTTTGGGTTACGCAGCGTGGCGTTGGTCCAGTTCCAGATTTTGTCGAAACTGGCGCGGTCGTTGTTCGATACCGCCATCATCATGGCGAATCCCTGGCCTTCGGTGTGGCTGACATTGTTATTGCCGGTATCAATAATTCTGCCGTCGGCCATCAGAAAGCGGGATTTATAGCTGTCCCACTCGGCGGCGGCTTTAGCCGGCAGGCTCGCCATCAGCCATACCATTCCGGTCAATAACAGCGTTATCAGGCGGTTAACCATTACGTCTCTCCGTTTATGCCCTGGTTTGATATCTGAAGGTGACCGCCGAAGCGTTATGAGACGGCTCCTGCCACAGCGAAACATGCGGCTGGCCGCCCTGAGCGATAAGCCAGCGGGCGTACAGCCCTTCCAGCACCGCGCTAAACGCCTGGCTCCAGCTTTGCTGCCGGTGCTGTTCGTTGGTCACGGGCAGCGCCTGGTGGTGGATAATCAGCATTTTTTCGTTGGCTTCAATCTCGATATAGCCCCAGTTAAAGCGAGCCAGCTGGGCATTAATTTGCTGCTCAAGTTCACCTACGGTTGCCGCGAGCGGCAGCGGGTAGCGCTCGGCCAGAGTTTCGCCCATTTGATTCAGGAACGGACGGCTGTCGTGGTAGCCCGCATTGCTGACCATCCCTTCAAGCATAATATTCAGCAGATCGAACCAGCCTGGCTGCGTTTGCTGGGTCTGAAAATAGTGTAAAAGCTGCTTTTCTTGCATGATTAATGATCCCCAAGCAGGTAGCGCAGGTAAAGCTGAGCGGTACTTTCGTTATAGTTGCCAAAGGTGTCGTAGCCAACCCGGCCACCAATGGTCATGTCTTTATTCACGTTATAGTCGGCTGAGGCGCGCAAAGTATAGCCGAGGCCGTTTTCGCTGCCGCCGCTATAGAACGCTTCTTTTGCCATGCCGCGCGCAACATAGTCCTCCAACTGGCCCTGTAGGCCCGGGTTGTTAGGGAAGTATGCGCTCGGATCCTGGCTGTAGGCCTGGTAGCCGATTGAAGCGCCAACGGACATTTTCCAGTTGTCGTATTTCTGGGTGTAATCCACCGGGAACGACACGCTAATGTAGTTCTGCGGGCTGAAGTAGCCGCCCTGGCCATAGCTGAAGTAGCTAAGGTTTTTGGAGAAGTCCATATAGCTCATGCTGACGCCGGTTTTCAGCTCCCGGTCGTCAAAGTGATACGGGCGCAGATAAACCCCGGCCGACCCATTAACGCTTTGGTTGCTCGGGACATTGGTGCCGATATAGCTATACAGCCCAACGCCCGCGTAGAAACCGGCATCGCCGTTGTCGTAGCTCAGCTGCGCGTTACCGCCGTTTTTGGTTACCTGCCCCCATTTTTCACCGCTGTATTTATCCTTCGCGCCGACATAAGAGAGCAGGCTGTCCACTACCGCACGCCTTTCGCCGGTAAGGATAAGTTTGAGGTAGTCGGTGAGCTGCGGCGACCATTGTACGCCGCCGACCAGAGTATTCAGATCCTGCCCAAGCGGCGTTGAGCCAACGTCGAGTTTGTACTGATTCCCGGTGAGCGCCATAC
Organism: Cedecea davisae; assembly: GCF_044095835.1. NCBI lineage: Bacteria > Pseudomonadati > Pseudomonadota > Gammaproteobacteria > Enterobacterales > Enterobacteriaceae > Cedecea > Cedecea davisae. The sequence continues at coordinate 4,882,171 of NZ_CP172054.1, forward strand.
CGAGCTCTACGCCAGAAGCGCTCTGTGCGCCCTGGGACGGTACGATTGGCAGCACCGCCGGCGGCTGTTCGGGCAGCGTTTCGGACACCAGGCCCTGAATCAGCGCCCCGGTGCCAAAACGCGTGCTGGCCTGGTCCGAAGAACTGCCTGCATTTAAGGTAATTGGCGTAATGTTGATGTCGAAGCGCGAATCGCCAAACGGCACCGTAGACCACTGGAGCGGGGCTTTTATCTCGGTCATCTTGCTAAGACCGTTTTCACCGTCTCGGCTTCGCATCGCTACCGAACCCAGCGCCCAGGTGGCGGTTTTATCGGTTAGCTGCTCCATCATGCTGTTGACCTGGCGCAGCATGCCCGCATTGGCGTTTTCTACCGGTAAGTCCTGGCGTGTGGTTCCCGGCGGCGCGGCCTGCGGGTTACGCGCCAGCTCGTTAACCTGCCACGGCATCGAAGCCTGGCCATAAACGTTGCCGCTTTGGCTGCCGCCGGAGCTGGTACTGATGAACGGGTTGTCCGCCAGAGCCAGCCCGCCGATGGTTGGAGTCACGCCGCTGTCGCTGCCCTGAATACCCGTTAACCTGCCGCGCGCGGTACGCAGGTAGCTCATGGCCTGCTGGTGGTTGCCCTGCGCTTCGGCCACTCGTGCCAGCAGTATCAGGCGCTCAGGCGTATTGGTGTTGTGCAACCCGGCGGTAAGCTGTTGGGCTTTGTCTACGTCATTGCCCGCCAGCGCGATGTCGATAGCACCCGCACGGGCATCCTGGTCCGGCGTGTCGCGGGTCATCAGATAGTCATAAACTACGCCCGCTTCTTTGTTCATTTTGCCGGACTGGTAAAGCCTCGCCATCGCGAACATCAGGTCGGTATTCTGCGGGTCGCTTTGCAGGGCGCGGATGAGCTTGTCGTAGGCGGCAGCATAATTGCCCTGGGCTCGCAGCCGATCGGCTTCGTTTATCACATAGCCGTTGCGAATACCTGCCAGCTGGGCGGTGGTGCTGTGGGATTGCAGCTCCGGGTTCGCAAGGAACGCCTGCGCTTCGCTGTCCAGTCCCGCCTGGTTCAGGACGGTTATCTGGTCGGCATAATCACCGGCATTGCCCTGCACGCCACGGCGCATGTTATTACGCACCAGCGCAACAGCACCGCTCATATCGCCGCTCTGCGCCAGCATACGTGCCAGCTTACCGGCGTCCGCCGGGCTTTGCGGAGGATTAACGCTGAGCGCTTTTAAGGTGTTAGCTGCCGCAACGTTATCCCCCTGAGCCAGATAGCGCTCTGCTACGCCCATTTGCAGGTTGTAGTTCACGCGTTGGCCGAGTTCGCGCATCTCGCCGTTGCGGGCAGAGGCCGGTATACGTGACAGCAGGTTTTGCGCCTGCGGCCACGCATTGCTTTCGCTCGCGAACAGCGCCGCCGCGTAGATTTCAGTGTTGCTGGCTCCGGGGCGGAAAGCGGGCTGCATCAGGTCTGCCGCTTCGGCGCTGTTGCCCTGTTTTTGCAGCAGCCGGGCAAGGTCGAGGCGCAGCCACGGGTCGGACGGCAGGCGGCTCATCCCCTGGCGCAGAATCGCTATCGCCTGCTGGACGTTGCCTCCGGCCGCCGCCTGCTGGGCCTGGCGGCGAATCGGATCGGCCGGGTTGCCTCCGCCCGTGCGTGGCTGGAGTTTGGCCTGGAGCGAAGCGGGCAGCGTTTGCAGCACCGCCTGAGCCTCGGCAGTTTTGCCTGCATCACGCAGCACGTAGTAGAGGTTTTCCCGAGCCGGGCCGTTGTTCGGCTGTGCTTCTAGCAGGCTGCGCAGCGTCTGCTCCGCCTGCGGGTAGTCTTTGTTGTGGCGTAAAACGTCGGCGCGGAACAGTTTTACCGCCGTGCCGCGCTCGCCGCTGGCGTCCGCCAAAGGGGCGCTGAGCGCCAGAGCCTGGCTAACGTTGCCCTGTTTGTAGGCCGCCTGAGCACCCGCCAGCTGGCCGTAAAACGCCGCGTCATCCGCCTGCTGTTTACGCTCGGCAGACTGGTCGCCACCGAGGCTTGCTGCTCGATTAAGATATTGCGCGGCCGCCGCATAGTCGCCGCGCCGCTGCGCGATGTAGCCCATCCCCGCCAGCGCATCGGCATCCTGAGGATTGGCCTGAAGCACCTGTTCAAACTGGCCGCGCGCCGCGTCGGTATTGCCGCTATTAAGATCGGCAAAACCCGCACCTTTAGCCACGCCGCCGATGGCGTTCCGGTAATGATTTTGCACTTCTTTATCATCCGGATGGCGCTGGATCCAGGTCTGATAATACTGTTCGTCTCCGGCGGTCGGCCCCAGCCACAGCAGCGCCTGACGCAATGATTTATCCGCGTCCGGGTTGCCGCTCGCCATATCCTGGAGCATGCCGATGCCGTCCCGGCGGGTCGGCTCCCGGAAGGTCAGGATCTTGCCGAGCGCAATGCGCGCGCCGTTATCCTGCGGATGCTGAGCAATAAACTGCTGTAGCCCGCTAACCGCCTGGGGATAAAGTGATTTATCCCCGGCCATCGTCAGATAATATTCAGGTGCCAGCCCGGACGGCGGCTGGTCGCCGGTGAACAGCGTTTGCCAGGTGGCGAGCGCCGCGCTGATATTCCCGCTTCGGGCCTGCTGGCGAGCCAGCTCAAGCTGACCGCGTGGGATCTGCTGAACCTGCTTCGCGTTATCCAGCGCCTGAAGGTTCGGGTCCTGCGGCGATACTGCCGAGAGGCGGCTGCGCCACTGAGTGGCGGATTTCAAATCTCCGCTCTGCTGCGCCCAGAGCGACATCAGATATAAGGCCTGCGCGTTGTTGGCATCCACCATCAGCACTTTTTTCAGGGCTTCCATCGCCAGCTCATCATGGGATTTTTCGTGCCAGTAGTTTGCCTGGTCGAAAAGCGCCTTGAGGACGGGATTATTGTCCGCGGCCAGGGCATTTACCGCCGCCAGCGCGAGCGCGCCGGACAGGCAAATCCTTGGCCAGCGGCGGGGGGTCTTTTTATTTTTCATTATTGTTATCCCTTTGCTCACTCTCTTCAGCCTGCGGGTTAATGCGGCTTCTTGCCCGGCGTTTCAGCAGCGGGTAGAGGGTGCCGCCGACAATAGCGGCGAACAGCAGGCCCAGAATCGCCAGCAGCGCAGAATGCTGGTTGGCGTACCAAACTATCAACATGTACCACGGCAGCTCTCCGCTCGGGAACTGCGGCCCAACCCGGAAGCTGCGAACGCCGTTCTCGTCGGTAATGATGGCGGCATCGCCGCGCACGCTGGCGTTAATTTTTGCAGAGGACAAATCGCTGTGCAGGTGGGCAAGCTGGTCGTTATTGCTGCCGATAGCCAGCACCACAACCCGCGAGGCGTTCCAGCGTGAGCGGAAGCTGACAAACCCGCGCCAGGCCTCATTAGAGGAGAAGTAGCGGTCTGCCTCAACGCCCGTGGAGTTCCAGTCGCCTGCCAACAGGCGCTGCACCTTTTCCCAACTGGTGGGCTGGCGGACTCCAAATAAGTGCTCATTGGTGACGAACGGCGATCCGGCGAGCAGGGTGCGGTTAAAAGCGCTCTGCTCCATCGTTGAAACCGCCAGCACGTCGCTCTGAGACAAATGCAGCAGGTTAGCGCCGCCCTCCGGCAGGCCGAACATCACGCGGTTATTGTTCAGCGCTGTGCCGGTGGCGTTACCCGAGCGTGCCGCCAGGTCAAGCAGGGTGGATATCTCGGTTTCGCCCGGATGCTCCGGCAGCAGCAGAACGGTCTGCGAATAGTCGGCAAAGCGGGTGAACGGGAACGAAGCGCCGACGAAGTAAGAGAGGTTTGGCAGCAGCGTGAAGTGGCGAGTTTTGCTCAGGTCAATCCACGAGTTTTCATCGATGCGGCTCTTGATGTTGTTATTCAGCAGCACGCTGCACGGCGCATCTTCCTTAGGTACGATTTTAAAATAGAGCGCCAGCTGGTTATCGCCGTAGATGAGATACGGCTCCAGAGCCATATCGTAGTTTTCCTGGCGTGCATCGCCGCCAATCTTATGCCACAGCGTTTCCAGCGCGCCCTGTTTGTTAACCGGCAGGTTGTGCAGGAAAGTACCGTTCAGGGTCATCGACAGCAGAGAGCGCTGTTCGTCGATCCAGCTTTCTGACGGGAAGCGGTAGCCAATCTTCAGCGGGATGGCTTCGCCGTCCCAGAGGAACAGATCCGGCGCCGCGCGGAACGCGAGGTTTACCGCATCATGCCAGATGCCCGGAGCCGTGAGGCTTTGATCTTTACGCAGCAGTTCGCTCAGGCGCACCGGGCGATCGGTTCGTATCCAGCGCGGGGCGTCGTATGGGGCGCTGAGCGGGATAGTCTGAGGTTCTACCGGCAGGCTGGCGGTTTGCGGCTCAAACTGCCCACGAGTCAGGCGCCAGGCCGCGCTGCGAAGCTGGGATTCGTTGTTACCCACCACCAGCAGCAGTTTGTAAACCGGGTTCCCAGGGTTATCGATCATCTTCAGCAGCGGCCCGCTGCTGGCCGGTAAGGTAATTCCGCCGATAGTGTCGCCGGGTTTACCGAACAAAATGCCATTTTTCTCCGGCAGACGGTCGTTGAGGGCTTCAAAAGAGATCCCGCGGTAGTCAGCGGCAATGCCAAGCCACGAAGCCACCAGCGCCGCGGCGCTTACCTGCTCCGGCTGAGTTTGCGCCGGGAAAGCGAAGCTCAGCGTGGTCGGCGTCATCTGCATCGAGTCAAAGAACGGGCGCGGGAAGTGGCTCAGATCGGAGCTGATATTCAACTGCTGCCCTTCAAGAGTGAGACGCGTGTCCGGCATGATGGTGACCTGGTAATTATCGTTCAGGTCGCGCTGGCAAAGCAGGGCGTCGGCATCGTTGATTTTGAGGTTAATGTTGTTGCTGGACACCACCAGCGCGGCCGGAATATCCAGCTGATAGCTGGTGACGTTGCTGTCGGCTGAACCGAGCGGCACGCTGCCGAGCGGCTGGCCGTTCATCATCAGCTGCATGGTCGTGTTACGTGCCGCCATCGCCGGGGAGACTTTGAGGTTCAGCGTCAGCTGGGCGCTGGTAATCACCTGGTCGGCAGGCAGCGTAAAGTCGATACCCGTTTGCAGCTGGCCGCCGCTAAGCACGATGCCGCGCGGCTGGCCCATTTGCGCCACGGTAATGCTGCTCGCGGTGCCGGGGTTAATCGCCGTCTGGACCGGCTGCGGCGTCTGTTCAACCGGCGGCGGCAGGCTGACGGGCAGCATCGACTCCACCGTGGTTGGCTGTTCAGTCATGCCCGGTTCTTCTGCCGCTGCGGGGAGCGCCAGCACGCTCAGAGCCAGAACGATCCCGGCTGCTACTTTCGTCATCCTTTTCATAGGGCGCTGTCCTCACCGGAACCGTCCAGTCGGTTGGGTTGCTCATGCTTTGCCCGGCGAGCGGCGCGGCGATCTTTCCAGGTCAGCCAGAACAGCTCGAACACGCAGCGGATAATGGTCAGCAGCGAGCGGAACGGGTTGTCCTGCGGTTTTGGCGGCTGGATCCAGGCGTCGGCGCGGGCAAGCACCACGCGTACCAGCTCGCGGCGGCGGGCCAGAGGGATCTCTTCAAACATCAGGCGAATAGTGGACTCGTCCGAGGCAATTACTTTCACCGGAATGCTGATGGCACCGGAATGAAGCTGTAACTCTACCTCTTCAATTTCGTCTGTCAGGTGGCGCTCATCCGGTACTTTGATGCGGCAGCCACCCATCGACAGGTCGAGCGTATGGCTGCGGGAAGAGATGCCGCTGGCGTAGTGGATAACCACCGGGACATCGACCTCGATGCGAATCGTTTTGCGGGTCTGCCGCGTTTCTCTGGCGACGGCGATGGCCGCCAGCAGGAAGATCAGGCTATACAAACCCCAGCCTACGTTGAGGGCGATAACTTTGGGGTCAACGCCGAAGTAGTCGTGGGCGCAGGCGCGCACAATCCCGGCAATCACCGCCATCGCAAGCAGAACGGCGACAATCACATGAGGGCGCACAACGCGGAAATCGAAATAGCCGACGTCCAGCAGGTCTCCCTTATCGGTAACGTTGAACTTGCCGCGCTTCGGGAACAGCATGGTTATCGCCGTCGGCAGGATCAGGTGGAAGGCCATCACCAGGTCGTAGATTTCCCCCCAGAAGCTGTAGCGATAGCGGCCGTTGAGCCGCGAGTTCAGCCAGATGGCGAGGAACAGGTGCGGCAGCGCATAGGCAAACAGCATGCTGGCCGAGGAGTGAATAATATTCAGGTTAAACAGCAGGTAAGCCAGCGGTGCGGTAAGGAAGGCGACACGCGGCAGGGCAAACTGGTAGTAAAGCATCGCGCTCAGGTAGCACAGCCGCTGTTGCCAGGCCAGCCCGCGGCCAAACAGAGGGTTATCGGTGCGGAAAATTTGCGTCATCCCGCGCGCCCAGCGGGTACGCTGAATAACGTGCAGCACCAGGCGTTCGGTCGCCAGCCCGGCCGCCAGCGGGATATCGAGGAATGCGGATTTCCAGCCCCGGCGCTGCATTTTCAGCGCGGTGTGAGCATCTTCGGTCACCGTTTCAACCGCAAAACCGCCAATTTCTTCCAGCGCGCTGCGGCGGATAACCGCGCAGGAGCCGCAGAAGAAGGTCGCGTTCCAGAAGTCGTTGCCGCGCTGGATTGGGCCATAGAACAGCGCCCCTTCGTTCGGGATATCGCGCCCTACGGAGAGATTACGCTCGAACGGATCGGGCGAGTAGAAGTAGTGCGGCGTCTGGATCAGCGCAAGCTTAGGATCTTGCAGGAATGCACCCACGGTTGCCTGCAGGAAGATACGCGTGGCGACGTGGTCGCAGTCGAAGACGGTAATTAACTCGCCGCTGGTCAGCTTCATGGCGTGGTTAAGGTTGCCCGCCTTGGCGTGCGAGTTATCGTTACGCGTAATGTAACCTACGCCGACGTTGGCGGCGAATACCGCAAACTCGCTGCGCTTGCCGTCATCCAGCAGGTAAATCTTCATTTTATCCTGAGGATAATCAATACACTGTGCGGCCAGCACGGTGTCCCGTACGACGTCGAGGCTTTCGTTATATGTCGGAATATAGACATCGACGGTTGGCCAAAGCGAAGTGTCGTCCGGCAGGGGAACAATTTCACGCTTCAGCGGGAATAATGTCTGGAGGTGGCTTAGCAGCAGCAGTAGCCAAATATACAGTTCCGCCAGATAAAGCCCGATGCCGAGAATTGCCTCGATTTCGGAATTAAAATGTAGCGTCTGGGTGGTGCGAAACCAGATATAGCGCGTGGACATTAAGCCCGACACGATAATCAATATGATGGAAACGCTGCGCTTTTTGCTCAGGCCTAATAACAGCAATACTCCGATGCTGATTAAGCCAAAAATATACTGCTTCTGGCTGTCCATAGGCGTAATGATGACCAACACCGCCACCGGTGCCAGCACCAGCAGCAGTAAATAAAACAAAGCCTTTTTCATAGGACTTCCTGAATATTTCAGAAGTTTGATGTTCTCAAACCGGAATGAACTGCGCCGTCTCCAACGTGGATCCCCAGCAGGCCCGCAACCCGTTTACTGATTAATTCAATATCGAATGCGGCCGCAGAAACCGGGCTGAAATCGAATATCGATTGCTGCGAAGCATTGGCTTCCGCCACGCTTTCATCCCGATTAATAACCCCGAGCAGGCTGTCGCCGAGCCGCTGCTGCATAAATGCCGTGACGTCGCGGCTGATATGGCGGCGGCTGTCGCTTTGGTTAACCACGAAATAATGGCCCAGCCGGTTATTAAGCGGCTCGCCGGTCAGGCGGTGGTTTTCAATTTGCGGCAGCAGAGACAGCGAGGCGGTGTCCGCGAGCAGGGTGATGAGATGTAAATCTGCAAGCCGGGAGACTGCCTTCAGCGCCGGATTTGGCCCCGGAGGGAAATCCGCGATGATAACCAGGCCCGGGTAATTAAGCAGAGTGCCGAGGCCGCGTTGCAGAAAGTGGCTATCGTTGGCCAGGCGTTGCTCGAAGTCGAGGCGCTGGGCTTCGGTGGCGTCGCCATACGGCAGCACAAAGATATTACCGCCCGCGGTCAGCACCGACTGGCTCCAGTCGGAGGACTCTCCCGCTTTTGCCACATAGCCACGTCCGTCCGAAAGCGGGACGCCAAAATGCAGGCGCAGCGCGTTCTGCACGTCGAAATCAATGGCTAACACTTTGCTGCCAGCGCGCGCCAGCGCCCAGGCCAGGTTTGCGGTAACGGTGGTTTTCCCCACGCCGCCTTTTGGCGAGCAAACACAAACTAACGGCATGAGGCAATCATCTCCAGCAAGGGTTGTAGCGGCAGGTCTTTACCGGCCTGAGTCGCGGCTGGCGCGGTTTTGGCGGCAAACAGTTTATTAAACGGAATGGCTTCGGCCTGCTGGCGCGCAGCGGGCGGCACAGCGGAAGCCTGAGGGTTGACAACCGGGGCAGGCGTTAACTGATCAAACAGAGAAGATGCTGCTGGTTGCGGTTTGATAACCGGCGCTTCAGGAACCGGCTGAGGGGCAGGTTGTACCTGTGCGGAGGAAACCGCGGAAGCTACGCTATTGAGAATTGAGGTTTGCCCGGCGGCAGGGATCTGCGGCGAGGCCGGTGCAGGTTTTGCCAGACTAATATCGAAGGCATCCGCCGCAACTGATTGTGGAACGGGAACGGACACGCTGCCCGCGTGGGAAAGGGCATTTTCCTCTCCCGGAACCTGGTTTAATTGTTTAATAATCGCCCAGCGCCCGCTATCTGCGGTCTGGGTCTGCGCCGACATGTCCTTAAAATTAATGGCGCCTGTGCGTGTCTTTTCCTTGAAACGCTGCAAATCATCATAGTTTTTCATAAATATATCCATGATTTACAATTATTTATGAACTCACGCACGGCTACAGGGCGGCGCTTAGCGAGAGGTATTATTCGCCGTCTATATTACAGCCTATAACGTTTTCACCCTTTTGCTGGGGTTTAATCGAGAGTGGATGCCTTCTGTTATGAATAATTATTGATGGCTCCATTAGCGCGGATATTAAGCCAAAATATCGGCCGTTGACGAGCACTCTGTTTCTTTTTTTGAAGAAATTCATATCTGGCGTGAAAGAGCATTAATTAATATCAAATTCACCCCTCAATTCGGAGTGTTTACCCAGGTTTAAATGCTGGTTTTTATTTCTTTATTAGCATTAATAATGGTAGTTACGGCGCTCGATTCGTCGGCAGGTAATACTTTCTTTGGGGGCACGTGGCAATTATCGTTCGTGAAAAACGAAAGAGTAGGTACGTTGCGCCCGGAGCCAGCGGAACAATACCTAATGGCTCCGGAGAGGTTTGCTTTGCTGGTTAGGCCTGACGGTATGACTGGGTTTCAGTATGCTCAAGCATATGCAGGTGCTCTGCAACCTTCGCTTCTGCTCGCGAGGCACGTATGCGAAGTGCAAGGTTCCAGGTATTGAGTTCCTTTGCATTAGCGGCCAGGCCGGAGTCTTTAGCGATTCTGCCGCAATTCTCAAGCCATTCGGCTACCTCAGCCCAATCCCAGAGCGGTGACTGGCCGGTAATCCGTTGGATTGGGTTTGGAAAATCCCCTTTCCCACGGATGCCATCTTTCAGCATGGTGATAGCCTGGCGAGATAAAGCAGAAAGCTCAGCTATGTCGCTTAGCCCGACCAGCGTGGAATCAACAGACTCGACTCTCGCCCCAATGCCTGCACTTTCGATATCCCGGATAGCCGTAGCAATTGCATTCTTGAGGGAGGGGGCTTCACGGTCGAACTCAAGATAGATAGCGTTGCCGTAATAGCTAATCATGGCGTCATCACAACCGGCCTCAAAAAGCGCATCTTCATGGCCCGGTGTATTGAGGGTGATGCCGGATACCGTGAGCGTGAAATTGTAGAGTTCCATATGGACTCCTTCTTGACAAAGGCGGTAGTGGCGCCGCCTTTGGATTTCTTTGTTTGGATGCTTCTTCATCAGCCTCCATTTGCGCAAAGAATAACCAAGGTGTGAGCGCGTGTCAACAGTGGGTGTTTCGTAACCCCTATAGATTGCCGCGGTAGCAATATGCTGCTGTCTGCAAATTGGGGTTGGGTTTAATGCCAGTGTTTTGAGGCAAAAAGGGTAGTCATGCGAAGCCACTTCTCAACCTGGAATGTACACGCCGAAGGCACAAGTGTGAGAGGCGTGGGAGGAGGGGCAGATACCCTCTCCTTTGCAGGAGAGGGTAAAAACGGTTAGCGAATTTCCCCGTTGACGTCCTGATCGACGGCAAAACAGGCGACCAGCTGGCCGTTGCCGTAATCCTTAAGCTGCGGCTGGAGCTGGGTGCATGGCCCAAAACGACGGCTGCAGCGGGCATTAAAGGCGCAGCCTGGCGGCGGGTTCAGCGGGCTTGGCAACTCGCCGGTCAATTTGATGCGCTCGCGGCGTTCGTCCGGGTTCAGACGCGGCGTGGCGGACAGCAGTGCCTGAGTGTACGGGTGCAGCGGGTTGGAGAAAATCTGCTCTTTACTGCCTTTCTCCACGCAGCGGCCGAGGTACATCACCATCACTTCATCGGCAATGTGCTCCACTACCGACAGGTCGTGAGAGATAAATACGTAAGACAGCCCCAAATCCTGCTGCAAATCCATCATCAGGTTCAGAACCTGAGCGCGCACGGATACGTCCAGCGCGGAGACCGGTTCGTCGGCAATTACCACGTCCGGGTCCAGCATCAGGCCGCGGGCGATGGCGATACGCTGGCGCTGGCCGCCGGAGAACATATGCGGATAACGGTCGTAGTGTTCGGTTTTCAGGCCGACTTTTGCCATCATCTCCAGCGCTTTTTCACGGCGCTGGGCTTTGCTCAGGCTGGTGTTGATTTGCAGCGGCTCTTCCAGAATCTGGCCCACTTTTTTACGCGGGTTCAGCGAGCCATAAGGGTTCTGGAAGACTATCTGGATTTTCTGGCGGCGCAGTTTTTCCGCCGAGGCGTCTGGTTTCAGCAGATCCTGCCCCTGGTAGTACAGCTCACCGCCGGTCGGGACTTCAATCATGGTCAGCAGGCGGCCAAGGGTGGATTTCCCGCAGCCGGACTCGCCCACGACCGCCAGCGTTTTGCCGCGCTCGAGGGTAAAGGTTACGCCGTCCAGCGCTTTGACCAGGCGTTCAGGTGCAAAAAATCCCTTCTTCACCGGGTAGTGTTTTTTCAGGTCGATGGCCTGCAACAGCGGTTGCGCGGTGGCCTGTTCGGTACTCATAGGGTTGGCCTCCCGGCATCATCGAGTGGGTAGTGGCATTTGGACTGACGCCCGTCGGCCAGCATGGTGAGCTCCGGCTCTTCGCTGCGACATTTGTCGGTGGCGTACGGGCAGCGCGGGTTAAGCAGGCAGCCGTTCGGACGGTCGTATTTGCCCGGTACTACGCCCGGCAGCGACGCAAGGCGCGCTTTGTCCTGAGCAAACTCCGGCAGCGCACGCAGCAGCGCCTGGGTATAAGGATGGCGCGGCGCACGGAAGATATCGTGCGATGAACCGGCCTCAACGACCTGGCCCGCGTACATGACGATGATTTTATGCGCCGCTTCGGCAACCAGCGCGAGGTCATGGGTGATAAGGATCAGCGCCATGTTCTCTTTCTGCTGAAGCTCCAGCAGCAGCTCGATGATTTGCGCCTGGATGGTGACGTCGAGTGCGGTGGTCGGCTCATCGGCAATCAGTAGTTTAGGTCGGCAGGCAATTGCCATCGCAATCATTACGCGCTGGCTCATACCGCCGGAAAGCTGGTGCGGGTAAACGTCCAGGCGCGAAGCCGGATCGGGAATGCCTACCTGGGTCAGCAGGTCGATTGCCCGCTGGCGACGGGTTTTCTTGTTGCCGCCCTGATGCACCTTAATCGCTTCCATAATCTGGAAGCCGACGGTGTAACACGGGTTCAGGCTGGTCATCGGGTCCTGGAAGATCATCGCCACTTCGGCGCCGACCAGGTTGCGGCGCTCTTTCTCAGAAATGCGCTTCAGATCCCGGCCGTTAAACTCCAGCTTCTCAGGCATCACGCGGCCCGGGAAGTCAATAAGCCCCATAATTGCCAGCGAGCTGACCGATTTGCCGGAGCCGGACTCGCCGACAATCCCGACGACCTGCCCCTGATCCACGCTATAACTTATGCGGTCAACGGCACGGAACGGTGCGCTTTCGTCGCCGAAATGCACCGATAATTTATCTACATTTAATAACGCCATCTCGAACCTCTTACTGCTTCAGTTTGGGATCGAGCGCGTCACGCAGACCGTCACCCATCAGGTTAAATGCCAGTACCGTCAGCAGAATCGCAACCCCAGGGAAGGTCACAACCCACCAGGCACTCTGCGCGAACTGCAACACGTCGGCGAGCATGGTGCCCCACTCCGGTGTTGGCGGCTGCGCACCCATGCCGAGGAAGCCAAGGGCGGCCATATCGAGAATGGCGTTCGAGAAACCAAGCGACGCCTGAACAATCAGCGGCGCAAGGGTGTTCGGGAAGATATTCACAAACATCTGGCGCATTGCGCCTGCACCCGCCACGCGGGATGCGGTCACGTAGTCACGGTTTACTTCTACCAGTACGGCGGCGCGAGTCAGGCGAACATAGTGCGGCAGCGCAACAAAGGTCAGCGCCAGCGCGGCGTTACCGATAGACGGGCCAAAGATAGCTACCAGTACCAGCGCCAGCAGCAGGCTTGGCAGGGCCAGCATGATGTCGACAACGCGCATGATGATGTTATCAACTACGCCGCCAAAGTAACCGGCGACCAGGCCAAGTACGATGCCCATCACCAGCGAGAGCACCACCACCAGGCAGCCAACCAGCAGCGACAGGCGTGCGCCGTACATCAGACGGGAAAGCACATCGCGGCCAACGTCATCGGTGCCAAGGATGTAGCTCCAGCTGCCGCCTTCCTGCCAGACCGGCGGGTGCAGCAGCGCGTCGCGGAACTGCTCGGCAGGCGCGTGGGGAGCGATAAAGTTGGCGAACACGGCGATGAAGATCATCACGGCGACGTACACCAGGCCGATCACCGCGCCTTTATTGCGTTTAAAGTAGTGCCAGAACTCCTGGAAAGGGGTCATCGGCTTGGGTGCTGCCTGCACTTTGTTTTCAGTGCTTATATTTTCAGTAGATGGCGTCATGATGGCCCCTTATTTCTTATGGCGTATACGCGGGTTCACCACGCCGTACAGCAGGTCTACCAGCAGGTTGACGAGGATAATCATCGTCGCTACCAGCAGCACGCCGCCCTGAACCACCGGATAGTCACGGCGCTGCAAGGCATCAATCAGCCAGCGACCCAGACCCGGCCAGGAGAAGATGGTTTCGGTCAGGATTGCGCCCGCCAGCAGCGTACCGACCTGCAGGCCGATAACGGTAACAACCGGCAGCATGGCGTTGCGCAGAGCGTGAACCACGATGACGCGCATGCGGGTTAAGCCCTTGGCGCGAGCGGTACGGATATAGTCTTCGCCCAGCACTTCCAGCATCGAAGAACGGGTCATACGCACGATAACCGCCAGCGGGATAGTGCCAAGCACGACAGCGGGCAGGATCATATGGGCAACGGCGTCAATAAAGTCGCCCTGCTGGCCCCAGATTGCGGTGTCTATCAGCGCAAAACCTGTCAGAGGCAGGGAGTCGTCGAGGAACACCGTATCGCTGACTCGCCCGGAAACCGGCGTCAGGTTCCAGTGAACGGAGACCAGCATGATAAGCATCATGCCCCACCAGAAAATCGGCATTGAGTAGCCGGTCAGCGCGATGCCAACGGCGGTATGGTCGAAGATAGAACCCCGCTTCACGGCGGCGAGTACGCCCACCGGGATGCCTACCGCAACGGCGAACATCATCGCGCAGATGCCGAGTTCCAGCGTCGCTTTAAAGCGCGGAACAAATTCGTCCCATACCGGAAGGCGGCTCTTTAATGAAATCCCCAGGTCGCCATGCATTACGCCCCATATGTAATGGAGGTATTGCTGCCACATAGGTTTGTCGAGGCCAAGCTCAGCCAGCAGCTGGGCATGGCGCTCAGGAGAAATACCGCGCTCTCCGGCCATGATCATCACCGGGTCACCGGGGATCATATGAACGAAAGCGAAGGTGAGTAGGGTAATACCTATAAACGTGGGGATGACTAACCCCAGTCTTCGGAGGATGAACTGCAGCATATCCCGGATTCTCTGTAGTGACGGCGCGCCTGGTGACGCTTCGTCTGTATTGCTCACAAATAATGAATATAAATTCCCTCTCCCCTGAGGGGAGAGGGTTAGGGTGAGGGGGAAATTAAAACACCCTCACCCCGGCCCTCTCCCTCAAGGGAGAGGGGGGATCTCTACTTATTATTCGACGGACACGTTCTCGAAGTGGTGTTTGCCCAACGGATCGACCACGTAGCCTTTAACTTCTTTACGCACCGGCTCGAACACGGTGGAGTGAGCGATGATCAGCGCCGGAGCCTGGTCATGCATCACAACCTGAGCCTGTTTGTACAGTTCAATACGCTTGTTGTGGTCGTCGGTTGCGCGAGCCGGCTGAATCAGGTCTTCAAACGGCTTGTAGCACCAGCGGGAGTAGTTAGAGCCATCTTTGGCTGCCGCGCAGCTGAACAGGGTCGCGAAGAAGTTATCCGGGTCCCCATTATCGCCGGTCCAGCCCATCATTACGGCCTGGTGTTCACCGGCTTTAGCACGCTTCAGATATTCGCCCCACTCGTAGGTCACAATCTTGGCCTGAACGCCGATTTTCGCCCAGTCAGCCTGAATCATCTCGGCCATACGGCGAGCGTTCGGGTTGTAAGGACGCTGTACCGGCATTGCCCACAGCTCAACGGTGAAGCCTTTATCCTGGCCCGCTTCTTTCAGCAGCGCTTTCGCTTTCTCAGGATCGTAGGTGTAGTCTTTCACGTCATCGTTGTAGCCCCACATAGTTGGTGGGATCAGGTTTTTAGCCGCGGTGCCCGCGCCCTGGTAAACCGCTTTGATGATCGCTTCTTTGTTCACCGCGTAAGTCAGCGCCTGGCGAACTTTTACGTCGTCAAACGGCTTCTTCTCGGTGTTGAAGGAGAGGTAACCCACGTTCAGGCCAGCCTGTTCCATCAGATTGATGTTTTTGTCTTCTTTCATGCGGGCGATGTCGGCCGGGTTAGGGAACGGCATTACCTGACATTCGTTTTTCTGCAGCTTGGCGTAACGTACGGAAGCATCCGGGGTGATGGAGAACACCAGGCGATCGATCTGTGGTTTGGTGCCCCAGAAGCCAGGGAACGCTTTATACAGAATGCGGGAGTCTTTCTGGTATTGCAGCAGCTGGAATGGACCGGTGCCGATTGGGTTCAGGTCGGTTTTTTCCGGGGTGCCGGCTTTCATCATGTTGTCCGCATATTCTTTAGAAAGAATAGAGGCGAAGTCCATGGCCATATCCGCAAGGAATGGCGCTTCCGGGCGAGCCAGAACGAACTGAACGGTGTTGTCGTCCACTTTCTTGATTTCAGTAATCAGGTCAGGCAGGCCCATGCCTTCGAAGTATTCATAGCTGCCGCCAGAAACTTTGTGGTACGGGTTGTCTTTGTTTTTCTGACGATCGAAAGAGAACACTACGTCGTCGGCGTTGAAATCACGAGTCGGTTTGAAGTCTTTATTATCCTGCCACTTCACGCCTTTGCGCAGGTGGAAGGTATAGGTTTTGCCGTCCGCGCTAACGTCCCACTTTTCAGCAAGGCCCGGAATGATTTCGGTGGTGCCGGTTTTGAACTCGACCAGACGGTTATAGATCGGTACGGAGCTGGCATCGTAAGTGGTGCCGGAGGTGAACAGCTGCGGGTTAAACCCTTCCGGGGAACCTTCTGAACAATAAACCAGGGTTTTGGCTTGTACGCTTGCTGCAACGGTCATGGCAACCAGGCTCAGACCAAATTTCAGCATCCCTGACTTCTTCAAGGAAATACTCATTATTCTGCTCCAATTATGTGTCGTGTTGTGTTTTGTAACCGTCTGACCATTGTTATTTGTGTGAGGTCGGTACGGTGTGCCCGGAGGCGATGGTGAGGTCAGCAGTTCCTTTCGCGAGTCATGCGTGGAGGTAGCACAGACGGTCCGTAAATAGCCCCTCTCGTCCTACAATCTGTCAACAGATTAAGGAAACGTCAATACAGGTCACGGGGATTTACAAGCAAGGTGGGATTCGGTGGGCAAAGATTAAAAAAACCTTCGGGGGCAGTTTCCAGCAGAGAAAATTATGCTACGCGCTTGTTACCAGAATATTAAACTGCTTCTTTTGCGTACGCTAGTGGTAATCGATTGCTTACAATGGGCAAAATTTTGTGTTAAATGATGAATTGTTGCACGATTTATTTTGTGATCTGCATCGCTCACAGCGAAAAATGCTGTCCGCCATCATAAGTAATGGCGCAAAAAACCACGCTTTTTCATAACTAAATTCGATGGCTTATATTCTGCCAGATTCGCAATGGCGGCAGGTTATGACTCCCGCCGTCCACGGTTTTTTTAAACCCTATTGCGCAGTTTTTTCCGGTACGTGACACCAGTTGTTATTCTGGTTGATCCCGCCGTTCGGCGAGGTATAGCCCAGGCAGCCCAGGATGGTGTCATACAGTTCAACATGGCGATGCGGTACCTTCATTTTCGCCTGTTCCTGCATATGCCTGAACGACTCGGCAGAGGCAGGGTTTTCCAGATA
The DNA here is from genome assembly GCF_044095835.1 of Cedecea davisae. Classification (NCBI taxonomy): domain Bacteria; kingdom Pseudomonadati; phylum Pseudomonadota; class Gammaproteobacteria; order Enterobacterales; family Enterobacteriaceae; genus Cedecea; species Cedecea davisae. Next base: position 4,898,876 of record NZ_CP172054.1, read on the forward strand.
TTTATCCGACGCCCAGACCAGCAGCGGCACGCGGAACTGCTCCGGCGGCGCCATTTCGCGTGGGGTGCCGTGCAGGTGTTTGGACTCGCTAATCGACTCGCCGTGGTCTGCCGCATAGAAGACGATGGCTTTCTTATCTCGCAGCTTATCAATCACGCTGTCGATAACCGTGTCGGTGTAGAGCACCGAGTTATCGAAAGCGTTAATCAGCATCTCTTTTGAGCAGCCTTTATCAAGACTGATGCACTCCGGCGTCCATTTGGCGAAGCTGCGCGGGTAGCGCTGCGCGTAGGAGAAGTGGGAGCCTTTGGTGTGAAGAATCACCAGGTGTTTACCTTCCGGGTTCTCGTCGACCGACTGCTTCATCTCCTCAACCAGCAGCATGTCATCAACGGTTTTGCCGCGATTAAGCGGTTCGGCGGCAATTTGCTCGCGGAAGGAGAAGCTGTCCGGCATGGCATTTTTGTAGAACCAGATTTCACTCTGCATCGCGAACAGCTCCGAGCTGAAACCAAGCTGCTTGAGAACCGCAAAGACGTTTTGCTCTTTCAGGGTTCGCTGTGGGTTATCCGCCGTACCGCCCTCACGCACAAACATGCAGCGCAGCGAAAGTTTGGTGGCGGTGTCGCAGGACTCGCCGCGGAACGCGACAAGGTTTTTCTCTTTTGAAAGTTTCGGCGTCGTGTCACGTTCGTAGCCGAGTATCCCCATGTGATCCCAGCGCGTGGTTTCCCCGATAATAAACACCATGTAGGTATCATCGATGCCCTGCGGAGCAACATAGGTAAACTTCTTTGCCGGATTCAGCAACGAGGTATTGCCGCTGGACTCGTCCGCGCGCGCCCAGGCGAACAAACCGAGGGCCGAGACCCAGTTAGAGGGTAAATAGGAGCTTGCTACCACGCCGCCATAGCTGGCCATATCGGTGGTCGAGCCTTGTTCATCGTCGGACTGTACCTCGCCTAAAAAACGCAGAGGCGCCCAGACCAGCAGGGCGGAAAGCAGCACGATAGCGATATTTTTTATCCGCTGGCCGGGGGTTAATAGCTGCTGAATTAGCGTATCGCGGGATTGATTCATCCAGATAAGGAGCAGCGGTATGGCGCTGACCAGCACCATCCAGATGGCGAAGTGATAGCCTACGACTTCTTTAGAAAGATCGATATCGGTGGTCATCACCGAGGCGATAATGCCGTAGCCCACCACCACGTTAAAGAACGTCATGTAATAGCCGGCGGCCACCGAGCACAGCACCACAAACGAAGCCAGAATCCGCCACGCGGAACGTCCGAACAGCGAAAGGAGGCGGAACAGGAAAAAGGTGACCAGCAGGCAGGCCAGCACTTCTGCCGCCGCGGCTATTCCTTTCCAGGCAATGAAAACTTGTGCGCGGCTATCAAAGCGCTGGTAGAAAACAGAGATATTCAAAAACCAACCAATGTATACCGCCAGCAGCAAACACAACTTCTGGTGGGACATTGTTTTAAAGTAATTCATGCAGGTTATCCTGGCGATATAGACATATAAGCGCTATTCAGACCGTAGGGCGGGTGGGGAGTTCTCAATGAAGCCGAATTAGTTGCGATTAGGGGATAATTCCTGGCGCTGGCTCAAATTAGAACGGTGGGGGATTGTAATGCCCGATTGCGTGGCGGTCACCCGGATAAAGTCTCTTTGGTGCGAAAAGTGAAAAACCCCGCCTTTCGGGCGAGGTTTTTATTCAGCTAAGTGGCCGGAATGACTCACTCTTTCGAGGCGGCATGCAGCTTGTCGTAAATGTAGTTTCTGTAGCTGTTAAACAGCGCGGTGTCCTGGCAATCATTGAGTTCGCCCTTGCATAAGTGGCGCATGTCGATATTGGCCTGGTAGAACGGAGACACTTTCAGCTGCGCCTGCTCGAGCAATATCCCACCCAGGAATGCGATGTCGGTGACCTGGCCCAGGTCCGAAACCGGCGGAAGATTGAAGTTGTCCCGCAGGCTGAACTGCGACAGGTGCATGGCGTCCGGCAGCGGTGAGGTATAGCCGTTAGCCCAGTCGATAGCGGGCTGGTGGTCACCAAAATACATGAACATCGTAGGCCGCTTACGCTGGTCAATGAACTGGAAGAAGTCCTTGAGCGCGATGTCGGAGTTTTTGATTTTTTCCACGTAGTGGCTGAATTTACCCGCCGAACCTTCATTTTTCACCACCGATGCCAGCTGGTAATCATCGTGATGAGAGGCATCGTAAGGGCCGTGCTCATACATGGTCAGGGCGTAGACAAAAATTGGTTTGTCGGTCTGGCTGCCGAGGAGCTTTTTGACGTAGCTCAGAACATCGCCAGTGCTGATGTGCCAAAGGTTTTCCGAGATATCACCAGGGTAGCCCAGCTCCTGAGGCTGAATAATTTTATCCACGCCCATCATGCTATAGGCGTGGCCAGCGTTGTAGGCCGATTTATTGAATGGCGTCAGGACTACGGTGTAATAACCGTTATCTTTCATCTGTTTAAACAGACTGTCGTTGACGTGGTCGATGACGGAATAAAACACCGCGTTTTTCATCGCGCCAAAATCATCGCTACGCAGGCCGGTGAGCGCCGCAAATTCAGACAGCCAGGTACCGCCGCCGAAAGTTTGTACGCGCATCAGAGAATGGGCTTTTACCTTGCTGTCCTGGTCGAACATAGCGAGATGCGGCAGCACACCCGGGGTCGGCACCTTGTAAAGACGTGGGTCAACCGTGGACTCCTGCAATAGCAGAACGATGTCGGGGCGCACGCCGTTTGGCGTTGGCTGAGCTTTATTGAGCGCTGCGGCACGGGTGATAAATTCCTGAGCTGGTTCTTCAGGGAAGGTTGGGGAGTCATAAATCGTCTGTATTCCCGACATCGCCAGGTTGGACAGCACGCCGGTGCCGCCCGGTAGCTTGGTTGACCAGTCATGCTGATTGCGCAGCACGCTGTGGCTTAAAAGCGCGGCGCTGCCCAGCATGATGCCAACGGCGACCAGCGGTGCGGCCAAACCGGCGCGGCGCGGCGCAACGCGCCAGCTGACGACGAGCGTTAATATAAGCAGTGCTAGCATGGCCACCACGGCTACACCGGCGGACGGATAGTGCAGCAGCGTGCCGGCGTTGGAAGGGTCGGCCATCATAAAGATATCAGGGAACAGCAGCTGATCTTTGTAATAGTGAACCTTAAGCTGGTTTAAAAATTGCAGCAGGATGACCAGCAGGCTGCTGGTGGCGATGGCGAATGCGGCTCTGGCAGAGACTAAATAAAGCAGCCCGCCGCAGAAAATAAAGGCACATGCCGCTATAACCAGCGGGTAGACATCACGCGGTGAATTACCTGCGACAATGATAAGGGCCGCAATGAGCAGCAGCGCGACATAAAGGTATGTCCAACGAGCTTTTCGGCCGGAGCCTGGTTTCATCATGCTCATATTATCCTGTGGGATGTATTATTTTTCTGGGTAACAAACGCAGTCCGGCATACTACAACTTCAACCAGAAAAATCGTATTGAATACTGCTATTGAATGAGGCTGGTTGTGCTTCTGTTTGTGAAAGGACTACTTTGTGCCGTATGCATGTGACCGGGAAAGCCGCAATAAAAAAACCGCCCTCGATGAAGTGAACCCCATTTGTTGGGCACTTTATCATGTGGCGGTTTTGGGCAGTCTGAATACTTAGAGGGTATCAGGCATGTGCATGGCGATGTTTCATCATGGCGCGAACCGGCTGGCGAATTGTGGTGGAGATAGCCAGGGACAAAATCAGCAGGGCGAAGATGACGCAGAAGGTCACATAGAAGCCGCCGAACAGCGAAGCGATAATAGAGCCGCAGATGCTGCCGATACCGAAGCCCAGGTAAATCACACCGTAGTTTTTAGTCAGGTTGTTCAGGCCGAAGAATTCGCTCACCAGAGAAGGGTATACGGTGATGGTGCCGCCGAAGTTAAAGGCAACGCAGGCGATGGCCGCGAAGAAGGTTGCTTCGTTGAGCGGGGCGAACAGCAGGGCTGCCATACCCACCAGAGAAATTACCTGGCCGATAGTAATAACGCGAATGCGGGCGATTTTGTCTGACAGGATACCGAGCACCAGGCGACCGCTGAGGTTCGCGATAGAGATAACGGTTACCGCGTTGGCGGCGGACAGGGCATCCAGGTGTACCATTCCCTGAGCGATATCTTTTGCTACGCCGATAACGTACAGGCCGCTCATGCAGGCGGTCAGGAACATCAGCGCCAGCATCCAGTATTGTGGTTGACGCATAGATTCGGCGAGGGTGAAGTCTGCTTTTGCCACGCCGCCAGCGGTTTTGGTTTCCTGGAGCGGAGCATCTTTCATCATGGTGGCGCCGAACAGCACCATCACCATTGCCAGGCCACCCCAAATCATGAAGGTGTTTTCCAGGCCGTAGGCCGCCATCAGGTGAGTATCAATATATTTGAAGCCCAGGCTACCGAGGCCGTAAGCGCCGATGGAGAAGGCAGAAATCAGGCCTTTACGCTCGGGGAACCACTTCACGCAGTTGGAAAGCGTTAACAGGTAACCCGCGCCGTCCGCCAGACCGACCAGCACGCCAGCGGTTAGCCACAACATCATCAGGTTGTTTGCGTGAGCGGTGAAAAACAGCCCCGCGCCAAGCAGCACGCCCGCCGCCATCGTCACTTTGCGAACCCCGAAGCGGTCCTGCAGCTTGCCCGCTACGGAGGAAGAGATGGCAAGACCAAGGCTCAGCAGGCCGAAGGAGAAAGCGACCTGGCTGATAGGGGCGTTGAGCTTGTCGGACAGCGCGCTGTTGAACAGGCTCCAGGTATAAACGGAACCCAGAGCGAACTGGGTAATGATGGTGCCGATAAGAGTTAACCAGCGTGTACGGTTGTAGGTGGCAGTATTCATGGCAGATGTCCTGCGAATCTAAGGGAAGTTATCTGCCGCCTACGATAGCGAAGTGCAGTTTATTCCAGGAGAAAACGGCATGAAATGCGTGGAGAACGGAATGAAATGCATCCCTGAGGGTATGAATGACCTTGAAAGCGGTTTTTACTTTTCGTTTGTTAGTGCCTACTATCGTTGTATGGTGCGTATTTGCTGTATATTAAATGTTAAATCATAAATGAGATGTGGTTAACAGTTTGCAAAAATGTCGCCGGGAAAGAGCCTTACTTTGATTCGATCAAGGTTGTGAATCTTGCGGGATTCGCTATTGTCCTGGTACTAGATTTGTTCGCCGATGCGGAAAAATAATCAGGGAGCAGAATATGGAACGTTGTGGCTGGGTGACTCAGGATCCGCTGTATCTTGAGTATCACGACAAAGAGTGGGGCGTGCCGGTAACCGACGGGCAAAAGCTGTTCGAGATGATCTGTCTCGAAGGCCAGCAGGCCGGGCTTTCCTGGATTACCGTGCTGAAAAAACGCGAGAATTATCGCCGCCGTTTTAGAGACTTTGATCCCTATGCCGTTGCGCTTATTCAGCCGGAAGAGATTGAAGAGCTGATGCAGGATGCGGGCATTATCCGGCATCGGGGGAAAATTGAAGCCATCATTAATAACGCCAAAGCGTTTCTGGCGATGGAAGCAAACGGCGAAAAATTCCCCGAATTCGTCTGGTCGTTTGTCCACAATACTCCTCAGGTGAGGCATGCCGCCACGCTGAGCGAAATCCCGGCCTTTACCCCAGCGTCGGATGCTTTATCTAAAGCGCTAAAAAAACGCGGCTTTAAATTCGTAGGCTCGACTATCTGCTACTCCTTTATGCAGGCCTGTGGGCTGGTAAACGATCACGTTACCGGCTGCTTCTGTCATCCGGACCACGGCTGATGATCCGCCGTTTTGAGTTATCGGAAATGGATGTTCTGATGGCGCTGTGGCTCGAGAGCACAATCGCCGGGCACCCCTTTATCGCCGAAAGTTACTGGCGTGAGAGCGAAAACCTGGTACGCAATGTTTATATTCCGCAGTCAAAAACCTGGGTTTACCTGCAACAGGAAAGGCTGGTGGGGTTTATCAGCGTCATGGAGAAGCAGTTTATCGGCGCGCTGTTTGTCGCCCCGTCCTGCTGCGGGCAAGGGATTGGCGGCGCGCTGCTTGAGCAGGCTAAAGCCGAATATCCGGCTTTAAGCCTTGAGGTGTACCAGAAAAACCGGAAGGCGGTGCATTTCTACCACCGCCACGGCTTTCACATCGAGGAAAGCGCGTGGCAGGAAGAAACGCAGCACCCTACCTGGATTATGGGCTGGCAGGCGGGTCAAAACCGGTAATTACTGATGAGTATTTACTGTTTCTCCGGTGTGTATATTTTTAGCTAACCCGGATTGTGGAGCGGCGATTTCATCAAGGGTTACAACTATTCTTTTAGTAACGCCTGCTGTGTCGCCCCCCCCTGGGACTTCCTCAGAAATTGCAATTTGCTTTACTTTAAAAAATGAGTTTCTCCTGAATAATGATTCTTGCTCATCAACCAACGATGCCGCACCCCTGAGTAAAGGTTTTGAAGAGAATGTGTTTTCGAACCTATATATTATTATCGCATTGGTATTTTCATCAGGGACCGATCCCAGGATATAGTTTTGGTCAGCCGATGTGCTCATATAACAAGGATAGTTAGTGACTGTATCGCCTGGCTTTATTTGACTATCCCAGGGAGTATTCCGGTTGGGATATTCTGCTATCCTGATAAACTCCCCCTTCTGAGATGGGATTTTGTTTAGGGCGGAATCAAAGAGCCTGACCATATTCCGTTCGTCATCTGTAAGCTTTTGATAATAAGCTAGTTTGCGATTGAGATCGTAATTCAACGGTTTCAGGCCGAGTTTTGTTGTGTCTGCCATACCATCACTAAATAAATCAGGTAACTCCTCATCTACAGCTGTCCAGCGCCTTACCGCGAGTTTTTCGTTCTTAGTCAGAATGGGTGTATTGGCTAAATTAGCGTCAGATGTATCGGTGAAATGTGTTTCATCAGGATTCATTTCTATATTTTTATCTGAAAATGCTTTCTCATATTTCGTTGCGTCAACCGGATCTTGAATCAAATAAATATTGCGATTTTCAAAAAATAAAGTATCCGTGATGGTATTTATTGCATTTAATCTTGTCAACATGTCCGTATTGTAAACACCACGGAATATAACGTCAAAATCTCTGTTTTTGGTGTCAGTTGGTAATAATACGTTGTATCTATAAGATACAGTATTTTCTGCCAGTTCCGGAGGCTGAACACATTCCAGCCAATCATTCATCATGAGCCTTCTTCTGCCTGCTGATGGTAACGGGCACCATGTACTGTCCAAATACTCATTCGCTATCGGCTTGTTCACCGGTAAGTGTTCAGCTACCTCAAATGTATTATTTTTTTTCTCAATAATGACACGGCTATTACCTTCGCCTGCAATATAGTACCTTCCCTTGCTAATCTCAGTGACAGGAACCCAGCCCTGCTCTTGAATTAAAAATAGTTTGCCTGTTTTTTTTCCTTGTGCATCAAGACTGGTATGGAAACCAGATTCATGGGGAATTATTTTCTCTTTTAATATATTTTTGGAATCAAAAACATGCCAGTTTGTAATGCCTGTGATTTCTTTTTTAAAGTATCTAATATGATCTGCATTGATTACCGCGGGGATAAGTTCACCAGCACTATTTATTATATACCTCTTCCCGAAAAGCTCTCCGGTTGCCGGGTTGTGGCGTACATATACCGTGTTACTGTCTTGTATTCCTACAGCAGTTACAGGTACAGATACTTTTCTCTCCGGTAATGTTGCCACTAATGATTCGGCAGATGATCCCTGTGGAAGCTTATCGAGTGCATTCGATGAAAGGATGTTTTCTGCCAGGTTAGCCGTTTTTTTATTAGCAGCCAGCCTGCTGACAATCTTACTGGCAAATTTATTACTAATAGATGTTATCACCCCAAAACCCGGGTCAAGAGCATAGAGAGCACTGACCGCAATATGACGTATTTCACCTTGTGAAGGCAGATAAGCCCCCCAGGGAAGACGGGACAGCGTTTTTCTACCGAGCAGGCCCCGCGCCAGCCCGGTGCCGAATCTTCCGCTCAGGCTCGCTGCTGCCCCCAGGGCAGGGATAAATGCAACCGCATCAAGGAGGCAGGCAGGAACGGCTTTTTCCGGGTCATTATTAATAATCCCTTCAATGCAGTCATAAAAAGGGATTAAATGCTTAATAGTATTCCATAATGTCTGTTTGTTAGATAATGTATGTCCAATTTCATAGAGTGAACTATATAAATGTTCTCTATGTTTTTGGCTCAGTAAATTTACAAGTATATCTAAATTGCTGCCACTCCCTTTTAATGCAGGGCCAGTTGTATATACATCAAAATTATAAATATCTTTACTATCTTCTATTTTTTGCCAGGTGGGGTTGTAGTCATTCAATCCATCACCCAGAATTTTGCTAGTGAAATACAGTCTAAGATCGCGATCAACCCGGGAAATTGTATAGCCATTTCCATCATTAACTTCTGCTTTTAAGGCATAAATTCGCTCCTGATTGCCGAGCTTTACGGAAAAAAGATCTGTGTTTTCTATGAATATTTTTTTGTGGCAATGAATGATCCGGGTTGCATAAGTTGCACATAAGAATCCGCTGGTCGTATTATTGAATCGGGTGAGTTTATAAATTCAACTTCATCATTAGATAATGAACTAATTGCAGAAAGGATAATGTATTTATCTAATTCACGAAAACTATCAGCTACTCTGGCAGTTTGTCTTTTATATTCATCACTCAGGTTTTCTGGTGCGATGTCACAGGGTTTTCCTCGGTCATCTAAATAGCGTTCTTTAGCAATTTTTTTCGCGTCGTATGATACGCGTATATTGTTATAACCGGGGACGTTGATAGGCATTGACTGGTCAGGTATGGGGGCAATAAAAGGAGCGCATTGGTCTATTATCTTATCTGCTAGTTTCCCTTTACTGAGCCATGCGTGGGTTTCTGACATATAAGTGTTGTATTTTTTATTTATATCCTGTAGTAATTCATCGGTCCCTTTTCTGTATTGAATATAGTTGCTTATATCTGTAGCAATATCACTCTCTTCTTCTTTTAAATTTTCAACTGCATTTGATAATGCAAAAAATCTGGCGGGTGTTTTATAGAGCTGAAAGTTTTCTGTAATTTCCTCATTAATAGCAGAGTTCCATATGTTTTCTCCTATAATCATTGCCTCTTCTGATGAGTATTTTTCAACACCCACAGATTGCAAAAAAGATGACCCCGTATAGAGATTGGCGAAATTTTTATCTCGTAGGTTTAAATCAAGCACCGATTTTTTTCGAAAGCTAAGAAATGGTATTTCTTGTTCCAGAAAATGCTTCCACATAATATCCAATAAATATCGTCTATGTGAAAGTGGATGTTTTAAATGAAAATATTTTTTCTCAACCAGGTAGTCCATGGATAATAAATGATTAACATCTCTAACGGTGTAATGATAATCTGCCGTTTTCATCTTGTCCTCAATATATTCCTCCGGTGACATACCCAGAACATTATTGAATACCCAGTGGCGAATGACTTTTTCGGCCTGTGCCGTGGAGATTTTCTCTTCTTTATCCCCGCCCCACATCCCACCAGCCGTCAGGATTTTTTTGGCAAATAACTCAATCTTTTTATTGTAGTCATATGTAGCTTCGTGTTGAGAAAATAAATATTCAGTAGCAGCAGTAAGAAGTTTTTCTTTTGTTAATTTTTTTGGGGCAAGGAATCCCTCTGCTTTCAGTAAATGAATAATTTTTCTATTTGCATTTTTTGTGTCAGGAGAAAGAGGATGATGTCTGTTTTTTATCTTTATTTCATCATCAGTTCTGGATCCGCTCATACTTTCCATGGGTAGGGCGGTTGCTCCTGGGAATATCAACGGATCATAATGAGATAAAAAATTACCGGTTTCATGTAGTGCATTTGCAAGTGACGTTAATAGTGAGGTGCTGGCGCTATGATTAATCTCATCAGAGAGACCTGTCTTTTCAGAGGAGGAAGAAATTAATGTTTTCTCTGTTGCAAATGAGTGGCCGTATGTTGAAAGCTGGCCGTCGGCGGGACGGGGGGGCGGCAAAGAGTTTTTACCCTGCTCAAAGTGGGCAGGATAGGGTGTAGCATCGCATTGTGTATTGAGATGGGTGTTGGTAATGATTTTCTCATTTCCCTGCTGGCGGCTTTCAGTATGGCGAGTCGCACAGTATTGCAGGTCTGATAGTCCATTTTTGTGCCTGAGTTGTTCTACCACCAGCGCATGTGCTTTTTCAGGTACGGAAAAGAGTTGGTTGTCTCCTGAGTATGGTGTTGCTCTATTTTGTACCGTTGCCCGTGTCAAAAGTTCTGGGGTAATGGTTGAGTTCGACATAAAAGCGGTCATTTGTGGTTTAGACAGCGTGCTGAGAAAACCACGTTTGTCGCTTGTGTTTTGAGTCATCTCCACTTGAGTATCCACTTCAAAAGCTGATTCCTGTTGCCGTTGTTCAGTATTTCTTTGTGGTTCCAGGGGGGGCGAGGAGTGATTGCCTGCCATTCTCCCGAGAGCATTCCAGTAATAGTTGGCGCGAATGAAAAGATTCGCGATAAAAGTCGGAACCTTCAGAATTGCACGTTCTGGCCCGCCTCTGTCTGCCATCCAGTATCTTGCAGCAATGGCAGTAACCGCCAGGGCAGTCCACAGGTTGGCATAGGTATTATCTGCTTCACCTTCCAGATATGGGCGCAGGCAAGTATCCTCAGCCCAGTCTTTAATGGTGTCCCGCACAACCGCGGCCAGATGAGAAAAGACGTTGATATTGTCAGGAAGATGCGATGAAGCAACAAGCAGCGTTTGCAAGGAGGCGGTATCAATATTCGTTCTCTGAGTAACAGCGGTATAAATACTTTTAGCCGCCATAATAATATTTGTAGGGGCTTCTGGAAGAATTTTTGAAAGGCACTCCGAAATTATTCTACTTTCGCTATATTCACCCATGGTATGGAGAAGTCGCTGAATACTTCGCCTACAGTCTTCAGTGAATGGAACACGAAGATTTGCAGTTTCTTCGTAATATATATCACTGGTATCAAACCATGTTTCGTCTATTTCAATCTGGTCTTGAGCATCAAACCAAATATCTTTTTCTGGTTGTTCTTTTGGCAGGGGTTTATCAAATAACGATGCTGCCTTATAGATAGGGGAAGGGAGGGTTGTTGAGTTGATATGTGGCATGTTTCTTTCCTTTCGTTTTGTGAAGAAACATTTTTATTATGAATGTAATTGATGTTGCTATTAAAAAAAGGTTTTTTGATTTTATTTTGACGTTAAAAATGTGGATGATTTTTCTGATAAAAAACCATGATAAATAAAATATTATATATTCATAGGCGGCTTAATCATTGTTGCCCGGCAGTTCGTCGGGCAACAATGGCTACTGATTTTAAATTACTATTTTTTAAGTGTTGTACTTGTATTATTCGGTTTTATCCAGGATATCCATCAAAAGCCGTAACAACCGGCGGCTGGCCGGTAAACTTCTCTGCCCAGACCAGCGAATTATTTGCCGCACAGCCGTTCGCGAGGCGCGAAGACGGGATATCCATCGTCAGCACGTTAACGGCTCCGTTTTTACACAGCTGATTTTCGTCGAGGTCTGGCCACGCGCCCTGATGAATACAAACCACTCCGGGCCTGATGCCATCCGTAATATGAGCACCAACCAATACCTGCCCACGGGCGTTCCAGACGCGAACTAAGTCACCCTGAGCGATGCCGCGCGCTTTTGCGTCATCCGGGTGCAGCGTGATGGGTTCTCGTCCGGCAATGGTGTACTGGTCACGCAGAGCGGCGTAGTTGAGCTGGCTGTGCAGGCGGTGAGCCGGATGCGAGGAGAGCAGCTGAAGCTGGCCGGACTCGGCGTTGCCCTGCCACTCATCAGGGGCCAGCCAGCTCGGATGCGGAGGACAATCCTCATAGCCAAAGCTTGCTATGCGCTCGGAATAGATCTCAATTTTACCGCTCGGCGTTTTCAGCGGGTTCGCCTGAGGATCTTCCCGGAAGGCGGCGAAGCGAATAAATTCTGCATTTTTCGCATTTTCCGGCATTTCTATCAGCTGGTTAGCTTCCCAGAATTCACTGAATGCTGGCAGCGTAATGTGCTGTGCGGCTCCCCGCTGGCGAGCTATCTCATAAAAGCTTTCCAGCCATTCAAGTTCGCTTTTACCTTCGTTAAAGCGCAGTTTTCCGCCCGCTTCCCATATTTCGCTCAGTTCTGCGAAAATATCGAAATCGTTACGTGCTTCGCCCTGGGCCGCAACAACCTGCTTCATCGGCACCAGATGCTGGTTGCTGTAATCTCCGGTCATCGTCATGTCGTTGCGTTCAAACGAGGTGGTTACCGGCAGCACGATATCGGCGTGCTTAGCTGCCGCCGTCCAGAAGCATTCGGAGATGACGATAAACTCAGGCTTTTGCCATGAGGCAGACAGGCGATTAGTGTCCTGATGATGAGTAAAGTTGCTGCCGCCCGCCCACCACAGCATGCGAATATCCGGGAAGGTGTACTGCCGACCGTTGTGCTGATAAACGCCACCCGGATTCTCCAGCGCCTCGACAATGCGCGCCACCGGTATTTTATCTACCGCGTCGGTTCCCCCGGCCAGAGAGCCTTGCAGCGAACCGAGAACCGCCGCGCTGCGGGTTGGGTTGCCGCCGTTAGCAAAGTGGTAGGAGAGGCCGAACCCGCCGCCCGGCGTGCCTATCTGGCCCAGCATCGCCGCCAGCGTCACCAGCATCCAGTGTTTCTGCTCGCCGTACTGCTGGCGCTGCATGCCCCAGCCCGCCATCAGCATGGTGCGCTGGCCGCTGAACAGCGTCGCCAGTTTCTCGATTTTCTCTGCCGGAATGCCGCATATATCTGCCGCCCAGGCCGCGCTTTTCGGCATGCCGTCGCGGGTGCCAAGCAGATAGGCTTCAAACTTGTCGTAGCCGGTGGTGCAGCGTTGCAGAAACTCAGTATCGTGCTTATTAAGCGCGACGAGAGTATGGGCGATGCCAAGCATCAGCGCCACGTCGGTGCCCATATGCGGCGCAATCCAGTCAGCATGCTCGCCAAAAAAATCCACGGTTTCGGAGCGCATCGGGTCGATGGCAATAATGGTTTTTCCGCTGTTTTTGAGCTGCTCAAAAAACTTCACGCCCTGCTCGTCGCTGGCGTTCCATGCAATTTTTAATGTATTTAGCGGATTAGCGCTCCACAGCACCACAACTTCGCTGTTCTCAAGCAGCAGCGGCCAGCTGGTCTGCTGCTGGTAAACCTCACTGGAGCCGACGACATAGGGCATGATCACCTGCGCGGCGCCGGTAGAGTAGTCGCCTGAGTGCCCGGTGTAGCCGCCCGCCAGGCTCATGTAGCGCTGAAGCAGGGTGGAGGCTTTATGCAACACGCCGTTGGAGCGCCAGCCATAGGAACCGGCAAAAATCGCCGCCGGGCCGTAGCTCTCCCTGATGCGTTTATGCTGCCGGTGGATAAGCTCAAGGGCCTCATCCCAGCTGATGCGCACATACTCGTCCTTTCCTCGAATGCCCTGTGGGCTATCGGGGGAGGCCAAAAATCCTTTTCGCGCCATCGGAAACGCCACTCGCGCTTTGCTGTGTACCTGGTCCGGAACAGCCGTTTGTAACGAGTTGAGGTGGCCGGTTTCCAGCGCTCCGCGCGAGCTATAAACCCGCTTGCCGTCGGTTTCAACCAGCATCGGCCCCCAGTGCGCGGCGGTGAGGATCTGTTTGCGTGAAGAAGATGAGTTTGCCAATTTGGGCTCCGCGTTTGCAGGTGGTGGGCTGCGCCCACGCATATTATTTACAACTATCAGAATACTTCCCGGAATTTTCTACACGATCCGCCGTCATAATCAATCGCCGATATCGTATACGGCCAAGGATTCATAAGGATTGAAGGAAAGAAGATGAAAAAACGCGTCATGATTATGGCTGCCGTGGTTTGCGGCACCTTAGTGGTTTCAGGCTGCACCACTAACCCTTACACCGGCGAAAGCCAGGCGGGCAAATCCGGCATCGGAGCAGGGATTGGTTCGCTGGTGGGTGCGGGAGTCGGCGTGCTCTCTTCGTCGAAAAAAGATCGCGGCAAAGGCGCTCTTATTGGCGCGGCGGCCGGTGCGGCACTGGGCGGCGGCGTGGGTTATTACATGGATGTGCAGGAGGCGAAACTGCGCGACAAAATGCGCGGAACCGGCGTCAGCGTGACCCGTAACGGCGACAATATCGTGCTGAATATGCCGAACAACGTTACCTTCGACAGCAGCAGCGCGACGCTGAAGCCCGCAGGCGCGAATACCCTGACCGGCGTTGCGATGGTGCTGAAAGAGTATCCGAAAACGGCGGTAAACGTCGTGGGCTATACCGACAGCACCGGCAGCAACGAGCTGAACATGCGTCTTTCTCAGCAGCGTGCTGACGGGGTCGGCAGCGCGTTGATTACCCAGGGCGTGGACGCCAGCCGCGTTCGCACTTCCGGCGCTGGCCCGGCGAACCCTATCGCCAGCAACAGCACTGCCGAAGGCAAAGCGCAGAACCGCCGGGTAGAAATCACTCTTAGCCCTTTGGGGTAAATTGAATCAGACGGTGGGCCTGGCAACAGCAAACCCGCCGCCGGAAGCCGCTACCCTGCTGGTATTTTTAGTAGTGGTAGCGGCAGGCTACGATAATCAGGCGATCTTCTTTAACGGTATAAACCAGCCGATGCTCTTCATCTACGCGGCGTGACCAGAAACCTGCCCAGTTAAATTTCAGCGGCTCAGGTTTGCCCAGGCCCTGAAACGGCGTTCGTTTGATATCTTTAATGAGATCGTTAATGCGCTTCACCCTTCTTTTATCGCTGGCCTGAAACCAGAGATAGTCCTCCCAGGCCTGACGGTGCCAGCAGAGGATCATTCGATAAGGTCTCGTTCTGTATACCGATCGTTATTGATATCTTCTATGGCCTGATTCAGACGCGCGGCGTTGGCCGGAGAACGCATCAGATAAGCCGTCTCCTCCAGAGAGTTATATTGCTCTTCACTAAGTAGCACGCAGTTGCCTCCATTCTGTCGGGTGATCAGGACTGGTGCCCGATCGTCTATTGCATTTTGCATGGTATCTGCCAGCTCCTGCCGAGCTTTACTGTAGGTGATTGTGCGCACGGAAACCCCCGGGATGTACAATATTTCTACCAGTATATAATCTATACAGATATTGTACAGCTTTGAGTACAATGCGTCGCCGTAAACACTCTATTCCTTCTCGACTTCCGATCACAGTCTTTGTTTTTAATTCAGGAACCTGGCTCGCAACCTATTGTGCTAAATCGCATTTATTTTCTGGAGATGCAGCTATAAGCTGATAAAAAAACCGGCAACAGAGTGCCGGTTTTGTTGATGATAAAGTCGCGTAAAAATTACTGCGGATAAGGCACCCAGTCGCCGCCGCTGAGCCGAACATACGGCTTATCCTGGTATTTCAGCACCACCGCCGTGGCGTTTTCAGAGACCGGTGCGGTTTGCGGCAGGTTGCCGGTTAACGCATTCCAGTCCACCTGGTCTGCCACGAAATTTTTGCCGTCAACCGAACGGGAAACCAGCTCCGAAATGGCCAGATAACTGGTCGGCTGGCTGATTTCGATAGCCTCTCCCTGATGCGGAGCCTTCATCCCAACAAATTTCACGCCTGCCGGAACGTGGGTGATGTCCGGGCTCGGGATGTCACGCAGGCCGGAGACCTGCATTTTATCGCCTTTCAGCGCCGCGCCGTGCTCTGGCACAATCACTACCATCACTTTGCGGTCCGACTTTTCAAGCTCGGTCAGGAACGAGTCCAGCTCGTCAAACAGCTTTTGCGCCCTGGCTTTATAGTCGGCGGTTTTGCTATTGCCCGGATAATGGTTGCCGTCGTGCAGCGGCACCAGATTATAGAAGGTGGCGGTACGCGGGTTAGCGCCGTCGTTCTGTTCGCCCTGCAACCAACGATGTAGCACCGCGGTGTCGTCATAAATTTGTGAGCCATCGAAGGCGAGCAGCCCGCTCGGCAGCCCGCCCTGGTCCATCAGCGGAACCTGAACGCCGCCGTACTCACGGACTTCTTTCAGGAAATCACCGAACACGCCGTTATGATCCATTATCAGCTGCTGTTTAAAGCCCAGACGGGCAAGATCATCAAACAGATAGCACTGATTACCGGCAGGCTCGTAAAGCCCTTTATGAGAAGACTGGCCGCAGCTGGCACGCAGCAGGCGAATAGCCGCCGGGCCGCTGTAGGAGGTGGCCGAGTTAAAGTTTTTGAACAGAATATCGAAGTGTTTCCACAGCGGGTGTGAATCCAGGCCGACCGCTTCAATGTCCGACCATGAAAGCGAGCAGATATTGATTATCAGCAGCTCAAAAGGCTGAGCGTCCGCGGGCAGCGCGTCCGGGAATTTGGTCTGCCGTTTGGCTTCGCCGGCATAAAAACTGTTCAGCCAGGCGGTAATGTTATCGCTGGTGGGAGGGGCGGTCTGTGCCGGAATGTCGCCGGGCACCGGAGCCGGAGCCGCACCGGAAGCTGCCGGTGCGCCGGTATTAACCGAAGCGGTAGTTTGTGCGGCGGAAGGCAGCAGGGAGATAGCTGGCCCGGCCACGGTTAACAGGTTAAGCCAAACCAGAATTGCGACCACAAATACCGTCACGCGCAGCCATTGTGAGACAAAAAGCCAGGCAACCAGCAGCACAAAGGCGGCACCTATCATCTGCCAGTTAATAAACCGGGTAACCAGGTCAACGAGATAGGCAAAGCTAAAACCGGCGACCTGCGACCCCTGGCTAATAATGCTGTCGGGGCCGGGCAGCCAGGTATCGTGCCAGAACAGCCCGATACCGATGGGCAGCGCTATCCAGTTACGCAGCTTGTGGAGGTTAATCGGCGGCAGCGGGAACAGTAAAAAGGCGAGAAAGACCAGGTTCGCCAGCGGGTGAAAATTGAGATAGCCGGTCCACAGCAGCCCAAATTTCAGCAGAAAGTAGTAGTTCCAGCCGCCCAGTCCGCGCCAGTATTGCCGGAAAGATGCGAGCGGTTTTGCCGTTTGAGCGTGATTAGTCATGTTGGTGGTCTGCCTTGACTGAAGCCCGGCGCAGCGTTCCGGCCGGTTTGACGTAGCGTGGTTTTAGAAACATTAACCGTACTGAATTGCTCAGCCGGGGAAGCCAGCGGTGGGCGGTGTAGCCCAGCGGGATAAAGATAATCGCGCAAAGCACAACCAGCTGAATGATGTCGGTGATATTCATCGTGATGTTTGCTCCCCGGCGGTATCATCAAGCAGGGTGATTGCGGTGGGCTGGCGGCGCCAGCCGTGGCCCTCGCGGCTTACCTGAGGCACGGCATTTTGGTTGAGGGTTGCGGCAAGAGGTTTAGCCCATTTTTCCGGGCGCATGGCCTGCATCTGTAACACCTCCGCGGCTATCTGGCCGTCTTCGTACCACACCATGCGGTTGGTGAAGATATCGTTAACCGGCAGCGGGAAGATATGGTTCAGGGCGGTATCGAGATCGTTAATACGGCAGAACGAAAGGAACAGCACCAGCCGGTTTTCGCCGAGCGTGACGATATCGCCCATGCGGTTTGGGCGGCACAGCGTAAGCGCCTGTTCAACGCGTAGCCCCGGTACCGGGCGCAGAGCAACCATTACGCCCTTACCGTCCTGGGGCAGCAGCGAGTTATTCATCAATGCCGCTATGCCGTTGCAGAACGTTTCCCAGGGCTGGTAGCCGCGCAGTTTTAACGGCTGCATCTGGTCGATGAGCACGCCAATTTCTTCCGGTACGTGGCGGGTAAATTTAACGCCCTGAATGCTTTCTATCATCGTCAGGCAGCGGGAGAGCGGCGCGTTCCACGGAATGATAAGCGTAGCCCCGCAGCCGAGCATCAGGCGTTCGTCCGTGGCGCGCAGGCTGGCATGATTTTCACGTACGATAAGCTTCAGCGCGCTACCTCGCTGGCGGCGCAGGGCGTGGATTTGCCGGGCAATGCTGTTTATTTGGCTGTTTTGCGTCAGGGAAAAAATAATTGTCGCCGCCTGGGCGCTTCTCGCCGCTTCAAACAGCTGCTCGTTATTTTCAAACAGCTGCCAGTTTTCGGACAGGGCGGGTGCGCCTTCCAGCACGGCAATATGGCTCATCACCCGCTTTTCATCGCTGCGGGGCTGAGGCGTATTTTCAACGTTTTCCACCACCTGCCAGCTTTGCTTATGCCACTGGACATCGAGCTGTTGATCGGCGGTCACCCCTTTTTCGTTGCACCAGAAGGCAACGTCATAGCGGTGAATGTCCGTTTGCGCCCGCAGGCTGGCAAGGCCGGACAGGCTGCGGTGTTCGTTAATTAATAACGAAAACTGTTTGTCGATGTTATTTCCAACATTCACAAACAGCAGGCTGCAATTGTGGCGCCTTGTCCATCGCCCAATAGAATGAATCCAGCGAAGCAAAGAGGCGCTGGGTATATTTTCCCAGACATTATCTGAACTCAACAGGATAAATAAATAATTTTTCGGATTAACGCTACACATTAAATCCTGGGGCATGCAGTTTAGACCATTATAAGAATTTGGCATGGAAAAAAGATCAATTTTTTTGGGGCCGTGAAGTGCGTCCAGTTTTATTATCTTTTTGGGCTTTTCTCCCATCGTAATAACCGCAATGTTATCCTGCTCTTTTTGCTTTGAAATGGTTTGATTAATCAGGGCGATGGCGTCATCTCTGCGCCCCACATCCAGCCACCAGACTCCGCCGGTCGGCATGTGGCTTAATTCGTCCCACAAAGATGTAATGCCAAGCGAGAATATGGGTTCCATGACTTTCACCTGGGTATAAATTTAGTATACATGTCAATTTACTAGCGCACGTTGAGAAATAAATCTACCCTTAAAAATAAATCTCACCCGCTTTAGTATTGTAAATCACACTGCATTTTCTGCATCTTTGTCTTTAATTGTTGATAACAATGATTTGCCTGAGGATGGTAGGGGTAATGTCCGAGAATGAAACTGATGATGTTCAGGAGGGTAAACTTGTGTATGCCTTCCAGAATGATTTTCTGGCGCTAAGCAAAGCTTTTTCGATACCTGAAATAGATTACACAGATATCTCTCAGCGAGAGCAACTGGCGGCGGCAATTAAGCGCTGGCCGCTGCTGGCGGAGTTAACGCAACAATAGGGAGCGTGCCTGATGGCGGTCATTGGGTTACAGGGGTTGCGCGGTGGAGTAGGAACCACCTCTATCACTGCGGCGCTGGGCTGGTCATTGCAGCAGCTTGGGGAGACGGTGCTGGTGATTGATACCTCGCCGGATAACCTGCTGCGCCTGTTTTTTAATATTGATTTCGCCAACCCTCAGGGCTGGGCGCGCGCCATGCTGGATAATCAGGACTGGCGTAAAAGCGCGTGGCGCTATACCAGCCATCTGGACGTGCTGCCGTTTGGCAAGCTTAGTCCGGCGGAGCGTGAGACCTTCTCCTCGGTAGAAACCGCATTGGGCCAGTTCAGCCATTACCTTGCCGACCTGAAAGAAAGCCAGCGCTACCGGTGGATTCTGGTAGACCTGCCGCACGGGTTTGAAGCCCTGACGCGCCAGCTGCTTAGCGAAACGGACAGCGTGCTGACGGTAGCCAAGCCTGACTCCAACTGCCATACCCGTTTACACCAGCAGGCCCTGCCTCAGGGCGCGCATTTGCTGGTGAACTATTTGCTGGTCGCCAGCCAGCTGCAGGACGATATCTATCAACTCTGGCTGCAAAGCCAGCGCGCGATGATCCCGATTATTCTTCACCGCGATGAGGCGATGGCCGAAAGCGCGGCGGTGAAACAGCCTCTGGGGGAATACCGCCCGGACTCGCTCATCGCCGAAGAGATGATGACGCTCGCCAACTGGTGCCTGCTGAATCTGCCTGGGAAGGATATATGAGCAGCATAGCGTCGTGGCTGTTGCTCCCCGCTGCCAGCCAGCGGCTGGGGGAACGCTATCTCACTTTTCGCCGCAACGGCGCTCCTCCGTTTAGCGCCGCGCTTGGCTGCCTGTGGCTGATTGTGGCCTGGTGCCTGTTGCCGCTGGAGGGAGAGCGCTGGAGCCGCGTCCGCGACGAACACCACAGGCTTTATCCCCACATCAACCCCAATAAACCGCGCCCGCTGGACTTTCTGCGCTACGGTATTCAAAGCGCCTGGCTGCTGCTGTTTTCTCAGGGGCGGGTTGGGCGCCCACGCCTGCGCTCATTCGGCCGTATGCAGGCATGGCGCGAGAGCTGGCACGGCTGGCTTGATAAACTCCCGGAAAGCTTTAGCCAGAAGACTCGGCACCTCGAAGATGAGAAAGAGCTGGGACATATCAGCGATACCGCCCGGCGCATTATTCTCGGCGTTATCATCGTGTTCTCCTCCGTTCTGGCGCTGTTGTGTATTACCCAGCCGTTTAACCCGCTGGCACAATTTATCTTCCTGATGCTGCTGTGGGGCGTGGCGCTGCTGGTGCGTCGCCTGCCGGGGCGCTTCTCTGCCCTGATGCTGATAGTGCTGTCGCTCACCGTCTCCTGTCGCTACATCTGGTGGCGCTACACCTCGACCCTGAACTGGAACGATCCTGTCAGCCTGGTGTTTGGCCTTGTCCTGTTATTCGCCGAAACCTATGCCTGGCTGGTGCTGGTGATGGGCTATTTCCAGGTTGTCTGGCCGCTTAACCGCCAGCCCGTGCCGATGCCGAAAGACATCAACACCTGGCCGGTGGTGGATATCTTTGTCCCGACCTATAACGAAGACTTGCACGTCGTGAAGGGCACGATTTATGCCTCGATGGGTATCGACTGGCCTAAGGACAAGCTCAATATCTGGATCCTGGACGACGGCGGCCGGGACGAGTTTAAGCAGTTTGCCGATATGGTCGGGGTGAACTACATCGCCCGTACCACCCATGAACATGCTAAAGCCGGGAATATTAATAATGCCCTGAAGCACGCCAAAGGCGACTTTGTGGCGATTTTTGACTGCGACCATGTGCCGACACGCTCGTTCCTGCAACTGACCATGGGCTGGTTCTTCAAAGAGAAACAGCTGGCGATGATGCAGACCCCGCACCACTTCTTCTCCCCGGATCCGTTTGAACGCAACCTCGGGCGTTTTCGCAAAACGCCTAATGAAGGCACGCTGTTTTATGGCCTGGTGCAGGACGGAAATGATATGTGGGACGCCACCTTCTTCTGCGGCTCCTGCGCCGTTATACGCCGCGGGCCGCTGGATGAAATTGGCGGGATTGCGGTCGAAACAGTTACCGAAGATGCCCACACTTCTCTGCGCCTGCATCGCCGGGGTTATACCTCTGCCTATCTGCGCATCCCGCAGGCGGCGGGCCTGGCGACGGAAAGCCTCTCGGCGCATATTGGGCAGCGTATTCGCTGGGCGCGAGGCATGACGCAAATCTTCCGCCTGGATAATCCGTTCTTCGGCAAAGGGCTGAAGTTCGCCCAGCGGCTCTGCTACGCCAACGCCATGTTCCATTTCCTCTCCGGGGTGCCGCGGCTCATCTTCCTGACCGCACCTCTGGCGTTTCTGCTGTTCCACGCCTACATCATTTATGCCCCGGCGATCATGATTGCCCTGTTTGTGCTGCCGCACATGATCCACGCCAGCCTGACCAACTCGAAAATTCAGGGCAAATACCGCCATTCTTTCTGGAGTGAAATCTACGAAACGGTGCTGGCGTGGTACATCGCCCAGCCGACCCTGGTGGCGCTGTTTAACCCGCATAAAGGCAAGTTCAACGTTACCGCAAAAGGCGGTCTGGTCGAGAACGAGTATGTGGATTGGGTCATCACCAGGCCGTATCTGATGCTGGTTCTGATAAACCTGCTCGGCGTGGTTGTGGGCGCATGGCGTTTCTTCTACGGCCCTGAAAATGAAGCGCTAACGGTGGTCGTCAGCCTGCTGTGGGTGTTCTACAACCTGATAATCCTTGGCGGCGCGGTGGCGGTTTCAGTTGAGAGCAAGCAGGTCAGGCGGGCGCACCGCGTTGAAATAGCCATGCCTGCGGCGCTTGCCCGTGAAGACGGGCACCTGTTCCCGTGTACGGTTCATGACTACTCCGACGGCGGCGTGGGGATCAAAATTCATGGGCCTGCTCAGGTGCTGGAAGGGCAGAAGATCAACCTGCTGCTGAAGCGTGGCGCGCAGGAATATTTCTTCCCGGCGCAGGTGGTCCGCGTGTTTGGGGATGAAGTCGGCCTGCAGCTGGCTCAGATGACGACCCGGCAACATATTGATTTTATCCAGTGTACTTTTGCCAGGGCCGATACATGGGCGCTGTGGCAGGACAGTTTCCCCGAGGATAAGCCGCTGGAAAGCCTGCTGGATATTCTCAAACTTGGCTTCCGGGGCTACCGCCATCTGGCGGAGTTTGCCCCGCCGTCTTTGAAATTTATTTTCCACGCCATCACCGCGCTGGTGGACTGGGTTGTGTCATTTATCCCGCACAACCCGGTCGCTAAACCGGCAAAAACTGCAATGGCCTAACTTTGATGAAAACGCGATGAAAAGAAAAATATCCTGGTTTTGCGCAGCGGCGGTAGGCATGAGCGCCCTGCCTGTTACAGCGGTGAATGCGGCTGATGCGACGCCGACCCCAACGGTGCCGACGGTGGCTACGGCAAACCAGGCGGCGGTGACGCCTGCGCCTGCTCAGACGGAGGCGCTAATACCGGCTACTCCGCCGGATGCTGCGGCTCAGGTGGGGCAAGTGCTGCCGGGCGTGACCGGAGCAAATGCGCCGATCGTCGCCGAAAACATCCCTTCGCGCGATGTAAAACTGAATTTCGCACAAATCGCGCCGCCGCCGGGAAGTATGGTGCTACGCGGCGTCAACCCGACCGGCTCGGTCGAGTTCGGCATGCGCAGCGATGAGGTGGTGTCCAAAGCCCTTCTGAACCTTGAGTACACGCCTTCTCCGGCGCTGCTGCCGGTGCAGTCGCAGCTGAAGGTTTATCTTAACGACGAGCTGATGGGCGTTCTGCCGGTGACCAAAGAGCAACTGGGCAAGAAAACTTTCGCCCAGGTGCCGATTAACCCGCTCTACATCACCGACTTTAACCGCGTGCGGCTGGAGTTTGTCGGTCACTATCGCGATATCTGTGAAAACCCGGCCAGCACCACATTGTGGATGGACGTCGGGCGCAGCAGCTCTCTGGCGCTGACCTACCAGCGGCTGGCGGTGAAAAACGATCTGTCGCACTTCCCGATACCTTTCTTTGACCCGCGCGACGACCGCCCGCTGACCCTGCCTTTTGTTTTCGCCGCCAGCCCGGATATAGAGCAGCAGCGTGCCGCCGGGATTGTGGCCTCATGGTTTGGCTCCCGCACCGCCTGGCGGGGCCAGAGCTTCCCGGTATTGTATAACCAGCTGCCGGACAGCAACGGCATCGTGTTTGCCACCAACGATAAGCGGCCCGACTTCCTGCGTGACCACCCGCCGGTGAAAGCGCCAACCGTTGAAATGATTAACCATCCGGGCAACCAGTATATCAAGCTGCTGGTGGTCTTTGGCCGCGATGATAAAGACTTGCTGCAGGCCGCCAAAGGCATCGCTCAGGGGAATATTCTGTTCCGGGGCAGCAGCGTCACCGTTGACGACGTGAAGCCGCTGCTGCCGCGCCAGCCATACGACGCGCCAAACTGGGTACGAACCGACCGGCCTATTACCCTCGGTGAGCTAAAAACCTACCAGGAGCAACTTCAGTCCAGCGGGCTTGAACCTGCCGCTATTAACATCACGATGAATCTGCCGCCGGATCTCTATCTGCTGCGCAGCAACGGTATCGATCTGAACCTGAAATATCGCTATACCGCACCGGCGATGAAGGACAGCTCGCGCATGGACATCAGCCTGAACAACCAGTTCCTGCAATCGTTCAACCTGACGCCGAACGAAGAAAATAACAAGCTGCTGCTACGCCTGCCGGTGTTACAGGGGCTGCTGGACGGCAAAACCGATGTGGCGATCCCGGCTTTGCGCCTGGGTGCCGCCAATCAGCTGCGCTTTGACTTCTCGTACATGAACCCGATGCCGGGTGGCTCAATTGAGAACTGTATTACCTTCCAACCGGTGCAGAACCACGTTGTGGTCGAGGACGAGTCGACCATCGATTTCTCCAACTACCACCACTTTATCGCGATGCCGGATCTGCGCTCGTTTGCTAATGCGGGCTTCCCGTTCAGCCGCATGGCCGATCTGTCTCAAACTATCGTGGTCGTAGGCAAAACGCCTGAACCGGCGCAGATGACCGCCCTGCTGGATACGCTCGGCACCCTTGGCTCCCAGACCGGGCTTCCGGCGCTGAATGTCGATTTGACCGATGACGGCAGCGCTATTCAGGGCAAAGATGCCGATATCATGATAATCGGCTCTATTCCGCCGGGCCTGAAGGATGATAAACGCATCGATCTGCTGGTCGAGGCGGCGCAGAGCTGGGTGAAAACGCCGGTTCGCCAGTCGCCTCTGCTGAGTGCGGTTTCTGACCCGAACGATCGCGTGGCCGATATACAGACCACGGTATCCTCCGCCGGCCCGATGGCCGCTATTGTTGGATTCCAGTCACCGTATAACGACCAGCGCAGCGTTCTTGCTCTGCTGGCTGATAGCCCGCGTGGTTATGAGTTGTTGAACGGCGCGTTAAATGACAGCGGTAAGCGAGCGGCAATTTCGGGCTCGGTTGCGGTGATCCGCGAGTCCGGGGTGAATAGCCTTCGTGTAGGTGATATTTACTATGTCGGCCATTTGCCGTGGTTCGAGCGTATCTGGTACGCGCTGTCTAACCACCCGGTTCTGCTGGCGATTTTCGCGGCAATAAGCGTGGTGCTGCTGGCTTGGGTGCTGTGGCGAGTGCTGCGTATTCTTAGCCGCCGCCGTATCGACCCGGAAGACGAGTAATTGCCATGAGATTAAGGTCTGCGCTGCTAATGGCCGGGCTGATGTTGATAGCCGTCAGCGGGCGGGCGGCCTGTAACTGGCCCGCCTGGGAACAGTTCAGGCAGAACTATATCAGTGACCAGGGAAGGGTTATCGACCCGAGCGACGAGCGCAAAATCACCACCTCCGAGGGGCAAAGCTATGCGCTGTTTTTTGCCCTGGTCGCCAACGATCCTGACATGTTCGACAGGCTATTGCGCTGGACCGAGAACAACCTCGCAGAAGGGGCGCTGAAAGCCCATCTTCCCGCCTGGCTGTGGGGAAAGAATGAAAAGGGTGAATGGACGGTGCTGGACAGCAACTCTGCCTCGGATGCCGATATGTGGATAGTCTGGAGCCTGCTGGAGGCCGGAAGGCTGTGGAAAAAGCCCGATTATATCCGCCTCGGCGAGCAGTTGCTCAAACGCGTCGCCAAAGAGGAAGTGGTCAAAATCCCGGGGCTCGGTTTTACGCTGTTGCCCGGTAAAGTCGGCTTTAATCATGCCCCTGCATGGCGGCTGAACCCAAGCTACCTTCCGCCGCAGGTGTTGCAACGCGTTGTTCGCTATGAAGGGCCATGGCCCGCCATGAGAGCCGCAAACCAGCGTTTGCTTCTGGAAACGGCCCCCAAAGGCTTTTCGCCAGACTGGGCCAGCTGGCAACAGGGTAAAGGCTGGCAGTTTAATGAAGATGACAGCCGCTACGGCAGCTATAACGCTATTCGCGTGTATCTCTGGGTCGGCATGATGGCCGATAACGATCCGCACAAGGCACTGCTGCTCAAACGGTTCCAGCCGATGGCCGACCTTACGACGAGGCAGGGCGTGCCGCCGGAAAAAGTTGATGTGCAAAGCGGTATTGCCTGGGGCAACGGGCCGGTTGGGTTCTCTGCCGCCATGCTGCCCTTTTTACAGGACGGCAATGCGCGTGAGGTCCAGCGCCAGCGGGTAAACGATAACTTTCCACAGGCGGATGCCTACTACAGCTTCGTCTTAACGCTCTTTGGTCAGGGATGGGATCAAACACGTTTTCGCTTTAATTCTCTGGGTGAATTACTCCCAGGCTGGGGGCAGGTATGCGCAGGTTCTCATTAAGTTTTGTCGCCCTCTCGCTGGGCATAGCGCTGACACCGGCGGCCCAGGCCGCGTTGACGCCTCAGCAGCAGCTACTTGAGCAGGTGCGGCTTGGCGAGGCCAGCAAGCGCGAAGATATTGTGCGCCAGTCGCTTTACCGGCTGGAGCTGATGGCGCCTGACGACCCGGACGTTATTGCCGCCCGTATGCGCTACCTGCTGCGCCAGGGTGACAACGCCGGAGCGAAAAAACTGCTCGACCGGCTGGCAAAGCAGGCGCCGGACTCCGACGAATACAAACAGTCGCAAACCACCATGATGCTGACCGGTGCAGAAGGCCGCCAGCAGCTACAGCAGGCGCGTTTGCTGGCGACCAGCGGGCATACCGATGAAGCTATCGCGGCTTACGAAAAGTTGTTTAACGGCAACCCTCCGGCTGGCGACCTGGCGATTGAATACTGGACGCTGATGGCCAGGCGGCCCGGCGGCGTTAATCAGGCCATTGATAAGTTAAAAGCGCTGGATGCGGCAGCGCCGGGCAACGCCGAGCTTCGGGGAAGTCTTGCGCGGCTGATGTTTGCCAACGGCCGCAGCGCCGAGGCGTATCAAATTCTGGAGCAGATGGCGAAGTCTGATACCAGCCGTGAAGATGCCGCGACGCTTTGGTACAACCAAATAGACAGCCTTCCCGCAGGGCCGATAAGCGTTGCCGCCCTGCAGCGCTTCCTGACCGTTTTTAGCGATGGAGATACGGTGACCACCGCCCGTGCGCGGCTCGAGCAGCAGCAAAAACAGCTGGCTGACCCTGCATTCCGCGCCCGCGCCCAGGGGCTGGCGGGGGTAAGCAGCGGCGGTGGGAGTAAAACTATCGGGCAGCTGAAAGAGGCGTTAAGTGCTAAGCAAAACGACAGCGAGGTTGTGGGCGCGCTCGGGCAGGCTTATTCCCAGCAGGGCAACCGCGCCCTGGCGGTACAGCAGTTCCAGAAAGCCATTCAGATGGACCCTGACAGCGACAATCGCGGCAAGTGGGACAGCCTGCTAAAAACCAACCGTTACTGGCTGCTCATCGAGCAGGGGGACGCCCTGCTGAAGGCTAATAATCCTGATGCAGCACGCCTCAAATACCAGCAGGCGCAGTCGGTTGATAACACCGACAGCTATGCGGTGCTGGGCTTTGGCGATGTGGCCGTGGCCAAAAAAGATGACGCCAGCGCCGAACGCTATTACCAGCAGGCTCTGCGGATGGATCGCGGCAATAGCAACGCGGTTCGCGGTCTGGCTAATGTCTACCGCCGCCAGTCCCCGGAGCGGGCTACGGCCTATATTCAAAGCCTGTCGGCCAGCCAGCGCCGCAGTATCGATGATATCGAGCGCAGTATTACGGGCGAGCGCCTTGAACAGCAGGCCAGCGCGCTGGAAAGCCAGGGCCAATGGGCGAGGGCTGCGCAGGTGCAGCGTCAGCGTTTGCAAATGGATCCGGACAGCGTGTGGATAACTTATCGCCTGGCAAACGATCTTTATTCGGCGGGGCAGCATAGCGAGGCCGATGGCCTGATGCGCGGGCTTGCTCAGCGTAAGCCGGGCGATCCTGAACAGGTTTATGCCTACGGGCTTTATCTGTCCGGCAATGATAATGATGCGGCGGCGCTCAGCCATCTCGATACGCTGCCAAAAGCGCAGTGGAACGACAATATCCAGGAGCTGGCGAGCCGGTTGCGGTTCAACGAGGTGATGCAAACGGCGAATCGCCTGCGGGATGGCGGCAAAGAGCCAGAAGCTATCGCGTTGCTACGCCAGCAGCCGGTTTCCGACCGCGTAGACCTGACTCTGGCAGACTGGGCAGCAGAGCGCGGTGACCGCGCTGAGGCTAAAAATCAGTATCAAAAAGTGTTGCAGCGCTCTCCGGCAAACGATGATGCCCTGCTCGGGCTAACCGAGGTGCTGATTGCCGATGGCGATAATGTTCAGGCCCGTGCGCAGCTGGCGAAACTGGAGCAGGCTCCGACGGCAGCAGCACCGACAATCAATACCCAAAGGCGGGTAGCCAACGCGTGGGCCGCGCTGGGCGACAATAGCAGGGCTGAAAAAACCTTTGCGCCTATTCTGGCAAGTGCTAAACGGCAGCCGCCTTCCATGGAAAGTGCGCTGGTGATGCGCGATGCCGCAGGCTTCCAGGCCGCGAACGGCCAGCCACAGCAGGCGCTGGAAACCTATAAAGATGCGATGGTTGCATCGGGCGTTACCGACAAACGCCCGATGGATAACGACAGTTTTACCCGCCTGACCCGCAACGATGAGAAAGACGACTGGCTGAAGCGCGGGGTGCGTAGCGATGCCGCTGACCTTTATCGTCAGCAAGATGTGAACGTTACCCTCGATCATGAATACTGGGGATCCAGCGGTACGCCGGGCTACTCTGACCTGAAAGCACATACTACGATGCTGGAAGTAGATGCTCCGCTAAGCGACGGGCGAATGTGGTTCCGTACCGATATGGTAAACATGGATGCCGGGTCGTTTAAAGATGGCGGCGCGGGCTACCATGAGCGCTGGGGGACCTGTAACGAACATACCTGCCACGGTAACACCAACCAGAGCGCCAACGGCGCAAGCCTGGCGGTGGGCTGGAAAAATAACACCTGGCAAACGGATATCGGCACTACGCCGCTAGGTTTTGACGTTGTTGATGTTGTCGGCGGCATTAGCTACAGCAACGATCTCGGCCCGTTTGGCTACACCGTTAATGCTCACCGGCGGCCCATCTCCAGCTCGCTGCTCTCTTTCGGCGGGCAGCGCGATCCGAATACCAATACCGTATGGGGCGGCGTGCGTGCCACGGGGGGCGGGCTTAGCCTCAGCTACGATAAAGGTGAAGCGAACGGCGTGTGGTCGAGCCTGAGCGCGGACTCGCTGACCGGTAAAAACGTTGCCGATAACTGGCGTGTACGCTGGATGACGGGTTATTACTACAAGCTTATCAATGAGAATAACCAGCGCCTGACCGTTGGCCTCACCAATATGGTCTGGCACTACGAAAAAGATCTCAGCGACTATTTCCTCGGCCAGGGCGGCTATTACAGTCCGCAAAAATACCTCTCGTTTGCCGTGCCGGTGATTTGGCGCAAGCGTACGGAAAACTGGTCCTGGGAGGTGGGCGCTTCCGGCTCGTGGTCTTATTCCCACAGTAATGCGGGCCGACGCTACCCTCTCCCTGATTTAGTGCCGAACGATCTGAATCCTTTGCCCAGAGGCAACCCCGTGGGCTACCCGGATCGCAACGAGCCTTTCGCCGCCAGCAGCAGCAACGGCTTTGGCTACACCGCCAGGGCGCTGGTGGAGCGCCGTATCAGCTCGCACTGGTCAATCGGTGCCGGGTTTGATATTCAACAGGCCAAGGATTACACCCCAAGCCATGCGCTGATTTTTGTTCGCTATTCAATGGGGGGATGGCAGGGTGATATGGATATGCCGCCGCAGCCGCTGGTACCTTATGCGGACTTCTGATTAACGGCTTATGAAGGTGGCGGGATTGCTCTTGTCGCCTGCTAATTCGGACGAAACTCAGCCGGTTTTGCCGGTAAAAGCAGAATTACCCGATTATCCTGCCGCCAGGATTAAAACCTGTGACAATGCAGTATACTCTGCGGGCATAAGAATATCCTGATGCCGGGCGTGGCGTGGGTTAAGCAATATCGGAGAGTCAGCTTGCGAGTCAGTCGTTCCTTAACGATAAAACAGATGGCTATGGTGTCGGCCGTGGCCCTGGTCTTTATTTTCATTTTTATCGTCATTCAGCTGTTCCATTTCGTTCAGCAAAGTCGGTACGACACCGCCATGCAGATGGAGAAAATCGCCCACTCCGTGCGTCTTCCGCTGTCCGACGCAATACTGCGTGCCGATATTCCGCAGGCCGAAGCCATCCTGCATCAAATTCAGCCTTCGGGCATTATCAGCCGGGCGGACGTGGTGCTGCCGAATCAGTTCCAGGCGCTGCGCCTGAGCTTTATACCGGAGCACCAAATCCCGATGCTTATCGCCCGGGTGTTTGAGCTGCCGGTGCAGATATCCCTGCCGCTCTATTCGCTTGAACGACCGGCTAACCCGCAGCCGCTGGCCTACCTGGTGTTACAGGCCGATTCCTGGCGCATGTATCGCATCATCATCAGCACTATCTCCACGCTGTTAACCACCTATTTGCTGCTGGCGCTGATCCTCACCGTGGCGATTAGCTGGTGTATTAACCGGCTGGTTGTGCACCCAATCCGTAAAATTAGCCGCGAGCTTGATGGGCTTAACCCTCAGCAGGCAGGGGAGCACCAGCTGGCGCTGCCGCCGCTGCACCATGACGATGAAATTGGCATGCTGGTGCGCAGCTATAACCGCAACCAGCAGATAACCCAGCGTTTGCAGGAGCAGATGAACACCCTCAGCACCCGCAACCCGCTGACCGACCTGCCGAATAAAGCGCTGCTGATGGCGCTGCTTGAACAGATGGTGGCGAATGAAAAGCACGGAGCGCTGATGCTTATCGCCAGCGAGACGTTGCAGGATGCTGCCGGGGTGCTCAATGAAGAGCAGCGGGAAATGCTGCTGCTGACGCTGGTGGAGAAAATTAAGGCAGTATTGCCCGCCCATACCGTGCTGGCCCAGTTAAGCAGCAATGATTTTGCGCTACTGGCTTACGGCACCAGCGACCCGTGGTACGCCATGACGCTGGCACAGCAGGTTATGGAGACGCTGAACGAGCGGTTGCCGGTACAGGCCATTCAGCTTAAGCCGACTGCCAGCATCGGCATCGCGATGTTTAAAGCAGGCCTCAGCGCCGAGCAGCTATACCGCCGTGCCGCATCGGCAACGCTGTCGGCCCGCCGCCACGGTAAAAACCAGATCCAGTTCTTTGACCCGGAGCAGATGGAAAAAGCCCAGCGCCGCCTGACCGAAGAACACGACATTCTTAACGCGCTGGAAAAGCATAACTTTGCCGTCTGGCTACAGCCACAGGTAGATATGCGGGACGGCTCGGTCGTCAGCGCGGAAGTGCTGCTCCGCCAGCGCCAGCCCGATGGAAGCTGGAGCCTGCCGGATGGGCTTATCGAGCGTATTGAGGCCTGCGGCCTGATGATTACCGTCGGCAGTTGGATTCTTGAGGAGTCGTGCCGCACGCTGGCGGCCTGGCAAAGCCGCGGCATCACGCTGCCGCTGTCAGTCAATCTTTCGGCGCTACAATTGCTGCACGAAGAGATGGTGCCTTCGCTGCTGGAGTTGCTCAGCCGCTACCGTATTCAGCCGGGTACGTTGATTCTTGAAGTGACGGAAAGCCGCCGCATAGACGACCCTCAGGCGGCGGTGAATATCCTGCGGCCGCTGCGCCAGGCCGGGGTGCGTATTGCCCTGGACGACTTCGGCATGGGCTACGCCAGCCTGCGCCATCTGCACCATATGAAAGCGCTGCCGATAGACGTGCTGAAAATTGATAAAAGCTTTGTTGATGGGCTGCCTGAGGACAATGCGATGGTCGGCGTGATTATCGCCATGGCTAAAGCGCTGGAGCTGAAAGTGGTTGCCGAAGGCGTGGAGCAAGCCGCCCAGCGCGACTGGCTGCTGGAGCACGGCGTGACCCTTGCCCAGGGTTACCTGTTTGCTAAAGCCCGCACGCTTGAACAGTTTGAAAACGAGTTCCTGGCCGCCTGATTGTAAAAACAATAGTTACAAATGTTACGAGCTGTAGCGGTTCAGCTCAAATTTTTAACAACTCTGTTAACAAATTAGATCGAGGCCACTTCTGCGTTTTTTTTGGGGTGATATGTTGAGTGCCGCAGTACGACCGGTTCCGAATACGGCGCTGCGGTTACTCTCCGTTCAAGGATACTCTAATGAAAACCTCACTCTTCAAAAGCCTTTATTTTCAGGTTCTGACCGCGATTGCTATCGGCATTCTGCTCGGTCACTTTTACCCGGAATTGGGTGCCCAAATGAAACCGTTTGGCGATGCGTTCGTCAAACTGATCAAAATGATTATTGCGCCCGTCATCTTCTGTACCGTGGTGACCGGGATTGCTGGCATGGAAAGCATGAAGGCCGTTGGCCGCACCGGCGCGGTTGCGCTGCTCTACTTTGAAATTGTCAGCACTATCGCTCTGATTATCGGCCTGGTGGTGGTTAACGTGCTGCAGCCTGGCGCGGGTATGAACGTAGATCCCGCAACGCTGGATGCTAAAGCCGTGGCGGTTTACGCCGAGCAGGCTCAGCAGCAGGGCGTGATTGCCTTCCTGTTAGACGTTATCCCCGGCAGCGTTATCGGCGCTTTCGCCAGCGGGAATATCCTGCAAGTTCTGCTGTTCGCGGTGCTGTTTGGCTTCGCTTTGCATCGCCTGGGCCACAAAGGCCAGATTATCTTTAACGTTATCGAAAGCTTCTCTCAGGTCATTTTCGGTATCATCAACATGATTATGCGCCTGGCCCCTATCGGCGCATTCGGCGCGATGGCATTCACCATCGGCAAATACGGCGTTGGCTCCCTGGTGCAGCTGGGCCAGCTGATTGTCTGCTTCTATATCACCTGTATTCTGTTTGTGGTTCTGGTTCTGGGTTCGATTGCCCGTGCCACCGGCTTTAGCATCTTCAAATTTATTCGCTACATCAAAGAAGAACTGCTGATCGTGCTCGGGACTTCTTCCTCCGAGTCCGTACTGCCGCGCATGCTCGACAAAATGGAAAAACTCGGCTGTCGTAAATCGGTTGTGGGGCTGGTTATTCCGACCGGTTACTCTTTTAACCTCGACGGCACCTCGATTTACCTGACCATGGCCGCGGTATTTATTGCCCAGGCGACCAACAGCCATATGGATATCTTCCATCAGATAACGCTCCTCGTGGTGCTGCTGCTCTCCTCTAAAGGGGCGGCAGGGGTGACCGGAAGCGGCTTTATCGTGCTGGCGGCAACCATTTCTGCGGTAGGGCATTTGCCTGTCGCGGGGCTGGCGCTGATCCTCGGTATTGACCGTTTTATGTCCGAAGCACGCGCCCTGACCAACCTGGTCGGCAACGGCGTGGCAACCGTAGTGGTAGCCAAATGGGTGAAGCAGCTTGATGAGAAACAGCTTAAAGAGCAGCTGGATAACCCACAATCCGACAAAAAAGTGACCGAAGTCACCCACTAATCCGACCAATTGCCCGCAGCGACTTGCCCTCGCTGCGGGCAACTCTGCATAATTACCCCTAATACCCGTCATACTTCAAGTTGCAGGGATGTTGGCCGCACTCCCTCATCTCAGTCACTTACTCAAGTAAGCTTCTGAGGACCCACTCCTTTGTCGCCTACCTGCAACTCGAATTATTTAGGGTTTTAATTGTCTATTTTTCACTTTCAAAAGTGACGTTTCCGCAGAAGTGCGGTCAAACGGATTGGTGAAATGTCACTGATGTCGGTCTGCGGACGTCGAATGCCGCGCCGATGTGCTACTTTTAACCAGGATTGTTTTTAGGGGTTCACATGCAGGGCACCAAGATTCGACTTTTAGCCGGAGGCTTGCTGTTAGTTGCGGCCGCCGGTAACGTGCAGGCAGAAGCGCTCCAGCCAGATCCGGCCTGGCAACAAGGAACGCTGGCAAACGGCTTCCAGTGGCAGGTATTAGCCACTCCCCAGCGCCCGAGCGATCGAGTAGAAATTCGCCTGATGGTGAATACCGGTTCGCTTACCGAAACCGCTCAGCAAAGCGGCTACAGCCACTTTTTACCGCGTATGGTGTTGACGCAGACCGGCGGTCTGCCAACAAGCCAGGCGCGTTCGCTATGGCAGCAGAGCAGCGACCCTGAGCGTCCGCTGCCCCCGGCAATTGTCTCTTATGACTTCACGCTGTTTAATCTCAGCCTGCCTAACAACCGCAATGACCTTCTGAAAGAAGCGTTGGCGTTTCTGGCAACCAATACCGGCACGTTAAACGTCGACTCCGATACAGTCGCCGCCGCGCTGCGCGCCCCGGATATGGTTGCAACCTGGCCGATGAACACCAAAGACAGCTGGTGGCGCTACCGTCTTAAAGGCTCCACGCTGCTGGGCCACGACCCTGCGGAAGACCTCAAGCGCCCGGTTGATGCCGCGCAGCTGAAAGCGTTTTACGACAAGTGGTACACCCCGGATGCGATGACGCTCATCGTGGTGGGCAACGTGGACAGCCGCAACGTTGCGGAGCAAATCAATAAAACCTTCGGCGAGCTGAAGGGGAAGCGTGAAACGCCTGCTCCGGTGGCAACGCTTTCTCCGCTGAAGCCTGAGCCGGTCAGCATGATGACCGGCAGCGTGCGTCAGGACAGGCTTTCTCTGATGTGGGACAACCAGTGGCAGCCGATTCGTGACTCTGCCGCGCTGCTGCGCTACTGGCGTGCCGACCTGGCTCGTGAGGCGCTGTTCTGGAACGTTCAGCAGAACCTCAGCAGCAAAAACGGCGGCAAAGATATTAATCTGAGCTTCGACTGCCGCGTGCTTTACCAGCGCGCCCAGTGCGGGATTAACATTGAGTCACCAAACGACAAGCTGAACAGCAGCCTGACCTCCGTGGGGCGTGAGCTGCTGAGAGTGCGGGATAAAGGTCTGTCGCAGGAAGAGTTTGATGCGCTGATTGCCCAGAAGAAAAATGAGCTGACCAAGCTGTTTGCGACCTACGCCCGCACCGATACCGATGTGCTTATCAGCCAGCGTATGCGCTCATTGCAGAATCAGGTTGTGGACATCGCGCCGGAGCAGTATCAGAAGTTGCGCCAGGACTTCCTGGACAGCCTGACCGTGCCGATGATTAATCAGGATCTGCGCCAGCAGCTTTCCCAGGAGATGGCTCTGGTTCTGCTGCAGCCGAAGGGTGAGCCCGAGTACAACATGAAGGATTTGCAGGAAACGTGGGAGAAGGTGATGGTTCCGGCAGCCGCGCCGCCCGTGACCGACGATCCTAAGCAGGATGTTTCGGATATTCCTCCGGCTTCTTAACGCGGGAACTGCCCTTCACTCCGCCCCTCTCCCAAAAGGAGAGGGTCAACTCAGGCAGGCATGGCTTCCTGCGGGATAATCGCCCCGCGATACTGAATCACCGTACTTGCCGTCAGATGGCCGCGCCTTGCGGCCTCTTCCGCGCTGCCACCGCTCAGGCGCACCGCCAGATAGCCTGCGCTAAAGGAATCTCCCGCCGCCGTAGTATCAATGACTTTCTCTTTCGCCAGCTTTACCGCCGGGATCTCCAGCACCGCTTCGCCCTTAACCGCAACCAGGCAAGAGTCTGCCCCGCGCTTAATAACCACTTCGCTCACCCCTGCCGCCTGGGTTCGCTGGATAACGTCGCTGGCCGGGCTGGTGCCCCAAAGCGCGTCTTCATCGTCCAGCGTCAGGAACGCGATGTCGGTGCAGGCCAGCATTTGCCGATAGACGCTCTGCGTCTCTTCCCGGCTGGCCCATAAACGCGGGCGATAGTTGTTATCAAAAATCACCTTACAGCCGCTGGCCCGCGCCTGTTTCAGCAACGCCATCAGCCTGTTTCGGCTGGCTTCGTTGAGAATGGCGAGGCTGATGCCGCTCAGGTAGAGATAGTCGAACCGCGCCAGCTCGGCGCAAACCTCTGCTGAGCGTTCGCTCTCCAGCCAGAAACGGGCGGCGGCCTCGTTACGCCAGTAGTAAAAAGTACGCTCTCCGCTGGCGTCGGTTTCGATGTAATAAAGCCCCGGCAGCCGGTGCTCCAGGCGCTGGATAAGCCCGGTATGCAGCCCTTCCCGGGACCACGCCTCAAGCATTTGCCGGCTGAAACTATCTTCACCAAGAGCGGTAACGTAATGAACGGCAAGCGAGTTTTTATCAACCTGGCGAGCAAGATAAACCGAGGTATTTAGCGTGTCGCCGCCGAAACCGCGCTGTAGTTCCGCACCGTTTTGTGACAGCTCTATCATGCATTCGCCGATAACGGCAATTTTGCTGGTTGGCATAGGAGACCTGATGATTAAACGAACAAAAAGAGAGTTTTTTGCATTCTCCGCCGCGTTGAAAAGTGAGTCAAACAATTTAAAACGACGTTTTGAAAAAATTTGAAGTGCGCCAGGTTGTTGTGATTGTGACAAAAATCGCGGCCAAACGTTTTGCTGCGAAAGCGAACATAAAGTTCTCTATTGCCACGCCGATAACCTTTCGACGAGCCATGTAGAGTCATCAGGTCAAACAGGATGTACAGATGAAGTTGAAGCAGATTACTCACCGGCTGCATACGCTTGAAGCGAGCGTGGAAAGTTTGCAGGAACGACGATTTTGGCTGCAATGCCAGCGGCGCTACACCTTTCAGCCAATTTATAAAATCGACGGGAAATTAATGGCAGTTGAGCTGCTGACGGTGGTTACGCATCCGGGCGAAGCTGATGCCCGTATCCCGCCCGACCGCTATTTCTCCTCGATTTCCGGACACCAGCGTCTTGATGTCATTGAAGAGCAGCTGCGCCTGCTCGAGGCGTGGGAACAGACCTTTATCCGGCACGGTATTCTGGCGTCGGTAAACGTGGACGGCCCTACGCTTATCGCCATGAAGCAGCATCAGCCGATCCTTGAGCTGATCGCTAAGCTGCCGTGGGTGCGCTTTGAGTTGGTCGAGCATATTAATTTACCGCAGGCGGCAACACTTGCAGGCATGCACGAATTCGGCCCGCTCTGGCTGGATGATTTTGGTACCGGACTGGCAAACTTTTCCGCGCTGAGCGAAGTGCGTTACGACTATATCAAAGTCGCGCGTGAGCTTTTTATCATGCTGAGAAAGAGCGATGAAGGGCGTAATCTTTTTACCATGCTGTTGCAGTTGATGAACCGCTATTGCAAGGGTGTTATCGTAGAAGGTATTGAAACTATTGAAGAATGGCGCGATGTGCAGTCCTCTCCTGCCTATGCTGCCCAGGGGTACTTTCTGTCCCGCCCGGTGCCTTTCGAAAACCTGGAAAATGTTCTGACCCGTTTCCCCTGATGCCGTTTTGGTCTCGCTGGACTATCTTTTAGTCAGGCAGACCGGCATTAGGAGAGGAAAACAGGATGACGAGAACAGGTAAAATAAGCAGTGGAATCGCCGGGATTTTCTTGTTGTTGGTTGTAGTGGCGATCGTCGTGATTGCGACTTTCGACTGGAATCGACTGAAACCAACCATCAACCAAAAAGTCTCGACAGAGCTGAACCGCCCTTTTGCTATTCGCGGTGATTTGGGCGTTGTCTGGGAACGTAATAAAGAGGAAACGGGCTGGCGCAGCTGGATTCCGTGGCCGCACGTTCACGCCGAAGATATTCTCCTCGGCAACCCGCCGGATATCCCCGAAGTGACGATGGTGCATCTGCCACGAGTGGATGCAACCCTGGCCCCGCTGGCGCTGCTCACCAAAACTGTTTATATCCCGTGGATCAAGCTGGTTGAGCCGGACGCACGGATTATCCGGCTGTCGGAAAAAAACAATAACTGGACTTTTAACCTCGCCGATTCAACCTCTGAAGACCCAAATCAGAAGCCTTCCGGGTGGTCGTTCCGCCTCGACAATATTCTGTTTGATAAAGGCCGAATCACCGTCGATGACAAAGTGACGAAGGCTGATTTGACCCTCCTGGTTGACCCGCTCGGGAAACCGCTGCCGTTCAGTGAAGTCTCCGGGCAGAAACCGCAGGGCAAAGATGCGGCGAAGGCCGCCGACTACGTTTTGGGCCTGAAAGTGAATGGCCGCTACGGCGGACAGCCGGTGGAAGGGAGCGGAAAAATTGGCGGCATGCTGGCGCTTCGCAGTGAGAACGACAGCGCCTTCCCGGTACAGGCAGACGTGCGCTCGGGCACTTCGCGCGTTGCTTTTATTGGCACCATCAACGACCCGATGAAAATGGGCGGCGTTGACCTGCGCCTGAAATTCTCGGGCGACTCCCTCGGCAATCTCTATGCGCTGACCGGCGTTTTACTGCCTGAAACCCCGCCGTTTGAAACTGATGGCCATCTGTTGGCAAAAATCGATTCTGAAAAAGGTTCGATATTCCGCTATCAGGATTTTAACGGGCGAATTGGCGACAGCGATATTCACGGCTCGCTAACTTACAGCCAGGGCAAACCCCGGCCTAAGCTGGAGGGGGATCTGGTTTCTAAACAGCTGCGCCTTGCCGATTTGGGGCCGCTGATCGGCGTGGACTCGGGGAAGGGAGTTGAGAAAACCGAAAAGGCAAAACAGCAACGTGGGGAAAAAACGGCGCAACCGGCCGACAAGGTGCTGCCTTACGACCGCTTTGAAACGGATAAGTGGAACGTGATGGATGCCGACGTGCGCTTTAAAGGGCAGCGCATCGAGCACAGCGGAACGCTACCGCTTAGCGATCTCTCCACCCACGTTATCTTAAAAAATGCCGACCTGCGCTTGGATCCGCTGAAGTTTGGCATGGCGGGGGGCAGCATCAACGCCAATATTCACCTCGAAGGCGATAAAAAGCCGATGCAGGGCAAAGCGGAGATTCAGGCGCGGCGTCTTCAGCTTAAACAGCTGATGCCCAAGGTCGAGTCGATGCAGAAGACCCTTGGGGAACTGAATGGTGACGCCAATCTTAGCGGGCGAGGTAACTCCGTTGCCGGACTGCTGGGCACCAGCAACGGCAACCTCAAGCTGCTGATGAACGACGGCCTTATTAGCCGCAACCTGATGGAAATCGTTGGTTTAAACGTTGGGAACTATATCGTCGGCAAGATTTTTGGTGATGACGAAGTGCGCATCAACTGCGCCGCTGCGAATCTGGATCTGCGTAACGGGACGGCGACGCCGAGGATTTTTGCCTTCGATACGGAAAATGCGCTGATTAACGTCACCGGCAGCACCAATTTCGCCAGCGAGCGGCTGGACTTAACCATCGACCCTGAAAGCAAAGGTATTCGAATTATCACCCTGCGTTCACCGCTGTACGTGCGCGGTACGTTTAAGAACCCGGATGCGGGCGTGAAGCCGGGGCCGCTGATTGTGCGCGGTGCGGTTGCCGCCGCTCTGGCGACTTTAGTGACGCCTGCTGCGGCGCTGGCCGCGCTGATATCGCCCTCGGAAGGGAGTGATAATCAGTGCCGGACTATTCTGGGGCAGATGAAGAAGTGAGTGAAGCTTCCCCTCACCCCAGCCCTCGCCCCGTGTACGTTCCGGGGACATAGTAGACAGATGTTCGGGGACATAGTGAACACCTTTTAACATCTTTTACCCATGATGATCGACCGGTTCTTCAGGTCGATCATTCCCACTTTCGTGCTGTACCACCACACCTCATAACAACCGTCCTCACCGCTTTCCTTCAGCCCCACTCGCTCTCCCCTGAACGCTTTGCCCGCTTTCAGGCTGATACCTCTGATGCTCAGGCTTCCACTGATATCCACTTTTCTTACCGCCACGCCGTCATCGTACTCCGGCCCGGGAGCATCGCTTCTGTACTGTCTGGCCGAAGGCTGATAGCGCGAACCCGGGACCGCCATATTCAGTCCCTCATGCGGGCGTTCAAAGTTATAGACCTCCCGCCAGTGGTCAAATACCCGCTGGAGCTGGTCGCTGTCCGTGAACCATTTCCCCTGCAGAACCTCCGCCTTCAGACTGCGGTGAAAACGCTCGAGCTTGCCCTGCGTCTGGGGATGATAAGGCCGCGAGTGCCCCACCCGGATACCCTGACGCATCAGCCACAGCTCCAGCGCGGTCCAGGTCCCGGTGGTGTCTCCCCAGGGCGCCCCGTTATCCATGGTCATCCTCTCCGGCAGGCCATAGCGCTCAAACACCTTTGTCAGATGTGACTGCACGGTCTCACGCCGCTCGTTGTCGCAGTGCGTCAGGCAGAGTGAAAACCGGGAGTGGTCGTCCAGCAGCGTGAGGGGATGGCTGCGCCCACCGGCGAAGGGAAAGTGTCCCTTAAAATCCATCTGCCAGAGGGCGTTCGGCCTGCCGTGTTCGAAGCGACCGGCAGAGGGGATACCCGGCGGTACACCGGGTAGCAGGCCGTGACGGTGCATCAGGTTGTGCACGGTACTGACGGCAGGAAGGTGGTGCCCCTGCGCTTCCAGCCAGGCCTTAATCTTGCGGGCTCCCCAGCGGGGATGGGCCAGGTGTGCCTGCTGTAACAGGTCAGCCACCTGAGCGGCGGTGGCGTTGGGAGAATGATGGGGAGCCCGTGAGCGGTCAGCGAGGCCGGGAAGTCCGGCCTCGAGAAAGCGGCAAAGCCACTTATATCCGGTGGCGGGCGCGATGCCGAAGTGGCGACAGAGCGCCCGGATGTTAGCCCCGTCCTGCGAGGCAAAGTGAACAAACTCGTGACGTAATGACATGGTATCTCTCGCATCCCAGGGCATAAGCGACTCCGGAAGAGGGTTCTTATGCCGTAGTTGTAAGTGTCTACCATGTCCCCGAACAAGTGTTCACCATGTCTCCGGTATGTACACCCCGAAGGGGTGAGGGGGAAAAGAAAAACCAGGGGAGAGGGTGAGGGTAAAAATTACAGCGACTGGTGGCGGGTTTCTTTGCTCAGCAGCAGCGCAATCAGCGTCAGCGCCGACATGCACGCCAGATACACGCCAACATAGAACAGGCCGTAATTAGCCTGCAGCCAGGTGGCAATGTAGGGCGCAACGGACGCCCCAAGAATGGAGGCGACGTTGTAGGAGAATGAAGCCCCGGTATAGCGAACCTCGGTCGGGAACAGCTCCGGCAGCAGGGCGCCCATCGGGCCGAAGGTCAGCCCCATCAGGCTCAGGCCGATTAACAGATAGGCCATCACCAGCGCCTGGTTTCCTGAACCCAGCAGCGGCGGGAAGACGAACAGGGCAAATACGATCATCAGGCTGGTGATAATAATCATGCTCTTGCGGCGGCCAAACGCGTCCGCAAGGTAGCCTGCAATCGGCACCATCACGCCAAAGCCAATCACCGCCATCATCAGCATCCACAGCACGTCGTTACGCGAGAAACCAAGGCCGGCCGGTGCGGGCGCGGTACTGAAGGTCATCGAGTAGACCGTCATGATATAGAACAGCGTATAGGTTGCCAGCATGATGAAGGTGCCGAGGATGGTGGCCTTCAAATGTTTGCTCAGCAGCGTACCCATCGGCACTTTTACCTGCTTTCCGGCTTTGGCAATCTTCGCGAATACCGGGGTTTCATGCAGCGATACGCGCACATAAAGCCCGATAATGACCAATACGGCAGATAGAATAAACGGTACGCGCCAGCCCCAGGACATAAACTGCTCGTCGGTCAGCAGCCAGGAGAGCAGGAGGAAGGTGCCGTTGGCAAAGAAGAAGCCAATAGGCGCACCAAGCTGCGGGAAGGAGCCGTACAGCGCGCGTTTACGCGGCGGCGCATTCTCGGTTGCCAGCAGGGCAGCACCGCCCCATTCACCGCCAAGGCCAAGACCCTGGCCAAAGCGAGCCAGAGCCAGCAGCAGCGGGGCGAAAATGCCAATGGAGGCATAGCCCGGCAGCAGGCCAATCACCACGGTAGAAACACCCATGGTTAGCAGAGATGCAACCAGCGTGACCTTGCGGCCCACCCGGTCGCCAAAGTGACCAAATAGCGCCGAGCCAATCGGGCGCGCAATAAAGGCGATAGCAAAGGTAGCCAGCGACTGTAGCGTGGCCGCCGTCGGGTCACCCTGCGGGAAGAAAATGTGCGGGAAAACAATCACCGCCGCAGTGGCGTAAATGTAAAAGTCGAAGAACTCGATGGCCGTGCCGACCAGCGAGGCAACAACGACTTTTCCGCGTGAGTTTACTGGCGTGGCGTCAGCCCCGGTATCGAGAGTTGTGGCAACGGATGCTTGCATAGATTTTTCTTATTTATAGCGAACGAAGGACCATTTACGCATAGCAAAAGGAGCATTTCAACGCGCCGCGCGGCCTGTGGCCGGTCAATAAATGGTCATTAAGTGGATAATTTTCAGACTGGCGCGTAAGCATCTATGAAATGCTTCACGAAATTTACAAAATAGATGATAAAACTGGTTTTAGGTTAAATAAAAGTTACCAGTTAGATTTATCTGCTAAGTTGGCCTCTTCCTCACGGCGGGAGCAAAAAGCGGCGATATCGCCGGACTGAAACTCGTCCAGATGCGACATGAGTTTATCCAGCGGCCAGTCCCACCAGGCAATGCGTTGCAGGCTGGCGGCAATATCCTGCGGGAAGCGGCTGCGGATAAGCTTAGCGGGAACGCCGCCAACGATGGTGTAGGGCGCGACGTCTTTGCTCACTACCGCCCCGGCGGCAAGTACCGCGCCGTCGCCGACCGTTACGCCGGGCAGTACGATAACTCCGTGCCCAATCCACACGTCATTACCAATCACCACTCTGTCTTCCCGGCGGTGTTCAAAGAATGAGGTATCCCGGCTAACGTCCGCGGCGTAATACTCCGGGCAATAGGTAAAGCGATGTTGTGAAGGGCGGTCCATCGGGTGGTTGGGCGCGCCGAGGCGAACATGGTTGGCAATGGCGGTGAATTTACCGATAACGCTATCGGCAATGCAGCAGTGTTCGCCCAGGTAGGAGAAGTCGCCCAGCGAGCTGTATTCCACCACGGTGTTGGCAAGGATTTCGCACTGCTCGCCGATTTGGGCTTCCCGCAGGCGAACGCTGGGGTCGATAAAGGTTTTCTTGAGCTTGGGTACGGAGGCGGTTGTCATGGCACTGTTCTCTGGTCGGAGGTTTAGACAAGTAAACCCGCCAGCACGGATGCTGGCGGCCTACCTATCCTGACCGGAGATCATGACAAGATTATTTATGCGTCTTGCCCGGCATTCTTGGGTCGTCTTTATATTCCGCGGTGGCAATCCAGGCGGCACAAAACAGCGTCAGTCGGGCGAAGAAGTAGAAGAAGGCCATCAGCCCAAGCACCGAGCCAAATGCGGCCCCGGACGGCGAGCTGACAAGCTTTGGCAGGCTGTAGGTCATGATGATTTTGATAACCTCGAAGCCAATCGCCGCAATCAGAGTGCCGCGGATCAGCGCTTTACGGCGCGGGCGGTGGCGCGGCAGACGCCAGAAAATCCAGAAAAACAGCAGGTAGTTAGCGAAAATAGAAATCGCCAGGCCGACCAGATGCCAGGCCGGTTTCAGCCATTCGATGTCGCCGAGGTGCAGCAGGCCAATCAGCAACGTCTGGGCCGAGCCTGAGATAGACGTTATCGAGAGCGTAACAATCAGCGCAATCAGCAGGCCAATCAGCGAGATAAAGTCACGCAGATATTTTATCCAGAATTTTTCCTGATCCTGCGGGCTACGCTCCCACTTATCGCGCGACTGGGCGCGCACCGCTTCGCGCAGGTTACCCATCCAGTTTATGCCGGAGTAGAGCGCAATCAGCAGCCCGACCAGGCCGACGGTGGTTCGCTGCTGAACGGCGGTGTTGATGGTATTTTTCAGCGTAGCGGCAAGGGTGGGATCGCTGACGTTATCGAGGATCTTGGCAAAAATATCTTCAAGCAGGGTTGGGTGCGAGGCGAGAACATAGCCGCCCGCTGCAAACGCCACCATCATTATTGGGATAAGCGACAGGAACGAGAAGTAGGTAATGGCCGCTCCGAACTGGTTGCCAAGGCGGTCATTAAAGCGCTCCGTCGCGCGCAGCAGGTGCGCCACCATAGGCAGCCTGACCGTTTTATTCACGGTGGCGATGGTGCTGTTTACGGCGGCGTTGCCGGTTTTGAGCTTGACCAGCGGCTCGCTATTGTCCGTTTGCTCGCTTTTCTCTTCGTCCTGTGGAGGCGTAATGCTCACTACAGGCTGGAATTCCAGCTCGTTGGTTGGGCGTTTTTCGCTATTATCCGGCGTCGTCATCGGGTCAATTTTCCTTTTGTTAAGGCAGGATCTTAAGGAAATTATAGCCATAACGCTAATCTACATACGATTTCAGTATCTCAGTTAACCACTCCATAAACAGATGTACCCGCCGGGAAAGGTTGCGGCGGTGCGGGTAAAGCAGCGAGATGGGCATTGGTTCGGCGCGGTATTGCGGCAGGATTTCCACCAGGCTGCCGTTCTTCAACTGGGCTTTTACCCCTACGCGCGGCACCTGAATAATGCCCAGCCCGGCAACGCAGGCGGCCTGATAAGTTTCGGTGCTGTTGACCGT
Organism: Cedecea davisae; assembly: GCF_044095835.1. NCBI lineage: Bacteria > Pseudomonadati > Pseudomonadota > Gammaproteobacteria > Enterobacterales > Enterobacteriaceae > Cedecea > Cedecea davisae. Next base: position 4,943,041 of record NZ_CP172054.1, read on the forward strand.
AATCAGCCCGCCGGTTTTCACCCATTGCGTGGTTTTATCCAGCCAGACTTCAAATCCCTGAGGCCTTGATCCAAGGTTTTGCGCGTAATGTACCAGCGCGTGGGAAGCGAGGTCGTCGAGGTTTTCAGGGTAGCCAAAGCGGCTCAGGTAGTCCGGGCTGGCGCAGTTAATCATGGTGAATTTGCCAATCGGCCTTGCCACCAGGCCGGAGTCTTTGAGTTGCCCCACGCGCACTACGCAGTCAAACCCTTCCCGCACCACATCAACCATTCTGTCGCTGCTGCTGAGTTCTAATTCGATACCGGGATATTGCTGAAGAAAGCCGGGGAGTTTGGGAATAATCAGGCCGCGTGCCAGCGTAACCGGCATATCCACCCGCAGCCGCCCGCTGATGCTGGCGGGGTCGCTCTGGAACAGACCGTCCAGCTCGTCGAGGTTGGCCAGCAGATCCCGGCAGCGTTCGTAATAGACCATCCCGTCCTGGGTGAGCTGAACCCGGCGGGTGGTTCTGTGCAGCAGGCGCGTGCCGAGGGTGCTTTCCAGCGCCTGAATCTGGCGTGAAACGCTGCCCTTAGGTAGCCCAAGTGTGTCTGCGGCGCGGGTGAAACTCTCCAGCTCCGCCACTCTGACGAAAAGCTGCATTGCGTGTATTTTATCCATCTTATCCCCGCATTGTTGTCGCCAGTGAAACAGTGAAGCGCGTTACGGCATATTTATTGATTTTGTATCAGCTAATAAGCTGTATCTCAATTACCAGACGGCCAATTAAGAGGTTTATCATGAGTCAGCGCATCGCTTTAGTGACCGGCGGCAGCCGTGGATTAGGTAAAAACGCAGCCCTGAAGCTGGCGGCAAAGGGAATGGGGATTATCCTCACCTTTAACAGCCAGAAGCAGGAAGCGGAGAAGGTCGTGAGTGAAATTGAACGATTTGGCGTGAAAGCAGCGGCAATTCAGCTCAACGTCGGCGATTCTTCAGCGTTCGCTAATTTTGCTGAGCAGGTTAAAGAGACGCTGCAAAAGGTCTGGCAGTGCGACAGGTTTGATTATTTATTGAACAATGCGGGAATTGGCCTCGAAGCTTCATTTGCAGAAACCACCGAAGCCCAGTTTGATGAAATTATGAACATTCATCTGAAGGGGCCATTCTTCCTGACCCAGCGCCTGCTGCCGCTGATCAAAGACGGCGGGCGTATCCTGAATGTTTCCACCGGGCTGACGCGTTTCTCGCTGCCGGGCAAAGCCGCCTACGCCACGATGAAAGGAGCGATGGAGGTGCTGACCAAATACCAGGCCAAAGAGCTGGGTTCACGCGGGATTGCGGTGAACATCATCGCGCCGGGGGCGATTGCCACAGATTTTAGCGGCGGTATTGTGCGGGATAACGAGCATGTGGCTAAAGCTATCGCTGCGCAAACCGCGCTTGGCCGCGTGGGCCAGCCGGATGATATTGGCGATGCTATTGCCGCTATTCTTAGCGATGAAACCGGCTGGATGAATGCCCAGCGCATCGAAGTTTCCGGCGGGATGTTCCTTTAATTTTTTGACCGTTCCCGACAGGTGACCCTCACCCTAACCCTCTCCCTATGTACATACCGGAGACATGGTGAACACTTGTTCGGGGACATGGTAGACACTTACAACTACGGCATAAGAACCCTCTTCCGGAGTCGCTTATGCCCTGGGATGCGAGAGATACCATGTCATTACGTCACGAGTTTGTTCACTTTGCCTCGCAGGACGGGGCTAACATCCGGGCGCTCTGTCGCCACTTCGGCATCGCGCCCGCCACCGGATATAAGTGGCTTTGCCGCTTTCTCGAGGCCGGACTTCCCGGCCTCGCTGACCGCTCACGGGCTCCCCATCATTCTCCCAACGCCACCGCCGCTCAGGTGGCTGACCTGTTACAGCAGGCACACCTGGCCCATCCCCGCTGGGGAGCCCGCAAGATTAAGGCCTGGCTGGAAGCGCAGGGGCACCACCTTCCTGCCGTCAGTACCGTGCACAACCTGATGCACCGTCACGGCCTGCTACCCGGTGTACCGCCGGGTATCCCCTCTGCCGGTCGCTTCGAACACGGCAGGCCGAACGCCCTCTGGCAGATGGATTTTAAGGGACACTTTCCCTTCGCCGGTGGGCGCAGCCATCCCCTCACGCTGCTGGACGACCACTCCCGGTTTTCACTCTGCCTGACGCACTGCGACAACGAGCGGCGTGAGACCGTGCAGTCACATCTGACAAAGGTGTTTGAGCGCTATGGCCTGCCGGAGAGGATGACCATGGATAACGGGGCGCCCTGGGGAGACACCACCGGGACCTGGACCGCGCTGGAGCTGTGGCTGATGCGTCAGGGTATCCGGGTGGGGCACTCGCGGCCTTATCATCCCCAGACGCAGGGCAAGCTCGAGCGTTTTCACCGCAGTCTGAAGGCGGAGGTTCTGCAGGGGAAATGGTTCACGGACAGCGACCAGCTCCAGCGGGTATTTGACCACTGGCGGGAGGTCTATAACTTTGAACGCCCGCATGAGGGACTGAATATGGCGGTCCCGGGTTCGCGCTATCAGCCTTCGGCCAGACAGTACAGAAGCGATGCTCCCGGGCCGGAGTACGATGACGGCGTGGCGGTAAGAAAAGTGGATATCAGTGGAAGCCTGAGCATCAGAGGTATCAGCCTGAAAGCGGGCAAAGCGTTCAGGGGAGAGCGAGTGGGGCTGAAGGAAAGCGGTGAGGACGGTTGTTATGAGGTGTGGTGGTACAGCACGAAAGTGGGAATGATCGACCTGAAGAACCGGTCGATCATCATGGGTAAAAGATGTTAAAAGGTGTTCACTATGTCCCCGAACATCTGTCTACTATGTCCCCGGAACGTACACCCTAAAAGGGAGAGGGGACAGACTGAATCCAGTTTTCGGGGTGAGGGGCAACTCCTACGCCGTAATTTCCCAGCCGCGTGCTTTCCACAGCGCCGGTAATTCCGCCAGGTCGGTAAAAGTCGTCACTTTAGGATGATCGATTGGCCTGTTGTGGGGATCGGCACAGAAGTAGAAGACCTCCATCCCCGCCGCAACGCCGGACTGTGCCCCCGCCATCGAATCATCAACCAGAATGCTGCGCTCCACGCTGACCTTCATCTGCTCGGCGGCGTGAAACATCAGCGCCGGGTCCGGCTTCCAGCGCTGAATATCGTAGCCGCTGTACAGCGTGTCGGGGAAGTAGTCGAGCATGCCGGTTTTACCGAGCGAATGCTGCATCTTGCTAACCGGGCCGTTAGACACCACGCACATCGGCTTGCGTATTTGCGTCAGCAGCGTATTTGCCCCGGCGATCTCCTGTAATTCGCTATCGAACAGCCGCGCGACTTCGGCGCGGTAAATTGCTTCCAGCTCGGGCTTCGGCAGGCTGGTGCCATGCTGCGCATTAATTGTGTCGATAATTTCGTAAAGTTTAACGCCCTTGAAGGTCTTAAAGACGTCTTCAAGCGCAAGCTGAATGCCGTATTGCGCAAACATATGCACGTAGGCTTTGGAGCAGATTACTTCGCTGTCTACCAGCGTGCCATCGCAGTCAAAAAATACCGCTTCTATACCGGACATGCCGTTTCCTTGGTTTCAGATTTAACGTTTACTCTATGCTTTTTGCGCAACGCAATCGATCCCGTTGCGATAATTTCCGCGAAAAAAGTGGATGATTTGCGTTATCCCCTGCCATTTTTGGTATAGGATAGCGGCGTATTTTTTCCTCTTTTAGTTCGGAAACCGATAATGAGCCAACCACAGTCCACTCCGGAAGCAAGCCCGGGGCTGCTCGAACGCGCGTTCAAATTACGTGAACATGGCACCACCGCACGTACCGAGGTGATAGCCGGGTTTACCACGTTCCTGACGATGGTCTACATCGTTTTTGTTAACCCACAAATTCTCGGTGCCGCAGGCATGGATACCCAGGCGGTATTCGTGACAACCTGCCTGATTGCCGCTTTTGGCAGCATCCTGATGGGCCTGTTTGCTAACCTGCCGGTAGCGCTGGCTCCGGCGATGGGGCTTAACGCCTTCTTCGCTTTTGTCGTCGTTGGCGCTATGGGGCTTTCCTGGCAAGTTGGAATGGGCGCAATTTTCTGGGGCGCCGTCGGCCTGCTGCTGCTAACCATTTTCCGCGTTCGCTACTGGATGATAGCCAATATCCCGCTTGGCCTGCGCGTCGGTATCACCAGCGGTATTGGCCTGTTTATCGGCATGATGGGGCTGAAAAATGCCGGTATCATCGTTGCCAACAAAGAGACGCTGGTCAGCATCGGCAACCTGACTTCCCATAGCGTTCTGCTGGGCGCGCTGGGCTTCTTTATCATCGCCGTACTCGCCTCCCGCAATATTCACGCCGCGGTGCTGGTGTCCATTGTGGTGACCACTCTGCTGGGCTGGCTGCTGGGTGATGTGCAATATCACGGCATCGTGTCTGTGCCGCCGAGCGTAAGCAGCGTTGTGGGCCAGGTTGACCTTGCTGGCTCCCTGAATCTGGGTCTTGCGGGCGTTATCTTCTCCTTTATGCTGGTAAACCTGTTTGACTCCTCCGGCACCCTGATTGGCGTGACCGATAAAGCCGGGCTGACCGACGAGAAGGGCAAGTTCCCGCGCATGAAGCAGGCGCTGTTTGTTGACAGTATCTCCTCCGTGACCGGTTCCTTCTTCGGCACCTCTTCGGTTACCGCCTATATCGAAAGCTCTTCCGGCGTTTCCGTCGGCGGGCGTACCGGCCTGACCGCCGTTATCGTCGGTTTACTGTTCCTGTTGGTTATCTTCTTGTCTCCGCTGGCGGGTATGGTTCCGGCTTATGCGGCCGCAGGCGCGCTGATTTACGTCGGCGTGCTGATGACCTCAAGCCTGGCACGCGTGAAGTGGGACGACCTGACAGAAGCGGTTCCTGCGTTTGTTACCGCGGTGATGATGCCGTTCAGCTTCTCGATTACCGAAGGTATCGCGCTGGGCTTTATCTCTTACTGCGTGATGAAACTGGGCACCGGCCGCTGGCGCGAGCTTAGCCCGTGCGTCATTATCGTTGCGCTGCTGTTTGTGCTGAAAATCGTTTTTGTCGATTAAGCCGGACGCTAAAAACAACAACGCCAGTCATGATGACTGGCGTTTTTTTTGGCTGATTATCAGGCCTTAACGCGACGAATGTAGTCGCCAAAGGCGGTAAGTTGGCCGGTAAGATGGTCGAGGGTGCTTTGGTCCACCACTTCGCCACTCTGGGTATCGACTTTGTTCTGAATGACGCCGCCCATAAATTCAGGTTTGTTCATCACCATTGCGTCGAGGAAGACGAGGATCTGACGCAGGTGATACTGGCAACGTGCGCCGCCGATTGCGCCCATCGAGCTGGTCTGGATTAGCACCGGCTTGCCCGCCAGCGGCTGCTCAGGGAGACGAGAAAGCCAGTCAATGGCGTTTTTCAGGCCGCCCGGCACCGAGTAGTTGTATTCCGGAGTGACAATCACCACGCCATCAGCCTGGCGGATCTGCTCGGCAATCGCCTCGACGCTCTGCGGGAAACCCTCTTCCTGCTGAACATCCGCGTCGTAAAGCGGAATGTCGCCGATGGAAGGCAGGGCGTCTATCTGCATGCCCGCCGGGGCAATGTTCGGCAGCGTACGGGCTACCATCGCATTAAATGAACCCTTACGCAGGCTCCCCAGTAAAGTCACTATCTTCAACGAATCAGACATTGGTACTCCTTTCTTTGTCAGGACGTTCGGGAAAATGTGTTGTGCGGCGCGGCGGATTCAGACGGGATGCCGGTCAGGCGAATCAGGCTGCCCTGAGCGCTACGGCTGCGGGCTTCCGCATCCGGCAATGCCTGCCACCCTTGTTGGCCGTCAAACTCCCACAGCTTCAGGCGTTCCACGCCGGGCGCAACGGTACAGCCCCAGATGAGGATGTCTTCAGCGTCGCTTACGGCTTCAATATGCGGTTCGTTTGTGACGCGCAGGCGACCAGAGCCCGGCAATAATTGTAGTGCGCTGGGGCTGGTTTGCGGGTTATCCGTCAGTTTTAGCACACTTTGGCGCAGGGTGTGCAGCTGGGTGCGTGCTTCGTTTGGATCGTTTTGGTTGTCTATCCAGGTGGTTTCGCTGCTGCTGCTTTGCGGGTATTGCAGAACTGGAGAAGGCGCAAGGAAGCTGCGGCGAAGTTCCATATCCAGGCCACAGCGGCCCTCGGTGGCGAGTAAAACGCCAACCATATTTCCGGCATAGGCGATGCTGAAGTCCGGCAGCTCGTCGTCCGCAAAGTGCGGCCGCCCCGCAGTAGAGGTGATAATACGCGGCAGGCGCTGAGTGCCATACAGCATAAACATCATCTCGGCCAGCAGCGTTCTGGAGGCCAGATAGCGGGTACGGCGATGCTCGGGCATCAGGCTGGCACTGTTAAGGGTTTCGTCATTCAGGCGTGGAGATGTGGGATTGGGAGGGTTCAGAGCCCATCTTGCAAAATGCGTCGCCATTTGTCGCTCCATGATAATGGTCAGTAGATGTAATGCTGTTTTCGCTGAACAAAAACAGCGCTCCGCTTCGCTTCCTGAACGCCGTCAGGAAGAGAATAGTAATCCCCTGGTCAATGCGTTGTCATTGATGCTATTCAGGGAAATTATCTATTTTTTGCACGATATATTATATATCCAAGCCCGGGAAAATTCTGAGTGCTTTGTATATGTTGCGTACTGAAGGTGTCAGCCTGAAGACATCACTTTGAAATAATGATGTATTTTTTAGCCGGGAGAAATGCCCCGCATCCTGAACTGTGACGCGGGGCTAAAGCGGGGGTGTTATTTACCGATACAGAAGCTGGAGAAGATGCGGCCCAGCAGATCGTCGGAGCTGAATTCGCCGGTGATTTCACTTAAGTTCTGCTGCGCCAGGCGCAGCTCTTCCGCCAGCAGTTCTCCGGCCCAGGCACCGAGCAGCTGCGCTTTACCCTGCTGCAAATGGTTTGCCGCCTGTTCCAGCGCTTGCAGGTGGCGGCGGCGGGCGAGGAAGCCGCCTTCCATATTGGTTTCGAAGCCCATGCTCTGCTTCAGGTGGGCACGCAGCACCTCTACGCCTTCGCCGGTTCGGGCCGACAGGCGAACCAGTGAGTGGCCATTCACTTCGCTCAGCCCCAGCGTCTCGCCGGTAACGTCCGCTTTATTGCGCACGACGGTTATCGGTAAACGTTCCGGCAGGCGGGCGATAAAGTCCGGCCAGATAGCGGCCGGATCTAATGCGTCGGTGGTGGTGCCATCGACCATAAACAGCACGCGATCGGCCTGTTCAATTTCCTGCCAGGCGCGTTCGATACCGATGCGCTCAACTTCGTCGCTGGCTTCGCGCAGGCCTGCCGTATCGATAATGTGCAGCGGCATACCGTCGATGTGGATATGCTCGCGCAGCACGTCGCGGGTGGTGCCGGCGATGTCGGTAACAATGGCGGCTTCACGACCGGCCAGGGCGTTTAGCAGGCTGGATTTACCGGCGTTAGGCCGCCCGGCAATGACCACTTTCATACCTTCACGCAGCAGGCTGCCCTGACGTGCTTCGGCGCGTACCGCATCAAGATCGCCAATGACCTGATTCAGCTGGGCTTCAATCTTGCCGTCCGAAAGGAAGTCGATCTCTTCATCCGGGAAGTCGATAGCCGCTTCTACATAAATACGCAGGTGCGTCAGCGCTTCAACCAGGTGATTAACGCGCGCTGAGAAAGCGCCCTGCAGCGAGTTGAGTGCTGAACGTGCGGCCTGTTCGGAGGTGGCGTCAATCAAGTCGGCAATCGCTTCGGCCTGAGCCAGGTCGAGCTTGTCGTTGAGGAACGCCCGCTCGGAGAACTCACCGGGGTTAGCGATGCGCAGGCCGGACAGCGTCAGAATGCGCTTTAACAGCAGGTCGAGGATGACCGGGCCGCCGTGCCCCTGAAGTTCAAGAACATCTTCACCGGTAAACGAATTCGGGCCGGGGAACCACAGGGCAATGCCCTGGTCCAGCGCGCTTCCGTCCGCATCGCGAAACGGTAAGTAGTCCGCATAGCGCGGTTTAGGCAGTTTGCCGAGGACGGCTTCAGCCACCTCGCGCGCCTGACGGCCGGAAATACGCAGAATGCCTACGCCGCCGCGCCCCGGCGGGGTGGCCTGGGCGATAATTGTGTCATTGTGGCTCATAGTCTCTCTCAGCCCTTGAATAACAAAAGAAAAAGGCGGTCAATCGACCGCCTTTCGTAAGCTTAACGCCAGATGTTATCAGGTCTTTTTCTTGTCGCGGCTATGCAGGCCACGTTTTTCCAGACCGCGATAAATCAGCTGCTGCTGAAGGATGGTCACCAGGTTGCTGACGATATAGTACAGCACCAGACCTGACGGGAACCACAGGAAGAACACGGTGAAGATGACCGGCATAAAGGTCATGATCTTCTGCTGCATCGGGTCGGTTACCGTGGTCGGCGACATCTTCTGGATGAAGAACATCGTCGCGCCCATCAGAATCGGCAGGATGTAGTACGGGTCCTGTGCGGACAGGTCATGGATCCACAGGGCGAACGGCGCGTGGCGCAGCTCAACGGAACCCATCAGCATGTAGTACAGCGCCAGGAAGATTGGCATCTGGATGATAAGCGGGAAGCAGCCACCCAGTGGGTTAACCTTCTCAGCTTTATACAGCGCCATCATCTCCTGACTCATGCGCTGCTTATCGTCACCGATACGCTCACGCATCGCCGCCAGCTTCGGCTGCAGCATACGCATTTTCGCCATCGAGGTGTACTGCGCTTTGGTCAGCGGGTACATGATGCCGCGCACGATAAAGGTGATGACGATAATGGAGAAGCCCCAGTTACCGATGAAGCTGTGGATAAATTTCAGCAGCTTAAACAGCGGCTGAGAAATGAACCACAGCCAGCCGTAATCTACGGTCAGGTCAAGGTGTGGCGCAACGGCTGCCATCTTGTCCTGGATTTCCGGGCCGACCCACAGGGTGCTGCCCAGTTGAGCGGTTTGGCCAGGCTGAACCAGCTGTGAAGCGGATTTATAACCAATCGCTGCCACATTGTTGCTCAGTTTGGTGGTATAGAAGTTGTTCGTGCCGGTTGTGTGCGGAACCCATGCGGTAGCAAAGTATTGCTGCAGCATCGCAACCCAGCCGCTGTTCGCGCTCAGGTTCAGGTTCTCGCCGTCGGCGATGTTGTCGAACTTAACTTTCTCGTATTTCGCGTCCGGGGTGGAGTAAGCAGCACCGCGGAAGGTGTGCAGCGCAAAGTTGCTGCTGCCGGTATCGCGATGCGTCGGCAGATTGATGGACTGCTTCAACTGACCAAAGGTCGCCAGCTCCAGCGGTTTCTCGCCCACGTTCTTCACATCGTAATCCACACCCACGGAGAACTCACCGCGTTTCAGGGTGAAGGTCTTGGTGAAGGTGTTGCCTGCGGCATCGGTATAGGTCAGCGGAACCGCCAGTTCGTTCTGGCCGTCAGCCAGCACAAAGGTGTCTGCCGTGACGTTATACAGAGGACGTTCGCCGTTTGCCGGGTTGTCCGGGCCGTCACGACCGGTCAGGCCGCTTTGCGCCTGGTAGATAAACTCCGGGGTCGTTTCCAGCAGTTGGAACGGCTCGGAAGATTTCAGCTCTTTCGGGTAGGTTGGCAACAGCGCTTGTTCTACATCACCACCGCGGGTGTTGATGGTCAGTTCAAGAACGTCAGTTTTAACCGTAATGAGTTTCCCCTGGCCGCTGGCCGGTACAGCCTGATTAGCGGCATTACCCGTTGCGGTGGTCGTAGTCTGCGTGGTCTGCTGTACCTGAGGAGCGTGATCCTGCTCCCAGGCTTGCCAGATCATGAAAGACACGAACAACAAAGCGATGAGAAAAAGATTGCGTTGCGAATCCATCGTTAGTGTTCTCTGGTATCAAAAGGTCCGGGCGGGACGGGATCGTCTCCACCGGGGTTCAAAGGGTGGCATTTTAGTACGCGTTTCATCGTTAACCAACTGCCTTTTAACACTCCAAACCTGCGTAAGGCCTCAATTCCGTAGTGAGAACAGGTTGGGGTGAAACGGCAATGCGGCCCGAGAAGCGGACTAATCAGGCGTTGATAGACCCTGATAAGGGCTATCAGGACCCGCGAGACTGGCGACAATGGCGACGCCATAACTTTTCCAATGCTTCCGATAAAGCCCGGTTATCCAGGTCGGCAACCCCTTTTTTCGCTACTACCACGAAATCCATTGGCGGCAGTTCGTGTTGACGCAGACGGAAGCTTTCACGCGTCAGACGTTTAATCCGATTGCGTTCATGTGCGCGTTTGACGTTTTTCTTGGCGACGGTAAGACCGATGCGGGGATGCCCCAGCGAATTCAGGCGGCCGAGGATGGTGATTTGCGGCGTGCCAGCTCTTTGCGGCTGCTGGAAGACGAATGTGAAATGATTGGGAGTTAACAAACGTAACTCCCTGGGAAAAGCTAGCTTAACCACTCAGGGGTTAGCTTTTATTACTTAGAAACGGTCAGACGAGAACGGCCTTTAGCACGACGACGTGCCAGTACCTGACGACCATTTTTAGTTGCCATACGAGCACGGAAGCCGTGAGAACGGTTGCGCTTCAGTACAGACGGTTGAAAAGTGCGTTTCATGGCGATTTCTACCTAAACTATTAAATTTCACTGGATTTGCGTAATGCCCTACAGGGTCTGCGAACGACTTACGCTTCAGTGTGGCTGATTAAAGAGGCCGGATTGTAATAATTGTACACTCCGGAGTCAATTCAATTCCCTTACTGCTGCGCCCTTTTGACCCCCGTAAAGAGGCCCGGATCTCCGCTGAAGTACAGCGGCATTACGCGACGGGTGGAGAATTATACGGCGTTGTCGATAAAGCGCAAGGATCCGCAGGGATCTTCCTCAGATCTCTTTAGTCAAAAATGTGCGCTGGTCATTAAATTTTCCAATATGAGACGGTTACCCGCTGCACGCTTGCCAGGATCGATTACACTTAACCGGCTCAAAACTTCCCTGTGGATAATTCGTGAAGAATCTGTGAGAAACAGAAGATCTCTGCCGCGCTTTAGGCTATGATCCGCGGTCCCGATCGTGATCCAGCTTTCACCGGGGAAACCGCAAATAGCGGTTCGCGCGCCTCCCACAGCCTGAGAGCGTGTGTCAACAATCATGAATGTATAACTTTCAGTCTTCGTCTTTTTTATCGACTTTGATCGAGTGGAGTCCGCC